>NZ_LR594662.1:0-4800000 GCF_901827175.1 Variovorax sp. RA8 | reverse complement strand
AAGACGCCGGCCAGCGTGGCGATCACCGGCAGGCTTCGGTTGACCCAGGGCGTCGCCTGGATGAAGACGGTTTCGGCGAAGAACATTTCCTTCGAGAGGAAGCCGTTGAGCAGCGGCACGCCCGCCATCGAGGCGCTGGCGATGATGGCCAGCGTGCCGGTAATGGGCATGAGCTTGAGCAATCCGCTGAGCTTGCGGATGTCGCGCGTGCCGCTCTCGTGATCGATGATGCCGGCCGCCATGAAGAGCGAGGCCTTGAAGGTCGCGTGGTTCATCACATGGAAGACGGCCGCGACCGCGGCGAGCGGGCTGTTGAGCCCGAGCAGCAGCGTGATGAGCCCGAGATGCGAGATGGTCGAGTAGGCGAGCAGCGCCTTGAGGTCGCGCTGGAACATGGCTACGTAGCCGCCCAGCAGCAGGGTGGCGGCTCCGGCGCCGCCCACCAGCCAGAACCAGGCTTCGGTGCCGGAGAGGACCGGCCACAGGCGCGCCATCAGGAAGACGCCGAGCTTCACCATGGTGGCCGAATGCAAGTAGGCCGACACCGGAGTGGGTGCCGCCATCGCGCGCGGCAGCCAGAAGTGGAAGGGGAATTGCGCGCTCTTGGTGAAGGCGCCGAGCAGGACCAGCAGCAGTACCAGCGGGTAGAGCCGGCTGGCGCGGATCTGCTCGCCGGAGGCCAGCACCGCGTCGAGCTCGTAGCTGCCCACGATGCGGCCGAGCACCAGCACGCCGGCCAGCAGGCACAGGCCGCCCGCGCCGGTGACCGTGAGCGCCATGCGCGCGCCGCGTCGCGCATCGCGCCGGTGGTGCCAGTAGCCGATCAGCAGGAAGGAGAAAAGGCTGGTGAGCTCCCAGAACAGCACCATCTGGATCAGGTTGCCGGAGAGCACCACGCCCACCATCGACCCCATGAAGGCGAGGAAGAAGGAGAAGAAGCGCGGTACCGGATCCGAGGGCGACATGTAGTAGCGCGCGTAGAGCACCACCAGTGCACCGATGCCGAGCACGAGCATGCAGAACAGCCAGGCGAAGCCGTCCATGCGGAACACGAGGTCGAGGCCCAGCGCAGGAATCCAGCGGATCTCCTCGCGAATCACATCGCCGGCGGCGAGGCGAGGAAAGAACCACGCCACCTGCGCCGCGCAGCCCAGCGCGACCAGGCCTGCCAGTGTCGACTCCCGGTTGCGCGCGTTCGACGGCAGCAGGGCCGCGATCACACTGGCGATGAAGGGAAGTGCGACAAGGAGGGCAAGGGGCATCGCGTTCGATTCTATCGACCGCTCCTGGTGCGAGCCCCTGCGATCAGGCGCTGAACTGCTGCACCGTGCGGATGCCGAGCCAGGTGAGAAACAGCGAGCCGCAGACATGCAGCGCGGCGGTGCCCAGCGCCAGGCCGAGGCGCTCGCTCATCAGCATCGCGACGACTTCGGCCGAGAAGCTGGAGAAGGTGGTGAGCCCGCCGAGGAAGCCGGTGATGAGCAGCAGGCGCCAGGCCGGATCGAGCTGCGGCATCGTCTGGAACACCGCGACCGCGATGCCGATCAGGTAGCCGCCGACCAGGTTGGATGCGAGCGTGCCGTAGGGGAAAGCGGCAGTCGTGAGCCAGAGGCCCAGGCCCCAGCGGGCCAGCGCGCCGATCGAGGCGCCGGCGCAGATGGCGAGGACATGAAGCAGCATGCGCGGAAGTATCCCCGCTCTCAGGGCGCCATTTGCCGCGGCAGCCAGGTCACGAGGTCGGGGGCGAAGTAGATGATCAGCACCGCCGCCACCATCAGCGCGAACATCGGCAGGGTCACCCGTGCGATGTAGAGCAGGTCCTTGCCCGTCATGCCTTGCAGCACGAAGAGGTTGAATCCCACCGGCGGCGTGATCTGCGCCATCTCGACCACCAGCACGACGAAGATGCCGAACCACAGGGGATCGATGCCTGCGGCCAGCACCGTCGGCATGACCACGCCCATGGTGAGCACGACCATCGAGATGCCGTCAAGGAAGCAGCCGAGCACGATGTAGAACACCGCCAGCATCACCACCAGTTGGAACTTCGACAGGCCGAGCGAGCCGATCCATTCGGCAAGGTGGCGCGGCAGACCGATGTAGCCCATGGCGAGGGTGAGGAAAGCGGCGCCGGCGAGGATCAGCGCCATCATGCAGTACAGGCGCGTGGCGCCCAGCAGCGAGTCCTTGAAGGTCTGCCAGTTGAGCGAGCCCTGCGCCGCCGAGATCACCAGCGCCCCCACGACG
Organism: Variovorax sp. RA8; assembly: GCF_901827175.1. NCBI lineage: Bacteria > Pseudomonadati > Pseudomonadota > Betaproteobacteria > Burkholderiales > Comamonadaceae > Variovorax > Variovorax sp. RA8. Next base: position 4,797,753 of record NZ_LR594662.1, on the reverse strand, counting down.
CCGACAGCAGCAGCTTCGGTGGCGGTGGCGATGCCTGCGTAGATCGAGCCCAGCACCGCGAGGATCAGCACTGCGACCGGGATCAGGCTCCGCGATGCACGCAGCTTCTGCACGAAGCTCATCGGCGGATCGGGCGGCGGAACGCGATGCGGATTCATCAGCGCCCACACAGCGATATAGCCCGAGAACAGCACGGCCAGCAGGATGCCCGGCACCACCCCTGCGATGAAGAGCTTGGCGATCGACACGTCGGCGCTCACGCCGTAGACGATCATGATGATCGAGGGCGGGATGAGCAGGCCCAAGGTGCCGGCCCCGGCCAGCGTGCCGATCACCATGTCTTCCGGGTAGCCACGGCGCTTGAGCTCCGGGAGCGTCATCTTGCCGATGGTTGCGCAGGTGGCGGCACTCGAGCCGGAGACGGCGGCGAACACCGCGCAGCCTGCCACGTTGGTGTGCAGCAGCCGGCCGGGCAGCCGCTGCATCCACGGCGCCAGACCCTTGAACATGTCTTGCGACAAACGGGTGCGGAAGAGTACTTCGCCCATCCAGAGAAACAGGGGCAGGGCGGTGAGCGTCCAGCCGGAGGCCGAGCCCCAGATGGTCACGGCCATCGCGTCGCCCGCGGGCCGGGCAGAGAACAGCTGCATGCCGATCCATGCGACGCCCGAAAGGGTGAGGCCGATCCAGACGCCGCTGCCGAGAATGAGGAAAAGGGTGGCGATCAGCAACCCGGCGACGGCAATGTCACTCATGGCGGAGGGCCTCGGCGGTCTCGTCTTTGATCGGCCTGCCGCGCCACTCGATCAGGAATTCGTCGACTGCGGCAATGGCGAAGACCAGCGCGCCGGCGGCCATGCTCAGCTGCGGCAGCCACAGCGGTGTCGCGTCGTTGCCGGTCGAGATGTCGTTGTAGGCATGCGATTGCCATGCGAGACGTACGCTGTAGAAGGCGAAGAGCGCTGCCAGCAGCGCCGCAGCTCCCGTCGCCCAGCGCTCCAGCCAACGCCTTGATCCGCCGTGCAGCCTGCCCAGTACCAGCGTGACACGGATGTGCTCGCCGCGCTTGAGCGTATGGGCCAGCGCCAGGAAGCCGGCGCCTGCCATCATGTAGCCGGCGTAGGCGTCGAGCCCCGGAATGTTGAAGTGCAACTGGCGACCGACGATGGACAGCAGCACGGCCACCAGCAGGCCGATCATGAAAAGCGCCGCCAGGGCGGCGGCGCTGTCGTAGACGAAATCGAGCGTCTTGCGCATCCGGGTCACGCGCGCCTACATCTTCTTGTAGGCGTCGACCACCGCCTGGCCTTCGGGGCCGGCCTTGTCCAGCCATTCCTTGATCATGGTGTCGCCGACCTTCTTCATGTCGCTCTTGAGCTGCGCAGATGGCGGATGGATCGCCATGCCGTTCTTCTTGAGCAGCTCCAGGTATTCGACGTTCTTCTTCTTGGAGATTTCCCAGCCGCGCTTCTCGGCCTCGGCACCGGCCTTCAGCAGTCCGTCCTGGGTGGCCTTGTCGAGCGCGTCGAAGGCTTTCTTGTTCACCAGGACCGCATTCTTGGGAAGCCAGGCCTGGGTGTCATAGAAGTTCTTGATGTACTCGTAGGTCTTGGTGTCGTAGCCGGTCGAACCCGAGGACATGTAGGACTCGATCACGCCGGTGGCCATGGCCTGCGACAACTCGGCCTGCTGCACCGTGACCGGCTGGGCGCCCACCAGTTCGCCGATGCGCGCCGTGGCAGGGCTGTAGGCGCGCCACTTCACGCCCTTGAGGTCGGCAGCGGACGCGATCTCCTTTTTCACGAAGATGCCCTGCGGCGGCCAGGCCACCGCGTAGAGCAGCATCATCCCCTGCTCGGCCAGCTTCTTTTCGAGCGTCGGTTTCTGGGCTTGGTAGAGCTTCCAGGCGGCGTCGTAGCTGTCGGCCAGGAAAGGGATGCCGTCGGTGCCGAAGATCTGCCACTCGTTCTGGTAGTTGACGAGCAGGATCTCGCCCATCTGCGCTTGTCCGCCCTGCACGGCACGCTTGATCTCCGGCGCCTTGAACAGGGCGGCGTTCGCATGAACGGTGATCTTGAGCTTGCCGCCAGTCGCCTTGTCGACGTCGCTCGCGAACTGGGTGATGTTCTCGGTGTGGAAGTTGGCGGCCGGATAGGCGGTGGGCAGGTCCCACTTGGTTTGCGCGAAGGCTGCCGCGCCAAGGGCGAGGCTGGCGAGGGCGATGCCGAACTTGTGAATCATGGGCTCTCCAGAACGTACGGATGGGAAGGGCGTCGAGGAGCATACGTGCAAATATCGGGCCACCGCGTGGGGCTTTCCCGTGAGGGTGTCGTCTGACGCGTACTGGGGGTGCTCGCAAAAAAGCCGCCCAAGCGGGCGGCTTTCGGTTGGCGATGCGGCGTGGCCGCATGCGGGGTGCTCAGGGCTTTTGCTCGGCTTTCTTTGCCGTGCCCTCGGCCTTGTCCTTCTTGGACTCCGCCTTGGCGACCTTGGTCGCTGGCGCCGAGCCACCGAAGCTTTGGCCGTTGACCGTCAGGCCCTCGGCCGACAGCTTGGCAGCCGCCTTTTCCTTGACGCCCTTGACCCGGCTCATGAGGTCGGGCCAGTCCTTGAAGTCTCCACCCTTCTTCCGCTCGTCGATGATGCGCTTGGAGAGCGAAGGACCTACGCCCCTGACGGCATCGAGCTCCGCATCGCTTGCCTTGTTGGCATCGACAGCCGCCCACGAGGCAGCGGCAAACAGCATGGCCATGATGGCCAGAATCTTCTTCAACATTCTTGAAATTTCCCTGTCAACGTTGTGAAAGAGACGCTCCTTGCGCCCCGCCGCATGCGGATCGCATGCGGCGTGGATTTGAACGAGAAGATCGCGAACGTTGTTGAAGTTGCGACAATTTGAGGGATTTCAGAGCTCTTCCACGCGCCGCGGCGGATAGCTGTCCCAGGCTTGGCAGCCCGGGCAATGCCAGAAATGCTGGTGCGCCTCGAAGCCGCACGCGGCGCAGCGGTAGCGCATCAGCGGCCGCGCGGCCTGGTCCAGAGCCCGCTGCACGGGCTGGCGGTACTGCTCATGCGCGAAGCGCTCGCCGGCCAGCCAGCGCGCGGCCGCCACCAGCGAGGGTTGATGGCTCAGGTGGGCGATGTAGCCGTCGCGCGGCTCGGGGGGCGCCGAGGCTTCCGCTGCGATATCGTCGGGCAGCACTGGGGTGCCGCCCAGCGCCATGATGGCTTCGAGTACGTCGATGGAAGGCGAGTCTGCATAGCGGCGCTGCAGCATGAGCAGCGCCTCGCCACCGCGCTGCGATGCGACCGCGGCCTGCTGGAGCATCGTGGCGTAGAGCGGCAGTGCCAGCGGCGCGGTCTCGCACAGGGCGGCGAGTGTGTTGTAGGCGCCGGCCGCATCGCCGTTGCGCAGCTGCAGCGCGGCGGTGTCGATGGCCGGGCGCGGCGCCTGTGGCGCGAGCGCGACCGCCTGTTCCAGCAGCCGGGCCGCCCCCTGGGCGTCTCCGGCAGCCACCTGCTCGGCGGCCTGCTCGCAGAGGTGGTGCGCACGGCGCACGCTGTAGCTGGCCTGTTCGGCCTCGTCGAGCTTGTGCGCAACGGCTGCGGCCTGCGTCCATTCGCGCGAGCGCTCGTAGATGGCAAGCAGCGCGAGCCGGGCCTCGTTCTCGTAGCGGGTGCCCTCGAGCTTCTGCAGCGCGGCCTCGGCACGGTCGAGCAGTCCGGCGCGCAGGAAGTCCTGCGCCAGCGCGTGCTGCGCGCGGTCGCGATCGGCTCGGCTCAGGTCGCCCCGGCCCAGCAGGTGCTCGTGCACGCGCACCGCGCGCTGGTATTCGCCGCGGCGGCGGAACAGGTTGCCGAGCGCGAAGTGCAGCTCCTGAGTGTCGGGGTCGTTCTGCACGGCCTCGATGAAGGCGTCGATGGCCTGGTCCTGCTGCTCGTTGAGCAGGAAGTTGAGGCCGCGGAAGTAGGCCTTGGGCGCCTGGCGGTTCTCGATGCGCAGCTGCCTAAGGTCGAAGCGCGAGGCGAGCCAGCCCAGGACGAATGCGAGCGGCAGGCCAAGCAGCAGCCAGCTGAAGTCAAAGTCCATGTTGGCGTACGGCGGGCAGGTCGGTCGTGGCAGCCGGTGGCGTGGGCGCGCCGTTTGTCGCGGCAGCAGGGGCGGCAGCGCCGGGCAGCTGAGCGGCTGCGCTACGGTGCTTCCACCAGCCCGGCAGCATGCCGAGTGCGCCCACTACCAGCCCGCCGGCAAAGGCGGCGAGCACCACCAGCACCAGCGGGGCGCGCCAGGAGGTGCCGAAGAAGAAGTAGACAGTGGCGTCGTGCTGGTTGTTCAGCGCGAAAGCGAAGAGGGTAAAAAAAATGGCTGCCTTGAGCAGCCACAGGAGATATTTCATGCGCGTCCCCGTTGGCGGGGGAATTCTATGCTTCAGCCTTCGCGCCGACGCTGCTCGGCATCCAGCTCCGCGGTGCGCGCATCGACCGCTTCGCGCAGGGCCTTGCCCGGCTTGAAATGCGGCACGCGCTTCTCGGGGATCTGCACGCTTTCGCCCGAACGCGGATTGCGTCCGATGCGTGGCGGACGCCGGTTCACCGTGAAGCTGCCGAAGCCGCGGATCTCGATGCGGTGACCGCGCACCAGCGCGTCGCTCATCGCGTCAAGAATGGTCTTGACGGCGTATTCGGCATCGCGGTGCGTGAGTTGCGCGAAGCGGGCAGCTAATTCTTCAACAAGGTCCGAACGAGTCATAAACCACAGAAGTACACGGTGAGCCAGAGCTCACCGTGTTCTCGTCTGTTTACTTTTCGTTGTTGCTGTCGAGCTTGGCGCGCAGCAGGGCGCCCAGGCTGGTCGTGCCTGCGTTCTCGCGTGCCGACTGCTGGCTCAGGTTGGCCATCGCGCCTTGCTCGTCGGCCAGGTCCTTCTGCTTGATCGACAGCTGGATGTTGCGGGTCTTGCGATCCACATTGACCACCACGGCCGTGACCTCGTCGCCTTCCTTGAGCACGTTGCGGGCATCTTCCACGCGGTCGCGGGAGATCTCGCTGGCGCGCAGGTAGCCGATGATGTCGTCGCCCAGGTCGATTTCGGCGCCGCGCGGGTCGACGGTCTTGACCTTGCCGGTCACGATCTGGCCCTTGTCATTCACCGTAGTGAAGGTGGTGAAGGGGTCGCTGTCGAGCTGCTTGATGCCCAGGCTGATGCGCTCGCGGTCGACGTCGACGGCCAGCACGATCGCTTCGACTTCCTGGCCCTTCTTGTAGTTGCGCACGGCGGTTTCGCCGGGCTCGTTCCAAGAGAGGTCGGACAGGTGCACCAGGCCGTCGATACCGGCAGCCAGGCCCACGAACACGCCGAAGTCGGTGATCGACTTGATCGGACCCTTGACGCGGTCGCCGCGCTTGGTGTTCTGCGCGAATTCCTGCCACGGATTGGCCTTGCACTGCTTCATGCCCAGGCTGATGCGGCGCTTGTCTTCGTCGATCTCGAGGACCATGACTTCGACTTCGTCCCCCAGGGAGACGATCTTGTTGGGGGCGATGTTCTTGTTGGTCCAGTCCATCTCGGAGACGTGCACCAGGCCCTCGATGCCGGGCTCGAGCTCGACGAAGGCGCCGTAGTCGGCGATGTTGGTGACCTTGCCGAACAGGCGCGTGCCCTGCGGGTAGCGGCGCGAGACGCCCATCCACGGGTCGTCGCCCATCTGCTTGAGGCCCAGCGAGACGCGGTTCTTCTCGGTGTCGAACTTGAGGATCTTGGCCGTGATTTCCTGGCCGGCCTGCACCACCTCGCTCGGGTGGCGGACGCGGCGCCAGGCCATGTCGGTGATGTGCAGCAGGCCGTCGATGCCGCCGAGGTCGACGAACGCACCGTATTCGGTGATGTTCTTGACCACACCGCGCACGACTGCGCCTTCCTTCAGGGTCTCCATCAGCTTGGCGCGCTCTTCGCCCATGCTGGCCTCGACCACTGCGCGGCGCGAGAGCACCACGTTGTTGCGCTTGCGGTCGAGCTTGATGACCTTGAATTCGAGGGTCTTGTTCTCGTACGGGGTCAGGTCCTTGATCGGACGGGTGTCGATCAGCGAGCCCGGCAGGAAGGCGCGGATGCCGTTGACCAGGACGGTCAGGCCGCCCTTGACCTTGCCGCTCGTCGTGCCGGTGACGAAGTCGCCGGATTCGAGCGCCTTCTCGAGCGCCAGCCACGAGGCCAGGCGCTTGGCGGTGTCGCGGGAGAGGATGGTGTCGCCGTAGCCGTTCTCGACGCTGCCGATGGCCACGGAGACGAAATCGCCGGCCTGGACTTCGAGTTCGCCCTTGTCGTTCTTGAACTCCTCGATCGGCACGTAGGCCTCGGACTTGAGGCCGGCGTTGACCACGACGTGGTTGTGCTCGACGCGCACGACTTCGGCGGTGATGACCTCGCCGCTGCGCATTTCGGAACGCTTCAGGGATTCTTCGAACAGGTCGGCAAAAGATTCAGACATGTGTCATTTCCTTCCGTCACGCAGGGTTTGCAGTCGCACCATTGCGCCTGGCTGGGTCTGGAGACGGCGGTTGTGGGCTTGGTGCCCGGGTTGAGTTGAACAACCAGCAGGCCGGTGCGCTGTCGCGCGGCGGGGACCTGCTGGACCGAAACGCTCTTCAGGAGGACCCGAAGGGCTGTACTTCCTGCCACCAGGACAGCACTTGCTCGACCGATTGCTCGACCGAGAGAGTGGAGTTGTCCAGGAGGCGGGCATCAGGCGCCGGCTTCAAAGGGGCGACGCTGCGGGAGGAGTCCCGAAGGTCGCGCGCTTCCAGATCGGCGCGAAGACCGGCGAGTGTAGTCGAAATACCCTTTGAAATCAATTGCTTATGCCGCCTCTCCGCGCGCTGGGCGGCACTGGCGGTCAGGTAGACCTTGAGGGCGGCATCGGGAAAGACGACCGTGCCCATGTCACGGCCGTCGGCCACGAGACCGGGCAGGCGGCGGAAGCTCTTCTGCAGCGACAGCAACGCCTGTCGCACGACCGGCAGCGCGGAGACGCGGGAGGCGTCCATGCCGGCCGCCTCGGTACGGATGGCGTCGCTGACGTCCTCGTCGGCCAACAGGACCTTGCCGTCGGCGAAGCGCAGGGGCAGGGTGCGCGCGAGTTCGGCGATCCGTGCTTCGTGGGTGGCGTCCGCCTCGAGGCCGCTGCGGCGCATCGCGAGGCCGGTGACGCGGTAGAGCGTGCCCGAATCGAGATAGTGGTAGCCCAGCTGGTATGCCACGGCCACGGCCAGCGTCCCCTTGCCCGAGGCGGTGGGGCCGTCGATGCAGATCACCGGCACTTCGGCCGCCTCGGCCACCGAGAAGAGGGTCTCGAAGTAGTCGGGAAAGGTCTTGGCGACGCAATGCGGCTCGAGGATGCGCACGGGCAGCCCGGACGGATTGAAGGCTGCCAGCGAGAAGCACATTGCCACCCGGTGGTCGTCGTAGGTGCGGATGCTCGCGGCACGCCAATCGGCCGCGCGGAGAGGATGCACGCGCAGGAAGTCGGGGCCGTCCTCGACGACGGCCCCCAGCTTGCGCAGTTCCCGGGCCATGGCATCGATGCGGTCGGTCTCCTTGACGCGCCAGCTCGCGATGTTGCGCAGCAGGCAGGGGCCGTCGGCGTACAGCGCCATGACAGCCAGGGTCATCGCGGCGTCGGGGATGTGATTGGCGTCGAGCTCGATTGCCTTGAGCGGCCAGGCTCCGCGCGAGATCGCCAGCCAGTTGGGGCCGCTGTCGATCCGGGCGCCCATCTGCCGCGCCGCCTCGACGAAGCGGATGTCGCCCTGGATCGAGTCCGCGCCCACCCCCTCGATGCGGATGCCTTCACCCTTGGCGATCGCGCCAAGCGCGATGAAGTAGCTGGCCGAGGACGCATCGGCTTCGACGTGGATGTCTCCGGGCGAGCGGTAGCGGCTGCCGGCCGGGATGACGAAGCGTTCCCAGCCTTCGCGCCGGACGTCGATGCCGAAGCGTGACAGCAGGTTGAGCGTGATCTCGATGTAGGGCTTGGAGATCAGTTCGCCGATCACCTCGATCGTGATGTCGCGCCCCGCGGCCGGACCGTTCCCGGGTGGGGCAGACCCCGCGGCCAGCGGCAGCGCCAGCAGCAGGGCGGTCAGGAACTGGCTGGAGACATCGCCGCGCACCCGGATCGGCGCATCCAACTGGAGCGTATCGATCGGCACCGGATGGATGGCCAGCGGCGGATAGCCGGGGTTGCCGAGGTAGTCGATGCGGCAGCCGAGCTGCACGAGCGCGTCGATCAGATCGCCGATCGGCCGCTCGTGCATGCGCGGCACGCCCGACAGCTCGAACTCGCCCCCGAGCAGCGACAGCGCCGCTGTCAGCGGCCGCATCGCGGTCCCGGCATTGCCCAGGAAGAGCTTGGCGCCGGAGGTGCGCAGCCGGCCGTCGAGACCCTCGATGCGTAGTGCGGCGCCTGCGCGGTCGATGCGGCAGCCGAGCGCAGCGAGGGCATCGAGCATCACCCGCGTGTCGTCCGAGTCCAGCAGGTCGTGCACGGTGGTCGTGCCACCGGCAAGCGCCGCCAGCAGCAGTACCCGGTTGGAAATGCTCTTTGAACCTGGAAGGCGCACGGTGCCGCCGGCACCCGCGAGTGGTGGGAGGTCGAGGAAGGGCGTGGAGAACATGGTCAGTCCGGCGACACGCCGGCGCCCGGCTGCCATCGTGCGCGGGCGGCGCTCGCTGCAGCGATGGCGTCCTCGAGCGCCTGCGCATCGCCGGCGCGCACCAGGGCTTCGAGCTGCGAGAGGGACGCGAGAAAGGCCTGCGACTGCTGCAGTACCTGCTCGCGATTGGCCATCAGGACGTCGCGCCACAGGGCCGGGTCGCCGGCTGCGATGCGCGTGAAGTCGCGAAAGCCCGGGCCGGCCAGCTCGAGGAAGCGCTGCCCCTCAGGCTGGGCCGTGATTGCGTTGGTGAAGGCGAAGGCGAGCAGGTGGGGGAGGTGGCTGACGGCCGCGAAAGCCTTGTCGTGCGCCTCCGGTGTCATGGTCAAGACCTTGGCACCGATTCCGGACCAGACCTGCGTTGCGCGCTGCACGTTGGAACGCAGCGTGGCCTTGACGGGCGTCAGGACCACCTGGCGTCCGGCGTAGAGGCTCGCATCGGCGTGCTCGACACCGGCGACCTCCCTGCCGGCGATCGGATGCGCGGGAACGAAGCTGGCGAACTGATCATGCAGCCCGCGTCGCGCAGCCTCGATCACGTCGCCCTTGGTCGAGCCCACGTCCATCACGAGCATCTGCTCGGATATGCCGTGGCGGATCGCCTTGAAGGTGGCTTCAGAGGCGCCCACCGGCACCGCGATCAGCACCAGGTCGGCGCCAGACACCGCAAGCAGTGCGGAGGGCGCCGCGACGTCGATCACGCCCAGCTGCCGGGCCCGCTCCGTGGTCGATGGCGACTTGCTGTAGCCGACCACGCGCTTCACCAGCTTGGCGCGCTTGAGCGCCAGCGCGAAGGAGCCGCCCATCAGGCCGCAGCCGATCAAGCCGAGCTGTTCGAACATGGCGGCGACCTCAGGCGGTGACGGGGTAGGCCCCGATGACCTTGTAGAACGCGCAGAGCTTGCGCAGTTCGGCGAGGGCGGCGGCCACGTTGGGCTGCGAAGGATGGCCGTCGAGGTCGATGTAGAAGTAGTACTCCCACTGGCCGGTGCGCGCGGGGCGCGACTCGAAGCGGGTCATCGAAACATCGTTGAGCTTGAGGGGGACCAGCAGGTCGTGGACGGCGCCCGGCCGGTTCGGCACGGAGACCACCAGGCTGGTGCAGTCCTTGCTCGAGGCCGGCGGCATGGCCAGGGTCTGCGGCAGGCAGATGATGGCGAAACGGGTGCGGTTGTACGAGTCGTCCTGGATCGCATGCGACACGATGTGCAGCCCGAAGCGCGTGGCGGCCCGTTCGCTGGCCAAGCCGGCCCAGGCCGGGTTGCCGGCCGCGAGCCGGGCGCCCTCGGCATTGCTGGAGACGGCGCGCCGCTCTGCATGCGGCAGGTGCTTGGACAGCCAGGTCTGGCACTGCGCAAGCGCCTGCGGGTGGGCCAGGACCGCCTCGATACCCTCCAGCGAATTGACCGTGCGCAGCAGGTGGTGACGCACCAGCAGGCTGACCTCGCCGACCACGTGGGTCGGGGAGTGCAGGAACAGGTCGAGTGAGCGCGTGACCACGCCTTCGGTGGTGTTCTCGACGCCGACCACGCCGTATTGCGCGCTACCAGCCGCCGTGGCGTGGAAAACCTCGTCGAAGCTGGCGCAGTAGATCAGGTCGGCGGCGCCGCCGAAGTACTCGATGGCCGCTTGCTCGCAGAAGGTGCCCTCGGGTCCAAGCACGGCGACGCGCTGCGGCGACTCGAGCGCCAGGCAGGCCGACATGATCTCGCGCCAGATGGCAGCCACGTGCAGCGCCTTGAGCGGGCCCTGGTTGCTCTGCTGCATCTTCTCGATCACCTGCGCGACGCGGTCGGGTCGGAAGTAGGGCGTGCCTTCGCGCTTCTTGACCTCACCCACCTGCTCGGCCACGTGGGCGCGGCGGTTGAGGAGGTCGAGCAGTTGCCGGTCGAGCGAATCGATCTGCACCCGGAGGTCGGCGAGGCTGGCGGAAGGGTCGGAGGCGGGGGAGGGCGTGGAGGCGGTCATCGGTCAGGTCGCACGCATCTCTACGCGTGCGACTGCTCGAATTCTCGCATGTAGCCCACCAGCGCCTGCACGCCTTCGAGCGGCATCGCGTTGTAGATGCTGGCCCGCATGCCGCCGACCGACTTGTGGCCCTTGAGCTGCAGCAGGCCGGCCTCGCGCGCGCCCGCCAGGAAAGCCTCGTTGCGGCTCTCGTCCTTGAGGAAGAAGGGGACGTTCATGCGCGAGCGGCAGTCGGGCGCGACCCGGTTTTCGTAGAACGGCGACGCATCGATGAAGTCGTAGAGCAGCCGTGCCTTGGCGATGTTGCGTTGCTCCATCGCCGCGACGCCGGTCAGCGCGCCCTCAGTCTGCTGCCGCAGCCACTGGAAGGTGAGTCCCGCAACGTAGATGGCCCAGGTCGGCGGGGTGTTGTACATGGACCCGTTGTCCGCGACGATCCGGTAGTTGAAGGCGCTGGGGCAGATCTCGAGCGCGTGGCCCAGCAGGTCGTCGCGCACGATCACCAGCGTGAGGCCAGCCGGGCCGAGATTTTTCTGAGCGCCGCCGAAAGCCAGGCCGACGCGGCCCCAGTCGACGGGGCGCGAAGCCACGTGCGAGGAGAAGTCGATGACCAGTGGGGACTTGCTGCCCAGCGCGGCCAGATCAGGCAACTCCTGGAATTCGACGCCGTGGATGGTCTCGTTCGAGCAGAGGTGCACGTAGGAAGCATCGCCCGAGAGCTGCCAGCTCGCAGCCGCGGGCAGCCGTGTGTGCTGGCTGTCGGCGTTCGAGGCCGCAATGCGCGACTGGCAATAGCGCTGCGCTTCCTTCTGCGACTTGGCGCTCCAACTGCCGGTGATCACGAAGTCGACGCTTCCGCCGCGCGACAGGTTCATGGGGACGATCGCGTTCTCGCCCAGGCCGCCGCCCTGCATGAAGAGGATGTGGAACTGCTCGGGCACCGCGAGCAGCGTGCGCAGGTCGGCTTCGGTCTGAGCGCAGATTGCGCCGAACTCCTTGCCGCGATGGCTCATCTCCATCACGCTCATGCCGCTGCCATGCCAGTCCAGCATCTCGGCGGCGGCGCGTTGCAGCACTGCCTCCGGCATCGCGGCCGGACCGGCGGAGAAGTTGTACGGGCGACCCGCGCTTGGCGTCACTTCTTGGCGGGCGCCTTGGGCGCTGACTTGGCCGGCGATGCACCTTCCGTCGGCGCCCCCAGGGCCTTGGCGACATTGGCGTCGAGCGTGCGCATTTTCGGCTCGATGCTGGAGCGGGTCTCGGCCACCAGCTTTTCCGTCAGCGCGGTCTGCATCTTGGGGTTGAGTTCCTGGTACTTCTTGCTCAGGGGCGAGTTGATCCAGGCCAGCAGCTGGCGCAGTTCTTCTTCGCTGAAGTTGTCGCGCAGGATCGGGCCTAGCGCGTCCGGCGCGAGCGCCACGGCCTTGTCGCGCACGATGGGGTAGGCTTCGTCGAAGTACTTCTTGAGCTCGGCGTCGGCAGCCTTGGCGGCGGCCTCGCGCTTCTCGGCGGGGACCTGCGTCTGCAGGTATTGCGAGCCGGCCTGCGCGATGGGAGCGCTCGACTGCTCGACCAGTCCGCGTGCGAGCGCCTCGATGCCGGGGCGCTGCAGGTCGAGGAACTGCTTGACCATTGCCGGCTTGTCCTGGGCCATGGCCATGGAGCTGCCGGCGATCGCGATCGCGAGGAGCGCGAACTTGAAATTTTTCACTGAGGGTTCTCCGTTGAAGATGTTGAAGTAGCGTCGTCGGCGCCGTTGTCGTTTTCCGCATTCGCGTCGTTCTCGACGATGCGCTGCAGGCCGCTGAGCTTGGCGCCTTCGTCGAGCCCGATCAGCGTGACACCTTGCGTCGCGCGGCCGAGTTCGCGGATTTCGGAGACTCGGGTGCGCACGAGCACGCCCTTGTCGGTGATGAGCATGATTTCATCGTCGGCATGCACCAGGGTGGCAGCCACGACCTTTCCGTTGCGCTCACTTTGTTGAATGGCAATCATGCCTTTGGTTCCGCGGCCGTGACGCGTGTACTCGGTAATGCTTGTGCGTTTTCCGTAACCATTTTCCGTAGCGGTGAGCACGCTCTGTTCCTCGTCCTCGGCCACCAGCATGGCGATCACGCCCTGGCCGTCCTCCAGCGTCATGCCGCGCACGCCGCGCGCATTGCGGCCCATCGGACGCACGTCGTTCTCGTCGAAGCGCACAGCCTTGCCGCCGTCGGAGAACAGCATGACGTCGTGCGCGCCGTCGGTCAGTGCGGCGCCGATGAGGTAGTCGCCCGGGTCCAGGTCGACCGCGATGATGCCGGCCTTGCGCGGATTGCTGAACTCGTCGAGCGCGGTCTTCTTGACCGTGCCCATGGAAGTCGCCATGAAGACGTACTGGTTGGCCGGGAAGGTGCGCTTCTCGCCCGTGAGCGGCAGCACGACGTTGATCTTCTCGCCTTCCTGCAGAGGGAACATGTTGACGATGGGCCGGCCGCGCGAACCGCGCGAGCCCGCCGGTGCCTCCCACACCTTGAGCCAGTACAGCCGGCCGCGGTTGGAGAAGCAAAGGATGTAGTCGTGCGTGTTGGCGATGAAGAGCTGGTCGATCCAGTCGTCTTCCTTGGTGGCAGTGGCCTGCTTGCCGCGTCCGCCGCGCTTCTGCGCCCGGTACTCGCCCAGCGGCTGGCTCTTGATATAGCCGGCGTGGGAGAGGGTGACGACCATGTCGGTCGGCGTAATCAGGTCCTCGGTGGACAGGTCGAAGGCGCTGTGCTCGACCTGGCTGCGGCGCGCGCCCAGCTTGGCCTGGCCGAACTCCTGCTTGAGGGTGGCGAGCTCATCGCCGATGATGGTCGAGACGCGCTCGGGCTTGGCCAGGATGTCCAGCAGATCGTCGATCTCGGCCATCACTTCCTTGTACTCGGCCACGATCTTGTCCTGCTCCAGGCCGGTCAGGCGCTGCAGACGCATCTGCAGGATTTCCTGGGCCTGCGTGTCCGAAAGACGATACAGACCGTCCGAGCTCATGCCGTAGTCGCGCTCCAGCCCGTCCGGGCGATAGTCGTCGGCATTGACGATTCCGCCGTCAGCGCGCGCGCGGGTAAGCATCTCGCGCACCAGCTTGCTGTCCCAGCGGCGCGTCATCAGCTCTGCCTTGGCGACTGGCGGCGTTGGCGCGTTGCGGATGATGGCGATGAACTCGTCGATATTGGCCAGCGCGACCGCCAGGCCTTCGAGCACGTGGCCGCGCTCGCGCGCCTTGCGCAGGTTGAAGACCGTGCGGCGCGTCACCACTTCGCGGCGGTGCTGCAGGAAGACCTCGATCAGGTCCTTCAGGTTGCACAGCTTCGGCTGACCATCTACCAGCGCAACCATGTTGATGCCGAAGGTGTCCTGCAGCTGGGTCTGCTTGTAGAGGTTGTTCAGCACGACCTCGGGCACCTCGCCGCGCTTGAGCTCGATGACCAGCCGCATGCCCGACTTATCGGACTCGTCCTGGATATGGCTGATGCCTTCGATCTTCTTCTCGTGCACCAGCTCGGCCATGCGCTCCTGCAGCGTCTTCTTGTTGACCTGGTAGGGCAGCTCGTCGACGATGATCGCCTGCCGTTGGCCGCGGTCAATGTCCTCGAAGTGGCACCTGGCGCGCATCACCACCTTGCCGCGACCCGTACGGTAGCCGTCCTTGATTCCGTTGACGCCGTAGATGATCCCGGCGGTCGGGAAATCCGGCGCCGGGATGATTTCCATCAGGTCGTCGATGCTGGCGTCCGGGTGGCGCAGAAGGTGCAGGCAACCATCGACGACTTCGTTCAGGTTGTGAGGAGGGATGTTGGTTGCCATCCCGACGGCAATGCCACCCGAACCGTTGACCAGCAAATTCGGCAGTTTGCTTGGCAATACCAGCGGTTCTTTCTCGCTGCCATCGTAATTCGGACCGAAATCGACGGTTTCCTTGTCGATGTCGGCCAGCATTTCATGCGCAATCTTCGCGAGCCGAATTTCCGTGTAGCGCATCGCGGCCGCGTTGTCGCCGTCGACGGATCCGAAATTGCCCTGGCCATCGACCAGCATGTGGCGCATCGAGAAGTCCTGAGCCAGCCGCACGATGGTGTCGTAGACCGACTGGTCGCCGTGCGGGTGGTACTTGCCGATGACATCGCCGACGATACGCGCCGACTTCTTGTATGGACGGTTCCAGTCGTTGTTGAGCTCGTGCATCGCGTACAACACGCGCCGATGCACCGGCTTGAGGCCGTCGCGCGCATCGGGGAGGGCGCGTCCCACGATCACGCTCATGGCGTAATCGAGATAGCTGCGGCGCATTTCCTCTTCGAGGCTGATGGGCAAAGTTTCTTTGGCGAACGAGGTCATTGGCAGCGGGCTGACGGCAAGGAACCGGAAATTTTACGCCGTGCAGGGTGTCGCACCGCCGCAACACAAGCCCGGGATTCCGCCTTCGTCCTACGGTTCAGGGGCGCCTGCCGGGCGGTTTGCCAAAGATCCCATGGCACAATCGCCTCAACGTTTTGGGTGGTGGTCACTTAAAGCGTCCTTGATTCGCAGCGCGGCTGCGGCTTTTTCCCCAAGAGGAGAACCATGAAGAAACTGAATAAAGTGGCGATGATGTTTGCAGTCGCTGCGCTCGCCACTGCCGCCGGCGCGCAGACCCGTGTCACCGCCGCGAACGGTGGGCCCGTGATCGACAACTGGCAAAACGGCACTGGCGAATTGGTCTGGAAGAACGGCACGAACGAACTCTGCTGGCGCGATGCGAACTGGACGCCTGCAACCGCTGCCGCTGGCTGCGACGGCGCCTTGGTTCCGCCGCCGCCCCCCGCTGCCGTGACTCCGGCTGCTCCGCCAGCTCCGGCTGCTCCGGCTGCTCCCGCTGTTGCCGCCTCGAAGGTCACCTTCGCTGCCGATGCCTTCTTCGATTTCGACAAGTCCGTGCTCAAGCCCGAAGGCCGCGCCAAGCTGGACGACCTGGTTTCGAAGATCCGCGACGTGAACCTCGAAGTCATCATCGCCGTGGGTCATACCGACTCGATCGGTACCGACGCCTACAACCAGCGCCTGTCGGTTCGTCGCGCTGAAGCCGTCAAGGCCTACCTGGTCTCGAAGGGCATCGAACGCAACCGCGTCTACACCGAAGGCAAGGGCGAGAAGCAACCTGTCGCCGACAACCGCACCCGCGAAGGTCGCGCCAAGAACCGCCGCGTGGAAATCGAAGTGGTCGGTACCCGCGCCAATCGTTGATTCGCAAGAATCTTCAAAACAAACCCCGCCTCGGCGGGGTTTTTTAATGGAGAAATGCATTTGCGGATTCGCCGAGGCTGGCCTAAGGCAATTCGCGTCGTTTCATAATCCACATATGACCGAAACCGTGAATGCCGATCCAGCGGAACTCGCCAAATTCTCAGAGCTGGCGCACCGCTGGTGGGATCTGGAAAGTGAATTCCGGCCGCTCCATGAAATTAATCCACTCCGCCTTGAGTGGATCGAAAGTATTGCGCCCATAGCAGGACGCCGGGTGCTGGACGTGGGCTGCGGCGGCGGAATCCTCGCCGATGCTATGGCGCGGCGCGGCGGCGACGTGCTTGGCATCGACTTGGCCGACAAGGCCCTCAAGGTGGCCCAACTGCACGCGCTGGAGGCTGCGACGCGCGGCGTGAAGTATCGCCAGATCAGCGCCGAGGCGCTGGCTGCGGAGCAGCCCGAGAGCTTTGACGTTGTCACTTGCATGGAGATGTTGGAGCACGTGCCGCAGCCGGCCTCGGTCGTGGAGGCCTGCGCCCGGCTGGCCAAGCCCGGCGGCTGGGTCTTCTTCTCGACCATCCATCGCAACCTCAAGTCATTCCTGTTGGCGATCGTCGGGGCGGAATACGTGCTGGGAATGCTGCCGCGCGGTACGCACGAATACCGGAAACTGATCCGGCCGAGCGAGCTGGCTGCCCACTGCCGCGCTGCAGGGCTCGACCTGCGCCAGACCCGCGGCCTGCAGCACAATCCCATCACGCGCCGCTATTGGCTCAGTGACGACACCAGCGTCAACTACATGTTTGCAACGCGCAAGCCCCCGTTACCCCAGTCATGATCTCCGCTACCGGAACCAGAGCCGTCCTGTTCGACTTGGACGGTACGCTGATCGACAGCGCACCCGACCTGGGCGCTGCTGCCGATCAAATGCGCACCGACCGCGGATTGGCCTCACTGCCGATGGAGCGTTATCGCCCCATGGCCGGCGCTGGCGCGCGCGGGATGCTGGGCGTGGCCTTCGGTATCACGCCCGACGCCCCGGACTTCGCAGCGCTGCGCGAGGAATTTTTCCTCAACTATGAAGCTCTGATGATGCGCACGCGTGTATTCGAGGGCGTGGCTGAGTTGGTGGCGGCCATTTGCGCGCACGGCATGCACTGGGGTGTGGTGACCAACAAGTCGGTCCGCTTCACCGAGCCGCTCACGCGTGCAATGCCGTTGTTCGCCACGGCGCGTGCGATCGTCAGCGGCGACACAACTCCTTACGCCAAGCCGCATCCCGAGCCGCTGTTCGAGGCGGCACGGCAACTGGGCGTGAGGCCGGAGCGCTGCATCTATGTGGGCGACGACGAGCGCGACATGGCGGCTGGGCGGGCCGCGGGCATGCGCACCGTGGCCGCGGCGTACGGCTACATGGGCGCCGATGCGGATGTCACGCTGTGGGAAGCCGACGCGGCCATCGAATCGCCCCTTGAGCTCTTGCAACTACTGGAAGCGGCCTAAAATAGGCAACTTGGGGCTGCACTGGTTTCGACGTGGGTTCGGAATCGCAGCGGGGCATGTCGAGCTGAATGCGCTCGTAAAACAGATTCAAACAAACTAACTGCAAACGACGAACGTTTCGCACTCGCCGCTTAATTGCCGGTGAGCTTTGCAACAGCACGCCGATGGGCTGGGCAAGGGGGCACGGAGCAATCCGCGCCTCCCGGCTGCAAAGATAATCTACATCGGCTGGCCTCGATCCGGGTACCTTGGGTCGAGGCGAGATCCAAGGGTACTGGCGGCCGGTGTAGCGTGCGACTGCGCGACACCGGTGGCGAGACTCAAAACAGATCGCTAAACATGTAGATCTGCGCGAAGAAGGCTTGCGGACGGGGGTTCAAATCCCCCCAGCTCCACCATTCAACTCGCAAAGACTTCTTCTTTGCGTTCACGATGTCGCGGTTTGCTCCCGAGGGGCACCGCATCGTCATCGCTTCCACCCTCCCTTCAAGTACGATGCCGCGCCGATCGGTTCTGTCGGGCCGGCGCGCAATTTCGGGAGACGCACAATGACAATCACCACACCCTCGCTGCAGCCTGTCGCGTGGAGTGACCTGTGCGATGCCCGCTTCTGGCGTTCGCTCGCGCCGCAGCTTCGTATCGGCGGTGTGCAGTCGGATGCTGGGGCCGCGCCGCGGCAGAGCTATGAGCGGCTCGCGCAACGGATGTCGAAGGACGGCTATTTCGGCGACAGCGACGAGGTGATCGAGCGGCTGGCGCCGCGCGTCGGCGAGGCCGTGAAGCGCTGCGTCGCCGTCGGGCTGCCGGCCGTGTTCGCGTGGGTCTACGACGAGCCGTGGGCTTGCTACGCGCGCCTCCGACCCGTGTTCGCGCATTTCCTGGGTGCCGAGTTCAAGCCATTGCCGGCGTTCTGGGCGTGGCACGTCGATCCGAAGAAGGGGGAGACCGGCTGGAAGCCGCACCGTGACAATCGCTACAACTCGCTCGCCGCGGATGGGTCGCCGATCTCGCTCACCTGTTGGATCCCGCTGTCCGACGCGAACCCGCTCAACAGCTGCATGTACATCGTGCCGAAGCAAATGGATCCCGGTTACAGCACGCCCGCCGGCATGCCGGAGCCGCCGACGCCTGTGTTTGCCGCGCGCGCGCTGCCGGCGAAGCCCGGCGACTACCTGGTCTGGAACCAGTGCGTCATGCACTGGGGCGGCCCGACCAGCGAGTTTGCCGAGCACCCCCGCATGAGCATGGCACTGGAGTTTCAGCGCGGCGATGTTCAACCCATCATGCGGCCGTTCCGGCGCGGGGAACATCTTCCGGCGATGTCTCCCTTGCTGGAACAGAAACCCCTTCCCGGCTTCGACGCCCGCCTGCAACTCGTCGCGCGTCAGATCCTCCAGTACCAGCACATGTATGGCTTGTCGCAGGGTCTCGCCGACCTCGCGGCGTATTTGCTGACGGCGCACACGCGCGACGGCTAGCAGCGGCGTCCAGCTGCAATTCTGATTCTTTCTATCGCGTTCCTCGCGCGTTGTCGCACGCGGGCTATAGTCCGCCTCGCTCGCGCATGCAGCCTGAGGGGATCGGCCCTCCGGCAGGCAACGGAGAACCCGTGGCCGGCGCGCGCTGGAGGATACACATGGAATCATCGACGAAGCCCACGACCTCGAACTACTACGATGTCGTTCCGTACGAGTCTCATCCCTTTCCACAATCGACGATCGAGCATCTCGAGGCCCTCGCCTTCCTCTTCGGCCTCGCCACGCCGCCGCTCAAGAAGGCGCGGGTGCTCGAACTGGGCTGCGCGGCGGGCGGCAACCTGATCCCCATCGCCGCCCGCCATCCGGACGCATCGATGGTCGGCGTTGATCTGTCCTCGGTCCAGATCCAGCAGGGCCAGGCGGCCATCGACCAGGCGCAACTCAAGAACATCGAGCTGCGGGCGCTGGACATCACAGGCATCGACGCTTCCTTCGGCCAGTTCGACTACATCATCTGCCACGGCGTCTACAGCTGGGTGCCGGCGCCGGTGCAGGATGCCATCCTGCGCATCTGCTCCCAAAACCTGGCCCCCGAGGGCGTGGCCTACATCAGCTACAACGTGTACCCGGGCTGGAAGGCACGCGAGATCGTGCGCGACGCCATGATCCTGCGCGGCGCCCCGCGCGACGAACCCGACGAGAAGCTTTCCTACGCTCGCGGCATGCTCGAGTTCCTGGAACAGTCGGCAAGGCCAGACAGCGTGCTCAAGAAGACGCTGGAAGAGGCCATGCCGATCGTGCGCAACTCAGGGGCGTACTACCTCCTGCACGAGTTCCTCGAGCCGCACAACGCCCCTTGCTACTTCAAGGAGTTCGCCGCCCGCGCCGGCGCCCACGGCCTCAGCTACCTGGCGGACGCCGAGCCCTCGACCATGTTCGTGCAGAACTACGGGGAAAAGGTGCGCGACCCGCTGCTGAGGGAATGCGGGGGCAGCCAGATCATGATGGAGCAATACCTGGATTTCCTGGTCAACAGGACCTTCCGGCAAACGCTGCTCGTCAAGCAGGGGCGTGCCTCGGGCGTCCGCTATCGCCTCGACACGGAGCGCATCAGGGCGCTTGAGTACGCCGGGGTGTTTTCGGCCGAAGATGGCGAAGTGCTCACGCTCGACGCGCGCGAGCAGGTCTGCCGCGCGATACGCAACCTCAAGGTCACGTTGCGGCTGCCGGTCCACAAGGCGGTGGCCCAGGTGCTCGACGAGCGCTACCCGGCGAGCACGCCGACCAATACGTTGATCGCCGCGGTCTCGGCGCGCACCGGCGAGCCGCGCGGCGCCGTCGAGACGCCGGTCATGGCGATGCTGGAAGAACTGCTGATCCTCGGCGCGGTGCGCATCCGGCGCACGCCGCCACAGGCCAGCGTCGCGGTGTCGGCCTTCCCGCGGGCGTCGGCCGTGACCCGCAATGCGCGGGGTCTCGCGCTGAGTGCAGGGCCAACGGCCGTCGCCTGCAATCAATGGCATGAGCTGGTGGGACTCTCCCTGCTCGAGCGCTGCTTGCTGCCCTTGCTCGACGGCAGGCATTCGCACGAATCCCTGGCCGAGCACCTGGCCGCCGAGGCCCGAGCTGGACGGCTGCGTTTCATCAAGGACGAGAAGCCGCTGACCGAGGAAGTGGCGCTGCGCGAGTTCACGCAGCGGCAGGTGGCCCTGGCCTTGCGCGATCTTCGTCGAAAGGCGCTGATAGAGGCATGATGCACTCCTTTGCAAAAAGGAGATCGCGGTGAAACAACTCATGTGGACCACGGCAGCGCGCAGCGCGGTCGTGGCGGCGCTGGCGCTGGCTGGAGCGGCCCAACTGCATGCCGCTTCACAGGCGCCCGTGGCGGCCGAGAACGGCATGGTGGTGAGCGCTCAGCACCTGGCGACAAAGATCGGGGTGGACGTGCTCAAGCGCGGGGGCAATGCCATCGATTCGGCGGTGGCGGTGGGCTACGCGCTCGCGGTGGT
This sequence comes from Variovorax sp. RA8, assembly GCF_901827175.1. Classification (NCBI taxonomy): domain Bacteria; kingdom Pseudomonadati; phylum Pseudomonadota; class Betaproteobacteria; order Burkholderiales; family Comamonadaceae; genus Variovorax; species Variovorax sp. RA8. Next base: position 4,776,842 of record NZ_LR594662.1, on the reverse strand, counting down.
TTATCCGGCGGCCGGAAACCTGGGCGGCGGCGGCTTCATGACTGTGCAACTGGCCGACGGCCGCAAGACTTTCCTCGACTTCCGCGAGAAGGCGCCCCTGGCGGCCACCGCCAATATGTACCTCGACAAGGAAGGCAATGTGGTCAAGGGCCTGAGCACCTTTGGCCATCTTGCAGTCGGCGTTCCGGGCACCGTTTCAGGCCTCGAACTGGCGCGCCAGAAATACGGCACCCTGCAGCGTGCCGCACTGATTGCGCCGGCGATCGCGCTGGCCGAACGCGGCTTCGCGCTGGAGCAGGGTGACATCGACATGCTCACCACAGCCACCGCCGAGTTCAAGAAGGATTCGGCCACCGGCGCGATCTTCCTCAACAAGGGCGAGCCCTTCGCGGTCGGCCAGAAACTGGTGCAGAAGGACTTGGCAAAAACGCTCAAGGCCATCAGCCAGAAGGGGCCCGACGGCTTCTACAAGGGCCCCGTCGGCGCGGCCATCGTTAAGTCGAGCCAGGAGGGCAAGGGCATCATCACCCAGGCCGACCTGGACCAGTACACGACCCGCGAGCTGGCGCCGATCGAATGCGACTACCGAGGCTACCGCGTGATCTCGGCGCCCCCGCCGAGTTCGGGTGGGGTGGTGATCTGCGAGATGCTGAACATCCTCGAGGGCTACCCGCTCAAGGACCTGGGCTTCCGCTCTGCCGAGGCGGTGCACTACCAGATCGAGGCCATGCGCCACGCCTACATGGACCGCAACAGCTACCTGGGCGATCCCGATTTCGTGAAAAACCCCCTCGACCGCCTGCTCGACAAGGGCTACGCCCAGAAGATCCGCGCGGTCATCGACCCGAAGAAGGCCGGCGTTTCCAAGGAACTCAAACCCGGCGTCCCGCCGCACGAAGGCAGCAATACGACCCACTATTCGATCGTCGATCAGTGGGGCAATGCGGTCTCCGTGACCTACACGCTCAATGACTGGTTCGGCGCCAAGGTCACGGCGGCCGGCACCGGGGTGCTGCTCAACAACGAGATGGACGACTTCACCTCCAAGGTGGGCGTGCCCAACCTCTACGGCCTGGTGCAGGGCGAGGCCAATTCCATCGCCCCGGGCAAGCGGCCGCTGTCCTCGATGAGCCCGACCATCATGACCAAGGACGGCAAGCCCGTCTTCGTGGTCGGCACGCCGGGGGGCAGCCGCATCATCACGGTGGTGCTCCACACCATCCTCAACGTGGTGGACTACGGCATGAACGTGCAGGAGGCGGTCGATGCACCGCGCTTTCACCAGCAGTGGCTGCCCGACGTGACCAATGTGGAGACCTTCGCGCTCAGTCCCGACACCCGCAAGATGCTGACCGACATGGGGCACAACCTCGGGGTGCCCCAGCCGGCCAATCATGTCGCGGCGATCATCGTCGGCGCGCCCTCGCTGGGCGGCAAGCCGGTGGGCAAGAACCGCTTCTACGGCGCCAACGACCCGCGCCGCAATACCGGACTCGCCCTCGGCTACTGATGCGCATCGAGGAGATCCTCTACACCCAGGGTTTCGGCACCCGGCGCGTTTGCGCCGGGCTGGTTCAACAAGGCTTCGTCCAGGTGGAAGGGGCAGCGGTCACCGATCCGGGCGCCGAGTTCGAGTTGCAGGGCCTGCGTTTCACCGTGCAGGGCAGCTCGTGGGAGTACCACGAGAAGGCCTATCTGATGTTGCACAAGCCGGCTGGCACCGAATGCTCGCAGAAGCCCTCGACCTACCCCAGCATCTACACGCTGCTGCCGGCGCCCCTGCGCCAGCGCCCCAACAAGGGCGCGGTGCAGGGTGTGCAAGCTATCGGGCGCCTGGACCAGGACACCACGGGGCTGCTTCTGCTGACCGACGACGGCCAGTTCATCCACCGCATGAGTTCGCCCAAGCACCACGTACCCAAGGTCTACGAGGTGGGTACGAAGCATCCGATCGATCCTGTCCAACTCGACCGGCTGCTGGCCGGCGTGGTGCTCGACGACGATCCCAAGCCGGTGCGGGCGGCGGCCTGCGAGGCGATCGGCCCGCTGCAGCTTCGGCTGACGTTGACGGAGGGCAAGTATCACCAGGTCAAGCGCATGGTTGCCGCCGTGGGCAATCGGGTCGAGACCCTGCACCGTTCCCGCATCGGCCCGCTCGCACTGCCGCAGGATCTGGCGCCCGGCCAGTGGCGGTGGCTGGAGACGGAGCAGGTCGAGGCCCTGCGAAATGCACGCGCCGGTCAGCCGCCAAACAGGATCGATCGTTAAAATTTGAAGCCTTCTTCCGGAACGTCCCCCTTGCGCTTCAAGTTCTCCGTCCCAGGCCGCCTTTTTGCGGCCTTTTTGTTTGCCTGCCTGGCGCTGCCTTCGCTGGCTGCCGAGCCGCCACCGGTCTTCGTGCTCAATTCGCTCGATGCCACGGTGAGCGTGATCGATCCGGCCAACTGGAGCGAGAAGCAGCGCATCCCGACCGGCAAGGAGCCGCATCATCTCTACCTCTCGCCCGACGAGAGCTCGCTGATCGTCGCCAACTCGGCGGGCGATTCGCTGACCTTCCTCAATCCCCGTACGGCGGAGGTTCAGCGCGTGGTCTACGGCATCATCGATCCGTATCACCTGCGCTTCTCGCCGGACATGAAGTGGTTCGTCACAGCCGGCAACCGGCTCAACCATGTCGATATCTACCGCTGGGACGGCAAGGAGCCCAAGCTGGTCAAGCGCATCCCGTCGGGCAAGACACCGAGCCACATCTGGATCGACGGCAAGAGCACCACTGCCTACGTGACCATGCAGGACAGCGACGAGCTGGTCGCCGTCGACCTGGCCACCCAGACCATCCGCTGGCGCACCCCTACCGGGCCGATGCCCGCCGACATCTTCGGGATCCACGACGGCAAGACCCTGCTGGTGGGGCTCACCGGCAGCGACGGCGTGCAGGTCTTCGACGTCGCGGGGCCGCAGCCCAAGCAGGTCGGCAAGATCCCGACCGGCAAGGGCGCCCATGCCTTCCGCTCGGCCGGCGACGGCCGCAGCGTTTTCGTCAGCAACCGCGTGGCCAACAGCATCAGCCGCATCGACCTGCAGACCCTGCAGGTCGTCGACACCTACCCGGTGCCCGGCGGACCCGACTGCATGGATGTCTCGGCCGACGGCAAGACGCTCTACGTGACCTCGCGCTGGGCCAAAAAGCTCAGCGTGGTCGACCTGGCAGGCCACAAGGTGGTGAGGCAGGTGCCCGTCGGCCGCTCGCCCCACGGCGTCTGGACCCTGGATCATGCAAAGCGCTAGGGCCGCGGCCGCTTTCTTCCTTCTTCTTGCAGTGGCCGTCGCGCCCGCCGGCGCCCTCGCGCAAGGCAACTGCGCCAAGCCGGTCTACCTGAGCTTCGACACCGGCCACATGGGGGTGGCGCCGCTGGTGGCGGATGTGCTCAGGCGCCAGGACGTGCGCGTTACCTTCTTCGCCGCGGCCGAGCGCACCCAGACGGGCGGCGACAGCCTGGACAGCCAGTGGGCGCCGTGGTGGAAGGCGAGGGCGGCCGAGGGCCATGAATTCGCCTCCCACACCTACGATCACGCCTACTGGCGAGGCGACATCAAGGGCATCGCGCCGCGCTTTCGCATCCAGCCCTCGTCCGGTGCCTTCGCCGGACGGCAGTTCACCTGGGATGCGGAGCAGTACTGTGCAGACATCGTCAAGGCCTCCGATCGGCTGCAGCACATCACCGGCAAGAAGCCGCTGCCGCTGTTCCGGGCCCCGGGCGGCAAGACCTCGCCCAAGCTGCTGGCGGCGGCCAAGGCTTGCGGCTATGAGCACGTGGGCTGGTCGCCGGCCGGCTTCCTGGGCGACGAGCTGCCGAGCGAGAAATTCAGCAACGAAAAGCTGCTGCAACAGGCCCTCGATGGCATTCGACCTGGCGACATCCTCGTCGCGCACTTGGGCATCTGGTCGCGCAAGGATCCATGGGCGCCGGCGGTGCTGGAACCCTTGATCGTCGGGCTCAAGGCCAAAGGCTTCTGCTTCAAGACGCTGCGCCAGCATCCGGCCTATCGTGCCTGGATCGCATCGCATTCCTGAATCGCGTGGTACTGTGCCGATGGACTGGATGACCGACATCTTCGCCAACGTGCAGCAGTGGCTCTTCGAAGCCGCGGTGCAGCCGCTGGTCTACGCCGTCGGCCTCGGCGGCTGGGTCGAGGACGCCTTCGACGGCACGGGCTGGCTGTTGGTCGGGCTGATCCAGATCGGCGTGCTGGTCGCGCTCATCGGGCCGCTGCAGCGATGGCGCCCGGCCGAGCCGGTGGTCGACCGGCCGGCCATCCGCACCGACGTCCTCTATACGCTGATCCATCGGCTGGGCTTGTTTCGCCTGGCCATGTTCTTCGCGGTCGATCCGCTGTTCGACGAGGTGCTGGGCGCGGTGCGTGCGGCGGGGTGGGGCTCCGTCCACCTCGACCAGCTCTGGCCGGGCCTGACCGACATTCCCTGGGTCGCCTTCGCCATCTACCTGGTGGTGCTGGATTTCGTCGAGTACCTCATCCACCGCGGACAGCACCGCTTCAACTGGTGGTGGGCGCTGCATTCGCTGCACCACTCGCAGCGCCAGATGACCATGTGGAGCGACAACCGCAACCACCTGCTCGACGACCTCATCCACGACTCGATCATCGTCGTGGTGGCCCAGCTGATCGGCGTGGCGCCGGGGCAGTTCATCGCCATCGTCGCCTTCACGCAACTCAGCGAGAGCCTGCAGCATGCCAACCTGCGCTGGAGCTTCGGCGCGCTCGGCGAGCGGCTCTGGATCAGCCCGCGCTTTCATCGCGTGCACCACAGCATCGGCATCGGCCACGAATCGAAGGGCCCGCGCACGCTCGGTGGCCAGAACTTCGGCGTGCTGCTGCCGTGGTGGGACATGCTCTTTCGCACCGTCAATTTCGAGGAGCGTTACGACCCGACGGGCGTGCGCGACCAGGTCGAGCCCGATGCGCATGGCCGCCTGCGGGATTACGGCCGCGGCTTCTGGTCGCAGCAGTGGCTGGGCCTGAAGCGCCTGGCCGGCCGCGGCTGAACAAGGGCGCACTGGAGCACCTTCGCCTTCGGCGACGGTGCTGTTCGCCTTCGAAGCGCCACGCGGCTCATGCGAGGGTCACTGAGCCGGCGTTCACGCGCTGGCGTTATCCTCTGCCCCCGATGCGTCTCCTCCTCGACTCCTTCTGGCGATCGGTTGCCTATTGCATGCACCCGCGGGTGATCGTGCTGTCGCTGCTCCCGCTCGGGCTCATGGTGGTGCTGGCGGCGCTGCTCGGTTACTTCTACTGGGACGCCACGGTTGCCTGGACCCGGGGGGCGCTCGAGGCCTGGCCGCTGCTGGCCAGTTTTTGGGGCTGGATCGGTCGGTTGTTCTCCGGCGACGTCACCTCCGTGGTCGCGCCGATGGTGGTGGTGATCGCCGCGACGCCGTTGCTCGTGGTGGTGGCGCTGCTGGTCGTCTCCGGCCTGATGGCGCCGGCGCTGACGCGACTGGTGGCCGAGCGCCGCTTCCCGGCGCTGGAGGAGAAGAAGGGCGCTTCCTTCGTCGGCAGCGTGTTCCGCTCGCTGGGCCTGACGGTGCTGGCGCTGCTCGCGCTGGTGGTTTCGATGCCGCTGTGGCTGATCCCGCCGCTGGTGCTGATCCTGCCGCCGCTGATCTGGGGCTGGCTGACCTACCGCGTGATGAGTTTCGACGCCCTCGCAGAGCATGCGAGCCCCGAGGAGCGTGCAACCCTGCTGCGCGCCCACCGGCTGCCCCTGCTCGGCATCGGCGTGCTGTGCGGCTACCTGGGCGCCGCGCCCAGCATCGTCTGGGCGTCCGGGCTGCTCTTCGTCGCTGCCTTCCTGGTGCTGGCGCCGCTCGCGATCTGGATCTATACGCTGGTGTTCGCGTTTTCCGCGCTCTGGTTCTCGCACTACTGCCTGGATGCGCTGGCCAAGCTGCGGGCGCAGCGTGCGGCAGCGGCCCTTCCCACCACGACGGCCGAGGCGGCGGACGCCCGCGCTGTCGCAACCCAATGGGGTGCTCCATGACCCGTCTCATCGGCCTGCTCGTCGTCGGCGACGAGATCCTCTCGGGCAAGCGCGCCGACAAGCACATGCCCAAACTGATCGAGCTGCTCGCCGCCCGCGGCCTGCAACTGGCCTGGGCCGAATACGTCGGCGATGAGCCGACCCGCATCACGGCTGCGCTGGGCCGCGCCTTCGCCTCGGGCGACATCGTGTTCTCCACCGGCGGCATCGGCGCCACGCCCGACGATCACACGCGCCAGTGCGCGGCCGCGGCGCTGGGCGTGCCGCTGGCCCTGCATCCCGAGGCCGAGGCCCTGATCCGGGAACGCATGCAGGATACGGCGCGCGAGCAGGGCACCATCTACGAGCCGGACCGCCCCGACAACATCCATCGCCTCAACATGGGCGTGTTCCCGCTCGGGGCCAGGATCATCCGCAACCCCTACAACAAGATTCCCGGCTTCAGCGTGGCTGACGTGCATTTCGTCCCCGGCTTCCCCGTCATGGCCTGGCCGATGATCGAGTCGGTGCTCGACGAACGCTACGGCCACCTGTTCGGCCACCACCGCTCGGTCGAGAAGTCGGTGATCGTCTACGGGACCATGGAAGCCACGCTCACGCCGCTGATGGAGGCCGTCGAGCGCGCGCATCCGGGCATCAAGGTCTTCAGCCTGCCCAGCGTCGACCACGCCGAGTACGGCCGTCACATCGAGCTCGGCGTCAAGGGGGACCCCCAGCGCGTCGATGCGGCCTATTCGCAGCTGCGCGAGGGCTTGCACAGTTTTAATGCGCGCCTAGGCCCTGAATTGGTGCGTTGATTTGCCAGGCACCAGTTTGGTTACAACTTGCCTGTTTTTGGGCGCACCGCCGGGGGTTGAATGGCCCTTCATGCCCCCGACAATGGCACAGAAACTGCATCTCGATCCCCGCTGTATTTCCAACCACTACCAATCCTAGGAGAAGCCTGATGGCTAAGACCGTCGCCGATGTACTGAAACTCGTCAAGGAAAACGAGGTCAAGTTCGTCGACTTTCGATTCACCGACACCCGCGGTAAAGAGCAGCACGTGACCGTGCCGGTCTCGCACTTCGACGAGGGCAAGTTCAACGACGGTCACGCCTTCGACGGCTCGTCGATCGCCGGTTGGAAGGGCATCGAGGCCTCGGACATGCTGCTCATGCCCGATCCGAACACGGCCAACATCGACCCCTTCTTCGAAGAGACCACCCTGATCCTGACCTGCGACGTGGTCGACCCCACCGACGGCAAGCCCTATGAGCGCGATCCGCGCTCCCTGGCCAAGCGTGCCGAGGCCTACATGAAGGCTTCCGGCCTGGGCGACACCGCCTTCTTCGGGCCGGAGCCCGAGTTCTTCGTCTTCGACGGCGTGCGCTGGCAGAACGACATGTCCGGCTGCTTCGTCAAGATCGAGTCCGAAGAGGCCTCGTGGAACACCGGCAAGGAGTTCGAGCACGGCAACACGGGCCACCGCCCGGCGGTCAAGGGCGGCTACTTCCCCGTCCCGCCGGTCGACAGCTTCCAGGACATGCGCTCCGAAATGTGCCTGGTGCTCGAGTCGCTGGGCATCCCGGTCGAAGTGCATCACCACGAAGTGGCGAACGCCGGCCAGATGGAGCTCGGCACCAAGTTCAGCACGCTGATCCAGCGCGCCGACTGGGTCCAGCTGCAGAAGTACGTGATCCACAACGTGGCCCACGCCTATGGCAAGACCGCGACCTTCATGCCCAAGCCCATCGTCGGCGACAACGGCTCCGGCATGCATGTGCACCAGTCGGTCTGGAAGGACGGCAAGAACCTGTTTGCCGGCGACGGCTACGCGGGCCTGAGCGACTTCGCGCTGCACTACATCGGCGGCATCATCAAGCATGCCCGCGCGCTGAACGCCATCACCAACCCTGGCACCAACAGCTACAAGCGCCTGGTGCCCGGCTTCGAAGCCCCGGTCAAGCTGGCCTACTCGGCCAAGAACCGCTCGGCTTCCATCCGCATCCCCTTCGTGGCCAACCCGAAGGGCCGCCGCGTCGAGGCGCGCTTCCCCGATCCGATGATGAACCCCTACCTCGGCTTCGCCGCCATGCTGATGGCCGGCCTGGACGGCGTCGAGAACAAGATCCATCCGGGCGAGGCCGCCAGCAAGGACCTCTACCACCTGCCCCCGGAAGAAGACGCGCTGATCCCGACCGTTTGCCACAGCCTCGACCAGGCGCTCGACTACCTCGACAAGGACCGTGCGTTCCTGACCAAGGGCGGCGTGTTCACCGATGCCTACATCGACGCCTATATCGACCTCAAGATGCAGGAAGTCACGCGCTTCCGCATGGCCACGCACCCGGTCGAGTTCGACATGTACTACTCCCTGTAAGGGCATCGCCCCTCCCGGGCGCCTTTCGGTGAAATAAAGGACGGCTTGCCGTCCTTTTTTCTTGGGGCGATGGCCCCCCGTGGCGGCGCCATCGAATTGCATGAAAATGCCATCCGGTTGCCCACTTTTCATACGATGATCATGAAGACTTCTTTCGTTTACCTGCTGGCCGCCATGGCAGCGGCCGGCGTTCACATGCAGGCCCAGGCGCAGCAGGAACGCGTCTGGCGCTGCGGCAACGAATACACCAACAACGCAGCCATGGCCCAGCAACGCGGCTGCAAGGTCATGGAAGGCGGCAACGTGACCGTGGTGCAGGGAAGCCGGCCGGTCGCTGCGGCCGCCCCCAGCAGCGGTGGCGCCGTGCGGGCCCCTGCCGGCAGCCCGCGTGTCGAAAGCGTCGACCAGCGCGCCCGCGACGGCGAAGCCCGCTCGGTGCTGGAGTCCGAGCTCAAGAAGGCCGAGGAGCGCCAGGCCCAGCTGCTCAGGGAATACAACAACGGCGAGCCCGAGAAGCAGGGCAGCGAGTCCCGCAACTACCAGAAGTACCTCGACCGCGTGGCCGAGATGAAGGCCGAGATCGCCCGTAACGAGAGCGACATCGCCGGCATCCGCCGGGAAATCGGCCGGCTGCCGGCCACGCGCTGATGGCCTTCGGCAAGTCCGCTGCCGCCGCCAAGCGCTTCCAGGCTTTCGACCTCCTTTCCACGCTGATCGCGGTGGTGCGCACCGACGGCTCGGTGCTCTTCGCCAATGCTGGCCTCGAGGACGCGCTGGGCACCTCGCGCCGTACGCTCGAAGGCTCGCAGTTCGGCGCCTGCTTCCACGAACCCCAGGTGCTGCGCACCGCCATCGACGGCGCGCGCAGCAACGACTTCGCCACGCTGCGCTACGAGGCCTTCCTGCGCCGCGTCAACCACGAGCTGATGCCCGTGCAGGTGACGCTCGCGCAGGGCGATCGCAAGGGCGAGCTGATCATCGAGATGTCGCCACTCGAGCAGCAAGTGCGGCAGGACCGCGAGGAGCGCCTGCTCGACCAGGCGCAGGCGAACAAGGAGCTGATCCGCAACCTCGCGCACGAAATCAAGAACCCGCTGGGCGGCATTCGCGGCGCGGCGCAGCTGCTGCAGATGGAGGTGGAGTCGCGCGACCTGGTCGAGTACACGCAGGTCATCATCCACGAGGCCGATCGCCTGCAGACCCTCGTCGATCGCCTGCTGGCGCCGCACCGCCGCCCGCACGTGGTCGGCGACGTCAACATCCACGAAGTCTGCGAGCGCGTGCGTTCGGTGATCCTCGCCGAGTTCCCGCGCGACCTGCATATCGAGCGCGACTTCGACGTATCGATTCCGGAGTTTCGCGGCGACCGCGAGCAACTCATTCAGGCCACGCTCAACATCGTTCACAACGCGGCGCAGGCGCTCGCCGAGCGGCGCGCGGCCGGCGACGCGCGCATCACCTTCAAGACCCGCATCGCGCGTCAGGTGATATTCAACAAGCAGTGGTATCGACTGGCACTGGAATTGCATGTCATCGACAATGGACCGGGTGTGCCGGACGCGATCAAGGACCGCATCTTCTATCCGCTGGTGTCGGGCAGGGAGGGCGGAACAGGCCTTGGATTGACGCTGGCACAAACTTTCGTGCAACAGCACCACGGCGTGATCGAGTGCGACAGTGTTCCGGGCCGGACTGATTTCAAGATATTGATACCGTTGCCTTAGGACAGGGAAGAAGGAACTGCATGAAGCCGATCTGGATAGTGGATGACGACCAATCGATACGCTTCGTGCTGGAAAAAGCGCTGCTGCGCGAGGACCTGCCCACCCGCAGCTTCACCAACACCCGCGAGGTGCTCGCCGCGCTCGAAGCCGCGGCCGACGACGAGATGCTCGGCCCCCAGGTGCTGGTGAGCGATATCCGCATGCCGGGCGGCTCGGGCCTGGAACTGCTCGACAAGATCAAGGCCAAGCATCCCGGCCTGCCGGTCATCATCATGACCGCCTTCTCCGACCTCGACAGCGCTGTCTCGGCCTTCCAGGGCGGTGCCTTCGAGTACCTCCCCAAGCCCTTCGACCTGCCGCGCGCCGTGGAACTGATCCGCCGCGCCGTCGACGAGAGCCAGCGCGAGGAAGTGGCCGAGGAGCGCATGGCCGCCACCCCCGAAATGCTGGGCCAGGCGCCGGCCATGCAGGACGTGTTCCGCGCGATCGGGCGGTTGTCGCAGAGCAACGTGACGGTGCTGATCACCGGCGAGTCCGGTAGCGGCAAGGAACTGGTCGCGCGCGCGCTGCACAAGCATTCGCCACGCGCCAACGGGCCCTTCGTGGCCATCAACACCGCGGCGATCCCGAAGGACCTGCTCGAGAGCGAGCTCTTCGGCCACGAACGCGGTGCCTTCACCGGCGCGCAGACCATGCGGCGCGGGCGCTTCGAGCAGGCCGAGGGCGGCACGCTCTTCCTCGACGAGATCGGCGACATGCCCTTCGACCTGCAGACGCGCCTGCTGCGCGTGCTGAGCGATGGGCACTTCTACCGCGTGGGCGGCCATAACTCGGTCAAGGCCAACGTGCGCGTGATCGCTGCCACGCACCAGGACCTGGAGCTGCGCGTGAAGCAGGGCGGCTTCCGCGAAGACCTGTTCCACCGCCTCAACGTCATCCGGCTGCGGCTGCCGGCCTTGCGCGAACGGGGCGAGGACGTGCCCGCACTCACCCGCCACTTCCTGCAGCAGAGCGCCAAGCAGCTCGGCGTCGAGCCCAAGCGCATTTCTGACGCGGCGCTGGCGCGGCTGTCGACCTTCGATTTCCCCGGCAACGTCCGGCAGCTCGAGAACATCTGCCACTGGCTGACCGTGATGGCGCCGGCGCAGCTGATCGAGGCCAAGGACCTGCCCCCCGAGGTGATGGCCGGTGCGCCGGTCGAGGCGCCGCTCTCCGCACCGAGCGCCGCCCCTTCGGCGCTCGCCGAACGCGAGGCGGCCGCTCCTTCGGCCGTCCCCCCCGCGGCCGCTGTGCCGGCGGCCCCGGCTGCCGCCGTCGGCCAGGTCGCCGGCTGGGAAAGCGGCCTGGAGCAGGAAGCCCAGAGCCTGCTGGCGGCCGGGCGCCACGACGTCTGGGACGCGCTGTCGCGCCGCTTCGAGTCGCGCCTGATTCTCACCGCCCTGGCCAACACGCGGGGCCGCCGCATCGAGGCAGCGCAGAAGCTCGGCATCGGCCGCAACACCATCACCCGCAAGATCCAGGAACTGGGCCTGGAGTAGGTCCGCGCAGGCCGCGGCCTGCGCTCAGCGGCTGCGCTGCCCCAGCGTCAGCGTGTCGAGCTGGAACTGGCCGCTCTTGTCCCACAGCCAGGTGTCGACATAGGTGTGTGCGCCGAGCTTGCCCGGGTTCGGCAGCGGTGAGGCCTCGCGGATCAGCTCGGCGATCTTGCCGCTCACCTCCGGCGCGTGGCTCGGCGTGCGCGTGAAGTGCACGCCGGTCACCCGGCCCGTGGCGTCGATGTCGGTCTCGGTCACCACGACCGCATACACCAGCGGCGGGATCTTCCCCTTGTAGATGCGCTTGGGATAGGCGTTGTAGATGTGCCGGGCGCCGAGCTTCCGATAGGCGCGCACCGCCGGCGTCTGCGCGGTGATGAGGCGCACAGTGGGCACCTCGGCCGAGGGCCCGGGCACTTCGTCCGCAGGCTTGTCCTTGTCGCGCGAAGCCGCGGGGGCTGCTGCGTCCGGCTTCAAAATCGAGCAGGCGGAGAGGCCGAGTGCGGCCGCGAGCAGCGCGGCCTTGAATGCAGTAGCGCAAGTTCTCATGCGTGGAGCTCCAGGATCACGGGTGCATGGTCGCTGGGCTTGTCCCACTTTCGGGGCACGCGGTCGATGACGCAGCCCTTCGCCTGCGGCACCAGGGGCTCGCTCACCAGGATGTGGTCGATGCGCAGCCCGCGGTTCTTCTGGTAGCCCAGCATGCGGTAGTCCCACCACGAGTAGCTCTTCTCCGGCTGCTCGAACAAGCGGAAGCTGTCCACCAGTCCGAGCTGCAGCAGGGCCTTGAAGTGCTCGCGCTCCTCGGTGGTGTGATGGATGGTCTCGGCCAGGCCCGCGGGATCGAAGCTGTCGCGGTCCTCCGGCGCGATGTTGAAGTCGCCCAGCAGCGCCAGCCGCGGATGCGCCGCCAGCTCTTCGCGCAGCCAGTCGCGCAGCGCGCGCAGCCAGCTCATCTTGTAGGCGAACTTCTCGGTGCCTGGCGCCTGTCCGTTGACGAAATAGCCGTTCACGACGCGCAATCCGCCGGCGGGTGTGTCGACCGTGGCGCTGATCACGCGCGAATGGTCATCGGCGAAGCCGCCGATGTTCTTCGCGACGTCGCGCAACGGCGCGAGGCTCAGGATCGCGACGCCGTTGTAGGTCCGCTGGCCGAACACCGCGGCGTGATAGCCGGCCGACTTCAGTACGTCCAGCGGGAACTTGTCGTCGCTCATCTTGAGCTCCTGCAGGCACAACACGTCGACGGGGTTGGCGATCAGCCAGTCCAGCACATGCTGGAGCCGGGCGGTGAGGGAATTGACATTCCAGGTGGCAATTTTCATGAACGGCGTGTGAACGGCTTGGGGTTGATCCAGGTGCAGGACCGAAGCGTACCCGAGTCGCGCGGCCGTTTCCGTACGACGGGAGCGCATAGGGGGTTGGCGCTGCGGCAGGCCAGTCAGCTGTCCGCGAAGTGCTCGAACAGCAGCCCGCGCAGCCACTGGTTGCCCGGGTCGCGGTGGAAGCGCGCATGCCAGAAGCAGTTGATCGCGATCTCCGGCAGCTTCGCCGGGTGCGCGCGCCAGACCAGCCCGAAGGGCTCAGCGATGCTGCGGGCCAGGCGTTCGGGCACGGTGGCGATCATCGGCGTGGCGCGCAGGATGTGGCCGATGGCGACGAAGTGCGGCACCGTCAGGCGGATGCGGCGCGCGATGCCCTGCGCGGCCATCAGCTCGTCGACCTGGCCGTGGCCTGTGCCAACGGCCTGCACCAGCAGGTGGTCGGCGGCCGAGAAGTCCTTGAGCGAAAGCCGCGGCTTGGCGGCCAGCGGATGCGCCGCGCTGAACAGGCATACATAGCGCTGCCGGAACAGGCGCCGCTGGAAGATGCTGGCCTTCAGCTGCGGCAGCAGTCCGATGGCGATGTCCACGTGGCCGGCCTCCATCGCATCGCGCAGGTTGACGGCGGTGTTTCGCACGGTGCTGATCGTCACCCCCGGCGCGGTGCGCGCGAGCAGTTCCATGAGCAGCGGCGTGAAGTAGATCTCGCCGATGTCGGTCATCGCGAGCGTGAAGCCGCGCGTGCTGGTGGCCGGCTCGAAGACGGTGTGCTGGTTCAGCGCGCCGTGCAGCGCGCTCATGGCATAGGCCACCGGCTCTGCCAGCTGCAGCGCGAAGGGCGTGGGCTCCATGCCGCGCGCAGTGCGCAGGAACAGCTCGTCGCCGAACACGCGGCGCAGCCGCGCCAGCGCATTGCTGATGGCCGGCTGCGACAGGCCTAGCGTCTCGGCCACCGTCGAGACGCGCTTCTCGGCCAGCATGCGGTCGAAGACGAGGAGCAGATTGAGGTCGATGTCCTTGAGCTGCATGCGCGCAGACCTTTATTCACGGCAGTGATTCGGTAGATTCACGAGATTCTATTGGCCAATGTGCGTCCGGAGCCGATGATCGGCGCCATGGACCTGCACATCCGCCCCCTGGGCCGCACCCTCGACGTTCGCCCCGGCGCGAACCTGCTCGAGGTCCTGCGCGAGCACCAGGTGCCGGTCTCGTACAGCTGCATGGCCGGGCGCTGCGGCACCTGCCGCTGCAAGCTGGTCGAAGGCCGGCTGCTCGACGGCGGGCCGGGGCCGGGCGCGATGCGGCCCGAGGGCCTCCGCGAGCAGCACGTGCTGGCCTGCCAGAGCACGCTGACCGAAAGCTGCACCATCGAGATCCCCGAGCCCGACGAGGTGGTGGTGCACCCGGCGCGCATCGTCAAGGCCACCATCGCAGGCATCGACATGCTCACCCACGACATCCGGCGGCTGCGCCTGAAGCCGGCCAAGCCGCTGTCCTTCTCGCCGGGGCAGTACGCCCAGCTGCAGTTCGCGCCCGAGCATGTGCGGCCCTATTCGATGGCGCGCACGAGCGGCGACGCGGAGCTGGAATTCCATGTGCGCCGCGTGCCGGGTGGCCGCGTCACCGACTACGTGTTCGACAAGCTCAAGCCGGGCGACGCGGTGCGCGTGAGCGGGCCGATGGGCGCGGCCTACCTGCGAACGCGGCACGACGGCCCCATCCTCTGCGCGGCCGGCGGCACGGGGCTGGCGCCCGTGCTGGCGATCGTGCGCGGCGCGATCGAGGCCGGCATGGCCAACCCGATCCATCTCTACTTCGGCGTGCGCTCGGACGCGGACGTGTACGGACTCGAGGAGCTGCGCGAGCTGCAGGCGCTGCATCCGGCACTGAAGGTGCATGTCGTCGGCGTCACCGGGCCGATGCGCCCGGGCATGCGCCAGGGCCTGATCACCGACGCCATCCGCGCCGACTGGCCCGCCGGCTTCGAGGGCTGGCGTGCCTACCTCTGCGGTTCGCCGCCGATGGTGGAGGCGGTCACGCTGCTGCTCGAGGAGCGCGGGCTGCCCACTGAGAAGATCCATGCCGACGCCTTCTATCCTCAGGCGGCCTGAAGCGAAGACCAGAAGAAAGGAGACCCCCATGACGAACGCCAACCCCTCCACCGTCTTCCCGCGGGAGCTGCGATGGGAATCGGAGAAGACCAGCCGCATTCCCTTCATGGCCTACACCGGCGAGCAACAGCACAAGAAGGAGCTGGAGCGCTTCTTCTACAGCAAGCACTGGTGCTACGTCGGCCTGGAGGCGGAGATCCCGAACGCGGGCGACTTCAAGCGCACCGCGATCGGCGAGCGCTCGGTGATCATGGTGCGCGACGCCGACGGCGGCATCAACGTGGTGGAGAACGTCTGCGCTCATCGCGGCATGCGCTTTTGCCGCGAGCGGCAGGGCAACCGCAAGGAGTTCGTCTGCCCCTACCACCAGTGGAACTACACGTTGAAGGGCGACCTGCAGGGCGTGCCCTTCCGCCGCGGCGTGAAGCAGGACGGCAAGGTCAACGGCGGCATGCCGGCCGACTTCAAGACGGAGGAGAACAGCCTCAACAAACTGAAGGTGGCGACGCGCGGCGGTGTGGTCTTCGCGTCCTTCGACCATGAAATCGAGTCGCTGGAGGACTTCATGGGGCCGGCGATCCTGCACTACTTCGATCGCCTTTTCGATGGCCGGAAGCTGAAGATCCTCGGCTACAACCGCCAGCGCATCCCGGGCAACTGGAAGCTGATGCAGGAGAACATCAAGGATCCGTACCACCCCGGCCTGCTGCACACCTGGTTCGTGACCTTCGGGCTCTGGCGCGCCGACAACAAGTCGGAACTGAGGATGGACGCGCGCGGCCGTCACGCCGCGATGATCTCGACCCGCGGCAGCGCCGGCAAGGCGGCGCAGGTCACGCAGGTTTCCAGCTTCAAGGAGAGCATGCAGTTGAAGGACCCCCGCTTCCTGGACATCGTGCCCGAGTCCTGGTGGGGCGGGCCGACCGCGGTGATGACGACGCTGTTCCCGAGCGTGATCCTGCAGCAGCAGGTCAACAGCGTCTCGACGCGCCACATCCAGCCGGTGGGCCACGACGCCTTCGATTTCGTGTGGACGCACTTCGGCTTCGAGGACGACAGCGAGGAGATGCAGCAGCGCCGCCTGCGCCAGGCCAACCTGTTCGGGCCGGCGGGCTTCGTCTCGGCCGATGACGGCGAGGTGATCGAGTTCTCGCAGCAGGGCTTCGAGCAGAAGCCCTACCACCGCACGCTGGCCGAGCTCGGCGGGCGCGAAGTGGAGGACACCGATCACATGGTGACCGAGACGCTGATCCGCGGCATGTACAAGTACTGGCGCGAGGTGATGGAGGCATGACCATGGGCTTTGAAGACTACTTCGCGCTCAACCAGCTCTACGCCGACTACGCGCGCGCCGTCGATTCCGGCAACTGGGACCTGTGGCCCGCCTTCTTCATCGAGGACTGCAGCTACCGCCTGCAGCCGCGCGAGAACCACGAGCGCGGCCTGCCGCTGGCCACGCTTTCGTTCGAAAGCCGGGGCATGCTGGAGGACCGGGTCTACGGCATCCGCGAGACCCTTTTCCACGACCCCTACTACCAGCGCCACGTGGTCGGCCAGCCGCTCGTGCACAAGGTCGACGCCGACGGCACCATCCACAGCGAGGCCAACTACGCGGTGTTCCGCACCAAGCTGAGCGAGCTGTCCACCGTCTTTAACGTGGGCCGCTACATCGACACCGTCGTGCGCAGGCCCGAAGGGCTGAAGTTCGCGTCGCGGCTGGTGGTGTACGACAGCGAAATGATCCCGAACTCCATCATCTACCCGATCTGAGATATGACAGAAAAAGAACCCGATGCCCATGGCGCCGCGCTGCGCCGCTTCCTCGATCCGGCCTATGTGCCGCTGGCCGACAACCT
The DNA here is from genome assembly GCF_901827175.1 of Variovorax sp. RA8. Lineage (NCBI taxonomy): Bacteria > Pseudomonadati > Pseudomonadota > Betaproteobacteria > Burkholderiales > Comamonadaceae > Variovorax > Variovorax sp. RA8. Next base: position 4,759,871 of record NZ_LR594662.1, on the reverse strand, counting down.
GGCGTTGCTTCGCGAGCGCATCGATGCGATCGATGCGCAGATCGTCGAGCTCCTGGCCGAGCGCGGCCGCTACGTCAAGGACGCGGCGCGCTTCAAGCGCGATGCCTTCCAGGTCTCGGCGCCGCAGCGCCAGCAGGAGGTGTTCGACAAGGTGCGGCGGCTGGCCGAAGAGAAAGGCGCCTATCCGGAAGTCGTCGAGGCCGCCTACCGCGCGCTGGTGGCGGGTTTCATCGCGCGCGAGCAGCGCGACCATGCGGAGATGGTCGAGATCGGGGAGCGGCAGTCATGATGCGCCTTCGCCTTCTGCCCCTCGCGCTGCTTGCCCTGTCCGCCGTCCACGCCGCCGCGCAGGACTGGCCGCAGCGCCCGGTGCGCATCGTCGTGCCCTTCGCCGCGGGTTCCTCGCCCGACATCCTGGCGCGCATCGTCAACGACAAGCTCGCGGGCCGTCTCGGCCAGCCGCTGATCGTGGACAACAAGCCGGGCGCCGGCGGCAACAGCGGCACCGACCTGGTCGCAAAGGCGCAGCCCGACGGCTACACCTTCCTGCTGTCGGTCAACGCGCCGCTGGTCTACAACACGGTGCTGTACAAGAACCTGCCGTACGACCCGTTCCGCGACTTGCAGCCGGTGTCGCTGGCCGCGACCACGCCCAACGTCTGCGTGGTGTCGAACGCGCTGGGCGTGGACTCGGTCAAGGGCTGGCTCACCGCCATGCAGCGCAACCCGGGCAAGTTCAACTTCGCCTCGACCGGCAGCGGCTCCATCTCACACCTGGGCGTGGAGCTGATCAAGCTCAAGACCAAGTCCTTCGCGGTCCACATTCCCTATGCCTCCTCGGGCCAGGCGACCACCGCCATCATCCAGGGCGACGTGCAGTACGCCTGCCTCCCGCCCGTGGCCGTGATGCCGCAGGCCAAGGCTGGGCGGCTCAAGGCCTTGGCCGTGACCTCGGCCGAGCGCTCCCCGCTGCTGCCCGAGCTGCCGACGCTGCGCGAATCCGGCGTGCCGGACCTCCAGGCCGTGCCCTGGTTCGCCTACATGGCGCCGAAGGGCACGCCGCCCCAGGTGGTGCAGCGGATGAGCCGCGAGATCGCCGCGGTGCTCAAGGACGAGGCGACGCGGCAGCGCCTCTCGACGGCGTACTTCGATCCGGTCGGCAGCACACCGCAGGAACTGGCCACCTTCATGAACGAAGAGCTGCGCCGCTGGAAGCCGGTGATCGAACGCGCCGGGCTGAAGCCCGAGAACTGACACTCTGAAGGAAGAATCCGCCATGAGCATGAGCGATTGGGTCGACGCGGCTGCGGTCGACGAACTCCCCGAAGACGATGTGATGGGCCTGGAGGTCCAGGGGCTGGACATCGCGCTCTACAGCGTCGATGGCCAGGTCTTCGCCACCAGCAACACCTGCACCCACGGCCAGGCGCGGCTGTGCGACGGCTTTCTCGAAGGGCACGAGATCGAATGCCCGCTGCACCAGGGCAAGTTCGACGTGCGCAGCGGCAAGGCGTTGTGCGCGCCGGTCACCGAGGATTTGCGCAGCTATCCGGTGAAGATCGAAGGCGGGCGGGTGTACGTGTCGCTGGCCTGAGCGTCCCCGACGCTCGTTTACTCAGGCCGTTCGAGCGTGATGAAGCTGTACGGCAGCCCGTTCGACGAGACATGCGACTCGCGCGCCGTCTCGCGCCAGGAGACGTCGAAGCGAGGGGCCCAGGCGTCGCCCTCGAAGTCGCGGCCGATCTCGGTCACCAGGGCGCGGTGCGCGAGCGGCTCCGCCTCGGCGTAGATCTGCGCGCCGCCGATCACCCACACTTCGGGCTCCTGCGCCGCCTCGCAGCGGGCCAGGGCCTCTTGCAGGCTGGTGGCACGCTCGGCCCCTTCGGCCTGCCAATCGGGCTGCCGGGTGATCACGATGTTGCGTCGGCCCGAGAGCGGCCGGAAGCGCGGGGGCAGCGAATCCCAGGTCCTGCGGCCCATGATCACCGGCGCGCCGGCGGTCTGCTTCTTGAAGTGCGCCATGTCCTCGGGCAGGTGCCAGGGCATGGAACCCTCGTGGCCGATCACGCCGTTGGCGGCGCGGGCGAGGATGAGGTTGATGCGGGTGGCCATGGCTCAGACCTCAGACCGCCACGGGCGCCTTGATGGCCTCGTGGTGCCGGTAGTCCACCACCTCGAAGTCCTCGTACTCGTACTCGAAGATCGAGGCCGGCTTGCGCTTGATGACGAGCGTCGGGTAGGGGTAGGGCGTGCGGCTGAGCTGCAGCGCAACCTGCTCGGCATGGTTGCTGTAGATGTGGCAGTCGCCGCCGGTCCAGATGAAGTCGCCCACGTCCAGGTCGCACTGCTGCGCGACCATGTGGGTGAGCAGCGCGTAGCTCGCGATGTTGAAGGGCACGCCCAAGGGGGCTTGCCGGCCAAATTTTGTCCAATACATCGAATTCTCGAGGCATTTGGGCATTTGTGTATTGGACATTTGTCTAAATCGGTGGGGGGTGCAGGGGGGGGGCGGGCCCCCTGTGGATAACTCGAAAGCCCGAGGCGAAGTCTAGCGCCGAGCTGTGGCGTGGAGCGGTCCCGCGAAGGCAATCGTCGGCGACGCCGGCACCCCGCAAGCACTTTGGGTGGAGAAGGCACACAACTCGCAGAGTCCCAGTCAGTTCTACCGCTTGGCTGCGACCGCCCACTGGGCTGATGCACTTGCACCTCAGTGAGGGTCTCGCTTTGCCGACAACCCCGCGACAGCACGTCGAATAAGGCGCGGCACCATCATCTGATGCATCGACGAAGCTACTTCTTGACCACACGTGGTCTTCCGCGCTTGCGCTCAGTTTCCAGCTGGTCCACAGCCTTCTTGAGCCGCGCAGGCGACCCGACCAATTCCTCTGTCTGCAAAAGGACCGTTGACGGTCGCACCTTTAGGACCTCGCAGAAGCGAACGAGCCTATCGAAGCCGATGCTAGCGGCTCCTCGCTCGATGCTGTGCACGGTGAGGCGCGTGACATGGGCGTGGTGAGCAAACCCTTCTTGCGATATCTCGGCGTCTTGGCGCATCTGCCTCAAGACCAAGCCCAGCGCCACCCTCCATTTCTGCTCGGAATCCACCCGTGCCCCTTCGAAAGCGCGAAGTGTCCGGGGATACCCATTTAAAATAAACCAAGTAAACTATATATAGTTTATTATGCATAGTACACTATGCATTTAAAGGCGGTCATGAAGTGCCCGCGACATCGTCTAAATCGGCTGTCTCTTGGAGGACTCCAGATGGCCCTTAAGGAAGCTCATGAACGTAGCCGGCATTGCCACCAAAACGCTCTGCACCCGTCTCGACGACGAGCGGACACCCCCGAGCATCGAAAGGGTGCGCGGGCAGCGTTACTGGACCGGAGCCGAGATTCGCGCCCAAGCGTGGTTCCTAGCGGAGGCTTATGTCATCACGGAGGAACCTCGGCTCATCTCCTTTGTGACCACCGACCTCCAGGAGGCGCGGCGCTTTCTCAGACGGTATGGAACCGCTGAATGGAGCCGCGTGTATGTGCGCCTACGTGCCCCCCTGAGCGAAGGGTACGGAATGCTGTTCGAGGAACTCGACGAGGTCTATTCTTCGGCGGACGGAACCTTGATGTTTCACCTTGCCAACGGCCTGGTGGTATTGGAACGCGACCTCAGCGCGGATTCATCGGGCGGAAAGGCGCAGGAGGTTTTCAACAGGGCGTTTGCCAGGGGACGTAGTGGCTCACTCGTCTACTGAACATCCTGCTCGGATAGTGCTATTCCTTGACCTAGACGACGTGGTTTGTCTGAATCACCCGTACGGCGGCTGCGACGTTGCCCTCGCGCTGTCGCCAAATTCCCGCGGCGCGAAGACCGCTCCCCTCGGTCTCTGGGACCAACTCTTCAATGCCGTTGCATCCGCACACCTGAGGCGCATCGACGAGGAGTTTCGCCCTACGTACGTCATATCATCTTCATGGGCGCGGGTTCTTGACGACGGCAACCTCCGTGTCGCCCTCAGCCGAGGCGGCCTAGCTTTCGTTGTCGACAGCCTGCACCATGACCTCGTCACACCGACCATCCGTGGCCGCACCAACCGCTGGGCCGAAATCTCCGCTTGGCTGCAAGGCCACCCAGAGTTTGCGAGCAATTGGGTAGTTCTTGACGATGAGCTCTCAGGCACTGGGCTCGACCACGGGCCGGCCAGCGAAACCTTGCAGTTCATTGTGAAATGCAGGGAAAACGTCGGGGTGACCGAGGTGGAGTACGCCAAGCTCTGCGTCGCATTCCAGCTTCGCCGCCAAGCTGGCCGAGGTCCGGAATGACTACTCCTTACGAGCGAACGCGCGCCCTCGTTGAGACGAGGAAATTCCTGGAGCAACTCTCGAGCGGCCGACTGGCGTCTGCCTCGCTAACCCACCTGCAATACGTAGCCGACTCGCTTCTTCGGCACTATCCCGATGAGACCGATGTGCGCTTCACTGCGCAGGTCTTGCCGCTTCTGTGGGCAGAACCAGGCGCCCCTCGCGACTAGTGCATCTGATGACCGCGCCACCTGATGCCACAACTATGAGACCAGAGCTCGTTCCAAAATCACGCGAGCTCGCGCGCGTTCTGCGGCACAAGCCGGCGTTGTGGGGTGTGCGACTCGACCGCGAAGGCTGGTGCCGAGTCGGAGACTTGCTCGCCGGCGCTGCCGGCCACGGTCAGGACCTCACGGCCGACGAGCTGCTCGAGATTGTTGAGACCAACGATAAGCGGAGATTCACGGTCTCGGCGGACGGCCTTCGCATCCGCGCTGCACAAGGGCACTCGGTGGAGGTCGACCTCAAGCTACGCACGGCCGTCCCGCCGCCTGTTTTGTATCACGGCACTGTCCGCAAGAACCTGCCCGCAATCCTCCGCGATGGCCTGCGACCAATGAGCCGGCATGCGGTGCATCTGTCGGCGACGAAAGAGGCCGCAAGCGCGGTAGGAGCGCGCCGCGGTACGCCGGTGATTCTCGTTGTCGACACCTACGCAATGAACAAAGACGGGCATCAATTCCAGCAATCAGAGAACGCAGTTTGGCTGACAGCAGCCGTTCCTCCCCGGTACCTCTCGCTCCCCGCTCCGAAGCGCAACGGAAGGGCCGGCCCCATCGGCTATTGAAGCGTGGCTGTCCCCATCCAAGTCCACCATGGCAGATATAACAAGCGAGTTCGAACGTTCACTGCTACGCGACGCTGACATCGCATTTGGTGCTAAGCACTATGAGCTGCTGCGCACGATTGGCACGTTTGTCCAGCAACTCAAGGAAGCCGGTGCGCAAGTTCGGGCAGATGGCAGCATGACACCTGACAAGAGCGTCCTCAACATCGCTGGTTTGGACGATGGGCCATCGCTGCTCACACTCATACGCCTGGCGCACGCTGGTGGCACTAGGCTAGTGATATCACTCGAGGATGCGGAGGACCCACACGAAGCCGTGGACGTGCTACGCATATGAAGCCGCTACTCGGCTCACAAGTAAAGAGGCGAATACCCACCTCGCAGGTATGAGGCAAAAGCTTTCGCTGCCTTCCCAGCTGGGACCAATCCTGCGAGGTGCCCGCAAGGCGGAATCGTTGAGCCAGGCCGACTTGGCCGCGCGGGTCGGGCTGTCGCAGAAACGTGTTTCTTCACTCGAGCTCAACCCCTCGGCGATGACTATCGACCAGCTGCTGACAATCACCGCTGTGCTCGGCGTTGAGGTGATGCTGCAGCCATACGGCACCGATGTGCCGAAAGTTGAGTGGTAAGCGCTGACGGCACCGCACCTTTGGACCAAGCTGGGAGCGGGGAAAGATATCGCCCAAAATGAAGGTCATGGCCAAGCGCCCCGTCCTCAAGAAGCCCGTGTCACAGGCAATGCCTTAAACTTGCGCGGGCTTACGCCTGGCTCGAGGCGCAGGTCGCGGACGGCGACCGGTACCCGCGGAGCCTTCACTTGATACCAGCCGCCGTGGCGCGTGGTGCCAAATTGACATTTCCGCCGCACGCGTTCGGCCGACCCAAGGACTGGTAGCGAGAGCAACGGCTGGCTGCCTCTATTCAGTGCTCCCGCTGTGGCAAGCTCGCGAGCCCCAGGGGCGAAAGAATCGAGCTTAGCATCCACCTGACCGCGAGGCTGCGTCTGACGCACGAACGGCAAGCTTCCACGTGGTGAACCACTTTGCAATCAGCTCGAGATACGGTTCCGGGGTGTTCTCGTCGACATTGAGCGAGCTGATGCCAAGCTCCGCTGCTCGCTTCGAGAAGTCGGGGGAAAGGGAGCTTGTAAAGATTCTCAGGACCTTTTCCTGCGCAGTCAGCGGCTCGCGGGTGATGCTGTTGTAGTCAAGGGGGTCGAGTTCGGTGACGTTGGCGCCAGTGCCGACCTGCAGGACGGGCAGCGCTCGCATGAGGAGATTTCCGGCCGTGGTCGAGGCTGCGAGCAAGCAGTATTCGATGGCCCGCTCTTGTGCCCAGGCGGGAAAGTCGTTGCACAGGGAAATCCTCCGCTGAACCTTCCCCTTGCAGTCAAGCGTTTCAACGGTGATTCGGATTTGAACGGGAGGGGCGTCGGGGCGGGTTTGGTTTTGGTGTGTCATGGTCAGATGTTTAGGGGGCCCTTTTATCCGCCCATGAAAATCTATATCGAACTTGGTTTGAGGGAGTTTTCAGCCCGTCGAACCGCCTTGTTCCTACCTTTCGAAACTCCGAGGGACGCCAAGCTTCGCCGTCGTCGTGGGAGACATACTTTGATGCCAAGGCCAACTGAGCGGGCGTGTTCGAACGACAGGCTGGGGCAGAATCCCCACGGGTTTAAATCGAACCCTGCAGCGGACGCAGGAGCTCGTGCCGCTGGCATTCAAGGAATGAGGGAAGCGCATGATTACGTCCGTAGTTCAAGCAGAGCAGAAGGTCAATGAGCGGCCTGCGTGAAATGAAGCAAGCATGGCGATATTCCCCGAGCGACTCGGCGCGCTGGGCAACTAAGAGGCTTCCATGGAACACATGAAGACTGTATTGCTAATTTTTAACCTGGCCGGTGCGGCGTTCGCATTGATAAGCGCGTGGTATTGGTACAAGTCGGCACGAACTAGCCTGCCCGAGATTGACGCGGCAACTGGGAAGCCGAAGGGTCCGCTAGACATGCTTGCAATTGGCAGGACGCTCGCTGAGGGAGCCGCCGCAAACAAAATTGCGGCAGCCTGGACGGCCGCTGCAACCTTGTTGTTCGCTCTAAGTTCGCTCCTTGGCGCTATCAACCCGGCGTAGCAAAGAAACAGCCATGGAACATGGCTCGGAGCTGCCCCGCCATTCCCGGGATTCAGGAGCGTGTGAGCACTGACCGGGCGGTGGGCAACAATCCGCCGATAGGTGACCTGACCTTTGATGAAGTCGGCCGTTGGACCGGAACTTTGGCTAGGATTGGTCAGTCTGGGTGTGGCCGCCGGCCACTTTGAAACGGAAGCCTGGAAGCGAAGCGAGACAACGGTGAATCAGGAAAACGAGTTTGTGGCGATTCTGCGGTGTCAGACCTGGAACGTCTGGCCCGAGAGGTCTGGCGTTGAGTCTCGAGACTTCAGTATCGACTACGGAAGTGCGACGCCCATCCCGGCGCGGCTAGTCATCCTCTCTTATGCAGGCCGGCCGGCCCCTGAGCGCTATTTGAATGAAGAGACCAAGTTTGGGCCGCTCGTGTGGGATGGCAAGACGCCGGGCCTTCATCGAGTTCGTGACGCGATTCTGAAGTCCCCTGACGATGTAATAGAGCTTTCGCTGGTTCATCGAAATGCGCACCGTGGCGAGGTGGACATACTCATCAATTTCAAGCTAGATGGGGAACCAACGCTACCGCTACTCGAGGCTCTGAGGGCGACTGCCTACGCGACCATGTCGCTCGTCAATCTGAAGCTAAACGATGTCCTCACCGTGGCGGCCCCCTTCCAAGTGAGAAAGGAGCTCGGTAGTGGCAGGGGGAGCATGGAGACGAGCGTCCATCTTTCCATGCAGAAGCGGTATACCTTAGAGAAAAGCGCTGTTCACGAAGCTCTTGTCAGCATTGCGAGTCTTCTTTCGAAGCCTCCATATGGCGAGAAATTTCGCGTAGCCTTGGAACTCTATGCAGCCCACTTCAACGAGGAACAGGTCAGGGTTCGATTTCTGCTCCTTGTGATTGCTATGGAGGCACTGGCGACCCCTACGCGTAAGCACGACGCAGCTATGGTATTGCTCGACCGATGGAAAGTGGAGTTGGCATCTGAACTTTCAAGATTGGATTCTTCGTCCGAAGAATTTATGAGCCTTGAGGCGCTCCGCCGGGAGCTAGATTTCCGCGGTGATGATTCGATTCGAAGTCAGGTGAGAAAGCTCTTCGCCAATCTTGAAGACGTAAACGCAGAGGAATCGAGAGCATTGCAGCGCAGAGCGCTACACGTGTATGACAAACGAAGTGTCCTTGTTCATGATGGCTATCTGCCGAAGGTGGACCTTGTTCAGTTGGAGTCAGAAGCTCGAGAGCTCCTAGAGAATCTTTTTATGCATGCGGCTGAGCGTCACGGTAGTCGAATTGATGTCGATTCCAGCACTTGAGCGTCTGTCATGGAGCCCGATGGACCTCTGCTTTGGGTCCGTGGATTCTGGTGCGGATGTGGCAAGTTGCGACCAACAGCCGTCAGCGGCTAACACCCGACATTCAGCACGGACGTCCAACTAGGCACATGAAACCCATCGCGGTAAGTGCCACTGACGGATAGCCTCACTTCACAGCTGCCGGTTGAACGCCGTCCTAGCGCACAAGTGGAGAAGCGGAGCGCGCGCCGATAACAAGCCGGTCGCGACCTTCGCGTTCGAGTCTCCTTACCATCGTCGCCTGAGCTTTCAAGCTTACAGAAGTCCGCTACGCTCTGATGATGACAAGCTCTGTCCCTGCTCTCTCGGTTGACCAAATGAAAGACGCCTTAGAGGCACTCGACTGGCCTCTGGCGAGGTCTTTGCTTGATGCTGTTGGCGGACCAAGCGCCGATACGGCAAGACTGACCGAGGCGCTGCGCCGTGCCGGCGGCTTGCTGTACGAGTACCCGAATCCGACGAAGGAGAAGAAGCGGCAAGCGTTCTACGTCGAACTCGTCGCGTACTTGTCGTCCGGTCGACCGAACAACGTCCCCGAGGATGTGGCGGTGGCTATGGAGACGCTCCGAGTCGCCGAGGCGGGCTACCGCCAGTTGGTTGAAGCTCTGTCGAAAACGGACGCCTCGAAACTCAAACCCGCAGTCCACGTCGCAGCATCGATGGACCGCGCCGTACGTGAAGCTGAAGCGCTGAACGACATGCTGGATGAGCAAGTAAGGGGACGACGCTCCATCACACCGCACATCCGCGTTGATGTCGGAGAAGGAGGGGCGCCCTTGGACCCTGACGCAGGACTGGAGCACATCGTCAACTTCGCGTCGATGACGGTTCAGATGGAGGCTTTCAAAGGCGGATGGTTTGACTCCGAGGGTGCCATCGTCGTTCCACTTGCAGACGAGCCGAGTGAGGAGGCGCTGCATCAGGCAGGTTCAACTTTTCTACTTGCTACGCTCTGGAGACGTTGGCGGTCTGTAGAGCAAAGGGCGCGGCTCCTTGGTGGCGGACTTAGGATTCTTAAACAGGAAGAATTCACCGAAGGCGCAGCTCCCGAGGCGAAAACGTTAGTCGAACACAAAGTCAACCCGAATATCGAGCTGCCGCATTGGGTTGCTGCCGAGCGTCTCCTCGATAGACTCAACCAGAACTACATGGAGATGCTATCAAGCCCGTCAGCTCAGAAAGTGGTGAGCAAGGCATCTCAGAACAGAAATCTGCTGCCCCCTCGCGGCTTGCTATCCACCGAAGAACTCCAGGTGCTTTGGGGCGTGAGCCAGGCGCTTGCCTACGACGTGCGAGAAGACCAAGAGCGTCCTGGTGGCCTGCGGCTTGTGGAATGGATTCGGGGCTACTGCGTCTTGAAGGAGCTCGCACAGACGACGAAGCCAAGCGACCTGGTCAAGACCATGTCAGGTTGGCAGCACTTCCTCGCCGGATGTGGGTTTACGGCGGGTGTCGCCGAGCGGTTAGTCAAACAGCTGACCTTTCGCAGGTCAAGTCGGGACTTGTTCGACCATCCGTTCGTCAAGCGAGAGGATGGCAAGTACCTGTTGTTCAAGGGTTCGTTTGTTTCGATGAACATTGCAACAGTTGTGTTCTCGGCAATCGGCAGCCTAGGCGAGCAGTTTCAGAAGAAGGGGAAGAGCTTCGAGCGAGCGGTTCGCCAGACCTTTGAGGATGCTGGCATACCAACGTTCTCGTTCAAGGCGAATCGAAACGGTGAAGAGTTCGAATACGACGTCGTCGTCCCGTGGGGACAGTACTTGTTCATATTCGAATGCAAGAACAGGTCGCTCCCAAACAACAATCCGTTTCAGATGCACTACTTTGACGTCGCGAACCGCTCAAACGTGCGTCAAGTGAAGCGACTGATGAAGGCGTTGGAGGAATATCCCGACATCCTTCGAGACAACCTGCCAGCTGACGCAGTCTACATGAAGCGGATTCCTGTGCTTCTCAACTGCCTGCCCTACTCGGTTCCTGGAGGCATAGACGGTGTGTTCTTCTACGACTACTCAGCCCTGTCGCGCTTCTTCAAGAGCGGGCAAGTATTCGCTCGCAGCGTCAGTCTGGGCAAAGGGTCAACCGAAGTGTTAGCGGGCCCGCGCCTGTGGTCAGGTGATGTGCCAACCGCAGAGGACCTTATAGAGCAGCTGCGTGAGCCGTTGCAGGTCAAGGCCATTCTCGATTCGATGGAGTTCGTCGAAAGTGGCTTCCCGCTGCCGCCGGACTGGGCGGCGCTCAGCTCGGACTTTCGTCGCACAGAGAACGCAACCCTGGCGGCGGCTATCGCAGCGGTAGATGGTAAGAAGTCCGGCGAAAGTACCTAGCGCGAGTTAGACAGCGCGGACTAAGCCGACAACTAGTCGTCGTGCGACCCAAACCAATGACCGTTGCCAGCGGAATTAAGTGCCGCCATAGGACGCTTAACTCCGCGGCCCGTCCGTCCAAGTGCCAGTGGTCCACCTTCCCCCGGCCTGCCACTGTCTGCTTCCTCGCCACCGGATATAGGCTGGCGGCGTCCCAGTGCTTCGAACGAATCGTTTTGACTCTTGGAGGGCGTAAGTGTTCTTCAAGTTGATGGCAGCCGTGGCTCCGTGTTTGGTGGTCGTTCATCAGAATCCAGTCGACACCGACGCGACGGCATCCACCAAACGAGCAATTGATTGAGCCGCCTTTCCCCGAATGAGTACACCGAGTTCAAGCGACTGCTCGAACGACCAACGAGTCATGTTTGCCGAACCCACGTATACCTCGTCCTCATCAGCGAGTATGACCTTCGCATGAAAAGTCTCATACCCCGCAGCATCCGTCCTACCCTTTCGTAAACTGAGAATCTGCACACCCAAGTCGTCGAGGTCGGACCTAATACTCTGTACGGCAGACGGCAGCGCACCCTCTGGTGTTGCTCTGATGACAAGCGACTTCTTTGCGCATGCTCGACTGCGCTCAAAGAGGTTCTTGACAACGGGTGCGCCTACTTCATCAATGAACGGAGTCATCACACAAAAGCGCTGCCTTGCCCGCTCAGCCAAGGCCGGTAGCACCTCCTTAGTATCGACCATCCCCCAAAGCCCAGATGCAAGTTCTGTCAGTTCGACCGCTACTGCGCTTGGAGCCGGCGGCAGGGTCGTGACCACCTGAACGACGTCGGCGTCTTCGTGGACTTCCATTCGGTAGAGTGCTGCGCCAGCGAGTAGAGGGGCAAGTTGACGATGGAGCTCTTGCCTAACCGTGCGCTGCCCCCGGCATTCGTAGCACTTCGATCTAGAGTCCAGGGGTTTGCATCGTAGTTGATGCGACTGTTTGCGCGTTGCTGCCAGCGAGCTGGCAGCAACGCGCGGCGAACACGGCCGGCGGCACGTACCCCAGGGTACTGTGCGGCCGGCGATGGTTGTAGTCCTCGCGCCAGTTGTCGATGACGCTGCGCATGTGGCTCAAGCTGGCAAACCAGTGCTGCGACAGGCACTCGTCGCGGAAGCGGCTGTTGAAGCTCTCGATGTAGGCGTTCTGCACCGGCTTGCCGGGCTGGATGAAGCGCAGCTCCACGCCGTTCTTCGCCGCCCAGGTCTGCATCGTGCGTCCGGCGAACTCCGGGCCGTTGTCGGTGCGGATCACCTTGGGCAAGCCCCGCTCGGCCTTGGCCTGGTCTAGCACGCGCGTCACGTACAGCGCGGGGATCGATGTGTCGGCAACGATCTGCACCGACTCCTTGGAACAGTCGTCCACCACCGTCAGCGTCTTTACCCGCCGGCCATTGGCCAGCTCATCAAACACAAAGTCCATGCTCCACACCTCGTTGGGTTGTGTCGGGCGTACCAGTGGCTGGCGCTCTGGCACCGGCAGCTTCTTGCGCCGCCGCTTTCGCACCATCAAGCCCTCTTCGCGATAGATCCGGTAGGTGCGCTTCACGTTGATGGCCCAACCGTCGATTTGCAGCCGGCTGTGCAGCATGCGGTAGCCGTGGCGGCGGTGCTGCCCCGCGAGCTCCTTCAGGCGCTCGCGCAAGGCCGCATTGCCGTCGTCGCGGGGTTCGTAGCGCAGCGTGCTGGCACTCATGCCCACCAGCCTGAGGGCCCGGCGTTCGCTCAGGCCCAGACCCCGAAACTGCCGCACGACCTCGCGCCGCGCCGCCACGGCCTTCACTTTCCCTTGAGCACCTCGCGCATGGCGTCGATCTCGAGCATCGAGTTGGCCAGCAGCTTCTTCAGCTTAGTGTTCTCTGCCTCCAGCGACTTCAGGCGCTGCGCGTCCGAGACGTTCATGCCACCGAACTTAGCCTTCCAGGCGTAGTAGCTCGGCTCGCTGAAGCCATGCTTCCTGCACAGCTCCTTGACCGGCATGCCCGCATCGGCCTCACGCAGGAAGCCAATGATCTGTTCCTCGGTGTATCGCTTCTTCATCGGTCCGATCTCCATTTCGGGTTGATCGGACTCTAGACCTAAGCTCTACGAATTTCCGGGGGCAGCGCATGGCTGCCAGACCCAACGTGTTTAGGCGCCGGCGTGACAAATGCGCCGATTGGTCACTACCACGACAGTACAGGTCGGGAAAGATGCGCACGAAGTGCGGGCCAGAGTAGCACTCTTGCCTATCAGGCGCGCGTCCCGAAATATTGGCGGTCGGTAGCTATACCGCCATCGGTGCAGTTATGTGCTCGTGATGCCGGTAACCATCGAGCAAAAAGTCGGATGGCTCAACCTTTTCGAGCCACTCTGGCTCATAGGTACCAGTCACCTCGTAAGAAGGAATACGGTCAGACAGGATGAGCTTTGGAGCTTCGAAGGGTTCACGCTTCAGTTGCTCCGTAAGCATGTCTACATGAGTTTCGTAGATGTGCGCATCGCCCACAAAGTATGTAAACCAACGTGGCTTGTATCCTGTCAGTCGACCAACCAGATGCATAAGAGCTGCGCCCTCTGTGAGATTGAAGGGTGTCCCCAGTCCGACGTCGTTTGACCTGATGTAGAGGCAGAGCGAAATTTCCTTCTTGCTCGGATTGGCCAGGAATTGGTACAGCAGATGGCAAGGGGGGAGAGCCATCTCATCCAATTGCGCCCAGTTCCAGCCATGGAAGAGGATGCGGCGGCTGCCAGGGTCCGTCATGATTGTGTCTAGGCACTGGCGCAGTTGGTCAACGGCCTTATACAAGAGGACCCCGGATTGCTGTCCGTCAGTCCCGTCGACGTTCCCGATTCGACTGAAACCCCGCCCCAACGCGTCCTCAATTTGTCGTTGCCCTTGGGGCTGGTTGGGGTCAATGAGCTTGTAAGCAGGCCAGTTGCGCCACTGAACCCCGTAGACCGGACCTAGGTCGTCCATTTCCAGTCGATACGGGTTTGCGAGCCACTGGGCGTTTTCGTTCGCGTTTTGGTCCCACACCTTGCAACCAAGGCCGCGAAACTTGGCCGCGCTTCGATAACCGCGTAGGAACCCAACCAGTTCGCCGACTGCGGCCTTGAACGCCAACTTTTTCGTGGTGACGGCCGGAAAACCTTCTTGCAGGTCAAACCGAAGCATTGCTCCAGGAAGACTGAGGGTACGAACGCCGGTTCGGTTCGTTTGCCAGCTTCCGTTGTCAAAGATGTTCTGGACGAGGTTGAGGTACTGTTTCATGATGCGGACGCGGAAGCTAGGTTGAAATCGTATAGCAACCGCCGGTCAGCCCAGATTTTGGCAGGCGACTCGTCAGAATGCTTGGGGAGGAACAGCAGGCCTATTTTGGCAGGGGCTCGCCGGCCAGCGTGACGACCTGGCCACGCTTTTGGGGCGCAGCAGGTGCGTTGGATGGGGTGGTGCCGGACTTCGGGGAGGTATCTGAAACCGTCTTGAGCAGGTTCATCGCTTGCTCAAGCTTGGTCCTCAGCTCCTTGCACTCGTCTCTCCAGCGCCCGACCTCTTCTCGACTGTCCGCCAGCATTCGCTCCAGACGTTCAACCTCGGTCTCGGAGGCCTCGACCTGACCTGCTGCCGAGCCGGCCGTTTTAGAAGCGTTCGCGCTAGCTAGTTCCGTTTTAGCTGTACGCCGCGCAGCCTTCAAAGCCTCAAATTTGGCAATGGCGCCGCGGTTGTACAAGGTTCCCCGACTGCAGCCTGCTAGCCGACGAAAGGTCTCCTGCGTCAGTTTGAGTCGATGGTCAGTTTCGAGCTTTTTGAGCGCGGCCTCAATCCTGACGGATAGTTCGTCATAGTCGCGTTCATTCCTCTCCACCAGGGGAGTCGGAAGCGTTGTCTTGGACATCGTCTGTTGTCGAAGCGTCTAGGTCGTTGAGCACCTTGTTTGCAGTCTCAACAGCCTCTCTAAAATGCTCGGCGGCATGGGACAGTCGCGGGTCCTTAGCATACTCTTTGTTTTTGTCCCTGATGGCTGCCCAATGGACCTTGTGAATTTGGGTGATTACTGAGTTGTGGCACGTGCCCGTATTGCACTCCAGCTGGCCGAGACATGGTGGTTTTTCCTTTGTCCCATCGGCGTATTCCTCCTCCCGTACGCCGCCGCAGTAGCCTGGCCCCACGTTCACGAATGGATTGCCTGCTGCCGCCAGCTCAAGGATGACTTCTTCCTTGCTCATCCCGGCTGCCATCCTGCCTTCGAAATAGACCTTCATCCGTTTATTGAACTCGTCTCCCAGGCCGCCAGACTTGGCCCTGTCTGGGTCGAACAGGGCCCTAGCGGCGGCAGCGTTCGCTTCAGCTGAAGCGGTGGCGCGTTGCATGCGCTGCTCGGTGAGATTCCCGTACCCAAGGGTGACGTCTGGAGGGAGTTCTGCCAACGCGGTGTAGAGGTGTTTCAGCTGGTATGAGATGAAGACAGTGCTGACGTCGGCCCTCGCAAGCTGGTGCACTAGCGTGTGGCGCAGCTGGTTTGAGCTGATGCGCCACGACGCCCAGCTCCCATTCGTGTCGACCTCACGGAGATAGTGCGTCATGCCTTCGCACAGCCCGGTCAGCGAAAGCGGAGCGGGCGTCTCGCGAGGCGCCACGGTCTCTCTGCCGGAAATGAGGTAGGGATTGCAGGTAACCCTCGATATTTGCTCCAGACACACGAGCGCATCGCGCATGATGTTGATAGCAGGCCAGACATCTCGATTCTCCGGCGCCGTCTCGGGGACGTGCTTTGTCTCCGTGCCAACCAGAACGTACCCACCATGTTGCTCTCGTACGCAGCCTGAGACAAAGCTTGTGAGGTCGGAATAGCGGCCCCCGACGTAGAGGCCTATGACTGAGTAGGCAGCCCGCTGCACCCTGTAGTAGTAGTCGAGCAGCCGTCCCGCAGTAAAGCCGTACTTGGACTCAAAGCGCCTCCTCAACGTTCTTGAGCCGATGGCCTTTTTCCCGGCTTTGAAGCTCGCGTGCCGGTCGACTAACCGAATTGTGATGTAGTCCTCCCACGCATCACGAAGCTGCCGAGGCTGGTTGGCAAAATCGGGCATTGCAGGAGACGTGGTGAAGTCAAGCCGAGGCAGCCCAAGTAGATGCAGGAAACCTGAAACGTCATCACACGTGGTGTTGCTTAGGAAGCGGAAAAGGCTGTTCGGGAGAAGACGTTCGAAGTCGTCGCGCTTTCCTGACTTTCGGAACTCAAGCGTAGAAACGTCTGCTTCATTCCATTGAACGTCGCCGCCAAAGAACTTTCCTTTCATTACGACCGAGCAAAGAAAGCGCAGTCCCTTTCGAAGTACCGGGCCATCAGCATTGGGAGTGCGTTCCAGAGCGAGTTTAATCTCCGCAAAGTGGACGTCCGCAATCGAACTAGCCTGCGTGTGGTACGAGGCAAGGCCGAGTTCTTCAAGTGCTTCCAGTCGAATTTCATCAACGATGGTGAAGAAGACCAGCATGGCCCGAACAAAGGGAATAAGCGTTGCCGGCTTTGTCTTCCCGGCGGTGCGGCCTCGAAGGGCGAACAGATGAGGTGCCTCGCGATAGATGAGCGAGACCCGTCGAATCTCTTCCACCACGCCTTCACTGACAGCAGCTTCATTGCCTTCGAATCCTCGTACAGTCTGGGGTTAGGGACGTTCTGAACATTGTTTTCCAGGGAGACGTTAATCTGGCCGAGGTAGGCAATCAGTAGCGGGAGGTGTTCTCGAAAGATGATGATGTTCTTGCAGAACAAGCACATGTTGAAGCGACTGCAGGCCTTGCCCGCTTGATAGCTCCGTGCCAGGCGGACCTTCTTCGGCGGGTCGAACACGTTCTTGCAGTCGGACACGATTCCTCGGAAGATTTGAATCGGCTTTTCATCTGATGGGCGAGCGCAACTCTCGGTGCCGAACTCCTCTCGATTCGCGTGAATCTGCTCCAAGGCGTTCCGCAGCACTCGGTTTGCCGTGACGTCCAGGTTACGCCTGCTTAGGTACGCCATGGTGGTGCGGACATTCTTGTGATTTCCAATCAGGCGAATCTCTAGCAGGTCCCTCCCTTGTCGCGCGAGTTCGGTTAACTTTGACGACCTGAATCGAACAAGGTTGAGCTTGAGCGGACCTCCGTCATCTCCGACCAAGTTGTATTTCTTGACGACTAGCCGACACCACTGGCTCGATGCGGCGGGGCTGAGTCCGCAGACTTGTCCGTCAGAAAAATTGCTCGTCGCGCGATAGATGAGCAGCCTGCGCTTGTGGGGACTTTCTGCAGGTAGTTCCTCTCGGAGAAGTGCGGTGGCGCTCAATATCATCCCGATGGTCTTAGCGATTTGATGCGCCTGTTTGCGCGGCAAGTACCGCAGCTCCTGTGCGAACATCTTCTCGTTGTTTACGAGAGGTGCCTCCTCGTCTTTTTCATCCGCATCAAGGAGGTTGAGGTGCAACTCATGCTGGCTTGAAGTCTTGGACTTTACGAAGCGAAGATATGGAGAGTTGGTCGCCGGGTGCTTTTCTCCATAGCAGTCAATGTCTAGTGCCAGCAGTGGGCCCGGGTTTAGGCCGGTGAGGTAAGCCAGCTGCATGACCAGGGGCATCAGCATGTCAATGCCGAAAGCGACAGTAACTCCCCAGCGCCGATACAATGTGTGGAGCCCGCCGTGAGTTAGGCTGGCTTCTGTGAGGAAGGTCTTATGCTCCTCCTGGCGACTGGCGTACGTGATGGGCACGCACTGAAGCACATGCTCGAAATACCACCGCATATTTACTTTGACACCAAAACCGTAGCCATTCGCATTTCCGCGCTGTTTCTCCACGCGTGGGTCTCGGCCGGCGTCGGCGGGCTGAGGCACATAGGGCTTGAGGGCCGCCCGGACGTGTTGCAGGCTGCTTCCTAAGACGTCGATGACCTGCGCCATCTCTCCGTCTGAATAGGCAGCATAGATATCTGTTTCGGTAGCTCCCGACCCGTAGGTTACGTCGGCGACAGCCTCGCATGCTAGATGGCCTTCTGAGGCTGCGTGCCTCATGACTACACGCACACAGCTGAATAGCCCCATGAGCGTCAGGGAGGCGTACTTGATGTCCTCGTTCGCACCGCGCCGCTCGACCTGCTCTCGAAAACTCATGAGCGCGTACTGGTCCCATTCCTTCTTCAAGAGGAAGGGCTCGGTCATCTTCTCGGCCCTCAGGTGCTCGAGGTAGAACTTCAATGCAAACTCGTAGTGACCACGAGTCGCCGGCGTCGCCTTCAGCGAGATGACCCGCTGGAAAATCCATTGCACTTGTGCATACGGCCTGTCCGGCGTCGGGTGAGGTGGTTTGCCGTAGTCGCGGACGTCCGGGGGGAGTTCATGTGGACGAGTTCTTCCGGTCACGATGCAACCCCTCGACGCTTCCTCAGTTGCGAGTGCGAGGCGAGATACGTTTGGTCGAAGATTGACTGCGCTTCTTCGAAACGGAAGACGATGTCTTCAGGATGAGTGTTTAAGGCGTTGCGGGCCAGTGCGACGGCCGGAACGTTTGTGTAGCCTTCAGTGGTGGAGAGCAGCTTGTGGCCCAGCGCTTTCTTCAGAATGATGAGGTTATCCAGCATGGTCTTGCCGTGCTCGGAGCGGAGGATGGAATAACCAGTGCCATGGCGGAGCTTGTGAGAGCTGATGTGCAGGTCAGCTCTCTTCGCCGCATCCCTGATGAAGTTCTCGATGGCGTCCTGGGTGAGCGCTTTGCCTTCGGTGTTCAGGAATGCGGGCAGGAAAGCCGCCGGTGACTCCGCTTGCTTTACGCCGCTCTGGTGTGATTCAACGAGTTTGCGGGCGCTTCTTATGTAATGGGACGAGTTGTGATACTTGTTGATTCGAGCAATCATCGCTCTAGAGATAATTGTGGCCCGGTGATTCACTTCGTCCTGCCTGCCCTTCACGCCGCGGACAAAGAGCGGGAAGTACATCACGCTACGGGGGTACTGAGTCGGGTCTGGAATGTCGCTCTTGAGGACGCGCCCGACTTCGGAAATACGTAGCCCTGTATCGAACATGAAGTGGGCCACCATTCGATGCTCTTCGAAGTTCATGTGCATCAACAACCTGATAACCACATCCACAGTGGTTAGGGCTGGCAGCTCGCTGATTGGCTTGGCCGTAAGCCAGGAGTCGCTCACGAAAGGGTCTCGCGACAAGGCGTTCCCTGCCTCCGCAGAAGGAAGCCACTTGCAAAGCTCGCGAATTGTTATTTCGTAGCCGCGCAGGGTCTGGGACTTGTGCCCCAAGGCTTCCCTATCGCGCAAGAAGTCCTTGATTACGCTCAAGGACAACTGCGTAAGTGCAACATCAACCCGCACTGCGCTAAACACCTCGTGCCTTTCAAGGTATGCGCAAAGGTCTCTGATACGACGCGCGTAAAGCGGAATCGACTTCGCGGAAAGTTTTCCGCTCTTGTGCTCTACAAAACCCGTTGCCAGCTCGACGACGCGCTCGCGGTCGTCAAGGAATAGCAAGCGCGGCTTGCTCCGACCAGGCACGGGACGGCGAAGATACAGCTTCACCGTGCACCGCCGTTCCTCGGGTCGCGCTGCGTGTACCGCATGGACGCGCGAACTGTCTCGGCGCACTGATTGACTGTTGACGGGGAGCGCTGGTCAATGGACCCCAGAGGCGTAGATGACCAAAGCCACCATGGAGTGTCCTTGGTCCAGATGCGAAGCGCTTCCGAGGTGCGCAACCCGGTCTCGAGCAAGAACCAATCTGCAAGATGCGCCATTTTGTCCACCTCAAAGATTGAACAAGTGAACAAAAGAATAGATGGAATTTAATCAGGCGACCAGCATAAAAAACCTCCGCTTTCGGCAGGATGGATTGAACAAAACTATTTTGGCCGGGAAACAGGAAGATGTCGGCGCTGCGCTGGTAGAGCTGGCAGCTCAGCTTGCCGCGCTCGCCCGGCGCCTGCGGCGGGGCCACGTAGAACTGGAAGAAGGCGTGGCAGGGCATCAGCGCCATCTTCGACAACTCGGCCACGTTCCAGGCGCTGACGATGATGCGGCGCGAGTCCGGGTTGGTCCTGAGGGTGTCGATGACCTGCTGGATCTGGTCGATGTGGCCGCCGTCGGGCGTCGGCCAGCTGCGCCACTGCACGCCGTAGACCGGGCCGAGGTCGCCGTCCTCGCGCGCCCACTCGTCCCAGATGGTGACGCCGCGCTCCTTGAGCCAGTTGTTGTTGCCGGAGCCGGTCAGGAACCACAGCAGTTCCTGGATGATGGACTTGAGGTGCACCTTCTTGGTGGTGACCAGCGGGAAGCCTTCGGCCAGGTCGAAGCGCATCTGGTAGCCGAACACGCTCTTGGTGCCGGTGCCGGTGCGGTCGCTCTTGTGCACGCCGTGGGTGTCGACGTGGCGCATGAAGTCTTCGTATTGGGAGCGGGTGGGGCGGAGGGTCATGTCAGGGGAATTTTGCCTCGCTTCAGATCCGGATCACCCGCCCTGGGTTTAGCGTGTTCTGCGGGTCGAGCGCCCGCTTGATGGCGCGCATCATCTCCAGCGCCACCGGCGACTTGTGCTTCTCCAGCGTCTCGACCTTGAGCGAGCCGACGCCGTGCTCGGCCGAGAAGGAGCCCTCGAACTGGCGGACGGCCTCGTAGACCAGCGTGTTGATGCGCGCCTCGTGGTCGCGCAGGAAGTTGGCGTTGTGGGCGCCGACCGGCGCCTGCACGTTGTAGTGCAGGTTGCCGTCGCCGAGGTGGCCGAAGTTCACCAGCCGCACGCCGGGCAGCTCGTATTCGAGCAATGCGTCGGTCTGCTCCACGAAGGCCGGGATGCGCGAGACTGGAATCGAGATGTCGTGCTTGATGTTGAGCCCTTCCTCGGCCTGCGCCAGCGGGATGCTCTCGCGCACGTGCCAGAGCTGGTGCGCCTGCGTCAGGTTTTCGGCGACAACCGCGTCGCTGACGCAGCCGGCCTCGAAGGCGGTTTCGAGCAGGGCCTCGAAGCGGGCGCGGGCATGGTCTTCCGACTCGTTGTCCGAATTCTCGAGCAGCACGCAGTAGGGCACGCCATCGTCCTCGAGGAAGGGCACGCGCAGGGCGGGGAAATGCTTTGCCACGAGGCTGAGCGCGAAGCGGCCCATCACCTCGAAGCCCGTGAGGCCTGCGCCCAGGCGCTTGTGGGCCAGGCCCAGTAGCTCGACTGCGTGCTCGAGCGTGGGCACGGCGGCCCAGGCGGTGAGCCGCGCGGCCGGGAGCGGATACAGCTTCAGGGTGGCGGCGGTGATGATGCCCAGCGTGCCCTCGCTGCCGATCATCAGGTCGCGCAGGTCGTAGCCGGTGTTGTCCTTGCGCAGGCCGCTGGTGCCTTCCCAGATGCCGCCCTGCGCCGTCACCACTTCGAGCCCCAGGCACAGATCGCGCGCATTGCCGTAGCGCAGCACCTGCGTGCCGCCGGCATTGGTCGCGAGGTTGCCGCCGATGGTGCAACTGCCCTCGGCCGCCAGGCTCAGCGGGAACAGGAAGCCGGCCTTGGCGGCCGTCTCCTGCAGGGTCTGCAGCACGCAGCCGGCCTCCACCGTCATCGCGAGGTTGGCGGCGTCGATGCCGCGGATGGCGTTCATGCGCTGCAGGCTCAGCACGACCTGGGTGCCGCTCTCGTCCGGAATCGAGCCGACCGCGAGGCCGGTGTTGCCGCCCTGCGGCACGATCGCCCGGCCGGCGGCGGCGCATGCCTTCACCACCTCGGCCACCTGCTGGGTGCTGCCCGGCCGCACCACGGCCAGCGCCTTGCCGCGGGAGCGCTTGCGCCAGTCCTGCTCCCAGGCGCCGAGGTCGCCCTCCGTCAGCACGTTGGCGGCGCCGACCACGGCGCGCAGCTTGTCGATCAGCACTGCACTCATGGCGCAACTCCTTCCAGTTCGCGGGCAGCCCGCGCATGACGCAGCCGCAGGCGCACATGCCAGGCACAGGCCGCGAACAGCGCGAGGCACAGCACGACCTCGCCCAGCGCCAGCAGGCGGCCGGTGCCGTCGAGGTCGCTCCAGGCGCGCACCACGCCCTCGGTGAAGTAAAGCCAGACCAGCAGGCTGACCCAGCGGTAGGTGTACATCCGGTTCTTCAGCAGGCCGGCGAGCGGGATGACCAGCGGCAGCACCTTGAGCGCGAGCCAGGAGCCGCCCGGTCGCAGCGGCGCCAGCCACAGCTCCCAGGCCAGCCCGAGCACGATCAGCCCGACCAGGCTGCCGACGGCGAGCCAGCGCGTGGCGGAGACGGAGGAGGGGATGGCGGGAGGAGTCACGGCGGGCAGGGAACGGGCAACGGGGGCGGCCGGCGCCGGGCTGGCGCGGGACCCGATGGCATGATAGCCGCCATGAATCGCCGGGAACTCTGGAGGGATCTTTCGCACTTTCCCTGGGGCAACACGGCCGCGGTGCTGGGCGAGCGCTTCCGCAAGGACCGGCTGGGCCTGACCGCCAGCAGCCTCACCTTCACCACCACCATCGCGTTGGTGCCCTTCTTCACCCTGGCGCTGGCGCTGTTCACGGTGTTCCCGATGTTCGCGACCATGCAGGGGCGGGTGCAGCGCTGGCTGATCGAGAGCCTGATCCCGGACAACATCGCACGCCAGGTGCTGGGCTATCTCAACCAGTTCGCGAGCAAGGCCAGCGGGCTGGGCGTCGCGGGCCTGCTGGTGCTGCTGGTCACCGCCATCGCGCTGATCCTCACCATCGACAAGACGCTCAACAACATCTGGCGCGTGCGCACGCCGCGGCCTTTCGCGCAGCGGGTGCTGGTCTACTGGGCCGCCATCACGCTCGGGCCGCTGGTGCTGGCGCTGAGCCTGAGCACCACGGCCTACGTCTTCTCGGTCTCGCGCGAGTGGGTCGGCGTCCGCGGCATGCTCAAGCTGGCGTTCGACACCTTCGAGTTCGTGCTGCTGGCGGGCGGCATGGCCTCGCTCTACCACTACGTGCCCAACACGCACGTCAAGTGGGCCCATGCGTGGGCCGGCGGCTTCTTCGTGGCGGCCGCCATCGAGATCGCCAAGCGGGTGCTCGCCTACTACCTGAGCCTGGTGCCGACCTACTCGGTGCTCTACGGCGCCTTCGCGACGGTGCCGATACTGCTGGTGTGGATCTATGTCGCCTGGGTCATCGTGCTGCTGGGCGCGGTGATCGCGGCCTACCTGCCCAGCCTGCTGAGCGGCGTGGCGCGGCGCGGCGGCATGCCCGGCTGGCCCCTGCAGCTGGCGGTGGAGGCGCTGCAGCAGCTGGCGCTGGCGAAGGCCACGCCCGCCAAGGGGCTGGGCGCGGCCGAGCTGGTGGCGCGGATGCGGGTCGATGCGCTGCAGCTGGCGCCGGTGCTGGAGACGCTCGTCGCGCTCGACTGGATCGGGCCGCTGGCCGAGGAGCCGGACGACGAGGATCCGCGCTACGTGCTGTTGGCCGACCCCGGTCGCACCTCGCTCGAGCCGCTGCTCGTGCAACTGCTGGTGCCGCGGTCGCCGCCCCTGGATAACCTGTGGCAGCGCGGCCCCTTGCGCACGCTGCTGCTGCAGGATGTGCTGCCTTGCCGATAATGGCGGCGGTCCGTTCCACCTCATTCATTCGACCTTGAACGATTCCGCCACCCCCGAGACCCTGCGAGCCGCCGGCGAGACCCTGTGGGTGGTCTGCCTCTGCGCCGAATGGTGCGGCGCCTGCCGCGAGTACCGGCCGCTGTTCGAGCAGGTGGCACGCGCCCATCCGCAGTTCCGCTTCGCCTGGGTCGACATCGAGGACCATGCCGAGCTGGCCGACGACTTCGACGTCGAGACCTTTCCCACCCTGCTGGTGGCCGGCGCGTCCGGCACCCGCTTCCTCGGGCCTATGCTGCCGCATGCCGGGACGCTGGCGCGCATGCTCGGCGCCCTGCAGCCGGCACAGGCCGCGAGTCCCGAGGTCGAGGCCCTGCTCGGTGCGCTGGCGCGCGAGCCCGGCACCTTCGAAGTCGCCTAGCACCCCGACCCATCCGCGCCCAGCCATGAACGTCCTGCTCTTCGGCGCGACCGGCATGGTGGGGCAGGGCGTGCTGCGCGAATGCCTGCTCGACCCGGACGTGCGCCGGGTGCTCAGTGTCGGGCGGCGCGCTACGGGCGTGCAGCATCCGAAGCTGCACGAGCTGGTCGTGCCCGACCTGATGGACTACAGCGCGGTCCAGAAGCAGCTCGCGGGCTACGACGCCTGCTTCTTCTGCCTCGGCGTCTCCTCGGTCGGCATGAGCGAGGAAGACTACCGGCGCGTCACCTGCGACATCACGCTGGCGGCGGCCCGGCTGCTGGTGCGCCTCAATCCGCAGATGAGCTTCATCTACGTCTCCGGCGCCGGCACCGACAGCAGCGAGCGCGGCCCGCGCATGTGGGCGCGCGTCAAGGGCGAGACCGAGAACGCGTTGATGCGCCTGCCCTTCAAGGCCGCCTACATGTTCCGCCCCGGCTTCATCCAGCCGCTGCACGGGGTGCGCTCCAGGACGGCGGTCTACCGGTGGATCTACCTGCTGCTCGGCCCCCTGTTCGGCCTGGTGCGCCGGCTGGCACCGAACCGCGTGACGACCAGCGAGCAGCTCGGCCGCGCCATGCTGGTTGCCGCCAAGCGCGGCGCGCGGGCGCCGCTGGTGGAGATGCCGGACATCAACGCGCTGCGCTGAGGAAGTCCCGCAGCGCGAACAGCACCTCGTCCGGCGCCTCGCTCATCAGCTGATGGCCGGCGGCGACGTGGACCACGCGCGCGCCGCTGGCCTTGCCGATCAGCGCCTGCGTGGCACGGGGCGGCGTCATCTGGTCGGACTTGCCGAGCACGAACAGGACGGGGCACTGCACCGCGGCCATCGCGGCGTCGCCGCCCGCGTAGTCGTTGCAGGCCTTGAAGCCGATGTGGAACACATTCGCCTCGCGGTTGCTCGCCAGCACGCGGCGCATCAGCGCGCGCGAGCCGCCGTAGAGCCAGGTGCCCGGGCCCAGCGTGGAGGGCGGCGGCGCCAGCATCGAGTGCGAGAAACTGTTGACCATGTCGATGGCGCGCAGCGGGTCGTTCAGCGCACCGTCGAGCAGCGCCGGCGAGACCTTCATCGGATAGGCGGTGCCGACCAGCGCCAGATGCGACACGCGCAGCGGCGCGCGTGCCGCGACCTCCAGCGCGATCAGCGAGCCGAAGCTGTGGCCGATGAGGGCGGCCTTCTCGATGCCCGCGGCGTCGAGCAGCGCAATCACGGATTGCGCCGCCTCTTCCACGCTCGCGGGCGGCGGGCCCGCGCTCCTGCAATGCCCCGGCAGGTCGGGCGCCAGCACGTTCCAGCCATGATGGGCGAACCAGCGGCTTTGCAGGATCCACACGCTGTGGTCGTTGAGCACGCCGTGGATGAACACCACCGTCGGCTTCGCGGCATCGAAGGGCTTGCCGCCGGTGTAGCAGTAGGTCTTGTGGCCGTTGACCAAAAATTCCATCATGCGCCTGCCTTTTCTGCCGCCTTCTCTGCTGCCTTCAGTGCGCGCTTGAGGTCGTCGATCAGGTCGGCCGGATCCTCCAGCCCGATCGAAAGCCGGATGGTGCCCTGCGAGATGCCCGCTGCGGCGAGCGCATCGTCCGTCATGCGGAAGTGCGTGGTGCTCGCGGGGTGGATCACCAGGCTGCGGCAGTCGCCCACGTTGGCCAGGTGGCTGAACAGCTTCAGCGTCTCGATGAAGACCTTGCCCTGCTGCCGGTTGCCCTTGAGGTCGAAGCTGAAGACCGCGCCCGCACCCTTGGCGCCGTGGCGCAGCAGCTTGCCGGCCAGCGCATGGCTGGGGTGCGATTCGAGCAGCGGATGGCCCACATGCGCCACGAAAGGATGGGAGACCAGGAACTCCACCACCTTCTGCGTGTTGTCGATGTGGCGCTCCATGCGCAGCGGCAGGGTCTCGATGCCCTGCAGGATCAGCCAGGCGGTGTGCGGGCTCATCGAGGCGCCGAAGTCGCGCAGCCCCTCGCGCCGCGCGCGCAGGAGGAAGGCACCCACCGTGCTCTCCTCGCTGAACACCATGTTGTGGAAGCCCTCGTAGGCCTGGGTCAGCTCGGCGAACTTGCCCGAGCGCTCCCAGTCGAAGCTGCCGCCGTCGACCACCACGCCGCCGATCACCGTGCCATGGCCCGAGAGGAACTTGGTGGCGGAGTGGTAGACCAGGTCGGCGCCCCAGTCGAAAGGCTTGATCAGGTAGGGCGAGGTCAGGGTGGAGTCCACCAGCAGCGGCACGCCGGCCGCATGCGCGATGTCGCTGACGGCCGGGATGTCGAGCACGTCGAGGCCGGGGTTGCCCACGGTCTCGCCGAAGAGCAGCCGCGTCTCGGGCCGGATCGCGGCACGCCAGCCGTCGAGGTCGCCGGGCTTGACGAAGGTGGTCGCGATGCCGAAGCGCCGCAGCGTGTAGTGCAGGAGATTCTGCGAGCCGCCGTAGAGCGCCGTGCTGGCGACGATGTGCGCGCCCGCGCCCATCAGCGTGGCGATCGACAGGTGCAGCGCGGCCTGCCCGCTGGCGGTGGCGATCGCGCCGATGCCGCCTTCCAGCGCGGCTACGCGCTGCTCGAACACTGCGTTGGTCGGGTTGCTGATGCGCGAGTACACATGGCCCGCGCGCTCCAGGTTGAAAAGCGCGGCCGCGTGGTCGCTCGATTCGAAGACGAAGGAGGTGCTGAGGTGGATCGGCACGGCGCGCGCGCCGGTGGCGGGGTCGGGCGCGGCACCGGCGTGCAGCGCGAGCGTGTCGAAGCCGGGATCGGAATAGCCGGGCATGGGGGCCTTTCGAAGCAAGGTCGTTTCTGCAATGCCCCGTTACGCGCGCAATGAGTGCGATGGCGCCAGGGGCCGGGGACGGGCGGCCATTGTGGGCTATATTCAATTTCGGCAGCAGCGCCGAGCCAAGTGAGGAGCAACACGATGAAAGTCAGCGACATCCTGCGTGTGAAGGGCAACACGCTCTACACCATCACGCCTGAAGAACCCCTGGCCGACGCCGTCAATACCATGGCCGAGAAGGACATCGGCTCGCTCGTCGTCATGGAGCATGGCGAGCTCGTGGGCATGCTCACCTTCCGCGAAGTGATTGTCGCCATCGTCGGCAACGGCGGGCAGGTCGGCGGCACCCTGGTGCGCAAGGCGATGGACGACCACCCCGTCACCTGCACGCTGGAAACCGACCTCGACGAGATCCGCCGCATCATGCTCGAGCGCCACGCGCGCTACATGCCGGTCATGGACAAGCGCATGCTGATGGGCGTGATCAGCTTCTACGACGTGGCCAAGGCGGTGGTGGACAGCCAGAACTTCGAGAACAAGATGCTCAAGGCCTACATCCGCGACTGGCCGGCGGAGGACGAGTCTTCCTGAGTGCTTGGGCGCGCCGGGCGCCGCGCTTTTTTGCTTCCGAGCGGTTCAGAGCTGGTCGCTCGGGACGAACCACGAGAACATCAGCAGTTGAAGGCGCGTCAGCATGCTGGAGTCGGGTTCGTCGTCCAGCACTTCGTTGGATTCGTCGCCGGTGCCCACCCACTGAACGCCTTGGCCATCGGGCCCGAGCTTGACGCGGTACACGCCTTCGACGTTGTCCAGCAGATAGGCATAGTGCAGGGCTTGCGTGAGTTCGAAGCTGCGTACCCGCACGCCGAATTCGGTATTGAGCAGTGCCGAGCGCGGGTCGAGGTTCATGGAGCCGAGCAGAACCCATTCGCGATCGATCAAGGCCAGCTTGCCGTGCAGCCGGCCTTGCGCGTCGCGCAGCGCGCGACGCATGACCCCATTGCGCTTCATCTGGCGCGAGCTCACCTCGAGCAGTTCGACACCTGCCTGGAGCAGCGCGACTCGATAAGTGTTGTAGTTCACGTTGACCAGCGGCTCGTCGGTGTCAGCCAGGGAGTTGGTGATGACGGTGATGTGCAACCCGCGCGCTCGAGCGGCGCGGATGCGTTCCATCCCTTTGTCGCCGGGGATGAAGTACGGCGAAATCACGATCAGCTGCGACTTGGCGGCTTCCATGGTCGCGTACCAGCGTTGCGCAAGGGTCACCATGCCCGCGGGGCGACTGCCGAGGGCCTTGTTCGGGCTGTCTGCAAAGGCGTCGGCCTCGGCTCGCATCCATCGGAGCTCTCCGCGTGCGAGTTCCTGGCCTAGCGGCGGCTCGCCGAAGGCGTCGAGTTCGGGTGGCCTGTCGGGCCGGGGTGCATGTGCCTCGGAACTGGCGAGCTCGAATTCGCCTTTCAGCGTGTCGGCGGTGTCATGCGTGCGCGCCACATGCGCCAATGGATACACCACATCGCTGTTCCAGTATTCGTCGAAGATGCGCGCGGACTGGGGTACGACGGGGCCGGCCATCAGAAGTTCGAAGTCGAGGAAGTTGGCCCCGTTGCTGCGCATGAAATATTCGTCAGCCAAGTTGCGGCCGCCTGCGATCGCAATGGCGCCATCCGCGACAAGGAGCTTGTTGTGCATGCGATGGTTGAGGCGGCTGAAGTCGCTGAAGAAGGAGAGCCAGCGCGTGGCCGTGTGCTCGCGGCCACCTGCAAACGGATTGAACAGGCGTACCTCGGCGCCGGCTTCCGCGGCCAATGCAAGCAGAGGGCGATCGAGGCCCACTGTATGGAAGTCGTCGAGCAGCAACCGAACTCTCACGCCGCGCCGGGCTGCGTCACGCAGCTCGCGCAGGATCAGGAGGCCGGTCTTGTCGTTGCCCAGATGGTAGGTCTGCACGTCCAGCGAGGCCTGCGCTCGGCGGATGAGCTCCAGCCGCGCATCGAGCGCGAAACTCGCCTGCGGCAAGGGTCGCACGGCGGACCGGCCGGCGGGCCCGGCTTTCAATGACAGCGCGATGCGCCCGAGTGTTGTCTGGGGCGAGGCGGGAATTGCCTGCTCGGAGACGCGGGGACCGGGTGGCGGCAAGCTCGCGCAGCCGGTAGCCAGGCACGCGATGACGAGTGTGACGGAGCGCAGCAATGAAATCATGAAGGTCGAAAGTCAGGTTGGCAAACCGCATCCGGCGGGGGCGAAAGGATGCTACGCAGCTGACTTCGAGATGACCTCGCTCGAAGAGATTTGGCGAGATTTACATGCCGGTGATGGACAAGCACATGCCGATGGACGTGATCAGCTTCCGCGACCTCGGCGTGGATCTCACTCCTTGATGTTCGCGGCCTGCACGATCTTCTGGTTGCGCGCGTACTCCGCTTGCACGAACTTGCCGAGTTCCTCGGCCGTGCCGCTGCCGGGCAGGGCGCCTTGCTCGTGCAGCTTGGCACGCACCTCGGGGTCCTTCAACACGGCGTTGAGTTCTTCGTTGAGGCGCTTCACGATCGCAGGCGACGTGGCCGCCGGTGCAAAGATGCCCGTCCAGCTCACCATCGAATAGCCCTTGAGGCCAGGCATCTCGTCGAATGCCGGTACGGTGGGCAGCGCGTCCAGCCGCTTGCTGCCGGTGACGCCGAGCGCCTTCAGGCGGTTGCCGTTGACGTGCGGAATCGCACTGGTGCTGACCAGCATCGCCAGGTCAACCTGGTTGCCGATCACGTCGGTCGCGATCTGCGCGCCGCCGCGGTAGGGCACGTGGGTCACGAAGATGCCGCTCTTCTCCTTGAGCAGTTCCATTGCCAGTTGAAGCACCGTGCCCACGCCCGAGGTGGCGTAGTTGTACTTGCCGGGCGCGGCCTTCGCGAGCTTCACGAAATCGGCATAGCTCTGCACCCCCAGGCCGGGGCGCGCCACCAGCACCATCGGCGCCGTGTTGAGCATGCCCACCGGCGCCAGGTCCTTCAGCGGGTCGAACTTGAAGGCGGCGGGATTGATCAGCTTGCCGATCGCGATCGCGCTGTCGGGGCCCGCTACCAGCGTGTAGCCGTCGGGCGCCGCGTTCACCGCCTTGGCCACGCCGATGGCGCCACCGGCACCGGTCACGTTCTCGATCACCACCGACTGCTTGAGCCGCTCGCCCAGCTTGGTGGCGACCAGGCGGGCGTTGAAGTCCACGCTGCCGCCGGCCGAGTAGGGCACGATCAGCGTGATGGGCTTGGCGGCGGGCCAGGCGGCCTGCGCGGTGGCGGCGCCGGGCAGGGCGGCGGCCAGCAGCAGGGAGGCGAGAAGAAGGGGCTTGGGCTGGGGCATGGTCAGTTTCCGGAGAAGATGGCGTCGGGGGGCAGTTGCGCGCGCAGCGCGTCGAACTCCTGGCTCCACTGCGCGCGCCATGCACGGCGCGTGCCGTCGTCGATCCAGGCGCCGTCGAGCCCGTTGTGCATGAAGCTGCGCAGGTCGTCGAGGCCGAAGCCGAAGTCCCGCACCATCCTGGCCCAGGCCTGGGTGGGCGTGACCTTGTGCAGCGTGGGATCGTCGGTGTTGGGATGGATGTGCAGGCCCAGGCCGGGCATGCGGCGGATCGGATGGTCCATGGCCCAGCGCTCGGGCGGCAGCGTGCGCAGGTAGTAGGAGTTGGTCGGCACCACTGTGAAGAGCACGCCGCGGTCCGCGCATTCGCGCGCGAATTCGGGCTGGTCGACCACCGTGTAGCCGTGGTCGATGCGGTCCACCTGCAACAGGTCGAGCGCGGTGCGCACGTTGGTCCACGGCATGCCGAACTCGCCCGCATGGGCGGTGGTCTTCAGGCCGGCGCGGCGTGCGTCGCGGTAGGCCTGCAGGAAGAGCTCCGGGGGGCGGTCGACCTCGCGGTAGTCGATGCCGATGCCTATCACCTCCTCGAGGCGGTTCGCCGTGACCCATTCCACCATCTCGACGGCGGCTTCGGGCGTGGCCTCCCGGTCGATCGCCGCGATCAGGCGGCCGGTGATGCCGAAGTCACGCTCCGCGTCGCGGATGGCCCGCACGATCGCCGCTTGTGCGTCCACGTAGGCAAGACCGGAAACATGCACCGTGCCCGTCGGGTTCCAGAAGAACTCGCTGTAGCGCACATGGTGGGCGGCGGCGTCTTCGAGGTATTCGCGCGTCAGCCGGTACAGGTCGTCCGGCGTGCGCAGCAACTGGGCGTCGAGCGCGCGCAGAACGCGCAGCACGCCGACGGGCTTCTCGCCGCGCGTGTAGAAGTCCTCCACCTCCTGTTCGGCCAGCGGCGACCCGGCACGGCGATTGAGCGCGGCGAAGGTGGCGTGGCGCACGGTGCCGAACAGGTGGCAGTGCAGCTCCATCTTCGGCATCGCGTGCAGGAAGGCGTCGAGTGGTGCAGGCGTCATCCGGGCGAGTCTAGTGAGTGCCAGCCCATAGGAAAAGCCCGGCGCTCGGCCTGGTGCACACGCTGAAGGCTTCGCGCTAGTGCAGTTCGGCCGCCGTATGGATCATCTCGCGCACGCGCGGGTAGATCTGGGTGTTCCACTTGCTGCCGCTGAACACGCCGTAGTGGCCGACGCCGGCCTGCAGGTGATGCACCTTCAGGTAGGGCCGCACGCTGGTGCAGAGCTCCTGCGCCGCGACGGTCTGGCCAATGGCGCAGATGTCGTCGCGTTCGCCCTCGACGGTGAGCAGCGCGGTGCGGCGGATCGCGGCGGGATCGACCTTGCGCTCGCCCACGGTGAGCACGCCGCGCGCCAGGTCGTAGGTCTGGAAGACGCGCTCCACCGTTTCCAGGTAGAACTCGGCCGGCAGGTCGTTCACCGCCAGGTACTCGTCGTAGAAGTCGCGGATCACGGCGGCCTTGTCGAGCTCGCCTTCGACCAGGTGCTCGAAGAGCTTCTGGAACTGCTGCTTGTGGCGCTCCGGGTTCATGCTCATGAAGGCGGTGAGCTGCAGGAAGCCGGGGTACACGCGCCGCATGCAGCCTGCATGGGGCCAGGGCACGCGGCTGATCAGGTTGCGCTCGAACCAGCCGATGGGGCGCTCGTTCGCGAGCTTGTTGACGGCCGTCGGGTTGATGCGGCAGTCCACCGGCCCGGCCATCAGGCTGAGGCTGCGCGGCGAGGCAGGGTTGTCGTCCTCCGCCATCAGCGCGGTCGCCGCCAATGCGGCCACGCAGGGCTGGCAGACCGCCACCATGTGCACGCCGGGGCCGATGGCCTCCAGGAAGGCGATGATCTGCAGCGTGTAGTCGTCCAGCCCGAAGCCGCCATGCCACAGCGGCACGTCGCGCGCGTTGTGCCAATCGGTCAGGTAGACGTCGTGGTCGCCCAGAAGGGTGCGTACGGTTTCGCGCAGCAGGGTGGCGAAGTGGCCCGAAAGTGGTGCGGCCAGCAGGACCGGCGGATGCACCAGGGGGGTGTCCTTGCGGAACCGCAGCAGGGTGCCGAAAGGGGCGCTCAGGACGACCTCCTCGTGCACCGCGACCTCTTCGTCGCCGACCATGACGCTGCGGATGCCATAGGGCGGGTGCGTGTGCGTGAGCCGCAGGCGCGAGTAGACCTCCATGGCAGCTGCGACGCGCCGCATGGCGCTGCGGTCCGAGTCCTGTCGCCACAGCGAGCTGCCGACGTACTGTGCCGCGAGCCGTGACGGCGAGAGCAGGTCGGCGCTGGTCTGGTAGGCCCGGTACAACATGCATGAGGGCAGGCAATTTGCGGGCCAAGGGCCGCGCCCCGGCGCACCGCGCACTCTTCTGGCACAGGGCTTGCACTGCTTCGAGCCGCCCATCCCGTCAGACGAGGAGTCCGCATGGCCGTCGCCAAACCCGTTCTCACCATCAGCAGCAGGAACTACGGTGCCTGGGCACTGCGCGGCTGGCTGATGTGCAAGCTGGCGGGGCTGGACTTCGTCGAGAAGGTGATACCGCCCGACGACCCGGCCATGAAGGCCGAGATGCTGCTGCTCTCGTCGTCGATGCTCGTGCCTTCGCTGCAGCACGGCCGCGTGAAGGTGTGGGACACGCTGGCGATCGGCGAGTACCTGCACGAGATCAAGCCAAAGGCGGGACTGCTGCCGGCCGACATCCAGGCCCGCGCCCATTGCCGCGCCATCTGCGGCGAGATGCACTCGGGCTTCGCTTCGATGCGCGGCGCGCTGCCGATGAACATCAAGGCCCGCTTCCCGGGCTTCAAGATCTGGTCGCGTGCGCAGACCGACATCGACCGCGTGGTCGAGATCTGGCGCGAATGCCTCAAGGGCTACGACGGGCCCTTCCTTTTCGGCAGGCAGCCCTGCATGGCCGATGCGATGTATGCGCCCGTGGTCACGCGCTTCATGACCTACGACGTCGCGCTCGACAAGCCCTGCGCGGCCTATGCCAGGCGGATCGCCGAGCTGCCCGCGATGCAGGAATGGATCGCCGCGGCGAAGCTGGAGCCCGAGGAGATCGACGAGCTCGACGCGGAGTTCTAGACGGGTTGGATGGCTGCTGCGCGTGCAGGCGCGGCCGATTGATGGAATACTGTATATCCATACAGTTTTCCGAGGTGAAAGACCATGCCCGATGCTTTCATTCCCATCCACGCGATCAAGGGCCGCGGCGCGGCGACCCGGCTGCCCCACCGATTCGAGCGCGACGCGCGCGACGCCTTCGACGACGGCTGGGGCACGCTCGAGGAAGGTTCCGCCGAGCCGCTCCCGCCCCTGCAGACCGAGGTGCGCTTCGAGGACGTGAAGTCGGTGCTGAGCGAGAACGACTCGCCCGACATCCACTTCGATCGCTCGATCAATCCCTACCGCGGCTGCGAGCACGGCTGCATCTACTGCTTCGCACGGCCGACCCACAGCTACCTGAACCTCTCGCCCGGCCTGGACTTCGAGACCAAGCTGATCGCCAAGCGCAACATCGTGGAGGTGCTGCGCGCCGAGCTGGGGCGGCGCAGTTACCGGCCCCAAAACCTGGCGATCGGCACCGCGACCGACTGCTACCAGCCCATCGAGCGCGAGCTGGGTCTCACCCGCTCGGTGATCGAGTTGCTCCAGGAGGTGCGCCATCCGTTCGGCCTGGTGACCAAGTCCAGTGCCGTCGAGCGTGACCTGGACCTGATAGCGCCGATGGCCGCGCAGCATCTTGCGGCAGTCTACGTCACCATCACCACGCTCGACGGCGAGCTGGCACGCAAGCTGGAGCCACGCGCCGCCGCGCCGCACCGGCGGCTGCGCACGGTGCGCACGCTGGCCGAGGCCGGGGTGCCCGTGGGCGTGAGCGTGGCACCGCAGATTCCCTTCGTCACCGAGGACATGGAGAAGGTGCTGGAGGCCGCATGGGAGGCCGGCGCGCGCAGCGCCTTCTACACGGTGATCCGCCTGCCCTGGGAAGTCGCGCCGCTGTTCAAGCAGTGGCTGGAGCTGCACTACCCTCAGCGCGCCGCGCGCATCATGGCGCGCATCCACGAGATGCGCGGCGGCAAGGACTACGACGCCGACTTCGGCACGCGCATGGTCGGCAGCGGCCTGTGGGCCGAGCTGATCCGCCAGCGCTTCGAGAAGGCGGCGCAGCGCCTGGGCTTCAACCGCGAGCGCATCGCGCTCGACCTCAGCGCATTCCGGCCACCCGGCGCAGCGGGGCAGGGCAGCCTGTTCTAGCGTCGGCCGCGCTGTCGGCACCGCCTGGCGCGACGCCGCACCAGTCGCCGCCCAGGGCCTTCACGAGAAATACCGAGATCAGCAGGCGCTGGCCCTGCAGCTGCGCGGCCTGGCGCTCGGCGGTCAGCAGCGACTGCTGCGCGCTGATCACGTCGAGGTAGGTCGAAGCACCGCCCTCGTAGCGGCTGGTCGCCATGTCCAGCACGCGGCGCGCCGAAGAGACGGCGGCGAGCGACTGCGTCACCGCGCGGTCCAGCGCGGCCAGGCCGGTGATGCCGTCCTGCGCCTCCTGCATTGCCGTCAGCACCACGCGCCGGTAGTTGGCGACCGTGGCCTCATGCCCGGCCTGCGCAAAGTCCACGTTGGCGCGCACGCGCCCGCCGTCGAACAGCACTTGCGTGGCCGAGACGCCCACCGACCACAGCAGGCTCGGCGCATCGAACAGGCTTTCGATCAGGCGGCTGTCCACGCCCGCCATCGGCGCCAGCACCACACTGGGATAGAAGGCAGCGGTGGCGACGCCGATCTGCGCGTTGGCCGCTGCCATGGCGCGCTCCGCCGAGGCGACGTCCGGCCGGCGCTCCAGCACCTCCGAGGGCACGCCGAGCGGGATGGCCGGCGGCACGATGGGGCGCAGGTCCGGCGCCAGCGCAAAGCTCGGTGCCGGCGTGCCGCTGAGCGTGGCGAGGGCATGCTCGTACTGGAAGCGCTGCTTCCTCAGCACGTCCACCTGCGCCAGCGTGCTGTCCAGCAGCGCCTGCTGTTGCGCCACGTCCAGCCCCGAGACGGCGCCGAGGTCGTGGCGCGCCGTCACCAGTTCCAGCGCGCGGCGCTGCAGGGCGATCGAGCGCGACAGCACGTCGAGCTCGATGTCGGTCGCGCGCAGGTTGAAGTAGGCCGAGGCGAGGTCGGTGGTGAGCAGCAGCCGCGTGTTTTCCAGGTCGGCCCCCGACTGCTCGGCGGAGGCGGTCGCGCCCTCGACCGAGCGCTGCACGCGGCCCGCGAGGTCCAGCTCGTAGCTGGCATTGAGCGAGAGCGCGAAGTCGTTCTGCACCGTCGAGAAGTTCTGCGCCCCGTAGTTCGTGAGCGGGCGGTTGGCGGAGATCTTCAACCGTGCCGCGCGTGCGCCCAGGCCCAGCTGCGGATAGCGTGCGGCGTCGGCCGCTGCCAACGCCGCGCGAGCCTGCGCGAGCCGCGCGCCCGCGAGTGTCAGCGTGGGGCTGTTGCGCAGCGCCTGCTGCTGCAGGCGATCGAGCTCGGAATCGCCGTAGCGCTGCCACCAGGGCCCCTTGTCGAGCGCATCGCTGGGCGCGGCCACGCGCCAGGGCGCCTCGAGCTGCCAGCTCACCGGCACCTCGACTTGCGGCGCGCGGTAGTCCGGGCCGGCGGCGCAGGCCGCGAGCAGCAGCGCACCGGCCACGACCGCCCAGGGACGCAGCCGCACGCTCACGCGGGTTCCTTGGCCACCGCCACGACATCCCCCTCGGCCAGCGAGTCCGCCGGATTGAGGATCAGCCGATCGTTCGCGGCGATGCCATCCAGCACCTCCACCGTCTCGCCGTAGTTGCGACCCAGGTTGACGCTGCGCAGGCGCACGCGCCCCTCGGCATCGACCGTGGCGACCCGCGTGCCCTCGGGGCGGAACAGCAGCGTGTTAGCCGGGATGCTGAGCGCGCGGCTTGCCGCGAGCGGCAGCGAGACCTGCACGTAGGCGCCCGGCAGGAGCAGGCCCTCGCGGTTCGGCAGTGCGACTTCGACCTGCATCATCCGCGTGGCCGTGTCGATGGCGCCGGAGGTGCGCGCCACCTCGCCCTTGAAGCGCTGGCCGCGCAGCTCGGCCTGCGTCACCACCACCGGCTGGCCGGCCTTGACCAGCTGCGCATAGGCCTGCGGCACGTTGATGTACACGCGCAGCGGATCGGTCTGCGCGAGCAGGAACAGCGGCCGGCTGCCGCCGGCGTCGATCAGGTCGCCCACATCGACGTTGCGCCGTGTGACCACGCCGGCAAAGGGCGCGACGATGCGCTTGAAGCCCTCGGTCTGGCGCAGCCGCTGCACGTTGGCATCCGCCGCGGCCACGTTGGCAGTGGCCTGCGCGAGGCCGCTGCGCCGCTCGTCCAGGTCCTGCTGAGACACCACGTCCTTCTTGCGCAGGTTCTCCCAGCGCGCCACCGTGCTCTTCGCGAGCTCCAGGCTCGATGCGGCCTGCTGCCGCGCGGCAATGGCCTGCGAGAGCTGCTGGTCGATCTCCGGGGTCTCGATCTCGGCCAGCAGCTCGCCCTTCTGCACCTGGCTGCCGATGTCCTTCGTCCAGCGCTTGAGGTAGCCGCTGGCACGCGCCGAGATCGGCGCCTGCACGAAGCCCTGCAGCGTGCCCGGCAGCGCCAGCGTCTGGCCGGCCGCGGCCGTCTGCGGCAGCACGGTCTTGACGTACTGCTTCGCGAGCTCGGTGGAGGAGGCCTCGAGCGCCCGCGCATTGGCCATGCGCACGAACATCGTGCGCGCCGCGCCGATGGCCAGCAGCACCAGGACGATGAGGACGGCGATGCGCATGCGGCGCACGATCTGGCGCCGCCGCAGCAGCTCGTGATGTTCGCCTTGCTCGTCGGCGGCGATCGGATGGATGGCCAATGCCGCGTGGCGTTGCTCCGTCATGGTCTCAACTCTCCTGGGGCACGCCCTGCGGCGGCGCGGACGATTCGGCCTGGCGCGCCTTGCGATGGGCCATGCGGCTGTGGATGCCGGCATACACGGCCGGCACGAAGAAGAGGGTGGAGACGGTCGCGAACAGCAGGCCGCCGATGACGGCGCGGCCCAGCGGCGCGTTCTGCTCGGCGCCTTCGCCCACGCCCAGCGCCATCGGGACCATGCCGATGATCATCGCGAGCGCCGTCATCAGCACCGGCCGGATGCGGGTAGCGCCGGCCTCCAGCGCGGCCGACAGGGGCGGCACGCCGGCGGCCAGCCGGTCGCGCGCGAAGGACACCAGCAGGATGCTGTTCGCAGTGGCCACGCCCATGGTCATGATCGCGCCGGTCAGCGCCGGCACGCTCAGCGTGGTGCCGGTGAGGAACAGCATCCAGGCGATGCCGGCCAGCGCCGCGGGCAGGGCGGTGATGATGATCGCGGCGTCCAGCCAGGACTGGAAGGTGACCACGATCAGCAGGTACACCAGCACGATCGCCATCGCGAGCCCGACGCCCAGCCCGAGAAAGGACGACTGCATGGTCTCCACCTGGCCGCGGATTGCGACCTGGCTGCCGCGCGAGAGCCTGGGCCGCACTTCGTCGACGAGCTTCCTGACCTCCCCCGCGACACTGGCGAGGTCGGTGCCCTGCACGCTGACGTACACGTCGATCACCGGCGAGATGTTGTAGCGCGAGACCACCGAGGGCTGCCGCGCGGGCTGCGCCTCGACCAGGTTGCCCAGCAGCTGCGGCGGCCCGGCCGCGGCGCCCTGGCCGCCCACCGGGATGTTGAGCAGCGCATCGAGCGAGTCGACCTTGTACTGGGGCGTCTGCACCGCGACGTTGTAGACCACGCCGTTCTGCGGATTGAGCCAGAAGGCCGGTGCCGTCTGCGAGCTGCCCGACAGCGCGATCAGCACGTTCTGGCCGACGTTCTGCGCCGTGAGCCCGACCTGCTGCAGCCGCGTGCGGTCCATCTGCAGGCTGAGGCTGGGCCCGTCCAGCCGCTGGTGCACGTGGGCATCGACGGCGCCGGGAATCTTGCGGATGGCCTTGACCAGTGCCGCGGCATGCTGCGCATTGCCGGCCAGATCGCTGCCGCTGAACTGCACGTCGATGGCCGCGGGCAGGCCGAAGTTGAGGATCTGCGTGACGATGTCCGCGGGCTGGAAGAAGAACTCGATGCCGGGGAAGCGCCGGGGCAGCTCTGCCCGCAGCAGCGAGATGAACTCTTCGGTCGGCCGGTGGCCGTCGCGCAGGGAGAGCAGGATCTCGCCGTCCAGCGTGCCGATGGTGCCGGCATTGCTGTACGAGAGGTTGATGCCGCTGTTGGGCACGCCCAGGTTGTCGAGGATGGTCTCGAGCTGGTCCTTCGGCACCAGCTCGCGGATCGCCGCTTCCACCTCGTCGGCCAGCCGCGCCGTCTCCTCGATCCGGGTGCCGGTGGGCGCGCGCATGTGCAGGCGGATCTGGCCCGCGTCCACGCCAGGGAAGAAGTCGCGGCCCAGCACCGGATACAGCAGGCAGGACAGGAGGCAGAAGCCGAGGAAGAGGGCGATGAAGCTGCCGCGCTTCGACAGCAGCGCCGACAGCACCAGCGTGTAGGCGCGCCGCACGCGCTCGAAGCGCCGGTCGAAGCTGCGGTAGACCCGCTGCAGCAGGCTGGGCTTGGCGTTGCCGGCGGCGCCGCCGTGCGCGTGTTGCGCGTGCGCTCGACCCATCATCAGCATGACCAGCGTCGGCACCAGCGTGCGCGACAGGATGTAGGAGGCCAGCATCGCGAACACCACCGCCTCGGCCAGCGGCACGAACAGGAAGCGCGCCACGCCCGAGAGGAAGAACATCGGCACGAACACGATGCAGATGCACAGCGTGGAGACGAAGGCCGCCGGTCCGATCTCGCCGGCGCCCACCATGATCGCCTCGTTGAGCGGCGTGCCCATGTGCAGGTGGCGCTCGATGTTCTCGATGGTCACGATCGCCTGGTCGACCAGGATGCCGACCGAGAGCGCGAGCCCGCCCAGCGTCATGAGGTTGAGCGTCTCGCCGAGGGCGTAGAGCGCCAGGATCGAGACCAGGATCGACAGCGGGATCGTCGCCGCGATGATCAGCGTGCTGCGCCAGTTGCCCAGGAAGATCAGCACCATCGCGGCGGTCAGCAGGGCCGCGATGATGGCCTCGAGCACCACCCCCTGCACGGCCGCCTTGACGAACAGCGACTGGTCGAACAGCGGCGTGACCTTGATGTCCGCCGGCATGCCCTGCTGCGCCACGGGCAGCAGGGCGCGCAGGTTGGCGACGATGTCCAGCGTCGACGCGCTGCCGTTCTTGATCACCGACAGCAGCACGCCGCGCACGCCGTCCTGCCGCACGATGTTGGTCTGCGGCTGGAAGCCGTCGCGCACGTAGGCCACGTCGCGCAGGTAGGTGGTGGCCCCGTTGGCCGTGCGCACCGGCAGGTCGTTCAGGCCGGCCAGCACCTCCGGCGAGCCGTTCATCTTCACGCTGTACTCGGTGGCGCCGAACTTGGCGGTGCCCGAGGGCAGGATCAGGTTCTGCGCATTCACCGCGTTCACCACGTCGGCCGGCGAGAGCCCGCGCGCCTGCAGGGCCTGGGTGTCGAGGTCCACCGAGATCACGCGGTTCTTGCCCCCGTAGGGGAAGGGGATGGCGACGCCGGGAATGGTGATGAGCTGCGGCCGCAGCTGGTTGATGGCCGAGTCGAAGAGCGAGTTCTCCGGCCGCTCGCTGCTCGACAGCGCCAGCTGGATCACCGGGATGCTGGAGGCCGAGTACTTGATCACCAGCGGCGGCGTGATGCCCGGCGGCAGCTGGCGCACCTGGGTCTGCACCGAGGCGACGGTCTGGGCGATCGCGGTCTCGATGTTGGCCGTGGGCTGGAAGAAGATCTTGATCACGCTCACCCCGGCCAGCGACTGCGACTCGATATGCTCGATGTCGCTCACCGTGGTGGTGAGGCCGCGCTCGGTCTGGCCCGCGATGCGCTGCCCCATCTCCTGCGCCGGCAGGCCGCCGTAGTTCCAGATGATGCTGAGCACCGGGATGTTGATGTCCGGGAAGATATCGGTCGCCATGCGTGCCAGCACGAAGGGCGTGGCCAGCACGATCAGCATCGCCATCACGATGAAGGTGTAGGGGCGGCGCAGAGCCAGCGAAACCATGGACACGGCTTGTTACTTCCCGTCGAAGGGCGCCATCATAAGTAGAGATCGCAACACAATAGTTCCAATGACCGAGCTTTACTTATCTTCGTCGGAGAACCCACCCCGCTGGCTTGTCGTGATGGGCGTTTCGGGCTGCGGCAAGTCCAGCCTCGGGGCCGCGCTGGCCCGTGAGCTGGGGCTGCCGCTGATCGAAGGCGACGACTTCCATCCGCCCGGGAACGTGAGCAAGATGCGCGCCGGCATCGCGCTCACCGACGCCGACCGGGCCGGCTGGCTGGACACGCTGGCGGGCACGCTCGCCGCGCATCCGCAGGGAGCGGTGCTGGCCTGCTCGGCGCTCAAGCGCGGCTACCGCGACCGGTTGCGTGCCGCGGTGCCCCGGCTGCGCTTCGTCTTCATGGACCTGTCGCGCGAGGAGGCCGAGCGCCGGGTCGCCGGGCGCGGGGCCGGCCACTTCTTCTCCGCGAGCCTGGTCGCCGACCAGTTCGCGACCCTCGAATCGCCGGTCGGGGAGCCCGGTGTGCTGGCCGTCGATGCGACGGCGCCGCTGTCCGAACTGGTGGACCGGACCCGGGCGTGGCTGCGCGACGAGGCGGCGGGCGGACCCACGGCGTAGCCAGTTCCCGCAAGCCCGCCGCAGGGGCGCGGGCTAAGGTCGCAAGCATGGCCGTGATCGAATCCACCCTGTCCCCCAGCGGCGAAGTCTTTCAGGCCAACCGTGCTGGCATGCTCGCGCTGATCGAGCGCATCCGCGGCATCGAGGCGCGCACCGTGCAGGCCTCCGCCGCCTCGCGCGAGCGCTTCCGCAAGCGCGGGCAACTGCTGCCACGCGAGCGGCTGGCGCTGCTGCTCGATGCGGGGGCGCCCTTCCTCGAGCTGTCCACGCTGGCGGGCTTCTGCCAGGACAACCCCGACCCGGACAAGAGCGTGCCGGGCGGTGGCGTGATCTCGGGCATCGGCCAGGTCTCGGGCATCCGCTGCATGGTCAGCGCCTCCGATTCCGGCATCGACGCCGGCGCGCTCCAGCCCATGGGGCTGGACAAGCAGCTGCGCGTGCAGGAAATGGCGCTGGAGAACCGGCTGCCCTTCGTGCAGCTGGTCGAGAGCGCCGGTGCCAACCTGATGGCCTACCGGGTCGAGGACTTCGTGCGCGGCGGCAGCATCTTCCGCAACCTCGCCCGCCTGTCGGCCGCCGGCCTCCCGGTGCTGACGGTGACGCATGGTTCCTCGACCGCCGGCGGCGCCTACCAGACGGGCCTGTCGGACCACATCGTGATGGTGCGCGACCGCACCCGCGCCTTTCTCGCCGGCCCGCCGCTGCTGAAGGCGGCCACCGGGGAGGTCGCGAGCGAGGAGGAGCTGGGCGGCGCCGCGATGCATACCTCTGTCTCTGGCCTGGGCGATTACCTGGCCGAGGACGACCGCGACGCGCTGCGCATCGCGCGCGAGATCCTGGCCTGCATCGACTGGAACAGCGGCCCGGTGCGGGAGCCGCGCAGCTTCAGGCCGCCGCGCCACGACGCCGAGGAGTTGCTGGGCATCATGCCGATAGACCCCAAGCGCCCGGTCGACATGCGGCAGGTGATCGCCCGCATCGTCGACGGCTCCGAGTTCCTCGCCTTCAGCCCGGACTACGGGCCGGCCACCGTCTGCGGCACCGCGAAGATCGAGGGCTGGCCCTTGGGCATCATCACCAACAACGGCCCGATCGACGTGGCCGGCGCGAACAAGGCCACGCACTTCATCCAGGCCTGCTGCCAGGCGCGCACGCCCATCCTCTACCTGCAGAACACGACCGGCTACATGGTGGGCCGCGCCCACGAGGAGGCCGGCATGATCAAGCACGGCTCGAAGATGATCCAGGCCGTGACCAGCGCGAGCGTGCCGCAGTTCACCATTCATTGCGGCGCCTCGTTCGGCGCCGGCAACTACGGCATGTGCGGGCGCGGCTTTCATCCGCGCTTCTGCTTCTCCTGGCCCAACGCCAGGACGGCGGTGATGGGCGGCGAGCAGGCGGCGCGCACCATGGCCATCGTCACCGAGGCCGCGATGCGGCGCAAGGGCGAGGTGGACCACGCAAAGCTCGAGGCGCTGCAGCGCCAGATCGTCGAGCGCTTCGAGCGCCAGATGAGTGTGTTCAGCACCAGCGCGCTGCTGCTCGACGATGGCGTGATCGATCCGCGCGACACCCGCGCGCTGCTGGCCCAGCTGATGTCGATCTGCCGCGATGCCGAGGCGAAGACGCCGCAGCCCATGCAGTTCTCGGTGGCCCGGCCGTGACGGCTCTACCTACGCCCTTCCACAAGATCCTCATCGCCAACCGCGGCGAGATCGCGCTTCGCGTGATGCGCACCGCGCGTTCGCTCGGCTACCGGACAGTCGCGGTGTATTCCACGGCCGACGCCGGCTCGCTCCACGTCGAGCGGGCCGACCAGGCGGTCTGCATCGGCGAGCCGCTGCCGGCGCAGTCGTACCTATGCATCCCTGCGATCATCGAGGCGGCGCGGCGCACCGGCGCCGATGCGGTGCATCCGGGCTACGGCTTCCTGGCCGAGAACGAGGCCTTCGCGCGCGCCTGCCGCGAGGCGGGGCTGGTGTTCATCGGGCCCTCGCCGGAGGCCATGGCCGCCATGGGCGACAAGGCCGGTGCCAAGCGCCGGATGAGCGAGGCCGGCGTGCCCTGCATCCCGGGGTACCACGGCGGCGACCAGGGCGAGGAGCGGCTGAGGGCCGAGGCCGGGCGCATCGGCTATCCGGTGATGATCAAGGCCAGCGCCGGCGGCGGAGGCCGCGGCATGCGGCTCGCATCGTCAGACACCGGATTCGCAGAGCTGCTCAGGAGCGCGAAGTCCGAGGCGCGCGGTGCCTTTGGCGACGACGCCGTGATCCTGGAGTGTGCCATCGCGGCGCCGCGCCACATCGAGATCCAGGTCTTCGCCGACCGGTACGGCAACGCCATCCACCTCGGCGAGCGTGACTGCTCGGTGCAGCGCCGCCATCAGAAGCTGATCGAGGAAGCACCCTCGCCGGCGGTCACGCCCGAGCTGCGCGAGCGCATGGGTACGACTGCGGTGGCGGCCGTGAACGCGATCGGCTACGAGGGTGCGGGCACGCTGGAGTTCCTGCTCGATGCCGAGGGCCGGTTCTACTTCATGGAGATGAACACGCGGCTGCAGGTCGAGCACCCGGTGACCGAGGCGATCACCGGCCTCGACCTGGTGGAACTGCAACTGCGCATCGCCGCGGGCGAGCCCTTGCCGCTCACGCAGGCGCAGGTGCGCTTCGAAGGACACGCCATCGAGTTGCGGCTGTGCGCCGAGGATGCGGACCAGGGCTGCATGCCGCAGAGCGGTACCCTGGCGCTGTGGCAGCCGCCGGAGGGCGTGCGCACCGAGCATGCGCTGCGCGCCGGCGCGGAAGTCACGCCCTGGTACGACTCGATGATCGCCAAGCTGATCGGCCAGGGCCGCACGCGCGAGGAGGCGCGCCGCCGCCTGTTGCACGGGCTGGAGGAACTGGTGGCGCTCGGCGTCAGGACCAACCAGGTCTTCCTGGGCCGCTGCCTGGCCCATCCTGTTTTCGTCGCGGGCGAGGCCACCACCGCTTTCATCGCGCAGCATGCCGATGCCTTGCTCGCGCCGGACGAGGAGATGAACCTGCACGCCGCGGCCGTCGCGGCCGTGCTGCTGCACGAGTCCGCGGATGGCCGTGCACGGCGACCGGCCGGACGCGCGCTGAGGCATTCGCTGGCAGTGCCGCTGCGATTCGAGGTGGACGGACGGCGTCATGAAGGCGAACTGCAGTTGCGCAACCACCAGCGCTTCGAGGTCGAGCTCGACGGCCGCAGCATCGCGCTCGCGCTGCTCCGGCTCGACGGCGACCGGGCGCGCCTGGTCTGCGACGGCGTGATGGACAGCGCGGTGTTCCACCGCGAGGGCACGCGCCTGCTGCTGCACTACCGCGGCCGGCCCTTCGTCATCGATGACCTCGCGCGCGCCGCGGGCGTGCGTGCGGGCGAGGGCAGCGGCGACGGCAAGCTGCGCGCCTCGATGAACGGGCGCGTGGTCGCCGTGCTGGT
This sequence comes from Variovorax sp. RA8, assembly GCF_901827175.1. Lineage (NCBI taxonomy): Bacteria > Pseudomonadati > Pseudomonadota > Betaproteobacteria > Burkholderiales > Comamonadaceae > Variovorax > Variovorax sp. RA8. Next base: position 4,715,478 of record NZ_LR594662.1, on the reverse strand, counting down.
CGCGGTGGGCGACCGCGTGGAGGAGGGGCAGCCTATGGTCACGCTCGAGGCGATGAAGATGGAGCACATCCATGCGGCGCCCGCGGCAGGCACGGTGGGCGCGCTGCATGTCGCCGTCGGCGAGCAAGTGGCGGCTCACCAGGTGGTCGCCGAGTTCGAAGCGGCCGCGTCCTAGAGGGGGGGTAAACAGGCCCCGATGGCCTGGAACCGCTGCCGACTGCTCAGGTTCTGAAGAGCTCGCCAATTTGCGCATGGCCGCTCGGCCTGAGGCGGACTGGCGCCTTCTGCCGCGATTCATGCGTCGAGGTGGCAGCGCACAGGAATCAAATCTGATCAATTCTCGCTTTGGGCATTATTCACATTGAATTGGTAGTCGCGGGCGTTAACGTGCCGGACTTGATTCAGCGAACGCCGTGATCTTGAGCGGCGCTGCACCCAGAGAAAAGAAGACAGGGAACCTGATGCTCAACACGACAGCGGCCATCGACGGCACCGGCAATGCCCTGAGCAACGTCCTGTACGCCGGGGCCGGCGACAACGTGCTCGATGGCCTCGGCGGCAATGATTGGGTCTCGTACGCCTATGCCGGCTCCGCCGTGAACGTCAGTCTGGCTACCACCGGCGCGCAAGCCACAGGGGGCTCCGGCACCGATACGCTGCGGAACGTCGAGTACCTCTTCGGCAGCAACTACAACGACATCCTGACGGGCAGCAGCAGGGCCGATGTGCTCAGCGGCGGGCTCGGCAACGACACGCTCGACGGAGCTGCCGGGGCCGATACGCTCAACGGCGGAGCGGGCCACGACACCTACCGCTACCGCTCGGGCGACGGCAACGACACGGTGCTGGACACGGGCGGCGACGACACGGTGGAACTGCTGGACCTCAACCCGGGCGACGTGCGCATCATCGAGGGCCTCAACGGCAACCCCGACCACATCGTCGATGCACTGACCGGCTACACCATCACGCTGGATCTGCAGATGGTGTCCCCCGGCTGGTCCGCAGACGGTAAGCAGGTGGAGCACCTGCGCTTCGCCGATGGCACGGTGTGGAACAGCGAGCAGATGCGTGCGGCCGCGGAGATGGAAAGAAGCGTGAGCCTCCTGGTGCAGGCGATGGCCACCTTCGCGGTGCCGGCGCCGGGGCAGACGACATGGCCACAGGACCACCAGAACAGCCTGGCACCCCTCCTGGCCGTCGACTGGCGCTGAAGTGCGACGATCGGGCGAGTACGTTCGGGACCTGATTCGCAAGGACCAGGAGGATCAGGCAAAAGGGTGAAGTGCCGCTCAGCACTTGCGAGTGGGCCGCGTCTCAGCGCGCCGGGCCTTTGGTCCTCTTGGCCGCAGGACGCCGAGCGCGTTTCGGCGCCGCGGCGCGCAGGGCTGCCTCCCAGGCCGACCGCCCCCAGCGAATGGCCTCCTCGCGGTCCTCGAAGATCTCCTCGGGCGCCAAGCGATAGGACATTTCCGTGCGCCGGCCTTCGCGCTCGTAGCCGAAGGCGGGCAGTCCGCGCTTCTCGAATTCGGCCATCGTGTCCGCATCGGCCTTGAGGTAGAGCGTGTCGTTGGCCACCAGGGCGAACATGCGCCCGTCGTGGTAGATGCCGTGGCCGCCGAACATGCGGCGCGCCTCGATGGGGCCCATGCGCTCGAACACCTCGTGCAGGCTCTCCACGAACTGGCTCATACCAACGACGGGGCCAGTCTGCCTCAGCCCCGCAGGAACCGGGCGTGGTGCGCCAGGTGGTCCGCCACGAAGCTCTGCACGAAGTAGTAGCCGTGGTCGTAGCCCTCGTGCCGCCGCAGCGTGAGCGGCTGCCCCACGGCGCGGCAGGCGGTCTCGAGCCGGTGCGGATGCAGCTGGTCGGCCAGGAACTTGTCGGCCAGGCCCTGGTCGACGAGGATGCCCTCGGGGTAGGGCGCGGCGGTCTGCGACTGCATCAGCGCGCTCGCATCGTGCGCCAGCCATTGCTCGCGGTCCGGTCCCAAGTAGCCACCGAAGGCCTTCTCGCCCCAGGGGCACTCGCTGGGCGCGCAGATCGGCGCGAAGGCCGAGAGCGAGGCGAAGCGGCCCGGATGGCGCAGCGCCAGCGTGAGCGCCCCGTGGCCGCCCATCGAGTGGCCGAAGACGCCGATGCGGTGGATGTCGATGGGGAAATGTGTGCCCAGCAGCGGCAGCAGCTCGTGGACGATCCAGCTTTCCATGCGCCAGTTCGTCGCCCAAGGGGCCAGCGTGGCATCGAGGTAGAAGCCGGCGCCGACGCCGAAGTCCCAGTTGTCGCTCTCGCCGGCCACATGGGCGCCGCGCGGGCTGGTGTCGGGTGCGATCAGCGCCAGGCCCAGCTCGGCCGCCAGCCGCTGGGCGCCGGCCTTGACCATGAAGGTTTCCTCGTTGCAGGTCAGGCCTGCGAGGTACATCAGGGCCGGCACGGGGGCCTGCTGCGCCTGCGGCGGCAGGAAGACCGAGAAGCGCATCGGCAGGCCGATCTCGCGTGCGTCGTGTTCGTGGAAGCCTTGGGTGCCGCCGAAGCAGCGGTGTTCGGAAAGCGTGCGGATGCCTGGGTTCATGGTCGGGAAGCGTTCACCAGTTCGAGTATGGCATCGGCGAAGTCCTGCGGTTTTTCCTGGGGCAGGTTGTGGCCGGCGCCCGGCACCACGCGGTGCTGGTGCGGGCCGGTGAAGTGGCGCGCGTGCGCGGCGGTGCCGCCGATCGACATCACGCCGTCGTCGGCGCCGTCGAAGGTGATGGCGGGCACGGTGATCGGCGGCTGCGCGGCGAGCCGGTGCTCGATCTCGTCGTACGCTGGATCGCCGGGCACCAGGCCGAAGCGGTGGCGGTAGGAGTGGATCACGACCTCGACGAAATCGGGGTGGTCGAAGGCCGCGGCGCTGCGCTCGAAGGTGGCGTCGTCGAAAACCCAGGTGGGCGACCAGAGCGACCACAGCAGCCGGCACAGCGGGCGGCGGTTCTGCTCGAGCCCGGCGTGGCCGCGTTCGCCGTGGAAGTAGTACTGGTACCAATGGCGCCGCTCGTTCTCGGGCACGGCCGGCTTCGAGGCGGCGGCGATGTCCTGGATGTTGTAGCTGTTGAGCGAGACCAGGCCCGCGCAGCGCTCGGGCCACAGCGCGGCCACGACGCAGCAGGCACGCCCGCCCCAGTCGTAGCCGGCGAGCACGGCGCGCGGAATAGCCAGCGCGTCCATCAGCGCGAGCAGGTCGGCACCGAAGGCGCCCTGCTGGCCGGAGCGCGGCGTCGCGGCGTCGAGGAAGCGCGTGCTGCCGTAGCCGCGCATGAAGGGCACGATGACGCGGCAGCCTTTCGCCGCGAGCAGCGGCGCGACCCCCGCATAGGCGTGGATGTCGTAGGGGAAGCCATGCACCAGCAGCACCGGCGGCCCGTCGGCCGGGCCGCTCTCGTGGTAGCCGATGTCGAGCACGCCGGCCCGGACCTGTCGAACCGGTGTCATGGCCGCCATCGCCGTGCCGCCGTCAGTAGAGGACCACGCCGCGGATCGATTCGCCGCGCTTCATCAGGTCGAAGCCCTTGTTGATGTCCTCCAGCGGCATGGTGTGCGTGATCAGGTCGTCGATGTTGATCTTGTTCTCCATGTACCAGTCGACGATCTTCGGCACATCGGTGCGCCCGCGCGCGCCGCCGAAGGCCGAGCCTTCCCACTTGCGGCCGGTGACGAGCTGGAAGGGGCGGGTGCTGATCTCGGCACCGGCCTCGGCCACGCCGATGATGATGCTGCGGCCCCAGCCCTTGTGCGTGCACTCCAGTGCCTGGCGCATTACCTGCGTGTTGCCGATGCACTCGAAGCTGTAGTCGGCGCCGCCGTCGGTCAGCTGCACGATGGCATCGACGATGTTGGCGTGCTCCTTCGGGTTGAGGAAGTGCGTCATGCCGAACTTGCGTGCCATCGCCTCGCGCGCCGGGTTCAGGTCGACGCCGATGATCTTGTCGGCGCCTACCATCTTCGCGCCCTGGATCACGTTGAGCCCGATGCCGCCCAGGCCGAACACCACCACGTTGGCGCCGGCCTCCACCTTGGCGGTAAAGATCACCGCGCCGATGCCGGTGGTCACGCCGCAGCCGATGTAGCAGACCTTGTCGAAGGGCGCGTCCTCGCGGATCTTGGCCATCGAGATCTCGGGCGCCACCGTGTAGTTGCTGAAGGTGGAAGTGCCCATGTAGTGGAAGATGGGCTTGCCGTCCAGGTTGAAGCGGCTGGTGGCGTCGGGCATCAGGCCCTTGCCCTGCGTGCCTCGGATCAGCTGGCAAAGGTTGGTCTTGCGCGAGAGGCAGAACTTGCACTGCCGGCACTCGGGCGTGTAGAGCGGGATGACGTGGTCGCCCTTCTTGAGCGAGGTGACACCCGGCCCGACATCGACCACGATGCCTGCGCCTTCATGGCCGAGGATGGCCGGGAAGATGCCTTCCGGGTCGGCGCCCGAGAGCGTGTAGTAGTCAGTGTGGCAGATGCCGGTGGCCTTGATCTCGACCAGGACCTCGCCGAACCTCGGACCTTCGAGGTCGACGGTTTCGATGGACAGGGGGGCGGCGGATTTCCAGGCAACTGCAGCTTTGGTCTTCATTCGTTGGTCCTTCGGGAGATGAGGGTACCGCCGGCGAGCCGGCGCACCCCCGAGCTTAAGACGGTTCCGGGTCGATCCCTGCGGCAAAGATGCCCGGCATGCCCACGAAGTTCGGCAGTGCCTTCAAGCGGGCGATCCAGCGTCTCAGTGCAGGGTAGCGTTCGAGTCCCACGCCGCCTTCGGGCGCGAGGGCAATGTACGGAAAGCACGCGATGTCGGCAATCGTGGCGTCATGTGCCGCCAGCCACGTGCGCCCTTCGATTTCGCCATCCGAAAGGTGGTCTTCGATGTGCGCGAAAAGCCGATGCGCCGCGCCGCGGCAGGCGGCAATGTCGAAGGGGTAGCCGAAGGCATCGTGCAGCCTTGCAGCCGAGGCGCTGCGCGTGATGTCCTCGGCCACGGCGAGCCAAAGCGCGATGCGCCCGCGTGTGGCCGCCTCGGCCGGGTACCAGCGCTCGGAGCGGTCGTAGCGGCTGGCCAGGTAGACCAGGATGGCCTGGGCGTCGCGCAGCACATAGCCATCGTCATCGATCGCGGGGAGCTGGCCCAAGGGGTTGATGCGCAGGAAAGCCTCGCCCTTGTGCTCGCGGCCCGGATGAAAGTTCACCGGCACGCGCGCATAGGGCAGCTGCAGCAGGCTCATGAAGAGCCGGAGCTTGTAGCAGTTGCCGGAGAGCTCGTCGTTGTACAGCTTGATCATGGTGTCTTGCCCACGGGTCACTGGAGTAGCTTCGCCTTCGGCTGCGGTGCTATGCGCCTTCGGAACGGCCGTGCGGCGCACTGGAGTACCTTCGCCTTCGGCTGCGGTGTTATTCGCCTTCGGAACGGCCGTGCGGCTCATAGGTCGAGCACCAGCTTCCCGGAGCGGGCGCGCGAAACGCAAGGCAGCATCTGCATGTTGCCGGCCTTCTCGGCGGCACTCAGGTACTGGTCGCGGTGCTCGGGCACGCCATCGATCACCGTGCACAGGCAGGTGCCGCACACGCCCTGCTCGCAGTTGGTTTCGATCGCGACGTCGATCGAGCGCAGCACCTCGACGATGCTGCGCTCGGCCGGGACCTGCAACGTGCGGCCGCTGCGCGCGAGCGTGAGCTCGAAGGGCGTGCCGCCCGTTGCCACCGGCCCCGCTGCCTTGAAGTACTCGAAGTGCATGCGTTCGGGGGGCCAGCACAGGGCCGCGCCCACCGACGTCACCAGCTCCATCAGCGGCAGCGGACCGCAGGTGTAGGCGTGGGTGTCCGCGTCGGGGGCGCCGAGCACACGCTCGATCGCCTTGCGGGTGGCCTCGGGCGAAAGCGCCGCGTGCAAGGTCCAGCGGTTCGCGAACTCGCGATCGAACTCGGCACCGAAGGCGGCGTGCGCGGCCGAGCGGCAGAAGTAGTGCAGGTGGAAGTCGTCGCCGCGCGCAGCCAGATGCCGTGCCATTGCCAGCAACGGCGTGATGCCGATCCCACCCGCGATGAGGAGCGAGTGCCCGGCAGTGCTGTCGAGCGCAAAGTTGTTCTTCGGCAGTCCGACGTGCAGCAGGTCGCCTGGCCGGACCCTGTCGTGCATCGCGGCCGAGCCGCCGCGCGATGCTTCTTCGCGCTTCACCGCGATCGTGTAGCAGCCGTCATCGTCCGGTCCGTTGCACAGCGAATACTGTCGGATCAGCCCGCCCGGCAGGTGCACGTCGAGATGTGCGCCGGGCGTCATCGGCGGCAGCGGGCCGCCCGCCGGCGAGCAAAGGGTGAAGCTCGCCACGCCTTCTGCCACCCTGCGCTTGTCGGCAACCTCCACGACGAGCCGCGTTGGCGCCGTGGCGGCCGTCGGCTCCACGCCCCAGCGCAACCCGATGCTGCGCAGCCAGCGCCGGTAGGCGCTCGAGCCCGCGTCGGCGCGCGAAGGGACCTCGAGGCGCGCGTCCAGCGGGAGCCGCTTGTAGACGTGGTTCTCGAGAATCGGCTTGTCCTGCCCCAGGATGGTCTGCTGGAACGCCGTGATCTCGCTGGCGCTGTGCGTGGCGTCGAGGAGCGAGATCGCGAAATGCACGGTGCAGGCGTCCTCCTGCGTGGGCTGCACGAACAGGAAGATGATGTCGGCCTCGCCCGGATGGCCGGCAGGCGCCTTGTAGAGGAGTGGTGAGAAGGGATTGACGACGCGGTACACGTAGTCGACATCCGCCGGCCCTTCGGATGCCGCGGAAGCCATCGGCTGCACGAACTTGCAGCCGCGGGCCCAGAGCTCCCCACGTGCGTCGAGCTCGACCTCGTAGGCGCGCACCTCGGTCGCCTCTTCGGTGCCCAGGATGTGCGCATGGACGAAGGGGAAGTGGGCCATGTCGAGAAAGTTCTCGACCACCCGCAGCCCGCCGGTGTGAACGCCGATCGCGCCCATGTAGACGAAGCGCCGGCCTGGCGCGTCGAATTCATCGAGCGCGAACAGCGGCTTGGGCGCATCGCCGAGGCACACGAAGATGCAGCCGCAGTGGTCCCGCGCGACGCACGGGGCGCTCGAGCCATCTGTAATGCTCGCGGACAGCGCGCCCGAGGCATGGCGCCGGACTTCGATCTCGCGCTCCAGCAGTTGCCGGTGCAGTGCCGGACCGGACGCAATGGCATCGCTGCCCGCGCCGATCGCGAACCAGTCGTTGGCAATGGCCGGATCCAGGGTGTCTTGCAGCGCGGTGCCGTCCATGGGGTCAAACATGTGCAAGCTCCTTGGCGAAAACCGCCTTCATGCGTTGGGCCGCGGCCAGGCGCCGCGCTGCGCCAAGGCCTTCCGTAATGAAGAGGTGCGCGCAGGTGCTGGCGGCGTTCATCGGCTGGAGCAGCAGGGTGGCGGCATCGCCGCTGCTGGCCGGTTCGCGCCAGACACCCGGGTGGCCGGCGGGCACGAAGCCCGCGGCCTCGATCGCCTGGGCCAAAGCGTCTGCCGCCATGTCCACCACGAAGCTCCGGCAGGCGCCCAGGCCGGGCAGCCGCGGCGGATAGCCGCGCGGCGCGAGTGCCAGGCTGGCCCAGATCACGCCATCCGATTCGCGGCACATGTACGTTCGCACGCAGGCGGCCGGCGGCGGCGCGAGTGCAGGCGTGGAGGGAACGCCCGTGCATCGCCCGTCGCGGCCGTAGCGCCAGCCGTGGTAGCGGCAGACCAGCTGGTCGCCGTGGACGAATCCGAGCGTCAGCCGCACGCTGCGGTGCGGACAGCGGTTCTCCCAGGCCTGCACCGAGCCTGCGGATGGCCGCCACAAGGCCAGTTCCTGGCCGTGGAGCAAGGTCTGCACGACCTGCCCAGGCGGCACATGGACCGAGAGCTCGACGGCAAACCAGCCGTCGGCGGCAAAGGCGCCGCCAGCTTGTGCTTCTTCATGCATGGCGCCGCCCTTCAGCGCGGCATTGCGCCCTGGATGCCTTCGACGAACCAGTTCATCCCGGCGATCTCCGCATCCGGCACAGCGGCGCCCGGTGCGGCACGCACCTTGCCTGTGTTGTCCTTCAGCGGACCGGCAAAGGGGATCAACCTGCCGGCGGCGATGTCGGCTTGCGCGGCCTTGGCCATCTTCACGACGTCCGGCGGCACGGCCGCATTCCAGTCCAGCAGGTTCACGCCGCCGTTCTGGAGCGTGCCCACGTAGGCGGCGCCCTTGAACTTCCCCGCGAGCGTGTCGGCAACGACCTGGCGGAAGTGCGGCGTCCAGTCATGCGTGATCGAGGTCAGCAGCTTGTGCGGTGCCGCCTTGCGCAGGTCGGAGAACATGCCGACCGACCAGACGCCCTTGGCGTCGGCGGCCTGCACGATCGCCGGGTTGTCCTGGAATCCGGAGCCGATCACGTCGGCACCCTGCTGGATCAGCGAGTTGGCCGCGTCGCGCTCGCTGCCCGGGTTGAACCACTCGTTGACCCAGACGACGGACACGGTGGCTGCAGGATTGCTGCGCTTCACGCCGAGCGCAAAGGCGTTGATCGTGGAGACCACGTCGGGGATCGGAATCGCACCCACGTAGCCGAGCTTGTTGCTCTTGGTGACCTTGCCGGCCACCATTCCCGCGACATAGGCGCCTTCGTACCAGCGTGCGTTGTAGGTGCCGAAGTTGGGCGCCTGCTTGAAGCCGCTGGCATGGATGAAATTGACCTTCGGCTCTTCGGCGGCGAGCTTCAAGCCGTCGTTCATGTAGCCGAAGCTGCCGAGCACGACCATGCCGGCACCGCCGCCGACGAGCTCGCGCATGACCCGCGCACCGTCGGGGCCGACCTTCACGTCCTGCACCACGCGGGTCTTGATGCGGCTGCCGAATTCTTTCTCGAGTTGCTTGCGGGCGGTTTCGTGCACCGCGACCCAGCCCACGTCGGAGACCGGGCTTTGGTAGACGAAGCCGATCTCGAGCGGATCGGCCGCGGCCGCGGGCAGCGCCGCGCAGGCGGCGAAGACGCCGGCGAGCAGGGCGCGGATGGGGGAATGCAGGGCCATGGATTGTCTCCTTTTGTGCGGTGGGGCGAGGGTGCGGCAAGCCGATAGGAATTCCGAAACAGTAATCTGAATCGGTATACCGGTTCAGTGTATTTAGAATCCGATGCCATGTCCAGCAAGACCGACGAAATTGTTTCGAGCATCCGCAACGCCGTCGCGGCACACCGCCTGCTGCCGGGCGTGCAGTTGCGCGAGGTGGCGCTCGGCAAGTTGTACGGCGTGAGCCGCACGGTCGTGCGGCAGGCCCTGCAGACGCTGGCGCGCGAAGGTCTTGTGGATCTCACGCCGGGCCGGATCGCCTCGGTCGCCAAGCCGACGCCCGAAGAGGCGCGCGATACCTTCGACCTGCGCTGGGCCATCGAGCGCCATGCGACCGAGACACTGGCGCAGAAGCTCACCAGGAAAGACGTGACGGCGTTGCGGGCGCACGTCAAGCTGGAACGGGCGGCGCGTGCCGCACGCAACGCGGAAGAGGTGCGCCGGCTGGGCGCGGGCTTCCATGTGCTGGTGGCACAGCTCGCCGGCAATGCGCTGCTCGCCCGAACTCTCGAGCAGCTGGTCGCGCGCATCGCGCTGATCCTGCTGCTCTACCGCCATGAGTATGACGAGCATGTCGAGTGCCTGCAGGACGAGCACGCCGAGTTCATCGACCTGCTCGAATCGGGTGCTGCCGCCAAGGCGCTTCAGCTGCTCCAGCGGCACCTGCAGACGGTCGAGGTCAGCCTGAACGTGGAGAAGATGGCGGTGGTCGACGACCCTCAACTGCGCCGGGCGCTGCTTTCCGGGTGAGCTCCAAAAGGCCGTGCTGTTGGCCGATGAGCATGAGGCGCCCTTGCCGCGGGGGTGGCTTCACCACTCCACCTTGGCACCGGGCGCGCAGGAAGGCGCGTAGCGCAGACCTTACTGAGCGCCCTCGCTCACAAGCGCCCGAAGGATCGCCTGGCTCGACGTTGCGGCCCTCGCATCCCATGCCGAGGTCTCCCGCCAACCCTTACTAGTCCTTGAGCGCACTCGGGGCAAAGCCGAAGTGGTTCTTGAACGCGCGACTGAATGCGGCATCCGATGCGTAGCCCACACGCTGTGCCGCCTGGGCCACTTTCATGCCGTTGCGCATCAGGTCACTGGCGATAGTCAGGCGCCATCGCGCCAGATAGCGCAACGGCGGTTCGCCCACGGTGGCGGCAAAGCGTTCGGCGAACACCGTGCGTGACATCAGCGCAATCTTCGACAAAGCCAGCACGGTCCAGCGCCGGCATGGGTCGGCGTGCATGGCGCTCAGCGCGCGGCCGATACGCTCGTCGCTCAGGCCGCCGAGCCAGCCTCCACGCTCTGCGTGGCTCGATGCCCAGCTCCGCGTGCCCGGATCACCAGCAGGTCGATTAAGCGAGAAATCATGAGGGAGGAGCCCGGTAGCGGCTTCTGCGCTTCCTCCACCAGAAATCCGGAGATGGCAGCCAACCATGGCTGGGGACCGCCATCGACACCCGGGATATGAATTGCCCCTGGCAGGGCCGCCATGATGGCCGGCCGTGCACGGCCTTCAGAACTGAAGAATCCGCCTGCCATCGAAACCTGCGAATCGCGAGCCGCGGCCGAAGCAAAAATTGAACTCTTTGGGATTGAAGCGCCAGGCTGGCCCAGAGTTGCCTGCCAGCTCCGGCACCGGCCAGTCGCCGCCCCACATCAGGCGTGCAGAGCCGAGTGCGTCAGCAGGCGCTCGACCCAGGGCCGCAGCCACTGCGCATCCCAACCGGGACCGGCCTCGGTGGCCAGGCCGGAGAGCTTGCAACAAGCCTGGGTCTGCGCGGCAAAGCGCGCGATCCATGCCGCCCAGGGCTCGAAGGCGCCGTTCGCGATACGCGCGAGCGCGGCCAGCAGCAGGAGGGCCAGCGCGCCGAAGGCGCTGCAGCAGCGCGAAGACGAACACCGCAACGAAGCCCAGCACCGGCACGACGGCGAGCAGGCGACGCAGAACCTAGGTCATCGGGCGGTTTCCTTCGTCTGTGATGTAAAACGTTTTATTAATCTGCGTGGAGAGTGCGTGGCGCCATATTGGTGATCCTCACCAAGGGAAAATACCGAACGAAAAGGGGTGCGCTGCGTGAGCACGGCGGCTGGGCGTTGGCGCATCATTGAATCGTTTCAATCCTGCAGCATCTCCCGGCTCTTCTTTTTCAATCCATGAACGACAACGCACCGCCTGCCAACGCCAACATTCATGACGTCGCGCGGCTCGCCGAGGTTTCCGTGGCCACGGTGTCCAACGTGCTGAACGAGTCGCGGCCGGTCGCGGCTGCCACCCGGGCACGCGTGCTGAAGGCGGTGGCGGCGCTGGGCTACACGCCGCATGCCGCGGCGCGCAGCATGCGCGGGCGCGGCAGCGGACTCATCGGGCTGATCGTGGCCGACATCACCAATCCCTTCTTCACTTCGCTGGTGCATGCGGTGGAGCGCGCGGCGAATGACGGTGGTTACGCGGTGCTGCTGTGCAACAGCGACGAGGACCCGGCGCGCGAGCAGCAGCATCTGCAGCTGCTGCGCGCGCAGCGCGTGGACGGCGTCATCCTGGCGGCGACCGGCCATGCCTCGCACGAGCGCGCGGCGGCGCTCGGCCAGTTGCAGGTGCCAGTGGTGCTGGTGGACCGTGGCTCGGCCGAGTTCGGGCGCGACGCGGTGATGCTGGACAACCGCCGCGCCGGCCTCGAAGCCGTGCGCCACATCATCGGCTTCGGCCATCGGCGCATTGCCATGCTCTCCGGACCGGCCGCCGTCAGCACTGCGGCCGAGCGCCTCGCCGGCTACCGCGAGGCACTGCTCGAAGGCGGCCTGGCCTACGACGAGCGCTGGGTGCGCGACGCCGGCTACCGCGAGGAGCGCGCCTACGACGCGGCCTGCGAGATGCTGCGCGCGCGTGAGCGGCCGACCGCCGTTTTCGCCGCCAACGACCTGATCGCCATCGGCCTGATGCGCGCGATCGCCGACCTGGGCCTGCGCTGTCCGGAGGACGTGTCGGTGGTCAGCATCGACGACTTCGCCTGGGCCAATGCCTTCCGCCCGCGCATGACCACGGTGGCGCAGCCGGTTGCGGCGATGGGCGAGTCGGCGGTGCGCATGCTGCTGTCGCGCATCGACCGCAGCGCGGCGGCGCTGCCCCCGCGCACGGAGATCATGGCGCCCATGCTCGTGGTGCGCGATTCCTGCTGCGCGCCGCCGCAGCGCGTGGTGGCCGGGGCGATGTCGTGAACGATGAGCTGACACGGCTGTCGGCCAGCCAGGTGGCCGACCTGCGAGCGCGGCCTGCACCAGGAGCCGCAGCGCCTGCGCGCGGCGAAGCGCCACCGCGCCCAGCTGCAGCGCGAGGTGACCGCCTTCCCGCAGGGCATGCCCTTCTTCGTCTGCCCGGCCACGCAGGGCTGCCGTTTCCGGTCGAGGTCCGCTGGCCGCCCCCGCGGTGCCTGTCGAGCCGGCGGCTGCTCCGAAGGCCGCCGCACCTGCTACAAACGGGCCATGAAAAAGATCCTCGTCCTCAACGGCCCCAATCTCAACCTGCTCGGCACCCGCGAGCCCGCGCAATACGGCCACGAAACACTGGCCGATGTCGAGCGCCTGTGCGCCGACGCGGGCACGAAGCTGGGCGTGGGCATCGAATGCCGGCAGTCCAATCACGAAGGCCAGCTGATCGACTGGATCCACGAGGCCGGCCGCGAGGTGGCCGCCGGGCGCATGCTGGGCGTGGTGATGAACCCGGGCGCCTACACCCACACCTCGATCGCGCTGCACGATGCGATCAAGGGCGCGAGCGTGCCGCTGGTGGAGCTGCACATCTCGAACGTGCATGCGCGCGAGGAGTTCCGCCACCATTCGTACATCTCGCCGGCGGCGCGCGGCATCATCGTCGGCTTCGGCGTCAAGGGCTATGCGCTGGCGATCGAGGCGCTGGTGAGTGTGAGCACATGAGTCTTGATCGACCGGGGCTGTTCGCGGGCGAAGATGGCGCGCTGCGCTGCCGCTGGTGCCAGTCCACCACGGCTTACCAGCACTACCACGACAACGAATGGGGATTCCCGGTCACCGACGACCGGCGCCTGTTCGAGAAGCTGTGCCTCGAAGGCTTCCAGGCGGGGCTCAGCTGGCTCACCATCCTCAACAAGCGCGAGGCCTTCCGGCGTGCCTTTGCGGAGTTCGACGCGGAGCGCGTCGCGCGCTTCAAGTCGAAAGACGTGGAGCGCCTGCTCGGCGATGCGGGCATCGTGCGGCACCGCGGCAAGATCGAGTCGGCCATCAACAACGCGCAGCGGGTGCTGGATCTGCGCGAGCAGTTCGGCTCGCTGTCCGCCTATGCCTGGAGCTTCGAGCCCGACCCGGCCTCGCGCCCGCGGCGCATCACCCACGAGGCGTTGAAGGCCATGACGACCTCGCCGGAGTCGATGGCGATGTCCAAGGACCTGAAGAAAAGGGGCTGGAGCTTCGTCGGCCCGACCACGGTCTATGCCTTCATGCAGGCCATGGGCTTGGTCAACGACCATGTCGAGGACTGCCATGCGCGCGAACTCGCGCTGGCGGCGCGAGCCAAGCTGAAGCCGCCGAGCCCGGGTGCGAAGGCCCGATAGGCCGCAGGCGTCCATCCGGACTGGGTTCGCGGACCCACGGTACGCATCAAGGGGCCATCGCCGCCTTCAGGACACGGCGGGCCAGCGTCGAGCGGTGCACCTCCGACGCGCCGTCGTACACGCGGAACGGCCGCATCTCGCGCAGGATCAGCGAGACCGGAGCGTCTTCGGACATGCCGAGCGCCCCCATGATCTGCGCGGCGCGATCCGCCACCCTTCCCACCGCTTCCGACACGAACACCTTGACCATGGCCGATTCATGCTTGATGCTTTCGTTGGCATCGAGCTTCGCGGCGGCGTGCCAGGTCATCAGTCGCGCTGCGTGCAGGTCGATGTGCGAATCCGCCACCATCGCCTGCACCTGCTGCAATTGCGCGAGGGGCTGGCCGAAGGAGCTTCTCCGGTTCGCGTAGTCCTGCGCCAGCGCCATCGCGCGCGACGCACGTCCGATGAAGCGCATGCAGTGCGACAGGCGCGCCGGCTCGAGGCGGAGCTGCGCGTAGACGAAGCCCCGGCCCACCTCGCCCAGCACCGCGTCATCGCCGACGAGGCAGTCCTCGAGCTCGATCTCGCCATGCCCGCCGATCTGGAAGCCGTCGATGCTCGCAATGTTTCGCACCACGCGGTAGCCGGGGTTGTCGGCATCGACGATGAAGATGGTCGCACCCTCGCAGGTCCTTGCCAGCACCAGCGCGAACGAGGCGCCAACCGCCCCGCTGATGAACCACTTGCGTCCTGAGATCGACCACCCGCCACGGCGGCGCACGGCCACCGTCTGCAGCATCGACGGATCGGACCCTGCGCCGGGCTCGGGTTCGGTCATCGCGAAGCACGACCTCGTCTCGCCGCGTGCCAGCGGCGCGAGGTAGCGCTCCTGCTGCGCCGGCGAGCCGTCGGTCAGCAGGTTGATCATGTTGGGCTGGTCAGGCGGCGCGCAGTTCATGGCCAGCGGGGCGAGAAAGCTGCGGCCGGCCTCTTCGAGGATCACCGAACGATCGCGCCAGGACAGGCCCAGCCCGCCCCATGCCGCCGGGAGCTGCGGCCCGTAGATGCCCGCCTGCTTTGCCTTGGCGCGCAATGCATGCGTCGTCTCCTCGAGGGCGTTCAGGTCGTGCGCGAGAGCAGGGCTCTCGCGCGGGATGGCCTCTTCCTCGACGAAGCGCCGCACCGCTGCGCGAAGCGCTGGAAGCCGATCGCTGTAGCCGAACATGCCCGCGCCTCAGCTGCCGTACCCGGCTTGCGCCAGGGTGCGCCTGGCGATGTTGAGCTGGTGGATCTGGCTCGTGCCCTCGTAGAGCCGGAACAGCCGCACGTCGCGGTAGAAGCGTTCCATGCCGTGATCCGCGATGTAGCCGTAGCCGCCCAGCATCTGCACGCAGCGGTCGGCCACGCGGCCGCACATCTCGGAGGCGAAGTACTTGCAGATCGACGCCTCCATCGTCACGTCGATCCCTTCGTCGCGCTTGCGCGCGGTGTCCAGCACCAGCGCGCGGGCGGCATGGATCTCGGTCTGGCTGTCGGCGATCAGCGCCTGGACCAGCTGGAAGCTCGAGAGCGCCTGGCCGAACTGCCTGCGCGTGGCCACGAAGGCCACGGCATCCTCCAGCATGCGGATCGCGGGCCCGATGCACAAGGCGGCAAGGTGGATGCGCTGCTTGTTGAGCACTTTCATCGCCGTCTTGAAGCCCTGGCCTTCGCGCCCGCCGATGACGTTGTGCGCCGGGACGATGCAGTTGTCCATGTGCACTTCGGATACCGGCGAGCCGGCCTGGCCCATCTTCCTGTAAGCCGGGCCGGTGCTGAGTCCCGGCATGCCGCGCTCGACCAGGAAGGCCGTGACGCCGCGCGCCGACAGGTCTGCCGGGTCGGTGCGCGCCATCACCGTGAACAGGCCTGCGATCGGCGCGTTGGTGATGAAGCACTTGGTTCCGTTCAGCACATAGTGCTCGCCTTCGCGCTGCGCCGAGGCGCGCAGCGAGACGGCATCCGAACCGGCTTCCGGCTCCGTGAGGGCGAAGGCACCGGTCAACTCGCCGCTGGCGAGCCGGGGGAGGTAGCGTCGCTTCTGGTCTTCGGTGCCATCGGCCACCAGGGCCTCGGAACCGATGCCGGTATTGGTGCCCACGCGGGCCCTGAAAGCCACCGAGCACTGCGACAGCTCCATGGCGGCCAGCACCAGCTCTTCGGTCGTCATGCCCGCACCGCCGTAGGCTTCGGGGATCGACCAGCCGAACAGGCCCCGCGCCGCCATTTCGGCCACGAGGTCCGGGGGCACCTCGTCGGCGTCGGCCACGCGCACTTCGTTCGGGACCAGGCGCTCGCGCACGTAGCTGCGCAGGCCACTGAGGAATTGCTCGAAGGCTTCTGGGTTGCGCTGCATGTTCGCTCCTCGATCAGTCCAGCTTCGTTCCCGTGGACTTGACCAGCGCCGCCCACGAGGCCGTCTCGGTCTTGATCACCGCGGCGAACTGCGCCGGCGTGCTGCCGACCGGCTCGGCGCCGAGTTCGATCAGGCGCTTGCGGAAGTCCGGCTTGGCCAGGGCCTTGGTCGCGGCGGCGTGCAGGCGCTCGACGATGTCCGACGGCGTGGCGGCGGGCACCATCAGGCCCTTCCATGCGCCGAAGGCAAAGCCTTTGACGCCGGACTCGGCAATGGTCGGAACGTCGGGCGCGGCCGCGGCCCGCTTGTCGGTGGAAACGGCCAGCGCCCTGAGCTTGCCCGCCTGCACATGGGGCCACATGGCCGGCATGTTGTCGATCATCATCGCGATCTGTCCGGCGATCAGATCGTTCAGCGCCGGGCCCGTGCCCTTGTACGGGACGTGGACCATGGTGGTGCCGGTGAGCTGATTGAACCATTCGCCGGCCAGGTGCGCCGGGCTGCCGTTGCCGGGCGAGCCGAAGCTGATTTCGGCCGGCCTGGATTTGGCGTAGGCGATGAACTCCGCCACCGTCTTCGCCGGGATCTTCGGGTTGACCGCCATCAGGTTCGGTTCCTGGATCAGCAAGGTCACCGGCCGGAGGTCCTTGGCGGGGTCGTAGGGCATCCGGGCATAGAGGCTCGGGTTGATCACGGTCGGGCCCGCAGCGGCGATCAGCAGCGTGTAGCCGTCGGGCGGCGCCTTGGCGACGAAGTCACCACCGATGTTGCCCCCGGCCCCAGCCCTGTTCTCGACGATGACAGGTTGCCCCAGTTCGGGACGCAACGCCTCGGCGAGCAGCCGTGCGAGCACGTCGGTCGAGCCTCCGGGCGCAAAGGGCACGATGAGCCGGATCGGTTTGCTCGGATAGCCCGGCTCGGCGTGCACCGCGGAAGTCATTGCCAGGAGGCTGGCAACGACGATCAGGAATATCTTGCGCATGGTGGTCTCCAATCAATTCGTGTCGGGTCTGTCTGTGGATGCTTCAGGCCTCGGAGACTACCGACGGGCATGACATATGGAAAACCATGTTTCTCTATCTTGAATGCCAAGGCGCGTTGCCGGACGTAGCATCCGGTGCGCAACACCTGAACTGACATGTCCGCTGCCCGCCACTGCGACCCCGACTTCGCGACCACGCTTCAGCACGGCCTGCAGGTCCTGCACTGCTTCACCGTCGCAGAACCCGCACTCGGCAACAAGGAACTCTCGGAGCGCACGGGCTTGTCGAAGGCGACCATTTCGCGGCTTACCTACACCTTGGCAGCACGCGGCCTCGTGGTCTTCGATGCGCACCTGCGGCGCTATCGCCTGGGCTCCACGGCGCTCACGATCGGCTACCCGCTGATGGCCAGCCTGCGCATCCGACAAGTCGCGCGGGCGCGCATGAAGCAGCTGGCCGACGAAGTGGGCGGCTCGGTGTCGCTGGGCATGCGGGACCGCACGCGCATGGTCTACGTCGAAACCTGTCGTGGGCACGACCTCAGCGCATGGCGGCCCGACATCGGAGCGGCCGTCCCGATGCTGCCAACGGCGATGGGGCGCAGCTGGCTCGCGCAGGCGCCGCAGGCACTGCGCGAGGAAGTCCTGGTGCAGATCGAGGCGTTGGAACCCGGCCAGCGGCGCGTGTACGAAGCCGATCTGGTCCAGGCGCAGCGCGACCTGGAGCGCAAGGGCTTCTGCATTTCGCGCGGGGCGTGGCGCAGCGACGTGCAGGCCGTCGGCGTCCCGATCCTGGTCCCGCAGGACGGCGAAACGCTGGTCTTCAATTGCGGCGTCCTCACGTCGCGGCTCGCACCGCGCCAGCTCGAGCTGCGCATCGGGCCCCGCCTCGTCGAGCTGGCGCGCAACGTGGAATCCGACATGGGCAGCGCGCCATGAGCGGGAGCGACAGCAAGGACCGGCAGTTCGCGACCACGCTCGCCAGCGGCATCGACCTGCTGTTGTGCTTTCACGCCGGCGAGCTCAGCCTGGCCAACAAGGACTTTGCGGAACGCACCGGTCTCTCGAGACCCACCGTGGCCCGCCTGACGCACACGCTCACCGTGCTGGGCTACCTGCGGCGGGACGCGGCCACGGCCAGGTACCGGCTGGGTGCGGCCGTGCTGGGGTTGAGCCACCCCCTGCTGGCCAGCATGCGGATCCGCCCGGTCGCGCGACCGATGATGCAGACCCTGGCGCGCGAAATCGAGGGCGCCGTCTCGCTGGGCCTGCGGCACCGCATCCACATGGTGTACGTGGAGACGGCACGGGACAGCGAGGATTTCGTCGTGACACCCGATATCGGCGCGCCGATCCCGATGCTGGCCACCGCGATGGGGCGCGCCTGGCTGGCCCGTGCGGCGGACGAAGACCGCCGGTCGTTGCTGAACCAGATCCGGCTCGCTGCGCCGGCCGAGTTCGAGCGCTACGCCGCGGCAGCGAACCTGGCAAGGGAAGAACTGGCCCGCGACGGCTTCTGCAGCGCACGTGCCGACTGGCAACCCAACCGCCATGGCTTTGCCGTGCCATTGCAGGGATGGGTCGATGGCACGCAGTTCGTGCTGAACTGTGCGGTCGCGTCGACGCGCGGGGGCTTTGCGCAGATGCGCCGCGAGGTCGCGCCGCGGCTCGTCACCCTGGCGCGCAGCATCGAGTTCGCGCTGGGGCTGCGATAGCCACGAGAGCTCGGCGTTCAGGATATCGAAACGCGAGTTGCAGCAGCTGGACCCTGCAGCGAGACTTCAAGTCATGCATTCCGCCCAACATCATGCTGCCTCCATCGCGCAAACGCCGGCGCCTGCCGCCCAGGGGCCGCTGGCCGGCATCCGGATCCTGGACATGGCGACCGTGATCGCGGCGCCCTTCTCGGCCTCCCTCTGCGCCGACATGGGCGCCGAGGTGGTCAAGCTGGAGCTGCCGGAAGGCAACGATCCCCTGCGCTCGCTGTCGCCCACCACGCCGGATCACGCACTGTTCTGGAAGGTCTCGAACCGAGGCAAGAAGGGCGTCTCGCTCGACGTGCGCAAGCCGGAAGGCCGCGCGCTGTTCCTCAGGCTGATCGAGACCTTCGATGTCCTGGTCGAAAACTTCCGCACCGGCACGCTCGACAAGTGGGGGCTGGATGCGGCCACGCTGTGGTCCGTCAACCCGAGGCTGATCATCCTTCGCGTCACCGGCTTCGGCCAGACCGGACCTTATGCGCAACGCCCTGGCTTTGCCCGCATCTTCGAGGCGATGAGCGGCTTCGCGCACTTGACGGGCGAAAGCGGCCGCAGTCCGCAGCACATGAACTACCCGCTCGGGGACGTCATCGCCGGCCTGTTCGGCGCTTTCTCCATTGCCACCGCGATCGCGGAACGCCATTGCCATCCTGACGCGCCGGGCCGCGAGATCGACCTTGCCGCGACCGAAGCCATGTTCCGCTTGCTGGAGGCACTGCCGGTGGAGCACGAGCTGCTCGGGCAGGCGCGCAGCCGCTCCGGCAGCCGGGCCACCTACACCGCGCCGTCCAACATGTACCGCACCGCCGACGATCAGTGGGTGACGCTGGTGGGCTCGTCCGATCCCATCTTCAAGCGCATCTGCCAGGCCATGGGCCAGCCCGCGCTCGCGGATGATGTGCGCTTCGCCACTACGCCGGCCCGGGTGCTGAACATCGACGAGATCGACACGATCGTCGCCGCGTGGTGCGCGTCCAGAACGCTGGCCGAACTGTCCGAAGCGTTGACGCTCGGGGGCGTTCCCTACAGCAAGGTCTATGCGGTCGATGACGTGATCGCCGATCCGCATTTCATCGCCCGCGAAGCCATCATCCGCCTGCCCGATCCGGACCTGGGGTCACTGCCGGCGCCCGCGATCGTGCCGCGCTTTTCCGGATTCAATCCGGTTGCGCCCCGCACCGGGCCGGCAACGGGCGAGCACAACGCGGGAATCTACGGCGCCCTGGGTTTGCGAAGCCAAGAGTTGGACGAGCTTCAGCGCAACAAGGTGATCTGATGCGAGCGCCTGGCCTCCTGTGCGCCGGCGCGGGCTGATTCGCTTGTTGGCAGACGCCTAGCTAGGCCGCCTGCGGGCCCGCCACCTTGCGGTGGTTCACCCGGCCCTGGCTGTCGACGCTCTCGAGATGCACGTCGAAGCCCCAGAGGCGGGCAACGTGCTTGAGCACTTCGTGTGCATCGTCGTGCAGCGGGCGGTCGTTGTGCTGGGTGTGGCGCAGGGTCAGGGAGCGGTCGCCGCGCAGGTTGACGCTCCAGACCTGGATGTTGGGCTCGCGGTGGTTGAGGTCGTACTGGCGCGACAGCGACTCCCGCAGCTGCCTGTAGCCACTGTCGTCGTGAATGGCCGACACCTCGAGCTCGGACTCGCTCTGCTTGTCGCTGATCGAGAAGAAGCGGAAGTCGCGCATCAGCTTCGGGGAGAGGAACTGGCCGACGAAGCTCTCGTCCTTGAAGTTGCGCATCGCGTAGTCGAGCGTCTGCTGCCAGGGCGAGCCGGCCAGGTCGGGGAACCAGCGGCGATCCTCCTCGGTGGGCTCCTCGCAGATGCGTCGCAGGTCGGTGTACATCGCGAAGCCCAGCGCATAGGGGTTGATGCCGCTGTAGGCGCGGTGGCCGACCGGGGGCTGGAACACCACGTTGGTGTGCGACTGCAGCCACTCCATCATGAAGCCGTCGGCCAGCAGGCCTTCGTCGTACAGGGTGTTGAGCAGGGTGTAGTGCCAGAACGTGGCCCAGCCCTCGTTCATGACCTGGGTCTGGCGCTGCGGGTAGAAGTACTGCCCGATTTTGCGCACGATACGCACCACTTCGCGCTGCCAGGGCTCCAGCAATGGTGCATTCTTCTCGATGAAGTAGAGCAGGTTCTCCTGCGGCTC
This sequence comes from Variovorax sp. RA8, assembly GCF_901827175.1. Classification (NCBI taxonomy): domain Bacteria; kingdom Pseudomonadati; phylum Pseudomonadota; class Betaproteobacteria; order Burkholderiales; family Comamonadaceae; genus Variovorax; species Variovorax sp. RA8. The sequence goes on along the minus strand of NZ_LR594662.1, from coordinate 4,694,543 downwards.
GGAGGGGAAGCGCCTGGAGGCCTCTTCTTCCTCGGCCGTGCGTCCGGCGCGCCTGGGCAGGGTGCGCCAGAGGTCGTTGACCTGTTGCTGCAGATGGTGCTCGCGGTCCTCGCGACGCGCCTGTTCCTGGCTCAGCGACAGGCGCTGCGGGCGGCGATAGCGATCCACGCCGTGGTTCATCAGCGCGTGGCAGGAGTCGAGCAGGTCCTCGACCGCGGACAGACCGTGCCGTTCCTCGCACTCGGTGATGTAGTTCCGGGCGTAGACCAGGTAGTCGATGATGGACGAGGCGTCCGTCCACATCTTGAACAGGTAGTTGCCCTTGAAGAAGCTGTTGTGCCCATAGGCGGCATGGGCGATCACCAGGGCCTGCATGGCCATGGTGTTCTCTTCCATCAGGTAGGCGATGCAGGGGTCGGAGTTGATGACGATCTCGTAGGCCAGGCCCATGTGTCCGCGGCGGTAGTTCTTCTCGGTGGAGATGAACTGCTTGCCGTAGGACCAGTGGCGGTAGATGACCGGCATGCCCACCGAGGCGTAGGCGTCCATCATCTGCTCGGCCGTGATGATCTCGAGCTGGTTGGCGTAGGTGTCCAGGTTGTAGCCGCGCGCCACGCGGGCGATCTCGCTGTGGTAGCGCTCGATCAGCTCGAAGGTCCAGTCCGAGGGGCTGGGCAGAGGTTCTCGTTTCCTGGCGTTCACACCGTCCCCCTCTCCTTTTTGAACAGGTCGCGGAACACCGGGTAGATGTCCGCCGCGTCGGCGACCTTGCGCATCGCGAAGTTCTTGTGGGAGTCGACCAGCTGCGTGTACTCCTCCCACATGTTCTGCTCGGCGTCCGCCACCTGCACGTAGGCGTAGTAGCGCACCAGCGGCAGCAGCTGCTCGGTCAGGAGCTCGCGGCAACGGCCGCTGTCCTGGTGCCAGTTGTCGCCGTCGCTGGCCTGGGCGCCGTAGATGTTCCACTCGCTGCTGGGGAAGCGCGCGCGGATGATCTCGTGCATCAGCGTGAGTGCACTGGAAACCACCGTGCCGCCGGTCTCGGTGGCGTGGAAGAATTCTTCCTCGCTGACTTCGCTGGCCTGGGTGTGATGCCGGATGAAGACCAGTTCGATCTTCTCGTAGTGGCGCGTCAGGAACAGGTACAGCAGCATGAAGAAGCGCTTGGACATGTCCTTGCGCGCCTCGTCCATCGAGCCCGAGACGTCCATCAGGCAGAACATCACCGCCTTGGCCGAGGGGATCGGCACCTTGACCCGGTTGCGGTAGCGAAGGTCGATCGGATCCAGGAAAGGAACGTGCTTGGCCTTGGCCCTCAGCTCCTCGATCTTGGCCTCGATGTCGCGGATCTCGCGCTGCACCAGCGCGTCGGTGGCGCGCGGGCTGCGCTGCAGGTGCAGCAGGTGGGCCTCGAGCTCGCGGATCTCGCGCCGCGAGTCGCCGCCCAGCGCGATGCGCCGCGCCAGTGCGCCGCGCATGGAGCGTACCACGTGCAGGTTGGTGGGCATGCCGTCCTGCGTGAAACCGGCGCGGTGGCTCTTCCATTCCGGCACTTCGGCCAGCTGGGTGCGGATCAGGTGGGGCAGGGCGAGGTCCTCGAAGAACACCCGCATGAACTCTTCCTTGGTGAGGCGGAAGACGAAGTCGTCCTCGCCGCCTTCGCCGTCGCCGGCCTGCGAGCCGCTTCCCTTGCCCCCGCCGCCGCCCTGCGGCCGCTCGATGCGGTCGCCCTTGACGTACTCCCGGTTGCCGGGGTGCACGTATTCGCGGTCGCCGCCGGGGCCGTGGCCGAACACCGGCTCGGACACATCGCGCTTGGGTAGCGTGATGTCCTCGCCCTGCTCGAGGTCCCGGATGTTGCGGCCGCTGACGGCACGGCGCACGGCCTCGCCGATCTGCTCGCGATAGCGCCGCAGGAAACGCTCGCGGTTGCCGATGGACTTGTTCTTCCCCGACAGACGACGGTCGATGATCTGCTGCAGCATGGCCACGGCCCTGACTCCCTTGTCAGCTCATCATGAGCTCTTGCGTACGCGCAGATACCACTCGCACAAGAGGCGGACCTGCTTGGCGGTGTAGCCCTTCTGCACCATGCGGTTGACGAAATCCTCGTGCTTCTTCATCTCGTCGGCGCTGCTCTTGGCGTTGAAGCTGATGACGGGCAGCAGCTCCTCGGTGTTGGAGAACATCTTCTTCTCGATCACCGTGCGCAGCTTCTCGTAGCTGGTCCACAGCGGGTTCTTGCCCGCGTTGCCGGCGCGCGCGCGCAGCACGAAGTTCACGATCTCGTTGCGGAAGTCCTTGGGGTTGCTGATGCCCGCGGGCTTCTCGATCTTCTCGAGCTCGGCGTTCAGCGAGCCGCGGTCGAACACCTCGCCGGTGTCCTGGTCGCGGTACTCCTGGTCCTGGATCCAGTAGTCGGCGTAGGTGACGTAGCGGTCGAAGATGTTCTGGCCGTACTCGGAGTAGCTTTCGAGGTAGGCGGTCTGGATCTCCTTGCCGATGAACTCCGCATAGCGCGGCGCCATCAGCTCCTTGATGTAGGACAGGTACTTCTGCTCGGTCTCGGCCGCGAACTGCTCGCGCTCGATCTGCTGCTCGAGCACGTACATCAGGTGCACCGGATTGGCGGCGACCTCGCCGCTGTCGAAGTTGAAGACCTTGGAGATGATCTTGAAGGCGAAGCGGGTGGACACGCCGCTCATGCCCTCGTCGACGCCCGCGTAGTCGCGGTACTCCTGGATCGACTTGGCCTTCGGATCGGTGTCCTTGAGGTTCTCGCCGTCGTAGACCTGCATCTTGCTGAAGATGCTGGAGTTCTCCGGCTCCTTCAGCCGCGTGAGCACCGAGAACTGGGCCATCATGCGCAGCGTCCCGGGTGCGCAGGGCGCCAGCGAGAGCGAGGAGTTGCGCACCAGTTTCTCGTAGATCTTGATCTCTTCCGAGACGCGCAGGCAGTAGGGCACCTTGACGATGTAGATCCGGTCGAGGAAGGCCTCGTTGTTCTTGTTGTTGCGGAAGGCCTTCCACTCGCTCTCGTTGCTGTGCGCGAGCACGATGCCGTCGAAGGGGATGGCGCCGAAGCCTTCGGTGCCCTTGAAGTTGCCTTCCTGCGTGGCGGTCAGCAGCGGGTGCAGCACCTTGATCGGCGCCTTGAACATCTCGACGAACTCCAGCAGCCCCTGGTTGGCCAGGCACAGTCCGCCGGAGTAGGCGTAGGCATCGGGATCGTCCTGCGCATAGGTCTCGAGCTTGCGGATGTCGATCTTGCCGACCAGCGAGGAGATGTCCTGGTTGTTCTCGTCGCCGGGCTCGGTCTTGGCCACCGCGATCTGGCGCAGGACCGAGGGATAGCGCTTGACGACCTGGAACTGCCGGATGTCGCCGCCGTACTCCTCGAGCCGCTTCACCGCCCAGGGCGAGAGGATGCGGTTGAGGTAGCGCAGCGGGATGCCGTATTCCTTCTCGAGGATCTCGCCGTCTTCGGTGGCGTTGAAGAGGCCGAGCGGCGATTCGTTGACCGGCGATCCCTTGATGGAATAGAAGGGCACTTGCTCCATCAGCTGCTTCAGCCGCTCGGCGATCGAGCTCTTGCCGCCGCCGACCGGACCGAGCAGGTAGAGGATCTGCTTCCTCTCTTCGAGCCCCTGCGCCGCATGCCGGAAGTAGGAGACCACCTGCTCGATGGCGTCCTCCATGCCATAGAACTCGCGGAAGGCCGGGTAGATCTTGATGACCTTGTTGGCGAAGATGCGCGACAGGCGCGGGTCGTTGCGCGTGTCGACAAGCTCCGGCTCCCCGATGGCCTTGAGCATTCGCTCGGACGCGGTCGCGTAGGCCGTGGGCTCCCGTTTGCAGATCTCGAGGTACTCCTGCAGGGACAGGACCTCTTCGCGAGTCCGCTCGTAGCGGGCGGCGAAGTTACTGATGACATCCATAAACACCTCCATCGAGTCAGCGGGGCGCTGCCCGGAGTTTCCGTGCTGCACACGTCGCATCGTTCGCAGGAATGGTGCCAGGTGAGTTGAGCACGCTTACGGAAAACTCCTCGAGCAGTAACTTGGCTCAAAGCATAGAACAAACAACGCGTCGAGCAAATTGGTTTTCAAATAAGAACGAACCGTCCGTCTAAAAGTTCCAACGCGAAGCGGGAGCAATCGGCATACACGCTGTGCAAATCGAAGTAAGCGTATGACAGGAGAGGTAGCACCTTCATCGTCTGCAGCGCATATGCCGATGTAGGACATCATCATCGATTCGGGCTCGCGCGTCAGCAGGACATGCGCGAAGACTATTCCGGCCATGACGTGAACGCCACGGCGGCCGGCGAGATGTAAAAAAAGGCGGCCCTGGAGGCCGCCTTTTTTGTTACTCGACCTTTCCGATCTTCCGGACCGCCTCGGTCATCGCCACGGCGTCGGTGCGCCAGTAGGACTGGAACTCGGGTGCATCGAGGTAGGCCATGGGGCTGCCCGCCTTCTCGATGACCTGGACCACTGCTGGATCCGCTGCCGCCTTGGCCGAGGCCGCGCGCAGCTTCCTGGCCACCTCGTCCGGCGTCGCGGCCGGCACGAACAGGCCCGACCACTGCGCGAACTTCACCTTGAACCCGGCCTCCTCGAGGCTGGGAACGCCCGGCAGCGCTGCCAGCGGCCGGTCGCCCCAATGCGCAAGCGCGCGCAGCTTGCCGGCCTTGATCTGCTGCACCACCGTCGCCGGCCCGCTGGCGACCGCGTCCACCTGGCCTGCAAGCAGCGCGACCACGGCAGGTCCCGCGCCGGTATAGGGGATGTGGGTCATGCGGAAGCCCGCAGCACTCTTCAGCATCTCCATCGGCACGTGCATGGTGCCGTAGTTGCCGGAGCTGCCGTAGTTGTAAGCGCCGGGCTTGCGGCGCGCATCGGCCACGAACTCGGACAGCGTCTTCCAAGGTGCGTCGGCGCGCACCGCCAGCACGGTCGGATCCGCCGTGAAGCGCGCGATCGGCATGAACTGGCTCGTCTGGTAGGCCGGCTTGCGCTCCAGGAGGAGGTCGGCCTCCGGCAGGATGGAGATCGAGGACAGGCTCAGCAGCACCGTGTAGCCGTCGGCCGGTGCGCGGGCCACGAAGCCGATGCCCACCGCGCCGCCTGCGCCGGCCCGGTTCTCGACCACGACCGGCTGCCCGAGCTCGCGCGACAAGGCCTCCGCCACCGGCCGCGCGACCGTATCGGCCACGCCGCCAGGCGGGAAGGGCACGATCATGGTGATCGGCTTGGCGGGCCAGCTCGTCTGGGCGGGCGCGCTTGCGGCAATGCAGCAAGCGGCGGCGAGCAGCGCGGTGCGCAGCAGGGCGCGGGGGGATCGGTGCATGGTTCTGTCTCCGTTCTATCTATATATGTAGTTGCGTCCGGGATCCCGGGCGAATCTCGAGCCGTCAGGCGAAGCTGTTCTCCAGCGTGCCGAGGCCGTCGATCTCGATGCGGACCGTATCGCCCCCCTTCAGGTAGCGCGGCGGCGTGAAGCCCATGCCGACGCCGGCCGGCGTGCCGGTCGCGATCACGTCGCCTGGATACAGCGTGATGCCGCGCGAGCAGGTTTCGATCAGGGTCGGGATGTCGAAGATGAAATCGGTGGTGCGGGCGTCCTGGCGCAGCTCGCCGTTGACCCAGCAGCGCACCCGGGTCTGCGTGCCGTCGAGCGCGTCGGCACTCACGATCCAGGGCCCCATCGGGCAGAACGTGTCGAAGGACTTGCCGAGGTCCCATTGCTGATGCCGCATCTGGACATCGCGCGCGGTGACGTCGTTGACGATGGTGTAGCCGAAGATGTGCGACATCGCGTCCGCGCGCGCGATGTTGCGGCCGGTCTTGCCGATGACCACGGCCAGCTCGGCCTCGTAGTCGATCTGCGCCGAAACTGCGTCGCCCGGCAGCCGGACCACGTCGGCCGGCCCGATCACGCATTCGGGCACCTTGGTGAACACGATCGGCCATTCCTGCGGGTTCGCCGCGTTGTTCCTGAACACCGAGCCCGACAGCTCCTTGGCGTGCGCGTGGTAGTTGCGGCCCACGCAGAACAGGTTGCGGCGCGGCAGCGGCAGGGGGGCTTCGAGCTTCACGTCGGCGAGCGCCAGGGTCTCGCCGGTGGGCGCCGGCCATGCCGTGCCGGCAGCCTGGTCTTCGATGAGGGGCAGGACGCCGCGGCGCGCGCGATCGGCGTCCAGGGCGAGCGGGTGGACGGTCTGTCCGTCATCGGAAAGCAGGCCGACCTGGCGACGGCCTTGATACTGGTAGGTGGCAATGCGCAAAATGATCTCCTTGGGGAGACCAAATGCTACCAATCGAAGACCAATCTCACAACAATGCTGGCATCGAACCGTGGTTGATACGATAGCCGCCGGCCCTTTCTCCAAGATTCTTAGCTCGAACCTTCCGCAACCGTGTACAGCGCCCTGACCCTGCGGGAAGCCATTCTCGACAACCTCAAGTCACGCACCTGGCGAGCCGGGCAGCGCCTGCCCACCGAGCGCGCGTTGAGCGGGCAGTTCGGCCTCAGCCGCACGACCGTGCGGCGGGTACTGGCAGAGCTGAAGGAGCGCGGCCTGATCACGCAGACCGTGGGCAGCGGAACCTATGTGAGCGACGAAGTCGCCCGGGCGCTGGCGGACCTGAACCAGGGCGAGGCCCCGCTCGCCACCAGCCCTGCGGAGCTGATGAGCGCGCGCCTGGTGCTCGAGCCGGCGATCATGGCCATGGTGGTGGGGAGCGCCACCGCCGCGGACTTCTCCCGAATGGAGGTCTGCTGCGACAGGGGTGAGGCGGCCGCCACGCTGGAGGAGTTCGAATTGTGGGACGGCCGCCTGCACGAGGCGATCGCCGATGCCGCGCACAACGCCTTCATCTCGGCCGTGTTCCAGCGAATGAACGAGGTGCGGGCCCAGGGCGAGTGGGGCATGCTCAAGCGCCGAAGCGCGACGCCCGAGCGCCGGCTCGACTACCAGCGCGAACACCGCCAGCTGGTCGCCGCGCTCAAGGACCGGGACGGCGCCCGCGCCGTGCAGCTCTGCCTGGAGCATTTGGCGCACGTGCGGCGCAACCTCCTCGGCTACTGAAAGCAGGCGCGCTGCGGCGCCTATACCAATCAGGCCCAATCGACTGGATGTGGCCCGGGTTTCCTAGCTGAAGAATTCCTTGGCCTTGTCGAACCAGCCCTTGTCGGTCGGGCTGTGCTTGTCGCCGCCCTTCTTGAGCGACTCGTCCAGCTCCTTCATCAGCTTGCGCTGGTGCTCGGTGAGCTTGACCGGCGTCTCCACGCGGATGTGGCAGTACAGGTCGCCGGGGTAGCTCGAGCGCACGCCCTTGATCCCCTTGCCACGCAGGCGGAACTGCTTGCCGCTCTGCGTGCCGTCCGGGATGTCGATGGCCGCCGGGCCCTTGAGCGTGGGCACGCTGATCTCGCCGCCGAGCGCTGCGGTCGTGATGCTGACCGGCACCACGCAGTGCAGGTCGTCGCCGTCGCGCTCGAACAGCTCGTGCTTCTTCAGCCGGATCTCGATATAGAGGTCGCCGGGAGGCCCGCCGTTGGTGCCGGGCTCCCCGTTGCCGGTGCTCCGGATGCGCATGCCGTCGTCGATGCCGGCCGGGATCTTGACCTCCAGCGTCTTGTGGTTCTTGATCTTGCCCTGGCCGTGGCAGGTGGCGCAGGGCTCGGGGATGATCTTGCCGGTGCCGTGGCAGGTGGGGCAGGTCTGCTGCACGCTGAAGAAGCCCTGGCGCATCTGGACGACACCGTTGCCATGGCAGGTGGTGCAGGTGATCGGCTTGGTGCCGGGCTTGGCGCCCGTGCCCTTGCAGGTGCCGCAATCGTCCCAGCTGGGGATGCGGATCTGCGCATCCTTGCCGTCGGCCGCCTCCTCGAGCGTGATCTCCATCGCGTAGCTCAGGTCGGCGCCGCGGAACACCTGACGCCCGCCCGCGCGGCCGGCCCGGGCGCCGAACACGTCGCCGAAGATGTCGCCGAAGGCTTCCGCGAAGCCGCCGAAGCCCTCGGGCCCGGGGCCGCCGCGCATGTTGGGATCGACCCCCGCGTGGCCGTACTGGTCGTAGGCGGCGCGCTTCTGCGGGTCCGACAGCATCTCGTAGGCTTCCTTGACCTCCTTGAACTTGGTCTCGGCATCCTTGCTGTCGCCATGGTTGCGGTCGGGGTGGTGCTTCATCGCCAGCTTGCGATAAGCCTTCTTGATTTCCTCCTCGCTTGCGTTCTTGGGAACGCCGAGGGTTTCGTAGTAGTCGCGTTTGGTGGCCATGTTCGGTAGCGGTGTCGAGAACGGAAAAGGCCGGACCGCCCTGTCAGGAGATCCAGCCTTGCATCGGGGTCTTCAGATCAACCCTTCTTGACTTCCTTGACCTCGGCATCGACCACGTTGTCGTCGGCCGCAGCGCCGCTTGCAGCTTCCGGGCCAGCACCGCCTGCCGCGCCGCCCGGTGCCGCTCCGGCGGCTCCGGCCGTTGACTGGGCGTCGGCGTACATCTTCTCGCCGAGCTTCTGGCTGGCGGTCATCAGCGTGTTGGTCTTGTCCTCGATCGCCGCCTTGTCTTCGCCCTTGAGGACTTCTTCGAGCTCCTTGATCGCGGCCTCGATCTTTTCCTTCTCGCCGGCTTCCAGGCTCGCGCCATGCTCGCCCAGCGACTTCCTCACGCTGTGGGCCATGGCCTCGCCCTGGTTGCGGGCCTGGGCCAGCTCGACCTTCTTCTTGTCCTCGGCCGCATTGAGCTCGGCGTCCTTCACCATCTTCTGGATCTCGTCCTCCGACAGGCCCGAGTTCGCCTTGATGGTGATCTTGTTCTCCTTGCCGGTGCCCTTGTCCTTGGCGCCGACGTGCAGGATGCCGTTGGCGTCGATGTCGAAGCTGACCTCGATCTGCGGCGTGCCGCGGGCGGCCGGCGGAATGCCCTCGAGGTTGAATTCGCCCAGCAGCTTGTTGCCCGCGGCCACCTCGCGCTCGCCCTGGAACACCTTGATGGTCACGGCCGGCTGGTTGTCGTCGGCGGTCGAGAAGGTCTGCGCGAACTTCGTCGGGATCGTGGTGTTCTTCGTGATCATCTTCGTCATCACGCCGCCCATCGTCTCGATACCGAGAGACAGCGGGGTGACGTCGAGCAGCAGCACGTCCTTGCGGTCGCCCGAGAGCACCTGGCCCTGGATCGCGGCGCCCACGGCCACCGCCTCGTCGGGGTTCACGTCCTTGCGCGGCTCGCGGCCGAAGAACTCCTTCACCTTTTCCTGCACCTTGGGCATGCGGGTCATGCCGCCGACCAGGATCACGTCATGGATGTCGTTGACCGACACGCCGGCGTCCTTGATCGCGGTGCGGCAGGGGGCGATGGTGCGCTCGATCAGCTCGTCGACCAGGCTCTCCAGCTTGGCGCGGGTGAGCTTGATGTTCAGGTGCTTCGGGCCCGAGGCGTCGGCCGTGATGTAAGGCAGGTTGACGTCGGTCTGCGCGCTGTTCGACAGCTCGATCTTGGCCTTCTCGGCCGCTTCCTTCAGGCGCTGCAGGGCGAGCACGTCCTTGCTCAGGTCCACGCCCTGGTCCTTCTTGAACTCGCCGATGATGTAGTCGATCACGCGCTGGTCGAAGTCCTCGCCGCCGAGGAAGGTGTCGCCGTTGGTCGACAGCACCTCGAACTGCTTCTCGCCGTCGACGTCCGCGATCTCGATGATCGAGATGTCGAAGGTGCCGCCGCCCAGGTCATACACGGCGATCTTGCGGTCGGCGCGGTCCTGCTTGTCGAGGCCGAAGGCCAGCGCGGCCGCGGTCGGTTCGTTGATGATGCGCTTGACGTCCAGCCCGGCGATGCGGCCGGCGTCCTTGGTGGCCTGGCGCTGGCTGTCGTTGAAGTAGGCGGGCACGGTGATCACGGCCTCGGTCACGGCCTCGCCGAGGTAGTCCTCGGCGGTCTTCTTCATCTTGCGCAGGATCTCGGCGCTGACCTGGGGCGGCGCCAGTTTCTTGCCGCGCACTTCGACCCAGGCGTCGCCGTTGTCGGCCTTGACGATGCTGTAGGGCATCAGGTCGATGTCCTTCTGGACTTCCTTCTCCTCGAACTTGCGGCCGATCAGGCGTTTGACGGCGTAGATGGTGTTCTTGGGGTTGGTCACCGCCTGGCGCTTGGCCGAGGCGCCGACGAGCACTTCGCCGTCTTCCTGGTACGCGACGATCGAGGGCGTGGTCCGGGCGCCTTCAGAGTTCTCGATCACGCGCGTCGTGTTGCCTTCCATGATCGACACGCACGAGTTGGTGGTGCCGAGGTCGATGCCGATGATTTTGCCCATTTGGTTGCTCCTGAACGCGAAAAAGATGTTGTTGTGAACTTGTGGATAACCCGTCTCGATTCAAGGGAAGGAGCGGGGATTTCCTGTGAATTTCGTGGGGATCAGTTGGCCGGCGAGACTGTCACCAGCGCGGGTCGCAGCACGCGCTCGGCGATGGTGTAGCCCTTCTGCAGCACGCCGACGATGGTGTTGGGCTCCTGGCCCTCGACCGGCACCACCGAGATGGCCTGGTGCTGGTGCGGATCGAACTTGCTGCCGGCGGGCGGCGCGATCTCGATCACCTTGTTGCGTTCCAGCGCGCTCTTGAGCTGTCGCAGCGTGGCTTCGGCGCCTTCGCGGATCTGTTCGGGCGTGGCGTCCTTGTGCGCCAGGCCGGCCTCGAGGCTGTCGAGCACCGGCAACAGGCTCTCGGCGAAGGACTCGATGGCGAACTTGCGGCCCTTGGTGATCTCCTCGTCCGCGCGGCGGCGCGCGTTCTGCACGTCGGCCTGGGCCCTCAGGAACTGGTCGGCCAACTCGGCGTTCTTGGCCTGGAGCTGGGCGATCTCGGCGGTGGTAGCCGTCCGCGCATCAGCCTCGTTGGCAGCTTGCGCGGCCTCCAGTTCCTCGGGGCTGGCTTCGCCTTGCAGTGTCTCGGGATTCGATGGGGGTTTTTGCGGATCAGTCATGCTCAAAAAGCCGGCGGCATCGCCGGGAACTCAAGAAGAAGAGAACGATCACGGCCAACTGGGGCCAACGGTGGGGATTTCAAGAAAAAAATGCGCCTCGAGAGGCGCATTTGTCGAGCGGCGCAGGCGGCGCGCCGCGCGGGCGGCTGCTCAATGGGTGTCGAGCAACTCCACGTCGAACTTCAGGGTGGCGTTCGGCGGGATCACGCCACCGGCGCCGCGGGCACCGTAGCCCAGGGCGGGCGGAATGATCAGCGTGCGCTTGCCGCCGATCTTCATGCCGGCGACGCCCTCGTCCCAACCCTTGATCACCTGCCCGGCGCCGAGCGAAAAGGCGAAGGGGTCGTTGCGGTCGCGGCTGGAGTCGAACTTGGCGCCTTGCACGCCGTCGTTGTAGAGCCAGCCGGTGTAGTGCACGTGCACATGGTGGCCGGCTTGGGCTTCGGCGCCATCGCCGACGACGCTGTCTTCATACTGGAGGCCGGAGGGAGTGGTGGGCATGGCGTTCCTTGGGAAGTGGAAGGGAAAGCCCCGAAGTTTAACGAGGCGCCGGTGGTGCCTCCGGCGGCGGCGGCGCGACCGGCTTGAGGGGCCCCGGCACGTTCTTCTTGACCTGGTTGAGCTGCCATTTCACCGCGAAGGCCTGCAGGTCCGAGAGGCGCCTGAGCAGGTCCTGGCCGGTGGGCGTCAGGCTGTAGCCCTCGCCGCCATGGCTCACGATGCCGGCCTCGCGCATCTCCTTGATCCGGGTGTTAAGGGTGTTCGGCGTGATGTTGCCGACGCTGTCCTGCAGGAGCCGGAAGGTCTGGGCGTGGCCGTCGCGCAGCGCCCAGAGAACGCGCAGCGCGTAGCGGGCTTCGAGCAACGCGAGCAGTTGGCTGACCGCCGCGTTTTCCTTGCTGCTCATTGGGGGCATCTCCTCGGGAGGACGGCGGCGGCCGCGAGGGCGCTGCGTGTTCTTGTCGAACCCGGCTACCGACCGGGCCGGCGAATATATCCCAGATGGCGATGTGCTACAAGTTTCATAGCTGGCCGGTCAGGCAGGCTGCGGGCTGTGGAGGCGGGGCGTTCAGGCGCCAGGGTAGCGGGCCATAGGTTCACCCAGGCGAACCGCGCCTGCCGGCGCCCAGGCGGGATTGAATTCCAGCGGCGGCTTCGGAAACAGCATCACCACCGTCGAGCCGAGCAGGAAGCGGCCCATCTCCTCGCCTTGCCTGAGCACGATCTGCCGGTCGTCGTAGCGCCATTCCCGCAGCTTGCCGCCGCGCGGCGGGTTGACCACGCCATGCCAGACCGTGGCCATGCTGCCGACGATGGTGGCGCCGACCAGCGCCAGCACGAAGGGGCCGCGTGCCGACTCGAAGACGCACACCACGCGCTCGTTGCGCGCAAACAGGCCCGGCACGCCGCGCGCGGTCACCGGATTGACCGAGAACAGCTCGCCCGGCACATGAATCATCCGCAGCAGGCGCCCGTCGCAGGGCATGTGGATGCGGTGGTAGTCCTTCGGGCTCAGGTACAGCGTGGCGAAGCTGCCGTGCTGGAACTGCGCAGCCAGTGCCGCGTCGCCGCCCACCAGCGCCGTGGTGGTGTAGAGATGGCCCTTGGCCTGGATGATCTGGTCGCCCTCGATCGCGCCGAACTGGCTGATCGCGCCATCGACCGGGCAGACCAGGTCGGCCTGCGCGATCGGCCGCACGCCGGGCTTCAGCGCGCGGGTGAAGAAGTCGTTGAAGCTGGGGTAGCTGGCGATGTCGCTGTTCAGCGCCTCGGCCATGTCGATGCCGTACTTGGCGACGAAGCGCCGGATGATCCACGTCGTGAGCGCGCCGCGCTCCTTGCCTGCGACCCAGCCGGCAAAGTTGGTCAGCGCCTGCTTGGGAAACAGGTATTGCGGCAGGACGGCGAAACGGGACACGAAGGGAGGCTTCCGAAAAGGAAGGCGATTCTAGCCAGCGCCCCATCCGTCGCCTGCGGGACGGCGCCTACTCCGGCTTGATGTTCGCCGCCTTGATTACCTGCGCCCACTTCTCGACCTCGGCCTTCTGGAACGCCGCGATCTGCGCGGTGCTCATGTCGGCCGGCTGCATGCCGAAACCCTTGAGCTTGTCCTGCATCTCGGGCTCGGCCAGGATCTTGCGGATCTCGGTGTGCAGCCGGTCGATCACCGGCGCCGGCGTGCCGGCCGGCACGAAGATGGCCTGCCAGGACAGCACCTCGAAGTCCTGCAGGCCCGGCACACCGGACTCGGCCACCGTCGGCACGTCCGGTAGCGAAGGCAGGCGCTTGGCCGAGCTCACCGCGATCGCGCGCAGCTTGCCGCTCTGGATGTGCGGGCCGGCGACGACCGTGGTGTCGAACATCATGTCGACCTGGCCGCCGATCACGTCCTGGATCGCCGGGCCGCTGCCCTTGTAGGGCACGTGCGTGAACTTGACGCCCGACTTGTAGGCCAGCAGCTCCAGCGTCAGGTGCTGCGAGGTGCCGGTGCCGGCCGAAGCGGAGGAGAGCCCGCCCGACTTGGTCTTGCTGGCCTCCAGCACGTCCTTCAGCGTCTTGTAGGGGCTGGCCTGGTTGACGACCAGCACCACCGGGTTGGTGCCGATCAGGGTGACCGGCGCGAAGGACTTCAGCGGGTCGTAGCCGATCTTCGGATAGAGGCTCACGTTGATCGCGTGCGAGCTGATGGTCCCGCCCAGCATCGTGTAGCCGTCGGGTGCGGCGCGCGACGCGATCTCGGAGCCGATGCTGCCGCCCGCGCCGCCCTTGTTGTCGATCACGACGCTGGTGCCCAGCGCCGGGCCGAGCTTCTGGGCGATCAGGCGGCCGAGCACGTCGGTCGTGCCGCCGGCCGGGAAGGGCACGAGGTAGGTGATGGCCTTGCCGGTTGGCCATTGGCCTTGCGCAAGGGCAGACAGGCCCGGCAGGCCCGCGGCGAGCGATGCGAGCGCGGTGCGGATCAGGGTGCGGCGTTGCAGCATGAAGGTGTCTCCTTGACGTTCAGGTAATAAATAGCGATGCCCCTGGTGGCTCAGGGCATGTACTGGCCGCCGTTGACCTCGAGGATCTGGCCCGTCACGTAGCCCGAGAGCTGCTCCGAGGCGAGGTAGAGGAAGGCGCCCACGCACTCGTCGGGCTCCCCGATGCGGGCCATCGGGATCGTGGCCTTGAAGGACTCGAGCATCTGGGGCGTCGAGAACTGGTCGTGGAAAGGTGTCTGGATCACGCCCGGCGCCACCGCATTGACGCGAATGCGCTCGGCCGCGAGTTCCTTGGCCAGGCCGCGGGTTGCCGTGCTGACGAAGCCCTTGGCGCCCGCGTACAGGTAGGCACCCGGCCCGCCGCCGTGGCGCGCCGCGACCGAAGACACATTGATGATGCTGCCGCCGCGTCCCTGCGCCCGCATGAGCGGCACGACCTCGCGGCAGAAGGCGAGCATCGAGCGGGCGTTGATGTGCAGGATCTCGTCGAACAGCGCGTCGTCGAACTCGGTGATCGGCACGCGCTTGACCAGGCTGCCCGCATTGTTGACGAGGATGTCGATGGCGCCCCAGCGCGCCGTGGTTTCCCGCACCACGCGCCGGATCGCTTCGCTGTCGCGCACGTCGCCCTGCAGCGCGAAGGCCTCGCCGCCGGCGGCGGTGATGGCGTCGACCACTGCCTTCGCGGGGCCGGCCGAGCGGTTGTAATGCACCGCCACGCGCATGCCGCGGGCCGCGTAGCCCTTCGCGACGGCCGCTCCGATGCCGGTGCTGGCGCCGGTGACGAGGGCAATCTTGCCTTTGAGATCTTCCATGATGTTCTCCTGTTCTCTTTGTGTCAGGTAACCGGCGCCGGGTTGAACAGCACCAGTGCGTTGTGGAGCTTCCAGTGCTCCGCCCAGGTCTTCTTGCGCCCGCTGGCCACGTCGAGCATCAGGCGGAAGAGCTCCCAGCCCACGTCCTCGATGCTCGCTTCGCCGTCGGCGATGCGGCCCGCGTTGACATCCATCAGGTCGTGCCAGCGGCGCGCCAGCTCGCTGCGCGTGGCGACCTTGATCACCGGCACCTCGGCCAGCCCGTAGGGCGTGCCGCGGCCGGTGGTGAAGACATGCAGGTTGATGCCGGCCGCGAGCTGCAGCGTGCCGCAGATGAAATCGGAGGCCGGCGTCGCCGCATAGAGCAGGCCCTTCTGCCGCGCCTTCTCGCCGGGCGGCACCACGCCGGAGATCGCCGCGCTGCCCGACTTCACGATCGAGCCCATCGCCTTCTCGACGATGTTGGAGAGCCCGCCCTTCTTGTTGCCGGGCGTGGTGTTGGCGCTGCGGTCGACCCGGCCGCGGTCCAGGTAGGCGTCGTACCAGGCCATCTCGCGGATCATGGCCTCGGCCACCTCCGGCGTGGCGGCGCGCGAGGTCAGCTGGTCGATGCCGTCGCGTACCTCGGTCACCTCCGAGAACATCACGGTGGCGCCGGCGCGCACCAGGAGGTCGGTGCAGAAGCCCACGGCCGGGTTGGCGGTGACACCCGAGAACGCGTCGCTCCCGCCGCACTGCACGCCGACCACCAGTTCGCTGGCCGGCACTGTCTCGCGCCGGCGGGCGTCCAGGCGCTCCAGGTGTTCCTCGGCCTGGCGCAGGATGGAGTCGACCATCGACATGAAGCCGACGTGAGCTTCGTCCTGCAGGCAGACCACGTCGAGCTTCGCCTCGGCGCTGTCGCCGATGTCGGCCACGTTGCGCTCGTCGATCAGCGGGATGGTGCCGGGCGGCATCAGCCGCTCGGGCTGCAGCTTCTCGCAGCCCAGGCTCACCACCATCACCTCGCCGCCGAAGTTCGGGTTGAGGCTGATGTTGCGCAACGTGCGGATCGGAATGACCGCGTCGGGCGCATCGATGGCCACGCCGCAGCCATAGCTGTGCTCCAGCGCGACCACGTCGTCGACGTTCGGGTACTTCGGCAGCAGCTCGGCCTTGATGCGCTGCACCGCGAATTCGGTAACGCCGGCCACGCACTGCACGGTCTGCGTGATGGCCAGGATGTTGCGCGTGCCGACCGATCCGTCCGGGTTGCGGTAGCCCTCGAAGGTGTAGCCCTCCAGCGGCGTCGGCGGCAGGGGCTTCACGGTCGCGATCGGCAGGCCGTCGAGCGCGCGCGCGGCCGGCATCTTCAAGAGACGCTCGTGGACCCAGCTGCCGGCCACGATGGGCTTCAGCGCATAGCCGATCACGACGTCGTAGCGGCGCACCTCGCCGCCCTCGGGGATGTCGACCAGCGCCACCTTGTGCGCCTGTGGCACCTTCTCGCGCAGTGTCAGCCCCGAGGGGAAGACCGTGCCCGCGGGAAGGCCGCCGTCGTTGGCCACGATCGCGACGTTGTCGCGCTCGTGCATGGCGATGCAGAGGGGTTCGCTCATTTGGGTGTGGAGAAGAAGTCGGGCAGCCACAGGGAGAAGGCCGGCACGTAGGTCACCAGCATCAGGCACACCAGCAGCGCCCCGTAGAAGGGCCAGATCGATCGCATCACCTGCCCGACCGAGACGCCCCCGATCGCGCAGCCGATGAACTGCGTGGTGCCCACCGGCGGCGTGTTCAGCCCCAGCGCGCAGTTGATCAGCATGACGATGCCGAACTGCACCGGGCTCATGCCGAACTGCATCGCGATCGGCAGGAAGATCGGCGTGCAGATCAGGATGGTGGCGGCCATGTCCAGGAAGGTTCCCAGCACGAACAGCAGCACGTTGATCATCAGGAAGATGACCCACGGGCTGCTGGAGACCGAGGTCATCAGCTCGCCGGTCTTCTGCGGCACCTCGTACAGCGCCATGAAGTAGCCGAAGGCCGAGGAGATGCCGATCAGCAGCAGCACCACGCCGGTGGTCTTGCAGGCCTTGGCGCAGGCCTTCAGGAAGTCCTTCCAGCTCAGCGACCGGTACACCAGCACCGTGACGGCCAACGCCCAGAGCACCGCGGTGGCCGCCGACTCGGTGGCGGTGAACACCCCCGACAGGATGCCGACCAGGATGATCACCACGATCAGCAGCCCCGGCAGCGCACCGATGAAGGCCGCCAGCACCTCGCCCCAGCCGGGAAAGGCGCCGCGGATCGGGTAGCCGCGCTTGATCGCCACGTAGTAGGCCGCCGCCAGGTTGCACAGCGTCAGGAGCAGCGCCGGGATCAGCCCCGCCAGGATCAGGCTCAGCACGCTGACCGAGGCGATGCCGGTGGTGGCGAGCGTGAAGATGATGAGGTTGTGCGATGTCGGCATCAGCGCGCCGACCAGCGCGGCGTGGGTGGTGACGTTGACCGCGTAGTCCGCGTCGTAGCCTTCGCGCTTCATCAGTGGGATCATCACCGAGCCCATGGCCGACACGTCCGCCACCGGCGAGCCCGCCACGCCGCCGAACAGCGTGCAGCCGATCACGTTGCTCATGCCGAGGCCGCCGCGCACATGCCCGATCAGGCTGTTGGCGAAGCGCACGATGCGCTGCGCGATGCCGCCGTAGAGCATCAGCTCGCCGGCGAAGACGAAGAAGGGGATGGCCAGGAAGGAGAAGATCTGCATCCCGCCGACCATCTTCTGGAACACCACCGCGACCGGCAGGCCCGCATAGGTCACGGTCGCGATCGATGCCAGGCCGATCGAGAACGCCACCGGCACGCCGATGACCAGCAGCACCAGAAAACTGAAAGACAGGACTGCTAGTTCCATAGGCCCCCACGCTCGCTTTGCTCGCGGCCCCCCGAGGGGACGCGAATTGCCATGAGGCGGCTCTTCGTCAATTCCATGCCGGCACCACTTCTTCGTCACGCAGCAACGCCACGATATGTTCAACCGAAAACAGCACGATCAGGAGGCCCGCAATCACGAGCGCCAGGTAGTCCGCACCCACAGGGATGCCCAGCATGGGCTTCATGTCGCTCCATTTGAGCCGTGTCCAGAGCCAGCCGCTGGACACCATGAAGGCACCGAACAGCGCCACCAGCGCGTGGATCAGGATCTCGACCTTGAGGCGCAGCGAGTCCGGCAACAGCGCAACCAGCGAATCCAGCCCGATATGCCCGGCATCGCGCACGCCGACCGCCACGCCCAGCGCGGTGACATACAGCACCAGCTGCAGCGCCAGCCCCTCGGCCCAGACCGGCGTGTCGTTGAAGAGGTAGCGCCCGACCACCTGATACTGCACGCACGCGATGATCGCGATCAGCAGCACCACCGCCAGCATCAGGCTGACCTTGGACAGCAACGCGCACAGCCGCGAGTACGCGTGCCGCGAGGGCGGACGCGGGACTGCGGTTTCGAGGGTGCCGACGCTCACTTGTTGTCCTGGATGGTCTTGACCAGGCGCTGCAGGTCGGGCGTGGAAATGAACTTGGCGTACACCGGCGCCATCGCAGCGCGGAACGAGGCCTTGTCGACGTCGGACACGATGGTGGCGCCGCCCTTGGTCACCACCTCCAGCGACTTGGCCTCCTGCTCGTCCCACTTCTTGCGCTGGAACGCGACCGATTCCTTGGCCGCGGCGCGGAACATGTCCTGGTCGGCCTTGGGCAGCTTGTCGTAGACGGCCTTGGACATCACCAGCATCTCGGGCGCCATGGAATGCTCGGTGCGCGAGTAGAACTTGACGGCCTCGTAGTGCTTGAACCCGTCATAGGACGGGATGTTGTTCTCCGCGGCGTCGATCAGCCCGGTCTTCAGGCCGGTGTAGACCTCGCCGATCGGCACCGGCGTGGCGTTGGCGCCCATGGCGTTGATCAGCGAGACCCACAGGTCGGATTGCTGCACGCGGATCTTCATGCCCTTGGCGTCGGCCAGCGTCTTCACCGGCTTCTTGGCGTAGATCGAGCGCGCGCCGCTGTCATAGAAGGCCAGGCCGACCAGGCCCTCGGGCTCGCAGCTCTTCAGGATCTCCTCGCCGGCCGGGCCGTCGAGCGACTTGCGCATGTGCGCGATCGACTCGAACAGGAAGGGCATGGTCGGCACCAGCGTCTTGGCGCACAGCGAGTTCAGCGGGCTGATGTTGACGCGGGTCATCTCCAGCGCGCCGATCTTCACCTGGTCGATGGTTTCCTTCTCGGTGCCGAGCGCGCCCTTGTTGAAGACCTTGATCTTGTATTTGCCGTTGCTGCGCTTGTCGAGCAGCTCGCTCATGTGCTTGACGGCGGCCACGGTCGGATAGTCGTCGCTGTTGTGCACGTCGGCCGAGCGGAACTCGACGGCATGCGCGGCCAGGCCCAGGGTGCCGGCCGCCAGTGCGATCAGGGTGCGGTTGAACTTGAACTTCATTTGTCTTCCTCTGTTGGTGGTTGCTGTCGGGATGAAATCCGGTTTCGTCAGGCGCCGAATGCGGGCTCCGCGATGCCCTGGGTCCCCGGGCGCAGCGCGAACACGCCGCCGGCCAGCGGCTGGTCGGAGAGATCGCCGCCGGGCCGGATGGAGGTCACGAAGAGGGTGTCCAGCCTCGGGCCGCCGAAGGCGCACATTGCCGGCTTCTTCACCGGCACTTCGAGAGAGCGGTCGAGGCGGCCTTGCGGCGTGAAGCGGTGCACCAGGCCGGCGTCGTTGCCGCAGATCCAGTAGCAGCCGTCGGCGTCGACCGCGGCACCGTCGGGGCGGCCGGGCAGGGGCTTCATGTCGATGAAGACGCGCCGGTTGGTCGGCGTGCCGGTGGTGGTGTCGTAGTCGAAGGCCCAGACGGTCTGCACGCTCGGGTGCGAATCAGACAGGTACATGGTGCGGCCGTCGGGGCTGAAGGCCAGGCCGTTGGGGACGATGAGGTCTTCGAGCTGCAGCGATGGCGGCTTGTGGTTGTCGCCGTCGAAGCGATAGAGCCGGCCTGCGCGGGCGCCTGGCCCCATGTCCATCAGCATGGTGCCGGCCCAGAAGCGGCCCTGGCGGTCGCAGCGGCCATCGTTGAAGCGCATGCCCGGCAGGGCGTGCGCCACCTGCGCGAGGGGCGTCGCGGCGAGGGTGCCGTCGTCCTTCGGCTCGATCGAGAAGAGGCCGCTTTCCATGCCGGCGATCCACGCACCGGGCAGATCTGCGCGCGGGGCGATGCAGGCGATCATTTCCTCGCCGGTCCAATGTCGGTGCCCGTCGGGCGACCAGCGATGCAGGGCTCGCCCCGGGATGTCGACCCAGTAGAGCGCCTGCTCGGCGGTCGACCAGACGGGGCTTTCGCCGGTGCCGCAGCGGGCATCGACCACGAGCTCGGCCTGCGTGGACATGATGTCCCCCTAATCGCCGAAAGGGCCCTGGGCGGTGAAGGCGCCGCCCTGGTAGACGGCATTGGGATCGTCGGCGGCCACCGGCGGCTGGGCCTCGACCTTGGCGCGGAAGACCTCCGAGCTGTCCTGCGGCTGGAAGCCCAAGTGCGCCGCGGCGCTGTTGTCCCACCAGACGTCGCGGTTGGCCGACACGCCATAGACCACCGTGTGCTTCACGTCCGGCGTGAAGAGCGACTTCTCGACCAACGACGTGAGGTCGCGGTAGCTGAGCCAGGTGCTCATCATCCGGCGGTTGGCCGGCTCGGGGAAGGAGGAGCCGATGCGGATGCTCACCGTCTCGATGCCCCAGCGGTCGAAGTAGAACTGGGCCATGTCCTCGCCGAAGGACTTGGACAGGCCGTAGTAGCCGTCGGGCCGGCGCTGGGCGTGGGCGTCGATCGTCTCCGTCTGCTTGTAGAAGCCGATCACATGGTTCGAACTGGCGAAGACCACCCGCTTCACGCCGTGACGGCGCGCGCCTTCATAGATATGGAAGACGCCCTTGATGTTGGCCTCGAGGATCTCCTCGAAAGGACGTTCGACGGACACACCGCCCAAGTGAACGATCGCGTCGCAGCCGGCGACCAGCGCATCGACCGCGGCCTTGTCCGCCAGGTCGCAGGGGATCGCTTCCTCCTGCGGGCGCTCGGCCGGCGCGAGCGCGGCAATGTCGGACACGCGCAGCGTCCGGGCGAAGGGACGCAGGCGCTCGCGCAGGACCTTGCCCAGGCCGCCGGCGGCCCCGGTTAGCAGCAAGCGGTTCAGGCGGGGAGGGGAGGAAGGCGCACTCATCGTTGCTGTCTCTCTGAAGTCGTAAGTTATCGGTTGTCGTACAACGTTCGGTTGATTATCATCAACGCATGTCGAG
This sequence comes from Variovorax sp. RA8, assembly GCF_901827175.1. Classification (NCBI taxonomy): domain Bacteria; kingdom Pseudomonadati; phylum Pseudomonadota; class Betaproteobacteria; order Burkholderiales; family Comamonadaceae; genus Variovorax; species Variovorax sp. RA8. Next base: position 4,673,443 of record NZ_LR594662.1, on the reverse strand, counting down.
CCTGTCAACGGGGTCAACCGCCGCCGCCGATCCGGCCGCCTTGGGCGGCAGCCCGCGGCGTCGCGGGCGCGGCCTGGCGCATGGCCTGGTCGACGACCTGGGCGAGAAGATCCGCAGCCAGCAGCTGCGGCCGGGCGACAAGCTGCCCACCGAGTCGGCCATCATGCAGGCCTATGGCGTCAGCCGCACCGTCGTGCGCGAGGCGCTGTCGAAGCTGCAGGCCGGCGGGCTGGTGGAGACCCACCATGGCATCGGCACCTTCGTGCTGCAGCCCAGGGCGGCGGGCATGTTCCGTCTCGAGGGCTCCGACATCGCGACCACGGTCGACGTGCTGGCGGTGCTGGAGCTGCGCATCAGCCTGGAGACCGAGTCGGCCGGGCTGGCTGCCACCCGCCGTACCGAGGAGCACCTGGCGGCGATGCGCGACGCGCTCGACGATTTCGAGCGCAACGTGGCCGTGGCGGGCGACACGGTGGCGCCCGACTTCCGCTTCCACCTGCAGATCGCGCAGGCCACGGGCAACCCGTACTTCGCGGACATCATGAGCCACCTCGGCACCACCATCATTCCGCGCACCCGCATCACTGCCATCCGCAACCACGACCGCCGCGGCGAGTACCTGAGCCGTGTCAACCGCGAGCACGAGGAAATCTACGCTGCCATCGCGCGGGGCGATCCGGACTCGGCGCGTGCTGCCATGCGCATCCATCTGACCAACAGCCGGGAGCGCCTGCGCCTGGCGCAGGAGGCCGCCCAGCGCGAAGCGCCTGCGCCCGCGCCGGCCGGAGGCGCCTCGTCGACCTGAGCGGCGCAGGTGCGTGCTGGACATCCTGCTCTTTCAGTTGTACGATGACTGATAACTTAAGACAACCCTGATCTCGTTCCCACGGCTTGAAACGCCCCCATCCCTCATCCCTCGTTCCCCGGAGACACCACACATGACCCTCAATCGACGTGATCTCGTGCTCGGCGCCGTTGGCGCGAGCCTGCTGGCGGGCTCCGCCAATGCAGCCGATGCCTGGCCTTCGAAGCCCCTGCGCATCGTGGTGCCCTACCCACCGGGCGGCTCATCCGACATCATTGCGCGCGCCATCAGCCAGCCCTTGTCGGAGGCGCTCAAGCAGTCGGTGATCGTGGAGAACCGCGCGGGCGCCAACGGCAATCTCGGCGCCGACCTGGTGGCCAAGGCGCCGGGCGACGGCTACACGCTGCTGCTGTGCGACGTCGGCGCGCTGGCGATCAGCCCCTCCGTCTACACCAAGCTCGCGTTCGATCCGTCGAAGGACCTGCGCGGCGTGACCATGCTGGCCTACTCGCCGCACCTGCTGGTGGTGCATCCGTCGGTGCAGGCCGGCAGCCTGAAGGAACTGGTCGCGTTGTCGAAGAAGGCCGATCTGAACTTCGCCGTGACCGCTACCGGCAGCGCCCCGCACCTGGCCGGCGTGGCGCTCGAGCGTGCCAGCGGCGCGCGCTGGCAGTACGTGCCCTACAAGGGCGGCGTGCAGGCCATCCAGGACACAGTGGGCGGCCAGACCCAGGTGCTGATGAACGGCATGCTCGCGACCCTGCCGCACGTACAGAGCGGCAAGCTCAAGGTGCTGGGCGTCTCGAAGTCCACCCGCATGCCGCTGATCGGCGACGTGCCCACCATCGCCGAGCAGGGCGTGGCGGGCTTCGAGTCGGGCACCTGGCAGGGCATGCTGGCGCCGCGCGGCACGCCCGAGGCGGTCATCCAGCGCCTCAACAAAGAGCTCGTCACCATCATCCGCTCGGCCGACATCCGTTCTCGGCTGGCCGGACAGGGCGCGGAGGTCGTGACGATGACGCCGACCGAGCAGGAGCAGTTCTTCAACAAGGAACGCGCGCGCTGGGCCAAGGTGGTCGAAGCGGCGCAGATCAAGCTGGACTAAAGCTCTCCCCCCGGTTGGCTCACCTCGTGTCGCCGCCCACCCCCTCACCGGGGGCAACACCAGCGGCCCGGCAAAGCCGGTTCCGCGGTGGGCATGTTGCTCTCCCCCAGGTTGGCTCACTTCGTGTAGCCGCCCACCCCCTCACCGGGGGCAACACCAGCGGCCCGGCAAAGCCGGTTCCGCGGTGTTCCCCGACTTTCCTTCACTCTTTCCAGGATCTTTGGATGAATCCCCAAGAACTCAAATCCATCATGGGCTCCGGCCTGCTGTCCTTTCCGCTGACCGACTTCGATGCCGAGGGCAACTTCGACAAGAAGGGCTACATCGAGCGACTCGAATGGCTGGCCCCCTACGGCGCGAGTGCGCTGTTCGCGGCCGGCGGCACGGGCGAGTTCTTCTCGCTGACTGGTGACGAGTACCCGGGGATCATCGAGACGGCGGTGCAGACCTGCCGCGGCAAGGTGCCGATCATCGCGGGCGCGGGCGGCCCGACGCGCTTCGCGATCCAGTGCGCGCAGGCCGCCGAGAAGGCCGGCGCGCACGGCGTCCTGCTGCTGCCGCACTACCTGACCGAAGCCGGCCAGGAAGGCCTGGCGGCGCACGTGGAGGCGGTGTGCAAGAGCGTGAAGTTCGGCGTCATCGTCTACAACCGCGGGCAGAGCAGGCTGTACCCCGATACCCTGGCGAAGCTGGCCGAGCGCTGCCCCAACCTCGTCGGCTTCAAGGACGGCATCGGCGACATCGAGCTCATGAGCTCGATTCACCTGCGCATGGGCGACCGCTTTGCCTACCTCGGCGGCCTGCCCACGGCCGAGGTCTACGCCGCGGCCTACAAGGCGCTGGGCACGCCGGTGTATTCCTCGGCCGTCTTCAACTTCATCCCGAAGACCGCGATGGACTTCTACAAGGCGGTGGCGGCCGACGACATGGCGACACAGCACCGCCTGCTCAAGCAGTTCTTCATGCCTTACCTGGAGATCCGCAACAAGGGCCAGGGCTATGCGGTGAGCATCGTCAAGGCCGGCGCGCGCATCGTCGGCCGCGACGCGGGCCCGGTGCGTACGCCGCTCACCGAGCTCAAGCCGCAGGAGTACGAAGCGCTGGCGGCGCTTATCGACCAACTCGGGCCGCAGTAGGGTCGCAGGGCGGGGCGCTGGCCGAGGCGCCGCGCCTCGCCTATTCTTGAGACAGCGTGCGGGGCCGCCCAGACGGCCCCGTACTTTTTTCCGACCGACACCAAGGATCCTGCCATGCAGAACTTCGACAACCTGATCAACGGCGAATGGCGCGCCGGCGCCAGCTACAGCCCCAACACCAACCCGAGCAACCTGCAGGACGTGCTCGGCCACTACGCCCAGGGTGACGCCGCCCAGGTCGACGAGGCCGTGGCCGCGGCGAACGCCGCCTTCCCGGCCTGGTCCACCGGCAGCGTGCAGGCGCGCTCGGACGCGCTGGACAAGATCGGCAACGAGATCCTGGCCCGCAAGGAGGAACTCGGCACGCTGCTCGCGCGCGAGGAGGGCAAGACCCGCGCCGAAGGGATCGGCGAGGCCACGCGCGCCGGCCACATCTTCAAGTTCTTCGCGGGCGAATGCCTGCGCCTGGCGGGCGAGGTGATCCCGTCGGTACGTCCCGGCATCGGCATCGAGATCACGCGCGAACCCGTGGGCGTGGTGGGGCTGATCACGCCCTGGAACTTTCCGATCGCGATCCCGGCGTGGAAGGTCGCACCGGCGCTGGCCTACGGCAACTGCGTGGTGCTGAAGCCCGCCGACTTGGTGCCGGGCTGCGCCTGGGCGCTGGCCGAGATCATCAGCCGCTCGGGCATCCCGGCCGGCGTCTTCAACCTGGTGATGGGGCGCGGCAGCGTGATCGGCGATGCGCTGGTCAATCATCAGGGCATCCACGCCATCAGCTTCACAGGCTCGGTCGGCGTGGGCCGCCGCATCGCGGTGCAATGCGCGACGACCCACAAGAAGGTGCAGCTCGAGATGGGCGGCAAGAACCCGCAGGTGGTGCTCGACGATGCCGACCTGAACCAGGCGGTGGAGCTCAGCGTGCAGAGCGCCTTCTATTCCACTGGCCAGCGCTGCACCGCGTCCAGCCGGCTGATCGTGACCGACGGCATCTACCCGAAGTTCATCGAGGCGATGAAGGCGCGCATGGCGAAGATCAAGGTCGGCGATGCGCTGGCGCAGGGCACCGACATCGGCCCGGTCTCCAGCGAGAGCCAACTGCGGCAGGACCTGGACTACATCGACATCGGCCAGGGGGAAGGCGCCACCCTGGCTGCCGGTGGCGACCGGTTGAGGCTGGATACCGAGGGCTACTACATGTCGCCGGCACTGTTCAGCGAAACGGTGGCGAGCATGCGCATCAACAAGGAAGAGATCTTCGGGCCGGTGGCGAGCGTGATCCGTGTGAAGAACTACGAGGAGGCGCTGGCGACGGCGAACGACACGGAGTTCGGGCTGTCGGCGGGCATCGCCACGACTTCGCTGAAGTATGCGACGCATTTCAAGCGGCACAGCCAGGCGGGGATGGTGATGGTGAACCTGCCGACGGCGGGGGTGGACTATCACGTGCCTTTTGGCGGGCGGAAGGGGTCGAGCTATGGGGCGCGGGAGCAGGGGAGGTATGCGCAGGAGTTTTTTACGGTGGTGAAGACGGCGTACACGCTGGCTTGAGGTCTTGTCCCTCCCTCTCTGAAAGGGGGCTGGGGTGAGGGCACCAGGATCCGATCGGTACGTTGCGCTTTGGTTTGAGTCCGGGGCCGGGACGACTCCCCGGCTCCTGGCTCAACCAAAGCGCAAGGCACGAATCGACAGCTAGGGTGCCCCACACTCTTCTCCTGGAGGGAGGGAGAGCAAGACAAGAAGTCACCCAGCCCGCCCCCGACGAAGCCAATACTCGATCGCCTCGAACACCCCTTCGCTCAGCAACGCCAGCACCGCCGCCGGCACCGCCCCCGCCACCAGCAACTCACGGTCATTCAAGGCCAGCCCCGTCACGATCCGCTCCCCAAACCCTCCCGCGCCGATGAACGCCGCAATGGTCGCCGTCCCGATCGCAATCGCCGTCGCCGTGCGCGCACCCGCCAGCAGCGTCGGCAGCGCGAGCGGCAGCAAGACCAGCCGCAGGCTCTGGCCGCTCGTCATTCCCAGCGCCGTCCCGGCTTGCCGCAGCCCGGCCGGCACCTCCGCCAAGCCGGTCACCGTGTTGCGCATGATAGGCAGCAGCGAATAGAGCGTGAGCGCGATCAGCGCCGGCAAGGTGCCGATGGCGCCGATGAGCGAGATCAGCACCGCGAGCAGCGCAAGGGAGGGCACGGTCTGCAGGAGGCCGGCAAGGCCGAGCACCAGGGCCCGCAGCCGCAGGTGCGGGAACACGGCAATGCCCAGCGGCACGGCGACGAGGATCGCCAGCCCGACCGAGATCGCCACGAGCAGAAGATGCTGGCGCGCGAGCCGGCCGAGGTCGGGGCCGAAGAGCTTGGCAACGAAGCCGCGCGCATCTTCGCTGCCGGCGGCGCCGGCCTTTCCGCCCACGCCGCCCTGCGCCAGGAAATCACGCGCGATCACGTCGAAGGCCACGCCCTGCAGCTCGGCACGGGCGTTCATCGCGATCATCGCGCGCTCGTCGATGCGGCCCTCGAGCTTCTGCAGCGCGGCCCACGCCGCCGGCCAGCGCGTGGGCACGTCGAGCCGGTACAGCACCACCGCGTCGTAGCGCGGGAAGTAGCCGCGGTCGTCGGCCAGCACGCGCAGGCCGAGGTGGTCGATCTTGGCGTCGGTCGTGTAGATGTCGATGACGTCGACCTGCTTCGCCGCGATCGCGTCGTAGGCCAGGCCATGGTCCAGGCCGGTGGGCTTCTGCGCGAAGCCGTAGCGCGCGGCCAGGCCTTGCCAGCCATCGGCGCGGCCGATGAATTCATTGGACAGTCCCAGCCGCAGATCGGGATGGCGCGCCAGGTCGCCGAGGGTGCGCACGCCGAGCCGATCGGCATCGGCCGCACGCATGGCGAGCGCGTAGCCGTCGTTGAAGCCCAGCGGGATCGCGATGCCGAGGCCGAGCGGCGCGAGCGCGGCGTTCATGGCCTCGGGCGTCATGGGCTGGGGGTTCTTGAGGATCTCCAGCGCCACCGTGCCGGTGTATTCGGCGTAGAGGTCGATGCTGCCCGAGCGCAGGGCCTCGTAGACGATCGCGGTGTTGCCCAGGCCCTGCCGCAACCGGGGCGGGGCCGGAAGGTGAGGCGCGGCGGTCTGCGCCAGCACCTCGGCCAGGATGTAGGACTCGGTGAAGCGCTTGGAGCCGATGTCCAGGCCCGCGTCCTGCGCCTGCGAGGGGGCCGCTGCGCAGAGCAGGCCCAGGAAGGACAAGGCGAGGAGCCGCAGGTGGTGCAGGCAATGCATCGGCCGCAGTGTATCGACGGGCTGCGGATCGCGACAGGCCGCCTTCCTACAGGAGATCGTGAGCGAGGCTGATGCATGCCATGGCGCGTGCCCGCACAGTGAGAGGGTGCTCATCAATTACGTCCGGCGTGGCCAAGGCAAGTCGCTGCTGCTCGTCCATGGACTGGGCAGCAGCTGGCGTTCGTGGCAGGGCATCATGGAACCGCTGGCGGCCCGGCGCAGCGTGACCGCGATCGACCTCCCCGGCTTCGGCAAGAGTCCGCCGCTGGACGGCGAGGTCTCGTTGCAGACACTGGCCGACGCGCTCGCACAGTTCCTCCGGGAGCATGAGCTGATCGGCACCGATGCCGCCGGCAGCTCGATCGGCGCGCGCCTGCTGCTCGAGCTGGCGCGCCGCGGCGGCGTACTGGGCTCGGTGGTTTCGCTGGGGCCGGGCGGCTTCTGGCTCGGCTGGGAGCGCTTCCTCTTCGCCGCGTCGGTCTGGTTCTCGCACCGGCTTGCGCAGAGCCTGCAATTCGCCATGCCGACCCTCATCGCGCACGACTGGGCGCGCAGCCTGCTGCTGGCGCAGTTCTCGGTTCAGCCTGCCGCGCTGCCGCCTTCCATGGTGCTAGAGGAAATGCGCAGCTATGCGTCGGCACGCTCCTACGACGCGGTGCTGCGTGCGCTCCTGCGCGAGCCGGCGAGGCAGGGCGCGGATGCGGGCAGCCTGCCCAGGCCGCTGGTGATCGGCTGGGGGCGGCTCGACCGTGTCTGCCTGCCGCAGCAGGCGGCGCGGGCGCTGCAGCTCTATCCCGGGGCACGCCTGCACTGGTTCGAGTGCTGCGGCCACTTCCCGCACTGGGACGCGCCGGAGGAGACCACGCGCCTTATCCTCGAAGCCACGGCCGACTGACGGCACTACCCCAAACCTGCGAAGGACTTCATGGCCTCCAAGAACAAGACGCACAAGGCGCGACCGAAGAAGAGCAACGACAACAACAACAACCGATACGCGCCGACGCCGCCATCGGCCGACATTCATGGAGCGAAGGAATTGCCGGCTGTGGTGGTCGAGGGCTACAGCCTCCAGTTGCGAGGCGAGAACGGTTTCCTCGGCGACCGGGCCAGCCAGACGGCGTTCCGCGAGCTGCTGGAGCGCTGGCGCCGGCGCCATCGCAAGAAGGGCAAGCCGGATCCGCTGGGCGAGCAGCATTCCAAAGAGCTGGGGAAGGGCACGCTCGACGCGGCGTTGAAGGCAGGCAAGGCCACGGAAGCCACCGACATCGTCCATGCGGCCATCGAGGAGTTCGCCGAGGCCTTGTCTGAGGTCATCCAGAGCTTCCTTCGCCAGCCTTCGTGGAAGGGCGTCGAGCGCATCGTGATCGGCGGCGGCTTCCCGGAAAGCGACGTCGGCGAGCGCGCGGTGCTGCAGGCGGCCGCCATCCTCCAGGAAGCGAAAGTGCGGACGGAGCTCGCACGCATCTGCCACGAGCCCGACGACGCCGGGCTGCTCGGCTGGCTGCACCTCACGCCGCCCGAGCTGCTGGAGCACTACGACGCCATCCTTGCGCTCGACATCGGCGGCACCAATGTGCGCTGCGGCATCGTGAAGACGCGGCGCAAGCGGGCGGCCGACCTGTCGAAGGCGAAGGTGATTCGCCGCAAGAAGTGGCGCCATGCCGACGACGGCCCCAACCGGCGCATGCTGGTGGCACGGCTGGCCGAGATGCTCGAGGAGCAGGTCCACTATTGCAAGAAGGCGGGCATTCGCTTGGCGCCCTTCGTCGGCATCGGTTGCCCGGGGCTGATCCGCAAGGACGGCTCGATCGCGCGCGGCGCACAGAACATGCCCGGCGACTGGACCAGCGAGCACTTCCATCTGCCCACCGAACTCGCCAAGAAGATCCGGACCATCCGCGGCGTGCCGACGATGGTGCTGATGCACAACGATGCCGTGGTGCAGGGAATGAGCGAGCTGCCTTTCATGCGCGACGTGAAGCGCTGGGCGGTGCTGACCATCGGCACGGGGCTGGGTAACGCAAGCTACACCAACCTGGAGCCGTCCAAGAAGCAGTAGCGGGCCGCAACAGCCCGCCAGAGGCTAGAGCTGGAAGGCGATCGTCAGCAGCAGGCCTTCCGCCACGTCCCGCACCAGCCCGGGGCGCCGCGCACGGTAGGTCTCGCCGGCCGAGGCGGTGGTCTCGATCCACTGCGCGAGCCAGTCGATCTGCTCGGCGCCGTAGAACACCACGGCCGCCTCGTGGTTCAGCAGCAGGCTGCGCATGTCGAGGTTGATCGAGCCGCACAGCGCCAGCTGCTCGTCCACCACCACGGCCTTGGCGTGCGCCATGAAGGGCAGCATGCGGAAGCTGACGCCGGCGCGCGCGAGGTCGCGCATGGCCCGGGCGCGCACGAAGTCGGCGAGCCGGTGGTTGGATTGCGCCGGCATCGCGATCGTGACCTGCACGCCGCGCCGTGCTGCCAGGCGCAGCGCATCGCGCAGGCCGTCGCCGGGCACGAAGTAGGGCGTGACCGCGAGCAGCCGGTGCTCCGCGCGGAAGCAGGCGTCGATCAGCAGCGCATGGGCCGTGTCCTCGGTCTGGTCGGGCCCGCTGGGAAGGAACTGGGCGAGCTCGCCCGCCGGCGGCGCGGCGGCGGCGATGGCGCGCGGCTTGCGCCCGCGCACCGAGGCCCAGTCGTGGTCGAACTGGCGCGCCGCCGCCACGGCCACGTTCCCCCGGAGATCGAAGGACAGGTCGCGCCACGGCTGCGGGTGCTCATGGTTGCCGAGGAAGTACTCGCCCGCGAGGTTGCGCCCGCCCGACCAGAGCCAGCCGTCGTCCGCGATGGTGAGCTTGCGGTGGTTGCGCAGGTTGCGCGGGCCGGTGCGGCGCAGGCTGAAGAGGGGGCGGAACACGGCGACTTCCGCGCCGGCCTCGCGCAGCGTGTCGAAGTGATGGCGCGGCAGCGACAGGGCGCCGAAACCGTCGAGCAGCACGCGCACCTTGACGCCCTCGCGCGCGCGCCGCGACAGCCGGTTGATCGCCTCGTGGCCCAGCGCATCGTCGCCGATGATGAAGGTGCAGACGTCGATGCGCGTGCGCGCGCCCTCGATCACCTCCCACAACGCGTCGCGTGCCGCGCCGCCGTCGGCATGGAAGCGCACCGCGCTGGGCCCGGGGGGCGCGAGGCCGAAGCTCTCGATCAGGTCGGCCGCCCAGTGCCCCGCCGGCACCGAGCGCGGCGGCCGGGGCGAACCCGAAGGCCGCAGCTTGCGCTGGCCGAACAACAGGTACATCGGCAGGATGAGGTAGGGCAGCAGCGTCAGGCCCATGACCCAGGCAATCGCGGTGGCGGGCGCGCGATGCTCGCGCCGCCCGCGCGTGGTCAGCACATAGACCAGCAGCGCGAAGGTCACGACCAGCAGGTGCTGCGACGGCGAGGGCAGCCAGTCCAGCCAGTCGTCGATGCGGTTCACGCGGCGCCGGCCTGATTCACGCGTTGGCAGGCGCCAGATGCGACCGAAGGGCGGCGGGCACGGGCCGCCCCTCCGAGGCCAGGAAGCGCATCATCGGCCCGACCACCGCGCGCACCGCGGGACGCGCGCCCACGCGCTCGCGCCAGGCGAGCAGGCGCGGCGTTGCGTCCGTCATGCCGGCACCCTTGCGGTCGGCGAAGACCTGCGCCATGTAGAAGGCGATGTCGGCGAAGGAGTAGGGGCCGGCCAGATGGTCGGCTTGCTCGAGGCGCTCTTCCATCTGCTCGTAGAAGCGCGAGCAGGCAGCGCAGGCCGTCACCGCCGCCTCGCTGCGCATGTCGTGCTGCAAGCCCATCAGCCTGATCACGTGGGGGAAGAACACCTCGTCGGACAGGTGCTCGAGCTGGCGGGCACGGGCGCGGCCGGCGACGTCGCGCGGCCACAGCGGCGGCTCGGGCACCTTGTCCTCGAGGTACTCGAAGATCTGCGTGGAGTCGAAGACTTCCACCTCGCCGTCGATCAGCACGGGCACCTGCCGCTTGGGATTGACGCGCAGCACCTCGGGGTGCTTGGGAAGGTAGTTGTCGTCCTTGTCGAAAGGCACCATGACGGCTTCGATCGCGATGCCTTTTTCGAGCGCCGCGATCTGCGCCTTGGCGCCGAACATGCTGAGGGGGCCGGTGAAGAGCTTCATGGAGCGCGATCATGCCGCGACTTCACCGGGCATGCACCTCAGGTCGAGCCCCAGACCTCCTGGGCCGTTTCCACCACCAGCCGCAGCTTGCTGCGCTGGTCCTCCACGGCGATCTTGTTGCCGTGCACCGTGCTGGAGAAACCGCATTGCGGCGACAGCGCCAGCTGCTCCAGCGGGACGTACTTGGCGGCAGCCTCGATGCGCTGCTTGAGCTCGTCCTTGTCTTCCAGCTGCCCGAACTTGGTGGTCACCAGGCCCAGCACCACGGTCTTGCCCTTGGGCAGGAAGCGCAGCGGCCGGAAGTCGCCCGAGCGCGCGTCGTCGTATTCGAGGAAGTAGGCGTCCAGGTCCATCTCCTTGAGCAGCGCCTCGGCCACCGGCTCGTAGTTGCCGGCCGCGGCATGGGTGCTCTTGAAGTTGCCGCGGCACAGGTGCATCGCGAGCGTCATGCCCGCGGGCTTCTGCGCCACCACCTTGTTGATGAAGGCGGCGTAGCGGTGCGGCAGCTCGTTGGGGTCGTCGCCGCGCTGGCGGGCCGCCTCGCGCATCTTCTCGTCGCACAGGTAGGCGAGGTTGGTGTCGTCCATCTGCACGTAGGTGCAGCCGGCCTCGGCCAGCGAGCGCAGCTCGTCGCCGTAAGCACGGGCCACGTCGTCGTAGAAGGCCGGGTCGAGCTCCGGGTAGGCCTCCTTGCTGATCCCGGCGCGGCCGCCGCGGAAATGCAGCATGGTGGGCGAGGGGATGGTGACCTTGGGCGTGTTGCCGGGCGAGACCTGGCTCTTGAGGTACTGGAAGTCGGCCAGCTGGATGGCCTTGGCGTGGGTCACCTTGTCGATCACGCGCATCACCGGCGGTGCGAGCTCCTCGCTGCCATCGGGCTTGCGGATCGTGACCGGGATGTCGGTCTTCACGCCGCCGAGCTGCTCGAGGAAGTCGATGTGGAAGTAGGTCCGGCGGAACTCGCCGTCGGTAATGCTCTTGAGACCGATGTCCTCCTGGAACTTCACGATCTCGGTGATGGCCTTGTCTTCGACCCTGCGAAGCTGTTCGGGCGTGATCTCGCCCTTGGCTTTCTGCTCGCGGGCTTCGAGCAGGTACTGGGGGCGCAGGAAGCTGCCGACGTGGTCGTAGCGGGCAGGCAGGCGGGCGTGTTCGGACATGGTGGGCTCCGTCGAGTCTGAAAAAGAACGACCGATCGTAAACGCTGCGCAATTCGGGCGGATGAATACAGCGAGTTCAGTGTTTTCCCTTAAAAGAGGGCCATAAGTATTGGATTTTGAGCGGTGACTGTATACATTGCGTATCCCATGAGCCGTTCCACAAGTCCTTTTCCCCTCGATGCCTGGTATGCGGCGGCCTACGACGTCGAGATCAAGCACAGCCTGCTGGCGCGTACCGTCTGCAACCAGAAGCTGGTGCTGTACCGGCGCAACGATGGCCAGGTGGCCGCGCTGGAGGACGCCTGCTGGCATCGCCTGATGCCGCTCTCCCTCGGCCGGCTGGAAGGCGACGAGCTGGTCTGCGGCTACCACGGCCTGGTCTACAACAGCCAGGGCCGCTGCACTCACATGCCGAGCCAGGAGACGCTCAACCCCTCGGCTTGCGTGCGGGCCTACCCGGTGGTGGAGAAGCATCGCTTCGTCTGGATCTGGCCCGGCGACCCTGCCAAGGCCGACCCGGCGCTGGTGCCCGACATGCACTGGAACGACGATCCGGCCTGGGCCGGCGACGGCAAGATGATCCGCGTGGCCTGCGACTACCGGCTGGTGGTCGACAACCTGATGGACCTCACGCACGAGGCCTTCGTGCACGGCTCCTCCATCGGCAACCGCGCGGTGGCCGAGGCGCCTTTCGTCGCGACGCACGGGGATCGGTCCGCCACCGTCACGCGCTGGATGGAGAACATCGACCCGCCGCCGTTCTGGGCTGCACAGATCCGGCATGCGCATGGCTACGAGGGCAAGGTCGACCGCTGGCAGATCATCCGCTTCGAGGGGCCGTGCACTGTCAATATCGACGTGGGTGTCGCCGCGGCGGGCAGCGGCGCGGTGCCGCGCGAAGGCCATCCGGGCGATCGCAGCGGGGGCGTGAACGGCTACGTGCTCAACACAATCACGCCCGAGACCGACACCACCTGCCTCTACTTCTGGGCGTTCGCACGCAATTACTGCATCGGCGAGCAGCGGCTCACGCACGAACTGCGCGAGGGCGTGGCCGGCATCTTCCGCGAGGACGAGCTGGTGCTCGAGGCGCAGCAGCGCGCGATGGACGAGCGCCCCGGGCACGAGTTCCACAACTTGAACATCGACGCCGGTGCGATGTGGGCGCGCCGGTTGATCGACCAGATGATCGCGAAGGAGCGGCCGGCTGGCATCCCGATCCGGCCGGTGCCGGTGGCGGAACGCGCGTGATGGCCACGGTCAACGAGGCTTCTACGGACGTCGGCGGCTCGCAGGCCGTGAAGGCCCAGCTGCGGCTGCGCGAGATGGTGCTGGCCGGCGAGCTGCCGGGCGGCACGCGCATCGCGGAGGTGGCGATCTCGGAGCAGCTGGGCGTCTCGCGCACGCCGGTGCGCAGCGCGCTCATGCGCCTCGAGCAGGAAGGACTGCTCGAAGCCCTGCCCAATGGCGGCTACGCGGTGCGCACCTTCTCGGAACGCGACGTTGCCGATGCCATCGAGCTGCGCGGCACGCTCGAAGGCCTGTCGGCGCGGCTGGCGGCCGAGCGCGGCGCGGCGCCCGTGCTGCTGCGCGAGGCGCGCGCCTGCCTGCGGCGCATCGACGAGCTGCTGAGGGAGCCTGCGCTCGACGACGCCGCCTTCTCGCGCTATGTCGAGTTCAACGGGCAGTTCCATCGGCTGCTGTCGGAGATGGCCGGCAGCCCGCTGCTCGCGCAGCAGATGGAGCGCGTGATCAACCTTCCCTTCGCGTCGCCCTCCGCTTTCGTGGTGGTGCAAGCCAACTCGCCGGCCGCGCGCGACATGCTCGTGATCGCGCAGGACCAGCATGGCCAGGTGCTGGACGCGGTCGAGAACCGCGAGGGCTCGCGCGCCGAGGCGCTGATGCGCGAGCACAGCCGCCTGGCGCAGCGCAACCTGCGCGAGGCGCTGCATGGCGTGCACAACCATCCCCTGCCGGGTGTGCAACTGATCCGCCGGCGGGCCTGAATCCACCTTTCTTGCGATGAACAGCGAAATCCACTGGATGCCTGCGCGCATCACGGCCTGCCGCGATCTGACGCCCACGGTGCGCGAGTTCGAAATCACCCCCGAGTCGGGCGTGGCGGCCGGTTACGAGCCCGGGTCCCATCTCCAGGTCCAGGTGCTGGTCGGGGTGCCTGGCGCAGGCCGGATGCAGACGCGCCACTACTCGCTCGTGGGCGAACCCGATGGCCTGGTGTGGCGCATTGCCGTCAAGCGCCTGGACGACGGCCGCGGCGGCTCGCTCGCGATGTGGCGCCTGGCGCCCGGCGATCGCCTGCTGGTGACGCAGCCGCAGAACCACTTCGGCCTCGACACCACGGCGCCCGGCTACCTGCTGGTGGCGGGCGGCATCGGCATCACGCCGATGGTCTTCATGGCGCAGCGCCTGGGCGCGCTGGCCGCGCGCAGGGGCGTGCCGGTGCGCATGCTCTACGGCGCGCGAAGTGCCGAGGAACTGGCCTATCTCCCGTTGCTGCAGAAGGCGCTTGGAGGCTCGCAAGCCACCAGCGTCCAGGCTCACGCCGGCAGCGCACCCATCGATTTCGCCGCCGAGATCGAGGCGTTGCCCCCTGGCGGTCAGCTGTACACCTGCGGACCGGTGCCGATGCTGGAAGCCGTCAAGCGCGCCTGGGCGGCAGCCGGGCGCCCGCCGGCGGACCTGCGCTTCGAGACCTTCGGCAGCAGCGGCCGGCTGCCCGCACAAGCCTTCCAGGTGCGCATTCCACGGCACGGCCTCAGCATCGAGGTACCGGCCGACTGCAGCCTGCTCGAAGCGCTCGAAGCCGCGGGCGTGCAGACGCTGTGGGATTGCCGTCGCGGCGAATGCGGCCTGTGCGCCATGGACGTGCTTTCCGTCGATGGCGAGATCGACCACCGCGATGTGTTCCTCAGCGAGCATGAGAAGCGCGAAGGCCGACGCATCTGCGCCTGCGTGTCGCGCGCCGTCGGCAGCATCACCCTCGATTCCGCGTGGCGGCCCGACGCGCCGTGAAGGCCTGGGAGCTGTGCGCGATCATCGCGCAAATGATCGATGGATCGCGCAGAATGCAGGCCCGCGGGCCCGCGCCTTAGGTGTTTGCCAAGGCGCCAACGTCGTTTCAATTGATCACAATACGCCCCGTTCCGATGCATCACAAGGAGACATCCATGCAACGTCGCCACCTCCTGCAGGCCGCGAGCCTCACGGCCCTCGCTCTGGCCATGCCGCTGGCGCAGGCCCAGGGCAACACCTTCAAGATCGGCCTGGTGTTGCCGATGACAGGGCAGCAGGCCACCACCGGTCGCCAGATCGAGGCTGCGGCCCGGCTCTACATGGCGCAGAACGGCGACACCGTCGCGGGCAGGAAGATCGAGCTGATCGTCAAGGACGACACCAGCCTGCCCGACGTGACCAAGCGCCTGGCGCAGGAGCTGGTGGTGAACGACAAGGTCAACGTGCTGGCCGGCTTCGGCATCACGCCCTCGGCCATGGCCACCGCGCCCATCGCCACCCAGTCGAAGACACCGATGGTGGTGATGGCCGCCGCCACCTCCAGCATCACGGAGGCTTCGCCCTACATCGTGCGCACCAGCTTCACGCTGCCGCAGGTCTCGGTCGCGATGGGCGACTGGGCGCCCAAGAACGGGGTGAAGTCGGTGGTCACGCTGGTCGCCGACTACGGGCCGGGCAATGACGCCGAGAAGTTCTTCGCCGAGCGCTTCCAGCTCAACGGCGGCAAGGTGCTCGACAAGCTGCGCGTGCCGCTGCGCAACCCGGATTTCGCGCCCTTCCTGCAGAAGGTGCGCGACGCCAAGCCCGACGCGCTGTTCGTCTTCGTGCCCTCGGGCGCCGGCGCGGCGGTGATGAAGCAGTTCATCGAGCGCGGCATGGACAAGGCCGGCATCAAGATGATCGCGACCGGCGACGTGACGGACGACGACCAGCTCAACGACATGGGCGACGGTGCGCTGGGCGTGGTCACCACGCACCACTACTCGGCGGCGCACCCGTCGGCGGCCAACAAGAAGTTCGTCGAGGCCTTCCAGAAGGCCAACAAGAACATGCGTCCCAACTTCATGGCGATCGGCGGCTACGACGGCATGCGCGTGATCTACGAGGCGCTCAAGGCCACCAAGGGGCAGGGCGGCGGCGACGCGCTGCTGGCGGCGATGAAGGGCCAGCTCTTCGAGAGCCCGCGCGGCCAGGTGCTGATCGACGCGCAGACGCGCGACATCGTGCAGGACGTGTACCTGCGCAAGGTCGAGAAGAAGGACGGGCAGCTCTACAACGTCGAGTTCGACGTGATCAAGGCGGTGAAGGATCCGGGCAAGAACAAGCAGTGATTCAGCAAACGCCCGCGCGCTCCAGCCACATGGCCCCGCTGCGCTCCCTTCGGGAAACACCGCGGAACCGGCTTTGCCGGGCCGCTGGTGTTGCCCCCGGTAGGGGGTGGGCGCCCGACACGAAGTGCGGGCAACCTGGGGGCGAGTTGTGTTGACCATTCTTTTCGACGGCATCGCCTACGGCATGCTGCTGTTCGTGCTCGCGGTCGGGTTGGCGGTGACGCTGGGGCTGATGAACTTCATCAACCTCGCGCACGGGGCCTTCGCGATGGCCGGGGGCTATCTGACGGTGTTCGCGATGCAGAAGCTGGGCGTGCCCTTCCTGGCCTGCCTGCCGCTGGCCTTCATCGTGGTCGGCCTGGCGGGCGCGCTGCTGGAACGCACGCTCTACCGGCCGATGTACGGCAAGCCGCACCTGGACCAGGTGCTGTTCTCGATCGGCTTGGCCTTCATGGCGGTGGCGGCCATCGACTACTTCGTCGGCTCCTCGCAGCAGAACATCCACCTGCCCGAATGGCTGCGCGGCCGCAGCGAGATCGGCGAGGATCCGTGGCTGCTGGGAATGGGGCACTACCGGCTTTTCATCATCGCGGTATGCGCCGTGCTCACCGTGGTGCTGCAGCTCATCCTGTCGAAGACGCGCTTCGGCAGCCGGCTGCGCGCGGCGGTGGACGATCCGCGCGTGGCGGCGGGGCTGGGCATCAACGTCAACGTGGTGTTCCTGGCGACCTTCGCGGTGGGCTCGGGCCTCGCCGGGCTGGGCGGCGCGCTGGGCGCCGAGATCCTCGGCATGGACCCGACCTTCCCGCTCAAGTACATGATCTATTTCCTGATCGTGGTCTCGGTCGGCGGCACCTCGTCGATCACCGGGCCGCTGCTGGCGGCGCTGCTGCTGGGCATCGCCGACGTGGCGGGCAAGTACTTCATCCCCAAGATGGGGGCCTTCACGGTCTACCTGCTGATGATTCTGATCCTGATGTGGCGCCCGCAGGGATTGTTCACGCGCCGGGGAGGGCGTTAGCCAATGGATTCACGCGACGCGCTGCTCGCCAGGACGCGCTGGCGGCCCTGGGAATTCGTCTTCTGGGCGGTGGTCTTCGTGCTGCCGGGGCTGCTGCCCTCGAAGGCGCTGATGATCAACGAGATCGCGATCATCGCGCTGTTCGCGCTGTCGCTGGACCTGATCCTCGGCTACACCGGCATCGTTTCGCTGGGCCACGCGGCTTTCTTCGGCTTCGGTGCCTACACGGCCGCGCTCTTCGCCAAGCACGTGATGCCGGACCCGACCGTGGGCCTGCTGGTCGCCATCGTCGCCTCGGCCGCCCTCGGCGCCCTGGCCAGCATCACCATCCTGCGCGGCAGCGACCTCACGCGGCTGATGGTCACGCTGGGCACCGCGTTGCTGCTGCTCGAACTTGCCAACAAGCTGGACTGGCTCACGGGCGGCGCCGACGGGCTGCAGGGTGTGGTGATGGGGCCGGTGCTGGGCCTGTTCGACTTCGACCTCTACGGCCGGACGGCGGCCTGGTACTCGCTCGCGGTGCTGTTGCTGCTGTTCCTCGTGATGCGGCGCCTGGTGCAGTCATCCTTCGGCGCCACGCTCAAGGCGATTCGCGACAACCGCCTGCGCGCGATGGCGATCGGCATTCCGGTGATCTCGCGCATCGCGGTGATCTACACCGTGGCCGCGGCGGTGGCCGGCGCGGCGGGCGCGCTGCTGGCGCAGACCACCGGCTTCGCCTCGCTCGACGTGCTGGCCTTCGACCGCTCGGCCGACGTGCTGCTGATGCTGGTGATCGGGGGCGTGGGCTGGCTCTACGGCGGCATCGCCGGTGCCATCGTCTTCAAGCTGCTGCAGGACGCGCTGTCGACCGTGACGCCGCAGTACTGGATGTTCTGGATCGGGCTGATCCTGGTGCTGCTGGTGCTGGTCGGGCGCGATCGGCTGTTCAGGCCCTGGACGTGGTTTGGCCGGCGCGCGGGTTCGACGCCATGAGCGATACCGTCCTGTCCGCCACCGGCTTGGTGATGCGCTTCGGTGGCATCACCGCCACCGACAACGTGACGCTGAGCCTGAAGCGCGGCGCACGCCACGCGCTGATCGGCCCCAACGGCGCCGGCAAGACCACGCTTGTCAACCTGCTGACGGGTGTGCTCACGCCGACCGCGGGGCGCATCGTGCTGGAGGGCGAGGACATCACGCGCCTGGCGCCGCATGCCCGCGTGGCGCGCGGCATGGTGCGCACCTTCCAGATCAACCAGCTCTTCGACTCCATGACGCCGCTGGAAACCTTGGCGCTGGTCGTGTCGCAGCGCTCGGGCCTGGGAGCGCAGTGGTGGCGGCCGCTGGGCGCGACGGCGCGGGTCTCGGAGCGGGCGGCGCAGCTGCTGGAGCAGTTCCGTCTCGCCGACGTGGCGCGCCAGCCGACGCGTGAGCTGGCCTATGGCAAGCGCCGCCTGCTCGAGATCGCGATCGCGCTGGCCTGCGAGCCGCGCGTGCTGCTGCTGGACGAGCCCGTGGCCGGCGTGCCGGCGGGCGAGCGCGAGGAGCTGCTGCAGACGGTGTCCGCGCTGCCGGCCGATGTCTCGGTGCTGCTGATCGAGCACGACATGGACCTGGTGTTCAGCTTCGCGGACCGCATGACGGTGCTGGTCAACGGAGCCTTGCTCACGGAGGGCGACCCGGACACGATCGCCAACGATCCCAAAGTGAAGGAGGTCTATCTGGGGCAGGGAGCCGTGCATGTCTGAACTGCTGCGCATCGAGAAGCTCAGCGCCGGCTACGGAGAGGCCGTGGTGCTGCACGACGTCTCGCTCAGCCTCGGCGAGGGCCAGAGCCTGGCGCTGCTGGGGCGCAACGGCACCGGCAAGACCACGCTGATCAACACGCTGGCCGGTGCGACGCGCCAGCACGGCGGCAGCATCGCGCTCTCGGGCGCGGCGCTGCACAAGCTCCCGCCCCACCAGCGCGCCGCCGCCGGCATCGGCTGGGTGCCGCAGGAGCGCAACATCTTCAAGTCGCTCACGGTGCACGAGAACCTGACGGCCGTGGAGCGGCCCGGCCGGTGGAACCCGCAGCGCGTCTACGAGATGTTCCCGCGCCTGGCCGAGCGCAAACGCAACCTGGGCACGCAGCTGTCGGGCGGCGAGCAGCAGATGCTGGCCGTGGGCCGGGCGCTGGTGGTGAATCCGCGGCTGCTGCTGCTCGACGAGCCGCTCGAAGGGCTGGCCCCGATCCTCGTGGAGGAGTTGCTGCGCGCGATCCGCCGCATCACGCAGGACGAGGGGCTCGCGGCCATCATCGTCGAGCAGCACCCGCAGGCCATCCTCGCGATCTCCGACGAAGCGGTGGTGCTGGACCATGGCACGGTGGTGCATGCCGATCGCGCGGCGACCTTGAGTGCCCAGCCCGAGGTGCTGGAGCGCTTGCTGGGCGTCTCGCGCTGACCTTGCGCCCGACCTGCAATGGTTCGAAACGATCCGTCACAGGAGACTCGAGATGGCAAGCATTCGACGCGAAACGCAGGTGGCCGCGGGCGCCGCGCAGGTCTGGGAAGTGGTGCGCGACATCGGCGCGATCCACCGCCGGCTGGTGCCCGGCTTCGTGACGGACTGCAAGCTGGAGGGCGATGCGCGCATCGTCACCTTCGGCAACGGGGTGGTGGCGCGGGAGGTGATCGTCGATATGGACGATGCCGCGCGCCGGCTGGTCTGGTCGGCCAGCGGCGGCCGGCTCAGCCATCACAACGCATCGCTGCAGATTTTCGACGAGGGCGGCGGGCAAAGCCGGCTGGTCTGGATCGCCGATCTGCTTCCGCACGAGATGGCCGGCCCCATCGCCGGCATGATCGACGAGGGCATGCGTGTGATGAAGAAAACCCTGGAGGCGCAGCCGGCTGCTCAGTAGCCGGGGCAGGGCGCTTCGTTCACCAGCGGTCCGAACTCATCAGCGGTTCCCAGCGGCCCGCGCGGGGTCGATAAACGCCCACGCTACCGTAGATCTGCTCGCCGTCGGGGCCGAACTTCATCACGTTGGTGACGGGGGCCATGAAGTCGAGCTCGCGAAGCTTGGTCGTCAGCACCTTCCCGTCGACCGACCCGGCCCGCTGCACGGCGTTGGACAACAGGTGCATTGCATCGTAGGCGTAGTGCGCGCCATACACCGGTGGGTGGCCGTATGCAGCGCTGAAGGCGCCGACGAACTTCGCGCCCCGGTAGAACTCCCTCGGCTCCAGCACGGGCGAGGTGGCGAAGACTTCGAGCGGGAGCTTCTGTGCCAGCAGCTTGTTCGTCTTGAGCGTGTCGCCGCCGACGATCTTAATGTTGTTCAGGCCAGCATCTGCCAACTGCTTGACGAGCGCGACGACCTGGAAATCCGCAAGGGTCGTGACGATGGTTTCGACCGAACGGGTATTCAGTTCCTTGACCAGGGCGCCGAATTCGGTGGTCTTGTCGTCGAACGATCGGCGCAGGGCGACGGTCCGGCCATGGGCGTTGAGCGATTTTTCCGCCAGGTCCGCCAACGCCTTGCCGTAGGACGTGCTGTCGTCGACGATCGCACAGGCGCCGGCGCTCTCGCTGAGCGTCGTGGCTGCGTAGGCGCCCATCGCGCGCCCCTGGATCGCGTCGCTGGCCACCAGGCGCAGCGTCGTGGGAAAGCCGAGCTGCGTGTACTTGGGCTGGGTGGAAATGGAAAGCTGCGGGATGTTCTTCGCAGCGTAGATCGGCGCGGCCTGGATGCTCACGCCGGAATTGAGGTGACCGATGACCGCGACCACGCCCTCGTCGACAAGATGGCGAGCCACCTGCTCGCCGACGCCCGGACTCGATTGATCGTCGACGGCGACGATCTGGAAACGCAAGGTCTTTCCGTCTACCGCGACGCCGTTGGCGTTGATCTCCTTCACGGCCAACTCGACGCCCTGGAGCATGTCCTTGCCCAGGGCAGCCAGCGGGCCTGACAATGGCTGGGCGACGCCGATCTTCACCGTGTCGGGCACCTTGGAACAGGCGATGAGCCCGACGAGCGCAAGTGCCGAAAAGCCAATACCGACGAGTCTCATGGACCCCCCTGAAAGTTGTAGAAAAAAAATTCTACGAGGGGGTCCTGGCAATCTCGGGCGGTCGAACAGATTTCGCGAGCATTCATGTCACGATGGTCGACAAGCGCATGGCGGGGCAACGAACAAGGCGCTCGAGGCGCCTGCGCGGCCTTTCAGTAGCCGACGGTGAAGCGCTGGCGCGGATGCGCGGGCTTCTCGATCTCATCCGCCATGGCGATCGCGTAGTCCTCCATCGAGATCCAGCTCTTGCCGTTGGCGTCGGCCAACAACTGATCGCGGCCGGTGCGATAGCGGCCCGTGCGCTCCCCCGGCTCCAGCAGTGCGGAGGGCGAGAGGAAGGTCCAGTCCAGGTCCTTCTCGGCGCGCAACGCCTGCAGGAAGCTGCGGCCCGCCAGCGCCTCGGCCTTGTAGGCCGAGGGGAATTCGGGCGTATCCACCAGCGCCTTGCCCGGCGCAATCTCGAGGCTGCCCGCACCGCCCACGACCAGCAGGCGCGGCACGTCGGCCTGCTTCGCCGCGGCGATCGCGGTGGCCGCGTCGATGCCGCCCGCGAAGTGGGTCGCGCTGACGACGGCGTGATGGCCCCGCAGCAGCGGCACCAGCGCGTCGACCCGGGTGGCATCGGCCTGTTTGGGCGTGAGGCCGGGCTTGGGCTGGACCTTGCCGATGTCCCGCGCGATGCCGGTGACGGTGTGCCCCCTTGCGAGCAACTCGTTGGCAATGCGTGAACCGACGCGGCCGCTGATGCCGAGGATGGCGATGTGACTCATGGAAGAACTCCTGGTTGAAAAGGAAAAGCAAGGACTCCGAGAGCTCGGGCAACTTGCGCACCGCTGTAGATGCCTACTGTCGTTGCCTGGGCGTGGCAACGATCTTATGTTTCTCGATCCGATCGAAAAACCGCTTAGCATGCAAAGGTTTGTTGCTTGAATCGATCAGATCATCATGGACCGCATCACCGCCGCGCAGGTATTCGTGAACGTGGCCGAACGCGGCAGCATGACCGCTGCGGCCGAAACGCTGGGCATGTCCCGCGCCATGGTCACCCGGTATCTGGCCCAGATGGAGCGCTGGGCCGGCGCGCGCCTGCTGCACCGGACCACGCGCCGGCTCAGCCTCACCCCGGCAGGCGAGGAGACGCTCTCGCGCAGCCGGCAGATGCTCGAGATTGCCGGCCAGATGCCCGTGGCCGTCGATGCGCAGGCCGAGCTGCCGCGCGGCTTGCTGCGGCTGAGCTGCGCCCAGTCCATGGCGCAGGACGTACTGGCGCCGGCGGTGACGGCCTTCCTGCAGCGTTATCCGGCGGTGACGGTCGACCTGCAGACCAGCGATCGCACGGTGAACCTGGTGGAGGAGCGCATCGATCTCGCGATCCGGATCACCAACGACCTGGACCCGAACCTGATCGCGCGGCCCCTGGGCAGCTGCGGCTCGCTGGTGTGCGCCACACCAGCCTACCTGGCGGCGCATGGAACCCCGCGTGCGCCGGAGGAGCTCGCGCTTCACAACTGTCTGACGCACTCCTATTTCGGCAAGAGCCTCTGGCAGTTCGAACGGCAGGGGCGGCAGCTCGCGGTGCCGGTGGGCGGCAACCTGAGCGCGAACGAATCGCACGTGTTGCTGGCGGGCGCGCTCGAAGGCGCTGGCATCACGATGCAGCCGGTGTATTCAGCCGCGCCGCTGGTGGCCAGTGGCCGGTTGGTCGCGCTGCTGCCCGAATGGAAACCGCAGGCGCTGGGGGTCTACGGCGTCTACGGCTCGCGCCGGCAGATGCCCGCCGCGTTGCGCGCGATGCTGGATTTCCTGGCCGCGCGCTTTGCCGACGCACGCTACTGGCCGCCGGCAACGGCGCTGAAGAAGAAGCGCTGAATGAACATCCAGACCGGGTTGCGCCTTTTGTGTCTTCGCGGAACCTTCGCGTCTTCTTCGTCCGCACCTCCGCATTCGGTCGTCAGCTGACCCGGGCACGCTCGCGCAAGTGCGCCACCAGCAGCTTGGCCGCCGGCGAGAGGTTGGCCTCGCTGCGAAAACAGATTGCAAAGCGCCGCTCGGCCCAGGCGTCGGACAGCGGCACCACGCGCAGTCCGAGGCTCTGCACCACGGGGTCGACCACCTCGCGCGGCACCACGGCGATCCCCAGGCCTGCGCGCACGCAGCGCAGCGCCGCGTCGAAGGTCGATACCACCGCGCGATAGCTGAGCGGCCGGCCGATGATGGCGGCCGCGCGCGCCAGCATGGTGTGGACCGCGGTGGAGGCCGGCAGGCCCACGTGGTCGAACTCCAGCGTCTCCTCGAAGCTGCAGCGCCGGCGCCGCGCGATCGGATGCGAAGGATGCACGACCATGGCCAGCCGGTCGCGCCGGTAGGGCCAGGCCTGCAGGCCTTCGAGGTCTGCCGCGTCCCAGCACACGCCGACCGGGGCCGAGCCTTCGCGCAGGGCGCGAACCAGGTCGCGGCTGAGCGCCTCCTCGATGTCGACGCGAATGTCGCGGTGCGCCTCAGTCTGCAGGAAATCCGCGATGTCGTCGGGCAGGAACTCGGCGATGGAGGACACGGTGGCCAGCACCCGCACCTGGCCCTTCACGCCACGCCCGTAGGCCGCCATGTCGCGGGCGACGCGGTCGGCACTGGCCAGCATGGCACGTGCATGCTCCAACAGGATCTCGCCAGCCGCCGTCGGGGTGACGCCGCGGCGGCGGCGCTCGAACAGCGTGGCGCCGACCACGCTTTCGAGCTGGGCCAGCCGCTTGCTGATGGCGGAGGCGACGATGTGGTGCTGTTCGCCGGCCCGGGCGATGTTGCGGGTCTCGCAGACCGCCACGAAAAGGCGCAGGCTCGTGAGGTCCAGGTCTCGCATGACGTTCCGTATCGGAATGTTGGGCGTGCCAGATTAACGCTTTCGGGAGCAATAGGGAACGTCTAGAGTTCGGGGCAAGGGCCGGCTTCCTGCCGGCTACGGAGACAAAGCCCCATGCCCGCATCGAACCCGCGCCTGCCGCGCGCCGCCGTCATCCGCGAAGTCGGTCTGCGCGATGGCCTCCAGAGCATCGCGACCATCCTGCCCACCGAGCGCAAGTGCGAGTGGATCCGCGCAGCGCATGCCGCGGGCCAGCGCGAGATCGAGGTCGGCTCCTTCGTGCCGGCGCGCTTGCTGCCGCAGCTGGCCGACACCGCCGAGCTGGTGAGCTTCGCCAAGACGCTGCCCGGCCTCTTCGTCTCGGTGCTGGTGCCCAACATGCGCGGCGCCGAGAACGCGATCGCGAGCGGCGCCGACCTGATGATCGTGCCGCTGTCGGCCAGTCATGCCCACAGCCTTGCCAACCTGCGCAAGACGCCGGACGAGGTGGTAGCGGAGGTCGCGCGTGTCCGCGCGGCGCGCGACGCGGCCGGCGCAAAGACGCTGATCGAGGGCGGGGTGGGCACGGCCTTTGGCTGCACGCTACAGGGCAAGGTCGACCCAGGCGAGGTGCTGCGCCTGATGCAGGCCCTGCTCGACGCCGGCGCCGACCGGGTGAGCCTGGCGGACACCGTGGGCTATGCCGATCCGGCCATGGTGCGCGAGCTGTTCGAGCAGGCGCTGAAGATCGCAGGCGAGCGCTTCTGGTGCGGGCACTTCCACGATACGCGCGGCCTGGGCCTGGCCAACGTGCATGCGGCGCTGGAGCTGGGCGTGAGCCGCTTCGATGCCTGCCTGGCCGGCATTGGCGGCTGCCCGCATGCGCCCGGCGCGAGCGGCAATGTCGCCACCGAGGACCTGGCCTACATGCTGGGCAGCATGGGCATCGCGACCGGTGTGGACATCGGGCAACTGCTCGCGCTGCGTGCGCGGGTGGCCGACTGGCTGCACGGCGAGACGCTGCACGGCACGCTCTGGCGGGCTGGCCTGCCCAAGACCTTCACACCCGAAGCCCTGGCAGCCTGATACGAAGCACCATGCAAACCGAAACCGATTCCCTGCCTCTCGCCGGCGTCCGCGTCGTCGAGTTCACCCACATGGTCATGGGCCCCACCTGCGGAATGATCCTGGCCGACCTCGGCGCCGAGGTGATCAAGATCGAGCCGCCGGGCGGCGACAAGACGCGTCGGCTGCCGGGCCTCGGTATCGGCTTCTTCCGCTCCTTCAATCGCAACAAGAAGAGCGTGGTGCTCGACATCACGAGCGAAGAGGGGCGTGCCACGGCGAGCCAGCTGATCGGCCAGTGCGACGTGATGCTCGAGAACTTCCGGCCGGGGCTGATGAGCTCGCTGGGCCTCGACCACGAGACCCTCTCGAAGAAGTACCCCGCACTGATCTATGTCTCGCACAAGGGCTTTCTCCCCGGCCCGTACGAGAAGCGGCTCGCGCTCGACGAGGTGGTGCAGATGATGGGAGGCCTCTCGTACATGACGGGCCCGCAAGGCCGCCCGCTGCGCGCGGGCACCTCGGTCAACGACATCATGGGCGGCATGTTCGGCGCCATCGGCGTACTGGCGGCGCTGCGCGAGCGCGAGCGCACGGGCCGCGGGCAGGAGGTGCAGAGCGCGTTGTTCGAGAACTGCGTTTTCCTGTCCTCGCAGCACATGCAGCAGTTTGCGATGACCGGCGAGCCGCCGCCGCCGATGCCCTCGCGCGTGTCGGCCTGGAGCGTCTACGACGTCTTCACACTCGCCGGGGGCGAGCAGCTCTTCATCGGCGCGGTGAGCGACAAGCAGTTCCTCACGCTGTGCCGCGTGCTGGATGCGCCCGAACTGGCGGCGGACCCGGCGCTGGCGAACAATGCGCTGCGCGTGGCGGTGCGCCCGGCCTTGCTGCAGCGGCTTGGCGAGATCCTGGCGCACCATCGCGTCGACGAACTCGCGCCCAAGCTCGAGGAGGCTGGCATTCCCTACGCCCCGATCGTGCGGCCCGACCAGCTGCTGCAAGACCCCCACTTGAAGGCCAGCGGCGGCCTCGTGCCGATGGAAACCGACGATGGCGGCATGACCGAGGTGGTGCTGCTGCCGTTGCTGATGGGCGGCCGCCGGCCCGGCGTGCGGCAGCCCCTGGCGCGCGTGGGCGAGCACACCGACGAGGTGCTGTCGCAGCTCGCGGCGCGCGAAGCGGCCTGATCGGGCGGTGCCTCGACGATTTGAACAAACCAAGGAGACATGACATGAACCCCATCCTCTCGCGCCGGACGATGCTGCACTTCAGCACTTGCGCACTCGCTGCCGCCGCGCTGCCTGTCCTGGCCCAGGGCGGCTCCGACAAGCCGGTGCGCATCGTTCTGCCGATCAGCGCCGGCTCGGGCGTGGACACCATCGCGCGCGCTGCCGCTCCGGCGCTGGGCAAGGCCTTCGGCCAGCCGGTGGTGATCGAGAATCTGCCGGGCGCGGGCGGCATCACCGGGACCTCCGCCGTGGTGAAGGCGGCGCCGGACGGGCTCACGCTCGGCATGGTCTCGAACAACCACGTGATCAACCCGAGCGTCTACAAGAAGATGCCCTTCGACGCCCTCAACGACATCACGCCCATCAGCGTGGTGGGCGCGACACCGCTGGTGCTGGTGGTGAATCCGAAGATGCCGGCGAAGAACGTGAAGGAGGTGGTGGCGCTGCTCAAGGCGAAGCCCGATGGCTACAACTACGCGTCCTCGGGCAACGGCACCATCATCCACCTGGCCGGTGAGATGTTCATGGACGAAGCCGGCGTGAAGGCGCGCCACATCCCCTACAAGGGCACCGGCCCGATGGTGACCGACATGATTGCGGGCCAGGTCGAGATCGGCGTGGTGGCCTTGCCGGCGGTGCAGCAGCACATCAAGAGCGGCGCGCTGCGCGCCATCGGACTGTGTGGCCCCGCACGTTCGCCGGCCGCGCCCGAGATCCCGACCATTGCGGAGCAGGGCCTGCCCAACTACAGCGTGGAGGGCTGGTTCGCCGTGATCGGGCCGGCCCGGCTGCCGGCAGCCGAGGTCAAGCGCGTGCACGATGCCATCGTGGCCGCCTTCAGCACGGCCGAGGTGCGCGAGGCCATGGACAAGCAGGGCAACATCGTCAAGCCGACGACGCCGGAGGAGGCGGCCCGCTACTTCCGCAGCGAGGCCGAGCGCTACGCGGCGCTCGTCAAGAAGGCGAACGTGACGCTGGAGTAGGCGGCCCGGTCTCAGGACCGACAGCGCGGTACAGGGCGCGCACGAAATCGGATTGCGTGATCATCCCGGTGAGCCGCCTCTCGCCGTCGATGATCGGGATGTGATGGTGGCCGCCCTCGGAGAACAGCGGCACCAGTTCCACCATCGGCCGCTCCCCGCTGGACACGCGGACCTGCCGCGTCATGATCTGGCCGACCACCTCGGGCTTGCTCGACATCACGGTGCGCGTGGCCCGGATGAAGTCCCGCAGGCGCCCGCCCAGGCCTTCGTGGTGATCCAGGTCGATGTGCCGGAGGAAGTCCGCCCGCGTCACGATGCCCACCACCCGGCGCGTGCGGTCGATCACCGGCAGGGCCTTGATGCGGCGCACCTGCATCAGGGCCCAGGCCTCCTGCAGCGGCGTGCCGAACTCGGCGGCCACCGGGTCGCGCGACATGATGTCGGCGCAGCGCACGGTTCCCAGGCGGCGGCGGTAGGACTCCAACTCGGTTTCGCGGATCAGCGACTCGAGGTCGTCGCGGCTGATGTCCAGCACCTGGTTGTAGCGCGCCAGCACCGCGTCGACGTCGGCAGAGCTGAAGCGCGTATCGGCCTGCGGCGTGCGCGGCGCCAGTTGGACGTGCGGGTAGCGCCGCCCTGTGAGGCTGTTGTAGAGCACGCCGGCCAGCACCAGCAGCACCGAATCGGCCAGCACGGGGTGGAGCGCGAAAGGGAAGTGCGTCGTGTGGTTCAGCGCTACCAGCAGCGCCACCGCACCGCCGGGCGGATGCAGGCAGCGCAGCGCGAACATCAGCGCGATAGCCAGCGCAGTCGCGACGGGGCCGACCCAGGCGGCGTCCGGCATCCAGCGCGCGCATGCGACGCCGACCAGTGCCGAGAACATGTTCCCCGCTATCACCGGCCAGGGCTGGGCGAGGGGGCTTGCCGGCAGCGCGAACACCAGCACGGCGCTGGCGCCCAGCGGTGCGATCAGCCAGTGGCCGCCTGAGTCCAACCCCGCGAGCTGCAGGATCAGCACTGTGAGCAGCAGGCCCAGCCCGGCACCGGCAACAGCGCGCAGGCGTTCGCGCGTATTGACATTGGTGCGGCCCGGCAGCCAGGAGCGGGCGAAGGTGCGCAGCGCCTCGCGTCCCATGCTCAGGCGACCTCGCCGGCGACCCGACGTCCGATCTCGGGCCAGCGGCCGTGCAGCCAGCCCCAGGCCACCAGGCCGATGCTCATCATCCCGATCGAGGTCAGCGCCAGCGCCAGCGTCGAATGCATGACCAGCGGAGCGACCAAGCCGGCCACGATGCCGTTGGCGGTCGAGCCGATCACGGCCTGCAGCGAAGAGGCCATGCCGCGGCGCTCGGGATGCAGGTCGAGCACCAGCAGCGTGACCACCGGCACCATCAGCGCCCAGCCGAAAGCGAACACCGCGAGCGGCCACAGCGCCCAGGCTGCGTGCGGCGTGAAGAGGGCGTTGGCGATCACGTTGGCGATCGAGGTCAGCAACATGATCAGGAAGCCGTCGCGGATCTGCCGCTTGGGCGCCACCTTGCCCGCCATGCGGCCGCTGGCCCACGCACCGGCCATGATGCCGCCGATGGTCAGCAGGAAGAACCAGAAGAACTGCGTGGGCGCGAGCGCCAGGTGGTCGCCGAGGAAGGCAGGCGCTGCGAGCACGTAGAGGAACATGCCGTTGAAGGGCACGCCGCTGGCCAGCGCCAGCAGCAGGAAGCGCGGGTCGGAGCACAGGTTCCAGTAGCCGCGCATCAGGTGGCGCACTTCGAAGGGTTGCCGCTGGCTGTGGTGCAGCGTTTCGGGCAGCAGCTTCCAGTTGGCGCCGAACAGCACCACGCCTACCGCGACCAGGAACCAGAAGATGCTGTGCCACCCCAGGTGCACGAACAGGAAGCCGCCGATGATCGGCGCGATCGCCGGCGCGACGCCGAAGTAGATCGTGACCTGGCTCATCACCCGCTGTGCGTCGGCCGGCGGAAACATGTCGCGGATCACCGCACGCGAAACCACGATGCCGGCACCGGTCGACAGGCCCTGCAGCGCACGGAAGAACACCAGCTGGCCGATGGTCTGGGAGAGCGCGCAGCCCAGCGAGGCGATGGTGAACACCGCCAGGCCCCACAGCACCACCGGGCGGCGGCCGAAGCTGTCGGACAGCGCGCCGTGGAACAGGTTCATGAAGGCGAAGCCGAACAGGTAGGCCGAGAGCGTCTGCTGCATCTCGGCAGGCGTTGCGCCGATGGTCTGGGCGATGCCTGCGAAGGCCGGGATGTAGGTATCGATCGAGAAGGGCCCGAGCATGCCCAGCACCGCCAGCAGCACGGCCAGCGCCCAGCGTGGCGCGTGCCAGAGTTTGTTGGCGTCGGGGTTCATGCGGCCAGTCTCCGTTCTTCCGTTCTTGGTTTTGGTCTTTGTGTCGCGGCCAAAGAGAACGCCCGCCGCCTGTGAAGGCAAAGCGGGCGTTCGGGCTCGAGGATCCGCTGGGGATCAGAGCGTATCAATAAAGCTGCGCAGCTTGTCGGAACGCGAGGGATGCTTGAGCTTGCGCAATGCCTTTGCCTCGATCTGGCGGATGCGCTCGCGCGTCACGTCGAACTGCTTGCCCACTTCTTCCAGCGTGTGGTCGGTGGACATCTCGATGCCGAAGCGCATGCGCAGCACCTTTGCCTCGCGCGGCGTCAGGCTGTCGAGGATGTCCTTGACCACGTCGCGCAGGCCGGCCTGCATCGCGGCCTCGATCGGCGCGGTGTTGCTGCTGTCCTCGATGAAGTCGCCCAGGTGCGAATCGTCGTCGTCCCCGATGGGGGTTTCCATCGAGATCGGCTCCTTGGCGATCTTCATGATCTTGCGGATCTTGTCTTCCGGGATCTCCATCTTGGCGGCCAGGATGCCCGCGTCGGGCTCGAAGCCGAACTCCTGCAGATGCTGGCGGCTGATGCGGTTCATCTTGTTGATGGTCTCGATCATGTGCACCGGGATGCGGATGGTGCGCGCCTGGTCGGCGATCGAGCGCGTGATCGCCTGGCGGATCCACCATGTCGCATAGGTCGAGAACTTGTAGCCGCGGCGGTATTCGAACTTGTCGACCGCCTTCATCAGGCCGATGTTGCCTTCCTGGATCAGGTCCAGGAACTGCAGGCCGCGGTTGGTGTACTTCTTGGCGATGGAAATCACGAGGCGCAGGTTGGCCTCGATCATTTCCTTCTTGGCATCACGCGAGGATGACTCGCCTTCGTTCATGCGCTTGTTGATGTCCTTGAGCTCGGCCAGCGGCACCACCACGCGGGACTGGATGTCGGTCAGCTTCTGCTGCAGTTCCTGCACCGGCGGGATGTTGCGGGCCAGCACGGCGCTCCAGGGCTTGCCGGACGCGGCCTGCTTCTCGACCCACTTGAGATTGAGCAGATTGGACGCCACGCGGTGGCCGTTCTTGTCGTAGCCGCTGAAGTCGCGGATGAACTCTTCCTGCGGGAAGCCGCACTTGTCCACGATGATGCGGCGCAGCTCGCGCTCCTTCTTGCGCACGTCGTCCACCTGGGTGCGCACCAGGTCGCACAGCTTCTCGATGGTGCGGGCCGTGAAGCGGATGGTCATCAGCTCTTCCGACAGCGCATGCTGCGCCTTCTGGTAGGCCGGCGTGCCGTAGCCTTCCTTGTCGTAGACCCTGTGGACCTTCTCGAACAGCACGGCGATCCGGTCGAAACGCGCGAGCGCTTCGTTCTTGAGCTCCTCGAGCTTCTTCGTCAGCGCCTTGGAGCCGCCCTTGCCGTCGTCGTCGTCTTCCTCGTCGAACTCGTCGAAGTCTTCCTCGGCCACGTAGTCATCGGCCTCGTTGGGGTTCGAGAAGCCGTCGACGATGGTGGAGATGACGACCTTGCCGTCGCGGATCTCCTGGCCCAGGCGCAGGATCTCGGCGATGGTGGCGGGCGAGGCCGAGATGGCCTCCATCATGGCCATCAGGCCGCCTTCGATGCGCTTGGCGATCTCGATCTCGCCCTCGCGCGTCAGCAGCTCGACCGTGCCCATCTCGCGCATGTACATGCGCACGGGGTCGGTAGTGCGGCCGAATTCGCTGTCGACCGTCGAGAGGGCGGCTTCGGCCTCCTCTTCGGCTTCTTCCACCGTGGTGGCGGTAGGCGCCGTGTTGTTAAGCAGCAGCGTCTCGGCGTCGGGCGTCTGCTCGTAGACCGCCACGCCCATGTCGTTGAGCATGGTGACCACGACTTCCATGGTTTCGGCGTCGACCAGCTTGTCGGGCAGGTGGTCGGAGATCTCGCCGTGCGTCAGGTAGCCGCGGGTCTTGCCCAGGGTGATCAGGGTCTTGAGGCGGGAGCGGCGCTTGGCCAGGTCTTCCTCGGACAGTACGGTCTCGTCGAGCCCGAACTCCTTCATCAAGGCGCGTTCCTTGGCCTTGCTGATCTTCATGCGCAGCGGCTTGACCTTCTCTTCGGTCGCCGCGGGTTCGTCACCGACCAGCTCGTCTTCGATGTCGGACAGGTCGACGTCGCTGGCGGGCGCCTGGGCGGCAGCCTTGGGCTTGCGGCCGCGCTTGGCGCCGCCGGCGGCGGGTGCGGCACCGGCCGCCTTGGGCGGACGGCCGACCTTGCGGGCGGCGGTGGCGGGAGCGGCGGCAACCGCTGCTGCGGCGGTCTTCTTGGGTTCAGCGGTGGGGGACGATTTGGTGGGCACGGTTTTCACTTTCGTTGCGGCTGTGGCCTTGGACGCGGCGGTACCCGTCTTAGTTGCCGGCAGGGCCGCAGCTTTCAACGGTTTCTCTGCAACCGGTTTGTTGGCGGCGGACACGGCAGGCTTCTTTGAACTGGGCATAAGACCTCGTACAACAAGAATTGAACCAACAGAATCACAGGCGCCAACAGCCCGGCGCAGGCGGGAGCACAAAAAACGGAAAGGGGCGAACAAAAGGCCGCTGGCGACCCCTCGAACGCGCGTCAAAAGACAAGATGTCGGGCGAACATTTGGTGTGCAGTCCTTGCGGTTATTGACCCGTATTCCGACGTGTATTCATCGGAAATTGCGTTGCGCATCGAGTCGGCCCGGAGGTGCTGCTGTCGCTCTTGCCTTTATTTCGCTTGTATGCGAAGCCTTAAATTATAGCGCGCTGCGCATTTTTCAAGCAATCCTATCGAGGATGCAGGCGGGCGCGCAGCTCCAGCCGCCGCGATTCCAGGGCCTTGTAGCGCTCCAGGGCCCGCGGATCGCTCCCGACGGCGGCGATGGCCTCACTCTGTTGAGCCTTGAGGCGATCGTCCAGCATGAAGTCGAGCACGTTGCGCAGTTCGCGCGCGGCCTCCGCTGCGTGCTCGCCCTCGGGGTCGCCGAGCGGCCCGCCGTCGGGGCCGGTCATGACGCGCAGCGCCAGCGCCTCGAAGTCAAGGCCGCGCAGGCCCTCGCGCAGTGCCGCCCATGGCTGCACTCCGTGTTCGTGCAACTGGCTGTCCAGCCAGGCGAAGAGCTGTCCGTGCTCGCCGGGGAGCTCGCACAGCAGGTCATGGAGCTCGTGGGGCAGGGCCTCCCATTCCGCCATGCTCGACAGCAGCAGGCGCGCGGCCACATCGGGCCGGCCGGGCGGCAGGGTGCGGCCGCGGGCAGGGGCACGTGGGGCCGAAGCGCGGAACTCGTAGCGGTCTTCCCGCGACCGGGTCCGGCCTTCGCGGCGCTCGCGCGGACTGGACCCGGCGGGGCGGGCCGCCCCGGGGGGCAGCCACAGCTCGCCCAGCTCCTGGGCGCTCAACTGGACCATCTCGGCGATCTCGGTGAGCAACTGCCGCTTGAGCGCGCCCTCGGGCAGGGTGCTCCACAGCGGCCGGGCGTTGCTGGCCATATGGGCACGTCCTTCGGCGCTGCCGAGGTCGCAGCCCTCGCGCGCGACTTCGACCATGAAGCGGCTCAGCGGCGTGGCCTCGCTCACGAAACGCGCGAAGGCGTCGGCCCCGAATTCGCGGATGAAGCTGTCGGGATCGTGCTCGGTCGGCAGGAACAGGAACTTGACGCTGCGCACGTCGGTCGCGTAGGGCAGGGCGCCGTCAAGCGCCTTGCGGGCCGCGCGCCTGCCGGCGGCGTCGCCGTCGAAACTGAACACCACCGACTCGGTGAAGCGGAACAGCTTCTGGACATGATCCGAGGTGCAGGCCGTGCCCAGTGTCGCGACCGCGTTCGGGAAGCCCAGCTGGGCCAGCGCCACCACGTCCATGTAGCCCTCGGTCACCAGTGCATAGCCGTGCTCGCGGAAGGCGACGCGGGCTTCGTAGAGGCCGTAGAGTTCGCGGCCCTTGCTGAAGACCGGGGTCTCAGGCGAATTGAGGTACTTGGGTTTCTCGTCGCCCAGCACCCGGCCGCCGAAGCCGATACATTCGCCCTTGACGTTGCGGATCGGGAACATCACCCGGTCGCGGAAGCGGTCATAACGCTTGCCTTCACTGTTTTCGTCGGCCTCGCCGGCGATCACCAGGCCGCTCTCGACCAGCAGCGGGTCGTCGTAGTCGGGAAACACGCTGGCCAGCGTGCGCCAGCCGGGCGGCGCGTAGCCGATGCCGAACTGCCGGGCGATCTCGCCCGAGAGGCCGCGGCCCTTGAGGTAATCGATGGCGGTCTTCGACTGGCGCAACTGCTTGCGATAGGCCTCGCCCGCCTTCTCGAGCACCTCGGACAACGTCGCCTGCTTCTGGCGCTGCCCGGCGGCTCGCGCGCGCTCCTCCGGCGAGGCGTCGTCTTCGGGCACTTGCAGGCCGTATTGCCCGGCGAGGTCGTTCACTGCCTCGACAAAACCCATGCCGGCATGATCCATGAGGAAGCCGATCGCGTTGCCGTGCGCCCCGCAGCCGAAGCAGTGATAGAACTGCTTGGTCGGGCTGACCGAGAAGGAGGGCGACTTCTCGCCATGGAAGGGGCACAGCCCCATGAAATTGGCGCCGGCCTTCTTCAGCTGGACGTAGCGCCCGACGATCTCCACCACGTCGGCGCGCGCGATCAGTTCCTGGATGAAAGAGGAGGGGATGGTCATGTAGGCGGAGAGCGGCAAATCATACGCAAGACCGCATGTCAACGCGCCCGGGGCGGCATACTGGCCGCTTCGGATCCCGGGCCTCATCTGCATGATTCGCCGTAACGTCCGCCACGCAGTGCCCTTGCTGCGCCATCCCCTGCGTTTCGCCTGGGAGGCAGTCAAGGCGTTCCGGGCCAACCAGGGCCTGCTGCTCGCGGGGGCGGTCGCCTACTACGCGCTGCTGTCGATCGTGCCGATCCTGATCCTCAGCGTGATCGCGATGTCGCACTTCGTCGACCAGGCGGAACTGCTGAGTTCGGTGGGCCGCTACCTCGAGTGGCTGCTTCCCGGCCAGTCACGGGCAATCGTGGGCGAGCTGTCGAACTTCCTGGCCCATCGCGATCTGATGGGGCCGGTGTTGTTGGTGACGATGATTTTTTTCAGCTCGCTCGCATTCACCGTGCTCGAAAGCGCAATGGCCGTGATCTTTCATCACCGCAAGGCCGACCATTCACGGCACTTCCTGATTTCGGCGGTGATGCCCTATGTCTACATCCTCTGCCTGTGCGTCGGCCTGCTGCTGGTCACCCTGGTGGCGGGTGCGTTGCAGGTAATCGGCCAGGAAAGCGTCGAACTGTTCGGCCGCAGCTGGTCGCTTTCGGGCGTGTCGGGGGCGCTGCTGTATCTGCTCGGGCTGGGCGGCGAGATCTTCATGCTCACCTCGCTCTACCTCGTGATGCCCGTGGGCCGGCTGCGGTTGCGGCACGCGTTGCTGGGCGGCGTGACCGCGGCGCTGCTCTGGGAGATCACGCGTCGCGTGCTGGTGCTCTACTTCGCCACGCTGTCGCAGGTCAACGTGGTGTACGGCTCGCTGACCACCGCGATCGTCGTGCTGCTGAGCCTGGAGATCGCCGCCACGCTGGTGCTCTTCGGCGCCCAGGTGATCGCGCAGTACGAGCGCCTCGAGCGCACGGGCAGCGCGGCGCCGATTCCGGGCGAGATCGCGGCGGTCAGCGCGGCGCCAGCCGAATCGCGCCGTCGAGTCGGATCACCTCGCCATTGAGCATGTCGTTCTCGATGATGTGCTTCGCCAGCTTGGCGTAGTCCTCAGGCGTACCCAGGCGCGAAGGGAAAGGCACGCTGGCGGCGAGGGCGTCCTGGACCTCCTTGGGCATGCCGAACAGCATCGGCGTACCGAAGATGCCCGGGGCGATCGTCATGTTGCGGATGCCGTTGCGCGCGAGGTCGCGGGCGATCGGCAGCGTCATGCCGACCACGCCGCCCTTCGAAGCGCTGTACGCGGCCTGGCCGATCTGGCCGTCGTAGGCCGCGACCGAGGCGGTGGAAATCAGCACGCCGCGCTCGCCGGTGGCCTCGGGCTCGTTCTGGCTCATGGCGTCGGCCGCGAGGCGGATCATGTTGAAGCTGCCGATCAAGTTTACGGTGACGGTCTTGCTGAACACAGCCAGTGCATGCGGGCCGTTCTTGCCGACCGTCTTTTCGGCAGGTGCGATGCCGGCGCAATTGACCAGGCCGACCAGCTTGCCCAGCTTCTGGGCGGCGGCCACCGCGGCTTGGCCGTCGGCCTCCTGGCTCACGTCGCACTTGACGAAGACGCCGCCGATGTCCTTGGCGACCGTCTCGCCCTTGTCCGCCTGCATGTCGGCGATCACCACCTTGCCGCCGTTGGCCGCCAGCATTCGCGCCGTGCCTTCGCCGAGGCCCGAAGCTCCTCCGGTGACGATAAAAACCTTGCCTTCGATCTGCATGTGCTCAGCTCCTCAAGAGTGCGTTTCGTCCGGCGATCATAGGGGCCAAAAAAAAAGCCCCATCCGAAGATGGGGCCCTGGAATTGGATCCCGAAGGACCCAAGGAGACAATCGTCGCCCGCTCGAGGCGGGCTCTTCGATGATCAGGCGCGCTTGCGAGCAGCGGTCTGGGCGGTGCTCTTGGCGGCGTTCACGGCCGTGTTCGAGACGGCCTGGAAGTTGGCTTCGGCGACGTCCGTGGCTTGCTTGACGGCTTTCTGGACCGACTCGAAGGCGTTGTTGGCGGCGGCCACGGCGCTCTTCATCACGGCAACGGCGGTTTCCGAACCGGCGGGGGCGTTCTTCGCGGCGCTGTCGACCAGGCCGACGAACGCTTGCTGGGCTTCAGAGGCCTTGACTTCGAACGCCCTGCTGAATTCGGCGCTGGTGCCTTGGCCGATTTCGTAAAGGTGGCGGCTGTAGGCGGCGGTCTTCTCGGCGAGGGGCTGGAACAGGCTGGCTTGCAGGGCCAGCAGTTCTTGCGCGTCCTTGACGCTCAGCAGCGCTTGCGTGGTGCCGGCGGCTTCCGTCAGGGCAGCCTTGGAGGCGGTGACGTTCAGTTCCACCAGTTTCTCGACGCCTTCGAAGGCCTTGGTCATGAGGCCGAACAGCGTTTCGACGTTTGCCTTGTGGGAGGCGATGATTTGGTCAGAGGTCAGTGCCATGTGGAAGCTCCATGTAGATGAAAAGGGGACGGTCCCCGGGGTGAGCTGCCCCCCTTCATTCATATTTATGTTGCGGCGCAGCATGGTGAAAGTATAGGCAGCGGCGCGCCCCTCTCCAAGAGGTTTTTGTTGCTATGCAGCAATTTAGAAGCGGCTTTCTAAAACAGTCCCCGACAATGTTCCCCATGCGTGCTTTTTATTCGGGCCACTTCGTCTTGCCGCTGCCGCCCGGGCATCGGTTTCCGATGGGGCGCTACGTGTTGCTGCGCGAGCAGATCGAGCGGCACCTGCCCGGCGTCGAAATGCTCGAGGCGCCACGTGCCAGCGATGGCGAGCTCGCGTTGGCCCACACGCCGCAATGGATCGCGGCCATCAGTGACGGCAGTGTGGATGCCCAAGCCATGCGGGAGATCGGCTTTCCCTGGAGCGAAGCCATGGTGGAGCGCTCGCGCCGCTCGACCGGCGCCACCATCGCCGCCTGCCGCGCCGCGCTGGCCGAGGGCGTGTCCGGCAATATGGCCGGCGGCACCCACCATGCGGGCGCGGACCGGGGCGGCGGCTTCTGCGTGTTCAATGATGCCGCCGTCGCGGCGCGCCTCATGCAGGCGGAGCAGGGCCGGCGCGGCCGCGCGGCGTTGCAGGTGGCCGTGATCGATCTTGACGTGCATCAGGGCAACGGTACCGCGCGCATCTTTCGCGAGGACCCGAGCGTGTTCACGTTGTCGATCCATGGACAGAAGAACTTTCCCTTCCGCAAGGAGGCGAGCGACCTCGATGTCGAACTGCCAGACGGTTGTGGCGACGCCGATTACCTGGCGGCCCTCGAACATGCGCTCGACGAGCTCGACCGGCGCTTCTCCCCTGGCCTGGTGATCTACCTGGCGGGCGCCGACCCTTTCGAGCGCGACCGGCTGGGACGCCTCAAGCTGAGCTTCGATGGCCTGGAGGCGCGCGACAGGCGTGTTTTCGATTTCGCTTGGCAGCGCCGGATCCCGCTCGCGTTCGCGATGGCCGGCGGCTACGCCAGCGACATCGCCGAGACGGTGCAGGTGCAGCTCGCCACCTTCCGCGTGGCCTTCGACTACTGGCGGCGATGGCAGAATGCCGCGGCCAGAGGACACCCGTGAGCCGCACGGCCGCGCCGAAGGCTCATAGGACCGTAGCCGGAGGCGAGGTACTCCAGTGAGCACTCGTATGAACGCCAAACCCACCCCTTATCCCCGCAGCGCCTTTCGCGTCTTCCGAAGCATCCCGACGCGCTGGGCCGACAACGACGTGTACGGGCATGTCAACAACGTCGTCTACTACGGCTGGTTCGACACCGCGGTCAATGCGCTTCTGGTCGAGCGCGGCGCGCTCGATATCCATCGCGGGGACATCATCGGCTTCGTGGTCGAGACGGGATGCAACTACTTCGCGCCGCTCGCCTTTCCGCAGACGGTCGAAGCAGGTTTGCGCGTCGTGCATGTCGGCCGCTCCAGCGTGCGCTATGAGATCGCCCTCTTCGCCGAGGGCGCGGAGACCGCGGCGGCGCAGGGCCATTTCATTCATGTCTATGTCGACCGGGCGACGCAGCGGCCGGTGACGCTGCCGCCGGCCTTGCAGGCAGTGGTCGGCGAGCTTCTCGTCATCGACCGGGCATGAAAAAACGGCGCCCTCGGGCGCCGTTCTTGTCAACGTGGCGCCGGGCGCCCGTCACTTCTTCGCATGCATCGCCTTGATATCCGCCTTGGCTTTGGTCTCGTCGGCCTTGGCCTGCTTCTCGCAAGCGCTCTTGGCGTCACCCTTCTGGTCGTCGCATTTTTCCTTGGCGACCTCGTAGGTGGCTTTCACCTTTTCTTCCTCGACCTTGCGGGCGTTGGAGTCGCTGGGCTTGTATTGCTGCTCGAGTTCAGCCTTGGCCACGTTCTCCTTGCCCTTGGCTTCCTTCTGGCAGACGTCCTTCGCGTTGTCCTTCATGGGGTCGCATTTGGCCTTGTCCGCCTTGTAGGACGCCTCGATCCTTTCCTTGGCGGCCTTGTATTCGTCCTGGGTCATCGCGCTGGCCTGCGTCGCCACCAGGCATGACGAGGCAATTGCGAGCATAAGCAGATGTTTTTTCATGGATTTGCTCCTTGGTGTTGCCAGATCAATACTTCTCGAACCAGAGCGCCTCGGGCGTGCGGCCCTCGCGTGTCTCCCAGTCCTTGACCTGCTTTTCGGCTTCGTCCCGGCTGATGCCGTGGCGTTCCTGGATGCGTCCGAGCAACTGGTCGCGCTTCCCAGCGATGACATCGAAGTCGTCGTCGGTCAGCTTGCCCCACTGCTCCTTGACCTTGCCTTTGAGCTGCTTCCAGTTGCCTTCGATGGTGTCTTTGTTCATTGACCTATCTCCTTCAAATGAGGGGTTTTTGTCGCTGACCGATTGCTTGCTGGCCGGCGTGGAATGACTCTGGCTTGCAGGTCCGGATCCAGCGGTAGGACGCTCGGGGAAGGGGCCGTAGGCACATGCCGACGTGCCCCGTGATAATCGGACGCACGCAGCAACAGGACACCAGCGCGCCGCATCATCATGATCATCCACAGCCTGCTCGACACCGACCTCTACAAGTTCACGATGATGCAGGTGGTGCTGCACCACTTTCCGGGCGCGCGCGTGGAGTACCGCTTCAAGTGCCGCAATGCAGACATCGATCTGGCACAGTTCGCCTCGCAGATCCGCGAGGAGGTTCGCCACCTGTGCTCGCTGCAGTTCCGTGATGCGGAGCTGAGCTATCTGCGATCGATGCGCTTCATCAAGAGCGACTTCGTCGACTTTCTCGGGCTGTTCCGCCTCAACGAGAAATACATCAAGATCACTCCGCTGGCCTCAGGGGAGCTCGACATCCGCATCGAGGGGCCCTGGCTGCACACCATCCTGTTCGAGATTCCGGTGCTGGCGATCGTCAACGAGGTCTACTTCCGGAGCACCCAGCCCAGGCCCGATATCGCCGAGGGCCGCCGGCGCCTCGAGACCAAGTTGACGCAGTTGCAGGAACAGGGGCTGCAGGACCTGAAGATCGCCGACTACGGCACCCGCCGCCGGTTCTCGAAGGATTGGCACGAGGAGGTGCTGCGTACCCTCAGCGCCCGGCTCGGCCCAGTAACCTCGCCGCCGCAGCGCAGCCTCGAGAGATCGCCGCAGTTCGCCGGCACCAGCAACGTGCTCTATGCCATGAAGCTCGGCCTGATCCCGCTGGGCACCATGGCGCACGAGTACCTCCAGGCCTGCCAGGCGCTGGGTCCTCGCCTGCGCGACAGCCAGGTCTTCGGCTTTGAGTCCTGGGCGCGCGAGTACCGGGGCGACCTGGGGATCGCGCTGTCGGACGTCTACGGCATGACCGCCTTCCTGCGCGACTTCGACCTGTACTTCTGCAAGCTGTTCGACGGCGCCCGGCACGACAGCGGCGATCCCTTCCAGTGGGGGGAGCGCATGCTCGCCCACTACGCCGCCAACCGCGTCGATCCGCGTACCAAGACCCTGATCTTCAGCGACAGCCTGACGGTCCCGCGCACCATCGAGCTCTACCAGCAGTTCCGCGGCCGCTGCCAGCTCGCCTTCGGCATCGGCACCAATCTCACCAATGACCTGGGGTACGAGCCGCTGCAGATCGTGATCAAGATGGTTCGCTGCAACGACCAGCCCGTGGCCAAGCTGTCCGACACGCCTTCCAAGAACATGTGCGACGACGAGCGCTACCTGGCCTACCTGCGCCAGGTCTTCGAGATTGCCCAGCCCGCATGACAGCTTCGTACGCGCCCACCAGATTCCTCCGCCTGCTGGTCTCCGTTGCGCTTCCTGCCCTGTTACCTGTCACCGCCTTCGCAGCCGAGTTCGACGGTGGCGGTTTGTCTGCATGGTGGGGCTTGCCCTTCGCCGGCATCCTGCTGTCGATCGCGCTGATGCCACTTCTGGTGCCTTCGTTCTGGCACCACCACTACGGCAAGGTTTCCGCGGGCTGGGCGCTGGCCTTCCTGCTGCCTTTCGCGGCCATCCACGGTGTGAGCCTGGCCGCCGCCCAGCTGCTGCATGCGCTGCTGGCCGAGTATGTCCCCTTCATCATTCTCCTGACCGCGCTGTTCGTCGTCGCCGGCGGCATCCACATCCGCGGCAACCTCCACGGCACGCCAGGACTCAACACCGCGATCCTGGCGATCGGCGCGGTGCTCGCGAGCCTGATGGGCACGACCGGCGCCTCCATGCTGCTGATCCGGCCGCTGATCCGCGCCAACGACAACCGGCGGCACCGCGTGCACGTGGTCGTGTTCTTCATCTTCATCGTCTCCAACGTGGGCGGCTCGCTGACGCCACTGGGCGATCCGCCGTTGTTCCTGGGCTTCCTGAAGGGGGTGGAATTCTTCTGGACGGCGCGCAACATCCTGCCCGAAACCCTGTTCATCGTCGGGATCCTGCTGGCGCTGTTCCATGCGCTCGACCGCTGGTACTACCGCAAGGAGGGCGTGCTGCCCTTCGATCCCACTCCCGACACGCGCCGCCTCGGCTTCGATGGCGCGGCCAATTTCTGGCTGTTGGGCGGAATCGTCTGCCTGGTGCTGATGAGCGGCCTCTGGAAATCGCCCATCAGCTTCGACGTTCACGGGACCCGGGTGGGTTTGCCGGGCATCGTGCGCGACATCGGCCTGGTCGCGACCACGCTGCTCTCGCTCAGGATCACCGCGCCCCAGGTGCATGCCGACAACCAGTTCGGCTGGGCGCCGATGGCGGAGGTGGCGAAGCTCTTCGCCGGGATCTTCCTCACCATCATCCCGGTGATCGCGATGCTCAAGGCGGGCGTCCAGGGACCCTTCGGCGCCGTCGTCTCGGCCGTGACGCGGCCCGACGGCCAGCCCGATCCCGCGATGTACTTCTGGGCCACCGGCGCGCTCAGCTCCTTCCTCGACAATGCACCCACTTACCTCGTGTTCTTCAACACGGCGGGCGGTGATGCGCAGGCACTCATGAACACCTATGGGTCGACCCTGGCCGCGATTTCGGCCGGCGCCGTGTTCATGGGCGCGAACACCTACATCGGCAATGCGCCCAACCTGATGGTCAAGGCCATCGCGGAAAGCCGCGGCGTGCGCATGCCGAGCTTCTTCGGCTACATGATGTGGTCGGGCGCCATCCTGGTGCCGCTGTTCATCCTCTCCACCTTCATCTTCTTTCGTTGATCATGAGCAAACCCAAGATCCTCGTCGCCCGTTCGGTCTTTCCCGAAACCATCGCCCGGCTGGAAGCGCACTTCGAGGTCGAGTCCAACCAGGACGACCAGAGCTGGAGCAAGGCCGAGCTGATCCAGAAGCTCCAGGGCAAGCAGGGCGCCTTCACCACCGGCAGCGAGCGCATCGATGCCGAGGTGCTGGCCGCCTGCCCCGAGCTGAAGATCTGCGCCAACATGGCGGTCGGCTACAACAACTTCGATGTCGACGCGATGACCGCCCGCGGCGTGCTCGCCACCAACGCGCCCGACGTGCTGACCGAGACCACGGCCGACTTCGGCTTCGCGCTCATGATGGCCACCGCGCGCCGCATCACCGAAAGCGAGCATTTCCTGCGCGCCGGCAAGTGGGAGAAGTGGAGCTACGACATGTTCGCCGGCTCTGACATCCACGGCGCCACCCTGGGCATCATCGGCATGGGGCGCATCGGCCAGGGCATTGCCAGGCGCGGCGCGCACGGCTTCGGCATGAAGGTGATCTACCACAACCGCTCGCGGCTCGACGCGCGGCTCGAGGCCGAGTGCAAGGCCAGCTACGTGAGCAAGGAAGAGCTGCTGAAGACGGCCGACCACGTGGTGCTCGTGGTGCCCTACTCGCCCGCCTCGCATCACACCGTCGGCGCCGCCGAGCTGGCCCTGATGAAGCCGACGGCCACGCTGGTCAACATCGCCCGCGGCGGCATCGTGGACGATGCGGCACTGGCGCAGGCGCTGCGCGACAGGCGCATCGCGGCGGCGGGGCTGGACGTGTTCGAGGGCGAGCCCAAGGTGCATCCGGCGCTGCTCCAGGTCCCGAACGTCGTGCTCACGCCCCATATCGCGAGCGCCACCATCCCGACGCGGCGCGCGATGGCTGAGCTGGCGGCGGACAACCTGGTCGGATTCCTGGTCCACGGCAAGCCGGTCACCCCCCTCAATCCCGCAGTACTGGGAGGCAAATAGACCCGTCATGCCTGTGCCGGAAACCTGGATCCTGATCGGCCTCGCGGCGCTCAACATCGTCCTGCTGCTCTGGCTGCTGCTGCGCAAGCCGCCAGCTCCCGACCACAGCACCCTGGTCGCCACGCTCGGCGCGGCCAACGAGCGCATCGAGCGTGAGCTGCGGCACGAGATCGGTGAGTCCTCGCGTGGCGCGCGGCAGGAGACCAGCCAGGCCTTTGCCACGTTCCAGCAGGCGCTGGTGCAGCAGGGGGCCGAGGCCACGCGCACGCAGAACGCGCAGATCGATGCCTTCGCGCAGCAGCTGTCCCTCCTGCAGAAGACACTGGCCGACACGCTCAATACCCAGCTGCAGGGGCTGTCCGAGTCGAATGCCCGACGGCTGGCCGAGGTGCGCGCGACCATGGAGACCCAGCTTGCGCAGCTCCAGCAGAGCAACACCGCCAAGCTCGACGAGATGCGCAAGACCGTCGACGAGAAGCTGCAGAGCACGCTTGAAGCCCGGCTGGGCGAGAGCTTCAAGCAGGTGGCCGACCGCCTGGAGCAGGTGCACAAGGGCCTGGGCGAGATGCAGACGCTGGCGGTCGGCGTCGGCAGCCTGCAGCGCGTGTTGACCAACGTGAAGACGCGGGGCGTGTTCGGCGAGGTTCAGCTCGAGGCCCTGCTCGAGCAGGTGCTCACGCCCGAGCAGTACGCCCGGCAGGTCGAGACCAAGCCGCGCAGTGGCCAGCGGGTGGATTTCGCGATCCGCTTTCCAGGCCGCGGCAGCGATGGCGCGCCGGTCTGGCTCCCCATCGATGCCAAGTTCCCGCGCGACGACTACGAGCGACTGCTCGACGCCCACGAGCGCATCGACGCCGGCGCTGCGGAGCTCGCGGCTCGCGCGCTGGAGGCGCGCATCCGCACCGAGGCGCGCTCGATCGCCGAGAACTACCTCGCGGCGCCGCACACCACCGACTTCGCGATCCTGTTCCTGCCGGTCGAGAGCCTGTATGCCGAGGTGCTGCGCCGTCCCGGGCTGATGGACGCCATCCAGCGCCAGCACCGCGTGACGCTGGCGGGGCCGACCACGCTGCTGGCGATGCTCAACAGCCTTCACATGGGCTTTCGCACGCTCGCGCTGGAGCAGCAGGCCTCCGAGGTGTGGAAGGTGCTCGGCGCGGTCAAGACCGAGTTCGAGCGCTACGGCGAATGGGTGGCGCGCATCAAGGAGCAGGTGGCCAAGGCCTCCGACACGCTCGACAAGGCCGACACCCGCGCCAAGCAGATGCGCCTGGCCCTGCGCAAGGTAGAGGCGCTCCCGGAGGCGCAGTCGCAGGCACTGCTGCCGGCCGCCGACGACGGCGAGCTGGCCACGTGAGCGGTGAAC
The DNA here is from genome assembly GCF_901827175.1 of Variovorax sp. RA8. Taxonomy (NCBI): domain Bacteria; kingdom Pseudomonadati; phylum Pseudomonadota; class Betaproteobacteria; order Burkholderiales; family Comamonadaceae; genus Variovorax; species Variovorax sp. RA8. The sequence continues at coordinate 4,629,242 of NZ_LR594662.1, read as the reverse complement.
TGCTGCGCCTGATCGCGGCGCAGATCCTGCTGCACGCGGCCATGACCGGCATGCGTCTCGGCGCGCCGTTGCTGGCGCTTCAACAGGGCTACAGCGCGGCGGCTGTGGGCCTGCTGATCGCGCTGTTTGCGCTCACCCAGGTGTTCCTGGCGCTGCCGGCCGGGCGCTTTGCCGACCGGCACGGGCTCAAGCGTCCGCTCATGCTGTCGGTGATCGCTGCCTCGTCGGGAGCCGCGCTGGCGGCCGTCCTGCCCGCGTTCCCGGTGCTGTGCCTGTCGGCGCTGCTCACCGGCGGCGCGACCGGCGCGGCTGTCATCGCGCTGCAGCGCCATGTCGGGCGCGCGGCGAGCAACCCGGCGCAGCTCAAGCAGGTGTTCAGCTGGCTGGCGATCGCCCCGGCGGTGGCCAATTTCGTGGGCCCTTTCGGCGCCGGCCTGCTGATCGACCATGCGGGCCGCAGTCCCGCCGATCTGCCGGGTTTCCGGATTGCGTTCGCCGCGCTGGCACTGCTGCCACTCGCCGGCTGGTTCTTTGCGCGGCGCACGCAGGAGCTGCCCCCCATCGCTCCGGCGGAAGGCGGGGCCAGGCCGCGTGCCTGGGACCTGTTGCGCCAAGGCATGTTCCGGCGCCTGCTGTTCGTGAACTGGCTGCAATCTTCCAGCTGGGACGTGCATGCCTTCCTGCTGCCCATCCTGGGCCACGAGCGCGGGCTCGGTGCATCGGTCATCGGGTCCATCCTCGGCGCCTTTGCCATCGCTGCGGCGGTGATCCGCATCGTGCTGCCGCTGATCGCCGCCCGCGCGTCGGAGCGAAGCGTGATCGCCACGTCGTCCGTGATCACGGCGCTGGTGTTCTCGGTCTACCCGCTGCTGTCCTCGGCGCTCGCGATGGGGATCTGCTCGGTGGTGCTGGGCTTCGCGCTGGGCGCCGTGCAGCCGATGGTCATGAGCATGCTGCACCAGATCACCCCGCACGAGCGGCACGGCGAAGCGCTCGGGCTGCGGCTCATGGCCATCAACGCCTCCAGCGTCGCCATGCCGATGCTTTTCGGGTCGATCGGTGCGCTGATCGGCGTCGGCGGCGTGTTCTGGCTGGCAGGCGGAGTGGTGGCGCTGGGGACGCGGGCGGTCTGGGGACTGAAGGCGTGAGCCCCCGCCCCTGCCGTTCCGAAGGGGCGCGTACCGCAGCCAGGGCGAGGTACTCCAGTGAGCCCGCGCGCGCCAGTCCCGCTCAGAGCTTGTAGAAGCGCTTGATCGCGTCCCACGCGTCCAGCGGCGTGTCCACGTACTCGATGAGCTTCACGTCCTCGGGGGAGATGACGCCTTCCTCGGCCAGAAAGTCGAAGTTGATCAGTTGCTTCCAGTAGTCAGAGCCGAAGAGCACGATCGGTACCGGCCGGGCCTTGCGGGTCTGGACCAACGTGATCACCTCGAACAGCTCGTCCAGGGTGCCGAAGCCGCCCGGGAAGGCCACCAGCGCCTTCGCCCGCATCATGAAATGCATCTTGCGGATCGCGAAGTAGTGGAACTTGAAGCTCAGCGCCGGCGTGACGTACGGATTGGCTTCCTCCTCCATCGGCAGCGCGATGGCCAGGCCGACCGAGAGTCCGCCGCCCTCGTAGGCGCCGCGGTTGGCGGCCTGCATGATCCCGGGGCCGCCGCCGGTGCAGACGAAGAGCTTGTCTTCCGGGTCCTTGTCGTCGCTGTACTGGGCGATCAGCTTTCCGAGGGCGCGCGCCTTCTCGTAGTAGTGCGAGCTGCGCGCCAGCCTGCGCCAGCGCGCGGCGGCCACGGCGTCGCCGGCGGCGTCGGCCTGGGCGATCAGGGCACCGGATTCCTCCTCGCTGCGGAAACGCGCGCTGCCGAACACCACCACGGTGTTCTCGATGCCGTGGGCACGCATCTCGAGGTCGGGTTTCATCAGCTCGAGCTGCATGCGCAACCCGCGCGTTTCCCGCCGCAACAGGAACTCGGGGTCGGCAAAGGCGAGTCGCGAGGGATCGGCATTGAGAGGAAGGCCCTTGTCCGCATGGGCCTGGAGGGTGGCCCAGGCGTCGGCGAGGCGCTTGTTGTGGAGGTCGTGTGCGTTGTTGGGCATGGTCTGGTGCGGAGATCGGCCTAGGATTGTGCGCGCTGCACGACCCGGCCTGCATTCCTGGAGCAGCTCGGTCAGAAGCGTCCGTGACGCCCGTCACCTTCGAGAAGGGGCGGTGTCCATGAGGTCTAGCGTACGCAAAAAAGGCTCCCGAAGGAGCCCTTGACGCGAATGCGGGAGCCGCTCAGACGCGCTTGCGGTATTCGCCCGTGCGGGTGTCGATCTCGATGCGATCGCCCTGGGAGACGAACAGCGGCACGGGGACCTCGAAGCCGGTGGCGATCTTGGCGGGCTTCAGCACCTTGCCCGAGGTGTCGCCCTTGACGGCCGGCTCGGTCCAGGTGATCTCGCGTTCGACGCTGGTGGGCAGTTCGACCGAGATGGCCTTGCCGTCGTAGAACACCACTTCGACCGGCATCCCGTCCTCGAGGTAGTTGAGGGCGTCACCCATGTTCTCGGCCTCGACCTCGTACTGGTTGAACTCGCTGTCCATGCAGACGTACATCGGGTCGGCGAAGTAGGAGTAGGTGCACTCCTTCTTGTCGAGCACGATCTGTTCCATCTTGTCATCTGCCTTGAACACGACTTCGGTGTTGAAGTTGGCGATCAGGCTCTTGAGCTTCATGCGCACGGTGGCGGAATTGCGGCCGCCGCGGCTGTACTCGGTCTTGAGCACGACCATTGGGTCCTTGCCGTGCATGATCACGTTGCCGGCGCGGATTTCTTGAGCGATTTTCATAGTCAGGGTCTCTGGATGTTGGCCGCTCGGTGTGTCTGGGCCTGGATCCTCTGACACATTCACCGCGGCGGGTTCAGCGGATGCAGCGGCACCTGGGCTAGGCCGGCCGGAAATCCGCAAAGCCCGCAATTCTAACTTTTTTGGGCGACGAACCGCCGCAATCGAGTCACAAGGCCGTCCTGTTCGAGCAGCCGATCGCGCGCGGCGGCCGTGGCTGCCTGCCACGGCGCCAGGGCCGACGGGCCGAGGTCCGGCAGTTCCCCCTCGGCCATGCCGTTCCAGAGGTGGTGAAGGCGGCGCAGCACGGGCGGAGCCTCCAGCCAGTCCAGGAAGGCGTCGAGCTTGGTGTGGTGGGCGTCGTCGTCCTGGGCGTAGATCTGCCACACGAAGGGCGCGCCGGCCCAGAGTGCGCGCACCAGCGAGTCCTCGCCCCGCACGAAGTTCAGGTCACAGGCCCACAGCAGGTGGTCGAAATCGGCCTGGGACAGGTAGGGCAGCCAGTGGATCGACAGCGCGCCGCGCTGGGCGGGTCCGGGCGGCAGGGCACGGGATGCGCGTCCGGCGGTCACCAGCAGGCGAGTGGGCTCGCCCGCTTGCTCGAAGCGTGCCAGCAGGGCCCCGAGCGCCGGCGGTTCGTAGCAGAAGAGGCAGACCAGGCGCTCGCCGTTCCAGAGGATGTTCTGCTGCGCGAGCCAGGCGGCGCGGTCGAAGCGCGCGCGGCGCGCCGGCAGGTCTTCCTCGCGCAGCAGCCCGCCCGTCGCGCGGGTGAAGCCGGGATAGAAGAAGTGCTTCGTCAGGCCCGCGCCTGGGCCCTTGAACACGGGCGAAGGCAGTCCATGCAGGCGTTCGACGTAGGGCTCCGCGGAAAGGTATTCGAGATTGAGCCAGACCCGCCGCGGCGTGCCCTGCGGGACGGGTTCCGCGAAGCGCGCGACGAGCTCCGGCGCGGGGTCGCAGCCGAAGGCCTCGATCAGCACGTCCGGCGGGGGCTCGGCGCCGGCTTCCCGCGCTGCGCCGGCCTCGGTCCACGTGACCACGCGGACCCCCTCGTGCCCCTGCGGCGCCATCCATGCCAGTGCCGACGGGTCGTCGATCCACAGCCGGACCGCGTCGCCGGCGGCCGCGAGCCCGCAGGCCAGCCGCCAGCACACGCCGGCGTCGCCATGGTTGTCGATGACCTTGCAGAAAATGTCCCAGCGCATCGCGGGATACTCTACAGCCCGTTCCCCGCAACCGGCCGCGCTCGCGCCAGCACAATAGCGCCCGATGTCAGACACGCATTCCGACCAATTGCTCAGCGAGGTTGCGGCGCTTCCGCAACTGCCGGGCGTCTACCGCTATTTCGACGCCGCGGGCGCGGTGCTGTACGTGGGCAAGGCGCGCAACCTGAAAAAGCGCGTGGCCAACTATTTCCAGAAGAACCACGCCGGCACGCGCATCGGCCACATGATCTCGAAGATCGCCCGCATGGAGACCACCGTGGTGCGCTCCGAGGCCGAGGCGCTCCTGCTCGAGAACAACCTGATCAAGACGCTCAAGCCCCGCTACAACATCCTGTTCCGGGACGACAAGAGCTACCCCTATCTGAAGATCGCGTCGCATGCCTTCCCGCGCCTGGCGTACTACCGCGGATCCGTCGACCGCAAGCATCGGTACTTCGGCCCGTATCCGAGCGCCTGGGCGGTGAAGGAATCGATCCAGCTGCTGCAGAAGGTCTTCAGGCTGCGCACCTGCGAGGACACGGTGTACGCCAACCGCACGCGGCCTTGCCTGCTCTACCAGATCAAGCGCTGCACCGGCCCGTGCGTGGGCTACATCACGCCCGAGGCCTATGCGCAGGACGTGGCGAATGCCGAGGCCTTCCTGCTGGGCGACACGCAGGCGGTGCTGTCCCAGCTCGAGGCGCGCATGACGGCGCATGCCGAGAAGCTGGAGTTCGAGCAGGCGGCCGAGCTGCGCAACCAGATGTCGGCGCTGTCGCGCGTGCTGCACCAGCAGTCGATCGAGATCGCCTCCGACAAGGACGTGGACATCCTCGCGGTCAAGGTGCAGGGCGGCAAGGCCTGCGTCAACCTCGCGATGGTGCGTGGCGGCCGGCACCTGGGCGACCGCGCCTACTTTCCGGTTCACATCGAGGATGCGGCGCAGATGGAGCAGGGTGCCCAGGACGTCGAAGGCGAGGAGGCCCCGGGCGCCTTTGCCGGGTCGGTCGAGGTCCAGGTGCTCGAGGCCTTCGTCGCCCAGCACTACATCGACGTGCCGGTGCCGCCCACGCTGGTGCTGAGCGAGCTGGTGAACCGCGAGCTGATCGAAGCCATCTCGCAGCAGGCCGGCACGCGGGTGACGGCCGTGTTCCAGCCGCGCGAGCAGCGCCGGCACTGGCTGGAGATGGCGCAGACCAACGCGGGCCTGCAGCTCGCGCGCCTTCTGGCCGAGGAAGGCTCGCAACAGGCGCGCACGCGCGCGCTGGTGGATGCGCTGGAGCTCGCGCCGGACAACCTCGACAACTTCCGCGTCGAGTGTTTCGACATCTCGCACACGGCGGGCGAGGCCACGCAGGCTTCCTGCGTGGTCTTCGAGCATCACGCGATGCAGAACCGCGAGTACCGCCGCTACAACATCGAGGGCATCACGCCGGGCGACGACTATGCCGCGATGCGCCAGGTGCTTCATCGCCGCTACGGCAAGCTGGCCGAGGCGATGGCAGCAGAGACCGATGCGCCGCCGGCGGGCGATGCGGCCGGCGCCGGCAGCGATGCCCGGCCGGGCACGCGTGGAGCGCGCATGCCGGACCTGGTGCTGGTCGACGGCGGCAAGGGCCAGGTGTCGATGGCGCGCGAGGTGTTCGGCGAACTGGGGCTGCCGCTGTCGCTGATCGTCGGGGTGGAGAAGGGCGAGGGGCGCAAGGTGGGCCTGGAGGAATTGGTCTTTGCCGACGGGCGCGACAAGGTGTACCTCGGCCGCGACTCGGCGGCCCTGATGCTGGTCGCGCAGATCCGCGACGAGGCGCATCGCTTCGCCATCACCGGCATGCGTGCGAAGCGCGCCAAGGTGCGGGTCGGCGGCAGCCAGCTCGAGGACATCCCCGGCATCGGGCCCAAGCGCCGGGCGCGGCTGCTGCAGCGCTTCGGCGGCATCCGCGGCGTGGCGGCCGCGAGCGTGGAGGACATCGCATCGGTCGACGGCATCGCCTTCGAACTGGCGCAGGAGATCTACAGGGCGCTGCACTAGCCCGCGAAGCGGGCAGGCCCCGGGGCGAGCCATATACTCCTCGCCATGTTCTGGACGCTCCCCACCATCATGACGTGGACGCGCATCGTCGCGATCCCGCTGATCGTGGGGGTGTTCTACCTGCCCCTGAGCGAGCCGATGCGCAACATCGTGGCCACGGTGCTGTTCATCGTGTTCGCCGCCACCGACTGGCTCGACGGCTTCCTTGCACGGCGGCTCAACCAGACTTCTGCCTTCGGCGCCTTCCTCGATCCGGTGGCCGACAAGTTCCTGGTGTGCGCCTCGCTGCTGGTGCTGGTGCACCTGAACCGCGCCGACGTGTTCGTGGCCCTGATCATCATCGGCCGCGAGATCGCCATTTCTGCCTTGCGCGAATGGATGGCGCAGATCGGCGCCGCCAAGAGCGTGGCGGTCCACATGATCGGGAAGATCAAGACCGTCGTGCAGATGGTCGCGATCCCGTTCCTGCTTTTCGATGGCGTCCTGTTCGGCGTGATCGACACCGGCACCTGGGGCCAGTGGCTGATCTGGATCTCGGCCGTGCTCACGGTCTGGTCGATGGTCTACTACCTCCAGAAGGCCGTTCCGGAGATCCGGGCCCGCGCCAAATGACGGCGGCCGAGGCGCCGGCTTCTTCGGGATGGGTGCGGGCCATGCCCGTGGTCTTCGTGCTGATCTGGAGCACCGGCTTCATCGTGGCGCGTTACGGCATGCCCTATGCCCCGCCGCTCAAGTTCCTGGCGGTGCGCTATGCGCTGTCTGTGCTCTGCTTCCTGGCCTGGGTGTGGGCAGCGCGCGTGCGCTGGCCACTCGAGCGTGCGCAGTGGGCGCATCTGGCGGTCACCGGCATCCTGATGCAGGCGGGCTATCTCGGCGGCGTGTGGGCCGCGGTCCGCGCCGGCATGGGCTCGGGGCTGGTCGCCCTGCTGGTCGGCATCCAGCCCGTGCTCACGGCCGTCTGGCTGTCGATGCACGGTGGCGCGATCTCGCGCCGCCAATGGGCCGGCCTCGCACTGGGCTTCACCGGCCTCGTGCTGGTGGTGCTGCGCAAGCTCGGGCAGGGCGGGGAAGTGAGCGCGCTGACCATGGGGCTGGCGCTGATGGCGCTCCTTTCCATCACCGCGGGGACGCTGTATCAGAAGCGCTTCGTCGCACCGTGCGACGTGCGCATCGCGGGCGCGATACAGCTCGGGGCGGCGCTGCTGGTCACGCTGCCCTTCGCGGCCCTGGAGGCCGACAGCATCCAGTGGAACCTTTATTCGGGCGGGGCGATGGCCTGGTCCGTGCTGGCCTTGTCGCTGGGCGGCAGTTCGCTGTTGTACATGCTGATCCAGCGCGGGACCGCCACGGCCGTCACCAGCCTGCTGTACCTCGTGCCGCCCTGCACCGCGCTGATGGCCTGGCTTCTCTTTGCCGAGCCGATCACGGTGGCCACGCTGGTGGGCATCGCGATGACGGCGGTGGGCGTGAGCCTGGTCGTGCGCGGCGAGCGCTGAAGCCCCTCGGGCGCATTCGCCGGCGGGTCATCCTCAATCGAAGCTGACCTGCCGGGCGACCAGCACGCCGTTGACGATCTGCGAGCCCGATACCGTCACTCTTGCGCCGTTGAACAGATTGGCCACGGTGCCGTTGACGAAAGCGACGCCTGGGCCGCTGGCGTCCACCTGCTGGCCGCGCACCAGGAAGCTCGCCGGGGAGCTGTAGCCGGCCACCGGGCCGATGACCTTGAACGATGCCGGCCCGCCAGTCCCCGGAACATGCCTGATCATGAGCTTCGTCGCGACGAGGACGCCGCCTGTCATGGTGCCGCCGACTTCCACCTTCACGCCGTTGCCGATGGCATTGGCAGGGCCACCGGTGATCTGCGCCGAGGCGGCATCGACCGTCGTGCCCAGCAGCCGGAACGAGGCCAGTGCCGCGTAGTCGGTGATGATGCCGGCCAGCTGAACCGGCGTGCTGCTCGCCTGCGGCACCGTGTGCCACGCTTCCACTACCATGGCCGACAGCACGCCCGGCGTTGCCTGGGCGGCGGCACGCACGCGCACGATGGCGCCGTTCGCCAGGGTGCTGGCGTCGATGCCGCCCCTGAAGGAGGCCGTGCCGTAGTCGACGCTCAGGCTCCCCAGCGTGAAGACGCGCGAGCCGGTGTTCAGGTTTTGCACCGTGCCGGTGGCGATCGGCGCCGAGTTCGCCGGATGCTGCTCGACCCGCGTGGCGCGAAGCACGCCGGGTGCGGCGGGCAGGCCCCAGACCTGAACCGCTGCGCCCGGCAGCAGCCCGGTCAGGCCCGTCGCCGTGGCCCACACCGTTGCTTCGTCCGTGGTCACGGTGGTGCCCATGAGGGAGAAGCTGCCGCCGGCAAGGTCCACGCCGGCGATCGGTCCGCGCAGTTCCGCGGCGGATGCCACATGCTTCGCGACGCCGCTGGTGAAGTCGGCGTTGAAGGGGCCGGTGACCTTGGCGGTCATGCCGATCTGCAGGGCCGGGGCGTCCTCGACGCTGAAGATGGCGCTGTCGGTGTCGTAGCGCAGGCCATTGACGATGATGCTGCCCAGGCCGTCGACCCCGCCGATGCCCACGGCGTCCGCGGTGCTCACGCCGGTGCCGCCCGATCCGACGCCCGAGTCCTCGCCGCCGGCAGCGGTCGTCGTGGAACCGTCCGATGTGCCCGATCCATCTGCGGCATCTGTTCCATCCGGTGCGCTCGCTCCATCTGCGGATGTCGACCCGCCTTCGGATGCCGACCTGCCGTCGCCACCCGAGGCGTCGCGGTACAGGCCTCGGAATGCGGTACCCGACGACACGCCGCTTGCGCCGACGGGAGCGAAGCTGCCGCCGTCGCTGCCACCTCCGCACGAGAGCAGCAGGGTCATCGATGCTGCGATCAGGCAGCTTCGCACGAGGCTGTTCTTCATTCTTTGTCCCCTATTGCGCCGTCCCGGGCACGCCGGATCCCGGCTCGGCCGGCGTGGCCGATTCGGCCTCGTAGTAGGTGTAGATGCCGACGCGGATTCGGCCCGATGCGTTTCCGGCGACCGAGGCGACGGCTCGTGTCATCTCGTGCGTCAGCTCGTGATGCAGGCTGCTCCAACGTTGCCGGACCAATTGCTCGATACCTTGGCAGTCCTGCAGGGTCACGCCGTTGGCGTAGACCGCGCGCTCGAGCATGGGCGCCCGTTCGCCCAGGGTGTTGGAGACGGCGGCCAGCAGGTGATCTCGGGCGTTGTCGCCGAAGAAGGCCAGCATGGACTGCAGATCCTTCGCGGGCACAAAGGCGTCGGCCGTGATCTCGACGTGGCCTTCGTGCTCGGCCACCATGTTCAGGCGGGCCAGCTCGTCCAGGATGGCGCGATGGTGCATGTTGCCGCGGCTGGCTTGCCTGGCCACCGTTTCGAAGGAAGGCACGCCGGCTCCGGCCACGACGGGCAGGCGCCGGTGCTCGGGATGCTCGGCCAGCATCTGCAGCCACAGGGTGAAGGTCTTGGCGGCCGCCGACATTTCGGTATGGGGCAGGGTTTCACCCAGCTCGCGGACCTTGGCCGTGACGGCCTTGCGGTTGAGCCCCGTCGATACCGAGAGTTGGCTGATGTTGGGGTTCTTGACGCCCTGGGCCTGCCAGGAACGGCGCGCCTCGTCCAGCAGCAGGTCGCGCAGCATTTCCTCGAGATGGGGATGCTTGACTCCCATGGCCAATGCGAGCCGGACCACCGGGCGCATGACGCGTGCGCAGGCTGCAAGTGCCCAGGCGAGCTGGTTTTCCATGTCAGTGAGGGGCCCGCCCCATGCCTAAGCTCCGTTGTTGTTGTGGCGCCGAAGGGGACTCGGCCGGCCGATTTTGCATGTCGCCGAGCATCGCATGAAAAATCCCTCGCCCGCCTTCAGGCGCAGGTGCCGAGCGCCGTCCGCGTGATCGATGCCCTCCCGGTGGCGCTGATCTTGACCACGCGTTCCTGGCCGCCCACGCTGGGGCTTGCGCGGCAGATGGTAAAGGTGGCCTGGCTGGCGCCGACGCCGGTGGACTCGAAGGTCAGCGAGGTGGTGCCGCCGCCTTCCGTGAGCTTGTAGCCCGCGGCGGCCGCCGGCTGCTGGTGGATGACCGTCGCGCCGCTGAGCACGATCCAGCCGGACTCCCAGCCGCCGGAGGTGCTGCAGCTGGTGCCATTGGCCGACGCGCACATCGTGACTGGGGCGTTGCGCTTGATCGCCTCCGTGCGTGCCAACTGACTGCCGGCCATCAGATCGGTGGCGTACGAAGTCAGTCGGCTGGAAAGGCGGATTCCATCGAAGGAGGGCACGGCCACTGCGAGCAGAATCGCCAGCACCGTGATCGTGACCATCAGCTCGATCAGGGTGAAGCCGCGCGGGCGCCTGCCCGAACGGTGTCCGAGCCTCCCCGCGCGCGAGCGATGGACGTCTGCAGCGCTCACTTCTGGATGAACCAGTAGACCCGGCCCTTGGGCTGGCGGAAGGCGGCTTTGCCGACAGCCTCCTTGGGGCTCAGCACGGAGTCCCGGCTGCCTCCGATGACCACGTCGCGCTGGCCGCCGTTGTCGTCCCTGACCCGGCCCACGAAAGGAGAGGGGGCCAGACCGCCACCGACGATCACGTCGGAACGCGCCCCTCCCTGCGGGGGCGAGGCGTCGAGATAGGAGACGTTGTAGACGTTGGCTGTGCCGAGGTCGGCGCGGCAGGTCTGGCTCTGCCTGGAGGGGTCGGTCGGTATGTGGGTGCTGAACGTGGTGGTGCCATAGGCCGTGACGGACGAGGTCACGACCTGCTCGCCAGCCGCCAGCGCCAGATACCAGCCCTTCTTGGCCGCCAGTTCGGTGCCGGTCGGCGTCGACGTGCCCGTGATCGCCACCAGCGACTGGTGGCACAGCACCTTGACGGCGCCGCAGCGTGCGGGTTCGGCGTTCAGCCAGGTGTCGTCGGAGGGCTTGTCCACCAGCATGTAGAAGCGGTTGGCAACGGACAAGGCATTGCTGTAGTACTGGAGTGGCTTCTCGCGGTCGCCCGAGCCCAGGAGCAGCACGTACACGCCGTTGTCCTCGACGACGTCCGGGCCGAACATGAACTTGCGGTTGGGGGTGCAGCCCACGGCATCGTCGCAACCCAGCGAGGCGAGCGTCATCATGGTCCAGGCGCCGGGTGCCGCGTCCTTGATGTCGATGCGGTAGACGTTGCCGCCCAGGTCGGCCGCGTAGGCGTACTTCGCCAGGCCCGTGGCATCGGTGACGATCGTGACCTCGCCGGACACCGCGCGGTTCGTGGTGAAGGTCTTGAGCACCGTACCCTGGTTGGCATCGAGCACATAGACCTTGTTGCCCTTGGTGCTCGAACTGCAGGCTTTTGCGGGGTCGTTCGTGTCGACGTCCTCGCACTTGTCGTAGCCGCCGCCGAAGACCAGCAGCGGTCCGCTGCTGTAGCCCGAGGCTTTGACGACCTTCGGCGCCGACCAGGTCTGGCCGATGCCTTCGAAGCCGGTGTCGCATCCGGTGTCGTTGTCCTGGTTCGGGCAGCCCTTGCGCCACTTGAGCGTGGGCGCCGTCGGGCTCGACACGTCGAATGCATAAAGCGCGCGACCGCCGCGGCGCATGGTTGCGAACAGCCAGGTATCGCTGCCCTGCCGGTAGGCGGAAACCGGGCCATCCATGCCATAGGGCTTGGGTGCAGCGGCGCCGGTGGTCGTGGCCGCGGTCTGGGGATAGTTGATGCGGACGGTGTTGTCGCGCAACCGCTTCAGGCTGCCGTAGAACTCCGGCGGGATGAACGACCACAGCTCGCTGCCGGCAGGGGCCGAACCGAACAGTGTGCTCGTGGTGCTGCGATTGCCATTGATCGCGCGCAGGGCGCCATCGTTGCCGCCATAGAACACCACCACTTGCGGCGCTGCATCGGTGCCGTAGTTGATGGCCACCGGGCGCGAATGGACCACGTCGCCATGCACCGATGGGCGCATGTCGGGGTAGGTCAGGGGATTGCCGTTGGAATCCTTCAAGGGGTTGCCGCTGCTGTCCAGCCTCTCGTCGCCCTTGTTGTCCTCGCCGCGGACCCAGTTGACCAGGGTGTTGCGGTCGGCGTCGGTCGCTACGCCGACGGCCGAGCGCGTCACATTGCCGGTGCTGAAGTCGATCAAGCCGGTGCAGGCACCAGGCGCGCACGTCTTGACGTTACGAGCGGCCACCGTCATGTGTCGCAACAGATAGCCCTGGGCACCCTTTTCCACGATGTTGCCGTCAGGACTGTCGGCGACTTCCTTGCCGATGCAGTCGCCGGCCGGACGGAAACTCCAGTACTTGTCGGTGTCGCTGCGCGCGGGGGTCCAGAAGCTGCGTGCGCAGGGAGCAATGAAGCCGGTTTCGGTGTTGATGGCGTTGGCATCGTCGGCGTCCTGCAGGATCAGCTGCTTGTTTCCGTCCAGGCCCAGCTTGTACTGCTTGAGGTTGCCGTTCCAGCGCGGCAAGGCATCCTGGTCGGGGCGGAACATGCCGACGAACACCTGGTTCAGGTAGGTGCCTTGCGTGTTGACGCTCACGGGCAGGCTCACCGAGGAGAACACGCTGTTGACGGACTGGATCTTGCTGAAGATGTCGTTGAGCGCGTCGCCCAGTGCCGCGCCCAGGTCGGGCTTTGTGGTCAGGTCGTAATACTCGCCTTTGCTCTGGCCGGCCATGCTCTTGAGCAGCGCGGTCCAGCCGGGCCCCTGGCCGCCGGCTGCCGCGGCGGCCTCGATGGTGTAGACCTTCACGCCGAGGCTGGTGTTCAGGAACTTGGCCCATTCATCCGCCATGTTGTCCTGCGATCCGCTGGGGCTCAGGGTGATGGTGGTCGTCGTGCCGCCGGCAGCCCGCAGCGCATCGGCTGCCGTCTTGGTGTCGCTGGTGTTGTCCTGCGGAGCGCCGTTGCTGATGTAGATGACGTAGGTGCCGGTGCAGTGGGCCGTGTTCGGGCTGTTGTAGGCCGTACCGTTGAATGCGCTCAGGGCGTTGCCAGGCAATGCGTAGATGGCCCTCGACGCCGCGGTGCCCGTGACGTTTCCGGTGTAGTCCGTCTTCAGCTTGTTGTTGCCGGCCATCGGCTCGCCGCCGGTGAGGTAGCGGTGGATCTCCACCATGGTCTTGCCGACCTTGCCGCCATTGGACTTGTCGTCGAGCTTGTCGAGCCTGCCGGGACTGCCCTGGCGAAAGAGTTCGCCGTACTTGAGCTTGGTACCGTCGTCCAGCGTGCGGACAGCGGCGCGCACATAGGCCCCGTCGACGTTGGAATTGCCGTTGCCTGTTTCGCTGAACATCATCAGGCCGACACGGAACCTGTTGGGCTTGAGGCTTGCGAAGGCGCTCGCCAGGGCCGTCATCTCAGCGTCGAAGGGCTGGTTCCAGTTGGCGGTGTTGTCCAGCACGAAGATCACGTTGGGAAGATCCGTCACGGCCGGCGTGTAGCCGGTGAACAGGTCGATGTCCTCCGCCCGCGCTGGTGCCGCCAGCTGCAGCGCCAGCAGGGCAGCGGTCCACAAAGGGTTGAGAAAGTTCTTTTTCATTTGTCGAACCTGTTCATCGTCTGATCGCAGAAAGAACCCCTCAGGGGCAGAAAGCTTCGAACTGCGCCTGGCTCATCAGCACGCGCACGCCTTGACGGACCGCGGTCGAGCCGCCGGTGGCGGCGTCGGTCACGGTGGTGCTGATGTCCCACACAGCGTTGTATTGATCCGGCAGCGTGGTCAGGCCCGAGCCGCTGGAGGAACCGCCCCCGGTGATGCCGCCTGGGCCGGTTGTCGTGCCGCCGCCTCCGCCCGAGGCCTTGGTTACCCGTGCGCAGGTCGGTGCTGCGATCTGCACGGTGTAGTCCGTCTTTCCGTCGTTGTTGATGTCGACCAGGCTGACGGTCGCCGTCGGCGCCACCATCGACGGGCTGCCGTCCGCGTTGGGCGGCAACAACGAGGCGGCTACTTCCTCGATCGCGCGGTTGGCTGCGGCGACGGCCTCGTTGCGCGTCTGCATGTTGCCCACCGACTTGAGGTTGGTGATGCTGACGTTGAAGGCGACGACCACGGTCAGCGTGATCAGCACCAGCATGATGAGGCCGACGATCAGCGCGGCGCCGCGCTGCCGGCTCGGGCGGTTGGTTCTCACGGCGGCGTCTCCCTTCGGCCTGCGACGTTGGTCAGGCGCACGGTGGTGGAGAACACGTGCCGCTTGTACGGGTCGTTGTACGCAGGAAGGGTCGCGGCGCTGCCGAGCTTGTAGGTCTTGTTGTCGGCATGGCCTGGCGAGGGCTCGATGCTGCGTGCCAGGAGGTAGAGCTTCACGGCGACCGTGTTGATCAACTGGTCTGCCGTGCACGGCGTGCCGGTGGTGCAGCGCACGAAGGCGCCGTCGGGACTGCCGTCTCCTCGATTGGTCGGTGTCGTCTTGTTGCTGGCATCGAGCCAGTTGATGGCCTGCGTGTAGTTGACGGCCAGGCCGGTCTTGCCCAGCGTATCCAGCCCCAGTTCCACGCGAAGGCCCTCGATGCCCTCGATCAGCGCCACCGGCTCCGTATAGGCGGGCGTACCGCCCGCGGCGTCCAGGCGCGAGCGCACCAGTGTCGGGATGCCGTCGCCCTCGGCTTCGGCGTAGTCCCGTACATAGTAGATGTCGGAGATGAACCTGCGCTTGGGTGCGGCCGCGGTGCAATCCTTGCGCAGGATGCCGTTGAAGCCTGCGATGTTCAGCTCGAAAGTCGAGGGCGTCTGCGTCGCGCACAGCGACGACTGGAAGTAGAGCCTGCCGGCGACTTCCGCTTCGCAGTTGGATGGCGCCGCCGACGGGAAGCAGGTCTCGGCATGACGCACCACAAGCACATCGGTATCGGCCTTCTTGTGGGTCACGATTGCGGCGCAGCCGGCGGGGACGTCCTCGTAGATCTGCACGGGAATGTCGAGCAGGCTGCGCTTGTAGGCATCGGTCCAGTTGGCGGCCGTATAGGCCAGGCAGGGATCGGGCGCTGCGCCGGCCGGCACGTCGGCGGGCACGGTGGTCAGGGTCAGGTCGTCGAACTGGGGCATGTAGTTTTCCCAGAAGCCGGCGTGCGCGACCTCGTTCTCCAGGACATGCACTGCAAGCCGCCCGTTCTCGATCTGGCGGTTGACCTTGACCATCTCGCGGTTGGAGCGCGACACGTTGAGGTACAGGGTGATCAGAGCCGCCACGATGATCAGCGTGATGGCGATCGACACCATCAGCTCGATCAGCGTCAGGCCCCGCTGCGCGGCGGCGGCATGCGGCCGCAGGAAGCGATCACGGGACGGCGCTTTCATGTGAGCGATCCGATGCGCACCAGCGTCGTCACCGTGCGGCGGCACAGGTCGTTCTGGCAGCGCGATGCTGCGTCGCCGTTGTAGAGGTCCTTGCCGCAGGCGACGCCCTCGGGCGGCGCGGAGATCGGCACCAGGCCCTGCCAGGCGACCGTGATCAGGTACTCGTTGTTGCCCAGGTCCTCCACGCAGCCGCGGCCGCCGATCACGGTGCCCAGCTTGCTGGTGCCGGAAGTCTCCGCCGCGCCCTGGAGCGCGTTGCACCATTCGGCGGCGTCGACCTGCTGGCGGCTGCCGGTGGCGGAGGGGCAGTTGCCGGTGCCCACCGGCGTGCCGGTAACGTAGCTGCCGGCGGCTCGGCGGTTGATGGCGATCCGGTTGGCCATGTCGTTCAGCAGGATCAGCGCCTGCGAACGCTGGTAGGCCTCCATCTCTGACACTTGCAGGCGCGATTGCAGGCCTACCAGCCCGAGCAGGCCGAAGGCGATGATGACCAGCGTGACCAACGCTTCCAGCAGGGTCGCGCCGCGCTGTGAGTGAAGCTTTACCATTTTCCGGCGGGCGCCTTGAGGCCCTCGTTGTTGAGCGTGAGCGCCCCGTCGCTGGCCTGGCTGCCCTTCGGCGTGAACGTCACAGTGAAGCCCGGAACGGCGCCGGTGCCCAAGGTGATGCTGTAGTCGTAGCCAGCACTCACCTCGGCCGGGAGGCTGTAGCCGCCGGCTTGCAGCGCGGTCTTGTCCGCATAGACGCGGTTGGCGAGCAGGTACTGCTGCTGCCGGTTGGCGATGTCCATCATCTGAGCCTGTGCCGCCGACCGCTTGGAACGAATGATGTACTGCTGGTAGCTGGGCAGGGCGATGGCGGCCAGGATCCCGACGACCGCTATCGTGATGACCAGTTCAATCAATGTGAACCCGTGCTGTTTGCGCATCAACTCTCCAACTGCCTTGCTCGAAGCGAGCTGTTCAGGGTACCGGTGCCCACCGAGCCTGAGAAATGTGACGATATGTTAAGAATGTGAAGTTATCACATTGAGCCGTCAGAAAGCGCGACAAATGGTCGGTTTCGGCCGATAAGCGGCTCCCAGGCGTGGCCAGAAGCACACAAACGCGAGCCGCAACCCGGAAAGGCGTCGGAAGTTCGTTACACCTTGTGATGCCTGGCACCCAGCGGAAGCGCCGCCGGCTTCCATGGCTCCGGGCGAAACTGTTCGGCCAGGAAGTCGACCAGCAGACGGACGCGGCGCGGCGTCCTGGCGCGCCAGGGGGCGATCCACTGGATGTCGGCATCCGGCATCGACAACTCCGGCAGCACGCGAACGAGTTCGCCCGAGCTCAACTGCGGCGCGATGTCCCAGAGGCTGCGCAGCACGATGCCGTGGCCGGCGAGGCACCAGTCGCGCACCAGCTCGCCGGAATTGCTGGACAGGGGGCCGCGGACCTGAACGCGCGTGGAGGTGCGATTCTTCGCGTCGCTCAAGGCCCACACATCGGAGGGGCGGGCCGGCGCAGCCTCGTTTTCGTGCACGACCAGACAATCGTGCCCGGCCAGGGCCTGCGCATCCTCAGGGGTTCCGCGTCGTCGCAGGTAGGCCGGCGACGCGGCCAGCACGCGCTGGTTCCGCGCCAGCCGGCGTGCGACCCAGTCTCCCGCGTGCCGGGCCGGCGCGGACCAGAGCCATACCGCGCCGTCGTAGCCATCGGCACCAAGATCCGGGAGCCGTTCTGTCAGGTGAAGTTCGATCTGCAAGGCGGGGTATTGCTGCCCGAACTGGGCAAGCGCGGGGCCTAGCCAGCGTCGTCCGAACCCGAAGGTGGCGGCGATCCGCAGCGCGCCGCTCGGCTCTTTCTGCCGCTCGCGCAACTCGGACTCGAGCGCCGCGAAGCCTTCGAGCAGGCGCTGGGCGTGCGCGCAGACGGCCTCACCCTCGGCGGTGAGGCTCAGTCGGCGAGTGGTGCGTTCGAAAAGACGATGCCCCAGCTCTTTTTCAAGTTGTGCAAGCCGCTTGGTAACGACCGAGGGCACCACGCTCAATGCCGCGGCCGCGCCAGCCAGGCTGCCCGCATGGCGAACGGAAAGAACCAACTCGAGGTCACTGCGTTCCATTCGTTCCTTGGTGGAAAGAGTCAATTTGCTCATTGTTTCTTGATGAGCGTCAGAAGCGCAACGCACAATGTCGGGGATGCAGAACGGCTTTTCCTCCTTCCACGTGTTTCGCGACGGGGTCCGCCTGCACGGGCGCATGGGCGGGAAGGGCGCGCCCTTGCTGCTGCTGCACGGCCATCCGCAGACACACGCCATCTGGCATCGCGTGGCGCCTGCGCTGGCCACGCGCTTCACACTCGTCATGATGGATCTGCGCGGCTATGGCGACTCGGATCGGCCGGCGGCCGATGCCGCGCACCTCGCCTACAGCAAGCGCGAGATGGCAAGGGATGCGATGGCCGTGATGCGCCATCACGGCTTCGACCACTTCCAGGTTCTGGCGCACGATCGCGGCGCGCGCGTTGCGCACCGGCTCGCCGTGGATCATCCTCAGGCCGTCGAGCGACTGATGCTGCTGGATGTCGCGCCCACGCTCGCCATGTACGAACAGACGTCCGACGCCTTCGCTCGTGCGTACTGGCACTGGTTCTTCCTGATCCAGCCGTCGCCGCTGCCCGAGGCTCTGATCGAGTCCGACCCGGCGCGCTACGTGCGTAGCGTGATGGGCAGCCGACATGCCGGCCTGGCGCCCTTCGCTCCCGAGGCGCTGGCCGAGTACGAGCGCTGCGCCGCAATCGCCGGTACGGCGCGCGGCATCTGCGAGGACTACCGTGCTTCGGCCACGATCGATCTCGAGCATGACCGCGCCGATGTCGCCGCCGGGCTGAAGCTTGTGCAGCCGCTGCGCGTGCTGTGGGGCGAGCATGGCGCGGTGGGGCGCTGCTTCGATGTGCCGAGCCTTTGGCGCGAGCGCGCCGAGCGAGTATCCGGTGCTGCGCTGGCTTGCGGCCACTACATTCCCGAAGAGGCATCCGAGGCGCTGGCCGAGGAAGCGCTTCAGTTTTTTGTTTGATATATAGAGGAAGACATCATGAGCGGCAGGAAGCGTATCGCCGTGATCGCCGGGGACGGCATCGGCAAGGAAACCATGCCCGAGGGGCTGCGCGTGCTCGATGCGGCGGCCCGCAAGTTCGGGATCGATCTGCATTTCGACCACTTCGATTTCTCGAGCTGGGACTACTGCGAGAAGCACGGCAAGATGCTGCCGGACGACTGGAAGGACCAGATCGGCAGTCACGACGCGATCTATTTCGGCGCGGTCGGCTGGCCCGAGAAGATTCCGGACCATGTTTCGCTCTGGGGGTCTCTGCTGCTGTTCCGCCGCGAGTTCGACCAGTACATCAACCTGCGGCCTGCGCGCCTGATGCCCGGCATCGTCGCGCCCGTGGTGCGGCGCGACGGCTCGGCGCGGCAGCCCGGCGAGATCGACATGTACATCGTGCGCGAGAACACCGAGGGCGAGTACTCGAGCATCGGCGGGCGCATGTACGAGGGAACGGCGCGCGAGATCGTGATCCAGGAGACGGTGATGTCGCGCACGGGCGTGGACCGGGTTCTCAAGTTTGCCTTCGAGCTGGCGCGGTCGCGTCCCGGCAAGCACCTGACCAGCGCGACCAAATCCAATGGCATCTCGATCACCATGCCGTACTGGGACGAGCGCGTGGCGGAGATGGCGAAGAACTATCCGGACATCAAGCTCGACAAGTTCCACATCGATATCCTGACGGCGCATTTCGTGCAACGCCCCGACTTCTTCGACGTGGTGGTGGCCAGCAACCTGTTCGGCGACATACTGTCCGACCTCGGCCCCGCTTGCACCGGCACGATCGGCATCGCGCCGAGCGCCAACCTCAACCCTGAGCGAAGCACGCCGTCGCTGTTCGAGCCGGTGCACGGCTCGGCGCCGGATATTGCGGGCAAGGGCATCGCCAATCCGATCGGCCAGATCTGGTGCGGCGCCATGATGCTCGAGTTCCTGGGCCACAGGAACGCGCACGACGCGATCCTGGCCGCGATCGAAAAGGTGCTGGCGCCGGAGAGCGGGGCGCCGCGCACGCCGGACATCGGCGGCAGCGCGGGCACCATCGACCTGGGGCGCGCGATTGCGCAAGCGCTCTGAACGCAGCCGCATGGGAAAAAGGGACCGCGCAAAACATCACTAGAATCGCGGGCCTCGCTGGATTGCACGGCGTCGTGTCGTATTGACACCCCGTGGACCAGTGGTTGTAATCCTTGTCGGCAGTGCGCTGCCGGCGCATCAGAACTGCCATCCTTCTTCTTAAACGAACCCCGTGGCTTCGTCACGGGGCCGGCACCGCTTCTGACGCTACCCGATCAACTATTTATTCTGCAAGGGGTCCTTGTGAACAAAACCGAACTGATTGAGCACATCGCAAAAAACGCCGACATCTCGAAAGCCGCTGCAACGCGCGCACTGGAATCGACGATCGGCGCCATTCGTACCACGCTCAAGAAGGGCGGCTCGGTCTCGCTCGTCGGTTTCGGCACTTTTGCTGTGGGTAAACGCGCTGCACGCACGGGCCGCAATCCGCGGACCGGCGACGCGATTAAAATCAAGGCCGCCAAGATCCCGAAGTTCCGGCCCGGCAAGGCGCTGAAAGATGCGCTGAACTGAGAGTCGGATCCCGGTGGGGTGCTTAGCTCAGCTGGTAGAGCGGCGCCCTTACAAGGCGTAGGTCGGGGGTTCGAGCCCCTCAGCACCCACCAACCGATGCAAAGGCGAACAGTCAGTTCGCCTTTTTTGTTTTTCGCTGGAGAGACCCCCATCCATGTTCGATTTCATCCGACAGCACAACAAAATCCTGATGGTTGTCCTGTTCCTGTTGATCGTGCCGTCATTCGTGGTGGTCGGCGTGCTGGACCGCTACAGCGGTTCCGGCGACAAGGGCGAGAAGGTCGCCAGCGTGGCGGGCGAGAGCATTCGTCGTCCGGAGTGGGATGCGCAGCATCGCATTGATGTCGATCGCATTCGCCAGCAAAGGTCGGATGTGGATCCCGCGATATTCGATACGGATGCGCAGCGCTACGGGACGCTCGAGCGGATGGTGCGGGACCGCGTGCTGGCCGCCGCCGCGGCCCAGGATCACTTCGTGGTGACCGAGCAGCGCCAACTGGAGATCTTCCAGAACGATCCGGGCCTGGCGAGCTTCGTCGTCGTCAAGGATGGCAAGCGTCAGTTCGACCGCGATCTGTTCTTGCGCGCCACGGGCATGACACCCGAGCAGCATCAGGCCGCACTCGCTGCGCAGATGGTGCGCCAGCAGGTGCTGAAGGGCATTACCGATACGGCCCTCGCGACACCGGCGCAGACCGCCGTCATGCTCGACGCCTTCTATGACCGGCGCGAGATCCAGGTGGCGCGCTTCGCTCCCGGTGAGTTCGCGGCCAAGGTCACTGTCAGCGATGCGGACCTGGAGGCCTATTACAAACAGCATGTCGCTCAGTTCCAGGTGCCGGAGCAGGCGAGTGTCGAATACCTCGTGCTGGACCTCGAGGCTGCCAAGAAGAACATCGCCGTCAACGAGGCCGACGTACGCACCTACTACGAACAGAATCGCGAACGCCTCGGCACGAAGGAGGAGCGCCGTGCCAGCCACATCCTGATCAGCGTGCCCTCGGGCGCCCCGGCCGCGGAGCGCGAAAAGGCGCGCGAGAAGGCGCAGGGATTGCTCGCCGAGGTCAAGAAGGCGCCCGCCAGCTTCGCCGAGATCGCGCGCAAAAATTCGCAAGACCCTGGCTCGGCAGAAAAGGGCGGCGATCTCGACTTCGTGGCGCGCGGGGCGATGGTGAAGCCGTTCGAGGAAGCGATGTTCGCGCTCAAGAAGGGCGAGATCAGCGATTTGGTCGAGACCGAGTTCGGCTACCACATCATCCAGCTCAACGACATCAAGCCGGGAGTGGTGCCGCCGTTCGAGCAGGTGCGCGCGAAGATCGAGGATGAGGTTCGCAGCCAGCAAGCCACGCAGGAGTTCGCCAAGGCGGCCGAGACCTTCACCGATGCCGTCTACCAACAGCCCGACAGCCTGAAGCCGGCCGCCGAGAAGCTGAAGCTGGCGATCCGCACAGCCGACAAGGTGGCACGCACGCCAGCGCCCGGTGCGACGGGGGCCCTGGCCAGCCGCAATTTCCTGAATGCCCTGTTTGCGGCCGATTCGTTGGAGCGCAAGCACAACACGGAGGCGATCGAGATCGGTCCGAACCAGCTCGCGTCCGGGAGAGTGACGCAATACGCCCCGGCGCGGGCGCAGCCTTTCGAAGAGGTCAAGGACAAGGTTCGGGCGCAACTCGTCGCCGAACGCGCGGGGGCGCTGGCCAAAACCGAAGGCGAAGCCAAGCTCGCAGCCTGGCAGTCCAACGCGGCCGGTGCGACCTTCGGCGCGGCGCTGACGGTTTCGCGGCTGGACGCGCAGTCGCAGCCGATGCCGGTCATCGAGGCAGCACTGCGCGCCGATCCGGCCAAGCTGCCCGCGCTAGTGGGAGTGGACCTCGGCGCGCAAGGATATGCCGTCGTTCGCGTCAACAAGACCGTGCCGCGCACGCCGCCCGCCGCCGAGATGGCGCAGCAGGAAACCCAGCAGGTCGCGCTGGCCACGTCCGCCGCGGAGGCTGCCGCTTACTACGAGCTGCTCAAGAGCCGGTTCAAGGCTGAGATCCTGGTGCCGAAACCGGTCGATGCGGGCATTGCCATCGGACGCTAGCTTTTTTCCGGCTACAATTGCCGGCTCTGCGGTGGCTGTAGCTCAGTTGGTAGAGTCCCAGATTGTGATTCTGGTCGTCGTGGGTTCGAGTCCCATCAGCCACCCCAACCCATTGATGCAAAGCGCCGGTCATTCGACCGGCGTTTTTTTTGGCACACGCGGTGCTTGCAGCAATTCGGACTTGAATTAGAATTCCGACTTCCTAATTCGGAGGAACTTTGCACCAATGGCCTCAACACTTGCCGACATCAATTCCCAGATCAAGAAGCACGACGAGCAGATTGCGCAATTGCGCAAGCAAGCCGAGGAGCTGCGCAATCAGGAGCGCTCGAGCGTGATCGAGGAGTTGCGGAAGAAGATCGCCGAATACGGCCTGACGGCGGCCGATTTGAAACTCGGGGCGCGCAGCACCAGGCGGGGACCTCCGGCGGCCGCGCCGAAGTCCGCTGCGAAGTACCGCAGCCCGACGGGAGAAACCTGGTCAGGCGGACGCGGCCGCAAGCCGCGCTGGATCACCGAGGCACTGGCCGCCGGCAAATCGCTGTCCGAGTTCGAGATCCACTGAGGCGTCTTCTCTCCATAAAAAAAGCCCGCGATGCGGGCTTTTTTATGGTGGCGTCGGCGCTCAGTTGACCATGACGAGCTTACCCTTGACGCCACGCGAGCCCATGTGGGCATAGGCCGTCTTGAGTTCGGCCATTGGCATGGTGCTGTCAATCACCGGCTTGATCTTGCCCTGGCCATACCATTTCACCAATTCAGCCATCATCTGCGCATTGGCCTTGGGCTCGCGCTTGGCGAAATCGCCCCAGAACACACCAACCAGCGATGCGCCTTTGAGCAGCATCAAATTGAGCGGCAGCGAAGGAATCGGTCCGGAGGCGAAACCCACCACCAGATAGCGTCCCCGCCAGCCGATCGAACGAAACGCGGGTTCTGCGAATTCCCCGCCGACGGGATCGTAAATCACGTCGGGACCTTTGCCGTCAGTCGCCGCCTTGATTGCATCGCGGAACCCGTTGGGAAGCGCGTGCGTGGTGTAGTTGATCGCGAGGTCCGCGCCGATGGATTTGCACAGTTCGCATTTCTCGTCCGTCGACGCCGCGGCAATCACCTTGGCGCCAGCGGCTTTGGCGATCTGAATGGCGGCAGTGCCGACGCCGCCGGCTGCGCCGAGCACCAGCACGGTCTCGCCGGGCTTGAGCTGCGCCCGGTCCATCAGCGCGTGCCAGGAAGTGGCATAGATCATGATGAAGGCGGCCGCATCGACATGGCCGAAGCCCTCGGGCAGGGGCATGCAGAGGGCCGCGGGAGCCAGTGTGTGGGTACCGAAGCCGCCCGTGCCCGACAGACAAGCAACACTTTGGCCCACGCGCAATTGGGTGACTCCTTCGCCGACGGCCGAGACCACACCGGCGTACTCCGATCCCGGTACGAAGGGCAGCGGCGGCTTTATCTGGTATTTGTTCTGCACGATCAGCAGATCGGGAAAGTTCAGGCTGGCTGCCTTGATCTCGATCAGCACCTGGCCCGGGCCAGGCGCCGGCGTTGGCAGTTCTTTCCAGGTCAGCGCATCGACGCCGGTCGGGTTCTCACAGAGCCATGCGTGCATGCTCGGGTCTCCTTGGGTGAATCTGGGGGCAACGGATCGGGTTCATGATAGGACGGACTGCGGGTGGGCATTGTCCCTGTCGTGACGCGTCCGCCGCCTACAATCGCGCGCACTACCAAAGCCATGAAGATACTGATTTCGAACGACGATGGCTTCCAGGCTCCCGGTATCGTGGCATTGCACGATGCGCTCAAGGATGTAGCGGAAGTCGAGGTGGTTGCGCCAGAGCACAACAACAGCGCCAAGTCGAATGCGCTCACGCTCGCGGCACCGCTCTACGTGCACAAGGCGCACAACGGTTTTCGCTATGTGACCGGCACGCCGGCGGATTGCGTGCATATCGCGCTCAAGGGCCTGCTCGACTATCGGCCCGATCTCGTGGTGTCCGGCATCAACAACGGCGCCAACATGGGCGACGACACCATCTATTCGGGCACCGTCGGAGCCGCCATGGAGGCGTACCTTTTCGGCATTCCGGCGATTGCCTTCTCGCAAATCGAGAAGGGCTGGGCACATGTCGACGCGGCGGCGCGCGCGGCGCGAAGGCTGGTCGAACAGATCGAGCGCGATCGCATGCTCGGGGGTCCTGCATTCCTGCTCAACGTCAACGTGCCGAACCTGCCCTTCGAGGAGCTCAAGCCCATCAGGGTCTGCAGGTTGGGGCGCCGTCACGCCGCGGAGAAGGTCATCACCCAGGACAGTCCGCGCGGCGAGACCATGTACTGGATCGCCGGCGCGGGCGGCGCGAAGGACAGCGGTGAAGGCACCGACTTCCATGCGACGGCCGCCGGCCACATCGCCCTGACGCCGCTGCAGATCGATCTGACCGACCACGCCAATCTGGAACAGTGGCGCCAGACGGTGGCACGGCTGGGCGGGCCTTCCTGATCATGGCAAGTCAACGGCCAGGGTTCCCCGTGCGGCTCACGCCCACCGCATCGGCGGCGACGCGCGGCCGGCCCTCGGCCGTTCCTGTGAAGCCGCTCGTTCATCACACGCCATCCATGGCATCGGAGGCGGTGCGCGCCCGCATGGTCCAGCGGCTCGCTGCGCAGGGCGTCGCCGACGCGCGCGTGCTGCGTGCCATGAACACGGTCGAGCGTCATCGATTCGTCGACAGCGCCTTGGTCAACCAGGCGTATGAAGACACGAGTCTGCCGATCGGACTGGGCCAGACCATCTCGAAGCCCAGCGTGGTGGCGCGCATGATCGAGTTGCTGCTCGGTGCGCCCGCCTTGGCGAACAAGCCCGGCGAGCGACTGGGGCGCGTGCTCGAGATCGGTACCGGCTGCGGCTACCAGGCCGCCGTGCTGAGCCATGTCGCGACGGAGGTCTACAGCATCGAGCGCCTGCGCGGCCTGCATGAGCGGGCTCGCGCCAATCTGCGCCCGTTCCGCTTGGCCACGGTTCACCTCCTCCTTGGCGACGGCATGGTGGGTTATGCGAAGGGCGCGCCCTATGCCGGCATCATTGCCGCTGCCGGCGGTGATGCGGTGCCGGAGACATGGCTTGCGCAACTCGCCGTCGGTGGCCGCATCGTCGCGCCGACACAGTCGTCGACGGGTGGACAGGCCCTCGTCGTCATCGACAAGACAGCACGCGGACTGGAGCGCCGCGTTCTTGAGGCGGTTCACTTTGTCCCCCTAAAATCGGGAATTGCTTGAAGGAAGAACACATGCAGGGTATTGGCAATCGGGGCTGGCTTGCTGGCGTGACGCTGCTGGTCGCACTCTTGATTGCGGGGTGTGCCGCGAAGCGCGGGCCCGTTCCGGTCGAAGACCGCGGCACGATGATCGGTGCGCCAGTTGCTGCTGCGTCGACCGCGCCAGGCGCACCTCCCATCACCACCGATGCATCGGGCAAGCCGCTGCCGGGCATCGAGAACTACGGCAAGCCTGGCTACTACGCGGTGCGTCCCGGCGACACCATTCGCCGCATCGGCACGGAGACGGGTCAAAACTGGCGTGACATCGCGCGCTGGAACAATCTCGAGAATCCCGACCTGATCGAAGTGGGTCAAGTGCTGCGCGTGATTCCGCCTGCGGGCGCGGCCACGACACCGGCAGCGACGCCTACACCCCTTGCCTCTGATGCAGTCCGGACCACCGCGCCCTCGGCCGCTCCGGGACCAACAGCTGCTGCCGCGCCAGCTCCCGCTGCTGCTGCGAGCGCGGCCGCCAAGCCGACGCCGTCCATCGTGACCGCCTCGCCTGCGACACCGGCCGCGACGGGCTCGGGGGACGAAGACGTGGGCTGGATCTGGCCTGCGCAGGGTTCGTTGATCGCGGGCTTCGACGAGGCGAAGAACAAAGGGCTCGACATCGGCGGCAGGGCCGGCGACTCGGTGCTCGCCGCGGCCGATGGGCGCGTCGTCTACGCCGGGGCGGGGCTGCGCGGCTACGGCAACCTGATCATCCTCAAGCACAACAACACCTATCTCACCGCGTACGCCCACAACCGGACGCTGCTGGTGAAGGAGGACCAGTCGGTGCAGAAGGGCCAGAAGATTGCCGAGATGGGCAACAGTGACGCGGACCGCGTAAAGCTGCACTTCGAGATCCGCCGGCAGGGCAAGCCTGTCGATCCGGCGCGCTATCTGCCCGCTCGGTAGGAGCATGCATGGCCACCTCTCGCCTGCGTCGCGTTCAGATCGTGCGGCGCGCGGCGGGCAACGGTGGTGCCGCACCCTTCAGCGCCTTCGGACCGGCCGTTCCTGCGGATGAGGTGGCCGAGCGCCCTGACAGCGAGGCTGCACGAGAGATTTCGCGTGACGGCGTGTCGCTCGATATCGGCGGCGAGGGCGGCGATTCGTTGACGCTCTACCTGCGTGAGATCCGGCGCACCGAGTTGTTCACTCCCGACGAAGAATATCGCACGGCCTGCGCCGCGCGCAGCGGGGACTTCTCGGCTCGGCAGTCGATGATCGAGCACAACCTGCGGCTCGTGGTGAATATCGCCAAGGGCTATCTCGGCCGCGGTGTACCGCTGGCGGACCTGATCGAAGAGGGCAACCTCGGCCTGATGCATGCGATCAACAAGTTCGAGCCCGAACGCGGCTTTCGCTTCTCGACCTACGCCACCTGGTGGATCCGCCAGTCGATCGAGCGCGCAGCCATGATGCAGGCGCGCGCGATTCGCCTGCCGGTGCATGTGGTGCGCGAACTGCAGCAGGTGATGCGCGCCCGGCGCACGCTGGAAGGCGATGCCGACTTCATCGCCCGCCGCCCCGACGGCGTGCGGGTGGAAGACGTCGCGGCGCTGTTGGGCCTCGAGGTGCAGGCGGTGGCCGATCTGATGGCGCTGGCCGAGGCGCCGCGTTCGCTCGATGCCGGCAGCGAACGCAGTGAGGACAGCTTCAGCCTGGCAGACACGGTCGCTTCGGAGGACGAGCACAGTGATCCGACGGGCATTACCCAGACCCATGAAGTCGAGAAGCTGCTCGATCAGTGGATCCTGGCGTTGAGCGAGCGCGAGCGCGAGGTATTGGAAGGACGCTACGGCCTGCACGACCGCGATCCGGAGACGCTCGAAGTATTGAGCGTGCGCCTGGGTCTCACGCGCGAGCGCGTGCGGCAGATCCAGAACGAAGCCCTTGCCAAGATGCGCCGCCAGCTTGCACGAGCGGGCGTGCAGCGTGACGCGCTCCTATAGGCGCTCCTCGGGCGGGGGCATGCCGCCCTGAGACAATCCATGCATGACGGATTCGATAGAAAAGAACGAGGCGCAGCTTCACGATGAATGGCTGCATGTCGAGTCGCTCGACCTCGACGCACAGGGCGTGGCGCACAAGGCCAGCGGCATGGTGGTGTTCATCGAGGGCGCCCTGCCTTTCGAGGAAGTGCAGCTCAAGGTGCAGCGCAGGAAGAACAACTGGGAGCAGGGCACGGTGACTGCGATTCGCCGTGAATCCTCGCAGCGCGTGCGTCCCGGATGTCCGCATTTCGGGCTGCATGCAGGTGCTTGTGGCGGCTGCAAGATGCAGCACCTCGACGCCGCGGCACAGGTGGCGGTGAAGCAGCGTGCGCTCGAAGACAACCTGTGGCATCTGGGCAAGGTGCGGCCTGAGAACATGCTGCGGCCGCTCGAGGGTCCAGCCTGGCACTACCGTTATCGCGCCCGCCTGTCGGTGCGTCATGTCGTCAAGAAGGGGACAGTACTGATCGGCTTCCACGAACGCAAGAGCCGCTATCTCGCCGACATGCAGGTGTGTCCCGTGCTGCCGGCGCGCGTCAGTGCCATGCTGATGCCGCTGCGCGAGCTCATCGGATCGATGGATGCACGCGATACCTGCCCGCAGATCGAGCTGGCCTGCGGCGATGCGCCTGACGGCGCCGGGCTCGGGGTGATCGCGCTGGTACTGCGCCACCTGGAGCCCCTGTCGGTCGGGGATATCGCACGGCTCAAGGTCTTTGCCGCCGCGCACGAGGGGGTGCAGTGGTGGCTGCAGGCGAAAGGGCCAGAGACGGTTCGGCTGCTTGAATCCGACGGGCCGGTGCTCGCCTACCGGTTGCCGGAGTTCGGCGTCACGATGCCCTTCAAGCCGACCGATTTCACGCAGGTCAACGCATATATCAATCGCGCGCTCGTCAGCCGTGCATTGCGCCTGCTGGATGTGCAGGCGGAGGAGCGCGTCATCGACTGGTTCTGCGGACTGGGCAATTTCACGCTCCCGCTCGCGACCCGCGCGCGGGAAGTACTGGGCATCGAAGGCAGCGCCACGCTGGTGGCCAGGGCGACGGAGAACCTGGCGCGCAACCAGGCCCCGGCGGCCGGCCGGGGGGCGCTGGCCCCGACCCGCTTCGTCGCGCGCAACCTGTTCGAGATCACGCCCGCGATGCTGATGGCGGACGGCGCAGCAGACAAATGGCTGGTGGATCCGCCGCGCGAGGGCGCCTTCGCGCTGGCCAAGGCGCTGGCCGATCTGCACCAGGAGGCCGATCCGACAAGGGAGGGCTGGACACCGCCCAAGCGGATCGTCTACGTCAGCTGCAATCCGTCGACGCTGGCGCGCGATGCGGGCCTGCTGGTCCATCAGGCGGGCTATCGCTGCACTTTGGCGGGCGTGGTCAACATGTTCCCGCACACGGCACACGTCGAGTCGATCGCGGTGTTCGATCGGCCATGAAAAAAGGGCCCGAAGGCCCTTTTTCAGCGGAGGAGTCGGCGATCAGTCCCGCTCGCCGCCAAAGATGCCCAGCAGGGCGAGCAGGCTCTGGAACACGTTGAACATGTCCAGGTAGAGCGCCAGTGTGGCGCTGATGTAGTTGGTCTCGCCTCCGTCCATGATCTGCTTGAGGTCATAGAGCATGAAAGCCGAGAAGATGCCGATCGCCGCGACCGAGATTGCGAGCATGCCCGCGCTGGAGCCGACGAACACGTTGATGATTGCGCCGATCATCAGCACCAAGGCACCGACGAACAGCCACTTGCCCATACCCGACAGGTCGCGCTTGATCACCGTGGCCAGTGAAGCCATTACGAAGAACACGCCGGCGGTGCCGCCGAAGGCAGTCATGATCAGCTCGGAGCCGTTCTTGAAGCCCAGCACCATTGCGATGAGGCGCGAAAGCATCAGCCCCATGAAGAAGGTAAAGCCCAGCAGCACGGGAACGCCGGCGGCTGAGTTCTTGGTCTTCTCGATGGCGAACATGAAGGCGAAGGCACCGCCCAGGAATACCATCAGGCCAATGCCGCCGCTGAGGGAGCGGGTGATGCCGGTGGCGACGCCTAGCCAAGCACCCAGCACGGTAGGCAGCAGGCTCAGGGCGAGCAGCCAGTAGGTGTTGCGCAGGACGCGCTGCCGCTCTGCTTGCGGCAGCGCCTGGCCGTAGCCGACGGAAGTGGCAAGGGTGTTGACGCGGTCGTTCATTGCTGAAACTCCTGATGTTGGCTGCGAAGCTGCAGTTGGGGCCATTCTAGGGGGCTGCAAGGATCCATCTGAGAAAAGACCCGCCTCGGCATGGCGCTAAAGCGCATCCTGCATTTCGTCGGCGATCAGGCAGGTTCGGGCGCTATGCTTGCTGTTTGCTCACTATTCGCAAGACCCATGAAGACCAAGTCTTTTCTCGAACTCGCCGACGTCAAGGCGATCGCCGCCGCGGCCGAGGCCGAAGCGCTCAAGAACAACTGGGCCGTGACCATCGCCATTGCAGACGATGCCGGCAACCTGCTGTGGCTGCAGCGACTGGACGGCGCCGCCGCCATCTCGTCGCATATCGCGCCCGCCAAGGCCCATACGGCAGCCATGGGGCGGCGTGAGAGCAAGGTGTATGAAGACATGGTCAATGGCGGCCGTACTTCCTTCCTGTCGGCGCCCGGCATGGACGGCCTGCTCGAGGGCGGGGTGCCGATCGTCAAGGATGGCCAGGTGATCGGGGCGGTCGGTGTGAGCGGCGTCAAGTCCAACGAAGACGCACAGATCGCCAGGGCGGGCATTGCCGCGCTCGGTCTCTGACGGCAAGGCCTCCAAGCAAAACGCCGACCTCGCGTCGGCGTTTTCTTGGAGGGGTTCAAGGTGGAAAAAAAGCTTGGCTAGTCGGCAAGAAGCCGTTGGCTAGCAAAAAACGACCCTTCGGAGATCAGATCTCCTCGAGTCGCCCCACGATGAAACTTGCGCGAGGGGCGAGCTGATGACCTACTTCGTCAGGATCAGCTTGCCGAGTTTGGTGGCTTGGAGCCGATACAGCGAGCCGTTGTGCATGATGCCCACGCTCTTGCCGCCCTTGAGAAGCTCCGCGCTCTCGAAGAGGGGGGCCGGCCGGGGAGGCTCGCTGCTTGCGCGGCCACCGCCCGAATAATCGAGCGAGGGATGGCTCAGGACATTGAACGCGTTGGGCACGGCTTGCATCGGTATTCCCTTCATCGAAACGATGAGTGAATGATAATGATTCTCAACAAAAAGTCAATCGGCGCGATAAGTTTTTCCCGCTCGCACGCTGCCGCTATTTGGCTTCGGGTTCGGTGATGAAGCCGATCTTGCGCACGCCGGCTTCGCGTGCCGCGGACATGGCTTGCGCCACGCGCTCGTAGCGCACCGCCTTGTCGCCGCGGATGTGCAGCTCGGGCTGCGGGTCCTTGGTGGCCTCGGCAGCCAGGCGCGTCTTCAATTCGCTGTCGTCGATCTTCTGCTCGTTCCAGTAGTAGCTGCCGTCGGCCGTCACCGTGAACAGGATGTTCTGTGGTTTGGTCTGCTCCGGCTCGCTGCTGGCGCGGGGAAGATCGATGTTCACGGCATGCTTCATCACGGGGACAGTGATGATGAAGATGATCAGGAGCACCAGCATGACGTCGACCAGCGGCGTCATGTTGATCTCGTTCATTACCTCGTCGGGTTCGTCCTGGGTACCAAAAGCCATGGTATTCCTCAACTTTTCTTGAGCGGGACCACGGTGGCCTCGACGCCGCTTTGCACCCGCGCGCCGGTGACAAAGTACGCATGCAGGTCATGCGCGAAGCTGTTGAGCTTGGTCAGCACGAACTTGTTGCCGCGGACCAATGCGTTGTAGCCCAGCACGGCGGGAATGGCGACCGCCAAGCCCAGCGCTGTCATGATCAGTGCTTCGCCGATCGGCCCGGCCACCTTGTCGATGGTGGCTTGACCGGCCGAGCCGATGCTCATCAGGGCGTGATAGATGCCCCACACCGTGCCGAACAACCCGATGAACGGCGCCGTCGAGCCGACGGAGGCCAAGATGGCAAGGCCCGTCTGCAGGCGTGCGGTGAATTCGTCGATGCCGTTGCGCAGCGCGCGGGTGATCCAGTCGCTGACGTCGAGCGCGTCGTGCAGATGCGCCTTGGTATTGCGATGGTGCGCCGCGGCCTCGCGACCTTCCAGCGCCAGCGCGCGGAAGGGGTTGCTGTCATCCTTGCCGAGCTTGTTCAGCGCGGTGGCAAAGTCTTCGCTGTGCCAGAAGTCCTGCGAATGCCTGGCGAGGCGCTTGTATCGGATGATGTCCAGCGCCTTGATCAGGATCACGATCCATGACGCGAGCGACATGCCGATCAGAAGCAGGGCTACGGCCCGGGTGACGAAGTCGCCCTGGTTCCAGACGTTCATCAGGCCAAAGTGGGAATCCATAAACACTCCAAGGGAAGATTTAGTTCAGTACGAAGTTGACAGGAGCGTCGTAGGACATCGTTTGCGCGACGCCGCCGACCTTGCCGGGTGAGAAGCGGCACCTCAGCATGGCCTCTCTTGCAGCCTCATCCAGGCGGTCGAAACCGCTGGACTTGCGAATATCGACCTGCTTGGGCAAACCATCCGCGCCCACGACGACCTTGACAATGACCTTGCCCTGCTCGCCGAGGCGCCTGCTCATGGCGGGGTAGTTGGGCTTGCAGCTTTGCGCGTACTCCGCATCCGCGGAAGGCAGTTGCACAGCGGGAGGTGCCGGCGGAGCGGGGGGCGGTGCAGGCGGCGCAGGCGGCGCAGGCGGCGCAATTGGGGCCGGTGGCGGGGGAGGCTGGACCGTCCCGACGGGGGCATTCGGCGCGGGCGTGGGTTTGGGCTCGCGAATCGCTTGGGGCCGCGGCGGGGGCGGCGCCTTTGTGATCCGAGGCTTTGGTGGTGGTGGCGGCGGAGGAGGAGGCACTTCCTTCGGCTTGGGCGGCTCGATGAATTCGCTCAGGATCTCCACCGGTATGACCACCTCGGCGGCCCGCCGCAGCAGGCCGCTCTGCAACGCCCAGAGCGCCGCAACATGGAACAGAACGACGCTGCCTGCGATGAGCGCATTGCGTGAAAGGCCCAGAACGGAAGGAGGCGACGGGGAGAAGCGGTCAGACACGATCGAACATTCATGTGCCGGACACCGTCCAAGGCGCCGGGTGCGGCAAACCGCTGGCTGTTACCTATGAAAAATCCACCAGGCGGAGCCGCTGACGATGATCAGGCTGATGCCGAGGGCCGAGAAGAGTTCCATATCCTGCTTTCCGTGATGGCGCTGGCAAGCTGGATCGAACTCGTTTCCGATTCGCGGTTGAGCGCGGCGATCGGGTGGGAGGCGCTGCACTGTGCGACTACGTCGCGTGCGCAGCTCTCGCATTGGCCGCACTGGGTGGCGACGCCGAGTTCGAATTGCACTTCGTCGAAAGTCATCCCGGCCCGCACGTGGCGCGCGATCTCACGGTCAGACACTCGGCGACATACGCAAACGATCATGGCGGTGGGCGGCAGTCTGGCTGGCTGTTGGTAGGAGACACGATTATAAATACGAATTCCTCGCATTTGCAATAACTATGAGGGCCGGGATGGCCAAAAAAAAGCGGGGCCCCTGTGGGCCCCGCCGGATTGAGGTGGTGAACTGTCCTACTGGACCTCGCCCATCTGTGACTGAAGGTAGTTCTGCAGGCCGACCTTGCCGACCAGATCGAGCTGGGTCTCGAGGAAGTCGATGTGCTCTTCGGTGTCGTCCAGGATCCCTTGCAGGAGATCACGTGAGACATAGTCGCGAACCGCCTCGCAGTGGGCGATGCCGTCCTTGATGGTGGCCTGAGCGCCCATCTCGGAAGCCAGGTCGCACTGCAGGATTTCGGGGACGTCCTCGCCCACACGGAGCTTGGCCAGGTCTTGCAGGTTCGGCAGCCCGTCCAGCATGAAGATGCGATCCATGATCTTGTCTGCATGCTTCATCTCGCCGATGGATTCTTCGTATTCTTTCTTGGCCAGCTTGTCCAAGCCCCAGTGCTTGAGCATGCGGTAGTGCAGGAAATACTGATTGATCGCGGTCAGTTCGTTCTTCAGCTGCGCCTGCAGATGGTCGATGACTTGAGGATCGCCCTTCATGGTTTGTTCCTTGTTCTTGAAAGCATCGATTGTGTGAGCGGCGCGCAAGCGGAGGCAAGAGAGCCCACGTTGCAGCGGTCTGCATGCGGGTGAGGCTGATAGGTGTTCGCATTGACCGGGTGCCACACCGACTCATAGTGCACCGCAATATTTTCCATAGCTCATTGCTATCAACTTATTCGAATCATTAGTTATACTGAGGGCTCGCTTTTTCATCTGTCTCACCTAGGAACCTGTACATGTCCCTGATCAACACCGAAATCGTCCCGTTCAAGGCCACCGCTTATCACAATGGCAAGTTTGTCCCGGTCAGCAACGAGAGCTTCAAGGGCAAGTGGTCCGTCGTCGTCTTCTATCCGGCCGACTTCACCTTCGTGTGCCCGACCGAACTCGGCGACCTGGCCGACCACTACGCCGAATTCCAGAAGCTCGGCGTCGAGATCTACGGCGTGTCGACCGACACCCACTTCACCCACAAGGCCTGGCATGACACCTCCGACACCATCGCCAAGGTGAAGTACCCCTTGATCGGCGACCCCAGCCAGCAGCTCGCACGCGCCTTCCAGGTCCTGATCGAGGAAGGCGAAGACGCCGGCCTTGCCTATCGCGGCACCTTCGTGATCGATCCCGAGGGCAAGATCAAGACCGTCGAGGTGCACGACAACGGCATCGGCCGCGACGCCGCCGAATTGCTGCGTCGTGTGAAGGCTGCCCAGTACGTCGCCGCCCATCCGGGTGAAGTCTGCCCGGCGAAGTGGACCGAGGGGGCCGAGACGCTCAAGCCTTCCTTCGACCTGGTCGGCAAGATCTAAGCAGCCCGTTCGCGCCAGGCCCGGGCGCATTCGCACCCGGGCCTTTCCATTTCTGTCTTCCGATTTCATAGAGGTGAGTTCACCATGCTCGACGCCGGCACCAAAGCACAACTGAAAAGCTATCTCGACCGCATCACGCAACCGGTCGAAATCGTCGCTTCGCTCGATGACAGCAAGGCGTCGATGGACCTGCAGTCGCTACTGAAGGACGTGGCGGAGTCGTCGTCGCTGGTGAAGGTCATCGAGAGCCGCGACGACAACCATCGCAAGCCCTCGTTCTCCATCAACCGGCCCAGCCAGAGCCACGGCCCCCGTTTCGCCGGCCTGCCAATGGGCCACGAGTTCACCTCGCTCATCCTGGCGCTGCTCCAGGTCGGCGGCTACCCGCCCAAGGTGGAGCAGGCCGTGCTTGAGCAGATCCGTGCGCTGGACGGCGACTTCGAGTTCGAGATCTATATCTCGCTCACCTGCCACAACTGCCCGGACGTGGTGCAGGCGCTCAACCTGATGGCAGTGCAGAACCCGCGCATCAAGACCACGATGATCGACGGCTCCCTGTTCCAGGACGAGGTGAAGGAACGCCAGGTCATGGCCGTCCCCACCGTCTTCCTGAACGGCACCGAGTTCGGCCAGGGCCGCATGAGCCTGGAAGAGATTCTCGCCAAGATCGACACCAGTGGCGTCGAGCGCGAGGCGAAGAAGATCGCCGGCAAGGACCCCTTCGACGTCCTGATCGTCGGTGGCGGCCCCGCCGGCGCAGCGGCGGCCGTCTACGCCGCGCGCAAGGGCATCCGAACGGGCGTTGCGTCAGAGCGCTTCGGCGGCCAGGTGCTCGACACACTGGGCATCGAGAACTTCATCTCGATCAAGGAAACCGAGGGCCCCCGCTTCGCGCTGGCGCTGGAAGAGCATGTGCGTCACTACGACGTCGACATCATGAATCTCCAGCGTGCCTCGGCGCTGGTGCCCGGCAAGGACCTGATCGAGATCAAGCTCGAGAGCGGTGCCTCGCTCAAGAGTCGCTCGGTCGTGATCTCGACTGGGGCACGTTGGCGCAACATCAACGTGCCGGGCGAGCAGGAGTACAAGAACAAGGGCGTGGCCTATTGCCCGCACTGCGACGGACCGCTCTTCAAGGGCAAGCGTGTTGCGGTGATCGGCGGCGGCAACTCGGGCGTCGAGGCCGCGATCGATCTGGCGGGCATCGTCGGGCATGTCACGCTGATCGAATACGACACCCAGCTGCGTGCCGACGCGGTGCTGCAGCGCAAGCTCAAGAGCCTTGCCAACGTCGAGATCATCACGAACGCCCGGACCACCGAGATCACCGGCGACCAGCAGAAGGTCAACGGCCTGATCTACAAGGACCGCGTGACGGAAGAGACCCGCCGGGTGCCGCTGGAAGGGGTGTTCGTGCAAATCGGCCTCGTGCCCAACACCGATTGGCTGAAGGGTACGCTCGAACTCTCGAAGCACGGCGAGATCGTGGTCGACGCGAAGGGGCAGACCTCGGTGCCTGGCGTCTTCGCGGCGGGCGATGCGACGACGGTGCCGTTCAAGCAGATCATCATCGCGGCCGGCGACGGCGCGAAGGCAGCGCTCAGTGCCTTCGACCACCTGATCCGTACTTCGGCGCCGGCAGAAAAAGCCGCAACCGCCGAAGCGATGGCTTAGCAACCGGCTCGACGCACGAGGCTCGCGACCCTGCATCAGCAGGCGCGGCCGGTGCGTCCGTCGTTCAGTAGGTCAGCCGCTCGGGCCTCAGTTCCTGCAGGATGGTCGTCGCGATCTCTTCGATCGACTTGGTGGTGGTCGACAGCCATCGGATGCCGGCCCGGCGCATCATGGCTTCGGCCTCGCTCACCTCGTGCCTGCAGTTCTCGATGCTGGCGTAGCGCGAGTTCGGCCGTCGCTCGTTGCGGATTTCGCTCAAGCGCTCGGGCTGGATCGTGAGCCCGAAAATTTTCTTGCGATGCGGCATCAGCGCTGGCGGCAGCTGCCGGCGCTCGAAGTCCTCGGGAATCAACGGATAGTTGGCCGCCTTCAGGCCGTGCTGCATCGCCAAGTAGAGCGAGGTGGGTGTCTTGCCGCTGCGACTGACGCCGATCAGGATCACGTCGGCATTTTCGAGGTCCCGGTTGCTCTGGCCATCATCGTGCGCCAGGCTGAAGTCGATGGCCTGGATGCGGGCGTTGTATTCTTTGCTCTTGCTGACGTCGCTGAAGCGGCCGATGCGGTGGTTGGACTTCATCGCCAACTCGATCTCGAGGGGCCGCACGAAGGTGCCGAACATGTCGAGCAGCATGCCCTTGCAGCCGGTCTCGATGACCTCCAGCACGTCCATGTTCGCCAGCGTCGTGAAGACGATCGGCCGCAACCCCTCCACCTCGGCCGTGTGGTTGATCCGCCGCACCGCCTGGTGCGCCTTGTCCACCGTATCGGTGAAGGGCAGCCGCACATGGCGAGGCTTGATCTCGAACTGGGCCAGGACGGCGTTGCCGAAGGTTTCAGCGGTAATGCCGGTGCCGTCGGAGACGAAGAATACGGTGCGTGTGTGCATGCTTGGCGGCCTTGTCCTGCGGCGCGCCGACCCACTCGGCGCCTACAATCCGGCCCATTATCGGGAATGCGGCCGTCCGCTCCCGCCCCAATGCTTTCATCCATGCACATCGCCACTGCGCCCAGAGCAATCAGAACGATCGCGCCGCGCCGCCTGCATGTTGCCCCGGTTTCAACTTCTGGAGCTTTCCCATGTCTGCACTCTTCGAAGCGACCGCCCTGGTCGTACCGTTTGAAAACCTGAGAATGACCGACGTCGAGTCGGTGGGCGGCAAGAACGCCAGCCTCGGCGAGATGATTTCCCAGTTGCCGCAAGGGGTGCGCGTGCCCACCGGATTCGCCACCACGGCGCACGCGTTCCGGCAGTTCCTGGCCCACGATGGCTTGGCCGACCGCATCAGCGAAAAGCTCAGGAGCCTGGATACGGAAGACGTCCGCGCCCTGGCTGCAGCCGGGGCCGAGATACGGGCCATGGTCGAGGCCCAGCCTTTTCCCGCCGACCTGGAGCAGGCGATCAAGGCAGCCTTCGCCAAGCTGAGTGCCGGCAATCCCGAGGCCTCATTCGCCGTGCGCTCCTCTGCGACGGCGGAAGACCTGCCCGACGCCTCCTTCGCCGGCCAGCAGGAGACCTTCCTCAACGTGGTGGGCATCGAGGACGTGCTCCACAAGATGAAGGAAGTGTTCGCCTCCCTCTATAACGACCGTGCCATCAGCTACCGCGTCCACAAGGGCTTCGCCCACGATGTCGTGGCGCTCTCCGCCGGCGTGCAACGCATGGTGCGCAGCGACCTGGGTGCCGCTGGCGTGATGTTCACCATCGACACCGAGTCTGGATTCGACCAGGTGGTCTTCATCACCTCCAGCTATGGCCTGGGCGAGACGGTGGTGCAGGGCGCGGTGAACCCGGACGAGTTCTACGTGCACAAGCCCATGCTCAAGGCGGGCAAGCGCGCAGTGATCCGCCGCAACCTCGGCTCCAAGCTCATCCAGATGGAATTCGCCAGTGCCGCAGAGAAGGCCGCCAGCGGCAAGCTGGTAAAGACCACCGACGTGCCGACCGAGCAGCGCAACCGCTACTCGCTCACCGATGCCGAGGTGGAGCAGTTGGCCAAGTACGCGCTGGTGATCGAGGAACACTACGGCCGCCCGATGGACATCGAATGGGGCAAGGACGGCACCGACGGCCTGCTTTACATCCTGCAGGCCCGCCCGGAGACAGTGAAGAGCCAGCAGCAGGGCAAGGCCGAGCAGCGCTACAAGCTGCTGGCCAAGGGCGCCGTGCTGGCCGAGGGCCGCGCGATCGGCCAGAAAATCGGGACCGGCCCGGTGCGCTTGGTGCACAGCATCAGCGAGATGGACAAGGTCCAGCCCGGTGACGTGCTGGTGACCGACATGACGGACCCGAACTGGGAGCCGGTGATGAAGCGTGCGTCTGCCATCGTCACCAACCGCGGCGGGCGCACCTGCCACGCCGCGATCATCGCGCGCGAGCTCGGCATCCCGGCGGTCGTCGGCTGCGGCGATGCCACCGATCTGCTCAAGGATGGCACGCTCGTCACGGTGAGCTGCGCCGAGGGCGATACCGGCTTCATCTACGACGGCCTGCTCGAGACCGAAGTGACCGAGGTCCAGCGCGGCGAGATGCCCGAGATCGACATCAAGCTCATGATGAACGTGGGCAACCCCCAACTGGCGTTCGACTTCGCCCAACTGCCGAACCACGGCGTGGGCCTGGCGCGGCTCGAATTCATCATCAACAACAACATCGGCGTGCATCCCAAGGCGATCCTCGATTACCCGAATGTCGATGCCGACCTCAAGAAGGCCGTCGAATCGGTCGCTCGGGGCCATGCTTCCCCGCGCGCCTTCTATGTCGACAAGGTGGCCGAGGGCATCGCCACCATCGGCGCGGCCTTCTGGCCGAAGCCGGTGATCGTGCGCCTCTCGGACTTCAAGTCCAACGAATACCGCAAGCTGATTGGCGGCAGCCGCTACGAGCCTGAGGAAGAGAACCCGATGCTCGGCTTCCGCGGCGCGGCACGCTACCTCAGCGAGGATTTCGGCGAGGCTTTCGCGATGGAATGCGAGGCGCTCAAGCGCGTACGCGGCGAGATGGGCCTGACCAATGTGCAGATCATGGTGCCCTTCGTCCGCACCCTGGGCCAGGCGGCGCGCGTGACCGGATTGCTCGGTGACCACGGCCTCAAACGCGGCGAGAACGAGCTCAAGCTGATCATGATGTGCGAGGTCCCCAGCAACGCGATCCTGCCTGAGGAGTTCCTGGAATTCTTCGATGGCTTCTCGATCGGCTCCAACGACCTGACGCAGCTCACGCTGGGACTGGACCGGGATTCCGGCCTGGAGCTTTTGGCGGCAGACTTCGACGAGCGCGACCCCGCCGTCAAGGCCCTGTTGGCGCGCGTGATCAAGGCGTGCAAGGAAAAGGGCAAGTACGTAGGCATCTGCGGACAGGGGCCCAGCGACCACCCCGACTTCGCGGCTTGGCTGGCCGAGCAGGGCATCGAGTCGATCTCGCTCAATCCGGATAGCGTGATCGATACCTGGCAGCAGCTGGCGCGGCGCTGATTCGGCCGTTGAAGGGCGCGGCGGGGCTGGTCTTGTCCCGCCGCATTACAACTTTCGTCACAGCTCGAGGCTGTAATTTCGCTGTCAGCTTAAGCGGATTGCAAGCGAATGCTTCTTTGATGTCAAACTTGGCGCCCAGTGGGAGGCAGTCACCCCGGGGATTGTTCGACAAGGGCCGCTTTGAGCCTGAGAGCGCCCTGATTTCGCATGAGGACGCCATGATTCTTGTCAAGACAGAAGCCGGCCAGCAGGTGTTCAAGGATCGCTCGGTCCGGCTCACACCGCGTCAGCGCTCCGCCTTCATCCTGTTTGACGGCAAGCGTTCAGTGAGTGAGGTGCTCGAGGCCGGCATGGGGATTGCACGCGCGGACATCGACCAGATGGTCGAGCTCGGCCTGCTCGGGCGAGTGGGGGGCTCGGCCGACGCAGCCAATGCCGGGACGGTAGCGATGCCGCTGACTCCTGCGCCCGCTCTGACACAGGCCGTGGACATGCCAGCCCTGCAATCGCAGCCGGAGATCTCTGCCTCATCCGTGGCCCTATTGGAGCGTTCGAGCCAGCAGCGCTACAAGGACGCCTATCCAATTGCGACGCAACTCACCGGCAGCCTCGGCTTGCGCGGTTTCAGATTGAACCTGTCGGTCGAAGGCAGCTCGACCTACGAGGACCTGCTTGCCCTGGCGCCAAAGATCCGCGCCGCCGTGGGGGCGGACAAGGCCGTGGCGCTGGATCGCGCGCTGGGCATCTGAGGTCGGCCGCGCCGAAACACTCCAGGACGGCGATGGCCTGCTACAATAGCCGGCTTTGCCTTGCCACACTGCGACTGACGCTGCGGGTGGCTTTATCCCTTCCACGGAAGATCCACAAGGAGTGCCATGCGTCACTATGAAATCATTCTGTTGATCCATCCGGATCAAAGCGAGCAAGTTCCGGCCATGCTGGAGCGCTACAAGGGCATGATTACTGCCGGCGGCGGCAAGGTCCATCGGGTCGAGGACTGGGGACGTCGCCAGCTGGCCTACCAGATCAACAAGCTCAACAAGGCGCACTACCTCTGCGTGAACATCGAGGCCGAGCAGGCCGTGATGGCCGAGCTGGAGCATGCCTTCAAGTTCAACGACGCCGTTCTGCGCCACCTCACTGTCGTCAAGAAGAAGGCGGAGACCGGCCCCTCGTCAATGATGAAGACGGTAGAGCGCGAAGAAGCCCGCAAGGCCCAGCAGGCCGAGTACGCCGCCAACAACAACTGATGGCGTGAGCACTGCCGCAGTCAATCAGCTGGTGCTGACTGCCTGCGTCGCCGAGCTCGGTGCCTTGCGTTTCACGCCTGCCGGCCTGCCCGCCATCGATTTGCGGCTCGAACACGAGTCGACGATGACCGAAGCGGCCCAGCCCCGGCAGGTCAGGGCGGCCCTCAAGGCCGTTGCGTTCGGCGCGGTGGCCGAGCGGCTCGCGAGGCAGGCATTGGGAAGTCTCTGGCGTTTCCAGGGCTTCCTTGCCACACCGCGCAACGGCAAGCACCCAGTGCTGCACATCCAGGATTTTCAGCAAGATTAATTTTCGAGAGGTCCCACAATGGCCACGTTCAAGAAGTTCAACAAGGACAAGCGTCCGAAGCGCAACACCCAATCGCTGCTGTTCAAGCGCAAGCGCTTCTGCCGCTTTACTGTTGCCGGTGTCGAAGAGATCGACTACAAGGACATCGACACCCTGCGTGATTTCATCAGCGAGAACGGCAAGATCATCCCCGCGCGCCTGACCGGCACACGCGCGATCTACCAGCGCCAGCTCAACACCGCGATCAAGCGCGCCCGCTTCCTCGCGATGGTGCCGTACAGCGACCAACACCGCGTCTAAGGAGGCGAACACCATGCAAGTCATTCTTCTGGACAAGGTCGTCAACCTCGGCGTGCTCGGCGAGATCGTCAAGGTCAAGGACGGCTACGCGCGCAACTTCCTGATTCCCTCGGGCCGCGCGCGCCGTGCTACCGAGGCCAATAAGGCCGAGTTCGAAGCCAAGCGCGTTGAACTCGAGAAGGCCGCGGCTGCCAAGCTGACTGAAGCGCAGGCCCAGGGCGAGAAGCTTGGCGGCACCGCTGTCAAGCTGACGCAAAAGGCCGGCGTCGACGGCCGCCTGTTCGGCTCGGTCACCAACCAGGACATCGCGGACGAGCTCAACAAGCAGGGATACAAGATCGCGAAGTCGCAGGTGCGCATGCCCAGCGGCCCGATCAAGACCGTCGGCGACAGCACCGTCAACGTCGCGTTGCACACCGACGTGGTGGTCGACATCACTGTCACGGTGTACGGCGAGAGCGCCTAACGCCTTCGGCGAGGAGAAAACAAGGTCGCAGCTGCGACCTTGTCCTTGTGGGGCCGCCTTCGGGCGGCCCTTGTTTTTTGCAGCCGCAGTTGTCCCGCGCGCTGCACCGATAAGTCACTGTTTATCCACAGCCTTATCAAGTGACGCGGCTCGTCATGCGCCTTAGCATGTGCGGCTGCAAGGAAGTTCATGTCCGCCGTCTTCTCCTATGCCGACAACGACCCGTCGGCCGACCGCCAAATCGCGCAACTGCGCATTCCCCCGCATTCGATCGAGGCCGAGTCGAGCGTGCTCGGCGGCCTGCTGCTCGACAACGGCGCCTGGGACCGTATGGGCGATCTGTTGGTGGACAGTGACTTCTATCGCCATGAGCACAAGCTGATTTACGCGGCCATCGGCGCGCTGATCAATGCCAGCAAGCCGGCCGACGTGATCACCGTCTTCGAGCAGCTACAGAACCTGGGCAAGGCCGAGGAGGTCGGCGGCCTGAGCTACCTGAATTCGCTGGCCCAGTACGTGCCCAGCGCCAGCAACATCCGCCGCTACGCCGAGATCGTGCGCGAGCGTTCGATCCTGCGCAAGCTGGTCAGCGCGAGCGACGAGATCGCCACCAACGCGTTCAACACGCAGGGTAAGTCCGTCGACAAGATTCTCGACGAGGCCGAGCAGAAGATCTTCAACATCGGCGAGGAAGGCTCGCGCATGAAGCAGGGGTTCCAGAGCATGGAATCCCTGGTGGTCGAGTTGCTCGACCGCGTGAGCGAGATGGCGGAGAACCCGAACGACATTACGGGCGTGCGCACCGGCTTCTACGAGTTTGACAAGATGACTTCGGGCCTGCAGCCGGGGGACATGATC
The DNA here is from genome assembly GCF_901827175.1 of Variovorax sp. RA8. Lineage (NCBI taxonomy): Bacteria > Pseudomonadati > Pseudomonadota > Betaproteobacteria > Burkholderiales > Comamonadaceae > Variovorax > Variovorax sp. RA8. Next base: position 4,586,588 of record NZ_LR594662.1, on the reverse strand, counting down.
GTGCTGGCCGCGCGCCCCTCCATGGGCAAGACCTCGCTGGCGATCAACATCGCAGAGCATGTGGCGCTCAACGAGGGGCTGCCGGTGGCGGTGTTCTCGATGGAAATGGGCGCGTCCCAGCTGGCGGTGCGTATCGTCGGCTCGATCGGCCGCATTGATCAGGGCCACTTGCGGACCGGCAAGCTCAGCGACGAGGAATGGCCGCGCCTGACCGAGGCCATCGAGAAGCTGCGCAACGTGTCGCTGCACATCGACGAGACACCGGGGCTGACCACCAGTGAGCTGCGGGCGAACTCGCGCCGGCTGGCGCGCCAGTACGGACGGCTCGGCCTGATCGTGGTGGACTACCTTCAGCTGATGAGCGTGTCCAGCAGCATGAACGACGAGAACCGAGCGACGGCGGTGGGCGAGATCTCGCGCGGCCTAAAGATGCTCGCCAAGGAGCTCAAGTGCCCGGTGATCGCCTTGTCGCAGCTCAGCCGCGGCGTGGAGAGCCGAACCGACAAGCGGCCCATGATGAGTGACCTGCGCGAGTCTGGCGCCATCGAGCAGGATGCCGACCTGATCATGTTCATCTACCGCGACGACTATTACAACAAGGACAGCAAGGAGCCCGGCGTGGCCGAGGTGATCATCAGCAAGCATCGCAACGGACCGACCGGCACCGTCAAGCTGGCCTTTCTCAAGCCGCTCACCAAGTTCGAAAACCTGGCCAGCAGCGGCGACGATTTCTAAAGGCTACTGCAGCCGCGACGGCCGAGGTTCTGCCGGATCTTCTTGCAGCTGCCGCAGCATCTCGGCCAGGGTCTTGCCGGGCTCGTCGCGAAAGCGATCCGGCAGGACCTCGATGCGATCGATGCGGTCGATGCGGAAGCCGCGGAAGTCCTCCCGCAGCTCGCACCACGCCGAGAAGGTCCAGACCCGGCCCCAGTAGAAACAGCCCAGCGGTCGCACCACGCGCTGGCTCGGCGCTCCGCTGACGTCGTGGTAGTCCATGCGCAGCTTGTTGCGCGACTGGACGGCTTCGCGCAGGGTTTGCAGGCGCAGCCGCGTTCCATCGTCGAGCGCGAGCGCTGGCGCGAACAGCGCCAGGCTCTCGGCCGACACTCGTGCAGCCGGCGGGAGCACTGACAGGATCTTGCCCAGCGCGGTCTGGATGTCCTTCGCCATGGCCGGATCGACCCAGCTCTGAGCCAGGCGTGCCGAGGCCACCAACGCCGCGGCCTCATCCTGCGTGAACATGAGTGGCGGCAGGTCGAAGCCTGCACCCAGGCGATAACCGACGCCCGCCTCGCCCTCGATCGGCACGCCCTGGCGCTGCAGGTCGGCCACGTCGCGGTAGATGGTGCGGTCCGAAACCTCCAACCGCTGTGCGAGGAAGGCGGCGGTCGTGAGGCGTCGTCCGCGAATCAGCTGGACGATCTGGAACAGGCGGTCGGCACGGCGCATAAGGATGAACGGTCAAGTCGGACGAGCTTGTTCTCGAAGTCTTCCACGAAATAGTGCCGCCCGCGTTACCCCATGGCCCTGGTACTCTCGTGCTCGCGATCTCAGCCAATGATCACGCCGACGTGGATGGCGACCTGGTCGGGGCCGCTGTAGGCCTCGAAATCGCTGCGGTAGCTGCGACAGATCTCGGGGTGCTGCTCGAAGTACTGCCAGATCGATTCCCAGAGGGAGAGGACCATCTGCGGCATCTGGCCCTGCCCCGTGAAGACCAGGTAGTCGCCGGCTTCCACCGTCACGGCGGAAGGGCCGCCCGAGACCGCGACGCCGGTCGTCAGGTCGAAGGCGCCATGCGCGTCGGACTCGTAAGCGGAGTACACGCCGTAGAGCCGCATGTCGTTGACGCGGTTAGGCGTCACGGCATAGACGCGCTCGTCGAAGAAGCGCGTCCAGAGCTTGCCGATGCGCGCTGAGTGCTGCTTGTGCTCGGTGTGGTTGCTGGTGCGCACGGTGAGACCGGCGATGTTGAAGCCTTGATGGCGTTGAAGCTGAGGTTGCATGGTTCTCTCTCCAGGTTCATCTCGTCGCTCGAGGTTGAGCGCCGGTCCCCAGACGCTCCTGAGCGCGTCGGAGACCTGGTTGCGTGAAGTCGAGACGCCATGCTGCGCGCCGGCTGCTGACAACGTCCTGTCAGCAGCCCTGCTGCAGCGCGCAAGAAAAGCCGGCTTGGAAGCCGGGGGCCGGCTACAACACCTCGCTCGCGAAATCAGCCAGCCGCGAGCGCTCGCCGCGTGCCAGCGTGATATGGCCGCTGTGCGGCCACCCCTTGAACTTGTCGACGGCGAAGGTCAGGCCGGAGGAGCCTTCGGTGAGATAGGGCGTGTCGATCTGCGCCAAGTTGCCCATGCAGATGATCTTGGTGCCGGGGCCTGCGCGCGTGACCAGGGTCTTCATCTGTTTCGGCGTGAGGTTCTGCGCTTCGTCGATGATCACGTACTTGTTGAGGAAGGTGCGGCCGCGCATGAAGTTCATGCTCTTGATCTTGATGCGGCTGCGGATCAGCTCGTTGGTGGCTGCGCGCCCCCACTCGCCGGCGCCGCCGCCGTCGCCCTTGGCCAGGAACTCGAGGTTGTCGTCGAGCGCGCCCATCCATGGGCCCATCTTCTCCTCCTCGGTGCCAGGGAGGAAGCCGATATCCTCGCCGACGCTCACGGTCGCGCGGGTCATGATGATCTCGGTGTAGCGCCGATCGTCCAGCACCTGAGTCAGGCCCGAAGCCAGCGCCATCAGCGTCTTGCCGGTACCAGCGGTGCCGGTCAGGGTGACGAGGTCCACCTCGGGGTCCATCAGCAGGTTCATCGCGAAGTTCTGCTCGCGATTGCGGGTGTTCACGCCCCAGACGGCGTTCTTGATCGAGCCATAGTCCTTGAGCGTCTTGAGGACTGCCGTCCTGTCGCGGATCTCGGTCACGCGGGCATACATGCTGGGCTCGCCCGGTGCCTCGAAATATACGAACTGGTTGATGTAGAGGTTGGGCACCAGCGGACCGCTGACCCGGTAGAAGGTGCTGCTGCCGCTCTGCCAGCTCTCGATCGGCTTGCTCTGGCGGGTCCAGAAGTCGGCCGGCAGTGCCAACGCGCCGGAGTAGAGGAGGTCGCCGTCTTCCAGTGTCTTGTCGTTCTGGTAGTCGTCCGCCGCCAAGCCCAGGGCGCGGGCCTTCACCCGCATGTTGATGTCCTTCGACACCAGCACTACCTCCTGCCTCGCGCGGCCCGGCCCGTCCTTGGCGTAGAGGTCGCGCAATGCGTGGACCACACCGAGGATCTGGTTGTCGGCCTTCCCCTGCGGCAGGCTTGTAGGGAGCGAATAGTCCAGCGGGTCGGTCTGGAAGAACAGCTTGCCGCCGGCCTCGCGGTGGCCGGTGGTATCGAGTTTCAGACCCTTGCCGATGTCGGCACCTTGCGCGGCGGCGAGCGCGTCCAGCGTGCGGCTGGTCTGGCGGCCGTTGCGGGCGACTTCGGTTGTGCCTTTCTTGTGGCCGTCGAGTTCTTCCAGCACGATCATCGGCAGGAAGATGTCGTGCTCCTCGAAACGGAACAAGCACATCGGGTCGTGCAGCAGCACGTTGGTATCCAGCACGAACAGCTTGGCCGGGCCGTTGGGTTTGTTGCGCTTCCCCTTGACCGGGCTGGCCACTTCCTTGGCTACCGCTGCCGGGCGGCGCTCCTCGCTGCTGCGCGCGACCGGTGTGACAGGCAGTGGGGCTTTCACGCTCGGCAGGGGCGGCGCCTCGATAGGAGCGCTGCCTTCCGCGGCGCGCCGGTCGAACAGTTCGAGCGGCTGAGGCCCGCTGGACCGAGTCTCTTCAGCCTGCCGATCGGAGGAGCGGCGGCCGCCCTTCCCGTGCAGGGAGCGGGCAGGCGCGTCGTGTGCGTCCGGCGAAAGCAGCGCGGCGCGTTTCGTGGGGGCGGGGGGCAGGGGCATAGGGCGGTTCGCTCGCAGGAAAGAAGGGGCCAGAAAGCGAAAAAGCCGCCTGAAGACCCAAGCGGCTTTGTTCGGTGGATGCGGTCGCGGAGCTCAACGGCATGGAATCATTATGCACATCGGCTGTGACAGGTTCCGTGATCGTTGCGCATCGCCAACGCGTGCTGGCACAAGCTCACGAATGTTGCCTACCAGGCGACTACTTCTTGAGGGTCTTGACGGCCTTGAGGACTTCGTCGACATGGCCGGGCACCTTGAGACCACGCCATTCAGCCTTGAGCACGCCGTCGGCGCCGATCAGGAAGGTGCTGCGTTCGATACCCTTGACCTTCTTGCCGTACATGATCTTGTTCTTGACGACACCGAACATGTGACACATCTTTTCCTCGGTGTCGGCGATCAGTTCGAAGGGGAGTTCGAGTTTGGCCTTGAACTCGTCGTGCGACTTCATGTTGTCGCGCGAGACGCCGAACACGGTGGCTCCGGCCTTGACGAAATCCTTGTAGCGATCGCGGAATTGCATCGCTTCGGTTGTGCAACCGGGCGTATTGTCCTTGGGATAGAAATACATCACCAGCACTTGCCCGAGGTGCGAGGTGTTCGATACCTTGATGCCGCCGGTGGCGTTGGCGTCGAATTCAGGGATGGGTTTGTTGACAACGATCGCCATGAAACTTGTTTTCTCCGTTTGATTCCATGTTCGAGTCGGGCTTTTGGCACTCGCTCGCGGCTCAGGCCTCGAGCGCTCGATACGATGGAGATTGGTCGTTGCTTGACTGGGCGGCTCCCTGGACGATGACTGGGCGGGGCCCCGGTTCGCAACCCGGTATTTTATCCCGAAACGCCCCTATTAACCATCCTCGGGTCTCTCGACCAGCAGAGCCGCGACCACGTGGCGGCCCTCGCCCGCCAGGATGTTGTAGGTACGACAGGCCGCCCCCGTGTCCATGGTCTCGACGCCCGTGCGGCGTGCCATCAGCGGCTGGATCCAAGCGGGCTGGGGAAAGCGGATGCGCGCACCGCTGCCGAAGATGACCAGTTCGGCGTCCAGCGAGGCCAACTGTGCGAAATGCTCGGCGCCCAGCTCCTCGAAACGGCTGCAGTCCCAGGCGAAGCGCTCGCCGCGCGAGCCCACCACCACGCTGTTCTCGATCCGCTCGTTGTTGACGGCCACCCAGCCAGGACCATGCGCAGTCAGGGTCTGGGCGTCGGATTTGTCGGGCTGGAGCTTCATCGGGGAGGGGGTGGGAACTGTGGTCAAATTATAGGTTTTCCCCCGTGCACCCCGCCCCTGGAGGGACTTTGAAACCGCTCAAGAAATCGGCCAAGCTGGCCAACGTGCTCTACGACATCCGTGGTCCGATCATGGATGCCGCGAAGCAGATGGAGGAAGAGGGCCAGAAGATCATCAAGCTGAACATCGGCAACCTCGCCCCGTTCGGCTTCGACGCACCTGAAGAGGTGCAGCAGGACATGATCCGCAACATCGCGGGCTCCTCCGGCTATTCAGACAGCAAGGGCATTTTCGCGGCTCGCAAGGCCGTGATGCACGAAACCCAGAAGCAGGGTATCGCCGGCGTCACCCTGGACGACATCTACCTGGGCAATGGGGCGAGCGAACTGATCGCGATGGCCGCCAACGCACTGCTCAACGACGGCGACGAGCTGCTGCTGCCCGCCCCCGACTACCCGCTGTGGACGGCGGTCGCGAGCCTCTCGGGCGGCAAGCCGGTGCACTACCTGTGCGACGAGGAGAACGGCTGGATGCCCAGCCTGGCCGATATCCGCGCCAAGATCACGCCGCGCACCAAGGGCATCGTCGTCATCAACCCCAACAACCCGACGGGCGCGCTGTATTCGGACGAACTGCTCAAGGGCATCGTGGCGATCGCACGCGAGCATGGCCTGGTGATCCTGGCCGACGAGGTCTACGACAAGGTGCTGTACGACGGCGTCAGGCACACCGCCATCGCGAGTTTGTCGAAGGACGTGCTGACGCTGACCTTCAACTCGCTGTCCAAGAGCTACCGCTCTTGCGGCTACCGCGCCGGGTGGCTGGTGGTCTCGGGCGACAAGAAGATGGCCCAGGACTACATCGAGGGCCTCAACATGCTCTCGAACATGCGCCTGTGTCCCAACGTGCCAGGACAGTGGGCCATCCAGACCGCGCTCGGCGGCTACCAAAGTATCAACGACCTCGTGGGCCCGGGCGGCCGACTGCGTCACCAGCGCGACTTGGCCTACGAGCTGATCACCGCAATACCGGGCGTCAGCTGCGTCAAGCCGAGTGCTGCGCTCTACATGTTCCCCCGGCTCGACCCCAAGGTCTACCCGATCGAGGACGACCGCCAGTTCTTCCTCGAGGTGTTGAAGGAGACCCGGGTAATGCTGGTCCAGGGCACCGGCTTCAACTGGTCCACGCCCGACCATTTCCGCATCGTCTTCCTGCCCCATGAGGAAGACCTGCGCGAGGCGATCCAGCGCATCGCTGCCTTTCTCGAGCGCTACCGCAGCCGCAACGCCTAACAGACTCGCCTCTGCCCCAGTTCCACAGCCAGACGAATCGAATGAAACCCATCCAAGTAGGCCTGCTCGGCATCGGCACGGTAGGCAGCGGCACCTTCAAGGTGCTCCAGCGCAACCAGGAAGAAATCAAGCGCCGTGCGGGGCGCGGCATCGAGATCACCATGGTGGCCGACCTCGACCTGGCGCGTGCCAGGGCGGCGGTGGGCGAGGGCGTGCAGGTGGTGAACGACGCGCGTGCCGTTATCGCCAACCCGGACATCGACATCGTGATCGAGCTGATCGGCGGCTACGGCATCGCCCGCGAACTGGTGCTGGAGGCGATCGCCGCCGGCAAGCATGTGGTCACCGCCAACAAGGCGCTGCTGGCGGTGCACGGCACCGAGATCTTCGCGGCAGCCCACGCCAAGGGCGTGATGGTGGCCTTCGAGGCCGCGGTGGCCGGTGGCATCCCGATCATCAAGGCGCTGCGCGAGGGCCTCACCGCCAACAGCATCCAGTGGATCGCCGGGATCATCAACGGCACCACCAACTTCATCCTCTCCGAGATGCGCGACAAGGGCCTGGATTTCGCCACCGTGCTGAAGGAGGCGCAGCGCCTGGGTTACGCCGAGGCGGACCCGACCTTTGACATCGAGGGTGTGGATGCCGCCCACAAGGTCACGCTGATGAGCGCCATCGCCTTCGGCATCCCGGTGCAATTCGACAGGGCGCATGTCGAGGGCATCACCAAGCTGGCGGCACAGGACATCAAATACGCCGAGCAGCTGGGCTACCGCATCAAGCTGCTGGGCGTGACAAAGCGCAAGGCCCAGGGCATCGAGCTGCGCGTGCATCCGAGCCTGGTGCCGGCCAAGCGTCTGCTCGCCAACGTCGAAGGCGCAATGAACGCGGTAGTGGTCAATGGCGATGCCGTCGGCACCACGCTGTATTACGGCAAGGGCGCCGGCAGCGAGCCGACCGCCAGTGCGGTGATCGCCGACCTGGTGGACATCACCCGCCTGCACACGGCCGATGCGGCGCACCGCGTGCCGCACCTGGCCTTCCATCCCGACGCGATGAGCGACCTGCAGGTACTGCCGATGTCCGAGGTGGTGACCAGCTACTACCTGCGCATGCGCGTGGCCGACGAGGCCGGCGTGCTGGCCCAGGTGACGGGGCTGCTGGCCACGGCCGGCATCAGCATCGACGCGGTGCTGCAGCGCGAGGCCGACGAGGTCGGCGGCGAAGGCTCGACCCAGACCGACCTCATCATCCTCACGCACGACACGCGCGAGGGCACGTTGGACGACGCGTTGGTCCAGCTCCAGGCGCTGCCCACCGTGCTCGCCCCGATCGTGCGCATCCGCAAGGAAGAGCTGTCCTGATGCGCTACCTGTCCACGCGCGGCCATCCGGAGCGCCGCCGCTTTTGCGAGATCCTGCTCGAGGGCCTGGCGCCCGACGGAGGCCTTTACCTGCCCGAGCGCTACCCGCAGGTGGACGGCGCCACGCTCGCCAGGTGGCGTGGACTGCCGTATGCAGAGCTGGCCTTCGAGGTCCTCTCGCTGTACATCGACGACATCCCCGCCGCGGACCTGAAGGCGATCTCCGCCAGGACCTACACCGCGGAGATCTTCGGAACGCCCGACATCGTGCCGTTGCGCGAACTCGAGGACGGCGTGTACCTGGAGGCCTTGTCCAACGGCCCGACGCTCGCCTTCAAGGACATGGCGATGCAGCTCCTGGGCAACCTGTTCGAATACGAGCTCGCGCGCCGCGGCGAGGAGCTCAACATCCTCGGTGCCACCAGCGGCGACACCGGCAGCGCGGCCGAATACGCGATGCGCGGCAAGAAGGGCGTGCGTGTGTTCATGACCTCGCCCGACGGACGCATGAGCCCCTTCCAGCAGGCCCAGATGTTCAGCCTGCAGGACCCGAACATCCACAACATCGCAATCGACGGCGTGTTCGACGATTGTCAGGACATCGTGAAGGCGGTGTCGAGCGACCTGGACTTCAAGCGCAAGTACAGGATCGGCACGGTCAACTCGATCAACTGGGCGCGGCTGCTGGCGCAGGTGGTCTACTACTTCGCCGGGTATTTCCAGGCGACGAGCAGCAACGACAGGCAAGTCAGCTTCACGGTCCCCTCAGGCAATTTCGGCAACGTCTGCGCCGGCCATGTGGCGCGCTCGATGGGCCTGCCCATCCGCACGCTCGTGGTGGCCACGAACGAGAACGACGTACTCGACGAGTTCTTCCGCACCGGCATCTACCGCGTGCGCTCGGCCGCCGACACGCACGAGACCTCCAGCCCCTCGATGGACATCTCCAAGGCCAGCAACTTCGAGCGCTTCGTGTTCGATCTGGTCGGCCGCGATGCGGCCAGGACGCGCGGCCTGTTCGAAGAAGATCTGCGCAGGACGGGCCGCTTCGACCTGAGCGCCGACCCTGTCTTCGCCGAGGCGGCCACGCGCTTCGGCTTCGCAAGCAGCCGCAGCACCCATGCCGATCGCCTCGCGATCATCCGCGACACCGACAAGCGCTTCGCCACCCTGGTCGACACCCACACCGCCGACGGCCTCAAGGCCGCGCGCGAACACCTGGAGCCCGGCGTGCCGATGATCGTGCTCGAGACCGCGCTGCCCATCAAGTTCGCCGAGACCATCGTCGAAGCCCTGGGCCGCGCGCCCGAGCGCCCCGCTCGGTTCGAAGGCATCGAGGCGCTGCCGCGGCGCGTGGTCAAGCTGCCAGCCGATGCCGAGGCCGTGAAGGCCTACATCGCCCGGCACTGCGCCTGAGAAGCCATGAGCGAACCCATCATGCCCGCGCCGAGTTCATTCACGCTTTCCGAGCCGACGAGCCGCGCATGAAGGTCATCGGCTTCGCCGGCTTCTCGGGCGCGGGCAAGACCACGCTGGTCGAGCGGCTGATCCCCGTGCTCAGGCTGCACGGCCAGCGCGTCTCGGTGGTCAAGCATGCCCACCACAAGTTCGACATCGACCATCCGGGCAAGGACACCTACCGCCATCGCGAGGCCGGGGCCTTCGAGGTGGTCGTGGCTTCCGACAAGCGGCTGGCGCTGATTCGCGAATTCGAACGGCCGACGCAGCTCGGTGTGCACGAGCTCGTCGCCGAGCTCGACGCGGGTGTGGACTGGGTGCTGGTCGAAGGCTTCAAGCACAGCGACCTGCAGAAGATCGAGATCTGGCGCGAGCCCGAGGAAGGCCAGGCGCCCCGGCCCGCGCGCTATGCCGATGACGCCTTCATCGTCGCGATCGCCACCGACACCCCCGAGCGCCTGCCGCGCGCGACCACGCTGCCGGTGTTCGACCTGAACGACGTCGATGGCATTGGCGCCTGGCTCCTGCAGAACGCCAGCCGTTTCGAGTACAAGGTGGATCGCCATGGCTGAGACTTCCAGACGCCCTCCCTTGATGCCGCTCGATGAGGCGCTGGCGCGGCTGCTCGCCGCCGCCACGCCGCAGATGGGCATCGAATCGGTGTCCACCTTCGAGGCCGACGGGCGTGTGCTCGCGCAGGACGTGCGCTCGGGCTTGACCGTCCCGCCGCGCGACAACAGCGCGATGGATGGCTACGCGGTGCGCAGTGCCGACTGCGCCGCGCCCGGCGTGGTGCTGCGCGTGGCCCAGCGCATCCCTGCCGGCGCCGTGGGCACGCCGCTGGCTGACGGCACGGCTGCGCGCATCTTCACCGGCGCGCAGATCCCCGCAGGCGCCGATGCGGTCGTGATGCAGGAAGACGCCGCCGCGCTGCCGGAAGAGGGCGGGCTGGGCAGCGTGCGCATCGAGATCGTGCCGGCGGCGGGCCAGTGGATCCGCCGCGCCGGCGAGGATGTGGCCGCCGGTGATCTGGTGCTCGCGCGCGGAGAGCGCCTCACCCCCGCGGGGCTGGGGCTGGCCGCCAGCGTTGGCCTCGACCGGCTGCAGGTGGCGAAGCGCCCGCACGTCACGCTGCTCTCCACCGGCGACGAACTCGTGATGCCCGGCGAGGTGGCGCCCGAGGCGATGAAGCCGGGCTCGATCTACAACTCCAACCGCTTCTTCATGCGGGCCCTGCTCGTGCGGCTGGGCTGCGGGGTGCACGACCTGGGCATCGTGCCCGACCGCCGCGACGCGACCATCGAGGCGCTGCGCAGCGCCTCGGAGCGCAGCGACCTGATCATCACCACCGGCGGCGTCTCGGTCGGCGAGGAGGACCACATCAAGGCTGCCGTGCAGGCCTTGGGCGAGCTCGACCTGTGGTCTCTGTCGATGAAGCCGGGCAAGCCCTTTGCCTACGGCCGGATTGGCAATGCCCATCTCACCGGCTTGCCCGGCAACCCGGTCTCCAGCTTCCTGACCTTCCTGCTCCTGGTGCGTCCCTTCCTGCTGACGCTGCAGGGTGCTGCCCGCGTGGCGCCGGCGCCAATCGCGATGCGCGCCGACTTCGACTGGCCGCGTGCCGACCGCCGCCGCGAGTTCCTGCGCGCGCGCCGCAACGCTACCGGCGGCCTGGACCTGTTCGCCAACCAGAGCTCTGGCGTGCTGACCTCCATGGTCTGGGGCGACGGCGTGATCGACACGCCCGCCGGCCAGCCCTTCAAGGCCGGCGACATGGTGCAGTTCATCCCCTTCTCTTCCTTGCTGTACTGAGCATGAAGGTCACCGTGCGCTACTTCGCCTCGGTGCGCGAGGCCCTCGGGACCGGCAGCGAAACGGTCGAGACGCGCGCCGCCGATCTCGGCGCGCTGCGCGACGAACTGATCGCACGCGGCGAGCCGCATGCCAGCGCGTTGGCCCGCGGCAAGGCGGTGCGCATGGCGCTGGACCAGGTCATGAGCGCCGAAGGCGCCGCACTGCGCGAAGGCCAGGAAGTGGCCTTCTTTCCACCGGTCACGGGCGGCTGAGCGCGTCCTGCAACTGCGACAGCTGCTCGCGCAGCGCGTCGCCGGCGTGAGTCATCGGCGCCCGCAACTCGTCCTGCATCAGGCCTTGCTGCGCAAGCACGGCCTTCAGTGGTCCCGGATTCGGCTCGGCGAACAAGGCCTCGATCAGCGGCAGCAGCCGTTGCCACTGGACACGCGCCTCGGCCAGCCGGCTTTCGCGAAGCAGACGGATCATCTGGACGAAGCGCGCCGTCTGCAAGTGCGCGCTGGCCGCGATGGCGCCCACGCCGCCCTCTGCCACGGTCGAGAAGATCTGTGCATCCTCGCCGGCGAGCACCTGCAACCGGCCATCGGCGATCAGCGCTCGCGTCTTGGCCATGTCGCCGCCGCAGTCCTTGAGGCCGCAAATGCGCGGGTCGGCCGCAAGCACGAGCAGGGTCTCACGCGCGATGGTGGCGCCGGTGCGGTAGGGAATGTCGTAGAGGAGGAGCGGCGCAGCGCTTGCATCCGCGATCGCTTCGAACCAGGCCAGCAAGCCCGCCTGCGAAGGCCGGACGTAGCTGGGCGCTGGCACCAGCAGTCCGGCAAGGCCTTGGTCGTTCAACTCGCGCACCCATGCAATGGTCTTGCCCAGGTGGTAGCCCGAGAGGCCCATGATGCGCGGCAGGGCGGGCGCGGTCTTCGCAACGGTGGCAAGCACGGCCAGCTGTTCGTTGGCATCGAGCGCCGCGGCTTCGCCGGTCGAGCCGCAGACCACGAAGCCGGCGATGCCGGAAGATGCCAGCCCCTCGGTCAATGCGGCCAGCGCGGCATGGTCGACCGCACCATCGCGAAAGGGGGTGACAAGCGGAATCCAGAGACCCGAAAAATCAGGAGAGGGTGAAGAAGTGGAAGGCACGCGGTTTTTCCTTGGAGACCAGACCGATGGATGAACCACCGTCGGAAGCGCGCGCGAAACGAGGCTGGATGTCGAACCCTGCAGTTCCGTCGCTCATCCGACGACGGAACCGAAGCTCCGGTCAGACGAGCTCGGGTTTTTTGGCTTTGCCGCCCAGGCGCACGCGGACCATCGCGGCGAGCGATGGAAGAGGGCGGTGCGCGAGGGAAGGCATGCGCAGCAGTCTAGCGCGGTGCCACAATCCCGCCATGAGCGGCCCGCGCGTTTTCATCCAGACAGCCGATTTCGACCTCGCCAGGGAGGTCGCTGCGTTGCGCGCGGACGACAAGCGCGTGGGTGCGGTCTGCAGCTTCGTCGGCACCGTGCGCGACCGCAACGACGGCGATGCGGTCGCATCGATGGAGCTCGAGCACTACCCGGGGATGACCGAGAAGTCCATCGAATCGATGATCGACGAGGCCCACCGGCGATTCGACATTCTTGGCGCGCGGGTGATCCACCGCGTGGGGCTGCTGCAGCCCCTCGACCAGATCATGATGGTGGCCGTGGTATCCGCCCACCGCGGCCAGAGCTTCCAGGCCTGCGAGTTCCTGATGGATTACCTGAAGACCCAGGCGCCGTTCTGGAAGAAGGAGCAGACGCCCGCGGGCGCGCGCTGGGTCGATGCGCGCGTCGATGACGATGCGGCCCTGGCGCGCTGGGGCATCCAGGCCGGCAACGCCTAGGCAGCCTATTGCGGCGTGAAGCCGCTTGCCTTGATGATGCCCGCCCAGGTCTGCGTATAACTGCGCACCCGGCCTGCGAACTGCCCTTGCGGTTCGTACGCCACCGTCAACCCCATGGTCGTGAGCTTCTGCTTCACGTCGGGCATGGCCAGCACCTTCGCGAGCGCCTCGCCGAAGCGGTCGATCACCGGCTGCGGCGTGCCCACCGGCGCGAACACGCCGTAGTACGGCAGGTCTTCCAGGTTGGCGAAGCCCAGTTCGGTGAAGGTCGGCACCTGCGGCAGCAGCGCCTGGCGCTTGGCGCCGATGGTGGCCACGATGCGCAGCTTGCCGGCCCGGTGGTTCTCGATGAAGTCGGGCACGGAGGCGATACCGGCGCTGATCTGGTTGCCGAGCATGTCCGCAGTCATCGGCGCGCTGCCGCGGTAGGGTGCCGCCTGCACGTCGATCTTGTACTTGGTGCCGATCATCTTCACCAGGAATTCGGGGATCGAGGCCGGCGCGGGCACGCCGATGGTTTCCTTGCCGCCGCGTTGGGTGCGCACCCATTTCAGGTACTCGTCGAGGCTCTTCGCCGGTGTTCCGCCCGACACCGCCAGCACGTTGGCGAAGGTCGCGAAGCCGGCCACGGGCACGAAGTCGGTGGCCGAGTTGTAGCCGGGGTTCTTCACCACCTGCGGCAGGATCGAGATGGTGTGGTCGTGCGACAGCAGCAGCGTGTGGCCGTCGGCCGGCGCCGCCTTGAGTGCCTGGGCGGCGATCTGGCCGCCGGCGCCGGCCCGGTTCTCGACCACCACCGGTGCACCCAACTGGTCCTTGAGCTTCTCGCCCAGCGTGCGGGCAATCGCATCGGTGCCGGCGCCGGCCGGGAAGCCGACCAGCAGCCTGATCGGTGCTTGCTGCTGCGCCTGCGCGAGGCCTGCGAGGCCGGCCACCGCTGCGGCCAGCCCGAGCGCGAAAACACGGCGTGACGCGCGCGGCATCCTTGTAGAGAACATGAGCGACTCCAGTCGATATGAAAGGGAACGTGACGAGGGGACGAGCAACTGGCGTGCCCGCCTCCGGCAGGGCGCTATTCTGAACGAGCCGAGCGAGTGGAATCGGCCTTCAACGGCGGCGCAGCCGGTGCGCCATCGAGACGAAGGCGGCCAGCGCCGGGTTGTTGTTGGATGGGCGGAAGGCCAGGCCCAGCTGGTATTTCACCGGCACATGGCGCCGGCGCACCTGGAGATAGTTCACGTGCTCCGTTTGCACGGCCTGCATGGCTTGCGGCACCAGCGCGATGCCGATACCGCCGCCCACCAGCGCGAGGATGGTTTGCATCTGCGCCGCCACCTCGACGAAGTGGGGGATGAAGCCGCAGGCCTGGCAGGCCGCCATCACCACGCTCTCGAAGCCGGGGCCTTCTTTGAAGGGAAAGCCGACGAAGCTCTCGGAAGCGAGGTCGCGCAGCTGCACGCGCTGCTGCTGCGCCAGCGGGTGCGTGTCGGGCACCGCCAGCATGAGTTCCTGCTCGCAGTAGGGCTGGACCCGGAAGTCCCTTGCGTCGTGCAGCGGCGGCACGACGATGCCCACGTCCGTTGCGCCGCTGAGCAGTGCGGCCATCTGATGCGCGGTGGTGTCGCCGGTGAGGACGAGCTTGACGTCCGGGTAGCCCTCGCGAAAGGCGCGCAGCAGTTGTGGCACCACGCCCAGTGCCGCGCTTGGCACGAAGGACAGGCGCAGGGTGCCGAGCTTGCCCGCGGCGGCGCGCTGCGCGATCTCCACCGAAAGCTGCGCGTGGGCCAGCGTGCGCCGGGCCTCGCGCAGGAAGGCCTCGCCGGCCACCGTCAGCCGTACGTGGTGGCGCGTGCGGTCCAACAGCGTCGCACCTACCTCGGCCTCGAGCCGCTGCACGGCCACGGAAAGGGGCGGTTGCGAGACATGCAGGCGCTCGGCCGCGCGCCGAAAGCTGCGCTCTTCAGCGACCGCGACGAACTGCCGGAGCTGGCGGAGATCCATCGGGCCATTCTAGGGATCGTGATCGCATTGCCCTATCACCAGGCCATGAAAACGGTATTGGACGGAACACGCCCGATGCCGGAGCATGCGTCGCACAAGCCTTCAATTCCCGCACGAAAGCCCCACGATGCAGCCATCCCTTCTCGAAGAACTCACGCCCGTTCCCAACCCGTACCCCATCAAGTCCGAGATCGAATACCCGGAGGTCTGGCGCCTGTGCGAGCAGTCGCGCGAGCTGGCCTGGAACCCGGCGGCCATCGACTTTTCCGACCTCCGCGAGGCCGAGCTTCCGGCCGAAGTGCGCGAGGCTGGCGCCGAGTGGTGGAGCCTGCGCGCCTGGATGGAGCACGGGGCCATCCCCTACGGCACCGAGCGCCTGCGCGATGCGGTGTTCGCGCACCAGCCCTTCGAGATCAAGCAGCACATCGTCAACTTCATCGCCGAGGAACTGCGCCACCACGAGGCATCGTTCTTGGTGGCGCGAGGTCTGGCCGGCTACCAGGACGAGCCGCGCGCCGACTATTTCAAGGCCGTGATCCCACGATTCCACGACGAGCGCGACGAGAAGGCGATGTCTTTCTTCGCGGGCCTGGCGGTCAACACGCTGTTCGAGCAGCTCTCGGGCGAGCTGCTGCAGGCGCGTTACGAGAACGCGCGCTTCAAATCGATCCGCAGCGCCTGCCAGCTGATCCTGCGCGACGAGGCGCGGCACATCCAGTTCGGCCGCATCATCATGCGCCGTTTCTTCTCGGAGCTTTCGGCCGACGACCGCCGGCTGCTGGGCGAAAAGGTGGCCAAGAAGTTGCGCGGCAGCCTGCTCAACGGCGTCTACGCAGTGGTCAATCTGCCGGACGACGAGCGCGCACGGGCTGGCCGCAATCGCGCACTGGCCGCCGAGCACGGGCTGGGCGCCACCCATCCCGACGAGGAGATCGCGATCATCCGCCGTGCGCTGGAACAGATCCGCGCCGATGTCGCGCCCTACGGCGTCGAGATTCCGGAAGTGCCGGAAGTCGACCGTGCCGCCGTCGCAATGCACTGAGGAGCACGCCATGAGCCGCACGGCCGCTGCGAAGGCGAATAGCACCGTAGCCGAAGGCGAAGGTACTCCAGTGACCCGCCTGCTGAAGATCTTGAGCTGCTGCGCGTTGGCGATCGCCGGCGCGATCCCGCTCGCGCCGCTCGCGAGCGCGCAGGGTGCCTATCCGAGCCATCCGGTCACGATGGTGGTGCCTTACCCCGCCGGCGGGTCGGCCGACATCCTCGCGCGCACCGTGGGCCAGAAGCTGGCCGAGCGACTCGGGCAACCGGTGGTGATCGACAACCGGGCCGGCGCCGGCACGGCGATCGGCGCCAGGCATGTGGCGGGCACGCCGGCCGACGGCTATACGCTGTTGATGGGCACGGTCAGCTCGCAGGCCATCAACCCCGCGATGAACAAGGTGGGCTACGACCCGGTCAAGGACTTCACGCCGGTCGCGCCGCTGGCCTCGATTCCCTTCGTGCTGGTGGCCCATCCCTCCTTCCCGGGCAGGAGCGTGGCCGATGTGATCGCGCAGGCCAAGGCGAAGCCGGGCGAGCTGAGCTACGCCTCGGCCGGGCCCGGCACCTCCAACCACCTGGCCGGCGAACTGCTGGCTTCGGCCGCCGGCATCCGGCTGCTGCATGTGCCTTACAAGGGCAGTGCGCCCGCGCTCAACGACGTCGTGGCAGGCCATCTGCCGCTGATGTTCGACCTGCAGGCCACGGCGCTGCCTTATGTGCAGTTCGGCAAGCTCAAGGCGCTGGCCCTGACCGGCCGGACCCGCAGCGCACTGCTGCCCGACGTGCCCACCGTGATCGAAAGCGGCGTGTCGGGCTACGAGGTGAGTGCATGGTTCGGCGTTTTCGCGCCGGCCGGGCTGCCCGCGCCGGTGCTGGAGCGGCTCAACAGCGAAATCGACGCCGTGCTCAAGGCGCCGGAAATGCAGAAGCGTCTGCAGGAGCTGGGCGCGGAACCCGAGCACGGCAGCGCGGAAGTCTTCGCGAAATTCACGCGCAGCGAGGCCGCCAAATGGTCCGCGGTGGTGAAGAAGGCGGGGCTGGTGCAATGAGGCGCCGGGCCGCTCCCAAGTCGAATGGCACCGCAGCGCCTAGCGCGGAGCTTGCCCGATGAGCGCGGCGCCTGCCCGATGATCGAAGGCCCCGAGGCGCTGCGCGCCCTGATGGCCGACATCGGCCCGCGCTGGGCGATGGACCTGCCGGGCCACAGCCAGCGGGTCAAGGAGGCCTATGCACCGCTGCTGGCCGCCGCGCCCAGGGCGGCGCTGACAGTGACGCGCGACATCCACTACGGCGGCCATGCGCGCCAGGTGCTCGATCTCTTCAGCCCGGCCGGCGCGACGCGCGCGCCGGTCGTCGCCTTCGTCCATGGTGGCGCCTTCGTGCGCGGTGACAAGTGCGTCAGCACCGAGCTCTACGACAACGTCCTGCACTGGTTCGCACGCCAGGGCTTCGTCGGCGCCAACATCGAGTACCGGCTGGCGCCTGAGGCCAAGTACCCGGCCGGCGCGCGCGACGTGGCCGGGGCCATGGCCTGGATGCACGAGAACGTGGCGCGCTACGGCGGCGATCCGGAACGAATCCTGCTGATCGGCCATTCGGCGGGCGGCACGCACGTGGCCAGCCATGCCCTGGACCCATCGCTGCGGCCCGGCGCCTGCCATGCGCAGGCCATCGTCCTGATCTCGGCGCGCTTGCAGGCCGACCAGTCGCCGCGCAACCCGAATGCGGCGGCCGTCAGGGCCTATTTCGGCGAGGACATCGCGTTGCACGAGGCACGGGCTCCGATGCGCCTGGCAGGCCGCAGCGAGA
Source organism: Variovorax sp. RA8 (assembly GCF_901827175.1). Lineage (NCBI taxonomy): Bacteria > Pseudomonadati > Pseudomonadota > Betaproteobacteria > Burkholderiales > Comamonadaceae > Variovorax > Variovorax sp. RA8. The sequence goes on along the minus strand of NZ_LR594662.1, from coordinate 4,568,789 downwards.
TCCCCACCCTCATCGCGATCGCGGAATTCGAGAACCCGCTGCTGGATGTGTATGGCCTCGAGTTCGCGCATCGGCTGGCCGCGGCGCGCGGCCGGGCGCCGCGCTTCCTGCAGATGCGGGGCCACAACCACATGTCCATCGTGGCCCATTTCAACAGCGGCGAGGAGCAGCTGGGCCGGGAGATCCTGGAGTTCTTTTCGTCACTCTCCTGTCCCCCGTAGGGCGCCATACTGGGGGCCTGTCGAGCCCGCTTTCGCCTGCGGCTCGCTTGAAATGCCCATCCCAGCCCCTACCTCCGGGGGATTCGGAGTCATTCATGCGCCAAGACAAACTCACCACCAAGTTCCAGGAAGCCCTCGCCGATGCGCAGTCGCTCGCGCTGGGCAACGACAACGCCTACATCGAGCCGGTCCACCTGCTGGTGGCCATGCTGCGCCAGGGCGAGGGCCCGCGTGCATTGCTGGAGCGTGCCGGCGCCAACGTGCCGGGCCTGCTGAACGCGGCCGAGGCGGCCATCAAGCGGCTGCCGCAGGTCCAGGGCCACGACCAGGTCCAGGTCGGACCCGAGCTGGCCAAGCTGCTGCAGGCCACCGAGAAGGAATCCATCAAGCGCAACGACCAGTTCATCGCCAGCGAGCTCTTCCTGCTGGCCCTGGCCGACAGCAAGGCCGAGATCGGCAACCTCGCGCGCAGCCACGGCGCCACGCGCAAGTCCCTCGAAGCGGCCATCGAAGCCGTGCGCGGCGGCCAGGGCGTCGACAGCCCCGAGGCCGAAGGCCAGCGCGAATCCCTCAAGAAATACACCCTCGACCTCACCGAGCGCGCGCGCCTGGGCAAGCTCGACCCCGTCATCGGCCGCGACGAGGAAATCCGCCGCGCCATCCAGGTCCTGCAGCGCCGCACCAAGAACAACCCCGTGCTCATCGGCGAGCCTGGCGTCGGCAAGACCGCCATCGTCGAAGGCCTCGCCCAGCGCATCATCGCCGGCGAGGTCCCCGAGTCCCTCAAGGGCAAGCGAGTCCTCTCCCTGGACATGGCCGCACTGCTTGCCGGTGCCAAGTACCGCGGCGAATTCGAGGAGCGCCTCAAGAGCGTCCTCAACGAACTTGCCAAGGACGAGGGCCGCACCATCGTCTTCATCGACGAGCTCCACACCATGGTCGGCGCCGGCAAGGCCGAGGGCGCCATGGACGCCGGCAACATGCTCAAGCCCGCCCTTGCGCGCGGCGAGCTCCACTGCGTGGGCGCCACCACCCTCGACGAGTACCGCAAATACATCGAGAAAGACGCTGCCCTGGAGCGCCGCTTCCAGAAGATCCTCGTGGGCGAGCCCAGCGTCGAGGCCACCATCGCCATCCTGCGCGGCCTGCAGGAGAAATACGAAGTCCACCACGGCGTCGACATCACCGACCCCGCCATCGTCGCTGCCGCCGAGCTCTCCGACCGCTACATCACCGACCGCTTCCTGCCCGACAAGGCGATCGACCTCATCGACGAGGCCGCCGCCAAGATCAAGATCGAGATGGACTCCAAGCCCGAGGTCATGGACCGCCTCGACCGCCGCCTCATCCAGCTCAAGATCGAGCGCGAGGCCGTGCGCCGCGAGAAGGACGAGGCCTCCCAGAAGCGCCTGGGCCTCATCGAGGAGGACATCGCCCGCGTGCAGAAGGAGCTCGCCGACCTCGACGAGATCTGGCAGGCCGAGAAGGCCCAGGCCCAGGGCAGCGCGCAGATCCGCGAGGAGATCGACAAGATCAAGTTCCAGATCGCCGAATTCACCAGCAAGGGCGACTTCAACAAGGTTGCCGAGCTGCAGTACGGCAAGCTGCCCGGCCTGGAAAAGCGCCTCAAGGAGGCCCAGGACACCGAGGCCACCAAGGGCAAGTCCAGCGCCCCCACGCTCTTGCGCACCCAGGTCGGCGCCGAGGAGATTGCCGAAGTCGTGGCGCGCGCCACCGGCATCCCCGTCTCCAAGCTCATGCAGGGCGAGCGCGACAAGCTGCTGCAGATGGAGGACAAGCTGCACGAGCGCGTGGTCGGCCAGGACGAGGCCATCGGCGCTGTCGCCAACGCCATCCGCCGCTCGCGCTCGGGCCTGGCGGACCCCAACCGCCCCACCGGCTCCTTCCTCTTCCTGGGCCCCACGGGCGTGGGCAAGACCGAGCTGTGCAAGGCGCTGGCGGGCTTCCTGTTCGACAGCGAGGATCACCTCATTCGCGTCGACATGAGCGAGTTCATGGAGAAGCATTCGGTGGCGCGCCTGATCGGTGCGCCGCCCGGCTACGTCGGCTACGAGGAGGGCGGCTACCTCACCGAGGCGGTGCGGCGCAAGCCCTACAGCGTGCTCTTGCTCGACGAGGTCGAGAAGGCGCATCCGGACGTGTTCAACGTGCTGCTGCAGGTGCTCGACGATGGCCGCCTGACCGACGGGCAGGGGCGCACCGTGAACTTCAAGAACACGGTGATCGTGATGACCAGCAACATCGGCTCGCCCATCATCCAGTCGATGGTGGGGCGGCCGGCCGAGGAGATCAAGGACGCGGTGTGGGACGAGTTGAAGAACTACTTCCGCCCCGAGTTCCTCAACCGCATCGACGAGACGGTGGTCTTCCATGCGCTGGACGCGAAGAACATCGAGGCGATCGCGGCGATCCAGCTGAAGGTGCTGCAGCAGCGCCTGGCGAAGATGGACCTGGCGCTGGAGGTGTCGCCGGCGGCGCTGGCGGAGATCGCCAAGGTCGGCTTCGACCCGGTGTTCGGTGCGCGGCCGCTCAAGCGGGCGATCCAGCATCGCATCGAGAACCCGCTGTCCAAGCTGCTGCTCGACGGCAGCTTCGGGCCGAAGGACACGATCGTGGTCACCACCGATCCGATCCGCACGCCGGGGCAGTTCGAATTCCGGAAGGCCGGGGAACCTCGCACGGAGGCCGTGGCCTAATCCGGATGATGATGAATTTCCTCCTGCGCGTTGTCCTGTTCCTGCTGGGTCTGGTCTTCGCGGCCAGCCTTGCTGTCGCGGTGATGCTGCTGGCGGCGGTCTGGGGCCTGCGTTACGGCTGGGCCCGCCTCACGGGGCAGCCGGTCCGGCCCTGGGTCATGCGCTTCGATCCACGCCACGGTTTCGATCGGTTTCGCGCCGCAACGCGGCCGGCCGAGCCGACGGCGGCTGACGTCGCAGGTGCCCGGGCGCGCGGCGAGGCGGCCAGCAGCCCGGTGCGCCTGCGTGAGCGCAGCGACAACGTGACCGACGTGCAGGCGCGGCCGGTCTCGCGCGGCGAGTAGCCCTCCTGGCGAGCCCGTGCACGTATCGGGGCGCAACTGCATGTGACGCGATGTAAGTTGTTCGCCGACTTCCGGGCATGACCTCAGCTGACGGCGCGCTTGTTGGGATCGGTCTTCAATTGCGCCACTCTCGGACGGGACGAAGCCGCATCGTGCGGCTGCCGTGCCGGGCAAGGAGCGAGACATGCGCGAAGCCCACGAAGGCACGGAAACGCCTGGACCCACCCTGGGGCCGGACGAGGCAACCCGACTCGCTCCCGAGCCATCGCGCCGATCCTTCATTCGAGGAGCCGTCCTCTATGCCATGTTCGTCGGCACCGGCGTCAGCGTGTCCGGCTGCGGAGGCGGTGGTGGTGGAGGCGGGTTCGGCGGTGGTATTGGCGGTGGGGGCGGTGGGGGCGGTGGGGGCGGCGGCGGCACGCCAGGTGGTGCGCCGCCGCTGTTCTCGCACGGCGTCGCGAGCGGCGATCCGCTGTCCGATCGCGTGATCCTGTGGACCCGCGTCACTCCGGCAAGTCCCGGCACGCTCAACCTGAGCTGGGAAGTCGCGAGCGACGCCAACTTCGGCGCCATCGTGGCACGCGGCACGGCCAGCACCGGGCCCGAGCAGGACTACACCGTCAAGGTAGACGCCACCGGGCTGCTGCCGGCCAGCGAGTATTACTACCGCTTCTACGTCGGTTCGGAGCCATCGCCCACCGGACGCACGAAGACCCTGCCGACCGGCAACGTTTCGCAGGTGCGGCTCGCGGCGGTGTCCTGCACGAACTTTCCGGCCGGCTACTTCAACGTGTGCGCCGAACTCGCCAAGCGCAGCGACGTCGATCTGGTCCTGCACCTGGGCGACTACATCTACGAGTACGGCGTGGTGGGCTTCGCCTCGCAGCTGGCGATCGCGCTCGATCGCGAATCGCAGCCGGCGCACGAGATCCTGACACTCGACGATTACCGCCGCCGCCACGCGCAATACAAGTCCGATGCCGACCTCCGCGCGCTGCACGCACGGATGCCGATGATCGCGGTGTGGGACGACCATGACCTTGCCGACAACGCATGGTCCGCAGGCGCGACCAACCACGATCCGGATACCGAAGGCGCGTTCGCCGCGCGGCGCCTGGCCGCCGTGCAGGCCTATCGCGAATGGCTTCCGGTCAGGATGCCCGATCCTGCCAATCCGCTGAAGATCTATCGGTCCTTCGATTTCGGCACCCTCGCGTCGCTGCACATGCTCGACACGCGGATCATCGGGCGGGATGTCCAGGTCGACCTCGATGCCTACCTCGATGGAGCGGCCGACAGTCCCTCGCGCCAGCTGCTGGGCGCAGAGCAATCCGAATGGCTGTCTGCGCGGATGGCCGCTTCCAGCGCGACCTGGCAGGTGCTGGGCCAGCAGGTGCTGATGGCGCGCATGGAGATCCCGCTCAGCGTCGCAAGCGCCTTCACGCTGGAGACGGTGAGCGAATTCGTGCTCGCGCAGTCCACGCCGGAAAACTTGCGCAGCGACAGCCAGCGCGCCTTGCTGGCCCAGCGCCGGGTCCCCTACAACCTCGATGCCTGGGACGGCTACCCCGCCGCACGCGAATCCGTGCTGGCCGCGGCCCGTTCGATGGGCAAGAACCTGGTCTCGCTCGCCGGGGACACCCACAACGCGTGGGCCAGCAACCTGACCGATGCGGCTGGTCAGCGCGTCGGGGTCGAGTTCGCGACGCCCTCGGTCAGCTCGCCGGGACTCGAGATCCTGCTGCCGTTGATCTCCGGGCCGGTCCTGACAGACGCTTTCCCCAGAATGGTGAGGGATCTGCGCTATGCGGAGACGAGCAAGCGCGGCTATCTCGTTCTCACGTTGACGCCGTCCGAGGCCCGTGCCGACTGGACGGAGGTCAGCACGGTGTTGAGCCGTTCGTACACCGCGCGGCTCGCGATGAGCCTCCATGCCCTGCCGGGCGCGAACAATCTGGACGTGCTGCCGGTTTAGCGTTGGCGCCGCCACCCGCACCGGTTCGGCGGCAGCGTCAGAATGTCGCATGCCCGCGCCGCGTCCGCTCGCCCCCATCGACCCCTCGGAGGTCGAGTTCAGTGCCATGCGCGCGCAAGGCGCCGGCGGCCAGAACGTCAACAAGGTGTCGAGCGCCGTGCACCTGCGCTACGACATCCACGCGAGCTCGCTGCCCGAGGCGGTGAAGGAGCGCCTGCTCGCCCTGCGCGACAGCCGCATCACCCAGGAAGGCGTGCTGGTCCTGAAGGCGCAGCGCCACCGCAGCCAGGACATGAACCGTGCCGACGCGCTGGCGCGGCTGCAGGAACTGGTCGACAGCGTGGCCCTGCCGCCGCGCGTGCGCCGGCCCACCAAGCCGAGCTACGGGGCCAGGCAGCGCCGGCTCGAGGGCAAGAGCCAGCGCGGAGAGATCAAGCGTCTGCGCGGGCCGGTGCAGGATTGACTTCTGCGGGCGCCCCGCCGGCGCCCGCCATCCCGGGGATGGCGCCCAGTGCCGCGAGCGCATCGGCGTCGGTGCGGTAGATGAACATCATCGGGCCGGGCGCCAGCAGGCCGGCGCGCTCCAGCACCTGCTGCGCCGGCAGCTTGAGCCCGCTCAAGTGCAGGCGCACGCCCTTCGATTCCAGCAGCCGGCGGATCGCGCCGAACACCTCGGCGCCGGTCACGTCGATGCGGTTGATGGGCTGCGCGAACAGGCAGATGTCGGTGAGCTCGGGCCGCATCGCCAGCGTGACGGTGATGGCGCGCTCCAGTGTGCTGGCGGTGGCGAAGTCGAGCTCGGCGTCCATGCGCATCGCGTGCAGCTGGGGCGCCAGCGGCGGCAGGTTCCAGAGGTGGCGGTCGCGCAGGCTGCCGTCGGGATGCAGGCCCACCTCGATGATGCGGGGATGCAGGTGCCGGTACATGTAGTGGCCCAGGCTCATCAGCAGGCCCGCGAGCACGCCCCAGTAGATCGAGGGCGAGGTGGCGATGGTGAGAACGAAGGTCACCAGCGCCGTGACCGCCTCCACGGGTGAGATGCGCCAGAGCGACACGAACTGCCCGGGCCGCACCAGCCCCAGCATCGCGATCACCACGATGGAGGCCAGCACCGCCTGCGGCACGTGGTAGAGCAGCGGCATCGCCCACAGAAGGGCGGCGCCGATCAGCAGCACGCAGAACACGGTGGCCCAGCCAGTCTGGGCGCCGGCATAGAGATTGATGGCCGAACGCGAGAAGGAGGAACTGGTCGGGAAGGCGCCCGAGAAGCCCGAGGCGATCTTGGCGAGCCCCTGGCCGATCAGGTCCTGGTTCTCGTTCCACAGCTTGCCGGCTCGGGCGTTGTCGACCTTGGCGCTCGAGGCCGTTTCGAGAAAGCTCACCAGCGTGATCATCAGCGCCGGCAGCAGCAGCGCCCCGAAGGTGCCCAGCGGCTGTGTGCCGGGCCAGTAGAAGGCCGGCAGGCCCGAGGGCAGGGTGCCGACCACCGCGCCGCCGCGCAGCGCGTAGCCGATGGCAGCGCTGATCGCCGCGCACACGCCCACCACCACCATCGCGGCCGGAAAGCGGGGCCAGCGTTCCTTGGCGACCCAGAGCGCGGCCATGCTTCCGAGCCCGAAGGCGATTGCCAGGAAATCGGGCGGCGGTCCCTGCCACAGCTGGCCGATGCTGCGGCCGGTGAAGCCGAAGAGCGCCGGCAGCTGGGACAGGATGATCAGCACCGAGGCAGCCTGGGTGAAGCCCATCAGCACCGGCGAGTTGACCAGGCGCAACACCCAGCCGAAGCCGCCCATGCCGAGCAGCAGCTGGATCGCGCCCGACATGAAGCACAGCCACACCGCCAGGGCCACCCACTCGGCACTGCCGGGAATCGCGAGAGGGCCGAGGGAGGCCGCCACGAGCAGGCTCGACAGGGCGGTCGGCCCGACCGAGAGCCGGGTCGATGCGCTGAACAGCACACCGATGAGCGCCGGCAGGAGCGAGGCGTAGATGCCGGTGACCAGCGGCATGCCGGCGAGCGCCGCGTAGGCGACGCCCTGCGGGATCACCATCAGGGCGACCGTGATGCCGGCCAGCGCCTCGCCGGTGAGAAGCGCGCGGCTGGGGCGGGGCCAGCCGAGGAAGGGGAGCCAGCGCGCGAGCTGGTCGCGGTTCAAGGCCATGCCTTCACCGCGGGGATTGGTTCTGGGTGCACCCGCCGATGATACGAAAGCCCCGGGGGCTCAAGTCTTGGCGGTGCCGCGGCGGTCTTGCGTGGCCTTGTGGCAGCTCGCGCTCAACCGCTTCAACCGCTCGCTATGGCTTTCTCTTGTGCTGGAAGGCCGTTGGCGATTTCCCCGTCGCAGCCCTGAACATCGCGCAGAAGGCGCTGTCGGTCGCGTAGCCGCTGGCCGAGGCCACCTGGCTCACGGCCATGCCGCGCGCCAGCAGCGGCAGCGCATGGGCCAGCACCGCCTGCTGGCGCCATTGCTGCCAGCTCAGGCCGAGCTGGTCGCGGAACAGGCGCGCCACAGTGCGTTCGCTGGCGCCAATGGACTGTGCGCGCTCGGCCAGCGTGGCGCGGCCGGCGGGGTTGCGCAGCAGCGTCTCGCACAGCTGGCGCAGGCGCTTGTCGGCGGGCAGTGGAACGTCGATGCGGATCTGCGTCGCGCGCTCCAGCTCGTCCACCAACAGTGGTGCAATCCAGCGTTCGCGCTGCGCCGCATGCGGATCGGCCGGCGGCACGCCGTCGGGCGTGGTGTCCAGCGCCAGCATCAGCGCGCGCAGCAGGGGGCTGATCTCCAGCACCTCGCATTTCTCCCAGCCGGGGCCGAGCCAGCTGTGCAGGTAGATCGTGCGCAGCTCCGCATCCTCGATCAGCGTGATGCTGTGCGCCATGTCGGCCGGCACCCAGAGCGCGCGCGAGGGCGGCACGATGTAGCTGCCGTCCTCGGTGCTCAGGCGGATCACGCCCCGCGTCGAGAAGGTGAGCTGCGGCCAGGGATGGGTGTGCAGCTCGACGAAGGTGTCGGCCTTGAGGAAATGCTCCTTGGCGCGCAGCGGCCGCAGCGCATCGGGCGCGTAGCGATCAGGCGTGAGCGGGACCACGACATGGGTCGGCGCTGCAGCTTCCGGCTGCACGGGGCGCCGCCGCACGGGCGTGACGGGCGCATGAACGGTGGACGGCATGATTCCGACAAATGTTGTCTCTGTATCGCCATTCTGCCGCGGCCTCTGGGCATACGATCCAAGCCTCGTCCGGTTTCTTGTTGCAATTCATGTCTTCGCTCGCCGCTTCCCCCGCCCCCAGCAACACCCTGCGCTCCGACGCCAAGCTGATCGGCCTTGTCGGCCTGGCGCACGCCATCAGCCATTTCGCGCAACTGGTACTGCCGCCGCTGTTCCCCTGGCTCAAGGACGCTTTCAACGTCAGCTACACCGAGCTGGGCGCGGTGCTGACCGTGTTCTTCGTGGTTTCCTGCGTGGTGCAGGCCGCCTCGGGCTTCCTGGTCGACCGCCTGGGGCCGCGACCGGTGCTCTTCGCAGGCCTGGGTCTGCTGGCGCTGGCGGCGATCGGCTACGCGCTGGCGCAGAGCTACTGGATGTTGCTGGCGAGCGCGGTGGTGGCCGGTATCGGCAATGGCGTGTTCCATCCGGTCGACTACACGCTCTTCAACCAGAAGGTCGCGCCGACGCGCCTGGGCCATGCGTACAGCGTGCACGGCATCACCGGCAGCCTGGGGTGGGCGCTGGCACCGGCCTTCGTGGTGCCGCTGGCCATCGCCTTCTCGTGGCGCGTGGCCCTGGCCTCCGCCGGCGCGCTGGCCTTGGTCGTCCTGCTCGTGCTGTGGCTCAACCGCGCCGTGCTGGCGCTGGATGTGCAGGCCGTTCGCAAGGCCACCGGCGCGGACGCGGCGGCCGGCGGCGAGCTGGCCTTCTTGAAGATCCCGGCGGTCTGGATGTGTTTCGGCTTCTTCTTTGTGTACGCGATGGTGCTGAGCGTGGTGCAGACCTTCGCGCCTGCTGCCGCCGGCCACCTGCATGCCGTGCCGGTGGCCCTGATCGCGATCTGCCTCACCGTCTACATGGTGGCCAGCTCGGGCGGGATGCTGGTGGGCGGGTTCCTCGCCTCCGACCCTAGCCGGTGCGAGCGCATCGTAGGCTTCGCCTTCGGCATCGCGGCGATGCTGGCGCTGGTCCTCGCGCTGGTGGATTTCCCGCCGGTGCTGGTGCCGGCGATGTTCGGTGCCATGGGCTTCGCGTCAGGCATCGCCGGGCCCTCGCGCGACCTGCTCGTCAAGCGCTCGACGCCGGCCAACGCGTCAGGTCGCGTCTACGGCGTGGTGTATGCGGGCCTGGACATCGGGCAGGCCGTGGCGCCGCTCATCTTCGGCCGGCTGATGGACCATGGCCAATACATGAGCGTGATCATCGGCCTGGCGGTGGTGCAGGCGGTGCTGATCGCCAGCGCCTTCAACGTGCGGCGGGTGCGGCGCGAGGCACTCGTGCCTGCGTCAGCCTGATGCGCCCCCACGCTCGGCACTGCGTGTCCTCGCTGCCCCCCGAGGGGGCTGCGGTCGCCTTGGGGCGGCCCTGCGGCGTCCGGCCTCCGCATTGGATTCGTCGCTCTACCTGATCGTCGCGCTCGGCGCGATCGTGGCCGGCTTCGTGCAGGGCCTGTCGGGCTTCGCCTTCAGCCTGGTCGCGATGTCCTTCTGGGCCTGGACCGTGGACCCCAGGCTGGCCGCGGTGCTCGCCACCTTCGGCGGACTGACCGGCCAGGTGATCGCGGCCGTCACGGTGCGGCGCGGCTTCGACCGCGCCTTGCTGCTGCCCTTCGTGCTCGGCGGCCTGGTGGGCGTGCCGCTGGGCGTATGGCTGCTCCCGCGCCTGGACGTGCCGCTGTTCAAGGCCTGCCTCGGCGGGCTGCTCGTGCTCTGGTGCCCGGCCATGCTGATGGCGCGCAACCTGCCGCGGGTGAGGGCCGGCGGCCGCGCGGCCGATGCCGCGGTCGGCATGGTCGGCGGCATCTGCGGCGGCCTGGGCGGCTTCACCGGCGCCATTCCGACGCTCTGGTGCACGCTGCGCGGGCTGCAGAAGGACGTGCAGCGCTCGGTGATCCAGAACTTCAATCTCTCGATGCTGGTGGTGACCTTCTCGGTCTATCTCGGCACCGGCCTCGTCGGGGTGCCGATGCTGCCGCTGCTGGGCATCGTCGCTCTCGCGGTGCTGGTGCCGGTACTGCTCGGCGCGCGGCTCTACGTCGGCATCAGCGAGGCGGCCTTTCGCCAGATCGTGCTGGGCCTGCTGACGCTCTCGGGCGTGGCGCTGCTGGTGTCCTCGGTGCCGGTATTGCTGGCGCGGGGGCCGGTCAATTGAGGTAGTCGAGGAAAGTCGGAATCACTTCCCGGAGGAAGGCGATCTCGGACGCCGGGATTCCGCACGGCTCCAGATCGAAATGAATGAAGGTGCCGTAAGGCGTGCCATCTTCGCGCGTGAGCAACTGGCCGTAGTAGGACTCGACGAAGCCGGCGTACGGGCGATTCGTGAGGCGCTGGTCCTGGGACGCGTGGCGGGTCACGAACTCGCCATGCTCAATGGCGTACTGGCAGAAGCTCCTGCCGAGCGGCACGACCTTCAGCCAGGTGCGGTATTCGGAGGTGCGGTCGAAGGCATGCGCCGCGTGCATCACCTCGCCGTCGAGCTTGTAGATCGCGGTGAACCGGTAGTCGGTCCGGTCGTTGAGCAAGGCCAGCGCCGGGGCGACCCCGCGGCTGGCTAGAACGCTGCGAACCGCCACAGCAGGCGCTGGCAAATCGATGTCGAGCATGAAGATTCTGAATGGCGTGGGGCGCGAATCTTACGAAATTCTTACGGCCCCTGGACGCCGGTTCGACCCCCAATTTGTCAGCGCAAACCCTTGGTCGCCTCGGTGAGTTTCAGGACTTCGAGTCCTCCCACCCCGGCGTGAACGGGTAGCGCGCAGCCCAGAACTCGGCCAAGCGCGGCTCGGCATCAACGCGGCGGACCACTTCGGCCATGCGCGGCGCCTCGCGGTAGAAGCGCGTGCGCCCCGGCGTCCAGCGAGAGACTACCGTGACGTAGAGGTCCAGCATGCCGATGCGCTCGCCGAGCAGGCATGCCGTGCCGCGCGGCATCTGCGCATCCATCCGACGCCAGCACTCGGCGATGCGCTCGGCCGTGCGTTCCTGGATCACGGCCTGCGCCGCGGCATCGGCCGCCAGGCGCGAGGGCTCGTCACGCACCCAGTACATCGAATAGATGGCCGCGGGGATGAAGCTCATCCAGCGCAGGTACTGTGCGCGGCGCGGGTCGTCGATGCCGGGTGCCAGCCCGGCCTCAGGGTAGCGGTCGCCCAGCCAGATCAGGATCGCGGCGCTTTCGGTCATCAGTTCGCCCGAGGGCAGGACCAGCACCGGCACCTGCCGCATGGCGTTCACCGCGCTCAGCTTCTCGCGCTCGGCTTCGCCTTCCCAGGGCGCGATGTCGATCGCCTTCGCGGGAGCGCCGATCAGGGTCAACGCGGCATGGACGGTCGTCGCGCCCGAACCAGGCGCGCCGTACAGGGTGTAGGCGGGAGCGTGGTTGTCCATCGCGCAAGCCTACACCCGTGGGGCGCGGCGATGAAGGGCCGGGCCCTCCTTCAAGCTTTCTTCAGGCGGCCACCAGCGCATCGACGCGCTTCAGCGCCTCCAGCGTCTTCACGCAGGCCTCGGCCACCTCGGTGCCCTTGACCGCAAAGTGGCGGTGGAAGTACTTGCGGTGCTCCACATGTTCGTGGAAGTGGTGCGGCGTGAGCACCGCCGAGAAGACGGGCACATCGGTTTCCAACTGCACGGCCATCAGCGAGTTGACCACCGTGGTGGCGACGAACTCGTGGCGGTAGATGCCGCCGTCCACCACCAGCGCGCAGCCGACGATGCCCGCATAGCGCCCGGACCGGGCCAGCCGCTTGGCATGGAGCGGGATCTCGAACGCGCCGGGTACGTCGAAGATGTCGATGTCGGCCCGCGGCACGCCTTGGCGTTCCATCTCTTCGAGGAAGGCGTCGCGCGCCTGGTGGACGATGTCGGAATGCCACTGCGCCTGCACGAAGGCAATGCGCCGGCCGCGCGAGTCGCCGGGCGTGCCGACGGCGGAGAGGGGAAGGTCGTTGATCTGACTCATGGTTTGCCTTTGAAGAAGGGTTGCCTGAATCAGGGCGCACGAGCCCGCAGCAGCCAGGCGCATGTGGATGCGCCCGCCCGGCGACGGGACCGCGCTCTCTTTCATCCGGACTATGAGGTCTTGTCTTGCCGCCACTGACGGCAACACAAGCCCTGAACCGTCGGCCCCGGGATCTCACCAGGTCTGCTGACCCCGCGGCGCATGGCGCGCCGCGGGCGCTCGCGGGCTCGTGCGAACAGGTCGCCATCACCGCCGGTGGGGAATTCCACCCCGCCCTGAGAACGCTTTGCCGCTGCGCTTTCGCGCGGCGGCCCAGCGATTCTAGGACTGCCGCGGCACGGCCGTTGTCGCGCGGGCGGCAGACCTCGCGGCACACGGGGCTTCCGCGTGAACAGCAGCACCGAGAAGCACGATGCTCAACGACCGGCAATGAACTGCGTCATGCGCTCCAGCTCGTCATCCAGCGCCGCGCCGAAGGCCGCGTCGCGCGGCTTGCGCTGCGCGTAGCCGAAGGCCGGCTGCAGCCGGCCTTCGCGCGCCGAGACGTTGGCCCAGCCGATCACGCGGTCATGCCACAGCAGGGGCAGCGCGTAGTAGCCGAGCCGGCGCTTCGGCGCGGGCACATAGGCCTCGAAGGTGTAGCGCCAGCCCCAGAGCAGCTCGAAGCGCCGGCGGTCCCACACCACCGGGTCGAAGGGCGCGAGCAGGCGCACCGCTTCGTCGGGGGCATGGCGGCGCGAAGCCGGGTTCTCATCGGCGGGCCAGTACCAGGTCGTGCCCTCGATCCGGCAACTGGCGAGTTGCTCGCGTGCGTGGCGCAAGGCCGCCTGCGCCTGCGGCGCGAGCTGTGGCGCGCCGTAGCCCAGCAGGCGCACGAGGTAGGTCAGGCTCGTGGCCGGCAGCGGCGCGTACTTGCGCACCACCAGGTCGACGAGCGCCGCGGCACGCCGCGCCCGGCCGGCGGGGCTGTCGTCGCCGGGCGCATGGGCCACCGCCTCGTAGATGCGCGTGCCGCTGTCGCGCCGCGCCACGCGCAGCAGGCCGCGGTAGTGCATGCCGTCGAGCAGGTGCGTGGTGGCGTTGCTCGAGCCGCCCCAGTAGTTCTTCACCCGGCCATGCGCGAAATGCGCCTCGACCTGCCGCGGATGCACCTGCCCGTGCTCGCGGACGAAGGCCAGCACCTCGGCCGCCTTGCGCCGGGTCTCGGCGTCCCACGCGCGGCGGGCCTCGCGCGGATGCATCAGCGCGAGGTGTTCGCGCGGCAGGAATCCGTAGTTGACGAGGCAGTCCTCCTCGATTGCCAGCCTGGCGTAGCGGCGCTCCAGATCTCCCGCGCGGTAGTCCTTCACCCGGTGGCGCAGGGTCAGGTCTTGTGCGCGCGCCGGGGCGCGGATGGGATCGGCCTGCACGAAGCCGAGGCGCCGGATCGCACCCGGCAAGGTCGTGGCCTTGAAGAGGGTGCGCGCCACGGCATAGCGGCGCAGGTCGTCGAGGGTCGGGTCAGCCATGCGGCGAATTGCAGCACAGCCGGCTCATACCACGCTGCGGTGGCGCTCGATGGAGGTGGCCAGCGTTTCCTCGCCCGGCCGCTGCCACCAGTCGAGCGCGGAGAAGATCTCGACCTCGCTGAAGCCGGCGAAGCCCGCGGCCTCGACCCAGCCGCGGATCTTGCGCAGCTCGACCACGCCGTCGCCCATCATGCCGCGGTCGTTCAGCAGGTCGCGCGTGGGCGTGAGCCAGTCGCACACGTGGTAAGCCAGCAGGCGCTCCCTGCCCGCGCGCGCGATCTGCTGCTGCAGCTTCGGGTCCCACCACACGTGGTAGATGTCGACCGCCACGCCCAGCATGCCCGAACGCTGCGCGTCCAGCGCGTCGCACAGGTCCAGCGCCTGCTCGAGCGTGTTGATGCAGGCCCGGTCGGCGGCCTGCATGGGATGCAGGGGCTCGATCGCGAGCGGCATGCCGACCTCGCGCGCATATTCGAGCGAAGCGGCGACGCCGTCGCGTACCTCGCCGCGCGCGCGGCCGATGTCCTTGTAGTGCGCCCGGCCCTCGAGCGCGCCGGGCAGCGCGCCGACCACCAGCACCAGGCAGGGCGCCTCGAGCGTCTTGGCTTCGTCGATGGCGCGGCGGTTGTCCTCCAGCGCCGCCTTCAGCCCGGCGGCATCGGGTGCCGGGAAGAAGCCGCCGCGGCAGTAGCCCGAGAGGCCGATGCCGTGGGCACGCAACTGCTTGCCGATGCGCTCGATCCCGACCGCGGCGACCTGGTCGCGCCAGGGGCTGATGGCACGGATGCCCTGCGCTGCGCACTGATCGATGAGGCGGTCCAGCGGCACCTCGGCGCCTTGCTGCTTGCGGATGGTGGCGGTGTTGATGGAGAGCCACTCGTGGCCTTGGGTGAAATCGCGCATGGAACTGGAGTTGAGGAGAACGAAAAGACGAAGGAAGAGCTCAGCAAGCCATCGGCTGCATCGCATCGAAATCGGGCATGGCGGCGCTCGCGAAGCCGGCGCAATCCAGCGAGGCGAGCCGGATGCGCCCCTCGCGGATGCGCAGGCGCACCGCGCCGTGCGAACGCTCGTAGAGATCGCCGTGCGCCTCGAGGAAGGCCTGCTGCTCCGCGAGTGGCAGCGCGGCCATGCCATTGACGTAGTGATGGCCATTGCGCTCGACGTGGGCGATGCCCAGCAGGCTGACCAGCGCCAGGTCCTGCTGCACGGCCAGGCCGGCCTGCGTGGTCAGGTCTTCGGCCGACATGAAGTAGCGCGTCTGCGCCTGCTCCGAATTCCACTTCGCGCAGCGCGCCGCGTTGAGCACCGACTTGTAGAAGCCTTTGCAGGTCTTCGAGGACACGCCGGCGTAGCCGCGCGCGCGCGCCTGCACGAAGCTGTCGAGCTCGCCGTCCGACTCGTCGATGATCACCGGCTTGCCGATGCTTGCGCTGCGCACGTCGCGAAGGTCGCGCTCTAGCGCGAAACTGCGCGCGATCGGCTGTTCGACGAAGAGGATCGACGCATAAAGGCGCGCCAGCGAGGGCGTTTCGCGCATGCGCGCCATCAGCTCCGCGATGCCGGCAGCGTCGGCGTACTGCTCGTTGCCGTCGAGCGAGACGAAGTAGGGCCCGCCCATGCGGTCCAGCACGTCCTCGATGGCGCGCAGGCGTGCCAGGTCCGACGCGATGTCGCCGCCCACCTTGAGCTTGAAGTAGCGGTGGCCGTAGACGCGCACCACCTCTTCGAGCGTCTCCGGCAGGCCATCGGCCACGGGTTGCTTCAGGTCCGCCGCGGTGATCGCGTCGAGCATGCCGACCGTGTGGCGCGCCTCGATGCTTGCGGCGGGAGCCAGGCTCGCCAGGAACTCGTCCATCCCCAGCCCATCGAACTCGGGCCGGACCGGACCGATGCCCGCGGCATTGCTGCGCATGACGGCGTAGAAGGATGCCTGCAGCCCACGGCACAGTGCATCGAGAACTGCCCGGTCGAGCAGCGCGGGTCCGTAGCTCGCCAGCAGGGGGTTGAAGCCGAGCCCTGCTGCGGCCACACGGTGCGGATCGTGGTGCCGCGCAAAGTGGCCGAAGGCGGTCGCGGGCGCGGCGTCGCTCAGGTAGGCTTCGCGCGCGAGCGCGGTGACGCGGCGCAACTGGTCGAAGTTGTCTTCGTTGCTCAGCGCGAGGTTCTTGTCGAACCACTTCGGCGCCATCAGCTCCGCAGCGGCGCCCCAGGCGCTCGATCCGTCGGCGAATTCGATTCGTACGCGCGCGAAGGCCTGCGGGCATTCGGTCAGCGTGACCACCCCGAAGCGGAACGGCAGGCGCAGCACCACCGGCCGCTCGAATAGGGCGATCTCGCGGACGGCGAAGCGTGGTGCGTCATGCATGTCCTGAAGCCTCCTCGAGCCCGCGCAGGTAGCCGATGGCCCGCGCCGCCGAACCCATGCCGTCGGGCACATAGTCGAAGGGCTCCACCGCGACGATGCCGTGGTAGTTCCCGGTCGCCTGCATCTCGCGCAGCGCCGCGAGGATTGGGGCGAAGCGCATGTTGCCCTGTCCGGGGCCGCGGCGATTGGGGTCATTGACCTGCACATGGGCGATCTGCCCGGTGGGGATCCATCGGCGCATGAGCGCGGGGATGTCCTCGCGCTCCATCTGGCCCGCGGCACTGCAGTCGATCATGGTCCTGAACGCCGGCGAGCCGACGGCCTGCACCAGTTCGACGGCCTCTTCCACCGTGTTGAGGAGGTCCGTCTCGGCGGTGGAGAGCGGCTCGATGCAATAGACCACGCCGCATTGTTCCGCGCTCCGTGCCGCGGCGGCCAGGCATTCGCGCGCGCGCTCCAGCGCTGCCGCGCGCGTCTCGCCCGGCGGCACCGAGCGCTGCTTCGGGGAGCCATGCACCAGGTAACGCCCGCCCATCAAGGCGCAGAGCTCCACGAGGCGCTGCATCACCGCCGTGCTGCGTTGGCGCAGGGCGGCGTCGGCGCTCACGATCGAGAGGCCGGCCGGCGCCACCAGCAGCCAATGCAGGCCGCTGATCTCGACTCCATGCTCGCGCGCGATGCGGCCGAACGTGCGGGCCTGCGCGTCGTCGAGGGTCATCGGATCGTCGGCCAGAGTGAAGGGCGCCACCTCCAGGGCGTCGTAGCCGAGCGCGGCTGCGACGCGGCATTGCTCCACGAAGGGCAGGTCCTTCAGCACCTCGTTGCAAAGAGCGAACTTCACGGGCCGGCTCCTCAGGCACTGCGATGAAACACGAAGCGCTTCGCCCCTGCCCAGGCCCGGCGTACGCGCACGTTGACAGCGGGGATGTACATCAGCATGGTCAGGATGGTGACGGCGGCCAGCGCGGCGCAGATGGGCCGCGTGAAGAACGGCGCCAGGCTTCCATCCGACAGCACAAGTCCCCGGCGCAGGCTCTTGTCCAGCAGGTCGCCCAGCACCAGGCCGAGCACGAAAGGCGCCATTTCGTAGCCGCGCCGCCGCAGGAAGAAGGCGCCCACGCCGATCGCGAGCATGGCGTAGACATCGAAGAGCCGCGAGGCCATCGCATAGGCGCCGACCGTGCACAGCACGAAGACGATCGGCATCAGGACGGAGCGGCGCACGCGCAGCACGAGCATCAGCGGACGGACGAGGAACAGGCCGAAGAAGAGGATGCTGAGGGTTGCGAGCGTGGTCATCGCGACGACGTCGTAGATGAAATGCGGCGTCTTGATCATCAGCATGGGGCCCGGCTGGATCCCGTGGATGATCATGGCCGCCATCAGCACCGCCGAAGGTGCAGAACCGGGGATGCCGAGCGCCAGCGCCGGGATGATGCCGCCAGGGATGGCGGACATGTCGCCCGTCTCGGCGGCCATGAGGCCGTCGATGGAACCCTTGCCGAACTGATCGCGCTCCGGGCTGGCCGCCTTGGCAGCCGCATACGACATCCATGCACCCGAGTCCTCGCCGACGCCGGGCAGGATGCCCGTCACGACGCCGATCACACCCGAGCGCAGCACCGTTCGCCAGTACCTCACCACCTCCCGGAATCTCGGCAGCACCGAGTCTCGCATGTCGATCAGCTTGCGTTCGATCGGATCGGCGAGCGATGTCAGGACTTCGGCGAAGCCGAAGGCGCCGATGAGCGCTGGAATGAGCGCGATGCCGCCCGAGAGCTCGTCCCAGCCGAAGGTGAAGCGATCGTAGGCGTAGAGCCCCTCTTGCCCGATCTGGGCAACCAGCAGGCCGAGCAGGCCCATGAGCCAGCCCTTGAGCGGGTCTTCGCCCACGATGCTGCCCGACATGGCTACGCCGAACAGTGCCAGCCAGAAGAACTCGAAGGCGCCGAAGGACAGTGCGAGCTCCGCGAGCGCAGGGGTGAACATCGCCAGGCACAGCACGCCGAACAGCGTGCCGGTGAAAGCGCCGGAGGTTGCGATGCCGATGGCGCGACCTGCTTCGCCCTTGCGCGCGAGCGCAAATCCGTCGGCACAGGACGCCGCGTTGGCGGCGGTGCCGGGAATGTTCAGAAGGATCGCGGTCCGGCTGCCGCCATAGATGGCGCCGACGTACGAGCAGATGAGGATCAGGATGGCGTCGTTCGGCGCCAGCTTGATCGTGAGCGTGGTCAGCAGCGCGATGCACAACGTGGCGGACAACCCCGGGAGCACGCCGACGATGATGCCCAGCAACGCGCCGCCCAGGCCGTAGACCAGCGACCAGAAGTTCAGGAAGCCCAGGTAGGACTCCCCCAGCATCCGCAGACCGTCAAACATGTGCGCTCCCGCGAACTCAGGGAAGGTGGACCAGGAAAAGCTCCTGGAAGACGAAGGTGGTCGCTACGCCTGTCCCCAGCCCCACCGCCAACGCGAAGGCGAAGCCGCGCAGGCGCCGGTTTTTCGCAGTGCGCTCGGTGAACTGCAGGATGGCGATGGTCACCGAAACGAACAATGTGGTGGCAAGCCAGAAAGGCAGCCCATGGCCGACCAGGCCTGCGGCAAACCCAATGCACAGTGCGAGCACGGTTCCTATCCGGCGCGCTTCCGTGCGGTCGGCCGCGGTGCGCGTGTGCAGGACCTGGGTAGAGCCCGATAAACGCCGCCAGGACCGATAGAGCAGCAGCAGGCCGAAGAAGACGATCACCCCGCCGAGCAGGCCGGGCAGCAGGCCCGGCGCGGTGTACGGGTTGATGTCCTGCTTCTCGAGCCGGTCCATGTTCAGGGCGCCGATGGTGGTCACGATCCCGAGCGCAATCCATCCAAGCGCCTGCCTCAGGTCCGAGCGCGGCGAAGTCCTGCGTTCGAACGCAGCGGCGTCGGCCTGCGCCTCGGCCGCCTCGAGGTCGGCGTCCGTGCTCGTGGTCGTCACGGCCGTGCGATGCCCAGCGTTTCGGGCGACACCTTGGCCTTGCCGCTGTCGAAGAGCAGCCAGGCGTTGGCCTGGATGGCCGGCGTCACCGCCGCCTGCGCCTCGGCTCCGTACAGCGGCGCGAACAGGGCGCCGCGGCTGGTGGCGTACTTCTGCAGCACCTCGCTTTTGGCGATGTTGTCGACCCAGATCTTCTCGACCGTCTTCACCACCTCGTCAGGCACGCCCTTAGGAATGAAGATGCCGAAGTAGTTGGTCGGCGCCTTGAAGCCTTCGAGCGTCTTGGACAGGGGCTCGATGGTGCCGAAGCCTTCCAGTTCCAAAGCCTTGTCGCTCACCGTCGCAAGCGGGCGGATGCGCTTGCCACGGATCATGTCGGCCTGCTCGACCGCGAGCTGCGTGGTGACCTCGGTTTCGCCGGCCACCGTGGCCACCACGGCCGGGTTCCCGCCGTCGTAGGTGACGTGCCGATATTTGACGCCGGTGCTCTTGGCGATGAGTTCCATTGCGTTGTGGCCGGCCGAGGTGACGCCCGCCGTGGCGACGCTGATCTGGCCCGGCTTGGCCTTCATCGCATCCAGCAGTTCCTTCGCGTTCTTGTAGGGGGCCGCCGCGTTGACGCCGATGACCTGCACGTTGGCGACGTTGAGGAACAGGTGCCAGTCGCTGATCCTGGTCTTGAGCATGCCCAGGGTCTCGTAGGAACCCAGGTCCTGCGCCGCGCCGGCGGTCCAGGTGTAGCCGTCCTTGGGTGCGTCCAGGGCGCTCTTGCTGCCGATGGAGCCCGAGGCGCCGGGCTGGTTGACGATCACCACCTTCTGGCCCAGCGTCTTCTCGATCTCCGCCGCGGTCACGCGCGTCACTTGGTCGGTGGAGCCGCCGGCCGCCCAGGGCACGATGATGGTGACAGGGCGCGAAGGCTTCCATTCCTGCGCGAGGGCGGGCGCGCCCAGCGCGGCGAGGGCGGCAGCGAAGGCGATGCTTCGGATCAAGTGGCGCTTCTGCATGGTGTCTCCTTGTGATGCGTTGGACTGGGAAACGGGCCCCTAGTGCTGGCTGAGCCAGCGCGGGAGATGGGCGGCGACGAAGGCATCGTCGTGGAGTTCGGGGTAGGTGTCGTGCACCCGCGTGAGCTCGTCGGCCTGGCCCGGGCTCAGGCCCTCTTGCGGGTCCAGGCACCAGGTGCCATCCAGCAGGCCCTGGCGCCGCAGCACCTCGTGGCAGCCGGCGATGCAGCCGTGGAAGTCGTGGGCGACGTCGAAGAGGGCGGCGTTGCAGTCGGTCACCTGCGCATCGAGGGCCAGCAGGTCCGTCGGCACCTTGTCGGCGGCAACGGCTTCATGGATGCGCGCGAGGAGCTGCACCGCGCGCCGCGTGCCCACGCTCCAATGGCCGAGCAGCCCGCCCCTGATGCGCACGGTGACGGGCAGGCCCTCGCGCAAGAGGACGAAGGGCGTCAGCAGGTCCAGCACGATATGGTCATCGTTGCCCGTGTAGAGCGTCACGCGGCTTTCGGCGCCGGCCTCGACCACGCCGCGGACGACGTCCAGCGTGCGGTAGCGGTTGAAGGGCGCGATCTTGATCGCGACCACGTTGTCGATGGCAGCGAAACGGCGCCAGAAGCTGGCCGGCAGGTGGAGGCCGCCGACGGCAGGCTGCAGGTAGAAGCCCACCAGCGGCATGACCTCGGCCACGGCGGCGCAGTGGTCGATCAGCGCGTCCTCGCCGGCGCCCTTCATCGCTGCCAGGCTCAGCAGTCCGGCGTGGTAGCCCAGTGACTGCGCGGTCTCGGCTTCGGCCCGGGCCTGCGCGGTCGGGCCGGCCAGGCCGGCGATCATGAAGAGAGGACGGCGGCCATCCAGCGGCTTCCAGGTCAGGGCCTCGTGCATCGCGAGCTCGAGCACGGGCGCGTAGAGGCCGGCTTCGCGAATCGCGAACTGGGTCGAATGCACGCCGACGGCCATGCCGCCCGCACCTGCGTCGAGGTAGTAGCGGCTCAGCGCGCGCTGGCGGCGCTCGTCCAGCCGCCGGCCGGCGTCGAGCGCGAGCAAGTGCGCAGGAATCGCCGCGCCGCGGCGCAGCAGGGCGAGCGAGGCGAGCGGGATTTCCGAGTGGCGCATGGCTCAGTATTTGCCGTCGCGGGCTTCGAAGTGGGTGGGTTTGTTCAGGCTGGCCATGCCGCGCTGTACCCAGTCGGCCGTCCAGTCCAGCATGCGCGGCAGCGTGACCTGTTGCGGGCCGAAGAGCTCGAACGCGCGGGTGCAATCGATCAGCCAGGCCGTGTCGGCCTCGCGGCCGGTGAAGACCGCTTCGACACCGAGGCGATGCGCCAGCCCCTGCGCTGCCTCCCGGATCGCAATGGGCGGGCCGCTGAGGTTAAGAGCAGAAGTGGGCGTGTCGCAGTGCGCCAGCGCGCGCAGCGTCCAGTCGTTGGCCTCGCCCTGCCAGATGATATTGGCGTGGCCCATCGTCAGGTCGATGGGCTCGCGCGCGACCAGCTTCTGCGCAAGGTCGTGCAGCACGCCGTAGCGCATGTCGATAGCGTAGGAAAGGCGGATGAGCCGGCCCGGCGTCTGGTGGAGGTGCGAGAAATGCTCGAACAGGCGCTCGCGCGCGACGCAGGAGTTCGCGTACTCGCCGGGCGGCGGGGTGGGCGGCACCTCTTCGCGCGCGCCCGGGCCTCGCACATCGGCAAAGGGGTACACGCAGGCGGTGGAGAAGGCCACGATGCGCGAGCGTCGAAAGCGCTCTGCCACCAGCGCCGGCACGTGGGCGTTCATGGCCCAGGTCAGCCATTCGCTGCCCGAGGAACCGAACTTGCGCCCGGCCATGAAGACCACGTTGGGCGCATCCGGCAGGCCGGCCAGCGCTTCGCGCGACAGCAGGTCGGCCTCGATGCAGTGGATGCCCTGCGCTTCCAGGCGCTCCCGCAAGCCCGCCTCGGAAAAGCGCGCCACGCCGATCACGCGCCGGCCGGGGCTCGCGCGCTTGGCCATGCGCGCCAGCGTCGGGCCCATCTTGCCGCCCACGCCGAGTACCAGGACGTCGCCCTCGACCCGTTCCAGGGTCTGCACCAGCGCCTCGGAGGGCCGGGACAGGAGTTCCTCGAGGTGTTCGAGGTCTTCGATGCGTTCGGGCAACTGCATGGTGCGATTTCCCTGGGTTTGTGCTTCAGTCCGCGATGCCGTGCAAGGCCAGCAGCGTTTTCATGCGCGCGACCGCGAGCTCCGGTTGCTCCAGCAGATTGGCCGCGTCAGCCAGCCGGAACAGCTCGGCCAGATGCTGCAGCGAGCGCGTGCTCTGCTGCCCGCCCACCATCGTGAAATGCTTCTGGTGGCCGTTGAGCCAGGCCATGAAGACCACACCCGTCTTGTAGAAGCGCGTGGGCGCCGCGAAGATGTGGCGCGACAGCGGCACGGTGGGGCCGAGGATGGCGTGGAACTTCTCGTTGTTTCCCTGGGCCAGTTCTCCCAGCGCGGCGCTGGCCGCCGGCGCGATGGCATCGAAGATGCCCAGCAGCGCGTCGCTCCTGCCGTGCGTCGGCTCGCTGCCATGCCCGTCGCCGGCGATCAGCTCGGCATAGTTGAAGTCGTCACCGGTGTACATGCGCACCCCGGCCGGCAGCCGGCGGCGCATTGCGATCTCCTTGTCCTTGTCCAGCAGAGAGATCTTGATGCCGTCCACCTTGTGGGGATGGGCCGCGATGATGCCCAGCGCGGTGTCCATGGCGGCGTCGACATCCGTCGTGCCCCAGTAGCCCGCCAGCGCCGGATCGAACATGTCGCCCAGCCAGTGAAGGACCACGGGCTGCCTCGCCTGGGAGAGGATCCGGTCGTAGACGCGTTCGTAGTCCCCCGGGCTTCTTGCCACATGGGCCAGTGCGCGGCTGGCCATCACGATCAGCTTGCCGCCCAGCGCCTCGATGGCGGACATCTGCTCCTCGTAGGCGCGGATCACGTCGTCGACGCTCTTCGCATCGATGAGGCTGAGGTGATCGGTGCCGCAGCCCGATGCGACCAGGGCGCCGGGCACGTCCTTGGCCGCGTCGAGCGAGCGGCGGATCAGCTCCAGCGAGGTCGGCCAGTCCAGGCCCATGCCCCGCTGCGCCGTGTCCATGGCCTCGGCCACGCCCAGCCCGAGCGACCAGAGATGGCGGCGGTAGGCGATGGTGGTGTCCCAATCGATGGCGCATTGCAGCCACGGGTCGATCGCGGCCAGCGGGTCGGCCACCACGTGCGCGGCCGAGTAGGCGATGCGGTTGAAGCTGACACCACGTGGCGGCTTGACGGGCGTCATGCCGCGCAACGTGTAGGTGGCGAGCGTGCCGCCGGCGGCGGGGAGGGTCAGCGAAAGGGACATCGGCGCCTCAGATGTTCAGTTCCGGCACGTCGACCCAGCGGCGGTCCTGCCACGATTCGAGCGCGGCTTCGACCAGCTGAACGCCCTTGGCGCCCTCAGGCAGCGTCCACTTGTACGGCGCGTTCTCGACCACATGGCGGATGAAGTGCTCCCACTGGATCTTGAATCCGTTGTCGTAGACCTGCGAGTCCGGGATGTCCTGCCACTGGTCGAAGAAGTTCATGGTCTGCTTCTCGTCCGGGTTCCACACCGGCCGCGGCGTGGCGACGCGCGATTGCGCCCGGCATGACGACAGGCCCGCGACCGCGGAGCCGTCGGTGCCGTCCACGTGGAAGGTCACCAGGTCGTCGCGCCGAACCCGCGTGGCCCAGCTCATGTTGAGCTGGGCGATCACCGGCTCGCCGGCGTGGCCGCGCAGTTCGCAGGTCGCATAAGCCGCGTCGTCCGCGGTGGCCTCGTAGGGCTGGCCGTTCTCGTCCCAGCGCTTCGGGATGTGCGTCGCGCCGATGCATGACACCGATTGCACTTCGCCGAACAGGTTGTCCAGCACATAGCGCCAGTGGCACATCATGTCCAGGATCATGCCCCCGCCGTCTTCCTTGCGGTAGTTCCACGAGGGGCGCTGGATCGGTTGCAGGTCGCCCTCGAACACCCAGTAGCCGAATTCCAGGCGCACCGAGAGCATGCGTCCGAAGAAGCCGGCGCGGCGCAGCATGTCGAGCTTGCGCAGGCCGGGCAGGAAAAGCTTGTCTTGCACGGCGCCGTGCTTGAGGCCCGAGCCCTGCGCCAGCCGCGCGATCTCGACCGCCTCGTTGAGGTTGGTCGCGATCGGCTTCTCGCAGTAGACGTGCTTGCCGGCGCGGATCGCCTTGGCCAGCAGGGTAGGGCGCATCTGGGTGGTGCCGGCGTCGAAGAACAGGGTGTCGTCCTTGTTCTCCAGCGCGGCGTCCAGGTCGGTGCCCCAGCGCTCGATGCCGTGCGCCC
The DNA here is from genome assembly GCF_901827175.1 of Variovorax sp. RA8. Taxonomy (NCBI): domain Bacteria; kingdom Pseudomonadati; phylum Pseudomonadota; class Betaproteobacteria; order Burkholderiales; family Comamonadaceae; genus Variovorax; species Variovorax sp. RA8. The sequence goes on along the minus strand of NZ_LR594662.1, from coordinate 4,544,175 downwards.
TGGCCAGCGCCTCGATCTTCTCGGCGTTGCGGCCGATCAGGATCGGGTCGGGCATCACGCGGTCGCCATTGGCAAGGGTGACGCCGCCCTGCGCGCGGATCGCGCAGATGGAGCGGATGAGATGCTGGTTCATGCCCATGCGTCCGGTGACGCCGTGCATGATGAGTCCGAGTCGTTGCGTAGCCATGTCAGAAGGTCTGCCGATTGAAGAAGGGGGTCGAGGGAAATGCGCGGGAGCTCATTGGGGCGCCAGGCCGGCGGCCTTCACCAGCTTGGCGTTGCTGGCGATCTCTTCCTTGATGTAGGCGTCGAACTGTTCCGGCTTGAGCGTCCAGGCATCGGCGCCCAGCTTGAGGAAGCGCTCCTTGACCTCGGGGCTGGCGAGTGCCTTCGCCACCTCGTCGTGCAGGCGGTTGACGATGTCGCGCGGCGTCTTGGCCGGCGCCATCATCCCGATCCAGAAGTTGAACTCCGAACCGGGCACGCCGGCCTCGGCGGTGGTGGGCACGTCAGGCAGGGCGGCGGCGCGCTTGGGCGAGCCGACGGCCAGCGCCAGCAGTTGGCCCTCCTTGATCTGGCCGATCACCGGGGCAATGGGCGAGAAGTAGTAGTCGACGCGGCCGGCCAGCACCTCCGTCACGGCCTCGGCCGAGCCCTTGAAGGGGATGTTGGTGGCATCGATGTTGGCGGCCATCTTGAACTTCTCCGCGTTCAGGTGCGTCGCACTGCCCTGGCCCGCGGAGGCGAAGTTGACCGTGCCGGGCTTGGCCTTGGCACTCGCGACCAGGTCCTTCAGCGTCTTGATGTTCTTCGACGGCGAGATCACCAGCGCGTTGGGCAGCGAGGAGATCGGCGTGACGCCGGCGAAGTCGCCCACCGTGTCGAAGGGCAGCTTGGCGAAGGTCGAGGGGCTGACCGTGTGCGAGGACGAGTGGATCATGATCGTGTAGCCGTCTGGCGCCGCCGTCGCCACGGCCTGCTGGCCGATGGTGCCGCTGGCGCCGCCGCGGTTGTCGATCACCAGTGTCTGGCCCATGCTGGCGCCCATCTTGTCGGCGATGGCGCGGGCGATGATGTCAGTGGTGCTGCCGGCCGCAAAGGGCACGATCACGCGAATAGGCTTGTTCGGATAGGCGCCCTGCGCAACCGCGCCGAGCGCGGTGCAGAAGGCCAGTGTGGCGACGAGGGCATGGCGGCGGGTGGCGATGGGCACGGTGTCTCTTCCTGAATGCGTGGACTGAACGGCGGAGCTGGAACTGCAATTCACCGAAAAGTGAATTGTCGATTCTAGGAAGCCGTTCGCGAGCTCGTCAACGGCTCGGCCCTAGGAGATACCCGTATCAGTGCAGGACGTAGCCCAGCACGAGGTCGGTCATGTGCGACAAGCGCTGTGCCATCGCCTTGGGTGCGCGCAGGTCGCGGCCGAAGATGGCTGACAGCGTGTCGTTGTTCGACAGGTAGAAGTAGCAGAGCGCGGCGATCGAGATGTAGAGCTGCACCGGATCGATGCCGGCGCGGAAGAGCTTGTCGCGCCGGCCGCGCTCGAGCACGCCGTCGAGCAGTTGGACCAGCGGCGAGTTCATTTCCTGGATGCGCCCGGAGCGCTTGAGGTGCGCGGCGCGATGCAGGTTCTCGCTGTTGAGCAGCGTGATGAACTCGGGGTGGTCGAGGTAGTAGTGCCAGGTGAAGGAGACCAGGCGCCGGATCGCCTCCACCGGCTCGACCTCGTCCAGGTGCAGTTGCTGCTCGGCAGCGCGGATGTCGGCATAGGTGCGCTCGAGCACGGCCAGGAACAGGTCGTCCTTGCTGCCGAAGTAGTAGTAGATCAGGCGCTTGTTGAGCCCGGCGCGCGCAGCGATGCTGTCCATGCGTGCGCCGGCCAGGCCGCGCTGCGCGAACTCTTCGCGGGCCGAGTCGAGGATCGCGAGCTGCGACCGGTCGGCGTCGCGCGAGCGGGGTTCGATGGGCGCGGTCGGCGGCGGCGTCTTCATGGGTGCAATTTAACCAATTGGAGAATTAAGGCAAGCGTTCGTGCGTGTGCGGATAATCGCCGCTTCCTTCGATATTGCAGCAGAGAGGCGCCCGTCCATGAGTTCGTCGCAACCCGCAGGCCACCTGATCGTCGAGTGCCTCATCGAGCAAGGCGTTGAGCTTGCGTTCGGCGTGCCGGGCGAAAGCTTCCTGGCGGTGCTCGACGGCTTCCACACCTTTGCCGAACGCATCCGCTTCATCGTCAACCGTCAGGAGGGCGGGGCCGCCTTCATGGCCGAGGCGCACGGCAAGCTGAGTGGCCGGCCCGGCATCTGCTTCGTGACGCGCGGCCCGGGGGCGACCAATGCCTCGATCGGCGTGCACAACGCCTTCCAGGACTCGACCCCGATGGTGCTCTTCGTCGGCGACGTCGGCAGCGACTTCCGCGACCGCGAGGCCTTCCAGGAGGTCGACTACGGCAGCTTCTTCGGGCCCAGCACCAAGGGCTTCGCCAAGCGCGTGGAGCGCATCGACGATGCCGACCGCATTCCCGAGTACGTAGCGCGCGCCTTCGCGACGGCCATGAACGGCCGCCCGGGCCCGGTCGTGCTGGTACTGCCCGAGGACATGCTGCGCAGCACGACGACGGCGCGGCCGCTTGCGCGTGTGGAGGCCGTGCAGCCCTGGAGCGATCCCGGTGCGCTGAGGGCATTGCGCGAGCTGCTCGTGAAGGCGCAGCGCCCGCTGGTGATCGCCGGCGGCGGCGGCTGGACCGTGCAGGCGGCGCAGGCGCTGCAGCGCTTTGCCGAGAGCTGGAAGCTGCCGGTGGCAAACGCCTTCCGCTTCCAGGACACCTTCGACAATCATCACCCGCTCTACGCCGGCGACGTGGGCATCGCGATCAGTCCCAAGCTGGCCGAGCACGTAAAGCACAGCGACCTCGTACTGGCGATCGGGCCGCGGCTGGGCGAGATGACGACAGGCGGCTACACGCTGCTGGAGGCACCCCGGCCGGTGCAGACGCTGGTTCACATCCATGCGAGTGCCGAGGAGCTCAATCGCGTCTACCAGGCCGACCTCGCCATCAACGCCGGCATGAGCGCGGCTGCCCGCAGCCTCGAGGTGCTGAGCCCCCCGGCCGAAGTGCCATGGGAGCCGTGGGCCGCGCAGTTGCATGCCGACTACCTCGCCAATCTGGAGCCGCAGGCACTTGCCGGGCTGCCGGCCGAGTCGCCGCGCGGCGCGGTCGACATGGCGGCGGTGGTTCGCACCCTGCAGCAGCACCTGCCCGCGGATGCGGCCATCACCAACGGGGCCGGCAACTTCGCCAGCTGGGTGCACCGGTATTTCCGCTACCACGGCCTCGCGAAGGGCCACAAGACGCAGCTGGCGCCGACCAGCGGTGCCATGGGCTACGGCGTGCCGGCGGGCATCGCGGCGAACATCGCGACCGGCCGCATCGCCTTCACCATCGCGGGTGATGGCGACTTCCTGATGAACGGGCAGGAGCTCGCCACGGCTTCGCAGCATGGCGGCAAGAGCATCATCGTGCTGCTCAACAACGGCATGTTCGGCACCATCCGCATGCATCAGGAGCGCGAGTACCCGGCCAAGGTGAGCGGCACGGCGCTGGCCAATCCGGACTTCTGCGCGCTGGCCCGCGCCTACGGCTATGCGGCCGAACGCGTCACCGAGACCGCGCAGTTCGAGGCCGCGCTTCTGCGCGCGCTGGCGGCCGATACGGGCACGCTGATCGAGATCCCGCTCGACCCCGAGGTGATCACGACGCGCGGCACGCTGTCGGTCATCACCAAGGCGGCGCTGGCGCGAGGCGCCCACTGAGCCGCCGCAAGCACTGGGCCGCTGCAAGAAAAAAGCCGGCTTGCGCCGGCTTTTTCAATGAAGCACCTGAGGCGCCCCGGGGCTCACTTCACGTGCTTGCCGATCAGCGAGGCCAGCTCGAACATCGACACTTGCGGCTTGCCGAAGATTTCCTTCAGCTTGGCGTCAGCGTTGATGTTGCGCTTGTTGGCCTTGTCCTGCAGGTTGTTCTTCTTGATGTAGTCCCACAGCTTGCTGACGACGGCGGTGCGCGGCAGAGGCGTCGAACCCACGACGGCGGCGAGCGCCGGGCTGGGGGTCAGGGCCTTCATGAACGCAGCGTTGGGCGTGCGCTTCTTGGCGGGAGCCTTCTTCGCAGCAGCCTTCTTCGCGGGAGCAGCCTTCTTGGCCGGTGCTGCCTTCTTCGCCGGAGCAGCCTTCTTGGCCGGTGCGGCCTTCTTCGCGGGAGCAGCCTTCTTTGCAGGCGCTTTCTTGGCCGGAGCCTTCTTTGCAGTTGCCATGGTTGATTTCCTTTTTGGATTGGTCACTTTTCACCAATGAAAACGGTGTCTCCACTGGCATTGCGGATGCTAAAGGAGAAGAAACGCGTTTCCAAGGGAAAAAGGGACTTTTTCATTGGGAGCTGTTGTTTTTTCAGAGGAGAGAAGGGAGTGCTTCGCACTCTGGAGAGCCTTCGGGCCACGCTGCCGTGCTTCAGGCGCGGCGTGAAGGCCAGGTCGCGAGCACCACGCCGAGCAGCGCAAACGCGAAGGCGCACACCTGCAGCAGTGACAGGTTCTCGCCCAGGACGAACACGCCGACCATGGCCGCGCTCACGGGCAGCATCACGGTGAACACGCCCGCCTGCGAGGCCGGCACCCCCTTCAGGCCCGTCATCCAGAGCCACACCGTCCAGATGCTGGCGGCCAATGCATAAACCACCAGCAGGGCCCATAGGCCCGTCGGAACAGCGCCGAAGTCGAAGCGCAGCGCGAACCACAACCCCAGCGGGGTCGAGAGCGCGAATCCCCAGAGGTTGATCAGCGACGAGATGCGCTTGGGCCCGAGCTTGCCCGTGAGCGACTTGCCGATCACCGCGTAAGCCGCCTCGCAGAGCACCGCGCAGAACACCAGGAGGTTGCCGAGCCAGGGCATGGAGACGGCGGCGGTGCCGCCCGTGTGCGCGGAGGGCTGCGCGGGCGCGAGCGCGAGCAGGCCGATGCCGCCGGCCGCGCAGGCGATGGCGAGCGCGGTCCGCAGCGTGATGCTCTCGCGCAGGAAGACCCGGCTGCCGACCGCGACCACGGCGGGGATCGAGGCCATGATCACGCCCGCCGAGACCGCGCTGGTCAGGCTCACGCCGAACAGCATGCAGATCGAGAACAGGAAGTTGCCGAGGAAGGACTCGAGGAAGACCAGGCCGCGCGTGCGCGCCGTCATCGCTGGCTCGTCGGGCGGACGGCGCAGCCAGTGCGGCATCGCGAGCGCGGCGATGCCGAAGCGAAGCCAGGCAAGCAGGAACACCGGGAAGGCGACGACCAGAGGTTTGGAGAGGGCGACGTAGCTGCCGACCAGCGACATGCTGAGGGCCAGGCACCCATAGGCAACGAGGCGGCTGGGCGCAGCGAGGGCGGAGTTCAATAGACTGGTGCTGTTGCGAGGACGAGCCGATGATGATGCCCCATTCCCCCTCCCAGCCCCGCCATGTGTTCGTCTACGGTACCTTGCGGCGCGGCGGGCGCAACGACATTGCACGCTTCCGGCCGGTGCCGCGCTACGTGGCCGACGCGCGCATCCAAGGCACGCTGTACGACCTGGGCAGCTATCCGGGCGCGGTGCTCGGCGGCAGCGGCCTGCTGGTCGGCGAGGTCTACGCCATCGCGCCATCCCTCGAGGCGCAGCTCGACCAGCTCGAGGAGGTGCGGCCCGACGGCAGCGGCGAGTACATCAAGCGGGAGGTTCGGGTGCAGGCGGGCACGACGGAACTCCTTTGCCTGGTGTACGAGATACATCCGGACCGTATCGCAGGCCGGGGTGTGATCCCATCGGGCAACTGGTTTGACCGGGCAGCCCGGTTTTCATGACCGAAGAGATCGTTGCGCATTGCGGAATCCTCGCATGCTGCGCCGCAGTATATTTTCTCGATACGAGAAAAATCATTCCGCATTGAGAAAATCTCAGCTAAGTGGTTGATTTGCTGGGCCAAAAAATATGTCTTCTATAAGACATAAGACAGTGGCCCTGGCGTAAAGTTGCCCCCAAGGCCTCAGCGCCCACATCTCAATCAACCCTTGGAGTGACCATGCCTCAAACCATCACCGAACAATTGAGCCGCGAACAGCAGATCGCTGCCCTCGAAAAAGAGTGGGCGACCAACCCGCGCTGGAAGGGCATCAAGCGCGGCTACAGCGCGGCCGACGTGGTGCGCCTGCGCGGCTCCTTCCCGATCGAGTACACGATCGCGCGCCGCGGCGCCGAGAAGCTGTGGGACCTGGTGAACAACGAGCCCTACGTGAACTGCCTGGGGGCGCTCACTGGCGGCCAGGCCATGCAGCAGGTCAAGGCCGGGATCAAGGCGATCTACTTGTCCGGCTGGCAAGTCGCGGCCGACAACAACAGCTACGCCGCCATGTACCCCGACCAGTCGCTCTACCCCGTGGACTCGGTGCCGACGGTGGTCGAGCGCATCAACAACACCTTCCGCCGCGCCGACGAGATCCAGTGGTCCAAGGGCACCAACCCCGGCGACAAGGGCTATGTCGACTACTTCGCGCCCATCGTGGCCGATGCGGAAGCGGGCTTCGGCGGCGTGCTGAACGGCTTCGAACTGATGAAGGCCATGATCAAGGCCGGCGCCGGCGGCGTGCACTTCGAAGACCAGCTCGCCTCGGTCAAGAAGTGCGGCCACATGGGCGGCAAGGTGCTGGTGCCGACCACCGAAGCGGTGCAGAAGCTGATCGCCGCGCGCATGGCGGCCGACGTCTGCGGTACGCCGACGCTGGTGATCGCGCGCACCGATGCCGAGGCGGCAGACCTGCTGACCAGCGACTACGACGAGAACGACAAGCCCTTCCTCACCGGCGAGCGCACGGCCGAGGGCTTCTATAAGACGAAGAAGGGCATCGACCAGGCCATCTCGCGCGCGATCGCCTACGCTCACTACGCGGACCTGGTGTGGTGCGAAACCGGTACGCCGGACCTTGAGTTCGCGCGCAAGTTCGCCGAGGCCGTGCACAAGGTGCATCCGGGCAAGATGCTGGCCTACAACTGCTCGCCGTCTTTCAACTGGAAGAAGAATCTCGACGACGCCACCATCGCCAAGTTCCAGAGGGAGCTGGGCGCCATGGGCTACAAGTACCAGTTCATCACGCTGGCCGGCATCCATTCGATGTGGTTCAACATGTTCGACTTGGCGCAGGACTACGTTCAGCGCGGGATGTCAGCCTATGTCGAGAAGGTGCAGGAACCCGAGTTCGCGGCGCGCGATCGCGGCTACACCTTCGTGTCGCACCAGCAGGAAGTCGGCACCGGCTACTTCGACGAGGTGACCACGGTGATCCAGGGCGGCAAGTCGAGCGTCACGGCGCTGACCGGCTCCACCGAGGAAGAGCAATTCCATTGATATCCCGCTGTCACTGAGTTTGGTCCCCGCGTGAGCAATCCGCGGGGATTTTTTTCGTCTCAGTCGACCATGCGCAGCTCGCGAACCCCGCGGCCCAGCCGCTGCCGCAGCAAGGCGCGCAGCGTCACGCCCTCGGCATAGCCGACCAGGCTGGCGATCTGTTCGAGGCTCTTGTCGCTTGTCTTCAGCAGATGCACGGCGCGCTCCACGCGCAGATCCTGGAAATAGGACAACGGCGTCTTGCCCAGCACCTGCTGTATGCGCCGTGCCAGCGTACGCTTGCTGGTACCGGCCGCCACGGCGGCGGCGTCGAGCGAGAAGCCGTCGGCCAGCCGGCCACGCGCCCAGCGTTCGAAGCGCTGGACCAGGGGGTCGGAGTGGGTGAGGTGGTCGGTGATGACGTAAGCGGACTGCGAGGAACGCGAGTCGACGATCAGGTATTTGGCCACTGTGGCCGCGAGCTCGGGGCTGGCCTGGCGCACCAGCAGCAGCGCCATGTCGATATGGCTCAGCGCCGCGCCGGCGGTGACGAAGGGGCCCGAGCTCACCAACATCCGTGACTCATCGAGCTTCACGGCCGGATAGCGCTGGCGGAACAGCGAAGCGAGCCACCAGGTGGTGGTGGCCTGCCGCTGGTCGAGCAGGCCCGACTCCGCCAGCACGAAGGTGCCGATGCAGGCGGCCGCGATGCGGACGCCCTGGCCGGCCTGGGCGCGCAGCGTGGCTGCGGCCTCCGCGACGTCGCGCCGCCGCAGTGCGGTCTGCAGACCTTCGGGCATCTTTTCGCCGATGGCTGGCACGACGATCCAATCGGGCTGGCCTGCATCGGGTGCGCAGACGATCGGCACGCGCAGGCGATGCGAGGTGTGAACCCTTCTGCGAACGCCCGTGACTCGGAGCTCGAAGGGCGGAATGTCGACGCCCAGCATGCCGGCGAGCTCGTTGGCCGTACTGAAGACGTCCTGCACCGTGGCCAGGCCTGTGTCGAACACGCCGTCGAGCGCGAGCAGGTTGACCTTCATGGCAACAACGATAGCGAAGATGTCAAGAATGCCAATAGGTCGATTCCCGGGGGAAGCCTAGAGTTACGACCATGGACGCGCAATCCCGCGCGGCCTGGTTCACTGGAGACCCTCATGATCAAGTACGCATTGTTCGCCCGCCTCGAAGCTAAGCCGGGCAAGGAAGCCGAGGTGCAGCAGTTCCTCGAGGCGGGCCTGGCGATGGCGCGCGACGAGAAGACCACGCCGATCTGGTTCGCCCTGCGTCTGTCGCCGACCACCTTCGGCGTCTTCGATGCCTTCGAGGACGAGGCCGGTCGCCAGGCGCATCTGAACGGCCCGATCGCCCAGGCCCTCATGGCCAAGGCGCCCGAACTGTTCGCCAAGCCGCCGGCCATCGAACCGATCGAGGTGCTGGGCCTCAAGAACGCCGCGCTCGCATCTTGAACTCAACGGCTAGAATCGCAAGCTTCCGTCAGAGCAGCAACAAGGGCGAGAAAGGCATCCTGGTTATGACACCGCGAACTACCCCACAAGGAACGAGCGGCCTTTTCTTTGAAGGAGAAGGCCGGTAGGCCGCGCATGCTGGAAGTTTCCAGCGCCCTCACTCAGCCCAAGCGCGGTCCGACGACCGCGCTTTTTGTTTTCTCGCCGAGGTTTTTTCATGATCCAGATCACGCTTCCCGACAACTCGCGCCGCGAGTTCCCCGGCCCGGTTTCGGTGGCCGACGTTGCCAAGTCCATCGGCCCTGGCCTGGCGAAGATGACGGTGGCCGGCAAAGTCGATGGCCGGCTCGTCGACGCGAGCGACCTGATCGAACAGGACGCCAAGCTGCAGATCATCACGCCCAAGGACGAGGAAGGTCTAGAGATCATCCGCCACTCCACGGCGCATCTGGTCGGCCATGCCGTCAAGCAGCTCTTTCCGACGGCCAAGATGGTGATCGGCCCGGTGATCGAGGAGGGCTTTTACTACGACATCTCGTATGAGCGCCCCTTCACGCCCGAGGACATGGAGGCGATCGAGGCGCGCATGCGCGAGCTGATCGCGCAGGACTACGACGTGGTCAAGAAGATGACGCCGCGCGACGAAGTCATCGAGGTCTTCAAGTCCCGCGGCGAGGACTACAAGCTGCGACTGGTCGAGGACATGCCCGACGAGAAGGCGATGGGCCTGTATTACCACCAGGAATACGTCGACATGTGCCGCGGCCCGCATGTTCCGAACACGCGCTTTCTCAAGGTCTTCAAGCTGACGAAGCTGGCTGGCGCCTATTGGCGCGGCGACGCTCACAATGAGCAACTGCAGCGTGTTTACGGCACGGCATGGGCCGACAAGAAGCAGCTCGACGACTATATCCGGCGCATCGAAGAGGCCGAAAAGCGCGACCACCGCCGGCTCGGCAAGGAGTTGGACCTGTTCCACATCGACGAGGTGGCGCCGGGCGTGGTGTTCTGGCATCCCAAGGGGTGGGCCATCTGGCAGCAGGTCGAGCAGTACATGCGAAAGGTGTACCGTGACACGGGCTACCAGGAGGTGAAGGGGCCACAGATCCTCGACAAGAGCCTGTGGGAGAAGACGGGCCACTGGCAGAACTACCGCGAGAACATGTTCACGACGGAGTCGGAGAAGCGCGACTACGCGCTCAAGCCCATGAACTGCCCGGGCCATGTGCTGATCTTCAAGAGCGACCTGCGCAGCTACCGTGACCTGCCGATCCGCTATGGCGAATTCGGGCAGTGCCATCGCAACGAACCCTCGGGCGGCCTGCACGGCATCATGCGGGTGCGTGGCTTCACGCAGGACGACGGCCACATCTTCTGCACGGAAGACCATATCCTTGAGGAGTGCGTGGCCTACACGGGCCAACTGCTCAAGGTGTATGCCGATTTCGGCTTCAAGGACATTCTCTACAAGGTGGCGACGCGGCCCGACAACCGCATCGGCTCCGATGAGCTCTGGGACAAGGCCGAGAGCGCACTGATGGAGGCGCTGCGCCGCTCGGGCGTGGAGTTCGTCATCTCGCCGGGCGAAGGCGCCTTCTATGGTCCCAAGATCGAGTACACGCTGCGCGACGCCATCGGCCGCCACTGGCAATGCGGGACGATGCAGGTGGACTTCAACATGGCCGAGCGCCTGGGTGCCGAGTACGTGACGGAGTCGAGCGGCAGGGCGCATCCGGTGATGCTGCATCGGGCCATCGTCGGAAGTCTGGAACGCTTCATCGGCATGCTGATCGAACACCATTCGGGCGCGCTGCCCGCCTGGCTGGCGCCGGTACAGGTTGCGGTGCTCAACATCAGCGAAGGGCAGGCTGACTACGCATCTCAAGTTGCGAAAACGCTGCTAAATCAAGGGCTTAGAGTTTTGCTCGATCTGCACAACGAGAAGATTACGTATAAAATACGGAAGCATTCGTTGCAAAAGCTTCCTTACATCCTTGTCGTCGGCGACAAGGAAAAGGAAGCAGGTGCCGTCGCGGTGCGCGCCCGGGGCAATCTTGATCTCGGTGCCATGTCGGTGGAAGCGTTCTCTCAAAAGATCGCTCACGACATTCAACACAAGCTTTGAATTTGAACGGGTTCAAAGGCTGATTTCGATCAATCAGGCTGCTTGTGGGCGTGGACTCGAGGGTGTTCGCTACAGTTTTTGTAGCAAATTAATTGAAGGATCCGACCATCGCTACTGCATTTCGCGACCGCCGCCACCGCGAGGAACGCCAACACCGCCTGAACCGGGAGATCATGGCCCCGGAAGTCCGCCTGATCGGGCCCGATAACGAGCCATTGGGTGTCGTGAGTCTTGCCGAGGCCCTCCGGCTGGCCGGGGAGCAAGACGTGGATCTGGTGGAAGTGGTCGCGGCGGCCAATCCGCCGGTCTGTCGCCTGATCGAGTACGGCAAATTCAAGTACCACGAGCAGAAGAAGGCCGCCGAGGCGAAGTCGAAGCAGAAGGTCATCGAGGTCAAGGAAATCAAGTTCCGGCCCGGGACCGACGAAGGCGACTACAACATCAAGATGCGCAACATCCGGCGCTTTCTTGACGAAGGCGACAAATGCAAGATCACGCTGCGCTTCCGAGGGCGCGAGATCACGCACCAGGAGCTCGGCCTGGCGCTGTTGCAGCGCATTCGCGACGACCTGGGCGACAGCATCGTGGTCGAGCAGTTCCCGAAGCTCGAGGGCCGGCAAATGATCATGATGATCGCGCCAGGCCGCAAGAAGGGCGGCGGTGGTGCAGCCAAGCCGCCCACCGAGGCGACGACGGCGCCCGCCGCGGCCTGAGCCCGGCAGCAGTAGCAGAAGGTTCGAAGGGATTTCGGCGCTGCCAGCGTCTTCGGGCGCAGGCAGCGGCGGGATGAAGAAGTGTCTCGGGGCCAACAAGTCCGTGGGAATCATCCCCGGCGCCTCACGAGCACAAACGAAAGGAGCATTTACATGCCCAAAATGAAGACCAAGAGCAGCGCGAAAAAACGTTTCCGCGTTCGTCCCGGTGGCACCGTCAAGCGCGGTCAAGCCTTCAAGCGTCACATCCTGACCAAGAAGACCACCAAGAACAAGCGTCACCTGCGTGGTGCAACGGCAGTGCATGAGACCAACATGGTCTCGATGGCCGCCATGTTGCCCGGTAGCGGCATCTAATACGACGAACAAGGAGTACACACATGCCTCGCGTTAAACGTGGTGTTACGGCCCGAGCCCGCCACAAGAAGGTTCTCGCACTTGCCAAGGGTTTCCGCGGCCGCCGCGGCAACGTCTTCCGCATCGCCAAGCAGGCGGTGATGAAGGCGGGCCAATACGCCTACCGTGACCGCCGTACCAAGAAGCGCGTGTTCCGCCAACTGTGGATCGCCCGTATCAATGCCGCTTCCCGTGAACTGGGCCTGACCTACAGCCAGTTCGCCAACGGCATCCGCAAGGCCGGTATTGAGATCGACCGCAAGGTCCTGGCCGATATCGCCGTGCACGACAAGGCCGCTTTTGCCGGCATCGTGGAGCAGGTCAAGGCCAAGCTGGCTGCTTGATCTCGCAAGCAGGTTGCCGCTCCTCGAGAGGCGGCCTGCGCCCACGGTACAAGGGCTGGCGCTTGAAAGGGCTCCAGCCCTTTTTTATTCGCATCACCGGCTTCTTTTTCTTTCACGCTCAAGAATTTCCATGAACGAGTTGGACTCCCTGGTCGATACCGCACGTGCAGCCTTCGCCGAAGCCAAGGCACCGGCCGAACTCGAGAATGCGAAGGCGCAGTTCCTCGGCAAGGCCGGCCGCATCACCGAGCTGATGAAGGGCATGGCCGCGCTGCCCGTCGACGAGAAGAAGTCGCGCGGCGCCGCGATCAACGTGGCCAAGCAGGCCATAGAGGCGGCGCTGGCCGAGCGCCGCCAGCAACTCGCCGACCAGGAGCTCGCCGTCCAGCTGCGCGCCGAGGCGCTAGATGTGACGCTCCCCGGCCGCCGTCGCGCGGGTGGCGGCCTGCATCCGGTGAGCCGGACGATGGAACGCATCGAGGCCATTTTCTCGAGCATGGGTTTCGACGTCGCCGATGGCCCCGAGATCGAGACCGACTGGCACAGCTTCACCTCGCTCAACAATCCGCCGAACCACCCTGCGCGCTCGATGCAGGATACGTTCTACGTCGACATCAATGGCGAGGACGGCATTCCCTACAACCTGCGTCCGCACACCAGTCCGATGCAGGTGCGCTACGCGCACCAGCACTTCAAGAAATACGCGGCCGAGTTCGCGGCCGCTGCGGCCGACACCACCGGCACCGTCAAGGCGCCAGAGATCCGCGTGATCGCCCCTGGCCGGACCTACCGCGTCGACAGCGACGCCACGCACTCGCCGATGTTCCACCAGTGCGAAGGCCTGTGGCTGGGCGAGAACGTGAGCTTCAAGGACCTGAAGGTCATCTTTACCGACTTCTGCCGTACTTTCTTCGAGACCGATGACCTGGTGCTGCGCTTCCGGCCCAGCTTCTTCCCCTTCACCGAGCCCAGCGCCGAGATCGACATCCAGTTCCAGACCGGACCTTTGGCCGGCCGCTGGCTCGAAGTCTCCGGCTCGGGCCAGGTGCATCCACAGGTTGTGCGCAACATGGGCCTGGACCCTGAGCGTTACATCGGCTTCGCCTTCGGCATGGGGCCGGACCGGCTCACCATGCTGCGCTATGGCGTGAACGACCTGCGCCTGTTCTTCGATGGCGACCAGCGCTTCCTGAGCCAATTCCAATAAACAGACAGAACGAGAACGCGAGATGCAATTCCCCGAGTCCTGGTTGCGCGAGTTCTGCAACCCGCCCATCGACAGCGAGGCGCTGGCCGAGACGCTCACCATGGGTGGCCTCGAGGTCGAGGAGCGTCGGCCGGCCGCTCCCCCCTTCAGCAAGGTGGTGGTCGGCGAGATCAAGGAGGCAGCGCCGCACCCCAATGCCGACCGGTTGCGCGTGTGCCAGGTCGACGCGGGGCAGGGCACGCTGCTGAACATCGTATGCGGCGCCCCCAATGCGCGCGCAGGCATCAAGGTGCCCCTGGCGTTGGTTGGTGCCGAGCTGCCGCCGGGCGAAGGCGGGCAGCCCTTCCAGATCAAGCTCGGCAAGCTGCGCGGCGTCGAGAGCCAGGGCATGTTGTGCTCGGCGCGCGAGCTCAAGCTCAGCGATGACCATGGCGGCCTGCTGGAGTTGCCGGCCGACGCGCCGGTCGGCGCCGACGTGCGCGAGCTGCTGAAGCTCGACGACACCCTGCTCACCCTCAAGCTCACGCCGAACCTCGCGCACGGTCTCTCCGTCTACGGCATCGCGCGCGAGCTCGCGGCGCTGACGGGCGTCCCGCTCAAGACGCCGCCGATCCCGCCGGTGGCCGCCGCAGTGCCGGACAAGCTGCCGGTCAAGGTCGAGGCTCCCGACCTGTGCGGCCGCTTCTCGGGCCGCATCGTCCGCGGTGTCGACACCAAGGCCGCCACGCCGGCCTGGATGGTCGAGCGCCTGGCGCGCTGCGGACAGCGCAGCGTGTCGCCGCTGGTCGACATCTCGAACTACGTGATGTTCGAGTATGGGCAGCCCAGCCACATCTTCGACCTGGACAAGATCCGGGGCGGCCTGGTCGTGCGCTGGGGCAGGGCGGGAGAACAGCTCAAGCTGCTCAACGGCAACACCGTGACGCTGGATGAAAAAGTCGGCGTGATCGCCGACGAGCGCAACCAGGTCGAGTCGCTGGCCGGCATCATGGGTGGCGATGCGACCGCCGTTTCCGACGAGACGCGCAACATCTACGTCGAGGCCGCCTTCTGGTGGCCAGAGGCGATCCAGGGCCGGGCGCGCCGCTTCAACTTCTCGACGGACGCGGGCCATCGTTTCGAGCGCGGCGTCGATCCGAGCCGCACCGTACAGATCATCGACCGCATCACCCAGCTGATCGTCGAGATCTGCGGCGGCCAGCCTGGCCCGATCGACGACCAGACCTTGCGTCAGCCCGAAGCCCGGCCCGTCACGCTGCGCGTCGAACGTGCCGCGCGCGTGATAGGCATGCCGCTGACCCAGGCGGAGTGTCGCAACGCCCTGCGTCGGCTGGGCTTCCCCGTCGAGGAGGGTGAAGGCACGCTGGTCGTCACCCCGCCGCCGCACCGCTTCGACCTGCTGATCGAGGAAGACCTGATCGAGGAGGTTGCGCGCCTCGTCGGCTACAACAACCTGCCCACCGTGCCTCCGCTGGCGCCGATCACCGCCCGTGCGCGCCCCGAGTCGCAGCGCAGCAACTTTGGCGTGCGTCATCGCCTCGCCGCGCTGGGCTATCAGGAGACGATCAACTTCAGCTTCGTCGAGGCGCACTGGGAAGAGGAGCTTGCGGGCAACGCCAACCCGATCAAGCTGCTGAATCCGATCGCCAGCCAGATGAGCGTGATGCGCTCCTCGCTGATCGGCTCGCTGCTCCAGGTCCTCAAGTTCAACCTCGACCGCCGCGCGCCGCGTGTGCGCGTGTTCGAACTGGGGCGCGTGTTCCTGCGTGACGACACGGTCGCCACCACCGACAGCACCGTCAAGGGCGTGCATCAGCCGATGCGCGTGGCCGGCCTGGCCTGGGGCGACTCCGAGGCCGAGCGCTGGGACGGCAAGCCGCAGCGCGCCGACTTCTTCGACGTCAAGGGCGACGTCGAGGCCCTGCTGGCGCCGCGCGTTGCCGCGTTCGAGGCCACCGAGCATCCGGCGCTGCATCCGGGCCGTGCCGCGCGCGTGCTGCTCGACGGCCGGCCGGTGGGTGTGATCGGCGAGCTTCATCCGCGCTGGCGCCAGCAATGGGAGTTCCCGCAGCCCCCTGTGCTCTTCGAACTCGAGCTCGATGCAGTCATCGCGCGCCCGGTGCCCGTAGCTCGGCCGGTGCCCAAGCACCAGGCGGTCGAGCGCGACATTGCCGTAGTGGTGGCGGAAGCCATCACGCACGACGCGCTCATGCGCACGATCCGCGCGGCCGCAGATCCGGTGCTCCTGCGCGACGCAGTGCTGTTCGACATCTATCGCCCGCCGGTGGCCCGCGATGCGCCGGTTGGCCCCGGCGGCCTGGCACACGGCGAGAAGAGCATGGCCGTGCGCCTGCGCTTCAACAGCGACGCCGCTACGCTGACTGACGAGCAGGTCGAAGCGGCAGTCGCCGCGATCCTCGAACAACTGAGCGCGCGGCTCGGCGCGCATCTGCGGGTATGAAGCTCATGGATTTCACGCTCGAAGCCCTGGAAACGCCGGCACTGACCAAGGCGCACCTGGCCGATCTCCTGTTCGAGCAGATCGGCCTCAACAAGCGCGAGTCCAAGGACATGGTCGAGGCCTTCTTCGACCTGATCGCGCGCAGCCTGATCGAGGGCACGGATGTGAAGATCTCGGGCTTCGGCAACTTCCAGATCCGGGTCAAGGCGCCGCGCCCCGGGCGCAACCCGCGCACCGGCGAGGCCATTCCGATCGGCGAGCGCCGCGTCGCCACCTTCCATGCCAGCGCCAAGCTCAAGGAGCAGATCCAGGGCAGCGCCGGCGACGAGGGCTCGCAGGACGTGGAATGGAGCCTCGGCACCGAATAGTGCTTGGCCCTTGTGCCTGCCGTGGAGTAATCTCTAAGGTTGTTCTCGCACCGCCTTGATTTCAATGGAGAAAACGCTCCTGCCGCCCATCCCCGTCAAACGTTACTTCACGATCGGTGAGGTGGGCGAACTGTGTGGGGTCAAACCGCATGTGCTGCGCTACTGGGAGCAGGAGTTCACCCAGTTGCGTCCGATGAAGCGGCGCGGCAACCGCCGCTACTACCAGCACCACGAGGTGCTGATGATCCGCCGCATCCGCGACCTGCTCTACGACCAGGGCTTCACCATCAGCGGGGCGCGCAACAAGCTGCAGGAGATGGTGCAGTCGGAGCGCGATCGCCGTAAGGCCGGCGAGGTGCCGCTCGAAGGCGTGGAGGCGGTCGAGATCGACCAGGAGGAGTTCGACGCCGCGCTCCAGGAAGACTTCGATGCGTCCCGCAGCGCCGGCCCGGCCGTCGAGCTGTCGCAGCTGCTGCGCCTTAAGCGCGAGCTCTATGAAATTCGCGAGCTGCTGGGTCCGAACCACTGAAAGCTGCAGGCTATAATCGCGAGCTTCGGTGTGTGGCGCAGCCTGGTAGCGCACTTGCATGGGGTGCAAGGGGTCGAAGGTTCGAATCCTTTCACACCGACCAACAAAACGTCCAAGGGCGTCCGGTTTCATCCACCGGACGCCCTTTTTCATTGGGGAAACAGGGCAAGCGGCGTCCGGAGGCATACACTGAAATCCAGTGACTGCCAGCGCCAAGTGGGGGTACAAAAGGGGGTACAAACCGCCTGACCCCCCTGGGATGGCGGTTTTGTACCCCCACTCCCATGGGGGTACCCCATGCCGTTGACCGATGCCGCATGCCGCAATGCCTCCTGTCCGCCTGACCGAAAGCAGGCACGCTACGCCGACGCAGGCGGCCTCTATCTGGAGGTTTCGGCCTCGGGTTCTCGTCGGTGGTTCTGGAAGTTCAGGATCGCGGGGGTCGAGAAAAAATTCGCCTTGGGCTCCTATCCCGACGTGAGCCTTGCGGCGGCGAGGAAGGCCCGCGACGCTGCCAAAGCCCAGCAGGCTTCCGGAATCAATGCCATACAGGCGCGCCAGGTGGTCAAGCTCAAGGCGGGCGTGAACACCGGCGATACCTTTCGAGAGACGGCGCTCGAGTGGTTCGACAAGCACCATGAGCGCTGGAGCGGCCACTACGCCAAGCGCGAGAAGCGCAACCTGGAAAAGGATCTGTTTCCGTACTTCGCTGCTCGTCGCATCAGCGAAATCGAGGCCAGCGAGCTGTTAGCGGCCCTGCGCCGTGTCGAGGAGCGTGGCGCTCTCGACGTTGCCGGGCGCGTACTGATGACGGCACGCGCGGTGTGGCGCTACGCGGTGGCGACTGCGCGAGCGCCGCGCGATATCACAGCAGATCTCAAGGGGGCCCTCACGCCCCACAAGAAGCGGCACTTCGCGGCGATCACCGATCCGGCCCAATTGGGAACGCTGATTCGCGTCATCCGGGGCTACCAGGGCGGAGTCATCGTGCGTACGGCGCTTCAACTGGCGCCCATGCTTTTCAGCGCCCGAACGAACTGCGAGCGGCGGCCTGGGCCGAGATCGATCTCGACGGGGCGCTCTGGACCGTGCCCGCTGCGCGGATGAAGCGGCGCATCGATGGTAAGCAACATGGTGATCCGCACATGGTGCCTCAGGCAGGCTGTGGATTGCTGCGCATACTGCACCCGATTATGGGCCACAGTGCGCTGGTCTTCCCGGGCGAACGTTAGCCATGAGCGGCCGATCTCGGGCCCTGCGTGCAGCGCTCCTGACCTTGGGGTACGGCCCGACCGTGCAGACGGTTCATGGCTTCCGAGCGACAGCCCGGACCCTGTTGGCGGAAGTGCTGGAGATTGATCCATTGGTGATCGAAGCCCAGTTAGCGCATGCCGTCAAAGATGCCAATGGGCGCGCCAATAACCGTACCCAATACCTCAAGCAGCGCGCTGTGATGCTCCAGCGGTGGGCAGCTATCTGGACGTACTAGCTACCAAAGCAGGTTCTCCAGCGGTTGCGTTGAAAGTGGCCGCATGAGAACGGCCTCCGTCAGCTATAAGTACGGCCCTCCCGATCTGCTCTAGCGCATTTTCGAGCCCAGACGTCGCGCGTTGGCGTGACGCTGCATAAAGTGCGCTTCGACATCAGCCGGTCAAGAGGTTGTCCGGTCCCCCGTCCCGAGCAATGCCGGCAAATTGAACCGGACGCGGATCTTTTCGCGAAGTGCTGGATGGATCCCCTTTGGATCGACCAGCAATCCCCACTGCTGTTTGTTGTGATGGTGCGAAAGCTGGTGCAGGCCGAAGGCGTGCATCATGGCGTTGCGACGCGCGCCGACATCCTGCGCGTGGTTCACGGACTCCTTGACGGCCTTAAGCACGAAGCTACCCTTGTTGGCGATTCGCTTGGCGAGGTCCAGCGCGCTTTCCATCAAAGCCTCTGTCGGGAACACCTGGTTGACCATGCCGCACTGCTTCGCATCCTGAGCGCCCAGCCAATCTCCGGTCATCAGCCATTCCTTGGCCTTGCGGGCGCCCAGTTCCCAGGGATGCATGAAGAATTCCACGCCTGCCACGCCGAACTCGAGCGTGGGATCGCGGAACCGGGCATTTTCAGCCGCGACGATCAGGTCGCAGCACCAGGCAAGCATCAGTCCGCCTGCCACGCAGGAGCCCTGCACCGCCGCAATCGTCGGCTTGGCCAGGTTTCTCCAGCGTTCACACATTTCCAGGTAGATCTCCTTTTCGCGTCCATAGAGACCTTCGACGCCGGGCCCGTCGAAAGCAGCCCAGGTACCCACCGTGCGGAAGTCACGCCAGGTTCTGTGGTGGTCGCCCCCCATGTCGTGCCCGGCCGAAAAGTGATCGCCGTCGCCTGAGAGGATGATGACCTTGACTGTGTCGTCCTGCGCAGCGCGGTCGAACGCTGCGTTCAGCGCATAGGTCATCTCCATGTTCTGCGCGTTGCGCACGGCCGGTCGCGACATCGCGATGTTCACGATGTCCGGCGTGAGGTGCTCATAGCGCACGCCGTCGTAGGTGTTGGAGTCGAAGGATGTGGACTGCATGGAAGTCTTTGCTGGTTCAACGCTGATGGTCGGGATAAAGAGGTATGGGCCGGATCTCGGCTCCCGTGGCGGATGCGATGTGCTCTCGCATGCGCGAAGTGATCTCCGCCTGCATTTCGCCGGGGGCGGGATACAACTTCTCGATGTCTTCCAGGATCGACGGCATCCGGTCCGTGACCGGAACACCCAGCGCCAACGCCCACTTCTCGACCTGAAAGATGAATTCGGGGCTCACACGCGGAGGAATTTCGGCGTTCATGCGGTCGCCCATGGCTTCATCGAGTGACACGAAGTCGACCTCCGCCGCCCGAAAGCCATCCAGAATCTGCTCCAGGCAGTCAGCGGCGATGGACGTGCCATGGATCAGCCAGATGTGGATCGGATCCCGACCGAAGACCGCTCTCGCATTCGCTGCATGGGTGCGCAGCTCGTGCAGCGCGCTCTCGACGTAGGCGCCGCGGATCTGGGCCACGTCCTCGGCTGATCCGCGCTTCAGAACGCGGCAGTACGCCGCGTTCCAGCGAATGTCGTGAAAGCCGATGCTCACCGGGATCGGCGTGTAGCCCATGCCTTCGAGCTTGTCCAGGATCGCATCGCATTTGCACGCCGTGTCGCCCCAGAGATCCATGCAGAACCGGAAGCAGCGTCGCGGCGCCTGGTTGATGTAGCGGCCCAGGTATTTCTCAGCCTGTTCGATGTCGCGCGCGTAGGTGTCCGCGTCCAACCAGTTGAGCGGTGGATGGTTGTGCGTGTGATTGGCGACATGGTGGCCACTCTCGACCCACAGGTCGAAAACCTTGAGCAGGCTCTCGTCATCTTCCAAGGGGGCGGTATTGGAGAACTGGTACACCCCGGCCACGCGATGCGCCTTCAGGGCCGCGATCATGGCTCGAATGTTTGATGGCACACTGTGCCCGGGAGCCATCGGGACGCCTCGGAGCAGCAGCATGTCGTCGATCGTGATGGCGATCTTCAGTCTGCCAAGGGGTGAGACGGGCACATGTGGCTCGCGGATGCCGGGGGTGCTTTGCATGATTCGCGGCGAGTTGGTTGACGATCGCCGAGCATCGTTGTTGCGGCTTCGCAGGTCTATTCAACAAACCGAAAGATGACTTTCATCATGGAAAAGCGGCGGCAGTCGAACGGTGAAGACGCAGCCGGAATTTCGTCATTTCGATGGTAGACAGCACCCCACCCCGACAGCAGGTCGGCCCCAGGCGCTCGGTCCACTTCGATCTGGCCGACCTGCGCCTGATGGTGCGCATCGCTGACACGAACAGCCTCACGCGTGCGGCCGAACAGGTCCACACCTCCCTGCCGGCTGCGAGCAATCGGATCAAGCAGCTGGAACAATCGGTCGGCACGCGCCTGATCAACCGCACCAGCAAGGGTCTGACGCTGACCAGCGCGGGCCAGACGATGATCAAGCACTCGCGGCTGATCCTGGAGCAGATCGAACAGCTGCGCGGCGAGATGCTCGATATCTCCGAGGGCGTCGACGGACGCTTGCGCATCATGGCCAGCACGACGGCCATCAGCGAGTTTCTGCCCTCGGTGATCGAACGCTTTCTTGCAACCCGGCCTCGAACCAGCATCGACCTGCGCGAGCGCCTGTCGAGCGACATCGTCCGCGCGGTTGCGGAGGGCGTGGTCGATGTCGGCGTGATCCTGGAAAACGTCGGCACTTCGGGGCTGGAGATCTATCCCTACCGCACGGACCACATGGTGCTCGCCGTTCCCTCTGGACACCCACTGGCCGACAGGCGGGCCGTGTCGTTTGAGGAGACGCTGGACTTCGATCACGTCGGACTATCCCAGACGAGCACCCTGCACGCGTTCTTGCAGCAGCAGGCCGAAATGCTCAGGCGACACATCAGTCTTCGCGCCCAGGTAGGGAATTTCGAGGCCTTGTGCCGGATGGTACAGGCACGAATCGGCGTCGGTGTGCTCACCCACCTGCCGGCCGTGCGCCATGCGAAGTCCATGAACATCCGCATCGTCGAGCTGGAGGACGAGTGGTCCATCCGGCCGCAGTACATCTGCATCCGGAATTCGGAAGAACTGCCCCCCTTCGTCCGTGACTTCGTCGAGATGCTGCGCGCAGACGCGCGCGATAGCCAAAGCGCTGCCAGCTGACAGGTGGCGGATTAAGCAGGGCGAAACTGCTCTTTTCCAATCGTGAATTGCCAGGAAGCCGGCCCCTCGCGATTATTCGGGCCTGAAGGCGACGTGCGCCTGCTGACAACTTCAAGAACTGGAGACGACAATGAATTTCAGATTGGGCGCAAAGGTCGCCATGGCGGCGGCCCTCGCTGTGACGCTGCAAACCGGGTTCGCCCAGGCGTGGCCCTCGCGGCCGGTGCAGCTGGTCGTTCCGTATCCACCTGGCGGCGTGCTGGACAACTTCGCCCGCCCCATGGCCGAGGCTCTGAGCAAGGAGCTCGGGCAGCCCGTCGTGATCGACAACAGGGCTGGAGCGAATGGGATCATCGGGACCACCCGGTGTGCCAAAGCCCCGGCCGACGGCTACACGCTGTGCATCAGCAATGGCGACATCATGTCGCTTAATCCACAGCTGTATTCGAAGCTTTCATACAACCCGAAGGCCGATCTCGTTCCCGTGGTCCGCATGGCGAACATGGTGGCGGCGATCGTCGTCTCCTCCAGTGTCGGTGCGAAGAACCTCACCGAACTGGCTGCCTTGGACAAGGCGAGCCCCGGCAAGATCAACTGGGGGACCTTCGGCACCGGCAGTACCTCGCACGTGTTCCTGACCGAATACAACCGTGTGTTCGGAACCCACCTGACCCACGTGCCGTACAACGGGTCGGCGCCCCTGATGCAGGCCCTGCTGGCGGGTGATGTGCAGTCCGCGATGCTGGCGCACGTCGCCGTGGCGCAATACCTCGATTCCGGCAAGCTACGGGCCATCGCCGTGATGGGCGAAAAGCGCTCCGACTTCTTCCCTGGCGTCCCGACCATCAGCGAACAGAAGTTCGACTTTTCCGGCGAGAACTGGATCGGTATGACGGCCCCGGCGGGCACGCCGGCCGCGGTCCTGGACCGCGTCAATGCCGCGGTCAACAAGATCCTGGCCGATGCCGCATTCCGCAAGCGCAGTCTGGAGGCATTGGGCCTCGAACCCGTGGGCGGCTCGAGGGATTCCTTCGCGCAATATCTGGGACGCGAGCAGGCACTTTGGTCAGATCTGATCTCGCACAGCAAGATCAGGCTGGACTGAGAACTGATCGAGATTTCCGGTCGTATGAAGCTGCATCAACCTCCCACCTTCTTCTCTTTGGTACTGCGTGCCCTGCGCAGGTACCCGGACCGCATCGCCTTTCGCCAAGGTGAAGTGGCGGTCCGCTACCAAGACGTCATCGGCTTCATGGGGAAAGTTCAGGCGGTGCTGAGTTCCCAGGGGGTTCGCGGGGGCACGCGCGTCGCGTTGCTGACGGAAAACCGGTACGAAACCTGGTGTGCGTCCGTCGCGGTCCAGGGGCTCGGCGCTGCTACCAGCTGGCTGCATCCGCTCAGTTCGCTGGACTCTCAGATCTCCCAGATCACCGACGTGGGCGCGTCGGTCTTGATCATCGACAGCGACGCATTCGAAGCCCGGGCCCATGAAATCGCCCTGGCGCTTCCTGACGTTTCCGTTTTCTGCGTCGGAAAAGGAGGCCCCGGTGCCGACCTGCTGTCGCTCATTGCCGCACACGACCACCCCGAACCCATGGAGCGAGCCAGCGCCACCGACATCGGCACGCTGAACTTCACCGGAGGCACGACCGGCCGCCAGAAAGCCATCGTGCGAGAGGCGGGTCAGGTCGCGCTCATGGCCATCGCCATGAACAGCGAACTGGAGCTGCCGGACGGCGTGCAGTACCTGGCCATCGCGCTGATCAGCCATGTCACAGGGCAGTTGATCGCACCGACGCTGATGCGCGGAGGCACCGTCCATCTGATGAAGAAGTTCGACGCAGGGCAGGTCCTGGAGACCATCCAGCGCGAACGCATCAGTGCGACCTTGATGGTGCCCACGATGATCTACAAGCTTCTGGAGGCCCCCCTCGAGGCGTTTGACCTTGGCAGTCTCGAACTGGTCGTCTACGCGGGATCCGTCATTGCGCCGGACCGTCTGCGACAAGCCATTCAACGCATTGGCCCGGTCTTCTCTCAAGTCTACGCGCAGACGGAATGCACCCCCATCGCGGTTCTGCGGCGCGGCGACCATGATCTCGACGACCCGTTGTCGCTGTCAGCATGCGGCTACCCCATGGCGACGGCCGAGATCGCGATTCTTGGCGACAGCAACGAGCCGGTCGCCGCTGGCGACATCGGTGAGATCTGCGTGCGAAGCCCGTCGGTGATGCAAGGCTACCTTGAGCAGGCTGAAGCCACCCAGGAGGCCCTGGCGGGTGAATGGTTGCACACGGGGGACATAGGTTTTGTCGATCCGCGTGGCCGCCTGTCGATCGTGGACCGGAAGAAGGACATGATCGTGTCCGGAGGCTCGAACGTCTATCCGCGAGAGGTCGAGGACGTTCTGGCCGCCCATGCAGCAGTCGCTTCGGCCGCGGTGATCGGCGTGCCCCATGCGACGTGGGGTGAAGCCGTCGCAGCGTTTGTCGTGCTGCGGGCCGGCGCCGAAGCCGAGGCCGCTGACTTGATCGCCTATGTCCGGGAGCGCAAGGGATCGTTGATCGCGCCGAAGAAAATCATCTTTGCGGACGCACTGCCCACGACGCCATTCGGGAAGATCGACAAGAAGAAGTTGCGTGCGCCCTATTGGGAGCGGGAGACAAGGCTGATCTGACACGTCGTGGCCAGGCATTCCGTGACCCTGGGTGCACCGGAACTGGCCCAGGCGGCCGCTCCCGCCGCTCCTTCAAAGACTTGCCCAAGAGTGACCTGCTTGAGGGCGTTTCGCGGCGCGCGCGAGAAGTCCGATCGGGAACGACGCCACGCACCGCAAACTGCGCGAGCCGGCGCTTGTAGCGGGCGGCGCAGCTTCGCCTCTCCCATCCGCGCGCATGTTGCCCAGCCCGCCCCTGGCGCAGCGCGCATCCGACGCCCCAGAAATGACCATGCAACGCCCTCTCGATGGAATAACCGTCGTCGCGCTCGAGCACGCAATCGCCGCGCCGTTCTGCACTCGCCAGTTGGCCGATCTGGGCGCGCGCGTGATCAAGATCGAGCGACCGGGAACCGGCGACTTTGCGCGCGTCTACGACGAGCGCGTCAAGGGGCTGGCATCGCACTTCGTGTGGACCAACCGTTCCAAGGAAAGCCTCACGCTCGACCTCAAGCACCCGGCCGCGCAGGAGGTGCTTGCGAGGCTTCTCGAGCGTGCCGATGTGCTGGTGCAGAACGTCGCCCCTGGCGCCGCAGCGCGGCTCGGCCTCTCGTACGAAACCCTGCACCCGAAGCACCCTGGCCTTGTCGTGTGCGACATCTCGGGGTACGGCGACGACGGGCCCTATCGCGACCGCAAGGCCTACGACCTCCTGATCCAGAGCGAAGCCGGCTTTCTCAGTGTGACCGGTACCCCGGACGAGCCCGCAAAGGCAGGTTGCTCGGTGGCGGACATCGCGGCGGGCATGTATGCCTACAGCTCGATCCTCGCGGCCCTTCTCCAGCGCTCGCACACCGGCCAGGGCATTCGCATCGACGTGTCGATGCTCGAGAGCATGGCCGAGTGGATGAGTTACCCGCTCTACTACGCTTTCGATGGCGCCCCGCCGCCGCCGCGCGCGGGCGCCTCGCACGCCACGATCTACCCCTACGGACCGTTTGAAGCTGGAGACGGACGCACGGTCATGCTGGGCCTGCAGAACGAGCGCGAGTGGGTGCAATTCTGCGAGACGGTACTGCGCCAGCCCGACCTTGCCCAGGACGAGCGCTTCGCCTCTAATTCGCGCCGCCACGCCGAACGCGACCCGCTCAAGCTGGTGATTCTTCGGGCCTTCTCGGTGCTCAGCGCCGACGAAGTCTCCCGCCGCCTCGACGACGCGCAGATCGCCAACGCACGCATGAACACGCTCGCCGACCTGTGGGCCCATCCGCAGCTCAGGGCGCGCAACCGCTGGCGCGAAGTGGGTACGCCAGTCGGCCCGATCCCCGCGTTGCTGCCGCCGGGCCGCACCGACGCCTTCGAGCCACGCATGGACGATGTGCCCGCGCTGGGCCAGCACACCGACTCGATCTTGCGCGAGATGGGGTGGGACGACACACGCATTGCGGCGATGCATGCCGAGAAAGTCGTCTGAATGGACGCCAGACATCCGGCTGCTCTTGCGCGCAGTCTTCTCTTCGTGCCCGGGCATCAGAGCGACCTCTTCCACAAGGCCCTCAAGAGCGGCACCGACCTCGTCGTCGTCGACCTGGAAGACGCCGTGCCACTGGAGGACAAGCCGTTGGCCCGCGCCGCTGCCGGCGAATGGCTCGCGCAGGTGCCGGGGCTCGACGCGGTGGCCGTCCGGCTGAACTCGCCCGCAGTGGACGCCGGTCGCGAAGATCTTGCCTGGCTCGCGAGCCTCGCGCATCGGCCTGCCACCCTGATCGTACCGAAAGCAGAATCTGCGCACGACCTCGCGCAAGTGCGCGCGGTTGCGCCCGATGTCGGGCTCGTGCCCCTGGTGGAAAGCGCGGCCGGCCATGCGACGCTGGATGAGATGGCGCGCGCGCCAGGCGTCCTGCGCCTTGCCTTCGGTCACCTGGATTTCATGGCCGACACGGGCATCGCGGCCGGCGAGGACGAACATGAGCTCGCGCCCATGCGCTTTGCCATTGCGATGGCGACTGCGCGCGCGGGCCTCGCGCCAGCCGTCGACGGCGTGACGACAGACCTGGACAACGAAGAGCGGCTCGCGCGCGACGTCAGGCGCGCGGTTGCCTTCGGCTTCGGCGGCAAACTGTGCATCCATCCCCGTCAAGTGGGCAGTGTGCATGCGGTGCTTGCGCCCAGCGCCGAACTCGCGGATTGGGCGAGCCGCGTCCTGGACGGCGATCGCGCGGCCGGCGGCAAGCCGTTTCGCCTCTTCGGACGGATGGTAGATGCGCCCGTGGTGCTGCAAGCACGAAAGGTGTTGGCTCGTTGTTACAGGTAGACGCAGGCCGAGTCCTCTCAGGTCGCCTCTACCGAAGAAATCCGGCAGCTGCGCTGCAGTGCTGACATTCAAGCTGCCGTGATGAAGGCCTGCTTGGGGTCGGCAGCACCAGTTCCGTGCGAGGAGTAGCAGTCGCCGGGAGAGGCCTGTCCGCTGGTGTGAAGAATGCGCTGTCCTGACAGCTTGCCAAGAGCAGTTTGCGCCGTCCGGACGGCTCGCTCCGGGTTATCGAGTCAAGTCGTGCGCCCGTTGATCCGCTCCGCGATCCACGATTGAACGGTGCTCTCCGGACATGCCGCGGTGCGCTGTCCGACCTTCACCGACTGCGGAAAGATGCCCTTGCGCATCTGTTCGTAGATGGCCGACCTGCGCAGCCCGGTGAGGCGCTCGACATCGGGCAGCCGCAGAAGCCTGTCGGAGGCGCGCTTTGCCGTCTGCATCGGCGGCATCGTTGCGCCACCGCGAAGGAGCGTGAGCGCCTCCTGCAGCAGATGAGCCGCCTGGAGGGCTCGTTGAGCGCCATGGTCAGCGGCGACGCGCGCGCTCGGTTCGTTGTCGGTATGGGATCGCATGGGCATTGCCTTTCGGTACGTCCGCAGCGCATCCAATGCCGTTGCGGGACGTCCATAGGTTGCCAGGGATGTCTGCTGGCACCAACTCGCCATGGCGATGCGAGGCGCACTACAGCGTAGGCGTGGAAGCCGGAGATGGGTGTTTTAGTGCATAGCGGGCGTTCGAGCTCTCTGCCCGAAGCGGGTGTATGGCCCATGCCCTCTCAACGACCTTTGCCTTGCGCTCGGCTCGTGCTTCGGCGGCTTGCTTCAGCTCGCCGTAGGACTTCGCCTCGATAAACGCTCCACTGGGATTCTTGACGCTCGGGTTCAAGACCACGGCGTTGTGGCTGGGCGGCGATTTGCGCCCTGCATGGCGATAGATCCGCACTTGCATGCCGCTGTGCACATACTCTTCCACAACCTGATCATGATCGGAAGGTTCCGAGTGCGGGATTGTCTGCACAGGGCGCGCACCATCTTCCGCGGCGATCGGGTAGACGCTCAGCTCCAGAACCTGGGCATTCAATCCCACCTGAATTGCCGATCGCAGTGCGGCCTTGGTGGCCCCCGCGCTCTGGCTCGCGAGTGGGTTCATTTCGATGAGAACGTGCGCAAGGATTCGGGAGTTTTCGGCCATGTTCGGTTCCGATCGTTTCTGCGAGTGTGGGGTGATGTGGTCTGGATACGTGCCTTACTCCGGCCACCAAAGTGGCCGCTCCGGCTGCGCCGCTTCGGCGCGCAACGCGTCGGCCAGTTCATGCACAGGGTCCTCTAGGCTGCTTCGCACGAGTGCGATCCATGTGCGCAATGCGTCGTCCTCAGGTTGACCGCTGGACATTCCTTCCGGCACGACAGCACATCCAGGGCCCTGTGATAGCTCGCCAGGGATTGGCCAACCGCGATGGCGCGAGGCAACTGATTCGCTCGCGTCTCGCGGCGTCGGGCGCGCGCCTTCTCTGCGGCCATAGCGATGCTGTGCGTCAGCCGCGATGTCGTGTCGACCGCAGTTCCCCGGCTCAGATGAGGACCACATGGTTGGCCCGAATCACCCGGGCCCAACGTGCCCACTCCGCGCGCGACCGCTTGCGGAATTCCTCGGGCGCTCCCGTCGGCAACTTCGGCAGCGAGCGGCGGGTCGGGTCGCCGCCAGGGCCAGGGCACGCACCTTGCCTGATTGGATGACCGGCAGGCCGGCTGCCAGGTCGGTGAACATCACCGGAACCTGGCCGCCCATCACGCCGGCGCGGTGCCCTTGTAGGGCACATGGGTGATCGTCGTGCCCGTGCGGTTCTTGAAGAGTTCCATAGCGAGATGGTGGGGCGAGCCAAGGCCCGCAGACGCAAAGTTCACCTTCCCCGGATTGGCCTTCAGAAACGAAAGGAACTCCTCAAAGTCTTTGGCCGGAAAGCCCGGGTGCACGACCAGCGCGATCGGAAAGCGGCCGATGCCGTCCATGTACGTGAAGTCCTTCTCGGGACTAAAGGGCAGCGCCTTAAAAAGATGCTCGTTGAACGCCAGCAGGGCGTTGTCGGCAGACATGATGGTGTAGCCGTCCGGCTTGGCATTGGCGGTCGCGCTGGCACCGATGTTGGTCGCCGCGCCGGGGCGGTTGTCGACGATCACTTGCTGGGTCAGCCCCTCCCGCATGCTCTCCGCCAGGGCTCTGGCAATGGTGTCGGGGCCATCGCCCGCAGGGTAGGGGACGATCCGGCGAATCGGTTGCGTGGGGCATCGAGACTGGGCGAACGCGCGCAGCGCCACTGCTAGCGCGGACGGCCGCGGTAACGTGTGAGATGAAATGGCGACGGTGCATGGTGGCGCGGCCGATGGTTCGGCGCGTGGCGACCCGAACGCCCTCAGGTCTGGCGCGGGTCGAGCTCGGCGCACAGCCGCTGCGCGAGCTCGTCCGTTGGCATGACGTCGGCATACTTGCTCGCCATGTCGAACAAGTTCACGGCATGCGATGTCTGCGAGCGGTCGTAGACGGCGTCCTGCGGGACCACGACCTTGAAGTTGAGCGCACAGGCATCGACTACGGTTGCACGCACGCAGCCGCTCGTGGTGCAACCGGTGACCACGAGCGTGTCAACGCCCAGGCCGATGAGGTAGCTGGTGAGCGCCGTTCCATGGAAGGCGCTGGCCTGGAACTTTGGGATCTTGATGTCTCCGGGGCGCGGCTGGACTTCCGCGACGAAATCGTAGCCACGCTCGGGCACGTCCATCACGCCCGGCACCTTCGCTTCGAACTGACCGCGGTTGTGTTCGCCCTTGGGGGCAACGTAGGGGTAGAGCACTGGCGCCTGCAGATCTCTGAACACCGTGATCAGCTGGGCGATGTGAGGTACGGCACGCCAGCCGTACTCGCCGCAGCTCGTAGACATGTGGTCGATGGCTTGATGGATCGGCATCGGTGCGTCGCCCATGGAACGGTACTGCACGTCGATGACGAGCAGCGCCGGCCGGCGGCCAATGCCGCTGGGCGCACCCCAGCCGGCTTGGCGATAGATGGCCTGCTCTTCCTCAGGGATGATGCCGTCCCATGGGCGAGGCGAATTCTTGGTGCAGTCTGTCATGGCGTCAGATCTCCACGGCCGTGGCGTCGTAGGTCAGCAGCCAGTCATATCGCTCGCGAACAGCCTGCGGAGACCATTGTTTTTCGATATACGGGCGCGCGGTCTCGATGCGCTCCAGATCCGGGCTGTGGAAGATGCCGAGCATGTCCAGCGAACTCGCCTTCGTCTTGTTCGTGCGTACGACGCGCGCGGCGTCGTAGCGTTTCAATGCCGCTTCGATGTCGTCGGGCGACGCCTCCAGGCTGCGTGCGAGGACGTAAGCATCCTCCATGGTCATGTTGACTCCCATGCCCAGGTACGGCGTCATCGAATGGCAGGCGTCGCCCACCAGCGTGACCCGGCCCTTGGACCAAGCGTCTAGCGGGTCGCGCACGAACAGGCCCCATCGGAACAGATTTTCCGATTCGATGAACAGGTCAAGGATATCCTGGTGCCAGCCCTCGAAGTCCTTCAGCGCGTCGGAAAGCTCACCACGTTCCGACCACGATTCGGTCTGCCAGTCTGGGCTGTCCACCTGCGCGGAGAAGCTCACGAACTCCTCGCCGTTGCGTTGCACGGGGTAGGTCGTCACGTGCGCCGTGGGGCCGATCCACGTGGACGCCAGCGGTTGGCGGTGCTGGGGCTTGAGCTTGCTCATGGGCGCGAGGCCGCGCCACGCATTGGCGCCCGTGTAGCGGGCCGGCGCGGGGCCGAAGAGGGACTGGCGCACGCGCGAGTGCGCGCCGTCGCAGCCCACGACCACGTCGCCTTCGGCGGCGCCGCCTCCGTCGAGCAGCAAGCGCGCGCGGCCGTCCACGGTTTCCGCGCCTATGGAGCGCACGCCGAAGTGCACGGCATCGGGCTTCAGCCGGATCACGTTCTCGTAGAGCACCCGCTGCAGTTCGGCCCGCAGGACCTGCACGAGGGTGTGGTCGGCCTTGGAGTCGGCCGCGTCTCGGTTGTAGACCGAGTGCGCCTCCCCTGTCTTCCAAAAGCGCACAACACGGTCCTTCGGCGGCAGGTTGATGGCTTCGATGGCCTGCTTCAGGCCGAGCTTCTCGAGCACCTTGCTGCCGTTGGCCGAGATCCAGAGTCCCGCGCCGACCTCGCGCAGTTCCGTCGACTGCTCGTACACGTCGACGTCGAATCCTTTTTGCAGCAGCGCGGCGGCAAGCGTGAGCCCGCCCATGCCGGCGCCGGCGATGATCACATGGGGCTTGCGTGCCCCTGGCTTGCTATCTGTCATGCGTTCTCCGATTGGTATTTCTCAGGGTGATGAACGAGGTCATGAATGGCCTCAATGATCTTGACGTAGCCCGTGCACCGGCAGATGTTGCCGCGCAGGTAGTGGCGCAGGGTCTTGTCCGACGGGCTCGGGTCGGCCGCGAGGAGCGACTTGACGGCTAGGATCATTCCCGGCGTGCAGAAGCCGCATTGCAGTGCGCCGTGTGCGATGAAGGCCCGTTGCACCGGGTCGAGCACCTTGCCCCGGGCCAGGCCTTCGATCGTCGTGACCTTGCGTTCGTGCGCATCTGCGCACAGCGTCGTGCAACTGGAGGTGGGCATGCCGTCCACCAGCACGGTGCAGGCGCCGCAGACCTGCACGTCGCAGGAGCGCTTCGTGCCCTTGAGGTGAAGTTGGTCGCGCAGGACGTCGACCAGCATCTCGCGCGGCTCCACGTCGATGGACACTGCGGCTCCGTTGACCACCATGTCCACGCGCGTGATCGGGATGGCTTTTCGTTCCGGGTTCATGGCAGGCAAGCCTCGATGGCGCGTTGGGCCAGCACGGTGACGAGGTGGCGCTTGTAATCGGCCCCGCCGTGCAGATCGTCATGGGCATCGATGCCCGCCGCATCGGCTGTCACCGCAGGTGCCAGCGCGCGCCAGATTTCCTCGGGCGGCAGGTCCGGCGCGAGCCGGGCCGCAGCCTCTTCGGCCTGCGCCAGCCGGGTGGGCGACGCGGTGATCGCACCCGCCCACAGACTCAGCCGCTGCCATCCGTCGCTCGACCAGACCGCGGCCACGCCGACGGCGGGCCGTTCCGTGTGTCCGAAGCAGCGATAGGCGCTGCGCGTGCCGGGCGACTGCGGCGCGATCTCGATCGAGACCAGAATCTCGTCGTCCTGCCGCACGGTGGCGAACTCGCCCTCCTGGAACTCGCGCGACGGGACTTCCCGCTGGCCCTGCGGGCCGGCCAACACCACCCAGGCGTCGAGCGCGCAGAGCATCGTGGGCGCGTCGGCATGCGGCTCGCCGAAGCACAAGACGCCGCCGATCGTGCCGGCCATGCGCACGCGGATGTTCGCAACATGGTCGCTGAGGTGCGCGTATCCCGGCAGCAGCTCGCGCACCAGCGGATCGTTGGCGATGGCGTGGTGCGTGCAGAGCGCGCCGATCGACAAGGTGCCATCGCTTCGCAACCGGATGCCGCGCAGCTCGTCCACGCGCTTGATGTCGATCACGTGCTCGTAGCTCAGGACGCGCGCCTTCAGTGCGATGAGCAGTTCGGTGCCGCCGGCATGGAAAGCCGCGGCATCGCCGAACTCGGCCTTCAGCGCGATCGCCTGTGCCAACGCAGTTGGCCGGTGCAATTCGAAACGGGGCGGGCGCATCAGTCTTGTCTCGGTGCCAGTCCTGCGGCTGCGCCAAGTGCCGGAGCCACGATCCACCACCAGTCGGATTGACCGTGCGCGGCCGCAACGAACGCCACCGTGAAGCCGACCGCCAGGCTGATGCCCACGCGCGGCCACACCAGCACCAGCTCGACGCGCCGCGGCCGATAGGGGGCAGGCGTTGGCGGCGCCGGCTGCCATGGCGGCATCTGGGTGGGCGGGGCGTAGGGAGCAGCCGCGACCTGCGAGGCCGGCGGCACGCCGGCAGAGCCCGCCACTGGGGCCGGTACCTGGGCGGCGGGGGCCGGCGTTGCGGCTGCAGGACGCTCCTGGCCCGTTGCCGCATCGACGGGGGCTGCCGATTCGAGCACTCGGGCCGGGTCGAATTGAACCAACTCATTGCGCAGGCGCTTCTCGAACTCCGAGAAGAGTTCTTCGGAACGCTTCTTGACGACCGGGTAGCCCAGCGATGCCAGGCGGCCCGCCACCTGCATCTGCGCATCGATCCCCAGGCGGCACGAGGGCGTGTCTCTCGTGTTCTGCTCATCGAGGTCCACCTTCATGCGAACGTCGATGGTCGTCCCCGTGAACTTGTCGCGGCCGGCGGCGGCAAGCACCACCTGCCGCTCCAGCGTGTGTGACTCCAGCACGATGCGCGTCGGCACTTCCAGCTTGAACGGTCCGATTTTCTGCTTGAGTACCGCAGAAAACTCCTTGAGCGGCTCGACTTCGGTGACGTTCTCGCAACCGGGAATGAGTGCCGCGACACGCTGCACATCGAAGAAGATGGCCCACAGCTGAGCCGCAGTGGCCGGGAGCGTGGTGTCGATTCGAAAGTCCATGGTGTGTTTCTCAGTCTTGCTTTTCGATCTTGGCGGCCTGAAGCGCGCGCCAGACGCGTTCGGGAGTCAGCGGCAACTCCTTGATCCGCACGCCCCAGCCTTGGTAGAGCGCGTTCGCCACGGCGGGTGCCACAGGAAGGATGGCGCCTTCGCCGCCGCCGCGCGCGCCGAAAGGCCCCGGGCCATCGCCGCTTTCGATGAGCGCGGTGCCCATGTGCTGAGGCACGTCCTCGAACATCGGAACCTTGTAGTCGAACATCGTGCCGTTGACGACCTGACCATCTTCGTAAACGTACTCTTCGGAGAGCGTGTGGCCGAGCCCCATGACCATGGCGCCTTCGTCCTGGCCTTCCGCAGCTTTGCGGTTCACCACGTAACCCAGGTCGGCAGCGCCGCCCACACGCAGCACCTTGATGGCGCCGGTGCCTTCGTCGACTTCGATCTCGCAGGCGCCCGCGCCCGTTTCCCAGAACAGCGGCGCCTGCTTGAAGGCGCCGTTCTTGGTGGTGGAATTGACGCGCCCTACGCCGAGGAATTCACCTGCGGCCATGCCATTGAACTGGCGCAGGAGTTCGATAAAAGGAACGCCGCCCCCCGGCCCTTCGACGCGGCCCTCCTCGAGCCGGTAGTCCTCCGGCGACCCGCCCAAGACCGCGGCCGCAGTCTCAACGACTTGGCCGATCACCTCGTCGCAGGCCATCTGGACGGCCAGGCCGATGATCACGGTGGAGCGGCTCGCACCCGTGCCCCAGTCGTAGGGTGCCTGCAGCGTGTCCGGCTCGGCCACGGCGATCATTCGCAGCGGCTGCTTGAGGGCCTTGGCTGCAATGATGCGCAGGACGCCCCGGCTGCCCTGGCCAATCTCCACGGTATTGGCCGAAACATTGACCGACCCATCGGCACGCAAGCGCACGATGGCACCGCCGATGGGCATGATGCCGGGATCGGTGGCGCCCACGGCGACGCCCAGTCCGCGGCGGCCGGAGTGCTTGGGCTCGGGGAGTTCTTCGAGCGCCCGCAGCGCCTGGCGCAGGGAGTTGCGCATGTCGACGTCGAGCGGCCGCAGATCCGGCTTGATGGTCTGGCCTTTGTCGGCCATGTTGGCCATGCGGAAGGCGACCGGATCGAGGTCCAACGCAGCGGCCATGATGTCCATCTGCGACTCGGTCGCCCACACGGCTTGTGGGCCGCCGATGGAACGGAAGGCCGCGCCGGGCACGGTGTTGGAATAGACGCCGATGGCCTCCAGCTTCAGGTTTGGGATGTGGTACGGGCCGATCGCCCGGATGGCCGCCTTGATCGCGATGGCCGGTCCCGTGTCTGCGTATGCGCCGCCGTTGAGCACCGCGCGTACCGACTTGGCGGTAATGCGCCCCTGACTGTCCACCGCCGTCTTCAGTGACACCTCGGCGTCCAGGCGCCGGCAGGTCAGCATGGACTCGGAGATGGAAAGGCACACGCGCACAGGCGCTTTCGCCTTCCAGGAGAGCGCAGCGACCAGCGGGTCGATCTTGACGGATGCCTTGCCGCCGAATCCGCCGCCGACGTAAGGCGAGTGCACGCGCACGCAGGCCAGAGGAACCCCAAGAATCTCGGAGCACACGCGCTGGATGGCCGTGGGCGTCTGTCCGCCGCTCCAGATCTCCAGCGAGCCGGGCTTCCAGTGCGCGATGCACACGTGCGGCTCCATCGCGAAATGGAACACCATCGGGAACTTGAAGCTGTCCTCGAAGACGCGGTGTGCCTGCGCGTAGGCTTGCTCGACGTCTCCGCTCTCGTAGTGGTACTGCTGGAACAGGTTGGTCCCCGCCACGGGCGTCGCCTCGCCGCGGAAGTAGAAATCCTTGAGGGTTTCCATGTCCTCGTGGACCAGAGCGGCGCCCGGCGCCATCGCCTCCTCGGCCGTGGTGGCGAAGGGCAGCGCATCGTAGTCGACCAGAATGGCATCGAGCGCTTCTTCGGCGGTCGCTTCGTCGACCGCCGCGACCGCCGCCACTGGGTCGCCCACGTAGCGCACCTTGCCGATGGCAATCACCGGTCGGTCTCGCATCGACAGCCCCCATCGGATCGCGGTCCCGGGCAGGTCTTTCAGGTCGTCTCCGGTGAGTACGGCCACCACGCCTGGCATGGCCAGCGCAGCGCTCGCATCGATGCTCCGGATGAACGCATGAGGTACCGTGCTGCGCAGAATCTTGCCGTGCAGCATGCCCGTGACCTCCACATCGCTGGCATAGGTTGCCGTGCCGGTCACCTTCTGCAGGTAGTCGGCACGCGGTTCCTGTTGGAGCGGCAGCAGCGGTTCTTGCATCGCGGTATTCATGGGCACCAATGAGCCTGTCTCAGTCTTCGAGCTTGATGTTGGAGCGCGTGATCACTTCCTGCCACATAGTTGTCTCGGTGGCCTGCCGCTTGACGAGTTCGGCGGGCGTGCTCGATGCCGGCTCCACCCCCACTGCGCCGAGACTGGTCTTCACCGCGGCCGATGCCATGGTCTTGGCGACCTGCGAGGCCAGTTTGTCGGTCACGTTCTTCGGCACTCCCGCAGGCGCATAGAGCGCGAACCAGGTCACCGCCTCGAAGCCAGGCAGCACCGTTTCGGACAGTGTGGGCACATCGGGCAGGGCGATGGACCGCTTCGCGGTCGTCACGGCCAGCGCCTTGAGCTTTCCGGACTTGATGTGGGTGAGAACGGCGGGACCCTGCTCGATCGCCATGACCGTGCGGCCGGCGATCAGATCCACCACCATCGGGCCGCTGCCCTTGTACTGGACGGAAAACACATCCACACCGGCGCGTTGCTTGAACAGTTCCATGAAGACGTGCTGCGAGGTGCCGATGCCGGCGGAGGCATAGCCGAACTTTCCGGGGTTGGCCTTGAGATAGGCGATCAGTTCTTGGATCGTGTTGACCGGCAACGTCTGCGGCACCACCACGTAGGAGGGATTCAGGCCCAGCAGCGAGACCGGTTCGATGTGCTTGTAGACCGTCTTCATGCGCTCGCTCAGCAAGGGCAGAACCGAGAACATCGACGAGGCACCGATGAGCAGCGTGTGGCCATCGGCGGGCTGGCGCGATGCATGTTCAGCGCCGATGATTCCGGAGGCTCCTGCGCGGTTCTCAACCACAGTCGCCTGCCCCCACTCTGCGAGGCCATTAGCGACAGCCCGTGCATAGAGGTCAGTCGCTCCTCCCGGCGGATACGGCGCGACGATCGTGATCGTCTTGTTCGGAAAGGTCTGTGCATGCACGGCAGTTGCAAGACCAATGGCGCAAAAGGCCGCCAACCACTTTTTCCATAGACGCATGGGGCTCGACTCCTTGAAGGAAAGGTGAAAGTAAAGGTGCTCTCACACCGCTGCAAACTGGCAACAAGTTCTGTCTAGAAGAATGATATTCTGTTAGAGAGTACGATATAATGTCAAGAACTTTCTTTGCCTAACTGAGCCATTCATGTCGCCAGGATCAAAAACAGAACGAAAGTCTGGTTTGCCGTCCGATAAGGCCAGCGGCGTCGCTGCTGTGGAGCGAGCGTTTGCCATCCTCAACGCGTTCCATACGAGCGACACTTCGTTGAGCCTCAACGAGATCGCATTGCGCACGGGGATGTACAAGAGCACGATCCTTCGGCTCATTAGCACGCTGGTGCAAGAACACTGCATCGTGCGGCTGGACGACGGCAGCTACCAACTCGGCTCAATGCTGTTGCATTGGGGCGGGCTCTACCAGGCGTCCTTGAGGCTGGATGACCATGTGCCGCCGATCCTGCGCCGCCTGGTGCAGGAAACGGAGGAGGGCGCTTCCTTCTTCACCCGCGAAGGCAATCTTCGCGTTTGCCTTTTCCGCGTGGATTCGCCACGTTCGATCCGCGATCACATCCGCACAGGTGACCTGCTGCCGCTCGACCGGGGTGCCGCCGGCCGCGTGCTTGCAGGCTTTGATCGCACCGTCACGCCGCCGGAAAGCTTTCCGACCAACCCCTGCATCGTGACTGTGGGAGAGCGTGAGCCCGACATCGGCGCGATCTCAGCACCGGTTTTCGGCCCGCGAGACAGCCTGCGCGGTGCGCTGGCAATATCAGGGCCTGCGGCGCGTTTTTCGAATGATCATCTACCCGGCATGAAGCAAGCCGTGTTGCGTGCAGCAGCCGACCTGACGCGTCGCCTTGGAGGCGATCCAGCACGGCTCGAGCACCAGGCAGCTGGATCGCCGCCATGACGGCTTAGGGCTGCGTCGAAGCCTGAACTTGCATTTCGGGATGGATCACATCCCCGTCGCGCAGGATCTGCGTGTCGTCAAGCCAGAGGCTGCAACCGCGCATCGGCAAGTCGAGGTGGCAAGCGGTGTCGTTGGTACCACCGAGTTCGAGATTGGGCCCGAGCGAGAACAGGACGTTCCCGTAGAACGACAGCGCATTCATGACGTGCTCGGCCGGGAGCTGGCGCGTGACCGAGAACTGATACCAGCGCGCCTTTTCGTTGAGTCCCCAGCCGATGTGCGAGATCGCGTAGGCGCGGGGATCGTGGAAGCTGTCGATGTAGCTCTCGATGAGTTGCGCGTCCAGGCCGTCGCCGGAGATGTCGACCACCATCCCTTTTTCCACGCGCAGCGTCACCGGCGACTGCACGTATTGCTTGAACGCGCAGAGGATGTCGCCTGGCTGCAGCACCACCACCCCGTCCACCGCCCCGTCGTCGCCCTGCGTGAACGAGAAGCCCGAGGGGAAATGGTCCCAGCGTCCCGGCTCGTTGGTGTAGCCGTACTCGGAGATCACCGGGTACTGGCCGAGCCGGTAGACGATGTCGGTCCCCGCGGCCGAGGTAAAACGTAGCTGGCGGGCGCGCTCGAGCAGGCCCTTGGCATACTCCACGCGGCGGCGCAGGTCCTCGGTCGGGAACATCTGCTTGAGCACGTGGAAGGGCTCCATCACGCGCAGGATGCGCACGCCGGCGGCCTGAATCTCCGCCTGCTCGCGCGAAAAGAGCAGGCCGACCATGTCGATCACCATGGTCGCCGACTTGAGCGTTTGCATCGCTAGCGCGTTGCCCACGAGCGGATGGCGGCCCTGTACGCCCACCGCATTGGATTGGCCGCGGCGCACGTTGAGGTTGAAGGTCGTCGCGCCCAATTGCCCTGCCGCCGCCATGAAGGCGTGCGCGTTCTCAGCCCACTCATCGTCGGCGGTGAGCACGACCACCGACTCGCCTGCCTTCACGCCGCACAGTGCTAGCTCGCGCGTGAAAAGTTCCAAGATTTCCGCATCCACTTTCATGAATCGCCTCTTTCGGTTTCGGGTTCCTGCTTGTTCAACATCGCGCCCAGCGCTTGCCTGAACGCGGCAAAGTTCTCTGCCTGCATCTGATGGCCGACGCCGGCCAGCCGAACGGCCCGCAGGCCAGCGTGCACGCGGCGCATCTCCTCGATGTCCGCATCAGACACAACGTCGCCGGTGCCCGCCGCAATCAGCGACACGGGCATCTGCGTCCCGGCCAAGTCGGCGAACAGATCCTGGGCATGGAAATCGTCATAGGCGGCATGCACGGCCCGCTCGTCACACGTCGGAAGCCACTCTCTGCGCAGCCGCAGCAGTTCGTCTGGCCACGGCTGTGATTCCGGGGCATGGACGGCGGGGGGGGCTTCTGCACGCTGCGCGGATCGCAGCAACCCGAGCGTGCGGGATTTGGGCACTGGGTACGGTCGGCGGCCAGGCCCGCTCGTCGGGGGGTCCAGCAGCACCAGTGAATCGAACAACTCCGGGGCGGTGATAGCCGCTTTCGCCGCAATGCGCGCCCCCATCGAGTGCCCGACGAGGGTCAGCGGGGCAAGATCCATGGTGCGAACGAATCCCACCAGATCAGCCGCGCAGGCGTCCAGGCCGTAATCGAGGTGCACGCCCGTCTCCGACAGGCCCCGGCCGCGTACATCCAGCGCAAAGCAGTCGTGAGTGGCTTGAAGCCACTCACCCACATGTCGCCAAAGGATGGCGGGGCTCACGATGCCTGGAACGATCAGCACGCGCGGGCCGGCCCCCGGGCAATGCAGGTAATGCTGGCGGATGCCATTGGCCCTGATGTGGGCGCCCAAAGTAAGAGTCAAAGCTTTTCCTGACAGCCAACAACGATGCGCCGCGTGCGCTGCATCGACCATGCGAACGGTTCGGTCGACGCCTGCGCAAGAACTGAGCTCAATATTCTTTCTGGAAGAATTGAATTCTATTCCAATGCAGCTCTCATTGTCAATGGTTCGGCGGGCGCAGCTTTGAGCGTCAGCGCCTGTGAAGCGCCGCACGCTCCGTGAACAACTGGGCCATGCGTGCGTGGGCTGCTTCGATGATGTCGTCTTGCCGTCGCCGAATGTGTTTGCCCAACAGCGCCTCGCAGGCTTCGGCATCGCGCCTCTGCAAGGCTTGGGCGATGGCTTTGTGGGAGTGGTGCGCGGCCCTGCGGGTGGGTTCGCCGACCTCGATCCAGCGCACGAATTGGATGCGCGCATTGATGTTGTGCAGGACCCGCGACATTTCCGTGTTGCCCGCCAGTGCGACAAGGCGTTCGTGGAACTGCTCATCCTGTGCGATCAGTTCAGTCTTTGAGCACTCCATCCCGTTGGCTGCTTCATCGGTGCTCGCCATCAGCGAATCGATCTGTTCCGTGCTTGCCCGCTCGGTTGCCAGTCGCGCCGCGGTGAGTTCAAGCATCGCGCGCAGTTCGTACAGATCAAAGAGTTCTTTCGGGTCGAGTTCCTTGAAATAGAAGCCTTTTCCTGGCACGGCGCGGAGAAAGCCTTCGGTTGTCAACCGATTGAGCGCTTCGCGAAGCGGTGTTCGCGAGACATGAAGTTCCGTGGCCAATTCGCCTTCGTTCAGACGCTCGCCGGGCAGGAAGGCGTGCGTGATGGCTTTGGAGCGAAGCGCATCGTAGACGGCGGTGCTGACCTTCTCGGTGGCGGACGGGCGATCTTGGGCGGCGGAGATGGACATGTTCACTTGGGTGGGACGGCAACGGCTCGGCGCAACGGAAGGGCAAGCACCCGCGCTGCGGCGGTGTGGGGCCTGTGTGACGACTTTTAGATCTTAACCCTATTGCATTTTTCTCTGAGTTCAGATCAGAATAACAACCTGAATACAGAACGTCATTCTTTCAGGCAGAACTTTGAACTTTGATGCGAGAACGAAAAATGGGTTCACCCTGGCCTTCGCCATTCCCTGGCGCCGCCGTGTTTGCGGCTCCGACATTCCGCAGCCATCCGGCCGGGCACGCGCGCGCTCGCGTTCCGGACGCTTGCGGCAACCGTTCGGGGGCCTGCCGATGACGATCAAGAGAAAAGCCTGCATCGCCGGCGCCTTCGAGCATCCTTTGCGCAAGGCCGAGCATCATTCGGTTGCCCAGTTGCACGCCGAGTGCGCGCGCGGGGCGCTGGCCGACGCGGGGCTTTCCATGCGGGACGTGGACGCGTATTTCTGCGCGGGCGACGCGCCGGGCCTGGGGCCGCTGTCCATGCTGGACTACATGGGCCTGCGGGTGAAGCACCTGGACACCACGGAAACGGGTGGGTCTTCCTACCTCATCCACGTGGCGCACGCCGCCCAGGCCATCGAGGCAGGCAAGTGCAATGTGGCGCTGATCACGCTGGCCGGCAAGCCGCGCACCGACCCTTCCACCGCCAAGCCGCGCGAATACGGCGCGACTTCGCCCGACGTGGCCTTCGAGCAACCCTTCGGCATGAACACGCTGGCCGGCTACGCGCTGGTGGCGCGTCGCCATATGCATGAATACGGCACCACGCCAGAGCAGCTGGCCTGGATCAAGGTCGCGGCCTCCACCCATGCGCAGTACAACCCCCACGCCATGTTGCGCCAGCCGGTCACCGTCGAAGAAGTCGTCAATTCACCGCTGGTTGCAGACCCTCTGCATCGCCTGGACTGCTGTGTGGTCAGCGATGGCGGCGGGGCACTGGTCGTGACCCGGCCCGAGATCGCCCGCACCCTCGCGCGCCCCGTGATCAACGTGCTGGGCGCCGGCGAAGCGGTGCGCGGCGCATATGGCGGATGGGACGAAGGCCTGCTGGTCACCGGCGCGGCGCAATCGGGCCCGCAAGCCTTTGCCGAGGCCCGGGTGGCGCCGGCGGACATCCAGTACGCATCCATCTACGACAGCTTCACCATCACCGTGCTGCTCCAACTCGAAGACCTCGGTTTCTGCCGCAAAGGAGAGGGCGGGCGCTTCGTGCAGGACGGGAACCTGATCTCCGGCGTCGGCCGCCTGCCCTTCAACACCGACGGCGGCGGGTTGTGCAACAACCACCCGGCCAACCGCGGCGGCATCACCAAGGTGATCGAGGCGGTGCGCCAGTTGCGCGGCGAAGCGCATCCGAAGGTGCAGGTTCCCGGCTGCGAGATCGCCCTCGCGCAAGGCACGGGTGGCAACCTAGGTGCCCGCCATGGCAGCGCCACGCTCATCCTCGGACGGAATTGATCCCATGTTTCTCTCTGACGACCGCCAGTGGCCGGCGCCCGCCACCAATCCCGAAAACGAAGCCTTCTTTGCGGCAGCGGCCCAGGGCCGGCTGCTCTACGGCTGCTGCCGCGACTGCGGCAAGGTCCACTACTACCCGCGCCGCAGCTGCCCGCACTGCTTCACGGTCGAGGTGGATTGGGCCGAGGCAAGCGGCCAAGGCCGCATCTACTCCTACACCGTGACCGGGCCAGCCTCGGACCGCCAGGTGCTGGCGTTCGTCGAGCTGGAGGAGGGGTTCCGCGTCCTCAGCAACATCGTGGACGCGGCACCCGGGCGGCTGACCGTCGGCGCTGCCGTGCGGGTGGCGTTCGGGCGCGCCGGCGAGGTCAGGGTGCCAGTCTTCGTGCTGCAAGACGCGGGCGCGGCCGCATGAACCTCGACGCAGTCAGCGCTTGGAGCCGGACCGTTGTTCATGACTACACGCTCCACGATGCCGCGCTCTACGCGCTGGCTATCGGCGCCGTGTCAGACCCGCTCGATGCGCGCCAGCTGCGGCTCGTGGACGAGGTCGGCCAGGTGGCCGTGCCGTCGATAGCGAGCGTGATCGCCTCACCCGGCTTCTGGGCGCGCGACGAGAAGTCGATGGAGATCGATTCCGCGCGCCTGGTCCACGCAGAACAGCGCGTTGCGCTGGAACGGCCGCTGCCCGCGCAGGGCCGGGTGGTCGGCAGTTCTCGCGTGACCCGCGTCGTCGACAAAGGGGCGGGCAAGGGCGCATTGATCACGGTGTGCAAGACCCTCCAGTCCGAAGGCGGCGAGCGCTATGGCCATGCGTGGCAAGCGTTCTTCTGCCGCGGCGACGGTGGCTTCTCTGCGAGTGGTGCGGATGACCTGGCGCTGGACGATGCGCCAATGCCCGCGCTGGAGGCCATGCCCACCCGCGCGCCTGACCGGCACGAACGCTGCAGCGTGCGCGCCGATGCAGCATTGCTCTACCGCCTGTGCGGCGACAGGAACAGGTTGCACATCGACCCCCGGGTTGCACAGCGCGCGGGCTTTTCGCGGCCGATCCTGCACGGCCTGGCGACCTACGGCTTTGCCGCCATCGCAGCCATCCGCGCGTTCGCCAATGGCGACGCCGAGCGGCTGGTCGGGCTGGACGCCCGCTTCTCTTTGCCCCTGTACCCGGGCGAGGAGGTCGAATTCCGGATGTGGGACGAGGGCGCTCACGTGGCGCTCGAAGGCCATGTTGTCGCACGCAACGCCGTGGTGATCAGCCATGGGCGGGCACGTTTTCAATGATCGAGGATGAATTCATGAACGAATCCATGTCTGGCAAGGTGGCCGTGGTCACCGGCGCCGGTGGCGGCATCGGCCGCGACACCGCCCTGCAGCTCGCGCAGGCGGGCGCCCGCGTTGTCGTCAATGACATCGGTGCATCGCTTAGCGGCGAGGGCAACGACACCGGGCCGGCCGCAG
Organism: Variovorax sp. RA8; assembly: GCF_901827175.1. Taxonomy (NCBI): domain Bacteria; kingdom Pseudomonadati; phylum Pseudomonadota; class Betaproteobacteria; order Burkholderiales; family Comamonadaceae; genus Variovorax; species Variovorax sp. RA8. The sequence continues at coordinate 4,501,006 of NZ_LR594662.1, read as the reverse complement.
CCGTGGCCGCCGAAATCCGCGCAGCGGGCGGCGAAGCAGCGCCCAACACCGACTCCATCGCCACCCGCGAATGCGCACAGCGTCTGATTCAGCAGGCAGTCGACACCTTCGGCCGGATCGACTGCGTCGTGAACAACGCCGGCATCCTGCGGGATCGCTTCTTCCACAAGATGAGCGAGGAAGAGTGGGATGCCGTGGTGAAGGTGCACCTGTACGGCTCCTTCTACACCAGCAGCGCAGCGGCCGGCTTCTTCAAGGAGCAGGGAGGTGGTGCCTTCGTCCATATGACCTCCACTTCCGGCCTGGTCGGCAACCGTGCGCAGGCCAACTACGCGGCCGCCAAGATGGGCATCGTCGGCCTGTCGCGCACCATTGCCATCGACATGCAGCGCTCGGGCGTCCGCTCCAATTGCATCGCGCCTTTTGCCTGGGGGCGCATGGTCGCCTCCGTGCCCATCACCACCGAGGCCCAGCGTCTGGCGGCCGAGCGAAAGCAACAACTGATGACGCCGGCCAAGGTCGCGCCGCTGGCAGTCTTCCTGGCCAGCGACCTGGCCGCGGATGTCAACGGCCAAGTATTCGCCGTGCGCGGCAACGAGATCATGCTCATGAGCCAGCCGCGTGCCGTGAAGTCCGTGCACCGGTCCGACGGCTGGACGCCGCGGGACATCGCCGAGCACGCGCTGCCTGCCATGCGCGGTGCGCTGACGCCGCTGGAAGAGACGGCGGACGTCTTCAACTGGCCGCCCATCTAGCCAGTCGCGCCGCGCCCTCAAAAAGAACCGAACCGACGGAGAAAACGTGGATCTGAACTACAGCCCGCAGGACCTTGCCTTCCGCGAGACCGTGGCCGCCTGGCTGCGCCAGAACCTGCCCGCAGACCTGCAAGCCAAGGTGCGCCATCACAAACGGCTCGGCCGCGAGGACTTCGTGCGCTGGCATCGCATCGTAGCCGCGCAGGGCTGGGTCGGCGCCAACTGGCCGGTCGAGCACGGGGGGACGGGCTGGACGGCGGTGCAGCGCCACATCTGGGACGAGGCATGCGCCGCCGCTGGGGCGCCGATCATCATGCCCTTCGGAGTCAACATGGTGGCGCCGGTCATCATGGCCTTCGGCAACGAGGCGCAGAAGCGCCACTACCTGCCGCGCATCCTGAATTGCGACGACTGGTGGTGCCAGGGCTACTCCGAACCTGGCGCGGGCTCCGACTTGGCCGCGCTCAAGACGCGCGCCGAGCGCGTGGGCGACCACTACGTCGTGAACGGTCAGAAGACCTGGACCACCTGGGCGCAGTACGCCAACATGATCTTCTGCCTCGTGCGCACCGACGCGCAGGCGCGCAAGCAGGAGGGCATCTCCTTCCTGCTCATCGACATGGACAGCCCCGGAATCACCGTGCGGCCCATCATCATGCTCGATGAGGAACACGAGGTGAACGAAGTGTTCTTCGACAACGTCAAGGTTCCCGTCGAGAACCTGATCGGCGAGGAGAACAGGGGCTGGACCTATGCCAAGTACCTGCTGAGCCACGAGCGCACGAACATCGCTGCGGTGGGCCGGTCCAAGCGGGAGCTGGGTCTTCTCAAGCAGCTCGCTCGCAAGCAGCACAAGAGCGGCAAGTCGCTGCTGAACGATCCGGTGTTCGCCGCGAAGGTGGCCTCGCTGGAGATCGAGCTCATGGGGCTCGAAATGCTCGTGCGCAAGACCATCGCCCAGACGAGCCACGGAAAGGCGCCCCCGCCGGAGGCCTCCATGCTGAAGATCAAGGGCAGCGAGATCCAACTGGGCATCACCGAGCTGATGCTCGAGGCAGTGGGGCCCTACGGCGCCCCTTTCGACCCGGCGTTTCTTACCGGGGAGCGGATGCACAGCGCCGCCGACAACGATGACGCGGCCCCGTTGGCCTCGCTGTACCTGAACCATCGAAAGATCGCGATCTACGGCGGTTCGAACGAGATCCAGAAGAACGTCGTGGCCAAGCTGGTGCTGGGCTTGTGAGGAGCGTGCCGACATGAACTTCGACTACACACAGGAACAGCAGCAGTTCGCCGATGCACTGCGCCGCTGGATCGCAAAGGACTACGGCTTCGAGCAGCGCCGCGCGATCGTGCACGGCGACGAAGGCGTGTCCGGCAAAGCCTGGGACGCCCTGGCCGAACTGGGCGTGACGGCGCTGGCGATGCCGGCGTCGGTTGGCGGCTTCGACGGGAGCGCCCTCGACATGTTCATCGTGATGGAGGAACTGGGGCGCGGCCTGGTGGTCGAGCCGTGCTTCGCCACCGCCATGGGCGCGCAGTTTCTCATGCTGTCCGGCCGGCACGAGGCACGGCTCGAGGAGATCGCCGCCGGTCGGCTCAAGCTGGCTTGTGCCCTGGGGGAGCGGCAATCCCGGCACGATCTCTTCGACATCGCGACGACGGCCAAAGCGAGCGACGGCGGCTATCTGCTGAACGGGGTGAAGACGGTCGTGACGCACGGCGCGCAGGCGCACCAGCTCGTCGTGTCCGCCCGCTCGTCGGGTGCGCGGCGCGACACCGGCGGCATTTCCCTCTGTCTGGTGCCTCGCGACGCCCCGGGCCTGAATGTTCGGGACTATCGCACCATCGACGGTCTTCGCGCGGCCCATGTCGAGCTGTCGAACGTCCAGCTCCCGGCATCGTCCCTGCTGTGCGCCGAGGGCGCCGGCTGGGAGATGCTGGAGGCGGCAACAGACTACGGCATCGCGCTGCTGTGCGGCGAAGCCGTCGGTGCCATGGAGATGCTGAACACAGAGACTCTGGCGTATCTCAAGACCCGCCAGCAGTTCGGCGTTGCCATCGGCAGCTTTCAGGCTCTCCAGCATCGCATGGTCGACATGGTCATCCACCTTGCCCAGGCGCGCGCCGTGGCGATGCTGGCGGCGGCCACGCTGTCGGCCGACATCGATCCGCAGGAGCGCAGACGCATGGCTTCGGCAGCGAAGGTTCGCGTCGGCCAGGCCATGAAGTTCATTGCGCAGCAGGCCGTGCAACTGCATGGCGGCATGGGGCTCATGGACGAACTGCCGGTCTCCCACCATGTCAAGCGGCTCACGGTCATCGAGTCGATGCTGGGCGACACCGACCATCACTTGGCCCGGTTCGCCGAGCAACCCGCTTTTGCCGGCGACGGCCCCGCGCCCTGATGTGGCGTACGGATTGTTATCGCACCTCACGGTTTCGACTGATTTCCCCCACCTGAAGCAGCAAAGGAATCTCCATGAAGCGTCGCGTCTTTTTCTCAAGTTGCAAGGGCCTCGCTCTTGCTGCCGTCATGGCAACCGCAGGAACGCTGGCCTCGGCCCAGCCTGCTTTCCCCAACAGGCCCATCAAGCTCATCGTGCCGACCAACCCGGGTGGCAGCATCGACACGATCGCGCGGGTTCTCAGTGAGGAGCTCACCAGGGAACTGAAGCAACCCGTCATCGTGGAGAACAAGACCGGGGCGGGCGGCATGATCGCGGCCACGGCGGTTTCGCAATCCGCGCCGGACGGGCACACGCTGCTCATCACGCACACGGGCGTCCTGCAAGCCGACCTGCTGCGCAAGAGCTCGTCTTACCGGCTGAGCGACCTCGCGCCGGTGGCCGAAGTGTCGAACACGCCGGTGGTCTTCGGGGTGGGAGCCAACGTGCCGGTCACCGACCTGAAGTCCTTCGTCGCGCTGGCCAAGGCCGAGCCGGGCAAGCTGAGCTATGGCTCCTACGGGAAAGGGACATCGGCACACATCTGGGCCGAGCAGTTCTCGCAGCATGCCGGCATCAAGCTGGTCCATGTGCCCTACGGCGGCGAGATGCCCGCGATGCAGGACGTTCTTGCGGGTCACATCACCAGCGGGTGGGGCGCGGTCGGCACGTACAAGCAGCAGGCGGACACCCGCAAGATCCGGATCCTCGCGGTGGCGAATCCCATTCGCTCCGTGCTGTTGCCGGACGTGCCGACCTTCATCGAGGCAGGCTTTCCCGAGATGAACGCTAGCGGATTCTGCGGCATCTTCGCGCCTGCCGGGACACCCAAGGCGATCGTAGAGCAGCTGTCCCAACTGATCGTCAAGGCAGTCCAGCGTCAGGACATCGCGGCGCGCATCCTGGCAACGGGGCAGGAGCCCACCGGCGGCGATGAAGCGGCCTTCGGTCAGAGGGTGGCCCGCGATCGGAAGACATGGGCAAAGGCCATCACGGATTTCAACATCACCGTCGATTGAGGTGAGGGTTCAATGACGCCGTACCAAGTCCGCACATGGCCTCAGCATCTTCCTCATCAGCTGACCACGCCGGCCACGAACCTCTACTTCAATCTGTTCGTTTCGGCGACACGCTTTCCCGACAAGGCGGTACTGTTCGACCTGCATGGTTCCCTGACCTACAGCGGCTTGCTTGAAGAGGTGGACCGGCTGGCCGGCTACCTGGAGCAGGACCTGGGCGTGAAGGCGGCCGACCGGGTCATGGTGTACATGCAGAACTGCCGGGAGTTCGTGATCGCGTACTACGCGATCTTGCGACTCGGCGCGGTGCTGGTCCCGGTAAATCCGATGAACAAGCACGGCGAGCTCGGGCACTACCGCAGGGACAGCGAGGCGCGGGTGGCGTTCTGCAGCGCCGAAAATCTAGGGGAGCTGCTGACCATGGAGGAGTTCTCCGAATTATCGGCGGTGATCGTGACGGGCGCTTCAGCAGCCCGCGGCAGGGGAGAGGACCACCCACAGAAGGTGCATGATTTCGCTGCCGCGACGGCCGCTGGTCGCGTACCCAATCGGCCCGTCGATCACGATCCCTCACAGTTGGCTGTGATCCTCTACAGCTCGGGGACGACCGGAAGTCCCAAGGGCTGCATGCACACGCATCGCTCGATGATGGCGAGCATCAACACGGTTGCGCACTGGATGGGAATGCAGTCGAAGACAGTCGTGCTCGCGGTGATGCCGTTCTTTCACATCTCGGGAATGCAAAACATGATGAACACGCCGATCTACGTCGGCGGGGCGCTCGTTCTGCTTCCGCGGTGGAATCGAAATGCGGCCGCCGAACTGATGGCGCGGTACGGGGTCACGCACTGGAACACGACGCCCACCATGCTGATCGACTTTCTGGCCAGCCCACAGTTGGAAAGCCACGATCTGAGCGCATTGCGGCGCCTCGGCGGCGGCGGTGCCGGCCTGCCGCAGGCGGTGGGCGAGCGCGCCAAGGCCCGCCTCGGGCTTGACTATCTCGAAAGCTATGGACTGTCCGAAGGCATGCTCTTCACTGGCAATCCCGCCGCGCACTTCAAGCGCCAATGCCTAGGCGTACCCCTGTTCGACACGGATGTCCGCATTGTTGACACACAGAGTCTGCAAGAGTTGCCGCAGGGCGAGGTGGGGGAGATCGCCATTTCCAGCGACAAGCTGTTCGAAGGCTATTGGCGCAACGAGCAGGCGACCCGCGAGGCGTTCATCGAGCTGGACGGCAACCGGTTCTTTCGCAGTGGCGATCTTGGGTATGTGGACCATGAAGGGTACTTCTTCATCGTCGACCGGATCAAGCGCATGGTCAACGCTTCGGGCTACAAGGTATGGCCCTCCGAGATCGAAGCACTGCTGCATGAGCACCCCGACGTCCGAGAGGCTTGTGTGATCGCCGCCAACGACCCCTACCGCGGAGAAACCGTGAAGGCTGTGATCGTGCTGAACGACGCGGCCGAAGCACGGGTGCATGCTCAGGACATCATCGACTGGTGCAAGGCCAGGATGGCGGCTTACAAATATCCACGGATGGTGGACTTCGTGGAGCAGCTTCCTAAACTGGCCACAGGAAAGGTCGCATGGCGCCAGTTGCAGGAAGCCGAGCGAGTCAAGGAGCGCGCGACATCCGCAACCAACTCACGCTCAAGTCCCTAGTCCAGATAGTTTGTGATCGCCCTTTCTGACGTGCCCTTGAGCGTCCGGTCGATCATCACTGTGTTGACGCTTGCGGTGAACTGACCCCGGTGGGTCAGTTTTCAGCGAGCGTCAACAGGCGAGGATCATTCCTGCCGCTCCCGCGACGAGCGCGGCATCAATGAGAAGCTCGAAGGTATGCGTTTGGAGCCGCTTGACGAGACGCTTCGCGATCATCGAACCAGCGAGCAACGCAAGGCCGATCGTGAGTCCTCGCGAAACAACGGGGGATGAGCACGCCGGATGCGCCGAAGGTGCAGAGCTTGCCCGCGTAGAGCAAGATTGCGCTTGCCGCCTCCGATCCGAGGAATGCTCCGCCGCTCATGCCGGAACCGGAGAATACCGGCACGCTGAGCGGGCCGGTGAACAGTACTAATCCGGTAAGAAATCCGGCCAGCGCCCCGGCGAAGGCCATATGCCAGATGCGCAGGTGGATATGAGCGCGCCTGATGATGCGGCGCAGCGGGATCATCGCGAGGAAGAAGGCGGCCAGGAATACGTCCAGGATGGCGGGTGGAATTGTCAGCAGCGTGTGGGCGCCCAACACGGCGGTGGGACCCCAGTCAGCGAGTAGGCCAGCACGGGCCGCCAGCGAATTTCGTGCTACCAGACGATCACACGCCCGATATTGCCGAACAGGGAGGCGATCGCCATGATGGGCACCGCGCTTCGTGGCCCGTACAAGGTCACAAGGGCTGGCAGCATGATCAACGACGAGCCTGTACCAACAACACCGCTGAGGACTCCTGCGCCAAGAGCGAGGAGGAAAATAAGCGATAGCGAGGGCATAGGCCGCAGGGTCAGCCTGGACCGTCGCTTGCAGCCGCGAGGAGCGGCAACAAAACGTCGCTTATCGGCGTTGAAATGCCGTGAGCCCGTCCGCGACGTGCGACGACACCGTTGCGGATATCCCATTCGAGGGGCCGACCAGCTTCTCGATCCGTGAGGATGGAGGTGCTCATGTCCGTCGGCGCCGCCTGGAATTTTTCGAGGATCTCCTGCGGCACTTCGTCGCCGAGTTCGGCACCTTCAGCCCGGGCCACGGCCAGACATTCCCGCGCATAGGCAAGGGTTAGCTCAGCGATGTCAGCGCGGCTGAACATGCCCGAACGACGGTGCGTGAGCGCCATGAGCCCAGCTACCGCGTTCTGCACCAACTTGCGCCAAGCCAAAGCGCTGAAGTCTGCGGCCAAGTCCACGGCGCACCGTGTGCCTTGCAGCGCTTCGGCCACGACGCGGGAAGCTGCAGTGTCTGGCAGGGTTAGGCGAACGTCCCCGCGCAGGCGTACCGAGGCATCGGATTGCGCCTGTGCAGGAAACCACACGACAGCGGGAATGATGCGCCCGCGTGGAGCGTGTGGGCCAACCCTCTGCACCTGTTCGATCCCGTTCTGCAGAACGCACACGACGGTTTCTGGACCGACCAGCACGGCGAGCCATTCTGCTGCCGCCTCGATCTGCGTGGCCTTGACCGCGAGAAAGACAAGATCAGCCGTGCGAGTGATCTGCTTAGGGCTCGTCCGAACCGGGCCGGGAACGGTCATGGAGTGGCTGCCCTCTAGCAACGTCAGGTGATCGCGGAGAGTCCGTCCACACAGCGATGGCGTGCGGCCAACCTCATGCAGCATCGCCGCGACCGTGGTGCCGATCGCACCGGGACCCACGACAGCGACAGCTGCATTGATTTCAGTGTTCATGAAAGTGGATTCCTTTAACGGCATCTATCCACGGGCCGGTTGCGACCCTCATGCGGGGAATGTAATATATTACACATGAAATGCGATGTAGGTAACGGAGTTTCCGAAGGCGAGCGTCGGTTACAGCAGTGGATCGGCAGCATTCAAGCTCGAAGCGGCGATCTCGCCGCAAGTGAGGCGAAAGTTGTCGATCTCTTGCTCGCCGATCCCTTGTTTGTCGGCGCGAACACGACCGCACAGGTTGCCGCCCGGGCCGGCGTTTCGCCGCCGACCGTGATCCGCGCCGCGCGTGCGCTCGGGTTCAGCGGTTTTACCGAACTGAAGATCGAGATCGCTCGTGCTCGCGGCACAGCCCGGTTCTTCTCTCTGCCTGAAGTACTCACTGCGGGCGCGATGTCGGGCTCCGTGCTGGAAACATCCATTCGTGCCGGTACCGATGCACTGACTGCGCTCAGTGGGGCCATCGAACTCTCTGCGCTGGACAAGGCCGTCGGCTTGATCCAGCATGCGCGGCAGGTATTTGCATTCGGTGCTGGCCCTTCCTCGACGGTTGCCGCCGATGCGGTCTTCCGTCTGCGTGCGATCGGCGTGATGACCGTGGGCATCTCGGATCATTTGTCGGCCATGATCGCGGCGCGGCTTCTAGGCGCAGAAGACGTCGTCATTGCGGTCAGCTCGACTGGTCGCACCTCTTCAACGCTAGCCGTCGCCGATGCAGCATCCTCGGCCGGCGCCTCGCTGATCGCAGTCACCAATCAGTACGACACGCCTTTGGCAACCCTCGCGGACGTCGCGCTTGTCGTCGGCGGCGCGCCACTACCGGCACAGATGGCCGCTGCGGGGAGTCGTTTGGCCCAGCTCGTCGTTCTTGATGCGTTGGTCGCCGCCCTCGCTCTACGCGATCAAGAGCGCAGCCGCTGGGCAGAGCGGGCGGGAATTGATCTGCCTGACATTTCCTGATGCCCTGATGCAGCCCGGCACCATCGCAATGGTTCTTGCCGCAGCGGTAGCGCATGCGGTGTGGAACCTGGCCTCGAAGTACAAGCGGGGAAACACTTTGCTGTTCGTCTGGGCCTACAGTTGCGCTTCGACGCTCCTGTGGGTTCCGATCGGTATCGGTCTCATGGTGCAAGGACAGCAGGTGATGGATTGGCGGCTCGGGGTGGCAGCCGCCGTTTCGGCTGCATTGCACATTGCGTACTCTCTGACCTTGCAGGCTGGCTACGATCGCGCCGACCTTGGGGTGGTTTATCCGATCGCCCGTGGCACAGGGCCGGTGCTCACGATGCTGTTTGCGATTCTTCTTCTGGGGGAGCGGCTTAATTTCGTGGCGCTTTTCGGGGCGCTCCTGTTCGTCGCAGGCGTCCTCGTCGTCGCTGGCAACCCGTTCAGAAGCGGAAGTAGCCGCCCGCTCCAGGGCATGCTTTGGGGGGGCGCTACAGGCGCCACCATAGCCAGCTATACCGTCTGGGACAGTTACGCGGTCACGTCGCTGCATTTGACGCCAGCTAGCTATTACGCGGGAACACTTCTGCTGCAAAGCCTGATTCTGACGCCGGGCGCACTGCGACAGCGACTGCATATCTACACGGCACTCCGTACCAATGCCGTGCCTATTCTCGTCGTGGCCATCTTCTCCCCATTGGCCTACATCCTCGTGCTGAACGCCATGCTGACGGCACCGCTTGCGCTTGTCGCCCCCCTGCGCGAGTCGTCAATCATCATCGGTTCCCTCTTCGCGTACATACTCTTTCGGGAGAGCCATCTCGCGCGCCGCATCGTTGGTGCCGTGGTCGTGCTGACCGGAATCGCGGCGATCAGTCTTTGATGCTCTCGTTGCCACGTTCTGCCTCCTCGCGACACTGGCGGCAGCGGACAACCCGATGCGCTACGACTTTGCACTATTCGCCGTTCGATATTGCCGCTGCTCAACTGTGCACTGCGGCAAGCCGCGCTCATCCCGCATCCAGGCGACGAACGATCCAGAGCATTGGGGAACCACTGCTGCAGGTAGTGGATGCGCAGCATCGTCTCGAGGCCGAGCGGCGGGCGGCCGGTCTTCGCGCTCGGGTAGTACGGTGCCACGATCTGCACCAGCGCGTCCCAAGGCACCACGCGCACCATCTCCTCCAAAAACTCGCGCTTGCGCGTCCTCTTAGGCTACAGATTCCGTCTGCTCGTCCAGCGGCTGCTCGATCATCTCAAGATCTTGATCGCCAGGTCGAGGAGCTCGAAGACAAGATTGACGCCTGGCACCGCAGCAGCGATCTCAGGCGCAAGCTGGCCATGGGGCCGGGCATTGGCTCCATCACCGCCAGTGCGCTGGTCGCATCGATCGGTGACGCCACCCGCTCCATTTCGATCATGGACGGACGGATTCCGAGAGCGTGCTGGGTGCCGTCGCTCCTGTTGCAAACAGATCGCTCGCCATGCCACGAGGGGATGGCTTCTCCAGACGCTGAATGAAATCCAGAAACGCGCGGGTACGTACCGGCACGAGGTGCCGATTTTGCAGGGTGTAGCCGGGACCAACCCAGTCTGGCAGCACATGAATCAGATTGCCGTCTCTCAACTCCGTAGCAACCAGGACCCGTGGCAACAGAGCAATGCCCGCGCCATTCAGCGCGGCTCTTTGCAGCACCTCCACACTCGGTGATGGAAGCCCAACCTGGATCGCCACTTCAACCAGACCGCCCTTCAGCGCAAGGCCTGCAGGCAGAAGACGCAGGCGCCTTGCGCCATGCATACCTGACTGACGGAACGGATTGCGCAGGAAGACATGGTTCTCCAGATCTCGAGCTTCGTTCGGCGTTCCCGCCTCGCGCAGGTATTGGGGGGAGGCGCATAGGATCCGATCGCTTTCCCAGAGCCGGCGCACGACGATGTCGGCATTGAAGTTGGCGTCCCCAACCAGGAATGTCACGTCGAATTCCTCCGCCCGATTCAGTGGTGCATCGTCCACGATGATCTCCATGCTCACCCGTGGATGCTGCTTTCTCCACGCCGGCACGGCAGGCGCGAGCAGATTGGTGGCGAGAGTCGACGTCGACACGACGCGAAGCACACCGGACAGGTCCGTAACGTCGGCTGCCACAGCAGCCTCGGCATTGACCATTCCTGAAGAGCCAACCGCAGCCGCTCTAGGTAGTTCTCTCCCGCCTCTGTCAGGGCCATCCGCCGGGTCGTACGTTGCAGGAGGCGGGCACCTAGATGTTGCTCAAGGTCGCCGATCAGTCGCGTGACTGTAGTTGGCGAAATGTTGAGCGATCGCGCTGCGAGCGCGAACCCGCCTTCGTCGACAACGCGTTGAAACACCCTCATCGACAGCAGACGGTCCAAAGATCTTCCTTCGCCACTTCGACGTGCGTGGCCAACGTTGCCTGGGCTGTGCCGCTTGTTCGGGTCAGGGCGTTCTTGCTGACAACGCTTCTTGGACTTCCCAGCCCCCTCCCAACCCCAGGAAGACGGCGCACTGGTCGTCCGCCAGCTGTGCCTGAGAGGCGGCCAACGCTGCTTCGCTGGCCGCAAGCGTCCGTTCTGCATCCAACGCCGCGAGCTGTGCCGTCTTGCCATGGACATAAAGCGCGCGTGTTTGTCGTGCCACGGTCGCGCGATGGTCGCGAGCAGCCGTCAGTGCAGTGTGGCGGTCGAGAGCACGGGCGTACGCATTGAGGGCTGTTTCCACTTCGCGCAGCGCGGTCAGCACCGTGCCGTCGAAATGCGCTGCTGCGGCCCGCGTCGCGGCTTCAGCCTGCGCGATGCGCGCACGGCCCACCCCGGTGTTTGGCAAGGTCCAGCTGATGAGCGGACCCAGGCTGTAGCTGAAGGTCTCGCGGTTGCCGAAACCCGCGGCAAAACCCGCCGAATCTGCGGACAGTCCCAGAGTCACCTTGGGATAGAGTTCGGCCGTTGCCATGCCAATGCGGGCCGTTGCTGAAGCGAGGCGATGTTCTGCTTGCCGCACGTCTGGCCGGCGGCGCAGCAGGGCCGCGCCATCTCCCGCTGGAAGCAGTCCAGCAAGCCGAGGCGGTTGCTCGCAGTCGGCGACAGCAGTTGGGAAGTCCCGAGGAGCCTTTCCAGTCAATGTAGCCAACTGGTACAGCGCAGCCTGGCGTAGCGCCAGCAGCGGAGGTATGGCGGCGCGAAGCTGCTCCAGCTGTCCCCGTGCACGTGCGCTGTCGATGTCCCCGACCTTGCCTGCATGCTGCAGCCTGTCAGCAAGGCGAACGGCCTCTTCCTGTAGTCGCACCGATGTGTGCGCGCTACGAAGGCGCAAGCCGCTCGAACACACCTGCGCATAGGCCTTCGCCGTACCGGCAGCGACATGCACTCGGACCAGGTCGACGGCTGCCTGGGCGGCGTCCGTACCGGCCTCGGCGGCCTCGATGGCCCGTCGCAGCTGTCCCAGTAGATCGAGCTGGTAGGACACACTCACGCCCGCGCTGTACGTGAAACGGCCGGGTGGCTCGTGGTCCTTCTGCAGCAACGCGAGACCTGAGGCATGCCCGAAGCCCGGGCCGCTGTTGACCGTCACCGTTGGACGTTCGGCCCCATGAACCTCGGCCTCCAACGCCTGGTCCCGCTCCAGGTTCGCCACCGCCTGGCGAAGGTCTGTGTTGTGCTTGAACGCCTCCTCGACCAAGGCATCAAGTTGCGGCTCCTGGTACAGCCGCCACCAATCCGATGGGAGAGCGATATCGGCGGCCACGCCAGCGCCCGATTGGAACGGGCCTGCAGACGCTGTCTGCATCGCTGACAGCGGCTCAGGGGCAGCGTAGTCCGGGCCAACGGGCATGCGGGCACAGCCAGCCACCAACACAATCGCCGCAGCAACGATGACGATAGAAAGGGGTTGGGCCCTCATCCGCGGCTCCTCCATGGACAGACCGTTACGGCCGCAGTTCCCGCTTCTCCGAGTACTTCCACCGTGACCGTCTGGCCAGCGACCAGCCGGGTGTCCGCAGGAAGCGGATCCAGCCGAACCCGCACGGGGACGCGTTGCGCCAATCGCACCCAGTTGAAGGTCGGGTTGACACTGGGCAGCAGGTTTGCACTGGTACTGCGGTCCCGGTCCGCAATGCCGGCGGCGATGCTTTCCACCGTGCCTTCAACCAAGCCACCGCCCAGAGGACGCACATGGACCCGATCGCCGACCCGGATGCGCGGCAGCTTGTCCTCCTCGAAGTAGCCTTCGACGTAGAGCGCCCCGCTCTCCACCAAAGCCATGACGGGGTGGCCTGCATTCGTGTGTGTGCCTGGCCGCAGATCCAGGTTGGTCACCAGCCCCGAGACCGGCGCGCGCACTTCAGTCCGCTGAAGATTCAGGCGCGCAGTGTTCAAGGCGATCCGAACCTGCCGCAGTGCCGCTTCGGCCGAGCGCAGCGCGCCCTTTGCTTGGTCGACACGCAGGCGTGATTGCTCTCGGGCCTCTTGCGATACCAGGTCGCCGAGTTCCGCGTTGCGAGCGCTTTCACGTTGCGCCTGTGCGAGCGTGATCTGCAGGTTGCCAATGGCAATGACCTGTGCGGCCACAGCGGCCTCAGCCTGCTGCGCGGCCAGATTGAAGCGGGCTTTCTCCACCGAGAAGAGCAGCGTGCCTGCGGCCACCAACTGATTGTCCTTGACTGCCACCTCGGAAACGATGCCGGACACATCGGGCGCCAGTTGCACGACGTCGGCCCGAACACGTCCGTTGCGGGTCCAGGGGGACAGCTCATAGTAGCTCCACAGCTGCCAGCCGGCTAAGCCGGCAGCTGCCGCCATGAGCAGCGTCACGGTCAGGCGGATGGCGGCGCGTGCAAGACGGGACGCTCGGGAAGGTAGTGCGGGAACATCAGGTTTCATGGAACGGGCTCGAGCAGCGGGAGGCTGGCATCAAGAAGTGGTCATCGAGTGAAGATCTGGATGAGTCTTGCCAACGCATAGAGCGTCAAGACATCGAGTGCCAGGTCGAAGAGTGGTGGGTGCCAGACCCACCGATAGACACCAGCCAAGGCCAGCAGGTGCCGGCTCAGCCTGGAGAGCGACAGCGCGCCGATGGCCGGCAACAACAGCCATGGCAGGGACAGCCCCAGAAAGCTCGTTTGCATCATGGCTGCAGTGCGGCCGGCGCGGTCGGAAATAGATTGCGTCGCAGACCGACCAGTGCGGATGTGCCTGGTAAGGACCCACCTGCGCGCAATGCTTCCAGCAGCAGGCCGTCGATCTGGCTGAGCAACGGCGCATGGTCGATGGACGTACCCGGAAGCTCCGCGCGCAGTACGCGGTCCAGGCTGCCGAACAGCCGTGTGACGTGCTTGGATGCAAGGCCTGCGTGCTGCCGCTGGAGGGCCGCGATGTCGCTACCCATGCTCAGCTCGCGGAGCGCCTGTCGTGCAGCCGTCTCACCAGCCTGTCCACCAAGCGAAGCCGCTCGTGGAATCAGGAGCGCGATGCGATCCAGCATGCGGCCGGCAAAGGCATCGCGCACCGACGCATGGCGGGGGTGTGACACCAGTCCGGCCAGATCGAGCAAGGTCGCTCGCCGCAGGCGCTGTGCACTCCATTCCGCGCTGACGCTGCGCACTAGTGCGGTCGTGCGGGTGGCGACGACCGCACCCATGAGTAGGGCAACGTTCGACTGGATGAAGGTCACCAGGTCGGCATTCGCCGTGTCGTGCAGGGCAAGCGTCCCCACGACGCCGAAGAACATGCCCAGCGCCGCAAGTGCACTGGCGGGCCGCGCCAGATAGCAGCCGACCAGAAGCAGAAGCGGGGCTACGCTGAACATCAGCATCTCGAAATTCCGTGCCCACGGGATCGCCACGAGGACGTAGAAGATGGACACCGGGATCGACCACAGCAGGGCGGCAACGAACTTGTGCATGGCGGGAACCGGATCGTCCATGGTCGCGAAGAAGCTGCAGAAGACGGCGGCTGACATGGCTGCGGCCGATCCGCCAGGCCAGCCGGTAGAGATCCAAATTGCGCACGCGACACAGGTAGCCAGTACGGCCGTGGCTGCAGAGCGCAACGCCAGCCCTCTGTCGCGATGTAGCACCCGTTGTCCGAGTGCGGAGGTGTGCCGCAGGCGCGACGTTCCCGTGGTCAGCCCGGCACCGATCTCACTGCGCAGTGCGGCGCAGGCGCGCCATTGCGTGTGCAGCTCCTCCAACCGTGCGGTGAGGTCTATACGCAATGCCCGAATCCAGGGGGTTGCGCAAGGGCCTCGGGCGATGGCCTGGAGTGCGAGCCTGACCTCGTCCAGCGCGGCTTCGGAGGCGTCGGCATCCAGCCCTCTGGGAAACTGAGCCAGTGCTGAGCAGATATCGTCTGCCAGCTTGCCTTCGGCATCCTCGAGTGCGCAGAGCCGATCCTCCGCTGCCATCAAGGTTGGCGTCAGCGCCGAAATGCGGTCCTGCATGGTCCCGATGGCTCCGGCCGTCCAGCGCACGTGAATGGTGTCGAAGGGCACGTGGGTGGACAGCAGCCGCAGTTGGGTAATGTCCAGCGCGAGGCGGAGGCGATCCGCTGCAACGCGTTCTGCGCCAGAACCTTTTGCACTGCGTTCGCATGTAGCGAGCAGGTCGTCCATCCACCGCCGGGCGTCGCCGAGAGCACGGTCCATGACGCCAAGCAGCGATGGCGCCAGGCCGACCGGCAGCACGATGCTGTGCACCAGACTCGCGCACAGGATCCCCAGTCCGATTTCCTCGACACGCGCGATGGCCGTGTCGAACATCGACGCAGGAGCCTCCACCAGGGGGAAGCCAATCAGCGCTGCCGAGTAGCCTGCAAGCATGAAGACGTAGGAGCGTGCGCTTCGATCCAGCAGCGACAGGTACAAGCACAGACCGGTCCACAGTGCCAGGGCCAACGACAACAGTTCCGGCGCACCTGACAAAGGCGGGATCAGGACGATGGTGGCCGCACAGCCCAGCAGGGTGCCGATCAGACGAAAAAATGCCTTGGACCGGACGTTGCTCGCGAGCGGATGGGCCACGATGTAGGTCGTCATCAACGCCCAGACGGGGCGGGAAAGGCCTGCACTGCTGGCAAGGTACAGGGCCAGGGTGGCTGCTGCGAAGCACTTGGCGGAGAACAATAGTTCCGGGCGCGTGAAGCGGGGCAGGCCTGTCATGCCGGAAGCCCTTGCGGCACCTGCCGGTGCCTTGCTCTGTCGATGCGTCGGTGGCGGATGCTCCTGCGTCGTGCGATGCTGCAGTTAAGAATCATTTCCATGACTTCATCGTATGGGGTTGGCGCCACGCCGGAAATCACATATTTGGTCGAATGATTTCTTTTTTCGGTCATCATGACGGTCCACGCGGCCGTGCCGCAGAACTTGGATCGCGCTGCGAATGGCTCCCGTACAACCAGAATCGATCGCGGAAATTCTTCGTAATGCAGAGGCCGAGCCGAAAGGGCTGGACTACCAGCTTCCAGTGCCGGTACTGGCGTTACGTGTCGATGTGGAGGAGCGCGAACGCGAAATTCCGGTCCACCAACATGAGATGGCGCAACTCGTCATAGCGCTGCGCGGCGCTGTCTCTTGTGACGTCCCCGGCGCTCTCTGGATGGTCCCGCCACAGGCCGGAGTGTGGATACCTGGCGGCACGCCGCACAGCAACTACAGCACGGCCAATGCCGTCATCTACTACCTGATGGTGGCTCCTGGCGCCGATGGCGGCGCCTTGCCGACACAGTGTTGCACGCTGCGTCTGAGCCCGATGGTCAGCGAAATGATCCAGCACCTTGCCATGCTGGGTGCCTGCTATGCGCCCGGAGATCCCACGGACCGGCTGGCCCGCGTGCTGCTGGAGCAGTTGAGCTTGATGCCGAGAGAAGAACTGTCGCTGCCGATGCCGAAGGATGCACGGCTGCGCCGGATCTCGCGGGCCATCACACTGGATCCTGCGGAACGGGGAACGCTGCAGAGCTGGGCTCGCACTCTGGGTGTCAGCGAGCGAACCTTGAACCGGTTGTGCACTTCGCAGACGGGTCTGAGCTTCGGGCGCTGGAGGCGCCAGCTGTACATGATCGTGGCGCTCCGGGAGTTGTCCGCGGGCGCTACGGTTCAACAGGTCGCTTACTCCCTGGGCTATGAATCGCCGTCAGCGTTCATCACCATGTTCAAAAAGGCGTTTGGCAAGCCCCCTGTGACTTACATCAACGACCGGCTGCAGGCTGGAGCTTGAGAAGCGCCCGCCAGGCGCGGTGGGCGTTGGTTGGACGTCGGAGTGGGTGTGAACCTCGTTGGCGCAGTTATCTGTAGGCGCGGGCGTGGGTCACGCCGCCGTCCACCACCACGGTGGCGCCCATCACATAGTCGCCCGCGCGCGAGGCCAGAAAAATGGCCGCGCCCGCGATGTCTTCCACCGTACCGATGCGCCTGGCGGGAATGTGCTCGGACAACTTGTCCCCATGGTCGCGCGCGTTGCGGTTCATCTCGGAGGGAAACGCGCCGGGCGCGATGCCACTGACTGCAATGTTGTCCTGGGCCAGACGCAGCGCCATGCGCCGCGTAAGGTGTATCAGGCCCGCTTTGCTGGCGACGTAGGAATAGTTTTCCTGGGGATTGAGCCCGATGCCATCGGTTGACGCGATGTTGATGACCTTCGCCACACGGGCTTGCGCCGCAGCGCGCAGCGGTTCAGCCAGCGCCTTCGTCAGAAAGAAGGGCGTTTTCAGATTCAAGTCCACCACCTTGTCCCAGCCGTTTTCGGGGAAGGCATCAAAGTCTTCACCCCAGGCTGCGCCGGCGTTGTTGACCAGAATGTCCAATGTGGGTTCGTGCTGAGCGTAGCCAGCGGCCAAGGCCTGGCAGCCGGCGATCGTGGACACGTCATAGGGAAGCGAGACGCAGTGGCCGTTCTTGGCCAGCTCCTGCGCCGCCAGATCACAGGCCTCGGCCTTGCGGGCGCTGATGTACACCCGTGCACCCTGGGCCAGAAACCCTTCGGCGATCATGCGGCCGATGCCCCGTGAGCCGCCGGTGATCAGCGCCGTGCGACCTTGTAGGGAAAAGAGATCCTGGGTGTTCATGGAAAAGCTTTCGTCATGGTGTTCATCCGCATCAATGCGCTTCCCGGGCCCGTTTCCATCTACGGAATCAGGTGGCTTCGAGCAGGACCCGCCGCACGTAGGCGGTGCCGTCGAAAAGGCGCCGGGCCGTGCGCGTGAAGTGCACTTCGCGCACTGTCCAATCGTCTTGGGCGGTGTGTTCCACATTCGCGAAGATCTGGATCACCCCACTCGGATGGCCGATGCGGATGCGCGCCGGCCCCGCGTGGCTCCCTCGTGCTTCGGCGGGGATCGTCCCCGCGATCTGCGCCGCAACGGAAAGGCACACGGAGCCGCCGCCCGGGAATGCCTTGTGCATCGCTCCACCATGAAGAACCATGCGCGCGACGAAGTCGATCTCTGACGACGCGACGGCGCGGTCGGCGATGGTCCGGTAGTCTTGCGCTTCGCCGATGAGGACCTGGTAGGGCGTGAGAATGCCTTCGGCGGGCAGATGGCAACGGTCGACGGCCCACCGCCTCACCTCCTCGGCCATCTCGTAAATGTCAGGGCTGAGCTGGCCGGGCAACTCCTTGCCGGTGACGCCCAGATCGGCCGCACGGATGAACACACAGGCTGTGCCCACGTCCACGACCGAGACGGGGATGTCGCGACCGAGCCTGGACACGTGCACCCAGTCCCGTGCCTGGCCGGTGGGCAACAGCTTGCCTGTGGTGGCCCCGCTGGTGCCCGAGTAGTCCAATGCGACCTCCGCGCCCGTGCCGGGCACCCCATCCACCTCGCTGTCGCCTTCCACGCGCGGCTCGCCGTCGGCACACTGCACCGCCATCCGCAGGATCTTCCCGGTGTTGGTGTTGTGCACGCGCACGGTGGTGACCGGTTCCTGCACGGGGATCAAGCGCTCCTGCAGGGCGTAGACCCCGGTAGCCGATGAAATGTTGCCGCAGACGATCTCGAAGCTCACGGTGGGCTTGTCGATGCCGATCTGCACGAAGGTGTAGTCGATGTCGGCGTCCGATCGCGAGGGCGGGCCAATGATGGCGCATTTGCTCGTCAAGATATCGGCGCCACCGAGTCCATCGATCTGGCGCACATCCGGGCTACCGAACAGTGCGAGAAGAAATCTCTGACGTGCCTGCGGGTCAGTGGGCACGTCGCGTTGCGCGAGAAAAACAGCCTTGCTGGTGCCACCGCGCATCATGGTGACCGGCACGCGAATTTGTTCTTTCATTGCCTCAGTATGCATATCCACCTGCCCGCCGTCATTTCAGTTTGGTTGGTCATCCTTTAGTGGAATTGCGCGCCTTGCACGCTTTAGCCCGACTAAAGCTTTTCGAACAGAACTCCAATGACCACCTGGTCATGAATACCCATACTTCCTGTCGCCGTAGCAAGCGCTGCGCGAACAGGAGATAACTTTTGAAGATCATCAAGCGAACGGGATCTCATTTCCGTGAAGCCGCTGGCGGCATGGTGCTGATCGCCGCACACGTTGCCGGGCAGCCCTCGCAATTCCCACCGGTCGAATTCGTTCACAACGATCAGCCGGTCGAAGACATCGAGCTCGGGCCGACCGGCTCGCTCTACAGCTACACCGTCGTTCACCCCGGCAAGGACAAGCCGCCCTACGGTTTGGCCATGGTCGACTTCGAGCCGGGCGTGCGCGCGTTCGGAAGGCTGTTGTTCGACACCGTGCCGCCCGCCATCGGAAGCCACCTGCGTGTGGTGCCCTTCACGTTGCCCGACGGCACGCCCGACTACGCTTTCCAGGAGTGATGCCATGAAGCAACCCCTGATCACTGGCGTGGGCATCACCGACTTCGGCCGCTTCCCGGAATTGACCGAAGAGGCCATGGCGCAGTCGGCCATTCTGGACGCCCTGGCCGACGCAGGCACGCAGATCTCCGAGGTGCAGGCGTTCTACTGCGGCAACGCGCTCGGCGCCTCGTTGCCGGGGCAGCGCGCATTGCGTGAGCTGCATGTCAACGGCGGCGCGGTCTACAACGTGGACAACGCCTGCTCCAGCGGTGCGACCGCGCTCAACCTCGCCTTGCAGGCGCTCAAGGTCGGACAGTACGACACCGTGGTGGTGTTCGGCATGGACCAGCTGAGCAGCCTCGGCGGCGGGCCGTTGCAGCTTAGCCAGAAGGACTGGAACAACAGGCGCGGCATGATCATGCCGGCTCTGTACGCCATGCGCGCGAAGCGCTACATGCACGACCATGGCCTGAAGCTGGAGACGTTGGCGGATATCTCGGTCAAGAACCGAAAGCACGGGGCGCTGAATCCCATCGCCAAGTTTGCGAAACAGGCCACGCGCGAGGAGGTACTTGCTTCGCGCCCCGTGGCCGATCCGCTCACGCTGCTGCAGTGCTGTCCCGCCGTAGTGGACGGGGCGGCGGCGATCGTGCTCAGCACCCAACCTCCGAAGGGTGTTGCAAAGCCGGTGCGGGTGCTGGCGTCCGTGGTGCAGTCCGGCCTGTTCGAAACCGCGCCGGTGGACATGACCGAGGCCGAGATCACGGCCCGCGCCGCCCGACTCGCCTATGAGCAGGCCGGCATCGGGCCGCAGGACCTGAGCCTTCTTGAGGTCCACGACGCGTTCACCATTTCCGAGCTGCTCTATTACGAAGCGCTGGGGCTTTGCGCCCGTGGCGACGCCGCAGGCTTCCTGCAAAGCGGCGCGCCTGCACTGGGCGGGCGGGTACCCGTCAACCCGAGTGGTGGGCTCATCGCCAAGGGGCATCCCCCGGGTGCGACCGGCGTTGCACAAATCGTGGAGGTGTGTGAACAACTGCAAGGCCGTGCGGGAGCGCGGCAGGTGCAGGGCGCGCGGATAGGCCTCACGCAGGTGACCGGCGGCGGCATCTGGGGAGTGGACCACGCGGCCTGCTCGATCAACATTCTTTCGCTCTGAAGGCAAGCAGCATGAACCAGACAAGCACGACCGCGCCCGCCTCGCTGCGGGGCCTTGTTGCCGTCGTCACCGGCGGTGCAAAAGGCATTGGCTTTGGCATCGCCCGCGAACTGGCGTCGGCCGGCTGCCGCATTGCGCTTTGGGACTTCGACGAAGGGGCGCTGCAGGGGGCCGAACGCATCCTCACCAGTGAAGGAGTGGACGTGAAGACCTTCAAGGTCGACGTCAGCTCCATGGAGCAGGTGGAGGCGACCGTAGCCCAACTGCTGGCAACCCATGCGCGCATTGACATCCTGGTCAACAACGCCGGCATCGGCGGCGACAAACTGGTCTCCAAGATGGATCTCGCATTCTGGAGCCGGGTGATCGAGATCAACCTGCATTCCCAGTTCATCTGCGCCAAGGCAGTGCTGGCGCAGATGGCGGAGAACCGCTTCGGGCGCATCATCAACATTGGCTCCCGCGCCTGGCTGGGCAATCGCGGCCAGGCGGCCTACTCCGCATCCAAGGGCGCCGTGGTCAGCCTGACCCGCTCGCTGGCGCTCGAATACGCGCGCAAGGGCATCACCGTGAATGCCATCGCGCCCGGCATCGTCGAGACCCCCCTGTTTGAAACGCTGACAGAAGAGGTGCGGCAGGGCCTTCACAAGACCGTTCCAATGGAGCGGATCGGTCAGCCGGAAGACATTGGTCGCGCCGTCCGCTTCTTCGCGGAACCCGGCTCGAGCTACGTCACCGGACAGCTTCTCTACGTCTGCGGTGGCCGCAGCCTGAGCAGTCCGTCTGTTTGATACCAACCAACGACGTGACAGCCGTGGTGAAACGCAGGACATTCATGAACTTCGTCGCGGCACTGGGGCCAGTATCGACCGCATCAGTGTTCGCGCAGGAGTATCCGTCTCGGCAACTCCGATTGCTCGTCCCCTACACCGCTGGAGGGGGCACTGATCTCGCAGCACGAATCGTGATGAAGAAGTTAAGTGCGCAGTTGGGCCAGCCGATCGTCGTAGAGAACAAGCCTGGAGCGGGAGCCGCACTAGCCTACACCGAACTCTTGCGTAGCAAGCCTGACGGATACACGTTGACGACAGGCTCCGGTATTACATCGCTACTGAATCTCCTGAATAGCAAGTTGCCATTCGATGCCGCCACGGACCTGGTGCAAGTAGCCCCTCTGGCGAGCGTGCCGATTGTTCTGATCGCGAGCAACAAGGTTCCTGCGCAAGACATGGCCGAACTGGTCTCCCATGTCAAGCAGAACCCGGGTATGAGTTATGGCACGCCTGGTCCTGCGACTCCGCATCATTTGGCCGGAGTGCTGCTCGCCTCAATGGCTGGACTGCAAATGACCCATGTCGGCTATCGCGGCACGGCTCCCGCCGTTCAAGACGTCATCGGTGGGCATCTACCACTTGCGATCATCGGGTTGTCGACCGCAATCCAATTTGCCCGAAGCGGTCAGTTGAAGGTTTTGGGCGTGGGCAGCGCAAAGCGCTCCGAACTGGCACCTGAGATCCCGACGCTGGCAGAGGCCGGAGTGAAGGGGTACGACGCAAGCTACTGGTATGACATTTGTGTTGCGAAGGGTGTCCCGAAGGCCGTCGTGAGACGCCTGCATACGGAGGTCACCCAGGCCCTGCAGGACACCGAGGTTCGGAAAACGCTCACCGCGGCGGGGCTCGAACCTATGGCCGTCACACAGGACGAGTACCAACGGATGCTGCAAGCGGAACGAGCCAAATGGGAGCCGATCATCCGCGCCAACCATATCCAAATGGGTTCGTAGGATGCTGGCAAACTCTCTTGAGGGCTTGAGGGTCATCGACTTCACCCAGGTGATGGCCGGGCCGACCTGCACACTGTGCATGGCCGATCTCGGCGCTGATGTCGTGAAGGTCGAGGCACCTGCAGGCGATCTCTCGCGTGCGCTCTCGCCCTGGGTCCATGGCGAGGGCGTTCCGTTTCTTGCGCTCAATCGCAACAAGCGCAGCATCGTGTTGGATCTCAAGCAGCCGTTGCACCGGCAGGTGGCGTTGGATCTGATCGCCGAAGCCGATGTCGTGGTGGAGAGCTTTCGCCCGGGCGTGATGGCCCGGTTCGGGCTGGACTACGCCTCGGTCTCTGCTGAAAACCATCGGCTGATCTACTGCTCGGTCTCGGCCTATGGCCAGCACGGGACCGGAAAAGACCTACCGGGCGTGGACGGCGTACTGCAAGCGGTCAGCGGCCTCATGAGCGTCACCGGCACACGCGATGGAGAGCCGTGCAAGGTTCCGGTGCCGGTGGTCGACCTAATGACGGGGTCGCTCGCCACCATCTCGGTTCTGGCCGCCCTCGCTGAGCGGCAACGGACGGGTTCGGGGCAGCACGTGGAAGCCAGCATGTTTGCCAGTGCCATCGCGCTGCAGCACGTTAGTTTTGCGTCCTATCTTGCGGATGGCGAAGTGCCTGGTCCACAAGGCAATGCAGCGCCCTATTCAACGCCGAACGAAGCGCTGCGTTGCGCCGATGGATGGATCATGGTGGCGGCATATCACCCTGCACGATGGCAGGCGTTGTGTGCCGCCATCGGCGCGCCGGAACTGGCGTCCGATCCGCGCTTCGCCGAGAACAGGAGCCGGCTGCAACACCGCAAGGCGCTGCTGCGCTTGCTGGAAGCACGCATGCTTGCCCATCCCCGCGCTTTTTGGCTCGAGAAGTTCGCCGCCGTGGACATCATCTGTGGCCCTATCAACAACTATGCCGAGGTGACGCAGTCCTCGCCCTTTGCCGAAGCAGTGCTCATGGAGAGTTTGCAGCATCCGGTCGCAGGTGCGTTGACGATGCCACGCAGCGTGTTGGGTGCGGTTGGTGAGCGTCCTCTGGCGCGACGCGCTGCGCCAACGCTCGGACAGCACACGCGCGAGGTGCTTGTCGAACTCGGCATGCCGTCTGAAGACATAGAGGCGGTGATCGCCGCCTGCTCCACACACAACTAAAGCAATCCCATGCCCATCACCAAGACAGTCCAAGATGGCGTCGCCATCGTCACCCTGAATCGGCCCGAAGCCATGAACTCCATCGATCCGGAGTCCAACGAGCAATTGCTCGGGATCTGGGATGAGGTATCGAACAACGAGGACATCCGCGTGCTCGTCCTCACCGGTGCGGGGGAGCGCGCGTTCTGCACAGGTGCAGACCTCAAGAAAACGATGCCACCCGCCAACGGCCCAGCTCGG
The DNA here is from genome assembly GCF_901827175.1 of Variovorax sp. RA8. Lineage (NCBI taxonomy): Bacteria > Pseudomonadati > Pseudomonadota > Betaproteobacteria > Burkholderiales > Comamonadaceae > Variovorax > Variovorax sp. RA8. The sequence continues at coordinate 4,477,241 of NZ_LR594662.1, read as the reverse complement.
CAGGTTTTTGGTGGCGGCACCAGGCATTTCAACTTTGGCACGCTGCAGACCGAAAAGCCAGTTATCGCAGCAATCAATGGCTATGCTCTCGGCGGCGGACTGGAACTGGCTTTGCTTGCGGATATTCGCGTGTGCTCTGAGAACGCCCAGTTCGGCCTGCCCGAAGTGCGTGTGGGCAGCATCCCGGGCGCCGGCGGCACGCAGCGCCTGATCCGTGCCGTGGGGCAATCGGACGCGATGCGGCTGCTGTTGACGGGCGAACGCATCGACGCCGTGGAGGCGATGAGGATCGGCCTTGTCAGCAGCGTGGTGTCCTTGCCTAACTTGCTGGAGACTGCGCTTGGTCTCGCACGCGTCATGGCAGCCAATGCGCCGCTGGCGATGACAGCAGTCAAGCGCTTGGCCATGACGGGGCGCGAATTGCCGCTGGCGGCTGGCCTGGAACTGGAACGGCAGGCCTTCGGCGTGCTGCGCGATACCGAGGACCGCCTGGAGGGGCGGCGCGCGTTCGCGGAAAAGCGCCCCCCGGTGTTCCGCGGCCGTTGATCGGCGCACGCACGATGCCTCAACCTCCCGTTCCTGTGAGGGCGGCTAGCGACGCCGCGGGAAATCTGCCGGCGCGGCCCGCGCCCGAACGCGGTGCCCCCCGACGCCGACAAATGCTCATGGCGCTTGCGCTGGGCGCCGGCAGCAGCGTGCCGGCCGCGCGTGGCCAGGTCTTCGGCGCCTCACCGCGCACCATCCGGATCATCCAGGGATTTCCTGCAGGAGGCACGGGAGACGCCGTCGTCAGAATCATCACCCCGCACTTGGAGAAGTCCCTCGGCGCGCGGATCGTCGTGGAGTACAAGCCGGGTGCCGGAGGCCGCACCGCCAACGCCCATGCGAAGTCCGCGAAGCCGGACGGGAACACGCTGGTGCTGTGTACGTCCTCGTTGATGGCGGTCTACCCGTTCGTGTTCAACCATCTGCCGTACGATCCCTTGCACGATTTCGTGCCTGTGACCTCCATCGTCGACCTGGAGTTCGGTTACGTGGCCAGCACCGCCGCGGCGCCCGGTGTCAAGACCTTGGGCGACTATGTGCAATGGGTGAAGTCGGACCCAGGCCACAGCAATTGTGGGTCGCCGGCGTCGGGTTCCATCCCGCACTTCCTCGGCGCCATCCTCGCGCAGTCCGCCGGGATCCAGTTGAACCACGTGTCGTTCAATGGCAGTGCGCCGCACCTGCAGGCGCTCAATGGAGGGCAGATTCCCTTCGGCGTCGAAATCCTTGCCGGCATCGTGCCGCACCTTGCCAGCGGGCGCGTCCGTCTTCTGGCCACCAGCGGTGCGCAACGCAGCATGCAGGGTGTCCCGACGGTGGGCGAAGCGGGCTTCCCTGACCTGACGACCGAGGACTACGCCGGATTCTTCTATCCGGCACACACTCCCAGCGACCGCGTGCAGCAGCTCCAGGCGGCCGTGAAGGATGCACTGCGGCAACCGGCCGTGCAGGAGCGGCTTCGCCACCTCACGTTCAGGCCTAGCGGCGCCGAAACGGCGCAGTTCGCGCAGCGGGTGCGTGCCGACTACGACAAGTGGCGCCAGGTCGTCGCGAACTCCGGCTTCAGGCCGCTCGACTGAGATGGCCGGTGATCGCCCGCGCGCTGTCTAGTCCCATGCAACGAATCTCTCTCCGCTCATCCTGCTGAAGACCGGCAGCAAGTCCATCCACAAAGGTATCGCGCCATGCAACGTAGAAAAATCCTCACCACGCTCGCACTTGGAGCCCTAGGCAGCACGCAGGTGGCGCGCGCCCAGTTGCTCGGCAAATCGGAGCGGACTATCCGTATCGTCGTGGGGTTTCCTCCGGGCGGATCGACCGATGCCATCGCCCGCATCGTTTCGGTGCATCTGGAGAAGCCGCTGAACGCGAGGGTCATCGTCGACAACAGGCCCGGCGCCGGTGCGCGCATCGCCAACACCTACGTGAAGAGCGCCAAGCCGGACGGCAATACGCTGCTGCTCACCTCTTCCTCCTTGATGGCGGTCTATCCGCACATCTTCAACAAGTTGGGCTACGACGCGTTGCGCGACTTCGTTCCGGTGACACCGGTCGTCAACATGGAGTTCGGCTATGCCGCCAGCACGGCCGGGGCGCCGGGCGTCAGGACGCTGCGCGAGTACGTGCAGTGGGTCAAGTCCAATCCCAGTAACGGCAACTACGGTGCAGTCGGGTCGGGCTCCATCCCGCACTTCCTCGGCTTCTTGCTGGGCCGCGCCGGTGGTGTGCAGCTGAACCACGTCCCGTTCAATGGAGCCGCGCCGCATCTGCAGGCGCTCAACGGCGGGCAGATCCCTTTCGGCATCGACGTCACAGCCGGGATCGTGCCGCATCTCGGAACCGGGCGCGTCCGCCTGCTGGCCACCAGCGGCACGGAGCGCACCATGCAGGATGTCCCGACGGCCAATGAAGCCGGATTCCCCGATCTAACCACCGATGACTACACCGGCTTCTTCTACCCCGCCGAGACGCCTGCGGAATTCGTGCAACAGCTGCAGGCGGCCGTGAAGGTGGCCCTGCAGCAGCCGAGCGTACAGGACAGCTTCCGTCAACTCACCTTCAAGCCGGCCGGCGGCGATCCCGCGCAGTTCTCGCAGCGCGTGAAAGCCGACTTCGTGAAGTGGCGCAAGGTGGTCGAAGACTCCGCCTTCAAGTCGCTTGACTGATCCACCGCGCACAGCATCGCGTTGTCAATCCACCAGGACAGACCTTGCAAAAAGCAACCTTCTCCCAGCTTCACCGTCTTGCCGCGCTTGCCCTATGCGCCTGCGTTCTCGTATCCCCTGCGCGGGCGCAGCGGGCAGGTGCTCCGCCTGCCAGGATCATCGTGGGCTTTTCGCCGGGAGGGACGCTGGATGTCGTGACGCGCGCACTTGCGGAGCAACTCCACGATCCGCTCGGCCGGGTGGTCACGGTGGACAACAAGCCCGGTGCCGGCGGCCGGATCGGGATCGATGCGCTGCGCGCTGCGCCCGCGGACGGAAGCGTGGCGATGCTGTGTCCGGACTCTTACAGGACCATGTACCCGTTCGTCTTCAGGAAGCTCAACTACGAGGCCGAGCGGGACATCTTTCCCGTGTCCACTGTTGTCGAGTTTCCAATGGCGATCGCGGTGCCGGTTTCCTCGCCTGTGAAGACCTTCCCCGAATATGCACAGTGGGTCCGTGCACATCCCGACAAGGCCAACTTCGGGCACGCCGCAGCGGGTGGGCCGACACACATCCTCGGATTGCAGATCGGCAGGGTCATTGGAACGCCGCTGGAGGACATTCCGTACCAGGGCGCTGCCCCAATGATCACGAGCCTCATCGGCGGCAACGTGGCGGCGGGAAGTTCGACCGTGGGCGACTTCGCGCAGTACCACAATGCCGGCAAGCTCCGCGTGCTGGCGGTCACATCCGCGAAGCGCTCGCCGCTTCTGCCGGATGTTCCGACCTTCTCCGAACTCGGCCACAAGGACCTGGCTGCGGTCGGAACACTGGCGATATGCATGTCTCCGCAGACGCCCGAGCCCATCGTGGCTCAATGGAGCACGGCGATCCGCAAAGCCGTGGCCGAGGAGAAGTTCGCGAGCAAGATCCGCGTGCTCGGCTTCGTGACTGCAGGGAGCACTCCGGCTGAGGCGCATACCAAGTTCAATGAACTGCGCAGTTTTTGGGAGCCCGTGATCAAGGCGTCGGGATTTAAGGCAGACTAGGGAGCGCTATGGCCGAGGGACTGTTTGCTCCGCCATCTCTGTCGACGACATGAAGGGATGGAACGCAAGTTGGGGTTGGCGTTTGATCCCAGCCGTCGCGTGTTTCCGCAGAAGGAAACCATAGGCTTCACCACGCATGTCCAGGAATGAAAACGGTGCCGAACTACATTTGTGAGACCTGCGGAACGCAATACGCAGAGTCCGAAAAGCCGCCGCTCCAGTGCCCTGTATGTGTGGATGACCGCCAGTATGTCGGGTGGGGAGGTCAGAAGTGGACCACGCACGATGCTCTGATAGAGAAGCACAAGCTTCGAGTCGAGGACGACTGTGGTCTGCTGGGTATTGGCATGCCGAATGGGTTCGCCATTCCGCAGCGGGCGCTTCTCCTGCCGACTGACGCTGGAAATATTCTTTGGGAATGCGTGAGCATGGTGACAGACGATGCCGTTGCCGAACTCAAGGGGCGCGGGGGCGTAAGAAAAATCATCATCTCGCATCCTCATTTCTACGCATCCATGATCGAGTGGAGCGAAGCTTTGGGCGGCGTACCGATCCTGTTGAATGCTGCAGACAAAGTGTGGATCCAGCGACAGGCCCCACAGATCGAGTTCTGGGATGGGGATGTGCATAGGGTCTCCGATCAGGTGACACTCCTTCGCGTCGGAGGGCATTTTCCGGGAAGCGCCGTGCTTCACTGGAAGCAAGGGCCACGTGCGGGTGGTGCGCTTTTCCCGGGTGACGCGTTTCAGGTCGTATACGACCGGCGGCACGTCTCGTTCATGTACAGCTATCCGAACTTCGTACCGATGAAAACTAGTGACATTCGTGCGATACGCGAGCGGTTGAAAGGCTATGACTTTGCGGACGTGTTCGGATTTACGTGGGGTTTGAACATCATCGGAGACGGCAGGGCTGCGGTGGATTCATCTTTCGATCGATTCTTGGCAGCGGTCGAAGGGTGATGATTGTCTACCGAGCCCATGAGGCCGGCGTGCTATATGGGGATGCGCGCCGGCTTGGCAACGTCCCTACCGGACCGAACGGATCCAGTCGCGAAAGAGCCGGACGGGGACCGTGGTCGCTTTCATGGGATCGCAGACAAGGTAGTAACCGAGTTCTGTCTTGGCCACGTGGTCCACGGCAATGACGAGGCGCCCGATGCGCAGGTCATCCTCCACGTAGGCTCGCTGGGCCATAGCGATGCCGAGGCCATCTGCCGCAGCCTGGTAGCACAGAGCCGCATTGGCCAACGTAATTCCTCGTTGGCGCGGGGGGGCCGCCAAACCCGCGGAGCTGAACCATAGCGGCCATGCTTGCGGCCGCATCATGGAGTGCAGCAGGTTGGCCTGCAGTAGATCCTGAGGTGTCTGCACCTGCCCGGCCATGCTGGGTGCACAGACAGGGACAAACTCGTCATCAAACAGATGATCCAGTTCGACATCGCCCCAATCGCCCACGCCGTGCCGGATCGCGCAGTCAGCCCCCTCCAGCCGGATGTCGTCAGCTATCGCAATCGTGGCAATCTCCAGATCCATGTCGGGATAGTGCGCGTAGAAACCGTGCAGGCGAGGAACGAGCCAGCGAATCGCCAGACTGGGTGTCACTTTCAGGCGCAGCCGTTTTTCCGCTTGCTCGTCGACCACCTCGTTCAACGCATCGTTCAGACGATCAAATGCATCCGAGACGCGGTGAGCGAGTCGTTCGCCCACCGCAGTAAGCTCGATTTCGCGACCAGACTTCTGAAACAACTGTACGCCAAGCCCGATCTCAAGATGCTTGATCTGCTGGCTCACGGCGCCTGGCGTGACGTGCAGTAGGTCAGCAGCACGCGAAACCCCCTTGGCTCGACATACCGCGTCGAACACGCGCAATGAACCTAGGAGTGCGCGAAACTTCTGCATGACAGGATGAGAGCCTGTTGCCGAAGCTGAGAGTCAGGCACTGGTCTCAGCACTTCTGGATACCGATGGTTCGGTTGAGCAGCTCCTCTTCGTTTCGCAGTGCTGTCGCTGAGCCAGCGTAAGCGGCGATGCCGCGCTCCAGAACGATGACATTCTTGGAAAACTCGAGAACGACGTCCACGTGCTGCTCCACGAGGACGCAGCCGACGCCGAACTGATCGCTCATCCGAACGATGGCATCCATCAACTCCTCGCGCACCATTGGGGCCAGACCTTCCAGCGGCTCGTCGAGTAGCAGGATGCGGGGTTGACCGACGAGGGCCCGTGCCACTGACAGCATTTGCTGCTCGCCACCCGAGAGCTGCGTGCCACCGTTGCGTCGCCGCTCCTTCAGGCGCGGGAACAGGGCATAGATCGGAGGCAGGGCATCGCTCGCCGAGCGACCCTGCAGGCCCGACAGCAGGTTTTCTTCCACCGTCAGTGAAGGGAAGATGTCGCGACTTTGTGGCACGTAGCCAAGGCCAGCGCGGGCGCGCGCATACGTACTCGCGCCGCTGATGTCGTTTCCACCAAACTCGATGCGTCCTTTCATCAGATCGGCCAGACCCATCGCCGTCGCCAGCGTCGTTGTCTTGCCTGCGCCGTTGCGCCCGATCAGCCCAAGACGTTCGCCTTCGCGGACGTTGAAGCTGAGATGCTCGACGACAGGAACGCCGCCATAGCCTGCCGTAACGTTGTCGAACCGAAGTTCGGTACGGGGCTTAGGCATGACCGTCCCGTCCGAAGTAAATTTGTTTGACTTGTTCGTTGGCGGCAACTTCCTGCGGAGAGCCCTCGACCATGACCGCACCTCCAACCAGGACGACGATGTGCGAAGCAAACCGGAAGACCAGGTCCATGTCGTGCTCGATCAGCAGAACAGACAGGTCTTTCGGCAGACTCTCAACGGCGTCCATGATGCGGCCGCCTTCGCCTTGCGGTACGCCTGCACCTGGCTCGTCAAGGAGCAGCACGTCAGGCCTCATCGCGAGAGCCAGAGCGATTTCCGCCAGCCGCTGCTCGCCTAGGGCCAATTGCCCTACCAGCCGATGCGCGAACGACTGCAGACCCAGCATGCCGAGCGTCTCGTAGACCTCTTCGCGAACTTTTGCGGAACGCGTGCGTGAAGGCCACCACTGCATGGATGCGCGGTGCCGCTGCAGCACGGCGATCTCGACGTTCTCTTCCACGGTGAGGTCCTTGAACAGCCGGCTGATCTGGAACGTGCGAACGATGCCGCTGCGCACACGTGCGTACTGGGGCAGTTGGACGATAGAGCGGCCATCAAGAAGGATGTCACCGGACTGCGGGCGCAGCGATCCGCTCAGCAGGTTCACCAAGGTTGTCTTGCCTGCTCCATTCGGTCCGATCAATGCCGTGCGGGCGCCCTTGGGGAGGGCGAGCGAGACATGCTGCGTGGCGGCCAGGCCACCAAAGGAGTGACAGAGGTTCTGAGTTTGCAGTCGGTAAGTCATTGGGCTCCCCCGCTCGCACCCAGCCGCTTCGCGTACGCCATGGCGCGATCCAGAAGCCCGATCAGCCCTTCAGGCAGGACGATGAGTACGACGATCAGCATCGATCCGATGAAGAACAGCCAGTGATAGGGGTTCAAAGTTGATGCGATGTGGTGGATGGTCATGTACGCGACGGTGCCGAGCACCGCACCCGACAGACGACGGGTGCCACCCAGTACGATCATGACCACGACACCTGCCGATGTCGTGAAGTCGAGCATGAAGAGATTGGCTACTTTGCTGGTTTGCGCCGTCAATGCGCCGGCGAGCCCGGCCACAATGCCGCCTACGGTGTACACCGCCAGCAGATGCAGGTAGACGCGTCCCCCCAGCGCCTGTACCCGGCCCGGGTCTTGCCGGATCGCTTTGGCCGTCAGACCGAAAGGCGACTCCACAAGATTGCGCACCAGGAAGTACACCAGGACCAATGCGCTCAACGCATAGAAGTAGCCGGTGTGGCCGAGGAAATTGAACTCCCAGATGCCGAACAGCGGGCCAATGTTGAATCCCGCCAGTCCGTCGTCTCCACCGGTCAGCCACCTGGCCCAGTTGGCCAGTTCGAGTAGCAGCTGGGCCACTGCAATGGTCAGCATGACGAGCGTGAGCTTGGTCGCCCGCAGCATCACGGCACCACTCAGCAACGCAATCAAACCACCACCCAGTGCGCCCAGCAGCAGGCCAACGATGGGATCGGCCGTCAGGTACAGCGCCGTCCAACCCGCCACGTAGGCGCCGCTTCCGTACAGCGCGGCTTGACCCAGGGTCGCGATGCCTGCCTGGCCAAGCACGAGGCTCAACGACAGCGCAAAAATGGACATGGTCGCCATGTTGGTCAGCAACCCGAGGTCTTGAGGGAACAGCACGAAGGCCAGCAATCCCACCAGCGTCAGCACGATCTCGACACGCAGTTGCATCCACGGGCGGGTTGGGGACGGAGCGACCATCGCCAAGGAAGGATTCACTGCGCTCATGCCTGCCTCCCGAACAGACCTTGCGGCCGCACCAGCAAGACGATGATCATCGTCAGAAAAAACGCAGCCGATGCGAGCTGCGGAACCATGTACTTCATAGAAGTCTCCACAATGCCAAGCAGCAACGCTGCAAAGAAGGAGCCGAACAGATTTCCGTTACCCCCCACGGCCACGACCGCCAGGAGGATCACGAGATACTTCGAGGCGTAGGTAGGCTCCATCGGCAACAACTCCGCGCCAGCGATCCCCCCCAACGCCGCAAGTGTTGCGCCGATTGCAAAGGTGGCCGCGTAGATCTTCGTCGTGTCGATGCCGATGGCCCGTGCGATCGGCGCGTTGTCCACTGCAGCACGCACGCGGATGCCGAAGGACGATCGGTCCACTGTCAGCCAAAGGATAGTGACGACGACCAGGCCGCAGGCAACGACGATGAGCCGATGCCGGGGGATCGAACGAAAGCCAAGATCCACCGAGCCGATGAATGCTTCGGGCAGCGCGACGGATGTCACCGAGGACCCGAACAACAGGTTTACTGCGGCCGTCGCGACAAACATCAACCCAATCGTCACCAGCATTTGATCGAGGTCGTCGCGCCGGTAGAAGCGGCGTAACAAGATGCGCTCGAACAGCACCGCGATGAGCCCGACCAGAACGATGGCCAGCACGAAGCCCACTCCAATGGGCACGCCCAGGCGCTGTGGGAGGCTGGCGGCAAGAAACCCGCCCAGCATCGCAAATGCACCATGGGCCAGATTCACCACCCGCATGAGACCCATGGTCATCGACAGACCCACGGTGATCATGAACAGGATCATCGCGTACGTGATCCCGTCGATCAGAATGCTGCTGAAAAGAGCGACAGACATGCTGCTGTCCCGGCGTTACTTGGACGTGTTTTGGATGCGTCCGTAATCGGGTTGCATCTCGAAAGTCCGGAATTCCCGGTTGACGTATTGACCAGAAGCATCCTTCTCAACCACGCGCATGTAGACGTTCTGCACAAACTCGCGAGAGACCGAGTCGATCTTCACCGGGCCTCGAGGGCTCTCCCACGAAAAGCCCTTGGCAGCAGCCAGTGCCTTGGCACCATCGCGCTTACCGTCCGTTGCCTTGACCATGTGATAGATCACATGCAGGCCGTCAAACGCGTTCGCCAGCTGGACGGTCGGGATGGCCTTGGGTGCCACTTCGCCCAGGGTCTTGATGACAGCGTTGTTCAAAGGCGAGTTGTGTGATGCCGAATAGAACATGCCGGTCTCGATGCCGAGCAGGTCCGGGCCGATCGCGCGCAGTTGATCTTCATCGGTTTCGCCAGTGCCGAGAAAGCGCACGCCTGCAGCCCTCAAGCCTGCTTCGTTGTAGGCTTTGATCATTGCGTAGGTGGCCGGGCCGCCGGGGCCGAAGACATAGAGGGCATCGGGCTTGAGCGCCTTCACGCGCTGCATCAGAGGGCCGAAGTCAGTCGTCTTCAGAGGCGCACGGATGGCCTCGAGCAACTTGCCGCCACCGCTGACGAACTCGGTGGTGAAGGCTTTCTCTGCATCGAGACCCGGGCCGAAGTCGCTGACCAGCGTGACGACGTTCTTGACCTTTTTCTCTAGTGCGTACTTGGCGACGGGGACTGCCATCTGCGGCAAGGTGTACGAGGTGCGCAGCAGATAGTCCGACTTTTCGAGCAGCGACGACGTCGAGGCGTTGAAGATCACGACGGGCACCTTGGCCTCTTGCGCGAGCGCAGCGACAGCCAATGTATCGGGCGTGAAGTAGAGGCCGCCGATGTATTGGGCGCCCTCTTTGATGATGAGCTCCTGCGCCAGTGCCTTGGCTTGCGCGGGGTTGATATCCGGAAGATCGCGGAAGATGACCTGGATCGTGTGCCCTCCCGCCGTTGTGCCATTGAGCTTTTGATACGCCTTGGTGCCACCTTCCCACGTTTGACCGACTGCGGAGAACGGGCCCGACATGGGTGCGATCACACCAACTTTGATGACGTCGGCACGGCTTGGGACTGCGATGGTCGCGAGGGATACCGCAAGGGCGGCAACGAGTTTGATGGTCATTTGCTTCTCCAGATAGTGGGGGTTGCTGGCACGGAGTGCTCCGCGGTTGTGACGAGCGGCAATTTCAGTTGAGATGTCAGGGCGAGACGCCTTGTTCTTCAGCGGCAGTTGCTTTCAGTGCAACGTCGCAGGGCATCAAGGTCGCATACTTCTGTTTCATGTCGAAAAGATTGGCTTCGTGCGCTTGTAGCGACCGATCGCCCACGCAGTCAGTGACAACGAGAGGGCGGAACCCGTGGCACATGGCATCAACCACGCTGGCGCGAACACAGCCGCTGGTCGTACAGCCCGCAATCAGCAAGGTTTGCACGCCGCGTTGAGACAGCCATGCTGCCAGCGACGTACCGAAGAATGCCGAAGGATTGGTTTTGCGCAGCACCAGTTCGCCGCCGACAGGTTGAAGCTGCGGGACGATATGGCTTTCTGGTGCGTGCTCGCGCAGGGTTAGGAGGGACGGGACCTTGAGCGCCATGATGGTTGCGTCGGTCCCATCGTCTTGGTACACAACTCGCGTGTGCACGACCGGCCAGTTGCGATGTCGTGCTGCCGCCAGAAGGCCGCGTGTGCATTCAATGGCCTGGTCGATGTTGCCGCCGCCGAACGTGAGCGGATCAGCAAATCCATTGACGAAGTCGACGATCAGCAGACCGAACGGCGCCTTGGGCGCGAGCGTATTGCCGAAGCCCTGCTTTTGATAGATGTCCTGATCGGGGCTCATTGAAAAGCCTCGTCAATGACTTTGCCATCTTGAACCACGACGATGTCATCGAGCTTCACTGTGCAGTTGCGCAAGGGAATGTCGAGGTGACAAGGCGTTGTGCGAGGCCCACCAGCCTCGTTGTTTGGACCCAACGAGAACAAGAAGTTGCCTTCGAACGCGCGCGCATCCTGACCTGTTGTCGCCTCGCGGTCCATCAGCGACAGCGTGTGCCAGTAGCAACGTGGCTGCATGCCCCAGCCGATGTGCGCGATAGCGTAGGCTTCGGGATCGTTGTAGGCCTCCATGAACTCGCGCAGCATGGCGGCATCGACATCACCTTCAATGCTGCGCACGAAACCGTCGCGCAAGTTCAATGTGATCTTGTCCGAGACGTAGTTCCTCTGTGGCAGAAGGATGTCGCCACGATCGACCACGATGGTGCCGTCGCTGCCGCCTTCGTTGGCGAAGGTAAAAAGGAAACCGCTTGGCCAGTGATCCCAGCGCCCGGGTTCCTCGCAGAATCCGTACTCGCAGATGGTCGGGAAATCTCCGAGCTGGAAGGTCACATCCGTGCCAGCCGGCGACGTCACGTGCATCCTTCTCGCCTTCTTGAGGAGCTTCGATGCTGCCAGCACGCGCTTGCGATCGTCCTCATTCGGAATCGCCCGCACCAGTACCTCGGGTGGCTCCGCGACCAAAAGGATCTTTGTTCCGGACTCGAGAATTTCGAGCTGTTCAGGAGAGAACAACAGCACCATCAAGTCAAGGACGAGATCGCTATTCTTCATTGCCGCGAGTGCAACTGGATTGTTCGTGAGGGGTGTTTCACCCAAGTAGTTCATCCGGTCGCGGCTGGTTGCTTTTTCCGCGTTGATGGGCTGCAGCTCGATCTTGGTGACGATCGCGCCGGCTGCCTGCGCTGCAATCGTCGCCGTCTGCAGCGTTTGCGGATGCGTATGAGGGCCACACAGGATCGAGACCTTCTGTCCGCGCTCCACCTTGCTGAGCTTCAGAACCTCATCCCACGCTTTGACCAACTGATAGTCGCTGACTGGCATTTTTCGTCCTTTGGTTTGGAGTGTTAGATCTGCAGGAGCGCGAGCTCCTCCGTGCTGCCCATCCTGAAGAGCCGGCGCGCATTGCCATGGCACACCAGTGCACGGGTTCTGTCGGTGAGCGGTGCTTCCTCGATGAAGGCGCAGGCCTCGGCGGTCGACTCGTATGGGTAGTCCACTGAAAAGAGAACAGCCTGGTCCCCAAGCTCGCCTATTGCGCCCATCAAGGCAGGTGCAGAGCACACGCCGGAGGTGGTGATGAGGATGTTGCTGCCGATGTACTCGCTGGGCTTGCGTGCCAGCCTGATGCCCGACGGATACGCGGAAAAACGGCTGTCGAGGCGCCAGCGCTGGTACGGCAAAGCCTCCCCCATGTGCCCCAGAAGAAGATTGAGGCGTGGGAACCGGTCGAACACTCCTCCAAACAACAGGCGCAACGCATGACCTGCCGTTTCCACGCCCCAACCCCAGGCTGCGCCCTGAAGCACCGGCATGCCTTCCAGCAACGCTGGCGGCTGACTGAACGCGTTGGGATGCAGGTAGATGGGGACGCCGAGCGCCTGCGCGCGCTCCCAGAACACATCGAATTCCGCACCTTCGTAGTAGCGCCCCAGGGTGTGGCCATTGATCATTGCGCCCTTGAAGCCATACTCGACGACGGTGCGTTCCAGCTCACAGGCGGCGGCAGTGGGATCCTGCAGAGCCACGTGGGCGAAGGCTCCGAAGCGTCGCGGATGGCGTGCCACGCGCTCGACCAGGAACTCGTTGTTCTCGCGCGCCCGGCGCACGGCGTTGTCGCGATCTGTCTCGGCCTGCACGCCGGGCATTGTTTGCGACAGCACGACGTACTCGATGTTCCCCGCGTCCATTTCTCGAAGGCGCTGATCATCGAAGTCAGCCAGCTTGGAATCGAGCTTGGCGACGAAATCGGCGGGGAGCGCTCGGGTGTATTTAGCGGAGTACTCGCCGAATCCTGGGGCGGAGAAGTGCTCTTCCAGCGCGATCTTTGGGGTTTTGTTCATGCTCATCCTAGGTGGCCTCAGACTGGATAGGCCAAGGCGGTGTCAAGAATTTCCGTGTCGTGCACCACCTGGCGACTGGCGATGAGAAGCCGGTCACCTTCGCGCACGAAACGGTCGTGGTATGTGCCCGACAGGTGCACCGTGGATGGGCCTTCGACAAGGGTCTGCATCAAGATAAATGGCGTCTGGGAACTGACCGTGTTGTCGGCTTCCTGCAGCACCCGCGTGATGCCGAGCACATGCAGCATGTGCCGCGGTGCGAACATCTGCGAGTGCGCTACCGCCTGGGCGCGGTCGATGATCATGTCCAAGCCTTCGCAGTACACGAGGCCCACGGGCATGTTCAGCAGGGCGTTGTGGCGCGAGGTGATGCGGTAGGTCGCATCCTTGCAGAAGAAGTCGGGCCAGCGTTCGACATCGTTCGCGTCGAGGGCAGCGCAGTACTCGACATGCAAGGAGTCGATCTCAGCGCGCAACTCGGCCGCGCGTTGGGGCGACACCGTGGTCTTGGCGTAGGCGAGTCGCTCTTTCATGCTGCTTTCTCCGCGACACGGATTTCCATCACTTCACGGTAGTACTGGTAGAGGGACCGGATGCAAGACTCCGAGATCAGGTTGCGCGCTGAGCCCTCGTGACCGGCATCCAGCTTGACGACGTTGTTGTCTGTTGAAGAGTTGCGCAGGCCCTCTTGCACGAACTTCAAGGCCTCGTTGTCCTCAAGACCGAGGAAGCCGGAAGGGCCCATCAAGTTGCCCTGGCGCAGGCGGTGCCGCGTCATTTCCGGTGTGTCATCTTCGTAGCCGAACATCGTCCACTGCATCACCATGCTGTTGGGGCCGTTCGGAATGATCTGGCGCACGCCCATGGTGTTCATCTGACGTTGAACGATCAGGTTCGGCCACAGAGTCATCATGTTGGCGGACCAGGGCGACTTGAACTCCCGCACGTAGTCCAGGAAACGTTCGTCTCGCAACCTGAGGTCGTCGCTGAACGATCGCATCTCCGCTTTGTCGTTCGCGGCGACCGTGGCATAGATCTCGTCGGGCTTGGACGAAGCCATGAAGCCGTGGCGGCCATGAACCTTGTCCGCCACCACGGTCGACTTGATGCCCGGCACCAGCAGGCCGAACACCACGAGGAACGAGTGCAGCAGCGTCGCGTGGTACGGATCCTTGAGGTTCTCGTGGTACATCTTCCAGTTGCACGGAAGCTCATTGCGGCAATAGCCGAGGATCTTGAGTTTCTTGCCTGAGAAGGCGACATCGAACTCCTCGACGATCTCCTTGGTCATGTACTCCTCCAGCGGAGGGGTCTTGTCGGAATAGGTAGCGAACACCACGCCGTTCCGTGTCGTCACACGCAACTGACGGGTGCCGTGATCGGCGTTCTTGAAATCCGCCGGCATGCCGCCCACCTTGTTGATTCCGCGTCTGAAAGGAACGCCTTGCAGGTTCCCCTTGAGGTCGTACGACCACTGGTGGTAGGGGCAGACGAACTCCTTCGTATTCCCCTGGCTGGAACGGCAGAACTCGGCACCGCGGTGGGCGCAGCGGTTCTCGAAGACAGAGATCGTGTTGTCCTCCGCGCGGGCGATCACGACGGGCGTGGCGCCGACGTAGCCGCGCTTGTAGTCGCCCGGGTTGGGAATCTCCGCCTCCAGAGCGACAAAGTTCCAGGTGTCTCCGCGGAAGATGCGTTCGATCTCCTGGTCATAGATGGCCTGGCTGGTGTAGACCCAATCTGGAATGTTGTTCAGGGCGTCCGCGGGCCAGACACACTGCTCCAATGGCGGGTTCTTTCGGGCATTCGTGATGCCGATGACCGCCTGCGATTGATACATGGAAGCTCCTTAGCGATGAGAGTGGGTTAGGCGGTCGTGCTGGCGTGGGCTTGCAATTGCTTGACCCATGCACGCAGGTTGGTTGTGTGCAGCGGGAAGTCCTCCCACTGCACAGGCTGGCCGCGTTCGAAAAGAGGGCGAATGGCTCGCAGATCGGAGCCGGCATTGATGACCACGCCGTGCAGCGGAACAGAGCCCCGGTGGCCGATCCACATCACCTTGTCGCTGGCCAGGTCACCGCGGCGCACATATTCGAGATCGGGCGCGGGCAGACCGAGTACCTGGATGTTGTGTTGTCCTTGGTCGGTCCAGAACCACGGCACTGCGGGCGCGGGAAGAGGGGCGCCGAGCATGGAGGCAGCGGCGGTACGTGCCTGCTCGTTCGCGTTTTGCCAGGACTCCAAGCGCGTTGGCGCCGTCTGACCCGGGCGTTGCTGGCTAGTGCAGTCACCGCACGCGAATACGTGTTCGTTGCTGGTGCGGCAGGATGCATCTACCAGAATCCCACCCCCTGCTGCCACCTCAAGGCCTGCTTCGCGAGCCAGCGAGTCGTTGGGTGAGAGGCCGACCGCCACGATCAATTCGTCCACCTCCAGATCCCCGGCGCCCGCGATCAAGCGCATGCGACCGCTGGGCGATGCATGGACGTCGCTGAGGGAGGCCCCGAGCAGGAGCTTCGCACCGGCATCCCGCATACGGGCTTCCAGCCAGGCTGACGCCTCGCATGGCAGAAAGCGAACCAGCAGAGAGGCCGCGCGTTCGAGAACCGTGACCGATGCGCCTGCAGAGAGCGCCGAGTGGGCGACCTCGAGACCTAGGAAGCCACCACCCAGAATCGCGACCTGGGGCCTGACCTGAAGGGAGGCACGCAGCCTGCGTGCGTCATCCAGGGTACGGATGTGATGCACCCGGGGGTGGGCGGTAGGGACAAAGGGTAGCGTCTGGGCTTCCCCGCCTGTGGCGATCAGACACCTTTCGTACCCGATCACCCGACCGTCGGCGAGGCGGACATGCCGACGCTGCAGATCCACGGCAACCGCTTCGCTGTTGCTCAGCAGTTCGATATCGTTGCGCACCCAGGCATCTTCCGTGAGCACGTCGAGCCTGGGCTCTTCAACGGCTGTCAGGACAGCCTTTGACAAGGGCGGCCGCTCGTACGGTCTGTGGCGTTCACGACCGAGCATCGTGATGCAGCCTCGGTAGCCCTGCTCGCGCAGGGTGCGCGCAGCGACGGCTGCAGACTGGCCCGCGCCGACGATGACAACGCCGGGCGACGTCATTCGCTCGCGGGAGACAACACGTAGATGTCGTCTCCTTCTCGTTTCACGGGGTGGATGCGCAGGTCCACCGTGACCGGTGCGCACATAGCCTTTCCGGTGCGGATGTCAAAGCGACCTTGATGCAGAGGGCACTCCACACAGCCGTCTTCCACATACCCCTCTGACAGCAACGCCGTGGCATGTGTGCACATGCCATCGGTAGCGAAAAACTCGTCGTCGATCCGGTACAGCGCGATGCCACGACCGGCCACATTGACTGTCTTCGCCTCATCGTTGCTGAGCTCCTGCGCCGAGGCGACCTTGATCCAATCCATGGCTCTATTCCTGTAACTTTCAGCACTAAAGATTTATGACAGTGTACGGTCATATTACGGAGGTGCGTTGTTGTTTTCAAGTGCGGGTTTGCACTATGGTGCAATGCACCATGCTGACCGGAAGGGCTGCTTCTTATGGTGCAGAAATTTGCCGCGTTCATTGGAAAAAGGCACCAGAATGGGGGCGCAAGGTGTTGCCTGGCACCCATCAGCGTTTACCCGCTTTCCATGCGCATTCATCAGGCATATACTTGTGCAAGTTAACTGGCATATCGTGATTCTTCCTCAACGAAGACCCTGCTTGCAAAGTAGGGGGGCTACGCGTAGTGCCACTGACCTGGCCTATGTGGCCGATCACGTCAGGGGAGGACATCTAGATGCAGCGTCGGAGGTTCCGCGGGGTGGTTCCACAGGTGCCCAATTCCGTGCCGGCCGACACAAAGACATTGGTGAAGGACAAGAAGCGCATGGACCGATCAGACATTCCGGCGAGGCTGTTGAAGCGCGAGGGCATTGGTGCCCGGGTACCTCGCAAGGAAGACGCACGTCATTTGGTGGGCAAGGGCAACTTCGTGGGTGACTTCGTGCTGCCTGGGATGCAGGAGGTGGCATTTCTGCGCAGCCCTTTGGCGCACGCCTCCATCACTGGCGTTGAGATCCCAGACAAGTTCGCCGGGAAGGTGTTCCTCCGCGAGATGATGTCGGACGCGGCCGACATCGGATCACCCTCTTCAATACCCACGTATCAGTTCTCGGCTTTGCCGCCCCTGGCATCAGGCAGAGTCCGCCACGTCGGGGAGGCCATCGCGATGGCGGTGGCCCCTACCCGTGCCGTGGCGGAAGACTTGCTGGAGGATGTGCAGATCTCCTATGAGGAACTGCCGGTCTACTACGATGTGGAGTCGGCCCTCGCAGCCACCGGAGAGTTCATGCACCCTGGGTGGAAGGACAACCGGTTCCTCACCTTGCGTGCCAACCGCGACTTCGATGAGTTGGCAGCGAAGGCGGAGGTGAAGGTCAGCCGCACGGTGGAACTGTCGCGCCAGTGCATCGTGCCGTTGGAGGGCAAGTCGGTGCTGGCTTACTGGGATTTCCAGACTGAGCAGCTTGTGGTGGTCAGTGCGACCCAAGTGCCGCATTTGCTGCGTGTGGGTATTGCCCAGCACCTCGCGATGAATGAAGAGGCGGTGCGCGTGGTGTCGCCCGACGTCGGAGGCGCCTTCGGCTACAAGGGGCAGCTCTATCCCGAGGATCTTTGCGTGGCTTGGCTGGCCAAGACTTATCGCACGCCGTTCCGATATCTCGAAGATCGTCGTGAGCATCTGATCGTCGGAGCAAACACGCGACAGCATCACTACCAGCTAACGGCTTACGCGGACCGAACTGGAAAGCTTCTGGCGTTGGACGCTATCATCACCATCGACGGCGGGGCGTACTCCTACTATCCCTTCTTCGTGGGCTTGGAGCCGGGGCAGGCGATCGGCAACCTGCCGGGTCCGTATACCTTTCGCGGCTACCGCTGTGAAACCCTGTGTGTCGCGACCAACAAGCCCGGGTTCATGGCCTATCGCGGCGTGGCGCGCACGGGCGTCTGCTTCGCGATCGAACTGCTCATGGACGCAGTGGCGCGGGAAGTCGGTCGTGAGCCCTGGGAAGTCCGGATGGAGAATCTGGTCCCGGCTGCTGCGATGCCCTACGTCAACGTGGCCAACAAACACTTTGACAGCGGCGACTTTCCAGCGAGCTTGCGGCGCGCAGTGGAGATGATCGGCGTGGCGGCTGTCCGCGAGCGGCAGGCGCGTGGAGAGCCTGACGGGCGCCGGATCGGTTTCGGTACGGCCACCTACACCGAGCAGTCAGCCCACGGGACCACTGTGTTCGCCAACTGGGGGCTACCTGTAGTGCCCGGTTTTGATCAAGCGATGGTCAGGATGACGGCGGATGGCGGGCTCGAAGTGCGTGTGGGCGTGCACTCGCATGGGCAGGGCATGGAGACCAGCTTTGCGCAGATCGCCAACGACGTTCTTGGCATTCCGGTCGCCAGAATCCGGGTCGTGCATGGTGACACAGCGCTGACGCCGTTCTCCTCTGGAACCTATGCGTCTCGCGCCACCGTCATGTCCGGCGGGGCCATATCGACCGCGTGCAAAGAGTTATTGCCCCGCATCCAATCGATTGCAGCTTACCTCATGGGCGTGGAGCCGAGCGCGGTTGCTTTGATCGAAGGGCGCGCTGTCGCTGGCGACAAGTCGATTCCCCTTTCAGAGGTCGGGCGGGTTTGGTACCTCACCCCGCAGGACTTACCGGCGAACGTTCATCTGGGTGGGCTGGAAGTGTCCCGTGCGTACAAACCCAATGTCGATACCGGGACCTTCACGTACGCGACGCATGCCGTGGTGGTCGCCGTCGACACTGAGACGGGCGAGGTTGAAATCCTTGACTATGTCGTGGTCGAAGACTGCGGCACCATGGTCAACCCGATGATCGTGGAAGGACAAACCATCGGTGGCATCGCGCAGGGCATCGGCACGGCCATGTACGAGGAGAGCCCTTACGACGAGCAAGGCCAGCCCTTGGCCTCCACCCTTGCGGACTACATCCTTCCGGGCGCCACGGAAGTGCCGCGCATCCGTATCGAACATTTTGAGACCCCTTCGCCTCACACCGATTTCGGTGCGAAGGGGGTGGGCGAAGGCGGTGCGATCGCGCCGCCTGCGGTGATCTTCAACGCCGTGAACGACGCGTTGCGCGGCACGGGCGCCGACGAGGTTTTGATGACCCCGTTGACGCCACGCCGCTTGCTCAAGGCCCTTGAGAAATCGACGCTGGGACAGGAGCGCGCCCAATGAAAGCCCCTCGTTTTGCATACACCCGCGTTCTCGAAGTGAGTGACGCCCTCGCGGTGCTGGCGACGGGCGGTGGCACTGCCAAAGCCATGGGCGGAAGCCAGTCCTTCGGGCCCATGCTCAACCTTAGGTTGGCGCGCCCAGCGCACGTGGTCGATATCTCTGACATCCCCGGTCTGCGCACCGTCCGTCGTAAGGAGGGTTGGGTTGAGATCGGCGCTGCCGTCACGCACGCTGAGATAGAAGACGGCGTGCACGAGCCGCTAGCGGCGCACCCGATGCGCCAAGTCGCAGGCGGCATCGCCTACCGGGCGATCCGCACCCGCGGCACCGTCGGCGGCAGCCTGGCGCATGCCGATCCGGCCGCAGACTGGGTGGTCACGCTCGCGGCACTCGGTGCGCGCATCGTGGCCAAGTCACCGCGCGGTGAGCGCACGATTGAGGCCGACGCGCTGATGCTTGGAGCGTACACGACAGTTCTGGAGAGCGATGAACTGATCGTCTCTGTTGCCGTGCCGTCAGAGACGCGAACGTTGCATTGGGGCTATCACAAGGTCTGCCGCAAGCCAGGCGAATTTGCCGAAGCGAGTGCGGCGGTCTGTTTCGATGCATCGCACGCGCGTGCACGAATCGTGCTGGGGGCTGCCGACGGTCCTCCTCTTCTACTGGGAGAACTAGCGGCCAACATCGCGGCCAGGGGGGCCGGTGCCGCGGGTCATGAGCAACTGCGGGCCGCTGTCCGCACCGCTCTCCCCGAACGCGATGCCATCGACCGGAAGCTTTTCACGGCCTGTGTGGAGCGCGCCCTCGAGCAGTCCGGCATCTTTGCCGATCTCAAACAAGCGGAGTAAGAGACTTGGACCCGATTTCCATTCAAGTAAATGGCCGCACTTTCCGACGGGATGCCGAGCCCAGGATGCACCTTGGCGACTTCCTGCGCGACGAACTGCAGTTGACCGGCACCCACCTCGGTTGCGAGCACGGCGTCTGCGGCGCGTGCACGGTGCTCGTGGACGGCCAGCCCACGCGCTCGTGCATCACGTTCGCCGTGGCATGCGAAGGCAGGGAGGTCACCACTATTGAGGGCTACGACGACGATGCGGTCATGCGACTACTGCGGCCGGCGTTCACGCGCCACCACGCGCTGCAGTGTGGCTTCTGCACCCCCGGGATGCTGACCACTGCCCGCGACATCGTGCTCCGTCTGCCCAACGCCGACGAAGCGCGGGTGCGCCTGGAATTGTCCGGGAACCTGTGCCGTTGCACCGGGTACCAGGGCATCGTGGATGCCATTCTGGACGTGCTGCAACAGCAGCGCGACGCACCTGACGTGCAATTTGAACAACTGCGGCAAAGATTGAGCGCGCCGCGAATGGTCGCGATGAAGCCGGTCGCGGCTGCCGTGTTGAAAGACGTGCCTGCGCACGCTCCGGGCAAGTCACCCGCTGTGAACGGGGCCACTTCTGCGGAATTGGCGGAAGTCGATCCGGTGGCGATGGCCAAGGCCAAAGCCAAGGGCAACGCGATCGAAGTCCATTTCGATGTGCCTTATGCCATGGAGCGGGTCTGGGCGTTCATGGGCGACTTGCCTGCCGTCGCGTCCTGTCTGCCCGGCGCAACCGTCGATTCGCACGAGGGGGAGAAGGTCCGGGGCAGCATTTCCATTAAGTTTGGTCCGATGTCGGCGGCTTTTGCTGGCGCCGCGCGGCTGGAGCGTGACGACGCCGCCAAGCGCGCCGTCCTTCGCGGCGCGGGCCAGGACAGTTTGAGCAAGTCGCGCACCCAGGGCGACATCACCTATCGATTGGAAGCTCTGTCGGCTGACAGCACCAGGGTCCACGTGGACATGGTCTATGCGTTGCAGGGTCCGCTTGCCCAGTTCTCCCGCTCCGGCCTCGTCAAGGACTTTGTGCGCCGTATGGTGGCGGACTTCGGCAAGCAGATCACCCGCAGGCTGGGTGGCGAAGCAGTTGTTCCCAACGAGCCGCAACCTTCGGTATCGATCGCGGGAATGATGTGGAGCGTGCTCTGGAATCGCATCCGTGGCTGGGTTGGAAAGCCTCCGCGAGGCTAAGGCCACACGTGCAGGGTGCGGGAAGCACCCTTGGTGCGAAGGTCCAGCGCTTCATTGCATCTGTCCCACCGCTTGCCTGGAATCAGAAGGTCCGGGCGAGGGGATCACCTAGGAGTCCTAATGAGTTCCTTTCTTCATGGGTATCACGTGCGCGCCAACAGTGTACGTCTGCACCTCCTGCGCTATGGAGGGCAGGGCCCTCGTTTGCTACTGTTGCCCGGGATCACGAGCCCTGCGGTCACCTGGGGTTTTGTCGCCGAGAGGCTGGCTCGGCACTATGACGTCCATGTGCTTGACTTTCGTGGACGCGGCTTGTCCTTCAGCTCGCCAGGAATGGACGCAAGCCTCGACACGATGGCGGCCGATGTGCTCGATTTGATGGACGTTCTGGGGTGGTCATCCGTGTTAGTGCTAGGACACTCCATGGGTGCTCGCGTTGCGGTTCGCGCCGCGGCACGTGACCCACGGCGCATAGGTAGGCTGTTGCTTATCGATCCTCCCATGTCCGGCCCAGGTCGCCGGGCTTACCCCGTGCCGCTGTCTTGGTACCTAGAGTCGATTCAGTTGGCGATCAGGGGAATCACGGCAGAAGAGCTTCGCCCCTATGCTCCGACCTGGAAAGTGGAACACCTGCAATTGCGGGCCGAGTGGCTTCACACGTGCAGCGAGGAGGCTATCGTCCAAGCACACGTGGGCTTTCACGAAGACGACATACACGCAGATCTTCCTAAGCTGCGAACGCCTGGACTTCTCATGACGGCAGGGAAAGGCGGTGTCGTGCTCCCGGAAGACCTGGCCGAAATCGAAGTGCTCGCACCCGACTTGAAGCAATGCAAGGCCTCTGCTGCCGGCCACATGATTCCGTGGGATGACGAGGTGGACTTCCATCGTCTGCTGGGCGAGTACCTAAAGGTCGACTTGCTGTAGACGATGTTCGGACGCTGCTCGGTTTTCCTGCCTCCATGGAGGGAGTCGATAAACTCGCCAACTGACACTATCGGCGATATCGAGATGATGAAAAAGCGTTCTCCTGCTCAGGAAAAGACAGTCGACTCCACAGATTCGGCAAAGCCCCAGGGGCCCGAACCCTTTAGCCCATTGCGTGAAGTCATGTGGCGCCGCCCAGGATATTTGATTCGTCGGTTGACCCAGATTGGGCAGGCAATTTTTTTCGATCTATGCAAGTCCGAGAGCATCACACCCCTCCAGGTCGGCATGCTGACAGCGCTGTCGGTGAACCCTTGGCTTGATCAGAAAGCCATTTGCCGAGAGCTTGTGTTGGACCGGACGACGGCAGCGGAAGTGCTCAAACGGCTGCAAGACAAAGGGTTGGTCGAATTCAGAGTAAATCCTGATGATCGTCGGTCAAGACTTTCGGTCATCACAAAGCCGGGATTGAACCTGATAAACGACTTGCAAGGGAGCATCCATCGCTCTCAAGAACTGCTCATCGAACCGCTATCTCCAGAAGAACGTGTCGAGTTCATGAGGCTTCTAGCCAAGCTGGTGGACGCACATGAAAAGACGGGCAAGCTGAGCTAAACCGGCTGAGTTGAACTGCTCTGACCTCCAGTTCAGTGGCAGCGGCCATACATCGTCCCTGACTTTTAGCCGGCAAGCTTGTGCCGACATGCAGGACAGCGTTTCCCACACTATTTCGGAGTTGCTCTAGAAGCAAATTTGGATGAACTACGTCGCTCCCTTCAAAGACATCCTGTTCAACATCGAGCATCTGGCGCGCATCGATCAGGTGGCGCAGATGCCGGGCTTCGAGGACGCCGGCCTCGAAACCGCGCAGGCTGTACTGCAGGAATGTGCCAAGCTCACCGAGGGCGTGATCGCCCCGTTGAATTTCGAAGGCGACAAGAACCCCTCCGCCTGGAAGGACGGTCAGGTCACCACCACCCCGGGCTTCAAACAAGCCTACCAGCAGTACGCCGAAGGCGGCTGGCAGGGTCTGCAGCATCCGGTGGACTTCGGCGGCCAGGGCCTGCCCAAGACCATCGGCGCGGCCTGCGGTGAAATGCTCAACAGCGCGAACATGAGTTTCGCGCTGTGCCCGCTGTTGACCGACGGCGCCATCGAAGCCTTGCTGACCGCAGGCAGCGACGAGCTGAAGGCCATCTACCTTGAGAAGCTGGTGAGCGGGCAATGGACTGGCACGATGAACCTCACCGAGCCGCAGGCGGGCTCCGACCTCGCGGCGGTGCGCAGCCGCGCCGAACCGCAGCCGGACGGCAGCTACAAGGTGTTCGGAACCAAGATCTTCATCACCTATGGTGAGCACGACATGGCCGAGAACATCGTGCACCTGGTGCTGGCCCGCGTGACCGGTTCGCCGGAGGG
Organism: Variovorax sp. RA8; assembly: GCF_901827175.1. Classification (NCBI taxonomy): domain Bacteria; kingdom Pseudomonadati; phylum Pseudomonadota; class Betaproteobacteria; order Burkholderiales; family Comamonadaceae; genus Variovorax; species Variovorax sp. RA8. The sequence goes on along the minus strand of NZ_LR594662.1, from coordinate 4,453,537 downwards.
CGTGAAGGGCATCAGCCTGTTCGTCGTGCCGAAGTTCATGGTGAACAATGATGGCTCGCTCGGCGCGCGCAACGATGTGCATTGCGTGAGCATCGAGCACAAGATGGGCATCAAGGCGAGCCCGACGGCGGTGCTCCAGTACGGCGACCACGGCGGCGCGGTGGGTTACCTCGTGGGCCAGGAGAACCGTGGCCTTGAGTACATGTTCATCATGATGAACGCAGCCCGCTACGCCGTGGGTTTGCAGGGCATCGCGATTGCCGAGCGTGCCTACCAGAAGGCCGTGGGCTATGCGAAGGACCGTGTGCAGAGCCGACCGGTCGACGGCTCCATGAGCACGGCCGCGCCGATCATCCACCACCCCGATGTCAAGCGCATGCTCATGACCATGCGCGCCTCCACTGAGGGTTGCCGTGCCATGGCCAGCGTGGCCGCTGCCGCTTACGATGCGGCGCACCACCACCCGGACGCCGAAGCACGCAAGCAAAACCAGGCGTTCTACGAGTTCCTCGTGCCGCTCGTCAAAGGCTACAGCACCGAGATGAGCCTGGAGGTCACTTGCCTGGGTGTGCAGGTGCACGGTGGCATGGGCTTCATCGAGGAGACCGGTGCGGCGCAACATTACCGTGACGCCAGGATCCTCACCATCTATGAAGGCACCACCGCGATCCAGGCCAACGACCTCGTCGGCCGCAAGACCGCGCGCGACGGCGGTACTGGCGCCAAGGCCATCGCTGCACAGATCGAGAAGACCGAAGCCGCACTGGCGAAACGCAGCAGTGCCCATGCCAAGGTCGTGCTGGTCCGCCTGAAGGCCGCACGCCAGGCCTTCGTCGACGTGGTCGGTTTCATCGCCGCCAATACGAAGACCAACCCTAACGCCGCCTTTGCAGGCAGCGTGCCCTACCTCATGCTGGCGGGCAACCTAGTGGCGGGCTGGCAGATGGCCCGTGCGCTGATGGTCGCCGAGGACCAGTTGGCCAACGGAACGGATACAGGTTTCATGCAGGCCAAGATCACCACCGCGCGTTTCTACGCCGACCATATCCTCAGCCGCGCGCCTGGCGTTCGCGACAACATCGTGGATGGTGCAGAGAGCGTGAATGCGCTGCCAACCGAAATGTACTAGTAGAAACCAGGCGGCAGGTGGTCTCTTGAATGTCAAATCGGGAGCAGACGCTCAGCCAGCCTCGAGGGTCAACGCCAGCAAGAACGTCGTCAGCCGTAGAACTTGCATTGAAAGTTTGATTCATCAAGTCACCCTTGAAATGATCTCGATCCATGGAGGTTGGTGCTCAGTGAAACCGCGCATGTGAGTAGTTCTAGGTGTTGCCTGCAAGGAGCTGCTGGTCACTGACTCAGCGCACTCTATGCTATTGACCAGACCCGCACGCCGGTAGATGGCCAGAGTGCGTCACCCTGTTGTCTCGTAGACACCAAAGATGCGAGGAAGGGAGAAGAGCCTCTGCGGTTTGGCTCTGAGTCGACGCCCTTGTGGCTTGAATCGAATCTCATGGGGAAGACGGGGGCGCAACCCCGCGTTTGCCATCGAGCGCCTTAACAACGTTTGACACCTTCTGAGGTGCACACCGTGCCGCAAACCTCGATGATGGTATCGGTGGGGTCGACGCAACCCCTGTCGTGGCGACGAAGCGGCCTGATGCTGCGCAGTGCGCAGAGACGGCTGGGCACCTGTTCTAGCGCCGTGCCATTTCCAGCCTAAGCCGGTCCAAGCCTTCTTCCGTTCCACGGATGCGCTCGGCGCGATCTTCATGACCGTCCAGGTACGTGAGCTGTTCCTTGTAGACCATGCGAGTTCCATGCTTGTGCGCCAAGAACTCGACCGTTACGAGCGACACCGACAGTCGGCGTGCGTCGAGCTGGATGTCGTAGGCAAAGACGATGCGCCGTGCGGGTTCGATGTCGAAAAAGACCTTCTCGATGTGCTGGATGCGGCCATCGGGATAGGCGACCCGATGCGTTTCATGGCCGAACGGCCGAAAGTCCAAGCGGTACTCGGTTGTGTACTCGGCATGGCAGTCGGACCAGCGGCGCTTTGCTTCGGGATCGGCCCAGGCCTGAAAAACTTTCTCGGGCGAGGCGTCGAGTTCGCGTTCGATGACGAAGTCGGTGTGTGCGGCGGGGATGTGCGTCATGACTTGCCTTTTTGCTCGGCCAGATAGGCATCGAGTTGGTCGAATTGCGCGTGGAGCAGCGTCTTGCGCTTCGCGACCCACGATTCCATGGCATCGAACGCCTCGGGTTCGGCCGTGTAGGTGCGCACACGGCCGCTCTTTTGGGAGGCGACGAACCCGCCTTCAACAAGCACGGCGAGGTGCTTGACGGCCGAAGGCAGCGCCATGCCCAGCGTTGCGGCCAGCTCGGACACCGAGGCCGGTCCGCGGCTCAGGCGGTCGAGCATGCCGCGGCGGTATGCGTCGGCCAGTGCAAAGAACATGCGGTCGAGCTGCGCGGGCTCGGCGATCGCTGCTCGCATCTCAGGCACTCGCCGGATCGAAGAAGCGACGCGACAGACCGGCGCGCCCGGGATAGAACTTGAACCAAGGGCGCGCCGCATCAATGGTGGCTGCCACCGAGGGGTGGTCCATCAACCGCTCGAAGTAGGCGGCCAGGTGCACATGTTGCGCCGACAGCGGCACGTAGGTCACCGCATACAAAAAAGCGGGCGCCGCAGCGCAGTCGGCCATGCTGAAGGCATTGCCGGCAACCCAGGTTCGCCCTTCCAGGTGACGGTCGATGAACGCGTAGGCCGACGACAAGCCTTCTCGCGCCTTGGCTACCCCGCGTGCATCGCGTTCGCCTTGCGGCCGCAGAAGGTCGGCGGTCAGCGCCTGCATCGGTGTCATCACCTGCAAGTCGAACAGGCGGTCCCACAAGCGCACGTCGAGCGCGACGTCCGGGTCTTCCGGAATGAGGGTGCGGCCCGAGGTTGCATGGTGACGCTGGAGGTACTCGATGATGATGCTCGATTCGGGCACGGGCCGAAGCCGGTCCACCAGCAGCGGCATCTTGCCCGTGGGCCACAGCGCGAGGTGCGCGGCACGTTCTTCGGGGTCACCCAGATTGAGCAGCCGCTTCTCTACGTCGATGCCCAACGCGTCGATCGCGATCAGCACCTTGTGGCAGTAGGACGAGAGCGGGTGGTAGTGCAGTGTGAGGGCGTTCATGAGGGGCTAATACTTTCCTGTTTTGGAAAGTATAGGATCGGCGGCGCACCGAATCAAGCACCGCCTCGAGGCGCGATGTTGCGCAAGCTCAACGCGTGCGACGGTCCGCGCGCACGAGCTCGAGCCTTGCTGCCTGCGATACCGGTGCGGACGGTGACGCTGGACGGCGGCGACGATGGGGTCACTGAATCCATCATCTGAATCTTTCCGTCGTCGCGTCGCACATGAAGTCGATGGCCTGGACCTTCGGTAGGGTGCGTGTGTGGGGATATTGAAGGCCGCGTCGATCGTAGGTTCCGGCGAGGTCTGCCACTAGCCGCGCGAGAGGCCGCACCGTGTTGAGCGACGGACATCAATCGGTTCGGTGGCGCGGTACGCATTCGCCAAACGCAGTCACAAGACAGCGTCGGACCGGGTGTACTTTCCGGCGCACAACGTTTGTCGTGCGAAGGACTGTCGGTGACGCAGCAATGCCCTAACATCGCCACCCGCCGCCGATCCAGCAAGCCCCCGAGTACACGAACCATGAAGAAATTCATCGTCGCCGCCATCACGCTCACCACGGCGTTCGTCACGTCGCTCGCAGCACATGGGCAGGATGTCCTGCTGGATCCCGACACGGGCCTGCCGGCGTCGCGGCCTTTCGAATTCCCCGCGCAGGGACCGGCCGCTGCGTTCTGGGCCAAGCGCCTGACCGGCTATCTCATGACATCGGACGGGATCAGGCTGCGCTACAGCGTGCTGCTGCCGAAGGCATCGGGAAGGTTCCCGGTCATCCTGAGCATCAACGGCTACGACGCCGGATCGATCGGCGGCACGCCCTACCTCCACTACAAGACGTCGATGTCGGTCGAACTCGATCAGGGCCTCGTCGAGGCCGGCTATGCGGTGATGGGCGTCAACGCCGCGGGCAGCGGCTGTTCCACAGGCCCGCTCGAGTACACGCGTCCGCAACTCGGAAGACATGGCGCCGAAGCCGTCGAATTCGCGGCGTCGCAACCCTGGTCCGACACCAAGGTCGGCATGGTCAACTGGTCGTACGGTGGGTCGTCCCAACTGGCGACGGCGCAGCAACGCCCGCCGCACCTTCGGGCCATCGTGCCCGGCATGGTGCTGACGGACTTTCGCGATGCACTGATGCCCGGCGGCGTGCCGGCGCCCGGTTTCATCACGCCCTTGCGTGGCTCCATGCGCGCGTACTGGGAGAAGGTGGTTGCGCAGACGGCCACGGAAGAGGGCGATGCGGCCTGCCTGGGGCAGATCCCGAAGAACCTCGCGGCCGAGGATGCGAACTCCGTGATGCACCTGTTCCTGGCGCATCCCCTGCGGGACGACCACATGAAGAGCTTCGACCTGGCACCGCATGCCGACCGCGTGCAGGTTCCCGTGCTGTCGCTCGAAGCGTTCCAGGACCAGGCCATCACGCCGCGCAGCGGCTACTACCAGTCCCGGCTCGATCCGGCCATGCTGTGGTCGGTGCAGACCAACGGCCGGCATGACATGTACCTGGCCTCGGATTTCCAGGCGATGGCCGTGCGATTTCTCGACCGATTCGTCAAGGGCGAAAACAACGGATTCGAACGCGACACGCCGCGCACCACCGTGTGGGTGGAGACCGCCGAAACAAGCGCGAGCGCCAATGCGCTGGAGCGGCGCGTCTCTCCCAAGCCGCGCTGGGTGGTGCAACGGGGGCCGATCCGCAGCAATGACCTGTCCGTCAAGGCGTTCCACCTGGCTGCGGGCCAAGCCCTCGCCGATGCGCCTGGTTCCGGAGCCGCCTACGGCTTCGACTATCCCGGCGCCGGTGTGGTCGTCAACGACATTGCGGGAAGAAGCTTCTGGGGTCCGCTGCCCGGCGACTGGAAGGCCACGGGCGTGGCCTACACCTCTGCGCCGTTGGGTGAAGACATGATGGTCTACGGGCCGGGCAGCGCCGACCTCTGGGTCACGGCCGGTGCCGGCGACGCCGACCTGCAGGTCACCGTCACCGAACTGCGGCCCGATGGGCAGGAAACCTATGTCCAGCGGGGCTGGTTGCGCTTGTCCAACCGCGCCCTGGACACTGCGCGCTCGACGCCGTTGCTGCCCATCCGGCTTGAACGGCCCGAGCAGCCAATGCCGCTGCTGCCGGGCCGGCCGGTCCTTGCCCGTGTCGAGATCCACAAGATGGGCCACTACTTTCGCAGCGGCTCGCGGCTGCGGATCTGGATCGACACGCCCGCCCAAACCGGTGGCCTGGTGTTCGACACCTTCACGCAGAAGCAGCGCCTTCATGTGCTGCACAACGCGACGTACGACTCCGTGTTGCGGCTCGGCGTGCTGAAGGACGTCAAGGGGCCGGCAAGCTATCCGGCCTGCGGTGCGACGATCCTGCAACCGTGCAGGCCGGACCCGCTGGCCACTCGCTGAGCGCGGACAGATGTCCTTGACCTACAACCCCGCGCTCGACGGCGTTCGCGCGCTGTCCATCCTCGCGGTGGTCCTGTTCCACTGCGAGGTCCCCGGTGCGCATGGCGGCTTCATCGGGCTGGACGTCTTCTTCGTCCTGTCGGGCTATCTCATCACTTCGCTGCTGACGGCGGAGCACCGCCATGGCGGCATCGAGATCGGGCGCTTCTACGCGCGCCGGGCGTTGCGGCTGTATCCGACGCTGCTGCTCATGGTGGCGGTCTACGTGGGGCTGGCCCCCGTCCTCTGGCCGGCGGAAAATCGCTGGCTCTCCGCCGTGCTCGCCGCACTCTACGTCTACGACTATGCGCTGGCCTTCTGGGAGCTGGCCTACACCATCGGGCACACGTGGTCCCTCGGCGTGGAGGAGAAGTTCTACCTGCTGTGGCCCCTCGTGCTGCCGCTGCTTCTGCGAACACGGCATCCTGTCGGATGGCTTGTGTTTGCATTCCTTGCCGTGACTGCATGGCGGTACTTCGTGGCCATGAATTGGACCTGGTCGCAGGCGTACTTCCGCTTCGACACACGAATGAGCGGAATCCTGCTCGGAGCCATTGCTGCACTGACCCATTTCAAGGCATCGAAGCATGTGCTCGCGATGGCTTGCGTGGCCCTGCTGGTCCTCATGGCCCTGCCTTCGCTGCCGACGAGCCACCAGACCGAAGCGGTTACGCTGCGCATCACATTGGCGGAGCTGTCGGCCTTCGTGCTGATCTGCTTTGCCGCGGAGCACGAACGAGCGAAGTTCCTCGCCTCGGCGCCCATGGTCTACATCGGCCGACTGTCCTACGGCATCTACCTCTGGCATTTCCCGTTGGCGCTGCTGCTTCGCGATGAGCAACCGTTGTGGATCACGCTGAGCGCGACCCTTGCGTTCTCGTTCACGATGGCGGCGATCTGCCTGCATCTGATGGACACACCGCTGAAGAGATGGCGCCAGAAGGCATGGCCGCAGGCCCGCAGCACCGCGTGATCGTCCCGCATTGATGCCGGAACGGAATCAGCACGCGTCCCTGCGCGGACCTACCGCAGCGACGCAGCCCTTCCTACGATGAAAGCCTCGAGCTTCCATCGCAAGGCCGCATCCGTCGCGTGCGTAGAGGCTCTTTTCGCAGCCCAGTCCAAGGAGCGTCACATGCCTCAATCTCACCATCCCGACATCATTGCCTTCATCGACGTGCTCGCCGACACCGGAAGCCACTACCGGATGGATGAAATGGAAGCGCTCTACACCGAAGACCTCGGCTTCCTGGTACTGACGCCCCAGGGAGAGATCGCACGTTTTTCCAAGTCGGAGATGATGGCCGAATTCAGAAGCCGTCGCGATGCGGGCGAGGCGCCGCTGTCGACGGAAAAACGCATCCTGCACATCGAGGAGCAGGGCGATGAAGCCACCGCGATCCTCTTTCGGCGCATGAGCCAGAACGCTGATCCGGCGCTCTACGAGCTGCGGCTTCGGCGCACGGACGGCAAGTGGCTGGTCGCCGGCGAAACCGTGATGCCGTGGCCTGACCTGGCCCACGCGAAGGGATTTCTCCCTCCGCGCACCGTGGCTCAGGCCTGACGACCGGGCGCCGTGGTTTCAGACACGGCGCGGCCTGTCAGGTCAGCGCCATGCCGCCGTCGACGTTCAGGTTGACGCCCGTGACGAACGCGCTGTCGTCGCTCGCCAGAAACAGCGCCGCTTGCGCCAGATCGTTCGGCTGGCCCAAGCGGCCCAACGGGATCGCTGCCGCCATGCTCTTGTCGAACTCAGGCCGCGCAGCGTCCGTGATGCCCAGCTTCGCGAGGATCGGCGTGTCGACCGGACCCGGGCTCAGCACGTTGACGCGGATGCGGCGCTCCTTGAGCTCGAGCGCCCAGTTGCGTGCGAAGGCCTCGATGGCTGCCTTGCTGCCGGCGTAAACCGCGTGGTTGTCCATCACCTTGCTGCCGGCGATCGAGCTCGTGAGGATGATCGAGCCGCCATCGCGCATGAACGGCAGCGCCTTGGTCACGCCGATAAACACCGCGCGCGTGTTGGTCGCGAACTGCGCGTCGTAGGTGTCGATGGTGACGGCAGACGACGGCTCGAGGATGGCCGTTCCTGCATTCGCCACATAGATGTCGATGGCGCCGAAGCGTGCCTTCACTGCAGCGAGCAGGCGGTCGTGCATCGCCAGGTCGGCCACGTCGCCGACGAAGCCCATCGCGTCCGGGCTGATGCTGGCCAGCGCTGTGTCCACTGCGTCCTGGCGGCGCCCCACGATGACGACGTGGGCGCCTTCCGCCGCGAAAGTTTGGGCGTAGGCCAGGCCGATGCCGCTGTTGCCGCCGGTGATCACGGCCACTTTGCCAGAGAGTTTTTTCATGATGTGTTTCCTTGTTCAACGAAGAGAGAAGTCTTCAATCTAGGGTGTCCACGCGAACTCCAGTAGTGGGCAAAAATGGAAACACTTGTGCCTCGGAGTCTTCAATGAATGTTCTACCCCACGCACCCGGATTGATGGCCTTTGCCACTGCTGTCGAGGCCGGCTCGTTCAGTGCGGCCGCGCGGGTGCTGGGCACCTCACCATCAGCTGTTTCCAAGGGCGTGGCGCGGCTGGAGCAGCGCTTCGGCGTGCGCCTTTTCCAGCGCTCGACGCGGCTGTTGTCGCTCACGCAGGAGGGGGCCGCGTACTACGAACGCATCGCGCCGCTGCTGCGCGCGCTCGACGAGGCCAGCGACGTGATGCAGCCAGTCGGCATGGCGCGGGGCTTGTTGCGCATCACCGCACCCGGTGACCTGGGGCGCATCTTGCTGGAACCCGTGGTCGGCAAGTTCCTGCCCAGGCACCCGGAGCTGAAGCTGGAAATGAGCCTGGCCGATCGCCACGTTGACATGATCCGCGAGGGTTACGACATCGCCATCCGCGCAGGGGACGTGGCGGACTCCGACCTCACAGCGCGGCGCCTCGCCGATCTGCCGCTCGCGCTGGTTGCGTCGCCTGGATATCTCGCGAACCGCGGCACGCCCGAATCGATTGAGGCTTTGCACAGCCACGCGCACGTGCGCTACATGCTGGGCGGCAAGGCCTTTCCGATCCGCTTTGCCGATGGCACCGTGTTGAATCCCCCCGGCGTGTTTGACACGGACAACAGTGTCGCACTGCGCATCGCGGCGCTCGGCGACTTGGGCATCGTGCAGATCCTGCGCCTGTTCGTGCAGGACGACATCGATGCCGGTCGATTGGAGCCCGTGCTGCCATCGCAGCCGTTGCCGCGTGTGACCATCTCGGCCCTGCACGCCTTCGGGCGCCAGGCGCCGGCGCGTGCGCGGCTGTTCATCGAGTTCCTCGCGGTGCAGCTCGAACGTCTGTCCTGAGACAGCGCGGCCTTACAGACCCAGCGCCTTTGCCACGCCCGCGCCGTAGGCCGGATCGGCCCGAGTGCAGTTGTCGATGTGGCGACGCTTGATGAACTCCGGGGCATCGCCCATCGCGCGCGCCGTGTTGTCGAAGAGCACCTGTTGCTGCGCGGGGCTCATCAGGCGGAACAGGTCACCGGGCTGCTTGTAGTAATCGGCATCGTCCTCGCGGAAGTTCCAGAAGTCCGCATCGCCGCGTAGCTTCAGCGGCGGCTCCCGATGGTCGGGCTGTTCCTGCCACTGGCCAAAGCTGTTGGGCTCGTAGTGCGGCGTGCCGCCATAGTTGCCATCGACGCGCATCGTGCCGTCACGGTGGTTGCTGTGCACAGAGCAGCGTGCGGCGTTCACCGGGATCTGATGATGGTTCACGCCCAGCCGGTAGCGTTGGGCATCCGAGTACGCGAACATGCGCGCCTGCAGCATCTTGTCGGGCGACACGCCGATGCCCGGCACCAGGTTGCTCGGTGCGAAGGCGCTCTGCTCCACGTCGGCGAAGAAGTTCTCGGGGTTGCGGTTCAGCTCCATCACGCCCACCTCGATCAGCGGATAGTCCTTCTTGGGCCAGACCTTGGTCAGGTCGAAGGGGTGGTAGGGCACCTTTTGCGCATCGGCCTCGGCCATGACCTGCACGTACAGCGTCCACTTGGGGAAGTCACCGCGGCCGATCGAATCGAACAGGTCGCGCTGGTGGCTCTCGCGGTCGCCGCCCACCAGGGCCGAGGCTTCGGCGTCGGTGAGGTTCTTGATGCCCTGCTGCGTCTTGAAGTGGAACTTGACCCAGAAGCGCTCGTTGGCCGCATTGATGAAGCTGTAGGTGTGCGAACCGAAGCCGTGCATGTGGCGGTAGCTCGCCGGAATGCCGCGGTCGCTCATCACGATGGTGACCTGGTGCAGCGCCTCGGGCAGCAGGGTCCAGAAGTCCCAGTTGTTGCTGGCGCTGCGCATGTTGGTTCTCGGGTCGCGCTTGACGGCCTTGTTCAGGTCCGGGAACTTGCGCGGGTCACGCAGGAAGAACACGGGCGTGTTGTTGCCAACCAGGTCCCAGTTGCCTTCCTCGGTGTAGAACTTGAGCGCGAAGCCGCGGATGTCGCGCTCGGCATCGGCCGCACCGCGTTCTCCGGCCACGGTGGTGAAGCGGGCGAACATCTCGGACTTCTTGCCCACGGCGCTGAAAAGCTTGGCACGGGTGTAGCGCGTGATGTCGTGCGTGACGGTGAAAGTGCCGAAGGCGCCGGAGCCCTTGGCATGCATGCGGCGTTCGGGGATGACCTCGCGGTTGAGGTTGGCGAGTTTCTCCAGCAGCCACACGTCCTGCATCAGCAGGGGGCCTCGCGGGCCGGCGGTGAGGCTATTCTGGTTGTCGACCACGGGGGCGCCGAAGGCAGTGGTCAGCGGCGTCTTGCGCGGCGTGTCGGAGGGATTGCTCATGGAGTGCTTCTCGAAGCAGGGAATGGATGCGCCGTCGAAGGGGCGCGGAGGGGAGGCTCCTAGGTCGCCAGTGCCACGATGGTGGTGATGCCGTTGCGCGCCATCTTGGCGTACGGACAGAACCTCTCGGTGCTGCGCACCAGTTCCTCGGCCACGCTTTTTTCGACGTCGGGCAAGTGAATCCGGACATCGGCCGTGAGCATGAAGAGCCCGTCGACGGGGTCGCGACCGAATGCGACGGACATCTGCACGTTGGCGTCGTGAACCGGAATCCTTCTTTTCGCGGCCAGCAAGTTCAAGGCCCCATGGAAGCACGCGGCGTACGCTGCTGCAAACAGTTGCTCTGGGTTGGTGCCGTCGCCGTCTCCGCCCAGGGCGGTGGGAAGGCGAAGCTGCACGTTCAGGTTGCCGTCTTCGGAGCGCGCCACGCCCGAAGCCCTTCCGTGTTCGGCTTCGCCGCCGCTCACTGTGACGACTGTCGAATAGATCGGTTCGAACGCCTGCCCCTTGTACCTGTCGAGCAGCGCGACGGGAGGCGGTTGCAATCGACCGCATTGCGCCGCTTTCGCTGCGACGACGCCGGCTTTGTCTTTCTGCGTGGGCATTCCAGGCTTCCGTTCAATTCAAGGGGAGGAGCGCTCTACTCAGGCGGCCGACACCTCGAGTTCGAAGGCCGCGCTGATGATGAGACCGAGTTCGTCGCCGATCATCGGGAGCGCGGTGGTGACGCCGTACTCGCTGCGGCGGATGTGCCCCCGGATGTCGAATCCGATCGTGTAGACCTGCTTGGCCGGATTCATGCCGGCACCGACAAAGCTCACGTCGAACGTGACGTTGCGCGTCACGCCGTGCAAAGTGAGTGCGCCAGCCACCTGAAACGAATTTTCGGACAGGGAAAGAGGCGCAGCGAAGTCGAATGCGATCGATGGAAACCGCTGGCCATCGAGCCACTCGCGGCTTCTGAGTTCGTCATCGAGGATCCGGCTCGTCGTTCTCACGTTGGCTACCGGTACGGACACCGCCAGGCGTGTCTGGCTGCCATTTGCTGACAGTGGAATGTCGAGTGTGCCGGCAGGCGCGGTGAATTCGCCGTGGTAGGTCGAGATGCCGAAGTGCGACACGCTGAACAGCACATGCGAATGGACGGGATCGATGACATAGCGCCCGCGGCTTACGTCGGCCAGGTTCGATGAGGCGAATGTGGAGCGCTGGGGGCTGTCGGGCATGGGATTCACCAGGAGGGGGGAGGGGAGCCCTTGGGGGCAGCAGCCCCCGGTCGCGTCAGGCCGCGGCCGAGGGCGGGCTTCGTGTCAGCGTGCGGGCTTGGGCAGCGCGTACCAGGCTTCGAAGTTGAGCGCACCGATGCGTGGGTTGGGGCCCGGCACGAGCGTGTCGTCCTTCAGTTCCGCGCCGAAGTAACGCGCGTGCACGTCCTGGACGACCTTGCGCGGATCGTTGGTCTTGGCGAGAAAACGCTGCACCAGATCGGACAAGCGAACACGCTCTGGGCCCGCAATCTCGACCACGCCGTTCACGGGGCTGCCGAGGGTGTAGTCCGCGACGGCGGCGGCGACGTCATCCGATGCGATCGGTTGCACGAAGGCCGGCGAGAGGTGCACGGTGTCGCCGTCGGTGCCCGACTGCGCGATGCCGCCGAGGAACTCGAAGAACTGCGTCGAATGGACGATGGTGTACGGAATCTTCGATTCGCGGATCAGTTTTTCCTGTGCGATCTTGCCGCGGAAGTAGCCGCTCTCGGAAAGGCGATCGGTGCCGACTACCGACAGCGCGACGTGGTGCTTCACCCCGGCCACGGCTTCCGCGGCCAGCAGGTTGCGCCCCGAGGTTTCGAAGAACTCGAGCACTGCCTTGTCCTCGAACGAGGGCGAGTTCGCCACGTCCAGCACCACCTGCGTGCCTTGCAGGGCCTCGGCCAGGCCTTCGCCGGTGATGGTGTTCACGCCCGAGGCAGGCGATGCGGCGACGACCTCATGGCCGGCGTCGCGTAGCTTGCTGACGACCTTCGAACCGATGAGGCCCGAGCCGCCGATGACAACGATCTTCATGATGATTTCCTTGTAGCCCGCAAGGGGGCGGGTGGTTGATGGGGAGCGGTTCCTGCCAGTGGGACTCAGGCGAGCTTCGCCTTGTCCAGGCCGAAGACCTTGTCGGAGGCGCCGGGCACGCTCTTGAAGGCGATGTTCAGACGGCTCCAGGCGTTCGTCGACATGACCAGGAAGGTGAGGTCGGAGATTTCCTTTTCCGACAGCTGTGTGCGCACCCGCTCGTAGATGTCGTCGGGCACGCCTTGCTCGGGCAGCTTGGTCAGCACTTCGGTCCAGGCCAGTGCCGCACGCTCGCGCGGGATGAACAGCGTCGATTCGCGCCATGCGGCCAGGTGGTACAGGCGCAGCTCGCGCTCGCCCTGGATCTTGGCCTGCTTGACGTGCATGTCCAGGCAGAAGGTGCAGCCGTTGAGCTGCGACGTGCGGATCGACACGAGGTTGCGAAGCGGCTCTTCGATCGCGCCCTCCTTGATGGCATTGAGAAACTCGACGAACTTCTTGAAGAGTTCTTGCGACTGCTCGACATAGTTGACACGTTGGGTCATGACTAGCTCCTGGGAATGGGTGGCGGATGCCTGGACTCAGAATCGGCTGAGTCGTCCGTTTGCGAGGATCGCTTGGACAGGGACATAGCGTAGGTTTGGGAGGTCGCGACCGGTAGCCACGCGCAAGGCTTCACGGTGTTGCCCCTCGCGCAACAATCCCGCCGGGGACTCGGCATGTTTCCGAAATGGCACCAGTCGAAAGTGAAAAGCGGAGAGACCGCGTCCTAGAATTTTTTGGGGCGCCCGGGCCAACGCGGCGTCATCCCATTCACTTTCGGAAAGCCAATCCCATGTTCAAGCACATCACCGTCATGACCGCCGCCTTCCTGGCCGCGACAAGCGTCTTCGCACAATCGGCGGAGAACCAGGCCATCACCGGCAGCAAGCCCCAGGTGCGCGCGCAGGCCAAGGTGGCGGCGAAGACACAGGGCAAGATTGCCGCACCCTCGGGCGACACGGAAAAGACCGCGGAAGGGAGCGCGATCGGAACCGACAGGGCCGCCGTCGCCGGTGAAAAGCGCCACCAGACGCGCGACGCGCGCAAGCCGAATCGTCGCAAGCCCGTTCCCGGCGGCACGCCCAACTGAGCCACGCACTGTTGGGACCGAGCGAAGGAAGCCCGCCAGTCATTTGCGGGCTTCGTCGCATTGGAGGCGCTGCAGTCGTCAGCTGCCGGTCGCCACCGAAAGAGCACGGGCGTTAACCATGTCTGCGACGACGCGCAACACATCGGCCGGCTCCGCGCGCTTTCGAATGTCTTCCTCGATGTGGGCGAAACGGATGCGGCCTTCCTCGTCAATCACATAGGTCGCCGGAACTGGCAGAACCCACAAGCCATTGCCGTTCAGCACGGGAATGTCGGTGCCCACCGAACCGTAGAAGCTCACGAGCTCGGGCGGCAGCGTGAAGGCCAACTCGAAGCCATTGGCGGCCTCGAGGTTCGAATCGCTGAGCACGGTAAACGCGAGCTGGTTGTCCTCGGCCGTTCGCATCGAATGGTCGGGCGTCTGCGGCGAGATCGCCAGCAGCGTGGCACCGAGCCGTGCCAGGTCATCAGCGCGCTGATGCCAGGCCCGCAGCTGGAGGCTGCAGTACCCGCACCAGCCGCCGCGGTAGAAGACCAGCACGAGCGGTCCCTTGCGCCACCAGTCCGACAGACGAACCAGACGGCCAGAGCCGTCCGGCAATGTCGCGTCAGGCGCCAGGTCGCCGGCGCGCTTGGCGCGTGCAGCGATGCCCGTGGCGTCGAACACCGCATCGGCGGTGTCGTTGTGATCAAAGGCGGAAAGTTGCGGGCTCATGGCAAGGCTCTGAAAAGTAGGTGGAGATCGATCGCATCGCAGCCGAGGCTCAGACGAGCTGCTTGTCGACATAACACCATCGCCAGGATTCGCCGGGCTCTACAGACTGCGCGACCGGGTGGCCGGTCTCGTGGAAATGCCCGGTCGCGTGCTTTCCCTGCGACGAGTCGCAACACCCGACGTGCCCGCAGGTCAGGCACATGCGCAAGTGAACCCAGCGGCCGCCGGTGCGCAGGCATTCCTCGCATCCATTGGTGTTCGGCGTGACGGGGCGGATCTGGGCCAAGTGCGCGCAGCCGGCGGTCATGCGTGCACCTGCGCCTGGGACGGTGACAAGAGGAAGGGGATCTTCATGGCATGGGCTCCTTGGCGTTCGCCGGCGGCGAACAGGTCGATCTACATGGATGCATAGGTGGGACCGTCGCCGCCTTCGGGTGCGTTCCACACGATGTTCTGGGTCGGGTCCTTGATGTCGCAGTGTCTTGCAATGGATGCAGTTCTGCCCATTGATCTGCAGCCGGTCCTCGCCCTTGTCGTTCTGGAGGAACTCGTAGACGCCGGCGGGGCAGTAGCGGTTTTCGGGGCCGGCGTACACGCGCAGGTGGACGTCGACCGGCACCGCCGCATCGCGCAGCGTCAGGTGCACCGGCTGGTCTTCCGCATGGTGCGTGTTGCTCAGATAGACCGAGCTCAGGCGGTCGAAGCTGCGCACGCCGTCCGGCTTCGGATAGGCGATGGGCTCGCATTGGTCCGCGGGCCGCAGGCTCGCATGGTCCGGGCGCGTGTTGTGCAGCGTCCATGGCGGCGCGGCAATGCCCAGCTTGGGCATGCTGGAACGCGGCTGTCGGCTCGCCGTCGCGGCCCACACCTCGGGCAGCACCTCGTCGATGGCGCCAGGGTCCATCACCGCCCCTGAGAGCGTGTGCGCACCGGGCTCGCTGCCTTTTTCAAGCACCGCGACCGAGAGGCTCGCATCGATGTGCTTGATCCGGATGGCCGCCGCCATGCCGGCGGGACCACCGCCCACGATGACGACGTCGTAGTCCATCGACTCACGTGCTACGGGCGCAGACAGCGCGGAGGGGGCGGGCGCTGGGGTCATGGACGGGGGGCTACAGGTCGAGCCGGATCGCGCCGTTGCTGACATAACGGGAGAAGTTCTGGAATGGGATGGCCGCCTGCGCGCGGTAGTTCTCATCCTGCCAGCTGAAGACCGTGTCCATCCGGGCGACTTCGACCTGCACGAGACCACGGCGCACTTCGAGCTCGGGGCCGTCGCCTTCGCTGTACTCGACCACGCCGACCACTTCGGCGGTCAGCGTGGTGGCCAGGTTGTCGCGGATCCGTTCGTTCAGGCGCATCAGCTGATCCGGGGCGCTGCGCGCATGCTGGGTATGCGGCGCCAGGCCTTCCTCCATCACGAGCGCCGCATGCACGCCTTCATCGGCATGCATGCGGCGAACGAAGGCCGTCAGCTGGTCGAAGCCGTGCAGTCCGACCTTCGTGCCGATGGCCCAGCGCAGCATCACGAAGTGATAGGCGTCGGCGATGGAGCGCTGGCCCGTGAGCCATGCGCGTCCGGCGAGTTGCGCATCGAGCCGCGCGAGGTACTCGCGCACGTGGCTGCGCGCCGTGGCAGCCAGTCGCGCCGCCTGGCCGTCGTCCGGCAGGTAGCGCTCGGGAAAGAAGATCGGCCTGAACGCCTTGTGCACATCGGAGTTCAGGAAACCGAGCCAGCGCATCACCTCCGCCCGTGCGCGCGGCGACCCGTCGCCAGCCAGCTGCAGTTGCGGATGCAGGTCCGCAAGGTAGCCAAGGATGGCGACGTTCTCGGTCAGCGTGAAGTCGCCATGCACGAGCAGCGGCACAGTGCCCGTCGGGTTGAGTGCCAGGTACTCCGGCGTCTTGATGCTGCGGCGGTCCATGCGTACCGTCTCGTACGGCTGGCCGGACCACTCGAGCACGATGTGATCGGCCAGCGCACTGGCGCCTGGCATGTAGAAGAGTTTCATGGCGCGGGTCCTGTGTGCGTGTGCCGGCTTCCTGTTGCAGGAAGCAAGGGATGCCTTCCACCCGCCGCGTCGCCGTGTTGCTGGTCGGATTTACGCGGGGACACCGCGCCGACGTGAGTCTGTCCCGTGCACGAACGGGTGGAAAGTGCACGCCTCATTACAGCCGCCTCGGCGATCTGACACCCGTCATCTTCGTTGCGGCGGGTGGAATGCAACCGGTGGGTTATTTCACTGGAATGAAGAACTCGGCGCCCTTGTTCTTCACGAGCATGACGACGAACTTCGCAGGTTTGGTCTTGCTTGCGTTGCGCCCGACGGTGTGGATGTCGTCGGGGCCTTCGTAGAACGTGTCGCCGGGCTTGAGCGTGACTTCCTTGCCGCCTTTGACGCCCATCACGATCGAGCCTTCGAGCACGTACACGTAGCTGTGGGCGTCATGACGATGCACGGGGTCGGCGGCGCCGGGCGGATAGTCTACCGTGATCATCAGCACTTCCTTGCCGGGGATGTCCTTCATCTCCTGGGTCAGCAGCGGCGTCACCTTGGCGTCCTTGGGCCCGCCGTGCGCGGCGGCGTGCTGTGACAGGGCAGCGCCTGCGGCGAGCAGGAATGTGAGCCCGAGGCTTCTTGCGATCTTGACCATGGTCTTGCCTTTGTTGATGCGATGGATGAATCGTAGGATCGGGTCATGGGGTGCGGTAGGCCTGTGCGATGGATCACGGTGTTGTCTGCAAGGCACCAATCGCGCATTGGCAGCACGTCCTGGCGCGCCGGCACCAGCCGCAGCGATGGGTGCAGTCATCGTTGATCCTTTCCCTGATGCAGCGCTCGCTGGCGTCGGTCGCCCTGTGCAGGCGTGCGGGTCGGCTGGCTCAGTGCGTTCTCCAGCGCGATGGCAAGGCTCGGGCCCACCAGCGCTTCTTGCCCCATCAGCGCGAGGATTTCCTGGCAGAGCGCATCGGGAGCGGGTGTCGTACCTCGCCGCGCCAGCGCCTCCGCCCATGCGAGCGCGGCCTGCTCCTGCGGCCGGAGTGCCGCGCCCGCTTCGCGCCAATCGGCCACCAGCATGAGCTTGTCGATCGAAAAGCCCGCATCGATCAGCGACAGGAAGTGGGCGTCGATGCGCGCCTCGCATCCATGAGCCTGGGCGACACGCAGCCTGGCCAGCCCGACCAAGCCCATGCAAAGGCCGCTGCGCTCGACGCACCGATGAATGAGATCGGCGGCGGCTTCATGGGGGAAAGGTGGGCTCCCCGGGGGACCTTCGGGTGTCGCAAGGCGGTGTGCGCTTGCTTGGCGCGGCGCCTCGCTCATGCCGGGGGCTCCCCTTCCACAGGCTCGAAACGCGCGCCCGCTTCGAGCGTTCGGTGAACGGGGCATCGCTGCGCCATTTCCACAAGCTCCTCGCGTTGCGCCTGCGTGAGGGGGCCCTCGATGGACACCCGGCGGCTGAAGACATCGGGCGGGGAGGCCGACTTGTCCTTTCGGTGGCTCACCGCGGTGCGGATGCGCGCGACCGGCCAGCCCTTGCTGTCGGCGTAGTGGCGCAGCGTCATGGTCGTGCAGGCGGCGAGCGCGGACGACAGGAGGTTGTAGGGTGTCGGTCCTGAACCGAGCCCTCCCACCGTGGCGGGTTCGTCGGCGAGCCAGCGCGACCCGCCTGAGCGCAGCGCGAGTTGGAATTTGCCCAACCCCGTTTCTTCGGCCTCGGCATCCGCCGCGAGAGGGTGCCCGGCGGGCGGCTCGGGCAGGTAGGGGGCCGCCCAGGTCGCGATGAGGCGCGCGACCTGTTCGGCGTCTTCGCGCTTGGACAGCAGATGGTCCGCATCATCGAGCGAGACGAAACTCTTCGGGTGCCTTGCCGCCAGAAAGATGCGTGTGGCGTTCTCGATGTCGACCGTCCGGTCCTGCGGCGCGTGCAGCAGCAGCAGCGGTCGGTGAAGTGCCGCGATGCGCGCACCCGGGTCGTGTGCACGCAAGTCGTCCACGAAGGCCTTGCCCACCGCCATGGGCCGTCCGACCACCTGGACCCGCGCATGTCCCTCGGTCTCCAGGCGCGCAAGACCCGCCGGGTCCAGCAGGTGCAGCACCTGGGCCACGTCGAACGGCGCAGCAATGGTCGCAATCGCTCGCGCGCTCGCGATGCGGCCTGCTGCGGCGAGCACGGCGGAGCCGCCCAGGCTGTGACCGATGAGCAGGCGCGCCGGCATGCCGGCGGCCTCCATGGCATCGGCGGCGCACACGAGGTCCTGCACGTTCAGCGAGAAGCTCGCATCGGCGAAGCTGCCCTCGCTGTCCCCCAGCCCGGTGAAATCGAAGCGAAGCACGCCGATACCCGCGCTGGCCAGCGCGCGAGCGATGCGCACGGCCGCGAGGTCGTTCTTGCCGCAGGTGAAGCAGTGTGCGAAAAGCGCCCAACCCCGCTGAATGCCCTCGGGCATTTCGAGGCTGCCTGACAGGCGGTGTCCCTGGGCATTGATGACTTCGAAGGGGCGTGTTGGCACGGGGCGAGTTCCTGTGTCTAGAGCAGATGCGTTCGGATCGAGATGCCGGCCTTGAGCGTCAGGGTCACCGGGGTTCGCTCGGCGATGTCGACCAGGCGCGCCTTCTGGACGTCGTCCACACCGCCTTCGCCGCCAAGAACGGAGGGCTCGTCCGAGACGAGCGTTTGGCCGCTGGCCAGGTCGATCTGCGTGCAGTAGTGGTCGCGTCCGATGCGCGCTGTGCCTTGGGCCATGGTCGAGCCTCTTTCTTCACGCCGAAGCGGAGCCTGCGGGCGGCGTGTCCGCAGGCAGGGGGATGAGTTCGCTGTCGCCGGGTACGCCCGCAAAGCGCTGTGCACGCCAGTCGTGCTTGGCCTGTGCGATGCGCTCGGCGCGGGAAGAGACAAAGTTCCATTCGATGTGCCGTGGCTCGGCAAACGGCTCCCCACCGACCAGCACCAACCGCGTGGCGCCGGCCGCGCGCAACACGAGTTCGGCGCCCGGCTTGAAGACCACGAGTTCTCCGGCTTCGAAGCGGCCGGCCTGGCCAATGACCTCGAGCGCGCCTGACACCACATAGACCGCGCGTTCGATGTGCTCTGCCTTCACCCGGTAGCGCGCGGCGTCCTCGAGCGCGATGTCGGCGTACACCATGTCAGAGTACGTGCGCATCGGTGATACCAGGCCGTCGCTGCGTCCGGCGATCAGCGTCAATGTGGCGCCCTCCGATGCCGTGCGGGGACTGGCCGTGGCCAGACCGATGTACGGGTGCGGTCGCACGTCGAAGGCCTGGCCAGCGGCGAAGGTCGCAGGCCCCATGTGGTCGAAGAAGATGAACGGCCCGACCATCCGCCGGTGCGCCGACGGCAAGGCACGCCGAACCTTGAAACCGTCTCCGAGATCGCGCACTGGCGGCAGGATGACGGCTTCGACACCAGCGACTTCGCTCTGGCGAGTGGACATGACAGTCTCAGTCTGCCAGGCGCGCCGCGAGCCGCGCCACGTGTTCACCCTGGAAGCGGGCGATCGACAGCTCGTTGTCCGAGGGCGTGCGCTTGCCGTCGGAGCCGGCCAGCGTGGCAGCGCCGTAGGGCGAACCGCCGGTGATCTCGGCCATGTTCGTCAGGCCTGTGCACGAGTACGGCACGCCAGCGATCAGCATGCCGTGATGCAGCAGCGTCGAATGCAGCGACACGAGGGTGGTTTCCTGTCCGCCGTGCTGCGTGCCTGTCGAGGTGAAGGCGCTGCCGATCTTGTTGATGAGCGCGCCCGAGGCCCACAGGCCACCGGTCTGGTCGAGGAAGGTGCGCATCTGCCCGGCGATGTTGCCGAAGCGCGTGGGCGCGCCAAAGATGATCGCGTCGTAGTCCGGCAACTCCGCCACCGTGGCAATCGGTGCCGCTTGATCGGCCTTGCCGCCGGCCTGGCGGAACGCGTCGGCCGGCATGGTCTCGGGCACGCGCCTGAGGGCCACTTCGCAGCCTTCGACGGATCGCGCGCCGTCGGTGATCGCGTGGGCCATCGTTTCGAGGTGGCCGTACATGCTGTAGTAGAGAACGAGAACTTTGCTCATGGTGAAGGTCCGGGTGTGGTGTGAGGGGAAGATGAAGGGGCTCAGGCGTCGGGCGCGGTCGAATCGCGCCAGCACAGCGCCGCAAGCACGGCACCTTCGCCTTCGATCTCGA
This sequence comes from Variovorax sp. RA8, assembly GCF_901827175.1. NCBI lineage: Bacteria > Pseudomonadati > Pseudomonadota > Betaproteobacteria > Burkholderiales > Comamonadaceae > Variovorax > Variovorax sp. RA8. Next base: position 4,432,996 of record NZ_LR594662.1, on the reverse strand, counting down.
ACTCGTCGGGCAACGGCCCGTCGATGCGTTCCAGTTGCACGGCGCCGGCCAGCCGTTCGCGCAGATCGCGCGCCCAACGGCTGCCGTGAGCCATCCAGGCGGGGCTGATCTCGTCGCCGTCCAGCGAGGGTTCCAGCATGACGATGACGCGCAGCATGGGCCTGTCCGTCGCCTGGACGGCCCACAGCCGCCGCACGGCGGGCTGTTCGGCGTACCAGCGGGCGAGCGTGCCCGAGGTGGCGCAACGCGGTTCGGAGGCTTGGGGGGAAGCGGCCAGCGAAAGTCTCATGGCGTCCCAGCTTGCTGCGGCATATCGCGCTCTGCGTCCAGCGCGGCTTGCACGCCGGCGTCACCGTCCATCATCCGGACGAAGCGTGCGAGGTTGTCCAGTCCCTGCATGTCGACCTTCTTGGCCGCCGACCAGCGCGAGAGCACGAACAGGTACGGGTCGGCGATGGAGCGTTCGCCGGTGAGCCAGTCGCGCCCTTCGAGTTGGTCGTCGAGTCGCGCGAGATAGTCGCGCACATGGCCGCGCGCGTTGTCGGCCAGCACGGGCGCCATCGCCGCGTCCTTCAGGAAACGCTGCGGCACGAAGATCGGCTTGAACGCCTTGTGCACATCCGAGTTGAGAAAGCCCAGCCAGCGCATGACCTCGGCGCGGGCGCGCGGCGAGCCGTCGCCAAGCAGGCGCGCCGCGGGGTACAGGTCTGCCAGGTAGCCGAGGATGGCGACGTTCTCGGTGAGCGTCAGGTCGCCATGTGCCAGCAGCGGTACCGTGCCGCCCGCGTTGATGGCAAGGTAGTCGGGCGACTTGATGCTTTCCAGGCTCATGCGCACCGGCTCGTGGTCTGCACCGATCCACTGGAGAACGATCAGGTCGGCGAGGGAGCATGCGCCGGGCATGTGATAGAGCTTCATGAGGAATCCGTTGGGTTGAACGTTGCGTTGAAGTGAGTTCTTCGCTTTCGGCGGGGCGGTCGGCCTCGCGTCGTGAAGGGAGGGCTGGCGAACGATTCGATGCTAGGCAGGCGTGCGCAGAGGCGGTAGGCCTGTGTCGGGGTGCACCGTGTTGTCACCGGCGCACCAATCGCGGTGACGGTGCGCGACGCATTGGTGCGCGCAGGGCAACACCGCAGTCACGCCATGGCACCTACCGCGGTCGGCGAGGTGCTTCTACGATCCCTGTGAACCCCGACACCTGGAGCACGCATGCCGCCTATCGAGCCGGCGAATCGGACAGCGACGTGAAGGTCCTGAGCGGCGCGCAGCGGGCCGTGGCGCAGATGCAGCCCGCGGGCTGTGAGGTTGCGGGCCCAGCCGTATCAATGGCCGATGTGCACGGCTCGGCCCACCGACAGCCCGAGTCCGCACATCGCCAGGCACAGCACCAGGCAGACCGCCAGCGGCATCGTCCAGTTGCCCGCGGCTTCGTGCAGGAAGCCGACCAAGGTCGGGCCGATGGCCGCCAGCAGGTAGCCGATGCACTGCGACATGCCCGAGAGCGACGCGGCAATCTGCTGGCTGCCGGCGCGCAGTCCGACGAAGGCCAGGCTCAGGATCAGTGCCGATCCCATGCCCATGCCGAAGGCGAAGATCCACAGCGGCGTCAGTGCAGGCAGGACCAGCAGGCCCGCCAAGCCAAAGGCACTCAGCGCGGGCGAGGCGAAGGCGAGCCAGCGTTGGTCGGGCATGCAATGCAGCAGCGGCATCAACAACAGCGCGGGCACGGCCCCCGCCAGTTGCATCCATCCGTGCAGCGTGCCGGCGCGCGCGCGCGAGAAGCCGGCCTCCTGGAGGATCGAAGGCAGCCATGCAATCGCCGCGAAGTAGATGAAGCAGGTGAGACCCAGATACCCGGCCACTTGCCAGGCCAGCGAGGCCTTCCACACCGATGCCCCCCGCGCGCCTGTGGGAAGGCCCGGCGCCGAGACCGTGCGAAAACGCAGTTGCGGCAGCCACAGTACCGCGGCGAGGAGGGGCAGCACGGCGACGATGCCCAGCGAGGCGGGCCATCAGGCGCCCAGTGCATGGTCCAGTGGCACGGCCACGGCCGATGCGATGCCTGCGGCGGCGATCATCGCCAGCGCGTAGCAGGCGGTGAGCTTGGCCACATGGTGGGGAAAGTCTCGTTTGAGAAGGCTGGGCAACAGGACGTTGGAGGTCCGAGGAAATGCGGGATGCCACGGTCGAATCTAGTGACGATGCGCAAATTCGAATGCCTGTGGTCCGACTGAATATGCGCAAATCCGGTCAACATGAATCCGGGGATTCGCAAGAGCAAGGTCCCTGGTCTTTCGAGTTCGACAAGATGCAGGCCCGCGTGGCCGCCGTGCGCATTCGCGCCCATGCGCCGGCCGAAGAGCTGCCGACGCACCAGCATCGGCAGGGACAGTTGGCGATGGTGCTGCGCGGCACCGTGACCTGCGAGTTGCCGGGCGCGCTGTGGATGGCGCCGCTGCACGGTGGCTTCTGGATTCCCGGCGGCGTGCCCCACAGCCTGCGTGTCTCGCCGGGCGGGAATGTCTGTTTTCTGTTCGTGGAACACGCTGCCGCGGCCATGCCGCCGACCTGCTGCGCGCTGGGCATCAGCCCCTTGCTGCGCGAACTCATTCTTCGCCTGGTCGCCATGGCCGGCGACGCACAGTGCGAACCGAGGGCGCAGCGGCTGCATGCCGTGCTGCTGGACGAGTTGGTGCGCATGCCGACCGAAGCCCTGTACCTGCCGGTGTCGGAGGAGCCGCGCCTGCGTCGGATCCTCGATGCGTTGATGCGCGACCCGTCGGACCGGACCACCGCAGCGCGGTGGGCGTCGCGCCTGGCCATGAGCGAGCGGACGCTGACCCGCCTGGTGCAGCTCGAAACGGGCATGTCCTTCGGCCGCTGGAGCCAACGCCTGCGCCTGATCGTTGCGCTGCAATGGCTGACCTCAGGCCTCTCGGTGCAGCAGGTCGCCCACGACCTGGGCTACGACTCGGTGAGTGCCTTCATCGCCATGTTCAGGAAGGCCATGGGCCAGCCACCGGCGCGCTACCTTGCGCAGCGCCGCTAGAACCTGCGTGCGTAGCGCAACTGCAGGAAGTTCTCACCGGGGTTGGGGTGCTTGATGCCTGCGTTCGAGAAATGCTCCAGGCGCAGCGCGATCTCGTGTTCGCGCTGCGCGCCGAAGCTGCGGCCGACCGCCAGGTGTGTGCTGAAGTTGAAGCTGGTCGAGAAGCTCTTCTGTCGGGTCCTGTAGCGCGACGAGGTGGCGGTCAACCCCACGCCGGTTTCGAAGAACCACGGCGAGGAGCCTTCCGCAGGGCGGTAGCGCACCACGGGAACCAGCGCGAGCTGCGACAAATGCGACAGCCCGGCCCGGTCTGACGATTGGATCTGCCAGTAAGCGTAAGAGGCCTCCAGATAGCTGCTCAGCTCGCCCGGCCCCAGTTGCCATCGATGGGGCAGGTCCCAGGTCAGCCCCGCGGTCAGCGTGCGGGTACCGTGCGCCGAGCCGAACTGAGTGAAGAGGGAAGAGGGTTGGTGCGCAGGCGTGTCAGCGCGCGCCACCTGCGAAATGCAGGCGACGATGCCGAGAAGGACCATTGCTGCGCTATGTCGCTTGCGATGCAGTTGCGGTAGCCGGAGGTTGAAGTGGAAAGTAGGGTCGGACATTTGATTCGCGGGTGCTTCGAGCAGCGCGGGTCTCGCGGTGTCGTCGAATGCATGAGGCTCAGCGGTTCAAGGGCGACGCGCGCTGGCCAATCGCGAGGTCGAGCCCACGGTGAATGCAAGTGCTGCATCGGCGGGTGCAGCCGCCGGCGCATCTGCGGGCGTTTCGAAGCGTCCGCCAAGGCGATTGCCGGCCGGGTCTTCGAGGGTGCCGCGGGCGATCAATCGGTATTCGCCTGCGCGCCATGCGGTGTGTGGCGTGAACGACCAAGTGCGCTCGCCGTCTTTCAGCAGGGCTTGGCCACTTACGCGCCGGCCGTGTGGGTCTGCGATCGCGATGTAGTCGGCTTCCCGGCCATCGATGGCGTCGTCCAGCGTCACGACGAGCGCTTGTTTCGATGCGGCGTGCACGGACGACAGGCGCCATGCCGACACCGCGGGACCGCTCGTGTCCGGGGGGCCGACGCGCCAGTGATGGATGGGATGGTCGTCAAGCGTCAAGGTCACCTCGTCTCCGTCGACCAGGATCGGCCCCAGGACGTCACGCGCTTTCAAGCCGGTCTTGACGCGGCCCGGATGCATCAGCACGGTCAGGACTCGACCGCTGGGCGACCAGAGTTCCTGCTCGAGAAACGGTTGCGTGAGCGGCTTTCCGTCGGGGCGCAGTAGTGCGAGCCTCGGCAGCACCGGGCCTTCGATCCGTGTCGCGAACTCGATGGACAGGCGCAGCAGGTTGGCCGGCACCTGGCCAGCGGACGGCTGGACGCGCACCATTTGCGCAGCTGCGGGGGACGGCGCGGCTGGTCCGGCGTGCGACGCGCCCAGCGTCGCGGCGAGCGCCACGGCACCGCATAGTCGGCGAAGACGCACGGCTTACTCCGATGCCTTGATCAGGTCCGGGAAGCCTTCGTCCTTCAGCAGGATGTCCTGCCGGGGTTTGATGTTCTGCAGCTGGAAGTTGTCGCGCTTGAAGCTGTACTCTGCGAAGGCGTACTCCGAGACGTGGTCGGTCAGCCGGAAGCTCAGTTCCTTGCCGATGGAAACGAGCTGCAGCGCGTCCTTCTCGAGCCGGCGACGCACGACGACGAACGATTTCTCGTCGAGATTGTCCAGCCGCAGCGTGCCGGCCAGCGGGGCCTGCATGACTTCGACACCCGCGAGCTGCCCGAAAGGCACCTGCTTCTCGATGCCAGGACGCGAACCCGTCGCCTCCAGTTGCGACACGGGAATAACGTTCGACACGCGGTTGAAGTTCGCCAGCAGCAGGAAGTCTTCGGTCTTGCCTTGCTCGGTGCGCGAGTAGGCAATCATGTCAGCCGGCGTGTTGCCATAACCGAGTTCGGCGACGGTCTTACCGCGGATGTGCGCGCCGTCCTTCAGGTCATCCAGTGGGATCGTCACCAGCGGCGTGCAGGTGTAGGCGGCCACCAGGTAGGGCTTGCCGCCCCAGCTCGCGAAGCTCATCGCGCGGATCGGCGCGCGCGTCTCGATCAGGTTGTGGCCCGCGTGATAGATCTCCACCGAGGTGATCGACTGCTTCGCGTCGAAGGGGTACTTCACCCGGCGCAGCGTTGAGGCGAAGTCCTGGTTGGAGAGGCCGGCAACGAAGAGTTCGCCTTCGCGCCACTTCATGTCGGTGACGGTGAAGCTGCGCTCCGGCGTTTCCTTCCAGAAGCTGTAGTCCGAGGTGGGCGCGTCGCGCAGTGCGACCGACGTAGAGGCCGCCGCCTTCAAGTCGACGCGGCGCGCCTTCTTGTCGCTGGTGACCATGATGAGCGCCGGCGTCTTCGCGGCGCCGTAACTCACAGCCACGTACACCTGTGCGGTGCCAGGCCGCACGACCATGTCCTCGACCGTAACCTTGGCGCCGCCGACCTGGGCGGAGAGCAGGCGCTCCAGGTCAAGGATGTTGAACGCCGTGCCTGCCGGCTGCTGATGTGCCGCAGCTAGCGAGATCGCGTGGACGCGGGCGGCTTTCCAGTCGGCGATGAACAGGATGTTGCCGGGGCCCGCGGCAAGGCGGGAGATGGACTTTACATCCGCCGCGACGGCGTTGAGGGAGGTGCAGAGGCAGCAGGCGAGGGCGGTGACGATGGTGCGCAGACGCATGGGGAGCTCCTTGAAGGGTGGGATGGACCCCATCGATCCTAGGAACGGCCGGCCCTCAGCGGTAGGTATGCGAGAGGGAGCACGGCGTTGTCTGCAAGGCACCAATGCGTTCGCGGCCAGGCGCTCACCATGGACATATTAGAGGCTCTCGAGCAGCGCGTCGAGCTTGACGCCCGCGTTGTTGCCCAGGTCGGCGACTTCATTGGGGTAGTTCTTCTTCAGCAGCCGGGCGACCTCGGGGAGTTTGGCGGGCTGTCGTAGAGACGCAGCATGACTCCATCAAGTGATGGCCCGCGAAAGGCCGTGCGGCGATTTTCGCTGGAGAAAGCCGTTGCTGCTACGGGTGCGTCAGGCGTTTCAGTGCGGCTGCAGATGAAGGGCCAGGAAATCCGCGGTCCTGCGGTTGGCCAAGGCCGCCGCTTCGGCGTTGTAGGCGGTGCCGCGGTGCCGTGCAAAGGCGTGGCCACATCCCGGATAGCTGTAGACCTGCACCTGCGGCCGTCGGTTCAACTCAGATGCGATCTGCCGCTGCGCATCGGCGGGGATGTACTCGTCCTTCTGCGCGAGGTGAACGATCAGTGGGTTGGCGATCCGGTCCGCTTCGCGGACATGCTTGTCCGCGTTGCCGGGGTAGAACGCCACCGTTGCGTCGGGTCTCGCGCGCGCGGCCGTGAGGAAGGCCAGCAGGCCGCCCAGGCAGTAACCGACCACGCCGATCTTGCCCGTGACCTCCGGCATCGCACGGGTGGCCTGTACGGTGGCGGCGATGTCGCTCACACCTGCATCGAGGTCGAAGGCGTTGTACAGGGCCTGGGCTTGCGCGAGCTCCGCTTCCGTGCGATCGGAGAGGTCAAGGCCCGGCGCGATCCGCCAGAACAGGTCGGGGCAGACCGCCACGTAACCTTGCGCCGCGAGGTCATCACAGGTCTGGCGCATGTCGGCGTTCACGCCAAAGACTTCGTGGATGACGACGATGGCCGGCGCGGGAAGTTTCTGCGGACGGGCGACGTACGCGGTGAAGCTGCCCCCCGTGGTGGCGATCCGAAAGGGCGCGTGCATGGTTTTCTCCTCAGGCGGGCTGGTCGGCGCTGAGCCAGAAGGCGACGTTGCGCACGTATTGCTTCGTCGAGCGAAGCGCTTCGGAGAAGCGGATGATTCCATCGCCGGCCGGTTCCGCCACGAAGGAAGGACAACCGGCCGAAGGGTCCCAGTTGAAGTCAGCGAAGTGATGAAAGGTCGACTGCGCGATGGCCCGACCACCGTGCTCGGAGTGCTCGAACGCGACCGCGATGTTGAAGCGCCTGCCGGACAGCGAGCTCTGCCCTTCCATGACGACGCGGCAGCTCGAATCACCGGGCGGTACACCGACCGTGCCTTCATGCGGATGCGCGGGAAGGTACTGGATCACGCCCGTGGCCGAGCGCCTGTCGCGCATCACCGGGTGAATGCTGCCGACCGACCGGATGCGCTGGTAGTCGCCGTTTGCGCCCGAGTGGTAGTTGGGCCACGAGATGGCGCCCGAGAACGGGTTGTCGACGCACTGGCGGTTCGTATCGGGCTCGCAGTTGCGGCTGTGGAAGTGGTGTGCGGCGCCGACGCCACTGAGGTTGCAGATCGAACTGCCCAGGTCCATGTGGTCACGCGTGACCATGAGGCCACCGCCGCGACGGCGGAATCGGCTGATGCTCGCGCAGTCTTCCGGTGTGAGGCCGTCGCCTGTATCGACGGCAAAGAGCCAGAGCTGGTCGAAGTCCGATTCATCCAGCGTCGACAGCACGGGGTCGGGAGCAGTGCGCGACGAACGGTCGCGCGCAGTCACCTGGAAGGCGGGCCGACCGTTGTCGTCCTGAAGCTGCGAGAGAAACGAACCCAGGCGACTGAATCGCGAAATGTTCCAGTCGTCTGGGTCTCCTTCGATCGTGGTTTGCAGCAAAAGATTCAGCATGGTGCAGGTTCGAGGTCGGTCGGTCGTGTGCGTGGTTCAGCTCTTGAGGAAGGCAAGCAGGTCTGCATTGATCTTGTCTTGCATCGTGGCGGTGAGCCCGTGCGGAGCGTCGGGGTAGTAGATCGCCTTGGCGCCTTTGACGAGCTGAGCGGACTTCTTTGCCGAGTCGTGGATGGGCACGATCTGGTCGTCCTCGCCGTGCATGATCAGCGTGGGCACATCGATCTTTTTCAGGTCTTCGGTGAAGTCGGTTTCGGAGAAGGCCTTGATGCACTCGTAGGAGTTCTTCTGGCCGCATTGCATGCTCCAGAGCCAGAACTGGTCCAGGATGCCCTGCGACACCTTCGCGCCTGGGCGGTTGGCGCCGAAGAACGGGAGAGCGAACTCCTTGTAGAACTGCGAGCGATCGCCGGCGACCCCGGCGCGAAGGCCGTCGAACACCTCCATCGGCAGGCCTTCGGGGTTTGCCGCGGACTTCAACATGACAGGCGGAACAGCGCCGATGAGCACCGCCTTGGCCACCCGCTTGCTGCCGTGGCGTCCGATGTAGCGCGCCACCTCGCCGCCGCCCGTGGAATGGCCGACCATCGTGGCCTTCTTCAGGTCGAGTGCCTCGAAGAGAACCGCGAGGTCGTCGGCGTAGCCGTTCATGTCATTGCCCGACGAGGACTGGCTCGAGCGGCCATGCCCACGCCGGTCGTGCGCGATGACGCGGAAGCCGTTGCGCGCCAGGAAGAGCATCTGTCCGTCCCATGCATCGGCGTTGAGCGGCCATCCGTGAGAAAAGGTGACGACGGGACCTTCGCCCCAGTCCTTGTAGTAGATCTGCGTGCCGTCGGGGGTGGTGATGGTGTTGCTAGTCCTCGAAGGGCTCGAAGGCTGGAGGGGCCGGGTGCGGGTTGCTGCGCCGGCTGCTTCTTGCATGCCGAAGGCGAGGGTGCCGGTGGCGACGGCAGCGCCGGTCGCAATCAGGTGTCGGCGCGAAGGATTCTGTGTGGTCTTCATGGTTTCCTGCGGTTGAAATTGAAACGTCGGACCACGGTGCGCGAGCGCTGGGAAGGAGGCCGTGGAACGATTGAAATGCTAGGTTCGCCGAAGGCGAGGGAGTAGGCCTGCGCAGGGACTCACGCTGTTGTCGCGTCGGCACCAATCCCGGCCTCGGCCTGCAGCTTCGGGCTGAGGTCGGTGAGGCAATCCAGGTCGGCGGCCCGAATCTTCGAGGTCATGAAGTCGATGAACACGCGCATGCGCGAAGGCAGGTGCTGGCGGCTCAGATAGCAGATGTAATGGCCGCTGTCGTCGGGCGCATACTGGGTCAGGCACGGGACAAGCGCACCGGTCCTGAGCGCCTCGCACGCCAGGTAGCCTGGCAGCTGGGCGATGCCGTGGCCGTCGAGCACGGCCTGCAGCACCAGGTCCGCATCGTTGTAGGTGAGCTTGGCCTGGGGCACGAGCTTGCGTGGCTGCCCCCCGACCTTGAACTCCCACTCGAAGATCCGGCCGGATGAAAAGCGGAAGTTGATGCACTCGTGCCCGGCCAGGGCTTCCACGCTGTCGGGCAGCCCGTGGGCTGCCTGGTAGGCGGGTGAGGCGCACAGCAGCAACTGCATGGGGATGATCTGCTTGGCGATGATCTGGGCGTCTTCCATGCGGCCGTTGCGAAACGCGATGTCCACCCGGTCGGAGGTGAAGTCGGTCGGCTTGTCGTTCAGCAACAGGTCGATGGTGACCTCGGGGTAGGTTGCGCGAAACTCGCCCAGCAGCGGCGCGACGACCCGGCGGCCGAACCCGACTGCGGCGTTGATGCGCAGGTGCCCGCGGGGCGGGCCTTGCCGCAGGTCCCGCATTTCTTCGACCGCCTGGACGATCCGGTCGACGCCGGTGTGGCAATTGGCGTAGAAGAGGTCGCCTTCGCGCGTGAGCGTGGTGCTTCGCGTGGTGCGCAGGAAGAGCCGGACGTTCAGCTGGTCTTCCAGCTTCTGGACGCTGCGGCTCACGGCGGAGCGGCCGATGCCCAGTCGATCCGCGGCCCGTGCAAAGCTGCCTTCCGTGACAACGGCAATGAAGGCAACCACCCCGGCATAGCTGGTGGCGAAGCTGGAGGCCAGCGGGTCTGCGCGTGGCGCGAGGGGGATGGAAGAGGGCGAAGGAAGGGCAGAAGTTGTCATGAGTCGGCTTCTCGGTTCGAGGGATCGGGTGTCCTGATCCCCCCATGAAAGCGAAGCGGTCACTCTGCGCGCAAAGCCGTGACGGGGCCAGTTAAGCCCTGTCAATGTTTGTTATGCCCGGCCTTCAGGCACTGTCCCCGTGAGCCCGATGCGGCGCAAAGTCTGTCAGGTCCGGGAAAGTGCGCTGCGCAGTGCGCGGGCTTGCGCAAGGCCGGGATGCTCGCCTTGCGGCACCGCGCGCGCGCAGCTCTCGTCCAGCAGTTCGAGGGCATCCTTCCTCTTGCCTCGGCGATCCCACAGCCGGGCGGTGCTGATCGCCGCACGAAATTCCCATCCCAGCGCGCCTTGCTGCCTGGCGGTGTCGATGGCACGCAGGTAGAACACCTCGGCTTCATCGTCGAGGCCGCGCTGCTCGCAGCGCCGGCCCGCAGCGCGCCAGGTCTCGGCTGCGCTCCATTGACCGTGCCCGGCGCCGGCGCGCGCGATGGTCTCGTCGTCGATCCAGTCAGCGCAGAAGGTCACGAGCATTTCCTTGCGTGGCGCGTCAAACTCGTCGAGTTGCTGCGCGACCTGGCGTATATGCCGGTGGGGGTCGTGCGCGGTGAGCGCCTGCAGGCCCAGTGCATAGCAATGCGCCCACTGGTGCCAGTACACCAGACCTCTGCGCTGGGCCTCGTCCAGCAGCATGCGCACCCACTTGCGCGCCAGTTCCAGCTCGCCCGACCACAGGGCGACCGGGCATGTGCCGAACAGCGCGAAGCACAGCGACAGCGCATTGCCTCCGGCCTCGGCAAGAGCCACCGCGTGGGTGGCGGTGGCCATGGCCTTCGCCGCATCGCCCTGGAGCCAGAGCGTGCGAGCCAGAAAGGCGTTCGATGCGACGGCGGCATCGACCTGGAACAGATTGACGGGTGTCTGGCGCACGGTGCCGCCCACAACGATCGCCGCCTCGGCGCCGGCACTGGCCGCAGAAAAGTTGCCGCAGAAGTGACTCGCCAGCGCGGTCATGCGATGTGCCAGGTTGAGTGCGGCGGGATCGGGGGTCGATTGCGCGAATTCGAACAGCACCTGCGAGTGGTGCAGCGCGGCCGCGTATTCGCCGCGAATCGCATGCAGCACGCAGATACCCCAGCGGGCCTGGAGCTCCAGCACGACCGATCGGACCGACATGGCCAGGGCAAGCGCCCGATCGTAGGCTGCGCTCATTTCGGGGACCGGTCCGCGGGTGTGCCACAGCGCATTGCCCAAGGCGATTTGCAGCCATGCCTCTGTCTCTGTGCCCGCATCCGGCGGTTGCGCGAGGCATGCGAGCGCGGCGATGACCCGGTCGCAGTACTCCTCGACCTGCGAGACGTGAAACCACAAGGGCGCCGAAGCGATGGTGAGCGCGGCGCCGGTTTCCCAGTCGTCCTGCTGCGCCAGACAGGCGTCCAGCGCACTGCGCACGTCGTCCAGCCGGTGCGCGTAACGCGCGTTCCAGGCCTGCACGGTGAGTTCACCCGAATCCGACGTCGCGGCGCTCATCAGCTCGCGCATGAAGAGCGCATGGCGCCGCCGCAACGCCGGGCCTTCATCGGTCTGCGCGAGCAGTGCGGCGGCGTAGCTGCGCGTCGTGTCGAGCAGCCGGTAGGGCGCGATGCCGTCGCTGTTGTCGAACGACACCAGCGATTTGTTTGCCAGAGAGATCAGTGCATCGAACGCCACTTCGGAATCCATGTCAGCCCGGGTGACGCTCAGCGCCGACTCGACATCGAAGCGCCCCCGGAAGACCGAGAGCCGCCGAAAGAGCCGCAGTTCCGCGTCGTCGAGCAGTGCGATGCTCCAATCCAGCGCGGCCGCGAGCGTGCTGTGCCGGTGCAGAACGGCCCGACTGCCCGCGGAGTACAACCGCATGTGGTCATTCAACCGGAAGGCAAGGTCGCCGATCGGCTGGACGCCCAGGCGTGCCGCCACCAGTTCGATGGCCAGCGGGATGCCATCGACCTGGCGGGCGACTGCGGCGAGCAACCGTCCGTCGGAATCCTCGAACGCGCGGGCACCCACGGCCTTCGCACGCTCGACCAGCAGTTCGACCGCCGGCGACGCCATGGCTTCGACCAGGTCGACACACTGTGCGCCGGGCACCGCGAGCGGCGACAGCCGCTCGACGTGTTCTCCCTCGATGCGAATGGCCTCCCGGCTGGTTGCGAGGATGCGCAAGCCGGGCAGGGCGCCGAGCAGTTCGGTGACAAGAAGCGCCAGCGCGTCGAGCATGTGCTCGCAGTTGTCGATGAGCAGGAGCACGTCGCGGTCTTCCAGGCGCTGCAGGATGGCCCGGGTCGTGTCGGGGGTGTCCGGCGGTGCGCCGAGCGCGCGGGCCACCGTACTCGCCAGATGGGCCTGCGAGACCAGCGACGAAAGGTCGATGAATGCCAGCTGCATGGCCGTGCGCTCCGCGTGGCATTCGGTCGCATGGATGGCGACACGGGTCTTCCCGATGCCGCCGGTGCCGACGAGGGTGACCAGCCGGCGCGTTGCGAGTGCCGCCAGCACGCGCTCCATGTCGGCGTCGCGGCCCACCAGCCGGGTGAGGCGCTCCGGCAGCTTCGCGAAAGACAACGCGGGCAGGGCCGCCGCGCGCGGTCGATCCTCGGTCGGCATGCCGACCTGTTCGCGAAAAACCGTGCCGTTGAACCGGTAGCCGCGCAGGGGAATGTTGGAAATCCATTCCTTGCAGTTGTCCCCGTCTTGCGGCTCGCCCAAAGCCTTGCGAAGCGCGGAGATGTGGACCCGCACACTGGACTCCTCGACCACCACCCCGGCCCAGACGGTGGCGAGCAGCTCTTCCTTGCCCACGACCTCGCCCACGCACCTGAGCAATTGCAGCAGCAGCTCGAACGAGCGGGAGCCCAGGCGAACGCTCTGCCCGAGCCTTTCGAGCCGGCGCTGGGCCTCCCAGAGGATGAATGCGCCAAAGCGCCAGCGGATCTCGCCCGATCCCAGCGCCTCGCCGGCATGCGCCTCCCCTGGCGTGGAGCGCGCCGTGATGTCGTACATGTCACCCACTCGCGAGCCCTCGCAATGCCTGCGCTGCGGACAGGCCCGCGCGGCGTGGGACGGCGGCGACCCGCCAGCCCGAGATGGGAAATGCCTCGAGCGCAGATTTCTTCATTCGATGATCCAGCCAAGAAGATGAAGGCCGCAGCCGTTCGGGCCCACGATGCGGGAGGAACTGGCTGCCGGCAGGGACGAGCCCCTTCGATATGCAAGACGGCCAGGCCCGGGGGTTTGTGACAGGGATCGCGATGTGCGCTTTGCCTGGGCAGCAATCACCGCCGTCGGCCCTCGCAACTGCAGCGCATCGCCCAGGCGATGCAGCGCGCCATCGAAAGCCAGACGCGGCTCATCGACGATTTGCTCGATTTCTCGCGCCTGCGAACGGGCAAGCTGGCGCTGCGCCGCGCGGAGGTCGACTTCGGCGCACTCGCGCTGGACCTTGTCGCCGCCTTTGGTGCGCGCTGGTCATCGGGGCGCTTGCGCGCACAGATGCAGACGGCCGATCCGTTGATCTGCCATGCCGACCCGGTGCGGCTGGAGCAGGTCGTGGGTAACCTGCTGGACAACGCCAAGTTCTCGCCCGTCGGCGCGGAGGTTGAGGTACGCCTTTCTTCCGAGGATGGCTTCGCCCGTCTCGCGGTGGCGGACAGCGGCTGCGGCATCGCGCGCGAGTTCCTGCCGCATGTCTTCGGTCTCTTCAGCCAGGCCGGCACCGGGGACGGCGCCTCGCGCGGTGGGCTGGGCATCGGCCTGGCGCTGGTCCACGGTCTTGCGGTCGTTCACGGCGGGTTCGTGAAGGCAACCTCTGCGGGACCCGGACGCGGCGCCGAGTTCAACGTGTGGCTTCCTCTTCATCGACGCGCCTGACGGTGCGCCGCACATTGATGCCGGGCATGCAACACGGCAGTACCTGCGGCATGCCTACCGCAACCGAGATGCGAAACCTAGCATTCGAGCCGTGCCGCGATGTTCGCGAACCGGAGCCCAGCCGTCCTGAGGCCAGGGCCAGCACGCCCTTGAGGAGTCACCATGACGCAGCACATTCATTCCTTCGCGCCATCGGGCGCGACACGCCGCACGCTCAGGGCGCGAGCGCAGGCCCTGCAGGCGGCCGCCGACGCCGCGCCGCGAGGCGCGATCGACCGGGTCTGGAGCGCGGGATACATGAGCATCTCGCTGCTGGCCATCGTGGCCGCCTGCGCGGTCGCCGCCGGTGAGGCGGCGCACGCGGAACTGCGATTTGCGACCGTGGCCATCCGTGCGACACCGCCTGTACATGACATCTGCTCCGCAGGCGCCGCCCGCCATGCCAGCCTGGTGCCGGCGTGCGCCAGCGCCCATGCGCACAGAAGCCACTTTTCCGGCGCGTGTTGAGCCGCCGCCCACTACTGCCGCCCGATTTTCAGAACGAACGAAGGCCAACGCCTGGACCTGTCGCTCGCGATGCATCCCGCAAGGGGTGAGCATTTTTTCAAGTCAGGCCATCCATTCATCAAAGGACATCAGCATGAAGAATTTTTCCAAGCTCGCAAGCGCGTTTACAGCCATCGGCATCCTGACGCTGCACCTGTCGGCACCTGCAAGCGCGGCCACATCGGGCGCCCCGGCAAAGCCCACTGTCGTGCTGGTCCACGGCGCCTTCGCCGAATCGGCCAGCTGGAACGACGTGGCACGCGACCTTCGTGCGCGCAGCTTTTCCGTTGTCGCGGTCGCCAATCCGCTTCGCGGCGTGAAGTCCGACGCGGACTACGTGGCAGCCCTCGTGGGGTCGATCCCCGGGCCGGTCGTGCTGGTCGGACATTCGTATGGCGGATTGGTGATTTCCGCCGCGGCGATGGGAAAGCCCAATGTCCAGGCCCTGGTCTTCGTGGCTGCATTCGCCCCCGAGGTGGGCGAATCGGCGGCCGAGTTGTCGGGCAAGTTTCCCGGCAGCACGCTCGGCTCGGCGCTGGCTGCGCCGGTGCTCCTGCCGGACGGCGCCAAGGACCTCTACATCCAGCAGGACAAGTTCAGCAAGCAATTCGCCGAAGACGTGTCACCGGCGCTTGCCCGGTTGATGGCCGTGTCGCAACGTCCCATCACAGAGGGCGCCCTGGGCGAAGCGTCGCCTGCTGCCGCGTGGAAGAACGTGCCCTCCTGGTTCATCTACGGCGACCGAGACAAGAACATTCCGGCTGCCGCGCAGGCCTTCATGGCCGAGCGTGCGAAGTCGATGAAGACGGTCGTGGTCAAGGGCGCTTCCCACGTGGTCATGATCTCGCGGCCGAAGCTTGTGACCCGGCTGATCGCCGAAGCCGCAGACGCGGTCTCTACGGCACAGCCCTGAGGCTGCGCGTCGCTCGTGTCCTGGCGCTTGTGTGCCCATGAAGGTCTCGCTGCCTCCTCGTCGCGTCTGGTTGGAGTGGCTCAAGAACGTTGCCAGCGCCGCGATCGTGACGGTCGCGGTCGGCGCAGGTGCGGTGATCGCCGCCTCCGAGTCGCAGCAGCCAACGGCCGGGAGTGCCGTCGCCTTGCTCTGCGGCGCGCTCGGGCGCTGCCGGGGCGCGCTGCATCCGCAGGCCCCGGTCACCCGGGACGCCGTCGTGCAGTCCCTGGCGCATCCGGACCCTTAACAAGGCTTGACACGGTTTAACTGGCGACGCGACTGCCAACTGCACAAACTTCCACCCATGACTTCCAGAAGGACTTGAAGCCCATGACCGCGCCGACCCAGGCCAGGCCGATCCATGTGGCAGTCGCGCACCGCGACCCTTACGTGGCCGCCGGCATCGCATCGCTGCTGCGCTCCCGTGCCGACTTCGTCGTTCAATCAGGCCTCCCCGACGTCGATGGCGGCGACGACGCCGTCGACGTGCTCGTCACGGACTACGCAACCGGCGTTCACAGGGCAACGAATGTCCCGCCCGGCCCGGGCGGCTCCGGGCCGAGGTCTTTCCTCGTGGTCACGGACCAGAGCACCGGATGGCAGATTCGCCGCGCCGTGGACGCTGGCGTGCGCGGCTACCTTCTGCATGATTGCTCGGTCGAGGAACTCTCGGACGCGGTGCGCTGCGTTGCAGGGGGACGCAGGTACCTGTCCTGCCCGGTGGCCGACCAGTTGCTGGACAACTTCTCGTCCGCCGCGCCGACCGCCGGTGAATTCGAAGTGCTCCAGCTTATGGCGCAGGGCCTGGCCAACAAGGACATCGGCCGGCGCCTGAGCATCGGCGAAGGCACCGTCAAGACCCATGTGAAGGCGATCCTGCGCAAGCTCCAGAAGCCGACACGGATTGCCGCGATCGGCGAAGCCTTTCGCCGGGGACTGCTGCTGGAGGCATCGCCATGATCGGCTCCATCGATCTGTCTGTGCGTGTGTGCCATGGCGATCCGCTCGTCATGGCCGGTCTCGTCGCGCTCATCGACCAGGAACCGGGGTTGCATGTGCAGTCGGGGAGCAGGCCCGACGAGGGCGTCGTGGACGTGGTCGTGGCCGACCACGCCTGCGCACTGAGCCTGCTTGCTTCGGCATCGGCCTCGGCATCGGCATCGGACCCGTCGGGCGTGGCCGGCGGCTTGCGTGCGCCGCGCGTCATCGTCGTGACGCGGCGGGACAAGGAAGGGCAGGTCATGCAGGCGATCGCCAGTGGGGCGCACGGCTATGTGCGCCAGGACGCGGATCCGGCCGTGAACGGCGATTGCAACAAGCGCATCGCCCGTAAGCTGGACATCTCCGCCACCACCGTCAAGGCACACGTCTCCAGGATCTGCGAGAAGCTGCATGTCGGCTCGAGGGTGCAGGTGGCCGTGAAGGCGACGCAGCGCGGGCTGGTCCGTGTCTGAGAGTCGCCGGTGGCGCTTCGGTGCCTTCGCACTGTCGGAAGCCGAGCCAAGGCTCGAGCGCGAAGGGCAGCCGGTGCGGCTCGGGTCGCGTGCCCTCGGCCTGCTGGTCGCACTCGTGGGTCGCGCTGGCGAAGTAATCAGCAAGGACGAGCTGCTCGCGGCGGTCTGGCCTGACACGGTGGTCGAGGAGGCGAGCGTTCGAGTCCATATGTCGATCCTGCGCAAGGCCTTGGGTCGGCCCGGTGCTCAGGACGGGTGCCTGGAATGGATCGCCAACATCCCATTGCGCGGTTATCGCTTCCTGGGGCGGGTGCACTGCGAGTTCGTGCCGTCCGCTGCCGTGACGCAAGTAGCCCATGCGTCGCTGGGGGATGCGCCGGCCGGGTTGCCCGCTCGCTTCTCCAGGCTCGTGGGGCGCGAGGCAGAGATCGAGCGCCTGCTCGGCATGCTCGCGGCGAGCAGGCTGGTCACGGTCGCCGGACCCGGCGGCGTGGGCAAGACCAGCGTTGCCGTCTGCGTGGCCGCGCGCTATCCGGAAAGGCCGCCGCACGCTCAGGTCTGTTTCGTCGATCTCGCGCCGCTGACCTCACAGGACCACGTGCTGACGACCATGGCGCGCGCCATCGGCGTGCGAGGCGGTGTGTCGGACATCGAAGAAGCCATGGTCCAACGCCTCGAAGACCGGGCGATGTTGCTGCTCGTGGACAACTGCGAACATGTCATCGAGAGGCTGTCGCCGCTCCTGGGTAGATTCCTGGCCGCGTTGCCCGGGTTGCGGGTCCTTGCCACCAGCCGCGAGGTGCTTCGCGTGGGGGGCGAACATGTCTTTCGCTTGATGCCCCTGGCGGTCCAGCAGTCCCAGCCCGATTCCCTGGAGCATGCGTTGCGCTCGCCGGCGGTTCAGTTGCTCGTCGAGAGGGCCGAGGCCGCGGGGGCCCGCGGATTCGATGACGCAAGCAGCGGTCCGCTGACCAGGATCTGCCAGCAGGTGGACGGCATCCCGCTGGCGATTGAGTTGGTCGCGGCCCGCCTGGGTGCACAACCCGTGAGCGAGCTGGCATTCAGACTCGACGATCACATGCGCCTGCATTCGACGGCCAGGCGGGCTGCGCTGGCAAGACAACGCACACTGGCTGCGACGCTGGACTGGAGCATCGGCCTGCTGGGCGATGCCGAGCTGCTTCTGTTCCGCAGGTTGTCGGTGTTCCGCGCTTACTTCGGCGCCGCGGCGGCGCTGAGCGTGGCAGCAAGTGCGCTGGACCCAGACGTGGCGTCCGATGCGTTGCTGAGCTTGGCCAGCAAGTCGCTCGTCGTCTACGACACCGATCAGGCCGCGGACTCGCCCTACCGCCTGCTCGATACCACCCGCAGCTATGCGCACGCGCTGCTGGTGCGGGCGGGCGAGAAAGACGCGGTGTCGAAAAGCCATGCCCTTTTCATGCTGGACCTCATGGGCATTGCCACCGCGGAGCTCGCGTCGCTGGACGCAGATGCCTGGACGCAGCGCTACCGCGGCTCCCTGGACGACGTTCGCGCGGCGCTGGACGCTTGTATCGGCCACCACGACGACATGACGATCGCGGGTGCGCTCACTGTCGCATCGGCGCCGCTGTGGTTTCGCCTGTCCGAGGTCAGCGAATACCGGGATCGTGTACGGGCGGCGTTGGACCACGTCGATTCGCTGAAGGTACCCGACCGCCTGACGGCCGGGCGGCTGGAGATCGCGCTCTACAACGCGCTGTGGCATACCGGCGGCACGGTGCCGGAGATGACACAGGCGTGCGAGCGGGCGCTGGATTGCGCACTGGAATTCAAGATGAAGACGCTCGAATTCCAGGCTCGGTGGGGCCTTTGCGCACTGAACGTCACGCGCGGCGCGTACCCACCAGCGTTGCGGCATGCCGAGATCCTGAGCGAATTCGCGAGCCACTCGACCAACGCCGTGACGCGCAACCTGTCGCACCGGATGCTGGCGCTCGCCAGTCACTTCTGCGGCGTGTTCGCCCAGGCCAGGATGCACGCCGAAGCGGCGGCGGATGTGGACGAGGCGATCCGGCGCAACCATGTCAACGCGTTCCAGCCCGACGCACGCACCACCGCCGTGGCCATTCTTGCCAGGACCCTGTGGATCCAGGGCGAGAGCCGTCTCGCCATGACCACTGCCGTCCGGTGCATGCAGGAGGCGGAGGCACTAGGGCACGCACTGTCGCTGTGCGTTGCGCTCTTCTGGATCTGTCCGATGGCCATATGGGCCGGCGAACAACCGGCAGCGCGCGCCTGGGTCGACACGATGTTGCAGCAGACCCGTTCCAAGGGCTTTGCCTACTGGCATGACTGGGCCCTTTGCTACGACGACGCCATGAAGCTCGGTGAGGTCGACGACGCCAGCGCGCACATCGATGCCGTCGCGGCAAAGGTTTTGGTCATGGATGAGCCCCGCAGGGAAATGATGGTCACGTTCTGCGACCGGTGGGTGGACGATCACCTGGTGGCTCGCGCGATGCAGGGCGAAGGCCAGTGGAGCGCTCCCGAGGTCTACCGTGCCGCCGGGCGGCGCAAGGAACTGCTGGGCGATGCCGCGCAAGCCCAGGCACTTTATTTGCAGGCCCATGCCCTCGCACGCTCGCAAGGCGCATTCGCCTGGGAACTGCGTGCAGCGCAGACGCTGGAAGAGTTTCGCGCCAGAACGGGTCAGCGTTGAACCGGCCGGGCGCCTGGCGGGCAGGTACGTGCCAATGTGGCGCGCTGTTCCCAGGCGACGGCACCCTGTCGCTTGGCGGTTTCGATGGCCCGGAGGTAGAAGACCTCGGCCTCGTCAAGTGCAGCGCTTTGCGCCGCGCGCCATCCGGCGGCGCGCCAGACCTCGGCGGCGACCCAGGGACTGTCTCCGCGCGAGACGCGCTCGATCATCTCGTCGTCGACCCAGTCGACGCAGAAGGTCGCGAGCATTTCCCGGTGAGGGGCGTCATAGGTCGCGAGCTGGTCGGCCACCTCGCGTACGTAAAGGTCCCGGTCCGGCGCGATGCCCAACTGCAGCCCCTGTGAGAACCACTCGGCATAGCGCAGCCAGCCCACCAGGCCCTTACGCTGTGCTTCGTCCGTCATCAAGTGAATCCATTGGGCGGCAAGCTCGAGTTCGCCGGCCCACAGGGCGACCGGGCAGGCACCATACAGCGCGGAGCACAAAGAGACGGACTTTCCGGCCGCTTGCGCGCGGTCCACCGCGTCGCTGGCCTCTTCGAGGGCCCTGGCCGTTTCCCCCTGCACCCACAGCGTTCGGCTCAGCATGGCTTTTGCCGCAACGATGGCGTTCACTCCCACCATGTTGGCCCGGGCATGGCCCAGGCCGCCGCCCACGCGCACGGAGGCTTCGCTGTGCATTCTTGCCACACCGAAGTGGCCGCAAAAGTGGTTGGCCATCGCCATCACGCGGTGAGCGAGATTGAGCGCGGCGGGATCAGACCAGGATTGTGCGGCCGCCATCAGCGTGTGCGCCTGATCCAAGGCCGCCGAATACTCGCCGCGGAACATGTCGTGCGTGCACCGGCCCCAGCGCGCTTGCAGTTCCAGCACGGGGATCTTGACGGCAAGCGCGCCGGCCAGGGCCTGGTCCGCGGCGGCCCCAAGCTCGGGCGAGGACCTGCCGGTGTGGAGCAGGGCGCTGACCAGTGCCGTGTTCAGCCAGGTCGCCGTTTCCGTGTCGCGCGTGGGTTGCCGATCGACCAGCGCTAGCGCTGCGGAGACGCGGTCGCGGTATTCCACGACCTGGGCCAGGTGAAACCACAAGGGTGCGGAAGCCGTGACCAGCGAGGCGGCCATCTTCGCGTCGGGTTGCTGCGTGAGGCAGACTTCGAGTGCAAAGCGCACGTCGTCCAGGCGGTGCGCGTATCGATCAGCCCAGGCCTGCTCGGTCAGGTCCGAGAGTTCCGCCGCCGCGGCCTTCATGAGATCGCGCATGAGCATCGCATGGCGCCGCAGCAATGCGGGTCGTTCGTCGCTCTGCGCGAGAAGCGCGGCGGCATAGCTTCGCGTCGTGTCCAGCAGCCGGTAGGGCGCAACAGCGTCGCTGCTGTCGAAGAAGACCAGCGACTTGTTGACCAGCGAGATCAGAGCGTCGAATGCCACCTCGGTGTCCATGCCGCCGGCACTCACGCCGAGCGCGGATTCGACATCGAACCGGCCGCGGAACACCGACAACCAGCGAAAGAGCCGCAGTTCCGTATCGCTCAGCAACGCGATGCTCCAGTCCAGCGCCGCGGCGAGCGTTCGGTGCCGTGCGAGCGCGGCGCGGCTGTAGGCATAGAGGCGCATGTGGTCGTCCAGCCTGCGCGCCAGATCGGCAACCGGTTGGACGCCCAGGCGCGCGGCCACCAGTTCGATCGCCAAGGGAATGCCGTCGACCTGCCTGGTGATCTGGGCCAGCAGAGGGCCATGCGACTCGTCGAACGCACCCGCACCCGCAGCCTTGGCCCGTTCCACAAGCAATTCGACGGATGGCCAGTGCAGCGCCTGCGTAAGCGAGATCTGCTCGACGTGCGGAATCGCAAGCGCGGGCAATCGGAAGACATACTCGCCCGCCACGCGAAGCGCCTCACGGCTGGTCGCGAGGATGCGCAAGCCGGGGAGCACGGAAAGCAGGCCGTCGACCGGCGGCGCCAGGGAATCCACCACGTGCTCGCAGTTGTCAATCAACAGCAGCACGGCGCGCCCCGCCAGCCGCTGAGTGATGGCTCCGACGATGTTCGGCAGGTCGGCGGGCACCCCCACAGCGCGTGCCAACGTGCCGAGCACGTGATCCTGGGAAATCAGCGACGACAGATCGGTGAAGGCGATCTCCGTGCCGTGTCGCTTCTGATGGTTCTGCGCCACGTGGATCGCGAGCCGGGTCTTGCCGATGCCGCCCGTGCCTGCAATCGTGACCAGCCGGTGGGTTTCGAGCGATTCGAGAACGCCCGCCACATCGGCTTCGCGACCGACAAGCTCGGTCAGCCGAACCGGCAGCGGCGTGAAACCAGGATCGGGCAGTGACGCCACGGGCTTGGTCCAGATGCCGGTCGTCTCGCGCCGGACACGCCCATTGAAGCGGTAGCCGCGCAGCGGAAAGTTGGAGATCCACTCCTTGCATTCGTCGCTCTCGCCCGGTTCCCCGAGCGTCTTGCGGAGCGTGGAAATGTGGACACGCACGCTGGCTTCTTCGACCACCACGCCCGCCCAGACCGCTGCGAGCAGGATGTCCTTGCTCACGAACTCGCCGGCGCGCTTGATCAATTGCAACAGCAGATCGAAAGAGCGCGGCCCCAGCCGCACGGCCTCGCCGGCGCGCTCAAGTCGGCGCTGTGCTTCCCAGAGAACGAAAACGCCGAAGTACCACCGGACTTCTGCCGACGCCAGGTCAGGTGACTCCTCGGGCTTCATTTGAATGATGGGGTACGGGCGGCCTCACGTCGTCGCCGGCTTGGCGTGCGCGTCGCAAGGCGGTTGACTGGGAAGGCGGATTGGGTCGACGGTTTCCATGGGCAGAGACTCAAGTATCCGTTTGATCGTAGCCGGAGGCTGCACGGCATCGGGCTAGGCCCTGCTGCCCATGGGCCATAGGGTCATGCGGCCCGTAGCGGCCGCTTGGATTCGGCTCTGGCACCGCGCAGGCCCGCGCCATCTCGCCGATCGAGGCGCTGTGGCAGCCGACCGAAGGTGTGCCCGGCGTGCAAGGCATCGGCCGCCGGGCAGTCGTCCGCTATCGCAGCGTCTTCAAATACCTGACGAGTTCCGCGACCTCGCCGGCATCGGGGACGCCCGCAAAAGGCATCCGGTTGCCCGGCACGGCTTGCTGCGGATCGCTGAGAAAGGCCGCCAAGGATTTGTCGTCCCAGGTGATCTGTGCGTTCTTCATGGCTCGGCTGTAGCCGAACCCCGGCGACGAGCCGGCCTTTCGGCCCACCACGCCGGCCAGTGGCGGCCCGATGGCGGCAGCGCCTTGCGCTGTATGGCATGCCGCACATGTCGTCCATGTCTTGGGCGGCTGCACGGCCGCTTGGCCATGCGCCAGGTTCATGAAAGCTGCGGCGCAGGCGGTGAGCAGGAGTGTTCGCATTCCAGTCTCCTCAAAGCATGCGCGGCTGCTTTGCATAGCGCACCAGGTCATCGCCCAGGCGCAGCGCCAATGCCGCGAGGGGACCCGTGGGGTTGTATCCCGCGTTGTGTGTGTAGACAGAGGCGCCAACCACGAAGAGGTTCTGCGCATCCCAGTGCTGAAGCCGCGGCGACACCACGCTCGTTGTGGGGTCGGCGCCCATGATCGTTCCACCCGTGGTGTGCGTTGTCTGGTATTGGCGCGTATCAAAGTCGCCTTGCCGTGGTTGCGGTGCACCGACTGCGGTGGCACCCATGGCGCGCGCAATCCCGGCGGCTTTGTTCGTGACGTACTCGCTCATCCGGTGGTCGTTCTCGTGAAAGTTGAAGGTCATGCGCAGCAGTGGCAAACCGTAGGCGTCGCGGTACGTCGGATCGAGGTCGAGGTAGTTCTGGCTGTGCGGGTAGTTGCTGCCGTGCACCGCGACGTTGAAGGCGTGCGCATACCAGTCGGCGTTGGCTTGCTTCCACGCCGATCCCCAGCGGGGCGTTCCGGCCGGGTGGAGCCGGGAATTGATAGGGCGGCCGTTCGTCACGTTCGAGTAGATGTAGCCGCCGCCGAAGAAGCCGAGCCCTGCGTGGTCGAAGTTGTCGCCGTTGAACTCGTCCACCACCATCTGCGAGGCGCCCGACGCCATGAACGGATTGATGAAGCGGTCCTTGAAGAACACCGGTACCGACGACATCACCTGGTAGCAGAAGTTCTTGCCGACCACACCCTTGCCCGTCTTCGGGTCATAGGGGCGCCCGATGCCGCTCGTGAGCAGAAGCTTGGTGTTGGTCATGGTGAAGCCGGACAGCACGACAACATCGGCCGGCTGCTCATACGTTTGCGCGGTCTGCAGGTCGATGAACTGCACGGCGGTCACGCGCCGGGCGTGCTTGTCGTAGACGAGGCCGGTCACCTGCGAGTGAAGACGGATCTCGAAATTGCGTTGCCTCTGCAGCAGCGGATACAGCAGCACTGCCGGGCTGGCCTTTGCATTGGCCTCGCAGATGAAGCGCTCGCAATGACCGCAGTACTGGCACGGCGCGAGACTTGCGCCATCGGGGTTGGTGTAGGCGCGCGGCGAGTTGGCCGCGGGCAACGGGAACGGTTTGTAGCCAAGGCTTTGCGCGGCCGTCTTGAAGATGCGGCCCGACTCGAGAATCTCGAGCGGGGGTTGCGGAAAGTCGCGTTTTCGGGGGGCCTCGAAGGGGTTGCCGCCTTCGATCAGCCGCCCGCCGACATTGCCGGCCTGCCCCGCGATGCCGAAGAGCTGCTCGAACAGATCGTGGTACGGCTCCATCTCCGCGTAGCTGACGCCCCAGTCCTGCACCGTCATCTCGCGCGGGATCGCCGCCTTGCCGTAGCGCGATTCGAGCCGGGTGCGCAGGGCCGGGTCGTACTCGGCCCAGCGCCAGGTCTGTCCGTTCCAGTGATTGGCAGCGCCGCCCATGCCTTCGCCGGGGAGGAAGGCTTCCATGCGGCGCACCGGCAGCGCGCTCTCGTTGATTGAATGACGCAATGTGTAGGTCTCGTTGGCCCAGTTCTGCACCAGGCTGTTGCGCACGCCCCAGCGCAGTTCGTCACGCTGGTTGGGCAGCGTGGCGGCCGCACTGCCGGCGAGATCGCCACCGCGCTCGAGCACCAGCACGTCGACGCCGGAATTCATCATCTGCCGCGCCGCCAGGCCGGCGGTGAGGCCGCCGCCGACGAAGACGACGGCGCGTTTGGGGAGTTTTTGAGTCATGGGAACAGACCTTCAGCTGAAGTCATCGATCGACTGCGGCTTGGCCGCGCCAGGGAAGGGCAGGCCGCGGTACTGGACCACGTTCCGCCCGTGAAAAGCGGGCAGACCGGGGAAGCCAACTGCGCGCCAAAAGGCCTTGTTGCGGTTGCCGCCGTACATCGGATCAGCAAAGCAGGCCTGCACGAACAGCGGATAGAAAAAGTCGTTGAACCACGCACCGAGTCCATAGTGTTCGTCGTCCATCCGGCCGGCAGCCACATCCTGCAGCAGGGCGTCGAGGCTGCGGGCTTCGAGTTGCTCGATGGCTTTGCCTGTGCGTTGCAGAGTCTCGCGGCGCAGCACCGCGAGGCCGGCCTTGAAGTGCAGCTCGGGTGTAAGGGGCGACTGGTAGCCATGCTGCGGCTTGCCGGGGCGCCAAGGGCCTTGTCGATAGAGCTGGTCGCCACGCCCCCAGCCGCCGGCCAACTGGTGATCGATGTACAGATGCAAGCCGCAGTCGACGCCATTCGGTGTCATCGCATCGGCCGGGCACATCACGTTGACGAGGGCCTCGACGCAGGCGGCTTCCTGAGGGCCCATCGACAGGTAGCCAGTGGAGCGAGCAGTATCGGTCGACTGCGCTGCACTGCCCTGCGCCGAAGCGAGCGGGCTGCCGAGGCCGCTCAGCAGTGCGGGTGCCGCCAGCGCTGCAACGCTGGAAGCGCCGCCGATCTGGCGCAGAAAGAGGCGTCGCGCGGGGGACTCTTGGTCAATCAGGGACATGGGGACTTTCTTCGTGGGGCAGAGTTCGTGCAGACGCATCGATCAGAAGGGCTCATAGGGCGCGGCGCCTACCGTCTCTGTCGGCGTGATCGGCGTGCGGTCCAAAGGCTCCTGGGGCGCCGGATACGACAGATCGAGCGAGAGGAATGTGCTGGCGACCCGGGCCTCGGCCGTCGCCGGCGCAAGCGCGATAGCACCGGCTGCCTGGATCGCACAGATCGATATCGATGTGGTGAGGCCGGCCAGCAGCGCCGCGAGGAGGATTCTTTTCGTCATCAACTGCTCCAGAAATTTGAGGGAACCATCGAGCGCAAAAAGCGTTGAAGGCGGATGGACAGGCATAGCGTGCGATGAGGGAAACCGGTTCGCACGTTCTGCATCTGTTGCACTCAAATCTAGGTTTCGACAGCTCGATGCGGTAGCCCTGTCGAGCGAAACGCCGCAGTGAGCCAGTGGCATCAATGGCGGCGTAACACCGCTTCAGTGCGAACGAAAGCGCGCTGTTCCAAGACACACGGCTGCGCCACCACGATGTGGCGAGAAGGAAGTCGAAGGGGAAAAAAAGGGAATGATCTGCGAGGCGCAGCCATCGAGGGCGAAGGAGGTTGTGCTCCCGAGACGCCATCGGTCTTCGGCGCGAAGGGTGTATCGCGCAGGAAGAGCAAGCGGCACCGCCAGAGGCGGCGACGCCTGCGAAAAGAACTCAGGAGAGGTTTGCCTTGTCCAGGCCGAAGGCCTTGTCGGATGACCCCGGCACAGTCTGGAACGCGACGTTCACGCGGTTCCATGCATTGATGGCCATGACGCTGAAGGTCAGGTCCGAGAGTTCTTTTTCCGACAGCTGTGTGCGCACGCGCTCGTAGATGTCGTCGGGCACGCCTTGCTCGGGCAGCTTGGTCAGCACTTCGGTCCAAGCCAGGGCCGCGCGCTCGCGGGGAACGAACAGCGTCGATTCACGCCATGCAGCCAGATGGTGAATGCGCAGTTCGCGCTCGCCGTGGATCTTTGCTTCCTTGATGTGCATGTCGAGGCAGAACGCGCAGCCGTTGATCTGCGAGGCGCGGATAGCGACGAGGTCCCGAACGGTCTGCTCGATGGTGCCGTTGTCCACGAGCGTGCTGAACTCGATCAGCTTCTTGAAGAGCTCGGGCGATTGCTTGATGTAGTTGAGGCGATGAGTCATGTGTGGCTCCGCCCTCAGTGCGGCTGAGGTACCCGTTCGCGAAGAGCGCGAGAGAGAAGAAAAATCCTGGGCATCGACGATGCGGCGCGACAGGCCGGCAGCCTGCTTGCGCGCCGCAGGCCGCGCTCAGTAGTCCCAGATGATCGGAACCCAGCGAAAGATGTCACCGTCGATCGCCACCCGGCCAAGGGAAGGGAAGGGCAGGTGAGCGGCCACCAGCAGCCCGCGGGTCTGCGCCAGTTCGCGCAGGAGGCCGATGCGAACTTCGGCCGCTTTCTCCGGGTCGTGCTCGAAGCCGTTCTGCCAGTCAGGGTGGTCGAACGCGACGGGGAACATGGCGTCGCCGGCGAACGTCAGGCGCTCACCGCCCGACACCAGGTCGACCACGCTGTGCCCTGGTGTGTGGCCGCCGGTACGGCGGACCACCACGCCCGGCGCCACCTCGCGGCGCTCCTCGAATGTCTGGATGCGATCGCGGTATTCGTTGTAGAAGCTCTTGGCAGTCGAGCGGAGCACCTCCGGCACCGGCTTGGGCATCACTGTCTGGGAGAAATCGGGCGAGATCCAGAAATCCACCTCGGCCTTGGCCACGTGGATGCGCACGTCGGGGCGCAGGCGTTCCTTGATGCCGGGAACGAGCAGCCCGCCCACGTGGTCCATGTGCATGTGGGTGAAGATCACGTCGGTGACGGACTCGAGTTCGATGCCGGCCGCGGCCAGACGCTGGGGGAACTGCCCGGCGCGCGGGAAGCCCGGGAACTGGCCGCCCAGGCCGGCGTCGATGAGGATGTTCTGGTCGCCGCTGCGGGCCACCATCACGTTCAGCGGCCAGTCGTACTTGTCGGGCGGCATGAACATCTGATCCAGCCAGCTCGCCAGATCTGCCGGGTCGGCGTTGGTGGCCATGGTCGAGGTGGGCAACGGCAGCACGCCGTCGCTGACCACCAGCGCGTCGATATCGCCGATGCGCAGCGCGTAACGGGAGGGCACTGGATCTTTGGGTTTCTCGCTCGTGGGTTGCAAGGTGTCATCTGTGGGGGACATGGCGGAATCTCCAAAAGGGCGGCCCGGTTGCGCGGGCCTAACCTGCCAGGTGGCTGGCAGAACGTTTGCCGTTCAACACCGAAGCGTTGTCGGGCCCGGATCACGGCAGAAGGCCGCATGCCGTTGATCGTAGAGAGCCAGAGGAGGCGCCGGTAGGCTCGCAAACGGACGCACAGTGGTGCCTGATACGCACCAAACACATGAAGCGTTGATGGGTGGTGACAGCCTTGGTCGCCTGGTGCAAGGAAAGCTCGGGAGAAGCGGCGTTGGCTGTGGAAAAGTCAACGCGCGCAGGCCGAGGGCATTTGAGAATGTCCTTCGCAGCGGGGCCCTGCCAGCCCTGCTGCGCGTGGCAATCAGTCTTCGATCAAGCCAAGAAAATCTCTCGAGCGCTGGCTTGCGGACGGTCCGAAGAAATGATCGGGAGAGGCGTCTTCCACGATCACGCCGCCCTCCATGAAGACGATGCGGTCCGCGACATCCCTCGCGAACCGCGTCTCGTGTGTCACAACCAACATCGTCATGCCCTTCTCTGCAAGGTCGCGCATCACCTTGAGCACCTCGCCACGCAGCTCGGGGTCGGCCGCGCGGCCGCGCCGAGGCTTTGCGGATGCCTTGCACCGACACCATCCCCTCGATCACGTTCTCCACCGCCGTCATGTGTCCGAACAGGTTGAACGACTGGAACACCATCGCGGTCTTCTTGCGGATCTCGCGCATCTTGCGACGGGTGTCGCCCGAAGGCTTCGTGCCCGCATCGGCAATCTCGATGCCACACATGCGGATGGTGCCGCGGTCGGGCATCTCCAGAAAGTTGAGCGAGCGGATCAGCGTGGTCTTGCCAGAACCCGAGGGCCCCATGATGACTACGACCTCGCCGCGTGCCACCGTGAGATCAATCTGCGAAGCACGTGGTTCGCGCCGAAGCTCTTGGCCAGGCCTTGCACCTGCACCGGGGCAGTGATGTGAGTGGAGGATGTGTTCATGTGTAGCGCTTCGAGAGGTGGCTTTCGAGCCAGGTCTGCAAGATGGTGAGCACCTGGTTGATGAACCAGTAGATGGCTCCGACGATAAGGAACATCTCCATGTAGCGAAAGGTCGTGGCGCCCAACTGCTCGGCCACGCGGGTGAGCTCCACCACCGTGACGGTCGATGCGAGGGACGTGTCTTTCATGAGCCCGATGAGCCGGCTGCCCACCGGGAGCAGGGCGATGCGGAAGGCCTGCGGCAGCACGATGCGAAACGGCGCCTTCCAGTAGCCCATGCCCATGGCCCACGCAGCCTCCCACTGGCCTTTTTCCACGGCCATGATTCCGGAGCGGAAGTTTTCGCTGAGGTAGGCCGCGGCGAACAGGCTCACCGCAAGCAGCGCAGAGGGAATCGGAGAGATCACGATGCCGTAGCTCGGCAGGGGCCGAAGTAGATCAGCAGGATCTGTATCAGCAGCGGTGTGCCACGAAAGGTCGACACATACGAAAAGGCGAACCAGCGCAACGGCCGAAACGGAGAAATCCGCGCCAGTGCCACGAGCAGCCCCAGCACGCAGCCGCAGAACTCTGCGCGTTCGGATATGCCGAATCGAGTTTGTGTTCCAGTTCTTCTTGGGGCGTGCGCTGGAGAATACCTGCTGACTTCAGTGCGCTTTCGATTGCTCGAACCTTATCACCGGCTGCCGCGATGTCAGCCCTGTACTTGGTTGGGTTGTTGCCTGAGTAATTCTCCCAACGCTGATTTAGCGCATCGAGTTCGATCTTGGCTATGTTGTAGTCATCCAGTGTGTACATCGCGGGCGATAGCTTGGGACGGTAGACGTTTGATGTGAGCGGGCCGTGGGTGCGCAGGCTGCACACAATTGGAGGTTAGGCACGCTCAGATAGGCGGTGCTTCGCCGAAGAGTTTCAGGAGCTCTGGAATCCGGAGCTGATACTTCGCGCGTCCGACGGCCCGCCGCGCGCCTTCGCTGCCTGAGCAAGGCCCGCATCCGCGCCGTCTTGGACTTCGCCATGCACGCTGAAGCCGGGCTCACCGCTACGGCCGCGGCGCGCGGGTCAGGCGCCTTCGCTGCCTGCCTCCTCGACTCCGCCGGCAGCCACGGCCGCCTCTGCCACCCTCTCGCGCAGCCATGTGTGCGCGGCGTCGTGGTCGTTGCGTCGGTGCCAGACGGCCCGCAACACCGATCGTCCGGTGCG
Source organism: Variovorax sp. RA8 (assembly GCF_901827175.1). Lineage (NCBI taxonomy): Bacteria > Pseudomonadati > Pseudomonadota > Betaproteobacteria > Burkholderiales > Comamonadaceae > Variovorax > Variovorax sp. RA8. The sequence continues at coordinate 4,403,231 of NZ_LR594662.1, read as the reverse complement.
GTAGGGAGGCTGGCGCAACAGGAGTTCGCTGTGACCGCTGCCGCGCGCGAGGGCCTGCGCGAGGGAGGCCGGTGCGATCGACAGCATGTCGCTGCCGTGCAGCAGCGCCGGAATCGCCAGCGAATGCGGCACGGTCACGCGCAGCCGCGGCGGCAGCCCGGTGTCGCGCAGCGCCTCTTCCAGCGCGTGACGGTCGAACATCTCGGACTGGCGCGCAAGGCCACGCTCCAAAATGAATCCGTCGACCGCGCCTTCCTCCTGGCCGCCCACTGAAATGGTCACCAGCGGATAGCGCGCCAGGTCCTTCACCTGCAGCTTGCGGCGCGAGGCCGGATGGCCCTTTCTCATCAGGATGGCCTCGCCCTGCGACATGACCGTGCGCGTGTTCAGTCGGACCGGAACCTGCGAGAAGATGCCGATCGCGAGGTCGATGCGGCCAAGGTCGATTTGCTCGGCCAGATCCAGCCGCGTCGAAGGCCGGATGACCAGGTCCACGCCGGGCGCCGCCTTCTGCAGCGCGCGCGCGAGCGGTGCCACGATGACCGCGGTGACATGGTCGTTGGCAGCGATCACAAAGCGGCGCGACGACTGGCCGGCAGAGAAGGGCTCGACGCCCAGCGTGGCTTCGATGCGCCGCAGCGAATCGCGCAGCGCGGGCGCCATGGCCATGGCGCGCCCGGTGGGTGCCATGCCCTTGCCAGTGCGCAGGAACAGCTCGTCACCCACGAGCTCCCGCAGCCGCGTCAGCGCATGGCTCACGGCCGACTGGCTCAGGTTGAGCCGTCGGCCCGCGAGCATCAGGTTGCGGTCTTCGTAGACCGCGTCGAACACCTTCAGCAGGTTGAGATCGATGCGACCGATGCTCATCGCGCGGTTCCGTGAGTTGCAGGGTATGCATTTTGTCCTTGCAAACTCATCAGTTCCATTCAATTCGCGGCAAGACCATCATTCGCTCCACCCCTACCAACGGTGTCAACGAGGCAAGCAAATGAACTCTTCACCACGACTCTCCCGCCGCGCATTCACGCGCATGGCGCTCGCCGCTCCTGCCGCCGGCTGGCTGCTCTCGGCGACGGCGCAGGGCGGCGGAACGCCGGGCAAGCTGCTGGTCGGCTACCCTGCCGGTGGCACGCTCGACACCACTGCCCGGCAGCTGGCCGAAGCCTTGCGCAGGCAGGGCCGCTCTTACATCGTCGACAACCGCGTTGGCGCCGCCGGCCGCATCGCGAGCAGCATGCTCAAGCGCGAGCGGCCCGATACGAGCGCGCTGCTGTGCACCCAGACTTCGGCGATGACGATCTATCCGCATGTATACACGCGTCTCATGTACGACCCCGTGACCGACTTCGTGCCGGTGTCGCCCGTGGTGACCGCCACCTGTGCGCTGGGCGTGAGCAGCGCCGTGCCGGCCTCGGTCAGGAATCTGCAGGACTACGTGGCGTGGGTGCGGAGCTCGCCCGGCAACGCCACCTATGCCTCGCCGGCCGCGGGCTCGGTGGCTCATTTCCTCGGCTACCAGCTGTCGGAAGCGGGCGGCCTCAAGCTGCAGCACGTCGGCTATCGCGGATCCGCCCCGGCGTTGCAGGACCTCATTGGCGGGCAGATCCCCACGTACCTGGGCTTCGTGGCCGACTTTCTCCCGTACATGCAGCAGGGACGGATTCGCATCCTCGCAGTCGCGGGCGAGAAGCGCTCGCGCTTCATGCCTGGCGTGCCCACCTTCCTGGAGCAGGGCTTCGCCGGCATCCGGGGCGCCGAGACCTACGGCATCTTCGCGCCGCCGGGCACGCCCGAAGCCGCCGTGAATTCGCTCCATGCGTCCATCGTCTCGGCCGGCAAGGACGCCGCGATGCTCGCGGCCTTCGAACAGGTCGGCCTGGAGGCCGGCACACTGACGCCGCGCGAGTACGCGGCGCTGATCCAACGCGAACGGGAAGCCTGGGGGCCGATGGTGCGTGCCTCGGGTTTCCGCTTCGAGGAATGAAAGGAGACCCCGATGCCAACCGAATCCAACGCCGAACGCGAAGCGCTCATCGAACGCAGCATTCCCTTTCTCGAAGAAGTGCAGGACATGACGGCCGGCACCGAGACCGAGCGCTGGCTGAACCGGACGTACGGCCCCGCGAGCGAGCTCTACCAGACGCTCGCGCGGCTGGTAAGCCAAGGCGTGCAGGACGGCTGGGCCGCCAACGTGGCGCTGGACGGCCCGATCTACCGCCGCAGCCGCATCGCCGAACCATCGGAACGCACGCGGCATTTCAGCATCACGGCGGTCTACATGGACAGCACCGGCAATACCCAGGGCAACCCCGAGGGCAGCTACCGTGGGCAATACCACGCGCATCCCTACGGGGAGTTCAACCTGGTGGTGCCCCTGCAGCCGGGCGCCGCGCTCCGGGGCCCCAACGGCTGGTGTGAAGCGGGCTGGACCGCGCCCGGCCCCGGGAGCCACCACTACCCGGAAGCCAAGGGAGGCGCCGTCATCGCGCTGTTCTTCCTGCCCGCAGGGCGCATCGCCTACCATGCGCCGCCGCAGGCCTGAGGTGGCGACATGAAGCCGCAGCTGCAGACCGAAGCGTGGCGCGAGGTGGACGCAGTCCTGCGCGCGCGCCGGTCGGTGCGCGCCTACCGTCCCGATCCGGTGCCGCGCGACACAGTGCTCGACATCCTGAGCGTGGCCACCGCCGCGCCAAGCAATTCCAACACCCAGCCCTGGTGCGTTCATGCGCTGACGGGCGCGCCGCTGAAGACACTGAGCGAAGAGCTCGTGGCGGCCTTCAGGCGGGGCGACTTCTCGCCTGCGACCCATTTTCCCGACCCGCTGCCGAGCGCGCTGGGCGCCCGCCAGGCGGACTTTGCGCTGCGCTATTACCGCACCCTTGGCATCGACCGGACGGACGCGCCGGCGCGCGCGGCGCAAACCGAGCGCAACTACAGCTTCTTCGGCGCGCCCGTGGGCCTCGTCTTCGGCATCGATGCGCGGCTGAACCCCCACAGCTGGCTCGACCTCGGCCTGTACATCCAGAGCGTGATGATCGCGGCCAAGGCCCGCGGCATCGACACCTGTCCGCAGGTTTCGCTGGCGCCTTTCCATGCGGTCATCGCGCCGCACCTGCGGATGCCGCCGGAGGTGATCACCGTCTGCGGCATGGCCATGGGTTTCGGCGACCCGGAAGCGGAAGTGAACCGGATGGGCATGCCGCGACAGGGCGTGGAGGAGTTCGTGCACCTGGCGGGATTCGATGCCCCCTGCCCGGCGGCGGCACCGCCTCGACACTCTCACGCCTTGCCGTCGACGCGCAGCGGCGCCTGAGGTCGTCTCGAGGCGCAAGCACGAGCGGGCCGCAGTTCTCATCGGCCACGAACATCGGCGGTGGTCGAGATGGCATGCCGAGCCTCCGATCAGATCTGCAGCTGATGCAGCTCGAAGCCGGCTCTGGCGAGATCGGGTCGCCGCAACGGACCCTCCGCCGACCACAGCTTGCGCAGGCGCCGCATCTCGCGCGACTCGTTGATGCCGACGGCCCCGACCACCGTCTCGCCGCGCAGGTGCACGGAGAGCCGCGCGTCCTTGCCGCCCGTGCCGGTGAGCACCGCATCGCCGCAAGTGGGGGCACCGAGCACCTGCAGGTTCGCGCCGTACTGGTCCGACCAGAACCATGGCGGTGCGGCGCATTCGGGCGCGGCGCATTCCAGGCCTGCGATGTGTCTTGCGGCGGCTTCGCCCTGGCGGTTGGCGTTGTCCCAGGTTTCAATGCGAACCGGCGCCATGTGCCACGCGCAGGCTTGCTCGGTGACGTCGCCGGCGGCGTAGATGTCCGGCGCCGAGGTCCGGCCGTGTGCATCGACCACGATGCCCGATCCGATGCGAAGACCCATCTGCTGTGCGAGCGCAACGTTCGGGGTGATGCCGATACCTGCGACGACCGCGCCGATCGCCAGCCCGGTCCCGTCCGAGAGACGGGCGTTTCCTACCTCGCCGTCGCCTTCGAGGCGCAGGACGGCGGTCTGCATCCGCAGGTCCACGCCGCGCAACGCATGCAGTTCATGGAGCCAGTGCGCAGCAGCGGCGGGCAGCGTGCGGCCGCACAGCCGCTCTCCTTGCTCGACCAGCGTGACCTCGACGCCGGCCTCCCGTGCGATGGCCGCCACTTCGAGACCGATCCAGCTGCCGCCCACGATCAAGAGCCTTCGCTGTTGCCGAGCGCATCGCTCGATCGATCGCCGCAGCGCGATTGCGTCGCTGGCGTTGCGCAGGACATGCACCAGGCCGAGCTCGCTGCCGGGGACGGCCAGTCGGCGGGGCGATCCACCGGTAGCGAGGAGCAGCAGGTCGTAGGCGATGGTCGAGCCGTCGCTGCACGTGATCGTCTTCCTGGCGGCATCGCCGGCCACGGCCGTGCGGTTGACGACGAGTTGCTCGTTCGCAAGGGTCCCCGGTGCGACCCAACGCAAGGCCTGCTCCGCCCCGCAGAGGTATTCCTTCGACAGCGGCGGCCGTTCGTAGGGCGCATGCGCCTCGTCGGTGACGAGCACGATGGGACCCGCGTGGCCGAGCTGCCGCAGCGTCTTGAGCGCTGCGCCCGCGGCTTGGCCGCCGCCGACGATCACCACGCGCCGGGCGGCACCGGCGGCCGTGCGGCTGGACGAGGAGGGCAGAACCATCGTCACTGCGGCTCCGCGTCGGCGCATGGCACCTCCACCATCAGCACGCCACCGTCCTCGCGCACCGCGTAGGTCGCGAGGTCGGCCGTCGCCACGGCCAGGCATTTGCCGCTGCGGATATCGAAGAGCGCGCCGTGCAGCGGGCACTCGACCGCGTCGCCCTCGATGTAGCCTTCGGACAGGAGCGCGTAGGCATGCGTGCAGACATCGTGCGTGGCATGGACCCCGTCGTCCAGGCGATAGAGCGCGATTGGAATGCCCGCAAGCTTGACGCCCTTTGGTTGCCCCGGCTGCACGTCGGCGGCTGCGCATGCGCGCACCCACTGCGTCGAGTCTCTGTTTTCCATGGTGTTCATCCGCTCAGCGGGGCAGGTGGCGCCAGTCGTCCTCGATGGACTTCAACCGGCCGCCGGTGGCAGTGATCCGCGAGTAGTCGCGCGCCTCGGGCTGGGCGCTCGACGGCATCTCGTTGGCGATGAACTTCCTGACGGCCTGCACGAGGTGGCGGCGCAGCCGGATGATCGCCTGGTCGGCCGAGCAGAGATACTCGGCGGAACGATCGACGATGGGGCCCATGCTGACCTGCGTCACGAAATCCTCCACGACGATCTCGGTGAAGCCCGTGTGGTTGCCGTTCTGCATCAGCATGCGGTTTTGGCCCCAGGCGCGATCGGGATCGTGGCAGACGCCGCCAGCCATCGGCCAGGTGTTCGCGCGCTGGGCCCGCTTCATCGAATCGGTGGGCCGGCGGGTGTTGTAGTAGATGTACCACTGGATCAGGTGCGTGTCGTCGACCGGCACTGCGATGATGACGGTGCGGTCCTGGTCGTCGCCCGTGTTGATCGGTGGAATCAAGCCGTAGTAGGGCATGACGAACTCAGTCACGCGTGCCACGCATTGGCCGTCGGTGGCCTCGCGCAGCGCGGCGGCGCGGTAGCCGTAGGGCGTGTCCTCGAACTTGTAGCGCACCGCGTTGTTGACGCGCGCGGCGGCCATGTCCATCGTCGAATGCGCAAGATGGCTCTGGTGCAGCAACGCGATGTGAGACGAGTCGATCGTGGCCTCCACGCCCTGGAGCCAGTTGGAGTTGAGCTCCAGGCCGCATGAATAGGCCTGGTCCGGCGGCAGGTCCATCCATTCGAAGTTGGGCGCCGCCGGCGCTTCGCCCTCGCCCAGCCAGACCCAGACGAGGCCGGCACCTTCGACCGCGGGATAGTGCCTGACCTTCACCGTCTTGCGGAAGCATTCCGGATTCGAGGCCTCGTTCGGCACCTCGAGCACTTCGCCCGAGACGCAGATCTTCCAGCCATGGAAGATGCAGCGCAGCGCGTTGTCCTCGTTGCGAGCCAGCGCGAGGGAGACGCCGCGGTGGGGGCAGGCTTCGTTCAGGAAGCCGACCCGGCCGTCGTGCGTCCGGTAGGCGACGTAGCGGTTGCCGAAGAGCTGCACGCGCACCGGCGCGCCGCCGGCCTCGAGCCGCGCAGAGAGCATCGCCGGCACCCAGTAGAGCTGCCGCAGCATCCGGCCCATGGGGGCTTCGCCTTCGACGCGGGTGAGGAGTTCGTTGTCTTCCTTGGTTGTCATGACTGCACCTGTTCAGATTGGCCGGTTGGATGGAAACTGACGCAAATGTCTTCCCAAGAAGATAAAGTGTCAAGCGCGCAAAGGGTTTTTACTAGGCGCAGAGAGCGCCACACACCATGAGAGAAGTTGGATAAATTGGGTGGAATGGACGGGATCGTGTCGGCCGGCGATCGCTTGCGGCTTCCCTTGTCGAGCCCCGCATGATTGGGTAAGTTGGGTAGAATTGCGTTGGATAAATCACTGGAAGAACATGTCCGTCACTCCCTCGTCGATCGATCTCTCCTCGCCCGAGGCGCGCATCGCGCTGCCGCCGCGCGCCAAGCCGTACTGGCATATCCACTCGCCGCGCACCCACATCGGGTACTACAGGGGCAGCCGCGGCGGTGCCTGGTACGGCCGCGTGTTCATCGGCGATGGAAAGTACCGGCAGACCAAGCTCGGACCCGGCGATGCAGAGGGTGGCGGGGCGGGACTGACCTTCGACAGCGCCGTGGCCGCGTTGCTCGAGTGGGCCGGCGCGGACCCGGGCGGCGCGGCGGGGGCGGCCGACGCTGCCCCGGCGGCGCGCAGGCCGATCGGCGAGAGCGCCCCGCGCACCAAGGTCAGCCAGCTGCAGCCGAAACGTCTCGATGCCATCTCCCAGGCCTGGGCGCAGGAACGCCCCGACATCGACTTCTGGCTCGCGGGCTTCTTCCTGCGCATCGAGCATGCGCACTACCTGCACGACCGGCGCGTGCAGGAGGTAGCCAAGCAGGCGGGCACCAGCGTCGGCGACCTTCACGTGCTGCTTGCGCTGCGCCGCCATGGGACCGGTGGCGCGATGCGGCCGACCGATCTCTACAAGGAACTGCTCGTCACCTCGGGCGCGATCACCAAGCGACTGGACAGCCTGCGCGGGCAAAAGTTGATCGAACGCGCCGCGGCGGCCGACGACCGCCGGTCGGAGCTGGTGAAGCTCACCCGGCGAGGCCAGGCAGTGGCCGACGCCGCCATGACGCGCATCGCGCAATCGTTGGAGCGCATCGTCAAGACCAGTGGTGTCGGGCGCGCGGAGCTGCGGCATATGGACGAAGCACTTCGACGGCTCATCGCAGCCATGTGAGCTCGGCCCAGGGTTAATGCTAGTGACACTTATCTTTCCAGGAAGATAATCATTGGGCAGCAAAGTTGGGCAATTTGCCTCTTGCCAGCGTGCCGAAGCGGCTGTCTCAGTGAACTGGAACCCCGATGAATGTCCCTACGCTTTCCATCTCCCGCCGCCGTTTGCTGCAGGCATCGCTGGCGCCATTGGCCTTCCGCGTCGACCAGGCGCTGTCGCAAACACAGCCGGATTTCCGCGGCGAGATCAAGCTGGGGCAGACGATGCCCTATAGCGGGCCGCTCTCTGCGCTGAGCGCCGTCGGCAAGGTGCAGGCGCGCTATTTCAAGATGCTCAACGACAACGGCGGCGTCAATGGGCGGCGCGTGACGTTGCTGTCAGTGGATGATGCTTACAACCCCGCCAAGGCCGTCGAGCAGACTCGCAACCTTGTCGAGCGCGAAGAAATCAATGCGATGTTCGCGAGCATGGGAACGGCGCAGAACGCAGCGGTACAGAAGTACCTCAACGGCAAGAAGATTCCTCAACTCTTCGTCTATGCCGGCAGCGACCGGTTCGCAGATCCGAAGAACTATCCATGGACGCTGCCGGGCCTGCCGACCTTCTCCACCGAGGCGTCGGCCTATGCCGACTACGTCGGCAAGACGAACCCGGTTGCGAAGGTCGCGGTGCTCTATCAGAACGACGACTTCGGCAAGGAGTACCTGAGCGCGTTCAAGCGACGGCTGCAGGAAGTCGGCAGCAAGGTGCAAGTGGTGGCCGCGGCCGGCTACGAAGTGACTGCACCGACCATCGACTCGCAGATCATCAGCCTGGCGGGCACGCAGGCCGATGTGTTCATGAACATCACGAGCCCGAAGTTCACGATCCAGGCAATCCGCAAGATCGGCGATCTTCCGTGGAAGCCGCTGCACATCATCCCGATCACGAGCAACTTCATCGCGACGGTGCTGCGCGTGGCGGGGTTGGACAAGTGCGTCGGTCTGGTCTCGGCCACGCCAAGCAAGTCGGCCGGCGATCCCGAATGGGCGAACGATGCAGCCTATCGCGAGTGGCTCGCCTTCATGAAGAAATACTACCCCGAGGGTGACACGACGGAGCAGTTGAACCTGGTCGGCTACAGCATGGGCTTTCTCATGACCGAGGTGCTGCGACGCTGCGGGGACGACCTGAGCTCCGAGCGCATCCTGAAGGAAGCCACCTCGCTCAAGAACGTGGCGCTGCCGGCGCTGATTCCGGGGTTCACGGTCAACACGTCGCCAGTCGACTACCGCGCCGTGCAGCAGCTGCGCCTGCAGCGCTTCGACGGGACTCGCTGGATGCCGGTGGCCTGATGTATCTCGATCTCCCAGGGGCACCGATCGTGAACGAGAAAGACGGGATGCAGGGTGCGCCGCTCCTTCGCGTGGACAACCTGGGCCTGCGGTTCGGCGGCATCCGCGCACTGGCGAGCGTCTCGTTCTCGGTAGGGCACGGCGTCATCTGCGGCATCATTGGACCGAATGGCGCGGGGAAGACCACGCTGTTCAACTGCCTGAGCCGGCTCTACGAGCCGGACGAAGGCACGATCACATTCGACGAGCGCAACCTGCGGTCGGCGTGCGCGTACGAGGTGGCCCGGCTGGGCATCGCGCGCACCTTCCAGAACGTGGCGCTGTTCGACCGGCAGTCGGTGCGCAAGAACGTGGAGACGGGCTGCTTCCTGCATTTCGGGGGACGGCACTTTTCGGCGCTCCTGCGCAACCGCAGGGGCAGGGAAGACCGCCGCGAGGTCGACGGCTGCGTCGACGAACTGCTCGCGTTCGCGCGCCTGCAGGAGGTTGCCCACACACCGGTGTCGCAGCTGTCGTTCGGAACGCGCAAGCGTGTCGAACTCGCGCGCGCACTCGCGATGCGGCCTCGCATGCTGCTGCTCGATGAGCCGGCCGCCGGGCTGAACCACGAGGAGGTCGAGGAACTGCTGCAGTGGATCCTCGAGATCCGCGACCGGATGGGTATCTCGGTGCTGCTGATCGAACACCACATGAACCTCGTGATGCGGGTGTCCGATCAGGTGGTGGTGCTCGAATTCGGCCACAAGATCGCCGAGGGCAGGCCCGAAGAGGTGGCGGCCAATCCGGACGTGGTCCGGGCCTACCTCGGAGGCGAGCCATGAGCGCGCAGATGCTGCAGGTGAGGGGCCTGCATGCGACCTACCAGGCCACGGCCGTACTTCAGTCGGTCGATATCGAGGTGGCGCGGGGTGGTATCACGGCGCTCCTTGGTGCGAACGGCGCCGGCAAGACCACGGTTCTGCGTTCGATCAGCAATGTGCTGGTAAGAACCCAAGGGACGATCCTGCTCGACGGCCAGCCGATCCAGGGGTTGCCGAGCGACGCGATCGCGCGACTCGGCGTGGCGCATGTGCCGGACGGCCGCGGCACCTTCGCCCAGCTGACGGTGGAGCAGAACCTGCTGGTCGGCGCAATGACGCGCAAGCGCGGCGCGGGTGTGCGCGAGGACCTGGATCGCATGTACGCGCTCTTTCCGCGGCTGGCGGACTACCGCGGCAAGCCGGCGGGGCTGCTCAGCGGCGGCGAGCAGCAGATGGTTGCGATCGCGCGGGCACTCATGCTGCGGCCGAGGCTTCTGATGCTCGACGAACCGTCGTTCGGTCTTGCGCCGATGGTGGTGCGGCAGATCTTCGACGTGCTTGCGCAAATCAACCAGGACGCCGCGCTGAGCATCCTCATCGTCGAGCAGAACGCGCGCCTCGCACTCGATCTGGCCCACCACGCCTACGTGCTGGAGGCGGGCCGGGTTGCGATCAGCGGCACCGCAGCATCGCTTCGAAGCGATCCGCGGGTCAAGAAGGTCTACCTCGGAATCTAGGCGACAAGCGGAAGGACAGAGCAGATGACGGAGTTGACCCAACAGGTGGTCGCGGGTTTCGTGAACGGGTGCATCTACGCCATGCTGGCGCTCGCCCTGGTCATGATCTATCGCGCCACGCACCACGTGAATTTTGCGCAAGGCGAGATGGCGATGTTCTCCACCTACGTTGCCTGGTCGCTGATCGAAGCGGGCCTGCCGTACTGGGCTGCAGCGCTCGCGTCCATCGCCTTCGGCTTCATTGCGGGCGTGCTGGTCGAGCGATGCGCACTGCGGCCGCTCCACGACGCGCCGCTGCTGTCGATCGTCACGGTGTTCGTCGCGCTGATGATCATCATCCAGAGTGCGGCGGGCCAGGTGTTCGGCCACGAGAGCCACAGCGTCGCGAGTCCCTTCGACGCCTGGGGCCGCTACGGACAGGGTCTGCTTTCTGGCCATGCGCTCGGCACCGTCGCTGTCACGCTGGCGGTGCTGCTGACCATGAGTGCGTTCTTCCGGTTCACCCGGCTCGGGCTCGCGATGCGCGCTGCGGCGCTCAACCCGCTGTCGAGCTCGCTCTCGGGCGTCAATGTCAGCCGCGTGCTCATGATCGGCTGGGGCGTGGCGGGTGCCATCGGCGCCATCGCCGGCCTGTTGGCCGCGCCGGTCGTCTTTCTTGGGCCGCACATGATGAGCGGCATCATGATCTACGGCTTTGCCGCGGCGGTGGTCGGCGGTGTCGACAGCCCGCCGGGCGCCATCCTCGGCGGCTTGGTGCTCGGCATCGGAGAGAACCTGCTCGGCGCCTACGTCACGGGAAATGAACTGAAGCTCACGATCGCGCTGGTACTGATGTTCGCGGTCCTCGTCGTTCGGCCCCAGGGCCTGCTTGGCGGAAAGGCGATCCAACGTGTCTGAAGCCACGGTCAAGAAAGCCGGCGGCCGGTCCGGCGAGGCGACGGCCGAGCGACCCGGACAGCGGGCCGCAGGGCAGTGGTGGCACCTTCGCGGCATGCCGGCAACGGTGCTGCTGGCGGCCGCCGCCGTCGCGGTGGCCTTGCTGGTTCCGGGCTACTGGGCGTTCAGGCTGTCGAGCGTGTTGATCCTCGCGCTGGCGGTTCGCGGGCTCCAACTGCTGATCGGCGCGAGCGGACAGATCTCGCTGGGCCATGGGGCCTTCTTCGCGGTGGGTGCTTACGCAGCGGGCGTCCTGGTCTCTCACCACTGGCTGCCCGGCTACGCCACCGTGCCGGCTGCCATGCTGATTTGCGGGCTGGCGGGGTATCTCTTCGGACTGCCGGCCACGCGGCTCGCGGGGCCGTACCTGGCGCTCGCTACCTTCGCGCTCGCCATTGCGCTGCCGCAACTCCTGAAGCACCCGCTGTTCGAGTCCTGGACCGGCGGTGTCAGCGGCCTGAGCCTGGATCCGGCCGGTGCGCCGTTCGGCATCCTGAAGGCAGATGCGTGGAACCTGCTGTGGACGGCGGCCTGGGCCGCGCTGATCTATGCCGTGCTGCGCCGATTGCTGGCAGGGCCGGCGGGCCTTGCGTGGCTCACGCTGCGCGACCATCCGACCGCTGCGATGGCGGTCGGCGTCAACGTCAGGAAGTGGCGCGCCACCGCATTCGCGGTCAGTGCGGCCACGGTCGGCGCCGCGGGTGCCCTGAACACCCAGCTCACCAACTTCGTCTCGCCGGACAGCTTCACGGTTTTTCTTTCGCTGAGCCTGCTGGTGGGCGTGGCGCTGGCCGGCCCGACGTCGGGCCTCGGCGCCCTGATTGCGGCGACCTTCCTGTCGTTCGTTCCAGACGTGGCCGAGAAGGTGTCACAGGAGTTCACCGGCGTGCTCTACGGCGCCGTGATGCTCGCGGCCGTCTTCGTGCTTCCGCTGATCGGCAAGTGGCGCAACCGCGCAGCGCTGGGCATGGCCCGGTCGGCGCACGCGAAGGCCGACGTGGGGTCGCCGAGGTGCGCAGCGGAGATGAATCGGATCGCCGTCAAGGAGAAATGAAGTCATGCAGATTCGGAACAGGCCGCTCGAAGGCAAGGTTGCCGTCGTCACCGGTGCCTCGCGCGGCGTGGGCAAGGGCGTGGCCGTCGCGCTCGGCGAGGCGGGCGCACTGGTGTACGCCACGGGACGCACGCTCGACCCCGGCACTTCGCAGTGGCCCGGCTCTCTGCAGGAGACCGCGGGCGAGATCGCTCGGCGCGGCGGGACGTGCATTCCCGTACTTTGCGACCATGCCGACGACCACAGCGTGAAGCGGGTTTTCGAGCGCGTGCACGACGAGCAGGACGGCAGGATCGACGTGCTGGTCAACAACGTCTTTGCCGCCCCCGCACGGATGCCGGTCAACGTCCCGTTCTGGGAACTCGACGACGAGATCTGGGAAACCCTGCTGCGCGTCGGCTTGCGATCTCACTACGTTGCCAGTCGCTGTGCGGCGCCCAGGATGGTGGCGCGCAGACAAGGATTGATCGTCAACACCTCCTCGGGCGGCGCTGTCCGCTACACGTTCAACGTGCCCTTCGGTGTGCAGAAGGCGGGCGTCGACAAGATGGCCAAGGATATGGCCCACGACTTGAAGCCATTCAACGTCGCCGCGGTGGTGATCTGGCCCGGCTTCATCAAGAGCGAGAAGTTCCTGGCGCAGCCCGAGCGCATGCCGCCAGCGCTGGCCCAGCGCATCATGGAAAACGGCGAATCGCCGGAGTTCGCGGGTCGCGCCGTCGCGGGGTTGGCCGCGGATTCGCGGATCATGGAAAAAACGGGTCAGCTCCACCTGGTGGCCGAACTGGCAGAGGAGTACGGCTTCACCGATATCGATGGGCGCATGCCGGCAAAACCCGCTCGCGCCTGAACAGCGCAGGCCGACCAGGCTGCGCGCTTCGAAAACGGCATCCAGGCCGGGGTGCGTCAGGACCGTCAGGTTGTGCGCTCAGTTCGGAGTCAATCGATCTTCTGTTTGCCGCACCTCGCGCCTCACGAGCTCGAGGAAATGGGCCAGGACTGCTGATGGGTTGCTCTCGGAATAGGCGACGGCGATGCCGCTCGACAGCTTCCTTGCTTCTTCCTTGAGCGGTCGAAAGACAACGCCTTGCCGCTTGACATGCTGCAGCGACGCCGAGATGAACGCGATGCCTCGTCCTTCCGCGATGAGCCCGAGCAGGATATGGTGATCATCCGGCTCTGGAATGGCGCGGGGCCTGAAGTCGATCCGTTCGAAGAACGCCTGGCAGTGGTCGTAGAAGCCCGGATTGAGCCGGCGCTCGAAGCGGAAAATCGACTCCTCGCGAAGGTCGTCGAATCCGATCCTGCGCTTGCGAGCAAGCCGATGACTGGCAGGCAACGCGACCACGAGCGGCTCCTCGAGCAGCGTCTCGACCCGTAGACCCTTGGCCTCGGTGTGCAAGCCAATGAACGCAACATCCATCGATCCATTCTTGATCTCGCGCACGAGGCTGATCGAATGCTTGCCCCTGGTGGCAATCCGCCAGCTGGGGAAGCCCTCATGCAAGGGTTCGAACACATCGGGAATGGCACTTCGATCGAACACGGTGGTGTAGCCGACAACGAACCGGCCGCTCTCGGTGCCTCGCGCCGCCTTTGCGGCCGCAACCGCCTTGTCCGCCTGAGCCAGCGTCCGCTTGACCTCCGGCAAGAATGCCGCGCCTGCCTTTGTCAGCGTGACGCCTGTCCCGGTCCGCACGAACAGCTCAACGCCGAGCCGTTCTTCCAACTGACGGATCTGTCGGCTCAGCGGTGGTTGCGAGATATGCAGACGCACCGCCGCCCGCCCGAAATTGGATTCCTCGCTGACAGCGAGAAAGTACCGAAACTGCCGCAGGTCGACCAATTCATCCATACCAAAAAGGTATCACGGAAAAGGTATTGGATGGGCTTTCGCTCCAACCGTAGAGTGACGGCGTAGACAAATGGAAAGGCAACTGCTTTTATGAATGAAGAACGGTATGCGCGCGGCTGGGCAAAGCTCAAGGAGGTCGATGGTCATGCTGGCGAAGCGGTGATCGAGAGCCTGAAGGACATCGCCCCTGACTTTGCCCGCCTGATCATCGAGTTTCCCTTCGGCGACATCTATTCGAGGCCGGGGCTCGATCTCAAGACTCGCGAGCTCGCCGTCGTGGCGGCGCTCACAGCGATGGGGAACGCTTCGCCGCAACTCAAGGTCCATATCCACGGTGCCCGCAACGTCGGCTGTTCTCGGCAGGAAATTGTCGAAGTCATCATGCAGATGGCCGTTTATGCCGGCTTTCCTGCAGCGCTCAACGGCCTCTTTGCGGCCAAGGAAATCTTCTCTCACGAGGCCACCGAATGAGGCAAGTCTTCCAGTTCATATGCTTGGTACTTGTCATGGTGACTTCGCCAGGGCAGTTTGTCTTTGCTCACAGTGATGAGCGATTGCTTGGCCTCGACGGTGTCGCGCACCTTCACCAGCGCGTCGATCACCGCGACTTCATTGCGCGTAGTGGGTGGCAAAGGTGGTCTTCAATTCCGCCGCCACGCGCTGCTTGAGCGCCTGCGCTGCCGCCGGGCCGATCATCTGCAGGTACGGGAACAGCAGCCAGGCACGTCGCGCGGCACGACGATCGTGTTCCACGGCAATGCGGGGCATCCGGGGCATCTCAGCGACATATGCCGCAGCACTGACCCCACCTGGGCCTGCGCGTGATCCTGGCCGAATACCCGGGATATGGTCCGCGCGAAGGTGCAGTGGGTGAGCGCAGCCTGGTCCCGATGCAGCTGGCACGATACCGACGTTGCAGCTAGCTGCGGAAACGTGTTGAGCAGTCAAGTGGCCGGGCGACATTGAATTTCTGCATACTCACGTAAATTCAGACGGCAGAAGGAAGTTCCTGATCGCATGAGCTACTCGCTCGGGATCCTCAATTGCTCCGACATGCGGCAGGTCGGATAGCTCTTGCTGGTGAGTGTGTACGATTCGCCGAGCGAGGTCGAAGGTTTCGGCTGGCGGAATTAGACGGTCGGCACCTCCGGCCAGCAGTAGCGTAGGCGCCGTGATGTCAGCGAAGTCGATCACAGGCGGTGCGGCTTGCATCATGAGCGCACGTCGCCTGGCTTGTGCAGTGGAGCGCTGCGTTCCACGGAACAGTTCCACTGTCCCAGGACGAGCTGCAAGGAAAGTCTGCGAAAAGAAAAACGCCGCAATCTGCTCCGCGCTGTCGGGGAGCTGCCCGCGAAGATGTGCCGTAGATATGCACGCTCCTTCCGCCGGAGGTCTTAAGCAGGAAGTTAATGAGCGTAGCCGCGTCGTTTGCGAGATTCTCGAGGTCGATGGTGCCACCGACCATGCGGTATTTGCATGGCGCGGCACTTCACGCGGTCGGCTCCTACAGACCTGGGGGCCCCCCGCGCGATAGCTTGATGGAGACCATTTTGGAGTTCATCCCATCGCCGACACCCACAGCTGGGCAGGAGAAACATGATGCCGACACCAGACAAGGTCCGAGAGTGCTTCGACGCCTGGAAGCGTGCTTCAGATGAGCACCGCGACATGATGGACGCTGTCATGGCGGGTGAACCCCTGGACGTGGAGGCCATGGAGCGAAAGCTCGGCCAGATCGATGTCCTCCACAAGGAGTGGATGGACCTTGCAGCCCAGCTCATGCCGACTCGCGCATCTTCTGGAAGGAGAGCACCATGACCGAGTACGTCAAGCCGCCCCAGAACAAGCCGGTGCTGGTGCCGGATCCAGACGCGCGCCGGGATGTTCCCGAAGAGGAAGATGCCCTCGAAGACGAGGCGGAGCCTGGGAAAGGCGAGAACGCTGCAG
The DNA here is from genome assembly GCF_901827175.1 of Variovorax sp. RA8. Lineage (NCBI taxonomy): Bacteria > Pseudomonadati > Pseudomonadota > Betaproteobacteria > Burkholderiales > Comamonadaceae > Variovorax > Variovorax sp. RA8. The sequence continues at coordinate 4,387,220 of NZ_LR594662.1, read as the reverse complement.
GGTTCGTGAAGCCAGGCCGTAACGACGCCGAGTAGGCACGACGCCGGACGCGGTGCGCTCCCCGACCCGTTGAGGAGGGACAATGCGTCCATGAGTTTCAGGACTACCTTGTTTCAGGCTCTGCAGGCGGCCGACATCATTGTCTGCAACGGTCACCGGGTTGTGAGCAAGCTGCTCGACAGCGGGCCCGAAGTGCTGCTCGAGCCCTACGTCGATCTTGCCGACGGCTCGACACAATACATCCAGGACGTGGAGATCACGGTCGACAGTGAAGGCCGGGCCTATACGCCCGCACAAGGCGGGAAGACCGAGCCGCTCGTCTGGGGCTTCCAGGTCGTGCGTCCGCTGAGGGCTGCCGACGTTCCCACGATCGAGCTGCCGCCCTTGAAGCTCGCGGAGGTGGTTGGACGCCTCAGGAAGATCGGGCACGGACGAAGGCGCGAAGGAGCCTCCTAGCCCGACTGTCTCCGGCGCGTCAGCCGGCCTTCGGCCCGGGCCGAGTGGGCACCCCAGATGGAGCGTCACTCCGCCGTCACGCCCGCCGACTTCACGATCTTTCCCCACTTCTCGTACTCGGCCAGGAAGAAGCGGTTGAACTGCTCGGGCGTGCCGCCGCGCACCGTGGCGCCCTGCGACGCCAGCGTGTCGCGCAGCTCCTTTTCTTCGAGCGATGCGTTGATGGCCTTCGACAGGCTCTCGATCACGGGTGCCGGCGTGCCGGCCGGCGCGAGCACGCCGAACCAGGTGCCGGCCTCGAAGTCTGCGACGCCCGCCTGCTGCATGGTGGGCACCTGCGGGAACTGCGGCGAGCGGTCACTGGAGGTGATCGCGATCGCCTTCAGCTTGCCGCCCTTGACCAACGGCGCTGCGGTGCTGAACACGTCGAACATCAAGTCGATCTGACCCGCGACCAGGTCGACCAGCGCGGGTCCGCTGCCCTTGTAGGGCACATGCACCATGTCCACGCCGGTCAGCGTCTTGAAGTACTCACCGGCGAGGTGTGCCGCGCTGCCGTTGCCGAAAGAACCGTAGGTGAGCTTGCCGGGCTTGGCCTTGGCCTCCTGCACCAGGTCCGCCACACTGCCGGCCTTCATGGCCGGATTGAGCACCAGCAGCAGCGGTTGCGTGGCGACGAGCGTGATCGGCTCGAAGCCCTTGATGGGCTCGTAGCTGAGCTTGGCGTAGGTGTGCGGTGTCACCGTGAGCGGCCCTGCCGCGCTGAAGAGCAGGGTGTAGCCGTCGGCCGGCGCCTTGGCGACGAACTCGTGGCCCACCGCGCCGCCGGCACCGGCACGGTTCTCCACAACGATGGCCTGGCCGAGCCGCTCCGACAGCGAGCGCGCCAGCAGGCGCCCCGTCTGGTCGGTAGAGCCGCCGACAGCGTAGGGAATGATGAGCTTGACGGGCTTGCTCGGGTAGGCCTGCGCATGGGCGCCGGCCGCACCGAAGAGCGCGCAGGCGGCTAGCGCCAGGGTGCGGTGCCAGCTGAGCGCTCGGCTGCGCGCCTGCCGGAGGGGCTTGGGAATCATGGGCTTGTCTCCTTGCTGTCGTGGGCTCGCTTCACCCGGTGAGAGTCGTGGCCGTCGAGGTCTCGGCGGCGGACGCGACACGGCCGACGGGATCGCCGAAGCGCTCCAGCATGACCTGTTCGAAGGACACGCCTTCCGACGCGAACCAGCTGCCCGAGCGCAGGCGGTAGGCCGCGTGCTTCAGCGGCGCCTGCGGCTCCGTGCCGGCGGCCAGCGCCTTGGCACCGCCCAGCACCGCGCGCCGGAAGCGCACCACCGCCGCATCGGAAGCCGACAGGTGCTCCTGCGTCCGGTCGGCGATGCGGCCTTGGCTGTCCTGGATCATCGCGTCCTGCTCGGCCACGCCGCGCACGCCGGTAAAGCTGATGTGCTTCTGGTGGTGGCGGTCGATCAGGTACTCGTTGGCCCGGTTGCGGACCGGGATGAAGTCGTCATCGACCTCGGCGATGACGCCATGGCCTGCCTTGAACTTGCGCAGTTCATCTTCGGACAACGGACGCTCGGGGTTCCAGGCGTAGGTGTAGATCCAGCAGTTCTCGTCGTCGATGGGCACCCAGGTGTAGCCGAAATGGGTCTCGCCCGGCAGCGTCGAGGGCGTGGTGCTGTGCGCCGGCAGCGCGAACTGCGCGGTGCGCCAGTAGCGCACACCATCGTCGGCGCGGCGGGCACCACCGACCACGAAGCCGACCTCGTGCTCGAGGATGGAGAAGCGCGGCAACGGGTCCTCGCGGATCCAGCGCAGGCGCTTCTCGTCGGCCGGCGCGTCAGGGTTCGCGTTCGACGGCACGCCAGGGGCCGGCATGTGCAGAAAGGAGAAGTGCGAGGTGTCCAGCGCGCCTTCGATGGACTGGGCCCAGTTGCACTCCTGCAGCTTCTTCGTGACGAAGCGGTGGGCGGCGGGCAGGGCGCCGAACTCCAGCCGGGGCACTTCCGGCAGCGCGCGGCTCCAGGGGTCAGGCCCCATGTAGGCCCAGACCACGTCCCCGTACTCGCGCGTCGGATAGGCCTTGAGCCGCAGCGTGTCGTGGTAGGCCGCGCCCGGCGGCACATTCGGCAGCTCGACGGGGCGGCCCTGCAGGTCGAACTTCCAGCCGTGGAACACGCAGCGGATGGCGCAGTCCTCGTTGCGGCCGAAGTAGAGGTCGGCGCCGCGGTGCGGGCAGCGTGAGTCCACCAGGCCCACTGCGCCGTGGCTGTCGCGGAATGCGACCAGCTTCTCGCCCATGATGTTCACGCGCAGCGGCACGCCGTCGCGCTCAGGCAGCTCGCGCGAGAGCGCCACGGGTTGCCAGAAGCGGCGGAAGTACTGCCCCATCGGCGTGGCGGCGCCCGTGCGGGTGAGCAGTTCGTTGTCGGCAGTGCTCAGCATGTCGTTGCCTCCGAGCGTGCGCCCAGGCCATAGGGGGCGCCCCAGCCCAGGGTGTCCAGCGTGGGGCCGGAAGGGGTGTACTCGCAGCCGATCCATCCCTGCCAGCCCAGTTCCTCGATCAAGCCGAACAGGTAGGGGAAATGGATCTCTCCCGTGCCGGGCTCGTGACGACCCGGCACATTGCCGACCTGGATATGGCCGATGTGCGGCCAGGCGGCACGCAGCCGGTCGGCGATGGCGCCTTCCTCCATCTGGATGTGGAAGGTGTCGAAGCACAGCTTGACGTTCTCGCGGCCCAATGTCTTCACGACCGCCACGCCTTCGTCGATGCGGTGGTACAGGAAGTCGGGAAAGCGCGCGCGGCAGCAAGGCTCGAGGATCAGCGTGAGCCCGGCCGCGCGGGCTGCGTCCGCCGCCCAGCCGATGTTCTCCAGGAAGAGGTCCATGCACTGGGCACGTTCGAATTGCGGCCCGATCTTCCCGGGCATCACGTGGATCAGCGGGCCGCCCACCTGTCCCGCGTAGTCGATGGCCGTGCGGATGCTGGCCTTGAAGTCCTGCTCGCGCCCCGGCAACGCGGCGAGGCCGCGCTCGCCCGCGTCCCAGTCGAAGGGTGAGAGGATCTGCACAAGTTCGAGCCCGTTGAACTCGAGCCGCGCGGCAATCTCTTTGGCCGGGTATTCATAGGGAAAGGCCACCTCGACGCCACGGAAGCCGGCCGCCGCCGCGGCCTCGTAGCGCTCCAGCATGGGAACTTCGGTGAACAGCCATCGAAGATTGGGATCGAATCGCAGCATCGTGGGAGAGCCTCCTTGCGAGGCCGATGGTAGATTCGCGTGACCGTTGAGACAAACCAGCAATATTTAGCGGCCTTTGAGTTTTTCTGATGAATCCGGCCAACGTCACGCTGCGGCAGCTCCGCGCCTTCGTCGCCATCGCCGATGCAGGTGGCTTCGCCGCCGCCGCGCGCCGGTTGCATCTCACGCCGTCGGCGCTGAGCCTGCTCATCAAGGATCTGGAGCGCGGCATCGAGGTGCGCCTGTTCGACCGCACCACGCGTGCGACCGCGCTGTCGCTGGCAGGCAGCGAGTTCTATCCGCTGGCACGCAAGGTGCTGGACGACCTCGCCAGCGCGCTCGAAAGCACGCAGGACCTGGAGCAGAAGAAGCGCGGCACCGTGCGCATCGCCTGCACGCCGCTCTACGCGGCCACCACCTTGCCCGAACTGGTCCTGCGCTACCGGCAGAAGTTTCCGGCCATTGCCGTGTACGTGCTGGACTCGCTCAACCAGCAGGCGCTGGCGCGCGTGATGAGCGGCGAGGCCGACCTGGGCATTGCGCCGCAGCGCCAGGCGCCGCCGGAGCTGGTGCAGCAAAGCCTGCTGCGCGACCGCATGTGGCTGATCTGCCGGCCCGACCACCCTCTGGCCGCCCGCAGCCGCGTGACCTGGGCGCAGGTGCTGCAAGCGCCTTTCGTCAGCCTCACGCCCGACTTCACCAAGCGGCTGCAGGCCGATCTCTTCAAGCACTCGGCCACGCTCGCACTGAACCCGGCGCACGAGGTGTCGTTCATCACCACGGCGCTGGGCATGGTGCAGTGGGGGCACGGCATCACGGCGCAGCCCGGCCGCTCGTTGCCGCTGATCGAGCCCTTCGGCCTGGTGGCCCGGCCTCTCGTCGGGCCGGTGGTGCACAGGCACCTGTCGCTGTTCTGCAAGCGTGACCAGCCGTTGTCGCCGGCGGCGGCCAGCTTCAGGGACTTCCTGCGCGAGGCGATGCCCGCGCTCCCCGTACCGCCGGTGCGCGGCTGAGGCCGGTGCCTGGACCTCGGGGCGGCAGATCGCCGGACTGGCTCACATATGCGGAGGCGTCAAGAACGCCGAGCTCAAGCTCTACCTCGGGGCTGTGAGCGGCCGTGCGCCTTCAGGCAGCCGATCAGTGCAGCAGGGCGCAGGCCCTGAGGTCGGCAGGCCCCAGCAGGATGGGCACGGAGGGTGCAGCCCGATAGCGCTCCAGCGCCTTGGCCTCGATGCAGGAGAAATGGGCTTCGCAGGTGAGGGTCAGGTCGGAGTCCGGGTCCTGGTCTTCGCACAGGTCGCGCAGGGCGGCCTCGGAGACATGGGCCATGATGCGGGGTCCGTCGAGTCCGTCGGGGTAAATGGCAAATCGGACGGTCTTGGTGTCGGCGCAGTGGATCGCTTCGCAGTTCATTGTCGTTCTCTGGGGAGCCTCTCTTTTTTAGTGCTGGAGATTTGACGGTTCCACGCGCTCGGCGTGGCGCGGCATACTTCGCCAGCTGGAGAAAGACGCCACCTACAGAGTCCCGTTCATGAACGATGCTTTCGAATTGCAGCGCTTCGTCGATGCGCAGGCGCCCGTGATCGACGCAGTGCGCCGCGAACTGCGCGGCGGCCGCAAGCTCAGCCACTGGATGTGGTTCGTGTTCCCGCAGTTGGCGGGCCTGGGCCGCAGCGCGATGGCGCAGCGCTATGCGATTGTCTCGCTGGCCGAGGCGCGCGCCTACCTGGCGCACTCGCTGCTCGGGCCGCGGCTGCGCGAATGCAGCGCGCTGGTGCTCGCGGTCGAGGGCCGCGATATCCACGAGATATTCGGCGCGCCGGACGACCTGAAGTTCTGGTCGTCCATGACCCTGTTCGATGCGGCCGATCCGTCGGAGCCGGTGTTTCGCGACTGCCTGGACAAGTACTTCGGCAGCCGGCGCGATGGCGAGACGCTGGTCCGGATCGAAGGCGGCGATGGGGGCTGAAGGCGCGAAGCATCCTGGCAGCGCCTGGGGCAGCGGAGTCGTCTGGCTCGTTGCCTTGGCGCTCGCCGTGCTGCTGGCCGGCTGCGCGGGCCTGCCGAAGGGGGTGGAGCGCCCGCCCTCCTATGCGATCACCGACACCGCGAACACGGCGCTCGGCCGGCTCGCCGTGGCCGGTGCGCCGGATGCGCAGCAAAGCGGCTTCCGGCTGCTGCCGTTGCCGGCCTTTTCGATGCACGCGCGCCTCGAGCTGGCGCGGCGCGCGCAGCGCAGCATCGACGTGCAGTACTACCTGGTGCAGAACGACGAAACCGGCCGCTACCTGCTGCGCACGCTGCGCGACGCGGCCGAGCGCGGCGTGCGCGTGCGCGTGCTGATCGACGACCTCTACACCGCCGGCGCCGACACGCTGCTGGCGAGCCTGGCGGCCTATCCGAACGTGGAGGTGCGGCTCTTCAATCCGTTCCCGGCCGGGCGCGGGCGACTGTCCACGCGGCTGGCCGCCTCGCTGCTCGACATCGACCGCATTCATCGCCGCATGCACAACAAACTCTTCGTCGCCGACAACGCGATGGCGGTGGTGGGCGGGCGCAACATCGCCAACGAATACTTCATGCGCGATGCCGGAGCCAACTTCATCGACATCGACACGCTGGTGACGGGCGCGGTGGTGCCGCGGCTGTCCTCGCTGTTCGACACGTACTGGAACAGCCCTTTCGCATATCCGATCGAGTCGATCGCGCAGGCGGAGGGCACGCCTTCGCAGCGGCGGCAGCGCTTCGAGGAGATGACCTGGGACGCCGCGATGTGGGCCCCGCAGACGCCGATCGAGCGCGACCTGCTGGGCTACCAGGCGCTCGCCGAGGACATGGAGGCAGGCACGCTGTCACTGGTCTGGGCGCGGGCCGAGGCCTACGCCGACACGCCGCACAAGGCGCTGGGCCCGCCCGAGGAGCGCCCGCGCGTAGCGGCGGATGCGCCCGAGGGCGTGCTCTTCAACGTCCGGCGCTACGTGCGCGCGGCCGAGCGCGAGGCGTTGATCACCACGCCCTACCTGATCCCGGGGCGCGGGGGCATGGAATCCGTGCGCCGGCTGCGGCAACGCGGCGTGCGCTTCACGCTGGTGACCAACTCGCTGGCCGCCACTGACGAGTCGCTGGTGCACCTGGGCTACCGCCGCTACCGGCCCGAGCTGGTGCGCCTCGGCGTGGAGCTCTACGAGCTCAGCCCCAAGCGCGTCGAGCGGACGCGGCGCTTCGGCATTTTCGGCTCGGCCAGCGGGCGACTGCACGGCAAGGCTGCGGTGGTCGACGGCAAGGTGGTGTTCATCGGCTCGCTCAACTTCGATCCGCGCTCGGACCTGCACAACACGGAGCTGGGCCTGTTCATCCACAGCCCGCAGATTGCGGCGCAGCTCACCAGCCTGATCGGCTTCATCACCATGGATGCGGCCTACCGCGTGCGATTGGGGCCGAGGGGCGGCATCGAATGGATGAGCCCGTCGGACGACGGCGGCCCCGATGTCGTGCAGCACGAGGAGCCAGAGACCGATTTCGCCTCGCGCCTGAAGCTGGAGTTGCTTGCGCCGCTGGTACCCGAGAGCTTGCTGTAGCGGTTGCTGCGTTCAGCGCAGCTGGCCGTTGAGGTAGGGCTCGGGGTCGACCGCGACGCCCTGCTTGCGCAGCTCGAAGTGCAGCTTGACGCGGTCGGCGCCACTGCTCCCCATCTCGGCGATCTTCTGGCCCTGGCGCACGACGTCCTTCTCCTTGACCAGGATCTGCTGCGCGTGTGCGTAGGCGCTGAGGAAGGTGTCGTTGTGCTTCACGATCACCATGTTGCCGTAGCCGCGCAGCTCGCCGCCGACATAGACGACGCGGCCATCGGCCGCGGCGAGGATCGGGTCGCCCAGGCTGCCCGCGATGTCCACGCCCTTGTTCGTCTTCCCGTCGAAGCGCGACAGCGTGGGTCCGGCCGCGGGCCGCAGGAACGCGGGCGGTGCCGGCGGTGGCGGCGGCTTGACGGTGGCGCCGGGGGGCGAGGGAAGCGGGCGCTGGGGCGGCAGGGGCGGCAGGGGCGTCGTGCTGCACGCGACCAGGCTGGCGACCGCTGCGGCCACGAGGCCGGCGCGGAGAACATGGGTGTTGGATTGCATGGCGTTTTTTCGAACGCATTCTGGCGCGCTGGTTCCCGTCGGCGCGTAGGACCGTGGCGTTTTTTAAGGCTGGAGGCCGTGGGACGGCGGCGCATGGGCCCGCAGCGAGGGCTGGCGGGCCAGCACAGCGGCGCGTGGACCCGCATCGACGATGCGGCCCGCTTCCATCAGCACCACGGTGTCGAAGCGTTCCAGCAGGCTCAGGCGATGGATGGACGCGACCAGGCAGGCGTCGGGAAAGGCCGCGCCGATGCGCTCCAGCACGCGGCGCTCGGTCGAGGCGTCGAGCGCGCTGGTCGGCTCATCGAGCAACAGCAGCGAGCTGCCCTGTGCCGCGAGCACGCCGCGCGCCAGGCACAAGCGCTGCCGCTGGCCGCCCGAGAGATTGAAGCCGCGTTCGGACAGCAGGGTGTCGAGGTCGCCATGCGTGGCGGCGAGCACCTCGTCGAAGGTGCTGGCATGCAATGCGTCGCGGATCGCTTCGTCGTCCACGGGCTGGCCGAAGCCGAGGTTCTCCCGGACGCTGGCCTCGAAGACCTCGATCTCCTGCGGGATCAGGGTCGCGATGGCGCGCAAGCGCGGCCAGGGCGTCGGGACGCCGTCGATGGCGAGCGTGCCGGCTGCGGGCGCGTAGAGGCCAGCCAGCACGCGCAGCAGCGTGCTCTTGCCGCCGCCGCTGGGGCCCACCAGCGCGATGCGCTGGCCGCGGCCGAGCGCGAGCGCCACGCCGTGCAGCCCGCTCGGCACGTGCTCGCCGGTGCCCGGCGTGCCGCGCGGCTTGTAGTTCCAGACCAGGCCGTCGACCTGCAGGGCGCGCCAGGCCGCATCGCGTTCGATGTGCTCCTGCGCCGGGTCGTCGATGCGCGCGGGCGCGACCCAGATCGGCGCCGCGCTGCCGTAGTCGGTGTGCATGCGCGCGAAGAAGCTGAAGTTGGCCGCCATCGAGGTCACTACGCCCGCGGCCTGCTGCGCGTACTGGTAGATCATGAACACGCTGCCCAGCATCACGGCCTGCCCCGGCGTGCGCGACTGCCACACGTAGACCACGACCAGGCCCCAGGTGAGCGCCAGGCCCATCAGGTCGACGGAGAACCACTTGCCCTCGTTGAGGACCACCGTGCGCCTGAGCGGTTTCGACACTGCAGCCATGCGCGCGTGCAGCAGCCGGCGCGAGGCGGCCGAGAGCCGCAGGCCGATCACGGTCGAGGCGTTCGACAGGAAGTCGAGCAGGGCCGAGACGTAGCGCCGGTCGGCGTCGTTCTCCAGGCGGGCGTAGTGCATCAGCGCGCGGTCGAAGCGCACGATCACGATGCCGATCACCACATAGCCGGTGATCGCCACTGCGCCGCTCGTGCGCGACAGCAGGGTGAGCGCCACCAGCGGGCCGATGAAATTGACGATGTTGGTGAGGTAGATGAACTGGTTCTGCGCGAAGTCCGACAGCGCGCGGCTCGCCTGGTGCACGCGGTGCTGCAGTTCGCCCGAGTGGTGGCCGTCGTGCCAGTCCAGCGGCGCCGCAGCGATGCGCGCATAGAGCGCATCGGCCACCGCCTCGCGCACGCGCAGCCCCACGTTGCGTTCGAGGATGCGTCCCGGGCCGTGGATTACCCAGGACAGCACGTAGATGCCCGCCAGCGCGGCGATCCAGCGGCCGGAGCCGGCGATGTCGCCGGTCTGCAGCGCATTGATGGCCTGGCCGGCCAGCCAGGGCAAGGTGAGTCGCAGCAGCTGCGAGCTGGTGAGCAGCCCGGTGGCGCCGAGCAACTGGCCGCGCGCGCCTTCTGCATGGCGCCAGAGGGCGCCGTAGAGCTCGCCGATCGCCCGAGTCGGTGAGAGGGGCGCGCTCACCTACTTCAGCGGGATCGGCATCGCACGATCGATCGGCACCGCGGTGATGCTGTTCTTCGGCGAGCCTTCGACCAGGCGATCGGAGTAGGTCAGGTAGACCAGCGTGTTGCGCGGGCCATCGACCATGCGCACCACGCGCAGGCGCTTGAAGAGAATGGAGAGTCGCTCGCTGTATACCTCCTCGCGCTTGGGCAGCGGCTGGGTCACGCGCACGGGCCCGACCTGGCGGCAGGCGATCGAGGCCTCGGACTTGTCTTCGGCCAGGCCGAAGGCACCAGAGATGCCGCCGGTCTTGGCGCGCGAGACATAGCAGGTCACGCCGCTGACCTTAGGGTCGTCGTAAGCCTCGACCACGATCTTGTGATCGGGGCCGATCAGCTTGAAGGCGGTGTCGACCTCGCCGACCTGCTCGGCCTGCGCCTGTGCAGCCAGCAGCAGGGCGCAGCACAGCGATGCGCGAAGGAGCTTCATACGATGTCCAACTGATGGACGCGGTCGAAGCTGCCGCGCCGGCGGTCCTCGAAGTAGCGGGTGAGTGCTTCGCGCACGGTGCGGAAGGCGATCTCGTCCCAGGGGATCTCTTCCTCGGTGAAGAGGCGGGCCTCGATCGTCTCGTGCCCGGGGTCGAACTTGTCGCTGAGAAGGCGAGCCCGGTAGAACAGGTGCACCTGGCCCACCCGCACCACGCTCATCACCGCGAACAGGCCTTCCATCTCGTATTCCGCGCCGGCCTCCTCGTCGGTCTCGCGCGCCGCGCCCTGGGCGGTTGTCTCGTTGAGCTCCATGAAGCCGGCCGGCAGCGTCCACTTGCCCCAGCGCGGCTCGATGTTGCGCTTGCACAGCAGCACGCGATCGCCCAGCACGGGGATGGTGCCCACCACGTTGAGCGGGTTCTCGTAGTGCACCGTGTGGCAGGCCGGACAGATGGCGCGCTCGCGCGTGTCGCCGTCGTCGGGGATGCGGTACACCACCGCCGTGCCGCAGTTCTTGCAGTGCTTGATAGGGACGCGCAGGAGCATCGGGTGTGGACCGGCGGCGTGTTTCAGACCACCTTGACGGTGAGCGTGGGCAGGCCCGCGACCTGGCCGACCAGGGTGTCGCCGGCCACCACCGCCGCCACGCCCTCGGGGGTGCCGGTGAAGATCAGGTCGCCGGGCTGCAGCTCCCAGGCGGCAGAGAGGTGCTCGATGGTCTCGGCCATGTTCCAGATCAGCTTGCTCACGTTGCTGCGCTGGCGGTCCTGGCCGTTGACCTGAAGGGAGATCTCGGCGTGCTCGATGTCGCCGGCCCGGGCCGCCGGCACGATCGGCCCGGTGGGCGCGCTCTGCTCGAAGCTCTTGCCGATGTCCCAGGGGCGGCCCTGCTTCTTCATGTCGCCCTGCAGGTCGCGGCGCGTCATGTCCAGGCCCACGGCATAGCCGAAGATGTGCTTCATCGCATCGGCCGCCTTGATGTTCTTGCCGCCCGTGCCGATGGCCGCCACCAGCTCGATCTCGTGGTGCAGGTTCTTGGTCAACGTGGGATAGGCCATGGTGCCGGTCGTGTCCGCATCGACGACGACCACGGCATCGGCCGGCTTCATGAAGAAGAAGGGCGGCTCACGGCCGGTAAAGCCCATTTCCTTGGCGTGCTCTTCGTAGTTGCGGCCGACGCAGTAGATGCGGTGCACGGGGAAGCGGGCAGCCTGGCCGACCACCGGCAGGGACACCGTCGCCGGCGGAGTGAAGACGTATTCGGAAGCCATGGCGGAAAAAGTCCTTTCAAGCGAAAGCGGCAGTTTGCCAGAGGGCGGAAGCCGTCGCCCGGCTGTGGGTCACGCCGGGAGCACCGGCGCTATGCTCTGGGCCATGATGAAGCTCTACACCTACTTCCGCTCCTCTGCTTCGTTCCGGGTCCGCATCGCGCTCAATCTCAAGGGCCTGGACTACGACTACCTCCCGGTGCACATCGCCCGCGGCGAGCACAAGACGGGGCCTTTCTCGGCCATCTCGCCCGACATGCTGGTGCCGCTGCTGAAGGACGACGGCGAGCGCTTCACGCAGTCGATGGCGATCATCGAATACCTGGACGAGATCCATCCCGAGCCCGCACTGCTGCCGCACGACCCCGTGGGCCGGGCGCATGTGCGGGCCCTGGCGCAGTCGATCGCCTGCGAGATCCATCCGCTGAACAACCTGCGCGTGCTCAAGTACCTGGTGCGCGAGCTCAAGATCGGCGACGACGCCAAGAACACCTGGTACCGCCACTGGGTGCGCGAGGGCATGCTGGCCTTCGAGCGCCAGCTGGCGCAGCGCCCGGCAAGCCTCTATTGCTGGGGCGACACGCCCACGCTGGCCGATTGCTGCCTGGTGCCGCAGGTTTTCAACGGCCAGCGCTTCGACTGCGACTTCAGCGGGCTGCCGCGCACCATGGCGGCGTTCGAGGCCTGCATGCAGCTCGATGCCTTCCAGCGCGCCCAGCCCTCGCGCTGCCCCGACGCGGAGCCCTGAGCATGGTGCCCGGCGAGGCGCTGGTGCCCGACTGGCCCGCGCCGCCCGGCGTGCACGCGCTGTGCACCACGCGCGAAGGCGGTGTGTCCGGGGGCGCGTATCGGAGCCTCAACCTCGGCGACCACGTGGGCGACACGCCGGCCGACGTGGCCGTCAACCGCGCGCGGCTGCGCGATGCCCTCGGCGCGCGCCCGGTCTTCCTGCAGCAGGTGCATGGGACCCAGCTGCTGGCGCTGGATGCCCGGACGCCGGACGGCAGCGCAGCCGATGCCTGCACCGCCACCGCCGCTGGCATCGCCTGCACCATCATGGTTGCCGACTGCCTGCCCGTGCTCTTCACCGACGGCCGCGGCCGCCGCGTGGCCGCCGCGCATGCCGGCTGGCGCGGCCTGGCGGCAGGCGTGCTGGAGGAGGCCGTCGGCACCTTTGCAGCCGAAGCCGGGCCGGGCGAGCTCATGGCCTGGCTCGGCCCCTGCATCGGGCCCGAGGCCTTCGAAGTCGGCGATGAAGTCCGCACCGCCTTCGCGGTGGCCGCGCCGCAGGCCCCGCGGTGCTTCAAGCCCGCCGCCGCGTCCGGCAAGTGGCTGGCGGACCTCGCGGGCCTCGCTCGCCAACGCCTGAACGGGGCGGGCGTCACGCAGCTCTACGGCAACGACGGCAGCGCCCCGTGGTGCACGGTAAACAACCCGTTACGTTTTTTCTCGCACCGGCGAGACCGCATCAGCGGTCGTTTCGCCGCCTGCATCTGGCGCGACTGAGGTCGCAGCCGCCTGCATGGCGGCCTCGCGCTCGGCCGCCTCGCGTGCGCGGATCGTCCTGCGACGCGCCGGTGTGCCCATCAGGTAAACCACCAGTGCCACCGGCGCCAAGCCATAGAGTAGAAAGGTAAAGACCGCACCGAGCACCGTGCCGTTGGTGTTGGTGGCTTCGGCCACGGCCATCATCAGGGCGACATACAGCCAGGCGATGACGACGAGGTGCATAGGAGAGGTTTTCAGGAAGGTATGGCGGGCTTTTGCTTTCCGGGCCCTGCCGGATGCAGCATACTCAAAAGCCGATACGACAAGGTGAGGAACCAGGAGACGACATGAAACAAGAACAACAGGCCGCGGCCGAGTCCACTTTCGCGCCGTTCCAGCAGGCGCTGGCGCAGGGTTGGGAGAAGGCCCTCGAGTCCTTCCAGTCGCTCGGCAAAGGACCCCAGGCCGGGACGCCCTGGGAGTCGTGGAAGTCCTCGGAAATGCCCCGGTTCGCCTTCTCCGCCCCCAAGCTCCAGGAGCTGCAGAAGCAGTACGTCGAGGAGGCCACCGAGCTGTGGCGCCAGGACATGGCGGCACGCGCCCGCGGCGACCGGCGCTTCGCTGCCGAGGCCTGGGGCAGCAATCCGGTGGCGGCCTTCTCGGCAGCGGTCTACCTCCTCAACACGCGCACGCTGCTCGGCATGGCCGAAGCCGTCGAGGCCGACGCCAAGACCCGCGCCCGCCTGCGCTTCGCGGTCGAGCAGTGGGTGGCGGCCTCGGCACCCAGCAATTACCTCGCGTTCAACGCCGAGGCCCAGAAGAGGGCGCTCGAAACGCAGGGCGAAAGCATCGCAAAGGGCATCCAGAACCTTCTGAAGGACGTGCAGCAGGGCCACCTTAGCATGACCGACGAGAGCGCCTTCGAGGTCGGCCGCAACGTCGGCACCACCGAGGGCGCGGTGGTGTTCGAGAACGAGCTGTTCCAGTTGCTCGAGTACAAGCCGCTCACGGCCAAGGTCTACGAGCGGCCGTTGCTGCTGGTGCCGCCCTGCATCAACAAGTTCTACATCCTCGACCTGCAGCCCGAGAATTCGCTGATCCGCTATGCGGTGGAGCAGGGCCATCGCGTGTTCGTGGTGAGCTGGCGCAATCCCGATGCCTCGATGGGCAACACCACCTGGGACGACTACATCGAGAACGCCGCCATCAAAGCGATCCAAGTCACTCGCGAGATCAGCGGCCAGGACAAGAAGGGCGGGCAGATCGATACGCTGGGCTTCTGCGTCGGCGGGACCATCCTGTCGACCGCGCTGGCGGTGCTGGCAGCGCGCGGCGAGCAGCCCGCGTCCTCGGTCACGCTGCTCACCACGCTGCTCGACTTCACCGACACCGGCATCCTCGACATCTTCATCGACGAGGCCTTCGTGCGCTTCCGCGAGATGCAGATGGCCTCGGGCGGCCTGCTGGCCGGCAGCGAGCTGGCCTCCACCTTCAGCTTCCTGCGGCCCAACGACCTGGTGTGGAACTACGTGGTCGGCAACTACCTGAAGGGCGAGACCCCGCCGCCCTTCGACCTGCTCTACTGGAACAGCGACGCCACCAACCTGCCCGGGCCCTGGTATTGCTGGTACCTGCGCAACACGTACCACGAGAACAAGCTGGCCGAGCCCGGCGCGCTGACCGTGGCCGGCGAGCAGGTCGACCTGGGCCGCATCGATGCCCCGGTCTACATCTACGGCTCGCGCGAGGACCACATCGTGCCCATCGGCGGCGCCTATGCGTCGACGCAGCTGCTCAAGGGCAAGAAGCGCTTCGTCATGGGCGCCTCGGGCCACATCGCCGGCGTGATCAACCCCCCGGTCAAGAAGAAGCGCAGCCACTGGATTCGTGCCGACGGCAAGCTGCCGAAGACCCAGGCCGAATGGCTGGCCGGTGCCACCGAGCATCCCGGCAGCTGGTGGACCGACTGGTCCAACTGGCTCAAAACCCACTCGGGCAAGCAGATCCCTGCGCCCAAGTCCTACGGCAAGGGCAACGCCTACAAGGCGATCGAGCCCGCGCCGGGCCGCTACGTCAGGGCGCGAGCCTGACTTCGTTGTTCGTTCCCACTTTCCTTTTTTCAATCGCAGCCTCGGAGAGCACACATCATGGAAGACATCGTCATCGTTTCGGCCGCACGCACGGCCGTGGGCAAATTCGGCGGATCGCTGGCCAACATCGCGGCCACGGAGCTCGGCTCGATCGTGATCAGGGAAGTGCTCGAGCGCGCCAAGGTCGGGCCCGACCAGATCGGCGAGGTCATCATGGGCCAGGTGCTCACCGCGGGGAGCGGGCAGAACCCGGCGCGCCAGGCGCTGCTGAAGAGCGGCATCACCAAGGAAACGCCTGCGCTCACCATCAACGCGGTGTGCGGCTCGGGCTTGAAGGCGGTGATGCTGGCGGCGCAGGCCGTGGCCACCGGCGACAGCGAAATCGTTGTGGCCGGCGGGCAGGAGAGCATGAGCCTCGCGCCGCACGTGCTGCCGAACTCGCGCAATGGCCAGCGCATGGGCGACTGGAAGCTGGTCGATTCGATGATCGTCGACGGCCTGTGGGACGTGTACAACCAGTACCACATGGGCATCACGGCCGAGAACGTGGCCAAGAAGTACGACATCAGCCGCGCCGCGCAGGACGAGCTCGCGCTCGCCAGCCAGACCAAGGCCGCGGCCGCGCAGGACGCCGGCAAGTTCAAGGACGAGATCGTCGCCGTCAACATCCCGCAAAGGAAGGGCGACCCGGTCGTCTTCGCCCAGGACGAGTTCATCAATCGCAAGACAAACGCCGAAGGCCTGGCCGGGCTGCGCCCTGCCTTCGACAAGGCCGGCGGTGTGACGGCGGGCAATGCCTCGGGCCTCAACGACGGCGCCGCCGCCGTGCTGGTGATGACCGCCAAGAAGGCAGCCGCGCTGGGGCTCAAGCCCCTGGGCCGCATCGCCAGCTACGCCAGCACCGGCCTCGACCCGGCCTTCATGGGCATGGGTCCGGTGCCTGCCTCGCAGAAGGCGCTGCAGCGCGCCGGCTGGAAGCCGCAGGACCTCGACGTGCTCGAGATCAACGAGGCTTTTGCCGCGCAGGCCTGCGCCGTCAATCGCGAGATGGGCTGGGACATCAACAAGGTCAACGTGAATGGCGGCGCCATCGCCATCGGTCATCCGATCGGTGCCTCCGGCTGCCGCATCCTGGTGACGCTGCTGCACGAGATGCAGCGCCAGAACGCGAAGAAGGGCATTGCCTCGCTGTGCATCGGCGGCGGCATGGGGGTTGCGCTCACCATCGAGCGCTGAGAACGTCCTGCTGTTCGTCAAGGGCGCTCAGTCGCCGAGTTCGATCAGCACAGGCTGGTGGTCGGAGGCGCGTGTCTGCAGATCGACCTCCATGCGCCGCACGCGGGGTGCCAGGGTGTCGCTGACGAACACGAAGTCGAAAGCGGCGGGGTCCTTGCCATAGGTGTCGTCGAACAGCTTGAAGGTGGGGTCGTGGGGCCGCTCGGGATGTGCAAGCGGCCAGGCGTCCTGGAGGCGCCTGTCGGGCACTCCGCCGGCCGGCAGGGCGGGTGCGGTGAACGGCGCCTGGATCTCGGCATGGGCCGGGTCGCTGGCCTCCATGTTGAAGTCGCCGCAGAGGATGGCGTGCTGGGTGTGGGGCTTGGGCTGGAAAGGCGAGTCGTCGAACGCGGCGGCAGGCGGCGCTGCGGCCTGCTGGCAGGCTTCGATATGCAGGGCGCGCAAAGCCTGTGCCTGGGCCAGGCGCTGCACGGACGAGTAATACTCGAGGTGCGTGGTCATCACGCGCACGGTGCCCAGTTCGGGGCTGGCCAGGGTCACGACCGTACACATGCGCGGCATGCTGCTCACGGTCGGGTCGGGCGGCCAGGGCAGGGGATGGTGCCGGACCAGGGACACCGGCAGTCGGGTGGCGATCAGGTTGCCGAAGCGCTGCCGGCGGCCCTCGCCGTCGAATTCCTCGACCGCGGCGCCGAAGAAGAGCCGGAAGCCCGGCAGCAGCGCGCCCAGCTCGGCCGGCTGGTCGCCGGGGGCACCCGGCATGCGCTCGTAGCCAGAAGCGATTTCCTGCAGGCAAAGCACATCGAAGTCGGCCATCGCGCGCGCGCCTTCGACGATGCGTTTGGGACTCACCTCGCCGTCGAGCCCGCGGCACCACTGGGTGTTCCAGGTTACGAGTTTCATGGCAGCCTGCCTTTTCCGATAGGGACCGCGGCATCCGGGCGCGGCTGTGACACCCCGTTGCATTGAGGGGTCAGTGTTTTCCTGACCCGGAGCCCGTGGGAAACTTGGCTACAGTGAACCGCGCCTGTTCAGGCGCGTCAACATCGAGGGAAAAATCATGAGCAAGAAAGTTGCATACGTCACCGGCGGCATGGGGGGCATTGGTACGGCCATTTGCCAGCGTCTTCACAAGGATGGCTTCACGGTGATCGCCGGCTGCGGCCCCACGCGCGACCATGCCAAATGGTTGGCGGAGCAGAAGGCGCTGGGCTACGAGTTCCATGCCTCGGTCGGCAACGTTGGCGATTGGCAGTCGACCGTGGAAGCTTTCACCAAGGCCAAGGCCGAGCATGGCAGCATCGACGTGCTGGTCAACAACGCCGGCATCACGCGCGACCGCTTGTTCCTGAAGATGACGCCCGAGGACTGGAGCGCGGTGATCGAGACCAACCTCAACAGCATGTTCAATGTCACCAAGCAGGTGGTGGGCGACATGGTCGAGAAGGGCTGGGGCCGCATCATCAACATCAGCTCGGTCAACGGCGCCAAGGGCCAGGCCGGCCAGACCAACTACTCGGCCGCCAAGGCCGGCATGCACGGGTTCACGATGGCGCTGGCGCAGGAGTTGGCGGCCAAGGGCGTAACGGTGAACACGGTGAGCCCGGGCTACATCGGCACCGACATGGTCCGCGCCATCCGCCAGGAGGTGCTCGACAAGATCGTGGCCACCATTCCCGTCAAGCGGCTGGGTGAACCCAGCGAGATCGCCTCCATCATCGCCTGGCTCGCGACCGACGAGGGCGGCTACTCGACCGGGGCCGACTTCTCCGTCAACGGCGGCCTGCACATGCACTGAGGCGCGCCCCGACGCCCTCGAAGAGACCCGCCCCGGCGGGTTTTTTTCTGGGGCGGTCGCACGTGCTCCTTACCGTCGGCTACGTCACGGCGGGGCATTGACGGGGCGCGGGCCTCGCTCTTGCACAATGCAGGCGATGCCCCATAGCGTTTCCCTGATCAACACCGTCGCGGCCGGCCTGGGGCTGGCCCTGATCCTGGGCTTCCTGGCGGCACGGCTGCGCTTGCCGGCGCTGGTGGGCTATCTGATCGCGGGCGTGATCATCGGCCCCTTCACCCCCGGCTTCGTGGCCGACGCGGGCATCGCCGCGCAGCTGGCTGAGATCGGCGTGATGCTGCTGATGTTCGGGGTCGGCCTGCATTTCTCGCTCGATGACCTGCTCGCGGTGCGCAAGATCGCGCTGCCCGGCGCGCTGGTGCAGATGGTGGTGGCCACGCTGCTGGGCGGGGCGCTGGCGAGCTGGTGGGGCTGGAGCCTGGGGGGCGCGCTGGTCTTCGGGCTGGCGCTGTCGGTGGCGAGCACGGTGGTGCTGCTGCGGGCCCTCGAAAGCCTGGGGCTGCTCGATTCCTTCACCGGCCGCATCGCCGTGGGCTGGCTGGTCGTGGAAGACCTCGCGATGGTGCTGGTGCTTGTGCTGCTGCCGCCGCTGGGTGCTGCGCTGGGCAGCGGCGCCGCGCCAGCGGACGCGGCGCCGCTCTGGCAAACGCTGGGACTGACGCTGTTGCAGGTGGGCGGCTTCGTGTTCCTGATGCTGGTGGTGGGGCGGCGGGTCTTTCCCTGGCTTCTGTGGCAGATCACGCGCACCGGCTCGCGCGAGCTGTTCACGCTGTGCGTGGTGGCCGCGGCGGTGAGCATCGCCTTCGCCTCGGCGGCGCTGTTCGGTGTGTCCTTCGCGCTCGGCGCCTTCTTCGCCGGCATGGTGATGCGCGAGTCCGAGTTCAGCCATCGGGCGGCGCAGGAATCGCTGCCGCTGCGCGATGCCTTCGCGGTGCTGTTCTTCGTCTCCGTCGGCATGCTGTTCGATCCGGCGGTGCTGATCGAGCGCCCGCTGCAGGTGCTGGCCGTGGTGCTGGTGATCGTGGTGGGCAAGTCGGTCGCTGCCTGTGCCCTGGTGCTGCTCCTTCGTTACCCGCTGGGCACGGCCCTGACAGTGAGCGCGAGCCTGGCGCAGATCGGCGAGTTCTCCTTCATTCTGGCGGCGCTGGGGGTCTCGCTGGGCTTGCTCCCGCAAGAGGGCCAAAGCCTGCTGCTGGCGGGCGCGCTGATCTCCATCGCGACCAATCCGCTGTGGTTCGGCCTCATCGGGCCGCTGCAGAAGTGGCTGCACGCGCACTCGCGCCTCGCTCGTGGGCTCGCCGAGCGCGACGACCCGCTGGCCGAGCTGCCGATGAGCACCGAAGCGAAATACCTTTCGCGTCAAGCGGTGCTGGTCGGCTACGGCCGCGTGGGCCGGCGCATCGCGGCGGAACTGGCGGCCCACGATCTTCCCTTCGTCGTGGTGGAGCAGAACCGCGAGCTGGTCGAGAAACTGCGCGCCGAGGGCCGGGCGGCAGTGTGGGGCGATGCGGCGGATCCGGCAGTGCTGATCCAGGCGCATATTGCGCGGGCGCGGGTGCTGGTGGTTGCGACCGCCGATGCCATCAATGTCCGACAAATGATCGAGACCTCGCGCACGCTCAATCCTGCGATCCAGACCGTGATCCGCAGCCACAACGAGGATGAGGCGCGCCTGCTGACCCAGGAGGTCGAGGCCACCGTCTTCCTGGGTGAGCAGGAGCTCGCGCAATCCATGGCGCGGGCCGTCCTCAGCCGGGCCAGGCCGGCCTGACCGGCGAGGCTGTTTCAGAGATCTTCGATCACCAGGCGGCAGTAGCGCTCGGCCACCGAGTAGGGCACGGTGCGGACCACCTCCATCAGGCGTTCGGCCGCGGCCCGGTTCTCGGTCTTGACCAGCAGGCCCGTGTGGCCTTCGCGGGCCAGCTTGGTGTAGACCCTGACGGTCGCGCCGTCGGTGCCGGCGGAGGGCAGGGGCGTGTCGGCATCGTCCCTTACCGTCGGTGAGATCTGGGACAGCATCGTCTGGGGCGGAATCAGGTAGACCTCGTCGCCGCTGAAGCCCCGGTCGATCAACTGGTGCCCGACCCGATTGGCATCTTCGGCCTTTGGGAACATCACGACCGAATGGCCGGTCGGGTAGAACGCGCCCCCGAAGGCTGCGCACATGTGAGAGTCGAGGACGAAGTGCTTCACGATGCCTCCTCATCACGTTACGTTTCTTAAGGGAAGGTCAGCTTAGGCCTGGCCGCATCCGCATGCTGTAGGAAAAGCCCTTGGGTGCTGGCCGAACACCTTCGACTGCATCCGCGCTCTAGCAAACGCCAAGCTGATAACTTTTAGTCACATTCGCGACAAAACGTGAAATTGTGGCTAGCCTCGACAGAGGCCGGTGCATAGGATCAAAAGGCTCACTTGGACAACCCCTGCTAAGCCCATGTCGCAATTGCGAAATATCGCGCTGACCGTGCACGAACTCGAAGAAGGGGAGTTCTACTGGGTATTGATGGAAGGCACCGACTACGCCATGGAGGATGCGCTTCCCTACCTGCCGCTCGAGGCCGCGAGCGATCCTCAGGCGAGCTACGCCAACGCCCTGGTGGCAGGCGTGGCGGCCATGCGAAAGTTGTTCGGCAACAACGGTCCGCGCAAATTGAAGTGAGATGCCGGCAGCCGTCCTGTGGGCGATGCGGCGTTGGCGCCTTCAGGAGGTGACGCGGGCGTCCGTCGACAGGGGCCACAAGCGGCGCCACCACGGGCGCTTGGGTTCGGGTGCGGCGGCGGAGGCGTTGGCGATCAGTTCTGCGGCCATCGAGGCGCGCACGCGCTCTCGCAGCGCGGTCTCGTAGGCGTGTGCGGGCGCCCGCGCATTGCGGTCGCCGCGAAGCGCCAGGCGCCGCCAGGCGTGTGCCTGTTCCGCGAGTTCCGCGTCGCTCAGGTCGTCAGGGTGGGGCAGTTGCTGCGTCATGCTGAACGAGATTGTGCCGCGCTCCGGGGCTCGGAGCATTCCCATTCTCGATCCAGGCGCCGCGTCGCTGCAGAAGAAAAAAAAGCCGGGGCCATGCATGTCGCATGGCCCCGGCTTGTCGCGCGGTGCGCGTGACGCTTACAGCGCGAGTTGCTGGCCGCGAGCGGCGGCGCGAGCCTCGGCGCGCACCGTCGCGCGATCGACGGTACTGGCCAACACCGGCGTGACGCCTTGCCCATAGCCCTCGGCGTAGGGGTTGGCACTGCGCGCGGCGGCCACGGCCTCAGTGCGCACGATGGCGCGGTCGGCAGAGGCGGTCAGGGAGGGCGCGACGCGCGACGAAACGCCTTCGGCGTACGGGTTCTCGCTGTGCGCGGCGACAACGGCCTGGGTCCTCACATCGGCGCGGCTGTTTGCCGACACCGGCGCGTGCACGCCTTCGTAGGTTTCGGCTTGAGCGCCGGCTGCGGCGAGAAGCGAAAGAGCGGCTGCGGCGATGATCTTCGAGGTCTTCATTTCAGTTCCTTGCAATGACTTTGGATTGATTTCGAACCGGTCTTGGGTGGGGTCGTCGTCCTGGAAGGGAACGGCCACCTCGCTCGGTACCCTGTTCACTCAGAGCAGTGGGATGCCTGCTCCGTGGGATGAAGTTTGCGCCCAAAACTAAGTAAAAACCCTAGGCATTGGGAATCACGGCGTTTTCCTCGCGGAAACAATCGGACAGGATCGCGCAGCCTCCGAAGCAGCGTTGCGCCGCTCGCTTCGAAGGGGCGGAGGTCGTTGCTCGCAGAAGAAGAGGGAGCAGGCGGGTTCAGACGCTGGTCTGTGACCCAGTGTTCAGCTCGCGTGTGATCAGGCGGGTGAGTGCGTCGAGTTCGCGCGCGAGGCGGATGGCTTCGGCACGCGCCTCCTCGTCACCTTCCTTCATGCGCGAGAGGTGCTGCTTGAAGGCGTCGGACAGCTGTGTCCATCGGTCGAACGATGTGTCGATAGGCGTCAACGAGTCGTACATGTCTGCCTCCATTCGGCAACAGGCGAGGCCTGGGCGACGCTCGCGAGCTTGCGATTCAAAAGACTACACAAAGCGGCAGCCCATGGCGTCGGGAGGGGCGGACAAACGCAGGCCGCATCCCCAACTTCTTCATGTTTTGGACTGCTGCAAGGCTCGTGGTCAGCAGCGCAGGATGTCGCCCCGCGCGCACCTTGAAGGGTTCTGCCCGCACCGTTTTGTGAAATGAAGCACGAGATCAGTAGCCTGTAAGTACTACATGTAATTACAATTGGCTACATGCATTCACGTCCCGAGACGAACCCCAACCCGCTTTTCATGCCGGCCTGCGGAGACACCGTTGTCCTCCTATAGGGTGCTCCAGCGCGTGGCAGGAGGACCGCTTCCGATGGTCTTCACTTCGATGGAGGACATCGAGGCGCTGCGCATCCTGAAGGATGGCGGCTGGGTCAAGGCATCGTTCTCGACGGCGGCCGGCCGCAAGGGGACGGCGACGGTGACGGAACTGACCCCCTTGGGCCGGTTCGCGATGCAGTTCGTGCAACCCGATGACAAGGACACGCCATGAGAGTCTTCGTCTGCCTGCTTGTCAGCGTCTCCATCTTCGCTGCCTGCCTCGCCGGCTGGTGGGTCTACTGGCCGGTATGGCAGGTGGAGTCCCGCGTGAAGAGCAGGCTGCCCGAGCCCGGCACGGCAAGCCTCTCGGGCGTCTTCTACAACAAGAAGACGGGCACGGCCTGCGGCTATGTCAGCGCCCAGGACCCGAGCGGAACCTCGGCCGGCAAGACCCACTTCATCCTCCTGCCCGACGGCGAGCTGCGCCTCGACCCCAAGGATCCGATCCAGGGCAACACGCTGCAGCAGCTCGAGGGCCTTCGCAAGCACGCCGACTATCTGGCGCTGGTCTACGCGAGTTGCCAGCGGGGCTGAGTCGCCCGCCAGCCCCGAACAGGGGGCAGCGCGCTTCAGCGTGCCAGAAGGGCGCCGGAGGACGACAGCGAGGCGGACGCTGACGGGAGGATCGAAGGGGATGCAGGGCCAGGACGAAGGCGAGCGGCTTGGCGCAAGGCATCGCCGAGCTGCTCGATGCTGAAGGGCTTGCACAGCCAGACCGTGCCGGTGATCGGCCTCTCGGGCGCCTGGCTCGCGGTCGCGAAGATGATCGGCAATCCGCAGCGGGTCTGGAGCTTGTCCGCCAGTTCCAGGCCCGAGAGTCCGGGCAATCCGACATCGGCCATCAGCACGTCGAAGGCACCTTCGAGGAAGCGATCGATCGCGCCTTCGGCACTGCGCACGCCTGTGGCCCAGTGGCCGAGCAACTCGAGTGCTTCGAGGGTCGCGTCCAGAACCTCGGGATCGTCTTCCACCACCAGCACGCGCAAACTGCAACATGCATCGGTTGAACATGCTGCGCCGCTGGTCATCGAAGAATCCTCCATATCTGCCAAGGGGCAGGAGCATTCGCGCGTCTCGAAGGCTTGATTGTAGGAGCAGGCCGCGATTTGCTGTCGCCGCCTTTTTGCCCGCCGGGCCGACAGCGGGGCACCACGTGGAGAACCTGGACCGCCTCCTCAGCCCAGGGCGGCCTGGGCGGCCAGGGACATCGAGCGCCAGGCCGGATCCAGCGTCAACGCCTTGCGCGCCTCCTTCTCCAGCGCCGGCTCGAGCGGCGCAAGGATCCGGATCTCGCCCGCAATGCTGGTCGCGATCGGCACGCCACCCTGATAGAGCACACGCGAGCCCGGCACGCGCGGTACCCGGTTGCCCGGCAGCACGCTCCCCAGCAGATTGGCAGGATCGGCCGCCGAGAGGCAGACCAGGCTCGCATCCGGTGGTTGCCGGCGCACGTTGCGCATCAGCCCGATGGCCTCCGGCAGCGCGAACTGCTCGCCCGACAGCCCGGCGATGAAGCGGCCGCCGCGGATCTCACCGCGAGCCTCCAGCCGCCGGTAGGTGCGCACCAGCTCGCGCCAGGGCGGAAGCCACGCAGCCTCGCGCTCGATCAGGTGCCAGCACATCACGCCGTAGCGCCGCAGCAGCACCCGGGCGACCTGCTCGGTGGCGCCGGAAGCCGCGTTTTCGCCTGCCGCCGAGGACGGACGCACCAGCGACCAGCGCCCGGCGTCCTCGATGCCGAACAGGGCGGGGCGCCGGCGCCGCTGGGACGAATGGGAAGCCGAGCGCTTCGAGGCGGGAACCAGCAGGGCCCGCAGGCCCGCATAGCTGTCGCAGCGCACGCGGCCGCGCGCCACCAGCTCGGACAGTGCATCCTCGACCTCTGTGCCCAGCAGGCGGGCGCCGTCCGCGATCTCGTCGAAAAAGGACGCGCCGTGCTCGCCCAGCCAGGCCGCCACGCGCTGCGCGCGCGAGCCCAGCGCAGCATCGTCGGCGGGCAACGGGGCGAGCTGCGTCCACAGTGGGGCGCTGCGGCGCGGCAGCAGCAAGATCGGGGTGGCGCGCAACGAGGTGCCGGCGCGGCCGGTCCGGCTCTCGGGCGCGCTGGGGCGCAGGCGCGTCCACATCACGCGGCCTGCGGTGCAGAGGTCGTCGAGCCAGGCGCTCGCGTAATCGTTGACGCGGGCCGGCAGCAGCTCGGCCTCCCACAGCGCGGCCGGCGCCTCGTAGCCTTCGAGCTGGGTCAGCACGCCGGCCAGCGCCTCGGGGCCGCTGACCCTGGAGGCGGCGCTTACATGCTGCCACTCGAAGAGAAATCGCGCGAAGTCGCGCGGTTCGACCGGCTCGATCTCGCGCCGCAGTCGCTTGAGGGTGTAGCGGTGGATGCGGGCCAGCAGATGGCGCTCGCACCATTCGGGCTCCGCGGCGCCGGGCGTGAAGCGCCCCTGCAACAGCAGGCCTTCACTCTGCAGGCCGAGCAACGCTGTCTCGAGATCGGCCTCGGGCAACTGAAGCTGTCGCGCCAGCAAGCGCGTGGACACCGGCCCGAGGCCGCCCAGGCGAGATTGCAGCAATTCGCGCAGTGCTTCGTCGCGCGTCGACGGACCTTGCGCGTACTCGGCCGGCGCTTCGATGGCGGGCTGCAGGGTGGCGCAGGGATAGAGCACGTGCGCGAGCGAGAGGCGCTCGGCCGCCACCCACAGGCCCGCGTCCGTGCCCGCCGGCAGGAGGCGGGTCGCGCGACCGGCATCGGCCAGCATCGCGAGCCAGGGCTTCCACGCGGCATTGCGCGCAACCTCTTCATCGGTGAGCGCGGCCAGGCCGTTGAGCGCTTCGTGCATCTCGTCCGCATGGCGCGGGCGCGGCCAGGCCTCCTCCCGCACGCTCTCGATCGCGTCTGCGTCGAGGCGACCAAGATCGTCCGCGCGCTCCGGGTCGCCGTACCGCCGGCTCTGCACGGCCTGCGTGCGCCGCTCTTCCAATGGCGCGTCGTCGAGGAAGGCATAGGGTCGCGCGTTCAGCACTTCGGCCGCGAGCGGGGAAGGGGCGGGCAGGTCGCGTGCAGCCACCTGTACCTCGCCCGCCTCCATGCGGCGCAGCAGGCCCAGCCAGCCTTCGGCGTCCATCGCATCGTGCAGGCAGTCGTCCAGCGTCTGCGCGACCAGCGGATGGTCGGGGATCTCGCGCGCGCCGGCCAGGTTCTCGGCGCAGGCCACCTGATCGGGGAACACGTTGGCCAGCAGGTCCTCGGACTTCATGCGCTGCAGCTGCGGAGGCACCTTGCGGCCGCCGGCGAAGCGCGGCAGCGCCAGCGCGGTGGTCGCGTTCCAGCGCCAGCGCACGCCGAAGAGCGGCGCGTCCAGCAGGGCCTGCACCAGCACGTCCAACGCGGTGGCCGAATGGAGGTAGCGCGCCACCTCGTCGAGCGCGAAGCTGTGGCTGGTCGACAGCGACAGCACGATCGCGTCCTCGGTCGCCGCGGCCTGGAGCTCGAAATTGAATTTGCGACAGAAGCGCTTGCGCAGTGCCAGGCCCCAGGCGCGGTTGAGTCGGCTGCCGAAGGGCGAATGGATGACCAGCTGCATGCCCCCCGATTCGTCGAAGAAGCGCTCGAAGACGATCTGCCGCTGGGTCGGCAGCACGCCCAGCACGGCGAGCGTGCGCGCCAGGTGGTCGACGAGCTGGCGAGCAGCATCTTCGGACAGCGCGATGGCAGCCTGCAGCCATCGCACGGCACTGTCGGTGCCATGTGCGGCGATGTGGTCGCCGAGCTCCTCGCGCAGCCGTGAGACGCCGAAGGACAGCTCATCGCTGCGCCCCGGCGCCTCGCCGAGCCAGAAGGGGATGTTGGGCGCTGCGCCCTGGGCGTCCTCCACGCGCACGCGGCCCGGCTCGATGCGCAGGATGCGGTAGCTGGTGTTGCCGAGCTGGAACACGTCGCCGGCCAGGCTCTCGACCGCAAAGTCCTCGTTCACCGTGCCGATCTGATGCGCCTGCGGCTCCAGCAGCACGCTGTAGTCGCCGGTCTCGGGGATGGTGCCGCCCGAGGTCAAGGCCGTGAGCCGGGCGCCGCGGCGCTCGCGCAGCCGGTGGTGCACCGCGTCCTTGTGCACGTAGCCGGCGCGCGGGCCGTTGCGGGTGGCGAAGCCCTCGGCCAGCATGCGTACCACCGCGTCGTACTGCTCGCGTGCGAGTTGCGCATAGGGCCAGGCGCGGCGCACCAGGGCGAACAGCGCGTCCTCGTCCCATTCGCGGCTGGCGGTCTCGGCCACGATCTGCTGCGCGAGCACGTCCAGCGGGGCCTGCGGCATGCGCAGGGCGTCGAGCTCGCCGCGGCGGATGCAGTCCAGCAGGGCCGCGCACTCGACCAGCTCGTCGCGCGACTGCGGGAAGAGACGCGCCTTGGGCGTGCCGCCCACCGCGTGGCCCGAGCGGCCGGCGCGCTGCAGGAAGGTGGCGATGGAGCGCGGCGAGCCCAGTTGGCACACGAGGTCCACGTCGCCGATGTCCAGGCCGAGCTCCAGCGAGGCGGTCGCCACCAGCACCTGGAGCTCGCCGCGCTTGAGGCGCTGCTCGGCATCGAGCCGCGCCTCCTTGGCGAGGCTTCCGTGGTGCGCGGCCACCGCTTCCTTGCCCAGGCGCTCGCCGAGATGGCGGGCGGCGCGCTCGGCCATGCGACGGGTGTTGACGAAGACCAGCGTGGTCCGATGCAGCAGCACCAGTTCGGCCACGCGTGCGTACACCTGGTCCCATTGCTCGTGGGTCATCACCGCGCCCAGCGGCTGCGGCGGCAGCTCGAGGGCGAGGTCGCGTTCCTTGGCGTAGCCGATGTCGACGATCTCGCAGTCGGCGACGCCATCATGCACGTGGCCCGCGCCGACCAGGAAGCGCGCGACCTCGTCGACCGGCTTCTGCGTGGCCGACAAGCCGATGCGCGTGAGGGGCCGTCCGCACAGCGACTGCAGCCGCTCCAGCGAGAGCGACAGATGGCTGCCCCGCTTGCCCGCAGCGATGGCGTGGATCTCGTCGACGATCACCGTCCGCACCGTGGACAGCATGCCCCGGCCCGAGGCCGAGCCGAGCAGCACGTAGAGCGACTCGGGCGTGGTCACGAGGATGTGCGGCGGCTGGCGCAGGCTCTGCTGGCGTTCCCTGGAAGGCGTGTCGCCGGTGCGCACGGCGCTGCGGATCTCCACGTCCGGCAAGCCCAGTGCCGCCAGTTCGGCGCGGATGCCCGCCAGCGGCGCCTCGAGGTTCAGGCGTATGTCGTTGGACAACGCCTTGAGCGGCGAGACGTACACCACCGTGGTCTCGTCCGGCAGGCCGCCGGGCGCGAGGCCCTGGCGCACCAACCCGTCCAGGGCGGCGAGGAAGGCAGTCAGCGTCTTGCCCGAGCCGGTCGGGGCCGCGACCAGCGTATGGCGCCGGGCGCGAATGGCAGGCCAGGCGGCCTTCTGTGCCTCGGTGGGCGCGGGAAAGCTGCGGCTGAACCAGCCGCTGACGGCAGGGTGGAATTCGGCGAAGGGCACGGGTAGTGAGCGGTGAAGGCGACCGCACGGCGGCCGCTGCCAAGGCATGTTACGCGGCTGGGGCGACGTCTGCGATCCCTGGGATATTGGGCCTGCAGCGCGGGCGTCAAGCGGCACGACGGGCATGGTTGCGGCCGTGGTTCAGAGGGCCGGCTGCGCAAAAAACACGCGATCTGGCATCGCCGTCATAAAGCATCAGCTTCTGCGCAGCGATCCGTCTATTTCTTCACGCGCTTCTTGGCGAATTCGGCGCAAACTACGTCCATGGTTTCTCTGGGGGATTGCTGCAAAGGCAATCATTGAGCTCGCTTCGGCGAGCTCTTTTTTTTGTCCGCCGGACCTGCGTGAGAAACTATAGGCTGCCAAAGCTCGACGGTGATGCTGGTTTGCTGAACGACAAGGAAAAGATCATCTCGGTCGCGCCCATGATGGATTGGACGGACCGCCACTGCCGTTACTTCCATCGGCTGCTGACCCGCCGCGCCTTGCTCTACACCGAGATGGTGACGACCGGGGCGCTGGTGCATGGCGACGTGCCGCGCCATCTGCGCTTCGACGCCGAGGAGCATCCGGTCGCGCTCCAATTGGGCGGCAGCGAGGCGACCGAGCTGGCGCATTGCGCGAAGCTCGGCGAGGACTGGGGCTACGACGAGATCAATCTCAACTGCGGATGCCCGAGCGAGCGCGTGCAGCGCGGCGCCTTCGGGGCCTGCCTGATGAACGAGCCGCAGCTCGTGGCCGATTGCGTGAAGGCCATGGTCGACGCGGTGGGCGTGCCGGTCACGGTCAAGCACCGCATCGGCATCGACAAGACCGAGTCCTATGAATTCGTGCGCGATTTCGTCGGCATGGTGAGCGAGGCTGGTTGCCGCACCTTCATCGTCCATGCGCGCAATGCCTGGCTGAAGGGTCTGTCGCCCAAGCAGAACCGCGAGGTGCCGCCGCTGCGCTACGAGCTGGTGCATCGGCTCAAGCACGACTTTCCCGAGCTCGCCATCTCGATCAACGGCGGCTTCAACGACAACGCGCAGATGCAGGCGCATCTGCGGCTGCTCGACGGCGTGATGATCGGGCGCGAGGCGTACCACAACCCGTGGTGGCTGGCGCAATGGGACGAAGTCTTCTACCGGCAGCCGTCCTTTGCACTCACGCGCGAGGAGGTGGAGCGCAGGATGTGCGACTACATGGCCCGCGAGGCAGCCGAGCACGGCACGCCCTGGTCGAACATCGCGCGCCACATGCTGGGGCTTCGCAACGGCCTGCCGGGTGCCCGCCGCTGGCGCCAGGTCTGGAGCGACCACCGGCTCAAGGCACTGCCGCCGCACGAGGTGATGGCGATCGCGCACGAGCCGGCGGCAGCCGCCGCCTGAGCCTCAGGCCGCCATGAGCCGTGCCTCGGGCACATCCTCGATGGTGGTGCGGCGCAGCTCGCGCCGCTCGGCGATGTCGTAGCGCCGGCCGCGGTGCAGGGTGCTGCGGTTGTCCCACATCACCAGGTCGCCGACCTGCCATTCATGGCGGTAGACGAACTCGCGCTGGGTCGCGTGCTCCAGCAGGTCCTGCAGGTACATGCGCGACTCGGCCGTGGGCCAGCCGATGATCTGCCGCGCATGCACGCCGACGAAGAGCAGCTTGCGCCCCGAGCCCGGGTGCGTCTGGACCAGCGGCCAGACCGCGGGCGGGATCGCCTTCTTCTGCTCGTCGGTGTACGCCTCGTCGCCCAGCAGGATGCGCGTGTGCAGCGCGTAGTGCTCGGCGCGCAGATCCTGGACCTCGGCCTTGGTGCGATCGGGCAGGGCGTCGTAGGCGGCGCGCAGGTCGGCGAACTCGGTATTGCCGCCCCAGCTCGGCAGTACCACGGCGTGCAGCATCGAGTAGGCGGCGCGCGGGTCCTGGAAGGAGCTGTCACTGTGCCAGAGCTGGTTGGCGAAGTTCGAGAGGTTCTTGGGCGAGTCGCGCCGCGCCACGTTGCCCTCGGCATCGACGTTGGAGATGTCGATCAGGCGCTCGTCCTCCAGCCTTTCATTGCGCTTGAAGACCTTCTTGAGGCCCAGGTCCAGCGGGCCGAAGGACTTGGCGAAGTCGATCTGCTGCTGGCCCGTCAGGGGCTGGCCGCGCCACACCAGCACGGCGTATTCATTCATCGCGCCGTTGATCTGGCGAACTTCGGTGTCGGACAGCGGGCGCGCGATGTCGATACCGCTGGCTTCGGCAACGAACAGGGGATGCAGTGGCTTGAGTCGGAGGGACATGGGAGGTCTCGGGAGCGGGGTTATTCGGCCTGGATGCCGGCTTCGTTGATCACGCGGGCCCAGCGCGTCATCTCGGATTGGACGAAGGCCTCGAACTGCTCGGGCCTGGAGGCGACCACCTCCATGCCCTGTTCCTCGATGCGCTTGCGGATCTCGGGGGTGCGCAGCACCTTCTCCGTGTCGGCCTGGATCTTCTGGATGACGGCCTTGGGCGTTCCGTGCGGCGCAACGAATCCCAGCAGCGCGTTGACGTTGAAGCCGGGGAGCGTCTCGGCCACCGTCGGGTAGTTGAAGCCCGCCACGCGCTTGTCGCCGAGGGTGGCAATCATCTTCATCCGGCCGGCCTTGACGTAGGGCAGGATCGACAGGAAGGGATCGACCACGATGTCGATGCGCCCGCCCATCAGCTCGGTGTGCGCCGGCGCGCTGCCCTTGAAGGGCGAGTGGAGCATGTCGAAGCCGGCCTCGCGTTTCAGGAGCTCGGCGCCCAGGTGGGTGGTGCTGCCGGCACCCGGCGTGCCGTAGGTGAGCTTGCCGGGATTCTTCCTGGCATAGGCGATCAGCTCCGGCACGGTGTTGAAGGGGGCGTCGGGCTTGGCGACCATCGCCAGCTGCAGGTTCGCGATCTGCGTGATGGCTGCGAGATCCTTCACCGTGTCGTACGGCAGGTTCTTGCGCAGCGACGGGTTCACGGCGAAGGAGGAGTTCACCATGCCGAAGGTCAGCCCGTCGGGTGGTGCCTTGGCGACGAAGTCCACGCCGATGGCGGTCCCCGCGCCGGGCTTGTAGTCGATGATCACCGGCTGGCCCCAGATTTCCTGCAGCTTCTGCGCGATGAGCCGGCCCACCGTGTCGGTCGGCCCGCCCGGCGCGAACGGGATGATGATCTTGACGGGGCCTTTGGGAAACTCCTGGGCCGCGGCCGCGAAGCTGCTGCCCAGGCCGGCAACTGCGATCGTGGCGCCGGCAAGCAAGACCTGGCGACGGCTGGTGGTAAACGGGTGTTGCCTCATCATAATTGCGTTTTAATGGAACATTGTTTCGAAATAATATCGACCCAAGCCCACAAGTCAACGAAAATATGAAACATTGTTTTAAAATGCGGGATTCCATGGCTGAGCAAGGAGGGGCCGAAGTCAGCGCGCTGGCGCGGGGCTTGGCCGTGCTGAAGGTGGTCGGCGACGCAGCCGGCCCGTTGAGCAACCGCGAGCTGGCCGATGCGACCGGCATTCCGAAGCCGACGGTCTCTCGCCTGGCCGCGACGCTCGTCGCGAGCGGCTATCTGCGGCAGGCGCCTGACAGCGAGCGCTTCAGCCTCGGCCCCGCACTGCTGGACATGAGCAACCGCTACCTCCGGCATTTCGATCTGCGCGGGGTCGCCCGGCCGCACCTGCTGGCGCTGGCCGAGTTCGCCGGCGCCAGTGTGCACATGGGCGTGCGAGACGACCTGGACATGCTGATCATCGATTCGCTGCGTCCGCGCTCGGCCATGATCAGCTCGCGCATCGACGTCGGCTCACGCATGACCATCGCCACCTCCGCTGCGGGGCGGGCCTACCTCGCGGCCCTGCCGTCGGGCGAGCAGGCCGAGTTGCTGGACCAGATCCGGCTTGCCAGCGGCGAGAACTGGGCCGCGCTGGAGCCGCGCATCATGGCGGGACTCGAGGAGCATGCGCGGCTGGGCTATTGCAGCTCCTTCGGCGAGTGGCACCCGCACATCCATGCGCTGGGCTTCTCGCTGCGCGGACCACGCGGCGAGCGCTACGCCTGCAGCTGCGGCGGGCCGGCCTACCTGCTGCCGCGCGAGACGATGGTGGCGCGCATCGCGCCGAAACTGCAGGAGACCCTGCAGCGGATCAATGCCGATATCGGCACGGCGTCGCCCGCTGACTGAGCGGGTTCAGTTCGCTGCTTCCAGGCCGCTGCGGAAGTGCTCCTGCATGCGCGCCATGGCGCCGGCCCCGTCGCGCGCCTTGATCGCGGCCATGATCGCCCGGTGCTCCGCGAGCGACTCCGCAATGCGGCCGGCCTTGAGCAGCGAGTTGTGGCGGTTGAGTTTCATCACCTTTCGCAGGTCGGCGACCATCTGGTCGCGCCAGCGGTTGTCGGCCATCGCAAGGATGCGCATGTGGAATCGTTCGTTGATGGCGAAGAAGTGGGCCCGGTCCACCTTGCCCGGCGCCGCGGCGGCTTCGAGCTCGGCATGCAGGGTCTCCAGCTCGGCCAGC
This sequence comes from Variovorax sp. RA8, assembly GCF_901827175.1. Classification (NCBI taxonomy): domain Bacteria; kingdom Pseudomonadati; phylum Pseudomonadota; class Betaproteobacteria; order Burkholderiales; family Comamonadaceae; genus Variovorax; species Variovorax sp. RA8. The sequence continues at coordinate 4,354,771 of NZ_LR594662.1, read as the reverse complement.
TGCGCGCTGGAGGCCCGCTCGGCAACCACGCCGACCGCGTCGCTCTCGAGCAGACTGAGCAGGTGATAGACGTCTGACAGGTCCTTTTCCGACACCTCGGTCACGTAGGCGCCGCGCCGCACCTTCATCGTCACCAAACCCTCGGCCGCCAGCACCTTGAGCGCCTCGCGCAGCGGCGTGCGGCTGATGCCGTATTCCTCCGCCAGCTTGAGCTCGTCGATCCAGCCGCCCGGCTCCAGCTCGCGGTTGAAGATGCGTTGGCGCAGCAGCTCCGCCACCTCTTCGTAGAGGGCACGCGGGGTCAGGGTGAGGGCGGACATGCGCGAAATGTACCGCAACGCCAGGCGTTTGAATTAATAATTACAGATGAGTTAGACTCGCACCCAATCGTCACGCGCCTGCGCGGACACCTCCCTCCACTCGCAAAGCCGGCGCCATGAGCAGCAAACCCGAACCGATCTTCCAAACCGCGACTCTCGAAGCCTGGGCCAAGGCTGCTGCCAAATCCGCCCCGGGTGGCGACGTGCAGGCGCTGAACTGGATCACGCCCGACGGCATCAGGGTCAAGCCGCTCTACACCGCGGCCGATCTCAAGGGGCTGAAGTACACGGACACGCTGCCCGGCTTCGAGCCCTACCTGCGCGGCCCGCAAGCCACCATGTACGCAGTGCGCCCCTGGACCATCAGGCAGTACGCTGGCTTCTCCACCGCCGAGGAATCGAACGCCTTCTATCGCAAGGCCCTGGCCGCCGGCGGGCAGGGCGTGAGCGTGGCCTTCGACCTGGCGACGCACCGCGGCTACGACAGCGACCATCCGCGCGTGACCGGCGATGTCGGGAAGGCCGGCGTGGCCATCGACAGCGTGGAGGACATGAAGATCCTGTTCGACCAGATCCCGCTGGACAAGGTCAGCGTCTCCATGACGATGAACGGCGCGGTGCTGCCCGTGCTGGCCGGCTACATCGTCGCGGCCGAGGAGCAGGGCGTGGCGCAGGACCAGCTCTCGGGGACCATCCAGAACGACATCCTCAAGGAGTTCATGGTCCGCAACACCTACATCTTCCCGCCCGAGCCCTCGATGCGGATCATCGGCGACATCATTGCGTACACCGCGGAGAAGATGCCGAAGTTCAACTCGATCTCCATCAGCGGCTACCACATGCAGGAGGCCGGCGCGAACCAGGCGCTGGAGCTCGCCTTCACGCTCGCGGATGGCAAGGAGTACGTGAAGACGGCGCTGGCCAAGGGGCTGGACGTCGACGGCTTCGCCGGACGGCTGAGCTTCTTCTGGGCGATCGGCATGAACTTCTACCTGGAGGTCGCCAAGATGCGCGCGGCGCGCCTGCTCTGGTGCCGCATCATGAAGGAGTTCAACCCCAAGAATCCCAAGAGCCTGATGCTGCGCACCCACTGCCAGACCTCGGGCTGGAGCCTCACCGAGCAGGACCCGTACAACAACGTGGTGCGCACCACCATCGAAGCCATGGCCGCGGTCTTCGGCGGCACCCAGAGCCTGCACACCAACGCGCTGGACGAGGCGATCGCGCTGCCCACCGAGTTCAGCGCGCGCATCGCGCGCAACACGCAGCTCATCATCCAGGAAGAGACCCACATCACGAACGTGATCGACCCCTGGGCCGGCAGCTACATGATGGAAAAACTCACCCAGGACATGGCAGACGCGGCCTGGGCCATCATCGAGGAGGTCGAGGCCATGGGAGGCATGACCAAGGCCGTGGACAGCGGCTGGGCCAAGCTCAAGATCGAGGCGGCCGCGGCCGACAAGCAAGCGCGCATCGATTCGGGGCAGGACGTGATCGTGGGCGTCAACAAGTACAAGCTGCAGAGCGAGGACACGCACGACATTCTGCAGATCGACAACGTCAAGGTGCGCGACAGCCAGATCGCGCGGCTCAAGGCCGTGCGCGAGAAGCGCGACGGCACCAAGGTGCAAGCTGCGCTCGACGCGATGACCGCGGCCGCCGAGAGCGGCGAGGGCAATCTGCTGGCCCTGAGCGTCGAGGCCGTGCGCCTGCGCGCGACGGTGGGTGAAATCAGCGATGCGCTGGAGAAGGTCTACGGCCGCCATCGCGCCGACACGCAGAAGGTGACGGGCGTCTATGCCGCCGCCTACGACTCGGCCGAAGGGTGGGAGGCGCTGCAGAAGGAGATCGCCGGCTTCGCCGAGGAACAGGGCCGGCGCCCGCGCGTGATGATTTCCAAGCTGGGCCAGGACGGTCACGATCGCGGCGCCAAGGTCGTCGCCACGGCCTTCGCCGACCTGGGCTTCGATGTCGACATGGGCCCACTGTTCCAGACTCCCGAGGAATGTGCGCGCCAGGCGATCGAGAACGACGTGCACGCGGTGGGCGTCAGTACCCTGGCCGCGGGGCACAAGACGCTGGTGCCGGCCATCATCGAGGAGCTGAAGAAGCAGGGCGCCGACGACATCATCGTCTTCGTGGGCGGGGTGATTCCGCGGCAGGACTACGAGTTCCTGTACGAGGCCGGCGTGAAGGGCATCTACGGGCCGGGGACGCCGATTCCCGCCAGTGCGAAGGACGTGCTGGAGCAGATTCGCGCGGCGGTCGCGGCTTGAGCATGCGTGCCGCGGCTCGAAGCCTGGTGACGGCCGAAGCGCTGGCCGAGGCCGAAGGCCCTGGACAGCGCCGCGCCATCGCGAAGGCCATCACGCTGCTCGAATCCACGCGGGCCGATCATCGCGCGCAAGCCGATGAACTGTTGACGGCGCTGCTGCCGCGCACCGGAAAATCCTTTCGCCTCGGCATCTCGGGCGTACCCGGCGTCGGCAAGTCCACCTTCATCGAGACCCTGGGCCTGTACCTGATCGATCGTGGCCATCGAGTGGCGGTCCTCACCATCGACCCGTCGTCCACCGTCTCCGGCGGCTCCATCCTCGGCGACAAGACGCGCATGGAAAGGCTCTCGGTGCACGAGCGTGCCTACATTCGCCCCAGCCCGTCGAGCGGCACGCTGGGCGGCGTGGCCGAGAAGACGCGCGAGGCCATGCTGGTATGCGAGGCCGCCGGCTACGACATCGTGATCGTGGAGACCGTCGGCGTCGGCCAGAGCGAGACCGCGGTTTCGGGCATGACCGACATGTTCGTGCTGCTGCAGCTGCCCAATGCCGGCGACGACCTGCAGGCGATCAAGAAGGGCGTGATGGAGCTGGCGGACCTGGTGGTCATCAACAAGGCCGACATCGACCCCGACGCGGCGACGCGCGCGCAGGCCCAGATCACCTCCGCGCTGCGGCTCTTCGGCCATCACGGCAATCCGGTGCATGCGCACGTCGTGCACGGCGCCGACGCGGCGCTGCGCCAGTGGCAGCCCAAGGTGATTCAATCCAGCGCATTGCTGGGCACCGGCGTCGACGCCTTCTGGGACACCGTATTGCAGTTCAAGACCTTGCAGACCGCCACCGGGAAGCTCGCCGCGCGGCGTGAGAAACAGGCGCTTGCGTGGATGTGGGAGCGCATCGACGCGGGTCTCAAGCAGGCCTTCCGCCAGCACCCGAAAGTGCGCGAGCTGCTGCCGCAGACGCTGGCCCAGGTGGCGGCGGGCACACTGCCCGCCTCGACCGCGGCACGCAACCTGCTCGCGGCGCAGGCGGGTTCGGCCTAACCACTCGAAGAACACATCAACACCACTTCCGGAACTGGACCATGAAAGAGATCCTCGAGCAACTCGAAAAACGGCGCGCCCAGGCGCGGCTGGGCGGCGGCCAGAAGCGCATCGACGCGCAGCACGCCAAGGGCAAGCTGACGGCGCGCGAGCGCGTCGAGCTGCTGCTCGACGACAACACCTTCGAGGAATGGGACATGTTTGTCGAGCACCGGTCCAGCGACTTCGGCATGGCCGAAACGAAGATTCCGGGCGACGGTGTTGTCACCGGCTACGGCATGATCAACGGCCGGCTGGTGTTCGTCTTCAGCCAGGACTTCACCGTCTTCGGCGGCGCGCTCAGCGAAGCCCATGCCGAGAAGATCTGCAAGGTGATGGACCAGGCGATGAAGGTGGGCGCGCCGGTCATCGGCCTCAACGATTCCGGTGGCGCGCGCATCCAGGAAGGCGTGGCCTCGCTCGGCGGTTACGCCGAGGTGTTCCAGCGCAATGTGATGGCTTCCGGCGTGGTGCCGCAGATCAGCATGATCATGGGGCCATGCGCCGGCGGCGCCGTGTACTCGCCGGCCATGACCGATTTCATCTTCATGGTGCGCGACAGCTCCTATATGTTCGTCACCGGGCCGGAGGTGGTGAAGACGGTGACGCACGAGGACGTCACGGCCGAGGAACTGGGCGGTGCCACCACGCACACCACCAAGAGCGGCGTGGCCGACATGGCCTTTTCGAACGACGTGGAGGCGCTGATGATGCTGCGCCGCCTCTACAACTACCTGCCGCTCAACAACCGCGAGAAGCCGCCCGTGCGGCCCAGCGGCGATCCGGCCGATCGCGCCGACCTGTCGCTCGACACCCTGGTGCCCGACAACCCGAACAAGCCCTATGACATGAAGGAGGCGATTGCGAAGGTGGTCGACGACGGCGAGTTCTTCGAACTGCAGCCCGACTATGCGAAGAACATCGTGATCGGGTTCGCACGCATGGACGGACAGAGCGTGGGCATCGTCGCCAACCAGCCGCTGGTGCTGGCCGGCTGCCTGGACATCAAGTCCTCGATCAAGGCGGCGCGCTTCGTGCGCTTCTGCGATGCATTCAACATCCCGGTCGTCACTTTCGTCGACGTGCCCGGCTTCATGCCCGGCACCAGCCAGGAATACGGCGGCATCATCAAGCATGGCGCCAAGCTGCTCTACGCGTATGCCGAGTGCACCGTGCCCAAGATCACGGTCATCACGCGCAAGGCTTATGGCGGTGCCTATGACGTGATGTCCTCCAAGCACCTGCGCGGCGACGTCAACCTGGCCTGGCCGCGTGCCGAGATCGCGGTGATGGGCGCCAAGGGCGCGGTAGAGATCATCTTCCGCGAAGACAAGAACGACCCTGAAAAGCTGGCCGCGCGCGAGGCCGAGTACAAGGCCCGCTTCGCAAACCCCTATGTGGCCGGCACGCGCGGCTACATCGACGACGTGATCCTGCCCAGCGAGACGCGCAAGCGCATCTGCCGCAGCCTGGTCATGCTGCGCGAGAAGAAGCTCGACAACCCGTGGCGCAAGCACGGGAACATTCCGCTCTGAGAACGGGAGACCACGACATGCTCATGAAAATCCTGATTGCGAACCGCGGCGAAAACAGCCGCGCAGCGGCTGTTTCGGCGAAGCCAAATTGCATGCGTGCGAAGCACGCGAAGGCGATTTCTCCGCGAGGTGACTATGTTTAAGAAGATCCTGATCGCCAACCGCGGAGAAATCGCCTGCCGAGTCATCAAGACCGCGAGGAAGATGGGCATCCTGACCGTGGCCGTCTATTCCGACGCCGACAAGGACGCGCGCCACGTCGAGCTGGCCGACGAGGCCGTGCACATCGGCGCCTCGCCCAGTCGCGAGAGCTACCTGCAAGCCGATCGCATCATCGCGGCGTGCAAGAAGACCGGGGCCGAGGCGGTCCATCCCGGCTATGGCTTCCTGTCCGAGAACGAGGGCTTTGCGAAGAAGGTCGAGGAGGAGGGCATCGTCTTCATCGGCCCCAAGCACTACTCGATTGCCGCCATGGGCGACAAGATCGCCTCGAAGAAGCTCGCGAACGAGGCCAAGGTCAACACCATCCCCGGCTGGAACGACGCCATCGAGACGGCGGAGCGCGCGGTCGAGATCGCGCGGGATGTGGGCTATCCGGTGATGATCAAGGCGTCGGCCGGTGGCGGCGGCAAGGGCCTGCGCGTGGCCTTCAACGACAAGGACGCGTTCGACGGCTTCACCTCGTGCCGCAACGAAGCGCGCAACAGCTTCGGCGACGACCGCGTGTTCATCGAGAAGTTCGTCGAGGAGCCGCGCCACATCGAGATCCAGGTGCTGGGCGATTCGCACGGCAACGTGATCTACCTGAACGAGCGCGAATGTTCGATCCAGCGCCGCCACCAGAAGGTGATCGAGGAGGCGCCATCGCCCTTCATCAGCGAAGCCACGCGCAAGGCCATGGGCGAGCAGGCGGTGGCGCTCGCCAAGGCGGTGAACTACCAGAGCGCAGGCACGGTGGAGTTCGTGGTCGGCAAGGACCAGAGCTTCTACTTCCTCGAGATGAACACCCGGCTGCAGGTGGAGCATCCGGTGACGGAAGCGATCACGGGCCTGGACCTGGTCGAGCTCATGATCCGCGTTGCCGCCGGCGAGAAGCTGCCGCTCGCGCAGAAGGACGTGAAGCGCGAGGGCTGGGCCATCGAGTGCCGCATCAACGCGGAGGACCCGTTCCGGAACTTCCTGCCGTCGACCGGGCGCCTGGTGCGGTTCCAGCCGCCGAAGGAGACGATGTTCTCCGCGGACACAGAGCACTTGTACGGCGTGCGCGTCGACACCGGCGTCTACGATGGCGGCGAGATACCGATGTTCTACGACTCGATGATCGCCAAGCTGATCGTCCACGGTCGCGACCGCGCCCACGCCACCGCTCTGATGCGCGAGGCGCTCAACGGCTTCGTGATCCGCGGCATCAGCAGCAACATCCCCTTCCAGGCCGCGCTGCTTGCGCATCCCAAGTTCGTGAGTGGGGCGTTCAATACGGGCTTCATCGCCGAGCACTATGGCAAGGGCTTCCGAGCCGAGGATGTGCCGCACGACGACCCGGACTTCCTGGTTGCGCTCGCGGCCTACATGCATCGGCGCTACCGCGGGCGGGCGTCGCGCATCAGCGGCCAGCTGGAGGGCCATGGGGTGAAGGTGGGCGAGCAGTTCGTGGTGGTCGTCCTCGACGCCAAGGGCGAGCATGTGCATCAGCCCGTGACAGTCACCGACTACCAGGGTACCTCGGGCTCAAGCGCGGTGATGGTGGGCGCGAACAGCTACAAGATAGAAAGCCAGGCGGCGCTGGGCAGCATCCGGGTCGAGGGCAGCGTCAACGGCCGGGGCTTCACCGCACAGGTCGAGCGCGGTGTCGGCAAGAACCCGTTGGCCTTGCGCATCGCGCACAACGGCAAGCAGATCGAGGCGATGGTGCTGTCGCCGCGGGGCTCGAGGCTGCTCAAGCTCATGCCCTACAAGGCACCGCCGGACCTCAGCAAGTTCCTGATGTCGCCGATGCCGGGGCTCCTGGTCGAAATCTCCGTGCAGCCGGGGCAGCAGGTGCAGGCCGGCGAAAAGCTCGCGGTGATCGAGGCGATGAAGATGGAGAACGTGCTCTTCGCCTCGCAGGACGGCGTGGTCGGCAGCATCTCGGCCGCCAAGGGCGAGTCGCTCGCGGTGGACCAGGTGATCCTGGAATTCGCGTGAAGGAGACCGTCGAATGAACACGTCGCAAGGGCGCCCCTTCAAGGTGCTGGGCATCCAGCAGGTCGCCATCGGCGGGCCGGACAAGACGCGGCTGCGGACGCTGTGGGTCGAGATGCTGGGACTGGAAATCACCGGCAGCTTCAGCAGCGAGCGCGAGAACGTCGACGAGGACATCTGCGCGATCGGCAGCGGCCCCTTCAAGGTCGAGGTCGACCTGATGCAGCCGCTGCATCCCGACAAGAAGCCGGCTGTGCACGCCACGCCGCTCAATCACGTGGGCCTGTGGATCGACGATCTGCCCGCCGCGGTCGGCTGGCTCACGGCCCAGGGCGTGCGCTTCGCGCCGGGCGGGATCCGAAAGGGCGCCGCCGGCTTCGACATCTGCTTCCTGCATCCCAAGGGCAACGAGGAGTTCCCGGTCGCGGGCGAAGGAGTGCTGATCGAACTGGTGCAGGCGCCACCGGAAGTCGTGGCGGCCTTTGCGGCGCTGGCCGCAGGCTGACCCTTCAGGCGCCGGGGCGCCGCCAGACGGCCAGCGTCGCGGCCAGCAGCCACATGCCCGCCGCGCAGCCGCGGTTGAGCAGGCGCAGGCTGCGTCGCGAGAGCCAGCGCACGGCCTGCGTGCCGGCGGCGGCGTACCCCAGCATGACGCAGGTGTCGATGCCGATGAAGATGACGCCGAGCACCGCATATTGCGGCCCTTGCGAACCGGCGGTGTCGACGAACTGCGGCAGGAAGGCGGCGAAGAAGAGCAGGGTCTTCGGGTTCGACAGTGCCACCGTGAGGCTGCGCAGGAAAGCGGTGCGGCTGCCCAGGACATCGGCGGGCGATGCGGCGAGCGCCGCATGAATGTCGATCGGCTGGCTGCGCCACATCTTGACGCCGAGCCAGACCAGGTAGGCGACGCCCGCCACCCGGATGGCGTTGAACAGCCACTCCGAGGCCGCGAGCAGCGAGCCCAACCCCAGCGCCACCACGGCGATCAGGATGGCAGCCCCCAGCGATGCGCCCACGATGCCCCAGACCGCGGCGCGCATGCCGCCGGCGATGCCGTTGGACATCGCCAGCAGCATGGTCGGGCCGGGCGTGATCGCCAGCGCAACGGAGGCGACCATGTAGAGGAGCAGGGTGTCGAGCGTCATGGGCGTCCGTTCGGATCGGTGCGGGATGCGGCGGCGGCACGCGCGCGCGCCAGCGCCGCTTCGATAATCGCGCGTTTGCGATCGGGCGCAGCGGCCTCGGGCGGCGCGGCCGTGGACGGCTCCTCGTCCTTGCCGTGGCGGCGGCGATGCGCCTCGTAGCGGCTGCGCGCTTCGTCGGCCTGCGCCTGCGACCAGGCCTGCCAGCCGCTCTTTCCAGGCGTGGCCACTTCGAGCGAGATGCAGTCCACCGGGCAGACGGGGAGGCAGAGCTCGCAGCCGGTGCAGTGGGCCTCGATCACGGTGTGCATGCGCTTGTGGATGCCCAGGATCGCGTCGGTCGGGCAGGCATCGAGGCACAGCGTGCAACCGATGCACCAGGCCTCGTCGATCACCGCCATCATGCGGACGCCTTCGGTGCCGAACTGCGGGTCGATGGGGCGCACCGGCTGGCCGGTCAGGCGCGACAAGCGTGCCACCCCCTCCGCGCCGCCCGGCGGGCATTGATCGATGCCGGCCTCGTCGGCTGCGATCGCCTCGGCGTAGCCCGCGCAATCGGCATAGCCGCAGCGCGTGCACTGCGTCTGCGGCAGCGCGTCCAGGATGCGCCGGGCCAGCGCGTTCACTGGCGGATCCTCGCGCTACCGCGCAGCGCCGCGTGCGCGGCGCGCCGGCGCGGACCGGCGCGCGACGGCGGGTTTCTTGGCCGCGGCGGCGGCCTTGATCGTGTCTTCCGCCGACACAGTGGGCCGCCCGGCGCGCTTCTGTGGCTTGTCGTAGGCGGCGATGAAGGCTTTCACCTCCGGGTACACCTTGTCGCGCCAGCGGCGCCCGCTGAAGATGCCGTAGTGGCCCGCGCCCTTGACCTCGTAGTGCCGTTGGTGCTCCGGCGGGACGCCGGTGCACAGGTCGTGCGCGGCGCGCGTCTGCCCGGCGCCGGAGATGTCGTCCAGCTCGCCTTCGACCGTGAGCACACCGGTCGAATGGATGTCCTGCGGACGCACGAGCTCTCGCGTGCCATCGGGGCTCTTCACCTCCCACGTGCCGTTGACAAGGTCGAACTCCTGGAACACGGTGCGGATGGTGTCCAGGTAGTAGTCGGCATCCATGTCGAGCACGGCGTTGTACTCGTCGTAGAACTTGCGGTGCGCCTCGGCACTGGCGTCATCGCCCTTGATCAGGTCCTTGAAGTAGTCGTAGTGGCTGCTTGCGTGACGGTCCGGATTCATCGCGACGAAGCCCGTGTGCTGCAGGAAGCCCGGATACACCCGCCGGCCGGCACCCGGGAAGCCCTCGGGTACGCGGTAGATCACGTTGTTTTCGAACCACTCGTAGCTCTTGTTCATCGCCAGGTTGTTGACGGCGGTCGGCGACTTCCGTGCATCGATGGGGCCGCCCATCATCGTCAGCGACAGCGGCACCTTCTCGCCGCGGCTGGCTATCAGCGATACGGCCGCCAGCACCGGAACGGTGGGCTGGCAGACGCTGATCACATGGCAGTTGCCGTACTCGGCCTGCAAGTGGCGGATGAATTCCTCGATGTAGTTGATGTAGTCGTCCAGATGGAACTCGCCCTCGGAAAGCGGCACGAGGCGGGCGTTGACCCAATCGGTGATGTAGACCTTGTGGTCCTGAAGCATCGTGCGGACCGTGTCTCGCAGCAGCGTGGCGTAGTGCCCCGACAATGGCGCCACGATCAGCACGACGGGCTGCGCCTTGAGTGTCTGCAGGGTCTTGGGATCGTCGGTGAAGCGCTTGAAGCGGCGCAGCTGACAGAAGGGCTTCTCGATCTCGACCACTTCCTGAATAACGACGTCGTCGTTGTCGACATTCACCGTCTTGATGCCGAATTCCGGCTTCTCGTAGTCTTTACCCAGTCGATAGAGCAGGTCGTAGCCTGCCGCCATGCGCTGCGCCAAGGGGGTCTGGCCGAAAACGCCGCCTTGCGCGTAGAGCTTGGAAGCAGCTTGCGCGAAATCGGCAAAAGGCTCCATGAGGGAGCGTTGCGCTTCGTAGAGGTGGTAGAGCATGGGAATGTGAACTGATGTTGCAATGCAATATATCAGCTGCATCCCTGGATGTGCAGGATTGTGCTAGGGAACATTGCCCAAAACGGGGCGCGGATTGGCACCCCGGGGAATGTCAACCGGGTAGCGTCACAGCACCTTCGCGATGCTCTGGCAGACGTAGTCGATGTTCTTGCTGTTAAGGGCGGCCACGCACATCCGGCCGGTGTCGGTGCCGTACACGCCGAACTCCTGGCGCAGGCGCACCATCTGGTCCTTGCTCAGGCCGGAATAGCTGAACATGCCGATCTGGTCGGTGATGAAGTGCATGTCCTGCTTCACGCCAGCGGCGGCCAGGCCGTCGACAAGCTTGTGGCGCATCAGCTTGATGCGGTCGCGCATCTCGCCGAGCTCCTTCTCCCAAAGGGTGCGCAGCTCGGGCGTGCCCAGCACGGCAGCAACCACGGCGCCGCCATGCGTGGGCGGGTTGCTGTAGTTGGTGCGGATCGCGATCTTGAGTTGGCTCAGCACGCGGCTGGCTTCCTCCTTGCTCTCGCAGAGGACGGATAGGGCACCCACGCGCTCGCCGTAGAGGCTGAAGCTCTTGGAGAAGGAGGTCGAAACGAGGAAGTTCAGGCCCGCGGCGACGAACTTGCCGATCGCCGCACCGTCTTCCTGGATGCCGTAGCCGAAGCCCTGGTAGGCCATGTCGAGGAAGGCGACCAGCTTCTTCTCCTGGACGGCGGCAACCACCTGGTCCCACTGGTCGGCGCGGATGTCGTAGCCCGTCGGGTTGTGGCAGCAGGCGTGCAGCACGACGATGGTTCCGGCCGGCGCGGCGTTCAGCGCGCCCAGCATGCCGTCGAAGTCGATGCCGCGCTTGGCGGCGTCGTAGTACGGGTACTCCTCGACGACGAAGCCGGCGTTCGTGAAGAGGGCGCGGTGGTTCTCCCAGCTCGGGTTGCTGATCAGCACCTTCGCCTTGGGATTGAGCTTCTTGAGGAAATCGGCGCCGACCTTCAGGCCGCCGGTGCCGCCGATCCCCTGGATGGTGGCGACGCGGCCGGCCTTCACGGGTTCGCTATCGGCGCCGAAGACCAAGCCCTTCACCGCTTCGTCGTAGGCGGCAATGCCGTCGATGGGCAGGTAGCCTCGCGCCTTGGGGGCCTTGATCATGTCCTCCTCGACCGCCTGCACGCAGCGCAGCAGGGGGAGCTTGCCGTTGTCGTCGTAATAAACGCCGACGCCGAGGTTGACCTTGTTGGGATTGCTGTCGGCGGCGAATTGCTCGTTGAGGCCCAGGATCGGGTCGCGCGGCGCCATTTCGACGGCGGTGAACATTGACATGGAAGAAAGTCCTTTGGTGATGCGATTCGCGCCCGGCTGCATCCGGGTTTGCGCCATGGCTCGCGGGTCGGTTAGCCTCACGAGTTCGCTTGAATTTTACCGGCCGAGCCGCACCTCCCCTGGACGCCATGCCTGAAATCACCGAAGTCATTCCGGATCGGCCCGAGGCCGAGCCCGTCGGCCCCGTCAAGCCGGGCGAATTCATCCATTTCCCGGATTCGCCCTTCGAGCTCTATCAGCCTTATCCGCCGGCTGGCGATCAGCCCGGCGCGATCAACGGCCTGGTCGAAGGCGTGCGCGACGGCGAGGTCTACCAGACCCTGCTGGGGGTGACCGGCTCGGGCAAGACCTTCACCATGGCCAACGTGATCGCCCGGCTCGGCCGCCCGGCGATCGTGTTCGCGCCCAACAAGACGCTGGCGGCGCAGCTCTACAGCGAGTTTCGCGAGTTCTTCCCGAAGAACGCCGTCGAGTACTTCGTGAGCTACTACGACTACTACCAGCCCGAGGCCTACGTGCCGCAACGCGACCTGTTCATCGAGAAGGACAGCTCGATCAACGAGCACATCGAGCAGATGCGCCTGTCGGCCACCAAGAGCGTGCTGGAGCGCCGAGACACGGTGATCGTCGCCACCGTGAGCGCGATCTACGGCATCGGCACGCCCGAGGACTACACCCAGATGCGCTTCATCATGCGCACGGGCGACAAGATCGGCCAGCGCGACGTGATCTCGCGACTGATCCGCATGCAGTACACACGCAACGAGCAGGACTTCGCGCGTGGCACGTTCCGGGTGCGTGGCGACACCATCGACGTGTTCCCGGCCGAGCACAGCGAGCTGGCAATCCGCATCGAGCTCTTCGACGACGAGATCGAGACGCTGCAGCTCTTCGACCCGCTGACCGGGCGCATCCGGCAGAAGATCCCGCGCTTCACCGTCTATCCGTCCAGCCACTACGTGACGCCGCGCGACAAAGTGCTGACCGCCGTCGAAACCATCAAGATCGAGCTCGACCAGCGGCTCAAGGAACTGGTGGGCGCGGGCAAGCTGGTCGAGGCCCAGCGGCTCGAGCAGCGCACCCGGTTCGATCTCGAAATGCTGGCCGAGATCGGCCACTGCAAGGGCATCGAGAACTACACGCGCCATCTCTCTGGAGCGGCACCGGGCGAGCCGCCAGCCACGCTGACCGACTACCTGCCGAAGGACGCGCTCATGTTCCTCGACGAGAGTCATCAGATGATCGGCCAGCTGGGCGCCATGTACAACGGCGACCGGGCCCGCAAGACCACGCTGGTCGAGTATGGCTTTCGCCTGCCCTCGGCGCTGGACAACCGCCCGCTCAAGTTCGAGGAGTTCGAGACCCGCATGCGGCAGTGCATCTTCGTGTCCGCCACGCCGGCGCAGTACGAGATGGACCATGCCGGCAACGTGGTCGAGCAGCTGGTGCGGCCGACTGGCCTGATCGACCCGGAGGTGGAGGTCCGCCCGGCCACCCACCAGGTGGACGACGTGCTGCAGGAGATCCGGCTGCGCGTCGACAAGAACGAGCGCGTGCTGATCACCACCCTGACCAAACGCATGGCCGAGCAGCTGACCGACTACCTCGGCGACAACGGCGTCAAGGTGCGTTACCTGCACAGCGATATCGATACGGTCGAGCGGGTGGAGATCCTGCGCGACCTGCGGCTCGGCACCTTCGACGTCCTGGTCGGCATCAACCTGCTGCGCGAAGGCCTGGACATTCCCGAGGTTTCGCTGGTCGCCATCCTCGATGCCGACAAGGAAGGCTTTCTGCGCGCCGAACGCTCGCTGATCCAGACGATCGGCCGCGCTGCCCGCAACATGAACGGCAAGGCCATCCTGTATGCCGACCGCATGACCGAGTCGATGAAGAAGGCCATCGGGGAGACCGAGCGGCGCCGGGCGCGGCAGATCGCCTACAACCAGGCCCATGGCATCACGCCGCGCAGCATCGTCAAGCAGGTGCGCGACCTGATCGACGGTGTGTACAGCGAGAAAGCCGGGAAAGAAGCCGCCAAGCGCGAGCTCGAGCGCGCCAAGGTCGAGGACATGTCGGAGAAGGACATGGCCCGGGAGATCAAACGGCTGGAAAAGCTGATGCTCGAGCATGCGCGCAACCTCGAATTCGAAAAGGCGGCGCGCGTGCGCGATCAGTTGGCGCAGTTGCGGGAGCAGGCCTTCGGCGCCCCCGGCAAGGACAATATTGCGCCCTGAGCGCCGGAAGCCGTGCACCGCCAGCGGCCCTCACGGCCTGCAATCGGGTTTACCCGAGCAGACTGGAGGGCCTTCTGCTATACTTGAGCGAAATAGTCAGGCAAAAAGAACTTCGCGATGAAGGACCGGCTCCTACCGATGGGATCACCAGCGGAAGTGGGCCGGGAAGGGCGGAGACGGCGTCACCAAAGCCCACAACGCCAAGGTGTCTTTTCAACGGTAAGCACTCAAAGGAGCTTGCGATGCGTCTCACAACCAAAGGCCGTTTTGCGGTCACAGCCATGATCGACCTGGCGTTGCGCCAGAACACCGGTCCGGTCACGCTGGCCGCAATCAGCCAGCGGCAGCAGATCTCCCTGTCGTACCTCGAGCAGCTCTTCGGCAAGCTTCGTCGGCACGAACTGGTTGAGTCGACCCGTGGTCCCGGCGGCGGTTATTCGCTGGGCCGCAAGGCATCGGAAATCACCGTGGCCGACATCATTGTTTCCGTCGATGAGCCCATCGACGCTACGCAATGCGGCGGCAAGGAAAACTGCCTGGGCGAGGCCGGCCGTTGCATGACCCACGAGCTCTGGGCTTCGCTGAACCAGCGCATGGTCGAATTCCTGGATTCCGTCACGCTGCAAAAGCTGGTGGACGACCAGATTGCCAAGGGCGTGCAGATCGAGAACAAGCCGGCCGTCAAGCGGGCGATCTCAAGCCAGCCGGTGGTGAAGCCGATTCGGGTCAACGCACCCAATTCGGTGTTTGCCCTCGGCAACGCCTTCGCCAAGTCCTGATCCGGCGGCGCCGCACGGCGCCGCGTCGAAGAATCCCAGAGAACGTCAACCCCACGCCAGCCCGAGCCAGCCATGGATGTCACTCCCCATTTCCCGATCTATCTTGACTACGGCGCCACGACGCCGGTCGACCCGCGCGTGGTCGACGCGATGATTCCCTGGTTGCGCGAGCACTTCGGCAATCCGGCATCACGCAGCCACGCCTGGGGCTGGGAAGCGGAAGAGGCGGTGGAGAAAGCGCGTACCGAGGTGGCCGACCTGATCGGCGCTGATCCGCGCGAGATCGTCTGGACTTCGGGCGCCACCGAGTCGAACAACCTGGCGCTCAAGGGCGCAGCCCATTTCTACAAGGGCAAGGGCAAGCACCTGATCACGGTCAAGACCGAGCACAAGGCGGTGCTCGACACCACGCGCGAGCTCGAGCGCCAGGGCTTCGAGGTGACCTATATGGACGTGCAGGAAAACGGCCTGCTCGACCTGGACGCTTTCAAGGCTGCGATCCGCCCCGACACCATCCTGGCGAGCGTGATGTTCGTGAACAACGAGATCGGCGTGATCCAGGACGTCGTGGCGCTGGGCACGATCTGCCGCGAGAAGGGCGTGATCTTCCACGTCGACGCGGCGCAGGCCACCGGCAAGGTCGAGATCGACGTCAAGACGCTCCCGATCGACCTCATGAGCCTGGCTTCGCACAAGACCTACGGCCCCAAGGGTATCGGCGCCCTGTACGTGCGCCGCAAGCCGCGCGTTCGGCTGGAAGCCCAGATGCACGGCGGCGGCCACGAGCGCGGCATGCGCTCGGGCACACTGCCCACCCACCAGATCGTCGGGATGGGCGAGGCCTTCCGCATCGCAAAGCTCGAGATGAAGCAGGACATCGCCAAGGCGCGTGCGCTGCAGCAGCGCCTGCTCGACGGCCTGAAGGACGTCGAGCAGGTCTTCATCAACGGCGACCTCGAGCACCGCGTCCCGCACAACCTCAACATGAGCTTCAACTATGTCGAGGGCGAGTCGCTGATCATGGGCATCAAGGGCCTCGCGGTGTCCAGCGGCTCGGCCTGCACCTCGGCCAGCCTGGAGCCCAGCTATGTGTTGCGCGCGCTCGGCCGCAGCGACGAGCTTGCGCACAGCAGCCTGCGCATGACCATCGGCCGCTTCACCACCGAGGAAGAGATCGACTACGCGATCTCGACCATCAAGCACAACGTTGCCAAGCTCCGCGAACTGAGCCCGCTGTGGGAAATGTTCCAGGACGGCATCGACATCAGCACGATCCAGTGGTCGGCACATTGAACAAAGACTGAGAGGTATCCCATGGCATATTCATCCAAGGTCATTGACCACTATGAAAATCCCCGCAACGTCGGCTCCTTCGAAAAGGGCGACGATTCGGTGGGCACGGGCATGGTCGGCGCACCGGCGTGCGGTGACGTCATGAAGCTGCAGATCAAGGTCAACCCCGAGACGGGCGTCATCGAAGACGCGCGCTTCAAGACCTACGGCTGCGGCTCGGCGATCGCTTCCTCCTCGCTGGTGACCGAGTGGGTCAAGGGCAAGACGCTCGACGAGGCGGCCGCGCTCAAGAACGCGCAGATCGCCGAGGAACTGGCGCTGCCCCCGGTCAAGATTCATTGCTCGATCCTGGCGGAAGACGCCATCAAGGCCGCCGTCAACGACTACAAGGCCAAGCGCGGCACTGCCGTCGCGACGACGGAAGCCGCTCACTGATATGAATCCCCACGCCATCTTCACTGTGTATTCGCTGCCTCCCGAGGGGGCGCGGGCCTCCGTTGGGGCGGCCCGGCGGGGAGGGCTGACATGGCAGTGACCCTGACCGAAGCTGCCGCACGCCACGTCACCCGCTACCTCGGCAAGCGAGGCAAGGGGGTGGGCGTGCGGCTGGGCGTCAAGACAACGGGCTGCTCGGGCCTGGCCTACAAGCTCGAGTACGTGGACGAGCTGGCGCCCGAGGACGTGGTCTTCGAGGACCATGGCGTGAAAGTGCTGGTCGACCCCAAGAGCCTCGCCTACATCGACGGCACGCAGCTGGACTTCGTGCGCGAGGGGCTGAACGAGGGTTTCAAGTTCAACAACCCGAACGAGCGCGACCGCTGCGGCTGCGGCGAAAGCTTCCGTATCTGACTTTCCACCGGCTTCCCGTCCAAGCCGCCACCACCCGGTCATGGGCTGGCGGCTTTTTGACGCCATGAACCTGAACGACACCGATTTCGAGCTCTTCGCCGTCCCGGCGAGCTTTGCGCAGGACCGCGCCATGCTCGACGCGCGCTGGAAGGAGCTGCAGCGCGAGGCGCACCCCGACCGCTTCGCAGCCCAGGGCGCCGCGGCGCAGCGCGTGGCCATGCAGTGGTCGGTACGCATCAACGAGGCCTACCAGCGCCTGAAGGACCCGATCAAGCGGGCGAGCTACCTGTGCGCGCTGAATGGCCATCCCATCGATGCCGAGAAGAACACGGCGATGCCGCCCGATTTCCTCATGCAGCAGATGGAATGGCGCGAGGAGCTCGACGAGGCGCGGGACGCCGCCGCCTTCGACAAGCTGCGCGCGGAGGTCGATGCCGGACGCGCCCGCGCGCTGTCTTCGCTGGACTGGCTGATCGACGAAAAAGGAGATCACGCCGAGGCCGCGAAGCAGGTGAGAGCCCTCATGTTCATCGAGCGCTTTGCCGAGGACATCGAGGCCAAGTTCGAAGCGTGGGGACAATAGCGCCATGGCATTGCTGCAGATTTCAGAACCCGGCCAAGCGCCCGATCCGCACCAGCGGCGCATCGCGGTCGGTATCGACCTCGGGACCACTCACTCGCTCGTGGCTGCCGTGCGCAACGGTGTGGCCGAGTGCCTGCCCGACGCCGAGGGACGCGTCCTGCTCCCCTCGGCCGTGCGTTACCTCGACAAAGACCGCCGCCAGATCGGCTTCGAGGCGCTGGCCGCGCGCGCGGCCGATCCGTCCAACGTCATCACCTCAGTGAAGCGCCTGATGGGGCGCGGTGTGCAGGACGTTGCCAACCGCGATGCCATGGCGTACCGGCTGGCCGGCGATGCAGGCATGGTCCAGGTGCAGACGGCGGCCGGTTCCAAGTCGCCGGTCGAGGTGAGTGCCGAGATCCTCGCGACCCTGCGCTACCGCGCCGAGGACAGCTTCGACGACGAGCTCTACGGGGCCGTGATCACGGTACCGGCCTATTTCGATGAAGGCCAGCGCCAAGCCACCAAGGACGCGGCCCAGCTCGCCGGCATCAACCTGCTGCGGCTGATCAGCGAGCCGACCGCGGCTGCTATTGCCTACGGCCTGGACAACGCGAGCGAGGGCGTCTATGCGGTCTACGATCTCGGTGGCGGCACTTTCGACATCTCGATCCTGCGCCTGACGCAAGGCGTGTTCGAGGTCATTGCCACTGGCGGCGACTCGGCGCTGGGCGGGGACGACTACGACCACGCGCTGGCGGATTTCGCGCTGGCGCAGACCGGGTTCGAGGTCCGAGGCGATGCGGACAAGGCCGCGCTGCTCGTGGCGGCGCGCGCCACGAAGGAGGCGCTGTCTGCCGCGGACACGGCCACCTTCTCGGCCGCGCTGGCTGGCGGCGGGCTGCAGCGGGAGGTCTCGCGCGCGCAGTTCGAAGCCGCGACCGCAGGCCTGACCGCGCGCACCATCGCCGCGGTGCGCAAGGCGCTGCGCGACGCCCGTCTGCAACCGGCCGACCTGCAGGGCATCGTGCTGGTCGGCGGCGCGACCCGCATGCCGCAGATCAGGCGCGCCGTGGCCGACTTCTTCGGCCGCGAGCCCCTGACCAACCTGAACCCCGACGAGGTCGTCGCACTGGGCGCCGCGATCCAGGCGAACCAGCTGGCCGGCAATGGGGGCACGGACGATCTGCTCCTGCTCGACGTGATCCCGCTGTCGCTCGGCATCGAGACCATGGGCGGACTGGTCGAGCGCATCGTTCCGCGCAACCAGACCATCCCGACCGCGATGGCGCAGGATTTCACGACCTACCAGGACGGCCAGACCGCGCTGGCGCTGCACGTGGTGCAGGGCGAGCGCGATCTCGTCGCAGACTGCCGCAGCCTCGCCCGCTTCGAGCTGCGCGGCATCCCGCCGATGACCGCGGGGGCCGCGCGCATCCGCGTCACCTTCACCGTCGATGCCGATGGCCTGCTCAGCGTCAGTGCCAAGGAGCAGGGCAGCGGCGTGGAGGCGAGCGTGACCGTCAAGCCTTCCTATGGCTTGTCCGACGACCAGATCGCCACCATGCTGCAGGACAGCTTCTCCACTGCGCAGCAGGACATGCAGGCGCGCGCGCTGGTCGAGGCGCGCGTGGACGCCGACCGCATGCTGCTGGCCACGCAGAGCGCACTCGATGCCGACGGCGATCTGCTCGACGCCGAGAGCCGCGAGGCCATCGACGCGTTGATGAAGGCATTGCGCGCCGCGCGCTCGGCTGGCGATGCCGCCGCCATCGAGGCCGCGACCCAGGCCCTGGCCGACGGCACCGAAGCCTTCGCCGCGGAGCGCATGAACGCGGGCATTGCGCGCGCGCTCGCCGGCCGGCAGATCGAATCCCTCTAGAAGCCTCATGCCCACGATCAAGATCCTTCCCCACGCCGAGTACTGCCCCGAGGGCGCCGAGATCAAAGCGCCTGCCGGCACCTCCATCTGCGAGGCGCTGCTCGAGAATCACATCAACATCGAGCACGCCTGCGAGATGAGCTGCGCCTGCACCACCTGCCACGTGATCGTGCGCAAGGGTTTCGAATCGCTCAACGACGCGGAGGAGGGCGAGGAAGACCTGCTCGATCGCGCCTGGGGCCTGGAGCCGCAATCGCGGCTCAGCTGCCAGGCAATACTCGCCCAGTCCGACCTCACGGTCGAGATTCCCAAGTACTCGATCAATCACGCCAAAGAAAACCACTGATGACGCGCCAAATCGTTCTCGACACCGAAACCACGGGCCTTTCGGCCGAGAACGGCGACCGCATCATCGAACTGGGGTGCGTGGAGCTGTTCAACCGCAAGCTCACCGGCAACGACCTGCACATCTACTTCAATCCGGAGCGGGAGAGCCATGAAGACGCGCTCAAGGTGCACGGACTGACGACCGATTTCCTGCGCGACAAGCCCAAATTCGCGACGCTGGCGAACGACATCGTCGAGTACCTGCGCGATGCCGAACTGATCATCCACAACGCGGCCTTCGACGTCGGCTTCCTCAACAAGGAGTTCGAGCTCGCCGGGCTGCCCACATTGCGCAGCTTCGTCGGCGATGTGACCGACACGCTGGCGCTGGCGAAGGCGGTCTACCCCGGCAAACGCAATTCGCTCGACGCGCTGTGCGACCGCTTCGGCGTCGATCGCTCGAACCGGACCTTCCACGGCGCCAAGCTGGATGCGCAGCTGCTGGCCGACGTCTACATCAACCTGACGCGTGGCCAGGACGCGCTGCTCATCGACGTCGCGGCCAACGAGCCGGTGCAGGGCACGGTCGTGGTGGTCGACCTGCGCAGCTTCATCCTGCCGGTGCTGACGGCTGCCGATCACGAGCTCGCGGCGCACGAGGAGCTCCTGCTGCAGCTCGACAAGGCCAGCAACGGCCGGACGATTTTTCGGCAAGCGGCCGAAAATGCTGTGGCATAATCGCAGGCTTCGCGCCAAGCGGCGCTGAAAGAATCCACCCGGTGCCACGCGCAAATCGCCGTCGTCGTATCGGGAGGGGCGGTTAGCTCAGGGGTAGAGCACAGCATTCACACTGCTGGGGTCGGAGGTTCGAAGCCTCCACCGCCCACCAAATTCATTTTTTCCTTTCTGCTGGCTTGTTGGCCGGTACCGACGCACACTGCGGTCTCGCGCCGCTTGCCTCGCGCTTCGAGTCTTCGTAGAACGGCGCTGAAAGGAGAAATGCCATGGCCACCAGCCCCGATCTCCCGTCGCCCACCACCTCGGACCCGCCCGATGTGCCGGAGCTGCCGGTCGAGCCCGACGAGGGCCCCGGCACGCCACCCGAGCCGGCCGATCCGGAGAAGCCTTTCTCAATCCAGCCGAAGTGAGTGCCGGGGCCGGCTAAGCTCGCGGCATGGACGAATTCGATTGCGCCGTCATTGGCGCCGGTGTGGTTGGCTTGGCGGTCGCCCGGGCGCTCGCCCTCGCCGGCCGCGAGGTCATCGTGCTGGAAGCCGAGGGCGCCATCGGTACCGGTACAAGTTCACGCAACAGCGAGGTGATCCACGCCGGCATCTACTACCCCGAGGGTTCCCTCAAGGCGCGCCTGTGCGTCGAGGGCAAGCAAATGCTCTATGAGTACCTGGCGCAGCGGGAGCTGCCGCATCGCCGCTGCGGCAAGCTGATCGTGGCCACCATGCCGGCGCAGGTCCCGGCGCTGAGACTGATCGCCGCCAAGGCCGCCGCCAATGGTGTTCACGACCTGGTCATGCTGACGCGCGAGCAGGCGTGTGCGATGGAGCCGCAACTGGAGTGCGTCGCCGCGCTCCATTCGCCGAGCACGGGCATCGTCGACAGCCATGCGTTGATGCTGAGCTTGCAAGGCGATCTGGAGAGTGCCGGCGGCATGTTGGCGCTCAAATCGCCGGTGGCCCGTGCGCGATGCGGCGAGGGCGCCATCGTCCTCGTCGCGGAGGACGGCACTGCGCTGCGCTGCCGCAGCGTCGTCAATGCTGCCGGCCTGGGTGCACCGGCGCTCGCGCGGCGCTTCGAGGGGCTGCCCGCGAGCACCGTCCCGGTGGCCCATTTCGCCAAGGGCAACTACTTCACACTGGCCGGTCGTGCACCCTTCAGCCGCCTGATCTACCCCGTGCCCGAAGCTGCCGGGCTGGGCGTGCATCTGACCCTCGACCTCGGCGGCCAGGCCAAGTTCGGCCCGGATGTCGAGTGGGTCGACTCTCCTGGCGATCTGGTGGTCGATCCCAGGCGCGGCGAGGGCTTCTATGCCGAGGTGCGCAAGTACTGGCCGGCCCTGGCCGATGGGGCGCTCGTCCCGGGCTATGCCGGCATCCGGCCCAAGATCTCCGGCCCGGGCGAGCCGGCCCGCGATTTCCTGATCGAAGGGCCCGCGGCGCACGGCGTCGCGGGATTGGTCAACCTCTTCGGCATCGAGTCGCCGGGGCTCACCAGCAGCCTCTCGATCGGACGCCATGTGGCGGCTTTGCTGCCCTAGGCGCATGGGGGCATGTACCATGGGATGCCACGCCGCCGTCCGGCGTGAAGTCGCCGGCGCGGTGCCGGCGGGAATCACAGAGGGAAGATTTCAATGACTGCATCCTCCAACCTCGAAGCGGCAGCGAATGCCGTTGCGGAAGACATTGCCAGCGACGTCCGCGGCGTGCTCTCCAGCAAGGAACTCGACACCTTGCCGCACATCAAGGCGCTGCGCCAGCGCATCGATAGCAAGCTGGCGATCGCGCGTGAACTCGCCGCCGAGAAGAGCAAGCTTGCGGCCAAGAAGGCGCGCGAGGCGGCCAGCACGGCCAATGCATACGCGCACGACGAACCCTGGCAGATCGCCGGCGCCGCCTTGGCGGTGGGCGTGCTGGTGGGACTGCTGCTTGGCCGCCGCTGAGCGCGAGCAGTCCGGCGCGTGCGGGGGACACGCATGAGACTGCTGTCCCTGCTCGGGCTGGACAGGCGTTTGCGCCGGCTGCGCATCGCCGCCGGCGAGGGTGCCCTGGCGGCCGAGGATCGTGCAAAGCTGCTGAAGCTGGCGTGGGACGAGGAGCGACAGCGACTGCGGCTGCTGGTGGCCCTGGTGGTCGCGGTGATCGGGCTCACGACCGTGACGGTGGCGCTGCTGTCGGTCGCGATCGTCGTGCATTTCTGGGATACGCCGAACCGCGTCCCCGCTGCCTGGGCGGTGGCGGGAGTGTGGATTGCGGCGTGGCTGCTAGCCGTCCTGGCGCTGTTGAACACGCTGCGGCGAGCATCGACCGCCTTCGAACCGGCGCGCCGCGAATTCGAACGCGACTGGGAATGGGTGCAGGCGCATTTTCATGGGGGCGACGAGGATGAGAAGCCGGCGCGCGAGCCGCGGCCTCTCACCCGCGACGAGCTGCTGGCACGCATTGCGCGCCAGCGCGAGCGAATCGCGACCCTCGAGAGCGCAGCGCCAAAGGCCGCCGAGGCGGCGCCTGCCGACGAGTCTGCCAGCGCTGCCGCGCTGCGGATTGCGCGCGAGCACCCGGTCGCGACCGGGGCGGCGGCGGCTGCTGCTGCCGTGGTGATCGGCCCGCGCCGCCTGCTGCGCTGGGCCGCCGTGATCGTTCCCGTGCTGTGGCGAATGCGCTGAGCGCTGCCGCTCAGCGGCTGCTGCGGCGCAGTGCCTGGGCTGCCTCGCGCACCAGCGCAGGCCCCTTGTAGATCAGGCCGGTGTAGATCTGTACGAGGTCGGCACCGGCCGCGATCTTGGCCTCGGCATCGGCCCCGCTGAGCACCCCGCCGACCCCGATGATCGGAAAATCGACGCCCAGGGCTGATCGCAGCTGGGCGATCACCCGGTTGCTCGCCTGCCGCACCGGCGCGCCCGAAAGGCCACCGGCCTCGTCCGCATGCGGCAGGCCGGCAACAGCCTCGCGTGCCAGCGTGGTGTTGGTGGCGATCACGCCATCCATGCCGTGGCGGCGCAGCGTGGCGGCAATCACCTGGACCTGCGCTTCATCCAGGTCAGGCGCGATCTTCACGAACAGCGGCACCCGCTTGCCGTGGCGCTGCGCCAGCGCCTCGCGCTTGTCGGCCACGGCGCCGAGCAGCGCATCGAGCGCCTCGTCGCTCTGCAGCGAGCGCAGATTGGCCGTGTTGGGGCTGGAGATGTTGATCGTCACGTAGTCGGCATGAGGGTACACGCCGTCCAGGCAGACCAGGTAGTCGTCCACTGCCCGCTCGATGGGTGTTGCGGCGTTCTTGCCGATGTTGAGTCCGAGCAGCATCGGCGCCTTGCCGCCCTCCTTGCGCCGAAATCGCGCGCGCTGCACGTTGGCGACGAAGGCGTCCAGGCCTTCGTTGTTGAAGCCCAGCCGGTTGATGAGGGCGTCGCGCTGCGGCAGCCTGAACATGCGGGGTTTGGGATTTCCCGGCTGGGCCTTCGGCGTGACGGTGCCGACCTCGACGAAGCCGAAACCCATGGCAGCAAAGGCGTCGATGCAGCAGGCGTTCTTGTCCAGTCCGGCAGCCAGCCCGACTCGGTTCGGAAAACGCAGACCGGCCAGCGTCAGCCGGTCGTCCACCCGGGGTGCTGCGTAGGCACAGGCGAGCGGCGTGTGCTGTGTGCGCGCCAGCGCATCGAGTGTCAGCTCATGAGCGTGCTCGGGGTCGAAACCGAAGAGGAAAGGTCGGGCCAGCGTGTAAAGCGAGGAGGGCAGCAGCAGGGACATCAGATAATTGCAGGCTTCGTCAGCCCAAGGATTGTCCCCGATGAATTCCCCCGCTTCCGCTCCGGCGCCGTCCCAGGATGAGCAGAAGGCGCAGGTCGGCCGCGCCGCACTCGCCCACGTGGGTAGAGGAGACATCGTCGGCGTCGGCACCGGCTCGACCGTCAACAAGTTCATCGAGGCGCTGGCCACCATCAAGGACGACATCCGTGGCGCGGTGTCGAGCTCGGTGGCATCGACCGAACGGCTCCAGGCGCTGGGCATTCCGGTGTTCGACTGCAACGAGGTCGAGGAGCTCGCCGTCTACATCGACGGCGCCGACGAGATCGACGGGCGCGGTTACATGATCAAGGGTGGCGGGGCGGCGCTGACGCGCGAGAAGATCGTCGCAGCTCAGTCCCGGCGCTTCATCTGCATCGCCGATGCCTCCAAGCGCGTGAACACCCTTGGCGCCTTCCCGCTGCCCGTGGAGGTGATCCCGATGGCGGCGCGGCGCGTGATACGCCAGTTCGCCCGCCTCGGCGGCGTGGCCCGGGTGCGCGAGAAGGATGGCGTGGCCCTCGTCACCGACAACGGCCAGCACATCATCGACGTGACGGGCCTGCGGATCACCGACCCGCTGGGTTTCGAGTCGGAAGTGAATCAATGGCCCGGCGTGGTGACCGTCGGCGTCTTTGCGCACCAGCGCGCCAATGTCTGCCTCCTAGGCACGGCGTCCGGCGTGCAGACGCTGCGCTTCGACTGAGAAGGTGCCGGAAATCAGAACTTGATGCCCGCCGGGTTGCTTGGCGTTGGCCCGCTGGGGGCGGCGGGCGCTGGCACCGGCGCCGGGGCCGGTGCGGCAACAGGCGTCGCAGGTGCGGCGGGCGCCGCCTGCACGGCGACCAACGGCTGGGCCGGCGGATTGCGGTAGCCCGCCGGCAACTGGGCGCTCTTGGGGTAGCCGGCCGCGTCGAGGTATTGCGACCACTGGGCATCCGAGAAGCCCTTGAGCTGCTGCGAGCCGATGGTGAGGAGCGGCAGCGAGGCCTGGCCGCTCAGGCGCTGCAGCGCTTCGACGTCCTCGTTGGCCTTGACGGTGCGTTCCTCGAAAGGAATGCCGCGCGTCACCAGCAGTGAGCGCCCTGCTGCACAGGGGCTGCATTCCTCGCCGGTGTAGATCGTGACAGGGTAGCGCTGTGCGACCTGTCGCAGTTCGTAGGGAAGGGCCGGGCCGGCACCGCCCGCGCCGCTGCCTCGCGGCGCCCCGGCCTGGGCATCGGCCGCCGGCGGCTGATCGGAGAAGGTGACCTTGCCGGTCTTGTCGACATGGCGATAGACGGGTTGCGCCAGCGCAGAACCGGCGGCAAGGAGCAGCAGGAGAGCGGAGCCCGCGAGACGTGGGTGAAGCTTCATGGGTGGCTTTGGCTTTCGTGATCCGACGTGGCGGAGTATCTCAGGCCGGGCGGCAGGCGAGGCGGAGGGCCAGATCAGGCCGGCTGGGCCGCCGTCATCCCCTGGTGGCGCAGCAACGCGTCGAGCTGGGGTTCGCGGCCGCGGAAGGCCTTGAAGGACTCCATCGCGGTGCGACTGCCGCCGGCCTCGAGGATGGCCTCGCGGTAGCGCCGGCCGGTCTCGATGCTTGGCTGGCCATTGGCGCCAACGGTTTCCTCGAAAGCCGCATACGCGTCGGCGCTCAGCACCTCGGCCCACTTGTAGCTGTAGTAGCCGGCCGCGTAGCCGCCCGAGAAGATGTGGCTGAAGGTGTTGGGCGTGCGGCTGAACGGTGGCGAGGGCATCACCGCGACCTCGGCGCGCACCTTTCCGAGCAGGGCCATCACGCCGCCCGGCTGGGAGGTGGCGGCGTCATGCTCGGTATGCAGCAGCATGTCAAAGAGCGAGAACTCGATCTGGCGCAGCGTCTGAAGCCCGCTCTGGAAGTTCTTGGCCGCGATCATCTTGTCGAACAGCGCGCGCGGCAGCGGCTCGCCGGTGTCGACGTGCGCGGTCATGTGCGCGAGCACCTCCCACTCCCAGCAGAAGTTCTCCATGAACTGGCTGGGGAGCTCGACGGCATCCCATTCCACACCGCTGATGCCGGAGACGTCGCGCTCGTTCACCTGCGTGAGCATGTGGTGCAGTCCGTGGCCGAACTCGTGGAAGAGCGTGGTCACGTCGTCGTGCGTGAGCAGCGGCGGCTTGCCGTCGACGCCGTCGGCAAAGTTGCAGACCAGCTGCGCCACCGGCGTCTGCAGCGTGCCGGTGTCGGGGCGAAGCCAGCGGGCGCGTACATCGTCCATCCACGCGCCGCCGCGCTTGGCGGCGCGGGCGGAGGGATCGAGGTAGAACTGGCCGACCGTCTGGCGACCTTCCGAGGTTTGGCGCTCGATGCGGTAGAACTCGACGCTGGGATGCCACACCGGCGCACTGTCGCGGCGGATCGAGACCTCGAACAAGGTCTCGACGATCTTGAACAAGCCGGCCATCACCTTCGGTGCCGGGAAGTACTGCTTGACCTCTTGTTCGCTGAAGGCGTAGCGCGCTTCCTTGAGCTTCTCGCCGATGTAGCTCCAGTCCCACGGCTGGGGATCGTCGATGGAAAGGTGCTGCGAGGCGAAGACCCGCAGGTCGGCCAGGTCGCGCTCGCCGAAAGGCCGGGCCTTGGTGGCGAGGTCGCGCAGGAACTTGATGACCTGGTCGGCCGTCTCCGCCATCTTCGGCACGATCGACAGCTCGCCGAAGTTGGGGTAGCCCAGGAGCTTCGCCTCTTCCTGGCGCAGCGCGAGGATTTCGCGGATCAG
Organism: Variovorax sp. RA8; assembly: GCF_901827175.1. NCBI lineage: Bacteria > Pseudomonadati > Pseudomonadota > Betaproteobacteria > Burkholderiales > Comamonadaceae > Variovorax > Variovorax sp. RA8. The sequence goes on along the minus strand of NZ_LR594662.1, from coordinate 4,327,692 downwards.
CTCGGTATTGTCGAGCGCCGGGTCGCCGAACTCGCTGGCCCGTGTGACGTAGGCGCGGTAGAGCTTCTCGCGCAGTGCGCTGCTCCTGGCGAACTGCATGACCGGCAAATAGGAGGGCATCTTCAGCGTCAGCTTGTAGCCCTGCTTGCCTTCGGCCTCGGCCGCGCTGCGCGCAGCGCTGATCACGTCCTCGGGCAGTCCCTCGAGCTCGCCGAGCTGTGCGTAGTAGGCGAAGGCGTCGGTGGCATCCAGCGCGTTCTCGCTGAACTTCTGGCTCAGCTCGGCCTGGCGTTCCTGGATCTCGGCGAAGCGCTGCTTGGCCTCGCCCTGCAGTTCGGCGCCGCCGAGCACGAAGTTGCGCACCGCGTTGCGGTGCGCCTGGCGCTGCTCCGAGTTCAGCGTCGCAGGGTCGATGGCCTTGTACTTGGCATAGAGCCGCTCGTCCGAGCCCAGGCGCGTCCAGAAGGCGGTGACGCGCGGCATGGCCTCGTTGTAGGCTGCGCGCAGCTCGGGCGTATCGGCGACGGCGTTGAGATGACCGACCGCGCCCCAGGCCCGGCTGAAGCGCTCCGAAGCGACGTCCAGCACCTTGGCGATCGCGTTCCAGTCGGACGGGAACCCGGGCGCCGTGACCTCCTGCAAGGCCGCCTCGGCGTCGGCCAGCAGCACGTCGACTGCGGGGGCGACGTGCTTGGGCCTGATCTGATCGAACAGAGGGAGATCGTGAAAGTCGAGGAGCGGATTGGTCATGGTCTCAGGCAGTTGGCGGTCGGTTCGTGGGAGTTCAAGTGCGCTCGGCCGCTTCCAGGGTGTTGACGAGCAGCATCGCGCGGGTCATCGGGCCCACGCCGCCCGGCACCGGCGTGATCCAGCCCGCCACTTCGCGCACGGCCGCGAAGTCGACATCGCCGCAAAGCTTGCCTTCGTCATTGCGGTTCATGCCCACGTCGATGATCACGGCGCCCGGCTTGACCATGTCCGCCGTCAGCACATTGCGCTTGCCGACCGCGGCGACCACTACGTCGGCCTGACGCGTGAAAACGCCAAGGTCCTGCGTCGCGCTGTGGCAAATGGTCACGGTGGCACTCTTGGCAAGCAGCATCAGGGCCATCGGCTTGCCCACGATGTTGCTGCGGCCGATCACCACTGCATGCTTGCCTCGCAGCTCGTAGCCGATGGACTCCAGCATCTTCATGCAGCCGTAGGGCGTGCACGGCCAGAAGCCCGGTTGGCCCGTCACCAGCGCTCCGGCGCTGGCGACGTGGAAGCCGTCCACGTCCTTGGCGGGGGAGATCGATTCGATGACGCGGGCCGCATCGATGTGCTTTGGCAGGGGCAGCTGCACCAGGATGCCGTGGATGGCCGGGTCCTTGTTGAGCGCGTCGATGCGCGCCACCAGCTCGGCCTCGGACAGCGTGGCCGGATGGCGCTCCAGCACGGAATGCAGGCCGGCTTCCTCGCTGTCCTTGACCTTGTGGCGCACATAGACCTGGCTGGCCGGGTCCTCGCCCACCAGGATCACGGCCAGCCCGGGCGTGATGCCGCGTGCCTTGAGCGCCTGCACGCGGCGCGAGACATCGGCCCGGGTGCGGGCCGCGAGGGCATTGCCGTCGATCAGTTGGGCTGTCATCGTTTTCGATTCTCCAAGTAAAAACGCCCGCTTGCGCAGGCGTCGGATTTGATTGTGGCTATGGCCACGATGGCCGTCAGGCTTTGGCCGGTGCGGCCTGGCCCAAGGCGATCTTGAGCAGGTCGGCCACCGTGTTGGCGTTGAGCTTTTCCATGATGTTGGCGCGGTGCGCTTCGACGGTCTTGATGCTGATGCCCAGGTCGTCGGCGATCTGCTTGTTGAGCCGGCCGGCCACGATGCGCTCCAGCACCTGGGCTTCGCGGCCGGTCAGCTTGGACAGCAGTGCGTCGCGGCTGGCCGACTGCTGGTGTTGCGCGAAGGCGCCGCGCGCGTGTTCGAGCATGCGTTCGACCAGCGCCACCAGGGCCTCGTCGTTGAAGGGCTTCTGGATGAAGTCCATCGCGCCCTTCTTCATGCTGTCGACCGCCATCGGCACGTCGCCATGGCCGGTGATGACGACGATGGGGAGCGGCGAGCGCCGCTCGATCAGGCGATCCTGCAGCTCGATGCCCGACATGCCGGCCATGCGGATGTCGACGATCAGGCAAGCGACCTCGCGCGGATCGTAGCGCGAGAGGAAAGACTCGGCCGAATCGAAGCAGCGAACGCGGTAGTCCTTGCCTTCGAGCAGCCATTGCAACGAATCGCGGACTGCTTCGTCGTCGTCGACGACATAGACCGTGCCCTTCTTCGGAATCAAACTCATGCGGGTACTTTCGCCTCGTTGCTTGCTACGGAATCAATAGCGTCCAACACCGGAATCCAGAAGGAAAAACGGCATCCGACCACGTCCGGGCCATTGTAGATGTTCTCCGCCCGCATCCGGCCGCGGTGCGACTCGACGATGGTGCGGCAGAGGTTGAGCCCGATGCCCATGCCCTCGGGCTTGGTGGAGAAGAAGGCCTCGTAGAGCCGGTCCATCACTTCCGGTGCGAGGCCCATGCCGGTGTCCTGCACCGAGAACTCGATGGCGTTCTGACCGTCGATCACCTTGGGCAGCACGCGCAGCTCGACGCTGCGGCGCGCCAGCGGCCGTTCGGCCAGGTCGATGGACTCGGCCGCGTTCTTCAGCAGGTTCACCATCACCTGCTCGATCAGGATCGGATCGACCCGCACCACCGGCAGGCGCGCCGCCACATAGTGGTTGAGGCGCACGTTGCGGCGCCTGAGCTCGATGCCGGCGAGCTCGACAGCCTCGCTCACCATGGTCGACACCTCGGCCGGCGTGCGGTTGGGCTCGCTGCGCTTCACAAAGGAGCGGATGCGCTGGATGATCTGGCCGGCCCGCTGCGCCTGCTTGGCGGTCTTGTCCAGCGCCGCCAGCAGGGCATCCGAATCGATCTGCTGGCCGCGGATGCGCGACATCATCCCGTTGCAGTAGTTGGTGATCGCGGTCAGCGGCTGGTTGAGCTCGTGGGCCACGCTGGAGGCCATCTCGCCCATCGTGATGAGGCGGCTGGCGGCCTGCGCGCGGTCCGCCTGCGCAGCCGACAGGTCCTCGGCCATGCGGCGCGGCGTGATGTCAGTCGCGATCACCAGTTGTGCCAGGCGGCCGTCGACCCAGGTCAGGTAGCGCGAGCGCACCTCCAGCCACTTGCCCAGCTCGGGCACGAAGATCTCGTTGTTGGCCGGCTGCGCCGCGGTCAACTGGTCGATCGGCAGGCCGGCGAAGGGGTCGACGTCGTCGAGCGCATCGTCGTGTGCGTGCGAGGCCGGTACGCCGGCCTGCGCCACCATGCCCAGGTGGCCCACGGTGTCGGAGCCGAACCAGAGCCGGTACAGCTTGTTGGCGAACAGCAGTTCCTCGCTGCCGAGCGGCGCCACCGACACCGAGGCGTCCAGCGCTTCGAGCACGGTGGTGAAGCGCTCGTAGGAGGCCGAGAGCTGCTCGCGGATGCGGGTCGGCTCGGTGATGTCGGTCATCGAGGTCATCCAGCCGGTCTGGTGGCCGCGCGCGTCGATCAAGGGCGACACGTAGAGGCGGGCGTTGAAGACGGTACCGTTCTTGCGCTTGACGCGCACCTGGAAGCCGCCGGGCAGGGCGCGGCCGTGCAGCTCTTCCTCGAGCCGCTCGTTCATGATTTCGCGGTCGGATTCCAGCCAATAGGGGAACGGCGGCGTCTGGCCGACCAGCTCGCTTTCGTCCCAGCCGGTCATCGCGCAGAAGGCGGCGTTGACGTAGGTGATGCGGCCCTCGAGGTCGAGCACGCGCATGCCGGTGAGCATGGAGTTTTCCATGGCGCGCCGGAAGTTGGTCTCGGCCACCAGCGCCTGCTGGGCCTGCAGCCGCCGCCGCGTGTGGCGCCAGGTGCCGATCAGCATCCAGCTCGTGAGCACGCTGAGCGCGCCGACCAGCCAGAACAGCCCGTTGCCGACCACGCCCTGCGAGGTGCGGTAGGCCTGCGCCCGCAGCACCAGCGCATTGCCCACCGGCGACACCGGCACCTCGTACTCGTTGGTCTGCTCGGTCCAGGGCAGCAGGCGGGCCTCGGCCTCCCGTGGGCTGGCCACCGTGTTGCCGGCGATCAGCCCGCCCTTGGCGTCGAGCAGCGACACCGCATAGCGCGCCGACACTTCCGAGGGCATGCCGTAGCGCAGGATTCCGTCGATCGAGAACTCGCCCAGCACCTCGCCCGCGAACAGGCCCTGGTCGAAGAAGGGAATGTGCAGCTGCAGCATCGCCGTCGGATCGCCGCCCGCCACCGGCTGCGAGAACACAGGCTGGCGCAGCTCGCGCGCCAGGGCGTAGTTGCTTTCGATGTCGCCCGGCCGCAGCACGTCGCCCACGGCGTGCTGCTGGGCCGGGTGGATGCTGGGCGCGGCGTAGCCGGCCTTGAAGCGGCGCCGGTCGTCGATCCAGCTGATCGCCTGCAGCTCGGGAAACTGGCTGACCAGCGACTCCGCCCGGCTCGCGAACTCGGTCGCGTCGATCTCGCGGTTGGAGGCGTCGCGCGCAAGCCGCATCAGCTGTTCCTGCCGCTCCAGGAGGCGCAGGCGCACGCGCTGCTGGGCGTACTCGACATCGCGCTTCACCGACTCCTGCTCTCGCTCCAGCTCCTCCGCGCGGAGGTACCAGAAGGCCGCGACGATCGCGGCCAGGAACAGCAGCACCGCCGCCAGCGGAGCCAGCATCGCCACCGCGTCCTGCAGCACCGGCGTCTGGCGGCGCCACCAGCGCCGCCACCAGGACAGCGGCGACGCCTTGACGGCGCTGCGCGCCACCGCGATCGGGGAGGAGAAGGGCATCGCGCGAGTGTAGGGGAAGGCCCTTCCGGGGGAAGGGCGGGGGGCCAGTGACATGGCTTGTAAAGGGGCCGGGAGATTCACTTCTCCATCTATGAAACCCCATGAATTTCACTATAAGAAAACGACACGCACTATTTGAAATTGCGATATTTATGTGAGAAACTCCCGCGCGCTGCCGGATCCGGCACTAAATTACCCAGCCACACCCCCCAAAAAGGAGACAAGCATGTCGGCAATTCCCGAGAACCGGTTCGGTTCCGCTGCGAACGACACTGATGCCCAGGAAACCCGCGAGTGGATGGACGCTTTGTCCGCCGTGATCGAAAGCGAGGGGCCCGATCGCGCGCACTTCCTGCTCGAGCAGCTGCTGGAACACGCGCGCCAGAGCAGCATCGACAAGCCGTTTTCCGCCAACACCGCCTACGTCAACACCATCGAACCGGACCAGGAGGAGCGCTGCCCGGGCAACCTCGAGGTCGAGGAGCGCCTGCGCGCCTATATGCGCTGGAACGCGATGGCCATGGTGGTAAAGGCCAACCGCCACCACCCGCCCGAGGGTGGCGACCTGGGCGGCCACATCGGCTCCTTCGCCTCGCTGGCCAACATGTTCGGCGCCGGCTTCAACCACTTCTGGCATGCCGAGAGCGAAAACCACGGCGGGGACTGCCTGTACATCCAGGGTCATGTCTCGCCCGGCATCTATGCGCGCGCCTACCTCGAAGGCCGCTTGACCGAGGAGCAGTTGCTCAACTTCCGGCAGGAGGTCGACGGCAAGGGCCTGTCGAGCTACCCCCATCCGAAGCTGATGCCCGAGTTCTGGCAGTTCCCCACCGTCTCGATGGGCCTCGGCCCGCTGATGGCGATCTACCAGGCGCGCTTCCTCAAGTACCTGCATGCGCGCGGCATCGCGAATACCGAGAACCGCAAGGTATGGGTGTTCTGCGGCGACGGCGAGATGGACGAGGTCGAGTCGCTGGGTGCCATCAGCCTGGCGGCGCGCGAGCGCCTCGACAACCTGATCTTCGTCATCAACTGCAACCTGCAGCGCCTGGACGGCCCGGTGCGCGGCAACGGAAAGATCATCCAGGAACTGGAAGGCGAGTTCCGCGGTTCGGGCTGGAACGTGATCAAGCTGATCTGGGGCAGCAGCTGGGACCCGCTGCTGGCGCGCGACAAGGACGGCGCGCTGCGCAAGATCATGATGGAGACGAACGACGGCGACTACCAGTCGTTCAAGGCCAACGACGGCGCCTACGTGCGCAAGCACTTCTTCGGCCGCGATCCGCGCACGCTGGAGATGGTCGCCAAGATGAGCGACGACGAGATCTGGAACCTGCGCCGCGGCGGGCACGATTCGCAGAAGGTCTATGCGGCCTTCGCGGCGGCCGTCAAGCATACCGGCCAGCCGACCGTGCTGCTGATCAAGACCGTCAAGGGCTTCGGCATGGGCAAGATCGGCGAGGGCAAGAACACGGTCCACCAGACCAAGAAGCTCGGCGACGAGGACATCAAGGCTTTCCGCGACCGCTTCAACATCCCGATTCCCGACAGCCAGATCGGCGACCTGCCTTTCTACAAGCCGGCCGACGACACCCCGGAAATGAAGTACCTGCACGAGCGCCGCAAGGCGCTGGGCGGCTACCTGCCGCATCGCCGCACCAAGGCCGACGAGAGCTTCTCCGTGCCTTCGCTGGACACCTTCAAGGCGGTGCTGGAGCCCACGGCCGAGGGCCGCGAGATCTCCACGACCCAGGCCTACGTGCGCTTCCTCACGCAGCTGCTGCGCGACAAGGCGCTGGGCCCGCGCGTGGTGCCGATCCTGGTCGACGAGGCGCGCACCTTCGGCATGGAAGGCCTGTTCCGCCAGGTCGGCATCTACAACCCCGATGGCCAGCAGTACACCCCGGTCGACAAGGACCAGGTCATGTACTACAAGGAGGACAAGGCGGGCCAGATCCTGCAGGAAGGCATCAACGAGGCGGGCGGCATGTCGAGCTGGATCGCGGCGGCCACCTCGTACAGCACCAACAACCGCATCATGGTGCCCTTCTACGTGTACTACTCGATGTTCGGCTTCCAGCGCATCGGCGACCTGGCCTGGGCCGCAGGCGACATGCAGGCGCGCGGCTTCCTGCTGGGCGGCACCTCGGGGCGCACCACGCTCAACGGCGAGGGCCTGCAGCACGAGGACGGCCACAGCCACATCCTCGCCAACACGATTCCGAATTGCGTGAGCTACGACCCGACCTTCGCCCACGAGGTCGGCGTGATCCTGCACCACGGCCTGAGGCGCATGGTGGAGAAGCAGGACAACGTCTACTACTACCTGACGCTGCTCAACGAGAACTACGCGATGCCCGGCCTGCAGCCCGGCACCGAGGAGCAGATCATCAAGGGCATGTACCTGTGCAAGCAGGCGCCGGCGGTCAAGGCTGCCAAGGGCAAGGAAGCGCCGGCCGTGCAACTGCTCGGCAGCGGCACCATCCTGCGCGAGAGCATCGCCGCGCAGGAATTGCTGGCGCAGGACTGGGGCGTGGCCGCCTCGGTGTGGAGCTGCCCGAGCTTCAACGAGCTCACCCGCGACGGCCAGGACGCCGACCGCTGGAACCTGCTGCACCCGACCGAGACGCCGCGCGTGCCCTTCGCGACCGAGCAGCTGTCCAAGACCACCGGCCCGGTCGTCGCGTCGACCGATTACATGAAGGCCTACGCCGAGCAGATCCGACCCTTCATCCCGAAGGATCGCAGCTATCGCGTGCTGGGCACTGACGGCTTCGGCCGCAGCGACTTCCGCAACAAGCTGCGCGAGCACTTCGAGGTCAACCGCCATTACATCGTCGTGGCCTCGCTCAAGGCGCTCGCCGACGACGGCGCGGTCCCTGCCGCCAAGGTGGCGGAAGCGATCAAGAAGTACGGCATCAACGCCGACAAGATCAACCCGCTCTACGCGTAAACAACAAGCAACAACCATCTGCGCCTCTAGGGCGGGAGACACGACATGGCAACAGTGGAAGTGAAGGTGCCGGACATCGGCGATTTCGACGAAGTCGCGGTGATCGAAGTGCTGGTGAAGGTCGGCGACACGGTGAAGCCCGAGCAGTCGCTCATCACGGTGGAGTCGGACAAGGCCTCGATGGAGATTCCGTCGAGCACGGCCGGCGTGGTCAGGGAACTCAAGGTCGGCGTCGGCAGCAAGGTCAAAGAAGGCTCGGTCGTGCTGGTGCTGGAAGGCGAGGGCGCCGCGGCTGCCCCCGCGCCGGCGGCGGCCCCCGCGCCGGCTGCAGCGGCACCGGCGCCTGCCGCCGCCGCACCGGCGGCTGCCGCAGCTGCGGCGCCCGCTCCCGCGGCGGCGGGGCCGGTGGAGGTCAAGGTGCCCGACATCGGCGACTTCAAGGACGTCGCCGTCATCGAGGTGCTGGTGAAACCCGGCGACACGATCAAGGAAGAGCAGTCGCTCATCACGGTCGAGTCGGACAAGGCCTCGATGGAGATCCCCTCGTCGGCAGCCGGCGTGCTGAAGGAGCTCAAGGTCAAGGTCGGCGACAAGGTCAATGTGGGTGACCTGGTCGCGATCCTCGAAGGTTCCGCGGGCGGCACCGCGCCCGCGGCGCCTGCGCCGGTATCGGCGCCACCACCGGCCAGCGCTCCGGCCGCGGCAGCTTCCGCGGCACAGGCCTCTTCACCCGCCCCGGCAACTGCCCCCGCGCACGACCCGACCGTGGCGCCCAGCGGCAAGCTTCCCCATGCGTCCCCTTCGGTGCGCAAGTTCGCCCGCGAGCTCGGCGTGCCGCTCGAGGAGGTCAAGGGCAGCGGCCTCAAGGGCCGCATCACGCAGGAGGACGTGCAGAACTTCACCCGTGCGGTGATGAGCGGCGCGGCCAGCACCAAGGCCGCAGGCTCCAAGGCGCCGGCGGGCGGCGGCGAGGCGCTGGGCCTGCTGCCCTGGCCCAAGGTCGACTTCACCAAGTTCGGCCAGGTCGAGCGCAAGGACCTGTCGCGCATCAAGAAGCTCAGCGGCGCCAACCTGCACCGCAACTGGGTCATGATCCCGCACGTCACCAACAACGACGAGGCGGACATCACCGAGCTCGAGGCCTTCCGCGTCTCGACCAATAAGGAGAACGAGAAGTCCGGCGTCAAGGTGACCATGCTGGCCTTCGTGATCAAGGCCGTGGTCTCGGCGCTGAAGAAGTTCCCCGAGTTCAACACCAGCCTCGACGGCGACCAGCTCGTCTACAAGCAGTATTTCAACATCGGCTTTGCCGCCGACACGCCCAACGGGCTGGTCGTCCCGGTGCTCAAGGACGCCGACAAGAAGGGCGTGCTGCAGATCAGCCAGGAAATGGGCGAGCTCGCCAAGAAGGCGCGCGACGGCAAGCTGGGCGCGGCCGACATGACGGGCGGCTGCTTCTCCATCAGCTCGCTGGGCGGCATCGGCGGCACGCATTTCACGCCGATCATCAATGCGCCGGAGGTCGCGATCCTGGGCCTGTCCAAGAGCGCGATGAAGCCTGTGTGGGACGGCAAGCAGTTCGTGCCGCGGCTGACCCTGCCGCTGTCGCTGTCCTACGACCACCGCGTGATCGATGGCGCCTCCGCCGCGCGCTTCAACGCCTACCTCGGTCAGGTCCTCGCGGACTTCCGCCGTGTCCTTCTCTGAGGTGCCGACCATGAGCGAAGTGCAAGTCAAGGTTCCGGACATCGGCGATTTCGCGGAGGTCGCGGTCATCGAGGTGCTCGTCAAGGCGGGCGACACCATCAAGGTCGAGCAGTCGCTGGTCACTGTCGAGTCCGACAAGGCCTCGATGGAGATCCCGTCCTCACATGCCGGCGTCGTCAAGTCGGTGGCAGTGAAGGTGGGCGACAAGGTAAGCGAAGGCTCGGTCGTGCTGACGGTGGATGCGGCCGAGGCCGGCGCTGCCGCGCCGGCACCTGCGTCCGCTTCGCCTGCGCCTGCGCCGGCCGCATCGGCGCCCAAGCCCGCAGCGCCCGCGCCGGCCCCGGCACCTGCCGGCAGCTACACCGGCGCGGTCGACCTCGAATGCGACCTGCTGGTGCTCGGCGCCGGCCCCGGGGGCTATTCGGCCGCCTTCCGCGCGGCCGACCTCGGGCTCAAGGTGGTGCTGGTCGAGCGCTACGCGACGTTGGGCGGCGTCTGCCTCAACGTCGGATGCATTCCTTCGAAAGCGCTGCTGCACGTCGCGGCGGTCATCGACGAGGTCAAGCATTTCGCCGACTTCGGCGTTGCCTACAACGAGCCGGTCATCGACCGCGCCAAGCTGCTGGCACGCAAGAACAAGGTGGTCGGCAAGCTCACCGGCGGCCTCGCCGCGATGGCCAAGATGCGCAAGGTGACCACCGTGCGCGGCATCGGCGAGTTCGTCGATCCGTACCACGTCAAGGTGCAGGAAACCTCCGGCGACGGCAAGGACGCGACCGGTAGCGCGAAGACCGTCAAGTTCCGCCACTGCATCATCGCGGCCGGCTCGCAGGCTGTGCACCTGCCCTTCATGCCGAAGGACCCGCGGATCGTCGACTCCACCGGCGCGCTGGAACTGGGCTTCGAGCCCAAGCGCATGCTGATCCTGGGCGGCGGGATCATCGGCCTGGAAATGGGCTCGGTCTACTCCACGCTGGGCGCTCGGCTCGACGTGGTCGAGATGCTGGACGGGCTGATGACCGGCGCCGACCGCGACCTGGTCAAGGTCTGGCAGAAGCTCAATGCGCCGCGCTTCGACAACATCATGCTCAAGACCAAGACGGTCGGCGCCGAGGCGACCAAGGACGGCATCCGCGTGATGTTCGAAGGCGAGCAGGCGCCGAAGGAGCCGCAGCTCTACGACCTCGTGCTCCAGGCCGTGGGCCGCAGCCCCAACGGCAGGAAGATCGGCGCCGAGAAGGCCGGCGTGGCCGTCAGTGAGCGCGGCTTCATCCCGGTCGACATCCAGATGCGCACCAACGTGCCGCACATCTTCGCCGTCGGCGACATCGTGGGCCAGCCCATGCTGGAGCACAAGGCGGTGCACGAGGCGCATGTGGCGGCCGAGGTGATCGCCGGCGAGCAGAAGGGCGACAAGGAACTCGCGAGCGCGGGCTTCAATGCCCGCGTGATCCCGAGCGTGGCCTACACCGACCCCGAGGTGGCCTGGGTCGGCCTCACCGAGGACCAGGCCAAGGCCGAAGGCGTGAAGATCGAGAAGGGCCTGTTCCCATGGACGGCTTCGGGCCGCGCGATCGCCAACGGTCGCGACGAGGGCTTCACCAAGCTGCTGTTCGACGCGGAATCGCATCGCATCGTCGGCGGCGGCATCGTCGGCACCCATGCCGGCGACATGATCGGGGAGATTGCCCTGGCGATCGAGATGGGCGCCGATGCCATCGACATCGGCAAGACCATCCATCCGCACCCGACGCTGGGCGAAAGCATCGGCCTGGCGGCGGAAGCCGCGCATGGCAGCTGCACCGACCTGCCGCCGGTCAAGCGCAGCAGCTAGGCCGCGCGCGCGACCGGAGCAATAAAAAAACCCGCCATGGGCGGGTTTTTTTATGAACGCCCGAGGCGCTCAGTCGCCGCTGCCGGTCTTGACCTCGTCCTGCGTGGACAGCACGCGCCGGGCGCCGTTGAAGCGGCGTTGCCAGTAGCTGCCGTTCATGCTCTCGACCCGCACTTCGGCGCCGGTCCGGGGCGCGTGGATGAACTTGCCGTCGCCGACATAGATCCCCACGTGGCTGAAGGCGCGGCGCATGGTGTTGAAGAACACCAGGTCGCCTGGCTTCAGGTCGCTGCGGTCGATCTTCTGCGTGGCGGCGGCCTGTTCTTCGGCGCGGCGCGGCAGCAGGTGGCCCACCGTCTGGTTGTACATGGCGCGGACGAAGCCGCTGCAGTCGAAGCCCGTCTCCGCCGTGTTGCCGCCGCGCCGGTAAGGGACGCCAAGGAATCCGATGGCCGTCACGACGAGGTCGGAAGTGCGGGCCACCACGGTCTGCCGGACCTGGTGGAACTGGCTGATGACGCCCTTGTCGGTCACCATGGCGTCCAGATCTTCCTGTGGGTCCTGTTGCGGCAGGGCATGTGCCGCAAAGGCAATCATGAGGCAGGCGGGCAGTAGGAAAAATCGCATGGCGCGTAGGATATGGATGACAAAAAGCCGTGTCAATTTCATGCGAAGTCGCGATTATGCATGTAACCCATTGTCGCAAATGGGATTTGGAAGAACTGAATTTCGGTGAATTGTAAAGTTCAAGTTATGACGGATAAGTTTTTACAAGCCTGTAATCCAAAAGTTTTGAATTGATGAACTGCGGTTGTACGAATTTTTTCTAGTACCCAACTGAAAGGGTTCTCATGCACTCATCGTTGTTGCGGACCACGCTGCTGGCTGCTGGCGTCCTGGCTGCCGTCTCCGGCACTGCCGCCGCGGCGCCGCGGCCGGAGTTGGTCGCTTCCGGCCTTGAAAACCCCTGGGGCGTGACCTTTCTTCCGGCCGGTCGCTTCCTGGTGACCGAAAAAGCCGGCCGCATGCGGGTCGTGGAAGCCGACGGAAGGCTGGGCGCGCCGCTGGCGGGGGTGCCGCCCGTGGCGGCCGGCGGGCAGGGCGGCTTGCTGGACGTGCTGGCGGATTCGGACTTCGAAAAGAACCGCACCCTTTACTTTTGCTTCTCCGAGCCCGAAGCAGGCGGTTCCGCGAACGGCACGGCACTGGCGCGGGCGCAGCTCTCGGCGGACGGCAACCGCCTCGACGATCTGCGCATCATCTTCAGCCAGCGCCCCAAGGTCGCCAGCCGCGCTCATTTCGGCTGCCGCATCGTCGAGGCGAAGGACGGCACCCTGTTCCTGACCCTGGGCGATCGCTTCAGCCGCAAGGAAGACGCCCAGGCGCTCGACAACCACCTGGGCAAGCTGGTGCGCATTTCCAAGGATGGCACGGCGCCCGCGGACAACCCCTTCGTCCGCCGCCCCGGCGCATTGCCCGAGATCTGGAGCTACGGACACCGCAACGGGCAGGGCGCGACACTGGCGCCGGACGGCAAGCTGTGGATGCACGAGCACGGCCCGCAGGGCGGCGACGAGATCAACATCCCCGCGCCCGGACGCAACTATGGCTGGCCGGTGATCACCTACGGCGAGAACTACGGCGGCGGCAAGATCGGGGAGGGCATCACCCGCAAGGAAGGCATGGAGCAGCCGCTGCACTACTGGGTGCCTTCGATCGCGCCTTCGGGCATGGCCTTCCTGACCAGCGACCGTTATGGCGGGGCCTGGAAGGGCAACTTGTTCGTGGGCTCGCTCAAGTTCGGCTACCTCGATCGCATCGAGCTGCGCGACGGCAAGGTCGTGGCGGAGCACCGCCTGCTGGAGGGCCGGGCCCGCATCCGGGACGTCAAGCAGGGGCCGGATGGCCTGCTCTATGTGCTGACCGATCAATCCGACGGCAAGCTCATCCGCCTGCTGCCCGACTGAACCCCTTCGGGCCGGCTGGTTCGGTGGTACGGTCTGGGCTTTCCGATCCCATCTGCCGCTTCCCCGAAAGATCCGCTTCCCATGCTGCTCGACGCTTCGCAATCCCAACTGGTCCTGGTCGACTACCAGCAGCGCCTGATGCCCGCCATCTTTGAAGCGCAGGCCGTGCTCGCGAATGCAGTGCGGCTGGGCCGCATGGCGCGCCTCCTGGAGGTCCCGGTCTTCGGCACCGAGGAGAACCCGTCGAAGCTGGGCGAGAACGTGCCCGAGCTGCGTGCCCTGTGCCAGCGCACCTTGCCCAAGATGCATTTCAGCGCCGTGGAAGAAGGCCTGGCCGACTGGTTGCGCGCACCAGCCAAGGCGCCCCAGGGCAATGCACGCAGCCTGCCCAAGCATCTGCAGAAGGCGCAGCAGCCCGCCGAGGAGCGCAACACGGTCGTGATCGCCGGATGCGAGGCCCATGTATGCCTGCTCCAGACCGCGCTGGACTTGCTCGAGGACGAGTTCGAAGTGTGGGTCGTGACCGACGCCTGCGGCTCCCGCACCGAGCGCAACCGCGATGCGGCCTTCGATCGCCTGGCCGGCGCAGGTGCCGAGCTGGTGACCACCGAGATGGTCGGCTTCGAGTGGGTGCGCACCGCCGAGCACCCGCGCTTCAAGGACGTGCTGGCGCTGGTTCGCTAGCTCTGCCGATCCCGAGCCCGAACCTGCCGCCGCGACCGCACCGCCGCGGCGAGCCCCCGCAGCACCGGCACCGTCTGCGAGAAGCCGATGCACGCGTCGGTGACCGACACCCCATGCTTCAGCGGCACGCCGGGCACCAGGTCCTGCCGGCCTTCCTCCAGGTGGCTTTCGATCATCACGCCGGCGATGCGATGTTCGCCGCCCGCGATCTGCCCGGCCACCTCGTCGGCGACGTCGATCTGGCGCCGGTGCTGCTTGCTGCTGTTGCCGTGCGAGACGTCGATCATCACCTGCTCGCGCAGGCCGAGCGCGCGCAGCGCCTCGCAGGTCGCGGCCACGTCGGCGGCTGCGTAGTTGGGCGTCTTGCCGCCGCGCAGGATGACGTGGCAGTCATCGTTGCCGCGGGTCTCGAAGATGGCGGCCATGCCCATCTTCGTCATGCCCATGAAGGCGTGCGGCGCCCGCGCGGCGAGGATCGCGTCGGCCGCGACCTTGATGCTGCCGTCGGTGCCGTTCTTGAAGCCCACCGGGCAGCTCAGCCCCGAGGCCAGCTGGCGGTGGCTCTGGCTCTCCGTGGTCCGGGCGCCGATGGCGCCCCAGGCGATCAGGTCGGCGATGAACTGCGGGCTCAGCAGGTCGAGGAACTCCGTGCCGGTCGGCAGGCCCATCGTCGTCAGCGCCAGCAGCAGGCGCCGCGCGCGCTCGAGCCCTTCGTTGATCGCGAAGCTGCCGTCCAGGTGCGGGTCGTTGATGTAGCCCTTCCAGCCCACCGTGGTGCGCGGCTTCTCGAAGTAGGTTCGCATCACGATCAGCAGGTCGTCGTGCAGCTCGTCGGCCACGGCCTTCAGCCGGTGCCCGTATTCGAGCGCCTGCTCGTGGTCGTGGATCGAGCAGGGCCCGACAACCACCACGAGCCGGTCGTCGCGGCCGTGCAGCACGTCGGCGATCGCGGCGCGGCTGGCCTCCACGAGGGCGAGCGTGTCGTCGCGCACCGGCACGCGCTCCTGCAGCAGCGCAGGCGTGATCAAGGGGCGCACGGCACCGATGCGCACGTCGTCGATGCGAGTCGTATCGAGCGTGCTGTCGCGGGAGCCGATCTCGGCGTCGTGGAGGGGGTCGTCAAGTCGGGTCATGGCGCTGGCGGCGGCTCGCTCGAAGGTAAAGGAGGCCTGGATTGTCCGCTCATAATCCTGCCGTTCGCGGCGCTCTCGTCGACCGCGTTCCCACTTTCTGGAGTCCCCCCATGTCCGATGTCATTCCTGCAACCCTGATCGCCGGGGACGGCATCGGCCCCGAGATCGTCGATGCCACGCTCGCCGCCCTCGACGCCCTGAAGGCGCCTTTCGAGTGGGATCGCCAGATTGCCGGGCTCGCCGGCGTGCAGCAGGCGGGCGACCCGCTGCCAGCGGCCACGCTGGACAGCATCCGCCGCACCCGCCTCGCGCTGAAGGGGCCGTTGGAGACGCCGTCCGGCGGCGGCTACCGCTCTTCCAACGTGCGCCTGCGCGAGGAGTTCGAGCTTTACGCCAACCTGCGCCCGGCCCGCACCATCATCCCCGGCGGTCGCTTCGACAACATCGACCTCGTGGTCGTCCGAGAGAACCTCGAGGGCCTGTACATCGGCCATGAGCACTACGTGCCCATCGACGGCGATCCCCACGCGGTGGCGATGGCCACCGGCATCAACACGCGCCAGGGCAGCCGCCGCCTGCTGGAGTTCGCCTTCGAAACCGCCGTCGCGACCGGCCGCAAGAAGGTCACCATCGTGCACAAGGCCAACATCATGAAGGCGCTGACCGGCATCTTCCTGGAGACCGGCCTCGACCTGTACGAGCGCAAGTACAAGGGCAAATTCGAGCTCGACACGGTCATCATCGACGCCTGCGCGATGAAGCTGGTGCTCAATCCATGGCAGTTCGACATGCTGGTCACGACCAACCTCTTCGGCGACATCCTGTCCGACCTGGTCGCGGGGCTGGTGGGCGGCCTGGGCATGGCGCCCGGCGCCAACATCGGCGCTCAAACGGCCATCTTCGAGGCCGTGCACGGCTCCGCACCGGACATCGCCGGCAAGGGCATCGCAAATCCGACGGCGCTGCTGCTGGCAGCCGCATTGATGCTCGACCACTGCCGGCTACCGGACCTGGCGACGCGCCTGCGCAAGGCCATCGACGAAACCCTGAACATCGACAAGGTGCGCACCGGCGACCTGGGCGGCAGCGCCGGGACCGCGGCCTTCACCAAGGCGCTGGTGAGCCGGATCGCCGGCGGCTGACCCTACTTGCCGACGATTGTCAGCTCGCGGTCGTTGGCCGTCACGTCGAAGAGCGAGAGCAGTTCCGGACCAAGCACGGCGTCGGTCGACTTGCCGCCGAGCTGGCCGACCACCACGGTTGCCTGCGGCACCCGGAAGGGCCCGAAGGTCAGGGGCACGCGTTCGATGCGGCGCGCGTCCGTGCCGGCCCCGGCGGTCTGGATATAGGCCGGGGTACCGCCGATCAGGTTCGCCCGGGCGGCGAAGTCCTCGCTCACGGCGACGCCGGTGTTGAGTGTCGCGGCGCGGTCGATCGCGAACTGGACCGGGAAGCCGTTGACCGAGCCACGGATCCAGAAGCGGCCGTCCTGGCCGATGGGCACGGTGATCTGCCTCGATCCGTCGAGCGAGATGTTCTCGTTTTTTCCCTTGGGCTGGCCGCTGGTTTCGACCAGCACGCAGTCGCGGGAGCGTGCCTTCGCCGGCCCGGCATCGGCCGGCACGTTGGTATAGGCCTTCCCGCACTTGAAGATGGGCTCCGCCGCGGCTGGCAGCACGGCCACGACGCCGAGCGTCAACGCCAGGTGTGCGCCGATGCGGCGCAGCGCTTGTCCGGATCCAGGGTGCTTCGGCATGGCATCACCTCGCGAATGAACGGGGACTCGACAATGCGCTTGGCGCGGCCGGCGCGGTGTCATCCAAATCCGACGCCGGCCGAACGGCCTGGCGGAGCCGACCGATGGCGCCCTGCGGCGCCTCCCGGTCCGGCCCGGCGGGGCGGCCGGTGTAGACTGCCCGGTTTTTCACCGGCGGTATGGTGCAAGTGTCAAGGCGCACAGGTTTTACCGGCTCGGCGCTCATTCGCTTGCTCGCTCGATTGACCGACATCGATGTTCCCGAGCCCAGGCATGCCTTCGCGGATCGGCTGAGCCACTGGCTCGGCTGGACCGATGCCATCTCGCTCTCCGGGGCGTTGAACGCGAGTCCGCCAGCGGTGCCGGCGAGCGCGCGCGTCACTCGGGGCAGCAGCGAGGAAGACGAATGCATTCGCCTGCGGGGCGTGCTGGCGAAGGCCATTGCCGACGACGACAGCGCCCTGGCCGCCGAGAAGGAGCACCCGGACACCGCTGCCGACTTCTCGCCTTACCGCAGGCGCTACCTCGCCAGGCAGCAGACGATGGAGATGGCCATCGGCCCCTTGCGCGAGCGCCTGCGGGCGAGCCTGGCGGCCCGGTCGCCGGCCATGGCGCAGCTCGCGGCCGTGGACGCCGTGATGGAGCAGGCCCTGAGCGCGCAGGAGTACAGACTGCTCTCGACCGTGCCAGGACTGCTGGAAAAGCATTTCAGGCGTTTGCGCCAGGCGCACCAGGCGGTGCCGGGCGAGCCCGAGGACGGAGCGCCGCAGGTGGCGTGGCAGGACGTGTTCCGCAAGGACATGCGAGTCGTGCTGCTCGCCGAACTGGATATTCGATTGGAACCGGTCGAAGGGCTGCTCGAAACCCTTCGCAAGAGCTCATGAACAGATCACTTCATTACTTCGTTTTCTTCGTGGGGCTGGCCGCCGTTTGCTGGGTCGGCGCCGGGTACATCGGCTCGAGTCCGCTGGCGCTGGCGATCACCGTGCTCGTCGGCGCGTTCTACCTCATGGGCGCGCTGGAGCTGCACCGCTTCCACCAGGCCACCTCCACCCTGGAACGGGCCGTGGCGGACCTGCCCGATGCGCCTCCAAGCCTGGGCCAATGGCTCGAGCAGTTGCATCCTTCCCTGCGCAACGCGGTGCGCCTGCGCATCGAGGGCGAGCGCGTCGGCCTGCCCGGCCCGGCCCTGACGCCGTACCTCGCCGGGCTGCTGGTGCTGCTGGGCATGCTGGGCACCTTCCTGGGCATGGTCGTCACGCTGAACGGCACCGGCGCAGCGCTGGAGGGCGCGACCGACCTGCAGGCCATCCGCTCCTCCCTGTCCGCTCCGGTGAAGGGACTGGGGCTGGCCTTCGGCACCTCGGTGGCGGGCGTGGCCGCGTCCGCAATGCTGGGCCTTGCCTCCGCCTTGTACCGGCGCGAGCGCCTGCAGGCCGGACAGATGCTCGACACGAGGATCGCGACCTCCTTGCGCCCCTGGTCGCGGGCCCATCAGCGCGAGGAGTCCTTCAAGCTGCTGCAGCAACAGGTCCAGGGCATGCCCGAACTGGTCGACCGGCTGCAGGCCATGATGACGATGATGGAACGGCAGAGCCAGGCCTTGAGCGAGCGCCTGATCTCCAGCCAGGACAGCTTCCACGGCAAGGCCGAGGCGGCGTATGCCGAACTCGCTTCGGCCGTCGGCCGGTCGCTGAACGAAAGCCTCACCGAAAGCGCCCGCGTGGCCGGCGCCACCTTCCAACCCGTCGTCGAAGCCGCCATGGCCTCGATCGCGCGCGAGGCGGCCGCGCTGCACGGCACCATCGAGCACAGCGTGCAGCGGCAGCTGGACGGCCTGTCGACCCGCCTCGAAACTTCCACCACCACGATGGCCGAGCTCTGGCAGGAGGCACTCGCCGGGCATCGCCGCGACAGCGAGGCGCTGTCCCAGGATCTGCGCGGCACGTTCGACCAGTTCGCCCAGACCTTCGAGCAGCGTTCGGCCTCCTTGGTGGAGGGCGTCTCCGACCGTCTCGAGACCACGGTCGACAGCGTGTCGGCGAGCTGGCGCGATGCGCTCGCGCAGCACGAGCGCGCCAGCGAGCGGCTGTCGGGCGACACGCACCAGGCCCTGTCGGCGGCCGCGGCGACCTTCGAACAACACTCGGCTTCGTTGCTGCGCACGGTGGACCAGGCGCATGTGGCGCTGCAGGCGGAGGTGGCCTCGCGCGACGAGCAACGCCTGGCAGCCTGGACGGAGGCACTACAGGCCATGGCCGTGTCGCTGCAGCAGGAATGGCAGCAGGCAGGCGCTCGCGCCGAGGGCCAGCAGCAGGCGATCTGCGCGACCCTGGCCGAGACCGCCCGCGACATCTCCGAGCGGACCGAAGCACAGGCGAGCCGCACGATCGCCGAGATCTCGCAGCTCGTGCAAGCCGCCTCGGAAGCCCCGCGCGCCGCGGCCGAGGTCATCGGCGAGCTGCGCCAGAAGCTTTCCGAAGGCATGGCGCGCGACAACGCGATGCTGGAGGAACGCGGCCGCATCCTGGAAACGCTGGCGACCCTGCTCGACGCGGTGAACCATGCCTCCGCCGAGCAGCGCTCGGCCATCGACGCGCTGGTCGGCGCATCGGCGGACCTGCTGGACCGCGTCGGCACCCGCTTCACCGAGCGGGTCGAGTCGGAAGCCGGGAAGATGGCCGAGGTTGCGGCCCAGCTCACCGGCAGCGCCGTCGAGGTGGCGAGCCTGGGCGAAGCCTTCGGGCTGGCCGTGCAGCTCTTCAGCCAGTCGAACGACAAGCTGGTGGCCCACCTCCAGCGCATCGAGGGCACGCTCGGCAAGTCCATCGCGCGCAGCGACGAGCAACTGGCCTACTACGTGGCGCAGGCGAGGGAGGTCATCGATCTGAGCATCATGTCGCAGAAGCAGATCGTCGAGGACCTGCATCAGCTCGCCGCCAGCCGGGCAGCCGTGGGCAGCGAAGCGTGATGCGCGAGGAGCTCGACGCCGGCCTGGAGCCGAGCGTGCCGGTCTGGGCGGTCTTCGGCGACCTGATGTCGGCGTTGCTGGGCGCCTTCGTGCTGATCCTCGTGTTTGCCATCGGCATGCAGCTGGAACTCTCGACCCAGCTCCAGGCCGAGATCAAGAAGCGCGAGGCGCAGGCACAGCGCCTGCAGGCTCTCGAAAAGGCCCTGGCGGTCCCGCTGGCGGCCGGCCGGGTGACGCTGAGCAACGGGCGCATCGGCATCAGCGGCAGCGTGCTGTTCGACTCCAGCTCCGCGGAACTGCAGCCCGAGGGCCGGCAGCTGCTGAAGAGCCTCAGCACACCCCTGGCCACTTATCTCCAGGCCCGCGACGAAGTCCTGATGGTGAGCGGCTTCACGGACGACCGGCAGTTGCGCGACGGCAACCGCCGCTTCGCCGACAACTGGGAGCTCTCCGCCCAGCGGGCCTTGACCGTGACCCGGGCGCTGATCGAGGAGGGCATTCCATCGGCCTCGGTCTTTGCCGCAGCCTTCGGTTCGGAGCAGGCCGTGGCGTCGAACGCCGATGCGCAAGGGCGGTCCAGGAACCGGCGCGTGGAAATGGCGCCGACCCCCCGGCAGCCCGGCGCAAACGCGAAGCCCCGTGACTAGCGGCGGGACATCGGGAAGCGGCGTGGCGTCCGAGGCTTCGCCCATCGACCCTGGCGCGACCCTCGATGCCTGGCGCGAGCGCGGCGATCACCGGCTCGATCCCGTGCGCTTCCGCTTCATCGAGGCGCTGGCCCGGCGCGCGGCCGCCCACCACGGCGATGCGCGGCGCATCCTGGACGACAAGCTTGTGCAGTTGCTGGCGGCGTATGGCGAGGACGTCGAGAAGAGGCGGGGCGCGCCGGTTCCCGCGGCTACCGCGAAGCAGCAAGACCCACCTGATCCGGGACCGCTTGCGGGTCTGCTCGACCACATCGCCCGGCACGCGGCGTCCCAAGGGGAAGAGCCCGCGCCCGGCCTCTCTGCAGCACCTGGCGAGCTGAAGACGCTCGGCTACTTCAGGAGCACCTGGTCCCGGCTCAGTGCCGACCGGCGGCTCACGCAGTCGCTGGCGGCGGTGCCGGAGAACGCCGGCCCGCTCAATTCGCACCAGCTCGTGCACCGCGCACTCACCTTGATGCGCGAGTTGTCGCCGGAGTATCTCCACCGGTTCATGTCGCATGTCGATGCCCTGCTGTGGCTCGACCGGGCGAACGCCGCCAGTGCCTCGCCGGCCGCCGCGGAGGCTGCGCGGACCGAGGGCCGGAGGAAGGCCGCCCGCAACAAGACCGCCTGAACGGTCGATCGCCCGATTCCGCATCGATGCGTCGTTCCGGCTTGCGGGCATCACTTCGCCCAGGCGCACCAGCGGGTGCGCCGGGCTCTGACCGTTCGGCAGCACGTCGGCGCCCGCTCCTTCAATGGTGCGGATGCGTGTGCGAACTCGTGGCCTGCCGCGCCGGAACCGTCACCGCGATGGTTTCACTGGCGACGATCTTGTGGTTGGGGTCGGCCAGTTCGATCAGCATCTTGTGCATGCCCGGCTCCAGGCCGACCACGATGATGGGATCGTTGCTGGTGTGAGCCCAGGTGCCGGGCCGATCGTCGACGGTCACGTGGAGGTGGCCGACCCGGGGCGATACGTCGGCAGCGCTCTTGCCGAAGATCGGAATGATCCGCATGTTCTCGGTCCGATGCTGGACGATCACGACCCCTCGTGCCAGGGGCTCTGCCAACGCCGGGTACACGAGCAGCCTGGGCGGCGGTTCCGACTCGAGCGGAATGACTGCCGCGGGACGGCCGGCGTCCGTAGCATGCGCCGACGTGATGGCAAGCGCTGCGAACCAGGTGGCAATGGCGATGTGTGGCAGCCTCATGATGTTCCCGTGTTGGTTGACGATGCCGAATTTTCGGAGGCGCACCGGCCGTCCGGCGCAAATGGCGTACGCCTCTGTATCTGCGGGACGCAGCCGACACAGTACGTTTCTTCGGCCGGACCGCTCGGTTAATCTCGCCCCATCGAGAACGCGATGGAGGCGGTGGACATGTACATGGAACAAGGCGGCCAGGGCCCGGACCTGCTCCTCATGCTGCACGGACTGGGCGCGACGGGGGCCGTGTGGTCGCCCATGTGCGCATCGGCCGACGCTCGCTGGGCCGGCCGCTGGGTGGTCCTGGACCTGCCCGGGCACGGCCAATCCGATCGACAGGACTCCTATGCCATCGGGCAGTACGCCGCATCCGTGGGGTGTGCCGTGCTGCCGCATGTCGATCCCGCAGGCCGGCTCGTGGTTGTGGGCCACTCGCTGGGCGGCGTGATCGCGCTGGCCCTGGCCACGGGCTGGTTCGGTGTCGCGCCGCATCGCGTCTTCGGCGCCGGCATCAAGGTTGCGTGGAGCGACGATGAGGTCCGCCGCATGGAGACGTTGGCATCCCAGCCCGCGAAGCGCTTTTCCACGCAAGAAGAGGCATGGGACCGATACCTGAAGGTCTCCGGTCTTGTCGGTATCGCCGACGCAGCGGCGCCTGTCATCGCCCGGGGAGTCCGTCGCGAGACCGAGGGATGGGGCCTCGCGATGGATCCTCGAGCCAATGGCGTAGGCAAGCCGCCGCTGACCGAATTGACGGCCCTGGCTCGCTGCGCGGTCCACCTCGGCCGCGGTCGCGATGACGCGCTGGTGACGCTGGAGCAGACCCGTACGCTCGATCCCGATGCCACGGACCTCGGGCCGCATGGCCACAACGTGATGGTCGAGGCCCCCGAGCGGGTCTGGGACTGGATCGCTTCCTTCACCTGACCCGTCGGATCGCCCCGCCGGGCTGCCTCAATACTGTGCGGGTACCACGCCGGAGCTGCCTCGGGCCTGTGTCGCGGGGTCCGCCAGCACCTCGGCCATGTCCGAAAGATACTGGCCCACGACCGGTTCGTGCGTGAGGTTGAGCATGTGATGAATGCCGGGTGGATCGTTCACGTAGCCCACGGTCCATCCGCGCGCGCTCATTGCGCTGCCGATCGCGCCCATGTCGCGCTGCGGCGAACCGAAGGCGAAGATCGACAGCTCCGGCCGGCCGATGGTGGGCAGGCCCAGTGCGTCCAGTCCTGCCTGCATGGCGCGCCTGGTGTTCAGCACGCGCTGCGCGACGCGCAGGTAGCCGTCCCTGCCCAGGTAGTTCATGACGGCCCAGGCGGCAGCGATCGCGCCGCCGGCACGTGTGCCCACCAAGGTGTGCGTGAAGTACTGGCCACGCGGCCAGTTGTCGAAGGCGTAGCCCATCAACGCGAATGAAGCAGGGTCGGCAAAGAAGAGCGTGGAGGCGCCCTTGGCGGTGTAGCCGTACTTGTGAAGGTCGGCTGAGATCGAGGTGACGCCGTCCACCGCGAAATCGAAGTCCGGGATGTCGGCGCCGAGTTCCCGCGCGAACGGCGCGAAATAGCCGCCCACGCAGGCGTCCACGTGCATCCAGGTGCCGTGTTCCCTCGCGAGTGCGGCAAGCTCGGGAATGGGATCCACCACGCCGTGCGGGAAGGCGGGCGCCGAGCCGACGACCATCGCGGTGTCGGGCGTCAACGCCGCGCGCATCGCGCCCAGGTCGGCGCGGAAGTCTTCGCCCAAGGGCGTGCGCACCGGCTCCAGCCCGAGGAAGTGCGCGGCCTTGTCGAAGGCCGGGTGCGCGCTGCGAGGCATCAGGATCTGCGGCTTTCCCATGCCGGGGCGGGCTGCCAGAGCGCGGTCGCGCGCGCATTTCACCGCCAGGAAGATGCTCTCGGTGCCGCCGGTGGTCATGGCACCGCGGGCATCGGGCCCGCCGCGCAGCAGCCCAAGGCCCATGGCCACGACCTCTCTTTCGAACTTGTCGAGGCTGGCGAAGGCGCGCGGGCCCAGGCCGTTCTCCGAGAAGAACATCAGGTAGGCCTTCTTGGCGACCTCGAGCACGTCGTCGCCGGCGTAGTGAATGAACATCGGCAGGCGGCCGTTGCGCCAGTCGGCGTCATGGCGGGCGGCCTCTTCCATCTGGCGCCTGAGTTCGTCCCAGGCGATGCCGTGGTCGGGGAGTCGGGTGTGCATGCTTGTCGTCATCCTTCGCGGCCGCCCCAGTGGACGACCTTGTTCTCGAGCGCGCGCGCCAGCAGGTCGAGCGCATAGCCCAGCACGGCCATGATCAGGGCGCCGACGATCACGACGTTGGTGAGCAGGAAATCCGACGCCGACATAGCCATGTAGGCGATGCCCGCGTTGGTGGCGATCATCTCGGCGCCCACCAGCATCGTCACGCCGATGCCGATGCTCACGCGGATGCTGGTGAAGATGCCGGGAAGGCTCGCGGGAAAGATCACGCGGCGGAAGATCATGCTGCGCGAGGCGCCGAGCGCCATCGCGGCCTGGACCTTGCGCACGCCCACGCCGCGCACCGCCTGCATCGCGCTGATCGAGAGGATCGGGAACAGTGCCAGCACGATGATCACGATCTTCGCGACCTCGCCGATGCCGAACCAGATGATCAGCAGCGGCAGCAGCGCGAGCTTGGGCATGGGCCGCGAGATCTCGATCGGCGGGTCCAGCACGGCCTTGACCGTCTCGTTCATGCCCATCCACAGGCCCAGCGGCACGGCGACCAGCACCGTGAGCCCGAAGGCCAGCCCGAACCGGAAGAGGCTGATGCCCACGTGGTGCGCAAGCGTCTTGCCCTGGTAGCCGTTCTGCATGAGCTGCAGGAAGCTCTGCCAGACCGAGACCGGCGACGGCAGGAACAACGGCGCCACGAGGGGCTTGCCCTCCACCAGCGGCGCGGTGATGAGAAACCACAGCAGCAGCAGCGCAGCGAAGGAGCCGAGATTGATCCAGCGCGAGCGGCCCTTGCGCGCCCCTGGGGATGCCGCGGTGCTCATCGCGTGTGCTCCTTGCTTTCCTGCTGCTGGGCGGTCAGGGCCTCCTCGCGCAGCAGGCCAAAGATCTCGGCCTTCATGCGCGCGAATTCCGGGCTCGCAACCACCGCCGGATCGGCGCTTTGCGCGAACGGCGGGCGGAAGCTCGCCTTGATGCGGCCAGGTCGCGCCGACATCACCACGATGTGCGTGGCGAGGAACAGCGCCTCGTCGATGCTGTGCGTGATCCACAGCACGGTCTTGCGGGTCTCATGCCAGATGCGCCGGATTTCTTCCTGCAGCAGTTCGCGCGTCTGCGCATCGAGCGCGGCGAAGGGCTCGTCCATCAGCAAGATCTCCGGGTCGTTCGCCAGCGCGCGGGCGATGCCCACTCGCTGCTGCATGCCGCCGGAGAGTTCGTATGGGTAGCGCTTGGCAAAGCCGGTGAGCCCGACCATCTCGAGGTACCGCGCGGCGATGCGCGCCGCTTCGTCCCCCGTCTTGCCGGTGGCCAGGGGGCCGAAGGCCACGTTGTCGCGCACGCTCATCCAGGTGAAGAGCGCGCCTTGCTGGAACACCACGCCGCGCCGCGGATCGGGTCCGCGCACGGGCAGGGCGTCCATCAGCGCCTGGCCGGTGGTCGGCTGCTCGAAGCCGGCCAGGATGTTGAGCAGCGTGCTCTTGCCGCAGCCCGAAGGCCCCAGCAGGCAGGTGAATTCGCCTTCGTCGATGTCCAGCGAGATCGGCTCCAGAGCTTGCACGGCATCGGCCCCCGTGCCGAAGCGCTTGCTGACCTGTTCGAAGCGGACCTTGGGAGAGCGTTTGTCGGGGTCTGCCTTCGCCATTCGTCAGCCGGCCATCTTGGCGACGAAGCTCGAATCGACGAGCCCGCCCACGTCCTTGGGCATCGCCGAGATCTGGCCGGACTCGAGCAGGAATTGCGCCTGCGTCTGCAGCGTCTTCTGCACGCCGGTGTCCTTCTCGCCCGGTTTGCCCATCCAGCGGCTGCTGAGCTGCTCGCTGGCAGGTACGGGATAGAAGGTGTTGAGCGAGCGCATGACAGTGGCCTCGTCGACGTTGAGGAACCTGGTCATGGTCTCGACCGCGTCCTTCGGGTCCTGCTTGAAGCTGCGCGCGATCTGCTCGTAGTCCTTGAGGAAGGCGAGCACAAGGTCCGGCGACTTCTGCTTGAACTCGTCGCGCACCAGCAGGCCGTCGAAGATCAGCAGGTTCTTCTGGTTCAGATCGCCGGTCTTGAAGATGATCTTGCCGCCGTCCTGCGTCAGGCGCGGCAGCACGGGCACCCAGATGTAGCTCGCGTCGATCTCGCGGCGCTGCCAGGCGGAGGCGATCTGGTCGGCGCGCATGTTGATGAGCTGCACGTCGCCGAGGCCCAGCCCCGCGAACTTGAGCGCAGCCACTGCCGCGAAATGCACCGAGGTGTTGAAGGGCAGGCCGATCTTCTTGCCCTTGAGGTCGGCCACGCTCGTGATGCCGGAGCCGCCCTGCACCACCAGGCACTCGCTGTCGACGATGTTCTTGTAGACGTACACCATCGAAGCCTTCAAGCCGTTCGCATAGCCCACCATCATCGGGCTGGAGCCGATGTTGCACATGTCCAGGCTACCGCCGGCCATGGCCGAGATCACCTCGGAGCCCGCGCGCACGGTCACGAAATCGCTGCTGACGCCTGCGCCGAATGTCTTGGCCGACATGTTCTTCGCGCGGATGTAGTTCTGCGCGTCGATGGCCCCGAATGTGCCGAGCTTGACCGAGCGCGACTGGGCGAACGCGGGTGTTGTGGCACCGAAGAGGGCGCTGCCCGCGGACGATGCGAGCAACATGTGGGCGGCCGTGAGGTGGAACTCGCGGCGAGAGAGGTTGAGCTTCATTCGGACGGCCTTTCCTGGATGGCGGAGGGGAGCGGAGCCGCCTTGCGGCCGGCACGCCCAAGAGTTTAGAGCGCTTGAATATATTCAAGATACTCCAAAACCCGCAAGGAGCCAAATCTCAAGGTTTGAGCAGCCGGATCAGGTATCGGGAGCCGTGCGTCAGGTCGTCGCGCATCGCCTGCCCGAGCGCGTCGCCGTCGCGGCGGCGCAGCGCGTCCATGGCCACCAGGTGCGTCTCGTGGCCGGTAAGGCTCCCGCAGTACTGAGGGAACAGGAGGTTGAGCGTGGGCCCCACACGAAGCCACAGCCCCTCGATGATCCGCACCAGGATGGATTGGCCCGAAGCTCGATATATTGAAAGATGGAAATCCGTGTTCCGGACCAAGGTCTCGTGCGCATCGCCCGCCTGGATCGCCGCGAGATGCGCCTGCATCACGCCGTCCAACCGCTCGATCTCCTCGTTCGTGATGCGGGGCGCAGCCTCCTTGGCTGCGAGGCATTCGAGTTCCATGCGGATCTTGAGGATCTCACGGTAGGTCTCGATGCCCAGGCGCGGCACGCGGATGATGCGCCCATTGACCACTTCGAGGCCCTGTTCGACGACCAGTCGCTGCACCGCCTCGCGCACGGGCGTCAGGCTGACTCCGAAATCCTCGGCCATGCCGCGCACGGTCAACACCTGCTCGGGCAGGAGGGCGCCGGTCATCAGTGCATGGCGCAGCTTCTGGTATGCCTGGTCCGCCAGCGTGTCGCCGCGCGTGTCTGCGCCTTCGCTGCGTGCGGGCCGTGCCGAGCGGGAAGGCGGGCGGCGGGACGTGGTGTGCAGCTTGGGCATGGTGAAACAGGGGCGGCCGGGGCGCCTGAATATACTCTCAGCAGCTCCGCCGGCCTCGCCAAGAAGGAAGGTGCGCCCTCTCGGCCCACCGGTCACAGGGCGGCCACGTTCTCCTTCACCCGGCGGCGGTCGACCTTGCCTGTTCCGTTCTCGGGCAGCGATTCGACGAAGTGCGTCGCGGCCGGCTGGTGGATCGGCGACAGGCGCGCGGCCACCGCGCGCCGGATCGTTTCGCCTTCCAGCTGCGCACCTTCGGGACTGTGCTGCCGCACGATGACCGCGACGGGAACTTCGCCCAGGTCCGCGTGGGCCGTCCCCACGACACAGCAGGCCGCCACCCCGGGCACTGCGGCAATCGCTTCCTCGATCAGGTGGGGCGAGAGGTTCTCGCCTCCGCGGATGATGACGTCCTTCAAACGTCCGGTGATGAACAGGTAGCCGTCTTCGTCGAAGCGCCCCAGGTCGCCGGTGCGCAGCTCCCCACCCGGCGACTGCGCAACGCCATTCCCGCCGTCCACGAGATAGCCCGTCATGAGGCTCGGCCCGGAAATGCAGATCTCTCCATCCACGCCGGGCTTGCCGACCCGTTCGCCGTCCGCGCCGCGCAGGAAGGCCGACTGGCCCTGAAGCGGCGTGCCCACGGAGCCGATCTTGCGTCGTTCTGGCGGATTCATCGTCGACGTGCAGGTCGCCTCGGACAAGCCGTACGAAATCACCAGCGGCAGGCCGAACTTGTCCTCGATGCGCCGGTGCAGTTCTTCCGTGATCGGCGCGGACCCACAGCGCATCATGCGCAGCGAGGCGAGCGATGATGGCGGGAAGTCCAGCGGCAGCATCCGCGCGAACATCGTCGGGACGCCGGTCAAGATCGTCGGCTGCGCGGCGGCCATCAGCTCGGGCATCTGCTCCGCCTTGAAGCGGGGAGCCAGCACGATGGCGCTGCCGGCCGCGAGCGGTGCCAGCAACTGGTTGTTCACGCCGTTCGTGTGGTGCATCGGCATGATGTGCAGCAGCCTGTCGGCAGGCGTCAGCCCGGTGTGGCGGATCACGCCCAGCGCGTTGGTCAGCATGCCGCGGTGGTTCTGCAGCACGCCTTTCGGCTTGCCGCTGCTGCCCGAGGTGAAGAGCAGGAAGCCGTCGCTTTCCGGCGCGAGATCGCGGGTCCAGAAGGGTGCGCTGCGCGGCACCGCTTCGAAAGCGAGGCGGTGCTCGGTTGGAATGCCGGCGACCTCGCCCTCGCCGGCGTTCGCCGCATCCGCGACGATCCAGCGAATGCCAGCGACCTGGGTACGCCGCCTTGCTTCTTCCTCGCCCAGCCTCGGCTCCAGCGGACAGGGGCAGGCGCCCGCCGCCATGACTCCCAGGATGCAGATCGCGAGCTCGGCCGAGCGGCCCATGGCGAGCGCGACCCGGTCGCCATGGCGTACGCCGGCGCCGTGCAGCCAGCCGGCGCAGCGGCCGACCGCCTCGTGGAGCTCGGCATACGTGTAGCTGCGACGCTCGTCCTGCAGCGCGAGCGACGATGCGCGGGAGGGATCGATCCAGCCTGCCTGGAAGACCTCCAGCAGGTGCGCTGCAGCCGCTTCGCTCATCGCAGCTTCACCGCCGCATCGCGTTCGAACTGCCCTGCCGGGTCCAGCGATGCCAAGGCTTCGCTCTCGCGCTGCGTGGGCGGCGCGGCGGGAGCTGCACCCGTGGCGTCGAAGTCGAATCCGGTGCGCTCCCGCACTTCCTGCAGGCTGGCCTCGGGATGCCAAGACTGCAGCGCGAGGCGCCCATCCCGCTTCAAGAAGACGGCGATCGGCGTCACGACGCCATGGAACCCGCCCCAGGAGGTGCGGAAGTCGAGCTTCTCCACCAGCGTGCGCTTCGAATGTTCGGTGCGCCAGGTGCAGGAGCGCTTCGCCGTCGGGAGCATGACGGCGCCCCCGCCGCCGCCCGGCAGCCGCACCTTGGGCCGGTGCCAGTCGCCGATGACGGAGTTGTTGGCACACCCCTCGCCGTCGATCTGCGCGGCGCCCAGGAAGGTGAGGTCCATGCGGCCGCGGGTGCAGAGGTCGTAGAAGTCCTCGTTCGCGAAGATGGAGGCGGACTGCTCGGCCAGCACGGGATCCGAGCTCGACAGAGGAATCTTGGAGGGCACCGGGTCCACGCCGCCGGCCACGTTGATGTAGGTGAAGTCGAAGTCGTAGGCGCGCCTGGCGAGCAGGCACGCCAGCATCGGCATGGTCGAGTTGACACCGCTGAAGGTGATCTCGTCGGGGCGGATGAAGCGCGCGAGATTCGTGACGATGAAGGAGAAGCCGGACCATTCAGACATGGCTTGCCTCCATCGCTTCGGGCGCCTTCGCCATGTGCGCGGCGAGCACGTCCTCGCCTGGCGGCAGGTAGGCCTCCACCGCCGGATAGTCGATCTCGTACGACGGCCAGCAGGAGCCCGGCCAGGCGCCGTGCGGCACGACGGCAAAGGCCTCGACCATGAAGTGCGGTACCAGGGTCGCTTCCGGCTGGCCCGTGAAGACGGCGGTGTCGACCAGCTTCTCGGCGACCACCAGCACGCTGCCGGCAGCGCGGCTCATGATGCGGTCCCAGTGGTGCGTGCCGGCCACGCGCACGTTGCCCTGCGCATCGACCTCGCTCGCGTGGAGCACCGCGAAGTCCGGACGGATCGCCGGGACCACCCATACGGGCCCCCCTGCGCCGTACGGGTCTTCCAGGCACTTCCAGCCGTTCAGCGCAGGGATGTCGCTGCCGTGCAGTCCGCCGCAGGGCTGGAAGGGAATGCCGAAGGCCGCAGCGCGCAGGCCTGCGGTGAGGCTGGCACAGGCATGCTCCTCGAGCCTTGCTGCGCCGGTCTCGATGGCGCGGCGGTAGTACGGTGCCAGGCCGAAATTGCCTTCCATTGCCACGATGCCCGCACGCACCTTCTTCACGGCGCCGGCGCGGCAGAGGATGTCGATGTCATAGCCGGGCGACTGCTTGATGATTTCCAGGTCCGTCTTGCCCTGCCTGATGAGTTCGCGGACGAACGCGAACGGCCCGCGGTGCAGGAAGCTGCCGCCAAGCGCAAGCGAGGCGCCGTCGGGCACCTTCGCCACCAGTTCCTTCAATCCCAGCTGCTTGCCGGAAGCGCCGAATCCACTGCCCATGTTCTTTCCTTCTAGTTGGAGCGGAGGTAGTCCGCGATCCGCTGTTTCAATCCCGGCCGCGCGGCGGAACGCACGAGCCAGGCCAGGTCGTTGTCCGCTTCGCGCGTCGACAACACTTCGTACAGTGCATTGCGGCTCCACGCCGGCAGCGCCGACGCCTTGGTGCGGGCCTGCTCCACGACCGCAGGCCAGTCCGCCTGCTCCGCGATTCCATGCAGGAAGCCGAGTTGCACCGCGCGCGGCGCGTCGAAAGTCGCGGCTTCTTCCTGCAACGACGCTGCGTGCTCGCGCCCGACGATCTCGCCGAAGCGGCGTGTCCCAAGGACGAGGCCGAACTTCAGTCCCGGCATGCGGAAGCTGGTGTCAGCGGTGGCATGGCGCTGCCGGCATGCAGCCACGAGGTCCACGCCGGCGCCGAAGGTGCGCCCGTGCGCGAGTGCCACGGTCAGGCAGGGCGAGGAGGCGACCGCCTGAAGCAGCATCTCAACGCGCACGAAACGCAGCAGGAGATCGCCTTCGGTCTGTTGTTCCACTTCGGAAAAATCGAAGCCGGCGCTGAAGTTCCTGCCTTCGCCGCGCAGCACGAGCACCTTCGCGCCCTCCGCAGGCGCGCGTTGCACGAGGTCGATCAACTCCTCGACGAGCTGCGACGAGAGCGCGTTGCGCTTCTCCGGGCGCGCGAGCGTCAAGGTCCAGACCTCGCCGTCGCGCTGCAAGGCCACCGCGTCCGTCATGGTCCGGACTCCGCGGCCGCGCGCAACGCGCCCAGCACCTCGTCGTTGTGCTCCCCCAGGCCCGGCGGGCGGCGCGTGACCGGGAGGTTCTCGCCCCGAAAGCGCATCGGCGACGCAAAGGTGCGCGTGCGCATGCCGTTGGGCAGTTCCAGCGGCTGCACCCAGTCCATGTGCTCCACCTGGGGATCGGCAAGCACCTGCGAATAGCGGTTGATCGGCGCGCAAGGCACGCCCGCGTCGCGAAAGCGCGCGAGCCAGGTGGCCGTGTCCGCGGAGGCGAACTCTTCCTCGAGGATGACCAGGAGCGCATCCTGGTGCCGGGCGCGCAGGGTGGGGGAGGCGAAGCGCTCGTCGGCCAGCAGGTCCTCGCGCCCGATCACGTCGCACACTGACTTCCACAGCGCGTTGTTGCCCGCGGCCATGCCGAAGTAGCCGTCCTTGCAGTGGAACACCCGGTACGGCGCATTGCGCGGGTGCGCGGAGCCGAGCTGGACCGGGTCGCGCCCGCTGCCGAAGTACTCCGAGGTCTGCAACGCGGCGATCCCCAGCGTGGCGCCGAGCATGGGCACGTCGAGGTGCGTTCCCTCGCCCGTCGCTTCGGCATGCCGCAGCGCCGACACGATGCCGAACGCGGCGTAGAGGCCGGCGGAGAAATCCGCGAGCGGCACGCCGCACTTCACCGGCGGGCGGTCCGGCTCTCCGGTCACGCTCATGATGCCGCTCATGGCCTGGATGGTCAGGTCGAAACCGCCTTCCTGCGAGCGCGGGCCGCTCTGGCCATAGGCCGAGATCGAGCAGTAGACGAGTGCCGGGTTGAGCGCGCTCAGGCTCTCGTAGCCCACGCCGAGGCGCTCCATCACGCCGGGGCGGTTGTTCTCGATCAGCACCTGCGCATCCTGCGCGAGTCGGCGCAACAGCATCACATCGGCCGGCTCCTTCAGGTTGAGCGTCACCGATCGCTTGTTGCGATTGAGGGACGCGAAGTTCTCGCTGAAGCCGTTGTTGATCGGGGGCCAGCTGCGCAGCGTGTCGCCTCCGTCCGGATTCTCGACCTTCACGACGTCGGCGCCCATGTCGGCGAGCAGCATCCCGCAATAGGGGCCGGCGGCCACGTTGCAGACCTCGATGACGCGCACGCCGGACAGCGGGAGAGGGGCAGATGCCATGAGTGCTTCCTTCTTCAAAGTTTGATCTGGGCCGTCTTCTGGACGCGGCCCCATTTCTCGATCTCGCCCTTGACCATCGCGTCCATGCGCTCGGGCGTGGTCGTGATGACATCGGCGCCGGCCTTGTTCATCGCCGCCAGCAACTCGGGCTTGGTTGCGACTTCCCGCATGGCGGCGGACAACTGGCCGACGATGGCCTTCGGCGTGCCCTTGGGCGCGAGCAGGCCATAGTAGGTGGTGACATCGAAGTCCGCCACGCCGGCCTCGCGCAAGGTCATCAGCTCGGGCAGCATGCTGCTGCGGGCCGCACTGGTGACGGCGAGGATCTTGATCTTCGGGTTGGCGTAGTGCGCGCTGAGCGCGGGCAGCGTTTCGAAGACCACGTCGATCTGCCCGCCCAGCAGATCCGTCATGGCCGGGCCGCTGCCCTTGTAGGGAACGTGCAGGAGATCGACGCCGGCGGCCTGCTTGAAGTACTCGCCAGTCATGTGCTGCGTCGATCCATTGCCTGCGGAGCCATAGGTCAGGGGTTGCTTCTGCGCCCGTGCGTAGTCGAGGAATTCCTTGACGCTTTTCACCGGCAGCGATGCGCGCACGGCGAGGGCCAGGGGTACCCCCGCGCCCATGGACACGGGCATCAGGTCGGTGCCGAGGTCGTAAGGCTTGCTCGTCGCCGCGACCGCATGGATGGTCAGGGTGCCGATCGCGGCGAAGAGCAGCGTGTAGCCGTCGCCAACGGACTTGGCCGCTGCCTCGGCCCCGATCTCCCCGCCCGCCCCGGCCCGGTTGTCGATCACGATCGGCTGGCCGAGCGCCGAGCCGAGGTGCTGCCCGTAGATGCGCGCCGTGATGTCGTTGGCGCCGCCCGGCGGGTAGGGAACGATCATCCTGATCGACTTGGCCGGCCAGGACTGTGCGAGTGCAGTACGGGTGGTGGCCAGCGCGGCGAGTGTCGCGCAGAGGAAGTTGCGTCGCTGCATGTTGTCTCCAGTGGGAAGGAATTCATCGCGGGTGCGGCCCGATGAATGTCCCACCGTTCACAGCCACGGGTCAAACGTTCCGTATTCCGGAACGAGGCGAACGAGGCGATGGCGCCTCCGAGACCGTCTCAGCCGTTGTAGAAGCGGCGGCCGCGCGAGCGCAGCCACAGGCGCACGAGGTGGCGCTTGCGGTCGTCCTCGGCAAAGTCGGTGTAGCCGGTGCGGCGATGGCCCAGGCGACGGTTGTCGACGATCTGGATCTGGCCCGGCTCGAAGAAGAACTCGCGGATCAGGTGCGGCTGGTTCATCGTGGCTTCGAGGGCTTCGAGGGCGTCCTCGCCCAGCCCGTCGAGCTCGATGCCGGCCATCCTGTAGCCGTTGACGACGTGGCGGTGCGAGAGCCGGCTCGTCAGGCGTCCATCCGTCATCTGCATCAGGGGGTGGCTGATGACCGGCGGGGCCTCCGGCGCATGCTCACGGTTGCGGTCGAAGAGATAGGGCGCGAACAGCCGATCGATCAGCTTCGGGTGCCTCGCGAGCATCTCGTTGTAGACCGTGTGGAAGCTGACGATGCTGCTGATGCCGCCTTCCTTGGCCGGGCGCAGGCACAGCAGGGCGACGTAGTCGGGCGCGCAGAGGTTGTAGCTGTTGTCGGTGTGGAAGTTCTGCTCGGCATTGGTCACGTCGGGCCGCACGCCATTGCCCGGAGGCCTTCCGAGGTCGCGCACGTCGTAGATCATCTTGCCGTCCCAGCTCTGCGCGACGGGGCGCGACACGAGCTGCGACAAGATCCAGTAGATGGCCTTGGCATCCTCCTTGGAGAGCACGTCCATGGGCAACTTGTCGATGATCACGAAGCCGACACCGGTCTCCAGCGTCTGGCGCACGCGCGCCATCATGCGGCGGCACGCATCGATGCGGAAGGCGTCGGGCTCCAGCATTTCGACGGGCAAGGGATTGTCTCGGAGCAAGGCCACCACACCCTCGAGTTCGCGCAGGGCATCGGCTTCGAGCGTCACGATGCCGTCTGTCGGCTTCAGGCTTGCGGCGTCCCACACGACGCCGCCCGCCAGCCGCGTGCGCGGAATGATGGCGGCGGGGCTGTGCTCTGCTTCGCTGAGGATGTTGCCTGTGGCTTGCATGAAGTCTCCTGGATGCATGTGTTGAATCGATGCGAGCCAGTCTAGGAGGCCTCCGCTAGACTTGCCAACGAATTCGGGCGATGGCTCTCCATCGCTGCCGGCGATGAACGTCAAGCAACTCGAAACCTTCCTTCAGGTCGTGGAGAAGGGCAGCTTCGCGGCGGCGGCCGAGGCGCTGCACACCACGCAGTCCACGGTCTCCGCGCGGGTGAAAGACCTCGAGCACTATTTCGGCGTCGCGCTGTTCGACCGCAGCACGCACAGGGCGCAGCTGACGGCCAAGGGCCGCGAGCTGTTCGCCATGTCGCGGCAGGTGGTGGGCGCACTGGAACAGCTGCGGGAGCGCATTTCGGATCGCGCGTCGCTCACCGGCACCTTGCGGCTCGGCGTCGTTGGCGTAGTGGCAGGCACCTGGCTGCCGGCGCTGGTACGTGAACTGCGCACCCGGCATCCGGCGCTGCAACTGCAGGTGGAGGTGGCGCTTTCCAAGGTGCTCGCGCAGAAGCTGCGCGGCGCCGAGCTCGACGTGGCGATCATCGCGGGCCGTCCGGATGACGACGAGTTGCGATGCGAGCCGGTCGGCGAGGAACGCTTCGCGTGGATGGCGAGCCCCTCGCTCGGCGCAGCGCGCGGCGCAATCACGCCGGCGGACCTGGCAGCCTATCCGGTCATCGCCTTTTCGCAGGAGTCCTTCCACCACGCGGCGATGAAGGCGTGGTTCAAGGCCGGCGGCGTGCGTTTCCAGCCGGCGATCACCTGCAACAGCATGGAAGTCATCGCGCGCCTGGTATCGCAGGGGGAG
Source organism: Variovorax sp. RA8 (assembly GCF_901827175.1). Lineage (NCBI taxonomy): Bacteria > Pseudomonadati > Pseudomonadota > Betaproteobacteria > Burkholderiales > Comamonadaceae > Variovorax > Variovorax sp. RA8. The sequence continues at coordinate 4,292,224 of NZ_LR594662.1, read as the reverse complement.
GGCGTGGGACTGCTGCCTTGCGACTACTACGGCACCGAGGTGGCCCTGGGCAAGCTGGAGGTCCTGAGTGCGAACCCCGCGATGCCGGGCGTGGAGCTCACGCTGTTGGCCTTCGCGCAAAGACCGACGGCGTTCGTCTCGGCCGTGACCGAGGCGGTCACGGCGGTGCGCCGTGGGCGGCACGCCGCCGCTTGACATGGCTCACGGGGGCGCGTGGGTGCTTCCGAAGCGCAGCCGGTTCAACGCGGCGGGCGAACGCTCGCCGGCGAGCGCGTCGGAGATGTCTGCCGCGGTCGCGATCACCGCATCGGCCCAACCCGGCACCACCGCCTTGCGAAATCGCTCAGCCGGCCCTGAGATGCCCACCGCGGCGATCACGAAACCGCGTGCATCCATGATGGGCGCCGCGATGCCATGGACGCCTTCGCGCCACTCCCCGCGGTTGACGGCATAGCCGCGCTGACGGACCTTGCGCATGTCCTTGAGGAATTCGTCGCGGTCGGTGATCGTGGCGTCGGTGTGGCGCTTGAGGGCCGCGCACGCGGATTCGAGCACGTGTTCGCGCGCGAACGCGAGCTGTACCTTGCCGGTTGCGACGCAATAGGCGGGCACACGGCCACCGATCTGCGTGTAGGCGCGTACCGGACGTTCGCTGTCGACCTTGTGGACGTACACCACTTCCATGCCATCGAGCACCGACAGGTGCACACTCTCGCCGGCGAACTCCATCAGGCTTTCCATCTGGCGCTCCGCATGGCGGCGCAGGTCCAGCTTGCCGAGTACCGCGGACCCGAGCTCCCAGAGCTTGATCGAAGGCGTGTAGGCGCCGGTTTCCTCGTCACGCAGCACGAAGCGCGTTTCCACGAGCGCTTGCATCAGTCGATGCACATTGCTCTTCGACATCTGCAGTTCCTTGCCGATCTGCGTCAACCCGAGCGCCTGGCGGCTGCGCGAAAGAAGTTCGAGGACGGCAAGGCCCTTGAGCAAGGTGTTGTTCATGCGGGGTTCAGTCTAGGGCGATTCCGCCAGTTGCGATCCGCGACGGCTCACGTACCGCCCGCGTCCGTGTGCGGTTGCATGAGAACCACGTGCGTCTCGAATCGATCCGGAGGCCCCTGCAGTTGCTGGTACTCGATCGGCCGGCCCGTTGCGTCGTAGCCGATCCGATGCACATCGACGAGCGCGGCACCTACCTCGACGTGCAGCAGCCGGGCGATGAGCGGCGTGGCAAGCCGGGCGCGCGTGACCATGTCGATCTTCGAATAGACATGCCCTTCGCGGGCGAGCAGCTCCGACAGCGCCGACTGGCCGAAGTCGCTGCGCTTGTACCGGCGCCCGAGCGCCTCGGGCAGGTACAGCGTGGTGTGCACGATGGGCAGGCGTCCAACGAGGCGCAGCCGAACCACTCGCAACGTCACGGCACCATCGGGAAGCTGCAACCCGCTGCGCACATCGGGTGGGGCCGCCACGAAGTCGAACTCCTTCACCACGGGTCTGCTCAGCGCGCGGCGCTCGGCCACCCTTTCGAGGTAGGGCCCGATGGGGGCTGGAAGGTTCAGCACCGAGGCCTTTGCCGAGACGAAGGTGCCGCGGCCCGCCTTTCGCTCGATGAGCCCCTGCAGCTCCAGGGACTTGAGAGCCCGCCTCACGGTCACCCGTGAAACGCCGTGTGCCGCGCCGAGCGCCTCCTCGGTCGGCAACTGATCGCCAGGGTGATAGCGGCCGCTGGCGATGCCGTCCTTGATGAGTGTCGATATCTGGAAGTGGAGCGGCGCTCCGGGGATGGAATCGGCAGGCTGCATGTGACGGATGCTATCAGCGTCATTTGTATTAACATCAATACAATTGAGACCAACGGAGTAGACAGATGCACGAACACGATTCACCTGCCTCGGCGCGACCACGGTCGAACGGGCGCATGACCAGGCGCGCGTTGCTCCTGGCCACCGCGGCCGCTTCCGCCGCCTGGCAAACCCCATCCCTGGCGCAAGGCGAGCAGGCGCCCGCGTTCCGGCCCACTCGCGCCGTGCGCCTGATCTCGCCGTTGCTGGCCGGCGGTGCCACCGATGCGATCGTCCGCCCGATCGCGCTGAAGCTCTCGCAGCTCTGGAACCAGCCGGTGGTGGTGGACAACAAGCCCGGCGGGGGCACGATCATCGGGACACAGGCGGTGGTCCAGTCTCCGCCCGACGGCTACACGCTCGGCGTGGCGATCAGCGCGTTGACGATCAACCCGAGCCTGCGCAACGACCTGCCATACGACACCTTCAAGGACATCTCGCCGTTGACCCAGATCGGCAATATCACGGGCGCGCTGGTCGCGCATCCATCTTTCCCGGCGCACGACCTCGAAGGCCTCATCGCCCAGGCGAAGGCGAGCCCGGGCGCGCTGTCGTATGCGTCGCTGGGTGTCGGCACCGGAGGCCATATCACCGGGGAGCTCCTGAAAGTGCGCAGGGGCTTCGATATGGTCCATGTGCCCTTCTCCGGCAGCAACGCGGCCTATCGCGAACTGCTGCCGGGGCGGATTCCCGTCGGCTTCGTGGTGCTTGAATCGGCGCTGCCGCACGTGAAGGCAGGCAAGCTCAAGGTGCTCGGCCTCACGGATGTTCAGCGCAACAAGCTCTATCCGGAATTCCCGGTGCTCGAGGAGACCGTCAAGGGTACCGGCTACGACAGCGTGTTCGGCCTGATCGCCCCCGGCCGCATGGCACCCGACCTGCTCGACCAGATCAACGCCGACGTCGTGAAGGTGCTCGCGTTGCCCGAGATTCGCCAGCAACTCGCTCAGCAGGCGATGGCCGTGGTCGCATCGTCGGCCCCGGAGTTCGCGCAGGTGATTCGGCGCGATGTCGAGCACTGGAAGCGGGCCGTGAAGGAGTCCGGCGCCCGTGTCAACTGAAGCCACCCTGTTCGACAAGGTCTGGCAACGCCATGTGGTCGCCGATCTCGGCGAGGGCTTTGCGCTGCTGCACGTCGACCGTCACGTCGTGCCCGACTTCAACGGCAACGCGTTCACCCGCCTCGCCCAGCGCGACCTGGCGGTGCGCAATCCTGAGCTCACCTTCGCCACTGCCGATCATTCGGTTTCCTCCGATCCACGCGATCCGGATCCTCGACAGTCGAACAATCCCCACGTTGTGGCGTTGCGCGCGGCCACGCGGAAGTTCGGCATCCGCCTGTTCGACATCGGAAGCGTCGGACATGGCATCGTGCACGTGATCACGCCTGAACTCGGCATCGCCTTGCCGGGGCTGACCGTTGCGATCGGCGACAGCCACACCTGCACGCACGGAGCGCTTGGGGCACTTGCGTGGGGGGTGGGCCAGGGCGAGCTGGTGCACATCCTCGCGACCCAGACCTCCGTGCAGCGAAAGCCGCGCACGCAGCGCGTGAGCATCGATGGCACATTGCCGGACGGCGTGGGTGGCAAGGACCTCATCCTTCATCTGATCGCGACGCTGGGCGTGGACGCCGGCAATGGCTTCGCTGTCGAGTACTCGGGCGGCGCCATTCGCGGGCTGTCGATGGAGGCGCGCTTCACGCTGTGCAACATGTCCGTCGAGTGGGGTGCGCGCTTCGGCATGATCGCGCCCGATGACACCACCTGCGAATGGCTCGCAGGCCGCCCCCATGCGCCTCGCGGCGCAATGTGGGATGCCGCGGTCGCGGACTGGCGGACCCTGCCCACGGACGCCGGCGCGCGCTTCGACAGGGAGGTTGCAATCGACGCAAGCGAGCTCTCGCCCCAGGTGACGTGGGGCAACAGCCTCGACATGGTGCTGCCCATCGATGGCTGCGTGCCCGACCCTGCCTGCGAAACGGATGCCGGACGCCGCGCGTCCATGGAAGCGTCGCTGCACTACATGGGCCTGCGGCCCGGGCAAGCGATCGAGGGCCTGCCGATCGACCGTGTCTTCATCGGCTCCTGCACCAACAGCCGCCTGCCGGATCTTCGCGACGCCGCCGCCGTGCTCCGCGGCCGGCACGTCGCGGCGCATGTTCAGGCTTGGGTCGTACCGGGCTCGGAGCAGGTCAGGCGCGATGCCGAGGCCGAAGGGCTGCACCGGGTTTTCATCGATGCAGGCTTCGACTGGCGCACGCCGGGCTGCTCCATGTGCCTGGGCGCCAATGGCGACGTCATCGCCCCCGGCGAGCGGGCCGTTTCCACCGCGAACCGCAACTTCGCCGGCCGTCAGGGGCCGGGCAGCCGCACGCACATCGCGGGCCCCGCGCTTGCGGCAGCCTCCGCCTGCGTCGGCGCCATCGCGGACCCGCGCAAGTTGCTGTCGGAGAGTTTGCGATGAGCGCATTGGTCGAACTGCGCGGCCCGGCCGCAGCCATGCTGTCGCCGAACATCAACACCGACATCATCGCGCCTCTGGTGCGCGCCCCGGATGGCAAGCAACCGGCCGGGATTCGCAGCGATGCCGAGCTTGCACAGCGACTCTTCGGGCCGTGGCGCTATGACGGCACCGGCGCGGAGCAGCCGGATTTCGTGCTGAACCAAGCCCCGTTCAGACAAGCGAGATTCCTGCTGGCAGGGCCCAATTTCGCATGCGGGAGTTCCAGAGAAACCGCTGCGACGATGCTGAAGGCGTTCGGCATCCGCTGCGTCATCGCGCCGAGCTTTGGCCAGATCTTCCAGGACAACTGCTTTCGAAACCACATGCTTCCGCTCGTGCTCAACCTCGAGACCGTGCAACACCTGGGTACGCTCGCCGCAAGCGGCGCGGATTTTCTGCTCGACGTCGAGCGATCGGCGCTGGTCGCGCCTGACGGGCGCGAGTATCGTTTTGCACTCCCGTCCTTCCGGCAAACCATGCTCTTGCGCGGCGAAGACGAGGTCGCGGTCACGCTCAGGCGAGCCGACCAAATCAGCGTTTACCAGCAATCCGCCAAGGCCAGGCGACCGTGGGAATGGCCGGGGGTCGTCCAATAGGCATGGCCGTGAATATGGAGGCAACTTCAACCCGCAGGCGCGCACCCTGGAACCCTTCCTCGGGCGAACGGCAAGGTTTCGCCCGGCTTCTTGTCACGCAAGCCAGCGCGAGTACAGGCGCTGGAGCAGGACGTGCATCTGCTGCGTCCGGCGGGGCAGGTCCCGAAGAACGTCGCGATAGTCGCTCGTGGCCGGGTTCGCAAGTGCGTTCTGCCGCAGCATCTGGTGACCGTTGCGCTCCACGGCCAGGTGAACCAGGGCCGGGGTCATTTCCAGGTGGGATTGGATCAGCAGGTGCATGTCCTTGAGGACGAAGGCCTGGTTGCGGCAATGCGCGCCCGTTGCCAGCGCCACGGCGCCTTCGGGCGGCTGGAAGGTATCGGCATGCCACTGGAAGGTCGGCAGCACCTGGCCCGCATGGTCGCCCCACCATTCGCTTGCGGCGGGCGAGGCCTCGGCCGTGATCTCGCACCAGCCGATCTCCGGCCTCTCGAGCGTCCGCACGTCGCCGCCCAGGGCCAAGGCGATGATCTGGCTGCCCAGGCAGTGTCCCGCCACCGGGATGCCACGCCGGTCGGCATCGCGGATCAGCGAGAGTTCGGCGGCGATCCACGGAAGTGGATCGCGTGCGCCCATGTAGCCTCCCATGAACACCAACCCTCCGAAGCGCGATGCGTCCTGCGCAACGGCATCGCCGTCCACGATCCTGATCAGCTCGACCTGGCAGCCGAGGGATTCGAGGATGGGCACGGCCGCGCCCGGCGCGCCCACCTCGGTGTGCTGGAAGACCGCGATCGGGCGGCGTGTCCTCATTGGGACCGCGCGCTGGCGTCGTAGACGACCTTGCCGTCGACGATCGTCTGCAAGGGCTTGATGTCCTTGATCTGTGCGTCGGGGACCGACAGGTAGTCCGCCGAGAGCACGACCATGTCCGCGAACTTGCCCACCTCGATCGAACCCTTCTTCTTTTCCTCGAAGGTGTAGTAGGGCCCGGCGTTCGTGTACAGGCGCAGCGCCTCCTCGCGCGTGAGTCCCTGGTCGGCGCCGTAGACCTTGCCCCTGGGGTCCTTGCGCGTCACCATGACGTACAGGCCGACGAAGGGATTGAGGATATTGACCTGGTTGTCGGTGCCGGCCGCAGTGCCCTCGACACCGAGCGTGTCCAGCAGCCAGCGGCTGGGCACCGCGCGGTTGGCCAGCACGGGGCCCATGTATCGCTCGACCGTGGCGGCCTTGTCCCACATGAAGATGTTCTGGGCGTCGACCCGCACGCCCAGCTGCTTGGCGCGAACGATCTGCTCCTTGGTCATGAGGCTGCCGTGGATCACGATGAAGCGACGGCCCATGAGCGACTTCTGCTTGTCGGCACCTGCATAGGCATCCAGCACGAGGTCCACCGCCGCATCGCCGACGGCATGGGTGCCGACCCGCCACCCGTACTGGTTGGCCAGCGCGACGCTCTGCTTGTAGGCCTCGGGGTCGAGCGCCAGCGTGCCGTGGTTGTGCGCGTCGTCGGCATACGCCTCGCGCACGCGCGCCGATTTCAGCGTCATGCCTCCGTCCGCGACGATCTTGATCCCGGCGGTGCGAACCCAGTCGTTCCCGCTGTTGTCCTTGTACTTGGCCTGCTTGAGCATCTGCTCGAACTCGGCCGCGGTGGAGGCGCGGCTGATCCACATGACACCTGTGCGAACCGAGGATTGGCCGCGTTGCGCGAGCGTGAAATAGGCCCTCATCTGCTCTTCAGTGAGCGCCGCGTCCACGGTGCTGGTGATGCCCGACTGGTTGTAGATCCGTTGCGCGGCCGTGAGCTGGGTGAGCAGCTGGTCGAAGGTCGGCTTCGGGACCTTGTCAGCCACCAGGTCGATGGCCGTCTCCTCGAGCACCCCCGTCGCTTCGCCGTTCGCGTCGCGGAAGATCTTTCCTCCCACCGGATCCTTCGTCGTGCGCGAGATCCCGGCCAGCTGCAAGGCCTTGGTGTTCGCCATTGCGAAATGCCCCACGGTCTGCACAAAGACCGGGTGGTCCGGTGCGACCGCGTCCAGCTCCTGGCGGGTCAGGTAGCGCTGCTCGCGCAATTGCGAGGGCGGGTGCCAGCGGCTGGTCTGCACCCATTCGCCGGCAGGGATCTTCTTCGCCTTGATGAAGTCGGCAATGATGGCCTGGGCGTCGGCCACGGTCTTGGCCTTGATGACCTGCGCGGTGGTCTCCGCGGTTCCCGCGCCGATCATGTGACTGTGGCTGTCCATGAGGCCGGGGATGACCGTCCTGCCCTGCAGGTCGACCACGCGCGTGCCGGACCCGACGTACTTCCGAATCTCGTCGGAAGACCCCACGGCGACGAACTTCCCGTCCTTGACGGCGACGGCCTGGGCGATGGAGAAGCGCTTGTCCGCAGTGATCACCTTGCCGCCGAGGTACACGGTGTCGGCAGGGGTCGCGGCCATGTTGGCGCAGGCGGCCAGCGTGGCCGCTGCCGACAAGGCCGCCAGTGCCCGGAAGAGCCGCCTTCGGCCCGTCGCTGGTTCGCGCGCGCTACGCGAGGCGACCGGTGAAGTCATTGGAATCATTGGAAGCTCCTGTGTTGTTGTGGATCTGTTCTTCAGTGGCGCCGACGCCGAGAAAGCCTTCGAGCAGGCGGGCGTTCCCGGCCAGCGCCGCGCTCGAGCCGGCGTGCACCACGGTGCCGCGCTCCAGCACGATGGCCTGGTGCGTCATCTCGAGTGCGAGCACCGGGTGCTGCTCGACCACGATCGAGGGCAGCCCCTCGCTTTCGCAGAGCCGGCGAATCGATCGGGCAAGCTCCTCGACGATGATGGGCGCCAGGCCCTCCATCGGCTCATCGAGCAGCAACAGCTTCGGGTTGGTCATCAGTGCGCGGCCGATGGCCAGCATCTGCTGCTCGCCGCCGGAGAGCTGGTTGCCGTAGTTGCCACGGCGTTCGTGCAGGCGCGGAAAGAACTCGTACACGCGCCGAAGGTGCCAGGGGCCGGGCCGGGCCACCACGGTGAGGTTTTCCTCGACCGTGAGCGACGGGAAGACCTCGCGCTCCTGCGGCACCCAGCCCAGGCCGGCGCGCACGCGGCGGAAGGAAGGCCAGCGGCTCAGATCCTCGCCGCACCAGCGCACGGCTCCGCGCATCACGCGCGTGTTGCCCATCAGCGTTTCCAGCAGCGTGGTCTTGCCGACCCCGTTGCGGCCCAGGACGGCGAGGCTCTGGCCCTGCGCCAGCGAGAAGCTCAGGCCGTGCAGCACCACCGCGCTCCCGTAGCCGGCGACCACCTCGTCGAACGCGAGCATCTCAGACATGGGCGGCTCCGGCATGCGGGGCGCGCGAGTGCCCGAGATAGACCTCGCGTACACGCGCGTCCGAGCTGATCTCGGCGGGCGTGCCTTCGGTCAGGATCTGGCCCGCTACGAGCACGGAGATGCGGCGCGAGAAGCGGAAGACGAGGTCCATGTCGTGCTCGATGAAGAGGATGCTGATGTCCTGGGGCAGCTCGGCGATGGCTTCGAAGAGCTCGCCGCTCTCGTCCTGCGGGACGCCCGCCGCAGGCTCGTCGAGCAGGAGGATGCGCGGCCGGGCCGCCATGGCGAGCGCGATTTCCAGCAGCCGCTGCTTGCCGTAGGCCAGCTCGGCCACCGGCATGTCGGCGACCGCATCCAGCTTCAGCCGGCCGAGCAGCGCGTGCGCTTCGTCGTACACCGCCTTGTGGCGCCCGAGCGGCCGCCACCAGACGGCCCCCAGGCCATCGCGCTCGCTGATGGCGAGCACGACCGACAGCAGCGGGGTGAGGCTGGGGAAAAGCGTGTTGATCTGGAAGGTGCGCGCCAGCCCGAGGCGCGCGCGCTTGTCGGCCGGCAGTGCCGTGAGTTCGTGCTCGCCCAGGTGGATGCTGCCGACGGTCGGCTTGAAGACACCCGTGAGCAGGTTGATGAGCGTGGTCTTGCCTGCCCCGTTCGGGCCGATGAGCGCCTGGCGGGCCCCCGGCTCCAGCACGAGATTGACATCGCTCACGGCCCGGAAGGCTCCGAAGGAGATCCCGAGGGCGTGCGTGCGCAGTGTCGTCGCGCCGCTCACGAGGGCCTCCCTGTCTTCACCAGGCGCGACAGCGCGCCCATGATCCCGCCGCGGCCGAGCATCACGACAGCGATGAGGAAGATGCCCAGCCAGAACATCCAGTACTGGGGGTTCAGGTCGGCGAACGCGTCATGCACCAGCATGTAGACGATCGCGCCGACCAGCCCCCCGTAGAGGCGGCCGGTGCCACCCAGCACCAGGATGATCAGCACTTCGGCCGAGCGGTTGAAGCCAATCGACTCGATGCCGACGAACTGCGTGGTCTGCGCCAGCAACGCGCCCGCGATGCCCGCGACGCCGGCGGACAGCGCGTACGCGAGGCGCAGCCGCGACTCGACCGGCGAGCCGATGGCCAGCATGCGCTTGCGGCTGTCATGGATGCCGCGCAGCGCCAGTCCGAACGGGGAGCGGGTGATGCGCCGCACCACCAGGAAGACGGCCAGCACCACGCCGTAGGCATAGGCAAAGGCGGTCCTGCCGAAGAGGTCGAACTCGAACAGGCCCAGCACCGGCGAGACCACCATGCCCTGCAGCCCGTCGGTGCCGCCGGTGATGGAGGAGAGCCGGTTGGCCAGTTCTGCCAGCAGCACGCAGACGCCGAGGGTGATCATGAGCCGCGTGAGATCGGCGCCACGGACCACCAGGTAGCTCAGCACGTACCCGAGCGCCACGCACACGAGCAGGGCCAGGAGCAGTCCGGAGAAGGGCTCGCCCCAGCCATGCCTGGCCAGCAAGCCGGCGGTGTAGGCACCGGCGCCGAAGAAGGCCGCGTGGCCGACCGTGAGGATGCCCGCGTAGCCGAGGGCCAGGTCGAGTGCCACCGCGAACAATCCGAAGATCAGGACCTGGCTCATCAGCGTGAGCTTGTCCGGCAGCAGGAAGAAGCTGGCGGCCAGGGCCAGCCAGAAGACGATCTCCGCGATGCGCAGCTGCCGGCCCGAGAGGGAGAGGGAGATGGCTTTCACCGGAGTAACTTCGCCTCCGGCTGCGGTGCTGTCCGGCTTCGGAGCGGCCGTGCCTCTCATGCGACCCCCTTGCGCGGGATGATGCCGTTCGGCCGCAGCAGCAGCATGATGATCATGACGACGTAGATGAGGAATGCGCCTGCCTGCGGCAGGTAGTACTTGCCCGCGACGTCCACCACGCCGACCAGCAGCGCGGCGACGAAGGGACCGGTGATGGTGCCGGCGCCGCCGACGCAGACCACGATCAGGAAATACACCAGGTACTTGAGCGGAAAGGACGGCTCCAGGCCCAGCATGCCGAGGCTCAGGGCGCCGCCGAGGCCCGCCAGCCCGCAGCCGAGCGAGAAGGTCAGGAAGAACAGCCGCTGAACGTGGATGCCGGTGCCGCCGGCAACGCGCTGGTTGTCCACCGCGGCGCGCACCATCGCGCCGTAGCGCGTGCCGCCCAGCACCAGCAGCAGGGCTGCGAGCACCAGCGTGCCGCACAGGATGAGGAACAGCCGGTAGCGGCCCACCTCCAGGCCGAGGAGCGAGACCCGGCCGTCCAGCACCGCCGGGAGCTCGAAGGCCTGCAGGGTCGGGCCGAAGAAGTAGGTGAAGGTGGCCACCGAGACGAACACGATGCCGATCGACAGCAGCACCTGGTCGAGCGGATGCGCGCGGTACAGCCGCCTGTAGAAGGCGAACTCCAGCACCGCCCCGACCAGGGCCGCCGCGAGGAAGGCGACCGCCAGCGAGGGGAAGAATCCCACGCCGAAGCGGCTCATCAGGACGCTGGCGGCGTAGCCGCCCACCATCGCGAAGGTGCCGTGCGCGAGATTGACGAAGTTCATCAGTCCCATCGTGATGGAAAGGCCGACGCCGATGAGGAAGAGGAGCATGCCGTAGGCCACCCCGTCGAAGATCACGATTCCCATGGATTGCCCATTGCTTCGGTGCAGCTCGTTGGCCCGCTGGCCCCGGCTTCGATTACTTGCCTTCCTTGGCAGGGTCCTTCACGCGCTCGAACTTGTCGAACTCGACGTTCACGAGCTCGCCGTTGACGCGCCCGGTCTTGCGGATGTAGACCGTCTGCACGATGTCGCGCGTGCCGGGGTCGATCTCCACCGGGCCCCGCGGGCTCTCGAACCTGATGCCCTTGAGCGCTTCCATGACCTTGTCGCCGGAGACGTCGCCCTTGGTCTTCGCCAGCGCGAGGCTGATGGCCTCCATCGCGTCGTAAGCCGTGACAGCGAAGTAGCTGGGGCGCAGCTTGGCGCCGAACTCGGCCGCGAAGGCCTTGACGAACTTCTGGTTCTTCGGCGAGTTGTGCGCATAGGAATAGTGATGGCTCGTGACGAGGCCCATCGCAACGTCGCCGGTGGCGTCGAGGTAGCTGTCGTCGGTCGCCTCCCCGGTGGCGAAGAGCTTGATGCCGGCGTCTTCCATGCCGCGCTCCTTCCACACCTTGAGGAACGCCGGCGGCATCACGCCCGAAGGGAAGAAGAAGAACACCGCCTGCGGCTTGGCGTCCTTGATGCGCTGCACGTAAGCCGAGAAGTCAGGGTTGTTCATCGGTGTGCGGACCTCCCCGGAGATCTTGCCGCCGCCTGCGGTGAAGGCCTTCTTGAAGGCGGTCTCTGCGTCGACGCCGGAAGCGTAGTCGGCGACCACGGTGTACGCATCCTTCACGCCCTGCTTGAGCATGTACTTGGCCATCGGCTCGGTGACCTGCTGCACCGTGAAGGAAAGGCGCGCGACGTAGGGGGAACTGGTGGTGATCGCCGAGGAGGCCGCGTTCATCACGAGCGTCGGGATCTTGGCCTGGGTGGCGATCGCCCCCACGGCATAGGCATTCGGGCTGAAGTCCAGGCCAGTGAGGATGTTGGCCTTGTCGCGGACGACCAGCTCCTGGGCAATGCGCTTGGCTGCGTCGGGTGCCGGACCCCCGGTGTCCTTCTTGACGATCTCGACCTTGCGGCCCGCGATCTTGCCCTCGTGTTCCTTGAGGTAGAGCGCGATGCCGGCATCGAACTGGCGGCCGTAGTCGGCGTAGGGACCGGAGTAGGTCGCGATCAGGCCGATGCGAAGCGGCTCGTCGGCCGCGCTGGCATGGCCTGCCAGGCCCAGGGCGCCGATGCAGCTCAGCGCCAGGGTGGCGAGCACATTTTTCTTGTTCATCATCGTGGAAGCTCCGTTGAGTTCAGGGGAGCCGGCTGGCCGGCGGGAGGGAGTGGATGCAGCAGGAAGCTCAGGACGGGACAGGGGCCGCCTTGAGGTCGAAGGATTCGTCGGCGAGCTGTGCGGCGGTGAATCGCGCGCCCGCGGCAATCAGCTTGCGGCTCAGCATGTGCTCGGCGGGCCTGTTGACCGAATGAGCAGCGACCAGCGTGCCGCCGCGCAGATAGAACACGCTGAACCGATCGGCACTCGTGGTGCCGCGCAGCACGGCTTCGTCCCCATGCATCGGCAGGCCGGCCATCTGGAACTTCAGGTCGAACTGGTCGCTCCAGAACCAGGGCACGGCCGTGCACGGCTGGGGCCGGCCGACGAGCAGCGAGGCCACGGCCTTCGCGCCGTCGTTGGCCGCCTGGACGGACTCGAGACGCATCCGGGCCGGGCCGCCGGGCACCGGTGCGAGCGCCATGTTGGCGACGTCTCCCGCTGCCAGCACGTGCGGTGCGGCGCTGCGCCCCAATGCATCGACCACGATGCCGTTGTCGGTCGCGATGCCGGCCTGCTGCGCGAGTTCCGCATTCGGTACCACGCCGATGCCGAGCACGACCAGATCGCACTCGATGCGGCTGCCGTCGTCGATCTCGACCGCTTCGACGCGCCCCTGGCTGCCGTGGAGCGCGCGCACGCCACGGCCGGTGAGGAGCTCGATGCCGCGGCCGCGGTGCGCGCTTTCCACATAGGCCGACATCGTCGGCGGGAAGGTGCGCGTCAGAAGATGCGGCTGCGCCTCGATCACCGTGACCGAAACACCTCGCGAGCACAGCGCGGAGGCCACTTCGAGGCCGATGAAGCCGCCGCCGATCACGCAGGCGCGCTGCGCTTGGTCTGCCGCGCCCGCGATCCGCAGCGCGTCGTCCAGCGTGCGCAGGTCGAAGACGCCTTGCGCCTTCGCGCCTGGAAGCGGCAACGGCCTGCAGCGCGCGCCGGTGGCCAGGGCCAGCCAACCGTAGCCGAGCGTCGCCCCGTCGTCCAGCGTCACCTTGCGCGCAGCGATGTCCAGGGCCTGCGCACGGCGGCCGAGCAGGAGCTCGATGTCCTGGGTCGCATAGAAGTCCGGGCCGCGCAGGGCGAGCTTGTCGACGCTGGTCTTGCCGGTCAGGAGACCCTTGGAGAGGGGCGGACGCTGGTAGGGCGCGTGCATCTCGTCTCCGACGATCACGATCCGCTCCGCGAAGCCGAGTTCGCGTGCGGTGGCGGCGATCTGCACGCCCGCGTAGGAGGCGCCGACGATCACGAGGGCAGGGGCGGCCGACATCAGCTTTGCGTTTCCGGCACTCGCACGGTCAGGCCATCCAGCGCGGGTGTCATCGAGAGCTGGCAGCTCAAGCGGCTGGTGGGCAGGCGCTCGGATGCAACGCCGTCCAGCAGCTCGTTTTCCATCTCATCCGGGGCCGGGAAGCGGTCGACGAAGGCCTCGTCGACGTAGACATGGCATGTCGCGCAGGAGCAGGAGCCGCCGCACTCGGCGTCGATGCCCCGGACGTTGGCGCGGATGGCGTTCTCCATGACGCTGGAGCCCGCCTCGGCGTCGACGCTGCGGATCGCGCCGTCCTTGAGGATGTAGTTGATCGTGGGCATGACTGGCCTAGAACATGTCGAAGTACTCGCGGTGTTCCCACTCGCTGACCTCGAGGTTGAAGCGGGCGATCTCCGCTTGTTTGATATGGCAGAGATAGTCGATGAAGGACTTGCCCATCTGTTCGTTCAGCATCGCGTCGTCGCGCAGGCAGGCCAGCGCTTCGTCGAGCGAACGGGGCAATTGCTCGGCGGGTGTCTCGTAGGGCGCGTCAGCGGACGGTCCGGGATCGGTCTTCCTGCGCATTCCGTCCAGGCCGGAGAACAGTTGCGACGCAAGATACAGATAGGGATTGGCCGTCGGCTCGCCGACGCGGTTCTCGATGCGCGTCGCGCTCTGGCCCGGTCCACCGAGCACGCGCAGCATCGCGCCGCGGTTGTCGCGTGCCCAGATCGCCCGGTCGGGTGCGAGCGAGAAGGGACGGTAGCGGCGGTAGCCGTTGATCGTCGGGCTCGCCAGCGCCGCGGCACCGCAGGCGTGCTCCTTGAGGCCGCCCAGGTAGTGCAGTCCCAGATCGCTCAGGTCCTGGCCGGCCGCTTCCGGCATGAAGGCATTGACGCCGTCGCTCTTGCGGCGCAGCGACTGGTGCAGGTGCCAGCCGGAGGACATCACGTGGGGGATGCGCGGGCGGCACATGAAGGTGGCGTGGTAGCCCTGGCGCTGGCAGATCTGCTTGATCGCGCTGCGCAGCAGCACCATCGTGTCGGCCGGCAGCAGGCCGGCCGTGGGGCCGAAGGTGAGCTCGAACTGGCTCGGGCCGAACTCGATCTCCAGCGAGCGCAGCGGCAGGCCGAGCGCGATCAGCTGCGAGCGCAGCAGCTCCATCACCGAATCGACGCGGTCGTAGCGCAGCTCGGTCAGGTACTGGTGCCCATGGGACAGCAACGAAACGCGCGGCGGCTCGCCGGGCTGGCCCGAATCGGCCAGGCCCATGCGCTCGTCGTCCAGCTTGAAGACATGGAACTCCACCTCGAGCCCGGCGATGAAGTCCAGCCCCATGGCGTCGAGCTGCCGCAGGGCCCGCTGCAGGATTTGCCGCGTCGCATAGGGGCATGGCCTGCCGTCGCCCATGTAGGCGTCGCACAGCACCCAGGCGGTGCGCGGCGTCCAGGGCAGCACCTTGAAAGTGGACGGATCGGCGACGATGGTGAAGTCCGCTCCGCCCTGGAAGCCCTCGATGTCGAAGCCGCCGCCCGCCGCGAAAACCGGGAATACCGTCTTGTGCGAGGTGTCCTTGGCCAACAGGGTGGAGGTCAGGTTCACGCCTTCCCACAGCGCCGCGCGGGCCTCGCTCGCGACCAGGGTCTTGCCGCGCAGCAGCCCGTGCTGGTCGGGCCACGCGAAGCGCACGACATCGAACTCGCCGGCGTCGATGCGGCGGACCAGCTCGTGCGCCTGCTTCAATTGGTCGTCGCTCCAGAGGCCGAAGCGGTCTACGAATCGTGTCATGGCCATCCCGCCTCAGGCGCCGAGACGGGCGCGGGCCCAGGCCGACTTCATGCGGCGCTCGCGGTCGGCGGCCTGCCAGTAGGCGTCGGTGTCGCCCTCGCCAATGCCGTCGATCGAGGGCGGCCCGGTCAGCGCGGCGGCCTGCTGCGCGTCGATCAGCATCGGTGCGGGTTCGCCGGCCTGCGTGCTCTCGATGGCGCGCACCAGCATGCGGCGGTAGCTGATGATGCCTTTGTCGGTCGAGCCCAGGTGCTCGCGCGTGCGGTCCTGGATCGGGCCCTGCGACTCCACCGCCCACTGGTCGTGCACGTTGATGTCGTCGCCCATGCCGGTGTAGGTTTCGCTCAGCTGCTCCTCGACGCTGAAGCCGTAGTTGTTGCTCTTGTTCTTGCGCGAGGTGTAGTCGGGCAGTTCGTACAGCTTGAGCCGCTGCTCGCGCATCTGCTGCTTGTCGACCGGGCCGGTGAAGCTGGTGAAGATCGCATACCAGTAGCAGTGCGTGTCGTCCACCGGCACATGCCATTGCGAGATGGTCATCTCCGCGCTCATCGGGATCACGAAAGCCTGCGGGAACACGAGGTTGGTCACGCGCACATGGGTGCTCGATTCGCTCAGCTTGCGCAGCGCGGTAAGGCGCATGCCGTAGTCGGTGGGCTCCACGCTGATGTCGGGTCGGTCGTATTCGCGCAGCACCTGGGTGATCGGCATGCTCGAGTCGGCGGACGCCCCGCGGAACTGCTTGCCGTAGCTCTCGGACGTGTCGGCGTCCTCGAAGAAGCGATGCAGGTACGAGGCATGGGCGGGATCGATGCCGACTTCCAACGCCTGCAGCCAGTTGCATTCGAACAGGCCTTTGAAGGCGAACGTGTGGGTGTCGGGCGCGACGAAGCAGTCGAACTCCGGGAAGGCGGGCGGTTCGCCCTCGCCGATGTAGGCGAACACCACACCGCTTTTCTCCACCACCGGGTAGGCAGCCTGCCGGATGCGGGTGCACAGCTTGCTGCCGGCCGGCTCGGCCGGTGTCTCCAGGCATTGGCCCTGGGCGTCGAACAGCCAGCCGTGGAAGGCGCAGCGGATACCACCATTCTCCAGGCGCCCGAAGGCCAGGTCGGCGCCGCGGTGCGGGCAGTCGCGATCGAGCAGGCCGACGCGGCCGGTCTCATCGCGGAACAGCACGAAATGCTGGCCCATCAGCTGCACCGGCTTGAGCGGACGTGGGCCGGCCAGTTCATCGGCCAGGGCCACCGGCTGCCAATAGCGGCGCAGCAGCTGGCCCGCGGGCGTGCCGCGGCCGACGCGGGTCATGAAGTCGTTCTGTTCGGCGCTGATCATGGGTGCTCCAGTAAGTTCGGTGTTGCATGCAATGGGATGCATTGTGTTTGGTGGATGGGCTGCGAGTCAATCGTCTGGGGGCATTTAAGGGGGCAAAACACGGGTTTTCACCTATGCCTACGCTTCAAAATGGCGCGCATCGGGCCGCGTCATCAGCTTATGCATGCAATGTCAGGCTCAATGGAAAACAACTGCGTGCATGGAAGGTCTTCTTCGTACAATGAAGGCCTCGTTTCTCTTGCCCAAATCCATGGACTCCCAACAATCCCGCGTGCTGGTGCAGCTTCGCGACCTGATCCTGAAGGGCGAATTCGTGCCCGGGGAGAGGCTCGCGGAGATCCCCTTGGCCGAAAAACTGGGCGCATCGCGCACGCCGGTGAGGCTGGCCCTCGCCAGCCTCGAGCACGAGGGATTGATCGAGCAGTCGCCGGGCGGCGGCTACCAGATGCGGCGCTTCACCTCGCAGGAGATCGCCGACGCGATTCGCGTGCGCGGCGTGGTCGAAGGCTTCGCGGCACGCCTCCTGGCCGAAGACGGCGCATCACGCCAGCTGCTGCGCGAGTTGCACGAATGCCTGGAGGCAGGCGACAAGGCAGTGAACAAGGCCGAGATGGACCTGGACGACTACACGGCGTATGTCGAGATGAACGACCGCTTTCACAGGCTCATCATGCAGGGCTGCCGCAACGTCGCATTGCAGCGCGTGATGGAGATGCTCGATCGGCAGCCCTTTGCTTCCCCCAGCGCGATGCTGCCCATGCAGTCATCCATGGAAGAAGGGCACCAATGGATGAAGCAGGCGCACCGCACGCACCATGCACTGGTGCAAGCCATCGAGCGGGGGCAAGGCTCGCGCGCGCAGGCCCTGGGAGAAGAGCATGTCGAAATCGCCCGCATGAACCTCGACTACGCGCTGGAGCGTCCGGAACTCGCCGCCGAACTCATGCCGGGCCTGCGCCTGGTCAGCAAGGCAAGGAGTTGAGCACCCTTGGCTCGCGCGTCGCGCGGGTCAGCCGGCGACGAAGAAGGGGCTGGCCCAGGCGAGCTGCCCGTTGAGCTGCTGGACCCGCAGGTAGGCGTAGCTTGCCAATGCGCTCGCCGGGATCGCGAGGTCGATCGCCATCCGGTAGTCCGAAGGCACGACGGCCCGGTGGAACTGGAAGCTTTCGGTGCCGTAGGCGCCCACGTGGAAGTTGGCAGAGCCCGACAGCAGTTCTTGCAGGCGCACACGATGGGAGAGCCTGGCAGGGCGCTGCGTTTCGATCGTCAACTCGGTGGCCGCATCGCCCTGGATCTGCATGACGACGGCATGCGTCGCGACGTCGGCGAAGGCGTTGCGGCGCGAGGTGTAGGAGCGGATGTCGACGCAGTCGCCGTCCTGGGCGATGCGGTGCCTGCGGTCCTCGTCGTAGGGACCTCCCCCCAGGCACTTGTCGATGCGCAGCAGGCGTCCCCCGTGAACGCCGATCTGCTGCTGCCAATCGGCGATTCTGTCGAGGCTGAGTTCCCCCCAGGGCCCCCATCCCCATTCGTACCGCACCAACAGCGGTTCGCCGCTTTCCAGCGCGGCGTTGTGCGCCGGCTTGCGCGGCCAGAAGCGCTCGAGGACTTCGCCGTCGACCACGAGTTCGACGACATCGATCTCGTCCGCCGCTTCGATGTCGGCCTGCAGCCGGTACTCCCGCGCTGGAGCGACCGTCGCACCCATCGGCGCGCCGTTGAGACTGCAGTCCAGGCGAATGCGGTCGCCGGTCAAGGCATAGGTGCAGCGCGACCGCACCGCGTCCAGCACGTGCTCACGCGACAGCGCATCGGCGTGCACGGCCAGCAGGCCCTCACCCCAGGCACCCGGGAAGCCCGCATGGTTGTCCGTCGAGGCGACGAAGCCGAATCGCAAGCCGGCGTTGAGCGCAGCGCGCACGGTGTTCTGCGTCTGCCGCCCGCCAGGGGAGCCGCGCACCATCGGGTGCGGCCCGCGATCGTGCTCGGACAAGCCGTGGAAGGAGAAGATCTCGACCACTGGCGTACAGGCCGGATCGAAGACGTCCCAGTTGACGCCTCGCCGCCCCCGGGGATAGCCCAGGTGATGCGGAATCATGAGCGCGCGCTCGTCGAGGCAGAACTCACGCAGGCCCTGCAGGCTCGAGGTGTACTTGATGGGCCGGTGGTCGCGGGGAAAGATCACGCACTGGTCGCCGTACATGTTCGAGTGCCACTCGAAGCCGAGGAAGGACACGAAGCGACCCGGCGCATTGGCCTGCGCGATGCGTTCCTGCACGCGCGGCCAGGTCTCCTTCAGCCGGCGGAATCCGTCGATGAAGTGCCGCTCGCGGCCGTTCTCGATGGCGGTGAGGTCGTGCCAGCTCGAGTGGCCGGTGAAGGCGAAGAAGTCCAGATGCTCGCGCGCGATATCGATGCTGCGCTCGATGGTGCCTTTGCCGTAGCCGTGGGCATTGTGATTGTGGATGTCGCCGAAGTAGATCATCGCTGGCTCAATCGTTGGTGGCGCCCGAGTGCCGCACGGCGCGTGCCCAGAAGGCTTGCTGCGCCTTCATGCCATCGCGAACCTCGGAGCCGGTACGAAAGGCCGCCTGCAGGCCGAGGTTGTTCATGTGCGCGAGGAACTCCTGCTGGTCGACGGCCTTTTGCAGTTCGGCCTGGATCAGCGCGCGCACCGGCTCGCCCAGTGCGGCCGGTGCCACCAGGCCCAGACCGTTGGTCCCGACGATCTCGGGAAATCCGAGCTCCTTCAGGGTAGGAACGTCGCGCAGGAAGTCCGAGCGCCGCTCGCCGCTCTGGGCCAGCGGCACGACGCGGCCGGCCCGGATGAGCGGGAGCACCGGACCGATGGCGTCCACGCCCAGTTCGACTTCCCCGCTCGCCACCGCGTTCATCGCCTGGGGAGTGCCGCGATAAGGCACGTGCACGATGAACAGCTTGTCGCGCGCCTTGAACATCTCGAAGGACAGGTGCGCGGTCGTTCCGGTGCCCGGCGAGGCATAGGAGAGCTTGCCGGGATCATTGCGCATTGCCGCGATGGCTGCGCTCAACGTCCGCAGGCCGGAGTTCGTGCTCGCATAGACGAGGCTCTGGCCCTGTGCGAATTCGCCCAGCGAAACGAGATCGGCCTCGGCCTTGTAGGCAAGCCGCGGGTACAGGTAGGGGGCGATGACCAGGTTGGACGTCGTTCCCAGGCCGAGCGTGTAGCCGTCGGGCGCGGCACGCGCTACCTCGGTCAAGGCAATCGTTCCGCCTGCGCCCACCTTGTTGTCCACGACGATGGGGTGCAGTGCCCCGACGGCCAGCGCTTGCGTCAGGGCGCGCGTCGCGACGTCGAGTGCCCCGCCGGCCGGGAAGCCGACCACGATGCGGATTGGCTTCGACGGGTAGGCCGGCTGCGCCCATGCCCTGGAGGAGAGCGCGAGTGCCGCCGCGGTCGAGACGAGAATTTTTCTGCGGGATGGATCCATGGTGCGGTGCTCGCTCGGTCTGTGACGATGCGTGAGATGGTGCTGCGGCGGGCCGCATAAGTAAAATTAAGAATACATATCCATGAATGAGTTCGCCTCATGCCAACGCTGCGACAACTGCAAGCCCTCGAGCTCATCGGGCAAACCGCCAGCTTCACGAGGACGGCCGAGCGGCTGTTCGTCACCCAGTCGGCCATCAGCATCCTGGTGCGGGAACTGGAGGCCGAACTCGGCACAAGACTGGTGGTGCGGGGCCGCACGGCACGCCTGACGGAAGCGGGCGAGCACCTGCAGCGCGCGGGCCACCAGGCGCTGCGCGAGGTGGCCCGTGCGGTGGAGGACGTGAAGGCGGGCCGGCACACGGCCTCGGCGGTGATCCGCCTGGGCGCCGGCTCGCTTTCGGCGGCCACCTTCATTCCCAGTGCGCTGCGGCGGCTGCACGACGAGGCATTGCCCCTGCGCGTCGAAGTCATCGACCGCCCGGCCATGCTGCTGACCGATCTGCTCGTGTCAGGCGAAGCCGACGTGGTGATCGGCTCGACCGACGCCTCGCTGAAGCAGTCGGGTGAATTCAAGTCCGAGCTCTTGATCTGCGACACCCTGTGCGTCGTCTGCGCCCTGGACCATCCGCTTGCCGGAAAGATGCCGCCACGCGCAAGGGGCGTTCGATGGCAGGACCTGGAGGGCACCGAGCTCATTCTCGTGGGGCGAAACGGCGGGCAGTGGCGTGCTCTCCTGCTGGATCAGCTGGCGCGGCAACGCCACTTGACGGTTGGCTACGAGGTGCAGCTCTATTCGACTGCGCTTGCACTCGTTCGGCAGGGTCTCGGCGCGGCGGTGCTGCCGCGCCATGCGGGCGAGTACCTCGACCGCGATATCTACGCGGTCAGGCCGCTGATATCGCCGGGCACGCGATGGTCGACTTACTGGGTCGCACGCAAGCGTTCGATGGTCGACCCGGCGGCGCTCGCCCAGCTGCATCGCGCCGTCAGTCTCTCGTTGCAGTAGGGGCTTCGGCGCAAAGCCGGGGGACGCTCCCTCACCCGGCGAGATCGATCGACTGGGCACGCTCCGCTCAGCCCGTCGTAGTGCGGGCCCCGCGAGGTCGATGCAGCACCGCGGATTTGCCGCCGAACTGCCGCTTGCACATCCATGCCGCCAGGGCGGAGCCCAGTAGTCGGCGTGTCGGGAAACCACGAACGCGTGCGCTGGATCAGCTGCCGGTGCCGCCGAGCAGCGCGATCTCGGCCAAAAGATCGTCGAGCGCAAGCTTCACGAAGTCCAGCGTCGGCTGGTGGACGAGGCGGCCGTCGCTGATTTGTGCGGCGACGTTCGCGATCGCCACGTGCTGACGGACCACCGGCCTCGCCAGGGTGGCTGCGAAAGCATCCCGGATCTGCACCTGCGCGCGCACGCCGCCGGCGGTGCCGGGCGAGGCCGTCATGACCAGCACCGGCTTGCCCTTCAGCGGCGAGGCGAACGCGGGACGTGAAGCCCAGTCGATCGCATTCTTCAGCACGCCCGGCATGCCGTAGTTGTATTCGGGCGAACAGACAACCAGCCCGTCGGCCTGCGAGATCGCCTGCTTCAGCTCGGCGACGGCTGCAGGCGGCGCGGCCCCGTCCAGATCGGCGTTGTAGAGCGGGATCTCATTCAGCGGGAAGAGCTCGATGGATGTCGAATCCGGCAGCAGCGCCTGGAGGCTGCGAAGCACCGCGGTGCAGTTCGATTGGCTTCGGATGCTGCCGGAGATGCCGAGCAGACGGGTGCGGGTGGTCGAGGCTTGTTGGTGCATGGCAATCAATGTTTTACAGATATTGGAGTTTATGCATAAAATACTGAAAATGCACGGACGAGAGCAACAGCGCAACTGCAGGAGACACCATGCTTAAGGTCAACCGGCCCACGCCTTCGCACTTCGGGATCTTCGTCACCGACCTGGAACGGATGGTGGCCTTCTACACCGAGACCTTCGACCTCACCGTCACCGATCGGGGCGAGGGGCGGACTTTCCGGAACAAGCTGGTCTTCATGAGCGCCAGCGCGGACCAGCATCACCAGCTGGTGCTCGCCTCGGGCCGGCCGGTGGAAGCCAAATTCAGCACCGTGATGCAGATCTCCTTCGTGGTGCCGGGCATCCAGCACCTGCGCGAGATCTCGGCGCGTGCGGCCGAGCGGGGCGCCACCGAGATTCGCGGCCTCAACCACGGCAATGCGCTGTCCGTCTACATGCTCGACCCTGAAGGCAACACGGTGGAGATCTATGTCGACACGCCCTTCTACGTCGCGCAGCCTCATGGC
Organism: Variovorax sp. RA8; assembly: GCF_901827175.1. NCBI lineage: Bacteria > Pseudomonadati > Pseudomonadota > Betaproteobacteria > Burkholderiales > Comamonadaceae > Variovorax > Variovorax sp. RA8. Next base: position 4,269,891 of record NZ_LR594662.1, on the reverse strand, counting down.
GATCCGCTGGATCTCTCCAAGGACGACGAGACGCTGATGCGCGAGACCGAGGAAGCCTGCCGCCGGGACCCCACCTTCATGCCGCTCGCGCAGTGGCAAGCGCGGTTCGAGGCGCAGGCGCCTGCGCCCACCGCATCCGCTGCCTGACATTCGCGGCAGGCCTTCTTCACCACCCACCCATCCCAACTGGAGTTCTCATGAAGCTTTTGTCATTTGTCCACCAAGGCCGCGAAACCTGGGGCGCCGTCGTCGGTGACGGCGTCGTCGACCTCGGCGCCGCGCGCCCCCAGCACGCATGCCTGGCCGACTACATCGCCTCGGGCGAGTACACGCAAGCGGCGCAGCATGTCGAAGGCCTGCCGGTCGCCGCCAAACTGGCCGACATCCGCTTTCTGCCCGTGATTCCCCGTTCCGAGAAGATCGTCTGCGCGGTGCGCAACTACATGGACCATCACCAGGAAGTGCTGGCGGCGGGCATGCAGCGCGAACTGTCGGAGCAGCCCCCGATCTTTCTGCGCGTCTGGCGCTCCCAGTGCGCGCACAACGAGCCGATCGTGCGCCCGCACGTATCGGAATCGCTCGACTGGGAAGGCGAGCTCGCCGTGATCATCGGCAAGGGCGGGCGCAACATCGCCGAGGCGGACGCCTACGACCATGTGGCGGGGTACGCCTGCTACAACGACGGCAGCGTGCGCGAGTGGCAGTTCCACGCCAAGCAGATCGCCTCAGGCAAGAACTTCGAATCGACCGGCGGCTTCGGCCCCTGGATGGTGACCGCTGACGAGATCGAGCCCGGCCGTCAACTCAAGCTCGAGACGCGGCTCAACGGCGAGGTCGTGCAGTCGAGCCACACGGGGCACATGATTTTCAGCATTCCGAAGCTCATCAACTATGCCTCGACGATCTTCACGCTCACGCCCGGCGACGTGATCGCGACCGGTACGCCTGCAGGCGTCGGCTGGAGCAGGAAGCCGCAACGCTTCATGAAGCCCGGTGACGTGTGCGAGGTGGAGATCGAGGGCATCGGCATCCTTCGCAACCCCATCGTCCAGCAGGACTGAGGCTTTCAGCAGGGCCGCTGAAGAATGCGGCCTCCATCCCAGAACAAATCGGAGACAAGCACAATGCGGCGCAGACATTTCGTTGCCGCAGGCCTGACCCTGGCCTGCGCGGCACCCATCATGGCTTTGGCCCAGGACTACCCGGACAAGCCGATCAAGATCTACCAGGGCTTCGCCGCAGGCGGCAATGCCGACACGATCGCGCGCGTGGTCAGCGCGGAGATGGCCAAGGGCCTGGGCCAGCCCTTCGTGGTCGAGGCCCAGACCGGCGCGGGCGGAACGATCGCGGCGACCACGGTGGCGCGCGCCCGGCCCGACGGGTACACGCTGCTCCTGGCCACCGGCGGGCACGCGGTGGCGGGGGCGCTCTACAGCAAGCTCAACTACCAGACCGTGTCGGACTTCCAGATGATCTCCACGGTCACCTTCTTTCCGTTCCTGCTGGTGGTGCGTGCCGATTCACCCTACCGCAGCCTCGCGGAGCTGCTCGCTGCCGCGCGTGCCGATGCACGCGGCGTCTCGTACGGCTCGGCCGGCATCGGCTCCACGCACCACCTGGCGGGGGAGCTCCTGGTCAAGAGCGCGAAGGCCGAGCTGCTTCATGTTCCCTATCGCGGCGATGCTGCCTCGGTCACGGCGCTGCTCGGCGGCGAGATCCCCTTGATCGTCGCGCCGCCGACGGCGGTGATGCCCAACATCAAGGCGGGCAAGCTGAGAGCGCTGGCCACCACCGGCGCGCAGCGCTGGAGCGCGATGCCCGAGGTGCCGACGGTCGCGGAGCAGGGCGTGGCAGGCTACGACGTGAGTTCATGGGCGGGCTTCATGGCGCCGGCCGGCACGCCGCGCCCGATTGTCGAGCGACTGCGTTCGGAGACACTCAAGGCCCTGCAGGTGGCCGCCGTCCGTGCACGCCTGGAGGATATGGGCGGCGAAGCGCGCGGCAGCACGCCGGAAGAAATGACCACGATGGTGAGCGCCGAGCTGAAGCGCTGGACGGCCGTCGTGAACGATGCACACATACCAAGGCAATGAGGTTTTCATGTCCCTGATCGAAATCCGCAAGCGCAGTCTTGCCATCGAAACCATCTACCACGAGGGTGGGCCGCCGGTCGAGACGCCCCTGAAGCTTGCCGCGGCCTGCGCGGTCATCCGCAACCCCTATGCGGGGCGCTATGAACCCGACCTGATTCCCTTCATGGTCGACCTGCGCTCCCTGGGAACACTGCTGGCGACCGAGCTGATCGAGACGCTCGGGCGCGACAAGGTCGAGGTCTACAGCAAGGCCGCGATCGTCGGCGTGAACGGAGAGCTGGAGCACGGTGCCGTCTGGCACGAGGCCGGCGGCTGGGCCATGCGCGAGGCGCTTGGCGAGCCGAAGGCGATCGTCCCGTCGTCCAAGGCGGTGGCGGCGACGGGCTACCGGATCATGGTGCCGCTGCACTACGTCCACGCGGCCTACGTGCGCAGTCACTACAACTCGATGGAAATCGGCATCCAGGACGCGCCCCGGCCCAACGAGATCCTCTTCGCGCTGGTGATGGGCACCGGCGGCCGCGTGCATGCGCGCCTCGGCGGGCTGACGAAGGACCAGGTGTCCGTCCATGACGGGCAGCGCTAGGCAGGCTGGTCGAACATCATGAAGGCCATTCAACTCCAGGCGCCCGGCGGGCCCGAAGTCCTGCAACTCGTCGAGCTGCCATTGCCGCAACCACGCGCAGGCGAGGTGCGGGTCAAGGCCATGGCGATCGGCGCCGGCGGGCCCGATGTGCTGATCCGCAACGGCACCTACAAATGGATGCCGCCGATGCCGGCGACCCCCGGCAACGAGATGGCCGGTGTCGTCGACGCGATCGGCCCCGGAGTGACTTCTTTGCGGGTGGGGCAGCGGGTGCTCGTGAGCGCGCGTGAACTGGCGCAGCGTGGCGGCTGCTATGCGGAGGCCATCTGCGTGCCGCAGGCCGCACCTTTCGTCCTTCCCGACTCGATCCGCTTCGAGGATGCCGTCAGCCTCGGAAACTTCCAGCTCGCGTTGGCGATGCTGTCGAGCAACGGCAATTTGCCGGCGACCTCCATCCTGGTGCCCGGTGCGGCCGGTGGTGTGGCGACGGCGCTGGTACAGGTCGCCCGCGACCGCGGACTGCGTGTGATCGGAACCGCCTCGACCCCGGAGAAGAGAAACTTCGCGTTGGCCAACGGCGCGCACGAGGTCATCGAGAGCGATCCACATGGCCTGACCGAGAAAGTGATGCAGCTGACGGACGGTCGTGGCGTCGACCTGGCCTTCGATCACCTGGGCGGTGAGCTCTTCATCGCCTGCCTGCGCGCCTTGGCACCCTGCGGCATGCTGGTCTCTTACAACATCGTCAACGGTCCGCCTGCCGGCGACGTGTTCGAGGAACTTCGCAGGCTGCTGGGCAGGAGCCTCGCTGTGCGCACCTTCTCCATCCACGCCATCGATGCGGATGCGAGCCAGCGCCGGGGCTTGATGGAGTCCGCCATCGCCCTGATGGCTGAAGGCCGCATTCGCGCGCCGAAGGTCGCGACCTTTGCGCTGTCGGAGGCGCGCCGTGTGCACGAGTTGCTCGACAGCGGTGGCATGCCGGGAAAGATCGTGCTGATGCCTTGATTGCACCTGCGAGTCGTCATCGGCTCTTTGCAAGCTTCGAGTGATCATGCATAAAATTGATCATATGAACTCACTCATCGCGGTCGCTTCCGAGCCATCGACCCCTCTTGCTGAGCAGGCTTTCAGACGCCTGCGGCGCGACGTCCTGACTGGCTTGTTCGAGGCGGGGAGCAAGCTGAAGCTGGACGACCTGCAGGGGCACTACGGGTTCTCCAGCAGCCCGCTGCGCGAAGCGCTAAGCCGTCTCGCACAGGAAGGCCTGGTCAAGGCGGATGAGCGCAGGGGCTTTCGCGTTGCGCCGCTCTCCGCCGAGGACCTGGCCGACATCACGCACATGCGGCTGATGCTCGATGTGGAGGCGCTGCGCAGTGCCATCGAACGGGGCGACGACAGCTGGGAAGGCGCGATCGTCGCCGCCTTCCACCGGCTCGAGAAGATCGAATCTCGCCTGAGCGATGGACCGGTCATCCTGGACGAGGAGTGGAGTGAGCTGCATCGGAATTTCCATGCGGCACTGATTGCTGCCTGCGCTTCCGAACGCCAGCGGCTATGGAGCGCGAGCCTGTTCGACCAGGCCGAGCGCTACCGGCGCTTCTCGGCGCGCCACCGGCAAGTCGGCCGGCGCAAGTCGAGCGAGCACCGCAAGATCATGGAGGCCACGCTGCGTCGTGATGCCGATACGGCTTGCGCACTGCTCGGCGAGCACATCCTCGGCACGCAGCGCAACGTCGAAGCCGCCCTGCGCCGCGCAGTCGCCGCGTGACGATGAAGACGGTCAGATCAGGACGCCAATGACGGCCTAGCGGTCGACGGCCTGCGGCCCTCCAGTCGTCGCGTAGCGAAGTCCGTGTACCTTTATTCGACGCGCGGCCCACAAGCTGAGTGCCAGAGCGGCCAGCATCCATGCGAGGCCAGCCCAACTGAGCGCACCCATGCCGTTGGATGCCAGCAGAGCGCCGCCGCCCGCCGCCCCCAGCGCCTGACCCAGGTAGATCGCCGACGTGTTCATGGCCATCAGCGCCGGCGTCAGTTGCGGGGCCAGGTGGCCCAGACGGGCCTGCTGGGCGGAGTTGCTCGCGAAGCACGCCAGCGCCCATGGGACGATCACCACCAGCAGCGCCGGCATCGTAGTGACCAGCGGCCAGCACGCGAGGCTCGCCGCAATCGCGCACAGCACCACGTTGACGCTACGCCCCGGGCCCATGCGGCCCACCAGCCGCACCAGCAGCACGTTTCCAGTGACTCCCAGTGCTCCAAACCACAAATAGGCCAGACTGACTTGTGCCGCGGTGGCCTGCAGCACCTGCTTGCAGAACGGCAGGAAGTACGAGAGGACAGTGAACTGGCCTGCGCCCTGCAGCGCCGTGACCAGTACGACGGCCATCAGCGCCGGATCGCGCAGCGCTGCCTTCCATGCAGCGGCGGACACGGGTGGCGTTTTCACGCCTGAAGGCATGCTCCGCCAGAGCACGGCTGCCGCCAACAGCGCCAGGCCTGCGATCAACCCGAACGCATGGCGCCAGCCCAGCACCTCGCCCACGAAACTGCTGACCGGCGCGCCGATCACAGCCGACGCAGACCAGCCGATGAAGATGAAGGCAATGGCCGAGGCGCGTTCGCGCGGCGGGCTCATGACCACCATGGCGGCCGCGGCTTGCGGCGTGAAGAAGGCGGCCGCGAGCATGGACAACGCGCGCGCGACGCCTAGCCCCAGGTGGCCGGTGGCGGCAGCACACGCGGCGTGGCCGATGCCGTACCACAGCAAGGCCAAAGCGAGCAAACGCCGCATGTCCCGCCCGCGGCCGAACCACGCCGCGAACGGTGCGGCGACGCACACCACGACCGCCGCAATGGAGATGAGCTGCCCCGCCGTGGCAACGCTCACGCCCAGTGAGCGCGACAAGTCTTGCAGGGTGCCTGCGACGACCTGCAGGCCCGCGCCGATGACGAAGTTGCCGAACAGCAGTGCGCGACGCGTGGAAGCCAGCCCTGCGCCGGCGCCGGTGTCCGTCGTTGTCATGGCCGATGTCCTTCGCTACCGACCTGTATCATGCGCACTACATTCAGGAATGCCCCGTGCCTGCAAGTGCCTCCACCAAAGCAAAGCGTGCCCCTGCGCAGGGAGAACACTCCGCCCGCGAGAAGGTGTTCGCGACAGCCCGTGATCTTTTCTACCGCGAGGGCTTTCGCGCGGTTGGCGTCGACACGGTGGTCGCCGCCTCCGGCGTGGCCAAGACGACGCTCTATCGTTGGTTCCCGACCAAGGACGACCTCGTTCTGGCCGTTCTGGACTCGCGGGACGAGGAGTTCTGGGCGCAGTGGGAAGCGACGGCTGAGCGGCACATGGGACATCCGCGCGAGGAGCTCCTCGGGCAAATCAAATGGATTTCCCGCTACATCGGCGGTGAGGCGTCCCGTGGCTGCGCGTTCCTGAACGCTGCGGCGGAGTTTCCCGATCCGGCGCATGCCGTTCGCGACAAGGTCGCGCGGAACAAGCAAAAGCTGCGCCGACGCCTCCTGGCCTTGTGCATGGCGGCGGGCGCCGAAGACGCTGCCCTGCTGGCGGACCAACTGGTCCTCATGATCGACGGCGCTTTCGCCGGAAGCGAAGCCCTGGGCAAGAACGGACCGGCCAAGGCGCTGCAGCGTGCGGCCCAAGCGGCCATGGACGCGGCCCTGCCGCACAAGCAGTAGCACCTTCATTCGGCCGCCTCTGCGATGAAGGTTGCCGTCTGCTCCGGATCCACCACCATCATGTCGTGACCGCAGTCGATCTCGCGGCAGCTCCATTCGCCACCGCGACGCGCGATCTCGGCCACGCGCGGGTAGCCCATCGCAGTCGTGGGCGGGTTCGCTGCCATCACGTACGTCTTTGGGAGTCCTGAATGGCCGCCATTGGGCAGGGCAATGGGATCCAGCCACGTGCGCAGCGGGTGGGGACGCATGCGCCGCTTCAACCATTCGACGTCCGCGGGATCGCTCACGCCCACCATGCCGGGCGGGACGGGCGGGAGCCAGCTGCCGTCTGGCGCCATGGAGCGGAACGCCGCCTCCCGCCTAAGCACGTCCTCTTGCGCGATGCCGGGCACGAAAGACGCAAACGTCTGGCCGTCGGCTGGCACCGCGGCATCCAGGTACACGAGGTGGCGTATGCGGTCACGCAGCGCATCGGCGACGCCCGTGATGACCATGCCGCCATAAGAGTGGCCAACCACGACCACGTCACGAAGCCTCTCAGCCTCCACCAGGTCGACGATGTCGGCCACGTGGGTGGCCAAGCTGGGGACGGGACAGCGCAGGTGCTCGCCGTCCGCCAGCCCGCTGAGGGTGGGTGTAAGGACGCGGTGGCCGGCCGCCTCCAGGAGCGGGCGGACTTTGTCCCAGCACCAGCCGCCGTGCCAAGCTCCGTGGACGAGAACAATGGGGGATCCCATGGGCGTCTCCTTTGCGCTCATTCGCTGCGGGCTGGCGGCACCAGCACCAGCTTGCCGTTCGTGTCGCGTGCGGCGACGCGCGTATGTGCTTCGGCCGCTTGGGCCAGCGGCAGCACAGCGTCGACGCGCGGCTTCAACCGCCCTTCGCGCACCAGCTTGGCGAGGGCTTCGAGAGCGCTGCCGCTCGGTTCGACCAGGTACCAGCTGGCGCGAACGCCCGCTGCCTGCGCTGCTTCCTGCAAGCCGGGCGCCCAGGCGGCCTGGGCGCTGACCAGCAGCCCGCCAGGCCGCAGCGTGCGGAGCATCGCCATGCAGGTGTCGCCCCCGACCAGTTCGATCACGATGTCCATGCCCGAAACCTGGTCCGGCACCGGTGCGGCTGTGTAGTCCACCACCCGTTCCGCTCCCAGCTGCCGCAGGAATTCGTGTTTCTCGGACCGTGCCGTGGCCGTCACTGACGCGCCAAGTGCCTTCGCCAACTGCACAACGAGGTGGCCCACTCCCCCGGCGCCGCCGCTGACCAACACCCGCATTCCAGCCCGTACTTGAGCGACCTCCACCAGCATCTGCCAGGCCGTCAGCCCCGCCAGCGGTAGTGCTGCAGCTTCGGCGTGCGTGAGCTCTGCCGGCTTGTGCGCGAAATGCCGCGCAGGCGCGGTGACGTACTGCGCGTACCCGCCGCCCTGGCGTGGGAACCAGGGCATGCCAAAGACGGCATCGCCCTTCCTGAAGCGCGTGACACCATAGCCCACCGCTTCGACCATGCCGGAAACGTCCCAGCCGGGCACGTGCGGAAGATGCAGGGCCCGGTTGTACGCCCGCCCCTGGGTGGTGAACACATCCACCGGGTTCACGCCGGCGGCTTCCACCCGCACAAGGACCTCGGTGGGCAGCGGTTGAGGGCACGGAATGCGTGCGAGTTCGAGCGGACCGCCCCATTCGCGCAGCTGCACGGCGGTCATCAGTGGTTGTCGAGAATCGGTCATCCGCTCACGGCCTTTTGGTTGAATAGATACGACACTGTATCGCAAACGAAACAGAGCTGTATCGTATCTGGGATGGCGGCTGGGACTCCTCGGGAGTGAGGCACGAGGCGACCCGGTCCGCGGTGAGAAGCGGCGGGTGGTCGATGCCTGCGTCACGCTTCACGAAGGCAAGAAGTTGATTGCACAAGCCGTGATCGACTGCCTCTTGAAAGCGCACTACAGCATCGCCATAGTCGCCTCACTTTTCACGGCACTCGCTGGTCGTGTCGATCTCGAGTCCGTCCTGTTCGAACAGATCGGGCAGGACTCATGGGCTTCGAAGCTACGGGCTTGGCACGTCAGCGTGCAATGCAGTCGATGTCGAAGCGGCGTTCAGGTGTTCGCAGATGTGCCGCTCACCGGTACGACAACACCAACCCATGCACCAGCCGCGTCCACCCATCCAGCATCACGAACAACAGCAGCTTGAACGGCAATGAAATGGTCGTAGGCGCAATCATCGACATCCCCAGTGCCAGCAGCACGGTCGCCACGATCAGGTCCACCACCACGAACACCAGGTAGATGATGAAGCCGATCTGGAAGGCCCGCGTCAGCTCGCTCAGGGTGAAGCTCGGCACCAGCACCATGAAGTCGTCGGCACGCAGCTGCTCGGCGCGGGCCTGCGGCCAGATGTTGGACGCGGACTTCAGGAAGAACTGCCGCTCGCGCTCGTGCGTGTGCTTCTGCAAGAACTCCTTGAGCGGTGCCTTGGCTGCATCGATCACCGCCACGATGTCGTTGAGCCCTTCGCCCTTGGCGCCGAAGTTTCGATGGCGCAGCGCGTCGCCCACGTCCATGCCCACCGGCGCCATGATGTAGACCGACAGGATGATCGCGATGCCGTTCAGCACCATGTTCGGCGGCGTCTGCTGCAGGCCCAGCGCGGTGCGCAGCAGGCCGAAGACGATCACCAGCTTGGTGTAGCTGGTCACCATCAGCGCCACGAAGGGCGCGACGCCGAAGGCGACGATCAGCGCGACCAGCGTGAGGGGTTCGGGGAGTCCGCCCTGCATCTTCGCCGCCGGCCCGCTCAGACTTCGCCGGGCGCGAACTCCGACACGCGCACCCCCAGCCGGTCGCCCACCGCAACCAGGTAGCCCTTGCCCAGCACGTTGCCGTGCGCCAGGATGCGCACCGGACTGCGATTGAGCGGTTGGCCGAGCTCGAACACGTGGCCGGCGCGGATGCTCTTCAACTCGCCGAGCGACAACGACAGCTCGCCGACTTCGAAGCGCAGCGTGACCTCCAGCGCATCGAGCCGATCGATCGGCAGGTTGACGCTGGCGTCGGCGGTGGGGGCGGGGGTGTCTGTCTTCATGGCGCTGTCTCTGGTTTGCTGAACGGTGATGCGCGCGCCCTCGGCAAAGGCCGTGAGCTGCCGGCCCCCGGGCCCGCCGAGCGCGGCCGTGACCACGATCGCGCCGCCCGAGGAGCTCCATTGCTCGATGCCGACGATGTCGCCGGCGCGGATGCTGTTGATCTCGCGCAACTGGATCGGCGTGCTGCCGATCGCGAAATGAACGGGCAGCCGCAGCGCATCGAAGACGATGCTTGCACGTACCGCGTGGCGCTTGGCATCGGTCGGCACCAAGGCATCGAGCGTCGCGCCGTCGTCGAACTGGATGAAGCCGCGCAAGGCTGCGCCGCCCTCGACCGCCGTGGCCACGAAGAAGGCCGCGCGTTCCGCATCGCAGGGCGGCGCAACGGCGTCGGGCCCCTCCGGCGGCTGCCATTCGAAGTGCAGGCGCAGCGCCTTCTCCAGCGCGTCGGCCACCGGATGCAACGCCTCGGCCAGCAGGATGTAGCGCAGCTCGCGCGGCAGCAGCTCCAGGCGGCGTTCACCCAGCAGGCACTGCAGGCTCGGCGCATCCAGGCCCAGGTGGCCCACATGCGCTCCGAGCCTGAACCGAAAGCATTCGCGCACCATGGGCACCGCCCCCGTGTCGTGCCGCCACGAGAGGCGATAGCGCACATCGCGCGCCACCAGCTCGCGCGGCGGCGCCGCGCCGTACAGGCGGTTGAGCGCACGCACGTTCGCGGGCTCGGCCCGTGGCAGCGCGCGCGCCTCGCCGAGCTCGGTCACCGGCTCAGCGGCCTGCGCGGGCATGCGTGCTTTCGTTGAAGAGTCGCTGCAAATCGCTGGGTCCTGTCACTGTCCACATTCCGCGCGGGCAGCGGGGCCGCTGTCGCATCGCGGCGCAGCTTAGCGAAAGCAACCCGGGGCAGGTAGTACGCAAATCCGTAGTGCTGCGGATGCGACACGGGTGCGGGTTCCTACGAGAACTCGTGGTTGCCGTAAACAGAGGGTGCCACTTAGAGTCCGCCGCGACGTGATCTTTTTCACGTTCGAGGCCGGCGCGTTTGCGCCGGATCGCAAGGCCAGCAAAACCAAACAGCAACAACCATGGCGAGCCCCGCCCGATCCTTGCAGCCGTACCGCGGCAGCCTGCGCGACCTGTTCGCGAACGCAGGCCGCTACAACGATCTGCTGCTCGCGGGCCTGCTGGTGGTGGTGGTGGCGCTCTTCGTGCTGCCGCTGCCGACGCCGCTCCTGGACCTGCTGATCGCGAGCAACCTGGCGATCAGCCTGGTGCTGCTGATCGTGGCGATGTACGTGCCCTCGGCGCTGTCGCTCTCCACCTTTCCCTCGCTGCTGCTCTTCACCACGCTGTTCCGGCTGGCGCTCAACATCGCCTCCACCAAGCTGATCCTGCTGCAGGCCAATGCCGGCCACATCATCGACACCTTCGGCAAGCTGATCGTCGGCAACAACGTGGTGGTCGGCGGCGTGGTCTTCCTCATCATCGCCATCGTCCAGTTCATCGTGATCGCCAAGGGCTCGGAGCGGGTGGCCGAGGTGGCGGCGCGCTTCGCGCTGGACGCGATGCCGGGCAAGCAGATGAGCATCGACGCCGACGTGCGCGCCGGCGTGCTCTCCTCGGCGCAGGCGCAGAAGCGGCGCCAGGTGCTGGAGCAGGAATGCCAGCTGCACGGCGCGATGGATGGCGCGATGAAGTTCGTCAAGGGCGACGCCATCGCGAGCATCGTCATCGCGCTGGTCAACATCCTCGCGGGCATCGCCATCGGCACGCTGATGCACGAGATGACGCTTTCCGGCGCGCTGCAGCGCTACGCCATTCTCACGGTGGGCGACGGCATGGTCTCGCAGATCCCGTCGCTGCTGGTCTCGATCGCCGCCGGCATCGTGATCACCCGCGTGGGCAGCGGCGAGCGCCGCGACGCGCAGCTCGCCAGCCAGATCGGCGAGCAGCTGATGGCACATCCGCGCGCCCTCGTCATCGCGGGCATCGCGGTCGCCAGCTTCCTGGTGGTGCCTGGGTTCCCCAAGTGGGTGTTTGGCCTGCTGGCGGCCCTGATCATCGGCCTGGGCTTCGCGATGCGCAGCGTGCGCGCACGGCGGCGCACGCCGGGCTGGATCTCGCACCGCGAAGCCATCGACGAGGAAGAGGGCGAGAGCGGCCATGCGATCGCCTCGCCGCTGGCGGTGCGGCTGTCCGACACGCTGCGCGGCGCGGTCGACCGCCATGCGCTCGACCAGGAGCTCGCCGGCGTCAAGACCGCCGTCGAGTCCGACCTGGGCCCGGTGTTCCCGCGCCTGCAGCTGGCTTATGCGGCCGGCCTGCCCGAGCACGGCTACCAGGTGCTGGTGCATGACGTGGTGGTGTCCGAAGGTTTGCTGCAGCCGGGCTGGCAGTTGCTCGATCCGGCCGAGGCCACCACGCCGCCCGCAGGCGCGCAGGTGGCCGAACCCTTCGGCCCCTTCGCGCGCGTGGTGTGGGTGCAAGGCGCGCAGCCCGGCCTCCGGACCTGGGAGGCGCAGGAGGTGGTGGCCCTGCACGTCGACCACGCCGTGCGCCGCAACGTGCGCGAGCTGATCGGCCTGCAGGAAGTGCAACGCCTGCTGCATTCGGTGCAGCGCGATGCGCCCGAGCTTGCGGCCGAGGTGGCGCGCGTGGCCTCGCCGCAGCGCATCGCCGAGGTGCTGCGCCGGCTGCTGCAGGAGGGCATCCCGATCCGCAACCTGCACGCCATCTTCGAATGCCTCGCAATCTGGGCGCCCAAGGAGCAGGACTCGATCGCTCTGACCGAGCTGGTGCGCATCCACCTCGGCCGCTACATCACCAGCCGCTACGTGGGATCGAGCCGCCAGCTCGAGGCGATCCTCTTCGAGTCCAGCCTGCTCGAGCGCGTGCAGAACGCGGTCGAGCGCTCGCCGCGCGGCAACCTGCTGCTGCTGAGCCCGGCCGTGACGCAGGACATCCGCGAGCAGGTGCGCCGCATCCTCGGCTCGACTGCCAACCGCGTGGTGGCCATCGCGTCGTCCGACGTGCGCCGCTACGTCAAGACCCTGATCGAGCCGGTGGCGCCGACGCTTCCGGTGCTGTCCTACCAGGAAGTCGACGAAGACGTGGCCCTGCAGCCGGTGGGCTGGGTCACCAATCCGCAAGCCCATTGATCGATGAACCGCCTCCTGCGCACCGAGCGAACCCATGACACCGCAGAACATCCTGGACATCACCCGCGAGGGCCTGCTGCTCGTGCTCTGGATCTCGCTGCCGGTGGTGGTGGTGGCCACCGTCACCGCGCTGGTCGTGGCGGTGCTGCAGGCGGTGACGCAGGTGCAGGACCAGAGCATCGGCCAGTCGATCCGGATGATCGCGGTGATGGTCGCCATCATCGCCACGGCCGGCTGGCTGGGCCGCGACGTGATGCGCTTCGCCGAGCGTGCCTTCCACACGCTCACTTCATTGCCGTGAGCTGGGCCATGGTCGTCATGCCCCTACACAAGGCCCGCAAAGCCGGGCAACAGGCCTGGCTGCTGCTGGGCCTGGCCACGCTGCTGCTCGCTGCCGCACAACCCGTTTCGGCGGCCGAACTGCGCTGGAACAACAACCGGCCCTTCCAGATCGTCGCCAACGAGAAGCCGATGGCGGACTTCCTGCGCGAGCTCGCCTCCTCGCAGAACATCACGGCGGTGATCGATCAGAAGGTAAGCGGCGTGATCAGCGGCAAGTTCTCGGGGCCGGCGCAGCACATCCTCAACAGCGTGTGTGCGGTCAACGGGCTGACCTGGTACTACGACGGGGCCTTCCTCTACATCGACCTGGCGGCCGACTCGCGCAGCGACGTGCTGCCGATTGCGCCCGAAAACGCCAGCCGCATTGCCGAGACCCTGGTGCGCCTGCGCATCTCCGACGAGCGCTATCCGCTGTCGATCAGCGAGAGCGATGCCAGCGTGCATGTGACGGGGCCCAAGCGCTACGTCGAGATGGTGCGCCAGGCGGTCAAGCTCGCCGACCAGCGCAGCGCGCTGGCCGACGGCGCCGAGATCCGGCTGTTCCCGCTGAAGTACGCCTGGGCCGCCGACTTCAGGATCAACCGCTCGGGCAAGGAGACCGTCATCCCGGGCGTGGCCAACGTGCTGCGCAGCCTGTACGGCCGCAACGGCAACGCGCCCGGCAGCAGCGCCGGCCGCGGGCCCAGCGCGCCTTTCTCGGTGGGGCCCAATCGGCAGATCAAGCTGCGCAGCGGCGAGTCGATCAACGCGCCCAAGATCGAGATGCCGGGCGTGGGGCCGGTAAGCGCGGACGCAGGCGGCGCGGGCATGCCGGCCGCCTTCGGCAACGAACTGCCCCAGTTCCAGGCCGACACCCGCATGAACGCGGTGCTGGTGCGCGACACGCCCGAGCGCATGGGCCAGTACCAGCGCCTCATCGAATCGATGGACGTGCGCCCGCGGCTGATCGAGATCGAAGTGACGATCATGGACATCAGCTCCGACACCCTGAGCAGCCTGGGCATCGACTGGCGCCTGCACGGCCGCCATGGCGACTTCCAGACCGGGCGCGGCGACCGCGGCCCGTTGACCTGGGACAGCGCGACCTCCGAAGCCGGCCAGGTCGGCGGCTTCAATGCCAGCGGCCAGCCGGTGACGCCGCTGGGCGGCATGCTGACTGCCGCCATCGGCAACAGCGCGCGCAACTACCTGCTGGCCCGCGTCACGGCGCTGGCCAGCAACGGCGACGCCAACTTCGTCGCACGGCCCAAGGTGATGACGCTGGACAACACCGAGGCCGTGCTCGAGAACCTGAGCGAGTTCTACGTGCGCGTCGACGGCTTCCAGGACGCGGGGCTCTTCAGCATTACCGCGGGGACCGCGGTGCGCGTGACGCCGCTGATCATCGAGGAGAAGAGCAGCCGCGGCGTGATGATGTCCATCGACATCGTGGACGGCGACCTCAGCAGCCAGGCCGTGGACCGGATCCCGATCGTGCGGCGCCGCACCGTCAACACCCAGGCGCTGGTGGACGAGGGCGCGAGCCTGCTGATCGCCGGCTATTCGTCGGAGGAGCGCACCAACGCGACCACCGGCGTGCCGGTGCTCAAGGACATTCCGGGCGTCGGGAACCTCTTCAAGTACAGCGACAAGAAGCAGGTCAACATGGAGCGCTTCTACCTGCTGACCCCGCGCCTGGTGGTGCCGGGCTCCGCGGCGTCGGCGCCGGTGCTGCCGCTGGGGCCCATCTCCACGCCCGCGCCCATGCCGGCGCCAAAGGCCACGCCCGTGTCGATGGCGACGCCAATGCCGACGCCGACGACGGCAGCGCCCGGAGCGTGAAGGCGATGCGCGAAGACCCCGCCTTCGACCCCGCGCCGGCCCCCAATGCCGGCTGGTGCCTGCGCTTCCTGAGCGGCGCGGTCAAGGGCCGCACCATTGCGCTGAAGCCCGGCATCAACGTGCTGGGCTCGGGCGGCGAGTGCGAGGTGATGCTGCCCGGCGGCGACGTGCTGCCGCGCCACCTCGTCTTCACCGTCGGCGAGCTGGTGGTGTCGATGCAGCGCCTGGGCACCGCCTCGGCCAGGCTCAACGGCGAGGAGATGCAGCAGCCGCGCCGCAGCGTGGTGGCCGGCGACATCGTGAGCGTGGGCCAGATCGACTTCCAGCTCGACCGCAGCTACCCGGCCGCCGTGCAGGAAGACCGCATGTTCGCCGCCGCGCCCGATGCCGCGGCCGCAGCGCAGGCGGCCGCGCTGGCGCCGCAGCGCCGCGGGCCGCGCGTGGGCGACTGGGCCGGCGGCGTCGTGGCGCTCCTGGCCGTGCTCGGCCTCGCGGCCCTGTGGGTGGACAACGAGCGCGGCGCGTCCGCGGACGGGGTAGGCCGCGTGAACCTGGCGGAAGTGGAGAAGGCGCTCGTGCCCTTCCCGGAGGTCGAGGTCGTCGCCGCGCCGGGCGGGCAGTTCAACGTCAAGGGCTACGTCGAATCGAAGCAGCGCCGCGAGACGCTGCAGCGCGCGGTGGCGCCTTTCGGCGGCAAGGTCGCCGTCAACGTGCATTCGGCCGAGGACATGGTCGAGCAGGCGCGGCGCTACGTGGGCGACCCCGGGGTGGCGGTCACCTACACGGGCCAGGGCCGGCTGGTGCTGAGCGGCACCGTGGAGGATGCCGCGGTGCGCCAGAAGATCCGGCGCCTGAGCGAGGACCTGCATCCCGCCGTGCTGGTCTCCGACAAGGTGCAATACCGCGAGAAGCCGCAGCCCGACAACAAGGACGCCGACCTGCGCGCGCAGTGGCAAGGCTGGCAGAGCGTGCTCCCCGCGCGCATGGTGAGCATCACCGAGGACGGCAATGGCCTGCGCCACATCCAGCTGTCCAACGGCAACCGCTACTACGAGGGCTCCGTGCTGCGCTCCGGCGCCGAGCTCAAGCGCATCGACGCCGACGGGCTGGTCCTGAGCGGCGGCGTGCCCAACAACGGAAAACCTGCGAGGTGACGAGATGCGCCCACCCACGCACCCGGTACCCGCGCCCCGATTTCATGCGGCGACAGCGACCCTGCGCGCCGCGTGGAATGGCTTCGTCCTACCCGGACGGGGCTTTCATACCCCAGTGATTCCCCATCAACCAGGAGAAATGAAATGGCAGGCTCTGTCGACAACTCGATCCAGCAAATGAACCAGGCCGCGGCCGACAACGCGCGCCTCATGTCCGCCAGCATGGCGGCATCGACCAGCATCCAGGGTGCGGCCTCCACCGCCCACACGGTGAACGGTGCCAGCGCCGCCGGCGGCGAAGTGGCCAAGTCCACCGGCAACGACATCCGCCAGTCGGCGAAGTCGTCCTGATGGTCCGGACCTGCACGAGGCCGCAAGGCCTCGTGCAGGCATTTCCCTTTTCACCAGGAGCTGAACCATGACCGATCCCATCGCGTCGGCCGCCGCGAGCGCGCCGCCGCCCGAAGTCGCCGGGCCCGGCGCGGCGCAGCAGCAACAGCAACAGAACACGAGCGGCTCCCGCTTCGATCCGGGCGACACCCGCATGTTCGCCAACATGATGCAGGGCGTGCAGGCCCCGCCGCCGGCCCTGTCCGGGCCCAGCGCCATCGGCGATGCAGCCAGGTCGCTGGCCGCGCAGTTCTCGGGCAATGTGCGCTCCTACGAGGAGATGCGCCACAGCATGCTCGAGTCCATCGACCTGTCGGACCCGATCAAGACCATGTTCGTGATGACCGACCACGCGATGGAGGCACACATGATGTTCGCCAAGATGCACATCTCCACCGGGCTGGCCAGCGCCGCGACCAGCCTGTTCGGCACGCTGCTGAAGAACCAGCAATGAGGCGGCCGGTGAACCCCGTCGCCTTCATCGCCCGCATCCGCTGGCTGGCCGCCTTGCTGCTGCTCTTGGCGCTCGCCGGCTGCAAGGTCCCGCTGTACTCCAACCTCAACGAGCAGGAGGCCAACGAGATCGTGGCCGCCCTGTCGGGCGAGGGCATCGACGCCGCCAAGAGCAAGCTCGAAGGCACGAGCTGGCAGGTCGAAGTCGAGCAAAGTCGCCTGGGCCAGGCGCTCGACGTGCTGCGCACGCAGGGCCTGCCGGCCGAGCGCTACACCACCATGGGCGAGGTGTTCCAGAAGCAGGGCCTGGTGTCTACGCCCTCCGAGGAGCGCATGCGCTACATCTACGCCGTCTCGCAGGAGCTGTCGCAGACCCTGCGCAATGTCGATGGCGTGGTGGCGGCGCGCGTGCACGTGGTCATCCCGGCCAACGATCCGTTGTCCGAGAAGATCCGGCCCTCGTCGGCCGCGGTCTTCATCAAGCACCGGCCCGATGTGGACCTGCGCCTGCTCGCGCCGGCGGTGAAGGACATGGTGGCGCACAGCATCGAAGGGCTGACGCACGACCAGGTCTCGCTCTCGCTCTTCGAGGCGCGCCGGTCCGCGGCGACGCCGGCGACCAACGCCGCTGCGCAGCCGCAGGTGCTCGGCCTGTTCTCCACGCAGACGGCGATGCTGCTGCTGGGCCTGCTGTTCGCGGCGGCCGTGTGCCTCGTGGTGCTTCCCGGCCTTCTGCGCCGCCAAGGTCTGGATTGGCGCAGCTGGTCGCGCAGCCAGGTCTTCAGGCGCTGAGGGGGCCGTCGCATGCACATGTCCGCCACCGCACCCAGCCCGCCCCAGGCCGCCCCCGGCCCGATGGACCTGGTGCGTCTGGTGATGCGCTTCAACCTGCATCCCGAGCACGACCTGCATCCCAGCTGGCTGCCGGCCCACTGGCCGGCGCAGCACCGCGTGCCGGCGCGGCTGGGGGAGGGCGGCCGCGCGGTGCTGGCCGATTTGCTGCGGCGCGACCAGGCGCCGCCGCCCTCGGCGGACTACAACTTCGATTCGCGCCTCAAGCGCCTGGCGCTGCTCGATGCGCGCGCGCTGCGCCGGCTCGCCGCCTACCTCGGCTTCTGCGCCCACCTGCCGCTGTTCCGCCTGCGCGCCGGTGCGGGCCGGCAACTGCGCCGCCAAGCCTGCCGCCTGGATGCCGACGCGGTTGACTTCGTGCTCGACCGCGTGCCTCGGCTCAGCGAGCTGCGCATGAACCATTCAGCGCTGGAGCAGCGCCCCATCGCCGCCGGTCGCATCGTGCTGGAACGTGGCCACCGCCTGCTGCTGGGCGCTTTCGCGCCCGAGGGCGAGGCGGTGCTGCGCCGCCTGCAGCACAAGCTGCCGCGGCGCGTCTCTTCCCTTGCGCTGCCGCAATTGGAGCCGCGCCAGGCCCGCCAACTTCACGAGCTGATGCTCTCCTGCATCGTTCCCGAAAGACTGCCGCAATGGGACTGGCTTTTCTGATCACCACCGAGAACCTGCAGCTCCTGAGCGAGCGCAAGGTGCTCAAGGAACACGAGTACGCGGCCTTGCTCGATGCCTCGGCCGTGGTCGAGACCGCGCGGCGCGAGGCGCGGCGCATCTCGCAGCAGGCGCAGCAGGAGGCGGAGGCCAGCCGCCGCCAGGGCTACGAACAGGGCCTGCAACAGGCCAAGGCCGAGTACGCGACGCAGCTGGTGTCCGAAGCCCTGGCGGCGGAGCGCCAGATGCAGGCGCTGCGCACGTCGATGGCGCAGATCGTGGTCAAGGCGGTGGGGCAGTTCATCGCCGGCGCCGACCCGGCCGCACTGTTCGAGGCCGCGCTGCTGCGCGTCGACACGCTCATTCGCAGCGAGCCTTTCGTCACCGTGCGCGTCGCGCCGGCCCAGGAGGCGACCCTGCGCGAAGTGCTGGCCCGGCTGCGCCACGAATCGCAATGGACCATGAGCCTGAGCGTCGCGCCCGACCCCTCGTTGCAGCACGGCGCCTGCGTGGTGCAGACCGCCTCGGGCGTGCTGGAGATCGGCGTCGAGGCCCAGTTGGAGGCCTTCCGTCGCGCGGTGGAGCGCGGCGGCTTGCTGCCCGCCAAAGAAAGCGCGCCATGAGCCAGGCTCCGGCTACCGGCGCCCTCGACATCGTCGCCGACCTCGAGCAGGCCTTCGGCCGCATCACGCCGGTGTCGATGCGCGGCCGCGTGAGCAAGGCGGTGGGCATGCTGATCGACGCCTCGGGCATCCAGGCCCACGTGGGCGAGCTGTGCGAACTGGTCACGCCGGGCGAGCCGCCGCTGCTGGCCGAGGTGGTGGGCTTTCGCGGCAACACCGCCATCCTCACGCCGCTCGGCCCCATCACCGGCATCTCGGCGCTGACCGAGGTGCTGCCCACCGGCCGCGGCCATGTCTGCCCGGTGGGCGATGCGCTGCTGGGCCGGGTGCTCGACGCATTGGGCCAGCCCATCGACGCGCGCGGCCCGCTTGCCACGCGCGCGCAGCTGCCGGTGCACCGCGAGCCCGTGAGCCCGCTGGCGCGCCGCATGATCGAGGCGCCGCTGCCCACCGGCATCCGCGCCGTCGATGCGCTGCTGACGGTGGGCGAAGGCCAGCGCATCGGCGTGTTCTCGCCGCCCGGCGTGGGCAAGAGCACCTTGCTCGGCATGCTGGCGCGCGGCTCCAGCGCCGAGGTCAACGTGATCGCGCTGATCGGCGAGCGCGGGCGCGAGGTGCAGGAGTTCATCGCGCACAGCCTGGGCCCCGAGGGCCTGGCGAAGACGGTGATGGTGGTCTCCACCTCCGACCGGCCGCCGATGGAGCGCATCAAGTCGGCCTACGTGGCTACCACCATCGCCGAGCATTTCCGCGACCAGGGCAAGAAGGTGCTGCTGCTGGTGGATTCGCTCACGCGCTTTGCGCGCGCTCAGCGCGAGATCGGCCTGGCCAGCGGCGAGCCGCCGACGCGGCGCAGCTACCCGCCCTCGATCTTCTCGATGCTGCCGCAGTTGCTGGAGCGTGCAGGGCACGGCCGCACGGGCTCCATCACCGCCGTCTACTCGGTGCTGACCGAGGGCGACGAGGAGAACGACCCCATCGCCGAAGAGGTTCGCTCCATCCTCGACGGCCACATCGTGCTCTCGCGCAAGCTCGCCGCGGCCAACCGCTACCCGGCCATCGACGTGCTGGCCAGCATCAGCCGCGTGATGCCGCTGGTGACTTCGCGCGCGCACCGCGAGGCCGCGGCGCATTTCCGCGGCCTGCTGGCCAAGTACCAGGAGATGGAGCTGCTGGTGCAGATCGGCGAGTACAAGGCGGGCAGCGATGCGCTGGCCGACGCAGCCATCCGGGCCCGCCCGGCGATGCTGAATTTTCTTGCGCAGCCACCCGACGCGCAGCAGGACTACGAGGCCTGCCTGGCCGCGTTGCAGCGCTTCCAGGAGGAGGCCTGAGCATGAGCAGCAGCAACGCCAACAGCATCGACTGGAAGCTGTTGATCGATGTTCGCGAGCGCCAGAAGACTGCCGCCCTGGGCGTGGTCGCGCGCGACCGCGTGGCGGCCGAGCAAAGCCGCGCACAGCTTCTGCAGGCCGAGGCCTGGTGCGAACAGCAGGTGCAGGGCAAGGCCGCGCACTGGCAGGCCATGGTCGGCGCGCTGGCCGGCGGGCAATGCAATGTCGCGCAGCTGCGCCATGCCGGCGCCTGGAGCGGCGCGCTCGATGCGCAGATCGCGCAGGCCCAACAGCAGGCCGTGCAGGCGGGCGAGTTCCATGCGCAGCGCGAAGAGGTGCTGGCCCGCAGCCGCCAGGCGTTGCGCGACGCCAGCGGCGAGCTGGAGAAGGCCCGGCAGATGCAGCAACGCGCCCGCGCCGAGCGTCTGGCCTTGCAGGAGACACGCCAGGACGAAGCGGCCGAGGAAGCGGCCTCGCAGGCCTGGGCCGCGCGGAGAACCGTGTAGCCATGGAAAGCGCCCTCGAGCTCGCCAACATCGAGAGGTTCTTCTCGTCCGTGGTGCTGACGTTGCCGCGGCTGTTCGCGATCTTCGCGGTCGTGCCCTTCCTGTCGGGCGGGATGATGACCGGCATCGTGCGCAACGGCCTCTTGCTGATGCTCGCGATCTTCATGTCGCCGGCCGCCGGGGCCATGCCTGAGGTGGGCATCGGCACCTGGGTGCTGATCGCCGGCAAGGAGGCGCTGATCGGCCTGCTGCTGGGCCTGGGCTTCGGCATCTTCATCTGGGCGATCCAGAGCGTGGGCGACCTGATCGACTTCCAGACCGGCTCGGCCAACGCCTCCTTCTTCGACCCGGTGGCCGGACACGAGAACGGGCCCACGGGCGAGTTCCTGGGCTGGCTGGTGATCACGCTCTTCGTCGCGGCCGGGGGGCTGCTTGCGATGCTGGGGGTGATCGTCGACTCGTACCGGTTGTGGCCGGTGGGCTCCTTCTTCCCCAACGTGGGCGCGGTGCTGGAGCAGTTCGCGATCCGGCAGGGCGACACGCTGTTCCTGTGGATCGTGAAGCTCGCCGCGCCGGTGATCTTCGTGCTGCTGCTGGTCGAGCTGGGCATGGGCCTGATCAGCCGTGTGGCGCCGCAGCTCAACGTCTTCGTGTTCTCGCAGCCGCTCAAGAGCCTGCTGGCGCATCTGATGATGCTGCTCTTCGTCTTCTTCGTGTACGAGTCGCTGCAGGAGTTCCTGCGGCCGGAGAACGGGGTGCTCGACTTCTTGAGGGCAACTCTGTAGCCAACGATGGCCGAGAAAGACCAGAAGCCCACCCCCAAGCGCCTGCGCGATGCGCGCAAGCGCGGCGAGGTGGTGTTCAGTTCCGACGTCGCTTCCACCACCGTGTTCGCGGTGGTGCTGGTGTCGGTGTGGCTGGGCGGCGAGACGCTCTACAGCCTTCTGCGTGAGCTGTGGCTGCATGCCACCAGCGCCGCGCTGCTGACGCGGCCCGACGACCGCTTCGCCGAGCTGCTGCTGCACACCGGCGAGGCGCTGCTGTGGGGCACGCTGCCCATCATGGCGATCGCCGCGGTGGCGGGCATCGCGGGCTCGCTGTTCCAGGTGGGCGGGGTGGCGGCGTGGGAGCGGATCAAGCCCGACGTCAACCGCATGAACCCCGCCGAGGGCGCCAAGCGCATCTTCTCGACGCGCAACCTGATCAACCTGCTGAAGATGAGTGTGAAGACGATCCTGCTCGCGGCGCTGATGGTCATCGTGGTGCGCGGCTTCGTCGACAGCGCGCTGAAGCTGGGCTATGCCTTTCCCGGCACCATCATGCGCGCCGCGGCCCACATGGTGCTGGTGGCGTTCGGGTGGGCGGTGGTGATCTATGCGCTGATGGCGATGGTGGACTACGCGCACGAGCACTACGAATTCATGAAGCAGCAGCGCATGTCCATCGAGGAGCTGCGGCAGGAATACAAGGAGGTCGAGGGCGACCCGCTCAACCAGTCGCGGCGGCGCTCGGCCCATTTCGAGGCGGTGTATGCGAGCCTGGGCGATCGGGTGCGCACGGCCTCGGCGGTGATCCATTCGGCGCGCACCGCGGTGGCGCTGCAGTACCTGGGCGAGAAGGACCTGCCGCGGGTGATTGCGCGCGGCGAGGGCGATGTCGCCGCGCAGATCCGGCGGCATGCGGGCGAGGGGCTGGTGCCGATGGAATTCGAGCCGCAGCTGGCTGAGCGTCTTTATGCCGAGGTGCCGGTGGACCAGGCCATTCCGCGATCGCTGTTCGCGCCGGTGGCGAAGCTGCTGCGGTGGGCGCAAGGGGTTGAATAGTGGTCTGTAGCAGCCGATTGGGTCCGTCGTTGGATGCACGCCCGGCATGCGGTGCGGGCCGGTCGACCCCACTGCGGCGGCCCCTTCGGGGCTTCCCTGCGGTGCTCGCCTTTCGCGGGGTCTCGCTCAAACTCGCTTCGCTCAAACAGTCGCGAGCCCTGATCCGCGAAAGGCTGCGCTCCTCGGCGCCGCAGAGGGGATTGCCCGACCCGCACCGCATGCCGGGCTTGTGGGTGTGCGAGGGTTGCGTGCACCTCGGCGCCGTCTGCCTCCGCACCCCTACCGCAAGGCCCCTTCCTTCAAAAAACTGAACAACACCAGACACCACCATGGTTGCACCCGCCAGTTCTTCCCACCTCTCAGGCCAGGCCGCGATCGATAACGCGGCCGCATTGCGCGCCGCCGAGGAAGCGCGACGACGCGCAGAGGAGGCAGCGCGCCGCGCCGCCGAGGAGGCCAAGCGCCGCGCCGAGGAAGCGCGGCGCCTCGCGGAAGAGGCGCGCAAGAAGGCCGACGAGGCGCGCAAGGCTGCGGAGGCGGCCGAGGCCAAGGCGGCCAAGAGCAAGGACAAGAACGACCAGGCCGACGCCGAGAAGCTGCGCACCCAGTCCAGCAAGGACGAAACCGACGCACTCAAGAAAGAGGCCACCGCCAGCCTGCGCGACAAGGAGAAGACGCTGGCCGACTCCAAGCTGGACGACGTGCGCCAGCGCCGGCCGCAGAACGATCCCTCCGAGGGCACGCGCGCGGCACAGAGCGAGGTCGATGCCGCGAAGAAGACCGTGGCCCTCTACGACGCGCCGCCCGGTGCCGCGCCTGCTGCCGAACGGCCTGCCGACCCGCAGACCCAGGCCCTGCTCGACAAGGCGGAGAAGGCCGCCAAGCCGGTGTTCGCCGCGCAGGCCCGCGGCGAGGATCCCAAGGCGGAGGACCTCGCCAAGCTCAACGGGGCGGTGGACGAATGGCAGGCCGCCGCCGCGCAGGACATGCGCGAGGCGGCCGTGCAGGCCCAGGCCCAGGGCGAGGACCCGAACAAGGCGATCGCGGCCCAGGCCGCCAAGCTGCGCGATGCGGTGGAGAAGGGCAAGGAGATCGATCCCTCCAGCATCGACAAGTACCTCGACCAGGCGAAGGACGCCGTCAAGGCCGAGAGCCCCGCGATGCGGCAACTGCGCAGCGAGCAGTACACCGTGCAGAAGGACGGCGAGAAGCAGGTGGCCGACGGCCGCCAGGCCGCGAAGGACGCCGATGCCGCCGCCGACAAGGCCGAGGCCTATTCCAAGAGTTTCGGCAAGGAGGCCGGCGGCAATGACACCATCATCACCGCCCAGCAGAACGCCAAGGACGAGGCCACGCGTCTGCGCCAGCTCTCCAACGAGGCCAACGACCGGCTGGACGGCCTGGTGCGCACCTACGGCGGCACCGCGCCCGACCCGAAGGACCCGAACAAGACGCAAAGTTTCGTCGGCTCGGTGAACGCCGACTACAACGCGCAGGTGGCCGACCTCGAGGTGAGCGAGGCTTCGAAGGCCTACGAACTCGCCAAGGCCGGCAACGACCCGAAGAAGCTGGCCGCTGCGCAGGACGCGCTGGACCTGGCCATCGACGCGCGCGACATCGTGCACGCAGTGCGCGACGACGCCCGGGCGGAGCTGGAGCGCAGCGACAGCGCCGCCGAGCTGCGCGATGCAAAGGCCGCCTACGAGGCCGAGAAGGCGAAGCAGCCCCAGCCCTACAAGGTCAAGCACCACGGCGGCTTCCTGCAGGACGACTACGAGACCACCGAGCTGCCCGAGGGCTACGACTGGACCTTCGAGGTCACGCCCGGCAGCGAGATGGCCAAGCAGGTCAAGGAGATCGACGGCAAGTGGTACTACGTCTTCGACATCAACGGCGAGGAGAGCAAGACCGAGATGAACCCGGTCACGGCCCGGCTGTGGGAGGCGCAGCAGAAGGTCGATGCCGCCAACGCGAAGGCCGACACCGCGGCCAGCACGCTGGAGGAAGTGCAGAACGACCTGATCGGCAGCCAAGGGCAGGGGCCGACGCTCGACCCGGCGCGCTTCACCGGCGACGCCGACGGGATCAGCAAGCGCCTGAACGACGCCAACAACACGGTGGCGACCACGCAGGCGAATCTCGGCAAGCCCACGCCGCCGCCCGGCGTGCAGGGCGTGTGGGCGCCCTCGGCCACGGCCGAGCAGATGGGCGTGGCCCTGCAGAACCAGACCGACGCGCAGAAGGATGCCGATGCGCTCAAGGCCATGCAGGACTGGCGCCAGGCGCAGTACGACCAGGCGGCCGGCAAGGCGGTCGACCCCAAGCACCTGGCGGACCTGAAGACCAAGGCGCGCGACGCCCAGCGCGGGGCCGACGAGGCCAAGCCTGCGCTCACCGCCGAGGAAGAGGCGGACATCGCCGACAACAAGCTGCCGGCAGCACGCAAGGCGCTGAAGGACCAGGAGGACGAGGTCACGCGGCTCACTGCGCCCGACAGCAAGGCCAGCCAGGCCGAGCGCGACACGGCGCAGAACAAATACGACCAGCTCGACCTGGATGTGCGCGACTACGAGACCCGGCTCGAGCTCGAGCATGCCAAGCAGGCCAGCCTGGGCGCGCCCTATGCGTATGCGACTGCGTCCTTCGCGAAGCCGCAGCTGAGCGCCTTCTCCGAGACGCGCAACAACGGCAACTACGGCGACACGGTCACCACCGACATCTACCCCGACAACTACGACCCGACCTGGAACATCGTGCCGGGCAAGGACGGCGGGGTGAAGGCCGACGGCCTGCCCAGGGGCCTCTCGCCGGAGGACGTGGAGGTCCGCTACAACCCCTGCGGCGGCGGCTACACCGTCACCTTCAAGGAAAACTCCGAGGTGCTCGGCCGCCAGAGCGACATGTTCACCAACTACGTGGTCCAGAAGGGCACGTACAAGATGAACCCGGCCACCGCCGAACTCTGGAACGCCACCAACACCGACAAGAGCGTGGGCGGCGGCCGCCTGATCGCGGCGCAGGAAGCGCGCGACCAGGTGCTCGCCGAGCGCAAGCAGATGGCCGCCGACGCGCCGCCGGCGAAGGACGCGCCGCCCCTGGTCGGACCCGACGGCAAGCCGGTGCCCACGCTGAACTTCACCGACGACCTGGGCCCGCGCAAGAAGGCGGTGGACCAGAAGGTCGTCGACGCCAACGACAAGCTGGCCGATGCCCAGAGCGCCCTCGATGCCGGCAGCGGCGACAAGACCCAGCTGACCCAGGCGCGCGACGACGCCAAGGCCGAGCGCGACATCGCACTGGCCGAGCAGAAGGCGGTGGATGCCGTGATGCTGTGGCAGGAAGCCAACCGCACGCGCCAGCTCTACGAGGCCAACGAGCGCGCCGGCCGCCCCAACGCGAGCTACGCCAAGCCGCCGCGTGAGTACGCCGACGAGATGCATGCGAAGGCCGAGACCGCGCGCAATGACTGGTACACCACCCGCAACCAGCACTACAAGCAGGTGGCCGCGCGCGAGCTCGATGCGGCGCAGAAGGCGCACGACGACTGGAAGAGGGCGCATCCGGGCCTGTCGGACAGCGGCAGCGACACGGCGGAGGCGCTGGAGCAGGCCAGGACGAAGAGCGGCTTCGCCGACCGCATGCTGGCTGCCGGCGCCAACCAGGAGGCCGCGGCGCGCGAGTACCAGTACATCGCCGAGAACCTGAGCCCCGAGCAGCACGACGACCCGCGCGCGCTCTACAAGCTCTTCGACAAGGACCCGGCGCGCATGGCGCAGTCCATCATCAACAGCCACTTCGTGCAGTACGGCGGCGATCCCACGGAAATGGAGAACCGCACCCAGTTGGCCAACACGGTGGCCAACGCGCTGGGCTGGCAGCCCACCACCGAGCTCGACCCCGACGCGCCCGCCACCAACGAACGGCTGCGTCGCACCCAGGACCTCTACGGCGGCCTGGGCAAGGAGCAGAAGGAGATGCGCGACAAGATCGTCGACCAGATCATCCAGGACGGCGGCGAGCATGCGAAGGTGACGGTGCTGCCGGTGGTGTACGCCACGGAGAAGGGCGGCGTCGTCAAGACCGCCGTCTTCAAGGTCGAGAACAAGGACGATCCGCGCGGCAAGGAGATGGAGTTCGTCGACGAGCAGGCCTGGACCTACGACAGCCTGGACGACTACCGCGCCAACAACAGCCTGCCGGTGGAAGGCGTGAAGCTCGCAATGCCGAGCGACGGCAACTTCACGCTCGACGACCGCGGCAACGTCAAGCTCTACACCGGCGACGCGCGCACCGAGACCGGCTGGGAAACCTTCAGGCGCACCTCGCACATTGACTGGGTGGTGGGCGGCGTGGGGCTGGTGGCGGGAGTGGTGCTCACGGTGGGCTCCTTCGGCACGCTGTCGGCGCCCGGCGTGATGCTGGCCGCGGGCTCGCTCACGCTGCTGGCGGCCGGCTACGGCGCCGTGACCTCGGCCCAGAGCCTCTACAAGCAGGGCAGCCATGGGCAGGACATCAATCCCTTCACCAGCACGCAGGCGCGGCTGGACTGGCTGAACCTGGGCCTGTCGGTCGCGGCCGTGCCGGTGGTCGGCGCCTCCACCCGCGCGACGATGCAGGCCATGCGTGCGCGCAATGCGCTGCAGGCCGCGCTCAAGGAAGCCGGCAAGGAGAGCGGCAACGCGGCGCTGGCCGGCAAGCATTTCGCCGACTTCGAGCGCTACACGCAAAGCGCGCAGGCCTGGGGCCAGCCGGCCTCGGCAATGGCGCGGCCGTTCGCGAAGCTGCCGGTGGGCGTGCTGAAGAAGGTGGGCCCGCTGGATGCGGGCAGCGCCTACGCCTTCGAGGAGGGCGCGCGCTACCTGCACGACAACTGGGACCAGCTGGCGCCCGGCGAGCGCAGCAGCCAGTTCGCGATGCTGGCGATGAATGCCAGCGGCTTCGCCTCGCCGGTGTTCGCCAAGGGTTACCTGCGGGTCCACGACGCGATCAAGCCGCAGGTGCACGAGGCCACGCAGGCCGGCTTCACGACGGCAGGCCGCACGACGAACGCGCCGGAGGCGGAGCCTTCCAACGTGGTGGCACTGGACAGCCGGCGCGGCAGCGGTGCCGACGCCTTCGACGAAGGGCAGGCGGGCGGCGGCAACGATGCGGCGCTGCTGCCCTTCCGCGAAGCACCGGCCACGCCGGTCGCCGCCCCTGAGCCTGTGCCGGACAACGTGACGCCTCTGCATCCGGACGGCCCCCCGCCCGTGGCCGCCGAGGCATCGCCCGATGCCGATCTGGCCCCGGTGATCCCGTTGGTGCTGCGCCGTCCCTCCGGCGATGGACCGGAGCCTGGCGCGCCCGGCACTGCCGCGGGATCGGCACGCAACGCGGCGCGCGAGCCGCAACAGCAGCAGCTGGCGCTGGCGGCGGGCGGGGAGGGGGATGTCGCGAACGCACCCTTCACGCGCTCGCCGCACCGCATTGCGGTGGTGCGGCAGCTCAACCCCCAGGCCTCCGCCAACAACAGTCCGGCGGGCAGCGGCGGCCACGGCCAAGGCCAGCAACCCCTGCCGCCGGCCGCGGCGGCGCAGACGCCGGCCTCGGGTGCGGGCGCAGGATCGAACACCACGCCGGTCCAGCCGCAGGCTCCGGCCAACAACCCCGCCGGCACCGGCACCACAGGGCAGGGCGGGCAACCCGCAGCGCCGGCCGCGACACCGCCGGTGCAGCCGGCCACCACCGGCACGCCCGCGGGCTCCACGCCCGGCTTCGATGCGAACGGCGTGCCGATGCCGCCGACCACCCTGGGCCGCAACCGCAGCTGGGTGGCGATCGCGCAGCGCATCCAGCGGCTGATGGCCTACCACGAGCGCGCCAGCCAGCCGGGCTCGACGCTGCGCGGCCTGCAGCCCTCGGCGGGCGAGGCCGCGGTGCGGGCGCGCCTGGTGGAGGAGCCGGCGGCCGGCGCGCCCGAGCTGTTCGCGGTGTCGAAGCTGGACCCGGGCGAGACCCTCTATGGCGGCGCCGGCGTCAGGGCCCGGCGCAGCAACACCTTTGCGAGCTTCGCCGAGGCCAGCGTCGCGGCCGAGGCGATGGGCGGTGCCTGGGTGCACCGCATCGCGCTGCAGGGCAGCCGCGGCGCGCTGATGAGGCAGGGGCGCGCGGCGGCCGACGACATCATGGGCGCGGTGCATGTGAATGCCGCCGGCGAGCTGTTCCCGATCGCCATCCCCAACACGCGCGCCGCCGCATGGCGTGCCGGCGCACCCGCCCCGGCCACCGCAACCGCGACAGCGCGGCCTGCCGCAGCGACGCCTGCCACGGCACAACCGCCCGCGCAGCCAGCGCCGCAGACGCATGCCACGGCACAACCCGCCGCAGCGAAGCCCGCCGCAGCGCAGCCCACGACCCGCCACGGCACCACCCCTCACCAGTCGGGCCAGTCGACCGGCCTGGCCTACAACGGCCCCGACATCGACCTCCTGCTCGAAGGCAGCCCGAGCTTCACCGACAAGCGGCCGGCCTACGCCGGCCCCGCGACGATGGCGGAGCTGGAAGCCGGCACCGCCTTGCCCACGCACGCCGACATCGAGCAGACCCAGTACCTCGCCTCGGCCGGCTCGCCCGACGGCCATGCGGCACGCGACATCCCGCTGCGCCGCCGCTTCGTGCAATGGGCGCGCGGCCAGGCGCCGACCTTCATCGGCGCGCCGGACTTCGTGGGCGGCCGCTATGTGCTCGCGAAGGATGCCAACGGCCTCAACCAGGGTGCGCCCGACAAGACCTTTGCGCTGCTCGACCGCCAGCATGTCTACTCGAGCTTCGAGGCCGCCCGCGCGGCGGCCGCGGCGCAAGCGCAGGCGAGCGGCAGCGCGCAGGCCGGCGTGGTACGCCTGATCGGCCCGAAGACTGCCATGGCCGAGGTGGTGGCCAGCGGCAGCTTCCGCAACGACCAGGTCGACGGCATCGTCGCGGTGCGGCCCGACGGCTCGGTCAACCCCGTCAGCATCGCCAACCGCAATGCCGTGCACGCGCCGAAGCCGGGCGAGCAGTTCGTCGATCCGCACAGCGCGATGGCGGCCAACGACAAGGTCTACAGCGGCAGAGACAAGGCCAAGCTCTTCGCCAAGTCGACCGCCTACATCGTGGGCACCGGCGCGGCCTTCTACGCCACCGTGCGCTGGGGCGGCGGCTCGATGGGCTGGAGCATGGCCGGCGCCGGGCTCGGCAGCTACATCGGCGCGCGCAACGTGTTCCTGCGCTATGCCTTCGATGCCTTCCTCTACCGCGGCGGCGTCGCGGGCGCGCGCCAGACCGCCAAGATCCGGCTGCAGAAGCACCTGAACCCCAAGGACGACAACGCCTTCGCGCAGATCGCGAACATCGCCGATCCGGAGAAACAGCAGGCCGCGCTGTTCCAGCTCAAGGCCCAGCTCGTCAGCTGGCATGCGGCGCGCCGCGGCATCCAGGGCCGCGCCGATTACCGCCAGGCGCTGGAGACGCTGGCGCGCGATCCGGCCGATGCCGCCGCGCTGGCGACGCTGGAACGGGGCGCGGCCGAACGTGCCGCCCGGCCGCTGATCGGCAAGCGCGGATGGGTCAACCGGGTGCCGCCGGCCTTGCGCACGCAGTACGCGCAGGCGCTCTCGCGGCTCGAGGCGGGCAAGGCTACCGTCGACGACCGGGCGCTGCTGGCCACCGCGCCCGAAGTGGGGCGCGGCACGCAGTACGCCGGCGCGCTGCGCGGGCGCGTGCTGCGCAATGTGCCCGGTGCCGATCGCGCGCGCTACCGCGAGGCCGTCGACACGCTGAGTACGCGCCAGGGCGACGTCAACGCTGCGCTGAAAGTGCTGGAGGGCATCCCGCTCGACACGGTGCAGCGCCACACCACCGGCGCGCGCGGCGCGGTGCGCGGCATTCCCAAGGCCGACCGCCAGAGCGTCGCGATGGCGGCAGAGACGCTGCGCGCCAACCCCGCGGACCAGCGCTCGAAGGATGTGCTCGACGGCAGCCCCGGCACGCTGACTTCGCCGAATTCGCCGCTGGGCCGGGCCCTGTTCGGCGCGCGGGTGCTGAGCTTCGGCCTCAGCCATTCGGCCGGCACGCGCCTGTACCTCAACCCCTTCTTCGACGGCGCCGCGCAGCAGTGGACCTGGAACATCACGACCCTCGACGGCGCGCGGCAGTGGATCGGCAACGAGGGCAGCCTGCACTACGCCATCGGCAACGCCACCGGCCTGGGCGCCACCGTGGCCGGGCGCTACGCGACCATCGGGAAAGCCCGCAGCGGCCTGGACATCAAGGAGCGGGGCGAGACTCCGCCGGCCGCGGGCACCACGCCGGACCCGACCGCGATTCCGCTAGGCAAGAACGGCAAGCCGGTGCCGGTCTACAAGGCCACCGACAAGAACGCGTGGTTCGTGCGCTTCCTCAAGGGCCTGGGCAATCCGAACGCGGTCAAGCATGCGGGCGTGGACGCCGACGGCAAGCCGATGGTCAAGCCTTCCTTCGTGCAGCGGCTGCCGCAGTACTCGTCGTGGGGCGACTCCAGCGGCACCATCGCGCTGACCATCGCGGACGGGATGCAGGGCCTGATCTACGCCAAGGCCGGGCAGTGGGACCTGGCCGCACCGCAGATCCTCAAGGTGCTGTCGGACGTGGGCATCTTCCGCGGCACGCAGAAGGACTACCTCGACGAATATGCCTCCAACCGCAAGATGGGCCCGCGGGTCTACAACACGCGCTGGACCAACTACGTGAACGCGCCGCTGGGCGAGGCCAAGGTCACGCCGACGAAGATCTCCGACGGCTGGATCCGCCGCGGCTGGCCGCCGCTGGTGCTCTTGGGCGTCGCGGTCGGCGGGCGCGTGCTGGCGGAAGAGTGGTCGCTGCACGAGAAGGAGAAGGCGGCGGCTGCGGGGATCACGCCGGGGGTTCGGCAGACGAGCGGGCCGGCGAGTCCGAGCCCGAGCACCAGCCCGACTGCCAGCGCCAGCGCGACGCCGTCACCCAGCGCGACGGCATCGGCGAGTCCCACGCCGACACCCACGCCGACACCCACGCCAACGGCCGGCCACACCACGACGCCCAATCCGAATCCTCCGCAGCCGCAGGATCCGCCGAAGCAACAGCCCGACCCGCAGCAGCCGCCGCGCCCCGAGTACTGGACCGTCGACGGCCAGGTGCGCGAGCGCTCCAGCTTCAGCCGCATGGCCGAGGCCAAGGGCCAGCGCGACGGCATGGGCTACGACGAGGCGCTGGCTCAGCTCTTCAACCTCAATCCGCAGTACCGGCGCTCGCTGATGGACGGCTATGTGGACCCGGTGCGGCTGGACGATCCGGACACGCTCAACGACGGCACGCGCATCCGGGTCGGGAGCCTGCCGTGAGGCGACGCCGTGGCTTTGGCGGGCCTGCCGCGCTCGCCCGTCATTCGGGCTGAGCATCCAGCGCCGCAGCGCAGGTCCGGCCCCGGCCGACCTCGTCGCCGACCGCGCCACCCTTGCCGGCAAGCACCTCGCGGCGTACGTGGGCGGGTGAGCGCGGACTATT
Organism: Variovorax sp. RA8; assembly: GCF_901827175.1. Lineage (NCBI taxonomy): Bacteria > Pseudomonadati > Pseudomonadota > Betaproteobacteria > Burkholderiales > Comamonadaceae > Variovorax > Variovorax sp. RA8. The sequence continues at coordinate 4,237,785 of NZ_LR594662.1, read as the reverse complement.
CGCGGCGCTTCACTCCACGATGCCGTTGCGCGCCGATGGTGGCTGCAGCGCATCGAGCGCCGACAGGCGCCGGTACTCGCCCGGCACCACCGCGTAGGTGCTCAGGAAGGTCTTGTGCAGATGGCTCTGGTCGCTGAAGCCGGCAGCGTGCGCCGCATAGGTGACGCGTGCACCGCCGGCGATGAGGTCACGCGCGTACTCGATGCGGTGGCCCACCAGCAGCTCGTGTGGGGTGAAGCCCCAGGCGCTCTTGAAGCGGCGCTGCAGGTGCACCGGATGCCAGCCCACCGTCTCGGCCAGGCCATCGAGCGTGAGGCGTTGGTGGAAGCCCGAGGCGATCAGGCCGTAGAGCCGGTTCACGCGTTCGTCGCCGCTGTCGATGACGAGTGTGGAGCCCTGCTGCGCCCTTGGCGCATCGACGGCCTGCAGCGGCATCCATTGCGCGAGGCGCTCGCGCATGAGCGCGCGGCCGATTGCGCCGGCTTCTTCGTTGCGGCTGCGCGCGGCCTCCTGCAGCAGGCGATGGCATTCGAGGAAATCGCGCGCCGTCGACGGCTGCGGGAAGACGGCGACCGCCGCGTCGCCTTCGACCTGCTGCACCTGGGCGCCGCCGGCATCGGCCGGGCTCACGCAGCGCGCGACCGCGAAGCTGCAGTACATCGCGTCTTCGCGCCAGGGCGTGCTGCTGGCCTGCACCGAATGCCATACATGCGGCGCGATGCGCAGCAGCGTGCCGGGCGGCACCACCATCGCGCCTCCGGGCGTGCGCACCTGCAACTCCGTGTCGCACACCGCGAGCGTGAAGCCCACGTGACGGTGCGGCCGGATCTCGCGCTGCATGAAGCGGTTGGCAGTGAATTGAAGCCCCGCGAGTTCAGCGTCTCGCCAGTAACAGGAGTCGAGGAGTTCCATCGAAGGCCCAGGTCCGGCGGACCTTAAGAATATACAAGGCGAAAAATTCGCCGCTTGGTAATTTCGCGGTCATCGATTGCGGCGCAGTCGATTCGCCGAATCGAAGGGCGTGAGCATGCCAGTGCCCGGCGATTCTGTGAAGGGCGATCGCCATCCTCACCACGCTTCGCAGGCGTGGCGGATGCGCTCGTGCAAACCAATGTTTTCGAACCGGAGAAGAACCATGAGATGGAGACAAGGCCGCCTGCGCGACTGGCTGTGCGCGGCATCGATGGCGCTCGCCGCCTGCGCGCTGCCCGCGCAGGAACTGCGCATCGGGCTCGCCAGCAGTCCCGGCACGGTGGACCCGCACTTCTACAACAACGACGCCGTCAGCGCGGTGGTGAGCCACGCCTACGAGACGCTGGTGGCGCTGGACCCCGACACGCGCCTGGTGCCTGCGCTCGCCGCTTCGTGGCGCGTGGTCGACGACCGGACCTGGGAGTTCAAGCTGCGCGACGGCGTCAAGTTCCACGACGGCAGCAGCCTGAGCGCAGAGGACGTGCTGTTCTCGCTCGACCGCCCGGCGGCGATCGCCAACAGTCCGAGCTCCTTCGCCACCTACACACGCAACATCACGGGCAAGAAGGCGATCGACCGGCTGACCGTGCAGCTCACCACCGCCGCGCCCGCGCCGCTCTTGCCGAACGACCTGACGCGCATCTTCATCGTCTCGAAGAAGGCGGCCGAGAAGGCGAACACCGACGACTTCAACCAGGTGAAAGTGGATGCGGGCACCGGCCCGTTCCGGATCGTGAAGTTCAGCCCGGGCGCCTCGGTGCAGTTCGCGCGCTTCGACGACTACTGGGGCGCGAAGCCGGCCTGGGCTGCGCTCACGCTGCGCATGCTGCCGGCCGATGCGGCGCGCATGTCGGCGCTGCTGTCGGGCGACGTGCAGTTGGTGGAGAACGTGCAGGCCAACCTGGTCTCGCAGTTCCGGCAGAACAAGGACCTGAGCGTGTTCGACAAGGTCTCGAGCCGCGTGATGTTCCTCTACACCGACCATCGCGACAGCTCGCCCTTCGTCACCGACAAGGAGGGCCGGCCGCTGGCGAAGAATCCGCTGAAGGATGCACGGGTGCGACAGGCCATCTCCAAGCTGATCGACCGCAAGCTGCTGGCCGAGCGCGTGCTGGACCGACTGGCCGTGCCCACCGCCAACATCGCCGCGCCCGGCATGTTCGGCTTCAATCCGAAGCTGAAGCCCGAGGCCGTCGACCTGGCCGGCGCGCGCAGGCTGCTGGCCGACGCGGGCTATCCCGAAGGCTTCGGCCTCACGCTCTTCGGGCCCAACGACCGCTACATCAACGACGAGCAGGTGGTGCAGGCCATCGGCCAGATGCTCACGCGCGGCGGCATCGCGACCAAGGTGCAGGTCTCGCCGATGGCGACTTACGTGGGGCGGGCATCGAAGAAGGAGCTGGGCTTCGGCCTGCTCGGCTGGGGCGTGGGCGGCGGCGAGCCCTCGGGCGCGATGCGCGGCCTGCTGGGAACGCCCGACAAGGAGAAGGGCATGGGCGCCACCAACTGGAGCAGTTACGCCAGTCCGCAGTTCGATGCGCTGCTGACCGAGGCGCTGCGCACGGTGGACGACCGCAAGCGCGAGCAACTGCTGCAGGACGCGGCCGAGCAGGCGCTGGCGAAGGACTTCGCCATCATCCCGCTCTACCACCAGGTCGCGACCTGGGCCGGCCGCAAGGGCATCGCCTTCGTGCCGCGGGTGGACGAGTTCACGCTGGCCCACCAGGTCCGGCCGGATTGACGGGAGGGCGCACGAACATGCTGCAGCAGCTCGACCACCTGCCTCCCGGCTTCATGACCGCCGCGGCGCGCGAACTGCATCGCGTGCTGCCGGGGCCCACGCTGATCCACCTGCCCGGCGATGCGCCGGAGCGCTTGTTCGTTTCGATCCTGCTGCACGGCAACGAGGACGTCGGCCTGCTGGCGCTGCAGTCGGTGCTGGCCAGCTACGGCGCGCGCCGGCTGCCCCGCGGGCTCTCGGTTTTCGTGGGCAATGTGGACGCGGCGGGCGCCGGCGTACGTCGGCTGGAGGACCAGCCCGATTTCAACCGCATCTGGTCGACTGCGCCTCCGCGCACGCCGTACGAGCACATGGCGGCGGCGGTGGTGGAGGTCATGCGGCAGCGCGCCGTCTTCGCCACGCTGGATTTGCACAACAACTCCGGCCGCAACCCGCTGTACAGCTGCCTGAGCGGCACGCAGCGGCAGCACCTGGTGCTCGCACGCCTGTTCTCGCCGCTGGCCGTGTTGATCGAATCGCAGCCTTCGCTGGGTGCGGCCTTCGCGGCCTTCTCGCCGACCATCAGCTGCGAGTGCGGCGAGATCGGCAGCGCACAGGGCGTGTTCCGCGCAGCGGCGCTGATCGACAAGTGTCTGCGCGCGGGGCCCGCGCTCTTCGAGTCCGGCGACGCGCCCGGGGAGGGCGAATCGCTCGATATCTTCGAGGCCTTCGCGGTGCTGAAGGTGGCCGAGTCGCTGTCCCTGGCCTGCGACGATCACGGCGACAACGAGGCCGACATCCGCCTCTTGCCCGAGATCGAGTCGCTCAACTTCCGCGCGCTCGAGGCCGGCCATGTCATCGCCACCACCGCGCCGCAGCTGGCGGTCGAGCCGCTGCGGGCCTTCGGCCTCGACGGCCGGCCGATCGCCGGGCTCTTCCAGCACAGCGAGCGGCGGGTTCGCCTGGCGCAGCCTGCCATCGCTGCCATGCTCACGCGCGACCTGCGCGCCATCCGCCAGGACTGCCTGGGCTACCTGATGCGGCGCGTGCGCCTCGCAGCTTCCTGAACCACCGCCGGCCTTACCCATGCTCGCCTTCGTGATACGACGCCTCGGGCAGAGCCTGCTCGTGCTCTTTGCCATGTCCCTGCTGGTCTTCGCCAGCGTCTACCTGATCGGCAACCCGGCCGACATCCTGATCAGCATGGATGCCGACCAGGCCGAGCGCACGCGCCTCGCGCATGCCATGGGCCTGGACCGCTCCCTGCCGCTGCAGTACGCGCAATTCCTGTGGCGCGCGCTGCAGGGCGACCTGGGGCAGTCCTTCGTCCATGGTGTGCCGGCGGTTGCGTTGGTGTTCGAGCGCCTGCCCGCGACGCTGGAGCTGGCCGTGGTCGCGATGGCGATTGCCATGGGCATCGGGCTGCCGCTGGGCTTGTGGGCCGGGCTGCGGCCCGAGTCCTTCGCCGGCAAGGCGATCATGACCGGCTCCATCCTCGGCTTCTCGCTGCCGACCTTCTGGGTGGGGCTGATGCTGATCATGGTGTTCTCGGTGCAGCTCGGCTGGCTGCCGGCCGGCGGCCGCGGGCCGACCCAGGAGCTGCTCGGTCTGCAGCTGTCGCTCTTCAGCCTCGAGGGCTGGAAGCACCTGCTGCTGCCGGCGCTCAACCTCGCGCTCTTCAAGCTGGCGCTGGTCACGCGGCTCACGCGGGCCGGCACGCGCGAGGCGCTGACGCAGGACTACGTGAAGTTCGCGCGTGCCAAAGGCCTGTCGCCGGCGCGGGTGGTGGGGGTGCATGTGCTGAAGAACATCATGGTGCCCATCGTCACGGTGGTGGCACTGGAGTTCGGCGCGCTGGTCGCCTTCGCTGCCGTCACCGAAACCATCTTCGCCTGGCCCGGTGCCGGCAAGCTGATCATCGAATCGATCGGCCTGCTCGATCGGCCGGTGGTGGTGGCCTACCTGCTGGTGGTGGTGGCGATGTTCACGCTGCTCAACCTGCTGGTGGACATCGCCTATTCGGCGCTCGACCCGCGCGTGCGGCTGGGCGATGCCGGAGCCTGAATCGCTGCAGGCACTGCTTTCCACGACAACAACGATCCATCACCATGAGTACACAGTTCGCCGCCCTCGGCGAGGGCACCGAGGTGCCCGCCTTGCCGGTCTTGAAACCCACTGCCGAGGCGCCACCGGTCGAATCGCCGCTGCGCCTCTTTCTGCGGCAGTACGCCGGGTCGAAGATCGCCGTCGTCGGCGCCGCGCTGCTGCTCCTGCTGGCGCTCGCCGCGCTGCTGGCGCCGGTGCTGGCATCGCAGAATCCCTACGACCTGGCGCAGCTCGACATCCTCGATGCGCGCCTGCCGCCGGGATCGCACGCAGCCGAGGCCGGCCGGCTCTTCCTGCTGGGTACCGACGAGCAGGGGCGCGACATGCTCTCCGCCATGCTCTACGGCCTGCGCATCTCCCTGGCCATCGGCATCGTCGCAACCGTGGCCGCGCTGTCGCTGGGCAGCACGCTGGGCCTGGTGGCGGCCTATGCGGGCGGGCGGCTCGATGCCTTTCTGATGCGGGTGGTGGACATCCAGCTGTCCTTCCCGGCCATCCTGCTGGCGCTGGTGCTGATCACGGTGCTGCAGCCGGGCGTCGGCAATGTCGCGCTGGCGCTGGTGGCGGTGCAGTGGGCCTACTACGCGCGCACCGTGCGCGCCGCCGCGCTGGTCGAGCGCAAGAAGGAATACATCGAGGCCGCGCAGGGCCTGGGGCTCTCGGGCGCGCGCGTGGTGTTTCGGCACCTGCTTCCCAATTGCCTGCCACCGGTGATCGTGGTGGCGGCGCTGCAGGTGGCCAATGCGATCGCGCTGGAGGCCACGCTGTCTTTCCTGGGCATCGGCGTGCCGATCACCGAGCCCTCGCTGGGCCTGATGATCGCCAATGGCCAGCAGTCGCTGCTGGCAGGGCAGTACTGGATGTCGGTCTATCCGGGCCTGCTGCTGCTGGCGACCATTCTCGCCATCAACCTGGTGGCCGACCAGCTGCGCGATGTGTTGAACCCGCGGCTTTCGAGGCAGTGAGCACCATGACGACTCCCACGCTGATCGTCGAAGGGCTGCAGACCCGTTTCTTCACCCGCGCCGGCATCGCGACCGCGGTCGACGAGGTCTCGTTCACGGTGCACCGGGGCCAGGTGATGGGCTTGGTGGGCGAGTCCGGCTGCGGCAAGTCGATGACGGGCTACTCGATGCTGGGCCTGGTCGACGCACCGGGCCGCGTGACCGGCGGCAAGGCGCTGCTGACGCAGCGCGACGGCGAGGTGCTGGACCTGCTGCAGCTTTCGCCGCGCGCGCTGCAGGCGGTGCGCGGCAACCGCGTCGCGATGATCTTCCAGGATCCGATGATGACGCTCAATCCGGTGCTGCGCATCGACACGCAGATGATCGAGGCGGTACGCGCGCATCACCGCGTGACTGCAAAGGCGGCGCGCGAGCGCGCGGCCGCGGCGCTGGCCAAGGTGGGCATCGCCTCGCCGCACGAGCGGCTGCTGGCCTACCCGCACCAGTTCTCCGGCGGCATGCGGCAGCGGGTGGCGATCGCGATTGCGCTGCTCAACGAGCCTGACCTGATCATCGCGGACGAGCCGACCACGGCGCTGGACGTGACCATCCAGGGCCAGATCCTCGCGGAGATGCAGGCGTTGTGCCGCGAGTCGGGCACCGCGCTGATCTGGATCACGCACGACCTCTCGGTGGTTGCGGGCCTGGCCGACACGGTGTCGGTGATGTATGCCGGGCGCATCGTCGAGCAGGGCGCCGTGGCGGAGGTGCTGGAGCGGCCGCGCCACCCCTACACCCGCGGCCTGATCGCCAGCGCGCCTTCGCGCAATCCGCGCGGTCGGCCGCTGGCGCAGATCCCGGGCATGACGCCTTCGCTGCTCGCGCTGCCGCCGGGCTGCGCCTTCCAGGCCCGTTGTGCGCGTGCCGATGCGGCCTGCCGCGCGGCACCGCCGCTGGTGCGCCTGCCGGAGCGGCAGCTGCGCTGCTTCCATCCTCATTCCGCTAGCGCCGCGACGACGGCTTGAATCCATGCAGACCTCGACCTCGACACCCTTGCTGGAACTGCGCGCGACGTCCAAGCGCTTCGTGAAGAAAGCCGATGCCGCGGCCCGGCTTGCGCGCCTGCTGGGCGCACCGGCGGCAGCGCCGACCGTGCATGCGGTCGATCGCGTCTCGCTCGCCGTAAAAAGCGGCGAGGTGGTGGGCCTGGTCGGCGAATCGGGCTGCGGCAAGTCGACGCTGGGGCGAATGGCAGCAGGGCTGCACGGCCTCAGCGAAGGGGAGCGCTGGTGGCAAGGCGAGAACACCGCGGCGCTGGAGCAGCGGCTGCCGCGCGCCGACTACCGGCGCCACATGCTGGGCATCCAGATGGTCTTCCAGGACCCTTACGCCAGCCTCAACCCTCGCCTGCGGGTGCAGCAGATCGTGGGGGAGGCGCCGCTGGCGCACGGGCTTGTCGATGCCGGCGGGCAGGAGGAGCTGGTGGCCGGCCTGCTGCGCCGGGTCGGGCTGGACCCGCAACTGATGCGCCGCTATCCGCATCAGTTCTCGGGCGGGCAGCGCGCGCGCATCGGTATCGCGCGCGCACTTGCGGTGCGGCCGCGGATGCTGATCTGCGACGAGGCCGTGGCCGCGCTCGACGTTTCCATCCAGGCGCAGGTGATCAACCTCTTCATGCAGCTGCGCGAGGAGCTCCGGCTCACCTACCTCTTCATCAGCCACGACCTGGGCGTGGTGCGGCACATCAGCGACCGCGTGCTGGTGATGTACCTCGGGCGGGTGGTGGAGTCGGCGCCGGCCGAGGCCCTCTTCGAGGCGCCGCTCCATCCCTACACGCAGGGTCTGCTGGCCGAGGCGCCGAAGCTGGAGGTGCGCCGCAAGCGCTTCGTCGCGATCCGCGGGGAGATCCCCTCGCCGATGAATCCGCCGCGCGGCTGCCACTTTCACCCGCGTTGCCCGCAGGCGCTGCCGCGGTGCGCCGAGGAGGCGCCGGTGCTGGCCCCGGTGGGGGTCGATCGCTGGGCGGCCTGTCATCGGATCGACACACAGGCGGCTGACGGGGTGGTGTCCTACAAGGATGATTCACGCGGAGTTAAGAATCTACAAGGCGCCGCCATCGGCCTTTGCTAACTTGCGGACGCAGGTGGCCTTGGCGTGGCCACCCACTGATGCCTGCAGCGCATCGATCTGGCTCATCAATTTCACTGGACGCCCGCGAGGGGCCGAATGATCATGAATGTTTGCCATGGCGCGCCTGCGCCTTTCAGCGAATCCACAACCATGATGAATACGCCCGTGGGCAGGTGCGCGCCATGATGCTGTCATCCCTGCTGCAACGCGCCGCGGCTTCGTCGATGGCTGGTGCTGCGAGGGCCGGCGCAGCGGCGCCTTCGGCCGGCGAGGGCAGCGTGCCTGGCGGACCGCCACCGCAGCTCTATGCCGAGGAGCAGTTGTGCCGGCCCGAGACCCTCGGCCGCCATGCCGAACTGCCGGGCGTCGTGCGCGACCTGGTGGAGGCCGGCACCATCGATGCCCGGGCGCGCCTGGTGCGCGGCATGCTGCACGCGATCGGCTTCGAGTGGATGGGCTACGGCATGGTCGCCTATGTGCGCGGCCAGTCCTGGCCGCTGAGCTTCTTCACCAGCTATGGCAATGCGCACTGGATACGGCGCTACTTTGCGCAGCGTCACTACGAGGTGGATGCGCGGCATCATGAGGCGCCGGCATCCAGCCTGCCGCTGCTGTGGGACGTGAGCCAGCTGGAAGCCTCGCTCACCGGCCCGGACCCGAGCGAGCGGCGCCGACGCTTCCTGGACGACCTGCATGCCAGCGGCATCCGCAGCGGCCTGTTCTTCCGCCTGGCTTCGCCCACGCACGTGAACGAGCACACGGTAATCAGCCTGACCTCGAGCGCGCCCAGCCGCAGCTGGATCACCGAGGGCGTGGTGGGCCAGTCGCTGGTGCTGGGCCTGAGCGTGCACGAGTACCTGTCGCGCCACGCGCGGGTGCCGGCCGCGCCGCCGACGGCGCGCGCCGAGATGTCGGGCATGTCGCCGACGCAGCGGTACATCCTCGAGCAGCTGCTGCAGGGGCGCAGCGACAAGGAGATCGCATACCGGCTGCAGCTGTCATCGCACACGGTGGATTACCACATGCGCCAGCTGCGGCGCCGCTTCGCGGCTCGCAACCGGGTGCAGCTGGTGAAGGCGGCGACGCAATCGCAGCACGGGGAGGGTGGGTTCGGCGGGGTCAGCCAGCTGTCGGCGCTCTAGTATTGACAGAGCTCCGGCGGTTGATGCTCGAGCTGAGCCGCTGCTCTGGCGGACAGAGGGCAGGCGGAAGTGTCACCAGTCTGTCCTACCAAGCCCGGGGTCGAAACAAGACAAGAAGGAGAAGGCCCTTGCCGATGGCTACACAGCACGGACCTTCTGTGCCAGGCGGTGCATGTCATGAGACACAGTGATAAGTTGCGAGGCAGTGAGATAAGTGGTGAGGGGCTTCGATAAGCCTTCCCAGGCCACGTGCTTCAAGATTAGAGCTCGGGTTCGCGGTATGCGCTTTGCCACCATATTGCGCCGATACGCGATTCCGAGACGGAGGCGCCCCGGCGCTGTACTGAAAACTGGCTATTAGCCTATAACTTAGAGAGACAAATTATGGAGACCATCGAAGCGACTCAAGAGGCCGGCGTTGGAAGCAGGAAACTCTTCGAGAATGACAAAATCATTGTGTGGGACTTTGTATTGCCCGCCGGGGAAGAGACACCTGTTCACACCCATGATCACTCGTATATGTGGTTTGCCGTTCAAGGAGCTCCTCTTCAAATCTATGACGAACATGGGAACGACGTAGGCCTGTTCCCAGTCCCCACGAACGGCATCTTCGAGCTCAAGGTTCAAGACGGCACCATTGAGGTGATGTCGGAGATCGGAAAGGGAGTAAAGGTCCCGGCAAAGCACAAGGCGAAGAACGTGGGCACGGAGGCGTACCGCGAGATACTTGTGGAATGGAAGTAGCGCTGCGATCGAGTGCCGACGCTCAGGGGCTGAGCGTCTGGGTGCCTCTCGCGATTAGGCAAGCAATCACAGGTCGTCTTCAACCACCTCGAGCATTTTGCGGTATTTGCTGGGAGCAAACCCCTGCATCCCGACAAAGAAGCGCGTGAAGTTCCCAGCCGTGTCGAACCCCAGGTCGAACGCGATATCCTGCAGGGAAATGTCACGCTGAGCAACCTTGCGCAAGCCGGCCTCCATCTTCAGCATGCTCAGAAACAGCGTAGGCGGGAGGCCGGTCGACTTCTTGAAAAGCCTAAAGAATTGCGCGCGAGACAATCCGGCCGAGGAGGCCATGTCCTCAGGACTGCTGAGTAAGTCATAGTCACCCAGCATACGTTCGACGATCTTGCGAATGCGTGCGTCATACTCGAGCTCGCCCCGCGTGCCAGCAAGCTGGAGCACGGTTCGGGGTGGAGATAGCGTCAGGATCTCCGAGAAGATGGACGCTATGAGGCTCTCCATGTCATGTACGTTTGGTGGCTCGTGCTGCGCGAGAGCGTCCAAGACATCGTCTCGGCCACGGGCTAAGCGCGGACTCAGGACTTCCACCGGGCGCTCAAAGAACTTGGGATGGGTACTTCCTGCGAACCGGCGGTCGACTTCTTTCAACCATTGTGGGTTGAGATAGAACGCAAGAAGGATGGTCTTGGCCTCTGTCTCTCGATAGTGATAGTAGTGGGGTTCCCACGCATTAATCATGAGCGCACTTTGAGCGGTGACCGGGTACTCCTTGGTACCAACTCCAAACAGAATGTCTGCCCCGCCTATCTTGAACACGACATGACATTCTCTGTGCGCATGGAGAACCATGGAATGGTCCAAGCGCACGAGCACGGCCCTTCCGAACCGTCCATGGATGATGCGTAGAGGATCTGACATCGAAATCTCCCGAAGAGTGCAACCCCGGCCGCGACTACGCCGAGCTCTGCTCCAGCAAGTCGATCTGCGCAATGGATGATTGATCTGCGGCTTGAAGCGATGCGGATGCTTCGACCAGGAAGAAGCGGGCAACCATTTCCTTCGTGATTTCAATGGCCCTTTTTAGGCTCATGTCGATGTGGTCGGTGAGGGTCCTCAGGGCTTCCTCCGTCTTTCGCTGCGCGACGAAGTCGATGATGTTCATGTGAGCGTCAAACGAAGTGAGATTCCATGACGACAGCTGCTCAATATCAACGTGACGTGCGATATGGATTCGACGTGTGACGATATCCATAAAGGACATGAGTTCCTTGTTCTGGGAGAGGGAGACGAGCCTGCGGTGAAAATCTTCATCTGCAAGAACCAAGTCTCCTGTGGTCAGTTTGTCGGACTGCTTCATCACACCCACCCAGAAATCTTTCACCGAGGCGATGTCGCAGTCCGATGCGCGCTGAATCGCCAGCAGGACAGCCCGGCGCTCCAAAGCGATGCGAACCTGATAGAGGTCAAAAACTTCGTCGACGCTGATTGCCTTGCGAAAAAAACCCTTGTTCAGAACGAACTCCAGCAGGCCTTCCGCGGCAAGCCGATTGAGAGCTTCGCGGAGGGTGGCCCGCGCAACGCCGAACTGTTCACCCAGTTGCTTCTCATTGATACGTGAGCCAGGCCTGAAGTCGTACCGCATCGCCCGGTCGCGCAGCTCGAGGTATAGCCGCTGTACGTTGCTTTCATCTCTGACGGTCGGGACCCTCGCAGCCCGGCCTCGCTGGATTGTCGGCGCCTTCATAGGTCGCCGTCGTTAAAGACCTGCGCCGCGCTCAGCGTCCGCTTCGTGAGCCAGCCCCGTGGGTCTCGCCTCTTGTGCGGTGGACCCGCATACCAGGGATTTCGATGACGTTGGTTGAGCATTGATGAGCTCGGATGATAAGTGCCGACACTTGTATCGACATAGAGTTATAGAACTTTGAACGACCTACTTCAAATGCGAGGTTTCCCCTACCAATGCCGCGTGCGGCGTTCAAGGTCAGTAGCCGTCTCGCGCGCGCCCAGCCACCGTCGGCGGAGCGCGCTGGGGATCTGTGCGCCCCGCCGCACTTGTCCGTCGCGCCGGTGCAGCTTCCAACCTGGACCTTTCGAATGAACCTTCACCAAGCTAGCCTCGACGACAAGTACGCACTCGACCATGGCAGGGTCTTCATCTCCGGCACCCAAGCTCTCGTGCGGTTGCCGCTGACCCAGCAGCAGCGGGACCTGGCCCAGGGACTGAAGACGGCCGGGTACATCACGGGCTACCGCGGTTCGCCGCTAGGTACCTTCGATGAGCAGCTCAACAAGGCGTCGAAGGCGCTTACCGCCCACAACGTCGTCTTCGTGCCGGGTGTCAATGAAGACCTGGCAGCCACAGCTGTGTGGGGCTCGCAGCAAGCCGAGGCTTCCGGCGCGGGAAAGTACGACGGCGTATTCGCGATGTGGTACGGCAAGGGGCCTGGCGTCGATCGCACCGGGGACGCGTTCCGACATGGCAACCTGGCGGGTTCATCCAAGAACGGTGGCGTTCTGGTTCTGATGGGCGATGACCACACCTGCGAATCGTCTACGACCTGCCATCAAAGCGAGTTTGCGATGGTGGACGCGATGATTCCCGTCTTGAGTCCCGCCGGCGTTCAGGAAATCCTCGACTTCGGCCTTGTCGGCTGGGCACTGTCGCGTTACAGCGGCTGCTGGGTCGGCATGAAATGTGTCAAGGACACCGTAGAAGCCACCGCATCCATTGACGTCGACGTCGACCGCGTTCGCATCATGTTGCCTGACAACGTGGAAACGCCGGCAGATGGATTGAACCTTCGGCAGCCCGACTCCCCACACGCTCAGGAGGCCAGGCTGCATCGACACAAGCTCGAAGCGGTGAAGGCGTTCGCCAGGGTCAACGCCATTGACCGGACGGTCGTGGACGGCGCCACGGCGAGGCTGGGCATCATCACGCACGGGAAGAGCTACCTCGATGTACTGCAGGCCTTGAACGACCTGGATATCACGGAGGAGCAGGCCGGGGAACTCGGGCTCCGAATCTACAAGGTAGGAATGACCTGGCCCTTGGAGCCGACGGGCGCTGCGCGCTTCGCGGAGGGCCTCCAGAAGGTCATGGTCGTGGAGGAGAAGCGAAGCCTGCTAGAGACCCAGCTCAAGGAGCAGCTGTACGGAAAGGTTGGCACGCCAGCCATCGTCGGGAAGCTGGACGAGGACGGAAAGAGCCTGTTCCAGTCAGAGATGGCGCTCGACTCGAATCAAATTGCTATCGCCATCGGGGAGCGCCTCCTGGCGCTTCATGGAAGCGGGATCGATGCCCTGCGCCGACGCCTCGAGGACATTCGCGCCATGCGCGCGCCAAAGGGCGTCATCGACATTCTTTCCCGCAGCTTCTACTTCTGCAGCGGGTGCCCTCACAACTCTTCGACGGTGCTTCCGGAGGGTAGCAAGGGCTACGCAGGCATCGGTTGCAGCTGGATGGCACAGGCCATGGACCGCTCAACAACTGGATACACGCAGATGGGGGCGGAAGGCATGTCGTGGGTTGGCGAGGCTCCGTTCTCCAAGCGCAAGCACATGTTCCAAAACATCGGCGACGGAACGTACTTCCACTCTGGTCTGCTGGCCATTCGTGCGGCGGTTGCAGCGAAGACCAACATCACCTACAAGATTCTGTTCAACGACGCGGTGGCGATGACGGGCGGCCAGCGGCACGACGGCCATCTGGACGTTCCGACGATTGCGCACCAAGTCCATGCCGAGGGCGTGAAACGCATCGTGGTGGTCAGTGACGAGCCCGACAAGTATCCTGCAGGCATCATCTGGCCACAGGGTTTGACTGTCCACCACCGGGACGACATCAACGTCGTCCAGGAGGAGCTGCGGGAGATTGAAGGAACCACAGCGCTCATCTACGACCAGACCTGCGCCGCAGAGAAGCGCCGCCGTCGCAAGCGCGGGACGTTTCCGGATCCGGCAAAGCGTCTGCTCATCAACGATCTGGTTTGTGAGGGGTGTGGCGACTGCGGGCTCAAGTCCAACTGCGTTTCGGTGCAGCCGCTCGAGACGGAGCTTGGCCGCAAACGGACGATCGACCAATCGTCGTGCAACAAGGACTACTCGTGCGTCAAGGGCTTCTGTCCCAGCTTTGTCACGGTGCTAGGAGGCACGTTGCGCAAGCCTGAGCGCGTGGGCGACACCGGCGGTCTCTTCGTTGCGCTTCCGGAGCCAGTACTGCCTTCTCTCGAAGAGGGCGTCTACAGCGTTCTCGTCACGGGCATGGGCGGTACCGGCGTCGTCACCATCGGCGCCATCCTGGGGATGGCTGCTCACCTGCAGGGCTTGGGCTGCGGCATCCTGGACATGGCAGGCCTCGCCCAGAAAGGCGGCTCGGTGTGGAGCCACCTGAGGTTCGGCTCTTCGCCTGACGCAATAAAGACCATTCGCATCGCGGCCGGAGGCGCGAATCTGGTGCTCGGCTGCGACATGATTGTTGCGGGGAACTCAAAGACTCTCGCCGCGACACGCAAGGGGCGCACGCGCATGGTCGTCAACACCCAGGAAACGATGCCGGGGGAGTTCTCGCGCAAGGCCGATATGCAGTATCCGCGGGGGAGCCTGCAGCGAAACATCGTGGACGCGGTCGGGCCAGAGAGCGCCGATTTTGTGGAGGCGGGGCGTATTGCGACCGCGCTGCTGGGCGACACCATTGCGGCCAACATGTTCATGTTGGGCTTCGCTTACCAGCGGGGGTTGATACCAGTCGCTGCAGAGGCTATTGAAACGGCCATCGAACTCAACGGCGCGCAGCAACAAATGAACCGCGACGCGTTCCGGTGGGGGCGTCGGACAGTCGTGGACCCGAACACGGTCGAGCGCACGCTGTCGTCCATCCGCGAGGCGCAGGGAAAAAGCCTGTCGCCCGATGTCATCGACGACTTGGATGAAGCTATTGAGTGGCGCAAGCGTTTCCTGAAGCAGTATCAGAACGAAGCCTATGCCACGCAGTATGCTGAGTTTGTCCAGCATGTGCGAACCATCGAGCGCAGCAACTTTCCCGGGCGAACCGAGCTGGCGCGCGCTGTGACCAAGTACTACTTCAAGCTGATGGCCATCAAGGACGAGTACGAAGTTGCTCGCCTGTATACCGAGACAGGCTTCCTGCAGAGTGTTGAGCGCAAGTTCGAAGGCGACTTCAAGTTGGTCTTCAACCTGGCGCCGCCACTGCTCGCGAAGCGCGATCCGGCGACCGGAGAGCCCAAGAAGCGCGAGTTCGGGCCATGGGTTATCCCGGCATTCCGCCTTCTGGCAAAGCTGCGATTTCTGCGAGGCACGCCTTTCGATGTCTTTGGTCACACGGAAGAGCGCCGAAGGGAGCGGACTTTAATTGCGCAGTACAAATCCAATATCGACCAAGCTCTCATGGTCATCGCTTCAACTCGTGATGGCGGTCACTATGAGACGGCGGTCGAACTTGCGGAACTTCCTGAGGGAATCCGCGGATATGGCCATGTTCGAGCGCGCGGAATCGAAGCAGCACGCGAACAGGAGAAAAACCTCCTCGACGCGCTGCAGCGCCGGGTCATTTCGATGAAGAAGGCCGCCTAGAGATGTGACCGCAGCGATACGCCCAGGCCCTAGTTCGTCCCGACGGCAAGGCGCGGGATGGCGCCGCAGGTACTCCGGCGTCGCGACTACTGCGACCTCGACTCCCGGCGGTGCTCATTGCGCGATGGGAGAGTACGGCCGACCTTCGCACTGGCAGTCGCGCAGGGCCTCCTTGGCGTGCAGGGCGACCAGGCCGTAGAAGGTCAATTCGGGCCGAAGCGTCACTGGTATGAGCATGGGAACATCAATGTGAGCCTGCGCTGCCCCCGGCATTCGTAGCACTTCGATCTAGAGTCCAGGGGTTTGCATCGTAGTTGATGCGACTGTTTGCGCGTTGCTGCCAGCGAGCTGGCAGCAACGCGCGGCGAACACGGCCGGCGGCACGTACCCCAGGGTACTGTGCGGCCGGCGATGGTTGTAGTCCTCGCGCCAGTTGTCGATGACGCTGCGCATGTGGCTCAAGCTGGCAAACCAGTGCTGCGACAGGCACTCGTCGCGGAAGCGGCTGTTGAAGCTCTCGATGTAGGCGTTCTGCACCGGCTTGCCGGGCTGGATGAAGCGCAGCTCCACGCCGTTCTTCGCCGCCCAGGTCTGCATCGTGCGTCCGGCGAACTCCGGGCCGTTGTCGGTGCGGATCACCTTGGGCAAGCCCCGCTCGGCCTTGGCCTGGTCTAGCACGCGCGTCACGTACAGCGCGGGGATCGATGTGTCGGCAACGATCTGCACCGACTCCTTGGAACAGTCGTCCACCACCGTCAGCGTCTTTACCCGCCGGCCATTGGCCAGCTCATCAAACACAAAGTCCATGCTCCACACCTCGTTGGGTTGTGTCGGGCGTACCAGTGGCTGGCGCTCTGGCACCGGCAGCTTCTTGCGCCGCCGCTTTCGCACCATCAAGCCCTCTTCGCGATAGATCCGGTAGGTGCGCTTCACGTTGATGGCCCAACCGTCGATTTGCAGCCGGCTGTGCAGCATGCGGTAGCCGTGGCGGCGGTGCTGCCCCGCGAGCTCCTTCAGGCGCTCGCGCAAGGCCGCATTGCCGTCGTCGCGGGGTTCGTAGCGCAGCGTGCTGGCACTCATGCCCACCAGCCTGAGGGCCCGGCGTTCGCTCAGGCCCAGACCCCGAAACTGCCGCACGACCTCGCGCCGCGCCGCCACGGCCTTCACTTTCCCTTGAGCACCTCGCGCATGGCGTCGATCTCGAGCATCGAGTTGGCCAGCAGCTTCTTCAGCTTAGTGTTCTCTGCCTCCAGCGACTTCAGGCGCTGCGCGTCCGAGACGTTCATGCCACCGAACTTAGCCTTCCAGGCGTAGTAGCTCGGCTCGCTGAAGCCATGCTTCCTGCACAGCTCCTTGACCGGCATGCCCGCATCGGCCTCACGCAGGAAGCCAATGATCTGTTCCTCGGTGTATCGCTTCTTCATCGGTCCGATCTCCATTTCGGGTTGATCGGACTCTAGACCTAAGCTCTACGAATTTCCGGGGGCAGCGCAAGCCCGATCGGGCACTCCGCCAAGGGTCAGTTTCATCAACGTATTGCAGGCCAGGTACAGGCATTGCCCGGCCACGCGGCGCGCCTCATGGATCCGAGCAGGTCAAAAACCAGTTGGCCATTAGCAGGCTGATTCCACAGGGGCCACGTCCTGGGCCCATGCCAACGCCGAAAGGTGCGCCGCGTTCACCTTCTCTGCGCTCATGAAGAGCGACTCGGACAAATGCGACGCCTCGCTGCCGTCGACCTCGCAGGATTCAGCCAATGCGATGAAGGGCCCATACACGCCCTCGCGCTTCAGTATCGCGAGCTGAACCGATTCGGAAAGCTGGACCTTGTCCAGCACCTCTTCCAGGGAGACGCCGAGCAGCCGATCGATGAGTGAAAACATGCCGGCGACGAACAGGTTGTCGGCCTCCTCCTGTGGCACTATCCCCTGGCCCATGAGCTCGACAAATCGGCCGCGGACAATCGCTTTCTTCGTCATGAACGCCGCGCTGCCCTTGTTGCTCGTGGCCAGCAGCACCGAGAGCCATCGGAACAGCGGCGAATAGCCGAACATGGCCACCGCGTGGCGCAGCGACTGGATTTGGACGCCGATTCCGATGCCGGGCGAATTGATGTGACGCAGCAGGCGGTAGGTCAGCGCGGCGTCATGCTTGAGGGCGGCTTCGATGGTGCGCAAGTCTTCATTGCGTCGGATCGTCTGCATCAGGCGGACGATCAGCATGGATTCCGGCTGCAAGATTGCCTCCGCTTCCATTGTGGGGACGATCGCCTCCTTGCCCTGCACGAAGACATCCAGGCGGCGCGCAGCACAATTGTCGAAGTCCTGCCAAGTCGTCATGTGCGTGGCGATCGGCTGAATGACCGGCGTCCCCAGCGGCTGCTCGCGTCGGATGTTCGTGACGAGTTCGGGATGGCCGTCCCCCACGTCCACGTAGCTGATGATGGAGCACAGCTCAACGTCTTCAGGCAGCACCTCGGCGCCGCATAACATGAAGCCATACCCCTGCGTGCGAAGGTGCAGCAGCGTCGACCGGATGTCCGCATTCATCAGGTCGTCGAGCCCCATGCACAGGACGACGTTCTCCGGTGGCACGGCCTGCAACTCATTCAGGAACAGCCCGTCGACCGTCATGTCGAAGAAGAGGACAAGCCTGCCAAGGCGCCACCCGGTCTTGGGCGGATTGAGGTTCGTCGCGACGCAGGAGAGGAGCGCCCGCAGGCTCTCGACAGCGTTCGGCTGGACGTGGGGTAGTGCCATGCGCCATGCCAACTTGAAGCCTTTGACACGCTTCTGGGCGTCCAGCAGGAGGTCGTAGGTCACGAAGCCGCCTGCCTCGACGTGCATTGCCTCGCCTTCGGCAGACTCGTTTGCCTCGACAGCACAGGCCGGGACCTCGTTCGTGCGCCGGAAAAAATTGAATCGCATGGTCTTTGGTATGAAGAACCAGTTCGATCTCCCGCATTCCGGTTGTTCGGCTCTGGCGCTTCCAATTGTTCGCACTCCGGCTGCACCGAACAGGGTCAGTTCGCGCTGATTCGATCGGGCCAATCCAACGGCTGCCCTCCTTGCGCAAACTGGACCGCCCGAATAAGTCCAAGCTGACCCTGTGCAGCCCGCACCCGGTCCCCGAATGACGCTGGATCAAGGCTGCAAAGAGGGCCAGGCGCTGACGCGAAGCTGCACAAATGGCTTCCCACATGCTTCATCTGGCGGCGCCAATGGCGGCGGCTTGGCAGGCCGAGATCGAGCGCTCACTGGCAGCGGCCGCGCCTTCACAGATGGGTCAATTCTCGGCCGGCGCCAACACCGACGCCGCGGCCAGTATCGCACCGCGACTTCGCGATGCACATAGGTATGTCATTGCGCAACGGAATGCATGGCAGGCGTGCTCAGACGTTGCGCATCGAATCTTTCTGACCTACGCCTTGCAGTTGTTTTCAAGCCCGCCGCGCCATGAGCAGATGCAATTTTCTGCCTTCGATCAGCGCGGCGTTGTGATGTAGTCGCGCAACGTACGTGTACGCGCGTATGGGCTCCGGCACGCGGACAGCTTATCTTCCGATCACGCCATCATCGGCGTGTTCGAGAGTGGACGGTGCCGCGCAAGGCACCGTCGACGGCCGATCGCCGGCCTCCGGGGCAACTCGGGTTCGCACGCATATAAGGACGACGCAGGTCATGCAATGGAATACGCGCTCAACGAGGGTGAAGGTGACTGGATTGATACCCACGTCCAGGATCACATTTGATGATGACCGCCCCTTGCCGGGAGGTGTGCAGGGCATCGAGCCTTGGCGGGGCCCTATCAGATGAAAGCCGCGCCGAAGCGCAAGAATGAGGAGGCATCTCTTGCAGCGCTTAACGCGTTAAGAGTTCTCGACAGCGAGCCAGAGCCCGAGTTCGACGCCATCGTGCGAACGGCAGCGGAAATCTGTGGCGCGCCTATCTCGCTAATCAGCCTGATCGACCGTGACCGGCAATGGTTCAAGGCCAATGTCGGACTTCCGGGCACCGCCGAAACGCCGCGCGAGTTTGCGTTTTGCGACCACGCCGTCCTCGGTAGCGACCTGTTCGAAGTTCCCGATGCAATGCAGGACAGCCGGTTTGCCGACAATCCCCTGGTTGTGGGTTCGCCCGATATCCGTTTCTATGCCGGCGCGCCCGTCCTCCTGAACGATGGAATATGCGTCGGGACGCTATGCGTCATGGACAGGAAGCCCCGTCGCCTGAGCGAAAAGCAGCGCGAAACGCTTCGATGCCTTTCGCGCACCGTAGCCCACGCGCTGCAGGGCCGTTACGCGATTCGGGAGACGTTGAGACTTGTGAGCCGCCTGTCCGAGCAACACGAGCTGCTTCGCGTCACGCTGCAATCGGTGGCGGATGGAATTGTGACGACCGATGCCGAGGGCAACGTCAGTCTCCTCAATCCTGTCGCTGAACGTTTGACGGGGTGGTCGACCAGCGAGGCCCAGGGCAGAGGACTGTCGGAAGTCCTATGCGTCATCGCTGATGCCTCCGTGGTCGCAAGCCAGTCGGGCAGCTACGATCTGCTCGTCTCGCGTGGCGGACGGAGGTACGGAATCGAAAAGTCCGTGACTCCCATCCTCAAAGAAGACGGCAGTGTGTTGGGCGAAGTATGTGTCTTTCGCGACGTCACCGAACAGCGCCGTTCGTATGCGCAGATTGCCTATCGGGCCACGCATGACATGCTGACCGGACTCGCCAACCGGTCTGAATTCGATACGCAGTTGGGGCGCGCGCTCCATACGACCCGCACCACGCGAGTTCGGCACGCCTTGATGTACATCGATCTTGACCAGTTCAAGCGGCTCAATGATGCGTGCGGCCATGCTGCGGGCGATCGGCTCCTGAAGCAGTTCGCAAGACTGCTCACCGCGACGGTCCGAGGCGGTGACACGGTGTCAAGGCTGGGTGGCGACGAATTTGCAGTCATCCTCGTAGACTGCGCCCTCGATGACGCAAGGCGCCTGGCGCAGGAAATCTGCGATCACATGGAAGATTTCAGGTTCGCTCATGGCGAACTGAAGTTTCGAGTCGGTGCGAGCATCGGCGTGGTGAGAATCGATGACCACTGGCGATCGGAGGCCGTGCTGTTACAAGCCGCCGACGCCGCCTGCTTCGCTGCCAAGGAGGCAGGGCGCAACCGGGTGCACCTCTGGGGGGAAACGGACCTGGCGGTGCAAGCGCGGGAAGAAGGGCTCAGGTGGGCCATGCAGATTGAACAAGCGCTGGACGAGAACAGATTCCAACTGTTCGCGCAACGCATCGTACCCCTCAACCGCCCTGCGAACGCAGTGCATGCAGAGGTTCTCTTGAGAATGGTCGCACGCGATGGTGCATTGGTGCCGCCTGGCGCATTTCTTCCTGCGGCAGAGCGCTACAACCTCTCGTCGCGAATTGACCGTTGGGTGCTGCTTCGAACACTCCATTGGCTGCGCAGCGCCTCCAACCAGGCGCGCATCGACATGCTCAGCGTCAATCTGTCCGGCCACTCGGTAGGAGATCCCGCTTTTCACGTCTGGGCATGCGGGAAGCTCGACGAGGCCGGTTCGGCCCTTTGCTCGAAGTTGTGTCTCGAGATCACGGAAACCTCGGGCGTTTCGAACCTTGTGCAAGCCGCGGCCTTCATCGTCGCGCTTCGAAGTCGGGGTGTCCGAGTCGCGCTCGATGACTTCGGCTCTGGCACGGCCTCGTTTGGATTCTTGAAGAAGTTGTCGGTAGATTTTCTCAAGATCGATGGTCAGTTCGTGCGCGAAATGCTCACTGATGCGCTCAATGAAGCGGCTGTGCGCTGTTTCGTTGACGTCGCTAAGGTCGTAGGAATGAAGACGATTGCAGAGTTCGTGGAAAGTCCGGCGGTGATGTCGCAGCTCAAGCGGATGGGCGTCGACTATGCGCAAGGCTTTCTTGTCCATCAACCCGAGCCTATTGATGGGTTGCTCGACGACTTCCCGAACGCTGTTGCCCGTGCGCCGACTCAAAGCGTGCATGAGCTGAGAACCTGTTCCTGAGCTTCGTGGGTGAGCGAACCAAAGTGGACATCCCGCAGGGGTGGGCACCTCCCATGCGGGTGGAGCAAACCCTCACCGGGAAGGTCGACGCCCGCTCATCGAACCGTTGGCTGATGGAAAAAATAGGACGGGCTGGCTCGGCTTCTAGCGGCCAGACAGTCGAACCAATGAAGCGGCGCCCGCAGGTGTTGCGTCATGCAGCGAGATAGCCCAGAGGCGCCTAAGGCTGGCGCGCGCGGCCTCATTGGCCTTCGACGGCAATCAAGCTCCGACGGACCAGGTTTGCTACGTTGGATGCACCCATCTTCACCAACACACGGCTTCGATGAATCTCGATGGTGCGGAAGCTCCCGCCCAATTCCTCGGCAATCTCCTTGCTGGTCATGCCGAGCACCATCCGGTCGTACACCTCGTGCTCGCGCGCCGTCAGCGCCGCCAGCCGCCCCGCGTGCGCCGAGGTGGCGGATCTTCCCGGCCGCGCGGGAGTGGATACATGGACAGCGAATGCGCGACGCAAGCGCGCCACAAGATCCGCTGCGTCGAAGGGCTTCTCGACGAAGTCGACGGCGCCGTTGCGCATCGCCGTCACCGCCATTGCGATGTCCGAACTTCCTGCGAGAAACATGATCGGCAGCAGCACGCCGCGCTCGCGCAGCAAGGTCTGCAGTTTCAATCCCGACACCTCGGGCATGCGAACATCGAGAAGCAGCACGGCCGGCGACTGCAGGTCGGCATGTGCAAGCAGGTCCTGTGCCGAGACGAAGGTCTTGAAACCGAGCTTGGCGGTCGTGAACGTGCGCTGCAGCAGGTCTCGCATGAAATCGTCATCGTCGACGGCGAGAACCATCGCAGGCGGCGAGAGCACTGGTGGGCTATCTTCCGGCATCGGCCTGGCGGGCATCGAGGAAGTGTTGAAGGAGGTTCATCTCGTGGTCGAAGCGCTTCATCAGCGTGTCGAGGCCGACCGGATGCTCCGTCTGCGCTTGCTGCTCGAGCTCCGAGCACACCTTGCCCAGGCGCATCGCACCGATGGCGCGCGCGGAAGACTTCAATTTGTGGGCACTGTCGGCGACCGAGCGCAGGTCATCGTTTTGCCATCCGCGCCACATGGCTTCGCGGGCCTGCGCGCCGGACGCACGAAAGGCGCCGAGCACCTCTGCCACGCCGAGCGGGTCGTCGCCGATCAAGTCCGTGAGGACGCGCAAGTCCGCCGGTGCTTCGAGGGCGGGGAGGGCGATTGCCGCATCGAGGGCTGCCTTGAGATCCTCCAGACGCACCGGCTTGCTCAAGTAGGCGTCCATGCCGGCCGAGAGGCAGCGCAGTTCCTCGTCGCCCACGGCGTTGGCGGTCAGCGCGATGATCGGAGTGTGGCCACCGGCAGGTTCTTCGCGGCGGATTGCTGCAGTGAGCGCATAGCCGTCCATCACGGGCATGTGCAGGTCGGTGAGCACGAGCGAATAGGAGCCGCTGCGCCAAAGCGCAAGGGCCTGCCGCCCATCGGCAGCTATGTCTGCGGAGAAGCCGATCAATGCCAGTTGCCGCAGGATCACCTTGCGGTTGGTGTCGTTGTCTTCGGCGATCAGCACGCGGCTTGTGGTCGATGCCGATGGCTCGCCTGCGCCCGAGTGAGGAGGTGTCTTGGGGGGGGGCGGCTCGTCGGCCTGGGGGCTTGCCCGCAGTCGGCCGCAGGCCAGGCCGAGCGCCTTGAACAGGGTGCGACGCGGTAGGGCACTGGCGTCGATGCGCAGCAGGTCGGCCGCTTCGATGCGCGGTCGACGGCGTTCACCCCAACCGAACACCATAAAGCGGACCTTGCTGTTGTGATGCGGCGGCACCAGTGCACGCAGCAGGGCCGGATCGTCTGCCGGCTGGTCGGGCAGGATCAATAGCAACTGCTCGCCGGGTGCCCACTCAGCCCCTGCGAGGCTGTCCAGGTCAGGAAAGGAGTCGACCACCGCGCCCGCATGGCGAAGGGTGTCGACGATGTCGCATGCGAGCGGTTGCACCTGGCCGACGATGCGGCAGCGCAGGCCCCTTGCCACCGACCAGAAGTCGTCGGTCTCTAGTGGCTCGTTCGCTGGCGTGGGCAATCTAAGCCGCGCCGTAAAGCGGGATCCCAGGCCCAGCGAGCTGGCGACCGAGATCTTCCCGCCCATCGACTCCACCAGCATGCTGGAGATGGCCAGGCCCAGCCCAGTGCCGCCGAAGCGGCGCGTGGTCGAGACATCGGCCTGCGAGAATGGCGTGAACAGCTGGGCAACGGTCGCTTCGTCCATGCCGATGCCGTTGTCGGTCACGACGAGGTCGACCGTTACCCCGTCCTTCTCTTTCGCCACGAGCACGGCGCGCACCGATACCTGCCCCGCGCCGGCGCGGCCGCTGGTGAACTTGATCGCGTTTTCGACCAGATTGACAAGCACCTGCCGCAA
Source organism: Variovorax sp. RA8 (assembly GCF_901827175.1). Lineage (NCBI taxonomy): Bacteria > Pseudomonadati > Pseudomonadota > Betaproteobacteria > Burkholderiales > Comamonadaceae > Variovorax > Variovorax sp. RA8. The sequence continues at coordinate 4,213,972 of NZ_LR594662.1, read as the reverse complement.
CCGCGTTTCGTCGCCCACGAGCTGGGAGGGAATGTCTGGATCGATATGCACCGTGAGGTGAACGCCGCCCTTGGTCGCCTTGTGGTCGAGCATGGCGCAGACGTTCTCCACCAAGTCGCCTAAAGGCAGTGGCTGCGCCTCCAGCGTCAGCTTGCCAGCCTCGATCTTGGAGAAGTCGAGGATGTTCTCGATGATGCCCAGCAGCGAGAAGCCGGAGTCGCGGATCAGGTCCACAATCTCGATCTGTTCGCCCATCAGGCTGCTGCGGTGAAGCAGGTCGATCATTCCGATGACCCCGTTCATCGGCGTGCGTATTTCATGGCTCATGGCGGCGAGGAAGGCAGACTTGGCGCGGCTGGCCTGTTCGGCACCGTCGCGCGCCAGTTCGAGCTCCGCGGTTCGCGAGCGCACGCGCGCCTCCAGCTCCAGGTTCATTTCGCTGAGCCGGTCCTGGTCTCGCTTGCGTTCGGTGATGTCCTGGGACATCACCACAATGCCGATGACCTCTTTGGCTGTGTTGCTGTATGGGACCTTGTCGGTCTGGACCCAGATGACTTCGCCATCGGGCCTGTGGCTTTTCATGAGCACACCGAGCTTGGGCTGGCCGGAGCGGATCACCTCGAGGTCGTCGGCGCGCATCAGCGCGGCGTCGCGATAAATCTCCTCCGCGGGGCGGCCTTCGATCGCGTCTACGGTCTGGCCGACGGCCTCTGCGGCGCGACGGTTTAGGCGCACGATGACGTCCTGCGTGTCCTTGAACCAGATCATCGCGGGCATCAGGTCGAATAGGATGCGCAACTCCATGCGCTGGCGCTGCAGCTCCTGGTGGCTGCTCGCGATCTCGAGTTCGGTCCTCTTGCGCTCGCTGATGTCGCGCATGACCCCAGACACCGAGGTGACTTGGCCATCGCCCCCCTTATGTGCGATGAGGACCTGCGACACGGGGATCTCCTTGCCGTTGCGGGTCGTCAGGACGGTCTCGCCGCTCCAGGTGCCCTCGCGCATGGCGGTGAGCACGCCCTCAGCAAGCTCGCCGCCGGGACGCGACACGAAGTCCCAGGCGGAGATATCGGCCAGGTTTTCCGACGGTTCCACCTCGAGCGCCTTGCGGCCGGCCAAGTTGAGATACAGCAGACGCCCGTCGGCGCCGCTGATGCTGACCAAGTCGGTGGTCGACTCAAGGATCGCCGCCAAGCGCGCGCGTTCCGATTCGGCGCGCTTCTGCAGCGTGACGTCCTGCAGCGCGCCGTGCACGCGCGTGGTCCGGCCGGCAAGGTTGCGTTGCGCTTCTCCGGTGCAACGCGCCCAGATGGCGCGTCCGGCGGCCGTGCGCATTTCGAGTTCGACGTCGAACGGCACGCCGTCCTGCGCGCAGGCGTCGAACGCCGCCTTGATCACCCCGACCGACTGCGGTGCCCACCGCGCAAAGGCCTCTTCAAGGCTGGGCACGGTGTTGGCGGGCACCTCCAGGATCTCGCAGACGCCATCGGACCAGGCGACCCGCCCGCTGGGCAGTTCCACCGCCCAGCCTCCGAGGTGGGCCGTATGGCCTGCGATGCGCAGCAGCGATTCGCTCTCTCGCAGCCGCTGCTCGGCGCTGAGTCTGTCGACGGCGGCCCATGAGCGCTCGGCGGCTTCCTGCAAAGTGAGGATCTCGCCCGTGGTCCAGTCTCGGGGCCACGCCTGATGGGCGGCGATCATTGCCAGCAAGCGGCCCTGCTTGGTCAGCGGGCAGCAGATGATCGCCTCGATGCCCATCGAGGCAAACATCTCCCTACCCTCGGCCGATGGCAGTTCGAGGGCGGTGTTGCGAAGCACCAGCGAACGGGCGCCATGCAATTCGGCAGCCGTTTGTACGCCGAAGCTTGACAGGAGGTGGTTGGCTTGCGCGCCCGCACAGCTTGCCACGTGGTCATGAACGATGTCGAAGCGGTCGCCGTCTTCGTGCATTTCTGCGTACGCGCAGTGTGCACGCAGCTGTTTGCCAAGCATCCGGCAGGTCGTGGCCATGATCTGCGTCGGGTCGGTCAGCCCGCGTGTCGCCTCGGTGAGGTCGTAGAGGAAGCGCAAGCGCTCCTTGGTCTCGGCCAGCACCTCGTCCGCGCGCATAAATTTGCTGATGTCGCTGTGCATGATGATCACGCCATCGACACCGTGCGGCCCGCCTGTGCCGAGCGCAGCCACCGTCATCTGGAACCAGCGCCGCTCGGTGGGAGAATGGCACGGATAATCGAGCGCAAAGTTCCGGGCGTTACCGCTGAGCACGGAGCGCACGCCCGCCGCGGCCTCGTGCGCGGAATTGGCATCGTCACCCACCGCCTGATCACAGACTTCCAGGTAGTTGAGGCCGATCCCGTCAGACCCGCTCGCCAGCCCTTCGCTGCGCGCGAATTCGCGCCAGCGGTGGTTAGCCGACACGATGTTCGCTTCCCGGTCGAGGACTACGACGTTCGCCGGAAGTGCGTTGATCACGTCGGTGAGCAGCGTTGCGAACTGCGGGTCGGATGCCAACATCTGGCCTGTAAGTGCCACGGGGTTCGGCACTGGCTGTGCCGCGCACGCCGATGCCGAGTCCATCAGGCCAGTGCCTGCGTATGGGGCCCCTCCGGGGCCATGGGCTCGCGGATGGCATCGAGGGCATGCTTCAGACGCCTTTCGCTGTCCGCCAGGAGGCTTTCGCTGCGGTAGCGCTCGAGTGCCATCTGAATGGTCACGTGCAGGCCGCGCTCGGAAAAAGGCTTCAGCAAGTAGCCATATGCGCCGCTTCCGCGAGCGCGTCCCAGGACTGGGTCCTCGGAATAGGCGGTCAGGAAGATTACAGGCGTGCGCCGCTGATGCACGATGGCTTCGGCGGCCTGGATTCCATCGCCTCCGGGGCCAAGATTGATGTCCATGAGCACGAGGTCGGGCTGCGTGCGTTGCGCCATCTCTACGGCTTGGTCGCGCGTCGAGGCGACACCGGCCACTTCGTAACCAAGCCGGGCCAGCGTTCGCTGCAGCAGCAGCGCAATGACGCTGTCATCGTCGACCACGAGGATGCGGACCTTTTCTCCTGTGCCGCTGCCTGGCTCCAAGGGCAGGCTGGCCTGAATGGCGTTCGGCGGCGGGGTGATGATGGATTCGCCTCGCACGGTACCGGCACTCGGGTCGCAAAGAATGAGCGAGGCCCGATAGGCCGCGCGGCCCGCAAGCTTGGTGTGGACGGCGAGTTGCTTCCAGGCCCGCTCCCGATCGCACGGCGACATTTCGTGCGATGGTTCGGTCAGGGAATGCGCCACGGCAAGCAAGGAGATCGCAGAGCGCAGGCAGAAATTGACCGCGGAGATCGCCGGACGGGACTGGAAGCTCAAGTCTTCGGTACGTCGGATCTGATCCTGTTCGTCCGGGCTCAGCGCCATCAGGTCCGTCGGAGATCGAAAGCTCACCGGTGCCTGTTCACTGAAAATATGGTGCGACGCCACTTCGATCACGTCGATCGCCCGGGCGAGCAATTCGCCTGGGTGGAGTGTTACCGGAACACTGCTCATGACATCCTCTTCAGGCTCGGTTGCAGTGGCAGATTGGCAAGTTGAGGATATCCGTCTGCGCGGCGTCGAGCGTTTGCTGTCGAGCGAAGCGCCTCGATCTTCATCAATGGCGTTGCATACATCTGGGAATCTCCATCTTTCTGGTGAAGAGAGCAATCTGAACGGGCGAATGACCAGGGCTTCAATGAACAAGCCCCGAGAGGGAACAGTCGGTCGCAGGCGACCAGAGCGCAGGCGTGGTGCTGTCGGAGCTCGGGGTCTTGAGGGTTTCCGCGCGCTTTCGCGCTGCGGGTCGAGGGCGGGGCATTGACGCAGCTGTCGAATGGCGGTGTTTGAGCCGTCTTCTTCAAGGAACTTCTCAATCTCGGACCTCAAAGGAAGCGGGTTCGAACCTGGGCATATTCTCGGCTGGCAAGGATCAACAGAACAGGTTCAGATCGGCCGCAATTGAACGGGCCAGATCGCTGAGGTCGATCGACCTCAACCAAGCTGAAGAGCTGACAACGTTCACCCACTGCCCGCAAGAATGTCGCCGCACACGAGCGTTGACACCGGCATCGCGCCGTGCTGTCCACGATCGGTCGAGACGACGAAGCTTCGAACCTATTGAAGGCAAAGCCCCACGGGCAGACAAGTTTCCGAGCCGCAAAGATTGGGCAGGCTGCCTACGCCGGATGGCGCCAGTCGGAGAGGAAAGTGTCTGCCCTATTGCCGTGCGCTGGCCAGCGCGTGACGACTCGCCGCGCACTGCGTCGCGAGTTCGCCGACGGTCTTCAGTGCGGGCACAAAGCGCGGGTCACCGCCATGGCCGTAGTTCAGCCGCACGCAGTTTCCAAAGCGCCGGGCGGCGGAAAACAGCGGCCCCGGCGACAGGCTGATGCCGCGTTCTCTCGCGAGCGTGTGCAGTTCGATCGCGTCGACGGCCTTGGGCAATTCGACCCATAAGAAATAGCCGCCTTCCGGCACCGCCATGCGCGTGCCGGCGGGGAAGTACATCTCCACGGTCTCAACGGCCACGGCCAGATAGCCAGCGAGCGCCTTGCGCATGCGCCGCAGGTGCCGGTCGTAGCCGCCCTGGTCAAGGTACGCTGCAATGGCGGCCTGCGCAGGGATGGCCGGCGAGAGCGTGTACATAAGACGCATCTGCTCGATCTTCGCTGCAAAGCGTCCGCCTGCCACCCAGCCGACGCGGTAGCCGGGCGCCAGACACTTCGAGAAGGAGCCGCAGTTCATTACCAGACCTTCGGTGTCGAAGGCCTTGGCCGGCAGCGGCCTCTTCGCGCCGAAAAAGAGCTCGGCATAGGCGTCGTCCTCGATCAGTGGAATCGCATGCTTCGCGAGGAGAGCGACCAGCGCCTTCTTGCGATCCTCGGGCATCGAACTGCCAAGGGGGTTCTGGAAGCTGGTCATGAGCCAGCAGGCCGCGACGCGCTGGCGTTCCAGCACCGCGGCCAGCGCGTCGATGTCGATTCCCAGGGACGGCGAGGTCGCAACTTCAAGCGAGCGCAGATGCAGGCGCTCAATCGACTGCAACGCCGCATAGAAGGTGGGCGACTCCACCACGACCACGTCCCCGGGCTGCGTGACCGCCTGCAGGCTCAGGTTCATTCCTTCCAAACCGCCATTGGTCAGCACCACCTCGGTGGACTCGACGGCGATGCCGTTCGTGGCGTACCGCAGCCCGATTTGGCGGCGCAGCGCCTCATTGCCGGTCGCCAGGTCCTCGATCAGGCGCCAAGGATCGAGGTCGCGCATCTCGGTCCAGAGGTGCCGCGCCAATCGCGTGAGCGGGCACAGCGACGGGCTGATGAAGGCCGAGCCAAGCGGAGCGAATTCGTGGCGCGCCATCGGACCGAGCAGTTCGAAGACGAGCTGGCCGATGTCCACGTTCCTGGCTCTTCCATCGGACCTCGAATCCGCCGGCGCCTGCAGCTTAGTGTGCGCGAGGCCTGTCTTCACGTAATAGCCGGAGCGGGGGCGCGCCTCAATCAGGCCGCGCGTTTCGAGCAGGCAGTAAGCCTCGAAGACAGTGCTGCGGCTGAGGCCGCGCGCGGCGATCGCGGCTCGCACCGACGGCAGGCGGTCGCCGGGCCGCAGCATGCGGGTGCGGATCAGTTCGGCAATTTCGTTCGCACAGCGTTCGTATAGCTTCATGACTGCACCTGAAGCGGGAGTCACCCAACCGGGTTGCTCCATGTGCAGAAGGCGCCAGACGATTTTGGCGCACGACCTGCGATGCCGGTGACCATAGTTCGCAAAGGGAGGCCCCCGTTCAGCTGCGCCCCTAGCGAGAACCGGCCCTGCCGCGCTTCTCGCTCGGCCATGACCATGGACCTCGCGGGTCGGATTCGTACAACGATGAGCCGTGCTACCGGCAAGTCCATCATGGGCGACAAGCAGATCGAAGCGTGCCTTGTCGCCCGCGATGAATGACTGCTTGCGGTTCCAAAACAAGTTCCCCACGGCCTTCGGCTACGCTTCGCCGGGACTCAGGACGCTTGAGGGCCCGCTGCAGCAATGCTGTGCACCTGTACGAAATCAGCACAAATACGGTCAGCCCAAGTCTGCTTCTCCTCCTTCAAGCTGCGCAGCAGCGGCTCAGGCCGCCTCCTGCCTGGCGCGCACCAGGTGGCGGTAGCGCAGGTTGAGCAGCACGTAGCAGATCATGGTCGCCGTGATGCCCACCAGCATGGCGCCGAGCCCGAGCGGCAACATCAGCACGAGTGCCGTCAGGGCGAACACGGCCGCGGTGTTGGTCAGCAGGTAAGGCCGCAGCTCGGGCACCTCCATGTAGTAGCCGTACTGCTTGCCCAGGAAGAACAGCACCGTACCGACCGCGGCCAGCTGACGGAAGTCGCCCGGGTCGAGGTCGTCCAGGATCGCATGCCGGATCAGTGAGGCCAGGAGCGCCAGGCCGATGAACAGGAAGAAGTGCGAATAGAGGATCGAGTGCCCGGTCGCCAACTTGCGCTGTTCCAGCAGGTGGAAGCTGTCGTAGTAGATCCACCAAATGGCCGACACCATGACGAATCCGCTGACTGCGGCGATGGCGTTGGATCGGTTCCAGGCGATGTCCGCCAGCGCCGCGGAGATGCTGATCACCGATTCGCCCAGCATGATGATGGTCAGCAGGCCGACTCGTTCGACCAGGTGTGCCGCGTGTGCCGGCACGACGTGCAGTCTCCGGCTGAGCAGCACCAGCGCCGCCATGTCGAACACGATCCCGGCATAGAAGACCAGGTAGCTCCACGGTGGCTCCAACAGGACCGAGGAAAGGCTGATCGCGGCGCCGACGGCGAACACGGCGCCCACCGTCGACGCGAAGCCACCCCGGTCGTGGTGCTTGCTCCTGGAGACGAAGTACATCACCGCGATGATCAGCCGCGCCCCGCAGTAGCAGGCTACGGCCAGCGCGTAGTGTGCCTGGGCGCCGGCCGAGATCTGCGCCGAGATCACGATCAGCAGGAACATGATCAGCAGGGTGGACAGCCGGTGCTGGCGGCTGTCGGTGTCGAAGCGATTGGCGTAGATCGTGTGGCCCACCCAGATCCACCACAGCGGCAGGAACACCAGCACGAAGTGCAGGAACTGCTGCGCCCCGATGTGGCCTCCATGCGCTTCGCTCAGGATCTCGCCGGCGTCGCGCAGGGCGACAACGAAGATCAGGTCAAAGAACAGCTCCAGCCACGTCGCGCGCCGGTGAGGGTCGAAATATCGAAGGTCCTTCACAGGCCCATCATAGGCCTGCGCGCCGCGCGGGCAGTGTTTTCACGACGCAGCAAGGGTCTGGGCGATGAATGATCCTGACCGGCGGAACCAGCGCTCCTCAACGTGGGCTCTGAGTCGGCCCGCCGTGGTTCTCCCGGCCCTGATTGGGTTCAGGCCCTCAGCTCGGCAGTCAAGCGCGTGATCGCCTCCTTGACGTTGGCATCGCGGAGCGTCATCACATTGCCGCTTTGCGACCCATAAAAACGTGCAACGCGCGAAACCAGTGGTGCGGCCGTGGCACGGTCACCTTGTCCCAGGTCGCCATCCTCCTCCCGGAAAAGAAGCGCGAATGCGGCCACTTCGGCGCTGAGCTCGGCCTCCTTGATGCGCTGCCGGGTCGGCGACAACACGGTTTGCGAGACCCCTGGGACGCTCCCGATCCGGCGTCGGAGCGAGCGCAGTGGCGCGATCACTTCCCGGCGCCAATTCACCACGCGAGCGTCCGACGCCTGCAGTGCCTCGTCATCAAGGATGACATGGCAACGGCGTGCCAGATACATCGCGTACAGGAGCACGACCACATCCACCCCGAGCCTGTCCTGCAGCAGGACGCACGAACCCGCCACGCCCGCACGGCCGTAAGTCTCGAAGGCGTAGGCGACCAGTGAGTCGTACGACGGACCAGGCTCGGCACGCCGGCTCATCGAGCGATCAGCCGTTGCGTGACGACAGCGAGGGCGAATCCACCCGAACCGAAGAAGGCTGCTCCGCGAAGTCTTCGGTGGTCTTCGGCGCGCGCTGCTGGCGTTGCGCATCGACCTTTGCCTGGTCCTCGGGCCGGCGTGCCGCATCCGACATGCCGTTGAACAGCGTGCCCAGAACGCCCTTGTTCAAGTCGCTGGTGCCGAACAGCGCGTCGCACAAAGGAAACGTGAGATTGAAGTTTCGCGTGTGCATGAAGTCGGGGTTGTGGTGCAGCACGTGCATGCGGCGAACGGTGTTGACGAGGGGCAGCTTGTCGAGCAACGGATGCTCGATGTGCGACAGCGTGTGCAATCCCTCATACATCAGGAAATAGGCGGCCATCGTGAGCATCGCGATGTAGCCGGCATTCGGCGTCCAGGCCGTGCCGAGCAGCAGCGCGATGGGCAGTGCGGCCAGCACAAACAATATTGGCGCGAACGGCGGAAACAGCAGGGCACGCCAGTCCTGATGGCCGTGGTAGTCGAGCGTCTTGTGCGAGAAGAACTGGTGATGCGTCGCGACATGGCGCCGGTACGCCGGCTTGATCCAGCTCTTCGGGTTGTGCAGCAGGAAGCGATGGCCGGCCCATTCAGCCCAGTTCCCGAAGACCAACATCGGCAGCACGACCCCCACCCATTGCTGCCAGGTCGCGCCGGCAATCTGGCTGGCGCACCAGACGATCACGCCCACGGTGAAAACCAGCGTAAAGCCCAGATGCAATTCGCCCCGATACCAGGCAGGCGTGGCCTCCCGGTATTCCTTGCGGTACGCATGCGAGCGGCGTTCAATGTCTTGTTCGCGATTCATTCAGAGAGTTCCTAAGGAATGTGTGACGGTGGGCGCTGTCAGGCTGCGCCCTGCGGGCGGATTTCGGACAGGCGGCTCGTGGTTTCCGGCACGATCGCCGCGCCGATGAGGAACACGGCCGAGATGAAGGCCACGAATGCAGCAAGCGTGACCGGCAGCTCGGCGGGTGATTGCGCTACCAGCGAGACCGCGGTCGGCATCATTCCGCCGAGCGCAAAGCCGATGTTCCAGGACAGGCCGGTGCCGGTCGCGCGCACTGACGTCGGAAAGCGTTCGTTCAGGAAGATCAGGATCGGCGCGAAGCCCATGCAGCCCAGCGCACTCAGGAGCACGACGTAGACGCCGGTCATCGTGAGGGTTGGCGCATGGGGCAGCATCAAGTACAGCGCGGGCATGGCGATCAGCTGGATGACGCCGACCAGCAGGAAGGTGCGTTTGCGGCCGATCAGGCTGCTCAGATGGCCCACCGCGATGGATACGATCACCACCGCGAGGCTGCCCAGCATGAGGATTGCGGCGGCCGAGTTGTTCGGCGCCTTGGTCACGACCTTCAGGAACGTCGGGAGGTACCCCGAGGTCAGGTAGTAGGCGCTGCCGCCGCCGACCGTGATCAGCAAGTTCACCAGCAAGATGTTGCGGTAGGGGGGCGAGAAGATCGTGCGCAGCGGAGACGTCGCGATCTCCACGGGTGCATTGCGGCGTGCCTCGGCGGCGCGCGCGGCCTTGTCGGCGGCGAGTTGCTTCCACAGCGGTGACTCTTCCAGGCTGTTGAAGATGAACAGGCCGAGCACCGAGCTGATGATGCCGGTGAAGAACATGCAACGCCAACCCCACACGTCGAAGCTCTCGCCCGGAAAGATCGCGGACATCGCCAGGTAGGTCAGCGACGCCATCAGCGCGCCGAGGCCGGCACCGCCGCCGCCGATCAGGCCCGACACTGCACCGCGATACTTGAGCGCCACCGACTCGGTGCCGATGGTGTGCGTCGACGCGACCACGCCCCCGACGAACACGCCCTGCACCAATCGAAGGATCAGGAAAAGGATGGGAGCGAGGACGCCGGCCTGGGCCACTGTGGGCAGCAGGCCGAAGGCGGCCGTGGCAACGCCGACGCCCACCACCGCGATGATCATGGCGCCCTTGCGGCCCTTGCGATCGGCGTAGGAACCGAACAGCGCCGAGCCCAATGGCCGCATCAACAGCGTGACGGCAAATGACGCATAGACCGCCGCGAGCGACAGCATGGCGTGGTCGGACGGAAAGAAAAGCCTGCCGATCACAGGGGCAACGTACAGCAGCATGAACAGGTCGAACAGATCCAATGCCCAGCCCAGGCACGATGCGACGACGGCGGTGAGCACTTGGCGATTGCTGGGTTTCGCCGGCGCACCGGTGGCGGTCAGGATGGCTTCGGTCATAGTTTGTCTCCGTGAGTTGCGTTGAATAGGTCTAATGCCTGTGGGTCATCGCGTCCGCAATCTTTTCGGCGAGCATGATGGTGGGAATGTTGGTGTTGGCCGACGGTAGACGCGGCATCAGGGATGCATCGACCACGCGAAGCCCGGCCGTGCCATGGACGCGGCCGGCGTTGTCAGTCACGGCCTGTGCGTCCCCGGCCGGTCCCATCCGACAGGTGCCGCTGGCGTGCCATACGCCGAACACGTTCTCGCGGATGAAGCCGTGCAGGGCGGCTTCATCGGCCAGCAATGCCTGCACGCTCAGGCCCTTGGTGAAGAAGCGCTCGACCAATGCACGACGCAGCGGCGCGGGAATGTCGAGGAACATGCCGAGCAGAGACGTGGCCCACGCGTTGGCGCGGCCGACCCGGCTCAGCGCCTTCACTCGCGCCGAGAACGCGGCCGGAAAGAAGTCGCGCGCCGCACCATCTGCGCTGTCACCGAGGCCGGAGGCCGCAACGATTTGCGCCAGCAGCCGCACGCCAACGGCCAGGCGCTCCATGTCCCGCGGATCTTCCAGCAGGTTCAGGTCGGCCAGCGGGGCGGCGAACGGGTCCGGCGATTGCAACTGCAGGCGTCCGCGCGAATGCGGCCGGTTGCACCACAGGAAGAACAGCCCCAGGCGGTTGCCGAGCGCGTGCCATGCCGCGCGCGTTGCGCTCGACAGGTAAAGGTCCGACGGTTCGGCTGGATCGACCCCGGACGAAAGCCGCGCTGCCACCATGCTGGCCCTGCGCCGCGCGAGCGGCATGCGCATGGGCGCTTCCAGGAAATGGCAGAAGGTCAGCGCAGGGTGGTCCTGCAGGTTGCGGCCGACCCCGCGCAGATGGCGAATGCAGCCGATGCCGAGCCAGGCCAGCGACTCCGCATCGCCGATGCCGGCGCGCAGCAGCAGCGCCGGCGACTGCAGGGCCCCGGCGCTCAGCACCACTTCTCCCGCGTCGAACTTCAGGCGTGCGCCGTTCGTGCGGTCCATCGCGACGACGCCGCACGCGCGCACGCCTTCGAACGCCAGCCGCTCCACCTGCAGGCCCGCATGGATGGACAGGTTGGGGCGCCGGCGCGTGGCCGTGTCGAGGTAGGCGGTGGCGGTGGTGGCGCGGCGGTCGTCCTCGTTGGAAAACGCACTGGCGAAGTAACCGTCACCGAATTCCGCGTTCTGGTCTTGCAGCACAGGCAGGCCGGTGGCGCTCATGCCTTTTGCAAACGCGCGGCCGAATGCTGGCCAGTCCTGCGGCAAGATGCGCCGGATCGGGATCGGGCCGTCGGCACCATGCAACACACCGCCCGGAAAGTTCAGGTCACGCTCAAGCTTGCGGAAGTACGGCAGCACGTCGTCCCATGCCCAGCCATGCGCGCCGGACGCGGCCCAGTCGTCGTAGTCGCGCGGCAGGCCGCGATTGGCCGACTGCACGTTGATGCTGGAGCTGCCGCCCATCACGCGGCCCTGCTCGTAGACGCGCGGTGCGGCGTCGGCGGTCGCACGCGCGCGCAGCGCCGGCCAGATCCATTTGTCGCCGTGGAACACCGGCATTGGATAGCTGTCGAGGATCGCCTCGGGCACGGCGCCGGGCGGCGTATCCGGCCCGGCTTCGATGAGGGCGACGCGCACCGCGGGATCGGCCGAAAGCCGATTCGCGAGCACGCAGCCCGCCGATCCGCCGCCGACGATCACGTAGTCGAACCGCCCCGCCGACGAAGCCGCGTCCGAGGCGACCGCGGCCGCCGAGATGCTGTGCGCCACAGGCTCAGCTGCCGCGGAACTTCGGATCGCGTTTGCCATGGAAAGCTTCGACGCCTTCGCGGAAATCGTCCGAACTGCGCAGGCGGCTGTAGCTGTGGCCCTCCAGTTCGATCGCCACTGTCAGGGTCGCGTCGTCGGTGTCGTTCAACAGCTTCTTGGCGGTGCGCTGCGCGAGCGGCGAGAAGCCGCGCAGTTCGTCCACCAGGCGGTCGGTGGCGGCTTCCAGCTCGGCGTCGGGCACGCACTCGGTGGCCACGCCCCATTCGTAGGCCTGCTTGCCCGTGATGCGGCGCGAGCGCATCACGATGTCCTTGGTGCGCGTGATGCCGACCATCTTCTGCAGCCGCGCCGATCCGCCGGAGCCGGGGATCTGGCCCAGCTTCTGCTCGGGCAGCGCATAGCGCGTAGTCTCTGAGACGATGCGGAAGTCGCAGGCCAGCGAAATCTCGAAGCCGACGCCGAAGCAGTAGCCGCGGTTGGCCGCGATCACCGGCTTGCTGCAGCGTGCGGCCGCGGCGATGTTCCAGGCCAGCTTCGACACATGCTCGGGCGAGGCCTCGAGGAAGCCCTTGATGTCGCCGCCGCTGGAGAAGTGCTCGCCCTCGGCGCGCAGCACGATCACTCGCACCGCGGGGTTCTCGTCAAGTGACTCGAACACCAGGCGCAGCTGGTCGCGCTGCGGCATCGAGATGATGTTGTAGGGCGGTCGCTGCAGCACGACGTCGGCGCGTTCGCGGGCCGGGTCGATCTCGACGCGAAAACCGTCGAGCTTGTCGAGCAGGGTCTGGGCGGGGTGGGTGAGCGAAGTCATGATTTTTCCTCGGTGACGAAATGGATGGCTGGGTCAGGCGGCGTAGGCAGGCCGCTGCAGGCCTTCCCATCGCTTGACGAGATCGTTGTGATCGATGTCGAACAGGTCGAGTACGCGGCCCACGGTGTGGTCGACGAGGTCGTCGATGGAGTTCGGCCTTGCATAGAAGGCCGGCACTGGCGGAAAGACGATGCCGCCCATCTCGGTGACGGCCGTCATGTTGCGCAGGTGCGAAAGGTTCAGGGGCGTCTCGCGCGCCATCACCACCAGCCGTCGGCGCTCCTTCAACACCACGTCGGCGGCGCGGGTGATGAGGTTGTCTGCGATTCCATGCGCCACGCCGGCCAGTGTCTTCATCGAGCAGGGCGCGATCACCATGCCGGCCGTGCGAAAAGACCCGCTGGAGACGGCCGCGCCGATGTCCTTGACGTTGTGCACGACGTCGGCGAGCGCCTCGATGTCGGCGCGCTTCATGTCGAACTCCTGCGATGCGGTGAGCGCGCCGGAGGCGGACATCATCAGGTGCGTCTCCCAATCGGGCATGGCGCGCAGCAACTGCAGCAGGCGCACGCCGTAGACGGTGCCGCTCGCGCCGGTGATCGCGATGATGAGGCGCTTCGTCATGGCGCTGCACCGGGCGTCGCAGCGGCGAGGAAGTCGATGCGCCGGGTGCTGTCGATGGCCGCATGGAGGTCGATGTCCTCTTCCCCCGGCACGCGCACCTTGGTGAAGACGTGCTCGTGGTAGACCACGGGCCGCGTCGCGTCCAGTCCCATCTTGGCGCTCAGGCCCTGCAGATGCGCTGGCGGCGCGCCGTCGGTGAAGTCCTGGCCCACGGTCGTCGACGGGTCGAGCACCGAACCCTGCGCACCGGCGATGACGACGAGGTCGCGGTCGGCCTGGAAGCGCGTCGCGACGGCCCATTCGACCTGCAGCGGGTCATGCACCTGCACGTCGTCGTCGACCACGATCACCTGCTTGAGGTCGTAGTGCGCGCCGAACGCCGCGCAGATCACGTTTTTGGGCTGGCCCTCGTGCGTCTTGCGGATCTTGATGTAGAGGTGGTAGCGGCCGACGCCGCCGACGGCGAGGTGCACGTCCAGCACGTTGGGAAAGCTGCGCTGCAGATGCGCGAGCAGCGTGGCCTCGCGCGGGATCGAGCCCAGCAGCAGGTGCTCCATCTCGGCCGGCACGATGGTGTGGTAGATCGGGTTGCGCCGGTGCGTGACGGCCTCGACCTGGATCACCTCGCGGTGCTCACGCGCGCTGTAGTACCGCGGGAACTCGCCGAAGGGGCCCTCGGCCTCGCGAACGCCGGGCAGGATGCGGCCCTCGATCACGATCTCGCTGTCGGCCGGCACCCGCACTTCGCTCGTCAGGCACTTGACCACCTTCAGGGGTGCGCCGTGCAGCGCGCCGGCAATTTCAAGTTCGTCGGAATCGATCGGCGCGATGGCCTGGGAGGCCAGCAGCGTGAGCGGGTCGATGCCGATCACCACCGCCACGTCGAGCGCCTCGTTGCGCGCTTCGGCCTCGTTGTAGAAAGCCCAAAGGTGCCGCGGCAGCATGAGGATCGCCATGCGCTCCTTCGAATGCACCTGGATGCGGTTGATCGACACGTTCTGTATGCCGGTCGAGGGGTTGCGCGCGATGACCAGTCCGGCCGTGATATACGGGCCGTTGTCGTGCTCGCTGTGCGTCGGCACCGGCAGCACATCGCGCACGTCGCGGTCGCGGTGTACTACCTGCTGGCACGGTGCTTCGTCCGTCGGCACTTCGCGCCAGGGCAGCGGCTGGTCAGCCGCATCACGAAAGCGCTGCAGCAGTTCGGCCTCGGGCACGCCCATGGCTTCGGCGATCCAGGCACGGCGCGACATGAACCCTGACACCACCGGCACCTCGTGGCCCCCGGGCTTCGGGAAGTACGCGGCCCGCTGGCCGTCGAGTCGCTTGGCGATGGCGGCCAGCGTGTGCTCGAGCGGCACGCCTTCGCGGATCACGGCCATACGGCCGGTCTCGCTCAGGTGCGCGAGCCAGCGGCGCAAGTCGGTGAAGGGCCCGGTGTTGACGGGAGAGGGGATGCGAGAGTTCATGACGGTTCTTGCCGTGAGGCTATGGCGATGCTTCAGTTCGTCGGGGTGTCGGGGGTGCCTGGGGCGTCGTATTCCCCTGCCACCAGCTTGCGGCGCAGGATCTTTCCGACCGGCGACTTTGGGATCTCGGCCACGAAGACGTACTCGCGCGGCCGCTTGAAGTTGGGGAGGTCCGAGCTGCGGCAGTGGGCATCGAGCGTCTGCGCGTCGAGCGCGTCCTGCCCGCTGCTGCGCGTGACAAAGGCCACCACGCGCTGGCCCCAACGCTCGTCGGTCAGGCCGGCCACCGCCACCTCGCCGACGCCGGGGCACAGCGAGATCACGGACTCGATGTCAACCGGCGAGATGTTCTCGCCGCCGCTGATGATCATGTCGTCGACGCGGCCGGTGACGTAGAGGTCGCCGTCGTCGTCGAAGTAGCCGATGTCGCCCGTGTAATACCAGCCGTTGCGCAGCGACTTGGCATTGGCGTCGGGGCGCTTCCAGTAGCCCTCGAAGGCTTCGTCGCCGCGCAGGTCCGCGATGATCTGGCCTTCCTCGTTCGGTGCCACGCGCTCTTCGGCGCTTCTCGCATCGAGCCGCACGATGCGCAGTCGCGTGTTGAGTCCCGCGCGGCCGGCGCTGCCGGGTTTCTTCATCGCGTCCTGGTCGACCGAGACGGTGTAGACCTCCGACGAGCCGTAGTGGTTGACGAAGAGCTCGGGCTCGAAGGCGCGCGACAGGCGCTGCAGCAACGCGTCGTGCATGGGCGCGCCGGCAAAGCCGAGCTTGGTGACCGATGCGATGTCGGCGCCGGGCCCTTCGACGCCGGTGCTACGCTGGCGCTGCGTGAGCAGGTCGTGATAGAGCGTCGGCACCAGGTAGAGGCAGGTGACGCGCTCGCGTTCGATCAGCGCCAGCGCGCCCTGCGTGTCGAAGCGCGGCATGCACACGAAGGTGCCGTCGACCAGCGCCATCGCCAGCAGCGAGCGCACGCCCATCGTGTGATAGAGCGGCATCACACCGAGCGTGCGTTCGCCGCGGCGGTAGAGGTTTTGTGCGACGTGTGCCAGCGCGGCGGCGCGCTCTTGCCGGTGCCGGCGCGGCACGCCCTTGGGCTTGCCGGTGGTGCCGGAGGTGTAGAGCATCAGCGACACGTCGTCGGCGTCGGCGGCGGACTCGAGTGCGGTGGGCTCGGCGCTCAGCAGTTCGGCCCAGGTCGAGGTTGCGTCGTCGTTGTCGGGCAGGCCCACCGCAATGCGCAGCAGGGTGCGCGCGCCGCTGCTGTACAGCACGGCGTCCGCGCTGGCGCCTTCGAAGAACACCGCCTTCACGTCCGCATCGGCGATGCAGTAGTCCACCTCTTCAGGCTTGGCGCGCCAGTTGAGCGGCACCACAACCACGCCAAGGAACTGGCAGGCCCAGTGCAGGGTGGCCGCTTCGTGGCGGTTCTGCAGCACGGACAGCAGGCGGTCGCCGCGGCCGAGGCCGAGCGCTGAAAGGCCGGCCGCGACACGCGCGACCTGGTCGTGCCACTGCACGTAGGTCAGCCGCACGCCGTCGTCCACCAGGGCGAGCGCGTGCGGGCTGCGCTCCACGCTTTGAAGAAAAGTTGTTCCGAGGTCGAGCATGTCAGTCTTCCGTGAGGGCGTCGGCCGGGGGATGCGCCCGGCGCAGCGCCGCTGTTTCCAGCACCGCCTGGACGATGGGCGTGTAGCCGGTGCAGCGACAGAGGTGGCCGGAGAGCATGTCGCGCACGTCGGCCTCGTTGGGGTCGGGGCGGCGCCGCAGGTAGTCGTCGCAGGACATCAGGATGCCGGCGGTGCAGAAGCCGCACTGCAACGCGTGGTGGCGCTTGAAGGCTTCCTGCAGGTCCGACATCGGGCCGTCGGGGTCGCACAGGCCTTCGACGGTGGCGATGTCACGGCCTTCGGCCTGCACCGCCAGGGTCATGCACGAACGGCTCGCCACGCCGTCGATTTGCACCGTGCATGCGCCGCACACGCCGTGCTCGCAGCCGACGTGCGTGCCGGTGGCGCCGAGGCCGTCGCGCAGGAAGTCCGACAGCAGCATGCGCGGCGTGCAGGGCGCACTGCGTGCGGTGCCGTTGAGGTGCAGGCGCACCGTGTGCAGGGTGTCGCGGTCGATCGTTTTCATGCCGGGTTCTCCATGACTTGGCGAAGCACCTGTGCGCCGAGGCGGCGAACCAGGTGACGGCGGAAGGTGGCGCTGGCGTGCGCGTCTTCCTGCGCTTCCAGTTCCCAGGCGAAGTCGTTCAGGACACCTTCGAGCTCGGCGCCGCGCAGGGCGGCTGGCCACTGCGCGAGGCGCGGCCGGTCGGCCACGCCGCCCACCGCGAGGCGCACGCCGCTTGCGTCGGCCACCGCAGCCACCGACACGATGGCGAAGTCGCCGTGCCGGGCCGAGAACTCCGTGAATGCGCTGCGCTGGCCGGCGGCCGCGAGCGGAAAGCGCACCTCTTCGAGCAGCTCGTCGGGCGCGCGCGCCGTCATCAACATGCCCTGGAAGAAATCGGGCGCGGGCAGCGTGCGGCGCTTCGACGCGTTGCGCAGCACCACCTCGCCGCCGAGCGCCAGCAGCACCAGCGGAATCTCGGCGCTGGGGTCGGCATGCGCGACCGACCCGCAGACCGTGCCGCGGTTGCGGATCTGGAAATGCGAGATCAGCGGGAAGGCCTGCGCCAGCAGCGGCACTTCCTGCGCGAGTGTCTTGCGCCACTCGACGCTGCCTTGCGTCGCGGCCGCGCCCACAGCGAGCATGCCGCGCTCGGCGCGCACGTAGGTCAGGTCGGCGGTGCGCGAGATGTCGATCAGCGCGCTCGGTTGCGCGAGGCGCATGTTGAGCACCGCCATCAGCGACTGGCCGCCGGCCAGGATGCGCGCATCGGTGCCCAGCGAGCGCAATTGCTGCACGGCCTCGTCGGCCGTTTCGGCGCGCACGTAGTCGAAGGCCGCGGGCTTCATTGCGCGCCTCCGAAAAGTTGCAAAAGGCGCCGCCACCAGGAGGGCGGTGTCGTCGCGGCGGCTTGGCCCCCGGCCTGCCGGCCGAGCTGTTCGAAGAGCTGCTTGAGCACGATCTTGGCCGCGCCTTCCAGCATGCGCCCGCCGACTGCCGCGACCTTGCCCGAGACCTCGGCCTCGTAGTCATAGCGCAGCAGCGTGCCGCCGTTGCTGGGCTCCAGCGACACCAGGCCGCTGCCCTTGGCCGCGCCCACGCTCGACAGGCCCGAGCCCGCGAGGCGAAGCCGGCGCGGCGGCTCGATCTCGCTGAGCGCCACCTCGGCCGCGTAGCGTGCCTTGATCATGCCGATGCCCACCGTCACGTCGGCGCGGTAGCGGTTGGGGCCGATCGAATCCAGCGCATTGCAGCCGGGAATCACACGCGCCAGCGCAACCGGATCGAGCAGCACGGCGAACACCGCCTCCGGCGTGGCGGGCAGCAGGATCTCGCCCTGCGCCGAGAGTGCCTTGCCCCCCTTGGCGCCCTTGCCGCCGGGAGCGGATTGGCCGGCAGCCACGGCCTTGCCGGTCGATGGCATTGCCGCAGCCGCACTGCCGCGCGACGGCGCGGGGTCGTCGATACCGATCAGGTCCATCACGCGTGACGGTGTCAGCGGTAGCACGATGTCGGCGCGGCCTAGCGCGTCGGCCACGGCATTGGCGATGCACACCGGCGTGCTCATGTTGTTGCCTTCGCCCAGTCCCTTCGCGCCCAACGGCGTGAAGGGGCTCGGTGTTTCCATGTGCAGGATCACCGGGTCGGGCACCTCGCAGGTGGTGGGCACCAGGTAGTCTGCGAAGGTGCCGGACTGGAAACTGCCGTCGGCGCCGTAGCGAAACTCTTCCATCAGCGCCGCGCCCAGGCCTTGGGCGAATGCGCCGCGGATCTGCCCGTCGGCCAAGGCCGGGTTGAGCAGTGTGCCGGCGTCGTGCGTGGTGACGTAGCGGTCGATGCGCACGCGGCCGGTGTTGTGGTCGACTTCCACCGCGCACACGTCGAACGCGAATCCGTATGCGGCCGAGGTGTTGACGCGGTCGTCGTCGTCGGGTGCGGTGAGTTGCGGCGGGGTCCAGAAGGCGGTTTCACGCAGGCCGGGATCGGTGCCCGCCGGCAGCAAGCCGGGCGCCCAGTGCGGGCTGGCAGCGAAGCGGGTGAAGGGCAGGCTGCGCTCGGGCGCTGCGCCGGCGTACACCTTGCCGCCAGCGAAGACCACGTCCGATGCAGCGCAGCCCAGCGATGCCGCGGCGATGCCCGCGAGCTTGTCGCGCAGCCGCGTGCAGGCCAGGTGCAGCGCGCCTGCCACCGCGCCGGCGAAGCGGCTCGAATAGTTGCCGGCGGCCACCGACCACGCGTCTTTCTGCGTGTCGAATTCGACGTTGACCGAAACGTCCGACGGATCGACGCCGAACACATCGGCCGCGACCTGCGCGCACACCGTGCGATGGCCCTGGCCCGCGGGCGACGACGCCACCACGACGTTGAGCCCGCCGAGCGGATCGATACCGACCGTGGCCGTGGCGATGCCGCCGTTCTTCGGGCCTGCCTTGGCGCGTTGCTCGCGCGGCAGGGCGGTCGTGATGTAGCCCATGTTGGAGATGGAGGGCTCGACGATCGCCGCGAAGCCGATGCCATAGAGCCGGCCTTCGGCCCGCGCCGCGTCTTGCCGCTGCCGCAGCTCGGCGATGCCGCCGTCGCGCACCGCCAGGGCGAGTGCGGCCTGGTAGTCGCCGGAATCGAGCAACGCGCCGGCCGCTGCGCGATAGGGGAATGCATCGGCAGCAATGAAGTTGCGTCGGTACACGTCGAGCGGGTCGAGCCCTAGTTCGACCGAGACGCGCTGCACCAGCCGTTCGAGTGCGTAGTACACCTGCGGCCCGCCGAAGCCGCGCACCAGGCCGGTCGGCGTCTTGTTGGTTAGCACCACGCGGTTGCGCACGCGCAGGTGCTCGATGGCATAGGCGCCCGTCAGGCAGCCGTGCATGCGGTAGAAGGTGGCCGGTTCCGGCGCGCGCAGGTAGCCGCCGCAGTCGTCGAACTGGTCGAGCGACAGCGCGACGATGCGGCCATCGGCCTCGACTGCCGCTTCGGCGTGGCACAGCCGGCCAGTGGCGGATGTCGCGGCGGTGAGGTGTTCGAGCCGGTCTTCGACCCATTTCACCGGTGCGCCGGCCTTGCGCGCGGCCAGGCACATCAGCACTGCCGGCGCCATCACTGCCTGCTTGACGCCGAAGCTGCCGCCCGAGTCGGCGAAGGTGCGGTGCCGCAGCCGGTTGCCCGGCACCTTGAGCGCCATCGCCATCACGGTGTGCAGCGAGAACGGGCCCATGAAGTTGGACTGGATGTCGTAGCCGTCCTGCTCCGAAACGAACTCGGCGATGACCACGGCCGTCTCGATCGGCGTGCAGGAATTGCGCGGGAAATTCACCGTGAGCGCGACGCGGTGCGGCGCGGCTGCAAAGGCGGCGTCGGGGTCGCCATAGCAGAAGCTTCGGTCGCTCACCACGTTGCTGCCCACGCGCTCGTGCAACACGGGCGCGCCGTCCGCCGCGGCCGATTCGATGTCGACCACGACGGGCAATGTCTCGTACTCGGCCTCGATCAGTTCCAGCGCGTCCTCCGCCAGGTAGCGGCTCTCGGCCACTACGACGGCGAGCGGCTCGCCGACATAGCGCACCTTGTCGACCGCCAGCGCCCACAAATCCATCGGCGCCTTGACGCCGACGATGAAGGGTTTCGACCAACGCTGCACGTCGGCCCCCGTGAGCACCGCGCGGACGCCGGGCAGGGCTTCGGCGCGGGCCGTGCGCACCGCGAGCAGCCTGGCGTGCGCATGCGGGGAACGCAGCACGGCCGCGTGCAGCGTGTCGGCGCGCACGGGCGCATCGTCGCCATAGCGTCCGCGGCCGGTCAACAGCGCGCGGTCTTCCACGCGCTGGGCCGGTCGGCCGAGATGGGGACGCACGGTGGCGTCGGTGGCGGGGGACACGCTCATGAGCATTGGGATTTCCTTCCGGCAGGAAGGTCGTTCAGACCGTTCCGACCTGTTGGTAGATGTGCTTGATTTCCTGGAAGTCGATCAGCGCGTCGTAGCCGTGCAGCCGGCCCAGGCCGCTGCGCCGGTAGCCGCCGGTTTCCGCTTCGGCGAAGAGCTTGTTGTGATCGTTGATCCAGACCGTGCCGTTGCGCAGCGCGCGAGCGACGCGCATCGCCCTCGCGCCGTCACGCGTCCAGACGCTGGCAGAAAGGCCGAACTCCGAATGGTTGGCGCGAGCCACGGCCTCGGCCTCGTCTTCGAAGCGCTCGATCACCAGCAGCGGGCCGAAGATCTCCTCCTGGACGAAGAAGGCGCTGGTGTCGCGGTGCGCGACCAGCGTGGGCGTGAGGAAGGCGCCAGCGGCCAGCGCGCCCTTGGCGCGGCCGCCACGCACCAGCACCTCGTCGGCGGCTTCCATCGCTTCGTCGATGCGCGTGCCGACGCTGTCGGCCGTGGCGTTGTCGATCATCGGCCCGATCTGCGCGCCGTCCGAAAGGCCGGGCCCGACGCGCAGCCCCTGCAGCGCGGCGGTGAGCGCGCGCTTCATGGCGTCGTAGTGCTTCGCGTGCACCAGCACCCTTCGTGCAGCGGTGCACTGCTGACCGCTGATGATGGTGGCGGCCGCTGCCAGCGCGGGCGCCACGGCGACCACGTCGGCATCTTCGAAGACGAGGCAGGCCGACTTGCCGCCGAGCTCGAGCGAGAGCTTCTTCATCGTCGGCGCGGCCGCGGTCATGATGCGTTGGCCGGTCGCGTTGGAACCGGTGAAGCTGATGACGTCGACGTCGGGCGATTCGACCAGACGTGATGCAACCTCGTGGCCTTCTTCGCTCAGCAGGTTTACCACCCCGGCGGGCAGGCCACCCGCAGCGTGCAGTTCCGCGATCAGCGCAGCGGTGATCAGCGCCGTCTGCGGCGCCGGCTTGACGACGACGGTGCAACCGGCCGCGAGCGCGGGGGTGAGCGAGCGGATCAGCAGCACTGCGGGTGCATTCCACGGCACGATGATGCCGGCCACGCCGGCCGGCTCTTTCAGCAGCGTGGAGAAGGCGCCGGATTCGACTTCGAACACGTGGCCGGGCATGTAGCGGGTCAGGCCGGCGTAGTAGCGGATCTCCGATACCGCAGCTGCGATCTCGCCGCGCGATTGGCCGATCACCTTGCCGTTCTCCAGCGTCAGAAGGCGTGCGAGTTCCTCGGCGCGTACCTCAAGCCGATCGGCCCAACGCAACATGACCATCTGCCGCAGGCGCGGGTTCTGTGTCCAAGAGGGCTGGTCGAAAGCGCGGCGCGCGGCTGCGATGGCCGCATCAGCATCGGTGCGGCTGGACGCCGCGAATTGCCCGAGTGCAGTGCCGTCGGCCGGGTTGTGACGCGTGCCCACGCTGCCGGAATGTGCGGGCAGCCATTCGCCGCCGACGAGGTTCAGCGCTTGAAGCTGGTTCATGTCATTCAAGTGGCGTTCGGTCATTCGGCGGTGATGCGCGCGTCCTGCACCACCTTCTTCCACAGCTTCATCTGACCGTCGATGAAGGTGCGGAACTGGGCCGGCGTGCCGCCTGCGGGCGCCACGCCCTGCTGCGCAAACACCTTCTTGACGTCGTCCATCGCGAACACGGTGTTGAGGTCGCGGTTGAGCTTGTCGATCACGGGCTGCGGCGTGCCGGCGGGCGTCACGAAGCCGTGCCACGAACTCGCCTCGTAGCCGGGCAGGCCGGCTTCGGCGGCTGTCGGAACGTCGGGCATGAGCGGCGAGCGCTTGGCGGCAGCGATCGCCAGTGGTCGAACCTTGCCGGTCTGGATGAAGGGCAGGGCATGGGGCACCAGGTCCACCGCCAGGTCGACCTGGCCGCCGGCCAGGTCGGTGAGCAGCGGCGTGCTGCCCTTGTACGGCACCTGGGTCATGCGTGTGCCCGACAGGCTTTCGAACAACGCCATCGCGAGGTGGTTGGACGAACCCGCGCCCGAGGAGCCGTAGTTGAGGCCGCCGGGCTTGGCCTTGGCAGCCGCGAGCACATCCTTGAGCGAGTGCAACGGACCGCCGGCGTGGGCCACCAGCAGCATCGGCGACAGCCCGGCCAGCACCACCGGCGCAAACGCCTTTTCGGAGTCGTAGGGCAAGGACTTGTAGAGCCACGGGTTCGCGGCAAACGGAAACTGCACCACCAGCAACGTGTAGCCATCGGCCGGCGACGTTGCCGCAGCCTGCGTGCCGATCGCGGTGCCGGCCCCGGGCTTGTTGTCGACGATGACGGGCTGCTTCCACGCGACCGACAGCTTGGCCGCCGCGAGCCGGGCCAGCGTGTCGTTGAAGCCGCCAGTCGGGTACGGCACCACGATGCGCACCGGCTTGGAAGGGTAGGTGTCCGGTCCTGCTTGCGCACTGCCCGTGCCAACGATGCAGAGGGCGGCTGTCATGCCGATCGCAAAGGCGACCCGGCGGCCCGGACGGTGAACTGATGTGATGGCCAGCCAAGCTGACGTGGGCAGGAAGGGCATTCGACTTGTCTCCGATGCCCGGCGCGTGGATGTCCGGGTCTGGGGAAAGTCTAGAAATCCAGCGTCATCAGGTCAATTAATATGAATTGATGTACGGCATCATTTATAGTGATTGCCTAGACAGCAGGCAGGTGCACGATGGAATTTCGACAGGTCCAGTATTTCGTGGTGCTCTTTGAAGAGCGCTCCGTCACCCGTGCCGCGCGCCGGCTCAACATCGTGCAGCCCGCGCTCAGCATGCAGATCGCCAAACTCGAGGAAGAGATCGGCAAGCAACTCTTCGTGCGCAGCCCGCAGGGCATGGAGCCCACGAGCGAAGGGCGGCGCATGTATCGCCTGTTCCTTCCCGTTCTCGGTGATTTTGCCCATGCGCGCGAACAGGTCATGCAAACCTCCGGCGAGCTTGCAGGCCTGGTGCGCGTCGGCATGATCGCGACCGTCGCGCAGGGTGTGCTCGTCGATGCACTGCTGGAGTTTTCCGCGCTGCATCCGAAGGTCGATCTCTCGTTAACCGACGGCTTCAGCGGCACGCTCGCGGATGCCGTCGCGGTGGGCCAACTCGACGCCGCGATCGTCAACAAGCCGCGCCGCCCGCTGGCACTCAACACCGAGGCGATCGCAGAGGAAGACATGCTGGTGATCGCTGGACCGAAGCATGCACCGCTGCCTCACGTGATGGCCTTCGCGGAACTGGCCCACCTGCGACTCGTCCTGCCGACGCGGCAGCATGGCTTGCGCGGCATCATCGAAAGCTTCAGCCAAGCCGAAGACGTGACCCTGTCGCCCAACGTGGAAATCGACTCGATCAGCGCGATTCTCAAGCTGGTCCACGAAAGCGATTTCTGCACCGTGCTGCCGCGTGTGGCCGTCAGGCGCCAGCTCGAGCACGAGGCATTGCACGGCACCACGGTGACTTCGCCTCGCCTGTCGCGCCAGATCGTTTGCGTGACCCATCCGCGCCGGCCGCCGAGCCCGGCGGCAGCAGCTTTCATCGCCACGCTCGTGCGCCACGTGCGCGGGCTCGGCGAAGGCGACCACGCCGGTTCTGGTGCAGACCGTGGCTCGGGGTAGGCGACTCGCGTTGTGAACTGCGGGCGGGTGGGTCCGCGCGAGAGCCTAGGAGGGCAGAAAGTGTGCGGCGCACCGATCTCTTCCCATGGGTGCTTATCGACGACCCCACAAGCGCGGTCGGGAAACTTGCCTGGAAAGTGCGCAAGTGCGGCGGCAGCGATCAGCCGACGGCAAAGGGGCCCGAAAGCAGCGGTTGGATCCTCGCTGCACCTGCACCGCCGGGTGGTGGACGGCCGTCCTTAGCACGCACCACCACGACACCGCCATCTGTCAGCTTCAAGCAAGCCACGCGCTCATAATTATGAATTCAGTTCGTGAGAGCCCTGCCCATGCGGGAGACAAAGTCCATGACAAGCTATGCAGAGTTCTATCGCCGTTCCATCGACCAGCCAGAAGCGTTCTGGGCCGACCAGGCTGAACTGATCGACTGGAAAACGCCTCCCCGCCAAGTCCTCGAGGCGAGCCGGGCTCCCTTCGTGCACTGGTTCGCGGGCGGCACCACCAATCTCTGCCACAACGCGGTCGATCGCCATCTCGCCACTCGCGGTGACCAGCCGGCGCTGATCGCGGTTTCGACCGAGACGGGTACGGAGCGGAGCTACAGCTTCAGGGAACTGCATGCCGAAGTGCAGCGCGTCGCGGCTTCGCTGATGGAACTCGGTGTCGGCAAGGGCGACCGCGTGCTGATCTACATGCCGATGATTCCCGAGGCCGCCTTCACCATGCTGGCCTGTGCACGGCTGGGCGCGATCCACTGCGTGGTGTTCGGCGGCTTCGCGAGTTCGTCGCTGGCGTCGCGCATCGAGGATGCGACGCCCAAGGTCGTCGTGAGCGCCGACGCGGGATCGCGCGGCGGCAAGGTGATCGCGTACAAGCCGCTGCTGGACGAGGCGATCCGGCTCTCCGGGCACAAGCCGGATGCAGTGCTGCTGTTCGACCGAGGACTCGCGCCGATGACGCTGACCGAAGGGCGCGACCATCCGGCAGCCCGGCTGATCGAGAAGCACCGCGACGCGCAGGTGCCCTGCACCTGGCTGGACGCCACCGACATCAGCTACACCATCTACACCAGCGGCACCACCGGCCGGCCCAAGGGCGTGCAGCGCGACACGGGCGGCTATGCGGTGGCGCTGGCGGCGAGCATGAAGCACATCTTCGACGGCCGTGCCGGCGAGACCTACTTCTCGACGAGCGACATCGGCTGGGTGGTGGGGCACAGCTACATCGTCTACGGGCCGCTGATCGCAGGCATGGCGACGATCATGTACGAGGGCCTGCCCACGCAGGGGCTGGACCGGCAGCCCGACGGCGGCATCTGGTGGCAACTGGTCGAGAAGTACAAGGTCACCGTGATGTTCAGTGCGCCGACCGCCGTACGCGTACTCAAGAAGCAGGACCCGTCGTTGCTCAAGAAGTACGACCTGTCGAGCTTGCGCGCGCTGTTCCTGGCAGGCGAACCGCTCGACGAACCGACGGCGCGTTGGATCAGCGAGGGCCTGGGGGTGCCCATCATCGACAACTACTGGCAGACCGAGTCGGGCTGGCCCATCCTCACGGTGGCCAATGGCGTGGAGCGCACGCCCAGCAAGTTCGGCAGCCCGGGCGTGCCGATGTACGGCTACAAGGTCAGGATCCTGCACGAGACCACCGGCGAGGAGCTGAAGGGCGCCAACGAGAAGGGCGTGGTCGTGATCGAGGGCCCGACGCCGCCGGGCTTCATGCAGACCGTATGGCGGGACGACGAGCGCTTCGTCAACACCTACTGGAAGAGCGTGCCGGGCAAGCTGGTGTACTCCACCTTCGACTGGGGCATTCGCGACGAGGAGGGCTACTACTACATCCTCGGCCGCACCGACGACGTGATCAACGTCGCCGGCCACCGCCTGGGCACGCGGGAGATCGAGGAGAGCATTTCGGGCCATGCCAAGGTCGCCGAGGTCGCGGTGGTCGGCGTGGCCGATGCGCTCAAGGGACAGGTGGCCATGGCCTTCGTGGTGCCGAAGGACGGCGCCGTGCTCGGCGACGCCCAGGCGGCCCTGGCGCTGGAAGGGGAGGTCATGAAGCAGGTGGGCGATCAGCTCGGCGCGCTGGCGCGGCCGGCGCGCGTGCATTTCGTGGGCGCGCTGCCCAAGACGCGCAGCGGCAAGCTGCTGCGCCGGGCGATCCAGGCGGTCTGCGAGGGACGCGATCCCGGCGACCTGACCACCATCGAGGATCCGGGCGCCCTCCAGCAGGTGAGGCAGACCCTCTCTCCCAAGGGGTAGGCGGCCCCGCGCGCGGAAGGGCTTGCACAGGCGCTTTCTGGCGTCACATAGCTGCCATGGCACAATGCCAAGGTACTCCGGCCCTTCCCCAGCCACAGTCGCATCCGCCAACCGGTTCAGCCGTGTCGCGGAAGGTTTCTCAAACCAGCTAATGCTTCCCCCAGGGAAGCGAAGGTCAGCGCAATATGAGCGATTCGACGTCCTCCGCGTCCGTCTACCACGCCTACCAAGGCAACACCTACCTCTTCGGCGGCAATGCCCCCTATGTCGAAGAGATGTACGAGAACTACCTCGCCAACCCCGGCAGCGTGCCCGACAACTGGCGCTCCTACTTCGATGCGCTGCAGAACGTGCCGGCCACCGACGGCAGTACCACACGCGACGTCCCGCACCAGCCGGTCATCAACGCCTTCGCCGAGCGCGCCAAGCAGGGCACGACCAAGGTGGTGCAGGCCAGCGGGGCCGATTCCGAGCTCGGCCGCCAGCGCACGGCAGTCCAGCAGCTGATCGCCGCCTACCGCAACGTCGGCGCGCGCTGGGCCGACCTCGATCCGCTCAAGCGCGCCGAGCGCCCGGCGATCCCCGAGCTCGAGCCTTCGTTCTACGGCTTCACCGATGCCGACCTGGAGACGGTGTTCAACACGAGCAACACCTTCTTCGGCAAGGACACGATGTCGCTGCGCGACCTGCTCAACGCGTTGCGCGAGACCTACTGCGGCACGATCGGCGCCGAGTACATGTACATGACCGACCAGGCGCAGAAGCGCTGGTGGCAGCAGCGGCTCGAAAGCGCGCGGACCAACCCCAAGCTGAGCACCGAGGAGAAGAAGCGCGTCCTCGAGCGCCTGACGGCCGCCGAAGGCCTGGAGCGCTTCCTCCACACCAAGTACGTCGGCCAGAAGCGCTTCTCGCTGGAAGGGGGCGAGAGCTTCATCGTCTCGATGGACGAGCTGATCAGCCAGGCCGGCATCAAGGGCGTGCAGGAGATCGTGATCGGCATGGCCCACCGCGGCCGCCTCAACGTGCTGGTCAATTCACTGGGCAAGATGCCGGCCGACCTGTTCGCCGAGTTCGACCACACGGCGCCCGAGGACCTGCCCAGCGGCGACGTCAAGTACCACCAGGGCTTCAGCTCCGACGTCTCGACGCCCGGCGGCCCGGTGCACCTGAGCCTGGCCTTCAATCCGTCGCACCTCGAGATCGTGAACCCGGTGGTCGAGGGCTCGGTGCGCGCCCGCATGGATCGCCGTGCCGATCCGCTGGGCAAGCAGGTGCTGCCGGTGATCGTGCATGGCGACGCCGCCTTCGCGGGGCAGGGCGTGGTGATGGAAACGCTGGCGCTGGCCGAGACCCGCGGCTACTCCACTGGCGGCACGGTGCACATCGTGATCAACAACCAGATCGGCTTCACCACCAGCGACCCGCGCGACAGCCGCTCGACGCTGTACTGCACCGACGTCGTCAAGATGATCGATTCCCCGGTGCTGCACGTGAACGGCGACGACCCCGAGGCCGTGGTGCTGGCCACCCAGCTGGCCCTGGATTTCCGCATGGAGTTCCAGAAGGACGTGGTGGTCGACATCGTCTGCTTCCGCAAGCTGGGCCACAACGAGCAGGACACGCCCTCGCTGACCCAGCCGCTGATGTACAAGAAGATCGCCGCCCACCCCGGCACGCGCAGGCTCTACGCTGACCGGCTCGCCGCCCAGGGCCTGGGTGACACGCTCGGCGACGACCTGGTGAAGGCGCAGCGCGCGGCGTTCGACGCCGGCAAGAACACCACCAACCCGGTGCTCACCAACTTCAAGAGCAAGTACGCCGTCGACTGGAGCCCCTTCCTGAACAAGAAGTGGACCGATGCCGGCGACACCGCCATTCCGCTGGCGGAGTGGAAGCGCCTGGCCGAGCGCATCACCAAGGCGCCCGAGAAGTTCACCGTGCACCCGCTGGTCAAGAAGGTGCTGGACGACCGTGCTGCCATGGGCCGCGGTGAGATCAATGTCGATTGGGGCATGGGCGAGCACATGGCCTTCGCCTCGCTGGTGGCCAGCGGCTATCCGGTGCGCCTCTCGGGCGAGGACAGCGGCCGCGGCACCTTTACCCACCGGCATGCCGTGCTGCACGACCAGAACCGCGAGAAGTTCGACGAAGGCACCTATGTGCCCCTGCAGAACGTGGCCGACAACCAGGCGCCCTTCGTCGTCATCGACTCCATCCTGTCGGAAGAGGCGGTGCTGGCCTTCGAATACGGCTATGCGTCGAACGACCCCAACACGCTGGTGATCTGGGAGGCGCAGTTCGGCGACTTCGCCAACGGCGCGCAGGTCGTGATCGACCAGTTCATCGCCTCGGGCGAAGTGAAGTGGGGCCGCGTCAACGGCATCACCCTGATGCTGCCGCACGGATACGAAGGCCAGGGCCCCGAGCACAGCTCGGCGCGCCTGGAGCGCTTCATGCAGCTGTCGGCCGACACCAACATCCAGGTCGTGCAGCCCACCACCGCGAGCCAGATCTTCCACGTGCTGCGCCGCCAGATGGTGCGCAGCCTGCGCAAGCCGCTGATCATCATGACGCCCAAGTCGCTGCTGCGGAACAAGGACGCGACCTCGCCGCTGTCGGAGTTCACCAAGGGCAGCTTCCAGACCGTCATTCCCGACAACAAGGACCTGAAGGCCGACAAGGTCAAGCGCGTGATCGCCTGCTCGGGCAAGGTCTACTACGACCTGGCGAAGAAGCGGGAGGAGAAGGGCAGCGACGACGTGGCGATCATCCGCGTCGAGCAGCTCTATCCCTTCCCGCACAAGGTCTTCGGCGCCGAACTCAAGAAGTATCCGAATCTCGTCGACGTGGTGTGGTGCCAGGACGAGCCGCAGAACCAGGGCGCCTGGTTCTTCGTGCAGCACAACATCCACGAGAACCTGCAGGAAGGCCAGAAGCTCGGCTACTCGGGCCGTGCCGCCTCGGCGTCGCCTGCGGTCGGCTACTCCCACCTGCACCAGGAGCAGCAGAAGGCGCTGGTCGACGGCGCCTTCGCCAAGCTCAAGGGCTTCGTGCTGACCAAGTAAGACAACCTCACTCAAGAAACACGAAGCGAAGCGAATCCCAAAATGTCCATCGTTGAAGTCAAAGTCCCCCAGTTGTCCGAGTCCGTGGCCGAGGCCACGATGCTGCAATGGAAGAAGAAGCCCGGCGAAGCGGTCGCCGTCGATGAAATCCTGATCGAGATCGAGACCGACAAGGTCGTGCTGGAGGTGCCGGCACCTTCCGCCGGCGTGCTCGCCGAGATCGTCGCCGGCGACGGCGCGACGGTCGTTGCAGAGCAGGTGATCGCGAAGATCGACACCGACGCCAAGGCCGGCGCGGCTGCGCCCGCCGCGGCACCGGCGGCGCCTGCCGCCGCCCCTGCGCCGGCACCCGCCGCGGCCGCACCCACCGCCGCGGGCGGCTCGAAATCCGACGTTGCGATGCCGGCCGCCGCCAAGCTGCTGGCCGACAACAAGCTGACGACCGGCGACGTGAGCGGCACCGGCAAGGACGGCCGTGTCACCAAGGGCGACGTGCTGGCCGCGGTCGCGGGCGGCGCCACCGCCAAGGTCGCCGCGCCGGTTGCGATTCCCACGGGCGCACCCAAGGCGGCGCTGCCGCAGGTCGCCTCGCCGGCCGCCGCACCGGATCTCGGCGAGCGCCCGGAAGAGCGCGTGCCGATGAGCCGCCTGCGCGCCCGCATCGCCGAGCGCCTGCTGCAGTCGCAGTCCACCAACGCCATCCTGACCACCTTCAACGAGGTCAACATGGCGCCCGTCATGGAGATGCGCAAGCGCTACCAGGAGAAGTTCGAGAAGGAGCACGGCGTCAAGATCGGCTTCATGAGCTTCTTCGTGAAGGCGGCGGTGCATGCGCTCAAGAAGTACCCGGTGATCAACGCCTCCGTGGACGGCAACGACATCGTCTACCACGGCTACTTCGACATCGGCATCGCGGTGGGTTCGCCGCGCGGCCTGGTGGTGCCGATCCTGCGCAATGCCGACCAGATGAGCTTCGCGGACATCGAGAAGAAGATCGCCGAGTACGGCCAGAAGGCCAAGGACGGCAAGCTGGGCATCGAAGAGATGACCGGCGGCACCTTCTCCATCTCCAACGGTGGCGTGTTCGGCTCGATGCTGTCGACGCCGATCATCAACCCGCCGCAGTCGGCCATCCTGGGCGTGCACGCGACCAAGGACCGTGCCGTGGTCGAGAACGGGCAGGTCGTGGTCCGGCCGATGAACTACCTCGCGATGTCCTATGACCACCGCATCATCGACGGCCGCGAGGCCGTGCTGGGCCTGGTCGCCATGAAGGAGGCGCTCGAAGACCCCGCTCGCCTGCTGTTCGACATCTAAGGAGCACGGATGTCCAACAAGCAATTCGACGTCATCGTCATTGGTGGCGGCCCCGGCGGCTACGTCGCGGCCATCCGCGCGGCGCAGCTCGGCTTCAACGTCGCCTGCATCGACGAGTGGAAGAACGCCAAGGGCGGCCCCGCCCTGGGCGGTACCTGCACCAACATCGGCTGCATTCCCTCGAAGGCGCTGCTGCAGTCCTCCGAGCATTTCGAGCATGCCGGCAAGCACTTCGCCGACCACGGCATCAAGGTCGAAGGCCTGGGCCTCGACATCGACAAGATGCTGGGCCGCAAGGACGCTGTGGTGAAGCAGAACAACGACGGCATCACCTACCTGTTCAAGAAGAACAAGATCACCTTCTTCCATGGCCGAGGCGCCTTCGCGAAGGCGTCCGGCGCGGGCTACGAGCTGACGGTGACCGGCGCGGCCGAGGAGTCCATCGAAGGCAAGCACATCATCGTGGCGACCGGCTCCAACCCGCGCGCGCTGCCTGGGGCCGACTTCGACGAGGAGAACATCCTCTCGAACGACGGCGCGCTGCGCATCCCCGCCGTGCCGAAAAAGCTGGGGCTGATCGGCTCCGGCGTGATCGGGCTCGAGATGGGTTCGGTCTGGCGCCGGCTGGGTTCGGAGGTCACGGTGCTCGAAGCGCTGCCTACCTTCCTGGGCGCGGTGGACGAGCAGATCGCCAAGGAGGCGCACAAGGCCTTCGTCAAGCAGGGCTTGAAGATCGAGCTCGGCGTGAAGGTGGGCGAAGTCAAGTCCGGCAAGAAGGGCGTGACGATCGCCTGGACCAATGCCAAGGGCGAGGCGCAGACGCTCGAGGTCGACAAGCTGATCGTCTCGATCGGCCGCGTGCCCAACACCATCGGCCTCAACCCCGAGGCGGTGGGCCTGAAGCTCGACGAGCGTGGCGCGATCGTGGTCGACGAAGAGTGCCGGACCAGCCTGCCCAATGTGTGGGCCATCGGCGACGTGGTGCGCGGCCCGATGCTCGCGCACAAGGCGGAAGAAGAAGGCGTGGCGGTGGCCGAGCGCATCGCCGGCCAGCACGGCCACGTGAACTTCAACACCATCCCATGGGTGATCTACACCTCGCCCGAGATCGCCTGGGTCGGCCAGACGGAGCAGCAGCTCAAGGCCGAGGGCCGCGCCTACAAGGCCGGCACCTTCCCCTTCCTGGCCAACGGGCGCGCCCGCGCGCTCGGCGACACGACGGGCATGGTCAAGTTCCTGGCCGATGCGGCGACGGACGAGATCCTCGGCGTGCACATCGTCGGGCCGATGGCCAGCGAGCTGATCTCCGAGGCCGTGGTGGCGATGGAGTTCAAGGCCAGCGCCGAGGACATCGCGCGCATCTGCCATGCGCATCCCTCGCTCTCGGAAGCGACGAAGGAAGCGGCGCTCGCGGTGGACAAGCGCACGCTGAATTTCTGACCCCTTGAGCGTCAAACAGGCCTACGAAGCGGAGCTGGTTGCGCGGGGGTACCAGAGCGACCCCGCGCAGCTGCGCGCCGTGGAGGCGCTCGAGCGCTGCGCCAGCGAGTGGGCGGCGTACAAGTCGCAGCGCTCCAACGCCTTCAAGAAGCTCATCAACCGGCCCGAGATCCCGCGCGGCGTCTACATGTACGGCGGGGTGGGGCGTGGCAAGAGCTTCCTGATGGACTGCTTCTTCAACGCGGTGCCGCTGCGGCGCAAGACGCGGCTGCACTTCCACGAGTTCATGCGCGAGGTGCACCGCGAGCTGGCCGAGCTGCAGGGCACGGTCAACCCGCTGGAAGAGCTCGGGCGCCGTATCGCCAAGCGCTACAAGCTGATCTGCTTCGACGAGTTCCATGTCGCGGACATCACCGACGCGATGATCCTGCACCGGCTGCTGGCGGCGTTGTTCGACAACGACGTGGGCTTCGTGACCACCTCGAACTTCAGGCCCGACGATCTCTATCCGGGCGGCCTGCACCGCGACCGCATCCTGCCGGCGATCGAGTTGCTCAACCAGCGTCTCGAAGTGGTCAACGTCGACAACGGCACCGACTACCGCCGCCGCACTCTGGAGCAGGTCAAGCTCTATCTCACACCCAACGGCGCGGCGGCCGACAAGGAGATGCGCCACGCCTTCGAGCGCCTGGCCGAGAGCGCCGACGAGAACCCGGTGCTGCACATCGAGGCGCGCGAGATCCATGCGCGGCGCAAGGCTGGCGGCGTGGTCTGGTTCGATTTCAAGACCCTGTGCGGTGGCCCCCGCTCGCAGAACGACTACCTCGAGATCGCCAGCCAGTTCCACACTGTGCTGCTGTCCGACGTGCCTCACATGCCGGTGCGCATGGCCTCTGAAGCACGTCGTTTCACATGGCTGATCGACGTGTTCTACGATCGGCGCGTGAAACTCATCATGTCGGCCGAGGTTCCCCCCGAGGCCTTGTACACCGAAGGGCCGCTGGCCCACGAATTCCCGCGTACCGTCTCGAGGCTCAACGAGATGCAGTCGACCGAGTTCCTTGCGCAGGAGCGACGCATCGTGGACACCCGCCTCACATGAAGAAGCTGCTCTTTCCCCTGATGATCTTCCTCGGCGCCGTGCCGCTGTGGGCGCAGACCACCGCCACCAGCGGCCAGGCCGACTTCGCGGCCGAGCGCGCGCGCCTGGATCAAGAGCGCAAGGTGGTCGAGGAGCGCTTCGCCACCGAGCAGGCGGCCTGCTACCAGAAGTTCGCTGTCCAGAGCTGCCTGGACGACAGCCGCCGCCGCCGCCGCGAGGCCACCGAGAACATCAAGCGCCAGGAGGCGGCGATGAATGACATCGAGCGCAAGCGGCGCGGCGCGGCCGCGCTCGATCGGCTCGAGGAGAAGAAGGCGAGCCCCCGCGCCCAGGACACGGCGGCGGAGCAGGAAAAGTCCCTGAAGTCGCAGCAGGAGCGCGAACAGCGCGCCGCGGACCATGCCCAGGATCGCGCCCGCATCGCCTCCGAGGCGGCTGAGAAGCAGCGGCAGTTCGAACAGAAGCAGCGGGCCCAAGCCGAGGAGCAGGCCAAGGCCGCAAGTCGGCGTGCCGAAGCCCCCGCCAATCGCGAAGCCCACGAGCGCAGGCTCGAACGGGCGGAGCAGCATCGCCGCGATCGCGAGCGGCGCAACGCCGAGAACACCAAGCCGCGCGCGGCGCCGCTGCCCGCGCCGCCCTGAACCCGGGTGCGGAAGATCAGTCCTCTTCCGCGTCTTGCGGGTCGGGGAGGGCTTCGAGCTTGAGGATGGCCAGCGAAATGTTGTCGCCGGTTCCGCGTGCCCGCTTTCGCGCCTCGGCCACCAGCAGCTCCGCAGCGGCGCGCGGCGATTGCTCGGCCAGCACGCGGCCCATCTCCTCCGGCTTGAAGTAGTGCCAGAGGCCGTCGCTGCAGGCCAGCAGCAGATCGTCGGGCTCCAGCTTGGGAACGAGGTGGATGTCGACCGGTGGCGGCGTGGACTTCATGCCCAGGCAGCCGAGCAGGATGTTGCTTTGCGGGTGGATGTTGGCCTCCGCCTCGCTGATCTCGCCGCGGTCCACCAGCACCTGCACATAGGAGTGGTCCTTGGTGCGCTTGACCAGCTGGCCGCGCCGGAAGTGGTAGATGCGCGAGTCTCCTGCATGGATCCAGGCGCAGTCGCCCTCGGGGTTCATCAGGAAGGCGGCCACGGTGCTGTGCGGCTCCTGCTCGCTGGAAAGGGCGGTCAGCTTGATGACCGTGTTGGCTTCCTCGAGCAGCTGCCGCAGCACATGCACCGCCTCGTCGTGTCCGGGCTTGTAGCGGGCGAACAGCTGGCGCGCCGTCATCAGCACCTGGTCCGAGGCCTTGCGTCCGCCGCTGCGGCCTCCCATGCCGTCGGCGACCACGCCGAGCACGCAGCCCGCCGCCCGCGGGTGGTTCATCACCAGGACCTGGTCCTGCTGGTACGGGCGGTCGCCCTTGTGGAGGCCGGTGGCGGCGGCGAGCCGAAAGCCTCGAGTCTGGGGCGTGGCTGCGCTGGCGGAGTCCTGCATGGGTCTGGCAAGTGGGAACGAGGACGTACATTATCGAGTCAACCCGAGCGAAGCCGGAAAGCACTCCGTCACGTCTTCGCATCATCCCTTGGACTCCAATCTCCACTCCTTCTCTCGTCAGCTGATCGAATTGCGCATGGAGCATGCCGACCTGGATGCCGCCATCGACCGGCTCGCCGAGACCATCGAGCCGCGCGACGACCTGCTGCTGCGCCGGCTGAAGAAGAAGCGCCTGTTCCTGCGGGACTGCATCGCGCGGCTGGAGCGCCTGCTCGACCCACAAGAGCCAGCCTGATGTCGATCGTCGATTGGCCAGAAGATTTCGAGGCGGACGCGGCGTCCGTCGAGCCTGCCCACGCGCCGCGGGAGGCCGGCCACTTGGCGGCCGAAGTCGAGGCCGCCTTCGCCCAGCACGGCGTGCTCTCGCAGGCGGCCGAGCAGTTCCGCGAACGCGAAGGCCAGACCCAGATGGCGCTGGCCGTGGCCCGTGCCATCGACGAGGGAGGCGTGCTGGTGGTGGAGGCAGGCACCGGCGTCGGCAAGACCTTCTCCTACCTGGTACCGGCCCTGCTGAGCGGCGAGCGCGTGCTGCTGTCGACGGCCACCAAGGCCCTGCAGGACCAGCTCTTCGGCCGTGATCTGCCGCGGCTGGTCGAAGCGCTGGGCCTGCCGTTGCGCACGGCCCTGCTCAAGGGCCGCGCCAGCTACCTGTGCCTGCACCGGCTCGACCAGGCCCGCCACGACGCGAGCCTGCCCGAGCGCGGCAGCCTCCGCACGCTGGCGAAGATCGAGCAGTGGTCCAAGGCCACCCGCACCGGCGACCTGGCCGAGCTGCCGGGGCTGGATGAGCGCTCGCCGCTGATCCCGCTGGTCACCTCCACCCGCGACAACTGCCTCGGCGCCCAATGCCCGCAGTTCAAGCCCTGCCACGTCAACCTCGCCCGGCGCGAGGCCATGGCGGCCGATGTGGTGGTGATCAACCATCACCTGTTTTTCGCCGACCTGGCGGTGCGCGAGTCGGGCATGGCCGAATTGCTGCCGACGGTCCGTGTGGTGGTGTTCGACGAGGCCCACCAGCTCAACGAGACCGGTGTGCAGTTTCTTGGTGCGCAGTTGGGCAGCGGGCAGGCGCTGGACTTCGCGCGCGACATGCTCGCGGCCGGCTTGCAGCAAGCGCGTGGCCTGGTCGACTGGCAGCAACTCGTCGCAGCGACCGAGCACGCTGCCAGGGAACTGCGTTTGGCCGCCGGCAAACAATGGCCGGGGGCCAAGCTGCGCTGGGCAGGCTCGGCGCCGGAAGGGGTGCCGGCCGAAGCGTGGCAGGGCGCGCTCGATGCGTTGAAGCACGCCTTCGCGGAAGCGGCCCGCGGCCTGGACACGGTGAGTGAGCTCTCGCCCGATTTCGTGCGGCTGCACGAGCGCGCCGAGCAGCTGGCCGAACGCGCAGCGCGCTTCGCCAAGCCCTGCGCGCCGGAGTCGGTGCGCTGGGTGGACGTGGGCACGCAGCTCAGACTGGTCGAGTCGCCGCTGGACATTGCCGAAGCGGTGCGCACGCGGGTCCTCAAGACCGGACAGGGCGACGCGCAGGAGCAGGGACGCGCCTGGGTGTTCACCTCGGCCACGTTGGGCGACGATCCGAAGCTGCGCTGGTTCACCGAGCCCTGCGGCCTCGAGGACGCTGAAGTTCTTCGCGTGCAGAGCCCCTTCGACTACGCGCGTCAGGCGGCGCTCTACGTCCCGCGTGCATTTCCGAAGCCCAGCGATCCGGCGCACAGCGCGCAGGTGGCACGGCTCGCCGCGCAGGGGGCAGCCGTGCTGGGCGGGCGCACGCTGGTGCTGACGACCACGCTGCGCGCCCTGCGCACCATCGGCGACGCCATCCGCCAGCACTTCGAGCCCATGGATGCCGCGCGCAGGCCCGAGGTGCTGGTGCAGGGCGAGCTGCCCAAGCGGGTGCTGATGGAGCGCTTCCGCGAGGGTGCCTCGCACGGCCGAGCCGGCTGCGTGCTGGTGGCGTCGGCCTCGTTCTGGGAGGGCTTCGACGCACCCGGCGACGCCCTGCAGCTGGTGGTCATCGACAAACTGCCCTTCCCGCCGCCCAACGATCCGTTGGTCGAGGCGCGCTCGCAGCGCCTCGAATCGCAGGGCCGCAGCGCCTTCGGCGACTATTCGCTTCCGGAGGCGGCGGTGGCACTCAAGCAGGGCGCTGGCCGGCTGATCC
Source organism: Variovorax sp. RA8 (assembly GCF_901827175.1). Classification (NCBI taxonomy): domain Bacteria; kingdom Pseudomonadati; phylum Pseudomonadota; class Betaproteobacteria; order Burkholderiales; family Comamonadaceae; genus Variovorax; species Variovorax sp. RA8. The sequence continues at coordinate 4,176,595 of NZ_LR594662.1, read as the reverse complement.
GGCGCGAGACGGATCGTGGCGTGCTGGCGATCTGCGACACCCGGCTCGTGGCAATGGGCTACGGGCGCCGGCTGCTGTCCGCCTTGCCGCCGATGCGGCGGCTGGAAGACGAGGCCGCCTTCGAGGCAGCGCTGCGCGAGCTCGTCACGCCCTGAAAAAGAAAAAGGCCCGGATCGGGCCTTTTTCTCGCTTCGCTACCAGAGCTTCCACCACGGGTCGTCCTTGCCGCGGAAGCCGCGCGACAGGTACTCGCTCTTGGGATAGTTGGTGGTCAGCACGCGTTTCGCGTCGTCGCGCAAGTCCGCCATGCCGAGCGCGTCGTACGACTGGACCATGATGTAGAGCGCCTCTTCGAGCGCCGGCACTTCGCGGTAATCCGCCAGCGCGAGCTGCGCGCGGTTGATCGCCGCCAGGTAGGCACCGCGCGTGTAGTAGTAGCGCGCCACGTGCACCTCGTACTGGGCCAGCGAGTTGACGATGTAGTTCATGCGCTGGCGCGCATCCGGCGTGTAGCGCGAATCCGGGAAGCGGGTGATGAGTTCCTTGAAGGCCTCGAAGGATTCCTTGGCGGCTTTCTGGTCACGCTCCGACAGGTCCTGGCGCGTCAGCCAGCCGAACATGCCGAGGTCGTCGTTGAAGTTGATCACGCCCTTGAGGTAGATCGCGTAGTCCATCGCCGGGCTGGCCGGATGCAGCTTCATGAAGCGGTCGAGAGTCGCGATGGCGGCCGGCTTCTCGCCGGATTTGTATTGGGCAAAGGCCTTGTCCAGTTGCGCCTGCTGGGCGAGCGGCGTGCCGGCGGCGCGGCCTTCCAGCTTCTCGAACAGGGGCACCGCCTTGTCGTAGGCGCCGGAGTCCGCTTCTTCCTTGGCTTCGGAGTAGATGCGGTTGGGACTCCAGTTCGCGGTCCTGTCGGACGGGGTCGACGAGCAGCCGGCCACCAGCCATGCGGCCGAGCACAAGGCCAGCCAGGCGGGGACAACCGATAATTTGGCGCGACGCATCACTTCAGGGCTTTCGTGAAAACAGTGCCTTCAATTATATCGGCCGACCCTCTGGGCGAGCCTCCGGACGGGGCCGAGCACGAAGAGGGCGCCGAGCCGACCGAGCCCAGCGAGACCCGCAGCTTTCTTATCCACGAGGCGCAGCACGGGCAGCGCCTCGACCGCGCGCTGGCAATGCTGGTGCCCGAGTTCTCGCGCAGCTATCTGCAGCAGCTGATCGAGGCCGGCGCGGTTTCGATCCAGCATCGGGTCGCGACCAAGGCTGCCGCTACGGTCCACGCCGGCGAGATCGGCAGCATCGAGCTGCGGCCCACGCCGCAGAGCCAGGCCTTCAAGCCGGAGCACATGCCGATCACGGTGCTGCACGAAGACGAGCACCTGCGCATCATCGACAAGCCAGCGGGCCTCGTGGTCCACCCCGCGCCGGGCCATTGGAGCGGCACGCTGCTCAACGGCCTGCTGGCGCTGGATCCGCGGGCTGCGCTGCTGCCGCGCGCGGGTATCGTGCATCGGCTGGACCGTGACACCAGCGGCTTGATGGTGGTCGCCCGCAGCCGCGCGGCGATGGATGCGCTGGTGGCGCTGATCGCGGCCCGCGAGGTCCAGCGCCAGTACCTTGCGCTCGCACACCGCAGCTGGCAGGGCGCTGCCGCGCGCCATGTGGATGCGGCGATCGGGCGCGACCCGCGCAACCGGCTGCGCATGGCCGTGGTCGATCTCGAGCGTCACTCCGGGAAGCCCGCGCGCACGCTGATCGAGGCCCTGGACAGCAATGATCAGGGCTGCACCGTGCGCTGCACGCTGGAGACGGGGCGCACGCATCAGATTCGCGTGCACATGGCCTCCATCGGCCATCCGCTGGTGGGTGACACGCTTTATGGCGGCACCGCCGCGGCAGGGCTGGCGCGGCAGGCCCTGCATGCCTTCAGGCTCGCTTTCGCGCATCCGGTTACCGGCGCGCCGATGGAGTTCCTGTCCGCGCCGCCTCCCGATCTGGTACAGGCTATGCAGGCCTGGGGGCTGGATTACAATCGCGCCTGACGGCCCCCGGGGCCGCGCCGGCCCTCCGATGCCGGCTTCGCTGTCAATCGCCCGAGTGCCGGCAGCGCCTTCTTCCATCCTTCTGAAAAACAAGCGTCTGCAAGGCGCCTTTTCCCGGATACCGCGAACCATGAATACGGCGGATGCCAAGCGCATTCTCGAAACCGCCTTGATCTGTTCGACCCAGCCCTTGCCGGTGCGCGAACTGCGCGTGCTGTTCGATGACGAACTGGGCGCCGACACGATCAAGTCGCTGTTGCACGAACTGCAGGAAGACTGGTCGCAGCGCGGCCTGGAGCTCGTGAGCGTGGCCAACGGCTGGCGCTTCCAGAGCCGTCCCGAGCTGCGCGACCACCTCGATCGCCTGCACCCGGAGAAACCGCCGCGCTACACGCGCGCCGCGCTCGAGACCCTGGCCATCATCGCCTACCGCCAGCCGGTCACGCGCGGCGACATGGAAGACATCCGCGGCGTCACCATCAACTCGCTGATCCTGAAGCAGCTCGAAGACCGCAACTGGGTCGAGGTCATCGGCCACCGCGAAACCGTGGGCCGTCCGGCGCTCTACGCGACCACGCGCCAGTTCCTCGACGACCTCGGCCTGGAATCGCTCGACCAACTCCCGGTGATCGAGACGCCGGCCCAGCAGGCCGGGCTGGCCGAGGCCCTGGCCCAGGCCGCCGATCGGCAACCCGGCCTGCCGATCGACGAGCCCGCGGCCGAGGTCGCCGCCGGCACGGAGAGCGGGGCCGGTGCCGAGCAGATTCAAGGCGAGGCGCAGACCGAGGTCGCGGCGCATGTCGAAGGTGCTGTCGAGCAGGCCTTGTTGCCCGAGACGGCGCCAGCGGCAGAGGCCGAGATGCAGCCGGCGTCCGAGTCCGGAGCAGCTCCCCAACCCGCGCCGGACGATGCCCTGCAGGCCACCCCCGCTGGTCCCGAGCTCGAGCCCCAGCTCCAGTCCTCTTCCGACCCCGGCTCCGACGCGGACGCCGATGCCGACGCCGATGCCGATGCCGATGCCGATGCCGATGCCGATGAGGAAGACACCCCCGCCGTTCGTTCCGGAACCCGACCATGAGCCCATCTGATCCTGAAGACGCAGCGATGCTGCCGCCCGGACCCATGTCCGAGGAACAACTGGCGGCGTCTCCCGCGCAGCCGGCCGAAAACAGCACCGAACCGGCGGGCGAAGCGGCCGCAGAGGCGCCGCGCAAGCGCCGGCCGCGCCGCCGCAAGCCGGCTGAGCAGGCCCCGGACGCGGAGACCGAGGCTGCGGAGACGCCGGGCGTGCCGGTCGCGCTGGACGCGCAGGCCAGGCAGGACACGCAGGACACGCAGGACACACCGGTCGAGGAATCTCCCGCGGCCGAACCCCAGGCGCCGATGGCGGACCCGCCCCGGGATGAGGACAATGAAGAGGAAGAAGAGGACGAGGAGCCGGACGAGGAGGAAGACGACCTGGATCGCGCCCGCCGCGCCGCGGAGCGCGAGCAGCGCAACGCGCCGCCGCCCGAGCCGATCCGCTTCGTCGACGTAGTCTCGGGGCAGTTCGACGCCGACGAGGACAGCCCCGAGGTGCCTCCGCTCAAGCGTGTGCTGCTGCCCGAGGCCGACTCGCCGAAGCTGCACAAGGTGCTGGCGCAGGCTGGCCTGGGCTCGCGGCTCGAGATGGAACAGCTCATCCTCCAGGGGCGCATCTCGGTCAACAACGAGCCGGCCCACATTGGCCAGCGCATCCAGTTCGGCGACCAGGTCAAGCTCAACGGCAAACCGATCCGCTACCGTATCGCGCCGCCTCCGGCGCGCGTGATCGCCTATCACAAGCCCGTCGGCGAGGTCGTCACGCACGACGATCCGCAGAACCGCCCCACCGTGTTTCGCAAGCTGCCGCGCCTGCCGCAAGGCAAGTGGCAGTCGGTCGGGCGCCTCGATCTCAACACCGAGGGCTTGCTGCTCTTCACCAGCTCCGGCGAGCTGGCCAACCAACTGATGCATCCGCGCTTCGGCCTGGAGCGCGAGTACGCGGTCCGGGTGCTGGGCGCGCTGAGCAACGACGAGAAGCAGCGCCTGCTCGAAGGCGTGCGCCTCGACGACGGCATGGCGCATTTCGGCACCATCGAGGACGGCGGTGGCGAAGGCTCGAACTGCTGGTACCGCGTCACCATCTCCGAGGGCCGCAACCGCGAGGTGCGCCGCCTCTTCGAATCGGTGGGGCACGCAGTCAGCCGCCTGATCCGCATCCGCTACGGCGCCATGGTGTTGCCGCGCGGGCTGAAGCGCGGCGCCTGGATGGAACTGGACGAGCGCGACATCCGCGCGCTGTTCCAGGCCGCGGGGGCAGAGCGGCCCGCCCGGGGCCCCGCCGGCTCGAAAGGCGGCGGCCAGGAAGGCAGTGGACGCAACAATCGCAATCGCAAGCGTCGCGGCAACCGGAACGGCGGTGGTGGCGGTGCGCAGGCCGAGGGCCGCGAGCCGCCGATCCCGAATCCGCTGACCAGCGGCCCCAACGCCCGCGGCCGTGGCGGCAACGGGGGCCCGCCGCAAGGGCAAGGAGGACAGGCGCGCCGCAACCGCCAGGGCGGCAAGCGTGACGACCGGGCACCGGGCGGCGGTGGCGGCAGCAGCCAGCCCGATCCGATGAAGACCTCGCTGGGCTACATCGGTGCCGACAGCTTCTCGCGCCAGCGCAAGGAGCAGCGCGCCGGTCCGCGCCGCGGCGGCGGTGGAGGACCCTCGGGCGGCAATTTCGGCGGGCCGGGCGGCCAGGGCGGCGGACGGCGCCGCGGCCGCTGAATCGCGCGTTCGGCCGGAGTTCATTCATCCGCCCGTCACGGGCGGTGATTGCCGTGCCGGTTAAAATCAGAGGCTTTGTCAAGGGAGCGCAGCCTGTCGCTGCGGCTTGACGGAACTCATCGAAATCCAAGCACTCAGGAAAGCACTTCAATGGCCATCGAACGCACCCTCTCCATCATCAAGCCCGACGCCGTGGCGAAGAACGTCATCGGCAAGATCGTCTCCCGCTTCGAGGCCGCCGGCCTCAAGATCGTGGCCGCCAAGCTGGTGCAACTGTCGCAGGCCGACGCCGAGCAGTTCTACGCCGTGCACAAGGAGCGCCCCTTCTTCAAGGATCTGGTCAGCTTCATGATCTCCGGTCCCGTGTTCGTCCAGGCACTCGAGGGCGAGGACGCCATCTCCAAGAACCGCGACCTGATGGGCGCCACCGATCCGAAGAAGGCTGCGCCCGGCACCATCCGCGCCGACTTTGCGGACAGCATCGATGCCAACGCCGTCCACGGCTCGGACGCCGCCGAAACCGCGAAGGTCGAGATCGCCTTCTTCTTCCCCGAGCTCAAGGCCCGCTGAGGCGGAGCCGTCCCCCGCGCAATGACCACGGCCAACCTGCTCGACTTCGATCTCGAGGGGCTGGCCGCGTTCTGCGAAAGGCTCGGCGAGAAGCGCTTCCGCGCCACCCAGCTGTTCCGCTGGATCCACCAGCGCGGCGCGAGCGACTTCGCGCAGATGACCGACCTCGCCAAGTCGCTGCGCGAGAAGCTCGCGGGCAGCGCGCACGTGGAGGCCCTGCCGGTCATCACACAGCAGGAATCGGCCGACGGCACCATCAAGTGGCTGTTCGATGTCGGAGACGGCAACGCCGTCGAGGCCGTCTTCATCCCCGAGGACGATCGCGGCACGCTATGCGTTTCGTCCCAGGCCGGCTGCGCGGTGGGCTGCCGCTTCTGCTCCACTGGCCACCAGGGCTTCAGCCGCAACCTGAGCACCGGCGAGATCGTGGCCCAGCTGTGGTTTGCCGAGCACTTCCTGCGCAAGCACCTGAAACGCGGCCGCGACAAGGACGAGCGCGTCATCTCCAACGTCGTGATGATGGGTATGGGCGAGCCGCTGCAGAACTACGCGGCCCTGGTGCCGGCCTTGCGCACCATGCTCGACGACAACGCCTACGGCCTTTCGCGCCGTCGGGTGACGGTGTCGACCTCCGGCGTGGTGCCCATGATCGACCGGCTCGGCGCCGATTGCCCGGTGGCGCTGGCGGTGTCGCTGCACGCGCCCAATGATGCGCTGCGCGACGACCTGGTGCCGCTCAACCGCAAATACCCGCTGGTCGAGCTGCTGGAGGCGTGCCAGCGCTACCTCGCGCATGCGCCGCGCGACTTCATCACCTTCGAGTACTGCATGCTCGACGGCGTTAACGACCAGCCCGAGCATGCGCGCCAACTGGTCGAACTGGTGCGTTCGCAGGGCATCTCCTGCAAGTTCAACCTGATCCCTTTCAACCCCTTCCCAGCCTCCGGCCTGCTGCGCTCGCCGCAGCCGCGCGTGCTCGCCTTCGCCAGGCTTTTGAGCGAAGCCGGCATCGTGACCACGGTGCGCAAGACCCGCGGCGACGACATCGACGCGGCCTGCGGCCAGCTGGCCGGCGACGTGAAGGACCGCACCAACGCCGCCGAGCGCATGGCGCAGCGGCGCACCGTGGTGCTGCACCCGGCGCGCAAGAAGCCCGCCCCTTCCACCGCCCAGGAGCAATGAAGCAATGATCAAGGCCCCTTCGACCGCGCGGCAGCGGATGATGCAAGTGCTCATCGGCCTTGCGGCGGCGTTCCTGCTCGCCGGGTGCGCCACCAAGGACGCCGGCGTGCCCAGCACGGCGGGCAATGCGGGCGGCATCGTCACCGACTCGGACGAGGGCAACGCCCGCAAGCGCGCCCGCCTGCGCCTCGAACTGGCCATCGGCTACTTCGAGCACGGGCAGCCCACGGTGGCTCTGGACGAGATCAAGCAGGCGCTGGCCGCCGATCCCAACTTTGCCGACGCCTACAACCTGCGGGGCCTGGTCTATATGCGCCTGGACGACGCCGGCCTGGCCGAGGACAGCTTTAGGCGCGCGATCGCGCTGAACCCGCGGGATCCCAACACGCTGCACAACTATGGCTGGCTGCTGTGCCAGCAGAACCGCTTCGCCGACGCACAGCAGCAGTTCGCGGCGGCCCTGGCCATCTCCAACTACGGCGATCGCGCCAAGACGCTGATGACGCAGGGCGTGTGCCAGCTGCGCGCCGGCCAGCGCCCCGAGGCCGAACGCAGCCTGACGCAGGCCTACGAGCTCGATGCCGGCAACCCGGTGATCGGCTACAACCTGGCTTCGCTGCTGGCGCAGCGCGAGGACTGGTCACGCGCGCAGTTCTACATCCGCCGCATCAACAACGGTCCCGCGGCCAGCGCCGAGACGCTGTGGCTGGGCATCAAGATCGAGCGCCGACTCAACAATCGCGACGCAGTCACTCAGCTTGCCGGACAGCTGCAGCGGCGCTTCCCCCAATCGCGCGAGGCCGTGGCCTATGAGCGCGGAAACTTCAATGATTGAGAAGGCGAGCGAATTCGGGGCCTCGGCTGCGGTACCCCTGATGACAGGCGACAACACGCACATGTCGGCCGGCGACATGCTGCGCCAGGCGCGCGAGGCGCATGGCCTGCACCTCGACATGGTGGCCGCCGCGCTAAAGGTAACGCCGCAGAAGCTGGCCGCGCTGGAGTCCGACGACATCGAGGCCTTGCCCGATCCGGTGTTCGCGCGTGCGCTCGCTGCCAGCGTCTGCCGCGCCCTGCGCATCGACCCCGCGCCAGTGCTGGCCAAACTGCCCGGCGCGCAGCCAGCGGGCCTGGCAGAAGCCGATCGCACCATGAGCAAGGCCCTGCCGTCACAGGTGCGCGCCGGCAGCAGCTCGAGCGGCCTGCCGTCGCGCCCGCTGCTGACGGTCGTCGGGCTGCTGCTGGTCGGCGCGGCAGTGCTGTTCTGGCTGCCGCAATCGATTTTCGACCGCGTCGGCGAGGCGATCTCGCAGATCAGTGGCCGGGCCGACAGCAACGAGCCGTCCGCGCCCGCGGCCCAAGCGCCTGCAGGGCCGCAGGCTGGCGGCACCGTTGTCGAGTCGGTTCAGCCCGCGCCGCTGGCCGCTGCCACGGCCCCCGCCGGGGTGCCGGCCAGCGCGGCAGCCCCGGCGGTCCAGGCCCCGGCGGCATCGGCGGCCAGTGCGACAGAGCTGATCGTCTTCGTCGCGCGAGAGGACTCCTGGGTTACGGTGAACGACGGCGGCGGCAAGTCCCTGCTGCGGCGCACGGTGCAGGCGGGTGAAACTGTCGGGCTCAACGGCACCTTGCCCCTGTCGGTGGTCGTAGGCCGCGCCTCGGCCGTGGACGTGCAGGTGCGCGGCAAGGCTTTCGACCTGAAGCCGGTGACGCGCGGCGGCGGGGTGGCTCGTTTCGAGGTGAAGCCATGAACGATGTAACTGCGCAAACCTGCCTGCCCATCGAGTCGGCCGCGCCGCGCCCGCGCCGTTCGCGCCAGGCCAGCGTGGTGTGGGGCCCGCGCACCGTCACCGTGGGCGGCGACGCGCCGGTGCGGGTGCAGTCGATGACCAACACCGATACCGTGGACGCAATCGGCACCGCGATCCAGGTCAAGGAACTGGCGCAGGCCGGCTCGGAGATGGTGCGCATCACCGTCAACACGCCCGAGGCCGCGGCGCAGGTGCCCTACATTCGCGAGCAGCTCGACCGCATGGGCGTCGACGTGCCGCTGATCGGCGACTTCCACTACAACGGCCACCGCTTGCTGACCGACTTCCCGGCCTGTGCGGAGGCACTCAGCAAATACCGCATCAACCCCGGCAACGTCGGCAAGGGCGACAAGCGCGACCGCCAGTTCGGCCAGATGATCGATGCCGCCATGCGCTGGAACAAGCCAGTGCGCATCGGCGTCAATTGGGGCAGCCTCGACCAGGAGCTCCTGGCCGAACTGATGGACGTCAACAGCCGCCGCGCCGAGCCTTGGGATGCCAGGCAGGTGATGTACGAGGCGCTGGTCAGCTCGGCCATCGGTTCGGCGCAGCTCGCCGAATCGATGGGCATGGACGGCCGCCAGATCATCCTCAGCTGCAAGGTGAGCGGCGTGCAGGACCTGATCTCGGTCTATCGGGAGCTGGCCAGGCGCTGCGAATACGCGCTGCACCTGGGCCTGACCGAGGCTGGCATGGGCACCAAGGGCACGGTGGCCTCGGCGACCGCCTTGTCGATCCTGCTGCAGGAAGGCATCGGCGACACCATCCGCGTTTCGCTGACGCCCCAGCCGGGCGAATCGCGCACGCAGGAGGTGGTGATCGCCAACGAAATCCTGCAGGCCCTGGGCCTTCGCGTGTTCGTGCCCAGCGTCACCGCCTGCCCCGGCTGCGGGCGCACCACCAGCACCACCTTCCAGGTGCTGGCCAAGGAGATCGACGACTACCTGCGCATGCAGATGCCGCTCTGGCGTACCAAATATCCGGGGGTCGAGACGATGAAGGTGGCCGTGATGGGCTGCATCGTCAACGGCCCCGGCGAGAGCAAGCATGCCGATATCGGCATCAGCCTGCCCGGCACCGGCGAGGCGCCGGCCGCGCCGGTCTTCATCGATGGCGAGAAGGCGCTCACGCTGCGCGGCGAGAACATCGCCGCCGAGTTCCATCAACTGGTCGAAAACTACGTCGAGAAACGCTTTGGCGGCGCGACCGCGCAACCCGCCTGAGCGCCCACATCCATGGCTGACAAATTGAATGCCGTCAAAGGCATGAACGACACCTTGCCGCCGGAATCGGCGCGCTGGGAATGGCTCGAGGGCGTCGTGCGCGAGCTGATGTCGCGCTTCGCCTACCGCAACATCCGCACCCCGATCCTGGAGCACACGGCGCTGTTCGTGCGCGGGATCGGCGAGGTGACGGACATCGTCGAGAAGGAGATGTATTCCTTCCACGACCGTTCGGACAAGTACGGCGACAACGACCACCTGACGCTGCGCCCGGAGAACACCGCCGGCATCGTGCGCGCCGCCATCGAGCACAACATGCTCTACGACGGCGGCAAGCGCCTGTGGGCCATCGGCCCGATGTTCCGGCGCGAGAAGCCGCAGCGCGGGCGCTTCCGCCAGTTCCACCAGATCGATGTCGAGGCGCTGGGCTTCGCCGGGCCGGACGTCGATGCCGAGCTGGTCCTGCTGGCCAACGCGTTGTGGAAGGCCATCGGCCTGGACGACGTGCGGCTGGAGATCAACAGCCTCGGCCAGCCGGCCGAGCGCGCGCAGCACCGCGCTCAACTGATCGCGCACTTCGAGGCGCATGCCGACCAGCTCGACGAGGACGCCCGGCGCCGCCTGCACAGCAATCCGCTGCGCATCCTCGACACCAAGAATCCGGCGATGAAGGCACTGGTGGAGGCGGCGCCCAAGCTGATCGACTTCCTGGGCGCAGAGTCGCTGGCGCACTTCGACGGCCTGAAGGCCATCCTCGACGCCAACGGAATCGCCTACACCGTCAACCCGCGTCTGGTGCGCGGCCTCGACTACTACAACCTGAGCGTCTTCGAGTTCGTGACCGACCGGCTCGGCTCGCAGGGCACGGTGTGCGCCGGCGGGCGCTACGACGGCCTGTTCGAGCAGCTCGGCGGCAAGCCTGCGCCCGCGGTGGGCTGGGCGATCGGCGTGGAGCGCGTGCTCGAGCTGCTGAAGGAGCAGGGCGCCGCGATCCCCGCGCCCGCGCCGGATGCCTATGCAGTGGTGCCGGATGCGACTGCAATGCCGGTCGCGCTGCGCACGCTGCAGCAGCTGCGCGAGGCCGGCGTGCGGGTTCAGATGCACGCCGCGACCGCCGATGGCCTGGGCAGCTTCAAGTCCCAGTTCAAGAAGGCCGACAGCAGCGGTGCGGCCTACGCACTGATCTTCGGCGCCGACGAACTGGCGCGCGGCGAGCTCACGGTGAAGGCGCTGCGCGACGGCACCGGCGCCCAGACCGCACGCCCGCTGTCCGATCCGGCTGCCTGGGCCGCCACCCTACAATCCCCGGCTCCCAAGAACTGACCGCACATGGCCACCCATCTCGATCTCGAAGAACAGGAACAGCTCGATCAGCTCAAGCATTTCTGGAACACCTACGGCACGCTGATCACCTGGGTCGTGGTGCTGGCGGCCGGCGCCTTCCTGGCCTGGACGGGCTGGCAGTACTGGCAGCGCGAGCAGGCGGCACGCGCCTCGGCGCTCTACGACGAGCTCGAGCGTGGCGCGCAGGCTGGCGACACGGCCCGCGTCGAGCGCGCTCTCGCCGACATGAAGAGCAAGTTCGCCGGTACGGCCTATGCCCAGCAGGGCGGCCTGCTGGCAGCCCGCGTGCTGTACGAGAAGGGCAATGCGGAGGCCTCGCGCACGGCGCTGGCCTGGGTGGCGGAGCACGGCACCGACGCCGGCTATCAGGCGGTGGCCCGGCTGCGCCTGGCCGGCGAGCTGCTCGAGGCCAAGTCCTACGACGAGGCGCTCAAGCAGCTCTCGGCCGGCATGCCCAAGGAATTCGAGGCCCTCGCGGCCGACCGCAGGGGCGACATCTACATGACCCAGGGCAAGCGCGAGGAGGCCAAGGCGGAATACCGCAAGGCCTGGGCCGCCTTCGACCCGGGCAACGAGTACCGCCGACTTGTCGAGATCAAGCTCAACGCGGTCGGTGTCGACCCCAAGAGCTTGGCTCCGGCCGGCACCGCATCTCCCGCCAAGAACACACCATGAATTTCAGCCAGCGTTCGATGCTTCCCGCCTCCCTCCTGCGCGCCGGGGCCGCCGCGCTCGTCGTCGTCGCGCTCGCCGCCTGCTCGGGCACACCCAAGCCCAAGCCGGCCGAGCTGCCGCCCAACCCGGCGCTGCTCGGCGTGCGACAGGCCTGGAGCATCCGCATTCCGAAGGTCGAGTTCCCGCTCACCACCGACGTGAGCGGCGACATGGTGGCGGTCGCTTCCAGCGACGGCACCGTGGTCATGATCGACGCCCGCTCGGGCCAGGAATCCTGGCGCGCCAACGTGGGCACTCCGCTGGCTGCCGGCGTGGGAAGCGATGGTTCGCTCGTGGCGGTCATCACCACCGGCAACGAACTGGTCGCCCTGCAAGGCGGAAAGGTGCTGTGGCGGCAGCAGCTTTCGGCCCAGTCGTACACCGCGCCGCTGGTGGCCGGACGCCGCGTCTTCGTGCAGACCGCGGATCGCACCACCAGCGCCTGGGACGGACAGAGCGGTCGCCGGCTGTGGTCACAGCAGCGCACTGCCGAGAACCTGGTGCTGAAGCGCTCGGGTGTGCTGATCGCCGTCAACGACACGCTGGTGGCCGGCGTCGGCGGGCGGCTGGTCGGCATCAACCCGGCCAACGGCACGTCGCGCTGGGAAGCGCCCATCGCCGCACCGCGCGGCACCAACGACGTCGAGCGCCTGGTCGACCTGACCGGCAGCGTGAGCCGCGTCGGCGACTCCGTCTGCGCGCGGGCCTACTACGCCAGCGTCGGCTGCGTCGACACCCTGCGTGGCACCTTGCTCTGGAGCAAGACGGCCAGCGGGGCCGATGGCGTTTCCGGCGACGACCGCTTCGTCTACGGCACCGAGGACAACGGCAATGTGGTGGCCTGGCGCCGCGACGACGGCGAGCGCGCCTGGCAGGTCGAGCGCTTCAAGTACCGCACGCTGACCGCGCCGCTTGCGGTCGGGCGCTCGCTGATCATCGGCGACGGCGCGGGCTTCGTGCATGTGATCTCGCGCGAGGACGGCGCGCTGCTCAACCGCCTCACGCCCGACGGCTCGCCCATCGCCGCAGCGCCCGTGCTCTCGGGCAACACGGTCGTGGTCGTGACCCGCAACGGCGGCATCTTCGGCTATCGGCCTGAGTAGAGCGTAGAACGGCGAGCGCTCGACCATGAAACCCGTCATTGCATTGGTCGGGCGCCCCAACGTCGGCAAATCGACGCTGTTCAACCGCCTGACCCAGACGCGCGACGCCATCGTCGCCGACTTCGCCGGCCTCACGCGCGATCGCCACTACGGCAACGGCCGCCAGGGCCGGTACGAGTTCATCGTCATCGACACCGGCGGCTTCGAGCCCGACGCAGGCAGCGGCATCTTCAAGGAGATGGCCAAGCAGACGCGGCAGGCGGTGGCCGAGGCCGACGTGGTGATCTTCGTGGTCGATGCGCGCGAGGGGGTCTCGGCGCAGGACCACGACATCGCCAACGAGCTGCGCCGCCTCGGCAAGCCCTGCGTGCTGGCGGCCAACAAGGCCGAAGGCATGAAGGACAACGCGCGGCTCGCCGAGTTCTACGAGCTGGGCTTCGGCGAGGTGCACGGCGTCTCGGCCGCGCACGGGCAGGGCATCCGCGGCCTGGTCGAGCTCGCGCTCGACCCGCTGGCGCTGCCCGAGCCGGACGACGAGGGCGAGGAAGAAGACGTCAACAAGCCGATCAAGCTGGCCGTCGCTGGCCGGCCCAACGCCGGCAAGTCCACCCTCATCAACACCTGGCTCGGCGAGGAGCGGCTGGTCGCCTTCGACCTGCCCGGCACCACGCGCGACGCGATCTCCGTGCCCTTCGAGCGCAACGGACAACGCTTCGAACTCATCGATACTGCAGGCCTCAGGCGCAAGGGCAAGGTCTTCGAGGCCATCGAGAAGTTCTCGGTGGTCAAGACCCTGCAGGCCATCGAGTCTGCCAACGTGGTGCTGCTCCTGATCGACGCCACCCAGGGCGTCACCGACCAGGACGCGCACATCGCCGGCTACATCCTGGAGAGCGGCCGCGCGGTGGTGATCGCGATCAACAAGTGGGACGCGGTCGACAGCTACCAGCGCGAGCAGATCCAGCGCCAGATCGAGACCCGGCTGGCCTTCCTGAAGTTCGCCTCCCTGCACTTCATCTCGGCCACCCGGCGCCAGGGACTGGGCCCGCTGTGGCAAGCCATCGCCCAGGCGCATAAGTCCGCGACCCGCAAGATGTCGACACCGGTGCTCACGCGCCTGCTGCTCGAGGCCGTGCAGTTCCAGACGCCCAAGAAGTCCGGCATGTTCCGCCCCAAGATGCGCTATGCCCACCAGGGGGGCATGAACCCGCCGGTGATCGTCATCCATGGCAATTCGCTGGAGCACGTCACCGAGGCCTACCGGCGCTTCCTGGAGGGACGCTTCCGCAAGGAGTTCGACCTGGTAGGCACGCCGCTGCGCATCGAGTTCAAGACTTCGCACAATCCCTATGCCGACAAGGAAGGCTGAGTGCCAGCGGTTGGCGCAGCACGTGCCGCAGTTCGGGGCGAGCCTGGGGCGCGCGAGCAGCGCGGGGGCGCGAAGTTCCGGCTTTTCAGTGCCGTTATTTTTTGGGGGCCATTCGGGTTTCGTGCTGCAGTGCGGAAGTGCTGTGTTAAGGTGACCGTTCCAACAACTACTCTTGAACACGGAGAATATCGTGAGCAATAAAGGGCAACTCCTACAAGACCCCTTTCTGAATACCTTGCGTCGAGAGCACGTGCCGGTTTCGATCTATTTGGTCAACGGCATCAAGCTGCAAGGGCAGATCGAGTCTTTCGATCAGTACGTCGTGTTGCTTCGCAATACGGTGACCCAGATGGTCTACAAGCATGCCATCTCTACCATCGTGCCGGGTCGGGCGGTCAACTTCTCGGCACCCGAGAACGACGACGCTGCTGCCTGAGTGCACGGAGCGCGGCGGCTCGCCCGCCGCGCTTTTTCCAATTGATTCCGCTTGTCTGAACTGAATTCCCGGAAAGACGGTGCCGTCGTCCTCGTCGGCGTCGATTTCGGGCTGCCCCATTTCGACGGCGAACTCGAGGAACTCGGACTGCTCGCGCAGACCGCGGGCCTTACGCCGGTGGCGCGCCTGGTCGCCAAGCGCCGCGCGCCCGATGCAGCCCTGTTCGTCGGCAGCGGCAAGGCCGAGCAGATCCGCGAACTGGCCGAGCTGCACGGCGCCAGCGAGGTGATCTTCGATCAGGCACTGAGCCCGGCGCAGCAACGCAACCTCGAGCGTCAGCTCGGCGTCGCCGTGTACGACCGCACCTTCCTGATCCTCGAGATCTTCGCTCAGCGCGCGCGCTCCCATGAAGGCAAGCTGCAGGTCGAGCTGGCGCGGCTGCAATACCTCAGCACGCACCTGGTGCGGCGCTGGTCTCACCTGGAGCGCCAGCGCGGCGGCATCGGCGCGCGCGGCGGTCCGGGCGAGACCCAGATCGAGCTCGACCGCCGCATGATCGGCGACGCCATCCGGCGCACCCGCGAACGGCTCGCCAAGGTGCAGCGCCAGCGCGGCACCCAGCGGCGCCAGCGCGAGCGGCGCGACACTTTCAACATCTCGCTGGTCGGCTACACCAACGCCGGCAAGTCCTCGCTGTTCAATGCGCTGGTGAAGGCGCGCGCCTATGCGGCCGACCAGCTGTTCGCCACGCTCGACACCACCACGCGGCATCTGTACCTTGGCGATGCACGCCGCAAGGTGTCGATTTCCGACACCGTGGGCTTCATCCGCGAGCTGCCGCACGGGCTGATCGACGCCTTCAAGGCCACCCTGCAGGAGGCGGTCGACGCCGACCTGCTGCTGCACGTGGTGGATGCCTCCAATCCGCACCATCCGGAGCAGATGGCCGAGGTGCAGTCGGTGCTGAGGGAAATCGGCGCCGACACCGTGCCGCAGCTCCTGGTCTTCAACAAGCTCGATGCGCTCGACGATACACAGCGCCCGCTGTCGCTCGCCGACGAGATCGAAGTCGACGGCGTGCAGGTGCCGCGCATCTTCCTGAGCGCCCATACCGGCGAGGGCGTGGCAGCGCTGCGGGCCGAGCTCGGGCGGCGTTTGCCTTCGGTGAGCGATGCCATGACCCCAGAGCCGGACACCGAATTGCACGGTGCCGCCGGCGGATTGGCACAATCCCCTCACTGACCAGAGAAGAGATCGAATGAATGCAAAGCCAGTGTGGAGACGATTTCAGGGCATGTTCAACCTGAATGACGGGCGTTGGGGCCGCGGCGACGAGCCGTCCTCGAACGGGGATCGTCCCAATGCCAACCGTCCCGATGACGACTCCGGATCTTCCGGCAACAACAACCGTCCGCGCGGCCAGGGGCCGAACCAGGGCCCGCCTGACCTCGACGAGCTCTGGCGCGACTTCAACCGCAAGCTCGGTGGCCTGTTCGGCGGCGGGCGCGGCAACGGCGGCCGCCCGAACGGGGGCAATGGCGGCAACGGCCTCAAGCCCGACATGAAGAATGCAGGCGTCGGCCTGGGCCTGGTGGCGGCAGTGGCCGTGCTGATCTGGCTGGGCACCGGCTTCTTCATTGTCAACGAAGGCCAGCAGGCCGTGATCACGCAGTTCGGCCGCTACAAGACGACCGTGGGCGCGGGCTTCAACTGGCGCCTGCCATACCCGATCCAGCGCCACGAGATCGTGGTCGTGACGCAGATCCGCTCGATCGACGTCGGCCGCGACTCGATCGTGCGCTCGACCGGCTTGCGCGAGTCGGCCATGCTGACCGAAGACGAGAACATCGTCGAGATCAAGTTCGCCGTGCAGTACCGCCTGAGCGACGCCCGGGCCTACCTCTACGAGAGCAAGGCGCCGACCGATACCGTGGTGCAGGTTGCCGAGACCGCGGTGCGCGAGGTGGTCGGCAAGATGAAGATGGACGCGGCACTGGCCGAGGAACGGGACCAGATCGCCCCGCGCGTTCGCACGCTGATGCAGAACATCCTGGACCGCTACAAGGTCGGCATCGAGGTGGTCGGCATCAACCTGCAGCAGGGCGGGCTTCGTCCGCCGGAGCAGGTGCAGGCGGCCTTCGACGACGTGCTCAAGGCCGGCCAGGAGCGCGAGCGGGCCAAGAACGAGGCCCAGGCCTATGCCAACGACGTGGTGCCGCGCGCCACCGGTACCGCCTCGCGCCTGAAAGAGGAGTCGGAGGCCTACAAGGCGCGGATCGTCGCACAGGCTCAGGGCGACGCGCAGCGCTTCAGCTCGGTGCTGGCCGAGTACCAGCGGGCGCCGCAGGTCACGCGCGACCGCATGTACACCGATGCCATGCAGCAGATCTACACCAACACCACCAAGGTGCTGGTCGATTCCAAGCAGGGCTCGAACCTGCTGTACCTGCCGATCGACAAGCTGATGCAGATGTCCGGCCAGACCGGGGCCGGCGCGCCCGCCGATGGCGCCAACCCGAACGTGGCCGGCACCGCGCCGCCCCAGTCGTCGGTGATCCCCGTCGTCCCGCCCAACGACGCGCGTGCACGCGACGGCCGCTCGCGCGACCGCGACGTGCGCTGAGGAGCAACACAGCATGAACAGACTAGGCTTCATCGTATCGTCGGTCCTCGTGGCGCTGGCGCTCCTGAGCTCCACGCTCTTCGTGGTCGACCAGCGCCAGTTCGGCGTGGTCTATGCCCTGGGCCAGATCAAGGAGGTGATTACCGAGCCGGGCTTGAACTTCAAGCTGCCGCCGCCTTTCCAGAACGTGTCGTACATCGACAAGCGCCTGCTGACGCTGCCCAGCCTCGATCCCGAGCCCATGCTCACGGCCGAGAAGCAACGCGTGGTGGTCGACTGGTACGTGCGCTGGCGCATCACCAACCCTTCGGAATACATCCGCAACGTCGGCCTCGACGAGAACGCGGGCGCGGTGCAGCTCAACCGCGTGGTGCGCAACGCCTTCCAGGAGAACGTCAACAAGCGCACCGTGCGCGAGCTGATCTCGACGCGCCGAGAGGCCCTCATGAACGACGTGCAGCGGGAGATGCTGGCGGTCGTGAAGGGCGCCAAGCCCTGGGGCATTGACATCATCGATGTGCGCGTCACGCGCGTCGACTATGTGGAGGCGATCACCGAATCGGTCTACCGCCGCATGGAGGCCGAGCGCAAGCGCGTGGCCAACGAGCTGCGCTCCACCGGCTTCGCCGAAGGCGAGAAGATCCGCGCCGATGCCGACCGGCAGCGCGAGGTCATCGTCGCCAATGCCTACCGCGACGCCCAGAAGATCAAGGGCGAGGGCGACGCCCGCGCCGCGTCGGCCTATGCCGAGGCCTTCGGCCGCGATCCGCAGTTTGCGCAGTTCTACCGCAGCCTCGATGCCTACAAGCAGAGCTTCAACAAGAAGAGCGATGTCATGGTCCTGGACCCCTCGTCGGACTTCTTCCGTGCGATGCAGAGCTCGGGTGGCGCGGCGGCGGCGGCGGGGCGGCGCCAGCCGTAGCGTTCGGGCGTGAGCGCAGAGACCTTCTGGAGCGCGCTGGCACTCGTGCTGGTGATCGAGGGCCTCCTGCCCTTCGTGTCGCCCGGCGGCTGGCGGCGCGGCTTCGGCCAGCTCATGCAGCTGCGGGATGGGCAGCTGCGCTTCTTCGGCCTGTGCAGCATCCTGCTGGGGCTCTTCCTGCTCTGGGTCCTGGCCTGAAGAAGGCGTGGCCCGGTTTCCCGCGGCGAATGGGCCCCGGTGGCCCGGTAGAATCCGGTTTTAACCACGCCCCCGCTCCCCATGTCCGCCTGGGTCCTCCCGGATCACATTGCCGATGTGCTGCCCTCCGAGGCGCGTCACATCGAAGAACTTCGACGCCAACTGCTCGACACTGCACGTGGCTACGGCTACGAGCTGGTGATGCCGCCGCTCATCGAGCATCTGGAGTCCCTTCTGTCCGGCACCGGAGAGGCGCTGGGCCTGCAGACCTTCAAGCTGGTCGACCAGCTGTCCGGGCGCAGCATGGGGCTGCGCGCCGACACCACGCCCCAGGTCGCGCGCATCGATGCCCACCTGCTCAACCGTCGCGGCGTGGCCCGCCTCTGCTATTGCGGCCCGGTGGTGCACACCCGGCCCGACCGCCCGCACGCGACCCGCGAGCCGCTCCAGTTCGGCGCCGAGATCTACGGCCATGGCGGGCTCGAGGCCGACACCGAGGTGCTGCGTCTTGCGCTCGACTGCCTGCGGGCGGCCGGCGTTAGGAATCCCGTCATCGTCGACTTGGCCGACGCGCGCATCGTGCGTACCCTGCTCGCCGGCGTGCCGGTCGACGCGGAGGTCATTGCGCGCGTCCATACCGCCCTGGCCGCGAAGGACGCCAGCGGCCTGCGCGAGTGCACCGTGGGCTTTCCCGCAGCCTCGCGCGAGGGCCTGCTCGCGCTGGTGCATCTCTATGGCGACGCCGCGGTGCTCGACGAAGCGGCCAGGGTCTTGCCCGACACGGCCGGCATGCGCCAGGCGCTCGCCGACCTGAAGCAACTGGCGCAGCGGCTCGACGGCGCGCGCGTGAGCTTCGACCTGGCCGACCTGCGCGGCTATGCCTATTACAGCGGCATGCGCTTCGGCATCTACACCGAGGGCGCCAGCGACGCGCTGGTACGCGGCGGCCGCTACGACGAGGTGGGCGCGGTGTTCGGCCGCAATCGCCCGGCCGTCGGCTTCAGCCTCGACGTGCGCGAGCTCGTGGGCGTGCTGCCCGTGCGGCCCCTGCGGGCCGCGATCCGCGCGCCCTGGAGCGACGCCCCGGGACTCGGCGAGACCATCGCCGCGCTGCGCAGCCAGGGCGAGACCGTGGTCTGCGTCCTGCCGGGGCACGAGAGCGAGATCGACGAATTCCACTGCGACCGCGAGCTGATCGTCCAGGGCGAGCAGTGGAAAGTCCAAGCCATCTGAATCTGAAAAGCGAAGCATCATGAGCGTTACCACCGGGCGAAACGTGGTCGTCGTCGGCACCCAATGGGGCGACGAGGGCAAGGGCAAACTGGTCGACTGGCTGACCGAGAGCGCACAGGGGGTCGTGCGCTTCCAGGGCGGTCACAACGCGGGCCACACGCTGGTCATCAACGGCGTGAAGACCGCGCTGCACCTGATCCCCAGCGGCATCATGCGGCCCGGGGTCAAGTGCTACATCGGCAACGGCGTGGTGCTGTCGGCGGCCAAGCTCTTCGAGGAGATCGAAGGGTTGGAGAAGGCCGGTGTCGAG
This sequence comes from Variovorax sp. RA8, assembly GCF_901827175.1. NCBI lineage: Bacteria > Pseudomonadati > Pseudomonadota > Betaproteobacteria > Burkholderiales > Comamonadaceae > Variovorax > Variovorax sp. RA8. Next base: position 4,156,722 of record NZ_LR594662.1, on the reverse strand, counting down.
GTGCGCTCGCGCCTGCGCATCAGCGAGGCCTGCCCGCTGATCCTGCCTGTCCATGCCGCGCTGGACATCGCGCGCGAAGCCTACCGCGAGAAGGGCGGCGTCGAGAAGATCGGTACCACCGGCCGCGGCATCGGCCCGGCCTATGAGGACAAGATCGCGCGCCGTGCCCTGCGTGTGCAGGACCTGAAGCACCCGGAGCGCTTCGCCGCCAAGCTGCGCGTGCTGCTCGAGCTGCACAACCACGTGCTCACCCAGGTGCTCGGTGCGTCGGCGATCGAGTTCGATGCCGTCTACGACGAGGCGATGCGCCACGCGGAACTGCTCAAGCCCATGATGGCCGACGTCTCGCGCGAGCTCAACGACGCTCATCGCGCGGGCGCCAACCTGCTGTTCGAGGGCGCGCAGGGAACGCTGCTGGACGTGGACCACGGCACCTACCCCTACGTGACCTCCAGCAACTGCGTGGCCGGCAACGCCGCGGCCGGCGCGGGTGTCGGTCCGGGCCTGCTGCACTACATCCTTGGCATCACCAAGGCCTACTGCACGCGTGTCGGCGGCGGGCCCTTCCCGACCGAGCTCGAATGGGACAAGCCCGGCACCGTCGGCTGGCACCTGAGCACGGTCGGTGCCGAGAAGGGCGTGACCACCGGCCGCAGCCGCCGCTGCGGCTGGTTCGACGCCGCGCTCCTCAAGCGCTCGGCGCAGGTCAACGGGCTCTCCGGCCTGTGCATCACCAAGCTGGACGTGCTGGACGGCCTGAAGGAGCTGCAGCTGTGCACCGGTTACGAGCTGGACGGCGAGTACACCGACATCCTGCCGCTGGGCGCCGACGAGATCGAGCGCTGCACCCCGGTCTACGAGAAGCTCGAGGGCTGGAGCGAGAGCACCGTAGGCGTCACCCAATACGACAAGCTGCCGATCAACGCGCGGCTCTATCTGCAGCGCATCGAGCAGGTCACCGGCGTGCCGATCCACATGGTGTCGACCAGCCCGGACCGCGATCACACGATCATGATGCGGCACCCCTACCTGGCAGATTGAACGAACGACCCACCCCGAGGAGATGGCTTCCCATGCTGACTGAAGACGGCAAACACCTTTACGTGAGCTACGACGAGTACCACAACCTGATCGAGAAGCTCGCGATCAAGGTGCACCAGTCGGGCTGGCAGTTCGACACCATCCTGTGCCTGGCGCGCGGCGGCATGCGGCCGGGCGACGTGCTGTCGCGCATCTTCGACAAGCCGCTGGCCATCATGTCGACCAGCTCCTACCGGGCGGATGCCGGGACGGTCCAGGGCCACCTGGACATCGCGCGCTACATCACCACCCCCAAGGGCGAAATCGCCGGCCGCGTGCTGCTGGTGGACGACCTGGCCGACTCCGGCCACACGCTGCATGCGGTGGTGGAGATGCTCAAGAGCAACTACGCGCCGATCAGCGAGCTGCGCAGCGCCGTCATCTGGACCAAGGCGCTGTCGACCTTCACGCCCGATTACTCGGTCGAGTACTTGCCGACCAATCCCTGGATCCACCAGCCCTTCGAGGGCTACGACTCGCTCGGTGCGGAGAAGCTGATCGAGAAGTGGTCGGTCTGAAGACGCCAACGCCTTACTGCTGCTTCAGCAGCTCGGTATAGCGCCGCTGCATCTCCTCGGTCGACAGCTGCTCGATGCTGTGGCCGATATTCCAGCGGTGACCGAAGGGGTCTCGAAAGGACCCTGAGCGCTCGCCGTAGAACTGATCTTGCACCGCGATGTCGAGCTCCGCGCCGGCTTTCAGCGCGCGCTCGACCACCGCGTCGGCGTCGTCCACATGCAGGTGGATCGTCACCGAGGTCGCGCCGGTGCTCCGGGGGCCGCGGATGCCGTACTCGGGAAATTCGTCGCACAGCATCAGCGTGGTGTCGCCGAAGTCGAGCTCGGCATGGCCGATGCGGCCGCTGGGCTCGGTCAGCCTGAATTTTTCGGTCGCGCCGAAGACCTCGCCGTACCAGGCGATGGCCTTGGCGCTGTCGTTCACGCAGAGGTAGGCGAAGAGTTCATGGATTGCCATCGGGGCCTCCTGTCAGCAGCAGGCGCCATTGTCGGGCGCCAGCGGGCAGGCGTCGACTAGCATGGCGGCATGCCCAAGCCCATCACCGAACTGATCCACCATCCCTACCAGCCCCCCGCGAATTTCGCCGCGCCGCAGCCCGGCGTCTACAAGGCGTCGACCGTGTTCTTCGCCGATGTCGCGGCCATGCGCGCCCGCGACTGGAAGACCAAGGCCGGCTACACCTACGGCCTGCACGGCACGCCCACCACCTTCACCCTCGAGGAGCGGCTGGCCACGCTGGAAGGCGGCACAGAATGCCTGTTGGTACCCAGCGGCCTGGCGGCAATCGCGCTGGTGGCATTCGCCTTCCTGAAGACCGGCGATGAGGTGCTGCTCCCCGACAACGCCTACGGGCCGAACAAGGCGCTGTGCAACGGCGAGCTGGCCAATTTCGGCATCACGCACCGGCTCTACGACCCGATGAACCCGGCCGATCTCGCGGCCAAGCTCTCGGAGCGCACCCGCCTCGTGTGGATGGAGGCGGCCGGCTCGGTCACGATGGAGTTTCCGGACCTGCCGGCGCTGGCGGCGGCCTGCCGCGCCCGCGGCGTGCTCACGGCCCTGGACAACACCTGGGGCGCAGGCCTTGCCTTCGCTCCCTTCGACTTCAACGGCAGCGGGCAGGGCGTCGACATCTCGATCCATGCGCTCACCAAGTACCCGAGCGGCGGCGGCGACGTGCTGATGGGCAGCGTCGTCACCCGCGACGATCGGCTGCACCGCGCCCTCAAGCTCAGCCACATGCGCATGGGCTTCGGCATCGGCGTCGGCGATGTGGAAACGCTGCTGCGCTCGCTGCCCAGCATCGCGCTGCGCTACGAGGCACACGACCGCAGCGCACGCGAGCTGGCCCGCTGGCTGGCCGATCGCGCCGAGATCGCGCAAGTGCTGCATCCCGCGCTCGAAGGCTCGCCGGGACATGCCCACTGGCTGCGGCTGTGCGGCGCCACCGACCTGGCGGCCGGCCTGTTCTCGGTGGTGTTCGATGACCGCTACAGCGCCGCGCAGGTCGACCGCTTCTGCGACAGCCTGAAGCTGTTCCGGCTCGGCTATTCCTGGGGCGGACCGATCAGCCTGGTCGTGCCCTACGACATCGGCCTGATGCGCGACACGGGCGTTTCGCACTGGCCGCACAAGGGCACGCTGGTGCGCTTCTCGGTGGGACTGGAGGACGCCGAGGACCTGCGCGCCGATCTGGAGCAGGCCCTCGCGGCCCTCTGAACCGGCCCGGTTATCGCGTACAGTGGGGAACGCGCAGTCACCGGGACTGCCTTTCAGGAAGGAGTACACGTGGCAACACCGAACTACGGCTACGAGAAGCGTCAGAAGGAGTTGGCCAAGAAGAAGAAGAAGGAAGAAAAAGCGCGTGAGAAAGCCGCTCGCAAGCTGAACCCCAGCAGCGAAGGCCTCGCGCCGGGCGACCCCGAGACCGACGTCGCCTCGCTGGAACGCGATCCGCCTACCGTGCCGGATCTGCCGACCAAGGACGGCTGAGCCGCTCCGACACGGTTCGGTACCCCGATCAGTGGAAAAAAGCCGCCGCAGGCGAGGCCTGCAGCGGCTTTTTTTGCGCCTTGCCCTTGCTTACCTGGACGCAAGGAGCTTGCGCAACGCCGGCCATACGTTGTCCAGCATGCGCGGCTGGGCAGCGGCCGTGGGATGGATGCGGTCGGGCTGGAACAGCGTCGCCGCCTCGGGGCCGTCGGCCACGCCCTTGAGCAGGAAGGGCACCAGCGCCGCCTTGGTGCTGCTGGCCACCTTGGCGAAGATCGCTTCGAAGCGCCGCGTGTAGTCGCTGCCGTAGTTCGGCGGGACCTGGATGCCGACGATCAGCACCTCGGCACCGGCCGCCTGTGCGGCCTTGGTCATCTGCGTGAGGTTGTCCTCGGTGCCCGCGAGCGACAGCCCCCGCAGCGCGTCGTTGCCGCCCAGCTCGAGCACCACGTGCGTCGGCTTGTGCTGTGACAGCAGGCCCGCCAATCGCGCCCGGCCGCCGGCCGTGGTGTCGCCGCTGATGCTGGCGTTGACGACCGTGGCCGCGATCTTCTGCTCGGCCAGCCGCCTCTCGAGCAGCGGCACCCAGCCCTCGCCGCGCTTGAGGCCGTACTCGGCGGACAGCGAGTCGCCGACGACCAGGATCAACGGCTTGCGGGAGGCGGCGACCTGGGCCTGGGCCAAGGGCCAATACCCCGCGAATCCGGCCACGGTGCCGCTCAAGATAAAGTGACGTCGATTCACCACGCGCAAACCCTTTTCAATGTCCTCGATCCCTCCCGCAGCCATTGTCGCCGTCGAACATGTCTTCAAGTCGGTCACCGACTCCGCCGGCACGCTGGATATTCTGCAGGACATCGACTTCACGTTGGGAGAGCGCGAGACCGCCGCCATTGTCGGCGCCTCGGGCTCGGGCAAGAGCACGTTGCTGTCCATCGTTGCCGGGCTGGACACGCCGACGCGGGGCACCGTCAAGCTGGCCGGCGAGGACTTGTTCGCCATCGACGAAGACGAGCGTGCCGCGCTCCGGGCGCGCAAGGTCGGCTTCGTGTTCCAGAGCTTCCAGCTGCTGGGCAATCTCAGTGCCCTCGAGAACGTGATGCTGCCGCTCGAGCTGGCCGACCGCCGCGATGCGCGCAAGACCGCGACCGAGATGCTGGGCCGCGTCGGCCTCGGCCAGCGTCTCAACCACTATCCCAAGGTGCTCTCCGGCGGCGAGCAGCAGCGGGTGGCGCTGGCCCGCGCCTTCGTCGTCCAGCCCGCGCTGCTGCTGGCCGACGAGCCCACCGGCAGCCTGGACTTCGCCACCGGCGAGCAGGTGATGCGGCTGATGTTCGACCTCAACCGCGAACTGGGCACCACGCTCGTGCTGGTGACGCACGACCGCGGCATTGCCGCCCGGTGCGAGCGGCGCATCACCATCGAGGCCGGCCGCGTGGGTTTCGACGACCAGGGCGTTTGAAAAAGGCGCTCGCGGGGCGGGCTCGATAATCCCGCCATGTCTTCCCCCAAAGTGATCTTCGGCTTCCATGCCGTGGGCGTGCGCATCAAGACCGCGCCGCAATCGGTGATCGAGGTGCTGTTCGACGCCAGCCGGCGCGATGCCCGCATGCGCCAGTTCGTCACCCGCGCGCAGGAGGCCGGCGTGCGCCTGATCGAGGCCGACGGACTGCGCCTCGCCAAGCTCAGCGGCAGTCATGGCCACCAGGGCGTCGCGGCGCGGGTGCAGCCGATCGCCCAGACGCGTTCGCTCGATGAACTGCTCGAAGACCTCGAGGCCGCCGGCACGATGCCGCTGCTGCTGGTGCTCGACGGCGTCACCGATCCGCACAACCTGGGCGCCTGCCTGCGCGTGGCCGACGGCGCCGGCGTGCATGCGGTGGTCGCGCCCAAGGACCATGCGGCGGGCATCAACGCCACCGTGGCCAAGGTCGCGAGCGGTGCCGCGGAGACCGTGCCCTACTTCATGGTGACCAACCTGGCACGCACGCTGAACGAGCTGAAGGAGCGCAACATCTGGTGCGTGGGCACCAGCGACGATGCGCCCGGAACGCTCTACCAGAGCGATCTCCGGCGGCCCCTCGCGCTGGTGCTGGGCGCCGAGGGCGAGGGCATGCGCCAGCTCACCCGCAAGACCTGCGATGAACTGGTGCGCATTCCGATGGCCGGGGCGGTGGAAAGTCTCAACGTCTCCGTGGCGAGCGGGGTGTGCCTCTATGAGGCTATGCGGCAACGCAGCACCGGCTGATCAGAGGCTGGCGAAGCCCGTCTCGCCCGAGTGATCGCGTGCCTTCCAGTCGTCCACCCAGGCCTTGGCCTTGCGCTCCAGCGCATCGGAGGCGCGTGCGGCGTCCTCGAAATGGCCGCTCAAGGCAACGCGGCACTTGTGCTCTCCATCGCGCCACAGATCCGCGTGGCCGGAGGCTTGCCCTTCGACAGCCACCGCGTTCAGGCACACGCGGACCTCCCACGCCTCGTAAACGAAGCGCTTGACCTCGCCGTCATCGTTCATTGCCTACATTCCTCGCTCGGTTTTTCTCTCTGGACACGGATCACGGCCACCTGCCCCGGCTCATGCAGAACCCGCACGGGCCGCTTCGGTCCGTGCAACAGCTTAACGCCTTGGACGGGGACCCCTTCGGGCGGCCGTGCGGCCCGAAGGGGCAAACCGGGCGCCGGTCAGTTCACCGCGATCTCGATGCGCCGGGGCTGCGCCTGGGCCACCTTGGGGATGCGCAGGGTCAGCACACCCCGTGCCAGCTCGGCGGAAACCTTCTCGGTGTCGAGTTCCTTGCTCAAGGTGAAGACGCGGCGAAAGCGCGCAAGGCCGACTTCCGTGTGGCTCGACTGCAGGTCCTTCGGCACGCTCAGGTCCGATTCTGCATCGATGGTGAGCGTATCGGACTCCACCTGCAGATGGAGCTTCTCCTTCGAAACGCCGGGAAGGTCGGCATACAGCGTGATGCCGGTGGCGTCCTCCACCACATCGACGGGCGGCGTCAGCGCCGCTTCGCCGTAACCCGGCCTGTCCTTGCGGGTGATGGTGGAGGGAGTGTTCGGGCGGACAGTGTCAACGTCGTTCATGTCGCTGCTCCTTTCATTGGATCGTGATGCGGCGTGGCTGTGCGGACGCACGCCGCTGCACGGTGACGTGCAGGACGCCGTCGCGATAGTCGGCCTTGATCGCTTCCGGGTCGGCATCGTCGGGCAGGGTCAGCATGCGCCGGAAGCTGCCCGCGAAACGCTCGTTGATGTGCACGGTGGACTTCGAGTCCTCCGACGACGGCAGCGCCGACGGGCGCTCGCCGGACACGGTCAGCAGGCCACGGTCGAGCTGGATGTCGATCTTGGCCGGATCGAGGCCGGGGGCGAAGGCGTAGATCTCGATCGTCTGCGGCGTGCCGCCGACGTTCAGGGCGGGGAACCCGCCGCGGCCCAGGCCCCGGATGCTTGGAGAGAGATCGAAGGCCTGCTGCATTTCGCGTTGCAGGCGATCCATCTCGGCGAACAGGTCGCGCGGAAACAGGGATCGATACATGGCGAAAACCTCCATACGGTTGAACCAGACGGAGCGTCGGAGACGCCTCCGGCGCTTCCGGGGGAGGAGGTAGGAGCGGATGCCACGGTTTTCAAGAGGCCGCCTGCGCACGCCTGGCGCGCTGTCGGCGCCGGGTACGAAGCGCTATGAAGGATCCTTGCTGCGCGTACGCCCGACAGCACTGAAGATGCCAATGCCCAGCAGGATGAGGGCGCCGATGCCAATGTAGAGCGTCGGAACGCCCATGACGGAGGCACCCCAGGCCAGGCCGGCCAGGAAGAGCAGGAAGCCGATCATGTAGAGCGCGAAAGACATGTCTTGTTTCCCGGAATTGAGATTGAAACAGTCTCGGCCTGCGGTGCACGCGATGCAAGGGCAACAGCCGCCAACGCGTGTCGGCGCGCACCTACCTACCGTGGCTGCACGGCCTCGGCGCTGGCTCGATCGAGCAGCGCGATCGCCTCGGCGTCGAGCGACATCCGCGCAGCGGCTGCGAGTTCCTGCAGCTGCGGAATCGATGTGGCGCTGGCGATCGGCGCAGTGATGGAGCGGCGCGCGATCTGCCAGGCGATCGCCACCTGTCCGGGCGTCGCGCCGCGCGGCCTGGCCACCTCGTCGAGCGCCGCCAGGATGCGCAGGCCGCGCGGGTTCAGGTACTTCTTCGTCGTGCTGGCGCCGCGCGCGCTCTTGGCGGCGTCGGCTTCGCTGCGGTACTTGCCCGTCAGGAAGCCTGCCGCCAGCGCATAGAAGTTGATCACGCCCACGCCGCGCTCGAGGCACAGCGGCTCCAGCGCCTCCTCGAACACCGCGCGGTCGTACAGGTTGTAGAGCGGCTGCAGGCTCTCGTAGCGCGGCAGCCCCTGGCGCTCGGCCACGTCCAGCGCCTCGGCCAGCCGCGGCGCGCTGTAGTTCGAGGCGCCGATGGCGCGCACCTTGCCGGCCTTGATCAGCTCGGCGAAGGCGCCGAGCGTGTCGGCCAGCGGCGTGTCGGCGTCGTCATCGTGCGACTGGTAGAGGTCGATGTGGTCGGTCTGTAGGCGCCTGAGCGAGGCGTCCACGGCCTGGCGGATGTAGGCCGGCGACAGGCCCTTCTTCTCCTCGCCCATGGGCTTGCCGACCTTGGTCGCCAGCACCAACTGGTTGCGCTTGCCGCTTTGCCGCAGCCATCTGCCGATGATCGTCTCCGACTCGCCGCCGCTGTGGCCGGGCACCCAGCTGGAGTAGACGTCGGCGGTATCCACGAAGTTGAAGCCGGCATCGAGCCAGGCGTCGAGCAGGCGGAACGAGAGCTTCTCGTCCACCGTCCAGCCGAAGACGTTGCCGCCGAAGGCCAGCGGCGAGACCTGGAGGCCGGAACGGCCGAGGGGGCGAAGTTGCATGAATGCTTTCCCGGGAAGGTCAGACGAAGCCGAAGGCGCCCAGCAGGGCACCGGCGCCCAGCAGCCACAGCAGGTGGATGCGGGTGCGCCAGACGATAAAGGTCACCACGCCGGACAGCAGCCAGAGGTGCCAGGCAGGCACGTTGCCGGCATGGTTACCGGCCGCCAGCACCCAGCCGGTGGCGACCAGCAGGCCCACGACCACGGGCGCCATGCCTTGCTTGAAGGCGCGCACCTCGCGCCGCTCGCGGTTGCGATGGCCCCAGCGTGTCGCGACATAGGTCAGGGTAGTGCTCGGCAGCATGATGCCGACCATGGTGACGGCCAGGCCGAGCAGGCCCAGCGCCCACGCCTGCGGGCCGGCGCCGATGCCGCCACCCGCGTTGATGCCGACGTTCCATCCCATCAGCGCGACGAAGAGCACGTTGGGGCCGGGTGCCGCCTGCGCGATCGCGACCGAAGAGCTGAACTGCGCGTCCGTCAGCCAGCCGTGTCGGTCGACCAGGTAGCGGTGCATGTCGGGCACGGTCGTGATGGCACCGCTGATCGACAGCATCGACAGCATCAGGTATTGGCCGAACAAGCCAAGCCAGTCGTGCCAGTGCAACACGATGGTCATGTTTTTATTCTTCTCCAGGTCCACACGCACGCAGCGCCGCCGACGACCAGCAGCACCCAGCCCAGCGGAATGCGCACGAGGGCGATCGCGCCGAAGACCAGTGCCACGATGGCCAGGCAGACGCCGAAGCCCAGCGGATGGCGTCGCAGTGCGGGGATCAACTTGATGCCGGTGGCCGCGATGAGCCCGCCGGCCACCGCCCCCATGCCGCGCAGTGCGCCGGCAACCTGCGGGTTCCCGGCGTAGTGCGCGTACAGCAGCGCCAGCGCCAGGATCACGCCGAGCGGCACGGTCAGCATGCCGGCCACGGCGGCGATCGCGCCGCGCAGTCCGAAATGGCGGTCGCCGATCATCAGGGCGAGATTGATCACGTTCGGGCCGGGCAGCACCTGGGCCACCGCCCAGTCCTCGAGGAACTCGCCGGCCGTCAGCCAGCGCTTCTTCTCGACCATCTCGCGCTGCACGATGGCGAGCACGCCGCCGAAGCCCTGCAGCGCCAGCCAGGTGAAGGAAACAAACAGGTCGCGGACGGAACTGGGACGCGGGCGGTCGGATTGCGCCGCGAGGGGAGGGGCCGGATGCATCGCACGCGATTATGGTCGCAGCGCGGTCCGGCCGCGCCTCAGAAACGCGCCGGCGCGCGCTCGCGCGCGCATGCTGCGACACTCGCGGACATGCAGGCGCGTACGCTCTTCGACCTTTTCAAGCAGGCAGTCCTTTCGTGGAAGGCCGACTACGCACCGAGCATGGGCGCTGCCCTGGCCTACTACACGGTGTTCTCCGTGGCGCCCCTGCTCCTGATCGTGATTTCCGTGGCGGGCCTGGTCTTCGGCCAGGAGGCCGCGCGTGGCGAGATCATGGTCCAGCTCTCCGGTCTGATGGGGGAGCAGGGCGCGCGGGCGGTGCAGGGCATGCTCGAATCCGTCAACAAGCCGAAGGAGGGCATCGTCGCGACCGTGATCGGCATCGTGCTGCTGGTGGTCGGCGCGACCACCGTGTTCGGCGAACTGCAGGACGCGCTCGATCGCATCTGGCGCGCGCCGGCGCGAGGCGACGGCAGCGGCTGGCTGAACCTGCTGCGCGTGCGGCTGCTGTCCTTCAGCATGATCATGGGCCTGGGCTTCCTGCTGATGGTGTCGCTGGTGGCGAGCGCTGCGCTGGCGGCGTTGGGCAAGTGGTGGGCGCCCGTCTTCGGACGCTGGGCCTTGCTGGGGCAGGCAGTCGACTTCTGCTTCAGCTTCGTCATGATCACCGTGGGTTTCGCCATGATCTACAAGATCATGCCTCGCGTGCGTGTGCAGTGGCGCGACGTATGGGTGGGCGCGGCGGTCACGGCGCTGCTGTTCACCATCGGCAAGTACCTGATCGGCCTGTACATCGGCAAGAGCAGCGTGGCCTCGGGCTACGGCGCCGCGGGGTCGCTGGTGGTGGTGCTGGTCTGGGTCTACTACTCGGCGCAGATTTTTCTGCTCGGGGCTGAGTTCACCTGGGTGTACGCGCACAAGTTCGGGTCGCTGCGCCACGTCGAGCGGCCCGATGCGCCGCCCACCCCGACGCGCTGATCGGCCAACGGCCCTCTAACCCGCGAAGCCACCCTGGTCGAGGAAGGCCTGCTCCTGCGGCGTGGTCTCGCGCCCGAGCATCGGATTGCGGTGCGGGAAGCGTCCGAAGCGCGCGATGATGTCGCGATGCAGCACCGCGAAGCGCTGGGTGTCGGCATCCAGCGCAGCATTCAGCGCGACCGATCGCTCCTGGTCGGCCAGCGATTCCGAATGCATGAACGGCAGGTAGAAGAAGGGCCGCAGCACATCGTCGACCTGCCGGTCGTGCCCGGCTTCGATGGCTGCGCGCGCAATCGCGCGCGCCTTGCCGTCGGTGGCGAACATGTGGGCGCTGCCGCGCCAGGCGTTGCGCGGGAACTGGTCCAGCAACACCAGCAGCGCCAGTGCGCCTTCGGCCTCGCTGGCCCAGGCATCGAGGGCGCCGGTGGCGGCGGCGTGATGCGCGGCTTCGAAGCGCGTCTTGAACTCGGCATCGAAGGCCTCGTCCTTCGCGAACCAGTGGGAAGGACCGGCGTCGCGCCAGAAGGCGGCGACCTCGTGCGCGCAGGGCAGGGGAGCTGTCGTCATGCGTCCGATGATGCCATCGGCCGTCGCTCAGAACGGGCTCGTGGCCGACACGCGCGGCATCCCGCGCTGCATATGCTGTTTGCTCCCGCAACTATGGAGATCCGCTCATGAACCGAACTGCCACCTTCTTGCGCGCCGCCCTCGTGACCGGCGTGGCCACCGCCGCTCTCGCGGGCTGCGGCATGATGTCCAGGTCCAACACGGCGAGCTTCAGCGGCAGCATGAACGCGGCCAGCCAGGTGCCGCCCAACATGACGCGCGGCAGCGGCCTGGCCGAGGCCTGGCTCAACAAGGACACCAATGTCCTCAAGTACAAGATCGTCTACACCGGACTGAGCGGTCCGGCCACAGCGGCCCATTTCCATGGCCCCGCTTCAGCCGGCGCGAACGCGGGCGTGGTGTTGCCCTTCGCGAATCCCGCAAGTCCCATCGAGGGCCAGGCCACGCTCACCCCGGCCCAGGCCGCCGACCTGATGGCCGGCCGGTGGTACGCCAACATCCATACGGCGGCCAATCCGAACGGCGAGATCCGGGGGCAACTGCTGCCCAAGATGTAGACCGCCGGCGCTTCGGATGTCCGTTGGCAGGAACTTCGGGGGCGGCGCGTGGTGTCCAATCCGCCCATGCGCACCATCACGCCCAGCAAGAAAACCAACGGTTCCGCCTCCCGTCGCTCCATCCCCCGCGTCGACATCACGGCCGCCAAGAAGGCGCTTGTGCTGCAGGGCGGCGGCGCCCTCGGCGCCTACCAGGCCGGCGTCTATGCCGGCGTGTACGAAAAGCACAAGGCGCTGGACTGGGTGGCCGGTGTTTCGATCGGCGCAATCAACGCCGCCCTGATCGCCGGCAACCCGCCCGACCTGCGCGTGGCGCGCCTGCGCGAGTTCTGGGACCTCGTTTCCTCGGGCCCGGCGCAACGGCTGCCGCCGGGGTGGAGCGACCGCGCGCTCTTCAACCGGTGGAGTGCCAATTCGACGGCGATGTTCGGCGTGCCGGGCTTCTTCACGCCGCGGCGCGACCCGACGCTGTTGCTCGGCGGCGCGGCACCGGTGCTGAGCTACTACGACACCTCGCCCCTGAAGTCCACGCTCGAGCGCCTGGTGGACTTCGATCGCATCAACGACTGCGACATCCGCTTGAGCGTGGGCGCGGTCAATGTGCGCAGCGGCAATTCGGTCTACTTCGACAACACCCGGCAGCGCATCGGCCCCGAGCACATCATGGCCAGCGGCGCCCTGCCGCCCGGCTTCGAGCCGGTGCACATCGACGGGGAGGACTACTGGGACGGCGGCATCGTCTCCAACACGCCGCTGCAGTACGTGCTCGACACCCATCCGCGCACGGAGTCGCTCATGGTGCTGCAGGTGGACCTGTTCAGCGCCCGGGGCGCCATGCCGCGCACCCTGGCCGAGACCCTGGAGCGGCAGAAGGACATCACCTACTCGAGCCGCACTCGCATGAACACCGACGCGCTGGCCTCGAACATGAACCTGCAGCAGGCGGTGGCCGACCTGATCGCCAAGCTGCCGGCCGCGCTGCGCAAGGATCCCAGCGTTGCCGCGGTGTGCGCGCAGCTCACGCACCAGCCGATCGAGATCGTGCACCTGATCTACCGTGACAAGCCCTACGAGCTCGACTCCAAGGACTACGAGTTCTCGCGCGCCTCGGTCGACGAGCACTGGGAAGCCGGCATGCGCGACATCTGCAACACGCTGGAGCACCCGGATTGGCTGCGCGCCGCCGCGCAGGCCAACGGCGTCACCACCTTCGACCTCGCCGAACCCCAGCAACGACGCGTTCGCCATCCGATGAAGATACCGGCCGCCCCGGCCGCCGCAGCCGCGGCCGCGGTGCGCTGACGCGGCTGGTCAGGCTGGCCAAAGACTTCTGCGCCAGGCTCTGTCACCGGCACGCGGCTTGCACGCGTCATCATCCTTCCAACCTTCACCCCAAGGACATCCCATGCAACTCAAGGACAAGGTCGCCTTCATCACCGGTTCGGCCAGCGGCATCGGCAAGGAAATCGCCCTCCTGTTCGCGCAGGAAGGCGCCAAGGTCGTGATCGCCGATCTCAACAAGCAGGCGGCCGACGCCACCGCCGCCGAGCTCGAGGAAAGCGGCGCGCAGGCCATCGGCGTCGGCGTCGACGTCACCAGCGAAGAGCAGGTCGACGCGGCCGTCGAGGAAGCCGCCAAGGCCTTCGGCGGCATCGACATTCTGATCAGCAATGCCGGCATCCAGATCGTGCACCCGGTCGAGGAGTTCAGCTTTGCCGACTGGAAGAAGATGCTGGCCATCCATCTCGACGGCGCCTTCCTCACCACCAAGGCCTGCCTCAGGCACATGTACGCGCAGGGCCGCGGCGGCAGCGTGATCTACATGGGCTCGGTGCGCTCCAAGGAGGCCTCGCTGCTGAAGGCGCCCTATGTCACGGCCAAGCACGGCCTGATCGGGCTGGCCAAGACGGTGGCGAAGGAGGGCGCGAAGCATGGCGTGCGCGCCAACGTGATCTGCCCCGGCTTCGTGCGTACGCCACTGGTCGAGAAGCAGATCCCGGAGCAGGCCAGGACCCTGGGCATCACCGAGGAGCAGGTGATCAAGAACGTGATGCTCAAGGAGACGGTGGACGGCGAGTTCACCACCACGGACGACGTCGCGCGCGTGGCGCTGCTGTTTGCCGCCTTCCCGACCAATGCGCTCACCGGGCAATCCCTGGTGGTGAGCCATGGCTGGTTCATGCAGTAGGCGGGCGAGCGCTCAGTGCTCGTGTCTGTGTTCTTGGGGGGACCGGCCCTTTGCGCTGCGGTGACGTGCCGCGCGGGCCTATCGGGCGCGTATCAATGTGTATCAATTTTGGCGAGTGAGCCTGAGTTCCCAGGTTTCGCCCACCAGTTGCTGGCCGAAGCCCTCGTAGGGCTCGGACTTGACCAGCTCGAAACCGCGCATCGCGTAGATGTGGCGCGCGGCCAGCAGGCAGCTGTTGGTCCACAGCACCATCTTCCTGTAGCCCTTGCGGCGCGCGAAGGCAATGCATTCGTCGGTCAGCCGCGCGCCCAGGCCCAGCCCGCGCGCCTGCGGCGTCAGGATCAAGAGGCGCAGCTGTGCCACGGTGGCTGACTTGCGCACCAGGAACACGGCGCCCACGCGCTCGCCGTCGAGCTCGGCGATCCAGCAATGCTCCCATTCGGGCTGGAACTTGCGCAGGAACTCGCCGGCAATCTCGGCCACCAGCGCCTCGAACTCGCTGTTCCAGCCGTACTCGCGGGCGTAGAGCTCGCCGTGCTGCTGCACCACCCAGCCGATATCGCCCGGCTGCGGGTCGCGCAGCACCGCGGTGCGCGGCTTGGCTGGCGCGCTGGCTTCGGGCTCGATCAGCGCCTGCACCGTGTGCATCGCATCGATCAACCGGCGCTGCTGTGGCGCCGTAAGCGAAGCGAGCAGGGCATGGGCCTCGTCACGCGATTTCTGCTGCAGCGGGGCGAAGGCGGCGTGGCCCGCCTCGGTCAGGCGCAGCAGGCTCTGGCGCGCATCGCGTGGATGCGTCTCGCGCGCGAGCCAGCCGGCGCCCTCGAAGCGGCGCAGGATGCGGCTGAGGTAGCCGCCGTCCAGGCCCAGGTCCTTCGCGATCTCGCTGGCCACGGCCTGCTCGCAGTGCGCCAGCTCGTAGAGCACCCGCACGTCGGTGAGCGACATGTCGCTGCCCAGGTAGGGGTCGAGCGCGCCGATGCGGCGGGTGTAGAAGCGGTTGAACTGGCGCACGGCCTTGACGGCGGCGACGTCTGGCAAGGCGGGGGATTCGGCGGACATGAATGCCATTGTCAATCGATTGATTGACTCAGGCAAGTAACTGCGGCATGCCCTCCGCTCGCGCGACATGGCCTTTCGGTGGGCACGGCAAGCCCGAGCCCGTAAAATCACGGGTTGCCCGAAACCGGGCCACCGCGGCCTGCCTGCCGCTTCCTCCCACATGAACGCCCCCGTCGACGTCTCCTTTTTCGCGCGCGCCGCCAAGCCGCTGACCAGCTACCGCAAGTACTGGGCAGCCCGTTTCGGCACGGCCAGGTTCCTGCCCACTTCGCGCGCCGAGATGGAGGCGCTGGGTTGGGACAGCTGCGACATCGTGATCGTCACCGGCGACGCCTATGTCGACCATCCCAGCTTCGGCATGGCGGTCATCGGCCGGATGCTGGAGGCGCAGGGCTTTCGCGTGGGCATCATCGCGCAGCCCGACTGGCACAGCGCCGATCCCTTCAAGGCGCTGGGCAAGCCGAACCTGTTCTTCGGCGTGACCGCCGGCAACATGGACTCGATGATCAACCGCTACACGGCGGACCGGAAAATCCGCAGCGATGACGCCTACACGCCCGGCGATGTCGGCGGCCGGCGGCCCGACCGGGCAGCCATCGTGTATTCGCAGCGATGCAAGGAAGCCTGGAACGACGTGCCGATCGTGCTCGGCGGCATCGAGGGCTCGCTGCGCCGCATCGCCCATTACGACTACTGGCAGGACAAGGTCCGCCGCTCGATCGTGGTCGACGCCAAGTGCGACCTGCTGCTGTACGGCAATGCAGAGCGCGCCATCGTCGAGATCGCGCACCGCCTCGCGGCGCGCGAGCCCGTGCAGCAGATCACCGACGTGCGCGGCACGGCCTTCGTGCGGCGGGAGACGCCCGCAGGCTGGTTCGAGATCGACTCGACCAGCGTGGACTTGCCGGGGCGGGTCGAGGCGCATGTGAACCCATACCTGATGGTGTCGGAGCAGGCCAAGGCGAATGGAGCGACTTGCGCGAAGGAAGAAGAAGCGCAGGCGGTTGCTGCGACGGCCGAGGCGAAGCCGCTCCATTTCATCCCCAACCCCGGCTTGCGCAAGGCAGAGGGGGAGGGAGCAAAGCCCGAGGGGCGCGTCAAGGTCCCGCCGCGCGAGCGCTCGGTGATCCGCCTGCCTTCGTACGAGCAGGTGCGTGCCGACCCCGTGCTCTATGCCCACGCCAACCGCGTGCTCCACCTGGAGACCAACCCCGGCAATGCCAGGGCCCTGGTGCAGGCCCACGGCGAGGGCGCAATCGCGCGCGACGTCTGGATCAACCCGCCGCCCATCCCGCTCACCACCGCCGAGATGGACCACGTGTTCGACCTGCCCTATGCGCGCAGCCCGCACCCGCGCTACGCCGACGAGCACGGCAGCCACGATGGCGCCACCAAGATCCCGGCCTGGGAGATGATCCGCTTCAGCGTGAACATCATGCGCGGCTGCTTCGGCGGCTGCACCTTCTGCTCCATCACCGAGCACGAGGGCCGCATCATCCAGAGCCGCTCGGAGGACTCGATCATCAAGGAGGTCGAGGCCATCCGCGACGGCGTCAAGGGCTTCACCGGCACCATCTCGGACCTCGGCGGCCCCACCGCCAACATGTACCGCATCGGCTGCAAGAGCCCGGAGATCGAGGCCGCGTGCCGCAAGCCCAGCTGCGTGTACCCCGGCATCTGCCCGAACCTCAACACCAGCCACGATCCGCTGATCAAGATCTACCGGCGTGCGCGTGCCCTGAAGGGCATCAAGAAGATCCTGATCGGCTCCGGCCTGCGGTACGACCTGGCGGTGCAGTCGCCCGAGTACGTGAAGGAACTGGTGCAGCACCACGTGGGCGGCTACCTCAAGATCGCGCCCGAGCACACCGAGCAGGGTCCGCTCACCAAGATGATGAAGCCCGGCATCGGCAGCTACGACCGCTTCAAGCAGATGTTCGAGAAGTTCAGCGCGGAAGCGGGCAAGAAGCAGTACTTGATCCCGTACTTCATCGCCGCCCATCCAGGCACCAGTGACGAGGACATGATGAACCTCGCGCTCTGGCTCAAGAGGAACGGCTTCCGCGCCGACCAGGTCCAGACCTTCTACCCTTCGCCCATGGCTACCGCCACGGCGATGTACCACACCAACAAGAACCCGCTGCGCAAGATCACACGCGAGAGCGAGACGGTCGACATCGTGCGCGGCGACAAGCGCCGCCGCCTGCACAAGGCCTTCCTGCGCTACCACGACGCCAACAACTGGCCGCTGCTGCGCGAAGCCCTCAAGAAGATGGGCCGTGCCGACCTGATCGGCAACGGCAAGCACCACCTGATCCCGACCTACCAGCCTCTGACCGACGGCAGCTACCAGAGCGCGCGGCGCAAGAACTCGACGCCGGTGGCCTTGCAGCCGGTCCAGCCTGCCAAGGGCCGCATCCTCACGCAGCACACCGGCCTGCCGCCGCGCGAGACCGGCGGCGGCCGCGCCAAGCCGGCGCGCAAGGGCCGCTGAGCGCGTCCGCCGGGATCGTTCGGGCGGCGTTTGGGCGCTGGCTGTATGGTGTGGTGCATGAACCCGCACCCAGCCCATTGCCTGCGCCTCGCGGCTCGCATGGGCCTGGGCCTGTTGCTCGCGGCCTGCGCGCTCGGCGCCGAGGCCGCCCCGCCGGACCCCGGCTCGGCCGTGGCCCTGCGCGAGCAGCACCGCAAGCTGGCCGGCCAGCTCGCCAGCAGCCCGTTGCGCCGGCCGGTGCACCTGGACTCGGCCGAGACGGATAGCGGGCTCCAGGGCGATGTCTATGCGGTGGTCGACCACTCGCTGGAACAGGTGCGCGTCGCGCTCGCCGATGGCACGCAGTGGTGCGAGATGCTGCTGCTGCACATCAACAACCGCCGCTGCCGCGTGAGCCGCACGGCCGCTCCGAAGGCGAACAGCACCGCAGCCGAAGGCGAAGGTACTCCAGTGAGCCGGCAGCCAGAGGGCGAGACCCTCACGCTCAGCGTGGTGCCACGCTACGACAAACCGGTGGAGCAGGCCTTCGAGCTGTCCTTCGTGCATCGCGTTGCGAGCAGCTCGCGCGACTACCTGGAGGTCAGGCTGTCGGCCGAGAGCGGTCCGCTGGGCACCAGCAACTACCGGGTGACGCTGGAGGCCGTGCCGCTCGGCGAGCGCCAGACCTTCCTGCATTTCGGCTACGCCTACGACCACCACATGGTTGCGCGGCTGGCGACCATGGCCTACCTCGCAACCTTCGGCAGTCACAAGAGGGGCTTCACCGTGATCGGCAAGACGCCGACCGGCGAGCCCGACTACATCCGCGGCCTGCGCGGGCTGGTGGAGCGCAACTCAATGCGCTACTTCCTCACGCTGGATGCCTACCTGGCCGGCCTCGGCACACCGCCGCCGGAGCGCGCCGAAAAGCGGCTGCATCGCTGGTTCGAGCAGATCGAGCAGTACCCCGCGCAACTGCACGAGATCGATCTCGCGACCTACCTCGAGCACAAGCGCAGCGACCGGCGGCGTGATGCCGGCAAACCCTAGACATCATGGTCGCCGCCTATCCGAGGGGCGGCGACCATGCTGTCTAGCGCAGCACTAGCACCGGCGTGTGCGAATGCGTCAGCACATGCAGCGTCTCGCTGCCCATCAGCAGCCGCTTGATGCCGCGGCGGCCATGCGAGGCCATCACGATCAGGTCGCTCTTGTGGACGCGCGCGGCTTCGATGATGGCCTCGGAGATCAGCTCCGATTTCATGACCACGGCGCGGGTGCCCTTCACGCCCCGGGCGTCGGCCGTGGCCTTGACCGCGTCGACCACGCGCTGGGCCTCGGCATCGGCCTGTTCCTGCATGCGCTGGACCTCCATCTGGCTTACCAGCAGTGAGCCTTCGAAGTAGCCGGTAGGGTAGTGGTGGACCACCTTGACGGCGACCAGCTCCGCGTTCATCAGCAGGGCGAGGTCGATCGAGGCGGTCACGGCAAGTTCCGAGAGCTCGGAACCATCGGTGGCGACGAGTATGCGTTCATACATGGCGCTCTCCCGGGCGGGAGCATCCCGCCCCCGGCCTCCAGGGTAGCGAGCCGGCAGGCGCCCAGCAAGACGCCGGGGCGCTTCTAGGCGGGCTTGCCTAGGGTGCAGCCCCGTGCCTTGCCACTGTTCCTGGCGGCCGGGATGGTGGGACTGCCGCGCGGCACGCGAAATTTAAGATTCCGTGAGGGATTGCATAAGCAATTCTTAGCGGCGCGCCAGGGTCGCGATTCCTAGACTTCTTCTCCAGCAGGCCGGTGCACGGTGCAGCGGCTGCCCCACTGAGGAAAGTCCCCCATGAACATCGATCAGCGCGAAATGCGCCAGGTGGCCCAGGCGGCCGCCGCACCCCGTGTCGACCTCTACGCCGGCATCCACAAGGCGCTGCGCGCGCTGATGGCCGACACCCTGCTCGGCCTCGGGCGCGCGGACTGCGAGGATGCGCTCGAGCTGGCACAGATCACGCAGCGCGTGCTGCAACTGCTCGACTTCTGCCGCTCGCACCTGCGGCACGAGAACGAGTTCGTCCACGAGGCGATCGAAGCCCGCGCGCCGGGCGCCAGCAGCCAGATCGCACACGAGCATGCAGGCCACGAGGAGGAGATCGTCGTGCTGGCCGACCAGGCCACCGCCCTCCTGCACTGCGACACGGATGCCCGTGCCGCCGGCACGCTGGCGCTCTATCGCGCACTGTCGCTTTTCATCGCCCACAACTTCGAGCACATGCATGTCGAGGAGACGGCACACAACGCGGTGCTGTGGGCGCGCTACACCGATGCCGAACTGATCGAGATCCACAACGCGCTGGTCGCCTCGATCCCGCCAGAAGAGATGATGTTCACGCTGCGCTGGCTGGTGCCCTTCATGAACCCGGCCGAGCGCGCTGCGATGATGGCCGACATGCGCGCGCATGCCCCTGCGCCTGCCTTCGAGGCCGCGCTCGAAGTGGTGCGCCCGCACCTTGGCGAGCGGGAGTGGGCCAAGCTCGCCGCGAGCCTTGGCCTGGCGCCTGACGCTTAGGCTGCGATCTCGTCGAGCGCGATCGGCCGGTCGAGGCGAAGGCGGAAGCGCCCGCGGCCCGTTTTCTCGATGCGTATGTGCGGGCAGTTCTCGGCCAGGCGGCGCTGCAGCAGCACCAGGCGCGCCTCCAGGTTGTCCGAGAGGTCGGGCAGGCGCAGGGCCGGGTCCAGCCGCAGTTCGCGGTTGGTGAACTCGCTGCGGCCGAGTTGCGCGTGCTCGCGCAACAGCTTGCCCAGGATGGCGCCGGCGACGCCCTTGATGAGGTAGCTGTCGCCGACGAAGACGCTGTTGTTGGCGAGGTAGTGGCGAACCGCCAGGGGCGTGCCGCTCGCCGAGGGCATGTCGGCTTCGGCCGGCTCCTCGGGCGGCGCAGGCTCGGCCGAGACGCGCAGCAGGTCCAGCGCCGCGCCGAGGTGCCCGGCGATGGCGACCAGCGCGTCCTCGTCCTCGAAGCCGAAGCGCATGTCCTGGGGACTCTCGACGAACAGCACGCCCAGCAGGCGGCCGGTGGACAGGATCGGGACCGCCAGTTGGCTGTGCGGCTCGGCCAGGCCAGGGAAGGGAATCTCCGTCTCCAGTGCCACGCCGGGCTGGCTTTCGCGCAGGCTGATGCGCACCGCGTGGCTGTAGGCGGCTGCACTCGTCATGTGGCTGATGCGCACCGGCGTGCGTTCGCGTGCGGCCATGCCGATGACGCCGTGGCCCATCTCGATCTCGGAGCCGACGCCGGAGGTCGCGTAGCCGCAGCTAGCCACCGTGTACAGGCGCTGCGTGCCCGCATCGAGCAACAGGACCATGGCATGGCGGATGTCCAGGTGGTCGTTGAGCGCGGCGAGCGCGGCCTGCAGCAGCTCGTCGGTGGCGCCACAGGCGGCCAGGCGCTCCGCCGCGCGGCGCACGCCGGCCAGCAGGGGCGGGCGCGGCGCGGCCGGCAGGCATTCGCCCTCGAGGCGCTCGATGGCATCGACCTCGTAGACGTCGGAGCCCAGCAGGCGGAACACGCCGGCCATGCCGGAATAGGAGGCGATGCCCGCCAGCTGCGCCTTCATGCCTTCGAACAGCGGGCCCTCGGTCTCGGTGCGCAGGTAGCGCAGCTGCAGCCGGTAGAAGACGGCGGTGACCGGATCCATCACCAGCACGGCGCCATGCGGATTGGCCAGGATGTTCTGGCGCGTCTTGTTGAAGAACTGGAAGGACAGCGCGACATGGCGCTCGTCCACATAGTAGACCTGCGAGATGTACGCCACGTTGGGCGTGCCGTCGGCGGCGCAGGTCGCCATCATGGCGGGGATGGCGCCTTCGAAGCAGGCGCGGATCGCGGGCAGGGACGGTGCAGTGGTCATGCAGCCGGCAGCGCGCTGCCGGCGCGCGGGCCGGGCGTCTGGTCGAAGGCCTGGCAGGGCGCGAAGCGGATCGCCACCGTGTCCTCGAGCCTGCAGGCCAGCATGGCGCGCACGAAGACGGCGTCGAAGCCCACGCAGCCGACCTCGCGTTCCATCGATGCCAGGTAGCGGCGCAGGCACGGCAGGTCGCTGTCGTCGGCCGCGCGCAGTCGTGCCGCCCTGGCCTTGACCTGCACCGTGCGGTGGCTCAATGGCTCGCTGAAGACCACCGCCAGCTGGCCGGTCGCGGCCACATCCTGCAGCAGTTGGCGTGACTGGCTGCGTGACAGGTACACGGTGATTTCCGCACCATCGGCCGAAATGCCGGTGCCGACGGCCCGCATCAGGCTCGGGCGGTTCGCGGCATTGCGCGAGGCCACGATGGCCGAGACGCCTTTGTCGATCATCGCGATGTGCTCGGGGCTCAGTAGCGGGGCTTGCGCGATCATGATGGGGAGCGGTGCAGGCTTGCGGGAAACGCGGGATTGGGATTGTGATTCAAAGTCGCCCCTGTGCGGACGGGCAGACGGCGCCTTGCCCGGCATCGCTCTTGCTTTGGCGAGCCCATGACCATCATCCGCCCCACGCGCCGCGGCGCGCTCCAGTGGCTGGCTGCCGGCGCGGCATCGCTGGCGCTGCCGGCCTTCGCCCAGTGGCCCGAGAAGCCCATCAAGATCATCGTCACCTTTCCGGCCGGCGGCGCCAGTGACATCCTGGCCCGCGTGATGGCCGAGCAGCTCGGCAAGAAGCTGGGCCAGCCGGTGGTGGTGGACAACAAACCCGGCGCAGGCGGCACCATCGGGGGCACGCAGGTCGCGGGGGCGGCGCCCGATGGCTACACGCTCATGCTCTCGAACACGACGCCGATTGCGCTCGGCCCCTTTGCGCTCGAGAAGCAGCCCTACGATCCGGTGGCGGCCTTCACGCACATCGCCTACCTGGGCTCGGCGCCGCTGGTGCTGATGGCCAGCAAGGAATCGGGCATCAGGACCTTTGCCGATCTCGACGCCCGCGCGCGCAAGGAGGGCCGGCTGGACTTCGGCTCCGGCGGGCCGGGGTCGGTCGGCCATGTCCACGGCGAGCTGATTCGCAAGATCACCGGCGCCAACCTGGTGCACGTGCCCTACCGCGGTGGCGCACCGATGACCACCGACCTGATCGCCAACGTGATCCCGGTCGGCATCGACGTGCTCACGGCCTTCGTGCCCTTCTTCAAGAGCGGCCAGCTCGTGCCGATCGCGGTAACGAGCCAGGCGCGCTCGCCACTCACGCCGGAGGTTCCGACGGTGGTGGAGATCGGCCAGCCCAAGATGGTGCTGGAGAACTTCTTCGGCCTGAGCGGGCCGGCGAAGCTGCCGGCCGACGTGGTCGCCAGACTCAACGCCGCCTGCAACGAGGTTCTGGTCATGCCCGAGGTGCAGAAGAAGATGGTCGAGCTGGGCATCGTCGGCAAGCCGGAAACCACCGCTCGTTTCCAGAGTTTCGTGCGCGAGCAGGTCGGCGTGCTCGGGCCCACGGTGAAGGGCGCCGGCATCAAGCTCTGAGCGGGCTCAACCTTCCAGCGTGAGCAGCGGCACGTCGCGCTCGCGGGCTATGGTGTCGAGCTCGGCGCGCGTGCGGGTGCGCAGCCAGGCGGCCAGGCCCTCGCGCGTGGCCGGCGCCATCATGTCCTGGATGCCGAGGCCGGCCGCTTCGCACAGCCGCTTGGCGAAATGCGGTTCCAGCGCGGCCACCGCCACCCGGCCGTCGGCGCAGGAGTAGACGCGGTAGCCCGCATGGGCACCCCCCACGGCGCCCGCGGGCAGCGTCAGGCCCCAGCTGCGCGGCAGTGCGAGCCAGTCGGCCGAGGCGTTGAGCGCGACTTCGAGATATACGCCGGTGCCCGGCAGTGCGCGCGCGCAGAGCACGGCCTTGAGCACCGCCTCGCTCGCCAGCAGCGCGCCGCCCATGTCGGCATAGAGGGTGGGCGGCAGCTCGGTGCCCGTGACCAGGCCGCTTTCTGCGAGGTACGTGAGGTCGTGGCCCGGTTCCTCGGCCCGCGCGCCGGGAGCGCCGACGATCGCCACCTGCGAGAGCGCGGGATGCCGGGCGTGCAGCGCCTCCCAGCCCAGGCCCAGCTTGGCCAGGGCGGAGGGGCGGAAGGAGGTCAGCAGCACCTCGGTCTGGCCGAGGGCCCGGTGCAGCTGGGCCAGGCCGGCCTCGGTCTTCAGGTCGCCCGTCTCGATGCGCACGCCTTCGTGCAGCGCGGCATAGGCCGCCCGGTTGTAGTGGGCCATCGGGTCGCCGGCCGGCGGCTCGAATTTCAGGCAGCTGGCGCCCATGGCGCGGCAGCGCATCAGGGCGGCGGGCCCGGGCAGGTTGAGCGCCAGGCTCAGCACGCGCACACCGGAAAGGGGCGTGGAAGCGAGGTCGGGGGAAGGGGGCATGGAGGTGTCCTTGGGCGCTGCTGTCACCTTGGGAGCTTACCGGCTCGCCCGGCTCGCTCTACGATGTGCCTGCACAGCTCATTCAACGAGGAGACCCACATGTACCAAAGCGATCTCATGGCCGGCCGTCGCATTCTCGTGACCGGCGGCGGCACCGGGCTCGGCAAAGCCATGGCCGAGCGCTTCCTGGGACTGGGCGCGGACGTCGCGATCTGCGGCCGGCGCCAGTCGGTCGTCGAGGAGACGGCGGCGCAATGGCGCACGCAGTTCCCCGGCCGCAGGGTCGATGCCTTCGGGGTCGACATCCGCAATGCGCAGAGCGTGGAGGAGATGGTCGAGGCGCTCTGGCAGAGCGGCGGACTGACCGGGCTGGTCAACAACGCGGCCGGCAACTTCGTCGCGCCGACCGAGAGCCTGTCCTCGCGTGCTTTCGATGCCGTCGCCAACATCGTCTTTCACGGGAGCTTCTACGTGACCCAGGCGGTGGGCAAGCGCTGGATCGCCGAGGCCAAGGCCGGGCAGTGGCAGCCGAGCGACCCGTACCGCAGTGTCATGAGCATCATCGTGACCTGGGTCGACAACGGCGGCCCCTACGTCGTGCCCTCGGCCATGAGCAAGGCCGGCGTGGAAGTGATGACCAAGTCGCTGGCGACCGAATGGGCGCGCTACGGCATCCGGCTCAACGCGGTCGGGCCGGGCGAGATCCCGACCGAAGGCATGAGCAAGCGCCTCAATCCGGGCGAGGAGCCCGGCGCGCGCAGCAAGCTGCGCAACCCGATGGCGCGCACCGGCCGGATGAGCGAGCTGCAGAACCTGGCCGCCTTCCTGATGGCCCCCGGCCAGTGCGACTGGCTTACAGGCCAGAGCATCATGATGGACGGCGGCCACGCCCTGGCCACCGGCGGCAACTTCTACGAGCTGCGCGAGTGGAGCGACGCCCAATGGCAGGAAGCGCGCGAGCGCATCGAGGCGCAGAACCAGAAGGACAAGGCGCAAAGATAGGGAAAACTAGCCCACGATCTTCGCCCCGCGCGCCTTCAGCAGTTCGCGCAGGAAGGAGCGGTGGCAATGCGACTCGTCCTCGCAGTAGCAGCCGATCGAGAAGGCGCTCTGGTGCGAGAGCGCCGCCAGCAGGTCCAGGCTGCGGCTGGCGTCGGGCTCGGCCATCTCGGCCTTGAACTTGCGCCCGAAGGCGGTCCATTGCGCCGGCGTCTCGGCGGCCTGGGCGGCCTTCATGGTCTCGACCGAGGGCGCGAGGTTGGGGTACCAGACGTCGTACCAGTTCTGCGAGGCGAACTCGGACTTCGGCACGCCGCGCGGCGGGCGGCGCACGGTGCCGATGCGCAAGCCTTCGCCGGGGGCGCGCTCGCTGCCGAGACGGACGATGCGGATGGCCATGATGTCTGCTCCTGGAGGTGCTGTGGTGCTGGCTGGACGACAGGCGCGATCATCGCCGAGCATCGATACTGGCATCGCAAAAATACCGGAGACATGGCATGAACGAACGCATCGAAACGATCCGCCACCCCGACGGCGTGGTGGAGCTGCAGCTGGCGCGCGCCGACAAGATGAACGCGCTCGACCCGTCGATGTTCGACGCGCTGATCGACGCCGGCGAGCAGCTGCGGCAGGACGCACGCGTGCGCGCCGTGGTGCTCGCCGGCCGCGGCAAGGCCTTCTGCGCGGGGCTGGACATGCAGTCCTTCGAGCGCATGGAGCAGGGCGCCGGCAGCGGCGTCATCGGCCGGCATGCGGTGTCCGACCTGCTGGTGCGCACCCACGGCATCGCCAACGCGGCGCAGCAGGTCGCCATGGTCTGGCGCGAGGTGCCGGTGCCGGTGATCGCCGCCGTGCACGGCGTGGCCTTCGGCGGCGGGCTGCAGGTGGCCCTGGGTGCCGACATCCGGCTGGTCGCTCCGGACACCCGGCTGTCGGTCATGGAAATCAAGTGGGGCCTGGTGCCCGACATGGGCGGCATGGTCCTGATGCGCGAGCTGGCGCGAACCGACGTGGTGCGCGAGCTCACGTTCACCGGCCGCGTCTTCTCCGGCGAGGAGGCGGTGGCGCTGGGCTTCGCGACGCGCGTGTCGACCGACCCGCTGGCCGATGCCCTGCGGATGGCGCATGAGATCGCGCAGAAGAGTCCCGACGCCATCCGCGCCGGCAAGCGGCTGCTGAACGCGGCGACGGCGCACTGCGCGGCCGACCTGCTGCTGGCCGAGTCGGTCGAGCAGAAGGCGCTGATCGGCAGCGCCAACCAGGTCGAGGCCGTGCGCGCCAACATCGAGCGGCGCGCGCCGCGCTTCGGGCCGCAACCCGGGGATCCTTGAAGGACACGAAGGTCTCGCAAACGGTGCGAAAGAGACCGGCAAATGGTTTGTGCTTTTTTCCCCATCCTTCGCGGCATCTTTGCGTCTCCTGCATTCGGATGCCCGGCCTCGCATTGGCGAGCCGGCATACTCGCGAGGTGCCCATCTCCCTGCTCCATCGTTTGGCAGAGCACGATCTGCCCATCGCCGTCAACACCGGCTCCGACGTCGACGCCTTGCGCGTGCTGACCCTCGCCGGCCATGTGAAGGCGATGATCCCCCGACCCGTGCGGACCATGGATGGCTATGAACAGCCGCCGGCCACCGTCACCGCCATAACCCCCCTGGGGCGCAGCATGATGAAACGCTTTCCGAGGGCCCCGGCACTCGGGGCCTGAGAGCCATGACTCTTGCTCAACCCGCGCCGGACAGCAGCAGCGCCGCCGTCCACGCCAGCGCCAGGCTGAGGACCAACGCACCGCCCACGCGCAGCGCGTAAGCCGGTCCGCCTGCCATCACGGCCACCGTGCAGCGGGTCAGCGTGTTGGCGCTGACGGCGATCAGGGCGCCGCGCACGAAGTGCTCCGCGGTCAGCTTGCCGGCCGCATGCAGCGAGGCCATGGAAGCGATCGGCGAATGGGCGTCGGCCAGGGCGGCCAGGGCGACGCTGATCTGCAGGCCGGCATCGCCGAAACGGATCTGCGCATTGCTCACCAGCAGGGCGACGATGGCCAATGCCACCGCCACCGCCAGCGCCTCGCGCGGACGCAGCGCGCTGCGTGCACCGGAAGGCGGCTCGATCCTGGCCTGCGACCTGCGCGACAGCAGTGGCAGCACGCCGATGGCTGCCGCCCCGGCGGCGCCGGCCAGCGCCACCGGCAGCAGTGCGGCCGCCGCGGCCGGGGACAGCGCCGCGCTTAGCACCAGCGCCTGCACCCAGGTCGCGACGCCCGACAGCGCCGCGCCGCCTGCCAGCACGACGGCCTGCGCCGGCTGGGCCCTCGCCTTGCTGCCGAAGGAGGCCACTGTCGCCGTGCTCGAGATGAAGCCCGAGACGAAGCCGGAGCCCAGCATGCCGGCGCGCGCGCCCAGCCAACGCACCGCCATATGCCCCGCGGCCTGGATCGCGAGGATCAGCACCACCATCGCCGCCAGCGGCCGCGGGTCGATGCCGCCAAGCAGCGCGATCGGCCGTGACGGGATCAACGGCAGCACGATCAGTGCGAGGGCGGCGAGCAGCAGGCCGTCGTGCAGCTCCTGCTCGCTCAGCAAGTCGGTGGCGAGGCGGTGGAGCCGCCGCCGCGCTGCCAGCAGCAGGGCCAGGCCGGCCCCGCAGGCGGCGCCCAGGGCGGGTGCCAGCATCGTTTGCACACCGATCAGGTACGTGACGAACAGCGCCAGCTCCGTCGTCAGCCCCGGATCCCGCGATTGGCTCTTCCAGTAGGAGAGCGCGGCCAGCAGCGCCACGACGCCCGCGCCGAGCACCACCAGGCCTGGCATCGGCAGCAGTTGCGCCAGCGCCCCGGCCAACGCCGCGACGGTGAAGGTGCGCAAACCCGCGGCGGCCCGGTCCTCGCCTTGCCCCTTGCGGCGTTCGCGCTCGATGCCGATCAAGAGGCCGACCCCCAGGGTCACGGCCAGGCCGACGGCGGCGTCCTGCAGGTCGATCGTGGTGCTGTTCACTCAGTGAGTGTCGCCGGGCCGCGCGCTGCGGTGTTGCGTCGCCTTCGCTGCGTCGTCGTCGCGCTGCCCATACTTGAACACGCTGAGCTGGCCGTCGCTCTCGAGCCGCGCCACGCGGACATCCTCGATGCGCTCCACGCCCTGCTCGCGCAGCTTGCCGGCGAGCTCGTCGAGCGTGATCTTCTGGCGCCGCAGGATCCGGCGCACCGGCCTGCCGCGCCGCACGAGGATCTCCGGCGGCGGCTCCAGCAGGCGCGAGACGATGTCGAACCGATAGCTCAGCCAGTCGAGAAGGAAATTCCAGCCGACCAGGGTCGAGAGCAACACCAGGCCATCGCTGATGGTCTTGTAGTCGCCCTGCATCGCGTTGCTGGCCGCATCGGCCACCAGCACCACGAACAGCAGATCGGCCATGCCCATCGATCCGACGTCCCGTCGGAGCACGAAGCGGAAGACGATGAGCAGTGCCCAGTAGATCATGGTGCCCCGGAGCATCATCTCCCATGCGGGGAAGTCGAAGGAGAAGAGGGCGGCGAGGTCGGACATGGCGCCGATCATGCATACCGAAGCCGCCTTGCCGGTCGGCAGCCGGCTCGTTCGCGTGCAGGCGCAAGGCCTTCGCGGGGTGGATTTCGACCAGGCAGCACCGGCACCCATCGCTTGCGTTTCAGCTGGAGAAGTTCGCCGCGAGTTCCGTAGTCCGGGGTGGATCGCTAAGTCCGAAAGACCTTCCCCCTGCCAGCGGGATTGCCGCTCCTGTCGGGTGAGTTGGCCTGCCGCGCATTCGCGCCGTAGCGCAGCAGCGCGGCGATCAGCGCGTCGGCATAGGCAGGCAGTGCCTCGCCGGCGCGCACCAGCACGTAGCGGTCGCGCACGCGCCAGTCGTCGGACAGCTCCACCTGCACGATGGGCAGCGTCGCCAGGTTGCGGCGCGCGCTGATTTCGGGGATCACGCTGATGCCTACGCCGGCCGCCACCATCCGGCACATCGCGTCGAAGCTGGCCAGCTCCACGCGGAAGTGCAGCGAGCGGCCCATCAGCGCCGTGACCTGCGACAGGTGCTCGCGCAGCGTGCTGCCGGCATGCATGCCCACGTGTGATTCGTCCAGCGTGGCAGCCAGTGAGACGCGCTTGCGGCGGGCCAGCCGGTGCCCCTTCGGCACCACCAGCACCAGGCGGTCGGTGCTGAAGTGGATGGCGCGCAGGCCCGGAGTCTCCATGCGCATCGAGACGATACCCACATCGGCCCGTGCATCCAGCACGGCCTGCGCGATCTCCGGGTTCTGCCGCTCCTGCAGCTCCACGTTCACTTTGGGGTTGGTCCGCAGGAAGTCGGGCAGCACGACCGGCAGGATGTCCGTCACCGCCGTCGTGTTGGCATGGATGCGCACGTGGCCGCGCAGGCCGCGGGCGTACTCGCGCATGTCCAGCCGTAGCTGCTCGGTCTGCCCCAGGATGCCGCGCGCGTGGTGGAGAAAGGCCTCGCCCGCCGGCGTCAGCCGCACGCCGCGCGCCTCGCGCTGGAACAGGGGAACGCCGGCGTGCTCCTCCAGTGCTCGTACGCGCGCGCTTGCCGCCGGCAGGGACAGATGCTGTGCCTCGGCGGCGCGCGTGATGTTCGACAGCTGCGCGATCGACTGGAAAAGACGGAGGTCCAGTGGGTCGAAGTCCATCGGCCGATTAGAGCAGCCTTCTGAAATTTGGAAGGCTCCGTCTCGAACTTGCGCATTGTGCTGGCGGGTGAGAGCAGGGACGATAGCGGCATGCAGAACGATTCCGTGAGTCCCCGTATCACGCCCGAGGTGCTCGCCCACCTGAGGACCTGGGAAGGCCGCAGCGAAACGCTGGACGACAGCATCACCGCCGCGCCCATCCGCGGCCTGGCGGCGGCGCTCGATTGCGAGGACGATGCGACCGGCAACGCGCTGCCGCCGCTGTGGCACTGGCTGTACTTCCTGCCGCGTGCGCCGCAGCATGAGCTGGGCGCTGACGGCCATCCGCGCTTGGGCGGCTTCCTGCCGCCGGTGCCGCTGCCACGACGGATGTGGGCGGGCGGGCGTCTGCAGTGGCGCGCGCCGCTGCGGGTGGGCGATGCGGTGCAGCGCGTCTCGCGCATCGCTTCGGTGACGCACAAAGCCGGCCGCACCGGCGACCTGGTGTTCGCGCTGGTGCAGCATGAGATCCGTCGCGGCGAGACGCTGTGCATCAGCGAGGAGCAAGACATCGTCTACCGCGCGCCGGCCCGCCCCGGCGACACGTCCCCGCCGCCCACGCCAGCGCCGGCCGAAGCGGCCTGGTCGCGCGAGATCGTGCCCGATCCGGTGCTGCTGTTCCGCTACTCCGCGCTCACCTTCAACGGCCACCGCATCCACTACGACCGTCCCTACGCTACGGCGGAGGAAGGCTATGCCGGCCTGGTGGTCCACGGGCCGCTGATCGCCACGCTGCTGTTGGACCTGCTGCGCCGCCATGCACCGGAGGCCGTGGTGACGGACTTCTCATTCAAGGCCGTGCGACCCACTATCGACCCGCATCCCTTCAGCGTGCACGGCCAGCCGTCGGAAGACGGCAGGACCATCCAGCTGTGGGCGCGCGACCACGAAGGCTGGCTCACCATGCAGGCCACGGCCAGGATCCGCTGAAACCCTCTTCATCTCCTCACGACCATGCTCGACAAGACCAGCTCCAACAACCACCACGAGATCCGCGACGCGGTGCGCGACCTGTGCCGCCAGTTCCCGGCCGAGTACCACCGCAAGATCGACGAGGCGCGCGGCTACCCCGAGGAATTCGTCAACGCGCTGACCAAGGCCGGCTGGCTCGCTGCGCTGATCCCGCAGGAGTTCGGCGGCCCCGGCCTGTCGATGGCCCAGGCCTCGGTCATCATGGAAGAGATCAACCGCTCGGGCGGCAACTCCGGCGCGTGCCACGGCCAGATGTACGTGATGAACACCATCGTGTTCAGCGGCACCGAGCAGCAGAAGGCGCGCTACCTGCCGAAGATCGCCGCCGGCGAGCTGCGCGTGCAGTCCATGGGCGTGACCGAGCCCACCACCGGCAGCGACACCACCAAGCTCAAGACCACCGCCGTGCGCAAGGACGGCCGCTGGGTCGTCAACGGCCAGAAGGTCTGGATCTCGCGTGTGCAGCACAGCGACCTGCTGATCCTGCTGGCGCGCACCATGCCGCTGGAGCAGGTGCAGAAGAAGAGCGACGGCCTGTCGTGCTTCGTCATCGAGCTGGACAAGGCCATTGGCAAGGGCCTCACGGTGCGGCC
Organism: Variovorax sp. RA8; assembly: GCF_901827175.1. Lineage (NCBI taxonomy): Bacteria > Pseudomonadati > Pseudomonadota > Betaproteobacteria > Burkholderiales > Comamonadaceae > Variovorax > Variovorax sp. RA8. The sequence continues at coordinate 4,125,552 of NZ_LR594662.1, read as the reverse complement.
CATCCCGAACATGGTCAATCACGAGACCAACGAGCTGTTCTTCGACAACCTCGAGCTGCCCAAGGACGCGCTGCTGGGCACCGAAGGCAAGGGCCTGAAGGTGATCTTCGACGGCCTGAACGCCGAGCGCACGCTGATTGCGGCCGAATGCATCGGCGACGGCTATTGGTTCCTGGAGAAGGCGCGCGACTACGCCGGCGAGCGCAAGGTGTTCGGCCGCCCCATCGGGCAGAACCAGGGCATCCAGTTTCCGCTGGCCGAGGCCTTTATCGAGCTGGAGGCCGCCAACCTGATGCGCTGGCGCGCCTGCGAGAAGATCGATGCCCGCCAGAACGCGGGCACCGAGGCCAACATGGCCAAATACCTGGCCGCCAAGGCCAGTTGGGAAGCGGCCAACGCCTGCCTGCAAACGCACGGCGGCTTCGGCTTCGCCTGCGAATATGACGTGGAGCGCAAGTTCCGCGAAACGCGCCTGTACCAGGTGGCGCCCATTTCCACCAACATGATCCTGAGCCATGTCGGCGAGCATGTGCTCGGCCTGCCGCGGAGCTTCTGACATGCCCATGCCCCTCGACGGCATCACCGTCGTATCGCTCGAGCATGCGATCGCCGCCCCGTTCTGCACGCGCCAGCTCGCCGACCTGGGCGCGCGAGTGATCAAGGTGGAGCGCCCCGGCGTCGGCGACTTCGCCCGCGCCTATGACGATCGAACCCAGGGCCTGGCCTCGCATTTCGTGTGGGTGAACCGCTCGAAGGAGAGCCTCGCGCTTGACCTGAAGCAGCCGGAGGCGATTGCTGCCCTGAAGGACCTGATCGCGAAGGCCGACGTGCTGGTGCAGAACCTCGCGCCCGGCGCCGCCGCGCGCATGGGGCTGGGCTACGAAGCGCTGAGCGCACGCCATCCCCGGCTGATCGTGTGCGACATCTCGGGCTACGGCAACGACGGTCCGTACCGCGACAAGAAGGCCTACGACCTGCTGGTGCAGAGCGAGGCCGGCTTCCTGTCGGTCACGGGCACGCCCGACGAACCTTGCAAGGCCGGCAATTCCATCGCCGACATCGCCGCGGGCATGTATGCCTACACCGGCATCCTGGCGGCGCTGCTGCAGCGCGCGCAGACCGACAAAGGCTCGCGCATCGACGTGTCGATGCTGGAGGCGATGGGCGAGTGGATGGGCTTCCCCATGTACTACGCCTACGAGGGGCAGGCCGCGCCCTCTCGCAATGGCGCCTCGCACGCCACCATCTTCCCCTACGGCCCCTTCATGGCGGGGGACGGCAAGACCGTGATGCTGGGCCTGCAGAACGAGCGCGAGTGGAAGTCCTTCTGCGAAAAGGTGCTGCAGCAGCCGCACCTGGCGGCCGATCCGCGCTTCGATGCCAATGCCAAGCGCAGTCATAACCGCGCCGAACTCAGGGCACTGATCGAGAAGGCCTTCGGCGCGCTGAGCGCGCAGCAGGTCATCGCCCGGCTGGAAGAGGCGCAGATCGCGAATGCGCGGGTCAACGAGGTGGGCGAGCTGTGGGAACACCCTCAGCTCCAGGCCCGCGGGCGCTTTCGCACCATCGGATCGCCGGCAGGAGTGCTGCAGGCCATGCTGCCCCCGGGCGTGCACAGCAGCTTCGACTACCGCATGGGGGCGGTACCGGACGTGGGCGAGCACAGCGAGGCGATCCTGCGCGAACTGGGCCGCAGCGAGGCGCAGATCGTGTCGATGCGCAGTGCGGGGGCGATCTGAGATGGCCGTGTCCGCCGTTACGCGTGCGCGCAGCTTCCTGTTCGTGCCGGCCTCCAGGCCGGAGCGCTTCGCCAAGGCGCTGCAGGCCGGCCGGCGCCGACTGCGTGATCCTCGAGATTGGCCTGCCCGGAGGGGATCGAACCCCCGACATTCGGCTTAGAAGGCCGATGCTCTATCCAACTGAGCTACGGGCAGTGGGAAGGTGCGCGATTTTACGGTGTGCCGGCACCGCGTCGGCTTCGGCCGACAGGGTCTGAGGAGTTTGCCCGAGGCATCCATGCCGCGTCGGGCGCCAAGGTGCAATTCCAGATGGAGTTCCATATGAGTACCAACACCACCCGAGCGACGCCCAACGAGGAACCGGAAATCGCCTTCGAGGAATCGATCCCCCTCGATGGCCCGGATCCCGTCGGCGAGAAGATGATCGAGGATCTGGGTCGCGGCGAGCGGCCCGAGAAGGAGCCCTCGCCCGAGCAGGAGCCGCCGCCGGAGCCGATGCCTGAGCAGTTCCCGGCCAGTTGAGTAGAGGGGGCGCCAGTGGGTCCACGGCGATCCGTCAATTGAGGTACCTTCCGGCCATGAGCACGAAAGCTGCGCGTCGCGAATATCTCCAGGCGGTCGCCGAGTTCGATCTGGCCTGCCGGACCTTCGCTCGCGGCATGGAGCGGGTGCTCGAGCCGCCAGCACCTGCGGCGGCCGGGCTCTTCGGGCCCAGGAAGCCAGCGAGGCGGGCCCCACGCAGCTCGCGGACGATCGAGCGCGCAAGAAAGGCCTGAGCGGAGGGCCGATCTCCAGAAAGCAAAATGCCGGTAACGACGCTAAGTCGCTACCGGCATTCACTTTTTGATGGTCGGGGCGAAAGGATTCGAACCTTCGACCCTCTGCTCCCAAAGCAGATGCGCTACCAGGCTGCGCTACACCCCGACGAGCCTGCGATTCTAGCCTGCGCCGGGCGGCGCCACGCCCTCAGCGACGCTCGTATTGCTTCTTGCCGAACAGGATCTCGCGTTCCTTGTCGCCCGTGATGGGCTGGCGCAGGTCCGCCAGCACCTTGACGCCGCGCTGCACGGCGGGCCGGGCGGCGATGCCTTCGAACCACTTCTTCAGGTGCGGGAAGTCGGCCAGCGCGATGCCCTGGCCCTCCCAGTTGCGCAGCCAGGGGAAGATGGCGATGTCGGCGATCGTGTAGCTGTCGCCGGCGATGAAGGCGTGGTTCGCGAGCTGCTTGTCGATGACGCCGTACAGGCGCTTCGCCTCGTTGGTGTAGCGGTCGATCGCGTAGGGGATCTTCTCGGGCGCGTAGAGCCGGAAGTGATGGGCCTGGCCGAGCATCGGGCCGACGCTGCCCATCTGGAACATCAGCCACTGGAGCACGTCGTAGCGCCCCCGGTCGCTCTCGGGCATGAAGCGGCCGGTCTTGCCGGCCAGGTAGACCAGGATGGCGCCGGACTCGAAGAGCGAGATCGGCTTGCCGTCCGGGCCCTCGGGGTCGGTGAGGGCCGGGATCTTGTTATTGGGGCTGATCTTGAGGAAGCCCGGCTCGAACTGGTCGCCCTTGCCGATGTTGACCGGGTGCGCGCGGTAGGGCAGGCCGCACTCCTCCAGCATGATGTGGATCTTGTGGCCGTTGGGCGTAGGCCAGGAATAGAGGTCGATGAGGGCTTGGGACATGCGAAGGGTTCCACGGATGAAAGACGGCCGGCCAGCATAGCGGCCGGTGGTCTTTCATGCAGGGCGCTTCCCGGAAGCCGGCAGCCGCCGTGCCGCCATTCAGGCGGCGACCGCGCTCGGTGCCAGGTGCTTGTGGATCAGCGCAACCACCGCGGCGCCTTCGCCGATGGCGCCACCCACGCGCTTGACCGAGCCCGCGCGCACGTCGCCGACCGCGAACACGCCCGGCACGCTGGTTTCCAACGCGGCGGCAGGGCGGGCCGGAAAGCCGCCGCGCGCCGCGTCGCCCGTGAGCACGAAGCCATGCTTGTCGACTGCGACCCCGCAGCCCTCGAGCCAGTCGGTCTCCGGCACGGCGCCGATGAACAGGAAGATGTTGCGGGCCGGGCACTGGTACTCGGCACCGCTCTGGCGGTCGCGCCAGGTGGCGCCGTCGAGGCCCGAACCGGGGTCGCCATGCAGCTGGATCAGCTCGGTGTAGGGGTGCAGCTCGATGTTGGGCGTGGCCGCGATGCGGTCGATCAGGTAGCGCGACATGGTCGCCGCGAGCGATGGGCCGCGCACCAGCAGGTTGAGCTTGCTCACATGCTGCGAGAGGAAGACCGCGGCCTGGCCCGCCGAGTTGCCGCCGCCGACCAGGGCGACCTCCTGCCTGGCGCACAGCTTGGCTTCCAGCGCGGAAGCCCAATACCAGATGCCACGGCCTTCGAAATCGGCCAGCCGCGGCACCTCTGGCCGGCGGTAGCGGGCGCCGCTGGCGATGACCACCGTCCTCGCGCGCAGCCGCCGGCCGTCGGCGAGCCGGACCGAGATCTCGCCGCGGGTTTCGGCACCGGTGCAGTCCATGGAGTGCGCCTGCGCCGGAATCAGCATCTCCACGCCGAACTTCTGCGCCTGCACGAAGGCGCGGCCCGCCAGGGCGCCGCCCGAGATGCCGGTCGGGAAGCCAAGGTAGTTCTCGATACGCGCACTGGCGCCGGCCTGGCCGCCGAAGGAGCGGCAATCGATGGTCATCACGCGCAAGCCTTCGGAGGCTGCGTAGACGGCAGTTGCGAGGCCCGCCGGACCGGCGCCCACCACCAGCACATCGAACAAATCGTCGTGCTCGGCGGAATCGACCATGCCGAGGCACAGCGCCAAGGCGTTCTCGCTCGGATTGGAGGCGACCGAGCCGTCGGGGCAGACCACCAGGAGCTCGGCCTCGCCGTACTGCTCGAGGAGGGCCTGGGCGTCGGCGTCCTGCGTGGCGTCGACCACATGGTAGGGGTGGCCGTTGCGCCCCAGGAAGTTCTGCAGCCGAAGCAAGGGAGCCGATTGCGGCGGCCCGATCAGCACCGGGCCGCTGGCGCCCGATTCGATCAGCGCAACACGGCGCAGGATCATGGCGCGCACCAGGCGCTCCCCGAGGTCGGCTTCCGCGATGATGAGTGCGCGCAGGTGCTCGGGCGGGACCAGCAGGGCTTCGACATCCTCGTCGGCATGACCGTCCACGAGGGCGGGGCGGCCCGAGAGCTGTGCGATCTCGGCCAGGAACTGGCCGGGCCCCTGGCGCTCGATGGGCACCACGCGGCCCAGCCCGTCGCGTTGCGTGATCGCCACGATGCCCTTCAGCACCACGAACATGCCCGGCCCGGGCTCGCCGGCGCGGAAGAGGCAGTCGCCGCGCCCGTAGCGCCGCAGGGTGCCGAAGCGCCGGACGCGCTCGATATCGGCAACGCTCAGCGTCGGGAACATCTGGTGGCGCCGGCTTTCAATGGTGCTGGAGGTGGATTCGGCCGTCATAGAAAAAAACTCCTGGGGGCGCATCGCCTGGCATTAAACCCCCAAAGGCCGGGTTGGCGTGACACGTCATGCAACTGCCATCGGAGTGACACGCGTGTTTCATTGCGTGCTCACAGACTTCGTCGGCAGAAAGGGTTCCCGCATGAAAGAACTGCCCACGCCGACGTTTCCGTTCTCGCAACTGGGATTGTGCGCCGCCCTTTGGCCTGCCCAGGGCCGCACGCCGGCGGCCGTTCCCGTGCCTGCGGTGCCCGTCACCCTTCCCGAGACGATCGACGCCGGCCGCAGCGGCATCAGCGTGAGCTGGGCGCGCCACCAGGACGACGTCCGTGCCGCGCAGCGCCTGCGCCATGACGTGTTCGCCGGTGAGATGGGCGCGCGCCTGAACACCACGCTGGAAGGCCATGACGTCGACCTGTTCGACGACTTCTGCGAGCACCTGCTGGTGCGCGACGAGACCACGCGCCAGGTGATCGGCACCTACCGCGTGCTGACGCCGGCCCAGGCCCGCCGCGTGGGTAGCACCTACAGCGACACCGAATTCGACCTGACGCGCCTGCGCGACCTGCGCGAGCGCATGGTCGAGCTGGGCCGCAGCTGCGTGCATGCCGACCACCGCCAGGGCGGCGTGATCCTCGCGTTGTGGGGGGCGCTCGCGGCCTTCATGAACCGCAACAAGCTCGATACCATGATCGGCTGCGCCAGCATCCCGATGTGGCTCAACGGCGTGACCAGCGGCGACGCCGCCGCCAGCATCTGGCGCCAGCTCTCGGCCACGCACATGGCGCCGATCCAGTACCAGGTGCAGCCGCGCCTGCCCCTGCCTGTTCACCGCCTCGACGGCGACCTGGACATCGAGCCGCCGGCCCTGATCAAGGGCTACCTGCGGCTGGGAGCCAAGGTGCTCGGCCCGCCGGCCTGGGATCCGGACTTCAACACCGCCGATCTGCCCATGCTGATGCGCATCGAAGACCTGCCGGCCCGCTACCGCAAGCATTTCCTGGGCAATTGACAGCCCGGAAAGAGCGTCACACAGTTGTCATGGAAGTGTCACGATGTCGTTCGACACTGTCATGTCCTTGCATGCGACCATTCCTGTGCCCGTTGTTCCAGACAATTTCGCTTCTTCACCTGCCCTCGCCGACAGCCCGCCTGTCACCGTGGGGTCATCGCTGACCCTGCTCGACCGCGACCACAGCATCCTGGCTTTCAACGAGCGCGTGCTCGACTGGGCCTATCGGCCGGAGGTGCCCCTGATCGAGCGGCTGCGCTATCTGTGCATCGTCTCGTCCAATCTCGACGAGTTCTTCGAGGTCCGGATGGCGCCGCACCTGGCAGCCAATACCGCCGGCGACCGAAAGGGCAACTACACCGTCGATTCCTTCGCTCGACTGTCCGAGGCGGCCCATACCCTGGTGGGCCGGCAGTACGCGTTGTACAACGGCGAGCTGATGCCGACCTTCGCGAAGGAAGGCATCCATGTCATTTCGCATGGCGAGCGCAATGCGGCGCAGCGCAAGTGGTTGAGCGACTATTACGAGCGTGAGGTCCGGCCGCTGCTGATTCCCGTGGGGCTCGATCCCGCCCATCCCTTCCCGCAAGTCGCCAACAAGTCGCTCAACTTCATCGTGCGCCTGAGCGGCAAGGACGCCTTCGGCCGCGAGAACCCGATCGCCATCGTCAAGGTGCCGCGGGTGCTGCCGCGCATGATTGCGATGCCGGCCCGGGTGTCCGGCGGCAAGAAGCTGTTCGTCGCGCTCTCGAGCATCGTGCGGGCGCACCTGCAGGGCATGTTCCCGGGGCGCGAGGTGGGCGACTTCTCGCAGTTCCGCGTCACGCGCCATTCCGACCTGGCGGTCGACGAGGAGGACGTCAAGAACCTGCGCACCGCGCTGCGCCAGGGGCTGCAGCACCGCCACTTCGGGCAGGCCGTGCGGCTGGAGGTCTCGGCCAGCTGCGCCGAGTCGCTCGCGAGCTTCCTGCTCGCGCAGTTCGACCTGCCGCCGGAAGCGCTCTACCGGGTGCACGGGCCGGTCAACCTGGCGCGGCTCACGCAGCTGATCGACCTGCTGGAGGAGCCGCAGCTTCGCTTCGCGCCCTACCAGGCGTCTTATCCGGTCTCGCTGTCGCCGGGTCAGTCCTTCTTCGAGCGGCTGCAGGCAGGCGATGCGCTGATCCACCAGCCTTTCGAGAGTTTCGAGGGCGTGCTCGCCTTCCTGCGCGAGGCGGTGCAGGACCCGCAGGTGCTCGCGATCAAGCAGACCATCTACCGCACCGGCGCCGATTCCGAGCTCATGGAGCTGCTGCGCGAGGCAGTCCGCCGAGGCAAGGAAGTCACGGTGGTGGTGGAGCTCAAGGCACGCTTCGACGAGGAAGCCAACATCAACTGGGCCGAGATGCTCGAGTCGATCGGCGCCCAGGTGGTCTATGGCGTGGTCGGCCTCAAGACCCACGCCAAGATGCTGCTGGTGACGCGGCGCGAGGGCAAGGCGATGCGGCGCTACGGCCACCTCTCCACCGGCAACTACAACCCGCGCACCGCCAGGCTCTACACCGACATCAGCCACCTGACTGCCGACCCGCTGCTGACGGCTGACATGGAGGCCGTGTTCGTACACATGGCCAGCCAGAGCCGGCTGCCGAAGCTCAACCGCATGTGGATGGCGCCGTTCGACCTGCACCGCAACCTGATTGCCCGCATCGACGCGCTGGGGGTCGCTGCCGTGCGGGGCGTGCCCACGCGCATCGTCGTGAAAATGAATGCGCTGACCGATGAGGCCTTGATCGCCTCCCTGGTCGGCGCCGGCCGCAAGGGCGTGAAGATCGACCTGATCGTGCGCGGCGCCTGCACCCTGCCGGCCCAGGTGCCAGGCCTGACCGACAACATCCGCGTCCGCTCGGTCATCGGCCGCTTTCTCGAGCATTCGCGGGTCTTCTATTTCCGGGAGGGCGAGGACGAGGCGCTCTACCTGTCGAGCGCCGACTGGATGAACCGCAACATGCTGCGGCGCATCGAGCTGGCCTGGCCGGTGACCGACCCGGTGCTGCGCCAACGCCTGATCGACGAATGCCTGGTGGCCTACCTGCATGACGGCCGCGATGCCTGGGACCTCGGCGCCGACGGCACCTACCGCCGGGTGAACCATGACACGCACCAGGGAGAGGAGGGTGCGCCGCGTGCCGTCCAGGCGCACGGTGCGCAGACCGCGCTCATGGTCCGCTATTCGTCGCGAGGCCGCGGCCGGGCCGCCTCGCGCGTGTGAGGGCTGCATGGACCTGATCTTCTGGCGCCATGCCGAGGCCGAGGACTGGACCGAAGGCTGCGATGACATGCAGCGCTCGTTGACGTCGCGGGGCGAGAAGCAGGCCAAGCGCATGGCGGCCTGGCTGGACCGACAGTTGCCCGAGGGCACGCGCATCGTCTGCAGCCCGGCGCGGCGCTGCGAGCAGACGGTGCTCGCGCTGGGCCGCAAGTACAAACTGCGCAGCGAGCTCTCGCCCGACACCACGGCCGACGCGCTGCTGGCGTCGGCCGGCTGGCCCAATGGCAAGTCGGTGGTGCTGCTGGTCGGCCACCAACCCTCGCTGGGCGAGGCGATCTCGCTGCTGCTCGGGCTGAAGCAGGACAGCTGCCCGGTGCGCAAGGGCGCCGTCTGGTGGATCCGGACGCGCGAGCGCGACGGCGACGTTCAGACCGTGGTGGTGACGGTGCAGTCGCCGGAACTGCTGTAGGCAGGCGGCGGAGCACGCCGCCCTGCGCTTGCGCTTCAGCAGCCCTCGAGCTGGACCCGCCAGGGGGTCTTCTGCCAGGCCAGCACTTCCTCGCGCAGCAGGTGGGCCGATTGAGGATAGGTCTCCGACCAACCGCTGCGGCATGTCAGGATGAAGAGCCGGCTGTCGGCGCGCACCAGCCGCAGCGCCTCCAGGTCGGGATCGCGCCGTGCATGGCCCAGGATCACCGCCAGCCGCAGCGCCAGCAGCTGGGGCACGAAGGTCTCGTCGTCCAGCGCGCCCTCGAGCTTGCGCAGCTTGCCCCGGTGGCCCAGCACCAGTTGGCTGAGCCAATGCATCTCGTTGACCGCGAAGCCCGGCGCGTCCGTGTTGTCCAGGATATAGGCGCCGTGCTTGTGATAGTCACTGTGCGAGATGTGCGTGCCGATCTCGTGCAACTGCGCGGCCCACCCGAGCTTGCGCAAGGCACGCCCCGCACGGCTCGTAGTGCTGGCGCCGCGCGAGGCCGGCTCCAGTTGCAGGAACAGCGCCGCGGCGGTCTCGCCGACCCGTCGCACCTGGGCGGTGTCGACGGCGAAGCGACTGGCCAGGCGGGCGACCGTGGCGGCGCGCAGGTCGGCCACGCTCTCGTCGCGCTCGAGCAGCTCATACAGCACGCCGTGGCGCAGGGCGCCCTGCGCCACCCTCATTTCCTCGATCTCGAGCAGGTCGAAGACGGCCCGCAGCACGCTCACGCCGCCGCCGATCACCGCCTTGCGGTCTTCCCGCATGCCCTCGATGCGCAGGCGCTCGGCGCTGCCGGCCTTGAGCAGGCGCTCGACCAGCCAGTCCAGCCCCTCGCGCGTGATCAGGCCGGGCTCGCCGCCGGCGGCAGCCAGCACGTCGCCGACCGCGCCGATGGTGCCCGACGCGCCGTAGGCCACGTCCCAGCGATCGGGCACGTAGGTGCCGAGCGCTTCGTCCAGCACTGCCTTGGCGGCGATCTCCGCGGCCCGGAAGGCGCCGGTGGTGAACTGGCCCTCGGGGAAATGCTTCATCGACCAGGCGACGCTGCCGACCCGGTACGACTCGGTCACGGTCGCTTCCAGGCCCGTGCCGATGATCATCTCGGTCGAGCGGCCGCCGATGTCCACCACCAGCCGGCGCTCCCGGTTCGAGGCATCGGTATGGGGCAGCAGGTGCGCCACGCCCTGGTAGATGAGGCGAGCCTCCTCGCGGCCGGTGATGACGTCGATGCCGAAGCCCAGGATGGTGCGCGCGCGCAGCAGGAATTCGTCGCGATTGCGGGCTTCGCGCAAGGTCTGGGTAGCCACGGCGCGGACCTGCGAGCGCTTGAAGCCCGCCAGCCGCTCGCCAAAACGGGCGAGGGCGTCCCAGCCGCGCTGCATGGCCTCGGGCGTGAGATTGCGGGCCGCGTCCAGGCCGTTGCCCTGGCGGACGGTCTCCTTCAGGTATTCGGTGCGGTGGATCTGGCCATGGTCGACCCGGCCGATTTCGAGCCTGAAGCTGTTCGAGCCGAGATCGACCGCGGCGAGGCGGGTTCCGTTTTGCATGTTGAGATGGAGAAGGCCAGGGCCCCGATCGTAGCCTCACGGCCGTGCTGTGCCGCGTAGGCTGCGGCCGCACGGCGGGCCCACCGAGGCTAGGCATCGCACATGACGTTTGTGTGACAGCGTCATACAATCCGCGACCACGGAGCCCGGTTTTCCCTCTGGAGAACGGTGTCACACCGATGTCACACAAGCTTCCTAGAGTTCCTGCCAGTGCCCCGAAAAGGGTTCTTCGGCATATCGAAAAGGAAGCTCCATGAAAACGACGTTCAAGTTTGCAGCCGCCGGCCTGGTTGCCGCGGCCTTCGCCTGCGCTCCTGCCTTTGCGCAAGATGTCACCGGTGCCGGTGCCACGTTCCCGGCGCCGCTCTATGCGAAGTGGGCGGGCGACTACAACAAGTCGACCGGCGTCAAGATCAACTATCAATCGGTCGGCTCGGGCGCCGGCTTGAAGCAAATCGATTCCAAGACGGTCGACTTCGGCGCGTCTGACATGCCCCTCAAGGATGAAGACCTCCAGGCCAAGGGCCTGATGCAGTTCCCGACCGTCATCGGCGGCGTGGTGCCCGTGGTCAACATCCAGGGCGTCAAGCCCGGCGAACTCAAGCTCAACGGCCAGGTGCTCGGCGACATCTATCTCGGCAAGATCACCAAATGGAACGACCCGGCGATCAAGGCGCTGAACGCCTCGCTCAACCTTCCTGACGCGGCGATTTCGCCGGTGCGCCGTGCCGACGGCTCGGGCACGACCTTCATCTTCACGAACTACCTGAGCAAGGTCAACGCCGAATGGAAGGCCAAGGCAGGCGAGGGCACGGCCGTGAACTGGCCGACCGGTGCCGGCGGCAAGGGCAACGAGGGCGTCGCCGCTTTCGTCGGTCGCCTGCCCAATTCGATCGGCTACGTCGAGTACGCCTACGTGAAGCAGAACAAGATGGTCTACGCGCAGATGCAGAATGCGGCCGGCAACTTCGTCTCGCCGGACGACAGCGCCTTCAAGGCGGCGGCTGCCAATGCGGACTGGAGCAAGTCGTTCTATCAGATCCTGACCAATCAGTCCGGCAAGGATGCCTGGCCGATCTCGGGCGCGACCTTCATCATGATGCACAAGACACAAGAGAAGCCGGCGCAGGCTGCGGCGACCCTCAAGTTCTTCGACTGGGCCTACAAGAATGGCGACAAGACTGCCGATGAGCTCGACTATGTGCCGATGCCCGACGCCGTGAAGGCCACCATTGCCAAGGCCTGGGGCGAAGTCAAGGACGCGTCGGGCAAGCCCGTCGCCTACAAGTAAGCGAGCCGGCGCGTCATGAGCACCCCGCTCGAGCACGCGCCGCTTACGGAGCGCCCTGTGTCATCCAGTTTCCCCGCTACCGCAAACCCCCTCGACATGCCGGCCGAGGACGCACGCACAACCACCAGCCCGCCTCCTGCCAGGAAGCCGCGCACCGGCGCCACCGTCGACCTCCTGTTCGGCCTGGCCGCGAAGGGAGCCGCGCTGCTGACGCTGGCCATGCTGATCGGCATCCTGCTGTCACTGCTGGTTGGGGCGTGGCCGGCCATCTCCAAGTTCGGCCTCGGCTTCCTCACCAGCAGCGTCTGGGATCCGGTGCAGAACGAGTACGGCGGGCTGGTGATGATCTACGGCACGATCGCGACGTCGATCATCGCCCTCGTCATTGCGGTGCCTGTCAGTTTCGGCATCGCGCTGTTCCTGACCGAGATGTCGCCTGCCTGGCTGAAGCGGCCGCTCGGCACCGCGATCGAACTGCTGGCAGCGGTGCCTTCGATCGTCTACGGCATGTGGGGCCTGCTGGTGTTCGGGCCGATCCTGTCCACCTACGTGCAGCAGCCGCTGCAGAAGCTTCTCGCGGGGGTGCCCTACCTCGGCGCGCTGGTGTCCGGCCCGCCGGTGGGCATCGGCATCCTTTCCGCCGGCATCATCCTTGCGATCATGATCATTCCGTTCATCGCTTCGGTGATGCGCGATGTGTTCGAGGTCACGCCGCCGCTGCTCAAGGAGTCGGCCTATGGTCTCGGCGCCACGACCTGGGAGGTCGTGTCGAAAGTCGTGCTGCCTTATACCAAGGCCGGCGTCATCGGCGGGATCATGCTGGGGCTGGGTCGCGCCCTGGGTGAAACGATGGCGGTGACCTTCGTGATCGGCAACACGAACCAGCTCAACTCGCTCTCGGTCTTCGAGGCGGCAAACAGCATTACGTCGGTACTGGCCAACGAGTTTGCCGAGGCGGCCGAAGGCTTGCATCAGGCCTCGCTGATGTACCTGGGCCTGGTGCTGTTCTTCATCACCTTCGTGGTGCTGTCGCTGTCCAAGGTGCTGCTGCAGCAACTCAAGAAGAGCGAAGGAACGAAGTCATGAGCACTGCCGAACGCCTGCTGAGCGCCAAGGCGCTCGACGAGACGCGCGCGGCGAAGTTCGCCAGTCGCAAGCGCATCAACGTCATTGCACTCGCGCTGTCGCTTTCGGCGATGGCTTTCGGCCTCTTCTGGCTGTTCTGGATCCTTTGGGAAACGCTGCGCCTGGGCGTCGGCGGTCTGGCGCTGGCAACCTTTACGCAAATGACGCCCCCGCCGAACGAGGTGGGCGGCATTGCCAATGCGATCTTCGGCTCTGTCGTGATGGTGCTGCTGGCAACCTTCGTGGGAACACCGATCGGCATCATGGCCGGCATCTACCTTGCCGAGTACAACGCGAGAGGGTGGCTGTCGAACATCATCCGCTTCGTCAACGACATCCTGCTGTCGGCGCCGTCGATCGTGATCGGCCTGTTCGTGTATGCCGTGGTGGTGGCCTATTTCAAATCCTTCTCGGGCCTGGCGGGTGCATTGGCGCTGGCACTGATCGTGATTCCCGTGGTGATCCGCACCACCGAGAACATGCTGCAGTTGATTCCGGCCGGGCTGCGCGAAGCGGCCTATGCGCTGGGTACGCCCAAATGGAAGGTCATCCTGAGCATCACGCTGCGTGCCGCGCGCGCCGGTGTGGTCACGGGCATCCTGCTGGCCGTGGCGCGCATCGCGGGCGAAACGGCGCCGCTCCTGTTCACCGCGCTCAGCAATCAATTCTGGACCTCGGATATCACCCGGCCGATGGCGAGCCTGCCGGTGACCATCTTCAAGTTCGCAATGAGCCCCTACGAGAACTGGCAGAAGCTGGCGTGGGCCGGTGTGTTCCTCATCACCGTCGCGGTGCTCGGCCTCAACATCCTCGCTCGCGTCGTGACGCGCAACAAACTCTGAACACCATGCCATCCACAATCGCTGCACAGCCGTCCCGCGCGAAGATCTCGGTCAAGGATCTGAACTTCTACTACGGCAAGTTCCACGCGCTCAAGGGCATCAATCTCGAGATCCCTGAGCACAAGGTCACCGCCTTCATCGGCCCGTCGGGCTGCGGAAAGTCGACGCTGCTGCGCACCTTCAACCGCATGTTCGAGCTCTATCCGGAGCAGCGCGCCGAGGGCGTGATCGCGCTGGACGGCGAGGACCTGCTGACTTCCAAGCAGGACGTGGCGCTGATCCGCGCCAAGGTCGGCATGGTGTTCCAGAAGCCCACGCCATTCCCGATGTCGATCTACGACAACATCGCCTTCGGCGTGAAGCTGTTCGAGAACCTGAGCGCCTCCGAGATGGACGACCGCGTCGAGTGGGCGCTCAAGAAGGCCGCGCTCTGGACCGAGGTGCGCGACAAGCTGCAGCAGAGCGGCTCGGGCCTGTCCGGCGGCCAGCAGCAGCGACTTTGCATCGCCCGCGGCATCGCGATCAAGCCCGAGGTGCTGCTGCTCGACGAGCCCTGCTCGGCGCTGGACCCGATCTCCACGGCCAAGATCGAGGAATTGATCGCCGAACTGAAGAACGAATACACAGTGGTCATCGTGACCCACAACATGCAGCAGGCGGCGCGCTGCAGCGACTACACCGCCTACATGTACCTGGGCGACCTGATCGAGGTCGGCGCTACCGAAGAGCTGTTCTTCAAGCCCAAGCGCAAAGAGACCGAGGATTACATCACCGGCCGTTTCGGCTGAAAGGAGCGTCATGACCGAGAAACACCTCTCCAGCCAGTTCGACAGCGAGTTGAACACGGTCTCGTCGCGCGTGATGGAACTCGGCGGCATGGTCGAGTCCCAGATCAACCAGGCCGTGTATGCATTGGCCCAGTTCGACACGGAGTCCGCCAATCGGGTGATCGAGACCGAGATACGCGTCAACGCGATGGAGATCGAGATCGACCGCGAGCTCTCCTCGATCATCGCGCGGCGCCAGCCGACGGCGCGCGACCTGCGCCTCCTGATCGCAATCTCGAAGACGACCGCCAACCTCGAGCGCGTGGGCGACGAGGCCAACAAGATCGCGCGCATGGTCAAGTCGATCATCGAGAGCGGAGCGGCGCGTGCGCTGCCCTCCACCGAGTTGCGTGTCGCGGCCGACCTGGCCTCGGGCCTGCTGCGCAAGGCGCTCGACGCCTTCGCACGCCTGGACACTGCCGCCGCGCTGTCGATCCTCAAGGACGACGACCTGATCGACCAGGAGTTCGACGGCTTCGTGCGCAAGCTGGTCACCTACATGATGGAGGACCCGCGCACCATCTCGGCCAGCCTCGACCTGCTGTTCCTGGCCAAGGCCATCGAGCGCATCGGCGATCATGCGAAGAACATCGCCGAGTTCATCATCTACATCGTCAAGGGCGCCGACGTGCGGCACACTTCGATGCAAGAGATCGAGTCGGCACTTCAATAGGCTTTCATTTCCATCAATGAAGAAACCCCGCGTCCTGATCGTCGAAGACGAGTCCTCGATCGCCGAGCTGATTGCCGTCAACCTGCGCCACAACGGCTTCGAGCCGATCTGGGCGGAGGACGGCGCGGCGGCGCAGCGCGAGATCGACGCCTACCTGCCGGACCTCGTTCTGCTCGACTGGATGCTGCCGGGCCAGAGTGGCCTGCAACTGGCGCGCCAGTGGCGCAAGGATCCGCGCACGAAGAGCATGCCGATACTCATGCTGACAGCGCGCGGCGACGAGCCCGACAAGGTCGCCGGGCTGGACGCCGGGGCGGACGACTACATCACCAAGCCCTTCTCCACGCAGGAGATGCTGGCGCGCATCCGCGCCGTGCTACGGCGCCGCGCGCCCGAGGTGGCGACCGAGCGCGTCGAGATCGGCGAGCTGGCCCTCGACACCGCGACGCACCGCGTGACCTGGCAAGGCATGCCGCTGAAGGTAGGGCCGACCGAGTTCAAGCTGTTGGGCTACCTGATGCAACACGCCGAGCGCGTGCACAGCCGCGCCCAACTGCTGGACAAGGTGTGGGGCGATCACGTCTACATCGAGGAGCGCACGGTCGACGTGCACGTCAAGCGCCTGCGCGAGTCGCTCGGCGCGGCGGCGCCGATGGTCGAGACCGTGCGCGGCGCGGGCTACAGGCTCACGGCCCAAGTCACGGTGTGAATGGCTCGCCGGCGAGCACCCGGCGGCACAATGGGTGGGCATGCCGTTTCGTATTGCAACTTTCATCACAGCGTCCTTCCTCGGGGCCGCCGTCCTCGCGGTATTGGCTGGGCTTCGCTATCTGTGGCTGGGCGCATGGCTGGGCGCGGTGCTGTGGCTCGGGCTGGATGCCTGGCGAGCCCAACGGCTGCTGTACGTGCTGCGCAACGACGCCAGCGGCCTGCCATCGCGCGGTCCGGGCGTCTGGGGTGAGATAGCCGAGCGCATTCGCAAGCTGCTGCGCACGCGCGAGCAGCAGACCCGGCAGGCCGAGGACCGGTTGCAGGAGTTCCTGGCCGCCATTCAGGCCTCGCCCAACGGTGTGGTGCTGCTCGACGAGCAGGGCCGCATCGAGTGGTGCAACCAGACGGCGGCCGGCCAGTTCGGCATCGATGCAGAGCGCGACCTGCTGCAGCATCTCTCGAACCTGGTGCGCGACCCTGCCTTTGTCGCCTACCTGGCTTCCTGGAACTACAGCCGCGACGTGGTAATCGACGCACCCTCGCAGCTCCACGCCCATCGTGGTCATCCGGTGCGGCTGTCGGTGCAGGTGCACCCGTACGCCGGCAACCGCCGCATGCTGCTGACGCGCGACATCACCTCCCTGGAGCAGGCCGAGGCGATGCGGCGCGACTTCGTCGCCAATGTTTCGCACGAGATCCGCACCCCGCTCACGGTACTCGCCGGCTTCGTCGAGACCCTGCAGAACCTGCCGCTGGACGCGGAGGAGCGGTCGCGCTACCTGGCGCTCATGGGCCAGCAGTCGCACCGCATGGAGACGCTGGTCAATGACCTGTTGACGCTGTCGCGCCTGGAAGGCGGTGCGGCGCCGCCTTCCAACCGCTGGACCCGCGTGCGGGCGCTGATGGCGCAGTGCGAGGACGAGGGCCGCGGCCTCTCGAACCGGCTGAGCTCGCAGGGGCACAAGCTGAGCTTCGTGCTGGAAGCCGACTCCGAGATCGCCGGCGCGGCCACGGAGCTGCAGAGCGCCATGTCCAACCTGCTGAGCAATGCCATCCGCTACACACCCGGCGGCGGCGAGGTGGCGGTGAGCTGGCGGCTCCTGCCAGATGGCCGTGGCGAGTACGCGGTGCGCGACAGCGGCCCGGGCATCGCGGCCGAGCACATCCCGCGCCTCACCGAGCGCTTCTACCGCATCGATCGCAGCCGCTCGCGGGAGACCGGCGGTACCGGCCTGGGCCTGGCGATCGTGAAGCACGTCGCGCAGCGCCACGGCGCCGAACTGCGCATCGAGAGCGTGGTGGGCAAGGGCTCGCGCTTTGCGCTGCTGTTCCCCGTCACGCGCCTGCGACAGGCTGCTGCCGTCAGCGCTGTCGCCTGAGCGTCGACCACAGCAGCTCCAGCAGCAGCGCCGCCGCCAGCGCCAGCGCCAGTGCGCTCATGAGCCAGAAGGCCAGCGGCGACTGCATCGCCGGCCAGGGGCCGATGCCGCGATAGGCCAGCACGTAGCTGCCGCCCAGCCCGACGCCCCAGAGCAGCGTGCAGTACAGCACCAGCGGCATCACCGTGACACGGTAGCAGCGCAGCACGAAGACGCACAGCGTCTGCACGGCGTCTGCCAGGTGGTAGGCGGCGGTCGCCAGCAGCAGCGTGGCGCCCACCGCCACCACCGCGGGATTGGCGGAGTAGACGGCGGCCAGGCGCCAGCGCAGCAGCGCCATGGCGGCGGCAAACAGGAGGGCGCCCAGAACGGCCAGCTGGAAGCCGCGGACACAGGCGCGCCGCGCCAATGCGGCGTCGCCGGCCCCGAGCCAGAAGCTCACGCGCGCGCTGGTCGCGATGGCGATCGACAGGGGCACCATGTACGCGACGGCCGTGAGGTTCGATGCGATCTGGTGGGCCGCCGAGGCGGCGGTGCCCAGGCGTGCGATGAACAACGCCATCAGCGTGAAAGAGGTGACCTCCACCAGCACGGCGAGGCCGGCGGGGATGCCGAGCCGGGCGAACTGGCCGAGATGGCGCCAGTCGGGCGGCTCGATGCGGTGCCAGATGCGGTAGTCGCGGTAGACGGGCTGGCTGCGCAGCAGCCAGGCCGCGCAGGCGAGCATCGTCCAGTTGACCGCCAGCGTGGCCCAAGCGCAGCCCACCAGGCCCATGGCGGGCAGGCCGGCGCCGCCGAAGGTGAACCAGATCGACAGGGCCAGCTTCGGCGCCAGCGAGGCCAGCTGCAACCAGGTCACGAGCTGCGGCTGGCCGAGGCTCTGGTTGAGCGTGCTGAACACCCGGAACAGCAGCGCCGGGGCCAGCGCGAAGGCCAACACCTGCAGATAGGCTTCCACGTCGGCGCGCATGGCCTGCGGCACCTGGGCCCAGCGCAGCAGCGGTGTGGGGAAGAGCAGGATCGCCATGCCCAGGGCGATCGCGAAGGCGCACAGGTAGAGCGCCTGGCGCACGGAGCGGCCGACTTCCGCCGCGCGCTGCGCGCCGTGCAGTTCGGCCCAGACCGGCAGCAGCGCCTGCAGCACTCCCAGCAGCGAGACGTAGACGCTGACGAAGATGGCCGAGCCCACTGACAGCGCTGCCAGCGCGCCCTCGGCATAGCGGCCGGCGACGATGGTGTCGGTCACGCCGAAGGCCATCACGGCCAATTGGCCGGCCAGAACCGTCGCAGCGTGGCGCGCAATGACTCGCCGTTCGCTGATCAAGGCGCGGTTCTTTGGTAGAGCAGCAGGTCGTCGCTGGGACTGGTGGGCCGGCGCAGGGTGCCGATGAGACGCCAGCTCTCGAGGTTGACCAGCGTGTGCAGGCGCCCGATCGCATCCGGGCTCACGATCAGCCAGGGGCAGCTCGGGCCGCCCAGCAGCGGCTGCAGGTTGAACTGACCGTGGTGGCGCAGGGCTGCGATATGGGGCCGGCCCAGCGCCAGCTCGGACATGCAGCTCGGCTGGCCAACCCGCTCGGTGATGGCGCGCACCTGCGGTGCGTAGCTGCGGGCGTAGTCCAGCACCGGCAACCACAGCGTCATCACCAGCATCCAGCACAGGGCCGCGCCGCCGGCCGGCAGCACCAGGGTCTTCCACAGCGCGGCGCGGTGGCGGCCGGTGCGCCAGCGCACCAGCCAGGCCCATGCGAGCGTGGCAGCAATGGCGAACACAAATGCGGTGGCGGAGAAGTGCGGGACGAAGCCGGGTGCCAGCTTTGCCACGTTGGCAGCCGTCTTCGCCGGGAAGCCGGTCTGCATCGCGACCCAGATCACCCAGAAGACGATGGCCCAGACGCTGAAGAAAAGCAGCGTGAACCAGTCGATCAGCGCGGCGACGCTGCGCCTGAAGGTCGGCAGGGCGAAGGCCGCCAGGGTCGCGAAGGCCGGCAGGGCGAGCAGCAGCGAGCGCTCGGAAAAACTGGTGGTCCAGGTGGCAGCCAGTGGCACCAGGGCGAACCACAGGGGTAGCGCGACGTGGCGTGCCGTCAGCTGCCGGCGCCAGCGCCAGAGGGTCCACACCGCGAGCGGCCAGGCCGGCCAGGTGAACCACAGTAGAAGCTTGGCCTGGCTGCGCAGCTCGCTCCAGAGGCGGGTGCCGGGCTGGCTGCCGGGCAGCTCGATCTTCCACTGCAGCAGGCCGAGCCAGGCGGCCAGCAGCCCGGCCAGCAGCGTTGCGCCGAAGATCGTGCCGATGGCGCCGGCTGAATAGGTGGGCTCGTCGTCGGATGCTTCCTCCCTGGCCCCGCGCCGGCGGTCGAGGGCGAGGAAGATCACGCAGCCAATGCCCAGCGCCAGCCCGACCGTGGGGCCCCCGCTCAGCGTCATGCCGGCCGCGCCGACCACCAGGGCGACGATCGGGCCGACGCGCCGGTAGGGAAGGGCTACGACGCCGTAGAACAGCTGCGAGGTGAAGAAGAGCTGGGCCAGAGCCGGGGTGGTCTCATGCCCCAGCTGGGCCAGGCCCAGGCAGGCGATCAGTGCCAGCAGCGCGCCGTCGGCGATGGCGCGGGCGTAGTCGGTGGGACGCGCCTCGCCGCCGAAGGCGAAGGCGACCGGCTGTGCCTGCGTGGTGCGCGCGAGGTAGTACACCGCGTACCAGGTGGCCGTGAAGGTGCCCCAGAGCAGTAGCGCGAAAGCGATGCGGACCGCGAGGTCGGGGTGCACCCAGGCGGGGGCGATCTTGATCGCCCAGGCGCCGATCCAGTATGGGATCAACGCCGGCGTCTCGGGCCTGAGGCCCAGCAGCATTGGATCAAGCCAGCGGGCCAGGCCTTCGGTGCTGCGCGCCAGCTCGGCCATGTAGCCGAAGGAGACGATGTCCGCGCTCTTCCAGGGGCCACGCCCCACCAGGCCGGGCATCAGGTAGGCCGCGCACAGCAGGATCAGGGCCATGCGCGGCAGGTGGCGCACGGCGCTCTGGGCAACGATCGCTGGCGTCGGCTGGTTCAACGGGGAGGCGTCTGGGTAGAGGAGGAACAAAAGAAAAAGGGCAGCGCGGTAAACCGGGCTGCCCTCGACTCGGAAGCGCCTGCCTTACTTGGAGGCAGCAGCGCCGGTCTTGCCGAAACGGTTGCGGAACTTCTCGACACGACCGCCCATGTTGTCCACCGACTTCTGCGTGCCGGTGTAGAAGGGGTGCGACTCGCTCGAGGTGTCGAGCTTGAAGAGCGGCAGCTCGCGGCCGTCGTCGGTCTTGCCCATTTCCTTGGTGTTCACGCAGGAACGGGTGACGAACTTGAAGCCGTTCGACAGGTCGACGAACAGGACCTCGCGATAGTTCGGGTGGATGCCTTCTTTAGCCATGATTTTTTCCTTTGGTCGATGCGAGAGCCACAAGTTCGAACGCCTTCTGAAGATGCGTTCCGCCGGCACGGCGCCGGGCTGCACTTTTCGCGGAGCCCTCGATTATCGCATACTGGTCCTTTTGGGCGCCAGCGCCATTTCCAGCCATGAATTCACGTCCCTTGCGTGCCGGTCTGGTCGGCTTCGGATTCGCCGGCCAGACGTTCCATGCACCCGTGCTCTCGGCCGTGCCGGGGCTTCGACTGGCGGCAGTGGCCAGTTCGCGGCCGCACAAGGTCCATGAGGAATGGCCCGACGTCGACGTGGTGCCCGACGTGGCGGCGCTGCTGGGGCGTTCCGACATCGACCTGGTCGTGGTGGCGACGCCCAATGCGCAGCACCATCCCGTGGCCAAGGCCGCGCTGGTCGCGGGCAAGCATGTGGTGGTCGACAAGCCTTTCACCCTCGATGCGGCCGAGGCGCGGGAACTCATGGCGCTGGCGCAGCGGCAGGGCCGGCTGCTGTCGGTCTACCAGAACCGCCGCTTCGATTCGGACTTCCTGACGCTGAAGGCGCTGCTCTCCAGTGGAGAACTGGGCCGGCCGGTCTATTTCGAATCGCACTTCGACCGGTTCCGCCCCCAGGTGCGCGAGCGCTGGCGCGAGCAGCCGGTGCCGGGGGCCGGCCTCTGGGTGGACCTCGGCTCGCATCTGCTCGACCAGACGGTGCAGCTCTACGGGCGGCCGGATACGCTGCAGCTCGACACCGCCTGCCTGCGGGACGGGGCGCTCGTCGAGGACTACTTTCACGCCGTGCTGCGCTACGAGAGCGGCACGCATGCGCCGCTGCGGGTGGTGTTGCACGCGACCACGCTGGCGGCCCATGCCGCTGCGCGCTACCTCGTGCACGGCACGCGCGGCAGCTACGTCAAGCGCGGCGTCGATCCGCAGGAGGACGCCCTGCGGGCCGGTGGAAAGCCGGGTGGCGAAGGGTGGGGCGCCGACGACATGGATGGCGAACTGACCTTGCCATCCGACGACGGCCAATCCCGGCGGAGGAATGTGCCGACGCTCGCGGGCAACTACATGGCCTACTACGCTGCGGTGCGCGATGCGATCCTCGGCAAGGGCAGGAACCCCGTTCCGCCGGAGCAGGCCGTCGAACTCATGGAACTCCTGGACCTCGGCCGCCAAAGCGCTGCCGAAGGCCGCGCACTTCCGGGCCGCTGATCCCTTTTGGGGAGCCTTAACCGCCCCTGCGCATCATGTCGAAGAACTCGACATTGGTCTTCGTGGCTCTCATGTTCTTCAGCATGAGCTCCATCGCCTCGATCTCGTCCATGTTGTACATGAGCTGGCGCAGGATGCGGGTCTTCTGCAGGATTTCGGGGGGCAGCAGCAATTCCTCGCGGCGGGTGCCGCTGCGGTTGAGCTGGATCGAGGGGAACACGCGCTTCTCGTAGAGGCGGCGGTCCAGGTGGATCTCGGAGTTGCCGGTGCCCTTGAACTCCTCGAAGATCACTTCGTCCATCCGGCTGCCGGTGTCGATCAGCGCAGTGCCGATGATGGTCAGCGAGCCGCCTTCCTCCACGTTGCGCGCCGCGCCAAGAAAGCGCTTGGGGCGCTGCAGCGCGTTGGAGTCGACGCCGCCCGTCAGCACCTTGCCCGAGGAGGGCACGACGTTGTTGTACGCGCGGGCGAGGCGGGTGATCGAGTCCAGCAGGATCACAACGTCCTTCTTGAGCTCGACCAGGCGCTTGGCGCGCTCGATCACCATCTCGGCCACGTGCACGTGGCGTGCGGCAGGCTCGTCGAAGGTCGAGGCGATGACCTCGCCCTTGACCGTGCGCTGCATCTCCGTCACTTCCTCGGGCCGCTCGTCGACGAGCAGCACCATCATGTGGACCTCGGGATAGTTGGCGCTGATCGCGTGCGCCATGTGCTGCATCATCACCGTCTTGCCGCTCTTGGGCGGCGCCACCAGCAGCGCGCGCTGGCCTTTGCCGATGGGCGCGATGATGTCGATGATGCGGCCGGTGATGTTTTCCTCGCCCTTGAAGTTGTCGCGCTCCAGGCGCATCAGCTCCTTGGGAAACAGCGGCGTGAGATTCTCGAACATCACCTTGTGCTTGTTCGCCTCGGGCGCGCCGCCGTTGACCTTGTCCAGCTTGGTCAGCGCAAAGTAGCGCTCGCCGTCCTTGGGGATGCGCACCTCGCCCTCGATCAGGTCGCCGGTGTGGAGGTTGAAGCGCCGCACCTGGCTGGGACTGATGTAGATGTCGTCGGTGCTGGCGGTGAAGCTGGTGTCCGGGCTGCGCAGGAAGCCGAAGCCGTCCGGCAGGATCTCGAGCACGCCGTCGGCGAAGACCTGCTCGCCGGCCTTGGCCCGCTTCTTGATGATCGCGAACATCAGCTCCTGCTTGCGCATGCGGCCGGTGTTCTCGATCTCCAGGGCTTCAGCCTGCTTGAAGACTTCAGACACGTGGAGTGCCTTGAGTTCGTTTAAGTGCATGGAACGACCCCTCGCGGGGAAACTGTCGGAAAGAACCAGGGGGGAGGTTTGAGGAGAGGCGAGGAGGCCTCACAAACCGGGGAACTCGAACCGGCTGCCAGAAAGAAGGGCCGGTGAACTGCGAAGATTATGACAGGAAAAACGACAAGGGCTGCCAGCGCCTTGCACGCCGGCAGCCCAGGGGGGGCTCAGGCGAGTTGCTGGTCGATGAAGGCCGTGAGCTGGGCCTTGCTCATCGCGCCGACTTTGGTCGCCGCCAGTTGGCCGTCCTTGAACAGCATCAACGTCGGGATCCCGCGAATGCCGAACTTGGCGGGGATGTCGCGGTTCTCGTCGACGTTCATCTTGGCGACCTGCAGCTTGCCTTCGTAGGTGCTGGAGACTTCGTCCAGGATGGGGGCGATCATCTTGCAGGGACCGCACCATTCGGCCCAGTAGTCCACGAGCACAGGCTTGCCGGACTTGAGGACGTCAGCCTCGAAAGAAGAATCGGAGATATGTTTGATGAGTTCGCTGGCCATGGGATGGGTCCTTCTGGGCTGGATGATGGTGCAGCTAAAGTGCGGGCCATTGTGACAGAAACCAAGTGATGCCGTGGTCGGCGCGCACGCTATGGCCCCGATAGCCAAAGCCCTACTAGAACCCCCGATGAACTCTTCCGAGCGCCACCCCGCGCATGCCCTTTGGTGCGACCCGGCCGAGGGCCTGGTCGCCCGCATCTCGCGCCTGCTGGCCGAGCGCGGGCTGCACCCCGCGCGCACCGTGGTGCTGGTGCCGTACGCGCAGTTGATGCAAGTGGCCCGCGCCATGTGGGCCGGCTGCGGCGCCCCGGGCTTCGCGCCGCGCTTCGAGACCACGCGCAACTGGGCGCGCAGCATTGGCGGCTTCGTGCCGGGCGGCGACGACATCGCCTTCGACATGGCGCGCGACCTTCTCACCGCGCAGTCGCTGCTCGCCCGCGCCGGCCTCGGTGCCGCTCGCAGCGCGCTCGCCGGCCGGCTGGTCGAGATCGCCTCGCAGCTCGCGCCGTTGGCTGCAGCCGAGCTGCCGGAGGATCGCGAGGGCTGGGCCCGGCGCGTGCGCGATGCCCTCATGGCAGGCCGCGGCTCCGAGTGGTTCGACACCGAGAGCGCGCTCAACGGCATCGCGCTGGCGTGGGCCGCCAGTTCCGGCTATGCGACCGACGTGTTGCTTGCAGATGGCGTGCTGGCCCGCGTCGACCAGATGATCGTGCTCGAAGGCCTGCAGAGCGATCCGCTGGCCAACAAGCTCGCGGCCCTGTTCGGCGAACGCGCGCTGCGCCTGCCGCTGGCGACGCACTCCGCGCCTGGCTGCGTCGCGGACCTGCATCCCTGCGACGACCCCGAGGACGAGGCGCAGCGCGCCGCCGCCTGCGTGCTGCGCCACCTCGCCGAGGGCCGCGCTCCCGTGGCGCTGGTGGCCACTGACCGCGCGCTGACGCGCCGCATCAGCGCCCAGCTGAGCGCCCACGGTGTGCAGCCGCAGGACGAGACCGGCTGGAAGCTTTCCACGACGCGCGCCGCCGCCACGCTGATGAGCGCCCTGCGCGCCTGCGCCCACGATGCCTCGAGCGACCAGGTGCTGGACTGGCTCAAGAGCGCCGCGGCCCTCGATGGCCGCGCCATCCGCGCGCTGGAGGCGCGCCTGCGCGAGCGCGGCATGCGCGACTGGCGCGGCTGGTGTTCCTTCGTTGCGTCCAGCGAACACCCGCGCGACCAGGACCTGGTGGCCTTCACGAACGACATCGAGGCGCTGCGCATGACCCTGGCCCGTGCCAGACCGTTGAGCGAGTGGCTCGAAGCCACGCGCGCGCTGCTCGAGGCCGGCGGCCAGTGGCCCCTGCTGCGCGAGGACGTGGTCGGTGCCGAGCTGATCGCCGCGCTCTACCTCGACGCCGACACCGAGATCCGCGGCACCCGCTGCACCCTCGTGGAATTCAGCGCATGGGTGCGCGACGTGCTCGAGGCCGCGAGCGTGCGCCTGCCCGCCGACGAGGAACAGCCGCGGGTCGTGGTGCTGCCGCTGCACCAGATGCTGGGCCGGGCCTTCGGCGCCGTCGTGCTGCCGGGCTGCGACGACCAGCGCCTGCCCGCATCGCCCGAGCCGCCCGGCGACTGGACGCCGGCGCAGCGCCTCGCCCTTGCATTGCCTGCGCGCGAGGCGCTGGAAGCAGCCCAGCGCGCCGCTTGGGGCGTTGCCCTGCGCTCGCCACACTGCGACCTGCTGTGGCGCGGCTTCGATGCCAGCGGCGAGCCCGTGCGCCCGAGCGCCTTGCTGCAGATGCTGCAGCTGGAGCACGCCGCGGCTGCGGCCGCGGACCCGCGGATCGCGGTCCAGATGGCCGCGCAGCCCACGCTGCGACCGCAGCCGCACGGCGACGCGCTGCTGCCCGCGACGCTGTCTTCCACGGCCTACGAGGACCTGCGCCGCTGCCCCTATCGCTTCTTCGCGATGCGCCAGCTCGGCCTGCGCAGCAGCGACGAGCTCGACGCGGAGGTCGACAAGCGCGATTTCGGCAACTGGCTGCACGCGGTGCTGGGCCATTTCCATGAGGCGCTGAAGCAGACGCCCGATGCAGAGTTGGACGCGCGGCTCGCCCTGATGGCAACGGCCGAGCAGGCGGCCACGCGCGAGTTCGGCCTCTCGCAGGCCGAGTTCCTGCCCTTCGCGGCGGCCTGGCCTGCGGTGCGCGACGGCTACCTCGCCTGGCTCGCCACGCACGAGCAGGACGAAGGTGCCGTGTTCATCGAGTCCGAGCCGTGGAAGGAACTGTCGCTGGGCAGCGTGAAGCTGGTCGGCAGGCTGGACCGCGTCGACGCCACCGCCGACGGGCGCGCGTTCGTGATCGACTACAAGACCGAGTCGGTCGACAAGACCCGCGATCGCGTCAAGGACCCGACAGAGGACACCCAGCTCGCCTTCTACGCGGCGCTCTTCCCGGACGACGGCTTGCGCGCGGCTTACGTCAACGTCGGTGAGAAGGCCTCCGGCACGCGCACCGTCGAGCAGACCGATGTGATCGCCGCGCGCGACGCCCTGGTGGCCGGCGTCATGGACGATCTCGCGCGCATCGGGCGCGGCGCTGCGCTGCCTGCGCTGGGCGAGGGGCAGGTCTGCGAGCACTGCGGCGCACGCGGGTTATGCCGCAAGGACTTCTGGAACGACGAGCCCTCGCCGCCCGCTGCAGCCGCCGTGCCCGCTGCGCCACCTGCCTCGGCCCCGGTTGCGGCTGCGGCTGCGCCATCAGCGGCACCGAAAGCCGCGGCCTACGAACACAACGGCGCCGCCGTCCCGCGCGAGCGCTTCTACGCCATCGCCTGCGACCCGCGCCGCTCGGTGGCGGTGGAGGCCTGCGCGGGCGCGGGCAAAACCTGGATGCTGGTCTCGCGCATCCTGCGTGCCCTGCTGGAAGAAGGCGAGGGCGCCTGCGCGCCGCACGAGATCCTCGCAATTACCTTCACCAAGAAGGCCGCCGGCGAGATGCGCGAGCGGCTCGACCAGTGGCTGGAAGCCTTCGCGGCGCAGTCCGTGGAGGCGCTGGTGCCCGAGCTCGTGATGCGCGGCATGGACCGCGCATCCGCCGAGGCCCGTGCGCCGCGGCTCCAGGGGCTCTACCGCGAGCTGCTCGCCGGCGGCCGGCCGGTCCAGTTTCGCACCTTCCACGCCTGGTTCGCCGGCCTGCTGCGCAGCGCGCCCGTGGCGGTGCTCGAGCGCCTGGGGCTGCCGGCCAACTACCAGTTGCTCGAGGACGACGCCGAGGCGCGCGTGCGGGTCTGGCGCCCCTTCTTCGCGGCCGTGGCGGACGATCCCGAGGCCGCCGCCAACTACCGCGCGCTGGTCGCGGACTACGGCCGGTCCCAGACCGCCAAGGCGCTGGACGAGGCGCTGACGCGACGCGTCGAGTTCGTGCTCGCCGATGCCCACGGCACCGTCGACGATGCCGTGGTCCCCATGGGCGAGCTCTACCCGGCTTTCGCGGGTGCCGAGACGCCCGAGGACCGGCTGCTGCACGATCCGGCCTCCCGCGCCGCCTTGCTCGCCGCGGCGCGCGCGCTGGGCCGCGCCAGTGCGCCGACCTTCTCGCAGAAGGGTGTGAAGCTGGAGCACGCCGTGGCCAAGGGGCGCGTAGCCGGTGTGCTCGACGCGCTGCTCACCCAAAAGGGCGAGCCGCGCAAGTTCAGCGACAAGCTCGCCGGCGTGGAGGACGTGCGCGCTGCGCAGCAGTATGTGCAGCAGTACTGCGAGGCGCAGGCCCAGCACGCCGCCTGGCTCTACCAGCAGCGCATGGCGCGGCTGACCCGCCTGTTGATCCGTTGCTTCGCCGAGGTCAAGGCGACGCACGGCTGGGTCGACATGAACGACGTCGAGCAGGCCGCGCACCTTCTGCTCGGCAATTCGGAGCTGTGGGGCTGGGTGCAGGAGCGGCTCGATGCGCGCGTGCGGCATCTGCTCATCGACGAGTTCCAGGACACCAATCCGCTGCAATGGCAGGCGCTGCACGGCTGGCTGGGCAGCTACGCGGGTGCGGGCGGGCGGCGGCCGGGCGTGTTCATCGTGGGCGATCCGAAGCAGAGCATCTACCGCTTCCGGCGCGCCGAGCCGCAGGTGTTCATCGCGGCCAAGCAGTTCGTCAAGGAAGGCCTCGACGGCGACCTGCTCAACTGCGACCACACCCATCGCAACGCGCAGGCGGTGGTGGGCCTGGTCAATGCCGCCATGGGCGATGCGCAGCGCGCCGGCGAGTTCAGCGGATTCCGGGACCACACCACCGAATCGCGCGCGCTGGGCCGGGTGCGCAAGCTGCCGCCGATCCCGCGCGATGCGATCGCGCCGAAGGAAGAGGGCCGCGCGACGGACGACGAGGGCATGCTGCTCTGGCGCGACAGCCTGGCGACGCCGCGCGTGCTGCCCGAGGAAAAGCTGCTGCAGAAGGAATGCGAGCAGGCCGCGCGCTGGATCGCCGGGCGCATCGCGGAGGGCCTCCAGCCCAGCCGCATCATGGTGCTGGCGCGCCGCCGCAGCCGGCTCACCGTGCTGCAGGACGAGCTGCGCAAGCTGCACATCGCGGTCCAGCAGCCCGAAAAGAACGAGCTGCACGACGCGCCCGAGGTGCAGGACATGGTGGCGCTGCTCGATGCGCTGGTCTCGCCCGACCACGACCTCTCGCTGGCGCGCGCGCTGCGCTCCCCGCTCTTCGGCCTCGACGACGATGCCCTGGTGAGCCTGGCGCTGCGCAAGCGCGAGCACGGCGCGAGCTGGTTCGAGCTGCTCCGGGCACCGGACCTGACTGCGCCGCTCGCGGGCATCGGGCCGCGGCTGCGGCAATGGCAACGCTGGCTGGCCGATTGGCCGCCGCACGACGCACTGAGCGCGATTTATCACGAGGCCGACGTGCTCGGCCGCTTCGCGGCCGCCGCGCCCGCGGCGCTGCGGGCCGGCGTGCTCGGCAATCTGCGCGGACTGATGGCCGCTTCGCTCGAGCTCGACGGGGCGCGCTTCGCCACCCCCTACGGATTCGTGCGAGCGCTGCGCCGCGGCGGCATCCGCGCGCCCTCGGTCGCTGCGGCCGATGCCGTGCAGTTGCTGACCGTGCACGGCGCCAAGGGCCTGGAGGCCGACTTGGTGCTGATGCTGGACACCGACGCCTCCGCGCAGCGCGCGCAGACCATGGGCGTGCTTGTCAAGTGGCCGGGCCAGGCCGCGGCGCCCGAGCGCTTCGTGTTCGTGGCCAGCGAGAAGAATCCGCCGGCCTGCACCATCGGTGACCTGGCCGAGGAGCAGGCCGCGCGGCACCGCGAGGAAATCAACGCGCTTTACGTGGCGACCACCCGCGCGCGCGGCGAGCTGGTGCTGTCGGCGGTGCCCGCCGCGCGGCCCGACGGCCGCAGCTGGTGGGCGCGCCTCGAAGCGCGCTGCGAGCCGATCGACACGGCGTTGACCACCGCCGGCGCGCTGGAGGCCGGCGCGTCGCCGGCACCCGAAGTCTTCGGCATGCTCCAGCTGCCGGTGCCGCCCGGCCTTGCGCGCATGGCAGCGCGCGTCCCGCCGAGGAGCGCCGACTCGCGCGCCTCGGCCCTGGGCCAGGCGATGCACCGCCTGCTCGAATGGGCTCAGCCGGGCGCGCCCCCGGAACCGGCCCACGTGCGCGCCGCCGGCCGCGAGTTCGGGCTGGACTCCGCCACGGCCGGGATCGCTGCCGCGATGGCGCAGCGCATCCGTGAAGGGATGGGCGCCTGGGCCTGGGATGCCGAAGCGCTGGCCTGGCACGGCAACGAAGTCACGCTGGTGCACGGCGGCGAGGTGCTGCGCATCGATCGGCTGGTACAGCATCGCGCGAGCGGCGTCTGGTGGGTGCTCGACTACAAGTCGGCCGCACGTCCGGAGCACGATACGGTGCTGATCGCGCAGATGCGGCGGTATCGCGAAGCCGTGCAGGAGGCCTGCCCCGGCGAGACCGTGCGCGCGGCCTTCCTCACGGGGCAGGGCGAACTGGTGGGGCTCGAATGAGCGACGGTGACGTGAAGATCGCCGTCGTCGGCGGGGGCCCGGCCGGACTGATGGCCGCCGAGGTGCTGAGCGCGCAAGGCCTGGCCGTGCATGTCTACGACGCCATGCCCTCCGTCGGGCGCAAGTTCCTGCTGGCGGGTCGCGGCGGCCTGAACCTCACGCATTCGGAGCCCTTGGAGCGCTTTGCCAGCCGCTTCGGCGAGCGCCGATCGCAGATCGAGCCGCTGCTGCAAGCCTTCGGGCCCGAAGCGCTGCGCGAATGGGTCCACGGCCTCGGCATCCAGACTTTCGTCGGCAGCTCGGGCCGCGTGTTTCCCACTGACATGAAGGCAGCACCGCTGTTGCGCGCCTGGATGCATCGGCTGCGCGAGCGCGGCGTGAGTTTCCACATGCGCCATCGCTGGCTCGGCTGGTCCGATGCGGGCGCGATGCCGGATGAGCTGCGCTTCGCCACGCCGGCCGGCGAGCTGGCGCTGAGGCCCGAGGCCACCGTGCTGGCGCTGGGCGGCGCCAGCTGGCCGCGGCTGGGCTCCGACGGTGCCTGGGTCCCCTGGCTGGCTGCGCACGGCGTGGAGGTGGCGCCGCTGGCGCCGGCCAACTGCGGCTTCGACATCGGCTGGACGCCGTACTTCGCCGAGCGCTTCGCCGGCATGCCCTTCAAGTCGGTGGCGCTCTCCTTCACCGATGCCCGGGACCGCCGCTTCGCGCGCAAGGGCGAGTTCGTCGCGACCGCGACCGGCATCGAAGGCAGCCTGGTCTATGCGGCGTCCTCGCTGCTGCGCGACGAGATCGCCGCGAAGGGCAGCGCTACGCTGTGGCTCGACCTGCTGCCGGACCGCAGCGCCGAGCAGGTGCGCGCTGCCGTGCTGCACCCGCGCGGGGCGCGCTCGGTGGCCAGCCACCTGAAAAGCCGGCTCGGCCTCGACGGCATCAAGACGGCGGTGCTGCACGAGGTGCTCACGCGCGAGGAGATGCATGTGCCCGAGAAGCTGGCCCAGACCATCAAGGCGCTGCCGCTGCGGCTGGTCGCGCCGCGGCCGATCGACGAGGCGATCAGCAGCGCCGGCGGTGTGCGCTTCGAGGCGCTCGACGCCCATCTGATGAGCACGGCGATGCCGGGCGTGTTCTGCGCCGGCGAGATGCTCGACTGGGAGGCGCCGACCGGCGGCTATCTGCTGACCGCCTCCATGGCCAGCGGCGTGGTCGCAGCGCGGGGCGTCCTGCGGCGGCTGGGCCGCGGCGATCCCGAATCATGAAATTGCATACTTCTGGCTGAAGTGCATTTGTTTGCGAGGACGCAGACAATCGCGGGCTGCCCCGAGGGGGCCCACCATCTATGCATCCGCACGTCGACATCAAGAAGATCCGAGACAGGTATTTCAACTACAGCGTGAGCACCGGCAACGCCGACGAGCGCTACGTGCGCCAGGGCCTGCGGTCGATCGCGGAATGCCTGCACGACGCGGCGACCGCGCTCGGCCACCACTTTCCGGTGGCGGCCATCAGCTACGAGGGGCGGGCGCTGGGTTGCTATCACGTCGCCAACATGGAGCACAAGACGGTCGCCTTGGCGCACACGCTGCTGGCCAAGCTGGAGCGCTCCGAGGCCGCGACCTGAAGCGATTGCTGCCAGAAAAAAGCCGCGTTCCAGGACGCGGCTTTTTTGATGTGAGGTTGACGAGCCTTACCCCCGGCACTGGCTACGCAGTTAGGGCTGCTTGGTTCCCCACCTGACCCGGTTGGCCACTTCACCATGCGGGGAGGCCCGTCAGCTGCGATTGTAGGCGACGGCCCGAAGCCCCCCGGCTCACCAGGCCATCAGCGATGTCTCGAAGGCCGCGTCGGCGTAGTAGAGGCGGATGCCCACCAGGTAGTGGCGGCCCTTCTGCAGGCGCACACTCACGCGGGCGTTGAGGTCGCTGCCGCTGTCGTCGCTGCCCGCGATCTGCACATTGCCGGCGGGCGTCACCTCGAACAGCACCAGCACCGTGTCCGAGGTACCGAAAGTACCGATGTTGTAGGTCCGCGTGCGCGGCGGCACGAACTCGAAATTGCGGGTCTCGCCGGCCTTGATCTTGAGCAGCTGCGACAACCCGACCTTGAGCGAGCCGAGCGCCGGCGCCCGCACGCCGGGGTAGGACTCCACCACCCAGGCCTTGTCGGCGTAGGAGAGCCCGCCCTTGGGTACCAGCCCTTCCCGGTACTGCGCCGGCGCGTCGATGAGCCCGGGCTCGAAGTGGTACTCCATCACCGAGTCCGGGTCCCAGGTCGTGCCCTTGACCTCCGAGGCCGGGATCTTGCGCAGGATGTTCCACTCGATCTGCGGCTCCTGCCAATGGTTGGGCGGACCCGAGAAGTAGTCGAGCACCGCCTGCCGGTTCCAGGTGATGCCGGCGTGGGGGTTCTGGTGCTCGTGCTCGAGGCCCAATGTGTGGCCGATCTCGTGGAGCGCGGTGTCGCGGCCGTAGTCGGTGTTGAGCGGCCAGCCGAAATTCATCGTCCGCTGCAGCGGGTCGCGCACGCTGAGCACATCGCGGCCCACGTAGGACCATGAGCCGTCCTGCGGGTCGAAGCCGATGCGAACGATCGCATCCTCGGGCGCCTCGACGCGGCGGAAGCCGATCCCGATGCCCAGCTTGGCCCACCCCTCGAAGGCCTCCTCGACCACCGCCGTATCCGCGTTGTTGCCCTGCCAGGCAGCCGGCACGCCGTCGCCGCGCTTGTAGCAGTAGTAGTTCAGCTGCGTGCCGTTCACCCATTTCCTGCTCGCGGCCAGGATGGCGGCGGCGCGGCCGGCGGAGACGCTGTTGTCGAATTGCCGCGGCGCCTGCACGGGCTGCATGCAGTAGCGACGCGCGCCGGCCGGCTGGGCTTTGGCTTTGCCGGCCGCGGGCGCGCGCGCGGTTCGGGGGTGCGCAGTGGGCATGTCGGTCTCCTCGGAAGCCAACGCCATGCTAGGAGGGAAATGGTGAAAATCTATAAGTAAAAAGGCCTATAGCTAGTCGGAAGACATCGGAGCGGCGTCTTGGGCGCAACCTAAAATG
Source organism: Variovorax sp. RA8 (assembly GCF_901827175.1). NCBI lineage: Bacteria > Pseudomonadati > Pseudomonadota > Betaproteobacteria > Burkholderiales > Comamonadaceae > Variovorax > Variovorax sp. RA8. The sequence goes on along the minus strand of NZ_LR594662.1, from coordinate 4,092,760 downwards.
CGCCGATGGCCTATCTCGTTCTCGCTCGCAAGCACCGCCCCAGGACCTTCAGCGAGATGGTGGGCCAGGAGCATGTGGTGCAGGCGCTCGAGAACGCGCTCACGTCCCAGCGGCTGCACCATGCCTATCTCTTCACCGGCACGCGCGGCGTGGGCAAGACCACCGTTTCGCGCATCCTGGCCAAGTCGCTCAACTGCCAGGGGCCCGACGGGCAGGGCGGCATCACCGCCGCGCCCTGCGGCGTCTGCCAGGCCTGCAAGGACATCGATTCGGGCCGCTTCGTCGACTACACCGAGCTGGACGCGGCCTCGAACCGCGGCGTGGACGAGGTCCAGGCCCTGCTGGAGCAGGCGGTCTACAAGCCGGTGCAGGGGCGCTTCAAGGTCTTCATGATCGACGAGGTGCACATGCTCACCGGCCATGCCTTCAACGCGATGCTGAAGACGCTCGAGGAACCGCCGGAATACCTCAAGTTCGTGCTAGCCACCACCGATCCGCAGAAGGTGCCTGTGACGGTGCTGTCGCGCTGCCTGCAGTTCAACCTGCGCCCGATGGCGCCAGAGACGGTGCTCGAGCACCTCACCCGTGTGCTGCAGACCGAGACCGTGCCGGCCGAGCCGCATGCGCTGCGGCTGATCGCGCGCGCGGCCCGCGGCTCGATGCGCGATGCGCTGTCGCTGACCGACCAGGCCATTGCCTTCGGCAACGGCGAGCTGACGGAAGGCGGCGTGCGCCAGATGCTGGGCAGCGTGGACCGCGGCCACGTGTTCCGCCTGATCGAGGCGCTGGCGCAGGGCGACGGCAAGACGGTGGTCGAGACCGCCGAGGGGCTGCGCCGCGACGGCTTGTCGGCAGCCTCGACGCTCGAGGAAATGACGGCCGTGCTCCAGGCCATGGCCGTGTTGCAGGCGGTGCCCTCGCGCGCAGAGCCCGGCGATACGAGCGACCCCGATACAGCCGAGACCGCGCGCCTCGCGGCCGCGATGCCGGCCGACGAGACGCAGCTCCTCTACAGCCTGTGCCTCCACGGCCGCGGCGAACTAGGCCTGGCGCCCGACGAGTACGCGGCGCTCACCATGGTGCTTCTGCGCCTGCTGGCCTTCAAGCCCGCGGCTGCGGCCGGCGTGGAAAAAAAAACTCTGAATGAAGCCCCCGCGGCCGTGGCGGAGCGCGTGCAGGCGCCTCGGCCCGCGGTCGTGGCAGCCCCGCCTGGCGCGGCGGCTCAGGCAACACCCACCGCATCTGCCGCATCTGCGGTCCCTGCCGCTTCCGGCGCAACGCGTGCCGCGCCGCCCGGCCACCGCCTGCCGGTGCGCGAGGAGGGCCGCCCGGCGGTCGCCCAAACTGCGCCCGAAGCGACCCCCTCGGCTGCCCACGTGCTGGCCATGCAGGTGCGTGTGCAGCCGCCGCCCGGCGCGCGCGACCTCGCCCGCGAGAGCGCTCCGGCGCCCATCGAACCCAGCGAGGAGGGCGACTTCTGGTATGCGACCGTCACTCAGCTGGTGGCGGCCGAGGCGATCAACGCGCTGGCCCGCGAGCTCGCGCTGCAATCGCAGCTCGTGGCGCGCGACGTCGACCAGTGGCTGCTGCGCGTCGAGCGCGAGTCGCTCAACCAGGCGGGCAGCCGTGACAAACTGCAGGTGGCGCTGGCAACCCTGGGCCATGGCGTGAAGCTCGCCATCGAGATCGGCGTCGTGACCGACAGCCCGGCGCGCCGCAACAAGCAGGCGGCCGACGCGCGCCAGCGCGAGGCCGAGGAAGCGATTCGCAACGACCCCGAAGTGCAGTCCATGATGCGCGACTGGGACGCCAGGATCGTGCCGGGTACGCTGCGGCCTGCCTGATCCATTTTTTATCCATCCAACGACGACAGGACCAACGATGTTCAACAAAGGACAACTTGCCGGCCTCATGAAGCAGGCGCAGGCGATGCAGGACAACCTCAAGAAGGCGCAGGAAGAGCTGGCGACCATCGAGGTCGAGGGTGAATCCGGCGCCGGCCTGGTGAAGGTCGTGATGACCTGCAAGCACGACGTCAAGCGCATCACCATCGATCCCAGCCTGCTGGCCGACGACAAGGACATGCTGGAAGACCTGGTGGCCGCCGCCTTCAACGCCGCGGTGCGCAAGGCCGAGGAGACCAGCGAGCAGAAGATGGGCAAGCTGACCGCGGGCATGCCTGGCCTGCCGCCTGGCATGAAGCTCCCCTTCTAGGTTTCCGCATGGCGGATTCCAGCGCGCTCGATGCCCTGATCGAGGCCTTGCGCCGCCTGCCTGGCGTCGGCGTCAAGTCGGCCTCGCGCATGGCCTTCCACCTGCTGCAGCACGACCGCGAGGCCATGCAGCGGATGGCGCGCTCCTTGCAGGAGGCCGCCGCGCAGGTGCGGCATTGCGAGCGCTGCAACACCTTCACCGAGGCGCCGGTGTGCAGCGTCTGCCTCGACGCGCGTCGTGACGCCACCAAGCTGTGCGTGGTCGAGACGCCTGCAGACCAGGCTGCCCTGGAGCGCACCGGCGCATTCCGCGGCTACTACTTCGTGCTGATGGGCAAGCTGAGCCCGCTCGACGGCATCGGCCCCAAGGACATCGGCCTGTCGAAGCTGTTCGATCGCGCGCTCGACGGCACGGTGAGCGAGGTCATCCTCGCCACCAACTTCACTGCCGAAGGCGAGGCCACCGCGCACGTCATCGGCGAGGCGCTGCGTCAGCGCGGCCTCACCGTGACGCGGCTCGCGCGCGGCGTGCCGGCCGGCAGCGAGCTCGAGTACGTGGACCTCGGCACCATCGCGCACGCGCTGGTCGATCGACGATGACCATGCGCCTGCCCCCATTGACGCTGGCCTACTGGTGCGTGCTGGTCGCGGCGCTCCTGCCCTATCTCGCGGCCTACATCGCGAAGATCGGCAGCTTCAGGCTGCGCGACAACCAGGCGCCGCGAAACTGGATGGAGCGCCAGGCCGGCTGGCGCGCTCGCGCGCTCGCCGCACAGAACAACAGCTTCGAGGGCCTTCCCTTTTTCATCGGCGCGGTGGTGATTGCGCACCAGCTCGGCGCGGCGCAGGCGCGGCTCGACATGCTGGCCGCGGCCTACGTGCTCCTGCGCATCGTCTACATCGCGCTCTACATCCGTGGCTTCGGCACCGCGCGCAGCACGGTCTGGGCGCTTGCGTTCGCGCTCAACATCGCGATCCTCTTCATCGCCGGCCTCTAGAAGCACGGCCACGAAGTGGCGGTGAAAAATTGCAACGGGCTGGGGGTGCCGCACCCTTCGAGTACCTGACGGCACGGGACCCATCGGTGTTCACGTTCGCCTCTTGCACGAAGGCAAGGAGCCGGCGGCGAAGTGGTCTTCATGTTTACGTGGAAACCCGCACGGGATGTTCCCGATGCAGGTAGATGGCACGCGCCCCTAAGCTCGATTCGCACAACGAACCCAGAGAGCCCGAGGGCCACACCGCATGCTCCACCGCCGAAGCTTCACCATCGCCGCAACCTTGGGTGCCGCATCCATTGCCGTGCCGCTGTGGGTGCGCGCGCAGGCCAAGCTCGAAAAGCCGAAGATCTCCATTGCCGTCGGCGGCAAGGCGGCCTTCTATTACCTGCCGCTCACCATCTCCGAGCAGTTGGGCTACTTCAAGGCCGAGGGCCTCGACGTCGAGATTTCCGACTTCGCCGGCGGCGCGCGCGCGCTGCAGGCGGTGGTGGGCGGTTCGGCCGACGTGTGCTCGGGCGCCTACGAACACACCATCAACCTGCAGGCCAAGAACCAGGTCTTCCAGGCTTTCGTGCTGCAGGGCCGCGCGCCGCAGATCGCGATCGGCGTGTCGACCAAGAACATGGCGGGCTACAAGGGCATTGCCGATCTCAAGGGCAGGAAGATCGGCGTGTCGGCGCCGGGCTCGTCCACCAACATGGTGGCCAACCTGGTGCTCTCGCGCGGCGGGCTCAAGGCCAGCGACGTGAGCTTCATCGGCGTGGGCGTGGCGGCCGGCGCGCTGACGGCATTGCGCTCGGGCCAGATCGACGCCATCAGCAACACCGACCCGGTGATGACCATGCTCGAACAGAAGGGCGACGTGAAGATCATCAGCGACACGCGCACCCTGAAGGGCACGCAGGAGGTGTTCGGCGGCCCGATGCCGGCGGCCTGCCTGTACGCGCCGGCCGAGTTCATCCAGAAGCATCCCAACACCTGCCAGGCGCTGGCCAACGCGATCGTGCACGGCCTCAAGTGGCTGCAGACCGCGGGACCGGGCGACATCATCAAGACTGTGCCCGAGACCTACCTGCTCGGCGACCGCGCGCTCTACCTGGCCTCCTTCGACAAGGTGCGCGAGGCGATCGCGACCGACGGCATCGTGCCGGCGGAGGGGCCGAAGACCGCGCTGGCCGCCATCGCCAGCTTCGACCCGGCCGTGAAGGCCGACAAGATCGACCTGGCCAAGACCTACACCAACGACTTCGCGCGACGCGCGAAGGACCGATTCAAAGCCTGAGTTGCCGCTTTCGCGACCCGGCTCCGGCCGGGTCTTTTTTTCTGCCCATGTCCGCTGACTCCGAACACGCGCTCGAACTGCTCGACATCAGCTGCACCTTTCGCTCGAAGGACGAGCGCGGCCAGCGCTATACCGCGGTGGCTGGCACCTCGCTGCGCGTGCGCGCGGGCGAGTTCGTCTCGGTGGTCGGACCCACGGGCTGCGGCAAGTCGACGCTGCTCAACGTCGGCGCCGGCCTGCTCGCGCCGTCCTCGGGCACGGTGAAGGTCTTCGGCCAGCCGCTTTCGGGCATCAACACGCGCGCGGGCTACATGTTCCAGACCGAGGCGCTGATGCCGTGGCGGAGTGCGCTGGGCAACGTGATACTCGGCCTGCAGTACCGCGGCATGCCCGATGCGCAGGCGAGGGCGCTGGCCGAGCAGTGGCTGGCGCGCGTGGGGCTGGCGGGCTTCGGCGACCGCTATCCGCACGAGCTCTCGGGCGGCATGCGCAAGCGCACCGCGCTGGCCCAGGTGCTGGCGCTGGATCCGGACATCATCCTCATGGACGAGCCCTTCAGCGCGCTCGACGTGCAGACGCGGCAGCTGATGGAGAACGAGGTGCTCGACCTGTGGGCTGCCAAGAGAAAAGCGGTGCTCTTCATCACGCACGACCTCGACGAGGCCATCGCGATGAGCGACCGCGTGGTGGTGCTCTCGGCCGGCCCCGCCACGCATCCGATCGGTGAATTCGTCATCGACCTCGCGCGCCCGCGCGACGTGGCCGAGGTGCGCACGCACCCGCGCTTCGTCGAGCTGCACATGCAGATCTGGAGCGTGCTGCGTGACGAGGTGCTCAAGGGCTATGCGCAGCAATTGAAGAAGGCCGCCTGATGAGGCTGCGGCCGAACGAAGGCAACGCGCGCGGCTGGCAGCTCGCGCTGCTGGTCGTGCTGCTGGTGCTGTGGCATCTGGTGTCGCGCGACACGCAGGTGGCCTTCTTCCTCGGCGAGCCGGTCAAGGTGGCGGGCCGGATCTGGAGCTGGTTCCTGCCGATCGCCATCGCGCCGAACGCGCTCTTTCCCGACGGCCTTTCCGGCCGCGCCGACATCTACCTGCACCTCGGCGTGACGCTGCTCGAGACCGTGCTGGCCTTCGGCATCGGCACCCTTCTGGGGCTGGCCTGCGGGCTGTGGCTTGCGCTGGCGCCCACCGCCAGCCTGATCCTCGACCCCTACATCAAGGCCGCGAACTCGATGCCGCGGGTGATCCTGGCGCCCATCTTCGCGCTGTGGTTCGGCCTGGGCATCTGGAGCAAGGTGGCGCTGGCGGTCACGCTGGTGTTCTTCATCGTGTTCTTCAACGTCTACCAGGGCGTGCGCGAAGTGAGCCCGGTGGTGCTGGCCAATGCGCGCATGCTCGGCGCCAGCCGGCGGCAGCTGCTGCGCACGGTGTACCTGCCGAGCGCGACCAGCTGGGTGTTCTCCAGCCTGCACACCTCGGTGGGGCTGGCCTTCGTCGGCGCCGTGGTGGGCGAATACCTGGGCTCGGCGCGCGGCGTGGGCTACCTGATCCTGCAGGCCGAAGGCACCTTCGACGTCAACACGGTGTTCGCCGGCATCGCGGTGCTCACCGCCTTTGCGCTGTTGCTCGATGGCCTGGTGGGCCTCATCGAGCGGCGGCTCATGAAATGGCAGCCGAGGAGCGGGGAGACCGAGAAGCTTTGAGGGTCTCCTGCAGCGCCGTGCCTGCGCCGTCCCGGGCTAGCGCTTCTTCTTGGATGGCGTGCCGCCGCGCTTCTCGCGCACGATCTTGCTCGACGAGCCCGATCGGGCTGCCGGCGTCTTGGCGGCGCTGGTCTTGACGACCCCGCCGCCGCGCTTGCTGGTCACCACCACCGTGCTGTCATGCCGGCTGCGCGCCGCGACGCCCCGGCCGACGCGCGCGGCGCTCGCGGCCCGCACCGGCAGGTAGACCACCACCGTTCCGCCGCGCTGGAAGACATGGCTGGTCTTGACGTCGTTCCATTCGGCGACGCTGGCAGGGCTGAGCCTGTAGCGGCGGGCGATGCTCGCCACGCTGTCGCGGCGCCCCGCCTTGACCACGGTGCGGCGGGTCACGATCTCGGGCTGGAAGCTCAGGTGGCCGGTGTCGGCGACGGTGGCCTGCACGTCCTCCTGCACGCGTGCGCCGCGCGGCACGATCAGCGTCGAGCCGGCCTTGATCAGCATGCGCGGCGGCACGTTGTTGATGGCGCGCAGGTCGGCCTCGCTCATGCCCGAGCGCTGGGCGGCGTCGGCGACAGTCATCGTGGAGGGAACGGTCCACGCGGTCCAGCTCGCGTATTGGCCTTGGGCGTAGGCCTCGAAATTGCGCTGAAACACGGCGGCGTTGTCCCAGGGCAGCAGGATCTCGGGCGTTCCCGCGGCCAGCAGCACCGGCTTGTGGGCGGAGGGATTGAGAGCGCGGAAGTCCTCGATCTTCACGTCGGCCAGCTTGGCGGCGAGGGCGACGTCGAGGTCGCGCTTGAGCGTGACCGTCTGGAAGTAGGGGTGATTGGCGATGACCGGCAGGTCGGCGTTGAAGCGCTCCGGATTGGCGACGATGTTCTTCACCGCCTGCAACTTGGGCACGTAGTACCGGGTCTCGGCCGGCATGTTGAGGTCGGTGTAGCCCGTGGGCAGGCCGGCGCGCTGGTTCTTGGCGATGGCGCGGCCCACGCTGCCTTCGCCCCAGTTGTACGCGGCCAGCGCGAGGTGCCAGTCGCCGAACATGCCGTAGAGCTTCTGCAGGTAGTCGAGCGCCGCGCGCGTGGAGGCGATGACGTCGCGGCGGTCATCGCGGAAGACGTTCTGCTTGAGGTCGAAGTCGGTGCCCGTGGCGGGCATGAACTGCCACATGCCGGCGGCCTTGGCGCTGGAGACCGCCTGCGGGTTGAACGCGCTCTCGATGTAGGGTAGCAGCGCCAGTTCGGTGGGCATGTCGCGGCGCTCGAGCTCCTCGACGATATGAAAGATGTAGCGGCTCGAGCGCTCGGTCATGCGCTGCATGTAGTCGGGCCGGCTCGCATACCACTGTTCGCGGTCGCGCACCAGCTCGTTGTCGAGGTCGGGCATCTTGAAGCCGCGGCGGATGCGGTCCCACATGTCGGCCGGCGGGGCGAGCGTGACGACGGAGCGCGACCGGGTGGTGCCGGAGGTGATGGGAGTCAGCGCCCCGCCGGGATAGACCGGAGCCGCGGCGGGTCCCGACGCGGTGGATGCGGTGGATGCGGTGTCGAGGGGGGGCGAGGCAGAGGAACCCGTGCCGGTGGTGCTCGCGCAGCCCGCGAGCAGCAGCGAGCCGGCAAGGCAGGCAGCAAGGATGAATTTCATCGAAAGTCGTTTTTCCATTGGCGCAGTGCGGCGAAGACCTCGGCCTCGCCGGTGTGCGGGGAGAGGCTGGCATGCGCGCGGACTGCTTGCAGGACAGCGGCTTCGCGGCTGCGAAGAAAGGGGTTGATCTGGCGTTCGGTGGCAAGCTGCGAGGGCAGCGTCGGCTCGCCGCGCGCACGCAATGCCTCGCACTGCGCCGTGTACTGAGTCAGCACGGCGTTGCCGGGTTCCACGGCGTGTGCGAAGCGAAGGTTAGCAAGTGTGTATTCATGGGCGCAGCACACGCGGGTTTCGCCGGGCAGCGCAGCCAGCGCGTCGAGCGAGGCCAGCATCTGCGCGGGCGTGCCCTCGAAGAGCCGGCCGCAGCCGCCGGAGAACAGCGTATCGCCGCAGAAGACGAGCGGGGCCGGTGCGCCGGCCGCGGTGCTCGCCGCATCGGCCGGCAGGAAGTACGCGATGTGGCCGGCCGTGTGGCCCGGCACCTCGATCACCTCGAAGCGAAGGCCCAGGACCTCGGCATGGTCGCCCTGGGCGAGGCGCGTCAGGGGCTCGGGAATCGCTTCGCGCGCAGGGCCGAAGACCGGCGCGCCGGTGGCGTTGCGCAAGGCCGCGACACCGCCGGTGTGATCGGCATGATGGTGCGTGACTAGAATCGCGGCCAACTGCAGATGGCCGCGAGCGAGCGCATCGAAGACCGGCGCGGCATCTCCCGGGTCGACCACGATCGCGTTGTGCCCATCCTGCAGCATCCAGATGTAGTTGTCGGCGAAGGCGGGCAGTGGAACGAGCTTCATGAGCGGTCAAATTATAGGTTTGCACGAGTGGTTCCAGACCCCTCCAGGCCGCTACCTGCTGGCGTGGGAGCAGTCGCGCTTCGACCAGGCGGTGGCGGACGTCTTCGGCTACCACGCGCTGCAGCTCGGCGTGGCCGAGGTCGACGGCCTGCGCACCAACCGCATGCCGCATCGCTGGCTGGCCCTGGACGACCCTGCGGTCGCCACAAATAGCGCGGCGCTGTTCACCGACTTCACGGCGCTGCCGTTCTCGGCCAACAGCCTCGACCTGGTGGTGCTGCCGCATGCGCTGGAGCTCAGCCACGACCCGCACGGCACCTTGCGCGAGGTCGAGCGCGTGCTGGTGCCGGAGGGCCGCGTGGTGATCTGCGGGCTCAACCCGGCCAGCCTGTGGGGCATGCGCCAGTGGCGTGCGCACCTGTACCGGCGGCTGGGCTTCGGCGAGCTGTTCCTGCCCGACTCGGGCGACTTCATCGGCTACAGGCGCATGCGCGACTGGCTGCGCCTCCTGAGCTTCGAGGTCGAATCGGGGGACTTCGGCATCTACCGGCCGGCGGTGCGCAGCGAGGCCTGGCTCGAGCGCTGCCGATGGTTCGACACTCTTGGCGAGCGCTGGTGGCCGATCTTCGGCGCCGTGTACTTCCTGGTCGCCGTCAAGCGGGTGCGCGGCATGCGGCTGCTGTCCGCCGACTGGCGCCGGGCGGCGCAGCGCGCGAGCGCGCCGGTGCCCATCGCCGGCAAGGTACACCGGGGCCATCACCACCCCCATCACCGATCACGACAACGACAAGGAAGCGGTTCTTGACCGAAGTGCAGATCTACACCGACGGGGCCTGCAAGGGTAACCCGGGCCCCGGAGGCTGGGGAGCCTGGCTCAAGTCCGGGGCCACCGAGAAGGAGCTCTTCGGCGGCGAGCTCAACACCACCAACAATCGCATGGAGCTCAAGGCGGTGATCGAGGGCCTGGGCGCGCTCAAGCGGCCCTGCAAGGTGATCCTTTACCTGGACAGCCAGTACGTGCGCATGGGCATCACCGAATGGATCCGCGGCTGGAAGGCCAAGGGCTGGCTGACCTCGACCAGGCAGCCGGTGAAGAACGTGGAGCTGTGGAAGGAGCTGGACAAGCTGGTGTCCGAAGGCGGGCACCAGATCGAATGGCGCTGGGTCAAGGGGCATTCGGGCGATGTGGGCAACGAACGTGCCGACATGCTGGCCAACAAGGGCGTGGAGCGGGCGCTCGGGCGGCTCTAGCTTCTACAGTCCGGCCGGTCGCGTGACGAGGCGTTCCGGCGCCTCCAGCACTTCGCCCATGCGGGCGCGAAACAACAGCTCGTCGGTGTAGCGCAGGCGGCGGCTGATCTCGCGGCCGATGTTCATCTGGATCAGCGCGAACTGCGCGGCATCGTGCTCGAACAGGCGCAGCAGGTTGTCGGGCGTGATCCGGATGGCGCTGCAGTCCTCGTCGGCGCGTATCGAAGCACTGCGCGGGAACAGGTCCAGGAGCGCCATCTCTCCGAAGCAGTCGCCCGGCCCGAGCCGGCGCAGCAGCAGGCGCTGGTCTTCCCAGCTCTTCGACACGGTCACGCGGCCGCGCTCGAGCACGTACATGCCGTCGGGCAGGTCGCCCTCGCGGCAGAAGTAGTCGCCGGCAGCGACCTGGACCACCGGCGCGGGCTCGAGCAGGAACTCGATGGTCGCGGCGTCGATGGCGCCGAAGATCGGCATCTGCTGCATCAACTCGATTCTGGCTGCGAGCATGCGCGTCTCCTGCGCGGCCCTCCGGGTCGCAATCCTAGATCACACCCTCGAACATCATCACGTCGACCTGGTCGCCGGGCTCGACGCTGCCCTGCGCGTGGTGGAGCACGACCAGGCCATTGGCCTCGACCATCGAGCTGAGCACGCCCGAGCCCTGGTTGCCGGCGATGCGCACCTCGGGGAGCGAGCCCGGCTGCGGCTCGACGCGGCCGCGCTGGTATTCGGTGCGGCCGGGCTTCTTGCGGATTGCGGCCACGCTCTTCGCCCGCAGCAGCGGCGGCGGCGCGCAGCCCCGTTCGTGGCAGCCCATCATGCGCAGCAGGGCCGGCCGCACGAAGGCGAGGAAGGTGACCATCACCGCGACCGGGTTGCCGGGCAGGCCGAACAGCACGGCCGTGCCGCCGGCCTCGCGCTGCCTCGGAATGAGGCCCACCGCCATCGGCCGGCCCGGGCGCATCGCCACCCGCCAGAAGGCCATGTCGCCCTGCTGCTGCATCACGGCACGCGTGTGGTCGGCCTCGCCGACACTGACGCCGCCGCTGGTGATGATCGCGTCGGCCTCGGTCGCGGCGCGGCGCAGCGTGTCGGCCAGCGCGGCGGGGTCGTCGCGCACCAGGCCCAGGTCGATCACCTCGCAGCCGAGGCGCGTGAGCAGGCCGAACACGGTGTAGCGGTTGCTGTCGTAGACCGCGCCTTCGCGCGGCAGCTCGCCCAGGCTCAGGATCTCGTCGCCGGTGGAGAAGTAGGCCACGCGAAGCCGGCGCAGCACCGGCACCCCGGCCAAGCCGAGGCTGGCCACCATGCCCAGCGCGGCGGGCGACAGGCGTTCCCCGCGCAACAGGGCGGGCTGGCCCTGCTGCAGGTCCTCGCCGGCCAGGCGGCGGTTGTCGCCGCGCCGCAGGGCCTTGGCGGGAAAGCGCACCTGTTCGCCCTCGACGAAGCAGAACTCCTGCGGGACCACGGTGTCGAGGCCGACCGGCATCACGGCGCCGGTCATGATCTTGACGGCGTCGCCCGGCGTCAGCGTGCCGCGCCAGGCCGTGCCGGCGAGCGCGGTGCCCACCACGCGCAGGCTCACCGAGGCGTCGCTGGCGGCGTCGGCCGGCAGCAGGGCGCCGTCAAAGGCGAAGCCGTCCATGGCCGAGTTGTCGTGCGGCGGCACGCTCACGGGCGAGATGATGTCCTCGGCCAGCACACGGCCGAGCGCGTCGCGCAGCGCGATGTGCTCGGTCTGCGTGACGACCGCCGATTGCGCGAGCCGGGCCAGGAAGCCCTGCACCGCGTCAACGCCGAGGGCCTTGGGGTCGTAGCCGGCCAGTTCGGCGGCGATCTCGGCAATGCGGCTCATTGAAAAACCCCCGCCCTGCGGGCTGCGGTGCTATTCGCCTTCGGAGCGGCCGTGCGGCTCATGAGAGTAAGCAGTTCAGCGTCGCTGGCTTTCGAGCGCGTGCAGCTCGGCCAGCGTGTTGGCGTTGAAGAAGGCGTCGGGCGCATCGCCCGGACGGTCGAAAGGGACCAGCGCCGTGCGGTGCTGGGCGGTCCAGCGGTCGATCTTGCGGCCGCCCTCCTGCGTGAAGCGCACCAGGCTTTCGAGCAGGGTGGCGCGCAGCAGGCAGAACACGGGCTGCGGCCGCAGGGCCGAGGCGCCGTCCGCTTCGGCCGCGGCCTCGGGGGCGTTGACCATGGCGATCTCGGCGTCGTGCGCGAGCAGCGCCTCGCCGAGGCGCGCGGCCAGGTCGAGGGGGAACAGCGGGGTGTCGCAGGGCACCGTGAGCAGGTAGGGCGTCTCGCAGCGCTCCAGCCCGGTCAGGAAGCCCGCCAGCGGCCCGGCATAGTCCGCGAGGCCGTCGGGCCAGACAGGCACGCCGAAGGATTCGTAGGCCGCGATGTTGCGGTTGGCGTTGATCATCAGCTCGCCGACCTGCGACTGAAGCCGCATCAGCGCGTGCAGCGCGAGCGGCGTGCCGTCGAAGTTCTGCAGGCCCTTGTCGACCCCGCCCATGCGCGAGCCGCGGCCGCCGGCGAGGATGAGGCCGGTGATCTCGCCGGCAGCGATGGTGGCGGGAGCGCTCATCGTGCGGTGCTCATCCGCCGATGTAGCTCATCTCGACACGGCGCGCACCGCTGGCCGCCTCCGTGTCGGGGCCGCGCAGCGCGCGCAACTCGGAGTAGCGGTCGGCCCGGCCCTGCCAGATGTGGCCGATGGCAGAGGCGATCCGCGCATCGTCGGCATCGCCGCGCAGCAGCGGCCGCAAATCGTGTCCGCTGGTCGCGAACAGGCAGAGGTAGAGCTTGCCCTCGGTCGACAGGCGCGCGCGGGTGCAGTCGTGGCAGAAGGCCTGGGTCACGCTGCTGATCACGCCGATCTCGCCGCCGCCGTCGCGGTAGGCCCAGCGCTGGGCGGTCTCGCCGGGGGCGGTGGCGTCGAGCGGCACCAGGGGGAACTCTTCGGCGATGCGTTGCAGCACCTCGGCCGAGGGCAGGACCTCGTCCATGCGCCAGCCGTTGGTGGCGCCGACGTCCATGTATTCGATGAAGCGCAGCACGACGCCGGTGCCGCGGAAGCGCCGCGCCATCGGCAGGATCTCCTGCTCGTTGGTGCCGCGCTTGACGACCATGTTGACCTTGATCGGACCGAGGCCGGCGGCGTGCGCCGCATCGATGCCGGCGAGCACCTCGGCCACCGGGAAGTCGACATCGTTCATGCGGCGGAACACGGTGTCGTCGAGCCCGTCGAGGCTGACGGTGACGCGCTGCAGCCCGGCGGCCTTGAGCGCCGCGGCCTTGCGGGCGAGCAGGGAGCCGTTGGTGGTCAGCGTGAGGTCCAGGGGCTTGCCTTCGGGCGTGCGGATCGCCGCCAGTTGTTCGACGAGCAGTTCGAGGTTCTTGCGCAGCAGCGGCTCGCCACCGGTGAGCCGGATCTTGCGCACGCCGTGCGTGGCGAAGATGCGCGCCAGCCGGGTGATTTCCTCGAAGCTCAGGAGCGCGCTGTGCGGCAGGTACTGGTAGTCCTTGTCGAAGACTTCCTTGGGCATGCAGTAGCTGCAGCGGAAGTTGCAGCGGTCGGTGACGCTGACGCGCAGGTCGGTAAGCGGACGCGAGAGCCGGTCGAGCAGCACGCCGGTCGCCGCCACCGCGTGCTCCGGCAGCGCCGCGCCGCGGCTCGCGCGGCCGATCTGGGAGACGGGGACGATGTGCTTGCTGCTCATGGGAAAGGGCAATTTACCCCATTGCGGGGCTTGGCGCCCCTCTCCGGCTGAATAGAGGCTTGCTGAAAGCGGACATCCGCGCCCGTTCCCTGGGCTACATGCAGCGCGCGCCGTCCACCCAGACGCCAGCCCCATACGGTGATCGCCAGGGGAGCCTCAATGGCGTCACTGCTCTCTGGGATTGGAACGGAGCCCCTACGGAGGTCGGAGCTGACCGCATTTCGACGCACTCGCAACGCCGCGCGTCGATGCAGTCCCAGTCAGGCCTGTCATGGATTTGCCTCGCGGGATGTCGTCTCGGCATTCGAGCACACCGGCCATCGAATCGCGTACTTCTTCGCGAGCTTGCTCAGAGAGGCGCGCTGCATGTCGCACAGCCGCGCCGCCTCGCTGATGTTTCCGTTGGTCATGGCCAGCGCTTCTTCCACGAAGCGGCGCTCGATGACCCTGAGCGCCGAGCGCTTCGCTTCGCGCAGGGACGAGCACGAGGCAACGACCGTGCCCGCCGCTGCGGCGTCGCCATGTGCCAGCGCGGGCGCGCTCGCTAGCAGCGCATCGGCCTCGATGCATAGGCCGCTGCTGCTGAGGTAGGCCCTCAGCAGGGTGTGCTCGAGTTCACGCACGTTGCCCGGCCACGCGAACGCACGCAGAAGCTCGAACCCTGCCCTGCTCATTGACCTGGGAGGACCTCCGGTCGTGCGTGCTGCCTTCTTCAGAAGGTGGGGCACCAGCAAGTCGAGGTCGTCTGGGCGCGCACGCAGCGGCGGCAGTTCGACGCGAAGGACATCGAGTCGAAAGAAGAGATCGGCACGGAAGTCACCGCGCTGCACCAGCTCGCGCAGGTCGGTGTTGGACGCGGCGATGACGCGAACGTTGGCGTGCTGCACCTGGTCCTCGCCGACTGGCCTGAATGAAGCGTCCTGGAGAAAGCGCAGCAGCGTAACCTGCCCGCGCGGCGTGAGTGCTTCGACCTCGTCGAGGAAGAGCGTCCCTCCGTCGGCTTGACGGACAAGACCGCGCCGTGCGCGACTGGCATCGGTGAAAGCGCCGCGCGCATGACCGTACAGCTCGCTTTCGATGAGCGCGTCAGGCAGTGCGCCGCAATTGACCGGGATGAAAGGCTTGTCACGACGCGAGCCCAGGTAGTGCGTGGCGCGGGCGACGAGTTCCTTGCCGGTTCCGCTTTCTCCGACGATGAGCACCGGCGCATTGCACGACGTGTAGCGCATCATCAGCGAGATGGCCGTCTTGAAGCTATGGGACGCGCCCACGATGCCGGCCCTGGCCTGTGCATGTTCGAGAGAACAGCCTTCGTCCATGCTGGTGCTCCTTTCGATCGAGCCAGTCGATCGACCGGCGATTCTAGGAACGCGCGCTGAGCGTGAACATCATCCAAATGGGGTATTGGAGGCCGTGTAGTTTCCGCAACGCCGTGTCGTTGCCGACACGGGGCCCTCGATCGCGCGGCCGCGCAAGGGCGAACCGGGCAGCGGCTCATCGAAATCCGCCGCGAGGCCTGTGTCGCCTTGCACTCGCCGCTCGGCGAGGGCGCCCGCCAAAACACTGGCAAATCAAGCACTTGCGCGCTGCGCTTGGCTGGCACGCTTTGCGCATCTAGCGGCTACCTTCAACTGGAGCATGCTGGCCGTGGCATCCTGTTCATCGTCGATCGAGGAAGTGGCGCAGACCATCCTGCGCTATATCACCGCCCATCCCGATGCCTGCGATTCGCTCGAAGGCATCTGCGATTGGTGGTTGGTGCGCCAGCGCCGCGACGACGCGCGCCGCGATGTGGCCGCAGCCCTGGAGAGCCTGCTCGCGAGCGGCCGCATCGAAGCCTGGAGCTGCGCCGATGGCCTGACGGTCTATCGAGCCGTGCGCCCAGCCCGAGCCCGCACATCGTCATCCAGGAGCTTGCATTGACCGCCGTCCCCGACTTTCAGTTGGAAGGCTTGTGGGTCGCGCTCGGCCGGCTCGATCGCATGCTGGAGCGGGCCACCACCGCGGCCGACGCAGCCTCCTCCGCCCCGGCCGGGCAGGCGGAACCCTATCGCGGTCTCTACATCACGGCGGACGACGTGCAGCGCCTCATTCGGCGCAGCCCCGGCGAGCCCTCCCTCGCAGGCGGCGAACCCGATGGCACGTCGATGCCGGCGGGCTCGCGCTTTCCGTGGCTGCGGGATGCCTTCGGCCTCGACGCGATCGACCTGGACTTCTTGCTTATCGCGCTCGCGCCGGAGGTCGATCTCCGATACGAGCGGCTCTTCGCTTACCTGCAGGATGATGTGACGCGCCGGCGACCCACCGTGGACCTGGCCCTGAATCTCCTGTGCGCATCGCGCGAGGCAAAGATCGTCGGCCGCCGGCGGCTGGCCGGCGACGCACCGCTCGTGCGCCACAAGCTGCTGCAGCTGGTGCCTGACGGCGGTGGCCCGGTCCCGCCATTGCTGGCGCACCATCTGAAGCTCGAGGAGTCCGTGGTGCGCTTCCTGCTGGGACAGCCCGGCCTCGATGCGCGGCTGGCGTCGTTCGCGCGGCTGGAGGCGATGCCCACCGAACCCCGAGCTTCGGACACCGATCCGTTCGACCGTGCCCTGGCCCGTGCGCTGGATGCCCGCGAAAGGTTGCACTTCTATCTCGAAGGGCCGGCCGGCGCGGCGAAGGACGGCGCGGCGGCCAGGCTTGCCGCCAGGCTTCGCAGGCCGCTGCTCGCCGTGGACCTCGGCAGGATGACAGCGCTCGGCAGCGACTTCGATGCCGCGCTCGACCCGCTGCTGCGCGAGGCCCGGATGCTCGATGCCGTCCTCTATCTCTCCGACTTCGATGCACTGCTCGCGCCAGAGAAGAGCGGCGAAGCGAGGGCATTGCAAGCCGGCCTGGAGGACACGGCCCAGGTCATCGTGGCGGCAGGGGAGCGCCCTTGCGGCGCGCATTTCACGACCCTGGCGACGATCGCGATCGCCACGCCGACCTTCGCGCAACGCCGGACCCAATGGGGCACCGAGCTGCGCGAGCGCCACATCGAACTGGACGACCGCGGCATCGACGAGCTGGCCTCGCGCTATGGGCTCGGCAATGCGCAGATCCGCGCTGCCGCCGGCGATGCGGCCCGGCAGGCGGCACTGGCCGGCACGCGTGCCGACCTCTCCATGCTGGCGCAGGCCGCACGGCTGCAGATCGCACGCGATCCCGGCACCCTTGCGCAGAAGATCAAGCCCTGCTACGGCTGGCGCGACCTGGTGCTTCCCGCCGACCAGATCGGACAGCTGAAGGAGGTGTGCCGGCAGGCGCGCCTGCGGCACGTGGTCTACGGCGACTGGGGCTTCGACCGCAAGCTCTCGCTCGGCAAGGGCCTGAGCGCGCTTTTCACAGGGCCGCCGGGGACAGGCAAGACGATGGCGGTCGAGGTGATCGCGAACGATCTCGGGCTGGAGCTCTTCAAGATCGACCTGTCGCAGGTCGTGAGCAAGTACATCGGCGAAACGGAAAAGAGCCTCGACAGGCTCTTCTCCGCGGCAAGGGCGGGTAACGCGATCTTGTTCTTCGACGAGTGCGATGCCCTCTTCGGCAAGCGGACCACGGTGCAGGACGCCCACGACCGCTACGCCAACATCGAAGTCGCCTATCTGCTGCAGAAGATGGAGGAGCACGAGGGCTTGAGCGTGCTGGCGACCAACCTGCGCCAGAACCTCGACGCCGCCTTCACGCGGCGGCTCAGCTTCATCGTCGAGTTTCCCTTTCCCGACGAGGAGAGCCGGCGCCGCCTGTGGCAGTCCATCTGGCCGCCGCAGGTACCGCGCAGCAGGGACCTCGACCTCGAGTTCATGGCCACGCAGTTCAAGCTGCCCGGCGGCGCGGTGAAGAACATCGCGGTGGCTGCGGCCTTCCTGGCGGCCGCGGACGGCGGCGAGCTTCGCACCGAGCACCTGCTGTGGGCGGCGCGGCGCGAGATCGAGAAATCGGGACGCCGCGTGGCGGGCGCGGAGCTGGGCCCCTACCTGCAGCAGGTCGAAGCACTGACTGTGGAGGGGCGTGATGATTCATGAGGTCACCGAGAGCCTCGAGGCTTTCCTCAAGCAGCCCGGGCTTCCGCCGCCCTTGCGCGACGCCGCGATCCGCTTCGACCGGCCCACCGATCCCTACGCGATCGATCAGACGACGGTGAATGTCTTTCTGTTCGAGGTTCGCGAGAACCTCGAGCTTCGGTCCAGCGAAAGCGTCACGCGCCGGGTCGGAGGGCATTCCCTCGTCGAGCCGCCTGCCTACCGTGCCAGTTGCCTCTATCTCGTGACCGCGTGGCCTGTGGGCGGCGCCGACCTGCCCAAGCAGGAGCACCAGCTGCTGGCCCAGGTCCTGCAGCTGATCGCCGGCACGCCCCTCATTCCGCCTGCCTTCCTCACGCCGCAGCTGCAGCTCCAGAAGCCGCCGCTGCCGATGATGGTGGTGCAGCCCGACGGCGTGCGCAACCCCGCGGAGTTCTGGGCCGCGATCGGCAACCGCATCAAGGCATCGCTCCTCGTGTCGATCACCGTGTCGCTGAAGGTCTTCGACACCGCGCAGTACCCGAGCGTCATCACCAGCGGCATCGAGCTGAAGAGCATGCCGGACGGCGCCGATCTCGACGCGCCTTTCTTCCGCATCGGCGGCACGGTGCGGGATGCGGCCACGACGCCGGTCGCCAACGCGAGCGTGCGCATCGTCGAGCGCGGCCGCAGCACGCTCACCGATGCCGAAGGCAGGTTCTCGTTGTCGGCCATACCGGGCGGCAACTTCACGCTGCGCGTCACGGCGGGTGCAGTGACGCAGGACCGGGCCATCGTCGTCCCGGCACCCGCGCTGGGCGGCTACGACGTTCAACTGACTTGAGTCGAGGAGAAACTAGCGATGCCTAACTATGAAGCGCCTGGGGTGTACGTCGAAGAAGTCCCACCATTGGCCAGGCCGATCGCAGGCGTCGGCACCAGCACGGCGGCCTTCATCGGCGTGGCCGACCGGCTCGACCCTGCGGACGTCGGCAAGCCGAAGAAGTTCACCAACTGGACCGAGTTCGCCAACTTCATCAAGGGCGCCGCGCCGACGGACACCACGCCCATCTACACCACCGCCAATCGCACGCTGGCGCTGGCAGTGTTCGGCTTCTTCAACAACGGCGGCACCGCCTGCTATGTGCTGCCCGTCGCCGCGGGCGACATGGCGAATCTGGATCCGTCGCTCGACAAGCTGAAACCCTTCGACGAGATCGCGATCGTCGCCGCGCCCGGCGTCGAGCCGGTCGCCCGCAAGGTCCAGATCATGACGCACTGCTTCAACATGCAGGACCGTGTGGCGCTGCTCGACGGCGTCAAGTTGCCGGCCTCGGACAGCACGCCGGCCGACATCTACGGCGGCCCGATGCCCGTAGGCGGGCCGGCCACCCCCGACCAGTTCAGCTACGGGGCCATCTACTTTCCATGGCTGAAGGTCTTCAACCCCCTGTACGTGCCGGGCGGGGCGGAGCCCGAGCTCATCGACCAGCCGCCGAGCGGACACGTCGCCGGCATCTGGGCGCGCGTCGATGCCGCACGCGGCGTGCACAAGGCGCCGGCCAACGAGGCGGTGCTGGGCATCGTCGACCTGGAGCGCCCCATCGACAAAGACAAGCAGAAGGCGTTGAACCCCGACGGCATCAACGTCATACGGCCCTTCGGCGGCGCACCCATGGTGTACGGCGCGCGCACGCTCGGCGGCAAGCGCAACGGCGAGTACACCTACCTCAACGTCCGGCGCTTCATGAATTTTCTCAAGGAGTCGATCGACGAGGGCACGCAGTTCGTCGTCTTCGAGCCCAACAACCCGGCGCTGTGGCAGCGAATCATCCGCTCGGTGAGCGACTTTCTCTACAACCAGTGGCGCGACGGCGCCCTGTTCGGAGAGACGCCCAAGCAGGCCTTCTACGTGAAGTGCGACGCGGAGACCAACCCGCCGAGCCTTCGCGAGCTCGGCCAGGTCATCACCGAGATCGGCGTGGCGGTCACCAAGCCTGCCGAGTTCGTGATCTTCCGCATCCAGCAAACCACCGGTGAATAGGAGAGACGGTCATGGCCAGAAAGGACCCCTACAGAAACTTTCGATTTCTCGTCGAGATCGATGGCATCGTGCAGGCCGGCTTCTCCGAATGCAGCGGCTTCGGCTCGAACATCGAGGTGGTCGAGTACCGCGAAGGCGGCGAGGCCGCGACGGTGCGCAAGCTGCCCGGAAAGATCTCCTACCCCGACATCACGCTCAAGTGGGGCGTGACGGATTCGCGCGAGCTCTACGACTGGCACCTGGCCGCCATCAACGGCACCATCGACCGGCGCAACGGCTCGATCATCCTGCAGGACGATGCGGGGCAGGAGAAGGTGCGCTGGAACTTCTTCAGTGCCTGGCCCAGCAAGTACGACGGGCCCGACTTCAACGCCAAGGGCAACGACGTCTCGCTCGACAGCCTGACCGTCAGCTGCGAGCGCGTCGAACGCGCATAGCGGCAGGGAGAGCGCCATGTTCCAGACCGAATACGAGTTCACGCTGCCCCTCGGCTACGTGGATGCCGAGGGCGATCTTCACCGCGAGGGCGTGATGCGGCTGGCCACGGCGGCCGACGAGATCCTGCCGCTGAAGGACCCGCGCGTGCAGAGCAACGAGGCCTACCTCACGGTGATCCTGCTGTCGCGCGTGATCGCGCGCCTGGGCTCGGTGGCGCAGGTCACGCCGAAGGTGGTCGAGGGGCTGTATGCGGCCGACCTCGCCTACCTGCAGGAGTTCTACAACCGCATCAACCGCAGCGGCCGGGCGACCATCGAGGCCGAGTGCCCGAAGTGCGCCCACGAGTTCGCGCTGGAGATGAACAGCCCGGGGGGATCGTAGGCTACCCCCTGCCCGCGCTGTACAGGGAGGTAGCCTTCATCGCCTATCACTTCCACTGGTCGCCGCAGGAGGTGCTGACGCTCGAGCATGCGCAGCGGCAGCGCTGGGTCGAAGAGATCTCGGCGATCAACGAGCGGGCGAACAGCGAAGCGAATCCGTAGCGTCAGCAGAACTTCGATCAGGAGGCGGCGTGAACAGATGGCAAGGATGGGCACGGCAGTTGCGGCGGCAGCACGGCCGTCGCGACGCCTGGCATGCGCGTGGCGCGATGGTGCTGCTGCAGCGCGGCGGCGGCCTGGTGTCGCAGGTGCTCGTCACCTCGTGGCGGGCGATCCTGCAGGTGCATGCGCACCTCGGCGTGGTGCGGCCGGTCAGCATGCCGGCGGCGACGCTGATGCGGCAGACGCGGGAGCTCCTCGTACACGCGCCGCGCGCATCGCTGCATCGGCAGGGCGACGCTACTGCCCCGCCACCGGTGGCAGCCGTCGAACGCGAGCGTCCCGCCTATCCCGCGCTGCGCTTTCCGCCGCCCGTCTTCGCGCAGGGCCATCGCGGGCGCGAGGCCGCAGGCTCTCGAAATGGGGCTCCCGCGCCGAGGCTCGATCCGGCCGCGCAGCTGCCGGGTGCTTCGCGGGTGGTCGCGCAGGCGGCAGAGATCGTCACGCGCGTGCATCGCCGCGCCCTGCGGCAGGAGCTGGTGCCGCCATCGAAGCCCCTGGCGCTGGCCGCCCCGCAACGCATGCCGGCCCCGGCGGGGGCGGCGCCGGCCAGCGAATGGATGCCGGCGCAGACGGCGCCCATGCCATGGGAGCAGGGCAGGGCGCCGGCGGCCGCCCCGGCCGTCAGCGTCGAGGCGCTCACCGGCCTCGTGATACAGCAGATCGACCGCCGGTTGATCGCGTACCGCGAACGAATGGGGAGGGTCTGAGCCATGGCGCTGGCAAAGGCAACCATCACCATCGAGCACAGCGGACAGCAGTTCGAGGTGATGTTCAACCCCGAGGAATACAGCCTCAACAAGGACAACAACTACGCCTCGCAGGCGATCCCGGGGCTGAGCTCGCCCATCCTCCAGTTCGTGCACGGCAACCTGCGCACGCTGGAGATGGAGCTGTTCTTCGACACCACCGATGCGCGCACCGACGTGCGCGACGAGACGAAGAAGGTGGTCGACCTGCTCAAGATCGATTCGCAGCTCCATGCCCCGCCCGTGGTGCGCGTGGCCTGGGGCTCCCTGCAGTTGCGCTGCGTGCTGGCGCGCGCCAACCAGAAGTTCATCAAGTTCCTGGAAGACGGCCGTCCCACGCGGGCGCGCGTGACCGTGAGCTTCAGCGAGTTCATCGATCCCGAGCGCGAGGCCAAGGAAGTCAACCGCCAGACGGCGGACTTCAGCAAGGCCTACACGGTCCAGCCCGGAGACACGCTCACGGCCATCGCCTTCCGCTTTTACGAGGATCCAGCGCTGTGGCGCCCGATCGCAGTCGCCAACCGCATCGACGATCCGCGCAGCATCGCGCCGGGCCAGGCCCTGCACGTGCCGGCGCTGCCCTTCACCGATCTGGCCAGTGGGGAGGTGACCGTCTGATGCGCCTCGCTCCCGAATTTGCGCTCGGCATCGATGGCAACGCCATCCCCGCTGCATTGCGCGCCTCCATCGTCAGCATCAGCTACACCGACGGGATCGAGGGCGCCGACCGGGTGGAGGTGAGCATTGCCAATCCCTCGCTGCAATGGCTCGACCATCCGCTGCTGCAGGTCAACAACGCGTTCCGCCTGTCGATCGGCTATGCGCCCGGGCCGCTCGAGGAAGTGTTCGTGGGCGAGATCACCGGCGTCGAGCCCTCCTTCCCCGCGAGCGGCATCCCGATGATCCGCCTGACCGCTCAGGACCTGCTGCAGCGCCTGCAGATCGGCACCAAGGACCGCTCCTTCCGCATCAAGATCCCATCGGTCGGCAACTTCCCGCTGCCCGATTCCGCCGTGGCGGCGCTGGTGAGCGGCACCAACGGCCTGATCCCCGAGCTCGATCCGGTCGGCGGCACCCTGTCGACGCTGATCGGCCTGGCCACCTTCCTCGCCTTTCCGCAGTTCGCCCAGATGTCGGTGCGCAAGCAGAGCGGCGTGAACGACTTCCAGTTCCTCACCGAGGTGGCGAAGGACAACGGCTGGCAGATGTACATCGACCACACGGCCGAGCCGCGCGGCCGGGTGCTCAAGTTCCAGTTCCTGATCCAGGACTACGCGCCCAGCCTCACGCTCAAGTGGGGCGCCTCGCTGATGGACTTCACGCCACGGCTGTCCACGGTCGGCGAGATCGAAGGCGTGGCCGCGCGCGTCTGGGTCGACAGCATCAAGATGGACTTCGTCATCGCGCTCAACTGGGACTACGACCGCGCGATGTTCAAACTCTCCATCACGCCCGGCGGCGAGCTCGGCGAGCTGCTGGCGCCGGGCAAGGTCACGACGATCAAGCCGGCCAGCTACGCCACCGCGCCGCGCAAGATCCTGAGCGAGCTGCTGCCCAAGCTGAACAACCGCCTCACTGGATCTGGCAGCACCGCCGGCGATCCGCGCATCAAGGCCAGCCGCGTGGTCAACCTCGAAGGCCTGGGCGCCCAATTCGGCGGCCTCTACCGCATCACCTCGGCCACCCACACCATCGACGGCGGCGGCTACAAGACCAGCTTCCAGGCGCGCAAGGAAGTGTGGTTCGGTTCCATTCCCGCACCCAGGGGCGCCGGCGGGCTGGTGCGGCTGCAGGGTCAGTTTTCTGTCTAGGGAGGACCGGGCACCATGAACGACGCATTGTTCGAACGAC
This sequence comes from Variovorax sp. RA8, assembly GCF_901827175.1. Lineage (NCBI taxonomy): Bacteria > Pseudomonadati > Pseudomonadota > Betaproteobacteria > Burkholderiales > Comamonadaceae > Variovorax > Variovorax sp. RA8. The sequence goes on along the minus strand of NZ_LR594662.1, from coordinate 4,069,448 downwards.
TGGAGCAGCTGGGCCCGGAGTCCGTGACCGAAGGCTTCGCCATCGCGCCGGGCATCGTCACCAACAACCTCGACGCCATCTCCGAGGGGCGGGTGCAGGTGCGCATCCCGTCGATCCCGGCCATGGAGCCCTGGGCGCGCATGCCTTCGATGGGAGGCGGGTCGGGGCGCGGCTTCGTGTGGATTCCGCAGATCAACGACGAGGTGCTGGTGGCCTTCGCGCAGAACGATGCGAGTGCGGCCTTCGTGCTGGGCGGCCTGTGGAGCACCGCCGACCGGCCGCCGCTCACGCTGCCCAGCGATTTCCTGGTCAAGCGCGTCATCAAGACCGGCATGGCGGGCGGACTGGGGCACGAGGTGGTCTTCGACGACCTGACGCAGTCCATCACCATCACCAGCAGCACGCAGCAGAAGATCACCATCGACCCGCTCTCGATCAAGATCGAGAACACCGCCGGCACGCTGTCCATCGCGCTGGACAACGCCTCGCAGACGGTCAGCGTGCAGTCGGCGCTGAAGATCGAGCTCAAGGCCACGCAGATCTCGCTGGAAGGCGTGCAGGTGGACATCAAGGGCGCGATGGTCAACATCCAGTCGTCGGGGCCGTGCAGCGTGCAGGGCCTGCCGATCAAGCTGAACTGATGGAGGAAGCGGACCATGCCCCCCGCAGCCAGAGTCGGCGACCCCACGGCCCATCCGGGCGTTGTCACCGGGCCCGGCGTGGCAACGGTGCTGATCGGCGGCATGCCGGCCGCCGTAGTGGGCGACATGCACGCCTGCTCCATGCCGCCGGTGGCGGGCCCGCATCCGCCCACACCCCTCGTCAAGGGCAGCATGACCGTGCTCATCGGCGGGCGGCCCGCGGCCCGCGTGGGCGACATGAGCGGCTGCGGCGCGCCCATCGTCATGGGCATGCCGCTGGTCGAGATCGGAGGGTAGGCGCATGAACCCAACCGGATCTTCCGCACCCTTCCTCGGCCGGGGCTGGGCCTTCCCGGTCGGCATCGACGCCGGGCTCACCGCCACCGCGGCCTACGAGCAGGACGTGGAGCAGGCGATCCTGATCATCATGGGCACCGACCGCGGCGAGCGCGTCATGCGGCCGGACTTCGGCGCGGGTCTCAGGGCCTTCGTGTTCGAGCCGCTGAACCCGGCCACCATGGAAGCGCTGCGCCAGCGCGTGAACGAGTCGCTGGTGGACTGGGAGCCGCGCATCGACGTCGAGAAGGTCAGCGCCAGCGCTGCGGCGGGAGGCGAGGGCAAGGTGCTGATCGAGGTCAGCTACCGCGTGCGCGCGACCAACTCGCACCACAACCTCGTGTATCCCTTCTACCTCGAGGAAGGATCCGCGCGGTGAACACGAAGCCCTCCATCGAGCTGGACCGCCGGGACGCGCAAGCGCTGCTCGCCGCCATCCTCGCGCGCCGCGCGGGCTACACGCCCGAGTGGCTGGCCGCGGACAAGACGGCCGGCCGCGGCCTGGCGGCGATCGCGGCGCGCTACCTGGAGGCCCTGGCCCAGCGGCTGGGGCAGGTGCCCGACAAGCTGAAGCTGGCCTTCCTCGACACCGCCGGCCTGAGCCTCATCGCCGCCCAGGCGGCGCGCGCGCCGGTCGTGTTCCGGCTCGGCGAGCAGGCCACCGGCGGCTCGGCGCCGCCCCGCACGCCGGTGGGTGCAGCGCCGCCGGCGGGCAGCAGCGAGCAGATCCTCTTCGAGACCGAGCGCGCGGTCGGCGTCACCGCGGGCAGGATCGTGCAGCTGGTGAGCCTCTGGCCGGGCCGCGACGAGTACATCGACCACAGCGCGGCCTTCGCCACGGGCGCGCCCGTCGAGCCCTTCGCAGCCCGGCTGCGCCAGCCGGTGCCGCACCATCTGCTGCTGTCGCACCCGGTGCTGCTCGCGCTGTCGGGCAAGGTGCAGCTCGCGGTCGAGTTCGAGCTGCAGCACGGCGCGGCCTCGCACCTCGACCTGGTCTGGGAATACTGGGATGGCGAAACCTGGCGCGGCTTCGTCGCCAGCAGCAAGGAATGCGGCGTCCAGCAGGCCGAGGACCTCGACAGCACCGACGGGCTCACGCAAAGCGGCAGCTACCTGCTGGAGGCCGACTGCGCATCGGCGGCCAGGACGAAGGTCAACGAGGTCGAGGGCTACTGGCTGCGGGCCAGGCTCACCGAGCCGCTGCCGCCCGATGCCGACCAGACGCTGCCGGAGGTCGACACGATCCGCGTTTCGAGCACGGTGAACGCCGCGCTGCGCGGAAGGATCGCCGTGGCCGAGCCCGTGGCGGGCGAGGCTTCGGCACAGGCGGGCGGCGCCGTGTTCCATGCCGCCGCCATTGCCGTGCCGGAAGCGGCCACGACTCGCTTGCACGGCAAGGTCACCAACGATGCGGGCCAACCGGTCGAGCGAGCCCTGGTGCAGCTCACCGATCGCGCCGACCCGAGCCGTCCGGCCTACAGCTCGTCGCTCACGGCCAAGGACGGCCTCTACGAAATCCCGAACGTCAACTTCAGCCGCCCCTACGACTACGAGGTCACTTTCGCCGACATCCGGTTCTCCGGCCCCGCCCAGACACTCCGCCCCCGGGAGCAGGCCTCGGCGGCCAGGCCGGTGGTGAACCTCAGCCTGTCGATCGAAGGCCTCGCACCCGACCAGGCCTTCGCCGACGCCACGGCCCTGGACCCGAGCAAGCCCTTCTATCCGCTCGGCCAGCAGACGCAGCCCGGCTCCACCTTCTACTTCACCAACGCCGAGGCCTTCACCAAGCCGCTCGCGAAGGTGCGCCTCTACCTGGCGCGCACGCTGTCGCCGCAGGACGAGGGGGCCGTTTCCGGTGCCGACACGCTGGCTCACCAGGTGGCCTGGGAATACTGGAATGGCCGCCTGTGGGCTCCGCTCGCGGTGGTCTCGAACCTGGTCGACTCGCAGCTCGACCTGAACCGCACCGAGGTGATCGACTTCACCGTGCCGATCGACATGGAGCCGGTCAAGGTCAACGACAAGGAAGAGCGCTGGGTGCGCGTGCGCCTGCAGAGCGGCTCCTATGGCTTCAAGAAGAGCATCGCCTTCAAGACCGACGCGGCGCCGCCCGCCGGCCCCGACAGCACCTTCACCTACGTGGCCGCGCAGCCACCGGTGCTCGCGGCCCTTGCCATCGGCTACACGTGGCAGTACGGCCCCTTCCATGCCGAGCGCGTGTTCGCGTACAACGACTTCGCCTACAAGGACCGGACGTCGGAAGCGATGTGGCCGGGCACGACCTTCCCGCCCTTCGAACGCGTCGCCGACCTCACGCCCGCGCTGTACCTGGGCTTCGACAAGAAGCCGCCCGCGGACCAGCTCGGCCTGTTCTTCGACATCGTCGAAGCGCCCGGCAGCGTCGCGGGGCCGGCGCTGGTGTGGGAGTATTGGGGCGAGGGCGCGCAGTGGCGCCGTACGCCGGTGGAGGACGAGACCGGCTACTTGCGCCGGCCCGGCATCGTGGGCGTGCTGGCGCAGCCCGACGACACCGCGCTGGCCCGCTTCGGCCGCGCGCTCCATTGGATGCGGGCCCGCCTCAAGGAAGACGGCCCGCCCGGCGAGCCGGTCTGCACCGGCCTGCACGCCAACGCCGTCTGGGCCTCGGAGCGCCACACGCTGCGCGACCTGCCAGTGGGCACCAGCAGCGGCACGCCCGGCCAAGTCTTCTCGCTGACGCAGACGCCCATCCTCGCGGGCGAGCGCATCGAAGTGCGCGAGCTCGGCGGCGCCCGCGCCAACGTCGAGTGGCGCATCCTGGCGATGGAGCTCTGGGGCGGCGACGGTGCGGTGCTGGCCGAGCTGGAGCAGCGGCTCGCGCGCGAGAGCCAGGATGCCGAGGTGACGCTGGGTCCGCTGCGGCTGCGGCGCAACCGGCAGAAGCAGGTGATCGAGGCCTGGGTGCGCTGGGAGCGCCGTGCGCAACTGTTCTTCTCCGGCCCCACGGAGCGGCACTATGCCCTCGACGCCGCCGTCGGGCGCCTGGTCTTCGGCGATGGCGAGAACGGCCGGGTGCCGCCGGCCGGCGCGGCCATCCTGGTGCGAGAGATGAGCGTGGGCGGCGGCTCCAAGGGCAATGTGGAGGCGCGCAGGATCACGCAGCTGCTGGGCGTGGTGACGGGCATCGAGGAGGTCTTCAATCCCCGCGCCGCGGAGGGCGGCGCCGACGGCGAGCCGGCCTCGGCCGTGCTGGAGCGCGGCCCCCGCACCGTGCGCCACCGCGGCCGCGCGCTGGCGCCGGGCGACTACGAGGCGCTCGCCGTCGAAGCCTCGCCGGCGGTGAAGGTCGTGCGCGCGATTCCCGGCCGCAGCCCCTCCGGCCAGATGTTGCCCGGCTGGATCACCGTGCTGATCGTGCCCTACAGCAAGGACCCGCGGCCCTATCCCTCCTTCGGCCTGCGCGACCAGGTGCGAAGGTTCATCGAGGCGCGCGCGCCGGCGGACATCGCGGCGCTGCACCGGATCCATGTCACCGGGCCGAGCTACCTTGCCGTCGGCGTCTCGGCGCGCATCGCGCCCGCCGACCCGAGCCAGGCCGGCACGGTCGAGAAGGCGGTGCGCGCTGCGCTCGAACGCTTCCTGCACCCGCTCTTCGGCGGCCCGGGCGGGCGCGGATGGGACCTGGGCCGCGACGTGTTCATGTCGGACATCGCCGCCGAGCTGGAGCGCACGCCGGGCGTGGACTACATCGAGGAGCTCGCCCTGTCGATCGACGGGGTCCCGCGGGGCGAATCGGTGCGCGTGGGCGACCACGAGGTGGTTGCGGCCGGGCCGATCCTGCTGCGGCTCGACGAGGCGGAGGGCTAGCACCATGGCCATCCCGTTGCCCAATCTCGACGATCGCCGCTGGTCCGACCTGGTGGAGCAGGGCCGCGCGCTGATTCCGCTGTATGCCCCGGAGTGGACGGACCACAACGCCTCCGACCCCGGCATCACGCTGATGGAGCTGCTCGCCTGGATCGCCGAGACGGACGTGTTCCAGCTCAACCGCCTGACCGACCGCCAGAAGCACCGCCTGCTGCAGCTGATGGACATCCGCCCGAGCCCGCCGCAACCCGCCACGGTGGTGGTGGGGTTGCGGGTCGTCGCGGGCGCGGGCCCGGTGTCGCTCCCCGAGTCGCTGGATTTCGCCGGAGCGCGGCTCGATGGTGCGGCGGCGCTCCTGAAATCGACCGGCCCGATCGACGTCGCACCGGCCGCCTTGCGCGCCATCCAGCGCAGGGAAGCGAGCGGCTTCCAGGACCTCACAGCCGCGTGGACGCGCAACGAGGCGATCGCGCTGTTCGGCGAATATCCCCGGCCCGGCGCCGAGTTCTACCTGGGCTTCGACTGGCCGCTGCCGGTGGGCGCGTGGACGCAGCTCTACTTCTTCATTCACGGCGCGCTGGCCGGGCTCGAGGAGCGCCGGCGCATCCAGGCCGAGACGGGCGCAGACGGCGCGCTGCGCCACCATGACGCACGCGTGGCGTGGGACTACCTCGCCGACGTGGGCGGGTCCGCGCGCTGGCTGCCGCTCGACGCGCAGGACGGCACGCGCGTCTTCACGCTCAGCGGCGCGGTGCGCCTGCGCCCCCGGCAGCCGATGAAGCCGACGGCCCTCGGCCCGGTGAGCGAGTCCCTCTGCTACCTCCGCTGCCGCTTCGTGCAGGGCGCCTTCGACGAAGCGCCGCGGGCCGCGCGCGTGCTGGCCAACGGCCTCGAGCTGGTCCAGTCGGTGCCGGTCTGGCAGTCCTGGACCCTCGCGCGCGGCGCCGTCGTCTCGGGCCCGTTCACGCCCGGGCAGGCGACCGGCCTGCAACTCAAGATGCAGGGCGGGGAGATCTCCGAGCTCTCGGTCGACGACGACCCCGATGCGCCGCGCTTCATGGTGCTCGGCTATGTCGCGCCCACCGCCGGTGCCTCCGGTCTGCTGACCGTGCAGGCCTCGCTGGCCGGCGCCGGCAGCGGTGAACCAGGCCAGGTGATCACGCTCGCCCGCAGCCCGCTGGTCGAATCCACGCTGCGCTTCTTCAGCCTCGAGGGCACGCGCTGGCGGCCGTGGATGCGGGTCGACGACCTGGCCGCGGCGAAGCGCGCGGACGCGCAGGTCCTGCTCGACCCGACCCGTGGCGAACTCAGGTTCGGCGACGGAGAGCACGGCCGCGTCGCGCCCGCCGGCTGCCTGCTCTTCGCCTTCTATGAGTCGACCCTGCCGGCCCCGGCGATGGCGGGCGTGTCCGGCATCGCCGACACGCCGCGCAACCGCGTGCTGCTGGCCGACCCGGGTGCGATCGGCCGCATCGCCGCAGGCCCGCCGATCGAACTGGAAGCCGCGCGGCCTGCCGAGACGCTGGGCCATGCGATCGGCCGCGCGATCGAGTCGCGCGAGGCCCGCCTGCGCGCGGTGACCGTGGAAGATTTCGAAGCGCTGGCACGCGAGACGCCGGGCCTGCGGGTCGCGCGCGCCATCGCGCGGCCCAATCTCTACCCCGGCCTTCCCTGCGTGAGCGCCGCGGGCGTGGTGAGCGTCATCGTGCTGCCCTCGCTGCCCGCATCGAGGCCTTCGCCGAGCGCGGGACTGATCCAGGCGGTCGCCGCGCGGCTGGACCGGCGACGCATGATCGGCACGCGCGTGGTGGTCAGCGCGCCGCGCTACCTCGAAGTCGCCGTGCGCGCGCGGCTGCGTGCGTTCGAAGGCAAGGACAAGGCGCGGCTGTCCACCGCGGTGGCCGCCGCGATCGACGCCTTCTTCCATCCGCTGACCGGCGGCCCGGACAAGACCGGCTGGCCGCTGGGCCGCGACGTCTACCGCGCCGAGCTGATGCAGGTCATCGACGAAACGCCCGGCGTGGACCATGTGCTGTCGCTGGAGCTGGTGGCGCAGGGCTGCGAGCCCAGCTGCGGCAACGTCTGCCTGCAACCCACCTGGCTGGTGGCCGCGGGCAGCCACGAGATCGAGGTGCAATGACCATGTCGACGCTCCATCGCATCGAGTTCGAGCGGCTGCGCTACTGGCAGGGGCAGACGCTTCGCGCGGCCGACGACCGCGACCAGCGCCGCTTCGACGCGCTCAGGCGCCGCCTGCACAACCTCGCGCTGCATTCGACCGAGGGCGTCGCCTTCGGCCTTCGCGTGACGCGCATCGACGAAGACCCGGTGACGTGGGAGGTCGCGTGCGGCCTGGCCTACGACTGCCGCGGGCGCGAGCTGCTGCTGCAGCGGCCGCGCCGCATCGACATGCCGACGCAAGCCGCCTGGCTGGTGCTGCGGCCGCGCAAGGCCGGCAGGCGTTCGTCCGGCGCTTCTGCCTGCTGCGTGGCGTCCGAGCCGGGCTGCATCCCCGACGAAGCGCTGCTGCTCGACGCGGACTTCGAACTGGCGTGGACCGGGGGCGAGAGCGAGCCCGTGGAAGGCGTGGCATTGGCGCGGCTCGATGCCGAGGGCGTGCTGGATGCGCAATTCCGCCCCCGGCAGGCGCGCCCCCTCGCCAAGCCCCGGCTGGCCCGCGGCGAGACGGTGCGCGGCGACACGCCATGGGAGCCCTGGACCATCCAGGAGCCCGACGGCAAGGGCGGCTTGCGCGATCGGGTGGTCGGCGTGCAGACGCACATCGACACATCGGCCGCGGGCTTCACGCGCACGCCTTGCTACATCGCCACGATCCAGAGCCAGACGTGGAATCTTGCGAAGACCGAATTTGCGCCGGCCTTCTTCCCGCATGTCGCCGATGCCACCCCGGCCGGGTTCACCTTCCGGTTGTTGATGACGGAGATCGCGCGTCGGCGCTACGAAGCCCTGGCCGATTTCTCGCGCGTGACGGAGACGACACGCGGCGTCGGTGATCGGTTGCAGGTCACCGTGGCTGCCGCCGCTGCCTTCAGAAAGGGCGACATGGTGGCGCAGCTGCGCCCGCGGTCCGACAAGGTGGTGCGCGTGCTGAAGAGCGATTCGTCCAAGCTCACGCTGGAGGCGGCGCTCGACGGCGCGCGGCAAGGCAGCGAGCTGGCGGTAGGCAACCTGCCGCGCATGTCGAAGGTGACGGAGGTGAAGCCCGTCGACCCGGCCGTGCTTGCAGCCGTCACTGCCGCGCCGCAAATCAGGAAAGGCGATGTCCTGTTGCGCATGTCGGACGGCAAGCTTGCCGTCGTCGACCGCGTCACGCAAGGCAAGCTCGTGGTGGGCGATCCGTTCGAAAACTGGACCACGGCAGACACGCTCATGGCAGCGCGCCCGAGCGCCTCGGTGGAGGTGAAGAGCGCGAGGGTGTCCGATGACGGTTTGAAGACCTCGATCGAACTGAAGCCCGCGAGCCATGCTGTCGGCGTCGGCATGGTCCTTGTCCTGCTCAATGAGAACAAGCGGCCCCTGGCGACCGTCGCGAAGGTGGCGAGCCGCAGCGGCGCCATCATCGAGGTCGAGCCCGTGTTGTCGAACGAGGCGCTCACCGCGCTCCGACGCGTCGTGCCCGCGGAGGCATCGGTCACGGTCCAGAGCCTGGAGCCTGCGAGCCGAAGCACCCTGAGCGTGGAGTCCGTCGGTCCCTTCGCCGAAGGCGATTTCGTGGCGATCGTGGGGCGGCCCGGGCAGATCGCGCTCGTGAAGGACATCGATGAAGACAAGAAGCAACTCGAGCTGTGGCCGCCCCTCGACAACGTGCAGGTCGGCGAGCATGTCGTGGCGGCGAACTGGCGCTGCGCGACCACGGTCAGCGCCGTCGATGTGCCGCCGACGACGCGGGTCGTCGTCGGCCGCGCGAATGCGGCGCTGCCCGGGTCCTTCGTGGTGCTGCGCATCGACGACGAGTTCTCCGCGCCGGTGGCGGTCACGAACGTACAGGGCGCCACGCTGACGCTGGCGACGCCTTTCGTCGAGCTGAAGCGGCTCGACACGCTCGCGGTCGGCGTCTTTCCGGGCATCGTCACCGTGGTTGCGCAGGGCGCGCAGCCGGAACAAGTCACGATCGCGGAGCCAGGGCGCCTTGCGGCCGGCGACAGCGTGGTGCTGCTGCCGGCTGCGGGTGCTGCGGCCGTGCGGCCTGTGTTCCAGGTCGTCACGGCCAGCGGGACGCTGGCCGTGCTCAGCGAATCGCCTGGACTGCTGAACCCGGGGCAGCAGCTCGCCTGCGTGCACTGGCGCGATCGGGTGTCGCTGACAGCCGTCGGCGACATCGACCCGACCCAGGTCGAGGTGGATGGCGAGCTCGTGTTTCGCGAGAGCGACGTGGTCGGCATGCTGAACCACTATGCCGACAACGCCAACCCCGGCATGGTCGAGGCGGTCGCGGGCAACGTCCTGACCCTCGCGCTGCCCGGCATCGAGCACGGCGACGGCATCGTGAAGAAGGACTGGATCGACGGCGGCATCGTCGGCCCAGCGGCGGTCAGCTATCTGCCGGGCGCGCAGCAAACATTTCCTTCGCAGCTGCAGCCCTTCGTTCGCATGAAGACCACCGATGGCCTGGAGCGCCCGGCGCAGGCGGTGGCCTATGGCCTGGACCTGCTGAGCGGACGCTTCGTGTCGGCCGGCGTGCTCCCGCTCCTGACTGACCCCGCGAGCGGGCAGGTCGCTCTGTTGCGGCTGGATGCGAACACCACCTTCCGCTTGCGGCCCGAAACGCTGTCGCTCGTCACCAGTTTCAACACCGAGTTTCCGCGCGCGTTCGCGACCTTCGCGCAGAAGCAGAAGCTCTCGGTTCGCTGGACCGCCTGCCTGCAGGAGTTCGCGCCGCACGCCCGCTGCCCCGGCCAGCAGACCCACGACCCTTGCGCGCAGGGCCACTCTTCCGAGGACTGAAACCATGTCGATCATCGGTGAAACCCGTTTCGTCGAGCGCAACCAGTTCTTCAACGGCCAGCGCCTGTTCGCGTCGGACCTTCAAGGCGTCGAGGAGCTCAACCGCCAGATGCGCTGGCTCCACAACCAGAGCCTGCACCAGCCCGGCATCGGCGCCGGCTTCGCCATCAGCGGCAACAAGGGCGATCGCCAGGTGGTCATCCAGCCCGGCTATGCCATCGATGCCGATGGGCGGGAGATCGTGCTGACGGAAACCGTCATCGAGCCCGTGCCGCCGGTCGCGGGCGACGACTTTGGCGGGCCGGTGTTCTTCGATCTGACCGTCTCCTATCCTGACGAGCACACGCTCAACGCCGCCGAGACGCGCGAGGGCGTGTGCGGCACTGCGAGGGGTGCCATTCGGCTGCGCGAGGCGCCGGTCTTCTGCTGGGTGCGCCTGGGCGCGCCGCCGGACCAGTTGCCCATCGACAAGACGCTGAGCGACGCGGTGGTCAAGGGCCTGCATCTGCGCCTGGCGCGCGCGCAGGTGCTCAACTGCAAGCTGGACCGGCCCCTCTCGCTGGCGCAGCGGCGCAATGCCAAGCCGGCGGAGCAGCCGTACATGGCGTGCGACCACGCGACCCAGCTGCAATGGAAGCTGCCCAACGGACCGACCTCGCTGGGGGTCGGGCTGCAGATCACGGCCAGCATCGACACCAAGGCAGCGGGCTTTCGCACACCGCCGTGCTATTCGGCGCAATTGCTGGGGAGCCGGGAATTCAATTTCCGGGTGAACAACCGGGACGTCAAACGCATGCTCGATGGCTTCGTCATCCTGCTGGCGGCGAGCAAGTCCGGCTTCGATTTCTCGCTGCTCGTTCCGGACTCGCTGCTCTCGAGGGTCCCGGAGAACCCCGAGGATCCGAATCCGCAGGCGGCGCCGGACTTCAAGGAACAGTTGACCCGGCAGACCGATGCGAACTGGACGGTCGACTGGATCGGCGTGGAAGGCTGAGACGCCATGACGCAAGACACGCGGCCCTACAGGCACCTCAACCAGGACGGCACCTGGCCGGGCTTCGCCTGGACCGGCCTCGAACTGGATGCGGGCGGCGCGCTGCGCCTCATGCCCGTGCCCCGGCTCGAAGGTGCGCCGCCGCCGCAGCTGGAGCGGCTCGCATCGGTGCAGCCGCCCGGCGGCGTCGCCATCGACGAGACGGGCAGCATCTACTTCTCCGACCCGGCGCACTCGCTCGTTCGCCGCATCGAGGGCTGCTTCGGCCAGGCCGAGGCGGCGCCCTGCATCGGCGCGGAGGGCTCGGACGCCACGCAGATGCGCGAGCCGGCGGCGCTGGTGGTGGCCCGGCACCGGCGCGCGCTCTACGTGGCGGACAGCGGCAACCATCGCGTGCAGATCTTCGATACCGACACCCTGGCGCTGGTCGAGATCCTCGACGGCTTCCCGCGGCCGGTTTCGATCGCGCTGGACGAGGACGGCAACCTGTACGTCGTCGACACCACGGCCAGGCGTGCCGACCGGTTCAGCAGCGCAGGGGACCTGGAGCCCGCGTTCTGGGAGATGGTGCACGCCAGCGGCCGGGTGAGCGATCCACGCGCGGTGGCCTGCGAACGGCAGGGCGGGCAGGATCTCGTTTACCTGCTGGATGGCGAGACGCACCACATCTGCATCTTCACCGCGCAGGGGCTGGTCGAGGAAGCCGAGACGACGATCGACGGCGCGGCCGTGTTCGCCGTGGCCGACGGCGTTCTCTACATCGGCGATCCGGCGCGCCGGCGCATCGCGGTGCTGCGGCGCGGCGGCACGGGGGCCTACGAGTTCGCGGGCCACGCGGCCGGCTATGAAGGACCGGTGGCCGCACTGGCCTCCGATCGTTCGGGCGGCCTGCTGGTGTCGCCCGGCTGCTGTGTCGCGCCGCTGCGCCTGCGCATCGACCGGGGCTTCAGGCCGCAGGGCTGGCTTTGGAGCCGCGCGATCGAGGTCGGCACGATCCCGCATTACTGGAACCGCCTGCACGCCGACGTCGCGCTGCCCGTGGATGCGCATGTGCAGTTCTTCGTCCATGCAGGCCCCGCGAACGCGCCACCGCCTTCGCCGGCCGCCGATGGCCGTTTCGCCGCACCCTGGCGCGCGGTGGGCGACGACGTGACGGACTTCTTCCTGAGCTTCGACGACGCAAGCCAGGAAGCGCTGTGGATCGGCGCGCGCTTCGCCAACGATGGCCAGGCGACGCCTGTCCTGTCGCAGGCGCGGCTCGACTTCGACCAGGCCGGCTACCTGCCGCAGCTGCCCGCGATCTATCGCGAGAAGAACTGGGCCGCCAACGCGCCTTCGCTGCTGAGTCCCGACAAGGGCAACTTCCTGCTGCGTTACGTCAGCCTCTTCGAGAGCTTCTTCGACGAATTCGAAACCCGCATCCGGGACCTGCCAGCGCTGGTGGACCCGGCCGCGGCGCCGGACGACGCGCTGCCCTGGCTCGCAAGCTTCCTGGCACTTTCTCTGCCCGATGCGGCGAGCGAGGACGCGCAGCGCAAGGCCATCGCGGGCGCCTATGCACGTCATGCGAGGCGCGGCACGGTGGAGGGGCTGCGCGAGGCGTTGCGCGCCGAGGCCGGCGTGCGCGCGTGGATCGACGAGCCGCTGCAGGCCATGGGCTGGTGGTCCATGCCGGCGTCCTCGACGAGTTGCAAGCCTGGCGAGGCCGGCACCTGGGTCGACGGCGGCGATTCGATTCTCGGCTTCAACACCGTGCTGGCATCGGCCGAGCCGCAGGGCGCCGTGGTGGGCACCACCGCGACGCTGGACGGCGCCCAGCTGCTCGCACAGGAGGATTTCGGCACGCCGCTCTTCGACGCCGTCGCCTACCGCTTCGTCGTGTGGCTCTACGCACGCGAGCTTGCATGTGCCGGCAAGCTGGACTTGGTGAGAGCGATCGTCGAGCGCGAGAAGCCGGCGCACACGCTGTACGAGCTGCGCGTCATCGACGCGGGCATCCGCATCGGCTGGCAGGCCCGGCTGGGCATCGACACCCTGCTCGGCAGCGGCCCCGCGCCGGGCGGACTGGGCGAATCCGCGCTGGGGCTGCACGGCCAGCCGCGCGCGCGGCTGGGCATCGACAGCCGGCTGGGAACGGGCAGGCAGCTGTAGTTTCTTCAACGAGGAGAACGCAATGGACGACGACTATCCGGCAGCAGGCGTGGTGAGAAGCTTCACGCGCCCGCGCTACTTCCATGGGCAGCTGCTCGATGTTCGGCATTTCGAGTCCGAGCAGGCCTACTTCAAGCGCAAGCAATGGATGCTCAACCGGCTGATCTCCGGCTTCGGCGTGGTCTGCGGCCTGGACGTGCAGGTCGGCGAGGACGACCACAGCGTGGTCGTGCTGCCGGGCGTGGCGCTCGACCGGCGCGGCCGCGAGATCGTCGTGCCATCGCGCTCGAAGAAGATACCGATCGAGCCGAAGCCGGCGCAGGAGGCCGGCGAGGGCGGCAGGAACGGCCGAAGCGACGACGGCTGCTGCGACGACGACTGGGCCCATCTCGTCATCTGCTACGACGAGTGCAAGACCGATCCGGAGCCGGTGCTGTCCGGCGGCTGCGAGGGCCCGGAGCGGTGCTCGCCCGGCGCCATCCGCGAGGGCTACGCGCTGCACATCGAACCCGGCAAGGCGCGCGACATCCCGGTCGATCCGAGCATTCCCAACCTGATCAAGGGCAACAACGTCAACTACCGGGCGCTGGCCGAGTGGGTGAGCATGCCCTGCGACCGGCCCGGCGACGCGTGCATCGCGCTGGCCAACATCCGCCTGCCTACGGGCGAGGGGACCGTGGAGCTTTCGCACATCGACATCTCGGTGCGACCGATCGTCTACAGCCTCGACGTGCTGTGGCAACTCGTGCTTTCGCTGGTGCACGAAACCCAGAACCGGCGCGCGGGCAGGAACTGAGGGGAACGACCATGGCAAAAGTGACCGAAAGCACCTGTGGCTGCGGATCGACGGCTGCGTCCGATGCGGCGAGCGGCAAGGGCTCGATCGAGCGGCCGCGCTTCTTCGCGCGGCAGCTGGTGACCTCCGAGGACCTGACCCTGGGCCAGGACTATTTCCGCCACAAGATCCGGCGCATCAACCGCTACCTCCACGGCTGGGGCGTGGTCTGCGGCACGCGGGTGGCCGATGCGAAGAAGCCGTGGAAGGTGATCGTGCAGCCGGGCTACATCCTCGGTCCCTACGGCGACGAGATCGTGATCGAGCGCGCGATCTGCTTCGACGTGCGCACGCGCTGCGTGGAAGTCGACGAGATCGACGCCTGCGACGAGATCGTCGATCCGCTGTGCGGCGACCGTACGCCGCAGGAGCGGGAGGCCAACACGCCGTGGTACATCGCCGTGCGCTACAAGGAGATGCCTTCGCGCCCCGTGCGCGTGCAGGCCGTCGGCTGCGGCTGCGACGATACGGCCTGCGAGTACTCGCGCTGGCGCGACGGCTATGAGATCTGCGTCCTCGATCATTGCCCGGACTCGCATGCGCAGCCGCCTGAGCTCGAAGGGCTCTTGAGCCCGAGCGGCATTCCGGACTGCATCCCGTGCCCGACCGATCCGTGGGTGGTGCTGGCCGAGGTGACCACCGACGCCAAGGGCGTGGTCACGAAGATCGACAACTGCACCTGCCGGCGCATGCTGCTGTCGCTGGCGCCGTATTGGTGGAAGTGCAACGAGCCGCCGATCGTGGTGGAGCCGCCGGTGCCTGCGCCCGGCCCGAATGGCGTGCCCGCGGCGCCGCCTGCGTGACGACGGCGCCGCCTTGCGGAGAAGGACGTGCGCGCCCATGCGAAGCGGACACCTGCCGCGCGTGCGGTCGATGCCGTGCGCGGCAGCGGCAAGCCGCTTCCTCCCCACGTCCAACGGGAAGCCTTCGATCGCTACGGCTTCGGCTTCGGCCACGTCCGGGTGCACGATGGACCGCCGGCGAACGCCGCAGCGAAGTCCCTGCACGCCTCGGCTTACACGATCGGCAGTGACATCGCCTTCGCGGCGGGGCGGTACGCCCCTGAGGCGCCGACGGGCCGTGCGCTGCTGAGGCATGAGCTTCGGCACGTCGCGCAGCAGCACTGGGCCGCGGCTTCGCTCAACCCGCAAGTAGACGCACGCGACTCGGCGCATGAACGCGACGCACGCGAGCCGTCCGCGCAGCAGGTCCCCGCCCTGGCGCAGCAGCGCATCCAGCGCGCACCGGAAGAGGAAGAGCAGTTCTCCCTGGGCACCGGCCTCGTCGACACTGTCGGCCGGAAGGCGACCAGCGACCGGTCCTGGCCTTTCATCAAGGCGGTCCTGGAAGGATTCGTCGGGGGGCTGAAGTCGGACGTCAAGTCCGGCCGCGCCGATGCCGCGAAGAGCCATCTCTCCGAGCTCATGCGGCCCTGGAATGCGGTCAAGTTCTACGGAGGCTACCTGGTCGGCCTGGTGATCGGCCTGGTGAGCCCCATCACCGACCTCGTGAAGGGCGTCGTGGGCCTGGTGAAACTGGGCGTCGCGGGACTCGACTGGCTGGCGAAATGGTCACCCCTCGGGATCGCCATCAGCGCCGAGCGGCGGGCGAAGGTCGCGCAGCTCAACCTCAAGCTCGGTGAGCTGATGGGCGAGCTGGGCACCTCGCTGGCAGCCTTCGTGACCGATCCGAAGGGCACGGTGCAGAAGTTCTCGGGCTTTCTCGAAGGCCTGATGCAGATGGCGCTTTCGAAGGCGCGCAGCATCGGCGCCGGCGGTGCGCACGCGCTGTTCGATTTCCTCGGCAAGGATTTCTACGAGATGGGCAAGGGCATCGGCGAGGTCATCGGCACCCTGATCGCGCAAGTGCTCCTGCTGGTCTTCAGCGAGGCGATCGGCAACCTGATCGCCAAGGGCGCGAGCTTGGTCGGCAAGGCCGCCGAGTTCGTGGCCGGCAAGGCCGTCGAGGCGTTCACCTGGCTCAAGGGCATCTTCGTCGAGGCGGTGGGGCTGCTGCGCGGCGCGGTCAAGGGCGCCTTGAAGGCGTTCGAGGGCGTGGTCAACAAGGCGGTCGAAGCCTTCGAGGCGCTGGTGGGCTTGTTCAGCGAGGCGGCGGTGGTCGGTGCGGGGGAGAAGGCAGCGGCCGGCGTGGGCCGTGGCGCGCCCGGGCCGCTGCCCAATGTCATGGAGTCGCGCATGGTGACTTCGACGCGGACTTCGCCGGCGACGGTGGCGGATCTGAAGCCGCCGAAGGTTCATCCTTCCAACGTGGGCAAGGAGGCCAGCGTGGCCAAGCCTGCGGCAGAAGCGCCCAAGTCAAGTCCCGCGGCAACGAAAGCCGAGACGCTGACCCCCGATGAGCTGCGGCGCAAGCACGTTCTCGAAGAGTTCACGGAACGCCAGGAACTCGAGCAAAAGGCAGTTCTCCAGGAGCAGGAGAGCAAGCACGTCACCCGCACTCGGAAGCAGGCGGGAGTGAGCCTCGAGGAGGACCATCACATTGCCACGCGCTATCTGAGCAAGAACAAGGCGCTGTTCGAGTCAGCGGGCACGCATGTCGATGCAGATCTGAACCTGATCAAGGAATTTCCAGAGCACGGCCAACTGAGGGGCTGGTATGACTGGAAGGGCAGGTCCTATCGTTTCAACATGCGGGGCCATCATCCCGAATACAACCGCTGGGTGACTGAGACGCTGGGCAATGCGGTCCCGCCAGGCTTGTCTCCGGACGTTGCGCTGAGCCGGATCATGAACATGAATGCGCGCCTGGAAGCGATCATCCGGGCGCATCCCGAGGTGCTGTCGCACGGGCCGGACATCCTCCCGGCGGCTTTGCGGAAGCTGACCTTCTAAGGGCAGGCCCCGATCCATCGACGCGCCATCATGAGCCGAACGAACAGCACCGCCACCCAGGCCGCGAGCACGCAGCGCGGCGCAGCCGGCCATGTGCCGACCCGGCGAAGCGCCCCGTTCCGGAAGCCTGCGGGGCCGGCCGACGATGCCTTCGAGCATGAGGCCGATCGCATGGCCGATGCGATGTTGTCGGGCGACATGCAGTGTGCAACTCGCGCGGGCGGCTGGGCCGCCGCAGAGCGACCGGACGACTCGACCCTCCGCCGTGGCCTGGCGGCGCGGGACGACGCGCCTTCGGAAGCAGCCCGAACCACGGCTCCCGCGGCGGCATCGGACAGGGTGCCGGAGGCCGCTTCGCGACAAGGCGCTTCGAATGAGGCCGATGGGTCAGCACCCCCCGCCCGCGCGGCGGCGCGCATTGTGTCCGACGAGGCTACCCCCGGCCCCGGGCAGATGGGCAAGAGTGCGTTCATTGCAGCGCTGCGCGCCGACGTCTGTGCCAATATGGATGCCGCACTGGCAGGTACCGGCCGGGACTCGCAAGGGTGCCCCTGGATCGACCATTGGTTTGGATACTACGGTGCGCGCAGCGGCGCCGAGATCGAACGGGCGTTGCACCGGTACGCCCCCGAGTCCCGCGCGGCCCGCGACGCGCAAGACTACATCCAGATCGTCGCCCGACGCGTTCGGCGCAGTGCGCAGGTCTGGGCAAAGACTGGCGAGATCGTGGGAGTGCCGGAAGGCATTCCGACAATCCAGGCACCGGGAGGGGCGGTGCTCGATTCATTCGGAGGGATGTTCTTCAAGGCGCGGGCCGGTGGCGCGCGCCCCGATGACCCGATCTCGGTGCGCCAGAAACTGGGCGTCGGACAGGCGCTTCCTGGCCAGCTGCGCTCGCGCATGGAATCAGCCTTCGGTACCACCTTCGGCGGCGTGAGGCTCCATACGGACGCTGGCGCGGCGAAGCTCTCGGACCACCTCAACGCGCGCGCTTTCACGGTGGGACAACATGTTGCCTTCGGCGCCGGCGAGTTCAGGCCGGGCACCGTCGCCGGCGATGCACTGATCGCACACGAACTGGCGCATGTGGTGCAGCAGGGCGGTCCCGAGGCCCGTTCGACGATGGGGCCGGCGGGAAGCGAAAGCCAGCTCGAACAAGACGCGGATCGCTCCGCGATCGGCGTCGTCGCCTCCTTGTGGGGTGGCTTGAAGAATGGTGCCGCCAGGATGGCCCCGGGACTGAAATCCGGCCTGCAGTTGTCGCGATGCTCGCGCGGAAGCATGAAGATGAGTCCGGTGGCGATCGCGGTCAAGAAGGCAGCGACCGCGCTCAACCAGCGCGGGAGCGCCGAGTACCAGGTGCAGTGGTCGGTGGGTGCTGGCGTGAACGGCTGGGTGATCCAGCACGTCACGTTCCAGGGCGCAGTCCAGGACGCCTCGGGTACGGTCGTCCCCAACAACTCGGGCCTGGAGTATTGGGAAGGGTGGGAGGCCCGCAATGGCAAGGTGTACGTCGGCTCTTCGGCCAGCCCCCACCAATCCGACACGTTCCGCACCACCAGCGAGAACGCCAATACCAAGGGTCGCGTCGAAATCATCGGCAAGGTCGCGATCGTCGAGGGCTACAACCTCACCGAGCCTCCATGGGGTCATACCGTGCCGGCCGCCCTGTCGCTGCCGACGATGACTTCGGCGCCCGCTGGTTGGTCGGACGGGAGTGCACAGGACCACACGCTGAGGGTGGACTACGATGACATCGCGAAAACGCCGCAGACTCAGGTTGGAACACCGTGACACCGCCGGCTGTGCTGCCGAACGATCGGAGGACGTCGATGACAGAAGACAACGCCTTGAACGTGCTGCGAGCGATGCCCGCCTGGGCCGATCTCGAAGACCTCGATCCCGCGGAGGCGAGCCGCATCGAGACAGCCGCACGGCAACTCGCCATGCTGGACGACACCGCGCTTCGCAGGGTGGTTGTGCGCTACATCGAGGAAGAGCGCCTGGCGCATGGCGAGTTCGGTGTTTCGGCGGCGAGCCGCTTGTACGTCCTGACGCGGTTCGTCTACGCGGCCCCGGCCCGCGCTGCGGGAGGCGTCGCGCGCTTCGCTGCATTCCATGGCATCCCCGCCGGCGAAGGTTGGGTCGACGAACAGTGGCCATGGTCCGAGCAGGGCGGCCACCTGAAGCTGACCTCTCGCTTCGGAGGGTACTTCGGTGACGAGTACCTTGCGCTCGACGAGCTGGACGCGTTCCGCGAGCGTTACGGGCGACGCGTTCATTGAATGCTCCCGTGTTCGCTTCCACCCCCCGACACAAATGCGGCGACGCCTGTCGCGGCACCGCCACGCCTGCCTTCAAGGAACCGATCGGACCTGCTGGCGACGCGTTCGAGCGAGAAGCGGATCGCATGGCGCACGCGGTCATGTCGGGCAAGGCGCTGGAGCGCCGTGCGTCGAAGTGGTCGGCCGCATCCTCGCCCGGGGATTCGATCCGGCGCAAGTGCGCTTCCTGCGAGGAAGAAGCGGAGCAGCTGCGACTGGCACCGAAAGCGCCGGCGGCGGGGGCACCCACGCAGGCGCGCGTCGCAGAGGCCGATGCGGCGCCAGCCGCCGCGCCCCGCGGCGCGGCATCGAGCCTGATCGCCGAAGACAAGGACGAAGCTCAAGCCGAGCTGACCGGCGGGCGCATGCGCAAGCGCGAATTCATGGCTGCATTGCGCGCCAATGTGTGCGCGACGGTGGATGCAGGCCTGAGCGGCACCGGGCGCGACTCGCAGGGCTGCCCCTGGATCGATCATTGGCTGGGCTATTACGAAGAGCGCAGCGCCGCTCAGCTTGAACGGGCCATCCTCAAGTACGCGCCCGAAGCCGCCTCCGCGGCCAGCGCGCGCGACTACATCCCGTTCGTGACGGCGCGCGTGGCACGGAGCGTGGACGCGTGGGCCCGCACGGGAGAGATCGTGGGCATGCCCGAGGACCTGCCGGGCAGCGCGATGCCCGGTGGCGGCATGCTCGGCGCGTTCGGCGGGATGTTCTTCAAGGCCCGGCCTGGGGGCGCGCGGGAAGCAGACCCGGTGTCGGTTCGCGATCAGCTCGGCAGTGGTCGTTCCCTGCCGGGCGCGGTGCGCACGCGCATGGAGTCGGCGTTCGGCGCGGACTTCGCCGGCGTACGCCTCCATACCGATGCAAAGGCGGCGCAGCTCTCGGAGCAGCTCAATGCGCGCGCGTTCACGCTCGGAGCGCATGTGGCATTCGGGTCCGGCGAGTACCGGCCCGGCACGCTGGTTGGCGATGCACTGATGGCGCATGAACTCGCGCATGTCCTGCAGCAGCGCGGCCACGCGGCCGGCCCGCCCCAGGCGAAGAGAGGCCCGGCCGACAGCGCGCTGGAAAAGGACGCCGACAACGCCGCGGTGCGTGCCGTGACGGCGTTGTGGAGCGGACGCCAGGGCCAGGGGGACGCAGCAGCCAAGGCATCACCGCCCCGCCTGCGTTCCGGCCTGCAACTGCAGCGCTGCAGCGGCAGCGCCAAGAAGCCTGCCGCCGCGCCGAATCTCCAGACCGACAAAGCCCTTCGGAAAACCTGGGACCAGGCGTTCCAGGAAGGCCTCCGCGTCCTCGATGCTTCGCGCCGCAAGAAGGACTCGGAGCCGGGCTGCAGGTTCCCAAGGGGGAAGAACCCGCAGGAATGGAAGTTCGACGAGGCGAACTGGCGCCTCATCGACTACGGCGAAGAGAAGCGCAAGTACCAGGGGGCCTTTGCGCCGACGAAGGAACCGCACGTCTCGGTCGATGAGCTGTTCGCACACCTGGACCGCTGGGAGTGCGACTGCGCGCTGTTCACCGAGCTGACGTGGTTGTACGCATGGCGCCATACGCTGACGGATGCCGAGTTCGACAGGAAGTTCAGCAATCTGCGCCTGCGGCCGCAGGAGACGACCGGACTCGATTCGGACACCTATACGAGCGGCAACCATGAACTCGGGCTCGACGAGCGAAGTCTCGATTCGCGGTGGAAGGACGCACCGGTCGGCGCGAAGGTGGTCTGGAAGAACACGAGCGCGCTCGCACGCGGCGCGTGGATCTACGAGAACGCCGTCAAGACCCGCAAGGGAAAGACACCGGCGGAAGATCTCTACGACGCGCATCCCTTCGAGCCGGACCTGACCGAGGAGCAGGTCAAGCGCGGGCTCGCCGAGCATTGCGATGACTTTCCGGGCAACTCGTTCATGGTGACCGACCAGGTCCTGGCCGCGGTGACTGCGGAAGGCGCCCCGCAGGACTTCATCGCGGCCCTCCAACCCTTGAAGGACAGGCGCATCGTCGGCCATGAAAACTTTTTGCAGCAGGTCGAAGGTCCCGCCAGGCTGTTGTCCAAGCTGAAGCGCAGCGACTCGACGCGCTGGGAGGCGATCCGCGCCAAGTTCTTTGAAGCGACGCGCATTCCGGCGACCGAAGCCGAGAAGAAGAAGTACGTTGACGAGAACATCATTCGCTACCAGCTGATGCTGCCGAAATGAAGGGCCGTTCATGACGCCAGTGAGTTCTTCACTTCGACCGACGATCGTGCTGTGCGGCTGGCGGCTGCACAGTTTCAAGTTGTGCGGCGCCATGGGGCTCGTGCTCGCCACTGCGCTTGCCGGTGTGCTGATCTCGGAGGCCGGACTCTCGCATTGGGTGGGTGGAGGCCTTCTCGCGTCCGGGGTCCTCACTTTTCTTGTCCTTGCGATGGTGAGCAAGATCCTGACGGGCCGGGAGGCGTTGATCTACTACCACCACGAGGTGGCAGTGCTCGCCAGCGCCGCGCTCCTGTTGTCCCTGCTCGCGCTGCCGGTCCTGCCCTACCTCGACCTGAACGCCCTCTGGCTCGGCGTCTTCCTCGCCTGCGGACGCTGCGGCTGCCTGATGGTGGGCTGCTGCCACGGCAGGCCGCATCGCTGGGGCGTGCGCTACGGCGAGGACCATGCAGCCGAAGGATTTCCTGCCTGCTACGTGGGGGTGCGGCTGTTCCCGGTGCAGGTGCTCGAGGCGCTGGTCGTCATCTCGATCGTGGCCGTAGGCACCTGGCAGTTCCTGCAAGGGCGGCCGGCGGGCACCGTGCTCTCGACCTACGTCGTCAGCTATTCGGTCGCGCGCATCTGGCTCGAGGAATTGCGGGGGGACGATGCAAGGCCCCATTGGGGCCGCTTCTCCGAAGCGCAGTGGACCTCGCTGCTGCTGGTCGCGGGCGCTCTTCTCGGCGAGTGGCAGGGGCGGTTGCCATGGTCGGGCTGGCACTTCGCGCTGGGTGCGGCCGCCGCGGTGTCGATGCTGGTCCTGGCCGGGACGCGCCGCGCGCAGCATGCGGTGCTGCATCCGCGCCATGCCAGCGAGGTGGCCGACATCGTCCGGCGCCTGGAAGCATCGCAGGGGGGTGCCGTGTCGGTGCGCCGGACCTCGCAGTCCATCGGCATCTCCACGCAATCGCTGGGCCGGCTGCGCGAGGCGCGGACCGTGCTGTATTCGCTGTCACGCGCCGACCGCCGCCTGAAGCCGGACGAAGCGCGGGCGCTGGCGGGCCTGATCACGCAGCTCGCCCGTGCGCAGCCGTGCTGCGAGCTTCGGCCCGGCGGCCACGGCGTCTTCCACCTGATCCTGCGCGACGCGCAGCAGCCTGATCGAGAGAAGGGAGCCCTGCATGCCTGATACACCGTCACGCGTCCCGTCGTCGCATGGTTCGGCCCTTGTGGAGGCGGAGCGCATCCTCCAGTCCGGGCGCGTGCTTCCCGTGCGCACGGTGCTGCGGCTGCAGCAGACCCTCGGCAACCGCGAGGTCGCTCGCCTGCTCGCGCCGCGGCTGCCGGCCGCGCAGGCGGCCGAGCTGCTGCCGGTGCCCGCCACGCCGGCGCCGCCTCTGCGGCAACGATTGACGGCGGCCTGGGGCCGGCTGTCTTTGCGCCGTTCGTCCGATCCTAAGGTTGGCACGCTGCGCACTCGGGGTGTGCCGCGCACAACCAGGAGCAACTGAGGGAACGTTCTTCTTCTCAAAGGATGGCTGTTGCACAGCCGATGCCATGTTCGGCATCCGCGGCAGTGTCAACATGCGCAAGCGACTGGTGGATGGCGAGCGCTCGCTGCAGGTGAAGGTGACAAAGAAAGCCGCCGAAGACGTGCGAATCGCCACCAACAAGATCGCGGCGGCCAACGAAAAGTTGTCGGGCCTGGCGCGCTGCGAAATCCTCGAACGAGACGCAAGGATCTTCCCGGGCGTCTATGCAGCGGTCATGGTGTGGGAGAAAGGGCAGCGGGTCATCAAGCCCATGCGCTATCCGATCAGCTAGGCCAAGTCGGCAGCGCGTCGAGAGCAAGGCGAACGCCGAGGCGCTGCTTCAAACACTGTTTCCAAAAACTGAAGCTGGGCGTCGTCCGGGGTATGGATGCCTGCAAGTGGCCGACAGCAGATGGCTGGCCTGCCACCTCGCCGCACCCTCCCTGTCAAGACGGAATGCCGGCCGGGTTACTTCCGGAGGCGTGATAGCTCGCGTCCATTGAATCTCCCAAGGGACGTGCGACGGTGTGGCAGCAGCAATGACAAGCCAACGCGCCGCGCGAATCGGTCAGCGGCATTGGAGGGCTGCACAGCTCGTGAGCAAGGGTTTGCACGGGTGCCCACCTGACCACGTTGCGCATAAAGTTCATTCAACGATAAATACTTCCATTCAATGAGAATTAATGAACCACAAGACGCCGACTACGGAGTCGCATCAAGCAGGCCGCCTCGTGGGCGCCAACTGAACCGCACGCTGACGAGACCGATATGTCATTGACGATCCGCTCTTCCTTTTCGCTCGATGCCCCCATCAATGCGGCTTGGACCCTGCTCACTGACGTGGAACGGGCGGCGCCATGTTTCCCGGGAACCCAACTGCTGGGGCAGAACGAAGACGGCTCGTGGAAAGCGCATTTCGTCGTGAAGCTCGGCCCGATGGCGTTCACCTTCGAGGGCCGATTCCAGATCGCAGAGGACGACGTCGAAACGAAACACGTCCTTGTGAAGGCGCAGGGCTCCGACAAGAAAGGACGCGGCGGGGCGAGTGCAACGGTCGACGTTCACCTGTCCAGCGACGCCGGGCGCACCGTTGCAACCGTAGTGTCGATCGTCGATCTGTCGGGCAGCGTTGCGCAATTCGGCCGCGGCGCCGGAATGATTGAGGCGCTCTCGCGCCAGCTGATGAACCAGTTCGCGACCAACTTGCAGCAAGCGTTGCCTACGCATGCCGAGCCCGCAACTGGCGAGGTTGTATCCCACGCTCCAGCCGTGGCGCCGCATCAATCCTTGAACGCGGGGTCCCTGTTCTTCCGGGCGATGGTCGCTCCACTGAAAGCGTGGATTGGAAGGCTGTTCGGGCGTGCCTCTCGAGCCGCGAACGATGGGTCCGCGCCGTGAAGCCGTGCGATTTCCAATATCACGCCCCTCGTACCGTCGAGGAGGCGATTCATCTCGCCTCCACGCTCGAGAACGCGAAGCTCTTGGCCGGAGGGCAAACGCTCCTACCCATGATGAATTTCCGCTTCGCACAACCAGAGCACGTCATCGACCTGAACACGGTCGTTGAACTTCAGGGCATCCACGTGACTGGGGCGTCGTTGCAGATCGGCGCGATGGCGCGGCAGCGAGACATCCAGCGGTCGCCGCTGGCACGTGCTTCAGCGCCCCTCATCCCCGAGGCGTACTCGTTCGTCAGCCATCCGCAAATCCGAAACCGCGGAACGCTAGGCGGAAGCTTGTGCCACCTGGACCCGGCATCTGAGCAACCCTGTTTCCTCGCGGCGCAGGGAGCGAATCTGCAGGTGCAGGGACCGAAGGGCACGCGCACGGCTTCTATCGACGAATGGCCCCTCGGCTACATGACCCCAAACCTCGAAGGCGACGAAGTGCTCACGCGCATCGATTGCGACCTGTGGCCTCGAGGCCACGGCTGGTCATTCACTGAATTCGCGCGGCGCCAAGGCGACTACGCGATTGTCGGCGTCGCGGCACTCGCGACTTGCGACGCCCGGCGAAGAGTTTCCCGGGTGGCCGTGGCGCTTTGTGGCGTGGCGGCGGGGCCCGTGCGACTGCACGACCTCGAAACGGCGGCGGTGGGTCAAGCCGCCGACGAGGCGCTGGTCGAGCAAGCTGCATCCGTCGCGAGTGCCGTCGAAGCCATGGCGGACGCGCATGTGTCGTCCGACTATCGCCAGCATCTTGCGGGCGTGCTCGCCGCAAGAGCACTGCGCACGGCTTTCAGCCGCATGTCGCATGGCGAGTCTGCATCATGAGCATGCACACGATCCATTGCCAGATCAACGGCAAGCCTCGCGAACTCAACACGGAGGGGCGGCGCACGCTGGGCGACCTGCTTCGCCATGATGTGGGCCTCACCGGAACGCACTACGGCTGTGAGCACGGTGTGTGCGGCGCATGCACCATCCTGTTCGACGGTCGCACGACCCGAGCCTGCCTGACTCTTGCGGTGCAGGCGGACGGTCACGCCATCACCACCGTCGAGGGCCTCGCCAACCCTGACGGCACCCTGTCCATCCTGCAGCAGGCTTTCCACGAATGCCATGCACTGCAGTGCGGCTTCTGCACGCCGGGGATGCTGGCCACGCTCACTGAGTTGATCCGCGACAACCCCGACCCGACGGAAGCGGAGATCAGGGACGCATTGACTGGAAACCTGTGTCGTTGCACCGGTTACCAATCGATCGTGGACGCAGCGCTCCTGGCCGCAAAACGCTACAGGGAAATTGGCATGGCCGTCTCACGCGAGGAGACGAAGTGAACCACGCCGCGAGAGAGAATACCGAACACGCCTACATCGGGCGCCCGGTGCGACGCACCGAGGACAGCAAGCTCCTCCAGGGCAAGGGCTCGTTCGTCGACGACCTGAAGATTCCCGGCGTTCTGCACATGGCAGTGCTGAGGAGCCCGCACGCGCATGCACGCATCGTCGCCATTGACACGAGCCAGGCAAGTGCGATGGAAGGAGTGTTCATGGTCTGGACCGAGGCCGACCTCCCGCCAGCCGCCAGGGAGCCAATGCCCATCCTCGTGCCGAATCCCGCGATCCGGCAGCTACGAGCGCAGCGTGTACTAGCTTGTGGGGAAGTGTGCGCGGTTGGCGATCCCGTGGCTTTCGTCGTGGCGCAAAACCGCTACCTTGCCGAGGACGCCTGTGATCGCATCGTCGTCGAGTACGAGGAGCTGCCGGTGGCATCGAACGCCCTCGAATCCCTGAAGCCGGGTTCACCGACGGCGCACCTGGGTGCGCCAGACAACCTGGCGGCCCACGTAACGATGGGTTTCGGCGACGTGGCAGCCGCATTCGAGGGACAGTGCGTTCGCGTGAAGGAGACCTTCTGGCAGAACCGCGGCTCCGCGCACCCGATGGAGACGCGCGGCTACCTCGCCGAGCTCCATCCTTCAACGGGTGAACTCACGGTATGGTCGTCCGGACAGGCTCCGCACCTCGAAAAGAAAAGCCTGATCGAGCTTCTGGCGTGGGACCCCGAAAAGCTGCGCGTGATCATGCTTGACGTAGGCGGCGGCTTCGGGCCCAAGGCGATGTTCTATCCCGAAGAGGCAATGGTGTGCGTCGCGGCCTGTGCTCTCGGGCGTCCGGTGAAGTGGATCGAAGACCGACGGGAGCACTTCCTGACTGCGACGCAGGAGCGGGACCAGTGGTGGACCATCGAAGTCGCGTTCGAGAACGATGGGTGCATCCGCGGGGTGCGGCTCGAGATGGTGCACGACAACGGCGCGTGGTTGCCATGGGGAATCATCATGCCTTGGATCTCGGTGACGACGACGCCGGGCCCCTACGTCATTCCGGCGATGTCGGTGGACCTCCAGGTGGTGTTCACCAACAAGGGACCAACGAGCCCGGTGCGCGGGGCAGGCCGGCCCCAGGCGGTCTTTGCCATGGAGCGCATTCTCGACCGCGGGGCGCATCGTCTCGGCATCGATCGGGCTGAACTCAGGAAGCGCAATTTCATCCAGCCCAAGCAGATGCCCTACGAGGTGGGCTTCATCTACCGCGACGGGAAACCCATGCGGTACGACAGCGGGGACTATCCGCAAACGCAGGCTGCCGCTCTGGAGCGCGCGGACTACGCAGGCTTCACTGTGCGCCAGAGAAAGGCACGCGCCGAGGGCCGATTCATCGGCATCGGATTGGCCAACTATGTCGAAGGCACTGGCCTCGGGCCATTCGAAGGGGCGACCGTTCGGATCCAGCAGAACGGCCGAATCTCCGTGCTCACCGGCGCATCGCCGCAGGGCCAGGGCCACAAGACGACCTTTGCACAGATTTGTGCAGACCAGCTCGGTGTGCCTCTCGACCTGATCGATGTGGTGACGGCGGACACGAGCGCGGTCTCGATGGGCATCGGGACGTTCGCGAGCCGCATCACCGTGACGGCAGGCAATTCCGTCTATCTGGCTTCGCAGAACGTTCGAGTCCGAATCTTGAAGCTCGCCGCCTTCCTGATGTCGTGCGACCCCGAGCTGCTCGAGCTGAGCAACTCGCGCGTCACGCACATCGGCGAGCCGGCGAAGAGCATGGGCCTGGCGGAGCTTGCGCGCTTTTCGCAGGGCATGCCCGGCTTCTCGCTGCCTGAAGGCATGAAGGCGGGCCTGGAGGACACGCAGTATTTCTCGCCTACCCAAAGCACATTCTGCAACGGTACGGCCGTTGTCGAATTGGAAGTGGATGTCGACATCGGTCAGATCCGGATCCTCAACTACGTCATGGCGCACGACTGCGGAAACCTGATCAATCCCATGATCGTGGACGGCCAGATCCAGGGCGCAGTCGCCCACGGTATCGGCAACGCCACTTTGGAATGGATGCAATACGACGAGCAGGGCCAGCCGATCACAACCAACTTCGGCGAGTACCTGCTTCCGATGGCGACGGACGTGCCGCGCGTGCAGGCGATTCACCTGGAATCTCCCTCGCCGCTGAACCCACTGGGTGTCAAAGGCGCCGGCGAGGGCGGGACGATCCCGGCAGCGGCTGCGATCATCAGCGCGATGGAGAACGCGCTCCAGGAATATGGCGTCTCGTTCACGCATTCGCCGCTCGTTCCCGAGCAGGTGTGGAGCCAGCTGCGCGACGCGCAAGCGTACGCCGGAAGGCGCGCAGGAGGGCAATCATGACCAGCGGAATCCGCTTCGAAATCTCCTCAGGCGAGGCGCGCATGACCTTGTGCCGCCCGGAGACCGGGAATGCGCTCCGGCTCGATGACATCGTGGCAGCGAGCCAATGGATCGTCGACCTCGCGCGGGCAGCACCCAACGTGAAAGTTCTGAGGCTCTGCGCCGAAGGTGAGACTTTCTGCGCCGGCCGCGCGGTCGAACCTGGAGCCCCCCGTGGACAACACCCTGAATCCACGCGCCGAGGACTGGTGGACCCGATTCTCGATCTCTATCGAGCACTGCACAGTGCGGACGTCGTGTCCGTCGCGCAAGTGCAAGGCGACGCGCACGGCTTGGGGTGCGCCTTGATCGCAGCGTGCGACCTCGCGGTGGTGGCGTCGACCGCGAAGTTCTCGCTTCCGGAGATGCACAAGGATCTTCCGCCTACCTTGGCGCTCTCTGCCGTCTTGCCGAGCATGCATCTCAAGACAGCGGCAAGCCTGGTGCTCGGTGCAGCAACGATCGACGGCCGCGGTGCCGTTGCGGCGGGCCTGGCCGGCGAGGTTGTGGACGCGGAGAACCTTGGCGCCCGCGTCGACGCCGTCGTCAGGCATCTCGTCGCGAGGCACCCGGTTGCCCTCAAGACTGTCAAGCGCTACCTGCGGGCTGCGGGTGCGCCGGACCATCAGACCAACGCCGAACTCGCGGCAAGCCTGCTGAGTGGGGCGATGTCCGACATCCGCGCCGACCAGCACAAGAACGGCTGATCAATTTCACAGAGACCAACATGAATCCATTGAAGCCCGTCGAGGCATACGTCGACGACCGTCCAGAAGACGGCGTGTTCCAGGTCCACTCGGACATCTTTGCGGACCCCGCGATCTTCGAGCTGGAGCAGAAGGAGATCTTCGGGAAGACATGGTGTTTTCTCGCGCTCGAGAGCCAGCTCCCCAAGCCCAACGACTACATCACGACCTATATCGGAACGAGCCCAATCCTGGTCATGCGGGACGGAAAGGGCCGCATTGGCGCCTTTCTGAACATCTGCAGGCACAAGGGTGCGGTGTTGTGCCGCAAGGAGAGCGGCAACACGAAGTTCGTCGTTTGCAACTACCACGGCTGGGCCTACGGAACCAACGGCAAGTCGATCGATATCAAGGACGCCCAGGGAGGCTGCTATCCCCCGCGCTTCGAGAGCGAAGACCACAACCTGATCCCGGTCGCGCGGATGGAATCCTACAAGGGGCTGATCTTCGGATGCCTGTCGCCCGACGTGGGTCCCCTGTCGGAGTACCTGGGGGAGTTGCGAACGTTCCTGGACTTCGCGATGGAACAGAGCCCGCAGGGAATGGAATTCGTACCCGGCCGAATCACGTACACGTTCAATGCGAACTGGAAGCTCCAGATGGACAACGGGACGGACTTCTACCACCTCACGTCCACACATCCGAGCTTCATGGAAGTCGTCCAGCGCCGGGAGAACGAGAACGCGGGCAATGTCGAAGCGAAGATGTTCGACTGGTCGAAGCGGCTGACGCAGACCGGCGGGATGTTCGGCTTCGAGAACGGCCACACGATGGTCTGGTTGAACCAGCCGCAGCCGGAGCGGCGGCCCGTGTACTCGCGCCTGGAGGAAGTGCGCGGCCGTCTTGGCGAGACTCCGGCGCAGTGGATGCTGAAACTGCGCAACATCACCGTGTTCCCCAACATGCAGATCGCTGATGCGACATCGCTTCTGCTGCGCACATTTCGCCCGCTCGCGCACAACAGGACGGAGATGCGCGTGTTTTGCATGGCGCCCATCGGCGAAGAGCCGGAAGTGCGTGCGTTCCGCCTGCGGCAGTTCGAAGATTTCTTCAACGTCAGCGGCTTCGCTACGCCCGACGACACCACTGTGTACGAGGACTGCCAGGTCGGCTTCGCCTCAGGCCGGGGCGGCTGGATGCAGGGCTATCAGCGCGGCATGGGCGCGACGATCGTCGGCCCGAGCGAATCCGCGAAGGCGCTAGGAGCCAATCCCAAGTACAGCGTGGAGGGCCCCTGGGCCATCCAAAACGAGACGTGCTTCCACCCGACCTACCGCCAGTGGGTCAAGTTGATGCGACCGGCTTTGGGCAGCGGCCAATCGAAGGAGGAACAGGTGTGACGACTCTCAACGAAGCAGCTATCCAAGTGCTGCAGAACGAAGGCATGTTCCTGGATGATCATCGCTGGGACGACTGGCTCGCGCTGTTCACCACGGACTGTGAGTTCTGGGCGCCGACTTGGCGCACCGAGGACGAGCTGACGAACGATCCGCAGTCGCAGCTGTCTCACATCTACTACGCGTCACGGGCCGGCCTCGAAGACCGAATAGTGCGGATTCGCTCCGGCAAATCGCCCGCCTCGTCGCCGATGCGTCGCACCGCACACATCCTTGGCTCCGTGACGTCAATCGGCGTCGCCACGGAGTCGAAGCTGCAGCTGCGCGCAACTTGGGTCACGCAGGTGTTCGATCCGAGGCATAAGGAGCAATTCACTTTCTTCGGCACCAGCGAATATTCCCTGCGCAACGAAGGCGCCTGGAAGATCAGCAGGAAGAAGATCGTCGTGAAGAATGACTTCTTCCCTGCCGTCGTCGACGTCTATTGCTTCTGATGAAATCCGTTTGCGTCGAAATCGATGGCGGGCCGAGCTTCAGGCAGTCATTGGGGGACCGCGTGATGCGGGCCGCCCTGCGTGCCGGGGTTGCCTTTCCGTACGAATGCAACTCGGGAAGCTGCGGTTGCTGTCGGTTCGAGCTGCTGAGCGGCACCGTGGAGGTCGCCTGGCTGGAGGCGCCCGCATGGACGGACCGAGACCGCCGCAAGGGTCGGTACCTCGGTTGCCAGACGTGTGCGACCTCGGACGCCGTGATCCGTGTGATGCCAGACGAGAAAGTGCTTGCCGGGCAGAGGCCGCAGAAGTTCAACGCGATCCTGAGTGCCAAGCGCTGGGTGACGCACGACATGTGCATGCTTGTCTTCCATTCGGACGGGCCGGCGGAGTTTCTTCCCGGGCAATACGCAATCGTGCGCGCACCGGGCGTTCCCGCCCGCTGCTATTCCATGTCCAACCTGCCGAACGATTCAGGCGACTGGGAGTTCATCGTGCGACGCGTACCGGGCGGGAAGTCCAGCGAAGCAATCGTGGATTCGGAACTCGGTGCCCCATTCGAGCTCGACGGGCCCTATGGCATGGCGTTCTTCAGGGAAGCTGAGAGGGAAGATCTTGTCTGCGTCGCTGGGGGATCGGGGCTCGCCCCGATGCTATCGATCGCACGCGCCGCAGATGCGGCCGGCCGCTCGGTGGAGTTCTTCTACGGTGGCCGCCGTCCGGAGGACATGGCATGCATTCGCGAAATCGAGGCGCTTGCTGGGTTTGGCACCCGTCTTCGCGTACATGCGGCCATTTCGTCGCCTCACCCGGCCGAAGACTCGCACTGGACCGGCGAACGTTGTCTCCTGCCAGAACTCCTGAAGCTCCGGCTCGGAGCCGAGTTTCCTCGATACCGCTTCTACGCAGCAGGTGCGCCGGTGCTGATGTCCGCGCTGGAAGAGATGCTGGTGACGGGGCATGCATTGCCGCCGGAGCGGCTGCACTTTGACCGCTTTCAATGAGAGGGTTCTAAACATGTTCGAGATCGCATGCGCCGCGTCCGATTTGCAGGATGGCCAGGCGCGCTGGTGTTCGGTCCGCGGCGAAGAAATCGCCGTGTACCGCGTCGAAGGCGAATACTTCGCCACCGACGACCGCTGCTCGCACGGCAGCACATCGCTGTCCGACGGTGAACTGGACGGCTACGAAATCGAATGCCCGCTGCATCATGGCAGCTTTGACATCCGCACCGGGGCGCCCGTCGCGCTGCCGTGCATCAAATCCATCCGGGTGTTCCCGATAAGGATCGAGAACGGAAACGTCTTGGTCTCACTTGATTCATGACTTACCCATCCAGGAGCAGCACCATGCCACTTACCCGTCGGAGCGCCGCTGGCGCTCTCGCAATCGCGATCGCCAGTCCCTTGCTAATGAGGTCGGCCTTGGCGCAGCAATTCCAACCCACCAAGAGCGTGCGAATCATCGTGCCCTACACGCCTGGTGGCGTGCCCGACCTGATGGCCAGGCAGATCGCCAAGGAGCTGGGGGCCATGTGGAAGCAGTCGGTCATCGTGGAGAACCGGGCGGGAGCCTCGGGTGCCATAGGCATCGAGATGCTCTCCAAATCGCCGGGTGATGGGCACTCGTTTCTGATTGCCGATGATGGCGCACTGATCTCCGCGCCCTTGCTGAAGGCCAAGTTGTCTTACGACCCGGTGACGGACATCGTGCCCCTGGGTTCCGTCGGCGCCTCTCCCTACGTCATCGTCGGCCCACCTGACTCGCCTTCCATTCAGCAGCTCTTCACACGTGCGAAGTCCAATCCGGGTTCGGTGGACTACGCGACGAACGGGATCGGCGGCCCACACCATCAGATCTGGGAGCGTTGGCAGGAGCAGCTGGGTCTAAAGCTGAACCAGATCGCATACAGCGGCACCTTGCCGGCATTGCAGGACGTGGCAGCGGGCCGCGTCGCGCTCATGGCCTGTACGCCGTCCAGTGCGTTGGCGCTGCTACAAGGTGGGCGCATCAAGCCGCTTGCGGCGGTGTCGAAGACGCGTTTTCCATTCATGCCGAACGTGCCTGCGACGGCCGAACTTGGGTACCCGACGATGGAAGCGGTTGCCTGGTACTGCTTCATGGCCCCAGGGACGATGCCCGACAGCTTGAAGGAGAAGGTAGGCGCGGACCTTCGGGCTGTGCTCACCTCGAAGGACTACATCACCTCGGTGGAGGAGAGGCACAACGTGTCTCTTGTCCTCACAGGCAAGGAGGCCAGTGAGCGGATGGCCCGCGAGCGTGCGCAGGCAAAAGCGCTCTTCAAGCGCATCGGCATCGAGCCGGCCTGATTCTCTCATCCACAAGTACTCAAGCAATCGAGCGGCCGGGAATGCGCGTCGCGAAGGAGCAAATCATGAATCTTGGAAAATCTGGCGAAATTCGGGCGATGAAGATGTTCATCGATGGTCAGTGGGTCGACGCGTCGGACCGCGGCACTCTGGATAGCTCCAACCCGTACACGGGCAACGTGTGGGCAAGGGTTCCCAATGCGACGCAGGCGGATGTCGAGGCCGCAGTGCTAGCGGCACGCCGTGCGTTCGACGAAGGCGAGTGGCGCGAGACGACCGCGCAATACAGGGCGCGTCTCATGCGGCGGTTGGCCGACCTCATTGCGAGGAATGCCGAGGATCTCGCCCGCATCGAGTCGACCGACAATGGAAAGCTCTACCGCGAGATGCTGGCCCAATGGCGCTACATGCCCGAATGGTTTCACTACTACGCGGGCCTTGCCATTTCCGAGCAGGGCCGCGTCCTGCCGAGCGACAAGCCCAACTTCATTGCGATGACGCGGAAGGAACCCATGGGTGTGGTGGCGGCGATCACGCCGTGGAATTCGCCTGCCTTTCTCATGAACTGGAAACTTGCCCCGGCCCTCGCAGCCGGGTGCACCTTTGTCGTCAAGCCATCGGAGCACACGCCGGTATCGAGCTTGGCCTTCGCCGAGCTCGTCGAGGAGGCTGGCTTTCCCAGAGGCGTGTTCAACGTGCTCTCCGGCGGGCCTGAAGTCGGCAAGCTGCTGTCCTCTGATCCCCGCATCGACAAGGTCGCGTTCACCGGGTCGGACGGCGTCGGCAAGATGATTGCGCAGGCCGCCGCGAAGAATCTCACCCGGGTCGGCCTCGAGCTGGGAGGCAAGTCGCCTCAGGTCGTGTTCGATGACTGTGACCTGGCCCTCACCGCGAACGGCATCATTTCCGGCATCTTCGCGGCCACCGGCCAGTCTTGCATGGCGGGCTCGCGTTTGATTGTGCAAAAGGGTGTCAAACAGGCGTTGATCGACCGGATCCTCGATCGAGTCAAGACAATCAAGCTTG
Source organism: Variovorax sp. RA8 (assembly GCF_901827175.1). Taxonomy (NCBI): domain Bacteria; kingdom Pseudomonadati; phylum Pseudomonadota; class Betaproteobacteria; order Burkholderiales; family Comamonadaceae; genus Variovorax; species Variovorax sp. RA8. The sequence continues at coordinate 4,035,672 of NZ_LR594662.1, read as the reverse complement.
GCGACCCTATGCTGGCGGACACCGAAATGGGCCCGGCCGCCACCAAGCCTCAGTTCGACAAGGTACTGTCGATGGTGACGACGGCTCGTGAAGAGGGCGCACGCGTGGTCTGCGGTGCGCGGGCCGCGGAGATCGGCGGGTATTTCATCGAACCGACAATCCTCGACAACGTCACGCCTGCCATGAGAATTTTCCAGGACGAAGTATTCGGCCCCGTGCTGGCGGTCGTCGAGTTCGAGACCGAGGAAGAAGCAGTGAAGCTGGCGAACGATACGCGCTACGGACTCGCGGCGGGCGTCTGGACGCAGAACGTGCAAAGAGCGCACCGCGTTTCCGGCCGCATCCGCGCGGGTTCGGTGTGGATCAATTCGTACCGCACGCTGGCCCCTTATGCTCCTTTCGGCGGCTATGGGCAGAGCGGCATCGGCCGCGAGAACGGCCCGGAGGGACTCTCCGAGTACCAGGAAACGAAGACGGTGTGGATCGAGACGAGCGGCAAGCCGCGTGATCCGTTCACGATCGGCCTTTGAGTGGGTGCGCTATCCGTGAACCACGAAGCAATCGAAGTCCCGGAAGGGAGTCGGCCGCCACTCGCGTTTGCGAGCGATGTGGCCGCTGAAATGCTCAAGAGGCTGGGCATCGAGTACATCGCCCTGAACCCGGGAGCAAGTTACCGGGGGCTGCATGACAGCCTCGTGAACTATTTGGGCAACCGCAATCCGCAGATGCTGTTGTGCCTCAATGAAGATCACGCAGTCTCGATCGCGCATGGTTACGCTAAGGCGACGGACAAGATGATGGCCTGTGCCCTGCACAGTAACGTCGGACTGATGCACGGGCTCATGGGCATTTTCAATGCTTGGTGCGACCGCGTGCCCATGCTGGTGCTCGGTGCCACGGGGCCCGTCGCAGTGGAGAAACGTCGGCCCTGGATCGACTGGATCCACACGACGAAGGACCAGGGCGCGCTGCTGCGGCACTTCACGAAATGGGACGATGAGCCCCGCTCGGCGGATTCCATCGTGGAAGGGATGATCCGCGCCGGGCAGACGAGCATGACGCTGCCGCACGGCCCCACGTACATGTGCCTGGATGCAGGCCTTCAGGAAGAGAAGCTCGCGATGCCCGTGCGTATCCCCGAGCTCTCGCGATTTGCGGCGCCGCCTCCGCCCGCTGCAAGCCAGGCGCAAGTCGAGCGCGTTGCCGCGCTGTTGCTCGAAAGCCGCCAGCCCGTGCTGTTGTTCGGTCGAGGCAATCGCACGCAGGATGCCTGGGGCAAGCGCGTGCAGTTGGCCGAACTGCTCGGCGCGCGCGTACTCACATCCGTCCGCGAACGCGCGATCTTCCCGACTGACCATCCGCTCAATGCATCTGCGCCGATCCAGTGGATGTCGCCGCATGTGAAGTCCGTGGTGGCAAGCGCCGACGTGCTCGTGAGCCTCGAGTGGCCAGAGCTGAACGGGACGCTTCAGCAGATTTCGCGCGACACCGCGGCGTGCAAGTCGCAGGTCGTTCATGTATCGCTCGAGAACTACATGCAGAACGGCTGGAGCATGGACCACTTCAGCGTGCCACCGGTCGACGTGCCGATCCTGGCCGATGGGGACACGTTCGTGTCGCAGTTGCTCGCATACCTCCAGGAGAAAATCCGCCCTGGTCAACGTTGGAACGGCAGCAGCTTCAACCAGCACAAGCCCGCCGAATACAGCGTAGGTGCGCAGAAGGAGTTGCAGCCGCGCGACGTCGAAGTGGCGCTCGCCAAGGTGCGTGGCAGCCAGAAGATCACGCTGGCCCATGTCACCATCGGCTGGGCCGGCGACGTGTATCACTTTCAGGACCCGCTCGATTTCCTCGGGCATGACGGCGGCGGCGGCCTGGCGGCTGGACCGGGGCTCACCGTGGGTGCGGCGCTGGCCTTGCGCGATAGCGGGCGCATCGTTATCGGCGTGCTGGGCGACGGCGATTTCATCCAAGGCGCGACGGCCTTGTGGACCGCGGCCCACTATCGTATTCCTGCGCTCTTCCTGGTATCGAACAACCGTTCGAACTTCAACGACGAGATCCACCAGGAAGCCGTAGCGAAGGCGCGTGGACGCGAGCCGAAGAACCGGTGGATCGGACAGCGCATCGACGACCCCGCAGTGGACCTGTGCGCACTCGCGCGTGCCCAGGGTGTCGAAGCCGGCGAACCGGTCGCGAGTTCGCAAGCGCTTGAAGAAGAGCTGCGTCGGGCACTGGCAATTGTCGCGGCAGGACGACCCTACTTCATCGACGCACACGTCGCCACAGGCTATGCCAACCCGCCGCTGTCACGCGGCGAAGAGTAACGCGGAAGGCGCGTCCATGGCCACGATCCAGTCCGACGCAGCCGCCGTGCGCGGCATCGGACGCTGATCGACCATCCACCTGTCGAAAGAAAATCATGAACGCAAGTCTTAAAACGACACGCCAGCGTGTCTCCGAGGCCGAGTGGAACGTCCGAGTGCAACTCGCGGCCGCCTACCGGCTGCTCGCGCATTTCGGGGTCAACGACCTCACGTACAACCACCTGTCCGCGCGCGTGCCAGACGCGCCGAACCAGTATCTGGTCAAGCCAACGACATTCATGTTCGACGAGGTCACGGCCTCGACGCTGCAGAAGTTCGACTTCGACGGGCAGCCATTCCAGGACAGTGCGCCTAGCCGCGGCGGCGCCTTCGTGATACACGCGGGTATCCTGTCGGCGCGGCCGGATGTGAACGTGATCTTCCACACGCACACGACCGCGAATACGGCGGTGTCCGCGCAGGAGGAAGGGCTGATGATGCTGAGCCAGCACGCGATGGCGTTCTACAAACGGGTCGCGTATCACAGATTCGGCGGCTTCGAATTCAACCTGGAGCAACGCGAACCGCTCCTGCGGGACCTGGGCCATTGCAGGTACGCAATCCTGCGCAACCACGGCGCGCTCGTGTGCGGGCACAGCGTTCCTCAGACGTTCGTGGACCATCACTTCCTCGAGATGGCATGTCGCGCACAGGTCGCCGCATTGGCGGGAGGTAGGCCCGTCACGACGATCGAGCCCGAGGTCTGCGAGTATGCGGCTGTCCAATACGAGGGCATCGACCCCGCGAAGTCAGGCAGCAAGGACTGGGCCGCATGTATCCGGCTGTTGGACCGCGTTTCTCCGGGCTACGACGAGTGACGACTGCGTTTTGGCGCGGAACGCCAGCACCTGCCGGGCATAATTCCCGCATGCGACGAAGCACATCAACGGAGTCGGGAGGCGCGGCCCAGTCCACGAGCGACACGGGGACGGTTGCGCGCATCGCGTTGCTGCTTAGGCTCGCAGCGGAACAACGAGACGTTTTTTCTCTGAAGGACATTGCGACTTCGGCAGGGTTGCCCGTTCCCACCGTTTATCGCCTGCTCGACCTGATGGCCCGCGAAGGCTTGATCGCCCAGGAAGGAGGGCGTCGGGGCTATCGCATCGGCACCGAGTTGTACCGCATCGGCTCCCTCGTAAAGGCGAATACGTCGCTCTCGAAGGTGATCCACGCGATCCTTGTCGAGACCGTGGCGGAAATCGACGAGACTTGCCATTTCGCCCAATTCCTGCCGGCGCAACTCGCGATCATGTTCGACGCAAGCGTCGAGTCTTCGCACCCTTTGGGCTTTCGCTGGCATATGCACAAGCCACTTTCGCTGGTCTGGGGCGCGAGCGGTCGAACGGTGCTCGCTCATTTGCCCGAGGAAAAGATGGATGAAGCCCTGGCCGCCGAGTCCAAGTGGTCTCCTTCCAGAGAACCACCCAAGCGCGAGGAATTGAAGCTAGCCCTCAGCACGATTCGCGAACTGGGTTATGGGTTTACGAGGGGACAACGCGTTCCCGAGGCGGTAAGTGTGATGGCTCCCGTATTCGACCAGAACAACTCGATCTACGGTGCGCTGGGGTTTGTCATTCCCGAGCCGCGCTTCGACATGACCAGACTTGAGCCATTGGCTGCCGCAGCCAAGAAATCTGCCCAGCAGTTGTCGTCTGCACTGGGTGCGCCTCGTTCTTCTCCGGCAAGCCCGAATCCGCGGTGAAGTGAACCGTGCGGAGCAGCTCTTCGCGCTCTCGGGGAACGAGTTCATTTCCAGATCGCCACATCGGTGCCGGAGAATGAGGACACCGCCGCAACTGACAGGTCGGCGGCCGCGAGTCGCACCAAATCGATATGCTTCGCGGTAAGTTCAGGTCGCCAGCGGGCAGCGGGCATCGACACGCCGACGCAGCCGATGACGACATTCGATTTGGCGGCGAAGACTGGGGCGGCGATCGCGTGCGCGCCCTCGGCGCGCTGGCTTTCGCTCACCGCATAGCCTTGTCGGCGAACTGACGCCAGGGAACGGAGCAAGTTGGCCCAGTCCGGCAGGCGCGTTTGATCTTGATCTTCGGTGCATTCGCGCAGGTAAACGGCCCGCACGGTCGTTTCGGGGAGGACAGAAGCCACCGCCCAACCTGAAGCGCCCCGCAGCAGCGAATAGTCGAGGTCTGTACGAGTTACGTAGTGGATTGCGTGATGCGATTGCAGTGACGCGATGAAACGCAGACGTCGGGTCTCGGATAAGTACGCGCCATAGAAAGCAGACTCACCGCTGCGCTCGACAAGCTCGCGCTGAACGCGCTCGATAGCTTCGTAAAAGGGGCCAAGCAACAACAGGGTGCTGGCAGGCCGCAGAAAACCCGGCCCTATTCGATAGCGACTGTCGTCCGCATCTTGGGTCACGTACTGCGCGCTCGTCAATAGCACCAGGATGCGATGCGCCGTGCTGGTCGGCAGCTGCAGCGCGTTCGCCACCTGCTTTACCGAGAGCGGGCGGCCCGCTTCAGCCAAGCAAAGCAGGACGTGCACACCGCGCAGAACGGCGCTCGAAGAATGTTCCATGTGGGCGGCCATGTTCAGGAGAGCGGGCGCCGAGACGCGCCGGGTCCATCCCGTCACGTGGGACAGGCCGGGTGGGATTGTGCTCATGTCCACTTTCCAATGCGCCATTATACTCGTTGAGTGGATATTAATTCCGTTAAACGAAAATAGGCGCAGCGACTATGTCAGCCCGATCCGATGGCGTCCCACGCACCCAACTAACTGTCTTGCCGTACTTGGAGCAAATCCGCGAGGACGCGGTCCGGCTGCTTGGTACGCGGTGCCGCTCGTGCGGATTCAACACGTTCCCGCCTACGACGGTGTGTCCGGGTTGCATGGCGCTGGACGTCGAGCCGCTGCGCCTCTCCGCAGCCGGCACCTTGTACAGTTTTACGACCATTCGGCACGGCAAGGCGGAGACATACGGTGGCTACGTGGACTTCCCCGAGAAGGTCCGCGTGTTCGGTCACTTGACCGGCTTCACGCCGGAAGCGCCGCCCAGGTGCGACATGGTCGTCTCCGTCGTCCCCGGCAAAGCGCCGACGGCGGAGGCGACAGCGGCCGAGATCGACTACCTCTTCGTCGCGGAGGGTGGCCAATGAGCACGCGCAATACATATGTCGTCGGGACCGGCATGGTCCCCTTCGGTCGCTTCCCCGAACTGAGTCACCGCGAGTTCGCCTGGCCGGCCGCCCGCGCCGCAATCCTCGAGTCGGGATTTCGCAAGGACGACATCGATGTTGCGTACTCCGCTTGCGTGCTCGGCGGAATGCTCACCGGCCAGCAAATCCTCGGCAAGATCGGGCTGACGGGCCTGCCCATCATCAACATCGAAAACGCGTGCTCAAGCGGGTCCACAGCCCTCGGTGAAGCGATCGCGCGCATCCAAGCGGGAATGGCCGACGTCGCGCTCGTGGTGGGCGTGGACATGCTCAGCAAGCTCGGGCGCGGCCCGCTGCCCCTGTCGCCGGACGATTGGGACGCCGCGCACGGGCTCACGATGCCCGGTGTCTATGCGATGCGCGCGCAGCGATACATCCATGAGCACGGCATCAGCCGGACTGACCTGTCGCGCGTCGCCGTAAAGGCTCGCGCCAATGGTGCCCGCAATCCCTTGGCGCAACTCACGACGCCGATCACGCTCGAAGAAGCGGAAAGTTCGCGCATTGTGGCCGACCCGCTGCGGCTGGCGCACTGCTGTCCGACGGGTGACGGCGCGGCTGCTGTGGTCATCGCGTCTGAGGATTGGGTCAAGCGTTCGAGCTGCACGATGCCGATCAAGGTCGCCTCGACCGTGCTGCACTCCGGGCACTTTGACCCTGGACCCATCTCGATGGTGAAGTCGCACGTGTCCACCAAATCGGCCGCGGAAGCCTACGAAGCGGCCGGCATCGGACCCGAAGACATAGACGTCGCGGAAATCCACGACTCCTTCTCAATCGCCGAACTCATGTACTACGAGGCCTTCGGCTTCGCCCGGACCGGCGAGGCGGTCGCTTTGCTTCGCAGTGGCCAGACGGAGTTGGGCGGCAAGCATGTCATCAACCCTTCGGGCGGCCTGATGGCGCGTGGGCACCCCATCGCGGCAACCGGGGTTGCCCAAATCGTCGAAATCTCGCGCCAGCTCCAAGGACGCAACGGCGCGCATCAGGTCGAAGGTGCACGCATCGGCTTGTGCCACGCCACGGGAGGCGGCATCTCCGGTTTCGAACATGGCGCGTGCGCCGTGACGATCCTGACGCGCTAGCCAGCCACTGACATAGCAACAGGCAGACCATGACTTTCCCTATCGGCACGCCGGGTGCCCCATTGGCCGGCTACAGGGTCTTGGACCTGACAACTTTCCTGTCCGGTCCGTTTGCCACCCAGGTCTTGGCGGACATGGGCGCCGAAGTGGTCAAGATCGAGCCACCCAATGGGGGGGATTCCAGCCGCACGATTCCACCTTATTTCGTAGAAGGGGACAGCGCGTATTTTCTGGGGATCAACAGGAGCAAACGCAGCATTGCATTGGACTTGAAGTCGCCACACGGTGTCGCGCTGCTGAAAGAGATGATCGCGGTCTGCGACGTGGTGGTTGAGAATTACCGCCCAGGTGTCGCCGCGCGCATGGGCCTGGATAGCCGGGGGCTGAGAGCGCACCACCCTCGCTTGATCTGGGCTTCGATAAGCGGATTCGGGCAGACCGGCCCGTGGAAGGATCACCCAGCGTACGACATGATCGTTCAGGCACTATCGGGCGTTATGAGCTTGACGGGGGAGGCCGGCCGTCCGTCGGTGAGACTCGGCATTCCTGCCGGAGACATCGTGGCGGGCATGTACGCCTCCATCGCGATCAATGCAGCGCTGGCTGACCGCGAGCGGACCGGGAAAGGACGCGCGATCGACATTTCCATGCTGGACTGCCAGTTAGCGATGCTTTCCTACCAGAGCACGTATGCCTTGGTGGCCGGGATCACGCCACAACCGCAAGGCGCCAAGCATGACTCGATTCCCACCTACCGGTCATTCGTCGGCGAGGACGGACGCGAATTGGTCGTGACCGCCAATACTGAGCGCATGTGGCGGGGGATGTGCTCCGCGCTTGGGTGCGCGGAACTGGCCGACGATGCCCGCTTTTGCAATGCGCACAGCCGCCTGGCTCATCGCAACGAGCTATGGCCGATCCTTGAAGCCGCATTTCGCACCAAGCCAGCCGCGGACTGGATCGAGCCGCTACAGAGTCAGGGCGTCCCGGTGGCGCTCATCAAGAAGGTCCCTGAAGCATTGGCGGATGCGCGCGAAGCAGGCCGCGGCATGGTCATGCAACTCGAGGACCTCGACGGGCGCTCCGTCGAAGTCGTCGGAAACCCGATCAAGCTGCAAGGTGAGTCGCCGCTGGTTCCGCGATATCCGCCGAGGCTCGGCGAAGGCGCCCACCAAGTGCTGGCATCCTGGCTGGGAAAAGCGGAACGAGACGTGGATTTGATCGTGGCGTCGGGTGCCTTGCAGTTGGCACATGGGTAAATGAAACCGTTGTCGCAGGCGTATGCGGTCACCTCTCCGGTTACCTGCAAGGTGACGAAGTGCGCCCGGAGGTGGCTCGATGTCGAACGCCTTCTGCACGAGGTGGCAGGCTTTCGCGGCGTGTTGCTTGACGCGCCTGATGGTGAATGCGATCTTCTCGTGACCTGCGGCACAGAGCATGGCGAGCGATGGGACATTCCTCCGGATGCTCGCAAGGTCGTGTCGATCACGGCACCGCTCCGCGCGCATGCACACGTCGTCGACATCACTCCGCCACACTTCCATTCCGGACTGGCGGAAGCAAGCATCCTCGCTGTGCTCGAGCGTCTTTACGACCTGCGCGAGACCGAACGTTTACTGCGCGAGAAGCTACCGCGTCCGCGCCGCGTCACCGCGACGATGCTGAAAGGAAAGCGGGTTGGCATTCTTGCCAGTCCCCGCACGTCGCTTGAATTCGCGGGGCGCCTCTGCAATTGGGGCGTCACTGTCTTGTGCACTTCCCCGCAGGGCAAGTCGACAAACCCGGATGGCAACCAGGTGTTCGTCGATCCGGCAGAAATGCATGCGCAATGCGACATCGTGGTCGATGCCCGTGTCGGCGCGGAAACGGGGAGCGAGGTGCTGGGTGCCATAGTGCCGGCATTCTCGCCCACGCTCGAAGTCCGCGAAGCGGCGACTGAGGCTGTCATGGCCTTCTTGCGCTCAGCACCGAGGGTATCAACGAGCGTCATGCATTCCAATCATCACCAGTGAGCAACCAGGTGGAAGCCAACACGATCGAGCAGCGAAGGGCACTGGGTCCGAAGGTCCGGGCTGAATCCTGGGGGCGCCGCACGTGACGATTTGCTCGACCTCACGGGGGCAACTCGCCTACGACAGGTCGGGCGCAGGGCCGTGCGTCGTCCTCCTGCACCCGATCGGCATCGACCGCTCTTGGTGGGACGCCTTTGTGACGGCGTGGTCGCCAGTGCGAACCATCATCACCATAGACATGCTGGGCCATGGTGAATCCGAGCCCCTGACGTCGTCCATCACGTTGGCGGAGCATGCGCGTTGCATCTGGGAGGTCCTAGATGCGCAGGGAATTGGGGCAGCATCGTTCCTTGGCGTTTCGATGGGCGGCATGGTTGCGCAGTATGCTGCCATCCAGAGGCCGCAGGCCGTGCGCGCACTCATTGCCTGTGCCACGTCGGCGACGTTTCGTGACGATGCACGTACCACGATCCGCGCCCGGGGGAACGCTGGTATTGCCGGAAAGATGGCAGAGGTGGTCCCCGAGACACTGCGCAGGTGGTTCAGCGATCACGCGCCTGCGCAGTTGGTCGCGCGCTGCGAAACGGCGCTGCTCCAGCAGGACTGGTACAGCTGGAGCGCAAACTGGCAGGCGATCTCCGCGGTGGAGACGATCGAGGGACTTTCTGTCATCAATGTGCCGACACTCGCCGTCGCATGTGCGGCCGACGCGAGTCTGCCTGCCGCGGTGACGCGTCGCATCGCGGAAGCCGCACGAGGCGAACTCATTTTGGTTGAGGGCGCGTCGCACTTCGGAATCTTCGAAACACCCGCGAGCTTCATCGACCTGATCGACGCCTTCCTGCGCAAGCACGAGCGTGAGGGGGAAAGCAGCAGCGCAAACCGCTCATGAAAGCACAAGGGCGCGCAGTCATGAATTCAAACCCGGCCATTCTTGTGATGCGCGACACGGTCATCGGCGACGCGCTGGACGAACTCGCAGCTCGGCTCCAGGCGGAGGGCGCTCTCGTTCGGCGCGGTGACGACGCCGTTGCAGCGAGGCGGCCATTGGAGGTGTGCGTGAATGCGGCACACCTGAACGCCTGCGAGGTCATCGTGTCGACGCCTCGCTACAGCATTGGCCCCGATACGCTGGCCGCGGCGCCACAGCTGAAGTCTATCGTGCTACCCACGATCGGGATCGACTCGGTCGACGTCGATGCAGTCGCAGCAAGGGGCATCACAGTCGCCAACAGTGCCACGCCGGAAAACTTCGAAGGTTTGGCAGAAGCAACAGTGCTTCTCATGCTGACACTGATCCGGCACCCGCGTTCGCCACGCGGAGTGTCCCGCAGCTTGCAAGGAAAGACTGTGGGGCTGCTCGGGTTCGGTCGGGTCGGGCGTTCCGTGGCGCAACGTCTGCAGGGCTGGGGAGCGCAGTTGCTCGCGCATGCGCCGTCTTCGCAGACGGCAACGGAAGGAGTCCGGCTGGTGCCGTTTGACACATTGCTTTCCGAGTCCGACATGCTCTCTGTGCACAGCACGTTGAACGCGACATCCCGGCATCTTATCGACCGCCGCGCCATCGAGCGCATGAAGGCGGGCGCCTGGTTGATCAACACCGCGCGGGGTGGCCTTGTCGACGAGGACGCACTCTGCGATGCACTTGAAAGTGGGCACTTGGGCGGCGCCGCGATCGATGTTTTCGAAGTCGAACCTCTCCCCGAGAAGAGCCGCCTGCGCGCCGCGCCATGCGTCATCCTGACGCCGCACAGGGTCGGTCACACGGTGGAACTCTATCGCTCGCTCGCCGACGCAGCGTATGCCAACGTTGCCGCCGCTATCTCGAAGGCGCGTGCTGGCTGAGACGTCGAAAGATTCACCATGGAAAGCCATGGCATGCACGTCCTGCGCGGTCAATCGTCCGCGGCTCCGAGCTCCGCGAGCGCGGCTTGAGGCTTCCTCGGTACCGCAAGATGAGATCCTCGAACGTACCGTCATTCTTGAAGACCCGGTGAGCCATGACCACGTCGTCCAGCTCGCCGGACCTCGCAGCCGCGAGCAGCGTCTCAAGATGCTTGACCACGGCTTCTTGACCCCGAGTGTTTTGGGTTCGGACTTCATGGCGTGGTTCCTTGTTGTTCGTACTCTGCGCCCATTCAGCGCGGCAACTCTGAGCTATGCCAAGGGCCTTGTCCTCGCTCCTAAGGGCCGTCCATCCAACCGCCGCCCACCGAACTTTGACTGAAATGTTGATTGAGCAACTGAAAAGTTCAATGACGTCCTACACACCGCCAGCGCGCCTCTATCGGCAGGATTGAAATTCCCGAACCGCGCCGTAGATGAGAATTAATATCATCTAGCCATGAACCGCAGTTCCTCCATCGCCAGCGCCGCCGTGCGCCCCTCCTTGCCATTGCGGCAGGCCTTCGGGATTGCCATCGTGCTGGCCGGCGTCCTGGTGCTGGGCGCGCAGTTCTGGCACTACGCGGCCGCCCGGCCGGTGGTGCTGCAGGCCCTGACCGGCGGCTCGATCGCGGCGCTCGCCACCGCGCTGGGCACCTTGCCGATCGTGTTCTCGCAGCGCTTGTCGGACCGCACGCAGGACACGCTGTTCGGCTTCGGCGCAGGCGTGATGCTGGCAGCCAGCGCCTTCTCCCTGATCATCCCCGGCATCGCCGCGGCGCGCGCTGCGGGCGCGGATGCCTGGGGCGCCGGCGGCATCGTGGGCAGCGCGGTCCTGCTGGGCGGCCTGGCGCTGCTGGTGCTGGACCGGGTGCTGCCGCACGAGCACTTCATCAAGGGCGTGGAAGGGCGGGACACGCGCGTGCTGCGGCGCACCTGGCTCTTCGTGTTCGCGATCGCGCTGCACAACCTGCCGGAAGGCCTGGCGATCGGCGTCGGCTTTGCCGGTGGGGATGCACTGCGCGGCAGTGCTCTGGCGACCGGCATCGCGATCCAGGATGTGCCCGAGGGCCTGGTCGTCGCCGCGGCGCTGCTGGCCGCGGGCTATCGCCGGCCCTTCGCGGTGGCGATCGGCATGGCCTCCGGCCTGGTCGAGCCGCTGGGAGCGGTGTTCGGTGCCGCGATCGTCAGCCACTCGGCGCTGCTGCTGCCCTGGGGCCTGGGCTTCGCGGCCGGGGCGATGCTCTTCGTGATCAGCCACGAGATCATCCCGGAGTCCCATCGCAAGGGCCATGAGGCGTTTGCGACGGGCGGGCTGATGGTGGGCTTCGTGCTGATGATGCTGCTGGATACCGCGCTGGGCTGATGCTCAGCCGTGGCGCACGGCCACCGTCTTGAGCGTGGTGAAGCCGTAGAGCGCCTCGAAGCCCTTCTCGCGGCCGTAGCCCGAGGACTTGACGCCGCCGAAAGGCAGCTCCACGCCGCCGCCGGCGCCGTAGTTGTTGATGAAGACCTGGCCGCTCTTGACGCGCTTGGCCATGCGGAACTGGCGACCCCCATCCTTCGTCCAGATGCCGGCGACCAGGCCGAACTCGGTGGCATTGGCCTGTGCCACGGCTTCGTCTTCGTCGCGGAAGGACATTGCCGCGAGCACCGGGCCGAAGACTTCCTCCTGGGCCAGCCGGTGCGTCACCGGCACGTCGCGCAGCAAAGTGGGCGCCTGGTAGAAGCCGGTCTGCGGTGCCTCGTCGACCACCACGCCCTGGGCCACCATCGGGATGCCGGCATGCTGGGCGTCGGACAGGAAGTCCCAGACGCGTTGCTGCTGGGTCTGGCGGATCAGCGGGCCGACGTCCAGGTCCATGGCCGCAGGGCCGACGCGCAGCGCCTCGAAGGCCTGGCCCAGGCGCTCCAGCAGCAGCTCGTAGATTTCGCGCTCGACCAGCACGCGCGAGCCGGCCGAGCAGGTCTGCCCGGCATTCTGCACGATCGCGTTGATCAGCACCGGGATGGCGGCGCCCAGGTCGGCGTCGGCAAAGATGATCTGCGGGCTCTTGCCGCCCAGCTCCAGCGTGACGGGGCAGTGTCGCTCGGCCGCCACCTGCTGGATCAGCGTGCCCACCTTCGGGCTGCCGGTGAAGCTGATGTGGTCGATGCCCGGGTGCCGCGCCAGCGCATCGCCCACTTCATGGCCGTAGCCGGTCACGATGTTGATCGCGCCGGGCGGGAAGCCGACCTCCGCCGCCAGCTGCGCAACGCGGATCAGCGACAGGCAGGCGTCCTCGGAGGGCTTGACCACGCAGACGTTGCCTGCGGCCAGCGCGCCGCCGACGCTGCGGCCGAAGATCTGCATCGGGTAGTTCCACGGAATGACGTGGCCGGTGACGCCGTGCGGCTCGCGCCAGGTGAAGACGCTGTAGCCCTCCTGGTAGGGGATGGTCTCGCCGTGCAGCTTGTCGCAGGCGCCGGCATAGAACTCGAAGTAGCGCACCAGCGCCAGCGCATCGGCGCGCGCCTGCTTGACGGGCTTGCCGCAGTCGCGCTGCTCGAGCAGCGCCAGCTCGTCGGTGTGCTCGGCGATCTTCTGCGACAGCCTGTAGAGCAGCCGGCCGCGCTCGGCCGCGCTCTGCTTTTGCCAACTGCCCTCGAAGCAGTCGCGCGCGGCGCGCACGGCCGCGTCGATGTCGGCTGCGTTGCCCCGCTGCAGCTCGTCGAAGGGCTGGCCGTCGGACGGGTCGAGGACGGGGAGGGTGCGGCCCGAGGAGGAGGGGACGCTTTCGTTGGCGATGTAATGGAGCTGCATGGCTGAAATTGTGCGCGAAGGCGGCCAGCCCCCGCCGGGAGTGGCCCGCGGCTAGCGCTTGGCAGTCTGCTTGGGAAGCGCCTTGAGCGCGTTGAGCATGCGCTCGACGTGCTTGTCCGGGTTGAGGTTCTGGTAATAGTAGGCGACCGTGCCGTTCGGCGCGACCACGTAGGACAGCCGGTTGGCGAAATCGGGACGGGTCTGCATCACCGCGTCGAAGCCCTCGATCACGACCTTCGATCGGTCGGCGGCCACCGGGAACTTGCTCTGGCACTGCTTGACCGAGAAATCCTTCAGCGTTTCGATGTCGTCGGCCGACACGCCGATCACAGTGGCGCCCACCGCCTCGAACTGGTCCATGGCCTCGGCGAAGGCATGCGCCTCGATGTTGCAGTCGGTGGTGCCGGCTGCCGGGAAGAAATACACCACCACCGGGCCCTTGGCCAGCGCATCGGCCAGCGAATAGTTGAAGGTCTTGCCGCCCAGCGCGGCGGTCGCCGTGAACTTGGGCACCGGATCCCCGACGTCCAGGGCGGCAAGGGCCGGTGAAAGTCCGAGGCTTGCGAGCCCAAAGGCGGCGAGACGCGCGAGAATCCGTCGTGTCATGGTGTAACTCCGGGAAGAGGCATTGCGAAATTCTAGAACCCGGGTGCGTTGTGTGGCAGAGGTTAAACCAGCCTGCCTGGCGCAGTATCCGGAACAACTCCAAAGAGGGGAAAGATCATGAACGCATGGGTCCGTCTGCTGCGCGTGGCGTTGCTGTGCGCCCTCGCCGCAGGGCTCGGGGCCTGCGGCTCGCTGCCGCCGGCGAGGGAGCGGCCCGCCGCATTCGCAGCGCCGGCCGATCCGTCGACCATGCTGGCCAAGGTGGTAGCCGCCTCGACGCCGCCGGGCGAGCATTCCGGCTTCCGCCTGATGCCGCTGGGGGTGTATTCGCTGGACGCCCGTATCCAGCTCGCCAAGCGCGCCGAACGCTCCCTGGTGGTGCAGTACTACCAGCTCGAGAACGACGGCGTCGGCCGGCTGCTGATGCGCGCGCTGCGCGAGGCCGCGGCCCGCGGCGTCAAGGTGCGCGTGTTGGTGGACGATCTCTACACGGCCAAGAGCCAGTACCTGCTGCTGGCGCTTTCGCGGACGCCAAACGTCGAGGTGCGGCTGTTCAACCCGTTCTGCTGCGGACGCGACGGCTTCCTCTCGCGCTTCGCCGCCTCGCCGCACGAGATCTACCGGCTCAACCACCGCATGCACAACAAGTTGTTCATCGCGGACGGCGCGATGGCGGTGGTCGGCGGGCGCAACATCGCCGACGAGTACTTCGTGCTGAGCGAGGCGCAGAACTTCATCGACATGGATGCGGTTGTCGTCGGCAAGGTGCTGCCGCAGCTCGAAGCCATCTTCGACACCTACTGGAACAGCGAGCAGGTCTGGCCCATCGGCGAGGTCGTGCGCGGCCAGGGCGGCACGACGCCCGGCACCGCCGAGTTCGATTCCTGGGTCGACATGGCCGCTCCGGCGCCCAAGGTCGTCCTGCCGCCCAACGACATCCTCGGCTACGGCCCGATCTCGGAGGAACTCGACGAGGGACGCATGGGCCTGCTGTGGGGCACGGCCCGTGCCGTGGCCGATCCTCCCACCAAGCCCACGACCATGACCGCCGAGGAGGCCCTGGCGACCAGCGTGACGATGAAGATCTGGGAGCGCCTGCTCGAGGCCAAGCAGGAGGTGCAGATGACCTCGCCCTACTTGGTGCCTGGCGAGCAAGGCATGGCTGCCTTCGAGGAACTGGGCCGGCGCAAGATCAAGCTGGTTCTCCTGACCAACTCCCTGGCGGCCAACGACGAACCGCTCGTGCACACGGGCTACATGCGCTACCGCGAGCGGCTGCTGAAAGCGGGGGCCGACCTCTATGAATTGAGCCCGGAACGCACCACGGCGAGCAAGCGCTTCGGCTCCTTTGGCAGCTCGCTGGGCCGGCTGCATGCGAAGACCGCGGCCATCGATCGCTCGCGAATCCTGCTCGGCTCGGCCAATCTCGATCCGCGCTCGGCCACGCAGAACACCGAAATGGGCATGCTAATCGACAGCCCGCAGCTGGCACGCGAGATGCTGAGGGTCATCAACGTGAGCCGGGTCCAGAACTCCTACCGCCTGCGTCTGGCCAAGGACACTGGCCGGCTCGAATGGCTGACCACCGATGGCGAGAAGGAAATCGTTCTCACCTCCGAACCGGAGGCGACCTTCTTCCAGCGCTTCTACAACAGGCTGATCGCGCCGATCGTGCCTGAGATGCTGCTGTAGCCGCGCGTGGCAACGATCGTCCGATCCACGCCCGCGTGCCGGCTTCGGCTGCCGCGGCTGCGCCATCGGCGCGACTGGCAGAGCCTGGCCTACATGGCGCTGCTGCCGGCGCTTTCGGCCTGGCAGTGGGTACACGGCTTCCATTGGCTGGCGTATGGCGTGATGCTCTTTCTCACGCTCGGCGTCAGCGTGATCCATCACAACCACGCGCACTTGCGCCTGTGGCGTGGCCGCTGCGCCAACCGCTTCACCGATTTTTGGCTGACGCTGCTGCAGGGTCATCCGACCTTCGTGTTCTGGCCGGCGCATGTGGCCAACCATCACCGCTTCCGGCACGGACCGCGTGACGTGGCGCGCACCTATCGCTTCGGCGGCGACACGAATCATCTCCGGGGCTACCTGATGCATCCGCTGCAGGCGGTGGCCGTGCTCTATCCCATGTTCATCGCCTGGCTGGCGACGCTGCGCCGACACTGCCCCGGCGCATGGCGCTACTGCATGGCGCAGTACGTGCTGTGGCTGGGGAGCTGGGCGGCGCTGTTGGCGCTCGATTGGCGCCGCGCGCTGGTGTTCGTCATCGTGCCGCAGCTGCACGGCCTGCATTGGCTGCTGGCTACCAACTACCTGCAGCACGCCCATGCGGACGGGCGACGGGGCGGGAAGGGCGGCGCCTCTCTCGACTACGCGCGCAACTTCGAAGGCCTGGTCAACCCGCTGCTGTTCAACATCGGCCTGCACACGGCGCACCACGAGCATTCGCGCGTGCACTGGTCGGCGCTGGCGCGGCTGCATCGCGAGCGCTACCGGGCACGCATCCATCCGGCGCTCAACGAGCGCGGGCTGCTCCCCTACATGGCGCGCGTGTTCGTTCTGGGAGTGGTGTGGCCCCGCTTCCGCAGCCGTTCACTGATGCTCCCGGGTTCCCTTCCGCAGTCCTGATCCATGCCCGTTCCATTTCAACGCGTCTATCTCGAAAGCGCCGGCTACTTCTTGCCCGGCGAACCGGTGTCCAACGAAGGCATGGATGCCTACATCGCGCCGCTCAACCGGATGTCGCAGCGCATCAAGCGGCGCATCCTGGCCGAGAACGGCATCCGCGAACGCTACTACGCGATCGACGCCGAGGGCCGCACCGTGTACAGCAACGCGCAGCTCGCGGCGGGCGCGATCCGCCACTGCCTGCAGCAGGGTGCGGCCGAGCTTTCGCGCGTCTCGCTGCTGGCGAGCGGCTCCTCGGGCGGCGATGCGCTGATGCCGGGCTTCGCCAACATGATCCAGGGCGAGCTCGCGGCGCCGCCGATGGAGACGCTGTCGGTGCACGGCATCTGCGCCGCCGGCGTGTCGGCGATCCAGGCCGCCGCCCAGGGCGTGGAAATGGGCGCGCACCGCTCGGCGCTGGCGGTGGCGAGCGAAATGCCCTCGCGCCTCTTCAAGCGATCGCGCTTCGCGGCCCGGGGCTACGAGTGCGATTTCGACTCGCATTTCCTGCGCTGGATGCTGTCCGATGGCGCCGGCGCGCTGCTGCTGTCGGACGGCGCGCCGGCGCTGGCCGGGACCCATGGTGCAGCGGGTGTGCGGCTGCGCCTGAAGTGGATCCACCAGCGCGCCTTCTCGGGCGACTACCCCGTGTGCATGCAATTGGGCCTGACCGAGGATCGCGCGCGCGGACACCTGGACTTTGCCTCCTGGAGCGAGGCCGAGGCCGCGGGCGCGTTGTCGCTGCGGCAGGACATCCGGCTGCTGCCGCACCTGTTCGACATCGGCATCCACGAATACGCGGGGCTGGTGCGCGAGGGCTGGGTCGATCCGTCGCGGGTCGACCATTTCCTGTGCCACTACTCGTCGGAGAAGTTCATCCCGGTGGTCGACGGCCTGATGCAGAAGGCCGGCCTGGCGATCCCGCGCGAGCGCTGGTACAGCAACCTGGCCTGGCGGGGCAACACCGGTGCGGCCTCGATCATGATCATGCTGGCCGAGTTCCTGCAGACCCGCAGCCTGAAGGCTGGGGAACAGATCTTCTGCTACGTGCCCGAGTCTGGGCGCTTCATGGCAGCGTACATGCTGTTCGAGGTCGAAGCCGCCGACGCGGCCGCCGTGCCCGCGCCGGCACGCGCCGCGGTGCCGGCGGCTGCCGAACCCGAAGCCCAGGCGATCGCCCCGCCGCACGATCCGGCCGGCGCACCCCAGGCGCTTGGCGGGCTGCTCACCGAGCTGGCCTCCATCTGGCACGACTACCGCTCGCGCGTCTGGCGCACCCCCCTGGTAAGGCAGATCCGCGAGCGCCGCTTTGCACTGCCGAACTACCTGAACTGGATGGAGCACTGGATCCCCCAGGTGCGCGAAGGCAGCAAGTGGATGCGCGAAGGCGCCTCTTCCCTGGCCCAGCCCTACCAGTCGCTGGCCTCCCTGATCGGCGTGCATGCGAGCGAGGAGCAGGACGACTTCATGATCCTGTTCAGCGACTACCGCAAGGCCGGCGGCGCCGTGGACGACATCGACGCGCTGCGCCGCAACCCCGGCGGGGAGGCACTCAATGCCTACCTGCACGGCCTGGCCGCGACGCCCAATCCGGTCGGCCTGCTGGGCGCGATCTACATCATCGAGGGCACCGGGCAGCGCATCGTGCCGGCGCTGCTGCCGCTGATCAAGGCCGGCCTGAAGCTGCCGCCCGAGGCCTTGCGCTTCCTCGAATACCACGGCCACAACGACGAGAACCACCTCAACCGCTGGCTGGCTGCGGTCGAGATGGCGATGGCGCTGGACGGGGAGGGCGGCGCGGCCCGCCGCATCATCGACACCGCGCGCCACACGGCGGCTCTCTACCTGATGCAGTTCGAGCACGTCACGCAGGCGCAGCCGGCACGTCCATGAAGGCCACCCCCGATTTCCTCACGCAGGAGTACGACCCGCGCGACCCCAGCCCCTGGCTGGCCCTCTACCTCGACCAGAGCACGCCGCTGCCCGATCCGGTGAAGGCGGCCTGGCTGGCCGACTCGAGCTCCGGCTCGCGGCAGTACCTGCTGCCCTTCCTGCGGCCGCTGGCGCGCACGGCCATCGTGCTGTTCCAGGTCTTCAAGGTCTTCGTGCCGCGCAACTGGGCGCATTCGCGGCTCTTGCACCGCATGCTGGCCTGGGGCTTGAAGCGCTTCGTCTCGCCCGAGGCCAACTGGCTGATCCTGCGTCATTTCCACCTGGGCTCGCAGGTGCTGGCCTTCATCGGCGCCAATTCGCCGGTGCCGGTCGAGACCTCGCCCCTGGAGCCGGCCGATCTCGACGCGCTGAAGGACGACATGTTCTTGAAGCACGACCTGAACCTCTTCAATTTCGTGATCCGCCTCAACGAGGCGTTGCGCGCGCGGGGGCTCGAGCTCGGGAAGGCGCAGAAGGTCGATTTCTCGATGATCCGCGAGCCCGGGCCGCGGCTGGCGGACATGCCGCGCGGGCGGCTCAACTTCCTGGACCTCCAAAGCGCGATCGAGCTGTTCACGCCGCTGTACCAGTTGATGCTGACCGACAACGACTTCTGGCGCGCCGCCAATTCGCTGCAGTTGGACGAGACCATCGGCATCTACGCCGCCACGCTGCTGGACGCGCCCGAGCACCTGATCCTGGTGAACAACAAGCATCCGCTGGTGCCGCTGTCGACGCTGCGGGCAGGGCACCGGCTGGTGATCCATGGCCTTTCGACCGAGATGCTGCACAGCCTGCTGGTGAAATACCGCGCCTCGCAGGGGGCCGGCGCCGCGGCCGGGCACTTGTAATCCTGTATCGTTGCCCCAAATGCCTTGCATGAACGCTACCCACT
Source organism: Variovorax sp. RA8 (assembly GCF_901827175.1). NCBI lineage: Bacteria > Pseudomonadati > Pseudomonadota > Betaproteobacteria > Burkholderiales > Comamonadaceae > Variovorax > Variovorax sp. RA8. The sequence goes on along the minus strand of NZ_LR594662.1, from coordinate 4,016,234 downwards.
CCCCGGCGCCCAAGACCGACCTGGCGGTGACGCATGTGCTGGCCCAGCTCCTCGAGCGGCTCGAGCACAGCCCCGTGCCAGTGGGCGCAGAGCAGTACCGCTCGGTCGTGATGCACCTGGTTGACGAGTTCCGCGACGTCGCTCCCGGCGATGGGCTGGGCAAGCTGCTGGACGCCTATCCTGCCGCGGCCGAGGTGTACGAGAACCTCAACTACCAGCATGCCGGCCTGTGCCGCTCCGGCCTGGACGCCTCGCTCGCCGCTGAGCTGGCGGCCAAGGATGCGATCCAGCGCATCATGCGCCGTGCCGAGCCGGACGCCACCCATGGCCAAGGCTGACGTCAAGACCGCCATCGTCGCCGATGGCCTGCGCTACAAGGCCAAGGCCTCCGGGTCTCCCTTCCGGGCGTCGGCCTCGTTCAGCGGCGCGACCATGTCCTGCTTCTTGTGCGGCAAGCACCGCGTGCGCTCGCAAATGCGCACGCGCCAGTTCCTGGGCAAGTCGCAAACGGTCTGCGCACCTTCCTGCAAGGCGCTGGACGAGGCAGAGTCGGCAGCGGCGTAAGTCGCTCCCCAAGGGGTACGCCGTGCCGGGCGCTTCGTGTGCTCAGCCCTCTTCGGCTCGCGACGTTTTCGAGCTGTTGTTGAGCTATTCACTGGCTCTGTAAACCGACTACCAAAAGCGCCAGATTCGATCTACAGTTGGAAACAATTGATGCAAATATTTGCATCAATGCTAAAGTTCCAATTCACGGTCGATAAATGAATTCGCTTAAAACCATTTACTGCTATTGGTTGCGGCGCGTCCATGACGACGGGAAGGGCGGTCTGCGATGAGCCGGCCTGCCCGTCATGTCGTCATGCAGGTTGTCAAGCGCTCGGGTGGCGCCACGCACCACGTGGAGTTCACCATTGACGACAACTTCGCCGAGCGCCTGCGGCAATTGCGTTCGCTGGTCCCGCCGCTCACGGCCCTCAACCGGCAGCGCGACCTGGTCATCGACAAGGTGCGCGTGCGGCTGCCCACCGCCGTGTGGCGCCTCGGCGGCGAAACGGAGGCGGAGGTCGACGGCTCTTGCATCGTCATTGCCGCCGAGGGCTTCTTCAATTGCGGCGGCAAGGATCGCAAGACCAAGGAGAAGCTGGTCACCTACACCTTCCCGATTGCGCGCCTCATCGAATTGCACACCGAGCGGCCTGCCGGCGAGACTTTCTATATCCGCGACGGCGTCTTCACCAATGACGAGCCGGCCAACTCCGCGGCCGGCCGCTGGGTCGCCTCGCTGCACGAGATGGAAGAGACGCGTCCGCCGGAGTCGCCGTCCGACTTCGACACGCTCCAGGGCGTGCCGCTGCGCACCGAGCAAGGGGCACTGCCGGCCCACGGCCTGAACTGAGTCGATCGGGCGCGCCTGGGCAGTCTGCTCGGACACGCCGGATTCATTCACACCTTCTGAGCGCTGAGCGCTGAGCGCATCGGCGGCCAGTCGCCGCCGACGCGCCGCCACACTTACTGAAGCTTCACCTCGACCCGGCGTGCCTCGGCCGGCGGACCGCCGGCCAGTGCCTGCGCCGGCTTGGCGAGCTCGACCTTGTCGTCCGGCACGCCCGCCATCTTGAGTGCGGCGCCCACCGCGGTGGCGCGTTGCTTGGCGAGCTCGGCGTTCTTCTCCGGATCGCCGGTGGCGTCGTGGTAGCCGCTCACCAGCACGCGCCCGCCGCCTTGCGTGGCCTTCACGATGTCTGCCAGCGCGGCGCTGGAGCCCGCGGGCACCTCGGCGCTGCCGGTGGCGAAGTAGAACTTGACTACACCGCCATCGGTCCTGATCGAGGCGCCCGTGTCGCCGGCTGCAGCGGGTGCCGCCGCAGGTGCCGGCGCGGGAGCCGGGGCAACCGCCGGGGCAGGCGAGGTTGCGGGCGGGGTCACCGCGACCGCGTCGCCGGTGTGGAACTTGACCACCAGCGGCACGATGAGCAGCGCCACGATGTTGATGATCTTGATCAGCGGGTTCACCGCCGGGCCGGCCGTGTCCTTGTAGGGGTCGCCCACGGTGTCGCCGGTCACCGCAGCCTTGTGGGCTTCGGAGCCCTTGCCGCCATGGTGGCCGTCCTCGATGTACTTCTTGGCGTTGTCCCAGGCGCCGCCGCCGGTGCACATCGAGATCGCGACGAACAGGCCGGTGACGATGGTGCCCATCAGCAGACCGCCCAGCGCCTTCGGTCCCAGCAGCAGGCCGACCAGGATCGGCACCACCACCGGCAGCAGGCTGGGGATCATCATCTCCTTGATCGCGGCGCCGGTCAGCATGCTCACCGCGCGGCCGTATTCGGGCTTGCCGGTGCCTTCCATGATGCCGGGGATCTCGCGGAACTGCCGGCGCACTTCCTCCACGACCGAGCCGGCCGCGCGGCCGACGGCTTCCATCGCCATGGCGCCGAACAGGTAGGGGATCAGGCCGCCGATGAAGAGGCCCACGATCACCATCGGCTCGCTCAGGTTGAAGCTGATGGCCTGGCCGTAGGTCTCGAGCTTGTGTGTGTAGTCGGCGAACAGCACGAGCGAGGCCAGGCCGGCCGAGCCGATGGCGTAGCCCTTGGTCACGGCCTTGGTCGTGTTGCCCACCGCGTCCAGGGGGTCGGTGATGTCGCGCACGCTGGCCGGCATCTCCGACATCTCGGCGATGCCCCCGGCGTTGTCGGTGATCGGGCCGTACGCGTCGAGCGCCACCACGATGCCCGCCATGCTCAGCATGGCCGTCGCCGCCACAGCGATGCCGTAGAGGCCACCCAGCCAGTACGAAGCCATGATTGCGATGCAGACGCAGATCACCGGCCAGGCGGTGGAACGCATCGACACGCCCAGGCCTGCGATGATGTTGGTGCCATGGCCCGTGGTCGAAGCCTGCGCGATATGCCGCACCGGGGAGTACTGGGTGCCGGTGTAGAACTCGGTGATCCACACCAGCGCCGCCGTCAGCGCCAGGCCGACGAAGCAGGTGCCGAAGAGCCTGAGCTGGCTGCCCGAGGCCGCGATGGCGTTGTCGGGAATGAGCCACTGTGTCACGAACCAGAAGGCGATCAGCGACAGGATGCCTGCCACTGCGAGCCCCTTGTAGAGCGCCGGCATCACGTTGACCATGCCCGGCGAGGCGCGCACGAAGAAGCAGCCGATGATCGAGGCGATGATCGACACGGCCCCCAGCGCCAGCGGATACAGCACCGCGTTGACCGGCGCCGCCGTCACCATGAGCGCTCCCAGCACCATGGTCGCGATCAGCGTCACCGCGTAGGTCTCGAACAGGTCGGCCGCCATGCCGGCGCAATCGCCGACGTTGTCGCCCACGTTGTCGGCGATCACGGCCGGGTTGCGGGGATCGTCCTCTGGGATGCCGGCCTCGACCTTGCCCACGAGATCGGCGCCGACGTCCGCGCCCTTGGTGAAGATGCCGCCGCCCAGCCGCGCGAAGATCGAGATCAGCGAGGAGCCGAAGGCGAAGCCGATCAGCGGATTGAGCAGGGTGGCCAGCTTGGTGTCGGGTGTCAGCTGCCCGTTTCCTGCCAGGAACCAGAAGAAAACCGTGACCCCCAGCAGGCCCAGGCCCACCACCAGCATGCCGGTGATGGCGCCGCCGCGGAACGCGACATCGAGCGCCGGGCCAATGCCCTGCGTAGCGGCCTGCGCGGTGCGCACGTTCGCGCGCACGGAGACGTTCATGCCGATGAAGCCGCAGGCGCCGGACAGCACGGCCCCGATGATGAAGCCGATCGCCGTGGTGGCGTCGAGGAAGACGCCGATCAGGATCGCGAGCACGATGCCCACGACCGCGATGGTGCGGTACTGCTTGGCCAGGTAGGCCGCCGCGCCGGTCTGGATCGCGGCCGCGATCTCCTGCATTCGGGGGTTGCCCGGGTCCTTCGAAAGTATCCAACTGCGCGCCCAGAAGCCATAGCCCACGGCCACGAGGCCGCAGACGATGGCGAGGACGAGAGGGGTGTTGCCGATCATGCCTTGCTTCTCCATTCGTTCGTTGTGACTTGTGGAGACGAAAGCACCAACCCCCTGTGCGCAACGCGTACGGGTCAGTGCTTCCGCCGCGTTGCTTCCTCGAAGCCCCGATGCCTGGAAAGGCGGGGCCGATTGGCCAACGGGGGCAATTTACAGGCAAAAGTCTCGTTTGGTGCGACCGGCCCGTGACACGGAAAGTAAACTTCGGGTTTGTCCGAATCCCTCTAACACTTATCCACTACAAGACAGCCCTATGTCCCTCGGCCAAGTTTCCCCCGGCAAAGATGCCCCCGAAGCGTTCAACGTCATCATCGAGATCCCGATGAACGCCGATCCGATCAAGTACGAGGTCGACAAGGAGTCGGGCGCGATCTTCGTCGACCGCTTCATGACGACGGCGATGCACTACCCGACCAACTACGGCTACGTGCCGCAGACGCTTTCGGGCGACGGCGATCCGGTCGACGTGCTGGTCATCACACCCTGGGCGCTGGTGCCCGGCGTGGTGGTGCCGTGCCGACCGATCGGCATCCTGATGATGGAAGACGAGGCCGGCGTCGACGGCAAGGTGCTGGCCGTGCCCACCGACAAGGTGCTGCCCATCTACAGCCACTGGAAGAAGGTCGAGGACGTGAACCCGATGCGCCTGAAGGCCATCACGCACTTCTTCGAGCACTACAAGGACCTGGAGCAGGGCAAGTGGGTGAAGGTGCTGGGCTGGGAAGGGATCGACGCTGCCAAGAAGGAAATCGTGGACGGTATCGCGAACTACAAGAAGGGTTGACGCGCCTCCTTCGACCTCAGTCGAAGTTGAGCAGCACCTTCATGGCCTGCGAGCGGTCGGCGGCGAGCGCGAAGGCGCGCGCCGAATCGCGGTAGGACAGCGTGGCCGAGATCAGCGGCTTCACGTCCACCAGCCCTTTGTTGAGCAGCTCCACCGCGACCGCGAACTCCTCGTGGAAGCGGAAGGCACCGCGCAGGTCGAACTCCTTGGCCACGATGGTGTTGATGGGCAGCGTCATCTCGCCGCCCAGCCCCAGCTGCACGACGATCCCGCGCGGCCGCAGCGCCTCGAAGGCGCCGACCAGTGCGCGCTGATTGCCGCTGGCCTCGAACAGCACGTCGAACTGGCCCTTGTCGGCCGTGAAGCGCGCCAGCCCCTCGGGCTCTTCCGCCACGTTCACGACCTCGTCGGCGCCCACCTTCAATGCCTTGCCCAGCGTGTGCGAACCGACATCGGTGGCCACGATGTGCGTGGCCCCCGCGCGCCGCGCCGCAATGATGGCCAGTGCGCCGATCGGGCCGCAGCCCGTGACCAGCACGCTCTTGCCCAGCAGCGACCCCGCGCGGCGCACCGCGTGCAGCGCCACCGAGAGCGGCTCGGCCATCGAGCCTTCACCGTCGCTCACGCTCTCGGCCAGGCGATGCGCCTGCCAGTGCTCCACCACGATCTCCTGGCGGAAGGCGCCCTGCACATGGGGCGTGCGCATCGCGCTGCCGTAGTAGCGCATGTCCAGGCAATGGTTCTGCAGGCCCTGCTGGCAGTAGCGGCACAGGCCGCAGGGTCGGCTCGGGCTGATGGCGACGCGCTCGCCGGGCGCGAAGCCGCCCGCGCCCGCACCCACGGCCTCGATCATGCCGGCTACCTCGTGGCCCAGCACCATGGGCTCCTTGATTCGCACGATGCCGAAGCCGCCGTGCTGGTAGTAGTGCAGATCGGAGCCGCAGATGCCGCCGCAGCGCACGCGCACGCGCAGCTGGCCGGGGCCGAGCTCGGGCGTGGGGACGTTCTCGATGCGCAGGTCGCCGGGGGCGTGGATGACGAGTGCTTCCATGATGGCCTCCTTGGGGCGGGCTTAAAGGGTGGCGGTCACGCCGCCGTCCACGTAGAGGATGTGGCCGTTGACGAAGTTGGAGGCATCGCTGGTGAGGAACACGGCCGCGCCCACCAGGTCTTGCACATCGCCCCACCGGCGCGACGGCGTGCGCCCCACCAGCCAGGACGTGAACTCGGGGTTGTTCACGAGCGCATCGGTCAGCTCGGTCTTGAAGTAGCCCGGGCCAAGGCCGTTGACCTGGATGCCGTGCGGGCCCCAGTCGATGGCCATGCCCTTGGTCAGCATCTTCACCGCGCCCTTGCTGGCGGTGTAGGGCGCGATGCCCGGGCGCCCCAGCTCGCTCTGGACCGAGCAGACGTTGACGATCTTGCCGCGCCCGCGAAGGATCATGTACTTTGCCACGGCCTTGCCGACCAGGAACACGCTGTCGAGGTTGGTCTTCATCAGCTCGTGCCACTGCGCTTCCTCGAACTGGTCGAGCGGCGCGCGGCGCTGCATGCCGGCGTTGTTGACCAGGATGTCGATAGCGCCGATCTCCGCCTCGATGCGGGCGATGGCTGCATTCACCGCCTCGCCGGAGGTCACGTCGAAGGGCGCGGTAGAGACCGTGGCGCCTTCATCGCGCAGCCGAGCGGCGGCCTGCTCGAGCTTGTCGGTGTTGCGTGCGTTGAGGACGATGCGCGCACCCGCGCCGGCGAGCCCGCGCGCCAGCGCGTAGCCGATGCCGGCGCTGGAGCCGGTGATGAGCGCGGTGCGCCCACTGAGGTCGAAGTTTTGCAGGACGGGTTGCAAGCTTGTCTCCGGAAGTGACGGGTGTCGGACGCAGCAAGCGTAGCTGAGCCCTTGAGCGAGCCGCTTATCCTGCTTGCCGGAAGGGGCTGCGCTCCCCCAGGTGGTCGAGGTAGTTCGCGATGCCTTCGTCCTCGCGATCGAGAAAGCGCTCCACCGCGTCGGCGAAGGCGGGATGGGCCAGCCAGTGGGCGCTGGTAGTCTTCACCGGCATGAGTGCGCGCGCCATCTTGTGCTCGCCCTGCGCGCCGCCCTCGAAGCGCTGCACGCCGTGCTCGATGCACCAGGCGAGCGGCTGGTAGTAGCAGGCCTCGAAGTGCAGGCAGTCCACGCGTTCGAGCGCGCCCCAGTAGCGGCCGTAGGCGACCGAGGCATCGGCGGACAGGGCGATCAGGCTGCTGGCGATGGGCTTGCCGCTGCGCTCCGCGATGAACAGCAGCCAGGCCTCGGGCATGTCCTCGGCCATGCGTCCGAAGAATTGGGGCTTCAGATAGGGCGGGTTGCCGTGCTCGCGGTAGGTGCGGGCGTAGCAACGGTAGAAGAAGTCCCAGTCGGCTTCGCGGATATCGGCGCCGCGCGACCAGCGAAAGCGCACGCCGGCGTCGTGCACCTTGCGGCGCTCCTGGCGGATCTTCTTGCGCTTGTCGTGGGAGAGGCTGGCGAGGAAGGCGTCGAAGTCCTTCCATTGCGCGTTCTTCCAGTGGAACTGGACGGTGTGCCGCAGCATCAGGCCGGCATCGGCGCAGGCCTCGATGTCCTCGTCGGCGCCGAAGAGCAGGTGGAGCGAGGAAAGTTCTTCCTCCTTGCACCAGGCAAGCAGCGCCTGCACCAGCAAGGCGCGGCTGGCGTCGTCCTGCGCCAGCAGGCGCGTTCCCGGCACCGGGGTGAAGGGCACCGCCACCACGGCCTTCGGGTAGTACGCCAGCCCGTGCTGCTGGTAGGCGTTGGCCCAGGCCCAGTCGAACACGTATTCGCCGTAGGAGTGGCCCTTGAGGTACATCGGGCAGGCCGCGGCCAGCTCGCGGCCGCGCCACACCGTCAGGAAGCGCGGCGCCCAGCCGCTCTCGGGCGAGGCGCTGTCGCTCTGCTCCAGGGCTGCCAGGTAGGCGTGGCGCATGAAGGGGGAGGGCGCGCGCTGCGTGGCCAGCAGGCTGTCCCAGGCGGCGGCGTCGATCTCGGAGACGGCGCCATGGATGCGGACGACGAAGTCGGTCAAGGGCTTCCCATCAGCGGCCTCGCGGGCCGCTGGTCTCGGCGATGTAGATGCCGCCCAGCACCAGGGCCAGCGCTACCGCATGGTAGAGCGACAGCGGCTCGCCGAGCACGAGCACCGCGAGCAGCGGCCCGAAGATCGGCACCAGATTGAGGAAGACACCCGCGCGCGCCGGACCGATCAGCCCCACGGCGTGGATGAAGGTGACCTGCGAGGCGAAGGAGGGCAGCAGCCCGACGAACAGCACAAGCGCCCAGCCCGTGGGCGTGGGCACGAAGAAATCGCCCATGGCGATTTCCGCCACGAGGAGTGGCACCGACACCAGGCAGGCCACAGCCGCGGTCGCCGCGAAGAAGACGATGGCCGGCACGTCAGGCCGCCGGCGCAGGCCCAGCGCATAGGCGGCGTAGAGCATGCTGGCCACGATCATCCAGACGTCGCCGATGTTGAAGCCGAGCTCGGCCAGAAGCGCAGGATGGCCGCCCGAGGCCACCACGACGATGCCGGCGAGCGTGAGCGCCACGCCCACCAGTTGCAGTCCGCCCACGCGGGTGCGAAAGAAGAGCAGGCTCCCCAGCAGCACCAGCACTGGAATGGTGCCTTGGATGATCGCGATGTTGATGGCCGTCGTGTGATGCGCCGCGGCATAGAACAGGGCGTTGAAGCCGGTGAAGCCCAACGTGCCCATCACCGTGATGAAGCGCCAGGAGGGCAGCAGGCTGCGCCAGTGCAGGGCGATCTGCCGGCGCGCGCACAGGCCCAGCGCCAGGCAGCAGACGATCCAGCGCGAGAAGGTCAGCATCATCGGCGAGACCTCGCCCACCGCCAGCCGGGCGGCCACGGCGTTCGCGCCCCAGATCAGCGTGGTGAACACCAGCAGCACATAGGCTTGGTTGTGGAGCCAGGGGAGGAACGAGGAGAAGAGGCCGGTGGGGGAGGAACCAGAGCGCATGGCCTGCCGAGCGTAGCAGCCCCCGCGATGGTGCGCGCGCGACGCCCTTCCCAAGCCTTCGGCGCAGGAGGCGAATGACATAATCTTTTCGACTCGCGCGACCCTGGCACGCTACATGCAGGACGACGAAGGCATCGTGGGCATCCGGGTAGGCGGTCGCCGCCTCGGCGCCGATTGGCGCTACCCTATCGCCAGCCAGTTCAACGAAATCGCCGAAAGAAAGAAGAGACCCTATGAAGCAAATCACCGCCATCGTCAAACCGTTCAAGCTCGACGACGTGCGCGAGGCGCTGGCCGAGGTCGGCGTCACCGGGCTCACCGTCACCGAGGTCAAGGGCTTCGGCCGACAGAAGGGCCATACCGAGCTCTACCGCGGCGCCGAATACGTGGTCGACTTCCTGCCGAAGATGAAGGTCGAGGTGGTGGTCAACGAGGCCGACCTGGACCGTTGTGTCGATGCCATCGTCACCGCCGCGCGCACCGGCAAGATCGGCGATGGCAAGATCTTCGTGACCAACGTCGAGCGCGTGGTGCGCATCCGCACCGGCGAGGAAGACGAAGCCGCAGTCTAGGCGGCGCTCAGGGCCGAAGCAGCCGTCCAGGCGGCGCTCAGAGCACCTCGGCGAGTTTGTCTCCGCGCGGGTGGCGGCCCGCCTCCTCGAGCAGCGCGTCGAGCAGGGCGGCGGCGTCATTGCCCGAACGAATCAGTCCCATCTGCCATTCGCCCATGAAGCCCTCTCGCACGCTGTGGGCCAGGAAGTCGATCAGGCCGCTGTAGTAGCCCGCCACATCGAGGATGCCGACCGGCTTGTCGTGATAGCCGAGCTGGCGCCAGGTCCAGATCTCGAACAGTTCCTCGAAGGTGCCGATGCCGCCCGGCAGGGCGACGAAGGCATCGGCACGCTCCCCCATCATGGCCTTGCGCTCATGCATGGTGTCGACCACGTGCAGCTCGTCGCACAGGGGGTTGGCGAGTTCCTTGTCGACCAGGGCCTTTGGGATGATGCCGACCACGCGTCCGCCGCTGGTGCGCGTCGCTTCCGCCACCACGCCCATCAGGCCAGTGCGGCCGCCACCGTAGACCAGCTGCCCGCCGCGTTCGCCGATCCAGCGGCCGACCGACCGGGCCGCGGCCGAGAATTCCTGCCGCTCGCCGGGGCGCGAACCGCAATACACGCAAATCGAAAAAGAAGGGGTCATCCCCCGATCATGCCGCCATCGAATGACGCGCGGCTTGCATCGAGGGGACTCGTCGCGCTAGCCGGAGAAGCGGTGCCACAACGCCGCGAACCAGACGCCGCAACACAGGAGGATGGACAGCAGCACCGCGGCGCTGCCCACGTCCTTGGCGTTCTTGGAGAAGGAGTGCCATTCCGGGCCCACGCGGTCGATGGCCGCCTCGATTCCGGTGTTGAGCAGCTCGACGATCATCACCAGGATCACCACCGCCGCGAGCAATGCGGTTTCGACCCAGGTCCGGCCGACCCAGAAGGCGGCCGGCACCATCACGATGGCGCACAGCACCTCCTGGCGGAAGGCCGCCTCGCCCCAAGCGGCGCGGAAGCCATCGAGCGAGATGAGGGTGGCGTGCCAGATGCGGTCCAGGCCGCGCCGCGACTTCTGTGGATTGACGGGGCTGTTGACGGTGTTTGCTGGACCAGCCTCCGCGCTACGCGCTGCGGCGCTATTCGACCTGGGAGCGGAACGGCGTGTCATCGTCGGCTCAAGGGTTTGGACGGGATCAGGCGGGTGCCGGCCCAGGCGTCGTGCCAGAACTGGCGTTCGGGGTGGAAGCGCGAGAGCAGGGCCCAGACGATCACCCAGCCGAAGATCAGCACCGCGGACTCGCCGCCGCCGAGCCTGAAGGGCGCGACTGCGGCCAGCGGAGGCAGGAACCAGACCCAGGAGAGCAGATAGCGCAGCAGCGCGCGCCCTTGCGTGACCGGCCGGCCGAGCCGGTCGACCACGCGGATGCCCCAGGTCTTCATGGCCAGCGTCTGGCCCTTGGACCAGAACCAGACGAAGTAGACGCCGAACACGACGAACAGGAACGCCTGCAGCAGGTGCCGGCGCGAATCCATGGCGTCGCGCATCTGGCCCAGGGTGCTGAACAGCCAGCCCGCGACGAACACCACGGCGAAAAGCAGCATCCCCTCGTAGAGCCAGCAGGCCATGCGCCGCCACAGGCCGGGTGCGCTCAACTCGGGGGGAATGGCGGGGGCGGAGGGATCAGGAAAGGCCGTGCCGCGGGCACCGGCGCTGTCGGAGGAACTGGAAGCCATCGGCAGCTTGTATCACGGCGCGGCGGGGGGCTGGTCGCTGGTGCGTACCGGAGATGTGGCGGAGACCGAGGCATCCGCCGGGGCAGCCGGGGCGGAAGGTGCCGGCACCTGTGCCTCTGCGGTGATGGGCGGGCCGGCTGTCGGGACTGCCATCCGCGTCACCGGCGGACCCGCGGCAGGCAGGCGAGCGGGAGACGGCTGCGACACGGGCGTCGGCGGCGCCAGCTGGATACGCGGGGTGTGTTGCGCGTCAGCCGTCGCGGCGGGCAGCTGGACCAGCTTCTGGGCCGGCACCGGCCGGATCGACGCCGCGGCGCCAGGACGGGGCTTGGCACGCGCGGCCAGCTCGCGTTTTTCTTCCTCGCTGAGCGCCTGGTAGGCCTCCCACTTGGCTTTGCGTTCGTCCACCGGAACCTGCTTCACCTCGGCGAAGTTGAAGCGAGCCTGCGAGCGTTGCTGGTTGCTCAGCGTGGCCCATGATGTCATCCGGCTGTGAAGGATTTCCTGCTCGGCCGGCGACAGCCTGGCGTAGTTGCGCGAAAGGGCCAGCCATTTGCGCTTGTGAGGTTCGGTCAGGCTGTCCCACTGCAACGCGAGCGGCTCCAGAGCGCGCTGCTGGCGGGCGCTCAGGTCGCGCCACAACGGCTTGGATGGGGCCGCCGGCTTCGCCGCAGGCGCGGAGCTCGTCGGGCCTGCGCCCCGGATCGGGACCTGGGCGCCAGCGGACTCCACTGCGGTGCCCGCGAGCGCGAACACCAACAGCACGCACGCGCCTCCGACCGCGCTCGGCAGCAGCCGGCGCAACGGGATGGGCGCTTGGGAGCGAGGGCGTTGCGTCATGTGAAGGGACGAAGATTCAGCGCTGGGCGGTGGCGCCCTCGGATTTCAGGAACTGGGCGAAACCGGGGTCGGTATAAGCGGCAGGCGGCAGGTCGTCGGTCAGCAGGGCGGCATCGACTTCGGCGAGCTCGTTGGTCCGGTTGTCCTCCTGCAGGGTGGTGATGACGATGAGGCCGGCCACGAGCGCGATCAGCGGGATGATCGAGCCGATTCGCGTCCACCAGCCACCGCCAAGCGCCGCGGTGCTGCCATTCGGCACCACGGCAGGGGCCGTTTGCAGCACGCGCACCACCTTGCGGCGCGCCACGGCCTGCGTACGCGCGGAGCGCAGGCGCTCGCTGATCTCGTGCGGCAGATCCTGGGCGCCGGCCGAAAGCCGCGCGGCCACTTGGCGGCCGAACTGCTCTTCGGTCGCGGCAGAGGTCGAAAGCGTTGTATTCATAGCGAAATTCCCTTGGCCTTGAGTGCCTTGCTCAGGGCATGGACGGCGCGCGAACAGTGGGTCTTGACGCTGCCTTCGGAGCAACCCATTGCAGCGGCCGTCTCGGCGACGTCCATTTCCTCCCAGTAACGCATCAAAAAGGCCTCGCGTTGACGACCCGGCAAAGCGGCAATTTGTTCCTCGATCTGGTGAAAAATCTGGGCGCGGCGGGTGCTGTCCTCGGCGCTCTCGCTTTCCCGGGTGTCGGAGTCGACCGTGAAATGCTCGAGCAGGTCGAATTCGCCATCCTCGGCGATGGTCTCGAAGTCGCTCATGTTCGAGAAGAGAGCCCGCCGGGTCTTCTGGCGCCGGAACCAGTCCAGGGTGCAGTTCGAGAGGATGCGCTGGAAAAGCAGCGGGATTTCGTTCGGCGGCTTGTCCCCATAGTGCTCGGCGAGCTTCATCATGCTGTCCTGCACGATGTCGAGGGCGGCTTCCTCATCCCGCACGTGGTAGACCGTGCGTTTGAAAGCGCGCCGTTCGACGCCTTTCAGGAAGTCGGAGAGTTCTTGTTCAGTGGCCAAGCGAATCCGGCACAGTAGGCGCCGTGTGGGGGGTGTCTCGGGGGACAGGGGATTTTTGTCGCCGCGGATTATGCCTGCGCGCCTGTTACAGCCGTGCGTGCGGTGCCAGGCAGGCTTCCGATGTCATAATCCGCGCTGCAAGTCAAAAGGCAAACGGGTCACGGTCCGGCGGTACGACAAGTCCGCTCATGGCTTTGGCCTCAAGTTTCGACGCGGCTTCACAAGAGCTTGCGAAGGAGCACCCAAGGTTTTTCGTTCCCGAAAAAACGCAAAGGTTGATCATGGAAATGTCAAAGGCGGAACTCGCTTCCGCGGCAGCCGTTACCGGCAGTCAAACGCAAGAACTCATGGGCGCCGAAGTGCTGGTCAAGGCACTGCAGGCCGAAGGCGTCCAGTACGTCTGGGGCTACCCCGGCGGCGCGGTTCTCTATATCTACGACGCGTTCTACAAGCAGGACACCATCCAGCATGTGCTGGTGCGCCACGAACAGGCGGCGGTGCATGCCGCCGACGGCTATGCGCGCGCCACCGGCGAGGTCGGCGTGGCACTCGTGACCTCGGGCCCGGGCCTGACGAATGCAGTTACCGGTATTGCGACTGCCTACATGGACAGCATCCCGATGGTGATCATTTCGGGCCAAGTCCCGACGGCAGCCATCGGGCTGGATGCCTTCCAGGAATGCGACACCGTCGGCATCACGCGCCCGATCGTCAAGCACAACTTCCTCGTCAAGGATCCCAAGGATCTCGCGATGACGATGAAGAAGGCCTTCCACATCGCCCGCAGTGGCCGTCCGGGGCCGGTGGTGGTGGACGTGCCGAAGGATGTGTCCTTCAAGAAGGTCAGCTACAGCGGCTATCCCGAGAAGGTCGAGATGCGCTCGTACAACCCGGTGCGCAAGGGCCATGGCGGCCAGATCCGCAAGGCGCTGCACCTGCTGCTCTCGGCCAAGCGTCCCTATATCTATACCGGCGGCGGCGTGTTGCTCGGCAACGCGACCAACGAGCTGCGCGCCCTGGTCGACATGCTGGGCTACCCGGTCACGAACACGCTGATGGGCCTGGGCGCCTATCCGGCGTCCGACCGCAAGTTTCTCGGCATGCTCGGCATGCACGGCACCATCGAAGCCAACAACGCGATGCAGAACTGCGACGTGCTGCTGGCCGTTGGCGCACGCTTCGACGACCGCGTGATCGGCAATCCGAAGCACTTCGCGCAAAACGAGCGAAAGATCATCCACGTCGACATCGACCCCTCGAGCATCTCGAAGCGGGTGAAGGTCGACATCCCGATCGTCGGCGACGTGAAGGAAGTGCTGACCGAGCTGATCTCGATGATCAAGGAAAGCAGCGTCAGGCCCGACGGCGCGGCGCTGGCCGGCTGGTGGGACACCATCGAGGGCTGGCGCAGCAAGGACTGCCTCAAGTACGACCGTGGCAACAAGGACGTGATCAAGCCGCAGCACGTGGTCGAGACCCTGTGGGACATGACCAAGGGCACCGACACCTACATCACCTCGGATGTCGGACAGCACCAGATGTGGGCGGCGCAGTACTACCGCTTCGACGAGCCGCGCCGCTGGATCAACTCCGGCGGGCTGGGCACCATGGGCGTGGGGATTCCCTACGCGATGGGCATCAAGCTGGCGAAGCCCCAGGCGGAGGTGTTCTGCGTCACGGGCGAGGGCTCGGTGCAGATGTGCATCCAGGAGCTGTCCACCTGCCTGCAATACAACACGCCGATCAAGATCGTCTCCCTGAACAACCGCTACCTGGGCATGGTGCGCCAGTGGCAGGAGATCGAATACTCCGGCCGCTACAGCCACAGCTATATGGATGCGCTGCCCAACTTCGTGAAGCTGGCCGAGGCCTACGGCCACGTGGGCATGCTCATCGAACGGCCTCAGGACGTGGAACCCGCACTGCGCGAGGCCCGCAAGCTGAAGGATCGCACCGTGTTCATGGATTTCCGCACCGACCCCACCGAGAACGTGTTCCCGATGGTGAAGGCGGGCATGGGCATCACCGAAATGCTGTTGGGCTCCGAGGATTTGTAACGCACGATAAGCCGACCCGCGATGCGGGCCGGCTTCTTCTTTAATTTTTATTGCGGATGAATCTATTGTCCGTCGAGCCCACGCATTACCGTGCGCGGGGGAGGGCGGCGAAAAGAGGAGTCCCTTGTTGACATGAAACACATCATTGCCGTGCTGCTCGAGAACGAGCCCGGTGCACTCTCCCGCGTCGTGGGCCTCTTTTCCGCCCGCGGCTACAACATCGAATCGCTCACCGTCGCGCCCACCGAGGATGCGAGCCTGTCGCGCATGACCATCGTGACGGCCGGCTCCGACGACGTGATCGAGCAGATCACCAAGCATCTCAACCGCCTGATCGAGGTCGTCAAGGTCGTCGACCTGACCGAGGGCGCCTACACCGAGCGCGAGCTCATGATGGTGAAGGTGCGCGCGGTCGGCAAGGAACGCGAGGAGATGATGCGCATGGCCGAGATCTTCCGCGGCCGCATCATCGACGTGACCGACAAGAGCTACACCATCGAGCTGACCGGCGATCACGGCAAGAACGATGCCTTCCTCGAGGCCATCGATCGCGGCGCCATCCTCGAGACCGTCCGCACCGGCGCCAGCGGCATCGGCCGCGGCGAGCGCATCCTGCGCGTTTGAGAAGCCTCACCCACACCCACCGAATCTACGAAGGAGCAAGCACCATGAAGGTCTATTACGACAAGGACGCCGATTTGAGCCTGATCAAGGGCAAGACCGTGGCGATCATCGGCTACGGTAGCCAGGGCCATGCGCACGCGCAGAACCTCAACGACAGCGGCGTGAAGGTCGTCGTCGGCCTGCGCAAGGGCGGCGCTTCCTGGCCCAAGGTCGAGAAGGCGGGCCTCAAGGTCGCCGAAGTGGCGGACGCCGTGAAGTCGGCTGACGTCGTGATGATCCTGCTGCCCGACGAGCAGATCGCCAACGTCTACAAGAACGATGTCGCCCCGAACATCAAGGAAGGCGCCTCGCTGGTGTTCGCGCACGGCTTCAACGTGCACTACGGCTTCGTGCAGCCGCGTGCCGATCTCGACGTGTGGATGGTGGCGCCCAAGGCCCCCGGCCATACCGTACGCAGCACGTACACCCAGGGCGGCGGCGTGCCGCACCTGATCGCGGTGCACGCCGACAAGAGCGGCAAGGCGCGCGACCTGGCCCTGTCCTATGCGACCGCCAACGGCGGCGGCAAGGCCGGCATCATTGAGACCAACTTCCGCGAAGAGACCGAGACCGACCTCTTCGGCGAGCAGGCCGTGCTGTGCGGCGGCACCGTGGAGCTGATCAAGGCCGGCTTCGAGACGCTGGTGGAAGCCGGTTACGCGCCCGAAATGGCCTACTTCGAGTGCCTGCACGAGCTCAAGCTGATCGTCGACCTGATCTATGAAGGCGGTATCGCCAACATGAACTACTCGATCTCGAACAACGCCGAGTACGGCGAGTACGTGACGGGTCCGCGCATCGTGACCGAGGAAACCAAGCAGGTGATGAAGCAGGTCCTGAAGGACATCCAGACGGGCGAGTACGCCAAGAGCTTCGTGCTCGAGAACGCAGCCGGCGCGCCCACGCTGATGAGCCGACGCCGCCTGAACGCCGAGCACCAGATCGAGGTGGTCGGCGAGAAGCTGCGCGCCATGATGCCCTGGATCAAGAAGAACAAGCTGGTCGACCAGACCCGGAACTGATCGGACCTCCCGACGCGCACAAGGGCCACCCATGCGGGTGGCCCTTTGTCTTTAGTGCCGCGCGGGCGGCTGCACTACACTGCGCCGATCCATGCATGACGACACGCTTCCCGAAGATCTAGCGCCGCGCAAGCGCCGCAAGGGCATCTACATCCTGCCGAACCTGTTCACGCTGGCCGCGCTGTTCGGGGGCTTCTACTCGGTCGTGATGGCGATGAATGGGCGCTTCGACCTCGCGGCGCTCGGCGTGTTCGCGGCCATGATCCTCGACAGCCTGGATGGCCGCGTGGCGCGCATGACCAACACGCAGAGCGCCTTCGGGGAGCAGATGGACTCGCTGTCGGACATGGTGTCCTTCGGCGCTGCGCCGGCATTGATCGCCTATGAATGGTCGCTCAAGGGCCTGGGGCGCTGGGGCTGGATTGCTGCCTTCGTCTACTGCGCCTGCGCCGCGCTGCGGTTGGCGCGCTTCAACGTCAATACCGGCGTGGTCGACAAGCGCTGGTTCCAGGGCCTGCCTTCCCCGGCGGCCGCGGCGCTGGTGGCGGGATTCATCTGGCTGATGACCGAATGGGGCAAGCGCGGCGGCGAGGTGCTGTATCTGTCCTGGCAGCAGATCACCTGGGTCACCTTCGGCTTCACGCTCTATGCCGGCCTCACGATGGTGACCAACGTTCCTTTCTACAGCTTCAAGGACGTCCAGGTGAAGAAGAGCGTGCCATTCGCCGTGATCGTGCTGATCGCGCTCGCCATCGCGGTGATCAACATCCATCCGCCGACGGTGCTGTTCGGCGTGTTCGTGGCCTACGGCCTGAGTGGCTACGTGGTCTACGGCTGGCGCAAGGCCAAGGGGCAGCCTGTGAGCGTGATCAGCACCTCGACCGAGGAGCCCGACGAACGCGGGCTGCACAAGTGATTTGGCCTGTGCTACATTCGCCACTCCCATGAACAAGATTTCGCTGGCCCTACTACTGATCCCCCACGGGCGGAGAAGGTAGCGCGCGCAAGCGAATCCATCACACGGCCCGTTCGCACCAGCAACGGGCCGTTTGTTTTGGGGTTGCTGGTTGTCCATCCAACCACAGCGAGAAATACCAGATGTTGAAGCAACCCGACCGCAAGTACCGCGCCTTTGCGCCCATCGGCCTCAAGGACCGCACCTGGCCCGATGCCGTGCTGACCCAGGCGCCGATCTGGCTGTCGACCGACCTGCGCGACGGTAACCAGGCGCTGGTGGAGCCGATGGACATCGCCCGCAAGATGCGCATGTTCGAGACCCTGGTGGCCATCGGCTTCAAGGAGATCGAGGTCGGCTTCCCCTCGGCCTCGCAGATCGAGTTCGACTTCGTCCGCAAGTTGATCGAGGAAGACCGCATCCCCGACGACGTGACGATCCAGGTGCTGACGCAGGCGCGCGATCACTTGATCGAACGCACCTTCGAGTCGCTCCAGGGCGCGCCGCGCGCCATCGTGCATCTCTACAACGCGGTGGCGCCCGTGATGCGCCGGGTCGTGCTTGGAATGGACGAGCACCAGATCGTCGAGCTGGCCACCTCGCACGCGCGCATGTTCAACGAGTTGGCCGCGAAGCAGCCGGCCACGCAGTGGACCTTCCAGTACTCGCCCGAGATGTTCTCCGGCACCGACCTGGCCTTCTCCAAGCGGGTCGTGGATGCGGTCACCGAGGTGTGGGCGCCGACGCCCCGGCGCAAGTGCATCGTCAACCTGCCATCGACCGTCGAGCACTCCACGCCGAACATCTTCGCGGACATGATCGAGTGGATGCACCGCAACCTGGCGCGGCGCGACTCGATCGTGCTGTGCGTGCATCCGCACAACGACCGCGGCACCGGCACCGCCGCCGGCGAGTTCGCCTTGATGGCGGGCGCCGAGCGCATCGAGGGCTGCCTGTTCGGCAATGGCGAGCGCACCGGCAACCTCGACCTGGTGAACGTTGCGCTCAACCTGTACACGCAGGGGGTGTCACCCGGGCTGGACTTCTCGAACATCGACGAGATCCGTGCAACCGTGGAGCATTGCAACCAGTTGCCTGTGCATCCGCGGCACCCCTATGCGGGCGACCTGGTCTACACCTCCTTCTCCGGCTCGCACCAGGACGCGATCAAGAAGGCCTTCGCGGCCCGCAAGGACGGCGATATCTGGGAGATGCCGTATCTCCCGATCGACCCCAAGGACGTGGGCCGCAGTTACGAGGCGGTGATCCGCGTCAACAGCCAGTCAGGCAAGGGCGGGATCGCCTACCTGCTCGAAAGCGAGTACGGGCTCGAGCTGCCGCGTCGCCTGCAGATGGAATTCAGCCAGGTGGTTCAGCGCGTGATGGATGTCGCCGGCAAGGAGCTCACGGCGGCGGACCTCTGGCAGCTGTTCGAGCGCGAGTACCGCATCATCGAGGGGGCGGGGCCCCAGCATCGCGTGCTCGAGGAGCGGGGCGAGGGCGCCGACGCTTCGGTGGTGCTGCGCGCCGACTTGCCGTGGGCCGGCGAGACTCGCCGCATCGAGGGGCAGGGCAACGGTCCGATCGACGCCTTCATCCACGCGTTGGCCGAGGCCACCGGGCATTCGATCCGCGTGATGGACTACCACCAGCATGCGATAGGCGCCGGCGCCGATGCGCAAGCCGTCGCCTATCTCGAACTGCGGGTCGACGAGACCCGCACGCTGTTCGGCGTCGGCAAGGACGCCGACATCGTCTCGGCCTCGCTCAAGGCCATCGTTTCGGGCCTCGAGCGGGCGCGAGCGCAGGGCGCGCGCAGCGCACAATCGGTGGTTGAAGCCGCCTGAAACCAAGGAGATCCGCGATGGCCGACAAGCTCATTATTTTCGACACCACCCTGCGCGACGGCGAACAGTCGCCGGGTGCCTCGATGACCAAGGACGAGAAGCTGCGCATCGCGCGCCAGCTCGAGCGCCTGCGGGTCGACGTCATCGAGGCGGGCTTCCCGGCCAGTTCGAACGGTGATTTCGAAGCCGTCGCGGCGATCGCCGGTGCGATCAAGGAATCGACGGTCTGCGGGCTGTCGCGGGCCAACGACCGCGACATCTCCCGCGCCGCCGAGGCCTTGAAGGGAGCGGCCAGCGGCCGCATCCACACCTTCATCGCGACTTCGCCGTTGCACATGGAGAAGAAGCTACGCATGACGCCCGACGAGGTGTTCGAGCAGGCCAAGCTTGCGGTCCGCTTTGCCCGCAACCTGGTCGGCGACGTCGAGTTCAGCCCGGAGGACGGCTACCGCAGCGACCCCGACTTCCTGTGCCGGGTCCTCGAGGCCGTGATCCAGGAGGGCGCGACCACCATCAACGTGCCCGACACCGTTGGCTACGCCATCCCCGAGCTCTACGGCAACTTCATCAGGACGCTGCGTGAGCGCATCCCGAACAGCGACAAGGCGGTCTGGTCCGTACATTGCCACAACGACCTCGGGATGGCCGTGGCCAACTCGCTGGCCGGCGTGAAGATCGGCGGCGCACGGCAGGTGGAATGCACCATCAATGGCCTTGGCGAGCGCGCCGGCAACTGCTCGCTCGAGGAAATCGTCATGGCGGTGAAGACACGAAAGGATTACTTCGGGTTGGAGCTGGGCATCGACACCCGGCACATCGTGGCGGCAAGCCGCATGGTCAGCCAGACCACGGGCTTCGTGGTGCAGCCCAACAAGGCAGTGGTGGGCGCGAATGCCTTTGCCCATGCCTCCGGCATCCACCAGGACGGGGTGCTCAAGGCGCGCGACACCTACGAGATCATGCGCGCGGAAGACGTGGGCTGGACTGCCAACAAGATCGTCCTGGGCAAGCTCAGCGGCCGCAATGCCTTCAAGCAGCGTCTGCAGGAGCTGGGCGTGGCGATGGAGAGCGAGGTCGACATCAACGCCGCCTTCGCCCGCTTCAAGGAACTCGCCGACAGAAAAAGCGAAATATTTGACGAAGACATCCTTGCACTTGTAAGCGCGGAAGAGCATTCGCACGTTGCGGAGCAGTTTAGTTTTGTATCCTTGTCGCAGCACAGCGAAACCGGCGAGCGCCCCCAGGCGCGCATCGTGTTCACGGTGCTTGGCAAGGAAGTCACGAGCGAATCGGATGGCAACGGTCCGGTCGATGCATCGCTGAAGGCCATCGAGTCCCACGTGAAGAGCGGGGCGGAGATGGTGCTCTATTCAGTGAATGCCATCAGCGGGTCGACCGAGAGCCAGGGCGAAGTCACGGTCCGACTGCAAAACGCGGGCCGGGTCGTCAATGGCGTCGGTGCCGATCCGGACATCGTGGTCGCCTCAGCCAAGGCTTATTTGAGTGCTCTCAACAAGTTGCAGAGTCAAGCTGAGAGAGTGGCCGCACAAGGTTAGTTGTTTGACAGATCCTTTGTTCCAAATGAAGAAAGGAATGCAAGTAACTGATATTGCGTGTCTTTTTTGATTTCGATACACTGCGACACCTGTTAATCGCCGCTGGAGTTTTTTGATGCCCGAAGCCCGTTCCTACCGAGTTTCCAGCCAGCGGTTTCTTCCCGCTCTTCGCCTCATCGCCGTCGTGCTCTGCGCCACGGCGTTTTTGTTGCCCGCGGCCGAGGCAGCCAAGAGGGCACCGGCTGGCAAGAAGGCGCAGGTCGCCAACGACAGCAAGCGCAGCGTGGCCTCCAAGCGCGACGTGGCCTCCAGCAAGCGCAGCAGCAAGGGCGAGCAGGCGGACCGGGTGGTGAGCGGCGGACGCAACGTGGTGGCTTCGATTCGCAAGCGCGGCGGCAAGACGGTGGTGGCCGTGCAGCGGCGCTCGGTGGTACGTGTGCCGGAGGTCGCGGCGCGGCAATCCTTCGGCCAGCTTGCCGGCCTGCACAGCACCGAGGATGCGCTGGACCTGAAGTCCAGCGTGGCGCTGGTGATCGACCAGGACACCCGCGAGGTGCTCTTCAGCAAGAACGACAACGTCGTGCTGCCGATTGCATCGCTCACCAAGCTCATGACCGGGCTGCTCATCAGCGAAGCCCATCTGCCTTCCGACGAACTGATCACGATCACGCAGGACGACGTCGATACCGAAAAGTGGAGCCGCTCGAGGCTGACCGTCGGCACCACGCTTCCACGCGGCGAAATGCTGCACCTTGCGCTCATGTCCAGCGAGAACCGCGCAGCGCACGCCCTCGGCCGCACCTATCCGGGCGGCATGGCGACCTTCGTGAGCGTCATGAATGCAAAGGCGAAGATGCTCGGCATGAAGGACACGCGCTACGTCGAGCCCACGGGTCTCTCGAGCCGCAACCAGTCGAGCGCGCAGGACCTGGCGCTGCTCGTCAATGCGGCCTATGCCGACGCCACGGTGCGCCAGCTCTCGACGTCGCCCGAGTACCAGGTCGAGGTCGGCAACCGGGTGCTCCAGTACAACACCACCAACCGCCTGGTCAAGAGCCCGGACTGGGACATCGGCCTGCAGAAGACCGGCTACATCTCCGAGGCGGGCCAGTGCCTGGTGATGCAGGCACGGATCGCCGGTCGCAAGCTGATCATGGTGTTCCTCGACTCCGCCGGGAAGCTCGGCCGCATCGGCGATGCCGAGCGCGTGCGACGCTGGGTCGAAGCCAACCACCACCTGATCAGTCCGGCAGCGGCCACGCCGCAGCCTTCTCTCACGGCCCACGTCGCGGGCTGATCCTCCTGTCTCCGGCCTGCTGAAGCGCGGCCCGGCGGTGTCTCAGCCCGCCGGCGGCGTAGCGGCGTTGTAGCCGAGCGCGCTGGAGATCTCGTTGGCAGTCGCCTGCAGCTTCGGTAGCCAGCCGTCATCGAGCCGGTCGGCGGGTGCCGAGATCGACAAACCCGCCACCAGCTTTCCCTGGTCGTCGTAGATGCCGGCTGCCATGCAGCGCACGCCGAGCTCCAGCTCCTCGTTGTCGCGGGCGATGCCGTACTGGCGCGCCTTGGAGAGCTCCCGTTCCAGGGCAGGCAACTGGGTGATGCTGTTGCGCGTATGGCCGGCGAGGCCCGTGCGCGTGGCGTAGCTGCGCACGCGCTGGGGCTCGTCCAGCGCCAGGAAGAGCTTGCCGGTGGAGGTCAGGTGCAGCGGCGCCCGCCCGCCGATCGCCCGTACCACCTGCATGCCCGAGCGCTCGCTGTAGGCGCGCTCGATGTAGACGATCTCGTCCCCCTGGCGCATGCTGAGGTTGACCGGCTGCTGTGTCAGCTTGTGCAGTTCACGCATCGGCACCATTGCGGCGTCGCGCACGTTCAGCCGTCCCTTCACCAGATTGCCCAGCTCCAGCAGGCGCATGCCGAGCCGGTAGCTGCCGGCTTCCGGCCGGTCGACGAACCGGCCGACGGCCAGGTCGTTCAGGATGCGGTGGGCGGTTGACGGGTGCAGGCCGGTCTTCTCGCTGATCTCCTTCAGCGAAATGGCTTCCTCACGGGAGGCGAGCACGTCGATCAGCGAGAACATGCGCTCGATCACCTGGATGACGGGCGTGGCCGGAATATCTGTTTGGGGTTTTCTCATTGGGCAACGCGGTTGGGGGAACCGGTTGCGATTTTACTTGGTGAAATCGACCGGCGCTTGCCAGCGGCCGCCGATCAGAATCTCATGCGGCGCGAACCGCGCCTTGTAGTTCATCTTGGTGCTGCCCTTGATCCAGTAGCCGAGGTAGACGTGGGCCAGGCCCAGCTTGCGCGCCTGCTCGATCTGCCACAGCACGCTGTAGTTGCCGTAGCCGGCGCCAGGCTCGGGCTCGTAGAAGGTGTAGACCGCCGATAGCCCATCGTTCAGCACGTCCAGGATGGACACCATCTTCAGCGCGCCCGCGCTGCCGTCCGGGCGGGTCTCGCGGAACTCCACCAGCCTGGAGTTGACCCGGCTCTGCAGCAGGAACTGCGTGTACTGGTCGATGCTGTCGTGATCCATGCCGCCGCCGGCGTGACGGCCGTTCTGGTAGCGCAGGTAGAGCTGGTAGTGCTCGGGTACGAAGCAGAGCTTCAACACGCGCGCTTGCAGGTTGGCGTGGCGCGCCAGCGCGCGGCGCTGGCTGCGGTTGGGCTTGAAGGCGTCGGCCAGCACGCGCAGCGGTACGCAGGCATTGCAACCGTCGCAATGGGGCCGGTAGGTAAACATTCCACTGCGGCGGAAGCCGCTGAGCACCAGGTCCGAGTAGGCGTCGTTGTGGATCAGGTGGCTGGGCGTGGCGACCTGCGAGCGAGCCTGCCTGTCCGGCAGGTAGCTGCACGGATAGGGCGCTGTCGCGTAGAACTGCAGCGTGTGGAGCGGAAGATCCTTGAGGTGCGTCACGTCGGGAGGGAAGTTCGCGCAGGCAGGAGTTCGGACCAGTATACGGGCTCGAAACGCCACTGCGGCCCCGGCAGATGACGTGCCCTCGCCACGTGTGAGAGAAAGCGCGTGCGCGGTATTTCCCGGGCGCCCAGGCTGGCCAGGTGGCTGGTGTTCTGCTGGCAGTCGATCATCGCGATCCCGTGCCGGCGGCAGAACGAGACCAGCGCGGCGAGCGCGATCTTGGAGGCGTCGGGCCGGCGCGCGAACATCGATTCGCCGAACACGGCGCGTCCGATCCCCACGCAGTACAGCCCGCCGGCGAGCTCGCCGTCGATCCAGGTCTCGACGCTGTGCGCATGCCCGGCCTGGTGCAGCGCCGTGTAGGCGCGCACCATCTCGGGCAGGATCCAGGTGCCGGTCTGGCCGGCACGCGGGGCCTGCGCGCAGGCCTGGATCACCGTCTCGAAGCCATGGTCGATCCTGATCTCGCACTCCGGCGCGGCGCGGAAGCGCTCCAGCGTCCTGCGCAGCGAGCGGTGCAGCCTGAAGCGCTCCACGTCCAGCACCATGCGCGGGTCCGGGCTCCACCAGAGAATTGGCTGGCCTTCGCTGAACCAGGGAAAGATGCCGTGCGCATAGGCCTGCAGCAGGCTGGCGACATCGAGGCCGCCGCCGGCCGCCAGCAGGCCCGGAACGGGGTCGGATTCGCCCCACGCCAGGGCGGCATCGGGCAGCGGGTCACCGGGGGCGAGCCAGGGCAGTTGCATGGTCGGAGGTATACACGGCTTCGGCAATATGCGATGTCGTCGAAAGCGCGAAAGCACCGGTGCCCATATAGTCGTCCCCTGATTCGCGGCCCCGCGCACAACGGAAAGAGGACCCAGGTGACCACAGAAACGAATCCAATGCGCTTCGGAAGCGGCCAGGCCGTACGGCGGCTCGAGGATGAGAGCCTCCTGGCCGGCGCCGGACGCTACACCGACGACGTCACGCTACCGCTTCAGACCCACCTGTACTTCGTGCGTTCCCCCCACCCGCATGCCCGGTTGGCGACCATCGATGTCGCCGCGGCGATGGCGATGCCCGGCGTCCTGCGCGTGTTGACGGGCGCCGATCTGCAGCAGGCCGGCGTCAAGCCGATGCCGGGCGCCGTCGCCTTCAAGCGCGCCGACGGTGCCGCTTGCGCATCGCCGCCGCGGCATGTGCTCGCGATCGACACGGTGCGCTTCGTGGGTGAGCCGGTGGCCGCCGTGATCGCCGAAACGGCCGCGCAGGCGCGCGACGCCGGCGAGGCTGTGATGATCGACTACGAGGCGCTCCCGATGGTGGTGGACACGCAGGCCGCCGCGGCGGAGGGCGCGCCGCTGGTCTGGGGCGAAGCCACCGGCAACATCGCCGCCGAGATGCGCCACGGCAGCGCCGAGGCGGCCAGCGCCGCCTTCGCGCGCGCCGATCACGTGGTGGCGCTGGACGTCGTCAACCAGCGGGTGGTCGCGCTCACCATCGAACCCCGATCGGTACTGGCCGATGCCGACCCGGACTCCGGGCGCCTCACCCTCCGGATGAGCACCCAGATGCCCTCGGGCGTGCGCAACTCGGTGTGCGACGCCATCGGCCTGCCCGCCGAGCAGGTGCGTGTGGTAGTGGGTGACGTGGGCGGCGGCTTCGGCATGAAGACCGGCGCCTATCCGGAGGACATCGTGGTGGCTTTTGCGGCGCACCAGCTGCGCCGCCCGGTGAAGTGGGTGGCCGACCGCAGCGAGGAATTCCTCTCGACCTCGCACGGGCGCGACATCGAGGCCCGGGCCGAGCTCGCGCTCGATGCCAACGGCAGGATCCTCGCGCTGCGCATCCGTACCCTGGCCAACGTGGGCGCCTATGCCACCGGCACCGGGGTCGCGATCCAACTGCTGATCGGACCGTGGGTGCAGACCAGCGTCTACGACATCCAGACCATCGACTTCCACTTCCTGGCGGTGCTCACCAACACCGCGCCGACAGGTGCCTACCGTGGCGCCGGCCGCCCCGAGGCGATCTACACCATCGAGCGGCTGATGGACGAGGCCGCGCGCCAGATCGGCATCGACCGCCTCGAGCTGCGCCGGCGCAACTTCATCCAGCCGGCGCAGATGCCCTACACCAACCCGATGCAGCAAACCTACGACACCGGCCGCTTCGAATCGGTCATGGACCAGGCGCTGGCCCTGGCCGACTGGCAGGGCTTCGAAGCGCGGGCGGCCGAGTCGGAGCGCCGGGGCCGGCTGCGCGGCCTGGGCATCGCGACCTTCCTGGAATGGACGGGCGGCAACGTGTTCGAGGAGCGGGTGACGGTCTCGGTGCAGGCCGACGGTGTCATCGAGGTGTTTTCGGCCGTCAACGCCATGGGGCAGGGCATCGCGACCACCCTGGCGCAGCTGGTGGTGGATGCCTTCGGCGTCCCGATCGAGAAGGTGCGCATCGTGCTGGGCGACACCGACCGCGGCAACGGCTTCGGCAGCGCCGGTTCGCGCTCCATCTTCACCGGCGGTTCGGCCGTTCGCGTGGGGGCCGAGCGCACCATCGACAAGGCACGCGCGCTGGCGGCGCAGGAGCTCGAGGTTGCGCCGGAAGACGTGCAGTACGAATCCGGTCTCTTCAAGGTCGCGGGCACCGACCTGGCGCTGGACTTGTTTGCGCTCGCCGGGCGGCAGCCCGAGGGGCAGATCTTCGTCGACTCCACCAGCGCCGTCGCCGGCCCGACCTGGCCGAACGGCTGCCATATCTGCGAGGTGGAGATCGATCCGCCGACGGGCGAGATCGGCGTCGTGGCCTATGCCTCGGTCAATGACGTCGGGCGGGTGATCAACCCGCTGATCGTGCGCGGCCAGCTCGAGGGCGGCGCGGTGCAGGGCATCGGCCAGGCCCTGTGCGAGCGCGTGGTCTACGACGCCGAGACCGGCCAGCCGTTGACCGGGAGCCTGATGGACTACGCGGTGCCGCGCGCCGACATTGCGGCCGCAATGTTCAAGACCGAGATGGACCAGAGCACGCCCTGCCTGAACAATCCGTTGGGCGTGAAGGGCGTGGGTGAGCTCGGCACCATCGGCGCCACGCCTGCGGTGGTCAATGCGGTAGCCGACGCCTTCGCGCGCAATGGCATGGCCGGGCTCACGCCGCGCCTCGACATGCCGCTGACACCAGCACGTGTCTGGCAGCTGATGCAGCCCGGGCCGTGAGCGTCAGAAGTCCTCGAGCGGCAGTCCCACGTAGTTCTCTGCCACCGAGGTCGAAGCCGCGCGCGAGTGCACCAGGTAGTCGAGCTCGGCTTCCTGGATCTTCTGCCCGAACTCGCCCGTATCCGGGAACCGGTGCATGAGCGAGGTGAACCACCACGAGAAGCGCTCGGCCTTCCAGATCCGGCGCAGGCACAGCTCGGAGTAGCGGTCGAGCGCCGATTCACTCTGATCGCGATAGAAGACCTCGAGGGCGCGCGACAGGAAGCCGACATCGGCGGTGGCCAGGTTCAGGCCCTTGGCGCCGGTGGGCGGCACGATGTGGGCCGCATCGCCCGCTAGGAACAGTCGCCCGAAGCGCATGGGCTCGGCGACGAAGCTGCGAAGTGGCGCGATGCTCTTTTCGAGCGAGGGGCCGGTCACCAGCCGCTCGCGAGCCTCCGGGTCCAGCCGCAGCCGCAACTCGTTCCAGAAGGCGTCGTCGCTCCAGTTCTCCACGCGCTCCTCCACCGGCACCTGCACGTAGTAGCGGCTGCGCGTGGGGCTGCGCATGCTGCACAGCGCGAAGCCGCGCTGCGTGTTGGCGTAGATCAGCTCGTGCGACACGGGCGGCACGTCGGCCAGCACGCCCAGCCAGCCGAAGGGGTAGACCTTCTCGTAGGTGTGGATGGCACCGGCCGGCACGCTGGCGCGGCTCACGCCGTGGTAGCCGTCGCAGCCGGCGATGAAGTCGCATTCGATCTCGTGGGTGGCGCCGTCCTTCTCGTAGCGCACGGTCGGCCGCTCGCCGTCGAACCCGTGCAGGCTGACCTGCGAGGCACTGTAGATCGTCGTCAGGCCCTCGGCCTCGCGCGCGTTCATCAGGTCGTGCGTGACCTCGGTCTGGCCGTAGACCGTGACCTGCTTGCCGCCGGTCAGGCCGTGCAGGTCGATGCGGTGGCGCGCGCCCTTGAACAGCAGCTCGATGCCCTCGTGCGGCAGCCCCTCCGCCTTGGCGCGGGCGTCGACGCCGGCCCGCGCCAGCAGGTCCATCGTGACCTGCTCCAGCACGCCTGCACGGATGCGGCCCAGCACATAGGCGCCGGTCTGGCGCTCGACGATGACGTTGTCGATGCCGGCCTTGAAGAGCAGTTGGCCGAGCAGCAGGCCGGCAGGGCCGGCCCCGATGATGGCGACTTGGGTACGCATGGAGGTCTCCTGGATGTCAGGGTGAAGCGTAGGACCGGGCGATCGCCCGGCATCGCCCCGGCACCATCCTCTGTGCGATGATGAGGCCGCTTGCGCGATGATCGCGCAACACTTGGAAGCTGCCGACCCGCCATGACCATCGCCAAGCCGGACTTCATCGAGGGCATCGCCAAGGGCATGGCGGTGCTCGAGAGCTTCGACACCGAGCGCCAGCGCCTCAATGCCACGCTGGCTGCCGAGCGCGCGGGCCTCACGCGCGCTGCCGCCCGGCGCCACCTGCTCACGCTCGCGCACCTGGGCTATCTCGAGACGGATGGCAGCTACTTCTGGATGGCGCCGAAGGTGCTGCGCTTCTCGGGCAGCTACCTGGCCTCGTCGCGATTGCCGCGCGCGCTGCAGCCCACGCTGAACCGGCTGGCGGCGCAGACCGGGGAGTCCTTCTCGGCCGTGGTGCTCGACGGCGAGGAGGTGGTCATCGTCGCGCGCAGCGGCGCCTACGGCACCCCGACCCGCGTGCTCGCCTACGGCCTGCACCTGGGCGCGCGCCTGCCCGCGCACGCGACCTCCACCGGCTGCGTGCTGCTCGCGGCGATGAGCCCCGCGCAGCTCGCGCAGTGGCTCAAGGGCCGCCTGCTGCCGCGCCTCACGCCGCACACCATCACCACCGCGCGCCTGCTGCGCCAGCGCATCGTCCAGGTCCGCAAGGACGACTACTGCTTCGCCAGCGAGGAACACGAGCTGGGCGTGCAGGCGCTGGCGGTGCCCTTGCGCAACATGCAGGGCCACACCGCGGCGGCGCTCAATGTCGTGTTGTCCGGCGGCCGTCACCAGGAGGAAACCCTGCGCCGCGACCTGCTGCCGCTGCTGTTCGAGGCGGCGCGCGAGGTGCGCTCGCTGCTCTGAACTTCGCCGCCGATACGATCTCGAACAAGCCTTTGCCGGACCACCCAACATGCGACTGCTGCTGCTCGAAGACGACGTGATGATCGGCGAGACCGTGCTGGACCTGCTGCGGGCCGAGCACTACGCGGTCGACTGGGTCAAGGACGGCGAGGCCGCCGACACCGCGCTGCGCACCCAGCAGTACGACCTGGTGCTGCTCGACCTCGGCGTGCCGCGCCGCGACGGACTCGAGGTGCTGCGCGCGCTGCGTGCGCGCAAGCAGCGCATGCCCGTGCTGATCGCCACCGCCCGCGACTCGGTGCAGCAGCGCATCGAAGGCCTGGATGCCGGCGCCGACGACTACGTGCTCAAGCCCTACGACCTCGACGAGCTGCTGGCGCGCATCCGCGCCTTGCTGCGGCGCGCCTCCGGCCGGGCCGAGCCGGTCTACGAGCACATGGGCGTGAGCATCCAGCCGACCACGCGCGAAGTCTCGGTCAACGGCCAGCCGGTGGTGCTGTCGGCGCGCGAGTGGGCGGTGCTCGAGCCCTTGATCGCCCGGCCCGGCATGGTGCTGTCGCGCGCCCAGCTCGAGGAAAAGCTCTACGGCTGGAAGGACGAGATCAGCAGCAACGCGGTGGAGGTCTACGTCCACGGGCTGCGCAAGAAGCTGGGCGCGGACCTGATCCGCAACGTGCGGGGGGTGGGGTACATGGTGCCCAAGGAATGACGCGGGCAGCGCCGGGCCGCCCCAAGCAAGCGCGCGCCCCCTCGGGGGGCAGCGAGGACACGCAGTGCCGAGCGTGGGGGCCCACATGAAGTCTTTACGCGCGCGGCTGCTCATCTTTCTGCTCGCAGCCATCGTGCTGGCTGCCGGCACCCAGGCCTTCGTCGCCTACCGCACGGTCCTGAACGAAGCCGACCAGATCTTCGACTACCACATGCAGCAGATGGCCCTGTCCCTGCGCGCCGGCCTGCCGCCCAGCGCGGCCGTCAGCGGACTCAGCGACGGCGAGGAGAACTTCGAGTTCGTCGTGCAGGTGTGGACCGCCGAGGGGGTGCTCGTCTTCGAATCGGCCGCGCAGGCCGCGCTGCCGCAGCGCGCAGTCCTGGGCTTCTCGAACGTCAAGGCGCGCGGCACCACCTACCGTGTCTACTCGCTGCAGGCCCGCTCGCTGGTCATCCAGGTGGCGCAGGACATGGCGGCGCGCCGCCACATGGCCGGCACGCTAGCGCTGCGCACGGTCGGGCCGATCGCGCTGGCGGCGCCGCTGCTCATGCTGGTCGTGTGGTGGGTGGTGAGCCGCTCGCTGGCGCCGGTCGCGCGCGTTCGCGGCCAGGTCGCGGCGCGGCAGGCCGACGACCTCTCGCCCGTGAGCGAGAGCGGCCTGCCGGAGGAGGTGCGCCCGCTGGTGCACGAGCTCAACCTCCTGTTCGACCGCGTGCGCCAGGCCTTCGAGGCGCAGAGGCACTTCGTGGCCGACGCTGCGCACGAGCTGCGCTCGCCCCTCGCCGCGCTGAAGCTGCAGGTGCAGGGCCTGCAGCGTGCGCCCGACGAGGCCACGCGCGAGCTGGCTGTCAACCGCCTGGCCGCGGGCATCGACCGGGCGACCCGGCTGGTCGAGCAGATGCTGGCGCTGGCACGGCAGGAGGCCAGCGCGGCGGCCGGCACGCCGCCGGAAGCGGTGGAGCTGCAGGAGGTCGCGCGGCTCGCGCTCTCCGATGCCATCGCCGCTGCCCAGGCGAGGCGCATCGACATCGGCATCGCCAGCGCGCACGCGGCGCGTGTGCAGGGCCGGCCGGAGGCCCTGCGCACGCTGCTGCGCAACCTGCTGGACAACGCGGTCAAGTACACGCCCGAGGGCGGGCGCGTCGACATCCGCATCGGGCAGCAGGAGGGCGGCGCCGAGCTGGTGGTGGAAGACAGCGGGCCGGGCCTGCCGGCCGAGGAGCGCGAGCGCGTGCTCGATCGCTTCTACCGCGCCGGTGAATCGCAGGCGCCGGGCAGTGGCCTGGGGCTGGCGATCGTGAAGTCGATCGCCGACCAGCATGGCGCGGCGCTGGAAATCGGGCGCTCGGAGAGCCTCGGCGGCCTGCGGGTAAGGCTGCATTTTCCTTCCACGGTTTAAGGCGAGCCTAAGCGAGCGGACCGACATTCCCTTTCATCGTGTTTTCCACTGACACCTCGAAAGGAATCTCCATGAATGTCCGTCTGAACTCGCCCCGCGCCCTTGCCGCCGCGCTGGCGGCCGCCGGGGTGATCGGCGCCGTCGGCGCGGGTGCCTACACCAGTGCCAGCGCCGTGGGCGCGCCCGCCGCGGCGCCAACCGCCGCGGCGCCCCTGGTCACCATGCCCGACTTCTCGACCATCACCTCGCGCGACGGTCCAGCGGTGGTCAACATCAGCGTGACCGGCACCACCAAGACCTCGATGGAGGGCATGGCCGGCATTGATTCGGACGACCCGATGTTCGAGTTCTTCCGTCGTTTCGGCGGGCAGTTCGGCCAGCGCGGCCAGCAGCGCGAAGTTCCCGTGCGCGGCCAGGGCTCGGGCTTCATCGTCAGCGCGGACGGCATCATCCTGACCAACGCGCACGTGGTGAAGGATGCCAGCGAGGTGACGGTCAAGCTCACCGACCGCCGCGAGTTCCGCGCCAAGGTGCTCGGGTCGGACCCCAAGACCGACATCGCCGTGCTCAAGATCGACGCCAGGAACCTGCCGACCCTGCAGCTGGGCAGCACCAAGGACCTCAAGGTGGGCGAATGGGTACTCGCCATCGGCTCGCCCTTCGGTTTCGAGAACACCGTGACGGCCGGCGTGGTGAGCGCCAAGGGCCGCTCGCTGCCCGACGACAGCTACGTGCCCTTCCTCCAGACCGACGTGGCCATCAACCCCGGCAACTCGGGCGGGCCGCTGCTCAACGCGCGCGGCGAGGTGGTGGGGATCAACTCGCAGATCTACAGCCGCAGCGGCGGCTACCAGGGCGTGTCCTTCGCGATCCCGATCGACGTCGCCATCCAGGTCAAGGACCAGATCGTCGCCACCGGCAAGGTCAGCCATGCCCGGCTCGGCGTGGCGGTGCAGGAGGTCAACCAGGCCTTCGCCGACTCCTTCAAGCTCGACAAGCCTGAAGGCGCGCTGGTGTCGAACGTCGAGAAGGGCGGCCCCGCCGACGAGGCCGGCCTGCGCTCGGGCGACGTGATCCGCAAGGTCGATGGCGAGCCCATCGTCGCGTCGGGCGACCTGCCCGCCCTGATCGGCCAGAAGAAGCCCGGCAGCCGCATCACCCTGGACGTGTGGCGCCAGGGCGAGCGCCACGAGATCAGCGCCCGGCTCGGGGATGCGGGCGAGAAGACCAGCACCGTGGCCAGGAACGAGGCCCGTGCCGGTCAAGGCAAGCTCGGCCTCGCGCTGCGGCCCTTGCAGCCGCAGGAGAAGCGCGAGGCGCGCGTGGAAGCCGGCCTGCTGATCGAGGATGCGGGCGGCCCCGCGGCCCTGGCCGGCGTGCAGCCCGGCGACGTGCTGCTGGCCATCAACGGCACGGCCGCCAAGTCGGTGGAGCAGGTGCGCGAGGTGGCGGCCAAGGCCGACAAGTCGGTCGCGCTGCTGATCCAGCGCGACGGCGAGCGGATCTTCGTGCCCGTCCGTCTGGGCTGATGCGAGGGCGGCGCCGCAACTGCGGCGCCCTTCACGCTATGTCGCCCCGGCATCCACCACGTGGAGGAGACACCGTGCAAAAGTACCTTTGCCGATAATCAACCGACTGTAACAATTCGCGACATTCAACAAGAGGTTTCCCCATGGCGCTCCGTGACCTTGCCCTGACAGTTCTCGAACTCGAACTCAATGAATTTCATTGGGTGCTGATGGAGGCTGTTCAAGCCGACTCGGACGAGTGCCTGGTCTACCGGCCGGTGGATTCCTCGACGCGGGGCCTGCCTGACTATTCGGAGGCGCTGATCGAGGGCGCTTCGGCCCTGCGCGCGGTGCAGGGCCTTGCGCCCTTCGGCATGCCGCCAACGCCGGTGGGCATCGGGGAGGGCGAGGCTGCCGACCCGCCGGCCACGGGCCCCACGGCCGGATGCGGTACGCGGGACTCGGATGCGGACTCCTGCTTGTTCACCACCGATCACTCGATCCTGTAGCGCGTTGCGGCGAGCGCCACCGAGGCGATCAATCGGCCCGCAGCTCGTTGCGCCGCGGCATGTCGGCACCGCGGCGCGAACAGGTGATCGCGGATGCGCGGGCGGCGAAGCGCAGCAGCGTCGCCAGCTGCGCGGCGTCGAGCGCTTCGATGCCGGCGGCGCTGAGGGCCTCTTGCTCGTCCAGCCAAGTCAGCAGGGCGGCCTGGAAGGTGTCGCCGGCTCCCACGGTGTCCACCACCTCGACCGGGGCCGCAGCCTCGGCAGCGTGCCGTGTCGGCGTCCAGGCCTCACTGCCCCGGGCTCCACGCGTGAGCACGACCAGCCGCACGCCGAGTGACAGCCAGCGCCGGGCCATTTCGGCCGGCGCCGAATCCGGATAGAGCAACCCCAGGTCCTCGTCGCTCACCTTCACGATGTGCGAGAGCGCCGCCATGGCCTCGACCGTCGTGCGCCAGCGCGCCAGATCGGGCTCGACGTTGAGCCGAACGTTGGGGTCGTAGGCCACCAGGCAGCGGTTGCGCTCGCGTGCGGCCAGGGCGCGCAGTGCGCTGCCGACCGGCTCCGCCACCAGCGCGTAGGAACCGAATTGCAGCACTCGCACTTCGGGCGGCAGGGCGGGCAGGCTGGCAGTGTCGATGGCCCGGTCCGCCGCGCCGTGGCCGTAGAAGGCGTAGTGCGGCACGCCGGCCGCGTCGACGCTCACCACGCTCAGGGTGGTTGGCGCATCGCTGCGCAGTACCAGGCGGGTGTCCACGCCTTCCGCGGCCAGCACCTGCATCAGCCGCTCCCCCGCCGCATCGCGTGACAGGCCGGTGAGCAGCGCCGAGCGGCGACCCAGCCGCGCGAGGCCCACGGCCACGTTGAAGGGCGAGCCGCCGATGCGCGCGTCCAGGTGCAGGCCGGTGGGCGTCGTTCCCAGCACGTAGACATCCATCAGGGCTTCGCCGCAAACCACGAACATGTCACTCATCCTTCCAGCTGAAGAGCGGACGCAGCCCGGCATAGAGCGCCTTGAAGCGGGCGAGCGTGACCCACTTGAGCTTGATCTGGGGGTGGGCCTTCTCGAACGCCGGCGTGAGCTTCTTCATCTCGATCATGTGCCCGTTGTTCACCGTGGCAATGACCAGTTCGGTCTCGGCATGGGCGGCCAGGGCCGCGGCGGTGAGTGATTTGCCGATTTCTGTACTTGAATGCACTGATTGATCAGTGACTTCCCTAATTCAAGCAACCAGGGATGGGCCCCACCCACCGCGCTCAGGGACCGGTGGCGTCCTCCAACTGGCCTTCGAGGGCCTTTTGCCCCTTCGGGGTGATGGCCAGCACCTGCGCGGGCTTGTGGCTCTCGCACCCGCTGGGAAGCGACTCCGCCGGCGGGATGAAGGCACTGACGAGCTCGGCGGCGCGCAGCACGCGCAGCTTGTCGAGCTCGGCCGGGGCGTAGACGGTGTAGGGCAGCGGTTGCTGCGCGATGTGCCGGAGCAGTTCCATCGGCATGAGCATCTCCTTTCTTCCAGCGGCGAACATTTTGTGCGAACGCAAAGACATGCGAGCGGCGTGCCTGCCGCGTGGTGCAGGGCAAAGGGGGCGAACTCCGCTGCGGGTCGCCTCAGATTTCGTGCACTTCGGCCCGACTGTCCGCCCAATGGATGGCCTGCTGCTCCGCATGCCGCACGGCCTCCGCCTCGGTGCGGCAGAGGTCGGCATCGTTCATGAGCGGCACCAGCTTCTCGCTGGGCCATCCGAGCTGCCGGACAACGACCGGCCGGAACTGCCCCGGCCGCTGCTTCTCGGCGCTGCAGAGGAAGTGATAGCCCCGATACACGAACACCACGTTCCTGGACATGGCTCCTCCACGCCCGCCAATCTTGCTGCTACTTCCCGAGGTATTGGCGGACTGCCTCGACCGAAGTGCCTGCCGCGGCGACCGCCGCCCTCAACTGCGCCTCGCTGACGCCCAGCTCCTTCGTCCAGTAGCGAAGCTCGTGCGTCTCGCTGACGTCGATGCGCGACCGATCCTGCGGGCCGCGGTTGCTCAAGTCGTCTGCCATGCTGCGTCTCCTGTGCGTTTCTGTGCTTGGAGTGTCCGGCAGTGAAAAAGTGCTGACGACGGACGCCGACGCAAGGCCGTGCGGGAAGGGGGCTGACGTGGGGGCCGGCGCAGATGAGGCGCCGGCGGCACGCACGCAGGCCGTGGCGCATCAAAGCCCGTAGTACTTGTCCACTGTGGACCGATAAGTCTCGTCATAGTCGGGCACGCGGTCTCCCGAATAGCTCGGCGCGCCTTCGAGTGTCGCCTTGTCCAGCGGAACCACATAACCCTCCTGCGAGGTGTCGTAGTCCAGCATGTTCCAGGGGATCGGGTAGCGGTCTGTGCCCATGCCCAGGAAACCGCCGAATTCCATGACGGCGTAGCGGACCTGGCCCGAGATCTTGTCGATCATGAGATCGTCGATGGTGCCGAGCTTCTCGCCGGCCGTGTTGTAGACCGTGGTTCCTTCGACGCGATCGGACGAGATGACGTCGTGAGTGGAAGTCGTCGTGGTCATTCCAGTTCTCCAAGCCTCGGCCGACACGGCTGGGGATGTCGGCCCGATCTTCGAATGCCCAGCATGCGAGGTATCCCGCGCGCACGGTCCGCGATTGATCGGGCAGCGAGCCGTCGTTCTGTAGGCACGCACCCGCAAACGCCTTCTGCAGAGGTTCAGGTGCAGGCGCGAAGCTAGCGTCATGGACTGTGCCGGCCCCTATGCTGGCTTTTCGGTACAGGGCTGTGCGTCCCTGTCTGACGACGCGCAGGCAACTGCGATGGGTAGCCTTGGCGCATTCGATGCAAGGGAGCCGCGACCATGGCTATTCGACAGACACAGGCCAAGAGCAACGACCGCGACGACAAGCGTGTCTTCCGCTGGGGCGTGATCATGGTGGCCGTCCTGGTGGTTCTGGCCGTGCTGGCGACCTACCTGCTCTCCGAATCGAGGGAGCGCTCTCCGGTGATGCACGAGCCCACCCAGCAGGCGCCGCAGAAGCCGGCCGCGCCGCCCCAGTAGCCGACAAGGAGTTGCGATGCCAGAAGACCTCGACATCCCCGTGCCCTCTGCCCCCGAGTCCCCCCGTGCGGTCTTTCAGGCCCTCGCGGAGCGCGTTGGCGTCCTGGCGCCCGGGGCGCCGCTGTCCGACGAACTGCTCGCCTTCGCCATGGCCGTCGCGGATCTGCAGGCCGAGGGCAAGCTGGGGGAGCGTGGAGAAGGCGCGCGTCGCTGAGCCTGGGGGCGTTCGTGCCCGCAGCCATGGTCCGTCTCGAAGATTTCAAGCCCATGCTCCTGTCGGAGCGCTCGCTCGGCCTGCACGAGCCCGGCTGGATCTATGAGCTGAAGTACCACGGCTTGCGGATGACCGCCGCGTTCGGCGATGGCGTCGCGCAGCTCAGAACGCGTAACGGCGCCAACGCGACCAAGTGGTTTCCCGAGCTCGGCGACAGCTTGTCGGGCGTGGCTGGCGGTCCCTACGTGACCGACGGCGAGGTGTGTGTCCTGGACGACGAGGGTCGAAGCGATGTCCAGGCGCTGCACGAGCGCGCCCGTCATCGCTGTTGGTATGTGAGTGCGAAGCCGGTGGTCTATTGCGTGTTCGATCTTCTCGTCGATCGAGGGGTAGACATCACGACCCAGCCGCTGATGCTGCGCAAGGCAGCGCTCGGGCGGCTGTTCGGGGAGCCCCCCTGGGGCATCCTGGTGGTGAGGTACTCCGACAAGGGTGGGGCGCATCTGGTCAAACAGCCGGCGAATCTCCCGGGCCCCGAGGCGTTCATCGCCAAGCGGCGCTCCAGCATCTACCTGCCCGGCGTGCGCACCAGCGAATGGGTGAAGATCAAGCGCAAGCCGCGCAAGGAAGATGGCCGCCCGCCCCGTTCGATGGCGCGGCCTTCATTGCCCGTTCGTCTTGCCGGGGCTTCTTGAGCTGACTTCCAAGCCCGGCCCATCATGGAGTCGGCCTTTTCTTTTAAGCTGCATCGTTCATGAAGCTTTTCGTCGCCTCGCTCGCTCTCGCGCTCGCTGGACCTTGCCATGCCGGAAAGCCCGGATCCGAGTTGCCCGAGGGCCAGGCGCCCGCGGTTGGGGGAGACATCGTCGACGCCTCGGGCAAGGTCATCGCGAGCGCCTACCGTGCCCTGGCGTACAAGTTCGGGCAGGACGAAGGCGTCGCCTACCGATTCGGACCGCCAGCATCGAAGGCTGGCGTGCCCACGCTGCCACTGCGCGAGGACATTGGCGCCATTTCGCACTGCAGCGGCGGCCCCGGCTGCAAGACGTACTACCAGCTGGGCAAGGAAAGCAGCACGCGCGACAACGCCTATGTGAGCACGCATGGCGTGGCGATCGGGACGCCCGACACGCCCAACTCCGTCGCCGGCTCGGTCGCATGGTTCCAGGCGCAGGCCACCGACCGCGAGACCTGGATGCAGCGCCCCCAGCTGCTGTGGCAAGACCGGACGCTGTCTCCGCCGGCGCTGCGCGACTACTTCTCGCGCGGCGCGCTGTCGCCCAACAGCGCCGCCGGCCTGCCGATCGCGGAAACCCGAGGGGAGGGCGGTCCCGATGGACCCTCTACCCGCATGTCGCTGGTCGCGACGCAGGGAAGCCCCACCGAAGGCGCCACCATCTACACCGTCGGGACCTACACCGCACAGCAGCGCGCCTTCGTGAGGCTGCCGGCCGGCAAGGTGCCCACGGCCCTCGCCGTGACGCCCATGTCCGAGTTCGCATTGGCGACGATCTGGGACACGGTCGCCCTCAAGGGCCAGGTTGCGGTGATCGCCTTGGGTGGCGTGCCGATGAACCGCACCTGGGAAAAGAGAGACGATTGGTACGACTGGTGGCACGACTGGATGGATGGCTCCAAGCCGGGCTTTCCGAATCAGGGCGGCATCGGTTTCATGAAGGTCGTGGGCTACGTCGACCTGCCGGCGAACGTGACGGCACCCACGGCCATCAAGGTCACGACCGGGATCGATCCGGTCGCGATGACAGTGCACCCGGTCGGCAAGGAGATCTCCTCGATCGGCGCCCTGGGCTCACCGCTGGCCGGCAAGCGCGCGAAGTTCCTGCCCGGGGGCGAGTTCTACGAGCGCTATGCGAAGGGCGGGGTGGCCGTCGTCACCTCGCAATCGGAAAAGACGGCAGCCTTTGTGGACCTCGGCCCGCTGTTTCGCCACTTCAATTCGATGTACCTCGACACGGCCGAGAAGAATGCGCAGACCCAGAAGCTGGGCATGGGTGCCAGCCAGTGGCCCTACCCGCTGGCGCCCGGCTCGATGCCGGTGGTCGCAAAGGTCGTCACGGTACCGGGGACCCCGGTGGCCGTCGAAACCACCGCCACACTCGGGCACTGGTCCAAGGACGACCGCGAGCGCGTCCCCGGCACGCCATACTGGCGGACCACGCCGCGCTACGCGAGAGCCTGGATCGCGACGCGCGAAGGCGAGTTGCACATCTACTCGCTCGGGCGCTACGCCGCGGGGCCGAAGCCGACCACGCCGAAGCCGGCGGACATCGAGCCCGTGGGCAAGGTCACCGGGCTGGGCAGCAACGTGACGTACCTCGCCAAGTCGAAGGGCTTCCCCGGCCGCCGTGACACCGCGAACGATTCAGTGCTCTTCACCGCGCGCGGGGACCGTGCATGGGGCTGGGTGGGCTTCAGTGATGACCAGAACGGCGGATCGGTGATACGCCGCATGGCGGACTCGCGCGTCGACCCGATCGTGGTGACCGAGGCCGATCAGTACTCGACGGCCGGCGGCGTGGTGACGGTGGCCGACTACACGGGCAAGGCGATCAGGAACTACCGCTTCAGCAGCGTGGTCTACCCGCGCAATTCGAACCAGACGTCGTTCTGCCCGCAGGACAAGGGCGGCTGCCCGACGCTGACGCCCGAGGGGGAGTACGCGGGGTCGCTTGATTTGCCGTTCCGGCCGTTCTCCGTGCACTCGTCGAACGCGCCCTGAGCGCAATGCCGCAGGCGTGTCATCCGCCGGTGCGCCCGTCCGGCGGCGAAGCCGCATTCAGCACCTCAGCGCAATCCGCCGGCAGCCAATGGAAGCTTCGAGCCCGCAGCGCAGTGTCGTAGATCACCTTGTACTGGCACGTCTTGACACCTCCCGGGAGGCGGAAGTTGAAGATGTAGTCCCACTCGCGGACCTCGAACAGGCCTTCACGAAAGTGGGGCCGGCCCACGAGATCGTAGAGCTGGTCCTTGCTGACGCCGGGCGCAACGCGTCGCAGGTTGTCAGGGTTCGGAAAGGTGCCTTCCTGCAGCCAGGCATCGTTCTTGATGTCAGGGAAGACGACCTCGCCTGCAAGGCCGTCATCCGAGATGTTCTTGCTGACCCAGGAGGTGCCGCAGCCCGCCAGCGACAACAGTGCCGCCATCGCTGTCGCCATGGCCAGCCCGGCCATCGCGGTACCGGGCTCTTTGATTTGCTTGTTCATGAGTAGCCTTGAAAACTGGTTGCGATCGTCGCGATCGGTTGCGATCAGGTGGCTTACCAATGGAAGCCCATGCCGGCGGCGACGCCGACCTTGCCTCGCGAGTTGGCCGTGCCGCTGAACTTGACGACCCATCGGCCGTTGTCCGCGAGCTTCGACACGCCGAGCGCCAGCGCGGCTTGTCCATCGAAGCCCGCTATACCTGCGGACACCATGCTCTTTCCGGGGATGGCGGCCTGCGGCAGGTTGGCCATTGCCATTGCGCCTGCCGCGGCGGCATTGGCTTCCTTGCTCACTCTCTCGACATTGGTCTGGACCTGGCCGAGCCTGGCATCGGTGTACTGATTGGCCGCTGCAATGCCGGCATTCAGCTGATTCACGTTGACTGCGTCGTTGCCTGCTACGCCATCGGCGACGTTGTGGAGACTCACCGGGGCGTTCGTGCTCGTGCCGCCTAAGCTCACGCTGTTGTAGTTGGTCGAACCGTCTGCGTTGGTCTCGTACTTCACTGCGGACTGGTCGATGCTGGCCACCGTGTTCTGCACGGCCTTCAATTGCGATACGTTGACCGCGTCGCTGTCCAGCGAACCCGCTGCCACTCCGTTGATCTGGCGGAACTGGCCATTGGACGCGTCTCCCACCGACACCGCCGACAGCGTGCTGGTGGTGGCTTGGACGGCCGCGATCTGCGAGGTCGAGGCACCCGTGGGCACGTAGCCGGCCGCACCGGCCGCCGTGGCGGCGACCGAGCCTGCACCCAATGCCACGCCGCCGGCCTGGGTCACGCTGGTGCCCGCGCCGATTGCCACGCCTTGTACCGCTGCCGCAGAAGACTGCGTGCCGAGCGCGAGGGAGTCCGCCCGGTGCGAGGTCGCTCCCTGGCCGATGGCGACGCCGCCCGGCGCGGTCTGCTGCACCACCGCGCCGTTGCCGATGCCCACCCCGCTGTCGCCGTTGACCACCGTGCGAGGACCGACCGCCACCGATTCGGCGCCGATGGCCAGCGAGTCCATCGCGGTCGAATTGGCGTGGAAGTACTGGATCGGCGTGACGGCGAAGGATTGCAGCGCACCGCTGAGCTGGCGCAGCGTCACTGCATCCTGCGCCTGGGTGCCGTCGGCCACGTTGGTGATCTGTCGGAAGCTCGTCGCACTCCCGATGGAGACGGCGCCCAGCAGCGTCCGGTCGGTCGTGTTGTACGGGATCAGCGTGCTCCCCGCGGGAATGTCGCCGGTGCTCCCCGCAACGACCCGGTCGGAGACCGAGCCTGAACCGAGTGCAACCGAACCCTCGACGGTTGCACTGGCGCCCAGGCCCTGCGCAATGCTGCCGACGCCGTTGGCGACCGCATTCGGGCCGACCGCGATCGAATCCGTCCCCAGCGCCTGCGAGTCGGGCAGTGTCGAATTGGCGTGGAAGTACTTGATGCCTCCGCCACCGCTGATGGCACCGATCGTGTTGTTGAGATTGGTAATCCCCGTGGTGTTCGCCGTCACCTGCTGGTTCGTGGCGAACAGCTGAGAACCGTTGATTGCATCGGTCGAGCCGGCGTCGAGCCGGCCCGCGGCCACGTTCGTGACGGTGCGCTCCGCCCCCGGCGCTGCGACGCTGACCGTGCTCGTGGGCGTGGTGCCGGCGAAGTTGTAGGTGGTGGTGCCGATCACGGTACTGGCCGTGCCGACCGCCGCCGCCGTCGTGGAGCCGAAGCCCAGGGCGATGTCGCCTGCATTGTTGGCGACGGCGTTCGGGCCGATGGCGACCGAATTCGTGCCCAAGGCCTGCGAGTCGGGAAGCGTGGAGCTGGCGTGGAAGTACTTGATGCCCGCGCCGGTGTTGATGTCACCGATCGTGTTGCCGAGAGTGGTGATCGCCGTGGTGTTCGCCGTCACCTGCTGATTCGTGGCGAACAGTTGCGAGCCGTTGATGGCATCGGTCGAGGTGCCGGAAATCCTGCCGGCCGCCACGTTGGTGATCGTGCGTTCGGCCCCCGGGGCGCCAACGCTGACCGTGCTCGTCGGGTTGACGCCGAAGAAGGTATACGGATTTCCGCCGATCACGACACCGGTCGTCGGTACGGCCGTGTCTGTCACCGAACCCGAGCCCAGCGCCACGTCGCGCGCGTTCTTCGCCACTGCCGTGTCGCCGAACGCAACCGCGCCCGCGGCCAGCGCGCTGCTGGTGCTGCCGATCGCAACGCTGCCTTGGCCGACCACCGTATTCTGGTAGCCGATGCCGACCGCACCCTGTGCTGCCGTGCCGGCCACGCTCACCCCCTGGCCGCCACCGCCCACCATGTTGGTGTTGCCCATCGCCACGGAACCGTTGCCGGTGGCGGTGTTGTCCAGGCCGCTTGCAATCGCGCCGTCGCCGGTGGCGGTGTTCGGGTCGCCGATCGCGACTGCGCCGTTGCCGCTGGCGACGTTGCCCGAGCCGATGGAAACCGCGCGGCCACCGGTGGCGGTGGCATTCGTGCCAATGGCTACCGCCTCGGCCGCGTCGGCAACGGCGTTAGCGCCCATTGCGACGGCATTGTCGGCAGCCGCATTGGCCTGGATTCCCAATGCAAGTGCATTGATGCCGGTCGCCCTGGTCGCAACGCCAAGTGCGGCGGCGTTTTCCTGCGATGCCGTCACATCCGTGCCGATGGCGATAGCGCCCGCCGCAGTGGCGCCCGCTCCCACAAGCGTGCGCGCGCCAAGGTTGATGGAATTTAACTGGGATGCGATCGACTGGAAACCGATGGCAATGGCGTTCCGGCCGGCTGCGTTGGCACTGCTGCCTTGCGCGATCGCATCCAGTGCGGATGCGCTTGCCTGGGTACCGATGGCGACTGCGTTGCCCACGCTCGCATTCGCGTTCAGGCCGATCGACGTCGTCGCGTTGCTCGCGACGCCGATGCCCGCGTTGGTGCCGATGGCGATGTTGTCGTTACCGCTGACCAGGCTGCCTGCCGCTGCGTCCAGGGTGGCGTCGTAGGCGACCGTGCCGTCGCCTGTACCAAAGGCGAGGTTGCGCGTTCCGGTGACGCCCGAACCCGCGCCCCGCATCACGCTTGCAATGCCTCCCCCCATGGCCGTGTTCTGCGCGCCGCTGACCAGCGCTCCGGCCGCAATACCTACTGCAACCGAACCGGTATTGGCTATCGTCGAGCCTGCACCGGCACCCTGGCCGACCGAAACTGTGCTGGTCCCGGTGGCGACCGCTTGTGCTCCGAGCGCGAGCGAGCTGTTTCCTTGCGCCCGAGCGCCGTTCCCGACGGCGGTAGCTGCGTCGTCGGTTGCCGTTGCCTGGTTTCCTACCGCGACGGTGCGCAGCCCGGTCGCCTCGGACAAATAGCCTCCGGCAAACGCGAAATTTCCAGTTGTCAAAGCGTTTACACCGACCGCGGTGGAGTTCCCGCCCAACGCCCAGGCGGCGGTACCCAACGCGCTAGCGCCAGCTGCGGTGGCCTGCGCGTTGACGCCGAGCGCGACCGAATTGATATTGTTTGCAACCGCGCCGGAGCCCAACGCCATCGCACCGCCAACCCCTGATGCTGACGCATTCAGGCCAATGGCAATCGTGTAATTTCCCGATGAGATCGCTGAGTGCCCAATCGCCACGGCGTTGGCGAAACTGGCGGTCGCGCTGGCGCCCAGGGCCGTTGCCCCGTCTCCCGTCGCCGTGGCTCCAAGGCCCATGCATGAGGCCGTGCCGTTGTACGCGTTCCAAGGCGAGACACCGCAGTTCACCGCCTGTGCCTGCGCCCACGGGGCACAGCTGAGACCGCCCACCGCCAGCAGCGCGGTCGTGAGCGCCGCGCGCAAGCCATGCGACGAATGGCGTGCGCGTAACTCACCGGTGGTGCCGGCTGCAGGGCGGCTTGCGCCCCGCTTGCCGCGGACGCGAGTGCTCTCGGACGCAGCGATCCAAGCGCCAATCGATTCATTCCAAACAGTCAGGTAGATTCTGTTCATGGCCTAGAGTTGTACGACAATGTTATTAGTTATTACCAAAGAAACACTTGTATAGGGCCGATGCTATGAGAATTCTTGCTGCGGTGGCGATGCCGACTGGAGATTTAAGAATGTTTGACATTTGTCATGCCAAACTGGTGCGGGACGCGCGGGCGCTTGTGCGAACTTTGGTGGTTTTGATGGTAAAAAATGCTTAACCGGATTTAATTATTTCTAATTGGAAAGCGTTATTGAGTGCGGGTGAGCCGCTCTCGTCAGAATGTGTTTTATTTCCCACATGAAGAGGACCTGCGGGCCTTGTCGGCGCGCGTCGCCCTCTGGCGGAGGGAGTTTGTTGCTGCGCCAAGCGCTCGAATTGCGATCCTCCCCAGGCTTAAAAGCCCCGGTTCAGTTCTCGCTGTGGCGAGGCCACGTGCACGACGGGCTCGTGATTGCCCGGACATGATGGAATCGAATAGGGAGCAAGGCAGTCTGATTGCGCCCGCGGAGCGCGCAGCCGGTCCAGGCGCTGTCAAGATATTGGAACCCAAAGAAGAAGGCCTCGCTACCGGTCGATAGCGAGGCCTTCTTTGCCTGTGCGGCTTGTAGATGGCTCCTCGACCTGGGCTCGAACCAGGGACCTACGGATTAACAGGCCCTACGTCGAATCGGACAGCAAACCGCATGGAGGAATGAGCTTCCATCGGGTTGCGCCCTCGACCCTTTGCTTGAATGCCTCATGATTTACCGCGCTCCTGGTGGCCGCAGTCTTGCCGTTGCTCACGAGCGTTCCTTCGGCGCGGCGTTGCGCGCGGTGTTGCCGC
This sequence comes from Variovorax sp. RA8, assembly GCF_901827175.1. NCBI lineage: Bacteria > Pseudomonadati > Pseudomonadota > Betaproteobacteria > Burkholderiales > Comamonadaceae > Variovorax > Variovorax sp. RA8. Next base: position 3,971,642 of record NZ_LR594662.1, on the reverse strand, counting down.
TCCAGCGGATGCACCCCGAGCTCGAGCAGCGGCCAGTCGTGCGGCCGTCGGTGAAGGTGAGCCGGCCCTGGCACCTGGTGCACGGCATGACGCCGCGCACGGCCGCGGCGGGCCGGAGGTCAGGGGGCGGGCAGTGCTGCAAGCGCACAGCCGCCATGGCGCACGCCGTGGCGCTGGCCAGGGTGCTGACGTTCGACGTCGTCATGCGCGAGCTCCTACGGCGCGTCGTCCTTCAAGTGGTGCCTCCGCGTACCTGCACCCCGTCGCCTCGGCCGTGGCGCACGATCTTGGGAACTCCAGAGGACACAGGCATGCAAGACCCCAGCACCCCCATTTCCGACGGCCACTCACTCGAGTACCGCGGCTTCCGCTTTGAGCTGCGCGCAGAGCCCACGCGGGGCGGCTATGAGCCCATCGTCGTGCTTGTACGCACCCCTGCGGATGAGGAAGAGACGCAACTGCCGAACGACACGGAAGAGATCGTTTATGGCACCGAGGCGGAGGCAATTCGGCACGCAGAGCAGCAGGCGATGCGCTGGGTTCATGACCGGACCGGCACCGGCCGGACGCAGTTCTAAGCGGCGTGGCCATCAACTAGCACTCCAGGGAAGCAGGGGCGCAGCCTTCGGCACCTTGTGCTTGCCGCGGGGTCCAATATCCGGCCCAAATAGTTAGGGGCCGCACACTGGCGGCCCCCTTGTTTTGGTGGCTCCTCGACCTGGGCTCGAACCAGGGACCTACGGATTAACAGTCCGGCGCTCTACCGACTGAGCTATCGAGGAACAAGCCTCAAATTATAGCGTGACTTTTGGGCGCTCCCGGCCGCGCTGCATCGCCTTGCGCGCGGGCGCGAAAAAATCTCACCCGGCCATGGCCTTCATCAGGCTGGCCGCTGCAGCCTCGGGATCTGCCTCGGCCACGAGCGCCCGCACAACCGCCACCGAGCCCACCCCCGTCGCCAGCACCTCCGGCAGGCGCTGCGCATCGACTCCGCCGATGCCCACCTGCGGATAGCCGCGCATCAGGCGCGCGTAGGCCGCGAGTCGCGCCACGCCCTGCGGCGCGGTGGCCATCTGCTTCAGCGTGGTCGGGTACACCGCGCCCATGGCAACGTAGCTCGGGCTCACGGCGTCGGCGCGCACCATCTCCGCGTAGCCGTGCGTGCTGACGCCCAGGCGGATGCCGGAGGCGCGGATCGCCTGCAGTTCCTGCGGGCCCAGCGCATCCAGGTCTTCCTGGCCCAGGTGCAATCCGTAGGCCCGGGCCTCGATGGCAGCCTGCCAGCGGTCGTTGATGAAGAGCAGGGCGCCGGTGCCGCGCACCGCCTCCACGGCCGCGCGCACTTCGCGCTTGACCGCTTCCGCATCGACGGACTTGAAGCGCAATTGCACGGTCGGTACGCCCGCGCGTGCCATGCGGCCGACCCAGGCGGCATCGGGCAGCACGGCGTAGAGGCCGAGCCGCTCGGGGCAGGGCGGAAAGGCATCCTCGCGCGCCGACGGTGGAAAGGGCCGCATGCCGAAATCGGCCGGATGCTCGGGCCAGGCGCCGGCATCGAAAGCGCCGGTGCGCCGGGTCTGCGCCTGCCAGGCGCCGGCCAGGCATTCGGCATCGACCTCGATGAAGCCCAATGCCGCGCAGGCGGTCTTGGCACCACGGTACACAGCGTCGTCGGAAGAGAAGGAGCCCGGGCGATCGCCCGTCTCGCCGAAGCGAGCCCCATGCGCCGCGACGATGGCGCGGGAGATGTCGTTCTGGTCGTTCTGGTCGTTCATGGCATTCATCGCAGTCATTGAGAGTTGGCGTGATGCCAGAAGGGCGTGCCCAGCACCGGCGTGCTGGGTTGTGCCGAATCCTGCGCGGCCATGGCCCCGGCCCGGCGCGCGCTGCGGCCCGCCTGCACCGCGTCGGCAAAGGCGCCGGCCATCGCGACCGGGTCTTGCGCCAGGGCGACGGCGGTGTTGAGCAGCACGCCGTCGTAGCCCCACTCCATCACCTGACAGGCATGCGATGGCAGGCCCAGGCCGGCATCGACCAGCAGCGGCACCGCGAGGCGCTCGCGCAGCACCTGCAACGCATAGGGATTGACCGGCCCGCGGCCGGTGCCGATGGGCGCGGCCCAGGGCATCACGGCCTGGCAGCCCACATCCACCAGGCGCTGGCACAGCACCAGGTCCTCGGTGCAGTAGGGCAGCACATGGAAGCCGTCGCGCACCAGCTGCGAGGCGGCGTCGACCAGGTTGAGGGTGTCGGGCTGCAGCGTGTAGTCGTCGCCGATCAGCTCGAGCTTGATCCAGGGCGTCTCGAACAGCTCGCGCGCCATCTGTGCGGTGGCGATGGCCTCCTCCACGCTGTGGCAGCCGGCGGTGTTGGGCAGCACCGGGACGTCCAGGCGCCGGAGCAGCTCCCAGAAGCCGTTGCCATCGGTGCCGTTGCCGGGTGTTGCGGTCTGGCGGCGCAGCGAGGCGGTCAGCATCGCCGGCCGGGCTCGCCGTACCGCGGCTTCGAGCACGTCGGGCGAGGGGTAGCGCGCGGTGCCGAGCAGCATGCGGCTCTGGAAGGCCTGGCCGTAGAGCACCAGGGGATCGTCGGCGTTCGTGTTCATGGCGGGGGTGTCTCCGGTTCAGCCGCCCGTCACGGGGCGGATCACTTCGATGCGGTCGTCGGGATTCAGGGCGTGCGATGCGTAGTTCGAGCGCGGCACGAACTCGCGATTCACCGCGGCGGCAAAAGGCGGCTTCGCCTCGATCAGGGCGATGGCGTCGGCCAGCGTGGCGCCCTCGGGCAAGGTCTTGGGACTGTCGTTGATCAGGATGTTCATGGTGCGATGGGCTCCAGGCCGGGTGCCAGCGCGAAGCGTTCTGCCAGCGCCGAGCCGCCTTCGCGCAGCAGTTCCAGCGCAACGTCGAGCATGGCTGGCGCAATCATGAAGCCGTGGCGGTAGAGGCCGTTGATCTGCATCACGCGTGCGCGAGGCTGGCGAAAGGCCGGCAGGTTGTCGGGCAGCGTCGGGCGGCACTGGGTCGCGATCTCGAGGATGCGCGCTTCGGCAAAGCCGCTGTGCACCGCATAGGCCGCGCTCAGCAGCTCCAGCGTCGAGCGCACGCTGGCCGGCGACATGTCCTCGGACTCGATCTCGGTGGCGCCGATGACGAACACCCGGTTCGGCTTGGGCGCGATGTAGAGCGGGTAGCGCGGATGCACCAGGCGCGTGGGCCGCGTCAGCGCCACCTCGGGCGCATGCACGCGGATCACCTCGCCGCGTACGCCGCGCAGCGCGCTCCATTGCGGCTGGGCGCCGAGGCCCCGGCAGTCGATGACGCGCTCGCCCTCGGCGGGCCGGAAATCATCCAGGCTGCGCGGCGCGTGCCAATGCAGCTGGACGTTCGACAGGGCCTCCAGCGCGGCGAGCAGGGCCGCGAGCAGTTCGCGGTTGTCCAGCTGGCCTTCTTCCGGCAGCAGCAGGCCCTGCACGAAGCGGCGCCCCAGCGCGGGTTCCAGGGCGGCGATCCCGGCCGCATCCAGCGTGCGCATCGCCGGCAATTCGGGCACCTGCTCGACGGTTCGCGCCAGTACGCGCGCCAGCCGCGCAGCCTCGGCCGCGTCCTGCCGGTGCCACAGCACCAGGGTGCCTTCGCGCTGGAAGAACACCGGCTGCGCCAGCTCGCCCAGCAGTTCGGGCCAGCGCGTCAGCGCGTAGTGACCCATGCGCACCACCGAAGGCGGCGCCACGGCCGATTCGGCCAGCGGGGCCAGCATGGCGGCGGCGACGCGCGCGGCTGCGCCATCGGCCTGCGGACCGCCGGCGTCGAAGAGCTCGACGCGGCAGCCCGCACGCGCCAGGGCCAGCGCCAGCAGCCGGCCCATGAGCCCGGCGCCGAGGATCGCGGCCGAGGTGAAAGGAAGGGCGCTGCACGCGGTCATCTGCACGTCCTCCGGCGGGGTCCGCGATGGCGTGGACCATAATTTTCGGCATGACCCAAGCAACTTCCCGTTATGCCCGCGTGCTGTCCATCGCCGGTTCCGACAGCGGCGGCGGCGCCGGCATCCAGGCCGATCTCAAGACCTTCTCGGCCCTGGGCTGCTATGGCATGACGGCGATCACCGCGCTGACCGCGCAGAACACGCTGGGCGTCTCCGGCATCCACGGCGTGCCGCCGGAGTTCCTCAAGGCGCAGATCCAGGCGGTGGTGGAGGACATCGGTGTCGATGCGGTCAAGCTCGGCATGCTGCATGCGCCCGAGGTGGTGGAGGTGGTGGCCTGGGCCATCGACCACTACAGACTCGACAAGGTGGTGCTCGACCCGGTGATGGTCGCTACCAGCGGCGACCGGCTGATCGCCGCCGAGACGGTGCAGGTGCTGGTGCGCGAGCTGTTCCCGCGCGCAACCGTGGTCACGCCCAACCTGGACGAGGCGGCGCTGCTGATCGGTCGTGCCATCGATGGCGTCGACGCGCTCGATGATGCGGCGAGCGAACTGCTTGCGTTGGGCGCGCGCGCTGTGCTGCTCAAGGGCGGCCACCTGCCGGGCAACGATGTGGTAGACCTGCTGGCCGAGGCCGGCGGCGAGCGGCTGCGTCTTTCGTCCGAGCGCATCGCAAGCCGCAACCTGCACGGCACGGGCTGCACCCTGTCCTCGGCCATTGCCGCGTACCTGGCGCTGGGCTACGCGCTGCCGGAGGCGGTCGAACGCGCGCGCGGCTACGTCGTGGCCGCGATGGCGGCCGGTGCTCATGTGAAGATCGGCGCGGGCCATGGACCGCTCAACCACGGCTTTGCGCCAGTGCCGACGGTCCGCCTGCCGCTGCCTGGCGCGTGAGCCAAGCCAGCACGAAGGTGAAGGCCAGCGTGGGCAGGGCGGAGCCGAGCTGGGGCGCCCACTTGGCGCAGCCGTGGTAGACCGCGACGCCTGCGATCCAGATCAGCGCGGCGCCGAGGTCGACGCGGCGCGTGCCTGAGCTGGCGGGCGCCTCGCCGGTGCCCAGCCGGCCGAGGATTACGCCGTAGAGCGGCACGAAGACCGAGCTCAGCAGCAGCAGGAAGGGCTCCAGCGTGTGCATCGGCAGCACCAGCGCAAAGCCGATGCACACCACGGCCAGCGCCAGGCCCCAGCGCTTCACGCTCCAGCGCGGCTTCAGGCTGTGGGCCGATACCGAACCCGAATAGACGTCGCCGTAGGCGTTGTCGAGCTCGTCGATGAGGATGAGGCCCAGCGCCACCAGCCCGCCCTGCGCCAGCAGCAGGGCCGTCACCAGGTTGCTGCCCGGCTCGGCCGCGCTCGCTACCATCACGCCCAGGCCATAGCACCAGATGTTGGCGAGCGCATAGCCCACCCAGGTGCCGGAGAAGGCGCTGCCCAGGCCGCCCGAGCTGCGTTTGCCGTGGCGTGCGTAGTCGGCCACCAGCGGCAGCCAGGAGACGGGCATGGCGATCACCAGGTCGAGTGCGCTGAACAGGCCCATGCTGCCGTTGCCCGGGCGCGACCAGAAGGCCTCCAGACCCTTGGCCTGCAGCTGGGCCGCGAACTGCCAGCTGAGCCACAGCAGCGACAGCAGCACCAGCGGCAAGCCGAAGCGGCTGACGAAGCGCCGCACCAGCTTGACCATGGAGCCGGCCAGCAGCGCGAGCAGCACTGCCCCCCACAGCAGCGTGGTCAACACGCCGCCGAGGCCGCCCTCGAGCGACCAGCCGAAGGCCTGCTTGCCGATGGCCTGCGTGCCCTCGCGCATGATCACGAGCTCGAAGGTGGTCCAGCCGATCAGCTGCACGATGTTGAGCACCACCGGCAGCCGCGCGAAGGCGCTGCCGTAGGTCGCGTGCATGAGCCCGGCGCTGGCCAGGCCGCTTTCGCAGCCCAGGCGTGCGGTCCAGGCCAGCAGGGCGGCCCCGATGCACGAGCCCAGCACGATCGCGAGCAGGGCGTCGCGCGTGCCGACCGCCGGCACCAGGTAGGCGCCGATCTGCATCACCAGCAGGCCGACGCCGAGGCTGAACCACAGCGACAGGTGGTCGTGCCAGCGGAACACGCGGCTGCTCGCGGCGAGCGGCGTCAGCGCTTCATTGGTTTCGGCGGAAGTGATTGCCATCCATTTGCTCCATTGCAAAGTGTTTGGCAGGTGGGCGAGGCCACGGCGGCAAGACCAACCGCGCGAGAGGAGACAAAGACGCGGCGGCCGCCGGACCAGCTTCCCTGCGCGAGGATTACCTCAGTCAGGTTCAAAGGGACTCTCTCAGCCGGCCTGCGACCCATGGGCCGCGGGCTGGCACCCCTAGCGTTGCTTCAGTCAGTCTGGCGAAGCGTGGGCCATTGTAGGCCCGTAGGCCTGTCGCCAGGGTCCGGATCAGAACTTGTCGAGCACCGCCCCCGAACTCGCGCTCGAGGCGTTGAAGGCGAACTTCGCCTGCACCCCGCGCGTGTAGCGCGGCGCCGGCGCCTTCCAACCCTCGCGGCGCTTCGCGATCTCGGCCTCGGGCACATTGAGTTCCAGCTTCAGCTGATGCGCGTCGATGGTGATGGAATCGCCCTCCTTGACGAAGGCAATGGTCCCGCCGGCCGCCGCTTCGGGCGCCACGTGGCCGACCACCATGCCCCAGGTGCCGCCCGAGAAGCGGCCGTCGGTGATCAGGCCCACGCTCTCGCCGAGGCCGGCGCCGATCAGCGCGCCGGTGGGCGCAAGCATCTCTGGCATGCCGGGGCCGCCCTTGGGGCCGAGGTAGCGCAGCACCATCACGTCGCCGGCCACGATCTTGCCGTCGAGGATGGCCTGCAGGGCAGACTGCTCGTCGTCGAAGACGCGCGCCGGGCCGGTGATGACCGGGTTCTTCAGGCCGGTGATCTTGGCCACCGCGCCCTCGGGCGACAGGTTGCCCTTGAGGATGGCGAGGTGGCCTTCGGCGTACATCGGGTTCGTGATGGGGCGGATCACGTCCTGGTCGGCGCGCGGCTGGTCCGGCACGTCCTTCAGCACTTCGGCGATGGTCTGGCCGGTGATGGTGATGCAGTCGCCGTGCAGCAGGCCCGCGTTCAGCAGGATCTTCATGACCTGCGGGATGCCGCCGGCCTTGTGCAGGTCGACGGCCAGGTACTTGCCGCTGGGCTTGAGGTCGCAGAGTACCGGCACCTTCTTGCGCATGCGCTCGAAGTCGTCGATGGACCACTCCACGCCGGCCGCGTGCGCGATGGCCAGGAAGTGCAGCACCGCGTTGGTCGAGCCGCCGGTGGCCATGATCACCGCCACCGCATTCTCGATGGCCTGCTTCGTCACGATGTCGCGCGGCTTGATGTCCTTCCTGATCGCCTCGATCAGCACCTTGGCCGATTCCTTGGCCGAGTTGGCCTTCTCCTCATGCGGGTTGGCCATGGTGGAGGAGTAGGGTAGCGAGATGCCCAGTGCCTCGAAGGCCGAGCTCATGGTGTTGGCCGTGTACATGCCGCCGCAGGAGCCGGTGCCGGGGATGGCGCGCTTCTCGATTTCCTTCAGGTCCTCGTCGCTCATGTTGCCGGCGGCGTTCTGGCCGACGGCCTCGAACACGCTCACGATGTTCAGGTCCTGGCCCTTGTACCTGCCCGGCAGGATGGTGCCGCCGTAGACGTAGATGGCCGGCACGTTGGCGCGCAGCATGCCCATCAGGCCGCCGGGCATGTTCTTGTCACAGCCGCCGACCACCAGCACGCCGTCCATCCACTGGCCGCCGACGCAGGTCTCGATGCAGTCGGAGATCACCTCGCGGCTCACCAGCGAGTATTTCATGCCTTCGGTGCCCATGGCCATCCCGTCGGAGATCGTGGGCGTGCCGAAGACCTGCGCGTTGCCGCCGGCTTCCTCGATGCCGGCGATGGCGGCATCGGCCAGTTTCTGCAGGCCCGAGTTGCAGGGGGTGATGGTGCTGTGGCCGTTGGCCACGCCGACCATCGGCTTCTTGAAATCGCCTTCCTCGTAGCCCATCGCGTAGAACATGGAGCGGTTGGGCGCGCGCGACTTGCCTTCGACGATGTTGGCGCTGCGGCGGTTGATCTGGATAGTCTTGGTGTCCATCGTGTCTCTGCTCGTGGGGAATCGGGGGGAATGCAAGTATCGGACGATTGACTGATTGCTTCCAATCCGATTTTCAAGGCCCATTGATATGCTCGGCCTATGAGAGAAGCCTCCATCGAGCTGCGCGCCTGGCGCCAGTTCCTCGCCGTCGCCGAGGAGCTGCACTTCGGGCGCGCGGCGCAGCGCCTGCACCTGACGCAGCCGCCGGTCACGCAGGCGATCGCGCAGTTGGAGAAGACGCTGGGCGTCATGCTCTTCGACCGCACGCGCCGCCGCGTCGCGCTCACGCCGGCCGGCGAGGCGCTGCTGCCCGAGGTGCGGGAACTGCTGGCACGCGCGCAGGCGCTGCCCGGGCGCGCGAAGGCCGCGGCGGCCGGCGAACTGGGGCGGGTGCGGCTGGCCTTCGTCTCGACCATCGGCTTCGAGCGCCTGCCGGCCTGGGTGCGCGAGTTCCGCCTGCAATGCCCCCAGGTCGCGCTGGAGCTGGTCGAGGCCACCGGAGACGTGCAACTGGAGGCCTTCGCGCGCGGCGAGATCGATGCCGGGCTGATGCTGCATTCGCCTGGCTTCGCGCCGCCGGGGCTGGAGCGGCTGCCGGTGTCGCAAGAGCCGCTGGTGCTGGCGCTGCCGGCGCGGCATCCGCTCGCGCGCCGCCCGGAGCTGCCGCTGGCGGAGGCGCTGGCCGAGCCGCTGGTGATCTTCCCGCGCCGCATCGTGCCCTCTCTGCACGACGCGATCTTCGGGCTCTATCACGCGGCCGGTCGCGCGCCGGAGGTGGCGCAGGAGGCGATCCAGATGCAGACCATCGTCAACCTGGTCTGGGGCGGCCTGGGGCTGGCGTGGGTGCCCAAGAGCGTGACGCAGTTCCGGCGTGCAGGCGTGGTCTACCGCGCGGCGGCCGAGTTCGCGCCGGCAGCGCGGCGCCGGGCGCCCGTGCTGCCGGACTGCGAGACCAGTCTGGTCTGGCCCGCCGCCGGCGCCAATCCGGCGCTCGCGCGCTTCGTGCAGTTCATCGCCGCGAATGGCGAGCCATGACAATGACCCCACGGGTGCGGTCGCCACTGCCGCAGGCGCGCAAATACCGCGCGGCACAATAGCCCGATGCTGATGTACCCCCAGATCGACCCCGTGGCCTTGCAGCTCGGGCCCGTCGCCATCCACTGGTACGGCCTGACCTACCTGGCCGCCTTTGCGCTCTTCTATTTCCTCGGCATGCGCCGGCTGCGGCACGAACCCTTCCGCTCCATCACGGGGCCCGGGGCCTGGACGCGAAAGGACCTGGAGGACATCCTCTTCCTCGGCGTGATGGGCGTGATTGTCGGCGGGCGGCTGGGCTATTGCCTGTTCTACAAGCCCGGCTACTACCTCACGCACCCGCTGGAGATCTTCTTCGTCTGGCAGGGCGGCATGAGCTTCCACGGCGGGCTGATCGGCGTGATCGCGGCGATGGGCTGGTTCGCGCGCTCACGTTCGCGGCCGTTCTGGCAGGTGATGGATTTCGTCGCACCCTGCGTGCCCACCGGGCTGGCTGCGGGCCGGGTCGGCAACTTCATCAACGGCGAACTGTGGGGGCGCTTCAGCAGCCCCGATCTGCCTTGGGGCATGGTGTTCCCGCAGAGCGGCTCGATGCTGCCGCGCCATCCGTCGCAGGTCTACCAGTTCCTGCTCGAGGGGCTGCTGCTCTTCGTGATCCTCTGGTTGTATGCACGCAAGGAGCGGCGCGAGCGTCGCGTCTCCGCGGTGTTCCTGATCGGCTACGGGGTGATGCGCTTCGTCGCGGAGTTCTTCCGCGAGCCGGACGACTTCCTGGGCCTGCTGGCGCTCAACATGAGCATGGGGCAGTGGCTGTGCGTGCCGATGATCCTGTTCGGCATGTGGCTCTATGCCAGCGCGCCTGCGGCGCAGCCAGCCTACGAAGTGCGTCGACCGGGCTGAACGCGCGAAAAGGCGCGGCGGAGGCGGCCGCCATCACTGAAATGAAGATCGCTGTACGCCCGGCTTACTTCTTTTCTTGAAGGCGCTTCAGTGCGTCCAAGCCTTCCTTGTGCGCGTGCTCGCCGAGGAGGGTCAACGCCATCACTTCGTTGCTGTTGTCACGCCCCTCGACGACCACATGCTGAGCTGCATAGCGAGCGATGTCGAGCGGAACAAGCGCTGGATTGATGCGCACCATGCCGCCCAGCACTGCCCGCATGCCGCCTTCCACGAGCGCGACCTCCCGGGCCCTCTGGTTGAGCGCGATGATCTCCATGAGAGCCAGATAGTTCGGATAGAGCTGACGAGCCTCCGCTGATAGCTTGGAGAGCCACGGCTCCATGGCCCCGATGGACAAGGATTGCAGCGAGTAGTTCGACTTCATGGCCTTGATCAAGGGCCCTAAGTCGCTGTCTTTCAAATTCGGCAATTGCAGAGAAATGAGCGTCTTGTTTTTCTCCAGAATGACAGACAGTCCTTCGGTGATCAGCTCCGCGCTCATGGTGACGTCGCAGAGGTTGAGAGACTGAAGGCTTGGGTGATCCGATATTGCCAACAACACTGGCTTCATCGACGAGGGAAATTCGTTGCCCGAGAGATCGAGACTGACAAGGCTCTTTAGGCTGACGAGCCCTGCGACTTGCTCCCAATCAAATTTATCATCAGGCATTTGCGGCCAGCAGCCTGCAAGCGACAGGCTGGTCAACCCGGTTTGGCTGCTCAGCGCCGCCTCCTTCAGGAGCTGGCAGGTGGATGAGCTCAGGTCGTTCATGGACAAATCCAAGTGCGTGAGCGCTGTTGATTTCTTCATCAGGGCGGTGTAGTGCGCGACGTGTTGTTCATCTCGCAAGGCTCTGAGCGTCAGCGTGTGGAGCGTGGAGGCGTGGCTGTCGGCGAGCGTCTTGGCGTACTTCTTGTCGGCTATGCCAGGGCTGAAGTCAAGGTGGAGCTTGCCCAGATTTGGAGAGGCGTTGAGGATCCCGAGCACCAGGATCTCAGGGTTGTCCGTATTGCTGACGTACAAGTTCCGCATCTCGAGCAAGGGAGGGCAAGACGGTGGATTGAGCAGTGCCCGGAATGTGACGTTGCACCATTCGAAGCGCACGGAGTGCAGGTCGGGCATTCCACCCAAGGCCTGGAACAGTCCAAGTGTGCTGGCCTCGTCGAATCGTTGCCCGAACAGGACCACGTGTTGGATCGGGCAGGAAGCTGGCATTGCCTCCAGCAATGTCTGCCAGGCGCGTTCGTCGGCCGGCCTGGTGATGTGGAGCGTGTCGAGGGGTAGCTGCGCCAGCATATTGTTTAGCGCCTGGACCCTCCCACGGAACATGCAATCAACGATCAGGGGGTTCAGCTCAGCGTGGGTTGGGATGTAGTTTGAGTTCTGGACAAGCTTGCGGACCAGTGCATTGGATTCATCAGACAGCTCGGAGGGCGAAAGCCTGGCAACGCTCTCCCTCCAGTCCTCGGAAGGCAAAGGTTGGTAGGCGTAAGGGGAGGGGCTGCCGGTAGTTCTGATGTGCATGACGCTCTTTTTTCTCTGCTTGTTGCGGACGTTGAAGGCGTCGCCTGCGGATGGAGGCGACACAGTGTGTGACGGCGGCGCGCGCAAGGTTCCGCGCTGCGGCCTCGGGCCATATTCACGAGCCACGATCGAACGCGCGGACGGCGAGCGACATCGAGAGCACCGCCGCCGTTGGCTCGACCCCTCCCAGAATAGGGATAGGCCCGCTGCCCCCATGGTTGCCCATTCTTGTAATTACGCGTAATTACCGATAATCACAGCGCCTGGAACCTGGTACAACAACAGCCATGCGAATCGTCCACAACTCCCTGCACGACGAAGTCGCCGCCACCCTGCGCGAGGAGATCTTCGCGGGCACCCTGGCGCCGGGCAGCTTCGTCGACGAGGCTGCGCTGTGCGAGCGCCTGTCGATCTCGCGCACGCCCTTGCGCGAGGCCCTCAAGGTGCTGACGGCCGAGGGCCTGCTGCGCCACGAGCCGCGGCGCGGCTGCTTCGTGGCCGAGGTCACGCAGAAGGACCTGGACGACATCTTCCCGGTCATCGCGCTGCTCGAAGGGCGCTGCGCCTGGCAGGCGGCGCGCAACGCCAGCGATGCCGAGCTGGCGGCGCTGGAGGCGCTGCACGACAAGCTGGCCCGCCATGCCCGCGCGAAGCGCATCAACGAGTACTACGCCACCAACTACGCGATCCACGAGGCCATCATCATGCTGGCCGACAACCGCTGGCTGGCCCAGGTCATCGGCGACCTGCGCAAGATCCTCAAACTCGCGCGCCTGCAGCAATTGCATGCGCCGGGTAGGCTCGAGCAAAGCCTTTCGGAACACCTGGCCGTGTTCGCCGCGCTCAAGGCGCGCGACAGCGACGGTGCCGAGGCTGCCATGCGCACCCACCTGAACCGCCAGCGCGAAGCCCTGCGGGCTGTCGCCGCGCAACAGAAAGCGAAGCTGATTTCATGATCACCAATGCCTCCGACTGGATCACGCGCAACGTCTCCCGGCTGCGCCCGGGCCCTGATGCCGAGGGCAAGAAGGCCGCCAGCGCCAAGGCGCCCAAGGCCGCCAGCGCCGGCCCGCGCCCGCTGGCCGAGCGGCTCGAGGCCACGCTGCGCCGCCCCGGCGAGGGGCTGGCGCCGCGTGCGCTGCGGCGCGCGCTGGGCGAGCTGCAGGCGGTGATCGATCCGCGCGTCAGCGAGGTCGAGGCCGGCCGCCGCGCCCATGCCGTGGTCCAGTGGTATGCCGGTCGCGAGCTCGACGAGCGGCGCGACGTCTGGCTGCTCATGAGCGAGTGCTTTGCCCCCGACCTGAGCAAGGTCAGCACGGCGCGCGACCGCCACCAGGCCTCCATGGGCACGGCCGAAGAGCCCCAGGCCCAGTTGCACCTGCGGCGAGCCCTGGTCTCGCCACGCCTGCGCCTGTTGCAGCGCTTCGCCATCGAGCCGGAGGGCATGCGCTTCCTGGTGGACCTGCGCGCGCAGCTGCTGCCGCACCTCAAGGGCGACCGCCGCCTGCTGCCGCTCGACGCCGAGCTCGAGCACCTGTTCTCGACCTGGTTCGACGTCGCCTTCCTGGACCTGCGGCGCATCAGCTGGGACTCGCCGGCCTCGCTGATCGAGAAGCTGATCCAGTACGAGGCGGTGCACGACATCAAGAGCTGGGCCGACGTCAAGAACCGGCTCGACAGCGACCGCCGCTGCTACGGCTTCTTCCATCCGCGCCTGCCCAACACGCCGCTGATCTTCGTCGAGGTGGCGCTGGTCGACCACATCAGCGAGGGCATCGAGCCGCTGCTCGACGAGGCGGCCGCGCCGGTCAAGGCCGATCGCGCCACCACCGCCATCTTCTATTCGATCAGCAACACGCAGGACGGCCTGCGCGGCGTGAGCTTCGGCGATTCGCTGATCAAGCGGGTGGTCGAGACGCTCCAGGCCGAGCTGCCGCGGCTCAAGACCTTTGCCACGCTGTCTCCGATCCCCGGCTTTCGCGGCTGGCTGTCGAAGAATGCCGGCGCGCTGCTCGGTCGCCTGGATGAGAAGCGCCAGACCGAGCTGGGCCGCGTGGTCGGCTCGCTGCCGCCCACGGCCGAGCGCGTGCTCGCCGCGGCGGAGGAGGCGAGTGCGCTCGACGCCAGGTCGCCCGTGCGCCAGCTGCTGATGAATGCCGCCGCCGAGTACCTCGGGCGCGCAACTGCCGAGGGCAAGCCGGTCGATCCGGTGGCCCGCTTCCACCTGGGCAACGGCGCGCGCGTGGAGCGCCTCAACTGGGCCGGCGATCCCTCGCCCAAGGGCCTGAAGCAGTCCTACGGGCTCATGGTCAACTACCTCTACGATCTCAAGCGGCTCGACAAGCACCGCGCCCTGCTCGCGCAGGGCAAGGTGGCGGTGTCGGGCGACGTGGACGATCTCTTTCTCAAGGGTTGATCCCTGGAGGGGCCAACAGTGGCGCGCCGTGGGCCCCGGCGCATTCGCAGTCAAAACTACAGGAGACACAGCAATGAGCTCAACCTTTCAGCGGCGCGACGTTCTGCGCCTGGCCGCGGCGGGCGCCGCCGTCACGCTCGGCGGCGCGGCGTACGGGCAATCGGCCTGGCCGGCCAAGCCGGTGACGCTGGTGGTGCCGTTTCCCGCGGGCGGGGGCACCGATGCCTTCGCGCGGCCGCTCGCGGCCCAGTTCTCGAAGGTCACCGGCCAGTCGCTGGTGATCGACAACCGCGGCGGCGCCGGCGGCACCCTGGGCGCGAGCATCGCGGCCAAGGCACAGCCTGATGGCTACACGCTCTTCATGGGCGCCGTGCATCACGCGATCGCGCCGTCCGTTTATCCCAAGCTCGAGTACGACATCGAGAAGGACTTCGTGCCGCTGATGCTCCTTGCGAGCGTGCCGCAGGTGGTGGTGATCAACCCCAAGCGCGTGTCGGCCACGACGCTGAAGGAATTCGTCGCCGAGGCCAAGAGAAACCCCGGCAAGCTCAACTACGCCTCGGCCGGCGCCGGCACCTCGCACCACTTGGCCGGCGAGCTCTTCAAGCTGCAGACCAACACCTTCATCACCCACATCCCCTACCGCGGCGCGGGCCCGGCGCTGCAGGACCTGATCGCCGGCAATGTGGACTGCATGTTCGATGGCCTGGGCTCCTCTGCGCAGCACATCAAGGCCGGCCGCATCAAGGCGCTGATGATGGCGGGCGGCAAGCGCAACCCCGCCTTCCCCGACGTGCCCAGCGCATCCGAGGTGGGCCTGCCGGACTACACCGTCACCACCTGGTACGGCCTTTGGGCGCCCAAGGGCACCCCGGCCGAGGTGCAAACCAGGATCGTGGAGGACATGCGCAAGGCGCTGGCCACCGACGAGCTCAAGGCGATCTGGGCCAGCAACGGCGCCGAGATCCCGAACCTCGTCACCACGGCCTACGGCGGCTTCGTGAGCTCCGAGATCAAGCGCTGGGCCGGCGTGGTCAAGGCCTCGGGCGCGAAGATCGAATGAAGCAGGGGGCCGTCAGGCTGGAGCGCGAGGGCCCGATCGCCTTCGTCACGCTCGCGAATCCGGGGCGGCTCAACGCGATGTCGCGCGCAATGTGGCGCGATCTGCGCGCCGTGTTCGACCAGGCGCTGGCGCACGACGGCTCGCTGCGCTGCGTGGTCGTGCGCGGCGAGGAGGGCCAGTTCTGCGCCGGCGGCGACATCTCCGAGTACCCGTCCTTCCGCTTCGACGAAGCCTCGCTGCGCGAATTCCACGAGAACGAGGTCTGGGCCGCGCTGGCGGCCATGCTGGCCTGCGAGCTGCCGCTGGTCGCGCAGATCGAGGGCGCCTGCATGGGCGCAGGCCTGGAGATCGCGAGCTGCTGCGACATCCGCCTCGCCGGCCAGGGCGCGAAGTTCGGCGCCCCGATCGCGAAGCTGGGCTTCCCGATGGCGCCGCGCGAGGCGGCCCTGGTGCGGGGCGCCGTCGGCGACACGCTGGCGCGCGACATGCTGCTGGCCGCGAGCGTGCACGGCGCGCAGCGCCTCTGCGATGCCGGCTTCCTGCTGGCCGCGCTGCCCGATGCGGAGGTCGCCCCCAAGGCGCTGGCACATGCCCGGCGCATTGCCGCGCTGGCGCCCGAGGCCGCCCGCGCCAACAAGCGCACGCTGGCGGCGATCTCCGCCGAAAGCCTGCTGGCCACCGCCTACGACTATGCCGATTCGCCCGAGCACCGCGAAGGCATCGCTGCCTTCCTGGCCAAGCGCCCGCCCGTCTTTTGAACGCCCGATGACATGACCGACCCGACCAACGCCAACCTCTTCGCCGCGCTGCGTGCGGCCTTCCCCTCGGACCTCGATGCCATCGCGGTCGAGACCGACGACGGCCTGTACTACTCCTGGCGCGACCTGGAACGCGCCAGCGCGATGATCGCCAACCTGCTCGATGCGATGGGCCTGAAGGCCGGCGACCGCGTCGCGGTGCAGGTCGAGAAGTCGGTCGAGGCCATGATGCTCTACCTCGCGACCCTGCGCGCGGGCTACGTGTTCCTCCCGCTCAACACCGCCTACCGCGAGGCGGAGATCACCTACTTCCTCGGCAACGCCGAGCCTGCCGTGGTGGTGTGCAGCAGCGCCAACGCCGGCTGGGTGGCGCCGCTCGCCACCGCGGCCGGTACGCGGCACGTGTTCACGCTCGACGACGACCGCAAGGGCACGCTGCTCGAGGTCGCGGCGCAGTGCAGCGACCAGCACCGCGTGGCGCAGAAGAGGCCCGACGACCTGGCGGCGATCCTCTACACCAGCGGCACCACCGGCCGCAGCAAAGGCGCGATGCTCACGCACCGCAACCTGCGGTCGAACGCCGAGGTGCTGAAGGACTACTGGGGCTGGCGCCCGGGCGCCGACGTGCTGATCCATGCCCTGCCCATCTTCCACGTGCACGGCCTCTTCGTCGCCATCCACGGCGCGCTGATCAGCGGTAGCCGCATGATCTGGCTCAACCGCTTCGACCCGAAGCGCGTGGTGGCGCGGCTGCCCGATGCGACGGTGTTCATGGGCGTGCCCACGCTGTACACGCGCATGCTGGCCGAGTCCACGCTCACGCGCGAGGCGTGCAACGGCATGCGGCTCTTCATCTCCGGCTCCGCGCCGCTGCTGCTCGAGACCTTCGAGGCCTGGCGCGAGCGCACGGGCCACACCATCCTCGAGCGCTACGGCATGAGCGAGACCGTGATGCTCACGTCCAACCCTTACAGCGCGGTGCAGGGCGAGCGGCGCGGCGGCACCGTGGGCTTTCCGCTGCCGGGCGTGCAGCTGCGCGTGCGGGACGACGCGGGCCAGCCTTGCCCCACCGGTGAGATCGGCCACATCGAGGTGGCGGGTCCCAATGTGTTCGCGGGCTACTGGCGCATGCCCGAGAAGACCAAGGAGGAGTTCACCTCCGACGGCTACTTCAAGACCGGCGATGTAGGCCGTATCGACAACCTGGGCTACGTCACCATCGTGGGCCGCAGCAAGGACCTGATCATCAGCGGCGGCTACAACGTGTACCCGGCCGAGATCGAGGGCTATATCAACGACATGCCGGGCGTTGCCGAGAGCGCCGTGATCGGCGTGCCGCATCCGGACTTCGGCGAGGTGGGCGTGGCGGTCGTCACGCCCAAGCCCGGTGCGGCGCTCGACGGCGACGCGATCGTGGCCGAGCTCAAGGCCAGGCTGGCGAACTTCAAGATTCCCAAGCGCTGCTTCATCGTGCCCGAGCTGCCGCGCAACACCATGGGCAAGGTGCAGAAGGCGCTGCTGCGGGAGCAGCACAAGGGGCTTTTCGAGGCTGCGTAGCGTCAGGTGGCCAAGCCGTTCAGCAGCCCGGTGCGCGGGTGGCAGTTGATGTACTCGTAGCTCTGTTCGTCAGCCTTCAGCACCGCAACCTCGTGGTACACGCGCAGTCGCAGCTGAAAGTTCAGCGCCTGCACATAGCGCATGAAGCCGCCGAAGATCGCCACATGCGTGGGGTGCGATTCGGCCCAGCGCTCCATGTCGGCCAGCGAGCGCCAGAAGCTCAGGCCGAAGCACTTCTCGAGCGGCGCGCCCGCCGCATCGAGGTGGCGCATGTAGCGGTTGCTGTAGCAGCCGATGCCCAGGCCCTGGTCGCGCAGGAAATCCATGCCTTCGCGCAGCACGGGCTCCATCTCGCCGAGATAGAGCGCGCGCTCCTGGCCCAGTGTGTCGGCCCATTCCTGGCCGGAACGAATCATCGCGAGATGCTCATGACCGGCCACGCGCACGTGCCGGCCGGGCTCGGCAGTTTGCGCAACGACGGCGCGGGCACCCGAAGGCACCATGGCGTCGGTCTGCGACAGCGGGATGCGGTCGCGCATCGATCCCCAATAGGCATGCTCCTGGATCTCGCCGCTGGCGCTGCCCATCACGGCACCGATGCCCTCGAAGCGATCGGGCGTGTTGAAGAGCGTTTCGTAGTGGGCGACCCGCGGCGAGACGATCTCGCGGAAGTAGCCGATGCCTTCGTCCAAGCGTTGGCTGGAGTGCCACCAGTCGTCGATCTCGGGCATGGCGCACCAGCGTGCAAAGGACTCGGGGTCGTCCCAGTAGGCGATGGCGATCAGGTTGTCGAAGCCGTCCGCATCGACGAAGTGCGCGAGGTCATGGTGCCCCGGCCCGTCGGCCAGGCCAAAGCTGCGCGCGATTCCTGACAATGCGGCGCAGGCCCGGCCCTGCATCGCGGCACCGCGCGATTGCACGCCGAAGTAGCCCATGACGACCTGGGTCACTGTGCCCGCGGCGCGCGCCGACCAGGCAGGGTAGGGCGGGACATAGTCGTCCTCGATGCGGCGATGCCGCGTGCGCGGGCATTTCAGGGCTTCGGCGATGGCGGATTCCATGAGCGACCCCGCGCCTCAGGCGGCCAGCGGCAGCGGCGTGCTGCCGACCGCGGGCTCGGGCTTGGCCGCCAGGGCCTCGAATGCGCCGGGCTCCGCCTCCGGCTGGCGCTGGAACACCACCGGCTCGCGGCGCGCCTTGTTGAGCAGCAGCTGCGTGACGTCGGGCCGCGCATAGTGGCCGCTCGGGTCGCCGGCCGCCTTGGCGAGCGAGATCATGCCGAGATCGATGTCGGCCATCACCAGCCCTTCCTGGTCCTCGGCAAGCGGCGTGCCCAACGGTGCCCCATCGGGTCCATAGATGCGCGCGAAGCCGCCGCCAACCCGCAGCATCTGCTGCTTGCCGGGGTCGGTGCACAGCATGTCGCTCATGGCTTGGGAGACGGTGGCGCAGGGCGCGACCACGAAGCACTGGCCTTCGGCCGCATAAACCTGGCTGGCGGCGTTGTTGACCTCGGCGCCGAGCGCGTAGGCCGCACCGCGGTAGAGCGAGAAGCTGGGCCAGGCGGCGCAGTGGATCTGCTCGTTCTGCGCATACATCGCGTACTTGCTGAGCGGCTGCAGGTGCTCCCAGCACGAAAGCGATCCGATGTTGCCGATCGCCGTCTCGCACACGGTCAGATCGGAGCCGTCGCCCTCGCCGAACACCGTGCGTTCCACGTGCGTAGGCTTGAGCTTGCGGCGGGTTTGCACCGTCCGGCCCTGGTCGTCGATCAATGCCTGGGCGATGTAGAGGCTGCCTCCCGCCTTTTCGCTGTAGCCGAGCGAGACCCAGACCCCGTGCTTGCGCGCGGCCTCGCGCACGCGGTCGAACTCGGGCGAGCCGACGACCAGCGAATTGTCGTGGTAGCGCTGCACGAACTGCATGCCCCAGGCGGGCGAGTCGAGCCAGATCCACCAGGGATAGCCCGGTGCCCACGTCTCCGGAAAGGCAATCAGCTGCACGCCTTGCGCCGCCGCTTGGGCGATCAGGTCGACGGTCTTGTCGAGGGTGCCATCGAGATCGAGGAACACGGGCGCTGCCTGGACGGCGGCGACGCGAAGTCGGGGGTGGGTCTTGCTGGCCATGGTGGGCTCCGGAGGGTGAGGGAAGAAGGCCGCACGCGCTGCGCGCATCGGGTTTGCGCGGTGGCATGCGGGTTGCTTGAAGCGTAAGTTCGACCCCGCCCTTCATCTTGTCCCGATCTCGCGGCGTTCTTGTCCGTGCGTTGCGCGCTGCCTCCGGGAGGACCCCATGACCCAGTTGTTCAGCACCGATGCCGTCCCCCGCGACCAGCGCCTGGCGTACTGGACCGACATGATCTGCAATGTCTACGTGCAGCTCGGATGCGATCCGGTGCGCGAGCGCCCGGCCGGCGACTTCACCGGCAGCATCCGCCGCCATGCCTTGCCCAGCCTCGACGTGTCCGTGGTGAACTCCGGCGCGCAAAGCGTGATGCGCACGCCCGGCCACATTGCCCGCTCGACGGACGACTGTTTTCTGGTCGGCATCCAGACGGCCGGCCGCGGCGTCGTGCGGCAGGACGGGCGCGACGCCGTGCTCGCCGTCGGCGACTTCGCGCTCTATGACAGCACGCGGCCCTACCAACTGCTGTTCGACGACGCCTTCGAGCAGATCGTTCTCAAGCTGCCGGGCGAACGCCTGCGCAGCGAGCTGCGCCAGACCGAGGCGCTGACGGCCACCACCGTGTCGGGGCGCGAAGGTGCCGGCCATCTGCTGATCAGCATGATCCGCACCTTGCGCGAGGACATCGGTGCGCTGCAGCCCGCGTCGGCCCTGGCAGTCGCGAACGGCGTGCTCAGCATCCTGGTGGCCGGGCTCCAGACGCTGCCCGCTGCGCGCTCGCCGGGGCTGAGCCATCTCGCGGCCTATCACCTCGCGCGCATCAAGCGGTGCATCGACGAGCAACTGGCCGACCCGGCGCTGTCGGTGAGCAGCCTGGCGGCGGAGCTCGGCCTGTCGGTGAGCCAGATCCATCGCGTGTTCAGGAGCGAGCCGCTCACGCCCGCGCAGTACATCTGGGAGCGCAGGCTGGAAGCCTGCAGCCGCGACCTGCGGGAGCCGCGCCTCGCTGGCCGCACCGTCAGCGAGATCGCGTTTGGCCGCGGCTTCAACGACGCAGCGCATTTCAGCCGCGTGTTTCGCGACCGCTTCGGTTGTTCGCCGCGCGAGTGGCGGTTGCGACACTAGGTCTTCTTGACCCTGGCGGACCTTCCGGCGGCGAGGGCCGGGCGCTACTGGACCAGCAGCACCGAGATGTCGGTCTCCGAAACAACCTTCGTCGCCACCGAGCCCATGAGCGCGCGGCCGAGGATGCCGTGGCCGTGCGTACCCATCACGACCAGCTCGGCGCGGGCTTCGGTTGCGGCCTTCAGGATCTCCTCGGCCGCATGGCCGTGGCGTCCCTGGATGCGGAAGTTCGTGATGCCCTGCTTCTCGAAGAAGGCCTTGACGGGCTCGAGCACCTTCGCGTTCTCTTCGGTGTAGTAGTCCCCCAGCACGTCGCGGCTCAGGTGGCGTGCCACGTGACCGGGTACGCCGGTGCACACGTGCACCATGAGGAGTTCATTGCCTTCGACGAACATGGCGCGGTGGGCGACCAGGTAGTCGAGCGCCTTCTGGGTATGGGGACTGCCGTCGACGGCGACCAGGATCTTCATGCAAGCCTCTCGTTGTCTGGAACCTGCGGCCAGGCGCCGCATGCCAGGTTATACGGCGAGGCGCCGCCCGCGTACAGAGAAGCCGATCGTATGCAGGGATTTGCGCTCAGCCGCGCAGGCCCTTCCAGAGCATATAGGCGGCCAGCACGTACAGGATGCTCGCGAACACGCGCTTGAGCTTCGACACGGGCAGGCTGTGCGCGGCCTTGGCGCCTAGCGGGGCCACGAGGAAGCTGGAAATCGCGATCACGACCAGCGCCGGCAGCCAGATGTAGCCGATCGATCCCTCGGGCAGGCCCTGCACCGATTGGCCACTCGCCACGTAGCCCGCCACGTTGGCCACCGCGATGGGGAAGCCCAGGGCCGCGCTGGTCGCCACGGCGTTGTGGATCGCGATGTTGCACCAGGTCATGAAAGGCACGCTGATGAAGCCGCCGCCCGCGCCCACCAGGCCCGAGATGAAGCCGATCACGCCGCCGGCCGCGAGCTGGCCGCCGGTGCCCGGCAGCTGTCGCGTGGGCTTGGGCTTCTTGTCGAGGAACATCTGCGTGGCCGAGAAACCGACGAAGAGCGCGAAGAAGACGGCCAGCGCCTGGCCCTTGAGCAGCGCGAACACGCCGAGGCTGCCGACCAGGCTGCCGACCACGATGCCCGGTGCGAGCCGCCGGGCGATGTCCCAGCGCACGGCCCCTCGCTTGTGGTGCGCGCGCACGCTCGAGATCGAGGTGAAGATGATCGTGGCCATCGAGGTCGCGATCGCCATCTTGACCGCCAGGTCGGCCGGGACGCCCCGGTGGCCGAGGATGATGGTGATGAACGGCACCATCAGCATGCCGCCGCCGATGCCCAGCAGACCGGCGAGGAAGCCGGTGCCGACGCCGAGCACGGCGAGTTCGGCAACTAGCAGGGGGGCGAGCGTCATGGGGGAAGTGTTGGTCTTTTTGAAACTTAAAAAAACCACGGCCCCGAGAGCGGGGCCGTGGCCTTCGAGAAAAGGTGTCTGCGAGTGGGGCCGGACTCGCATCCTGAACCGGGGTTCAGGTGGGCGAGGGCAGCAAGGCTTCGGGTTCATCTGACGCGAGATGATCACACCCGCCAAGCGATATACCAAGCCCTGCTCCGTAGAGCATTGGAACAAGGACATATAGAGCCCGACGCACACCGCAGACGAAGCGGATTTTACGCCCGACGCCGGGCCTGCGGGTGCGCCTCAGAGCAAATGACCGTCGCCGGCGAGGGCTTGATCGAGGCGCTGGATCAACTGCGAGGCTCGGGCGTCGTCGACATCGCTGGTGCCCGGGGCCGCGGCTGGCGTCGGCGCGGAGGCCGGTGGCAGGGGCGCCACGGCGGCGGCAAGCGAGGCCTCGCGCTGGGCCAGGTCGAAGGCCAGGTTCAAGGAGGCCAGCACCGCGATGCGGTCGCGCGCCTTGACCTTGCCCGCGTCGCGGATCTTGCACATCGCGGCATCGACCCTTTCGACCGCCTCGCGCAGCTGCTGCTCGCCACCTTCGGGGCAGCCGAGCAGGTAGCTCTGGCCCATGATCTGGACTTCGACTTGTTTCATCAGTTGGAGGAGGCGTCTTGGGAGGGATCGGCCGGCAGCTGTTCGAGCAGCGCATCGAGTCGGCTGCGCGCCGCGGCCAGGCGCGACTTGAGCGCGTCGCGCTCGCGCGTCAGCGCATTCACCTGGTCTTGCAGCAGCGCATTGGTTCGCTGCACCTCTTCGTGGCGCACAAGCAAACGTTCGACGCGCTCGGCGATCTGATCAATACGGCTCGGTGCAGGCATGGGGGGCGATTGTAGTTTCCGGCCAAGCCGGCGTTTACCCATAAAATCCGGCGCGTTGGTGCTCGCGCCGTGGTTCACGCGGCGCAGTTCAACGGGAAGCAGGAGTCGAAGCCCTTCAGGGCCCAGCCAGCCTGCGCTGCCCCCGCAACGGTCAAACAGCCGGCACCCCTCGGTGCCACCCTCGTCAAGAAGCCACTGGGCGCCCTGAAACAGGTGCCTGGGAAGGCGGCGGGGGCGTGCTGTCAGCCCGGATACCGGCCAACGAGGCGGCTGCCGCATGCGCGAGCAGGCGGCAGCCATGACGTCCAAGCACCGGCGGGGAAGCCGGTGACGGGCATTGATCTCTTGTGTATTTCCATGATGACTTCCAGCGTTTCTTCCGCGCATGCCGATGGTCGCGCCTCGTCGCGTCCTCTCTCGGGGCCGCGCGCCCTGGTCCTCCCGATCGCCGCGGCCCTGGGCGGCCTGGCTTGCGCTCCGGCGCTCGCGCAAGGCACTCCCGCGCTCGCCGAGACGGTCGTGACCGCCAACCGCACGCCCACGCGTGCCGACGAACTGCTGTCCGACACGGTCGTCATCGACCGCGCGGAGATCGAGCAGCAGGCCAGCCGCACGCTGCCCGAGATCCTGGCGCGCGTCGCCGGCGTGCAGATCGCGGCCAACGGCGGTCCCGGCAAGGCCAGCAGCGTGTTCATCCGCGGCGCCGAGGCGCGCCACACCCTGCTGCTGATCGACGGCGTGCGCTATGGCTCGGCCACGCTCGGCACGCCGGCGTGGGAGAACATCCCGGTCGACATGATCGATCGCATCGAGGTCGTCAAGGGCCCGGCCTCGGCGCTGTACGGCAGCGACGGTGTCGGCGGCGTGGTGCAGATCTTCACGCGCAAGGGCAAGGCGGGCGATCCGCTGTTCAGCCCGCGCGCGTCGACCACCCTCGGCAGCGAAGGCTACAAGCAGATCACCGGCGGCTTCAGCGGCGCCTCGGGGCCCTTCACCTATTCGCTCGATGCGCAGCGCACTCTCGACAAGGGCTTCTCCTCGACCAACCGCAGGGTGCCCTTCGGCAACTTCAACCCCGACCGCGATCCGTTCTCGCAGAGCGCGCTCAACGCCTCGCTGGGCTTCCAGATCGACCCCGACTGGAAGATCGACAGCGGCCTGCTGTATTCGGAAGGCATCAACCACTACGACGACGGTCCGGAACGCGACACGCGCAGCCGGGTGCGCACCCAGACCGCCTACATCGGCGCGAGCGGCGCGGTGACCTCCGCCTGGAAGACGCAGCTGCGCTATGCGCAGAGCCGCGATTACACGCGCAACATCGTCGCGGACCCGTTCAACATGCCGGGCCTTTTCGAGACGACGCAGAAGGAGTACCTCTGGCAGAACGACATCGCGACGCCGATCGGCACGGTGCTGGCCGGGCTGGAGCGCCGCACGCAGGAGGTGAACAGCGACACGCGATACACCGTCACCGATCGCGACATCGATTCGGCCTTCCTCGGCCTCAACGGCAACGCCGGCAACCACAGCTGGCAGCTCAATGCGCGGCACGACCGGAACTCGCAGTTCGGCGACAGCGACACCTGGTTCGCGGGCTATGGTTACCGCATTTCCCCGAACTGGCGCATCCATGCGTCGCACGGCACCAGCTTCGTCGCGCCCTCCTTCAACCAGCTCTACTACCCGGACTTCGGCAACCCTGCGCTGCAGCCGGAGGAGGGGAAGAACACCGACATCGGCATCACCTGGAGCCAGGACGGGCACAGCGTGAAGCTGGTTCGCTACGACAACAAGATCCGCGGCTTCATCACCAGCACCACGCGCCCCGAGAACGTGCCGCGCGCGCGCATCGAGGGCTGGACGCTGGGGTACGACGGCCAATTCGGACCTTGGACGGTGCACGCGAGCGTCGATTCGCTGGACCCCCGCAACGAGCTCACCGGCGCGCAGCTGCCGCGCCGAGCGAAGAACCAGGCTACGCTCGGCGTCGACTACGCGGTCGGTCCCTGGAAGTTCGGCGCCTCGGCCCTGCACGTGGGCCGGCGCTTCGACGACACGCGCAATACCATGCGGCTTGGCAGCTTCACCACCGTGGATCTCCATGGCGAGTACAAGGTGTCGAAGGACTGGGCCGTGCAAGGCCGCATCACCAACCTCAACGACGTGAACTACGAGACCGTCTATGGCTACAACCAGCGCGGACGCGCGGTCTACCTGACGCTGCGGTGGCAACCGAAGTCGTGAATCCCGAGACCAAGACGCGCGAGCTGGTCCTCGGCGGCCAGCGCAGCGGCAAGTCGCGCTGCGCCGAGCTGCGCGCGGCCGAATGGCTGGCGCGCGATCCGGCGCACCGCGCCGTGCTGATCGCGACCGGGACCGCGCACGACGCGGAGATGCGCGAGCGCATCGCGCGCCACCGGGCCGACCGGGCGCAGCGCGTGCCCGGGCTCGTCACGGTGGAAGAGCCGGTCCAGCTCGGGCCCGCAGTGGCCCGCCACACCGAGTCCAGCACGCTGGTGCTGGTCGACTGCCTGACGCTGTGGCTGACCAACCTGCTGATGCCTGCCGAAGCCGCCGGTGCGGCACCGCCTTGCGCCGCTACCGCCGAGATGGCGCTGCTGCACGCGCTGCACGATGCCCGCGGGCCGGTGCTGCTGGTGAGCAACGAGATCGGCCTCGGCGTGATACCCATGGGCCGCGAGGCGCGCGCCTTCGTCGACGCGCTGGGCCGGCTCAACCAGCAAGTCGCCGCCGCCTGCGAGCGGGTGACGCTGATGGCGGCCGGCCTGCCGCTCAGCCTGAAGGAGGTTGCCTTATGAGCCGCACGGCCGTTCCGAAGGCGAATAGCACCGTAGCCGAAGGCGCAGGTGCTGCAGGTAGCGCCTTCACCAGGCTTCTGTTCGCCGGCCTGCTGGCCCTGTGGGCGCTCGCAGCCCATGCCGTGGTCGTGACCGACGAGCGTGGCGTGCCCGTGGAGCTGCCGCGGCCGCCGCAGCGCATCGTGACGCTGCTGCCCTCGCTGACCGAGTCGGTCTGCACGCTGGGCGCCTGCGACCGGCTGGTCGGCGTCGACCGCTATTCCAATTGGCCCGAGGCGGTGCGCACGCTGCCGCAGCTCGGCGGCGGCATCGACCCCAACGTCGAGGCCCTCGTGGCCTTGAAGCCCGACGTGGTGCTGCTCGCCGGCTCCTCGCGCGTCACCCAGCGGCTGGAGGCGCTGGGCCTCAAGGTGCTGGTGTTCGAGCCGCGCAGCCATGCGGATGTGCGGCGCGTGCTGGATGCGCTGGCCCAGGTGCTGGGCGGCGCCGATGCGCAGCGGGTGTGGCAGGCCATCGATGCCAGCGTCTCGGCCGCGGCGCAGTCGCTCCCGGCCGGCATCTCGCGCACCCGCGTGTACTTCGAGGTCAACAACGCGCCCTACGCGGCGGGCGAGAGCTCCTTCATCGGCGAGACGCTCGCGCGGCTTGGCGTGAAGAACATCGTGCCGGCCTCGATGGGGCCCTTTCCCAAGCTCAATCCCGAGTACGTGGTGCGCGCCGATCCCGACCTGATCATGGTCGGCGTACGCAGTGCGCAAGGGCTCGAGCGGCGACCCGGCTGGGGCGGCATGCGCGCGGTGCGCGAAGGCCGCATCTGCCGCTTCACCGCCGACGAGTCCGACGTGCTGGTGCGTCCGAGCCCGCGCATGGGCGAGGCCGCGGGCCTGATGGCACGCTGCCTGCGGGAGAAGGCGCTCGGAGGCGCCGGCGGGTGAGGAGCGAGCATCGCCGCGCACTGGCGCTGGGCATTGCATTGCTGGCCCTGGGCGCGGCCCTGCTCGTGCTGGGCATGGGCATCGGCAGCACCGGCTTCGAAAGCGTGCTGGCGGCGCGGCACGATCCGGTGGCGCTGCAGATCGTGTGGGGCATCCGCCTGCCGCGCACGCTCGGGGCCTGGCTCGCCGGCGCGTTGCTGGGACTCGCGGGGGCGGTCGCGCAGGGGCTGTTCCGCAATCCGCTGGCCGACCCCTACCTGCTCGGCAGCGCCTCGGGCGCCTCGCTGGGTGTGGCGGTGGCCCTGGCGATGTTCGGCGTTACGCCGACCAGCACCGAATGGGTGGTGCGCCTGGGCCTGACCGGCGCGGCCTTCCTGGGCGCGGTGCTGGCGGTGCTGCTGACGCTGCTGCTCGCACGCGGCGTGCAGCAGACGCTGCGGCTCTTGCTCGCGGGCGTGATCGTCGGCGTGGTGCTGGGGGCCGTCAAGGACCTGATCTCCATCGCCTCCGCCGACATCCTGCAGGCGCTGCAAGGCTTCATTCTCGGCAGCACCGGCCTGGTCGGCTGGAGCGCTTGCGCCGTGATGGGCGCCCTGGGCGCGGCCTGCCTGCTGCTGGGGTGGATGCTCGCGCCCCTGCTCGACGGCCTGGCGCTCGGCGAGGCCACCGCGGCGAGCCTGGGCCTGCCGCTGGGCGCGATGCGGGCGGCGCTGGTGGTGGTGCTGGCGCTGGCCACCGGCGCGGCCGTGGCGCAGACAGGGCTGATCGCCTTCGTCGGCCTGGCCTCGCCGCACCTGGTTCGCTCGGCCGTCAAGACCACGCACGCGCGGCTGCTCGTGCTGTCGACCGCGATGGGCGGCCTGCTGCTGATGGCAGCGGACCTGCTGGCACGCTGGCTGATCGCGCCGCAGGAACTGCCGGTCGGCGTGCTGACGGCGGTGCTCGGCGGCAGCTACCTGCTGTGGCTCATGCACCGGCGCAATGCGCAGGGGGGCTTCCGATGACAGCGGCCCTGGAGGCCAGGCAAGTGAGCGCCGCGCTGGGCGCCGTCGAGGTGCTGCATGCGATCGACCTCGCGCTCGCGGCCGGTCGCTGGACCAGCATCGTCGGCCCGAACGGCGCCGGCAAGTCCACGCTGCTCAAGGCACTGGCAGGTCTGCTGGCGCATCGCGGCGAAGTGCGCATCTCCGGCCAGCCGCTCGCCGCCCTGTCGGGCCGCGCGCGTGCCCGGCGGCTGTCCTGGCTGGGGCAGGGCGGGGCGGGCGAGGGCAGCGCCGACGACCTGATGGTCTACGACGTCGCCATGCTCGGCCGCCTGCCGCACCAGCGCTGGCTGGCGGCGCCCACCGAGGCCGATCGCGCGGCGGTCGAGCGCGCGCTGCGCAGCACCCAGGCCTGGGACTGGCGCGATCGTCCGCTGGGCCAGCTGTCGGGCGGCGAGCGACAGCGCGTGCTGCTGGCGCGCGCGCTCGCGGTCGAGGCCGAGCTGCTGCTGATGGATGAGCCGTTGGCCAACCTCGACCCGCCGCACCAGGCCGACTGGATGGCGCTGGCACGCGCACTGGTGGCCGAGGGCCGCACCGTGGTCAGCGTGCTGCACGAGCTCAACGTCGCGCTCGCGGCCGATGCGCTGGTGGTGATGGCCGGCGGCCGCGTGCTGCACCAGGGCGGCTGCCAGGATCCGGCGACCCACCAGGCGCTGGAGTCCGTGTTCGGCGGGCGAGTCGTGGTGCATCGCGTGGCCGGGCAATGGATCGCCCTGCCGCATTGAACATCGACAAGGAGAACCCATGCAGATCGAAACCCCGCCCGGCGAGAAGCCCTACGACAAGCCCGAGGGCGAACGCCGCGGCCTGGTGATCGTCAACACCGGAGACGGCAAGGGCAAGAGCACGGCGGCCTTCGGCCTGGCGCTGCGCGCGCACGGACGCGGCAAGGCGGTAAAGATCTTCCAGTTCATGAAGGTGCCCAGCGCGCGCTTCGGCGAGCACCGCATGTTCGAGCAGCTCGGCATCCCCATCGAGGGACTGGGTGACGGCTTCAGCTGGAAGAGCCAGGACCTCGAGCACTCGGCGCAGCTCGCGCGCGAGGGCTGGGAGAAGGCGAGGGCGGCGATCCTCGCGGGTGAGCACTTCCTGGTCGTGCTCGACGAGATCACCTATCCGTTGATCTACGGCTGGCTCCCGCTCGACACGGTGCTGCAGACCTTGCGCACGCGCCCCCGCGAGGTACACGTGGTGCTGACCGGGCGCCGCTGCCCGCCCGAGATCGTCGAGCTGGCCGACACCGTGACCGAGATGCAGATGGTCAAGCACGCCTTCAAGGCGGGCATCCCCGCGCAACGCGGCATCGAAGACTGAGGTGCCCTGGCTCTGGCTTCCTCTCCCTGTGGGGGAGGGCTGGGATGGGGGCAGTGCCGCGCTGGTCCACGCCGCGGCCCTGGTCCTCGCCCTGGCCGTGGACCGAATACTGGGCGAACCCCCGGCGCGCTGGCACCCGGTCGTCTGGATGGGCCGCTACCTCGGCTGGACCGGCCGCCGCGTGGCGCCCCCGATCGATGCATCACCGTCCCGCCGGTTCGGACCCTTCGCCGCCGGAGCGCTGGCCTGGTGCGCCGGTGCCGCCGCCGTCCTGCTCGCCGCCGCAAGCTTGAGCGCCACTGCCGCTCACCTGCCGGGCTGGGCAGCGGCGCTGCTGCTCGGCCTTGCGCTCAAGCCTCTGCTCGCCTGGCGCATGCTGCGGGACGAGGTGCTCGCGGTGGAGGCGGCGCTGGCCTGCTCGCTTACCGCAGGGCGGAACAGGCTCGCGCACCTCGTGAGCCGCGATGTCCTGACATTGGACGCAGCCGCAGTGCGCGAAAGCGCCATCGAATCGCTGGCCGAGAACCTCAACGACTCGGTGGTCGCGCCGCTGTTCTGGTTCCTGCTGCTGGGCCTGCCGGGCGCGGCGCTCTATCGCTTTGCCAACACCGCCGACGCGATGTGGGGCTACCGCGGCGAGCGCCATGGCCACGCCTGGGAGTGGGCCGGCAAGTGGGCCGCGCGCGCCGACGACGCGCTCTCATGGCTGCCCGCCCGCCTGACCGCGCTGCTGCTGTCCTGCTCTGTCCCGCTCCGGGGTCGCGCTGGGGTGGGGGCACGCGCCCTCATTCGCGAAGCCCGCCTGACCCCGTCCCCCAACAGCGGCTGGCCCATGGCCGCCATGGGCTTGCTGCTCGGAGTGCGCCTCGCCAAGCCCGGCGTCTACGTGCTGAATGCGGCAGGCCGCGAGCCCACCGCCGCCGACACCCGCCACGCGGCAACGCTGGGCGCGCGGGTGGTCTGGATGACAGCAGCACTGGCCGCGAGCGCGCTCCTCCTTCCTGCTGCATGGTGCAATCCATGAACCCCGACGAAGAAGCCCCGCACGGCGGCCCCGATGCCCGCGGCGCCGTGCCGCACGATTTCTCGACCAATGCCAATGCCTGCGGCCCCTGTCCGACGGTCGTGCAGGCGCTGGAGCAAGCCGATCCGAGCCGCTATCCCGACCCGCGCCATACCGCGCTGCGTGAGACGCTGGGCCGCTTCCATGGCGTCGCCGCCCAGCGCATCGTGATCGCCGCGAGCGCCAGCGAATTCATTGCGCGCATCACGGCCGCAGTCGCGCAGCAGGGCGGCCGCACGGTCTGGCTGCCGCGGCATGCCTATGGTGACTACCTGCATGCGGCCGAGGCGTGGGGGCTCGACGTGCGGCGCGACCCCGAATCGCCAGCAGGCACTGCGCTTGCGTGGTGCTGCGATCCGTCCAGCCCGCTGGGCGAAGTCCAGCCGGGCCTGGCGGCACTGGTGCATGCGTTGAACGCCTCCAGCACCTGCGTGCTCGACCTGGCCTACGAACCCCTGCGGCTCGAAGGCCGTCTTGAACTCGGCGCAGCGCAGCGGGACCGCGTCTGGCAGCTGTGGACGCCGAACAAGGCCCTGAGCCTGACGGGTGTCCGGGCGGCCTATGCGATCGCCCCGTTGGAAGCGGCCGGGACGGCCGGGATGGCCGAGCGGTTGAGCCGCCTCGCCCCATCCTGGCCCATCGGCGCGCACGGCGTCGCGCTGCTCGAGGCCTGGACGCTCGCCGAGACGCAGGGCTGGCTCGCCGCCAGCCGCGAACGCCTGCGCGACTGGAAACGCCGGCAGCAGGCCCTGTGCACTGCGCTGGGCTGGTCCGTCCTGCCCAGCGTCGCGAACTACTTCTGCGCGCGCCCCGATGTCCCGTATGCGCCGTGCTCCGCGGCCTTGCGCGAGGCCGGCATCCAGCTGCGCGATGCCCGTTCCTTCGGCCTGCCGGGCCACCTGCGCCTCGCCGTGCTGCCGCCGGCCAGCCAGAAGGCACTGGCTCGCGCCTGGCAAGCCGCGCGCGCCTGAAAAAGCGCGAACGGCACCTTCCGGGCTCAGCGCCGCTGCAGCTTCGGATTCTTCGCGAACAGGTCGGCCGCCCAGTCCACGAACACCCGCACCTTGGCGCTCAGGTGCCGGTTGGGCGGATACACCACATGCACCGGCAAGGGCGCGCGGGTCCAGTCCGGCAGCAGTTCCACCAGTTCCCCGCTCTCGATGTGCGGATCGGCCATGAAGGTGATGCACTGCGAAAGCCCGAAGCCGCCCAGCACGGCGGCCAGGTGCGCATTGCTCTCGTTGACCGAGACGCGGTAGGGCCCCGAGATCTCGATGTGCTCGTCGTCCTTGTGGAATTCATGCGGATAGATCCGGCGCGAGCCGGCCGCGAAATAGCTCACGACATGGTGGCGCTTCTCGATGTCCGACGGGTGCTCCGGCCTGCCGTAGCGCTTGACGTACGCCGCGGATGCCACCGTCACGAAGTCCAGCGTGCCGATGCGCCGCGCCACCAGCGACTGGTCGGTCAGGTCGCCGGCCCGGATCACGCAGTCCACGTTGTCGGTGATCAGGTCGACCGGCCGGTCGCTCACCCCCAGGTCGAGCTGGATGTCGGGGTAGCGGTCGCTGAAGGTGTGGAGCGCCGGCAGGATGATCAGCCGCGCCGTGGACGAGCCCACGTCGATGCGCAGCCGCCCGGTGGGGTTGGCCTGCGCGTTGGTCATGCTGGCCTCGATGTCGTCGAGGTCGTTCAGCAGGCGGGCCGTGCGGTCGTAATAGGCGGCACCGTCCGGCGTCACGGTCACGCGCCGCGTGGTACGGTTCAGCAGCTTCACATGAAGGCGGGACTCCAGCGCCTGGATCTGCTTCGTGACCGTGCCCTTCGGCAACCCGAGCGAATCTGCGGCACGGGTGAAGGTGCCGGCTTCCACGACGCGGACAAAGATCCGCATGGCCTGGACCTGGTCCATTGGTGCTCCTAGGGAAAAACCCGCGCGACTGCGGGCGGGGGCGGATTCTCACATGCACTGTATTAGCGGATTGTTAGTCGATTGGAAACAGAGTGAGGTTCACCAACCTGTTGTCGCAGTCAATGAGGCCCTTAATATTCAACGCATCGTTCACCCACTGAGGTTGTGCCATGTCATCCCGCCCCATCCCGCGTCCTGCTGAAGCCGCCCCGGCCCCGGCGGTCGCCGTTGCACCGGGCACGGAGGTCGACATCAGCATTCCGCTGCCGGAGCGCGAGCCGGTTCAGGCGCGCCTCTACGGCCAGCGGGCCAAGGGTGTGGCGGTGCCGCTGGTACTGCATTTCCACGGCGGCACCTTCGTGTGCGGCGACCTGGACCGCGGCCGCAACGTCTCGCGGCTCCTGGCAGCGGCTGGCGCGGTGGTGCTGTCGCTGGCCTATCCGCTGAAGCCCTTCCCTGAGCCCATCGAAGTGGGGTTCGCGGCCCTGGAGTGGCTCTACAAGCAGCGCGTCAAGCTGGCAGGCAAGGGTGCCCGCGTGTACCTGGCGGGCGAAGAGGCAGGGGGCAACCTGGCGGCCGCGGTGGCACTGATGGCCCGCGACCGCGCCCATCCGCCGCTGGCCGGCCAGATCCTGCTGTCCCCGATGCTGGACCCCTGTGCCGGCACGCTGTCGCTGCGCCAGGCCTCGGCCGACGATGCCCCTTGCCGCTGGGCTTCGGGCTGGCAGGAATACCTGAGCTGCCCGAT
Organism: Variovorax sp. RA8; assembly: GCF_901827175.1. NCBI lineage: Bacteria > Pseudomonadati > Pseudomonadota > Betaproteobacteria > Burkholderiales > Comamonadaceae > Variovorax > Variovorax sp. RA8. The sequence continues at coordinate 3,938,965 of NZ_LR594662.1, read as the reverse complement.
GAACGCCACGCACCCCTACGCGGTGCCCGGCTCATCGCTCAGGCTGGCCGAGCTGGCGCCTGCATTGGTGCTGGTGGGCGAGGACGATGCGATGCGCGACGAGGCCCTGAGCTTCGCGCAGCGGCTGCAGGCAGCGGGCATTCCGGTGACCAAGGCGGTGCTGCCTTCGGCCGCGAAATGTCCCGACGAGTTGTATGACCCCGCCTTTGGGAATTGCGCGTGCACGGAGACAGTGGGTGGGCATTTGCGCGCATTTTTCGCTTCCACGGTGCCGCCGGTGCCTCCCCCGGCCTAGGCACCAGCCGGCTTCGCCGGTCAACCTCTTCTGAACCTTCCTGGGTCCGCCGGCTTGGCCGGTGGTGCCGGATTTCGCCTTCCTGCTGCTCACGGTCAGCGGGCTGGCCGGTTGTTTTCCAAAGTCATCTCAACGAGGAGCTTCATCATGCAAACCAACAACAAGCAGTCGAATGCCCGCCGCCGTCTATGGCCTGCCGTGACCGGCGTCACCGCCCTGGTGGCGATCGCCTCCGCGGTCCTGTTCGGGCTGCCCAGCTTCAAGGCCGTGGCCAACGATGCGCCCGCGGTCGCCACGCCGCGCGCCACGCCGGTGTCGGTGGCCGTGGTGGCCCCCACCGAGGTCAACACGTGGGACGAGTTCTCCGGCCGGCTCGAAGCGGTCGAGCGCGTCGACGTGCGTTCGCGGGTCGCTGGCGCGGTGCTGGCGGCGCACTTCCGCGAGGGCGCGCTGGTGAAGCAGGGCGATCTGCTGATCACCATCGACCCCGCGCCCTATGCAGCCGAGGTCGAGCGTGCAGAAGCGCAGGTCGCCTCGGCCCAGGCCCGCGCGGCCTTCACGCGCAGCGAGCAGGAACGCGCGCGCCGCCTGTGGGACGACAAGGCCATCGCCCAGCGCGAGCTGGACGAGCGCGTCAACGCAGGCCGCGAGGCCGAGGCCAACCTGCGCGCCGCGCAGGCCCAACTGCAGAGCGCGCGGCTGAACCTGGGCTACACGCAGGTGAAGGCGCCGGTGTCCGGCCGCATCGGCAGGCTGGAAGTGACCGTGGGCAACCTGGTCGCCGCCGGTCCCGGCGCGCCGGTACTCACGACGCTGGTGTCGGTCAGCCCGATCTACGCGAGCTTCGACGCGGACGAGCAGGTGGTGGTCAAGGCGCTGAAGGATCTGCCGCCCGGCGCCGGTGCGCGCGGCAAGCTCGACGGCATTCCGGTGCAGATGGGCACCGCCGGCCTGGAAGGCACGCCTTACGAGGGCCGCCTGCAGTTGATCGACAACCAAGTCGACGCCAGGAGCGGGACGGTGCGCGTGCGCGCCGCCTTCGACAACAAGGACGGCACGCTGATCCCCGGCCAGTTCGCCCGCATCCGCATGGGCCAGGCCCGCAACGACACGGCGCTGCTGGTGAGCGAGCGCGCCGTCGGCACCGACCAGAACAAGAAGTTCGTGATGGTCGTGGGCGAGGACAACAAGGCCGAGTGGCGCGAGGTCGCGCTGGGCGCTTCGGTCGACGGACTGCGTGTCGTGACCAAGGGGCTGAAGGCCGGCGAGCGCGTGGTCGTCAACGGCCTGCAGCACATCCGTCCGGGCGCCCTGGTGGCCCCGCAGACGGTGACCATGGACGCCAAGGCCGACGCGCAAACGCAGCGCGTGGCCAGCGCCGCCAAGTCCCGAGTGCCCGAGTGAAGCCGGCATCCCCGAGGGAAACAACACCATGAATCTATCGAAATTCTTCATCGATCGGCCGATCTTCGCGGGCGTGCTCTCGCTGCTGATGCTGATCGCGGGCCTGATCGCCTTGCGCGGGCTGCCGATCTCGGAATACCCCGAAGTCGCACCGCCTTCAGTGGTGGTGCGCGCCCAGTATCCGGGCGCCAATCCGAAGGTGATCGCCGAGACGGTGGCGACGCCGCTCGAGGAGCAGATCAACGGCGTCGAGGACATGCTCTACATGGGCAGCCAGGCGACCACGGACGGCGTGATGACGCTCACCGTCACCTTCAAGCTCGGCACCGATCCCGACAAGGCACAGCAGATGGTGCAGAACCGCGTCTCGCAGGCCGAGCCGCGCCTGCCCGAGGAAGTGCGGCGGCTGGGAATCACCACCGTCAAGAGCTCGCCCAACATCACGATGGTGGTTCACCTGGTATCGCCCAACGGGCGCTACGACATGAACTACCTGCGCAACTACGCGGTGCTCAACGTCAAGGACCGGCTGGCGCGCATCGACGGCGTCGGCCAGGTGCAGGCCTGGGGCGGCGGCGAGTACGCCATGCGCGTCTGGCTGGACCCGCAGAAGGTGGCGCAGCGCGGCCTGTCGGCCAGCGACGTGGTGGCGGCCATTCGCGGCCAGAACATCCAGGCCGCTGCCGGCGTGGTGGGCGCTTCGCCGGGGCTGCCGGGCGTGGACACGCAGCTGTCGATCAATGCGCAGGGCCGCCTGCAGAGCGAAGAGGAGTTCGGCGACATCATCGTCAAGACCAGCGCGGAAGGCGCCGTGACACGGCTGCGCGACATCGGCCGCATCGAGCTCGGCGCCTCGGAGTACGCGCTGCGTTCGCTGCTGGACAACCAGCAGGCCGTGGGCATCGGTGTGTTCCAGTCGCCGGGCTCCAACTCGCTGCAGATCTCCGCCGACGTGCGCAAGACGATGGACGAGTTGGCGAAGTTCATGCCCGAAGGGCTGGAGTACCGCATCGCCTATGACCCGACGCAGTTCGTGCGCGCCTCCATCGATTCGGTGGTGCACACGCTGCTCGAAGCCATCGCGCTGGTCGTGCTGGTGGTCATCCTGTTCCTGCAGACCTGGCGTGCCTCCATCATTCCGCTGCTGGCGGTGCCGGTGTCAGTGATCGGTACCTTCGCGGTGCTGCACCTGCTGGGCTTCTCGATCAATGCGTTGACGCTTTTCGGGCTGGTGCTGGCCATCGGCATCGTGGTGGACGACGCCATCGTGGTGGTCGAGAACGTGGAGCGCAACATCGAGGCGGGCCTGTCGCCGCGCGACGCCACCTACCGTGCGATGCGGGAGGTCTCGGGGCCCATCATCGCGATCGCGCTGACCTTGGTGGCGGTGTTCGTTCCGCTGGCCTTCATCAGCGGGCTCACCGGCCAGTTCTATCGGCAGTTCGCGGTGACCATCGCGATCTCCACCGTGATCTCGGCCATCAATTCGCTGACGCTGTCGCCGGCACTCGCGGCGCTGCTGCTCAAGGGCCACGATGCGCCCAAGGACGCGCTGACCCGCGGCATGGACCGCGCCTTCGGCTGGCTCTTCCGTGGCTTCAACCGGTTCTTCCATCGCGGCTCGGAAGCCTACAGCGGCGGCGTGCGACGGGTCCTGTCGCGCAAGGCGCTGATGATGGCGCTCTACCTGGCGCTGATCGGACTGACCTTCGGTCTGTTCAAGGCCGTGCCCAACGGCTTCGTGCCGGGCCAGGACAAGCAATACCTGATCGGCTTTGCCCAACTGCCCGACGGCGCCACGCTGGACCGCACGGACGAGGTGATCCGCCGCATGGGCGAGATCATGGCGAAGAACCCGAACATCGAAGGCACGCTGTCCTTCCCGGGCCTGTCGATCAACGGCTTTACCAACAGCTCGAACTCCGGCATCGCCTTTGCCATGCTCAAGCCTTTCGACGAGCGCAAGCGTGCCGACCAGAGCGGGGGCGCGGTGGCACAGCAGCTCAATGCGGAGTTCTCCAAGATCCAGGACGCCTTCATCGTCATGTTCCCGCCTCCGCCGGTGGAAGGCCTGGGCACTACCGGTGGCTTCAAGCTCCAGCTGGAAGACCGGGGTTCGGTCGGCTACGAGGGCATGGACGCGGCAGTGAAGGCCTTCATGGGCAAGGCGATGCAGGCGCCGGAGCTCACCGGCATGTTCACCAGCTGGCAGGTCAATGTGCCGCAGCTCTATGCGGATATCGACCGCACCAAGGCGCGTCAGCTCGGCGTGCCGGTGCAGGACATCTTCGACACCATGCAGATCTACCTGGGCAGCTTGTACGCGAACGACTTCAACAAGTTCGGCCGCACCTACAGCGTGCGGGTGCAGGCGGATGCGCCGCACCGCGCACGGCCGGAGGACGTGGGCCTGCTGAAGGTGCGCTCCACCTCCGGCGAGATGGTGCCGCTGTCTGCGCTGATGAAGGTGAACTCCAGCTTCGGGCCGGAGCGCGCGATGCGCTACAACGGCTATCTCACGGCCGACATCAACGGTGGCCCGGCGCCCGGCTATTCCTCCGGCGAGGCGCAGGACGCCATCGAGCGGATCGCCGCCGAGACCCTGCCCAAGGGCGTCGAGTTCGAATGGACCGACCTGACCTACCAGGAGATCCTGGCCGGCAACTCCGCCGTGATCGTGTTCCCGCTGGCCATCGTGCTGGTGTTCCTGGTGTTGGCGGCGCAGTACGAGAGCCTCACGCTGCCGCTGGCCATCATCCTGATCGTGCCGATGGGCATCCTGGCGGCGATGACCGGCGTGTGGATCTCCGGCGGCGACAGCAACGTGTTCACCCAGATCGGACTCATGGTGCTGGTGGGGTTGTCGGCGAAGAACGCGATCCTGATCGTCGAGTTCGCGCGCGAGCTGGAATTCGCCGGGCGCACGCCCTTCCAGGCCGCCGTGGAAGCAAGCCGGCTGCGCCTGCGCCCGATCCTGATGACCTCGCTCGCATTCGTGATGGGTGTGCTGCCGCTGGTGCTCGCCACCGGTGCCGGCTCCGAAATGCGGTCGGCCATGGGGGTAGCGGTGTTCGCCGGAATGATCGGCGTGACCGCATTCGGCCTGTTCCTGACGCCGGTGTTCTACGTGGCGCTGCGCAGGCTCACCGGCAATCGGCCGCTCAAGCTCCACGGCGAGGTGCCGCACCTGGCGGGCGACGAGGGCTTTGTCTCGGCAGAGCATCCCGCGGGCTCGCAGGGCGGCAACCACGACGGCGGCTCCGGCCCGGCCGGCGGCGCGGGCCTGCGCCCGATGCCCGCCGCGCCCTTGAACACGCACGACTGATGGCGCAAGCCTCATTGCAAGAAAGCGGATCATGAAACTCGATCGAAGCACTTTCACCCGGCCCTGGCGCGCAGCGCTGGCGCCGCTCGTGGCGGCCCTGCTGCTGGCCGGCTGCGCGACAGCGATCCCGGAAGCGCCGAGCTTCCAGGCGCCCGCCCAGTTCAAGGAGCAGGCCGCGGCGCCGGCCGAAGGCCAGTGGACCCGCGCCACGCCCGCAGAGGCGCAGCCGCGCGGCGAGTGGTGGCGCGCCTTCAACGACCCGGTGCTCGATGCACTGGTCGCCCGCGCCGATGCCGCGAACAACAGCATCCAGGTCGCAGCGGCACGGCTGGCCGAGGCACGCGCGCTGGCGCGCAGCACCGATGCCGACCGCTCGCCGCAGATCGGCCTCGGCGCCGGCGCGAGCCGGCAGCGCGGCCTGGACCGCAACCAGAGCACCACGCCCTCCACGCTGATCAACGCGGGCCTCGACTTCTCGTACGAGCTCGACCTCTTCGGCCGGCTCTCGAAGGCCAGCGATGCGGCCCGGCTCGACGCCGAATCGCGCGCCGGCCTGCTGCAGAGCACGCGCCTGCTGGTGCAGGCCGAGACCGCGCAGACCTACCTGGCGCTGCGCGCGCTGGACGACGAGCGCCAGCTGGTGCGCGAGACCGTCGAGGCCTACCATGACACGCTGCGCCTGACGCAGCAGCGCCACCAGGCGGGCGACATCGCCGAGCTCGACGTGGCGCGGGTCGAGACCGAGATGGCCTCCACCGAGTCCGAGGCGCTCACGCTGGATCGCCGCCGCGCCGAGCTCGAGCATGCGCTCGCAGTACTGACCGGCGAGCCGGCTTCCAGCTTCGAGATGAAACCCGGCAGCTGGGCCACCGCCTTGCCCGCGATTCCCGCGGGCGTGCCGGCCACGGTGCTCACGCGCCGGCCCGATGTCTCGGCCGCGCAGAAGGGCGTGCTGGCGGCGCAGGCGCGCGTCGGCGTGGCGCAGGCTGCGTGGTTCCCCAACATCGCGCTGACCGGCGGCGGCGGCTATGCATCTTCGGAGATCGGCGACCTGTTCAAGTGGTCCGCGCGCTCTTGGGGCATCGGCGCGCTGCTGTCGTTGCCGCTGCTCGACGGCGGCCGGCGCGAGGCCGGCGTGCAGGGCGCCAGGGCGCAGTTGGACGGCGCGCTCGCGAGCTACCGCGAGCAGGTGCTCACGGCCTTCAGGGACGTGGAAGACCAGCTCTCCTCGCTGCGCATCCTCGGGGCGCAGTCGCAGGTGCAGGCCAAGGCGGTCGCCTCGGCGAGCCGGGCCACGCAGCTGTCCGACACGCGCTATCGCAACGGCTACATCAGCCAGCTCGACCTGCTCGATGCGCGCCGCAGCGAGCTGCGCAACCGGCGCCAGGCGCTGCAGGTGCGGTCCGCGCAATACCAGTCCACCGTCGGGCTGATTCGCGCGCTCGGCGGCGACTGGACAGTCTGACGCTCGCCCTCAGGTTGGCTCACTTCGTGGAGCCGCCCACCCCCTACCGGGGGCAACACCAGCGGCCCCGGCAAAGCCGGTTCCGCGGTGGGATGTTGCTCCCCCCCAGGTTGGCTCACTTCGTGTAGCCGCCCACCCCCTACCGGGGGCAACACCAGCGGCCCGGCAAAGCCGGTTCCGCGGTGTTCCTGGAATAAGAGGCGCCTCAGGGGCCGGGGGGCTGCGCCGGCGCCAGCCGGCGCAGCGCGGCCGCCCCGAGCGCGAGCGCGCTCGAGTAGCTCGCCTGCGGCTGGGTGGCCGATTTGATGCGGCGGTAGTGCAGGATCTCGGATCCCTCGTCGTCGAGCGCTTCGATCAGCACCCAGTAGAACTTTCCCTCTTCGCGCTCTTCAATGGTGAGCGCCATGTCGCGTAACGAAGCCATCAACCTTGTTCTTTCTATTTTTTTGAGAACGAAAGGCTACAGTTTTCTTCGCGGCGCTGCACAAACCCATCCAGACGCATTCACGCAGAGCGTGAAGGACTTGACGATCGGCGATGCCGGTCGTCCCCGCAGGGCTCGACGACAATCCGCGGATGAATCAAGAGCCAGGGCGGGACAAGGCCCGATGCGTCATGGTGCTGGGCACCACCAGCGGTGCCGGCAAGAGCTGGCTGGCCACCGCGCTGTGCCGCTGGTATGCGCGCCAGGGCTTCAAGGTGGCGCCGTTCAAGGCGCAGAACATGAGCAACAACGCGCGCGTGGTGGCGGGTGGCGAGATCGGCAGCGCCCAGTATTTCCAGGCACTGGCAGCGGGTGCCGTGCCGGATGTACGCATGAATCCCTTGCTGCTCAAGCCCGAGCGCGACACGCACAGCCAGGTGATCCTGATGGGGCAGGTGAGCGCCGAGCTCTCGGCCCTGTCGTGGCGCGGGCGCAGCGAGCACGTGTGGCCGCAGCTCGCCCGCGCGCTCGACGAGCTGCGGTCCGGGCACGACATCGTGGTGATCGAAGGTGCCGGCTCGCCGGCCGAGATCAACCTGATGGACAGCGACATCGTCAACCTGCGCGTCGCGCGGCATGCCGAGGCGCGTTGCCTGCTGGTGACCGACATCGATCGCGGCGGCGCCTTCGCGCACCTGTACGGCACCTGGGCCCTGATGCCCGAGGCGGACCGTGCACGGCTGGCCGGCTTCGTGCTCAACAAGTTCCGCGGCGATGCTTCGCTGCTCGCGCCCGCGCCCGAGCGCCTGCAGGCGCTGACCGGGGTGCCGACCCTCGCGACCTTGCCGATGTGGTGGCAGCACGGTCTGCCCGAGGAGGACGGCGTCTTCGATGAGCGCAGCACGGCCGCCGGCGAGGTCCGGCTGACGGTGGCCGTCGTCGCCTGTCCGCGCATCAGCAACCTCGATGAATTCCAGCCGCTCAAGAACGTGGCGGGCCTGCGCCTGCGCTGGGTGCGCAGTCCGGCCGAGCTGGCGGGTGCGGACTGGGTCGTGCTGCCCGGCTCCAAGAACACCAGCGGCGACCTGGCCTGGCTGCGCGCGCAGGGGCTGGACCGTGCCGTGGCGGACCATGCGGCGCGCGGCGGCGCGGTGCTCGGCATCTGCGGCGGGCTGCAGATGCTGGGCGAGGCGTTGATCGATCCGCATGGGGTCGACGGCAACGGCCCTGGGCTGGGCCTGCTGCCCCTGGTCACCGTGTTCGAGGAAGGCAAGACCGTGCGCCTGCGCGAGGCGCGTTTCGGCGTGCTGAAGGGGCCCTGGGCCGCGCTGTCGGCGGTGACCTTGCGCGGCTACGAGATCCACCACGGCCGCACCGCGCCGCATCCTGCGATGGCCGCGGCCGGCGATCGCGCCGAGGCCGTGATGGCCGAGGACCTGGCCTGGCAGAACGCGCAGGGCAACGTACTGGGCCTGTACCTGCATGGCCTGTTCGAGGACCCGGCCGTGCTGCAGGCACTCTTCGGCGCTCGGGCGCGCACGCTCGAAGCCGTGTTCGACGGCCTCGCCGACCACATCGATTCCCACTTTGAAGCGGGCGCGCTGCGCTCCCTGATCGAATGACCCTTGAACTTCCCGCCGTCGAATCCATCGATGACCCCGCGCTCGCCGGGCGGCTGCAACAGCTGCTGGACCACAAGACCAAGCCGCTCGGTGCGCTGGGCCGGCTCGAAGCCCTGGCCCTGCGGCTGGGACTGATCCTCGGCAGCGAGGCCCCCGCGCTCGCGGCACCGCAGACGCTGGTGTGCGCGGGCGACCATGGCCTGGCGGCGCGCGGCGTCTCGGCCTATCCGAGCGACGTGACCTGGCAGATGGTCGAGAACTTCCTCGCCGGCGGCGCGGCCGTCAGCGTGCTGGCGCGGCAGCATGGACTGGCGCTCACGGTCGTGGACTGTGGCGTGCGGCATGACTTCGAGGCGCGGGAGGGGCTGCGGGTGCGCAAGATCGCGCCCGGCACCGCGGATGCCTCGGCCGGTCCTGCCATGAGCCTCGCCCAGTGCGAAGAGGCCATCGCCAACGGCATGGACCTGGTGCGCGAGTTGCCGGGCAATGCCCTGCTGCTGGGCGAGATGGGCATCGGCAACTCCTCGGCTGCCTCGTTGCTGCTGGCGCGGCTCGCGGGGCAAGACATCGATGCCTGCACCGGCAGCGGCACCGGACTGGACGCCGCGGGGCGAGCGCGCAAGCGTGCGCTGCTGCGCGAGGTGCTGGCGCTGCATGCCGACGCGGGTGGGCCGCTGACCGCGCTGGCGGCCTTCGGCGGCTTCGAGATCGCCACGCTGGTCGGTGCGGTGCTGCAGGCCGCCGAGGAGCGGCGCGTGATCGTGGTCGATGGCTTCATCGCCTGCGCGGCGGTGCTGGTCGCGCAGGGCCTGCGGCCGCGCGTGGTGCAGCGCTGCGTCGCGGCGCACGAGTCTGCCGAGCCGGGCCATCGGCTGCTGCTGGCAGCGCTGGGCCTGGAGCCGTTGCTGAAGCTGGACATGCGCCTGGGCGAGGGCTCGGGCGCCGCGCTGGCCTGGCCGCTGCTGGAATCGGCGTGCCGCATTCTGCGCGAGATGGCTAGCTTCGAATCGGCGGGCGTGTCGCAGCGGGAGGTTTGATGGACGGGCTGCGCCATTTTCTGCTGGCGCTCCAGTTCTTCACACGCGTGCCGGTCACGGGGCGAGTGGCGGCCTGGGTAGGCTTCAGTCCCGCGATGCTGCGGGCGAGCGCGGCGCATTTCCCGGGGGTGGGTTGGCTCGTCGGCGTGGTGGGCGCGGGCGTGTTCGTGCTGGCGCAAACGGGCCTGCCGGGCATGGCCGGCGCGCTGGCGGCTGCGCTGCTGTCGACGATCGCGACCGTGTGGCTGACGGGTGCCTTCCACGAGGATGGACTGGCCGACGTGGCCGACGGCCTCGGCGGCTCCACGGATCGCACGCGTGCGCTGCAGATCATGAAGGACTCGCGCATCGGGGCCTTCGGCGCGCTCGCGCTGGTGCTGGCGCTGGGGCTGAAGATCGCGCTGTTGGCCGTGCTGGCAGGGCAGGGGGCGTTGAGCGCCGCCACGGCGTTGATGGGCGCGCACGTCCTGTCGCGCCTGGCGCCGCTGTTCCTCATCCGATGGCTGCCCTATGTCGGCGACGAGGGCGCCGCGAGCAAGTCCAAGCCCCTGGCCGATGCGATCGGTGGCGGTGCCTTGCTGGTGGGCGTGCTGTATGCGCTGCCGGCCGTCCTGCTGCTGCTGTGCACGCAGCCGCTGCTCCAGGCCGCGGCCGCCCTGGTCGCTTGCGTGATCGCTGCGTCATACATGGCCTGGCTGCTCGCGCGCCGGCTGCAGGGCTTCACCGGCGACGGGCTGGGCGCCACCCAGCAGCTGTGCGAGCTGGCCATCTACCTGGCGCTCGCCTGGCAGTCATGAAGCTCGGTCTGGTGCGTCACGCCGAAACCACGGCAGCGGCCGGCTCCTGCTACGGCCGCACCGACGTGGGCGTGCCGGCGGAGGCGACACGCGCCATCGCCGAACGCATCGCGCCGTCGCTGCCTGCCGGCATCGAGCTCGTCAGCTCGCCTCTGCAGCGCTGCGCGCTGCTGGCGCAGGCCATCGCCGCGCTGCGGCCGGAGCTGCCGCTGCGTGTCGACCCACGCATCGCCGAGATGGATTTCGGCGCCTGGGAGGGCTGCGACTGGCGCAGCATCGAGCGCGCCGAGTTCGACGCCTGGACCGGCGCCTTCGCCGACTCGCGCCCCGGCGGTCATGGCGAGAGCACGCGCGAGTTCATGGGGCGCGTGGGCGAAGCCTTCGACGAATGGCGCGCGACCGCGCGCGATGCGCTGTGGATCACCCATGCCGGCGTGATCCGTGCCGTGTGGCTGCTGCGCGATGGCCTGCGCTGCGCGGAGCGCGCCGACCAATGGCCGTCGCGGCCGATCGCGTTCGGCGAGTGGGTGGTGGTCGAGTCGATGGATATTCGCCAGGCCTAGGCCGGCTCACTGTCTCGACCACACCGGTGTCACAAAAGACCTCGAGGGCGCGGAACGCCCGCTTCACCCTTTGCGGAACATGGTGCGTCGCGTGTTCCGGAACGCCGGCCGGACCCGCGCGCTCCAGGCTGTGCCGCGCACGGCAAGCCAGGCAGCACTGCCCAATGCCTCCGGACTCGCGAGGTCGTAGCAGGCGTAGTAGCGCGGGGAGCCTGCTGCATCGAGGTAACGCGCGGCCCTCACCGTTCCGGCAACGGATGCCAGGCCCGGCAGATGCTCCTGTGCGTACCAGGCGTTGAGATCGTCCTCGTGTCCAGCCAGCACGTCGGTTTCGACGACGTAGTGATAGGGCGCGGGCTGGCCGAAGGAAGCTCCGTCGAGCGCCTGAAGGCACTGCAAGCGGTGCCAGGACATTCCCGCGCTCGTTGCATCTTCTGGAAACGCCAGGTCGCCTGGCACGTAGATGTAGGTCCAGGGGCCCTCCACGGCGCGCCACGACTGCATGCCCGCGGCCGCCCGAACGGTTCGAGGAATCTCGCCGGGTGCGGCGGATGCGTCATGCTTGAGAAGCCAGAGATCTTCCATGGCCCGCCTCCTTCAGTGCGAGACGTTGAGCGCGACGAGCAGGCGCGACACCATGTTGTACGCCGCTACCGTCGCCACGATCTCGACCACGCCCTTGGGATCGAAGTGCTCTTGGACCCTGGCCATGAGCGCATCCGGCACCTTGACATCGCGCGTCATGGCATCGGTCAATTCGAGGACGAGGCGTTCGAGCGGTTCGAACACGTCGGCGATCGTGCCGTTTCGCACGGCATCGATTTTGTCGGCGCCGACGCCCGCCTTCTGCGCATGCGGAACATGGGCGTCGAACTCGAAGCTGGCGCCATTGAGTACCGCGACGCGAAGGATGATCAGCTCGCGAAGATCCGCCGGCACGCCGGTCTGGTTGCGCACGGCGGTGAGCATCCGTTCCCAGCCCGATGCGATCGGCCCGCTGTTGAGAAGGACTTGGTACAGCAGCGAAACGCGGCCACGCTCGGCCATGATGCGGGCCTCGACCTCGGCCAGCTCAGGCCGTGTGCCCGGCTGGACAAGAGGGACGCGAATGTGGGTGCTCGTCATCATTCGGCCTTGATGTTCTTGGCGCGAACCAGCTTCGCCCACTTTTCGGTGTCCTGCTTCTGGATCGCTGCCAGTTCCTGGGGCGTCGATCCGGCAGGCTCGGTGCCCGTCTTCAGCAACTTCTCCCGCACGGCCGGGTTGGCCAGGGTGTTGCGCACCGCCTTGTTGAGCGCCGCGATGACCTCCGGCGGCGTCTTGGCCGGGGCGAAGAGGGCGTACCAGTTGTTGGTGTCGACGCCGCGGATGCCTTGCTCTTCCAGTGTCTTCACGTCCGGCAGGGAAGGGTGGCGCTTGCTCGAGGCAACGCCGAGCGCCTTCAGCCGCCCGCCTTGCAGGTGTCCCAGCAGGCCCGGTACGTCGCCGAAGAAGCCGCTGATCTGGCCGCCCATCAGGTCGGTGATCGCAGGCGCGGCGCCCTTGTAGGGAACGTGGAGCAGCTTGGCACCCGTCGAGTCGGCCAATTGTTCGATGGCCAGGTGGGGAATGCTTCCGGTGCCGGAGGAGCCCATCGGCGTCGGGTCGGCCTTCTTCTTCGTCGCGGCGACGAACTCGGCCGCGTCCCGGGCGGGGTTGCCTTGCTGCGCGACCAGCAACTCGACGTTGTTGACGACCAGCGAGACCGGCGCGAAGTCGCGCTGCATGTCGTAGGGAAGCTTCTCGTAGAGCGAAGCATTGATCGCTGCCGCGCCGACGCTGGTGAACCAGAGCGTTCCGCCGTCGGGTGCCGACTTCATGACGTCGACGGCGCCGATCGCGCCATTGGCACCGGGCTTGTTGTCGATGATGACCGTGCGGCCGAGCTCCTTGCCGAGCTGTTCGGAAAGGGTGCGCGCGACGGAGTCGACCGGGCCGCCGGAAGTGAACGAGACCACGATCCTCGTCGTCTTCGGCTGGGCGTGAACAGCGGCTCCCAAGCCAAGGGCGAGGACCGCGGCGAGCAAATTGCGTTTGACCATGTATGTCTCTCTTCGTTTGTGTTGCGTGAACGTTCAGTCGCAGCGTGCAGTCATGCCGCCGTCGACGACGAGCTCCGTACCTGTGATGAACCTGGCCTCGTCGCTGGCGAGGTAGAGCACTGCGCTGGCCGTGTCCCGGCCGTCGCCCATGAAGCCGATCGGAATGCGCTTCTGGCGCTGCGCGAGAAGAGCGTCGACGTCACCGCCCGCGCGCTGCTTGGCGAGTCGTGTCTCCACCATCGGGGTGTGCAACTGGCCTGGCACCACGCAGTTGACGCGCACGCCTTGCGGGGCATGCTGCACAGCGACCACGCGGGACAGATGGATGACGCCCGCCTTGGTGGCGGCGTAGGCGACCTGCGCACTCCCCGTCCATCGCAGGCCCGAGGTGGAGGCGATGTTGACGATCGAGCCGGCGCCCTTGGCGAGCATCGTCGGCAGCACGTGCTTGCAGGTCAGGAAGACGCTCTTGAGGTTGATGTCGATCTGCGAGTCCCAAACCTCTTCGGCCAGCTCCACGGGGCCGCCTGCGGCGGAGCCACCCACGTTGTTGACCAGGATGTCGATCGTGCCGTAGGTCTCCATGCAGGCGGCTGCCATGGCAGCCACGCTTGCGCTGCTCGTCACGTCGCAGACCCAGGGCGTGATCGACGCGCGCGCGTCGCCGGCCAGGTCGAGGGTCTCGTCAAGTCGGGCGCGGTCGCGGTCGACGGCCAGGACCTTGGCGCCTTCCTCCGCAAGGCGGACCGCGATGGCGCGGCCATTTCCCCAGCCTGCACCGACGCATCCGGCGCCGGTAACGATTGCGACCTTGTTCTCGAAGCGAAGGTTCATGTGTTGTCTCCAAACTGATAGAGGGTTTGCGGATTGATCACCAGCAGGGCCTGGCGCGCGGATTCGGTGGGTGCGATCTCGGCAATGAGGTCGACCAGTTGCTGTTCGTCAGGTATCGGGCCCGCGTGGTTGGGATGCGGCCAGTCGTTGCCCCACACCACGCGATCGCCGAACTCGGCGACCAATGTCCTGGCGAAAGGCTGAGAGTCGGCATAGGGCGGACCGAGCCGGGTGATGCGGTCCATGCCGCTGACCTTGACCCAGAAGCGCTCATCAGCCATCAGCTTCAACAAGGCCTGGAAGTTCGGCTGGTTCATTCCGAGCGCGGCGTCGATGCGGCCAATGTGGTCGATCACCACAGGCGTCGGGCAACGGCGCAACGCCGGCGCGAGATCGGTCAGCAACGCGGGGTCCCCGTGGATCTGCAGGTGCCAGCCCAGCGGCGCGAAACGTCCGGCCAGCGCCAGTACTTCCTCGATCGGCACGTGCCGGCCGAGATGCCCCATGAAGTTGAACCGCACCCCGCGGAAGCCCGCCGCATCAAACCGTTTCAGCTCGGCGTCCGCGACATCGGCCGGCAGCAGCGCGATACCGCGGTAGCTCGAGGGGCGCGAGGCCACCGCGTCTTCGGTCGCACGGTTGTCAAAACCGTGGCAGGCCGACTGCACGACCACACAGCGCTCGAGCCCGAGTCCGTCGTTCAGCGCGTACAGGGCCTCTTTCGGTGCATCCGCCTTCGGGAGGAAGGTCGCATCGGGCGCGTAGGGGAAGCGGGCACCAGGTCCAAAGACGTGGCAGTGGGCGTTGCAGGCTCCGGGAGGAAGGGGGAAAGTCATTGCGCCAGTGTCGCAACGGAAGCGAAGCTCCGTAAGGACAATGCTGCTATACCCGCTATGCTTGGCGGCTATGGAGCTTCGTCAATTGCAGTACTTCGTGACGGTGGTCGACGCAGGCAGTTTCAGCCGCGGCGCGGCGGTGCTGAACCTGGCTCAGCCCAGCCTGAGCAGGCAGATCGCCCTGCTGGAGGCCGATCTCGGACAGCGCCTGCTCGTGAGGACGGGGCGCGGCGTTGCACCTACTGAAGCCGGCGATGCTCTGCTTGTCCATGCGCGTGTGATGCTGGACATCTCCCGGCGCGCTCGGGACGAACTGCTGGAGATGGACGAAAGCCCTGGGGGTCGAATCGTGGTGGGAATGCCGCCGCGGGTGGCATTGGGCTTGAGCACGCCACTTGTCCAGAGGTTCCGTGAGCGGTTTCCGCGCGCGGTGATCACCGTGCTGGAGGGATTGAGCGTCGCGCTGAGGGAGTCGCTTATCGCGGGCAAGCTCGACCTGGCGCTCCTCTTCGACCCCGCGAGCTCACCGCAACTTGCGTTTGCCCCATTGATGCGCGAGAAGCTCCTGTTGGTCGCGCCCCCGAAAAGCAAGCTACCGACGCGGGTCAGCTTGGCGGCGCTCGCCAACTATCCGATGGTGCTGCCGAGTGCGCCGAACGCAATTCGGCATCTGCTCGATTCCGTGCTTGCTTCGCGCGGCATTCAGCTCAAGGTGCTCGCCGAGGTCGGGGCGGTCCGAACGGCGGTTGCGCTCGTGCAGACTGGAGTGGGCTGCACGGTGCTCCCGGAGAGCGCCTTGGGTGCCCGCGGCGATGAAGTGCTCCCTCGCGCACCGATCGGTCCGCCAAGCATCTGGAACGCGTTGGTGCTCGCAACCCCGAAGGCGCGTCCGGGGACCCGTCTCACCCGAGGGACCGCGCAGTTGCTGCAGGAACTCGACTTTCGCCAGCGCTAGCTGGTGAGAAGGGGCGATGGATCGCCACGCGGGTCGGTCGCCTTCATGAAGCGAGGACGTGGCCGTATCGCGCGACAAGGGGCATAGCGGACGGGCATAGCTGATATAGGTCTCGTGTCCTTACCGGCAGTGGCAGTGCCGAAGAAACTCGCCGGCATGCCCATCGAACCCCCATCAAATCCCGTCCGGCAGCTGCATGCGTCGAGCAAGCTCATCTCATACCGCCCGAAGCGTTCGGGCGAAGCGGTCCAGATTGAGTTCAATGATCAAGGAGCAGGTCCGATCATTTGCATCTTGCCGTCGCTGGCTCGCTCGGGACGTGACTACGACGAAGTCGCCGCCAAGCTGGTCGCCGCGGGATTTCGGGTATTGCGCCCGGAGCCACGCGGCGTGGGCTTGAGCCGCGGCTCCATGGAGAACCTGGATCTTCACGACTTTGCTCGCGATGTGGCCGCAGTCCTCGACCATGAAGCGACGGGCCCGATCGTGGTCGTCGGGCATGCATGGGGCAGTCAGCCCGCGCGTACGCTTGCCGCAGATCGTCCCGACCTCGTGCGCGGCATCGTCATGGCCGCGGCTTCTGCAGGCAAGCTCCCTCCCGGATCGACGGAAAAGCCTTACAGCCGGCTGCGCGACGCGATTGACGGCGCGGGCGACCTGACCCTTCCGACAAGCCGAAGACTGGAATGCCTCAGCAAGGCCTTCTTTGCGCCGGGTCATGACCCGAGCGTCTGGCTCGACGGCTGGTTCCCGGCGGCACATGAGGCGCAAGGTCGGGCGCGCGAGATGACGCCCGTTGATGACTACTTTTCTGGCGGCGACAGCGTGCCCATTCTCGACCTGCAGGCTGAACACGACGCTGTCGTCATCCCCGACGTCATGAAGCCGTACCTGGGTGATCGGGTCACCGTCCAGGTTGTCCGTGACGCAGGGCACGCGATGGCTCCCGAGCAACCGCAGGCCATGAGCGATGCGATCGCCGGCTTTGCGCGCGCGGTGTATTCCGAGTAGCGCTTCTCGCTTCCCAGCATCCGGCCGGGGACAGGCGGCAGTTGGCCGCCGGGGGCTTTCCGGCATCTGCCTTATCAACCAATCCAAGGAGACATACCGTGTTGAAGAGAACCATTTCGCTGGCGAGATTTGCCCTGCTGGGCATCACCTTCGCAAGCGCCCAGGCGTGCATGGCGAGCGACTATCCGAACAAGCCGATCAAGATGGTCATCCCGTACACCCCGGGCGGATCGATCGACACGGTCGGGCGCATGGTCGCAGACCAGCTGCAGCGACAGCTGGGCCAACCCATCGTCATCGAGAATCAGCCCGGTGCCTCGGGCGTGCTGGGATCGCTCAACGTCAAGAAGGCGAAGGCCGACGGCTACACCCTGCTGTTCAATGCCTCGAGCCAGGTCTATATGCCGCTTGTCGTCGCCAAGAAGACTTACGACGCAGAGCAGGACTTCACGCCTGTCGGACAGATCGGCTATGTGCCGCTGGTCGTCGCGGTGAACAACGATGTCCCGGCGAAAAGCCTGAGCGAATTCGCCACGCTGGCCAAGGCGAATCCCGGCAAGTACACCTGGGCGACTTCCGGCCTGGGAACGACGAGCCACCTGAGCGAGGAGATGATCAATCGGGCACTGAAGCTCGATATGGAGATCATCGCGTACAAGGGTGCGGTACCGCAGCTGACGGATGTCGTCGGCGGCCACGTGTCAGCTGCTGTCTCACCCATGCCCGGCGTTCGCTCGTTCGTCCAGGCAGGGCGGTTGCGCGCGCTTGCCGTCACAAGCAAGTCCCGCGTCGCCAACATGCCGGACGTGCCCACCGTGGCCGAGAGCGGCATTCCTGGCTTCGAGCTTCTCTCCTGGTATGGCATCTGGGGACCAGCGGAGATGCCCGTGGCGGTGACGAACCGGCTCAATGCCGAGATTGCCAAGGCTGTCGACACGCCTGCGCTCAAGGCCAAGTTCGCAGAGCTGTCCTTCGTCCCGGCGAAGGGGAATCCCGAACAGTTCAGGAAGTTGATCCGCGAGGACCTGTCGAAGATCGGCCAGGCGGTCAAGGAAGCCAACATCAAGATCGATTGACCTCCAGCGCGGCCAGGGTGGCTTCCACATTCGCTGAGAGATCGAGCAGCGGGCCCCCCAGCACCGCCTCGGTCTCCACGATGCTGGCCTTCGTCGTGACGCTCACGTTGAGCACATAGACAGGCCGGCCTTCCAGCACGATCGGCGTCGCGAGTGCGACCACCTCCGGCTGCCAGGAAGCCGAACAATAGCCGCGCTCAGCCACGCTCCGGATCGCGCTCTTGATCTCTTCGCGAATCTGGTTCCACCCGCTCCCGCGTCGTTCGCGGAACTGCGCCATGAGCGCGCGCCGGCTGGGCTCGTCGGCGGCCGCGAGGTAGGCCCGACCCAGCGAGGTGAGTTCCATGGGGACTCGCTGTCCGGCGACGACATTGCGTAACGAAACCCTGCGGTTGTAGCGGACCGATTCGAGGTAGACCATTTCTTCCCGGTCCGCAACCGCCAGGCCGACATTGATGTGCAGCTTTTCTGCCAAGGTCTGCATCAGCGGCGCGACCGCGTTCAACACCGGGGAGCCTGCGCGCATGGCGTGGGCAAAGCTCAAGACCGGTGCTGCAAGGCGGTAGGCGCGCAGGTTCCGATCGTGTTCGAGCATCCCGACTTCGACCAGCGTCTGGGTCAGGCGACTGACGGTAGCGCGTGAAAGTCCGGTGCGCTCCGAGATCTCGCCGTTTCCCAGCAAGTCGGAACCGGGCCTGAAGGCCCGCAGGATCTCGATCCCGCGCTCGAGAGACCGGTTCAGCGTGGGGGCTTCGAAATGCTGGCGTCTGGACGACATGGACAAGAGCTCGGGATTGAGGGAGTGGCGACAGTGTAATTCCATCAAATGGAAATTAGGGGGTGCGCGAAGCGTTGCGCAGACCTAAGCTGGCGGCACTCGATGAGAACAACCAAGCCGCCATCGATTCACGTTTCGCCCGTCCTTCTTCCACTTGGAGACAAACATGCAAAAGCGCTTGCCCCTGGCACGCCTCAGGATCGCCTCGGTCCTTTTTTCGATCGCAGCAGCGGCCGCCGCCACCACAACGCCGGCGTTTGCCGCCTTCCCCGACAAGCCTGTCAAGATAGTCGTGCCATTTGCACCGGGCGGCGGCACCGATCTGGTCGCCCGGACCATGGGCATCGCCATGGGCGAGGCGTTGGGTCAGCCGGTCATCATCGACAACAAGCCCGGTGCGGGCACGATCATCGGGACGGACGCGGTGGCGAAGGCTGCTCCTGACGGTTACACGATGGTGATGGCAACCGTGGCGCACGTTGTAAACCCCAGCATCCAGAGCAAGCTTCCTTACAACTACGAGAAGGCCTTTGCGCCGGTCATGCTGGTCGGCGTCTCTCCGAACGTGCTGGTGGTGCGGGCAGAGAGCCCTCTCAAATCGGTCAAGGACCTCATCGACGCAGCCAAGGCGAACCCGGGCAAGCTGTCGTTCGCGTCGCAAGGCGCGGGCACGTCGGCGCACCTCGCGGGTGAACTCTTCAAGAACCTGACGAAGACGAACATCACCCACATCCCCTACCGCGGCGCGGGTCCGGCGATCACCGATTTGCTGGGCGGCCAGGTGGACGTCATGTTCGCGACCGCGGCTGCAGTGGGCACTTTCGTCGAAAGCGGCAAGCTGCGTGCGCTGGCCGTGACCACGGCTACGCGATCGCCCGCCCACGCTTTGGCGAAGGTTCCCACGATCGCGGAAAGCGGCGTACCCGGCTACGTGGCCGACAGCTGGTATGGCCTGTATGTGCCCGCAGGCACTCCGGCCGATGTCATCGCCCGCCTGAACGCAGCCGCCAAGAAGGCAGTCCAGACGGAGGCCTTTCGCAAGCGCGTGGAAGGGGAGGGCCTCGTGATCAATGGCGGCTCGCCCGCGGACTTCGACAAGTACGCCAAGGGTGAGGAAGCGCGTTGGCGCAAGGTGGTCAAGGAAAACAACATTACGAACGAATGACGGAGACGTTGAAATGACCGAACGACTGATCGAGCTCGAAGTTGCAGACGGCATCGCCACCCTGTGGCTGAACCGTCCGGACAAGCGCAACGCCATGAGCGACGACATGCGCACGCAATTCATCGCGGCGCTGGAGCATGTGACGTACGACAAGGCGATCCGAGCATTGGTGCTCACGGGGCGCGGCAAGGGCTTCTGCGCCGGTGGTGATGTCGCCGGCATGGAGCGGCGAATGCAGGCGCCTGCAGGCGAGGTCGGCTTCAACGGGTGGAGCCGCCAGCAGCGTGTGCACCACACCCAATCGCTGCTGCACTCGATGCCCAAGCCAACGATCGCTGCCGTCAACGGGGCTGCTTCCGGCCTGGGTGCCGACACGGCGCTGGCGTGCGACTTCATCATCGCTTCGGATGCGGCGAGCTTCACCTGGTCATATATCCATCGCGGCATCGTTCCCGATGGCGGTGGCATGTACTTCCTGCCGCGCCGGGTAGGCCTCTCGAAGGCCAAGGAACTGATCTTCAGCGGCCGGAAAGTCGAGCTTGAAGAGGCCCTGCGTCTGGGCATCGCCGATCGCCGGTCGGATGCCGAGACCCTCGTCCCCGACGCGCAGCGCTGGGCGGCCGAGATGAGCAAGGGATCGGCCACTGCGTTGGCGCTGGGCAAGACGATCCTCAACCAGAGCTTCGAGCTGTCCGCGCACCAGGTGTTCGCCCAGGGCAGCCAGGCGCAGGGCATTTGCTACACCAGCACCGAGCATCGCGAATCGGTGATGGCGTTCCTGGCCAAGAGCAGCGCAACAAGGGGGGCGACGAAATGACCGAACTGAACTCCATCAGCAGGCTACTCAAGCCGCGCAGCGTCGCAGTGATCGGCGCGTCGGCGGATGCTGCCAAGACCGCTGGCCGCCCAGTGGCCTACCTGCGCAAACACGGCTTTACGGGCGAGATCTACCCGGTCAATCCGC
The DNA here is from genome assembly GCF_901827175.1 of Variovorax sp. RA8. Classification (NCBI taxonomy): domain Bacteria; kingdom Pseudomonadati; phylum Pseudomonadota; class Betaproteobacteria; order Burkholderiales; family Comamonadaceae; genus Variovorax; species Variovorax sp. RA8. The sequence continues at coordinate 3,918,333 of NZ_LR594662.1, read as the reverse complement.
GTGTCGGTTCGATCGATGGCCTGACCTGCTATCCCGACATCGCCTCGATTCCCGGAACACCCGACGTCGGCATCGTGCTGCTGGGCGCCGAGCGCGCACACCAGGCCGTCCGGGAACTCGCGGCGAAAGGAACGGCTGCCGCGATCGTTCTCGCCAGCGGGTACACCGAGACCGGCGAGGAAGGTGCGCGTCGCCAGCAGCAGCTCGTTGAGGCGGCCGGCAGCATGCGCATCCTCGGCCCGAACACGATCGGACTGGTGAACCTGACCGACAACATCGTGCTCTCCGCCAGTGGCGCGCTCGAAATGGATCACTTCCCGGTCGGTGGTATCGGCGTGGTCTCGCAAAGCGGGGGCATCCTCGGCGCGCTGCTTTCGCGTGCCGCTGCGCGCGGGATTGGCCTGTCGAAGCTGATCGCGACCAGCAACGAGGTGGATCTGGACCTGGCGGATCTTGTCGATCACCTGGCTGACGATGCGGACACCAAGGTCATCGCCCTCTATGTGGAGAGCGTGCGCAATCCCGGGAAGTTTCGCGCCGCTGCCCTGAAGGCGGCTCGTGCGGGCAAGCCTGTCGTCGCGTTCAAGATCGGTCGCTCCGAAGCCGGCGCGAAAGCCGCCGTGTCGCACACCGGTGCGTTGGCGGGCGCCGACAGCATGTATGACGCGTTGTTCAAGCAGGTGGGCGTTATCCGTGCCCAGACTTTCGGGGACCTCCTCGACATCCCGGTCGCACTGGCCACGGGTCGCAGGCTGCGCGGCAAGCGCGTAGCCATCCTGACCTCGACGGGTGGCGCCGGAACGTTGGTATCGGACGATCTGGGCATGCACGGATTCGAGACACCGGCCCCGGATGCTGAAACGGCCGAGGCCTTGCGCGCGCTGCAGAGCGGCGATCACGCGGTGCTCGACCGCAATCCCATCGACGTGACCTTGGCCGGCCTGCAGACGGACCTGCTGCGGGGCGCCATCAACATCCTGCTCAAGAGCCCCAGCTACGACGCGCTGGTGATCATCGTCGGCTCGTCCAGCCTGGCCATGCCGGAGCTGATGGCAGGCGCCATTCAGGATTGCTTGCCCAACTCGGACAAGCCGGTGATCGCCTATGTGAGCCCGCACGCGCCCGAAGTCGGGGCGTTGCTGACGCAGCGTGGGGTCCCCGCCTTTGCCGCAGCCGAAAGCTGCACCACCGCGTTGGGCGCGATGCTGAACGTCGGCAGCTGGCAGGAGCCGAAGCCATCCAGCGCGCCCGACGCCGTGCTCATCGACGAACTGCCGGCAGGCTCCCTGGATGAGGCCCAGGCCAAGCAGTTGTTCACCCGCTTCGGCGTGCCCTGCGCGCGCGAGGTGGTGGTGACGACGCCCATGGAGGCCGAAGCTGCGGCGCGCGAGCTGGGCGATCGGGTCGTGCTCAAGATTCTTTCCGCCGAGATCACGCACAAGAGCGATGTCGGCGGCGTTGCCGTGAACCTGACGGCCGAGACGGTGGGGGCGCGCCTGCGGGCGATGGCCGCCGAGGTCGAGAACAAGGCAGGCGTGCGGCCCCAGCGCTTCCTGGTGCAGGAAATGGTGGGCGGCGGCACCGAGCTGATCCTGGGCATGCACCACGATGTGTTGGGCACGGCCATCCTGCTGGGCATGGGCGGCATCACCGCTGAGCTGTTCAAGGACACCACGATGCGGCTGTTGCCCTCCCAGGGTGGTCTGAGCCGCGACGATGCGCTCTCCATGGCGCGTGAGCTGAAGACCTGGCCGTTGCTCGACGGCTTCCGTGGCCGCCCCAAGGCCGATGTCGAGGCGCTGGTTGATGCCATCGTCGCCTTCTCGAAGATGGCTGCCCAGCTTGGCGAGCGCTTGGTCGAGGCCGAAATCAACCCGGTCTTCGTGCTGCCGCAGGGGCAGGGTGTGCGTGCCGCTGACGGCGTGGTCCTCATGGCCTGAGCATTGGAGTCGCAATGCACGCTACAGAAGTCTTCGCCCGCTACTCTGCCGAGTTTCATCGACAGCCGCTATCCCCCGAGGTCATTCATCACGCCAAACGCGCCGTGATCGATTGGTATGCCTCGCTGTTTCCCGGTCTGAGTGCCGCGCCCGTGCGGCAGCTCGAAGAAGCCTTGGCAGACGACCTCGACCGAGGTCGAGCATCCTTGGCCGGGGGCCGCGCGGCGACAGCGCGCGCGGCAGCGCTCATCAACGGCACGGCGGCCCATGCAGCGGAAGTGGACGACAGTTTCCGGGACGCCATGTACCACCCTGGTGCCGCGACCGTGGCGGCGGCGTTGGCCGTGGGGCAGGACGTTGGCGCCAACGGGCTCGAGTTCCTGCGGGGTATCGTTCTTGGATACGAAGTGTCGACGCGCATCGGTGTCGTCATGGGCAGGCCGCACTACAAGTACTGGCACAGCACGGGAACGGTCGGCAGTTTCGGCGCCGCGGCTGCGGCTGCCTGCTTGATGTCGTTGGACGAACCGGCCTTCGCGCACGCCTTGGCCACGGCTGCCACTTTCACGGCCGGCCTGCAGCAAGCATTCCGCATGGACTCGATGTCCAAGCCGCTGCATGCAGGCCGCGCCGCAGAAGCTGGCGTTCTCGCGGCACAGCTCGCGGGGCGCGGCGTCACCGGCTCGCTCGACGTGCTGGACGGCGAGATCGGCTTGGGCCAGGCGATGAGCAACGGCCCGGACTGGTCACAGGCAGGTGCGACATTGGGGCAGGACTTCCACATCACCAGGCTGACCTTCAAGAATCACATCGGCTGCGGTCACACCTTCGCCGCCATCGACGCTGCGCTCGAGTTGAAACAGCGTTACGGTCTCGACGCCGGCAATATCGCGCGCGTGCACGTTGCGACATACCGGCCAGCGCTCGACATCGCCTGCTACACACATCCGACCACGGCCAATGAAGCGCGGTTCAGCCTGACTTACGTGGTGGCAACGGCATTGGCGCACGGCAGCGTGCGCCTGGCGGCCTACGAGCCAGCTCGGCTGGAGGACCAGGTCACGCGTGCGCTGATGGAGCGCATTGAAGTCGCGGTCGATCCGGCACTGGATGCGGCCTTTCCCGGGCAGCGCGCCGCACGCATCGTCATCGAGACCCGCGACGGGCGTCGTCTCGACCACCTGCAGCCCAATCGCAAGGGCGACCCCGAGCAGGCGCTGACGGATGGCGAGCTTGAAGGAAAGTTTCTGGAGTTGGCGTCGCCCGTGATTGGAACCGAGCGTTCTCAGGCGCTGCTGGCGCAGGTATGGGCATTGGACGCGAGCGCATCACTGCCTCGCGCTTGACGGCCTTCAAGTCGAAGACCCAACGAGGCGGCCCAAGACGACGAGCCCTTGCTCAGGGCGGTGGCGTCTTCGGCTTGTAGTCGCACCAGGGCGCCACCGCGCACTTCCAGCACATCGGCTTGCGCGCCACGCAGACGTAGCGTCCGTGCAGGATGAGCCAGTGGTGGGCATGCAGCCGGTAGGCCGGCGGCACACGCTTCTCCAGCTTGAGCTCGACCTCCAGCGGCGTCTTGCCGGGTGCGAGGCCGGTGCGATTGCTGACGCGGAAGATGTGCGTGTCCACCGCCATGGTCGCTTCGCCGAAGGCCACGTTGAGCACCACGTTGGCGGTCTTGCGGCCAACGCCCGGCAAGGCCTCGAGCTCGGCGCGGGTGCGCGGCACTTCGCCGCCGTGGCGCTCGATCAGCATCCGGCAGGCTTCCATCAGGTGCTTCGCCTTGCTGCGGTACAGGCCGATGGTCTTGATGTAGCTCTCGAGGCCTTCGATGCCCAGGTCCAGGATGGCCTGCGGCGTGTTCGCAACCGGGAACAGCTTGCGCGTCGCCTTGTTCACGCCGACGTCGGTGGCCTGCGCCGACAGCAGCACGGCGGCCAGCAGCTCGAAGGGGGTGCTGTATTCCAGCTCGGTCTCGGGCTCGGGGTTGGCGGCCTGCAGGGTGGCGAAGAAGGGCTCGATCGCTGCTTTTTTCATCGTGGGCGGCAGTGTATGCATGTTGTGGCGGCCCGCACCGAACTTGCGACAATGGCAGCCCTTCCGTCATTCGCAGCAGGTTCCCATGCAATTCGCCACCCGCCTCGACAACGTCGAAACCTCCGCCATCCGAGAACTCTTCAAGCTGCTGGGCAAGCCCGGCATCATCAGCTTCGCGGGTGGCTTCCCGGACAGCGCGATGTTCGATGTCGAGGGGCTGAAGGAGGCGAGTGCCAAGGCGCTGGCCGAGGAGCCGGGCGGGGCCCTGCAGTACGGCGCCACCGAGGGTTACGAGCCGCTGCGTGCGCAGCTGTCTGCCTTCATGAAGGGCAAGGGCGTGGAGGTCGCGCCCGACGGACTGATCGTGACCACCGGCAGCCAGCAGGCGCTGGACCTGCTGGGCAAGACCCTCATCTCGCCCGGCGACAAGGTGATCGTCGAGGGACCGACCTTCCTCGCGACGATCCAGTGCTTCCGCCTTTACGGCGCGCAGCTGATCAGCGCGCCGATCGACGCCGAGGGCGTGCAGGTCGATCGGCTGGAGCAGTTGATCGCCCTACACAAGCCCAAGTTCGTCTACCTGATTCCCACCTTCGGCAACCCGAGCGGCGCGATGCTGAGCCTGGAGCGCCGCCGGAAGGTGCTGGAGCTCGCGGTAAAGCACGACACGGTGTTCGTGGAGGACGACCCCTACGGCGATCTGTACTTCGGCAAGGCGCCGCCGCCCTCGCTCATGTCGCTGACCCAGGAGGTGGCGGGCAGCCGCGAACGCCTGGTGCATTGCGGCAGCCTGAGCAAGGTGCTGAGCCCGGGCCTGCGCATCGGCTGGATGATCGCGCCGCCCGAGTTGCTGGCCAAGGCGACCATGTGCAAGCAGTTCAGCGACGCCCACACCAGCACCTTCGCGCAGGCCACTGCCGCGCAATACCTCAAGAGCGGGCGCATGCCCGACACGCTGGCGCATGTGCGCAAGGTCTACGCGGAGCGCGCGGCCGCGATGGGTGCGGCGCTCAAGCGCGAGCTCGGCGACGCCATCGCCTTCACGCAGCCGGGTGGCGGATTGTTCTTCTGGGCCCGGTTGACGGGCGCGGGCGGCAAGCTGGCCGATGCCAACGTGCTCGCCCAGCGCGCGATCGAGAAGGGGGTGGCCTTCGTGCCCGGCGCGCCATTCTTCGCCGAGAAGCCCGATGTGGCGACGCTGCGGCTGAGCTTCGCCACCGCCAATCTCGAGAAGATCGAGGAAGGCATCGCGCGCCTGGGCTCGGCGCTTTGAGCCTGCGGCTGGCTCAGCGCAGCGCGTCGGCCAGGCTCAGGCCGTAGCGCTGCTCGGCGGCTTGCAGCGAGGGCGCGATCGAGGCCGCCAGGCACACGCCCGCGGCGAGCTGCTCGGCGCGCCGTTGCAGTCCGCGCTCGCCCGGCAGCCGCACGGGCTTGGCGGCATCCACGGGCGGATTCGTGCGGCATTGCGCCGCCACGTGGTCCATCTGGCGCAGGAAGGCTGCCTTGCCGCCGAAGGCGTCCAGGTCGTGCAGCGTGAGGTACACCGTCGCGCCCCAGCCCTCGGGCGGATCGGCGCGGCCATGGCCGGCCAGCCCGCCGGTGAGCGATTCGACCAGCAGCGCCAGGCCGTAGCCCTTGTGGCCATGGGTCTGGCCGCCCACCGGCAGCAGGGTGCCGGGCGGCTGTTCGAAGAGCACCGCCGGGTCTTTCGAGGGCCGGCCCTTCGCGTCGATGAGCACTTCGTAGTCGAAGGTCTCGCCGGCCTGGCGCTTGCGGTTGCTCATGCCGTTGGTGGTGATGGAGGCCGAGATGTCCACCATCACGCCGCCGCCGGCGATCGGGAAGCCCAGCGCGAGCGGGTTGGGCGTGAAGACCGCCTGCGTGCCGCCGAAGGGCGCGACGCTTGCGGTGTTGGGGTCGGAGCAGGCCAGCACCAGCAGCATGTCTTCTTCGAGCGCGCGCAGCAGGTAGGCGGCGAGGCAGGCGATGTGGTGGCTGCGGCGGATGACCAGCGAGGCGGTGCCCAGTTCGCGTGCGCGCGGCAGCAGCAGGTCCAGGGCCTGGTGCACGAGCCAGGGGCCGGGCAGGCGCTGGCCGTCCCACAGCACGGCGGCCGGGCGGTCGGAGACCACCAGCGGCGCGCCGTCGCGCTTCATCGCGCCGGATTCCAGTTCTTTCACGTAGCCGGCCAGGAGGGCGAGGCCATGCGTGTCGTGGCCCAGCAGGTCACCCTGCACCAGCGTGTCGGCCACCGTGCGGGCCATGGCTTCGGCCAGGCCGGCGCGTTGCAGGAGTTGCGCCGCGTAATGGGCCAGGGCGGCAGCGTCGTAACGCAGAGAGGTGCTTTTCATGCGCTTCAGTGTGCCGCGACAGGCTGCAGCCGTCGATGCCGGCGCCGCCATGCCAGGCCGGCCGAGCCGAACCAGACCAGCAGCGTCGCCAGCGCCAACCCGGCGGCGATCGGCCGCTCGACGAAGGACAGCCAGCGGCCGTCGGACTTGATCATCGAGGTGATGAAGTTCTCCTCCAGCATCTTGCCCAGCAGCATGCCCAGGATGGCCGGAGCGACTGGGAATCCGTTCTCCTCGAGCAGCCAGGCCGCGACGCCGAAGCCGAGCAGGATCCAGAGGTCGAACAGCGCGTTGTTGATGGCGAAGGCGCCCACCAGGCAGAACACCAGGATGATCGGCATCAGCACATTGCGCGGCATGCGCAGGATGCGCGCCGAAGCCTTGATGCAAGCCCACCCGAGCGGCAGCATCAGCAGGTTGGCGAGGATGAAGACGATGAACACCGCGTAGACGCTGTGCGCGTTGTTCATGAAGATCATCGGGCCCGGGTTCATGTTCTTCATGTAGAGCACGCCGATCACGATGGCGGTGATCGAGTCGCCCGGGATGCCGAACACCAGCGCCGGCACCCAGGCGCCGGCCAGCGCGCTGTTGTTGGCGGCGCCGGCCTCGACCAGCCCTTCCGGATGGCCGGTGCCGAACTTCTCGGGCTCCTTGGACAGCTTCTTGCTCATCGCGTACGACATCCAGGCGGCGATGTCGGCGCCCGCGCCGGGCAGGATGCCCACGGCGGTGCCCAGCACGCTGCCGCGCAGGGTCTGAGCCGGGTACTTGCGCATCAGGCCGCCCATGCCGGCGAAGACCGAGCCGATCTGCTTCTTGAAACGCGCGAGCTCCTCGGCCGTGACCGTGAAGCGCAGGATCTCGGAGATGGCGAACATGCCGATCATTGCGGGGATCAGGGTCAGGCCGCCGAGCAGATCCGTGTTGCCGAAGGTGAAGCGCGGGTGGCCGGCCGGATTCTCCAGGCCCACGCAGCCCAGCAGCAGGCCCAGGAACAGCGTGATCAGGCCCTTGAGCGGCGTGTCGCTGGTGATGAAGACGGCGCAGGTCAGCCCCAGCAGCACCAGCCAGAAATACTCGAAGGAGCTGAACTTGATCGCCACCTCGGCCAGCGCCGGGGCGGCCAGGATCAGCACGGCGGTGCCGAACAGGCCGCCGATGCAGGAGAACACCAGGCCGATGCCCAGGGCCATCTCGCCCTGGCCCTTGCGTGTCATCGCGTAGGACTCGTCGGTGTAGGCCGCCGAGGCGGGTGTGCCCGGGATGCGCAGCAGGGCGCCGGGGATGTCGCCCGCGAAGATCGCCATCGCCGTGGCAGTGACGATGGCCGCGACCGCCGGCACTGGCGGCAGGAAGAAGGTGATGGGCACGAGCAGGGCCGTCGCCATGGTCGCGGTAAGCCCCGGGACGGCGCCGACGAACATGCCGAAGAGCCCGGACAGCAGCATGACGATCAGCACGGTCGGCGTGGCGACCGTCTGCAGGGCGAGGAGCACCGGATCCATCAGCCGTGCCTCACCAGGCGACAGGCTGCAGCACGCCCCAGGGCAGCGGCACCTTGAGCAGCTTGTAGAAGCAGGTGTGGATCACCAGCGTGGCCAGCACCGCCACCCCGAACGCGACCGGCGGCCGCACGCCGCAGGCCCATTGCAGCAGCGTCAGCACCAGCAGGCTGCACAGCAGGAAGCCGAGCCGGTCGGCCAGCAGGATGTAGAACGCCATGCCGCCAATGACGAGCGCGAAGGCGGCCAGTCGCCGCGGCGAGCGCATGCCTTCACCGAGCCTGAGCAGGGGCTGCCCGCTGCGAAGGCCTTGCCAGGTCAGCACCAGCGCGCACAACCCAAGGCCGGCTGCGGCGAGGCCGGGGAAGAGCGCCGGCCCGAAGTCCTGGCCCGCCGCCGGCGGAAAGCTCTGGACGTGCCAAAGCACCGCGAGCGCCAGGACCAGCAGGACGCCGCCGATCAGGCTGTCGTGGATACGCATCGCTTACTTGGCGATGCCGACAGCCTTCATCGCCACCGCGAAGCTCGCGTCCTTCTCGGCCATGAACTTGCCGAAATCGGCGCGGTCGGCATAGAGGGCGCCGAAGCCGCGCGAGGCCAGGAAGTCCTGGTAGGCCTTGCCGTCGAAGATCTTCTTGAGCGTGGCGGCGAGCTGGTCGGTCTGTTCCTTCGGCAGCCCCTTTGGCGCTGCGATGCCGCGCCAGGCGCCGGCGTTCCATGTCTTGCCCGTCGCGTCGGTGTACAGCGGAACCTTGGGGAAGATGGCATCGGGCTTGGCGCCCAGCAGCAGCAAGGGGCGTACCTTGCCGGCATCGATCAGCGAACGCGCCTCGGGCAGCGAGCAGGACACCACGTCGACGCCGCCGGCCATCAGGTCCTGCAACCCCGGGGCGGCGCCCTGGCTCGGCACCCAGGCGATCGCGTTGCCGGGCAGCTTGTTGTCGACCAGCCATTGCGCAAGGCCGAGGTGCCAGATGCCGCCCTGGCCGGTGCCGCTGGCCTTGAGCTTGCCGGGGCTGGCCTTGGCCGCATCGAGCAGCTCCTTGGCGCTCTTGATCGGCGAGTCCTCGCGCACGAAGATGGCGTTGGCGTCGAAGTTCATGAGCGCGAGCGGCGTGTAGTCGGCGCCCGAGAGCTGCGTCAGCCCTGCGTGGCGCATCATGCCGATCTCGACGGTGACGATGCCCAGCGTGTAGCCGTCGGGCGCGGCGGAGGCGATGGCCTGGTGACCGACCACGCCGCTGCCGCCCGTGCGGTTGACCACGTTGATTGCTTGAGCTCCTTCTCGAGCTCGGCGGCGATGATGCGGGCCACGGCATCGGTGCCGCCGCCGGCGCCCCACGGCACGATCATGGTGATCGGGCGCTCGGGGTAAGCCGCGTGGGCAAGCCCGGGCAGGACCAGGGCTGTGGCGGCTGCACCGAGTGCGACCAGGGATTGGCGGCGCTTCATATCTGCTCCTTCGTTGTTGCCCAGACATTCAAGCACCTGGGGCACTGCACGCGAAACTGAAGATAACCCTAGGACAGCGCCGGTCCCTTTTGCCTTAGGAAGAAACCGGTTTCCCCGGCGCGTCAGCGCACGACTTCGAGCAATCGGTCGAGGCCGCCTTCGTCGATCGCGACCATGGCCTCTTCGCGTACCTTGGGTTTGGCGTGGTAGGCCACTGACAGCCCCGCCTCGCCCATCATCGGCAAGTCATTGGCGCCGTCGCCTACCGCGATGCATTCGGCGGGCGAGATGCCGAGCAGCGAAACGACTTCCAGCAGCGTGCGGCGCTTTTCCGCGCCATCGCAGATGTCGCCCCAGGACTGCACCACCACGCGGCCGGTGAGCTTGCCGTCCGCCTCGTCGAGCAGGTTGGAGCGCGCGAAGTCGATGCCCAGCCGCTCCTTCACCCGGTTGGCGAAGAAGGTGAAGCCGCCCGAGACCAGCAGCACCTTGAGGCCCACCGCCTTGCAGGCGGCCACCAGCGCCTCGGCACCCGGGTTGAGGCGCAGGCGCTGGTCGTAGACCTCCTGCAGGGCCGAGACCGGCACGCCCTGCAGCAGGGCCACGCGGCGGCGCAGGCTTTCCTTGAAGTCCTTGATCTCGCCGCGCATCGTGGCTTCGGTGATGGCGGCGACCTCGGCCTTCTTGCCGACCGCGTCGGCGATCTCGTCGATGCATTCGATATTGATCAGCGTCGAATCCATGTCGAAGGCGATCAGCTTGAAGTCGGCGAGGGCGAGCGGCGGGGTGATGCGCCGGATGGCGAGGCCGGGGGAGATTTCTCGAAGAGCGTTGGTCATGCCGGGGTGGCTTCCTCTGTCTTGGGTTGTCCGAGGCTGCGCAGCACGTCCCGCACCATCTGCGCCCGCTCCTTCGGCTCCTTGAGTTCCCGCTCGATGCGCAGCTTCTCGTTGCCCGCCAGCTTGATGTGCTTGTTCTTCTGGATTAGCTGGATGATGGCCATCGAGTCGACCGGCGGGTCCTTCTTGAAGGTGATGTGGATCGCGCCCGGCGCTGCATCGACCTTGACCACGCCGTAGGGCCGCGCCAGCACCCGCAGCCGGTGCATATCGATCAGCGTCTGGGCCTGGGGCGGGAGCTTGCCGAAGCGGTCGACGATCTCCTCGAGCAGGGTGTCGATCTGGTCGGAGGTTTTCGCGGTCGCGAGTTTCTTGTAGAAGGACAGGCGCAGGTGCACGTCGCCGCAGTAGTCCTCGGGCAGCAGGGCGGGTGCGTGCAGGTTGATCTCGGTGGTGACGGACAGCGGCGACAGCAGGTCGGGCTCGTGGCCGGCCTTGAGCGAGCGCACGGCCTCGGCCAGCATCTCGTTGTAGAGCTGGAAGCCGATCTCCATCATGTTGCCGCTCTGGTTCTCGCCCAGCACCTCGCCGGCACCGCGGATCTCGAGGTCGTGCATCGCGAGGTAGAAGCCGGAGCCGAGCTCCTCCATCTGCTGGATGGCGTCGAGGCGCTGCGCGGCCTGCTTGGTCAGGCCGTCGATGTCCGGCACCATCAGGTAGGCATAGGCCTGGTGATGGCTGCGCCCGACGCGGCCGCGCAGCTGGTGCAGCTGCGCCAGGCCGAACTTGTCGGCGCGGCTCATGACGATGGTGTTGGCGCTCGGCACGTCGATGCCGGTCTCGATGATGGTCGAGCACAGCAGCAGGTTGTAGCGCTGGGCGACGAAGTCGCGCATCACGCGCTCCAGCTCGCGCTCGGGCATCTGGCCGTGGGCGACAGCGATCCGGGCCTCGGGCAGGATCTGCTCCAGCTTCTGGCGCCGGTTCTCGATGGTCTCGACCTCGTTGTGCAGGAAGTAGACCTGGCCGCCGCGCTTGAGCTCGCGCAGCACGGCCTCGCGGATCACGCCGGTGCCCTCGTTGCGCACGAAGGTCTTGATCGCGAGGCGGCGCTGCGGGGCGGTGGCGATCACGCTGAGGTCGCGCAGGCCTTCGAGCGCCATCCCCAGCGTGCGCGGGATCGGGGTGGCGGTGAGGGTGAGGACGTCCACCTCGGCGCGCAGGGCCTTCATCGCCTCCTTGTGGCGCACGCCGAAGCGGTGCTCCTCGTCGATGATGAGCAGGCCGAGGTTCTTGAACTTCACGCTGCTGGAGAGCAGCTTGTGCGTGCCGACGACGATGTCGACGCTGCCGTCGGCCAGGCCCTTGGCGGCGGCATTGATCTCCTTGGTCGAGCGGAAGCGGCTCATCTCGGCGACCTTGACGGGCCACTTGGCGAAGCGGTCCATCAGCGTCTGGTAGTGCTGTTCGGCGAGCAGGGTGGTGGGGGCGAGGAAGGCGACCTGCTTGCCCCCGGTCACCGCGACGAAGGCGGCGCGCAGGGCGACCTCGGTCTTGCCGAAGCCGACGTCGCCGCAGACCAGGCGGTCCATCGGCTGCGGCGAGATCATGTCCTGGATCACCGCATGGATCGCGGCCTTCTGGTCGGCCGTCTCGTCGAAGCCGAAGTCGTTGGCGAAGACCTCGTAGTCGGCGGCCGAGAAGCGGAAAGCGTGGCCCTCGCGCGCGGCGCGCCGGGCGTAGATGTTGAGCAGCTCGGCGGCCGAGTCGCGCACCTGCTCGGCGGCCTTGCGCTTGGCCTTCTCCCACTGGCCTGAACCGAGCTTGTGCAGCGGCGCCTCGTCGGCGCTGACGCCGGTGTAGCGGCTGATCAGGTGCAGCTGTGCGACAGGCACGTAGAGCGTGGCCTTGTCGGCGTACTCCAGGTGCAGCATCTCCTGCAGCATCGGCTTGCCCTCGGCGTCGTTGCCCTGGCCCAGGTCCATGTGGATCAGGCCGCGGTAGCGCCCGATGCCGTGCGCCGAATGCACCACCGGGTCGCCGACCGCCAGCTCGCTGAGGTCCTTGATCAGCGCTTCGACATCGCTGACCTGCTCCTGCTTGCGGTTGCGTCGGCGCGCCGATGGGGCGGTGGCGAAGAGCTCGGTCTCGGTGACGAAGTCGATGCCCTGCTCGATCCAGGCGAAGCCGGCCACCAGCGCTGCGGTGACGATGCCGATCTTCTCGCCGGGCGAAGCTTCGAACTCGGCCAGCGAGTCGAAGGCGGGCGGGCCGACGCCGCTGGCGCGCAGGAAGTCGAGCAGGCTTTCGCGGCGGCCATCGCTTTCGGCGAGGAAGAGCACGCGGTGCGGGGTGGCGGCAATGTGGACCTTGAGCTTGACCAGCGGGTCGTCGGCTCCGCGGACGACGGCGAAGCGCGGAAGCGCCTCGAATTCGGCGTAGGGGCTGGCCTCGGCCCCGCCTCGAATCGCCAACTGCGCATGCGGCTTCGCGCGCTGGTAGAACTGCTCCGCATTCAGGAACAAGGCCTCCGGCGGTAGCGCCGGCCGCTCCGGGTCACCCTGCACCAGCCGATAGCGCTCACCGGTGTCCTGCCAGAAATGCTGGAACGCGGGTTCGAGATCGCCATGCAGCACGATGGTCGTTTCTGCGCCGAGGTAGTCGAACACGGTGGCCGTCTCCTCGAAGAAGAGCGGCAGGTAGTACTCGATACCGGCGGTCGCGACGCCGTTGCCCATGTCCTTGTAGAGCCGGCTGCGCGTGGGGTCGCCCTCCAGCAGCTCGCGCCAGCGGCTTCGGAAGCGCGCGCGGGCCTCGTCGTCCATGGGGAACTCGCGGCCGGGCAGCAGGCGCACTTCGGGCACGGGGTAGAGGCTGCGCTGGGTGTCCGGGTCGAACGTGCGGATCGAGTCGATCTCGTCGTCGAACAGGTCGACGCGGAAGGGCACCTGCGAGCCCATCGGGAACAGGTCGATGAGCCCGCCGCGTACCGCGTACTCGCCCGGGCTCACGACCTGCGTCACGTGGCTGTAGCCGGCCAGCGTGAGCTGGGCCTTGAGCTTGGACTCCTCGAGCTTCTGCCTGGCCTTGAAGTGGAAGGTGTAGCCCGCCAGGAACGCCGGCGGCGCCAGGCGATAGAGCGCGGTGGTGGCCGGCACCAGCACCACGTCGGCTTCCTTCTGGCTGATGCGCCAAAGCGTGGCGAGGCGCTCGCTGATCAGGTCCTGGTGCGGCGAGAAGCTGTCGTAGGGCAGCGTCTCCCAGTCGGGGAACAGGGCGCAGCGCAGCTCGGGCGCGAAGAAGGCGAGCTCGTCGATCAGCCGCTGCGCATCGTTGGCGTCGGCGGTGAAGACGGCGGTGGCGCGGCCGGCCGATTTCTCGCGTTCGGCCAGCTGCGCGAGCAGCAGCGCATCAGCGGAGAGAGGCGGGCGCGGCAGCGTGAAGCGCTTGCCTGCGGTGAGAGCGGGGAGGTCCATGAACGAGAAGGAAATGCAGAACACCCCGCGCCGGGCAGCGAGGGGTGTGAACACCGATTCTAGAATGGCTGCCCTTTCGCCGTTGGGACCTCATGACCCCTTCACGTCTTTTCGTCCTCATTCCCTGCGCGGGCTCAGGCAGCCGCGCCGGCGGCACGGGCCCCAAGCAGTACCAGCGCATCGCGGGCCGGCCAATGGTGCGCCACACGCTGGAGGCCTTTCGCGCGCTGACGGGTCGCTTTGCCGGCATCGCGCTGGTGGTGTCGCCCCAGGACCGTGAAGTCGGGGCTGCGCTGCCGCGCTTCCCGGCCGAGGGCGAATATCTGCTGCAGGTCGGCGGCGCGACGCGAGCGGCTACCGTGCGCAACGGCCTGCTGGCGCTCAGGCAATCTGCCGGCGCCGGCCCGCACGACTGGGTGCTGGTGCACGACGCGGCCCGCTGCCTGGTGACGCCGACGCAGATCGAGGCCCTGATCGCGGCCTGCGAGCACGATGCGGTGGGCGGCCTGCTGGCCCACCGCCTGCCGGACACCCTGAAGGTCGCCTCTCCGGAGGGCCGGGTGGCGGGAACGCTGACACGCGCCGACAAGTGGCTGGCGCAGACGCCGCAGATGTTCCGCATCGGCATGCTGCTCGATGCACTGGAGCGTGCCGGCGATTCGGTCACCGATGAAGCCGGCGCGATCGAAAGCATCGGGCTCGCACCCTTGCTGGTGCCGGGCAGCGCGCAGAATTTCAAGCTCACCTTCCCTGAGGACTTCGCGCTGGCCGAGGCGCTTCTGAAGAGTCGGGGATGAGGCGTGTGGAGCACCTGAAATGAGCGCATTCGACATCCGCGTCGGCGAGGGCTGGGATGTGCACCAGCTGGTCTCTGGCCGCAAGCTGATCCTGGGCGGCATCGAGATTCCGCACGTCACCGGCCTGCTCGGCCATTCGGACGCCGACGTGCTGTTGCACGCCATCACCGATGCTCTGCTGGGCGCCGCCGGGCTGGGCGATATCGGCCGCCACTTCCCCGACACCGATGCGCAGTTCCGTGGCGCCGATTCGGCCGTGCTGCTGGCGGAGGCGGCGCGGCGCGTGCGCGCCGCAGGCTGGCAGATCGGCAACATCGACAGCACCGTGATAGCGCAGGCGCCGAAGCTGGCGCCGCATATCCCGGCCATGTGCGCGCGCATCGCGGCCGCGCTCGAGGTCGCGCCCGCTCAGGTCAACGTCAAGGCCAAGACGGCCGAGAAGCTCGGCCCGGTGGGCGAGGGCCGGGCTATGGAAGCGCGTGCGGTGGCGCTGCTGCACCGGTGAGAAGGGCGCTCATTTGCCCGCCGGCGCGGCCTCTGGTTTGACCGAGGCGGCCCGCGGCATGCGGATGTGCGCCGCGAGCCCGCGGCCCGGCGTGCTGGTGAGGGCGAAGGTGCCGCCCATGCGTTCGATGTTCTTGGTCACGATCGACAGGCCCAGGCCGGCGCCGGCCGCCGAGGTGCGCGCGACGTCGCCGCGGAAGAAGGGTTTGCTCAGCTGCGAGAGCAGGGCCGGCGCCACGCCGGCGCCGTGGTCGCGCACCTTGATAAGCACCGCGTCGTTGTGGGCCTGCGCCTGGATCGTGATGTCGGCCACGCCGGTGGAGGGCGTCTTGCCATAGCGCCGCGCGTTCTCGACCAGGTTGGAGATCACGCGCTGCAGCTCGACCTCGTCGGCCATCACGCGCAGGTCGGAGGGCACGTCGACCTTGATCTTGATGTCCTCGTGATCCTGCACGGCGTAGGTGCAGGCGTCGATCACGTCGCGCAGCAGCACCGGCTTGAAGTCCACGTGGTCGGGGCGCGCGTAGTCGAGGAACTTGTCGATGATCGCGTCGAGCTGCGCGATGTCGGCAGCCATGTGCTCGCGCGCGTCCTCGTCGGTCACGCTCATCTCGGTTTCAAGACGCAGCCGCGCGAGCGGCGTGCGCAGGTCGTGCGAGATGCCGGCCAGCATCACGGCGCGGTCCTGCTCGATCTTGGCGAGCTGGTCGGCCATGCGGTTGAAGCCGACGTTCACCGCGCGGATCTCGTTGGTGCGGGCGCGCTCGTCCAGCCGGTGCGCCTCGTACTCGCCTTCGCGCACCTGCATGGTGGCGCGCGACAGCTGCTTGAGCGGCAGGTTGATCAGGCGCGTGATCAGCGCCGCGCCCGCCAGCGAAAGGGCCATGGTCGTCGCCAGCCAGATCAGCCAGGTACGGCCGCCGAAGCGGGTGAAGCGCGTGGGGTCGAGCAGCAGCCAGTAGGCGTCGCTCTCGATCGTGAAGCCGATCCAGAGACCGGGCTCGTCGTTGACGCGGCTGGCCACGGTGGTGCCTTCGCCGAGGCGGTCGATCAGTTCCTCGGTCACGCGAGCGTCGAGCGCGCCGGTGGTGTAGGGCGTGAAGCGGTCGTTGGGCTCGCGCGGCAGGATGCGCACGCCCTCCTGGTCGGCCAGGGTCTTGATCAGCGAGACGCGGGTGATGGCATCGGAATAGACCAGCGCCGCGCGCGTGAGATTGACCAGCGAGGCGATCTGGTGCGCGGTCTGGATGGCGCGGGGCTCGTACTCGAGGGCGCGGAAGGTCTGCAGCCAGGCCACCGTACAGCCGACCAGCAGCAGCACCAGCAGGAAGAACGTTCGCCAGAAGAGACTCAGGCCCAGCTGCAGCCGCGGCTTGCGCCGGGACTGTCCGAGCCCCTCCAGCGGGCTCGGCAAGGTGACCTGGGGGCCGTCTTCGCCTAAGGGGCTGGGCGTTGTCGTCTTGGGGCCGAGAGTGGCGGCCACGAGAGCTCAGTGCCTCAAGTGGTGCCGTCCGGCACGAACACGTAGCCGACGCCCCAGACCGTCTGGATGTAGCGCGGCGCCGCAGCATCGGACTCGACCAGCTTGCGCAGGCGCGAGATCTGCACGTCCAGGCTGCGGTCGAAGGGTTCGAACTCGCGGCCGCGCGCCAGTTGGGCCAGCTTCTCGCGCGACAGCGGCTGGCGTGGATGCCGCACCAGCGCCTTGAGCATCGCGAACTCGCCGGTGGTGAGGGAGAGCTCCTCGCCGTCCTTCTTGAGGGTGCGCGAGCCCAGGTCGAAGCTGAAGGGGCCGAAGTTCACCGTCTCGTTGTCGGTGGAGGGCGCCCCGGGCGCCTCCAGCGGCGGACGGCGGCGCAGCACCGCGTGCACCCGGGCCAGCAGCTCGCGGGGATTGAAGGGTTTGCCCAGGTAGTCGTCGGCGCCGACTTCCAGGCCGACGATGCGGTCCACGTCCTCGCCCTTGGCGGTCAGCATGATGATGGGCGTGCGGTCGTTGGCGGCGCGCAGGCGCCGGCAGACCGAGAGGCCGTCCTCGCCGGGCATCATCAGGTCGAGCACGATCAGGTCGACCGTGTCGCGCAACAGGATGCGGTTCAGTGCCTTGCCGTCTTCCGCCACGATGACCTCGAAGCCTTCCTGGGTCAGGTAGCGACGCAGCAGGTCGCGAATGCGTGCGTCGTCGTCGACGATCACGATCTTGTCTGTGCGAGCCGGAGCTTGATTCATTTCTACAACGCCCAATTTGTAACAACGCCAATTTTGAGGGTGTTGCAGCCTCATTGAGGCGCTTTTCACAATGCTTTGACACTAAGTTACAAAACTTGCGGGCGCTAGCCGTCCAGACGCTTCTGCCACAAGGAGCAGTGGCACAGTGGCTCGAACGCCATCCCTTCGCCATGAAATTCATTCTTTCCTCCTCGACCGCTGCGCTGCTGCTGTGCGCTTCGCTGCCGGCGCCCGCCGAGCCCTTGGGCTTCATCCGCGTGAGCGACCCGCGGCGCAACGAAATGCGCGATGCGGTCGAGGGGCACCGGGCGGCCAAGCGCGAGGAGGTGATGCGCCACGAGGCGGCCGCGGGTCGTCGGCTCACGCCGGCCGAACTGGCTGAACTGCGGCAGCAGGTGCGCCAGCAGTGGGTGCCGCGGCCGGAGTCCAGGACCGAGCTGCGGCAGGAGCTGATCCATTCGGCAGAATCGCAGCCGGCCGAGCGCCTGGTGCCGGCACAGATGCCGAAAAGCACGCTGCTGACCGCGCCGCGCAGCCAACGTCCGTGAGCCCGGCCCTTCGGGGCATGGCGGCTTTTTTCTTTTCGATGGGATCCCTTGCCTTGAACAAAATCAGGAAGATCGCGGCCTGTGCCGCATTGCTGGGCGCCGGCGCCGCCTTTGCCCAGACTGCGCCCTGGACTCCGCCGCAGAACGTGCTGCAGCTGTCGGCCGCCGGCACGGTCGAGGTGCAGCAGGACCTGCTCTCCATGACGCTGAGCACCACGCGCGATGCGGCCGACGCCGCGGCCGTGCAAACCCAGCTGAAGACCGCCCTGGATGCCGCGCTGACCGAGGCGCGCAAGAACGCTCAGCCAGGGCTGCTGGACGTGCGGACCGGCAACTTCAGCCTCGTGCCGCGCTACACGCGCGACGGGAAGATCACCGGCTGGTCGGGCACCACCGAGCTGGTGCTGGAGGGGAAGGACTTTCCGCGCATCACGCAGACGGCCGGGCGCATCTCCACGCTCACCGTCGGCGGTATCGGCTTCGGCCTCAGCCGCGAGCAGCGCGCCAAGGTCGAGACGGAGGCGCAGACCATCGCGATCGAGAACTTCAAGCAGAAGGCCGCCGAGCTTGCCAAGAACTTCGGCTTTGGCGGCTATACGTTGCGCGAGGTGTCTGTCAACGCCAACCAGGGCCCGCCGATGCGCCCGCGCATGATGGCGGCGGAGGCCTCGTCGAAGATGTCGTACGACGCCGCGGTGCCGGTCGAAGCCGGCAAGACCAGCGTGGTCGTGAACGTCTCGGGGTCGGTGCAGCTCAAGTAGCCCCGCGGCAGCGCGGTTGCCGCGGTCGCTCTCGGCCGCTCCCTACTGTGCCGTCCAGCCCCCGTCGACCTGCCAGGCCACGCCGCGCACCTGGTCGGCGGCCGGCGAGCAAAGGAAGACTGCGAGGCCGCCCAGCTGCTCGACCGTGGTGAACTGCAGTGAGGGCTGCTTCTCTCCGAGCAGGTCGTTCTGGGCTTGCGTGACCGAGATGCCTTCGCGCGCCGAGCGGTCGTCGATCTGCTTCTGCACCAGCGGCGTCAGTACCCAGCCGGGGCAGATCGCGTTGCAGGTGACGCCGGTGGTGGCCGTCTCGAGGGCCACGGCCTTGGTGAGCCCGACGATGCCGTGCTTGGCCGCCACGTAGGCCGACTTCTGCGCCGAGGCCACGAGTCCGTGCGCCGAGGCGATGTTGACGATCCGGCCCCAGTTGGCCTCGCGCATCGCCGGTACCGCGAGGCGCGTGGTGTGGAAGGCGCTCGTGAGGTTGATGGCGATCACCGCGTCCCAGCGTTCGACGGGGAAGTCCTCGACCTTCGCGACGTGCTGGATGCCGGCGTTGTTCACCAGGATGTCGACGCGACCGAATTTGGCGGCCGCGAACTTCATCATGTCTTCGATGTCAGACGGCTTGCTCATGTCGGCGCCGTGATAGTCGACCTTCACGCCAAGCGCTTCGATCTCGGCCTTCGGCTTGCCTGTATCGCCGAAACCGTTGAGCACGATGCTGGCGCCCTGTTGCGCCAGCGCCTTCGCGATGCCGAGCCCGATGCCACTGGTGGACCCCGTGACAAGCGCGGTTTTGCCTTTGAGCATGATGGTCAATCTCCGGATGAATTAGGATGCAACGAGCTCATTATCTTCATCGTGCCTGCCTGCGTTCCATGATCGAGTCTGCCGTCCATCGCACCGCCTGGGAGGGGGTGATCGAGTGAAGCGCGAACAACCCGGCCCGTCGATGTCCGGTGTGTCCGTGGTGGACTATCCGCTGTCGGCCGCGACCGCGGAGCGTACGCCGGTGCAGGAGAACATGCTCGCGCGGGCCCGGGCCTTCGCCGAGCCGTTGATCGCCGACGAGACGCTGGACACTGGCGAGAACACGCTTGCCCATGCCGACGCCGTCGCCGGAATCGTGGCGGCGATGGGCGGGTCGGAAGCGATGCAGGCAGCCAGCTACCTGGTCTATTCCTGCCAGCATCTGAACCGCCCGCAGGAGGTGATCGCCAAGGTCTTCGGTGACAACTTCGCGGCGCTCGCGGTCGAGACCACCAAGCTCGTGCATGTTCAGAAGCAGGCGCGCTCGGTCACGGCCAGCGCGCACCTGGCCGACGGCGCCGGCACGCAAACGGAGAACGTGCGCAAGATGCTGCTCGCGTTCTCGCGTGACCTCCGGGTCGTAATGCTGCGGCTCGCTTCGCGGCTGCAGACCTTGCGCTATGCGGCGGCGAGCAAGCAGCCGGTGCCGGAAGGCGTGGCGCGCGAATCGCTGCAGGTCTTCGCGCCGCTGGCAAATCGGCTCGGCATCTGGCAGGTCAAGTGGGAAATCGAGGACCTGTCCTTCCGCTTCCTCGAGCCCGAGACCTACAAGCTGATTGCGCGTCTGCTCGACGAAAAGCGCGTGGAGCGCGAAGGCTACGTCGAGCAGTTGCGCGCGCGGCTGGAGCGTGAACTGGCCGTGGAGGGCGTGAAGGCCACGGTGCAGGGGCGGCCGAAGAACATCTACAGCATCGTCAAGAAGATGCGCGGCAAGGCGCTGGACTTCGCGCAGGTTTTCGACATCCTGGCGCTGCGCGTGGTGGTGGCCGACGTCAAGGACTGCTATGCGGCGCTGGCATGGGTGCACTCCAATTTCCAGCCCATCGCCGAGGAGTTCGACGACTACATCGCGCGGCCGAAGCCGAACGGCTATCAATCGCTGCACACGGTGGTGCGCGAGGTCGTGAATGGCCAGGCCGGCAAGCCCATCGAGATCCAGATCCGGACCGAGGAGATGCACGACCACGCCGAGCATGGCGTGGCGGCGCACTGGGCCTACAAGGAGGCGGGCCACAAGGGCTACGCGGGCGTCTGGGCGAGCGGCGAGTACGACGCCAAGATCGCGGTGCTGCGGCAACTGCTGGCCTGGGAGCGCGACCTGTCGGACGGCTCGCAGGGGCAGGGCCTGTTCGACGACCGCATCTATGTCCTCACGCCCGATGCCGCGATCGTCGAATTGCCGCAGGGCGCGACCGCAGTCGACTTCGCCTACTCGGTGCACACCAGCCTGGGGCATCGCTGCCGCGGCGCGCGCGTCGACGGCGCGATGGTGCCGCTCAACACGCCGCTGCAGAACGGGCAGACGGTGGAGATCATCGCGACGAAGGAGGGAGGTCCTTCGCGCGACTGGCTCAATGCGGAGCTTGGCTACCTGGCAAGCCATCGTGCACGTGCAAAGGTGCGCGCCTGGTTCAATGCGCAGGTCACGCACGAGACGATGGCACGCGGTCGCGAGGCGGTCGAGAAGGTGCTGCAGCGCGAGGGCAAGACCGCGCTGAAGCTCGACGACCTCGCGTCGCAGTTGGGCTTCAAGTCGGCCGATCATCTGTTCGAGGTGGTGGGCAAGGACGAGTTCTCGCTGCGCAACATCGAGATGCTGCTGCGCCCGCCGGAGCGTGCCCAGGGGCCGGACGACGGAGTGGTCATCAAGAAGGCCCGCGCCGGCGGCAGTGGGGGCAAGGGCGGCGTGCTGGTGGTAGGAGTCTCCTCGCTGATGACGCAGCTCGCCAAGTGCTGCAAGCCGGCGCCACCCGATGCGATCCGCGGCTTCGTCACGCGCGGTCACGGGGTCAGCATTCATCGTGCCGACTGCGGCAATTTCCGCATGATGGCCGGACGCGAGGCCGAGCGCGTCATCGATGTCGAGTGGGGCGAGCAGCGCGCCGGCGAGGCATCGGTCTATGCAGTCGACGTGGCGGTGGAGGCCGCCGATCGCCAGGGATTGCTGCGTGACATTTCCGATGTGTTCGCGCGCGAGAAGATGAACGTGATCGGCGTGCAGACGCAGTCCGTCAAGGGCACGGCCTGGATGACCTTCACCGTCGAGATCGTCGATGCGGCGCGGCTCGCGCAGGTGCTGAGCGTGGTGAGTGCGGTGGCCGGCGTGCGTTCCGCGCGGCGCCGCTGAAAAGGCGCTCTCGCGGGCTGCTATACTCCGGCCTCTCGGACACACTCACAGGCGCGTAGCTCAGCTGGTTAGAGCACCACCTTGACATGGTGGGGGTCGTTGGTTCGAGTCCAATCGCGCCTACCAATTTTCTCCAAGTAGCTCGAAGCAGTCGCCCAAACCAAGCGGCTGCCTCGCGCATTGAGCCGTTTCGCGTGCATCGTTGAATGGCTTCCCTGGGGCTTCCTCCTCCTCATGGTCTACTGCCTTCGTCGACTGGCGAATACGCCGACAGTTGTGGTACCTTGGCCGTCCCTATCACCACACCACTCGACGCAGGGAAACGATGACCACGCCAGAGGCTGAGACCGGTCCGGCACTTGAGGAGCTTCGTCTCGCCGCCCTGCTGCGGCAGGCCCCGCTCGAGTTCGCGCGCGTGGTGTACGGGCTCAACGACCGCGCCAACGGCCGTGCCGGTACCATGGCGGCCGAGGATGTCGCCCGGACGGTGCGACAAGGATCGCCGGTCACGCGGGAGCGCGCCGAGCAGCGCGCGCGCGGCTACCTGCCGCTGGCGGGCCATGAGCATTGCCCGCGGTGTTGGGTCTTCAACGGCACCAAGAGCCCGCTGCACTTTCGCGAAGCCACCGAGGAAAGGCCCGAATCGGCCGTCTGCAAAGTGTGCGGGGCCGAGTACACGACCACTCCGGATTGATGGCGCTCCCCGGTCAGGGTAAACCTTGGCGCGGTGCAGCAAAACCGCTCCCTAGAATGGTTTGCGCGTCAAGACGCGAAACCTCAAGGAGTCCGTAGTGCAGAGCAAGAAGTCCGCCGGCGACAAGCCGACGCAGCGGGTGATCAAGAAATATCCCAACCGCAGGCTCTACGACACGGAAACCTCCGCCTACATCACGCTCACCGAGGTCAAGCAGCTGGTGATGGACAAGTCGCCCTTCGTGGTGCGCGATGCCAAGAGCGGTGACGATCTCACGCGCAGCATCCTGCTGCAGATCATCCTCGAGGAGGAGGCCGGCGGCGCGCCGATGTTCACCGAGCAGGTGCTGGCCAACATCATCCGTTTCTACGGCCAGGCCATGCAAGGCTACATGGGGCCCTATCTCGAGAAGAACATCCAGGCCATGACCGAGGTGCAGGCGCAGCTGGCCGAGAAGGCGCAGGCGCTCACGCCCGAGATGTGGGCGCGCTTCATGACCATGCAGTCGCCCATGCTCCAGGGGCTCATGGGCAACTACGTCGAGCAATCGAAGAACGTGTTCCTGCAGATGCAGGAGCAGATGCAGAAAAATACCGAGCAAGTGCTGGGTGCCTTCGGCATCAAGCGACCCCAAGGCGGCCAGACTGACCATTAGGGGACAATAGGAGGTTATGAGCGAAGTAGCCTCCCCTGAACGCATTGCTGCGCCGGCCACCCCCAAGGTGGGATTCGTGAGCCTCGGCTGTCCCAAGGCACTCACGGATTCCGAGCTGATCCTGACCCGCCTGAGCGCCGAGGGCTACCAGACCTCCAAGACCTTCGAAGGTGCCGACCTGGTGATCGTCAACACTTGCGGCTTCATCGATGATGCCGTCAAGGAAAGCCTCGACACCATCGGGGAGGCACTGGCCGAGAATGGCCGCGTGATCGTCACCGGTTGCCTGGGCGCCAAGACCGGCGAGGCGGGTGGCAACCTGGTGCGCCAGATGCACCCGAGCGTGCTGGCCGTCACCGGCCCCCATGCGACGCAGGAAGTGATGGACGCGGTGCATGCGAATCTGCCCAAGCCGCACGACCCCTTCATCGACCTGGTGCCGCAGGCCTTCGGCGTCGCAGGCCTGAAGCTGACGCCGCGGCACTATGCCTATCTGAAAATCAGCGAGGGCTGCAACCATCGCTGCACCTTCTGCATCATTCCCTCGATGCGCGGCGATCTGGTGTCGCGGCCGGTGGGCGATGTGCTGAGCGAGGCCAAGGCCCTGTTCGAAGGCGGCGTGAAGGAACTGCTGGTGATCAGCCAGGACACCTCGGCCTACGGCGTCGACCTCAAGTACCGCACCGGCTTCTGGGACGGCAAGCCGGTCAAGACGCGCATGCTGGAGCTGGTGCGCACGCTGGGTGAAATTGCCGAGCCCTACGGCGCATGGGTGCGGCTGCACTACGTGTACCCCTATCCCAGCGTCGACGAGATCATCCCGCTGATGGCCAGCGGCCAGGTGCTGCCCTACCTCGACGTGCCGCTGCAGCACAGCCATCCTGCGGTCCTGCGTCGCATGAAGCGGCCCGCCAGCGGCGAGAAGAACCTGGAGCGCATCGCGCGCTGGCGCGAGCTGTGTCCCGAGCTCGTCATCCGCAGCACCTTCATCGCCGGCTTCCCCGGTGAGACGGAAGAAGAGTTCGAGCATCTGCTCGACTTCATCCGCGAAGCCGAAATCGATCGCGCGGGCTGCTTCGCCTACAGCCCGGTCCAGGGCGCAGCCGCCAACGACATCCCCGGCATGCTGCCCGAGGCGGAGCGCGAGGCGCGGCGCGCGCGCTTCATGGAAGTCGCCGAAGCGGTGTCGACCACCAAGCTGCGCCAGCGCATCGGTGCCACGATGCAGGTGCTGGTCGATTCAGCGCCAGGGCTGGGGCGCAAGGGTGGCGTGGGGCGGACCTACGCCGATGCGCCGGAGATCGACGGCACGGTGCGGCTGTTGCCGCCCGAGAAAATCAGCAAGACCCTGAAGGTCGGTGATTTCACGCGCGCACGCATCGTCGGCGCCGAGGGACACGATCTGGTCGCGTTGCCTGTCTGATGCGGTTTTCGACGGACAAGAAAAAAGCCACCGGAGGCCGGTGGCTTGAATCGAAGATGGCCCAGAGGGATTATCTAAACTTGGTGCCCAGAAGAGGACTCGAACCTCCACGATGTTACTCGCTAGTACCTGAAACTAGTGCGTCTACCAATTCCGCCATCTGGGCCCACTTGCTGCACGGAACAAGTCCTTGCAACAGGTATTGAATTTCAGGAAAGAAAGAGAGTATATATCAAAAATTTGAGCCACTCCGGCGGACTGCTGGACGAAGTCGAAGGAACGGTGCAGGGTCATCGCGATGGGCACGGTTTTGTGCAGCGCGACGATGGCGAAGCCGACATCTATCTGCCCCCCAACGAGATGCGCGCGGTGCTGCACAAGGACCGCGTCAAGGCGCGCGTCGTGCGCCAGGATCGCCGCGGCCGGCCCGAGGGCCGCGTGGTCGAGATCATCGAGCGGCCCGAGCAGCCGATCATCGGCCGGCTTCTGCACGAAGGCGGCATCTGGCTGGTCGCGCCCGAGGACAAGCGCTACGGCCAGGACGTGATGATCCCCAAGGTCGCGATCGGCACCGCCAAGGTGGGGCAGGTGGTGGTCGTGCAGTTGACCGAGCCGCCTGCGCTCTTTGGCCAGCCCGTGGGCCGCGTGAAGGAGGTGCTCGGCGAGATCGACGATCCGGGCATGGAGATCGAGATCGCCGTTCGAAAGTACGGCGTGCCGCACGAGTTCTCAGAGGCCTGTCTGGCCGAGGCCAAGGCGCTGCCCGACAAGGTGCGTGCCATCGACAAGAAGGGCCGGGTCGACCTGACCGATGTTCCGCTCGTCACCATCGACGGCGAGGACGCGCGCGACTTCGATGATGCCGTGTACTGCGAGCCTGCCAAGGTGGGCCGCGGCAAGGGCTGGCGCCTGCTGGTCGCTATCGCGGACGTCAGCGCCTATGTGCATACCGGCTCGGCCATCGACATCGATGCTTATGACCGCGCGACCAGCGTCTATTTCCCGCGCCGCGTGATTCCCATGCTGCCGGAGAAGCTGTCCAACGGCCTGTGCTCGCTCAACCCCGAGGTCGAGCGCTTGTGCATGGTGTGCGACATGCTGGTGACCGTCGACGGCGAGATCTACGCGTACCAGTTCTACCCGGCCGTGATGTGGAGCCATGCCCGCTTCACCTACACCGAGGTGGCAGCGATCCTCGGCAATACGCGCGGCCCCGAGGCGGCCAAGCGCAAGGAGCGGGTGAAGGACCTGCTCAACCTGCATGACGTCTACCGCGCGCTGCTCGCCCAGCGCAGCAAGCGCGGCGCGGTCGACTTCGAGACCACCGAGACGCAGATCATCTGCGACGAGGCCGGCCGCATCGAGAAGATCGTGCCGCGCACGCGCAACGAGGCGCACCGTCTGATCGAGGAGGCAATGCTGGCTGCCAACGTCTGCAGCGCCGACTTCATCGCGGAGGGCAAGCATCCGGGCCTGTATCGCGTGCACGAGGGCCCGACGCCCGAGAAGAAGGAGATCCTGCGCGGCTACCTCAAGGCCATGGGCGTGGGCCTGTCGATCACCGACGACCCCAGGCCCGGCGAGTTCCAGGCCATCGCAGAGGCGACGAAGGAACGGCCCGATGCACAGCAGATCCACACCATGCTGCTGCGCTCGATGCAGCAGGCGATCTACACGCCGATCAACAGCGGCCACTTCGGCCTGGCCTACGAGGCCTACACGCACTTCACCAGCCCGATCCGGCGCTACCCCGACCTGCTGGTGCATCGGGTGATCAAGGCCATCCTGGGCAAGACCAAGTACCAACTGCCGATGCTGCCGACGCCGGGCGAGGCGCATGCGAAGCTCGCCAAGCGGTTGGCGTCGCGGGTCAAGTCGCCGACTGCCAAGCCGCAGAAGGCCACGGTCGCGCCGAGCAAGGAGGTGCTGGCCTGGGAGGCGGCGGGCCTGCACTGCAGCGCCAACGAGCGGCGCGCCGACGAAGCCAGCCGCGACGTGGAAGCCTGGCTCAAGTGCAAATACATGCGCGAGCATCTGGGCGAGGAATACGGCGGCGTGGTCACTGCCGCCACCACCTTCGGCATCTTCGTCACGCTCGACGCGATGTACGTGGAGGGCCTGGTGCACATCACCGAGCTCGGCGGCGAATACTTCAAGTTCGACGAACAGCGGCAGGAACTTCGGGGCGAGCGCACCGGCATCCGGTACGCCATCGGCACCCGCGTGCGCGTGCAGGTGAGCCGCGTCGACCTCGATGGCCGCAAAATCGACTTCCGCCTGGTGCGGGAGGGCGAGGAGCTGAGCTCGCGCGCCTTGAAGGACAAGGGCCTCGCGACCGGGGGTGTGCCCGCCAAGGCCTCGACCAAACGCAGTGCGCGCAAGAAGCCCGAGCCTTCTGCCGCTGAACGCAGCGATCGCAGCGATCATGCTGCCGGCGCGGCGCCACAGTCGGCTATGCAGGCTTTCCGTACGGCCGTCAAGAAGGCCGCCAGCAAGATGAAAGGGCGCAAGCCGCGCCGTTGAAGGAGAAGCGAAGATGGGTGCAGAAAAGAAGAGCCGCATCGCGATCGTCACGGGTGCCGGCACCGGCATCGGCCGCTCCGCCGCACTGGCCCTCCTGGGCGATGGCTGGAGCGTGGTGCTGGTGGGCCGCCGGCTGGAGCCGCTGGAGCAGGTGGCAGACGAATCGGGAGCCGGCGCGCGTGCCTTCGCCGTGCCGACGGACGTGGCCAATCCCGAGTCGGTGCAGGCCCTGTTCGCCGCCGCGGTGGAACGCTTTGGCCGGGTCGACCTGCTGTTCAACAACGCCGGCGTCGGAAACCCGCCCGGCCCGTTCGAGGAGTGGACACCGGAGCAGTGGCGCGGCGTGGTCGACATCAACCTGAACGGGATGTTCTATTGCATCCAGCAGGCTTTCCGTACCATGCAGGCGCAGACGCCGCGCGGCGGCCGCATCATCAACAACGGCTCGATCTCCGCGACTGCGCCGCGGCCTAACTCAATGGCCTACACGGCGACCAAGCATGCGGTAGAAGGGCTGACCAAGACGGCTTCGCTCGACGGCCGCAAGCACGACATCGCAGTGGGCCAGATCGACGTCGGCAACGCGATGACCGAGCTGGCGGCCAAGATGACCAAGGGCGTACCGCAGGCCAACGGCGAGATCGCGATCGAGCCGGTGATGGACGTGTCCATCGTCGGCCAATCGGTGCTGTACATGGCGAACCTGCCGCTGGATGCCAACGTGCTGTTCCACACGGTGATGGCGACCAAGATGCCCTTCGTCGGGCGGGGCTAGGCAGTTCTTCAGCCGCTCAACCGCGCGCGAGCGCGCCGGCGGTGAGCGGCATACTGGCCGGCCAGTGGTCGGCGAGGTCGCCGTGCCGCCAGACGGCTTGGCAGCTGGCCGCCATCGCCGGCCGGCCGGCTGCCAGTGCCGCGCCGATCATGCCGGCCAGGACGTCGCCGGTACCCGCGGTTGCGAGTCGCGCGTTGCCGGTCGGATTGATCGCCGGCACTTCGCCCGTCGCGGCCACGATGGTCCCGGAGCCCTTGAGGACCACCGTCGCGCCGAATCGCTCAGCCAGCTGCTGAGCGGCGCGCAGCCGGTCGGCTTGCACCTGGGCCGTGCCAGTACCCAGCAGGCGCGCGGCCTCGAGCGGATGGGGCGTGAGGACCGTCGAGCGGTGCGAGCGGGCGCGTGCGGCAAGCAGCGCCTGCAAGGCGCCGTCGGCGGCGATGGCATTGAGCGCGTCGGCATCCAGCACCAGCGCCCGTGCTTCCTGGAGCACTCGCGGCAGCGGATCGCGCACGGCGGTGCCGCCGCCGCAGCCGCAGACCACGGTCATGGTCGCCAGGTTCAGCGCGTCGGGTCGCCGGAACATCAGTTCGGGCTGCGCTGTGTCGAGCGGCGCGAGTGCGGCATCGAGGGGCGCGACGTAGACGCGGCCTGCGCCTGCATGCAGCGCCGCGGTGGCTGCCAGCAGGGCCGCGCCCGACATCCCGGGAGCGCCGCCGATCACAGCGACGTCGCCGTAGCTTCCCTTGTGGGAGGTGTGCGGTCGCGGCAGGGCGGGCGGCTTGCCGGGGAGCCGGGCCGTGGGCCGTT
Organism: Variovorax sp. RA8; assembly: GCF_901827175.1. Classification (NCBI taxonomy): domain Bacteria; kingdom Pseudomonadati; phylum Pseudomonadota; class Betaproteobacteria; order Burkholderiales; family Comamonadaceae; genus Variovorax; species Variovorax sp. RA8. Next base: position 3,889,854 of record NZ_LR594662.1, on the reverse strand, counting down.
CGGTGCCCGGCATCGCGTCCAGGTCGTCGAACCACAGCTCGCCGGCCGCGTCCCGCCCTTGCGCCGTGAAAAGGCCGGGCTTGAGCGTCAGCAGACTGAGGCACAGGCGGCGGGCCCCGGCAGCCGGGCCGGCGGCAGGAGCGAGGAAGTCCAGCGCCAGCACGCCAGTGTCGGTATTCAGGCCCGAAGGCGTGTCCACGCTGAGCACGGGCGCGGGGCCGGCGTGCATGCGCCGCAGCCAGTCGGCCATGGCCCCTTCGGGTGCGCGGGCGGCGCCGAGGCCGAGCAGGGCGTCGATGACGAGATCGGCATGCGCCGGCGGCGCGTCCGCGAAGCGCACGCCGGCATCGCGCGCACGTTGCAGCGAGACGGCCGCGTCGGCCGGCAGGCGGGCGTCGTCGCCGATGCGGGTGACGACCGGTGCGAAGCCGCGGTGCTGTAATTGCGCCGCCGCCTCGAAGCCATCCCCCCCGTTGTTGCCGGGGCCGCAGGCGATCCAGATCGTGCGCGCGTGGGGCGTGGTCGCCATCGCGAGCCGCGCGACCGCCAGCCCGGCGCGCTGCATCAGCGTATGCGGCGGCAGGCCGGCCGCGGCGGCTTGTTCGATCCGGCGCGAGGCCGCGATGTCGAACAGCGGGGCGGCAGTGGCGGCGGTGATGCGTTGCATGGCGGGCGCTCGGATGCGGATGGCCCCTAGTGTTGCAGCAAACGCTCGATGCCCAGGCCCTCGAGATCGATGCCCGGGTCGCGGCCCCCCATCATGTCCGCCAGCACCCGCGCGCTGCCGCAGGACAGCGCCCAGCCGCTGGAGCCGTGGCCCAGGTTCAGCCAGACGCCCGGGACGCCGCTCGGCCCGATGATGGGCGGGCCATCAGGAAGCATCGGCCGGGCACCCTTCCATTGCTGGACGCCGGCCTGCAGGGTGACGGCACCCGGAAACCAATCCTGAAGCACCTTGTAGAGCGTCCGCAGCGCGTCGGGATGAAGGCTGTCCAGCGAGCCGCCGAGTTCGGCGCTGCCCGCAACGCGCACACGCAGCCCGAGGCGCGAGATGGCAACCTTGTAGCGCTCGTCCATCACGGCACTGCGAGGGGCGTTGAGGGGCTCGCGGATGTTGGCACTGATCGAATGGCCGTAGACCGGCGCAACCGGTATGCGAAGGCCCAGTGGCCGCAGCAGCTCGGCCGAGGCCACCCCGGCACACATCACCACGGCGTCGAAGCGATGACCCTCGGAGCCGCTGGCCAGCCGCAGTTCGGTCGGTGCGGCACGGCTGAGCGGCGCGAGGTCGCAGTTGAAATGGAACTGGGCGCCCAGGGCCTCGGCCTCCCACTTGAGCAACAGCGCGAACTGGCGGCAATTGGCCACCTCGTCCTCAGGCAGATGGATGGCCCCCGCCAACGCGGTCTCGGTGCTGAGTGCGGGCTCGATCCGGCGCGCCTCGTCGGCGTCCACCTCGCGGAAGCTGCTGCCGGCCTGCCGCAGCACCTCGAGGCCGGCCTGCACCAGCTTCTTGTCGCGCTTGGACCGCAGCAGCACCAGATAGCCATCGCTGCGTTCGTAACTGAGCTCGCGCGCCTCGGTGATCTCGTGCAGCCGGGTGCGGCTGTAGAAGGCCAGGCGCTGCATGCGCGCGCGATTGGCCAGGTAGCTTTCGAGCTGGCAGGCGCGCTGCCAACGGGCCATCCAGGCCAGGTCGCGCCCAGTGAGCGGCCATCGCAGCTTGACCGCGCCGTGCGCCGAGAGCAGCGAGCGCAGCACCTTGACGCGCATCCCTGGGGCGGCCCACGGCGTGACGTAGCCGGGCGCCACCACGCCGGCATTGGCGAAACTGGATTCCTCGGCGGCGGCGCCGCGGCGCTCGAAAACCATGACCTCATGTCCGTCCGAGGCCAACTCCCAGGCTGTGGTGACGCCGATGATGCCGGCGCCCACGATCGCGATCTTCATTCGGTTCTTTGGGGTGTGAAAAGAGGCGGCGCCGCGGGCGGGGCCCTAATGGGTCGCTTGCAACTCGCGTTCCACCTGCAGCGCGACCGCCAGCACCGCATCGTCATGCAGCGCGGCATGCCAGAGCATGAGGCCAACGGGCAGCTCGCCCTCGGCATGGCAGGGCAGCGAGAGAGCGCAACCGTCGAGCATGTTGACCACCGACGGGTTGCGCAGCAGCAGCGTGTTGATGCGGAAGAAGGCCTCGTCGCGCTCCGCGCCGGGCGCCACCTCGGCCAGGCGCGGCGCCACCAGCGGCACGGTGGGCGACAGCAGGGCGTCGAAGGGGGCAAGAGCGGCTTCCATCCGGGTGATCCAATCGCGGCGCGCACGGACAAGTTCGATGTATTCGTGCGCCTTCATGGTCGCGCCCTTGAGGATGCGCTGGGCCACGCGCGGGTCGTAGCCGGCGCCGCTGCGCTCCAGCAGCAGCCGGTGCCAGGCATAGGCTTCGGCGGCGGAGAAGCCACCAGTGGCATTGATCGACCGAAGGTCGGCCAGCTCGGGCAGGGCAATCTCGTCGATGCGGGCGCCGGCGGCGCGCAGGGTGCGCATCGTGCGGTCGAAGGCGTGGGCCACAGCGGGCTCGATCTCGTCGAAGAACATGTCCTTGACCACCGCCAGCCGGTAGGCGGAAAGCGGCGCCGTGCCGGCGGTCACGCGGCGGGCGGCCAGGATCTCGTGGGCGGTGATGGCGTCGCGCACCGAGCGCGTCATGGCGCAGACCGTGTCCAGCGTGGTCGAAAGCGGCAGGGCGCCGTCCGTCGGCACCAGGCGCGCTGTGTTCTTGAAGCCCACGATCCCGTTGAGCGCCGCCGGGATGCGGATCGAGCCGCCGGTGTCGGAACCCAGCCCGATGAAGGCTGCGCCGCTGGCCACGGAGATCGCGGCACCAGAGGAGGAGCCGCCGGGAATGCGCTGCGCCGCCGGATCGCACGAATTGACGGGGGTGCCGTGGTGTGGATTGACGCCCACCCCGGAGAAGGCGAATTCCGTCATGTTGGTGCGGCCGATCAGGGCGCCGCCGGCAGCGCGCAGGCGGGCCACGGCCGGAGCGTCGGCCCGGGCCGACGGCGCGTGGGCCAGCACCACCGAGCCGGCCGGGGTCGGCTGGCCGGCGAGGTCGAACAGGTCCTTGGCTGAAAAGGCCAGCCCGGCCAGGCGTTGCACGGGCTCTGCCGCCGCGGCTGCCTGGCGCGCTTCGTCGAACAAGGGCCGGGTGAAGACATGCGCGCAGGCAGCGGAAGTGGCGGCGGTGATGGAATGCTCCATCTCGGTGCGCGCGTCGGAGGCGCCGGCCAGCAGGGAAAGGCGGGTGGCGTGCAGGTCAGGGCGCATGGTTTGGAGGGCCGCGGAGAAGGGGAGAAGAGTGGTGGGTGCTATACTCTGCGGGTTTCACTCTGGGTCCTTTCCCAGCGAAAACATATCCGCAAACCAGCCCATTCGAGGTGTTGCGGTCCTCGCGAGAGGATCGCAAAACGGGCTGGATTTTAGACCCAACCTTTGGAGTTATTCCTATGTCGACGACCATGCGCGAAATGCTGGAAGCCGGTGTCCATTTCGGTCACCAGACGCGCTTCTGGAACCCCAAGATGGCCCCGTACATCTTCGGCCATCGCAACAAGATCCACATCATCAACCTGGAAAAAACGCTTCCGATGTTCCAGGAAGCGATGAAGTACGCCAAGCAGCTCACCGCCAATCGCGGCACCATCCTGATGGTCGGTACCAAGCGCCAGGCCCGCGAGATCGTGGCGACCGAGGCGCGTCGCGCCGGCGTCCCGTTCGTCGACACCCGCTGGCTCGGCGGCATGCTGACCAACTTCAAGACCGTCAAGACCTCCATCAAGCGCCTGAAGGACATGAAGGCCCAGCAGGAAGCCGGCCTCGACAACCTCAGCAAGAAGGAGCAGCTGACCTTCAATCGCGAGATCGAGAAGCTCGAGAAGGACATCGGCGGCATCCAGGACATGAACGCGCTGCCCGACGCCATCTTCGTGATCGACGTCGGCTTCCACAAGATCGCCGTGGCCGAGGCCAAGAAGCTGGGCATCCCGCTGATCGGCGTGGTGGACTCCAACCACTCGCCCGAGGGCATCGACTACGTGATCCCGGGCAACGACGACTCGTCGAAGGCTGTCACGCTGTACGCTCGCGGCATCGCCGATGCAATCATCGAAGGCCGTTCCAGCGCCGTCAGCGATGTGGTCAAGGCCGTGGCCGAAGGCAATTCTGATGAATTCGTCGAGGTCGAAGAGGGCGCTTCGGCCTGATTCGCGCTCGCGAGCGCCTGAAGAAGGGGCTTCGATGCCCCTTTTTTTTAACTTGATTTTCGTGGCGCCCGGTGCGGGCCGCCGCAACTGCTAAACCGAACGGAGAAACAAGATGGCAACAATCACCGCAAGCATGGTCGGCGAACTGCGCGCAAAGACCGACGCCCCGATGATGGAGTGCAAGAAGGCCCTGACCGAGGCCGATGGCAACATGGAAAAGGCCGAAGAGCTGCTGCGCATCAAGCTGGGCAACAAGGCCGGCAAGGCTTCGAGCCGCATCACGGCCGAGGGCGTGGTCGCAGCCTATGTCGAGGGCGGCGTGGGCGCCATGGTCGAAATCAATTGCGAGACGGACTTCGTCTCGAAGAACGACAGCTTCCTCGCGCTGGTCAATGCAGCGGCGATGCTGGTCGCCAAGCACAACCCCGCCGACCTGGCCGCGCTGGCCGCGCTGCCCTACGAGCAGGACAGCTTCGGCCCGACGCTGGAAGACGTGCGCAAGGGGCTGATCGGCAAGATCGGCGAGAACATGAGCTTCCGCCGCTTTAAGCGCTTCGCCGGCAATGGCAAGCTCGCCTCCTACCTGCACGGGACGCGCATCGGCGTGATGGTCGAGTTCGAGGGCGACGACACCGCGGCCAAGGATGTGGCGATGCACGTCGCCGCGATGAAGCCGGTCTCGATCGCGAGCTCGGACGTGCCGGCCGAACTGATCGAGAAGGAACGCGCCGTGGCTGCCGGCAAGGCCGAGGAAGACCGCAAGGCGGCCGAGGCGGCCGGCAAGCAGCCACAGCCCGCAGACATCGTCGCCAAGCGCATCGAAGGCGGGGTGCAGAAGTACCTCAAGGAGGTTTCGCTGCACAACCAGCCCTTCGTAAAGAACGACAAGCAGACCGTGGAGCAGATGCTCAAGGCCGCCAACACCTCGATCAAGAGCTTCACGCTCTACGTCGTCGGCGAGGGCATCGAGAAGAAGGTCGACGACTTTGCCGCCGAAGTGGCGGCCCAGGTCGCGGCTGCCAAGGCGGCGGCGGCCTGAGCGGCGCCATCGGGCGGCGCGTGCAGCGCGCTGCCGCTTCTTCACACGCACGTTTTACACTCGTCACGCCACCTCAAAAGGAAACCTCCATGCTCGAAAGCCGCCCAGCCCACAAGCGAATCTTGTTGAAGCTGTCCGGCGAGGCCTTGATGGGTGACGATGCCTTCGGCATCAACCGGGCGACCATTGTCCGCATGGTCGCAGAGGTGGCAGAGGTGGTGAACATGGGGGTCGAAGTCGCCGTCGTGATCGGCGGCGGCAACATCTTCCGCGGCGTGGCCGGCGGCTCGGTGGGCATGGACCGCGCAACAGCCGACTACATGGGCATGCTGGCCACCGTGATGAACGCACTGGCCCTGGCGGACGCCATGAACAAGCAGGGGCTGATCGCGCGGGTGATGTCCGCCATTGCCATCGAGCAGGTGGTGGAGCCCTACGTGCGCCCCAAGGCCCTGCAGTACCTCGAAGAGGGCAAGGTCGTGATCTTCGCGGCCGGCACCGGCAATCCCTTCTTCACGACCGATACCGCCGCTGCGTTGCGCGGTGCCGAGATAGGTGCGGAACTGGTGCTCAAGGCCACCAAGGTGGACGGCGTCTATACGGCGGACCCGAAGAAAGACCTGAGCGCGACGCGTTATTCGCGCCTGAGCTTCGACGAGGCCATTGCACAGAATCTCGGCATCATGGACGCCACGGCCTTCGCGCTGTGCCGCGACCAGAACCTGCCGATCAAGGTGTTCTCGATCTTCAAGAACGGTGCGCTCAAGCGCGTCGTGATGGGCGAGGACGAAGGCACGCTGGTGCATGCCTGAGGAGTAAGAGAAGATGACTATTGCCGATATTCGCAGCGCGACCGACGCAAAGATGAACCAGTCGATCGCCGCGTTCCAGAACAACCTCACGAAGATCCGCACCGGGCGTGCCAACCCCGCGCTGCTGGATTCGATCCATGTGGAGTACTACGGCTCATCCGTGCCGCTTTCGCAGGTGGCGAACGTGGCGTTGATCGACTCGCGCACCATCAGCGTCCAGCCCTGGGAGAAGGGCATGGGGGCCAAGATCGAAAAGGCCATCCGCGAGAGCGACCTCGGACTGAACCCGGCTTCGATGGGCGACCTGATCCGCGTGCCGATGCCTCCCATGAGCGAGGAGCGTCGCAGGGAGATGACCAAGCTGGTGCGCACCGAGGGCGAGAACGCCAAGATCGCGACGCGCAACCTGCGCCGCGACGCGAACGACGCGATCAAGAAGCTGGTCAAGGACAAGCTGGCGTCTGAAGACGATCAGAAGCGGGCCGAGGCCGAGATCCAGAAGGTGACCGACCGCCATATCGCGGAGATCGACCGCTTGGTGGCTGCCAAAGAGGCGGACATCATGGCCGTCTGAGATGAGCAATCCAAGCGCCGCCGTGCCCCATCACATCGCCATCGTCATGGATGGCAATGGGCGCTGGGCCACGCGCCGCTTCCTGCCGCGGGTGGCCGGTCACAAGCAGGGCGTCGAGTCGCTGCGCCGCTGCGTCAAGGCCTGCGCCGACCGTGGCGTCGCGGTATTGACGGTGTTCGCCTTCTCCTCCGAGAACTGGAACCGACCGGTCGAGGAAGTGTCGGGCCTGATGGACCTGATGGTCATCGCGCTCGGCCGGGAGGTCCCGAAGCTGAGCCAGGACGGCGTGCGCCTGCACTTCGTGGGCGAGCGCGGCGGCTTGTCCGAGAAGATCGCGGGCGGGCTGCTGCAAGCGGAGGCCGCCACCGCCCACAACACGCGGCTGATCCTCAACGTCTGTTTCAACTACGGCGGACGCTGGGATATCGCGCGCGCCGCGGCCCAGCTCGCCGCGCGCGGCGAGCCGCTGACCGAGGCCAGCCTTGACGCGGCCATGGCGCTGTCGCACGTGCCCGATCCCGACCTCTTCATCCGCACTGGCGGCGAGCAGCGGTTGTCGAACTTCCTGTTGTGGCAGAGCGCCTATGCCGAGCTCTTCTTCAGTGATCGCCTCTGGCCCGAGTTCGACGAAGCTGCGCTCGACGAGGCCATCGAGGCCTTTCGGCGCCGCGAGCGGCGGTTCGGCCAGACCTCCGCGCAGGTGGCAGGCGACACGCGGCGCGACCCGCAGGCTGCCTGAGCGCAAATGCTCAAACAACGCATCATCACTGCGGTCGTCCTGCTGGCGATCCTGCTGCCCGCGCTGTTCTATCCCTCGCACGTGCCCTTCGCCTGGGTGATGCTGGTGCTGGTGGTTGCCGCCGCCTGGGAATGGGGACGGCTCAACGGCCACGGCCCGCGCATGTCGCTGTTCTTCGGCGCGGAAATTTTGGCGCTGTGCGCGCTGTCCTGGTGGCTGGGATTGCTCGACCGGTCGTTGCTGCCAGTGTGGATCCTTGCGAGCGCGTCGTGGGTCCTGGGCGGCGCCGCCTTGCTGCGCGTCGCCGTGCCGGGCTGGCCGCGAGTGCCCCGGGCCGTGCGCCTGGTGGGCGGTCTGCTGATGCTCTGGGTGGCATGGCTGGCCGCGGTCCAGGCCCGCATGGTCGGCATCAACTTTCTGCTCTCGATCCTCGTGCTGGTGTGGGTGGCCGACGTGTTCGCCTATTTCGCCGGGCGTACCTTCGGGCTGCGCTTCACTCGCGGAAAGCTGGCGCCCAGCATCAGTCCCGGCAAGAGCTGGGAGGGCGTCTGGGGCGGCATGCTCGGCGTGATCGTGCTGGCCTTGTGCTGGGTCTGGGCCGACTCGGCCGTGCGACCTGCAGTGGCCAGCCTCTACACCCGGCTGGCCGAACGCGGCTGGTGGTTGCTCCTGATCGGTGTGATCTTCCTGGCCGCGATGAGCGTTGTGGGCGATCTGGTCGAATCGCTGATCAAGCGCAGCGCGGGCGCCAAGGACAGCAGCGCGCTGTTGCCCGGCCATGGCGGCGTGCTCGACCGGGTCGATGCGCTGCTGCCTACACTGCCCATCGCCATGATGCTGGCATTTTTATGAATGGCATGAACCGACAGCGCATCACCGTGCTCGGCTCGACCGGCTCGGTCGGCGTGAGCACGCTCGACGTGATCGCACGGCATCCCGAGCGCTTCGAGGTGTTCGCGCTGTCGGCGTCCACCAAGGTCGATGAGATGCTGGCCCAGTGCCATCGCTTCGCGCCGAAGTTCGCGGTCATGGCCAGCGCGCCGCATGCCCGGCTGCTGGTCGACAAGCTCCGGCATAGCGGGCTGCGCACGGAGGTGCTGCAGGGTGCTGGCGCCATCGAATCCATCGCCTCGCACGAGGACTGCGATGCGGTGATGGCTGCGATCGTCGGTGCCGCCGGCCTCGGGCCCTGCCTGGCCGCGGCCCGCGCCGGCAAGCGGTTGTTGCTGGCCAACAAGGAGGCCCTGGTGGTCGGCGGCGAGCTCTTCATGCGCACGGTGCGCGAGGGCGGGTCGACGCTGCTGCCGATCGACAGCGAGCATTCGGCCATTTTCCAGTCGCTGCCGGAGGATCCTGGCACGTGGCCGCGCCGCATCGACAAGATCATCCTGACCGCCTCCGGCGGGCCGTTCCGCACGCGGTCGCCGGAGACGCTGGCCGCGGTGACGCCGGAGCAGGCCTGCGCCCATCCGAACTGGGTCATGGGGCGCAAGATCTCGGTGGATTCGGCCACCATGATGAACAAGGCGCTCGAGGTGATCGAAGCGCGCCATCTGTTCGGCGTCGCGCCGGAGCGAATCGAGGTCGTGATCCATCCGCAAAGCGTGGTGCACTCGATGGTGCAGTTCACGGACGCGTCGGTGATCGCGCAGCTCGGCACCCCGGACATGCGCGTGCCCATCGCCGTCGGACTGGCCTGGCCCGAGCGCATCGAGAGCGGCGCGGCGCAGCTCGACTTCCGGCAACTCGCGGCGCTGACCTTCGATGCACCCGATGCGCAGCTCTTCCCCGGCCTGGGCCTGGCGTGGCATGCGCTACGCGCGGCACCGGGCACGACCGCCGTGCTCAATGCAGCCAATGAGGTCGCGGTCGACGCCTTCCTGCAGCATCGCCTGCGCTTCGACCGCATCCATGCCGTGAACATGGAAACTTTGGAGGCGGTGCTGCCCTCCAATCCGGCATCGCTGGCCGATCTGCTGGCACTGGACGCCAGTGCGCGGGCGGCGGCCGATGCGGCGGCGCTGCGCTTCGCGGCCTGACCCACTCCCACAACCAGGGGACACCATGCTCACCGTCGTCGCCTTCATCGTCGCCCTGGCTCTGCTGATCGCCGTGCACGAGTACGGCCACTACCGCGTTGCGGTGGCCTGCGGCGTCAAGGTGCTGCGCTTCTCCATCGGCTTCGGCCATACGCTCTTCAGCTGGAAGCCCAGGCGCCAGCATCCTGGCCAGGACACCGAGTTCGTGATCGCGGCCTTCCCCCTTGGCGGCTACGTGAAGATGCTCGACGAGCGCGAGGGCCCCGTGCTGGCGCAGGAGCGCCACCGCGCCTTCAACACCCAGCCGCTGCGATCGCGTGCAGCCATCGTGGCCGCTGGGCCGATCGCCAACCTGCTGCTGGCCGTGGTGCTTTACACGGCCGTCAACTGGATCGGCGTCGAGGAACCTGTCGCCAGGCTCGCACGTCCGGTGGCGGGCTCGTTGGCCGAACAGGCGGGCCTGCGCGGAGGCGAGCATGTCATCCGCGCTGGCTTCGAGGGCGAGCGCGAGCCGGTGCAGTCTTTCGAGGACCTGCGCTGGCGCATCACGCGCGGCGCGCTCGACGGCCGCGACCTCACGCTCGAGATCGCGGGCGAGGGCGGGCGGCCCGCGCGCGAGGTCGTGCTGCCGCTCAGCCGAGTCGGTGCCAAGGATGCAGACGCACAGATGTTCCGCAGGATCGGCGTGGTCGCGCCGTTGACCCGTCCCGAGATCGGCGAGCTGATGGCGGGCGGCGCGGCCGAGCGCTCTGGTCTGCGCAGCGGGGACGTGGTGAGCACGGTGGGGCCCACTGCCATTGTCGACGGGCAGCAGTTGCGCGAGGTGATCCGCGCCTCGGTCGATGCCGGCCAGCCGCGCACCCAGGTGTGGCATGTCGAGCGCGGCGGGCAGTCGGTGCGCATCGAGGTCACGCCCGAGGTGCGCGAGGAGGGCGGCAACAAGGTTGGCCGTGTCGGCGCCTACGTGGGCTCGCCGCCGGAGATGGTGACGGTGCGGCAGGGCGTGGTCGACGGCATCTGGCGAGGCCTGGTGCGCACCTGGGAGGTGTCGGCGCTCACCGTGCGCATGATGGGCAAGATGTTGATCGGCGAAGCTTCGATCAAGAACCTGAGCGGGCCGTTGACCATCGCCGACTATGCAGGCAAGTCCGCCAGCCTGGGATTCACGCAGTACCTCGTGTTTCTCGCGCTCATCAGCGTGAGTCTCGGTGTGCTGAACCTCATGCCGCTGCCGGTCCTCGATGGAGGACACCTGATGTATTATCTTTGGGAGGGCCTGACCGGCAGGAGCGTCTCCGATGCTTGGATGGAACGGCTCCAGCGCGGCGGTGTCGCGCTGCTGCTGGTCATGATGTCGATCGCGATCTTCAACGATGTGACTCGACTCTTTGGTTAACTATCTGTCGGCCCTTTGCGCGCCGGCTCAAATCACAGATGAATAAGAAATTCAGTCGCTTTCGCCTGCGCAGCGTTTCCATGCTGATTGTCAGCGCGCTCTCGGCTACTGCCGCCTGGGCCATCGAGCCCTTCACGGTGCGCGACATCCGGGTCGAAGGCCTCCAGCGCGTCGAGCCCGGCACCATCTTCGCCTCGCTGCCGCTCCGTGTAGGCGACACCTACAACGACGAGCGCGGCTCGGCCGCCATCCGCGCACTGTTCGACCTGGGTCTCTTCAAGGACGTGCGCATCGACGTCAGCGGCAACGTCCTCGTCGTCATCGTCGAGGAGCGCCCCACCATCGCCGACGTCGACTTCGTGGGCACCAAGGAGTTCGACAAGGCCGCCCTGCAGAAGGCGCTGCGTGAAGTCGGCCTGGCCGACGGCCGCCCTTACGACAAGGCACTGGCCGACCGCGCCGAGCAGGAGCTCAAGCGCCAGTACATCAGCCGCAGCCTCTACAACGCCCAGGTCGTGACCACCGTCACTCCCATCGAGCGCAACCGCGTCAACCTCACCTTCACGGTGACCGAAGGCGAGCCCGCGCGCATCCGCGAGGTCCACATCGTGGGCAACAAGGCCTTCAGCGAGGGCACCCTGCTCGATCTCTTCGACCAGGACGCAGGCGGCTGGATGAGCTGGTACACCAAGAGCAACCAGTACTCGCGCGCCAAGCTCAACGCCGACCTGGAGACCCTGCGCTCCTACTACATCACCCGCGGCTACCTGGAGTTCCGCATCGACTCGACCCAGGTGGCCATCTCCCCGGACCGCCAGGACCTGAGCATCACCGTGAACATCACCGAGGGGGAGAAGTTCGTGGTGGCCGGTGTCAAGCTCGAGGGCAATTACCTGGGGCGCGACGACGAGTTCAAGTCCCTGGTCACCATCCGTCCTGGCGAGCCCTACAACGGCGAGCAGGTCAGCGAGACGACCAAGGCCTTCACCGACTACTTCGGCACCTTCGGCTACGCATTCGCGCGGGTGCAGGCCGAGCCGGAGATCGACCGCACGAACAACCGGGTGAGCCTGACCCTGAAGGCGGAGCCTTCGCGGCGGGTCTACGTGCGGCGGGTGGCCATCGGCGGCAACAACAAGACGCGCGACGAGGTGATCCGGCGGGAGTTCCGCCAGTACGAGGCGTCGTGGTACGACGGCGACAAGATCAAGCTGTCGCGCGACCGGGTGGACCGCCTGGGCTTCTTCACGGACGTGAGCGTCGAGACGCAGGAGGTGCCGGGCTCGCCGGACCAGGTGGACCTGACGATCAACGTGGCCGAAAAGCCGACCGGGACGCTGCAGCTGGGTGCCGGCTTCTCGAGCGCCGAGAAGGTGTCCTTCACCTTCGGCATCGCGCAGGAGAACGTCTTCGGTTCGGGCAATTACCTGGGCCTGCAGGTCAACACCAGCAAGTACGCCCGCACGCTCTCGCTCACGACCACCGATCCGTACTTCACCAAGGACGGCATCTCCCGCAGCTTCAGCCTGTACCACACCACCACGCGGCCCTACTACAGCGTCGACGGCGACTACCGGCTGGTCAACGAGGGCGGCACGGTCCGCTTCGGCGTGCCGTTCAGCGAGGTCGACACGATCTTCTTCGGCATTGGCCTGGAGCGCTACCGCTTCGATCCGGGCGGTAACGTCGCCTACCTGACGCCCCAGTCCTACCGCAACTATTTCGGCTGCTCGACCAACGAGCAGGGCCTCGTCGCCGAATGCACCAACGACAACGTCTGGGGCGTGCCGCTGAGCGTGGGTTGGTCGCGCGACGACCGCGACAGCGCGCTGGTGCCGACCCGCGGCAGGCTGCAGCGCGCCAATCTCGAGATCGGTGCCGGCGGCGACATGAAGTACTGGAAGACCAGCTATTCGTATCAGCAGTTCTTCCCGATCAGCAAGCAGTACACCTTTGCGATCAACGGCGAAGTGGGCTTTGCCAAGCCTATCGGCAGCAAGCCCTATCCGATCTTCAAGAACTTCTACGCCGGCGGCCTGGGGTCGGTGCGCGGATTCGAGCAGAACTCGCTCGGCCCGCGCGACGCTCCGCTCTTCGGGCAAACCGAAGGGGCGGCGCTCGGCGGCACCAAGAAGGCCATCTTCAACATGGAGCTCAGCACGCCTTTCCCGGGCGCCGGCAACGATCGCACGCTGCGGCTCTACGGCTTCTTCGACGTCGGCAATGTGTTTGCGGAGTCCCGCCCATTCGGAATGTCGGACGCGCAGTGGAAGGCGCAGCAGAAGCTGCGCGCCTCGGTGGGCCTCGGTATCAGCTGGATCTCGCCGCTCGGCCCTCTGCGCCTGGCCTACGCAATCCCCGTCCGGCAGCAGAAGGAAGACTTCAGCGACCCCTCGCATCCCATCCCGAAGGATAGAATCCAACGCCTGCAATTCCAGATCGGAACCTCCTTCTAATGACTCCTTTGCTTCGTGCCGCCGGTGCGCTGCTGATCCCCGCTTTCGCGCTCGTGGGCACGCCCGCGCATGCGCAGGAAACCTTCCGCATCGGCTTCGTCAATCCCGATCGCGTGCTGCGCGAGGCGCAACCTGCCAAGGCCGCCCAGGCGAAACTCGAATCGGAATTCCTGAAGCGCGAGAAGGATCTGCAGGCGCAGGGCGAGGCGCTCAAGGCTGCCTCCGAGAAGTTCGAGCGCGAGGCGCCCACCATGTCGGAGAGCCAGCGCACCTCCCGCCAGCGCGCCCTGGTCGACCAGGACCGCGACTTCCAGCGCCGCCGCCGTGAATTCCAGGAAGATCTCAACGCGCGCAAGAACGAAGAGCTGCAGCAGGTCTACGAGCGCGCCAACCGCGTGGTCAAGCAGGTGGCAGAGGCCGAGAAGTACGACGCGATCCTGCAAGAAGCGATCTACATCAATCCCAAGCACGACATCACCGAAAAGGTGATCAAGGCGCTGAACGCGTCCGTTGGCAACGGCAAGTGACGCCGTGAACCCGTGTGGCACTGCGGCTAGGCGCAATCGTTGAAGCCCTCGGCGGCGAACTGCAGGGCGATCCTGGGCTGTCGATCGAGCGCCTCGCGCCGCTGGCGACTGCGCAGGCAGATGCGCTCAGCTTCCTGAGCCATCCCAAGTACCAGAAGGAGCTTGCGGCCTCGAAGGCCGGCTGCGTCATCGTGTCGCCGGCGATGCGGGAGGTGGCGGCCCGGCGCGGTGCGTTCATCCTGGCGCCCGATCCCTACCTCTACTTCGCCCGCCTGACGCAGATGTGGAAGCAGTCCCACGCCAGGCCCGAGGGCGCGCGCATCCATCCCAGCGCGGTGATCGACCCCGATGCACACATCGACCCCAGCGCGCGCATCGGCGCGCTATGCGTGGTCGAGCGGGGTGCGCGCATCGGCGCGCAGACGGTCCTGAAGTCCAGGGTGACGGTGAGCGAGGACTGCATCGTCGGCGCCCGTTGCCTGCTGCATCCCGGCGTGGTGATCGGGGCCGATGGCTTCGGGCTCGCGCCGCACCAGGGCACCTGGGTCAAGATCGAGCAGCTCGGCGCAGTGCGCATCGGCGATGACGTGGAGATCGGCGCCAACACCTGCATCGACCGCGGCGCGCTCGAGGACACGGTCATCGAGGACGGCGTCAAGCTCGATAACCTGATCCAGATCGGCCACAACGTGCGCGTGGGCCGGAACACCGCCATGGCCGGTTGCGTCGGCGTGGCGGGCAGTGCCGACATCGGTGCGAACTGCACCATCGGCGGCGGCGCGATCGTGCTGGGGCACCTGAGGATGGCGGACGGAGTCCACATCTCGGCCGCGACGGTGGTCACGCGCTCCATTCTCAAGCCGGGCCAGTACACCGGCGTGTTTCCCATCGACGACAATGCCGCCTGGGAGAGAAATGCCGCGACCCTCAAACAACTGCACGCCCTGCGGGAACGCCTCAAGGCGCTGGAAAAATCGGCGATGCAGGACAAGCAATCATGACGCTCGACATCCATCAGATCCTCAAACTACTGCCCCACCGCTACCCCTTCCTGCTGGTGGACCGCGTGCTCGAGATGGAAAAGGGCAAGCGCATCACGGCGCTCAAGAACGTGACCATGAACGAGCCGTTCTTCAACGGCCACTTCCCGCACCGTCCGGTGATGCCTGGCGTGCTGATGCTGGAGGCCATGGCGCAGGCCGCGGCGCTGCTGTCCTTCCATTCGCTGGACATCGTTCCGGACGACAACACCGTGTACTACTTCGCGGCCATCGACGGCGCGCGCTTCAAGCGCCCGGTGGAGCCCGGTGACCAGTTGACGCTCGAGGTCGAGATCGAGCGCATGAAGGCTGGCATATCGAAGTTCAAGGGGCGCGCGCTGGTCGGCAGCGAGCTGGCCTGCGAAGCCAGCTTGATGTGCGCGATGCGCCAGATCAGCTGATCGTGCTCGCGAAGGCATGACGCAGATTCATTCGACAGCCATCGTCGACGCGAAGGCCGAACTCGATCCGACCGTCAGTGTCGGCCCGTACGCCGTGATCGGCCCGCACGTGCGGGTCGGCGCCGGCACCACCATCGGATCGCATTGCGTGATCGAGGGCCGCACCACCATCGGGCGCGACAACCGGATCTTCCAGTTCGCCTCGCTGGGGGCGATTCCGCAGGACAAGAAGTACGCGGGCGAGCCGACCGAGCTGGTCATCGGCGACCGCAATACCATCCGCGAGTTCTGCACCTTCAACATCGGCGTGCCGGGGGCGGGCGGCGTCACGCGCGTGGGCAGCGACAACTGGATCATGGCCTACACGCACATCGCGCACGATTGCCGGGTCGACGACCACACCACGCTGGCCAACAACACGACGCTGGCAGGCCATGTGCACTTGGCCGACTGGGTGACGGTGGGCGGGCTGACGGGCATCCACCAGTTCGTCTCGGTGGGTGCCCACGCGATGATCGGCTTCGCCAGCGCGGTCGCGCAGGACGTGCCGCCCTTCATGCTGGTCGATGGCAATCCGCTCGAGGTGCGCGGTTTCAATGTGGTGGGCTTGCGCCGGCGCAATTTTTCCGACGCGCGGATCGCCGCCGTCAAGCAGATGCACCGGCTGCTGTACCGGCAGGGCAGGACGCTCGACGATGCGCGCGGCGCCATTGAGGCGCTGGCGACGCAGATGCCCGAAGCGGCGGCCGACGTCGCCCTGATGAACGCCTTCCTGGCCGGCGCGACGCGCGGCATCGTGCGCTGAGGAGCCCGTGGTGCAGGACGCGCAGCGGCGGTTTGCCCTCGTCGCGGGAGAGGCTTCGGGCGACCTGCTCGCAGGCCTGTTGCTGGACGGCCTGAAGACCCGCTGGCCCGACATGATGGCCGTCGGCATCGGCGGTCCGCAGATGCAGAGGCGGGGCTTCGAAACGTGGTGGCCCCAGGAAAAGCTGGCGGTGCGCGGCTATATCGAGGTGTTGCGCCACTACGCCGAGATTGCCGGCATCCGGCGGCAGCTCAAGGCGCGGCTGCTGCGCGAAGGCGCCAGGATCTTCATCGGCGTCGATGCGCCGGATTTCAACCTCGATCTCGAAGCGGCTCTGCGCGAGCGCGGCATGAAGACGGCCCATTTCGTCTGCCCCTCGATCTGGGCCTGGCGGCCGGAGCGCGTCGAGAAGCTGCGAGCGGCGGCCGACCACGTGCTGTGCATCTTCCCCTTCGAGCCCGCCTTGCTCGCCGAACATGGCATCGCCGCCAGCTATGTCGGCCATCCGCTCGCCGACGTGATCCCGATGACGCCGGACCGCGCCGCCGCACGCACGGCGCTCGGCCTGGATGCGGAAGCGCCCGTGGTGGCGCTGCTGCCGGGAAGCCGGCGTTCGGAGCTGCGCTATCTGGCGGATCGCTTCTTTGCCGCAGCCGCGCTGATGCAGCAGGCCCGGCCCGAGCTGCGCTTCATCCTGCCCGCGCTGCCCAGCCTGCACGACGAGGTCGAACAGCTCCTGGCAGCGAGCGCGATGAAGGGGCGCGTGCAGCTGATCGACGGCCGCTCGCACGCGGCGCTGGCCGCTTGCGACGTCACGCTGATCGCCAGCGGCACCGCCACCCTCGAGGCCGCGCTTTTCAAACGACCGATGGTGATCGCCTACAACATGAACCCGATGTCCTGGGCCCTGATGCGCCGCAAGCAGCTGCAGCCCTGGGTCGGCCTGCCCAACATCCTGTGCAGCGACTTCGTCGTGCCGGAGCTGATCCAGGAGGCGGCCACGCCGCAGGCCCTGGCCGAGGCGACGCTGGCCTGGCTGGCTTCCCCGGACAAGGTTCACGCCTTGCAACAACGTTTTTGCGCGCTGCACGCCGAATTGCAGCGAGATACGCCGACACTGTGCGCCGATGCGATCCAGAAAGTTATTGAAGGCTGAACAGGCCAGGTTGGCATGGGATGCGCCAGGCCTGGTGGCTGGTGTCGACGAGGCCGGGCGCGGCCCGCTGGCCGGGCCGGTGGTGGCTGCGGCCGTGATCCTGGACGACCAGCGGCGAATCCGCGGCCTGGCCGATTCGAAAACCCTCACCGCGCTTCAGCGCGAGCGACTCAACGACCAGATCCTGGCCAAGGCCCTGTGCTGCTCGGTGGCCCAGGCGAGCGTCGAGGAGATCGACGAGCACAACATTCTCGGCGCCACCATGCTTGCGATGAAGCGAGCGGTCGAAGGGCTACGCCTCAAGCCGGCCAAGGTGCTGGTCGACGGCAATCGCTTGCCCAGGCTGGACGTGCTCGCAGAGGCTGTTGTGGGCGGCGACGCCATCGTGAAATCGATCTCGGCCGCCTCGATCCTGGCCAAGGTGCATCGCGACCGGCTGTGCGAGCAGCTGCATGCCGAGTTCCCTCACTACGGCTTTGCCGGGCACAAGGGCTACAGCACGCCCGAGCACCTGGAGGCACTGCTGCGCCATGGTGCCTGCGTGCATCACCGTCGTTCCTTCAGCCCGGTGGCCGCAGCGCTCGCGCGCGCGGCCGGCGAGGAGACTCCGCTGGTCATTGCATCGGGCGAGCTGCGCGTCGAGACGGTGCAGGTCCAGACGATGCAGGTCGAGCTGCGACCGGCGCCATGACCGCAGCCGAGCCCAGCCATATCAGCTCGCGGGACAACCCGCTCCTCAAGGAACTGCGCAAGCTGGCGCACGACTCGGGGGGCTATCGCAAGTCGGGCCGCGTCTGGCTGGAGGGTGACCACCTGTGCCGGGCGGCACGCGAGCGCGGTGTGCGTGCGGCCATCGCCGTGTTCACCGAGTCCGCGTGGCCAACGGCACACCACGAGTGGGCCGGCGCGGCGGACAAGACCGTGGTGGTCGCCGACGCACTGCTGGCTGGCGTGAGCGGGCTGGAGTCGCCGGCCGCGATGGGCTTCGTGCTCGACCTGCCGGCGCCCCCGCCGATCGCCCCCGACGCAGCCACCGTGGTGCTCGACCGGCTGCAGGACGCCGGCAACGTCGGCTCCATCCTGCGCAGCGCGGCGGCCTTCGGTTTCGCCCAGGTGATCGCGCTCAAGGGCACGGCGGCGCTCTGGTCGCCCAAGGTGCTGCGGGCCGGCATGGGCGCGCATTTCGGATTGCGGCTGGTCGAGGGGGTCGAGCTGGAGGCACTGGATGCCCTGGCCGTGCCCTGCATCGCGACCAGTTCGCACCGCGGCGAATGGCTGAACCGGGTCCGCCTGCCGAACCCCTGCGCCTGGCTGATGGGCCACGAAGGGCAGGGGCTTTCGGCGGCGCTGGAGGCGCGCGCGACCCTGCAGGTGCGCATTGCCCAGCCGGGTGGCGAGGAGTCGCTCAACGTCGCGGCGGCGGCGGCCATCTGCCTGCACGCGAGCGCCGCAGCGAGCCAGGGATAACGCGGCGCGGGCTATAATCAAGGGCTTTCCCGCTCACACCTCGCCCATAGCGCACGCAAGCCAACTCCTCGACGAAAGTCGCGACCAAGAGCCTCATCTTGGGTCCGCCGTGGGCGTCATCCATTCGGAGATCCCAGTGCTTTTGTCTCTCAAGGGAAAATTCCCGCCCGCCATCCTGGCGCTTGCAGACGGCACGGTCTTTCTCGGCAATTCGATCGGCGCGCAAGGCGCCACCACCGGCGAAGTGGTGTTCAACACCGCCATGACCGGTTATCAGGAAATCCTGACCGATCCCAGCTATTGCCAGCAGATCGTGACGCTCACGTATCCGCACATCGGCAACTATGGCGTCAACGAGGAAGACATCGAGGCCGACAAGATCCATGCCGCGGGCCTGATCGTCAAGGACCTGCCTCTCCTGGCGTCCAACTTCCGCAAGAGCGCCACGCTGGCCGAGTACCTGGTGCGCGGCAAGACCGTCGCCATCGCGAACATCGACACCCGCAAGCTCACCCGCCATCTGCGCACACACGGCGCGCAGAACGGCTGCATCCTTGGCCTGGCGCCCGACGAGAGCATTTCGCAGGCCTTGATCGACAAGGCGATTTCCGACGCCAAGGCCGCGCCCAGCATGTCCGGCCTCGACCTGGCCAAGGTGGTGTCGGTCAAGGAAACCTACGAGTGGACCCAGACCGAATGGAAGCTCGTCCATGTGGACGGCAAGCCGGGCTACGGCGTGCAGATCACGCCGAAGTTCCATGTCGTCGCCTATGACTACGGCGTCAAGAAGAACATCCTGCGCATGATCGCGCAGCGCGGCGCGCGCATCACCGTCGTGCCGGCCCAGACACCCGCGGCCGACGTCCTCAAGCTGCGTCCGGACGGCATCTTCCTGGCCAACGGCCCCGGCGATCCGGAGCCCTGCGACTACGCGATCGCGGCCACGCGCGAGCTGATCGAGACCGGCATCCCGGTCTTCGGCATCTGCCTGGGCCACCAGATCATGGCGCTGGCTTCGGGCGCGAAGACCTTCAAGATGAAGTTCGGCCACCACGGCGCCAACCACCCGGTCAAGGACCTCGACAACGCCCGCGTGAGCATCACCAGCCAGAACCATGGCTTCGCGGTCGACGAGAAGACGCTGCCGGCCAACCTGCGCCCCACCCACATCAGCCTGTTCGACGGCACATTGCAGGGCCTGGCGCGCACCGACAAGCCCGCCTTCTGCTTCCAGGGCCACCCCGAGGCCTCGCCGGGCCCGCACGACATCAGCTACCTGTTCGATCGCTTCACGGCGCTCATGCAAAGTCACAAAGAAGGGCAGAAGAATGCCTAAGCGCAACGATCTCAAGAGCATCCTCATCATCGGGGCCGGCCCGATCATCATCGGCCAGGCCTGCGAGTTCGACTATTCCGGCGTGCAGGCGTGCAAGGCTTTGCGGGAGGAGGGCTACAAGGTCATCCTGATCAACAGCAATCCCGCGACGATCATGACCGACCCGGCCACGGCCGACGTGACCTACATCGAGCCCATCACCTGGCATACGGTCGAGAAGATCATCGCCAAGGAGCGGCCCGACGCCATCCTGCCGACCATGGGCGGCCAGACCGCGCTGAACTGCGCACTGGACCTCTGGCGCAACGGCGTGCTCGACAAGTACAAGGTCGAGCTGATCGGCGCCACGCCCGAAGCCATCGACAAGGCCGAGGACCGCCTGAAGTTCAAGGACGCGATGACGAAGATCGGCCTGGGCTCGGCACGCTCGGGCATCGCCCACTCGCTGGACGAGGCCTGGGCGGTGCAGAAGACCGTGGGCTTCCCCGTGGTGATCCGCCCCAGCTTCACGCTCGGCGGTACCGGCGGCGGCATCGCCTACAACCCGGAAGAGTTCGAGACCATCTGCAAGCGCGGCCTGGAAGCCTCGCCCACCAACGAGCTGCTGATCGAGGAATCGCTGCTGGGCTGGAAGGAATACGAGATGGAGGTGGTGCGCGACAAGGCGGACAACTGCATCATCGTCTGCTCGATCGAGAACCTCGATCCGATGGGCGTGCATACCGGCGACTCGATCACCGTCGCGCCGGCGCAGACCTTGTCGGACAAGGAATACCAGATCCTGCGCGACGCCTCGCTGGCCGTGCTGCGCGAGATCGGCGTCGACACCGGCGGCTCCAACGTGCAGTTCTCGATCAACCCGAAGGACGGCCGCATGGTCGTGATCGAGATGAACCCGCGCGTCTCGCGTTCCTCGGCACTCGCCTCCAAGGCCACGGGCTTCCCGATCGCCAAGGTCGCGGCCAAGCTGGCCGTGGGCTACACGCTCGACGAACTGCGCAACGAGATCACCGGCGGTGCCACGCCGGCGAGTTTCGAGCCCAGCATCGACTACGTGGTCACCAAGATCCCGCGCTTTGCCTTCGAGAAGTTCCCTCAGGCCGATTCGCGCCTGACCACGCAGATGAAGTCGGTGGGCGAGGTGATGGCCATGGGCCGCACGTTCCAGGAATCGTTTCAGAAGGCGCTGCGCGGACTCGAGGTCGGCGTGGATGGCCTCAACGAGAAGACGCAGGATCGCGAGGTACTCGAGAAGGAGCTCGGCGAGCCCGGCCCCGACCGCATCTGGTACGTGGGCGATGCCTTCGCCATGGGCCTGTCCGTCGACGAGGTGCACGCGCTCACCAAGATCGATCCATGGTTCCTGGTGCAGATCGAGGAGATCGTGAAGATCGAGCTCGAGCTGGAAACCAAATCGCTCGACGACATCGACCGCGACACGCTGCTTGCGCTCAAGAAAAAGGGCTTCTCCGACCGCCGCCTGGCGCGCCAGCTGAAGACCACCGACACCGCCATCCGCGAGAAGCGCCGCGCGCTCGGCGTGCGTCCGGTGTACAAGCGCGTGGACACCTGCGCGGCCGAATTCGCGACCAACACCGCCTACATGTACTCGACCTACGAGGACGAGTGCGAGGCCGACCCGAGCAGCCGGAAGAAGATCATGGTGCTCGGCGGCGGCCCGAACCGCATCGGGCAGGGCATCGAGTTCGACTACTGCTGCGTGCACGCCGCGCTCGCGATGCGCGAGGATGGCTACGAGACCATCATGGTCAACTGCAATCCTGAGACCGTGTCGACCGACTACGACACCAGCGACCGGCTCTACTTCGAGCCGCTCACCCTCGAGGACGTGCTCGAGATCGTCGACAAGGAAAAGCCCACCGGCGTGATCGTGCAGTACGGCGGCCAGACGCCGCTGAAGCTCGCGCTCGACCTCGAGGCCAACGGCGTGCCGATCATCGGCACCAGCCCCGACATGATCGACGCGGCCGAGGACCGCGAGCGCTTCCAGAAGCTGCTCCACGAGCTGAAGCTGCGCCAGCCGCCGAACGCGACCGCGCGCACCGAGGCCGAGGCGCTGGAGAAGGCCCAGCAACTGGGCTACCCCCTGGTGGTGCGCCCGAGCTACGTGCTGGGCGGCCGCGCGATGGAAATCGTGCACGAGCAGCGCGACCTGGAACGCTACATGCGCGAGGCGGTGAAGGTCAGCAACGATTCGCCGGTGCTGCTGGACCGCTTCCTCAACGACGCTGTCGAGTGCGACGTCGACTGCCTGCGCGATGCCGAAGGCGCGACGCTCATCGGCGGGGTCATGGAGCACATCGAACAGGCCGGCGTGCACTCGGGCGACTCCGCCTGCTCGCTGCCGCCCTACAGCCTCAAGCCCGAGACCGTGGCCGAGCTCAAGCGCCAGAGCGCGGCCATGGCCCAGGCGCTCAACGTCGTGGGCCTGATGAACGTGCAGTTCGCGATCCAGGAGAAGGACGGCCAGGACGTGATCTACGTGCTGGAAGTGAATCCGCGCGCCTCGCGCACCGTGCCTTACGTGAGCAAGGCCACCGGCATCCAGCTCGCCAAGGTGGCGGCGCGCTGCATGGCCGGCCAGTCGCTGGCCTCGCAGGGCGTGACGAAGGAGGTCACGCCGCCGTACTTCAGCGTGAAGGAAGCGGTGTTCCCGTTCGTCAAGTTCCCGGGCGTGGACACCATCCTCGGCCCCGAGATGAAATCCACCGGCGAGGTGATGGGCGTGGGCAAGACCTTCGGCGAAGCTTTCGTCAAGTCGCAGCTGGGTGCCGGCACGCACCTGCCGAAGTCCGGACGCGTCTTTGTCTCCGTCAAGAACAACGACAAGCCACGCGCCGTCGAGGTGGCCCGCGGCCTGGTCGAGTTGGGCTTCGAGCTGATTGCGACCAAGGGTACGGCCGCCGCCATCAACGCGGCAGGCATCGCCTGTGCCACGGTCAACAAGGTGACCGAAGGCCGTCCGCACATCGTGGACATGATCAAGAACAACGAGATCGCCCTGGTCATCAACACGGTGGAAGAGCGCCGCAACGCGATCACCGATTCGCGCCAGATCCGCACCTCGGCCCTGCTGGCTCGTGTGACCACCTTCACCACGATCTTCGGCGCCGAGGCGGCCGTGGAAGGCATGCGCCACATGGAGGCCCTCGACGTGATTTCGGTCCAGGAGATGCACGCGCAGCTTGCGCTGGCCTGAGGGAGGCGTGAACGAACCGCCATGGCAACGCAGCTGGTTGAACTCGACCTGGCCGACTGGACCGGCGCCACGCCCAACGAGGCATGGATCACCGCGCTCGAGGCCGGCAAGGTGCTGTGCTTCCCGCGGCTGGGTTTCGAGCTGCGGGCCGGCGAGCTTGAACTGCTGACGCCCTCGATCCTGTCGCCAGACGTGCGCAACATCAGCCTGGACGCCAACGGCCGCCTGAAGGGCGTGGCAGGCGACGAGGCCCGGCAGCAGGCCGTCGCCGCGATGGTGGGGCGCTTCCGCGCCCAGGCCCGGCAGTTGATCCACGGCCTGCTGCCGCACTACACGCCCGCGCTGCGCCTGGCGCCGACCAGCTACCGGCCCGCGCAGGTTGAGACGCGCTTGCAGTCCTGGCGCGCCGACGACCGCCGGCTGCACATCGACTCCTTTCCCTCGCGTCCGAACTACGGCGAGCGCATCCTGCGCGTCTTCACCAATGTGAACCCCGACGGCGCGCCACGCGTCTGGCGGGTAGGAGAGCCTTTCGAGGCGGTGGCCGGGCGCTTCCTGCCGCGCGCCAGGCCTTACTCGCGCTGGCAGGCCCGGTTGCTGCAGACCCTCCATGTCACCAAGTCTTTCCGCAGCGAATACGACCACCTGATGCTGCAGCTGCACGACGGCATGAAGTCGGACCTCGACTACCAGAAGAACGCCCAGCAGGAGACCGTACCCTTTCCGGCCGGATCGGTTTGGGTGTGCTTTTCGGACCAGACCTCGCACGCCGTCATGTCCGGCCAGTACATGCTGGAGCAGACGCTGCACTTGCCCGCCGCAAGGCAATACAATCCAGATTCGAGCCCGCTCGCCATCCTGAGCCGGCTGACCGGACGCACGCTCGTCTGATCTTTTTCCTTCCATGAACCGCCGAACGGCAGCGTTCGGCGGTTTCGCTTTCTGGAGAGACAAAACATGGCCAATACCATTCCGATTACCAAGCGCGGCTCCGAGAAACTGCGCGACGAACTGCAGCGCCTGAAGTCCGTCGACCGACCCTCGATCATCACCGCGATCGCCGAGGCGCGCGCCCAGGGCGATCTCAGCGAGAACGCGGACTACGACGCGGCCAAGGAGCGCCAAGGCTGGATCGAAGGCCGCATCAAGCAGATCGAGGGCATGCTCTCGAACGCGCAGATCATCGATCCGTCCGAGCTCGACGCAGGCGGCAAGGTCGTCTTCGGCTCGACGGTGGAGCTCGAGGACGAGCACACCGGCGAGGCGCTCAAGTACCAGATCGTCGGCGAGGACGAGGCCGACCTGAAGCTCGGCCTGATCAACGTCTCCAGCCCGATCGCGCGCGCGCTGATCGGCAAGGAGGAGGGCGACACCGCCGAGGTACAGGCCCCGGGCGGCGTGAAGCGTTACGAGATCGTGGGCGTCAGCTACCTCTGACGCCCGCGTGGTGAAAGACCGCATCGCGCTGCTGGTGGCGGCCCTCTGGTGGGGCAGCCTGACGACCATCGGCTTCCTGGTCGTGCCGATGCTCTTCGCTCAGCTCGGCAACCCCACCCTGGCCGGCAACTTTGCGGGGCGGCTGTTCTCGGCCCAGAGCTGGGTGGCCGTGGCCTGCGGCTTGGTCTTGCTGACCTACTTCAGGTCGAACGCCGCGGACCGGGTCGACCAGCCCTCGCGGGTCGCGGTGGCCTGGATCCTCGCGGCCCTCCTGCTGGCCCTGCTCCAGGAATACGCGGTCGCGCCGCGCATCCTGGCACGCGAGAACCTACGGCTCTGGCACTCACTCGGCAGTGCCATGTATCTGGGCCAGTGGCTATGCACCGGCGTGCTGCTCTGGCGCCTGGGGCGCAGCGAAGCCTAGGCGTTCCAGAACTGCGTAATCCAGCGCGCCGGCCGGATGAAGCGGAAGCGCCGGTTGCGGCGCCCCGCCAGGGCATCGGGCGGATTGCATTCCCCGTGGAAGACCATGATGCGCGCCCCTTCCGGCACGAAGGGCTCGCGCCAGTAGTTGGTGGGCCAGGCCGGGATGCCGTGGTACTTGAAGCTTGGGCACCATTCGGGCGGCCAGTAGGCCAGCGTGCCCTTGCGGTGCATGAAGGCCGACAGGTAGGTCTGCTCGTTCCGGTACCTGGCCTGCACCGCGTCCATGTTCTCGCGGAAATGCGCCAGCACGTCCGGATGTGCGCCGATCTCGAAGCGGTAGACCGAAGAATTGCCCGTGATGCGCCGTCGGCGCCAGGGGCGGGCGTAGTCATGGATGATGAGGAACTCGCCTGGATACTCGAAGAAGGCATCGAGGTTGCCGACGATGACCACGTCGAGGTCGATGAACAGCGCCCGGCCGCGCAGGCCGTAGAGGTTCTCCTCGAAGGTGGTCAGCTTCTTCCAGGCGCGGTCCGCCTGGCCCGGCGCCAGCGCCAGGTCCAGCGGAGGGATCGGAAGGCACTGCACCTCGCTGCGGATGCCCTTCGGGTCGTCGGTCAGGCAGACGAAATTGAACTCGCCCGACAGGTGCCGGCGCACCATCGCATAGAGGCGATTGACGTAGTCGGGGCCGTATTTGGTGCCCCATTTCATGCAGAGGATGTGGCGCTGGGGGAGGGCCGCCCCTTCGTGGCTCGGCATCCTTCAATCCGCCTGGCGGCGCTTCTTGACGGACAGGCTTTTCTTCGCCTTGGCGCGCTTGATGTTGCCGCCGGGGGTGAGCCGCTGGTTGCCGAGCACCTGCAGGGTCTTGATCTCGGGCCGCTGGCCGCCGCGCTTGCTGTACTTGATGACCTTGACGTCGCGCGGACCGGGCATGCGGTCCTCGTCCGTCGTGCGCGCCTTCTCGGGCATGGGGCGCCAGAGGACCAGCAGCTTGCCGATGTGCTGGATTGGCGCGGCGTTCAAGTCCTCGGCCAGGGCCTGCAGGATGGCCTCGCGCGCCGGACGATCGTCGGAGAAGACGCGAACCTTGATCAGGCCGTGGGCCTTGAGCGCAGCGTCGGCCTCCTTCTTGACGGCGGGTGTCAGCCCGTCGTTGCCGACCATGACGATCGGGTCCAGATGGTGCGCTTCTGCGCGATGTACCTTGCGCTGGGCAGGGGTCAGTTGAATGGCGGGCATCCCCGTATTATCGAGTGTCGATGAACCCCAAACCCAAGAGCAGCAAGGTCAATCGTGCGTGGCTGCACGACCATGTGAACGATCCCTACGTCAAGTTGGCCACGAAAGAGGGCTACCGGGCGCGCGCGGCCTACAAGCTCAAGGAGATCGACGAGGCGCTCGGCCTGATCCGCCCGGGCCAGTTGGTGGTGGACCTGGGTTCGACACCGGGCGCCTGGAGCCAGTACGCGCGCCGCAAGCTATCGCCGGGCGGTGCAGCGGCGGGGCAGCTGGAGGGGACCATCATCGCGCTCGACATCCTTCCGATGGAACCGATCGAGGGCGTGACCTTCCTGCAGGGCGACTTCCGCGAGGCCGAGGTGCTGGCGCGGCTCGAGGAGGCCATGGCGGGCCGCCGGGCCGATGTGGTCGTATCGGACATGGCGCCCAACCTGTCCGGCATCGCGTCGGCGGACGCCGCGCGCATTAGCCATCTGATCGAGCTTGCCATCGACTTCGCTCGCCACCACATGAAGCCCGAAGGCGCGCTGGTTGCCAAGCTTTTCCACGGCAGCGGCTACGCGGAGCTGACCCGGCTGTTCAAGGCAAATTTTCGGGTCGTGAAACCCATCAAGCCCAAAGCCTCGCGCGACAAATCCGCCGAAACCTTCATGGTTGGTATCGGGATCAAGTCCGTAGATACGAATTGAAACGCGGCGGGCGGTGGGCATTCAGGCTCAAACCCGTGCGCGTCCTATGGCTGCTATAGGGAAAATCCGGCATTTCGCACCTTGAAAAGCCTAAAATGAGCGCCAATTGCGTGCCCTAGCGCGTTCTTTGTTTTTCCGTACCACGCGCTTTCGACTGGAGTTTCGTTTGAACAATCAGTGGTTTTCCAAGGTCGCCGTCTGGCTGGTCATCGCGATGGTGTTGTTCACTGTGTTCAAGCAGTTCGACACCCGCGGTGTCGCCGGTGCCGGCAACATCGGTTATTCCGACTTCCTCGAAGAGGTTCGCAGCAATCGCATCAAGAGCGCCACCATCCAGGAAGGACAGGGCGGCAGCGAGATCGTTGCGATCACCAACGACGACCGCAAGATCCGCACGACCGCCACCTACCTCGACCGCGGCCTGGTCGGCGACCTGATCGCCAACAACGTCAAGTTCGACGTCAAGCCGCGCGAAGAGGGCTCGCTGCTCATGACCTTGCTGGTGAGCTGGGGGCCGATGCTGCTCCTGATCGGCGTCTGGGTCTACTTCATGCGGCAGATGCAGGGCGGCGGCAAGGGCGGTGCCTTCAGCTTCGGCAAGAGCAAGGCCCGCATGCTCGACGAGAACAACAACCAGGTCACCTTCGCCGACGTGGCGGGCTGCGACGAAGCCAAGGAGGAAGTGAAGGAAGTCGTCGATTTCCTGAAGGACCCGGCCAAGTTCCAGAAGCTCGGCGGCCGCATTCCGCGCGGCTTGCTGCTGGTGGGCCCTCCCGGCACCGGCAAGACGCTGCTTGCCAAGGGCATCGCCGGCGAAGCCAAGGTCCCGTTCTTCTCGATTTCCGGCTCCGACTTCGTCGAGATGTTCGTCGGCGTGGGCGCGGCCCGCGTGCGCGACATGTTCGAGAACGCCAAGAAAAATGCTCCGTGCATCATCTTCATCGATGAAATCGATGCGGTCGGTCGCCAGCGCGGCGCGGGCCTCGGCGGCGGCAACGACGAGCGCGAGCAGACCTTGAACCAGATGCTGGTCGAAATGGACGGGTTCGAGACCAACCTCGGCGTGATCGTGGTCGCGGCCACCAACCGCCCCGACATCCTCGACGCCGCGCTGCTGCGCCCGGGTCGCTTCGACCGCCAGGTCTACGTGACGCTGCCCGACATCCGCGGGCGCGAGCAGATCCTCAACGTGCACATGCGCAAGGTCCCGCTGGGCCAGGACGTGAACCCGAGCATCATCGCGCGCGGCACGCCGGGCATGTCGGGCGCCGACCTGGCCAACCTGTGCAACGAGGCAGCGCTGATGGCCGCGCGCCGCAATGCGCGGGTGGTCGAGATGCAGGACTTCGAGAAGGCCAAGGACAAGATCTTCATGGGCCCCGAGCGCAAGAGCATGGTGATGCCCGAGGAAGAGCGCCGCAACACGGCCTACCACGAGTCCGGCCACGCACTCATCGGCAAGCTGCTGCCCAAGTGCGACCCGGTGCACAAGGTCACCATCATCCCGCGCGGCCGTGCGCTGGGCGTGACGATGAGCCTGCCTGCGCAGGACCGCTACAGCTACGACCGCGAGTACATGCTGAACCAGATCAGCATGCTGTTCGGCGGCCGTATCGCCGAAGAAGTGTTCATGCACCAGATGACCACCGGCGCGAGCAACGACTTCGAGCGCGCCACGCAGATCGCGCGCGACATGGTGATGCGCTACGGCATGACCGAGTCACTGGGCCCGATGGTGTATGCGGAGAACGAAGGCGAAGTCTTCCTCGGCCGCTCGGTCACCAAGACCACCAACATGAGCGAGTCGACCATGCAGAAGGTCGACGCCGAGGTCCGCCGCATCATCGACGAGCAGTACGCCCTGGCGCGCCGCCTGATCGAGGAGAACAGCGACAAGATGCACGCGATGGCCAAGGCCCTGCTCGAATGGGAAACCATCGACACCGAGCAGATCGACGACATCATGGCCGGCCGCGAGCCACGTCCGCCCAAGGACTGGACGCCGCGCACCCCGCCTTCGGGCAGCGGTGGCAGCGGTGGCGCGCCGACGGTGAATCCCGACCCGGCGCCCACTGCCGCCTGAGCATGAAGCTCGGGCGATCGACGGGGCCTCTGGCCCCGTTTTTCATTTCCGGACGGCTTGCATGACGAGGAGATGGCGCACCACCCGCTTCGAGATCGATCTCGCGCAGCCGCGCGTGATGGGCATCGTCAACGTCACACCCGATTCCTTTTCCGATGGCGGTGCGCATTCCTCGACCGAGGCGGCGCTGCGCCATTGCGTCCGGCTGGTGGAAGAGGGGGCCGATATCCTCGACATCGGTGGCGAGTCCACGCGGCCCGGCAGTCCGGCCGTGCCGCTGGACGAGGAACTCGCGCGCGTGGTGCCGGTGGTGCGCGAGGCGGTGAAGCTGCAGGTGCCGGTCTCGGTCGATACCTACAAGCCCGAAGTCATGCGCGCGGTGCTGGACCTCGGTGCCGA
This sequence comes from Variovorax sp. RA8, assembly GCF_901827175.1. Lineage (NCBI taxonomy): Bacteria > Pseudomonadati > Pseudomonadota > Betaproteobacteria > Burkholderiales > Comamonadaceae > Variovorax > Variovorax sp. RA8. Next base: position 3,860,306 of record NZ_LR594662.1, on the reverse strand, counting down.
CATCGTCAACGACATCTGGGCGCTGCGCCGGCCAGGGGCGCGTGCGGCGGTGGCAACCCATCCAGGCTGCGGCATCTGCCTGATGCACATGCATCGCGATCCGCAGACCATGCAGGCGGCGCCGATGGAAGGCGATGTCGTTCCCGCCGTGCGCGCCTTTCTCGAGGAACAGGCGCGGGCGCTGCTGGCCCTGAAGGTCGCGCCCGAGCGCATCACGCTCGACCCGGGCATCGGCTTCGGCAAGACCGTGGCGCAGAATTTCGCCCTGCTGGCCCAACAGCAGGAATTGCTGGCCGCCGGGTGGCCGCTCCTCGTCGGCTGGTCGCGCAAGTCCTCGCTGGGCGCTGTCACCGGCATCGAGGCGGCAGCCGGGCGCGTGGCGCCGAGCATCGCGGCCGCTGTGCTGGCGGTCGAGCGCGGGGCAGCGATCGTGCGCGTGCATGATGTGCGCGAAACCGTGGCGGCGCTGGCCGTCTGGCGGGCAATGAAATCAGAACAACAGGGACAGGAGTTCCAACCATGACAAGACGATACTTCGGCACCGATGGGATCCGCGGCACGGTCGGCCAGGCGCCGATCACGCCGGACTTCGTGCTGCGCCTCGCGCACGCGGTCGGCCGGGTGCTCAAGAAGACCGAGTCGCGCCCGTCGGTGCTGATCGGCAAGGACACGCGCATCTCCGGCTACATGCTCGAGTCGGCGCTCGAGTCCGGCTTCAATTCCGCTGGGGTGGACGTGGTGCTGCTGGGGCCGCTGCCGACGCCCGGGGTGGCCTACCTGACGCGTGCCCAGCGCGCCAGCCTCGGGGTGGTGATCAGCGCCAGCCACAACGCCTATCCGGACAACGGCATCAAGTTCTTCAGCGCCCAGGGCACCAAGCTCAGTGACGAATGGGAGCTCGCGGTCGAGGCCGCGCTGGAGGAGGCGCCCTCCTGGGCCGACTCCGCCCAGCTCGGCAAGGCGCGCCGCCTCAACGACGCGCCGGGCCGCTACATCGAATTCTGCAAGAGCACCTTCGCCAATGACCTCACGCTGCGCGGCCTCAAGCTGGTCGTGGACGGCGCGCATGGCGCGGCCTACCAGGTGGCGCCGAACGTCTTCCACGAACTCGGCGCGGATGTGATCAGCATCGGCTGTGCGCCGGACGGCCTCAACATCAACAAGGACGTGGGCGCCACGCACCCCCAGGCGCTGATCGACGCGGTGCGGGCCCACGGCGCCGACTACGGCATCGCGCTGGACGGCGATGCCGACCGGCTGCAGTTGATCGATGCGACCGGCCGCTTGTTCAACGGCGACGAACTGCTCTACCTGATGGCGATGGAGCGCATCACCCGCGGCGAGAAGCTGGTCGGCGTCGTCGGCACGCTGATGACCAACAAGGCCGTGGAAAATGCGCTGCGCGGACAGGGCATCGAGCTGGTGCGAGCGCGCGTGGGCGACCGCTATGTGCTGGAAGAGCTGGAGAAGCGCCACTGGCTGCTGGGCGGCGAAGGCTCCGGCCATCTGCTGGCGCTGGACCGCCACACCACCGGCGACGGCATCGTGAGCGCACTGCAGGTGCTGCAGGCCTGCCAGCGCAGCGGCAAGAAGGTGGGCGAGCTGCTGGCCGATCTCACGCTGTTCCCGCAGACGCTCATCAATGTGCGCTTGACCGGCGATCAGGAGTGGATGGCCAACAAGACACTCGCTGCCGAGATCTGGCGTACCGAGGCCGAACTGGGCGATGCAGGCCGCGTGCTGATCCGCGCGAGCGGCACGGAGCCGCTGCTGCGCGTGATGGTGGAGGCGCGCGATGCGGCGCAAGCCGAAGCCTGCGCGAAGCGCCTGGCTGCGGCGGTGACAGCAGGGTCGGCGGCGTGATCGAGGTCCTGCTCGCGGACTACCGCAATCCGGTGCATGCGCGTGCGCTGATCGAGCTGCTGGACAGCTACGCGCGCGATCCGGCCGGCGGCGGAACGCCGTTGGCGCCGGCGGTGCTTGCTGGCTTGCCCGGGGCGCTGGCCGCGCGGCCGCAGGCCTTCAGCGTGCTGGCCTACGACGGCGAGCAGGCCGTCGGCCTCGTCAATTGCATCGAAGGCTTCTCCACCTTCGCCTGCAAGCCGCTGGTGAACGTGCACGACGTGGTCGTGCTGTCCACGCATCGCGGCCAGCGCATCACCCAGCGCATGCTGGCGTGCGTGGAGCAGGAGGCCCGTGCGCGCGGCGCCTGCAAGCTCACGCTGGAGGTGCTGTCGGCCAACCACAGCGCGCTGCGCGCTTACGTACGCGAAGGCTTTGCCAACTACCAGCTCGACCCGGCCTTCGGCGAGGCCATGTTCCTGCAAAAGAAGCTGTGAACTGACCACCCCAGGTTGGCTCACTTCATGACACAGCGGCCCGGCAAAGCCGGTTCCGCGGTGTTCCTGGCTTCAGTCAGAAGCGGGTTACGGGCATTTCGTCATTGCCCTTTGCGGCGGCGTACTTGCCCAGCTCCCACTTGGCGATTGCATTGCGGTGCACCTCGTCCGGGCCGTCGGCGAAGCGCAGCGTGCGGGCGCCGGCATAGGCATAGGCGAGCGGGAAGTCGTCGCACATGCCGCCGCCGCCGTGCACCTGCATGGCCCAGTCGATCACCTGGCAGGCCATGTTGGGCGCCACCACCTTGATCATTGCGATCTCGGTCTTGGCCACCTTGTTGCCCGCCACGTCCATCAGCCAGGCCGCCTTGAGCGTGAGCAGGCGCGCCATGTCGATCTTGCAGCGTGCCTCGGCGATGCGCTCCTGTGTCACGGTCTGCGACGCCACGGTCTTGCCGAAGGCCACGCGCGAGGAGGCGCGCTTGCACATCAGCTCGAGCGCACGTTCGGCCAGGCCGATCAGGCGCATGCAGTGGTGGATGCGTCCCGGCCCGAGGCGGCCCTGGGCGATCTCGAAGCCGCGGCCTTCGCCGAGCAGGATGTTGTCCACCGGCACGCGCACGTTCTCGAAGTACATCTCGACATGGCCGTGCGGCGCGTCGTCGTAGCCCATCACGTTGAGCGGGCGCACGATGCGGATGCCCTTGGCATCGGCGGGCACCACCACCATGCTCTGCTGGGAGTGGCGCGGCGCATCGGCATCGGTCTTGCCCATGGTGATGAACACCCTGCAGCGCGGGTCGGCCGCGCCGGAGATCCACCACTTGTGGCCGTTGATCACGTATTCGTCGCCCTGGCGCTCGATGCGCGTCGAGATGTTGGTCGCGTCGCTCGAAGCGACCTCCGGCTCGGTCATCGCGAAGGCGGAACGGATCTCGCCTTCCAGCAGCGGCTTGAGCCAGCGCGCCCTGATGTCGTCGGAGCCGTAGCGCGCGATAGTTTCCATGTTGCCGGTGTCCGGCGCCGAACAATTGAAGGCCTCGCTGGCCCATGGCACGCGGCCCATGATCTCGGCGAGCGGCGCGTATTCCTGGTTGGTGAGGCCCGCGCCCTTGTAGCCGGAGACCTGGGCGCTGTCGACCGGCAGGAACAGGTTCCACAGGCCCTGCGCCTTGGCTTTCTGCTTGAGCTTCTCGACCGTGTTGAGTGCGGTCCAGCGCTTGCCCGCCGCGGTGTTGGCGGCCAGCTCTGCCGTGTAGTCGGCCTCGGCGGGATAGATGTGGTCTTCCATGAAGGCGGTGACGCGCTTCTGCAAGTCTTTGGTCTTGGCCGAGTAATCGAAATCCATGGGGTCTCCTGTGGGATAAGGTGAGGGCGGGGGCCGGGTCAGGCCCGCTGCGCGAACTGCCAGGCCATCTCGGCCATCGGCCGCGCGCCGCGGCCCGAGGCCACGGCCTGTTCGCTCGATGCGGTGCCCGCTTCGACGCGCTTGGCGATGCCCTGCAGGATCGCCGCCATGCGGAACAGGTTGTAGGCCTGGTAGAAATTCCAGTCGGGCGCCAGCGCCTCGGGTGTGGTGAGCCCGGTGCGCTCGCAGTACTTGCGGATGTACTCGCTCTCGGTCGGGATGCCCAGGCTTTTCAGGTCCAGGCCGCCGATGCCGCGGAAGGAGCCCGGCGCGATGTGCCAGGACATGCAGTGATAGCTGAAGTCGGCCAGCGGATGGCCCAGCGTGGACAGCTCCCAGTCGAGCACGGCGATGGCGCGCGGCTCGGTGCCGTGGAACATGAGGTTGTCGAGCCGGTAATCGCCGTGCACGACGGAGATCATCTTCTCGTCGCGCGCGCTCTCGGGCATGTGGAGCGGCAACCATTCCATCAGCCGGTCCATCTCGGGGATGGGCTGGGTGATTGAGGCCACGTACTGCCTGCTCCAGCGGCCGATCTGGCGCTCGAAGTAGTTGCCCGGCTTGCCGTAGTCAGCCAGGCCGCGCTCGGCGAACTTCACGGTGTGCAACGCGGCGATGACGCGGTTCATCTCGTCGTAGATGGCCGTGCGCTCCGCATTGCTCATGCCCGGGAGGGACTGGTCCCACAGCACCCGGCCTTCCATGAACTCCATCAGGTAGAAGGCGCGGCCGATGATGCTCTCGTCCTCGCACAGGCAATACATGCGAGGTACCGGCACGTCGGTGCCTGCCAGGCCGCTCATGACCTTGAACTCGCGCTCGATCGCATGCGCCGAGGGCAGCAGCTTGGCGACCGGGCCCGGCTTGGCGCGCATCACGTAGCTCCGCGTGGGTGTGCTGAGCTTGTAGGTCGGGTTGGACTGCCCACCCTTGAACATCTCGACCGTGAGCGGGCCCTTGAAGCCGTCGAGCTTCGTCTCCAGCCAGGCGGTCAGCGCATCGATGTCGAAGACGTGCTGCTTGGAAACGGCGCGGGTGCCGACGAAGTTGTCGAAGTCCTGGGTCATGTCTCTGGGTTCCGCTGTTATTGGTCGTCGGCTTCCGAGATGCGCATGAGTGCCGCGCGGTCCAGCACCACCAGGCCGCCGGGCTCGATGCGGATCGCCTGCTCGCGCTCCATCGCCTTGAGCTCCTGGTTCACGCGCTGGCGCGAGGCGCCCAGCAGCTGCGCCAGCTCCTCCTGCGCCAGGTGCAGGCCGATTCGCATCTGGCTGCCGTCCGCGAGGTTGGGCACCCCATAGCTGCGCACCAGGTGGATGAGCTGCTTGGCGAGGCGGGCGCGCAACGGCAGCGTGTTGAGGTCCTCGACCAGGCCGAACAGTTGCCGGATGCGCCGCGCCTGCAGCCGCATCAGCGCTTCGTAGAGCTCGATGTGGCTGGCGAGGATCTTCTGGAAATCGGCACGCGCAACGCACACGATCGTGGTGTCGCCGTGCGCATAGGCATCGTGCGTGCGCCGGTCCCCGTCGAATATTGCGACGTCGCCGAACCAGATGCCGGGTTCCACGTAGGTCAGCGTCACTTGCTTGCCCGACACTGCGGTCGAGCTCACGCGCACCGCGCCCTTGGCGCAGGCGATCCACTGCTCGGGCGGATCGCCGCGCGCGCAGATCAGGTCGCCGTCCTTGTAGCGCTTGACGAAGGTGCATCGAAGAATGTCGTGACGCAGGGAGGGGGAAAGAGAAGAGAACCAGCGACCACCATTGATCGCCTCTCGTTCTTCGATGGTAAGAATGGGCTCGTCCATGAACTGTCCTGTGCGTGACTTGAATGCCCGGGCTTGTCGCCCGAGCGACGCGCCGTTACTCGTAGCGCGGCGTCTCTTTGGCGAGAAAGGCGGCAATGCCGATGCCGGCGTTGGGATGGTGGAGGTTTCGCACGAAGTGATCGCGCTCCTGCGACAGCTGCGCGGCCAGCGTGGCGCCGCGCGCCTCGCCGAGGAGCTCCTTGATGCTGGCCAGCGAGTTGGGCGCACGCGCATTGAGGCGGTTGGCGAGGGCAAGCGCCGCCGACAGGGCTTGGCCGCTCTCGGTCACCTCGTTGACCAGACCGAGCGCGTGCAGGCGCGCTGCGTCGATGCGGCCGCCCAGCATCAGCCATTCGCTTGCGATCTGGCTCGGCAGGGACTGCGCCAGGTGCCAGCTCAGGCCGCCGTCCGGCGACAGCGCCACGCTGCTGTAGGAGGCCGCGAACACCGCATCGCGCGCCGCGACGATGAAGTCGCAGGCCACGGCGAGCGAGAAGCCGGCGCCCGCGGCGGCGCCCTCGACGGCCGCGATCACCGGCTTGGGGAAGGTGCGGATCGAGTCGATCCAGTTGTGCAGCGCCTCGATGCTCTCGGCCTGCACCGCGGGCTCGCGCTCGCGGTTGGCCGACAGGCGCTGCAGCGACCCCCCGGCGCAGAACCATGCGCCTTCGCCCACCAGCACCACGCTGCGCACCTCGTCGCTGTTCTCGGCGCCGTTGAGCGCCTCGATGCCCGCGGCGTACATCTCGGGGCCGAGCGCGTTGCGCTGCGAGGGGTTGGAGAGCGTGAGCACCATGGTGCGGCCTTCGCTCGTGCTTTTCAGTTCTGCGCTCATTCGATGCTTGTCTCCTACGCTTCGGGATGGGTGAGGCTCAGGCCCAGCGCGCCGCGGCGTCGCAGCCAGGGGCTGGGGCGGTAGCGCGGATCGCCGTACACGGTCTGCAGGTTGAACAGGACTTCGAGCACGTTGGTCGGGCCATACAGGTCACCCATTGCCAGCGGGCCCTGCGGATAGCCGAGGCCCAGCTTCACGGCCACGTCGAGATCGGCAGGCGAGCAGACCTGCTGCTGGCACATGTCGGCCGCGATGTTCACGATGGTGCCGATCACGCGCTGGGTGACGAAACCGCCGCTGTCGCGGATCACGCTCACGGCCTTGCCGTCGCGTGCGAACAAGGCATGGGCGGTCTCGCGCACGTCGTGCCGCGTTGCAGGATTGGTGGCGAGCACGCGGCGCTTCGTGGCGGCGTCGTCCACCGTCAGGTCGATGCCGACCGTGCGCGTGGCATCGAGCCGCTCGACCGCGGCCACCGTGGTGACGTCGAAGCCCAGAGGTGCGACGAGAATCAGCGCAGCGGAGGAGGGCGTAGCCCCGGTCTCCAGCTGGGCGCCCAGCGTGTGCACCAGTTTCAGCAGCTCCGGCCGCCGTGCCGCGCGCGGGGAGACCCAGACGGCCGGGTAGCCTTCGAGCGCCGGCGCGGGCGGTTCGGGCGCCTGCTGCGCGACGCCGTCGATATAGCGGTAGAAACCTTCTCCCGTCTTGCGCCCGAGCGCACCGGCCGCGAGCCGTTGCGCGGTGATCACGCTCGGCCGGAAGCGCGGTTCCTCGTAGTACTGGCGGTAGATCGACTCCATTACCGGGTGGGAGACGTCGAGCGCCGTGAGGTCCAGCAACTCGAAGGGGCCGAGGCGGAAACCCGCCTGGTCCTTGAGGATGCGGTCGATGGTCGCGAAGTCAGCCACGCCCTCGCCGGCGATCCGCAACGCTTCGGTGCCATAGCCGCGCCCCGCGTGGTTGACGATGAAGCCGGGCGTGTCCTTGGCCTGCACCGCGGTGTGGCCCATCTGCGCGGCATAGCCGGCGAGTTGCCGGCAAAGCTCGGGCTCGGTCTTGAAGCCGGCCACCACCTCGACCACCTTCATCAGGGGCACGGGGTTGAAGAAGTGGAAGCCCGCCATGCGCTGTGGCCGTGCCATCGCGGCGGCGATGGCCGTGACGGAGAGCGAGGAAGTGTTGGTCGCCAGGGCGGCCGAGGGCGCCACCACCGCTTCGAGTTCCCGAAACAGCTGGCGCTTGACCTCGAGGTCCTCGACCACGGCCTCGATCACCAAGTCGCACCCGGCGAGCGCCTGCATCGAATCGACGGCACGTACGCGCGCCGACAACGCATCGCGCTGCGCCTCGTCCAGCTTGCCCTTCTCATGCAATTTCTGCCACTGGGCCAGGATGGCGTGGCGGCCGCGGGCAGCGGCGCCTTCGAAGCTGTCGAGCAGCAGCACCTGGCTGCCGGCCTGGGCGGCGATCTGGGCGATGCCTCGCCCCATCGCGCCAGCTCCGATGATCCCTACGTTGGAAAACTGCACAGTCATTTGATAATTGTCTCTCGCTAAATCTGGCATTGCGGGCGTGCATGCCAGAATGTGTCTACTTTCGATTAGCTTTTTCGGCTTTATTCATTTTGCAACCACCACGTTTGGCTGCGGCCCTGTTTCTACTCGGGTTCGCACTTGAATCGTTTGGCTTGACGATCGGGCGGCCCCAAGGGGCCGTCTGGATCGGCAAGCCCCTGGATGTCGTGGTTCCGCTTTCGCTGAACGATGCCGAAACCGGGGGCGACTTGTGCCTGGAAGCCGAGGTGGTACAGGGCGATCTGCGCATCCCGGACCGGAGCGTGACGATATCGCTCGAGCCCGGGCCCAGCGCCGCCAGTTCGCGCATGCGCATCCGCTCGACTGTCGCGATCGAGGAGCCCGTGGTCAACGTGAGCGTGCGGGCGGGTTGCGAAACGCGCTCCACGCGCAGCTACGTGCTGCTGGCCGATGTGCCCACGGAGTCCTCCCTGCCCACCGTCGCCATGTCGGGCCCGCGGCCCGCGGCCGAGACGCCGGCCGCGGTGCGCGCACCGCAGCGCGCGCCTTCGCCCGTGGGGGGAGCAGGCTCCTCTTCCGGTTCCGAGGGCGCGGCACCGGTGCGACGCAACGCCGTTGCTGCCGGTCCCGCCGCAGGCAGCCAGGACGGCGGAGCGCAGCCGCCGCGCCGAAGCGCCGCGGCGCAGCCGCGCAGAGCCGCCGCAGCGCAGCCCCGGCCCCCCGCAGCCCCGCGTGCCGCCACGCCGCGCCCGGCCACCGCGCCAGCCGCGCCGGCCCCGGCACGCGCCGCCGCGCCTGGCGGATCGCGCCTGCAGCTCGAGGCGATCGAGCCAGTTCCGACCGCAGCCCCGGGCCTCAAGACCACGCCACAGCTGACGCTACCCGCGGTCGAGGACCTGGCGCGCCGCAGCGCCGCCGCTGCGGAATGGCGTGCCCTCAACGGCGAGCCCGAGGCGGCGCAGCGCGAGGCCCAGCGCATGCAGACGCTGGAGGCCACGCTGGCAGCGCTGCGCGAGCAGACGGCGCAAAACCAGCGCGCTCTGCTCGAGCTGCGCACCGAGCTCGCGCAGGCGCGGGAGGACCGCTACCGAAATCCGCTGGTCTATGCCCTGATCGGCCTGCTGTTGCTCGCGCTGATCGCCATCCTGCTGCTGTGGCGCCAGATCGCGCGCCGGGCCGAACCGGCCTGGTGGCGCGAGCCGGCCTCCAAGCGCGACGCGGGTCCCACGCAACCCAGCGCGTTGGGCGAATTGCTCGACGACGGCGAAGCCGTCGGGCCCTCCGGCCGGCGGCGCAGCGCGAACGCCACCAGCTTTGGCACGGCCACGTTTGCGGGCCTGGAGCCCGAGGACAATAGCGGCTTCGGCGATTCGCAGCCCCATCCCCGCGCGGTGGACAGCACGCCATCCCGGCCGGTCAACACCGAAGAGCTGTTCGACGTCCAGCAGCAGTCCGACTTCTTCCTCTCTCTGGGCCAGCACGACCAGGCGATCACGGTGCTGCGCGAACACATTGCTACCAACCCCGGTACCAGCGCCCTGGCTTATCTGGACCTGCTGCGCATCTACCACTCGCTGGACCGCAAGGATGACTATGCGCGCTTGGCGGAAGAATTCGAGCGGGCCTTCAATGCCGATGTCCCGGGTTTCGAGAATTTCAACGAGACCGGCAAGGGCCTCGAGCACTACCGCAGCACGCTGGCGCGCATCGAATCGCAATGGCCGGCGCCGGGCACCCTGGCGCTGATCGAGGAACTGATCTTCCGCAAGCCCGGCGCGAGTGAGGATGAGGCCTTCGACCTCGCCGCCTACCAGGAATTGCTGCTGCTCTACTCGGTCGCCAAGGAGGTGATCGACCCGGGCAGTGCGCCGCCCGCGCCGGTGACGCAGCCTGCCTTCGTCGACACCTTCGGCCACGAGCAGCTGGCCACGACGCCCGCGCCTCTCGAAGCGCGGAGGCAGCCCGAGCCCGTCGAGGACGGGCCGGTCCTGCCGGCCTCGATCTACGGTGCGATCGACGACACGCTGGGGCACGAGACCGTGCTGGTGCCCGACGCCCCCATCCCGGTACCGGATGCACCGGAGCGCGAGTCGAGGCGCGCCGTTCAGCCCGACGCCAGCCTGGACCTGGCCGAGTTCGACAAGACGGCCTTCGAAACCATGCGGGCCCCTTTGGAGACACCGACGCCGGCGCCGACGCCATCCGCCGACCCGCATGTGATCGATTTCGAACTCTTCGATCCGGACACCGAAGCCGAAATCGCGCCCAGGCCGGTCAAGCGCTGAAGGCCGTGGCGCGGGTCTGGGCCCGGTCGACGGCCAGGCTCAGCAACAGCGCGCACACCAGCATCGCGAAGCCGGCCCAGCTCATCCAGGCAATGGCATCGTGCGCCAGCAGCCAGCCACCAGCCGCGGCACCCACGGCCTGACCCACGTAGATCCCGGAGCTGTTCAGCGCCACGGAGCCGGGCGCGAGCGCGGGCGCCATCGACACCAGCCGTGCCTGCTGGGCCGAGTTCGTGGCGAAGCAGCCCAGGCCCCACGGAACCAGGATGAGCGCCAGCCCGGCGAGTGTGACGCCCAGTGGCCACAGGAGCAGACTCAGTGCGATCAGCGTGGTGGTGACGAGCACCATGCGCGGAGCCCCCACGCGATCGATGGTCCGGCTCACGAGCATATTGCCGAGCAGGCCGCACACGCCGAACCAGCCCCACACGAGGCCGAGCGCCGTGGCGTCGGCGCCGACGGTCTCCCGCAGCACCGGCGCGAAGTAGCTGAACAGGACGAACTGGCCCGAGCCCTGCAGCGCGGTGACCGCGACCACCCCCATCAGCAGCGGGCTCTTGAGCACCTGCGCCCAGGCAGCGCGCGTCAATGCCGGCGGACGGATGCCGCGCGGCAACTGGTGCCAGAGCCAGGCCGCACTCAGCAGCGACAGCGCGGCGATTGCGGCGAAGGCCGTGCGCCAGCCGAAATGGCCGCCGATCAACGCGCCCAGCGGCAGGCCGAGCACCGAGGCCATGGACCAGCCGAGGAAGACGAAGGTCACGGCGCGGCCCCGCTGCTCCAGCGGCACCAGCAGGCCGACGCAGGCCGCCGCCTGGGGCGTGAAGATCGCGGGCGAGATGACGGTCAGCATGCGCACGGCCAGCAGCCCGCCAAAGCTGGGCATCAGCGTCGCGACGAGGTGGCCGGCTGCGTACCACAGCATGGTGCAGGCCAGCAGCAGCCGCCGATCCCAGCCCGCGACCACGGCGGCCAGCAAGGGTGCGCCGAAGCACACCACCGCCGCCGCGGCGGTGATCAGCTGGCCCGCCGTGGCCGCGCTGACCTGCAAGGAATTGCTGAGCTCGTTGAGCGTGCCGGGCACCACCATGACCCCGGTGCCGATCACGAAGTTGCCTGCCAGCAAGGCCCAGAGGGACGCCGGCAGGGCGGCGCGCTTCAACGTCGCACCTGCAGCGCGCCCGGATTGACGATGTTGGTCGGGTTGCCCTTGATGAAGCTGACGACGTTGTCGAAAGCTTGGCCGAAATACATCTCGTAACTGTCCTGCTCGACGTAGCCGATGTGCGGCGTGCAGATGCAGTTCTCCAGTCGCAGCAGCGCGTGGCCTTGCAGCGGCGGCTCGCTCTCGAAGACGTCGATCGCTGCCAGCCCGGGCCGCCCGCGATTGAGCGCGGCGAGCAGCGCATCCTGTTCCACAAGTTCCGCGCGCGAGGTGTTGACGAAGAGGGCGGTGGGTTTCATGCGCGAGAGGTCCTCGAGCGTGACCAGGCCTCGCGTCTCTTCCGTGAGCCGCAGGTGGATCGACAGCACGTCGGCCGCGGCGAAGAAGGCCTCGCGGTTCGGCGCCACCTGAAAGCCGTCGGAGCGGGCGCGGGCGCAGCTCTCTTCGCGCCCCCAGATCACCACCTGCATGCCGAAGGCCTGGCCATAGCGCGCCACCAATTGCCCGATGCGGCCGTAGCCCCAGATGCACAGCGTCTTGCCCTTGAGCACCGAGCCCAGTCCGAAGTTGGGCGGCATGGAGGCGGACTTGAGTCCCGATTGCTGCCAGGCGCCATGCTTGAGGTTGCTGATGTACTGCGGCAGGCGGCGCATCGCCGCCATGATGAGCGCCCAGGTGAGCTCGGCCGGCGCCAGCGGCGAGCCCGAGCCTTCGGCGACTGCAACGCCATGCTCGGTGCATGCATTGACGTCGATGTGGGGGCCGGCCCGCCCGGTTTGCGAGATCAGCTTGAGCTTGGGCAGCTTCTCGATCAGCTGGCGCGAGATCTGGGTGCGTTCGCGGATCAGCACGATCACGTCGGCATCCTTGAGCCTCACCGAGAGCTGTCCGATGCCCTTGACCGTGTTGGTGTAGACCTTGGCGGCATACGCGTCGAGCTTGGAGGCACAGCGCAGTTTGCGCACTGCGTCCTGATAGTCGTCGAGGATCACGATGTTCATGGCGTGCCATTGTGCCTCGCACTATCAGGGGGCCTGTGCGCCATGCGCCAGAAGCGCAGGGCGCTCCTGGGACATGCTCCGCGCGACGGGCGCTCAGCGCGCCCGGACCCAGGGCGCCGCGGTCGTCAATGCAGATGGCCGGGCGAGGGTGCGGCGCCTGCCGCTTCGAGGGCGGCCAGCCGGTCGAGTTCGGCGCAGACGTCCGCCATGCGGCCGGAGATCACGACTCGGCCGGTGCTTGGCCCCTTGTGTTGCGCATCGACCGTGCGCACCACGCGCAGCGGGCGGGGCGGTGCCGACAGGCGGGATGCCGGCGCGGCGGGACGCACGGCGCAACTGGGGCGGATGCCGACGTAACGGAGGCCGGAGGCGCTTCGGCGGCGCGACGGTATCCAGCGGCTGGCCAGCGATTGAAGGGGCATGAACAGGTCGACGAAGCTGAGCAGAGCGATTCCCATGTGAACTCCATGAAGGTCAGAGATTGAACACAGGCAGGATTGCTTTCGCCGGCCGCGACAGGGTGATGGCCCTTGGCCATACGCCCGCCACCTGTCGCAGCCGCTGGGGCAGCATGAGCGGGTTCGCTCATTGCCGCCTTGTGCGGCTACATCAGCATCGTGTTGCGGATCAGGCCGACGGCGAGGCCCTCGATCTCGAAGGGCTCGCCCGGCTGCACGATGATGGTGGGATAGTCGGGGTTCTCGGCGTGCAGTTCGATGACTTGCTTGTTGCGCTTGAGGCGCTTGACTGTGACCTCGTCGCCCAGTCGGGCCACGACGATCTGGCCGTTGCGGGCCTCCTTGGTGGCCTGCACGGCGAGCAGATCGCCGTCCATGATGCCGGCATCGCGCATGGACATGCCGCGCACCTTGAGCAAGTAGTCGGGTTGCCGCTGGAACAGCGTGTTCTCCACATAGTAGGTCTGGTCCACGTGCTCCTGCGCCAGGATGGGGGAACCGGCGGCGACGCGCCCGATCAACGGCAGCGCGAGCTGGGCCATGCCGGGCAGTGAGAGCGAGAACTGGTTGTTGCGCGATTCGTTCAGCGAGCGCAGCGCATCGCCCTTGAGCCGGATGCCACGCGAGGTGCCGCTCACGAGCTCGATGACGCCCTTGCGCGCCAAGGCCTGCAGATGCTCCTCGGCCGCATTGGCGGACTTGAAGCCCAGCTCGGCGGCGATCTCGGCACGGGTGGGCGGCGCGCCAGTGCGTGCGATGGCGCTCTGGATGAGGTCCAGAATCTGTTGCTGGCGGGCGGTAAGCTTGGCGGCGAACTGCATTGACGACTCCTTGCGGCACTGGCTGAATATCCAGTACCTGTATTTTTAACCAGTTTCCGGAGCTTTGGCAAGTCATGGCCGACAACATCAGCGAAGGCAGGCGTCGTGTGGTCGTCCTGGGCACGGGCGGCACCATCGCGGGCCGCTCGGGTTCGGCGGCCGACAACGTCGGCTACACCGCCGCCCAAGTGGGGGTGACCGAACTGCTCGAGGGCATTGCGGCGCCCGCGGGCATCGTGCTGCAGACCGAGCAGGTGGCGCAGGTCGACAGCAAGGACATGGGCTACGCGATCTGGCGCAGCGTGGCCGAGCGCTGTGCTCATTGGCTGGCACAGCCCGACGTGGCAGGCGTGGTCATCACCCACGGCACCGATACCTTGGAGGAAACCGCATTCTTCCTTCAGTCGGTGTTGGCGCCGTCCAAGCCGGTGGTACTGACCAGCGCCATGCGGCCGGCGACCGCGCTGACGCCCGACGGCCCGCAGAACCTGCGCGATGCCGTCGCGGTGGCAGCGAGCCCTGGTGCAAGGGGCGTGGTGGCGGTGTGCGCGGGCACGGTGCACAGCGCCTTCGATGTGCAGAAGGTACACACCTACCGGGTCGACGCCTTCGGTTCCGGCGATGCGGGGCCGGTGGCCTATGTGGAAGAGGGCGGCTTGCGCGAGCTCAGGAACTGGCCCGCCTCGTCGCCGGAGCCGGCACGCCTGTGTTTCGACCTTATGCGGCAGGCCACCCGCTGGCCGCGGGTGGAGATCCTGGTGAGCCACGCGGAAGCGCGCGGCAGCATCATCGACGCGCTGGTCCTGGAGCGGCAAGCAGGCACTGCGGAGCCGGTGCAGGGCCTGGTGCTCGCGGCGACTGGCAACGGCACCCTGCATGAGGCGCTGGAAGCGGCCGCGCTGCGGGCGCAGTCGGCGGGCATTGCGGTCGTGCGCGCCACGCGTTGCCCTCAGGGGCGCATTCTTCCCACGCCGGGTGCGCCGCTGCGCGACGCCAGCGCACTGACGCCGGCGAAGGCGCGCATCGCGCTGGTGCTGGAATTGATGGCCACCCAGGCTGGCGGCGCCTGAGCGCATGTTCGAGGCTCTGCGCTCGCACGCCTGGCTCTATCCGGCGCTGGAGGTGGTCCACATCGTCGGCATCGCGCTGCTGCTCGGCAATCTGGTGGCGCTCGAGATGCGGGTGTTCGGGCGCGCTGCCGTCCTGCCAGTGGCGGCCATGGCCAGGTTGTCGCTCTCGATCGCCGCCGGCGGCTTCGCACTCGCGGCGGCCAGCGGTTCGCTGATGTTCGCCACCCAGCCGGCGGAACTCCTGGCGAACCAGACTTTCCTGGTCAAGATGGGCCTGCTGGTGGCCGCCGGCTTCAACGCGGGGTGGTTCCATCTGCGCGGCTCGCTGCGCAAACTCGATGCGATGGCGCGGGTACAGATGTTGTTATCTACTGCGATCTGGCTGGCCGTCGTGTTCTGTGGCCGCTGGATCGCCTACTGAAGAGGAGCTTTGCCGATGAAACGTCGCCATATCGTCATCGCCGCCGCGTCCTTGCCGCTGGCCACCCCCGTCGCCTGGGCGCACCATGGCTGGAGCAGCTTCGACCAGGACCGTCCGATCTATCTCGAAGGGACGGTGGCGCGGGTGCGGTGGCAGAACCCGCATGCGGCACTGTTGCTCGACGTCCCGTCGGGGCTCAAGGTGCCGGCCGACCTGGCGAAGCGGGCGCTGCCGGGGCAGAGCGCCCCGGTCGACGGGCCAGGCTTGCTCGCGCGGGCGGTCGTGCCTCGCCGCACCGATCGCCAGTGGGAGCTCGAACTGGCCCCGCTGACGCGCATGGAGGCGTGGAAGGTCGCGGAGATCAAGCCCGGCACCGCCGTCTCTGCCGTGGGCTTCACGCTCAAGGAAGAAAAGGGAGAGCCCGTGATGCGCGTCGAATACCTGTTCGTCGACGGCAAGGCCTACGGGCTGCGTTCCAGCCCCGCCTGACGATCAGCTCGCCAGGGCGGCCAGCGCGCGCTGGGTGATGTCGTCGACGCTGCCGACGCCGCTGATCGCGCGGTACTTCGGCGCGGCGCCGGGTTCGGCCTTGGCCCAGGCTGCGTAGTAGTCGACCAGCGGCCGGGTCTGCTGGCTGTAGACCTCGAGGCGGTGGCGCACGGTTTCTTCCTTGTCGTCGTCGCGCTGGATCAGGTCTTCGCCCGTGACGTCGTCCTTGCCCTCGACCTTCGGCGGGTTGAACTTGACGTGGTAGATGCGCCCGGACGCCGGGTGCGAGCGGCGTCCGCTCATGCGCTCGATGATGTCGGCAAAGGGCACGTCGATCTCGAGCACGTAGTCGAGCTTGACGTTGGCCGCGCGCATGGCATCGGCCTGCGGGATGGTGCGGGGAAAGCCGTCGAAGAGGAAGCCCTGGGCGCAGTCCGGCAGCGCGAGGCGCTCCTTGACCAGGTCGATGATCAGGTCGTCGCTCACCAGGGCGCCGGAGGCCATTACCGCCTTGGCCTGCAGGCCGAGCGGGGTGCCGGCCTTGACGGCCGCGCGCAGCATGTCGCCGGTGGAGATTTGAGGAATGCCGTACTTCTGGCAGATGAAGGCAGCCTGTGTGCCCTTGCCCGCCCCGGGGGCGCCCAACAAAATCAGTCTCATGGTGTCCTCGGAGGTTCTTCGATCTTCTGTCGCGCCTGGCATGCCGGGGACGGCGTTGCACGGGCGGAGTTGCGTCGAGGATAGCACGCACTCTCGAGCGAACCCGCCCGATGGCGGGCGTGTCAGGCGGCGAAAAGGGCGCGGACCCGCGCGAGGTCTTCGGGCGTGTCGATGCCCGGGCCGGGCGCATGCGCGCTCACATGCACGGCGATGCGATACCCGTGCCACTGGGCGCGCAACTGTTCCAGTGCCTCGGTCGCTTCCACCGGTGCCGGCGGCAGATCCGGGAACTGCCGCACGAAGCCCGCTCGGTAGCCATAGATGCCGATATGGCGCAGCGGTGCCGGGGAGGCCGGCAAGCCCGTCGGCCCGTTCTTCGCGAAGCCGTCGCGCCACCACGGAATCGGCGCCCGGCTGAAGTAGAGCGCGTTGCCCCGCGCGTCGAGAACCGTCTTGACGACATTGGGATTGAGGAAGTCCTCGAGGGAATCGATCGCATGCGCGGCCGTGCTCATCGCCGCGTCGGGGTGTGAAGCCAGGGTCTGCGCCACGGCGTCGATCAACGAGGGATCGATCAGCGGCTCGTCGCCCTGGACGTTCACCACGATCTCGTCGTCCGCCAGGCCGAGCTGGATGCAGGCCTCGGCGAGACGGTCGCTGCCGCTGGCATGGTCGGTGCGGGTCAGCAAAACCTCAACGCCGTGCGCCTCGCAGGCGGCGACGATGCGGGCGTCGTCGGCGGCGACCACCACGCGCTCGGCACCGGACTGCCGTGAACGCTGCGCGACGCGCACCACCATGGGCACCCCGGCAATGTCCGCCAGGGGCTTGTCGGGCAGTCGCGTCGAGGCGAGCCGCGCCGGGATCAGGACGGCATAGCGCAAGCTTAGAGCCCCAGTTCCTCGTCGGACAGCGTGCGGGCCTCGGTCTCGAGCAGCACCGGGATGCCGTCGCGCACCGGGTAGGCCAGGCGGGCGCTGCGCGAGCGCAGTTCCTGCGCCTCGGGATGCCAGGTGAGCGGTCCCTTGGTCACGGGGCAGACGAGCAGTTCAAGCAGCTTGGTGTCCATCGAGCGATGATAGCTTTGCGTCGAGTGCGCGGAAGAAGGCCGGCTCGGGCTGGAACACCAGCGGCAGTGCGAGCGCATCGGGTGCCCGGCGCCACAGTTTGAGCGCATCTTTCTCGGTGCACAGCAGCACGTAGCCTGTGCCCGGCGGCGGTTGCCATTCGGTGAAATCGTGATGGTCGGGCAGCGCAATGCACTGCTGCGGCACGAGCCCGCATTCGCGCAGCATCTGGAAGAAGGCCTCGGGCTTTGCGATGCCCGCAACGGCCACCAGTGGCTGGCCTGCGAGCGATGCGAGCGGGACCGGCGTGCCGTCGAGACGCAAGGCTGCATCGGCCAGCGAACGCTGCGCGGTGAAGCCGGCGAAAGCAGGGCGTGCGCCGGTGTGGAGCACCAGGTCGCAGCGCCGAGGCCAACGCTCGCGCAGTGGGCCGGCCGGCAGCAGCCAGCCGTTGCCCGTGCCGCGGTCGTCGAAGACGCAGATCTCGATGTCGCGTGCCAGTGCCAGGTGCTGCAGGCCATCGTCGCTCACGATGCACTGCGTGCCCGGATGCCTCGCCAGCAATGCACGTGCGGCCTCGATGCGGCGGCGCGCCACGAAGACCGGCGCCCCGGTCGAACGGCGGATCAAGGCGGGCTCGTCGCCGACCTCGCGTGGGTCGCTGTCCTCGTGCACTTCCCGGCAGTCGTCGGTTGCCCGGCCGTAGCCGCGCGACACCACGCCGACTTTCAGTCCCCGAGCCTGGAGATGGCGTACCACGGCCATCACGACCGGCGTCTTGCCCGAGCCGCCGGCGATCACGTTGCCAACCACGATCACCGCCGCGCCGACGCGCTCGGTGTCGAGGATCCCAAGGCGATAGAGCGCCCGCCGGGCAGCCGTCAATGCGCCGTAGACAATGGAAATGGGCCACAGCAGCCCTGCGAGCGCGCCGCGTTGCAGCCAGGCCCGCTGCAGATCCAAGACTAACGTCCTGCCCGCGCGGCCGACTGCGTGGCGAAGGTGATCTGCATGAGGCCGGCGCGGCGCGCGGCTTCCATCACCGTGATCACCGATTGATGGGCGGCACTGGCATCGGCGCTGATGATCACGATGGTGTCCTTGCCGCCGTTGGCAGCGGCACCCAGGGCCTCGGTCACCGCTTCCACGCTGCGATCGGACAGCACGGTCTTGTTGATCGAGTAGCGGCCATCGGCGGAGACAGCGACGATCACCTCCTTGGGATAATCGCGCTGGGCCTCCACATCGGCCACCGGCAGGCGCAGCTGCATCTCCGTGAACTTGCTGTAGGTGGTCGACAGCATCAGGAAGATCAGCACGACCAGCAGCACGTCGATGAAGGGGATCAGATTGATCTCGGGCTCTTCCTTGGAGCCGTGGCTGAAATGCATCCGCCTCATAGCCAGCCTCCGCCGAATCGCCCCTCGGCGGGCAGTGCAACACACGAAGTGGCAAGCTGGGTGGCGTTCATGACCGCAGCGTGTTCAGGTGACGGGCGAAGCGTTCGCCGGCGAGCTCGAGGTTGAGCAGGTATTCGTCCACCCGGGTGCGGAAGTAGCGCCAGAAGATCAGGGCCGGGATCGCGACGATCAGCCCGAAGGCCGTGTTGTAGAGCGCGATGGAAATCCCGTGTGCCAGTTGCGCGGGGTTGCCGGAGCCGACCGCGCCGGAGCTGGGCGACTGAGAACCGAAGATCTCGATCATGCCGATCACCGTGCCCAGCAGGCCGAGCAGCGGCGCCGCCGATGCGATGGTCGCCAGTGCCGGCAGGTAGCGCTCGAGCCGGTGGGCGACGATGCGTCCGGCGGCCTCCATCGACGCGCGCAGGTCGTCCTCGGTCGATTGGGGGTTGGCATTCATGTGCCGGAAGCCGGCCGCCAGCACTTCGCCAAGTCCCGAGTTCCTCTCGAGCTTGGTCACCACGTCTGGACCCGGAATCGCATTGCGCGAAACCGTGATGGCCTCGTCGAGCAATTTGGGAGGAAGAACCTTGGAGGTCTTCAGACTGGTGAATCGTTCGATGACCAATGCGAGCCCCACCACCGAACAGGCGAGCAGCGGCCAGATCGGCCAGCCCGCAGCAACTATGATCGAAAACAAAGAAATCCTCCGGCCCGTGGACTGCAAATGCGCGGCGATTATCCACCGTCAGCAGCAGATGTTCCGATTTGTATTTGCCTGTCAGCCGTCACCCACAAGTTCTGTGGATAACTTTGTGGCTAACCCGCCAGGCACGCCGCCGCCAGCCTCATTCCATGGGCCTTGCGCTGGATCGACTGAATTTTGAGCAGCACTTTCTCCAATCAAATCAAGGGCTTGTACGTGAACTCGTGCATGCGATGCCAATGCCCCCAAGGCGCGGTGAGCCATTCAGCCGCTTGTGGACGACTGGCCCCCTGTTACCCGTCGGTTCATGAGCGAATTTGAAACGCCGGCTGCCGGCCCGCGCGTTTGGGGCGTCGGCGCGCTGTGCCGCGCAGTCGCGGATGCACTTGATGCGCGTTTCAATCCGGTCGCGGTGCGCGGCGAGATCAGCGGTTTCTCGCGCGCCGCCAGTGGCCACTGCTACTTTGCGCTGAAGGACGAAAGCGGCCAACTGCGCTGCGCCATGTTCAGGCGTGCTGCGGGCCTGCTCGACTTCCAGCCGCGCGACGGCGACCAGGTCGAGGTCCGCGGGCGCCTCGCCGTGTACGAGCCCCGAGGCGACCTGCAACTGGTGGTCGAGAGCCTGCGCCGGGCCGGGCAGGGCGCGCTGTTCGAGCAGTTCCTTCAGCGCAAGGCGCGTCTGGAGGCCGAGGGGCTGTTCGATGCCGCGCGCAAGCGGGTGTTGCCCACCATGCCACGCGCGATCGGTCTCGTGACTTCGCCGGGTGCCGCCGCACTGCATGACGTGGTCACCGCCCTGCGGCGCCGCGTGCCGCACATCCCCGTGGTGCTGGCGCCCGCCGCGGTGCAGGGCGTGGGCGCGCCGGCGGAACTGGCACGCTCGCTGCAATCCCTCTACGCGCTGCGACCGGGGGTCGACGTGATCCTGCTGGTGCGCGGCGGCGGCTCGATGGAGGACCTCTGGGCTTTCAACGACGAGATGCTTGCGCGCACGATCGTGCAGAGCCCGGTGCCCGTCGTCAGCGGCGTCGGCCATGAAACCGACTTCACCATCGCCGACTTCTGCGCCGACCTCCGCGCGCCGACACCCACCGCCGCGGCAGAGCTCGTGGCCGCGCCGCGCGAGCTGTGGCTCGGCGCGCTGGCGCTGCTCGAAGGGCGCCTGCGTACCGCGCTTTCCGGACGCCTGGATGCGCTGAGCCAGCGTGTCGACGACGCTGCCACCCGTCTCGCGCGCCCCTCGACGCTGGTGCTGCGCCAGCAACTGCGACTGGCGCAGCACGCACAGCGCTTTCGCCACGTCATGCAAGCGCGGATCCAGCGACTCTCCCAGGTACAGCAAGGGTTGCAAGCCGAGCTGCCTCTCGATTTCGCCCGCGCACTGATGCAGCGCAGGGAACGGCTCGAACGGGCGGCGCTGCGGCTGCAACTGCTCGATCCGACGCTGGTCCTCGAGCGCGGCTATGCCTGGCTCACCGGTCCGGACGGCCGGGCGATCACCCGCGCGCAGCAGTTGGCATCGGGCGACGCGGTCCAGGCGAGGCTGGCCGACGGCACGGCCGACATGACGGTCGTGCGAACGGAAACGACAGGACCGCGTCCGACGCGAGCCACCTGATTCCTTTCTAGAATGCTTCATCCCACAACCAACCTGCGAGAAAAGACATGGAACACGTCCTCCCACCTCTGCCATACCCGATGGACGCGCTGGCGCCCGAGTACTCCAAGGAAACGCTGGAGTACCACTACGGCAAGCACCACAACGCCTATGTGGTGAACCTGAACAACCTGCAGAAGGGCACCGAGTTCGAAAACATGGAACTCGAGGAGATCGTCAAGAAGTCCAGCGGCGGCATCTACAACAACGCTGCTCAGATCTGGAACCACACCTTCTTCTGGAACTGCATGAAGCCCGCTGGTGGCGGCGAGCCCGGCGGTGCGTTGGCCAAGGCGATCGACGCGAAGTGGGGCAGCTACACGGCCTTCAAGGAGGCCTTCGTGAAGTCGGCGGTGGGCAACTTCGGTTCGGGCTGGACCTGGCTGGTGAAGAAGGCCGACGGCACGGTGGACATCGTCAACATGGGCGCTGCAGGCACGCCCCTGACCACGGGCGACAAGCCGCTGCTGACGGTGGACGTCTGGGAGCACGCCTACTACATCGACTACCGCAACCTGCGTCCGAAGTACGTGGAGACCTTCCTGGCCAAGCTGGTGAACTGGGACTTCGCGGCGAAGAACTTCGGCTGATCCGACCCGCTGCCACAAGAAAAAGCCGACCCATGGGTCGGCTTTTTCTTGTGGCCGGCCCGTGCGGCTCAGCGCTTGTTCGAGAACAGTTCACCGTTCAGCTTCGCGCCCTTCTTGATGTTCTTGTGGGCGAACCAGCCCTGGTTCATCTCGAGCACGAAGCGCACGGGCTCCTCGGAGCAATGGGAATCGTCGGTCTGCGGCTTCATATCCGCCAGATTGACGATGCGCCCGTCGTCGGCCACGAAGGCAGCGGTCAGCGGCAGCAGGGTGTTTCGCATCCAGAAGCACTGGGTGGCCGGCTGCTCGAAGACGAAGATCATGCCCTCGCTCTGGGGCATTTCCTTGCGGAACATCAGGCCGATCTGCCGCTGTGCCGGTGTCTCGGCGACCTGGGCGTCAATCTGGTACATGCCCGCGGTCAGCCTGACACGCTGGAGACCGGTCTGTGGTTGCTGGGCGTGGGCTGGTGCGAGCAACGCGGCGGAGAGTGCGAGCAGGACGGAAAGGCGCTGGAACATGGGAAGTCCTGGGAGGAAAGCGGCGCAAACAAAAATGCCCGCGGCGGCGGGCATGGGTGAATGGGTAACGGAGCTTACACCTTCCTGTGGGCATGCGCCCGCGTTCAACAACTCGGGAATCGCCGTTGAAGGCCTGCCGTGCGCCAAAAAAAAGCGCTCCGAAGAACGCCTTCTTGATCCATATCCGGATGGCTTACTGTGGCGTACCGCCTTGCGCGGGAACCGGCTTCTTGCCGCCGCCCTTGGCGGGACGGCGCGTATCGCGCGAATCGCGGCGGGCTTGGGCGGCCTTGTCGGCGCCGGTGGCGGTCACGCCGCCGCTGCCTTCTGCAACCTTGGATTGATCTCCACCAGGAGCCTTGACTTGGCCGGCAGGCTTTGCAGCCTTCCGGGTTTCGGCGCGCTCAGCGGCCTTGCCCTGACCCTGGGGGTTGATCTCGGCGGGTTGGGTCTGCGCGAATGCGGCGGTGGCGAACAAGCCGGCCATCATGACTGCGAGAACTTTGCTCATTACAGGTTCCTCTGTGTGGAAATGGTTTGAAAACGCCTCCCGTCCAGCAGAAGGTCCGTCAACAACGAGGGCTATAAGGCCACGGTTGACAAGCCTTCCAGCTCCTCAGGTTGCGTCTAAAATTCTACGGCTATTCAGCCGGCTGGAAACATAGTGTCTTCCTGCCTTCAATTCATCCCCCGGAGTTCTTACTCTCATGTCCAGCTATCAGCACATCAAAGTCCCGGCCGAAGGCCAGAAGATCACGGTCAACGCCGACAACTCCCTCAATGTGCCTGACCAGCCGATCATCCCCTTCATCGAAGGGGACGGCACCGGCCTGGACATCACGCCTGTGATGATCAAGGTGGTTGATGCGGCGGTGGCCAAGACCTACGGGGGCAAGAAGAAGATCCAGTGGATGGAGGTCTATGCCGGCGAGAAGTCGACCAAGGTCTACGGTCCCGACGTCTGGCTCCCGGAGGAAACCCTGCATGCGGTGCGCGACTACGTGGTCTCCATCAAGGGCCCGCTGACCACCCCGGTGGGCGGTGGTATCCGCTCCCTGAACGTCGCATTGCGCCAGGAACTCGACCTGTACGTCTGCCTGCGTCCCATCCAGTATTTCGAAGGCGTGCCCAGCCCGGTCAAGGAGCCGCACAAGACCAACATGGTGATCTTCCGCGAGAACTCGGAGGACATCTACGCCGGCATCGAATTCGAGGCTGAAAGCGAGAAGGCCAAGAAGCTCATCAAGATCCTGCAGGACGAGTTCGGGGTCAAGAAGATCCGTTTCCCCAACACCTCGGGCATCGGCATCAAGCCGGTCTCGCGCGAGGGCACGGAGCGCCTGGTGCGCAAGGCCATCCAGTACGCAATCGACAACGACAAGCCCAGCGTGACGATCGTGCACAAGGGCAACATCATGAAGTTCACCGAGGGTGGCTTCCGCGACTGGGCCTACGGCCTGGCGGCCAAGGAGTTCGGCGCCGAGCTGATCGACGGCGGCCCCTGGATGAAGTTCAAGAACCCCAGGACCGGCAAGGAAATCATCGTCAAGGACTCGATTGCCGACGCCTTCCTGCAACAGATCCTGCTGCGCCCGGCCGAGTACAGCGTCATTGCCACCCTGAACCTGAACGGCGACTACGTCTCCGACGCGCTGGCGGCCCAGGTCGGCGGGATCGGCATCGCCCCGGGCGCCAACCTGAGCGACACGGTCGCCATGTTCGAAGCCACCCACGGAACGGCGCCCAAGTACGCCGGCAAGGACTACGTCAACCCCGGCTCCGAAATCCTGTCGGCCGAGATGATGCTGCGCCACATGGGCTGGACCGAGGCCGCCGACCTGATCATCCGCTCCATGGAAAAGTCCATCGCCAGCAAGAAAGTCACCTACGACTTCGCCCGCCTGATGGACGGGGCTACCCAGGTGAGCTGCTCGGGCTTCGGGCAGGTCATGATCGACAACATGTAAAGCGGTCGCGCAGCGCGATGGCGCTGGCAGCCCGGCCCCGGCCCGCAAGGCGCCGGGGCTTTTTTTTCTTTGCTTGACCCCGAAAATTGCCGGAAGGGCACGCTGCTTGCATGCGTTTTTGGGGCAATCCAGGCGCCCGCGTCTTGAATGTCACAAAGCTGGCACCAGTTGTGCCAACACGGGCACTGCAAGCAGCGGGCGGCTCGATAAAATGATTTTCATGGCTACCAAAATCCCCTCGACTCCTCCCAAGCCCCCGGCCGTGACGCCGGGGCGGGATGATGGCGATGCGGTCGTGATCGAGCGGCGCCCGCAGAAGACCGCGCCGCCACAGATGTATCAGGTCGTGATGCTCAATGACGACTACACGCCCATGGAGTTCGTGATCGTCGTGATCCAGGAGTTCTTCAACAAGGACCGCGAGACCGCTACCCAGATCATGCTCAAGATCCATCTCGACGGGCGCGGTGTCTGTGGCGTTTATTCTCGCGACATGGCGGCCACCAAGGTCAATCAGGTGATGGAGGCGGCGCACCAGGCGGGGCATCCGCTGCAATGCGTCAGTGAACCGGTTGAATAAATCGCGCTCCAACCCATCTGAGATTTATTTACAGCAAGGCAAAAAGGAAATCACATGATTGCCCAGGAACTGGAAGTCAGCTTGCACATGGCTTTTGTGGAAGCCAGGCAGCAGCGCCACGAGTTCATCACGGTGGAGCATCTTCTGCTCGCTTTGCTGGACAACCCGAGTGCCGCGGAAGTTCTGCGAGCGTGCTCGGCCAACGTCGACGACCTGCGCGCGTCGCTCACCAATTTCATCAAGGACAACACGCCGCAGGTGGCGGGTACCGACGACGTGGACACCCAGCCCACGCTCGGCTTCCAGCGCGTGATCCAGCGTGCCATCATGCATGTCCAGTCCACGGGCAACGGCAAGAAGGAAGTCACCGGCGCCAACGTGCTGGTCGCGATTTTCGGCGAGAAGGACTCGCACGCCGTCTACTACCTGCACCAGCAGGGAGTGACGCGCCTGGACGTGGTGAACTTCATCGCCCACGGCATCAAGAAGAGCGACCCGCCTGAGGCCACCAAGAGCAGCGGCGAATCCGCATCCGAGGGCGAAGAAGGCGGCGGCGAGAAGAACGAGAAGTCGTCCCCCCTCGAGCAGTTCACCCAGAACCTCAACCAGATGGCCAAGGACGGCAAGATCGATCCGCTGATCGGCCGCGAGTACGAGGTCGAGCGCGTGATCCAGATCCTGTGCCGCCGCCGCAAGAACAACCCGCTGCTGGTCGGCGAGGCCGGCGTCGGCAAGACCGCCATCGCCGAGGGCCTGGCGTGGCGCATCACGCAGGGCGACGTGCCGGAGATCCTGGCCGAGTCCCACGTGTACTCGCTCGACATGGGCGCGCTGCTGGCCGGCACCAAGTACCGCGGAGACTTCGAGCAGCGCCTGAAGGGCGTGCTCAAGTCGCTCAAGGACAAGCCGAACGCGATCCTCTTCATCGACGAGATCCACACGCTGATCGGTGCCGGCGCGGCCTCGGGCGGAACGCTGGACGCGTCGAACCTGCTGAAGCCCGCCCTGTCCAGCGGTGCGCTCAAGTGCATCGGCGCCACCACCTTCACCGAGTACCGCGGCATCTTCGAGAAGGATGCGGCCCTGTCGCGTCGCTTCCAGAAGGTCGATGTGGTCGAGCCGACCGTGCAGGAAACGGTCGACATCCTGAAGGGCCTGAAGTCGCGCTTCGAGGAGCATCACGGCGTGAAGTACGGCGTAGCCGCGCTGCAGGCCGCGGCGGAGCTGAGCGCCAAGTACATCAACGACCGTCACCTGCCTGACAAGGCGATCGACGTGATCGACGAGGCCGGCGCCGCCCAGCGCATCCTGCCCGCGAACAAGCGCAAGAAGACCATCAGCAAGAGCGAGGTCGAGGAAATCGTCGCCAAGATCGCGCGCATTCCCCCGGCCAACGTCTCGAACGACGACCGCGGCAAGCTGCAGAACATCGAGCGCGACCTCAAGAGCGTGGTGTTCGGCCAGGACAAGGCGCTCGAGGTGCTGGCCTCGTCCGTCAAGATGGCGCGTTCCGGCCTGGGCCGCGACGACAAGCCGATCGGCTCCTTCCTGTTCAGCGGCCCCACCGGCGTCGGAAAGACCGAGGCGGCGAAGCAACTGGCCTACATCATGGGCATCGAGCTGATCCGCTTCGACATGTCGGAGTACATGGAGCGCCACGCGGTGAGCCGGCTGATCGGCGCGCCTCCGGGCTACGTCGGTTTCGACCAGGGCGGCCTCCTGACCGAGGCCATCACGAAGAAGCCGCACGCCGTGCTGCTGCTCGACGAGATCGAGAAGGCGCACCCGGACATCTTCAACGTGCTGCTGCAGGTGATGGACCACGGCACCCTGACGGACAACAACGGGCGCAAGGCCGACTTCCGCAACGTGATCATCGTGATGACCACCAACGCGGGCGCCGAGACCATGAACAAGGCGACCATCGGCTTCACCAACCCGCGCCAGTCGGGCGACGAGATGGGCGACATCAAGCGCCTGTTCACGCCGGAATTCCGCAACCGCCTGGACGCGATCGTTAGCTTCAAGGCGCTGGACGAGCAGATCATCCTGCGCGTGGTCGACAAGTTCCTGCTGCAGCTCGAGACGCAGCTGGCCGAGAAGAAGGTCGATGTCACCTTCACCGACGTGCTGCGCAAGCACCTGGCCAAGAAGGGCTTCGATCCGCTGATGGGCGCACGCCCGATGCAGCGCCTGATCCAGGACACGATCCGCCGCGCCCTGGCCGACGAGCTGCTGTTCGGACGCCTGCAGGAAGGCGGCCGTCTCACCGTCGACCTCGACGACAAGGAAGAGGTCCAGCTGGACATCCAGCCGCTGCCGAAGAAGGAAGGGCGGGCCAAGCCCGAAGCCGAAGAGGCTGCCACGGGCTGATCAGAGATCCGAGGGACTGAGTCCCAAGGCCGGTAGCATTCGCGCTACCGGCCTTTTTTGTTGCACGAACCCTTCGCCCTTTGATACTCCCCGAGCTCAGCCAGGAATGGAAGACCGGCCTCTCCCTCGCGTGGAGCGGCTACATCGCGGTGCTTTCCGTCTGGATCGTGATGCAGAAGCGCGCGCCGGTCTCGACGATGAGCTGGATCCTCTCGCTGGCGCTGCTGCCTTTCGCGGGATTTCTCATCTACTACTTCCTCGGGCCGCAGCGGCTGAAGAAGCAGCGCCTCAAGCGGCTGCGCAGCCGCGCCATCGCCCAGGCGCCGGCCGATGTGGCGAGCCTGCGCGCGGCGGCCGAGCGGGCGCCGCCGGCGCTGCGCCAGATGGCCGCGCTCGGCACGGCGGCCTGCGGCCTGCCGGTATCGAGCGCGACGGCCGCCGAGCTGCTGTCGGGTGGTGCACGCACCTTCGATGCTATCTTCGAGGCGATCCGCCAGGCGCGCGACCACATCCACCTCGAGTACTACATCTTCGAACCCGACAAGACCGGCACGACGCTGCGCGACCTGCTGATCGAGCGGGCGCGCCATGGCGTTACCGTCCGCCTGCTGCTCGATGCGCTGGGCTCCAAGCGCATCGGGCGCCGCTTCATGGCACCCATGCTCGAGGCCGGTATCGAAGTCGCGCTGTTCCACGATACCCGCATCGGCCGGCGGCTGCGGCCCGTCACCAACTACCGCACCCACCGCAAGATCGTGGTGTGCGACGGGCGCGTCGGCTTCACCGGGGGCGTCAACATCACCGACGAGGAAGACCGCCGCATCAGGGCCGACGCCTACCATGACGCCCACCTGCGTATCGAAGGCAGCGCGGTGCGCTGGCTGCAGACCACCTTCCTCGAGGATTGGACCTACGCGACCGGCGAAGATCCGCGCCGCATCATCAAGGCCCTTGACGTCCTGCTGCCGCGCCTGCCGCGCCAGGACGGCGCGGCTGACATTCCCGTGCAGATCGTCACCAGCGGTCCCGACAGCACCCTCGAAGCCATCCATCGCATCCATCTCGCGGCCATCCATTCGGCCACGCATCGCGCGTGGCTCACCACGCCGTACTTCGTGCCCGGCGAACCGGGCCTGATGGCGCTGACCAGCGCTGCGCTGCGCGGCGTGGATGTTCGCCTGCTGGTGCCGCGCCGCAGCGATTCGTTGATCGTGAGCGCCGCTGCCCGCTCCTACTATGACGAGCTGATCGCCGCCGGCGTCAAGATCTGGGAGTACAAGGCCCGCATGCTGCATTCCAAGACGCTGGTGGTGGACGACAACTGCGCGATGATCGGCACCGCCAACTTCGACAATCGCAGCTTTCGGCTCAATTTCGAGGTGTGTGCCGTGATCTACGGCCCGGCGCTCGCCGCGCCGCTCGCTGCGCAGTTCGAGACCGACCTGCACAGCGCCTCCGTGGTCCGTGGGCAGCGGCGCCAGAGTTTTCTGCGCCGTCTTGGCGATGCCACTGCCCGGCTGTTCTCGCCGCTTCTCTAGCAGGGAGCGCGATGGATTGCCGGAGAGAGGACGCGAAGGTTTCGCGGACGCGCAAAAGTAAGAAAGAGGGAGAAAAATCACCTTGATGACGAAGCAGACTTTTCTTTGGCACGACTACGAGACCTTCGGGGCGGTGCCGCGGCGTGACCGGCCGGCGCAGTTCGCCGCTATCCGCACCGATGCCGAGCTCAACGAGATCGGCGATGCGTTGATGATCTACTGCAAGCCTGCGCCGGACTACCTGCCGAGCCCGCAGGCCTGCCTGATCACCGGCATCACGCCGCAGCTATGCCTCGAGCGCGGGCTGCCCGAGCACGAGTTCGCCGCGCAGATCGAAACCGCGTTCTCGCAGCCCGGCACCATCGGCGTGGGCTACAACACCATCCGCTTCGACGACGAGGTGACGCGCTTCCTGTTCTGGCGCAATCTCATCGACCCCTACGCGCGCGAGTGGCAGAACGACTGCGGTCGCTGGGACCTGCTCGATGTCGTGCGGCTGTGCTATGCGCTTCGCCCCGAGGGCATCGAGTGGCCCAAGAAGGAAGACGCGTCGCAGAGCTTCAAGCTGGAAGACCTGGCGCGCGCCAACGGGCTGCTGCACGAGGCGGCCCACGATGCGCTGTCGGATGTGCGCGCCACCATCGCGCTGGCGCGCCTCATCCGCACGCGCCAGCCCAAGCTCTTCGACTTCGCGCTGGGACTGCGCAAGAAGGACCGTGTCGCTGCTGAGCTTGGGCTGCCGGCCATGCGGGAGACGGCGCGGCCCTTCCTGCACGTCTCGGGCATGTTCCCGGCCGAACGAGGCTGCCTGGCCGTGATGTGGCCGCTGGCGAGCCATCCGACCAACAAGAACGAGCTGCTTGCCTGGGACCTCGCGCACGACCCGAGCGAGTTGCGCGACCTCGACGTTGCGACCCTGCGCTTGCGCCTCTTCACGCGCAGTGCCGATCTGCCGGAAGGCGTGCTGCGCCTGCCGCTGAAGGGTGTGCACCTCAACAAGTCGCCGATGGTGGTCGGCAACCTCAAGACGCTCGCGCCGGCCATGGCGACGCGCTGGGGCATCGATCTGGATACGGCGATGCGCCACGCTGCGCGGGCGGCGGCCCTGCCCGACATGAGCGCGATCTGGCCGCAGGTCTACGAGCGGCCGCGCGAAGAGACGCCCGATGTCGACGAGGACCTGTATGGTGGTTTCGTCGGCAACGACGACCGGCGTCGGCTGACGCAACTGCGCGGCCTGTCGCCAGCCGAGCTGGCGCGCGCGCGCACCGGTTTCGACGACCCGCGGCTGGAGGAACTGGTGTTCCGCTACCGCGCGCGCAACTTTCCCGAGACGCTCGATGCCGAGCAGGCGGCGCGCTGGGAAGCGCACCGCGCGGTGCGTCTGCTCGAAGGCGAGGGCGGCGCGCGCAACGTCGATCAGCTCTTCGCCGAGATCGATGCGCTGGCCGAGACGGCCGACCAGCGCGGCGAGGAGATCCTCGGCGCCCTCTACGAATATGCCGAGGCCATCGCGCCTTCGACCTGAAGCAAGGGCGCACGCGGGCGACTCGCACGCGTGCGGCCCGGTGTCCCGCTCAAATGACGATGACGACGACGGTGCGAGCGCTCAGGTCCGCGAAGCCATCCAACTCGTCGCGGCGGGCCGGTCCGGCAGATGCAGCGCTGCCGTCGCCGCCGGCGTCTCCGCCAGCAGCCGGCCCCGGCGCCAGACCTTGAGCCGCGGCGCACGCAGCCGGATCGCCTCGACGGGATCGCTCGCCTGCAGCAGCACGAAGCTCGCGTCGCAGCCCGACTCCACGCCGTAGCCCGAGAGCCCGAGCACCTTCGCGGCATTCGCCGTCACCGCGTCGAAGCACCGGCGGATGCCCTGCTGGCTGGTCATCTGCGCCACGTGCAGGCCCATGTGCGCGACCTCCAGCATGTCGCCCGAGCCCATGCCGTACCACGGGTCCATCACACAGTCGTGGCCGAAGGCCACGTTCACGCCCTGCGCCATCAGCTCGGGCACGCGGGTCATGCCGCGGCGCTTGGGATAGGTGTCGTGGCGGCCCTGCAGCGTGATGTTGATCAGCGGGTTGGCGACCACGCCGACGCCGGCCTCGGCGATCAGGGGGAGCAGCTTGCTCACGTAGTAGTTGTCCATCGAATGCATGGAGGTGCAGTGCGAGCCCGTCACGCGCCCTTGCAGCCCGAGCCGCTGCGCCTCGAAGGCCAGGGTCTCGATGTGGCGCGAGAGCGGGTCGTCCGACTCGTCGCAGTGCATGTCCACCGGCAGCCCGCGTTCGGCGGCCAGCTCGCACAGCAGCTTCACACTGGCGGCGCCATCGGCCATGGTGCGCTCGAAGTGCGGGATGCCGCCGACCACGTCCACGCCCTTGTCCAGGGCACGCTTCAGGTTGTCGACGCCGCCCGCCGTGCGCAGGACGCCGTCCTGCGGAAAGGCGACCAGCTGCAGCGTCAGGTACGGTGCGACGCGCTTCTTGACATCGAGCAGCGCGTCCACCGCGAGCAGGCTCGGGTCGCTGGTGTCCACATGGCTGCGGATCGCGAGCAGGCCCTTGGCCACCGCCCAGTCGCAGTAGGCCATGGCGCGGTCGACCAGCGCCTCGGCGGTGAGCAGCGGCTTGAGCTCGCCCCACAGCGCGATGCCTTCGAGCAGCGTGCCGCTATCGTTGACCCGCGGCAAGCCGTAGCTCAGTGCGGCGTCCATGTGGAAATGCGGATCGACGAAATGCGGTGCGACCAGCAGGCCCTGGGCGTCGAGCTTCTCGTGCGCCGGTGCATCCAGGCCCGCCGTTACTTCGGCGATGCGGCCGTCCTGCACGGCGATGGACATGCCGCCGCGCCCGTCGGGCAGCGTGGCGTTGTGGATCAGCAGATCGAGCATGTTCAACGTTCTCCCTTGCGGTAGGGCTTCATCAGGGCTTGCGGATACCCGGCCTTGCGCGCCACCAGCACCAGCGCCACGATCGACAGCACATAGGGCAGCATCAGGTACAGCTGATAGGGCAGCAGCGCGTCGCCCGATTGTTGCAGCCGCAGCTGCAGCGCGTCGAAGAAGGCGAACAGCAGGGCGCCCAGCAGGGCCTTGCCCGGCCGCCACGAGGCGAAGACCACCAGCGCCACGCAGATCCAGCCGCGGCCGTTGACCATGTTGAAGAAGAAGGCGTTGAAGGCCGAAAGCGTGAGGAAGGAGCCCGCCACGCCCATCAGCGCCGATCCGGCGACGATCGCGCCCGTGCGCACCGCCGCCACCGACACGCCCTGGCCCTCGGCCGCCTGCGGGTTCTCGCCGACCATCCGCAACGCCAGCCCCAGCGGCGTTCGGTGGAGCACATAGGCGAGCAGCGGCACCAGCAGCAGCGCCAGCAGCGTGAGCGGGGTCTGCGCGTCGAGCACCGGGATGGGCAGCCACGCCATCGGTGCGAAGGGGGAGACCGTGGGTGGCGTGCTGACCTTCGGGAAGCTCACCCGGTAGCCGTAGTAGCTGAGCGCCGTCGCCAGCAGCGTGATGCCCAGGCCCGACACGTGCTGCGACAGTGCGAGGCCCACGGTCAGCAAGGCATGAAGCAGGCCGAACACCGCGCCGGTGAGCGCTGCCACCGCGACGCCCAACCACAACGGCGCGCCCGCATAGACTGCGAGCCAGCCGGCAAAGGCGCCGGCGACCATGATCCCCTCGATGCCGAGGTTCAGCACGCCGGCGCGCTCGCACAGCAGCACCCCCAGAGTGCCGAAGATCAAGGGCGTGGCGATGCGCAGCACCGCCACCCAGAAGGCCTGGTTGCCAAGGATCTCGGCTATTTCCATCGCAGCTTGTATTGGGTCAGCAGTGTGGCCACCAGCACCGCGATCAGCGAGGCCGCAACGATCACGTCCGCGATGTAGGTGGGTACCCCGATCGCACGGCTCATGGTGTCGGCCCCCACCTGCACGCCGGCCACGAAGACGCCCGCGGCGAGCACGCCCAGGGGATGCAATCCCGCCAGCATCGCGATCACGATGCCGCTGTAGCCGTAGCCCGGCGACAGGTCCAGCGTGACATAGCTGGTGCGGCCCGCGACCTCGATCGCGCCGGCCAGCCCGGCCAGCGCGCCGGAGATCAAGGCCACCAGTACCACGGTGCGCGTGACGGGCACGCCGGCAAAGGCTGCGGCACGCGCGTTGGCGCCCAGTGCGCGGATGTCGAAGCCAGCCACCGTGTACTTGAACAGGACCCAGGCCAGGACCGCCAGCGCGCCGGCCCACAGCAGGCCGGTGTGGACGCGGGTCTGCGCGACCATCCTGCTCAGCTCGAGCTCCGGCTGCAACGACACGCTCTGCGGCCAGCCCATCGCCGTCGGGTCCTTCATCGGACCGTCGAGCAGGGCCGAGACCCCGAGCAGCACGATGAAGTTCATCAGCAGCGTAGTCACCACCTCGTCCACGCCCAGCCTGTTCTTCATCAGCGCGGGCCCGAGCAGCAGCAGCGCGCCGACGCAGGCGGCGGCCGCCATCATCAGTGGGAACAGCAGCCAGCCCGGCAACGCGAAGCCGGTGCCGCCATGCAGTCCGCCCACCGCCACCGCGGCCAGCGCGCCGCCATAGAACTGCCCCTCCGCACCGATGTTGAAGAGCCGGGCCTTGAAAGCCACGGTGGCCGCGAGGCCGGTGAGGATCAGCGGCGTGGCGCGCGTCAGCGTCTCGCTCCAGGCGAAGACCGAGCCGAAGCCGCCCTGCAGCAGCAGCGCATAGGTTCGGCCCACCGGCGCTCCGGCCCACAGCACCAGCAGCGCGCTGACCAGCAGCGTGAAGCCGACCGCGCCCACGGGCGCCAGCAGCAGCGCGGCGCGCGAGGTCTGGTGGCGGCGCTCCAGCCTCACGGATGTGGCCCCCCGCGCTGGGCAATTCGTGTCCTCGCTGCGCCCGAGGGGGCGCGCGCTTGCTTGGGGCGGCCCGGCGCTGCGCTCATGCTCCCGCCATCGCGAGTCCGATCGCTTCGCGCGTCCAGGCCGAGGCCGGCCGCGGCTCACCGAGCCGCCCGCCGTGCATCACCGCGACGCGGTCGCCGAGCGCGAGCACCTCGTCGAGATCATCGGAGATCAGCAGCACCGCGGCACCGGCATCGCGCGCCGCGATCAGCTGCTGCTGCACGTAGGCGACGGCGCCGACGTCCAGGCCCCAGGTGGGCTGGTGCGCGACGATCAGGCGCGCAGTCTTGCTCTTCGCCGCATCCGGCGCCAGCAGCGCCCGCCCGAGGATCAGCTTCTGCATGTTGCCGCCCGAGAGCGAGCGCGCCGGCGCGTCCAGCCCGGCGCCGCGGACGTCGAAGGCCTGCTCGACGCGGCGCGCATGGGCACGCGCCGCCGCGCGCCGGACCCAGAGCCAGCGTGAAAAGGGCGCGCTGCGAAGCCGCTCGGATACTGCGTTTTCCCAGACCGGCAGGTCGCCCACCACGCCGACCGCGTGCCGATCCTCCGGGATGCGAGCCACCCCGCGCCGGACCAGGCGCGCGGGAGAGGCAGGCAGTGCCCGGCCCATCAGCTGTACGCTGCCGCCCGTGGCGCGGCGGGTGCCGCCGAGCAGTTCCGCCAGCGCGACCTGGCCATTGCCCGAAACGCCCGCCACGGCCGTGATCTCGCCCGCGCGCAGGCTCAGGGAAACATCGACCAGCCGGTCATGCCCCTCGCCGGCGGTGCGTACATGGTCGAGCACGCACACCGCGTCGCCCACCTGCCGCGACGGCGTTCGCTTCACGCCCTCGACCGCATGGCCGACCATCCACAGCGCCAGCTGCGCCGCCGTGGTCTCGCGGGTGGGCGCCTCGGCCACCAGCTTGCCGCCGCGCAACACGGCCACGCGGTGCGAGACGCGCAGCACCTCGTCCAGCTTGTGGCTGATGAAAATGATCGAGAGCCCGCCGGCCACCATTTGCGAGAGCGTGCCGAACAGCGCCTCGCTTTCCTGCGGCGTGAGCACGGCGGTGGGCTCGTCGAGGATCAGGATGCGCGCGCCGCGATGCAGCGCCTTGAGGATCTCCACCCGCTGCCGCTCGCCCACCGACAGGCTGCCAACCCGGGCGTCCGGCTGCACCGGCAGGCCGAAACGTTGCGAGACCTCCAGCAGCCTGGCGCGTGCGGCGCCGCGGCGCGAGAACGGCTGCCACAACGGCTCGGTCCCCATCGTCACGTTGTCGAGCACGCTGAGGTTGTCGGCCAGCGCGAAGTGCTGGTGCACCATGCCGATGCCCGCGGCCAAGGCCGCCTTGGGCAGGCCTGGCGCGAGCGGCCGGCCGAAGGCCTCGATCTCGCCTTCGTCGGCGGTGTAGTGGCCGAACAGGATCGACATCAGTGTGGACTTGCCGGCGCCGTTCTCGCCCAGCAGCGCGAGCACTTCGCCGGCGCGGAGCTCGAGCGAGATCGCATCGTTGGCGACCAGGGTGCCGAAGCGCTTGGTGATGCTGCGCAGCGACAGCACGATGTCTTGCTCACTCTCCCGGAGAGGAAGGGAGCAGGAACTCACCATCTCGCCTATTTCGCGGTGGACTTCGGCTGGCTGTCGTCCACCTTCACCGTGAACTTGCCCGACAGGATGTCGGCCTCCTTGGCCTTGACCTTGGCGACGATCCCGGCCGGCACCTTCTTCTCGAAGGTGCCCAGCGGCGCCAGCTCGGAGCCCTTGTGCTTCATCATCGAATAGGGGCCGTAGTCCTCGGCGGTGAACTTGCCTTCCTTCACCAGCTTGATCGCCCGGTCGGCCGACGGCTCGAAGTTCCAGAGCGCCGAGGCCACCACGGTGTCGGGGTACTTGTCCTGCGTATCGATCACGTTGCCGATGGCGAGCTTGCCCTTTTCCTTGGCCGCGTCGCTGACGCCGAAGCGCTCCGCGTACATCACGTCGGCGCCCTTGTCGATCATCGCGAAGGCGGCCTCCTTGGCCTTGGGCGGATCGAACCAGCTGTTGATGAAGCTCACGCTGAACTCCACCTTCGGGTTGGTCTCCCTCGCACCTGCCATGAAGGCATTCATCAGCCGGTTGACCTCGGGAATGGGGAAGCCGCCCACCATGCCGATCTTGTTGGTCTTGGTCATGCCGCCGGCGACCATCCCGGAGAGATAGGCCGGCTCCTGGATGTAGTTGTCGAAGACCGAGAAGTTGGGCGCCTGCGGCTTCAGCGACGAGCCCATCAGGAAGGCCGTCTTCGGGAAGTCCTTGGCGACCTTGCGCGCCGCTGCCTCGACGCCGAAGACCTCGCCCAGGATCAGCTGGTTGCCGGCCTGCGCATACTCGCGCATCACGCGCTCGTAGTCGGCGTTGGCGACGTTCTCGGTCGCCTTGTACTCGATCTCGCCGCGCGCTTCCGCCGCTTTCAGCGCCTTGTGGATGCGGCCGACCCATTGCTGCTCGAAGGGCACCGTGTAGACGGCGGCCACCTTGAGCTTGGCCTGCGCAAGCGCAAGGCCGGGTGTGCACACCACGAGCGCTGCGGCTAGGGCGACTGAACGGGCGATCAGATGACGGCGTAAGGACACAGGCTTCTCCTCAGGTTGCAATTCATTCGGGAAACACCGCGGAACCGGCTTCGCCGGGCCGCTGGTGTTGCCCCCGGTAGGGGGTGGGCGGCTACACGAAGTGAGCCAACCTGGGGGCGAGCGTCATTTCGTGCCGAAGATCCGGTCGCCGGCGTCGCCCAGCCCGGGCAGGATGTAGCCGTGGCTGTTGAGTTCGCGGTCGATGGCCGCGGTGTAGATGGGCACGTCGGGGTGCGCGGCCTGGAAGGTCTTGATGCCTTCCGGGCAGGTCAGCAGGCACACGAACTTGATCGACTTCGGGGTCAGCTCCTTGAGCCGCTCCACCGCCGCGACTGCCGAGTTGCCGGTGGCGAGCATCGGATCGACCACGATGCAGTCGCGCTCGCCCATCTCGCCCGGCATCTTGAAGTAGTACTCCACCGCGGTCAGCGTCTTGGGGTCGCGGTACAGGCCGATGTGGCCCACGCGCGCGCCGGGCACCACGCTGAGCATGCCGTCGAGGATGCCGGTGCCGGCGCGCAGGATGGAGACCAGCACCACCTTCTTGCCGTCGATCACTTTGGCGTTCATGGTCTCGAGCGGGGTCTCGATCTCGATGTCCTGCATCGGCATGTCGCGCGTGACCTCGTAGGCCATCAGCATGCTGATCTCGTTGAGGAGGCGACGGAAGCTGTTGGTGCTGGCCTCCTTGCGGCGCATCAGCGTGAGCTTGTGCTGGACGAGGGGATGATCGACGAGATGGACGTTGCTCATGGGTGGGCTTGAATGCGTTTCGAAAGTGGGGAGTCTAGAAGACCGTGCCGTCGCTCTCGATGCGCAGGGGCGGCGTTCCTCCACGCAAGCGCTGTGCCAGTACGCGGCCCGCGGCCCAGGTGCCGCCTTCGAGCACGCGGGCGAGCGGCAGCTCTTCCTCGCTGCGGTCCAGCACCTTGCGCACGCGCGGCGCCAGCTCGTCGAGCAGCGCGATGGTCAGCGCGCGCCATTCGACGATGAACTCGTCGCCCGTCTTCCAGGTGAGCTCCAGCATGGCCTTGTCCCGCGGCACGATGACACCGCTGTCGATCAGCAGGCCGCCGTTGCGGTACTCGGGCAAGGCGGTCAGCGCCTCCAGGTGGCGCACCCTGACGCCGGCCCATTCGAAGGGCTCGATGAGCGAATAGGTGAGCCACTGCGAGAGCTTGTGGAAGGGCATCCAGCCGTTGGTGAGCCCGGGCCCGTGTACGGCGCGATGACGCCAGCAGTCGCCCAGGGCCAGTGCGGGATCGCCCGAAGGGATGCCGCCTGCTGCATCGCTGCCGTCCGCGGTGAGGCTGTCGACGTGGTTGGCGGAGGGCCAGATGCACGACAGCGAATCGAGCAGCAGCGAGAGAATCTGGTGCGCCGTGACCTCCGCTGTCGGCGGCGCGCTGGGGCCGAGGGGGCTGACCAGCGCATTGAACATGCCGCCCGGGCGGCCGTCGTCGCCGAAGGTCTCGGGCTGCTCGCTCATCGCCTCGCCCAGGCGACGCAGCAGCGTGGCGCGGCCGGCGAGACCCACGAGCGGATTCGTGTCGCTGACCTGGAAGGCATCGCCCAGCCGGTCGGTCACCAGGCCGCGCAGCCCTGCGGCGTCTGCCTGCAGGGGGCGATCGGGGTTGGAGGAGAACAGGCCGCTGGTGAAGGCATGGAAGCTCGCAATGCCCAGTCCCTCGGAGCGCGCGAAGCGCTTGCCGGTGGCAGGCTCGGTGTAGTGCCAATAGGGTCCGGCGCCGGCATCGAGCAGCACGCTCACCAGCACCAGGTCGACATGGGCGCGGGCGCGCTCCGTCGGGTCGACCTCGCCCAGCAGCCGGTCGAGCTCCTCGAGCCGGTTCACTTCGCCGGCCTCGAAGTGGCGCCAGCGGCTGTGGAAGGGGATCGGGCCGGAGGGATAGCGCTCGTGCGTCACCGCCGCGACGGTGCGCGCGGTCTCGTCGAGCGCCGCCTCGTCGCCGATGGTGAACCATTCCGATTCGCCGCGCCGCGCGCGCGCCAGCAGCGCCTCTGCGCGAATGCGGATCGCACGCGTGGTGCGCAGGAAGGCGACTGCACCGGCGGGATGGCCGGTGTCTTCCACGAACTCGAGCGCCGGGTCGACATGGCCGTCGGCATCGGCATGGCGCACGGCGGCGTTGGAAGTGGGCCGATCGGGATCGAGCCCATAGATGTTCTTGCTCATGGATCGAGGGTCCTTCCCTTGGCCTTCTTGAGTTCTTCGGCGTCAGGCACGACGCCGGGCGTGAAATAGCCGGCCGCCATCTTGGCGTCCATCTCGACCCGCGCGTCGGCGGGGATCAACTCGTCGGGGATGTTCACCCGCTCGCCGATCTCGATGCCCGAGCCGGCGATGGCGTCGAACTTCATGTTGCTCATCGACACCAGGCGGTGGATCTTGCGGATGCCCAGCCAATGGAAGACATCGGGCATCAGCTCCTGGAAGCGCATGTCCTGCACGCCGGCCACGCACTCGGTGCGCGCGAAGTACTGGTCGGCCGTGTCGCCGCCCACCTGGCGCTTGCGCGCGTTGTAGACCAGGAACTTGGTCACCTCGCCGAGCGCCCGGCCTTCCTTGCGCGAGTAGGCGATGAGGCCGACGCCGCCGCGCTGCGCGCCGCGGATGCACTCCTCGATGGCATGCGTGAGATAGGGCCGGCAGGTGCAGATGTCGGAGCCGAAGACGTCGGAGCCGTTGCACTCGTCGTGGATTCGGGCCGTGAGCTCGACCTCGGGGTTGGCCAGGTCGCGCGGGTTGCCGAAGATGTAGAGCGTCTGGCCGCCGATGGGCGGGAGGAAGACCTCGAGGTCGGAGCGGGTCACGAGCTCGGGGTACATGCCGCCCGTTTCCTCGAAGAGCACGCGGCGCAGGTCGGTCTCGGAGCAGCCGAAGCGGCGGGCCACTTCGGGCAGGTACCACACTGGCTCGATCGCGGCCTTGGTAACGATGGCCGCGCCGCCGGGCGTGAGGAACTTGCCGTCGGCCACCAGCCGCCCCTTCTGCAGTCCCTCGATGACTTCGGGCAGGATCACGTGCGCCTTGGTGATCGCGATGGTGGGGCGGATGTCGTAGCCGGCCGCCAGCTCCGCCGCGAACGCATCGGCCACCACCGCGCCCCAGGGGTCGAGCGAGACGATGCGGCCCGGTTCGCTCCACTGCGGATAGGGCCCGATCACGTCGGTCGGCGCGGTATTGGTCAGGTCGGCCTTGTGCTCGCGCTTGAGCGCGCCGGCGGCCACGGCCAGCGCGCGGTAGACGCTGTAGGAGCCGCTGTGCGTGCCGATCACGTTGCGGTGCGCGCGCTTGGTGGTGGTGCCCACCACCGGCCCGCGCTCGGCGGCATTGGCGGCGCCCCATTGGATGGGCAGCGCGCCCATGCCGCCGGCGTGCGAGGTCAGGCGGATGTGCGGCCGCTGCGGGGAGGAAGAGGCCGGCGAACCAGATGCCGGCGTGGAGGGAGAGGGCTCGGAGGGATTCGGGGAAAGTGTCGGCGAGGAAGGAGTCGGAACGGCGTCAACGGACATTGCAGGCCCTCAAAAAACACAATGTAGCGAGGGCTTCCGCGGCTGGCAAGCCGCGTGCTGCGGGGCTTAGGCGATGCGCAACACCCGGTCGAGCGCCAGCGCGCCGCCGCCGCGTCCTACGAGGTAGAGCAGCAGCGCCGCCCACGAGAGATGCGTCGGCCAGGCATCGGGATACACGAAGACCTGGATCACCAGCGTCATGCCCAGCAGTGCGAGCGCCGAGAGGCGGGTGAACAGGCCCAGCACCAGCAGCACCGGGAACAGGTGCTCGGCGTAGGCCGCGAGATGAGCGGCGAGCTCGGGCGGCAGCAGCGGCAGCCTGTACTCGGTGCGGAACAGCTCGTAGGCGCTGGGCGTCAGCATCAGGAAGCCTTCGACCTTCGTGCGCCCCGAGAGAAAGAAGATGGCGGCGATGCCCACGCGCGTGGCCAGCGCCAGCAGGTCGTGCGGGACGAGGCGCGTGAGCAGCTCGGCCATCCGATTCCAGCGTGCGCGAAGGCTGTGCGTGTCTTCGGTTGCGAAGGGGGCAGATCCGGCGGTGTTCGAACTCATGGCGTGCTTTCGGTAGAAGGGTCAGGCGTGGTGGTGAAGGCGCCGGCGCGCAGCAGGACTTCGAGCAGCGCCGCGAGGTCGCAATCGGCATCGAGGGCCAGGGCCTGCTCGGCGGCCTCGCCCAAGGGCAGGCCGGCGGCGCAGGCATCGAGGAAAGCGCAGCCGGTCCGGCCGATGGCGCGCCAGGTCACGGCATCGGCGGGGCGTGTGAGGAGTGCGCCTTCCCCACGCCAGGAGAGTTCTTCGTCTCCATCGTGGCCATCGCCGCGGTTGCGCGCCCAGATGCTGTAGATCGGTTGCTCGTCGAACCAGGCCCAGCGCGCCGCCGAATGGAGGCGCAACACCAGGGCCGCGAGGCGATCGGGCGCACGGCGCGCCAGCCATGCCGCATTGAGCACTGGCGCATTCCCGGCCGCGTGGACCTCGCGCCACAGCGCATCGAGGCGTGCGACATCGGGCAGGTAAGGCAGCGCGGCGGCCGGCTCGAAGTGCCGGAGAAAGTCGGCGAAGCCCTCGCCGTAGTGCAGCAGCCGTCCGTCGCGCGGCGGGCTCGCCGCCGCATGCAGCGCGGCCGCGGCACGGAACCATTCGCTGCCCACCAGTCGTGCGACAGCAGGGAAATTGGCTTCGAGCGCATCGATGCAGCTCTTCATCACCGTGTTGCGGTAGACCGCGAATGCAGGCTGCGCGGCGAGCCGCCGCACCGCGGCGTCCGTGACCGCCTCGGGCGCGAACAGGGCCTGGGCGAAAGCGTCGTGGAAGCTCATGACTGGGCCTCCAGTGCGCTCGTGCCTTCGCGCAGCGCAACTTCGGCGACGTTGCGCTCCGTCATCAGCGTGTCGAAAGACGGCACGTTGCCGTCGCGCTCGATCAGCGTGGGCCGCGCGCCGGCGCGCTCGATGAAGCGGCCATAGAGACGCCAGACCTCGGGCGCGACCGGCGCATCGTGCGAGTCGATCAGCAGGGCCTCGCCCAGCGCCGGGTCGTGCGAATGGCCGGCGAGATGGATCTCGCTGACCAGCGCCGCCGGAAAGCGGTCCAGCCAGGCCTCGGCCGAGTAGCCCAGGTTGCGTGCCGACACATGGGCGTTGTTGATGTCCAGCAGCAGCGTGCAGCCGGTGCGGCGCGCCAGCTCGGCAAGGAAGTCGATCTCGTCCCAGGCGTGGCCGTCGAAGCGCAGGTAGTGGGAGGGGTTCTCGATGGCGATCGGCGTGGCCAGCGCGTCCTGCGCCCGGCCGACGTTCGCGGCGATGCGGTGCAGGGCCTCGGTCGTGCGCGCGAAGGGAAGCAGATCGGGAAAGTAGTGGCCGTTCCAGGCCGACCAGGCGAGGTGTTCGGAGATCAGCGCGGGCCGGATGCGCTCGGCAAGCACTGCCAGCCGGCGCAGGTGCGCGGCATCGGGCTCGTTCTCTCCGGCGAAGGAGAGCGAGACGCCGTGCAGCGAGACGGGATGCCGTTCGCGCACGGCCTCGAGCCAGCCGAGCCGCGGCCCGCCTGCCACCATGTAGTTCTCGGGATGCACCTCGAACCACAGCCCCTCGACCCGGGCCGACACGGCGGCGTCGTAGTGTTCGGCCTTGAGGCCGAGGCCGGCCGTGAGCGCGGGGGAGGACATGGGGTGGACGCGGCCGCGGGGTCGATCAGGACTTGATCGGCGTCAGCGAGCCCATGCCCTTGGGCGTCTTGATCGTGGCGCAGGTGCCGGCCGGCACGTTCTTCCAGGCGTTGCCCTGGTAGTCGACCTTCGAGGTGCCCGCGCAGGTGGTGCCTGGGCCGGCGGCGCAGTCGTTCTTGCCGGCCATCGAGACGCCGTAGCATTTTTCCATCGCGGCCATCTTGTCTGCCATCGGCTTCGTGTCCTGGGCCATGGCGGAACCGGCGGCGAGGGCGCCGAGGGCGAGGGCGGTGATGGCGAGGGGACGAGTGATCATGGAATGTGCTCCAGTGGTTGAGTGAAGATTGCAACCGCACCGTCTGGCGCAGTCGGTTTCTACTTCGCGGCCTGCGCGAGCCGGGTTACAGCGCGCGGCACAATCCGCCCGATTTCTTTTTTTGCGCCGGCTGTAACCGGCGGAGCCGAAAGCACGAATGACCAGTGGGAGCCCGATGGCAAAGAGCGATGCGGAGACGGTGCTGCACGACCTGTTCGTGCGCGGCCTGAACGGCGACGCCCAGGCCTATCACGCCTTCCTGCAGAAGCTCAGCGCACACCTGCGCGCCTTTCTGGCCAGGCGCCTGTTCGGCTGGCCCGATGAAGTCGAGGACCTTGTCCAGGAATGCCTGCTCGCCATGCACAACCAGCGCCACACCTACCAGAGCGACCAGCCGCTGACGGCCTGGGTGCATGCGATCGCGCGCTACAAGATGATCGACCTGTTGCGCGCCAAGTCAGGTCGAGAGGCACTGCACGACCCTCTGGATGACGAGCTCGCCGTGTTCGCAGAGTCGGCGACCGAAGCCAGCGATGCGCGGCGTGACCTGGCGGGCCTGCTCGACAGCCTGCCCGACCGGCATCGGCTGCCGATCGTGCACGTCAAGCTGGAAGGCCTCTCGGTGGCCGAGACCGCGCGCTTGACCGGCATGTCGGAATCGGCGGTCAAGGTCGGCATCCATCGCGGGCTCAAGGCGTTGGCAGTGAAGATCGGAAAGTCCTCATCATGAAAACAGACGAGCTTGTGGCCTTGCTTGCGGCGCGCGCGGAGCCGGTACCGCGGCACGCCGCCGCACGGCGCTTCGCAGTCGCCCTCGCGGTCGGGCTGCCCCTGTCGATCGCCGTGATGGCGATCGAGTTCGGGGCGCGTCGCGACCTGGTGCAGACCATGTTCTGGCCGATGTTCTGGGTCAAGCTGCTGTTCCCTGCCTGTATTGCGGTCGCCGGCTTCGTGATCGTGCAGCGGCTGGCGCGGCCCGGTGTGCGCGTGCGTGCGGCCTGGCTGGGCCTGGCCGTGCCGGTGCTGCTGGTGTGGGCGATGGGACTGGCGGCGTGGCTGATGGCGCCGGTCGACGAACGCGCGGCGATGGTGTGGGGGCAGACCTGGCGGACCTGTGTCTTCAACATCGCGCTGATCTCGCTGCCGGTGTTCGTGGCTGCGCTGGCGGCACTGAAGAGCCTCGCGCCGACGCAGCCTGCGCTGGCCGGCGCGGCGGCCGGGGCGATGTCGGCCGGGGCGGGGGCTGCGGTGTACGCCTTGCACTGCCCCGAACTGGCGGCGCCGTTCCTGGCGATCTGGTATGTGATGGGGATGGGTGTGCCGGTGCTCGCGGGGGCGCTTATCGGGCACCGGCTGCTGAGGTGGTGAGTCCGGGCGGACGAACAGTACCCAGATTGGGTCGGATCATGCCCGATTTGGGCATCGTCCCCAGCCTTACCGCCGTGTCTTGGCCCCGAAGATCCCCCCCAGCACCCCTCGCAGGATCTCCTTGCCAACCTGCGTGCCCATCGTCCGCATCGCCGACTTGGCCATGGTCTGCGCCAGACCGTCGCGCTTGCCGCCGCGCGGCCCTGTCGAGCCGAACAGGATCTCGTTCAAGCTGCCCATGACGCCGCCCGATTCGGCCGGCGCCGCGGCGCCCGGCTTGCCGGCAGACGCAGGCGGAGCACCCGGCGCCGTCTCGGCTCGCCCCTTGAGCTTCTCGTAGGCGGATTCCCGGTCCTCCGCCTTCTCGTAGACGCCCGCCACCAGCGAGTTCGCGATCAGCGCCTGCCGTTGCGCCGGGGTGATCGGCCCGATCTGGCTGCCCGGCGGCAGCACGTAGACGCGCTCGGTGATGCTGGGCCGCCCCTTGGCATCGAGGAAGCTCACCAGCGCCTCGCCCACCGCCAGCTCGGTGATCGCCGTCTCGATGTCCAGGCCCGGCTTCTGCCGCATCGTCGTGGCGGTGGCCTTCACCGCCTTCTGGTCGCGCGGTGTGAAGGCGCGCAACGCGTGCTGCACACGGTTGCCCAACTGCGCCAGCACTGTGTCCGGAATGTCCAGCGGGTTCTGCGTCACGAAGAACACGCCCACGCCCTTGGAGCGCACCAGCCGCACCACCAGTTCGATGCGCTCGACCAGGGCCTTGGGCGCTTCGTTGAAGAGCAGGTGCGCCTCGTCGAAGAAGAAGACCAGCTTGGGCTGCTCCGGGTCGCCGATCTCGGGCAACTGCTCGAACAGCTCCGACAGCAGCCACAGCAGGAAGGTGGCATAGAGCCGCGGCGAGTTCATCAGCTTGTCGGCCGCCAGGATGTTGACCACGCCCTTGCCGCCCTCGGTCTGCATGAAGTCCGAGATGTTGAGCATCGGCTCGCCGAAGAAGTTGTCGCCGCCCTGGCTCTCGATCTGCAGCAGCCCGCGCTGGATCGCGCCGACACTGGCGGCGCTGATGTTGCCGTACTCGGTGGTGAACTGGCTGGCGTTCTCGCCCACGTGCTGCAGCATGGCGCGCAGGTCCTTGAGGTCCAGCAGCAGCAAGCCGTTGTCGTCGGCGATCTTGAACACCAGGTTCAGCACGCCGGCCTGGGTCTCGTTGAGGTTGAGCATGCGGCCCAGCAGCAGGGGCCCCATGTCGGAGACCGTAGCGCGCACCGGGTGGCCCTGTTCGCCGAACACGTCCCACAGGGTGACCGGGCAGGCCAGCGGCTGGGGCAGCTCGATGCCGCGCTCCTTCAGGG
Organism: Variovorax sp. RA8; assembly: GCF_901827175.1. Taxonomy (NCBI): domain Bacteria; kingdom Pseudomonadati; phylum Pseudomonadota; class Betaproteobacteria; order Burkholderiales; family Comamonadaceae; genus Variovorax; species Variovorax sp. RA8. The sequence continues at coordinate 3,815,359 of NZ_LR594662.1, read as the reverse complement.
TGGCGGCCATCTTCTCGCCGATGCTGCCGGCCTGGCTGGCGCCGGTCAGGTCGCCCTTGACGTCGGCCATGAAGACCGGCACGCCGATGGCCGAGAGCTTTTCGGCGATCGTCTGCAGGGTGACGGTCTTGCCGGTGCCGGTGGCGCCGGTGATCAAGCCGTGGCGATTGGCGAGCCCCGGCAGAAGGTTGCATTCGATGGTGTCGTGGCGGGCGATCAGGAGGGGGGCGGCCATGGGGTGCTCCGGGGTTGGGGACTGGCCGCAGTCTATCCAAGGCGCCCGGGGGCGCCTTCTATAATTCCGACCCCGTGCGATAGTTCATTCAAAAGTTCTCGGAGTCCCTCTTGTCATCGACCCAGCCCCCCATTTCCGCCCTTGGCGATGCACCCGAACAGTCCACTCTGGAGAACGAGCTGGCCGTGCTTCTGGTGGAGTCGCTGAATCTCGAGATCGCACCCTCCGAGATCGCGCCGACGGCGCCGTTGTACGGTGAAGGACTGGGGCTCGATTCGATCGACATCCTCGAGGTCGCGCTCGAGGTCTCGCGCAAGTACGGCTTCCAGCTGCGCTCGGACGACGAGCGCAACCAGCAGATCTTCCAGTCCCTGCGCAGCCTCGCAGCCCACGTCGCCCAGAATCGCGGCGATTCCTGACGCCTGATCCATGTCTCGATGGCGCATGGCGCTCCTGCTGTTGGCGGGGGTGGCCTATGCCGGTGTCTCCCATTGGATGATGCTCTTCCATGCCGCCGAGCCCTGGGCGGTGGGGGTGCTGCTCGGTCCGCTGTGGCTGACGGCGCTGGGGCTGGCGGGTAGCCGTTTCGGCGGCTGGGGCCTGGCGATCGCGGCGGCGGTGGGCGTGCTCGGATTCGCGCTGGTGCTGCGCGGCGATGCGGGCGACCCCAACCGGCTCTACATGCTGCAGCACGTGGGCATCAATGCGCTGCTGTGCGGCTGGTTCGGCGGCACGCTGCGGCGCGACCGGCTGTCGCTGATCGGCCAGTTCGCCGCACGCATCCACCCGCTGTCGCCCGGGATGCGCGAGTACACCTGGCGCGTGACCCGGGTCTGGACCGTGTACTTCGCGCTGCTGGTGCTGGCCTCGGTGATGGTGTATGCCACGATGTCCTTCGCTGCCTGGTCGGTGCTCGCCAACCTGCTCACGCCCCTGATGGTTGGAATCCTCTTCGTGGGCGAGTATCTGCTGCGCTACCGGCTGCATCCCGAATTCGAGCGCACCCGCCTGATCGACACGGTGCGCGCCTTCTACAGCGCGCCGGTCGACCCGGCGGCACGGCAATGAATGTGACTGGCCTCGACCTTCTTCCGCTTCTGAGCGAGCGCGATCCGGACGCGCCCCTCGCCTGGCGCGCCGGCGTGCCGGTCAGCGCACGCGAGTTCCTGGCCGACGTGGCGCGCCTGGCGCTGCAACTGCCGGAGGGTGGCCCGGTGGTGAACCTCTGCAGCGATCGCTATGCCTTCGCGCTGGGGCTCGCAGCGGCGCTGGTGCGCGGCCAGGCCAGCCTGCTGCCTCCGGATGCGCGGCCCGACACGCTGGCGCGGCTGGTCGAGCCGGGCGGCCGCACCTATGCGCTGGTGGACGACCCGGAGGTCGCCACCCCAGGCATGTCGCGCACCCTCGTCGAGCACCGGCCGCCGCCGGGCGGCGCGAGTGCGCAGCCGGTGCCGGAGATCGGCGGCGGCCTGCATGCCGTGAGCCTGCTGACTTCCGGCTCCACCGGCGTGCCGCAGCCCCATGCCAAGTCCTGGAAGACGCTGGTGGGTGATGTGGCTGCCGCGGTAGCCCGGCTGGCGGAACTGCTCGGGCGCCCCTCGCTGGCCGGCCTGACGCTGGTGGCTACCGTGCCGGTGCAGCACAGCTACGGCCTCGAATCCTCGGCCCTGCTGGCGATGCTCGGCGGTGCCGCCTTCGACAGCGGCCGGCCCTTCTTCCCGGCGGACGTCGCCCAGGCGCTGGCCTCGGTGCCGCAGCCCCGCGCGCTGGTCACCACGCCCTTCCACCTCAAGACGCTGCTGCTCTCCGGCATTGCGCTGCCGCCGGTGGACTTGATCCTCTCGGCCACCGCGCCGCTCTCGCCTCAGCTCGCTGCGCAGGCCGAGCAGGCCATGGGCGGCCAGCTGATCGAGATCTACGGCAGCACCGAATCAGGCCAGGTCGCGACGCGGCGGCCGACGCGCAGCGAGGTCTGGGAGACCTTCGGCGAGATCCGCGTGCATGCCGAGCGTGACGCCGCGGGCGCGGAGCGCTTCGTCTTCGCCGGCGACTTCGTGCCCGAGCCGACGCCGATGGCCGACGTGCTGGAGCTGCTCGACGACCGCCGTTTCCGCCTGCTCGGGCGCGCCAACGACCTGATCCACGTCGCCGGCCGGCGCAGCTCGCTGGGCTACCTCAACCATCACCTCAACAGCATTCCGGGCGTGGAGGATGGCGCCTTCTGGCTGCCCGACGACGTGACCGACGGCGTGGTGCGCCCGGTCGCCTTCGTGGTTGCGCCCAAGCTCGATGCCCACGCCATCGTCGCGGCGCTGCGCGAGCGTCTCGAGGCGGTCTTCGTGCCGCGCCGCGTGGTGCATGTGAACGCCTTCCCGCGCGAAGGCACCGGCAAGCTGACGGCGCGTGCCCTGCGCGAGTTCGCGCTGGCGCAGCTCGCCCCGGACGGCGCGCCGGTGCAGCTCACGCACGAGGTACCGGCAGACCACCCGGTTTTCGCGGGCCACTTCCCGGGCCAGCCGCTGCTGCCCGGCGCCTTGCTGCTGTCGGAGGTGCTGGAGGCCGCCCAACGCGTACCCGCACTGGCGGCCCGCCTGGGCCCGCGGCCGACGCTGGCCGCGGCCAAGTTCCTGGCGCCGGTGCGCCCGGGCAGCACGCTGCGCATCGACCTCAGCCCCGAGACCGGCGCCTCGCGCGGGCTGCGCTTCGAGGTGCGGGTGGCGGAGGTGGTCGCCGCGAGCGGCCGCTGGACCCCCGGCGGAGCGTCATGAGCCGCACCGCCGCTCCGAAGGCGAACAGCACCGTCGCCGAAGGCGAGGACATTCCGGTGAGCGTGGCACAGCCACCCGAGGCCGGCGATGCGAAATCGCGCCGAGCCGACTGGTCACGCACGCCGGAGCGCAGCAACATGCTGGCGCTGCGCGTGATCTGCTGGATCGCGATCCGCTGCGGCCGCCCGCTGGCGCGGCTGGTGCTGCATCCGATCTGCCTGTACTTCCTGCTGTTCTCTCCCGCCCCGCGCCGGCACATCAAGCGCTACCTGTTCCGGGCCATCGGGCCGCGCGCGGGCTGGTCCGATGGGTACCGGCTGCTGCACGCCTTTGCGTCCACCGTGCTCGACCGCATCTATTTCCTGCGGGGGCGCATGGACCTGTTCGACGTGCGCGTGCATGGCAACGTGCCGGTCGAAGCCGAGGTGGCCGCGGGACGCGGCGCCTTCATGCTCGGCGCGCACATCGGCAGCTTCGAGGCCATGGGCGCCTGCAAGCACCAGAGCGGCCGTCCCAAGGACCTGCGGCTCGCGATGCTGATGTACCAGGACAACGCACAGCAGATCACCGCGGTGCTCGATGCCATTGCGCAGCCCGGCCTGCGGCCGCACATCATCGCCCTCGGCCGGCCTCATTCGATGCTGGACCTGCGCGACTGGCTGGACGGCGGCGGGCTCGCGGGCCTGCTGGCCGACCGCACGCTGCCGGGCCCGGAGGAGGCGGGCCAGCAGCGCGGCAACAGCATCACGCTGCCGTTTCTCGGGCATCCGGCCCTGATCAACGACGGTCCGTTCCGGCTGGCCGCGCTGCTGCGGCGCAAGGTGTTCTTCATGGCGGGCCTTTATGTGGGGGGCGCGCGCTACGATGTCCATTTCGAGCCGCTGGCCGACTTCAGCGATCGCGTGTCGGATCCGGCCGAGCGCGAACGTCGCATCCGCGCCGCGCTCGAAAGCTATGTCGCGCGGCTCGAAGCCCTGTGCCGCGCCTACCCGTACAACTGGTTCAATTTTCATGACTTCTGGCTCGAAGATTCGGATTGAGCGCTGGTGCCGCTGGGTGGTGGCGGCGCTGGCTTTCACGGCATCCTCCGCGTGGGCCTTCGACCTGCCCGAGCTGATGGGCCTGCTCGCCCGGCAGAAGAACGGCGAGGCGCGCTTTACCGAGCAGCGCTTCGTGCGCGGCATCGAAGGGCCGCTGGACGCGAGCGGCACGCTGAGCTTCCAGGCGCCCGACCGGCTGACGCGGCGAACGCTCACGCCCCGGCCCGAGACCATGTCGGTCGACGGCAACACCCTCACCCTGTCGCGCAGCGGTCGCACCCGCACGATGACGCTGGACAGCATGCCCGAGCTGCTGGGCATGGTCGAAGCCATGCGCAGCACCTTGAACGGCAATGCGCAGACCCTTCGGCGCTACTTCCGCAGCACGCTCACGGGCACGGCCGACAAGTGGGCGCTGGATCTGGTGCCCATCGACGAGAGGCTGGCTGCCCAGGTGCGCTCGCTGCGCCTGACCGGCCGCGCGGGCGAGGTGCTCGGCGTCGAGATGGAGTTCATCGGCGGCGACCGCTCTGTCATGGCCATCACGCCGGTGCGCGGCGCATCGTGAGCCGGCCCGAGGCAGCAGCGTCCGGCCGGGGGCGCCACGCGCTGGCCATCGTCATCTGGCTGCTGGCGCTGGCGGCCGGCATCGCGCTCATCGCGCGCACGCATTTCAGCGCCGACCTCTCGGCCTTCCTGCCCGCGAGCCCGGACGAGCGGCAGCGCGTGCTGATCGAGCAGCTGCAAAGCGGCATCGCCTCGCGCACCGTCTTCATCGGCATCGAAGGCGGCAAGGATGCCGGGCAGCGCGGGGCTGTGTCGCGCGCCGTCGCGGCATCGATGCGCGAGAGCAAGCTCTTCGACCAGGTGCAGAACGGCGAGACCGGCGACTGGAAGGAGGCGGGCACCTGGCTCTTCGAGCATCGCTACCAGCTGGCGCCCGACATCGCGCCCGAGCGCTTCACGGCGGCGGGCCTGCGCGATGCCATCGGCGACACGCTGTCGCTGCTGGGCACGCCGGCCGGCAACCTGGTCAAGCCGCTGCTGGAGCGCGATCCCACCGGCGAGACCCAGCGCATCGCCGAGGGCCTGATCCCGGCTAGCTCGCCGCGCAGCGAGGAGGGCGTGTGGGTCTCGCGCAGCGCGCCGCGGGCGCTGATCCTGGCCACCACCCATGCAGCGGGCAGCGACCTGGACGCGCAGGCGCAAGCGATCGCGCGCGTCCAGCAGGCGTTCGACGCCGCCACGCGCGAGATGAACGGCGCCGGCCCGCGCTTGCAGCTGACCGGCGCGCCCGTGTTCTCGGTGCAGAGCCGCGACCAAATCAAGCACGAGGCCATCCAGCTCGCCACCGTCGGCGGCATCGTGATGGGCGCCTTGCTGCTGCTGGCCTTCGCCTCGCCGCGCGCGCTGGTGGTGGCGCTGCTGCCGGTGGCCACCGGCGTGGTCGGCGGCACGGCGGCGGTGAGCCTGGTGTTCGGCGAGGTGCACGGCCTCACCATGGGCTTCGGCAGTACGCTGATCGGCGAGACCGTGGACTACGCGATCTACTACCTGATCCAGGCGCGCGGCGCCGCCGTGCCGGGCACCGGGTGGATGCGCTGGCGCGAAATCCATTGGCCAACGGTGCGGCTGGGCCTGCTGACCTCGGTCTGCGGCTTCGCGGCGCTGGTGTTCTCAGGCTTCCCGGGCCTGGCGCAGCTGGGCGTGTTCTCGCTGGCCGGACTGGTCGCCGCGGCGCTGGTCGCTCGCTTCGTGCTGCCGGTGCTGGCGCCAGACGGCGCAGCCGGCATGGGCATGCGGCGGCAGATGGCGCGCATCGCGGGCCTGATCGTGCGGGCGCTGCCACGGCTGCGCCTGGTCTTCGCCGGCCTCGGCATTGCGGCGCTGGGCCTGGTGCTCTGGCAGGGCGGCCACCTGTGGCGCGCCGACCTGAGCGCGATGAGCCCGGTGCCCAAGGCGGCGCAGCAGCTCGACGAGGAGCTGCGCGCCGACATCGGCGCCAGCGATGGTGGCACGCTCGTGGTGGTGCGCGGCGCGGACGAGCAGGCGGCCCTGCGCAACACCGAGGCCGCCTCCGCGAAGCTCGAGACGCTGGTAGGCCAGGGCGAGCTCGCCGGCTTCGAGAGCGTCACCCGCATGCTGCCCAGCGAGGCCGCTCAGGCGGCGCGCATCGCCAGCCTGCCCGATGCCGCGACCTTGAAGGCGCGGCTGGCCGAAGCCACCCAGGGCCTGCCCCTGCCGGCGAGCCGGCTCGCGCCCTTCCTGGCCGATGTGGAGAAGGCGCGCGGCCAGCCCATGATCCGCCGCTCCGATCTGGCGGGCGGGCCGCTGGACGCGGTGGTCAGCGCACTGATGTTCGAGCGCCCCGGCGGCGGTTGGTCGACGCTGGTCGCGCTGCATCCCGGCGAGCGCTTCGACGCGAAGCGGCTCGAGGCCGCGCTCGCCGAGGTGCCCGAGGTGCAGGTGGTCAACGTGGGCGACGAGTTGCGCAGCCTCTACCGGCGCTATCTGCACGAGGCCTTCGTGCAGGTCATGCTGGGCGCGCTCGCGGTGGTCTTGCTGCTGGGCGCCTGGCTGCGCTCGGGGCGCCGGCTGCTGGCAGTGTGCGAGCCGTTGCTGGTCGCGGTGCTGCTCACGCTGGGCGGGCTGGCCGTGCTGCAGGTGCCGCTCGGCATCCTGCACCTGGTGGGCCTGCTGCTGGTGGTGGCGGTGGGCTCGAACTACGCGCTCTTCTTCGACCAGCTGCGCGAGACCGGCCGTGCCGACGAGGACACCTTGGCCTCGCTGCTGCTGGCCAACCTGACGACCGTGGTGTCCTTCACGCTGATCGCGATCTCCGACATCCCGGCGCTGTCGGCCATCGGCCGCGTGGTCGCGCCCGGTGCGCTGCTGGCGCTGCTGCTGTCGGCCGCCTTCGCGCGCGGGCCGGCGGGTGCCTCCGCGCCACATCGCTGATGGGAGAATCGGCGCCGATGTCCCAAGCCCTTCCTGCCTCCGGATCGTGGCGTTGGCCGCCCGTCGTGCGCGCCAGTGTCGGCTGGCACCTGCTGGCGCTCGCGGCGGCGCTTTTCGTGCCGGGGGCGGTGCCCTGGGCCATCGGTGCGGTGGTGCTGAACCATGTGCTGATCACCGCCGCGGGCCTGACGCCGCGCAGCAGCCTGCTGGGGCCGAACATCACGCGGCTGCCGGCGGCCTCGGCGGCGCGCGGCGAGGTCGCGATCACCATCGATGACGGCCCCGATCCCGCAGTCACGCCGCAGGTGCTGGACCTGCTCGACGCCGAGGGCCAGCGCGCCACTTTCTTCTGCATCGCCGAGCGCGTGCGAGAGCACCCGGCCTTGGCACGCGAGATCGTCGCGCGCGGCCACAGCATCCAGAACCACACGGCGCGGCATCGCCACAACTTCTCCTTCCTCGGGCCGCGCGGCTTCCATACCGAGATCGAACGCGCGCAGCGGCTGCTGCAGGAAGTGACGGGCCAGCGCCCGATCTGCTTCCGCGCGCCGGCCGGGCTGCGCAACCCTTTTCTCGCGCCGGTGCTGCACCGCCTGGGCCTGGTGCTGGTGAGCTGGACGCGCCGCGGTTTCGACACGCGCGAGCGCGATGCGGCCACTGTGCTTGCGCGCCTCACCAAAGACCTGAGGGCGGGCGACATCCTGCTGCTGCACGACGGCCATGCCGCGCGCACGGCCGGCGGACGCCCGGTGGTGCTCGAGGTCCTGCCTCTTCTGCTCGAGCGCCTTCGCACCGATGGCTTGCGCGCAGTGACGCTGCCGCAAGCCCTCACCCCCTGACCCCTGCATGAACGACAGCCTCTCGACCGACGCCGCCTGGCGTCAACTGCATGAAGCGGCCACCGCGCCGTACAAGAAGGCCGGCAACTTCGCCTGGCACTTCGCCCGTGGCAAGTTGGGCCGCGACCCCGTGTTCCGCGGGTTGATCGAGCGCGGCCTGATCGGCGAGCGCCGCCGCGTGGTGGACATCGGCTGCGGCCAGGGCCTGTTCGCCAGCCTGCTCTCGGCCATGGCCGGCATGCAGGCGCAGCCTGGCCGCTGGCCCGCTGCCTGGGCTGCCACGCCGGCCGCGGCCCAGTACACGGGCATCGAGCTGATGCCCAAGGACGTGGCGCGTGCGAAGGCCTCCATCGGCCACCTGGAGCCGGCGCCGCGCTTCGTCTGCGAGGACATGTGCAAGGCTGCGATGCCAGCCTGCGACCTGGTCGTGATCCTCGACGTGCTGCACTACGTGGACCACGCCGCGCAGGAAGGCGTGCTGCGCCGTGTGCACGGGGCGCTGCAACCGGGTGGCAGGCTGCTGCTGCGCGTGGGCGATGCGGCGAGCCGGCGCGGCTTCGCGATCAGCCAGTGGGTGGATCGCACCGTCACCCGCATCCGCGGGCACCGCGTCTCGCCGACCTGGGGGCGGACGCTGTCCGAATGGACGACGCTGCTCCAAGGCCTGGGCTTCTCGCCGGTGCAGGGCATCCCGATGAGCGCGGGCACGCCGTTCGCCAATGTGCTGCTGGTCGCAGACCGTGCCAAGGAGTCTTCGTCGTCATGAGTGCTCCACAACAGCTCGACCGCGCCGGCATCGCGCGCCTGATCCCCCACAGCGGCAGCATGTGCCTGCTGGAGCGGCTGGAGTCCTGGGACGCCCACAACATCCATTGCACGACCGGCACGCACCGGCACGCCGACAACCCCCTGCGCACGGCCGGCGGCCTGCTAGCCCCCAATGCCATCGAGTACGCGGCGCAGGCCATGGCCCTGCACGGCGGCCTCATCGCGCCGGAGGGCAGCGAGCCTTCTGCCGGCTTCCTGGCCAGCGCGCGCAACGTGCGCCTGGCCATCGCGCGGCTCGACGAGATCGAAGGCGTGCTGCATGTGCATGCGCAACGCGTCTCGGGCGATGCGAGCCAGATCCTCTACGAATTCGCGGTGAAGGACGAAGCAGGGCGCGCGCTGGCCGAAGGCCGCGCGGTGGTCGTGCTCAACACGCCGCTTGCCATGGAAACCTGAACAGGCGGACCTCATCATGAGCCTCAACGGAAAACGTGCATTGATCACCGGCGCCAGCGGCGCCCTCGGCGCGGCCGTCGCACAGCGCCTGGCGCGCGATGGCGCCGCGGTGCTGCTGCATGCCAACAGCAAGCCCGAGGCGATCGAGCAGTTGGCCGCCGCCATCAGGTCCGCTGGCGGCCAGGCCGAATGCCATGTGTTCGACCTCACCAGCGACGAAGCCTCGCGCGCCGCCTGCGAGCGCATCCTGGCGGGCGGGCCCGTGCAGATCCTCGTCAACAACGCCGGCGTGCACGACGATGCGGTGCTGCCCGGCATGAGCGCGGCGCAGTGGCACAAGGTGATCGACGTCTCGCTCAACGGCTTCTTCCGCGTCACGCAGCCCTTGCTGCTGCCCATGCTGCGCACGCGCTGGGGGCGGATCATCAACATGTCGTCCGTGGCGTCCCTCACGGGCAACCGCGGCCAGGTCAACTATGCAGCGGCGAAGGGCGCGCTCAACAGCGCGACCAAGGCGCTGTCGCTCGAGGTCGCGGCGCGCGGCATCACGGTGAATGCGATCGCTCCCGGCATCATCGCCTCGCCAATGGCCGACGGCGCCTTCGACAAGGCGATGATCGACCAACTGGTGCCTGTGAAGCGCGCCGGCAGGCCGGAGGAAGTGGCGGCCCTGGCGGGCTTCCTGGCGAGCGATGAGGCGGCTTACATCACGGGGCAGATCATCTCGATCAACGGCGGGATGATCTGAAAGCGGACAGCCGACCCCCTATTCGTCAGCGCTGAAACGGCGGCGCCCCGCGCAGCCGGCGCCACAGCAGACCCGGCAAGCGCAGCACGAACTCAACCATCAGCCGCGTGTGCATCCACGTCAGCAGCGCGTTGTCGCGCAAATAGCGGAAGTGCGAAACCCCGCCTTCCTCGGCGGTGAGGTACTTGACCGGCGCATCGATGTTGACCGGCTTGACGCCGCGCCAGGCCAGGCGCACCACGGCCTCGGTGTCGAAGTCGAAGCGGCGCATCCAGGGCTGGTGCTCCATGGTCGCGATCAGCGCCGCCACCGGGTAGACGCGGAAGCCGTAGAGCGAATCGCCGATGCCGGCGAACAGCGTCTCGAGCTGGGTCCAGCTGTTGGAGACCTTGCGCCCGCGCACGCGCAGCAGCGGCGCCGAGGCGTCGAAGACCGGGCGACCCAGCACCATCGTCTCGGGCCGCGCCTGCGAGGCCTGCATGAAGGCGGGGATCAGGTCGGCCGGATGCTGGCCGTCCGAATCCATGGTGAGCGCATGCGTGTAGCCGGCCTCCTGCGCCGCGCGCAGTCCGTGCAGCACGGCCGCGCCCTTGCCCTGGTTGTGCGGCAGCAGCCAGACGCGCAGGCCAGGGTCGGCCGCGGCCATTTGCTGCAGCCGCTCGCCGGTGCCGTCGGTGCTGCCGTCGACCACCACCCAGACCGGATTCCATTGCGCGCGGGCCGCGCTGACGGTGGAGAACAGGCGCTCGCCGGTGTTGTAGCTGGGGATCAGGACAAGGTGGGTGCGCGAGACTGCTGGCATTCGGGCTGCGCGTCGGTGGCGCGCTGTTCCGTGGGGTGTCTGAAATACTGTTCGATCTCGCGCAGCAGCCTGTCGCTGTCCTGCTGGGGCGCGAAGCGCCGGCCCAGGCGGAGCGTGAAGACGATCGGCAGAGGCGGCACCCGCCATAGCGGCCAACCCTTGCCGAGGTAGGGCGAGTCGGTATCGATGAACACGGTCTGGATCGGCGCCTGCGCCAGCTTGGCGATCAGCGTGACGCCGGGGCGAAATGGGTTGAGCGGCGGCGTCACGGTGCGAGTGCCCTCGGGGAAGATCACCAGCTGGCCGCCTGCCTTCAGGTCCTCGACCGCGAGCCGGACCATGGTGCGCGCCGAATCGTTGCGGATATAGCGCGCGAGCCGCGCTCCGGCGCCGAGGAAGACGTTGCGCATCAGGTCGGCCTTCATGATGCAGGCGCTGCGCGGCAGGCGCGCCACCAGCAGCAGGGCATCGAGCATGGTGGGGTGGTTGGCGACGAAGATCACCCCGCGCTCCTCGCGCAACGCGTCGAGGCAGGCGGCGTCGATGCGCATCATCCCGGCGGCCGAGGCGGTGGCCCAGAAGGCGCGGTAGGCCAGCGCGATCACGCGCCGGCCCAGCGCGCGGCCGGTGCGCGCGGGCAGCACCGGGTAGAGCAGCATCGCGGCCAGGTTCCAGACCAGCGAGATGATGCCCAGCAGCGCCAGCAGGGCGTACAGCAGCAGGGCGAGTGGGAGGGAGAAGATCGAGCGCAGCAGGCGCTTCATGGTGAGCCCGGGTTCGTCCACACCTTCTAGGCGTCCAGTGACCCGCCGGCGACGGCGTGGGCCTCGATCTCCACCAGCAGGTCCTGCCGGCAGATGTCCGCCTCCAGGTAGACCGCGTGGCGCAGTGTGTGGGAATGCGCGCCCAGCTTCCGTTCGAGCACCTCGCGCACGACCGGCGTGTCGGCGACGTGGCGCACGTAGACCACGGCATCGATCGTGTCCAGAGCGAAGCGTGCGGAGCTGCGTTCGTTGGCGGCGGCGATCACGGCTTCGAGGTTGCGCAGCGTCTCCTCGGTCTGGGCCCGCACATCGCCCAGATGCACCGTCTCGTGCCCGAGGATGCTGGCCGTGCCCGAGATGAACAGCGCCACGTCGCCGCCGCCGATCGCAGCCAGCGCTGCGCGCGAGAAGGTGGGGGAGCGCGGGCCGTAGGCGGGCGGGTAGTGGTAGGCCGACACCTGCCGCGGGTTCTCCACAGGCAGCGGTGCCACCCGGCCTGCCAGGAAGCGGATGCACAGGGCGCCCTGGTGGATGCCCAGGGCGCAGGCGGCCGGCGCGCCTTCGAAGGCGGCCTGGCCGGCCTCGACGAAGGCCTGCTGGCGGCCCAGGTTGAACTGGCGGTAGCGCTCGAGGCCGCCGCCGTCGGCATTGATGCGCGGCAGGTAGTTCCAGATGCGCAGCACGTGGGTGCAACCCGTCTGCGCGAGCGACTGGAACAGGTCGCGGTAGGCCCAGTGGGCCAGCTCGGTGAGGCCGGCCCCTTCGCGCGCCTCGTCGAGGTCGATGGCGCCCAGCATCCAGTGTCCGTCGCAGCGCCAGCGCACCACCCCGGTGGTGCCGGACTCGATGTGTTCGCTGGCATGCCACACATCGGCCATCGCCCCGGCGTCAGAGAGCACGCGGGCGTTGACCGTGGGCATCCACGACAGGTGATCGGGGGTGCCGTACCCCAGCGCGCCGAAGGGCGGATGTCCCCCTGAGGACAATGCCAGGCTTTCGGACAGCGACAGCCGCTCGACGCGCAGCGGCGGCACCCCATTGAAGTCCCTCGCGCTCATAAGCCAACCTCCCCCACGCTTGTCACTTCGTGTACTGCGCTGCCCCCCGAGGGGGCCTTCGCGCCTTCGGGCGGCCGGGCGGCGCTCGATAGTGCCCCCAGGCTCGTCACTTCGTGTACTGCGCTGCCCCCCGAGGGGGCCTTCGCGCCTTCGGGCGGCCGGGCGGCGCTCACCGGGCCTCGACCACGTTTTCGCCGGCAAGCGGCCCGAGGTCGCGGATGTTCCGGCGCCGCCGCTGCCAGGACTGCCAGGTGCGGCGCGGATGGCCGGCCGACACCAGGTAGTACAGGGCCTTGAGCACCCGCAGCGAGCGCCAGATCGGCGTCTTGCCGTAGATGTCGCCGGCCAGGAGCGAGAGCAGCGCTTCCTTCACACGGAACGGGTTTTGCGGGTACATGAAGAATTCACGGATGGTCGGGTTGGTCACGCGGAAGATGAACCAGGAAAACTCGCGCGGGCCCTTGCGCATGTCGCGCTCGAAGCGCTGCCGCGCCTTGGCAGCCTCGGCCGGCCGATCGAGCACGGCGGTCACCACCTCGGCGCTCTCGAAGGCACTGTACATGGCGAGGTACACGCCCGATGAGAACACCGGGTCGATGAAGCTGTAGGCGTCGCCCAGCATCAGGTAGCGCTCGCCGCTGCAATGCGTGCTGGTGTACGAATAGTTACCGGTGGCGTAGACCGCATCGTCGACCAGCGTGGCCTGCGACAGGCGCGCGGCCAGCTGCGGGCACAGCGCGATGGTGTCGGCGAAGAAATCCTTGACGGGCTTGCTGCGCGACTTGAGGTAGTAAGGCCAGCAGACGGCGCCGATGCTGGTGGTGCCGTCGGCCAGCGGGATGTACCAGAACCAGCCGTGCGCGAACCAGAAGATGGTGATGTTGCCCTCGAGCTTGCCCGGCAGCCGGTCGGCGTTGCGGAAATGGCCGAAGAGGGCCGAGCTGTTGTGCTTCGGGTTCTTCTGCTTGGCCTTGAACTTGTTCGACAGGAAGGTGTCGCGCCCGGATGCGTCGAGCACGAAGCGGGCACGCCAGCTGCGCGCGGCGCCGTCGTCGAGGTGGGCGGTCACGGTGGCGCCCTCGGCGTCGAACTGGACGTCGCGCACGCGGCAGCCTTCGATGGTCTGCGCGCCGCGGGCGCCGGCGTTGCGGAACAGGATCTCGTCCATTTCCGAGCGCCGGACCTGCCAGGCGTAGGGCATGCTCTTGTCCCAGGCGTCGGCGAACTCGACCATCGCGGTGTGCTCATGGTCGGGCGAGACGAATTCGACGCCCCACTTGGGCATGCCGATGCGCTCGATCTCCTCGCGCAGGCCCAGCCGGTCGAACAGCTGCACGTTCGCCGGCAGGAGCGATTCGCCGATGTGGAAGCGCGGATGGTGCGCCTTCTCGAGCAGCACCACCTTGCGGCCCTGCTGCGCCAACAGCGCCGCGGCCGTGGAGCCTGCGGGACCGCCGCCGATCACGAGGACGTCGCAGGTCTGGTGCGCGGGTGCTGCGGCTTCGGCATTCGTTGTTGGAGGAATATTCATGCGCTGTGAGGGGATGGAAACCGGGAGATGCCCGTACTGACCTGGCGCATCAGCGGCGGATTATCCCAAAAAGGATCGATGCTTCCGCTGTAGGACGCGGGGCCGTCGTACGCGCCCGACAGTAAACTCCCTACCTGCTTAGAAACACGAGATAGCGAGAACGACTGCCATGGCCGGACACAGCAAATGGGCGAACATTCAGCACAGGAAGGGCCGGCAGGACGAGAAGCGCGGCAAGCTCTGGACCCGTGCGATCCGTGAAATCATGGTCGCGGCGAAGGCCGGCGGCGGTGACCTGAGCGCCAACCCGCGCCTGCGGCTGGCGGTCGACAAGGCCAAGGCGGTCAACCTTCCTGCCGACACGATCAAGCGAAACATCGACAAGGCCACCGGCAACCTCGAAGGCGTGAGCTACGAGGAGATCCGTTACGAGGGCTACGGCATCGGCGGCGCCGCGATCATCGTCGACACCATGACCGACAACCGCGTTCGCACCGTGGCCGAGGTGCGCCATGCCTTCGGCAAGCACGGCGGCAACATGGGTACCGAAGGCTCGGTCGCCTTCCAGTTCAAGCATTGCGGGCAACTGGTCTTCGCGCCCGGCACCAGCGAGGACAAGGTGATGGAAGTCGCGCTCGAAGCCGGCGCCCAGGACGTGCTGGCCGACGAGGACGGCGCGATCGAGGTGCTGACGGCGCCCGGAGATTTCGAGGCGGTGCGCAACGCCCTGGAGGCGGCCGGCCTCAAGCCCGAAGTGGCCGAGGTCACGATGCGCGCCGAGAACACCATCGAGATCGCCGGCGAGGATGCAGCGAAGATGCAGAAGCTGCTCGATGCCCTCGAAGACCTCGACGACGTGCAGGATGTCTATCACAACGCGGCGCTTTCCGAGTGAGGAAGCGCCCATGAAAGCCCGCGAATGAAGGTACTGGTGATCGGGGGAGGGGGCCGCGAGCACGCACTGGCGTGGCGACTGGCCCAGGCCGCGCGCGTGAGCCGCGTCTATGTGGCGCCGGGCAACGGCGGCACGCGCGCGGATTCGCGCTACGAATGCATCGACATCACGGAGCCCGCGGCGCTGCGGGCCTGGGCGCTGCAGGAAAAGATCGCGCTCACGGTGGTCGGCCCCGAGGCCCCGCTGGCGGCCGGCGTGGTCGACGAGTTCCGCGCGCACGGGCTGCGCATCTTCGGGCCGACCAAGGCGGCGGCCCAGCTGGAAAGCTCCAAGGCCTTCTCCAAGGCTTTCATGAAGCGGCACAAGATTCCCACGGCCGAGTACGAGGCCTTCACCCACCCCGCGGCGGCCCATGCCTATGTGGACGCCAAGGGCGTGCCGATCGTGATCAAGGCCGACGGCCTGGCGGCCGGCAAGGGTGTGGTTGTGGCGACGACGCTGGAGGAAGCGCACGAGGCGATCGACTTCATGCTGGTGGACAACAAGCTCGGCATCTCGCACAACGAGGGCGGCGCGCGTGTCGTGATCGAGGAGTTCCTGCAGGGCGAGGAGGCCAGTTTCATCGTGCTGTGCGACGGTGTGAACGTCACCGCGCTCGCCACCAGCCAGGATCACAAGCGCCTGCAGGACGGCGACCAGGGTCCCAACACCGGCGGCATGGGTGCCTATTCGCCGGCCCCGGTGGTCACGGCCGAGGTGCATGCGCGCGCCATGCGCGAGATCATCCTGCCCACCATCCGCGGCATGGAGAAGGACGGCATCCCCTACACCGGCTTCCTCTACGCCGGCCTGATGATCGATGCTGCCGGCCATCCCAAGACGCTGGAGTTCAACTGCCGCATGGGCGACCCCGAGACCCAGCCGATCATGATGCGGCTCAAGTCCGACCTGTTCGAGGTGTTCTGGCACGCCACCGACGGCACGCTGGACCAGATCGAGCTCGACTGGGACCGCCGCGTCGCACTGGGCGTGGTGATGGCGGCGCACGGCTATCCGTTGTCGCCGCGCAAGGGCGATGCCATTCACGGCATCCCGGCCGAGGCACCTGACGCCGTGGTCTTCCACGCCGGCACCACGTTCGAAGGCGGCGAGCTCAAGACCAGCGGCGGGCGCGTGCTCTGCGTCACCGTGCTGGCCGACAGCGTGAAGCAGGCGCAGCAGCGCGCCTACGCCGTGGCGGCGCGCGTCCATTTCGATGGGGCGCAATACCGCAAGGACATCGGGCACCGCGCCGTCCAGGCGCGCACGCCCCACGGCTGATGCCTGATTACCGCCAAGCCGTCGGCGACTACCTGCGGGAGCTGCAGCAGCGCATCATGGCCGCGGTAGAGGCGGCCGACGGCAAGGCTTGCTTGCGCGATCCCTGGCAGAAGGCGCCCGGGGAGCCGTTGCAGGGCAGCGGCCTGACCTGCATCCTGGAGGACGGCGTCCTGTTCGAGCGCGCCGGCTGCGGCTTCTCCCAGGTCAGCGGCCCCAAGTTGCCGCCTTCGGCCACCCAGCACCGGCCCGAGCTGGCCGGCGCGCCTTTCGAGGCCATGGGCGTCTCGCTGGTGTTCCACCCGCGCAACCCCTACGTGCCCACGGTGCACATGAACGTGCGCATGCTGGCCGCGCTGCCCGCGCAGGGCGAGCCCGTGTGCTGGTTCGGCGGCGGCATGGACCTCACGCCGTACTACGGCTTCGAGGAAGACGCGGTGCATTTCCACCGCAGCTGCCGCGATGCGCTGGCGCCCTTCGGCGAGGACAAGTACCCGCGCTTCAAGACCTGGTGCGACGAGTATTTCTTCCTCAAGCACCGCAACGAGCAGCGCGGCATAGGGGGCATCTTCTTCGACGACTTCGCCGAACTGGGCTTCGAGCGCAGCTTCGCCATGCTGCGCGCGGTGGGCGACGCCTTCCTGCCGGCCTACCTGCCGATTGTCGAGCGCCGTCGCGCCATGCCCCATGGCGAGCGCGAACGTGCCTTCCAGCTCTACCGGCGCGGACGTTACGTGGAGTTCAACCTGGTCTGGGACCGCGGCACGCATTTCGGGCTGCAGTCGGGCGGGCGCACCGAATCGATCCTGCTGTCGATGCCGCCGCAGGCCAGCTGGGCCTACCGCCGCGAGCCGGAGCCGGGCACGCCCGAAGCGGCGCTCTACAGCGACTTCATCGTGCGCCGCGAATGGCTCTGAACCGGCTCCGCATCGGCGTGTTCGGTGGAGCCTTCGATCCGCCGCACAACGCGCATGTCGCGCTGGTGCAGGCTGCGCTGGCGCAGCTGGGCCTGGCCGAGCTGCGCATCTTCCCGACCGGCGATGCCTGGCACAAGACGCGCGCGCTGAGCGGCGGCGAACACCGCCTCGCGATGGCGCAACTGGCCTTCGAGGCGCTGCCGGGGGCCGTCGTCGACGCGCGCGAGCTGCGGCGCGCCGGGCCCACCTACACGCTGGATACCCTGCGCGAGCTGCAGCAGGAGCAGCCTGCGGCCGAACTCGTGCTGATCATGGGTGCCGACCAGGCCGCCTGGCTGCCGCAGTGGCACGGCTGGCGCGAGATCCTGGAAATGGCCGTCGTCGCGGTCGCCCGCCGTCCCGGCGCAATAGACGGAAACCCCTTCGATCCCCATGGGCTGCCGGATCTTCCGCCCGGCGCACGCTTCGAGAACCTCATGCTCGCCCCAATGGACACCAGTGCCACCGAAGTCCGCACGCGCGCTGCGCAGGGCCAGGACTTCTTTCATCTGGTTCCGCCGGCGGTTGCACGCTATATTGACCAACACCACCTCTACCGTTCCACCTGATGAGTACTGAAGCCGCCGCCAAGAAAGACACCCAGAAACTCCAGAGGGCCATCATCGATGGCCTTGAGGACGTCAAGGCGCAGAACATCCAGGTCTTCGACACCGAGCACCTCTCGCCGCTGTTCGAGCGCGTGATCGTCGCCTCGGGCACCTCCAACCGCCAGACCAAGGCGCTGGCCGCCAGCGTGCGCGACGCGGTGCGCGATGCGGGCTTCAACAAGCCGCGCGTGGAGGGCGAGGAGAACGGCGAGTGGATCATCGTCGACTGCGGTGCCGCGGTGGCGCACATCATGCAACCGGCCATCCGCCAGTACTACCACCTCGAGGAGATCTGGGGCGACAAGCCGGTGCGCACCAAGCTCGGTGCCGCGAAGCCGGTGGCGGCGCGGTCGGCCGAGGAGAAACCGCCCGCCGCCGCCAAGACCCCTTCGCTGAGGCGCTCCAGCGCCGCCAAGACCGCGCAGCGCGCGGCGGACGCGGCCGCCAAGCCGAAGCCGGCGCCCAGGAAGACGTCGGCCAGGAAGGCGCCCGCGAGCAAGGCGCCGGTCAAGACCGTCGTCGTGAACAAGGCGCCGGCCAGGAAGGCCGCGGCCAAGAAGGCGGCTCCGGCGAAGAAGGCGCCGCGCAAGACCACGGCGCGCACATGAAGCTGCTGGTGGTCGCGGTCGGGCAGCGTGTGCCCGACTGGGCTCAGACCGCCTGGGACGACTATGCCAAGCGCTTCCCGCCCGAGCTGAAGCTCGAGCTGCGCGCCGTCAAGACCGAGCCGCGCGGCTCCAAGACGCTCGAAACCCTGTATGCCGCGGAGCGAGAGCGCATCGAAGCGGCCATTGCCAAGGGCATGCGCATCGTGGTGTTGGACGAGCGCGGCACGGCGCTCACCACCAAGGCGCTCGCGGCTCGGCTGCAGGCGTGGCAAGGCGAGGGCGACGACGTCGCGCTGGTCATCGGCGGCCCCGACGGGCTCGACCCGGCCTTCAAGGCCGCAGCGCACGAGCGCATCCGCCTTTCCGACCTGACCTTGCCCCATGCGATGGCCCGCGTGCTGCTGGTCGAGCAGCTCTACCGGGCCTGGTCGGTCAACGCAGGCCATCCTTACCACCGCGAATGACGGAGCCCTTCATCTATCTCGCCTCGCAGAGCCCGCGCCGTGCGCAGCTGCTGGGCCAGCTCGGCGTTCGCCACGAGCTGCTGCTGGCCGGCCCCGAGGAAGACGCCGAGGCGCTGGAGCATGTGCAGCCGGGCGAATCGCCGAGCGCCTACGTGCAGCGCGTTACCGCGCTCAAGCTGGATGCGGCGGTGGCGCGCCATCGCCGCCTGGGCCTGCCGCCGGCGCCGGTGCTGTGCGCCGACACCACGGTCGCCTTCGGCCGCATCATCCTGGGCAAGCCCGAGGATGCGCAGGACGCGCAGCGCATGCTGGCGCTGCTCTCCGGCCGCACGCACCGCGTGCTGACCGCAGTGGCGCTGCAGCACGGCCGGCGCCGGCATGCGGCGCTCAGCGTGTCGCGGGTGCGCTTCGCCGCCATCGAAAAGCGCCGCATCGCTGCCTATGTCGCCAGCGGCGAGCCCGACGGCAAGGCCGGAGCCTATGCCATCCAGGGGCGGGCGGCGGCCTTCGTCGAGCACATCAGCGGCTCGCATTCGGGCATCATGGGGCTCCCGATGTTCGAGACTGCCCAGTTGCTGCGCCAGGCCGGGTTCGCGCTCTAGGGCGGTAGAAAAAAGATGCAAGACATCCTGATCAACTGGTCTCCGCAGGAGACCCGCGTCGCGCTGGTGGAGCACGGCGCCGTGCAGGAGCTCCACGTGGAGCGCACGCTGGAGCGCGGGCTGGTCGGCAACATCTACCTCGGCAAGGTCTCGCGCGTGCTGCCCGGCATGCAGTCGGCCTTCATCGACATCGGCCTGGACCGCACGGCCTTCCTGCATGTGGCCGACATCGTGGCGCCCTTCACGCCCGGCTCGCGGCCGAGCGCCGCGGCGCTCGATCGCGACGGTCGCAACGGCGCGGTGGTGCCCATCGAAAAGCAGGTGTTCGAGGGCCAGTCGCTGCTGGTGCAGGTGATCAAGGACCCGATCGGCACCAAGGGCGCGCGGCTGTCGACCCAGATCAGCATCGCGGGCCGGCTGCTGGTCTTCCTGCCGCAGGACAACCATGTGGGCGTGTCGCAGAAGATTCCGTCCGACCTGCGCAATGCGCTACGGGCCCGCATGCAGGTGCTGATCGAGGCGGCCGCCGCGGCCGGCAGCGGCGGCGTGGTGCCGGAGGCGACCGGCGGCTTCATCCTGCGCACCAACGGCGAGGATTCGAGCGATGCCGAGCTGGCCGAAGACATCGCCTACCTGCGCAAGACCTGGTCGCGCATCCGCGAGCTGTCCACGCGCATGCCGGCGATGTCGCTGCTGCACCAGGACCTGAGCCTGCTGCAGCGCGTGCTGCGCGACATGACCACCGAGGATACGCAGACCATCCGCATCGACTCGCGCGAGCAGTTCGATGTGCTGCTCAAGTTCGGCCTCGAGTTCATGCCGCAGGCCGCGGGCAAGCTGCAGCTCTACAAGGGCGAGCGGCCGATCTTCGACCTCTATTCGATCGACGAGGAAATCGCCAAGGCCCTGGGGCGGCGCGTGGAGCTGAAGTCCGGCGGCTACCTGGTGGTGGACCAGACCGAGGCGCTCACCACCATCGACGTCAACACCGGCGGGTACGTCGGCGCGCGCAACTTCGACGACACCATCTTCAAGACCAACCTGGAGGCCGCGCAGGCCATCGCGCGGCAACTGCGCCTGCGCAACCTGGGCGGGATCATCATCGTCGACTTCATCGACATGGTGCGCGACGACCACCGCGAGCAGGTGCTGGCCGAGTTCCGCAAGCAGCTGGCGCGCGACCGCGTGAAGACCACGGCCGGCGGCTTCTCGCAGCTGGGCCTGGTCGAGATGACGCGCAAGCGCACCCGCGAGTCGCTGGCCCACATGCTGTGCGAGCCGTGCCTGGCCTGCAATGGCCAAGGCATCGTGAAGACCGCGCGCAGCGTGGCCTACGACGTGCTGCGCGAGATCCTGCGCGAGGCGCGCCAGTTCACGCCGCGCGAGTTCCGCATCGTCTCGTCGCCGCAGGTGATCGAACTGTTCCTCGACGAGGAGAGCCAGCACCTGGCGGGGCTGAGCGACTTCATCGGCAAGCCGATCTCGCTGCAGGCGGAGCCGGCAATGGGGCAGGGGCAGTACGACATCGTGTTGCTTTGATCAGAGCCGTGCCAGCTCCGGCCCGCTGCGGGCGCCGAACCATGCACGCTGGTAGGCCTGCCGCGCTGCACGCTCGGCCTTCGCATCGCCTCGCTTGCGCTCGACCTCGGCCAGCCCGGCGAGCGCCCAGCCGTTGTTGCGTACGCGGACCAGCGAGTCCCTGAAGGCCTTCTGCGCCGCATCGAGCTGCCCTTGGCGCAGACGCACCGAGCCGAGCGACTGGCGCACGGGGTAGTACCAGTAGGGCGGCTCGGTGTAGCTGAGGCTGTCCTCGACCGCGATGGCCTCCTCGTAGGCCTTGGCGGCGGCGTCGAGGTCGCCGCTCGCATCGGCAAGCCGGCCGGTCGCCACCAGGCCGGCGGTGCGCACGATCGCCTTGGCGGGCAGTTGCCACGCTTCGAAGGGCTTGAAGTCCGCGTCGCGCTCGATCTTCGCGATGGCGTCGATCTCCTGCTGCGCGCCGGCCCTGTCGTTGCGCGACGCAAAGGCGACAGCGCGCGCATAGTGGTACATGGTGGTCACGATCACCGCGTCGTCGGGCGGCGCGGCGAGCTTGAGGATCGTGTCGGCATCGCTGAACTGCGCATGCGTGGTGAAGGGTGAGGCCTTGATGGGCTGCAGGATCGGGAAGGCCTTGACCAGTTCGGCCGGCACCGAGGCGTCCAGCTTCGAGGCGGCGTCGATGGCCGTCTTCGCGTCACCGCCCATCTGCGCCGACACCATCACGAAATGGATGTTGTGCGGGTAGTAGGCCGTCTTGTACAGCGGGTCGGAGGGTGAGGTCTTGAAGTATTTCTCGTCGGCCTGGATCGCCTTGCGATTGGCCGCGAGCGACTCGCGGTACATGCCGACGCGGTAATAGATGTGTGCCGGCATGTGCACGACGTGCCCGGCGCCGGGCATCTGCGCTGCGAGGCGGTTGGCGTAGGGCAGGGCCTTCTCGGGCCGCGTGGACGCCTCCACCGCATGGATGTAGAGGTGGATCGCACCGGGATGGGCGGGGTTGCGCTTGAGCACGGTCTCCAGCGCACGGACGATATCCGCGCCGCGCCCCTTCGGCCTGGCGCCGCCGGCCTCCCAGTAGTCCCAGGGCTGGGTGTCCATGGCGGCCTCGGCGTAGAGCGCCTGGATCGTGTCTTCGGCCGGGTAGCGCTCGGCCACCGCCTTCATCGCGTCGGCATAGGCGGCGTCCAGCCCGGAGCGGTCGGCCTGCGGCTGCTCGGCATAGCGCTTTTCGAGGGCGGCGATCAGCGCCTGCTCGCGCGCGGTCGCGCCGGCCTTGAGTGCGACTGCGCGGCTGAGTGCCGCGAACGCCGGCGCGTTGGCCTCCGGCATCATCGGCACGTTGATGTTGGGGCCGAGCACGAGCGCCTCGCCCCAGAAGCACATCGCGCACGCGGGGTCCAGCTTCTGGGCGGCCTGGAAGGCGCGCTGGGCCTCGGCATGGTTGAAGCCGAAGGACAGGCGCAGGCCCTGGTTGAAATAGGCCTGGGCCCTGGGCGAGCGCGTGCCGATCCTGAAGGCGAGCGAGCCGAGGTTGTTGTAGAGCGGAACGTCCCCGCCCGCGGCCTTCATCGGCTGCGGCTGGAAGGGGGCGGTCTCGGTCTTGACGCGCACCAGCGCTTTCAGCAGGGCTGGCGGACCGGCCACCACCGGCCCGCAGGCACGGCCCGGTTCGGAAAGCAGGGGGTCGAAGGTCGTTGTCCGGTCGCGGCCCGCCCCGACGTTGTCGGCAACGAGCAGGCCACATGAAGCGAGAGTGCAGGCGGCCAGCGCGGGCAGCCGCCGCCGGAAGGGGGCTTGAAACGACATGGCGTTCCTCCTTCTCTGAGGTCGAGCAGGCGCTGCGTGCGCCACCGGACGAGTTTGCCGGACCGGGTCGAAGGAAAAATTCTGCTCGCCTGCCGGGGCGGGCGCAATATGCCGAAGGCTTCAGAGGCTGGGCTCGCTGCCCTCCGGCGCCGAGCGCACCGCATTTGCCTGAAGCCGCGCATACAGCCCATCCAGCGCCATGAGTTGCGCATGGCTGCCTTGCTCGACGATGTGTCCATGGTCCATTACCACGATGCGGTCGGCGTGCTGGATGGTCGAGAGGCGGTGCGCGACGATGAGCGTGGTGCGGTTGCGCATCAGCCGCTGCAGCGCCTCCTGGACCAGGCGCTCCGATTCCGTGTCGAGCGCCGAGGTCGCCTCGTCCAGCAGCAGCACCGGCGCGTCCTTGTAGAGTGCCCGCGCGATGGCGAGGCGCTGCCGCTGGCCGCCCGAAAGCTGGGTCGCGTTGTGGCCCAGCACCGTGTCGATGCCATCGGGCAGGCCATCGACGTGGACCGACAGGTTCGCTGCCTCGATGCAGGCGAGCACGCGATCGCGGTCGAGCTCGGCGCCCAGCGCCACGTTGGCCGCCAGCGTGTCGTTGAGCATCACCACGTCCTGGCTGACCATCGCGAACTGCGACCGCAGGTTCTTGAGCTGCCAGTCGCCGACATCGTGCCCGTCGAGCAGCACCTGGCCTGCGCTCGGCAGCACGAAGCGCGGCAGCAGGTTGACCAGCGTGGTCTTGCCCGAGCCGGAGGGGCCGACGAAGGCCACCACCTCGCCGGGCGCCAGCGTCAGGCTGACGCCGTCCAGCGCGCGGGCTTCCTCCTCGCCGCGGTAGTTGACGCGCACCGCGCGCAGCTCGATGCGGCCCGCCACGCGCGGGGCCTGGAAGCTGCCCTGGGATTCAGGCGGCACCCCGTCGATCAGCGCAAGGCCGCGCTCGAGCGCTGCGAGGCCGCGCGTGATCGGGCTCGTCATGTCCGCGAGCCGGCGGATCGGCGCGATCAGCATCAGCATGGCCGTGATGTAGGCGACGAAGCCGCCCACCGTGAAGCCCTGCTTGCCGCTTTGCCAGAGCGCGATCATGACCACCGCCGAGAGCGCGACCGCCGCGACGATCTGGGTCAGGGGCGTGGTCGCCGCGGAGGCGATGGTGGACTTCACCGCCAGGCGGTGGAGGTCGTGGCTCAGGCGGTCGAAGCGCTGGATCTGGGCGGCCTCGGCGTTGTGCAGCCGAACCATGCGATGGGCCAGCACGTTTTCCTCGACCACGTAGGCCAGCTCGTCGGTCGCCCGCTGCCCGAGCTGGGTGAGCCGGTAGAGCCGCTTGGAGAATGCCTTGATGATCCAGGCCACGCACGGCGCGAGCACGCCCACGATCAGCGTCAGCTTCCAGTTGAGATACACCAGGTAGAGCAGCAGCGCGATCAGCGTGAAGCCGTCGCGCGACAGGCCCAGCAGCGCCTGCACCAGCAGCAGGGCGCCGGTCTGCACTTCGTAGACCACCGTGTTCGACAAGGTGCTGGCCGACTGGCGCGAGAAGAGGGCGAGCTCGGCCGCCAGCAGGCGCTCGAACAGCACGCGCCGCAGCCGCTGCATGCCCTCGTTGGCGATGCGCGCGAGCGCGTACTGGGAAACGAACTGCGCCAGGCCGCGCACCGCGAACAGCAGGATGACTGCGACCGGGATGGCCCAGAGCGGGAGTTGGCCGCGCGTGAAGCCGCGGTCGAGCAGCGGCTTCAGCATGGCGGCCATCAGGGGTTCGGTCACGGCGGCGATGAGGGCGCAGACGAGGCCCAGGGCCCACCAGTGGCGCGAGCCTCCGAACCAGGTCATGAGTCGCGCGAGCCGGCGCGTGAGAGGAGGGCGCGCGGACTCGGCGGCGGGGGAAGGCTGCATGGCGGCGCATTCTAAGTTCTCGCCTTCCTGTAGGACCGCGCCGGCACATACACGTTTTGTGACGGCTGCGGCATCGCAATGTGTACCATGTGGCCTCGTTTCATCCGGGCTTGAAACTTAATTCCCGGAAAGTTCTCCGAACCGCATGAAAAAGCCGTTGCAAGAAATCTCCCCAACCCCTTCTTCATCGTTCTCCGTTCGCCGCACGTTGATTGCGGCTCTGGCTGCCTCCCCCTTCGCTCCTGCGTTCGCCCAATTCCGGGTGGAAGTCTCGGGCGTGGGCCTGACGCAGCTGCCGATCGCGCTCGTGCCGTTCAGGGGTGAAGACGCGTCCCCGCAGAAGATCTCGGCCATCGTGCAGGCCGACCTCGAACGCAGCGGCCAGTTCCGCGGTGTCGATGCCAGCGGCCAGTCGCTCGACGAGAGCTCCCGCCCCGACCTCAGCCTGTGGCGCCAGCGCACGGCCGATTCGCTGGTGGCGGGCAGCGTGACCCGCCTGGCCGACGGCCGCTTCGACGTGAAGTTCCGACTCTGGGACGTGGTGCGCGGGCAGGACCTGGGCGGCCAGAGCTACACCGTGCCGCAGGGCGACCTGCGCCTCGCCGCGCACCGCGTCGCCGACTACGTCTACGAAAAGCTGACCGGCGAGAAAGGCATCTTCTCGACCCGTATCGCCTACGTGACCAAGGCCGGCAACCGCTACAACCTGTGGGTGGCCGACGCCGACGGCGAGAACGCGCAAGCCGCGCTCGCCAGCCCGGAGCCGATCATCTCGCCGGTCTGGTCCTCGAGCGGGACGCAACTGGCCTACGTTTCCTTCGAGTCGCGCAAGCCCGTGGTCTATGTGCACAGCGTGGCCAGCGGGCAGCGGCGGCTGGTGGCCAACTTCAAGGGATCCAACAGCGCACCCGCCTGGGCGCCGGACGGCAACACTCTTGCGGTCACGCTGAGCCGCGACGGCGGCTCGCAGCTCTACACCATCCCCTCCGGCGGCGGCGAGCCGCGCCGGCTCACGCAGAGCAACAGCATCGACACGGAGCCGGTGTACTCTGCCGACGGCGGCACCATCTACTTCGTGAGCGACCGCGGCGGCGCGCCGCAGATCTACAAGATGAGCGCCGGCGGCGGCAACCCGACGCGCGTGACCTTCAGCGGGACCTACAACATTTCTCCGTCCGTCAGCGCCGATGGCCGGTGGTTGGCCTACATCTCGCGGGTAGGCGGCGCCTTCAAACTCCATGTGATGGAACTGGCGTCCGGCAATGCCACGGCGCTTACCGATACCACCGCCGACGAGAACCCCAGTTTCGCCCCCAACAGCAAGCTGATCGTCTACGCCACCCGGCTGGGGGGCCGCGAGGCGCTGATGACGACCACGCTCGACGGAAAAATAAAAGCGCGACTGGCGGGGCAGGCAGGAGATATCCGTGAACCGGACTGGGGTCCGTTTCAAAAGCAATGAATGATCAACCTGAGGAGTTCGAAATGTTAAGACGTACGATTTATTCGCTGGCCATCGTGGCGCTCATCGCCGGGTGCTCGTCCGGCACCAAGCTCAACGATGCGCCGGTGGTGGATCGCTCGGGGGGCACGGGTGGTTCGGGTGGTGGCGCGGCCAGCGGCGTGGCGCCGGTCACCATCGACCCGAACGCCCAGACCGCGCAAGGCCCGGTCGGCGTGGCGCGCATCGTCTATTTCGACTTCGACAGCTACACCATCAAGCCCGAATTCCAGTCGCTGATCGACGGCCATGCCCGCTTCCTGAAGGCGAACCCGCAGCGCCGCATCGCGATCGAAGGCCACACCGACGAGCGCGGCGGCCGCGAGTACAACCTGGCGCTGGGGCAGAAGCGGTCCGAGGCCGTGCGCCGCGCGCTCAACCTGCTCGGCGTGTCGGACAACCAGATCGAAGCCGTGAGCTTCGGCAAGGAAAAGCCGGCCGCCCAGGGCACTGGTGAAGACGCGTGGGCGCAGAACCGCCGCGCCGAGATCACCTACCGTCGATGATGCAAAGAGTCGTTGCCCCGCTGCGCGGCGCGGCCCTGGCCGCTGCCCTGCTGTGCGCCTCCTTCGGCGCGCAGGCCGCGCTGTTCGAGGACGACGAGGCGCGGCGCGCCATCCTCGACCTGCGCCAGCGCGTCGAGGCCATGCGTCAGCAGGCCGAGCAGCGCCAGAACGAGGAAAACGCGCAGCTGCGACGCAGCCTGCTCGAGCTGCAGACGCAGATCGAGCAGATGCGCGGCGAGCTGCAGCGCATGACCGGCCAGAACGAGCAGCTCACGCGCACCATCACCGAGATGCAGCAGCGCCAGGGCGAGATCGACGACCGGCTCAGGAAGAGCGAGCCTTCGAAGGTGACGGTCGACGGGCGCGAGTTCTCGGCCGATCCGCGCGAGAAGGCCGACTTCGAAGCCGCGCTGGGCATCTTCCGCGGCGGCCAGTTCGCGCAGGCGCAGACGGCCTTCGCCGAGTTCGTGAAGCGCTATCCGCAGAGCGGCTACAACGCCTCCGCGCTGTTCTGGCTCGGCAACGCCCAGTACGCCACGCGCAACTACAGCGAGGCGATCGCCAATTTCCGCTCGATGCTGTCCTTGGCGCCCGACCATGCGAAGGCGCCCGAGGCCGTGTTGTCGATCGCCAACTGCCAGATCGAATTGAAGGACACGCGCGCCGCGCGCCGCACGCTGGAAGACCTGACCAAGGCCTACCCGCAGTCCGAGGCGGCGCAGGCCGGCCGCGAGCGTCTCTCGCGACTGCGTTGAAGCGGGGCTCGCGCACGTGAGCACCGTCGAGCCTGCGCCTGTCGTCGAACTGGACGACGCCGACCTGGCCCGCCGCTTCGGCGGCCTGGAGCGGCTCTATGGCGTGCCGGGCGCGGCTCGCATCCGCGACGCCCATGTGCTGGTCGCCGGTATCGGCGGCGTCGGCTCCTGGGCTGTCGAGGCGCTCGCGCGCAGCGGCGTCGGGCGGCTGACGCTGATCGACCTCGACCACATCGCCGAGTCGAACATCAACCGCCAGATCCACGCGCTCGACAGCACCATCGGGCAGGCCAAGGTCGAGGCCATGCGCGAGCGCATCGCGCACATCCATCCTGCCTGCGAGGTGCTGGCCATCGACGACTTCGTCGAGCCCGGCAACTGGCAGGCGTTGCTTGCGAGCGCGCAGGCCGCGAACGGCCCGGTGGCCGCCGTCGTCGATGCCTGTGACCAGGTGCGAGCCAAGCTGGCGATGGCCGCATGGGCGCGCGAGACCGGCGCCGGCTTCATCACCGTGGGGGCGGCCGGCGGCAAGCGGCTCGCGCACAAGGTCGACATCGACGATCTCGCCGCGGTGACGCACGATCCGCTGCTGGCGCAACTGCGACAACGGCTGAGGAAGGAACATGGTGCGCCGCGCGAGGGCCGCAAGATCGGCGTGACCTGCGTCTTCAGCCGCGAAAGCGTCGCGCCGCCCGATGCCTCGTGCGCCATCGAAGAGGCAGGCGACGGTTCGCTCAACTGCCATGGCTATGGCTCCGTGGTCAGCGTGACGGCCACCTTCGGGCAGTGCGCGGCGGGCTGGGTGCTGGATCGGATCGCTCGAAGCGGGACGCTATAATTTCGGGCTTTGCCGGATTCGACGTTCGGTGGAAGAAAGAAGTGTGGGACGTTAGCTCAGTTGGTAGAGCAGCGGACTTTTAATCCGTTGGTCACAAGTTCGAATCTTGTACGTCCTACCAAAGAATGAATGAATCAAGCACTTACGGCGGTGGCGCGCGGTAGGTGCTTTTTTCTTGCCTGTGCCTGTCGATTTTTGCCAGAACTTCAGCGCGACTCCCAACTGCTTGACGCAACCACTTGATTGCAGCCAGACGGGATGGCTCGTCGGCATTGATTTGCAGGAGCCAGCTCAGCCGAGTCGGTTCTTTACCGGCCTTCCTGTTGGGATCGGTCGGCCCTTGCTCAGATCCCGATAGGCATCGCTGATCCAGACGGACCTTGAGCCGGAAGTGCTTGCTCGGTGTGGTGAGCGGCGTGTTGTTGTAGGCCGTGGCTCTGATCACGCCCTGCCATTTGCATGCAATCGATGCATGCATCTCGAGTGGATCGACGCTCAGCCGCTGGAAACGCTCTTCCTGTCCTCCATCACCGTTGCTGAACTGCGGGCCGGCGTGGCGCTGCTGCCCGCTGGCAAGCGGCGGACCGGCTTGCAGCAAGGCCTGGAAAGCGCGTGCTTCCATTGCTCGCCGGCCGTGTGTTGCCCTTCGACCTGGCCTGCACCCAAGCGTATGCACAACTGATGGCGAAGGCGCGTGCTGGTGGGCTCACTATTGCCACGGCCGACGGTTACATCGCAGCCATCGCCGCCGCCAACGGCTTTGCGGTTGCTTCACGAGACGCCGGCCCATTTAAAGCGGCCAGCGTGGCAGTCATCAACCCTTGGCAGCCGTGACTTCGTTTTCAGGCTCGACCTCCGCCACGCAGGCCCGCAAGTCCGCTCAGTTCGAAAGAAATCCCCCGTCCACCGCCACGGTCTGCCCCGTCACGAACGCGGCCTCATCGGAAGCGAGGAACAGCGCCATCCGGGCTACGTCGTCGACCGTCGCGAGCCGGCCAAGCGGGAAGCGCGTCAGCACTCTCTCCCTCACCTGCGGTGTCATGAAGGTGCGCACCATGTCCGTCTCCACGACCCCGGGCGAGATGGCGTTGACGCGGACGCCCGACGGACCGAGCTCGCGCGCGAGGCCCGAGGTCATCGCGACCACGGCGGCCTTGGTCGTGCCGTACCACACATTGCCGACCGCGCCGCCGCCGCGCTGGGCAGAGACGGAGGCGATGTTGATGATGGACCCACGCCGACGCTCCACCATGCGCGGGGCCACTGCCCGGACGCAGTGGAAGAGCCCGCCCACGTTCACATCGAGCATGTCCTGGAACGCGCCCGCCGGCGTGGCCTGAAACGGGCCCTGCGTCATCCGCCCGGCGTTGTTGATCAGCACGTCGACGCCTCCCCGGCGCGCCTCGACCTCGCCGACCACGCGCGCGATCGCCTCGGGATCTCGCACATCCATGCGGGCCCAGAAGCAGAGGCCGCCTTCCGCCGCATCCGATGCAGCGCGCGCGGCGTCGCTGTCCAGATCGGTGAACCACACGGCATCTCCGGCGGCTGCGAACCGCCGCGCGATGGCCCGGCCGATGCCGCGGCCGGCGCCGGTGACGATCACCGCACGCGTGTGGGACGCGGGTTGCGGCTTTGCGACCAGGCTCATGCTGCGAGCGGGAGGCCGAGGATCGAGCGCGCCTCGGCGGCCGTAGCGGGGCGACGGTCGTACCGATCGCAGGCTTCCACCACCTTGCGCACCAGTTCCGCGTTGCTCGTCGCCAGACGGGTCGGGTCGAACTTGATGTTGTCCTCCAGGCCGGTGCGAACGTGCCCGCCGGCTTCCAGGCACCACTGGTTCACTTCCCACTGGAAGCGGCCGGTACCCGCAGCCACCCAGGTCGCGTCCGGAAGAACCTGCGCGAGTTCCGAGCGCAGGAAGTCGAACACGCTGCGCCGCGCAGGCATCGCGTTGGCAATGCCAAGCACGAACTGCACGTGCGGGCGCTCCTTGAGAAGGCCCTTCTTCACCAGGTTCGCAGCGTTGTAGAGCATCGCGAGGTCGAACACCTCGATCTCCGGCTTGATGTCGTGGTCGAGCATGGTCCTTGCCAGTCCTTCGACGAAATCAGGCGGGTTCTCGTAGATGCTGGTGGGAAAGTTGACCGACCCGGTCGCGAGCGAAGCCATGTCCGGGCGCAAGTGCAGCATCGATCCGCGCGCCGCCTGGTCGCGGCCACGCCCACCGGTGGAGAACTGCACGATCATCCCCGGGCAGTGCTTGCGCACGCCTTCCTGCACGCGTGCGAACAGCTCAGGGTCGGAGCTCGGACTCTCGTCCTCGGCGCGCACATGCACGTGCACGAGCGAGGCGCCCGCCTCGAAGGCCTCGTGCGTCGACTCGATCTGCTCCTGCGGCGTGACGGGCACGGCGGGCGTGTCCTTCTTTCGCGGCAGTGCGCCTGTGATCGCGACGGTGATGATGACGGGTTCGCTCATGTCTGACGGTCTCCTGTGATTGCGCGCTCTCTCTGCGGCGCAAAGATTTCATTCAAAGAGTCGGGAATTTCATTATTGCGTTCGCGCCTTGTGTTGTGCAAGAATTTCTTCCGACGGATTGTTAATTTCGACAGTCGAAATATCTTCTGCTGCCGCCTGTTTCTTCCCCCAACACAAGGACGTGCCGTGAGCCACGGGCAAATCGATTTCCAGGACGTGCTTCAGCTCGTCGAACTCATCAAGGCTTCTTCCAACTTCAGCGAGATTCGCTTGCGTGCAGGTGACGTGGAAGTCGAGTTGCGGCGCCACGGTGCCGCTGCGTTGGGCACGCCACCTGCAGCGCCCGCGGTCAAGACGGCCCCGGCTTCCGAGCCAGCACCCGCCCTGCAGGAAGTGGTGCAGTCCGCACCCGCGCTTGCTGCGCAGCCCGTTGCAAGCCGGGCACCGCGCGAGGGGACGATGCTGGTCACATCGCCGATGGTCGGCACGGTCTATCACGCCCCGGAGCCCGGCGCCAAGCCATTCGTGTCCGTAGGGCAGAAGGTGTCGGCTGGCGACCAGGTCTGCATCGTCGAGGTGATGAAGCTCATGAATTCCATTCCCGCCGGTTGCGACGGCATCGTCAGCGAGATCCTCGTGGCCGATGGCGAACCGGTCGCCTTCGGGCAGGCGCTGTTCGTGATCGAGAAGCAATGACCAAGGCGATGGCGCCGTCGAACGACGGCCAGGTTATCCGCCGCGTGCTGGTGGCGAACCGTGGCGAAATTGCCGTGCGTGTGCAGCGCGCGTGCCGCGAGCTCGGTCTGGAAGTGGTGCAGGTGTATTCGGAGGCCGACCGCGATTCGCTCGCCGTGCAGATGGCCGACTACGCGGTTTGCATCGGGCCGGCTCGCGCGAGCAAAAGCTACCTGCTGGGCGAGCGTGTGGTGGAAGCGGCCAAGGCGCTGCGTGCCGACGCGATCCATCCCGGCTACGGCTTTCTGTCGGAGAACGCCGCCTTCGCGCGCCTGTGCGAGAGCGAAGGCGTGCGCTTCATCGGCCCGCCGGGCGACGTGATCGCCCTCATGGGCGACAAGGCATCGGCGCGGGCGATGGCCGTCGCGGCCGGCGTGCCGGTGACGCCGGGGTCCTCCGGCACCGTGAGCTCGCCCGCCGAGGCGAAGGCGATCGCGGCCGACCTCGGGTATCCGGTGATCCTCAAGGCGGTGGCCGGCGGCGGCGGCCGTGGCATGCGCGTGGTCGAGCGCGAGGCCGACCTCGCCGCGAGCTTCGAATCGGCATCACGCGAGGCCACCGCGGCCTTCGGCGACGGCACGATGTACGTCGAGAAGTACCTGGTCAACATCCGCCATGTCGAGATCCAGATCCTGTCGGACGGCGACAACGTATTGCACCTCGGCGAACGCGATTGCTCTTCGCAGCGGCGCAACCAGAAACTGGTCGAGGAAAGCCCGTCTCCCGCCTTGTCGACGGCGTTGCGCGACGCCATGGGCGAGGCGGCAGTGCGGCTGTGCCGGCACGTGGGCTACCGTAGCGCCGGCACCATCGAGTGCATCGTCGATCCGGCCGCGCAACGCTTTTACTTCATGGAGATGAACACGCGCGTGCAGGTCGAGCACCCGGTGACCGAATGCGTGACGGGCATCGACGTCGTGAAGGAGCAGATCCGGATCGCGCAGGGCGAACCGCTCGTGATCCGGCAGTCGCAGGTGCAGCTCTCCGGCCATGCGATCGAATGCCGGATCAACGCGGAAGATCCAGCGCGCAACTTCATGCCCAGCCCCGGGCGCGTGGATGCCTTTCGGGTGCCGGGCGGCCCCGGCGTGCGCGTGGATTCGCACGTGTTCTCCGGCTACGTGATTCCGCCGGACTACGACTCGCTCATCGCCAAGCTGATCTGCTGGGGGCGAGACCGCGAAGAAGCCCTCGCGCGCATGCGCCGGGCGCTGACCGAGCTGCGCGTGGACGGCGTGCACACGACCGCGCCGTTCCTCCTTCGGCTGATCGACAGCGCGGCTTTCCGGCAGGGGGCAGTGCACACCCGCTTCGTCGAATCCTTCATCCAGGAAACCAGCTCATGAATCCCTCCCGACGCGAACGACCCGATACGGCTGCCGCCCGTTCATACGGCCTGGTGGACGTGACCTTGCGCGATGCGCACCAATGCCTGTGGTCGACCCGAATGACCACGCCGATGATGACGCCCATCCTGTCGCGCATCGATGACGTCGGCTACGAGTTCATCAACATCCTCGGCGGCGCGGTGTTCGACGTGCAGGTGCGCTTTCTTAAGGAGAACCCCTGGGAGCGCATCGGCATCCTCTGCAACCGCCTGCGCACGCCCTGCGACGGGCTCACGCGCGGCCAGAGCCTCTACACCTTCGAACTGTTTCCGGATGACGTGGTCCGGCTCAACTCGAAGGTGCTCGCCGCGCGCGGGCTGAAGGTGCTGACCGTGTACGACGCACTGAACGACATGCGCAACATCGAGTCGTCCGTCCTGTCGGCGCACGAGTTCGGCATGCAGGTCAACGCGATGCTGGTCTACACGCTGTCGCCGGTGCACACCGATGACTACTACGTCGAGCGCACGCGCGAACTCGTGGCGCAGGACGTGGAGTACATCACCGTGAAGGATCCGACCGGCCTGCTGACGCCGCAGCGTGCCGAGACGCTGTTCCCGGCCATCGTGGCGGCCGCCGGCGGCATTCCGCTGCAGTTGCACATGCATTGCCAGTCCGGTCTGGCCACGCAGGTGCACGAAGTCGCCATGCGCACGGGCTTTCGCTACGGACACACGGCTTCGGAGCCGCTGGCCAATGGCGCCTCCCATCCATCGACCGAGGAGATCGACGACCGTGCACGCGCTCTCGACTTCGCCACCGGCATCGACCGCCACGCGCTCAAGGACGTCAGCGGCTATTTCGCGCTCCTTGCCGAGCGCGAGCGCAAGCCGCTCGGGCAGGTCGCGCAGTACGACCCCGCGCTGTATGAGCACCAGGTGCCCGGCGGCATGATCTCGAACCTTCGCTCGCAGCTGCACGGCATGGGCATGGAGCATCGCCTGCCCGAAATCCTCGAAGAGGCAGCACGCGTTCGCAAGGACCTGGGCTACCCGATCCTGGTGAGCCCGTTCGCGCAGTACATCGTCACCCAGTCGGTGCTGAACGTGGTGCAGGGCGAGCGCTACAAGACCATTCCGGATGAAGTGCGCAAGTACGCGATGGGCTCCTACGGCCGGCTCGCTGGCACGCCATCGCAGGAGTTCATGGCACGCGCACGGATCCGCAGCGAGGACGTCTCGCGCGAGCGTGCGGCTTTCGAGCTGCAGCCCTGGGTGCCCCGGCTGCGCGCGGAACTCGGCGCTTCGGCGAGCGAGGAAGACCTGTTGCTGGCTGCCTTCTACGACCGCAGCCTGATCGAGCCCCTGAAGACCGCACACGCCCCCATGTACGAGAGCACGACGCCATTGAAGGAGCTCGTGCGCTATATCGAATCGTGCAAGGACGTGCAGCAGGCACGCGTGCGCTACGGCAACGCCGAGATCACGCTGGTGGCCTGAGGCTGCGCAGTGCCGGCCCGCTCGTCGCTCCCGGACTCATCTTTTTCGAATACAACCATGGAGACAAGCATGACGACACGGATGACGCGATTTCCCCTGAAACGCCGCACGCTGCTGGCCGGCGCGACGGCTGCATTGCTGGCCGGCATGGCACCCGCCATGGCACAGACCACGGACGATCCCGCTGCCTGGGGTTGGCCCGGACCCTACGAGAAGGTCTCGGACAAATCCGTCCAGTGGCTCAAGGACAAGGGCTGGTGGCCGATCCAGGTCGCATTCCAGGCGCCGTGGTCGGGCCAGAACACGGTCAACGTCGTCATGGACCGCATGGGACTGATGACCAAGCGCGGCGTGGAAGCCAAGTGGACCGCCTTCGCATCCGGCCCCGCCATCAACGAGGTGCTGATCTCCGGCCGCTACCAGGTCGGCAGCGGTGGCAACTTCCCGTTCACGACGCTGGTGGACCGCAAGATCCCGGTGAAGTCGATCGCCATCGAAAGCCCGAACCTGCTGCATGCGCTGGTCGTGCCCAACGATTCGCCCATCAAGTCGATCAAGGATCTCAAGGGCATGAATCCGCCGGCCACCATCGGACTGGTGACCGGATCGTCGGGCGAGTTCTACTTCCAGATGGCTGCCAAGCTCAACGGGCTCGACATCGGCAAGGACGTGATCCTCAAGAACATGGCGCCGGGAGAACAGATGAGCCTGCCCAAGGGAATCACAGGCGTGGTGTCCTGGGACCCGACGCCGACGATGATGGTGGAGGAGCGCAAGAACGGCCGCATCGTCGACAGCATCTTTCCCTACAACATCTACGAGGGCACCTTCTACCTGCGCAGCGAGATGATCGAAAACGCGCCGGACGTCGCGCAGGCTTTCTCCGACGCGTTCGCCGAGGCCACGCTGTGGACGCGGCAGAACCCTGAAAAGGCGGCTGCGCTGCTGGGCGAGGATGCCAGCCTCAAGAACTATTCGAAGGAGATCCTGCTGCAGCAGGTGAAGGCGTACACGCTGCTCTACAAGCCGACGCACATCTTCCCGGACGGAACGTTCTACGGCAAGGCGAACGAGCCGATCTACAAGTGGCTCTACGAGGCGAAACGCATCACGCGGCCGCTCACCGCTGCCGATTTCGCGGCGGCAGTGGACGACCGCTTCATGCGCAAGACCTTCGACAAGCTCGGCTGGGCGGTGCCCAAGCAGCCGCCCTTCCTGCCCGCCGGCTGGAGCGGCAAGCCGGAGGCGCCGCCGTACCCGGAGTACGCGAGCGTGTTGAACCTGAAGGAGCCGCAGCCCTTTCCCGAACCGGCCGACCTGACCCGGCCCTGGAGCATCGGCGGCAAGACCTTCCAGCCTTGATCGAGGTTTTCTGAATGAATCCAGTGAACATGGCCCTGATCGCCCGTCCCGAGGCCGAAAGCAAGCCCGAGCCCCGCAGGGCAGAGGCCCATCCCGCGGGTCGCCCGGTCGTCAGCCTTCCGGCGCCGCCGGGCCCCGGTGCGCGGCTCGTTGGCCGGCTGTCGCGACTGGCATTGCCGATCGTGCTGCTGCTCGCCTGGCAGTTGGTCAGCACGCGCGTGCTGGACGAGACCACGCGCGCGCTGTTGCCGCC
The DNA here is from genome assembly GCF_901827175.1 of Variovorax sp. RA8. Classification (NCBI taxonomy): domain Bacteria; kingdom Pseudomonadati; phylum Pseudomonadota; class Betaproteobacteria; order Burkholderiales; family Comamonadaceae; genus Variovorax; species Variovorax sp. RA8. The sequence continues at coordinate 3,779,428 of NZ_LR594662.1, read as the reverse complement.
GCCAACGGCGGTGGCAGCGGCAGCCTGGGAACTGCTGATGTCCGGAGACCTCTTTCGCCATCTCTACGATTCGCTGCGCCGCGAGTTCACGGCCTTCGCCTGGTCGCTGATTGCGATTCCCATCGGGGTCGCGATGGGCTGGTGGAAGTCGGTCAACGACCAGGTCGATTCGCTGGTCGAGGTCCTTCGGCCCATTCCGCCCTTGGCCTGGATACCGCTGTCGATCCTCTGGTTCGGCGTGGGCGACACGCAGAACGAGTTCATCATCTTCCTGGGCATCTTCTTCCCCATCCTGCTCAACACGGTGGCGGGGGTGCGCGGCGTGGAACCCAACCTCGTGCGGGCCGCGCGCTGCCTGGGAGGCGGAGAGAGCGCGGTGCTGCGCCGCGTGGTGCTGCGCGCGGCGCTGCCGCAGATCGTCACCGGCGTGCGCGTCGGCCTCGGCGTGGGCTGGATGGCGCTGGTCGCAGCGGAGCTCGTAGGTGCCAACTCCGGGCTTGGCTTCCTGATCAACGATGCGCGCACGCTGCTGCGCACCGACATCGTCATCGTGGGAATGATCGCGATCGGCCTCGTTGGCCTGGCGCTCGACCTGTTGATCCGTGCCATCAGCCGCCACGTCGCGCCGTGGTCGCGGGCCATGCAGCAATGAACGGAGTTCGCGACATGATGGCCGTCAACGTACAGAACGTCACCAAGATCTACCCCGGGCATGGACCCAGGGACGCGCCGGTGCTGGCGCTCGACGATGTCGGGTTCGAGATCGCCGAGCGCGAGTTCTGCTCCATCATCGGCCACAGCGGCTGCGGCAAGACCACGATGCTGAACATGATTGCGGGATTCGAACGGCCGACCGCCGGACAGATCACCGTCAACGGCGAGCCGGTCGGCCAACCGAGCTGGAAGCGCTCGATGGTGTTCCAGGACTACGCGCTGTTTCCCTGGCTCACGGTCGAGCAGAACATCGCCTTTGGCCTTGAGATGAAGAAGGTGCCGGCCGAGCAGCGTCGCGCCATCATCGCGCAGCAGGTCCGACTCGTCGGGCTCACGGGCTTCGAGAAACGCTACCCGCACCAGCTCTCGGGCGGCATGAAGCAGCGCGTGTCGATCGCGAGGGCGCTGTCGGTCGATCCCGACGTACTTCTGATGGACGAGCCTTTTGCTGCACTGGATGCACAAAACCGCCAACTGATGCAGCAGGAGATGGGACGCCTGCTGGCCGAAGCCGACGCGAGCACGCGCAAGACGATGGTGCTCGTGACGCACAGCATCGAGGAAGCCATCCTGCTGTCGGACCGCATCATCGTGCTGTCGAGCCGACCCGGCCGCATCAAGGAAATCATCCGGGTCGACCTGCCGCGCCCGCGCGACGAGGAAGCGCCCGGCTTCGTGCAGCTGCGCCACCGCCTGCGCGCGCTGATCAACGAGGAAATCGAGGCGCAAGCCGCGCTCTGAGGAGATCTCGATGGACCGCGTCCTGGCCTGGAGCCTCCTGATTGCCCTGGCCGGCGGCCTGGTGCGCGGAACCACCGGCTTCGGCGCGGCGATGGTCATGACGCCAGCCCTCACGCTGCTGATGGACGCGCGCACGGCGGTCCCGGTGACGCTGCTGCTGGAGACCTTCGCGGCCGCGCCGATGCTGCCGGCGGCATGGCGCGAGTCACGCGCCCGCGTCATCGCTCCCATCAGCATCGCTGCGGTCTTGGCGGTGCCGGCCGGCGGCTTGTTGCTGGCGATGGCGAGCCCCCTGACCTTGCGGCGCATCATCGCGGCCACCGTGGTGCTGTTCTCGCTCGCCTTGCTGTCCGGCCGGCGCTACAAGGGCGCGCCGCGGCTGGGCACCTCCATTGGCCTCGGTGCGCTCAGCGGCACGATGCTGGGCGCGACCAGCATCGGCGCGCCCCCGGTCATCCTGTACCTGCTGTCCGGCCCCGACCCCGCTTCTGTGACGCGCGCCAATCTCACGCTGTACGTGGTGGTCATCTCGGCGGCCGGCCTCGCGATGCTCGGGGTCGGTGGCCTGCTCACGGCCGCCACCGTGCGCCAGGCCGCGCTGCTGGCGGTGCCGTTCGCCATCGGCATCCTGCTGGGTTCGCGTCTGTTCGCCCGCTTTTCCGACCAGCGCTTCCGCCAGCTCACAATGTTGCTGATGTTCGCTGTTGCGCTCGGGGTCTTGCTCTCGTCATGAGCGCGCCGCACCGATCGTCCAACGGGATGTCGGCGGCTGGCGCCGGTAGAGGAGAATTCCGCTCAGGAGGACTAGCGGCCATGTCGCCTTCGGCGGAAACAAGTACCAGTACCAGCACGGAATCCATCGCGCTACGGGCGTTTGCGCTGCTCGAAAGCATCGTCGAATCGTCCGGACCGATGTCCCTGGACGCGCTGACGTCCGCACTGCACCTGCCCAAGCCCACCGTGTACCGCATCCTTCACCTGATGATGAATGCGGGGCTCGTTCGGCGCGAGGTCGACGGCAAGCGCTACACCATCGGTCCACGGCTGACTTCCTTTGCGGTGAACCTGTGGCGCAGCGACGCGTTGCGCGTGCAGTGGCACCGGGCGCTGCAGGACGCGGTAGACGAGATCGGAGAAAGCTGCAATCTCACGCTGCTGGAGAACAACCAGGTGCTCTACCTGGATCGGGTCGAAACCGCGCATCCGCTGCGATTGCACCTCGAGGCCGGCACGCGCGTCCCGTTGCACTGCACGGCCAGCGGCAAGCTGTTCCTCAGCCGCATGACGGATGAGGAGGCGCGCCGTGCGCTCGGTCCCGAGCCCTATGAGCGCTTCACCGCCAAGACCATCACCGCGTTCGCACCGCTGGCGGCGGAGCTCGCGAAGGTACGCAAGACCGGCATCGGCACGCACGATTCGGAGCGCTTCGACGACTCGGTCGCCATTGCCGTGCCGGTGCTGGCCAGCGACGGTTCGATCGTGATGGCGGTGGCAATGCATGCGCCGTCGTCCCGGGCGAGCCTGAAGACCTGCATGGGGTACGTGGGAGCGCTGCAGCGCGCCGCCGGGGCGATTGCCGGAACGCTCGGCAGGCCACCCGCGGCCGCCAAAAAGACGTCCAGGTCCGCCGCGCGGGGTTGAACGAATCTTGCCAGTGCGCCGCGCACCAGGCGGCCTCAGCTCGGCAAGATCCCCAGCCGCTTGATCAGCTCCCCCCAACGCGTGCTGTCCGCCAGCACGAGCTTGCGGAAGTCATCCCCATAGATCTGCGACGGAATCCCGCCGCCTTTGCGCACCGCCTCCTGGAACACCGGATCCGCCTGCATGTCCTGGATGGCCTTGCCGAGCTTGGCCAGCACCGCCGGCGGCAGGTTGGCCGGAGCGACCATGCCGAAGAGCTGGTCGGGCAGCGCCGCCGGGGACCCTGCCTCCTTGAGCGAAGGGACGCCGGGCAGCGACGGATCGCGGCTCTCGCCCGTCACCACCAGCGGCTTGAGCTTGCCGGCGTTGATCAGCCCCAGCGAGGTGGGCACGGAGGCGAAGGTGTATTGCACCTCGCCGCCGATGATGGCCGCATCCGTCTCCGGGCCGGTCTTGAACGGGATGTGGACGGCCTTGATACCCACGGCCGAGTTGAACTCTTCGGCGGCCAGGTGAATGCTGTTGCCGATGCCGGATGAGCCGAAGTTCAGCGCGCCGGGCTTGGACTTGGCGAGCGCGATGAACTCGGCCAGGTTGTCGACGCCGAGCTGCGGCGACACCACGAGGACCTGGCGCGAAGTCTGGATCAGGCCCAGGTAGGTGAACGAGCGCGCGACGTCGTAGCCGGGGCTCTTGATCAGGTGGGGCGCAGAGGTCAGCGCCGTGCTGGTGCCCATGCCGATGGTGTAGCCGTCCGGAGCGGCCCGGGCGACGTGTGCCAGGCCGATGGTGCCCGAGCCGCCGAGCTTCAGGTCGACGATGACGTTGCCGTTGAGCCGCTGATTGAGCTGCACGACGATGAGGCGCGCCAGGAAGTCGACGGCGCCGCCGAAGGGCGAAACCAGCGTGATCGGCTTCTCCGGATAGGCGCCCTGCGCCAGTCCGGCCAGCGGCATGGCGCCAAGCGACGCGGCGGCCAGGCCGCCCGAGATGATGGCGGCTCTGCGGGTGACGAGAGGGCGGTCGGTCATGGCTGTCCTTCGGGAGCGGTGTAGACCCAATAGCCTAATGGACGGACCAATGGATAGATCCTCTTATTTACCCGAATGCCAAGAAGGCTGCTGCCAGCGGGAAGCGTCTTCGACGCCTGCTGCATTGACTTTGCGCGATGCTCCTGGTCGTGATCTGATGATTAAAATGGTATAACCATTCCAGTTGATCAATCGGAGAGTTCCTTGCAATCCAATCAACCCGTCGCGCTGGTCGCCGGAGCCAGCGGGATCGTGGGCACGGGCATCGCACAGCGGCTCGTGGCCGACGGTTGGCGCGTGTTGTGCGCTTCGCGTTCGGGAGGAGGTGGCATCCCCGGGACCGAGGGCATCGCCGTGGACCTGATGGATGCGCAGGCATGCCGCAAGGCCTTCGCGCGGCACGAGGGGATCAGCCACGTCTTCTACGCGGCCTACCAGCAGGCGCCCGGCCGGGCGGCCGAGGTGGCGCCCAACCTGGGCATGCTGCGCAACGTGGTGGACGCCGCGAGCACCGCGGCACCGGGCCTGCGGAAGATCGTTCTGGTCACGGGTGCCAAGTTCTACGGTATCCAGTGGGGCGCCGTCTCCACGCCGTGCCGCGAGAGCGATGCGCGGCAACTGCCGCCCAATTTCTACTACGACCAGGAAGACTTCCTGCGCCAGGCGCAGCGCGGGCAGGCATGGTCGTGGGTCAACCTCATTCCGCCTTTCGTCTCCGGCTTCGCGGTCGGCAACCCGATGAACCTGGTGCTGGGGGTCGGCATCTACGCCGCTCTCTGCAAGGAGCTGGGGCTGCCGCTGCGCTTTCCAGGCAGCGCGGGCGCCTACGATGCATTGCACCAGATCGCCGATGCCCAGCAGATCGGCGCGGCTGCGAGCTGGGCCGCGACGGCCGACGCGGCGGCCAACCAGGCCTTCAACGTCGCCAACGGCGACCCCGCGCGCTGGCGCAATACCTGGCCGGTGGTCGCTGCGAGCCTGGGCATGGAAGCGGCGGAGCCCAAGACCATGCCGCTTGCCGACGTGATGCCCGACCAGCAGGCCGTGTGGGATCGAATCGCGCAGCGGCAGGGCCTGCGCAGCATCGACATCGCGACGATCGTCAACTGGGCCTGGGTCGACTACATGCTGCGGATGTCGCACGACGTCGTGCTCGAGACCGGCAAGATCCGCCGCGCCGGATTTCATGCATGCATCGAGACCGACCGCGTGTTCGTGCAGCGTCTGCGCGAACTGCAGGAGCACAAGGTGATCCCCCAATGAATGCACGGCACCGCAAGACGGCCAACCTGACGCTGGGCTTCCTGACGCTGGGCGCGAAGGCAGCGCCGCTGGACACCATCGACGCCGCCGCACAGGCCGGCTACGGCGCGGCCGGGCCGCGCGTGAGCGGGCGCTATCCCGGCGATGCCTGGCCGTCGGTCGATGCCGACCCTTCGGCATTCGCGAGGATCCGCGCGGCCGCTGCCGAGAAGGGCGTTCGCATCTCGAGCATCAGCGGCTACTACCTCTCGCCGCAGGTGCGCCCCGCGCACCTGATGGCGAACGTCGAGGCGGCCAGGGCCGTGGGCGCGCCGATGATCCTGCAGGGCTGCTTCGAGGCGGATCACGCGCGCGTCGCATCGCTGCTGCGCGACTACGCGGCCGCCGCTGCCGATGCGGGCATCCGGATCGCGCTCGAGTTCATGCCGATGAGCGAACTGAAGACCATTGGGCAGGCGCAGGCGGTCATCGCGGCCAGCGGCGCGGCCAATGCCGGGCTCCTGATCGACACGCTGCACCTCGCACGCTCCGGCGCCACGGCCGCAGATGTCGCCGCGCTGGACCCCGCGACCATCTACCTCACGCAGCTCAGCGATGCGCCCGCGCAACTGGCTGCCGGCAGCACGCTGTTCGACGAGGCGATGTCGGGGCGCATGGTCCTGGGAGACGGCGGGCTCGACCTGGCGTCCGTGGTGAATGCGCTGCCGGCCGACGCGGAGCTCGAGCTGGAGACGCCGGTGGTCGCGCACGCCGGGCTGTCGCCTGCCGCGCGTGCACGCCATGCCGCCGAGGCGGCGCGACGATTCTTCGACCGCCACTTTCCCACCGCCATGGAGTACGAACGATGAGCCAGCCGCAGACGACTTTCGGTGCGGATGCCCTCCGGGGGCGCGTCGCGGTGATCACGGGCGCAGGCGGCGGGCTTGGCGGCGCGATGGTCGCGCGGCTCGCGGCGATGGGCGCGCGCGTGGCGGCCGTCGACCTGGAGGCGCCCGGGAATCCGCTCGCCGCGCTCTCGCTGGCCTGCGACATCACCGACGAGGCGGCGATCGAAGCCATGGCGGATGCGGTCAAGGCCGCATTCGGCCGCTGCGACATCCTGGTGAACAACGCCGGCATCATGGCGCCCGTCATTCCGCTGGAGGAACTGCCCGCCGAGGTGTGGGACCGGGTGATGAGCGTGAACCTGCGCGGCTCCTTCCTGTGCGCCAAGCACCTCGCGCGCATGATGCTCGCGCAGGGCTCGGGCGCGATCGTCAATCTCGCCTCGATCGGCGCGCGCGTCCCGAACGACATCGGCCCCTACGGCCCGAGCAAGGCCGGCGTGCTCGGCCTTACCCACCAGATGGCCGTGGAGTGGGGGCCGCGCGGCATTCGCGCCAACTCGGTCAGCCCGGGCATGATCCGCACGCCGATGACCGAGGATTTCTATCGGAACGAGAAGCTGCACCAGGGCCGGATCAAGGTGGTGCCGGCGCGCCGCATCGGCCGGCCCGACGACATCGCGGACGCGGTGGCCTTTCTCGTGAGCGACGCCGCTTCCTACATGAACGGGCAGGACATCATCATCGACGGCGGCTTCATGCGCACGGCGCTGATGAATGTGCAGCCGGCAATGTTTGCCTGAGCCGCGGGCCGGCGCTAGATCCAAGACGAAGGACCATGATGCTCATCAAGACGCTTTGCCTGGCTGCCTCGCAACCGGCTTCCGCCGCCGCGGATGCACTCGAGCGGATGGCCGCACAGGCGTTGCGCGAGTTGCCCGGCCTGCAGCAGGCGCAGGTGAACCGCGTTGTGCGCCATGTGCCGACGGACTACATCGAGAACGACAGGCCTTACGGCGGCGCGGTGGCGCAGGCGGATGACATCGATGTGTCCGTGGATCTGCATTTCGCCGATGCCGCAGCCGCCCGGCGGGCTGTCGAATCGCCCGCATGGGCGGCGCTGATGAAGGACATGCAGGGTGTCGCCCGAGTGCTCTTCGCACTGGACAGCGAGCCGAACGTGCCCGTGCCGTTGCGCAATGGCGCCGTGGACGGCGGGTTCCGCCGCTGGCTGCTGCTGACGCGCAAGGCCGCCACGCGGGAGGATTTCCGCGAGGCGTGGTTCGGCCGCCATGCCAGCCTGGTCAGGCATCTGCCGCTGCTCGACGGCTACGTGCAGAACCTCGTGACGGCGCGCTACGACGCCGCCGGGCGGCCGGTCGACCACGAAAGCCTGCCGATCGACGGCATCGCAGAGGTTTGCTTCGCCGATGAGGCGGCGATGAACACGAGCTACGCATCCGATGCGCGCCTGCCGCTCAAGGACGACGGACGCGAGCTCAATGCGCGGGTGAGCACCATGCTGGTCGAGGGCAGGGTAGTCCGATGAAGACGGCCGGCGACGGCTTCGACCAGACGGTCGACGTGGTGGTGATCGGCACCGGGGCCGGCGGCATGGCGGCCGCCGTGGCCGCACGCAAGATGGGACTCGAGGTGCTGCTGCTCGAGAAGGAACCGCTGTACGGCGGCACGACCGCGCGCTCCGGCGGCGTGCTGTGGATCCCGAACAATCCGATCTCCACCTTCAAGCCCGAGCCCGATTCGATGGACGACGCACGGACCTACCTGAAGTACGAATGCGGCGATTTCTACGACAGCGAGCGCGTGGAGGCCTTCCTCGCCAACGGGCCGCGCATGGTCGATTTCTTCGTGCGCCAGACCGAGGTGAAGCTGATCGCGCTGCCCGAGTACCCTGACTATCACGCCGAGAGTCCCGGCGGGCGCATGGCCGGGCGCTCGATCATGGCCGCGCCGCTCGATGGGCGCGAGCTCGGCGAACACATCCGATCGCTGCGGCCTCCGCTCAAGGAGATCACCTTCGTGGGCATGATGTTCAACTCGAGCGCCGAGGTCGGGCACTTCTTCAACGCCACGCGGTCGTTCAAGTCGGCGGCCTACGTCGCGAAGCGGCTCATGACGCATGCGATAGAGATGATCTTCCACGGCCGCGCGATGCGGCTGACCAATGGCAATGCGCTGACGGCGCGGCTGGCCAAGTCGGCCTTCGATCTCGGCATCCCGATGTGGCTCGAGTCGCCAGCCCGGGCGCTCGTGCGCGATGGCGGACGCATCAGTGGCGTCGTCGTGGGCAAGGCCGACGGCAGCAGCGTGCGCGTCGGCGCGCGGCGCGGCGTGGTGCTGGCGGCGGGCGGTTTCCCGCAGGATGTCGAGCGCAGGAAGAAGCTGTTTCCGCATGCGCCGACCGGCCGCGAGCACCTGTCGCCCGCACCGCCCGGCAATACCGGCGACGGCCTGCGCCTGGCCGAGTCGGTGGGCGGCCAGGTCAGCGCGAAGCTGCCGAACGCGGCAGCATGGATTCCGGTGTCGAAGGTGCGGCGCGCCAATGGCGAAGCCGGTGTCTTCCCGCACCTGATCGACCGCTACAAGCCCGGCATCATCGCCGTCAACCGCGAGGGGCGGCGCTTCACCAACGAGTCCGACTCGTACCACGACATGGGCATGGCGATGCAGAAGCACTGCGCCGACGGGATCGAGGTCGCCGCATGGCTGATCGCCGATCACCGCACCATCCGCCGCTACGGACTCGGCTTCGCCAAGCCGTTCCCGCTGCCGCTCGGGGGCCACCTTCGCTCGGGCTACCTGCTGCGCGGAAAGACGCTCGGCGAGCTCGCCGCCCTGGCCGGCATCGATGGCGCGGCGCTGCAGAAGACGGTGACCGACTACAACCTCGGCGCGGAGGAAGGCAAGGACCTCCAGTTCCGCCGCGGCTGGCGTGTCTACAACCGCTTCCTCGGCGACAAGACCCATCGGCCCAACCCCTGCGTCGCGCCGGTGAAGGACGGCCCGTTCTATGCGGTCAAGGTCGTCATGGGCGACCTGGGCACTTTCGCCGGCATCAGGACCGACCGATTCGCACGCGTGCTCGACGGCGAGGGCCGGCCGGTGCCCGGGCTGTTCGCGGCCGGCAACGACAACGCGAGCGTCATGGGCGGCGGCTATCCCGGAGGCGGCATCACCCTCGGGCCGGCGATGACCTTCGGCTTCGTGGCGGCCGAGTTCATGGCCGGGCACGGCGCGTCGGAGGCCGCCGCGGAGGCACGGCCGTCGATGACCACTGCCTGAGGCGGGAGCGAACGATGAGCCGCACGGCCGTTCCGAACGCGAACAGCACCGCAGCCGAAGGCAAAGGTGCGCCAGTGAGCCGCGCCACCGGGCCCCTGGGCGGCCTCAGGGTCGTCGAGATGGCCGGGCTTGCACCCGGCCCGTTCGCCGCCATGATGCTCGCCGACATGGGCGCGACGGTGCTGCGCGTCGATCGGCCCGATCCGGCGCCGCGCGCAATGGCGCAGCGCTTCTACTTCACCGACCGCAACCGCCGCTCGATCGCCGTGGACCTCAAGTCGACCGGGGGCGTTGCGCTGGTCAAGCGCCTCGTCGCAGGCGCGGATGCCTTGATCGAGGGCTTCCGCCCGGGCGTGATGGAGCGGCTGGGACTGGGCCCCGAGCCCTGCCTGGCACTCAATCCGAAGCTGGTCTACGGCCGGATGACGGGCTGGGGCCAGGAAGGCCCGATGGCCATGGCCCCCGGGCACGACATCAACTACATCGCACTGTCGGGCGCGCTGGAGGCGATCGGCGAAGCGGATGGCCCGCCGGTGGTGCCGCTCAACCTGGTCGGCGACTTCGGCGGCGGCGGCATGTACCTCGCCTTCGGCATGGCCTGCGCGCTGATCGAAGCCGCGCGCTCCGGCAAGGGCCAGGTCGTCGATGCGGCCATGGTCGATGGCGCGGCCTCGCTCATGACCTACTTCTTCGGCCATCGCGCGGGCGGTGCGTGGCCGGGGAGGGGGCGCAGCGTGACCGGGGGCGGCTCGCCGTTCTACGCCGTGTACGAGACGCGCGACGGCAAGTACATCAGCATCGGCTCGGCCGAGCCGAAGTTCTACGCCGAGTTGCTGCGCCAGATGGGGCTCGAGAACGCGGGCCTGCCCGATCGCGCCGACACGGCCAACTGGCCGGCCATCCGTGCGCAGCTGGCCGACGTGTTCCGCACGCGCACGCGCGACGAGTGGTGCGCGCAGCTCGAGACCAGCGAGACGTGCTTCGCGCCCGTCCTGAGCATGGAGGAGGCCGCCGCGCATCCGCACAACCGCGCGCGCGGCACCTTCGTGGAGGTCGACGGCATGGTGCAGCCGGCGCCGGCGCCGCGCTTCTCGCGAACGCCGGCCGCGTTGCCTGCCGCGGGGGTGGAGCCTGGCATCGATCTGCACGCGGCGCTGGCAGGCTGGGGCCTGGAGCGGACAGAGATCGACGGGCTCGCCGCCGCCGGCGTCGTGAGCTGAAGGCCGCCGGTCCGCGGATGCCACCCGCTCGTTGTTGACGTACGTCCTTCTTTAGGCATAATGGTCGGACCAATGAATGACAGGGCCATGCAGCAATCCTGCGTCTGAACCCCAAGGAGACAAGCCATGATTTCACGCCGCCACCTCATGGGCGCCGCTGCCCTCGCCAGTCTGCCGTACGGCATGGCCCGTGCGCAGGGCTTCCCGAACAAGCCGATCCGCATCGTCGTGCCCTTTGCGGCCGGCGGCACGGGTGACGTGCTGTGCCGCAACCTGCAGGAGCCGCTGCAGCGCCTGCTCGGCCAGCCCATCGTCATCGACAACCGGCTGGGCGCCAGCGGCACGATGGGCACGCAGTATGTCAAGAACGCTGCGCCCGACGGGTACACGCTGCTGCAGGTGGGCAACAGCACCGTCACCACGTCGCTGATGCAGAAGACGGCCGGCTACGACGCCATCAAGGATCTCGCGCCCGTGGCGAACATCGCGACCACGCCGATGGTCTTCCTGCTCAACCCGGTGATCCCCGCCAGGAGCATCGCCGAGCTCATCGCGTATGCCAAGGCGCGGCCGGGCGAGCTCGAGTACGCGTCCGCCGGCCGCGGCTCGCTGGGGCATCTCGCGAACGAGCTCTTCAACCAGATGGCCGGGCTGAAGATGGTCTATGTTCCCTACCAGGGCTCGTCGCAGGCCACCAATGCGGTGCTGGCGGGTGACGTCAAGGTGGTGATCACCACGCCCTCCGATGCGATCAATGCCTTCGTGGGCAGCGGCAAGCTGCGCATGCTGGGCGTGTCCTCGCCCAAGCGCAGCCCACTGCTGCCGAAGGTGCCCGCCATCGCCGAGTCGCTGCCCGGTTTCAGCGTGATGGCCTGGTTCGGCCTGGCGGCACCGGCGGGCACGCCGGCGGAGATCGTGGCGCGGCTCAACGAGGCCGTGAACATGGCGGTGGCCGAGACGGCCATGCAGGAGAAGCTCAAGGGCCTGGGCATGACGCCGCAGCCCGGCAATGCCGCCGCCTTCGGCGAACTGATCCGCAACGACCAGCAGATCTGGACGCGCGTCATGCGCGAGGCCAACCTGTCGCCTGAGTGAGCCGGGCCCCACGGCAAGGGTTCATCCGCATGCATCGCGTGATGTCGTTGCAGGAGAATGGTTGGGCCAATGATAGATTAGAACAATGCTGGATGCGATCATCTCCCAGACCGTGAACGGCCTTGTGCTGGGCTTCCTCTTCATCCTGATCTCGATCGGGTTGTCGATCGTGTTCGGCCTGCTCGGCATCGTGAACGTGGCCCACGGAGCCTTCTTCGCGTTCGGCGCGTACTTTGCCCTGACGCTCCAGCAGCGCTTCGGCTGGCCGGCCGTGGTGCTCGCGCCCATTGGCGTCGGCATCGTCGGCATCGTGGTCGAGCGCGTGCTGGTGCGCAGGCTCTACGGCAAGGACCCGCTGATGACACTGGTGCTGACCTTCGCGCTGTCGCTCTTCATCGAGGCCGTGATCCGCACGGTCTGGGGGTCGAGCGCTCAGCCGCTCACGCCGCCGGCCATGCTGTCGGGCTTCATCGAGTACGGGCCGGTGCTCACGACCACCTACCGCGTGGCGGTGCTGGGCATCACCGTCGCGATCCTGGTTGCGCTGTGGGCCTTTCTTTCGTTCACGCCCTACGGCCGCATCCTGCGCGCGGGCAGCCGCGATCCGCAGATGGTGGGCATGCTGGGCATCAACCTGCCGCTGGTGCTGAGCGGCGCGTTCGGCGTGGGCTGCCTGCTGGCGGGCGCCGGCGGGGTGCTGGCGGCGCCGTTGTGGTCGGTCACGCCCAGCATGTCGGCGCAGGCGATCATGCCCGCGTTCGTGATCGTCACCATCGGCGGCCTCGGCTCCTACGGCGGCGCCGTGGTGGCCGGCCTGCTGGTGGGCCTGGTCACGGCCATGACCACGCAGTTCTATCCGCAGGCCGCGGGCGCGGCCATGTACCTGCTCATGGCCTCCATCCTGCTGGTCCGGCCGCGCGGGCTTTTCGGCGAACACTGGGAACACTTCTGATGAAAGCGCTGTGGAGGCATCCGGTCGCCCAGGTGGCGGCCGTGCTGGTCCTGATGAGCCTGCTCACCCTCGTCACGCATCTGCCGCTGGGGCGCGTGACGCAGATCGCCATCTACGTGCTCTATGCCGCGGGCATCGGGCTGCTGGTGGGCTATCTGGGCCTGGTGCCGTTCGGCGGCTCCGTGTTCTTCGGGCTGGCGAGCTATGCGGCGGCGCTGTCGCTGCTGCACTGGTTCGGAAGCGTCAACGAGTTCGTGGGGCTGGGGTTCTCGGTGCTTTTCACCGCGCTGGTGGCGCTGCCGGTCGGCGCGCTCATCCTGCGGCGCAAGGGGCTCTATTTTTCGCTGTTGAGCCTGGCCTGCACGCAGATCTGCTTCGAGATCGCCTACAAGTGGACGGACCTGACCGGCGGCGAGAACGGCCTGCAACGCGTGCCGCGCCCGGTACTCGATTCGGCCCTCGGCTTCCACGTCTTCGTCGTGCTGCTGGTGCTGGCCTCGCTGTGGTTCATCTGGCGCCTGGTGCATTCGCCGCTGGGCCGGCTGTTCCAGGCCATCCGCGACAACGAGCAGCGTGCCGCGAGCCTGGGCTACGACGTCTACCGCGTGAAGCTGGCGGGCTTCACGTTGTCCGCCGCGATCACCGGCCTGGCCGGCGGCATGCTCGCGCTGTTCATGCGCGGGGTCTATGCCAATCCCCTGAGCTGGGAGCATGCGGCCGACGCATTGCTCATGACCGTGCTGGGCGGCATGCATCATTTCATCGGTGCGCTGTGGGGCGCCATCCTGTTCATCGTGCTCGAAGACCAGCTGAGCGCGCTCCTCAACAACTGGTGGCTGGTGTTCGCGCCGATCCTCATCCTGGTGACGCTGGCAGCGCCCGAGGGCATTCACGGCCTGATCCGGCGCGCCTGGGGCGGCAAGGGCTGGACGCTGGTGCGCAAGGGCATCCCGCTGCGCCCGGAGCGCATCACGCCCTATGTGGCCGAAGGCGGCACGGAAGTCGGCGGCAAGGGCACGCAGGCGCTGCTCACGGTGCGCGGTCTCAGCAAGAAGTTCGGCTCGCTCGCCGTGGCCTCTGGCTACGACTTCGACGTCCATCCCGGCACGCTGCACAGCTTCATCGGTCCGAACGGCGCGGGCAAGACCACCTTCTTCAACATGCTGAGCGGCGTGATCGCGCCCGACGCCGGCGAGGTGCGCTTCCTGGGGCAGGACATCACGCGACTGCCGATGCACAAGCGCATTCGCCTCGGCCTGGCCCGCTCGTTCCAGATCGTGAGCGTCTTCACCAACCTGACGGCGTTCGAGAATGTCCGCATCGCGGTGCAGGCCACCCAGCCCGACCGGCACGCGTTCTGGCGCGATGCGCACGCGTCGGCGGCCGCCAACGAGCGCACCTGGTCGATCCTCGACGCCGTCGGCCTGGCGGCCAGGGCAGGGGAGCTGTGCGCCGACCTGTCGCACGGCGAGCGCCGGCTGCTCGAGATCGGCATCACGCTGGCGACGCGGGCGCGCCTGCTGCTGCTCGACGAGCCGCTGGCGGGATTGGGCGAGGCCGACCGTGTCCGCGTGGCGGCGCTGATCCGCGCCCTCGCGCGCTCCCATGCGGTGGTGCTGATCGAACACGACATCGACCGCGTACTGGCGCTGTCCGACCGCATCACCGTGCTGCACCAGGGCCGGCTGATCGCGGACGGCAAGCCCGCCGAGGTCGCGGCCGACCCCGAGGTCATCCGGGCCTACCTCGGCGCTCCGCGCGACTCGGCGCCGGCGGCCGCGCCGCGGCGCCACGCGCGGCCGAGGCCGGCGGTGCTGCTCGATGCGCGCGGCCTCGCAGCCGGCTACGGCGGCGGGCGCATCCTCGACGGCGTGGACCTGCGCGTCGGCGAGGGCGAGGCGGTGGCGCTGCTCGGCCGCAACGGCGTGGGCAAGACCACGCTGCTGCGCGCGCTCTACGGCATGCTGCCGGTGGACGAGGGCACGATCCGGTGGGACGGCAAGGCCATCGAGCAGCTGCGGCCTTTCGAGATCAACCGCCTGGGCATCGGGATGGTGCCCGAGGGCCGGCGCCTGTTTCCCAATCTCACCGTGCTCGACAACCTGCTGATCGCGGTGCGCAAGGGCGGCATGCCGCTGGAGGAGGTCTTCGAACTCTTCCCGCGCCTGGCGACCATCCGGAAGTCGCGCGCCGAGAGCATCTCGGGCGGCGAGCGCCAGATGGTGGCGATCGCGCGCGCCCTGGTCGCACCCAGCCGCCTGATCCTGCTCGACGAGCCCTTCGAGGGACTCGCGCCCGCGGTGGTCAACGAGGTCATGGCCGCGATCCTGAAGCTGCGCGGCCGCGTTGCCATGGTGCTGGTGGAGCACCACGCCGAGCAGGTGCTGTCGATCGTCGACCGCGCGGTGGTGCTGGTCAACGGGCGGGTTGCCTACGAAGGCGCCGCGGCCGAACTGGCGGCGGACGCGTCCCTGCAGGCGCGCCTGCTCGGGCTGGTCGAACCGAGACGGGAAGAAGCGGTGGAGATCGCTTCGGCCCTTGCCTGAAATCTCATTTGCCACGTACTCAGGAGACGAACATGGAACCCATCGCGTCCTCGCCTTTCAACCGCCGCCAGGTGCTGCGTACCGCCGGTGCCGCGGCTGCTGCGCTCGCAGCGCCCGGGCTCGTGTTTTCACAGGCCGGCAGTCCGGTGAAGATCGGCAGCCTGCTGCCCCGCCAAGGCCCCTTCGCGCTGCAGGGCGAGGCCACCTCGCTCGGCATCAAGGTGGCGCTCGAGCAGGCCGGCAACAAGGTGCTGGGGCGGCCGATCCAACTGGTCGCCTATGACGAACCCAACCCGCTGGGCGCGCAGCAGAACATGCAGAAGCTGATCCAGGAAGACAAGGTCGCGGCGGTGATCGGCGGCAGCAACAGTGCTGCCGGCCTGGCGATCGCATCGGTCGCTGCGCAGGCCAAGACGCCGACCATCATCAGCGCGGCGCTGGCGCGCGAGATCACGGGCAAGAACTGCAACCGCTACGTGTTCCGCAACAACGCGCCGCCGCCGGTGTACGCCAGGCTGCTGGCCAAGCAGATGCTGCCCATGGGCAAGAAGTGGTACTTCCTCGTGGGGGCGTACGCCTACGGCCAGGAGGCCTACCAGATGCTGAAGGCCGAACTCGTCGCCGCCGGGGGGCAGGATCTGGGCATGGATGCCGCCGCCGTCGGCACCACCGATTTCAGCTCCATCATCCTGAAGATCCGCCAGGCCAAGCCTGACGTCGTGATGCTCGGCATCTCGGGCACGGATCTGGCGGCCTTCCTCAAGCAATACAACGAGTTCGGCCTGCGCGGCAAGATCCCGCTCGGTAGCCTCACGGTGGCCGACGAGGAGCTGTGGTCGCAGACGGGAATCTCGGGTGTCATGGGCAAGTACTGGCACTTCAACAATCCCGCGAACGGTGCGGCGGAGAAGCTGCTCAACGACGCCGTGATGAAGGAGACCGGGCACCCCGCGTCGGCCAGTTGTGCGCAGGGCTGGGTCTGCACGCGCATGCTGCTGGCCGCGATGGAGAAGGAAAGATCCGCCGAGCCCGCGGCCATCGTGCGAGGCCTCGAAACCGTGCGGCCCGAGGGCGTGCCCGGTTACTACCGGGCGTGGGACCATCAGTTCATCACGCGCCTGGTCGTGGCGCAGGTGCGCGACACCATTACCGACAAGTACGACCCGGTGCAGGTGCTGAACTCGTCGATGCGCATGGCGGACTTCGAGGCCCTGTACGGCTCCAAGGAAGAGATCGGCTGCTCGATGGGCGCGATCTGATCCGAAAGCATGGACGCCGCGCTGGGGCGCCGGCACCTGGGCGACATCCGGTTCGCGAAGGCCGAAGGCGCCCCCGTGCCCTTCAGGGCATGAAGGTGCCGCCGTTGACGTCGAGCACGGCACCGGTGACAAAGGACGAAGCGTCCGAGGCCAGGAAGGCGACCACCGACGCGATCTCCTCCGGATCGCCGTAGCGCCCCAGCGGCACGCTGCGCGTGAAGGCCGCGCGCACCTCGGGCGACGATGCCGCGGTCATCGCGCTCAGGATGGGCCCGGGCGCGACGCAGTTCGCGGTGATGGCGTCCGGGGCGCCTTCCAGGGCGGCGATGCGGGTGAAGCCGATCATCCCGGCCTTGGTGGCCGCGTAGTGCGCGCTGGCCACCGGGGACGCGGTGCGTCCGCCGCGCGACGAGATGTTGATGATGCGGCCCCACTTCCGCCGCCGCATGAGCGGCAGCGCGAGCTGGCAGAACAGGAATGGCGCCGTGAGATTGATGGCCAGCACCTCCTGCCATTGCGCGGAGGATATTTCCTCGATCGGGAACTTGCCGCCTCCCTTCTTGGGATGGATGCCGGCGTTGTTGACCAGGATGTCGCAGCGGCCGTGGGCAACCTCGATCGACTTCATGGCGCTGCGAACCTGTGCCTCGTCGGCCACGTCCGCAACGATCGCGTGCGTGCGTCCGTCGATGCCGGCCGCGATGCGCTCGACCTCCCTGGAGCGGTCGAGCATGACGGTGCTGAAGCCGTCCCTTGCCAGCTGCGTGGCGATGGCCAGGCCGATCCCGCTGGCTGCGCCTGTGACGAGTGCCACGCGCTCCTGCGGGGTGGTCATGGCGCGGCCCTCGTCAGTGCTTCCGGCAGCCGGTAGGCGCGCACGGCACTGCCGGCGAACAAGTCTGCCTTCTCGCTCTCCGAGAAGCCGTCGGCCATGCGCTTGAAGCTGTTCCAGATCACGCGGTAGCTGCAGCAGGACTTGTCGACCGGGAAGTTGCTCTCGAACATCGCGCGCGAGGGGCCGAAGGCCTCGATGCAGGTCTGCACGTACGGGCCCCAGGCCTCGGCCAGTTCCTCGGACGTCGGCGGCAGCGCGCGCTCGTGGAAGTCGAAGCCGCCCAGGCGCATGCCGATGCCGCCGAGCTTGATGCTCACGTTGGGCCGCTTCGCGAGTGCCTGGATGGAGGTCTTCCATGCCTTGAAGATCTCGTCGCGCTTGCCGGCATAGGGGCCGAGTCCGGCCCGGCCGCCCAGGTGGTTCAGCACCACCGGCGTGGCCGGCACCGCGTCGATCAGGTCGATCAGCTGCGGCAGCTGCGGGTGGTACACCCAGGCGTCGAAGCTCAGTCCCATGCGGCCCAGCACGGCGTAGCCTTCGCGGAACTTCGCGTCCTGCAGCAGGTCGCTCGGCGGCGGTCGCAGGAGCGTGCTGACCTCGGGGCTCGCGTCCCATGCGGCCATGTGCCGGATGCCGCGGAAGCGCTCGGGTGCACGTGCAACGCAGGCCTCGAGCACCTGGGCCGCGAAGCTTCCCATCGTCAGGTCGACCTTGCCCACGATGCCGGCGCAGGCACGCACCGGGCCGTAGACGCCGCTCGCGCTCATCGCCGCGATGCCGTTGACGAATTCCACCTCGCCGACGCAGGCGAATCGCGGATCGCCGTCGGCGCGGTACATCGAGCTGCATTCGGCGAACACGGTGCCGCGGATGTGATGGCCGGTGTTCAGGTCGGCCAGCAGATCGGGCAGCAGGTAGCGGTGGTGCGGCCGGTCCCACAGGTGATGATGCGGATCGACGATCGGGCGGTCCGGCTCCAGCACCGGCTCGTTGCGCAGGGCCAGCCAGTCGTCATCGATGAAATGATGAGGCGGCGCGCCGCGCTTCTTCGCGTTGTCGTTGCTCATGAAAGCTTCCTTGCCGGTGGGCCTCAGCACATGAAGGTGCCGCCGTTGACGTCGATCACGGTGCCCGTCAGGTAGCCCGAGTCCTCCGACACCAGGAACTCCACCACGTGGCCGATCTCGTCGGGCGTGCCGATGCGGCCGACCGGAATGCGACCGACGAGCATGGCGCGCTGGGCCTCGCTGCCCTGGCTGGTCATCGGCGATTCGATGCGGCCGGGCGCGATGCAGTTGGCGGTGATGCCGTCGGCCGCCACTTCGGATGCGATGATGCGCGTCATGCCGATCATCCCGGCCTTGGCGGCTGCGTAGTGGATGCCCGCCGTCTCGACCAGCGTGCGGCCCGCGCGCGAGGACATGTTGACGATGCGGCCCCACTTGCGCGTTCGCATCAGCGGTGCGACTTCGCGGCAGAGCACGAAGGCGGCCGTGAGGTTGACGCCGAGGACCTCGTTCCACTGTGCCGTGGTCATCTTCAGGAAGCTGTTGCGCTCGCCGTCGATCTTCGGATGGATGCCGGCGTTGTTCACGAGGATGTCGAAGCGGCCGTACTGCGCGTCGACGTCGGCCACCATCTTCTTCACGGCCGCCTCGTCGGCGATGTCGAGCACGACGGCCTGCGCGCTCAGCCCCTGGCCCTGCAGCGCGGCGGCTGCTTCCTCGACCTGCCTTGCACGGTCGATCGCGATCACCTGGTAGCCGGCGCGCGCCAGGCGCTGCGCGATGCCCAGGCCCAGGCCGCCGGCCGCGCCGGTCACCGCGGCAACGCGTTGTTCTTTCTGCTCCATGTCGATTGCTCCTTGAGAATGTCAGACGGTGCCGACCGGCATCGGCGGCGAGCCGACCAGGCCGGGCAGGCGCAGCGGCGGCGCGGTCAAAAGAAAGCGGCTGCGGCCGTGAGCGCGCAGCCAGGGGCCGAGCTCGCCGAAGTACCAGATCTCGCCCAGGAAGATGCCGAGCTTGAAGATGCAGTGCTCGTGCAGCGGCATCATCGAATGCTTCGGGCCGTCGCCGGCCGAGGCGGCGCTGGCCACGGCCTCGACACCCAGGTTGTCGGCGCAGATGGCGACCAGGCCGCTCGCGGTGATCCAATCGAGCAGTGCCTTGTCCTTGCCATCCAGGACCGCGCACGATGTCTTGAGCCGGTCGAAGTCGGGCTTCTTGTTCATGCCGAGCACAAGGTCGGCCCAGCCGGTGTACAGGCACAGGAAATCGCCGGGCTCGACCGTGGCTTTCTGCCGCTCGAGCGCGCGCATCAGGCCGTCGTAGCCGACCTGCGCCGGCTCCTCGCCGTGGATGGCCGCGAGATCGACCATCACGCCGCGCCCCTGCGCGCCGGTCTCGGCCAGCGACTCCATGCCGAGCTTCTTCGCGAAGGGCCCGCCGTCCTGGTCGGCACCGAGCACATGCTCGCCGCCGCGCCAGCCGTTGTAGTAGACGACCTCGGGCGTGCCGTCGCCGTCGGCATCGAACTCCTGGCCCCAGTGGGCAAGGGAATCCCATTGCGAGGAGTACTGCGTCCAGATCGTTACCGCGTCATCCGACACCACGTCGAAGAGCGAACGGTTCTGGCACGAGAAGCAGAAGTTGTAGCTCGGCTCGCCGGTGGCGCGGCGGGTGGCCTCGATGCGCGGCGCGCGCCGGCTGGGCACCAGGTCGCCGCCGCCGGGGTAGTCGAGCGGCAGGCTCAACGGGAAGGCCAGGCCCTCGGTCACCTCGCGCACCGCGGCAAGGCGCCGCTCGGGCGTGACGAGATTCATCCGGCCGACCTGGTCGTCTTCGCCGAAGTCGCCCCAGTTGGAGCCCTCGGGACGGTTCTTCCATCGCATGGCATGTCTCCTTCGGCGTCGGAGTATAAGCACCATGATAGTATTGGTCCATCCATTTAAAGAATAGATAAATAGATATTTAGCCATGACGAATCGATCACTTCGGGGGCGCGTTGCCATCGTCGGCATCGGCGAGACCACCTACTACAAGCACAGCCAGTCGCCCGATGCCGAGTTCAAGCTCGCGCTCAAGGCGGTGCTGGCCGCCTCGAAGGACGCAGGCATCGACCCGCGGGACATCGACGGCTTCGCCTCCTATTCCAACGACCGCACCGATCCCTCGCGCCTGTCCGCGGCGCTGGGAGCGAAGCAGCTGCGTTCGACCACGATGCAGTGGGGCGGTGGAGGCGGCGGGAACTGCGGGGCCGTCGCCAACGGAGCCGCGGCCATTGCGGCCGGGCTGGCCGATTGCGTGGTCGCCTTTCGCGCGCTGGCCCAGGGCGAGTACGGCCGCTTCGGCAAGGCGCCCACCGCGCCGACCATCGCGGGCGACATGGCCTACCAGGCGCCCTATGGCGTGCTCTCGCCGGGGCAGAAGTTCGCTATGAAGGCGCGCCGCTTCATGCACGAGCACGGGGTGGGGCAGGAGGCGTTGCGCGCCATCGCCATGGCCTCCTACCACCACGCGCAGTCGAACCCGCGCGCCGTGATGTACGGCAAGCCGCTGACCGAGGCGAAGTACGACGACTCGCGCTGGATCGTCGAGCCCTTCCACCTGTTCGACTGCTGCATGGAGAACGACGGCGCCGCCGCGGTGATCATGGTGCCGGCCGAGCGTGCGAAGGATTTCCCGAACAGGCCGGTCTACGTGCTCGGGGCGGCGACGGGCTCGGACCACCGCGTAGGTGCGAATGCGCACAACCAGCCGAACTATGCGAGTTCGAGCTTCTCCACCGCGGCGCCCCACATGTACCGGATGGCGGGCCTCGGCCCGAAGGACGTGGGCGTGGTGCAGAGCTACGAGAACTTCACCGGCGGCGTGCTGATGGCGCTGGCGGAGCACGGGTTCTTCGAGCCCGAGGAGGCCAACGATTTCCTGCGGCTGGAGAACCTGCTGGCGCCGGGCGGCAAGCTGCCGCTCAACACCAGCGGCGGCAACCTGGCGGAGTGCTACATGCACGGTTTCGAACTGGTGCTCGAAGCAGTGCGCCAGGTGCGCGGCACTTCCACCGCGCAGGCGCCCCGCAACGACGTGGCGCTGGTGATCGGCGGACCGATGGTCACGCCGGTGAGCAATCTACTTCTCGGATCGGAGGCGACCCTGTGAACCCCAGCACGACGAACGAAGCGTACCTGCCGGCCGGACTGCCGATCCCGGTGCCGGAGGCGGACGGCCTGTCCGCGCCGTTCTGGAGCGGCCTGCGCGAGAACCGGGTGATGGTCCAGCACTGCCGGGCCTGCGGTACTTTCCAGCATGGCCCCGAGTGGATCTGCCATGGCTGCCACGCCTTCGATCCGCCGTTCGAGCCTGTGGCGCCGCGCGCGCGGATCTTCAGCTGGGAGCGCGCCTGGCATCCGGTGCACGCCTGCCTGAACGGGCACGGCCCCTATCTGGTCGTCGTGGTCGAACTGCGCGACGCTCCCGGCGTGCGCATGCTGGGCAACCTGCTGGGCGACCCGATGGCCGAGGTCGTCATCGGCGCGGAGGTCGAAGGCGTGTTCGAACACCATCCCCAGGCAAGCCCGCCCTTCACGCTGCTGCAGTGGCGCTGCGTGTAATGGGCCGTGGAACCCGGGCAGGTCCAGGGATGAGCCTGCACTCGTCCACTGAATCCCTGAAATCGGTCGGTGCTGTCCACCCAATACGGGCGCGCTGCGGCGTTGCAAATGCTCGCGATACCTACGGGTATCGCTGCGCATTGCGCCTTGCATCGCATTCCGTCTCGGGCGGCACTCACCGCCCATTTCAATGATTCAGTGGACCAGCGCCGAGCCGATGCCGAGCGCCAATGCGGCGATGCCCAGGCAGATCACGGCGAACACGTGGTTGACCCGGACGGTGACGGCATAGATCGAGAAGCCGGAGTAGCGGCTCGTCATGAGGGCGATCATGGAGAAGGGCGTCGAACAGGTGGCGATGGCCCAGCCGACCAGGATCGCCGCGAGGTGGGGCATCGGCGCGAGATGCAGCACGCCGGGCGGCAGTGACGAAGCCACCAGCACGGCAGACAGGATCGGATGCACGGCCATGAAGCCGAGGGCGATGATCGCCAGCATCAAGGCCAGGCAAGCGAGCACGGGCGAATGCGACAGCGCGCCGCCGATCGTCGCCGTCCATGCCGGCGGAACGGCGCTGGCGATGATCGTGCCGCCGCAGCCCGCGACCATGAAAAGGGCGACCTCCCCGGCCAGCGCAGGCAGGGCGAGCACGTCCGTGCGGAGCAGCGAGAAGGCCTGGGCAAGACGGTGCCGGCCCTTCGCCTGGGCCCGGTGCAGGGCCAGCACGGCCGGCGGGATCAGGACCACGATGGCGCCGACCACGGCGATGTGCAGCGCCTGCGCCAGCAGCATCACGGCGCCGAGAAAGCCGGCCATTGCCGCGATCATCGGCAGCAGCGCGCGGTAGAGCGCAACGTCGGGCCGCGCCGCGGGCGCCGGCGCCCTGCGGCCGCGCAGCCGCCACAGGTCGAGCGCCGTGCCGATCAGGACGGCCCCGACCGCCAGGCCCAGCGTCAGCGGGACGATGGTGAACCAGTCCAGGCCGGGATAGAGCGCAACCAGGATCGTCAGGTTGCTGACCATCGGACTCCACAGGGTGGCCGCGGCGAAGCTGCGGTTGATCGCCGCGAACATCGCCAGCCGGTCTTCTTCCACCGCGAATTCGCCTCTCGAGGCCATCTGCAGCAGCAAGGTGACCCCCGCCATCCCCAGCAGGCCGCCGAAGAGCTGGGCCGCCACCGAGAACCAGGCGTAGCGGCTGCGCATGCTGCTCGCCAGCAGGTGCTGCGTGACCACGTGCGTGTGCGGGCTGTGGAGCGCCGCGCGCGCCAGCAGCGACACCGAGGACACCAGCGAGACCAGCAGTCCTCCGATGGCGATTCCCTTCGCCAGGCTCGACATCGGCGCTGCCGAGAAGGGCAGCATCAGCAGGCTCGCCGCCCCGACGGCGAGCGACATGCGGCGGATGCTGGGCGGAATGCGCCGGTGCTCCAGCGCAAGGAAAAGTGCCGCCGCGGCACCCATCACCCACACCGCGCCGGCCTGCGGCCAGAACAGATGGGCGAGCGTTCCGAGCGCGACCACGATGAGGCAGGCCGCGCCGGGCCAGCCTCGGGATCCGGCCGCGGTGATTGCTTCGCTCACTGGAGTACCTTCGGCTGCGGTGCTATTCGCCTTCGGAACGGCCGTGCGGCTCATGGGCGCAGTCAACTCAGGAGGAGCAAGGCGGCTTCCTTCGCGCTCTGGCCGACCTGCACGCCCTTGTCGCGGGCGAGCTTGTTGGCGGCACTGATGACACCGTCGAAGTAGGTGCTCTGGCCGTCGCCCATGCGGGCGCTGAGGGCGCTGACCGAGGCGCCGGGGATGCCGTCGGGCTCGACGGCTTCCAGCGCGCTCAGGCCGGAGTTGTTCTTGCCGATGCCGCCGTCCGAGCAGATGAAGGCCCAGGGCCGGTAGTCGCGGAAGTAGCCCACCACGCTGCGCCCGGTGTGTCCGGCGGTGCACAGCACGTTGCGCTCCCTGTCCTCGGGCAGGGCATAGGCGATGGAGTCGGTGCACACGATGCTGCGTCCGTTCGCCGCGGTGTGGATCAGGCGCCGGCGCGTCGGCTCGAACACCGCCGGTTTCTTCTCGCCGGAGAGAAGGTATTGCGCGGCATCGCGGGCGCGCATGCCCGGCTCGATGCCCAGCGCCTGCGCCGCATCGTTGACGCGGCTCACGATGCCGTTGTCGTAGAGGTCGGAGCCGTTGCCCATCTCGGCGGTCATCACGTCCACGGCGGCGGACGGGATGCCCAGCGCTTCGTAGTACCAGAGGCCGGCGATGCCGGCGCCGTCCTTGCCGACGGCGCAGTCCAGCCCGATCACGGCATGGGGCCTGGCTGCCATCACCATGCGCGCGCACAGCACGCCGGAGTAGGAGGCGTTCACCACCAGGTCGCCGGCAGTTTCGGGCGCCTGGGCGACGTAGCCCTCGACGTAGGTGGCCGAGTCGAAGATGAGGACGCGCCCCTGGGGCCTGCGAACGATTCGGGGAGCGGGGCTGGAGGTCATGGAGGTGGGATCTTCGCCGAAAGAGTGGCGCCTGGGAGGGCGAAATGCCGTAATGGTAAATCCATTTGGAAAAGCCGGTGCGCGGGCACGATGGGTGGGGCAACACCCCGCAGCCACTTGGGGCGGGAAGCGGCCGATGAGGGGTGTCGATTATCTGTTTTGCTGTATATAATGGTAAGACCATTCAAGATGGGATCACACATGACCGCGTCCACCCCCTTTCATCCGCAGCACGAGAAGCTCGCCGAAGACGCCTCGCGCTATGTCGATGTCGCGAGCATTCCCTGGAAGCCGACGCTGACGCCCGGCATCGACATGAAGGTCCTGATGCAGGACGAGGCGAGCGGCCTGCTCACGGCACTGTTCCGCTGGGCGCCCGGCACCCAGCTGCCGCTGCACGAGCACGTCGAGATCGAGCAGACCTACGTGCTCAAGGGCAGCATCGTCGACGACGAGGGCGAAGTGCGCGAGGGCGGCTTCGTCTGGCGTCCCAAGGGCAACCGCCACCTCGCGCGTTCGCCAAAGGGGGCGCTCGTGCTGTCCTTCTTCCTGAAGCCGAACAAGTTCCTCGAGGGCGACCACGCGGGCAAGGAGCTCAAGTAGATGCGCTACCGCTGCGAAGACCTGCGCCAGCGCTGCAGCACAGTGAAATCCGCCATCTGTTGTTCATTCCTGGAAAGAGACATCCCCATGAAAAACTTTCGACGCGCTCTCCTGGCGTTCGCCGCCGCGGCCGTCACCGTCGTGCCGGCGTTCGCGCAGGCGGACTATCCCAACAAGCCCATCAAGATCATCGTGCCGTATCCGGCCGGCGGCCTCTCGGACTTCCAGGTTCGCGCGATCTCGGAGCCGCTCGGCAAGCTGCTCGGCCAGCCGATCATCGTGGACAACCGGCCCGGCGCCTCCGCCGGTATCGGCACCCAGGCGGCGGCGGCTTCGCCGCCCGACGGGTACACGCTGGTGTTCGTCAACAATGGCTTCGTGATCACCCCGCTGGTCAACAAGCGGGCAGGCTACGACCCGATGAAGGACTTCGTGCCGGTCTCGGTCGTCTCCACCTCCCCGATGGTGCTGGTGGTCAACGAGTCGGTCCCGGCCAAGGACGTGCGCGGCTTCATCGACTATGCCAAGGCCCAGCCGGACGGGCTCGACTACGGGTCGGCCGGGAACGCATCCTTCGGCCATATGGCCACAGCCATGTTCTCGCAGGCCACCGGCGTGAAGATGAACCACGTGCCCTACAAGGGCGAGGCGCCGATGAGCCTGGCGCTGCGCACCGGCGAGGTGAAGGCGCTGATCACGACGCCGTCGCCCTCGATCATGGGGGCGGTCAAGGAGGGCAAGCTGAAGTTGCTGGCGGTCGCGTCGGGCAAGCCCGCACCTCTGATGCCGGGCGTCAAGCAGATATCGGACACCGTGCCCGGCTTCACGGCCGAAGTCTGGTTCGGCCTCTTCGCACCCAAGGGCACGCCGCCGGCGGTCGTCTCCAAACTCAATGCCGCGCTGGCGCAAGTGTTGGCGATGCCCGAGATCAAGGAAAAGTACGCCGGCGTCGGCGCCACGGCGGAAAGCAGTTCGCCCGCGGCCTACGCCAGGATGGTTCGCGACGAGTCCGCCCGCTGGGCCGACCTGATCAACAAGACCGGAATCACCGCCGAGTGAAGCTGGCCTTCGATGTCGTAGTCGTCGGCGGCGGTGCGTCGGGGCTCAGTGCCGGCATCGAGGCAGCGGCGGCCGGCGCGAAGACGGTGGTGCTCGAGAAGAACGCGCAGCCGGGCGGCAGCAGCCGCCTGTCGGTCGGATCGATCAATGCCGCCGGTTCGAGCCTGCAGAGGCGCGCCGGCATCGTCGACACGCCCGACGAGCATTTCGAGGACATGGACCACTACGTGGGTGCATTCGCCTCGCGTGAGAACCTGGCGCTGCGCCGTCTGCTGGTCGACAACGCGGCGGGCACGCTCGATTGGCTGATGTCGCTCGGCCTCAGCTTCTACGGCCCGACGGGGGATCCGCCGCACCGCCATCCGCGCATGCACAACGTGCTGCCGAATTCGCGCGCCTACCCCTACTACCTGGGCCGCGAGGCAAGGCGCCGGGGTGTCGACCTGCGGCTCGGCACGCGCGTGCTCCGGCTGCTGCGCGCGGACGACGGGGGCGTGCGCGGCGTGTCCGCACTGGTGGACGGCGAGACGGTGGAGATCGAGGCGCGCAAGGGTGTGGTTCTCGCCGCCGGAGACTACAGCAACGGCCGCGATCTCAAGCAGCGCTTTCGTCCCGAACTGGCCGGCATCCCTGGCGTGAATCCGACAGCGACCGGCGACGGGCACCAGATGGCCGAGGCCTTCGGCGCGCGGCTGGTCAACGGCGAAGTCATCTATGGGCCGGGGCTTCGCTTCGCGGAGCCCGCGCGGCCGAGCCTGGTGCGCCGCCTGCCGCCCTCTTGGCTGCTGGGCAAGTTGATGCAGCTGTCGTTGAACCATCTTCCGATCGCGCTCTTCCGGCCCTTCGTGATGGCCTTCATGACGGCGTCGCTGGGGCCCGAAGCATCGCTCCTGCGCGCCGGTGCCGTGCTCGTCAACGCCGAAGGAAGGCGCTTCACGGACGAGCTGGCGCAACCCGGCCTGGCGATCGCGCAACAGCCCGGCGGACAGGCATGGCTCGTGTTCGACGACCGCGTGGCGCAGATGTTCTCGAAGCCGCCGCACTACGTCTCGACCGCACCGGGCGTGGCCTTCGCCTACCTGCCGGACTACCGGCGGCATCGCAAGGATCTCTATCACCGGGCTGGCGACCTTGGCGCCCTGGCCCGCAGCCTGGGCATGCGGCCCGATGCGCTTCGAGCCACGGTCGAGCAGCACAACGCGGATCTGGCCGCGGGCGCTGCCGGCGCGGCGGCGGGCCGGGGAGCGTTGGCACAAGCGCCGTTCCATGCGCTGGGGCCGCTGGAGAGCCGCATCGTCATCACCGACGGAGGGCTGGCGGTCAATGGCTTCCACCAGGTGCTCGATGAAGAAGGGGCCGTGATCCCCAGGCTCTATGCCGCCGGCGCCGTGGGGCAGGGCGGGGCGCTCCTGGCCGGCAACGGCCATCACATTTGCTGGGCGGTGACTTCCGGACGGCGCGCCGGGCGCTTCGCGGCACAGGGTCGATTTGGTTGAGTTATCACGAGGGCTTCGCGACGGCCTGATCGGCCGCGGCCTCATGCAGGATCCAGCGCGGCCTCGTCCGACGAGGAGGCATGGGCGCGGTCGAAGAGCGGCGATGCCTTGCTGGCCGCCGCGATGTCGGCGGCCGCTGCGAGAAGGTCGGGCACCAGGCCCCGCATCTTCTGGTCCGTCAAGCGCGCGGAAGGTCCGGAGATCGCGATCACGCCCACGGCGCCGGCGTCCGCGCCCGTCCGCACGATGGGTGCCGAGATCGCCGACAGCCCGCGCGCATACGATTCAGAGGCAATCGCGAAGCCCTGCCTGCCCGCCTGGCGCACCGCCTTCATGACCGCGTTCATCGAGGTCGGGGCGTTGGGGCCGAAGCGCTCGGGCCTGCCGATACCCTGCCTGGCGACGAGCGCAATCGCGTCGTCCTCCTCCAGGGTGGATAGCCAGGCGAAGCCGCTGGCGGTGCAGGAAAGCTGCGCGTCGATGCCCATGTCGGGGTCGTAGCGCAGCCCGCTGCGCGCGCCCTGCGACAGCGCGACCCAGGTGAGGTGGTCGACGTCGACCACGCCGAGGCGCACCAGTTCGCCGCTCGATTCGGCGAGCCGATCGAGCACGGGCTGGCACAGGTCGACCACGCCGGAGTGCTTGAGGTAGTTCAGGCCCAGCGACACCAGCTTGGTGGTGAGCACGTAGTCGCCACGCTTGCGCGACTGGCGCACGTAGCCGTGGTCCGCCAGTTCGCCGAGCAGCCGGTGCGCCGCGCTGCGCGGCATGCCGAGTTCGTCGGCCAGCACCGCGATGGACACGCCGCCGACATCGGTCGCAAGCCGTTCGAGGATCGCCAGGGTTCGCTCCATCACGCCGCTCATGCACAACTTCCTTGAAAAGGGCGGATCTTCACACGCCGACGGGCCGCTGCGAGCGCACCGCCTCCTGCACCGCCAGCGCGGCCTGCAGGGTGCGCAGCCCGTCCGCGCCGGAGCACACCGGCGCCTCCCTTCCTTCCGCGACAGCGCGCAGGTGCCGCAACTGCTCGACGTAGGGGTCGCCGCGATGCACCGGCGTGCGCGAGCAGGTCAAGGGCTCATGCCAGCCGCGTGTTCCCGCGTAGCGCCAGACTTCCAGGCGCGGCAGCGCGAGCGATCCCTCGGTGCCGCTGATGTAGTGCGAGTTGACGTCGAGCTGGGCGTAGTGGGCGGCCTCGCCCGCGGCCAGGTCCCAGTTCCACGGCGCGACGGCGGCGTCCGATACCGCCAGCGTCGCGAGCGCGCCGCAGGCGAAGCGCATCAGTACGGCGGCGGTGTCCTCGACCTCGTAGCCGCGCACCGCATTCGAGGCCATCGCCTGCACCGAATCGACCTCGCCGATGAGGAAGCGCAGCAGGTCGATGTCGTGGATCAGGTTGATCAGCACCGGGCCGCCGCCCGCCTGCCGGCGCCAGGCCAGCTCGAAGTACGAATCGGGCTTGAGCCAGGTGGCCATCGCCGTCACGCTCACCGGCTTGCCGACGATGCCGTCCGCGAGCAGCTTGCGCGCATGGCGCAGGATGGGGTTGTGCCTGCGCTGGTGGCCCACCAGGAGCGGCACGCCGGCAGCCGCCGCGGCATCGCACAGGCGCTGGCCCTGCGCCACGGTGTCGGCGACGGGTTTCTCCATCAACACCGGCAGCCGCCGCTCGATGCAGGCGATGCCGACCTCGGCATGCGTGCTGTTGGGCGTGGCCACGATGACGGCGCCCGGCCGCGTGCGATCGAGCAACTCGCGATGGTCGGCGAACCAGGGCACGCCGATGCCCGCCGCGTAGTCGCGGGCGGCAGGCGTGGGATCGGCGATGGCGGCAGGCGCGACCTCGGGATGGCCCAGCAGGCGCTCGACGTGCATGCGGCCGATGGCCCCCGCGCCGATGACGGCCACGGGCATGCGGGTGGGTGCTGAGGTCATGGGGTTTATTATGGAACGTAATTCAAAAATAGAACATAGTTCCAATTTCGAAGAAACACTGATATGGTCCGTCCAATGATCGATAGCTACAGCGGGGCCACCCGTGTCATCTTCATCGCCGGCGATCCGATCGCTCAGGTGAAAGCTCCCGCACTCGCCACCCGTACGCTGCGCGAGCGGGGCGCCGATGCGATCGTCGTTCCGGCGCATGTCCTGGCGCAGGACCTGGCGGCCTTCATGGCCACCGTGGCCCGCATGCCGAACGTGGACGGCGTCATCGCCACCATCCCGCACAAGTTTGAGATCGCGCGCCTGTGCCACGCGGTGACGCCGCGCGCGGCCTCGATTGGTGCGGTCAACGTCGTGCGCCGCGATGCCGAAGGCCGCTGGTTCGGCGACATGTGCGATGGCGAAGGCTATGTCGTCGGCCTGCGCAAGGCCGGCTGCGAGCCGGCGGGGCGGCGCGCCTTGCTGGTCGGCGCGGGTGGTGCGGGCTGCGCGATCGCGCATGCGCTCGTCGATGCGGGCGTGCACGCGCTGGCGGTGCACGACGTCGACGCGGCGCGGCGCGACGCGCTGATGGCCAGGCTGGAGGCCTACAGCGCGTTGAAGCCGCGCATCGGCTCGGCCGACCCGTCGGGCTTCGACCTCGTGATCAACGCGACGTCCATGGGCATGAAGGCCTCGGACCCGCTACCCGTCGATGTGGCCGCGATCGACCCCGCGGCCTTCGTGGGCGACGTCGTGACCGTGCCTGCGGTCCCGCAGCTGATCGAGATCGCGCGCTCGCGCGGCCTGGCGACGATGACCGGCATGGGCATGTTCGAGGCGGTGCGCGACTGCCTGGTCGATTTCTACCTGGAAGCCCGATGAACTTCGAGCTCAGCGACGAACAGCGCCTGCTGATCGACACGGTGCGCCGCTTCATCGGCGAGCATCTTCGTCCGCTCGAGGAAGGGGTCGAGCAGACCGGCAGGCTGGACGACGGCACTGCGCGGTCGGTCCACGCGGCTGCCAAGGCACTCGGCCTGTATGCCCTCAACATGCCGGCCGAGCTGGGCGGAGCCGGCCTCGGTGCGGTGGACGCGATGCTGTGCGAAGAGCAGTTCGGCCACACCACCGACATCCTCATCCGGCGTGCTTTCGGCAACGTCTACGAGGCCCTGCTCGCGTGCCGGGGCGAGCAGGTCGCGCGCTGGCTCGAGCCTTCGGTGCGCGGCGATCGCACCTGCGCGATCGCGATCACCGAGCCGGGCGCGGGTTCGGACGCGCAGGGCATCCAGACCCATGCGCGGCCCACCGGCAAGGGATGGGTGCTCAACGGCAGCAAGCACTTCATCAGCGACGGGCTCTGGTCGGACTTCTTCCTGGTGTCCGCGCGCACCGGCGAGAAGGAGATCTCGCTCTTCATGGTCGACAAGGGCCTGCCCGGCTTCACCGTCGGCAAGGACCAGCCGATGATGGGCGTGCGCGGCACGCCCCACGTCGAGCTCTTCTTCGACGACGTGCCGCTCGAGCCGCTGGCCTTGCTGGGCGAGCGCGGCCAGGGCTTCAAGATGGCCATGGCCTCCCTCGGGCGCGTGCGGCTGGCCCAGGTCGGCGCGCGGGCTGTCGGCAAGGCGAGCCATGTGCTCGAGCTGATGACGGCTCATGCCAACGACCGCAGGCAGTTCGGCCAGCCGATCGGGAACTTCCAGCTGGTGCAGCAGATGCTGGCTGACAGCGTGATCGAGATCAATGCGGCCCGCCTCATGGTGTTGCATGCCGCATGGATGATCGACGCCGGCCTGGATGCCCGCGACTGGATCGCGATGGTCAAGGTGCATGCGGCCGAGACGCTGGGCCGCGTGGTCGATCGCGGCGTGCAGCTCTTCGGCGGCATGGGCTACTGCAAGGCCTTGCCGATCGAGCGCTACTACCGCGACGCGCGCATCTACCGCATCTTCGACGGCACCTCTGAAATCCATCGGACCGTCATCGCCAGGAGCGCGCTCAAGCGCGGCGCGGCGCTGTTCGACCTGCACCGATAGGCCTGCGATGAGGTCGAAGTTCATCGATGCCGATGCGGCCGCCGCGCTGATCGAAGACGGCGCGACGGTCGCGCTCATGGGCGGTGGCGGCGGCCTGATGGAAGCCACCTGCCTGTTCCAGGCGATCGAACGCCGCTTCCACGAAGTGCGCGATCCGCGCGCGCTGACCGTGGTCCATGCGCTCGGCATCGGCGACAGGAAGTCGCTCGGCATGAACTGCTTCGCCCACGAAGAACTGGTGCGCAAGGTGGTCGGCGGGCACTGGGTCTGGTCGCCGCGCATGCAGCAGCTCGCCGCGGCAGAGAAGATCGAGGCGTACATCCTGCCGGGCGGCGTCTCCTCCCAGCTCTTTCGCGAGATCGGCGCCGGTCGGCCCGGCCTGTTCACCCACATCGGGCTCGGCACCGTCTGCGATCCGCGCCACGGCGGCGGCCGGATGAACGCGAGCGCCAAGGAAGACCTGGCCGAGGTGGTGGAGATCGATGGCCGCGAGTACCTCCGCTACAAGCCCTACAGGGTCGATGTCGCGCTGGTGCGGGCTTCCGTCGCGGACGAGGACGGCAACATCGGTTTCGAGCACGAGGCTGCGAATCTCGATGCACAGGCCATTGCGCTCGCGGCCCGCGCGGGCGGGGGCAAGGTGATCGTGCAGGTGAAGGAGCGGCTCGCACGCGGCGCACTCAAGGCACGCGAGGTGCGCATCCCGGCGGCGTGGGTGGATGCGATCGTGGTCGACGCGCAGCAGCGCAGCAGCTACGCGATCGCCTTCGATCCGCGCCTGTCGGGCGAACTCACCGGCGCCGAGCGCTTCAAGGTGGATGCGCCCGGGGACGAGCCCTTCGGCGAGCGGCAGGCCGTTGCCCGGCGCGCGGCCTGCGAGCTCTTCGAGGGCGCGATCGTGAACTACGGCGTCGGCGTGCCCGACGCGGTCGCCCGGCTGGTGGCGGCGCGCGGGGAGCTCGATCGCATCTACCAGACCATCGAGCACGGCACCTACGGCGGGTCGCTCCTGGACGGCGAACTCTTCGGCTATGCGCACAACGCCAGCGCCATCCTCGATGCGCCGACACAGTTCGACTTCTACTCGGGCGGTGGGCTGGACATCGCCTTCCTCGGCTTCGGCGAGTTCGATGCAACGGGGAACGTCAACGTCTCGCGGCTGGGCGGACTTGCAGTCGGGCCCGGAGGCTTCATCGACATTGCACAGAACGCGCGCAAGGTCGTCTTCTGCGGCACCTTCGCGGCCAAGGGCGTGCGGCTCGAAACCGGCGACGGTTCGCTGCGCGTCCTGCAGCAGGGGCAGGTGCGCAAGCTCGTGCGCCAAGTCGAGCAGGTCACGTTCAGCGGGCCGCAGGCGCTCGAGCGCGGGCAGGAGATCCTCTACCTCACCGAGCGCGCCAGCTTCAGGCTCCGGGCACAGGGGCTGGAACTGTTTGAAGTGGCGCCGGGCATCGATCTGCAGCGCGACGTGCTCGAAGAGATGGATTTTGCGCCGCGGCTCGCCGAGGCCATCGTGACGATGCCGAAGGCGCATTTCGAGCGCTCGGACGACCGCACCGGAGCGCTGGGAAACCGCGGCGCGATTGCAGAGGGCCGGGCATGAGTGACGCCGCAACGGGGACGACGCCCTTGAAGAACGAGGTCGATCTCATCGTGGTCGGCGCCGGCGCGGGCGGCATGACGGCCGCCCTGGTCGCCGCGCTCGAAGGCCTCGACGTGCTGCTGTGCGAAGCGACGCAGCAGGTCGGCGGGACCACCGCCACCTCGGCCGGGACCATCTGGGTCCCCAACAGCAGCGCGAGCCGAAAAGCGGGCTTCGAGGACAGCATCGAGGACGCGACGCGCTATCTCGACGGCATGGTTCCGTCCGGCGAAGGGCGGCGGCTGCGCGAGGTCTACCTGGAGAGCGGCCCGGCCGTCATCGACGACCTGGCGCGGCGTACGCAACTGCAGTTCGTGCCGGCCGGGCGGCACCCGGACTACGTGGACATCCCCGGCTCGCGGGTGGCCGGACGTGCGCTGGCGCCGCTGCCTTTCGATGGCCGGCTGCTCGGCCCGGAGTTTGCCCGCATCCGTGCGCCGATGCGCGAGTTCATGGTGCTCGGCGGCATGATGGTCGGCAAGGCGGACATCGCCCACCTGGTCGGACGTTTCAAGTCACTGGCGAGCTTCCGGCACTCGGCTGCACTGGCGCTGCGCTACCTGGGCGACCGCTTGCGCCATGCGCGAGGCACGCGGCTGGTCATGGGCAATGCGCTGGTGGCGCGCTTCTACGCGAGCCTGAAGGATGCCGGCGTAGCGGTCTCCTTCGGCACCAGCATCGACGCGCTGATCCGGAGTGGGGAAGGCGTCACAGGAGCGCGCCTGCTGCAAGGCGGGCAGGCCTTCGATGTACGGGCGCGCCGTGGTGTGGTGCTGGCAACCGGGGGCTTCGGCCGCAACGGGCCATTGCGCGAACAGCTCATGCCGCCCGGGCATGCGCACTGGCCGTCCCTGATCTTCGAAGGCAACCAGGGTGGCGGCGTCCTTGCCGGCATGCAGGCGGGCGCAGCCCTCGACGGTATGACGGGAGGCTCCGGCGTGTTCTGGCAGCCGGTTTCGGTGACGCGGCCGCGGCACGGGCCGACGGGCCTCTTCGCCCACCTGTTCCTCGATCGGGCCAAGCCGGGGCTGATCGTCGTCGACGCCGCCGGCATGCGCTTCACCAACGAGGGCGGCTCGTACCACTACTTCTGCCAGGACATGGTGAAGCGGCATGCCAGCACGCCGGCGATCCCGGCCTGGATGGTCTGCGACGCCGCGTTCGTGCGCAAGTACGGGCTGGGCCTCGTCCACCCGGGCACGACAAACCTGCGGCCGCACGTGAAGAGCGGCTACCTGCATTGCGCCGGCACCATCGAGGCCCTGGCCCGAGCCATCGGCGTCGACGCGCAGGGCCTGCAAAAGACCGTCGCGCGGAACAACGAGTTCGCACGCACCGGCATCGACCTCGACCATGGCAAGGGGAGCACCGAGGTCAGCCGCTTCAATGGCGACCCGGACCACCAGCCGAACCCATGCCTCGGCCCGATCGGGGAGGCGCCGTTCTGCGCGATGGCCCTTTGGCCCGCCGATGCCGCTGCCGACGCGGGCCTGCGCACCGACGAGGACGGCCGCGTGCTGAACGCCGCCGGGCACGTCATCCAGGGGCTCTACGCCTGCGGCAACGACATGGCGTCGGCCATGCGCGGCGCCTATCCGGGTCCCGGCACGACCATCGGTCCCGCGATGGTGTTCGGCTACCGGGTCGCGATGCATGCCGCCAGCCCATTGCGGCAGCAAATCGTCCAATGAGCAATAGGACAGCCCAATAGCAAGAGACCGGCATTGTGGTCCGGGCCATTCCGGCTCGTCCTGAACCGTGCGGGGCTCAGCCGTTGATGCGATCGCGTGCAGCGCAGCAGAGGATCGATCGGTTTTTGCGCCACCGTCCGTGAGCGCCGCACTTGCTCAACAAGGCCGCCGATCCGGGTCCAACGAGGTCGTAGCGAGGAACCTCAGGTAGCGCTCCACGGCCCGTTGTTCCGCTTCTTCCAGCGACGCCAAGGTCTGGATCTGTTCCGGCGTGGGGCCATCGCCGCTCCCGCACATGCTATTCCCCAACGACTCGATCAACAGCTCGCGCCACGCAACGGTGGCGGCCCTGCTGCTCAGCATCTTCGAGCGCAGCCTTTCCAGCTCTGCATGGTCGGACGTTTCCATGCCATCCCCATCTTAAATAGAGTGCTTAAGTTCTAATTTAAGATCGAGGATTGCTCCAATCTCGTCTGTAGGCAATCAGCCGAAAAGGAGGCGGGCGCAGAGGCGCATAGGGTCATCTCGAGGGAACTCGAGGCGGCCCTCAACGCTTCGGATGAACGTAGGCCAGCGCCTTGAAGTCCTCGAAACTCGGGAGCTCCCAATCGACATCGCTCGAAAAGCGGTGACTGTCCAGCCAGGCCGACCAGCAGGCAAACTGCGGCGGCGAAGGCGCGACGACGGGGCGCTGCTTCTTCATGAGCGCGAGCGCGTCAAGCGGCGCGAGGCCGCGATGCACCAGCAGGCACAGCGCCAGCGTGGCGGAGCGGCCGATGCCGTACTCGCAATGGATCAGCACACGCTGTCCCTGGTCCAGGAACTCGTTGGCAAAGCGAATGCCGTGCTCCAGGTCCGGCATCTCTACCGGACGCATGTCCGTGGTGGGCAGGTGCAGCAGCGTGATGCCGTGGCGCCGGAACAGTTGCGTGTCGGGCATGGCCTCGCCGCGCAGGTCGATCACTGCCTGGATCCGGTGCTCGTGCGCCAGCAGTTCCGCGCATTCAGAGGGGTAGCTGCCGCCGACGGCAAGCAGGTCGGTGATCCAGTTGAAGTTGGGTTGCCAAGCATCCACGGAGAAACTCTAGCGTCAATGGTCCGTCGGGAGTGCAACGGGATATCACAGTCGTCGCGACGCTGATGTAGGTGGAGTCTGTAAACGAAAGCGTGCTTTTTTACCTGGATCGACCGGCAGAAAGTAAGCACAATGGATTACATGAAGAGCACTACCCAATCAACGACCCACGAGTGGTGGAAGGACCATGCGGATCAGGCGGAGCAGCGCGCCTTCCTGGATTCTTATCGGTCTGCCCAACGCACCGAGCATGCGGTAGCTTGGCGGCGCAACGTGATGCTTGGTTTTCTGGTTGTCGCCGTTCCGGTCCTGGTGCGCTTGATCAGCACCTTGTGACGAGGGGCTCGCGGCAACGGGCTGCCGAAGGGCCGTGTGGAGAAGAAAAACGGATCGAGTAAGGATCAGTCCGAGTGGCCGCCGAGTATCGGCTGGCCCCCCGCGATCGCGGAGACGAGGCCAACGGCGCCTGCACGCAGCAACTCCTGCCTCAGGGCCGCCTCCAGCTGTCGGCGCGCCGTATCGGGGCGATCATGGTCGTACTCTTCGTCCAACTCGCAGTGCAGGTAGTAGTCAACCCGGGCCATGAGCCGTTCCACCGACGCTGCGAGATCTGTCTCATTCATCTGTTAGCTCCTCACCTCGATCCCTGACATGAAATCTGGGCTGCCTTTTCCTCGGCACCTTGCCCGGCATTATGAGCTTGACAATCGTCAGACCGGATTTCGTCAGATGGTATGCCGTCGTCGTGTGGGGGCAAACAAACACGTCGAGCCGGCAAGGACGGCGATGGCTGCTCAGTTGGGGCGCAGGCGCGCCCATCCGGAGCGGCGGGTCGGGGTGGCCCGGGCGTCGATCTGCCCTTTGTCCGCGGGCCCGGACGGCGGCGGAAGCAGGTGCCGCACCGATTGCGCTACCTGGACGCAATCCCGGATGTGGAGCTCGCCCAGCGCCCGCAAGGCGGCATACCCGATCGCGGCGGAGACTAACTGCCCCGCGACGGGCACGTATTTGGTGGCCTGCTTGGCCGTGAGGCGGATGCCGGCGTGGCGGGCCAGCTTGATCAACAACTCGCGCGTCATCAGCTTACCGACCAGCAGGGCGCCGGCGGCGGCGGCGGCTTGCTGGATGCGCTCGCGCTGGTGAGGCGCAAGCCCTTCGATCTGGGCCACCGAGAGACCGAATTCAGCGCTGATCCGCGGAATCAGCCGCGACAGCAGGGCGGCGTCGGCGGCCCAGTCGACTCCGGGAATGGGCACCGCGCTGGCGGCTGCGGCGATCAGCGCCTTGCGGCCGAGCATGCGCCGGCTGCGCTGGATGGCCGCGATCAGCTGCGGATCGCCGCGTGCGAGTTCGAGGGCCGAGGGCATGGTTCGCTGGAGGCTATCACGTCCGGTCAGCCGGCCGCCAGTGCCTCGATCTGGTCCGACAGGGCCAGCCAGCGCTCCTCGAGGCGGCCGATCTCCTCGTTCAGCGTCTTCAGGCGCCGTCCCGTCTCGGCAATCTCGGGCGCCGGGAGCGGGGCCGATAGCCGTGCTTCGAGCGCGGTCTTTTCGGCTCCGGCGGCAGCCAACTGCTCGTCGATCTGCGCCAGCTCGCGCTTCAGCGGCCTGGCCTGGCCGCTGCGCTGCTGGCGCTCCTGCGCGGCCACCGAGGCGGAGGGCGCAGCCGGGATGGCGGCACTTTCGGCCTCGCGCGTGGCCAGCCTGGCTTCCTCGCGTACGCGCTTGGCCTCGTCCAGCAGGTAGCGCTGGTAGTCGTCGAGGTCGCCGTCGAAGTCGCCGACGCGGCCGCGGCCGACCAGCCAGAATTCATCGCAGACCGAGCGCAGCAGCGCACGGTCGTGGCTGACCAGCATCAGCGTGCCCTCGAACTCGTTGAGCGCGACGGCCAGGGCCTCGCGGGTGGCGAGGTCCAGATGGTTGGTGGGTTCGTCGAGCAGCAGCAGGTTGGGCCGCTGCCAGACCATCATGGCCAGCACCAGCCGGGCCTTTTCGCCGCCGCTCATGGTGCCGACCGCCTGCTTCACCATGTCGCCGCTGAAGTTGAAGCTGCCGAGGAAGCCGCGCAGGTCCTGCTCGCCGGTGCGCTCGCGGGCGTTGGGCCCGAGCTCGCGCGCCATGCGCACCATGTGTTCCAGCGGCGTGTCCTGCGGGCGCAGCACGTCGAGCTCCTGCTGCGCGAAGTAGCCGATGTTGAGCCCCTTGCCCTCGGTCACGGTGCCGGCGAGCACGCCCATCTCGCGGGCGATGGTCTTCACCAGCGTGGACTTGCCCTGGCCGTTGGCGCCGAGGATCCCGATCCGTTGGCCGGCCAGCACCGAGCGATTGACGCCGCTCAGGATGGTCCTGGGCGGTCCATCGTCCTGCAGGTAGCCGAAGCTCGCCGCGCTGATCGTGAGCATCGGATTCGGGATGTTCCCTGGCTCCTTGAATTCGAAGCTGAAGTCGGCCTCGGCCAGGAGTGGCGCGACCTTTTCCATGCGCTCCAGCGCCTTCACCCGGCTCTGGGCCTGCTTGGCCTTGCTGGCCTTGGCCTTGAAACGGTCGATGAACTTCTGCAGGTGGGCGATCTTGTCCTGCTGCTTGGAAAAGGCAGCCTGCTGCAGCTCCAGCTGCTGGGCGCGCAGCGTCTCGAAGGCGCTGTAGTTGCCGCCGTAGCGGGTGAGCTGCTCGTGGACGATGTGCAGGGTGACGTCGGTCACGGCATCGAGGAACTCGCGGTCGTGGCTGATCACGATCATGGTGCCGGCGTATTTCTGCAACCAGGCTTCGAGCCAGACCAGGGCATCCAGGTCCAGGTGATTGGTCGGTTCGTCAAGCAGCAGGAGGTCGCTCGGGCACATCAGCGCGCGCGCCAGCTGCAGTCGCATGCGCCAGCCCCCGGAGAAGCTGTTGACGGGCTGATCGAGCTCCTGGACCTTGAAGCCCAGGCCGAGGATCAGCGCCTGCGCGCGCGGCACTGCGTCGTGTTCCCCGGCGTCGTGCAGGTCGGTGTAGGCGTGGGCCAGGGCCATGCCGATGTCCGGGTCGTCGGGGTCGGCGGCATGGCCGGCTTCGGCGAGCGCGAGCGCCTCGCGCAGTTCCACCAGCCGCGTGTCGCCGCCGACCACGAAGTCGGTTGCCGACTCCTCGGTTTCGGGCATGTTCTGCGCGACCTGGGCCAGGCGCCATGACGACGGTACCGAGAAATCTCCGCCGTCCTCGTGCAGCGTGCCGTTGAAGAGTGCGAACAGGGTGGACTTGCCGGCGCCGTTGCGACCCACCAGCCCGACTTTCTCGCCGGGATTGATGGTGACGCTCGCGCCGTTCAGCAAGACCTTGGCGCTGCGGCGGAGGATGACGTTTCTTAAGGTGATCATGAAAGAAGGGATTCGCGAGTTACCAGGAGCACCTGGTCTTCGCCGGCGCTGGTGGCGAGCCACACCACCTCGAGTTTCGGGAACGCCGCCTCGAAATGCGTGCGCTCGTTGCCGATCTCCAGCACCAGCACGGCGTTCTCGCTCATGCGGGCTGGTGCATCGGCGAACAGGCGGCGCACGAAGTCCATGCCGTCGGCGCCGCCGGCCAGGGCCAGCTCGGGCTCGGCACGGTACTCGGCCGGCAGGGCGGCCATGCTCTGTGCGTTGACGTAAGGCGGGTTGCAGAGGATCAGGTCGTAAGGTCCGCGCACGGCGGCGAGCCCGTCGGATTCGATCAACGTGATGCGATCGTCCAGCGCGTGGCGCGTGACGTTGATGGCTGCGACCTCGAGGGCCTCGGTCGAGAGGTCGGCCGCATCGACGCGGATGTCCGGATAGGTCAGGGCGGCCAGCACTGCGAGGCTGCCGTTGCCGCTGCACAGGTCCAGCACCTGTTGCGTGTGCTCGCCGAGCCAGGAGTCGATGGTTCCGTCGGCCAGCAGCTCGGCGATGAAGCTGCGCGGCACGATGGCGCGCTCGTCCACATAGAAGGGCACGCCCTGCAGCCAGGCTTCCTTGGTGAGGTAGGCCGCGGGCTTGCGCGTGGCGATGCGCGCCGCCAGCAGCTCGTGCACGCGCGCGGCATCGGCCGGCGAGACCGTGCGCCCGGCGGCTTCGTCCAGGCTGTCGAGCGGCAAGCCCAGGCGCCACAGCACCAGCCACGCCGCTTCGTCGAAGGCGTTGATCGTCCCATGGCCGAAGGCGACGCCGGCCTCGGCCAGCTGCTTTTCGCCGGCCTCGATCAATTCGATCACAGTGCTCATACCGCCAACAGCGCTTCGAGCCGATCCAGCGTGCGTTGGTAGATGTTCTTGAGCTGTTCGATCTCGGGGACGGCGATGTGCTCGTCGATCTTGTGGATGCTGGCGTTGACCGGCCCCAGTTCGATCACCTGCCTGCAGATCTTCGCGATGAAGCGCGCGTCGCTCGTGCCGCCGCTGGTCGAGAGCTCGGTCTCGATGCCGGTCTCGTCGCGGATGGCCTGCTGCACCGCGGCCACCAGTTCGCCGGGCGGCGTGAGGAAGGGCAGGCCGCCCACGGTCCACGAGAGGGTGTAGTCGAGCCCGTGCGCATCGAGCACCGCCTTGACCCGCGCCTGCAGGGACTCGGGAGTGGCTTCGGTCGAGAAACGGAAGTTGAAGTCGGCCACCGCAATGCCGGGAATCACGTTGCTGGCGCCGGTGCCCGCGTGGATGTTGCTGATCTGCCAGCTGGTCGGCTGGAAGTACGGATTGGGCGCTGCGTCCCAGCCACCCGCCGCATTGATCGCGACGAGTTCCGCCAGCGCGGGCGCGAAGGCATGCACCGGGTTCCTGGCGAGGTGCGGATAGGCGATGTGGCCCTGCACGCCCTGGATGGTGAGCCGGCCGCTCATGGTGCCGCGTCGGCCGTTCTTGATCATGTCGCCGCAGCGCTCGACCGAGGTCGGCTCGCCGACGATGCAGTAGTCGATCCGTTCGCCGCGCGCGGCCAGCGCATTGCACACCACCACCGTGCCGTCGACGGCGGGGCCTTCCTCGTCGCTGGTGAGGAGCAGCGCCAGGGTGAGCCGCGGGTCGGGCCGGGCGGCCAGGAAGTCCTCGATCGCGACCACGAAGGCGGCCAGCGAGGTCTTCATGTCGCAGGCGCCGCGGCCGTAAAGCTTGCCGTCGCGGTGGGTGGGTGTGAAGGGGTGGCTCTTCCACTGCTCCAGCGGGCCGGTGGGCACCACGTCGGTATGCCCGGCGAAGACCAGCGTGCGCGCGGCCTCGGCGCCCGCGCTGCCCGGGCGCACGGCCCACAGGTTGGTCACGCGGAAGTCGGCGGGGCCGCTCTCGAGGGTCTCGAGCCTGAAGCCCAGGCGCGCCAGCCGCTCGCCGAGGATCTGCTGGCAGCCCGCGTCGTCGGGAGTGACCGAGGCGCGGGAGATCAGTTGTTCGGCGAGTTGCAGCGTACGGGACATGAAAGAAGCTAGTGTCGGACGTCGAGCGTGATGTCCGTGAAGGAGGGTTCGTCGACCTGGCCGAGCAAGGCGTGCTCTTCCTTGCGCGCCGGCGCCGCATTGCGGTTCTGCAGGCGCCACATCAGGTTGGTCGGGGAGTCGGCCTGCGACAGGCCTTCCTCGCGGCTGACGCGGTTCTCGGTGACGAGGCGGGCGATGTCCTCCTCGAAAGTCTGCGAGCCTTCGGCCATGGATTGCTCCATTGCCTCCTTGACGCCGGAGAAGTCGCCCTTGCTGATCAGGTCGGCCACCAGCGCGGTGTTGAGCATCACCTCCAGCGCCGGCACGCGGCTGCCCTCGGGCGTGCGCAGCAGGCGCTGCGCGATGATGGCCCGCATCGCGCCGCTCAGGTCTCCCAGCAGGGTGGCGCGCACTTCGACCGGGTAGAAGCTCAGGATCCGGTTGAGCGCGCGGTAGCTGTTGTTGGCGTGCAGCGTGGCTACGCACAGGTGGCCCGACTGGGCGTAGGCGATGGCGGCCGTCATGGTCTCGCGGTCGCGGATCTCGCCGATCTGGATCACGTCGGGCGCCTGGCGCAGCGCGTTCTTGAGCGCGATCTGCAGCGACTCGGTGTCGCTGCCGACGTCGCGCTGGTTCACCATCGACTTCTTGTTGGTGTAGGTGAATTCGATCGGCTCCTCGACGGTGAGGATGTGGCCGCTGGCGTGCTCGTTGCGATAGTCCAGCATCGAGGCCAGCGTGGTGCTCTTGCCGGCGCCGGTGGAGCCCACCATCAGGATGAGGCCGCGCTTCTCCATCACCAGGGTCTTGAGGATCTCGGGCAGGTTCAGGTCGTCGAAGGTGGGGATCTCCGCGGCGATGTGCCGCACCACCACGGCGTAGCTGCCGCGTTGGCGCATGCCGCTGATGCGGAAGTTGCCCGCACCCGCGAGGGCGACCGCCATGTTGAGCTCGCCGGTGCGCTCCAGCTCGGCGATGCGCGCCTCGGGCACCACCTCCGCCAGCAGGGCCAGCGGCGCTTCGGGCGGCAGCACCTGCCCGTTGATGGGGACGCAGTTGCCGTTGAGCCGGATCAGTGCCGGGGAGTGGGCCGACAGGTAGATGTCGGATGCCTTGCGCTCGGCCATCAGGCGCAGAATTCGCTCCATCGTCTTCATCGGCTCTCTCCTCCAGTGTGGTTGTGAAAGGTGTCGCGGCTTGCCGGGTCAGTCGCGCAGCAGGTCGTTCAGCGAAGTCTTGGCGCGCGTCTGCGCGTCCACGCGCTTGACGATGATCGCGGCGTAGAGGCTGTACTTGCCGTTGTCCTTGGGCAGCGTGCCGCTGATGACGACCGAACCCGCGGGCACGCGGCCGTACGTGACT
This sequence comes from Variovorax sp. RA8, assembly GCF_901827175.1. Classification (NCBI taxonomy): domain Bacteria; kingdom Pseudomonadati; phylum Pseudomonadota; class Betaproteobacteria; order Burkholderiales; family Comamonadaceae; genus Variovorax; species Variovorax sp. RA8. The sequence continues at coordinate 3,736,605 of NZ_LR594662.1, read as the reverse complement.
TCGCCGGTGGTGCGGTCGTAGATCGGGGTGCTCTGGCCGATGTACACGCCCATCGAAAGAACGGAGTTCTCTTCGATGATCACGCCCTCGACCACTTCGGAGCGCGCGCCGATGAAGCAGTTGTCCTCGATGATGGTGGGGCCGGCCTGCAGCGGCTCCAGCACGCCGCCGATGCCGACGCCGCCCGACAGATGCACGTTGGCGCCGATCTGGGCGCAGGAACCGACGGTGGCCCAGGTGTCGACCATGGTGCCCTCGCCGACGTAGGCGCCGATGTTCACGTAGGAGGGCATCAGGATCGCGCCCTTGGCGATGTAGCTGCCGCGGCGCGCCACGGCCGGCGGTACGATGCGAACGCCGGCTTCCTTGAGCTCGTTGGCCGAGAGGTGCGAGAACTTGGTCGGCACCTTGTCGTAGAAGCCGAGCGAGCCGGCCTGCATCTGCTCGTTGTCCTTGAGGCGGAAGGACAGCAGCACCGCCTTCTTGATCCACTGGTGCACGGTCCACTGGCCCACGGCCTCGCGGGTGGCGACGCGCAGGTGGCCGTTGTTGAGTTCGGCGATCACATGCTCGACCGCATCGCGAACTTCCTTCGGGGCACTGGTGGCGGAGAGGTTGGCGCGGTCTTCCCACGCGGCGTCGATGGTCTGCTGGAGTTGCTGGGTCATGGATGGGCTCGGTTCTGGATGAAGTTCACGATGCGCTGCGCGGCCTCGGTGCATTCGGCGGTGTCGGCCACCAGCGCCATGCGGATGCGGCCGCGGCCCGGGTTGGCGCCGCCGGTTTCCCGGGCGAGATAGCTGCCGGGCAGCACGGTCACATTGTATTGAGCGTAGAGCGCGCGGGCGAAGGCGGCGTCGTCGCCCTGCCATGCCGCGGGCACCCCGGCCCACAGGTAGAAGCTGGCGTCGGGTAGCCGCACGTCCAGCGCTTTTTCGAGCAGGGGTGTGACGGCCGCGAACTTGGCGCGGTACTGGGCGCGGTTCTCGATGACGTGTGCCTCGTCGCCCCAGGCTGCGATGCTGGCCGCTGCCACCGCACCGCTCATGGCGCTGCCGTGGTAGGTGCGGTAGAGCAGGAAGGACTTGATGATCGCGGCATCGCCCGCCACGAAGCCGCTGCGCAGGCCCGGGACGTTGCTGCGCTTGGACAGGGAGGTGAGGGCGATGAGATTGCGGAAGTCGCTGCGGCCCAGCTTCTCCGCAGCCTGCAGGCCCCCGAGCGGCGGCTCGTCGCGGAAGTAGATCTCGCTGTAGCACTCGTCGGCCGCGATCACGAAACCGTGGCGGTCCGACAGCGCGAAGAGCTTCTGCCATTCCTCCATCGGCATCACCGCGCCGGTCGGGTTGCCGGGCGAGCACACGAAGACCAGCTGGGTGCGCTCCCACACCGCGGCCGGGACGCTGTCCCAGTCGACCGCGAAGTTGCGCGCCGGCACGCTGGGCACGTAGTACGGCTCGGCGCCCGCCAGCAGGGCCGCGCCCTCGTAGATCTGATAGAACGGGTTGGGCGAGAGCACCACCGGGGCAGGTGTCGTCGACGCATCGACCACCGTCTGCGCGAGCGCGAACAGCGCCTCGCGCGATCCGTTGACCGGCAGCACCTGCGTGGCAGGGTCCAGTTCGAGCGCGTAGCGGCGCTGCAGCCAGCCGGTGAAGGACTGGCGCAGCTTCAGGTCGCCGGCGGTCGCGGGATAGACCGCCAGCGCGCCCAGGCCGGCCGACAGCGCCTGCTTGATGAACTCCGGCGTCGGGTGCTTGGGTTCGCCGATGCCGAGGCTGATGGGCGCGAATGCCGGGTTCGGAGTGACATCCGCGAAGAGGCGGCGCAGCCGCTCGAAGGGGTAGGGCTGCAGCCTGGAGAGCAGGGGGTTCATGTTGTGGGCGTTCAGAGCTTCTTGACCAGCACCTGGCTCTTGCGGTCCCAGTTGTACTTGCGCTTGCGCGCCTCGGGCAGCCAGTCGGGGTTGACCTGCTGGAAGCCGCGCTTGAGGAACCAGTGCATGGTGCGGGTGGTCAGCACGAAGATGCTCTCGAGCCCGCTGGCCTTGGCGCGCTGCTCGACGCGCTTGAGGATGCGCTCGCCGTCGCCCTGCGATTGCGATTGCGGCGACACGGTGAGCGCCGCCATCTCCGCGGTCTTCGCTTCCGGGTAGGGGTAGAGCGCGGCGCAGCCGAAGATCACGCCGTCGTGCTCGATCACCGTGTACTGGCCGATGTCGCGCTCGATCTCGGTGCGGCTGCGTTTGACCAGGGTGCCGTCGCGCTCGAAGGGCTCGATCAGCTGCAGGATGCCGCCGATGTCGTCGGCCGTTGCCTCGCGCAGCGACTCGAGCTTCTCGTCGATCACCATCGTGCCGATGCCGTCATGCACGTAGACCTCGAGCAGCAGCGCGCCGTCCACGGAGAAGGGAATGATGTGGCTGCGCTCCACGCCCGCCTCGCAGGCCTTGACGCAATGCTGCAGGTAGAAGCCCGTGTCGGTCGGCTTCTGCGGTGGCGCAAGCGAGGCCAGCAGCTTCTTGGCGCTGTCGAGCGGCAGCTCGGTGTCGATCGGATTGTCTTCGCCGACGGGCTGGCCAGGGTCCTGAGGGATGCCCGGCACCTCGGTCAGGAAGATCAGCTTGTCGGCCTGGATCGAGATCGCCACGCTGGTCGCGACCTCCTCCATGGTCAGGTTGAAGGCCTCGCCGGTGGGCGAGAAGCCGAAGGGCGACATCAGCACCATCGCGCCGAAGTCCAGCCCGTGGCGGATGCCGGCGGCGTCCACCTTGCGCACCAGGCCCGAGTGCTGGAAATCGACGCCATCGACCACGCCAACGGGCCGCGCGGTGATGAAGTTGCCGGAGATCATGCGCACGGTGGAGCCGGCCATGGGCGTGTTTGGCAGGCCCTGGCTGAAGGCGGCCTCGATCTCGTAGCGCAACTGGCCGGCGGCTTCCTGTGCGCAATCGAGTGCCACTTCGTCGGTGATGCGGATGCCATGCGCGTACTTCGCCGCGTGGCCCTTGGCGCGCAGCTGCTCGTTGACCTGCGGCCGGAAGCCGTGGACCAGCACCACCTTGACGCCCATGCTCTGGATCAGCGCCAGGTCCTGCGCGATGTGGGGCAGCTTGCCGGCGGCGATGGCCTCGCCCGCCATGGCGACCACGAAGGTCTTGCCCCGGTGCATGTGGATGTAAGGCGCCACCGAGCGGAACCAGGGGACGAAGGTGAAGTTGAAGACGGTGGACATGGAAGGGGTCGGGCGGGCAGGAAGTCGGGGCGCAAGATAATTGGGGATTTTCCCCGAACTGCCGCCTTGTCCTCGACTGCGCTCCGAATCGAATTCCCAGAAGCCCTGCCGGTGTCGGCACGACGCGACGAAATCATGGCGGCCATCGCCGGTCACCAGGTCGTCATCGTCTGCGGCGAGACCGGCTCGGGCAAGACCACCCAGCTGCCCAAGATAGCGCTGGCGATGGGCCGCGGCAAGCTCAACGCGCCGCCCGGGCAGGGCCGGCTGATCGGCCACACGCAGCCACGGCGCATCGCCGCCTCCTCCGTGGCCAAGCGCATCGCGGAAGAGCTGAAGACGCCGCTCGGCGAGGTGGTCGGCTACAAGGTGCGCTTCCAGGACCGCCTGTCGCGCGACGCCTCGGTCAAGCTGATGACCGACGGCATCCTGCTGGCCGAGACTCAGACCGACCCGCTGCTCAAGGCCTACGACACGCTGATCATCGACGAGGCGCACGAGCGCTCACTCAACATCGATTTCCTGCTGGGCTATCTGCGCGAGATCCTGCCGCGCCGGCCCGATCTCAAGGTGATCGTGACCTCGGCGACCATCGATGCCGAGCGCTTTGCGCAGCATTTCGCGTCCGCTCGCCCGGCGCCGGGCCGCCCCAAGGCGGGCGAAGCCCCCTCGGGGGGCAGCGACGACGCGCAGCGCGGAGCGTGGGGGCCGATGACACCGGCGCCGGGCCGCCCCAAGGCGGGCGAAGCCCCCTCGGGGGGCAGCGACGACGCGCAGCGCGGAGCGTGGGGGCCGATGACACCGGCGCCGACGATCTATGTCTCGGGCCGCATGTACCCGGTCGAGCAGCGCTACCGCCCCTTCGAGGAGTCGCGCGACTACGACCTCAACGACGCGATCGCCGACGGCGTCGACGAACTCTGGCGCGACCCGCGCGATGGCGGCGACATCCTGGTCTTTCTGCCCGGCGAGCGCGAGATCCGCGAGGCCGCGGACCACCTGCGCAAGCACCTGAGCCACCAGCCGCTGCTGCGCAACGCCGAGGTGCTGCCGCTGTTCGCGCGCCTGTCGCAGGCCGAGCAGGACCGCATCTTCGACAGCCACAGCGGCCGGCGCGTCGTGCTGGCGACCAACGTCGCCGAGACCTCGCTGACGGTGCCCGGCATCCGCTACGTGATCGACGCCGGTACGGCGCGGGTCAAGCGCTACAGCTTTCGCAGCAAGGTGGAGCAGCTGCTGGTCGAGCCGATCAGCCAGGCCGCGGCCAACCAGCGTGCCGGCCGCTGCGGGCGGGTGGCCGACGGCATCTGCATCCGGCTTTACGACGAGAAGGATTTCGAAGGGCGCCCGCGCTTCACCGACCCGGAGATCCTGCGCTCCTCGTTGGCCGGCGTGATCCTGCGGATGAAATCGCTGCATCTGGGCGATGTCGAGCGCTTCCCCTTCCTCGAGGCGCCGCAGCGGCGCGCCATTGCGGACGGCTACCAGCTGCTCAACGAGCTCGGCGCGGTCGATGATGCGAACGAACTCACGCCCATGGGCATGGAGCTGGCGAAGCTGCCGCTGGACCCGCGCGTCGGCCGCATGATCCTGGAGGCGCGCACGCGCGGCGCGCTCGAGGAGGTGCTGGTGATCGCCAGCGCGCTGTCGGTCCAGGACGTGCGGGACCGGCCCCTCGATGCGCAGCAGCAGGCGGACCAGGCGCACGCCAAGTTCGACGACGAGAAGAGCGAGTTCAGCGGGTATCTGCGGCTGTGGCAATGGATCCATGATGCGCGCGGCGGGGGCGCGGGGGAGCCTCGCGGTGGGGGCGCGCCCACCCACAAGCTCAGCAATCGCCAGTACGAGCAGCTCCTGCGCCAGAACTTCATCAACGTCCGGCGCGTGCGCGAGTGGCGCGACATCCATTCGCAACTGCTCACGGTGGTGACGGAGCACAAGTGGCGCGTCAACAGCGCGCCAGCGAGCTACGAGGCGCTGCATCTGTCCATGTTGGCGGGGCTGCTCGGCAACGTGGGCTGGAAAATGGAGGAAGAAGAGGCCTACCTCGGCGCCCGCGGCATCAAGTTCCACCGGCATCCCGGCGCACACCTCAAGAAGAGGCCCGGCCGCTGGATCGTTTGCGCCGAGCTGGTGGAGACCACGCGCCTCTTCGGCCGCGGCATCGCCAACATCGAGCCTTCATGGCTGGAGCAGGTGGCGGGCCATCTGCTGAAGAAGCAGTTGCTCGATCCGCACTGGGAGAAGAAGAGCGCTCAGGTCGTGGCGCTGGAGCGCGCGACGCTCTACGGGCTGGTGGTCTACAGCGGTCGGCGCGTTGAATTCGGCCGCGTCGATCCGGTTGCGGCGCGCGAGATCTTCATCCGCGAGGCGCTGGTCGGCGGGCAGTGGGAAAGCAAGCTGCCCTTCCTGGCCGCGAACCGAAAGCTGGTGCGCGAGGTCGAGGGCCTGGAGCACAAGTCGCGCCGCCAGGACGTGCTGGTCGACGACGAGCTGATCTACGCCTTCTACGACGCCCAACTGCCTCCCGACCTCGCCAGCGGCTTCGCGTTCGAGAGCTGGTACCGGCAAGCCTCGAGGGAGGCGCCGAAGCTGCTTTATCTGACGCGCGAGGAGCTGATGCGCCACCAGGCGGCGGGGATCACGACGCAGTCCTTTCCGCCGACGCTGCGATTGGGGGGCGTGGACTGCGCCGCCAGCTATCTGCACGAGCCCGGCGATCCCAGGGACGGGCTGACGGTGACCGTGCCGCTCTTCGTGCTCAACCAGGTGAGCGAGGAGCGCTGCGAGTGGCTGGTCGCGGGCATGCTCAAGGACAAGGTCCAGGCGCTGCTCAAGAGCCTGCCGCAAAAGCCGCGCGCGCGGCTGGTGCCGCTGCCCGAATCGGCCGCACGGCTGGCCGAGGCGCTGGGGGTGCCCGAGGCCTTCGGCCAGGGCTCGCTGACCGAGGCTCTGCTCAGGCGGGTGCGCAACGAGACCAGCCTGGACGTCAAGCGCACCGACTTCAAGCTCGACATGCTGCCGCCTCACCTGTTCATGAACCTGCGCGTGGTCGACGAACACGGCCGGCAGCTGGGCATGGGCCGCAACCTCGGTGCGCTGAAGGCCGAGCTGGGCGCGCAGGCGCGCGGTGCCTTCCAGGCGCTGGCGGGGCTGCAGGTGAAGGTCTCGCCGGATGCGCCACCCGCCGCGGATGCCGAGCAGGCCGCGCAGACCGCGGGCCGCGCCGCGACGAAGGAGGACGCCCCGCCGGCCCTCCCGGCGGGCCAGCGCTACACGAGCTGGAGCTTCGGCGAGCTGCCCGAGCTGATGGAGGTGCGCCGCGGCGCCCAGTCGCTGATCGGCTTCCCGGCCCTGGTCGATGCCGGCGACGCGGTGACGATCGAGGTCTTCGACGAGCCGGCGGTGGCCGCCGCCAGGCATCGCGCCGGCCTGCGTCGCCTGGTCGCATTGCAGCTCAAGGACGCGCTCAAGTACCTCGAGAAGAACATCCCGGACCTGCAGAAGATGGCGGTGGCCTACATGCCGCTGGGTACGGCCGAGGAGCTGCGCGGGCAGATCGTCGAGGTGGCGCTGGAGCGGGCCTTCCTGCAGGAGCCGCTGCCGGCCGACCAGGCCGCCTTCGAGCGCCGCGTGGAGGAAGGGCGCGGGCGGCTCACGCTGATCGCCAATGAGATCGCCCGCCTCGCAGGCACCATCCTCGCGGAATACACGCTGGCCGCTCGCAAGATCAGGGATACCAGGATCCAGCCCGACGCGACGGCGGACGCCGCGCAGCAGCTGCAGCGCCTGGTCGGCAGGCGCTTCGTTGCGCAGACGCCCTGGCCGCGGCTGGCGCATTTCGCACGCTATCTCAAGGCCATCGGCCTGCGGCTCGACAAGCTGCGCGCCGACCCGGCCCGGGACGCCCAGCGGCTGGCGGAGCTGCGGCCGCAGGAGCAGCGCTACTGGCGCCTGGTGGCCGAACGCAAGGGCGCGGTGGACGAGCGCATGGACGAGTTCCGCTGGCTGCTGGAGGAGTTGCGCGTGAGCTTCTTCGCGCAGGAGCTGCGCACGCCGCAACCGGTGAGCATCAAGCGGCTCGACAAGCTGTGGGCGCAGCTTCAAGGCTGAGAACCCGGGACGGCAGGCAAAAAAAAGGCCCACCGGGGTGGGCCTTGCTGTTGCGGCGCCGGTGGGCGCCGCCTTTCTATATGCGCCCCATGAGGAGCAGCACGATGACCACGAGCACGACGAGGCCCAGGCCGCCACTCGGCCCGTAGCCCCAGCTGCGGCTGTAGCCCCAGCTTGGCAGAGCGCCTACCAGCAGCAGGATCAGGACGATCAGCAGGATCAGCGAGAGCGACATGGAAGACTCCTTGGTGTTGTGTACCGAGCACTCATGGTCATGGTGAGCGGTGCTTTTGCCCGCCGGAAGGCGCGCCCTCCGGCGGTCAGGACTCTCCTACCGTTCGTGTCAGAGCCGGGCCAGCCGGTCGAGTGCCGCCCTGAGCGTCTCGTCCTTCTTGGCGAAGCAGAAGCGCACCACGCGCTGGTCGAAGCCCTCCGCGTAGAAGGCCGACAGCGGGATGGCGGCAACGCCGATCTCGCGGGTGAGCCACTGGCAGAAATCGGCTTCGCCCAGGTCGCTGACCTCGCGGATGTCGACGCACTGGAAGTAGGTGCCGGCGCTCGGCAGCAGCTTGAACCGGGTCTTCGCCAGGCCCTCGGCGAACAGGTCGCGCTTGCGCTGGTAGAAGGCCGGCAACTCCAGGTAGGGCGCCGGGTCGGCCATGTAGCTGGCGAGCGCGTGCTGCATCGGCGTGTTGACGGTGAACACGTTGAACTGATGCACCTTGCGGAACTCGGCCGTGAGCGGCGCCGGCGCCGCGACGTAGCCGACCTTCCAGCCCGTCACGTGGTAGGTCTTGCCGAAGCTGCTGACGATGAAGCTGCGCGCCGCCAGACCGGGCAAGCGCGCCGCGCTTTCGTGGCGCGCGCCGGCGTACACCATGTGCTCGTAGACCTCGTCGCTGATCACCAGTACGTCGGTCGGCGCGAGGAGTTCCTCGAGCCGGCGCATCTCGGCCTCGGTCCACACGGTGGCGCTGGGGTTGTGCGGCGTGTTGACGATGATCGCGCGCGTGCGCGGGGTGAGCGCTGCCGCGATCCTGTCGAAGTCGGGCCGGAAGCTGCCGGGGGTGAGCGGCACCCGCACCACCGTGCCGCCGGCCAGCTCGATATTGGGCGCATAGCTGTCGTAGCAGGGCTCGAGCACGACCACCTCGTCGCCGGCACGCACCACCGCGAGGATGGCGGTGATGATGGCCTGCGTGGCGCCGGCGGTGATGGTGATCTCGCTCGCCGGGTCGTAGCGGTGCCCATAGAGCGTCTCGACCTTCGCGGCGATCGCCTCGCGCAGAGGCAGGATGCCGGGCATCGGCGGGTACTGGTTGTGGCCGGCGGCCATGGCGGCGGTCACTGCTTCGAGCAGCTTGGGGTCGCAGTCGAAATCGGGGAAGCCCTGGCCGAGGTTGACGGCGTCCTTCTCGACGGCCAGCGCCGACATCACGGTGAAGATGGTGGTGCCGACGCTCGGCAGCTTGGTCTGCACGTTGGGGGTGCGCGCTACAGGGGCGTTCACAGTTCGTAATCCTGGTTGTGACCGGCCAATGCCTTGGCGATCAGGTTGCGGTCGAGCCGGTCGGAAAGCAGCTCGGCGAATTTGAAGACGAAGTTGCGCAGGTAGGAGCTGCGCTTGAAGGCGACGCGGGCGATGTTGCTGCCGAACAAATGGCCCATGGGCCGCACCACCAGGTCGGCATTGGAGTCGTCGCGCACCGCCATCTCGGCCACGATGCCGACGCCCAGGCCGAGGCGCACGTAGGTCTTGATCACGTCGGAGTCGATGGCCTCCAGCGCGATGCGCGGCGTGAGCTTCTTCTGCGCGAAGGCATGGTCGATGCGCGTGCGGCCGGTGAAGGAAGGGTGATAGGTAATGATCGGCTCGGCCGCGAGGTCCTCGAGGTGGATGCGCTCCTTGTCCGCCAGCGGGTGGGTCTTGGGCAGCACCAGCACGTGCTGCCACTCGTAGCACGGCAGGGTCACGAGCTCGGCGTAGTCCGCGAGCGACTCGGTGGCGATGCCGATCTCGGCGATCTCGTCTATCACCATCCGCGCCACCTGGTCGGGCGAGCCCTGGTGCAGGCTCACGTTGACCTTGGGGTAGGCCTCGCGCAGCCTGGCCACCGGCACCGGCAGCACGTAGCGCGCCTGCGTGTGGGTGGTGGCGATCGAGAGGGTGCCGCTGTCCTGGGCGCTGAACTGCTCGCCGATGCGCTTGAGGTTGCCCACCTCGCGCATGATGAGCTCGATGCTCGCGAGCACGTGCTGGCCCGGCTCGGTCACGCGCTTCAGGCGCTTGCCGTGCCGCGCGAAGATCTCCACGCCCAGTTCTTCCTCGAGCTCGATGATTGCCTTGGACACGCCGGGCTGCGAGGTGTGCAGGGCCTTGGCCGCCTCGGTGAGGTTGAGGTTGCGACGCACCGCCTCCTGCACGAACTTGAACTGGTGAAGATTCATAACAAATTCCGTCTTATTTCCGGATTTATTATGCCTTCGCTGTCTATCGAAAGCAGCGAAATGTTCAGGATCTGAGCGCCAGCCGGGCCAGCAGATCGAGGATCTCGGGCTCCTCGCCGACGGCGCGCGCCAGCTCCACGGGAACCTGCGGGTGCAATGCGCGCAATTCTTCGAGCAGCCGCGGCAGGTCTTCCCGCAGATGCTTGCCCATGCCGAGGAAGAGCGGCACCACGCGCACTGACCCGGCGCCACCGGCGACCAGCTCCGCCATGGCGGTTTGCAGGTCGGGCTGCGACAACTCGAGGTAGGCGCAGCGCACCTGCACGGCCGGATCGAGATCGGCGACGCGCCGCGCAACGGCTTCCACCGGTGCGCGCCAGCGGACGTCGCGCGAGCCGTGCGCGAGCAGCACGATGCCGAGAGCGCGTTCCTGCATGCGCGTCGCTAGCGCCGCAGCACCAGCCAGGTGAAGGCCGCCAGCGACATCACCGAATAGATCAGGCCGGGGGCCGCGGCGGTGATCCAGGGCCACCAGTTGCTCAGGTTGCCCAAGTAGCCGAACACGTTGTTCAGCAGGAAGAAGCTGATGCCGATCATCACGCCGCCGAACACGTAGGCCGTGATTCCCGCCTGGCGGAAATGCAGGTAGGCGAAGGGCAGGGCGAGCACCACCATCACCAGGCAGGAAAGCGGGTAGAAGACCTTGCGCCAGAACTCGATCTCATAGCGCTGGGCGGTCTGGCCGTTGGCGTCGAGGTGCTGGATGTATTCGAACAGATCGATGGTGCGCATGCGGTCCGGCCGCAGCAGCGCCACCGACACCATCTCGTTGGTGAGCGAGCTAGGCCAGTTCACGACCGGGGTTTGCGTGGTGGTGACTCGGACCTTGTCGGCATTGCCCGTGTCGTACTGCTGCTGCTCGACGCCGACCAGCGTCCACACGCCGTTCGAGATGTGTGCCTGCGAGGCGGAGGTGTGCGAGACCAGCAGGCCCTTCGGGCCGAACTCGAAGATGCGCAGGTCCTTCAGCGTGCCGTTGCGGGAGATCGAGGCCACGTTTACCGCATACGACTTGTCGCCCTGCTTTTCCCTGAGCCACGCGCCGGTGTAGCCCACCAGCGAATAGGTGCCCTGGTAGCGCGACTTCAGCAACTGGGCGGTGCGGTCTGAAGCCGGCGAGACATAGTCGCCCACCGCGAAGGTCAGGAACACGAAGCCGAGGCCCAGCACGAGCAGGGTGCGCAGCGCACGCCAGGGGCCGAGGCCGCTGGTGCGCAGGATCGTGTACTCGGAGCTCTGTGCCAACCGCGCCATGACGAAGATGGTGCCGATCAGCACTGCGATCGGCAGCAGCTCGTAGAGATGGCTCGGGATCAGCAGGGCGACGTACATCAGGGCCTGCGCCGCGCCGTAGCCCAGGGTGCCCGGCTGCCCGATGGCCTGCAGCTCGTCGACGAAATCGAAGAAGAAGAACAGGCTCAGGAAGCCCAGGGTCACGAAGGCCACCGCCTTCAGCACCTCGACGTAGATCAGTCGGCGAATGGTTTTCACGTTTCGGAACTCGCCGGCGACCGGCTGCGGACGGGGAACGGACGCCAGCTCCAGTTGAAATGGCGCTTGGCGAGCCAGAGCAGGGCGAGTGCCAGCGCCCCGCCATGCAGCGCCAGCATGAACCCGCCCATGCTGTAGCGGCCCATGCCGACCCAGTTCTGGCCGAGATTGAGCAGGTTGTAATAGAGGACGAAGGCGCACAGGGCGAACAGCAGGTTGCCGCTGCGGCCCACGCGCGGATTCGCGCTCGACACGGTCAGCGCGAGCAGCACGAAGTTGATGGCCGCGAGCACCATACCGATGCGCCAGGCCAGCTCGCCGTTATTGGCCACGCTGGGTTCGCGCATCAGGGTCAGGGTGGTCTTGGCACGCACCGGTGCGGCGCCGTTGGAGGGATCGATGTCGCTGCCGACCTTGGCGCCGTAGCTGCGGAACTCGCTGATCTTGAGCTCGCCGGGCAGCAGCGGGCGTTCCAGTCGCTGACCGTTGCTCAACATCAGGTAGCGCGAGTCGCCGATGCTTTCGATGCGGCCGCTCTGCGCAGAGGTGATGATCTGCAGGCCGCGCTCGAGCGAGGAGATGAACACGTTGCTGGCCGTGGCGCTGTCGGGCGCGTCCTTGTCGATGAAGAACACCCGCAGGCGTCCGGCCGACTCGCGGAACTCGCCGGGCGACACCCGTTCGATGTCGCTGCGGCGCTGGTACTGGTCGCGCATGCCCTGGGTCTGCGAGTTGGCCCAGGGCCAGCCGACCAGGGCGAACACGGCGATCAGCAGCAGGATCGGCCAGGCAAAGCGGAACAGCGGCGGCACGAAATCGGCAAGGCCGCGGCCGCTGGAGAACCAGATCACCATCTCGCTGTCGCGGTACATGCGCGACAGCGTGCCCACGATGGAGACGAACAGGCTGAGGCTCAGGATGGTGGGCATGTAGCCGAGCACCGTGTAGGTCATCACCAGGAAGACCTCGGAGGGATTCACGCTGCCCCTGGCGGCCAGGCCGAGCGTGCGGATCAGCATCATGGTCATCACGATGGTGATCAGCACCACCAGCGTGGCCCCGAAGCTGCGCGACAGCTCCTTGCGTATGGAGGAATGGAATAACATCGTCGAGGGAAAAAAAGGATTATGGACTTTCAACTCAAGACCCTCTCCACCGCCCAGGCTGCCACTGACAAATGCGATGTGCTGATCGTGCTCGCCGCAGCCGCAACCCCCCCCTCCAAGGATGTGATCGCGACGCTCGTCGCCGACGCCCGCAAGGCCGGCGACCTGGGCGACAAGGCCGGCAAGCTGCTGGCCTTGTACCGTCCGGCCCGTGTCGCTGCGCCACGCCTGCTGCTGGCCTCGGTGGGCGACGGCAAGCCTGCCTCGGTGCGCACCGGCGTGCTGGCGGCCGTGGCCGCGGCCAAGGCGGCGGATCCCAGGCGGGTGGCGATTGTCTTCGCCCAGCCGACCGACGCGGCAGGGCTGCGCAGCGCGGTGCTTGCGGCGGCCGACGCGAGCTATGTCTACACCGCCACGAAGTCGAAGCCCGAGCCGCGCTCCATTCGCCAGCTGCACTTCGGCGTGGACGATGCGGCGGCGCTGCGCGGGGCCTTCGACGAGGCGGCGGCGACGGTCGCGGGCATCGAGCTGGCCAAGGAGTGGGCCAACCGCCCCGGCAACCACTGCACGCCCACGATGCTGGCCGAGGCCGCGCAGAAGCTCGCCGCGCTGCCGCAGCTGAAGTGCGAGGTGCTGGGGCCGAAGGAGGTCCAGAAGCTCGGCATGGGCGCGTTCAGCGCGGTGGCGCAGGGCTCGGCCGAGCCACTGCGTTTCATCGTGCTGCGCTACCAGGGCGCTCCCAAGGATCAGGCGCCCGTGGTGCTGGTAGGCAAGGGCATCACCTTCGATACCGGCGGCGTCTCGCTCAAGCCGGCGGCCGAGATGGACGAAATGAAGTTCGACATGTGCGGCGCCGCCAGCGTGCTGGGCGTGTTCCGCGCGCTCGGCGACATCCGCCCCGCGCTCAACGTCGTGGGGCTGATCCCGACCTGCGAGAACATGAACGACGGCCGCGCGATCAAGCCCGGCGACGTGATCACCAGCATGAGCGGGCAGACCATCGAGATCCTCAACACCGATGCCGAGGGGCGCCTGATCCTGTGCGATGCGTTGAGCTACGCCAGGCGCTTCGATCCTGCCGTAGTGGTCGACATCGCCACGCTGACCGGCGCCTGCGTGGTGGCGCTGGGCGGCGTGCGCAGCGGCCTCTTCGCCAGTGACGACGCGCTGGCCGATGCGCTGCTGGCGGCCGGTGAGGCATCGCAGGATCGTTGCTGGCGCATGCCGCTCGACGAGGACTACGCCGAGGGCCTCAAGACCAATTTCGCCGACGTGGCGAACGTCGCGGGCCGCGCCGGCGGCGCGGTCACCGCGGCCAAGTTCCTGCAACGCTTCGCGGGCGACTTCCCTTGGGCGCACCTGGATATCGCGGGCACGGCGTGGAAGAGCGGGTCGGCCAAGGGCGCGACCGGACGTCCCGTCGGCCTGCTGCTGTCCTATCTGCTGGAGCGGGCCCGTCAAGGCGCCGTCCAGCCGGTGCCGCGCAAGGCTCGCAAGCACGCCAAGGCCCGGTAACTGCCATGACCGAGATCGACTTCCACTTCAACACGCCGGACAAGGTGAACTACGCCTGCCGGTTGCTGCGCAAGGCCGTCGGCGCGCGCGGCGCGCGCGTGGTGGTGGTCGCCGATGCGCCCATGCTCGAGGCGGTCGATCTCGCGCTCTGGACCTTCGCGCCCGCGGAGTTCATCGCCCACTGCCGCAGCGATGGCGAGCCGCACACGGTCGCGCGCTCGCCGGTGGTGCTGGCCGAGAGCTGCGATGCGCCGCTGCCGCACCGCCAGGTGCTGGTGAACCTCGGTCACACGGTGCCTGGCGGCTTCGAACGCTTCGACCGCCTGATCGACATCGTGAGCGGCGACGATGCCGACCGGCAGGCCGGCCGCATGCGCTGGCGGCACTACGCCGACCGTGGCTATGCGATCCAGCGCCACGACTTCGCGGGGAACACTGCCTGATGTCCGCCCGCACCCCGCCGCGTTTCGTGCCCACGCTCACCACCGTGCTCGAGGTGCCGGCCGAGTCGGTGCCCGCGAGCCAGCCGGTTCCCGAGCCGGCCGCCGCTGCGGACCCTTCGCAGGCGGTCGCGCTCGACCCACAGGCCCTGCTGTCGGAGTCCGACGCTTTCCGGGTCGAGGAGCAACTGCTGCATCGCGTGCTGCAACGCGTCGACCTCGCGCTGGAGGAGCGCCTGAGCGACACGGTGTCAGCCGCCGTTCAGCAGCAGCTCGACAAGATGATCCCGCGCCTGCGCGACGAAATCGAAACGGTGCTGCGCGAGCTGGTGAGCGAAGCACTGGCCCAGGAACTGTCCGACACCCCAGGGTCAACGCCACCTTTTCGCCCCTGATCCTTGGGCTACACTGCGCGCCAGGTCGAAGGCGCGAGGCGCTGAGGGTCTGCGGCGTGAAACTTGCTGAGGGTTCGCGCACGGATCAAAAGGCCGTATAGCTAGTGTTCTTATCCACCAATACTTGGAGGTTCCTCATGCAATTGAAATGGACTGCAGTCACGCTTGCAGCACTCACGCTCGTGGCTTGTGGCAAGAAGGAAGAAGCAGCGGCCCCGGCGACTGCGCCGGCACCCACCGCGGCAGCCCCTGCACCCGCGGCTCCTCCGGCCGATGCATTGGTGGTCAAGATCGGTCACGTCGGCCCGACCAGCGGCGCCATCGCCCACCTCGGCAAGGACAACGAGCTCGGCGCGCGCATGGCGATCGAGGACCTGAATGCCAAGGGCCTCAAGATCGGCGACAAGGTTGCCAAGTTCGAACTGCTCGCCGAGGACGACGCCGCCGATCCGAAGCAGGGCACCGCGGTCGCCCAGAAGCTGGTCGACAGCAAGGTCAACGGCATCGTCGGCCACCTGAACTCGGGCACCACCATTCCCGCTTCCAAGCTCTACAGCGACGCCGGCATCCCTCAGGTCTCGCCTTCGGCGACCAATCCCAAGTACACCCGCCAGGGCTTCAAGACCACCTTCCGCGTGGTGGCTGACGATACGCAGCTCGGCGGCACACTGGGCAAGTACGCGGTCGACACGCTCAAGGGCAAGAACATCGCCGTGATCGACGACCGCACCGCCTATGGCCAGGGTGTCGCCGAGGAGTTCGAGAAGGCCGTCAAGGCCGCCGGCGGCACGATCGTCGGCCACGAGTTCACCACCGACAAGTCGACCGACTTCAACGCCATCCTGACCAAGCTCAAGGGCGCCAAGCCCGACGTGCTGTTCTTCGGCGGCATGGACGCCGTGGGCGGCCCGATGCTCAAGCAGGTCAAGCAACTGGGCATGAACGTCAAGTTCATGGGTGGCGACGGCCTGTGCACCGGGGAACTGGCCAAGCTGGCTGGCGATGCGATCGGCGAAGAAATGGTGGTTTGCGCGGAGGCCGGCGGCGTCGAAGGCGACTTCAAGCAGCCGCTGGAAGACTTCAAGACCAAGTTCAAGGCGAAGAACGGTGTTGATGTGCAGATCTATGCGCCGTACGTGTACGACGCGGTCAACGTACTGGCCGAAGCCATGGTGAAGGCCGGTTCTTCCGATCCCGAGAAGTACCTGCCGGAGCTCGGCAAGATCCAGTACAAGGGCGTGACCGGCCCGATCGCCTTCGACGAGAAGGGCGACATCAAGAACGGTGCGCTGACGATCTACACCTACAAGGGTGGCGCGCGTACGCAGATCGCCGTGGTGCGCGGCGCGAGCTGAAGCAAGTCGCTGCATCTGCCGAAAAGGGCCGAGGCTGTGTAGAAACGCGCAGCGTTGTCACGCCGGGCGGTTCGCCTACCGAGTTCACCCAGTGTTCTGGTGCGTCAGAACCCGTATTCCAGGCCTCGTGACGTCCGTTGTCTACGCGCACGAAGACACACCGGGGCTCATGCCCCCGCCAGCCGCATCGCCTTCATCGTTCTGGCAATACCCAGCACACTCATCACCCGCTTCAGGTTGTAAGCCAACACGTGAAGACTCATCTCGGTGCCGACGTGCTCCATGGTCTTCATCAAGAAATGCGTCGAACCCATCCAGTACTTCAGCGTTCCGAACACATGTTCGATGGTGGATCGTCGAAGTGTCATCGCATCGAGCTTGCGATCCAGCCGTCGTTGAACGCGTTCCAGCACTTCCTCATGTTCCCAGCGACGAATGCGGCGGTAGTCGCCAGTTGTGCATTGGTCCTTCATCGCGCAGCGTGGGCACGCACTGGTCCAGTAAACGCCAGCCTTGAGACCGCTCTTCTCAAGCGTGCTGTACCGATAGATTGCCCGCTCCCCTGCTGGGCACTGGTACTCGTCAGCGCTGGCGATATAGATGAAGTCGGTCTTGTCGAAGCGCCCCTCAGCCTTGGCATTCGATGTCATCGGCTTGGGCACGAAGGTCGTGATGCCGGCGTCCTCGCAGGCCTTGAGTTCCGTGCCGCTGAAGTAGCCACGGTCGGCGAACGCCTGCACCTTGCTCCTGCCCATCGCTTCGCGCGCGGCCAGCGCCATCTTGCTTAGCTGGGCTCGGTCATTGCCGACGTTCGTCACTTCGTGCGCAACGATCAGGTGGTGCTTGCGGTCCACAGCTGTCTGGACGTTGTAGCCCACTAAGCCTGTGCTCTTGCCTTGCTGGAGCATCGAGCGGGCGTCGGGATCCGTCAGCGAGCGCTGTTGGCCCGGTTCGCTCTTCAGCTGCTCCTTGGTCTCGTCCAGTTGCCGCATTTGCTCGCGCAGTTTGCTGATCTTCTCCTGCAGCCGTTCTGCCTTTGCTCCCAACTCGGCAGGTTGCGTCCGGTCCGCCGTCTCCAAGGCATCCAGGTAGCGCTGAATGCTTTGCTCGATCTGTTCCTTGCGCGCGTCGATCTTCCCAGGCGAGAAGTTTCGGTCTCGACTGTTCACCGCCTTGAACTTGCTACCGTCGATGGCCACGACGCCTTGGGAGAAGAGCTTGAGCTGGCGGCACAGAACGATGAAGCGTCGGCAAACGTTGCGGATCCCAGCGCCATTGCTGCGCCTGAAGTCGGCAATGGTCTTGAAGTCCGGTGCGAGCCGGCCTGTAAGCCACATCAGTTCGACGTTGCGTTGCGCTTCACGCTCCAGGCGTCGGCTGGACTGGATGCGGTTGAGGTATCCGTAGATGTAGAGCTTGAGAAGCACCGCCGGGTGGTAGGACGGGCGTCCGGTCGTTGCGGGATCTGCACCGTCGAAGCCGAGTGTTTGCAGATCCAATTCGTTCACGAAGGCATCGACGATGCGCACCGGGTTGTCTTCACCAACATAGTCATCGAGACACTCTGGCATCAGCGTGACCTGCTGTCGGTCCGCGCCTTCGATGAATCGCTTCATGGGCCACCTCGCTCAAAACGGGTTGACTCAATATAGACGACGGATTGACGTTTTCACACAGCCTCGGCCCTCAGGGGCCCTTTTTACATGGCGCTGCGGCTGGCGTCGTTGCAGTAGTCGAAGAAGGCTTCGAGCTCCCTCGACTTGTCGAACACGGCATCCGCGCCCAAGGCCGTGCAGCGTGCCCGTATGTCGGCATTGACGTAGTTGCTCAGGACCACCGCGCGCTGGCTCGCGCTGCGCTGCCTGCAGGTTCTCAGCACGCCGAGACCGGAGCCCTGCTTGAGGAACACGTCGATCACCACCAGCTGCCACTCGCCGGCGTGTGAGGCCAGCCAGGTGGCCGCTTCGTTTTCGCTGTCGGCGCAACCCACGACCTGGGCGCCGACCAGGTCCTCGAGGGCAGGGATCAGGTTGTCGCGGATCGTCTTGTTGTCTTCGACAAGGAAGGTGGAGAGCGTCATACGCTTTCTTGCCTGTGAAGCCGAAAGCCTACCGCGCTGCAGCATGCGCGGTCGCGCCCAAGCCGCCCGCGGTCGCGTAGGATAAGGCGCACGAATATGAGGCAGCGGGGGCGACTGAAGGACATCGGCCCGCATGAGCAAAGAAGCCCGCTTTCGCGGGCTTCCTGAACATTGAGTGGCGGAGCAGGCGGGATTCGAACCCGCGGAGGGCTATTAACCCTCACACGCTTTCCAGGCGTGCGACTTAAACCACTCATCCACCGCTCCGAAGCCCGCGATTGTAGCAGCGGGGAATGAGCGTTTTCAGGCGGTACTCGACGTCTTTCCGGCCTGCACCATGCGCATCGCCGAGGCGATGAGCGCGGCGGTTTCGTTCATGTTGCTGGGCACGATCAAGGTGGTGGTGGCATCGGCCGCGACCTTGCCGTAGGCATCGACTGCGCGCTCCGCAACCTTGAGTTGCACGGCCTGCTCGCCGCCGGGTTGGCGGATGGCGGCGGCCACGCGCTCGATGGCGCCCGCCGTGGCCTCCGCCACCGCCGTGATGGCCGCGGCCTCGCCCTGCGCGTTGTTGATCTGGGCCTGCTTCTCGCCCTCGGAGCGCGCGATGAAGGCCTCGCGCTCGCCGGTGGCGATGTTGATCTGCTCCTGGCGGCGGCCTTCGGAGGCCGCGATCAGCGCGCGCTTCTCGCGCTCGGCCGTGATCTGGCGCTGCATCGCCTGCAGGATTTCCTTCGGCGGCGTCAGGTCCTTGATCTCGTAGCGCAGGACCTTCACCCCCCAGTTCAGGGCCGCCTCGTCGATGGCGGCCACCACCTGCGCGTTGATGATGTCGCGCTCCTCGAAGGTCTTGTCGAGTTCGAGCTTGCCGATCACGCTGCGCAGCGAGGTCTGCGCCAGTTGCGTCACGGCCACGATGTAGTTCGACGAGCCGTAGCTTGCACGCATCGGATCGGTGACCTGGAAGTAGAGGATGCCGTCGACCTGCAACTGCGTGTTGTCGCGGGTGATGCAGATCTGGCTCGGCACATCCAGCGGGATCTCCTTCAGGCTGTGCTTGTAGGCCACCTTGTCGATGAAGGGGATCAGGAAGTTGGGCCCGGGCGTCATCGTGTTGTGGTACTTGCCCAGGCGCTCGCGCACCCAGGCGTTCTGCTGCGGCACGAACTTGATGGACTGGCTGATGACGATGATCGCGATGACCAACAGGACCAAGGGGACGGTGAATTCCATGAAGTTGCTTCCTCGTTGTGCTTGTTGCTTGGGGATCAGATCTTGTCGACGACCAGCCGGCTGCCGATGATCTCGGCCACCCGGTGCTCGCCGACGGTCGGCGTGGCGCCCGGGCGGGGCACCACGGTCCATTGCG
The DNA here is from genome assembly GCF_901827175.1 of Variovorax sp. RA8. Classification (NCBI taxonomy): domain Bacteria; kingdom Pseudomonadati; phylum Pseudomonadota; class Betaproteobacteria; order Burkholderiales; family Comamonadaceae; genus Variovorax; species Variovorax sp. RA8. Next base: position 3,716,999 of record NZ_LR594662.1, on the reverse strand, counting down.
CGCCGCGGTAGCGCACGGTGGCAGTGCCGTCCGGGTTCCAGGCGTCGACAAAAATGCTCTCGCCGATGTCCAGGTTGATATCGCGGTTGGCGGCGGCCGGCGGCTCGGCCGGGCGTTTGCGGCGGATCGTGTGCCAGACGAGCACCGCTCCGACGCCGACGACCGCTGCCACGACCAGCTGGGTGGACATGCCGGCGCCGGCGTGTGCCGCCACCGCGGCGGCCGCGAAGCCCGCGCTCAACAGCAGCAGGTAGACGGTGCCGGACAGCAGCTCCAGCACGATGGCTCCCCCCGCAATCAGCCACCAGACGGTGGAACTCGCCATGTCACGACTCCTCTGTAAGTGAAGGCACGACATTCTGTGTCAAAAGGGCAGCGATTCCTTCATCTGAATTCCGTACACTTCGCGCCTGTTTGCTTGTCCCGTGCCCCGGAGCCCCCCCATGAAATTCCGCTTTCCGATCGTCATCATCGACGAGGACTTCCGCTCCGAGAACACCTCGGGACTCAGTATCCGCGCCCTGGCCCAGGCCTTCGAGAGCGAGGGCTTCGAGGTGCTGGGCGTCACCAGCTACGGCGACCTGAGCCAGTTCGCCCAGCAGCAGAGCCGCGCCAGTGCCTTCATCCTGTCGATCGACGACGAGGAGTTCACCCCCGGGCCCGATCTGGACCCGGCGGTATTGAACCTGCGCAACTTCATCGAAGAGGTGCGGCGCAAGAACGCCGACGTGCCGATCTACATCTACGGTGAGACGAAAACCTCACGCCACCTGCCGAACGACATCCTGCGCGAGCTGCACGGCTTCATCCACATGTTCGAGGACACGCCGGAGTTCGTGGCGCGCCACATCATCCGCGAGGCCAAGTCCTACCTCGAAGGGGTGCAGCCGCCGTTCTTCAAGGCGCTGATCGACTATGCGGAAGACGGCTCCTACTCCTGGCACTGCCCCGGCCACTCGGGCGGCGTCGCCTTCCTCAAGAGCCCGGTCGGCCAGATGTTCCACCAGTTCTTCGGCGAGAACATGCTGCGGGCCGACGTCTGCAACGCGGTGGAGGAATTGGGCCAGCTGCTCGACCATACCGGCCCGGTGGCGGCCAGCGAGCGCAACGCGGCGCGCATCTTCAACGCCGACCACTGCTTCTTCGTGACCAACGGCACCAGCACCAGCAACAAGATGGTGTGGCACCACACCGTGGCGCCGGACGACGTGGTGGTGGTGGACCGCAACTGCCACAAGTCGGTGCTGCACGCGATCATCATGACCGGCGCCATTCCCGTCTTCATGAAGCCGACGCGCAACCACTTCGGCATCATCGGCCCGATCCCCAAGAGCGAGTTCGAGCCGGCGGCCATCAAGGACAAGATCCGCGCCAACCCGCTGCTCTCGCATGTCGATGCCGACAAGGTCAAGCCGCGGGTCATGACGCTCACGCAGTCCACCTACGACGGCGTGATCTACAACACCGAGACGATCAAGGGCATGCTCGACGGCTACGTCGACACGTTGCATTTCGACGAGGCCTGGCTGCCGCACGCGGCCTTCCACCCCTTCTACGGCGCCTACCACGCGATGGGCAAGCGGCGTGTGCGGCCGAAGGAATCGCTGGTGTTCGCGACCCAGTCTACCCACAAGCTGCTGGCGGGCATCAGCCAGGCCAGCCACGTGCTGGTGCAGGACTCGCAGAACCGTGCACTCGACCGCGACCTCTTCAACGAGGCCTACCTGATGCACTCCTCGACCAGCCCGCAGTACGCGATCATCGCCAGCTGCGACGTGGCCGCCGCGATGATGGAGCCGCCCGGCGGCACCGCGCTGGTGGAAGAGAGCATCCTCGAGGCGCTGGACTTCCGCCGCGCCATGCGCAAGGTGGAGCAGGAGTTCGGCAAGGACGAGTGGTGGTTCAAGGTCTGGGGCCCCGAGAAGCTGGTGGAGGAAGGCATCGGCCGCGCCAGCGACTGGATCATGCAGGGCGAGTCGCGCAGCGGCCCGAACGCCAGGAACGGCGCACGCAACTGGCACGGCTTCGGCAAGCTCGCCGACGGCTTCAACATGCTGGATCCGATCAAGTCGACCATCGTGACGCCGGGCCTGGACCTGAACGGCAAGTTCGCCCCCACCGGCATCCCGGCGAGCATCGTCACCAAGTTCCTGGCCGAGCACGGCGTGATCGTCGAGAAGACGGGGCTCTACAGCTTCTTCATCATGTTCACCATCGGCATCACCAAGGGCCGCTGGAACACGCTGCTCACGGCGCTGCAGCAGTTCAAGGACGACTACGCGCGCAACCAGCCGATGTGGCGCATCCTGCCGGAGTTCTGCCAGAGCCACCCGGGCTACGAGCGCCTGGGGCTGCGCGACCTCTGCCAGCATGTCCACGAGCTCTATGCGCGCCACGACGTGGCCCGGCTCACGACCGAGATGTACCTGAGCGATCTCCAGCCGGCAATGAAGCCCAGCGACGCCTTCGCCCACATCGCGCATCGCAAGACCGAGCGGGTGGAGATCGATCACCTCGAGGGCCGCATCACCACGAGCCTGATCACGCCGTACCCGCCGGGCATTCCGCTGCTGATCCCGGGGGAGGTCTTCAACAAGAAGATCGTCGACTATCTCAAGTTCGCGCGCGCGTTCAACAGCGAGTGCCCGGGCTTCGAGACCGACATCCACGGGCTGGTGGCTCGGTTCGACGAGAGCGGCAAGAAGCGCTACTACGCGGACTGCGTGCGCGCGGGCTGATCGCTGCGGCGCGGCCGCGCATCGCGTGCCTGGACGCAGCATTGTTCGGGTGCCCGCAAATCCAATCGGGCGCGGCTTCCGTATTGGTTGCAGCCGCCACCATTCCGGTGCCGGTCCAACCCCAAGGAGCCTTCATCATGATCAGCAGATTCCACCGCCTTGCCTCCCTTGCCCTGGCGGTCGCGTTCACGACCGGCGCCGGCCTCGCTTCCGCGCAGGTCATGGTCGGCGGCGCGCCGATGTACGCGACCAAGGACATCATCGACAACGCCGTCAACTCGAAGGACCACACCACGCTGGTCACCGCGGTCAAGGCCGCAGGGCTGGTCGAAACCCTCAAGGGGCCGGGCCCCTTCACCGTGTTCGCGCCGACGAATGTGGCTTTCGCCGCCTTGCCCGCGGGCACCGTGGACACGCTGCTCAAGCCCGAGAACAAGGGCCAGCTGACGGCCGTGCTGACCTATCACGTGGTGCCCGGCAAGCTCGACGCCGCCGCGCTGGGTAGCCAGATCATGGACGGCAAGGGCACGGCCACGCTCAAGACCGTGGCTGGCGGCACGCTCACCGCCAAGGAAAGCGGCGGCAAGATCATGGTGGGCAACGAGAAGGGCGGCTGGGCCACCGTGAGCACCGCCGATGTCTACCAGTCCAACGGCGTGATCCACGTCGTTGACAAGGTACTGCTACCCAAGTAAGGGCACGGCGGCGCCTAGGAGGACAACGCGAGGTCGTCCCGTACCCGCAGGAAGCGCGCGAACCTCGGCAGGCCGCCGGGGTTCGTGCCGTTGTAGCGATAGCTGACCCAGCTTCCCACGGCAGGCGGCTGGTCGCGCTGCGCGTCGCTGAAGCCGCCGCCCAGCTTGAAGCGCCTGCCTTCGGGCGTCTCGACCAGCAGCGCGCCCATTCGGCCGGCGTGCCGTCCGCGGCCCGGTACGTGCGCCAGCACGCGGGCGTCCGCATCCTCGTAGGGCTTGAGCTTGAGCAGGTCGGCTGATCGTTCCGTGCGGTAGAGGGAGGCACCCCGATGCAGCATCAGGCCTTCGCCGCCCATACGCATCGTCTTGTCGAGCAGCGCCTGCAGGTCCTCGTGCGTGCCGGCCCGCGCCTGCGGCACCGGCACCACCCATGGCGCGTCCTTCAACGGCAGCAGCTTGCGCAGCGCCGCCAGCCGTGCCGTGAAGTCGCCGGGCTGGGCCGGCAGGTCGAAGACCATGAAGCGGATGTTCCGCCAGGCCTGCTCGTTCGGCGTCTGGTCCCGGACCGTGGACACCGTCTCCGCGAAGCGCCCGCGGCCCGCCCACAGCTCGCCGTCCATCGGCACCGCCGGCAGCGCTGCGGCGAACCAGGCGGGAGCGGCCACGCGCTCGCCGCCACGCGTCCAGAGCTGCCTGCCGTCCCAGTAGCCGCGCACCCCGTCGTACTTCTCGCTGACCCAATAGTCCGCCAGCGGCATGCCGCGGCGATAGACATCGGCCAGCATGAGCTTCGGCGCGGCTGCATGCGCCAGCGCGAAGGGCGCCAGCGCAAGCGCCGTGCCGAGAAGCAGTAGCTTTCGACGATCCATGTGTTGTTCCCTGAATGATCTTCTTGTGTTGACGCGGGCCGGCCCGCCGCCGGCAGATGGCCCCGAGCGGCTATTCGGCGATGCCGCCCACCACCTGGCTGAAGCCGCCGTCGACGTAGGTGATCTCGGCCGTCACGCCGCTGGCCAGGTCGCTCAGCAGGAAGGCGGCGACGTTGCCCACTTCCTCGATGGTGACGTTGCGGCGAATCGGCGAGACCTCGGCCACCACCGAGAGGATCTTGCCGAAGCCCTTGATGCCGCTGGCTGCCAGCGTCTTGATCGGTCCGGCGCTGATGCCGTTGACGCGCATGCCCTTCGGGCCCAGTGACTCGGCCAGGTAGCGCACCGAGGCCTCCAGCGAGGCCTTGGCCAGGCCCATGGTGTTGTAGTTGGGCAGCGCGCGTACGGAGCCCAGGTACGTGAGCGTGAGCAGGGCCGACTTGTCGTTGAGGTAGGGCAGGGCCGCCTTGGCCATGGCGGGGAAGCTGTAGGCGCTGATGTCATGCGCCACCTTGAAGCCCTCGCGCGACAGGCCGTCGAGAAAATCGCCGGCGATCGCCTCGCGCGGCGCGAAGCCGATGCTGTGCACGAAACCGTCGAACCTGGGCCAGGCCTGGGCCAGGTCGGTGAACAGCTTGGTGATCTGGGCGTCGTCGCCGACATCGCAGTCGAACACCAGCTTGGAGCCGAAATCGGCGGCGAACTCGGTGATGCGGTCCTTGAAGCGCTCGCCCACGTAGCTGAAGGCAAGCTCGGCCCCTTGCTCATGGCAGGCCTTGGCGATGCCGTAGGCGATGGAGCGGTTGCTCAGCACGCCGGTGATCAGGAATTTTTTGCCGGAAAGAAAGCCCATGAAGCGACCTCGTGAAAATCTTGGGCAGAATTCTCGCATGCGAGGTTGGCTGCTCTTGGGGTTGGCGCTCTCGGCAGCCCCGTCGTGGGCTGCCTATGCGTACGCGCAGTTCGGGGATATCAAGTACCCGCCGGACTTCAGGCATTTCAGCTACGTGAATCCGAACGCGCCCAAGGGCGGCGAGATCCGCATGGTGCCGCCGACGCGGCCGACGAACTTCGACAAGTTCAATCCTTTCACGCTCAAGGGCACCGCGCCCTACGGCATCGGCGCCTTGCTGTTCGAGAGCCTCTTGACCGGCAATTCGGAGGAGCCGACCACGGCCTACGGGCTTCTGGCCGAGGACGTCGAGGTCGCAGGCGACAGGCGCTCGGCGACCTTCCGCATCCGGCCCAACGCGCGCTTCAACGACGGTACGCCGGTGCTGGCCGCCGACGTCGTGCATTCCTTCACGACCCTCACGGGTCCGCTGGCGGCACCCCAGTTCCGCACGATCTATGCAGAGGTGAAGGGTGTCAAGGCGCTGGGCGAGCGAATCGTGCGCTTCGACTTCGCCAGCCCCAATCCCGAGCTGCCGCTGGTGGTCGGCGGCATGGCCGTGTTCAGCCGGTCATGGGGAGCCGGCAAGCCTTTCGACCAGGTCACGACCGAGGTGCCGATCGGATCCGGTCCTTATCAGATCGCCAACCCGCGCATGGGGCGCGACATCACCTATGCGCGCGATCCGAACTACTGGGGTGCCGACATCCCGGTGCGCAAGGGCTTCTTCAACTTCGATCGCATCACCTTCAAGATCTATCTCGACGACACCTCGCGCTTCGAGGGACTCAAGGCCGGCGAGTTCGACTTCATGCGTGAGTTCACCTCGCGGAACTGGGCGCGCCAGTACACCGGGAAGCAGTTCGCATCCGGCGAACTCGTCAAGCGCGCGTTCGAGAACCAGAATCCTGGCGACTTCCAGGGCTATGTATTCAACCTGCGCAACCCGAAGTTCAAGGACATCCGGGTGCGGCAGGCCATCGGACTCGCGTTCGACTTCGAGTGGCTCAACAAGCAGCTCTTCTACGGCCTGTACAAGCGGGTCCAGGGCTACTACCCGAACAGCGAGTTCCACGCCGAAGGCTTGCCCAAGCCGGACGAACTGGCGCTGCTCGAACCGCTGCGCGGCAAGCTGCGCCCCGAGGTGTTCGGTCCCGCGGCGATTCCGCCGAGCACAGCGCCTCCGGGGAGCCTGCGGGAGAACCTGCGCAAGGCCAGGAATCTGCTGGCCGAGGCGGGCTGGACGTATCGCGATGGCGCCCTGCGCAACGAGAAGGGCGAGGTGTTCACCATCGAGTTCCTGAACGACCAGCCTTCGCTGATCCGCGTCGTGACCCCGCTGCAGACCGCCTTGCTGAAGCTGGGCATCCGGATGAGCTTCCGTACGGTGGACTTCTCGCTCTCGCAGCAGCGCATGGACAACTTCGACTTCGAGATGACGTCGGTGCGCCTGCCCGGCACCACGGCTCCGGGCGGGGAACTGCTGGAGTTGTTCGGCTCCAAGGCGGCGGCCACCCACGGCTCGCAGAACATCTGGGGCATTGCGGATCCCGCCGTCGATGCCCTGCTGCAGAAGGTCGTGAGCGCGACGACCCGGCCCGAGCTCAGCGCCGCAATGCGCTCGCTCGATCGCGTGCTCTCGCATGGGCACTACTCGGTGCCCCAGTACTATGGCGACGCCTTCCTGATCGGCTACCGGCCTCGGCCCTTCGTTCTGCCGGACCGGATCCCGCCCTACTACCAGGCCGATACCTGGGCCATGAGCACGTGGTGGGCATCGCCCTCCAACAAGTGAAATCGCGATGGCCAGCTACATCCTCAAACGCCTGCTGCTGATGGTGCCCACGCTCTTCGGCGTGCTGCTGCTGACCTTCGTCACGGTCCAGTTCGTGCCGGGCGGGCCGGTCGAGCAGATGGTGGCGCAGCTGCAGGGGCGGGATTCGGGCGGCGAGCGCGCGGCCAGCTCGGGCGCCGGCTACCGCGGCCGGCAGGGCCTGGACGAGAAGCGCATCGAGGAAATCAAGAAGCTCTACGGCTTCGACAAGCCACCTGCGGAACGCTTCTGGATGATGCTCAAGTCCTTCGCCCGCTTCGACCTGGGGACCAGCTTCTACCAGCACAAGGACGTCTGGGAACTGGTCAAGGAGAAGCTCCCGGTGTCCGTCAGCCTCGGCCTCTGGACCTTCTTCATCAGCTACCTGATCGCGGTGCCGCTCGGCGTGGCGAAGGCCGTCCGTGCCGGATCGCGATTCGACACCGTCACCACGCTGATCGTGCTGGTGGGCTATGCCATTCCGGGTTTCGTGCTGGGGGTGGCATTGCTCGTGGTATTCGGCGGGCAACTCCAGTGGTTCCCCCTGCGCGGACTGACGTCGTCCAACTGGGACAGCCTGGGATGGGGTGCGAAGATCGTCGACTACCTGTGGCACATTGCGCTGCCGGTGACGGCCATGGTGCTGGGGAGCTTTGCCGTGACCGCGATGCTGACCAAGAATTCCTTCCTCGAGGAGATTCGCAAGCAGTACGTGCTGACCGCGCGCGCCAAGGGACTGACCGAGCGCAAGGTGCTTTGGAAGCACGTGTTCCGCAATGCGCTCATTCCGATCATCACGGGCTTTCCAGCCGCCTTCATCGGCGCCTTCTTCACCGGGTCGCTGCTGATCGAGACCCTGTTCTCGCTCGACGGGCTGGGCCTCCTGAGCTACGAGAGCGTGATCAGGCGCGACTACCCTGTGGTGCTCGGCACCCTCTACCTTTTCACCCTGATCGGCCTCGTGACCAAGCTCGTTTCCGATCTCTGCTACGTCCTCGTGGACCCGAGAGTGAAGTTTGACTAGCGCGGTGCCCTCCGTTTCCCCCGCCCGGCGCGCCTGGCTGCGCTTCAAGCGCAACAAGCTCGGATTCTGGAGCCTGGTGCTCTTCAGCGTCCTAGTGGTCCTGAGCCTGTTCGCCGAGATTGTTTCGACCGACAAGCCGCTCGTGGTGCGCTACGAAGGGCAGACCTACTTCCCGGTGCTGCGCGACTACTCCGAGAAGACCTTTGGCGGCGATTTCGAAACGCCCGCAGACTATCTCGATCCGTTCATCCGCGAGCGAATCACCCAGGGCGGCAACTGGGCGATCTATGCGCCCAATCCCTACGGCCCGAAGACGCTCAACTACTTCGCGACATCGCCCAACCCGGCCGCCCCTTCGAGGGAGAATTTCCTGGGCAGTGACGACCGCGGCCGCGACCTGCTGGCGCAGCTGATCTACGGCTTTCGCGTCAGCGTCCTGTTCGCGCTGGCGCTCACCGCCATCGGCGTGGTGCTGGGTATCGTGACGGGGGCGCTCCAGGGCTACTTCGGCGGGAAGACCGACCTCGCTTTCCAGCGCTTCATCGAGATCTGGAGCTCCATGCCCGAGCTCTATCTGCTGATCATCTTCAGCGCCATCTTCGCGCCCAGCGTGGCGCTGCTGCTGGTCCTGCTGAGCCTGTTCGGCTGGATGGGCCTGTCGGACTACGTGCGCGCCGAGTTTCTGCGCAATCGGCAGATGGACTATGTGCGGGCCGCGCGCGCGCTCGGTGTGGGCAATCTGCAGATCATGCGGCGCCATATCCTGCCCAACAGCATGACGCCGGTCGTGACCTTCCTGCCGTTTCGCATGAGTTCGGCGATCCTGGCGCTCACCTCGCTCGACTTCCTGGGCCTGGGCGTGCCGCCGGGCACGCCCTCGCTGGGCGAGTTGCTGAGCCAGGGCAAGGCCAACATAGATGCCTGGTGGATCTCGATCTCCACCTTTGGCGTGCTTGTCGTGACGCTGATGCTCCTGACCTTCATGGGCGACGCATTGCGCGATGCGCTCGATCCGCGGAAGGCCGACAAGTGAGCGCAGCGCTGCTTGAGGTGCGGGGCCTGCGTGTCGCCTTCGGTGGCAAGGAAGTGGTGCACGGCATCGACTTCGGCATCGCGCCCGGCGAGAAGCTGGCCCTGGTGGGCGAATCGGGCTCCGGCAAGACCGTGACAGCACTGAGCCTGCTTCGGCTGGCCCTCAACGCCGAAGTGTCCGGCCACGCGCGGCTGGCGGGGAACGGGGAGGGCGCCGGCCCGCGCGATCTGCTGACCCTGCCCGAGCGCGAGCTGCGCGCCATCCGCGGCAAGGAGGTCGCGATGATCTTCCAGGAGCCGATGACCGCGCTGAACGCGCTCTACACCGTGGGTGACCAGATCGCCGAGGTTCTGGAAGTGCACGAGGCGCTGCCCAAGCGCGCGGCGCAGGAGGCGGCGGTCCAGCTCCTGGCCGACACCGGCATCCCGGAGCCGGCGCGCCGGGCGCGGGCCTTTCCGCACCAGCTTTCGGGCGGCCAGCGCCAGCGCGCCATGATCGCCATGGCCCTGGCCTGCAAGCCGCGCCTGCTGCTGGCCGACGAGCCCACCACGGCGCTCGACGTGACGGTGCGGGCGCAGATCCTGGACCTGCTGGCCGACCTGCAGGACAAGCACCGCATGGCCATGCTGATGATCACGCACGACCTCAACTTGGTGCGCCGCTTTGCCGACCGCGTAGCGGTGATGGAGAACGGTGCGATCGTCGAGCAGGGCGCCGTGGCCGAAGTGTTCGGCAATCCGCAGCATGCCTACACCCGCATGCTGATGGACAGCCGACCCGCGCGCGATGTGCCGCCCGTGCCCCCCCAGCAGGAGCCGCCGGTGCTGGAGGCCCACGGCCTGCGGGTGGGCTACCCGGTCTCGCGTCCCGGCTTTGCCGGCTGGTTCCGCAAGGGCGAGTTCGTGGCGGTGCAAGGCGCGGATTTCCGCATCGGGCAGGGCGAGACACTGGGAGTGGTGGGGGAGTCGGGCTCGGGCAAGTCGACCCTGGCCCTGGCCGCCCTGGGCCTGCTCAAGCACGGTGGCAGCCTGGCCGTCGCGGGCCAGCGCTGGAAGAGCGGCCGGGCGAGCGACCGCGCGCTGCGCCGGCAGATGCAGGTCGTGTTCCAGGACCCGTTCTCCTCACTCTCGCCGCGCATGACGGTGGAGCAGATCGTCGGCGAAGGCCTGACGGTGCATGCGCCCGAGTTCGACACCGCCGCCCGCCGCGTGCGCGCGCTCGAGGCCTTGGCCGATGTGGGCCTGACCGAGGCCCAGTTCCCGTCGCTCCTCGATCGCTATCCCCACGAATTCTCCGGCGGCCAGCGCCAGCGCCTGGCCATCGCGCGGGCGCTGATCGTCGACCCGCGGCTCCTGGTGCTCGACGAGCCCACCAGCGCCCTCGACGTCACCATCCAGAAGCAGGTGCTGGGCCTGTTGCAGCGCCTGCAGCGCGAGCGCGGCTTGAGCTACCTGCTGATCACGCACGATGTCGAGGTGATCCGGGCCATGGCGCACCAGGTCATCGTCATGAAGGACGGTGCGATCCTCGAATCCGGCGCTGCCCTGCGGGTCCTCGATGCGCCGGAGCATCCCTACACGCAAAAGCTGGTGGCCGCGGCCATTGGCTGATTAAAAGAATCCGGAACGTATCGATGTCGACAATCGGAAGCGACCGGCGCGGCGCGTGGCGCGCGGCGCTGGCCTGCATGGTGGCCCTGGCGGTGGCGATGGGCCTCGGGCGATTCGCCTTCACGCCCATGCTGCCGGTCATGCTGCACGAGGGCCGGCTGGGCCTGGAAGCGGGCGGACTGCTGGCCTCGCTCAATTACCTGGGTTATTTCGTGGGCGCGCTGTCCTGCGCGGCGATCCGGATCGAGGCTGCCACCATGGTGCGCGGCGGCCTGGTCGCCACCGCGGCGCTGCTGCTCGGGATGGGGCTATGGGACAGCTTCACCGCCTGGGGCGTGCTGCGCACGGCGGCCGGGGTCATGAGCGCGTGGACCTTCGTCTTCGCATCGGGCTGGGGACTCAGGCGCCTGGCCGAGACCCACGCGCCCGCCTTGCAGGGGGTGATCTACACCGGTCCCGGCATCGGCATCGCGGTCACGGGTCTGCTGGGTGGCACGATCGGACGCTGGGGCTCGGAGGCTGGCTGGATCGGCTTCGGGCTGTTGTCGGCGGTGCTGATCGTCGGGGTCTGGCGCATCTTCGGCGACGGTGCCCATGTCCTGGCCCCTGCGGCGGCCGCAGGCTCGGCCGCCGCCGAGCATGCCGACTCCGCCGCCGCCCGGGCCGATGCGCGGTGGCTGGTTGCGCTCTACGGCCTCGCCGGCTTCGGCTACATCATCACAGCCACCTTCTTGCCCGTGATTGCGCGCCAGGCGCTGCCGGGCTCGTCCTGGCCCGACTTCTTCTGGCCCCTGTTCGGTCTGGCGGTGGTTCCGGGCGCGCTGATCGGCGCGCGGGCGCCGGTCCGGTGGGACAACCGGCTGCTGCTGGCCCTCGCCTACGGGCTGCAGGCGCTCGGCGTGCTGCTGTCGGTGGTTCGCCCGAGCATCGCCGGCTTCATGCTGGGCAGCCTGCTGCTGGGGCTGCCATTCACGGTAATCACCCTGTTCGCAATGCGGGAGGCGCGTCGCCTGCGGGGCAACGCGGCGGCCGGGCTGATCGGCTATGCGACGGCTTCCTATGGCGTCGGGCAGATCCTTGGACCGCTCTTCGCCGCCCCGCTGGCCCAGCGCACGGGCTCCTTCACCCTGCCGCTGCTCGTGGCCGCTGCTGCGTTGGCTTTCGGCGCGCTGCTGTTCGCCTGGGTCTGGTGGCGTGCCAGGCGGTCGGCAGGCGCCTTTGCCGCCTAGAAAGCAGCGTTTCCTGACACGATTGGCATATAATTCGAGGCTCACGACCAAACGGGCGGGTACCTACCGCCCGTTTTTTATTGGTCGAAGCATTTTCCGGGGCGCTGGGCGGGCGGCGCACCGACACACACAGAAGGCGCACTCAAGCACGTGGCATTGCAGCAGACAGTGGAACGAACCGTGGCCGGCCTCGGCTACGACCTGGTCGAGATCGAACGCTCGGCGGGAGGACTGCTGCGTGTCACGATTGATTTGCCCTGGAGCGGCCCCACATCGGAGGCAGCGGCACCGGGCGCGCCGGAGGCTCTTGTTACCGTCGAGGATTGCGAGAAGGTCACCCGCCAGCTGCAGTTCGCGCTCGAGGTGGACGGCGTCGACTACAAGCGGCTTGAGGTTTCTTCGCCGGGGATTGACCGGCCGCTGCGCAATGCGCAGGATTTCGAACGTTTCGTCGGCGAGGTGATCGACATCACGCTGAAGGCGCCCATGGGCGCCGCCGCTGGGGGGCAGGTGGCCGCCAACCGCAAGAAATTTCGCGGCACGCTGGAGCGGGTCGCAGGGGCCGATGGGTCCCAGGGCTGGCAGATCGTCTGGAGCCAGGAGCCCGAAGGAAAGACGGCGCCGAAGCCCGGCCAGAAGATCAGCACGAAGCGCGCGCCCGCCCCGATGCAGGCGCTGGGCTTCACCCTGGACGAGCTGCGCGAGGCGCGGCTCGCCCCGATCGTGGATTTCAAGGGGCGCAGGCCCAAACCCGACATGACGGTGTCGGACTGAACAAGGAGAGTGGTGGCATGAATCGCGAAATGTTGATGTTGGTGGATGCGATCTCGCGCGAGAAGAACGTCGAACGCGACGTCGTCTTCGGCGCGGTCGAGTCCGCCTTGGCGCAGGCCACCAAGAAGCTCTACCAGGGCGATGTGGACATCCGCGTTGCGGTGGATCGCGACAGCGGCGACTACGAGACCTTCCGCCGCTGGCACGTGGTGCCCGACGAGGCGGGCCTGCAGCTGCCCGACCAGGAGATCCTGCTGTTCGAGGCCAAGGAAGAGATGCCCGACATCGAGGTCGACGAGTACATCGAGGAGTCGGTGGACTCGGTGCCGATCGGGCGCATCGGCGCGATGGCGGCCAAGCAGGTCATCCTGCAGAAGATCCGCGACGCCGAGCGCGAGATGCTGCTCAACGACTTCATGTCGCGCGGCGAGAAGATCTTCACCGGCACCGTCAAGCGGCTCGACAAGGGCGACATCATCGTCGAGGCGGGACGCGTCGAAGGGCGCCTGCGCCGCAGCGAAATGATCTCCAAGGAGAACCTGCGCAACGGCGATCGCGTACGGGCCATGATCATGGAGGTCGACCTCACGCTGCGCGGCGCGCCCATCATCCTGTCGCGCGCGGCGCCCGAGTTCATGATCGAGCTGTTCCGCCAGGAAGTGCCCGAGATCGAGCAGGGCCTGCTGGAGATCAAGAGCTGCGCCCGCGACCCCGGCTCGCGGGCCAAGATCGCGGTGCTCTCGCACGACAAGCGTGTCGACCCGATCGGCACCTGCGTCGGCGTGCGCGGCACGCGCGTCAACGCCGTCACCAACGAGCTCGCCGGCGAGCGCGTGGACATCGTGCTGTGGAGCGAGGACCCGGCACAGTTCGTGATCGGCGCGCTGGCCCCGGCCAACGTGTCCTCGATCGTGGTCGACGAGGAAAAGCACGCCATGGACGTGGTGGTCGACGAGGAGAACCTCGCGATTGCGATTGGCCGCGGCGGCCAGAACGTGCGGCTCGCCTCCGAGCTGACCGGCTGGAAGATCAACATCATGGATGCCAACGAGTCTGCCCAGAAGCAGGCGAGCGAGACCGACGCCAGCCGCAAGCTCTTCATGGAGAAGCTCGACGTCGACGAGGAGATCGCCGACATCCTTATCTCCGAGGGCTTCACCAGCCTTGAGGAGGTGGCCTACGTGCCGATCTCCGAGTTGCTCGAAATCGAGAGCTTCGACGAGGACACGATCAACGAGCTGCGCTCGCGCGCCAAGGATGCGCTGCTCACCATGGAAATCGCCCGGGAAGAGAACGTCGAAAGCGTCTCGCAGGACCTGCGCGATCTCGCGGGCCTCGACCCCGCCCTGATCCCGAAGCTGGCCGAGGCTGGCGTGCATACGCGCGACGACCTGGCCGACCTCGCGGTCGACGAACTCACCGAAATCACCGGCCAGAGCGCCGATGAAGCCAAGAACCTGATCTTGAAGGCCCGCGAACACTGGTTCGCCGGCCAAGAGTGACGGTCATGGAGGCACGAAAGCAATATGTCCAGTACCACTGTCGCCGAGTTCGCGAACGAGCTCAAGAAGACGCCCGAAATCCTGCTTGACCAGCTCAAGAGCGCGGGCGTGCCCAAGGCCGCCGTCACCGACGCGCTCACCGAGGCGGACAAGCAGCGCCTGCTCGGCTTCCTGAAGGCCAGCCACGGCACGGTCGAGCCTGAGCGCAAGAAGATCACGCTGACCAAGAAATCGACCACTGAGATCAAGCAGGCCGACGCCACCGGCCGTGCGCGCACGATCCAGGTCGAAGTGCGCAAGAAGCGCACCTTCATCCAGCGCGACGAGGGACATCCGGCCACGCCCGAGCCGGTGAGGGGGGTCGCCGACGCTCCTGCGCCCTCCGCTGCCGAGCCCGCCGCGCCGCGCGTCGACGAGGCCGAACTCGCGCGCCGCGAGGAAGAGGCGCGCCGACAGGCGGAGCTGATCCGCCGCCAGGAGGAAGAGCTGGTCGAGAAGCGCCGCCTGCGCGAGGAAGCCGAGGCACGCGAGCGCGAGAAGGCGGAGCGTGCCGAACAGGCCGAGCAGCAGGCCCGCGCCGCGCGTGCGAAGGCTGCCTCGGAAAAGGCTGCCGCCGCCGTGACCGAAGGCGCGCCCGAAGCGCCCGAGGAAGCCCCGGCCGTGATCGACCGCAAGGCCGCTGCCGAAGCCGCTGCCGCCCAGGTCAAGGAAGACGCCAAGGCCAAGGCGGCTGCCGAATCGAAGGCCCGCGCCGATGAGGAAGCCGCGCGCGCCAAGGACCTCGACGAGCGCCGCCGCAAGGCGCTGGCCGAGGCGGAAGCCATTCGCGCCATGATGAATGCGCCCGCCCGCGTGCTCGTGCCGCACAAGGCGCCCGAGAAGCCAGCACCGGAAGCCAAGGCCGCTGGCGTCAAGGGTACGCTGCACAAGCCGACCGCTCCGGCGGCCCGCCCTGGCGCGCCGGCTGCACCCGGCGCCGCGGCGCCTGGCGCAGGCAAGGAAGTCAAGTCCGCCAAGCTCTCGTCGAGCTGGGCCGGCGACACCGCCAAGAAGAAGGAAATCAAGACCCGCGGCGATGCCAGCGGCGGCGTCGGCCGCGGCAACTGGCGCGGCGGTCCGCGCGGGCGCCGCGGCAATGACCGTGGCGGCCAGGAAGAACGCGTGCAGGCCGCGCCGGTCGAGGCGCGCATCATCGAAGTGCACGTGCCCGAGACCATCACGGTCTCGGAGTTGGCGCACAAGATGGCAGTGAAGGCCTCGGAGGTCATCAAGCAGCTGATGAAGCTGGGTCAGATGGCCACCATCAACCAGTCGCTGGACCAGGACACGGCGATGATCATCGTCGAGGAAATGGGCCACAACGCGGTCGTGGCTGCCCTGGACGATCCGGAAGCCTTCACCGACGAGGACGTGTCCGCGCAGCTGGCCGAAGCGCTGCCGCGCGCGCCGGTCGTGACCGTGATGGGCCACGTCGACCACGGCAAGACCTCGCTGCTGGACTACATCCGCCGCACCAAGGTCGCGGCGGGCGAAGCCGGCGGCATCACGCAGCACATCGGCGCATACCACGTGCAGACCGAACGCGGCATGGTGTCCTTCCTGGATACCCCGGGCCACGAGGCCTTCACCGCTATGCGAGCCCGCGGCGCGCAGGCGACCGACATCGTGATCCTGGTGGTGGCAGCGGACGACGGCGTCATGCCCCAGACCAAGGAAGCCATCAGCCACGCCAAGGCCGCCAAGGTGCCGATCGTGGTGGCGATCAACAAGATCGACAAGCCCGATGCCAACCTCGACCGCGTCAAGCAGGAGTTGGTGGCCGAGCAAGTGGTGCCCGAGGAATACGGCGGCGACACCCCCTTCGTGTCGGTGTCCGCCAAGACCGGCCAGGGCGTGGACGATCTGCTGGAGCAGGTGCTGCTGCAGGCCGAGGTGCTGGAGCTCAAGGCCCCGGTCGATGCGGCCGCCAAGGGCCTGGTGATCGAAGCGCAGCTGGACAAGGGCCGCGGCCCGGTCGCGACCGTGCTGGTTCAATCCGGCACGCTCAAGATCGGCGACGTGGTGCTGGCCGGCTCGACCTACGGCCGCGTGCGCGCCATGCTGGACGAGGACGGCAAGCCCACCAAGGAGGCCGGCCCTTCGATCCCGGTGGAGATCCAGGGCCTGACCGAGGTGCCGCAGGCCGGCGACGAGTTCATGGTGATGAGCGACGAGCGCCGCGCGCGCGAGATCGCGACCTACCGCGCGGGCAAGTTCCGCAATACCAAGCTGGCCAAGCAGCAGGCCGCCAAGTTCGAGAACGTGTTCTCGGAGATGGGCGCCGGCGAGGTCAAGACGCTGCCGATCATCATCAAGGCGGACGTCCAGGGCTCGCAGGAAGCGCTCGCGCAGTCGCTGCTCAAGCTCTCGACCGACGAGGTCAAGGTGCAGGTGGTGTATGCGGCGGTGGGCGGCATCAGCGAGTCGGACATCAACCTCGCGATCGCCTCCAAGGCCACGGTCATCGGCTTCAACGTGCGCGCCGATGCCGGCGCCCGCCGTCTGGCCGAGGGCAACAACGTCAGCATCAGCTACTACAGCATCATCTACGACGCTGTAGACGAGCTGAAGACGGCCATGGCCGGCATGCTGGCGCCCGAGCGTCGCGAAGAGGTCATCGGCTCGGCCGAGATCCGCACCGTGTTCGTGGCCTCCAAGATCGGCACGGTTGCCGGTTGCTACGTCACCTCGGGCTATGTCACCCGCAGCGCGCATTTCCGCCTGCTGCGCGACAACGTGGTCGTCTACACCGGCGAGCTCGAGTCGCTCAAGCGGATGAAGGACGACGTGCGCGAGGTGCGCGAAGGCTTCGAGTGCGGTATCAAGCTCAAGAACTACAACGACATCAAGGAAGGTGATCAGCTGGAGTTCTTCGAGATCAAGGAGATCGCGCGGACGCTGTAGGCGTCACCGAGGCGTCACGATCCTGGCCATGCCTAAGAGAAAAGCCGCAACCCCCAATCGCGCCTTCAAGGTCGCCGATCAGATCCAACGCGATCTGACGGAGCTGATCGCGCGCGAGCTGAAGGATCCGCGGGTGGGCATGGTCACGATCCAGGCGGTCGAAGTCACGCCCGACTACGCGCATGCGAAGGTCTTCTTCAGCCTGCTGGTGGGCGACCCGGTGGAGACCACCGAGGCGCTCAACCAGGCGGCGGGCTTCCTGCGCAATGGCCTTTTCAAGCGGCTGCACATCCACACGGTGCCCACGCTGCACTTCCAGTTCGACCGCACCACCGAGCGCGCCGCCGACATGAATGCGCTGATCGCGCAGGCCGTCGCCTCCCGTTCCAAAGACGACTGAGGATGAACGCGCCACGCACACGGGTGCAGCGGCGCCCTGTGCATGGGGTGCTTCTGCTCGACAAGCCGCTGGGCCTGTCCAGCAACCAGGCCTTGCAGAAGGCCAAGTGGCTCCTGCGCGCCGAGAAGGCCGGGCACACGGGCACGCTCGATCCGCTCGCCAGCGGCGTGCTGCCGCTGTGCTTCGGTGCGGCGACCAAGTTCAGCCAGCTGCACCTCGACGCGGACAAGACCTACGAGGCCACTGCACGGCTGGGCATCCGCACCTCCACCGGCGATGCCGAGGGCGAGGTGATCGAGGAGCGGCCCGTAGCCGTCACGTCCGAGGCCCTGGCGCGCGTCCAGGCACAGTTCACCGGCCCGATCCGCCAGGTGCCGCCCATGCACAGC
Organism: Variovorax sp. RA8; assembly: GCF_901827175.1. Lineage (NCBI taxonomy): Bacteria > Pseudomonadati > Pseudomonadota > Betaproteobacteria > Burkholderiales > Comamonadaceae > Variovorax > Variovorax sp. RA8. Next base: position 3,699,088 of record NZ_LR594662.1, on the reverse strand, counting down.
GCCCTCAAGAAGGACGGCAAGGCGCTCTACCAGTACGCCCGAGAGGGCGTCGAGGTCGAGCGTGCGCCACGCGATGTCGTGGTCCATGCGCTAGAGCTCGTTCAGCTGTCGGCGCACGAGATCCGCATCCGGGCCAGCGTGAGCAAGGGCACCTACATCCGCACCCTCGGCGAGGACATCGGCGAGGCGCTCGGCTGTGGTGCCCATCTCAGCGCGCTGCGCCGCACGGCCACGGGCGGTTTCGACGCATCTCAGTGCGTGACGCTGGAAGCACTGGAAGCCATGAGCGACGAAGAGCGCCTCGCCCAGCTGCTGCCTGTCGAGTCGCTGGTGGCCGGCCATACGAGCGTCATGCTGGCGGCAGAAGATGCGGCACGCTTCCTGTCGGGCCTGCGCCGGCGCGGCGACTGGCCCGATGCGGCGGAGGTCGCCGTCTTCGGCCGCGCGCCGCGCGCGTTCCTCGGCACCGCGCATGTGAAGGCCGGCGAACTCATTCCGGGGCGCTTGCTGAACCCCATCGAAATCCAGCAGACACTTTTGACCGAAGCCACACCATGAGCACCAACCAGATCCGAAACATCGCCATCATTGCCCACGTGGACCATGGCAAGACCACGATGGTCGACCAGCTGCTGCGCCAGTCGGGCACCTTCGCCGCGCACGAGAAAGTGGTCGACACCGTGATGGACAACAACGCGATCGAAAAAGAGCGCGGCATCACGATCCTCGCAAAGAACTGCGCCGTGACCTGGAAGGGCATGCACATCAACATCGTGGATACCCCCGGCCACGCCGACTTCGGCGGCGAGGTGGAGCGCGCGCTCAGCATGGTGGACGGCGTGGTGCTGCTGATCGACGCCCAGGAAGGCCCGATGCCCCAGACGCGATTCGTCACCAAGAAGGCCCTGGCGCTGGGCCTCAAGCCCATCCTGGTGGTGAATAAGGTCGACAAGCCGGGTGCTCGCCCCGACCACGTGGTCAATGCCGCCTTCGATCTGTTCGACAAGCTGGGCGCGACGGACGAGCAGCTGGACTTCCCCGTCGTCTACGCCTCGGGCATCAACGGCTGGTCGTCGCTGGAAGAGGGGGCACCGGGCGAGCAGTGGGGCCCCGACATGTCGGCCCTGTTCGACACCATCCTCGAGCATGTGCCGGCCCATGCGGGCGATCCGGATGCGCCGCTGCAGCTGCAGATCTCGGCCATCGACTTCTCGACCTTCGTGGGCCGCATCGGCGTCGGCCGCATCAACGCCGGCACCATCCGACCGATGATGGACGTGGTGGTTATGGAAGGCCCCGACGGCAAGTCCTTCAAGGGCCGGGTCAACCAGGTGCTGACCTTCCAGGGGCTGGAGCGCGTGCAGGCCACCGAAGCCGGCCCGGGCGAGATCGTGCTGATCAACGGCATTGCCGACATCGGCATCGGCGTGACGGTCACCGACCCGGCAAATCCGGCGCCGCTGCCCATGCTCAAGGTGGACGAGCCCACGCTGACGATGAATTTCTGCGTCAACACCAGTCCGCTGGCCGGCCGTGAAGGCAAGTTCGTCACCAGTCGCCAGATCTGGGACCGCTTGCAGAAGGAGCTGCAGCACAACGTGGCGCTGCGCGTCAAGGAAACCGACGAGGAAGGCGTGTTCGAGGTGATGGGCCGCGGCGAGCTGCACCTGACCATCCTGCTGGAGAACATGCGGCGCGAAGGGTACGAGCTCGCGGTGTCGAAGCCGCGCGTGGTATTCCGCGACATCGATGGCGTGCGGTACGAGCCGATCGAGATGGTGACCGCCGACATCGAGGACCAGCACCAGGGCGGCGTGATGCAGGCGTTGGGCGAGCGCAAGGGCGAGCTGGTCAACATGGAGCCGGACGGCCGCGGCCGCGTGCGCCTCGAATACCGCATCCCGGCGCGCGGCCTGATCGGCTTCACCAACGAATTCCTGAACCTGACGCGCGGCTCTGGCCTGATCTCGAACATCTTCGACAGCTACGAGCCGCACAAGGGCGAAATCGGCAGCCGCAAGAACGGGGTGCTGATCTCCATGGACGACGGCGAGATCTTCACCTACGCGCTGGGCAAGCTGGACGATCGCGGCCGCATGTTCGTGCGGGCGAACGACCCGGTGTACGAAGGCATGATCGTCGGCATCCACAGCCGCGACAACGACCTGGTGGTCAACGCCACGCGCACCAAGCAGCTCACCAACTTCCGGGTCTCGGGCAAGGAGGACGCGATCAAGATCACGCCGCCGATCGACCTGACGCTGGAATACGGCGTGGAGTTCATCGAGGACGACGAGCTGGTCGAGATCACCCCCAAGAGCGTGCGCCTGCGCAAGCGCCACCTCAAGGAACATGAGCGCAAGCGCGCCAGCCGTGAGACCGCGATCTAGGGCTGTGCTGACCCACGGCCGCGCCGTCTGGCTGATGGTCGCCGTGACCCTGATGTGGGCCACGGCAGGCGTGGTCACGCGCCACCTCGAGCATGCGCGCAGCTTCGAGATCACCTTCTGGCGCAGCTTCTTCACCCTCGCGGCCCTGCTCGTGATCCTGCCGGCCTGGCAGGGCCGGGCGGTGCTCACGAAGATCCGCACGGGCGGCAGCGCGCTCTGGATCTCCGGCGTCTGCTGGTGCGTGATGTTCACCGCCTTCATGGTGGCGCTCACGCTCACGAGCGTGGCCAATGTGCTTGTGACGATGGCGCTCGGACCGCTGTTGACGGCGCTCGCGGCCCGGATCTTCATCGGCCAGCGGCTGCCGGCGCGCACCTGGGGCGCCATCGTGGTGGCCGGGGTCGGCATCGGCTGGATGTACGGAACCCAGCTCGGCGGGGGCGTGCTGGCCGGCACGCTGGTGGCACTGTGCGTGCCGCTCGCCGGCGCCTGCAACTGGACCGTGGTGCAGCATGCCCATGCGAAAGGGCAGGACGTGGACCTGGTGCCCTCGGTGCTGGTGGGCGCCGCGATCTCCTCGCTGCTGACGCTGCCGCTTGCCTGGCCCTTCCAGGCCAGCGCGCATGACGTGGGATTGCTGGCCTTCCTTGGCTTGTTCCAGCTCGCGATTCCGTGCGTGCTCTCGGTGCTCTGCGCGCGGGTCCTGAAGGCGCCCGAAGTGGCCTTGCTGGCGCTGCTGGAGATCATCTTCGGCATCACCCTGGCGTGGGTTGGCGCGGGCGAGGCGCCTGCGCCGAGCGTCATGGTGGGCGGCGCGCTCGTGATCGGGGCCCTGGTGGTCAACGAGTGGCTCGGCCTGCGCGGCCGGCGTGCGGCGGCCCTACCCGTTCCGGGAACCCACTAGCATCCGTGCTTCCACCGATTTCGCGCCCGGGTCGGGCGCGTTCAAGACTTTCCATCCAATAAGGGAGATAGCGATGCGACTTTCCGCCTTCCTGCTGGCCGCCGTGGCGGCTGCGGCATCCTTCGGGGCCTCGGCACAGGTCTCGGTCAACATCAACGTGCCTGGCCTCATCACGATCGCGCCGCCGGCGCCGCGCTACGAGGTCGTGCCGGCGCCGCGCGCCGGCTTTGTCTGGGTGCCGGGGAACTGGCAATGGCAACAGAACGCCTATGGCTGGCGCGCGGGCTACTGGGAGCGCGCGAGGCCTGAGTATGTCTATGCGCCGGGACGCTGGGTGCGTGCGGATGGAGGGTGGCGCTGGGCCGAGCCCAACTGGCGGCGCGCCGAGCGGCGTGCCCAGCGGCGCGACCGCGACGATGCTCACCACGAGCCCCGTGGCCATCATGGCGATCGCGGCCATGATGATGGCGACCGCCACGGCGGCTATCACTGCCCGCCCGGGCAGGCCAAGAAGGGGCGCTGCTGAGCGCAGCGCCCCAAGACCGATCAGGGCCGCGCGACCTTCCAGACGTTGTTGACGCCGTCACCCGTCTTGTCGCCGGCCTTCGCGTCCTTGGTCCAGTAGTAGAGCGGCCAGCCCTTGTAGGCCCATTGGCGCTTGCCGTCGTCGCGCATGACGATGGTGTAGGCGCCCATGGGCTTGGCCGTGTCGGCTGCCAGCAGGGGCGGCCAGTTGGTCGCGCAGGGTCCGTTGCAGGCCGACTTGCCGCTGCCGGCGGCATCGCGGTCGAAGGTGTAGAGCGTCATGCCGGTCGGCCCGATCAGCACGCCGTCGGCAGTGCGGGTCGGAGTGTCCGGCACCGAGGCCGTCCTGGACATGCCGCCGCAGCCGGCGAGCAGGGCAACCGCGAGAATCGAGGCGCTGAGCAGTTTCATGATGAAGTTTTCTCCTTGTTGAACAAACACACCAAACAGGCCGACGCAGCTGGCGTCCGGGCCTTCCATCAAAGCTGGCGGTACACCGCGCCGGCCAGGGTCAGCAGCACCTCGCGCGGCAGATTGCCGGTCAGCGCATAGCCGAAGCCCTGGTCGACCCAGTAGAAGCTCGATACCGGCCCCTCGGCCGAGTAGCGGAAGGCTGTTTCTCCCGGCTGCGGCGGTTGCGCAGCAGCCGCCTCCACGCTGCCGATGTAGAGCGTCAGGCGCTCGCCGTCGCCGCGCTCGAACATGAACTGTGCCCGCGCACCCGGGCTGCCGGGCAGCAGACGACCGCCGACGAGCGCGTAGCCCTGGGCCGACAGGTCTGGCACCTTGAGCGGCTTGTCCAGCCGCTTCGACAGCCATTGCACCAGATGCTGCTGCTCGGCGGCGGCAACCTCCACGGGGTGGCGCGTCTCGGGCGTGTAGACCCGGTGGGCGACCGCAGCGGCATGTACGAACTCGCGCGTCGGCGGTGCCTTGGCCAGCAAGGCCTGGCGCTGGGTTGTCCATTCCAGGCTGCCCAGCCAGCCGGCGCCAAAGGCGACCAGCAGCCCAGCCGCGATGCCGCTCCAGCGGATCCAGCGCGCATGCTGGTCCTGGCGCGCCGCAACCATTTCCGCGGCCGCCAGCAGGGAAGGCGGGATGGGCTCGTCCAGCACCTCGCCGTGCAGCCGGCGCAGCGCGTCGCGCTGGGCCCGCCAGGCGGGCTGGTCGGTGTCGGGGGGCGACGAGGGAGTCGGCTTCATGGCAATGCGCTTCACTTGAGGCGGCGCAGCCCGGGGCGGCTGGCTGCCGGCGGCGGGGCGCCCTCCATCAGTTCCTGCAGGCGCACGCGCGCCCGCGCCAGGCGCGACATGACGGTGCCGAGCGGAACGTTCAGCACCCTGGACAGCTGGGCGTAGGACATGTCTTCGAGCGCCACCAGCAGCAGCGCGGCGCGCTGCTCCTCGGGCAGGAGGAGCAGGCAGCGCTGCAGGTCTATGGCGCGGTCGCGCGCGCCCGCCGCGCTGGGCAGTTGCGCGGCAATCTCGTCGACGTCGACCGTGGCGCGCGGCGGCGCGCGCCGGACCTGGCTGGCAAACACGTTGTGCATGATGGTGAACAGCCAGGCCCGCAAGTCGCTGCCGACGATCCATAGCTGCCACTTGCGGCAGGCACGTTCCAGCGTGTCCTGGACCAGGTCATCGGCCGCCCAGGCGTCGCCGGTCAGCGCGCGTGCATAGCGCCTGAGGCTGGGGATATGGTCGATGAGTGCGCGGGAATCCATTGCTGCATGAACGCCGGGAGAACGCAGCTTATTCCCTGCGCCGCGAAATAAACATCAGCCGTGCTCGGCGCCTCGCAGCACCCGCGGCTTGATCGCCTTGGCCGGGTTCCCTCCGTAGACGGTCCAGGCGTCGAGCGAACGGAAGGCCACGCCGCGCGCGCCCAGCACCGCGCCTTCACCCACTTCCACGCCGGGACCGACGAAGGCCTCGGCCGCAATCCAGGCCCCGGCGCCGATGACGATCGGGCTGGCCGTCAACTGGAATGTGGCCGACGCGATGTCATGACTGCCGGCGCAAAGATGCGCGCCCTGCGACACCAGCGCGGCGCGGCCCAGCGTGATCGGCGCCATGTTGTAGCAGTTGACCCGCTCGGCCAGCAGGGCGCGATCTGCCAGGTGGAGGTGGGGCGGATACCAGACCCGCGCGCTGCCGCGCACGTCGCTGGCCTCGCCCAGCTTCGCGCCGAAGAGCTTGAGCAGGAAGCGGCGCCAGAAGCGCATCTGGGGCGGCGTCCAGGAGGCCAGCAGCGCCCAGCTCACGTTCCAGGCCGCGCGCAGCAGGCGGTTGCGCAGCGAGAAGCTGGGGCCGCCCTCGAGGGGCTTGGTTCTCTGAGCGTCGAGCGGTCTGGCGGCCATTCGTTGTCCTCTTCAGCGGTTGCGGCTCTTCATTGCGCGCTCGACTTCGCGCTTGCCTTCGCGGTCCTTGATGGTGTCGCGCTTGTCATGCTCGGCCTTGCCCTTTGCCAGCGCGATCTCGCATTTCACCTTGCCGGCTTTCCAGTGCAGGTTGAGCGGGACCAGCGTGTACCCTTTCTGCTCGACCTTGCCCACGAGGCGGCGGATCTGCTCCTTGTGCAGCAACAGCTTCTTGGTGCGCACCGAGTCCGGGTTGATGTGCGTGGAGGCGGATTTCAGCGGGTTGATCTGGCATCCGATGACGAACAGCTCCCCGTCTCGGATCACGACATAGCCATCGGTCAGCTGCACCTTGCCCTCGCGCAGCGACTTGACCTCCCACCCTTCCAGCACCATGCCGGCCTCGAAGCGCTCTTCGAAGAAATAGTTGTACGCGGCCTTCTTGTTTTCGGCGATCCGGGAAGAGGTGTCTTGTTTTTTGGTGGCCATGGCTTCGTCAGGTGGGGGCGCATGGCATCCACACAACGGACAAACGCACACACCGATGCGATTCTATGAAATGAGTGGAGGTGCAGGATGGCTCGTGTCGCAGCGGGTTGGCGTGAGGTGGCGGATCGGTGCGCGGCGGGCTTCATACAATCGAACGCCGCCCCCATTCGATTTCATGAAATCAGTCCACAAGTCCATCCTGATCTGGTACAGCGCCGAGGAGATGTACAGCCTGGTGACCGACGTCGCGAAGTACCCCGAGTTCCTCCCCTGGTGCGACAAGGCCCGTGTGATCGAGCAGGACGAAGCGGGCATGACGGCAGAGGTCGGCTTGGCCTTCAGCGGCTTCCATCACAGCTTCACCACCCGCAACACCCATGTGCCGGGCCGCGAGGTGCATCTGCGACTGGTCGACGGCCCCTTTTCCAATCTCGACGGCGTCTGGAAATTCACCCCGGTGGGCGAGGAGGGCGAGCGCGCATGCCGCGTCGAGCTGAACCTCAGCTACGGCTTCAGCAACTTCGCGCTGCAGGCGCTGGTCGGGCCGGTGTTCGACAAGATCGCCTCCAACCTGGTCGAAGCCTTCGTCAAGCGCGCCGAGCACATCTACGGCCAGAGCTGATGCTTCAGGTGACGGTCGTGTATTCGCCGGCCCCGCGCGAGGTGTTCGAAGAGGAACTCGGCGTGGCCGAAGGCGCCACCGTGCGCGATGCGGTGCAGGCGAGCAGTCTGGCCGCGCGCTACCCGCAGCTCGACTGGCAGGCCATGACGCCTGGCATCTGGGGCCGCGCCGTGGAATGGGAGCAGCCGGTGCACGCGCTGGATCGCATCGAGCTGTGCCGCCCGCTGACGGTCGATCCCAAGATCGCGCGACGCGAGCGCTTCCGGCAACAGGGGGCGAGGGGGACGGGGCTCTTCGCACGCCGGCGCAAGGGCGGCAAAGCGGGGTACTGAGCCGTTCGACTACTTGCAGTCGCTGTCGATCATCGACTGCAGTCGCTGCGACTCTGCGGCGCGCATCTTGTCGTCCATGATCTCGCGCTCGCCCTGGGCATTCAGGCGGGCGACGCGGATGCCGCTGTCCATCGTGGCTTTGCCTTCGCGTGCGCGCTTGCAGTTTTCGGTCTTGGCCTGGGCCACCTTCTGCGCCTCCGCGGCCTGCTTGGCCTTCTCGGCTTCCTCTGCCTTGCGAGTCTTTTCCTCGAGTTCCTTGTCCACCCCCGTGGGCTTGGGGCTGCCTGCGGGGCGCGGCGCGGCTGCCGGCGCGGCGGCAGCCTGGACGCTGCCCGCGTCCGGCGCAGCCGCGGGAGCGGGACTGAAGCTGAGTCGAGAGGAAGCGGGGCCGGGGCGGCGGAGGATGTTCTTGTCGGGAATGTCGGGGGGCGGTGCCTGGTCGCTGAAGACTTTCTTGTTGTTCTGGTCGACCCATTGCCATTGGGCCTGAACGGCCGTCGCTCCGAGGAGGCAGGCCGATCCGAGTACGAGCAGGTGCGCGAGCTTCATGAGGTGGCAGTTTAGCCGCGACTTACGTTTGGCAACGTTTTTCCAGCGCGGTTTCCGCGCTTCGCGAGGCATTTGGCCAACATCCGCGATGAGCCCGCACGCCGGCCGGGCATGGCGCCATCGTTACAATCCGTCTTTTGGAGCTTCACCCATGCGCCTTCTCGGCAAAGCGCTCACCTTCGACGATGTGTTGCTGGTGCCAGCCTTCTCCCAGGTCCTGCCCAAGGACACCTCCCTCGCCACCAAACTCTCCCGCAATATCACGCTGAACATGCCGCTGGTTTCCGCGGCGATGGACACCGTGACAGAAGCCCGCCTCGCGATCGCGATCGCACAGGAGGGCGGCATCGGGATCGTACACAAGAACCTCACTCCCGCCGAACAGGCCGCTCACGTGGCCAAGGTCAAGCGCTACGAATCGGGCGTGTTGCGCGACCCGGTGGTGATCACGCCTACCCACACCGTTCTGCAGGTGTTGCAGTTGTCGGAAGAACTGGGCATCTCGGGCTTCCCGGTGGTGGACGGCGGCAAGGTGGTCGGCATCGTGACCGGCCGCGACCTGCGCTTCGAGAGCCGCTACGACGTGCCGGTGAGCGAGATCATGACGCCGCGCGAGAAGCTGATCACCGTGCCCGACGGCACCACGTTGAGCGAGGCGAAGGCGCTCCTCAACAAGCACAAGCTCGAGCGCCTGCTGGTGATCAACAACTCCTGGGAGCTCAAGGGCCTGATTACCGTCAAGGACATCACCAAGCAGACCAGCTTTCCCAATGCCGCGCGCGACGCGAGTGGCCGGCTGCGCGTGGGCGCAGCAGTGGGCGTGGGCGAGGGCACCGAGGAGCGCGTCGAGGCGCTGGTCAAGGCTGGGGTCGATGCGATCGTGGTCGACACCGCCCACGGCCACAGCGCCGGGGTGATCGAACGCGTGCGCTGGGTCAAGAAGAACTACCCGCAGGTCGATGTGATCGGCGGCAACATCGCCACCGGCGACGCCGCCCGCGCGCTGGCCGATGCGGGCGCCGATGCCGTCAAGGTCGGCATCGGCCCCGGCTCCATCTGCACCACGCGCATCGTGGCAGGCGTCGGCGTGCCGCAGATCATGGCGGTGGACAACGTCGCGACCGCGCTGCAAGGCAGCGGCATACCGCTGATCGCCGACGGCGGCATTCGCTACTCGGGCGACATCGCCAAGGCCATCGCGGCCGGTGCCAGCACCGTGATGATGGGCGGCATGTTCGCCGGCACCGAAGAGGCGCCGGGCGAGATCGTGCTGTTCCAGGGCCGCAGCTACAAGAGCTATCGCGGCATGGGCTCCATCGGCGCCATGCAGCAGGGCAGCGCCGACCGCTACTTCCAGGAATCGAGCACCGGCAACCCCAACGCCGACAAGCTGGTGCCCGAGGGCATCGAAGGCCGCGTGCCCTACAAGGGCTCCATGGTCTCGATCGTCTACCAGATGTCCGGCGGCTTGCGCGCCAGCATGGGCTACTGCGGCTGCGCCACCATCGAAGAAATGAAGACCAAGGCCGAGTTCGTCGAGATCACCACCGCCGGCATCCGCGAGAGCCACGTGCACGACGTGCAGATCACCAAGGAAGCGCCGAACTACCGGGCGGAATAAGACTCGCCCATGCAACACCAGAAAATCCTCATCCTGGACTTCGGGTCCCAGGTCACGCAACTGATCGCCCGGCGCGTGCGCGAGGCGCACGTCTACTCCGAAGTCCATCCGTGCGACGTCAGCGACGAATGGGTGCGTGAGTACGCGAAGGACGGCACGCTCAAGGGCGTGATCCTCTCCGGCAGCCATGCCAGCGTCTACGAGGAAACGACCGACAAGGCACCGCAGGCAGTGTTCGAGCTGGGCGTGCCGGTGCTGGGCATCTGCTACGGCATGCAGACCATGGCGCACCAGCTCGGCGGCAAGGTCGAAGGCGGGCACAAGCGCGAGTTCGGCTTCGCGGCGGTGCGCGCGCGCGGCCACACCGAGCTCCTGCGCGACATCGCCGATTTCAATACCGACGAAGGGCACGGCATGCTCAACGTCTGGATGAGCCATGGCGACAAGGTCACCGAGCTGCCGCCGGGCTTCAAGCTGATGGCCTCCACCGAGAGCTGCCCCATCGCCGGCATGGCTGACGAGGAACGGCATTTCTATGCGTTGCAGTTCCACCCCGAGGTCACGCACACGCAGCAGGGCAAGGCGATCCTCGAGCGCTTCGTGCTCGGCATCTGCGGCGTCAAGCCCGACTGGGTGATGCGCGACCACATCGCGGAGGCCGTGGAGGCGATTCGCAAGCAGGTGGGTGACGAAGAGGTGATCCTCGGCCTGTCCGGCGGCGTCGACTCGTCTGTGGCCGCGGCGCTCATCCATCGCGCCATTGGCGACCAGCTCACCTGCGTGTTCGTCGACCACGGCCTGCTGCGCCTCGACGAGGGCGACATGGTGATGGACATGTTCGTCGGCAAGCTCCACGCCAAGGTGATCCGCGTCGATGCGAGCGAGCTCTTCCTCGGCAAGCTGGCCGGCGTCAGCGACCCCGAAGCCAAGCGCAAGATCATCGGCGGCGAGTTCGTCACTGTCTTCAAGCAGGAGGCCGCCAAGCTCACCAGCGCCGGGGCCAAGGGAGCGAAATGGCTGGCGCAGGGCACCATCTACCCCGATGTGATCGAGTCCGGCGGCGCCAAGAGCAAGAAGGCCGTCACCATCAAGAGCCACCACAACGTGGGCGGCCTGCCCGAGCAGCTGGGCCTGAAGCTGCTGGAGCCGCTGCGCGACCTGTTCAAGGACGAGGTTCGCGAGCTGGGCGTGGCCCTGGGCCTTCCGCCCGAGATGGTGTACCGCCATCCCTTCCCGGGCCCCGGCCTGGGTGTGCGCATCCTCGGCGAGGTGAAGAAGGAATACGCCGATCTGCTGCGCCGGGCCGATGCCATCTTCATCGAGGAGCTGCGCAACTTCAAGGACCCGTCGTCGGGCAAGAGCTGGTACGACTTGACCAGCCAGGCCTTCACCGTCTTCCTGCCGGTCAAGAGCGTGGGCGTGATGGGCGACGGCCGCACTTACGACTACGTGGTTGCGCTGCGCGCCGTGCAGACCAGCGACTTCATGACCGCCGACTGGGCCGAGCTGCCCTATGCGCTGCTCAAGAAGGTGTCGGGCCGCATCATCAACGAGGTGCGCGGGATCAACCGGGTGACCTACGACGTGTCGAGCAAGCCGCCGGCGACGATCGAGTGGGAGTGACGAGATCGACCGGATCCCCCGGAGCGCTGGCGTTTCATCGCCCGAGCGGTCTTCGGCCTGGCCGGGGGTTCAGGACGCAGGTGCCAGGCTACTCAGGCTGAATGTTGGCGGCCTTGATGACCTTCTCCCACTTCTTGGCGTCGGCTGCCTGGAAACGGCTCAGCTCGTCAGAGGTGGTCGTCCACGGCTCGGTCCCGGTGTTGTCGAAGAAGGCCTTTGCCTGAGGGCTCTGGACGGCGTCGACAAGCAGCCCGCGCAAGCGTGCCACGACGGTGGGTGACGTCTTCGCAGGAACGTACGCTGCGAACCAATACCCGATGTCATAGCCCTTGACTCCAGCTTCGTCGAGCGTCGGCACTTTGGGCAGAACGCCCAGGCGCCGCGGTGTGGAGGCTCCGAGCGCACGGAGCTTGCCCGACTCGATCTGCGGCATGCCGGTGACTGTATCAATCACCATGAGGTCGATCTGCCCTCCAAGCAAGTCGGTCAATGCCTGTGGGTTGCTTTTGTACGGAACGTACAGGATATCGGTGTTGCTCAGCTGCTTCAGCATCTCGCCCGCAACACGACTCGAAGAGTTGCCCGCGCCGAACGAGAGCTTCCCAGGCTGGGCGCGCGCTTGTGCAAGAACATCTTTGACCGATACGTAGGGTGACGAAGCGGGAACAACCAGCACCTGGCCTCCTCGTCCGAGTCCCGTGACCGGTGCAAAGTCGCCCACCGGGTCGTACGGAAGCTTGCGGTACAGGTAAGGGTTGGCGACCTGTGTCGTATTGGTCGTGATCAGCACCGTATATCCATCAGCCGCCGCACGCGCAACGGCTTGCGCGGCAATGAGGCCGCCGGCGCCGCCCCGGTTGTCGACCACCACGGGCTGTCCCGTTTTCTCGGTGAACGAAACCCCCAAGGCACGCGCGAGTTGGTCGGTCGCGCTGCCGGCGGCGAACGGTACTATGAAGGTGACCGGCTTTTCGGGAAAGCGCGGCATCTGTGCCGCAGCGGGAGCCGCGCAGATTGCGCATGCCAAGGCGATTGCCGCTCTTCTATTCATCTTCAAGGTTGTCTCCACTGTTGGTGTCGATAGTTCGAAGGCCTGGCGTGTGACAGTCATTGACTGCCCCCGAGGAACGCAGTGACGGTCGCCTTGTGTTCGTCGCCGCACAGCAGAATGGCTTGCATCGATGCCGCCATTTCCAGGGCGGTGGAAAGTTCGCTTCGGGCGGACTCGCGCACGAGCCGCTTGGCCATACGAAGCGCAAGCGGCGGCGCTGACGCGACCTTCGCAGCAAGCCTTGCCGTTTCGGACGCCAGTTCCTGCTGGGGCACGACACGAGAAACGATCCCGTGAGCGAGGGCGCCGTGGGCATCCATGAACTCGCTCGTCAAAGTCATCTCCATCGCCTTCGCGGGGCCGACCAGGCGCGTCAGAAACCAGGCGCCTCCGATGCCGGACACCAGGCCCAGGCGGAGGAAACTCTCTGCGAACTGGGCTCGCTCACCTGCAATGCGGATGTCGCACATCAATGCGAGATCACAGCCAGCACCGATGGCCATTCCGTTGACCTCCGCAATCGTCGGAATCTCGATGGTTGCCAAGACTCGTGTCAGTCGATGAAGGGTGTGCTGCAGTCGGGTGCGGACATCGGCTACGGAGCCCGCCATCAAGTCGGTGCCCTCTTGCATGTCCTTGACGTTGCCGCCCGTGCAGAAGTGCTTGCCCGAGCTGCGAAGGACCAAGCAGTGAACACCCTCACTGAGCGCCGCCTCTTCGAGAATGTCAGCGAGCTGCTCGGTCATGTCGACCGTCAGCGCATTTCCCTGCGCCGGCGCATCCAGCACCACATTGAGCACGCGACCGGCGCGTTCGGTGCGTACGAGTGGTGCATCGAGTGTGTCTTCATTCATTGTGTTGTCAGGCCGTTGCCGAAGTTTGGTGATTGGGAACTTTGCTTGTGTCCTGTCCAAGCGGAAGATGGGAAGCCGTGCCGACCATTCCTCGCGCCACAAGGCTGGAAACCTCGGCCTGGGTGAGGCCGTACTCCATCAACACTTCGCCGGAGTGTTCCCCCACCATTGGAGGAGGCCTGTGAGGCGCAGTGCTCGAATCGGCGCCGCCGAGCGCAAAGCCGGGCATCCGGACGATTCCCGCCACAGGATGTGAAACGCTTGTCTCGACGCCGCTGTGAAGATACTGAAGAGACCTGGTTACGTCGCCGTAGCTCGCAATCGGCGCGCAGAGGATGTCTCCTGCCTCGAGCTGCTGCATCCAGACGCTGGTGGTCTGCGTCTTGAACGATTCCGCCAGCAGTTCGTTGAGCGCGACGCGGTTGCGCACGCGTTCAGAGTTGCTCGCGAAGCGGGGATCGTCCTTCAGTTCTGGTCGCTGCAGCAACTCACACAGACGGCTCCATCGCTCAGGTTGGTATGCGGCCACCATGACCCAACCGTCCTGCGTTGGAAAGGCTTCATTGGGTGAAGCATAGGGCGCAGCACTGCCGCTTTTGACCGGCTCCTCGCCGCTCGCAAGAAAGAATGCCAAACCCACCTGCTGCAGCATGAGGGTCGAGTTGTACAGGTTGACGTCTATGTGCTGCCCTCGGCCCGTTTGCTCAGCGCGGCGGAGCGCAGCAAGAATCGCAATCGTCGCGAGGTAGCCCGTTGCCATGTCGGCGATGGGGACCGGAACTTTCGAAGGTGCAGAACCGGGCGGGCCCAACGTGCTCATGAGTCCGGAGACAGCCTGGATGACGCCGTCAACACCTGGCATTCTTCGCTGCGGCCCCGTTTGCCCATATGCGGATATCGAGCAGTACACAACACGCGGGTTGAGCTTGTGAACCGCCGCATAGTCAAGCCCTAACCGCTGCATGACGCCCGGCCTGAAACTCTCCAGGATCACGTCGGCACCGCAGGCCATCTTCATCACGGCTGCCCGTGCGGCACCATCCCGCAGGTCAATGGCCAATCCACGCTTGTTGCGATTCACGCTCAGGGATGCCACGCTTTCGCCGTTGACCCATGGCGGGCCGATGGCACGCCCGAGTTCGCCGCTCAGTGACTCGACCTTGACCACGTCGGCACCCAGATCGCCAAGCATCATCCCGCACACGGGTCCCGCCACAACGTGGGAGAAATCAATGGCACGGATACCCTGGAGCGTGTCTCTCAGCATTCTTTTGCCTCTTGCATATCCCGGGCGGCTGCCCGTGTTTTCAATCTGGGCAGGCTGGGCTTTGAGTGGTCACCGAGCCTGCTGAGGATTGAGCTTAAGAGGCCCGCCAGGGTGCGGCAATCGACATTCTTTCACTCACAATTGACTTTTTGTAAACTCGGTGCAATGCTGAAGCGCATGCATCCGCTCCCGCCTCTCAACCCGCTGAAATGCTTCGAGGCAACAGGGCGATTGCTGAGCGTCTCGCACGCTGCTGCCGAGCTATGTGTCACGTCCGCGGCTGTCAGCCGGCAGGTCAAGGCGCTAGAAGCCTTTCTTGGATTCAAGCTGGTAAAGCGCGTCCCTGGCGGGCTGGAATTGACCGTTGCAGGCGCTCGATTCCTCTCTGACGTCATGCCGGTATTTGCTACTTTGCGCGAGGCCACGAACGCAGCGATGGGCGGCAGCTACCGACGTCATACGCTCAGGATGCGCTCGCCGGCGACATTCGCTGTCAAATGGCTTATCCCGCGCCTCGCCTCGTTTCATCGAGCGCACCCAGATATCGACGTCCAACTTGCTACCTCTCCGGCTCCATTGCGCTTTGACCAGGAGGACATCGAAGCGGGAGTGCAACTCGGCGATGGCAAGTGGCCCGGAACGCGAGTCCTGCGACTTGTGGCAAATGAACTGATTGCTGTTGCCGCGCCCGGCAAAGATCTGGCCCTGCGCCTGCATTCTCCAGCCGACCTTGAGCACGAAACCCTGCTCCATTCGATGGCACGCCCGGACGACTGGAACCTGTGGTTGAAGGCGCAGAACGCGAGTGGCGTCAACGGGTACCGTGGCATGAAGTACGAGACGTCTCTGCTGGCCTACCAGGCGGCGGCCGAGGGCCATGGCGTTGCGATGGCGCAGAAGGCATTTGTAGAGCGCGAACTCGCTTCCGGGTCGTTGGTCGCCCCTTTTGACTTCATACTCGATCGCGCGGCGCACACCTACTATTTTGTCTGGCCGGCTGATCGACGTGAGTCGAGCGCACTGACCGCATTCAGGTTGTGGCTCGACGAGAACGTTTGACGACCCGCCGCAGCTCGAGCAGCACGCTCTTCCCGGCCGTGACGAGTGGCAGACCGCCCGTGGCCCGATCCTCATGAAGACCTGCTGTGCCAGAGGCCGGGTGCGTGGCAGCCGCGGCCTGTGACACGCGAGCGCCAAACAGGTGCAGCGCGGGCACTCGCGCCTTTGCGGGACACCTGGATGCTTCCATTTGTTGCTGTAGGACCTAGACTACCAAAGTATTCGGCCCTGGCGCCCCGGCCGGGGAGCGGACCGTGTAGCCCCAGCGTTCCAAAATGCCCCGCCCCTCCGAAGAAGAAACAGCTGCTGCAGATGACGCGATCGACGACGCCTCCGGGCGGCGCCGGTACCTGACCATCCTCTTTTCGGACCTCTCCGAGTCCACCCGCCTCGGCGAGCTGATGGAGTCGGAGCTCTACGCCGACATGCTCGCGCAGCTGCGTGTGCTCTGCCGCGAGATCATCCCGCGCCACGGCGGCAACATCGCCCGCATCCAGGGCGACGGCGTGCTGGCCTTCTTCGGCTATCCGGAGACGCGCGAGGACGACGGGCGCCGCGCCACCGAGGCCGCGCTCGAGCTGCATGCGGCGGTGAGCCGGCTCGCCGTCGCGGGCGCCGGATTCCCGGCTGGCGCGTTGACGCTGCATTCCGGCATCCACGCCGGGCTTGTGCTCATTTCGGACGGCGACGTGGAGCGCGGGCGCTTCGAGCTGCTGGGCAACGTGCCGAACATCGCCGCGCGCCTGTCGGACCTCGCCGAGCGCGACGACATCTGCGTGAGCGAGGAGACCCTCGGGCCGCATGCCCAGTTCTTCACCTCCAGCGAACCCGCGCTGGTACAGCTGAAGGGCCGCACGCCGCCGCTGGCGGTGCGCCGGGTGCTTGGCCGTGCGCCGGCGCCGACGCGCCTGGAGGCGATGGAGCGGCGCAGCCTTTGTCCCTTCGTCGGCCGCGAGCCGGCCCTGCGGCTGCTGCGCGATCGCCTGCGCATGGCGATCGCCGGCGTCCCGCAGTGCGTCGCCGTGTCGGGCGGCCCGGGCGTCGGCAAGACGCGCCTGGTCGACGAGCTGCGCCGCCACGCCGCCGCCGGCGAATGCCTCGTCCTCCAGGGCTACTGCGGCACCTACCTCGCGGAGCCCCTGCAGCCCTTCCTGCAGATGCTGCGCGCGCTGTTCGGCCGGTCGGCGGGCCTGCCGGCCGAGCCCGCGCAGGCGCATCCGCTGCTGGCCGCGCTGGAGCAGGAGGAGGGCGCCGCCGCTGTGCTGGCCCAGGTGCGGCTGCTGGTGGCGCCACGCGAAGAGGCGCGCCAGCTCAGCCCCGGCGCGACGGTGCCGACGCTGCGAAGCCTGTTCGAGCAGCTCGCGGCCCGTCAACCGCTGATGCTGATCGTCGACGACTGGCAATGGGCGGACGAGGCGAGCCAGCAGGCACTCGACGCGGTGCTGTCGCTGAAGGCTCCGATCTTCGTCGTCGCCGCGACGCGGGCGGCGATCGGCGAGAGCCTCTTCCTTGCGCCCGTCACCACGCTCGAGCTGCAGCCGCTGGACGACGACGAGGCCGCCCGGGCGACCCGCCACCTGCTGCCCGGGGCCGATCCCTTCGTGGTGGCCGAGATCCAGCGCTACGCCGGCGGCATCCCGCTGTTCATCGAGGAGCTGTGCCATTCGGCCTCTGCGCAAGGCGGGCAGTGGCTGCGCGAGCTCCGCCTGGGCAGCGCGGCCTGGCTCACCGCCCTGATCGAATCGCGCGTCGAGCGCCTGCCGCCCGCGCAGGCCGAAGTGCTGCGCGCTGCCGCCGTCATCGGCGGCGTTTTTCCGGCCTGGCTGCTGGAACAGCTCACCGGGCACGGCGCGGACGATCCGCTGGTCATTGCGCTGGCCGAGCAGGATTTCCTCTTCGCGGGCGAGCAGCCGGGGACGCTGCGCTTCAAGCACGGCATCACCCGCGACGTGATCTACGAGGCCGTCGGCCTGCACCGGCGCCGCGAGATGCATCGCCGCATCGCGCAGGTGCTCGAGGGCCGCGGCGAGGGCGCGGCCCAGGAAGAGCTCTACGAAGCCCTGGCCTACCACTGCGCCGCTGCCGCGCTGGCCGAGCCGGCGGCACGCTACGCGGAGCTGGCCGGCGACAAGGCCATGGCCGCCTCGGCGCTGGACCGCGCCCGGGCCCAGTACTCCGCCGCACTCAAGGCCCTCGACGAGCTGGGCCCACCCTCGCGCGAGCTGGCGCTGCGCTGGTGCGCGATCGCGCAGAAGCTGGGCATGGCCTGTGTCTTCGATCCGCTGGGACTGGCCGACGGCGTGGCGATCTTCGAGCGCGGCCTGATGCTGGCGCGCCAGAGCGCCAGCATGGACGCGATCGCCCGGGCGTCCTACTGGCTCGGCTACATCTGCTACGCCAAGGGCATGTCCAAGGCCGCGATCGCGCACGGCGAAGCGGCGCTGGATCTCGCCACGCAGATCGGCGATGCGCGCCTCGCCGCGCAGGTGCGTGCCACGCTGGGCCAGGCACTGCTGGCCGCCGGCGACTACGGCCGGGCGCTGGTGCTGCTGGACTCGGCAGTGGACAGCAAGCGGCGCCAGAGCCGGCCCGGCAGCAGCCTGGCCGTCGGCTCGGCCTATGCCCTGGCCTGCAAGGGTTACCTGCTTGGCGACCAGGGCCGCTTCGCGCAGGCCGACGAGTGCTTCGCAGAGGCCTTGCTGCTGGTGGGCGATTCGCTGCACCAGGTCTCGGCCTCGGTGCGCCACTGGATCAGCGTCGTCTACCAGTGGCAGGGGCGCTGGGAAGAGGCGCTGCGTGTGGCCGAGCGCGCGTCGGAGATTGCCGAGCATGTGAAGAGCCGCCAGCAGCTCGCCATGGGCCGCGCGCTGGCCGGGTATGCGCAGTGGACCCTGACGCGCGATCCGCAGGCCTTGCAGGCGGTGCGGGATGCCACCGCGTGGATCGAGGCGCGCAAGGGCGCGCTCGCCACCTCGCTCAACCACGGCTGGATGGTCGACGGCGCGGTCGCCAACGGCCGCACCGAGGAGGCGAGGCACCATGCGGCGCGGCTCTTCATGCGGGTGCGCCAGCACGATCGCATCGGCGAGGCCCTCGGATGCCGCGCGCTGGCCCGCGCTGCCGCCAAGCTCAACGACTTCGTGCGCGCCGAGCACTACCTCGCCTGCGCCGAGCGCTCGGCACAGGCGCGCGGCTCGGCGCACGAGGCGGCCGCGACGCAGCTGTGCCGGGCGCAGATCGAGGTAGGCCGGGGCCACGTCGGCGAGGCGCAGCGGCTGCTCGATGCCGCTTGCACCGCCTTCGAAGCCATGGACATGCGCTGGCATCTGGAGCGTGCCGAGCGCACGCGCGACATGCTCCGGGTCTAGGCACGCGCCTGAATGCCGGCTGCTGAAGTCGGCCGTTCCCGACTTCTTTCGCGGCGATGACTCAGGCCGGGATCTTCGCCGCCACTTTGTCCGCCACCAGCCCGAAGCCGGTCGGGATCGTGGGGTGCAGCTCGTTCTGCCAGAACTGCTGATAGTCCGCATCCAGCGTCGACAGCGTGCCGCGCAGGTTCGCATGCACCACGTGCTGGAACTCCGGATGCTGCACCAGCGCAATCTGCATGGCGTTGAGCCGGTCGATCAGCGTCCTCAGGATCTTCCTTCGATCCTCCAGCACGTCGTAGCCGAGCTCGACGAGGCCCGGCTTCAGCCACACGTTGAGGAAGACGCCGCGGCCGTCGGGCACCGGGTAGTCGTAGCCGTGGATCAGGATCGGCACCTTGCGCCCGACCGAGGCGACACTGACGGTGGTGATGGCCGACAGCATGACCGTCAACAGCTCGCGCAGCCGCCCGTCGACGATCTTCAGGAGCATCTCCTCCTTGACCGGCTGAGCGTGGCCCTCCGCGGCCGGATGCACCAGCGACTTGAGCGTCTGCTTGTCGCCCACCACGTCGTTGCCCCCGCCCGAGAGCAGGATCGCCTTCAGACTGCTCTTGTCGGCCGGGGTCAGGCCCTCGATGCGCGTGGTCAGCCATTGCAGCTGCTCGCCCTGGGTCGTGTCGTCCAGGTCGGGGAGCTCGTCGCCTGGCGGCACCTCGAAGATCATCTCCGCGAGCGTGCTGCCGGCTCGGGCGCGCGAATCCACCGTGTAGTGGAACTTGCGCTCCAGCACGTCGAGCACGTCGCCCCGCGGCCAATAGGAGAACCACGAGTCACCGATGGCGAGCAGCATCTTTTGCGCCGCGGCCAGGGGCGCGAAGCCCGCGCCGCGCGCCACGCGCCTGCGCTGCCCCTCCACCAGGAAATCGCCGAGCCGGCGGCCGCGTTCGATGGCCGGCTGGTCCTTGTCATAGGTGCCCATGTCCCGCTCCTTGGCAGCCGTGGCTGCGCTGTGCTCAGCCGCCGAGGCGGCCCTCGAAGGTGAAAGCCAGCGGCGCCGGGCTGGGCCGCATCCGTTCCTTCTCGTCCACCAGGCCGGCCAGGATGCCCAGCAGCACGCCCATGCCCGCCTGGTAGCCCGGGCAGGCATGCGCAGGGTGCGGGCCGTCCTGGGTGCGCCTGCCGCCGAAGATCGGCGTCACGTCGAGCTTGTCTTCGCGCAGGTTCTGCTGCGTCGCCGAGACCAGCGACAGGACCACGGTCTCGCCCTCGGCGAGCGTTTCGTGGCCGAGCTGGACGCTCTCGCCCTTGACGCGCCGCCAGACGAGTTCGGGCGAAGGCCGCAGCTGCATCACTTCCTTCAGCGGGCCTTCGAGCAGCGCCTTCGCCCTTTCGTAGGGGTCCGCCTCCCGGCTCTGCGCCCAGGCCGCGCGCAGCGACCAGAAGGTGCTGTCGCGCAGCCACTCGTTGAGCGACAGGCGCAGGTTGCCGTCCACGGTGGGCAGGAAGCCCATGAGCGCGCCGACAAAGGTGCGTGCCACGAAATCGTCCTCTCCCTTGGCGTCGGGGAAGGCGCGGAGGATGGCGGACGCCAGCACCGCGTCCTCGCCCTGCGGCGTCTTCGGCACGGACTTGCTCTTCTGGAACGGCCGGATGAAAGCGTGGAGCGCTGCGGTGAGCGCCTCGCCGTAGCGCTCGCCATAGGCCTTCACGTCCTCGTTGGGACGGGGCTGGAAGATGTAGCGCGAGGGTGCGGTGAACTGGGCGGGATAGAT
This sequence comes from Variovorax sp. RA8, assembly GCF_901827175.1. Classification (NCBI taxonomy): domain Bacteria; kingdom Pseudomonadati; phylum Pseudomonadota; class Betaproteobacteria; order Burkholderiales; family Comamonadaceae; genus Variovorax; species Variovorax sp. RA8. The sequence goes on along the minus strand of NZ_LR594662.1, from coordinate 3,678,300 downwards.
CGCGGGCTCGCCTTCCTTCCAGTCCCAGCGCCAGCTGCCGGGCACCAGGGCGGGCGCCTGCTCGCCGGGCGCGGGCGCTTCGGGCAGGCCGAACCATTCCTGGCACAGCTGCGCCAGCACCTTGTCGCTGACCTCCTTGGCGTCGAGATTGAGTTCCCAGCGCTTTCGCCCCAGCAGCGGGGCGATGCCCTTCTCGACCTCGATGAACTGGTCCAGCACCTCCGTGGTGAAGGCGAAGGCCGACCGGAAGGCGCTCTCTTCGTCGATGCGGCCGATCGCCTTGTTGACTTCCCTCGACTGCCGCTCGTACTCGCCGCTGCCGTCGCGGTCCAGGCCCAGGTAGATCTGCCGGATCGATCCGTCCATCCGTTCCCGGTAGCCCGCCACCGTGTAGTGCAGGTCGTCGCCCAGCACTTCCAGCACGCGCTCGCGATCGGCGACCAGCACGCCGTAGGCCGTGCGCAGCACGCCGCCGTGATGCTCGCGGATGGCAGCCCAGATGCCGGCGCTGATGAACTTCTCCTGCGCCTCCGGGTCCTCGAGCGCGCTCTTCCAGGCCCGGATCGCCGGCGCGGGGCAGGGCGCCCCTTCGAGCCGAAGCAGCGCCTGGATGCGCTGCTCGCCTTCGTCGGCCGACCAGACGGGCAGTGGACGCGGGCCGAGCGCGGCCAGGTGGATCAGCTGTTGCAGCGCGTGCACCGAAGGCGTGAACAGGTAGGCGCCCCATTCCACGCGCACGTAGGGCCGGGACCGGGGCTCCTCGTCGACGCCAGGCGCCGTGTCCAGCGCGATGCGATGGCTGCGCGGCACGCCGTCGACCGGATGCTCGAAGCGGAAGCTGCGGTTCTCGCCCACCTCGGGCACGCCGAGCAGCGAATCGCTCTGGCCCGAGAAGCCGCCGGCGCTGTTGCCGCCGACCAGCCAGCGCTGGATCACCTCGAACTGCTCGCTGATGCTGGCGTTGTAGGCCATGAACATCAGGCCCCGCTCCTGGCCGTCGTCCACGTAGCCGCCCTCGGGAACCACCTCCGGAAACGCATAGCGCGGCCCGTAGGACATGCTCCGGCGCATCAGCCGCGGGCGTCGGCGCCCCGGCGGGTCCTGCGGCCCCTGGGCGGTTTCGTCCTGCCGGGGGTTGGCGCGGCGGATGTGCGCGTGGAAGGGGCAGACCTTGCCCTCGCCGTCCGCGTGGTAGTCGAAGTCGTTGATCGCCGTGGCATCGACCAGCGGCCGGCCGTCCCGGTGCCGGCCCATCAGCTTCGCGAAGATCAGGTCCTCGTCGAGCCCGGTGTCACGGCTGGCCTGTCGCACGGTTTCGTAGAGTGCGGCCACGTCCTGCCGCAGCTTGCGCACGACCAGGAAGCTGCCGTTGTGGAAGAAGCGAATGCGCTCGCGCTCCGCGTCGCTGTCTCCCTGCGGGGCAGGGTCTGCCTCGTTCGGGTAGCCGAGCAGCAGCTCGCCCAGGTGCACCTGGTTGCGGTACACGGCGCCTTCGGGCACGGCGTCGAGCACCGGCTGGCCGTCGCCATCGGCAAAGCCGAAATGCTCCTGGATGCGCTCCTTGTCGTTGAGGTAGCGGCGCAGCGGCTCGATCGCCAGCAGCCGTACGCCGGGACGCGTGCCGCCCAGGCCCGGGTTGCCGAAGAGCTTCCCGATCGTTCCGTGCAAGGGGTGGTTCCGGTCCGCAGGATCGCTCACGTCGTTGCCCGGCGCGCCGATGCGCAGCTGGATCACGAGGTGGACGGCTGCGAGCTCGACGGCGGTGTCGTGCTCCGACGCGCTGGCCTGGACGAAGCGCTGCGGCAGTCGCCAGCGGCGCGGATGGTTGGCGCGGAAGTCCCCGAGCATGCTGGCCCGCGCCTCCATGCCCTCGCGGAATTCCTGCGGGAACCAGGCCAGCTGCTCCTCCGGCATGCCGAGGAAGCGAAGGCCCTCGTAAGTGAGTGCGACATTGACGATCGGCTGGCCCGCCGGCGGCTGGCCGGTGGCGGTCGTCAGCGACTTGCGCAGCTCGTCCAGCAGGCCCGCGCCGGCGCCGCGCGCGTCGAAGGCGACCAGCAGCAGGCAGCCGTGCGTGATGCTCTCGTAGGGCCGCAGGATGCCGCCCTGCACGTCGCCGGGGTCGTCCACCACGGCCTTCGGCGGCAGCCTGGGCACCTCGCGCGGCCGGGTCACCTCGGGCTCGTCCTGAGGCAGCAGCCAGCGCAGCTGGCGATCGAAGCGCACGCGCATCGCCTGCTTCAGCTCGGGCGGCAGGTCGCCGTCCTCCATGAGCGACACGAACTCGCGCAGGATGTCGCGCCCGGCCCGCTGCAGGACCCGGCCGTCGCCCGTGCCGGGCAGGTACAGGTCGGTGAGCCGGAACAGCACGGCTAGCGATTGCAGCGCCTGGCGGCTGGCATCGAGCGCGTGCCCGGGGCTTGCGCTCGCGGCCTCCCAGGCGATCTCCTCGGGCGTGCGCACGCGCAGGCGCGTCGCCGCGAGCCCCTCGGCCGCCTGCGCGTCCGGCGCAGAGGGCGCCGGCGGCTGGCGATGCAAGCGCTCCTCGTCCCGCAGGTAGCGCGCGTCCTCGACCGTCAGCCCGTGCGTGTTGTAGTAGAAGGCGGTCTCGACCTGCACCTTGCGCACCCAGCCCGCCCAGGCGTCGAAGCCCGCGTCGTGCGAGACCACGTAGCCGTCGGAGTTGCAGAAAATCACGTCCAGCAGGGTTCCGACCTTCTGCCACAGCACGCGGATGTAGGCCTCCCAGGTGCCGTCGAATGTGACGGCCAGCAGGATCTTGTCTTCCGGCTCGAGCACCGCCACGCGGAAGGAATGGATCTTGGCCACGCGCTCCACCGCGTCGGAGATCGGGCGCAGCAGCGTGTGCTCGTGCAGCGAAGCGCGGCCGCCCTGCAGCGTCTTGAGCAGGCGCTTGGCGCGCGTCTTGTAGGTGACGGCGTCCAGCGAGGGCACCAGGCCCGGCTTGATCGGTGCCAGGAGCGTCAGGTCGCTCGAGCCCGTCAAGCTCTTGCCCTTGATCACCAGTTCTGCTCGCATGCTGCCTCCCTGTGGGCGGCCGCGCGACGCGCCGCGGCACGCCAAGCGAGGCCATGAAGTGAGTCGGATTGTCGTGCGCGGCCCGCGTCGGATGCAAGGGTCGCGCCGCGCCTCCGTGTGACAGCCGGACGGACGATATCGCCGGGCCGGGCGCCCCGGCATCCCCTCCGAAGGGGAGGTGTCCCCCGCTGTCTTGTGGCTGCGCGCAAGCGTACGATCCGAACGTCGGCATCGCCTCGAGGAGGCACCATGAGCGAACCGGATTTCACGACACTGCACCAGCGCATGCTCGCGGAGATCGCTGCCAAGACGATTTTCTCGACCATGCACCTGGGCAAGGCGGCGCTCGACGCGCGGGTGATGGCCGCGCTGGGCAAGGTGCCGCGCCACCTCTTCGTGCCGATCGAGCTGCGGCCCTATGCCTACGTCGACACACCGCTGCCGATCGGCTACGGCAAGACCATCTCGCAGCCCTTCATCGTCGCCGTGATGACCGATCTGCTGCGCGTGCGCCCGACCGACACCGTGCTGGAGATCGGCACCGGCCTGGGCTACCAGTCTGCGATCCTGTCGGAACTCGCGCAGCAGGTCTACAGCGTCGAGCTCATCGAGGAGCTGGCCCGGCAGGCGCGGCAGCGGCTGGCCCGTCTAGGCTATGCCAATGTCGAGGTCAAGATCGGCAACGGCTGCCATGGCTGGCCCGAGCACGCGCCCTTCGACCGGGTGATCGTCACCGCGGCGCCGGAGCTGATCCCGCCGGCGCTCATCTACCAGCTCAAGCCCGGCGGGCGGATGGTGATCCCGGCCGGCCTGCCGGAGGCGCAGCAGCTGCTGCTGGTCGAGAAGGACGCGGACGGCTCCATCTCGACGCGGGAAATCTTCCAGGTGCTGTTCTCGACGCTGGAAGACACCGAGACTGATTGACCCTGCGCCGAAGCGCCGCTCAAGGATGCAGCGGCTTACTTGACCCGCTGCTTCCCCAGCTTCCGCGCCAGCGTTCGCCGGTGCATGCCCAGGCGCCGTGCTGCCTCGGAGATGTTGAAGCCGGTCTCGGCCAGCACCTCGTGGATGCGTTCCCATTCCAGCGTCTTGATCGAGGTGGAGCGCTCGGTCAGCGCGACCTCGGCATCGCCCTGGGCGCGGCCGAAGGCGGCCTCGATGTCGTCGGTGTTGGAGGGCTTGGCCAGGTAGTGGCAGGCGCCCAGCTTGATGGCCTCGACGGCGGTGGCGATGCTGGCGTAGCCGGTAAGCACCACGATGAGCATCGTGGCGTCGTGCTGGTGGAGCATCTGCACGCAGGCCAGGCCCGAGGCGCCGCCGGCCAGCTTGAGGTCCACCACCGCATAGCCGGGTGAATGGTCCTGCAGCAGTGCCGTCACCTGCTCGGCGCTGGTGGCCACGAGCACCTGGTAGCCGCGGCGCTCGAAGGAGCGGCACAGGGTGCGCGCGAAGGCGGCGTCGTCCTCGACGATCAGCAGCAGCCGTTGCTCAGCTTCCATGGCGCGGCATCTCCTCGACGGTCAGTGCGGCCAGCGGCAGGCGCAGGGTCACGGCCGCGCCGCCTTCGGGGCGGTTCTGGGCCGACACGCTGCCGCCCAGCGTGCGCGCGACGTTGACGACCAGGAACAGGCCCAGCCCGCCGCCGGGCCGGCCCTTGCTCGACTGGTAGGGCTTGCCGAGCTGCGCCAGCATCTCGGGGGCGAAGCCCGGGCCGGCGTCGTTCACGGTCAGGCGCAGCCACTCGCCTTGGCGCGCGGCCTCGAGGCCGACCCAGCGGGGCGAGGCCTCCAGCGCGTTATCGAGCACGTTGTAGAGCGTCTGCTTCAAGGCCGAATCGGACACGATGGCCACATCGTCGCCGAACACGTTGGAATAGGCCAGCGCATCGGCCGAACGCGTGGCGCGCCATTCGGCCACCAGCTCGTCGAGGAAGGCATTGACGGTGGTGTGCGCCGGCGCCTCGCCGCGCGCCTCGCCGGCCGACAGCAGGATGCCGCTGACGATGGCCTTGCAGCGGGCCACCTGGGCCTGCATCTCCTCGATCTCCTGCCGCAGCTCGGGCTCGGCGGCGAAGGGCTGCATACGCTGCCAGTCGCCCAGGATCACCGCCAGCGTGGCCAGCGGCGTGCCGAGCTCGTGCGCGGCGCCGGTGGCCAGCAGGCCCATGCGCACGATGTGCTCCTCCTCGGCGGCGCGCTGGCGCAGGCCGGCGAGGCGGGCGTCGCGCGCGCGCAGGTTGCGGTTGATGCGGGCGATGAAGATGGCCAGCAGCGCGGCATCGAGCGCGAAGCAGACCAGCAGACCCTGGATGTAGGGGCTGGCGAGGCCGCGGCCGTTTTCCGGCGGGATCTCCAGCGGCCGGTGGAACAGGATCAGGCCGACGAAGCAGGCCACGGTCACCCCGATCAGCGTGCGCGAGTAGCCTGGGCCCAGCAGCACCGCGCCCAGGCAGACCTGCAGCAGGAACAGGAAGATGAAGGGGTTGGTGACGCCGCCGCTCAGGTAGAGCTGCACGGTCAGCGTGCCGACGTCGGCCAGGAGCGCGACGAAGAGCTCCAGGTCCGTCACGTCCTCGTGGCGGTCCCAGCGCCACAGGCTGACCAGGTTGAAGATGGTGAGGAAGCCCAGCGCCCCGAGCATCGGTCCCAGCGGCAGCCGGATGCCCAAGCCGAAGTGCACGACCAGGATAGTCGCGACCTGGCCCACCACCGCGATCCAGCGCAGCTGGATCAGCTGCTGCATGTTCTTCAGGCCGGTGGCGTCGGCTTCAGTCCGCGGCTGCATCGTGGGCTCCGTGGGCGGCGCCGGTCCTGTCCGGTACGTGCGCCCGGCGCAGGCGGTGCTCGGCGCGCCCCAGCAGCCAGGCGCCCACCGCGACCCCAAGCGCCAGGCCGAACCAGGTGAGGGCGTAGACCAGGTGGCTGTTGTGGAAGGCGATCACCGTCAGGCCGCCCACCGGCCAGCGCGGCTCGGCGCCCGGGGGCTGCGGCGCGGCGGCATCCTCGTCCACGAAGAACGGGGCGGCGTCCGCCAGCCCGCGCGCCGCGGCGATGGCCTGCACGTCGCGCGAGAACCAGCGGTCGGCGGCCGGATCGTTGCGGCGCAGGAAGCCGCCGCCGGGCTCGCTGATGCGCAGCAGGCCGGTGAGGCGAACAACGCCCGCTGGCTCGTTGCCGCTGCGCGTGGCGCGCTCGCGCCGCTCGTGTGGCACGAAGCCGCGATTGACCAGGACCACGCCATGTGCGGTGCGCAGCGGCGTCAGCACCCAGTAGCCGGGGCCCAGCCGGGTCGATGCCTGTACCAGCGCCTCGCGCTCGTGGAGGAAAACGCCTTCGAGCCGCACGTGCCGGTACTCGTGGTCGGCGGCGTTGACCCGCGGCCATTGGGCCTGCGGCGGGGCGTCCTCGGGCGGGGCATGCACGCGCGCCTCGACGCGCTCGATCAGCGCCAGCTTCCACGCCCGCCGCTCGAGCTGCCAGGTACCCAGCGCCACGAATAGCGCGAACAGAAGAACGCCGGCGAGGGCGAGCAGCGCCAGCGCCGGCGTGGAACGCGGTCCCCGGGTCAGGTCGGGCGGCGTGTCGCTCAAGGCATGTTGCGCATCTCGTGCATGGATGCCGGCATCATGTTGTGGTTGAGGTGGAACATCACCCACAGCGAGCCGCTCAGGGTGATCACCACCAGCACGATGGTGAAGATGAGCGCCAGCATGTTCCAGCCGCCCTCGGAGCGCGCGTTGAGGTGAAGGAAGTAGATCATGTGGACCACGATCTGCACGGCCGCGAAGCCCAGGATCACGAAGGCGGTGGTGCCCGGGCTCTCGAAGACCTTGCCCATCACCAGCCAGAAGGGAATGGCCGTCAGGATCACCGACAGGACGAAGCCGGTCAGGTAACCCTTGGCGCTGATGTGCAGGCCGTGGTCGTCGCCGCCGTCATCGTGACCGTGGCCGTGGTGCTCGTCGTGATGCTGCTGCGCGCTCATTGCAGGCTCCCCATCAGGTAGACAAAGGTGAAGACGCCGATCCACACGACGTCCAGGAAGTGCCAGAACATCGACAGGCAGAAGAGGCGCCGCTTGTTCTCGGCGATCAGGCCGTGCTTGCCGACCTGGATCATCAGCGTGATCAGCCAGATGATGCCGAAGCTGACGTGCAGGCCGTGCGTACCCACCAGCGTGAAGAAGGACGACAGGAAGGCGCTGCGCTGCGGGCCGGCGCCTTCGTGCAGCAGGTGGGCGAACTCGTAAAGCTCGATGCCGATGAAGCCCGCGCCCAGCAAGCCGGTAACAGCCAGCCACAGCAATGTGCCGCCCTTGCGCTTCTTCAGCATCTCCAGCATCGCGAAGCCATAGGTGATGGAGGACAGCAGCAGCAGCGCGGTGTTGACCGCCACCAGCGGCAGGTCGAACAGGTCGGCGCCCGAAGGGCCCGCGGCATAGCTGCGGCCCAGCACGCCGTACATCGCGAAGAGGCAGGCGAACACCAGGCAGTCGCTCATCAGGTAGAGCCAGAAGCCCAGCAGGGTGCCGTTCTCGGGGTGGTGCTCCTCGGTCACGAGGAAGATGGGGCGGTCCGCCGCGCGCACCGCGGCGGGGGAGGAGGAGGCGGTGATCTCAGACATGGCCGGCCAGCATTCGGGTACGCGCTGCTTCCGTGCGGACGACCTCGTCCGCGGGGATGTGGTAGTCGCGCTTGTAGTTGAAGGTGTGGACGATGGTCGCGAGGATGAGCAGGACGAAGGCCACGCCGGCGATCAGCCACATGTGCCAGATCAGCGCAAAGCCCATCACGGCGCTGATGACCGACAGCACGAATCCCGCGGCGGTGTTCTTCGGCATGTGGATCGGCGCGAAGCCTTCCACGGGCCGCTCGTAGCCGCGCTGCTTCATGTCCCACCAGGCGTCGTTGTCATGGATGCGCGGGGTGAACGCGAAGTTGTACGCCGGCGGCGGCGAGGAGGTGGACCACTCCAGCGTGCGGCCGTTCCACGGGTCGCCGGTGGTGTCGCGCAGCGACTCGCGGCGCATGAAGCTCACCACCAGCTGGATGAGGAAGCTGAGGATGCCCAGGGCGATCAGGAAGGCGCCGAAGGCGGCGATCTGGAACCAGATCTGCAGCGACGGGTCCTCGATGTGGCTCAGGCGGCGCGTCACGCCCATCAGGCCCAGCGCGTACAGCGGCATGAAGGCGAAGTAGAAGCCCACCAGCCAGAACCAGAAGGCGCACTTGCCCCAGAACGGGTCGAGCTTGAAGCCGAAGGCCTTGGGGAACCAGTAGGTGATCGCGGCGAAGGCGCCGAACACCACGCCGCCGATGATCACGTTGTGGAAGTGCGCGATCAGGAACAGGCTGTTGTGCAGCACGAAGTCGGCCGGGGGCACGGCCAGCAGCACGCCCGTCATCCCGCCGATCACGAAGGTCACCATGAAGCCGATCGTCCACAGCATCGGCACCTCGTACTTGATGCGCCCGTGGTACATCGTGAACAGCCAGTTGAAGATCTTCGCCCCGGTCGGGATCGAGATGATCATCGTCGTGATGCCGAAGAAGGAGTTGACGCTGGCGCCCGAGCCCATCGTGAAGAAGTGGTGCAGCCACACCAGGTACGACAGGATGGTGATCACCACCGTCGCGTACACCATCGAGGCATAGCCGAACAGGCGCTTGCGGCTGAAGGTCGACACGATCTCGGAGAAGGCGCCGAAGATCGGCAGGATCAGGATATACACCTCCGGATGGCCCCAGATCCAGATGAGGTTGACGTACATCATCGGATTGCCGCCGAGCTCATTGGTGAAGAAGTTCGTGCCGACGTAGCGGTCCATCGACAGCAGCGCCAGCACGGCCGTCAGCACCGGGAAGGCGGCGACGATCAGCACGTTGGTGCACAGCGCGGTCCAGGTGAAGACCGGCATCTTCATCAGGCTCATGCCGGGGGCGCGCATCTTGACGATGGTCGCGATCAGGTTCACCCCCGAGAGCAATGTCCCGACCCCCGCGATCTGCAGCGACCATATGTAGTAGTCCACCCCCACGTCCGGGCTGTAGAGGATGCCCGACAGCGGCGGGTAGGCCAGCCAGCCGGTCTTGGCGAACTCGCCGATGAACAGCGACGCCATCACCAGCATCGCGCCCATGGTGGTCATCCAGAAGCTGAAGTTGTTGAGGAAGGGGAAAGCCACGTCGCGCGCGCCGATCTGCAGCGGGACCACGTAGTTCATGAGGCCGGTGACCAGCGGCATGGCGACGAAGAAGATCATGATCACGCCGTGGGCCGTGAAGATCTGGTCGTAGTGGTGCGGCGGCAGGTAGCCCGCGTTGTCGCCGAAGGCGATGGCCTGCTGCAGCCGCATCATGATCGCGTCGGCGAAGCCGCGCAGCAGCATCACCAGCCCGAGCACGATGTACATCACGCCGATCTTCTTGTGGTCGATGCTGGTGATCCAGTCGCGCCAGAGCGTGCCCCAGACGCGGAAGTAGGTCATCGCGCCCATCAGCGCGAGGCCGCCCAGCACCACGGCGGCGAAGGTCGCCACCAGGATGGGCTCGTGGTAGGGGAAGGCCTCCCAGGTGAGGCGTCCGAAGATCAGCTTGGTCAGGTCGGGATGGTCGGGCATCGTGGGTCTCGGATACCAAGGGTGGAGCGCCGCCCGGGGCCGCGCCTGGAATGTCGGGTGATTACTGGAGCACCGTCCGCGCGGGCAGCGGCGCGCCGGTCGGGTTGTCGGCCGTGCACAGCTCGGTGGCGACGGTGCGCATCGGCAGCCCCTGCTCGCCGCGCGGCACTTGCGTGATGGCCAGGGGCGAGAGGCCGGCCTTGCCGGCGCCGCCGGTGGCATCGACGGCCATCATCTGCCTCATGCACATCTTGCCGGGCTCCACGCAGCGGTTGAGGATGGCGTCGTACAGGCCGGGCGCGACGCTGGCGTAGCGGCGCACGGGCTCGCGTTCGCTCGGGCGCTCGAGCTTCAGGTAGTCCTCGCGGCCGAGCGCCTTGCCCTCGGCCTTGGCCTTCTGCACCCAGCTCTCGAACTCGGCACTCTGCAGGCCGTGGAACTTGAAGCGCATGCCCGAGAAGCCGGCGCCGCTGTAGTTGGCCGAGAAGCCGTCGTACACGCCGGGCTGGTTGACGACCGCGTGCAGCTTGGTCTCCATGCCGGGCATGGCATAGATCTGGCCGGCCAGCGCGGGCACGTAGAAGGAATTCATGACCGAGGAGGCGGTGATCTTGAACTGGATCGGGCGGTCCACCGGCGCGGCCATTTCGTTCACGGTCGCGATGCCCTGCTCAGGGTAGAAGAACAGCCACTTCCAGTCGAGCGCGACCACCTCGACCACCAGCGGCTGCGCGCCTTCGGGCACCGCGCGCCCTTCGGCGATCCGGTCCAGCGGGCGGAACGGGTCCAGGGTGTGGGTGCTGATCCAGGTGATCGCGCCGAGGGCGATGATGATCAGCAGCGGGGCGGCCCAGATCACCAGCTCGAGCTGGGTGGAATGGTCCCAGTCGGGCTTGTAGGTTGCCTCGGTGTTGGACTGGCGGTAGCGCCACGCGAACAGCAGCGTCAGCGCGATCACCGGCACGATGATCAGCAGCATCAGCAGGGTGGAGATGACGACCAGCCGGCCCTGCTGGGCCGCGATGTCCCCGGACGGATTCAGCACCACCATGTTGCAGCCCGCCAGCATCAGGGCGAGAACGAGCAGGGCCGACCGGCGAAGGATGGGTAGGAGTGGCATGCCAGGATGGGAAGAGAATCGCGCCCCGCGGGAAAACGCGGATGGCCAATGCGCGCAAAATGTATCCCCATCGGGGGCGCTTGGCGATTGGACGTTTTGTCCTATGGCGCAAAACTGCATCTGATGCGACCCTGACGGCTCTTGCAAGGCTCCCTGAATCCGTAGCACCGCGATGTCCAGCATCAGTCACACCCATCCCGAACCCTCGTCCGACTCCCTCGAGAGGGATGTCCGGCTCATCACCGCCGACCATTCGAAGGTCGCGCCCGGCGAGATCGCCGTCGGCGTGGTCATCGGCCGTGCGTCCGAGTATTTCGACTTCTTCGTCTACGGCATCGCTTCGGTGCTGGTCTTTCCGGCGCTGTTCTTTCCCTTCGAGCAGCGGCTGGAGGGCACACTTTACGCCTTCGTCATCTTCTCGTTCGCATTCATCGCGCGGCCCATCGGCACGGTGATCTCGATGCACGTGCAGCGCCGCTGGGGGCGCGCCACCAAGCTCACCATGGCCCTGTTCCTGCTGGGCACTTCCACCGTCGGCATCGCCTTCCTGCCGGGGTACGAGAGCGCGGGGGCGCTGTCCATCGTGCTGCTGTCGATCTTCCGCGTCGGCCAGGGCCTGGCGCTGGGCGGCTCCTGGGACGGCCTGCCTTCGCTGCTCGCCATGAACGCGCCGCCGAACCGGCGCGGCTGGTACTCGATGCTCGGGCAACTGGGCGCGCCTGTGGGCTTCGTGGTGGCCAGCGGCCTGTTCGCGTTCTTGTGGGCCAGCCTGTCGTTCGACGATTTCCTCGCCTGGGGATGGCGCTATGCCTTCTTCGTGGCCTTCGCGATCAACGTCGTGGCCTTGTTCGCGCGGCTGCGGCTGGTGGTCACGCACGAGTACGAGCAGCTGATGGAAGAGGGCGAGCTCGAGCCCACCAGCGTGGTCGAGCTGGTTCGCACCCAGGGCGGCAACCTGCTGATCGGCGCCTTCGCGGCGCTGGCGAGCTACGCGCTGTTCCACCTGGTCACGGTCTTCCCGCTGTCGTGGATCCGGCTCTACTCGGACCAGTCCATCACCGAGTTCCTCATCATCCAGATCATCGGCGCCTTCCTGGCGGCCGGCGGCATCGTCGCCTCGGGCTGGATCGCCGACCGCGTGGGCCGGCGCCGCACCCTGGGCACCCTGGCCGTGATGATCGCCGTCTTCAGCGGCTTCGCGCCGACGCTGCTGGGCGGCGGCACGCTGGGCCAGGACGTGTTCATGCTGGTCGGCTTCGTGCTGCTGGGCCTTTCCTACGGCCAGGCCTCGGGTACCGTGACGGCCAATTTCGCGCGCAAGTACCGCTACACCGGCGCCGCGCTGACCGCGGACCTGGCCTGGCTCATCGGCGCTGCCTTCGCACCGCTGGTGGCGCTGGGCCTGTCGGCCAATTTCGGGCTGGCCTACGTCAGCGTCTACCTGCTGTCGGGCGCCGCGTGCACGCTGGCGGCGCTCAGCATCAACCGCGCGCTGGAGGCGCGCGGCGACGAGTCGTGACGCCGGGGCGCGGCGCGCGGGAGCCCTCGCCGGAGGGCGTCGCGCCCGCGCCGCCGCCGAACACCGACAGGCTGTTCTTCGCGCTGCTGCCGGACGCACCAGCCATCGCCCGCATCGAGCGCTTGATCGCGGACCTGCGCCACGACCATGGGCTGAAGGGCAAGGCGCTCGGCGCCTCGCGCTTCCACGTCACGCTGCTCCACCTGGGCGCCTTTGCGGGCGTACCCCGGCCGCTGGTCGATGCGGCCTGCGCGGCTGTCCAGGCGCTGACGGTCATCCCCGCGTACAAGCTCGGCTTCGACCGTGTGGGCAGCTTCTCCCGCAGGCCGAGCAACATGCCGTTGGTGCTGCTGGGCGAGGACGGCCTGATCGCCGCGAAGGCTTTCCGGCAGGCCCTCTGCAAGGCGATGGCCCGCGCCGGGGAAAACGACGGCGGTGCCGCCCACTACACGCCGCACCTGACGCTGCTGTATGACGACACGCACGTGGCCCCGCGCGCGATCCAGCCGATCGCCTGGACAGCGAACGAGTTCGTGCTGGTGCGCAGCCTGATCGGCCAAGGCCGGCACGAGGTGCTGGCCCGCTGGACCTTGCACGGCTGAAGCGCAGCCCTTCCGCGGGATCCGCTCACTGCGCAGCGCGCGCGCCGCTCTGCGCAGGCTCCTCGGGCTCCGGCACGTACTTGCCGGCTTCCTTGTAGCGCACGATCGCCTGGGCCAGGCGGTCCTGCTCGGGGCAGGCGTTGTTGCACACCAGCTTCAGCGTGGTGAGGCGCTGCTCGGCCTTCGGCAGATTGCCCAGCACCAGGTAGAGCTCGCCGGAATACGAAAGGGCGCCCCGGTGGCTGGGCTCGATGCGCAGGGCGGCGTCGTAGAAGCGTTCGGCGGCCACGTAGTCGGGCTTCTTCGCCTTGCGGTGGCTGAAGCCCATCAGGTTGTTCCAGTCGGCGTCGTTGGGGGCGTCCACGCCCTGCAGCTCGGCGATGGCCCCCTTCCAGTCCTTGGCCTCGATCAGCGCCCGAGCGTTGGCGAGGCGGATCGAGGAGGGCAGGGAGGCCGAGTCGATGGCCTGCGCCGGCGGCGTCTGCAGCGCAAGCGTGACGACAACGGCGACAGCGGCGAGGTGGATGATCCTGGTCAACATGGCGTGATCCGATCGAGGGCGAGAAAGGAGTTGAGTCCGAGCATAGGCAGCGCCGCACGCGTGGTCTTGAAGATTTGCGTCACGCGGCACACACCATCTGCCGAGGCTGCGCGCTCAGGCGCTCAGCTTGCCGAAGCCCGAATCGCGCGCCAGCACGATCGCGCGGCCCCGGCTGTCGACATCCAGCTTGGAGAACACACTGGTCAGCCGGTTGCGCACGGTCTTCTCCGACAGGCCGAGCGTGGCCGCGATCTGGGCGTTGTCGCGGCCCTGGGCAAGCAGTTCGAGCAGGGCGCGCTCGCGGGCGGTGAGGGTCTCGAACACCGGGTCGCGCGCAGGCGCCGCTTCGCCCAGGAAACGGCGCACCTCGGCCAGCCAGTGGGCCCAGGCCGGCTCGTGCGCGAGGATCAGGTGGTTGCCGCTGTCGATCGGCACGAAGCGCGCGTCCGGGATCGCGCTCGCGATCAGCCGTCCCTCGGCAAAGGGCACGCGGACGTCGCGGGTGCTGTGAAGCACCAGCGTGGGGCAGCGCACCTCGGCCAAACGGGCTACGACATCGATCTGGTCGAACTCGCGCATGAAGCGCGCGGCGTTGGCCGGCGAGGTGGAGATGCGCTCCAGCTCGTTGAACCAACGATGCTGCTCGGGCGTGCCGCCGGGGATGAACTGGCTGGTGAAGAACTGGCGAAAGGCGGGGTCCTGCTTGCCCCAGCCCAGCTGGGCGAGCTTGCGCATCATCTCGGCCTCCTCGCGCTGCTCCGGCGTGGGGTTGCGCAACAGGCGGCCGCGCGCGTAGCCGCCGTGCAGCACCAGGCGGCTCACCCGATCGGGATGCCGGGCGGCATAGGCGATGGCGATGGACGCGCCCTGCGAAATGCCGAGCAGGCCGAAGCGCTCGGCGCCCAGCGCATCGACCAGGGTCTCGAGGTCGCGCAGCCAGCTGTCGAAGCCCAGGTCCTCGACCTCCCAGTCCGACAGGCCGCAGCCGCGCTCGTCGTAGCGCACGAAGGTGGCGTTGGTGGACAGCCCGTCGAGCACGTGGCGCCACACCGGGCTTTCCCAGTCGAACTCGAGGTGCGAAAGCCAGGTGGCCGCCTTGATCAGCAGCGGACCCTGGCCGCAGAGGGCGTAGGCCAGGCGCACGCCGTCGTGGCCGCGCGCGAAGCGGATCTGCTGCCTGGCGGGCGGATGGCCGAGCGGAGGCGGGGACGATTTCTGCACAACCGCTAGTGAAGAACCTTTGCCCCCTTTGGTCAATAAACCAGATGGCCGGCGATGCCTCAATCCACGCGGTGCACGGGCGGATAGCTGAATGTGCCCTCCAGGTGGGCCCGGCGCGGCTGGTAGAGCCGCAAGGTCAGGTAGAAGCCCTCTCCTGCCGGCGCGGGCAGCCAATTCTTTCCCGGGCCGGGATCGTCCGCCTGGATCGCCAGGGTCAAGCCGCCGTCTGCATCGCGATGCAGCCCGCGCGTGCGGTCGCCGATGGAGTGCCGGTTGATGGGGTTGCGCGCCAGCAGGCAGTCTTCACGGCGATAGAGCGTGACCGACCAGAACGTGTCGACCTCGGGCATGCCCGTGCCCGGAAACCTCAACGTATAGCGATGGGTCCCCTCCAGCACGCGGCCTTGCGCATCGACCTCGGCCATCACGTACATGGCTTCCTCGATGCCCAGCGTGCCGATCCAGTTGCGGGCCACGCGGGCGCGGGTGGCGAAGTCCTCGCCGAAATGCGTGCGCACATGGACGGCGGTGGTCCATCCGCCGCCGAGTTCGGAGCGCGCGTCCGCCTCCCGCAGTTCAGCGTAGACGCGGGGAAGCGCCTCCTCGAGCGCTGCCGCGGCAGGCGGCCAGCCGGAGACAGGCCGCGGGGGAGGGTTACGCGCCAGCATGCGTTCGATGACGCGCAGGTATTCGCCGGCGCCCGGCACGCCCGCGCGGCGGCCGTCGAGCAGCACATCCAGCCGCGTCAGCGCGGGTGACCCGTCCGGCCGCAAGATGCCGAAGCGGTCCTGGAGTGCATGAACGCGTGCGAGGTCCTCGTCGTCGTGGTCGACCAGGATGCGCCCGATGACCCACACGTCGTCGCCAGGGGCGCTGACGACGTGCATCCCGTCCGGCACCGGCCCCTTCCAGTTCGGCCCGTGCACGAACAGGCGCTGCTGCGCGCCGCCGGTCGTGCGCCGGCCGGCATAGGCCCAGGGATTGGTCCATGCGTCCAGGAAGCCGAGCACCCAGTAGCGCTCGCCCATCTCCGGCACCTGGATGACCAAGGGCCCCGCGGAGAGGTCGAGCCATGCGTTGGTGAACAAGGTGTCGTTGTTCGGCGTCACGACTTCCTTGTCGTCGGGTGAGATCAGCTTGCGCGTGTGGGTGAACTGGTTGACCCACCGCATCGTGGAATCCCGGCCGTCGCCTGCGAAGCCTTCCACCGGATGCCGTCGGGCGGTGTTCGCGGACCGCATCCGGGCCATCTCGAAGAGCGGCAGCGTCTCGATCACCTGATCGCGCACGGTGGAGCCTTGCCCAGCGCAGCGCCCGACGACGACCGCATCCAGCGCAAGCGCCCCTTCGCCTTGCGGCAGCACGGCGAAAGGATTCACGTCCACGGATTCCAGGCCATCCCCCGCGGCAATGGCGAACTCCGACAGTTGCACGATCGCTTGCGCCAGGGCCTCGACGTCGGCCTTCGGCGCGCCCCGGAAGCCATGGAGCAAGCCGCCGGTCTTGAGCTCGCCGACCATGCGGCGCGCCTGCTGGAGGTCCACCGGCGCGACGCGGAAGGTGACGTCCCGCAGCAGTTCCACGTTCACCCCGCCGGCCCCGAGCATCACCACGTGGCCGAGGACCGGATCGCGGTGCACGCCGAGGATGCATTCGACGCCGCGCACCATCCTTGCCGCCAGGACGCCGTCGATTCGGGCCTCGGGCGCGGCGATGCGGACTGCCTCCACGATCCGGTCGTAGGCGGCGCCGGCACTGGCCGCATCGGCCACGCCGAGGGCGACTCCGCCGACGTCGCTCTTGTGCGTGATGTCGCAGGACAGGATCTTCATCGCCACGGGATAGCCGAGTTCCTCCGCGGCGGCGACGGCTTCGTCCCGCGTGCGGGCTCGGCGCACCGGCACCACGGGCATGCCATGGCTTTGCAGCAGTTCCAGTGCATCGGCCTCGTTGTACGTGCCGGGCCGCAGCGTGATGGACCCCGTGGCGGCAGCGGCGGGAGCAGCGCCCGCGTGCTCGCGTTGCTCCCGGAAGAAGTCCATGGCCGCGAGCACGCGGATGGCGCGGCTCGGGTCCGTGAAGGTGAGGCAGCCGAGTTGTTCCAGCGCGCGCTGCTGCGCCGGGTCGGCCAGGGTGCTGAACATCACCAGGCGCCCCGGAAAATCGCGGCGCAGGTCGCGGGCAAGCTTCAGCTGGATCTCCTGCATCGCGGGCGTCAGGCCCGCGGCCGCGAGGAACACGAGCAGGCTGCCGTAGCCGCCGCCGCCGAGCATGGCATTGGCAGCAACTTCGAGAAGATCGATCTCGGAAGTGACCTGGCCCGTCACGTCGACGGGATTGCGGGTGGCGGCAAAGGGCACGCGGTCGAGGATCCGCTGCTGCGCCGCCTCGGGCAGCGCGGCCACGTCGAGTCCTGCCTCCGCGGCAGCGTCGGCGAGCAGCACGCCGACCCCGCCGGAGACGGTGAGCAGGCCGACCTTGCCGTTCGCAGGCATGCCCGACACCGCCAGGCAATGCGCGACATCGAAGAACTCGTCGATCGTCCGGGCCCGCCACGCACCGTACTGGCGGAAGAGGGCGTCGAACGCGGCGTCGTCCCCGGCCAGCGCCGCCGTGTGCGATGCCGCCGCCATCGCACCCAGCGGCGTGCGCCCGACCTTGACGATGACGACCGGCTTGCCGGCCGAGCGCGCCAGGCCGAGTGCGCGCTTGAGCCTGGCGCCGTCGTTGCAGCTTTCCATGTAGGCCATGATGACGCGCGTCGCGGGGTCTTGCGCCATCCACGCGATGCATTCGGCCACGTCGATGTCGCCTTCGTTGCCGGTGGCGATCCAGGTCGACAGCCCTACGTTGCGATCGCGCGCCATGCCATAGGCGTAGGCACCGAATGCGCCGCTCTGCGTGACGATGCCGACCGTCCCGGCGGGTGCCAATCCCGTCGCCAGCACCGGAGAAAAAGTCGCGTAGACGGAACGGCTGGCATTCATGAAGCCGAGGCAGTTGGGCCCCAGCACCCGGATGCCGTTGGCACGCGCGCGCGCCATGATGCGGCGCTGCGCCTCGCCGCCTTCCGGCCCGGCCTCCGCGAAGCCGCCGGTGAAGATCACGATGTTCCTGACGCCGGCGGCGATCGCATCCTCCAGCGCCGCTTCCGTCAGCTGGGCGGGGATGGCGAAGATCGCGAGGTCGATCGGCCGGCCCACGTCGCGCAGGTTGCGATAGGCGCGCAATCCATGCATCTCGGGCGTGGTCGGGTTGATCGGGTAGATCTCTCCCGCGTAGCCGTGGTCGATGAGGTAGCGAAGGGGCGCCGCCCCGATCTTGCGGGGCGTGGCGGAGGCGCCGACGACGGCAATGGAGCGGGGCGTGAAGAAGGAGTCCAGGTCTGGCGTGGCCACGGGTTTGCTTCAGTGTGGAGGGATGAAGCTGCGCAAGATAGCGGCCGGCGAACTATCGGACAAACTGAGATTTCCGACAGATTGATAACCGCAGCCGAATTATTCGGCGCGGTGCGGAGGTCCGCCGGGAGCTAGCGCCCGCGGCCAACGGCGCTGCCGGTCGCCTTCTCGCGCGTGAATTCGCGCGCGAAGCGCAGGAAGCTCTCCACCGCCGGCGAGACCGACAGTCCGCGCCGCACGAACATCGCCACGCGCCAGCTCACCTGGGGCTGCAGCAGCGGCAGGAAGGCAAGCCCGAAGCCCCGGACGAAGGGCTCCGTGATGAAAGGACAGACGACCGCGCCGCGCGTGACCTGCAGCATCGACAGCGCGGTGTTCACCCGGTGCACGGGCACGATCTTGCGCGGGTGATTGCGCACCGGCACCTGGCTCAGCACGTTCGGCGCGAAGTTCGGCATGTAGTTGATCACCGGCGTGGCGCGCAGGTCCTTCCAGCTCACCGATGCGCCATCCGCCAGCGGATCATCCGGCGCCAGCGCCACCCACAGCGGGTCGGCCCAGAGCACGTGCGCCTCGATGGCGTCGTCCGCCACCACCCCTGCAGGTCCGAAGCCCACGTCCGTGCTGCCGTTCTGCAGCCCGGCCAGGACGAGCTCGATCGGCACGTCCTCGAAGCGCACGTCGATGCCCGGATGGCTGGCCGTGTAGCTGGCAATCAGCTCCGGCAGCAAGGTGCAGGACAGTGGCTCCGGTGCGGCCAGCCGGACCACGCCGCGCCGCAGGTCCTTGAGGTTGCTCAGGCTGTCGAGCGCTTCGTCCAGGCTGGCCAGCACACGCCGCACCATGGGCTCGAAGGCCTCGCCCACGGCGGAGGGCGACACGCTGCGGGTGGTGCGGTCCAGCAGGCGCACGCCGACGCGGCTTTCGAGCTCGCGGATGAGGCCGCTGAGCGCCGCCTGGGAAAGGTGCATCGCCTCGGCGGCCTCCGAAAAGCTGCCGGCCTCCATCACGGCCACGAAGGCCTGCAATTGGCGCAGCGTCACATGCATCGTCATCCCAGGCCTCCGTCGCACCCCGCGACAGTTATCGGCTCAGATGATAGGTCACGGGCAATGACAACTTGCCCTTTTCATGCTGCATCGGCAGCGGCGCCGCTCGGCGCGGTGGGAACTTATAAGGTCATCCGATAGATTGCTCGGAAAATGCGTCTTGCCCGATAGCCCCGCCACGCCTTAGCGTTACTGCCCGGGCTGCCGTGACGGCCCCAAAAAAGGAGACGCCATGAAGTTCACACGCCGGTCCCTGCTGGGCACCGCCGCAGCCTGCCTGTCGGCCGGCCCCCTATCGTTCGCCTATGCCCAGGATGCCTGGCCCGCGCGCCCGATCCGGCTCATTTCCCCCTACGGCGCCGGTGGCGCGAACGACATCTCGGCCCGCATCCTGGCGGACTACCTGGGCAAGGAACTGGGCCAGCAGGTCGTCGTCGAGAACAAGCCGGGCGCGGGCACGCGCCTGGCCAATGAACTCGTGGCGCATGCCCCCGGCGACGGCTACACCTTGCTCTATGCCGCGGCACCGTACGCGACCGCCGAAGCGCTGTACGGCAAGCAGAAGTTCGACACGCGCAAGGACCTGCAACCCGTGGCGCTGGTCGCCATGGCGCCGCTGTTCCTGATCGTCAATGCGCAGTCCGGCTTCAAGACTGCGCAGGATCTCATCGCCCACGGGAAGAGCAAACCCAGCGGCCTGGACATCGGCTCGCCAGGGGCCGGCTCCCAGCCCAACCTGGCGGCCGAGCTGCTGCTCAGGGATGCCGGCATCAAGGGCGTCATCGTCCATTTCCGCGGCGATGCGCCGGCCTATGCCGAGCTGCTGGCGGGCCGCGTCGACGCGACCCTCACCGCGATCACCACCGCCCTGCCGCACATCCAGGCCGGCAAGCTGCGCGTGCTCGGCGTGGCTTCGACCACGCGCAGCGCGTTGTACCCGGATGCGCCGCCCTTGCGCGAGCAGGGCCTCCCGAGCGTGGTGGCGTCCGGCTGGTACGGTTTCATGCTGCCGGGCACCACGCCGCGCCCGGTGGTCGAGCGCCTGCAGGCCGCAACGGCCAAGGCGCTGGCGGACCCGGACATCAAGCAGAAGCTGCTGGCGCAAGGCCTGGAGCCCAGCGGCAGCACCGCCGCGGAATTTCGCAAGTTCATCGACGACGAGTCCCGCAAGTGGGGCGACCTGATCGCCAAGGTCGGCATCAAGGGCGAATAGCCGTGCGGACGCGTTTCACCATCTGCCTCCTCCGCGGCCTGTGCGCGGGCGCCGCGCTCCTGCTGCTGCAGGCTTGCTCCCATACGGCCGGCACGATGTCCGCGACCCAGCGCGGCACGGCCTTCGGCCCGGTGAGCGGCACCGACGATCGCGCGGCCACGGGCACCTACAGCTGGAAGGGCGTGCCCTTCGCCAAGGCGCCCGTGGGGCCGCTGCGGTGGAGGGCGCCCGTCGATCCCGAGTCCTGGACCACGGCGCGGCGCGCGACGCACTTCGGTCCCGCCTGCGTGCAGACCGGGCGCCTCTACGGCCCCGGCCTGAACAACCGGTACGACGCCACGATCGGCGCGACGCTCGGGCAGACGCTGGGCTCCGAAGACTGCCTGACACTCAACATCTGGGAACCGGCCGCACGCTCGGCCGGCCCGCGCCCCGTCATCGTGTGGGTCTACGGCGGCAGCAACATCACCGGGTACACCGCCGACCCGGTGTACGACGGAGCCAATCTCGCGCGCACGGCCGACGCGGTGGTGGTGTCGGTCAACTACCGCCTCGGGATCTTCGGCTTCCTCAACCTCGCCCAGCTCAAGCCCGGCGTCCCGGCGGACGACTCCGGCAACTTCGCACTGCTGGACCTGGTGAAGGCGCTGGAGTTCGTGCAGAAGAACATCGCGAGCTTCGGTGGCGACCCGGCCCGCGTCACCTTGATGGGCGAATCGGCAGGTGCGGTCAACGTGTACGCGTTGATGACCTCGCCGATGGTGAGCGACCAATCGCCCCAGCTGTTCCATCGCGTGGTGGCGCTCAGCGGCGGCCTCTCCACGGCCGCCACGCTTGCGCCTGGTTCGATCCCGGGCGTGCTTCCGGCATCCGTCTGGGCCACGCGCGGCCAGGCCCTGCTCGCGCATTCGCTGATCGCCGACGGCACGGTGCCGGACGAAGCTGCGGCCAAGGCCTACCTGGCCGCCCGCACCCCGCAGCAGATCGCCCAATACCTCCGCGGCAAGTCGCCCGATGCGTTGCTGACCACCGTTCGTACCCGCCTGGCACCACTGGGCATG
The DNA here is from genome assembly GCF_901827175.1 of Variovorax sp. RA8. Lineage (NCBI taxonomy): Bacteria > Pseudomonadati > Pseudomonadota > Betaproteobacteria > Burkholderiales > Comamonadaceae > Variovorax > Variovorax sp. RA8. The sequence continues at coordinate 3,656,919 of NZ_LR594662.1, read as the reverse complement.
GCCGCGTCCAATCCGATCCCGGATGGAACGGTGGTGGCGACCGACCCGATCGCAGGCGTACGCGCCGGCCGCTATGTGAAGGTGCCGGTCCTTGCCGGCAGTACGCGCGACGAGACGAAGCTGTTCCCCGGCCTGTTCGCACTGCGGCCCAGCCTCGGCGGCGCGAGCGGGCGGCTCATCGACGATGCCCGCGTCTTCTCCATCGCCTACAAGCACGATCCGGAAGGGCCGCCCGCGACGCGCGTCGAAGACTGGATTCCGGCGCAGTACCTGCCGGTGAACGCGCCGGTGACTGGCTTCAACGCACGCGCGCAGGAGCTCAACCGCATCTGGTTCATGGCGATCCGCGACGACATGCTGAATGCGCTTCAGACCCGGCAATCATCGATCTGGCTCTACCAGTTCGACTGGGACGAGCTGCCCAGGCCCTTCGACGACATCTTCGGCGCCGCGCATGCGTTCGATCTGCCCTTCGTCTTCGGCAACTTCGGCCCCTCGCTGTTCGCCAACATCTCGTTCACCAAGGCCAACCGGCCGGGCCGCCTGGCCCTGTCGGAGGCCATGATGAAGAGCCTGGGTGCGTTCGCGCACAGCGGCGACCCGAACCACCCCGCGCTCGGGACGGCATGGCGCCCCTGGCCCTCGCGCATCGTGTTCGACGCGACGCCGGAGGCGGCGCGCATCTCCGCCCGGTGAGCAGCGTGCGCGCCTAGGCGCTCAGGCTCCACAGCCGCAGCGCCATGTGGATTTCCAGCGCGCGGGTGGCGTTGCCCCAGTGGCCGATCAGGTCCTCGATGGTGGCCAGCCGTTGCCGCACCGTGTTGACGTGGATGCCCAGGCGCTGGGCCGCCAGCTTCGCGCTCTGGTTGCTGTCGAAGTAGTTGAGCAAGGTCGCGGTCAGCTCCGAGCCGCGCTTCCGGTCGTGGGCCGTCAGCGCGCCGATGGTCGCCTCCAGGAATGCCGCCAGGCTCACCTGGTCGTGCGTCTCGAACAGCGTGGAGTACAGCGCCATCTCGTTCTGGGCTACCACGTGGCCCTGAACGCCGATGCGGCGCAGCACGGGGAGTGCGCGCCGCAGCGTCACGTACACAGCCGGGATCTCCGCAGGCCCGGAGAGCGGCCTGGAGAGGATGCCGCGGTGGTCGGCCGGAAACTCGCTCCTCGCATGCTCCGTCACGATGCGGCGCACGTCCTCGGCCCTCGTCGTCGCGCAAAGAACCGTGAGCACGCCCTCGATGTCGTCGAACACGGCATGGGGCAGGAGGTTCGCGGCACGCAGGCGGCGTGCGGCATGGCCCGCGTGGGGCTCGCCGACATCCACCAGCATCAGCGAGCTGGGCTGCGAGAGGTCGACGCCGAACCGCGCCGCGCGTTCGCAGAGGATCGCCAGGTCGTCCTGCCGCGGCGAGATCAGCGAGCGCAGCAGCGTCGAAAGATCGCGCGTCTTGGTCGCCTCCATCCGATCCCTGGAGAGCAGGACGATGCCCACGATGCTGGTGCTGCGCTCGAAGGTGCGGACCGACATCTCGTCGAGCTCGCCTCGACGAAAGAGCAGGACGGAGCCGAGCACGTCATCGCCGCCGATCACCGCGTTGACCCTGCAGGACTCGCCGTCCGCCTCGTAGGCCACCACGGAGCGGCCCAGCTGGCGGCTGTGCCGCAGCGCGCTCGCGAGTGCGCTGCTGTTGTCGCCGTGCGGCGCGTAGTGCTCCGCACCCGATCCCGCATAGCCAGGGGCGGTGCCGCGGCCGATGACCTGCGCCGCTTCGTCCAGCACCAGCACGCTGCCTTCCATCAGGCCCGCAACCGACTCGCACAGCGTCGCGAGCGACGCTCCCTTGGCGAGCAGCGTCGTCATCTGCTCGTGCGCCTCGGCGGCAGCCTGCACCTTGCGGGCGTGGCGCTCCAGTTCCGCGCGCGCGGCCTCGGCGCTCTTCACGGCTGCGCTGGCCTGCTCGAACGCCCTGGCATTCTTGATGGCCACCGCCGCGTGCGTCGCCAGGGTGGACAGGATCGAGATGCTCTGCGCCGTGTGTGTGCGGTGGTAGCGGTCCGCGACGAAGAGCAGGCCGATGACCTCGTCCTCCCACAGCATCGGCACCCCGACCACGGCGGCGATGCCCTCGTCGCGGAAGGTTGCGTCCAGCTGCTGGTCGTGCGGGAAGCGCGTGTCGTGGAGGTAGTCCGGCGTCGTGAAAGGCAGCCGCGTGGCCAGGACCACGCTGACGATGCCGAGGCCGCGGCCGGCCACCATGTCGCCGGTGCTCTGCGCCAGCGCGCCGTCGGTGGCCAGTACGTGGAAGGCGGCGAGTTCGGGGTCGTACGTCGACAGCCACGCCACCTGCGAGCCCAGCAGGTTGCGCGCGCGCGAGACGATGGCGCGCAGCAGCTCCTTCAGGTCGAGCCGGCTGGAGAGTTCGCGCGCCGATTCGATCACGGTCAGCATGCCGCTCTCGCGTTGCTGCCACAGGTCCAGCCGGTTGCGCACGCCCATGGCCATGCGCACCAGCTCGCCCCAGCCCGAGCGGCCCGGGCCGTTGGCCGCCAGCGCCTCGACCTGCGCGAGGCGCGCCGCGAACTCGTCGGCCGACGCGCCCTGGTGCAGCATCCTGATGAGGTCGCAGCCGATCTCTTCGATGCCCTCCGAACCCACCTCGCTTGCCATTCGTTTGCTCCTTGCGCCGCTTGAAGTTCCTGCGGCGGGGGCAGAGGCTAGCAGAGCCTTGCACTTCGAGCGCGGCTCGTACCGCGTGGGCAGCGGGTGTCATTTCAGTGATTCAGTGACTAGGGTTTTCGCGAAGTCTTCCGGGCACACCGGAAGCCGCGAGGCAATGTGGCGGCGAGACATTGGATGCGGCCGGCCTGTCCGCGAAAGTCACGCCATGACCATTCTTGATTCGCTCAGGCCCGAACCCGGCCTGAGAGTGCTCGTGACGGCCGGCGCCAGCGGCATCGGCGCGGTGGTGGCCCGCGCCTTCAGCGAAGCCGGCGCGCACGTGCATGTGTGCGACATCGACCGCGCGGCCCTGGACCGCCTGTCCGGCGAGATCCCCGGCATCACCAGCAGCATGGCCGACGCCGCCGTCGAGAGCGAAGTCGACCTCGTCTTCGACGACGTTCGCGGCACGCTCGGCGGCCTGGACGTGCTCGTCAACAACGCCGGCATCGCCGGGCCCACTGCCGCCATCGAAGGCATCGATGCCGTGATGTGGGACCGGACGGTGGCCGTCAACCTGAACAGCCAGTTTCTCTTTGCGCGGCGGGCGATCCCGCTGCTGAAGGCATCGAAGGCCAACCCCTGCGTCATCGCGATGAGCTCGGTGGCGGGCCGGCTGGGCTATGCCTATCGCACGCCTTACGCGTCCACCAAGTGGGCGGTGATCGGCCTCATGAAGTCGCTGGCGATCGAGCTCGGACCGCACGGCGTGCGCGTCAACGCCATCCTGCCCGGGACGGTGGAGGGCGATCGCATGAACGCCGTCATCGCGGCGCGCGCGGCCGCTTCCGGCCTCAGCGCGCACGCCGTGCGCGAGCAGTACATCCAGAAGATGTCGCTGCGCCGCATGGTGACTGCCGAGGACGTGGCCGCGATGGCGCTGTTCCTCTGCGCCCCCGCCGCGCGCAACGTCACCGGCCAGGCGGTGAGCGTCGACGCCAACGTCGAGTACCTGTGAGTGAAGGGCGCCCGCTTGGCGCCGCTTCGACCCCCATTCGAATTCAAAAGGAGACCTTGATGAAATCGCTTCGCCATTTTTCCCTCGCCGCCATCGCCGCCTGCATGGCCTCGGGTGCGGCCTTCGCCGACCCCGTGAAGATCGGCGTCATCGAAACGCTCTCCGGGCCGCAGGCCGCGTCCGGGCAGACGTACCGTGCGGCGGCCCGGTACGCGGTCGAGCGGATGAACGCCGAAGGAGGCTGGAACGGGCAGCCGGTGCAACTGCTCGAGTACGACAACCAGGGCGGCCCGGCGGGCGCGGCCGACAAGCTGAAGGCGGCCATCGCGGATGGCGTCCACGTCGTGGTGCAGGGCGCATCGTCGGCCGTCGGAGGGCAGATCACCGAGGACGTGCGCAAGCACAACCTGCGCAATCCCGGCAAGGAGATGATCTACGTGAACGTCGGCGCCGAGGCGCTGGAGCTGACCGGCGACAAGTGCCACTTTCACCATTTCCGCTTCAGCGGCAACGCCCAGGTCCGCACCAAGGCCCTGGTGCTGGCGATGAAGCAGGCCAATGCGCTGGGTTCGCGCGTGTACGCGATCAACCAGAACTACTCCTGGGGCCAGGACATGGAGCAGGCCATCTCCGACAACGCCGCGCTCGGCGGCTACCAGGTGGTGGAGAAGACGCTGCACGACGTGAACAAGATCCAGGACTTCGCGCCGTACGTGGCGAAGATCGGCGCGGCGAAGGCCGACACGGTGATGACCGGCAACTGGTCCAACGACCTGCTGCTGCTGATGAAGGCCACCAAGGCCGCGGGCCTGAAGGCACGCTTCGGCACCATCTTCCTGGACCAGCCGGGCAACATCGCCAACGCGGGCGAGCTGGCGATCGGCCACTTCGTGGCCCACACCTTCAATGCCGAAGCAGGCGGTGCCGAGGGCGAGCGCTTCGTCGCCGACTACAAGGCCAAGACCGGGCACCTGCCCGCCGCCACGGAACCGCAGACCGTCTTCGGCCTGGCCATGGTGGCCGATGCGCTCAAGCGCGTGAAGGCCGAGGGCGGCAAGCTGAACGTCAACGCGCTGGCCGCGGCCATCGAGACCGCGAAGATCAAGACGCCCATGGGCGAAATGAGCATGCGCGCGGCCGACCACCAGGTGCTGCTGCCGATGGTCGTCTCCACGGTGACGAAGGACGCCAGGTACAAGGCCGACGACACCGACATGGGCTTCAAGCCGGTGAAGCTGTTCTCCGCGGCCGAAGCGGCGACCCCGGCGCAGGCCAGCTGCAAGATGCAGCGGCCCGCCTGATCCACCGGCAGCCGGCCCGCGCCGCCGGCTCACTCATCCAAGGCACATGGACACCTTCATCGTTTCGCTGCTGAACGGGATCATCTACGGCTTGCTGCTGTTCATGGTCTCGGCCGGCCTCACGCTCATCTTCGGGATGATGGGCATCCTCAATTTCGCGCATGCCTCGTTCTACATGCTGGGTGCCTACTTCGCCTACGCGCTGCAGGACGTGCTGGGCTTCTTCGGCGCGCTGGCGGTGGCACCGCTGCTCGTGGGTCTCGTCGGCACGGTGGTGGAACGCTTCTTCCTGCGGCGCGTGCATCACCACGGCCACGCGCACGAGCTGCTGCTGACCTTCGGGCTGTCGTTCATCATTGCCGAGCTGGTCAAGCTGTTCTTCGGCAACTATCCCGTCAACTACCGCGTCCCCAAGTCGCTGGACTTTGCCGCCTTCACGCTCGGTCACTCGGACTATCCGGTGTACCGCCTGCTGATGGGCGCGGTGGCCATCGCGATGTTCGTCGCCATCTACCTGCTGCTCACGCGCACGCGCGTCGGCATTGTGGTGCGCTCGGCCATCTACCGGCCCCGCATGGCCGAGGCGCTGGGGCACAACGTGCCGCTGGTGTTCATGGGCGTGTTCGGCGTCGGCGCGGCGCTGGCCGGGCTGGCCGGCGCGGTGGCCGGCGCCTTCTACACCACCAATCCGAACATGGCGCTGGAGCTGGGCGTGATGGTGTTCGTGGTGGTGGTGGTCGGAGGCCTCGGATCGCTCGAAGGCGCGATGCTGGCCTCGTTGCTCATCGGCGTCATCACTTCGCTGGCGGTCGCGGTCGACGCGACGCTGGCCGATGCCTTCGCGCTGGTGGGCGCGCGTGCCTGGGCCGAAGGCGTGGGCGGGCTGCTGACGCTGAAGGTGTCGAGCCTGGCCGCGACGATCCCCTTCGCGCTGATGCTGCTGATCCTGCTGGTGCGGCCCGGCGGCCTGCTCGGCGAGAAGGGCTGACACCATGACGTCTCTTTCGCGTGTCTTCGGCGTCGGCCTGGCCGTGCTGCTGCTCGCCGGCGTGCCGCTGCTGCTGTCGCAGGGGCTGGTGAATGCCGCCATCCAGATGCTGATCGCCGCGCTGTTCGCCAGCGCCTACAACGTGCTGTGCGGCCAGGCGGGCATGCTGTCCTTCGGCCATGCGGCGTACTTCGGCGTGGGCGCGTTCGCGACCGTCCATGCCATGAACGCCCTCGGCGGTACCGGGCTGCTGCCGACGCCGCTGCTGCCGCTGGCGGGCGCGCTGGGCGGACTGGCGATCGGCGCCATCGCCGGCTGGTTCGCCACGCAGCGCACCGGCACCTACTTCGCAATGATCACGCTGGCCATCGCGGAGCTCCTGCATGCGCTGGCGCCGCACCTCAAGGGCCTGTTCGGCGGCGAGGCCGGCATCTCGTCGATGCGCATGCCTTCGCTGGGGATCACGTTCGGCTCGACCACGCAGGTGTACTACCTCACGCTCGCGTGGGTGCTGGTGTCGCTCGCGCTCCTCTACGTGTACACGCTGACGCCGGTCGGCCGGCTGGCGCTGGGGCTGCGCGAGAACGGGCACCGGCTGCGCTTCCTGGGCTATGACGTGCACCGGCTCAGCGTACTGGTGTTCTCCATCTCCGCCATGTTCTCCGGCATCGCGGGCGGCCTGCAGGTGATCAGCAACGAGGCGGCCAACTACGTCGTCCTCGACGCGCAGCTGTCGGCCGCCGTGGTGCTGAACACCTACATCGGCGGCGTCAAGGTGTTCCTCGGGCCGGCGCTGGGCGCCTCGCTGATGACCTTCTTCGGCTACGCGGTGTCGGACCTGACGCAGTCGTGGCTGCTCTACCAGGGCACGCTCTTCGTGCTGGTGATGCTGTTCATGCCGGAGGGGCTGGCTGGCTTGTTCCGCGCCTCGTCGCAGCTGCGCCGGCAGATCGGCGTGGCGCGGCTGCTGCCCGTGCTGCTCGCGTGGGTGGCCGCCGCGGCGCTGCTGGCGGCCGGCACCGCGTTCGCAGTGGAGCTGCTGCAGCGCATGTTCTCGCAGGACTACCGCGCCCTGGCCGGCGCCGACCCCGGGGCGCCGTGGCCGGCCATTGCGCTGTTCGGCCGTTCGTGGTTGCCGTCCGACGCGTTGACGTGGGCGGTCCCGGCGGCGCTTCTTGCCTGTGGCGGGGCGCTCGTCTACGGCGTGCGACGGGGCGTGGAAGCGCTCCAGGGTGCGGGCGGGCGCGGCATCGGCACTGCAGCACCTGGCGCGGAGGTGGCCTTATGACCGAGGCCATCCTGAGCCTGCGCGGCGTGCGCAAATCGTTCGGCCAGACGGAGATCATCCGCGGCGTCGATCTCGAGCTGCTGCCTGACGAGCGCCATGCGTTGATCGGGCCCAACGGCGCTGGGAAGTCCACCGTGTTCCATCTCATCTCGGGCCACTTCGCGCCCAGCGCGGGCGAGATCGTGTTCGACGGCCGCCGCATCGACGGCAAGCCGCCGCAGGAGGTCAACCGCCTCGGCCTGTCGCGCTCGTTCCAGATCACCAACATCTTTCCGAAGCTGACCGTCTTCGAGAACCTGCGGCTCGCGGTGATGCGCCCGCATGGCCTGCAGAACAACCTGTGGAAGCTGATCGCCCGCGATGCGCGCATCCGCGAAGAGACCGAACGGCTGCTGGAGCAGGTACGGTTGCAGCGCCGCGCCGCCACCATCGCGGGGGAGATGTCCTACTCGGAGCAGCGCTCGCTGGAGATCGCGATGACGCTCGCCTCCGATCCGAAGGCCATCCTGCTGGACGAGCCGATGGCCGGCATGTCCAACGAGGAGACGGCCTACACCGCGGAGCTGATCCGAACCGTGACGCGCGGCCGCGCGCTGCTGATCGTCGAGCACGACATGCAGGTGGTGTTCGCCATCAGCGACCGCATCAGCGTGCTGGTGTATGGCGAGGTGATCGCCACCGGCACGCCCGAGGAGATCCGCCGCAACGCCGCGGTGAAGGAAGCGTACCTGGGCGAGGAGGTTGCGCAATGACATCGCTGCTGGCGCTCGACGCTGTGCACGCCCACTACGGCAAGAGCCACATCCTGCATGGCGTGAGCCTCCACGTGGGCCGCAACGAGGTGATCAGCCTGCTGGGGCGCAACGGCTCGGGCCGCTCGACCACGATGAAGGCGATCATGGGTCTGGTGACGCCCACCGGCGGGCAGATCCGCCTGGGCGGCCGCGACATCACGGGTGCGCGGCCGTATGCCATCTGCCGCGCGGGCATCGCCTACGTGCCCGAGGAGCGCGAGGTGTTCGCCAATCTGACGGTCGACGAGAACCTGCGCATGGGCGAGCAGCCGCCCACGGAGGGTGCGACGCGGTGGACGGTGGAGGACATGTTCGCGTACTTCCCGCGCCTGAAGGAGCGCCGCAACACCAAGGCCGGCAGCCTGTCCGGCGGCGAGCAACAGATGCTGACGATCTGCCGCTCGCTGCTGGGCAACCCGCAGCTCATCCTGATCGACGAGCCGACGGAAGGGCTCGCGCCCAAGATCGTCGTCGCCGTCGGCGAATGCATCAAGGACATGCACCGCAGGGGCGTGGCCGTGGTGCTGGTGGAACAGAAACTGGCGATTGCCTTGAAGGTCTCCACGCGCGTGTGCGTGATGGGACATGGGCAGATCGTCTTCGAAGGAACACCCCAGCAGCTCGCCGCCGACGAGAAGCTGCTGGCGGACTGGCTGGCTGTTTGAAACAGCCCAAGGAGCATTCAATGGCAAGTTCACAGGACAAGGTCATCATTTCATGTGCCGTCACCGGGTCGGTGCACACCCCCTCGATGTCGCCGTACCTGCCGCTGTCGCCGCAGGAGATCGCGAAGCAGGCCATCGAAGCAGCCGAGGCGGGCGCTGCGATCCTGCACCTGCATGCGCGCGACCCCGTCGATGGGCGGCCGACCGCCGATCCGGCGGTGTTCGACCAGTTCGTGCCGCGCATCAAGGCAGCCACCGACGCCGTCATCAACATCACCACCGGCGGCAGCACGCGCATGACGCTGGAGGAGCGCCTCGCATACCCGCTGCAGGCGAAGCCCGAGATGTGCTCGCTCAACATGGGCTCGATGAATTTTTCCATCCATCCGGCCGCCCGCAAGATCCAGGAGTGGCGCCACGACTGGGAGAAGCCGTACGTCGAGGGCATGGAAGACCTGATCTTCCGCAACACCTTCCGCGACATCAAGCGCATCCTGAAGGTGCTGGGCGACGACTGCGGGACGCGCTTCGAGTTCGAGTGCTACGACGTCGGCCATCTCTACAACCTGGCGCATTTCATGGACGAGGGGCTCGTCGAGGGGCCGCTGTTCATCCAGTGCATCCTCGGCATCTTGGGCGGCATCGGCCCCGACCCCGAGAACCTCGTCGTCATGAAGTCGACGGCCGACCGGCTGTTCGGCGACCGCTACCGCTTCTCCGTGCTCGGCGCCGGCCGGCACCAGATGCCGCTGCTCACGATGGGCGCGGTGCTCGGCGGGAATGTGCGCGTGGGGCTGGAGGACAGCCTGTATCTCGCCAAGGGGCAACTGGCCCAGTCGTGCGCCGAGCAGGTGCGCAAGATCCGCCGCATCCTGGAGGAGCTGTCCCTGGAGATCGCCACGCCGCAGGAGGCGAGGGCGATGCTCGGCCTCAAGGGGCAGGATGCGGTTGCGTTTTGATCGATCCATTTTTTGAAAGAGGACCATGAGGAAATATCTGCAGGACAAGGTGGCCGTGGTGACCGGCGCAGGGGGCGGCCTCGGGCGCGCGCATGCGTTCGAGCTGGCGAGGCAGGGCGCCCGCGTCGTGGTCAACGACCTCGGGGGCGACCGTGAAGGATCGTCCGCCGCGCAGGTGGCCGAGGACATCCGGCGCCGCGGCGGCGAGGCCCTGGTGGATGGCGGCGACGTCAGGGACTTCGCCCAGATGGAGGCGATGGTCGCCAAGGCCGTCGCACAGTGGGGGCGCGTGGACATCCTCGTGAACAACGCCGGCATCCTGCGGGACAGGTCCTTTGCCAAGATGCCGCTGGACGATTTCCGCCTGGTGCTGGACGTGCACGTGATGGGCGCCGTGAACTGCACCAAGGCCGTGTGGGACCGCATGCGCGCGCAGAACCACGGCCGCATCGTGATGACGACGTCGTCGTCGGGGCTCTATGGCAACTTCGGCCAGGCCAACTATGGCGCCGCCAAGATGGCCCTGGTGGGACTCATGCAGACACTGGCGCTGGAAGGCGCCAGGCATGACATCCGCGTCAATTGCCTCGCGCCGAGCGCGGCCACCGGCATGACCGAGGGCATCCTGCCCGAAGACGCCCTGGCCGGCCTGGCTCCCGGGAAGGTCAGCCCCGGCCTCGTCGCGCTGGTGGGCGATGACGCGCCGACGCGGATGATCCTGCTGGCCGGCGCGGGCAGTTTCGAGTGCGCGCACGTGACGATGACGCGCGGGGTCTTCGTCGACGATGAAGAAGACGCGGCCGGGCAGGTTCGCACGCGGCTGGACGAGATCCGCGCGCGCGGCGGCGAAATGGTTCCGGCCTCGGGCTGGGAGCAGTACAGGCTGGAGCTTTCCAAGGCCGGCCTGGCGACGGAGCTTGCCGGCGCGGACTGACGCGCACGCCAGGGTTGTCCTGCCTCGGCACGATGACGCGCGCACACATCGAAGAGCGGTCGCGTGTGTTGCGGGACGACATTGGCTGGCGGGCCGGTACTGGCCAGACTTCTTGTTGCGCCGTCGCATCTGCACGCGGCGCTCCACAACCTACAAAGCCGGAGACGAAAGATGAACGCGACAAATGTGCGGGTGCGCAGCCGCCTTCCATTGAGCTGCATGGCCGCCGTGCTGTTGACCGCCTGCGGCGGCGGCGGTGACGGCGGCGGTGGCTTGCCCTTCCTCGTGTATCTCCCGCGCAGCTGCGCCCAGCTCGCCGGCATGGAGATCCCGGCGTCTGCCATCGGCCTGGCCACCAAGGGCGGGACGGTGACCGCGGCCAGCGTGGTCGCCGCAAGCGGCACGGGCGCCGCGGCGGTGCCCGAGCATTGCCTGGTGTCCGGGAGCATTTCACCCGTCGATGCCGCGGCGCCCAAGATCATGTTCCGCGTGGCGCTGCCCACCAACTGGAACACCAAGGCGCTGATGTACGGCGGCGGCGGCTTCGACGGCTCCATTCCCAACGTCGTGGGCAATGTCCCCAACGGTCCGACGGACCGCCCGCTGCCGCTGGCCCGCGGCTATGCCGTGTTCGCGAGCGATTCCGGGCATCAGGCAGGCGCCCGGGGCTCCCTGGACGGCTCGTTCGGGTTGAACGACGAGGCCCTTCGAAACTGGGGCGGCGATGCCCTCAAGAAGACGCGCGACGCCGCCGTGTTCCTGATCAAGGCGCGCTATGCGGCCGCGCCCGCCAAGTCCTACTTCGCCGGCGGCTCGACGGGCGGGCGGGAAGCGCTGCAGAGCATCCAGCGCTGGCCCAGCGACTGGGACGGCGCCATCGCCTGGTACCCGGCGTGGAACCAGGCGTCCGCGATGCTGGGCGGCCAGAAGGCCACGCTCGCGCTGTCGAGGCCGGGCGCCTATCCCGGTTCAGCCAAGCGGCTGGCGCTCTTCCAGGCGGCCATGCAGGCCTGCGATGCACTGGACGGCGTGGCCGACGGACTCGTCAGCAACCAGGCCGCCTGCAACGCGACTTTCGATCCAGCCACTGCCACCTTGAACGGTACGCCGCTGCGCTGCCCGGACGGCGCGGACACCGCCGACACCTGCCTCTCGGATGCGCAGATCGACGCGCTCAAGGCGATGAACGGGCCGGCCAGCTTCGGCTTCGCGCTGGCGAGCGGCGAGACGGGCTACCCGGGCTACAACGTCTGGGGCGCGGACCTGGGCATCGCGTCCATCACCACGGCGGTGCAGCCGACGGTGACCTTCCTCAACCTGGGCAGCAGCCAGCCGGCCAATCCGATGCCGACCACCGCGCCGTACATCAGCCAGCAGCTCGACCAGGTGCTCAAGAACATCATCACGCGCGACCTCGCCTTCAACCCGCTGAGCTTCGACCCCGAGAGCGCAAGCCCGTTGGCGGAGCGCTGGGGCGTGTTGAGCCGGATGATCGACCAGTCCACGGACATCTCGGGCTTCGTGGGGCGCGGCGGCAAGCTGTTGCTCGCCCACGGGCTGCATGACGTGCTGGTCAGCTCGCGCGCCACCGCCGACTACTACACGCGGCTCGTGCAGCAATTCGGCCAGGCCAGGGTGGACAGCTTCGCGCGCTACTACGAAGTCCCGGGCCTCGGGCATGCGGTCAGCAGCCAGTTCAACGGCACCTGGGATTCGCTCACCGCGCTGGAGCAATGGGCCGAGGCAGGTGTCGCGCCCACGGCGCAGGTGGCCAGGGACACCGTCGGCGTGCCGGGCCGCACGCGGCCGCTGTGCGACTACCCGAAGTGGCCGCGCTACGGTGGCTCGGGCGACGTGAACGCCGCATCCTCCTTCACCTGCGCGAGCCAGTAGGGAGGGCATCCAGCGCCGCCACCGCCTGCGCCAGCGCGAGCACCGACAGCGGCGCCGAGCCCTCGGCCTTGTTGTTGATCGCCACGTAGGCCGGGTGGCCCGCTCCGGTGGTGCCGGCGATCACGCGAGCCAGGGTCTCGCGGGTCCCGGGGTCGGGATCGGCGAGCTTGTCGAAGGGCTCGTAGAGCTTCTTGGCCTCCTCGTAGCCGTAGGCGCCGTGCAGGCGGTTCAGGTTCCAGCGGCACACCAGCGGCCCCGGCCACAGCGCGCGCAGCAGCGGCAACTGCGCGGCGATGGGCGGCATCTTGGGGTGCAGGCCCAGGCAGTAGGTGGCACCGCCTTCGCGCAGCACGTCGGCAAGCGCGGGCGTGAGGAGCTCCGGGTTTCGCAGCTCGATCGCGATCACGCCGTCCGGCGCGGCAGGGCGCAGCGAGGGCAGCGCCTCCAGCATGCGCCGCAGGCGCTGCAGCAGGGCCGGCAGGTCGGCCCGCATCGGCGCGGGGATCGGGCTCAGCTGGAACACCAGCACGCCGAGCTTCGCGCCCAGCCCGTCCAGTGCGGGCTGCACGAATTCCTGCACGGCGAGCACCGGATCGAGGAAGGCCGGGTTGGGCTGCATGCCGCGGCCGTCCTCGTCGCGCACCAGCGCATCGGCGAGCAGGCCGGGCGCCTTCACGATGAAGCGGAAGTCCTGCGGCACCGCCGCGGCGTACGCGGCGTACTGGCTGGCCGAGAGCGGCCGGTAGAAGCTGCGGTCCAGGCTCACCGTGCGAAAGAGCGGGTGCTGCGCATAGGCGGCCAGGCCGTGTTTCGACAGCACGGATTGTTCGTAATCGCCCTCCCAGACCATGCCGGCCCAGCCGGGAAAGAACCAGGAGGAGGTGCCCATGCGCAGCGCAGCGGGCAAGGTGCGCGCGAGCGCCTGTTGTTCAGGGTCGGCGGGTGCGGGCCGGACCTTCGGACCGCCGGCAAGGGTGCGCTTCCTCGTTGGGGAAGGCTCGCCCGCGGCGGGCGGTTTGGCTTCGTTCGGATCGTCGAAGAGGGAGTCTTGCATCGTGGGGCGCTTCGGCACGCTGACCGATGCCGATCAGCTGCCGCTGAAGAAGAAATAGCGCCGGCTTTCCGGCAGCAGCGTCATGCCGCCGCGCAGGCCTCCGGCGGCGGAGGGCCCGACCCACAGGTCGAATTGCCCTGGCTCGACCGTCGGCGCCATGTCCTGGCCGATGAACATCAGGTCGGCCCGCGTCAGCGTGAACTCGACCGTGGCCGATTGCCCCGCAGGGATGCGCAGCTTGCGGAAGCCCTTCAGCTCGCGCACCGGCCGGGTGACGCTGGCCGCGCGGTTGGCGACGTAGAGCTGCGCCGTTTCCTCGGCGTCTCGTTGGCCGGTGTTGGTGATGCGCGCGCGCACGGTGGTCGTGCCGTCCCACGCCATGCGCGCGGGACTGACCTCGAGCGCGTCGTAGCGCACGCGCGCGTAGCCCATGCCGTGGCCGAAGGCGAAGGCCGGGTCGTTGGTCGCGTCCAGGTAGCGTGCCTTGTAGAAGGTGGCGGGGGCGTCGGCCAGCTGCGGCCGGCCGGTGCGCTTGTGGGCGTAGTAGTAGGGCACCTGGCCCGGGGTCTGCGGAAAGCTCACCGGCAGCCGCCCGGAGGGATTGACGTCGCCGAACAGCACGTCGGCGATGGCCGGCCCGGTCTGCGAGCCGAGGAACCAGGTCACCAGGATGGCGTTGGCATTGCGCACCGCGCCGCGCAGGGCCAGCGCGCGGCCGTTGCGCAGCAGCACGACCACCGGCTTGCCGGTGGCGGCCACGGCCTCGGCCAGCGCCTGCTGGGCACGCGGGATCTCGATGTCGCTGCGCGAGCGCGCCTCCCCCGACATCTGGTCGTTCTCGCCGATGGACAGCAGCACCACGTCGGCTTCGCGCGCGGCCGCGACGGCTGCCTCGATGCCGCCGGGGATCGGTGTCTCCACGTTGGCGCCGCGTACCACCGTCAGCAGCTCGGGCTCGGCGAGCGACTGGCGGATCGCCTGCTCGATGCCCATGGGCGGCTGCTGGCCGGGGAAGATGCGCCACGGGCCGAACAGGTCGTCGGTGCCGGCGAAGGGGCCGATGAGCGCGACGCGCCTGCCCGACCTCGGCAGGGGCAGCACGTCTTTCTCGTTGCGCAGCATCACGATCGAGCGGCCCGCCGCCTCGCGCGCCAGGGCCTGGTGCGCGGCGGCATCGAAGCGCGGGCCCGGCGTGTCCTCGAGGCCGCGGAAGGGGTGGTCGAAGAGCCCGAGCCGCTGCTTGATCCGCAGCACGCGCCGCACCGCATCGTCGAGGCGCGACATGGGCACCTCGCCCTTGGCCACCAGGCCGGGCAGGTACTTCATGTACAGGCCGCTCTGCATGCTGACGTCGGTGCCGGCCATGAAGGCGCGCTTGGCGGCCTGGCGCCCGTCGGCCGCGAATCCGTGCGCGATCAGCTCCTCGTCGGCGGTGTAGTCCGAGACCACGAAGCCCTGGAAGCCCCATTCTTCGCGCAGCACGCCGGTCAGCAGCGCGCGGTTGGCGTTGGAGGGAATGCCTCCGATCTCGTTGAAGGCACTCATGATCGAGAGCGCGCCGGCATCGATGGCGGCGCGGAAGGGCGGCAGGTAGACCTCGCGCAGCGTGCGCTCGGAGAGGTCGACCGCGTTGTAGTCCAGGCCGCCCTCGGCCGCGCCATAGCCGGCGAAGTGCTTGGGCGTGGCCAGCATGGCGTCGGCGCGCCCGAGCTCGGGGCCCTGGAAGCCGCGCACCCGCGCGGCGGCGAACTGGCGCCCGAGGTAGACGTCTTCGCCCGCGCCCTCGATGCCGCGGCCCCAGCGGGCGTCGCGCGCGATGTCCACCATCGGCGCGAAGGTCCAGCGGAACCCGTCGGCCGTGGCTTCCACGGCGGAGGCATGCGCGGTGCGCTCGGCCAGGGTGGGCTCCCAGCTCGCGGCCTCGGCCAGCGGCACCGGGAACACGGTGCGGAAGCCATGGATGATGTCTGCGCCGAAGATGAGCGGGATGCCCAGGCGCGACTCGTTCACCGCGGCCCGCTGCGCGCGGCGCTTGCCTTCGAGGCCCTCGTTGTTGAAGAGTCCCGTCACGCGGCCGGCGCGGATCTGGGCCAGCTGCTCCTCCTCGCTCTGGCGCGCGCCCTGCGGGTTGGCCACGGTGTCGACCGCGGCGGGGGCGTAGAGGCTCAGCTGGCCCACCTTCTCCTCCACCGTCATGCGCGCGATCAGCGACTCGATGCGCGCGAGCGACGCGCGGTCGAGCCCGCCGGGCGAGGGGCCGGTGGCGCAGGCGCCGAGGAGGGCAAGGAGAAGGAGGGCGAGGACGAGACGAGGGAAGCTGCTGCGAACGCTCATCGGTGCCATTGTGGCGGCCTGCTCAATACACCCCGGCTTGCGTCGGGCTTCCCGGCCGGCGCGGGCACAATTCGCGCCATGAGGCAATGGTTGCGCACGCAGGGTGGTTGGTGGCTCGCATGGCTGCTGCTCGCCGGCGCCGGCGCGACGTGGATCGCGCGCGCCGAGCTGGCTAAGCTGCACGAGGAATTCGAGGTCAACGGCCGCATCGCGCATCGCCTCATGAGCCAGCAGGTGGTGCAGTACGACGCCGTGCTGGCCACGCTGGCGCTGCTGGCGCCTGCGGCGGATGCAGAGCGGCCCGAGCAGCGGCTGTCGGCGGTCTACCCGTCGATCCTCGGCGTCGAACGGCGCGAGGCCGGTGCGGGCTGGTCCGACCGCGTGCTGGCAGACGCCGAAGCGAGGTCGCGCGAGCTTCGTCGTCCCGAGCTGGCCGGCCAGGACCTCGCGACGGGCCGCTACCGGCTCGTGATCGGCGCCACGCCGACCAGCTATGCACTCGACATCGACCTCGCGGGCACCGTGCCCGCGCGCGACTGGCCGATGGAGCCGAAGACCAGCCCGGTGCGCGTGGTGCTGGAGCGCGCCGGGCAGCAGTTCGTGGTGCAGGCCGGGCGGCCCGCGTTGCCGCAGGGCTGGTCCTTCTCGTTTCGCAAGGTGCTGGCGTCGGACAGCCAGCCCTTCGACCTGGTGGCCGAGCGCCATGTGTCCTGGGGGGAACTGCCCTGGGGCTGGATGCTGGCATGGGCCGGCGCCATCGGCGTGGTGCTGTGGGGCGCCCGCGCGCTGCGGCGCCAGCGCATCGAGCGGCGCCGCGCCGAGGAACTGCTGCGGCTCGGCCAGGTCGCGCGGCTCAATGCGCTGGGCGAGCTCGCGGCCGGCATGGCGCACGAGCTCAACCAGCCTTTGACGGCCGTGCTCGCCAACACGCAGGCGGCGCGCCGGCTGCTCGACGAGGACCCGCCCGAGCTCGCGACCGCGCGCGGTGCGATGCAGCAGGCGGCCGAGCAGGCGAGGCGCGCGGCCGATGTCGTGGGCCGCCTGCGCCGCGTGATCGAGCGGCCGGGCCAGGCCGGCGCCGCCAGGCCCGTGCCGCTGCAGGACGCGGTGCGCAGCGCGCTGCACCTGCTGGCGCCGGAGTTCGACAAGCGCGCGATCGCGCCGGTACTCGAAGGGGCCGCGCAGGCGCCGGTCAGCGTGCAGGCTGAACCGGTGGCGCTGGAGCAGATCGTCCACAACCTGCTGATGAACGCGCTGCAGGCGCTCGACGAGCTCCCGGCCGGCGAGCGGCAGTTGCGGCTCGCGGTGGAGCGCCAGGACGGCCAGGGCGTGCTGCGCGTGAGCGACAACGGCCGCGGCATCGCGCCCGAGCTGCTCGCGCGCATCTTCGAGCCCTTCTTCAGCACGCGCGAGGGTGGATTGGGCCTGGGCCTGAGCCTGTGCGAGACGCTGGCCGGCGCGATGGGCGGCTCGCTGGCCGCCGAGCCCGAGCAGCCGCGCGGCGCGCGCTTCACGCTGCGCCTGCCGTTGGCGCTGCAGGAGGGAAACGCATGAGACGCCGGGCCGCTCCCAAGTCGAAGAGCACCGCAGTGCGAAGCACGGAGGTTTCCTGATGAGACGCCGGGCCGCTCCCAAGTCGAAGAGCACCGCAGTGCGAAGCACGGAGGTCTCTTGATGCCGAACGAGCCGCAGTCGCCACTTGTCCACCTGATCGACGACGACCGCGCCGTCCGCGAGAGCCTGGCGCTGCTGATCGGCACGGTCGGACTGCGCACCCAGTGCTGGCCGGACCCACAGGCCTTCGTCGCAGGCTTCGACCGCGGCGGCATCGGCGCCATCGTGCTCGACGTGCGCATGCCGGGCATCAGCGGCCTCGCGGTGCTCGATACGCTGGTCTCGCAGGGCGTGGACCAGCCGGTGATCATGCTGACCGGCCACGGCACGGTGGAGATGTGCCGGCGTGCCTTCAAGGCCGGCGCCGCGGAGTTCCTGGAGAAGCCGGTCGACGACGAGCAACTGCTCGAGGCCCTGCAGCAGGCGGTGCGCCAGCATGTGCGCTCGCGCGAGCGGACCCAGGCCGACCAGGCGGCGCGCGAGCGGCACGCGCAGCTTTCCGAGCGCGAGCGCGAGGTGCTGCGCTTCATCGTCGAGGGACTGACCAACAAGGAGATCGCGCGCACGCTGGCACTGTCGCCGCGCACGGTCGAGACCCATCGCGCCAACCTGTTCGCGAAGCTGGGCTGCGAGTCGCTGGCGCAGCTGATCCGGCGCTACGCGGCGCTGGCCGGCCGCGACGCTCCGTAGTTCTACGGAGGGCGGGCGTAGCCGTACGAATGGCGGCGCAGGGCCGCGATTCCTACAGTGGCGGTGCGGTCGGCAAGGCGCCGGCGCTTTATTCAAACTGCCTAGAACCACTTCGGAGAACTCCGCATGCATTCGTCCCTTCGCCTCGGCGCATTCGCCGTCTCTCTCGCCCTCTGTGCATGGAGCGTGCAGGCCCAGCAAGCCCCGGCGCCCGCTGTGCGCACCGAGCGCAACATCTCGCTGGAGCTCGCGAACCAGATCGCCGCCGCCACCGTGGCCGCCTGCACAGCCAACGGCTACGCGGTCGCGGCGACCGTGGTCGACCGGGCCGGCGTGGTGCGCGCGGTGCAGCGCGCCGACACCGCCGGGGCGCACACCGTGGCCGCCAGCGAGCGCAAGGCCTGGACCTCGGCCTCGGCCAAGGCGCCCACGCTGGCGATGATGGAGAACGCCCAGAAGAATCCGGGCGCGGCGAACCTGGTGAACATCCCCGGTTTCCTGCTGCTGGGCGGCGGCGTGCCGGTCAAGTCCGGCAACGAGGTCATCGGCGCGGTCGGTGTCGGAGGCGCACCGGGCGGGCATCTCGACGAGCAATGCGCCAACGCAGGCATCGAGAAGGTCAAGGCCCAGCTGGGCTGAGCTTCTTCTGAGCACGAGGATGAAGGCCATGCATTGTGCGAGCCTCGCCCTGCTGGCCGCGCTGGCGATCGGCAGCGTGGCGCCGGCGGCGGCGCAGGTGCCGCCCACGGCACCGGAGGCGCTCGCCTACGAGGGTGTGCACCAGGCGGCCTGGCGCGGCGATCTTGCTCGCCTCAAGGCCCTGATCGCGGCCGGTGCCGATCTGGAGGCGCGCGACGGGCGCGGCCGCACGGCCCTGCATGTGGCGACGCATGCACGCCAGCGCGAGGCGATCCGCGTGCTGGCCCAGGCCGGCGCGAAGCTCGATGTGCTCGAGGACGACCGCTACGACGCGATCACCATCGCCGCCGTGGCGGATGACCCTGCCACGCTGTCGCTGCTGCTGTCGCTGGGTGCCAGCCCCGGGCAGACCACCAGCCGCTATGACGGCACCGCGCTGATCGCCGCGGCGCATCTCGGGCATGACGAGGTGGTGCGGCGGCTGATCGTGGCGGGCGCGCCGCTGGACCATGTCAACAACCTGCACTGGACCGCGCTGATCGAATCGATCGTGCTCGGCGACGGCGGGCCGCGGCACCAGCGCACGCTGGCGGCGCTGGTCGATGCGGGGGCCAGCCTGCAACTGGCCGATCGGCAGGGCAACACGCCCTTGCAGCTGGCGCGTGCGCGCGGCTATGCGGCGATGATCGCCAAACTCAAGGCGGCAGGCGCGAAGTAGAGCGCCTCGCGGACAATGGGCGGTCCCACGAGGAGGATCGTCCATGTACATGCCGCCCCAGTTCAACAGCCAGGACCGCGCCATCGCCGCGGCGCTGATGCGACAGCACCCCTTCGCCAGCCTGATCTCGACCGATGAGGAGGGCCTGCCTTTCGTCACGCACCTGCCGCTGGTGCTCGACGACCGCGGGCCGGAGGGTGGCTTCTCGCTGCTGGGGCATTGCGCCAAGCCCAATCCGCAGTGGCGCTACCTGCAGGCGAGGCCGCGGGCGCTCGCGAGCTTTCTCGGGCCGCATGCCTACCTGTCGCCCTCGGTCTACCCGGACCTCGCGCGCGTGCCGACCTGGAATTACCTGGCGGTGCACTGCACGGTCGAGGCCCGCCTCATCGAGACGCCGGTCGAAAAGGACGCGCTGCTCAAGCGCCTGATCGGCGAGCACGAGCCGGCCTATGCGCAGCAGTGGCGCGACCTGGGCGAGGAGTTCCAGCTCAAGATGCTCAACGGCATCGTCGGCTTCGAATTGCAAGTGACGGCGCTGCAATGCAAGCTCAAGCTCAACCAGCACCGGCGCGAGTCGCATCCGGCGATGTACGCGCGCTACAGCGCGGGCACGCCGGACGAGCAGGCCCTCGCGGCCTGGATGCAGCGCCTGGGCATGCGGACCGATGCGGCACAGGCGCAGGAGAACTGAAGAATGCGCTCCCTCGGATTGATCGGACTGGTGCTCGCGCTCGTGATCGTCGGGGTGCTGGTCAAGCGGCAGATGAGCAGCATGGCCGTCACGCCGCCGGCAGCCGATGCGCGCCCGCAGCTGTCGCAGCCTGAGCAGGCACTGCACGTCCAGCAGCAATTCAAGCAATCGCTCGACGAGGCGATGCAGCAGCCGCGTCCCATCCCAGATGACGCCCGATGACGAACACTGGATGCGCCTCGCACTGGCAGAGGCGCACCGGGCGGCCGAGGCCGGGGAGGTGCCGGTCGGCGCCGTGCTGGTGAAGGAGGGGCGGCTGATCGCTGCGGGGCGCAATGCCCCGGTCGCGCTGCACGACCCCAGCGCGCATGCCGAGATGAATGCGTTGCGCGCGGGCGGCGCAGCCCTGGGCAACTATCGCCTGGACGGCTGCGAGCTTTTCGTGACGCTGGAGCCATGCGCCATGTGCGCCGGCGCCATGCTCCATGCGCGGCTGGCACGCGTGGTGTTCGGCGCGGCCGATCCGAAGACCGGCGCGGCGGGCTCGGTGCTGGACCTGTTCTCAAGGCGCGAGCTCAACCACCACACGCAAGTGCAGGGCGGCGTGCTGGCGGCGGACTGCCAGGGACTGCTGCAGGACTTCTTCAAGGGCCGCCGCAGCGCGGCGCGCGAGGCGGCCGAACCGCTGCGCGACGATGCGCTGCGCACCCCGGACGAGCGCTTCGAGGCCGTGGCCGGCTATGGCTTCGAGCCGCGCTACGTCAGCGATCTCCCGAGCCAGCGAGGTTGGCGCATGCACTACCTCGACGAAGGGCCGGCGGCCGCAGCATGGGCCTGCCTGTGCCTGCACGGCCCGGGCGAGTGGAGCTACTTCTTCAGGCACCTCGCGCGCGTGCCGGGATGGCGCGTGCTGGCGCCGGACCTGATCGGCTTCGGCCGCAGCGACAAGCCCAAGCGCGAGACGGTGCACACGTGGGCCTGGCACCGCGACCTGCTGCTCGAATGGCTGGACCGGCTGCAGCCCGGCCCGCTCGCGCTGGTGCACAGTGCCGGCGCGGCGCCGCTCGCATCCCTGATCGCGAGCGCCGCCCCCGGGCGGTTCGCGCTGGTGCGGATGGCGCCGGATGCAGGCGAGGCCGTGATCGATGCCTGGCGCGCGCCCTTTCCCGATCGCGGCTACGAGGCGGCACTGCGTGCCCTCGGCCCGATTCCGCAGGGCGTTTCGGGTCCCGGCGCCGCGCAGGCAGCCCGGCTCGCGCAGGTGGCGATGGGATACTTCGGCCCGTGAAGAAGAAACACATCTATATCTACTCCCCCTCCAGCGCCGTACGCGACAAGGCTGCCTTCCGGCGCGGGATCAAGCGATTGCAGGCGCTGGGCCACGAGGTGGAGATCGACGAGGCCGCGCTGGCCACCCATCAACGTTTTGCCGGCGACGATGCAACCCGGCTGGCGGCCATCTCCCGCGCCGCCGCGAGCCGGGCCGACGTGGCCTTGATATCGCGCGGCGGCTATGGCCTCACGCGCATCCTGGATGCAATTCCCTACAAGGCGGTCGCCAAGGCCATCGATCGCGGCACCGAGTTCGTGGGCCTGAGCGACTTCACCGCGCTGCAGAACGCGCTGCTGGCGAAGACGGGCGCCGTGAGCTGGCAGGGCCCGGCCGTGGGCGAAGACTTCGGCGCCGAGGAGGGTGCCGACGAGATCATGGAAGCCTGCTTCGACGACCTGCTGCACGGCCAGGGCGAAGGCACCGGCTGGCGCGTGCCGAAGCGCGACGCCGAGGCCGTGGCAGGATTCCGCGGGCTGCATGGCGCGACGCTGTGGGGCGGCAACCTCTGCGTGCTCGTGAGCCTGCTGGGCACGCCGTACTTTCCGGCGGTCGACAAGGGCGTGCTCTTCTTCGAGGACGTGAACGAGCATCCTTTCCGGGTGGAGCGCATGCTCGACCAGCTGCGCCATGCCGGCGTGCTGGCGCGCCAGAAGGCTGTGCTCTTCGGCCAGTTCACCGGAGGGCGCACGGTACCGCACGACCGCGGGTTCGACCTGGGGACGGTGATCGCACGCCTGCGCACATTGATCAAGGCGCCGGTGCTCACGGGCCTGCCCTTCGGCCATGTCCCGACCAAGGTGCTGCTGCCGGTGGGTGCCAAGGTGGAAGTGGCGGCGGATGGCCGGGACGTCTTCATGGTGTGGGGCCACCGGCATTCGCACTGAGCGAGGCCCGGAAAAACAAAAGCCGCTGCAGGGCAGCGGCTTCCGGTAGGGCAGGGACGCCTCAGGTGGTGATGCGGTGATGCGGCCGCGGCACCATCGCGCCGGGCAGGCCACCCTTGAACATGCGGTTGATCTGGCGCATCTGGCGGCGGGCCGCGGCCTCGCCGTCCACCGCGCTCAGGGCCGTCAGCACATCCTGGCGCAGGTACCAGAGCGCTTCGAGGTCTCCGGCAAAGCGCACGCGCTGGGCGACCCGCTGGGCGGAATGGCCGCCATGGGTCTGCAGCAGCGACAGCATGGCACTGCGAATCTGGCCCATTTGACGATCCGCCGAACGGCGCAAGCCGAGGGCCGGGAACGACAACAAGCGAAAGAAACTTTGTAGTGCCATGTGATGAAAGGCAGTGCCAGGAGCCTAGAGGATTACAACGTTAAGCCTAGGAATGGCGTCTTACAAGGCTGGGCGCATAATTTCATGTTCAAAAACAACATACTTCACGAATATCTTCAAGCACTGGACGAAGATTTGATGCTTAAGTTGTACTCGCCGCCGTGCACCTGATGTTCAGCCTTGTTCCTAATGAAAAAGCAACAGCTTTGCGTGCTAACCGTCAGATTTGACGCCCCCTCGGGCGTTCGTGCGGCGCTTTGCCATAATCGTTCGGCGCGAGCCACCAAAAATTGCACAAATGACCGGCCATCCCACTGTCGTTTTCGCTGACCTGACGGGAAGCACCCGGGTTTTCGAGGCCATGGGCAACGCCAGGGCCACTGAAACCGTTACCCGCCTCATCCAGTGGATCGGCGGCGTCTGCGAGGCGCATGGCGGCCGTGTCGTGAAATCGCTGGGCGATGGCGTGTTTGCAATATTCACCAGCGGCATCAATGCCACCAAGGCGGTCCTCGAGCTCCAGCGGAATCACCAGAAGCGCCTGCAAACCTGGCCGGCCCCGTTGCGCATGGAGTTGCAGATCGGCGTGGCGAGCGGCGAGGTGGTGGAGGTGGACGGCGACTGCTACGGCGACGCCGTCAACCTCGCGTCCCGGCTCAGCGACCTGGCCGGCCCGGGGCAGATCTGGGCCACCGAGTCGGTCATCGACCAGCTGCAGGGCGGCGAGGCGCGGCATCGCAGCCTCGGTCCGATCAATATCCGCGGCAAGAACGAGATGCCGGTGGTGCACCGCATCGACTGGCAGGACGAAGTCACCGAGTTCCTCACCATGCCGGCGACGCTGGCCGTGCCGTCGCGCGTGGCGGACTCCTCCTTCGGGCAGATCGAGCTCGCGTGGCTCGACGTGCGCTCGATGTTCCGCGCCGCCGAGCTGCCCATCCACCTGGGCCGCGTGGACGAGGCGCAGTTCGTCGTCAACGATCCGCGCGTGTCGCGGCTGCATGCGCGTATCGAGGCGCGGCAGGGCAGCTGTGTGCTGGTCGACATCAGCACCTACGGCACCTGGGTTCGGTTCCACGGTACTGCCGGCGCGAGCGGCGAGATCGCGCTGCGGCGCGAGGAGTGCGTGCTGCACGGGAGCGGGGAAATCGGGCTGGGCGCGCCGTTGAGCGACTTCAGCGCGCCGACCATTTCCTTCAACACCACCGGCGGCAACGTGCAGCTCGCCCGGCGCGAGACGCGCTGATGCAGCGCGGCGGGCCGATCGCCTGCCGTGTTCGACTGGTATTTCGATAGTCCTTGGCAAGCCGGGCGGCTGCGTCCACCATGGCGGGTCCTGCTCCCGCCTGCGATGCTGCCTCCCTTCGACCCCTGGCTCACCAGCCGCATCGCGCTCGATGCGGCCGCGGTGCCGCATGCCGGCGCCCAGGCGCTGGCCGATCGCCAGGCGCGGCGCCTGGCAGATCTTCTGCGAGCGGCCGTGCGCGGATCGGCCTTCTACCGACGACGGTTCCAGGGGCTCGACCCCACCAGCGTGCGGCTGGAAGAACTGCCGGTCGTGCGCAAGGCCGAGCTGATGGGCGCCTTCGACGACTGGGTCGCCGACCCGGCGCTGCGCCTCGATGCGCTGCGCCGCTTCACCGCCGACCGCTCTCGCATCGCCGACCCTTTCGCCGAACGCTATATGGTCTGGGAAAGCTCGGGCAGCAGCGGCGAGCCGGGCATCTTCGTGCAGGACGCCCAGGCGATGGCGGTCTACGACGCGCTCGAGTTCGTGCGCCGGCCAGCGGCGCGCTCGCTCGAGCGGTTGATGAATCCCTTCGGGCTGGGCGAGCGCATTGCCTTCGTCGGCGCCACCGGGGGGCATTTTGCGAGCACGGTCTCGATCGAGCGCCTGCGCCGTCTCAACCCGGCGCTCTCGCTGAGCCTGCACAGCATCTCCTTCCTGCAGTCTTCCGAAGCGTTGGTGGCCGAGCTCGATGCCCTGCGGCCCGCCGTCGTCGCCACCTATCCCAGCGTGGCGCTGCTGCTGGCCGAGGAGCGCATGGCCGGCCGGCTGCACACGGTGCCGCGAGAGATGTGGACCGGAGGCGAGGAACTGTCGGCGACGCGGCGCGGCTTCGTGGCGCAGGCGCTGGGCTGCCCCGTGGTCGACAGCTACGGCGCCTCGGAATTCCTCACGCTGGCCAGCGAATGCCGCCACGGGCGGCTTCATCTCAACAGCGACTGGGCGATCCTCGAGTCGTTGGACGCGCAAGGTCGCACGGTCCGGCCCGGGGAGCGCGGCGCCAGCACGCTGCTGACCAACCTCGCCAACCACGTGCAGCCGCTGATCCGCTACGAGCTCGGGGACCGCGTGCGGCAGGATGCCGAGCCCTGCCCCTGCGGCTCCGCTTTACCGGCGATCGAGGTGGAGGGCCGCAACGACGATGCGTTGCGGCTCGGCCGCCCGGGCGCCCGCGCCGTTTGCGTCCCCCCGCTGGCGGTGAGCACAGTGCTGGAGGACGACGCCGGCCTGTTCGACTTCCAGCTGGTCCAGCAGGGCCCGTGCGAGCTGCTCCTTCGCACCGGCCTGCGGGGCAAGGCGGCGGACGCGAGCCTGCGCCGCGCGCGCGCGGCGCTGTCAGCCTTCCTGCTGCGGATCGGCGCCGTCGGCGTGCACATCCGCTGCCGGAGCGGCGAACGCGAATGCCGGGGCGCCAGCGGCAAGTTGCAGCGCATACTCGTCGCGTCGACTTGAAGGGCCAGAGGGGATCCACTAGGCTTCATGTTTCGACCCGGCGCAAAGGCGCCGCGGCCTTGCGAGCGACCGCTTTCAATCCGAACTTCCTGGAGACATCCAATGACCCTCGCCTCCGCCGCCGATCTGTCGAACAGTCCCTATGGCAGCTTCCAGCCGGTGCTCGACTGGCAGGCCGCCGTCATCCAGAGCCTGATGCAGGCGCAGCAGATCCAGCTGCAAATGCTGACCGCCTGGCAGCGCCCCTTTGCCGCCGTCAACCAGGAGCTCTGGGACCAGTGGGTGGTCCGCTTCGGCGGCGGCGTGCCTATCGACGGATAGCCGCCGCACGGGCGAATCGCGATTCCGGAGCTTCCTGGGGGATTACACCTAGGCTCGGGCTCTCAAGTTCCAGCGGGTGCTGCCGATAAGCCTCATGACCAGGCCCCGCATCGGCGGCCGTCGAGGAACAAGCATGCGGAATATGAAGATCGCGACCCGTCTCGGATGGGGGTTCGGAATCGTGCTGCTGTTGATGGCAGCATCGATCGCGATGGGCATGGTGCGCTTGCGCGGCATGGCCGAGATCCACGAGCGCGCCGAGGCCATACAACAGGAGATGCTGCAGGGCGGTATCCGGCAGCTGGGGCAGGGCGCCACGGTACCGGAAGGCGTCCAGAAGCAGCTCGCGGCCCTGGCCGAACAGCAGGGCCGGCAGGCCCGCGCGACAGCCGTCGAGCTCGAGCAGGCGATCGACGGCGCGCGCTGGCTCCTGCTGGGCCTGGGCCTGCTCGCGCTCGCGACGGGCATCGCCTGGACGATCGGGCTGGTGCGCAGCATCGTCAGGCCGCTGGACGAGGCCATCTTCATCGCCGAGACCGTGGCGGCCGGCGACCTCAGCAAGGAATTCGAGACCGAGCGCGGCGGCGAGTTCGGCCGCCTGCTGCGGGGCATGGGCGAGATGGAGGACACGCTGACGGACGTGGTGACCCGCATCAAGGAATCGACCGATTCGATCGTGACCGCGTCGCAGCAGATTGCCGTGGGCAATCAGGATCTCTCGTCGCGCACCGAGGAGCAGGCCAGTTCGCTGGAGCAGACGGCCGCGTCGATGGAAGAGCTGACCTCCACCGTCAAGCAGAACGCCGACAACGCGCGGCAGGCGAACCAACTGGCGCTCTCGGCCTCCGAGGTGGCGGTGAAGGGCGGCAGCGTAGTC
Source organism: Variovorax sp. RA8 (assembly GCF_901827175.1). Lineage (NCBI taxonomy): Bacteria > Pseudomonadati > Pseudomonadota > Betaproteobacteria > Burkholderiales > Comamonadaceae > Variovorax > Variovorax sp. RA8. Next base: position 3,630,137 of record NZ_LR594662.1, on the reverse strand, counting down.
GACCAGGTGGTGGACACCATGGCCTCGATCCACGCCTCGTCCAAGAAGATCGTCGACATCATCGGCGTGATCGACGGCATCGCCTTCCAGACCAACATCCTCGCGCTCAACGCTGCGGTGGAAGCGGCGCGGGCCGGCGAGCAGGGCCGGGGCTTCGCGGTGGTGGCATCGGAAGTGCGCAATCTCGCGCAGCGCTCGGCTGCAGCCGCCAAGGAAATCAAGGGCCTGATCGACGACTCGGTGGGCAAGGTCGATGCCGGCACCGCGCTGGTGGGCGAAGCCGGCAAGACGATGGAAGAGATCGTGGGCAGCATCCGCCGCGTGACCGATATCGTGGGCGAGATCAGCGCGGCGAGCCACGAGCAGACCCAAGGCATCGAGCAGATCAACCAGGCGATCACGCAGATGGACCAGGTGACCCAGCAGAACGCGGCGCTGGTGGAAGAGGCGGCGGCCGCGGCAAGCTCGCTGCAGGACCAGGCCGGGAAGCTTTCGCAGGTGGTCGGCACCTTCAAGCTCGACGACGATGAAGCGCCGCCTGTGCGCGCGGCCGTGATTGCGGTCCAGGTCAGGCCGGCGACCCAGGCCGCCCCGCGCGCGAAGGCGCCCGTCCAGCGCATCGCCGCCGCAACGCCGCACAAGCCTTCGGCTGTGCCTGCCGGCGGCGATTGGGAGAGCTTCTAGGGAGCTTCTCCCGCTTCCGACGCAGGCTTGAAGATCACTTCGTTGCCGCATCCGCCAGGCTCGCCAGCCGTCTCGCGGTTTCCTTCGACGACAAGGACGCTTGGTACGCAGACCTGCCTGAGTCCTCGTTCCAATCGCCTGCCGCGATGGCGTCGATGTGCCGTTTCATCGAGCGGACGGCCTCCACCTCGCACCGGGCAATGTGGTCCCGGTAGGTGTTGATCCGCGGTTGGAACTCATCGCGTTCCACCAGCTCCGTGAGGAAGCCGATCCTTAGCAACTCTTCGCTGTCCATCGTCATCCCGGTCAGGAAGATCTTCTTGCTTGCGGAACAGCCCAGCCGTGTGACGAAGCGTCGCAGCCCGCCCGGGTAGTAGTGCAAGCCGAACCTCGCTGCGGGCATGAACAGGCGGCATCCACGCACACCAATCCGGAAGTCGCACGCGAGCGCCAGGTCGGTGCCGCCGCCATAGGCACTGCCATTCATCGCGCATAGGGTGGGAACGTTGAGCTTCTCCAAGGCATCGAGCATTTCCTCGAGAGATCGATCCAGGCGTGCGCCGATCTGCCCCAGCGTATAGCCGGCGCAGAAGGTCTTTTCACCTTCACCGGTCAGAACTAGCAGCCGCACGGAGGGCGCGGCGCGGACTTGCTCGATCTGTTTCAGCAGGACCGCGGGGTCGTCCGGATCGATGCGGTTGTGTTGCCCCGGACGGCGCAAGGTGATGATCGCCATCGAGTCCGCAATCTCCAGCGTGGGTGCCGAGTCGCCCCTCATGCGACGGCCCCTTGTGCGTGCTGCACGATCACCCCCTTGCGAGCCATCGCCTGGAGGTCCGCCTCTGCATAGCCGTGTTCCCGAAGCACTTCGAAGGTGTGTTCCCCCACGACCGGAGGTGCGCGGCGGATCGACCCGCCCAGGCGGCCATCGAACGAGATCGGGCTGCCCACCTGCCGGATCACGCCGAGCTCGGCGTGCTGCACCTCCTCCACGAGCCGCGAGTGGAGCACCTGTTCATCCGCGAAGACGTCGGCAAGGTCGTTGATGGGGCCTGCCGGGATGTCGGCGGCGAGCAGCTTTTGCGTCCATTCGCCCCGGCTGCGCTCCTTCAATCTCGCCTCGATGAGTTCCTTGAGTTCCAGGCGCCGCTCGATCCGCGCGGCGTTGGTGGCGTAGCGCGGATCGCCGACCAGTTGCTGCATTTCGAGCACCTCGCAAAGCCGCTTCCACATCTCGGCGGTCGCCGGCGCGATGTTCAAGGGGCCGTCGGCTGTCTCGAACACGCCGTACGGCGAGATGACGGGGTGGGTGTTCCCCGCGAGCTTCGGCACTTCGCCGAGGCTCAGGTAGCGCTGCGCCTGCACGCTCATGAGTCCGACGAGGCCGGCCAGCAAGGAGGTGTCGACCCGCCGGCCGCGGCCGCTCACGTGCCGCTCTGAAATGGCGGCGAGCACGCCGATCGCGCACCACATGCCGGCGGTCTGATCTCCGATGGCCACCCCGACGCGAACAGGACCGGACTCCGCGGTCCCTGTGACGCTCATCAGGCCCGAGTAGCCCTGGGCAATCTGGTCGAAGCCCGGGCGGCCGCTGGCCGGTCCCGTGCGGCCGAAGCCGGTCACGCTCGCGTAGATGAGGCGTGGATTCGCGGCCGCGAGCGTTTCGTGGGAGAGGCCCATCGCCTCCATTGCGCCGGCGCGGAAGTTCTCCACGATGACATCGCATCTTCCCGCCAGCTCTCGCAACAGGTCCAGCGCCGCAGGGTCGCGGAAGTTGACGGCGATGCCGCGCTTGTTCCGGTTGCCGCTCAGGTAGTAGGCGCTGGTGCCGCGGTCGAAGGGCCCCCAGTTGCGGATCATGTCGCCGCCGGTCGGCTCGACCTTGACCACATCGGCGCCGAGGTCGCCGAGGACCATGGTGCAGAAGGGGCCGGCCAGCGCGCGGGTGAGATCCAGGACGCGAACGCCGGACAGGGGCAGGGATGTTGGGTCGCTCATGTTTTCTCCGCTTGTCATATCGCTGAGGCCAGTCTATATTGCATACAACCGAAATGCAATCATTGTGCAATCAAGGAGACCCGATGCGAAAACCCAACATCCTGTTCGTCATGGCCGATCAACTGTCGGCCCCCGTCCTGCCGTTCCACGGCAACCCGGTCGTGAAAGCGCCTCACCTGCAGGCGCTCGCCGAGCGCTCCGCCGTTTTCGAGAATGCCTACTGCAATTTCCCGCTGTGCGCACCGGCGCGCTTCTCGCTTCTTGCCGGCCAGTTCGCGACGCGCATCGGCGCGTTCGACAACGCCTGCGAGTTCCAGGCGGCCACGCCCACGCTCCCTTACTACCTCGCCCAGCAGGGCTACAAGACCATCCTCAGCGGCAAGATGCACTTCGTGGGGCCGGACCAGAAGCACGGCTTCGAAGAGCGGCTCACCACCGACATCTACCCCGCGGACTTCGGCTGGGTGGCGGACTGGACGGAAGGTGAATTCAGCTTCTACTCGCCGGGCCACAACCTGAGCACGGTGGATGAAAGCGGCTCCTGCTTCAGAAGCCTGCAACTCGATTTCGACGAGGAAGTGGAGGCCAAGGCGATCCAGCGGCTGTACGACCTCGCGCGGGAGGACGAGCAGCCATTCTTCATGTGCGTGTCCTATACCCACCCCCACCCGCCGTACCACATCCCTCCGGAGTACCTCGAGCGGTACTCGCCGGAAGAAATCAACTTGCCCATCGTCGGCGACATGCCGATGCAGGAGCGCGACAAGCTCAGCCAGTGGGTCCAGTACTCCCACGGGCTCAATGAGAAGGGCGCCACCGACGAGCAGGTGCGCCGCGCGCGCCACGCCTACTACGCGATGGTCAGCTACATCGACGACAAGGTCGGGCGCCTGCTCGAAACGCTCAAGCGCGCCGGCTTCGACGACAACACGATCGTGGTGGTCACCTCCGACCACGGCGACATGCTGGGAGAACGCGGCATGTGGTTCAAGCGGGTGTTCTTCGACTGGTCGGCCAAGGTACCCCTGCTGGTCTTCGATCCCCGCGCACCCAAGCCGCGGCGCATCGCAGACCCGGTCTCGCACGTGGACCTGCTGCCGACCCTCGTGGACTACGCCACCGATGGGAAGTCGCCCGCGTGGGTCGAACCGATCGATGGCCGCAGCCTCGTGCCGCTGGTGGCCACGGGCGACGACAGCGCCGACGCGGAAGCGTTCGTCGAATACACCGCCGAAGGCGTGACCGGCCCCTGCTGCATGCTGCGGCGCGGCAAGTACAAGTACATGTACACGCACGGCCATCCCGACCTCCTGTTCGACATGGAGGCCGACCCCAACGAGCTCGTCGACATCGCGCAGCAGCAACCGCAGGTCCTGGCCGAACTCAAGGCGCGCGTGCTCTCCCGCTGGGACCCGGAGGCGATCACGCAGCAGGTTCTGGCCAGCCAGGCCAGGCGCAAGTTCATCAACTCGCTGCCCGACGCCATGCAGCCGGTCTGGGACTACCAGGCCAGCACCGACGACACGCGCCGGTTCGTGCGCCGCGGCAGTGCCCGGGTGATCAAGGTCAAGAAGCGCTGGCCGCCACTGGCCGCCGCAGGGAAATGAAGGAGGCGCAGCATGACTCACGCGAAGCTCAATGCGGACACGGATCCGCACCGTCTCGCCCGCGCCATCGGCGGGTACAACCTGATCGGCGGCGTACTGGTCGAGGCGCGCTCTGGGCGCACCTTCCCGGTCGTCAATCCCGCCACCGGCCGCGAGATCGGCCATGCCGCCTATAGCGATGCAAGCGACGTGGACCAGGCAGTCGCCGCAGCAGCAAGTGCCCAGCCTGCGTGGGCCGCAACGGCCGCGCGCAAGCGAGGCACCCTCGTGGCTGAATGCTCACGTCTTCTGGCCGAGCACGTGGAAGAGCTCGGCCGGCTGGTCGCGCTCGAGACAGGCAAGGCCTTGCGAACCGAGAGCCGTGTGGAGGCTTCGGTGGTCGCCGACGCGCTGCAGTTCTACGGTGGCCTGGGCTCGGAACTCAAGGGGGAGACCATTCCCTTCAGCCCCGACATGCTGACCCTCACGCAGCGCGAGCCGATCGGTGTCGTGGGGGTGATCATTCCCTGGAACGCGCCCATGATGCTGATGGCGCTGAAGATCGCGCCGGCGCTGGTGGCGGGCAACACGGTCGTGGTGAAGTCGGCAGAAGAAGCGCCGCTGGCGGTTCTGCGCGTGTGCCAGATCCTTAACCAGAAGCTGCCTGCGGGTGTGCTCAACATCGTCTCCGGCTACGGCGCGGACTGCGGGGCGCCGCTCGTCGCGCACCCTGGCGTGGGGAAGGTGACCTTCACCGGCTCCGTCGAGACCGGCCGCATCGTCGCGCGCACGGCCGGGGAAAAGCTGATCCCCGTCACGCTCGAACTCGGCGGCAAGAGCCCGATGATCGTGATGGACGACGCGGACCTTCCCAAGGCCGTCGCCGGCGCGGTCAGCGGCATGCGCTTCACCCGGCAGGGCCAGAGCTGCACCGCGGCCAGCCGCATCCTCGTGCACGAGAAGGTTCACGACGAGTTCGTCTCCATGCTCAAGGCGCGCGTCGATGCGATGAAGATGGGCGACCCGCTCCATGAGGAGACGGACATCGGCACCATCATCTCGCGGCCCCAGCTCGACAAGGTCCTGGGCTACATCGAAAGCGGCCGATCCGAGCCCGGGGCGCTGGCGCACGAATGCTCGCAGCTGCCCGCGGGCGAAGCGCTTCGCTCGGGCCTCTTCGTGCGGCCTGTCATCTTCACCGGGCTCGACAACACCTCCCGCCTCGCGCGGGAGGAGATCTTCGGCCCCGTGACCTGCGTGATCCGCTTCTCCAGCTACGAAGAGGCCTTGACGATGGCCAACGACAGCGACTTCGGGCTGGCAGCGACCATCTGGACGCAGAACCTGAAGACGGCCCTGGACGCCACGCGGCGACTACAGGCCGGCTTCGTGCAGGTGAACCAGAACATCGTCGTCCAGCCCGGACTGTCCTATGGCGGCGTCAAGCAATCGGGACTGGGACGCGAGGCCTCCCTGGAAGCGATGCTGGACCACTTCACCCACAAGAAGACAGTGATCTTCAACATGAGCTGAGTCGACTGCTTTCCAAACCAAGGAGACAACACCATGGCTGTGATCGGTTTCATCGGACTGGGCAACATGGGCTTTCCCATGGCATGCCGACTGAAGGAAGCGGGGCACGAGGTGCGCTGCTTCGACGTGAGCGCGGGCGCCATGGAGCGCGCGCATGACGCGGGGCTGCACCCACGCACATCGGCCCACCAGGTGGTGGCCGGCGCGCAGGTCGTGATCACGATGCTGCCCAGCGGACGCCACGTGCTGGACGTGCTTGCGGCGGGGGCGCTGCCTTTCGCCCCGGGCGCACTGGTCATCGATTGCTCGACGATCGATGTCGCGTCCTGCGCCACCTTCCACGAGCGCTTGCAAGCCAAGGGGCTCGCCACCCTCGACGCGCCCGTCTCCGGCGGCGTCGGCGGCGCCGCCGCGGGGACGCTCACCATCATGGCCGGCGGAACGCAAGCGGCCTTTGCGCGTGCGCTCGAACTGCTGCGCGCCATGGGCAAGAACATCATCCACGCAGGCGCGGCCGGCGCCGGGCAGGCTGCGAAGATCTGCAACAACATGCTCGCCGGCATTTCCATGCTGGCGGTGTCGGAAGCCCTTTACCTGGCAAAGCGCCTGGGCCTCGATGCCCGGAAGTTCTTCGAGATCGCCTCGACATCGTCGGGCCAGTGCTGGGCCCTCACGAGCTACGCACCCGAGCCAGGCCTGGTGCCGTCCGCCCCCGCCAATCGCGGCTACGAGGGCGGCTTTGCGTCCGAGCTGATGCTCAAGGACCTGCGCCTCGCTGAGCAGGCCGCCGTCGAGAGCCACTCGCCTGCGCTGCTCGGCGCAGCTGCAGCGTCCGTCTACGCGATGCATTGCGCCGCGGGCCGGGGCCGGCTCGATTTCTCTTCCATCATCCAGATGCTCGGCGCAGCGCAGCCCGCGCGTTCCTGAACGAGCCAGACAAGGAGACGCGCATGAAGATCATCCGCCGCACCTTCAACGGCGCGATCGTCGCGCTGCTGTGCACCGGCACCGCCGCCTTTGCCCAAAAGGACACGGGCAAGCTGATCGTCGGCTATCCGGCAGGGCAGTCCGTCGATGCGGTCGCTCGCCTGCTCGCCGATCGCCTGGGCCCGGCGATCGGCCGGTCCCTGATCGTGGAAAACATGCCCGGCCAGTCGGGCAGCATCGCCCTCGAGGCGGTGGCGCGCATGCCGGCCGACGGCAGCATCATGACCTTGTCGGCATCCGCAGCCGTCGCGGGCAATCCGGTCCTGTACAAGAACGTGCGCTACGACAGCGTGAGGGACTTCGAGCCTGTCGGCTTGATCTACGACGCGCCGCTCGTGCTGATGGTGAACAGCAGGCTGCCGGTCACGTCACTGGACGAACTCGTCGCCTACGTGAAGGAGAATCGGGGCAAGGTGAACTACTCGTCGCCGGGTAACGGCTCCGTGTCGCACCTGGCCATGTCGGAGCTCATGCGACGCACCGGCATCGAGATGACGCACGTGCCCTACCAGGGCGCGGCCAAGTCGCTCACGGACCTGGCCGCGGGCCAGGTGCAGGTCTCCTTCGACGCATATGGCGCGGCCCAGCCCTTCCTGGCGGGCGGGCGGGTGCGCGCGATCGCCGTGAGCTCTGGCGAGCGCATTTCGGTGCTGCCCTCTGTGCCGACGGTCGCGGAGAGCGGCCTGGCCGATTTCGATCTCGTGCCGTGGGTCGGACTGCTGGCGCCTGCCGGCACGCCCAGGGCCGTTTTCGACAAGGTCAGCGAAGAACTCGCGAAGATCGTGCGCTCGCCCGATTTCTCCCAGCGGATCGTCGGCCTTGGAGGGCGGCCCCGATCCAAGCCGGCTGCGGAGTTCAAGCGCTTCGTGGGGGTAGAGGTCGACCGCTGGGCGGCCATCATCAAGAGCTCTGGCGCCCGGCTGGAGTGACACGATGATTGCACTCGGCAGCGCCGCCCTCGCCGGTGAAACCCGGCACCATCGTGTGCTGGAGAACGGCTTCAGCTTTCATCGAAGCGAGTGGATGCGAAGCGACCCCGGCCCGGGGCTGTCCCCGACCGTCTTCCTCGTCGAGCAGCCGCCGAACGTCGTGCTTGCGCCGCACTTCCACACGCAGAATCAGTTCCAGGTCATCAAGGAGGGCAGCGGCACTCTGGGTAAGCACGCGCTGGGCCCCGGCTGCGTTCACTACGCCGGCGCCTTCACGGGCTACGGGCCACTGGTGGCAGGCCCTGCCGGCCTGAGCTACTTCACGATTCGGGCGGTGTACGAAACGGGCGCGAACTTCCTCCCCGCTGCACGGGATCGCCTGCGGCGCGGACCGAAGCGGAATGCCCACGGGCCGGTGCATGCGCCTCTGGCGGTCGACGCGCTTCGCGGCCTGGCGTCGGCACGCCGGGTCCCGTTGATCGCGCCGCAGGACGGCCTCGAGGCCTATGCGCTGCAGCTGCCGCCCTTGTCGCGACTCGAGCCGATCGACGCGCGCGGCTCGGGCCAGTTCCAGCTGGTCCTTGCCGGCGCGCTCGAAACGCCGCAGGGGCGGCTGCGACCCTGGGAAAGCCGCTACCTTTCGCCCAGCGAAGATGCAGGCGGATGCACTGCCGGCGCGAGCGGCGTTCACCTGCTGGTGCTCCAGATGCCGGCCGTCGCGCCCGAATATTCGACCGGGTGACGCGCCGCCATCTCTTGTATAACGGTTGCATGACATCGGACAAGTCCAACGCATTGCGCAAGCGAGCTCCCCAGACGCTGTCGGCCGAGCAGGTCTGCGATCGCATCCGCGCCGCGATCCTGAACGGGGAGCTCAAGCCGGGATCGAAACTCACGGAACAGGATCTCGCCGCCGAACTCGAAGTGAGCCGCACGCCGATCCGCGAGGCCATACGCCAGCTGGAGGTGGAGCGCCTGGTCAGCCGAACGCCATTCGTGGGCGTCACTGTGGCCCAGTTGCGCCCGGAGGAAGTGATCGAACTGCTGGACATCCGCGAAGTCCTCGAAGGGCTGGTCGCACGGCTCGCCACGCGCAACATGGACAGCGTCCACCTGCAACGGCTCAGGAAGCTGATGCAGCAGCTGGCCGCGAGCGCCAGGAAAGGCGACGTCGCCGTGTACCTCGATCACGCGCTGGCGTTCCGTCGTGCGCTCGTGGAATGCTGCCGCAGCGCCACCTTGTCGGAGCATGTCCTGGCGATCGAGAACCGCCTGCGCCTGACGGGTAGCCGCACTGCGCTGCTGCCGGGGCGCCTGGAAGCCGCCATCGAGGAACACCAGAAGCTGCTGGACGCGATCGCACGCGGCGATGCCGAAGATGCCGAACGCCTCAACCGCGAGCGCATCCGGCACATTCGCGACGCGGTCGCGAGCTCGATTTCCTTTTCCATTCTCTAGCGCCATGCGGCCGGCGCCGCCGCCTGCTCAAGTCCGGTAAGAGCTCCCGCGCTCGCGCTCCAGCTGGCGCAGCAGTCCCGGCCATTCCAGCTTGCCGACCTCCATGAAGCCGCCGGGCCCCAGCATCTTGCGGCCCTGGGCGCGGGTGTGCCGGATGGTGGCTTCGGAAAGTTCATGGAGCGGCACGCCGCCGGCTTGGCCATCGATCTGGAACTGGCACGCTGTCTCCAGGCGCAGCATCCAGCAGAAGGCCTCCGCGACGCTGCGCCCCACGCTCAGGGCGCCGTGGTTGCGCAGGACCAGGACGCGACCCTCGGGGCCGAGGTCACGTACAAGGCGCTCGCGCTCGTCTTCGTCGAGCGCCGTGCCCTCGTAGTCGTGGTAGCCCAGGAAGTCCAGCATGACGCAGGCCTTCTGGCTCAGAGGCCGCAGGCCCATGGCCTGCATCGCGATCGCGTTGTTCGCGCGGGTGTGGCTGTGCATGACGCACACGAGCTGAGTCTGCGCCATGTGAATGGCGCTGTGAATGATGAAGCCAGCGGGGTTGAGCAGTGACGGGTCCCCTTGCACCACGCGCCCGTCGAGGTCGACCTTGATCAAGGCGGATGCCGTCATCTCCTCGAAAAGGGTGCCCAGCGGATTGACGAGAAAGTGATGCTCGGGCCCCGGCAGCATCACGGAGATGTGGGTCGAGGCCAAGTCCGACATGCCGTGCAGAGCCGTCAGCTGGTAGCAGGCCGCGAGGTCGCAGCGCAGCCGCCACTCGTCGGCCTCGATGGCTTCGGGCTTGGCATGCGAAGAAAGTTGCGCGATATCGTTGTTCACTTCGTTGTCTCCTTGGCATTGGGGGTGTCGGTGCCGAGCGTTCTGGACATGGCGATCCAACGTGCGAGATCCGCCTGCACGAAAGCCTGCGTCTGCGCGGGCGGCTCGGGTTGAATGACCAGCCCCAGGTCCTTGAGGCTGGCCTGGACATCGGGCGCCGCGAGCGCTTCCGACAGGGCGCGGGCGAGCGTGGCCAGCACCTGCGGCGACAGCCCGGCCGGCGCCATCAGGGCGAACCAGTTCGAGATGGCCAGGTCGGGCATGCCCTGTTCGACCACAGTGGGCACCTGCGGCAGCGCCGCGACCCGGGCGCTCGAGGTGACGGCGATGGCCTTGATCTTGCCCGATTGGACCTGCTGGACGACCAGGGGCACGGTCATCGCGGTGACGCCGATTTCGCCGCGCATCAGGTCCGTCATCACCTCGGGCTGGCCTCGATAGGGCACGTGCGTGAGGTCGATCTTCTGCTGGCGGTTGAGCAGTTCCATCGTGAAGAAGGGCGTCGTGCCGGCGCCTGCAGAGCCATAGTTGACCTGGCCCGGCCGTGCCTTGGCGTAGCCCACGAGATCGGACAGCGAGCCCACCGGCAATCCGTTGCTCACGATGATCGCCTGGGGAATGGTGCCGATCATCCCGATCGCGCTGAACGCTGTCTGCGGCTGCCACGACGGCGCCGCCGCGCCCGGGGGCGCCATTGTCGTGGGACCGCTGGCCACGACCAGCGTGTAGCCATCGGGGGCCGCACGCGCAACGGCCGAATAGCCGATGCTGCCTGCAGCACCCGAGCGGTTGTCGACGACGAAGCTCTGCTTGAAGCGCTCGGAAAAATGCTGCGCGAGCCGGCGCGCAATCACGTCCACGATGCCGCCTGCGGGGAACGCAGAGACGATCGTCACCGGGCGCTCCGGGTAGCCCGCAGCGGCCGCGCGTCCTGGCGGCAGCACGCACGCCGCCAGGAGCAGCGCCAATGCCTGCACGGCTGCACGACGGTGCGTGCATGCGGAAGACTTCCGGATCGTTCTGTGCATGGTCATCTCCTTCGGTTGCGCGGTGGGCGCAGCGCCGTCACTCCTCGCTGCGGAATCCCGAGGCTTGCACCAGGGGGCGCCAGAAGTCACGCTCCGCACTCAGCGCGCGTTTCACCGCGTCGCCGGGCAGCCCCGTCGCCACCATGCCTGCGCGGGCCATTGCGCTCTTGACCTGCGCTTGCTGCATGGCCGCCACGAAGGCCCGCTCCAGACGCTGCACGACCACCGCGGGCGTGCCTGCCGGAACGAAGGCGCTGTAGGAGGCGTTTGCATGGTCGAAGGCGTCGATGCCGGCCTCGTGCGCGGTCGGAATATCGGGCAGAGACGCGTTGCGGCGCGTGCCGGAGACCGCCAGGATGCGCACCTTGCCGGCGCGATGGAGTTCCAACTGGCTCGCCAGGGCATCGGTGCTCAGGGGAACGTGGCCGCCCACCAAGTCCGTCACGAGCGGTGCGCCACCCTTGTAGGCCACGGGCGTCAGCGCAACGCCCACGGTCTTGGCCATGCCGAGGACGGCGAAATGGAGCGTCCCGCCGAGGTTGGTGAGCCCGACGCTCGCCTGTGACGGGTTGGCGCGCACCCAGCTCACGTAGTCCTGCAAGGTCTTGTAGGGCCGGTCCGCGCCGGCGGAAATCACCGTGGGAACCTCGACGAGATGGGCCACGGGGATGAAGTCGCGATCGACGTCGTAGGCCAGCTGCCTGTAGGTCATCGGGAAGATGACCATCGGCGCGTTGGAAGACAGGAGCACGGTCCTGCCGTCGGGCGCGGCGCGCTTCACGTACTCGATGGAGATCCTCGAGCCGGCGCCGGGCCTGTTGTCCACGACCACCTGCTCCTCCCCTCCGGTGCGCAGTTGCTCGGCCAGCGCCCGCGCGAGCGTGTCCAGCGCGCCGCCAGGCGGAAATCCGACAACGAGGCGCAGCGGATGGGCGCCTGCGGCCGGCACTTGCGCCTGCGCTTGCACCGGCGCCGAGGCGACTGCCAGCGCCGCAAGGGCTGCGATCCACAAGGTGGAACGGAAAGTCTGCAACACGTTCATCACTGCACCTCCATGTCCGGCCAACGGGCCAAAAGATTGCTGGCAGCCTCGAACACCGCCGCCGCGGCAAGAAGATCCGACTCCCCGCGCAGCCGCCCCACCAGCTGCAGCCCGATCGGCAGTCCGTCGCGCCCGAAGCCGCAGGGGATCGTGATGGCGGGATGGCCCGTCAGATTGAAGGGCATGGTCCAGGGGAACCAGTTGGAGCGCACCTCGTCGAAGAGCCGCCCGTCGATCTCGAGCTTGCCGAACAGGTCCTGGTCGATCGGCAGGGCGGTTCGCGCGAGCGTCGGGACCACGATGAAATCGTGCTCCTGCAGCAGCGCCTGCACCTGCCGGAAGAGCCGGGTGCGGGCGAAATTCGCTCGCTGGTAGTCCACCGCGGTGTAGTCGTTCGCGAGGGCGATCTGCTGGAGCAATGAAGGGCTCAGCCGATGTGGCTGCTCCTCGGCCATCTTGCCGAAGCGTGCCTTCCACACCGTGTGATTGATCGTGCGCCAGAGCGGCTCGACGTCGAAGTCAGCCCCTGGCGGCATCTCGGCCAGGTCCGCGCCGAGGTCGCGCAACAGGCCCAGGGCTGACTCGAAGCACAACGCAACGTCGGCCGCGATCGGCTTTCCGGGGGGCACATCCGCGAAGAGGATGCGCTTGCCGCGCAGGTTCCTCGCCGATTGCACGGCTTGCAGGTAGTCCTCGGCCCGAACGCCGGCAGACCAGGGGTCGCATGCATCCTCGCCCGCCATCGCCTGGAGCATGAGGGCGGTGTCGGCGACCGTGCGCGAAATGGGCGTGACGTAGGTGAGATTGCCGATGACGTCTTCTGCCTGCGAATGGGGGACCAGACCGATCGACTGCTTCAGCCCCACTACCCCATTGCAAGCCGCCGGGATCCGGGTGGAGCCGCCGCCGTCCGTGGCGATGCCGATCGGCGCGAGCCCTGCCGCCACCGCAACGGCTGCGCCGCCGCTCGATCCGCCGCTGGTGCGATCCGGGTGCCAGGCATTGCGCGTGCGCCCGAACAAGGGCGCATCGGTCAGGCATTTCGCACCGAACTCCGACGTCGTCGTCTTCCCGATCAGGATCGCCCCCTGTTGCCGCAGGCGAGCGGTGACCACCGCATCCTCGGCCGGGATGTTGTCGGCGAACAGCAGCGAACCGAAGGTGGTCTTCACGCCCCCGGTGTTGACGAGGTCCTTGCAGGCATAGGGAATGCCGTGGAGCAGTCCCGTGGTCGCGCCGCGCATGACGGCTTGCTCCGCGGTCTTGGCGTCGCGCATTGCCTCGTCCGCGCAGAGCGTGATGAAGCCATTGAGCTTCGGCTGCAGCCGCGCGGCGCGGTCCAGCACCGCCCGGGTCAGCTCCACGGGCGAGACTTCACGGCGCGCGATCGCTTCGCGAAGGCGCACGGCAGTCCAAAAGCAAAGTTCCTCGGCCATCCAGCATCCCTCTGTCAGCTGCCGGCCACACTGGCCGGCGACAGGACAAAGAGTGCCAACGACCTGCTTGCCGGTCCAATACTCCTTCACAATCCGCACATATCGGAATCGTATGGGCATGGACCTCAAGAGCTTGCGTTACTTTGTCGCCGTGGCGGAGGCCCGCAGCGTCGGTAAGGCCGCCCAGCGGCTGCACATGGCTCAGCCGCCATTGACCGTCCAGATCCGCAACCTCGAGGCGCAGATCGGGACCCCGCTGTTCCTGCGCGAATCGACGGGGATGCGGCTCACCGACGCAGGCAGTGCCCTCTTCGCGCGCGCGCGCGAAGCACTGGCGCTGGCGCACGAAGGTTTCGAGGCCGCTCGCGCGGTCGGGGCCGGGCGGCGCGGCCGGCTCACGGTGGGCTACATGTTCTCGCTGGGCTACGCCATCCTGCCCAAGCTGGTCCCGCTTCTCCATCGCAGCATGCCGGATGTCGAACTGCAATTCGTCGAGATGAGCGCGGCCACTTGCGAAGCGCAGGTTCTGCAGCACAAGGTGACGGTGGGTTTGTGCATGCCGCCGATCCAGCGTGCCGAGGTGGCGAACACCATCGTCGGTTCGCAACCGCTGCGGCTGGCCGTACCGGCAAATTCGTCGCTCGCTCGCCTCACGTCGATTCCTATGGCGCGGCTTCAGGACCAGAAGATGATCGCGCTGCCCTCACTCAAAGAGGACGCCGACACGTCGATGGTCGCCGCGTTGCTTCGGCGGCATCAGGTGACGGTGCAAGTGGTCGAGCGTGTGGAAACGGTACATGCTGCGCTGGCGCTCGTGCTCGCGGGAGAGGGGTGTGCTGTGGTTCCTGCGTGCGCTGCCGCCGGCCTTCCTTCGGGCGTGGTCGTGCGCAAGCTGGCGGGTGTCATCGAAGGCTTCGATGTGGCCGTGAGTCGGCGCCACGATGTGGACAGTCCGTTCATTGAGCCGTTCATTGCCGCTGCGAGGCAGGCGCTGCAATGAGGCGCCGGCCGTGCCTCGACGCACGGTTTCGCTCTCCAGGATCGCCGCTGCCTCGCGCACAGAAAAAACCCGCCGAAGCGGGTGAAGGACAGCCCTGGTTGAGGGAGGAGGGAGGAAGAGAGCGGGCTGCCGGCATGCAGTGTCTGTCCCGAGTCTTAGGGGAAACTTAAGCGGGAACGATCGCAAGCACCCGTTCCCGCATGCCGATCAGCCCAAGGCTCCCTCCGATCGGTGAGCTGACGTCGAACCCGATACCGTTGTCGGCGCTTGGCGATCACGCCTTCGAGGTTCATGCGCGCGGCCGCTCAGCGGGTCAGTCGCCGGTACGCGTTGAGGTGGCGCAGCGCGCCGCGGGCGTCGCCGAACAGCTCCTTCAGCCGGCCCAGGTTGTAGTGCGCGTCGGCAAAGTCCGGGTCGAGCTGCAGGCTGCGCTCGTAGTTCAGGGCCGCCGCGCGCAGGCGCCCCAGCTCTTCCAACGCGATCGCATGGTTGAAGAACAGCAGGGCCGAGGCCGGGCGGCGCGGCAGGGCGGATTCGTGGAGCTGCACCGCGTCTTCATAGCGCTGCAGATCGCAGAGCAGGGCACCGAGGTTGACATACGCGTCGATGTGGTCGGGTGCTGCGGCGATGACCGCGCGGTAGGCGGCTTCGGCTTGGGCGGGATCGGTGTCCTCCAGCGCTTCGGCGTGGGCGAACAGCTGTTGCGCGTCCACGGCACTGGTCGAGCGGGCGCTGTTCGAGTCCAGGAAGGCCACGCGCCCGTCGACCGGCGCGACCTCGAAATCCAGCAGCAACTGCCCCGAACCCGCTTCCCAGGTGCCCCGGCGATCACGGACCGCGACGTCGGCGCCCACGGCGGTGATGCGCATGCCTGTCAGCGGCAACTCGTCCGGCAGCGTGGCCCGCAGCCTGCGCAGCGAACGCAGGATCTTGCGCGGCGGGATCTGCGCCTCCTGCAGCCCCTGGGCCGTGCGCAGCAGCATCAGGTCCTGGAAGCTGAAACGGAACTCGTTGCGCGTGCCGCGCGTCGGCATGACGAACCCGGCGCTCACCAGGCGCTGGATCGCCACGCGCGAGATGCCCAGCATCTGCTGCACGCGCCGCATTGTGTACGGCGACGCGGTGCCGGCAGCGGTCATAAGGCAACCTCCCCCAGGCTCGTCACTTCGTGTACTTCGCGCACCCCCTCCTGAAGGAGGGGGCGAGCGCCTTCGGGCGGCCGGGCGGCGCTCACCCTTTCCTGGCACGCGCGCGCGCGGGCGTCGCGGCGGGTTCGTTGCTCTTGGTGGCGCGCCTGGGCGCCTTTCTCTCGGTGGCCTCGAACATCGGAGAGACGTTGCCGCGCGCCGTCTTGGCGGCGGTCTTGCCGGGTGCAGCGGGCGCGGCAGGGGTGGCGGGCGTGGAACGGGGCTTCTTGCCGAGGCTGGCCTTGAGCGCGTCCATCAGGTCGATGACCTGGCCACTGCCCGTCTCCTCGGCGCGGGCGGAGGCGACGATGTGCTTGCCGGCGATCTTCTCGTCGATGGCGGCGAGCACGCGCTTCTTTTCCTCGTCCACGTACTGGCTCGGGTCGTAGGCGTCTTCCGAGATCTGGTCGATCAGCTGGAGCGCGAGCTGCAGCTCGGCCGGCGACACGCTGACCTGCTCGATGTCCAGCTCCTTCATCGAGCGCACCTCGTCGGCGTAGAGCAGCTGCTGCAGGATCAGGCCATCTTCCGCGGGCCGGATCTGGACCACGTACTGCTTGGCCTTCCAAGACCATTTGGCCAGGGCGCAGCGCCCGCTCTTGCGCATGGCTTCGGTGAGCAGGGCGTAGGGCTTGCCGCCGCGCTTGTCGGGGGCCAGGAAGTAGGCCTTGTCGTAGTAGATGGGGTCGACCGCGCTTTCGGGAATGAAGGCCGTGATCTCGACGATGTGGCTGCTGCCTTCCTCGAGCGCCTTCAGCTCGTCGGGCGTGAACAGGACGAAGCGGTCCTTCTCGAATTCGTAGCCCTTGATCATCTCCGAGCGCGGCACCACGCTCTGGTCTTTCTCGGAGACGTACTGCTGCTTGACGCGCGAACCGTCCTTGGCAAGCAGGTTGAACCTGACGGTGGAGGCGCTTTCGGTCGCCGAGTACAGGCGCACCGGGATGGAAACCAACCCGAAACTCAGCGTCAACGAAGCAATGGAACGTACGGCCATGATGTTGTCCTTCGCGCCCGGATGGCGGATGCCGCGGGCAGCGTGCCGCGACAACGCGGAATCCTATGCGCTGGCCGGCAGGCTGTCACGTAGGACCTTTCCTTCTACCGAAGCACTCGCCCGTCCGCCGTGATGCTGATGAGGTCGATGGTGCGCTGCGGATCGCGAAGGCCCGGCCGCAGGTTGATGCGAAGGCCGCCGATGTCGTAGTCGGTCATGCCCGCCATCACGCGCTGCAGACTGGCCGGCGTGAAGGCGCGCCCTGCGCGGCGCACCGCCTCGCCGGCGGCCTTGGCGGCGATGAAGCCTTCGAGGCCCTCGTAGGAGGCCGTCTGGTCCGAGTTGTCGACAGCCTGGAGGTATTCCTTGACGATGGGGATGGCTGCGGAACGCGGCGAGGGCACGACCTGCGCAATCACGATGCCGCGGATGTCCTTGCCCAGCGTGGCGTAGAGCGGGTCGATGCCGACGATCGAGAAGGCCATGAAGTTGCCGCTGTAGCCGCTCTTGCGCAGCTTGCGGATGGCCTCGGCCGTGGTACCGGAGAGCGACACCAGCACGATGGCCTGCGGGGAGGCCTTCAGCACGTCGGCCAGCGCGGCATCGAGCTTCCCGTCGGCGGCCGGCACCAGCGCCTGGGCGGCCAGCGGGCCGAGCTTCTGCTCGGCCATGGCCTGCTGCACCGCGGCCAGGCCGGCACGGCCCATGGCGTCGTCGTCGCCGACCAGCGCGATGCGGGTCTGGCCCACGGTGGCGCATTGGCGCACCATCTTGATGGCTTCGTCGGCCATGCTGGGCCGCACGTGGAACACGTTGGGATGGGCCGCGCTGCGCAGGCTGTCCGCGCCGGCGAAGGGCGCGAAGAGCACGGTACCCTGCTGGGCCGCGGCAGCGGCGCCAGCCTCGCTGCTGGCGGTGCCCACGAACCCGAACAGCATGTCGGCCTTGTCGTTGACCAGCAAGGTGCGCGCATTGGCCGCGGCGCGCTGCGCGTCGTACCCGTCATCGAGCTGCAGCAGCTTCAGCTGCAGGCCGGTGGCCGCGCTGGCGTCGTTGAACTGGTTCGCATAGAGCCGGCAACCCGCTGCGAAGGCCAACCCGATCTCGCTGGCGGCGCCCGTCAGCGGGACGGACTGTCCCAGAACCACCGTGCGGCCCGCGGGGCGGGCGGTTTGCGCCTGGCCGGTCCTGGCCAGCCCGCTGCCCAGCAGCAGCGCTGCACCCGCCTTGCCCAGCCAGAGCCTTCGTGACCGATCCATGAGAGGCCCTTTCGTTATATGACCGAAAAATGTAGCAACTTCGGTGCCTTTGGACGAAGGCACAAGTTCACGCTAGGCCAGGTTCGTTAACTGAAGTCAAGTGTTAACTATTGTTTGTAGTTCGTGGCTTATTGCACACGGCGAAAGAACCCTCCGATGGCAACATGCCGATCGATCCTGATGGCCCTCCCGGCGACCGACATGAAGAAAAAGCCCTCTGACCTTTCCCTGCTGGAAAGTGCACTCTCCACCATCGAACAGGTGCTGGCGCGCGCCGACAACGACATGCAAGGCGCGCCGTATCTCGGCCCCACCGCCAACCTGCCACTGGATGTGTTGCAGGACTCCGGCTCGGCCGTTAGCGACGACCGCTTCCGCGTCAGCGCTGCGCAATCGGCGATCAACATCTGCCTCGGCTCGGCCGCCGCGCTCATCGATGTGAGCCAGGCGCTGATGAACCGCAGCGCGGACCGCTCGCCCCAGACCCTGGAGCGCGAGTGGCAGACCATCATCGCCCACACCAAGATCGCAAGCCGCTCGGCCTACCGCGCGGCGCTCATCATGGCGGCGCAGAAGCATGTGCTCGCGGCGCAGGGCGAGGTGCAGTCGGAGAGCGTCTACAGCGGCCTCGCACACTGAGCGCTAGCTCGCGTCCTCTGCGTTGCGACGAGCCTGTCTTGCTGCTGTCGCAGCCCGTGTGGCCACGTCGCAAGCGCATGCGCGCGAAACCCTGCGGGATCGCGGAGACCGAAGAAGGCGTGGATCTTTCCGAGGCACTGGAGGACTTGCAGAAGCAAGGAGTTGAGGTTTCGAAGAAGTAGCTCAACGCGCGCAATCTCAATGCGGCTGGGCGCCGATCTCTGCAAGAGTGACATCAATCTGGGCAGTGTCAGCAAAGGGCATCGTGTGCGCGGGGTTCGCATCCCCGGCACGATCGACCGCAACCAGGTCGGCGGCGATCAGCGCCGGCGTCGCGGCGACTTCGGTCCCCAGGGCCTTGCGCGCACGCGGTTGCAGGGTGCGTGGTGGGAGCAGTCCGCGCAGACAGTGCAAGCGGGTGCGGGGCGGGCGCCTTGGGAGCAGCGATCGGCGAGATGGCGGTCGAGGCATATGGATGTCTTGAAAGCTGTAATGCCCGGCCGGTTTTCAATGGGTTGTGCTTTCAGCACTACCCGACTCCCTGCCGGCAAAGCCGGGAACGGCTTTTCCCATGGCTCCTCTTCGGGGGAGCCATCTTTTTTTGCACCCAGCAGGGCGCGATTTGCCTCCGCCGCCCTACACGCGCGTAAAGACAAGGTCCCACACCCCGTGGCCCAGCTTGAGGCCGCGGTTCTCGAACTTGGTGAGCGGCCGGTAGTCCGGCTTTGGGGCATAGGCCGCGGCCGTGTTGCGCAGCAGCGGCTCCTGCGACAGCACTTCCAGCATCTGCTCGGCATAGGGCTGCCAGTCGGTGGCGCAATGCAGGTAGCCACCGGGCGCCAGCCGCTCGGCCAGCTTGCGAACCAGGGGCGACTGGATCAGGCGCCGCTTGTTGTGCCGCTTCTTGTGCCAGGGGTCGGGGAAGAACACATGCACGCCGGCCAGCGTGCCCGGCACGAGCATGTGGTCGAGCACGTCGACCGCGTCGTGGGCGCAGATGCGGATATTGGCGAGCTGCTGCTCGCCGATGCGCTTAAGCAGTGCGCCGACGCCGGGCTCGTGGACTTCGCAGCAGAGGAAGTTCGTCTCCGGTTTCAGCGCGGCGATGTGCGCGGTGGCCTCGCCCATGCCGAAGCCGATCTCGAGCACGGTGGGCGCGGCGCGGCCGAAGGCGGCTTCGAGGTCGAGCGGCTCGGCGCGGTAGGGCACCAGGAAGATCGGCCCCAGCTCGGCGAAGGCGCGTGCCTGGCCATCGGTGGTGCGGCCTGCGCGCCGGACGAAGCTCTTGAGGCGGCGGTGCAGGGGATGCGGCGGGGTGTCGCCGGAGGGCGGATCCTCTTCGTGCGCGGGATCGTTGGCGGGCTCGGTCATCATCACGGGCGCGGATTGTAAAGAGCGCGCCAGGCTTCGACCCATCCGCCCAGGGCCTGCGCGGGCGTCGATGCGTTCGCGGCAGCGAGGCCGAGCACGCCGGCCGCGGCATTCAGCGCGGCCACGGCAGCGGCGGGCGTGCTGGTGTCGATCGGCGCTGCGCCGTTCTGCTTCGACAGCTTCTCGCCGTCGGCGCCGAGTATCACCGGCGTGTGCAGGTAGCGCGGCTGCGGCAGTCCCAGCGCGCGCTGCAGCAGGATCTGGCGGGCGGTGTTGTCGGCGAGATCCGCGCCGCGCACCACGTCGGTCACGCCCTGGTCGGCGTCGTCCACCACGACCGCGAGCTGGTAGGCCCACGGGCCGTCCGCCCGCTTGAGCACGAAGTCGCCGACCTCGCGCGCGACGTCCTGGTACTGGCAGCCGAGCCGGCGGTCGGTCCAGCAGAGCCTCTTGGAGGTCCGGGCGGCTTCGTACTGCTCCGCGGCAAAGCGCCAGGCCCGCGGCGGCTTGCCATGCAGGCCGTCGCGGCAGGTGCCGGGATAGACGCGCTCGCCGTGCCGTTGGTGCGGTTCGCCGTGCAGCGCGAGCGTCTCGTCGATGTCCTTGCGCGAGCAGCCGCAGGGGTAAGCGAGCTGCAGGGCCTTGAGGTGCTCCAGGGCGCGTGCGTAGAGCGCGCCGCGCTGCGTCTGCCAGACCGGCGGCGCGTCGGGCAGCAGGGCGCAGGCCGCCAGTTGCGACAGGATGTGCTCGCCCATGCCGGGCAGGCAGCGCTCGGTGTCGGCATCCTCGATGCGTACCAGCCAGCGCGCTTGCGACCCGTGGGCTCGTACGTCGAGCCAGCTCGCGAGCGCGGCGACCAGCGAGCCGGCATGCAGGGGACCGGTAGGCGAGGGCGCGAAGCGGCCGACGGCAGTCATGGCATGCACGCTTCGTCAGGCCACCTTCAGCGCCAGGGTCAGGCCTGACAGGAAGGCGTCTTCCACGCGGTGGCCGGTGCACCAGTCGCCGGCCAGGCCGAGGCGGGTCTTGGCATCCCAAAGGTGCGGGGCGCCGATCGGCACCTGGGTCTGCGCCTCGGGCCAGCAGCGCGTCTGCGCATGCGAAGGCGTGGCGCGGATGCCGGTGATCTCGGAGAAGGCGCGCAGCAGCTTGGCCTCGACCCGCGCGGCATCGTCGCGCAGATGCTCCTTCGACCAAGCC
This sequence comes from Variovorax sp. RA8, assembly GCF_901827175.1. Classification (NCBI taxonomy): domain Bacteria; kingdom Pseudomonadati; phylum Pseudomonadota; class Betaproteobacteria; order Burkholderiales; family Comamonadaceae; genus Variovorax; species Variovorax sp. RA8. The sequence goes on along the minus strand of NZ_LR594662.1, from coordinate 3,608,978 downwards.
GGGCTGGCCTGCAGCGTCCAGCGCTCGATGCGCTCGCGGCCGGGCTTGGAGGATTCGCGCGCGAGCCAGGCCACGCGATGGTGGTTGCTGCGTGCCGCGTTCCATTGCGGGCCGAGGTGCGAGAGCGTGGGCTGGTTGGCCTGCGGGAAGGCGATCATCAAGGTCCAGCAGGGGGCGATGCGCACCGCCTCGGTCTTTTCGCGCAACTGTGCCATCGCCGCGCTGCCGCCGAGGAGGGCGCGCGCGCTCCCGGGTGGGACGGCCAGCAAGACGGCATCGAAGCCGGAGTAGACGTGCCGCGCATCGTCGGCACCCTCGGTGCGCAGCTGCCAGTGCTGCGAATCGAGCGCATCGGGCTCGATGGACGTCACCCGGGTACGTGTGATGAGCGCATCGCCCAATGGCGCTGCCCAATGCGCGACCAGGGCATCCATGCCGGGCTGGGCCACCCAGTGCTGCTCGCGGCCCGGCAAGGCCGCCTCTGCCACGCGGCCGTGCGGGTCGAGCACGCGCACGAGGTTGGCGCTCCAGGGCCGGCAGCAGCCATCCGCGGTCTCGAGAGCGCGTGCAAAGCGCGGATCGCGCACGGTGAAGTACTGGGTGCCGCTGTCGAAGCGGCCGAAGGGCGTCGACTCGCTCGCCATGCGGCCGCCGGGCGCGGGTTCGCGCTCGAAGACGCTGACGCGGTGTCCGGCCTGGACCAGGGTGCGGGCGCAGGCCACGCCGGCCATGCCTGCGCCGACGATGGCGTAGTGGCGCGGAGCGGGGGATCGGTGGCGGTCGGCTGGCGGGCGGAGGATCATGGCGTTGTCTCGGTCGAGGTTTGGCTGGGCAGTGGCCGACTCTAACCGGCCCGACATACCGGGAGGCGTTCAGCGTCCGCGATGGCGCTCCAGCAGTGCGCGGCGCGTGCCCTCGTGCTCGAACTGCTCGAGCCACCATTTGAGCGCGCGGCCCGGCTTGCCCGCGGTGCGCTCGCGCCAGGCGCAATGCATGGTGGCCGTCGGAGGGGCGCGCTCGGTCTTGCGCTCGACCAGGTGGCCGGCCTCGATGTAGGGCCGCGCCATCGGCTCGGGCAGGAAGCCGCCACCCAGGCCGTGCAGCTGCGCCGCCAGCTTGGCCTGCATGGTCGGCACGGTGAGAACGTCCTGGCCGCTCACGAGATTGACCGTCATGCTCGGCCCGGCGCGCGAGGAGTCGGCCGCCGCCACGGCGCGATGCTGGCGCAGCACGGCGTCTGAGAGCGGGCCTTCGAGGCGCGCGAGCGGATGGTGCGGCGCGACCGCGTACACGAAGCGCAGGTGCCCCAGCGGCCGGCTGCGGATGCCGGTGCTGCCGAAGGCGAGGCTGGAGGCGTCGAGCACGGCGCCCACGGCCAGGTCGGCCACGCCGCTGCTGAGCGCCTCGATGGTGCCGAGCAGGGTTTCGTCGCGCAGCTTGAGGCGGGTGGGCGGATCGAGGGCGAAGAAGGCAGTGGCCAGGTCGAGCATCGGGTCGCGCGCGATCACGCTGTCGATCGCGATGGTGAGCATCGGTTCCCAGCCGGTGGCGACGCGCTTGACCCGATTGGCCACGGCATCGATCTCGTTCAGCAGCCAGGACGCTTCCCGCAGCAGCTCGGCGCCGGCCTCGGTGAGCCTCGCCTGCCGCGCGCTGCGGTCGAAGAGCAGCACGTCCAGCGCGTCCTCGATCTGGCGCACGCGGTAGCTCAGGGCGCTCGGGACCAGGTCCAGGTGGCGTGCAGCGGCGGCGAAGCTGCCGGTGTCGACCACGGTCTGCAGCATGGCGAGCGCATCGGGGGTGAGGACGTCGCGGGCACTGTGCATGGCGAATCCGATCGTTCAAACGATTTGAATGATGCCATCAAATCGTGGCGCTTCCGGGACAGGGGGCGGGCCCTAAAGTTCCATTCATCCGCTGCGCATGCGGCGCGGCATATGAAAGCCCCGAGGTTTGAGCACCCGGGGCAGGAGGTTCAGAGATGTTGAAGGTTCGCAAATCCCAGGAACGCGGTTATGCCGATCATGGCTGGCTGCGCTCCTTCCACAGCTTCTCCTTTGCGGGGTACTACGACCCTGCCCACATGGGGTGGGGCAACCTGCGCGTGATCAACGAGGATCGCGTTGCCGCCGGTGCCGGATTCGGCACGCACGGCCATCGGGACATGGAGATCATCAGCTATGTCCTCTCGGGCGAGCTGGCGCACAAGGACAGCATGGGCAACGTCGAGTCGATCCCGCCGGGCGACGTGCAGCGCATGAGCGCTGGCCGCGGCGTGATGCACAGCGAGTTCAACCACAAGGCCGACGAGACCACGCACTTCCTGCAGATCTGGATCGAGCCGAACGTGCGCGGCATCGCGCCGGGCTACGAGCAGAAGGCCTTTCCGGATGCCGACAAGCGGGGCCGGCTGCGCCTGGTGGCTTCGCCCGACGGTACCGATGGCTCGGTGCTGGTGCATGCCGATGCGCGGCTGTACGCCGGCCTGTTCGACGGCGACGAGAAGGCCGAGCTGACGCTCGACCCGCAGCGCAAGAGCTACGTGCATCTCGTGAAAGGCGAGCTCGAAGTCAACGGCACGAAGCTTGCGACCGGCGATGCCGCGCTGATCGAGCGCGAATCGCAACTCACGCTCGGCGCCGGCAAGGATGCCGAAGTGCTGGTGTTCGACCTGGCGGCCTGAGCGCCGCCGCCTTTTTCTTTTTTATCAACCAGAGGAGTTCTTCCAATGTCCACTAGCACCACCACCGCATCGACCTTTGCCGCGCCAGCGACGGCGAGCACGGCCCAGGACACGCTGGCCCTGATCGGCCGCGTGCTGATCGCGCTCCTGTTCGTGCCGGCCGGCTTCGGCAAGCTCACGGGCTTTGCCGGCGTCGTCGGCTACATCGGCTCGGTCGGGCTGCCGCTGCCGCAACTGGGCGCGGTGATCGCGATCGTCGTGGAGCTCGGCGTGGGGCTCATGTTCCTCGTCGGCTACAAGACGCGCATCGCTGCCATCGTGCTCGCCGTGTTCACCGTCGCGGCCAGCATCTTCTTCCACAACTATTGGGGCATGCCGGCCGACAAAGCCTTCGTGAACCAGCTGATGTTCTTCAAGAACATCGCGGTGGCAGGCGGCCTGCTCGCGTTCGCGGCCGTCGGTGCCGGCCGCTTCAGCATCGACAAGCGCTGAAGAAGGCCCGGAGCGTGGATCGCCAATAATCCCGCATGACCGACATCGTTGTTGTTTTTCATTCGGGGTACGGCCACACGCAGCGCATCGCGCAGGCTGTGGCCGATGGCGCGGAGGCCCGGCTGCTGCAGATCGATGCCGACGGCAACCTGCCGTCCGAGGGCTGGGATCTGCTCGCCGCGGCCGACGCGATCATCATGGGCTCGCCCACCTACATGGGCGGCGTGAGCTGGCAGTTCAAGAAGTTCGCCGATGCCTCCTCCAAGGTCTGGTTCGTCCAGGGCTGGAAGAACAAGCTCTTCGCCGGCTTCACCAACAGCGCCGCGATGAACGGCGACAAGGGCGCCACGCTGACCTACCTGTGGCACCTGGCCAGCCAGCATGGCGGGCTGTGGGTGCCGATCGGCATGATGCCGAGCAACGACAAGGCAGCGCGGCGCGATTCGATCAACTACGTCGGCGGCTACGGCGGCCTGCTGACCACATCGCCGACCGATGCCAGCCCGGCGGAAATGGCCAAGGGCGACCTCGAGACCGCCATCGCCTTTGGCGAGCACGTGGCCGAGGTGGCAGCATCACGAGAATAGGCACACCCCCAGGTTGGCCCACTTCGTGTGGCCGCCCACCCCCTCGCCGGGGGCAACACCAGCGGCCCGGCGAAGCCGGTTCCGCGGTGTTCCCCGGCCTTCGTGCCACGGCCGTGTTGCGCGAGGGCCTGGACCCTGGAACCATTCCCGACCATTCGACGGAGAACTCACGATGACAGAAGCACTGCTCCTTCAACCGCACGACAAGGACCTGGGCGGAGGCTTCAAGGTCCGCCGCCTGCTGCCCGCCGCCAAGCGGCGCTCGGTCGGGCCCTTCGTGTTCTTCGACCATTTCGGCCCGGCCACCGAGACGCCGGGCAAGGAGCACGACGTGCGGCCTCATCCGCACATCGGCCTGGCTACCGTCACCTACCTGTTCGAGGGCGCGATGATGCACCGCGACAGCCTGGGCGTGGTGCAGGAGATCCGTCCCGGCGCGATCAACTGGATGACGGCCGGCCGCGGCATCGTGCATTCCGAACGCAAGCCCGAGCCGCTGCTCGAGGCCACCTACGTCAACCACGGCCTGCAGCTCTGGGCCGCGCTGCCGCAGGCCTTCGAGGAGGTCGAGCCCAGCTTCTCGCATACCGCGGCCGACCAGATCCCGGCCGTCGAGGTGCAGGGCGTGGCGGTGCGGGTGCTGGTGGGCGAGGCCTTCGGCGCAAGCTCGCCGGTCAAGACCTACTCGAAGACGCTTTACCTCGACCTGGCCCTGCCCGCGGGCGCGCGCTTCGAGCTGCCCGCACTGGCCGATGAAATGGCGGTCTATGCGATCGACGGCGCGATCCGGCTCGACGGCGTGCCGGTGGCGCAGCACCAGATGGCGACCCTGCCGGACGGCCAGGGCGGCGTGCTCGAAACCGACGCCGCGGTGCGCGTCGTGATCATCGGGGGCGAGCCGCTCGACGGCCCGCGCTACATCACCTGGAACTTCGTCTCCAGCCGCCGCGAGCGCATCCTCGAAGCCGGCGAAGCCTGGGCCGCGCAGCGCATGGGCCAGGTGCCAGGCGAAACCGAGTTCATCCCGCTGCCGGGACATCCGTTCCGGGTGCAGGGGCAGGAGCCCGACGTGAAGACCACGCCTGTTTGAATGCAGTGAGGGCGGGCTGTACGCTTCTCAGCCCTTGATCGCCAGGTCCGGATCCTCAGCTGCCCGAGCGCTTGCCCGGTTCGAGCGCGCGCTCAGATCCGGCGCCAGCGTCTCGCGGCCGTCGAACACGAAGCACTCGCCACGGTAGTGCGCGCCGCCCACCTGCTCGAAGTACTTGAGGATGCCGCCCTCAAGCTGAAGCACGTTGCTCAGGCCTTCCTCGCGCATCAGGATCGCGGCCTTCTCGCAGCGGATGCCGCCGGTGCAGAAGCTCACCACCGTCTTGCCGGCCAACTGCTCGCGGTGCGTGCGCAAGGCCTTCGGGAATTCGGTGAACTTGCGGATGCGCCAGTCGATCGCGCCTTCGAAGCTGCCGTGGTCTACCTCGAAGGCGTTGCGCGTGTCGAGCAGCGCGATCGGCTTGCCCGCGTCGTCGTGGCCCTGGTCCAGCCATCGCTTCAGCGTGGGCGCGTCGACGCTGGGGGCGCGGCCGGCGGCGGGCTGGATGGCGGGATGGTCCATGCGGATGATCTCGCGCTTGCGCTTGACCAGCATCCGCCGGAAGGGCTGGGTCTCGGACCAGCTCTTCTTGGCTTCCAGATCGGCGAAGCGTGCATCGGCACGCAGGCCGTCGAGGAAGGAGTCCACGGCGGCGGGGGCACCGGCGACGAACAGGTTGATGCCCTCGGGCGCCAGGAGGATGGTGCCCTTGAGCGCGAGCGCATGGGTGCGGATGCGCAGCACCTCGCGCAGGGCCTCGCCGTCCTCGATGGCGACGAACTTGTAGGCCGCGATATTCAAAATCTCTTGCACGGGGGCGGATTGTAGGTCGCCGCCGGGTCGCCCCAAGACGATCGAGGCTCCCCCTCGGGGGGTGGCGAAGCACACGAAGTGGCGAGCTGGGGGCCATATTTTTATCGCCAACTCACAGGGTGGAAGGGCGGGTTTCTACAATCGAGCCCATGTTCGTTCACCTGCGCCTGCACACCGAGTTCTCCGTCGTCGACGGCACCAACCGCATCGACGAAGCCGTCAAGGCCGCCGCCGCCGACAAGCAGCCCGCGCTGGCGATCACCGACCTCAACAACATCTTCGGCGGCGTCAAGTTCTACAAGGAAGCACGCGGCAAGGGCGTCAAGCCGGTGCTGGGCGCCGAGATCTTCGTCGACGGCCTGGGGACCGAGCCCGGCGCGCTGACGCGGATCGTGCTGCTGGTGCAGAACATGGAAGGCTACCTGCACCTGTCCGAACTGCTTGCGCGAGCCTGGACCCAGAACGTGGGCCGTGGCCAGGCGCAGGCGGCGTGCAAGCTGGCCTGGCTCGAAGAGCTGCAAGGCGGCCTGATCGCGCTGTCGGGCGCGCAGGCCGGCCCGCTGGGCGCGCCGCTGCTGCAGGGCCAGGCCGAGCGCGCGGCCGAGGTCGCGCTGCAGCTCGCGGGCCTGTTCCCGCACCGCTTCTACATCGAGCTGCAGCGCGCCGGCCGCCCCGAGGACGAGTCGCACGTAGTGGCCGCGGTGCAACTGGCCGCGCGCCTGAACCTGCCGGTGGTCGCGACGCACCCGGTGCAGTTCGCCACCGCGGAGGACTTCGAGGCGCACGAAGCGCGCGTGTGTATTTCCGAGGGCGAAATCCTCGGCAATGCGCGCCGCGTGCGCCGCTTCACGCCGCAGCAGTATTTCAAGTCGGCGGCCGAGATGGAGGCGCTCTTTGCCGACGTGCCGAGCGCGATCGCCAACACCGTGGAGATCGCCAAGCGCTGCAACCTCACGCTCACGCTGGGCAAGCCCAGGCTGCCGAACTTCCCGACGCCCAACGGCATGCCGATCGAGGAGTACTTCCGCGTCGCCTCCTATGCCGGCCTGGAGGAACGCCTCGAGCACCTGTATCCCGATGCGGCGAAGCGCGATGCCGAGCGCCCGCGCTACGTGGAACGGCTGGAGTTCGAGATCAACACCATCCTCAAGATGGGCTTCCCGGGCTACTTCCTGATCGTGGGCGACTTCATCAACTGGGCCAAGAAGAACGGTTGCCCGGTGGGGCCTGGCCGGGGCTCGGGCGCCGGCTCGCTGGTGGCCTACGCGCTGAAGATCACAGACCTGGACCCGCTCGAATACAAGCTGCTGTTCGAGCGCTTCCTGAACCCTGAGCGCGTCTCGATGCCCGACTTCGACATCGACTTCTGCCAGAGCAACCGCGACCGGGTGATCGACTATGTGAAGGACAAGTACGGCCGCGACGCCGTGAGCCAGATCGCGACCTTCGGCACCATGGCCGCGCGCGCCGCGATCCGCGACGTGGGCCGCGTGCTGGACATGAGCTACACCTTCTGCGACGGCATCAGCAAGCTGATCCCGAACAAGCCCGGGATGTCGGTCACGCTGCAATACCCGCCGGTGCCGAAGGTCGAGGGCGACAAGAACAACTACGCGATCGAGATGGAGCCGCAGCTCGCGGCGCGCATCGAGAAGGAGGAAGAAGTCCGCATGCTGGTCGAGCTGGCGCAGAAGCTCGAGGGCATGACCCGCAACATCGGCATGCACGCCGGCGGCGTGCTGATCGCGCCGGGCAAGCTGACCGACTTCTGTCCGCTCTACCAGCAGCCCGGCAGCGATTCGGCCGTGAGCCAGTACGACAAGGACGACGTGGAGGCCATCGGCCTGGTGAAGTTCGACTTCCTGGGCCTGGCGACGCTGACCATCCTGGAGATCGCCAAGGAGTTCATCGTCAAGCGCCACAAGGGCCAGGAGAACTTCGCCTACGAGAACATCCGGCTCGACGACACGGCCACCTACAAGCTGTTCTCCGAAGGCAAGACCGAGGCCGTGTTCCAGTTCGAATCGCGCGGCATGCAGGGCATGCTGAAGGACGCGCGGCCGACGCGGCTGGAGGACCTGATCGCGCTGAACGCGCTGTACCGCCCGGGGCCGATGGACCTGATCCCCAGCTTCGTCGCGCGCAAGCACGGCCGCGAGCCGGTGGAGTACCCGCATCCGCTGGTGGAGGAAATGCTTTCCGAGACCTACGGGATCATGGTCTACCAGGAACAGGTGATGCAGACCGCGCAGATCCTGGGCGGCTACTCGCTCGGCGGCGCCGACCTGCTGCGCCGCGCGATGGGCAAGAAGAAGGCCGAGGAGATGGCCGAGCACCGGCTGACCTTCCGCGCCGGTGCGGCCAAGAATGGCATCAGCGAGGAGAAGGCCGACGAGATCTTCGACTTGATGGAGAAGTTCGCGGGCTACGGCTTCAACAAGTCGCATGCCGCGGCCTACTCGCTGCTGGCCTATCACACGGGCTGGCTCAAGGTCCACTACACGGCCGAGTTCTTCTGCGCCAACATGACCGTGGAAATGGACGACACCGACAAGCTCAAGGTGTTGTTCGAGGACGCGCAGAAGAACTTCGGCATGACCTTCGAGCCGCCGGATGTGAACCGCGGCAACTACCGCTTCGAGCCTGTCACCGACAAGGTGATCCGCTACGGCCTCGGCGCGGTCAAGGGCACCGGCCAGCTCGCGGTGGAGGCCGTCGTGCGGGCGCGGGAGGAGGGTGGGCCCTTCAAGAGCCTGTTCGACTTCTGCGTGCGGGTGGACCGCCAGCGCATCAACAAGCGCACGGTGGAAGCACTGATCAAGGCTGGCGCCTTCGATGCCTTGCAGCAGAACCGCGCAGCGTTGGTCGCCTCGATCGACCGCGCCTTCGAGTTCGCGGCTGCGACCGAGGCCAATGCCGCGCAGGCCGACATCTTCGGCGAGTGCGAGCACGGATCTGCCACGCAGGAGCCCGAGCTGGTCGACGCCACGCCCTGGGGCGTGAAGGAGCGGCTGACCCTGGAGAAGACCGCTGTCGGCTTCTACCTCTCGGGCCACCTGTTCGACGAGGTGGCGCACGAGGTGCGGCGATTCTGCAAGCGCGAGATCGACGACCTGATCGACAGCCGCGAGCAACAGGTCATCGCCGGCATCGTGAGCGACATGCGCGTGATCAACGGCCAGCGCGGCCGGCTGGCGATCTTCAAGCTGGACGACAAGTCTGCCTCCATCGAGGCCACGGCCGACGAGGCGCTGATCAACAACAACCGCAACACGCTGAAGGACGACGAACTGGTGATCGTGAGCGGGCGCCTGCAGCCCGGCCGTGGCGGCTTCGAGGCGCGCTTCCAGGTGCAGCAGGTGTGGGACCTCGCCACCGCGCGCTGCCGCTTCGGCAAGTTCCTGCGCGTGGCGGTCAACGGCAAGGCGCCCGATATCGCGCGCCTCGTGCGCGAGTTCCCGCCGCGCACCGAGCAGAGCGAGCACGGCGAGCTGCTGCAGGGCCTGGGCGTGCGCCTGTCGATGGCACGCGGCGGCGCACAGGTGGAACTGCAGCTGGGCGAGCGGGCGAAGTTCTTTCCGACCGATGCCGCGCTGGCGAGTTGGATGGCGCAGGCCGAGGCGGGCAAGGCTGCGATCGTGTACGAATAGGCTCCGGGTCCTCCGGGTCTGCGGGTCCCGGATGTCCGCTTTCAGACGCTTCCGACCAGCCCGCCGCCCGCGGCCGCCATGGAAGCCGGCTCTCTGAGCGGTATCAGCGCTTCGGTCGCAGGACGACGGTCAGGCGCGGCGGAACGGTACCGTCGACGTCGCGCGGCAGCTTCTCGGTCTTCTGCAGCGCGCGCAGCGCGGCTTCGTCCCAGTTCGGCAGGCCGCTGGTCTTGACCAGTGCCGGCGTGCCGACGATGGTGCCGTCGGGCGCAAGGCGGACGTCGAACTCGGCGCCAGGATTGCCGCTGACCAGCTCTGCTTCAGGAAACACCACATTGGGCCGCACCGCCGCGGCGACCTTGCCGCCGTAGCTGCCCGAAGGACCCGAGGAGCGCGCGGCATTGCCTTCGCCGCCGGTGCCGGCCATGGCCTGCATGCGCTTGAGCGTGGCGGCACGGTCGGCGGCAGCTTGCGCGGCGGCCTTGGCCTCGGCCTCCTTCTTCTTGGCGGCCTCGGCCTCCTTCCTGGCCTCCGCTTCCTGCTTCTTCTTCGCCTCGGCCAGCTTCTGCTGCTGTTCCTTCTTGCGCTCGGCCTCGTCCTCTGCGCGCTCGCGTTCGCGCTCCTTTGCTTCCTGTTCCTTCTTTTCCTGCGCGGCCTTGCGGGCGGCCTCGAGCTTTTTCTGCTGCTGTTGCCGGGCCACTTCTTCTTCGCGCTCGCGCTCCTTCTGCTCCTTGAGCTTCTTCTCGCGCTCGAGGGCGATGTCGGGCTGCTTGGGTGGCGGCGGCGCGGGCTCCGGCGGTCGCGCGGCCTGGGGCGGCGGCGGTGGAGGGGGTGGCGGCGGTGCCGGCGTGGGGGCCGGGGCAGGTGCCGGCGGGGTCGGCGCGACGGCGCGCGGCGCCGCCTGCTGGATGGTCGAGGACCACAGCTCGGCCTCGACCGCGTCGTTCTCTGCCTCGCGCCGCCAGCTCACGCCCCAGGTCAGCGCAATGATCAGCAGCGCATGTGCGACCAGCGCCAACAGCACTGCACGAAAGGTCCCGCGCTGCGGCGGCGGCGCGAACTCGGGGCGGTCTGCGGCCAGCGACATGGCTTACTTGGCGCCCGTGGTCTGGACCGAGAGGCCGACGCGCTCGATGCCGCTGGCCTTGAGCTGGTTCATCGCCTTGACCACGGTCTCGTACTTGACCGACTTGTCGGCGCTGATCACCACGGGACGCTGCGCATCGCCGCTCTGCGCGGTGCGCGCGGCGCTGCCGATCTGGGTCATCGGGATCGAGAGCGCGCCTGTGCCGGTGGAGGGGTCCTTCTTGATCTGGACCTCGTCGTCGCTCTTGATCACGATCTCGACCGGCCGGTCGGGCTGTTTGTTGGCGCGGTCCACGGTGGGAAGGTTGATCACGCTCGGCGTGATCAGCGGCGCCGTGACCATGAAGATGATCAGCAGCACCAGCATGACGTCGATGAACGGGACCATGTTGATCTCGTTGATCGTGCGGCGGCCGCGGCCGCGGGAGGACATGGCTGGCATGGTGATTTCTCCGGCTGTCTGTCAGCGCACCGTGGCCGGGCCCATCTGGGACGGGTTGACGACGTGGGCGGTCAGGTTGCGCTGCAGGATGTTCGAGAACTCCTCGATGAAGGTCTCCAGGCCGATCGCGATCTTGTCGATCTCGCGCGCGAAGCGGTTGTAGGCGACCACGGCCGGGATGGCGGCGAACAGGCCGATTGCGGTGGCGACCAGCGCCTCGGCAATGCCGGGCGCCACGGTGGAGAGCGTGACCTGCGCCAGCGCCGCCAGGCCGGTGAAGGCATGCATGATCCCCCACACCGTGCCGAACAGGCCGACATAGGGCGAGACCGAACCGACGGTGGCGAGGAAGGAGAGGTTCTGCTCCACCGCGTCGAGCTCCCGCTGGAAGCTCGCGCGCATCGCGCGACGCGCGCCGTCGAGCAGGGTGACGGCGTCGGACACGTGGCGCTCGCGCAGCTTCTGGTACTCGCGCATGCCGGAGGCGAAGATGCGTTCCATCGGGCCGGCGAACTTGGCGTGCTGGGCCGCCGAGGAGAACAGCTCGTTCAGGCTGGTGCCGGACCAGAACTCGCGCTCGAAGTCGTCGTTGAGCAAGCGCGTGCGCTTGAGCGAGAAGTACTTGCGGAAGATGGCCGCCCAGCTGGCGATCGACACCACGATCAGGAGCAGCACGACGAGCTGCACCGGAAGGCTGGCATGCAGCAGGAGGGAAAGGATCGAGAGGTCTTGATTCATGGCTTCTGAGGTTGAGACATGGAGCCCGCGCAGCGCGCCAGGGTTCCCGAAACCTGCGCCGGGATGCGCGCGGGCCGCAGCGTGTCTGCGTGGACCCAGCCGATGCGGATCGTGCCTTCGCAGAGCACCGGGGCATCGGCCGTGGGATCGGCGGCGGGGGCGTGTGCGGGCCGGGCCAGCACGCGCTGACCGATTATCAGGGACGCGGAGCCGATCTGGCGCAGCTCGGCGGTGACGAGCAGCTCATCGTCCAGCCGAGCTGGCCTGTGGTACTTGAGCTGGGTCTCGCTGACCACGAAGATGCCGCCGGTCTGCTCGCGCAGCGCGCGCTGCGCGATGCCCAGCGAGCGCAGCCACTCGGTGCGGGCGCGCTCCATGTACTTGAGGTAGTTGGCGTAGAACACGATCCCGCCGGCATCGGTGTCCTCCCAGTAGACGCGGATGGGGAACGAAAAGCTCATGCGGGATCGGCGGTGCCCGCCCACGCCCGCAGCCGCTCCACCGATTCCTCGAGGTGTGCCATCGAACTGGCCGTCGAGAAGCGGACGAAGCGGGCGGTCTGGTCCGAGCCGAAGTCGCGGCCGGGGGTGATGGCGAGATGCGCCTTCTTCATCGCCTCGAAGGCGAAGTCCCAGCTGTTGGCGATGCCCAGGCGCTCGCCGAACGCGGAGCAGTCGGCCCAGGCGTAGAAGGCGCCGTCGGGCACCACCGGCACGGGAAGTCCGAGGGACTCCAGCTGCGGGATGAACCAGTCGCGTCGCGCCTTGAACTCGGCACGACGGCGCTCGTATTCGGCGATGCTCGCAGGTTCGAAACAGGCGAGAGCGGCGTATTGCGACACCGTGCTCGCGCAGATGAAGAGGTTCTGTGCCAGCCGCTCGACCACCGGCACCAGCGCCTCGGGCACCACCAGCCAGCCCAGGCGCCAGCCGGTCATGCTGAAGTACTTGCTGAAGCTGTTGATGCTGATGATCTGGTCGTCGATGCCCAGTGCGCTCTGCCCGAACGTTTGGTCGTACGACAGCCCCAGGTAGATCTCGTCGATCAACGTGATGCCGCCGCGCCGCGTCACCACTTCGTGGATGCGGCGCAGCTCGCCCGGCTCGATCGAGGTGCCGGTGGGGTTGGAGGGCGAGGCCAGCAGCACGCCGCGCGTGCGTTCCGTCCAGGCGGCCTCGACCTTGGCGGCGCTGAGCTGGAAGCGCTCCTCGGGGGTGGTCGGGATCAGTATCGCGCGGCCCTCGGCAGCGCTCACGAAGTGGCGGTTGCAGGGATAGCTGGGATCGGGCATCAGGATTTCGTCGCCGGCCTCGATGAGCGCCAAGCAGGCCAGCTGCAGCGCGGCCGAAGCCCCGGCCGTGACCACGATGCGGTGCGCCGGCACGTCGACGCCGAAGCGCTCGCGGTACCAGCCGCTGATGCGCTCGCGCAGCACCTCGAGGCCGGTCGCGTGGGTGTACTGGGTGGCGCCGGCGCGCACGGCGCGCAGGGCGGCTTCCTGGACCGGCAGCGGCGCGGTGAAGTCGGGTTCGCCGATGTTGAGGAAGATCATCGGCCGATCGGTGTGCGCAACCTCGCGTGCCAGGGCGGAGGCCGCCTTGGCAACCTCCATCACGTAGAAGGGCTCGATACGCTCGGCGCGCTTCGAAATCCTCATGGCCTGGCCTTGCCGCTCGCGCGATCCGCCTCCACCTCCGCGGGGCGCAATTGCGGCGCGAGGCCGTTGAGCACTGCGTTCACGTACTTGTGGCCGTCGGTGCCGCCGAATTCCTTGGCCAGCTCGATGCACTCGTTGAGCACCACGCGCCACGGCACATCGGGACAGTTCTGGAACTCGTAGACGCCGATCCACATCACGGCATGCTCGACGGGGGAGATCTCCTCCAGCTTGCGGTCGAGCAGTGGCACGATCAGTGCATCGAGCTCTTGCGCGGAGGCAATGGCGCCGTGCAGCAGGGCATCGTAGTGTGCCGCGTCTGCCTTGTGGAAGCCGGCCAGGTCGCGGGTGAACTGGTCGATGGAAGCCGCGTCGTTGCGGCCCACCAGGTGCTGGTAGAGCGCCTGCAGCGCGAACTCGCGCGCACGGCTGCGGGTGGATTTGGCGGAGGCCTTGCGGGCGCCGGTGCTGGTGAGCCCGGGGCGCGACTGGTGCGGCCGCTCGCCGCTGGTCTTGGTGTCGTCGGTCATGAAAGAGAGGTCAGGGCCTGTTGGCAGACCCGATCAGCCGCGCCATCTCGACCGCCACGCGCGCCGCGTCGCGGCCCTTGTCGGTCTGGCGGGCGATTGCCTGGTCGAGGTTCTCGGTGGTGAGGATGGCGTTGGCGACCGGAATGCGATAGTCGAGCGCGACGCGGCTTACGCCGGCGCCGGATTCGTTGGCCACCAGCTCGAAGTGGTAGGTCTCGCCGCGGATGATGCAGCCCAGCGCGATCAGCGCGTGGTAGCGGTTGCGCTCGGCCAGGGCCTGCAGCGCGAGAGGCACCTCGAGCGCGCCCGGCACGCTGAGCCGGTCGATGTCCTCGGCCGCCACGCCCAGTTGCTCGAGCTCGCCGAGGCAGGCCTTCGCCAGCGCGTCGGTGATGTCCTCGTTGAAGCGTGCCTGCACGATGCCGATGCGCAGGCCCTTGCCGTCGAGCGCGACGGCGCCGCCCTTGTTCGCGTCCTGCATCAGTGTTCCTGCCTTCCCGGGTTGTGGGTCATTGTTCGTCCTTGCTGAGGTAGCCGGCGATCTCCAGGCCGTAGCCTGCCGCCATGCTGGGCATGCGGCGTGGCGTGCCCAGGAGGTTCATCCGGTGCACGCCGCACTCGCGCAGGATCTGCGCGCCGATGCCGTAGCTGCGCAGGTCCATGCGGCCGCGCTCGGGCGCCTGCGCCGGCCGTGCCGTGCCGTCGAACTGCGACAGCAGCTCGGCGCCGGTCTCGCCGCAGTTGAGCAGCACGGCCACGCCCTTGCCTTGGGCCGCGATGTGGGCCAAGCTGGCATCGAGGCTCCAGGAGTGCAGGGAGCGGTTGACTTCCAGTGCGTCCAGCACCGAGAGCGGCTCGTGCACGCGCACGTCCACGGTGTCGCCCGGATTCCACTTGCCGCGCACCAGCGCCAGGTGCACGCCCTTGCTGGGCTTGTCGCGGAAGGCATGGGCGGTGAACCAGCCCCAGGCGGTGTGGATCTCGCGGCAGCCGATTTTCTCGACCAGCGATTCGGTGCGGCTGCGGTGCTCGATCAGCGCGGCGATGGTGCCGATCTTGAGCCCGTGCTCGGCCGCGAAGAGCTGCAGGTCGGGCAGGCGCGCCATCGTGCCGTCCTCGTTCATGACCTCGCAGATCACGGAGGCCGGCGAGCAGCCGGCCATGGCGGCGAGGTCGCAGCCGGCCTCGGTGTGACCAGCGCGCATCAGCACGCCACCGTCGACGGCCTGCAGCGGGAAGATGTGGCCCGGCTGGACCAGGTCGGCAGCGACCGCATTGGGGGCGACGGCGGCCTGCACTGTGCGCGCACGGTCGGCGGCGGAGATGCCGGTGGTGACGCCCTCGGCCGCCTCGATCGAGACGGTGAAGGCGGTGGAATGCTTGGCGCCGTTGCGTGCCACCATCGGCGGCAGCTGCAGCCGCTCGCACATCTCGCGCGAAAGGGTGAGGCAGATCAGGCCGCGGGCATGGCGCGCCATGAAGTTGATGGCCTCGGGCGTGACGTGGTCGGCCGCGATCACGATGTCGCCCTCGTTCTCGCGGTCTTCCTCGTCGACCAGGATCACCATGCGGCCGGCGCGCAGCTCGGCCACGATCTCCTCGATCGGCGAGATGGGGGCGGGCGCTCGTGCGCTGCGGGGGGCGGGCATCGGGCTTACGGAAGCGTTCATGGGGTGGGGTCCTTGGGGATGGCGGGCAGGGCGCCGGCCTGGAGCATGCGCTCGACGTAGCGTGCGACAGTGTCGATCTCGAGGTTCACGCGGCTGCCGGCCTCGAGGCCGCCGAGGGCGGTGTTCTCGACGGTGTGGGGGATGAGGTTGATGCTGATCTCACTGCCATCGGGGCCGTCGCTCACGCTGTTGACGGTGAGGCTCACGCCGTTGACGGTGATCGAGCCCTTGTAGGCGAGAAAGCGGGCCAGGGCACGAGGCGCCAGCACCCGCAGCTCCCAGCTTTCCCCCACCGGGGCGAAGCGGCTGACGGTGCCGATGCCGTCGACATGGCCGGAGACGATGTGGCCGCCCAGGCGGTCGCTGGCCCGCAGGGCCTTTTCGAGATTGACCCGGCTGCCGGGTTCGGCGAGACCGGCCGTCTTGTCGAGCGATTCGGCCGAGATGTCGATGGTGAAGAGCTGCTGCGCGGGATCGAGGGAAGTGACGGTCATGCAGGCGCCGTTGAGCGCGATGCTGTCACCCAGGCCCACGTCGTCCAGATAGCCGGCGGGCGCCGCGATGCCGAGCCGCTTGCCGTGGGATGAAGAGCTGCCGAGGTCGTGGACGGCGGCGATGCGCCCCACGCCGGTGATGATTCCGGTGAACATCGCGGCATTTTCGCAGAGATGCGAGGCCGCCCTGGAAAGGGAAGGCTAGAAGCGGTCGCGGCCTGCGATGCGGGCGACGATGCGCAGGTCCGGACCAAGGGCTTCGACGGACTTGAACTCCAGCCCGAGGGCCTGGTCCAGGCGGGTCAGGTTGCCAGCGGAATTCGGCTGGTGCGCGATGCCGAGGCCGTCGCCGATGAACTTCGGGGCGACGTACAGCAACAATTCGTCCACGAGGCCTTCGCGCATCAGCGAGCCGTTGAGCTTGTGGCCGGCCTCGACGTGCAGCTCGTTGACTTCGCGCAGCGCGAGGTCGCGCAGCATGGCCGCGAGATCCACCTTGCCTTGCGGGTTGGCCACATGGCGGACGACGGCGCCCCGCGCTTCGAGGGCTGCCTGAGCGGGCGCATTGGGAGCGGCGGCGTAGATCCAGACCGGCCGGGCAGGCTCGAAGAGGCGTGCCGTTGGCGGCGTCTGCAGCTGGCTGTCGACTACCACCAGTGGCGGCTGGCGTGGCGCCTCGACCAGGCGCACGTCGAGCCGCGGATCGTCCTCGAGCACGGTGCCGACACCGGTGAGCAGGGCACCGGCACGCGCGCGCCAGGCGTGGCCATCGGTGCGAGCGGCTTCGGAGGTGATCCATTGGCTGGTCCCGTCGGGCAGGGCGGTCTTGCCGTCCAGCGAGGCGGCGACCTTGAGCCGGACCCACGGGGTCTTGCGGATCATGCGGCTGAAGAAACCGATGTTGAGTTCGCGCGCCTCCTCGGCTCCGGGACCCACCTCGACCTGGACGCCGGCCGCGCGCAGGCGCTCGAAGCCCTGCCCGGCGACCAGCGGATTGGGGTCGGTGAGCGAGGCGACGACCCTGCGGATTCCGGCGGCGATCAGGGCGTCGCAGCACGGGCCAGTGCGGCCGTGATGGGAGCAAGGTTCGAGGGTGACGTAGGCGGTGGCGCCGACAACTGAATGGCCCTTGAGAGCAGCATCGCGCAGGGCCATGATTTCGGCGTGGGGGCCACCAGCAGATTGGGTGTGGCCCACCCCGATGGTTTGCCCGCCCGGCGCGGAGATGACACAGCCTACGCGCGGATTGGGGTCTGACAGTGCCGTCGCGGCAGCGCCCAGGTCCAGCGCCAGACGCATTGCCGCGCCAAAGGCTGGCGCGCAGCTATCACTCGCTGTCGTTCGAAGAATCGGTGGATATGGGGCACTTGGCATCCGGAGCGCTGACAGGGCGACATGAACGCACCCGACCCGCGTGGGAAATGATAACGCTCCGGGTATCGCCGAGGGCGGCCGCTCCGGTGAGGTCGGACCGGGCCACGGTGATGGTCAAGTTACCAAATCCGCCTGTTTTGGTCTTCGGATAGCCCGAAGCATCGAACATGACGTACGGCTTGGCCGAGGCGCCGGTGCCATTGGCGCTGGCGGTGAGGTAGGTGGGCATTGGGGCCTGAGCAAAGATGACTTTGTCGCCGGCTGCGGTGAACTTCTGATCTCGATCCTTGTCGATGAACGCCAGCCAGCCATTGTTCCAATCGGCCCCGTCTGCAGGAACCACCATGGCTGTCATCCCCGTCTTCATCGCCTCGCTCCGGACTGCCGCAATGGCCGAAACCAAGCGGTTGGTCGTCGACGTCAGCTCGGAATTGCGCTGGAACGCCAGGAAGCCGGGTACAGCGACGACCAGTAGGATTGCGGCGATGGCGAGGGTCACCATCAGCTCGATGAGGGTGAAGCCGGCCTCGACCCCAGGACTGCGCCTCGAGATCATGGCCAGCACACCTTCGGAGGAGAGGATGTCGATGTGCCGGCTGTTCCGGTGCAGTTCTTGGCACCCTCGCTGGTTGCCCAAAGCGAGTCAACTTCGGCATCTGCAAGTGTCGGTTTCGCGATGACCTTCACGCACTCAGTCATTGCCCGACCGCTGGCGCATTCGTCGGCGTAGAGCTGATAAGGCGGATCAGTTGAACTGTCCCCTGAGAAGGTCTTGAATGGAACGTTCCCCGGGGTCGTTACACCGGCAACATTGGAGAATTTGAGATACGTGTTGTATTGGGTCATGTAGCGCTCCTGCTGCTGCAGCAATTCGAGAATCGCCGTGCGCGCCTGGGCTCGCTTCCCCTTGCGTACAGCCCAGGCATAGGACGGGTACGCGATCGCCGCAAGGATGGCAACGACTGCCACCACGATCATCAGTTCGACGAGCGTGAAGCCCTTTACTTGCATTCGTTTCGTCATTTATTTTTCAAGTCCTGATAGTTGTGGATCTGCCGCCAGCTCAAGCGTCCGGCAATCTGCACGGTCGTGACGGTTCCACTTGTGGCCAGGCCGGTGCTCCCTTGGCTCAAGGTCTGTGTCTTGATGGTGCGCGTTCGACGGCCCGTGCTGTCGGTGGTCGTGAAGGCTGTGGCCGCTTCGACATCCATGGCCATGCTCGCGCCCAGGAGACCGACGGTCGAGACGGACGAGGTGCCATCGCCCGTATTCACGTCCAATCGGTATTCGCGGCCACTTCCGCCTGCGGGGCTGCAACTGCTCGCGTTGGTGCCTTGATCAGGGATGAGGCTGCTGAAAACCAGCGTGTCGCCTCGCAGCAGCGATGCGAATACCTGGCGCTCTCCACTGCTCGGAAAATCGAAATACCAGCCTGACTTTTGCGTGTTGTCGGCATCGCTGGCAGGGCGTCCCCACACGAAGGCAGAGACGTCGATCCGGCCCGTCTCGCTATCGAAGGTTCCGCCTTGCAAACGACTGCGGCCGCTGATGGCGCTGGTTGGGGTACCGGTGCTGTCCGCCGTGCTGGTGCCGTTGTCATGCACCATGTAGAACGAATTGGCCGCTGTCGAGGAGCGATCCGTGCCTTCAAGGTACTTGCCGGTGCCGAAAGCGACGTAGATCGATTCCTTGCCCTCGCCGCGGATCAGGAAGGGAGCGGCGCTGATCGGTTGCACATTGCCCAGACGATCCTTGGCGATATAGAGCGGGAAGGGATTCCCACTGGTGTCGACGAAAGCCGAAAGCTTGCCGATATTCCAGTTGGTCGAGCCCTGGGCTCTGAAATCCAGCTTCCACAGGTTGCCATGCAGGTCTCCCATGAACAACTTGCTGACTTCCTGTTGTGCACCGAGCGTCGCCTTGAAGTTCAGGAGACCCGTCGCCTTGCTGGCGCTCAAGCTGACATCGACCGGCAATGAAATCTTGTAGTAATTGGTGCCGAGTGCCCAGGCAGTGCCTGCGGTCTTCGCGAGGTCGAGAAGATACAGCGCAGGTCGGCCAGTCGTGCTGAAGTTGCCGGCGTTATCGCGCACGTAGTTGTTCACCCCGCTGGCCACGACCGCAAACCACTTGTAGTCGGGAGGGGCATCCGGCGCGCTGGTGCGGAACTTCAGGACCTGGGGACGTCCGACCACATAGCCCAGATCGATGTCGTCGGCAGATGTGAATTCCCACATGACCTTCGATGCGGAAAATTGGGTCGGATCGGTGACGTCGAGCGCGAAAACACCTCGGCCTCCGGCGCCGGTGCCGCCGACGAGCACGGTCTTCCAATCGCTGCCGACTTGAGCTTCGGCAACGCTTGGGCTCGCATTCACATAAGCCTGATGGTTGTCGAGGTATTTCTTGCTGCTCAAGGCCGAGAGCCTCGGGCCCAGCCAACTGGGGATATAGCCGAACAGTTCGTCGCCATTGCTCGCGTCGAATGCGTGAAGCATGCCGTCGTTGGCGCCAACGAACACGGCAGCCTTGCGACTCTTGTTGAGTTCGAGAAATGCCGGATAGGTGGTCGATTGAATCGTGCTGCTTGGTGCGCCGGAGTAAGCAACCCCTGAGTTCACGATGTCTCCAATACGCTGGCCGTCGCGATCGCGGAACCGAGTGATCTCGTTGGAATGGTCTCCGCGAATGAAGTTGAGCCGGTCCGCTCCCAAGTTGTCGGATGTGGACGCCGACTCCGAGTCAGGGTCCTTGTTGAGGCTTTGCTTCAGATCGGCGCTGATCGAATCCCATGTGAAGTTGGACGCAGTCTGGGTGCTCGTGGCGCCGCTGTTGCCTATCACGATCTTGCGTGCGTCGACGTTGGTCAGCGCCCTGAGTCTTTCCGCGGCTCGCCATGCAGGGGTGCTGGACAACTGCGCGACCTTCCCGCTAGCCGTCGACACCGTCGATACCGCATATGCGGCAAGGTCACCGCTCCAATCTTGGGAACTGAACTCCGCTTGATAGATGAAGTTCCCTGCCTCGGTCAAGGTGCTGGATTGCGCAGCCGCGCCGGCGATGCTGCGAATTCGCTCCCCCGCTCTTGCAAAGATGCTGTCGAAGGCAGCCAGCACGGAACGGCCGTTACTTTGCAGTGCATATGCGGATGCTTCACCGGGACGGGCGGGGTCTTGCCAGACGTTGTTGTTCGGCTGGTTCCTCATGTCTACGAACGGATTTCCCCAAGTGTTATAGGGCTGCGCCAGGCTGTTCGGAGAACTTGTGGACTCGAAGCCACCGTACTTCGCAGCCATGAAAGACTGGTTCTTGTAGCGACGGGTTGCTTCGACATTCTGTTTGCCGTATGCATTCACGTCGAAGAAGAAGCTCTTGACCCGCAGGCCGGGACGTTGCTTGCTCTCCTGGTCGGTCCAGTTCGTTCCTCGGATGTCATGCGTGTGAGCCCAATAGGCCGTACCGACGAGATCAAACTGGTCGCCGAAGGTATAGGGATTCGGGGAGTTAGGGTTGCCCGTGCTTCGAGTCTCGCCCTTTCCATCGACATATGAACGTACGAGACCCCCTTCGAATGCCGCGACAGTGTTGCGCCAGGTTCTGAAATCCGGAACATTGGCTGCAGAGTTTGCGGCGGGAAAGCGCGCATAGTCCAGGCCGTCGTGGGATTCGATGTCGCCTATGGCAACGATGTTGTTTTTGAGGCAGGTGTAGTCGCCGGCTCGAGACCCGTTGGCAAAGGGATCAAGCCCTGTCCAATCCGCAAAAATAGGGAAGCCGTCATACATCTGCGCCGTAAGGCCCTCGACTGCCTTCGGGCTGGGCGGCAGGCCTTGCAGATATCGCAATGCTTCGTAATAGAGTTCTCCTACCGGATCCCCCTCTTTGTAGCGCCCCAGCTTGGAACCGATGCGGCCGAACTTGTTCAGGTAGTTGACTACGCCGCTGATGGGGGGGGTCTGCGTGGTATCGCCATCGGGGTTGGACTTGAAGATGCCCGTTTGGCGATCCCATTCGGCTGCGGTGTTCCCGTTGGCAGGCGTGTTTTCCTGGCCATTGTTGTCGTAGGTCTTGCTGCCGACCCATTTCATGGGCGCGCGCAGCACGCCTCCATAACGGCGGCTAGCGGTACCGTCGTAACCTTGGTCCAATGCGTATCCGAACGCAGCTAGCCGGAACGAGTTGCTGTATTTTTGTATGGTGCCGGTGGGCTTGAACTGATTGCTGGGGTAACGGGTGCAGAAGTTGTGCTCGGATCCGTATTCGCGAACATCCAGCAGATTGCCTGACGCGTCCTGATCGCAAACCTTGACGCGTGCGTAGAAAAAGCCGTCGCTGTTGAGAGGCTTGGGCTTCCAGGAGCCCGTGTAGGCGCGTACGTAGCACTTCTTGGCAGCATTGACGGCAGGGTCGCCAAATACCTCGAGGCCGTTGCATGGGACTGTGCCCGAAGCCGGCAGGAGAAACCATACGGTGCCTGTACCGTACCAGACTTCCTGGATCCCGGTAAGTGTGCAGGCGCCGCCTTGGGACGCACATTCCACCGCATCCGCAGGTAGTGGCTGGGTCGTGTATATGGTGCGAGGACCAATTGTGGAGGACGATGGCGCCCATGATCCGGTGTAATTGCGCGTGTAGCATGCTTTGGCGACTCCAAAAGCAGGGTCGCCAAACACGGAGGCACTGCAGAGGACGCTGTCCGATGCCGGCGCCACGGCCCACTGAGTCCCAGTGCCATACCAGACTTCCTTGATCCCGCTGAATGTACATGTAACATCCTCTGTCGCACATGCAGGCGAAGCATCGGCAGGCAAGGCTTGAGCCACATTGACAGCAGGCGCTACTCTGTTGGGAACTTCGGCCGCCAGTCTTTGTGCACCGTTCTTGCCGCCGCAACCACCGGACGCGCTTAGCCCAAAATAGATCTTGTTGAGCGTGTTGAGTACATAGATGTTGTAGGCTCCGGCGGCCGCGCGCATGGCAATTGGAACAGCGCCCCAGTAGTTGCCTGTGCCTCCGCCATTGCGTAGCACGATTTTGGACGGAAAGGTGACGCTGTTCCACAAACACTGGGGGTCTCCGTCGGGCAGGACTGCCCGCTGAAGAATCGTCAGATCTTCGCGATCGATGTAGCGATCGCCTCCCGACAGTGCGAGGCGAAGCATGTCAATGGCGGAACTACTCGACCAATTAAGAAAGTTACCGCTGAATGCATCGGCACAAGTCCGGCCGGTTGCGGGACCAATGCGGTCGAAGCGCTTGTAGTCAGCCTTTGACTGGGAAGCCAAGGGCGTCTCTGTTGGGCTGTCGTTGTAGGCGTAGCAGGATTCGGTATCGTAATAGCCGATGTATTCAGTGCTAGGGGTGTAGGTAGTGTCGAGTGTACTGTTTGGCGCACCGAGGTACTGCGCACCCGCGGTCGGCCACTCCACGGAAAGAGCCAAGGCCATGGTCGGCTTCTCTCTCGTGCCGGTCGCGTACAAAGGGTCGTCCGCAAGCGCCACGGGCGGAATGGCAGGCGGAGCCGTCTGGCTATGCACGACAAGCGAAATGGCAAGGGCGACACAGGGAAGCGACAGCCACGCCAGCAGGCGTCGGCGTGTGCGCAGGAATTTCTGCAGCCAGTGCCCGGAATTACAGAGATGGTCGAACATGAGCATGAGAGTCCCTACGCTAGTTTCTATAGATGATCTGAGTCACTGCCTGAATGTCATCGCGGGGTCCGAATCCCATGGCCGTCACTCGGAAGACATATTTGTTGACCGAGGAAAGATCCCGTTCGCCGGGATCGGGAATGGGCTCGATCACATAGCGAGGTGCTTGGAAGGGCTCTATGCCATTGGGGACACTGGTGTTGTTGGCTGCGAAGCTCCGGCCGGTGAAACGGCCGAACTCGACGGTTTTCGCATTGCTGCCGGTGACGGCGAAATTCACCTTTTGCCAAGCCGGCTTTCCGCTCATGGCGAGTTCGCACAATCCCAGCGTGCTGATGCCCCCCGAGGTCACGTTGGTTCCACAGTCGGCGACGAACACATTTGTGTTCTGAAGCGAACCCAGAACAGCGCTGCGATTGCCGGTGCCAGGTCCGTGGATGTCGAATTCCGCGTCTTGCAGCGCCGCCTCCGCAGCTTGCCAAGCCATCTGCATATCGCGGTCGTTGCGTGCGCCGCGCTCGGCCAAGAGGGCAATCTGCGCACCACCGACTCCGAGGATCGAAACGACGATCAGGATCAGCAGCACCACGATCAAGGAAGCGCCGCTCTGGCGGCTCGTGCATCGAGCTTGCAAAGGTAGCTTCATGTTTACTCCCCCTGGTCGTTGCGCAGATGGACCGTGAAGCTCACAACTTGCCTCAGCCTGCCATCGACCGGCGCCTGATACTGGCTGCCGACGTCGCCAGTTGATGCAAAGCTGGCACTACCAAGAGGGAAAAATGTCCGCGCTTCGGATTTTTGAGTGGATGCGGCGTCGCTGCGCAAGACAAGTCCGATACGCAGGCTGCGCACCCGTCGCCAGTTGGCGCGGGTGGCTGCGGCATCGCCTGCGACCTCGAACTCATTGGCACGGATGTAGCTATCGGGCACAGTGTCCGGTGTCCGGGCGGTGTCTGCGGGGTCGATAGCCGTCCCGGGATTGACGCCATCAACGCCGTACAGCACTTGAAAATTTTCGACGCCGCGGATCAGCGTCACTGCTGAATCGAAAGGTGGTGAACCTGTGTCGGAGCGATAGCATTTCAGCGCGGGCTCGCCGTCGTTGGACATGTCCACGAAGAACACGCTGGTTCGCGCGTCGTCGCGGTTGCTCGCTGGCGTGTCGGCTGGCTGCCCGGCGCAATCGATCATCCCCGAATCTGCCTTCCCCGAGCCAGGAAAGGTTTCGGTGGGTTGGAAGCGCAGGACGAGAACATCGCCGAAGGAACCCGAAGGCCTCGGGCTACCGTTGTCCAGTGAAGTCCTGCTTGCCAGGGCATTGTCGAAACCAAACACATAGGGCAGCGCGCTGGCACCCGATCCAACAGTGGCGCTGCGTTTCGTTGCGACATTGGATACGTCTCGGTAGCCAGCCTGAACCGCAAGACGTTGGATGAGGCTGGTGGCGAAGCGGGCGTTGTCACGCAACTGCGAAGCCGAATCGACAGTGGTAAAGCCGCGGCGCGCAGCGAGCAGTGCAGAAGTCGCCGCCAAGACGATCAGCAGGCCCACCACCATGGCAACGAGCAATTCGACGAGCGTCATGCCAGTCAGCGGACGGCGCCCTTGAAGGGAGCGAAAGCGGGTTGCGTGCTTCATAGCGTGGTGCTGCCAGCAGTAACAGGCACGATCACGCCTGGCCGGTTTTCATCGCGTGCTGCGGTCGCGCGGATGGTCCGGCTTTGCTCCGCGGCATTGGTGGACAAGTGGCTCCAGCCGATCTTGATGACAAGAAGATCGTTCGTTGCACCTGCCGTGCAATCCCACTGCGGCAATCCGTCGCCTGTGTACGGCGCCGTGTCTGAACAGATCTTGACCCGTGCGCCGGGAAGGTCTTCCCCCACGCGGGCTAGCCAGTCTGTCATTTCGGCGTTGGCTACCAGCGTTGTATTGGCGCACGATGAGCCGACTGACAAACAGGAGGATGTCGTCGCCGGAGCCAGCGGGGCGGAAGAGAAATCGCCGATGTAGGGATTGGAGGCGTCCAGCATCGCGACGTTCTTGTTGCCGCGCATCATCTCGGCCAGTTCGCGTGCGAGATCAACGGCGACTGATTGCAGGCGGGCTTCGCGGTTGTTCTGCAAGGCCATTGCCTGCAAGCCCACCATGCCCAGCAAGCCAAATGAAAGTACCAGCAGTGCGACGAGCACCTCGATCAGAGAAAAGCCCGATGCTCGCCTGCGCGGTTGAATACTCGACTGCACCACTGACTCCAGCAAAGAGGCCGCCGGGATGGCGACTCAGCCGGCGATTCTGGGAGGCAGAGGGGGAGAAGAAGGGGCCGCTGGGCGGCGTCGTCGAGCCGTTGAGCCCGGGACTCTGGCGCCATCTGACGACGGCGGCGAGCTTTTGTCAGAAAGTCAGATGTCTCGGAGCAACTGCCGGAACTCGTCCACGTCCTCGAAGCTGCGATACACGGAGGCAAAGCGCACGTACGCCACCTTGTCCATGCGCTTGAGCTCGCGCATCACAAGTTCGCCGACCTTGGTGGATTCGATCTCGCGCATTCCGCTGGACAGCAGCTTCTGCTCGATGCGCAAGAGCGCATGGTCGATCTGCTCGATGCTCACCGGCCGCTTGCGCAGCGCCAGCATCATCGAGGCGCGGACCTTCTTGGCGTCGAAGTCGGCGCGGCTGCCGTCCTTCTTGACCACCACCGGGAAGTTGACGTCCGGGCGCTCGTAGGTGGTAAAGCGCTTTTCGCAGGTGCCGCACTGACGGCGGCGCCGCACGAAGTCGGCATCCTCCGACACGCGGGTCTCGACGACCTGCGTTTCGAGATGACCGCAGAAAGGGCACTTCATGCGGACGCCATGCGCTTGATCAGCGGTAGACCGGGAAGCGGCTGGTCAGCGCATGCACCTTGGCGCGGACCGCCTCGATGGTGGCGGCGTCGCGCGGGTTGTCCAGCACGTCGGCGATCAGGTTCGCGGTGAGGCGCGCCTCCTCGTCCTTGAAGCCGCGCGTCGTCATCGCGGGCGTGCCGATGCGCACGCCGCTGGTCACCATCGGCTTCTCGGGATCATTGGGGATGGCGTTCTTGTTGATCGTCATGTGGGCACTGCCCAGCACGCTCTCGGCCTCCTTGCCGGTGATGCCCTTGGCGCGCAGGTCGACCAGCATCACGTGGCTTTCCGTGCGTCCGCTGACGATGCGCAGGCCGCGCGCGCTCAACGTCTCGGCCACGATCTGCGCGTTCTTCACGACCTGCTGCTGGTAGACCTTGAATTCCGGCGACAACGCTTCCTTGAAGGCCACGGCCTTGGCCGCGATGACGTGCATCAGCGGACCGCCCTGCAGGCCTGGGAAGATCGCGCTGTTGATGGCCTTCTCGTGCTGCGACTTCATCAGGATGATGCCGCCGCGCGGGCCGCGCAGGCTCTTGTGGGTGGTGGAGGTCACCACGTCCGCGTGCGGCACGGGGTTGGGATACACGCCAGCCGCGACCAGGCCCGCGTAGTGGGCGATGTCGACCATGAAAATGGCGCCGACGTCCTTCGCCACCTTGGCGAAGCGCTCGAAATCGATGCGCAGCGAATAGGCCGAGGCGCCCGCGATGATCAGCTTGGGCATGGCGTCGTGCGCCTTGCGCTCCATCACGTCGTAGTCGATTTCTTCCTTGTCGTCGAGGCCGTAGCTCACGACGTTGAACCACTTGCCGCTCATGTTGAGCGGCATGCCATGGGTCAGGTGGCCGCCTTCGGCCAGGCTCATGCCCATGATGGTGTCGCCAGGCTTGAGGAAGGCGAGCATCACGGCCTCGTTGGCCGAGGCGCCGCAGTGGGCCTGCACGTTGGCTGCGTCGGCGCCGAAGAGCTGCTTGACGCGGTCGATGGCCAGTTGCTCGGCCACGTCGACGTGCTCGCAGCCGCCGTAGTAACGCTTGCCGGGGTAGCCCTCGGCGTATTTGTTGGTGAGCTGCGAGCCTTGCGCAGCCATGACGGCCGGGGAGGCGTAGTTCTCGCTCGCGATCAGCTCGATGTGCTGTTCCTGGCGGGTGTTCTCGGCCTGGATGGCGGCCCAGATTTCGGGATCGGTCTGTTCGACCAGGATCTGGCGGTTGTACATGGCAGTCCTTTAAGACGGATGGTCCTTGTTCTTCAACCAAACAAGGGCTGCCCAGGCGAACGGCGGAACGCCTGCTGTGCGCCGCAGGCGGCACGCTTCCCAGTGGTCATCCACGTCAGCGCATGGCACCTGAATAGGTGCGGCGCCTATCGCCAGTCGCGTGCCGTGCGAGTGTAGCCGACGGGTTCGGGCGCCGCTGTAAAAAGGCCTAAAGATCGGAGACCAGCGCCACCTTCTGCTGGCTGTCGCCTTCCGGCTTGGCCGGCGCGACCACCGGCAGGGGCTGCGCCCGCATGCCGGGCGGCGTGGGTGCGGTGGAGGGCGCACGGCCGGCGATCACCAGCTGCAGCCGCGCATGCTCGGCCAACACCTTGCCCGCATAGCCGCCGTCGTCCGGCAGGTTGGCTGCACCCACGTAGTACTTGAGGCCGCCTTCGAGCGAACCCGCCCGCGCGATGCATTCCTGCAGGACCTTGACGCCGACACGCATGTTGGTCACGGGGTCGAAGGCAGTCAGGGTACCGCCGGCGCTTTCATACTTCTCGCCGTGCACCCGGGTCATCACCTGCATCAGGCCCTGGGCACCGACATGGCTCTGGGCGAAGGGATTGAAGCTGGACTCGACGGCCATGATCGCCAGGATCAACGTGGGATCGAGCTTGGTGCGCTTGCCGATCTCGAAGGCTTCCGACACCAGCACGCTCAACGGTTCGACCGCCACGCGGTACTTCTTACTCAGCCAGTAGGCGACCGCGGCTTGCGGCTTCGGCAGCTCGTGCGGGCTGGCCGCCGTCGTGCGGTCGATGGCCGTCGGCTCCAGGTCGGAGACCTCGGGCGGCGGCTTGCGCGACTGGAGCCAGCCCATCAGCTGCTCTTCGCCCGACTGGCGCAGATCCGGACGCGCGGCCAGCGCCAGCACGCCGAACACGATGGCCAAGCCGAGCAGGGCAAAGCCGTTGTGGGTCACTTCGAAAAAGCCTTCGGCCACATCGGACATGAAAGTCCGCAGCCCGCGGGCTGTGGCACCAAACGCCTGTTTCATCGCTCTTCCTCCTTTGTGCGGCACCTGGGTCGCAAAGCCTGGGAGGCGATGGTCAAGGCGACGGCGCTTGTGGATTGGTACGAGTCAGGTGCCGCGCATGATGAGGGGAGAGGGCGCGGTTGCCTGATTAAGCCAAAAGAATTCGGCAGCAGGTATAGGGCAGTCCCGGCCGGGAAATGGGCGGCTGGGGCAGCGCGGATTTTAAAAGGCGCTTAATACCCGGTCAAGAATAAGGAAGTCGCACTTTATGCTATTGGGAGCTTAGGAAGGCGAGCGAAATTGTCTGCCGTGTAGCCATTGAAAAGGTTATTTGCATTCTCGCGACAGCGGGCTTACGCTGTGGTGGCCTGAAGTTCAGGCGTTTAACCGAAGTCCGGTAGCCGGGAGAGAAGACTCTCGAACGGTTCAGTGGCTGAGGCCCCATGGTGGCAATCTCTTGCCGCCAGCAGACCGGAACAATCCAACTTCCGGTCGAGCGAAAAGATGGCATGGGCGTGGCGCCCGCCATCGAGCCCGGAGGCCAGACGTTATGTCCGGCGTCCGGGCTTTCTTGTTTCTGGGAAGCTCCATCGGTTTGGGGCACACTCGCCGTCCGATGAATGCTGCTTCGCTGAAACAAAACAAGTGGGTGCGGCGAGCGGTGCTGGCCCTGCTGGTGCTGTTCGTATTCTGGCTCGTCGCCTGGCTGGCCGTGCCGCCGATTGCCAAGAGCCAGATCCAGAAGATCGCCAGCGAAAAGCTGGGGCGCCAGGTGACTGTCGGCAAGATCGACTTCAAGCCTTGGACCCTCGAGCTCGCGCTCGACGACCTGCGAATCGCGACAGCCGACGGCAGCCGGTCGCAACTCGCAGTGGGTCGCATCTATGCCGATGCCGAACTGCAGTCGATCCTGCGGCTGGCCCCGGTGATCGACGCCGTCACCATCGACGCTCCCGCCGTCCTGCTGACGCACCAGGCCGATGGCAAGTACGACATCGACGACATCCTCGCCAAGCTGGCCAGCGCCCCGGAGGCGCCAAAAAGCGAGCCGCCACGCTTCGCGGTCTACAACATCGCCATCACCAACGGGTCGGTCGACTTCGACGACCAGACGATCAAGCGCAAGCATGAGCTGCGCAACTTCGTGCTCAAGGTGCCGCTCCTGAGCAACCTGCCTTCGCAGCGCGAGATCAAGACCGAGCCCAAGCTGGCCTTCGTGCTCAACGGCAGCGCGTTCGATTCGGCCGCCTTGAGCACGCCCTTCGCCGATGACCGCAAGACCGACGCGCAGATCAATTTCAAGGACCTGGACCTGGCGCCGTACCTCGGGTATATCCCCGGCGGCTTGCCGGTCGCCCTGCAGGCAGGCAAGCTGGACGCGGACCTGAAGATCGATTTCGCGCAGACGACCACGACCGGCCTGAAGATCACCGGGACCGTGGCGGCGCACAGCATCCGGCTGGCGGACGCGAAAGCGCGCGACCTGCTTCGCTTCGATACCCTCAAACTGGCGCTGGCCGATGTGCGGCCGCTGGAGCGGGTGGTGCACCTGAGCGAGGTGGCGCTGGCCGCGCCGCAGCTGGTGGTGGCCCGCGATGCGGCCGGCCGGCTCAACCTGCTGCCTGCCGGCCAGCCCGCCGGGACGGCCGAGAAGGCGCCGTCGCCCGGCGGTCCGCCGAACGGCGAGGCCGGCGCCAAGCCCGCAGCGGCGGGGCCGGGCTGGCGCGTGCAAGTCGACAAGCTGGCGCTGTCCGGCGGCGAGATCGGGTGGCGGGACCAGAGCGTCCAGCCGGCGGCGGCGATCGACATGAAGCAGCTCCAGGTCGATGCCAGCGCCATTGTCTGGCCGATGGAGAAGCCGGCCGTCTTCAACGGCTCCACCGCCGTGGGCGGTGCCGCGCTCAAGTTCGGCGGCGAGGCGACCGACAAGGTCGCGAAGGTGCAGGCCGAGGTCGAGGCCTTGCCGCTGTCGCTGGCTGCGCCGTACCTGGCGCAGAGCCTGGAGCCCACGCTCGACGGCAAGCTGAGCGGCAAGATCGATGTCGCCTGGAACCAGCCTGAGCTCAAGTTCAAGGCAGGCCGCGTTGCCCTCGACGGGCTGGCGTTGACACAGGCCAAGACCGCGCTGGCCAGCGTGGGACGTTTCGAGCTGGTCGATGCCGAAGTCGACATGACGAAGCACACGCTGAACATCGCCTCGTTCAGCGCCAGCAGCCCCAAGGTCTTGGTCGAGCGCGACAAAGAGAAGCGCTGGATGTTCGAGCGCTGGCTCAAGGCCCCGCCCGGCGGCAGCCAGACCGCCGGCACGGAAGCCAAGGTCGCCGCGCCCAAGGATCCGAAGGCAGCCGGTGCCGACGCCAAGCCGTGGGAGCTGTCCATCGGCACCGTGGCGGTCGACAACGGCGTGCTGTCCTATTCGGACAAGGCCGACGCGACGCCGGTCGCCTTCGAGATCAGCGCCCTGAAGCTCAACGCGCAGAAGATAGCGCCCAACTCCGCCGCCGCCTCGCCGCTGCAGCTGTCCGGGCGCATCGCCGCCGGCCGCGCGGAGCCCGGGCGCTTCGAATACAAGGGCACGGTGGTTCTGAAGCCGCTGGCGGCCGAGGGCCGGCTGGAAGTGGCCTCCATCCCGGCGCATGCTTTCAAGGCGTACTACGCGGACGCGCTCAATATCGACATCCGCCGCGCCTTTGCCAGCTACCGCGGCACGGTCAAATACACCGCCGCGCCTGCCGGCATGAGCGTGAAGCTGGCCGGCGACACGACGCTGGACGACTTTCGCGCCAACAGCGCGACGCTGACGCAGTCGGCCGGCCTGGCCAATCGCAGCAACCAGTTGCTGAGCTGGAAGACCCTGAGCCTGCGGGGACTGCAGGTCAACCTGGTGCCCAAGGCGCCGCTGGCGGTGGACGTGCGCGAAACCGCGCTGACCGACTTCTTCGCCCGTGTGATCATCGATCCGAACGGCCGCCTCAACCTGCAGGACCTGACCAGGAAGCCCGGGCAGCCATTGCCGGCCGGCGAGGCCAGCACGCGGCGCAGCCTCGGCGGCACCACCACGACCACGATCGCCAGGACGCCGGCCGCGCCCGCCCGCGGCGCCCCGGCGTCCGCGGAGGCGATGGTCGGGGGTGAGCCCACGCCGCTCCCTGCCGCGGCTCCCGCCACGACGTCGAGGGCACCGGAGGCAGAGAGTACTGGTCCCGCGCCGGTCATCAATTTCGGGCCGATCAACCTGGTCAACGGGCGCATCGACTTCAGCGACCTATTCGTCAAGCCCAACTATTCGGCCGACCTCAGCGAGCTGACCGGCAAGCTCAGCGCCTTTTCGTCCAAGCCGCAGGGCGACAAGCCGGCGCTGGCAGACCTCGAGCTGCGCGGCAAGGCCCAGCAGACGGCTTCGCTGGAGATCACCGGCAAGCTCAACCCGCTGGCCAAGCCGCTGGAGCTCGACGTCACGGCGAAGATGCGCGAGCTCGATCTGCCGCCGCTGTCGCCCTATTCGGTGCGTTACGCCGGCCACGGCATCGAGCGCGGCAAGCTCAGCATGGAGGTGAACTACAAGATCACGCCGGAGGGCCAGCTCACCGCCACCAACAAGCTGGTGCTGAACCAGCTGCAGTTCGGCGACGAGGTGCAGGGTGCGCCCAACAGCCTGCCGGTGCGGCTCGCGGTTGCCCTGCTGGCCGACCGCAACGGCGTGATCGACATCGACTTCCCGATCAGCGGGTCGCTCAACGATCCGCAGTTCAGCCTCGGGCCCCTCATCCTGAAGGCGATCGTCAACCTGATCGTCAAGGCCGCGACCGCGCCCTTCGCGCTGCTGACGGGCGGCCTCGGTGGGGGCGGCGGGGATTCGAGCACCATTGCCTTCGCGCCCGGCAGCGCGGCGCTCTCGGCCGAGGCGAAGCAGAGCCTGGACAAGGTCGCCAAGGCGCTCATCGACCGGCCTGCGCTGCGCATGACGGTGGTGGGCACCGCCAGTCTCGAGCAGGAGCGCGAGGCGTATCAGCGCCAGCGTCTGCGCCAGCTCGCCCAGGCCGAGAAGCGCCGAGCGGCAGTGCGTGGCAACCAGAATGCGGCCGATGTGGCGCCGGTCACCGACGCGGAGTACCCCGAGCTGCTGGCCTCCGTGTACAAGCGCGCAGACCTCAAGACCAAGCCCCGCAACATGATCGGCCTGGCCAAGGACGTCCCGACCCAGGAGATGGAAGACCTGCTGATGGCCAGTATCCCGGTCGACGAGGAGTCGATACGCCAACTCGCCGTCGAGCGCGGCGCCGCGGTGCGCGACTACCTGCTGGCCCAGAAGCTGCCGAGCGAGCGGCTGTTTCTCGGCGCGGTGCGCACCCGGGCCGGCGATGCCAACTGGAAACCCGGTGCGGAACTGAATCTCGCCACCCGCTGACCCCACGCGCCGCAAGTCGGCGAAAATGGCGGAATGCGCCGGCAAATGCCGGCGCCTTCGCTTTTCCTCTACAGATCAGGTTTTATTCGCGCAGTGACTTCAACATCGACCAAGCCCCACGACCTCCAGTCCCTCGACACGATGACGGGCGGCGCCTTTACTGCACCGACCTCGGGGGAGCGTGCGCAGCGCATCCGCGACTGGCTGGCTGGCAATCCGGCGCCCGAGCAGATGCAGGAGGTGTTCAAGGAACTGAGCGGCCGCGACAAGGGCGCCGCGCGCCTCCTGCGCGAGAAGCTCGACGAGCTCAAGCGTGCCCGCGGCCAGGAAGCCATCGCCGCCGAATGGGCCCAGAAGGCGGAAGCGCTGCTGGCCCAGGCCAAGCTCAACATCGCCGATGCGCTGGCCTGGCAGCGCGATGCCGCCAAGGCCGGCGCCCCCTTGTCGCGCGAGCCGCTGGCGAGTTTCAAGGCCCGTCTCGCCGAGCGTGTGAAGGGCATCGAGGACCTGCAGCACCGTGCCCAGGTGCACCGCGAAGCGGCCGTGCTGCTGGCGCAGCGCTTCGAGGTGCTGTCGACCAAGGGCTGGCGCGATGCCCAGGCTGCCGAAGAATCCCTGCGCGCCGATGTGGCGCATTGGCAGCAGCAGGCCGACGAGATCGCGGCCGACTCCAACTGGAACAGCCTGGATGCCAAGTTCGCGCCGCAGCTGGAATCGTCCAGGGCACAACTGCTGGTGGTATCCGATGCGTTCCACCAGGCGCTCGCGCAGACCGTGGCCGCCGCCGAGGATGCGGCAGCGCCCCTGCCGCCCGTGCCGGTGTGGGCCGACGAGCTGCGCGTCGCGCGCGGCGGTGCGCCCGAGGCAGCGCCCGCCGTCCAGAAGCCGCCGGCGCCGAAGGTCGATCCCGAGAAGCGGGCCGCGGCCCAGGCGGCCGTGGAGGCTGCGCTCGCCAAGCTCGAGCAGGAAACCGCCGAAGGCCACGGCAAGGCCAGCGCCGGCGCTGCGGCAGCGCTGCGCGCGGTGCTCAAGGAGCACGGCAAGATGGTCGACGCGGCCCTGGAAGCCCGCGTGCATGCGGCCCTGGTGGCCGCCGGCGAGCTCGAAGGCTGGCAGCGCTGGAGCGCCGACAAGGTGCGCGAGGAGCTGGTGGCCAAGGCCGAGGCACTGCTCAAGCGCCCCGAGGGCCAGGCCCTGGGCGGCCGCAAGATGCAGGAGACGCTGCGCAGCCTGCGCGAGCAATGGAAGCAGGCCGACCAGGGCGGCGTGCCGAACCATGCGCTGTGGAAGCGCTTCGACGAGGCCTGCAACGAAGCCCACAAGGTCGTCGAGGCCTGGCTCGAGAAGGTGCGCGCCGATGCGGCCGAGCACCGTGCTCAGCGCCTGGCGCTGATCGAGGAGGTGAAGGCCTGGGCCGAGGCGCAGGCCGGCAACACCGACCTCAAGTCCTGGAACCGCGCGCTGCACCAGTTCGCCGATCGCTGGCGCGACGCAGGCCATGTGGGCGAGAAGGTATTCGCCGAGCTCCAGCCTCAGTGGAACGAGGCCTTCGGTGCCGCGCGTGGGCCTTTCGAGGCCGCGCAGAAGGCCAGCATCGAGCGTCGCCAGGGCATGATCGCCGAGGCCGCCGAGCTCGGCGCCGCGCCGATGCTACGCATCGATGCCGTCAAGGCCCTGCAGCAGCGCTGGCAGGCCGAGGCGCAGACCGTGCCGCTGGACCGCCGGCAGGAACAGAAGCTCTGGGACGCCTTCCGCGCCCCGATCGACGAGGCCTTCAACCGCAAGAGCGCCGAGCGCGAGAAGGCGGCGGCCGCGTTGAGCGAGCACGACCGCTACGTGCTCGACGCCTCGAAGGCATTGGAAGCCGCGAACGCCACGGGGGATGCCCAGAAGATCCGTGCTGCCGTGGCCCAGCTCGAAGCCGCCTTGCGCGGCGAGGCACCGCCCGCGCCCAAGCCCGCGGCCGCCGACAAGCCCGCGGCTGCGGACGGCCCGTCCGTGGGCGCGACCGAGGTGGTGGCGCCGGGCCAGGCGGCGGCCGAGTTCGGCGAAAGTGCCGAGCAGGCGCCCGCCTCGGGCGATGCCGAGGCTTCGCCCCCGTCGGCCGCCGACGAAGTCGCGGCGCCGACGCCCGACCTGGTGGCGCCGGCCGACGGCGCCGATGTGTCGGCCCGTGCCGACGCCGGCGAGGCCGAGGCCGAGGCAGGGGCCGCGCCGGCGCTCGCGGCGCCGCCCAAGCCGGCGCCCAAGCCCGTGATCGCGGTGCGCGGTGACGACCGGCCCGGCAACAGGAAGGCCGAAGCCCTGCCTGCGGGACGCGGAGGCAACAGCCGCTTCGGCGGCGATCGCCGCGATGGCCGTGGCGGCCCACCCGGCCGCGCCAACGAGCGACCGTCGCGCCCCGGCGACCGCGGCCCGGGCGCCGGCCGCTTCGGCGACCGTCCGCCGCGCGAGGAGCGTGGCCCGCGCCTCGGCGATGCCGCCTTCCGTGCTCAGCGCGAGGCGCTGGAGCGTGCCGATCAGGCCTTGCGCAAGCTTGCCGCCCAGGCACACGGCG
The DNA here is from genome assembly GCF_901827175.1 of Variovorax sp. RA8. NCBI lineage: Bacteria > Pseudomonadati > Pseudomonadota > Betaproteobacteria > Burkholderiales > Comamonadaceae > Variovorax > Variovorax sp. RA8. The sequence goes on along the minus strand of NZ_LR594662.1, from coordinate 3,573,928 downwards.
AGGCACTGACCCAGGTGCTGGGGGCGTGGGAGCAGCGCGATGCCTCGAAGCTGCCCAGCGTGCAGGAACTGGGCCGTGTCGTCACGCCTGCGGTGCGCGGGCAGTGGACCCAGGCCCTGGCCTCCAGCCCCTCGGCCAAGCCCGATGCCGCCGCCGAGGCCCTGCTGCGGCTGGAGATGGCGGCAGAGGTGCCGACGCCGGCCGATCAGCTCGAGGCGCGTCGCGCCCTGCAGCTGAAGCTGTTGACGCGGCGCGGCGATCCCGCGCCGGCGCAGACCTGGGGGCAGGATGCCGGCACGGTGCTCGCCGCCGCGCACGACGCGGCCTCGGCGCGCCGCCTGCAGAACGCGCTCAAGGCGCTGCTGCGCAAGTGAGGGCAGGGCGCCTGCGCCTGGTGGTCACGCCGCCGAGGCCGGGCGCCTGAAGAACTCGTCGAACAGCGCGACCAGGCCGGCGAATTCGGACGCCAGCTTCGCGCGGTTCACGAAATAGGCCTCGCAGGCCACGGCAAAGAACTCGCCTGGCGACGTGGCGCCGTAGGCATCGAGCCACGGCGCCTGGCCGCCGAAGCGCTCGGCGACGATGGTCCTCTCACGGAAGTCGTCGTAGGCCGGCTGCAGCACCGCGAACCAGGCGAGTCGCGCATCGCGCGCTGTCGACGTGCCTGCGAAGCCGGCCGGCAGCTGCGGGCAGCCGTCGGCCTCGCCGCTCTTCATGTCGATCTTGTGGGCGAATTCGTGGATCACGACGTTGTAGCCCGCGTCCTGCGTGACGCTGCCTGCCAGCACGTCCTGCCAGCTCAGCATCACCGGGCCCCGGTCCATCGCCTCGCCGGCCAGGATCTCGTCGTACTCGTGGACGACACCGGTCTCGTCGACGGTCTTGCGCCGCGCCACCGCCTCGGAAGGGTGGATCACGATGCCGACGAAATCGTCGTACCAGCGCAGGCCACCGGGCAGGTGCAGCACCGGCAGCACAGCCTGCGCCGCCACGGCGAGCGCGACCTCGTCGGTGATGGCGAAGCCATGGGCGCCATGGAATTCCTTGTCGCGCAGGAACTCCGCCGCCAGGCGGCGCAGGCGCTCCACATCGCGTCCGGCGCGGTCGGCCAGAAAGGGGTAGCGCAGCAGCGTGGCCTGCCAGGCTGCATCGGGAATAGGAGGCGGGGTCCGCAGCCCACGCAGCCAATCGAACATCAGCGCAGGTCGACGCGTTGCGGGCCCGCGCTCGACAGGCACAGCAGCTGCGCGCGCGCCGGGTGCGCCTTCAGGTCCCAGTCGCTCAGCACGATGCGCTTGAGGCCGTCGCCGAGCGCGTGGGTCGCCGGCCGATGGGTATGCCCGTGGATCAGCGTCGTCGCGCCGGCCTGCCGCAGCCAGGCGCGCGCGGCGTCGGCATCGACATCGGCCCAGACCATGCCGGGGCTGCGCTTGCGATCTTCGCTTTGCGCGCGCATCGAGCGCGCGAGGGCGCGGCGCTGCGCCAGCGGGCGCGCGAGGAAGGTGCCTTGCCAGGCCGGGGCGCGCACTTCGGCGCGGAAGCGCAGGTACTCGGTGTCTTCAAGGCAGAGAAGATCGCCGTGGCTCAGCAGCCAGCGCCTGCCATGCAGGGCCAGCACCGTCGGGTCGTCGAGCAACTGCATGCCGCATTGCGCCGCGAAGGCGGGGCCGAGCAGGAAGTCGCGGTTGCCGTGCATGAAGAACAGCGGCCGGCGCGCGCCGGCTTCGCGCAGCACCTCCGCGCATTGCGCCTCGAAGCCGGGCTCGGCGGCCGCGTCGTCGCCGACCCAGACCTCGAACAGATCGCCGAGGATGAAGATCGCGTCCGCCGGCGTGGTCTGCAGGTAGCCGTGCCACGCCTCGAAGGTCGCCGGGTCCGAGGACTGCAGGTGGAGGTCGGAAATCAGGTCGACCGTGCGCCACGCCGCAGGAGCCACGAGCTCGGCGAAAGCGGTCATCTTCAGCCTTTGACGACAGCTTTCTCGATGACCACGTCTTCCAGCGGCACGTCGTCGTGGAAGCCCTTGCGGCCGGTCTTCACCGCCTTGATCTTGTCGACCACTTCCTTGCCGCCGACCACCTTGCCGAACACTGCATAGCCCCAGCCTTGTGCGGAAGGCGCGGTGTGGTTGAGGAAACCGTTGTCGGCTACGTTGATGAAGAACTGCGCCGTGGCCGAGTGCGGAGCGTTGGTGCGGGCCATCGCCACCGTGTAGTTGTCGTTCTTCAGGCCGTTGTCGGCCTCGTTCTGGATCTCGGCGCCCGTCGGCTTCTGCGACATGCCCGGCTCGAAGCCGCCGCCTTGCACCATGAAGCCCGGGATGACGCGGTGGAACACCGTGTTGTCATAGTGGCCCTTGGTCACGTAGGCGAGGAAATTCTCGACCGTCTTGGGCGCCTTGTCCTGGTCCAGTTCGAGCGTGATGACGCCTTGGTCCTTGATGTGCAGTTCGACTTGGGGGTTGCTCATGAGGGCTCCTTGTTGATTGGCTTACTTCGCCACGGTGGCGGATTCAATGGTGACGCTTTCGAGCGGCACGTCCTGCATGCCGCCCTTGTTGCCCGTGCGCACGGCGCGGATTTTGTCGACCACCTCGGTGCCCGCGACCACCTTGCCGAAAACGGTGTAGCCGTGGCCGTCGGGATTGGGGGCGTTGAGCATCGCGTTGTCCTTCACGTTGATGAAGAACTGCGAGGTCGCCGAATTGGGGTTGGAGGTGCGCGCCATCGCGATCGTGTACTTGTCGTTCTTCAGGCCGTTGCTTGCCTCCAGCGGGACGGGGGCGCGCGTGGGCTTCTGCTTCAGCTCGGACGTGAAGCCGCCGCCCTGGATCATGAACCCGTCGATCACGCGGTGGAACACCGTGCCGTCGTAGTGCTTGTCCCGCACGTACTGCAGGAAGTTCTCGACCGTTTTGGGCGCCTTGTCGGGCGCGAGCTCGACCACGATGTCGCCGGCCGAAGTGGCGAGCTTGACGCGAGGCGCAGCTTGTTGCGCCCAGCCGGCGCCTGCCAGGCTCAGCGTCGAGACGAGGATCAGTGCCGTGCGACGGGAAAGGATGTGCATGGTGAAGAGTAGGACGGGCTGAAGAAGACGACGAACCCCGGGCAGCGCCGCGGACGGGCAGCGGGCTAGCGGCGCACCGGCTTGCGGGCTTCGGCCGGGGCGGCCGGCAACGAACCGCGGCCCGGCGCGCTGAACAGCTGTCGGATCAGCGCGAGCTTGGGTGCGATGCTGGTGTTGCCCGTCTCGAGCTGCTGCGCGCGGCCATAGGACTGGCCGGCGAGGCGCGCATAGACGTCACCCAGGTTCTCGTGCGCGGTGGCGTAGTTCGGATTGAGCTTGATCGCCATCTCGAGCGCCGCGCGCGCCTTGTCGAACTGGCTCTGGCTGGCGTAGAGCGCGGCCAGGTTGTTGTAGGGCTCGGGAAGTTCGGGGAAGTCCTGGGTGAGTTGCGTGAAGGCCGTGATTGCCTCGGCCTGCTTGCCCTGTTCGGTCAGGATCACGCCGCGCAGGAAGCGCATCTGCGGGTCGCGCGGCTTGCCGGCGATGTAGGCATCGGCCTTGGTCAGCGCCTCGGCAGCCTTGCCCTGGCGCAGCAGGGTGTTGACGTCGAGGTAGTCGTCGGCGTATGCCGCGGCGGCGGCAAAGGCGAGCAGGACAACCGACAGGAAGCGCGGGATGAAGGAGGGGGAGGGGGCAGCGGCGTGCTTCATGAGCCTCGAGAGATGGGGAGGAACGCGGGCCTCGAAAACACCCGGGAAAATAACGGAACCGGCCGTTTATACTGACGCGGGATTGTAGCCGAGGGGCTCCGTTCATCCCCTCGTTGCCATAGCATCCTCACCCCTGAAAAAATCTCTGTCGCTCGCCATGTCGCGCGGGCGAATCCGGCATTCCCCTGTCTCATGAGCCTTCGCATCTACAACACGCTGTCGCGTGAACTGGAGGATTTTTCTCCTCTGCAACCCGGTCGGGTGCGCATGTACGTGTGCGGAATGACGGTGTACGACTACTGCCACCTCGGTCATGCGCGTTCGATGGTGGCCTTCGACGTGGTGCAGCGCTGGCTCAAGGTCTCGGGCTTCGTGGTCGAGTACGTGCGCAACATCACGGACATCGACGACAAGATCATCCGGCGTGCGGTCGAGAACGGCGAGAGCATCCGCACGCTCACCGACCGCATGATCCGGGCGTTGCACGAGGACGCCGACGCCCTGGGTATCGAGCGGCCCACGCACGAGCCGCGCGCCACCGAGTACGTGCCGCAGATGCTGTCGATGATCGCCACGCTGGAGCAGAAGGGCCTGGCTTACCGCTCGAGCAATGGCGACGTCAACTACGCGGTGCGCAAGTTCCCGGGCTACGGCAAGCTCAGCGGAAAGTCGCTGGACGAGCTGCATGCCGGCGAGCGCGTGGCCGTGCTGGACGGCAAGGAGGACCCGCTCGACCCGGTGCTGTGGAAGAGTGCCAAGCCCACGGAGCCCGAGGAGGTCAAGTGGGCCAGCCAGTTCGGCCCTGGCCGGCCCGGCTGGCACATCGAATGCTCGGCGATGGCCTGCCAGTTGCTCGGCGAGACTGTCGACATCCACGGCGGCGGCATGGACCTGCAATTCCCGCACCACGAGAACGAGATCGCGCAGAGCGAGGGCGCGACAGGCAAGCCGCTGGCCCGCACCTGGATGCACAACGGCTTCATCAACATCGACGACGAGAAGATGTCCAAGAGCCTGGGCAACTTCTTCCTCATCCGTGACGTCCTGAAGCAGTTCGATGCCGAGACGATCCGCTTCTTCGTCGTGCGCGCGCACTACCGCAGCCCGCTCAACTACAGCGATGTGCACTTGGACGATGCGCGCGCCTCGCTCAAGCGGCTCTACACGGCGCTGCACCTGGTGGCGCCGGCCGAGGTCGCGATCGACTGGGCCGAGCCGCATGCGGCACGCTTCAAGGCCGCGATGGACGAGGACTTCGGCACGCCCGAGGCCGTGGCCGTGCTTTTCGACCTGGCTGGGGAGGTGAACCGGACGAAGTCGGCGCAGGCCGCCGGCTTGCTGAAGGCGCTGGGCGCCTGCCTCGGTCTGCTGCAGGGCGACCCCGAGGCCTTCCTGCAGGCCGGCAGCGCCCTCGACGATGCCTCGATCCAGGCGTTGATCGCGCGCCGTGCCGAGGCCAAGGCGGCGAAGAACTTCGCCGAGGCCGATCGCATCCGCAGCGAACTGCTGGCGCAGGGCATCGTGCTCAAGGATTCGCCGACCGGCACCACCTGGACCACCGTCAAGTGAGGGCATGAGCACCATAATGCCTGCCGCCAAGAAGTCCCCCATCATCGACATCCACACGCCGCCCTACTGGGAAGAGGCCTGCAAGCACCTGGCCCGGAAGGACCGGGTCATGAAGCGGCTGATCCCGCAGTTCGGCGACGCCTGCCTGGAGTCGCACGGCGACGCCTTCACCACGCTGGCGCGCAGCATCGTGGGCCAGCAGATCTCGGTGAAGGCCGCCCAATCGGTGTGGGACCGCTTCGCCGCACTGCCGCGCAAGATGACACCGGCGAACGTGCTCAAGCTCAAGGTCGACGACATGCGCGCTGCCGGCCTGTCGGTGCGCAAGGTCGAGTACCTGGTCGACCTGGCCCTGAACTTCGATTCCGGCACCGTGCACGTCGATGCCTGGGAAGACATGTCCGACGAGATGATCATCGCGGAGCTGGTCGCTATCCGCGGCATCGGCCGCTGGACTGCCGAGATGTTCCTCATCTTCCACTTGATGCGCCCCAACGTCCTTCCGCTTGACGACGCCGGGCTGATCACGGGCATCAGCCGCAGCTATTTCTCGGGCGATCCGGTCAGCCGCAGCGACGCGCGCGAGGTGGCCGTCGCCTGGGCCCCTTACTGCAGCGTCGCGACTTGGTATATTTGGCGATCGCTCGACCCCCTGCCGGTGGTCGCATACTGACAAGAGGAGAAGACGTTGGCGAAACGAACCTTTCTCGACTTCGAGCAGCCCGTCGCGGAGCTCGAATCCAAGATCGAAGAGCTGCGCTATGTGCAGACCGAATCGGCGGTCGACATCTCGGAAGAGATTGACCAGCTCGGCAAGAAGAGCCTGCAGCTCACCAAGGAAATCTACAGCGACCTGACGCCGTGGCAGATCACCAAGATCGCCCGGCATCCCGAGCGCCCCTACACGCTGGACTACGTCCACGAGATCTTCACCGATTTCGTCGAGCTCCATGGCGACCGCCACTTCGCGGACGACCTCTCCATCGTGGGTGGCCTCGCGCGCTTCAACGGGACCCCCTGCATGGTGCTGGGTCACCAGAAGGGCCGCGACACCAAGGAGCGTACCGCGCGCAACTTCGGCATGAGCAAGCCCGAGGGCTACCGCAAGGCACTGCGGCTCATGAAGACGGCCGAGAAGTTCAAGCTGCCGGTCTTCACCTTCGTCGACACACCGGGCGCCTACCCGGGCATCGATGCCGAGGAGCGCGGCCAGTCCGAAGCCATCGGCCGCAATATCTTCGAGATGGCGCAGCTCGAGGTGCCGGTGATCGTCACCATCATCGGCGAGGGCGGCTCCGGCGGCGCGCTGGCCATCTCGGTCGGCGACCAGGTGCTGATGCTGCAGTACTCGGTCTACTCGGTGATCAGCCCCGAAGGCTGTGCCTCCATTCTCTGGAAGACCAGCGACAAGGCCCAGGAAGCAGCCGACGCGTTGGGCATCACCGCGCACCGGCTCAAGGCGCTGGGCCTGGTCGACAAGATCGTCAACGAGCCGGTCGGCGGTGCGCACCGCGACCACCGGCAGATGGCTGCCTTCCTCAAGCGCGCGCTCAACGATGCCTTCCGCCAGGTCGCCGATCTGCGGCCCAAGGAACTGCTCGAGCGCCGCTACGAGCGCTTGCAGAGCTACGGGCGCTTCGCCGATACCAAGGCCGAGAGCACCAAGTAATCCGCGGCCCACAGAAGGGCTGCCGCATGACCGATGGAGAATCCCGCCGCCCTCGCGCTCGCGTCCTGGGCGGTGCCCCTGCCGCTGGGCATCGCCTACAGCGGAGGTGCCGATTCCACTGCCTTGCTGCATGCGGCCGCCGGCCTCTGGCCGGGCCAGGTGCAGGCACTGCACGTGCATCATGGCCTGCAGGCGGCGGCCGACGATTTCGAAGCACATTGCCTCGCGACCTGCGAGGCCTTGGGCGTGCCCCTGCGCGTGGGCCGCGTCGACGCTCGGCATGCGCCCGGCGAGAGTCCTGAAGATGCGGCGCGGCGCGCGCGCTATGTCACGCTGGCGGCGCTGGCGCGGGCGCACGGGCTGGGCGATGTCGCGCTGGCCCAGCATGCCGACGACCAGGTCGAGACCATGCTCATCGCGCTTGGTCGCGGCGCCGGCCTCGACGGACTGGCCGGCATGCCGCGCCAGATGCAGCGGCATGGCGTGAATTTCCATCGGCCGCTGCTGGAGGTGCAGGCGGTCGCGCTGCGCGAATGGATCGCCCGCACCGGCATCGGCCACGTCGACGACCCCAGCAACGCCGACTTGCGCTACACGCGCAATCGGATTCGGCTGCAGCTGCTGCCGGCGCTCGCTGCGACGCTGCCGCAGTTCCGCGAGACCTTCGCGCGCTCCGCCCGCAACGCCGCCAGGGCCTCGCGGCTGCTGGCCGAGGTCGCCGCTTCGGACTTCGCTGCAGCAGGATCGCCACCCGCCCTGGCCGCCTTGCGTGTCTTGCCGCGCGAGCGGCTTGCCAATGTGCTGCGCCATTGGCTCAAGCGCGAGCACGATGCCGTGCCCAGCGAGGCCCAGCTCGAACAGCTGCTCGACCAGATCGAGGCCTGCAGCACCCGCGGCCACCGCATCCGACTCAAGGTTGCGGACGGTTACGTGCAGCGCGAGGGCGACTTCCTGCGTTGGTACAATGCCCGGCCTCCGTCGCAGCCTGCAGCCTTGCGCTGAAACAGACAACCCGGGCATACGGGCATACGACAAGGCCCCGGACGCCGGCATTGCGGCAGGTATCCGAATCCTTCTCCTTGACTTCACCCATGGCATTGATCGTTCACAAATACGGCGGCACGTCGATGGGCTCGACAGAGCGCATCAGGAATGTTGCCAAGCGCGTCGCCAAGTGGGCGCGCGCCGGCCACCAGATGGTCGTGGTCCCGAGCGCCATGAGCGGCGAGACCAACCGCCTGCTCGGCCTCGCCAAAGAGCTGGCCCCCAGCAAGGTCGACGACGACCACAACCGCGAACTCGACATGCTGGCCGCCACCGGCGAGCAGGCCTCGTCCGCACTGCTGGCGATCGCGCTGCAGGCCGAGGGCGTGCAGGCCGTCAGCTACGCCGGCTGGCAGGTGCAGGTGAGGACCGACAGCGCCTTCACAAAGGCCCGCATCGAGAGCATCGACGACGAGCGCGTGCGCGCCGACCTCGATGCCGGCAAGGTGGTGGTCATCACCGGCTTCCAGGGCGTCGATGACGCCGGCAACATCACGACGCTGGGCCGCGGCGGCAGCGACACCTCGGCCGTCGCGATCGCGGCGGCGATGAAGGCGCACGAGTGCCTCATCTACACCGACGTCGACGGCGTCTACACCACGGACCCGCGCGTCGAGCCGGACGCGCGTCGCCTGACCACGGTGAGCTTCGAGGAAATGCTGGAGATGGCTAGCCTCGGCTCCAAGGTGCTGCAGATCCGCTCGGTCGAGTTCGCCGGCAAGTACCGGGTGCCCCTGCGTGTGCTGTCGAGCTTCACGCCCTGGGACATCGACATCAAGGAAGAGGCCCGCTCGGGCACCCTGATCACATTCGAGGAAGACGAAAACATGGAACAAGCCGTCGTATCCGGCATTGCGTTCAACCGCGACGAAGCCAAGATCTCCGTGATCGGCGTGCCCGACAAGCCGGGCATCGCGTACCACATCCTCGGCGCCGTGGCCGATGCCAACGTCGAGGTCGACGTCATCATCCAGAACCTGAGCAAGGACGGGCGCACCGACTTCAGCTTCACGGTGCATCGCAACGACTACGCCAAGACCGTCGACCTGCTCAAGGAAAAGGTGCTGCCCACGCTGGGTGCGAGCGACATCGTCGGCGACACCAAGATCTGCAAGGTCAGCATCGTCGGCATCGGCATGCGCAGCCACGTGGGCGTGGCCAGCAAGATGTTCCGCGTGTTGAGCGAGGAGGGCATCAACATCCAGATGATCTCCACCAGCGAGATCAAGACCTCGGTCGTGATCGACGAAAAGTACATGGAACTCGCCGTGCGAGCCCTGCACAAGGCCTTCGATCTCGATCAACCGCCCGCTTAAGCTGGCATAATTGCGGCTTCCTGGAAACGTGACCGAGTGGCCGAAGGTGCTCCCCTGCTAAGGGAGTATGGGGTGTAGAGCCTCATCGAGGGTTCGAATCCCTCCGTTTCCGCCAGGACTCCCAAAGCCCCGCCAGACGGGGCTTTTTTGTGCCCGTCCGAATCGCGCGGCGGCATCGCGACCGGGCTGCGCGTGCAAAGTACCCGCGACGACGGAATAGGGCCATACTGGCCTCACGCCGTCCCAAGCGCCCTGACCCGCTTCCGACGCCAGCACCGCGCCTCGGCTGACCCAGAGGCGCCTGCCTTGCGAGACCTCCAATGACCTTTCAGTTCGACGTCCAAGGAGGAGCGATGCCGATGCATCTGCTTCGCATGCTGGGCGTGAGCGCCTTGCCGGTATGCATCACCGGCCTGGCCGACATCGAGAAGGTGGCGAGGCTCCAGTCTGCCGGGATGGTGACGGCGACGCTGCCCAAGTGGCGAGAAAGCTGCCGCGCCGTCTGGGCCACCGTTCATTCGATCACCCCTCGGGGGCACAGGGCGTTGGGACGGTTCAAGGAGGCCGAGGCGGCGAACGCAAGCTCGCTCTAGGAGGCTGCTGCGCGACGAATCGTGTGAGCGGTTCAGACTTCCATCGCGGCCGCAGCGGGCTCGGTCAAGGCCATGAGCACGTCCGCGTACCAGGCGCAGTTGAGGCCGAGCGATTCGTCCTGCACGAGGTCACGCGTGCGCATGTCCATGCGCGTGGAGTGCACCCCCAGCAGTTGCCAGGGTAGTCGCGACCGGTCCGCGTCCGGATCATGGCTGCGCCGCAGCACCGGGGCGCCGCTGCTGCCTCGATGGGTGCGGGCGTCGGTCAGAAAATAGCCCTGCTGCTGGAAGCGCACGCCGAAGGCCGAGGCAATGGATGCGCTTCGCACCACGGGTAGATGGTGCACCGTGTCATGAAAGCCCAGCGGGAAGCCGACGATGACCAGCGCGTCGCCGACCTCGGCAAGGTCGCCGGAGGGCTCGAGGTGCTCGGGCCCGAATGCGTGCAGGATGCTGGAGTCGGGCAAGCTGCCGACGTCGATCTCGATGGCGGCCACATCCACGTCGCCGCCGCTGTCGGCGGCCTGCCGCCATTGGCTCAGGCCCTGGCGATACAGCGGCACCGAGACTGCCGCGTAGCGCGTCAGGTCGAGTTCGTCGGTATGTACCTCGACCTCGATCCGATCGGGGAAGTGGCTGCTCGTTTCATCGGCAAGTACATGCCGGCTGGTGACGAGGAACAGCCGCTCATTGCGGCGAAAGAAAAAACCGCTGGCGCCCGACAGGGAGCACGGCCCCAGGAAGGTGCTGACGCGCGTCGTGGTCAGGAGCGCCGCCTCGGTGTCACTGCGCGGCGCCGGCGGCGCGGTTCCTGCGAGCACGGCGCGCAGGCGCGCAATCTCGCGCTCGAAGGTGGCAAGGACCTGCTCGGAGAGCGCGACAGGCTGCATCACCGTGCGCGCGGCCTCGGCATGCGCTTCGAACGAGCGCACCAGTTGAGCGTGGGAGGCGACCGGCAGTGCCTCCAGGAGCGCGGGGAGGAGGGCATCGATGGCGATGAGGCTTCCCTTGAGTTCGCAGATGCGCTCGCTGGCATCCTGCAGGTTCTTCATCGCGTGCACCTTCCAAAAAGAAACGCGGTCCAGCCGCGTTCTCGAGACAGGAGCTGCCGCGGACCCCGCCAAGGGCTGGGCGACGATCAGGTGCAGCACAAATGATGGAGGGCGGGACCTCCTCCTTGGCGCCATGCCGGTACGACGCAGTGTACGCCGCAGAGCCGCACGGCACGCGCTCGCAGGATCAGGCTTCGCGCTCCTCGATCCAGTGCGTGCCTGCGCCATAGCTTTCGTCGCCGGCCTTCGCGGCTTGCTCGAGTGCCTGGCGGTTCTCCGGCGTGTCGGCGCGCCATTCTCCGCCGCCGTGGTGAGCAGGCACGCCCTCGACGGTGAGTTGCTCATCGTCGGTGGCGATGTCCTGGGACCAACGTAGTCGGATTTCTTTCATGTTGGCGCCATGCTACGTCCGCCGTGAATCCATGCAATGCCTCGCTGTGTGCCGCGGGCCTCGGCAACTCAGTCAGCGGCGGGCCGACCGGCCCACCTCAGCGGCCTGGCCAGCGACCAAATCGCTCGTAGATGGCCGACTTGAGCCGCTTGATCTCCATCAGCGCATCCAGCTTCGGCGCCTCCTTGCCCGAAAGGATCGCCGCGATATGGCCGGTGATGTCCCTGGCGGCCTGCGCCTCGCATGCGCAGCGCGCCAGCTCCTTCTGGCGCTCATGGGACCCCAGTTGGGCAAAGTCCTGCATCAGCGATTCGCTGACTCGCAACGATGCGGCCGCGGCGGCCAGGCTCATCTGAATGGCGGCGCGCACGCGATTGCCGAAATCGTTCTCCTCCTCGATTCGCGATTCCGCCTCCTGCAGCGCGGGCGGCAGGCAACCGATGTCGGTCGGGGCGAAGTACGGAACGGCGGCGGCAAGGTGACTGCGCCCGGCGATGACTTCTTCGATCAGCGCGCGCGCCTTCTCAACTGGCTCAAGGTCCGGTGATTCCATGGCAACTCCTCCACGTCGTCAATGTTGTACCCGATGAAGTGTCGTTGTTGGCAGGGGAGCGCACGCCTGCGCGGCGCCAGAAATGCACCCGCGTTGTTAAATCCTCGACGCTTGCGGTGAGCGAGTCTGGAGCACGAAACCGTCGCGGCGATCGGCATTGATACTTTTCACTTCGGCTTGGATCGGGGCGCATCGCATTTCTCCTGTTCACGGCGTGATGGACCGCGCGCCAAGCATGCCGCTCGCGATGGATTGCGCGGTGTTGATGGAGTCCGTCAGGCCCAGGTGGCCGTGGCCGACCGCCAGCCACAACCCAGGCCGCCCGGCTGCCGGGCCGATGACCGGCACCGAGTCGGGCATGCAGGGCCGATGGCCCATCCACTGGGTGGCCTGCAGGCCGTCGAGCCCTTCGAAGGTTTCCCGTGCGATGCGCTCCAGGATCGCGCCGCGGCGCGGGTCCGGCGGGCGCTCGAGGCCGCCGATCTCCACCGTGCCGCCCACGCGCAGACCCTCTTCCATCGGCGTCACGAAGATCTTGCGGTCGGCCAGCACCACGGTGCGCGAGACCGTGCCGCGCCCGCCCTGGAACTGCACGTGATAGCCGCGCTGGCTCTCCAGCGCCAGGTGCACGCCCAGCGGGTCCAGCAGCCGGCGCGACCAGGCCCCGGCGGCCACCACCACATGGTTGAAGCAGTCCTCGGCGCCATCGGCAGCGCCCGCCGTGGCCAGGCGCCAGCGCCCGCCTTCCAGCGGCGTCATCGCGCGCACCTCCTCTCGCCGCAGCCGGCCGCCGCGCGCGGTGAAGGCACGCACCATCGCCTGCACATACCGGAAGGGATTGACGATGGTGGCGTGGTCTGCCAGGAACATCCCGATGCGGTAGCGCTCGCCCACGTGCGGTTCCAGCGCCAGGATGCCGTCGCGGTCCAGTTGCGTGAACGGGTAGCCGTAGTGCTGGCGCATGCGCCAGCCGGCGGCGTCCTTGGCCAGGGCGCGCGCATCGGGGTACAGGTGCAGGTGGCCGCGGCGCACGAAGAGCTCGGGCACGCCGAGTTCGCGCGCCAGCGCTTCGTGGCGATCGAGGGCGCCCGTGTGCAGCGCCGCCAGCTTGGCAGCCGAGAGAGCGACCCGCGAGGGCTGGGCGGAGGCGACAAAGCGCATCAGCCAGGTCGCCGCCTTCGGCAGGTAGGACAGGGGCAGGTGCAGCGGGCTCTCTTCGTCCAGCAGCATCTGCGGCACCGAGGACAGGATGCCCGGCATGGCCAGCGGCGCCACCGAGCCCGGGCTGATCGCGCCCGAGTTGCCGTAGCTGCAGCCACGACCGGGCTCGTCGCGGTCGAGCAGCGTGACGGCCGCGCCGCGCTTGCGCAGTGCCAGGGCGATGCAGCTGCCGACCACGCCGGCGCCGACCACGGCGACCCGCAATTCAGACGGCGGCATGGGAGCCGGCGCGCCGGCCATTGGCCGAGCGGATCGGCCGCGCAGGCGAGGCGGCTTCCCGTGCGCGAGCAAGGCCGGGCAGGCAGAGGACCGAGAGCGGGGTGATCAGGAGGGGGCGGCGCGGCATGGGGGCTTGGCGGATGAAAGGCGAAAGGCGAAAGGCGAAAGGCGGACTCTATTACGTGCCATATCGTTTATCAATACAGCGTATTGGAATGCAATAATGAGGCTTCCCGATTCCCGAGGCCGCCATGTCCCACGCCAGACCCATCGCAGCCGCCCCCGCGCGCAAAACGCGCAAGGCGAACGTGGGGCACGACAGCCCGCTTTTCATGGCGTCCGTCGCCAAGTCCTTCCAGGTGCTTGAGGCGCTCAATGCGGCAGGGCGCGCGGTCGCGCTGACGGAGCTGGCGGCGCTGGCGCAGCTGGACCGCAGCGCGGTGCAGCGGGTCACGCACACCCTGCACGCGCTGGGCTACCTGCGCCAGCATCCGCTCACGCGGGCCTTCACGCTCTCGGGCCGAATGCTGGCGTTCGGCCACACGGTGCTCGCGACCAACCGGCTGCGCGAGAAGGCGAGCCCGCACCTGGAGGCGCTGAACCGCAAGACCGGCGAGACGGTGAACCTGACGGAGATGGAAGGCCCTGACATCGTCTACGTCGTGCGCTTTCCAAGCCTGCACGCGGTGAGTGTCAACCTGCACGTCGGCTCGCGGCTGCCGGCATACTGCAGCGCGGCCGGCCGCGCGATCCTCTCGAAGCTCGATGAAGCCGAGGCCATGGCGATGCTGGCGGCCATCAAGCGCACACCGATGACCAAGCGCACGGTCACCGACCTGCCGGGCTTGCGCGCCGCGCTGGCAAGAGCGCGCGAGCTGGGCTACGCGTTGAACGACCAGGAAGCCTTCGTGGGGGACATCTCGATCGCGGCGGCCCTGACCAATCGCTCGGGGGAACCGATTGGTGCCGTCAACATCGCGGTGCCTTCACCGCGCTGGGAACTGGAGGAGGTGCTGCGCCGCCTGGTGCCCCAATTGCTGAAGACGGCGCGGGAGATCAACCGGGAACTGGCCGAGCTCTGAGCAGGGTCGCCTGCCGCACCGGGTCAGCGGCTGCGGGAGTCCTTGCAAGTGTCGAGGAGCGCGATCGAGTGCTCGACCCTCCGCGCGATCTCGTCGTGCAGCGGCTTGGGTGAGCGGCTGGTGGCAAGCAGGAGCAGGATGCCGGTGCCGATCACGGACAGAAGTCCGGTCATCAGCTCGGAAAAGGTCAAGACGTCCATCTGGGGTCCTTGGAACGGGTGGCGGCTCGGAAGCAAGCGCCACGCAGTCTCTCACCGTCATCCCGCCCCCTCAATACGCCATATGGAGGAGGACCAAAGGTCGAAAGCGGCGCTGTCCTACTTGACCTCCAGGCCGTCCAGCGATGGGTCCGCCGGCGGCACCGCGAGTTTCATTCCCCGCATCGTCTTGATCAGCAATCGGGCAACCATCAGGTTCCGGTTGAGCTTGCTGTCGGAAGGGATGACATGCCAGGGGGCATGGTCGGTGGAGGTGCCGCGCAGCGCCTGATCGTAGGCGCGCTGGTAGGCCGCCCACTTCTTGCGCACGTCCAGATCGGCAAGATGAAATTTCCAGCGCTTGCCTGGTTCGTCGACGCGTTCCTGCAGCCGCTCGCGCTGTGTCTCCTTGCTGATATGCAGCATGCACTTGACGACCACCGTGCCGGACTCGACGAGCAGGCGCTCGAAATCCTGGATCTGCGCATAGCGGCGCTTCAGCTCCGCCTTGTCGATCCAGCCTTCGACCCATGGCACCAGCACGTCCTCGTAGTGGCTGCGGTTCCACACCATGATCTCGCCGGCGCGCGGCACATTGGCGTGGCAGCGCCACAGGAAATCGCGCGCTCGTTCTTCCTCGCTCGGGGCCTTGAAGGCCGTTACGCGCACGCCCAGCGGCGAGGTACGCGAGAACACCCAGCGGATGGTGCCGTCCTTGCCGCTGGTGTCCATGCCCTGCAGCACCAGCAGCAACTTGCGCCGGCCCTCCGCATGCAGCAGGTTCTGCAACTCGTCGAGCTCGCCGGCCAGCGCGTCGAGCCGTTCGCGCTCGACCTCTTCGTCGTCTTCGAGGAAGGCAGAGTCGGCGGGGTCCATCTTGTCGAGGCTGAATCCACTGCCGACACGGTACTTGTTGAGGCTGGCCATTCGCAGGACTCCTGGTTGTTGCTGGCACGGGGTCCGAGGGTAAGCGATGTTCAGTCTTTGTCGGGATCGAGCGAAGCGCTCCAGCGGTTGTCCCAATCCACGTGCCGGGCCTGGTCGAGGTCGCGACGGTTGCGCTTGGTCGGCCGTCCCTGCACGATGCTGAGCGCCGGCTCGCTGCCCATGCGCCGCTGCTCGCGCGCGGCCGCCTGCGCGGCCAGGCTCTCGGGCGTCTCCTCGTAGAGCTGCTGCGCCACCGGCGCCGGGCCGCGCTGGCCGCTCAGGCCCCGCACCCGCACGATGCGGTCGAGCCCGCCGCCGACGCGCAGCGCGACCAGGTCGCCGGCCTTCACCTCGCGCGAGGCCTTCGCCACCTCGCCGTTGATCTGCACGCGGTTCTTGCCGATTTCGTCGGCGGCCAGGGTGCGCGTCTTGAAGAAGCGTGCGGCCCAGAGCCATTTGTCGATGCGCAGGCGGTCCATGTCTCCGTGTGAGTGGGGTTTCAGCGATTGTCGCCGGCCAGCGGCAGCTGCACCACGGCATCGAGCCCGTGACGCTGTCCGCCGATTTCCCGGTTGTCGAGCGCGATGCTTCCACTCAGCGCGAGCACGATCTCGCGGCAGATGGCCAGCCCCAGCCCCGAGCCGCTGGCCACGTCGCCCGCGGCGAAGGGCGCGAACAGGCGCCGGCGCAACTCGTCGGGGATGCCGGCGCCCTGGTCGCTCACGACGAAGACGGCGGTCCCGTCCTGGGCCTCGACGCGCACCACCAGCGCGCCCCCGCGCGGACTGTGCTTGATGGCGTTGTGCAGCAGGTTGCGCGCCAGCTCCTGCAGCATCCAGCGGTGCGCGCGCACGAGCACCGGCGCGGAGCCGGCCGAGAGCTCCACGTCCAGCGCCTTGTCGGCCATCAGGGGCGAGAGGTCGAGCGCGACCTGGCGCACCGCCTCGCCCAGGTCCAGAACCTGCGAATCCGGCTGCTGGCGCAACTGCTCGACCTTGGCCAGCGACAGCATCTGGTTGGCCAGCGTGGTGGCGCGCTCCACCGTATCGCTGATCTCTGCGAGCGCCTCGCCGGTCGGCACGTCGCCGCGGCGCGCGGACTGCACCTGGGCCTTGAGCACCGCCAACGGCGTGCGCAGCTGGTGCGCGGTGTCGCGCACGAAGCGCTTCTGGTGGTCGAGCACCCGTTGCAGCCGCCCCATGACCTCGGTGGTGGCATCGACCAGCGGGCGCAGCTCGCGCGGCGTGTCGGGCGCGTCGATGGGCGAGAAATCGTCGGGCGCACGCCCTTCGATCAGCTCGCCCAGGTGGCGCACCGGCCGGGTGGCGCGCTGCACCACGAACACGGTCACGCCGGCAATCACGGCCAGCAGCACGAGCTGCCGCCAGAGCATATCGACCAGCAGCTTGCGCACCAGCGTCTCGCGCAGCTCCAGCGTCTCGGCCACCTGCACCACGGCCATGCCGCGCCCGCGCGCGCTGGCCACCGGCTGCAGCAGCACGGCCACCCGGACTGGCTGACCGCGAAAGCGCGCGTCATAGAAGTCCACCAGGGCCGCGTAGGGCGACCGGTCCGGCAGCTTGCCGCGCCAGAAGGGCAGCTCGGCAAAGCCGGAGATCATCTCGCCGCCGAGCGTGGAGACCCGGTAGAAGATCTTGCTCTGGTTGTCGGCCTCGAAGGCTTCCAGCGCGGAGTAGGGAACGATGGCGCGCAGCAAGGCCTGCTCGTCGTAGCCTTCGACGTCGAGCTGCTCGCCGATGGTCTTGGCCGAGGCGAGCAGGGTGCGGTCGTAGGCAGTGGTCGCTGCCGCGAGGCTCTGGCGGTACAGGCTCACGCTGTTGACCACGATGAACAGCGCGACCGGCACCAGGATGCCGGTGAGCAGCCTGGCGCGCAGCGAGGCGGCGCGCATCACGGTTCTTCGCGCAGCAGGTAGCCCAGGCCGCGCAAGGTCATCAGCGTCGCGCCGGTGCCGGCGAGCTTCTTGCGCAGGCGATACACCACCACCTCGACCGCCTCGTACTGCACCTCGGTCTCGCTGGGGAAGACCAGCTCGAACAGGCGCTCCTTGGCCACTGCATGGCCCGGCTTCACCATCAGCGCCTTGAGCAGGGCGAGCTCGCGCGGCGTCAGCTCCAGCACCTCGGCGCGGTGGTAGATGGCGCCGCTGTCGGGCTCGTAGCGCAGGCCGCCGACCTGCTGCGGGTTGTGCGCGGCGTCGGGTGCTGCGCTCTGATTGCGACGATGCAATGCGCGGATGCGCGCCTCGAGCTCGTCGAGGTCGAAGGGCTTGGGCAGGTAGTCGTCGGCGCCGGTATTGAGGCCCACCACGCGATCGCCCACGGTGCCGCGCGCGGTCAGTAGCAGCACCGGCGTGCGCAGGCCCTGGGCGCGCGCCTGCGCCAGGACCTGCAACCCGTCGACGTTGGGCAGGCTCAGGTCCAGCGCGACCACGTCGGGCTCGAGCGCTCGCCACTGCGCCAGCGCCTGCGCGCCGTCGCCGCAAAGGCGCACGTCGATCATGCGGCGGCCGAGGGTGCGCTGCAGCGTGGTTTGCATCGACGGGTCGTCTTCGACTAACAGCAGCTTCATGGCCGGTATTTCGGTGTTTACCCCAGTGCGCAGGACAGCCAACTGACAGCAGGGGCGCGCATCATAGCGGCGTTCCGCCTTTCCGATTCTTCAAGGAGACATGCATGCGTCGAGACACCTTCCTGAAATCCATGGCCGCGTTGGCCGCCACCGGTGCCCTGCCGCTGTCGGCGTGGGCCGCCCCCAACGTCAAGATGATGATCCCGGCCAACCCGGGCGGTGGCTGGGACACCACGGGCCGTGCACTCGGCAAGGCCATGACGGACGGCAAGCTGGCCGACACCGTCACCTACGACAACAAGGGCGGCGCCGCCGGCGCACTGGGCCTGGCGCAGTTCGTCAACGGCTCCAAGGGCGACCCGAATGCGCTGATGGTGATGGGCGCGGTGATGCTGGGCGGCATCATCACCGGCAAGCCGCCGGTGAACCTCTCGCAGGCCACGCCGCTGGCGCGGCTGACCAGCGAATACAACGTGTTCGTGCTGCCGGCCAGTTCGCCCCTGAAGACCATGAAGGACGTGGTCGAGCAGCTCAAGAAGGACCCGGGCAGCGTCAAGTGGGGTGGCGGCTCGCGCGGCTCCACCGAGCACATCGCCGCAGCCATGATCGCGCAGAAGGTCGGCGCCGACCCCTCCAAGATCAACTACGTGGCCTTCCGCGGCGGCGGCGAGGCCACCGCCGCCATCCTCGGCGGCAACGTCACCGTGGGCGGCAGCGGCTACAGCGAGTTCGCCCCGTACATCGCCGACGGCAAGATGCGCGCGATCGCCGTGACCTCGGCGCAGCGGCTGCCCGGCATCAACGTGCCCACGCTCAAGGAGCAGGGCATCGACGTCGAGATCGGCAACTGGCGCGGCGTCTACGGCGCCCCCGGCATCACCCCCGAGCAGCGCAAGGCGCTGACCGACCTGGTGCTGGCCGCGCTCAAGACGCCCGCCTGGAACGAGGCGATGAAGAAGAACGACTGGACGCCCGCCGTCCTGTCCGGCGACGCCTTTGCCAAGTTCGTGGACGAGGAGTTCGCCAGCCTGCGCGCGACCATGCACAAGTCCGGCATGGTCTGACGCGCTTCGCGCGCGTGCGGAGTGCGGCTTGGGGCCGCACTCCCTTCTTCCTTCGATCACACGCAAGGCCCAGAACAATGTCCAACATCGACCCCACCTCGAGTGGGCACGTGCCGCTCGAACCCGATCCGAGGCCGCCAGCGGTCTGGCCCCAGACCCTGGTCGGCGCCGGCGTTCTCCTCACCGGCCTGGCCCTGGCTTATGGCGCGATCGGCATCTCGTCGGAGGCGGGCTACGGCGGCGTCGGACCCAACTTCCTGCCCTGGCTGGTGTCGGTGGCCCTCACCCTCTGCGGCGCCTGGATCATCTGGGAATCGCGCACCGGCGGCTTCCGCAACATGGAGGCCCCCTCGGACGGGCCTGCCTACTGGAGCGGCTTCGCCTGGATTTCGGCCGGCCTTTTGCTCAACGCGGCGTTGATCACCACCATCGGCTTCATCCTGAGCTGCACGCTGTGCTACCTGTTCGCGGTGCAAGGATTGCGGCGCTCGAAGGGGCAGGGCGGCGTCAATTCGCCGCGCACCTGGCTCATCGACATCGCGACGGGCCTGCTGATCTCGGCCCCCGTCTACTGGATGTTCACCAAGTTCCTCGCCATCAACCTGCCGGGCCTGACCGGCTCGGGCTGGATCTGACATGGACATTTTCAATGCATTGCTTCAGGGCTTCGCGGCCGCGATCACGCCCGCGAACCTGCTCTGGTGCCTGGTGGGCTGCGCCCTCGGCACGGCCGTCGGCGTACTGCCCGGCATCGGTCCCGCGGTGGCGGTCGCCATGCTGCTGCCGATCACCGGCAAGGTCGACATCACCGCCTCGATGATCTTCTTCTCGGGCATCTACTACGGCGCCATGTACGGCGGCTCGACGACCTCCATCCTGCTGAACACGCCCGGCGAAACGGCCAGCATGGTGACGGCGATGGAAGGCAACAAGATGGCCAAGAGCGGCCGGGCCGGGGCCGCGCTGGCGACAGCCGCGATCGGCTCCTTCGTCGCCGGGACCATCGCGACCGTGATCGTCACGCTGTTCGCGCCCTACGTGGCCGAGTTCGCGGTCAAGCTGGGGCCGCCGGAGTACTTCCTCCTGATGGTGCTGGCATTCACCACCGTGAGCGCGGTGCTGGGCCAGAGCACGCTGCGCGGGCTCACGGCGCTGTTCATCGGCCTGGCGGCGGGCTGCATCGGCCTCGACCAGATCTCCGGCCAGGGCCGCTACACCGGCGGCATTCCCGAACTGCTCGACGGCATCGAGATCGTGCTGGTCGCGGTCGGCCTGTTCGCGGTGGCGGAAGTGCTCTACGCGGTGCTCTACGAAGGACGCACGGTCGAGACGCAGAACAAGCTCAGCCGCGTGCACATGACCGCACGCGACTGGCGCCGCTCGATCCCGGCCTGGCTGCGCGGCACCGCCATCGGCACGCCCTTCGGCTGCATCCCGGCCGGCGGCACCGAGATCCCGACCTTCCTGAGCTACGCGACCGAGAAGAAGCTGGTGAAGGATCCGCAGGACAAGGCGGAGTTCGGCACCCGCGGCGCCATCGAGGGTGTCGCCGGCCCCGAGGCCGCCAACAACGCCACCGTGACCGCCGCGCTGATCCCGCTGCTCACGCTCGGCATTCCTACCTCCAACACCACCGCCATCCTTCTGGGCGCCTTCCAGAACTACGGCATCCAGCCGGGGCCGCAACTCTTCACCACCTCGGCCGCGCTGGTGTGGGCGCTGATCGCCTCGCTCTACATTGGCAACGTGATGCTGCTGGTGCTGAACCTGCCGATGGTGGGGCTGTGGGTCAAGCTGCTCAAGATCCCGAAGCCGCAGCTCTACGCCGGTATCCTGATCTTCGCCACCGTGGGCGCCTACGGCATGCGCCAGAGCGCTTTCGACCTGGTGCTGCTCTACGTGATCGGCGTGCTGGGCGTGGTGATGCGCCGCTTCGACTTCCCGACCGCGCCGGTGGTGGTGGGCATGATCCTGGGCCCGCTGGCCGAAGCGCAGCTGCGCAACGCGATGTCGATCGGCGAGGGCAGTGCGGTGGTGTTCTTCCAGCGCCCGATGTCGCTCGTGCTGATCCTGGTCGTGCTGGCGGTGCTGCTGCTGCCGCGCGCGGCCAAGTACATGAGCGAACGCAGGCAGCTGCGCGCCGCGCCCGGCTGAAAGGCCGGCCCCGCGGCGCGCCGCCCTGGCCTCACTCGTCGGCCGGCGTCGGTGCCGACTGCGCGACGGTCGCGAATCCACCCGCGCCCTGGATGCGCGCGACTTCCGCAGTGAACTCCGGTCCGTGGCGCAGCCGCTGGTACATCGCCACCTGTGCGCGGTAGTGCCCGCGCGCGGGATCGAAGTCGTCGCGATAGGCGCTCTGGCCAAGGCCCGAACGCAGCCACAGGTTGAGGTCGGCCACCGCCTCCGCGCGGCTCAATCCGCCAGGCTGCGCGTCAGGCGGCCCGACGCGGAACTCCTGCGGCGTTCTCCCTTCCGCAGGTGCCGTGGCGACGTAGTCGGCCATCACGGCCGAGCGGCTCAGGGTGCTGGCCGACGGAATCGGCGCGCCGACCCATTGTTCCGGAGGAACCGTCTGCGCAGATACGACACCAGCGAATGTGACAGCAAAAAAAGCAAGAACTTTCGTATTCATGATGAAATCTCCTCTGCGGGGTGTGCGGGTGCGGAAATCGCATCCATCACGGTCCTACTGTGAGTCGCCACTGCCCCGGGAGCTGTGCGTTAGCGCACAGGTTTTGCAAAGAGGCCGTCATCACGGAGTCGGTGTCATGCCGCCTGATCGCTCCAGCCTGGGCCTGAAGCACATCGCGCTGCTGCAGGGCCTGTCGCGCGAGCGGCTGGAGCAGCTCGCTGCGCGCTGCCTGTGGCAGAGCCTGCCGGCGGGCAAGCCGCTGCTGCTGCGCTCCGAGTGCAAGAGCGATGTCTACTTCCTGGTGTCCGGCCGGCTGCGCGTGACGATCTACGCAGCCAACGGGCGGCAGGTCACCTTCCGCGACTCGCTCGAGGGCGAGCATTTTGGCGACATCGCGGCCATCGATGGCCAGCCGCGCTCGGCCGACGTGGTGACGCTCTCGCCCAGTGTGGTCGCCAGCCTCGATCGCGGGGCCTTCCTCGCGCTGCTGCGTGACGAGCCGGTGGTTGCCGAGCGTGTCATGCGCAGCCTCACCGCGCTGGTGCGCCAGCTGTCCGAGCGCGTGATCGACCTCAGCACGCTCGGCGTACAGAACCGTGTCCATGCCGAGCTGCTGCGCCTGGCACAGGCTGCGGGCATCGACGGCAACCGGGCACGGCTGGAGCCGGCGCCGACCCATGCCGAGCTGGCCAGCCAGATCAGCACCAACCGCGAGCAGGTGACGCGCGAGCTCAACGCCCTGCGGCGCGACGGCCTGCTGGCCAAGGACGGCCGGGCGCTGGTGCTGACCGATGCGCAGCGGCTCGTGCGGATGGTGGAGGAGGTGCGCGGTGCGTAGGTGTCATTGCGCTTTCGGTTTCGCTTTCGCTAGTCAGCCCGCCAGGCCGGCAGCTTCCACCCCGTCAGCATCGCCAGCGCCCGCAGCAGCGTGACCGTGCCTGCCGCGGCGGCCAGGCCGAGCCACTGCGGCATCGCCAGCTGGTGGGCCAGCACCACCAGCCACGCCCCGGCAAAGGCGCACAGTGCATAGGGCCGGTGGTCGCTGAAGGCGCGCGGGATCTCGTTGCACACGATGTCGCGCAGCACCCCGCCGCACACCGCCGTCACCATGCCCATGAGCACGGCGACGATGGGCGGCATGGCGGCGTCGATCGCGATCTGCGTGCCGCCGGCGGTGAACAGGCCCAGGCCCAGCGCATCGGGCCACTGCATGGCCCGCTCGGTGAGCGCGAAATGGCGCGAGCGCATGAAGAACATGGCGCCGACGCACAGCGCGAGCAGCACCCAGAGCCAGGCCGCGTGCTGGACCCAGAAGAAGGGCCGGCGGTCCAGCAGGACATCGCGCAGCGTGCCGCCCCCGAAGGCCGCGAGGCCCGCCACCACGCAGACGCCGACCGCATCCAGCCGCTTGCGCGCCGCCTCGATCAGGCCCGAGAGCGCAAACGCCAGCGTGGCCGCGGCCTCGATCGCGATCTGGGCGTTGGACAGAAGGAGCGCCTGGGACAGTGGGAGGCTCGACATGGCGGGCGTGGGCGAATCAAGGTGTGTCGATGGTAGTTGGCCGCTGACAGGCCGCACGCCCCATGGCACGAGGAGCCCCGCCTCGCTGCCGACCCCACGCCATGCTGCTGAAGCAGCAGTTCCGCTACTGCGCCGCGCCCGACGGTGTCCACATCTCGCTTGCGATGCTGGCGATCTCCCAGGTCGAGAGCCTGGCGTCAGCCCTGGGTCTGCCGGAATACATTCGTGCCGAGTGCGGTGCCATGGACGGCCAGGTGGGCGCCCAACTGGATGGCTTGGAGCAGCTCGGCCGGTGTGAGGTCTTGCGACAGCGCCGTGGCGACGATCCGCCGTATCGCGTCCGGATTGAAAGCCGTGAAGCACGCGTGCAGTGCCAACTGGACCAAGCTGCGCTCCGCCGGGGTCAGGCCCGCACCGGGGCGAGCTTGTTCGACAAAGTCCAGAAGCACGTCGGCGTAGCGGGGGTCGAGCCGCGCGACGGAGGCCAGGGCCAGCGCGTGCGCGGGACCGAGCCTGTCGATGCGGGCCTGGAGCGCCTCGTCGATCGCCGCTGCGCTCAAGTCGGCTAACTCGGCCAGGATGTCGGTTGCCTGGCACACACTGGCGAGGCCTTGCACGGCAACGAGGTGCAGCACATCGAAAATGTCGGCCTGGGTGGCGCCCACCTCGAGTGCCCGCTTCATGTGGGTGTGCAAGCCCGGCTCGAAAAGATGGGAGGAGGAGGAATCGAGCGCCACATAGATGAGCTCCACCATGCGCTCCGTCAGCGGTCCGGTGCGCGCTGGGTACCCCGCATAGCGCGCGTATTGCTGCACGAAGGCGGGGCAGACCTGCAGCATGGTCTCGGTCCAGGGGCGCCAGTAGCCTCGCTCCGCGATGAAGGACTCTTTGATCTGCGCACGCGCAGCATCGGGCACACCGTCTGGTGTTGTCATAGCGACTCCTGGGCAGTGGTGCCTCGGCAGGCAAGAGTCTGCCCCGTCAGGTACTGGGCGGCAGATCCGCAGACGAAGCGCAGCAGCGGGTGCAATGCCCCTGGGTCCAGATCTCTCGGTACTTCCAGTGCATTGATGCGCAAGGCTCGACTGCCCCACTCGCAGGCGAGGGCCGAGACCAGCATGCGGGCCGCGGCGGCATCGCCGGCGTCTTGCCAACGATCGGCCTTTTCGGCCGGCAGCAGCACAGTCAGGCTGGCCTGCTGTGCGTAGCGCGCTGCAAAACGCGCGGCGGCAGCATGCACCGCCTGCAACACGCATGTAGATGCGCCGTGCAGCGGCGACAGGTCAAGGCAGGCTGCATAGTGCGGGCCTGCCGCAGGCGCTTGTGCCACGGCTTGCCATGGTGCGGCATCTGCGCCGCAGACTTCCAGTCGCACCGGCATATCGAAGGGCTGCGGGTCCAGTGTGGCCGGCGCGAACGGCTGACTGCCGCCGTAGACGGAAGAGCCGCCATTCACCGCGAGCATCTGCCCACTCAGCGGTTGCGCTCCGGCGCTGGCCAGAAAGTAGAGTGCCTGCGCCATTTCCTCCGGCGCGGCCATGCGGCCGAGCGGGATCTTCGCCACTGCGTTTTCGGGCCTGAGCCGACCGGCCTGGATCAGTCCGTCCACCAATTCGGTCCGGACGAATCCTGGGGCAAGCACCGTCACGCACCAGTCGGGCCGCGCCTTCGCCAGCGCCAGGGTCTGGGCGATGAGTCCCGCCTTGCTCGGGCTGTAGGCGCCGCGCCACGGGATGGCATGCAGGCCGGCGCCGGACGCCACGTTCACGATGCGTGCGCCGGGCTCGAGCAGATGGGCACACGCATCGACCACGGCTGCCGGCGCTGCCAGATTGAGTGCGAGCAGACGACCGATCTGCGCCTCGCCTTGCTCGGCCAGCGGCATATTGGACGTGTCGGACATGCCGGCGTTGTTGATGATGGCGTCCAGCTCGGGCGTGCCTTCGCCCAGGGATGCGATTTGCTGCGAGTCGGTGAGGTCGATCGTGCGCAGCACATGCGCGGCCGAGGCAGGTGAGGGCAGGCTTTGTCCCAACAGGTACAAGGCCCGCTGGTTGTTGTCGACCAGCATGCATTGCCAGCCTGCGCCGGCAAACAGCCGTGCGGTGTCGCGTCCGATGCCGGACGCAGCACCGGTGATCAGAACCGTTGGCATCCGCAGTCCTGGGAAGATCAGATGTTGGTCAGCGTGATGCCGCCATCCACCGTCAAGGCCTGCGCCGTGATGAAGCCCGCGTCATCGCTGGCCAGGAAGCAGATGCTGCGTGCGATGTCTTCCACGGTGCCCAGCCGGCCCAGCGGCGTGCGGGCAATGCGGTTGGCATCGCGCTCGGCGTTGCGGTTGCGCTGCGTGCCTTCGGTGGGAACAGCCGACGGGCACACGGCATTGACGCGGATGTTGCGCGCTCCCAGTTCTGCTGCCGCAGCGCGGGTGATGCCCAGGATGCCCGACTTGATGCCGGAATAGACCACCGAGTTCGCGGCCGAGCGCAAGGCCGCGACCGACGCCACGTTCACGATCGAACCGCCGCGCTGCGGGTCCATCACCGCCACGGCCTCCTGCAGGCTCCAGATCACGGACTTGAAGCCCACGTCCAGCATGCGATCCACGGTGTCCGCCATGATTTCGGGGATGGCCTGGTATCGCACCCAGGCCGCGTTGTTGACCAGGATGTCGAAGCGCTTGCCCTGCTCGAACGAGCGCTGGATGGCCTCGCGAATGCCTTCGCGGCTGGCGATGTTCAGCGCGATGCCGATGGCCTGCCCTCCGCGGGACTTGATCTCCTCCACCACGGGTGTCACCAGTTCTTCCTTGAGGTCGTTCACGCAGACGATGGCACCGCGCGCGGCCATCTGAAAGGCGGTCTCGCGGCCGATGCCGGCGCCGGCGCCGGTGATGAGGGCCACGCGGCCGAGCAGATCCTGGTTCATGGATATTCCTTGGTTCATACGGACCGGATGAAGTCCCGGCCGACCTGACTGGCAAGCGCGCCCGAGCCGAATGCGGCGTCGAACTTCCGTACTTCGCGCAGGGCATAGTGCAAGGGCACTTCCCAGGTAAAGCCCATGCCGCCATGCAGGTGGATGGACTTTTCCAGCACGAAGGCCGCACTGGCCAGGGCATTGGCCAGCACGGGTTGGGTGCTGCGCACGCTGCCGTATTCATCGGCGCCGAGTACGCGCTGGATGCCCGCATTGGAGGCTTCCTGCAGCAGGCGCATGCGCGCCAGCAGGTGGCGCACGGCCTGCTTGGCCGACAGGGGGCGTCCGAACTGCACGCGGGTCGACATGTATTCGGCCGTGGTGGCCAGCGCGGCCTCGGCGGCGCCGTTGACAAAGCCGGCGATCAGGATCTGGCCGTTGCGCTGCAGTGCTGCGAAGGTGGCAGCATCCAGCGTGGCCAGCACCTGGGCGCTGTCCAGCGCCAGCCACGATTGAGGGCTCTCCGGGTCCAGCGCGCCGTCGTCCTGAATTTCGACGGAGCTCAGTTCCACCAGGGCGCCGCCGCCCTGGCCGTCGGCGACCAGCACCCAGTCACTGTCCTTGGCGCAGCGAGCCTGTCCTGCCCATCGGTCCTGAAGACTGCCGTGCAATGCCCATGTGGCGACGCGTGCGCCGCTGGCAAGTTCTGCAGCGAGAGGGGAGTCACCCAGCGCCTTGGCGATCAGGATGGTTTCGAGCAGCGGCCACCGCAAGCGCAGCTTGCCCGCTTCGGCCGCGATGGGCAGGGCGAACTCGATACCCAGCGCGAGCCCGCCGGCATCTTCGTGGGCGCACACCCCGCACAGCCCCGCGTTGGCGAGGACCTGGGCAGCCTCGCGGAAGTTGCGCGTCTGCGCATCCGCGATCGCCTCGGCTGCGGCCTGGGCAAATTCCTCGGGCTCGAGATCGTTGTCTGATGTTGGCATCTCAAAGGTCCTTCGGCAGGTTCATGATGCGTTGCGCAATGATGTCCAGCTGCACTTCGGTGGTGCCGGCGTAGATGGTCTCGGCGCGGGCGTACAGGTAGCCCGTGGTGAAGGCCTTGCGGGCACGCTGTGCCTGCGCACTGGAGCGCGGGTTCACCTGCGACACGACGGACAGCGCCAGGCCCATGAAGGCCTGATGGCACTCCGACCAGAAGAGCTTGGTCAGCGAGCCCCGGGCACCGATCTTGTCGCCCGCCATCATCTGGTTCACCGTGCGCTCGACCAGGCCCTTGAGCGCGTCGATCTCGCCCACCACATCGCCGATGCGGCGCTGGTAGTAACCGTCGTCGAGCAACTTCGACAGTTGCGGGTCGGACTTGCACGCGGCGACGAGCTGGCGCAGTTCGCATTCGAAGCGCCACGCACGGTACATGCGATTGGTGGCGCGCTCGATCGACAACACGCGGATCGCGGCATTCCAGCCCTCGTCCGGTGCGCCAAGGCGCGCACTGTCGGGCACCTCCACGTTGTCGAAGAAGACTTCGGCAAAGGACTCCTTGCCATCGATCGACTTGATGGGCACCACCCGGATGCCGGGCGTGTCCATGGGCACTGCGAACATCAACAGCCCGCGGTGCTTGTCGGCGACCGTGCCGGTGCGGGTGAGGAGCAGGCAGTAGTGCGCCTTGGCGGCACCGCTGGTCCAGATCTTCTGCCCGTTGATGCGCCACGTGTCGCCCTCCTGCACGGCCTTGGTACGCAGGCGCGCCAGGTCGGAGCCCGCGTCGGGCTCGGAGAAGCCCTGGCACCAGTAGCTGCGCATGGAGAGGATGCGAGGCAGGAACAACTGCTTCTGTTCTTCCGTCCCCACCGTCTGGATGATGGGCCCCGCCAGCTCTTTGCCGATCGAGCTCACGCTCTCTGGCATGGCCAGCGCACCCACTTCCTTGTTGACGGCCAGGTGCTCGCGCAGGGTCAGGCCCAGGCCGCCGTAGGCCTTGGGCCATGTCATGCCCGCCAGGCCCGCGTCGTACATGGACGCCTCCCAGTCGCGGCATTCGTCCAGCGTGGGCGTGCGGTAGTTGACGTTGTCCGCACGCATGTGCTCGGGCAGGTTGGCGCGCAGCCACTGGCGCGCGTACTGGCGGTAGACGGCCGGGCCCGCTGCAGCGTCCGGAATGGCCGGGTTCTTTTCCATGTGCATGAGGGACTTCAATGTGCAGGGCTGTTGCAGGAGGTCGGAACCATCAGGGCATCGAGGACGAGGACACCCTCGCCCTCGGGCTTGACCAGGATGGGGTTCATGTCGATTTCGGCCACGTCTTCGGCATGGCGGCATGCAAACTCCGAGAGCCGGGCCACCGTGCGGGCAGCGGCGGCCACGTCGGCCTTGGGCTGGCCACGGGCGCCGTCCAGCAGCGCGAACATCTTGAGGCCGCGGATCATCCGCAGGGCTTCGTCTTCGGAGACGGGCGCGACCTGCACGGCAACATCCTTGAGGATCTCCGCATGGATGCCGCCCAGCCCCACCATGACCACGGGGCCGAACACGGGGTCGCGCGAGACACCGGCGATCAGCTCCACGCCACCGCGGACCATCGGGGCCACCAGCACACCATCCAGCCGCGCCTGCGGTGCATGCCTGGCGGCATTGGCGAGGAGGCGGCCGTAAGCTTCCCGCACGGCGTCGTCGTCCTGCAGGTTCAGCGCCACGCCGCCGATCTCGGTCTTGTGGGCGATGTCTTCCGACGCGATCTTGAGGACCACGGGGTAGCCGATGGCCTGCGCGCTGCGCACGGCATCGTCGGCCGAAACCACCACCTCCTCGCGCGGCACGCTGATCCCTGCTGCCGCCAGTGCCTTCTTGGCATGGAACTCGTTGCGGAACACGGCGGGATCGACCTTTTCGACCGGGCCACCATACGCTGCGGCGGTGGGCAGGGTGTTGAGCCGGCCGAGCCTGACCAGGCCCGCCAGGCCCCTGGCTGCCGCTGGAATGCCGGGGAACACCGGAATGCCCAGCGCATTGATCTCGGCGACCGCATCGGGCGGGCCCTGGCTGATGAGGATCAGCAGGCGGTCGGGGTGGCTGGCGCGGATCTTCGACAGCGCCTCCAGGTACACGCCGCGCAGGCGGGGGTTGTAGAGCGACAGCGCCAGCAGCAGCACCAGCGTGCTGCCGTTCTCATCGTTCTGGAGGGCCGTCAGCATCTTCAGCAGGATGTCGGGCCGCGCGGACATCTGGGCCGATGCGTCGACCGGATTGTTGGTGCCGGCGGTGGGCACGGCCTCCCGGATCAGGGCCTTGGTCGCGTCGGCGAGCTGCGGCAGCGTCATGCCGGCTTCCACCATGGCATCGGCCATCATGATTCCGAATCCGCCGGAAGCGGCCACCAGCGTCACGGCGTCCGTGGCGGGCAGCCGCGCTGCGCCCAGGAGGGCAACAGCGTGGCCCACCTCCAGCAGCTCTTCGAAAGAGCGCACGCGCAGCACGCCATAGCGGCGGAAGACGGCATCGAACACCGCGTCGGAACCCGTCAGCGCGCCGGTGTGCGACGCAGCGGCCGCCTGGCCTTGCTCGGTGGCGCCGATCTTGAGGACGATCACCGGCTTGTGCTGCCGGCGCGCCATGTCGAGCGCCTCGACCAGGCGCCCGGCATCGCGGCAGGTTTCCATGCAGCACAGAATGATGCGCGTGCCGGGATCGTGCGCCAGCGCGGCAATGCCGTCGGCCACGTCCACGTCGGCCTCGTTGCCGGTGGCGATGAAGCGGCTCACGCCCAGGCCGCGATCGGCCATGTTGCGCATGGTGAAGCTGCCGATGTTGCCCGACTGCGAGACGATGCCCACCTGCCCGGGAGGCGGCATGGCTTGTTCCAGCGCAATCGAGAAAGAGCCCACCAGCTTGTCCACGACGTTGACGGCGCCCAGGCAGTTCGGTCCCAGCAGGCGCATGCCGTGGTTGCGCGCCACGCTCACCAGCTCAGCCTGCAGGGCCGCGCCATCGGGGCCGGCCTCGGCAAAGCCGGTGGACAGCACGATCACGCCGCGCACACCGCGATCGGCACAGTCGCGCACCGCTTGCAGCGTGGCGCCGGCGGGCACGGCCAGGATCGCCATCTCCGGCGCCGTGGGCGTGTCCAGGATCGAGGCGTAGGCCTGAAGGCCCTGGATGGTGCCGCCCTTGGGGTTGATGGGATAGATGGCGCCGGCATAGCCGTATTTGCGCAGCAGCTGGACGGGACGGCCGCCGATCTTGGTGATGTCGTCGGAAGCACCGATCACGGCCACGCCGTCGGCCTTGAAGAAGGCGTCGAGCCCGGCGCCCGGTGATGGTTGAACCTGGGTCAGCATGTGCTCAACGCCCTTTGAAAACCGGTGCGCGCTTTTCGAGGAAGGCCATGCGCGCTTCGCGGGCGTCTTCGGTCTTCGACAGGGCCATGGTGAACTCCTGCTCGAAGCGATAGGCGTCGCGCTGCGGCATCACATCCACCATGTTGGCTGCACGCTTGGCATAAGCGATGGCCAGCGGTGCCTTGGAGGCGATCTCGCGGGCCAGTGCCATCGTCACGGGCAGCAGGTCCTTCTCGGGCAGTACCTCTTCGACGACGTTGCGCTTGAGCAGGTCGTGCGCGCTCAGGCGCTGGCCCGTGAAGAACATGCGACGCAGGGTGGAGCGGCCGAACAAGGTCTTGAGCATGGAGGCGCCGCCCGCCAGTCCCACGTTGATCTCGGGCATGCCCACGGTGGCGCTCTCCGAGGCATACAGGATGTCGCAGGCCGCGGCCAGCCCGAACCCTGCCCCCAAGGCCGCACCATTGATGGCGGCAATCACGGGCTTGGCGCACTCGCGAATGGCATTTCCCGTTTCGCGGGTGATGCGGTTGTGCTCGAGGAAGTCGCCGGCGATCTCGGCGTTGGGACGATCCTTCAGGTCGGCGCCCGCGCAGAACACGCCGCCTGCTCCGGTGAGCACCGCACAGCGGATGTCCTCGCGTTCGGAGATGGCGTCGAAGGTGGCTACCAGTTGGCGGCGCATCTCGCGGCTCAGCGCGTTGACGGGCTTGCGGTCCATGGTGACCAGGCCCACGCCGTCAGAAACTTCCAAACGAACCCATTCATCACTCATACACCACCTCTGTAAAAAGCCAGCTTGCTGCGGCAGGAATTTGCTCGATTGATTATAGAAATGGCGGTCGAATTCATTTCCAACCAATCCGAGAGAGTGTTCTGCGAAAAATGAAGCATTCGCCCGTTGGTGTATGGGTGCCGCGTTGCTACCATGTGCGGACACCCAAATCAGGCTGGCGATGCTTCGTGCCGATGGCACGGGTTTCCAGCTATTTTGATTTCACCCATTCATCGCGCATCCAAATAAAAATTCAGGTCGCCAATTAGAGGCGTATTGGAAAAAGAAAATGGAAATCAAGCGCCTGGGGGACCTGAAAACAGCATTGGGCGAATGCCCGGTGTGGCACGGGGCGCAACTGTGGCTGTTGGACTGCCGCAAGGGCCTGATCCATGCGCTCGACCCGGACACGGGCCAGGCGACGGCGCGCCATGTAGCGCCGCCACCCCTGGGCTCTTTTGCGTTCAACGGCGACGGGCTCGACTGCATCGTGCTGTCGCTGAAGGAGGAAATCGCAGCGCTGGACCTTCGTACCGGGCAGTTGCGCACGCTGGCGAGGATCGAGGCGAGCAGCCCCCATTTGCGGCTGAACGACGGCATATCGCTGGCCGACGGCAGCTTCGTGGTCGGCACCATGCATGTGTTTCGTGCGCCCGATGAGCCGCCGCTCGGCGGCCTGTACCGGCTCGATACCCGGCTGCACCTGCACAAGCTCGACGATGGGCTGGGGATCGTCAACGGACCCTGCGTGAACCCGGTCAGCGGGCGCCTGCATGTGGCCGACAGCGCCGCGAGGGTCATCTATTCGTACGCTTTAGCGGCAGACGGAACGCTGGCGGACAAGCAGGTCTTCGTCCGCACCGAAGTCCATGACTCCGGGCCGGATGGCTGCGCCTTCGACAGCGAGGGCGGGCTATGGACTGCACTGGTCCGCACGGGAGCACTGGCGCGTTTCGACATGGAGGGTCGGCTCACCCACAAGATCGAGCTCCCGGTGGCCCACCCGAGCGCCTTGTGCTTCGGCGGGCCGGAGATGGCCGACCTGTTCGTCACCACCATCAGCGACAGTGGCCGGCTGAGCGCATCGGGGCCCCTGGACGGAGCCGTGCTCAAAGTGACCGGCCTGGGCTTTCGCGGGTCCGCGCGGCCCGCGTGCCGCATGCCGCTGTAGGCGGGGCCGGCTACGCGGCGGGCGTCGAGCCTAGTCCCGCGAGTCCGGCCGCCTTGCCGTGCGCCGCAAAGCGCAGCTCGGGTCCCGCCACGTGTTCGGCGACGAAATCCAGGAACAGCCGGATCTTGGCGGGAATGATGGGGGTGTCCAGGATGGTGGCGTACATGCCTTCATCGAAGCCCTTGTTGCTGATGCGATAGTCGGTCAGCACCCTGACGAGCCGGCCCGCACGGATGTCGTTGTGCACCGTGTAGTCATCCAGCAGCACCAGCCCTTCGCCCAGGCGGGCGAGTTCCAGCAGGGCAATGCCGTTGTTGCTGACATGGCGGGGCTTGAAGGCGATTTCGGTGAGCCGCTCCTCCTGCTTGAAGAGCCATGTGTATTCGTTGCCGGGCAGCTCGTAGGCCAGGCAGTCATGCTCGAGAATGCCTTCGGGCGTCTGCAAGGCGGGTTTGCCGGCCAGGTAGGCGGGGGTTGCCGCGAGATGGCGCTCGCTCTGGAAAAGCATGCGGCGCTTCACGCCGGCCTCCACGGGCGGCGAGATGCGAAAGTCGACGTCGAACTGGTTGCGCCGCAGGTCCACGGCGGCCTCGGTCAGCGTGAGTTCGATGTGGATCTCGGGGTACAGCTTGCGGAACGCAGCGATCAGCGGCGGCAACACACCCAGGCCGAACATCACCCGCGAATGCACCCGCAGCAAGCCCTGGGGCGCGGAGCTGATGGCCGTGATGTTGGCCTGGAGTTCGTTGATGCGCCACAGGATGCCCTCCAGCTGGCGCGCATATTCCTGGCCCGACTCCGTCAGGGCGACCTGGCGCGTGGAACGCAGCAGGAGCTTGACCTTCAGCTCCTCCTCGATGTCGGTGATCATCCGCGACACGCCCGTGGCCGATATGCCGAAGCGGCGCGCCGTCTCGGAAAAATTCCGCGTCTGGGAGATCGATAGAAACAGCTCCATGGCCCGCAATCTATCCATGAATGCTCCGGTTTGCGCAGTTCAGATCTGCAGTTTTTGCCATAGTCGATCCTGTTTGTCTATCTAGAATTTAGCAGCCCTTTGCGGGTGCTCGGCGGCTGCTAATTTTGCGGGGACGTTCATGGAATTCGGCGTATTTATTTTGGCCCAGCAACGGGGCTATCACCAGACTTCGCAGCAGGTCATCGACAATTCAATCCAGCAAACCATCGCGGCGGAACAGGCGGGATTTCACAACGCCTGGTATGCGGAGCACCACTTCAACAATTACTCGCTCTCCCCGTCTCCGCTGATGATGGTGGCCCACATGGCGGGCAAGACGCAGCGCATTCGCCTGGGGACCGCCGTCTGCATCCTGCCGCTCTACCAACCCGCACGCTTCCTGGCCGAGGTCGGATTCGTGGACACGGTGTCGGGCGGGCGGCTGGACCTGGGGGTGGGTTCGGGCTACCAGGAATTCGAATTCGCCCGATTCGGCGTGAAGCTTGCGGAATCGGGCGCGATCTACAACGAGTTCCTGGACATCCTGAACAAGGGACTGACCCAGAAGATCTTCGAATACGAGGGCCGGTTCCTCAAGATGCCGCCCAGCTCCATTGCGGTGCGCTGTGTGCAGGACCCGATGCCGCCGGTGTGGATCACCTCGGGCAACCCGGTGTCCCTGGGTCGCGGCATGCGCGAGAACCACAACCTGTTCGTGACCGCGCTGCTCAAGGGCAACGAGGGCATCCAGGATCTGCGTGAACGCCTGGTGAAGGTGGCCAGCGACACCGGCAAGGATCTGGATCGCGATGTGAAGTTCGGCTTCCTGCGCTGTGCCTACGCCTCCGACGACAACGCGGAGATCGACGCTTACCTGGATTGCGCGCGCTTCCAGCGCCGCATTTCCGAGAGCCTGAAGTTCCGCCGCTCGCAGTCCGACGACGGCTACATGATCAAGGAGGTGCCCTCGGAGACCGACCCCACGATGGAGCAGTTGCGCAAGAACCTGCCCGTAGGCTCGGTCAACCAGGTGATCGACAAGATGCTGGAAGAGATCAGCATCCTGCGCCCCAAGCACATCGCGCTGCAGACCCAGCTGGGCGATTTCGACCAGAAGACCATGCTCGAGCAGATCGCGCTGTGGGGCGAAAGAATCATCCCCGCCATCAACAAGGAGCTGGAACGCAACCAGCCCGATGCCCGCGCGCTCGCTGCGTAGAGGCGGTCCTTCTCATTCTCTGTCACGCAGCCCCCAAAAAGGAGACTTCGATAATGATCCACACACCTATCAAACGACGCACCGTATTGCTCGGCAGCATGCTGCTCGGCGCCGGCGTCAGCGCCTTTGCCAACACGGGCACCTGGCCTGCGCGCCCCATCCGCCTGGTGGTTGCCGGTTCAGCCGGCGCAGGCGGCGATACCTTCGCCCGCCTGATCGCGGAGCCCCTGTCGAAGGTGCTGAAGCAGCCGGTGGTGGTGGAGCCCAAGGCCGGCGCCAATGGCCTGATTGCATGCGACACGGTGGCCAAGGCGGCGGGTGACGGCTACACGCTGCTGTTTGCCCCGTCGTCCGCCATTCTCATCAACCCGGTGATCCACCCGAAGCTTCCGTACGACGCCGAAAAGGACCTGGTGCCGATCACGCAGGTGGGCGCGGCGGGCATCCTGCTGGTGGCAAACCCGAGCATGGGTTTCAAGAACCTGGCGGACATGGTGGCCTATGCCAAGGCCAACCCCGGCAAGCTCGCCTACGGCTCCTGGGGCACTGGCTCGTCCGGCCACCTGGCCATGGAAGGCATCAAGGCGCACTACGGGCTCGACATGCCCCATGCGCCGTACAAGACGCTCGTCACCGAGGTGACGGACTTGATCGCGAACAACATCAGCGTGGGCTTCACGGATATCCAGTCCCCTCTTCAGCACATGCGCAGTGGCCGGCTGGTGGGACTGGGCCAGACGGGTTCGCAACGCTGGCCTGCCACGCAGGACCTGCCCACGCTGGCGGAACAGGGCTACAAGTTCGAAGCCGACGGCTGGTACGGCGTGTTCGCCCCGGCAGGAACGCCGGTGGAAATCATCGATCGGCTCAACGCGGAGATCAACCGCCTGCAGAAGAGCGACGAGGTGCGACAGAAGATCGAAGGGCAGAACATGATCGTGCCCCCGGCGCGGTCTGCCAAGCAGTTCGCGGCGTCGATCAAGAAGGACGCTGCCATCTGGCAGGGGCTGGCGAAGACGACGGACCTGAAGGACAAGTAAGCGGCTGGGCGCTCGCGCCGCGCGGACGATGGACCGGGGCCCAAGGCCCCGGTTTTTTTGGCGCATGCAGCATGGGAGTCCCGCAGTGCGGCGGCATCCCGCACTTTTTTGCAGGACTGAATCACGCTCCTTCCATATTCCCGAAGGAAGAGTCCAACCGGAGAATTCCCTTCATCGCACATCCACCCATTCGACTCGGAGAAAACATGGAATTCGGCGTATTCATCCTGGCGCAGCAACGTGGCTATCACCAGAGTTCGCAGCAAGTCATCCAGCACTCGATCGAGCAGACCGTGGTCGCCGAGCAGGCCGGCTTCAACACGGCCTGGTACGCCGAGCATCACTTCAACAACTACTCGCTCTCGCCGTCGCCGCTGATGATGATCGCGCACATGGCGGCCAGGACCCAGCGCATCCGTCTCGGCTCTGCCGTCTGCATTCTTCCGCTGTACCACCCGGCACGCTTCCTGGCCGAAGTGGGCTTCGTCGACACGGTGTCGAATGGCCGCCTGGAGCTCGGCATCGGCTCGGGCTACCAGGAGTTCGAGTTCGAACGCTTCGGGGTGAAGATCGAGGACTCGGGCGCGATCTACAACGAGTTCCTGGACATCATTCCCAAGGGCCTGACCCAGAAGCTCGTGGAATACGACGGCAAGTTTCTCAAGCTGCCGCCCAGTTCCATCGCCGTGCGCCCGTTGCAAGACCCGATGCCTCCGCTGTGGATCACCTCGGGCAACCCCGTGACGCTGGGGCGCGGCGTGCGCGAAGGGCACAACCTCTTCGTGACGGCACTTCTCAACGGCACGGACGCCATCGTGTCGCTGCGTGACCGCCTGGAGAAGGTGGCGCAGGACAACGGCGCCGATCTCGATGAAGACGTGAAATTCGGCTTCCTGCGCTGTGCGTTTGCTTCCGACAAGCAGTCCGAGATCGACGCCTACCTGGACAACGCCCGCTTCCAGCGCCGCATCTCGGAAAGCCTCAAGTTCCGCCGCGCGCAATCCGACGACGGCTACATGGTCAAGGAAGTGCCGTCGCCGACGGACCCGAGCTTCGAGCAACTGCGCAGGAACCTGCCCGTGGGCTCGGTCAACCAGGTGATCGACAAGATGCTGGAAGAGATCAGCATCCTGCGCCCCAAGCACATCGCGCTGCAGACCCAGCTGGGTGACTTCGACCAGAAGACCATGCTGCGCCAGATCGAGCTGTGGGGCGAGAAGATCATCCCGGCCATCCGCAGGGAAGTCGAGTCGATGAACGCCGTGGCGGCCTGAAGAAGCGTTTCCGAATGGCCTCTTCCAACGCTTTCGACAGCCACGCCTTGCAGGGCAGGGTGGCCGTGGTCACCGGCGCCTGCGGAGGTCTCGGCCTCGCCATCTGCGAGCATCTTCGCGCCATCGGCGCGCAGGTGGTGCAGGCCGACATCAGCTATCCGGCTGCGCCCACCGAAGCCGATGGCTTGCTGGCTTTGCACTGCGATATCTCCGATCCCGCTTCGATCGCCGCGATGGCCGAGCTGACGCGTTCGCGCTTCGGTCGTTGCGACGTGCTGGTGAACAACGCAGCCATCACTTCGTCGCCCGTGGCGCTCGAGGACTTCCCGATCGACTTGTGGGACCGCATCTTCCATGTGAACCTGCGCGGCGCCTTGCTGTGCGCGCAGGCATTGGTGCCGATGATGTTCGACCAGGAGGCCGGCAGCATCATCAACGTGGCGTCGATCGCGGCCCAGGTGTCCACACGGGTCGGCGCCTACGGGCCGACCAAGGCCGCCATGCGGGCGCTGACCCATCAGATGGCTGTGGAATGGGGGCCGCGCGGCATCCGGGCGAACTCCGTCAGCCCCGGCATGATCAGAACGCCGTTGTCGGAGGTGCATTACCGCGACGAGGCCGTGCTGAAGACCCGCACCTCCAGGATTCCTGCTCGGCGCATCGGCGTCCCCGCGGACATCGCGGGCGCCGTCTCCTTCCTGGCCAGCGATGCGTCCACGTACATCAACGGGCAGGACATCGTGGTCGATGGCGGATTCCTGAAGGCCTCCCTGGCCAACGTCTACAACAACGCACCGTGAGCCACACCATGGAATCGCCAAAGCGCCTGCAGAACGTGTTCGTGGTGGCCGAGCGGCCTGCCGAACTCCATGCCTTCTACGAATCGGCGCTGGGGCTGCAGCTCAAGTTCCGCGACAAGGATCGTTGGATCCAGTACGGGGTGGGCAACACCAGCGTCGCCCTCGCTTGCCGCGAAGAAGCGCTGCCTGCGACGTCCGGCGTCGTCATGGTGTTCGAAGTCGCCGACTTCGCCGCCGCTGAGCGCGTGGCGGCGGCGGGCGGCGAGGTACTCGGCACGCGGGACATGGGCTCGCACGGCGCGGTGCTGTCGCTGCGCGACCCCGAGGGCAACATCGTTCAACTCTTCATGCGCCAGGGGACGAAGACACCATGAGCCATCCGACGCCGCACATCGATGCCATCGACCCCAAGCTGTTTCGCCAGTTGCTGGGCTGTTTCCCGACCGGAGTGGCCGTCATCACGACCAATGCCGCCGACGGGCGGCCCGCGGGGCTGACCTGCAACTCGTTCAGCTCGGTCTCGCTCGAGCCGCCCCTGGTGCTCTTCAGCCTGCGCAAGGCAAGCAGCCTGCTGCGCGCGTTCGTGGAGGCCGATACCTTTGCCATCAACATCCTGTCGCAGAGTCAGGACGTGCTGTCCGCGAGATTTGCATCGAGCAAGATTGCCGACAAGTTCGAGGGCGTGGCCTGGCGCCCGGGCCCGCTCGGGACGCCGCTGATCGACGACTGCCTTGCCAGCTTCGAGTGCCGTGTGCACGCGCGCCACGAGGCTGGCGACCACGAGATCTTCATCGGCGAGGTGAAGCACATGGCCACCGGTTCGGCCGACCATGCACTGGTGTTCTACAAGGGCGCCTACATGATGCTGGCCGAGTCGCTGCGCAAGCTGGTGCTGGGGGGACAACTCGGCACGGTCGACATCGACGAGGCCTACCGCGCGCTCTACGGCACGCTGCTTCGGCTGGCCTGCGAACGGGCTTCCGATGCGGAGGTCGACGTGATCGAAGCCGCCGCGGACGAGATCGAGCAGCACCAGGGCAAGGACGCGCTTGCGCGGCGCATCGAGGCCACGGCGCGCTTCTTCTCGTCGATTGCGCTGGCCGGCCACAACGAGGCGCTGCGGCTCATGGCGCAGACGATGACCACCGTGTTGCGCGAGCGCATGACGCACGTGATCCCGGCGCGCCCGAGGCCCGACGCGTTCCCGCTTCGGCGCAGGGTGGTGCAGTGCCTGCGGGCCAGGGATGCCGAAGGCGCTGTCAACGCGCTGGACGAGCTGATCGCGACCTTGCGCAAGGACAGTGGCGAGCACGACGAGGGGGGCGTCGCGCTGGCGCCGGCCAAAGGCTGAATTGTCGATGCCGCCCGGCGGCGGCCGCGACGAGGCGCTATTGCGCGCTGCATTCCTACGCAGCGCGAAGCGTGGTCCGACATCGTCCGTGAGCCGCCGTCATAGCCTGCAAGTCCCACTTCGGTTGAGGACCACGCAGGAGATCGGCATATGTACCCACGTGACGACGACGATGCACGCCGCCGCGGCGGCTCCGGGACGGTGCGCGACTGGCGCGACGATGACGAACGGCGCAGCGGCTGGCCGGGCCGCGGCCAGCGCGGCGGCAAGGGCTCCGAGCCCAAGCAGCAGGGCTGAGCTCCCCGGCATGCCATGGGCAACGGCGGGCGCGACGACCACGGTGCGATCCGCGCGATCCGCGCCGCCGCGTGCCCGCTCGGCACCTCGCCGCACTGCCATGCGGCGCTGCTCTTTGCCATTGCGGACGCTCGCTTCGTGCTCCTGGGAGAGGCCTCGCACGGGACTGACGACTTCTACCGCGAGCGTGCCGCGATCACGAAGCGGCTGATCGAGGACAAGGCCTTCGCGGCGGTCGCGGTCGAGGCCGACTGGCCGGACGCCCTGCGGGTCGATCGCTTCGTTCGTGGCCTGTCCGACGATTCGAGCGCGCTGCAGGCGCTCGGCGATTTCCAGCGCTTCCCGGCCTGGATGTGGCGCAACCAGCCGGTGCGCGAGTTCGTCGACTGGCTGCGCGCCTTCAACCAGGGGAGACCCCCGCAGGAGCGGGTCGGCTTCTACGGCATCGATCTCTACAGCCTCTATACGTCGATCGGCTCGGTGCTCGAATACCTGGACCGGGTCGATCCTGAGGCCGCCCGGCGGGCGCGCAACCGCTATGGGTGCTTCGATCATTTCGGCGAGGACACGCAGGCCTATGGGCAGGCTGCCGCCTTCGACCTGAGCGCGAGTTGCGAGGATGCGGCGGTGGCGCAGCTGATGGAGCTGCGCGAGGCGAAGGTCCAGGCCGGCGCCGACGCACCTTTCCATGCCGAGCAGAACGCGCGGCTGGTGCGCAACGCCGAGCACTACTACCGCACCATGTTCAAGGGCCGCGTGGCCTCCTGGAACCTGAGGGACCGGCACATGGCGCAGACCCTGGAAGCGCTCCACGTGCACCTGAGCGCGCAGCGGTCGAGGCCCGCCCGCATTGCGGTCTGGGCCCACAACTCGCACCTGGGCGATGCGCGCGCCACGGAGATGGCGGACATCGGCGAACTCAACGTGGGCCAGCTGATGCGCGAGCGCTACGGGCCGCAGTGCTTCAACGTCGGCTTCACCACCGCCTCCGGCGAAGTCACGGCTGCTTCGGCCTGGGACCGGGACGCGGAGCGCAAGCGCGTCAACCCGCCGCTGGCAGGCAGCATCGAGGCGCTGCTGCACGAAACCGAGCTCGGTCGTTTTGCCTTGATCCTGCGCAACAACGAAGTGCTCGCCGAGGCGCTGCGCGGCGCGCGGCTGCAGCGTGCCATCGGGGTGATCTATGCACCGGCGACGGAGCGGCAGAGCCACTATTTCGAGGCACGCGTCGCCGAGCAGTTCGACGCCCTGGTCCACCTGGACCAGACCTCGGCGCTGGAGTCGCTGGAATAGCTGGCAGGTACGGAGCCCGTCCTGCTTCCTACCGCTGCGGCGCTGCCTGGCCAGCCGGCTGCACGATGGTCGCGCGGCCGTCGCGCGATGTGGTCGCATCCGAGCCGCTGGAGGGGGCGGCCCCGGGCGGTGCGACGATCGTGGCGCGTCCGTCCGCCGAGGGCTGGGGCACTTCAGCCGGCGGGCCGCCGCGGGCGCGATCGAGCGCAATGCCGGCAGCGCGGATGCAGGCTTCACGCGCCGGTGCGGCCAGGGTGCCGTTGTTGCACGCCGCAATCTCGCGCTCGTAGCGGCGCTGGAGTGCGTCGGGGGCCGGCTGGGCCGCCGCGGCGAAGGCCGTCGCGAGGCCGGCGCAAAGGAAGAAGGAACGGGGCAGCTGGGAAGACTTCACGGTGTTCTCCGTCGCAGGGCTCCCGCAGCCTCGCATGGAGCGCGCCCGGGTGTTGTGCGCGGGTTCAGCGAAGGCGGGTAGGCGAAGGGCGTGCCTGCTAGCGCGGCCGATGCGGCGCCGCGTACCACCGCCAGAGCCCGCCGAGGATCAGCAGCGCGCCCAGCCATTGCAGCCAACGGGGCCACGCCGGCGCCTTGCGCAAGACCTCCAGGTCGCGCACGAACAGGGTTTCGCACGCACCGTTGCCGGTGTCCTCGCGCGTCAGCGAGGTGCCGCGCGTGAAGGCAAAGCCCGCGTCGTGGCTGTAGCTCGCGAGCTGCCCGCGCAGGCGAACCTGGTCGCCGACGCGCAGTCCGCGAAGGCGCCGGGCGACAGCCGCGCTGTCGGTCAGCAGGTGGTTGTTGGACAGCGACCTGAGGTATTCCGGCCGCCATACCGAGGCGTCCTTGCTGCTCACGTAGCAAACAAATTGGCCGCTCGAGAAGGACATCTTTTCGTAGGCACCGTCGGCGGCATTGGCGCCCCAGATCAGGCAGAGGTCCACCACGTTGAGGTGGTCGTTGCTCGCCGCGTGAATCCAGTCCCACCAGGCCTCGGCGTCGTGCCGGCTGACGACCAGTCCGGCGATGTCGTAGTCGGCGGCCGGTGCGATCCGATAGTCGACGCCGCCGACGTGCGTGGCGAAGGCCGGTTGTGCGGCCGCCGTCTGGACCGGATCCGCATGCGTGGCCGGCAGAAGCAGGGGGCGCGCGGGCAGGCGCGCGTCGAACGCGAAGCCCAGCGCCAGGGCGGCCGCGCCCAGCAGCAGGA
The DNA here is from genome assembly GCF_901827175.1 of Variovorax sp. RA8. NCBI lineage: Bacteria > Pseudomonadati > Pseudomonadota > Betaproteobacteria > Burkholderiales > Comamonadaceae > Variovorax > Variovorax sp. RA8. Next base: position 3,531,929 of record NZ_LR594662.1, on the reverse strand, counting down.
GCGTTCGTGCCGCGGACACCTTCTCAGTGGCCGGCCGGCTGTTCGCGCGCCAGCGGCGGCGGCCCCTCCGGCGCATCGGCCGGGTCGGGCTGGCGCCCGCGCATGCGCGCCACCATCCGATGCAGCCAGTGCTCGATGTCGTCGACGTAGGTGAACACGGCCGGCACCACCAGCAGGCTCAGCACCGTGGAGGTGATCAGCCCGCCGATCACCGCCATCGCCATCGGCGCGCGGAAGCTGGAGTCGGCCGCGCTCAGGCCGAAGGCGATGGGCGCCATGCCCGCGCCCATGGCCAGCGTGGTCATGATGATCGGCCGCGCGCGCTTGTGGCAGGCGTCGCGCAGTGCGTCCCAGCGGGTCATGCCCGCGACGGCCGGTCGGCCGTCGCTTCCATCGTGCCCGCGCCGCGCCACGATCGCATACTCCACCAGCAGGATCGAGTTCTTGGTGGCCACGCCCATCAGCATGATGAACCCGATCATCGAGGGCATGGACAGCGCCTGCTGCCCCAGCAGCAGCCCGATGAAGGCCCCACCCAGCGCGAGCGGCAACGCGCACAGGATGGTGACCGGGTGCAGGAAGTCCTTGAACAGCAGCACCAGCACGATGTAGATGCACAGCACGCCGGTCAGCATCGCCAGGCCGAAGCTGGCGAACAGCTCGCCCATCATCTCGGCATCGCCCACCTCCGCCACGCGCACGCCGGGCGGCAGGTTGCGCACCGACGGCAGCGCTTCCACTGCCGTCTTGGCATCGCCGAGCCCGACGCCCGAGAGTTCGATCTCGAAGTTGACGTTGCGCGAGCGGTCGTAGCGGTCGATCACCGCCGGACCGCCTTCCATCGTCAGCGTGGCGACCTGGCTCAGCATGACCGGGCCTCGCGCGCCGGGGACGGTCAGGCGCTCCAGCAGCGACAGGTCCTGCCGCGCCGAGTCCTCCAGCTTGACCACGATCGGCACCTGGCGCTGTGCCAGGTTGAGCTTGGCCAGCGCCTGGTCGTAGTCGCCCAGCGTGGCCACGCGCAGGGTCTCGGCGATGGCCGAGCTGGTGACGCCCAGGTCGGCGGCGCGGGCGAAGTCGGGCCGCACCGCGATCTCGGGGCGGATCAGGCTGGCGGTGGAGGTGATGTTGCCCAGGCCGGGGATGGTGCGCAGGTCCTTCTCGACCGCGCGCGCCGCGGCCGTGAGCGTGTGCGGCTCCTCGCCGGTCAGCACCAGGATGTATTTCTCGCCCGAGCCGCCGAGGCCGACGGTCGTGCGCACGCCGGGCAGGGTTTCGAGTGTCTTGCGGATGTTGTTCTCGATGCCCTGCTTGCGCGGCCGGTCGCCGCGGTCGGCCAGTTTGATGGTGAGCGTGGCCTTGCGCGTCTCCGGCGTGCCGAAACTGGCGAAGGGATCGCCGCCCGCGCTGCCGCCGCCCACGGTGGTGTAGACGCTCTTGACATGGTCCACCGCCATCACCCGCTGTCGAGTTTCCTCGGCCATCGCCAGCGTCTGGGCCAGCGTCGCGCCCGGCGGCAGCGAGAGGTAGACCTGCGTCTGCGAGTTGTCGTCGGCCGGGATGAAGCCGGTCTTGAGCAGCGGGATCAGCGCGATCGAGCCGAAGAAGAAGAGGGTGGCCAGCACCATGGTGGTGAAGCGGTGCCGCAGGCTGCGCTCGGCCAGGCGCATGTAGAAGCTGAGCCAGCGCGGTTCCTTCTCGGCGCCGACCAGGGGCTTCAGGATGTAGGCGGCCATCATCGGCGTGAGCATCCGCGCCACCACCAGCGAGGCGAAGACCGCGAGCGAGGCGGTCCACCCGAACTGCTTGAAGAACTTGCCGGCCACGCCGCTCATGAAGGCCGTGGGCAGGAACACCGCGATCAGCGTGAAGGTGGTGGCGATCACCGCCAGGCCGATCTCGTCGGCCGCCTCCATCGCCGCCTGGTAGGGCGTCTTTCCCATGCGCAGGTGGCGCACGATGTTCTCCACCTCCACGATCGCGTCGTCCACCAGGATACCTACCACGAGCGACAGCGCCAGCAGCGTGACGACGTTGATCGAGAAGCCCAGCAGGTACATCCCGACGAAGGCCGGGATCGCCGACATCGGCAGCGCGACGGCCGATACGAAGGTGGCGCGCCAGTCGCGCAGGAACAGCCAGACCACGATCACCGCCAGCAGGGCGCCTTCGTAGAGCAGGTGAAGCGAGCCGTCGTATTCCTCCTGCACCGGGTCGACGAAGTTGAAGGCCTCGGTGAGCTGGATGTCGGGATGCTGCGCACGCAGCTCGGCCAGGGCCTTCTGCACCGCGCCGCCGACCTCGACCTCGCTGGCGCCGCGGCTGCGCGCGACCTCGAAGCCGACCACCGGCTTGCCGTCGAGCAGGGCGGCGGCGCGCGGCTCGGCAATGGTGTCGGAGACGCGCGCCACCTGGTCGAGCCGGATGCTGCGGCCGTCCGACAGCGGGATCTGCATGTCGCGCAGCTCCTCGGCCGAGCGCACGGTGGCCAGCGTGCGCACCGGCTGCTCGCTGCCGCCGAGGTCGGTGCGCCCGCCGGCGCTCTCGGTCTGCACCTGGCGCAGCTGGCGCGAGATGTCGGCCGCGGTCGCCCCCAGCGACTGCAGCCTGCCCGGGTCGAGGTCGACGTGGATCTGGCGCGTGACGCCGCCCACCCGGTTGACCGCGCCCACCCCGCTGATGGCCAGCAGCTTCTTGGTCACGGTGTCGTCGACGAACCAGCTCAGCGCCTCCGGGTCCATGCGCGAGGAGGCGATGGTGAAGGCCAGCACCGGCTGGGCCGCGAAGTCCAGCTTGTTGATGACCGGGTCGCGCACGTCCGCCGGCAGGTCGGCGCGCACGCGCTGCACCGCCGAGCGCACGTCGTCGACCGCTTCCTGCACCGGCTTCTCGAGGCGGAACTCGACGATCAGCGTGGCGGCGCCGTCCTGCACCTTGGTCGTGATGTGCTTGAGGCCCTGGACAGTGGCGATCGAGTTTTCGATCTTGCGCGCTACGTCGTTCTCCAGCTGCGAGGGCGCCGCGCCCGGCAGCGCGACCGAGACGGTCACCGTGGGCAGGTCGATGTCGGGGAAGTTCTGGACCTTCATCGCGTTGAAGGACAGCAGCCCGGCAAAGGTGAGCAGCACGAACAGCATCACCGCGGGGATGGGGTTGCGGATGGACCAGGCTGAGACGTTCATCAGGGCGCACTCCGCTTCGCCGGCAGCGCATCCACCACCCGCACCAGGTCGCCGTCGTTCAGGAAGCCCGCGCCCTGGACCACGACGCGCGCATCGTCCGGCAGCTTGGTGGTGATCTCGACGCGGTCGCCCACGCGGCGGCCGGTTTCGACCTTCAGCTGCGCGACGCGGTTGTCGGGCTGGAGCAGGAGCAGGTGGTTGAAGCCGTCGCGCGGCACGACGGCCGCCTGCGGCACGGTCAGCGCGCTGCTGCGGCCGAGCTGGAACTCGCCGCGCGCGAACATGCCCGCCTTGACGGCGCTCGTCTGTTGGACGCCCGGAATGTCGACGTAGACCAACGCATTGCGCGTCTGCGGATCCACCGTCGGCGCGATGCTTCGCACCTTGCCCTCGACCTGGGCGCCGCTGGCGCTGACGATCACGGCCGGGGTGCCGACGGCGACCCGGCTGAGCTCGGCCGAGGTCACCTCGGCGCGCCACTCGAGGCGGCCCTGGCGGATCAACCGGAACAGCTCGGTGCCGGCGCTGAGCACGCTGCCCACGGTGGCGGTGCGCGACGAGATCACGCCGTCGTCGGGCGCCAGCACCTGGGTATTGCGGCCGCGCACCTGCTGCGCGGCCAGCACGGCCTCGGCCGCCTCGACGCGCGCCTTGGCGGTCTGCTCCGCCGTCTGGTACTGGTTGATCTGCTGCTGGCTCAGGGCGCCGGTCGCCTGCAGGGTTCGGGCCCGCGCGGCGTTGCCGGCAGCGTCGGCCGCCGTGGCCCTGGCTTCGGCCAGCGAGGCGCGGGCCTGGGCCACATCGGCCTGCACGGTCTCTTGCGAGAAGGTGGCGAGCACCTGGCCCTTCTTCACCGTATCGCCCACGTTGACGCGCACTTCGGCCAGGCGCAGCCCGGTCGACTCGGAGCCGATGCTTGCCTCCTGCCATGCCGCGACATTGCCGTTGGCGGCCAGCGTGATCGTGAGCTCGCTGGTCTCGGGCTTGGCCACCGTCACGGTGAGCGCGGGCCTCGGCTGGGCGGCGGCTTCTTTCGGCTTGGCGGCGCCTTGCTCCGCCGGCTTGCCGCGCGAGAACAGGAAGGCGGCGGCCGCGAGCAGCAGCACCAGTACGGCCGCGATGACGAGGAGGGTGGAACGCTTCATTCTTGTCATGGGATCTGCTTCGCTGGCTTCGCGATCGAGGAGGTTCTTGTGGTGGCGTCGGTGCCCGGCCGGGACCAGCCGCCGCCGGTGGTGCGGTAGAGCGCGACCCAGGCCTCGGCGCGCTCGCGCTGCAGCGAGACACGCGCGGTCTGCGCCGCGAACAGCGTGCGGCGCGAGTCTTCCAGCTCGAACAGGCTGGCCAGCCCGCTCTGGTAGCGCGCGCTGGTGGCATCGAAGGAGGCCTGGTAGTTCTGCACGGCGGCGTCGGCGTCGCCGGCGCGCTGGTCGGTGCTCTGCAGGTTGATCAGGGCCTCCTCGACCTCTCGCACCGCCTGGCGCACGTTGCTGCGGTAGAGCGCGACGGCTTCGTCGTAGCGGGCCCGCGCGGCGTCCACATTGGCGGCCAGGGTGCCGCCGTCGAAGATCGGCACGGACAGCGCCACCGGGCCGATGCTCCAGGTGTCGACCGTCTCACGCAAGCCGCTGGTGCGGAACTGCAGCCGGCCGATGGAGCCCTGCAGGGTCAGGCGCGGGAAGCGCTGCGCCAGCGCGGCGCCGGCCTCGGCGCTGGCAGAGGCCACGCCGAGCTCGGCCGCATACACGTCGGGCCGCTGGGCCAGGACCTCGGCAGGCACGCTGCCGACAGGGTGCACGGCCGGCAGCGTGCGCTCGATCGGCGCGGCGTCCAGCCGGGCCTGCAGCGCGGGAGCATCGATGCCGGTGAGCGCGACCAGCGATTGCTGCAGCAGGGCGCACTGGGCGCGCTGCTGGGTCAGCCTGGCCGAGGCATCGGAGGCGCCGGCGCGCGCCAGCGCGGCATCGGCGGGCGCGGTGAAGCCGGCGCGTGCCGACAGGTCGTTGAGGCGTGCGGTCTCGGCACGCGACTGTGTGTCGGCGATGGCTACGACGAGCTGGCGCCGGCAGGCGCGCTCCCCGAAATAGGCGTTGGCCGTCTCGGCCGCCACCGAGACCCGCGCCTCGTGCCACTTGGCGTCGGCGCTGTCGAGCCGGGCCTGGCTGGCGTCGCGGTTGGCGCGCAGGCCGCCGAACAGGTCGACCTCCCAGTTCGACTGCAGGCCGGCCTGCAGGGTGGTGATCGCCGGGATCGACGTGCTCGCCGAGCTGGTGCCAGTGCTGCCGGTGCCGCCCAGGCCGCCGAAGCCGCTGGTGGGCGAGTTGCTGCGGCTGGCCGAGGCATTGGCGCCGAGGTTGGGCGCCAGCGCCGCGCCGGCAGCCACGCGCGAGGCCCGCGCCTCGGCGATGCGCGCGGCGGCGCTGGCCACGTTGGGGCTGGCGGCCTGGGCCGCGTCGATCAGCTCGACCAGCAGCGGATCGTCGAGCTGTCGCCACCAGTCGGCCAGCATGGGCAGCGAGCCGCCGTGCGGCAATGGCGTGCTCCAGTGGGCGGGCGTACGTGCCGTGACCTTCTCGGGCGGGCGCGGGAGCGTGCAGGCCGAGAGCGCCAGAGAGAGCGCGAATGGAAGCGCGAAGCAGAGCGCGCGAAGCCGGGAGTTCCTCATGAGGTTCCGCTAAAAGTGGCGTGGCTGGCGATCGGGTAGGTCGCGTCGCTGGGCCGGATGCAGCCGGGTTGGCCGGGCAAGCCGCGCAGCATAACAAGACTGGGCGCGCCAGCGTTCAAGCCCCTACTGCGGATCGAAAAGCCCTGCATCGTATCCGGTTGCGGAGGCGCCATTGATGACGTTCGAGGCGTCCATTGATGCAGGAGCTAGGATCGCGCCATGTCAGCCATCACCGCGCCTACCGCCGCACTGCCGCTCGATGCCGAAGGCATCCTGGCGCTGGCAGCGCGCTCGATGTTTCATCTTTTTTCCAGCATCAGCCAGGGCATGTTCCTGGTCGACCGCAGCGGCCGCATCGTCTGGGTCAACGAGGGCTACCGCCGCTTCCTGCCGGCGCTGGGCTTTTCCTCGATCGACCAGTTCCTCGGCCATCCGGTGGAGGAGGTGGTGCCCAACACGCTGATGAACCGCGTGCTGGAGACCGGCGAGCCGATCCTGATCGACCTGCTCACCAACAAGGCCGGCACCTTCGTGGTCAGCCGCATCCCGCTGCGGGAGGAGCGCGAGGACGGCGCGGCCGGTGCGGTGATCGGCGCCATCGGCATCGTGCTCTTCGACCACCCCGAGGACACGCTGCAGCCGCTGATCAGCAAGTTCGCGCTGCTGCAGCGCGACCTCGACGACGCGCGGCGCGAGCTCGCGAGCCAGCGTAACAACCCGCTCTGGCAGCAGTCGGCGGACGGCCAGCGGCGCTCCAAGTACACCTTCGCCAGCTTCATCGGCGCCAGTCCGGCGGCAGTGGAGGTCAAGCGCCATGCGCGGCGCGCGGCGCAGTCCTCCAGCCCGGTGCTGCTGCTGGGCGAGACCGGCACCGGCAAGGAACTGCTGGCGCACGCGATCCATGCCGCCTCTGCCCGGGCCCGCAACGCCTTCGTCAGCGTGAACATCGCGGCCGTGCCCGACACGCTGCTGGAGGCCGAGTTCTTCGGCGTCGCCCCCGGCGCCTACACCGGCGCCGACCGCAAGGCGCGCGAGGGCAAGTTCAAGCTGGCCGACGGCGGCACGCTCTTCCTCGACGAGATCGGCGACATGCCGTTGCCGCTGCAGGCCAAGCTGCTGCGCGCGCTGCAGGAGGGCGAAATCGAGCCGCTGGGCTCCAACAAGCTGGTGCCCTTCGACGCGCGCGTGATCGCCGCCACCTCGCGCGACCTGCCCGCGCTGGTGCGGGAAGGGCGCTTCCGGGAGGATCTGTATTACCGCCTCAACGTGCTGCCGGTGCGCGTGCCGCCGCTGCGCGAGCGGCGCGCCGACATCCCCGCGCTGGTGGAGGCGCTGGGCGAGGACATGGCGCTGCGCAGCGGCGAGGCGCCGCCCGAGCTGATGCCCGACGCGCTGGCGCTGCTGGCCGCGCAGCACTGGCGCGGCAACATCCGCGAGCTGCGCAACGTGCTGGAGCAGGTCACCATGCGCAGCGACTCGCAGCGCATCGACGCGGCGCAGCTGGAGCGCATCCTGCGCGAGACCGGGCAGGAGAAGATCGCCGCGGCAGACCCGCTGCAGCCGGCGCCGGGCCGGGCCGCGGGCGACGACAAGGCCCTGCTGCTGCGCCCGCTGGCCGAGCAGGTCGCCGAGCTGGAGCGCAAGGCCATTGCCGCGGCGATGGCGGCGACGGGGGGCAACAAGCTGGCGGCGTCGCGGCTGCTGAAGATCTCGCGCGCGACGCTCTACGAGCGGCTGGACGGCCGGGACTGAGTGCTGGTTGCGCCTTCGGGTGCGCCGCGGCTTGCGTGAGCCTGTAGATAGAGCCGCATAGCAGGCGCGAGGTCCAGTCAATCCCCTGATCGGGTGATCTCTGGTCGCAGTACAGTGCCGCCCGGGCGCCTGTAAAGCGCACCTTAAGAATCAGCAGCGATATTCCAGATCGGCCAGCCTTCGAATCAGTTTGTGTTGATTCGGAGCCGGCATTTCTGGACAGGGAGTCACAAGAATCTTGAAAGAAGAACAGGCCGTTTTCGGCAGCCTGCGGGTTGCGTCCGCCGAAGTCATTGGCGTATTGGTCGCCAGTTCGGCGGTTCATCTGCTGCTGGTGATCCCGACGCTCATCACGCTGCAAATCTACGATCGAGTGCTGACCAGCCGACGCGGTGAAACCCTGGTCATGCTGTTGTTCGTGCCCGCGCCCACCAGCAGGCCGAACAGGCGCGTTGGTTGAGCGAGCAGTTGTCGCAGATCCAGCGCGAGATCGCGACCCAGGGCGAACTGATCGCCACGACCGAATCGGCCTTGAAACTCGCCCAGCACGACCTTGCCGCCAACGAGAAGCTCAAGGCCGATGGATTCATCAGTGACGCGAGACTGAGTGAACTCCAGCGCGTCGTGGCCGACTACCGCGCCCGCGTGCAGGCCAGTCAGAGCCAACTGGCACAGGCGCGCCAAAAGGAAGCGGACATCCGTCTCAAGCTCTCGGCCCAGAAGACCGAATTCGCGCGAGCCGCGGCGGACGAGCTGAAAGACGTGACCGCTCAACTGGCGCAGACCGAGCAGGCGCTGCGTCCGGCGCTCGATGCGCAGACGCGGCAGCGGCTCGTGGCCCCGGTCACCGGAGAGGTGGTGGACCTGAAGGCGCACACCGTCGGCGCCGCCATCGGGCCGCGCGAGCCGGTGATGGACATCGTGCCGGCCGGCTCGGAGCTGATCATCGAGGCGCGCATCGCGCCGACGGACATCCGGGACGTACAGCGTGTGCAAGCCAGCGCAGGCGTCGCGCACGTGATGCTCACCGCCTACCGCGCCCGCTCCACGCCACAGGTCGAGGGGCGGCTTAGCTATGTGGGCGCCGACCGGTTGACCGACCCTCGTTCGGCCAATCCAGGTGCGCCGTACTACGTGGCGCACGTCACCGTGAGTCCTGAAGCGCTGCAGGCTGCGAGCAAGCTGGCCGGCCAGCCGCTGGTGCTCTCGCCCGGCATGCAGGCGGAGGTGTTCATTCCCACGGGGGAGCGCAGTGCGTAGCGCTATCTGTTCGATCCGCTGCTGGATGGGATTCGGCGGAGCATGCGGGAGCGGTGAGGCAGGAGGCAGGAAGTCGATCGATGCAACATCTCACCAAGAATGATCTGAAAGCCTGGGTCACTGCTGTGACCCATCCACTCGCTTCATCCGGCAGCCTGATCGCTTGGGTGGAAGGGCCGCTGCGAGAGTTCTTCCCGTTCGAGGGCGTTGTGCTTGGGCATGGCGAGCTCGTCGCGGGGCAGCTCATGGTCACACACATGCTTGCTACGGGCCACGATGAAGCCTACCTGCGGCAGATCGCGACTACTTTCGAATTGAGCCAGCGTGCGTCGTTGGCGTGGTGGTTCTCGACCCGCCGGCCCTTCTACATCGATCCGAACAATCCACCCCCCTATGCGAGCACCTTCGAGCTCGACGAGATTGAACGCTTCGGCCTCGGCAACGTGGCGGGGCACGGCGTGCTCAACGTCAGGGCCAACGCAGGAACCTATTTCGGCTTCGCCGGTGTCAGGACGCCGCTGAGCGACTGGCACCTCGAAGCGCTGACGCTGATCGCGCCGGTGCTCAATGACCTGATGCTGTCGCAAATCGCACTCGAGCAGCGTCCCGCGACGAACCGGCTCGATTCATTGACGCCGAGGCAGAAGGAGATCGTGCGGCAGCTTGCCGCCGGCAAGAGCAACAAGGCGATCGCGCTGTCGGTGGGGATCACGGAAAAGAGCGTTCGCAATCAATTGGCAAAGGTCTATGCGCGCTTGGGTGTGAACAAGAGGACGGAGCTCATCGCCTTGCTCAAGTAGAGGGACATTTGACATCTATGCACTGCGCAGGGTCTGCGCGAACATTCGCCCCCATCAGCCGCTGCAATGAATGGGGAGCACTTCATGAGTCAACCGGGCGTCACGGTATTCGCCGACTACACACGCTGGCTTCGCGCAGCCGCAGCGGGCTTGCTGTGGGCGCTGGCCTTGGCGCTGCCTGGCTGCTGGGTTATCCCGCCGAAGGTGCTGACCACTCCGAACAACCCGGTACCGGTGGCGAAGCACTTTCCGTCGGCGCTGCTGGCCGAGCCCATTCAGCTGCGCGAGGGGTACACCCATGTGACGCAGCCTTTCACGATCAAAGCGCCCAACGAACGATGGTCTACGTCGCTGGGATTCGTTGCAGCCAACGGCGCACTTACCGTTCAGAAAAGACTCGTCGGTGGATCCGACATGTGTTGGACCAATGGTCCAGACGAAGCGATGCGCCCACGAACATGCAAGAACAAAACCCCAGGTTTTCATCTACGTTGGGAATTGCTGAGAGAAGACGGCGTTGTCGTCGTACAACGTGAGCGAGACAACCTCGCCAAGCGTGGCGGTGGAACTTACAGCGCGAATGCCATCACTCGCACCCTGTCGGGATTTTCGAACCAGCGCCCTGGCGCCTACCGTCTTCGTATCACCGTTCTGCGCGATGCGAAGGAGCTTGACTACCTGAGGCCCCACATCCTCATCGATCGACCATTCTTCAGTTTCGATGGCAATTGAGTAGCAATCGAACTCCTTCACATCTACCAGCCCGCCAAAGAGGAACACACCATGGAAGAACCGAGCGTCACGATGCCATCAAGCATGCGCTTGATGCGTTTGCGCATCACGAGCCATCGCTGGCTTCGCGTAGCTGCGGCGAGCGTGCTGTGCGCAATCGCTCTGGCGCTTCCCGGCTGCTGGATCAGCCCGCCGAAGGTGCTGACCACACCGGACAACCCGGTGCCAGTGGCGAGGCACTTTCCGTCGGCGCTGCTGGCAGAGCCCATCCAGCTGCGGATGGGATACACCCACACGACACAGCCTTTCACGATCAAGGGGCCTGACGAACGGTGGACTGTGGCGATCGGATTCGTAAGGAATGATCAAGGCGTGTCATTGGAAGAGAAACTGAAAGGTGCCTCCAACACTTGCTTGATTGAGACGCTTAGACCGCCCAAGTTCTGTCGCGATGCATCTCCGGGCTTCAATCTGCAATGGGAACTCTTGCGAGAGGATGGGGCTGTTGCGAGTCGACATGCGCTCGACAGTCTGAGCGAACGAAGTGGAGGAACCTACTCTGGCGCAGCCATTACCCGCACCTTGTCGGGATTCCGCGATCAGCCTCCAGGTCAGTATCGATTGCGCGTCTCTGTATTACGCGATGCAAAGGAACTTGATCTTCTGAAGCCTCATATTCTCATTGATCGACCCTTCTTTAGTTCAAGAGCGATCGAATAGTCAATCGAGATTCCTGAAAAAACTGCCAAACTACCAAAAGGAAGCACACCATGGGACAACCGAGCGTTACAGTCTTCGTCGACAATGTCGGCACGCCGCATACCTTCATCAAAGTTGACGACGGCAATGGGCACGTTGACTATTACGGATTCGCACCCAGCACTCCCGGTGACCCGCATGGTTCCGGGAAAGTTGGAGAGGGCTTGACGACACATGCGCGTGGTGATCGCGACAACAGCCGCGCCGGGTATATCGATGACGTAGGCTGGAGTAAGACGATCTCCATCGACAACGAGCAGTACGATGCAATAAATAGTGCGGTGGACGTGTGGAAGGCTGCCGATCACACCTACAACGGCCTCGCCACCCTGGGTGGTGAGAACTGCACGACCTTTGTCCAGAGCGTTCTGCAAGCTGGTGGCGTGACGGGAATCACCACATCGCGCACTTCGCTTCCGATCAACTTGATTCCGGCAGCCGAACGCAGGACACTTTTCGACACCGATGCGGACGGTCGCCGATCACCCTCCGATGCACTGACAGACCCACTGCACACGCCAGGTACCCCGGCCCACGAGTACAAGCAAAGCCATCCGGAGCTTTTCGAAACACCGCCAAACAGCACGCCCACCAAGGACCCCACCCATTCCGAACTGCGTCTGAACAACGACGGCAGCTTCACCGAGACGATTCGGGGCGAGGGCGACAACGCCGCGGATACCCAAACGAACGAATACAACGCCGACGGCGTGGCCACGCGCTCGACACAGGTCGATGGTGCAGGAAACGATGCCGACTATGCGAGCCGCACCGCGGCCTTTGACACCCTGGGCCGCATCGATTCGCTCGACGTGCGCCGCGACGACGGCACTCGCGACATGACGAACTACGACCAAAACAGCACGCAGGCCTGGAGCCGTATCGAGTCGCGCTTGGACGCCCAGGGTCGCGAAGACTACGCCAATGTCTTTATCGACGATGGCAACCGCACGTTCTATGACTACGACCAGACCAACGTCCGCGGCGACCGCACGTGGCAGACGCATGTCGATGCTCAAGGTCGTACCGACTGGACCTACGTCACCCAGGACGACGGCAGCACGGACTGGACGGACTACGACCAGACCAACACGCGTGGTGATCGCACTTGGCAGACGCATTTCGATGTTCAGGCTCGCACCGATTGGACGTACGCCACCCTGGACGACGGCAGCACGGACTGGACCGACTACGACCAGAACAACGAGCGCGGAGACAGCACAACGCAGATGCGCTTCGATGCGCAAGGCCGTACCGACTGGGCTGATGTGATCCACGACGACGGCAGTCGCGACTGGACCGACTACGACCAGAACAACGAGCGCGGGGACAGCACAACGCAGATGCACTTCGACGCCCAGGGCCGTACCGACTGGACTGATGTGGTCCAGGACGACGGCAGCCGCGACTGGACGGACTATGACCAGACCAACGCGCGCGGCGACAGCATCTCGCAGACCCATACGGATGCTCTGGGCCGTACCGACTGGACCTATGTCACTCTGGATGACGGTAGCCGCAACTGGACCGACTACGACCAGAATAACGAGCGCGCCGACCGCATCTGGGAAAACCTCACGGATGCGCAGGGGCGCGAAGACTGGGCGAGGGTCACCCACGATGACGGCGGCGTCCATTGGGTCGACTACGACCAGACCCACCAGCGCGCCGACCGCATCTGGGAGAACTTCACGGATGCGCAGGGGCGCGAGGACTGGGCCAATATCACCATGGACGATGGCAGCCGCAATACGTATGACTATGACCAGAACGGCTCGCAGCGTTGGTCTCGTATCGAATCGCACTTCGGAGCGAACGGTCGAGCCGAGTATGCAACCACCTATTTCGATGACGGCTCACGCGTCGTGGTTGATCACGACTACTACAACTTTGGAGACCATAAGATTGTTCAATATGACGCGCTCGGTCGCGGTCATCTCGTCGGCTCGATGATGGACCGCTTTCCCGGGTTGGTATTCCCGCCAGCGGGTGGCGTAATGGCGTTCGACGGCACGGTGCTGGCAACTCCACAGAACCCGAATTCGCCCGGTACCTCCAGCGCTGCGTGGATTCCTACGGACACGGGCGCCATCTGCGGAATCATCGAGACCCCGTGGGGAACATACGTCGACTGCGCCTGATTGCAAGGTCGCCCCTTGGCCCCGGGGCTGATTCAACTGTCGAGTTTGGGCCCTGGAAAACCCTGACTGAGAAACATGCAATTGCCTGAAATCAAGGCAATTCGAATGTCCTGATTCCAGTCTTTCCATTCGGCGCCTGAGGGAAAGTCCTTGCCTGCCAACGCGATTGCAGTTGGCATGAACTGTGCAATATTCAGTCATCCATCCTCAGGAGACAAAGAATGCACCGTCGTCATCTGGTCGCCCTCGCGGCCGTCGCCGCTCTGGGCGCCTCCGCGCTGACCACCCCCGCGCTCGCCCAGTCCAACGAGATTCGCATCGCCCACGTCTACAGCAAGACCGGCCCGCTGGAAGCCTATGGCAAGCAGACGCAGACCGGCTTGATGATGGGCCTGGACTACGCCACCGGCGGCACCATGGCCGTCAACGGCAAGAAGATCGTGGTCATCGAGAAAGACGACCAGGGCAAGCCCGACCTCGGCAAGTCGCTGCTGGCCGCGGCCTACGCGGACGACAAGGCGGCGCTGGCAGTCGGCCCCACCTCCTCGGGCGTGGCGCTGGCGATGCTGCCGGTGGCCGAGGAGTACAAGAAGATCCTGCTGGTCGAGCCCGCGGTGGCCGACTCGATCACCGGCGACAAGTGGAACAAGTACATCTTCCGCACCGGCCGCAACTCGAGCCAGGACGCGATCAGCAACGCGGTCGCGCTGGACAAGCCGGGCGTCAGCATCGCGACGCTGGCGCAGGACTACGCCTTCGGCCGCGACGGGGTGAAGGCCTTCAAGGACGCGGTCAAGAAGGCCAAGATCGTCCATGAGGAATACCTGCCGCAGAACACCACCGACTTCACCGCCGGCGCGCAGCGGCTGATCGACAAGCTCAAGGACCTGCCGGGCCGTAAGGTGATCTGGATCGTATGGGCGGGCGCGGGCAACCCCTTCAAGATCGCCGACCTCGACCTCAAGCGCTACGGCATCGAGATCGCCACCGGCGGCAACATCCTGCCCGCCATGGCCAGCTACAAGCAGTTCCCGGGCATGGAAGGCGCGACCTACTACTACTTCGGCATCCCGAAGAACCCGGTGAACGAGGCCCTGGTCGCGGCGCACTACAAGGAATTCAAGACGCCGCCGGACTTCTTCACCGCCGGCGGCTTCAGCGCCGCGATGGCGGTGGTGACGGCGCTCAAGAAAACGGGCGGCGACACCAGCACCAACAAGCTGATCTCGACAATGGAAGGCATGACCTTCGACACGCCCAAGGGCCCGATGACCTTCCGCAAGGAAGACCACCAGGCGCTGCAGAGCATGTACCACTTCAAGATCAAGGCCGACCCGGCCTTCGCCTGGGGCGTGCCGGAACTGGTGCACGAGATCAAGGCGTCGGAGATGGCCATTCCGATCAAGAACAAGCGCTGAGAAAAGCGAACGCCGGACGCAGTGGGCGCACTGCGTCCGGTACCCGCATCCTTCTTTCCCCCATCCCCATGCTCGAAACCAAGGATCTGACGATCCGCTTTGGTGGCCATGTCGCGGTCAACGCGGTGAGCTGCGCCTTCGCACCCGGCACGCTGACCGCCATCGTCGGTCCGAACGGTGCGGGCAAGACCACCTACTTCAATCTCATCTCGGGGCAGCTCAAGGCCAGTACCGGCACGGTGTCGCTCGACGGTCAACTGCTCTCGGGCCTGAGCGCCTCGGCGCGCACGCGAGCGGGGCTGGGCCGGGCCTTCCAGCTGACCAACCTCTTTCCCAACCTCACGGTGCTGGAGAACGTGCGCCTCGCGGTGCAGGCCACGCGCGAGGGGCCGCACCGGCGCGGACTCAACCTGTGGAGCATCTGGAGCGACCACCGCGCGCTGACCGAACGGGCCGACCAGATCCTGGCCGAGGTCGCGCTCAAGGCCAGGGAGCATGCGACCGTGGCCAACCTGCCGCATGGGGACCAGCGCAAGCTGGAGGTCGCGCTGCTGATGGCGCTGGAGCCCAGGGTGTTCATGTTCGACGAGCCGACGGCCGGCATGAACGCGGCCGAGGCGCCGGTGATCCTGGACCTGATCCGCGCGCTCAAGAAGGACCGCAGCAAGACCATCCTGCTGGTGGAGCACAAGATGGACGTGGTGCGCGAGCTGGCGGATCGCATCATCGTGCTGCACAACGGGCAGCTCGTGGCCGATGGGGAGCCCGCGGAGGTGATCGCCTCGCCGGTGGTGCAGGAGGCGTATCTGGGCGTGGTGAAGGAGCAAACCCGATGAGCGCGAACTTGCTGACGCTGGAAGGCGTTCATACGCACATCGGCGCCTACCACATCCTCCATGGCGTCGACCTCGCCGTTCCCAAGGGCCAGCTCACCATGCTGCTGGGCCGCAACGGCGCCGGCAAGACCACCACGCTGCGGACCATCATGGGCCTGTGGCATGCCTCGCAAGGGCGCGTGCGCTTCGGCGAGCGCGATATCACGGCCCTGCACACGCCGCAGATCGCCGATCTCGGCATTGCCTACGTGCCCGAGAACATGGGCATCTTCTCCGACCTCACGGTCAAGGAGAACATGCTGCTCGCGGCGCGCGGCGCGAAGAACGCCGAGCAGATGGACGAGGCTCGCCTGAAATGGATCTTCGAGCTGTTCCCCGCGGTGCAGAAGTTCTGGAACCATCCGGCGGGCAAGCTCTCGGGCGGGCAGAAGCAGATGCTCGCGGTCGCGCGCGCGATCGTCGAGCCGCGCGAGCTGCTGATCGTCGACGAGCCCAGCAAGGGCTTGGCGCCCGCGATCATCAACAACATGATCGAGGCCTTCGGCGCGCTGAAGAAGAGCGGCGTGACGATCCTGCTGGTCGAGCAGAACCTCCATTTCGCGCAGCGCCTGGGGGATACGGTCGCGGTGATGGACAACGGCCGCGTGGTGCACAGCGGCAGCATGGCGGCTTTTTCGGCCGACGAGGAACTGCAGCGCTCGCTGCTGGGGTTGGCCTTATGAAACTCGACTTCGACTGGAAGCCGCTGCTGCTGGTCCCGGTGCTCGCGCTCGTCGCGCTGCCGCTGACCGGCTCCTTCTCGACCTGGCTCACGCTCACCGTCGCCGGCCTCGCCATGGGCATGATCATCTTCATCATCGCCTCGGGCCTGACGCTGGTGTTCGGCCTGATGGACGTGCTCAATTTCGGCCATGGCGTCTTCATCGCGCTGGGTGCCTTCGTCGCCAGCACGGTGCTCGGCGGCATGGGCGACTGGACCGGTTCGCAGGAGGTCTGGCGCAACCTGGTCGCGGTGTTCCCCGCGATGCTGGTGGCGATGGCGGTGGCCGGCGCGATCGGCCTGGCCTTCGAGCGCTTCATCGTGCGGCCGGTGTACGGCCAGCACCTCAAGCAGATCCTGATCACCATGGGCGGCATGATCATTGGCGAGGAGCTGATCAAGGTGATCTGGGGTCCGGGGCAGATCCCGCTGCCGCTGCCCGATGGGCTGCGCGGCTCGCTGCTGGTCGGCGATGCGGCGATCAGCAAGTACCGCCTGCTCGCGGTGGCGGTCGGGCTGGTCGTCTTCGGGGTGCTGGCCTGGACGCTGGCGCGCACCAAGATCGGCCTGCTGATCCGCGCCGGCGTGCAGGATCGCGAGATGGTGGAGTCGCTGGGCTACCGCATCGGGCGGCTGTTCATCGGCGTCTTCGTGGTCGGTAGCGCGCTGGCCGGGCTGGGCGGCGTGATGTGGGGGCTGTTCCAGCAGAACCTGATCCCGCAGATGGGCGCGCAGGTCAATGTGCTGATCTTCATCGTGATCATCATCGGCGGACTCGGCTCGACCACCGGCGCGCTGATCGGCGCGTTGCTGGTCGGCTTGCTCACCAACTACACCGGCTTCCTTCTGCCCGTGGCCACCCAGTTCGCCAGCATCGCCCTGATGGTGGCCGTGCTGCTGTGGCGGCCGCAAGGCGTGTATCCGGTTGCGAGCAGCCGGTGAAGAGGGCGACATGATGCTGAGCCGCCTCCTCTCCAACGAGCTCCCGCGCAGCCGCGTCCTGGCCGTGCTGCTGGTGCTGCTGCTGATCGGGCTCGCCTTCGCGCCCTTCGTCTTCCCGGGCGTCAAGGCGCTGAGCGTCGCGGCCAAGGTGCTGGTGTTCATCGTGCTGGTCGCGAGCTTCGACCTGCTGCTGGGCTACACCGGTATCGTGAGCTTCGCCCACACCATGTTCTTCGGCATCGGGGCCTATGGCATCGCGATCTCCGCGACGCGGCTGGGGCCGGGCTGGGGCGCGTTGCTGCTGGGGCTGGGCGCGGCGCTGGTCGTGTCGCTGCTGCTGTCGCTCGCCATCGGCCTGTTTTCGCTGCGCGTGCGGGCCATCTTCTTCGCGATGATCACGCTGGCAGTGGCCTCGGCCTTCCAGACGCTGGCCTCGCAGCTGTCGGATTTCACCGGCGGCGAGGACGGGCTGACCTTCAAGCTGCCGGAGCTGATCTCGCCGTCCTTCGAGTTCGCCGAGGAGCCATTCCTCGGCGTCTCGCTCGACGGCCGCCTGCTGTGCTACTACCTGCTCTTCGTCGCCGCGGTGGTGCTGGTGCTGGCGCTGCTGCGCATCGTCAACTCGCCGTTCGGCCGCGTGCTGCAGGCCATCCGCGAGAACGAGTTCCGCGCCGAGGCCATCGGCTACCGGGTGGTGGTCTACCGCACCACCGCCTCGGTGCTGTCGGCACTGTTCGCCACGCTGGCCGGCGCGATGCTGGCGATCTGGCTGCGCTACAACGGGCCGGACACCTCGCTGTCCTTCGAGATCATGATCGACGTGCTGCTGATCGTGGTGATCGGCGGCATGGGCACGATGTACGGCGCGGCCATCGGCGCCGCGCTCTTCGTGGTGGCGCAGAGCTACCTGCAGGACCTGCTGCGGCTGGGCAGCGAGGCGGTAAGCAGCGTCTCCTGGCTGGCGGCGCTGCTGTCGCCGGACCGCTGGCTGCTCTGGCTGGGCCTGCTCTTCGTGCTCTCTGTCTATTACTTCCCGACCGGCATCGTCGGCCGGCTTCGCGCGAGGGCCCAGCGATGAACGCACCGACATCGAACTACCTGCAGATCGCCGGCCGCGAGATCCACTGGATGGACTGGGGCGGGCAGGGCGATCCGGTGGTCGTCGCCTGGCACGGCCTGGCGCGCACCTGCCGCGACATGGACGAGCTGGCCGTGCATTTCTCCGAGCGCGGCTTCCGCGTGGTCTGCCCCGACACCCTCGGCCGCGGATTGAGCCAGTGGAGCCCGGTGCCCGACGACGAATACCAGCTGGCCTTCTACGCGCGCCTCGCGGCGGGCCTGTGCGATGCGCTGGCGCTCGAGCGGGTGCACTGGGTCGGCACCTCGATGGGCGGCGCCATCGGCATGGTCTGCGCGGGCGGGCTGGTCGAGCCGCGCATGAAGGCGCGCATCGCCAGCCTGGTGCTCAACGACAACGCGCCGCAGATCGCGGATGCGGCGGTCGAGCGCATCCGCTCCTATGCCGGCCAGCCGCCGGCCTTCGACACGGTGACCGAGCTCGAGGCCTTCTTCCGCACGGTCTACAAGCCCTACGGCTGGCTCAGCGACGCGCAGTGGCGGCGCCTGGCCGAGACCTCCACGCGGCGCCTGCCCGACGGCCGCGTGACACCGCACTACGACCCGGCCATGGTGCGGCAGTTCGTCGCGCACCCGGAGGACTACGTGCTGTGGCCGCACTACGATGCGATCGAAGTGCCGCTGCTGTGCCTGCGCGGGGTGGATTCCGACCTGGTGCTGCCCGAAACGCTGGCCGAGATGCAGCGCCGTGGCCCGGGGGCGGCAGGGCGCCTGCAGATCATCGAGGTGCCGGGCTGCGGTCACGCGCCGGCGCTGAACGTGCCCGCTCATCTCGAGCCGATCGAGGCCTTTGTCCGCGCCGCCGGCGCGTAGTGCACAAGCTCGCCACAATCGGACCCCGAATCAACTCGGAGTCATCGATGGCGCTCTCGTTCTACGACATCTCGGTCCCGGTCTTTCTCCGCGGACTCGGCCAGCTTTCGCATCTGCTCGACAAGGGTCTCGCGCATGCGCAGGCCTCGGGCATCGATCCCACGGTGCTGGTCAATGCGCGGCTCGCGCCCGACATGTTCACGCTTGCGGGCCAGATCCAGAGCGCGAGCGACGCTTCCAAGCTGGGCACGGCGCGGATCGCCGGCCTCACGGCGCCGAGCTTTCCCGACACCGAGACCACCTATCCGGAATTGCAGGCCCGCGTCGCGAAGACGGTCGACTATCTGCAGAGCGTGGACCGCGGGTTGGTCGACGGCTTCGAAGACCGCCCCGTCACGATGAAGGCACGCGGCAACGAACTGAACTTCACCGCGCAGCGCTACGTGCTGCAGTTCGCGCTGCCCAACTTCTTCTTCCACGTGACCACCGCCTACGACGTGCTGCGGCACAGCGGCGTACCGTTGGGAAAGATGGACTACCTGGGGCGGTTCTGAGGAATACGGGATTCAGGCCCGAGTCGGCCACCCGCTCAGATGGCGCTCGGCGATGGCCGCCAGCGCCGTGATCCAGTCGCCGCGGTCGTTGAGGCAGGGAATGTAGTGGAACTCCTTGCCGCCCGCCTGCAGGAAGGCGTCGCGGCCTTCCATCGCGATCTCTTCCAGCGTCTCCAGGCAGTCGGCCGGGAAGCCGGGGCACAGCACGTCGACGCGCGCGACGCCCGATGCGCCCAGCTCGCGCAGCGTGGGCTCGGTGTAGGGCTCCAGCCATTTCGCGCGGCCGAAGCGTGACTGGAAGGTGACGCTGTACTGCGACTCCGCAAGTCCCAGGCGTTCGACCAGGAGGCGCGCCGTCGTCAGGCAATGCGCCTGGTAAGGATCCCCGAGGCGGATGTTGCGTTCCGGAATCCCGTGGAAGCTCATCAGCAGCCGGTCGGGCCGGCCATGGTGCTTCCAGTGGTCCTCGACGCTGCGGGCCAGCGCCTCGATGTAGAGCGGCTCGTCGTGGTAGTCGTTGACAAAGCGGAACTCCGGCACGCGGCGCATGCGCGCGCTCCAGGCATTGACCGCATCGATCACGCTGGCGGTGGTGGTGCCGGAGTACTGGGGGTAGGCCTGCAGCACCAGCACCCGCGTCACACCTTCGGCCTTGAGGGCATCGAGCTGCGCAGCGATCGAAGGCTGGCCGTAGCGCATGGCCTCGCGCACCGTTACGCGGTGGCCGCGCTCGCCCAGCCAGCCGGCCAGCAGCCGGGCCTGCTTCTGCGTCCAGACCTTCAGCGGCGCGCCCTCGGGCATCCAGACGCTGGCGTACTTGGCCGCCGACTTGGCCGGCCGCGTGCGCAGGATGATGCCGTACAGGATCGGCGCCCAGAGCGCCTTCGGAATCTCGACCACGCGTGGGTCGCCGAGGAAGTCGGCCAGGTACGGACGCACCGCCCGCGCGGTGGGTTCGTCGGGCGATCCGAGGTTGCACCAGAGCACGGCAGTGCGCTCCTGGTCTTGGGCGGCAGGAGCTTCGGGGCGAAAAGGCATGCGCTATTCTCGGCCATGCCCCATGCCACCCCCGACTCACCGGCGCTCGACGTGAAGCGCATTGCCGCGATCTCCCTCGACCTCGACGAGACGCTCTGGCCCATCTGGCCCACCATCGAGCGTGCCGAGCGCGCCCTCCACGAATGGCTGCTGCGCGAGGCGCCGAAGACCGCGAACCTGCTCATCACACCCGGCGTGCTGCGCGAACTCCGCGAGGCCACCGAGAAGGAGCGTTCCGACCTGGCGCACGACCTGAGCGCGCTGCGCCGCGAATCCATCCGCACCGCGCTCAAGCGCGCGCACGAGGACCCGGCACTGGCCGACCCGGCCTTCGAAGTCTTCTTCGCCGAGCGCCAGCGCGTGACGCTCTACGACGACGCCTTGCCCGCGCTCGAATGGCTCAGCGAGCGCTACCCGCTCGTCGCAGTCTCCAACGGCAATGCCGATATCCACTTGGCCGGGGTGGGGCGCTGGTTCCGCGCCGCCTTCAGTGCCCGCGAGTTCGGCCGCGGCAAGCCGCACCCGGCGATCTTCCGCGCCGCTGCCGCTTCGGTCGGGCTGCTCCCCGAGAACGTGCTGCATGTCGGCGACGATGCGGCGTTGGATGTGGTGGGCGCCCTCGGCGCGGGCATGCAGGCGGCCTGGCTGGTGCGCGAGGAACGGCCCTGGGAGCACGACGCGCGGCCGCAGCTGATCGTGCCCGACTTGCATGCGCTGTGCCGGGCGCTGGATCCGGCCTGAGGATTTCCCGCATCCATTCGGCGGAACTTCTGCGGACGAGGAGGCCCTGAAGGGCTGGCCGCGCCGACGTGACGCGGCCTGTCTTCATCTCTTCTTCATAACTCCGGAAAGGATTCCACCGAATGATCGACGCCCGCCGCCTGCCTGCATTTCTCCTTGCCTTTCTCACGCTGCTGTCGTTCGCCTTGCCGCTCGCGGCGCAGGCCCGCGAGATGGTCAGCGCCGTACGCGACGAGGTGAACCTTCGCAGCGGACCCGGCAGCCGTTACGACACGGCGTGGATCGTGAGCCGCGGCTATCCGCTCGAAATCGTCGGCCGCAGGGGTGCATGGCTGCGGGTGCGCGACTTCGAGAACGACCGGGCCTGGGTGCTGAGCTCGCGGACGAAGCGAACGCCCCATCACATCGTGACGGCGAGCGCCGCGAACCTGCGCAGCACGCCGAGCACGCGAGGCCGCATCGTTGGCAAGGCGCGCTACGGCGACGTGCTGCGCACGTTGCAGCGCCGCGGCGAATGGGTCAAGGTGCGCCTTGCCCGCGGCACCACGGGCTGGGTGGCGCGGCGGCTGCTCTGGGGCTGGTAGGAAGGCGCCGAGGGCCTGTCAACGCCCCGCGGCCGAGCGGTTCAGCGCATCGCTCAGCGTGTTCTGGATATTGAGGTTCTTGATCATGCCCATCGCGTTGCTGCGGGCGTCGATCACGGTCTGGTTCACGATGTGCTGGTTGTTCAGCGTGTTCTGGATGATCGTGCCCGTGCCGCCGGCCAGCACGTCCCTCGCGACGCTGTTGCCCGGCCCGACCTGGACCAGGTTGAGGGCCGTCATCTGCCGGGCGAGCTGGGTGGCCTGCGCCGGCGTGAGGTCGGCAACGCGGCCGAAGTTGAGAGAGGTCTGGGTCACCAGGTCGCCGTTGACGTAGACGGCGCGGGTGATGCCGAAGCTCACCAGCAGGCCGCCGCCGACGTCGAAGCCGCCGCGCTGGCTGTCCAGCGTACGGTTGCTCACCGCCTGCCAGATCGCATCGGCTCGCGCCGGGAGCGCCGGGGCCAGGCTGAGCAGGGCGCCCAGCAGCAGCGGCGCGGCGCGTCTGACAAGGCAACCTTCGCCTCCACCTTCGCCTTCGGCTGCGGTGCGAGCCTCTTCGGGCGGCGGTGCGGGGCTCATCAGAACTCCCCTGGCCCCAGCTTTGGCAGCGTGATGCCGGCCATGCCGTCGCGATTGACACCGCCGCCCAGCGGCGCGCGCGGCGCCACCCGCCAGTCGGACGCGAGGTTGAAGCGCGCCTTCTCCATCCGGTTGTGGATCACGAAGAGCAGGCCGTTCTTCCAGATCGCCTCGAAGGCCTCGCGACGCATCGCGCGCGTGCCCTGGGCCGGGTCGCCGATCAGCACGCGGTCGCGCTGCACGCCCTTGATGACGACGAAATGGTGGTAGCCGTTCTCGTTGATCAGCACGATTGCGGGTACGCGCGCCTCGTTGAGCTTGTCGAGCGGCTGCTCGAATCCGTCGGCCTGGAAGCCGTGCGCCGCCAGGAAGTTCTTCATGTCGAGCAGCGAGAAGCCCTCGCGATGGATCTTCTGCCGGTTGCCGCGCGCGTACATCTGCTCGAACACCACCTGCTCCGTCACCGGATAGCCGTAGTGATGGGTGAGCAAGGTCGCGACCGCCGCCGACCCGCAGGAGAAGTCGTACTTCTGCAGCAATGTGCTGGCCAATCGCGCCTGGCGCATGCTGGTGACCGGCATGATGACGTCGCCCGAGCCCATTGCGGGCAGGTGCGCGAGCTGAGCCGCGGCCGGGCCGGCGGCCGGGAGGGCGAGGGCGAGGGTGAGCAGCAGGCTGCGCATCGCCGCTTCCTCAGTTCATCTGCAGGTGCAGGATGACCGCGTTCTGGATCAGCACGTTGGCGCCGGTGTTCTGAATCACCACCGGCAGGCCGTTCATGTTGGCGAAGGAGCCGGAGCTGATCGCGTTGTTGCCGGTCGCAACGTTGTGCGCCGCGTTGCCGGCGGTGACGCCGCTCAGTTCCATCTCGTTGCTGACCGACTGCCCGCCTCGGTACTTGTCCAGCGCCTTGGCGTCGACGGGTTTCCAGGGCGCATTCGTTTCCTTAGGCGCCACCGAGGTCTGCGCCGCAGCGGCAGCCGCGAGCGCGAAGGCCAGCAGGATCGCGCCGGCGGATCGGGAGAGTGCGATGGATTTCATGGTGTCTCTCCGGCGGACAAGCGGCAACCGTCCGCGCGGCCGCAGCATTGCTGCAGGCCGCGCGGAGGTCCTCCGCTCTCTCCGCTAACGTCTAGCGTCCCACGGACAGGTTGGCCTGCACATTCACGCTCTGCTGGACCAGCGACGAGAGGCCGCTGTTCTGGTTCGCGATCATGATGCCGGCGGCCGACTGCCCGACGCTCGTCATGGTGTTCGACATGTTGAAGGTGCCGGCGTTGACCGTGTTGGTCCCGCCCGCGCCACCCGTGCCGCCTTCGCCCACGCCGCCGGTGCCGCCATGCGCGGTGTTCGTGCCGCCGCTGCCCGCGCCGCCCGCTCCACCGGTGCCGCTGCCGCCCGAGCCGCCGCTGCCCGCGGTGTTGTTGCCGTTGCTGGCGCTGCCGTTGGTGGCGCTGCCGTTGGTCGCCGCGCCGCCGGCGCCGCCGGTGCCCGCGCCGCCCGTGCGGCTGCCGCTGTTGGTGCTGGTCGCCGTGCCGCCCGCGCCGCCTGCGCCGCCCGCACCGGACGAGGCTGACGCCGCCGCATTGCCTGCGCCGCCCGCGCCGCCCGCACCGGTCGTGCCGGCGGTGCCATTGGCCTCGCCGGCCGAACCACCGCCCGAGCCGGCGATACCGTTGCCGTTCGCGCTTGGGGAACCGCCCGTGCCGTTGGCACTGCCGGACGAGCCGCCGTTGCCGCCGCTGCCGCCGGCTGCCGCCGCGTCTGCAGCGCCGTCGCCACCGCTGGCGCCGTTCGCGCGCACGAGGCCGCTGGCATTCAGGCCGTTCGCTCTGCCCCCGTCGCCCCAGCCGCCGCTGCCGGCGCGGGCGCTGCCATTGGTCGCGCTGCCATGGTTGATCGCGCCGTTGGATGCGGTGCCGCCCGCCGCGCCAACTGCGCCATTGCCGACCGCGCCGTTGCCGCCCTGGCCGCTTCCACTGGCAGTGCCGCCGCGGCCCACGCCGCCATAGCCGCCCTTGCCGTCGCCGCCTGCAGCCGAGCCGACGTTGAGGGCATGGTTGCCGATGCCGTAGATGCTGTTGCCGCTCACCGTGCCGCTGAGGTTGCTGCTTGCCGTGGCCTTCGTCACGTTGAAGGCGTTGCTGAAGGTGCCGGTGGAGCCGTTGTTGAGCGCCGCCGAGCGCGTGGCGTTGGCATAGGCGTCACCCGAGTCCTTGTTGGTGCTGCTGTCGGTGCGCGTGCTTGTGCGCGTGCTGGTGCTCGTGCGTGTACTTGTGGCAGTGCTCGTGTTGTCGCCCTCGCCAGTCAATTGAAGCGAGAGTCGGTCCGAGTCGTTGGCGAGCGCAGTACCACTGAACCCGAACGCAACTGTCAGGGCCGAAGCCAGGATTGTCTTCTTCATAAGGTCTCCAACTGTTGATGGACAAAGCTCAGAATGAATTGCGTCGCCGCAATCGCAGGGCACCGTGCAACTTCGATGCCAGTGGCTTGCGGCTCGTTGCGAACCTTGCCTTTTCCGAGGGAAGAGGTGCATGCACGGAGCGCCCGCAACTCCTCGTTCCGGGCCGCAGGGCGCTTGCGAATTGCGATTTGTCACGAAGAGTTGACGGTAGTCCCGGCATGGCGTGCAGGCCGCCGGGGGTGTCTGGCTCGGTGAACTGCCGGGCCGTCTGGCACGCTATGCCCTTCGGCCGTCTCGCGGCTGTGACAGCCCGCTCGAACAACATCGCCTTCGCGCCCCGGGCGCAGCGACTGCAATCCGGCGTCTGGCCTTGCGATGCGCCGCGCTTCGAACCGGTTTGTGCGCGAGGGCCGAGTGCATCAGATCTGAGACACCCCGCCGGCCGAGGAGCCGTCATCATTACCTTTGTTTTCAACTTGCATCTTGCAGCGATTTGAAAGATGCGTTTACGCTTCGGCGCGACATCACCCGCAGCGAACAAGCAACAAGGGAGGGGTCACATGGAGACGAGTCACCCGTGCAGGACGCTGGCGTTCCTTGCCTGTTCGTCGATGGTCATGTCCGGCGCCGTCGCACAGGCGCAGGGCGGAGCGGCCGCTCGGACGCAGAGCACCGCCAAGCGCGTCGAGGCCCTCCAGCAGCAGTTGCAGGAGCAGGGTCGGCAGATCGAAGCGTTGCGGCAGCAGGCGCAGGAACAGGAGGCCCACTACCGCGCGCTGCAAGAGCGCCTGCAGACCCAGGAGGCGCGCAGTGCACCGCAGCGGACCGAGGTGCCACTTCCGACCTCTCCCACCCCCGCGGCCGCCACGGCTGCAGCGCCAGACACCGGAACGCGGCCCGTGCGCGTCGGCGTGGCGCCCAGCACCGAAGGGTCAGCGATGCCCGAAGTCGCGCCGCTGTTCGACCAGCCGGGCATCCTCACGCCGCGCGGCAAGTTCGTCTTCGAGCCTTCTCTGCAGTACGCGTATTCGTCGAACAATCGCGTCGCCCTGGTGGGCTACACCGTGATTCCTGCCTTGCTGATCGGCCTGGTCGATGTGCGGGAGGTCAAGCGCAACACGGTGACGGCGGCGGCGACCGGGCGCTGGGGCGTCACGAACCGGCTCGAGCTCGAGGCCAAGATTCCCTACGTCCATCGTTCCGACTCCACCATCAGCCGCGAGATCTTCACCGGCTCGGCCAACGAGCGCGTGTTCGACACGCGGGGCAACTCGATCGGCGACGTCGAGCTGGCGGCGCGCTACCAGCTCAACGAGGGCAAGGGCGACTGGCCCTACATGATCGGTTCGCTGCGCTTCAAGACCCGCACCGGCAAGGACCCCTTCGAGGTGGTGACCGACTGCGTCACGCGCTGCATCGGCAACACCACCGGAACCGGCCTGCCGCTGGACCTGCCGACCGGCTCCGGCTTCTATTCGCTGCAGGCGGGGCTGACCTGGCTGATGCCCTCCGATCCGGCCGTGTTCTTCGGCAGCTTCACCTACACCTACAACGCGGGCCGCGACAACCTCAGCCGGGTGGTGCTCAACGGCGAGCGCGAGTTCACGGCAACGTCAAGCCGGGCAACGTCTTCGGCGTCAACTTCGGCATGGGGCTGGCACTCAACGAGCGTTCCTCCTTCAGCGTCGGCGTGGACCTGAACTCCATCGGCAAGACCACGCAGAACGGCATGCCGGTCGTGACATCGGTGCGCACGCAGCTGGCGTCGCTCCAGCTGGGCTATGCCTATCGCATCAGCGACAAGACCTCGCTGAACGTGACGGTAGGAGCCGGGCTGACGCGCGACACGCCCGACCTCACCCTGACCGTTCGGCTGCCGATGTCCTTCTAGTTCTCAAGCGCGCCATGCAGCACCTCACCCTCCTGTACGTCGCACTCGGCGGCGATTCACGCGAACTGCGCGACGCGCTGCTTGCCGGCGGCTGGGAAATTGCGCAGGCCGCAGACCTGGCAGCCGCGAGCCGGCTGCAAACGCATCGGCGCTTCCCGGTAGCACTGCTGGTCATCGGCGATTCGCTGCCGGTGCCGGAGGCGGCGATCGAGGCCTGCGTCAATGCCTCGAAGGGCACCGAGTGGGTGGTGGTGTGCGGGCCCTGCGCGTTGGAGTCCCCGGGCTTTCGCGACCTGGTGCTGGGCTGCTTCTTCGACCACGCGCTATTGCCGCCGGACGCTCGCGAGCTGACGCTCATGATGGAGCATGCCGCCCGCCGCGCGCTGCTGCGGCGACGGCACGAGACCCAGACGCATGCGGCCGACACGCTGGGCATGGTGGGGCAGGGCCCGGCCATCACGCGCCTGCGCAAGCAGATCCGACGGGTGGCAGCGACCGATGCGCCGGTGCTGATCGGCGGCGAGAGCGGCAGCGGCAAGGAGCTGGCGGCGCGCGCCATCCATCAATGCTCGCTGCGCTCGGCGGGGCCTTTCGTGGCGGTCAATTGCGGCGCCATCTCTCCCTCGCTGATCCAGTCGGAGCTGTTCGGCCACGAGCGCGGCGCCTTCACCGGCGCTTCGTCGGAGCGCCGCGGGCTGATCGAGGCGGCCAATGGCGGCACCATCTTCCTCGACGAGATCGGCGACCTGCCGCTGGAGCTGCAGACCAACCTGCTGCGCTTCCTGCAGGAGAAGACCATCAGCCGCGTCGGCGGCGTACGCAGCCTGCGCGTGGATGTCCGGGTGGTCGCGGCCTCGCACGTGGACCTGGCGGAGGCGGTCGCCGTGGGGCGGTTCCGCGACGACCTGTTCTACCGGCTCAACGTGCTGTCCCTCGAACTGACGCCGCTGCGCCGCCGGATGGAGGACGTGCCAATGCTTGCGGAGCACTTCTTCCGGTGCTGCGCGGCCACCGGCAAGACTCGCGTGCAGGGCTTCAGCCGGCAGGCGCTGTCGGCCATGATGGCGCACGGCTGGCCCGGCAACGTGCGTGAGCTCTACAACCGCGTGCAGCGGGCGGTGGTGATGAGCGAGCTGCGGCTGATCGGCCCGGCCGACCTCGGGCTGGCCGAGGTGGAGAGCCCGGCATGCCTGGAGCTGGATACGGCCCGTACGCTGGCCGAGCGCGACGCCATCTGCCTGACGCTGACGCGCGTGGGGCGCAACGTGACGCGTGCGGCGCGCGAGCTCGGCGTGTCGCGCATGACCCTGTACCGCCTGATGGTCAAGCACTGCATCTCGCCGGCCGCGCCGCAGGCCCCCTATGCGGGCCCGAGGGCCCCGGCGGCCTTGCCGCTGCGCACCGCGCCTTCGATCGTCGCCGGGTAGGGACCCTCGACATAGTCGCCGCAAGCCAGGAGGCCCGCCGCGATGCGGGCGGGCGGGCGCTCGAGCCCCGGCGTGCAGGCGAAGGTGGCGCGCTTCTCGACAACCGTCAGCAGCGGCTGCAGATCGGCAAGCCCGAGCTGCTCGCGGGCCTGCGCCACGACCTGCTGCTGCAGCAGCTCGCGCGCCTCGCTGCTGGCGCTGACCACGAAGGCCAGCAGGCCCTGCGGGCCGCCGAGCTGACCGCGGTCGAAGACGAACTGGGCGGGCGCGCCGGCGGACGATCGCAGCGCGAGCAGCGGCTCGGGGAGCGCCGCGCCACCTGCGACGTAGACGGTGGCGATGGCTTCGTGCTCCAGCGCCTGGGCCGATCGCGACCAGCCGGCGGCCTCGAGCAGGCCGGCGCATTCTGCGAGGCGCGCGGCCTCCCAGGGCGGGCAGGCGAGCACCACGCGGTCGAAGCGCTCGCCGTCGACCTGCCAGCCCGTGTTGTCGCGGCCGATGGCTTGCACGCGCTTGCCGGTGTGCAGCCGCGTGCCGTGCTTCGCCAGCCAGTGCGCCGCCGCGTCGGGCAGCAGGGCGCCCAGGTCGACGCGAGGCAGGAGCAGGTCGGCGCCGCCGCGTTCGGTGAAGAGGGCATCGTGCAGCACGCGCAGGAAGACCTGGCCGCTGGCGCGCTCGAGGGGCGTGTTGAGTGCCGAGATGCACAGCGGCTCGACCAGCTCGCGCCGCACGCGCGGCGTCAGGCCAGCGCACAGCTGGTCGACCGAGGTCTGCGGGTCACAGAGAAAGCCAGCTGCGCGCCATGCGAGCGCGCGGCGCGCCAGTGAGGCCTTGTCGCGCCACGACCAGCCGCGTGCACCGAGGATGCCGGCCAGCAGGTCCAGCGGCGGCGGCCAGCCGGGCGGCACGGCGAGCCCGCCGCCGTCGGCGAATCGCAGCCGCAGCGGCATCCGTTGCAGCACCGCCTCGGGATCGATGCCCAGCTCCCGCATGAGGCCGAGGGTCGCGCTGTAGGCGCCGATCAGGATGTGCTGGCCGTTGTCGAGCACGACCGGTTCGCCGCCCGGCAATTGCGCGGGCAGGGCGCGTGCGCGGCCGCCGAGGGTGCGCGCGGCCTCGAACACGGTCACCGCGTGGCCGGCGCGCGTGGCCTCGATGGCGCAGGCCAGGCCGGCCCAGCCTGCGCCGATGACGGCGATGTTCTTCGTCACAGGCGGCCGCCGCCGGGCCGCCCCAAGGCGAGGCGCGCCTCCCCCTCGGGGGGTGGCGCAGCACACGAAGTGGCAAGCCGGGGGGCTGTCATAGTTTGCCGAGCGCCTGCACGCGCCAAGCCAGCCAGAGCTTGCGCAGCGGGGTCAGGCTCACGCGCTGGTCCAGCACCTTGAAGTCATCTCGCTCGATCTCGCGCAGCAGGGTGCGATAGATGCTGGCCATCATCAGGCCGGGCTTCTGCGCGCGCCGGTCGGCCGCGGGCAGCAAGGCGAGGGCCTCCTCGTAGGCCGCGTGGGCGCGCTGGGCCTGGAATTTCATCAGGGCGACGAAGCGCTCCGAGTGCAGGCGGTTGAGCACCTCGTGCGCCTTGACGTCGAACTGCTGCAGCTCGTTGACCGGCAGGTAGATGCGCCCGCGCAGCGCGTCCTCGCCGACGTCGCGGATGATGTTGGTGAGCTGCAGCGCCAGGCCGAGCTTGTGGGCATAGGCGGTGGTCTGCGCGTCGGTCTGGCCGAAGATGCGCGCCGCGCCTTCGCCCACCACGCCGGCCACGAGGTGACAGTAGCGCTTCAGGGCCGCGAAGTCGAGGTAGCGGGTCTGGTCCAGGTCCATCTGGCAGCCGTCGATCACCTCCTGCAGCTGGCGCGCCTCGATGCCGTAGACCTCGGCGTGCGGCATCAGCGCCTGCATGACCGGATGCTGGGGGTGGCCGTCGAAAGCCTGTGCGACCTCCTTGCGCCACCAGGCCAGCTTGGTGGCGGCGACGCCGGGGTCGCTGACCTCGTCGACCACGTCGTCGACCTCGCGGCAGAAGGCGTAGAAGGCGGTGATGGCGGCACGCCGCGGCTTGGGGAGAAACAGGAAGGCGTAGTAGAAGCTGCTGCCCGAAGCGGCCGCCTTGTCCTGGACGTACTGCTCGGGCGTCATCGTGGAAATCTCGTCATCGCGGGCGATTGTCTCCGCATCCGCAAGGCGCGCCAGGCAAGAAGCGGTGCATCGGTCCTGCCGATGGTGGGGCGCCGCGACCACGCGTCGAAGCCCATCGCCTCGATCCTGTCGAGGATGCGCAAGCCGCCCTGCACCACGAAGCGCAGTTCCCAGCCGGCGCGGCCGCGCAGACGATGTACCAGCGGCGCGCCTTCGTCCATCAGCTCGCGGGCCCAGGCCACCTGGGCCGCGACCAGCGCGAGCGCGGGTGCCGGCGGCGCGGCCGGGGCCAGCGGCCTGAAGCTGCGCAGGCTCTCGGCCGCAAGACCCTGCGACGCGAGGTCGGCCGCGGGCAGGTAGACGCGGCCGCGCGGCAGGTCGACGCTCAGGTCCTGCCAGAAGTTGATCAACTGCAGGGCGCTGCAGATGGCGTCGCTCTGGGCGAGGGCGGGGGCATCGTCCACGCCGTAGAGATGCAGCAGCAGCCGCCCGATCGGGTTGGCCGAGCGGCGGCAGTAGTCGAGCAGCTCCGCGCGATCGGCATAGCCCGCCTTGTCGCGGGTCTTCTCGATGTCCTGCATGAAGGCCGAGAGCAGGTCGGCCAGCAGGGGCTCGGGCAGGGCGAAGTCGCGCATGGCATGCGCCAGCGGGCCGAAGACCTCGGGCCAGCGCGCCGAAGGCGCAGCACCGCGCGCCGCGGCAGCAAGCTCGGCGCGAAAGGCGCCCAGGTCCTCGAGCCGCTGGGTCGCAGCGGCCTCGCCCTCGTCGGCGATGTCGTCGGCCGTGCGGGCGAAGGCGTAGATCGCCGCGATGGGTGGCCGCAACCGCGGCGGGCACAGCCAGGACGCGACCGGGAAATTCTCGTAATGGGCGGGTGCCGCAGCGACGGCGGGGTGGGGTGTGGAAGGCACGCGCCGGATTGTCGTTGACACCGGTTCTCATTTACCCTAGATTACTAACCGGCTGGTCATTAATGACCCCGATCTTCTGCCAAGGGTGTTCCATGACCGCGTCATCCGCTTCCCCCGTCATCCGTCATGCCGGCCTCCTGCTCGTCGCTGCCCTTGCGCTCGCGGGCTGTTCCCGTCACCAGCCCGCCGAGGAGCCGCTGCGCGCGGTCAAGGTGATGGCGGTGGGCACCAGCGCCTACGACACCGAGCCCGAGTTCTCGGCCGAGGTGCGCGCCCGGATCGAATCGCGGCTGGGGTTCCGCGTGGCGGGCAAGCTCACCCGCCGCCAGGCCGAGCTCGGCCAGCATGTGAAGGCCGGCCAGGTGCTGGCGCAGCTCGATCCGCAGGACTACCGGCTCGCGGCCGAGGCGGCGCGGGCCCAGCATGCTGCCGCACTCACCAACCGCGACCTGGCGCAGGCCGATCTCAAGCGCTACCGCGGGCTGCGCGAGCAGAACTTCATCAGCGCCGCCGAGCTGGAGCGGCGCGAGAGCACCTACAAGGCGGCGCAGGCCCAGCTGGAACAGGCGCAGGCGCAGATGGCCTCGCAGGGCAACCAGGCGCAGTACACGACGCTGGTGGCCGACGTGCCGGGCATCATCACCGCGATCGAGGCGGAGCCGGGCCAGGTGGTGACCGCCGGCACGCCCGTCGTGCGGATCGCGCAGGACGGCGCGCGCGACGTGGTGTTCTCGGTGCCGGAAGACCGTGCCGCGCTCGTCACGCCAGGGTCGGCGGTGGCCGTGCGCGGCTGGTCGGGCGGCCAGGAATTGCAAGGCAAGGTACGCGAGGTGGCGGCCAGCGCCGATGCGGTGACGCGCACCTACACGGTCAAGGTGGCCATCGACGCCGCCACGGCGCCGGCCCTGGGCGCTACCGTCTATGCCCGGCCGCAGGCCCTGTCGCGCAGCGGCACGCCGGTGCTGAAGCTGCCGACCAGCGCCCTGCGCCAGGAAGGCAAGGGCAGCGCGGTCTGGGTGCTCGACAAGCCAAGCATGACGGTGCGCTCGCAGCCGGTGCAGGTGGCGACCGCGGATGGCAACGAGGCGGTGATCGGCAGCGGCCTCGCGCCGGGAACGCTGGTGGTGGTGGCCGGCGTGCACGTGCTGTCGCCGGGACAGAAGGTGTCGATCTACCGCGAGAAGACGGCGGCGCCTGCCGCGGCGACGCAGGAAGCCGTCAATGCGCCGGGGCACGTCACGCCGGTTTCCTCTACCCGCTGAGGATGTTGGGATGACGTCCTCCGAGACCACCGCTTCCGGTGCCGGCAAGGCCGGCTTCAATCTCTCGAAATGGGCGCTGGACCATCCGGCGCTGACCCGCTACCTGATGCTGGTGCTGATGTTGCTGGGCTTTGCGGCCTACTTCCAGCTGGGCCAGGACGAGGACCCCCCCTTCACCTTTCGCGCGATGGTGGTGCGCACCTACTGGCCGGGCGCGACGGCGCAGCAGGTGGCCGAGCAGGTGACCGACAGGCTCGAGCGCACGCTGCAGGAGGCGCCCTACGCCGACAAGATCCGCAGCTACTCCAAGCCGGGCGAGTCGCAGATCATCTTCCAGATCAAGGACTCGTCGAAGCCCGGCGATGTCGCCAACGTCTGGTACACCGTGCGCAAGAAGATCGGCGATATCCGCGGCACGCTGCCGGCGGGCATCCAGGGGCCCTTCTTCAACGACGAATTCGGCGATGTCTACGGCGTGATCTACGCGCTCGAGAGCGACGGCTTCAGCTATGCCGAACTGAAGACCTTCGCCGACGACGTGCGCCAGCGGCTGCTGCGTGTGAAGGACGTGGCCAAGGTCGAGCAGTTCGGCGTGCAGGACGAGAAGATCTTCGTCGAGGTCTCGCAGAAGCGCCTGGCGCAGCTGGGGCTGGACTTCAACGCCGTGCTGTCGCAGCTCGGACAGCAGAACGCCGTCGAGAGCGCCGGCACGATCCAGGCGCCCCAGGACGTGCTGCAGGTGCGGGTGGCCGGCCAGTTCACCAACGTGGAGCAACTGCGCTCTATGCCGATCCGCGGCAGTTCAGGCAGCCAGATCCGGCTGGGCGACATCGCGGAGATCCGGCGCGCCTACGTCGATCCGCCGCAGGTCAAGGTGCGGCACCAGGGCAAGGAGGTGATCGCGCTGGGCATCTCCATGGCCAAGGGCGGCGACATCATCGAGCT
Source organism: Variovorax sp. RA8 (assembly GCF_901827175.1). NCBI lineage: Bacteria > Pseudomonadati > Pseudomonadota > Betaproteobacteria > Burkholderiales > Comamonadaceae > Variovorax > Variovorax sp. RA8. Next base: position 3,498,257 of record NZ_LR594662.1, on the reverse strand, counting down.
GGGCAAGTCGCTGCGCGCGGCCACCGCCGACATCGACAAGCGCCTGCCCGCGGGCGTGAAGCTGGCGCAGGTGCAGGACCAGCCGGTGGCCGTGTCGACCTCGGTCAACGAGTTCGTGCGCGTGTTGATCGAGGCGGTGGCGATTGTGCTGGCGGTGAGCTTCATCTCGCTCGGGCTGCACAAGGGCGGGCGCTTCGGGTACTACATCGACATCCGCCCGGGGCTGGTGGTGGCGATCACCATCCCGCTGGTGCTGGCCGTGACCTTCCTGGCGATGAACTACTTCGGCATCGGGCTGCACAAGATCTCGCTGGGCTCGCTGATCATCGCGCTCGGCCTGCTGGTGGACGACGCGATCATCGCGGTGGAGATGATGGTGCGCAAGATGGAGGAGGGCTACGACAAGGTGCGCGCTGCAACCTTCGCCTACGACGTCACCGCCAAGCCGATGCTGACCGGTACGCTGATCACGGCCGCGGGCTTTCTGCCGATCGGGATCGCCAAGTCGGTGACCGGCGAGTACACCTTCGCGATCTTCGCTGTGACGGTGATCGCGTTGGTGCTGAGCTGGCTGGTGTCGGTGTACTTCGTGCCCTACCTCGGAACCCTGCTCCTCAAGGTGAAGCCGCACGACCCGGAGGAGCCACCGCACGAGCTGTTCGATTCGCCGTTCTACAGCACCTTCCGGCGCACGGTGAACTGGTGCGTCGAGCACCGCTGGCTGACCATCGGCGCGACGCTGCTGACCTTCGCGCTCGGCATCGTCGGCATGGGCAAGGTGCAACAGCAGTTTTTCCCCGACTCCAGCCGCCCCGAGATCATGGTCGAGCTGTGGTTCCCCGAAGGCACGTCTTTCGCAGCCAACGAGGAGGTGACGAAGCGGGTCGAGCAGCGGCTGCTGAAGGAGGAGGGCATCACCACCGTCAGCACCTGGGTCGGCTCCGGCGTGCCGCGCTTCTACCTGCCCCTGGACCAGGTGTTTCCGCAGACCAACGTCTCGCAGTTGATCCTCCTGGCCAAGGACCTCAAGTACCGCGAGTCGGTGCGGCTCAAGCTGCCGGGGCTGCTGGCCCAGGAATTCCCCGAGGTCCGGGGGCGCGTGAAGCTGCTGCCCAACGGTCCGCCGGTGGCCTATCCGGTGCAGTTCCGCGTGATCGGCACGGAGCCGCAGCAGCTGCGCGTGCATGCCGACGAGGTCAAGGCGATCATGCGCGACAACGCCAACATGCGCGGCGTGAACGACAACTGGAACGAGTCGGTCAAGGTGATCCGGCTCGAGGTGGACCAGGACAAGGCACGCGCCCTCGGCGTCACCAGCCAGGCCATCGCGCAGGCGTCGCGCACCATGTTCAGTGGCACCAACATCGGCCAGTACCGCGAGAACGACCTGTTGATCGACATCGTGCTGCGCCAGCAGCCCGACGAGCGCGAGGCGATCTCGGACATCGGCAACGCCTACCTGCCGACCAGCTCGGGCCGCTCGATCCCGCTGACGCAGATCGCCAGGCCGGTGTTCGGTTGGGAGCCGGGCGTGATGTGGCGCGAGAACCGCGACTATGCGATCACCGTGCAGGGCGACATCGTCGAGGGCCTGCAGGGCGCCACCGTCACCGAGCAGTTGCTGCCGGCGCTGCGCAAGCTGGAGGCGAAGTGGCGTGCCGAAGGGCAGGGCGCCTACCGCATCGAGGTGGCGGGGGCGGTGGAGGAGAGCAGCAAGGGCTCGTCCTCGATCGTGGCCGGCGTGCCGATCATGCTGTTCCTGGTGTTCACGCTGCTGATGCTGCAACTGCACAGCTTCAGCCGCTCGATGCTGGTCTTCTTGACCGGCCCGTTGGGCATCGCGGGCGTGGCCGGTGCGCTGCTGGTGTCGAATCGGCCCTTCGGCTTCGTCGCGCTGCTGGGTGTGATCGCGCTGATGGGGATGATCCAGCGCAACGCGGTGATCCTGATCGACCAGATCGAGCACGACCGGGCTGCCGGCGTGCCCACCTGGGACGCGATCGTCGAATCGGCGGTGCGCCGGCTGCGGCCGATCGTGCTGACCGCGGCGGCCGCGGTGCTGGCAATGATCCCGTTGTCGCGCAGCGTGTTCTGGGGGCCGATGGCGATCGCGATCATGGGCGGCCTCATCGTTGCCACGGTCCTGACGCTGCTCGCCCTGCCGGCGATGTACGCGGCCTGGTTCCGCGTCCGGCGGGATGAGCACAACCCGGCCAAGGAGGCCGAAGAGGCTCTGGTTCGCGCTTAAAATACGCGGTTGACCGATTTCAGGCGGTCGGCTTTTCCGGCCGGCTGCTTCTCGAATGCGCAGGCGGCCTCCGGGCCGCCTTCCGTATTCATCACCTGAAAAACTGGAACCGCGCGGGTGGCGAAATTGGTAGACGCACCAGGTTTAGGTCCTGACGTTCGCAAGAACGTGCCGGTTCGAGTCCGGCCCCGCGCACCAGAACAAGACCCTCTCAAGGAAGACACAAATGACCGTGAACGTTGAAACCCTCGACAAGCTCGAGCGCAAGATCACGCTGACCTTGCCCGTCGGCACCATCCAGTCCGAGGTCGATTCACGCCTCAAGAAGCTGGCCCGCACTGTCAAGATGGACGGCTTCCGTCCCGGCAAGGTGCCGATGACGGTGGTGGCCCAGCGCTACGGCTATTCGGTGCACTACGAGGTCATGAACGACAAGGTCGGCGAGGCCTTCTCGCAGGCGGCCAACGAGGCCAAGCTGCGCGTGGCGGGCCAGCCGCGCATCACCGAGAAGGAAGAGGCGCCCGAGGGCCAGTTGGCCTTCGATGCGGTGTTCGAGGTCTTCCCCGACGTCAAGATCAACGACCTGTCCAGCGCCGAGGTCGAGAAGCTCAGCGCCGAGGTGGGCGACGATGCGATCGACAAGACGCTCGAGATCCTGCGCAAGCAGCGCCGCACCTTCGCCCAGCGCGCCCAGGACGCCACGGTGCAGGACGGCGACCGCGTGACGGTCGACTTCGAGGGCAAGATCGAGGGCGAGACCTTCCAGGGCGGCAAGGCGGACGACTTCCAGTTCATCGTCGGCGAAGGCCAGATGCTCAAGGAATTCGAGGACGCCGTGCGTGGCCTGAAGGCCGGCGACAGCCGCACCTTCCCCCTGTCCTTCCCGGCCGACTACCACGGCAAGGACGTGGCGGGCAAGCAGGCCGACTTCATGGTCACGGTGAAGAAGATCGAGGCTTCGCACCTGCCCGAGGTCAACGAGCAGTTGGCCAAGGCGCTCGGCATCGCCGAGGCCACGGTCGAGGGCCTGCGCGCCGACATCAAGCGCAACCTCGAGCGCGAGGTCAAGTTCCGCCTGCTGGCGCGCAACAAGAACGCGGTGATGGACGCGCTGATCGCCAACGCCGAGCTGGACCTGCCCAAGTCCAGCGTGCAGGCCGAGGTCGACCGTATGGTCGAAGGCGCCCGCGCCGAGCTCAAGCAGCGCGGCATCAAGGATGCCGACAAGGCGCCGATCCCCGACGACGTGTTCCGCCCGCAGGCAGAGCGCCGCGTGCGCCTGGGCCTGGTGGTGGCCGAGCTGGTGCGCGCCAACAACCTGCAGGCCAAGCCGGAGCAGATCAAGGCCCACATCGACGAGCTGGCCGCCAGCTACGAGAAGCCGGCCGACGTGGTGCGCTGGTACTTCAGCGACAACCGCCGCCTGGCCGAGGTCGAGGCGGTGGTGATCGAGAACAACGTGACCGATTTCGTGCTGGGCAAGGCCAAGGTCAACGCGAAGTCGGTGTCCTTCGACGAACTGATGGCCCAGCAGGGCTGATCGCAGCCGGCCATTGCCGGGGGCTTGTGCTTTCGAGGCATGGGCCCCATGTCGTCTGGGTACAGTACAAACCTCTCTGGAGAGCACACATGAGCGCACAGGAAATTCAAGGCCTCGGCATGATCCCGATGGTCATCGAGCAATCGGGCCGCGGCGAGCGTTCCTACGACATCTATTCGCGGCTGCTCAAGGAGCGGGTGATCTTCCTGGTGGGCGAGGTCAACGACCAGACCGCCAACCTGGTGGTGGCGCAGCTGCTCTTCCTGGAGAGCGAGAACCCGGACAAGGACATTTCGTTCTACATCAATTCGCCCGGCGGCAGCGTGAGCGCGGGCATGGCGATCTACGACACCATGCAGTTCATCAAGCCGGCCGTGTCGACCCTGTGCGTTGGCTTCGCTGCCAGCATGGGCGCCTTCCTGCTGGCGGCCGGCGAGAAGGGCAAGCGCTTCTCGCTGCCCAACTCCAAGATCATGATCCACCAGGTGCTCGGCGGCGCCCGCGGCCAGGCCACGGACATCGAGATCCACGCCCGCGACATCCTGAAGACTCGCGAGCAGATGAACCGCATCCTTGCCGAGCGTACCGGCCAGCCCCTGGACAAGATTGCCCGCGACACCGAACGCGATTACTTCCTGACGGCCGACGAGGCCAAGGACTACGGGCTGGTCGACCAGGTGATCGCCAAGCGCAGCTGACGCGTACAGCGCTGCGGCGCCCCGGCGACAAACGGCGTTTTCCGCACGGAAAACGCCGTTTTTGTTCGGATCGGGGATGGGCCGAGGGTCTTCCTTCTTCGCTATCATTGTTAAACCCCCGTTACGAGGCACCTGTCCATGGCCGAGAAAAAAGGCTCTTCCAGCGAAAAAACGCTCTATTGCTCGTTCTGCGGGAAGAGCCAGCACGAGGTCAAGAAGCTGATCGCCGGTCCGTCGGTTTTCATCTGTGACGAGTGCATCGATCTCTGTAACGAGATCATCCGCGACGAGCTGCCCGCGGGCGACGAATCGCGGGAAGCGCGCAGCGACCTGCCGACTCCGCTGGAGATCAAGGCCAACCTCGACAACTACGTGATCGGCCAGGAACCTGCCAAGCGCATGCTCTCGGTGGCGGTCTACAACCACTACAAGCGCCTGCGCCACAAGGACAAGGCCAAGGGTGACGACGTCGAGCTCAGCAAGAGCAACATCCTGCTGATCGGCCCCACCGGCTCGGGCAAGACCCTATTGGCCCAGACCCTGGCGCGCATGCTGGACGTTCCCTTCGTGATGGCCGACGCCACTACGCTGACCGAAGCCGGCTACGTGGGCGAGGACGTCGAGAACATCATCCAGAAGCTGCTGCAGAGCTGCAACTACGAGGTGGAGCGCGCCCAGCGCGGCATCGTCTACATCGACGAGATCGACAAGATCTCCCGCAAGTCCGACAACCCCTCGATCACCCGCGACGTGTCGGGCGAGGGCGTGCAGCAGGCGCTCCTCAAGCTGATCGAAGGCACCATGGCCAGCGTGCCGCCGCAGGGCGGCCGCAAGCACCCCAACCAGGACTTCCTGCAGATCGACACGACCAACATCCTGTTCATCTGCGGCGGAGCCTTCGCCGGGCTCGAGAAAGTGATCGAAAACCGCACCGAGGCTTCGGGCATCGGCTTCGGCGCCTCGGTCAAGAGCAAGCAGCAGCGCAGCCTGACCGAGGTGTTCCGCGAGGTGGAGCCCGAGGACCTGATCAAGTTCGGCCTGATTCCGGAGCTGGTCGGCCGCATGCCGGTCGTTGCCTCGCTCGCCGAGCTCAGCGAGGACGCGTTGGTGCAGATCCTGACCGAGCCGAAGAACGCGGTGGTGAAGCAATTCACCAAGCTGCTGCAGATGGAAGGGGTCGACCTGGAGATCCGACCGGCGGCCCTCAAGGCGATCGCACGCAAGGCGCTGGCCCGCAAGACCGGTGCCCGGGGACTGCGCTCGATCCTGGAGCAGTCGCTGATCGACACCATGTTCGAGCTGCCGAATGCCACCAATGTCGACAAGGTCGTGGTCGAAGAATCCACAATCGACGAAAACAAGCCACCGCTCCTCGTGTATCGCGAGGCGGCCAAGAAGGCCTGACTGAGTGACTTTCAGGCCGGCCCCTCCCATACCGGCGACCGGCGTCTTCGGCGATTACCGTGCCCGCGGGCTTGAAAAGCGCGCGCGGCCGACCATCTTTCCATGATCAACCAAAGGATTTCCATGTCCGGTCATACCCCCCTGCCTGCCACCGAGATCGACCTGCCGCTGCTGCCGCTGCGCGACGTGGTCGTCTTCCCCCACATGGTGATCCCGCTCTTCGTTGGCCGCCCCAAGAGCATCAAGGCGCTGGAGCTCGCGATGGAAGCGGAGCGCCGGATCATGCTGGTGGCCCAGAAAGCTGCCGCCAAGGACGAGCCCTCGGTCGAGGACATGTTCGAAGTGGGCTGTATCTCGACCATCCTGCAGATGCTCAAGCTGCCCGACGGCACCGTGAAGGTGCTGGTCGAAGGCCAGCAGCGTGCGCGCGTCAACCGCATCGACGACGGCGAGACCCATTTCTCCGCCAATGTGACGCCGGTGGAAGCGCCTGAGGCCGCGGCGCAGAAGGGCACCGAGGTCGAGGCGCTGCGCCGCGCGGTGATGCAGCAGTTCGACCAGTACGTCAAGCTCAACAAGAAGATCCCGCCCGAGATCCTGACCTCGATCTCGAGCATCGACGACCCGGGCCGCCTGGCCGACACCATAGCCGCCCACCTGCCGCTCAAGCTCGACAACAAGCAGGCGGTGCTCGACCTGGACGACATCAAGTCGCGGCTGGAGAACCTGTATGGTCAGCTGGAGCGCGAGGTCGACATCCTCAACGTCGACAAGAAAATCCGCGGCCGCGTGAAGCGCCAGATGGAGAAGAACCAACGGGACTTCTACCTGAACGAGCAGGTCAAGGCGATCCAGAAGGAACTGGGCGAAGGCGAAGAGGGCGCGGACATCGAGGAGATCGAGAAGAAGATCAAGCTCGCCAAGATGCCCAAGGAAGCGCTCAAGAAGGCCGAGGGCGAGCTCAAGAAGCTCAAGCTGATGTCGCCGATGTCGGCCGAGGCCACGGTGGTGCGCAATTACATCGACGTGCTGATCGGCCTGCCCTGGAGCAAGAAGACCAAGATCAAGCACGACCTCGCGCACGCCGAAGAGGTGCTCAACGAGGACCACTACGGCCTGGAGAAGGTCAAGGACCGCATCCTCGAATATCTTGCCGTGCAGCAACGCGTCGACAAGGTGAAGGCGCCCATCCTGTGCCTCGTGGGCCCGCCGGGCGTGGGGAAGACTTCGCTGGGCCAGTCGATCGCCAAGGCGACCGGTCGCAAGTACACCCGCATGGCGCTTGGCGGCATGCGAGACGAGGCTGAGATCCGCGGGCACCGCCGCACCTACATCGGCGCGCTGCCGGGCAAGGTGCTGCAGAGCCTGAACAAGGTGGGGACGCGCAATCCGCTGTTCCTGCTCGACGAGATCGACAAGCTGGGCACCGACTTCCGCGGCGATCCGTCGAGCGCGCTGCTCGAGGTACTCGATCCCGAGCAGAACCACACCTTCGGCGACCACTACGTCGAGGTGGACTTCGACCTCTCCGACGTGATGTTCGTCGCCACCTCGAACTCGATGAACATCCCGCCGGCGCTGCTGGACCGGATGGAAGTGATCCGCCTGGCGGGCTACACCGAGGACGAGAAGACGCACATTGCGCTCAAGTACCTGCTGCCCAAGCAGATGAAGAACAACGGCGTGAAGGAGGAAGAGCTCCTGATCACCGAAGAGGCCGTGCGCGACATCGTGCGTTACTACACCCGTGAGGCCGGCGTGCGCTCGCTCGAGCGCGAGCTTTCCAAGATCTGCCGCAAGACGGTCAAGGGCCTGCTGCTCAAGAAGATGACGCCCAAGGTGGTGGTGGAGGGACAGAACCTCAACGACTTCCTCGGCGTGCGCAAGTACACCTTCGGTCTGGCCGAGAAGCAGAATCAGGTGGGCCAGGTGGTCGGCCTTGCGTGGACCGAGGTGGGTGGCGACCTGCTCACGATCGAGGCAGTGACGATGCCCGGCAAGGGCGTGATCAGCCGAACCGGTTCGCTCGGCGACGTGATGAAAGAGTCGGTCGAGGCCGCACGCACCGTGGTGCGCAGCCGGGCGCGGCGGCTCGGCATCAAGGACGAGGTGTTCGAGAAGCGCGACATCCACATCCATGTGCCCGATGGCGCCACGCCCAAGGACGGCCCGAGCGCAGGCGCCGCGATGACGACCGCCTTCGTGTCCGCGCTCACCGGCATTCCGGTGCGTGCCGATGTCGCGATGACCGGCGAGATCACGCTGCGCGGCGAAGTCACGGCGATCGGCGGGCTGAAGGAGAAGCTGCTGGCTGCCCTGCGCGGCGGTATCAAGACGGTGCTGATTCCGGAAGAGAACGCCAAGGACCTGCAGGACATTCCCGAGAACGTGAAGAACGGCCTCGAGATCGTGCCGGTGAAGTGGATCGACAAGGTGCTCGAGATTGCGCTGGAGAAGCAGCCCACGCCGTTGTCCGACGAGGAGGTCGCGGCTTCGGCCGCGGCCATGGCCGAGCAGGCGAAGCAGCGCGCCCCGCAGCCTGCGGAAGGCTCGATCAAGCATTGAGCGGCGGTCTTGCGGGACCTCCGGAAAATGCCCTATAATTGAAGGCTTGAAACGCGGGAATAGCTCAGTTGGTAGAGCGCAACCTTGCCAAGGTTGAGGTCGAGAGTTCGAGACTCTTTTCCCGCTCCAGTTTTCAAAAAGGGAAGCTTCAAGCTTCCCTTTTTTTCGCGAGTTCTGACCAAGAAGAAAACGACGATTGAACGCATGGCGCGATAGCAAAGCGGTTATGCAACGGATTGCAAATCCGTCTAGCCCGGTTCGACTCCGGGTCGCGCCTCCACCCTCCAGCCGTATCGATCAGACAGCCCCTCCAACCGTCGTTGTCGGGGCTGTTTTGTTTCGGGTATCGTCCATATCCAACCGGACGCCCGGATGGTGAAATTGGTAGACACATCGGACTTAAAATCCGCCGCTTCCTGCATAAGGGGCATACCGGTTCGATCCCGGTTCCGGGCACCACCACATCACAAGGGAGCATGACATGCCTCGCTACAACGCTCCGTTCGAAATCCACGTCCACGGCGATGTGCCGCTTCGCTCCGATGTGAGCTTCGAGCAAATTCAGGAAGCTCTGAAACCCCTCTGGAAATACGCCGGTGCCCGCTCGCTGGCCGATGGCGCGAACAGTGTCTATGAAGAGGAGCCGGGAATCCGCTTCGAGCAGAAGGACCACATGCTCCAGATCTGCTGGACCGTGGCCGGCGACGAGGATTTTCGACAGGCCCTCGACGAAATGTGCATGGCTCTCAACGAGCTGGCCGAGCAGGGCGCTGCGATCGAGGTCACCTTCTACGACACCGACTTCGATGAGGAGGAGGGCGATCCCGAGGAAGAGTCCCGCGATGACTTCCTCATGCTCTTCATCGGCCCCAACCCGGCCGCGATCATGCAGGTGCAGCGCGACCTCCTGGTCGAGGATGTGGTGAATCTCATGGAGCGCCACTTCGATGGTGCCGAACTCGGCGGCGTCGTGGCGGAAATCGACAAGCTTTTCGGCGATCGCTTCGACGCGCTGGTGAACTCCCTCGAGATCGGCAAGCGACCGCGTGGCGGCACAGGTGGCTCCGGCAGCGGCAGCCATGGCGGCGGACGCCGCCCGCGCCACCTGCACTGAGCGGAAGGCGCTGGAGTCCCAGCCACGGGGCGGTCAAGCCGCTCCGCTATGCTCGGCGACCTTCTGTTCGAGGAGAGTCGCTTGGCCCTTTTTTCCCAGTCTGCCCTTCGTCCCGGCGTGCGTAAGCGCGAAGTCTTCGGCTGGGCCATGTACGACTTCGCCAACTCGGGCTACACGACTGTCGTGATCACGGCGGTGTTCGCTGCCTATTTCGTCGGCGGAATCGCCAAGGGGGCGCCTTGGGGCCCGTTCGCCTGGACGGTCGCGTTGAGCATCTCCTACGCGATCGTGATGCTGAGCATGCCGGCCATCGGCGCCTGGGCCGACCTCCATGCGGCGAAGAAAATGGTGCTGGCGATCGTCACCGCCGGCTGCGTGCTCGGCACCGTGGCGCTGGCGATCACGCCCAGGTTCAGCGGCCCGTTCGCAGTCGCGCTGGCGATGGGCCTGGTGGTACTCTCCAACACCTTCTACTCCTACGGCGAGTCGCTGACCGGCGCCTTCCTGCCGGAGCTCGCGACGGCCGAAGGCATGGGCAAGGTCAGCGGCTGGGGCTGGGGCTTCGGCTACATCGGCGGCATGCTTGCGCTCGGGCTGTGCCTGGCCTATGTGCTGTCGGCCCAGGCGAAAGGGCTGCCCGCTGCGCACTTTGTGCCGGTCACGATGCTGATCACGGCGGCGATTTACGGTCTCGCCGCATGCGCCACCTTTGCACTGCTGCCCGAGCGCGCGCAGCCACAGGCGGCGGCGGACAGTCGCAGCGCCTGGCAGCAGTTGGGCGACACCTTCCGCAAGGCGCGCGCCTACCGCGACTTCATGTGGCTGCTGGCCTGCACCGTCTGCTACCAGGGCGGCGTGGCGGTGGCGATTACGCTCGCGGCGATCTATGCGGAGCAGGTGATCGGCTTCGTCCCGAGCGAGACGATGGTGCTGATCTTCGTCCTCAACATCGCGGCGGCGCTCGGCGCCTTCGGCTTCGGCTATCTGCAGGATCGCATCGGCCACCGGCGCGCGCTTTCCGGCGCGCTGCTGGCGTGGATCGCGGTGTGCGTCATTGCCGCCTCGGTCACGACCAAGGGCGGGTTCTGGTGGGCTGCAACCATCGCCGGCCTGGCCATGGGCTCGAGCCAGTCGGCCGGGCGCGCCATGACGGGCGTGCTCGCGCCGCCGCAGCAGCTGGCGGAGTTCTTCGGCCTGTGGAGCTTTGCCACGCGGCTGGCCGCGATCATCGGTCCGCTGAGCTACGGCGCCATCACCTGGGCGACCGGTGGCAACCAGCGCATCGCGATCCTGGCGACCAGCGTGCTTTTCATCGGGGGGCTGCTCCTGTTGCTGCCCATCGACATGCGGCGCGGCCGGGCGGCGGCGCTGCGCGGGGAGGCTCCTCAGTCGGCGGCGGGGCTGTTGGCGGCGCGGTAGGTCGTCCCGTCGTAGCGCAGCATCCTCGACGAGAACTTCGCCGGGCGCTCCTGCGTCACGCATTCGTCGCCTTGCGCACTGGAGCGGGTCTCGGTGCGGGTCTGGCGCAGCAGCAGGTCGGCGTAGCCGTTGCTCGTGTCGCGAGCGATCGACAGGTTGCCGCGCACGGTCTCGAAATTGCCGGCGCAGTTGGCATCCCACTCGCCGCGCTCCAGCGCCACCTCGAGCCCGTCGAGCACCTTGGCGAGCCTGGGCCCGCGCGGGACGTATAGCGTCAGCGTCTCGTTCGAGTAGGGATTCACGCGCGACGAGCCCTGGCGGACGATGCGCAGGCCGAATGCGCGCGCGTCGCTGGCGAGCGTGTAGCGCGCCGTGTCGACCTTGATCTGGCCGACGCGAACGGCATCCTCGCTCATCGCCGCGGGCTCGAACAACCGGCTGACGACTGTAGCGCGCTCGGTATTGCCGTTGTCGGCCTGCTGCACCACCAGCACGTCCAGATCGAACTGCGTGACGCCTGGGGCGGTGGAAGGGCGCGGCAGCGGCAGCACGACGATGAAGCGGCCCGCAAAGCCGCGCCAGGGCTGGCACATGGCACGTTCGTGGTCCAAAGCCCGCTTGGCGTGCAGCTTGGCATGCATGCGCTCCGCGAGACCGGTGTCGCAGGCCGCGTGGCCAACGGCGCTCAGCAGGGCCAGCAGGAAGCCAACGAGTAGTCGTCGAGGCATGCGCGCGCCGCGGGGTCAGGCGCCGGCCTGGGCTGCAGGCGCGGCCGGCCGCGCAAGCCAGCGCGCCGCTGCGGCATCGAGTGCTTCGGGCGCGGCACTGCTCAGGAGCGCCACGGCGCCTTCGCCTTCCGTGGCCAGCTGCCCGGTCTGCGCCAGCAGCCGCTGCGTCTGCAGCGCGACCGGTGCGCCGGTGTCGATGAAGCGCACCGCCTCGCCGCAATGGCGACGCAGCTCGGCCGCGATGAAGGGGTAGTGGGTGCAGCCCAGCACCAGCGTGTCGATCTGGCCGGGCGCAATGCCGAAGCTGCCGGCTTGACGCAAATAGCGCTCGCTCAACGCCGCGATGCCGGCGCCGTCGCCGCGCTCGATGGCGCCCGCCAGGCCGTCGCAGGGGATGATGCGGAAGTCCGCCTGTCCGGCCAGCGAGGCGTGCAGCGCCTCGAACTTGCGGCTCTCCACCGTCACGCGGGTCGCGAGCACGGCAATGCGGCCGGTCCTGCTGGCGGCCACTGCGGGCTTGAGGGCCGGCTCGACGCCCACGACCGGGAGGCCCGGGTGCTCGGCGCGCAGTTCGTGGATGGCCGCTGCGGTCGCGGTGTTGCAGGCGACCACCAGCGCCTTGATGCCATGCCGCTCGCACAGGTAGCGCGCCACCGTGCCTGTGCGCTGCGCGACGTAGGCGTCGCCGCGCTCGCCGTACGGCGCATGGGCCGTGTCGGCGAAGTACGCGAAGCGTTCGTGCGGCAATGCGTCGCGCAGCGCATTGAGCACGCTGAGGCCGCCGATGCCGCTGTCGAAGACGCCGATCGGACGATCGGAAAGAGCACCCGGAATGCTCAAGCCGCTTCCATCATGATGGTCTTGAACTCGCCGCTGGCGATGCGCTTCTGCCATTCGGCCGGGCCGGTGATGTGGGCGCTGGTGCCGCCGGCGTCCACCGCCACCGTCACCGGCATGTCGACCACGTCGAACTCGTAGATCGCTTCCATGCCGAGGTCGGCGAAGCCCACCACCTTGGCGGTCTTGATCGCCTTGCTCACCAGGTACGCGGCGCCGCCCACGGCCATCAGGTAGGCGCTCTTGTGCTTCTGGATTGCCTCGATGGCGACCGGGCCGCGCTCGGCCTTGCCGATCATCGCGATCAGCCCGGTCTTCGCGAGCATCATCTCCGTGAAGCCGTCCATGCGCGTGGCGGTGGTCGGGCCGGCGGGGCCCACGGCCTCGTCCTTGACCGGATCGACCGGCCCCACGTAGTAGATCACGCGGTTGGTGAAGTCCACCGGTAGCTTCTCGCCCTTGGCCAGCATGTCGGCGATGCGCTTGTGCGCTGCGTCGCGGCCGGTGAGCATCTTCCCGTTGAGCAGCAGCGTGTCGCCCGGCTTCCAGCTCGCGACCTCGGCCGGCGTGAGCTTGTCGAGGTCCACACGCTTGCTCTTGTTGTAGTCGGGAGCCCAGTCGATCTTGGGCCAGAGGTCCAGCGACGGCGCCTCCAGGTAGACCGGCCCCGAGCCGTCGAGCACGAAATGCGCGTGGCGCGTGGCCGCGCAGTTCGGGATCATCGCCACCGGCTTGCTGGCCGCGTGCGTCGGGTACATCTTGATCTTGACGTCCAGCACCGTGGCCAGGCCGCCCAGTCCCTGCGCGCCGATGCCCAGTGCATTGACCTTCTCGTAGAGCTCGACGCGCAGTGCCTCCACCTTGCTGAGCTCTGCGCCCGAGCGCTTCTTGGCCAGCAGCTCGTGCATGTCGAGGTCGTCCATCAAGCTTTCCTTGGCGAGCAGGGCGGCCTTCTCGGCCGTGCCGCCGATGCCGATGCCCAGCATGCCCGGCGGGCACCAGCCGGCGCCCATGGTCGGCACGGTCTTGAGCACCCAGTCGACCACGCTGTCGCCGGGGTTCAGCATCACCAGCTTGCTCTTGTTCTCGCTGCCGCCGCCCTTGGCGGCCACCGTGACCTCGACGGTGTTGCCGGGCACGATCTCGGTGAAGATCACCGCCGGCGTGTTGTCCTTGGTGTTCTTGCGGTCGAACTGCGGATCGGCGACCACCGAGGCGCGCAGCATGTTGTCGGGGTGGTTGTAGCCGCGGCGCACGCCTTCGTTGATGGCGTCGTCAAGGCTGCCGGTGAAGCCGCCCCAGCGCACCTCCATGCCGACCTTGAGGAACACGTTGACGATGCCCGTGTCCTGGCAGATCGGCCGCTGGCCGGTGGCGCTCATCTTGCTGTTGGTGAGGATCTGCGCCATTGCGTCCTTGGCTGCAGGGCTCTGCTCGCGCTCGTAGGCGCGCGCCAGGTGGGCGATGTAGTCAGTCGGGTGGTAGTAGCTGATGTACTGGAGCGCGGCGGCAACCGATTCGATCAGGTCGGCTTGCTGGATGATGGTCATGGCTGTGTCCGTGGGAGGGGAAAGCACTCGCTCAATGCGAGCCATTCTTGTTTGCAACGATACTGGGCGATTGCCCTGGTGCGCCAGGTGCGCCCTCCATTTTGACAGCGGAGCTTTTTTCATGGCGATATCCACCCAGACCCGCATCGAACGCGACACCTTCGGCCCCATCGAGGTGCCGGCCGACAAGCTGTGGGGGGCGCAGACGCAGCGCTCGCTGCAGAACTTCGACATCTCGGGCGAGCGGCAGCCGCGCGAGATCATCAAGGCGCTGGCGCAGGTCAAGCGCGCTTCGGCGGTGGTGAACCACGCGTTGGGCCTGCAGGACGAGAAGAAGACGCAGGCCATCGCCGCCGCGTCCGACGAGGTCATCGCGGGGCAGCACGCCGAGGAGTTTCCGCTGGTCGTCTGGCAGACCGGCTCCGGCACGCAGACCAACATGAACGTGAACGAGGTGCTGGCCAACCGCGCCAGCGAGCTGCTGGGCGGCGAGCGCGGGGAAGGGCGGCTGGTGCATCCCAACGACGACGTGAACCGCAGCCAGTCATCCAACGACGTCTTCCCGACGGCCATGCATGTGGCAGCGGTCGAGGCGCTCACGCACCGGCTGCTCCCGGCCATCGCACAGCTGCGCGAGACTCTGCAGAAGAAGTCCGAGGCGTTCGCCGACATCGTGAAGATCGGGCGTACCCACCTGCAGGACGCAACGCCGCTCACGCTGGGCCAGGAGTTCTCGGGCTACGTGGCCCAGCTGGCTCACGGCGAAGCCCATGTGCGGGCCGCGCTGCCGCATCTGTGCGAGCTGGCGCTGGGTGGCACTGCGGTCGGCACCGGGCTCAATGCGCCCCAGGGCTATGCCGAGCAGGTGGCCGCCGAGCTTGCGAAGCTCACCGGCCTGCCTTTCGTCACCGCGCCCAACAAGTTCGAGGCCATGGCCTCGGTCGATGCCCTGGTGCACGCGCACGGGGCGCTCAAGACGCTGGCAGCGAGCATGAACAAGATCGCCAACGATGTGCGCTGGCTCGCCAGCGGACCGCGCAGCGGCATCGGCGAACTGAGCATCCCGGAGAACGAGCCGGGCTCGTCGATCATGCCCGGGAAGGTCAATCCGACGCAGAGCGAGGCGGTCACCATGCTGGCTGCGCAGGTGTTCGGCAACGACGTCGCGATCAACATCGGCGGCGCTTCGGGCAACTTCGAGCTCAACGTGTTCCGGCCGATGGTGGCGCACAACTTCCTGCAGAGCGTGCGGCTCCTGGCCGATGGCATGCGCAGCTTCAACGACCACTGCGCGGTCGGCATCGAGCCCAATCGCGAGCGGATCACGGAACTGGTGCAGCGTTCGCTGATGCTGGTGACGGCACTCAACACCCACATCGGCTACGACAAGGCGGCCTTCATTGCGAAGAAGGCGCACAAGGAAGGCAGCAGCCTGCGCGAGGCGGCGATCGCCTCGGGCCATGTGACGGCCGAGCAGTTCGACCAGTGGGTGGTGCCGGAGAAGATGACGGGGCGCTGAGGCCCTGCCGCGGCCGGGTCCGGTGCCCTTAGCCCGTATATCCCGCCAGCCGCGGCAGGAAGAGCACCAGATCGGGCCACAGAGTGACGATGGCGAGCGCGCCCAGCATCACCATCAGGAACGGGAAGGCTTCGCGCAGCAGTTCATGCAACGGCACGTTGGCGATCCTGGTCATCATGAACAGCAGCAGACCATAGGGTGGCGTGACCAGCCCGATCATGATGTTCAGCACGGCCATGACGCCGAAGTGCACGGGATCGATCCCCAGCGCGGTGGCAGTCGGCAGCAGCACGGGCAGCATGACGAGGATGATGGTGGAACCTTCGAGGAAGGCACCCAGCACCAACAGGATCAGGTTGACCAGCAACAGATAGGCCAGCGGCGACAGGTCGAGGCCCTTCAACAAGGCACTGAGGCTGGCCGGGATGTTCTCGGACGTGATGACGTAGTTGAACACCAGGGCGCCGGCGATCAGCATGCCGATGGAGATGCTCATGCGTGCGCTGGACAGCAGCGATTGGTAGAGGTCAGCCCAACGCATGCTGCGGTACAGCGCCGCCGAGATCAGCAACGCATAGGCCGCCGCCACTCCCGCGGCCTCCGTGGGCGTGGTGATGCCGCTGTACAGGCAGCCTAAAAGGATGACCGGCAGCATCAGCGCCGGGAAGGCTTCGCGCGTGATGCGAGGCATCTCGCGCAGCGGGACCTTGGGTTCGACCGGGAAGCGCCTGCGTTTCGCGAGCACGTAGATGAGCGCCATCTGCACGCCGCCCAGCAGGAGCCCCGGCAGCACGCCGCCAATGAAGAGATAGCCGATGGACGTGCCGGACACGAGCGCGTACAGCACCAGCGGGATCGAAGGCGGCAGGATCGGCCCGATGACGGAAGACACGGCGCTCAGAGCCGCGGCGAAACCGGGGGTGTACTTGCCGTCCTTCGTCATCATGGCCTGCATCAGCTTGCCTGAGCCGGCGGCGTCGGCCAGGGCAGAGCCCGACATGCTGGCGAACACGACGCTTTGCAGGACGTTCACCTGCGCCAGCCCGCCGGGAAAGCGCCCTACGATCGCGTTGCAGAAGCGCAGCAGCCGGTCCAGGATGCTGCCGGAACTCATGATCGTGGCCGCCAGGATGAACAACGGGATGGCCAGCAACAGGAAGCTCGAATAGGTGCCGTTCAGGAGCTGCTCTGCGGCTGCCCCCATGTCCATCCCCTTCAGATAAAGGTACAGGACGGAGCCGCCGATCATGGCATGGCCCACCGGGACGCCCAGGAAGCTGAGTCCCACGATGGTGGCGAGCGCCAGCGAAAACGGACTGGTGAAGTTCACAGGGCAGAGCTGGAAGTGGAGGGATCGGGCCGTGCCGGCTCCTTGCCGCGAAGCAGTCGCACCAGGTGGCGGGCGCTGCGCAGGATCACGGCGATTGCGAAGACGATGTAGATGGAATACATGAAGTCCATCCGCACGCCGAGGTAGGAGCTCTTCTCCACCTTCATGAAAGTCACGTACGACCACGATGCGGGCAGCGACATGCCGAACAGTGCAATGATGCTCGCTGCCCCGATGACGCCCATGACGCGGCGTCCCATCGGACCCGCGCGGCCCGCGATGAAGTCGATGCGGATCTCCTCGTCATCCTTCAGCACGAAGGCGGCGCCCCAGAGCACCAGCCAAAGCCATCCGGCCAGCGACAACTCGGTGGTCCAGCCGACTGGCCAGTTGAATGCGTACCGCAGCACGATCTGCAGGATGAAGGCGATGAAGATCATCGCCAGGATGAGGGCGGCCACCGCTTCGGCGAAGCGGTGCAGCCGCCCCAGCAGGTGAGACAGCACGCGCCTGCTCACTTCATTGCATTGATCTTGTCGAGCATGCCCGCGGGCCACTGCTTGGCCTCGTCCGAGGCGAGGTACACCTTCTGGGCATGCTCGCGGAAGGCACTGATGCTGGGGACGTAGACATCCAGGCCCTGCTTGCGGAAGCCCTCGGCCAGTTCGGCCTCGCGCTTCTGGTGCTCCGCCGTGCTCCAGGCGATCGCCTTGTCGGCCGCCTCCTGGAAGGCACGCTGCCTTGCCGGCGCCATGCCCTGCCAGACCTTCATGTTCAGGGTCAAGAGGTCGAAGCCGACGAGATGGGACGTCAGCACGATCTGCGACATCACTTCGTTGAACTTCATGTTCTGCACATTGGGCAGCGGGTTGTCCTGTCCGTCGACCGCGCCCGTCTGCAGGCCCGTGTAGGTTTCGGCGTAGGCCATGGGCGTAGGGTTGGCGCCCAGCGAGCGACCCAGGAGCTGCCATGCATCCCCAGGGGGCATGCGCAGCTTCATGCCGGCGAGATCGGCGGGGGTGTTGATCTTCTTCTTGGGCTTCAGGCCGACGTGGCGGGTGCCGAAGAAGGTCGGGCCGAGGATTTTGACCTTTACCTGGTCTTCCACCATCTTCTTCATCTGGGCACCCAGGTCGCTGGCGAAGAAGCTGTTCAGGTGGCTGGGGTCCCGGAACAGGTAGGCCGACGTCAGCACGGACCATGCCGGCACCTGCTTGGCGATGTCCTGCGGGGCGATGTTGCCCATCTCGAGGTTGTCGCGCTGCAGGGCGACGAGTTCCGTACCCTGGCGGAACAGCGTTGAGTTCAGGTGCAGCTCGAGCTTGAAATCGGGTTCGATGTCCTTGGCCAACATCTTCATCATGTCGGCACGGATGTCCTTGTCCGAGAACACGGCGGCGAAGCGCAGTGTCTTCGGTGCGGCTTGACCCCAGGCGGGCAGGACGGCTCCCGCGGCCAGCGTGGCGCCTGCGCCCAGCAGTATGCGGCGGTGGATCGGACGTGTCATTGTGGTCTCCTTGTCGTCTGTGGATCGGAACAGCCGGAATTGTCAGCCGGCGGCTGGAGCGAGCCGGCTCGCCACCGCACGGATGGCCAGTTCGTACCCTGCGGCGCCGAAGCCGCAGATCACGCCGGTGGCTGCGAGCGAGACCAGCGAATGCTGGTAGAGCGGATCGCGCCGGTGGATGTTAGTTACGTGCACCTCGGCGATCGGCTGCTCCACCGTCTTGAGCGCGTCCAGCAGCGGGATGGAGCGAAACGACAGTCCGGCCGGATTGATGACGATGCCCACGGCGCGCTCGCGCGCCTCTTGCACCCAGTCGACCATGACGCCTTCGTGATTGGTTTGGCGGAACTCGCACTCGAAGCCGAGTTCTTGCGCGACTCGGCGGCATAGCTGCTCGACCTGGGCAAGCGTGGTCGCGCCGTAGAGATGCGGCTCCCGCACTCCCAACAGATTGAGGTTGGGGCCGTTCAAAACAAAGAGGGCGCCGCTCATGGTGCATCGGCCTTTGGCAGGGTCTTGCGCATACAGTGAATCTCCTGGCAGGTCTGGGGAGTGCAAAATCCGCCTTCGCTCCGATTCTTTCTCCCAATAGGGAAAGTCTTTCCGGGCTGGAAAACTATTCCGTATAGTGAGATGAGCACTGCGATCGATCGTTGCCTGGGCGTGCTGGAGCACCTCACCCGCTACCCGGAAGGCGTTCCGCTTTCGTCCTTGTCTTCGGAGTTGGACATCCCGCTCAGCGCCTGCCACAGACTGTTGGTGGACTTGCAGCGGCACGGCTATGTTCGTCAAGCTCGGGCGCAGGGCGACTACGTGCTCACGACCAAGATCGTTTCGCTGGGGCTGGGGTTTCTCAGCAGTGCCGGCATCGTCGATATTGCCGAGCCCTTGCTTGAGCGGCTGGCGCAGTCTTCGGGCGAGCTGGTGCGGTTGTCCATCGTCGACGACGACCGCCTCACGTGGGTGGCGAAGGCGCAGGGGATGCGGCAAGCCGGCCTGCGTTACGACCCGGACATGGGAATGGATGCACGCCTGTCCTGCACCGCCTCGGGCCATGCCTGGCTGATGACACTGAGTGACGAGCGCGCGCTCGAACTGGTGTCGCGCCAGGGCTTCGGCCTCCCGGACGACTACGGCCCGAAGGCGCCGACAACCATCAAGGCGTTGCTCGGTTCTCTACATGCTGCGCGGGTGCGTGGATACGCGATGATCGACGAGGTCTTCGCGCCCGGCATGAGCGCGATGGCCGCCCCGGTCGTAAGGCGCAGGGAAGCGATTGGTGTCATCAGCATCGCCGGTCCACGCTTGCGGTTGAGCGCAGCGCGAATGCACGAACTCGCGCCCGGCTTGCTCCAGGCCGCTGCGGAGCTGGGGCCGATCAGCAACGCCTCGACCCTGTTCGGACGGCCTCCTTTGGGCAAGGGGTAGGAGCGAATCAGCGCGGCGAAGATGCCCGCCGTCTCAATGACCGGCGGAGGGCGGCGGTGCCATCAGCCGGTCGGTGAACGCGATCGCCATCGCCGACAGCAGGAAGGCGATATGGATCACCGTCTGCGCGATCAACACGCGATCGGTGTAGTTGTCGGCGTTGATGAAGGTCTTGAGCAGGTGGATCGAGCTGATGCCGATGATGGCGGTCGCCAGCTTGACCTTCAGCACCGACGCGTTCACGTGGCTCAGCCACTCGGGCTGGTCGCGGTGGCCCTCGAGGTTCATGCGGCTTACGAAGGTCTCGTAGCCGCCGACGATCACCATGATCAGCAGGTTGGAGATCATGACCACGTCGATCAGCGCCAGCACGACCAGCATGATCACCGTCTCGTTGAGCGTGGTGACCGGCGCCGTGGTCTTATAGCCGATGCTGGTAATCAGCGACTTCAGCGCTTCCTCGCTGCCGAAGGCCGCTTCGACGAGATGGAGCAGCTCGACCAGGAAATGCACCACGTACACGCCTTGCGCGACGATCAGGCCCAGGTACAGCGGCAGCTGCAGCCAGCGGCTTGCGAAGATGAGGTTGGGCAGGGGGCGCAGCGGCGAGGCCTTGCCGGCGTGTTGCTGGAGGGTGGGGTCGAGGTTGGACATCGGTGGGCAGGCCGGTGGGTGGAGGGCGGGAAACGCGCGATTCTAGAGTGCCCCCGGGGCACCGACGTGTCACGATGCAGCCGCTAACATGGGGAGCGTCAGTCATCCGTAAGTGCGGGCGATGACATTAGCGCCCGTCAGTTCCCAGCTACATACCGGAGGCAAAGAATGAGCAGCACGATCGAGTCCTTCCTGGTCGAGAACCGCGTGTTCCCGCCCGATGCCCGCGCGATGAAGGGCGCACGCATCGACAGCATGGCCGCCTACGAGGCGCTGTGCAAGGAGGCCGCCGACGACTTCGAGGGCTTCTGGGCCCGGCAGGCCAAGGCCAACGTGGTGTGGACCCAGCCCTTCACGCGCACGCTCGACGAATCCCGGGCGCCTTTCTACAAGTGGTTCGAGGACGGCGAGCTCAACGCCTCGGCCAACTGCCTGGACAAGCACATCGGCACCCCGGTCGAGAACAAGACCGCCATCGTCTTCGAGGCCGACGACGGTGTGGTCACCAAGGTCACCTACAAGGAACTGCTGGCGCGGGTCTCGCAGTTCGCCAACGCGCTGAAGGCGCAGGGCATCCGCAAGGGCGACCGCGTCATCATTTACATGCCCATGACCATCGAGGGCGTGGTCGCGATGCAGGCCTGCGCCCGCATCGGCGCGACGCACAGCGTGGTGTTCGGCGGCTTCTCGGCCAAGGCGCTGCAGGAGCGCATCATCGACGCCGGCGCGGTGGCGGTGATCACCTCCAACTTCCAGCTGCGCGGTGGCAAGGAGCTGCCGCTCAAGGCGATCGTCGACGACGCCATCGCGCTCGGCGGCTGCGAGTCGTCGCTCAAGACCGTGCTGGTCTACCAGCGCACCGCGACCGCCTGCAACATGGTCGAGGGCCGCGACAAGACCTTCGCCGAGGTGCTCCAGGGGCAGGGCAGCGAATGCCCGCCGGAGCCGGTGGGCGCCGAGCATCCGCTCTTCATCCTCTACACCTCGGGCTCGACGGGCAAGCCCAAGGGCGTGCAGCATGCCACCGGCGGCTACCTGCTGTGGGCCAAGCTCACCATGGACTGGACCTTCGACATCCGTCCCGAAGACGTGTTCTGGTGCACCGCCGACATCGGCTGGATCACCGGCCACACCTACGTTGCCTATGGCCCGCTGGCTGCCGGCGCGACGCAGGTGGTGTTCGAGGGCGTGCCCACCTTCCCGCATGCGGGCCGCTTCTGGCAGATGATCGAAAAGCACAAGGTCACGGTCTTCTACACCGCGCCGACCGCCATCCGCTCGCTCATCAAGGCCGCGGACAGCGACGAGAAGGTGCACCCGAAGAACTGGGACCTGTCCTCGCTGCGCATCCTCGGCACGGTGGGCGAGCCGATCAACCCCGAAGCCTGGATGTGGTACCACCGGAACGTCGGTGGCGAGAAGTGCCCCATTGTCGACACCTTCTGGCAGACCGAGACCGGCGGCCACGTCATCACGCCGCTGCCCGGCGCGACGCCACTGGTGCCCGGCTCCTGCACGCTGCCGCTGCCCGGCATCATGGCCGCGATCGTCGACGAGACCGGCAAGGACATTCCGAACGGCGCCGGCGGCATGCTGGTGATCAAGCGGCCCTGGCCCTCGATGATCCGCACCATCTGGAACGATCCCGAGCGCTTCAAGAAGAGCTACTTCCCCGAGGAGATGGGCGGCACCATCTACCTCGCCGGCGACGGCGCGGTGCGCAGTGCCGACCGCGGGTACTTCCGCATCACCGGACGCATCGACGACGTGCTCAACGTCTCGGGCCACCGGCTCGGCACCATGGAGATCGAGTCGGCGCTGGTCGCCAAGACCGACCTCGTGGCCGAGGCCGCGGTGGTCGGCCGTCCCGACGACCTCACGGGCGAGGCGGTCTGCGCCTTTGTCGTGCTCAAGCGCGGCCGTCCGAGCGGAGACGAGGCCAAGCAGATCGCAGCCGACCTGCGCAACTGGGTGGCCAAGGAGATCGGGCCGATCGCCAAGCCCAAGGACATCCGCTTCGGCGAGAACCTGCCCAAGACCCGCAGCGGCAAGATCATGCGGCGCCTGCTGCGCAGCATCGCCAAGGGCGAGGCCATCACGCAGGACACCTCCACCCTCGAGAATCCGGCCATCCTGGAGCAATTGGGGCAAGCCTACTAACCGCGCCACGCCCGGCACCCCGCGCCCCCGTCCGACAGGGGCGGGACGCTGGATGCGTTACAACCAGTCCATCGAATGAATGTTGAGGGGACACTTTCATGGGACTGAGAACAGCCGTACTGCTGGTGGTCGTGCTGCTGATCGCGGCGCTCGCGGCCCTGAACTGGAGCGTGCTCGCCACGCCCTCCGCGATGTCGATCGGCTTCATGCAGGTGACGGCGCCGCTCGGCTTGATCATGCTGGGCCTCACCGTGCTCCTGGGCATCTTGTTCGTGGCCTACGTGGTTTACCTGCAGACCACGGTGCTGCTCGAGACGCGGCGCCACACGAAGGAGATGCAGGCCCAGCGTGACCTGGCCGACCGCGCCGAGGCCTCGCGCTTTACCGAGCTGCGCAACTTCCTGGAAGCCCAGGAGAACGCTCACATGGCGCGCAACGCCGAGCGGCATGCCGCGCTGCTGGCACGCGTGGAGCAACTGGAGACCATGATCAAGGTACGGTCCGACCAGACCGACAACACCTTGGCGGCTCACATCGGCCAGCTCGAGGACCGCTTCGACCGGAGGTCGCCAGCCGTGGTGACGCCTGGCGGCGGCATGCCGCCGCCCGTCTGAGGAAGCCGGCGCCGCTACTTCGTCGACAGGACCCAGGCCGCGAGCTTCTTGGCCTCGGCCTCGCTGACCTGATTGTTGGCGGGCATTGGCACCGCGCCCCAGACGCCGGAGCCGCCCTTCACGATCTTGGTCGCCAACATGTCGGCGGCGCCCTTGTTGTCCTTGTACTTGGCTGCGACCTCCTTGAAGGAGGGGCCGAGGATCTTGCGGTCGACGGCATGGCAGCTCATGCAGTTCTTGGAGGTGGCCAGTGCGAGGTCGGCCAGCGCTGGGGACGTTGCGGCCAGGCCGAAGAGGGCGACGAGAAGCGTTCTTTTCATGGGGTTCGATGACGCGGGTGCGTTAAAGTCGATCCACGCGATTGTAGGTAGCGCGGTGCACGGTCCCATTCTGATGCGGGCCGGACGATCGGAGGGGTTCTGTCATGTGGTTTCTTTTCCTCGGCCTGCTTGGCGTGGCCCTCAAGTTCTTCGAGGTCGGCTTCGTCGCGCAATGGAGCTGGTGGGTCGTGCTCATCCCCTTCGCACTGGCCGCTGCCTGGTGGGCCTGGGCCGACGCCTCGGGCTACACCAAGCGCAAGGTGGTCGAGCGCGAGAACGCGCGCCGGCAGGCGCGCATCGATCGGCAACGCAGCCAGATGGGCCTGCTGACCAGCCGCTCCAACCGGCGCCGTCGCGGGCGCTGAGCCCGGCTCTAGGCCCGCTGGCTGATGCGCGTGATCAGCGGCGCGATGAATCGCCGGCCAAGCTTGTGGAGCGACCAGAACACCGCGGCGATGGCGCCTGCCAGCAGCAGGCCGGCCAGGATGTCGAAGGGGAAATGCACGCCCACATAGATCCGGGCCCAGCCCGTCAGGGCGGCGATTGCCAGGATTGCAAGGCCGATCTTCCTGAGCGCCGCCCGCAGGCAGAACACCAGGCCGACGGTGAACATCACGGTGGCGTGCGCACTCGGCAGCGAACCGCGGGCACCATGCTCGATATGTGCGGGGCTCAGGCCCAGGACGAAAGGGCGCGGCATGGCGAAGGCATCCGCCAGCTCATGGGCCAGCAGGGAGGCTGCGGCGGCCGCGACCAGCACTGCCAGTGCATAGAGCCGCTGCGCGGGCAACCGCCAGGCGGCCCATGCCATCAGGGCTACGCACACCCACGAAGCCTGCTCCGCCACGTTGCTTGCAAACCAGAGAAGCGGTGAATCGGGGATATGGCCGGCGCCGAGCCATTGGAAAAGTGCGATGTTCAGCGCCTGCATGGCGATCATGATAGAGGTGGGGCGCAACGATTTTGATGAACGATGCCTTCATGCTTCGTTCATGATCGTCTCGGAAGGTAGCGCGGGCTCAGCCCACGCCCAGCAGTTGGTGCAAGCGTGTGCTGGTGGTGGTGTACTGCAGGGGCACGGCCTTGCCGGGGAACACGATGCCGGTGGCGCCCCAGGCCGCCAGCGTGGCCTCGTGGAAGCCGCAGACGATCAGCTTCTTCTTGCCCGGGTAGGTGTTGATGTCGCCGACCGCGAACACTCCCGCCTCGCGCGTCTGGAAGCGCTCGGTATCGACCGGCACTTGCTTGCGCACCAGGTCCAGCCCCCAGTCGGCGATGGGCCCGAGCCGGGGCGAGATGCCGAGGCAGGCAATGAGCGCATCGAGCGGCAGGGTCAGGGGCTGCGCATCGGGTGTCGAGATCTGCAGCGCCCGGCCGTCGAAGGCCGCAGGCTGGCCCACGGCGAAGCGCATCGCGCCTTCGGCCACCGCAGCCCGCATGCGCGCCACCAGCCCCTCGTCGGCCTGGAAGCCGTCGCGCCGATGCACCAGCGTTACCGCGCGGGCCCGGCCCACGAGCGCCAGCGCAGTGGCCAGTGCCGCGTCGTCGCCGCCATTGACGACCACCGCCTGGCCGTCGAAGCGTTCCAGCGAGTCCGGGTGGTAGAAGAGCGCCGATCCCTCGAAGCGCTGGATATCTTCGAGCGCGATGCGCTTGGGGACGAAGGCGCCGACGCCGGCGGCGATGAACACCGTCCTGGCGAGAAAGCCCGTGCCCGTGGTGGTGCGAAGCAGCAGGCGCTGATCGGGTTGGCGCTCAAGCGTGGCGACCTGCTGCTCGAAATGGAAGGTGGGCTTCAGCGGCGCCAGTTGCTGCAGCAGCGCCGCCGCCAGGCCACTGCCGCTGGTCGCCGGAATGCCCGGGATGTCGTAGATGGGCTTGTCGCCGTACAGCTGCACGCACTGGCCGCCCGCGGCGGGCAGCGCGTCGACGATATGGCAGGAGATCTCGAGCAGCCCCAGCTGGAAGGCCTGGAACAGCCCGACCGGGCCGGCGCCGATGACCAGCGCGTCGGTTTGGATGGGTGCGGCCAGCGCGTTCAGCGCACCAGCTCCCCGATCTTGTCGGTCTTGTCCTTCCACTCGTCGGCATCCGGCAGCGCGGGCTTGCGCTTGGTGATGCTCTTCCAGCCGTCGGCCTGGGCCAGCTCGGCGTTGAGCTTGATGAAGGCGAGCTGGTTGGCCGGCAGGTCTTCCTCGGCGTAGATCGCGTTGACCGGGCACTCGGGGATGCAGACCGCACAGTCGATGCACTCGTCCGGATCGATCACCAGCATGTTGGGGCCCTCGCGGAAGCAGTCCACGGGACACACATCGACGCAATCGGTGTACTTGCAGCGGATACAGGATTCGGAGACGACGTGGGTCATGGCTGGGCTTGGAGATCGATCGGGGAAACTGGGAATTTTAGGCGCTTGCCGGCGAAGGCTGCACGAGCACGGCTGCCGAGGTCCGGTGGGAGGCGGTGTCGACCAGCACCAGCGAACCCAGGGCGCGCGATTGCGCGAAGGGCAGCACCGCGAGCGGCTGCTGCAGCGTGAGCACCACGTCGCCGATGGCGTTGGGCTCCAGGCGGTCCGCGGGCTCGGAGTCCAGTGTCGTGATGTTGACGCGGTCGATGATGCGTGCGACCTTGGCCTTGACCCAGCGGTGGCCCTGCAGCGCCCAGTAGACGCGGCCTGCGAGCAGCGGCTCGTCGTCCAGCCAGGCAATGGTGGCCGTGATCTCGCGCACCGGTTCGAAGGCCCCGGGCGCCAGCAGCCAGTCGCCGCGCGACACATCCAGCTCGCGGTCGAGCACGATGCCGGCGCTGTGGCCCGCATGCACGGTCTTCGGCCGGCGCGTATGGCTCAGCACCTGCGCCACCGTGGCCGTCTGGTTGCCCGGCAGCACGGCGACACGCTGGCCCGGTTCCACATGGCCGCTTGCCACGCGGCCCCAGAACACCCGGCGGCCCTTGGAGGTATCGGCCGAGCCGGAGAACTTCTCGACCCATTGCACCGGGAAGGCGAAGGGCACGGCCTCGTCCTGCTGGGTCACGGGCAGATCCTCGAGCAGCTCGATGAGGCTCGGGCCTTCGTAGCCGCACCAGTCGCCATGGCGCGAGGCGACGTTCCAGCCCTTCAGCGCCGAGATCGGCACGGTGGCGGCAACCCGCACGCCGGCGGCTTCTGCGAAGCTCGCGAGCGCGGTGGAGATGCGCTCGAAGGCAAGCCCGGCATCGGCGATGGCGTCCAGCTTGTTGACCGCGAACACGATCGACTGCACGCGCAGCAAGTGGCACAGCAGCGTATGGCGGCGCGTCTGCGGGAGCAGCTCGCGGCGCACCACCTCGCCATCCCCGACCTCGGCCGCCCAGTCCAGCTTGGTCGCGTCGATCAGCACCACGGCGGCGTCCGCGCTGGAGGCCGCGGTGACCATGTTGCGCGTGTACTGCTCATGGCCCGGCGCGTCGCCGATGATGAACTTGCGCCGCGCCGTGGAGAAGTAGCGGTACGCGACGTCGATGGTGATGCCTTGTTCGCGCTCGGCCGAGAGGCCGTCGGTCAGGAGCGCCAGGTCGGTCTCGCCGCCGCGCTGCACGCCGGCCAACTGGTCCTGGAGCACGGTCTTGCTGTCGACCAGCAGGCGGCCGATCAGCGTGCTCTTGCCGTCGTCGACGCTGCCGCAGGTGATGAAGCGCAGGGCGGTGCCGGTGTCGCCGTGGAGGGTCTCGGGCGCAGAGAAGGTGGGGGTCGTCGCAGTCATCAGAAGTAGCCGTCCTTCTTGCGCTTTTCCATCGAAGCCTCGGAAGTCTTGTCGTCCATGCGCGTCGCGCCGCGCTCGCTCACCTCGGCCGCCAGCGTCTCGACCACCACGTCGGCCGCATCGGCCGCCAGGCTGTCGACCGGGCAGGTGCAGGTGATGTCGCCGACGGTGCGGAAACGCACGTCGCGGACCTCGACCTTTTCATCATCGCGCGGCGGCGTGAGTTCGGTCACCGGCACCAGGAGGCCGCGGCGCTCGACCACCTCGCGCTTGTGCGTGTAGTAGAGCGAGGGCAGGGCGATCTGTTCGCGCTCGATGTACTGCCAGACGTCGAGCTCGGTCCAGTTCGAGATGGGGAACACGCGGAAATGCTCGCCGGGTGCGAGGCGCGTGTTGAACAAGGTCCAGAGCTCGGGCCGCTGGTCCTTGGGCTGCCATTGGCCGAAGGCGTCGCGGTGCGAGAAGATGCGCTCCTTGGCGCGCGCCTTCTCCTCGTCGCGGCGCGCGCCGCCGATCAGCGCGTCGAAGCGGAATTCCTCGATCGCCTCGAGCAGCGTCACCGACTGGTGCACGTTGCGCGACTCGCCCGGATGCGCCAGGCGTACGGTGCCGCGCGCCATCGAGTCCTCGACGCTGCGCACGATCAGCTCGGCGCCCAGCTCCTGCGCACGCTGGTCGCGGAAGGCCGTCACCTCAGGGAAGTTGTGGCCGGTGTCGATCATCAGCAGCGGGTAGGGCAAGCGGCTGGCGCCGAAGGCCTTTTCTGCGCACTTCAGCAGCACCAGCGAGTCCTTGCCGCCCGAGAACAGCAAAGTCGGCCGCTCGAAGGAGGCGGCGACCTCGCGCAGGACGAAGATGGCTTCTTCTTCCAGCGCATCGAGCTGCGCATTGGACAAGCGGGCCGGCGTGTGCGCAGTCTGCAGCAACAGGTCGTGTTCGGTTCTGGCGTTCATCGAGGTGGAATACTCAGTGCAGGGAATCGGTGAAACCTTGGCGCTCAATGCGCGAGATGCAATCCGCACTCGCGGTTCTCTTCGCCCTTGGTCGGGTCCACGTAGTCGAAGTTGTTGGGCAGGCCATGCGCTTCGCAGTAGGCATGCAGATCCTTGGACGACCAATGCAGCAGCGGAGCAACCTTGATCAGGCCATCCGGATTGACGCTGACCGCGTCCATTTGAGCCCGCACGGCTGTGTCGGTGGCCCGAAGCGCGGTGAACCAGACCTTCGGTGCTGTCTCGCGCAGCGCACGGGCAAAGGGCTCCAGCTTCACTTCCTCCGTGAATGCAGCATGGCGCGGATCGTCGAGCGCCGGCGTGGGGCCCTCCACCGCCTCACGATGCGCACGCGAGCGGCGCGGCAGATAGATGCGCAGATCCAGACCCAGCAGCTTCGTCACCTCGTCGGCATACCGGTAGGTGGCCTCGGTGTTGTAGCCGTTGTCCATCCAGACTACGGGAATATCGGCCTTCGCGCGCGCCACCATGTGGAGGATCACGGCCTCGAACGGGCGGAAATTCGTGGTAACGATGGCAGGCTGGCCCAGGCCGATCGCCCAGTCCACCAAGCCCTCCGCGTTGTGGCCGAGTTCGGAGTTGATGCGTGGAACGTCGATGCTCATGTCGAGGGTTCTCAAGCGGCCTCGGAGTCCGCCGCGGCAAAGTGCGGCGTGGGCTGCACCGCATCGCCCTGGTAGAAATCGCCGAAGCGGTCGAACTGGCGTTGTGCGTCCGAGGCGTCCACGCCCTCCTTGAGCACGGCGCTCGAGAATCCGCTGCGCTGCATCTGCACCAGCTGGTCGATCAACACGTCGCCGGTGGCGCGGATGTCTCCTTTGAAGCCGAGGCGCCGCCGCAGCAGGTAGGCCTGGCTGAAGGCGCGGCCGTCGGTGAATTTCGGGAAGTTCAGGTCGATGCGCTGCACGTCGCCGAGGCAGATTTCGATCGCCAGCGGATCGGCATCGTTGGGGAGCTGCAGCACGCTCGGGTCGCCGTCATCCACATGGTCCTCTGCGGCGATCAGTTGGAGCGTTCTTTTCATGCGGCCTCCTCGACCTTGAAGCGCGCGCCATTGGCAGCGGTCTTGAAGGGATCCATGCCGACGCGGCGCAGCGTGTCGATGAAGCTCTCGCCGGCATTGCGCAGGTCGCGGTAGGTGTTGAGCACGGCCTCGACCACGTCGGGCACCTCCGCCGCCGAGAACGACGGGCCGACCACCTTTCCGGGCAGGGCCGGGCCGTTGCGCGCAGCGCCGTCGGAGCCGCCGAGCGTGACCTGGTACCACTCCTTGCCGTCCTTGTCGACGCCGAGGATGCCGATATGGCCGCTGTGATGATGGCCGCAGGAGTTGATACAGCCGCTGATGTGCAGGTCGATCTCACCCAGGTCGTCGAGCTCGTCGAGGTCCTGATAGCGCTCGGTGATGGCGGCGGCAATCGGGATCGAGCGCGCGTTGGCCAGCGAGCAGAAGTCGCCGCCGGGGCACGAGATCATGTCGGTCAGCAGATGAATGTTGGGGCTCGCGAAACCGGCCTCGCGGGCGGCGAGCCAGAGCGCATGCAGGTCTTCGGCATGGACCCACGGCAGCAGCAGGTTCTGCTCGTGCGTGACGCGGGCCTCGCCGGCGCTGAAGCGGTCGGCAAGCTGCGCGGCGGCCTCGAGCTGGCTGGCCGAAGCGTCGCCCGGCGCCTGGCCCAGGCGCTTGAAGGACAGCGTGACGGCACGCAGTGCCGGATTCTTGTGCGGGGCCACATTGCGCTGCAGCCAGCGTGCGAACTGCACGTCCTCGTCGGCCTGCGCGCGCAGCTCGGCATCGGTTTCCTCCGCGCTGCGGAATACGCGCGTGGCCATCTTCGGCGTCACGAAGCTCGCGGTCACGCGGTCGAGCTCGGCTTGCGTAATGGTGTGCGGCGCGCCATCGCGCTCGACGACCTCCTTGTATTCGGCCTCGACGTCGTCGATGTAGCGCTGGCCCTCGGCCTTGACCAGGATCTTGATGCGGGCCTTCCAGGCGTTGTCGCGCCGGCCGTATCGGTTGTAAACCCGGATCACGGCTTCCAGGTAGTTCATCAGCTGGTGCCACGGGAGGAACTCGCGGACCACCGTGCCGATGATCGGCGTGCGGCCCATGCCGCCGCCCACCTTGACGCGGAAGCCGAGTTCGCCCTCGTCGTTCTTGTAGAGCTGCAGGCCGACGTCATACCAACCCGTCGCAACGCGGTCCTCCACCGCACCGGTGATGGCGATCTTGAACTTGCGCGGCAGGAAGGCGAATTCCGGATGCAGCGTGCTCCACTGGCGCATGATCTCGGCGAAAGGACGTGGGTCGGCGATCTCGTCCACCGCGATGCCGGCCAGCTCGTCGCTGGTGATGTTGCGGATGCAGTTGCCGCTGGTCTGGATGCCGTGCATGTCGACGGAGGCCAGCAGGTCCATCACGTCGGCCGACTTGGACAGCGGGATCCAGTTGTATTGAACGTTGGTGCGCGTGGTGAAGTGCGCGTAGTGCGTCGGCAACCGGACGCTGCCCAGCTTGCCTTGCACCTCGTTCGCATGCTTGTAGACCTCGGGATCGGGCGCGTCGTACTCGCGTGCGATCTTTGCCAGCACGCGCAGGCGCGCGCTGGAGAGTTCGCCATAAGGAACGGCCACGCGCAGCATCGGCGCATAGCGCTGCACATACCAGCCGTTCTGCAGGCGCAGCGGCCGGAACTGTTCTTCGGCGAGCTTGCCGGCCTGCCAGCGCTCGAGCTGGTCACGGAATTGCGCCGCGCGCTGGTGCACGAACTGGCGGTCGAAGTCTGTGTATTGGTACATCGTCTTTTCTTTGCTGCTTGAAGGCGTGCGTCCACGGCCCCGTCAACGCGAGCCACGGACTTTAGAAGTGCGCCTTATGGAAACAAACTATTTTTTGGTTCGCGCCTTATGCGGATAAGCTTATTCGCCAGTCTGCATGCGGCCTGCGGGCCGATGAAATGCTTATTCCGGATAAGGCCGATCGCCTCGGTCGGGCGGGTCCCGAACACTCGACCCCCTGGTGTCCAGCCGAGCCAGAAGACCCGGCATCTACCTCCGCGTGTGCGCACCTCGCCTGTTCCTGACATTTTGTTTTGTTTTGAAGTACGGCTGTATCCAGCCTCCCAGAATTCCCCCTTCTTCTGTCTTCGGAATTCCGTGAGGTGTCATGACGCTCCCGCTCTTGTCTTCTTCTTCTGCCCCTTCGCCATGCTTTGCCATCGACAATTTCCGGGCTCAGCAGGCCCGCGCGGCACGGTGGACGGCCTTCCCGCGCTCAGTGCTGAGCGCGGCTGTCCTGGGACTCGGCGGCGCGACACTGCTGGCTGGGGCAACGCCCGCCTGGGCACAGGGCGTGCAAATCGGCGGTGGCGGTGATGGCGGCAGCTACTTAGGGAGACTTGGTGCCGCTGCTGGAGGTGAACCCGGCAATGGGGGCACCAGTGGCTTCACAAATGGCGCCGCCGGAGGTATAGGGGGCGAAGGTGGTTCGCCGGGATCCGGCGGAGGCGGCGGAAGCGGGATCGCGGGTGGCGGGGGTGGCGGTGGAGGCAGCATCGCCACAGATGGTGCAGTGGCCATCGGTAACGGTGCCAGCGGCGCCAACGGCCTCGATGCCTCCCACGTTGGCGGCGGCGGTGGCAGTGGTGCGGCGGCCACTGTCAACGGAACGTTGGCCATTGGCGGTGGTGGCGGGGGCGGCAGCGGAATGTCGGGAGACGCGAGTACCGCGGGTGGGTCCGGCGGAAGCGGCGCGCAGGCGACGGCGTCTGGCGCCACCGCGATCGGCAGCGGCGGCTCCGGAAGCAATTCGACAGGGACGAATCCGGGCGGCAACGGCGGCAACGGCGCCCTTGCCAGCGGGGTTGCCAGCACAGCCATCGGCGGTGGCGCTTCGGCGCCAGGGCCGAATGCTTCCGGCACCGGCACAGGGCAGGCCGGGGGCAACGGCGCGGTCGCCAGTGGCAACTATTCGACAGCGATTGGGGGGTCTAACGCAAGCATGCAGGCCGCCCAGGCGCTGGCCGACAACGCTACTGCACTGGGCAATGGAGCTGTCGTGCAGGCCGGAGCCACGAACTCCGTGGCGCTGGGGCAGGGGTCGGTTGCGGCGACGGCCAACACGGTATCGGTGGGCTCGGCCGCACAACAGCGGACGATCACCAATGTGGCCGCCGGTTCGATCTCGGCCTCCAGCACCGATGCGATGAATGGGTCGCAGGCGTTTGTCATCCAGACAACGGCCAACACCGCAGTCACGGCGGCAAGTGCGGCCCAGGGCACGGCCGACACCGCATTGAATGCAGCCAATGCGGCCCAGAGCACGGCCAACGCCGCATCGACGACAGCGACCGCGGCACAGAGCACGGCGAGCACGGCACTGGGATTGGCCCAGAACTCGGCGCAGTACAGCGCCGACGGCCAGTCGCTTGCACTGCAAGGCAACGGCGGCCAAGGAACCGCAATCACCAACGTGCGCGCCGGGCAGTCAGCCACCGACGCCGCCAACGTCGGCCAGTTGAAGGAGGCCAGCCAGGCCACGCTGAGCGCGGCCAACAGTTTCACCACTCAGCAAGTGGCGGTACTGCAAACGCTCGTGAATCAAGCCTTCACGAGCGGGCTCTGCAACTTCAGCAACGGCAATGTGAGTTGCGGTACGGGAACAACGACGCAAGGGACCGGCGCAACGGCGATCGGCAACAATGCCCAGGCCCTGGGCGACAACACGACAGCGCTGGGTACCGGCGCACAAGCCCGCTACGCGGGCTCGGTTGCCATCGGCGCGGGTGCTCGGGCGCTGGCCGATCCGACAACTGCGGTAGGGAACAACGCCGTGGCCCTGGGCGACAACAGCGTGGCGCTGGGCGCCAACACGCTGGCGGCGGGCAACAACAGCGTGGCGCTTGGCCAAGGCTCGCTGGCCGATCGGCCCAATACGGTGTCGGTCGGCAATGCACAAACAGGCCTGGCACGTCAGGTCACCAACGTGGCGTCGGGCGTACTGCCAGGTGATGCGGTGAACCTGGGGCAGATGCAACAGGCCGTAGGTGCGATAGGCCAGCAGGCAAACGATTTCGCGGCCAAGGGCGTGGCGGCATCGCTGGCGATGCCTGCCATGCCCGCGCTGACCGCAGGCATGCAATGGGTGGGACTGGCGACGGGAAACTACGCAAGCGCAACGGCCGTCGGGCTGGCCTGGGGCTACCAGATCAACAAGGGCCTGAACGTCGGGGTCGGGATTTCAGGTGCAACGGGCGGCGGCGCCCTAAGGGTGGCGTCACGCGCTCAACTGGGGTACGCATGGTAAGGGCCGAGTGAACAACCCGCACGGTTGCTACGTCACTGGCGCAGACTGCGACCACTAGGGAGAAGTCCCGCCCAGCGCCTGCTGGATGTCCTCCAGGCGGCGTCCGCGTGTCTCGATCCCGCTGCGTATCAGCATCAGCGCGGCCACCGCCATCGGCAGCGCGATCAGCAGGGCCGAGGCGGCGAAATGACCGAACACGCCCAGCACGCCGAAGCCCGCGCCGAGGATGCCCCCGAACTTGGAGCCGGCCGCCACCACGCCCGAGCCGGTGCCGCGCAGGTGGACGGGATAGATCTCCGCGGCATAAGGGATGAGCATCGCGATCACCCCGCTCGAGCTCACCAGCAGCAGGGCGGTGGTCAGCACCATCGCGAGGTTGGATTGCACACGCGCCAGCCCGAGGCCGAAGAACAGCAGCAGCGTCGCCGCGGTCAGCGCGATGAACAGCACCAGCGCCTTGATGCTGCTCCAGCGGTGGTAGAGCCAGATCACGATCGCAATGCCCGGCAGCGCCAGCAGCGCCGATCGGGCCAGTAGCGCGCTGGCGGCGGTAGCGTCCATGCCCATGCTGCCGAGGTTGGTGGGCAGCCACAGCAGGAAGCCGAAATTCACCAGGCCCCAGGCCACGCCGCACACCATCAGGCCCCAGGTGATGCGCGCGTGGCTGCCGCGCAGCAGCTGCCGGATGCCGCCGGCCGGCGCTTCCTCTTCGGCCACCACGGCGGCGGCGCCGGCCTGCCTGTCGCTCGCCGCCCCCTTGCCGGCAAAGCGCGCGAGCACCGCCCGCGCCTCGTCGTCGAGCCCCACGTTGGCGAGGAAGCGCGGCGACTCGGGGATGTAGCGGCCCAGGAAGACGATCACGAGCCCGGTCGGCAGGCCCAGCAGCCACAGGGCGCGCCAGCTGAACTCCGGCACCAGCAGCGCCGCCGATCCGGCCGCCAGCAGGTAGCCGGCCGAGGTGCCGACGCCACCCAGCGCCACCAGCAGCCAGCCGCGGTGCGCAGCCGGCACGGTTTCCGCCATCAACGTGAAGGTGATCGGCAGCAGGCCGCCGGCCGAGGCGCCCATCAGGAAGCACATCGCGAGGTTCCAGCCGAAGGCCGGCATCGCGCCGCAGATCGCTGTTCCGATGAACATCAGCGCCGACAGCAGGATCGCCGCGCGGCGGCCGAACATGTCGGCCAGCCGGCCCCACAGCACCGAGCCGACCGTTGTCCCGGTGAGCGCCACCAGCGCGAGGACGCCGGCGGTCTGCTTGCTGATCTCGTATTCCTTCGTCATGCCGGGCATCACGAAGCCCAGGGTGGCGGGCTTGAGCACGTCGACCGCCAGGGCGATCACCAGCACAACCACCAGCCTCCAGTGCTCGCCGTTCAGCGGCACGCCATCGGCCACGTGGAACTGCAGGTGGCGGTCGGCATGCAGGCTCTTCTTCATCTGTGCGATGCGCGGCATCAGGCCGTACATGGCCAGCAGCACGCCCAGCGGGATCATGGCCATGCCGGCGAGCATGGTGGCGTCCATCTCCATGCCGACCATCTGGTAGCCGGTGTGGCGGCCCATCATGAACATCGGTACATGGGCCAGCACGCCGCCGATGATGGCGATGCAGCCGAGCCAGAAGGCGATGGGGTGGTGGAAGGCGAAGTTCTGAGGTTTCATGCGGTCTCTCGAGGCCGCACATGGTAGCGAAGCGCTCAGCGGCAGAAGCCCCAGCCGCCCACTTCGAGATGGAAATGGTCCGCATGCACGGCGTTGTAGTCGGGGCCCAGCACGCCCTCGAAGAAGCGGCAGGCGCCGGCATGGACGTCGCGCAGGAAGAGC
Source organism: Variovorax sp. RA8 (assembly GCF_901827175.1). Lineage (NCBI taxonomy): Bacteria > Pseudomonadati > Pseudomonadota > Betaproteobacteria > Burkholderiales > Comamonadaceae > Variovorax > Variovorax sp. RA8. Next base: position 3,462,734 of record NZ_LR594662.1, on the reverse strand, counting down.
GCTTGTGCGTCGTTGCCGCCCCAATCGCGACGCACGGTGACGCGCGTGCGGTCCTCGCGCACGAAGCCGGCGATGTCGATCGCGTCCGCGGTCGCATGGCGGCTGCGTCGCCCGTCGCGCGTGCTGCCTTCGCCGGTGTTGATGTCGCGGCAGGCGTAGCTGCCGAGGTGCTCCACGGTGGAGATGGGGCCGCCCAGCCGCTGCGACGCGGCCGGTTGCAGGGCGTGCCGCTCCCACATCGCAAAGGACAGCGCCGCGCGGCAGGTCAACAGCGTCGGCGAGGGCAGCGAGACGCTGCGGCCGCCGCGCAGGCGCAGGGCGCCCGTCAGGCCACAGCCGGGGCCGGTGCTGCGGTCGGCTACCGGCTCGTACTGCAGGCCTGACGGCTCGAGGGCGGCGAAGCAGCGCGCGGGGTCGGATCTCGCGCGCCGCAGCTTGAGGCCGGTCAGCAGGTTCGGCTGCGCTGCGACGTCCAGTGGCGCCAGGGGGTCGAAGCGGTCGGGAATATCGAGCGCGCCGAAGTGGAGCGCCGCGGCCAGCAGCGCCGCCAGGGCAATCAGAAGGGCGAGGAACAGGCTATGCCGTGAAAACGGGCGCACACCCCGACTACAACACGAAGTGCGCCACCGTCACATAGTGGCTGGCCGATCCCGCCAGCACGAACAGATGCCAGGTGCCGTGCGCGTGCCGCCAGCCCAGCGGGTTGCGATAGAAGACCGTCCCGGCCGAGTACCACAGCGCCCCCGCCAACAACCAGGCCAGGCCGGCGCCATCAAGCCGCTCGACCAGCGGCACGGCCGCCAGCACGCCCAGCCAGCCCATGCCCAGATACAGCGCCAGCGAGGGCGCCGGCGGCTCGCCCCGCCGCAGCTCGCGCGCGATGCCGAACAGCGCCGCGCTCCAGGCCGCGGCCAGCAGTGCCCAGCCCCAGGCGCCCTGCAGGGTGACCAGCGCGAAGGGGGTATAGCTGCCGGCGATCAGCAGGTAGATCGCGCAATGGTCCACGCGCTGCCAGAACAGCTTCCTGCGCCCGCGCGTGCTGTGGAAGAGGGTGGAGGCTCCGTACAAGGCCACCATCGAGAGCCCGAACACCAGCGCGCTGGCAGTCCTGGCCGGGTCGTTGCCGGGCACCGTCTTCGTCAAGAGCAGGGCGGAGCCGGCCGTGGCCAGCATCAGGCCGAGCAGGTGGCTGTAGCCGTTGAAGCGTTCGCCTTGGTACATGGTGTCACCTCAAAGGGAGTGGGTCGAGTGGGCCTTGGTTTTGCTGCGCCGTCGTGACATCAGACAACGAAGGTCCGCGGCTGCACATCAACCGTTGGCCTTAGACCTCCTGCATGTTGGGGACCGCCAAAAGCAGGGGGCGCCGCGCTCGAGGCGCTGCGGCGCAGGCGCGCGCCGCCTCAGCGCGGCAGCAGCGCTGACAGGCCCTGGCCGGCCAGCAGCCCGCCGAGCACCAGCATCACCGAGCCCACCAAGGCATCGAGCCAGCGCCATGCGGCTGGCCGGGCGAACAGCGGCGCCAGCAGGCGGGCACCGGCGCCCAGCGTCGCAAACCAGCCCGCGCTGGCCAGCGCGCTGCCCGCCACGAAGGCGGCCTTGCCGGCGCCGGGCTGCTGCGCGCCGACGGCGCCCACCAGCAACACCGTGTCGACGTACACATGCGGATTCAGCAGGGTAAAGGCGACCGTCTGCGCCATCACGCGCGAGAGCGGGCTGCCGGCGCCGGCGGCACACGAGGCGTGCAACGCACCGGGATTCAGCGCACGCCGCCAGGCCAGGGCCGCATAGGCGAAAAGGAAGAGGGCGCCGCCCATCGTCAGCACCGGGGCCAGCACCGGCAGGCGATCGAGCACCCGACCCATGCCGACCACGCCGAATGCCACCAGGAGCGCGTCGGCCGCCGCGCAGAACAGGACCACGGGCAGCACATGCTCCCGTCGCAAGCCCTGGCGCAGCACGAAGGCGTTCTGCGCGCCGATGGCGACGATCAAGCCCAGGCTGAGGGCGAAGCCGGTGGTGAACGAGGGGAGGAAGCTGCTGGCCATGCGCCGATGATTGGCGGCGCGGCAGAATCAGTCCAGTTAACTTATCTGCAGCTGCATTAGGAATACTTCATTGCTGGACTACCTCTCCCTCTCGGCCGTGGCGCAGGTGGTGCGCGAGGGCAGCTTCGAGCGCGCGGCGCGCGCCCTGCACGTCACGCCCTCGGCGGTGTCGCAGCGCGTCAAGCAGCTGGAGGATCGGCTGGGCCTGGCGCTGGTCGTGCGCGGCTCGCCCTGCGTGGCGACCGAGGCGGGCGCCTGGCTGTGCCGCCACGTAGAGCAGGTCGACATGCTCGAGCGCGAGTTGCACCGCGCCATGCCCGCGCTCGGCGCGCTCGACGACCCCGGCCGGCGCCTGACCCTGCGCGTGGCCGTCAACGCCGACAGCCTGGCGACCTGGTTCATTCCCGCCCTCGCTGCCTTCAGCGCGCGCGAGCCGGCGCTGGTGGACCTCAGCGTGGACGACGAGACGCACACGGCCGAGTGGCTGCGCTCCGGCACCGTGCTTGCTGCCGTGACCTCCAGCCCCAAGCCCGCCCAGGGTTGCCGCAGCGTGCCGCTCGGGCACATGCGCTATCGCGCCACGGCGAGCCGGGCATTCAAGAAGAAGTACTTCGGGCGCGGAGTGACGGCCAAGGCGCTTGCCGAGGCCCCCAGCCTGGCGTTCAGCCGCAAGGACAGGCTGCAGGCGCAATGGCTGCACGACGTATGCGGCCAGCCGGTCGAGGTGCCGCGGCACTGGCTCCCGTCGAGCGAGGCCTTCGTGGCGGCCAGCGTGGCTGGCGTGGGCTGGGGGATGAATCCTGCGCCGCTCGTGGCGCCGCACCTGCGCGACGGTAGCCTGGTGGAACTGGTGCGCGGCGCGGAGTTGCAGGTGCCGCTGTACTGGCATCACGTGCGGCTGAAGATCCCGATGCTGGAACGGCTCACGCAGGACGTGGTCGCGGCCGCGCGCGCGGGGCTGGAGCCGTAGCGGCCCGCGGCCCTGCTCAGGGCCACCAGTGCCGCACGGTGATGGCGATCACGCGGGCCGCCTGCCGGCGCAGGTCGTCCGAAGGCGCGCGCTGCGCGGGCGCATGCCGCGGGACGGCGGGTCTGGGGAGCAGGAAGAGGTGTCGGCCCCGCGCCGGGGCGCAGGCGGGTGGATGGAGGGTTTGCATGCCGGTGCCTTTGGATTTTTCTTGGGAAGGCAGGGCATCTTATCTGTATAAAAATACAGTGTCATGACAGCCTCCTGCCAGGACGCGCCCGGCCGGGCAATAAAAAGGCCGGCCGTCGTCAGCTGGCGCTGCGCCGCACTTGCACCGTGGCCTCGAGGCCCTCGTAGGCCTCGGCTTCGCCGAACCAGCTTCCGCTGATCGGCGCCGCCAGGGCCGGGTCGCGTGCCACGCCGACACGGATCAGCTGACCACTGCCCATCGTCAGGTTGTTGGTCGGATCGAAGGCGACCCAGCCGGCACCCGGGAGGTAGGCATGCAGCCAGGCGTGGGTGGCGCCGGCCCCGGTGATCGTCTCTCCGGGCGCGGCGCCGCCCTCGTCGAGCGCGGCATCGTAGAGGTAGCCCGAGACGAAGCGCGTCGCCACGCCGAGTCGGCGCGCCGCCTCCATCATCAGCAGCGCATAGTCGCGGCAGCTGCCGCTGCCCAGCGCCAGCGTCTCCAGCGGCGTCTGCGTGCCTTCCTCGTCGCGTGCCGAGTACTGCAGGCTCTGGCCGATGTGCGCGTTCATGCGGGTCAGGACCTCCAGCGTCCCGTTGGGCTTGTCGATGTGCAGGAACTGGTGGGCCCAGCGGATCAGCGTGCCTTCGGGGTCGTCGTGGTGTGGACGCAGGTAGTGTTCCAGGTCCAGCCGGTCCTGCACCGAGTAGGCGAACGGCAGGTACTCGGCCATGGGCTCCAGCGTGAGCAGGTCCGGCGGCTCCGCCACATGCTCGATGGTGAACGAGCACACGATGCGCAGCTCCGTCGCCTCGCCCATCGGTTGCACCAGCGCAATCGAGTTGGAATTGGGGTCCTGGATCATGCGCACGTGCGCCTCGGGGCTGACATGCAGGTCTGTGGCCAGCACGCGCAGGTCGTGGCTGTCGCGCGGCCTGAACATCACGCGGTGCAGGCCGAAGCGCACGGGCTCCTTGTAGCGGTAGACCGTGGTATGGGTGATGTCGTAGCGGATGGCCATGCGGGATGGAATTGTCTTGCCTGGGAATGACACGCCGCCCGTCGGCGGACGCTCAGCCGGACGGCCCATTGTGGCGCCGACCGGCCGGCCCGCGCTGCGCATCGAGGGCCCGGGCCTGCGATGCCGGCAGCGCCAGGGGCTCGCCATGCCAGCGCGCCGCCAGGAGCTCGGCGCACAACGCGGCGAAGCTCAGGCCGCGCGAGCCCATCGCGGTGCACACCCAGGGGCCGGCCGGCGCACCCGGGCGCAGCGGGCCGACCAGGGGGCGCCGGTCGCTGGAGGCGCAGCGCACGCCGGCCCAGGCCTGCAGCTCGCCGCGCTCGAACAGCGGTGCGAGCTGCCGCGCTGCCTCCGGGTGCAGGCGCGCGAGCCGCTGCCGGTTGGCTTCGGTGTCTTCGCTGCGAAACCCGGCCTCGTCGTCATCGCGATCGAAAGTGGCGCCGCTGAGCCACAGCGCGCCGCCGGAATCGGGTACATGGGCGATCAGGTGGCCATCGCCGTTGATCGGCATCGACGGCAGGCGCATGCCTTCGACCATGCGTCCCCAGGCGAGCTGGCCGCGCACCGGCTGCAGCGGCATCGCCGGCGCGAGCGCAGTGCTGTGGTGGCCGGCCGCGATCACGACGCGGTCGGCTTCGGCCAGCAACTCGCCTTCGGCATCGAGCAAGACCCAGGCGCCCAGGCCCCGGGGCGAAACCTCGATCCGCGCAACGCGGCGTCCCGTCCGGACGCGGATGCCGGGCAGGCCCAGCCAAGCCTCTACCAAGCGCGCCGGCCGCACCCAGCCGCCGCGAGCGTGCCAGATGCCGGTCGCATCGGCGGGCAGGCCGGCCTCGCGCAGTTGCTCGGGCGAGGCATGCCAGGACTCGTTGGGTCCCTCGGCGCTCCAGCCTTCGGGCAGGCGGGCCAGCCCGGCGACGCGGCGCTCGAGCACGCCGCTTGCGCGCCAGTCCTTGCCTTCCACCAGCAGCGTCCTGGCCTGTTCCCACGTGGCGCGCACGCCCGCACGGATCAGCCGGGAGAGCAGGGCGTCGTCGGGCGAGACATGCGGCGCGAGCACGCCTGCCGGCAGGCCCGAGGCGCCGGCCGCGGGATGCGGGCCCGCCTCCAGCACCTGCACCTGCCAGCCGCGCCGCGCCAGGCTGGCGGCGACGGCGGCGCCGGCGAGCCCGGCCCCGACCACGGCGCAGCGGCCCGGTCCCGAGACCGCCGCTGGATCCGGTGCATGCCGGCGCAGCGTCCACGACGGATCGAACACGCCCTGCAGGCAGTCGCGCTTGGGCGGCAGGCCCGGGGCCTTGTGCAGCCGGAAACCGCAGGGCGCCAGCGCATCGCGCACCGGCCGCGCCACGCTCCAGGTCGCCAGCCGCGTGCCGCGGCGCGCGAAGCGGGCCACCGCCTTGAGCGTCTCGGCCGACCACATCTGCGGATTGCGCTCGGGGCTGAATCCGTCCAGGAAGATGCTGTCGGCCTCGAAGCGATGCTGGGCGCGCAGCATGGCCTGCACATCGCCGACGCACAGCGTGAGCAGCACCCGGCCGTCTTCGAAGACGAGGCGATGGGAGCCGGGCAACAGGCCCCACCACTGCGCTGCCAGCGCCTCGGCCAGCGGCGCGAGTTCGGGGTGGCTTGCCGCGGCCCGCAGGAGATCGTCGCGCCCGACCGGGTAGGCTTCGATCGAGACGAAGTGCAGCAGCCCGGGCCGTCGAGCGTCCTGGCGCCAGGCGTGCCAGCTTGTCAGGAATGAAAGGCCGAGCCCGAAGCCGGTTTCGAGAATCCGCCATTGCGGTTGCCCGCCCCATGCCTCGGGCAGGCCGCAGCCGCCCAGGAACACATGCCGATCCTGCGCTACGGCACCGCTTTCGGAGTGATAGATATCGCCGAAGCGCGCGCTATGCGGCACGCCGTCGGCGCCCCAGGCGACCGGCTCGGCCATCGCGCGAGCCCAACGATCAGTCTGCCGGGGGAACGTAGCCCTGCGCGACGTCGGCGCCTTCGCCGAAGAAATGCTTTTCCATCTGGCGCGCCAGGTACTGGCGGGCGCGCGCATCGGCCAGGTTCAGCCGGTTCTCGTTGACCAGCATGGTCTGCTGCTTGAGCCAGGCGGCCCAGGCTTCCTTGCTGACGCTTTCCCAGATGCGCTTGCCGAGTTCACCGGGGTAGGGCGGGAAATCGAGCCCCTCGGCCTCTTTGCCGAGCTTGATGCACTGGATCATGCGTGCCATTTGGATGCCTCTTGAAGGAGATGGGGGTTGCTTAGTTGATCTGGCTATTTAGAAGTGAGAACTCAGTCGTTCCCGTTTCCTTATGCCGTATTCAGAATTCGAAGCTTCACTGTTATGCCTTCCAGACGCACAAGACCATGAGCTACCGCCGCAACTTTATCAAGCTTTCCCTCGCAGCCGCCGCTGCGGCCGGCATCGCCCTGACGGCGTCGCCGTCGTTCGCGCAAGGCGTGACGCTGCTCAACGTCTCCTACGACCCGACCCGCGAGTTCTACGTGGACTACAACAAGGCCTTTGCCGCCTACTGGAAGGGCAAGACGGGCCAGGACGTCACCATCAAGCAGTCGCACGGCGGCTCGGGCAAGCAGGCGCGCTCGATCATCGACGGCATCGACGCCGATGTCGCCACGCTGGCGCTGGCCGGCGACACCGATGCACTGGTGAAGCACGGCAGCCTGGTCAAGACCGACTGGCAGAAGCGCCTGCCGCACAACTCGGCGCCGTACACCTCGACCATTGTCTTCCTGGTGAAGAAGGGCAATCCCAAGGGCCTGAAGGACTGGGATGACCTCGCCAAGCCTGGCGTCCAGGTGGTCACCCCGAACCCCAAGACCTCGGGCGGCGCGCGCTGGAACTACCTGGCGGCGTGGGAATTCGGCAAGCGCAAGTACGGCGGCGACGCCAAGGCCAGGGAGTTCGTGGGCAAGGTCTTCAAGAACGTGCCGGTGCTGGACACCGGTGCCCGCGGCTCCACCATCACCTTCGTCCAACGCGGCGTGGGGGACGTGCTGCTGGCGTGGGAGAACGAGGCTTTCCTGGCTCTGAAGGAATTCGGCCCCGAGAAGTTCGAGATCGTGGTGCCCTCGATCAGCATCCTGGCCGAGCCGACCGTGACGGTGGTCGACAAGGTGGTCGACAAGAAGGGGACGCGCGCCGTGGCCGAGGAGTACCTCAAGTACCTCTACTCCGACGAAGGCCAGGACATCGCGGGGCGCAACTACTACCGCCCGACCTCCGAGAAGGCCAAGGCCAAGTACGACAAGCAGTTCCCGAAGCTCACGCTGTTCAACATCGACCAGGCCTTCGGCGGGTGGGCGAAGGCGGACAAGGAGCATTTCGCCGACGGCGGCTCCTTCGATCAGATCTACGCACCCACCAAGTGAGCGCGGCCCGCGCGGCCCACGTGGCCGTGTCGATCGCCAGGCCCTAAGTCCCCACCGGCCGCGGCCGGCGCCCGTTTGCCGCAACAATGGGCGCCACAAGGAGAGAGCCATGGCCGGATTCGAAGTGGGTGAGATCGTCGCCGCGCTGCGCGAGGCGCGCGAGGAGTGGCGCGATGCGCAGAAGCGATCGCGCGAACCGGGCAGCCGCGAGTTCCCCTCGCGCGATGCGCTGGCCGCGATCGTGGAATCGCTGAAAGGCGCGCTGTTCCCGATGCGGCTCGGTCCGCCCGAGCTGCGCCACGAAGGCGAGGACTTCTACGTCGGCCACACGCTCGATTCGGCCCTGCAGTCGCTGCTGGTGCAGGCCCGGCTGGAGCTGCGCTACAACGCGCGCCACCAGCCGCGCGAAGCGGCCGCCATCGATGACGAGGCGCAGCAGGCCGTGCGCGACTTCGCCGCAGCGTTGCCGGCGATCCGCCGGCTGCTCGACGGCGACGTGCTCGCCGCCTACCAGGGCGATCCGGCGGCACGCAGTGTCGACGAGGTGCTGCTGTGCTACCCCGGCATCCTCGCGATGATCCACCACCGGCTCGCGCACCAGCTCTACGGGCTCGGCCTGCCGCTGCTGGCGCGCATCGTGGCCGAGCTGGCGCACGCGCAGACCGGCATCGACATCCATCCCGGCGCACACATCGATGCGGGCTTCTTCATCGACCACGGCACCGGCGTCGTCATCGGCGAGACCACCGTGATCGGCAAGCGCGTGCGGCTGTACCAGGCGGTGACCCTCGGCGCCAAGCGCTTTCCCACCGACCTTGACGGCAACCTGCAGAAGGGGCTGCCGCGGCATCCGATCGTGGAGGACGACGTGGTGATCTATGCCGGCGCCACCATCCTCGGGCGGGTCACACTGGGCAAGGGCGCCGTCATCGGCGGCAACACATGGATCACCGACGACGTGCCGGCCGGTGCCAACATCACCCAGGCGAACCTGCAGAAGGCGGGTTGCGATTGAGCTTGTCCAGAAAAGGTCAAAGGCGCTTCGCATAATTTGCCGGACCTTCCGCCCATCCACTTTTCCAAGGAGCTTTCATGAGCCAGACCCGAATCGCCGTCATCGTCGGCAGCCTGCGCAAGGACTCGTTCAACCGCAAGCTTGCGCTTGCCATCGCCCATCTCGCACCCTCGGACTTCACCTTCGAGCATCTGCGCATCGACGACCTGCCCCTCTACAACCAGGACGAGGACGGGAACCAGGCGCCTTCGGTCAAGCGGCTCAAGTCCGAGATCGCGGCCTCGCAGGGCCTGCTGTTCGTGACGCCGGAGTACAACCGGTCCATGCCCGGCGTGCTCAAGAACGCGATCGACAACGCCTCGCGGCCCTATGGGCAGAGCGCGTGGGCCGGCAAGCCGGCGGGCGTGATCGGGGTCTCGGTCGGCGCGATCGGCACGGCGCTCGCGCAGCAGCACCTGCGCAACGTGCTCGCCTATCTCGATGTGCCCACCATGGGCCAGCCCGAGGCCTTCATCCAGAACAAGGAAGGCCTGTTCGACGACAAGGGCCATATCGCCGAAGGCAGCAAGAAGTTCCTCCAGGGCTGGGTGGACGCCTACGTGGCCTGGATCAAGCGGCACGGGAGCTAAATTCCCTAATAAAATAGGATAAATTGGAATAATCCTATTATAGCGGGACCTTGAATGAAAAGGCGGTCAAATAAAGTAGGATCTTTCACTAGAATCCTGGTTTATTTGACATGCTCACGCTCCAAGGCATTGCCGAAACCCTCCGCCACAGGCTGCAACTCAGCCGCATGCGCCAGGAGACCCTGCGCGCCGCCGCCGGGATTTCCAAGCAGACGCTGACCAATGTGCTGAGCGGCAAGGCCGACTACAGGCTCACGACCCTGCTGGCCGTGGCAGACAAGCTGGGCCTGGAGCTGGTGCTGCTGCCCAAGGGCGCGGCAGCCGGCGTGCAGGCGGAAGCGGCGCGCCCCCCAGCGGTCAAGAGCCGGGTCCAGGCGGCACTCGACCAGGTCGATTCCGCCAAGAGGGGCGAGGGGGCGTCATGAACGTCAAGGCGCTCGGCATCTTCCTGGGCTCGCTTCGTATCGGCGTCCTCTTCGAGTACGCGATGCCGGGCGCCGAGGTCATCCACCGCTTCGTCGCGGACGAAGACTTCGCACGCCGGCGCGATGCGCCGGTGCTGTCGACCTCCTTCCTGGCCGACACGCCCGAGCAGCAGGCCGCCTTCTGGCTGGATGTGCGCGCCATTCCTTTCAACGGGCGCGCTTCGCGTCGCGACCGCAGCTGGCTGCTGCCCGCCTTCTTCCAGAACCTGTTGCCGGAGGGGGTGTTCCGCGACCGCATTGCCGAGATGCGGCAATGCGATCCGCGCGACCACCTCGAGATGCTGGCGGCCTGCGGCCTCGACCTGCCGGGGAATGTCTATGCCAGGCCGCTGGAGCTCACGCGCGACGAGCTGGCCCGCTATGTGACCCAGAACAACGATGCGCTCGAGATGAGCGTGATGGCCGACCCGATGGAGGAGGGGGTTTCGCTCTCAGGCGTGCAGCCCAAGCTTGCAGTCCTGAAGGAAGGCGGGCGCTACGTGGGCCGTACCAAGGAGCATGACACCCACATCATCGCCAAGCTGCCGGTGGTGGGGCAGCCACGGCTGCCCGAGCTCGAATATTTGTCGCTCAGGCTTGCCGCGGCCGCCGGCGTCAGCGTGTGCGAGGCCTATCTGGAGCCGCTTGAAACGCTGGCCGTCGAGCATGGCTACGACCTGGGCGATGTCGACGCCAGAACCCGCTTCCTGGCCGTGGTCCGCTACGACCGCAGCCCGCAAGGCCGTATCCATTGCGAGGACTTCGCACAGGTGCTGGGCGTGATGCCCGAGGACAAGTACACGGGCGAGATGCTGGCCGGCAGCACGGGGACGCGAGGGGAACGCGCCAGTTACCTGGCCGTGGCCGCCGTGCTGATGAGCGAGCCCAGCCTCGGCGAGCCCGCCGTGCACGAGTTGCTGCGTCGCCTGATGGTGAACGAGCTCCTGGGCAACCCTGACATGCACCTGAAGAACATGGGGCTGCGCTATCCTGATGGGGTGACGCCGGAGTTCCCGCCAGCCTACGACATCGTGGGCTATGCGGCCTTCGCCAGGAACAGCGGCCATGCGCTGGCCATCGTGCCGCCCGCCATTGCGCCCAGGGACAAGCTGGAGCCGAACGCGAAGCCGTCGCTGTCGCCGGCAATGCTGCGCGTCTTCTGCGAGCGACTGGGCATTGCGGAGAAGCCGGCCGCGTCGGCGTTGCGGGCCTGCGTGAAGGCGGCAGTGGCGAGCTGGCCGGCATTGATCGGCGGGTCCGATCTCACGGCCCGGCAGAAGGAACTGCTCCTCGCGCATTTCGAAGGTCACAGCGCGGTAAGGTCGCTGCAGCGCCGAGCCGCTCGCCCGAGCGGCGAGCGCCACGCGCTGCCATGAGCACGGGCGCCTTGTGCGCGCCCGCGGCATTCATCAGGCTGCGAGGGCGGCGCGGTCCTGGTTCGCGGCTTCGCCCGTTGCGGCCGAGATGTCGGCACGCGCTGCGCTGAGCGCAGCGGCCTTGGGCGCGTCGCCCATTGCCAGGCCCTCGGCGCGCACGAAGCGCACGTCGGTGATGCCGAAGAAGCCGAAGATGGCCTTCAGGTAGCTTTCCTGATGTTCCAACGCCTGGCCGCCTTCGCTGGTCGAGTAGATGCCGCCGCGGGTCGACGCCACGATCACCGTCTTGCCGCCGGCCAGGCCGACCGGGCCCTTGTCGGTGTAGGTGAAGGTGCGGCCGGCTTGCGCCAGGCGGTCGATCCAGGCCTTGAGCTGGGTCGGCACGGTGAAGTTGTAGAGCGGTGCGCCGATCACGATCACGTCGGAGGCCAGGAACTGGCTCACCAGCCGCTCGGAGACTGCATTCTCCCGGCGCTGGGCTTCGGTGGGGCTGGCTTGCACGCCGACCTTGATGCCAAGCGCATCGGCATTGAAGTGGTTGGGGGTGTCGACGGCGAGGTCGAGGTACTCGACGCTCGTGTTCGGATGGCTCTTGCGCCATTCGGCCACGATCTCCGCGGTGAGCTGGCGGGAAACGGAGCTGGTACCGAGGACGCTGGAATCGACATGCAGCAGTTTCATGATCAATCGCTCTCTTTCGATAAGGCGCCGGCGCAGGGATCGGTCGGCATGGTGTAAGTCTATTTATGAGACGATTGCTTGATAAGAAGGCAAAATTCACACAGATCGTCCTGTTGGTGGAACAATCCGCCCCATGCAGGATCTCAACGACATGGTTTTCTTCGCCGAGGTGGCCGAGCGTGGGGGCTTTGCGGCCGCCGGGCGGGCCCTGGGCATTCCCAAGTCCCGCCTTTCGCGCCGGGTCGCCGAGCTGGAAGCACGCCTGGGCGTGCAGCTGCTGCAGCGCAGTACCCGGCAGCTCTCGCTGACCCCGGCCGGCGAGCTCTACCTGCGGCACAGCATCGCCATGCGCGACGCCGCGGAGGCGGCCGCCGAAGCCATCGCCCAGGTGCAAACCGAGCCGCGCGGCCTGGTGCGCATCAGCTGCCCGATCACGCTGGCGCAGAGCGGCGTCGGCGTGCTGGTGTCGCAGTTCATGCGGCGCTACCCGGCGGTTCAGATCGAGATGCGCATCCTGAACCGGGCGGTCGACCTGATCGAGGAGGGCATCGACCTGGCCCTGCGCGTGCGGCCGGTCATCGAGGACAGCACCACGCTGGTGGCCAAGCAGCTCGCCGTCGCCCGGGGCGTGCTGGTGGCCAGCCCGGAGCAGTTGCGGCGCCAGGGCCCGGTCAGCATGGTGGGCGAATTCGCGCGCCTGGACACCGTGGCCCAGTCGGCCGCGGATGGACGGGTGAGCTGGTGCCTGGAAGGCCCCGATGGCGCATCGCACACCGTCCAGCACCGGCCGCGCTACCTGGCGGACGATCTGCTGACGCTCAAGTTCGCGGTGGTGGAGGGCATCGGCGCCAGCATCCTGCCGGGCTACATGTGCAAGGAGGACCTCGAGGCGGGCCGGCTGGTGGAGGTGCTGCCGGGCTGGGGGCCGCCGGCGAGCATCCTGCATGCGGTGTTTCCGTCACGGCGGGCGCTGGTGCCGGCGATCCGGAAGCTGATCGATTTCCTGGGCGAGCACGTCGGCGCCGAGGGCTTCAATCTCCTGGTGTAGGGGCGGGCTTATTCACCACAGATATATTCAAACAATTAGATATTCGTTTGGCTTTGAAGCAATGCTCCGCAGAATCGGCGCTCCTGGCGAATTCGTTCGCATGCAGAATGCCGGCCATATCCATATCAACATCGATTCGGGGCATGGCGACTGGCCTTTGGGCCTGGCGCTGCTCCGGTCGCTGACGGACGAACCCAGCGCGCTGATGGGCGCCCGTCCCCCTTTCCAACCATTGGCTACCCTATGACTTTCAAGACGACGAAGACGATCATTGCTGCATTGGCGCTGGCAGCCGCCGCCGGTGCCGCCTCGGCCCAGACTTTGCTGAACGTGTCCTACGACGTGGCCCGCGAGTTCTACAAGGACTACAACGCGGCCTTCATCGCGAACTACAAGAAGACCACGGGCAAGGACGTCAAGATCGACCAGTCGCACGCCGGCTCCAGCGCGCAGGCGCGCGCCGTCGCCGACGGCCTGGCGGCCGACGTGGTGACCATGAACACCACCACCGACATCGACTTCCTCGCCAACGCCGGCGTGGTCGCCAAGGACTGGGCCAAGCGCTTCCCGCAGAACGCGGCGCCCACCACCTCGACCATGCTGTTTCTCACGCGCAATGGCAACCCGAAGGGCATCAAGGATTGGGACGACCTCATCAAGCCCGGCGTGCAGGTGGTGATCGTCAATCCCAAGACCGGCGGCAACGGCCGCTATGCCTATCTCGCGGCCTGGGGCTACGTGAAGAAGAAGGGCGGCACTGATGCGCAGGCTGCCGAGTTCGTGGGCAAGCTGTTCAAGAACGTACCCATCCTCGCGCGCGGCGGGCGTGATGCCACCACCGCCTTCCTGCAGCGCAACATCGGCGATGTGCTGATCACCTTCGAATCGGAAGTGGTCTCCATCGAGCGCGAGTTCGGTGCCGGCAAGGCCGACGCCGTCTATCCCTCGATCAGCATCGTGGCAGAGAACCCCGTGGCGGTGGTCGAGCGCACGGTCGCCAAGAAGGGCACCGCCGAGCTGGCCAAGGCCTACCTGGACTACCTCTATTCCGACGAGGCCCAGGAGATCGCGGCCAAGCACGCGCTGCGCCCGCGCTCGGAGGCGGTGCTCAAGAAGCACGTTGCCACCTTCAAGCCGCTGCAGCTCTTCACCGTGCAGGAACTGTTCGGCAGCCTCGGCGAGGCGCAGAAGGTGCACTTCAACGACGGTGGGCAGTTCGACAAGCTGTATACGCCCGGCGCAAAGTAAATGAGCGGAGCCCTCTCTTCGGCGCTGCCGTCCTCGGCAGCGCCTTTGCCGCGTCGGGGGAATACGGGCGTATCCCGGCGCGTGCTGCCGGGCTTCCATCTCACGCTCGGCTTCTCGATCTTCTATCTCTGCCTGATCGTCCTGATCCCGCTGTCGGCACTGGCCTTCAAGACCTCGCTGCTCAGCTGGGAGCAGTTCTGGGCCGCTGTGACCGCGCCGCGCGTGATGGCCTCGTACCGCCTGACCTTCGGCGCCTCGCTCATCGCGGCGCTCGTCAACCTGGTCTTCGGGCTGCTGGTGGCCTGGGTGCTGGTGCGCTACAAGTTCCCCGGCAAGCGCATCGTCGACGCGCTGGTCGACCTGCCGTTCGCGCTGCCCACCGCCGTGGCCGGCATCTCGCTGACCGCGCTGCTTGCGGGCAACGGCTGGATCGGCCAGTACCTCGAGCCGATGGGCATCAAGCTTGCCTTCACGCCGGCCGGCGTGGTGATCGCGCTGATCTTCATCGGCCTGCCGTTCGTGGTGCGCACCGTGCAGCCGGTGCTCGAGGACACCGAGAAGGAACTGGAGGAGGCCGCCACCAGCCTGGGCGCGACGCGGCTGCAGACCTTCACCAAGGTGATCCTGCCCTCGATCACGCCGGCGCTGCTGACGGGCTTCGCCATGGCCTTCGCCCGTGCGATCGGTGAATACGGCTCGGTGATCTTCATTGCCGGCAACATGCCGATGATCTCGGAGATCACGCCGCTGATCATCATCGGCAAACTGGAGCAGTACGACTTCGCTGGCGCGACGGCGGTCGCGCTGGTGATGCTGGTGATCTCCTTCATGCTGCTGCTGGTCATCAATGCACTGCAGGCGTGGCAGCGGCGGCGTGGAGCGTCGGCATGAGCAGCAGCCGCACCGTTCGCCGCGCCCAGGCCGGCACCACCGAGGCGCCCTGGGTCCGCTTCACGCTGATCGGCCTGGCACTGGCCTTCATGTTCCTGTTCCTCGTGCTGCCGCTGGCCGCTGTAGCGACCGAGGCCTTGCGCAAGGGCGTCGACGCGTACCTCGACGCGCTGAAGGAGCCCGATGCCTGGAGCGCCATCCGCCTCACGCTCATCACCGCCGCCATCGCGGTGCCGATGAACCTGATCTTCGGCGTGGCCGCGGCCTGGGCCATCGCCAAGTTCGAATTCCGCGGCAAGGCGCTGCTGACCACGCTCGTCGATCTTCCCTTCGCGGTGTCGCCGGTGGTGGCGGGCCTGATCTACGTGCTGGTCTTCGGCGCGCAGGGCTGGTTCGGGCCCTGGCTTGCGGCGCACGACATCAAGATCATCTTCGCCGTGCCCGGCATCGTGCTGGCCACCGTCTTCGTCACCTTCCCCTTCATCGCACGCGAGCTGATCCCGCTGATGCAGGCGCAGGGCACCGAGGAGGAGCAGGCCGCCATCGTGCTCGGCGCCACCGGCTGGCAGACCTTCCGGCGCGTGACCCTGCCCAACATCAAGTGGGGGCTGCTGTACGGCGTGATCCTGTGCAATGCGCGCGCCATGGGCGAGTTCGGCGCCGTGTCGGTGGTCTCGGGCCACATCCGCGGCCAGACCAACACCATGCCGCTGCACGTGGAAGTGCTCTACAACGAATACCAATCGGTCGCGGCTTTCTCGGTCGCCTCGCTGCTGGCCATCCTGGCGTTGGTCACGCTGGTCATCAAGTCGGTCATCGAATGGCGCCACGAGCGCGAGATGAAGGCCCTTGCCGAGCTGCCGCCCGAGCGTCCGCTCTCGGCTGCGCAAGCCTGAGGAGAACAAGACATGAGCATTGAAATCCGCAACGTCAGCAAGCAGTTCGGCGACTTCCACGCGCTGCGCGACGTCAGCCTCGACGTCGACTCCGGCGAGCTGGTCGCGCTGCTCGGCCCATCGGGCTGCGGCAAGACCACCTTGCTGCGCATCATCGCGGGCCTGGAGACGGCTGACACCGGCAGCATCCTGTTCGCCGGCGAGGACACGACCGACGTCCACGTGCGCGAGCGCCAGGTCGGCTTCGTCTTCCAGCATTACGCGCTGTTCCGCCACATGACGGTGTTCGAGAACGTGGCCTTCGGCCTGCGCGTCAAGCCGCGCAGCCTGCGCCCGAGCGAGGCGCAGATCAAGGCCAAGGTCCACGACCTCCTCAAGCTGGTGCAGCTCGACTGGCTGGCCGACCGCTACCCGGCCCAGCTCTCCGGCGGCCAGCGCCAGCGCATCGCGCTGGCCCGTGCGCTGGCGGTGGAGCCCAAGGTGCTGCTGCTCGACGAGCCCTTCGGCGCGCTCGACGCCAAGGTGCGCAAGGAGCTGCGGCGCTGGCTGCGCCGGCTGCACGACGAGTTGCACGTGACCAGCATCTTCGTCACCCACGACCAGGAGGAGGCGCTCGAAGTCGCCGACCGCGTGGTGCTGATGAACAGCGGCCGCATCGAGCAGGTCGGCTCGCCGCAGGACGTGTGGGACCACCCGGCCAGCCCCTTCGTCTACGGCTTCCTCGGCGACGTCAACCTCTTTCACGGCCGCGCACACGAAGGCGAGGTGCATGTCGAAGGCATCCGCATCGACTCGCCCGAGCACCGCGATCTGCAAAACGGCAAGGCCCTGGCCTATGTGAGGCCGCATGACCTCGACATCGAGCGCTATGTGCCCGGTGCCAGCGGCATCGTCGCGACCCTGAGCCGGGCCATCGTGGTCGGGCCCATCGCGCGCCTGGAACTCGAACCGGTGGAATCGAATCCAGACAATCCTGGCTCCGGAACCATCATCGAAGCGCAACTCCCTGCGCAACAGTTCCGGGACCTGGGCTTGCGCGAAGGCGAGACGGTGGTTGCCACGCCGCGCCGGGCCCGCGTCTTCGTAGAGGGGCATTGATTTGTTCGACTGGTACTTCCGGGCGCCGCGCCGCGCGCTCGCGCTGATCTGCGCCGCCTGCGTGGCGATGCTGGCCTTCGGGCTCTATTTGCAGCATGTGGTGGGTCTCGAGCCCTGCCCGATGTGCATCGTGCAGCGCTATGCGCTGGTGCTGGTGGCAGTGTTCACGGGATTGGCGGCCCTGAGCAAGAGCCGCGGCCTGCAGCTCACCGGCGCAACGCTGGCGTTGGTGATGGCCGCTGGCGGCGCCTACACCGCCGCACGCCAGAGCTGGCTGCAGTGGTACCCGCCCGAGGTCGTGTCCTGCGGGCGCGACCTCTACGGGATGATCGAGACCTTCCCGCTCAAGCGGGCCCTGCCGATGATCTTCCGCGGCGGCGGCGACTGCACGCAGATCGACTGGACCTTTCTGGGACTGTCGATTGCGAACTGGTCTTTTGTTGCCTTTGTGGGGTTTGGCTTGCTGTTGCTCGGCCTGCTGTTCTCGCGTGGCTCACGCTCCGATTCCCTGAGCGGCAGGGCGTCGAAGGTGGCATGACCGGGCGCGAGTCAGACCTCGATGCCCTCGCTTTTTTTCTGAACGTTCACGCGGCCTGAAAAGGTCGCCTCGATCGCGTTCGGAATCGATAGTTTCAGCGCTCCGTCGCGAGCTTCATCGCCGTCGACGATGAAATCTGCCTTCCAGTGAATTCCAAGAACATGGTTCTCTGGCAGTGATAGCCAATCCTGCATTTTGCCGGCAACTACATAAGTCTGCCAATCAATCGAGATCTTGTAGTCAATGCGACCGTTTTCGGAGATCACATGGGAAAGCTTCCATTTGCACGCTCCCATGCCTTTGGTTGAGATTTTTTCGTAGGTCCCGTCGCTCTTCTGAAGCATCAGCGGCTCATCGAAGGTCGCTGAATTGGAGGTGGTGACCATTCTGAAAGGAACAATTTTTCCTTCCGGGTCGGCCAGGCAATGAAACAGCGGAGCTAATGTAGTCTGGGTAAGAACTGAAGAGAGCACTACGGTGGCATTGGGATTACCTCCCGCAAACGCGTTGACCGCGTAAGCAACGGCCATGTTGCGATTGTCTTGCTGTTCAGTTCCCACTGGCAAGTCGCTGGATCTGAACACAGTACCTGGTTCAGTCGGAATCTCGTAGTCGAATCGCCAGAAATCAGCAATTGCCTGTTTGTGAACCGTAATTGGACCAATCTCCTTTTTGCCATTCTTCAGGCTAATTGTTTTTTCGCGCTCGAGCATCTCTGAAATGGATGAGCCAGCATAGCCGATTGTTGGTGATAGCAGATCTGGGTATTTGGAGATGTCCGGCACTACCCGAAGTGTCTGACTTCCACTCAAATTTCCATTTTCATCCGCGATTGCGCCTTCTGGCAAATTGGCAAGAATGAAATTGGTTTTGAATTTATCCAGGTAAATCCTGAAGTCGGGGGGCGATTTGATTGCCAAGCCGGTAAGCGCGCCGAGGGATGTATAGAATCCTTCGGGCTGATGGAGAAGCTCGTGAAGTGCGCCCAGTTTCTTTCCGAGTTCGATCACGCCCTCGCGCTTCGTTTCCGGACAGCTCTCAATGAATTTCTTGTTGGCGAAAAGATCTGTGCTGAACTTTAATTTCTTGAAATTATCGGCTAATGCCATCGCGACATTTTGCGCCGTTTTGTCTTGCGGCGCTTTTTCAAAAATCTGGTTCAACAGCTTGTTTATGTCTCTGTCGAAAGCAAGGCTGAAGTCAACGATCTGTTCGTATTCGTACGGGGCCTCGAAAGGGCAGTCTGGCAGATTGTCCTTGATGAAAGCCGTCGTGCTGTCCCGGAGCTCCTTGCGATTGGACCCGCTCAGTTGATGAGCTGCATCTTGAATACCAACCATTGCATGCTGCAAACCTTTTGCCAATGGCGAGGTCTTCTCGTTTTGAGCTGAGAACGGCGTCCGCGCCTTGCCGCTGCCGAAGTCAAGCTCGATTCCCTTGAAATATTTTTCTGCCAAGGCTTGCTGATGGAGCTCGATTTGCTCGGACAGTCTGGATTTCAACTCTCCCACGATCAGCGGGGCGATGTCGACTACGAAATTACCTTCATCCAGCTCTTTCCGTATAACTCCGCTTGTTATCCAGGCATACAAAGCTGTGTTTTGTCCTGTGCTATTTGCCCCTGTGATGTCCAGGATGGCCTGACGCGCGGCAATTTTCCGCTGCTCGAATTTTTTGGGAAACAGTGCTTGCTTGAAGCCAGTCCCCCCCTTGCTTTTGCTTACATAGAGCACGCGTGAACCGTCCTTGCCGATCTTTGCGTGAAGAGTGCGCTCGCTTTTTGCGCTATTCAGGAAATCCTGCAGTTGGTGGACAGTTGTAGCGGTGGTGACGTCAAGAGAATGTGTGGGAGGCATGGCGTTCGATTTCGAAGTGCGGCGTGCGGTTGATGGGTGACCGCCGTTCTCTTGATCTTTGTAACGGCCACTCAATCGAAAGTTGCAGATCGATGCGCCAAAAGTCACAAAGCGTTAAAGAGAAGGGTGTGAGCCCATCAAACTTGAGCTCGAGATTCATGACACGGACAAAGCCGATCACGCGGCGCGCTCGGTCGAATGCACCGCGCGAGCGATGAGATCAGCGCGATGGCGGCCAAGCCGGTGCAGCACGGCGAAAGCGCTGCCAATCCACTTGCCGGGGTATCAAGCCGTCGTACCCGCGCCTTGTGTGAGCAACGACAGCGCCTTCGGGCTTCGAAAACCAGTTAATCCCGGGCCAGCTGTCCTACCGTGGCGGCAGGAGCCAGGGGCGATCAAAGCGGCAGCGTGTCGAAGGCTGCATAAGAGGTTGCCAGCCAGCTCTTGACGCGCTGGCGCTCCAGCAGCCCGAGCGCGTTCGGGCCCTCGCGGTCGTTGACCGCCTTCCAGAAGCTGGTGTTGCGCGCATCGATCTTGCGCATGCTCGCGTCGTGCAGGCGGGGCAGGGCGATCACGCGCGCCCCGTGCGCCGTCGCCTTGCTGAGCGACTGCGAGCCGAGCAGCAGGGCGAAGTCGTTGCCGCGGCCGTAGTTCTGCACCACGATGTAGTTCGGCCGGTTGCCGAAGGTGTCGACCAGCGTGCCGAGCAGGTCGCTCGAATCCTTGCCGTCGTCCAGCACATGCCAGAAATTGACCGTCACGCCGAGCCCGGCGAAGACATCGAATAGCTCCGAATCCTTGATCCAGCGCGCCAGCGGCGCCAGCGTCTGCGCCGCCAAGTCGACGATCACGCTCTGCTGCGGATGCGTCTCGAAGCCGTTGACCACCGTATCCAGGCCCTCGTAGCTGTCGACCACCACCGGCGAGGCGAAGCCCTCGTAGAAGCGGGTGAAGGAGCTGTGCGATCGATCGGTGTCGAAGCCCACGAAGGGCTTGCTGTGATCGATGAAGTACTGCGCCAAGACCCGGGCGGTGACGGACTTGCCGACTCCGCCTTTTTCGCCGCCGATGAAGTTGATGGAGCTCATGAGGTTGCTGGGAGGATGGGGGTGAAGAAGCCTGAGGGATTCTAGGTGCCATGCATCTGCTGAAGCTTGGCATCCCCCAACGCTGGATTCCTCGCGCGACGATTTCCTTCCACTGCTGTCCTTCGTCGATGAAGGAGAGAAGGGCCGCAGATTGACCCAATGGGCATCCGGCACAGTGACGCGGCCACAGAATTGGAACTCGCCAGCAGGCTCACTGAGTGCCATCGCCCAGTCGTGAGACGCATGCTCAGGGGATGTGAGCATCATCAAAGCCTCGCAAGCCGCCCGCTGGTGCTTCTCGGGCGGCCGGCCCAGGTCCGTCTCGAGGTTGAGGCCTGCTGCGTTCTCCAACGAGTTCCGCAGGGACGATGAGACCACCGTCCATTTCCGATGGCCCAGCGAGGCACGCGGCCTGTTGGCCGACGCTTTCGATGCGCGGTGTGTGTTCGCCCAGTTCCACCAGCAGTTGGGCTACTTACGTGGGCTGAAATTGCATGGGCTGAAGTTCCGGAGGCTGAATTGTTGTCGGCTGCGGACCGCCATAAATAAACTTTCCAATCATTTGTCTTTTCATTTCTCTTTGCATTTTTTCAAGATCAGCCATTTATTTTTCCCTTTTTTCTTGCTTGTCGGCTATCTCCTTTTTAAAAATTTTGTGGACCTCGAGCCACTTCTTGCGATAGGCTGGAACACTACGTTCCTTGAGTCCTGACAAATCTTCGAGGAAAGCCGACGGGGTGTCCTCTGCAGCCTTTGCTATACGAAGAAGTGCTTGAAATGCCCCCTGGGGGTTTTCGAGCTCTTTGGCCATTTCTCCCATGCTCAAGCCCATACTGCGCAATATCGGACGCTTAAACTCTGGGTAAAGAAGGAGATAGCTCTCATCGGTAAACAGCCGTGCGCCAAATTTAATTCTCTCAATTTGCTTCGCACTGCTTGTCCTCAGATCTCTGGCCAGGAACTTACTTGTTTCTGGCTTTTCTTCAATAGATTTAATAAAGTCCCTGGCTGCTACCTCGGTACTTCGTATCATTGAATTTGGAGAGCCGAGCACCTCTCTTAATGCGGCTGACGAAACCACATCAGATCTCACAAATAAATCATGTAGATCCTTTTTCTCCGCGTTTTTCGCCAAATCTTGATCAATGAATTCACGTGTCGCGTTTTGAAGGGTTTGGTATTGTGCGGCGTCGTTTGAGATCACGGTATCTGTGATGGTCGAATGCTTTGCAAAATTTAGCGCCAAATTGAATTTTCCAGGATCCTTTTCAAAGGAAGGAGCGGGAAGTATTGGAGCTTTGGCTTGATCACACATCCAAATGCAAATCTCCGTGAGGAAGGTGCTTGGTTTGGCAGCAATCAGTCGCCAATTTACTGCTTTTAGATCGTCTTTTAGCGAATATAGATCTTTTTCATTTTCTATTTTCTGGCGATATTTTGTTTTATTGATAAGCGGCGTGTATTGGCTTTCTGCTAGTGCAAGAAGCGCTTGACTTCCGTGCAATGGTTGCGTGAGTGTTTTTTCATCTGGCACAAGAAAATGTTTAAATTCTTCGACCACGACACTTGGATTTTTCGATTGCACAAATGTAATGAGCGCCCTTCGTGCTCGTAGTCGTCGAGCATCCATTGTTTCCTTGAATGCAAATTCTTTTACACCTATTCCATTTTTTTTGGTGTAGATGCATACGCCTTTTTCTGTGTTTTTTGAGTGAAGCTCGGCGTCCTTGTTTTTCAATAGAAAATCTTTGAGGTCAAGAATTGAAGTGTTCTTGTTGAGTAGGATTTGTGGCATGATATTGACTTTGGTTGAATATTTGGTGTGGCTTTTTAGGGGAAAGTTTTTTCAAACTAAGCTAAAAGAGGATGGTTTGAAAAATCACTTTCTTCGATTAAATTTTGCTGGGCGCCACGTGCAACGATTTCCTGGCAATGTCGTGCGTGATCTGCAAAAGAAATAAAAACGGATTGCAGATCTGCAGGAGCAAATTCTTTCAAGAGAGCATGTCCGCATAGTTGGAATGCACCGTGGGGTTCACTCAAGGCAGTGGCAATGCCGGCGGTTGCGTGCTCAAGGGATGTGAGCATCATCAAAGCCTCGCAGGTTGCTAGCCGATGCTCATCGGGCGGCTGGCCCAAGTCCGTCTCAAGGCTGAGCCTGCTGCGTTCTTGATCAAGTTCTGCGAAAACGATGAGACCGTCTTCCAGCTCGATGGCCCACCGGGGTGCACCCGCCTCCTGGACGATGCTTTCGATGCGCGGCGTGCGTTCGCCCAACTCCACGAGGAGTTGGGCTACCTGATCTGAATCAATATTCATGGATACCTATCTACTTGTACGTGGCAAGCCGCCGCACGACGGCTTGCTTCTTCGCTACAACGTGGAACCCCCTGCAAATCTTGGAAACCTTTGTGACCTGGTTTTCTCATCGAATCAGTAACTCTCTGCAAACGAAGGTTCCACTATCAAAGAGGCCTAGGAGTTGACTTTTTCTAACACATCGAAAAGAAATAAAAAGGAACAGATTTCATCCAGTGCGGATTGCGGTACTTCTCGTCAGCTTCGATAGTCGTTACTGCGAGGATTTGTTCGCAGGGCAATTGAAATTTTGCGAATAAAAGTACTAGCCATAAAAATGCCAGGATCAAGTTACCTGTTACCCACCTATTGAGAAGAAGTGATCGAGGTTGCCCAGCCGCCAGTTCTGGCTGAAGTCCAGCGCCGCGCGCCAGTCCTTCTCGTCGGCCTGCGCGGCCATCACGTCGAGTCGGGCGACAACCTTCGACCGCTCGCGATCGATCGGCTGACCAAGGCGCCGCAGGCCCGTTGATCGCTGGCTGCGGCCGGCGAAGACGTCGAAAGGCTCCGAATCATTGGATCCAGTGCGCCAGCGACGCCAGCATCTGCGCTGCGAGATCCACGATCACACGCTCTGCTGCGGATGCGTCTCGAAGCCGTCGTAGGAACGGGTGAAGGAGGCTGTGCGATCGATCGGTGTCGAAGCCTACGAAGGGCTTGCTGTGATCGATGAGCACTGCGCTAGGAGCCCAGCGTTAACGGACTTGCCGACTCCGCCTTTTTCGCCGCCGATGAAGTTGATGGAGTTCATCAGCTTGTGGTTGAACGCATCGTTGAATGCGGAGGCATTCTAGGCGTCAGCGCCGTGACGATGCACGGCAGTCCACGCTGTCTTCCCCGGCGAACCGACTCGGCGGGCTCGTCGACCAGTTCCCCGTTCAGTTCATCTGAAGGCGCCCGGAGAACGTCGCCGAAATACCGTCTGTCGAAATTTGTATTTCACCTTTGTCGGCCTCGACTTTATTGATGATGAACTCGGTCTGAAAATGGACTCCAATGACATCGTTCTCGCCCAGCGGCAAACCGTCGACAAGATTTTCGCCCACGTTGTCGCGTTGTAAATCGTAGTAAGCCTGCCAGTCGACCAACAGCTTGAAATCGCTATTTTCATTACGGGAAAGCTTGAACTTGGCGGTGCCCATGCCGCGAGGGTCCAGAATCACTTCCCGAGTGCCGTCGTCCTTGAATAGCGTGACCTGCCGATGAATCCCAGTTGTTGTCTTTATATTGACGGGGCGCAAATGGCTGTTAAGTGCCACCCCTTCACTATTGCTCAGGCTGGTCAAGAGTCCAGTCACTACACCTTGCTGAAGAACGGACGATAAAACGTGCGCGGCTTCTTCTGTGCCTGCGAACTCAACCAAGTTGGCAGCGACGGTCTCTTGGCGCACCGCCTGGGTCTTGGATTCAATATCGGCAGAACGAAAAATCTTGTGTTCGCCAATAAATTCATAGTCTGTTCGATAAAAATCGGAGGCGGCCTGCTTGACGAAATTGCTTCCGCCAATACTTGTGGGTTGACCCGCTAGTGCTTCTTTATATTTCGCGTTAACAAAATCCTGATACTTCATGCCCTCCTTTCCAGGTTGAAAGTTCGTCGTGCCTTCTCGATATTTCTTCGGAAGGCTGGTGATCAGGGAGGTGCCGCTCAAATTACCGTCGTCATCCAGATTTATCCCTGCCGGTAAATTGGCTAGAATGGATTGAAGGTTGGTGCGCTTGGCGTGCTCGATTTTTTTGGTTGCCTTGATTTCTTTGGCTTCATTGATCAGCCTTCTGGGCGACTTAAATTTGTTAGATCTGGTCTTTTCTCTCTTCGACTGCAGTGGGGGCAAAATTTGAGCCAACTTTCTTGCAGGACGCGGCTCCTTTGGCTCCCTTCTGTGAATCAGCCCCCCTAAAACCGGGTCCAACGTTAAGTCGGCGACAACCTTCCGCTTTGAGAGAACCGGTTGTCGCTTTTTAGGCAGGTTTAGAGATGCGGGCGGCGAGTCGCCAACCTCCGTCACTGGAGATCCAATGTTTTCAGAAAGATGCACTTCCGATGATGAAGGCTCGCTGCCTGTGAGGCTCTCCTCATCAAGGTTACCGGGGGTTTGGGGCTGATCTGATGCCTCGATTACGGCTGCCCCGCCGATCACTTCGCTGCCTGAGAGGCTCTCATCGATAATCGGGTCGGAAGTCCTAAGATCATCAGGTATCCTGATAATGTTTGAGTCGCTGATCGCATCGCCACCCGAAGATTCGTTGTCTTGTTTATCGATTACATGGTTTTCTTCAGTGGAAGGAGATGACGCCAGGTCTTGTCGATTTTGCTCATCCCTCAGCATCAAGAACGGGTCGGCTCTACGCCCCCGCCGAGCAACTCCCAGGAAATCGCCATTTTTGATTCTCCGCGGAACAGATTTTCCCAGCGGAGTGGTCGCTTCTGTATTTGCTTCATCTTTCGTCTTCAACGGTGTTTGAGCGCGATAAGATCCAATAACTCTCGAGTTTGAAGTGAATGTTGGTTTCATGGCTAGATTTAGAGACGGGTGAGGAATAATGGAATGGAAAAATGCTATTCAAGCCAGCTGGCAATTGAACAGAGCGCCAAGGCTTTACTGATACTTTGATTGATACATCAATTGGAGTCCTGATACGCTTGGTAGGTGAATTGAGTTGAGCTGTGATTTCTCGGCGCAGCGAGTGATCGCTATGAACGGTCCAGGATCAGTCGGTCACTGCCCGGGCGTCGACCTGCGCGAAGAAGGCGGTCCTCGCGACGGCGGTGTGCTAGCCGATATCCATGAAGAACAATGGATATGTGCGAGGGGCAAGGCCGGCTCAGTTAATGCTGACGGGCTCGAGCGTGAGCACCTCCTGATTCACGATCTCCATCTTTCCGGCCACCTCCACCTCTACCTGTTCACCGGTGTTTTCGCGTGAGATGACTCTGAAGCTCGTGTTGGGCAGCCAGAGAACTTCGGACTCGCTCGAGTTGCCGGTCAGGGAGGAGACGTCGCGCAAACGTGGGTCGTCATCCGGAATGTTGACGAACTTCAGCAAGTAGCGGCCTGGGAACCTTACCTCTGTGACCTCTTTCAATTTGCTCGTGGAGACGAATGCCGGGTCCGTATAAACGTCACCTGGCTTGAGGTTTTCATCAAAAAGGAAGTTCGTGCCCCGGAAGAGCGCTGTGCCGCGCGGCAGCGCTGGCAGCTTGGCGAAGGCGCTTTCGCACGCCTTCACCAAGTGCTTGAAGGTTCCAGGCTCAGCGACAGCAATGCTGATGAGCGCAGGGTCCGGCTTTTTCCTGAGTGATGGCTGCACGTACTGAAACCCCTCGCGTCCATACCACCTGATAGCAACTGCCCCGTCCGCGGTCAATTTCCACTTCTCGATCGTGTCCCGTGCTTTTTCATCCTTGAGCAAACTCGAGAGGTAACTTTCCAGGACACCGGTAAGCAGAGTGCCCTTGGCCTCGTGATGCTCCTCGGCGTTCTTATAGAGCTCGGATTTGTGCAGGCTTTTCAAGGTGCTCGCCAAGCTCTTGCCGAAAGCATTGCGAGTATTCGCGTCGGTGGTTTCGTCGTCGACCAAAGGCTCGGCAGCGTCGGGCGACGCGATGTGTTTGAGCTTCTCGATCAAGCGCTTTGGGATCAAAGCGCCAAGGGTTTTCTTGTTTCGATGCGACGGGTCGGGCTTGTTTATGTTTGTCGGAGGAGCAAGTGAATGGCTGAGCTCCGCCATGCTCGGTGAAGATTCAGGGCTGCTCGAGAATTTCAAGTCTGATTGAAATCCTCGGGGCATAGATCGAGCCATCTCCCGCTTTGGCATTAGCTTTGGATCGAGCCTTTTTTTCTTCAGTGCATCCAGTTTTCTTTGATGCGGCGTTTTTTTGGGTTCCCATCGGGGTTTGGTCGCATCTTGTTCGCCTGAGACGGAAGAATGCCCGGTATTCGGGAGGGCATTTTTCCCTCTATTGGCGTCGCTCTGGATATTTTCAGTCGACTGCCCGGATTCGGAGAGGCTCGAAGCCTCGTCTTCGACAACTGCCGATGCCTCTTCGCTTCCAGTTGAGTCCTCCTGGAGAGTGCTGGAGGATGACGACCGATCTGCATTCGTGTTGAGAATTCTTGAAGAAGGAGGAACTGCCTTCACGAATCTTCTGGGTCTAGGAACGATTTTGGACAATGTTGTCGGAGGCGTCGCTGTTTGCACGTCCTGTCGGCGCCCCTGTCTCAGGAGATGGAACAGCGCCAACACGGCCCGTGGGAATCGCTGACTTGAAGGTTGAACGATTGATCATGGCCTGAATTGATTACCTGCTTGGATGTGGCGCGATGCTTCCGGTTGACTGCGCGCTGTGCCGCCACGACGAAACCCCCTGTGGACTTCGGGAACCGTGTCCCGGCCTTGTTGATCAGGAACGTTCAGGAAACCAAAGTTCCATGGGCTGGCCTGTTCAAAATCGACCTATCCCAGAATCATTGTGAAGAGGGAGTCAGGAGCCAAATAGCTGGTGTACTGCGCGGCGCGGCCAACTTCTCGCCGGCTAGGAAACCTTTGTGACCCTGCCACTTCTTGAAGAAAGCGATACATTCCGGAAACGAAAGTTTCCACCGCCAAGGCGGCCGAGGAAGCGCCCTATCTTTGAACCATCGCGAAGAAGGGCCCCAGGTTGCCCAGCAGCCAGTTCTGGCTGAAGTCCAGCGCCGCGCGCCGGTACTTCTCATCCGCCTGCGCCGCCATCAGGTCGAGCCGCGCCACCACCTTGGAAAGTTCCCGATCGACCACCAGGTTGCGCCCGCGCTCGCTGATCTCGGTGGCCAGCAGCAGCGGCTGGCCGTCCGGCCCGGTCTTCGAGCCGATCAGCCACAGCGAGATCTCGACGTTGCGCGCCGCGCGGTAGCTGTTCTCCGCGTTCACGCCGTCGAGCATGGTCTGCTCCCAGGTGCCGCCGTTGGCGTGCTTGAGCAGTGACGCCCAGCCGACCACGAGTGCCGCGACGCGGTCGCTTTCGTAAGGCCTGGGCTGGGTCTCGAAGGCGAGGCGGATGGCGTCGATGCCGGTGGCGCCGCGCAACTGCGCCAGGGGAACGTCCTGCGAGATGGCGTCCCAGGTGCGCTGGGTCGCATCCTCGGCGCTCGTCGCCCACTTGCGCCATTCGCGCGGGTTGCGCCGGTACAGCGAGAGCTGCACGCGCCGTATCGATTGCAGGTTGTCGCGCAAGGCGAGGTTCGCGATTCGATTGGCGCCGCTCTGCAGCCACTCGTTGTTGCCGTAAGGCTCTGCGCGCTCGGTGCTGGCGCAGCCCGAAAGGCCGATGGCCGCAGCGGCCAGGCTGCCCATGAGTACGGCGCGGCGCGCGAGAGGGGAAGACCGGAGGGATTCGCTCATGGCCCGCACGTTATCATCGCCGGCTCGGGCAGAGAGCCGATCCCGGAGGATCAGATCGGCAAATATTCCCTTACAAATCAATACCTTGGCCACCTAAGCCAGACCAGCCGTGCGTCTCAATTCGATCAAGCTCTCCGGCTTCAAGTCCTTCGCGGAACCCACCAATTTCCTTTTGCCCGGCCAGTTGGTGGGCGTGGTAGGCCCCAACGGCTGCGGCAAGTCGAACATCATGGATGCCGTGCGCTGGGTGCTCGGCGAATCGCGCGCTTCCGAACTGCGTGGCGAGTCCATGCAGGACGTGATCTTCAACGGCACCACCACGCGCAAGCAGGCCAGCCGTTCGAGCGTCGAGCTGGTGTTCGACAACGCCGATCACCGCGCCGGCGGCCAGTGGTCGCAGTTTGGCGAGATCGCGGTCAAGCGGGTGCTGACGCGCGATGGCAATTCGAGCTACTTCATCAACAACCAGCCGGTGCGCCGGCGCGACGTGCAGGACGTGTTCCTGGGCACCGGCCTCGGCCCGCGCGCCTACGCGATCATCGGGCAGGGGACGATCAGCCGGATCATCGAATCCAAGCCCGAAGAGCTGCGGCTCTTCCTCGAGGAAGCGGCCGGGGTCTCCAAGTACAAGGAGCGCCGCCGCGAGACGGAGAACCGGCTCGGCGACACGCGCGAGAACCTCACGCGCGTCGAGGACATCCTGCGCGAGCTCACGAGCAATCTCGAGCGGCTCGAGAAGCAGGCCGAGGTCGCCACCCGCTACAACACGCTGCAGGCCGACGCGACGCGCAAGCAGCACCAGCTGTGGTTCCTGAAGCGCAGCGAGAGCGAGGGCGACCAGGCCAAGGTCAAGGCCGATGGCGAGAAGGCCATCAACGACCTCGAATCGCGCATGGCAGACCTGCGCCATGTCGAGTCCGAGCTCGAGACCGTGCGCCAGGCGCACTACGCGGCCGGCGACCAGGTCAACCAGGCGCAGGGCAAGCTCTACGAGGCCAGTGCCGAGGTCGGCCGGCTGGAGGGCGAGATCCGCTTCGTGGTCGAGGGCCGCCAGCGGGTCGAGCAGCGCCTGGTGCAGCTCGGCGAGCAGATTGCGCAATGGAACACGCGCCGCGAGGACGCCGAGGCCGAGATCGAGACGCTCGCCGGCCAGGGCGTGAACGCCGAGGAGCAGGCCGAGTTGCTGGCCGCCCAGCTCGAGGAGCACGACGCGCGCCTCCCCGGCCTCGAAGAAGCGCAGCAGCGCGCCCAGGAGGAGGCCAATGCCCAGCGTGCGAGCGTCGCGCAGGTGCAGCAGCAGATCCAGGTGCTGGCCGCCGACCAGCGCAACATCGAGGATCAGCACCGCCAGCTCACGCAGCGCGCCGAGCGCCTGCGCAGCGACCAGAACGCGCTGGCGGCGCCCGACGAGTCCCGCCTGCGCGAGCTGCAGGAACAGCTGGCCGCCGCACAGGAAGCCGCCAGTGAAGCCGATGCGCGCCTGCACGAGTTGCAGGAATCCGTGCCGCAGCTCGACGAGGACCGCCGCGGCAAGCAGCAGGCCGTCAACACCGAGGGCGCGCGCCACGCCGAGCTGTCGGCCCGGCTCGAAGCCTTGAAGGCCCTGCAGGAAAAGGTCAAGACCGACGGCAAGCTGGCCCCCTGGCTGGCCAAGCACGGCCTCGAAGGCCTGCAGGGCCTGTGGAGCCGCATCCATATCGAGCAGGGCTGGGAAAACGCGCTCGAAGCCGCGCTGCGCGAGCGCCTCGGCGCGCTCGAGGTCAGCCGCCTCGACATGGTCCGCGCCTTCGGCGGCGATGCGCCGCCGGCCAAGCTGGCCTTCTACAGCCCGCCCACGGCGGCCGCGCCGCAGGCGCCGGGCGCGCTGCCGCGCCTGGCGGACCTGCTGCGCCTCGGCGACGCTGGCCAGCAGGCGCTGCTCGCCGACTGGCTGCACGGGTGCTTCACCGCGCCGACGCTCGAAGAAGCCCTGGCCCAGCGCGACAAGCTGCAGCCGGGCGAGGCGATCTACGTCAAGAGCGGCCATGCGGTCACGGCTCACAGCGTGAGCTTCTACGCGCAGGACTCCGAGCAGGCCGGCCTGTTGGCGCGCCAGCAGGAAATGGAGAACCTGGAGCGCCAGCTGCGCGCCCAGACGCTGATCAGCGAGGAGGCCCGCACCGCGCTGGCCCGCGCCGAGTCTGCCTATGGCGACGCCGCGCAGCGCCTGGTCGCGGTGCGGCGCGAAGCAGCCGACACGCAGTCGCGCGCGCACGAGCTGCAGGTCGAGACGCTGCGCCTCACTCAGCTGGCCGAGCAGACGCGCGCGCGCAGCGAGCAACTGTCCACCGACCTCGGCGAGGTCGAGGCCCAGCTCGAGGAGCTGCAGGAAAAGCGCGTCGCCGCCGAGGGCCGCTTCGAAGAGCTCGACATGCAGCTGGCCGACAGCCAGGAGCGTCATGCCCAGCTCGACGAGCGCGTGATCGAGGCCGGCCGCGCCCTGTCCGCCAGCCGCGAGCAGCACCGCAGCCTGGAGCGCCAGGCGCAGGAGGCCGTCTTCGCACAGCGCACGCTGGAAGCGCGGCGCGCCGAGCTCAACCGCGCCATCGAGACGGCGACCCAGCAGGTCGTTTCGCTCACCGAAGAGAACGAGCGCGCCCGCGCCGAGCTCGGCCGCCTGTCCGACGCCGCGGCCCAGGCCGGGCTGCAGGACGCGCTCTCACTCAAGCTGGAGCGCGAGACCGCCTTGGGCGCCGCGCGCAGCCAGTACGACGACCTCACGCTCAAACTGCGTGCCAGCGACGAGCGCCGGCTGCAGCTTGAGCGCGAGCTCGATCCGCTGCGCCAGCGCATCACCGAGCTGCAGCTGAAGGAGCAGGCCGCGCGCCTGGGCTTCGAGCAGTACCAGCAGCTGCTGGCCGATGCCGAGGCCGACCTCGAGGCGGTCGCACGATCGATCGAGGAGGACAAGGTCCGGCTCACCGGCCTGCAGTCGGAGATCGACCGGCTCAACCGCGAGGTTGCCTCGCTGGGCGCCGTCAACCTCGCCGCCCTCGACGAGCTCGCGGTGGCGAGCGAGCGCAAGACCTTCCTCGACGCGCAGTCGGCCGACCTCAACGAGGCCATCAACACGCTGGAGGACGCGATCCGCAAGATCGACGGCGAGACGCGCGAGCTGCTCGGCGGCACCTTCAAGATCGTCAACGAGCACTTCAGCCGCATGTTCCCCGAGCTCTTCGGCGGCGGCAACGCCAGGCTCATGATGACCGGCGACGAGATCCTCGACTCCGGCGTGCAGGTGATGGCCCAGCCGCCCGGCAAGAAGAACCAGACCATCCACCTGCTGTCGGGCGGCGAGAAGGCATTGACCGCGATTGCGCTGGTGTTCGCGATCTTCCAGCTCAATCCCGCGCCCTTCTGCCTGCTGGACGAGGTGGACGCGCCGCTGGACGACGCCAACACCGAGCGCTACGCCAAGCTCGTGACGGCGATGAGCCGCGAGACCCAGTTCCTCTTCATCAGCCACAACAAGATCGCGATGGAGATGGCCGAGCAACTGATCGGTGTGACCATGCAGGAGCAGGGCGTCTCGCGCATCGTGGCGGTCGACATGGAATCGGCCGTGTCGATGGCCGAGGCCGCGTAGGCACCGGATGAGCAACCTCACCGTCGCCCTTGCCATCCTCGGCGGCCTCGTGCTGGCCACGGTGGTCGGCTACAACGCCTGGATGTCGCGCCGCAACGCGCCGCGCCAGCCCGATGCGCCGGACGGCGAACGGCCCGAAACGGCGCCTGCGCCCCTCAACCGCAATGAAGAGCCGGTGCTGCACGTGGCCGGCCACCCGGTTGCCGGGGCCGAGCGCCACGAGCCCCTGTTCGACCCCGACCTGCCCGCGCCCAGCGCGCTGCCGATCCCGACCGCCGACCGTCGGGGTGGGTTGGACCCGCTGATCGACGTGATCGCGCCCATCACGCTGGACGGCCTGGCGTCCGGCGACGCCGCCATCGCGGCCATGCCCGCCACGCGCCGCGCCGGCAGCAAGCCGGTGGCGATCGAGGGACTCAACGAACATACCGGCGAATGGGAGCCGGCCGCGCCCGGCCAGCGCTACGGCGCCTTCCAGGCCGGCGTGCAACTGGCCAACCGCACCGGGGCGCTCAACGAGATCGAGTACTCAGAGTTCGTGGTCAAGGCCCAGGCCTTTGCGGATGCCGTCAACGGCGCGCCCGAGTTCCCCGAGATGCTCGACGAAGTCGCGCGGGCGCGCGAGCTCGACCAGTTCGCGAGCGCACACGACGCCCAGCTGAGCTTCGTGCTGCGCGCGCTGCACGCCGCCTGGAGCCCGGGCTATGTGCAGCAGAACGCCGCACGGCTCGGCTTCGTCGCCGGCATCATCCCCGGCCGCATGGTGCTGCCGGCGAGCGAGCTCGGCCTGCCGCCGATCCTCGGCCTGTCCTTCGACACCCAGGCCGCGCTGGCCGACGACCCGGCCCAGTCCGCCATCCGCGAGCTCACGCTGAGCCTGGACGTGCCCCAGGTCGACCGCGCCGAGCGCCCCTTCGCGCGCATGCGCGAAGCAGCCGCGACCCTGGCGCGCGAGATGGACGGCGTCGTGACCGACAGCGACGGCCAGCTGCTGCGCGAGGAGACGATGGACGCGATCGGGGCGGACCTCGAGCAGCTCTACGACACCCTCGATTCGCGCGAGCTGTCGGCGGGCTCGCCGCTGGCCCGGCGGCTATTCAGCTAACCTCGTCCCTGATCCCGGAGATTTCCATGACACCACGCGAGGAAGCGGCTCGCGAAGCCGCCGCGCTGGGCGAGCAGCTGCGCCGCCACGCCCATCTCTACTACGTGCTCGACACGCCCGAGCTGCCCGACGCCGAGTACGACCGCATGTTCCAGCGCCTGCAGGCGCTGGAGACCGAATACCCCGAGCTGCGCACGCCCGACTCGCCGACCCAGCGCGTGGGGGGCGCGGTGCTGCCAGGCCTCACGCCGGTGCGGCACGCCGTGCCGATGCTGTCCATCCACACTGAAACCGACACCACCGCGGCCGGTGCCCTGGCCTTCGACGCGCGCGTCCGGCGCGAGCTGGGCCTGGGGCCGGACGCGCCGCCCGTCGAGTACTCGGCCGAGCTCAAGTTCGACGGCCTTGCCATCAACCTGCGCTACGAGAACGGCGTGCTGGTGCAGGGCGCCACCCGCGGCGACGGCGAAACCGGCGAAGACGTGACGCAGAACCTTCGCACCATCGGCCAGATCCCCTTGCGCCTCTCGGGCGACGCCCCGCCAGTGCTGGAAGTGCGCGGCGAGGTCTACATGCGGCGCGATGCCTTCGAACGGCTGAACGAGCGCCAACGCGAGCTCGGCGACAAGACCTTCATCAACCCGCGCAACACCGCGGCCGGCGCCATTCGCCAGCTCGATCCCGCGCTGGTGGCGCAGCGGCCGTTGAGCTTCTTCGCCTATGGGCTGGGCGAAGTGGTGGGCTGGACGCCGATGCCGTCCACGCACAGCGGCATGCTGGATGCGCTGGATGCCTTTGGCCTGCCGGTGGCGAAGGAGCGCGCCGCGGGGGCCGGCGCCGACACGCTGGTGGCCTTCCACGCGCGCATCGCGGCACAGCGCGACAAGCTGCCCTACGACATCGACGGCGTGGTCTACAAGGTGGACAGCCTGGAACTGCAGCGCCGGCTGGGCTTCAAGAGCCGCGAGCCGCGCTGGGCCATGGCGCACAAGTACCCGGCGCAGGAGCAAATGACCGAGGTGCGAAGCATCGAGGTGCAGGTGGGCCGCACCGGCAAACTCACGCCGGTGGCGAAGCTGGCGCCGGTCTTCGTCGGCGGCGTCACCGTGACCAACGCCACGCTGCACAACGAGGACGAGGCGCGGCGCAAGGATGTCCGGGTGGGCGACACCGTGATCGTGCGGCGCGCCGGCGACGTGATCCCCGAGGTGGTGGGCGTGGTGCCCGAGAGCGCTGCACGCCCGCCTGGGCAGCGCGGGCCCATCTTCACCATGCCGAAGAAGTGCCCGGTCTGCGGCTCCGATGCGCTGCGCGAGGAGGGCGAGGTCGACTACCGCTGCACCGGCGGCCTGTTCTGCGGCGCACAGCGCAAGGAGGCCATCCTGCATTTCGCGGCGCGGCGCGCCATGGACATCGAAGGCCTGGGCGACAAGCTGGTCGAGCAGCTGGTGGATGGCCAGTTGATCCGCACGCTGCCCGACCTCTACAAACTGGGCCTCACGACCCTGGCGGGCCTCGATCGCATGGCCGACAAGTCGGCGAAGAACCTGGTCGATGCGCTGGAGGCCTCCAAGAAGACCACGCTGCCGCGCTTTCTCTTCGGGCTCGGCATCCGGCACATCGGCGAAAGCACCGCCAAGGACCTGGCCAGGCACTTCGGCAAGCTCGACGCGATCATGGGCGCGAGCGAGGAGCAATTGCTGGAGGTCAACGACGTCGGCCCGGTGGTCGCGAAGAGCCTGCGCACCTTCTTCGACCAGGAACACAATCGCGAGGTGGTCGAGCAGCTGCGCGCCTGCGGCGTGACCTGGGAAGAGGGCGAGCCGGCCGCACGCGCGCCCAAGCCGCTTGCGGGCAAGACCTTCGTCATCACCGGCACCCTTCCTACGCTCAGCCGTGACGAAGCGAAGGACAAACTGGAATCGGCGGGTGCCAAGGTGGCCGGCTCGGTCAGCAAGAAGACCGATTTCGTGGTCGCGGGTGCCGAGGCCGGCAGCAAGCTCGACAAGGCACGCGATCTGGGGGTGGCCGTGATCGACGAGGAGCGGATGCTCGAAATCCTTGCCGACGGCCTTTGAGGTCGCCCAAGCTTTACCGGGCGTTTACCGTGCGTTACGCAGCTTCATTCGCCAGTAGTCAACAAGGTCTACAAAGGGACGTTGAATAGACCAAGTACCGACCAGGAGTCCATCATGATCAAGAATCGCCGTCTATTGGGTGTGTGTGCCGTGCTCGGCGGCGCGGCGCTGCTCGGCGGCTGTGTCGCCTATCCAGCAGGCTCCTACGGGTACTCCGACCCCTACTATGTGGACCCCGGCCCGGTCGTGGTCCAGCCGAACGTGTACATCGACGGCAGCTATGGCGGCGGCTATTACTCCCGTCCGCGTTATCCCTATCCGTACCGCTACGACCAGGGACGGCCCGGTTACTCCCCTCGTGCGGGTTATCCGCGCTCCGGCTGGAGCGGGGCCCGCCCCGGCGTTCCCGTGCCGCCGCCGCCGGGCCTCGGCCCGCGGACCGGCGGCGTTGCCGGCACGCAGGTGCCGATTCCCCCGGGGCGCAGCGGGCGCGAGATCAACCGCATGCTGACCTCGCCGGACTCGAACACCCAGACCCCTCCTTGATGGCGCCGCGCCCTGCACGGTCGCGATAATGGCGGCCATGACGGTACGCGAGATCCTCAAGATGGGCGACCCACGGCTGCTGCGCATCGCGCAGCCGGTCGCCGCCTTCGACACCGACGAGCTTCACCTGCTGGTGCGGGACATGTTCGAGACCATGCATGCGGTGAACGGCGCCGGCCTTGCCGCGCCGCAGATCGGCGTCGACCAGCAGCTCGTGATCTTCGGCACCGACACCCTCAACCCGCGCTATCCGGATGCGCCGGCCGTGCCGCGCACGGTTCTGATCAATCCCGTCATCACGCCGGTCGGCGCCGAGGAGGAAGAAGGCTGGGAAGGCTGCCTTTCCGTGCCCGGGCTGCGCGGCGTGGTGCCGCGCTTCGCCCACATCCGCTATACCGGCTTCGACCCGTACGGCGATCCCATCGACCGCACCGTCAGCGGCTTCCACGCACGCGTCGTGCAGCACGAGGTCGATCACCTGCTGGGCAAGCTCTACCCGATGCGGGTGCGCGATTTCTCGCGCTTCGGCTACACCGAGATCCTGTTCCCGGGCCTCGATGCGGCCGAAGACGAGTAGCGCGCTTAGTTGTAGCGTCCGCTGTTGCCGCCGATGCTGAAGCGCCCGGCGCCCAGGAAGGCCACGGCCAGCGCGCTGAAGAGGAACAGACCCTGCAGCTCCAGCTCCCAGCCGCCCTGCTTGTTGAGCATGCCGATCTGCTTCATGTGCACCAGCCAGATGGCGACGAGCATGTTGATGACCACGATCCATGCCGCCGGCCGCGTGTAGAGGCCGATGATCAGGAGCACCGGCGCGACGATCTCGCCGACATAGACAAGGTAGGCGAGGGCGCCCGGCAGGCCATGCGAAGTCAACATGCTCGCCGCGAACCCTACGCCGCCCTGGATCTTGGCAATGCCATGCAGCAGCATCAGGATGCCCAGCGCGAGGCGCAGGATGAGTTTGCCGGTGTCGTCGGAACGGATCATGTTCGAAAGGCCCTTCTGTTGTTAAAAAAACAGGGGCGATTGTGGTCGATTCCGTCCACGTCTTCCTGACCGTCCTCTGAGGGCTTGGGGAGACTCACTCTCAAGCGGCCAGGGCCTCGAGCAGCTCAGTCTCGATCGTCGCCTGCGTGCGCTGGCCCTGCAGCTCGGGCCCGCTGATCAGGAAGGTGTCCTCCACCCGCTCGCCCAGCGTCGTGATCTTGGCGAGCTGCAGGTTGAGGTGATGGCGCGCCAGCACGCGTGCCACCGAGTACAGCAGGCCCGCGCGGTCGCTGGCCGAGATGTTGAGCAGCCAGCGCTGCGCCTTTTCGTCGGGCAGCAGGCTGACCCGCGGCTTGATCGGGAAGCTGCGCACCCGGCGCGACACGCGGCCCTTGCTGGGCGAGGGCAGGGGGCCGGCGTCGTCCAGCGTCTTGGCCAGGCCGGTCTCGACCATGCTGATCAGGTCGCGGTAGTGCTCGGGAATGAAGGTGGTGACGATCTGGAAGGTGTCGAGCGCGTAGCCGTTGGTGGCGGTGTGCACCTTGGCGTCGAGGATGCTGAAGGAGGACTGGTCGAAGTAGCCGCAGATGCGCGCGAACAGATCGGGCTGGTCGGGCGTGTAGACCACCACTTGCAGTCCTTCGCCCACCGGCGAGAGCCGGGCGCGCACGATCGCGGGCGCATGCGGGTCCACCGGCACGTTCCTCGGCGGCACGTGGCGCGAGAGCTGCTTGGTGTGCCAGGCGATCTCGGAGGCGTCGTGGCGCATGAAGTAGCCCACGTCCAGCGTCTCCCACAGCGCCTTGTGCGCCTCGAAGGGCTGCGCATGCAAGGCCAGTTGCACCAGAGCCTCGCGCTTGCGTGCCTCCACCTCGGCGCCCGGGTCGGGCATGCGGCCGCCCAGGGCGCGCAGCGTCGATCGGTAGAGGTCCTCGAGCAGCTTGCCCTTCCAGGCGTTCCACACGCGCGGCGAGGTGCCGCGGATGTCGGCGATGGTGAGGAGGTACAGCGCCGTCAGGTAGCGCTCGTTGCCGACGCGCCGGGCGAAGCCGCCGATCACCTCGGGATCGCTCAGGTCCTGCTTCTGCGCGACCTGGCTCATCACCAGGTGCTCGGAAACGAGGAACTCGATCAGCCTGGCGTCCTCGCGCGGGATTTCGTGCTGGCGGCAGAAGCGCCGCACGTCGCGCGCGCCGAGCTCCGAGTGGTCGCCGCCGCGACCCTTGGCGATGTCGTGGAACAGGGCCGCGACGTAGAGGATCCACGGCTTGTCCCAGCCGCCTGCGAGCTGCGAGCAGAAGGGGTACTCGTGCGCGTGCTCGGCGATGAAGAAGCGGCGCACGTTGCGCAGCACCATCAGGATGTGCTGGTCGACCGTGTAGACGTGGAACAGGTCATGCTGCATCTGCCCCACGATGCTGCGGAACACGCGCAGGTAGCGGCCCAGCACCGAGGTCTGGTTCATCAGCCTGAAGGCATGCGTGATGCCGCGCGGCTCCAGCAGGATGCGCATGAAGGTCGCATGGTTCACGCGGTCGTTGCGGAACTTGCTGTCCATCACGTGGCGCGCGTTGTAGAGCGCGCGCAGCGTGCGCGCCGACAGGCCGTTGACGCCGATGGTCTTCTGGTAGAGCAGGAAGGTCTCGAGGATCGCGTGCGGATCCTTGAGGTACAGGTCGTCGCTCGCGACCTCGATCAGGCCGCCCTTCTCGAAGAAGCGTTCGTTGATGCGGGTGGCCTGCTCCTCCTGCGGATTCAGCCGATCGGCGATGTTGAGCAGCAGGATCTGGTTGAGCTGCGTGACCGCCTTGGCCGCCCAGTAGTAGCGGCGCATCAGCGCCTCGCTGGACTTGCGCTGCGACTCGCCGACGTAGCCGAAGGTGGCGGCGACCGCAGTCTGCAGGTCGAACACCAGACGGTCTTCGCGCCGGTTGGCGATCAGATGCAGGCGGGCGCGGATCAGGCTCAGCAGGGCCTCGTTGCGCTTGATCTGCTGCACCTCGAAGGGCGTGGCCAGGCCGTTCTTCGCCAGGTCGTCCCAGCGCCTGCCGAAGCCGGCGGCCTTGGCGACCCAGAGGACGGTCTGCAGGTCGCGCAGCCCTCCCGGCGATTCCTTGCAGTTGGGCTCCAGCGCATAGGGTGTGTTCTCGTACTTCTGGTGCCGGTGCCGCATCTCCTGCGTCTTGGCCGCGAAGAAGGCGTGCGGGTCGATGTCGGCAAGGAAGCTCTTGCGGAAGGCCGCGTAGAGCTTCTTGTCGCCGGCGACGAGACGGGATTCGAGCAGCGAAGTCTGGACCGTGACGTCCTTTGCGGCCTCGGCCAGGCATTCGTCCACCGTGCGCACGCTGGAGCCGATCTCAAGGCCCGCATCCCAGCAATGGCCGATGAAGGCCTCGATGCGCGCCGGTTCGATCTCGGTCGCATGGTCGGCAGGCAGCAGCAGCAGCACATCGACGTCGGAGAAGGGGAACAGCTCGCCGCGACCGAAGCCGCCGACCGCGACCAGCGCCAGGCGGTTGCCGAAGCCCGCGTCCTCCCACAGTGCGTTGAGCGCCTCGTCGGCCAGCGCCGCCAGCTGGCGCAGCACGGTGTGGACGCTGCGCGTGGGTGCGCGCGCGCTGCGTGCCTGGTCATACAGCGCAAGCTTGTGCGTGCGGTAGGCGTCACGCAAGGAAGCGATGTCCACCATGGCAGCCTGTCGAAGGCTGGACGCCGCCTTCAAGCCGAGGCGCTGACGAAGGCAGGCGGCGGCGGGCTGCCGGGCGAGAGCGTGAGCACCTCGTAGCCGGTCTCGGTGACCAGCACCGTGTGCTCCCACTGCGCCGACAGCGAATGGTCGCGGGTGACGATGGTCCAGCCGTCGTACTGGCCGCCGCGGGCGTCTTCCTTGATGTCGCGCTTGCCGGCGTTGATCATCGGCTCGATGGTGAAGGTCATGCCGGGCTTGAGCTCGTCGAGCGTGCCGGGCTTGCCGTAGTGCAGCACCTGCGGCTCCTCGTGGAAACCGCGGCCGATGCCGTGGCCGCAGAACTCGCGCACCACCGAGAAGCCGTTGCTCTCGGCGAAGCGCTGGATGGCGAAGCCGATGTCGCCCAAATGCACGCCAGGCTTCACTTTGACGATGCCATGCCACATGGCCTCGTAGGTGAAGGCGCACAGGCGCTTTGCAGCGATCGAGGCGTCGCCGACGATGAACATCCGGCTCGTGTCACCATGCCACCCATCCTTGATAACCGTGACGTCGATATTGACGATGTCGCCTTTCTTGAGCGGCTTGTCGTTCGGGATGCCGTGGCACACCACGTGGTTGGTCGAGGTGCAGATGGACTTGGGGTAAGGCACGCTCGAGGCGCCCATGTAGTTGAGGGGGGCGGGGATCGCGCCCTGGACCTGCGTGATGTAGTCGTGCGCGAGCTTGTCGATCTCGTTGGTGGTCACGCCGGGCTTCACGTGGGGGGTCAGGTAGTCCAGCACTTCGGCTGCGAGGCGGCCCGCCGTGCGCATGCCGGCCACGCCCTCGGCGTCTTTGTAGGTGATGCTCATGGGCCGGAATTATCCCATCCACCCCGCTAAAATTCCGGGCTTGGCGCGGATGGCCCCAGTCAGCGGCCACCGCCTTCCTCTCCTGGTTTCCAATGCGGCCCGACGGCCGATCCGATCGTGACCTTGCCCCTGAATGCGCCCTCCCATCCCGTCGCCCCGGTGGTGACTTTCTTCGAGGGCGGCAGCGCGCTCAGCGAGTTCCGCGCCCGGCAGCTGCTGCCGAGGCTGCAGGCGATCGAGCCCCGCGTCGCGGGCCTCTCGGCGCGCTTCGTACACCTGGTCGCGACCGACCACGCGCTCGAGGGTGCCGAACGCGAGCGCTTCGCCGCCCTGCTGGGCTACGGCGAGCCCTTCGACGCGCCGCCCAAGGCGGGGACCGTGCTGGTCGTCACGCCGCGCCTGGGCACCGTCTCGCCATGGGCCTCGAAGGCCACCGACATCGCCCACAACTGCGGGCTGGCGCTGCGCCGCGTCGAGCGGGTCACGCAGTACCACCTGGCGCTCAAGGCCCCGCTGCTGGGCAAGGCGCCGGTGCTCGACGACGACACGCTGGCTGCGTTGGCTGCGCTGCTGCACGACCGCATGACCGAATCGGTGCTCACCGGGCTCGCGCAGACGGCGGCGCTGTTTGCCGAACTGCCGGGCCAGCCGATGGCGCAGGTGGATGTCCTGGCCGGCGGTCGCGCCGCGCTGGTCGAGGCCAACACGCGCTTTGGCCTGGCGTTGGCGGAGGACGAGATCGACTACCTCATCGACGCCTTCACCCGGCTCGGCCGCAACCCGAGCGACGTCGAGCTGATGATGTTCGCCCAGGCCAACAGCGAGCACTGCCGCCACAAGATCTTCAACGCCGACTTCGTGATCGACGGCCAGCCGCAGCCGCAGAGCCTGTTCTCGATGATCCGGCACACCGAGCGCCAGAACCCGCAGCACACGGTGGTGGCCTACGCCGACAACGCCTCGATCATGGAGGGCTCGAGGGTCGAGCGCTTCGTCGCCGCCTCGGCTGCCGGCCGCTATGACAGGCAGGAGGCGCTGAACCACGTGCTGATGAAGGTCGAGACGCACAACCACCCCACCGCGATCTCGCCTTTCCCGGGCGCCTCCACCGGGGCGGGCGGCGAGATCCGCGACGAAGGCGCCACGGGCCGCGGCTCCAGACCCAAGGCCGGGCTGACCGGCTTCACCGTGTCGAAGCTCTGGCCCGCCGAAGGCGGCTACGGCAAGCCCGAACACATCGCCAGCCCGCTGCAGATCATGACGGAGGGCCCGCTGGGCGGGGCCGCCTTCAACAACGAGTTCGGCCGGCCCAACCTGCTGGGCTACTTCCGCGAGTACGAGCAGGCCATCGCCAGCGACCGCGACACGCTGCAGCGCGGCTACCACAAGCCGATCATGATCGCGGGGGGCCTCGGCAGCATCGATGCGGGACAGACGAAGAAGATCCAGTTCCCCGCGGGCACACTGCTGATCCAGCTCGGCGGCCCCGGCATGCGCATCGGCATGGGCGGCAGTGCGGCGAGCTCGATGGCCACCGGCGCCAATGCGGCAGAACTGGACTTCGACTCGGTGCAGCGCGGCAATCCCGAGATCGAAAGACGCGCCCAGGAGGTCATCAACCATTGCTGGCAGCAGGGCGGGGCGAACCCCATCCTGGCGATCCACGACGTGGGAGCGGGTGGACTGAGCAATGCCTTCCCTGAGCTCACCAACGATGCAGGCCGCGGCGCACGCTTCGACCTGCGCGCCGTGCCGCTGGAAGAATCAGGCCTGGCGCCGAAGGAGATCTGGTGCAACGAGAGCCAGGAGCGCTATGTGCTGGCGATTGCGCCCGAGTCGCTTGAACAGTTCAAGGCCTTTTGCGAGCGGGAACGGTGTCCGTTTGCAGTGGTAGGCGTGGCCACGGAGGAGCGGCAACTGGTCGTGGCGGACGACGGCACCCCGCCCGTCGACATGCCCATGGACGTCCTCCTCGGCAAACCTCCCAAGATGCTGCGAGATGTCCAGTCGATCCAGCGCAAGTTCAAGCCCCTCGACCTCACCGGCGTCGACCTGCAGAAGGCCGCCATCGACGTCCTCTCCCACCCCACTGTTGCTTCCAAGCGCTTCCTCGTCACCATTGGCGACCGTACTGTCGGCGGCCTCAGCCATCGCGACCAGATGGTCGGCCCCTGGCAGGTGCCGGTGGCCGACTGCGCCGTGACCCTGGCCGACTACAAGGGTTTCG
Organism: Variovorax sp. RA8; assembly: GCF_901827175.1. Lineage (NCBI taxonomy): Bacteria > Pseudomonadati > Pseudomonadota > Betaproteobacteria > Burkholderiales > Comamonadaceae > Variovorax > Variovorax sp. RA8. The sequence goes on along the minus strand of NZ_LR594662.1, from coordinate 3,420,447 downwards.
CCGGCGAGGCCATGAGCATGGGCGAGCGCACCCCGCTCGCCGCCCTCGACGCCCCGGCGTCGGGCCGGATGGCGGTGGCGGAGGCCATCACCAACCTGCTCGCCGCGCCCATCGAGCTCTCGCGCGTCAAGCTCTCGGCCAACTGGATGGCGGCCTGCGGCGAGCCGGGCGAGGATGCGGCGCTGTACGAGACGGTGAAGGCCGTGGGCCTGGCGCTCTGTCCGGCGCTCGGCATCTCGATTCCGGTGGGCAAGGATTCGCTGTCCATGCGCACCCAGTGGCAGGCGCAGGGCGAGCAGAAGAAGGTCAGCTCGCCCGTGAGCCTGATCGTGAGCGCCTTCGCCACCCTGGCCGACGTGCGGGGCACGTTGACGCCGCAGCTGGATGCGACCGAGCTGGACAGCACGCTCGTCCTGATCGACCTGGGCCGCGGCCGGCAGCGCATGGCGGGCAGCATCCTGGCCCAGACCCTGGGGCAGAGCGGCGACGTCGTGCCGGACCTCGACGACCCACAGGATCTCGTCAAGCTGGTCGCGGCCGTCAACGCGCTGCGCGCCGAGGGCAAGATCCTCGCGATGCACGACCGCAGCGACGGCGGCCTGTTCGCCGCCGCCTGCGAGATGGCCTTTGCCGGCCATGTGGGCGTCGCCCTCAACATCGACCTGCTGGTGACCGAGGGCGACGGCATCAGCGACAGCCGCGCCGAGTACGGCGACGCCAAGAACTGGGCCGGCCAGGTCAGCGCCCGGCGCGAAGAGCTCAGCTTGAAGGCGCTCTTCAACGAAGAGCTCGGCATGCTGCTGCAGGTGCGCACCGCCGAGCGCAACGAGGTGATGCAGACGCTGCGCGCGCACGGCCTCAGCACCCACAGTCATTTCGTCGGCAAGACCCGGCCCGGCGCCTCGGCCATCGAGGCCGGCAAGGGCAAGGTGGAGGTCTGGCGCGATGCCAAGGCCATCTTCAGCGCCAGCCTGCAGGACCTGCACCAGGTCTGGGATGCCGTGAGCTGGAAGATCTGCCGCGAGCGCGACAACCCGGACTGCGCCGACGCCGAGCATGCCGCCGCCGGCGAGCCTCAGGACCCCGGCCGTCATGTGCACCTGGCGCCGGGCGTGGAGGAGAACGTCGCCGCGCCTTTTCTCAACCTCGCGCGGCCCAAGGTCGCGATCCTGCGCGAACAGGGCGTGAATTCGCACGTCGAGATGGCCTATGCCTTCCACGAGGCGGGTTTCGAATCCTTCGACATCCACATGACCGACCTGCAGACCGGCCGCGCCGACCTGGCCGACTTCAAGGGCGTGGTGGCGTGCGGCGGCTTCAGCTATGGCGACACCCTGGGCGCCGGCATCGGGTGGGCGCGCAGCATCACCTTCAACCCGAAGCTGGGCGAGCAGTTCAGGGCTTTCTTTGGCCGGGGCGACACCTTCGGCCTGGGCGTGTGCAACGGCTGCCAGATGTTCGCCGAGCTGGCCGACATCATTCCCGGCGCCGAGGCATGGCCGCGCTTCACCACCAACCAGAGCGAGCGCTTCGAGGCGCGGCTGTCGATGGTCGAGGTGCTCGATTCGCCCAGCCTGTTCTTCGCCGGCATGGCTGGCAGCCGGCTGCCCATCGCGGTCGCGCACGGCGAGGGCTACGCGAACTTCAAGCACCGCGGCGACCCGGCGAAGGCCATCGCGGCGATGCGCTTCGTCGACAACCATGGCCAGCCGACCGAGCGCTATCCCTTCAACCCCAATGGCAGCACCGGCGGCCTGACCTCGGTGACCACCGTCGACGGCCGCTTCACCGCGCTGATGCCCCATCCGGAGCGCGTGTTCCGCAATATCCAGATGAGCTGGACCTCGGGCGACCGCAGTGCACTCAGCCCGTGGATCCGGATCTGGCGCAATGCGCGGAAGTGGGTGGGGTAGGCGCTTGCGCTCGTTCGGTGACGCTATCACGTGTATGGATTGGTGAACTCATACACATCACGCGAACAAACATCGTCATCGACGACAGGCTCATGAACGACACCTTGCGCCCACGGGTCTGGGGACCAAACGTGAGGTCGTGGAGCTGGGCTTGCGCACCTTGCTTCGGCTGCGGCAGCAGGAAGCGCTTCGGCGCTTGCGCTGCAAGCGCAACTGCCAGGGTGACTTGGCCGAGATGCGGACCGACAAGTGATCCTGGTCGATTCCAGCGTCTGGATCGACTATTTCAGGGGCACGGATTCGGTCTCGGCCGATCGACTGGACCAACTGCTCCAGACGGAGCCCGTCGCCATCGGCGACCTGATCTTGGCGGAAGTACTGCAGGGCTTCAGCAGCGAACGCGACTTCACCGAGGCCCGAAAGCTGCTGACGGCGCTGGAGGTCGTGACGCTCCGTGGCGAGGCGTTTGCGATCGATGCTGCGGGGAACCAGCGTCGCTTGCGTGCGCTCGGCTTCACGGTCCGCAAGACCATCGACACCCTGATTGCAACGTGGTGCATCGAGAACGATGGCACCCTGTTGCACGACGACAGGGACTTCGACGCCTTCGAGAAGCATCTGGGTCTTCGGTGCTGCTGAGGCAGGGGCGATAGGCAAACAAAAAAACGCGGCCACTGTGGCCGCGTTTTTGTTTTGTACGTCTGCAGTCGGGCGTGCGGCCCGTCATCAAGCATTGGTATGCAAACCTGGATTTGTTGCACGCTAAACAGACAGAGCATGGCGAATTGAGCAGCCTCTGTGGCCGAAAGAGCGTGGCGGTGTGGCTCGAAAAATCTCGTTGGACGTCGCGAAATCTGTATTCGACAGTTCTATTTTTCAGATTTTCTGTGCCACTCTGTCATTATTATCCGCCTACCGTAAGTGCTCTCTTTTCAACAATCATTTCGACGTTTTTAAAGGTGTTTTTATGAATCTTCGCAATGCCACTGCTGGTGCAGCACCGATCGTTTTGCAGAGCAATCATTCACGAGCGCTGAATCGGCAGGCCGCCTTAAACAAACCTTTAACGCCCGCATCCCTGAAAGGCTCGCCTCAGCCTGTACGCGACTACTTTGACGGACAGGAGTCCTGCAATCTTCTCGCCGTGCAGAATTGGGCGGTCGAAAAAGGCGAAGTAAATCTGCTGAGGCAACTGGCCAGCGATGGTTTTCAGGGACCGATCTGCGTGTCTTCCGTGTATTCGCATGATATACTGGAATTGGCAATCAAGTCAGAACTTTCTATCGAATTTCACCCTGGCAGCATAAATTCGGCTAACGCGGTTGAAATCATTGAATTCCTGCAGAATCCAGTGAAAATCGAAGGGCTGCATCTGGACATTTCCTCCGATATTGATCTGAAGTTGCTCCATGACTTGCTTCAAGCTGTCGATGCTCTTTCCGATCTGAAAAAGCTGGAAGTCAAAGTGGATGGAAATCTCACTGGGCCCATTTCCAAGCATATCAGTTGGGCTTTGGCAAGCTCCAGAGTTTGCCTGATTTTATCCACAACTGCACGCTCGTTGATTTTGAGTCATGTTGACGATCTCTCTGATCATGTTGACGATCTTTCTGAGAGTGGCGGCGATGACGATGCAGCACCAGAAACACATTATGTAATGCATCAAAACGCTATTCAATACCTGGAAAATAGCGCTAATGATTTACGAGCGTTTGCAAGGCAAGATCGATACAAAGCTCAAACTCTTCCCTTGGGACCTACAAGATCGAAAACCGAAGCGCAAGCAGCATGGCTTGATTTCAGTGCTGAAATGGAGGGAACGAATGCTGCATATAAACGTCAACAGGCTGCGGTGGAAAAATTCTCCTCTCAGGCTTTGCAGGAATTTCTTGAAATGACAAGCTGCCCGGAAACTGGTCGCTTCATAAAAAACCAGTTTATCGATGTGCTCGTGCATGTGGCTCTGGATTCTGATGATTGCAATCTTCTCCGGGCCATTGGCGTGCTGGCACCAGACTGTTCCTGGACTTTCCGAAATGCAATACCTTCCCAAGATCAAATGAATTTGATTATCGGCTGCACAATCCCTTGCACTCTTGAAATCCGTTTGACCGAACAAAACGTCGAGCAATTTAATGAAATAATGGAATATTGCGGCGATGCCTTCTCAAAATTGGATTTGAGGCTAAGCAAAGATCTCAGCGTAGATAGCGCGAGCTTGATCATCAATTCCGTTGCAAATTTGAAAGATGTCAAAAAACTCTCTCTGACTTTCGAGGAATATTTTGATCTGGATTTTTCGGAAACCGACATGGGGTTGGATTTATCGGGTTATTTGGTCAATGCAGATTCTGTCATTCTTCGAGGAGCAGGCGAGAAAAATTCATTTATCAAGGTATTGCTCAAAATGATGCAGCCGAGTTCTCTTTCACTTGACTTGATCACGCCGAGTGTGGCTGCCGATTTGCTTGCTTCGTTCATGGAGAAAGAAGAGAAAATGGATTTTTTGAACGAACTGCACATTTGCTGCAGTATTTCAGACGACGAGCCGCAAGAATTTTTGCTCTTGGAAGCCATCAAAAATTCAATTAAGTTGAGACCTGGTTTGAATATTGTGGTTCAATCGAATTTCTCGCTTTTTTCCGGCGAAAAAGATAAAACAGAATTCATCCAAGCGACTCAAAATAACCCAGTAGAGAATATACGACTGGAAAGCTATTTGCCGGCGATCGACGGCTGGCAAAGCTATCTGCAAATCAACCCCTCGCTGCATGCCAAGGCCCAGGAATACTTCGGGCTCATGGGATTGCCGAAAGAACTGGGGACGGAGGCGGTCAATGGTGGGTCTTTTAAACCTGCAGATATTTTGACACTCAATGCGGCGAACGCAATATTCACCAAGCTGGCGGAAAAGGGACTGAAACCCCAACTGGACCCCAATCCGCCTAAAAATTAATTACGCGCAAAAAAGCGGCCCGCAAGGGCCGCTTTTTGTTGAGGCGTAGGTTTTATTCGACTTTGGCCTTCGCCCGCAGCTCTTCCTGGTACTTCTGCAAGCGCTGCTGCTGCAGCTGCTGCACGATCTGCGGCTTGACCTCTTCCAGCTTGGGCAGCTGGGCCTGGCGGACGTCGTCGACGCGGATGATGTGGTAGCCGAACTGCGACTTGACGGGCGCGGGGGTCGTCTCGCCCTTCTTGAGCTTGATCATCGCCTCCGAGAACTCGGGCACGAAGCTGGCGGGTGCGGCCCAGTCGAGGTCTCCGCCGTTGGCGCCGGAGCCCGGGTCCTTGCTCTGCTTCTTGGCGAGGTCCTCGAACTTGGCGCCCTTCTTGAGGTCGGCCAGGATCTTCTGGGCCTGGTCTTCCTTCTCGACCAGGATGTGGCGGGCCTTGTACTCCTTGCCGCCGTTGGCCGCGACGAACTTGTCGTACTCGGCCTGCGCCTCGGCATCGGACACCGCATTCGCCTTGCGGTAGCCCTCGAACAGCTGGCGGATCAGGATGGCCTGGCGCGCGAGTTCGAGCTGGTTCTTGTAGTCGTCGGTACTGTCCAGGCCCTGCTTCTGGGCTTCCTGCATGAAGATCTCGCGGGCGACCACTTCTTCGCGCAACTGGCCCTGCATCTCGGGTGTGACCGGGCGGCCGGCTGCCGCCAGCTGTTGGGCCAGCACGTCCATGCGCGCCTTGGGCACCGGCTTGCCATTGACGATGGCCGCGTTCTGCGCGAACGCGGGAAGGGCAGCCAGAAGAGCGGCGGCGGCTGCGGCCTGCAGGAGATGTTTCTTCATAGAGGGGGAGGGTACTTTTGCCGCCCGGGAGGGCGGGAAACAAAGCGCTTCAAAGCGTCTCGATGGCGATGGCGTGAAGGCCCTGTGCGATGAAAAGTTGCAGCGCATCATACACAAGCCGATGGCGCGCCACGCGCGGCTTTCCCTCGAAGAGAGGAGAGGCAATCCGCACCCGGAAATGGGTTCCGTAGCCCTCGGCGTTGGCGCCCGCGTGGCCGGCATGTGCGGCGCTTTCGTCGATCACTTCGAGCACGGTCGGCTGCAGGGTGGCCCGAAGGCGCGCTTCCAGGTCGCTGGCGGTAGGAAGGCTCATGCCGCAGGCTTGTCCGATTTCAGGTGCGGCGAAATGTACAGCCCCTGCGCCACCAGGAACACGATCGGGAATGCATAGCCCCAGAGCTTGAAGTTCACCCAGGCGTCGGTGCTGAAGTAGGCCGCCACGTAGGCGTTGATCACGGCCATGAACACGCAGTAGGCGATCCAGGCGACATTGAGGCGGCCCCAGACCTGCACCGGCAGGTCGAGCTGCGCGCCCAGCAGCATCTTGAGGAAGTTCTTCTTGAAGACCCACAGCGCGACGGCCAGCGCCACGGCCATGGCACCGTAGAGCACGGTCGGCTTCCACTTGATGAAGCGGTCGTCGTGCAGGAGCAGCGTGAGCGAGCCGAAGAGCAGGATCAGCACCAGCGTGGCCTTCTGCATCGGCGCCAGCCGGCGCTCGGTGAACCAGACGATGCCCATCTGCAGCACGGTCGCCGCCATCAGCACGCCGGTGGCGGTGTAGATGTCGTAGAGCTTGAAGGCGCCAAAGAACAGCAGGATCGGGAAGAAGTCGAGCAGGACCTTCATGTTCAGCGCTTCTGGAAATCGAGCGAGGCGGAGTTCATGCAGTAGCGCAGGCCGGTATCGGTCGGGCCGTCCGGGAACACATGGCCCAGGTGGGCGCCGCAGTTGGCGCAGACGTTCTCGGTGCGCACCATGCCGTGCGAGCGGTCGACCACGTTCTTGATGGCGCCGGGCACCGCCTCCTGCGAGAAGCTGGGCCAGCCGCAGCCCGCATCGAACTTGGTGGCGGATTCGAACAGCTTGGCGCCGCAGCAGATGCAGTGGTAGGTGCCGTCATCCCAATGCGCCTCGTACTTGCCGGTGAAGGGGCGTTCGGTGGCGGCATGCCGCGTGACCTCGAAGGCGCCGGGCTCGGCGCCTTTCTCGGCCAGGAAGGCTTTCCATTCGGCGTCGGTTTTCTGGACGGGTGCAGTCATGATGAGCAGCTGATTTCGATCGTGGAAGCCCAGTCGGGCGGGAAGCCGGCATAGGCCTCGTGGCCGGCGTGGTCTTCAAATGGGGTTTCGAGCAGCTTCAGCAAGGTGGCCACGCCCGAGAAGTCCTTGCGCTGCGCCGATTCGATGGCTTGCTGGCCCAGATGGTTCCGCAGCACGAATTTCGGATTGGCGCCGCGCATCGATTGTGCCGCCCGGGCGGCCGGGACCTGCGCGTGGCGCTGCGCGAAGGACTGCAGCCAGCCGTCGATGCCCGCCCGGTCGAGGAACAGGTCGCGCACCGAGGCCACGTCGCCACCGGCCTTGTGGTCGGCGAGGCGGCGCCAGAAGATCGTGTAGTCCACCTTCTCCTGCGCCAGCAGCTTGAGCACGCCTTCGACGAGCGCGCGGTCTTCCGCCGCGGCCTCCGGCAGGCCCAGCTTGGCGCGCATGCGCGCCTCGTAGGCCTGCGGGAACACCGTCTTGTACGACTCCAGCGCAGCCACCGCCACCTCCTGGTCGCCGATCAGCGGCAGCAGCGCCTGGGCCAGGCAGAACAGGTTCCAGTAGGCGACGTTGGGCTGCTGGTTGTAGGCGTAGCGCCCGCCCGTGTCGCTGTGGTTGCAGATGTGGCGGGGGTCGAAGCCGTCGAGGAACTGGAAGGGTCCGTAGTCGATGGTGAGCCCGAGGATGCTCATGTTGTCGGTGTTCATCACGCCGTGGCAGAAGCCGACGGCCTGCCACTGCGCCAGCAGCGTAGCGGTGCGCTCGCTCACCGCCTCGAGGAAGGCCGCGTAGGCGTTGCCGCCGAAGCGCTGGAAGCGTGCGTCATGGCGGCAGGCCGGGTAGAAGCGGTCGATCACGAAGTCGGCCAGGGCGCGCAGCTCGTCGACGCGGTTGGCGGCGGCGAAATGCTCGAAGTGGCCGAAGCGGATGAAGCTGGGCGCAGCGCGCGTCACCACGGCGGCCGTCTCGATTTCCTCGCGCACCACCGGCGCGTCGGAGCCCGTCACGCACAGCGCGCGCGTGGTGGGGATGCCGAGGGCATGCATGGCTTCGCTGCAGAGGAACTCGCGGATGCTGGAGCGCAGCACCGCGCGGCCGTCGCCCATGCGCGAATAGGGCGTGCGGCCCGCGCCCTTGAGTTGCAGCTCCCAGCCGCTCGCGGTCTCGCCCAGCAGGATGGCCCGGCCGTCGCCCAGCTGGCCGGCCCAGACCCCGAACTGGTGGCCGCTGTAGACGCTGGCCAGCGGGCGGGTGCCGGCGACCGGCACATTGCCGGTGAAGGCTGCCACGCCGTCTTCCGAATGCAGGCCGGCCTCCTCCAGTCCGATCTCGCGCGCCAACGCATGGCTGCGGCCGACCCAATAGGGCTCGGGCAGCGGGGATGGGCGGAGCTCGGTGAAGAAGGCGGGGCCCAGGGTGGAGAAGCCGGCGGTCCAGTCCAGTCCGAGATCGACCACTTCCGCTTCGTCTGCAAGGATGCTCATGGGGGGATTGTCCCGTACCCACCTAAACCCCGGGCCGCGGGGGCCATCGGCTCTCTACAGGCTTTCTGTTTCCATTTGTTCAAGCAAGGCGCTGCGCCTCGGTTTCCCCGGCGCGAGCCGGTAGAGTTCGGCGTGCGCTCCCTCGCGCCCCCACATCCAGGTCTTCCCCCTCCCATGTCCAGTCTCATCGTCCACGGCGGCACGCCCCTGCGCGGCCGGATCAGCCCTTCGGCCAACAAGAACGCGGTGCTGCCCGTGCTCTGCGCCACCTTGCTCACCCGCGAGCCCCTGCGCCTGCACGGCGTGCCCGACATCACCGACGTGCGCAAGATCCTCGAGATCTTCGGGGCCCTGGGCAGCGACGTTCGGCTCGACCGCGAGGCAGGCACCCTGGACCTGCACCACCGCGACACCGCCTTCGACGCCGCGCGCCATCGGCTGCCGGAGGAAATGCGTTCCTCGATCATGCTGGTGCCGCCGCTGCTCGCCCGCTTCGGCGTGGCGCGGCTGGAGGACAACGTCAAGGGCTGCACCCTGGGGGTGCGCGAGATCGATCCGCACGTCGAGGTCTTCCGCCACTTCGGCGGCCGCGTCGAACGCACCGAGGGCTCGCTGCTCGTGCGCCTGGCCGAGTGCATGCGGCCCGTGGACCACTGGCTGGACTACGCCTCCGTCACCACGACCGAGAACTTCGTGCTCTGCGCCGTCGCCGCCGCGGGCACCTCCACGCTGACGAACGCAGCCTCGGAGCCCCACGTGCAGGAGTTCTGCCGCTTCATGGCGATGATGGGTGCGCGCATCGAGGGCATCGGCACCTCCAAGCTCACCGTGCATGGCGGCGCACCGCTGGCCGGCGGCGAATTCCGCTTCAACGAGGACTTTCACGAAATCACGACCTTCCTGGCGCTGGGCGCCATCACCGGCGGGGAGGTGCAGGTGCGCAACACCGCGCCGGAGCAGTTCCCGCTGATCGACCGCACCTTCGCCAAGTTCGGCGTGCGGATCGAGCACCGCGACGGCTGGTCCCAGGCCCACCGCAGTGGCCCGCTGAAGGTGCAGGCCCCGTTCACGGCCAACGTTCTGACCAAGGTCGAGGCCGCCCCGTGGCCCTACTTCCCGGTGGACCTGCTGCCGATCTTCATCGCGCTGGGCGTGCGCGCCGAGGGCAACGCGATGTTCTGGAACAAGGTCTACGACGGAGCGCTGGGCTGGACCGGCGAGCTCTCGAAGTTCGGCGCCCATGTGTTCTCGTCCGACCCGCACCGGCTGATCACCTTCGGCGGCGGGCCGCTGGCGCCGGCCGTGGTCGAGAGCCCTTACATCATCCGCGTGGCGATCGCGCTCTTCATGGTCGCGGCGAGCATCGAGGGACGCTCGGAGATCCGCAACGCGGCGCCGATCCGGCGCGCCCATCCGCGCTTCGTGGAGAACCTGCGCAGCCTGGGGGTCCGCGTGGAGTGGACGCAGGACGAGTAGGGCCGCAGGGCGCCGGGATGGCGCCGGCTCGGCAGCAGCGTCCCGGGGACTTCCCTGGGGTGTTCTGCGGGTTTCTGTCATTGTCGGATCGCCCGAAGATTGCGTGAATCGCTGGTACCGCACGGGTCCGTTGTCGCGGCCCGCGGTTTCACGTTTCGTTGTTTGAAGGAGCCTTCCGATGCTGGGTTTGATGCAGGACCAACCGTTGCTGATCTCGTCGCTGATCGAGTTCGCCGAACGCCACAACGGCGACGGGGAAATCGTCTCGCGGCGGGTCGAAGGCGACATCCACCGCAGCAGCTGGCGCCAGATCGCTTCCCGTGCGCGCCAGGTCGCCAACGCGCTGGACCAGGAACAGCTGCTCTTCAGCGACCGGGTGGCGACCCTGGCCTGGAATGGATACCGCCACCTGGAGCTGTACTACGGCGTCAGCGGCAGCGGCCGCGTGCTGCACACCGTCAATCCGCGGCTGCATCCCGACCAGATCGCCTGGATCGCCAACCATGCCGAAGACCAGATCCTGTGCTTCGACCTCACTTTCCTGCCGCTGGTGCAGGCGGTCCACCCCAAGTGCACGACCGTGCGCAAGTGGATCGCGCTGTGCGATGCCGACAAGCTCCCGGCCGACACCGGCATCCCCAACCTGGTGAGCTACGAGGCCTGGATGGGCCGCCTGTCCGACCAGTATGACTGGCCGAGCTTCGACGAGAACTCGGCTTCGAGCATGTGCTACACGAGCGGCACCACCGGCAACCCCAAGGCCGCGCTCTACAGCCATCGCTCGACCCTGCTGCATGCCTACGCGGCCGCGCTGCCGGACGTGATGAACGTATCGGCGCGCGACTCCGTACTGCCGGTGGTGCCGATGTTCCACGTCAACGCCTGGGGCATCCCGTATTCGGCGGCGCTCACCGGATGCAAGCTGGTCTTCCCCGGCCCGGCACTGGACGGCAAGTCGGTCTACGAGCTGATCGAGAGCGAGAAGGTCAGCTTCGCGGCCGGCGTGCCCACCGTCTGGCAGATGCTGCTGGGCCACCTGCAGGCGCAGGATCTGAAGTTTTCCACCCTCAAGCGCACCGTGATCGGCGGCTCGGCCTGCCCGCCGGCCATGATCAACGCCTTCCAGCAGCGGTACGGGGTGGAGGTGCTGCATGCCTGGGGCATGACCGAGATGTCGCCGCTCGGCACGCTGTGCACGCTGAAGAACAAGCACCTGTCGCAGTCGCAGGAGCAGCAGACGGCCATCCGCATGAAGCAGGGCCGGGCCATCTTCGGCGTCGACATGAAGATCGTCGACGGCAACGGCAAGGAGCTGCCCTGGGACGGCAAGGCCTCCGGCGACCTGCTGGTCAAGGGGCCCTGGGTGGTCAAGGAATACTTCAAGGGCGAGGGCGGCGACCCGCTGGTGGCAGACGAGCGGGGCCGCGGCTGGTTCCCCACCGGGGACGTCGCCACCATCGATGCCGACGGCTTCCTCCAGATCACCGACCGCAGCAAGGACGTCATCAAGTCCGGCGGCGAATGGATCAGCTCCATCGACATCGAGAACATCGCGGTGGCCCACCCGGCTGTCGCAATGGCGGCCTGCATCGGCGTGCCCCATCCCAAGTGGGACGAGCGCCCGATCGTGGTGGTGGTGAAGAAGCCCGGCGCCGACCTCACCCGCGAGGAACTGCTGGCCTTCTACGGCGGCAAGACGGTGGCCAAGTGGCAGGTGCCCGACGACGTGGTCTTCGTCGAGGCGATCCCCCTGGGCGCCACCGGCAAGATCCTCAAGACAAGGCTGCGCGAGCAACTGCGCGACTACAAGCTGCCGGAGTGCTGAGGCGCCGCGATCCTACCGGCCGGTAGCACCAGTGAGGTGCGACCTGTCGCATGGGTGATAGAAAAGCGCCCCCGCGGGCGGGCGCTTACGGGCATTCCCTGACGGGCAGGGGTGCAAAGACCAGTAACCTCATCCCGCATTGCAGCATGAACAGGAGACAGGAATGAAATTCGCACCGAGCCCACTGAGCGTACTGAGAATTGCAAGCGCGGCCATCCTCGCCGCCACCGCCACCGGCGCCCTGGCCCAGAAGGGCGAGACCGTGAAGATCGCCTGGCTCGATCCGCTGTCCGGCCTGATGGCCGCGGTGGGTACGAACCAGCTCAAGACCTACCAGTTCCTGGCCGAGGAGTTCAACAAGAAGAACGTCGCCGGCGTCAAGTTCGAGATCATCGGCATCGACAACAAGCTCAGCCCGCAGGAAACCACCAACGCCCTGCGTTCGGCCCAGGACCAGGGTGCACGGTACGTGTTCCAGGGCAATGGCTCCGGCGCCGCGCTGGCCATCATCGATGCGCTCGAGAAGAACAACGCGCGCAATCCCGGCAAGGAGTTGCTGTACATCAACTACGCCGCCGTCGACCCGGACCTCACCAACAGCAAGTGCAGCTACTGGCATTTCCGCCTCGACGCCGACACCTCCATGAAGATGGAGGCGCTGACCACCTTCATGAAGGACCAGCCCGACGTGAAGAAGGTCTACCTGCTCAACCAGAACTACTCGCACGGCCAGCAGGTCGCCAAGTTCGCCAAGGAGAACCTGAAGACCAAGCGGCCCGACGTGCAGATCGTCGGCGAGGACCTGCACCCGCTGGCCCAGGTGCGCGACTTCGCGCCCTACATCGCCAAGATCAAGGCCTCCGGCGCCGACACCGTGATCACCGGCAACTGGGGTTCCGACCTGGCGCTGCTCATCAAGGCGGCCAACGACTCCGGGCTGAACAATGTCAAGTTCTACACCTACTACGGCACCGTCAGCGGCACGCCCACCGCCATGGGCGCGGCCTCGGCCGGCAAGGTGTACCAGGTGGGCTACGGCCACTACAACATGGGTGGCGACATCCAGCGCCTGGCCGAGGAGTTCAACAAGAAGTTCAACGAAGACCTCTACACCTCGTCCGCCTACACCGCCTTCGTCATGTTGAGCGAAGCCTTCGTCAAGGCCAAGTCCACCGACCCGGTCAAGGTCGCTGCGGCGCTGGAAGGCATGAAGTTCAAGAGCTTCAACGGCGAGGTCGAGATGCGCAAGACCGACCACCAGCTCCAGCAAGGCCTCTACATCGCCAGGTGGGAGAAGGCGGAGGGCAAGTACAAGGTCGATGCCGAGAAGACCGGCTACACCTTCGTCCCGGTCAAGTACTACGAGCCCTACGTGGCCAGCACCCCGACCTCCTGCCAGATGAAGCGGCCCAGCCCCTGATGGCCTGAACAGGCCCCAGCAGTGCGGTCGAGGCCCGACTTCAACACTCGGGCCTTTTTCTTTTCTCTTTCCGTCTGAGGAACGATGAACCTCGAATTCTTCGTCATCTCGCTGCTCAACGGCGTCAGCTACGGGCTGCTGCTGTTCATGCTGAGCTCCGGCCTGACGCTGATCTTCAGCATGATGGGCGTGCTCAACTTCGCCCACACCAGCTTCTACATGCTCGGGGCCTACGTGGCCTACACGCTGTCCGGGATCATCGGCTTCTGGCCGGCCCTGTTCATCGCGCCGCTGCTGATCGGCGTGCTCGGTGCCGGCTTCGAGCGCTACAGCCTGCGGCGCGTGCACAAGTACGGCCACGTGCCCGAGCTGCTCGTGACTTTCGGCCTGTCCTACCTGATCCTCGAACTGGTGCAGCTGGTCTGGGGCCGCTCGACCGTGCCCTATGGCCTGCCGCCGCAGCTGCAGGGCCCGCTCTTCACGCTCTACGGCACCCAGTTCCCCAGGTCGCGCTCCTTCATCATGCTGGTGGCGCTGCTGATGCTGCTGTCGGTATGGCTGCTGCTGACGCGCACCCGCATTGGCCTGGTCATCCAGGCCGCGCTCAAGCACCCGGAGATGGTCGAGGCCCTTGGCCACAACGTGCCGCGCGTGTTCATGCTGGTGTTCGGCGGCGGCGCGGCACTGGCGGGCCTGGCCGGCGTGGTGGGCGGCAACACCTACGTCACGGAGCCGGCGATGGCGGCCGCGGTCGGCTCGATCATCTTCGTGGTGGTGGTGGTCGGCGGCATGGGCTCGCTGGCCGGGGCCTTCCTGGCCTCGCTGCTGATCGGGATCATCCAGACCTTCGCGGTGGCGATGGACCAGTCGCTGGCCACCGGCCTGCAGGCGATCGGCGTGGCCGTCAGCGAGCAGACCTTCGGCTACGAGCTGCTCAAGCTCACGATCTCGCAGGTTGCGCCGATCCTGCCCTATCTGTTCCTGGTCCTGATCCTGATCTTCAGGCCCAAGGGTCTGCTCGGCACCCGGGAGGATTGAAGAATGAGCACGACCCACGACGGTCTCCAGCAGGCGCCGGCATCGGTGGCTGCGCCCGCCGGCCCCGCGAGCCCCAGGCAGTACTACCGTTTCAAGCCCTGGAACATCGGCCGCTACCTCATCTGGACCCTGTTCGCGCTCGCGTTGATCGCCGCGCCGCACGTGTTCCGCAGCAGCCTTGCGCTGACCATGCTTTCGCAGATGGGCTATCTCATCGTCATCTGCCTGAGCTACAACATCCTGCTTGGCCAGGGCGGGATGCTGAGCTTCGGCCATGCGGTGTACACCGGGCTCGGCTCCTTCATCGCCATCCACGCGATGAATCTGGCAACCAAGGGCGCGGTCCCGGTGCCGCTGGTGCTGATCCCGGTCGTTGGCGGACTGGCGGGCATGTTCTTCGCGGTGATCTTCGGCTACGTCACGACCAAGAAGTCCGGCACCACCTTCGCGATGATCACGCTGGGCATCGGCGAACTCGTGGCGGCGATGTCGCTGATGTTCCCGACCTTCTTCGGTGGGGAGGGTGGCGTCACCACCAACCGGGTCTACGGAACGCCTTTCCTGGGCTTTACCTTCGGCCCGCAGATCCATGTCTACTATCTGATCGCGGCCTACTGCTTCGTGTGCACGGCGCTGATGTACGCCTTCACCGGCACGCCCCTGGGCCGCATCCTGAATGCGGTGCGCGACAACCCGGAGCGGGTGGAGTTCATCGGCTACAACACGCAGCGGGTGCGCTACTTCGCCTTCATCATCGCCGGCTTCTTCGCGGGCGTGGGCGGCGGGCTCGCGGCGATCAACTTCGAGATCGTCAACGCGGCCGACAGCCTGAACGCGATCCGCTCGGGCGGCTACCTTCTGTTCACCTTCCTCGGCGGCGCGACCTTCTTCTTCGGGCCGATCATCGGCGCGGTGCTGCTGGTGTTCGCGTCGGTGCTGCTGTCGGAGCTCTCCAAGGCCTGGCAGCTCTACTTCGGCCTGGTGTTCGTCTTCATGGTGATGTTCGCGCCGGGCGGCATCGCGAGCCTCATCATGATGAACCTGCGGGTGGCGAAGTTCGGCAAGTTCAACCGCCTGTGGGGCCTGTACGGCGCGTTCGCGCTGGCGGCCATCCCGCTGGTGGCAGGCGCCGCCGCGGTGATCGAAATGATCTATCACATCCAGCTCAACTCGGCCCTCGGGCCCACGCTCAACTTCTTCGGCATGACGCTCGACACCTCCGGCTTCGCGAGCTGGGCGGTCTCGGTGGCGCTGCTGGTGGTCGGCGTGGTGTTGATCGAGCTGGTGCGGCGCCGCTTCGTGCGGGTCTGGGGCAAGGCCCAGGAAGAGATCGAGGCCGAGATCAAGCGCGGGGAGGCGGCATGACCCATGCATTGGAACTGAAGTCGCTGCGCAAGAATTTCGGGAAGACCGAGATCATCCGCGGCGTCGACCTCGCCGTGGAGGCTGGCGACCGGATCGCCATCATCGGCCCCAACGGCGCCGGCAAGTCCACGCTGTTCAACCTGATCAGCGGGCGGCTCGCGCCCACCAGCGGCGAGGTGCTGCTCAACGGCCAGCGCATCGACGGCAAGAAGCCCTTCGAGGTCAACCGGCTCGGCCTCTCACGCAGCTTCCAGATCACCAACATCTTCCCCAAGCTCAGCGTGTTCGAGAACCTGCGCTGCGGCGTGCTGTGGAGCCTCGGCTACCGCTACACCTTCCTGCGCTTTCTCTCGAACCTGGACGACGCCAACGAGCGGGCCGAGGAGCTGCTGCGCCAGGTCCACCTTGAAAAGAAGCGCGACGTGCTCGCAGTCAACCTGACCTATGCCGAGCAGCGTGCACTGGAGATCGGGGTCACCATCGCCGGCGGCGCCGGCGTGATCCTGCTGGACGAGCCCACCGCCGGCATGAGCAAGACCGAGACCGCGCATTTCATCGCGCTGATCAAGCAGGTCACGGTGGGCAAGACCCTGCTGACCGTCGAGCACGACATGGGCGTGGTCTTCGGCCTGGCCGACAAGATCGCCGTGGTCGTGTACGGCGAGGTGATCGCTTTCGACACACCCGCGGCGGTGCGTGCCAACGCGCGCGTGCAGGAGGCCTACCTCGGGTCGGCCGTGGCCGATGCGCAGAGCGGGGGGCACTGACATGCTGAAACTCGAAGACATCCACGCCTACTACGGCAAGAGCCACGTGCTGCATGGCGTTTCCTTCGGCGTCAACCCGGGCGAAATCGTGGCGCTGCTGGGCCGCAATGGCTCGGGCCGCTCGACCACCGCCAAGGCCATCATGGGCCTGGTGCATGCCGAGGGCGGCCTGCACTGGAAGGGGCAGGACATCCTGCGCCGCAAGGCCTACGAGATCGCGCATCTGGGCATCGGCTACGTGCCCGAGAACCGCGACATCTTCCCCAGGCTCACCGTGCACCAGAACCTGATGCTCGGGCAGAAGGGCAGCGGCAAAGGAAGCCGCTGGTCCTTCGACGACATGTACGGCATGTTCCCGCGCCTCAAGGAACGCCAGCACACCGAGGCCGGCGTGCTCTCGGGCGGCGAGCAGCAGATGCTGACGCTGTGCCGCACCCTGATGGGTGACCCCGACCTGATCATCATCGACGAGCCCACCGAGGGCCTGGCGCCCAAGATCGTGGAGCTGGTGGGGCAGTACCTGCGCACGCTCAAGGACAAGGGCATCTCGGTGCTGCTGATCGAGCAGAAGCTGACCATCGCGATGGAGATCTCGGACCGCGCCCTCGTGATGGGCCACGGCAGCATCGTGTTCGACGGCACGCCGAACAGCCTGCGCGGAGATGCCGCGACGCGCAAGGAGTGGCTCGAGGTCTGAAGCTGCGGCGAGACTTTGTCTCGCCAGCGACTGGGGACCGTTGCCGCCTCGCGCGAAACGCCTAGAATTCCCCGAGAAAAAGAACGTTCGTGCTTTTTAGATGCGAAGCAGCGAAGCAAAGCGCATGCTGCATCCCCAACCCGTTTTTCGATCCTCTCCCATCCCAAAGGAATGCAGCATGACGGCTGAATACAAAGTGCTTGGCGATGTCGCCGTGATCACCCTGGCCAACCCCCCGGTCAATGGACTCGGGCACGCGACGCGCATCGGCATCACCGACGGCCTCTCGAAGGCCCTGGACGACGCGGCCGTCAAGGCGATCGTGATCACCGGCGCCGGCAAGGCCTTCTCGGGCGGCGCCGACATCAAGGAATTCGGCACGCCGAAGGCGCTGCAGGAGCCCAACCTTCTGAGCGTGATCCTCGCCCTCGAGGCATCGACCAAGCCGATCGTCGCGGCCATCCATTCGGTCTGCATGGGCGGCGGCCTCGAACTGGCCATGGGCTGCCACTACCGCGTCGCCGCGCCCGGCACCAGCGTCGCGCTGCCCGAGGTCAAGCTGGGCCTCCTGCCCGGCGCCGGCGGCACGCAGCGCCTGCCGCGCGTGCTGGGTGTCGAGACCGCGCTCAACATGATCGTGAGCGGCGAGGCCGTGAAAAGCGAGATGCTCGCTTCGCTGCCGGGTCAGAAGCTGTTCGACAAGCTGGCGGCCTCGCCCGAGTCGCTGTTCGAGGAGGCGATCGAGTTCGCCAAGGCGATGGCTGCCAAGGGCGGCGATCTGCCGCTGGTGCGCAACCTGCCGTGCAAGCATCCGCAAGGCGACGCCTACTTCCAGTTCGCGCGCAACACCGTCGGCGCGATGTCGAAGAACTATCCGGCGCCGCTCAAGTGCGTGGACGCGGTCGAGGCTGCCACCAAGCTCAAGTTCGACGAGGGCATGGCCGAGGAGCGCCGTTCCTTCGTAGCCTTGATGTTCACGCCCGAGTCGGCGGCGCTGCGTCACCTGTTCATGGCCGAGCGCGCGGCTTCGCGCATTCCCGACGTGCCCGAAGACACGCCCCAGCGCCCCATCAAGTCTGTGGGTGTGATCGGTGCCGGCACCATGGGAGGCGGCATCACCATGAACTTCCTCAACGCCGGCATCCCCGTCAAGATCCTCGAGATGAAGCAGGAGGCCCTGGACCACGGCATCGCCACCATCCGCAAGAACTACGAGGCCCAGGTCAAGAAGGGCAAGCTCCAGGCCGACAAGTACGAGCAACGCATGGCGCTGCTGTCCACCACGCTGGACTACAACGACCTGAAGGACGCCGACCTCATCATCGAGGCCGTCTTCGAGGAGCTGGGCGTCAAGGAGAAGGTCTTCAAGGAACTCGACCGCGTCGCCAAGCCCGGGGCCATCCTCGCGTCCAACACCTCCACCCTCGACGTCGACAAGATCGCCGCCTTCACCAAGCGCCCGCAGGACGTCGTCGGCATGCACTTCTTCAGCCCTGCCAACGTGATGAAGCTGTTGGAGGTCGTGCGCGGGAAGCACACCGCCAAGGACGTGCTCGCCACCGTCATGGGCGTCGCCAAGAAGATCAAGAAGACGGCGGTGGTCTCCGGCGTGTGCGACGGCTTCATCGGCAACCGCATGATCGAGCAGTACTCGCGCCAGGCCGGCTTCCTCCTCGACGAGGGCGCCACCCCGCAGCAGGTGGACCGCGCCATCGAGAAGTTCGGCTTCGCCATGGGCCCCTTCCGCATGGGCGACCTGGCCGGCAACGACATCGGCTGGGCGATCCGCAAGCGCCGCGCCGTCGAGCATCCCGACATGAAGTACAGCCGCACCGCCGACAAGCTGTGCGAGCTCGGCCGCTTCGGCCAGAAGACCGGGGCAGGGTGGTACGACTACCAGGCGGGCAAGCGCGACGCGATCCCGTCGCAGCTCGTCAACAAGATGATCGAGGACCACCGCAAGGAGCTCGGCATCACGCCGCGCAAGATCTCCGACGAGGAGATCGTGCAGCGCCTGGTCTACGCGCTGGTCAACGAGGGCGCGCACATCCTGGAGGACGGCATCGCTTCCAAGTCGGGCGACATCGACATGGTCTACCTCACCGGCTACGGCTTCCCCATATGGCGCGGCGGCCCCATGCACTACGCCAACCAGGTCGGACTCTTCAACGTGGCCGAGGCGATGAAGCGCTTCGCAAGGAACCCGCGCGACGATGCGGCGTTCTGGCAGCCCGCGCCGCTGATCCGGAAGCTGGTGGCCGAAGGCAGGCAGTTCGGCTGACCGCGAGCGCGAAGGCAGGCCATGGTCAAACGGGTGTTGGTAGTGCTGCTGCTGGCCGTGCTCGTGCTGGCGGCGGTGATCGCGGGCAATACCTGGCGCCGGCCTTCGCTGCAACTGCAGGTGCCGCCGGCCCCGCGCGTGGAGATCGACGAGAAAGCCGCCGCCGAGCGTCTTGCGGGCGCGATCCCGATCCGTACCGTCTCCGGGATGGAAGGCCTCCAGTCCGACGGGCAGGCCTTCAAGGAACTGCACGCCTACCTGGCGCAACAGTTCCCCAAGCTGCATGCCACGCTGAAGAAGGAAGTGGTGGGCAACAACGCGCTGCTCTACACCTGGACCGGCAGCGATCCGACGGCCAGGCCGATCGCGCTGATGGCGCACCAGGACGTGGTCCCCATCGCGCCCGGGACCGAGAAAGCCTGGGCGAGCGAGCCCTTCAGCGGCCAGATCAAGGACGGCTTCGTCTGGGGCCGCGGCACCTGGGACAACAAGGGCAACCTGCTGGCGCAGATGGAGGCCGTCGAGATGTTGCTTGCGGGTGGCTTTCAGCCGCGCCAGACCGTCTACCTGGTCGCCGGCGACGACGAGGAGGTCAGCGGCCTGCGCGGTGCCAAGCCGATCGCCGAACTGCTGAAGTCGCGCGGCGTGCGCCTCGAATGGGTGCTCGACGAAGGCCTGCTCGTCACCGAAGGGGTGCTCGCCGGGCTGGACAAGCCGGCCGCCCTGATCGGATTGGCCGAGAAAGGCTACGGCACCTTCTTCCTCTCGCTGGACCAGCCGCCCGGCCACTCCTCGATGCCGCCTGCGCATAGCGCCATCGGCAGCATAAGCACTGCGTTGGCAAAGCTCGAAGCGAACCCGATGCCGGCTGCCATCGGCGGCGTGGCGGGCGAGATGTTCGCCACGCTGGCGCCCGAGATGAACGGCTTCAACCGCGTCGCGCTGTCCAACCTGTGGCTGTTCGGACCGCTGGTGCGGGGCCAGCTCGAGAAGGGCACGAGCAGCAACGCCATGCTTCGGACCACCACGGCGCTGACCGTCGTGCGCGCCGGCAACAAGGACAACGTGCTGCCTGGGCGCGCCGAGGCCGCCGTCAACTTCCGCGTGCTGCCCGGCGACAGCCTGGCCTCGGTCGAAGCCCATATCCGCAAGACCATCGACAACGACGCGATCGCCATCAAGCCCTATCCCGGCAACTCGGAGCCTTCGCCGGTCTCGTCGACCGACAGCCTCGGCTACCGCACCATCGCCCAGTCGGTGCGCCAGGTATTCCCCGATGCCATCGTGGCACCCGGCCTCATGATCGCCGCGACCGACTCGCGCCATTTCTCGATCCTGAGCGACGCGGTCTACCGCTTCTCGCCAGTGCGCGCGCGGCCTGAAGACCTGTCGCGCTTCCACGGCACCAACGAGCGCATCTCGATTGCCAACTACGTCGAGATGATCCGCTTCTATCACCAGCTGCTGCGCAACACCGCGCAGCCTCAGTAAACCTTTTCCCTCTCATTTCTGCAAAGGACCTCACCATGACCCGCGCCGTCATCGTCTCCACCGCCCGCACCCCGCTCGCCAAGAGCTGGAAAGGCGCCTTCAACATGACGCACGGCGCCACCCTCGGCGGCCATGCCGTGCAGCACGCCGTGGCGCGCGCCGGCATCGACGCCGCGGAGGTCGACGACGTCATCATGGGCTGCGCCAACCCCGAGGGCGCCACCGGCGCCAACATCGCGCGCCAGATCGCCCTGCGTGCCGGCCTGCCCATCACCACCGCGGGCATGACCATCAACCGCTTCTGCTCCTCGGGCCTGCAGACCATCGCGACCGCCGCGCAGCGCATCGTGGCCGGCGAGGGCGAGGTCTACGTGGCCGGTGGTGTCGAGAGCATCTCCTGCGTGCAGAACGAGATGAACAAGCACATGCTGGCCGACCCCTGGCTGGTCAAGCACAAGCCCGAGATCTACTGGAACATGCTGCAGACCGCCGAGCAGGTGGCCAAGCGCTACGACATCGGCCGCGACGCCATGGACGAGTACGGCGCCGCTAGCCAGCAGAAGGCCGCCGCCGCGCTCGAGAAGGGCCTGTTCAAGGACGAGATCGCCCCCATCACCGTGCTGGCCGGCGTCGCCGACCCGGTGCTGGGCCTGCGCACCAAGGAAGTCACGGTAGAGAACGACGAGGGCATCCGCCCCGGCACCACCAAGGAAGGCATCAGCGGCATCCGTCCGGCCATCCCCGGCGGCCTGATCTCTGCGGGCAACGCCAGCCAGTTCTCCGACGGCGGCGGCGCCTGCGTGGTGATGGAGGAGAGCTACGCCGAGAAGAAGGGCCTGAAGCCGCTGGGCCGCTTCCTCGGCTTCGCGGTCGCGGGCTGCGAGCCCGACGAGATGGGCATCGGCCCGGTGTTCGCGATCCCCAAGGTGCTCAAGCGCCTGGGCCTGAAGATCGAAGACATCGACCTGTGGGAACTCAACGAGGCCTTTGCGGTGCAGGTGATCTACTGCCGCGACAAGCTGGGCATTCCGGGCGACCGGCTGAACGTCAACGGCGGCGCCATCGCGGTGGGCCACCCCTACGGCGTGAGCGGCCAGCGGCTGACCGGGCACGCGCTGATCGAGGGCAAGCGCCGCGGCGCGAAGAAGGTGGTGGTGACGATGTGCATCGGCGGCGGGATGGGTGCGGCGGGGGTGTTCGAGGTCCTCTGAGACGAGCACCGCCATGAGCCTTCGCCCAACGCTCGACTTCCTCCTCTACGACTGGCTCGACGCCGAGTCGCTCAACCAGCGCGAGCGCTTCGCCGACCACTCGCGCGAGACCTTCGACGCCGTGCTCGACACCTGCGAGCGCATCGCGCGCGAGAAGTACGCGCCGTACAACCGCATCGTCGACACGCAGGAGCCGCACTTCGATGGCGAGAAGGTAATCCTGCCGCAGGCCACGCACGACGCCCACAAGGCCTTCGTCGAGTCGGGCATGCTGAGCGCCGCGCAGGACTACGACATCGGCGGCATGCAGCTGCCCTACACCCTGCAGGCGGCGGCCAACAGCTTCTTCGCCATGGCCTCGGTCAGCATCGGCTCGAACATGCTGACCAGCGGCAACGCCAACCTGCTGATGGTGCACGGCACGCCGATGCAGCAGGCGGTATTCGCGAAGAACGAGTTTTCCGGCCGCTGGTCGGGCACGATGTGCCTGTCGGAGCCGCAGGCGGGCTCCAGCCTCAGCGACGTCGCGACGCGCGCCGTGCCGGACGGGCCGGACTTCCAGGACGATCCGCTGGGCCCGCGCTACCGGCTCACCGGCAACAAGATGTGGATCTCGGCGGGCGATCATGAGTTGACCGAGAACATCGTTCACATCGTGCTGGCCAAGATCCCGGACGCGAACGGCAAGCTGATCCCGGGCACGCGCGGCATCTCGCTGTTCATCGTGCCGAAGAAGATGGTCGACACGGAGGGGCGGCTCACCGGCCAGCGCAACGATGTCGCGCTCGCCGGTCTCAACCACAAGCTCGGCTGGCGCGGCACCACCAACACGCTGCTGAACTTCGGCGAAGGCAGCTTCCCGGTCGACGGCAGGCCCGGTGCGATCGGCTACCTGGTGGGCCAGCCCGGCAAAGGCCTGCACTGCATGTTCCACATGATGAACGAGGCCCGCATCGGCGTCGGCACCGCGGCCACCATGCTGGGCATGGCCGGTTACCACGCCTCGCTGGACTACGCCAGGAACCGGCCGCAAGGCCGACCCGCGGGCCCGGCCGGCAAGGATGCGGCCAAGCCGCAGGTGCGCATCATCGAGCACGCCGACGTGCGCCGCATGCTGCTGGCGCAGAAGTCCTACTGCGAAGGCGCGCTGGCGCTCGAGCTCTACTGCGCGCGCCTGGTCGACGAGCAGAAGACCGGCGACGCCCAGGCCGCCGACGATGCGCGCCTGCTGCTCGAAGTGCTGACGCCGATCGCCAAGAGCTGGCCCAGCGAGTGGTGCCTGGAAGCCAACTCGCTCGCGATCCAGGTGCATGGCGGCTACGGCTACACGCGCGACTTCCCGGTGGAGCAGTACTGGCGCGACAACCGCCTCAACATGATCCATGAAGGCACCCACGGCATCCAGGCCGCCGACCTGCTGGGCCGCAAGGTGCTGATGGAGGATGGCCGCGGCCTGCAACTGCTGGCCGCGCGCTTCACCGACACCATCGCCCGCGCCGCGCGCGTGCCGGCGCTCGCCGCGCACGCGAAGGCCTTGGCCGAGGCCCTGCAGCACATCGGCAACGCGACCCGTGCGGCCTGGTCCACCGGCAACCCGCAGGAGGCCCTGGCCAACGCCGTGCCGTACATGCAGGCCTTCGGCCACACGGTGCTGGCCTGGATCTGGCTCGACGTGGCCGAGCACGCCTTGCGCAGCGACGGCGCCCGGGCGCTGCCGGCCACCGCCGGGCGCGTCGGCGCCACCGACTATTTCTTTCACTACGAGTTGCCCAAGATCGGCGCCTGGCTCCAGGTGGTGGAGCGCCGCGACCCGACCTGTGCGACCCTGCCCGAGGAAGCCTTCTGATGACCGCCAGCGACCCCAAGCCCCATGCCACGCTCGAGAAGTGGATCTGGATCCTGATCTACGGCGGCCTGTTCCTGCTCATTCTCGGCATTGCAACCGGCCGCGCCAACGAAGTGCTGGGCTGGTCGGTCGCCATGCCCGGCGTCGTGATGGCGGTGGTCGGCGTCGTCCTCATCTACGTTCGCTCGAGGCTCAAGCCATGATCGAGCACGTCGAGGTGTCCGCAATGCCTGGGCACGCTGCGCGAGTCGCGCAGCGTGCTCGACCATGACCCCCTGAACCCGGAGAAGAGACCATGAGTGCACGAAGCATCCAGAAACTGTTCGACCTGAGCGGCAAGGTCGCCCTGGTCACCGGCGGCTCCCGCGGCCTGGGCCTGCAGATGGCCCACGCGCTGGGCGAGGCCGGCGCGAAGATCATGCTGAGCTCGCGCAAGGCGGATGACCTGGAGCAGGCCGCGGCCGAGCTGCAGGCGGCGGGCATCGATGCCCGCTGGATCGCCGCCGACTGCTCGAAGGAGGAGGACACGCGCCGCCTGGCGGACGAGACCCTGGAGCGCCTGGGCGCGGTCGACATCCTGGTCAACAACGCCGGCGCCAGCTGGGGCGCCCCGGCCGAGGAGCACCCGGTCGAGGCCTGGGACAAGGTCATGAACCTCAACGTCCGCGGCTACTTCATCCTGGCGCAGCAGATCGCGCGCGGCTACATGATCCCGAAGAAGAGCGGGCGCATCATCAACATCGCCTCCATCGCCGGCCTGAACGGCAACCCGCCCGAGATGCGGACCCTGGCCTACAACACCTCCAAGACCGCGGTGATCGGCTTCACCCGGACGCTGGCGGCCGAATGGGGCCGCTACAACATCAACGTCAACGCGATCTGCCCCGGCTTCTTCATGACCAAGATGGCGGCCGGCCTGATCAAGTCGCTGGGCGAGGACAAGATGGCCGCGGCGGCGCCGCTGGGCCGGCTGGGCGACGACGAGGACCTGAAGGGCATCACGCTGCTGTACGCCAGCGATGCCGGCAAGCACATCACCGGCCAGTGGCTGGCGGTGGACGGCGGGGTGAGCGTCGTGCTGGGCGCCGCCTGACATGGCCGATTCCGACGACATCAACGTCCGCTCCTACACGAGCCAGATCCCCTTTGCGCGCCACCTGGGCTTCGAGCTCACGAAGTTCGAGGGCGGTGAATCCGAGATCCGCTATACGGCGAAGCCCGAGCACCTCAACACCTTCGACGTGACCCATGGCGGCGCCTGCATGACCTTGCTGGACATCGCCATGGCCGCTGCAGCGCGCAGCCAGACGCCCGAGATCGGCGTCGTCACCATCGAGATGAAGACCAGCTTCATGCGGCCCTCCGTCGGTCCGCTGCATGCGCGCGGCCGGGTGATCCACCGCACCGCAACGCTGGCCTTCGCCGAAGCCACGATCTACGATGAACAGGAGCGCGCCTGCGCCCATGCGACCGGCACCTTCAAGTACGTGAAGCGGCGCCTGCCCACCGGCCCCGGCAGCGCGAATGCCATGCGCCCGCCTTCCACGGATTGAGACCGATCGAGAGAGAAAGAGAGACACCACATGCCCACCAATCGCCAGCAACTGCTCGACAACCGCCCCGACGGCGAGGCCGTCGCCTCCAACTTCAAGCTCGTGAGCGTCGAGACGCCGCCGCTGAAGGAGAACCAGGTCCTGGTGCGACACCACTACATGAGCCTGGACCCGTACATGCGCGGCCGCATGAATGATGCCAAGAGCTATGCCCAACCGCAGCCGGTGGGCCAGGTGATGCAGGGCGGCACTGCCGGCGAGGTGGTCGAGAGCCGGCATCCCAAGTACGCCGTGGGCGACAAGGTGGTTGGCTTCGGCGGCTGGCAGGAATACAGCGTGGTCGATGCCTCGCAGCCGGGCGCGCTGAAGAAGGTGGACACCACGCACGTGCCGCTGTCGCACTACCTCGGCGCCGTCGGCATGCCGGGCGTCACGGCCTGGTATGGCCTGGTGAAGATCATCAACCCGAAGGCCGGCGAGACCGTCGTGGTCACGGCCGCCAGCGGCGCGGTCGGCAGTGCCGTCGGCGTACTGGCGAAGGCGCGCGGCTGCCGGGTCGTCGGCATCGCGGGCGGCGCGGACAAGTGCCGCTACGTGGAGGACGAGCTGGGCTTCGATGCCTGCATCGACTACAGGCAGCATCCCGACGTGAAGAGCATGAGCACCGCGCTCAAGGAGGCCTGCCCCGGCGGCATCGACGGCTATTTCGAGAACGTCGGCGGCTATATCTTCGATGCCGTGCTGCTGCGCGCCAATGCCTTCGCGCGCGTCGCGCTGTGCGGCATGATCGCCGGCTACGACGGACAGCCGGTGCCGCTGGCCAATCCGGCGCTGTTTCTCATCAACCGGATGAAGCTCGAAGGCTTCATCGTCAGCGAGCACATGGAGGTCTGGCCCGAGGCGCTGGCCGAGCTGGGCCAGCTGGTCGGCAGCGGCAAGTTCAGGCCGCGCGAGTCGGTGGCGCAGGGCATCGAGTCGGCGCCCGAGGCCTTCCTGGGACTGCTCAAGGGCAGGAACTTCGGCAAGCAGCTGGTGAAGCTGATCTAGGCTTCATTCGCGCAAGGAGGCCGCGATGGATGCGACGCACGAGGTCTTCAACCAGCCGGAGCCGCTGGCGGACTACAACCTGTTCGACACCAACCGGCCGCTCGCCGATGCGCTGAAGTTCAATGCGCCGCAACTGGAGCTTTCGCCGCTGGCGCATCTGGGCGGCGTGCTCGGGTCTGGCGAGATGCAGGCGCATGCCCGGCTGGCCAACACGAATCCGCCGGTGCTGCATACGCACGACCGCTTCGGCCGGCGCATTGACGAGGTGGAGTTTCATCCGAGCTACCACGTGCTGATGAAAACGGCGGTGGGGGCGGGCCTGCACGGGACGCCGTGGACGGGCGCATCAATGTCGCCGCACGTCCAGCGCGCGGCCGGCTTCATGCTCTTCACCGAGCTCGAGCCCTCCATCCTGTGCCCCATCTCGATGAGCTACGCCGTCACCCCTGCACTGCGCGGCAACACGGCCATCCATGCCGACTGGGGTCCCAAGCTCGCGAGCCTCTGGTACGACCCGGCCCTCAAGCCCTGGCGCGACAAGCCCGGCGTGACCATGGGCATGGGCATGACCGAGAAGCAGGGCGGCTCCGACGTGCGTGCCAACACCACGCGCGCCGTACGCGCCGGCAGCGACGCCTGGGGCGAGCGCTACGAGATCACGGGCCACAAGTGGTTCTTCTCCGCACCGATGTGCGACGCCTTCCTGGTGCTGGCACAGGCCCCCGCAGGCCTCAGCTGCTTCTTCCTGCCGCGTGTGCTGGAGGACGGCAGCCGCAACGCAATCCGCATCCAGCGCCTGAAGGACAAGCTGGGCAACAAGGCCAACGCCAGCTCGGAGGTCGAGTTCCACGGCGCCAGCGCCTGGCTGGTGGGCGAGGAGGGCCGC
The DNA here is from genome assembly GCF_901827175.1 of Variovorax sp. RA8. Lineage (NCBI taxonomy): Bacteria > Pseudomonadati > Pseudomonadota > Betaproteobacteria > Burkholderiales > Comamonadaceae > Variovorax > Variovorax sp. RA8. Next base: position 3,393,094 of record NZ_LR594662.1, on the reverse strand, counting down.
GGCATCCCGCAGATCCTCGAGATGGGCACCATGACCCGCCTCGACTGCGCCCTCGGCACCAGCGGCCTGATGCGCCAGGCGCTCGGCCTTGCGCTGAACCATGCGTCGCAGCGGCAGGCCTTCGGCAAGCCGCTCCTCGCGCAGCCGCTGATGAAGAACGTGCTGGCCGATCTCGCCCTCGAAAGCGAAGCGGCCACCGCGCTGGCGATCCGCCTGGCGCGCGCCTTCGATCGCCCGCAGGACGCGCACGAGCGCCTGATGGCGCGCCTGCTCACGCCGGTGGCCAAGTTCTGGATCTGCAAGCGCGGCAGCCATTTCGCGCAGGAGGCGATGGAATGCCTCGGCGGCAATGGCTACGTGGAGGAGGGCGGCGAAGGCGTGATGGCGCGCATCTACCGCGAGATGCCGCTCAACTCGATCTGGGAAGGCGCCGGCAACATCATGGCGCTCGACCTGCTGCGCGGCCTGCGCAAGGGCGATGCCGTCGCCGCGCTGGCGCAGGAGCTGAAACCCGCGCGCGGCAGCGACGCGGCCCTCGACCGGCTGGCCGACGCGCTGCCCGCGCGCATCGAAGCCATGGCCACCGAGGCCGAGGCGCGCCGCCTCGCGCAGGACGTGGCGCTCGCGGTGCAGGCCGCGCTGCTGGTGCAGACCGCGCCCCCTGCGGTCGCGGGAGCCTTCTGCGCCTCCCGCATCGCCGGCGACTGGGGCCATGCCTTCGGCACCCTGGGCGCCGGCACCGATTTCGATTCCATCATCGCGCGCGCCCAGCCCCGCTGAGCGGCAAGGAAGCTAGGACCTCATGCCAGACCTGATCCTCCACCACTACGCCACGTCGCCCTTCTCCGAGAAGCTGCGCCTCGTCCTCGGCTACAAGAAGCTGGTCTGGAAGTCCGTGATCATTCCGCAGATCGCGCCCAAGCCCGACCTGGTCGCGCTCACCGGCGGCTACCGCCGTGCGCCCGTGCTGCAGATCGGCGCCGACATCTACTGCGACACCGCGCTCATTTGCGACGTGCTGGAGCATGTCGCGCCGCTGCCCTCGCTCTATCCCGAGCCGGGCAAGGGCCTGGAGCGCGTGGTCGCCCAGTGGGGCGACACCATCCTCTTCTGGGCCGCGATGGCTTACAGCTTCAGCGGCAAGGGCGCGGCAGACCTGTTCGCCAAGGCACCGCCCGAGGCGGCGAAGGTCTTCGGCGAGGACCGCAAGGCCATGAGCGTCAACATGGTGCGGCACCGCCCGGGCGATGCGGCGGCGGCGTACAAGTCCTACCTGCGGCGCATGTCCGACATGCTCGACGACACCGATTACCTGGTCGGGGCCTATCCCACCGTGGCCGACTTCGCCTGCTACCACGCGCTGTGGTTCACCCGCAAGCGCACGCCTTCCATGGCCGGCATCCTGCAGATCACGCCCGCGGTGACGGACTGGATGGACCGCATGGCCGCCATCGGCCACGGCACGATGGAGACCTTCGACGCCGCCCAGGCCATTGCGGTGGCGGCCGCCAACACGCCGCACACGCTGCTGTCCGACAGCACCTTCCAGGACGAGCACGGCATCCCGCTGGGCACGCGCGTCACGGTCGCTGCGGAGAGCTTCGGCACCGAGCCCACCGAGGGCGAGCTGTTGGCCGCTACCCGCACGCACTACACGCTGCGCCGCACCGACCCGCGGGCGGGCACGGTGCATGTGCACTTTCCGCGCATCGGGTACACGCTACGCAAGGTCGAAGGCTGAATCGAACACGGGAGCCGAACGCAGCAGTCGCAGAGGTTACGCAGAAGTCGCGGGAGGACAGCCAGAATTTTGAAATGTCTTCTTCTGCGACTTCAAACCAGGACCCCCAATGATTCAAGACTTCCAAGGCACCACCGCCGTCCTCACCGGCGCCGGCTCCGGCTTCGGCCTCGAATGCGCGCGCATCGGCGCGGCGCGCGGCATGAACCTCGTGCTGGTCGACGTGCAGCAGGACGCGCTGGACAAGGCCCGCGCCGAGATGGAGGCGGCCGGCGCCCAGGTCATGGCGCGCAAGGTCGACGTGGCCAACGCCGCGCAGATGGAACAGCTTGCAAGAGACGTGAAGGAGCGCTTCGGCGCGCCGCATTTCGTCTTCAACAACGCCGGCGTGGGTGCCGGCGGGCTGGTGTGGGAGAACACTGTCGCCGACTGGGAATGGGTGCTCGGCGTCGACCTCTGGGGCGTGATCCACGGCGTGCGCCTGTTCACGCCGATGATGCTCGAGGCGGCTGCTGCCGACCCGTCCTGGCGCGGCCACATCGTCAACACCGCCAGCATGGCGGGCCTGCTGACGCCGCCCAACATGGGCATCTACAACACCGCCAAGGCCGCGGTGGTGAGCCTCACCGAAACCCTCTACCAGGACCTGAAGCTCATCACCGACCAGGTGGGCGCGAGCCTGCTGTGCCCGTACTTCGTGCCCACCGGCATCACCAGCAGCGAGCGCAACCGGCCGGGCGGGCTGCCCGCCGACAAGCCCACCCGCAGCCAGCTGATCGGCCAGGCCATGAGCAACAAGGCGGTGAGCAGCGGCAAGATCACCGCCGCGGAGGTGGCACACAAGGTCTTCGAGGCGATCAGCGCCAACCAGTTCTACGTCTTCAGCCACCCCAAGGCACTGGGCAACGTCAGGAGCCGCATGGAGAACATCGTCTCCGTCGCCAACCCGGCCGATCCCTTCCTCGAGCGGCCCGAGATCGGCGCGCAGTTGCGCGCCCAGCTGCGAGGCGGCTGAGCGCTCGTCCGTCGCGCGCGGCGCGTTGGGCGCCCGGAGTCGGAATCGGAGTCGGACATTGGAGGGCAGGCGCGTAGGCCGCCGCTGGCAGACAGTTCACCTGCTTTGGTGAAACTGGCCGGATGTTGAACCATGCCTATGCCATGCCCGACGCCCCGCGGCGCAACTACGGACCGGTGCATCAGCACCTCACCAAGGCCGATCTCGGCGCCCAACTGGCGCGGCGTGCCGACGAATGGGTCCGGCAGGCCACGCCCGCCGAGCTCTTGAGCGTCTTGCTCTCAGGCGGCCTCAGCCCCGTCATCGTGGAAGAGGACGGCCAGGTCCGTACCGGCATCGAGCTCGGCGAGCATCCCGGCGTGCTGTCGAAGCTCGGGATCATCTGGTCGGACCTGCCGCCGGCGGAAACCTTGCCCATCGTCGCGCTCGTGTGGGAGGCGACGCCGCCGCCGCCGGACAGCCGCCTGTGGGAGGCCTGGATCGCCCTCGACGGTCATGTGCGCGAAGGCGCGCGCCGGTTCCTGCACGACGAGATCAACCAGAACATCCCGCTGTTCGAAGCCTGCGCCGAGTCCTGGCTCCGCGAAAAATAGGCCCTTCGTTGTATCTGTTGCATTTAGTTGTAACCCACTGCTTCTTCAGCAGGCAATCTGGCGGGAGGCCCCGTGGGACAAGGCTTCGCGAAGTTGCTCCGGTACTTTTCCACAAGCTTGTCCACCTCCGGGGGGGACATGTCCAGGGCGCGCCGGGCATCCTTCGACATCGTGCCGGCACTTGCGATCGCGCCGAGGCGCACTACGCTTGAAGGCACCCCACAATCCTAGGAGATCCGCATGGCTTACGTCGATGGATATGTTCTTCCGGTCCCCAAGCGCAATATCGAGCAGTACCGCGAGATGGCCACGAAGGCCGGCAAGATCTGGCGCGAGCACGGCGCCGTCGAGTACCGCGAGTGCGTGGCCGACGACGTGAAACCCGGCGAGCTCACGTCCTTCCCTCAGAGCGTGAACCTGAAGGACGACGAACTGGTGGTCTTCTCGTACATCGTGTTCGAGTCGCGCGCGCACCGCGACGAGGTCAACGCCAAGGTGATGAGCGATCCGCGCCTGGCCGACATGATGGACCCGAAGACCTTGCCCTTCGACGGCAAGCGCATGTTCTGGGGCGGGTTCGAGACGCTGGTCTCGGTCTGAGCCCTGGGCCGCCTCAGTCCTTGCCGGCCTGCGCCGCGATCCACGCCCACACGGCGCGGATCGCGGGCTCGCGTTCCCGGCCCTTGGCGGTGGCCAGGAAATAGCGGCCGGTGTCGAGCGCGGGACCGAAGGGTTGCACCAGCGCACCGCTGCGCAGTTCCTCGGCCGCGAGCGTGAGGCTCAAGAGCGCCACGCCGTGGCCTGCCAGTGCGGCGAGCATCGCGTGGGTCTCGTCCGAGAACGAGAGGCCGGCGGACGCCTTCGAACGAGGCCTCGCCGGCATCGCGAGGCCTGCTTCCGCGAACCAGCGCGGCCATTGCGCGGGCGCGCTCGCGTGGGGCTGCCAATCGCTGTGGATCAGGCGGTGCTGCGCCAGATCCCGGGCGCGCTTCAGCCCCAGTCGCGGGCTGCACAGCGGCGCATAGCGCTCGGGCATCAGCTCGGCCGTCGCGAGGCCGGGCCAGTCGCCCTGGCCGGAGCGGATCGCGAGATCCGCATCGCCGCGCGCAAGATCGACGAGCGTGTCGCTTGCATGCAGCCGCAGCTCGATGCCGGGGCAGGCCAGGCGAAAAGCCGCGATCCGCGGCAGCACCCATTTCGCGACGAAGGCTGTGTTGGCCGTGAGCGTGACCGTCTCGCCTTCGATGCGCATGCGCAAGGCCTGCACGCCGGCCTCCAGCGTGTCGAAACCTTCGCGCAACGCGTGGAACAGGCGCAGGCCCGCGGGCGTCAGCACCAGCTGACGCGTCATGCGCCGGAACAGCGGCTGGCCCAGCGTGCTCTCGAGGCCGCGCACCTGGTGGCTGATGGCGGTGGGTGTGACCGAGAGCTCGGCCGCAGCGCGCTGGAAGCTGGCATGTGCGGCAGCGGCTTCGAAGGCCCGCAACGAGGACAGCGGCGGCAGGCGGCGGGCCGGCCTGATGGATGAAATGGTCTCACTCATGAGGAAGAAATCGTCGTTTGTGATGAGCCCGGCGTGAGCCTAGATTCGGGCCAGGCCTGGGTGTCCCGCAAAGGTACGACACACGAGCCATTCTCATCCATTGATTCCAAGGAAGGCCATCTTCATGAACACGCTTCTGCACATCGACGCCAGCGCCCGGCCGGGCCGCTCGGACGTCGATGCCCATGGTTCCCATACACGCCGCCTGTCCGCGCGCTTCGTCGAGCGCTGGCGTGCCGCACGTGCCGAGGATCGCGTCGACTATCTCGACGTGGGCAGCCATCCGCCCTCGCCGGTGTCCGGCGCATGGGTCCACGCCGCCTTTACGCCGCCGGCCGCGCGCGAGTCGTGGATGCAGGAGGCGCTGGCCGAGAGCGATGGCCTGCTGGACCGGCTCATCGCCGCGGACCTGATCGTGGTGGGCCTGCCCATGTACAACTTCGGCGTCCCGGCGCAGTTCAAGGCCTACATCGACAACATCGTGCGCGTGGGCCGCAGCTTCGGCTTCGACCGCGCGCGCGGCGAGGTGCCGTACTGGCCGATGCTGGACACGGGCAAGCGCCTGGTGCTGCTGAGCTCGCGCGGCGACTTCGGCTACGGCAAGGGCCAGCGCATCGCGCATCTCAACCACACGGAAGCCAGCGTGCGCTCAGTGTTCGGCTACATCGGCATCGACGACGTGCACGAGATCGCGGTCGAGTACGACGAGTTCGGCGGGGAGCGGCTGGCGCAGTCGCTGGCGCAGGCCGAGCGTGCCGTCGATCGCCTGGTCGACCAGCTCTCGGCCGGAGACGGCACAAAAGCGCGGCTCACTCCCGCCAGTGCTCCGCCACCCAACCTGCTGAACGGATGAAGCGCAAGGCCCGGTTGCGCTGGCCCGCGAGCGCGTCCGGCGGGTTGCACTCGCCATGGAAGATCACGATGCGTGCCTCGGGCGGGACGAAGGGCGCGCGCCAGTAGTTGGTCGGCCATGCCGGGATGCTGCGGTACTTGAAGCTCGGGCACCAGGGCGCCGGCCAGTATTCGAGCTTGCCCTGGCGGTGCAGAAAGTCGGAGAGGTAGGCCTGCTCGTTGCGGAACGCCGCGCGCACCTCGGCGAAGTTGTTGCGGAAATACTCGAGCACATCCGCATGCGCGCCGATCTCGAAGCGGTAGACCGAGGAATTGCCCGTCAGGCGGTGCTTGCGCTTGTAGTCGCGGATGATGAGGAACTTGCCCGGATGGTCGAAGAATGGATCGAGTCCGCCGACGATCACCACGTCCAGGTCGAGAAAGAGCGCCGTGCCGCGCAGGCCGTACAGATCCGCGGAGAAGGCGGCCAGCTTGTTCCAGCCGCGCTCGGGAATGCCCTCGGGCAGGTCGAGCGCGGGGATGGGCTGGCACTCCACCTCGGACCGGATGCCACGCGGGTCGTCCGTCAGGCAGGTGAAGCGGAAGCCGCTGAGCAGATGGCGGCGCACCATGGCATACAGGCGGTTGACGTACTCGGGGCCGTACTTGGTGCCCCACTTCATGCAAAGGATGTGGCGGCGCTGCGCGTTGAGCAGAGTCAGCTTGAAGGGGATCCGGGGGGCGGCGGTCGCGTCGGTCGTGTCGGTTGCGTCGGTCATGGTTCAGGGGCGTGAAGGAGGCAGGCAGCGGACATGGACCGCGAGTCCCCCCAGCTGCGGGGAGCGGCCGATGTCTATTGCCATGCGATGGACTGCGGCGATGCGGCGCGCGATCGACAGACCCAGGCCACTGCCGCTTTCGGAGTTGCCGAGCGCCCTGAAGAAGCGCGCGCCCAGCCGCCACATGTCCGAGTCGTCCAGGCCGGGGCCGCCATCTTCCACGCTGAGCCGCACGCCCGACGCGCCGCATGCGACGCGCACCGCGATGCGGGCCGAGGGCGGACTGTAGCGCACGGCATTGTCGACAAGGTTGCGGATCAGCACCGTCAGCAGCGTCTCGTCGCCGCGGACGATACAGGCCGGGCCGTTGTTCAATTCCAGGGACTGGTGCTTGGCGATCGCCCGCGGCGCGATGTCGGCCAGCACGCCGCGGGCGAGGGCGCCGAGGTCCACGTCCTTTTCTTCCGGCATGGCATCGGCTTCCAGGCGGGCCAGGGTCAACAACTGCTCCACGAGGCGGGTGGCGCGGTCGCAGCCGTCGATGGTGCCTTGCAGCGAACGGGAGCGGCGCTCGCCGTCGGCCTCGTGCATCGCGACCTGTGCGTGCGCGCGGATCGCCGCGATGGGCGTGCGCAGCTCGTGGGCCGCATCGGCGGTGAAGCGCCGCTCGGATTCGAGCAGGAACTCGATGCGGTGGAACATGGCGTTGAGCGCATCGATCATGGGCACCATCTCGAAAGGCGCATCGTCGAGCTGCACGCGGTCGAGCACGTCCGGCCTGCGCTCGAGCAGCGCGCGGCCGAGCCGGCGCATCGGGCGCAGCCCCCGGTGCACCGCCCACCACACGGCCAGCACCAGCACCGGCAGGGCAGCGAACAAGGGCCACAGGGTGCTCCGCAGAACCGCCCACAGGATCGCGTCGCGGGATTTCCCTTCTTCGCCCACATGGACCTGCAACCCGGCCTTGGGGTCATCGACCGAGAACACGCGCCACTCGCGGCCCTCGAGCCGGACGGTCCTGAAGCCTGGCGTGCCGCTGATGCGGCCCTCCACCAGCGGCGCGCGCGGCGCGTTGGCGGAGCGCAGCACCAGGCGTTCGTCGTGGAACACCTGGATCGCGGTCTTGTAGGCGTAGCGGTGCAGCGCGGGTGCGTCGACCGGGAGACCGCGCGCGGCCCCGCGCTGATGGGCGAGGACCAGGGCCGCGGCCTGGGCCAGGTGGCTGTCGAGGATTTCCTCGACCTTGTGGCGTGCGTCGAACCAGGTGATGGCGGCGATGCCACCCCAGACCGCGACCAGCAGGCCCAGCAGCAGCCATGCCAGTCGGCCCTGCAGCGAGTAGGCGGCCCGGATCACGGTGAGGCGGCGGCCCGCATCAGCACGTAGCCCACGCCGCGCACGGTCTGGATCAGCGCATTGCCCAGCTTGCGCCGCAACCGGTGGACATGGACCTCGATGGCGTTGCTCTCCACTTCCTGGCCCCAGCTGTAGAGGTGCTGCTCCAGTTGCTCGCGCGACAGGACGCGGCCGGCATGCAGCATCAGCGTGTGCAGCAGGTCGAACTCCCGCGTGGAGAGCACCACCGGCTCGCCGGCCTTGCGGACCGCGCGTGCGGCGGGGTCCAGCAGAACATCCTGCGCAACCAGGCAATCCTGCGGCTGGCCGTGCGAGCGCCGCACCAGCGCCCGCAGGCGTGCCGCCAGCTCGAGCATGTCCACCGGCTTGACCACGTAGTCGTCCGCGCCCGCATCCAGGCCGCGGACGCGATCGTGCACCGCATCACGGGCCGTCAGCACCAGCACGGGCAGCTTGACCTGGGCGTTGCGGACGGCGGCGAGCACCGCCAGCCCGTCCTTCGCGGGCAGGCTCAGGTCGAGGACGGAAGCTGCATAGGGATTGGCCCGCAGCGCGTGTTCTGCGGCCAGGCCGTCGCGCACCCAGTCGACCCGGAAGCCGAGCTGCTGGAGGCCGGCGCGAAGCCCTTCGCCGAGCAAGGCGTCGTCTTCCGCGAGAAGGATGCGCATGGGTCGGGATTGTCTTGGTCCGGGCGAGACGTTCAGTCATTGTCCCCTGGCTCGCGCCGGGCTTCGGTGGCGGAGGACTGATCGAGATTCGGCGTTCGTGTTCATGCGGGGCGGCCGCCATGATGCGTGCCCCGCCTTATCGAATCCTTAACGCCTTGACGCGTTCACGCGGCTGGGCGCACGGGCAGCCGCCCAGCCCTCAGACCGGGACCGGGCTGCGCTCGGCGAACTGCCCATTCCAGTACGGGTAGTAAGGGTAGGGCGGTGTCACGGCGCTGGCCGCATCGAGGCGCGCGACCTGTTCCGGGGTGAGCTGCCAGCCGAGCGCGCCGAGGTTCTGCCTGAGCTGTTCCTCGTCGCGCGCGCCGATCAGCACGCTGGCCACGGTGGGGCGCTGCAGCAGCCAGTTGAGCGCGATCTGCGGCAGGGTCCTGCCGGTCTCCTCGGCCACCTGGTCCATGGCATCGATCACACGGTAGAGCCGCTCCTCCTCGACCGGCGGCGCGAAGCCCGCGGTGTCGTGCAGCCGGCTGCCGGCCGGCAGCGGCTGGCCGCGCCGGATCCTGCCCGTGAGGCGGCCCCAGCCCAGCGGGCTCCAGACGATCGCGCCCACGCCCTGGTCGATGCCCAGCGGCATCAGCTCCCATTCGTAATCGCGGCCGATCAGCGAGTAGTAGGTCTGGTTGGCGACATAGCGCGACAGGCCCAGCCGGTCGGAAGCGGCCAGCGATTTCATCAGCTGCCAGCCCGAGAAGTTCGACACGCCGATGTAGCGCACCTTGCCCGCGCGCACCAGGTCGTCGAGCGTGCGCAGCACCTGGTCGACGGGCGTCATCGCATCGAAGGCATGCAGCTGCAGGAGGTCGATGTAGTCGGTGCCCAGGCGCGCGAGCGCGGCATCGGTCGCCGCGACCAGGTGGTGGCGCGAGGCGCCGACATCGTTCGGCCCGTCGCCCGCACGCAGGGCCATCTTGGTCGAGAGGATCACCTTGTCGCGCCGCCCCTTGACGGCGGCGCCGAGGATGGATTCCGAGGCACCGTTCGAATACACGTCGGCACTGTCGAAGAGATTGACGCCGGCGTCGAGGCAGATGTCGATGAGGCGGCGCGCCCCGTCCACGTCGGTGTTGCCCCAGGCGCTGAAGAGCGGCCCCTGGCCGCCGAAGGTGCCGGCGCCGAAGCCGAGGGCGGGCACCTTGAAGCCGGAGCTGCCGAGCAAGCGATGTTCCATGAGAAGTCCTTGGTCTTGGTTTGGGTTTGGTTGAGGAAGGGGGTTTCAGGTGCGTGCCGGCGCGCAGTCCGCCGGCGCCGGATCGCGCCGGTCGAGCCCGCGGCTCCACAGCGCGATGGCCAGGCCTGCCAGCGTGAGCAGCGCCGCCACCCAGCCCAGCGCGCCCAGGCCCGGGCCGCGGTCGATCACCGCGCCGCCGACCCAGGCACCCAGCGCATTGCCGAGGTTGAAGGCAGCGATGTTGAGGCTGGAGGCGAGGTTCTGGCCGGCCCCGGCCGCCTTCTCGAGCACGCGCAGCTGCAGCGGCGCGACCGTCGCGAAGGCCGCGATGCCCAGAAGGCCGACGAAGACGGCCGCGGTCACGCCGGTCTGCAGCGCCGGCTGCATCACCGCCAATACCAGGGCCAGCGCCGCCAGCGTGCCCAGCACGGCCGGCATCAGCGCCCGGTCGGCCAGCTTGCCGCCCAGGATGTTGCCGAGCGCGAGCCCGCCGCCGAAGAGCAGCAGCAGCGGCGAGACCGCGGATTCGGACAGGCCGGCTATGCGCGTCAGCAGCGGCTGGATGTAGGTGAAGACCACGAACACGCCGGCATAGCCCAGCACCGTCATGGCAAGGCCGAGCAGCACCTGCGGCCGGGCCAGCACCGCGAGTTCCTCGCGCAGCGGCGCCGGGGCTTGCGCGTCCGCGCTGCGGTCGCGCGGCACGAAGAGCGCGAGCACCGCCAGGGCGAGCACGCCGATCAGCGCCACCGCCCAGAAGGTCGAGCGCCAGCCGAAGTGCAGGCCCAGCCAGGCGCCGGCCGGCACGCCGAGCATGGTGGCAGCCGTGAGGCCGGTGAACATGATGGCGATCGCCGAGGCGCGCTTCTCGGGCGCCACCAGGCCGGTAGCCACCACCGAGCCGACGCCGAAGAAGGTGCCGTGCGCCAGCGAGGTGATCACCCGCGCGGCCATCAGCGTCTCGTAGCTGGGTGCCAGCGCGCAGGCGATGTTGCCGAACGTGAAGATCGCCATCAGCGCCAGCAGCACGGTCTTGCGCGAGACGCGCCGGGTGGCGATGGTGAGCAGCGGCGCGCCGACCGCGACCCCGAGCGCATAGCCCGAGATCAGCAGGCCGGCGGCCGCGATGGAGACATGAAGATCCGCCGAGACTTGCAGCAGCAGGCCCATGATGACGAACTCGGTGGTGCCGATGCCGAAGGCACCGGCGGTGAGGGCGAGGAGGGCGATGGGCATGATGCCCAGTACTGTGCGGGCATCCCCGCTGGATGACTAGAATGCCGTTCGGACACAGAACTGTGAGTTGAATTCACACATGGCGCGGATCGACGTCAACCGCTCCGGCGAAATGGAAGCCTTCGTGCAGGTGGTCGACCGCGGCAGCTTCTCGGCCGGCGCGCGGGTGCTGGGCATGACGCCCTCGGCGGTCAGCAAGCTGGTGGCACGGCTCGAGGCGCGGCTGGCGACGCAGCTGGTGCATCGCTCCACCCGCAAGCTGCAGCTCACGCCCGAGGGACAGAACTTCTACGAGCGCAGCGTGCGCGTGCTGGCGGACATGGACGAGGCCGAGCGCTGCGCCGCCGCCGGTGCCGCGCCGCGCGGGCGGGTGCGCATCAACGCCAGCTACGCCTTCGGCCACTGCGTGCTGCTGCCGCTGGTGCCGCGCTTCCTGGAACTGCACCCGCAGGTCACGCTCGACATCGTGCTGACAGATCGCGTGGTCGACCTGATGGACGAACGCACCGACATCGCGATCCGCTGGGGCCCGCTGCCGCCCTCCGACCTGGTGGCGCGCCATCTGTTCGACACCGCACAGGCGATCGTCGCCTCGCCCGGCTACCTGGAGCGCTACGGCACGCCGCGCACCCCCGAGGAACTGGAGGCGCACAACCGCATCGGCTCCACCTACCGGCGCCACGTGGCCGACTGGCCGCTGCTGGTCGACGGACGCCCGCTCGAGATGCCGGTGATGGGCACGGTGCGCGCCGGCGACGGCGAGACGCTGCGCCGGCTGGTGCTGGAGGGCGTGGGCCTGGGGCGGCTTTCGCTCTATCACATCCAGCCCGACATCGACGCCGGCCGGCTGGTGCCGGTGATGGAGGAGTTCAACCCGCGCGACACAGTGCCGGTCCACGCCGTCTACCTGGGCAAGGCCGGGCGGCTGCCGGCGCGCATCCGCGCGCTGCTCGACTACCTGGCCGCGCGCCTCGCCGACAATAAGCCGCAGCGGGCCGCCGGCCCGCGCCATTCCCAACCATGAAGGAAGTTCCCGAAGCCATCATTTGCGAAGGCTGCGATGCGGTGTACGAGCGCAAACCCCTTCGCCGGCGGCAGGTCGCCCGTTGCGGCCGCTGCGGCACCGAGCTCGACCGGCATGCCGGCGACCAGGCCGCGCGCGTGCTGCCGCTCACGGTGGCCAGCCTGATCCTGTTCGCGATCGCGAACCTGTTCCCGATCGTCGAGATCCAGGTGAAGGGCCTGCACAGCCAGACCACCCTGGCCGGTGCCGTGGTTGCGCTCAGTACCGAAGGCATGTCGCTGGTGGCGCTGCTGGTGCTGGCCACCACCATCCTGTTCCCATTGGCGCAGCTGTGCATCCTGTTCTACCTGCTCGTGCCGATGGCCCGCGAGCGGCAGCCGGCCGGCTTCGGCGTGCTGGTTCGGATTCTGCAGGTGGTGCGGCCATGGGGCATGGTCGAGGTGTTCCTGCTGGGCGTGCTGGTCGCCATCGTCAAGCTCTCGAGCCTGGCGCAGGTGGTGGCGGGCCCGGCGCTGTGGGCCTTCATGGGCCTGACGGTGCTGCTCACCTCGGTGCTGTCGTTCAATCCGCGCACCTTCTGGGAAATGGCGGTCGAACCTCGGCCGGGGCAGAAGCCGTGACCACCCAGACCGCCGCCGAGCTCGGCCTGCTGGCATGTCCCCACTGCGGCACCGTCTGGCGCGATGCTGCGCAGGGTGAGCGCTGTGCGCGCTGCGCCACGCACCTGCACAGGCGCAAGCCCCAGAGCATCCAGCGCACCTGGGCCTTCCTGATCGCGGCCTGCATCATGTACGTGCCGGCCAACCTGCTGCCGGTGATGATCACCAAGAGCCTCCTGGGCACGCAATACGACACCATCCTGTCCGGCGTGATCTACTTCTGGGTCTCGGGTGCGTACGGCCTGGCGGCGATCATCTTCGTCGCCAGCTTCCTGGTGCCGCTCTTCAAGCTCACGGCGTTGATCCTGCTGGCGGTGCTGGCCCAGCGGCACAGCGACTGGCGACGGCCGGAGCGTGCCAGGCTCTACCAGGCGCTGGAGGTCATCGGCCGCTGGTCCATGCTCGACGTCTTCGTGGTGTCGCTGCTGGCTGGCCTGGTGCGCATCCAGGGCTTTGCCGAGATCTCGGCCGGCGTCGGCATCGCGGCCTTCGGCGCGGTGGTGGTGCTGACCATGATGGCCTCGCTGAGCTTCGATCCGCGGCTGACCTGGGACACCAAGGACGTGATGGAAGACAAGGAGCCCGAACCCCGAATGGCTAGCAAGGAACAAGTGGTATGACCGACCCGCAGGACGGGACGAGGCCCCTGCCCACCCCGGTCGTCGTCAGGCGCCGCAACTGGCTGCCCTCGCTGATCTGGCTGATCCCCATCGTCGCTGCGCTGGTCGGCATCGCGCTGGTGGCGCGCATCCTCACGGAGCGCGGGCCCGAGGTGGTGCTGACCTTCAAGACCGCCGAGGGACTGGAGGCCAACAAGACGGCCGTCCGGTACAAGAACGTGCAGATCGGTACCGTGCAAACCATCCGCCTGGCCAGCGACCGCTCGAACGTGCGCGTGACGGTCCAGCTGAACAAGGAAGCGAAGAGCTTCACCGCGCAGGACACGCGCTTCTGGGTGGTGCGCCCGCGCCTCGACACCTCGGGCATCTCCGGCCTGGGCACCTTGCTCTCGGGCGCCTACATCGGCGCCGATGCGGGCGCTTCCGAGGAGACGGCCAGCGAATTCACCGGGCTGGAGACGCCGCCCATCGTCACGCGCGACGCCTCGGGCAAGCAGTTCCTGCTGCGCGCGCGCGACGTCGGCTCGCTGGACATCGGCTCGCCGGTGTACTTCAGGCGCATCAAGGTCGGCCAGCTCGCGGCCTACGAGCTCGACGGCGATGGCCGCGGCGTCACGCTGCGCGTGTTCATCAACACGCCCTACGACAAGTTCGTCGGCGCCAACACGCGCTTCTGGCATGCGAGTGGGCTCGACGTGCAGCTCGGCGCCAACGGCGTGAAGCTGCGCACCCAGTCGCTGGCCACCATCGTGCTCGGCGGCATCGCCTTCCAGGCGCCCGACGATGCGCAGGGCCCGGTCGCGCAGGAGAACACGACGTTTGCGCTGGCCGAGGACGAGGCCGCCGCCATGAAGGAGCCGGACGGGCCTTCGCAGCCCCTGCTGATGCACTTCAACCAGTCGCTGCGCGGGCTGTCGCCGGGCGCGGTGGTGGACTTCCGTGGCGTGGAGATCGGCGAGGTCAAGTCCATCGGCGTCGAGTTCGATCCGCAGGTGCGCGAGTTCAAGATGCCGGTGCTGGTCCAGGTCTATCCGGACCGGCTGCGCCGCCAGAGCCCGGGATCGCAGGAACCGCGCTACACGCAGGCCGAACGCCTGAAGTTCCTGATCGACAAGGGCCTGCGCGCCCAGCTGCGCACCGGCAACCTGCTGACCGGGCAGGTCTACGTGGCGCTCGACTTCTTCCCCAAGGCGCCGCCGGCCAAGGTCGACATCAACCAGAACCCGATCGAGCTGCCCACCGTGGCCAACAGCCTGGACGAGATCCAGGCGCAGGTGGGCGACATTGCGCGCAAGCTCAACAAGGTCCCCTTCGAGGAGATCGGCCGCGACCTGCGCAAGACGCTGGCCACGCTGGACAAGACCCTGCTCGGCGCCGAGCAGCTGGTTGCGAGCCTGAAGAACGACGTGAGCCCGGAGATGGCCGCCGCGATGAAGGACGTACGCAAGACGCTCAACAGCGCGGAGAAGACTCTGGCCGACGATTCGCCCCTGCAGCAGGACATGCGCCAGACGCTGCAGGAGGTGACGCGCGCGGCGGGCTCGCTGCGCGTGCTGACCGACTACCTCGAACGCCATCCCGAGTCGCTGCTGCGCGGCAAGCCGGAGGACAAGAAGAAATGAACACGATCCGAGCACGCGGCCTGGCATGGGTCGCCGCCGCGATGCTGGCCGCCTGCGCCAGCCCCGCGCCCCGGTACTACAGCCTGGCCGATCCCGATGCAGAGACGGGGCGGCCCGCGTCCACCGGCGGCACTGCGGGCTTCATCGAGCTGGCGCCCATTGCCATGCCCGAGCGCTTCGCGCGCCCGCAGCTGGTGGTGCGGCAGAAGGAGGCGGGCGCGGGGCCGGAGGTCGATATCCTGGAGCAGCACCGCTGGTCCTCCTCGTTCGAGAACGAGTTGCGCGACGCGCTGGCCAGTGGCATTGCGCAGCGCCTGGGCGCCGTCGATGCGACCAAGAGCGGGCGTCCGCGCGGCCAGCCGGTCACGCGTATTGCGGTGCAGCTGCGGCAGCTCGATGCGGTGGAGAGCAGCCGCGTCGACGCCGGCTTCAGCTGGACTGTGCGCCGTACCGACGAGAGTCCCGCCGTCGCCTGCCAGCTCTTCGTGTCGGAACCGGTCGGCGGCGGCATCGACGCTCTGGCCCTCGGCGCGCAACGCGCGACGGCACAGCTTGCCGACGCCATTGCGCGCAGCGTCACCGCGATGCAGGCCAACGCAGCGAACGCATGCCAGCGCTGAAAAAGGTGTAAATGAACCCCGAGGGTTTCGCGCTGTTCGATACCGCCATCGGCGCCTGCGGCATCGCATGGGGCCCGCGGGGCATCGTCGGCGTGCAGTTGCCCGAGGCCGGGGAGGGCGCCACGCGCTCGCGCATGCAGCAGCGCTTTGCGCAGGTCCCCGAGGCGCCGCCGCCGGTAGCGGTACAGGCGGCGTGCGATGCGATCCGTGCCTTGCTCGCGGGCGAGCCGCGCGACCTGGCGGAGATCGTGCTGGACTATGAAGACGTGCCGGACTTCCACCGCCGCGTCTACGACATCGCGCGCCGCATCGCGCCCGGCAGCACGCGCAGCTACGGCGAAATCGCCGCCGAGCTGGGCGACCGGCAGCTCTCGCGCGCCGTCGGGCAGGCGCTGGGCCACAACCCTTTCGCGCCGGTGGTGCCCTGCCACCGCGTACTCGCCGCAGGCGGAAAGCCCGGCGGCTTCTCGGCACATGGCGGCGCGGCAGCGAAGCTCAGGATGCTGATGATCGAAGGCGCCCGCCCGCCAAGCGACACGGCGCCCCTGTTCTGAGCCGCAGGCGCGCCGGGCGCCCACACGTGTAGGCGGAGTTCCGCGCCACACACGTCCAGATCGGATCGCCGAAGATCGAGGAAGGCGAGATCCGGGAGGTTGAGGCGGTCATGCGACCGGGTTGCTCGGCACCGGCCCGCCAGGGCGCACTTCGTGGGGCAGGCCGTGTCGCGCTACCGGGTGCAGGCGGGGGCATGCCCTGGGAGCACCGCTTGTCCCTGCGCTACGGCGCGGTGCTCCTGATGCTGCTCACGCCCCGGCCGTTCTGGCGGTGAGCGCTGCACTACAAGAGCTGACCGGGACCGGGGCGGTGCGCTACATCGCTTCCCTGATCGGCCTGTGCTTGAAGACGGCACGGATGATGCCGTGGTCATTGGTGCCGTCGGCCTTGTGGTTGTCAAGGTTGAGGTGGTCGTTGTTGATGGCCAGCCCATCGAAGAGCCACAACCGCTTGCGGCTGTTGTCGTAGAACTGCTCGCTGACCAGGATGTGGTCCAGCGACTCGCGGAAGTCCTGGTGCACGTGGGTGTAGTAGACGTCGCGCGTGTCGCGGTACTCCTGGAGCGTCTGCGCTGTGTAGAACGCCACGTCACCGCCGCCCACCGAGTCGCCCACCAGGTATCGTGGCTGCTCGGTCAGGATGTTGGCGGTGTTGCTCTGCTGGCCATCGTTGATGTCGCCCAGCACGATCACCGGCGTGTCATTGCCCTTCATCTGTTCGGTCAGCAGAAAGCGCAGCGCGGCGGCCTCGGCGGTGCGCCGGATCGTCGACAGCGCGGCGCCCAGCGCCGTCGAGTGCCTGCCGTAGCTCGGCTTGTCGGCCTTGAACCACGGCTCGTTGAAGACCTTGGTCGGTGCCTTCGACTTGAAGTGGCACACATACACATGGACGTCCGGCTCGTCCTTGCGCGGCTTGATCGTGAAATGCGCCACCGGCCTGGAGAAGCCGCGGATGCTCACATCGATCACCGGCGTCTGCGGATCGTCGCCGCTGGACTGGAGCTTGAACTTCGCGGGGAACTCGCTGATCCAGTCCGGCTCGCTGCTGAGCAGCCCCTTGCGCACGATCGCGGCGCAGACGATCTTGCGGCCGTCGGCATCGGGCGGCGCCAGCAGGTCGTACTCCTGCGTGAGGCCTGCGTCGTCGAGCGCCCTGGCGAGCGAGTCCGCGTGCCAGAGCTCCTGGAAGCCGAAGAGATCCGACTTCAGGATGCTCAGCTGCCTCGCCGTCCAGGCGATCTTCGACTCGTATTCCTGCTGCGTCCAGCCGTCCTTGTCCGAGTAGAGCGCCCGGCCCGGCTCGTTGAGGTTGTAGAGGTTGAAGGTGGCCAGGCTCAGTTCTTTCAGGTTCATGTCGTCCTCCTTGGGGTGTGGATCCAACTTGCCAGGGATTCATGACAAGGCTGCGAACAGCAAGGCGCATTTGGCTTTCGAGCTCGCCCTCGCACAACTACCAGATGTGGTAGGTCGCCGCGAAGCACCACGCGCCCGTCCCCGTGCTCGCCTTCCAGTTGGCGCGACGTACGGCCCACGGCCTCCACGCCTGGTTAGACTACCGGTGGGTGTCACACATTCGGGTGCGGCAGGTTTGTGCGATGGTCGGGCCGCCACGCAGCTTCCCCGCGCCCGTACCCAATGCCCAACCACACGATCGAGCTGATTGCTGCCGCCCTCTTCGCCATCGCGCTCATCCACACCTTTGCAGCCAAGCAGTTCGAGCGGCTGTCGAAGCGCTTTCCCAGCCACGCCGGCGTTTTCCATCTCATGGGCGAGGTCGAGGTCGTCTTCGGCTTCTGGGCCATCGTGCTGGTCTTGGTCATGGCGGCCATCAGCGGCGGCGATCAGGCGTTGGCGTACGCCGAATCGCGGCAGTACACCGAGCCGCTGTTCGTCTTCGTCGTGATGGTGGTGGCGGCATCCCGGCCCATCCTGCAGGCCGTGATGGGCGCCATCGACCTGCTTGCACGACGTCTTCCCGTGCGCACCTCATTGGCGACCGCCTGGCTGGGGCTGGCGGCTGTCCCCATTCTGGGTTCCGCGATCACGGAGCCCGCGGCAATGACCATCGCCGCCTTGATGCTCGCCCCGCAGGTCTTCAGGCAGGACCTCCCGGAGCGCGTCAAGTACCTCGCCCTCGGCGTGCTGTTCGTGAACATCTCCATCGGCGGCACGCTGACGTCCTTCGCAGCCCCTCCTGTCCTGATGGTCGCCTCGACGTGGGGCTGGGACAGCTGGTTCATGCTGCTCACCTTCGGATGGAAAGCGGCGATTGCCGTGCTGGTGAACGCCACCGTGGCGACGGTGGTGCTTCGCACCCACCTCTCTGCGGCGCCGGCGCCTGCGAACAGCGCCGCGCAGGAGAAGGTTCCCCTGCCCGTGATGGCGGTACACCTGGGATTTCTCGTCGGCGTCGTAGTCCTGGCCCATCATCCAGTCGCATTCCTGGGCCTGTTTCTGATGTTCCTGGGCTTCGCACAGGCCTATGAACGCCATCAGAACCCGCTCATCATCAAGGAAGCGCTGCTGGTGGCCTTCTTCCTTGCGGGACTGGTGGTGCTCGGTGGCATGCAGCAGTGGTGGCTGCAGCCCATTGTCTCCGGCATGTCGCCGCAAGTCCTGTTCTTCGGGGCGACGGCACTGACCGCAGTGACCGACAACGCGGCCCTGACCTATCTGGGCTCGCTCATCACGGGAATCTCCGAGCCGGCCAAGTACAGCCTCGTGG
This sequence comes from Variovorax sp. RA8, assembly GCF_901827175.1. NCBI lineage: Bacteria > Pseudomonadati > Pseudomonadota > Betaproteobacteria > Burkholderiales > Comamonadaceae > Variovorax > Variovorax sp. RA8. The sequence continues at coordinate 3,374,277 of NZ_LR594662.1, read as the reverse complement.
CCGGCGCGGTCGCTGGAGGGGGCCTGACGATCATTGCCAATGCGCCCAACCCGGCTGGCGTGGCGCTGCTCAAGCGCGGCTTTTCCGACGAGACGATCAGTGCGGGCGGGCTGCTCCTGGGCGCCTTGTTTCCGACGCTGGTCGCCGTGGCGGCGTTTACGCTCCTTTAGCGGGAACCCTTGCGGCGCAGGGGGAAGCGAGCGCCTTCGGGCTTCGGATCGATCCGACGATTCACATGAGCTCGCGCGCGGCTCACCTGCAACACCGGGACGTAGCGGGCCTAGAAGCAAGGGCAGCGTGCATGTCGCTCTGCGCGCAGTACACCCGTGACCCCGCTGCCTAATCAACCTGGTGTGCATCGGCGCGATCACCTGCGTGGCCGCGATGGTCTTCGCATGACCGGAGTTGACGCATGTCAATGTCCTGCGCAACGCGGCTGCTACCCTGGCTCGTTCCCCTGGTACCACATTCGAGATTGGAGAGTGTCAAATGGCGAAGATGAAGGCGGCGATCTTTGTGCAACCGGGCCGCATCGTGCTGGACAAAAGCCGATTCCCGATGTCGGGCCCCTCGATGCTTTGATGCGAGTGACCACGACGACGATCTGCGGGACCGATGTCCACATCCTGAAGGGCGAGTATCCGGTCGCCAAGGGCCTGACCATCGGTCACGAGCCGGTCGGCGTGATCGAGAAGCTGGGCTCCGCCGTCTCGGGCTTTCGCGAAGGGCAGCGGGTCATCGCAGGCGCCATCACACCCAGCGGATGGAGCAATGCCTGCCTCTGCGGCGCATGTTCGCAGGACGGCGCCGGAACGAAACATGGCTGGAAGCCGATGGGCGGCTGGAAGTTCGGCAACACCATCGACGGCTGTCAGGCGGAGTACGTTCTCGTGCCCGACGCCATGGCCAACCTGGCGCCCGTGCCTGATGACCTGACGGACGAGCAAGTCCTGATGTGTCCCGACATCATGTCGACCGGCTTCGGGGGGGCCGAGCGCGCGGGCATCCGAATCGGGGACACCGTCGCGGTGTTCGCACAGGGTCCGATCGGCCTTTGCGCCACGGCGGGCGCCAAGCTGAGCGGCGCCACGACAGTCATCGGCGTGGACCGGCTGGCGAACCGGCTCGAGATCGCGCGGCGCATGGGCGCTGATCTTGTGATCGACAGCAGCGCGAAGGACCCGATCGACGAAATCATGCGCCTCACCGACGGCCGGGGTGTGGACGTCGCGATCGAAGCCCTCGGCGCGCAGTCGACGTTTGAAGCTTGCCTGCGGGTACTGCGGCCGGGCGGAACGCTGTCGAGCCTGGGCGTCTACTCCAGTGACCTGACGATCCCGCTCGGCGCCTTCGCAGCGGGCCTGGGCGATCACCAGATCGTGACCACGCTGTGCCCGGGCGGCAAGGAGCGCATGCGCCGCCTCATGGCCGTCATCCAGTCCGGTCGCGTCGACCTCGGCCCGATGGTGACGCATCGCTTCAAGCTCGACGACATCGAGCAGGCCTACGAGCTGTTCGGGCATCAACGCGAGGGTGTGCTGAAGGTGGCGATCACGCCCTGATGGTGCGCAGATGGGTTACACGCCACCGAGCCCTGATTCTGGACGCCGGCCGGCGCCCGAAGATTCGCAGTGGCACGCTTGCGACAAGGACGACGTGCTCGCTGCAATGGACAGCAGCCACGGAGGTCTCACCCAGGCCGAAGCCGCGTCGCGCCTGGCTGTGCACGGTCCGAACTCGCTGCCGCCGGCGCCCGTCCCCAACCCGTTGGCCCGGTTCCTTGCCCAGTTCCACAACACGCTCATTTATGCGTTGTTGGCGGCTGCGCTGGCGGCCGCGTGGCTGGGGCATGGGCTCGACGCTGCGGTGATCGGCGCCGTCGTGCTGGTCAATGCGATCGTTGGCTTCGTGCAGGAGGGCAAGGCGGAGAACGCCCTGGCCGCGATCCGGCGCCTGATCTCGCCGCGTGCCCACGTGGTGCGCGACGGCCGCCGCCTGAGCGTGCCCGTCGCAGACCTGATTCCGGGCGACGTGGTGCTGCTGGAAGCAGGCGACCGCGTGCCGGCGGATCTGCGGTTGCTGCGGGCGCGCGGCCTGCTGATCGACGAGGCCTTGCTGACGGGCGAGTCGGTTGCTGCGCAGAAGCAGGAACGGCCGGCGGCCCGCGATGCCGCGCTCGGCGACCGCCACAGCATGGCGTTCTCCGGCACGATGGTCGCGGCCGGACAGGCAAGCGGCGTGGTCGTCGCGACGGGCGCGCGGACCGAGCTCGGGCGCATCAGCGACCTGCTGTCTTCGGTAGAGCCGCTGACCACCCCGTTGCTGCGCCAGGTCGACCGGTTCGGCCGCCGCTTCGCCGTCCTCGTGGCTGCCGGGGCGGCGATGCTCTTCGCCTACGCCGTGTGGATTCGGGAATGGAGCTGGGTCGACGCGCTGATGGCCGTCGTCGCGATGGCGGTCGGGGTGATTCCGGAGGGGCTGCCTGCCGTCATCACGATCACCCTGGCGATCGGCGTGCAGCGCATGGCCGCGCGCAACGCAGTGATCCGCCGGCTGCCCGCCGTGGAGACCCTCGGCGCCACCTCGGTGATCTGTTCGGACAAGACTGGCACGCTCACGCGCAACGAGATGACGGCCTGCCGTGTCGTCGGAACGACTCACGCCTTGCTCGTCGATGGCGAAGGGTACGCGCCTCATGGGCGCCTGCGTGCCACTGGCGACAGCGATGATGCCGATGCCCTGGCCGATGCGAGCGCGCTGCTGCGCTGTGCGGTGCTGTGCAACGACGCGACGCTCCACGAGGTGGATGGGACATGGACTGTCGTGGGCGATCCGATGGAGGGGGCGCTGCTCGCGCTAGCCGGCAAGGCGGGACTCGATCCGGACCATGAACGCAGCGAATGGTTGCGCAAGGACGAGATCCCGTTCGACGCCGCCCATCGCTTCATGGCCACGCTGCACCGCAATGCTGCGCAAGAATCGGTCGTGTTCGTCAAGGGCGCGCCCGAGCAGTTGCTGGAAATGGCGCAGCCGATGCCCGACGCTGCCCGTGCACGGTGGGCGAGGGCGCTCACCGAAGCTGCGTCGAACGGCGAACGGGTGCTCGGCTTCGGCACCAAGCGCCTACCGGAAGGGCAAGAGCATCTGCACTTCGACGACGTGGCCCGTGGCGTCGAGATGCTGGGGATCGTGGGCTTCATCGATCCACCGCGCCGGGAAGCCCAGCACGCGATTGCGCAGTGCAGGGCGGCCGGTATCGCTGTCAAGATGATCACCGGCGACCACGCCGATACGGCGACGACCATCGCCCGGCAGCTTGCTCTGAGCGACGAACCGCGCACACTCACCGGCGCGCAGCTCGATACGGTGCCGGATGCGTTGCTGCCGGACGTCGTGGAGCAGACTCACGTGTTCGCGCGCACGAGCCCGCAGCACAAGCTGCGCATCGTGCGGGCCCTGCAATCGCTGGGGCGTGTGGTCGCGATGACCGGCGATGGGGTGAATGACGCGCCGTCGCTCAAGCAGGCCGACGTGGGCGTGGCGATGGGTATCAAGGGCACCGAGGCGGCCAAGGAGGCATCCGAGATGGTGCTGCTCGATGACAACTTCGCATCCATCGTGAATGCCGTGCACGAGGGCCGGACCGTGTACGACAACATCCGAAAGGTCATCGCCTGGACCTTGCCGACCAACGGCGGGGAAGTACTGGGCGTGTTGATCGCGGTCCTCTTGGGCTTCGCACTGCCGATGAGCGCGGCGCAGATCCTCTGGGTGAACCTGGTCACGTCGGTCACACTGGGGCTGGCGCTCGCCTTCGAGCCGCCCGAACCCGGCGTGATGGCCCGGCCGCCGCGGCGTGCCGATGCGCCCCTGCTCTCGCGGTTCATGCTGTGGCGAGTCGTGCTGGTGTCGTCCCTCTTTGCCTTGGTGACGCTGGGCCTGCTCTTCCATGTGCTGGGTCGCGGCGACAGCCTCGACACCGCGCGCACGCTGGTCGTGAATGCGGTGATGGCCATGGAGGTGGCGTATCTGTTCAACGTGCGCTATCTCGGCATGCGGTCGTTCACGCTGCGCGGGGTGCTTGGCACGCCCGCCGTTCTGGCCGCGGTGGGGGTGTTGGCGACCATGCAACTGGCCTTCACCTACCTGCCGGCGATGAACCGGCTCTTCGCGACGCAACCCCTTGCGGCCGCCGATCTGCTGCTCGCAGGCGGCGCGGGCATCGCCTTGATGTTGCTGCTCGAGGCCGAGAAAATGCTCGTTCGCCGACTGCCATTTTTCGAGGAGAGCGCCGGGATGGTCGTGCGCACCGGTGTTCAGGAGATACGCGTTCAGGAGAGGCCATGAAGATTCTCATCGCGGCGGATGGAAGCATCTACACCACACGAATGCTGGCCCATCTCGACATGCAAGATGTGTGGCTGCGCGGAGAGCACCGATACACGGTCCTGCACTGCGTGGAGCCTTTGCCCCCGCGCGCTGGCGCGTACCTCGACGCCGACGCGCGAAGGCGCTACTACGCGAGCGAGTCCGAGCTTGTGTTCGAGCCGATCCGGACCTTCTTCAAGCACCACGGGGTCGACGTGAACTTCGTCAGCCAGGTGGGGAGCCCGGCGGAGGTGATCGCGACCATGGCCGACGGCGGAAACTTCGACCTGGTCGTCATGGGTTCGCATGGTCATGGGGCGCTGGCCGGACTGCTGATGGGATCGGTGGCGACGAAGGTTCTTGCCCTCAGCAAGACGCCCGTGTTGCTCGTCCGGTGAGCCTGGCGGGGCCGACCTAGCACAGCGAGCGCCATCCCGCTGGCGCTTGCCCATTGCGGCCGCGTTCACAATCGGGGCATGACTTCCTCGCGCTTTTTCAAGATCGCGCTCGTGCTCGGACTCCTGTCGGCCATCGGACCCTTCGCCATCGACATGTACCTGCCGGCGCTGCCCGAGATCGGTGCCAGCCTGGGCGCCGGCATCGGGCCGGTTCAGATGAGCCTCACGGCCTTCTTCATTTCCCTGGGCGTGGGCCAGTTGCTCTACGGCCCGGTGTCGGACATGGTGGGGCGCAAGCCGCCGCTGTACTTCGGGCTGCTGCTGTTCGCGGCGGCGAGCGTGGGCTGCGCCCTGGCCACGGACATCCAGACCCTCATCGCGCTGCGCTTCGTGCAGGGCCTGGGCGCCGCCGCCGGCATGGCGATCCCGCGCGCCGTGGTGCGCGACCTGCACACCGGCAACGACGCGGCCCGGCTGATGTCGCTGCTGATGCTGGTCTTCAGTGTCTCGCCCATCCTGGCGCCGCTTGCCGGCAGCGCGGTGATCGCCTTCGCCGGCTGGCGCGGCGTGTTCTGGGCCGTGACCCTGGCCGCCGCCGCCGGCCTCGCGCTCATGGCCGCGACCCTCAGGGAAACGCGGCCGGCAGAAGACCGCGTCGAAAGCAGCCTGGGCAGCGCCCTGCGTGCCTATGGCGTGCTGCTGCGCGACGCGCACTACCTGGGCCTGGTCTTCATCGGCGCCTTCGCGATGGCGGGCTTCTTCACCTACCTGGCCAACTCCTCCTTCGTGATGATCGGCCACTATGGGCTCTCGCCGACGCTCTACAGCCTGGCCTTCGGCATCAACGCCGCGGCCTTCTTCGGCGCGGCGCAGCTCAACGGCCTGCTGTGCGAGCGCTTCGGCATCGTGCGGGTGGTCAAGGCGAGCGTGAGTGCCTGCGGGCTGGTGATGCTGGCGATGTTGGCCTACTACCTCGCCGGCGGCGATCGCCTGGCGGTGCTGATCGTGCTGTACTTCATCGCCAGCGGCTTCATGGGTTTCGTCATCCCGACGACGTCGGTGCTCGCGCTCGAGAAGCACGGCGCCATTGCCGGCACGGCCTCGGCCTTGCTCGGCACGCTGCAGATGCTCACCGGCGCGGTGGTGATGGCGGTGATCGGCCTGTTCACCGACGGCCGGCCGCTGCCGATGGTCGCGGGCATGGCGGCCGGCGCGTTGATCGCCGTCGTGCTCACCTGGTTGACGCTCGGCGCGCACCGGCCCCTGGCTTATGCGGCGCGCTGAGCCGGCCGCGCTTGCAGAGCTGCCCGAAGTGGACGGGCTGCCGCAGCCGCAGCGCCGCTGGGCGATGCTGGTCATCATCCTGGGCATCACCGTCGCCGTGCTCGACGGCACCATCGTCAACCTCGCGCTGCCGGGCATCGCACGCGAGCTCCAGGCCGATCCGGCGCATGCGATCTGGGTGGTCAACGCCTACCAGATCGCGACGCTGGTGATGCTGCTGCCGCTGGCCTCCCTCGGCGACCTGGTGGGCTATCGACGTGTGTACCTGTGCGGCATGGTGCTGTTCACACTGGCCTCGCTGGGTGCCATGCTGGCCGACTCGCTGGGCACGCTGATCGCCGCGCGCGCCGTGCAGGGGCTCGGCGCCGCCGGGCTGATGAGCGTCAACTCGGCGCTGGTGCGGGTGGTCTACCCGCGTGCGCAGCTGGGCCGCGGCATGGCGCTCAACTCGGTGGTGGTGGCCAGCGCCTCGGTGGCCGGACCATCGGTGGCGGCGGCGATCCTCTCTGTGGCTTCGTGGCCCTGGCTGTTCGCGTTCAACGTGCCGCTCGGCTTGCTGGTGCTGGCGCTGGGCTGGCGCGCGCTGCCGGGGCAACGCGCGGCCGCGCTTGCCGGCGAGCGCTTCTCCTGGGTCGACGTGGTGCTCAACGTGCTGATGTTCGCGCTCATCTTCGTCGGCGCTGACCGGCTGGGCGTGCGCAGCGGGTCCGGGCAGGGCCCTGCGCCCATTGCCTGGGCGCTGCTGCTGGCAGGGGTGGCCGTGGGCTTCGTCTACCTGCGGCGGCAACGCGCGCTGGCCGTGCCGCTGTTCCCGGTGGACCTGCTGCGCATCCCCGTTTTCGCGCTGTCGATGGGGACCTCGGTGGGCGCCTTCTGCGCGCAGATGCTGTCCTTCATCGCGCTGCCTTTCCTGCTGCTCGAAACCTACGGGCGCACGCATGTGGAAGCGGGTTTGCTGATCACCGCATGGCCGCTGGCCATCGTGGTGATGGCGCCGATCGCGGGCCGGCTGATCGGCCGCTACCCGGACGGCTGGCTCGGCGGCATCGGCCTGAGCCTGCTGGCGCTCGGCCTGGTGCTGCTGGCGGCGCTGCCGGCGCAGCCGGGCAATGCCGACATCGTCTGGCGCATGGCGCTGTGCGGGCTGGGCTTCGGCCTGTTCCAGTCGCCCAACAACCACACGATCGTGACCTCGCCGCCCGCGCATCGCAGCGGCGCGGCCAGCGGCATGCTGGGCACCGCGCGGCTCACAGGCCAGACCTTGGGCGCGGTGCTGCTGGCGGGGATCTTCAGCGTCTGGCCTCCGCACGCGGGCCGCGGGCCGTTCATCGCGCTCGGCCTGGCCGCGGCTTGCGCTGCCGTGGCCGCGGTGTGCAGCACGCTGCGTACGCGCGAACCGCGCACTCGCAGCGCCTGAGGCGCCTGAGACGCACGACGGGCTTGGACGCCGAGCCACCGGCATCCATACTTCGTCCAATGAGTCAGATCGGCAAACCTCCGGGCGACGACGCCCTGATCCGGCACGGCTGCGAAGCGGCGCCGTGCCCCCCGCGCTCGAAGCCCTGGGTCCTGGCCGCGGCCATCATCGGCTCGAGCATGGCTTTCATCGACAGCACGGTGGTCAACGTCGCGCTGCCCGCGATCCAGCGCGAGCTGGACGCCACGGCCTTCCAGGCCCAATGGGTGGTGGAGTCGTATGCGCTCTTCCTGGCTGCGCTGCTGCTGGTCGGCGGCGCGTTGGGTGATCTCTTCGGGCGGCGGCGCATCTTCGCGCTCGGCGTCGTGCTCTTCGCGCTCGCCTCGGTGGGCTGCGCGCTGTCGGGCACGGTGCAGCAGCTGATCCTGGCGCGTGCGGTACAAGGCATCGGCGGCGCCTTGCTCGTGCCCGGCAGCCTGGCGCTGATCAGCGCCAATTTCGCGCAGAAGGAGCGAGGCCGCGCCATCGGCACCTGGTCAGGCGCGAGCGGCATCACCGCGGCCCTCGGGCCGGTGCTCGGCGGCTTCCTGGTCGATCACTACTCGTGGACCTGGGCCTTCCTGATCAACGTGCCGATGGCGCTGGCGGTGCTGTGGATCGTGTGGCGCCATGTGCCGGAGAGCCGCGGCAGCTCCGCCGGCAGCGGGCTGGATGCGTGGGGCGCCGCGCTTGCGACGGCGGCGCTGGGCGGCATTGTGTATGCCTTCATCGAGGCGCCCACGCAGGGCTGGGGCTCGGCGGCCGTGCTTGGGGCGTTGGGCATCGGCATTGCGAGCAGCGTCGCCTTCGTGCTCGTCGAGCGGCGTGTCGAATCGCCGATGCTGCCCTTGCCGCTCTTGCGCATCGGCAATTTCGCGGGGGCCAACCTGCTGACTCTGCTGTTGTATGCGGCGCTGGGGGGAGGGTTGTATTTCTTTCCGCTCAACCTCATCCAGGTGCAGGGCTACTCGGCCACGGTGGCGGGTGCGGCGCTGCTGCCGTTCATCCTGATCATGTTCGCGCTCTCGCGCTGGGCGGGGCAACTGGTCGATCGGTTCGGGCCGCGATTGCCGCTGGTGGTGGGCCCGAGCATCGCCGCGGCGGGCTTTGCGCTATTTGCGGTACCGGGCGTTGGCGCGAACTACTGGACGGCGTTCTTCCCCGCTGTGGTGGTGCTGGGGTTCGGCATGGTGGTCACGGTGGCGCCGCTGACGACGACGGTGATGAATGCGGTCGGGCCGGAGGCTGCGGGGATCGCATCGGGCGTGAACAACGCGGTGTCACGTGCGGCGTCGGTGCTGGCGATCGCTGTGTTCGGGGTGGTGATGGCGTGGGCCTTCGATTCGGTGCTGGCGGAAGGCTTGCGCGAGACAGGGGCCTCGGCACAGGCCAGTGCGTTCATCGAGGGGCAGCGCAGCAAGCTGGCAGGGGCGGAGATGCCGCCGGGCATTGATGCTGCGGCTGCGGCGGCGCTCAAGCGCGCGGTGGCCGAATCTTTTGTGGCGGGATTCCGGTGGGTGATGCTGATCTGCGCGGGGCTGGCACTGCTGAGTGCGCTGAGTGCGTGGGTGATGATCGGACGCGGGCCGAGTGGGGCGGGGGTGGCGGTGCCGAGGCCGCGTTAGGGCGAGTGAGACGCCGGGTCTCCTAGGAGCGCTTGGCTGCTTGCTCCAGAACCTTGAGCAGCCGAGAGGCGGAGGATTGAGTGCTTCGCGCAATGTCGAGCGCAAGCTGGACGGGGTACTCCACGAGGTCGATGTCGCCGGCCTCGACGCTTTCGATGAAGCCGGCGTCACGGCCGATTTCTTGATCGAGCTCGGTGAGCGAGAGCTGCGCCGCCGTGCGAAGCATGCGCACGTACTGGCCCGGGGCGTGCGTCACGACGAAGTCCTTGTTGTCGGCGTCGTCGAGACCCAGCAGTGCGTAGAGGGAGAAACCAAGTAACGAGCAATACAGGAATGCCCTGCGAACCTGCATTGCCGAGGCCGATTCATGAGCGAGTGCCTCGACGTCTTCAGGCTCCTCGCCGGCGTGCGCGGAGGCATCATCGTGCTCGTTCGAGTCCAGACGAATCCAGGTGCCTTGAATGCGTCTGTGCACGCTCATGTTGTTCTCCATTGCAGGTTTGGGAAATCTTTGTGAGTACCGGTCCGAAGCTCTTGCGACGGGTTCCGGTTTGCCGGGCTGGCGCCGACAGGCTGGGGCATTAGAAGGCCTTGGCAGGCTTGTCGTCAAGGCGCGGGGCTGTGGTTGGATAGGCGAATCAGGGGCGTCGATCTCTGGCCGCGCCGCGCCCGTGGGGCCATGATGTTTAGACCAAGTGAGGAAATGCTGTCGAGCAGGAGATCCGCGCATGTCACTTCAAGCGGAATTCCTACGAAGCACACGTCTGGGTTATCAAGCTCCGTGTGAATAGCGAACAGTCGGTCTTGTGGGTGCATCAGGCACATTGGGCGAATACGCCACGATCGTTCGTGGAAGCGAATGTGCTGGAGTGACCGATGCCAAGACCATCGCGACACAGGCCGACCAGACGGAGGTGAAAGTCCCCGGTCCCGGGCGAGGCGCGGTGGCGGTCAGGCTTCGATAAGAAGATGTTGAAAGTGAGCGCGCACGCGTGCACTCCGTTGGCGGCTTGCCATGGGTTCTCCCTGGAGGTTTGATCTTCTCGCTGCGCGTCGTGGCACGCAGCGGCGCAATTCAATGAGAGGCGTCGCGGCGGCAACGACATCCTGCCGCCGCATCCACTCCATTGGTGGCGCGGATCATAGTCACGCAAGCCACAACACAACAGGCAGGAGAAAGTTCAAGCGGAGTCAATCTGGGCACCCGGTGGTAGCACTTACCGTCGCTTCGAGAGACCTCGGGAGACTTCAGGCCTCAACCTCTCACTCCTGACAATAGCGGCCCCAGGAGAAAAGGTCCGCTCAACGTGCTCGTCAAGGGATACGTCGAGCAGGGCAAGGTCATCCAGCAGGGGAAAGTTCTGCCATGTGCAGGTCCACCTACGACCTTTGGTTAACCCACATGGCCGATACCCAATCCCACCCCGCGCACCCACACTGCGCCTCGTGATCCCCCGTTCACCGACGTTGTCGGACGCAGGAGGAATGGCCATGATCCCAAGACGCTGCTCTGCGGCGACGCAAGTGCTGTTGCCGCTGGCAGTCATCCTGTGCCTCGCGGCCTGCAGCAAAGGCCCGAAGCCCGGCGAAGTGCTCGACGAGGCCAAACAGGCCGGCCGCGACGCCGCCTCCTTCCCGCACGCCACCGAGGACTACTTCCGCGACATGGACGGTGGCATCGCGCTCACACCCGAAGAGGTCAAGGGCCGCAACATGTGGCTGGTGTGGAGCGGCGGCAACGACCGCTTCTGGACGCAGATGACCGACTACACCTTCGGCGCCTTCGACCTGCTGAAGGTGGTGAGCACGCATCCCACGCTCGGCTACTCGCGCGCCAATCGCTGGAGCTATTTCGGGCTGGTGAACGAACCCTGCTTCGAGGCCGCTACCGCGCCCGACAAGACGCGCCGCGGCCTCTGGCTCGATGTGCGCAGCAAGGACTGCGGCCCCGACCCCTTCGAGAACGAGAGCAAGTACCCCGGCGTCAAGATCGGATCGCGCGGCCAGCCGCTGGGCGACGGCACGACGCAGCCGGTGGGCTCCTTCTACGGCTGGGGCACGGGCATCGCGGGACTTCGGCTCTTTCCCAACCCGGCCTTCGATGCCAAGGCGGCCAAGGAATGGGACGCGGAGAAGTACTACACCGACCCCAACTACTACAACCGCAAGGACCTGGTGCGGCCGTACCGCGTGGGCATGTCCTGCGGCTTCTGCCACATCGGCCCCAGCCCGGTGAAGCCGCCGGCCGATCCCAACAGCCCGAAGTTCGAGAACCTCAGCTCCTCGGTGGGCGCGCAGTACATGTGGGTGGACCGGCTCTTCATCTACAACGCCAACAAGCCCGAAGGCCGCACCAACTACATGTTCCAGCTGGCCCACACGTACCGGCCGGGCAGCATGGACACCTCGCTGGTCTCCACCGACAGCATCAACAATCCGCGCACGATGAATGCGGTGTACGACTTCGGCGCCCGGCTGGAAATGGCCAAGCGCATCGGGCAGGAGAAGCTCGCCGGCGGCGAGCTGCACAACAAGCAGTTCAACGACTTCGTGACCAGCGGGCCGCTGCTGGACTTCTTCGCCAAGCCCGACGCGGTGCGTACGCCGCACGTGCTGAAGGACGGCGCGGATTCGGTGGGCCTGCTGGGCGCTCTCAATCGGGTCTACCTCAACATCGGCCTGTTCAGCGAGGAATGGCTGCTGCACTTCAACCCGGTGGTGGGCGGCAAGACGATCACGCCGATCCCGATCGCGACGGCGCAGAAGAACTCCAGCTACTGGCAGGCGACCGAGGCGGGCACGCCCGACACGGCGTTGTTCTTCCTCAAGGCGGCGCAGCCCGACCGGCTCAAGGACGCGCCCGGCGGCACCGAGCACCTGCAGGCCGGCGCGGGCCTGCTCGAACGCGGCAAGACGGCCTATGCCGACACCTGCGCGCGCTGCCATTCCAGCAAGGCGCCAATGCCGCCGCCCGCACTGGAGCTCACGGCCGCGAAGTGCGCGGGCGCCGGCTACCTCGACTGCTTCAAGCGCTACTGGAAGTGGACCCAGAGCGACGAGTACAAGGCCGAGATGCGCAAGATCGTGCAGGCGCCTGATTTCCTCCAGGGCAACTACCTGTCGACCGACGCGCGCATCCCGGCGACGCTGCTGCGTACCAACATCTGCAGCCCGCTCGCGACCAATGCGCTGGCCGGCAACATCTGGAACGACTTCTCGTCGCAGACCTACAAGCAGCTGCCCTCGGTAGGAACGGTGACGCTGCGCGACCCCTTCAGCGGCGAGCCGCGGCCCTATGCGATGCCGGCCGGCGGGCGCGGCTACACGCGCGTGCCTTCGCTGATCAGCGTCTGGTCGACGGCGCCGCTGCTCCTCAACAACACGGTCGGGCCCTTCGACATCGATCCCTCGGTCAATGCCCGCCTGCGCAGCTTCGAGGCCTCGATCGAGCAGATGCTGTGGCCCGAGCGGCGCGAGCGCGACCCGGAGCTGGGCGACAAGGTCGAGGGCCTCATCGATCGCACCACCGAGCGCAGCACCGTGACCGTGCCCACCGGCTTCGTGCCCGAGGCGCTTCGGCCGTTGCAAGGCACGCTGCACCGCTGGGCGCCGTGGCTGGCGGAGAAGGACGGCGACATCGTGCTCGGCCCCATTCCCAAGGGCACGCCGGTGGCGCTGCTGGCCAACCTCAAGCTGCGCGCCGAGGGGGACAGCCTGCACGAGAAGGCGACCCACGTGCGCGACGTGGGCGAGCTGCTGATCGAGCTCAGGCGCGCGCTGAAGAGCGCCCCCGCCGGCGTCACCGACGAGCAGCTGCGCGAGCATTTCTCGAAGCTGCGCGAGCCGATGATGCAGTTGAGCAAGTGCCCGGACTTCGTGGTCAACCGGGGCCATTACTTCGGCACCGCGCAGTTCAACCGGCAGGACGGATTGAGCGAGGACGAGAAGGCCTTTGGCCGCGAGCCGGAGCTGGGCGACGAGGACAAGCGGGCACTGATCGCTTTCCTGAAAACCTTCTGAGGCTCGATGACCGAACCCGAATGGGACTATGTGATTGTCGGCTCCGGCCCCGGCGGCGGCACGCTGGCTGCGCGGCTGGCCGAGGCCGGCATGCGGGTCTTCCTGATCGAGGCCGGCGGCGATCCGCGGGCCTCGGCGCCGCGCCTGCCGGAAGACTACGACGTGCCGGCCTTCCACGCCTTCGCCTGCGAGAACCCGGCCATCAGCTGGAACTTCCGCGTGCGCCACTATGCCGACGAGGCGCGGCAGGCACGCGACTGGAAATACAAGGCAGGGCAGGGCGTGCTCTACCCGCGCGCAGCGGCGCTGGGCGGATGCAGCGCGCACAACGCGATGATCTTCATGTTGCCGCACGCGTCCGACTGGAACCACATCGCGCGGCTGACCGGCGACCGCTCGTGGCGCGCCTCGCGCATGCGCCGCTATGCCCAGCGCATCGAGAACTGCGGGCACCGCCCGCTGTGGCGGGCGCTGCGCCATGTGGGGCTCGATCCGACAGGGCACGGCTGGGGTGGCTGGCTGCGCACGGAGAAGGCGATCCCGCTCACGGTGCTGGGCGACGACGGCCTGATGCGCGTGCTGCGCGACTCCGCCGGCGTGTTCGCCGGCAGCCTGCCCACGCCGGTGCGCAGCACGTTGCGCTGGCTGCGCGGCGGGCTGGGCGACCCGAACTCGCGGCGCCTGTGGCCCGGCAGCTTCGAGGGGCTGTGCTACACGCCGCTGTCCACCTCGGCGCATCGGCGCGCGGGCATCCGCGAGCGGCTGCTGGAGGTGGCGAAGAAGCATCCGGGCCGGCTGCACATCGAGCTCGATGCACTGGCCGCGCGCGTGCTGTTCGACGAGGCCGGCGCGGCCTGCGGCGTGGAGTACCTCAAGGGCGCGCACCTGTACCGAGCCCATGCGGCGCCGAGCACGGACGCGGGTCAGCGGCGCGAGGCGCGGGCGCGGCGCGAGGTGATCCTCTCCGGCGGCGCCTTCAACACGCCACAGCTGCTGATGCTCTCTGGCATCGGGCCGCAGGAGGAGCTGCGCCGGCACGGCATCGCGCTGCGTGCGGCGCTGCCCGGCGTCGGGCGCAACCTGCAGGACCGCTACGAGATCGCCGTCACGCACCGCATGCGCCGGTCGTGGGAGGTGCTGGAGGGCGCGCGCTTCGACCGCGACGACACGCTGTGGCGGCGCTGGGACGAAGGTCGCCTCGGCATGTACGCCTCCAACGGCGCGGCGCTCGGCGTGGTGCAGCGCTCGAGCTTCGCGGCGCAGCCGGGCGCGGAGCCTGATCTTTTCTGCATGGCCCTGCTGGCGCGCTTCGAGGGCTACTTCCCCGGCTTCTCCACGCTGATACGGGAGCAGCCCGACCAGCTGACCTGGGCCGTGCTGAAAGGCCATACGCGCAACCGCGCCGGCACGGTGCGCCTGCGCTCGGCCGACCCGCGCGACATGCCGCTGGTGGACTTCCACTTCTTCGACGAGACCGACGACCCCGGCGCCGAGGACCTGGGCGCGGTGGTGCAGGCGATCCGCCTGGTGCGCCGGATGACGGCGCCGCTGCTGGCCAAGGGCTGGATCGCAGAGGAAATCGCGCCCGGCCCGGCCGTGCAGAGCGACGAGGCCCTGGCCCACTATGTGCGTGACACCGCCTGGGGCCATCACGCCTCCTGCTCCTGCGCGATCGGCCCGCGGGAGCAGGGCGGGGTGCTCGACGGCAACTTCGCGGTGCACGGTGTGCCGCGGCTGCGCGTGGTCGATGCCTCGGTGTTCCCGCGCATTCCAGGTTTCTTCGTCGCTTCGGCGGTCTACATGGCCGCGGAGAAGGCGGCGGATGCGGTGCTGCGCACGGCCGCGCGCACACCACTTTCGGCAAATTGACGGCCCGCGACCCTGGCCGGACACTTGGACGACGGGGTCTTCACTCGAGGAGATGGCGCATGGCCTACGACGTACAGCAACTGCTCGACATGACCCAGCAGCAGCTCGACGAGCTCTTCACCGCCAGCCCGGCGGGCGAGATTCCCTCCGGCGAGGCGGAGGGCACCGCGATCATCGCGCCCGGCACCCGCTACACCGAGTCGATCGCGAAGATGATCAACTTCTTCGGCTGGCAGGGGAAGGTCTTCGACCCGGCCAACGGCGTGCTCAAGAACAAGGTCAGCCCCTTCGGCATCCAGGCCATCGTGGCCAAGGTGTACAAGGGCGACAGCTGGCTGGACCAGAAGGAATGCATCGTGCTCGACTATTCCAAGACCTCGGTGGTGGCCCACTGGATCCGCGACGAGATCCGGCTGATCTCGCCGGCCTTCTACCTGGGCAAGGTGTACTGGGGCAAGGAGCGGCTCATCGACTTCTGCCTCAAGTTCTAGGGCGCTGATGTCCGCTTCGACGCAGTGACTCCGCAATCGCACTTCGTGGTGGTCGCCGCCATCGCCCCCGGACGCGAAGCAGGGCTGCGCAAGCTGCTCGCCACCATGACCCTCGCGCCGGGCACGGCCGACCCGGCCAATGCGGTACTGCCGTTCGGCGCCTTCGAGCGATTGCATTTCGCGCGCTTCGCGATACTGGGCAACGGGACGATGGCGGACTTCGAAGTCTTCGGGCTGCCGCGGCCCAAGCTGCCGACTTACCTGCTCTTCATGGGCGACTGCGACGGCTCGGCCGAAGCGCAGCTGGCCGAGATGGTGCAGCACGCAGGGGAGGGCCTGCGCCGCATCTTCTCGCACTGTCGCGGCCTCGACCTGCGCGATGACCTGCTCGAGTGGCTGATCGAGCATGACCGGCCGGTGGCCGCACCGTACGTCAACCGCATCGGCCGCACCGTCCGGCAGATCCGCGAGGAGAGCGCGCTGCAGCGGGCGCTGGCAGCGCGGGTGCCGCGCGGCGTGCGCGACGCGGCGGTCGACCCGCAAACGCTGCGGCGCGAACTGCTGAACTTCGTGCGCGCCCAGCAGGCGGCCGGCCGGCTGCTGCTGACGCCGCCGGCGCCGACGCCGCTGGGCTGGTGGGCGCGCAATGCGCTGCATGCCATCGGGCTGCCGTTGGCGGCGTTGCTGTTGTCGCCGCTGCTGCTGATCGTGCTGCCGTTTTTTCTCGTGCTGCTGCGGCGGCACGAGCGCACCGACCCTGAATACTGCCCGCGTCCGCGCGCGGCCGCGGTGAGCGAGATGCAGGAGCTGGAGGACCACGGCCCGAGCAACAGCTTCACCGCGCTGGGGGCGGTCAAGCCGGGCTGGTTCCGGCGCGTGCTGGTGCAGGTGCTGCTGCTCGCGATCGCCTGGGCCTGCCGCCATGTCTTCGGGCGCGGCCACCTGGGACGCGTACGCACCATCCACTTCGCGCACTGGGTCTTCCTCGACAACAAGATCCGCGTGCTGTTCGTCAGCAACTACGACGGCAGCCACGAGGCCTACATGGACGACTTCATCAACAAGGTCGCATGGGGCCTCAACCTGGTCTTCAGCAACGGCTTGGGCTGGCCCCGCACTGCCTGGCTGATCCGGCAGGGCGCGCGCCGCGAGCTGCCCTTCAAGTACTACCAGCGCGGCCACCAGCTGCCGACCGAGGTCTGGTACAAGGCCTACCCCGGCCTCACGCTCAGCGACCTGGAGCGCAATCGGCGCATCCGCGAAGGCTTCGAGCAAGTGGGCATGAGCGATGCGGAAGCGCTCGCGTGGCTGAGGTTGATATGAGCAGGGGCATGAGCCGCACGGCCGCTCCGAAGGCGAAGGTACTCCAGTGACCCAGGTCGACTTCGAGGACATCCAGGGCCTGGTGCGCTATGGCTACAAGCACCTGACGCAGGCCTGCTTCCTGCTGCTGCGCATCCACGATGCCGAGGCCGCGCGCGCCTGGCTCGCGCGTGCGCCGGTCACCCCGGCCGTCGAACGCCAGCCGCCGCCGAGCACCGCTTTGCAGATCGCCATCAGCGCCCCGGGCCTGCACAAGCTGGGCGTGGCACGCTCCATCGTCGAAGGCTTCTCGGCGGAGTTCCTGGCCGGCATGAGCAGCGATGCCAGCCGGGCGCGGCGGCTCGGTGACCTGGGGGCGAACGATCCCGCCGGCTGGCAGTGGGGCGGCGCGCCGCACGAAGTGCCGCATGTGCTGCTGATGCTCTATGCGGTGCCGGGCCAGTTCGACGCCTGGCTCGCCACCGTGCGTGGCGAGTGCGCAGCCGGCTTCGAGGAGATGGACTGCCTCTTCACCGCCCGGCTGCGCGAGACCGAGCCCTTCGGCTTTGTCGATGGCATCTCGCAGCCGCGCGTCGACTGGGAGCGCAGGCGTCCGGCGCGCGACGAGGAGCAGTTCGGCTTCACCAACCGGTCCTGCCTCGGCGAGTACCTGCTGGGCTATCCCAACGAGTACGGCGCCTACACCGATCGCCCCCTGCTGGAGCCGCAACGCGACCCCGACACGATGCTGCCCCGTGCCGAGGATGCGCCCGGGATGGCCGACCTGGGGCGCAACGGCAGCTACCTGGTGATGCGCCAACTGCGCCAGGACGTGGGCGGCTTCTGGCAGTTCCTCGATCGCCAGGCCGGCGGCGACCCGGTCCTGCGCCGGCGTCTGGCGGAGGCCATGGTCGGCCGCAAGATGGATGGCGGCGAGGCGCTCGTGGGGCCTGGCCGGGAGCACATCGACGGCATCGACGAGGACGCCCACCGGCGCAACGGCTTCACCTACCGCAGCGATCCCGACGGCCAGCGCTGCCCGCTCGGTGCGCACATCCGCCGCGCCAACCCGCGCAATGCCGACCTGCCGCCGGGCTGGGCGAATCCGCTCTCGCGCCTGTGGCGGCGGCTGGGCTTCGGCGCGGACCCGCTGCGTCCCGACCTGGTCGCCTCCACCCGCTTCCATCGCCTGCTGCGCCGCGGCCGCGAATATGGCGGCGGGCCGGGCGAGGAGACGGGGCTGCATTTCATCTGCCTGGGCGCCAACATCGCGCGCCAGTTCGAGTTCGTCCAGAACGCATGGCTGGCGGGGACGCGCTTCGATGGTCTTTCCGGCGAGTCCGATCCGCTGCTGGGCCATCGGCTGCCGGATGCGGATGGCAGCCCGACGGACGGCTTCTCGATGCCGGTGGGCACGGGGCCGGATCGCCGGCTCTCGGGCCTGCCGCAGTTCGTGACCGTGCGGGGCGGGGGATACTTTTTCATGCCCGGTATTCGCGCGCTGCGTTACCTGTCGAAGGGACAGTCCTCGTGAGGAGAACATGACCAATTCGAACGCCAGTCGCCCCGCGCCGCGCGCCAACACCGGCTCGGCGCTGAAGAACTTCGTCAGCGACTCCGGCATGGCGCTCCTGCGGCTGGAGCGGCGCTTCGATCCCTTCGTGCGTCCGGCCTTCGACGCGCTGCTGCGCGACCCGCTGGCGCGCCTGACCACGGCGCTGATCAACAGCCGCCGCCCGAACGAGGGCCTCGCGATCGCGGAAGAGAAAGCGCTGCCCGGCGAGGAGCAGTTCGTCGACTCGATCGTGCGCAGCTTCACGCAGCAGATGCGCGACCTGTGGAAGCCCGGCGGCTTCGAGCGCGGCGGCAATACCAAGACCCAGGGCATCGTGCGCGGCGAGTTCATCGTGCACGACGACATCCCCGCGCAGATGAAGAGGGGCATCTACGCCAGGCCTCAGCGCTTCCGCGCCTGGGTGCGCTTCTCGGGCCCCGGGCCCTACATCACGCCGGACATCGAGGACGTGGGCTTCATGAGCATCAGCATCAAGCTCATGGGCGTGCCCGGCCCGAAGCTGATGGAGGAGGAGCAGCACACGCTGGACATGTTCGGCGTTTCCACGCCCACCTTCGTCACGCCCGACGTCAAGGCGAATGCGGCGCTGCAGATCGAGAGCGTAAAGAACGCGCAGATCTTCTACTTCGTCAACCTGCGCGAGTCGCATGTGCTCGACCTGGTCATGCAGTCGCTCTTCATCAAGACGCAGTCCAGCCCGCTCGAAGCGCCGTACTTCAGCTGCGTGCCCTACCTGCTGGGCGAAGGGCAGGCGATGCAGTACTCGGTATGGCCGAAGTCGACCACGCGCACGCCGATCCCGCGCCTGCCGCTGCGCCCACCCGACGACTACCTGCGCCAGGCGATGGCCGCGACCCTGGGCAGGCAAGAGGTGGAGTTCGACATCCGCCTGCAGCTGCAGACCGATCCGCACCGGATGCCGATCGAGAACGCGGGCGTGCTGTGGCCTGAGAAGCTGTCGCCGCGCGTCAGCGTGGCGACGCTGCGCATCCCGAGGCAGAGCTTCGATTCACCCGCGCAGATGGAATTCGCGAAGAAGCTCTCGTACAACCCCTGGCACACCATTGCCGAGCACCGGCCGCTGGGCAACCAGAGCCGGGCGCGTCGGCGGATGTATTGGGAGCTGTCGAAGCTGCGGCATGACATGAATGCGGTGCCGCACTACGAGCCGACGGGAGACGAGGTGTTCGAGTAGGGACGCCCCTCAAATCAGCCTGCGGATCGCCTTCTTGCGCCACACGAACCGGTAGTAGCTCGCCTGCAGCGTCAGCATCGCCGCAAAGGCCACCGGGTACGACACCCAGATCCCGTTGAGCCCCATCCGATGGCTGAGCCACCATGCCACAGGCACCTCGATCAGCGCGATGCAGAAGATCGAGATCGAGGTCGGCACCAGCACCGAGCCGCTGGCGCGCATGATCCCCGACAGGGCAGCGCCCATGCCGAAGATCACCGTGCTCCACAGCATGATGTGCAGCAGCGTCTGCGCCACCTCGATCACCGGCTCGCTCGTGATGAAGAAGCCCATCAGCGGCCGCGAGAACAGGTAGCCCAGGAGCACCAGCCCGCCGGTGAGGACCAGGTTCATCATCAGTGCGGTGCGCGCGATGGCGCCCAGCCGCTGCACCTGGCCGGCGCCGATGGCCTGCGCGCCCAGCACCGAGGCAGCGATGGCGATCGAGATGGCCGGGAACTGCACGTAGGCCACCACCTGGTTCACCGCACCGTAGGCCGCGGTGGCGCCCGAGCCGTAGGTGTTGACGAAGGAGAGCAGGGCGAGTTCGGCCAGCGAGACCACGATCATCTGCACGCCGGTCGGCACGCCCACCTTGAGCACCGCCTTCAGCAGCGCCGGCCGCACGCGCAGGTGCCGCACGAAGCCGGCGTCGGGCGCCAGCGGACTCTTCTTGCGCCTCAGGTGGAAGGCGAGCCACGTCGTCGCGACCACGAAGGAGATCACGGTGGCCCAGGCGCCGCTGGCCACGCCCATCTGCGGCAGGCCGAACCAGCCGCGGATCAGCGCCGGCGTGATCACCAGGCCCAGCGCGGTGGAGATGATCAGCGTGTAGAGCGGCGCCACCGTGTCGCCCACGCCGCGCAGCATCGCGGTCGAGAGCAGGAACACGAAGAGGCCCGGCATCGCGATCAGGACGATGCGTGCGTAGCGCGTGGCATCGGCCAGGATGTCGGGCGGCGTGCCCAGCGCGGCCAGCATCGGCTGCGTGAAGGCGCCCCCGAAGACCGCGACGCACAGCCCGAACAGCACACCCACGGTCAGCGTGGTGCCGGCGACGGCGCGCGCCTTCTCGGGCTCGCGCGCACCCCAGGCCTGGCCGATCAGCACCGAGGCGCCGGCACCCAGGCCGATGGTGAAGGCGATGAAGAAGAACATCACCGGAAAGAAGCTGGACACCGCGGCCAGCGCGCCCACGCCGATCATCTGGCCCAGGTAGACGTTGTTGAGCGTGCCGGAGAGCGACTGCAGGATGTTGCTCAGGAGCATGGGCGCGAGGAAGACCAGGAAGGTCTTCCACAGGGGGCGTGAAGCCATGGCCGCCGCGCGTGGATTGGTCTTGGAGGCGATCTGCGGCGGCACCGGATCGGTCACCGTCGCCGGCGGGGCGACGATCTCGCCGGTGTGCTCCACGTCGTCGGGCTCCGTCGGCCGGGCAGGCGCCGCCCGGTTCATTGGCCGCTCCACGCCGCGGCCGCCAGTCGCTGCAGGTACGCGCGCACGTCCTCGGGCCATGCAGACAAGAGCTCCGCGAAGCGCGTGCCTTCGCCGGCGAACAGCGCGCGCGCCGCTTCTTCGAAGCCCGGCAGATCGCCCGCGATGGCGCTCATGAAGCGGTAGGCGGCCTCGCGCGAGGCGCGCTGCGCGTCGCGGTCGGCATGCACGCGGCGCGCCTCGTCGATCAGCCGGCGCAGCGCCACCGAAGCGCCGCCGGGCTGGCGGCTGAGCCAGTCCCAATGGCGCGGGAGCAACGTGACCTCGCGGGCGACCACGCCGAGCTTGGGGCGGCCGACGCCGCGGGTGGCTTGCTCGTCGGTAGCGGGGCCGTCCGGAGCGGCGGACGCGTCTTCGCGCAGGTCGAGATCGAGGCGCTCCCCGGTGGCGTCATCGAAGACGAAGACCGGCTGGGCATCGGCGCGCCATCGCAGCTGGGCGATGACCTCGGCGCGGGAGCCGGCAGCGACGCGCTCGAAGCCGGCGAAGGCGGTGAGGGTGGGATCGGGAACAGAGGACATGGCGCGAATAATACCCGGGCAAAACGCGTTTCGCAATCTACCCGGGTGAAAAGTTTGCGCGAGTCCTCCCCTGGACGTCCCATGCGACCCGAGGCCCGTCGTGAGTTCGGCAAGGGGCTGCCCCGATGCCGCCGGCTCCTGCCCTGGGCGGTCAGGCGTTGGCTGGCACTGGCCTCTGAGTGGTCAGGCCTTGAAGCAGCCAGAGATAGCTCAGGCAACAGGCCAGCGCCAGGACCGCGAACACCGCGCGGTAGGCATCGACGACGGGCGCTGCCTGGAGCCAGTCCAGGCCCGCGCCGACGCACCACTGTGTGGCGAAGACGCCGGCGAACAGCAGCAGGTTGAATGCGCGGGCGCCGATGGGGTTTGCATGGCCGGCACTT
Source organism: Variovorax sp. RA8 (assembly GCF_901827175.1). Taxonomy (NCBI): domain Bacteria; kingdom Pseudomonadati; phylum Pseudomonadota; class Betaproteobacteria; order Burkholderiales; family Comamonadaceae; genus Variovorax; species Variovorax sp. RA8. The sequence continues at coordinate 3,352,256 of NZ_LR594662.1, read as the reverse complement.
GCCACGCCGTTCCGAGCACCGTCAGCGCAAAGAGGAGGGCGAGCACGAGGAACAGCGATCTCCAGCCGTAGAGCGGCAGGGCCCATTGCACCGGCAGCGTGGCGGTCAGCAGACCCAGGGATCCCACCATCAGCATCCATGCATTGGCGCTTTGTTGCTGGCTGCCGTGCAACCACAGGCGTGCTCCGGTGAGCGGCGCGATCAGGCACGCGCTCACGCCCACGCCGCAGATGAAGCGCGCCAGCAGCAAGGACGCAAAGCCCCCCGCCATCGCAAAGGCGATGCAGCTGAGCGCCGCCGCGGCCAGAGAGAGACTCAACACGCGCCGGGGTCCGACTCGGTCCAGCCAGTTGCCCAGCGGCAACTGCAGCATCGCGAAGCCCAGGAAGTAGGCGCCGCCGAGCAGGCCGAGTTGGCTCGACGAGAGCGCGAACTCCTGGGTCAGCGCCGGCGCCAGTGTCGCTGTCACGCCGCGCACCAAGGATGAGAGGAAGTAGCCCAGTGCGAAGACGGCGAAGACGACAAGCGCCCGGCCCCTGGTCATCGGCGTCATCTGTCGTCAGCTCCAGAAGGTCAGCGGGTGCGAATCACCACGGAAGCCGAGAAAGCAAGACAGGGTCAGCCGGTCAGAGCCGGCGCCAGGGGCCACCGCGTGCAGCTTGCGCGCGTTGAAAAGAATCAGGTCGCCCATTTGCGGCTTCACGACGATATCTGGCGCGCCCAGCGGTTCGATGTCCATGCCGTGCTTGTCGCCGCGTCGACGCAGGAATTCCGCATCCGTGATCTCGTCGCGCCACATCATGAGCTCGCCGCCCTGCTGCGGCACATTGACGTAGACGCTTGCAGCCAAATGCATCAGGACATCGGTGGCCTGCGGGTCGCAGTGCACGAGCCGCGCGAAAAGATCGTGCTGAGCGAGGAACGGCATGTCCGCGCGCAGATTGCAGGACATGCCGACGAACATCTTGCGCCCGAACAGGGACTGAAGACCTGCGCCCGAAGGCCAGAGTTCGTCGACCACACATCGAAAGACATCGATGGGGGACGGGTAGGGCGCACAGGCATCGCGCAAGACGCGGATGTTGGATAGTGCAGTGGCGAAGTAGTGATCGATAGCCGCACGCGTGGCCCCGAACGAAAAGAGTGACGGGAAGGGAGTCCCGATCCAGCCGCTGACGTACCCAAAGCCTTGGCTGCGCAGGCCGCGCGCGATGAGGTCGCACTGAGCGGTGGACATGAACTCGGGTATGCGCACGATCAGCGCTTTGCGACTCGCCAGCGCCTGCAGCGCCTGATGGCTCAGCCCCTCGGGGAACGTGAGCAGATCGCGAGGCTTTTCTTCGATGACGTTGGACATGGTGTCTCAGCTCCAGAAACTCAGGGGATTGGATTCGCCGCGGTAGCCGACGAAGCAGGACAACGCAAGGCGGCTGCGCCCGGTCCCGGGCGAAACGGCATGCATCTTTCGAGAATTGAAGATCAGGAGGTCGCCCGGCGCAGGCCGCACCCTGACATCGGGCGGGCCCAGTCGATCGATGGGAATGCCATAGTCCTCGCCCCGCATCTTGTTGAATGCCGCCGGCGCAATCTCGCCCTTCCACATCAGCAGCGCACCACCGGCACCGGGCATCTGCATGTAGATGTTGGCGCCGAACTGGGCGCTCAGGCTGGTGGCCTCGGGTTGTCGCGGGGCGTCTTCCGCGAAGATGTCGTGGTGTGCCAGGAAGGTGGTGCCGGGCTCGAGGCAGCGCGAGAGGCCGACGAACATCTTGCGGCCGCTCAGGGATTGCAGGCGCGCGCCCTGCGGCCAGATTTCGTCGAGCGTGCAGCGCAAGGTGTCGATTGGCGAGCAGAAGGGCGCGCAGGTGCGCCTGAAGTCGGAGAGATTCTGTGGCGCCAATGCGAAGCAGTCGTCGATGAGCTCAGGCTTGCCTTCGGTCTCGTAGAACGCCATGCCGGTGCGTCGCACATTGGGGACGTTCAAGTACGGCGAATAGCCGAGGTACTCGGCGCGTTGCGCCAGGAGCGCGCAGGTGGTCGCGTCGACGAAGCCGCGTACGTGCAGCACCATGGCCGGGCCTTTTGCCAGGACTACGAGGGCCCGGGCGCTGAGTTCGTCACGTCTCGCGGACAGAATGAACTTCGAGTCGTGCTCATCATCGATGAACGTGTCCATGTATGAGGTCTCCCTGATTTGCCGTGATGTTGCGAGGCCGCGAAGACTGAGCTCGCGTGCGTTGAAGGCCGGCAGTTTGCGCTCGTCAACCCTGATTGAGAATGCGCACCTCAGGCATGACACTGAGGAATAAATTTCTGCAATAGGGAGGATCGACATGCTGGGAATGGAGTGGCTTTTGACCTTTACCGAGACCGTCAAGCACGGCTCGTTCGCCGCCGCGGCGCGAGAGCTCGGGACCACACCCTCGACGGTCGCCAAGGCCGTGGGCCGGCTTGAATCCAAGCTGAGGCTGCGGCTTTTTCATCGCACTACTCGACGCGTGACGCTGACCTCCGATGGCGAGCGGCTGTTCGACCGCTGCCGGCGCGTCATCGCCGAACTCGAAGGGCTTCAGGCCGAAGCCTTGGGCACGCTGACCAAGCCCTGCGGAACCCTGCGGGTGGACCTGCCGGTCGTGTTCGGTCGCGAGCGCGTGATGCCCGCGATCGTCCAGCTCGCGGCCAAGCATCCGGAACTGCGGTTGGATGTGCGGCTGTCGGATGCCTTCGTCGATCTGGTCGAGGAGGGCGTGGACCTGGCGATCCGCATCGGCGCCATGGCGGACTCGCGCCTGGTGGCGAGGCGCATCGCGAGCCAGGACTGGGTCCTGTGTGCCGCGCCGGCCTACCTGGACGCCCATGGCCGTCCAGAAGATGTGTCGGCCCTGGCCGGACACCGGGCGATCCTGTTTCGCATGCCGACCAGCGGCCGCGACCAGGTCTGGCACTTTCGCGAAGGCCGGCGCCAGCGCGACTTTCGCGCCGTGGCCCAGTTCCGGTTCTCCGATGGCGAAGCCATGGCCCAGGCCGCCGAACTGGGGCTGGGTGTCGCGCAACTGCCCGACTACATGGTGAACCGCCAGTTGGCTGCGGGCACCTTGATCGAGCTCCTGCCGACCTGCCGCCCCCCCAGCACGCCGATCCACGCGGTGATGCCGGCCAACCGGATGGTGCCGGCGCGGGTGCGGGCGATCCTGAAAGAATTGACGCCGCTGGCGTCAGCGTCGGCGCAGCGCCGCGTCGCGTGATGCCTAGACGTTGTAGCTCTCCAGCAAAACGGAGGAGAGAGCCTGGATCTTCATCTGCGGGGAGTCTTTGCGCCAGACGAGCCGGGTCTTGGCGTGGCCGAACTTCGAGCCCAGCTTGTGGATGCTTAGCCGGTCGCGCTCCGAATAGCCTTCGAGCACGCTGAGCGGTACCAGGGCCACGCCCATGCCGACGGCGACGCAGCCCAGGATCAGGTGGTAGGAGCCGACTTCGACAATCCGCTCGGGCATGACGCGGCCACGCGCGAACCATTCCTCGATTCGCCTGCGATGAGGGCAGCCCGGATGGAAAGCGAGGATGGCCCTTGAGCACACGTCCTTGGGCGACGTGATGGACGCATGCCTGGCCTCGGCGACGATGACGAGCTCCTCGTCGTAGATCGCCTGCGTCGCGAGGCGCCGATCGGACACCGGGTCTGCAATCAGGGCCGCATCCAGCTCCCCCTTGATCACCCGGTTGACCAACTCCCGCGGATCGCCGGTATAGAGCTCGAGCGCCACTTCCGGATAGCGCTCGTGAAAACGTCCCAGCGGCTCGGGCAGGCGTACTGCAGCCGTACTTTCCATTGCACCGATCCGCAGCACGCCGGTGGGGCGGTCGGTCCTGACCGCGCTGGCCGCCTGCTTGGCCAGTTCCAGCATCTGGTCCGCGTAGCCCACCAGAATCCTGCCGGCAGGAGAGAGCTGAAGGCGGCGTCCTTCGCGCAGGAACAACTGCACGCCCAGCTTCTCCTCGAGCACGCGAACGCGTGCCGTCACGCTCGATTGAGCCCGATGCAACACCTCGGCGGCACGCACCACGCCACCTGATTGCACGACGGTCCTAAAAATCTGCAAATCGGAAAACTCCATATATCACTCCCTGCGAACGATTCGTTCTCGATAACTCATTTCACGTCACACCCTTCCCATCTTAGAGTCACGGCACGCGACAACACCAGCCCCGTGGTGCGGCGGATCAACTTGATAACGGAGAAATCGCAGCGTGATGAAAATTGCACTCATCGGTGTCGGCGTCATGGGCGAGCCCATGGCCAGGAACCTCAAGAAGGCGGGTTTCGCCGTCACGGTCTACAACCGCACGCCCAGCCGCTGCGACGTCCTCCGGCCGCTGGGCATCGAGATTGCGGACTCAGCCCGCCAAGCCATTTCATCTTCGGAAGTCGTCATCGTCATGGTGCCGACCCACGCGGAGGTCGACCAGGTGCTTGGCCGAACGGCCAATGGCGCAGTCGGGCTGCCGGTTCAGGGCAAGACGATCGTCCTGATGGCCACCGTCGCACCGGAATATTCGCAAGCATTGGGCACTGCTCTCTCCGACGCGGGTGCGCGGTACGTAGAAGCGCCGGTCTCGGGCTCGAGGCTGCCGGCCGAAGCGGGTCAACTCGTGGTTCTGGCCTCCGCAGCCCATGCCCATCACATCGATGAGATCCAATCCATGTTCGATGCGATCGGCAAGAAGACCGTGCGATGCGGCCCGGTACCCACGGCGATGCGCATGAAGCTGGCCAATCAACTGCTGCTCATCGCTTGGTTCGAGGCGATTTCCGAGGCCACTCATTTCGCGGCCGGCATTGGCTTGGACGTGCAGGAGTTCCTCGACATGGCCCTGGCGAGTCCCCTGGCCAACGATGTGCTGCGCTCGAAGGTGGCCAAGCTCGCGGCCAACGATTTTGCACAGCAGGCACCGATCCGGCACGTCGCCAAGGACATCGGCTTGGTGTGCGACGAGGCCGCTCGGGTCAACATCTGGCTGCCAATTGCCGCTGCCAATCGCGCACTGTTTGCCAAGGCCATGCAAGCCGGCCAGTCGCAGGATGACGCCATCGGCATCATCAAGCTTCTGCGCGCGGGCCATTGATCATGTCGGCGATTCCCGTTCCAGTTGCCGGCTCGTCCGGAAGGCAGACACTGACCGCCGGTGTTCTCTGCGGCCTCGCCGTCGCGTTGATCTGGTCCGGCTGGGCCGTGGCGACACGCTTCGCCGTCACCACCAGCTTGGGACCGCACGACGTGACTTTCCTTCGCTTTGGCGTGTCCGCACTGTTGCTATGGCCGATTCTTGTCCGCAAGGGTCTGGGCATCGCGCAGATCGGCGCCGTGCGCCTGCTGGTGATGGTCATGGGCGCCGGCGTGCCGTTCATGATGCTGGGCTCGCTCGGCATGCGTTTCGCGCCCGCATCGCACGTCGCGACGCTCATGATTGGAATGATGCCGATCTGGGTGGCCGTGCTATCGGGACTTTTCTTTGGCGAGAAATTCACGCGCAAGCAGCTGGGAGGGATGGCCATTGTCGTGATCGGCGTGCTCTGCATCGGTGGCTATGCGCTGGTTGCGCATCGAGCGGCAGGGGAATGGCGCGGCGACTTGCTGTTCCTGGTGGCGGGCCTGTGCTTCGCTAGCTTCACGATTGCGCAGCGACGCGCCGGCATCAGCCCATGGCATGCCACCGCTCTGGTCAATGTCTGTTCGGCTGTCCTCTTTGCGCCGATCTACTTCCTCTGGTTGAAGCCCAACATCTTCGAGGCACCGTTGAGCACGGTGGCGTTCCAGGTGTTGGCGCAGGGCGTTGCGGTCGCGATCCTGGGAATGTTCTTCTACACGGAAGCTGTGCGTCGTCTGGGCGCCCCGAGAGCGGCGATCTTCGGTGCGCTCGCGCCGGCTCTCGCCGTTCTGATCGGCATGTTCGTGCTCGACGAAGTTCCGGCTCCGTTAACCTTGGCAGGGATCGGACTGGTCATGACCGGAGTCGCACTGGTCGTGACTGGTGCGCGAAAAGTCCCAGGTTAAGGTTAATCATTCGAAGCTGTCACATATGCGGCAAGACAAAACACAGAGATGTTCATGGGAGATATGCATGCAGTCTGAAGTAACCAGAGATGAGCGGCCTGGAGGGCGACTTCATTCCAAGCAAGCCATCGCACGCGCAGAACGATTTGACGCCTTGCCCGCTGTACCCATCCTGCGCATGCTCAGCGCAGGATGGACAACTCACGAAGACCGCTTATTCATCATTCCCATTCTTGCATGGACACACGCCGAGCTACTCGAAGGACCTGGCGCTCACGCTCTTCGGGCTGAAGGCGAGAACTCCGTCGCCTATTTGGCTGTTCTGATGGGGGACTATCAGCGACAGAGGTACCAGACTGCACTTCGCCAGATCGGCGCCTCTGCGATCGGCGGCAGCGCGGCAGCCCCCACGTTCGCAAGGCATTTCGTAAGCGCCGTGCTTGCGCTGTACGCGGGCATTCCAACGCAAGAGAGAAGCGCCCTTATCCGTGCAACCGTGCATCTCTCGGCTCTGTCTCTCGCGGCCGTTGAGGAGGCCATTGCGAAGTCTACCGATGTCGAAGCACGGCCGGACATCCAAGGCATACCTGCAACGGCAGTGAGTCTTTGCGGTGACGTGAACTACGCGGTTCTGGATCAACTCTTGACCCATCAGCTCGAATTCCTGTCTGATCTCTTTGCCATGATGCGGCTTGCACGCATGGAGTGTTCCATCGAGCGCATTCAATCCCGAAGAAGTCTTGAGAATGAGATCGAGCCCCCGATAGCTCTTTACCCTGGCGCCGGGGAAATCATGTGTACCCAACTCGACGACACACGGGGAATCCAGTTCACGGTCGAGCGATATCCCTGCACGGCGGAGGTACTGGATCCCCGTGTCGTGCGCATTCCTGCGGGCAAGTGCAACAACCGGCACAAGCACGCTCATGAGACCCTCTTCTACTTGATCTCGGGAACTGGCAAGGTCCTCGTGGGCGAGATCTGGGTGCAGGTCGGGCCGGGCGATGCGGTGTTTTGCCCGCGCTGGGCCATTCATCAGACACACAACACTGGAACAGATGAATTGGTTTTGCTCGCGATCACCGACTACTACCTCACCAACCAGATTTACGTCGGCAAATACGAAAAGATATGAACGCTCTCGTCATTCGATCGGCTAACCCAGAGATTACCCATAGGAAGGAGACGTGCAATGCAGGAGTTTTGGAAACGCGCGGAAGCGAGCCGGATGGAGGCTGAGTTTCTGGCAGATCACAAGCTGCGGACGCTTCAGACGTTGCCGATGGAGTCGTTGAGGCGCATCTTTGTTCAGTATCCTACTTCACGATCTATTACATCGCTGACATGGCCTTGCTTGTCCATCGCTTGCCCTTCGGCAAGCTGCGCAGCCTACTGGCCGAGTTCCTGAGTGAGGAGCTCGGCGTCGGCAGTGCGCCAGATGCCCATCCTAATCTCTATGACGCCTTTCTCCTGAGCGTCGGCGCTGATCCTGCAGATTGCAAGCCTATCGAAAGCAATATCGCTTTACTCGAAGATATCAGCCAGCGCATGCTCCAAGAGTCCTGCGCCCAAGGTATCGGGCTTCGTGGCTTGGGTGGGGAATGCCTCTGCCAGCAGTACCTCGCAGCGATGCATCTGCATTTCAGCCGCAACCCGGCCATTGTTGCAATTGCTGACGGAGTCGATTGGCGCTTTTGGGACATTCATAGCGGAGAGATCGACATCCTGCATCGAGTCCGGCTGCGTGCGGCGATCGATGAAGAGATCATCCAATCGCCCGAGTGCGAGCAAGAGATCCGTATTGGCTATGAGATGGCCAAAACAGCATGGGATCAGTTTTGGACCAATATCTTCGAGGCGGAGTCCTGTACGAGCTTGGCTTGATTCCCGATCCGCCTGAGCGCTCTCCATAGCGCGGCACCTCCTCGGAGTGACGAATCCAGCCGTTCGGCATGGTTCGCTGTTAAACGTTGCCCTTCTGAAGACACTGACGGCACTGGGCAAAGCCGGTCGCGCGGTATGGCAAACTTCGGCGCTTCCGTCGCTCTCTTTTCTTGACCCGAGGCACCCCTGCTCGCTGCCGTGCAGGGACTCTTTCCAGACATGCAGAAAATCATTCGCCAGCTTGCCGCCGAGATCAAGGTCGGCGAGCACCAGGTGAAGGCCGCCGTCGATCTGCTCGACGGCGGCGCCACCGTGCCCTTCATCGCCCGCTACCGCAAGGAAGCCACCGATGGACTCGACGACGTGCAGTTGCGAGAACTGGAGGCACGCCTTGCCTATCTGCGCGAACTCGAGGAGCGCCGCGCGGCGGTACTGAAGAGCATCGAGGAGCAGGGCAAGCTCACGGCCGAACTGCGCGCCGCCATCGATGCCGCGCCCACCAAGCAGGAGCTGGAGGACCTCTACCTGCCCTACAAGCCCAAGCGCCGCACCAAGGGCCAGATGGCACGCGAGGCGGGCATCGAGCCGCTGGCCGACAAGCTCTTCGCCGACCCGACGCTGGACCCGGCCGAGGAGGCCGCGGCCTTCGTCAAGCCCGCCGCCGACGGACTGGATTTCTCGACCGTTCAGCTGGTGCTCGACGGCGTGCGCGACATCCTGTCCGAGCGCTGGGCCGAGGACGCGGTGCTGGTGCAGCGCCTGCGCGAATGGCTGTGGGCCGAGGGCCTGTTCAAGTCCAGCCTGATGGCGGGCAAGGACGAGAACAACGCCGACGTCGCCAAGTTCCGCGACTACTTCGACTATGACGAGCCCATCGGCCGCGTGCCCTCGCATCGCGCGCTGGCCGTGTTCCGCGGCCGGGCGCTGGACATCCTCGACGCCAAGCTGGTGCTGCCCATCGAGCCCGAGCCGGGCAAGCCTTCGATCGCGGAAGGCAAGATCGCGCTGCACCTGGGCTGGAGCCATGCAGGCCGCGCGGCCGATGACCTGATCCGCAAATGCGTGGCCAGGACCTGGCGCGTGAAGCTCTCGCTTTCGACCGAGCGCGACCTGTTCTCCCGCTTGCGCGAGGAGGCCGAGAAGGTCGCCATCAAGGTCTTCGCCGACAACCTGCGCGACCTGCTGCTGGCCGCACCGGCAGGGCAGCGCGTCGCGATGGGCCTGGACCCGGGCATCCGCACCGGCGTGAAGGTCGCGGTGGTCGATGCCACCGGCAAGCTGGTCGACACCGCCACAGTGTTCCCGCATGAGCCGCGGCGCGACTGGGAAGGCTCGCTCCACACGCTCGGCAAGCTGTGCGCCAAGCACGGCGTCAACCTGATCGCGATCGGCAACGGCACCGCCAGCCGCGAGACCGACAAGCTGGCGGCGGACCTGATCAAGCTGCTGGCGAAGATGGCCGAGCAGGCCGGCGCACCGCCGCTGAAGGTCGAGAAGGTGGTGGTGAGCGAGGCCGGTGCGTCGGTCTATTCCGCCAGCGAGTTCGCTTCGCAGGAAATGCCTGACGTCGATGTCAGCCTTCGTGGCGCCGCCAGCATCGCGCGCCGCCTGCAGGATCCGCTGGCCGAGCTGGTGAAGATCGATCCCAAATCCATTGGCGTCGGCCAGTACCAGCACGACGTGAACCAAAGCGAGCTGGCGCGTACCTTGAATGCCGTGGTCGAAGATTGTGTGAACTCCGTAGGCGTGGACCTCAACACCGCGAGCGTGCCGCTCCTGTCGCGCGTCTCGGGCCTGTCCGCGGGCGTCGCCAAGGCGGTGGTGCGCTGGCGCGAGGCCAATGGCGCCTTTGCCACCCGCAAGCAGCTGCTGGAAGTCACGGGCTTCGGCGGCAAGACCTTCGAGCAGAGCGCGGGCTTCCTGCGCATCCGGGGCGGCACCAATCCGCTGGACATGACGGGCGTGCACCCCGAGACCTACCCGGTGGTCGAGCAGATGATCGAGAAGACGGGCAAGCCCATCGATGCGCTGATGGGCCGTGCCGAGATGCTCAAGACCCTGAAGCCCGAGCTCTTCGCCAACGAGAAGTTCGGCGTCATCACGGTGAAGGACATCCTCGGCGAGCTCGAGAAGCCAGGCCGCGATCCGCGTCCGGACTTCAAGGTGGCGCGCTTCAACGACGGCGTCGAGGACATCAAGGACCTGGTGGAGGGCATGGTGCTCGAGGGCACGGTGAGCAACGTGGCGCAGTTCGGCGCCTTCGTCGACCTCGGCGTGCACCAGGACGGCCTGGTGCATGTGAGCCAGCTCTCGCACAAGTTCGTCAACGACGCGCGCGAGGTCGTGAAGACCGGCGACATCGTCAAGGTCAAGGTGATGGAAGTGGACGTGGCGCGCAAGCGCATCGGCCTGTCGATGAAGCTGGACGCGGCGCCCGGCCGGCGCGACGGCCCGCGCGAGAACCGCTTCGAAGGGGCGGGGCGTGGACAGCAGGGCCCGCGCCGCGACAACGCGCCGCAGCCCGCCGGCCAAATGGCCAGCGCATTCGCCAAGCTGCAGGGCCTGCGCAAGCCCTAGGAACCTGATGGCAAGCCAGCAACCTGATCTTCGCGCACTGGCCGATCGCGGCGACGGCCTGCCGGCCCGACCCGCCGAAGCGGCCGGCACTCGCGACCTGAACGCCGACTACCTGAAGGCGGCCGCGATCGTCGGCGTGGTCTGCATCCACGCGGGCCTGCCTTTCGAGGACGTGTACCGCTTCGGCGTGCCGGTTTTCATCGGGCTGTGGGCCTACTACCTCGAGAAGGCGCTGGCACGCCGCGGGCCGGGCACGCACCTGGCCTACCTGGGCCAGCGGCTGGTCGAGCTGGGCGTGGCCTACATCGCCTGGACCCTGCTCTACATCGAGAAGTTCTACGACGGGCGCTGGGACGTCACGCCGCTGCACACCATCGTCGGCGGCTGGTTCGGAGGCTACGGGTGGTCCGGGCAGTACTACTTCGTCATCCTGTTCCAGCTCACGCTGCTTTTCCCGCTGTTGCGGCGATGGGTGGCGGATGCGCCGACGCTGCCGGTGATCGCGGCCGGCGTGGCACTGAACGTGGCCGCGGGCTACTGGCTGTTCGAAAACCGGTGGATCTCGGCGGTCGGCGACCGGCTCTTCATCTACTGGATTCCCTACGTGGCGATGGGCATTGCGCTGGCCCGCGGCGAGTTCGGCCGCAGGCCGGGCCTGGGCATCGTCGGGGTGCTGCTGCTGCTCGCGGCGCCGATCGAGAGCCGGCTGTTCGCCGAGCATTCTGCATACCTGGCGCTGACCGTGACGCTCGCCTCCCTGCTGCTGCTGATGAGTGCCGTCGCAGCCGATCGCGCGCCGCCGCGGCAGCAGGGGGTGCTGGGCCGGGTGGTCGCTCTCGTCGGCAGGAACACCTTCGCGATCTACGTGGCCAATGTCGCGATGCTGGAGGTCAGCAGGAGCACGGGCTTCACGGCCTTCGCCGTGTCGCATGCCGGCCCCTGGGGCCTGCTCGCCGTGGTCGCCGCGACGATGCTCGGCGGCCTTGGCGTCGGCTGGTTGCTGCAGGTCCTTGGCCTCGGGGTGCTCGTGGGCAAGCGATGAAGGCCCTGCGCATCTACGCGGGCCCGGCGGCGCACGCACACATTGCCGCGAACGGGCTGGCGCCGCAGGATGTGCGCACCGTCCCGGGCGCGGCCGGCGGCCCGAAGGGGCTGGTCCTCGGGCCCATCGACCGCTTCCTGTTCGGCGAGTGGCTGCCGCAGGCGACGCAGCCGGTAGACCTGGTCGGGGCCTCCATCGGCGCATGGCGGCTTGCCAGCGCCTGCCTGAGCGATCCGAAGACGGCCTTCGAGCGGTTTGAACGGCAGTACATCCACCTTCATTTCGAAGCGCCGGCGGGACAGAAGCGCATGAGCGCGCAACAGGTCAGCGCGAAATTCCGCAAGGAGTTGCGCGACTTCTACGATGGCCGCACGCGCGAGGTGCTCGCGCATCCGCGCTACCGGCTGCATGTGATCACCGCGCGGGGGCGCCACATCCTCGGGCGCGAGGGCAGGGCGCGCACGCCGGCCGGCTACCTTGGCGCCGTCATCGCCAACACCGTGCACCGCAAGGGCCTGGGCGCGTGGCTGGAGCGCGTGGTGTTCTCCAGTCCCGGCGCGGCGCTGCCCTTCGGCACGCAGGACCTCCGCACGCGCCAGGTCGCGCTGGCCGAGGCCAATTTCGAACTCGCGCTGCAGGCCTCGGGCTCAGTCCCCTTCATGCTGGAGGCGGTGCACGACATCCCAGGCGCGCCGCCCGGCGCCTACTGGGACGGCGGCATCACCGACTACCACCTGCACCTGAACTACGGCAATCCGGACGGCGTGGTGCTGTACCCGCATTTCCAGAAGGCGGTGGTACCGGGCTGGCTGGACAAGGGCCTCAAGTGGCGCCATAAAGCCACTCGCTTTCTCGAGCGCACGGTGGTGCTGGCGCCCGATCCGGAGTGGGTGCGCAAGCTGCCCGATGGCAAGCTGCCCGACCGCAACGACTTCCTGCGCTACGGCAACGATGCGCCGGCCCGGATCAAGGCCTGGAGCACGGCCGCGCAAGAGGCGCGCCGGCTGGCGGACGAGTTGGGCGAGTGGCTGCATCGCGGCAGCCCGGTGGCGGACGTGCAGCCGCTCTGAACCGCGGCATGCCGCGCGGCGGCTACAGTCGGGCATCCACTTCAAACCACGGGGAAGCACGACACCATGAATGCAACACGAATCATCGGCCTGATCCTGATCGTCGCCGGCATCGCCGCCATCGGCCTCGGCGGCTTCAGCTTCACCAAGGAAACGCACCAGGCCAAGATCGGCCCGATCGAGCTGTCGGTGAAGGAGAAGGAGACCATCAACTTCCCGACCTGGGCCGGCGTGGCGGCGATCGTGGTCGGCGGCGCGCTGGTTGCATTCGGCGGCAGGAAGGGCTGAGGCCTGGCGCGACGGGCTGCCGCAAGGCCCGGCGCGGGGGGCAAACCCTGAGCAGGCCGACCGGGACCATCTCCCAGAATGGCCGCTCCACCGGAGAGCCTCATGCCAACTCGCCTCTTGTCCCGCCGCACCTTTCATCTCTCGGCCGCCGCGGCGGCCGCCTCCATCGCCGCGCCCGCGTTCGCGCAGGCGCCCTGGCCGAACAAGCCGATTCGCATCATCGTCCCCTACACGCCCGGCGGATTCACCGACCAGATGGCGCGCCTGGTGCAGCAGGGCCTGTCGGCGCGGCTCGGCCAGCCGATGCTGATCGACAACAAGCCTGGTGCCAACAGCCTGATCGGCGTGGATGCGCTGGCCAAGTCGGCACCGGACGGCGGCACCTTCGGCGTGGTGATCGCGGCCTACGCGGCCAACACCACGCTCTACCCCAAGCTGCCCTACGACCCGAAGAAGGACCTGAGCGGTGTTTCGCTGATGGGCATATCGCCGCTGCTCGCAGCGGTCAACAACGACGCGCCCTTCAAGACGGCAAGGGAGCTGATCGACTATGCGCGTGCGCACCCGGGCAAGATCAGCTTCGGCTCCTCGGGCAACGGGTCTGCCGCGCACCTGACCAGCGAGCTGTGGAAGTCGCTGACCAAGACCTACATGATCCACATCCCGTACCGCGGCGCGGTTCCGGCGCTGACCGACCTGATGGGCGGTCAGATCCAGCTCTTCTTCGATGCGCCGACGGGGCTCATCAACCAGGCCAAGGCCGGCAAGGTGCGGCTGATCGGCGTGGCCAGCGATCGACGGCTGCCCGCAGTGCCCGAGGTGCCTACCTTCATCGAGCAGGGCTTCGCGGGCTTCACCGGGAGCACCTGGGCCGGCATGCTGGCGCCGGCGGCCACGCCGCGCGAGATCATCAAGCGCATGTCGGAAGAAGTGGCCCGGATCATCAAGAGCGACGAGACCCGCGCGAAGCTCGAGGCCATGGGCACCTTCCCGGCCGGCAGCACACCCGAGGAGTTCGATGCCTTCATCGCGGCCGAGACCGAGAAGTGGGGCAAGGTCATCCGCACTGCGGGCGTGAAGGCCGAGTGACCAGCAATTGACGGCCGCCCCCAGGCGGTAGTCGTGGCGCGCAAAGTTGCAGCGCATCTCTTGATAAATCTCAAGGTCGGATCCGCAGCGCCGGGCACAGTCGTCATCTCGAGTGGCACCTTTGAACTTCACGGTGTCGCGACGAATGTGGGCGGGTCCGCCCTCGGGGCTGCGCTGCTCCAACTTCACGAATGCGAACGAGTACCCAAAGATGGAAGTCAAGGTCCCGGGTTCAGGAGACTGGTCGAAGCCTCACGGGATGGCCATGGGATTTCTGAGGCAGGCCACCCGTCATCTGTTCTTCACCGGCAAGGGTGGCGTCGGAAAGACGTCCCTGTCCACAGCGGCTGCACTGGCGCTGGCGGATTCGGGCAAATCGGTCCTGCTCGTCAGTACCGACGCGGCTTCCAATCTGGATGAGATGCTGGGCATCGAACTGCGCAACACACCGACGCCCGTGGCTGGAGCTCGCGGCCTGTCGGTGCTCAACATCGACCCCGGCGCCGCGGCCGAGTCCTATCGGCAGCGGGTCCTGGGGCAGATGGCCGCCGGCGCCGCGAGCGAAGCCGAACTCTCGACCGTGCGCGAACAGCTGTCGGGCGCCTGCACGACCGAGATCGCGTCTTTCGACGAGTTTGCATCCCTCTTGTCCGACGGCGCGGCAGACTTCGACCACATCGTCTTCGACACGGCCCCGACAGGGCACACGCTGCGCTTGCTCAGCCTTCCAAAGGCATGGAGCGGGTTCCTGGCCGGCAACGACCGTGGCGCGTCCTGCCTGGGCCCGCATTCGGGATTGAAGATGCAGGAGACGCGCTTCAAGGCTGCGCTGGAGGCTTTGAGCGATCCGGCGCGGACCACGGTTGTCCTGGTGACCCGACCTGACAAGGGCGCGATCACCGAAGCGGCGCGCACATCGGACGAGTTGCATGCGCTTGGCCTGAACAATCAGCGCCTCGCCATCAACGGCGTGTTCCGCGCCAGCGACTCCACGGATGCGGTGGCACGCGCCATCGAGGCCATGGGCCGGCAGGCCCTGGTGGAAATGCCTGCGTCCCTGCGTGCCTTGCCGCAAGACAGCGTGCCATTGCGAGCGTTCGATGTGGTTGGCCTGCCCGCGTTGCGTGCGCTGCTCGGCGACGCAGGTGCCCCGAGCCTGACCGGCGAGACTGTGGCAGCCGAGATCACGGTCCCGCTGCAGGGCCTGGATGCGCTGGCAGACGAACTCGCCGCGGCGGACCGCGGGCTGATCATGGTGATGGGCAAGGGCGGCGTCGGCAAGACGACGGTGGCCGCCGCGTTGGCGCTTGGCCTGCTCCAGCGCGGCAAGACCGTTCATCTGAGCACCACCGACCCGGCGGCTCACTTGTCGGCAACGCTCGACGGCGAGGTGGAGGGCTTGCGTGTGGACCGCATCGACCCCAAGGCAGAGACCGAGCGCTACGTCGACAAGATCATGGCCGCCAGGTCACCTGGTCTCAGCGCGCAGGAGCAAGCGCTGTTGCTCGAAGACCTGCGATCGCCGTGCACCGAGGAGGTGGCCGTGTTCCACGCCTTCTCGCGCATCGTCAGCGAAGCGCGCAGCGCCTTCGTGGTGCTGGACACGGCGCCCACCGGGCATTCGCTGCTGCTGATGGACGCCACGGGCGCCTACCACCGGCAGATGGTGCGGGAGTTCGAGGGGCACGGAAGCGCTCGCGTCGTCACGCCCCTGATGAGGCTGCAGGACGCTGCGTACACCAGGATCATCCTGGTGACGCTGCCGGAAGTGACCCCGGTTTCCCAAGCCGCTGCATTGCAGGATGACCTGCGCCGCGCCGGTATCGAGCCCTATGCGTGGGTCCTCAACAAGAGCGTTCTGGCCGCCGGCACTCGCGACCCACTGCTGGGGGCGCGATTGGCGGGTGAACGCAAGCAGATGGAGCGCATGTCGACCGGATTGGCCAAGCGCATCTTCACGCTTCCCTGGCTGACCCGCCCCCCGATCGGATTCGCCGAGTTGTCCAAGCTGGTCACCGAAGGATCGTGCACGCCGGCAGGCCGCATCTGAAACCATCCCATTCATCCCGCCACGGAGGTTCCCATGTATGGATTCACCACGACGCTCGTCGGTTCGTCCTTCGACGAAGCGCTTTCCAAGACCATCGCCGCGTTGAAGGCCGAAGGCTTCGGCGTGCTCAGCGACATCGACGTTCAGCGCGCCATGAAGGAAAAGCTTGGCGTGGAAATGCCCCCATACCGCATCCTGGGCGCGTGCAACCCACCGCTGGCGCACCAGGCGCTCCAGGCCTCGGCGGACATCGGGCTGCTGCTGCCGTGCAACGTGACCGTGCGCGAGGAAGCAACGGACCGGGTGGTGGTCGGCTTTCTCGACCCGCAGGTCATGGTGAATCTGGTCGGCAATCCCGAGGTCAAGCGCGTGGCGGACTCGGCCGAGGAGCGCTTGCGCCGCGCCTGCGCAAGCCTGGGCGGCAGTGCGCCGCAAGCGGTGTGACGCGGCTTGCGTGAGCTCCCTGGCCGGCGCTGGTGAATGGGCCGTCACGCCCCCCTGCCGACCCAGGCCGCGACCGCCGCCGCGACGGCCGCATGGGCCGCGTTGCGATCCGCCATCGAGGCCTTCGTCTCCGTCAGGTACACAGACAGCAGGATGGGCGGGCGCCCCGGCGGGCGCAGGATCGCGATGTCGTTGGCCGCGCCGTTCTCGCCCGTGCCGGTCTTGTCGCCCACCTTCCAGTCCGCCGGCAGGCCGGCGCGGATGCGCTCGCCGCCGGTCTTGTTGTCGTCCAGCCACTGCAGCAGCAGGGCGCGCGAGCCCGGCGAGAGCGCATCGCCCAAGAGAATCTTTTGCATGCTGCCCACCATGGCGGCAGGCGTTGTGGTGTCACGCGGATCGCCTGCACGGGCCTCGTTGAGGCCGGGCTCGATGCGATCGAGCCGCGTGTGCGGGTCGCCGAGCGAGCGCATGTAGGCGGTCAGGCCCGCGGGCCCGCCGAAGCTCGCCAGCATCAGATTGGCGGCGGTGTTGTCGCTGAGCGTGATGGTGGCCTCGCACAACTGCGCCATCGTCATGCCATCGCCGCCCGCGTGTTTCTCCGTCGCCGGTGAATGAGGCGCGAGTTCCTGGCGCGAGTAGGTGAGGCGGCGATCCAGCTTTTCCTTGCCTTGGTCCACCCGTGCCAGCACCAGCGCCGCGGCGAGGAACTTGAAGGTGCTGCACATGGCGAAGCGTTCGTCCTGGCGATGGCCGGCACGCCGGCCGTTGGCGGTGTCCAGCACATGGACGCCGAGGCGTCCGCCGGTCTTTTTCTCGATCCCGGCAAACTGCCGCGCGAGGTCCGGGCGGCCGTCGGCGTGGATGTCGAAGGAAACGGCGGCCAGCGGAAGAAGAAGGGCGCCTGCGAATTGACGTCGTTGAATCATGGGGATGCTGCTCCTGAAAAGCAGCGACTTTCCGTGATCTGAGGTGGCAGCACAAACGATAGTATTTGCTGTCTTGCACAAGAAAATCTTATGGCTCGCACCCATCTTCCTCTGAACGCACTGCGCGCCTTCGAATCCTCGGCGCGCCACCTGAGCTTCACGCTGGCGGCGGCCGAGCTGAACGTGACGCAGGCCGCGGTCAGCCAGCAGGTGCGCGGTCTCGAGGCCCGGCTGGGCGTGGCGCTGTTCCGACGCCTGCCGCGCGGGCTGGCGCTCAGCGACGAGGGCCACGCGCTGCTGCCGGTGCTGGCCGAGTCCTTCGGTCGCATGGAGGCGGTGGTCCAGCAGTTCGACAACGGCCACTTCTTCGAGGTGCTCACGGTGGGGGTGGTGGGCACCTTCGCCGTCGGCTGGCTGCTGCCGCGGCTGAGGCTGTTCCAGCAAAGCTGCCCCTTCGTCGACCTGCGGCTGATGACGCACAACAACGTAGTCGACCTGGCGGGCGAGGGGCTGGACTGTGCGATCCGCTTCGGCGACGGCAACTGGCCCGGCCTGAAGGCCGAGCACCTGATGGCGGCGCCGCTCTCGGTTCTGTGCGCGCCGGCGATCGCTGCGCGCATCGCCAAGCCCCGGGACCTGGCGCCGCAGACGCTGCTGCGTTCCTACCGTAGCGAGGACTGGCCTGCCTGGTTCGCGGCGGCCGGCGCTGCCTGCCCGGCGATCCGCGGGCCGGTGTTCGATTCCTCGCGGCTGATGGTGGAAGCCGCCATGCAGGGTGCCGGCGTGGCGCTCGCGCCGGCCTCGATGTTCGAACGCGAACTGGACGAGAGCCGGCTCGTGCGACCGCTTTCGACCGAGGTGACGACCGGCAGCTACTGGCTCGTGCGGCTCAAGTCGAGAAAGCCCAGCGCCGCCATGGAGGCCTTCCGCCGCTGGCTGGCCGACTACTGTTCCACTAGGCACAGTCATGCGGTTCGGGCAGCGGGCCTACATAGCGCCCGCGCGGGCGGATGACCTGCGCCACGCCCAGTTGCTCCAGGCTGTGCGCCAACAGCCCGACGCTACGCGCCGTTGCGAACAGGCCAAAGGCCGCATCGGCAGGAAGTCGGTGGTGAGCGACCAGGGCGGCCAGAGCGACGTCGATGTTGGGCTGCAACCCGGTCAGCTTCGGCACCTTTGCCATGAAGCGCGCGATCACCTTGGGAGGCTCGAACAAAGCCAGCAATGCAGCCGCACGCGGATCGCCGTCGGGATAGAGGGGATGGCCAAATCCTGCCAGCGACAAGCCGTTCGACAAGTAGTGGGCCAGCACCTTGTCCTCACCCAGTCGTTCCACCTCGCTGAACAGCGCCCGGACGCGCCCTGAGGCATCTCCATGCAAGGGGCCGGAGAGAGTGGTCAATCCGGCCAGGAGGCATGCCGGCAACGAGGCACCTGTGGAAGCGGCAATGCGCGCGACAAAGGCTGAACTGGTCAGTTCATGATCGGCCAGCAACACCATGGCCGTTCGCAGCAGATCAGCCACCTTGGAAGATTGCTTCCACCCTTTGGCAAAGCGCAGATGCAGAGGTTCGCGTCCTGGCGAGGCGCCGAACGCATTGGCCAACTGACCTACGAGACTCTGGCCCTCGGCGTGCAGCACTCGGGTCAGACGTCCGCCGGTGGAATGCCCAGCGGCCGCCAGGCTGGCCAAGGCGGCGAATGCCGCCTCCCGCCCAGGATTGCCTGAGCGCATTGGCGTCGAGGAAGAGAAATCGACGGCGTGCTCGGCGCCCCACAACAGTTGAGCCACATCTTCCAGTTGCGCCGTCCGCGCCGCGCTCACCGCATCCCGACCTCGGTAGTACAGGCGCCCGCGAGAAAACGCACAAAGCGCCGTTGGGATGCTGGGCTCCGAACCGAACAAGGTATTGGCGGCCAGCGTCTCGTGCTTGCGACCAGCCTGTTTCCGTTTGGCCAAGCGGGCAACGTCTTCGGCACGGTAGAGGCTGCGCCGCGTATCGGCCGGGTCGGGCATGACTTCCAGCTTGCCGCGGCTCACGTACGCGTAGACCGTCTGAGGCTGCACACCCAGAAGCTTGCACGCCTCGTTCATCGAAATCCAGGAAGCCATGGCGGTGCCGAACGGGAGTTAATTTATATTGATTATATAGATCAATATTGACCAATCCGTCAATCCATTACTAGCATGTACCCAACTCCAGCCACTCTGCGCGAACAGTGAATGAAACCCCAAGTCCTTCAACTCAATCCGATCCTGATCCCTGCCATCAACGACAAGCTCGCGTCGCTCTACGTCGTCCACAAGCACTTCGAGGCAACCGATCCGGAGGCCTGGCTGCGTGAACACGGCGCGTCGATCGACGCCGTGATCACCGGCGGGCACACCGGCGTTTCGCGAGCGATGCTGGATCAATTGCCTGGCCTGAAGGTGGTGGCCGTCAATGGCGTCGGCACCGACGCCGTGGATCTGGCGTACTGCCGGGATCGCGGCCTGCCCGTCACCGCAACACTGGGCGCGCTGACGGAAGACGTGGCCGACCTGGCCATCGGCTTGCTGATCGCGGCTTGCCGAAACCTGTGCGCCGGCGACCGTTTCGTGCGAGACGGCCAGTGGGAGCTTCATCCCCAGCCCGGCGCCATTCCGCTCGCCCGCCGGTTCAGCGGCATGCGCGTCGGCATCGTCGGAATGGGCCGGGTGGGCCGCGCCGTGGCAGCGCGGGCGGCCGCCTTCGGTTGCCCCATCCGCTATACCGACCTCCGCGTCATGGACGACGTCGCGCACCGCTTCATGCCCAGCCTGGTGGATCTGGCGCGCGAATCGGACGCGCTCGTGCTGTGCGCCGCTGCGGACCAGGCCGAAGCCTTCGTCAATGCGGCCGTGCTCGACGCGCTGGGACCGCGTGGCTTCCTGGTCAACGTCGCCCGCGGCCGGCTCGTCAACGAGGCCGACCTGACACAAGCGCTGGCCGACGGCCGCATTGCGGGTGCAGGCCTGGACGTCTTCGTCGACGAGCCGCGCGTGCCGCTGGCGCTGCGCCAGTCCGACAGCGTGACCCTGCAGGCCCACCGGGCCAGCGCGACCTGGGAGACGCGTACCGCCATGGCCGAGATGGTGCTGGCCAGCGTTGCGCAGGCCCTGAGAGGCGAGCGCCCGGCGATGAGTCTGACCACCTGAACCCCTGCGTTCGACCCAGCAACCGCACCCGACCCACACGGAGACACGACCTTGTTCATTCGAAGCCTTGCGATCCCCTTCGCCATTGCCCTCTGCGCCATCCACGCGCCCGCCTTCGCGCAGACCTTTCCCGCCCGCCCCGTGACGCTGGTGGTGCCGTTCCCGCCGGGTGGCGGGACCGACACCGGCGGCCGCGTCATCGCCGAGCAATTGAGCCGGCGCTGGGGCCAACCTGTCGTCGTGGAGAACAGGGGCGGTGCCGCCGGACAGATCGGTGCCGACTTCGTCGCCAAGTCCAAGCCGGATGGCTACACGCTGCTGCTGGGCAACATCGGAACGCAGGCGATCAATCCCTTGCTGTACCCGAAGCTGCCCTACGACGCCGACAAGGCCTTCGCCCCGGTTTCCCTGGTTGCCGAGCTGCCGTTGGCGATGATGGTCAATCCGTCGATCCCGGCGAAGACGGCGGCCGACTTCGTGGCGCTGGCCAAGTCCAGGCCGGGCCAGATGAGCTACAGCAGTTCGGGCGCCGGCGGCGCGCCGCACCTGGCGGCCGAGATGTTCAAGGACCAGACCGGTACCTTCATCCTGCATGTGCCCTACCGCGGCGGTGGTCCGGCCATCGCCGATCTGCTCGCGGGCCATGTGCAGCTGTCGTTCATGACAGTCCTGGAGGCCTCCGGCCACATCAAGGCGGGCAAGCTGCGCGCGCTCGGCGTGACCGGCGACAAGCGCGTTGCGGCGTTTCCAGAAGTCCCCACGCTGGCGGAGGGCGTGCTCCCCGGCTTCAACGCGATCTCCTGGATCGGCCTGCTGGCGCCTTCGGGCACGCCGCGGGAGGTCGTGGACAAGATCGCCGCTGACCTGCGCGCGGTGATGACCGACGAAGCGGTCAAGGCGCGCTTCGTGGGCCTGGGCGGCGTGCCGCGCGCCACCTTCCCGCAGGAGTTCGCCAAGCTGATCGCCGACGACCGGGCCCGCTACGCGCAGGTCATCCGCAGCCGCAACATCACGGTCGAGTGAGCGAAGCCATGACGGACTTCGTGATCCCGCCGGTAACGCAGACCACTTTACGGGTGAAACGCGCAACGGCGGTGTTCCCGGTCGGTCGCGTGTTCTGCATCGGCCGCAACTACCCCTGGGGCCAGGTCGACACACGGGCGCGCCTGAGCCGATTGCAGTTCCCCGCCGGCATCGACAAGCCGGCCTTTCAAGACGACAGAACCACCCTGAAGAGGAGACCTCCATGCAGCCCATATCCCTGATCAAGATCCTTGCGGTCTCGGCGTCCCTGGCCGCCGTACCGACCGTGTCATCGGCCGAGGCGGCTTACCCGACCCGCGCCATAAAGATCATCGTGCCCGCCCCACCGGGCGGCGCGATCGACATGATTGCCCGGGTCGTCGGAGACAAGCTTGCGGTGTCGATGGGTCAACCGGTGATCGTCGACAACAGACCCGGCGCGTCCAACAACCTCGGCACGGACGTCCTCGCCAAGTCGGTGCCTGATGGCTACACGATCGGCATCGTGGGTGGCAGCCACAACACCAACAAGTTCCTGTTCAAGAACCTCGGCTGGGATCCGGAGAAGAGCTTCGAGCCCATCGTCTACACGCACGAGGTTCCGCTGGTGTTCGCCATCTACCCGCAGCTTCCCGCCAAGACGCTGCCCGAGTTCGTGGCATGGATGAAGGCCCACCCGGATGAGGCCAAGGTCGCCACCTCCGGCCGCGGCAGTGCGCAGGAAATGGCGGCCGAGATGTTCCGCATGGCGAGCGGCGCGCAGATGCTGCTGGTCCCCTACAAGGGCTCATCCGCCGCGCACCCGGACCTGCTGGCCGGACGTACCGCGCTCTACATCGACTCCATCAGCGCCATCCTGCCGCAGGTGAAGGCCGGCAATGCGCGGGCGGTTGCAGTGTCGACGCGCAAACGGACAAGGTCCCTGCCGGACGTGCCCACCGCGGACGAACAGGGATTCAAGGGCTACGATGCCAATACGAACGGCGGTTTCCTCGCGCCGGCCGGCACACCCAAGGCGATCATCGCCAAGCTCAATGCCGAAATCAACGCGGCGCTGAAGCTGCCCGATGTACGGACCAAGCTGGAGGCCGCCGGCATAGAGATCCAGGGCGGCACGCCGCAGGAGTACGCCGCGCTGATCAAGTCCGACCTCGTCAAATGGGGCAAGGTGGTCAAGGAGGCGGGGATCCAGCCGGAATGAGTCGAGAAGCGATAGGCTCACGGCGCAGTCACTGCAGAACGTGCACTCGAAGGACAAATCTGATGGGCAAGGCTTCCGCCGCTGGCGCTGGCCGATTACATCGAGGCTTCGAGCATGGCCCGGTAGTCCTCGCGGGTCGCCAGCCGCGGGTTGGTCTTGTGGCAGTGGTCGGCCATCGCACCGTCGATGATGGGCTCGAACATCGCCTCGGTCACGCCCACCTCTGCGAGCCCCTTTGGCAAGGCCAGGCGCGCATTCATGTCGCGAATCGCCACTGACAGGTCGCCCGGCGAGTCGAGGTTCATGGCCTGCGCCATCCGTTGCAGGCGCTGCTCCTTCTGCACCGATTCCGCGCCCGCGTTGAAGCGGATCACGGCCGGCAGGAAGAGGGCGTTCAGCGTGCCGTGATGCAGGCGCGGGTCGATGCCGCCCAGGCTATGGCTCAGCGAGTGAACGCAGCCCAATCCCTTCTGGAATGCCATCGCGCCTTGCATCGAGGCGCTCATGAGGTTGAGGCGCGCCTCGCGGTCGCTGCCATCCTTGGTGGCGCGCTCGATGTAGTTCCACGCGCGCTGCAGCCCGTCGAGCGCGATGCCGTCGGCCGGCGGGTTGAAGGCGGCCGACATGAAGGTCTCCATGCAGTGCGCGATGGCATCCATGCCGGTCGCAGCCGTGAGCCGCGGCGGCAGGCCCACGGTGAGCTCCGGATCGCAGATCGCGGCCTTGGGCATCAGGAACCAGCTGTGGAAGCCGAGCTTGCGGTGGTCGTCCACGATCACGATGGCACCGCG
This sequence comes from Variovorax sp. RA8, assembly GCF_901827175.1. Lineage (NCBI taxonomy): Bacteria > Pseudomonadati > Pseudomonadota > Betaproteobacteria > Burkholderiales > Comamonadaceae > Variovorax > Variovorax sp. RA8. The sequence continues at coordinate 3,328,640 of NZ_LR594662.1, read as the reverse complement.
CGCCACCTCGCTGCCAGTGCCGCTGGTGGTGGGCACGGCGATCAGCGGCGCCACGCGCTCGGTGATCTTCGGCGAGCCGCCTTCGATGGTGGCGTAGGTCTTGAGCGGCCCCTCGTGCGTGGCCGCGATCGCCACGCCCTTGGCGCAGTCGATGGCCGAGCCGCCGCCGACGGCGACCAGGCCGTCGCAGCGCTCGTCGCGGTAGATCGCCGCGGCGGCGCGCACGGCGGCCTCGGTGGGGTTGGAGGGAGTCTGGTCGAACACCGCGGCCGGCAGGCCGCCGAGCGCGTCCAGCGCCTTCTGCAGGATGCCGGCGGCGCGCACGCCGGCGTCGGTGACGATCAGGGGCCGGGCGATGCCGATGCGATCGCATTCGCTGCGCAGCAGCTGGATGGCGCCGAAGTCGAACTGGATCTGGGTCAGGTATTGGATGAGGGCCATGGGGCGTTTGGAGGTGGAGGCTACGATTCGGGCCTTCCAATTTAACAAGTGCCGCCTGTCTTGCCCATGACCCAAACCCTCGCCCCGCCGCTCACCGCCAAGATGGCCGGCGTGGTCGAGCGCATGGCGCGCGCCCGCCAGGCGCCTTACCACACGTTGACACCCGCCCAGGCCAGGGCCGCGTACGAGAAGGGCGCCGGTGTGCTCGAGGTGCCCAGGCCGCAGCTGGGGCACGTCGAGGACTTCGCGATTCCCGCGCGCGATGGCCATCCTCTGCCGGCCCGGCTCTATGCCCCTTCGCGTGCCGTGCTGCCGGTGCTGCTGTTCTTCCACGGCGGCGGCTTCACCGTCGGCAGCATCGCCACCCACGATACGCTGTGCCGCGTGCTGAGCGAGAAAAGCGGCTGCGCCGTCGTGTCGGTGGACTACCGCCTCGCGCCCGAGTACAAGTTTCCGACCGCCTCGAACGACGCGTGGGATGCCGTGCAGTTCGTTGCGCAGAGCGCGGCCGAACTGGGCCTGGACGGTAGCCGCCTGGCACTGGGCGGCGACAGCGCAGGCGGCACGCTGGCAGCGGTGTGCGCCATCCTGGCGCGCGACGCGGGCCTGCCGATAGCCTTGCAGATGCTCTTCTACCCGGGCACCACCGCGCATCAGGACACGCCCTCGCACCGCCGCTTGGCGGATGGCCCGCTGCTGGACGAGCAGCTCATCACCTGGTTCTTCGCCCAGTACCTCCACAGCCCGGCCGAGCGGGACGACTGGCGCTTCGCCCCGCTCAACGCCGAAGACGTGGAAGGCGTCGCGCCCGCCTGGATCGGCCTGGCCGAGTGCGATCCGGTGGTCGACGAGGGCATCGCCTATGCCGACAAGCTGCGCGCCGCGGGCGTGCCGGTGGACCTGGAAATTTACCGCGGCGTGATCCACGAGTTCGTCAAAATGGGCCGCGCCATCCCCGAAGCGCTGCAGGCCCAGGCCGATGCGGCGCGCGCCTTGAAGGAAGCCTTGCAACCATGACCGAGAACACCCGCCGAACCGACTACCGCTTCTTCCACCGCCTGCGCGTGCGCTGGGCCGAGGTGGACATGCAGAAGATCGTCTTCAACGCCCACTATCTGATGTACTTCGACACCGCGATTGCCGACTACTGGCGCGCGCTGGCGCTGCCCTACGAGGAGGCGATGCACGCGCTGGGCGGTGATCTCTACGTGCGCAAGGCCACCATCGACTTCCAGGCCTCGGCGCGGGTGGACGACGTGCTGGATGTCGCCATGAAATGCGTGCGCGTGGGCAACTCCTCCATCGTCTTCCATGGTGGGCTGTTCCGGGGCGACGATTTCCTGGTCGGGTGCGAGCTGGTCTACGTGTTCGCCGATCCGGCCACGCAGACCTCGAAGCCGGTGCCGGCGCCGCTGCGCGAGATCTTCACGGCCTACGAGGCTGGCGAAGCCCTCGCCGAAGTCCGCACCGGCAGTTGGGCCGAGCTCGGCGAGGGCGCCGGCGCGGTGCGCCGCAGCGTCTTCATCGAGGAGCAGCGCATTCCCAAGGAACTGGAGTGGGACGAGCACGACGAGAGCGCCGTGCATGCGGTAGCGCGCAATCGGCTGGGCCAGGTGATCGCGACCGGCCGGCTGGTGCCGGGCGCGACGGGCCAGGGCCGCATCGGCCGGATGGCGGTGCACCGCGTGCTGCGCGGCGGCGGCCATGGCGCGGCGGTGCTGCGCGCGCTCGAAGAAGCCGCCAAGGCACGCGGCGATCGCGAGGTGACGCTGCACGCGCAGCGCAGCGCCGAAGCCTTCTACGCGCGCCTCGGCTACGCGCCGCACGGCGAGCCCTTCGAGGAGGCGGGCATCGCGCACGTCGAGATGCGCCGCGCGCTCTGAGCGCCCGGTGCTCGGGCCGCCACGCCCCATGAACCTCCGCCTCAAGATCGTCGCGCTGGCCGTCGCGCCGCTGCTGGTCGCGCTGGTACTGGTCGCGCTGGCCGTGCGCCACCAGGAGCGCGACCTGGCGACGCGCGAGCGCGCGCTGATCGAAGAGACGTACATGAACCAGCGCCGCAGCGAGCTGCGCAGCTACGTGGCGCTAGCGGTCAGCGTGGTGCAGCCGCTGTACGACACAGGCCGCGACGACGAGGCCACGCGCACCGAGGCGCTGCACCGGCTGGCCGCGCTCGACTACGGCAACGACGGCTATTTCTTCGTCTACGATCTGCAGGGGCGCTCGCTGATGCACTCGCGCCAGCCCGAGCTGGTGAACCAGAAGCTGTGGGAGCTGCGCGACTCACGCGGGCGCTTCACCATCCAGGAGCTGATCGCACGGGCCCGCGACGGCGGCGGCTTCGTCGAGTACGAGTGGCGCAAGCCCTCGAGCTCGCAGACCGCGCCCAAGTTGGGCTACGTGACCGCGCTGCCGCGATGGAACTGGATGGTCGGCACCGGCCTGTACCTGGACGACATCCAGGCAGCCATGCAGACCCTGGACCGCCAGATGAATCTCAACGTCGCCACCACCATGCTGTGGATCGCAGCTATCGCGGCGCTGTGCCTGGCGGCGGTGAGCGCCGGCGGGCTGCTGCTCAATCTCAGCGAGCACCGGGTGGCCGAGGCCAAGCTGCGCCTGCTGGCGCGCCAGGTGGTGCAGTCGCAGGAGGAGGAGCGCGGCCGGCTCGCGCGCGAGCTGCACGACGGCACCAGCCAGACGCTGGTGTCGACCAAGCTGCTGGTGGAATCCGCGGTGGATACGCTGGAGCGGGCGCATCAGCCCGCGCCGGCGGTGCTGGGGAGGGCGCTGGTACGGCTCAACGAATCGCTCGCCGAGGTGCGGCGCATCTCCCACCGGCTGCGGCCGGCGCTGCTGGACCAGCTGGGCCTGCCGGCCGCGCTGGAGCGGCTGGGTGCGGAGTTCGGCGAGGAGGGCGAGGTGGCCGCCGCGGTCGCGGTGCAGGGGGCGCCGCGCGAGCTCCCGGAGGAGGTCAAGACCGCGCTCTTCCGCGTGACCCAGGAGGCGCTGACCAACGTGCGCAAGCACGCACGGGCGCGGCAGGTGCGCATCGCGCTGTTCTTCGAGCGGCGCGGCGTGCGGCTGGAGGTGAGCGACGACGGCGTCGGCTTCGACCTGGCGTCCACGCAGCTCGATCCGCACCGGGGTATCGGACTGCGCAACATGCGCGAGCGCATCGCGGCCATCGGCGGGCGGCTCGACCTGCACTCGGGCAGCAAGGGGACCGCCATCGTCGCCTTCGTCCCATCGAAGAGCCTGGAGGCGGCATGACGACGACGCAGCCGATCCGCGTGTTCCTGGTCGACGACCATCCGCTGGTGCGCGACGGCCTGCATGCGCGCCTCGATCCGCTGCCCGGCATCGAGATCGTGGGCGAGGCTGGCAGCGCGGCGGAGGCGCTGGCGGCGATCGAGCGCCTGCAGCCGCAGCTGGTGCTGGCCGACGTCGGCATGAAGGACATGAACGGCATCGAGCTGGCCGCGCGGCTGCAGGGGCTTGCGCCCGCGGTGCGCGTGGTGATGCTCAGCATGTACGACAACCCCGAGTACGTGCAGCAGGCGCTGGCGGCCGGCGCGCGCGGCTATGTGCTCAAGGACGCGCCGGCGGCCGAGATCGTGGCCGCCATCGAGGCGGCAGCCGCGGGCGGCACTTTCCTGAGCCCGGCGGTGTCGCAGCGGCTGTTCCGCAACCAGGCGCCCCGGCCGCTGCTCACGCCGCGCGAGAGCGAGATCCTGTCGGCACTGGGCCGCGGCGAATCGAGCAAGCAGATCGCGCGCGACCTCGGGCTGAGCGTGCGCACCGTCGAAGCCCACCGGCAGAGCATCAAGCGGCGGCTGGGTATCGAGGGGCAGGCGGAGCTGATCAAGTATGCGGTGGAGCACGCCCGTCAGTTCGGGAAAAACTCAAGCGGGTAGGGCGGCCCGCTGCGAGCTCTGGGGCGAAAGTAGCGATCGTTCACTCTTGTTTTGGTCGCGCCATGATCCAGACTCTCATGTAGTCACGAGGTCCTGTGTTGCGAACCGCTGTTCCTGCGTCAAGGTAGTCGCTCATTTGTCGATGAAGCTTTTTGCCGCGCGGCACTTTGATCTCATCGAACCCGGGAATTCCCACACTGGCCGTTCCGTCGAAGGGATCTTTGGTGCGCATCCTGGGTGCCAGCGTTTCGACGAGCTTCGCCGCATCGGGGGCAGTAAACCCGGCAACGCGCAAAAGCCGTTCAAGTTCGCCACGATCGACGCAGTCATCGTAAGACGTCAGTTCTTTCAGTTGTTCCAGCACCTTGTTGACAGTCGGCAGCACATGTCCGGAATATTCTTCCTGAGTGCAAGCACCAAAGCAGAGTTCGAGTGCCTCGTCCATCGATTTGAAGACCGATTTCAGCATAAATGCGCCTCGGTGATGAACGAACGGGGTCGAGTGAACCATCGTCTCGTCGCAGCCCCCGATGAAGGTCCCGTGCCTGACCCTGTCCACGTACGCGGTGCCGTCGCCCGGCTCCTTGAGGATCCCTTTCACGTCGTCGACGAAGACCTCAGGCAAATGCTGCCCCATGAATTGCAGATAGCCTGGTGGATTCTTCTGCCTCAGTTGATACTCGATACCCATTCCGTCATTGCAGTACAAGAGGATCAAGAACATGTTCTCTCCTACCGTGTCTTTGTGAGCTGATATCTGCAACGGATTGCGGCTGAAATAGGGATTGATATTGACCAGGATGTCCCAGGGGCCGTCTATGAGCTGCGCGGCGTTGCCTGTGAAGTAATCAACATAGCCGCATTCGGACATCGCTTGCCAAACGGCGACATGAACATCCGAGAAGAGCGTGTCAAACACCTCAATCGCCTTCGACAAACCTGTCGCGTCTGGGGAGTCAGGATCAAAATGACTTTGAACATAGGGCGGAGTCGAAAGCTTCGACAGCTCGAGCTTGCCACAGTGCGAGCGAACCAACTTGAACCCTCCCAAGTCGTAGTCGACACCGGTCTTCGGGTCAAACGGCGAAGCTTCTTTTACTTTGTCCATGAAACGTTTGAGCCCTGCCTTCGCACCTTCATCTAATTCGCCAACGAAGGGACGATAAATCGAACGAAGCGCGTTGTCGGACTGGACAGCCGGCACATCGAGCCGGTGTTCCATTTCGCGAGTGTCCGGGACTTGTGCAGAGTCCCCGGTTTCCCCGGCCGACCAATCCCAGCTCACGTCTGAATCCGTCCACGAAAGAAATTTCAAATTGGCGCGCAAGGCCTGTTCGCCGCCGGCGAAATCGTGCGCCGTGACCTGCTTGAGCGTCGATTTGAGTTCGACGATCCACACTGGGATGTTCTTGAGTCCTGAAGGAAGCGTCAACCGGCTCGTCGGCGGCTCCGATGTCGTGCACTTCAGGGCATGGGCGCGCACCACAGAGGCTGGCAGGTCCATGCATGCCTGCGGGTCGCAACTACGCAGATCCAACTCGCTCGTGGGAGACTTGACAGCGCTTTCGAGCCTGCGCACGACTTCCCATCGTGCGGCGTTCGCCTCCGGCGTCACGTGCTCGCTGCTTGCCCATTCACGAAGCGGTGCTGAATCGGGAAAGTGTGCGGTTTGCAAGGATTCTGCGGGGCTTTTGAAAAGACTCGAAGTTGAGCGGCGAGGCGGAGGGTTGAACGTGGACGGGTTCATGATTGAAATGGTTGCAGGCGCTCCGTGGGCTGCGCGCAAGGGCGCTGCGACCGCTGCATGCATGTGACGGCGAGCCGCATCCATCATCGGAGACGGAGCAGCCCCGGTGGGAGAGTTCACCATTGAGTTGCCCCCGATTGGAGTCAGTTCCATATTCACCGACCAATAGCTACTCGTCTTGCGAGACGCCCCGCCCGCCCGTGGAATAGTGCCGGATGAGCATCAGGACAAAACGCTTCAGGGTTATCCCTTAGGCAACACCACGCAGCCCACCCACGCGGTGCGACGGATGCCTGCAGCCCGGTGAATCAGGACACTCGCCGGGGTTCAACCTCTGGAGACATCCGCATGCACAGCATCCGCCGCCACTTGGTGTGGCTTGCCGTGGCCGTGGCCGGCGCCTTTTCCCTGGGCATCGTGGCGCTGGCCCGCGGCGAGGCCATCAGTGCCCTGTGGGTCGTGGTCGCAGCCATCTGCTGCTACCTGATCGCCTACCGCTACTACAGCCTCTTCATCGCCGACCGGGTCCTCGGGCTCGACGGCAAGCGCATGACACCCGCCCACCGGCACAACGACGGGCTGGACTATGTGCCCACCGACAAGAACGTGCTCTTCGGCCACCATTTCGCGGCCATCGCAGGGGCCGGTCCGCTGGTCGGGCCGGTGCTGGCGGCGCAGATGGGCTACCTGCCGGGGCTGCTGTGGATCGTGGCCGGCGTGGTCTTCGCCGGCGCGGTGCAGGACTTCATCGTGCTCTTCATCTCGACCCGGCGCGACGGGCGCTCGCTGGGCGACCTGGTCAAGCAGGAAATGGGCACCGTGCCGGGGCTGATCGCGCTGTTCGGCACCTTCATGATCATGATCATCATCCTCGCGGTGCTGGCGCTGATCGTGGTGAAGGCGCTGGCCGAATCGCCCTGGGGCACCTTCACCGTCGCTGCGACGATTCCGGTCGCGGTCTTCATGGGCGTGTACCTGCGATACATCCGGCCGGGGCGCATCGGCGAGGTCTCGGTGATCGGCTTCGTGCTGCTGATGCTGGCCATCTTCGGCGGCCAGGCGGTGGCGCAGAACCCGGACTGGGCGCCGCTCTTCACCTTCGACGGCAAGGCCCTGACCTGGATGCTGATCGGCTACGGCTTCATCGCCGCGAGCCTGCCGGTGTGGCTGCTGCTGGCGCCGCGCGACTACCTCTCGACCTTCCTGAAGATCGGCACCATCGTCGCGCTGGCGATCGGCATCGTGTTCGTCGCGCCGACGCTGCAGATGCCGGCGGTCACGCAGTTCGCGCAGGGCAACGGGCCGGTGTGGTCGGGCAGTCTCTTTCCCTTCCTGTTCATCACCATCGCCTGCGGGGCGGTCTCGGGATTCCATGCGCTGATCTCCTCGGGCACCACGCCGAAGATGCTGGACAACGAGCGCCATGCGCGCTTCATCGGCTACGGCGGCATGCTGGCGGAGTCCTTCGTGGCGGTGATGGCGCTGGTGGCGGCGGCCTGCATCGAGCCGGGCGTGTACTTCGCGATGAACAGCCCGGCCGCGCTGGTCGGCAACACGCCGGCCGCGGTGGCGCAGACCATCTCGAGCTGGGGCTTCGTGGTCACGCCCGAGATGCTGGTGCAGACCGCCAAGGACGTGGGCGAGAGCACCATCCTCGGCCGTGCCGGCGGCGCGCCGACGCTCGCCGTGGGCATGGCGCACATCCTGCACCAGGCCATCGGCGGGCCGGCCATGATGGCCTTCTGGTACCACTTCGCGATCTTGTTCGAGGCGCTGTTCATCCTGACCGCGGTCGACGCCGGCACGCGCGCCGGACGCTTCATGCTGCAGGACCTGCTGGGCAGCTTCGTTCCGGCGCTGAAGCGCACCGACTCGGCCGTCGCCAACCTGATCGCCACCTTCCTGTGCGTCGCGGCCTGGGGCTATTTCCTGTACCAGGGGGTGGTCGATCCGCTGGGCGGCATCAACACGCTGTGGCCGCTGTTCGGCATCTCCAACCAGATGCTGGCCGCGGTGGCGCTGATGCTGGGCGTGGTGGTGCTGTTCCGGATGAAGCGCGAGCGCTACGCCTGGGTGGCGATCGCGCCGGCCGTCTGGCTGCTGGCGTGCACGCTGACGGCGGGCTGGCAGAAGATCTTCTCGGCAGACCCGAAGGTGGGCTTCCTGTCGCACGCGGCGAAGTACGCGGACGCGATCGAGAAGGGCGTGCTGCTCGCGCCGGCCAAGACGCCCGAGGCGATGGCACGCATCGTCTTCAACGACCGGCTCGACGCCGCGCTCTGCGGGCTCTTCATCTTCGTGGTGCTGAGCGTGCTGTTCTACAGCGTGCGCAGCGCACTCGCGGCGCGCGCCTCGAACAGGCCCACTGCGCACGAGACGCCCTTCGAGCCGATGCCGGCGCAGGCGCAGGCGGCCTGATGCGATCGCTGCCCGAGGCCGGGCGCTACCTGACGCGCTCGCTGGCGCAATCGCTGCGGCTGATGGTGGGCCTGCCGGACTACGACGCCTACCTCAGCCACATGGCGCGCACGCATCCCGACGCGGCGCCGATGAGCTACGAGGCGTTTTTTCGCGAGCGCCTGGAGGCGCGCTACGGCGGTGGCAAGGGGCGCTGCTGTTGAGCGGCGGCGGCCTGGGCCCGCGCCTCAGATGTCTTCGAGCAGCGGGTAGGGCAGGGGCTCGACGCTGAGGGCGGGTCCCTCGGCGCTGCCGGCGCGCAGGCCGCCCGCACTGAGCGCCGCGATCTGCATGGAGACCAGCGCGGCCCATCCGCCGCCGGGCGCCGGGGCCGCCTGCGCGACCGTGCCGACCGGCTGCTCGGGATCGTTGGCGGCAAAGACCTCCTGGCCCGCGGCCACCGCGGCCGGCGCCTGCACCAGGTAGGTCCGGCGCTTGAGGGTGCCGCGGAACTGGCTGCGCGCCACCACCTCCTGGCCGGGGTAGCAGCCCTTCTTGAAGTTCACGCCGCCCACCGATTCGTAGTTGAGCATCTGCGGCACGAAGGCTTCGACGATCGGCTCGCTCACGGTCACGATACCGCTGCGCACCTCGCTCCATTGCCACAGCGCCGGGTCGAGCGCGGGGCCCTCGGGCTCGGTGCTGCCCACGGGCGCGATGCGCAGTGCGCGCGGCACGCCGTCCGAGGGATAGAGCGAGACCACGTTGACATCGCCGGCCTGGCAGCAGCGCCCGGGCGGCGCATCCGCGCCGACGCCGTTGGCCGCGAGCGCCGTGCCCGCCAGGCCGTGGAGCATGAACTCCTCGCTGGCATCGCTGAGCTTGAGCTTGGCCCGCAGCACGAACATCGACAGGCGCTTGAGCGTGGCCGCAAGGATGTCGCGGCCGATGACCAGCAGCACCCGGTCGGGCTGCGGCCTGATGCCGATGAAGCTCGCGATCATGCGGCCCTTGGCCGTGCACAGCGCGGCAAGGCGCGCTTCGGTCGGACCGAGGAGGGCGAAGTCCTGCGTCAGTTGGCCATTGAGGAAGTCGGCGGCTTCGGGGCCCTCGGCGCGGATCACGCCGAGGTGAGAAAGGGCTGTTACGCCATTCAGAACGACTGGGGTCATCGCTGAATTATCATGGGCTGCTCCGTTCCGTTCGGTCCGCAGGGCTACCGCGCTTTTCCCTTTCGTCCGCCGTTTCATTCGCATCCGTGCGCCGCTTCCTTCTCACGCTCTTCCTCCTCGCCGCTTTCGTCGTTCTCGGCGCCGGCGCGGCAGGGCTCTGGTGGGTGCAGCATCCGCTGAAGCTGCCGGCGCCTACGGTGGACCTGTCGGTCGAGCCGGGCACCACGCCGCGGGGCGTCGCGCAGGCGGTGGCCGATGCAGGCGTGCGCGTGCCATGGCAGCTGCTCTACGGCTGGTTCCGCTTCTCCGGCCAGGACCGGCAGATCCGCGCCGGCAGCTACGAGCTGGAGCAGGGCGTCACCCCGCGCCTTCTGCTCAACATGCTGGTGCGCGGCGAGGAGGCCACGCGCAGCATCGTGCTGGTCGAGGGCTGGAGCTTCCGCCAGGTTCGCGCCGCGCTCGCCAAGGCCGAGCAGCTGAAGCCCGAGACCCTGGGCCAGAGCGACGAGGAGCTCATGGCCCGGCTCGGCAAGCCCGGCGTGCATCCCGAGGGCCGCTTCTTTCCCGACACCTACACCTATTCGAAGGGTTCCACCGACCTCGCGCTGCTGCAGCGGGCGATGCGGGCCATGGACAAGAAACTGGAAGCCGCCTGGGCCGCGCGCGCGTCCGACCTGCCGCTCAAGACGTCCGACGAGGCGCTGATCCTTGCCAGCATCGTCGAGAAGGAGACAGGCGTGGCCAAGGACCGGGCCGAGATCGCGGCCGTGTTCGTCAACCGGCTGCGCACCGGCATGCCGCTGCAGACCGACCCCACCGTGATCTACGGTCTGGGCATGCGCTTCGACGGCAACCTGCGCAAGAAAGACCTTCAGGCCGACACGCCCTGGAACACCTACCTGCGGCCTGGCCTGCCACCCACGCCGATCGCCATGCCGGGCAAGGCCGCGCTGCTGGCTGCGGTGCAGCCGGCGCAGAGCAAGTCGCTGTACTTCGTTTCCCGCGGCGACGGCTCCAGCCATTTCAGCAGTTCGCTCGACGAGCACAACCGGGCGGTGAACCGCTACCAGCGCGGCACCGACACGGCACCACGGAGCGGGCGATGACGCAGCCGGGCTTGTTCCTCACGCTCGAAGGCATCGACGGCGCCGGCAAGTCCAGCCACATCGATGCGCTGGAGGCGCTGTTCAAGGCCCAGGGGCGGCAGGTCACGCGCACGCGCGAGCCGGGCGGCACGCCGCTGGCCGAGACGCTGCGCACGATGGTCCTCACGCAAGCCATGGACCCGCTCACCGAGTCGCTGCTGGTGTTCGCGGCGCGGCGCGACCACATCGTGCAAGTGATCGAGCCCGCGCTGGCGCGGGGCGATGTAGTGCTGTGCGACCGCTTCACCGACGCTACCTTCGCCTACCAGGGCGCGGGCCGCGGCTTCGACAAGGCGGTGCTCTCGACTCTGGAGCAGTGGGTGCAGGGGCGCGATGCCGTGCTGCTGCAGCCCACGCTCACGCTGTGGTTCGACCTGCCGCCCGAGACGGCCGCCGAGCGCCTGGCCGGCGCGCGTCTGCCGGACAAGTTCGAATCGCAGCCGGTGGAGTTCTTCCGCCGTGTCGCGGCCGGCTATGCCGAGCGCGCCGCGTCCGCGTCGCGCTTCGTGCGCATCGACGCGAACCGCCCGCGTGAGCAGGTGTGGCAGCAGATCGAGGCGGCCTTGGTCCAGCGCGGCCTGGCCGGCGGCAAGCCATGAGCCGCACGGCCGCTCCGAAGGCTCATGGCACGGCAGCCTGCAGCGGTGGCGCGGAGGGTGTGCAATGACCCAGCCCGCCCTGTCGCCCTGGCTGCGCAAGCCGCTGGCCGAGCTGCTGCGGCAGCGCGGCCACGCCTGGCTTCTGCACGGGCCCTCGGGCCTGGGGCAGTACGAGCTGGGCCTGGCGCTGGCCGCTGCGTGGCTCTGCGAGCAGCGGGACGAAACGGGCGGGCAGGGCGCCTGCGGCAACTGCCCAAGCTGCCACGCGATCGCGGTGCGCACCCATGCCGATCTCTGCGTGCTGATGCCCGAGGTGGCGATGCAGGAGCTGGGCTGGCCGCTCGACGAGAAGAGCCAGGCCGACATCGACGACAAGAAGCGCAAGCCCAGCCGCGAGATCCGCGTCGAGGCGATGCGCGATGCGGTTGGGTTCGCCCAGCGCACCAGCGCGCGCGGCCGCGGCAAGGTCGTGCTGGTCTATCCGGCCGAGCGCATGAACACCATCACCGCCAACGCCTTGCTCAAGACGTTGGAGGAGCCGGTCGGCGACGTGCGCTTCGTGCTGGCCAGCGAGGCCGCCTGGCAGCTGCTGCCCACCATCCGCAGCCGCTGCCTCGGCTTCACCTTGCCCTGGCCCGGTGACGACGAGGCGCGCGAATGGCTGGTGGGGCAGGGCGTCCCGGCTGCAGACGCAGCCGCCCTGCTGCGCGCTGCCGGCGGCCGGCCCAGTGATGCATTGCGGCTTGCCGCCTCGGGCCAGTCGCCCAAGGCCTGGAGCCTGCTGCCCAAGGCCATGCTGCGCGGCGACGTTGGCGCCCTGGCCGACCACGCGCCGGCCCAGGCCATCAGCGCGCTGCAGAAGCTGTGCCACGACCTCATGACCGTGGACAGTGGCGCCGCGCCGCGCTTCTTCGAAGCCGCCGACCTGCCGGCCGTGCCGCCGAAAGCCGCGCTGGCCCGATGGGCCCGGTCGCTCGCCAGTGCGGCAAAAACCGCAGAACATCCCTTCAATGCCGGCCTGATGCTCGAAGCGCTTGTGAGCGAAGCACGAAGCACCCTAAACTCCGCCAGCCGCCGCCCATGAACACAATAGCCACCCCCACCCCCGCCGCACCCGCCCGCCCCAGCGTCATTCAGCTCGCGATCAAGGAAAAGGGTGCGCTCTATGCGGCCTACATCCCGCTGTTCGCCGAAGGCGGCATCTTCATCCCGACCTCGCGCGAGTACCGCCTGGGCGACGACGTCTACGTGCTGCTCACGCTGCCCGAGGACCCGCAGCGCTACCCGGTGGCCGGCAAGGTGGCCTGGATCACGCCAGCGCGCGCGGCCGGCAACCGGGCGCCGGGTGTCGGCATCCGTTTCCCCTCGGACGAGAAGTCGCGCCAGCTCAAGGCGCGCATCGAAGAGGCGCTCGGCGGCATCGCGGCCTCCGACCGCCCGACCCAGACCATTTGAGGTCCGTCCGCATGGCGCAGACCGCAGGTGCTGCGGTCGCGCCGCCGTTTTCCGAAGTCTTGCGATGTTCACCGACTCCCATTGCCACCTGAGCTTCCCCGAGTTCGCCGGCCAGATGCCGCAGATCCGCGAGGCCATGGCCGCCGCGCAGGTCGACCGTGCGCTGTGCATCTGCACGACCCTGGAAGAATTCCCCGAGGTGCAAGCCCTGGCGGCTGGTTTTGACAATTTTTGGGCCAGCGTAGGCGTCCATCCGGACAACGAGGACATCGCCGAGCCTTCGGTAGAGGATCTGGTGGCTCGTTCCGCGCTGCCCAAGGTCGTGGCGATTGGCGAGACCGGCCTCGACTACTACCAGATGGAAGAGCGAAAGGGCGGCCGCAGCATCGCCGACCTGGGATGGCAGCGCGACCGTTTTCGGGTGCACATCCACGCCGCCCAGCAGGTGCGCAAGCCGCTGATCATTCACACCCGCGAGGCTTCCGCCGATACGCTGGCGATCCTGAAGGAGGAGGGCGAGGATGGCGCTGGCAGGGCTGCCGGGGGCGTGTTCCATTGCTTCACCGAGACGGCCGAGGTCGCGCGCGCCGCGCTGGACCTGGGTTTCTACATTTCCTTCTCGGGCATCCTGACCTTCAAGAAGGCGCAGGATTTGCGCGACGTGGCCGCCTTCGTGCCGCTGGACCGCATGCTGATCGAGACCGACAGTCCCTACCTGGCGCCCGTGCCGTACCGCGGGAAGACCAACAATCCTTCCTACGTGCCTTTTGTGGCGCGGCAGATCGCGGAACTGCGCAAGCTGCCGGTCGAGACCATTGGCCAGGTCACCAGCCATAACTTCGAGACCCTGTTCGCAGGCGTCAAGAGATGAAGAAATACTTTAAAAAAGCGGTTTATCTTGCTGTTTTTACAGCGTCTTTTTCGCTGCATGCGGGCTCGTTCGACGATTTTTTCCGGGCGGTGCGCAGCGACAACGCCGGCGGCATTGCCGATTTGCTGAACCGCGGCTTCGACCCCAACACGCGCGATGAGCAAGGCCAGACCGGCCTGCTGATCGCCATGCGCGAGCCGTCGCCCAAGGTCATCCAGGTGCTGCTGGACTCACCCAAGACCGATGTGGAGCTGCGCAACGCGAAGGACGAAAGCCCGCTGATGCTGGCCGCGCTCAAGGGGCAGCAGGACCTGGTGACGCGGCTGATCGCACGCGACGCCGACGTCAACAAGCCTGGCTGGGCTCCGTTGCACTACGCGGCCACCGGCGGGCACGTGGCGATCATGAAGCAGCTGCTGGAGCACTACGCCTTCATCGACGCGCAGTCGCCCAACGGCAGCACGCCGCTGATGATGGCCGCGATGTACGGCTCCAGCGCCGCGGTCCAGCTGCTGCTCGACGAGGGCGCGGATACGGCGATGAAGAACCAGCTCGGCATGACGGCCCTGGACTTTGCCCAGCGCGCCAATCGGCCGGATGCGGTGCGGCTGTTGAGTACCGCGGCCCGGGCGAACAAGCGGCCGAGCGATGGGAAATGGTGAGCGAAGCCCGCTTGCCCCGTGGTTGTCTCATCGGCTCAAAAAATACAATGTGCATTATGTTAAATCGCATTGCACCGGCTCCGCGGCGGTGAGCCCAACTGCTCGCCGTGACGTGGACGCGATCGGGCTACTCTCCCCCGGATGGACTCGAGGTACTCGGCTGCGAGCGAATAGCGAGCGGTAGTTCACTGCCTATCCGAAGCCCGCGCTGAAGAAGGCTTCGACATGGACAAGCTGCTCTCGCGACGCGCGCACACGAGGAAGTTCACAGAGGACAGCATGTTCGGCGGCCATTCGGGCCGCCTGGGTGCGTGGGTCGCGCAGCAGCGTGCCAACGCCCTGCTCCGCCTTGATGTTGGCTGCGCGTTGTCCGCTACGCGGAGCGCTGGCGCTGTCGATGGCGAGTTCCCACCCAGTCCAGCAGCGTCGTGATGATCAGGCCGGCGAACGAGGCGAGGTCCACGACCAGCATCGTGACGACGATCAGCAACTGTGGGTCGGGCAGATCGAATTCGAGAAGATCAAGGAGTGAGCGCTCCGGCGGCGGGGACAAGGGCGGAGGTGGAAAGACGATCTCGATCGCGACCAGGCAGGACAGTGAGAGGGTCGCGAGCACGGACATCCAGGCAAACCACCGTTGATGTCTCCTGCGCGCCTCTGCTGGTGACCGCATGTCTTTGGCCCACGATGAATGTTCACCCGAGAATACGCCTAGAGCATTCATCGCCGCTAGGCGCTTTGTCATGACTTGCATCGCTGCAATGCACCATGGCGCAGAGGCGTCAGGCCAGCGCGTCGAGCGCCTGCCAGACTGAATCACCATGAGCCAGCGCCATGTCCCTCTCGACAGACTGCCCGCCTTGGGCCCGAATGCAGCGGGCCTGGGCGCGGCGCAGGTCGAGGTGCAACGCAGTCACGGCTTCAACGACATCGTGGAGCAAGCCGCCAGCGGTTGGCTCGTGGTCGCGCGCGACACGGCGCGCGACCCCATGCTGTGGTTCCTGGTGCTGACGGCGGGCCTGTTCGGCCTGCTGGGGCAAGTCACCGAGTCGCTGACGCTGCTGGTCGCGATGGCGCCGCTACTGGGCATGGACGCGTATCTGCATCGACGCACGAATGCTTCCTCCGCAGGGCTGGCGAGTCGGCTGGCCAGTTCGGCACGGGTGCTGCGCGACGGGCAGTGGCAGGCCATCCCGGCGCGGGAGTTGGTTCCGGGCGACTTGGTCGAGGTGGCGCCGGGCGAGTACTTCCCGGCCGATGGCCTGCTGGTTTCCGGCAACGGCCTTCAGGTGGACGAATCGACTCTGACCGGCGAGTCGTTGCCGGTGGCCAAGCAAACCATCGAGCCTGCCGCGCCACTGCCTGCAAGCGCGTCCGAGGAGCACTGGGGCACCGCGGGCACACGCCTGCTGACCGGCAAGGCCTGGCTGCGCATCGTCTGCATCGGCAGCGAGACGCGCTATGGCGAGATCGTCCGTTCCGCCACCGAGGGCAGCCACGCCCCGACCCCCCTGCAGAGGGCCATTGGCGAACTCGTCGCCGTGCTGCTCGGCATGGCGGTCGTGATGTGCATCGTCCTTGCCGCGATCAGGCTGTGGCACGGCCACGGGTGGATCGATGCACTCCTGAGCGCTGTGACGCTGGCCGTGGCCGCGCTGCCCGAGGAGTTCCCGGTCGTCTACACATTTTTTCTCGGCGTCGGGGTTTACCGCTTGGCTCGCAAGAAGGCCCTGGTGCGGCGCGCGGTTGCGGTGGAGAACATCGGCCGCGTCACCTGCATCGTGTCGGACAAGACTGGGACGATCACCGCGGGCTCGCTGGTGTTGGCACACCGGGCCCCGGCCGACGGCGAGGACGAGGCTTCGGTGCTGCAGGTGGCTACCTTCGCCGCAAGGCCCGACAGCGGCGATCCGCTCGACCAGGCCCTGCATGCGGCGGCGGGGCAACTGCCGCAGGCGGCCAGGGTGGCTGACTTCCCATTCACCGAAGCCCGACGCCGCGAGACGGTCATCTGGCGCCTGGCCGCCGGCGATCCAACGGCCTTCACCAAGGGCGCTCCGGAGACCGTGTTGGCCACCTGTGAGTTGTCCCAGCCGGAACGAGCCAAATGGCTCGCTCGCGTCGAGGCGTACGCACGCAGCGGGCACAAGGTCATTGCGTGCGCCCGGCGTGAGATGCCTGCCGGGATGCCCACCGGCGTCGAGCCCGAGGCGGGCTTCGCGTTCACGGGCCTGCTGGCCTTCGAGGACCCGGTGCGCGACGGCGTGCGCGAGGCCATGGCCGACTGCATGGCCGCGGGCATGCGCGTCATCATGGTCACCGGGGACCATCCGGCCACGGCCGCGGCGATTGCGCGCGAGATCGGGCTCGGCGGCGCAGAGCCGAAGGTCGTCGTTCTTGCACCCGGGGACGATGCCGGTGCAGTGCTCGGCGCCAATGGCGGCGCGCATGTGGTGGCGCGCGCCACACCCGCGCAAAAGCTCGCGCTGGTGCAGGCGCTCCAAGCCGAGGGTGAACTCGTCGCCGTCACGGGCGACGGCGTCAACGATGTACCGGCGCTGCGCCTGGCCGACGTCGGCGTGGCCATGGGCGAGCGCGGCACGCGCAGCGCCCGCGAGGTGGCGCCGGTGGTCCTGCTCGACGACAACTTCAGGACCATCGTCGATGCCGTGGCCGAAGGCCGCCAGCTCTTCCAGAACCTGCGGCTCGCCTTCGCCTACCTGCTCCTGGTGCACCTGCCGCTCGTGATCGGGGCCGCCGCGATCCCGCTGATGGGCCTGCCCTTGCTGTTCCTGCCGATCCACATCGTGTGGCTGGAACTCGTCATCCATCCGACGGCCATGCTGGCATTCCAGGATCTCCCGGGCCTGGGGCCGCTCGCTCCGGTGCGGCGCCGTCGACGTGCGCGCTTCTTCTCGACCGAAGGCTGGCTGGGCATCGGCCTGGTCGGCGGGCTCATGAGCGTGGCCGTGGTCTGGAGCTACCTCCACGCGCTGGGCGCTGACCAGGACGTCGAGCACGCCCGCGCGATGGCCCTGACTGTATTGCTGGCGGCCAGCGCCGGCATCACGACCGGCCTGACGAAGCTGCGCCAGGCCACCGCGCGCTGGCTCGTCGTCGGCACGCTCGCATCGCTCGGCATGCTCGTCCAGATCCCGGTGGCCAGTCGATTGTTGAACCTTCGGCCGCTGCACGGCGACGACTGGGCGATGGTCGCCATAGCCTTCGCCGTGGTCGGCATGGCGACACTCGGGCTGGCATCGCGGTTGAGGCACCACCCGGATTGAGCACCGGCGTTTTCCCGGTTGAAACCGGCCGCGGTTTCCTGAGAATCAGCCATCCGAACGCAGAGCGCCGCGCACCGCCATGAACACCACCACGCATTCCGAAATCCAGAAGCTCGTCTCGGCCGAGGAATGGCAGCTGCGCGTGGACCTCGCGGCCTGCTACCGGCTCGTCGCCCTCCACGGCTGGAGCGACCTCGTCTTCACCCACATCAGCGCGCGCGTGCCGGGGCCCGAGCACCATTTCCTGATCAATCCCTACGGGCTGATGTTCGATGAGATCACCGCCTCCAGCCTGATCAAGGTGGACCAGGACTGCAACAAGGTGATCACCTCGCCCCACCCCGTCAATCCCGCCGGCTTCGTGATCCACAGCGCGGTGCATGCGGCGCGGCCGGACATCCAGTGCGTGCTGCACACCCACACGCGTGCCGGTATCGCCGTCAGCGCGCAAAGGAACGGCGTGCTGCCGATCAGCCAGCAGTCCACCTTCGTGCTGGCCTCGCTGGCCTATCACGACTACGAGGGCGTGGCCTTCCGTGACGACGAGAGGCCGCGGCTGCAGGCCGACATGGGCGAGGCCAACTTCCTGATGCTGCGCAACCACGGCCTCCTGACCGTGGGCAGGACCATCCCCGACGCCTTCCTCTCGATGTACATCTTCGAGAACACCTGCCAGATCCAGATCGCCGCACAAGCGGGCGGCGGCGAGCTCACCCGTGTGGATCCGCGCATCATCGACGGCGTAGGCCAGGCGCTGAAGGTGCAGACCGGTGGCCTGGGCGGCGCCTTCGCCTGGCCCGCGCTGATCCGCAAGCTCGACCGCATCGACCCCAGCTACAAGGACTAGCAGCGGGCCACCAGGTACTCCCGCTACCCGTACTTACCCTCACCGCACTGACGGCGGATCGACAGCTTCGATTCCTACGATTTCTCCGAGGCCTCCCGAGACGCGGGCAGCCCACGGCGCAGTTCGCGCACCACAGGAGACATCGACCATGCAGATCACCGGCATGTTGCACGGCGCACGCCTGCTGCACTTCGCGGGCTTTCCGGCCACCGAGGTGCCGGGCCCCGCGGCCAGCGAAGAGGAAATCAAGGCGCTGATCGACAAATATGGCCTCGTCTTCGTCAAGCCCGTCTTCAAGGGCGGCATCGGCAAGAAGGGCAAGGCCGGCCTGCTGGGCCGCGCCAGCGACCTGAAGACCGCGCTGGCCGAGAAGGAGCGCCTTTACTTCGCCGAGCACACGGTCGGCCATGTCAAGGCCAAGGCCAACGGGGTGACGTTCGAGGCGGGCGTGCCGGCCAAGCACGAGGTCTACTTTTCCATCAGCGACTCCACCCGCTTCCGCGCGCCGACCATGACGCTCACGCACATGGGCGGCATGGACATCGAGGAGCTCGACAAGAGCCAGGTCGCGACGGTGCCCTTCGACCCGCTCACCGGCCTGAAGGCCTTCGTGGTGGCCAATGCGCTGACCGAGATCGGCGCGCCGAAGGAAATCATCTCGCCGCTGGTCCAGCAGCTGCCCAAGCTGTGGGAGCTGTTCCACGACTTCGGCATGACCACGCTGGAGCTCAACCCGATCCGCATGCGCGAGGACAAGAAGGGCCGGCTCACCCCGGTGGCCTGCGACTTTAAGTGCGGCTTCGACCGCGACGACCCGCGCTGGCTGCGCCTGGGCCTGCCGCCCCACCTGTTCGCGGCCGACTACTCCGACTTCGAGCAGGAGATCAACACCCTGCGCACGCACCAGGGCCAGAGCGACGTCTACGTGATCAACGAGAACGGCACGGTGCTCGCTCCCACCTTCGGCGGCGGTGCCAACTCGCTCGTGACCGAGATGCTGGGCGACGATGCGATCATCAGCTCCGACTTCGGCGGCAACCCGCCCTACGAGAAGATGAAGGAGGTGGCGCGCATCTGCTTCAGGCACTGGCTGAAGCAGGCCAACGTGCTCTTCATCATCGGCGGCAAGAGCAACAACACCGACATCTTCGAGACCCTGCGCGCCATGGCCGACGCGCTGCGCGAGCACTTCAGCCAGCATGGGCCCACGCCGCTCTACGTCGTACTGGGCCGCGGCGGGCCGAACCTCGTGCGCGGCATGGGCGCCCTGCGCGACACCTGCGATGCGCTGGGCCTGCCCTACCGGCTCTTCGGCTTCGACTCCGACATGAGCGAGGTGATCCAGTTCGCCCGCAAGGTCAACGCGTGGATGAAGGACGGCGGGCGCGAGCAGGTCGCGGCACGCCTGGGCATCCAGGCCGCGACGGCCGCTTGAAAAGGGAGGACAACATCATGCAATCCAGCTGGCAGAAGACAGGCGTGGGCGACTTCAAGTACCACGTCGGCATCAGCTCGCTCACGCAGGTCGCCTCGCGCGAGGACCGCGTCTGCGTGCTCAACATCCTGGGCGGCGAATCGAGCGAGGTGACGCCGGTGAGCCATGCCTACTCGGGCGGCAACGTGGTCTTCGGCACCGCGCCCGGCAAGGGCGGCGCGGTGCTGGAAACGCCGATCGGCGAGATCCCGGTCTTCAACAACGTGCGCGACGGGCTGGCGGCGGGCCACCGCTTCAACTGCGGCGTGGTGTACCTGCCGCCCTCGGCGGCGCGCGACGGCGTGGCCGAACTGATCCGCGTGAACCCGGAGCTGCGCAAGATCTTCATCATCACCGAGAAGATTGCCGTGCACGACGCACGCGAGATTCGCGCCATGGGTCAGCAGAACGGCATCGACATCTTCGGCGCCAACGGCCTGGGAGTGGCCGACTCGTGGAACCAGGTGCGCATCGGCGGCGCCCTGGGCGGCGACAAGCCCGGCGACTCGCTGCGACCGGGCTCGATCGCGATCTTCTCGAACTCGGGCGGCTTCTCCACCACCATCGCGCAGTACCTGCGCATGGCGGGCTGGGGCACCACCACCGTGATCTCCTCGGGCAAGGACGTCTATATCCACTACGCCGCGCCCGAGTTCGCCTTCGCCCTGGCCAACGACGCGCGCAGCAAGGCCGCGGTGCTGTATTGCGAGCCGGGCGGCTACTACGAGCTGGACGCGAAGTTCACCAAGCCGGTCGTCGCCTGCGTGGTCGGGCGCTGGAAGAGCAAGCTCACGCGCGCGGTCGGCCATGCCGGCGCGATGGCCGGCGGCTCGGACGATGCACTGGCCAAGGAACGCTGGTTCATGGAGAAGTTCGGCGTCGACGCGATCTTCACGCCCGACAACCCGGTGTTCTCGGCCAAGGGCGCGCTGGTGACCAACATCGCCCACATCCCGGCCGCGCTCACGGCGGTGATGCGCGCCAACGCGAGCCTGCCCGATTTCGCGCCCGAAGGCACGCTGGCCCTCAAGCCCTGGTTCGGCTCCGATGAGGGCCTGGACCTGCCGCAAGAGCTGCGTCCGCAGGTGGTGGAGGCGCTCGCGCCCTACAACGAGCAGGTGGCGCTGCTCAACACGCAGATCGGCGGCGTGGTGCCGCGCCAGGCCATGAAGGACGCCTCCGGCGCCTCCCAGATGGATGCGAAGACGCAGGTCAGCAGCCTGCACGGCACCAGCATGCTGGACGCGGCCACCCTGGCGCTCGAATCCAACGTGGCGCTCGCGCTGCTGCACGACGCCGGCGGCGAGAACGACCGCCGGCTGATCGCGCCCGCCATCGCGGCCCATGTCAACCTGCACGGGCGCCCCGAGCTCGCTGCGGCACAAGCCAGCCGCGAGGCGGGCAATGCGCCGAACTCGGTGCTGGCGGCGGCGGCAGCCATCGTCGGACCGAAGCGCCAGCAGGCGGCGCGCGAGGCGCTGGGCTTCATGCTCGAACGCTTCCATGCCGCGGGCCTCGGCAACGAGTTCGGCGCCTCGCTCAGCGACAGCTTCGACATCGCGCAGATCGACATGGCGGGTGCGCCAGCGCTCACGAGCGACACGCCCGACGTCCGCGCCCAGGTCCTACAGGCCGGCGTGCAGGCGCGCGGCGGGCGCTCGGTGTTCCTGCGCTGGCTGCAGAGCCTCCCCGGCCACCCGACCGAGGCAGCGGTGCTGGCCGCGATCTCGGCCACTTTGGCCTGGGGGCCGCTGTCGCGCAAACGCATCTCTCTGCTGACGGCGCAGAACTTCCCCTGGTGGCTGCAGCTCTTCGGCACGCTGATCGGCGCCTCGGCGGATGCCGCGCGGCACGAGGAAGGCCGCTTCTGCGGCATCGCGCAGCAGCAGTTGCTGGAGAGCGCGAGCCTCGGCGAGATCGCGTTCGCCGCCCTCCTCGGCCGCACGCCGGGCGAGGCCGACCTGTTTGCCTTCCAGACCCTGGTCGGCCTGCTGCTGACCAACGGCCCCGGCGCGATCTCGGCCCAGGGCGCCAAGGGCGCCGTGTCGGCGGACGGGCCCGAGCAGCCCGAGCGGGTGCAGCTCAACAAGGCGCTGATCGGCTTCCTCACGCACACCGGCTATGCGCACGGCGGCAACGGCTACGAGGGCATCGCCTTCCTGATCGAGCAGTTCAAGGGCAGCGGCCTCGAGGATCCGGGCGCCCCGGACCACGGCGTCGATCTCCAGGCCCTGGCCGCGAAGGCGGTGGACCAGTATGCGCAGTACAAGACCCGGAAGAAGAGCGCGGGCAGCCTGGACATCGCCAAGCTGCCGGGCGTGAACCACCCGGTCTTCAAGGACAAGCCGGTCAACGTCGACCCGCGCGAGGTCTTCA
This sequence comes from Variovorax sp. RA8, assembly GCF_901827175.1. Lineage (NCBI taxonomy): Bacteria > Pseudomonadati > Pseudomonadota > Betaproteobacteria > Burkholderiales > Comamonadaceae > Variovorax > Variovorax sp. RA8. Next base: position 3,306,250 of record NZ_LR594662.1, on the reverse strand, counting down.
TCGCGAAGCTGCGCGAGGCGCGCGGCGACCACAACGTCTTCCACGATTTCTACCGCGCGCTGGTGCAGCAGCTCTTCGATGCCGGCGTCTCGCGCAATGTCTATTGCGTGAACGTGGACGCGGTGATCGCCGCGCTGCTGCTCAAGATGCTGTGGAAGCCGCTGCAGTCCGGCGAGATCGGCGAGCGCGAGCTCGAAACTGCTGCATTCACGATCTTCCTGTACCCGCGCATGCTGGGATGCGCCGCCGAAATCGACGACCACCTGAACCGCGGGCGCAACATGGACACGCGCACGGTGGCATCACTCTGCAAGTTCGTAGCCTGATCTTTCAATCGATAAAGGACGCCAGTTCACCAGGTGATCCCGTTGGAAAGGCTTCCTTCAAGAAATCCATGAAGGTTGAAACGCGCGTGCTCAGCAACCTGCGAGACGGATACAACGCCCACAGTGCAATTTCAGGCCCGTCGACATCACCCCAATGCACCAACTTTCCTGCGACCAGGTCCGGCGTCACGAGAGACAGGGGCAGGCGTGCAGCCCCGACGCCTGCTCGGACAGCGTCACGCACCATGAACAACGAGGACAAGTGCAACACCGGTTGCACGGCGATGCGCTTCTTGCCGGATGGTCCGGTCAATTCCCATGATGCTGTCTGACCACCCGCCCCCGCTCCTCGCACCACGGCCGGCACAGGCGACTTGCCTGCCGGTCGCGGGAGGCTCGGGCTCGCAACCATAACGAGCCGATCTCTCATGAAGATCCTTCCTACCAATCGCGCATCAGGGTCCGGGTTCACTCGGATCACCAGGTCGTAGCCCTCTTCCACCATATCGACGGCCCGGTCTTCACTGGTGACCTCCAGCCGGATCTCGCGATGCCTGAGTGCAAATCGGGCCGCGAGTTTTCCCATCGCGGCCTGCGAGAAAAGCAGTGGCGCACTCACCCGCAAGCTGCCTCGCGGCGTGTCGCCGCCAGACGCGATCGCCGCCGCCGTCTCGTCGAGTTCGGTCAGCAACACAGCGGTCCTCTCGTAGAGCGCGCGTCCTTCCTCAGTGAGCTTCAGGGCCCGCGCTCCCCGCTCGAACAGACGCAGGTTGAGCCCGCTTTCAAGGTCTGCGACCCGGCGGGACAGCGTCGCCTTGGGACGACCCGTTTCGCGGGCCGCGCGCCCGAACCCGCCATGCCGTGCGACGAGGTTGAAGTCAGCCAGAGCGAGCAGATCCATCTGTTCCAATTTTGAGCCGAAGTGTCTAAATATAAGGTCTAGTGGACCGATGGTGGAACGATGAAGATGCGGGCTTCCCCAACGAAACCGGAGTTTTCCCATGACCATCCTCATCACCGGCGCAAGCGGCACTGTCGGCCGCCAAGTCGTCCAGCAACTCACTGATCGCGGAGCCACTGTCCGCGCGCTCGTTCGCAATCCGTCGAAAACCACCTTCCCGGCAGGTGTCGAGGTCGTGCAGGGCGACCTGCTGGACGTGGAGGCGCTGCGCCGCGCCCTGGCCGGCGTTTCCACACTGTTCATGCTCAACGGCGTGGTCCCCGACGAGTTCACGCAGGCCCTTGTCACGCTCAACCTGGCACGCGATGCGGGGATCGAGCGGATCGTCTATCTGTCCGTGATCCATAGCGACAGGTACCTGAACGTCCCGCACTTCGCGGGCAAGTTCGGGGTCGAGCGGATGCTCGAGCAGATGGGCTTCGGCGCCACCATCCTGCGGCCGGCCTACTCCATGCAGAACGAGCTCACCATCAAGGATGTCGTTCTCGGCCACGGCGTGTATCCGATGCCGATCGGCGGCAAGGGGCTCGCCATGATCGACGCACGCGACATCGCAGAAATTGCCGCCATCGAACTGCTGCGCCGTGAGCGAGCGCCCGGAGCGCTGCCACTGAATCGGATCAATCTGGTGGGCCCCGACACGCTGACGGGAGCAGACGTCGCCGGCATCTGGTCGGCCGCGTTGGGACGCCCGATCGTCTACGGCGGCGACGACAGCGCTGCCTTCGAGAAGAGCCTCCTGAACTTCATGCCGAGCTGGATGGCGTACGACATGCGCCTCATGAGCGAACGATTCCTGTCGGAAGGAATGATCCCGGACGCCGGTGACATCGAGCGCCTGACGACGCTTCTGGGGCGCCCGCTGCGCTCCTATCGCGATTTCGCTTCCGAGCTTGCTGCCTCGGCCTGACCGCCGCCAACGCGCTGCGGCGCCGGCCCACGCAGCCCTTGCGATCGGCAGGTCTGCGGCGCAAACTGCCGGGAGGACCCGGTCCGCGTCGGACCGGGTCGTCCACTTCGCACAAGGAGATGCCATGTCCATCCCTTCGCATCTGACCCGCTACCTCGAGGAGCGCGGCACGGGTTACGAGATCTGGACGCACGAGCACAGCCGCAGCAGCGCGGAGACGGCGCGCAGTGCCCACGTGCCCCCGAGCCAGTTGGCGAAGTCGGTCATCCTGCAGGACGACGAGGGCTGCGTGATGGCCGTGCTGCCGGCCGACAGGGTCCTCATGGTGGGCGAGTTCTCCCGCCTCGCGGGCCGCTACCGGCTCCGCCTGGCGGACGAGGATCGCATCGCCTCGCTGTTCGAGGACTGCGAGCGCGGCGCTGTGCCGCCCGTGGGCATGGCCTGGGGCATCCCGACGATCGTGGATGACGAGCTGGAAAGCAACGAGGTCGTCTACATGGAGGTCGGCGACCACGAGCAGTTGCTGCGGATGTCGCACGATCAGTTCCACGAGCTGATGCGCGCCCAGCCGCACGGGATGTTCAGCAAGTCGCCGATGCATTGAGGGCGTGGCTCGGTTGCCGGGCATATAGGCCTTTCGTCCTCAGGGTCCTCGTCGTTCGAGCGCTGCCGGATCAGCGCGTGCACATGACCTGACGATGGCAGCGGGCAATCGCCCCACCCGGCCAGGGAGATTGCCATCGAAGTCAGGTAGCGGTGGCAAGCCTTCCTAGAATTTCCGTCAACGATTCACTCCCGGGCTTCCCCTCGCCTACCCCAAGGTCCTCATGCACGAGATCGACTTGCCCGCCCAGGCGGCGGCGGTTCGCAACGTTCTTGCCAACCGTGGGATCCGTTCCGCGCTGGCCTTGCTCAACGACAGGACGCCGTATCGCTACACGGCGATCCACAAGCTCATCGGCGAGACCATGGAGGCCGTCCATGTCTTCGACCGCAATGCCGAATACCGCAGCTGGCTCAAGGCCGTGCCGCTGGACAGAAGCTTCTGCCAGTTCGCGATCCGCGAGGGCGAGTTCACCGTCCACCATGCCTCCCAGGACCCGAGCCTGGTGAGCCCCTACGACGGCCTCGTCGAGTCCTACCATGGCCAGCTGCTGAGGCGCGAGGACGGATCGCCTTGGGGCACCTTCATCCATTTCGACGTGGAGCCGCGCAGCATCGCGCAGGAGGAAGTGGCCTTCCTCCAGGACGTCATCCCCTTCTTCCTCGACTACCTCGATTGAACGCGCGATGCGGCGCTAGAAGGCGTGGCGAATGCCGAACTCCGTGCCCCTGGAGGCGCGGTTGGGCGCCGTGGTCGAACCTGCAAGCGCCTGCGTCGCGCCATTGCGGTTGCGCAGATAAGCCAGGGTGCCATACAGCGCCGTGCGCTTCGACAGGTTGTAGACATAGCCCAGCGCGAGTTTCGAGGTCGTGGGCTCCGGCACGTTGCCCGCCGGTTCGCGCTTGTAGCGCGCGTACGAGCCCTTGATCTCGCCCACGCCCACCGGCAGGCTGAAGCCCAGCAGCGCGCCCTTGCCGTCCACCGCGCCCAGCGATTCGCTGTAGATCTCGCCCATCAGCTTGAGGCTCATCAGCGACTCGAAGACGTAGGAAGCGCCGATGTTCGACACGCGCAGGTCGCCCGTCGCATAGCGCGTCTTGCCGGTGGCGAGCGTCACGTTGAACGGGCCGCTGAGATAGCCCACGCGGATCCCCGCGTAGTCGCCGTCGTCGCGGTTCGAGATCAGCGTGCCCGGCAGCACGGAGCGGTTGTCGTTCTCGCCCATGGCGTACATCACCTGCCCGTAGAAGCCACCCAGGTTGGGCGGCAGGAAGTAGCCGATGCTGTTCGAGGCGCGCGTGCCCGTCGGCGCCGTGAGGCCGCCGAGGCCCGAGAAGTAGAGCTGGTTGGCCCCGATGCCGCCGCCGGTGCCGAAGGGATCGTAGAGCGCGGTGTTCCAGAAGGTCGGCGTGTAGTCGCGGCCCAGCCGCAGCTCGCCGAAGCCGCCGGAGAAGCTCACGGTCGAGCGCCGGTTGAAGCTCAGCACGCCGGGAACGCCCGCGCCGCTGGACTGGTTGTTGGTGTTCGAGTTGAAGCCGGTGCCGTTGTCGTTCTGCAGGCCGGCCTCCAACCAGAAGCTGGCGGCGAGGCCGCCGCCGAGGTCTTCACTGCCGCGAAAACCCAGCCGGCTGAAGCTGTTGCCGCTGTTGGTCAGCTGCCATTTGCTGGAGGAGCCGTAGCCCGAACCGGTGGTGTAGGTGACGGCGGCATCGACGACACCAAAGAGCTGCACGGAGGAGGATTGCGCGCAGGCGCCGGCCGCAGCCGCGCATGCGGCCACGGCCACAAGGGATTTCTTCATTTGATTGTTGGGAGAAGGGAGTTGGAAAACTAGATGTCCAGCACCAGCGGGCCACGCTTGCACTGCGAGACACAGATGAACATGGTCTTGTTCGCGGCCTGTTCGGCCTTGGTGAGGATGCCGTCGCGGTGCTCGATCTCGCCGGCCGAAATGACCTTCGTCTCGCAGGCACCGCAAACGCCTTCCTTGCAGCTGTGGTCCGGATTGAGGCCGGCGTCGATCAGGCTGTCGAGGATGGACTTGCCCGGCGGCACCTCCACGCTCTTGCCGCTCCTGGCGCATTCGACGACATAGGTCTCGGTCGCGCTGGGTGCCTCGACATGCGCGGCCGAGAAGCGCTCGATGTGCGCATGCGCGTAGCCCAGCTGCTCGCAGGTCTTCTCGAAGGCATCCAGCATGGGCGCCGGGCCGCAGCAGTAGAAATGGCTGCCCGCGCTCTTGCCGGCCAGCAGCGTGGCGAGGTCGGGCGGCGCGCCCTTGTCGGCATCGAAATGCCAGGTCAGCGCAACCTTGTTCTCGCGCGCCAGCGCCTCCATCGCGTCGCAGAAGGCGGCTTCCTTGCGCGTGCGCGCGCAGTAGATCATCTCCACCGGCTTGCCGATGGCGACCAGGCGCTGCAGCATGCACCAGATGGGCGTCACGCCGATGCCGCCGGCCACCAGCACCGAGCGCTCCGCGCCCTCCTCCAGGTGGAAGTTGTTGCGCGGCGCCGAGATCGGCAGCGTCATGCCCACGCGCAGCTGCTGGTGCACGTAGCGCGAGCCGCCGCGGCTCTTGCGGTCGTTGGCCACGCCGACCACGTAGCGCTGGCGGTCGCTGGCCGGGTTGCACAGCGAGTAGCTGCGCACCAGGCCGTTGGGCAGGTGCAGGTCGATGTGCGAGCCGGCTTCGAAGGCGGGGAAGTCCACCTCGGGCGAAGCCGGGCGGAACTCGACGCTGACGATGCCCTCGGCCTCGTAGCGCATGGTATGCACCAGAGCGTTGAGCGTGGGGGAAGACATGGGCGTGGACCTCGAGAGAACCGTTGAAGACGTCAGGCCGCGGCCTGCTCCAGCTGCTGCTGCGCCAGGTTGCGCATGTGGCGCCGCAGGCGCACGATGCCCAGGTCGTGCTGGTACAGGTTCTCGTGCTGGTTGGCGTCGGGCTCCATGTCCTCCAGCATCACGCGGTCCTGCTCCAGCACGTGCCAGTGGCGCGCTTCCAGGCGGTTCTTGTAGAGGAAGCGCCAGGTGTCGCGCTCCCAGCCGGGCGGCAGCTTGCGCACGCGCCAGAAGAAGGTCGCGGTCACGCCCTTGGAGATCGGCGCGAAGGCGCCGACGATGATGAAGTTGCCGCCAGGCCCGCCGGTGCGCGGGTACGGGATCTCCAGCCGCATCCAGTGGATGCCGGTGTCGGCCCATTCGGTCCAGTCGAAGTTCACGTTGCGCTGGCCTTCCTTCTCGAAAACGAAGCCGTGGTCGGTCGGGCGGATGCCGAACTTCGCCTGCGACTCGCCCTCTGCCATCGAGTGCGACTGCTTGTGCAGGAAGGTCCCGTGCATCGGGTCCATCACGTTGTCCAGCACGTAGCGGTAGTCGCCCTTCCACTCGGTGTAGCAGAGGAAGGACGCGTACTGCGTATCGTCCGAGAGCTGCTCGGGCAGCACCAGCGGCGGCGGTACGTCGACCGATTCCTTCGAGTTGTAGAGGAACACCGCGCCGGCGCGCTCCTCGACATGGAAGTGCCGCGTGGCCTGCGAGCCTTCGAGCTTGCAGCCCGGGCTACCGGGCACGCGCGTCACCACGCCGTCATGGCGCACCTCGACGCCGTGATACGGGCAGGACAGGCGGTCGCCCAGGATCACGCCCTGCGACAGCGGCGCGCCGCGGTGCGGGCAGCGGTCCTCCAGCGCATGCAGCTTGCCGTCCCCGTCGCGCCAGAGGGCGAGCTTGCGGCCCAGGCGGCGCAGCGAGACGGGGTTCTCGCCGATGAAATGGGAGGGGCAGATCGGGTACCAGAGATCCTTCAGGCCGATCTCGAGCAGTTGGTCCACCGGGTCTTGGGCGATGGGTTGGATGGCAATCGTGGTCATGGTGCTGTTCTCCTCAAGCGCCGAGCTTCGCCATTTCCTGGCGGTACAGGTCCTCGGTCCAGCGCTGCCCGCCGGGCGTCGCCAGGCCGCTGTCGTTGAGCCGTTCGACCAGGCCGGCGAGGTCGTGGACGCCGTCGCCGAAGGCGCGTTCGATCGCGTCGCCGAGCAGGTCTTCGTAGGTGGTTGCCGGGCGCTGGCGCGCCTGGTGGGGTTGCAGGTAGCGGTCTTGTTGCATCGTGGCCTCCGTGGGAAGGGTTGGGTTCGTCAGGCAGCGGCGGCGAGCGGCACGCCCCAGGCGTCGTAGCCGTAGACCCAGTCCGCATTGCCGCCTTCGCGCAGCCAGTTGTTGCCGCGCGAGCCCAGTTGGATCTGGCTCGTGCGCTCGATTCGCGCGCGCTCGTAGCGCTGCAGCGCGCCGGCGATGTCGCGCATCGCCACGCCTTCGAGATGGCGGGCCAGCACGACCGCATCCTCGATGGCCATGCCTGCACCCTGCGCCATGAAGGGCAGCATCGGATGCGCCGCGTCGCCCAGCAACGCCATGCGGCCCGCGGCCCAGGCCGGCATCGGGTCGCGTTCGTACAGCGCGGTCTTGAGCACGGTGTCGCAGGCCTCGAGCAGCGCGCGCGCCTCGGGGTGGTAGGCGACGTACTGCTCGCGCAGTTCGTCCACGCTGCCGGGCGCCGTCCAGGATTCGAGCTGCCAGCTGTCCTGCGGGGTGGTCGCAAAGATGAAGATGTCCTTGCCGCGGTTGAGCGGGAAGGTGACGATCTGGCTCTGCGGATTCGGCCCCCACCACTTGGTGAAGGCGCCCAGGTTGGGCAGGCTGGCGACGCGCTCGGCCGGCACCACCGCGCGGTAGGCGACGATGCCGGTGAAGCGCGGGCTCTCGGCGCCGAACATGGCGCGGCGCACGGCCGAATGGATGCCGTCGGCCCCGACCAGCGCACCCACGCGGGCGCTGCTGCCGTCCTCGAAAGCCAGGCTCACGCCCTCCGCGTCGGCCTCGATCGCCGAGGCGCGCTTGCCGAGCGCCACGCGATCGGCCGGGAACATCTCGGCCAGCGCCGCCAGCAGGTCGGCGCGGTGGATGGTGAGTTGCGGCGCGCCGTACTTGTGCTCGGCGGTCTCGGCCATTTCCAGGCGCGAGGTCTCCTCGCCCGTGTCGTAGCTGCGGCTGATGCGGTGGCTGGGCTTCGCGGCGGTCACGCGCGCCGCCTCGCCGGCGCCCAGCCCGTCGAGCGCGCGCACCGCGTTGGGCGTGAGGTTGATGTCGGCACCGACACGGGCGAACTGCTTCGCCTGCTCGAACACGACGACCTCGTGGCCCGCGCGCCGCAGGGCGATGGCCGCGGCCAGGCCGCCGATGCCCGCGCCGACGATGCCGATGGTGGATTGGCTGGTTTTCATGCTTGTCTGTGTCCGTTATTGCATTACTCGGCCACGATGTTGCGGGCCTTGATGATTCCGGCCCACATGGCGGTCTCGTCGCGCATGTAGACGGCGAACTCACCCGGCTTCATGGTGGCTTCGGTCATGCCCTGGGCCTTCAGGCGCTCGCGCACCTCGGGCTGCGCCAGGAACTGCGCGGCATCCTGGGCCAATTGCTCGGCCACGGCCGGCGGCGTGCCGGCGGGCGCAAGCAGGCCATACCAGGAGGTGACGGTCACGCCCTGGATGCCCTGCTCCGCCAGCGTCGGGATCTCCGGCGCGGCAGGGCTGCGCTTGGCCTCGGTCACGGCCAGCGCGACCAGCTTGCCGTTCTTGATGAAGGGCAGCGTGGCGGGCAGGTTGCTGAACATCAGCGGCACCACGCCGCCCAGCACGTCGTTCAGCGCGGGCGCGGTGCCCTTGTAGGGCACGTGCAGCAGGTCGACGCCGGCCTGCTGCTTGAAGAGCTCGCCCGCCAGGTGCAGGCCGCTGCCCACGCCCGGCGAGGCATAGGACAAGGTGCCCGGCTTTGCCTTGGCCTGGGCGACCAGGTCCTTCGCGGTCCTGATGCCGGCGGAGGGCGAGGCCACCAGCACATTGGGCGCCTTGGCCAGCATGGTGACGGGCACGAAGTCCTTCTCGATGTTGAAGGGGAAGTTCGGCATCAGCGTCGGGTTGATGGTCAGGTTGCCGGCCGGCACCACCAGCAGCGTGTGGCCGTCGCCCTTCGCGCGCTTGACCTTGTCGATGCCGATGTTGCCGGCAGCGCCGGGCATGTTCTCGACCACTGCGGCCTGCCCGTAGCGTTTGGCGAGGCCCTCGGAGAGCACGCGTGCCAGCGTGTCGACCGGGCCGCCCGGCGGGAACGGCGAGACGATGGTGAAGCGGTCGCTCGAAAGCTGCTTCTCCACGGCGTTCTGCGCATGGACGGGCGCGATTGCTGCCATCGCCATCAAGGCGGCGCCGGCGAGGGACAACAGGGAGGTACGTCGTTGCATGGTCTTCGAAGTCATTTCTTTTCGGTGAGGAACTTGCCCTGCGGGCCTTCGGCGTTCTTCTGGCGGCGCGTGTTTCCGTCGAGCCCGCCATCGACCGCCCATTCGGCGAACACCGTCGGGCCCGGTTCGAACTCGCGCGGCTGCCACTCGGCCGTGAGCTGGTCCTCGTCGGCGTAGTACTCGATCAGGCCTCCGGCCGGGTTCTTGAAGTACCAGAAGTAGGCCGAGGAGATCGGGTGCCGGCCCGGGCCCAGCTGGGTTTCCCAGCCGCAACGCGAGAAATGCAGCCCGCCGCCGAAGACCTCGTGGATGTCGCGCACGGTGAAGGCCACGTGGTTGAGCCCGCGTTTGCCCGAGGGCAGCTGCAGCAGGAACAGGTCGTGGTGCCCGCCCTCGGGCGCGCAGCGCAGGAAGGCGCCGCGGTCGGGGTAGCTGTCGGATCCCACGAAGCCGAAGCGGTGCGCATAGAACTCGGCGGTGGCCTTCACGTCGGCGACGAAGAAGACCACGTGACCCACCTCAATCGGCGTGGCGCGCTCGTAGACCGGCGCGGCCTGGTTGATGCGGGGCTTGGCATTCCAGGTGTTCATCGCGCCGCACTCGAGGTCGATGCTGCGCTTGCGGCTGACCTGCAGGCGCACCGCAAGGCCGTTCGGGTCGGTGCAGCCGATGCGGCGGGCGCCCTCGGCTTCTGCGTCGACGAAGCCGGGCTCATCGGCGATGGCCGCGGCGTAACGGGCGAGGTCGGCGTCGCTCTCGACGCCCCACACCACTTCACGCAGGGTCGGGCCCTCTTCCATCGCCGGCGGCAGGCCTGGCCTGTCCATGGCGGCGACCACGACGCGGCAGCCATTCAGGCACTCGAAGATGAGCTCGTCGGCGGTCTCCGACTTCAGCGCCAGTCCCCAATCCGAGAAGAAGCGCCGGCAGGTCGGCAGGTCGTCTGCCGCATAGGTGATCTGGTCGATTCCAAGAATGCTCATTGCATGACTCCGTTCAATTGGCCCACGGCAGCGGCTGCTCGTTGGTCCCCCAGTACATGCTCTTCTGCTCCATGTACTGGAAGATGCCTTCGCGTCCCTTCTCACGGCCCAGGCCGCTGTCGCGCCAGCCGCCGAACGGCGTGGAGACCGAGAACTGCTTGTAGGTGTTGACCCAGACCGTGCCGGCCTGCACCGCGCGTCCGAGGCGCCAGGCGCGCTTGAAGTCGCGGCTCCACACGCCCGCCGCCAGCGCGTAGACGCTGTCGTTGGCCTGCGCGATCAGTTGTTCCTCGTTGTCGAAGGGCATGGCGACCAGCACCGGGCCGAACACTTCTTCCTGGCTGATGCGCGCGCTGTTCGTGAGGCCTTCGAGAATGGTCGGCGTGTAGAAGTAGCCGCTGTCGAAAGCCGCGCCGTGCGGGCGCACGCCGCCGGTGCGAATGTGGCCACCCTCGGACACGCCCATCTCCACGTAGCGCTCGATGCTCTCGCGATGCTTCGCGGTGATCAGCGGGCCCATCTGGGTCCGCTCCGAGGCCGGGTCGCCGACCCGCAGCATCGCGGCCGCCTCGGCCACGCGTGTGACGAACTCGTCGTAGATGCTGCGCGCCACGAAGAGCCGCGAGCCCGCGATGCACGATTCGCCCGAGGAGCTGAAGATGCCGTAGAGCACGCCGTTGACCGCGTGGTCCAGGTCTGCATCTTCCAGCACCATGGTGGGCGACTTGCCGCCAAGTTCCAGCGACACGGGCATCATCTTGTCGGCCGCGATGTGGGCGATGTGCTTGCCGGTGGTGGTGCCGCCGGTGAAGGACACGCGCTTGACCAGCGGGTGCTTGGTGATCGCATCGCCGATGACCGAGCCCTTGCCCGGCAGCACGCTCACGATGCCCTTCGGCACGCCGGCGGCCTCGCAGATGCGGGCCAGTTCCAGCGCCATCAGCGGCGTGACCTCGGCCGGCTTGACGATCACCGCATTCCCAGCCGCCAGCGCCGGCGCCAGCTTCTGCGCCTCGCTCGCGATCGGCGAGTTCCACGGCGTGATGGCGGCCACCACGCCCATGGGCTCGTGCACGCTCATCGTCACGAAGGGGCCGCGCGAGGGCGTGATCGTTTCCTCCAGCGTCTCCAGCGCCGCAGCGAAGAACTGGAAGGTGCCGGCTGCGCTGGCGACCAGCGCGCGCGTCTCGTTGATCGGCTTGCCGTTGTCCAGGCGCTGCTTCTGCGCCAGCGGCTCGGCCTCCTCGCGGATCAACTGCGCCACCCGGTGCAGCACCGCGGCGCGCTCGTGCGGGAGCTTCTGCGCCCAGCCGCTGGTGCGGAAGGCCTGGTCAGCGCGCACGATGGCCTCCTCGACGTCGGCCAGGCTGGCGGCCTTGAGGCGCGCGATGGGCTCGCCGGTGGCGGGATAGAGGCTCTCGTAGGCGTCGCCGCCGCCCAGGCGCCATTCGCCGGCTACGTTGATGGGGAGGAGTTCGGTAGAGATCATGGCTTCTTCAGATGGCAAGGGCCGCGGCGCGGTTGCGCAGGGCGCGAACGGCGCTGTAGACAGTGAGCGCGGATGTCTTGGGATTGGCCGCGAGCGGCTTGTTGCGCATGCTCAGCTCGAAGCTGCCGAAGGCGCCCTCGGCCTCGACCGTGTGCACGTTCTCGCTGACGGCCGGGTCGGCCACCAGGCGCACCTGCGTGCGGTCCAGCCCCAGTCCCGCGAGCGACACCGTGGCCGCCACGTTGGCGTTCTTGGGGTAGAGGGCGGCGGCCTCGCGCGCGCTGCCTTCGAAGATCACGCATTCGGCCGTGAGCGCGTCGAGGTCGCGGCCCTGCTCCGCCGGCGTGCCCTTCCAGGCGCGCGGCGGCTTGCGGCCGGTGTAGCGCACGCTGTCGAGCCCGCCGATGCGGGCCGCGGCCAGCGCATCGATGGCGCCGATGGCGCCGGCGATCAGCTGCACCTGGGTGCCGCCGGTGATGGCCGCGATCTCGAGCTTTTCCGCGAGGCCTTGCGCGGACAGCGCGCCCACCGAGGCGACCACGCAGGGCGTGCCGCGCCGCAGCGCCGGCAGCACGTGTTCCTCGATGGCCGCGTGGCCGGCGGTCTCGACCACCAGGTCGACGCCGGACGCAGGCACGCCGGTCCCGACCTGCACGCCCGGCGCCAATGCCTGCAGCGCCGCCTGCGCCGCGGCCAGGCCGTCGGCCGGGACGACCACGGCCACCACCGCGAGCCCGGCATCGCCCTTCAGCAGCTCGATGACCGAGCTGCCGATGGCGCCGCAACCGATGAGTGCCACGCGCAGCATGTCAGTGCCTCACTTCGCGAGCGCAGGGATCTGCGTCACGGTGTTGGTCGGCGGGCCGGCGAAGGTGCTCTTGAAGCCGCCGATGGACAGCATGTCGATCTCCAGCAGGAAGGGGCCGCGGGCGGCCAGCGCCTCATCGAGCTGGCCCTTCAGCTCTTCCAGGTGCGACACGCGCGCGTGCGGCAGCGCGATCGACCTGCACAGCAGCGCGTAGTCGGGCGTGTGCAGCTCCGCATAGCAGCGGCGGCCGCCGTACTGTGCGTCCTGGATGTTCTTGATGACGCCGTAGCTCTTGTCGTTCATGAGCACGATCACCATCGGGGCCTCTTCCTGCACCATGCAGGCGAGCTCGCCCAGGTTGAGGATGAAGCCACCGTCGCCGGCGAGGCAAAAGGTCTTGCGGCCCGAGCCCGTGACCGCCGCGCCGATGGCCGCGCCGATGGCCATGGGCATGCCCTGGCCGATGCCGCCGCCCGTGGCGTGGACGCCTGCGCTCGGCTCGAAGATGCGCAGTTCTCGGTTGCCCCAGGTGCTGTTGGAGACGGTCACGTCGCGCACCCAGTTGAAGCTGCGCCCCGCCACCGATTGGATCTGGCGCACGAGTTCGGCGTAGGGGCCGAGGCCGTCGCGCAGCGTGGCGACCGCCTGTTCGTGCGCGGCGCGCAGGTCGGTGAGCAGCGCCGGATCGGCCTGGTACTGCAGCGCTTCGAGCCGGTCGGCCAGCCCTTCGAGCGCAAGCGCGGCATCGCCGCAGACGAAGGCGTCGGTCGCGTAGCAGCGGCCTTCGGCGGCCGCATCGGCATCGATGCGGTACAGCGGGCGCGGCAGCTTCAGCTCGTACTTGAGCGTTTCGTTGCCGCGCAGGCGCGAGCCGACGACCAGCATCGCGTCGCAGCTCTGGTAGAAGTCCTCGACCGGCTTCTGGATGTTGTAGGCGCCGAGCGAGCCCGGATCATCCTCGGGCACCGTGCCGCGGCCCTGCGTGGTCGTCACGACGCCGAAGCCGAGCTTCTGCAGCCGCTGGATCGCGGTACCGGCGCGGCGTGCCCCGCCGCCGATCCACAGCATCGGGCGCCTCGCGGCCGCGAGGTGCGTGGCCAGGGCATCGAGCCCGGCCTTCGAGGGCACGGCGGCCTCGATGGGCAGCGGCGAGAGGTCGGCCGGCATCGTGGTCAGCGCCGACTGGATGTCGATCGGGATCTCCACGCTGACCGGGCCGGTGGGCGCGGTCAGCGCGACCTGCACCGCGCGCTTGAGCGTGCCGAGCACGTTGTCGACGCTGCGCACCCGGAAGGCGGCCTTGGAGACGGCCTTGAGCATGGCCAGCTGGTCCGGCGCCTCGTGGATATAGGACATGCCCTTGTCCAGGTAGGGCGTCTCGATCTGGCCGGTGATGTGCAGCACGGGCGCGCCGGCGGTGAGGGCTTCCACCATGCTGCCCGCGATGTTGCCCGCCGCCGGCCCCGTGCTGGTCACGCACACGCCAAGGCTGGCGGTGGAGCGGGCGTAGGCGTCGGCCATGTTGCCCGCGCCGGCCTCACCGCGCGCGGAGATGAAGCGGATCGCCCCGCGCTGCGCGAAGGCGTCGAGGATCGGCATGTTGTGGATCGAGATCACGCCGAAGGCCGCCTTGACGCCGCACTGCTCGAGGAAGGCGGCGACGACGGCGCCGACCGTGACCTGCGCGGGGGTGGATGGGTTATGCATGACGGGACAGGCCTCCAGAAATATCGATGTGGCTGCCCGTCGTGTACGACGCGAGGGGCGAAGCCAGGAAGAGAATCGCGCGCGCGGCTTCGGTCGGAAGCCCCAGGCGACCCAGTGGGATGTGCTTGTTCTGCGCGAGCTGGCCGCTCCAGGCGGGCCAGTCGAGCGACTTGTCTTCGCGCGCCTCGAAGCGGCGGCGCCACTGGCCCGACTCGATCAGGCCGATCAGGATGCCGTTGACGCGCACGCCCTGCGGCGCGAACTCGGTGGCCATGGAGCGCACCAGGTTCAGCAGTCCCGCACGCGCGGCCGAGGTCGCGACCATGTGCGGCTCGGGCTGGCGCGCCAGCAGCGAGTTGGCGCAGACGATGGCGGCATCGCCCCACACCGCGCGCTGTGCCGCGAGCTGCGGCAGGAAGGCGCGGGTGGGATGGATGACGGAGAAGAACTTGAGGTGCAGCTCCTCGGTCCAGGCCGCGTCTGTCGTGTCGGCGAAGGTGGAAACGCGGCCCTGCCCGGCGTTGTTGACGAGCATCGAGGCCGGGCCGAGCGCGGCCTCGCTGGCCGCGGCGAAGGCCCGCACCGAGGCCGGGTCCAGCACGTCGCAGGTCTGGGCGAAAAGCCTGGCATCGGGCCGCGCCTCGCGCAGGCCGGCCACCGCGCGCTCGAGCCGCTCGGCGTTGCGGCCGCACAGCGCGACCGCGGCCCCGCAGCCGAGCAGGGCTTCGACGGTCGCGAGCCCGATACCGGACGAGCCGCCGGTCACCACGGCCACGCGGCCGGCCAGCGCGTCGGCGGCGAAGAAGGAGGAAGTGGATGCAGGCATGTCGTCGGCCTCAGGCGCTGCGCAGCGGGACCACCTTGGCCTTGCTGGCGGGCGCGTAGTTCAGGAGGCCCGAGATCTCGTCGGCCGTCTCGCGCACGCGGCGCACCATCTCGTCCATGCGGTTCTCGTCGATGTGGCCGGAGGTGATGGTCGCGCCCAGCGCGGCGGCGATGTGGCCGCTGTGGTCGCGCACCGGCGCGGCGATGGTGGAGATGTTCGATTCGAAGAAGCCCTCGCCCAGCACGTAGCCGCGCTCGCGGTCGGCCTGGACCATGTCGAAGAGCTCGTTGACGGTCTTGGGCGTGCTCGGCGAGAAGGTCTCCAGCTTGTCCTCCGGGTAGAGCGCGCGCAGTTGGGGCAGCGTCAGGTCTTCCAGCAGGATGCGGCCCAGCACGGTCGCATGGGCCGGCAGGCGCGTGCCGACGCTGACCGAGCTCGCGAAGGGCGTGGGCGGCGCGACCTTGGCCACGTAGACGATGGAACGGCCATCGCGCACCACCAGGTTGCAGGGCGTGCGCAGCTCCTCGCACAGGCGGTTGAGCAAGGGCGTGCCCAGCTGCGTGAGCTCCAGCGAAGCCAGGTACTCGAAGCCCAGGCGCAGCACCGCCAGGCCAAGGCGGTAGTCGCGGCCACCCTCTGCGCGCTCCAAAAAGCCCATGTTCTCCAGCGTGCTGAGCAGGCGGAACACGGTGGAGCGCGGCAGGTCGAAGCGCCGCGCCATCTCGGGCGCGGACAGGGTGCGGCTCTCGCGGCTGAACTCGCACAGCATGCGAAGGCCGCGTTCCAGGGCCGGCACGTTGTAACGATCGGCGCCCTCTTCCATCAGGTCGTTGCTCATAGGTCTCTCGTCGTTCTTGTGAATCGATCAGGCTGCAATGGCTTCGCGCAGCAGCGCGGCCACCGCGGCGGGCCGCTCGACGTAGCTCGCGTGGCCCGCCTCGGGCAGCAGTTCGAGCGGCACTGCGCATAGCCTTGCCACCTCGGCACAGGCTTCGGGGGTAGTGACGACGTCCAGCGCACCGCAGGCCACGCGCACCGGCACGGCAGGCGGCAGGTCGGCCCGCAGGTCGGCGCCGCACAGCAGCTCCACGGCCTGGCGGTAACCTGTCTCGTGCAAGCGCGCCATGTTCCAGCGCACCCACTGCCGGGCGGTCTCGCTTGCGTGCGCAGAGACCAGCCGGCCCGAGCGCTTCGCGGCCATGCCGGCGATGCCGAGCTCATCGAGCGTGCCCAGGCGTTCGGCGCGCACGCGGGCCCGCGCCTCTGCACGGCCCGCGGCGCCGTAGCCGGCGGCCGGGCTGATCAGCACCAGCGTTGAGATGCGCGGCGCCAGCGGCGAGCCCGGATGCGCCGCAGAGGCTGCCATCAGCGCGCCGAGCGAGTGGCCGACCAGCACGCACGATGAAATCTCCAGCGCATCGAGCAGGCCATGCAGGCGCTGCGCGTAGTCGTGCGCAGTGGGCGCCTGCGCTGCCAGCGGCGTCGATTCGCCGTAGCCTGGCGCATCCCAGGCGATCAGGCGCGCCTCGCCTTCGAGCAGCAGGGCCGTGTCCAGCCACGAGGCCGAACCCGAGCCGATGCCGTGCAGGCACACGATCGCCGGCCCCGCGCCGCATTCGCGCACCGAGACCACGGCACCGCCCTGCACCCTCACGCTGCGCGCCGGAAAGCGCGCATCGAGGCGCGCCAGCTCGGATGCCGGCAGGGGCTGGGCGTCGATCACGGCTGCATCGCTCATGGCTGCGTTGTCCCGTTCGCTCAACGCTTGATGCTGGCCAGGGGGTGGTCGGCGGGATACGTCGGCGTGACCGGCTTCTTCGCGCCCAGCATCACGCACATCAGCGCATCCTCGTCCCCGATGTTGATCTCCTCGCGGTACACGCCCGGCGGCACCGAGATCAGGTCGCGGTCGGTCAGCACGGTCTCGTAGCGCTCGCCCTCGGGCGTGGTCAGCACCACCTTGAGCTTGCCGCGCAGCAGGAAGAAGACTTCTTCCACGTCGACGTGCAGGTGCGGCGGGCCTTCGTGGCCGGCGGGAATGACCATGGTCGAGAAGGTGAAGCTCTCGGCCGGGATGGTATTGACGTCGCTCGCCACGCCGGTGCCACCGGTGCCCACGTAGCGCATCTGCGCGCGGCGGAACTTGGGGTCGAAGTCGGCCTGGAACTTCAGCGCGTCCCAGTCGTACTTGCGCGTCGCGTAGCGCGCGATGCGGGTGTTCATCCACGCCTCGAGGCTCGCGCCTTCAGGGCGGCGCAGGGTCTCGCCCACCTTGCTGTCGTCGAATTTCTTTTGCTCGGACAAATCGCTCATCGAAAACTCCTTGGGGAAATCAGTGCATCCATGCATCAGTGCATGACGAAGCCGCCGTTGACGGCGAGCAGCTGGCCGGTGACGAAGCGCGCCAGCCCGGAGAGGGAGAACAGCACAGCGCCGCAGACGTCCACGGCCTGCTGCTCGCGCGGGAGGGCGCGGCCCTCGAGGTACTTCTGGTGGCGCGCCAGCGGCACGTACTCGGTGGCCTCGACCAGCGTGAGCCCGGGCGCGACGGCATTGACGGTGATGCCGGACTCGCCCCACTCGCGTGCGAGCGAGCGGGTCATCGAGATCACGGCGCCTTTGCTCGAGGCATAGGCCAGCAGCCTGGGCGCGCCCCAGAGGGCTGTGTCCGAGGCCAGGTTGACGATCGCGCCGCGCCCGCCCTGGGCGAGCGCCGGCTGGCAGGCGCGGCTCATGAGCCAGGTGCCGCGCACGTTGACGTCCATCACGCGGTCCCAGGTCTCGATGTCCAGCGCATGGGCGTCGCGGCCGCCCGAGTTCGTGATCGCGGCGTTGTTGACCAGGCCGTCGAGGCCGCCGAGCGCTTGCACTGCAGCAGCGGCGCAGGCATCGATCGAGGCCGGATCGCACAGGTCCAGCGCCAGCGCATGGGCCTTGAAGCCGGCCTTGCGCAAGGCCTGGGCCTCGGTCTCGGCGAGCTCCGAAAGGATGTCGGCCAGCACCACGGACGCGCCCGCGGCGGCAACGCATTTGGCGAATGCCAGCCCGAGGCCGCGCGCGGCGCCGGTCACCAGCACGCGGCGGCCGGCAAGCAGGTTGGCCGGCAGCTCGGCCAGCAGGGCCTGCAGGCTGTCGGGATCGGGGATGGCCTTGATGCTTTCAGTACTCATGAACAGCTTCCAAAAAACGTTGCGGCCCCGTGTCGCACCTGGCCCGCGAAGCGCGGCCCGTTGGTGGAACACCGCGGAACCGGCTTTGCCGGGCCGCTGGTGTTGCCCCCGGTGAGGGGGTGGGCGGCCACACGCAGTGGGCCAACCTGGGGGAGAGCCATATCAATCCGCCTGGATGCCGAGTTCTTTGATGATCTTGCCGAAGCGCTCGAAGTCGGCGGCGTTGGTCTTCGCTAGCACCTCGGGCGCGCCTCCCAGCGGCAAGGCGCCCAGCACCGCCATCTTGGCGACCACGTCCGGCATCTTGAGGATCTCGTTCATGTGGCCGTTGAGCGTCTTCACGATCTCCGGCGGCAGGCCCTTGGGTCCGAACAGGCCGTGCCAGGCCGTCACTTCGACGTTCTTGTAGCCCAGCTCGGCGAACGTGGGAACGCTGGGCGCGAGCGGCGATCGGGCGCGGTCGGCGATCGCGAGCGGCAGCATCTTGCCGCCGGCCAGGTGCGGCGCGATGGGGCCGTAGGTGATGTAGGTCAGCGGCACATGGCCGCCCAGCACGTCGTTGACCGCCGGCGCCACGCCCTTGTAAGGCACATGGCCGAGGCTCATGCCCGCCGCCTTGTTGACCATCTCGCCGAGGATGTGCATGGGCGAGCCGCTGCCCGGGCTGGCGTAGGAGAGCGACTGGCCCTTGGCCTGCACGTCCTTGAGGCTCTTGAACCCGGAGGCCGAACCCGCCACCAGGAACAGCGGCAGCGTGCCGGCCTGCACGATGGGCGTGAAGCCGTTGAGTACGTCGTAGCTCGTGCTGCCGCCGGTCTTCAACACCAGCTGCGCGATCGAGAAGGTGCTGGGCGCCAGCAGCAGCGTGTAGCCGTCGGCCGGAGCCTTGGCCACGAAGCTGCTGCCGATCACGCCGCTGGCGCCTGGCCGGTTGTCCACCACCACCGGCTGGCCGATGCGCGTGGCCAGCTTCTCGGCGAACAGGCGCGCGAGGGCGTCGGTGTCACCGCCGGCCGGGTAGGCAACCACGATGGTGATCGGCTTGGCCGGATAGCCTTGCGCCCAGGTCGGGGCGGCAGCGCCGGCGGCGGCAATGGAAACGGCCAGTGCGAGCGCCTGGCGACGGGTGGGCTTCATCATCGTGGTGTCGATCCGTGCATTGGACAAGGGGTTGTTTTGTTCCATTAGTAAAACAGTGATTTATTAATGGAACGAACGGGCGAAGAATAATCCCGAAGTGCACGGGCTGTCTAGGCATAAACCCCTTATCCGGCCGCGGTTACCCTGACGTGCGTGGATGCGACGTCAAGTGCGGGCTGGAGCCGGCGGCGGCCGAGCCCTGAGCTTCAGGACGCGTCGATGCCGGCGCGCAGCGCCGCGGCCACGATGGCCTGGCGCAACGCATCGTTGCGCGCCAGCGGCCCGCCGACGCGCGTTCCGGAAAGAACGCCTTTCACGCGGTCGCCGAAGAGCAGCAACGCCCTGTCGCGATCGCGCTGGCGCGACATCCACACCAGGCCATCGGCATCCTTGCACTGGCGGTGCAGCGCCTCTGCCCATCTGGCGGTGTCCACGTAGTCGCGTGCCGGGCTGGCGATGAGTTCCTCCTTCGGAACCTTGAGCCGGTGCAGCCCTTCGCTCGTCAGGTCCACGAGCAGGAGTTCCCGGCGGGGCACGAGCTGGCCATGGGCGCGCTGCGCGAAGTCGTCGAGGGCGACGAACTTGTCGGGCGCGTCGATCGGCACGTCGTGAAAGACCGTCTCGAAGATCGCACAGTCCAAGGTCGCACCGCCGTAGAGGTAGGGCACGACCCGGCCCTTGGCATCGCGGATGGGCGCAAAGCGCGTGGGCTTGCGCAACGTGCCGGCACTATCGACGCCGGGGTTGAAGCTCTCCGGCGCGAAGGCCGTGTCGTGGATGACGTGGATCAGCGCGCCGGCCGGCCAGCGATCGAAGAGAGGGTCGAGGGGCGGTACCGGCGCGCGGCAACTCAAGCCGCGCTCCCTTCCGCGTCGCGCCGCGCCGCCTCGATCACGGCCTGCGGATTCGATGCCAGCAGGTCGACCGGCCGCGCACTGTCGGGCAGCCAGCCGTTGTTCGAGGTGAACCACAGCGCGAGCTTCCAGGGCGCCCGGCGATCGCCGAAGGCTTCCAGCACGGCCTGCACCGCCTTGATCGGCTTGTGGTCCTCGAACTGGAAGGCGGGATACACGTCGCGCTCGCGCGCGCTCTTGTCGGGATGCGGCACGGCAAATACCTGGCGGCGCTTGCGCCAGTTGTCGACCAGTGCACTGCGGCTGCTGGCCTGCGAGCGGTTGGCGTCGGCCAGTTGCTCGGCCGTGAAGTACCCGAATTCGTTCAGCACGCGGGCATGCCGCTTGGCGAGCCGCTGGGCCATCTCCCTGTCGATCTCGCTGGGCAGCACCATCTGCCCCGCCATGAAGTCGACCACGGCCTCGATGCGGCGTTCGCGAGCCTGGGCGGTCTTCTCGAGCAGCGCGCGTTCCAGCATCGGAAACGAGGCCAGCAGCACCTTCGAGATCGCCTCGTCCTTGATCTCCAGCAGGAACTTGCGCGCGCTGGTCTTGCGAGCCGCCCGTGCAGAGGTATAGGGCTCCAGCGACAGCAGGTCGCCCTGTAATTTGGCGGTGAGATCGCTTGTGCTCATGGAGGCCTCGCTTGATCTGTCTGATCTGTTTGATCTGATTCTACAGATCTACATCAACCGGATCAAACTGGGGTCAAGGGAGCTCGCATCGCCGGCGATCGCCAACTTACACTCGGCGAGCCGCCGGCCGCCAAGCGAACCCCGGCGGGCGGCGCAACCGAAGAAAGCGACGATGAGCACCTCCCTCCCCTCCCCGGTCGTCCGGGCCTTCACGCCCACCGGCGTGCTGCGCGCCTCCATCAACCTCGGCAACCCGATCCTCGCGAACAAGGACGCCGCAACCGGCGAACCGGTCGGCGTCTCGGTCGACTTGGCGCGCAACTTCGCGCAGCGCCTGGGCGTGCCCGTCGAGCTGTTGGTGTTCGAGAAGGCTGCCGCCTCGGTCGATGCGGTGCGCAACGACAAGGCCGACCTCGGCTTCTTCGCCATCGATCCGGCGCGCAGCGAGGGCCTGCGCTTCACGGCGCCCTATGTGCTGATCGAGGGCAGCTACCTGGTGCCGACCGCCTCGGCCCTGCAGCGCAACGAGGAGGTGGACCGCGAAGGCATCCGCATCGCGGTCGGCGCCGGCAGCGCCTACGACCTCTTCCTCACGCGCGAGATCGGCAAGGCGCAGCTGTTGCGCGTGCAGGGTGCGCAGGGCGTGTTCGACAGCCTGCAGGCGGGCGAGGTCGAGGTGGCCGCGGGCATCCGCCAGGTGCTCGAGGCCGAGGCCGCGCGCGCGCCGGGCCTGCGCCTGCTGCCCGGGCGCTTCATGGTGATCCAGCAGGCCATGGGCACGCCGGCCTCGCGCGGCGCCGAAGCGGCCGCGGCGCTCTCCGCCTACGTCGAGGAGATGAAAGCCAGCGGCTTCGTGGCCGAGGCGCTGGCGCGCCACCGCATCCAGGGCGCGACCGTGGCGCCGGCGGGCGCGTTCGCACCTTCTCAGGCGTAGCGGTCGAGGCCCAGGCCTTCCATGTCGATCTCGGGCGAACGGCCGGCGACCAGGTCGGCCACCACTCGCCCCGTGCCTGCGGCCATGGTCCAGCCCAGCGTGCCGTGGCCGGTCGCCAGCAGCAGCCTGGGAATCGGCGTGGCGCCCAGAAGCGGCGTGCCGTCGGGCGTCATCGGCCGCAGGCCGGTCCAGAACTCTGCCCCCTCGGCGCTGCCGGCCTCCGGGAACAGGTCGGTGACCACGTGCTCGAGCGTGTCGCGCCGGCGGTCGTTCAGGCGCAGGTCGTAGCCCGAGAGCTGCGCCGTGCCGCCGACGCGGATGCGTTCGCCCAGGCGCGTCACCGCGACCTTGAAGGTCTCGTCCATCACCGTGGACTCGGGCGCCATCGCGGCATCGGTGATCGGCACGGTGATCGAGAAGCCCTTGACCGGGTACACCGGCAAGCGGATGCCCAGCGGCTTCAGGAGGAGCGGCGAATAGCTGCCCAGCGCGACGACGTAACGGTCGGCATGGAAGGGGCCGGCATCGGTATGGACCGCGGCCACGCCCTCGGCATTGCACGCGATGTCGGTGATGGTCACGCCGAAGCGGAAGCGCACCCCCGCGGCCTCGGCCAGCCGCGCCAGGCCCCGGGTGAACTTGAAGCAGTCGCCCGTCTCGTCGCCCGGCAGGCGCAGCCCGCCCACGAACTTGTGCCGCACGGCGGCCAGCGCCGGCTCGTACTGCACGCAGCCCTCGCGGTCGAGCAGCTGGTACGGCACGCCGTAGGCCTTGAGGATCTCGATGTCCTTGCCCGTGCCGTCGAGCTGCTTCTGCGTGCGGAACAGCTGCAGCGTGCCCAGCGAGCGCTCGTCGTAGCGGATGCCGGTGTCGGCGCGCAGCTGCCGCAGGCAATCGCGGCTGTACTCGGCCAGCCGCACCATACGGCTCTTGTTGATCTCGTAGCGTGCCTGCGTGCAGTTGCACAGCATCGCGATGCCCCAGCGCCACATGGCCGGATCGAGCATGGGGCGGACCACCAGCGGGCTGTGGCGCATCAGCAGCCACTTGACGGCCTTCGCCGGCACGCCGGGCCCGGCCCAGGGCGCCGAGTAGCCGGGCGAAACCTCGCCCGCGTTGGCGTAGCTGGTCTCCAGCGCCGGACCGTCCTGGCGCTCCAGCACCGTGACCTCGTGGCCCGCCTTGGCGAGGTAGTAGGCCACCGTGGTGCCGATGACGCCGCTGCCGAGGATCAGGACGTGCATGCCGCCTAGCCTTTTCGAGAATGGTCTGCGCCCTGCGCCAGGCCCAGCGCAGACATCAATTCCTGCGCCGAGAGCGGTTGCGGCCGGCTGGGCCACGCTTCGATCAGCTCGACCATCTTTGCGCTTCGCGGGGCGCGGGCGCCGTTCGAGCGCGCGAGCCGCACCACCTCGCCGCACAGCTCATTGATCTCGGTGCGGCGACCCATTGCCAGGTCGTCCGCCATGCTGGAGCGCGCCTTCTCGTCGATGCGCAGCATGCGCGCCGCGACCACCTTGAACAGCGGATCGGGCAGGCGCAGGATCATGGGCATGCGGCGAGGCGACACCGCCGCCAACTGCGCCGGCTTGATGTGGGCCCATTTGAGCGCCTCCAGCGCCTCGTCCATCAGGGCCGCGAGGCAGCGGCGGTAGCCGCGGTCCATCAGCTGCTGGCGCAGGGGCAGACCGGACAGCGCGTTGATCGGATTGTTGAGATTGAGCAGCAGCTTGCCCCACTGCACCGGCAGCATGTTCGCGTGCCGGTCGATCGGCACGCCGGCGCTGTCGAACACGGCCAGCCACGGCCGCAGCAGCGCGTCGTCCTGCGCGGCCAGGCGGCCGGCCGTGCCGCGGTGGAAGGCGCCGTGTCCGATCTCGGCCACGTTGAACGGCACCATGCCCGGCAGCACCCGCAGCCGGGGCGCCACCTGCGCCGCGGTCGCGGCGTTCGAGATGCCGTTCTGCAGCGAGATCACCGGCGTGCCCGGCGGCAGCGCCTCGCCGAGCTCGGCCGCGGCCTGCGCGGTGCCGCTGCTCTTCACGGTCAGCAGCACCAGGCCCGGCCGCACGCCGGGCGGAATCCGGTCCGCCACGCGCAGGCTGCCGGGCGGCATGTAGCGCTCGCCGCCGTCCAGGTCGCTGAGCCGCAGGCCGTGCCGCTCCAGCGCCTCGAGCACGCGGGGACGGCCGACGAAGAGGACCCGCACGCCCTCGGACGCGAGGCTGCCGCCGATGTAGCAGCCGATGGCACCCGCGCCCATCACCAGGACGTCGACCGGCGGGGCCTCAGCCATGGGCGGGGACGGCCGCCTGCGGCGGCACGAGAGAGTAAAAATCGATCCGGAAAGCCCCTTGCATCCGCGCGACTATGGCACGGACGGGCCTCGCTGGGCAGGTGTCAGGCCCGCTGCGCGACCCAGTCCTGCACAGAGGCGAGCGCCTTCGGAAGCCCGGCCGCATCGGTGCCGCCGGCCATGGCCATGTCGGCCTTGCCGCCGCCCTTGCCGCCCACTTGCTGCGCCACGAAGTTGACCAGCTCGCCGGCCTTGAGCTTGTCCATGCTGTCGGCCGTGACGCCGGCCGCCAACTGGACCTTGGCGCCGTCGACCGCCGCCAGCACGATGGCCGCGGTCTTGAGCTTGTCCTTCAGCTTGTCCATGGTCTCGCGCAGCGTCTTGGCATCGGCGCCGTCCAGCTTGGCGGCCAGCACCTTGATGCCCTTGACCTCCACCGCCTGGGCCAGCAGTTCGTCACCCTTGGAGGAAGCCAGCTTGCCCTTGAGCGCGCCGACCTCGCGCTCCAGCGCGCGCACCTGCTCCAGCACCTGCACCAGGCGCGGCTGCACCTCGGGCACTGGCGTCTTGAGCGTCGCGGCGACGCTGTTGACCGTGGCCTCGAGCTCCTGCAGGTAGGCCAGCGCATTCGTGCCGGTCACCGCCTCGATGCGGCGCACGCCGGCGGCCACGCCGCCCTCGCTCACGATCTTGAAGAGGCCGATGTCGCCGGTGCGCGCCACGTGCGTGCCGCCGCACAGCTCGCGGCTCGTGCCGATGTCGAGCACGCGCACGGTCTCGCCGTACTTCTCGCCGAAGAGCATGACGGCGCCGGTCTGCTGGGCCGAGTCCATGTCCATCACGCGGGCCTGCGTGGCCTGGTTGGCCAGGATCTCGGCGTTGACGCGGCGCTCGATCTCGATGATTTGCGCCAGCGTCACGGGCGCGTTGTGCGCGAAGTCGAAGCGGGTCTTCCCGGCATCGACCAGCGAGCCCTTCTGCTGCACGTGCCCGCCCAGCACCTCGCGCAGGGCCTTGTGCATCAGGTGGGTCACGCTGTGGTTGCGCATGGTGGCGGCGCGCAGCGCCGTGTCGACGCGGGCCGTGACCGTGTCGCCCACCTTGAGCGTGCCCTGCGTCTGCGTGCCGTGGTGCCCATAGACATCGGCCTTGATCTTCTGCGTGTCGTCGACGCCGAACTGCAGGCCTTCGGCCACCAGCACGCCCTGGTCGCCGACCTGGCCGCCGCTCTCCGCATAGAAGGGCGTGGTGTCGAGTACCACGATGCCGGGCTGGCCTTCCTTCAGTTCCTGTGCCGGTGCGCCCTCGACGTAGAGGGCGAGCACGCGGGCCTTCTCTTCCAGGTGCTCATAGCCGGTGAAGGCGTTGGCCGCGCCCGCGTACTCGACGGCGCGCTCCATCTTGAACTTGCCGGCGGCGCGGCCGGCGGCCTTCTGCTTTTCCATTGCGGCATCGAAGCCGGCGGCATCGACCTCCACGCCGCGCTCGCGGCAGACATCGGCCGACAGATCGAGCGGGAAGCCGTAGGTATCGTGCAGCTTGAAGGCCACTTCGCCCGGCAGTACCTTGGCGCCGCCGGCCAGGGCCGCGTCGAGGATCTCCATGCCGTTGGCGAGCGTCTCGAAGAAGCGCTCCTCCTCGGCCTTCAGCGTCTCGGTGATGCGCTGCTCGTCGGCCACCAGCTTCGGGTAGGCCTCGCCCATCAGCGCCACCAGCTCGGGCACCAGCTTATGGAAGAAGGGCTTCTTCTGCCCCAGCTTGTAGCCGTGGCGGATGGCGCGGCGCACGATGCGGCGCTGCACGTAGCCGCGGCCCTCGTTGGAGGGGATCACGCCGTCGGCCACCAGGAAGGCGGTGGCGCGGATGTGGTCGGCGATCACGCGCAGGCTCTTGTTGTGCAGGTCCTTCTCGCCGGTCTCCCGCGAAGCGGCCTTGACCAGCCGGTCGAACAAGTCGATCTCGTAGTTGCTGTGCACGTGCTGCAGGATCGCGGCCAGGCGCTCCAGGCCCATGCCGGTGTCGACGCAGGGCGCGGGCAGCGGCCTGACGCTGCCGTCGGGCTGCATGTCGAACTGCATGAACACGTTGTTCCAGATCTCGATGTAGCGGTCGCCGTCTTCATCGGGCGAGCCGGGCGGGCCGCCCGCGACCTCGGGGCCGTGGTCGTAGAAGATCTCGGAGCAGGGGCCGCAGGGGCCGGTGTCGGCCATCATCCAGAAGTTGTCGGACATGTAGCGCCCGCCCTTGTTGTCGCCGATGCGCACCACGCGCTCGGGCGGCAGGCCGATGACCTTGGTCCAGATGTCGTAGGCCTCGTCGTCCTCCTGGTAGACCGTGGCCCACAGGCGCTCGGCCGGCAGCTTGTAGACCTGCGTCAGCAGCTCGAAGGCCCAGCTCAGCGAATCGCGCTTGAAATAGTCGCCGAAGCTCCAGTTGCCCAGCATCTCGAAGAAGGTGTGGTGGCGCGCGGTGTAGCCCACGTTCTCCAGGTCGTTGTGCTTGCCGCCGGCACGCAGGCAGGCCTGCACCGAGGCGGCGCGCACGTAGGGGCGCTTGTCGGTGCCGAGGAACACGTCCTTGAACTGCACCATGCCGGAGTTGGTGAACATCAGGGTCGGATCGTTGCCCGGCACCAGCGAGCTCGACGGCACCACGGTATGACCCTTGGAGGCGAAGAAATCGAGGAAGGACTTGCGGATGTCCGCGACGCTGAAGGTGGGCTGGCTCATCTTGGGATTGGAGTTCTGAGGGAGGCGGCCGGCTGCGGGCAGCCCCTGCATCGAACCCACCTGACCATTGATCTGCTGAGCCGTCGATTATAGGTTTGGCCCGCCCTTGCCGCCCCCAAGGCCATGCGGGGCGCCTTTGCCGAAAGGCCGCGCCCGTGCGACCCTCGCGCCCATGACCCCCCGCCTGCTCGCAGACGGCGTGCTGCTGCTGCACGGCCTCTTCATCCTCTTTGTCGTGGGCGGCGGCGCGCTGGTGTGGCGCTGGCCGCTGGCGGCGCTGCTGCACCTGCCGGCCGTGGCCTGGGCCGCCTGGATCTCGTGGGCCGGCGGGGTCTGCCCGCTCACGCCGCTGGAGAACTCGCTGCGCCGTGCCGCCGGCCAGGCCGGCTACCAGGGCGGCTTCGTGCAGCATTACCTGCCCGGCCTGATCTATCCAGAGGGCTTCACGCGCGAGCTGGAGATCGGCGTGGGTGTCTTGGTCACGCTGCTGAACGTGGGTGTCTATGCGCTGCTGTTGCGGCGGCGGCATCGCCGGGTCGGGCGCCCCTGATTCCGGAGCCCGGGGTGCAAGTGCCGCCATGCCGGTCTGAAATGATGAGACAAACCTCTTGTAATGAGATTTTTGTCTCATTATGATGGAGACGCACCAACCTCCGGAGGACCGCCATGGCCATGACCCGCAGAGAGATGGATCGCAAGCTCGACGAGCATTTCGGCTTCGAAGCCCAGGACAACGTGGAGGGCGTGCTGGCCACGCTCGCCGCCGACGTGGAGCACGACGTGGTCGGCTGGCCCAGCGGGCCCAGCCAGGGCCGCGATGCCACGCGTCCTTTCTACGAAGCGCTGTTCGCCGACCTGTCGGAAGGCAAGGTTCAGTCGCTGCGCCGCCTGTACGGCGACAACTTCATGGTCGACGACTCGCTGTGGAGCGGCAAGGCGCCGGGCCGCCCGTTCGGCCTGGAAGGCCGCGACCGCCCGCTCGCCTTCCGCCTGCTGCACGTCATCGAGTTCGCGGACAGCGGCGACATCCGCAGGGAGAACGTCTGGGTCGACATGGGTGCCATCCTGCGCCAGTTGCCCCCGGCGGCTTGAGCATGGCCGGACAACAGGGCCGCGCGCGGCAGAAGGAGCGCACCCGCAAGGCCCTGCTGGAGGCCGCCGCACAGCTGAGCCAGCAGGGGAGCCGGCCGACGCTGGAGCAGATCGCCGAGCAGGCCCTGGTGTCGCGCGCCACCGCCTACCGCTACTTCCCCAACGTGGAAGCGCTGTACCTCGAAGCGTCGATCGACATCGAGACGCCGCTCACCGAAGACGCGCTGCGCGGTGCACCGCCCGACGACGTCGTCGCGCGCCTCGAGCACGTCGACCGTGCCCTGCACACCATGATCGCGGCCAACGAGGCGCCCCTTCGGATGATGCTGGCGCAGTCGCTGGAGCGCAGCGCGCGCGGCGAGATCGACGCGCAGATGCCCTTGCGACAGAACCGCCGCACGCCCCTGATCGAAGCCGCGCTCGGTCCGGCCCGCGACCGCTTCAAGCCGGCGGCGCTCAAGCGCCTCAAGCATGCGCTCGCGCTGGTGGTCGGGCCGGAAGCGATGATGGTCTTCAAGGACGTGCTCCGGCTCGACGATGCCGAGGCCCTCAAGTCCAGGCGCTGGGCCATCCGGGCGCTCGTCGAGGCCGCAGCGCCGGGCGGGCTGGCGCCCCGGGCAGGCGCGAAGAAGTGATGTTCCTCCACACCCACGGAAGGAGTGCCCCATGACCCCGTCCCGGATACTCGCCGCTGCAGCCTTGACCGCCCTCGCCTCCACCCCTGCCCTGGCCGGGCCGCCCGAACCGGGCGGCAGCCAGCTGCAACGCGGCCGCCACCTGGTCCGCATCGCCGGGTGCAACGACTGCCACACGCCCGGCTACGCGCAGAAGAACGGGCAGGTCGACGAGAAGCTCTGGCTGACGGGTGACGGCCTGGGCTGGGCGGGCCCGTGGGGCACGACCTATGCGACCAACCTGCGCCTCATGATGGCCAACATGAGCGAGCGGCAATGGCTGCACCACGCGCGCCACATGGAGCCGAGGCCGCCCATGCCCTGGTTCAACGTGCGCGCGATGAGCGATGCCGAGCTGAAGGCCATCTATGCATTCACCCGCTCGCTGGGGCCCGGCGGCTCGCCGGCGCCGGCGTATGTACCGCCGGGGCAGAAGGCGCAAGGGCCGGTGGTGAAGTTTCCGTAGGCGGATCAGCGCGTTGCTGCCGTTCACGGGCGAGTTCGCGGACGACCGCAGGCAGCATGAGCGGATGTTGTGCCCCGAGACACCTGGGCGAGCGAGCAACGCACAATATGCGTTTGACTCGAATTCGCAAGGAGCAGCTAGCAGATGAGACACACCTCGGTACATGACTTCCTCGACCATGTCGCCAGCCGCAACCCAGGACAGCCGGAGTTCCTGCAGGCGGTGGCGGAAGTCATGGAGAGCCTCTGGCCCTTCATTGCGGCCCACCCCAAGTATGCGGAGCATGGATTGCTCGAACGGCTGATCGAACCCGAGCGCATCGTGATGTTCCGCATCGCGTGGACCAACGATCACGGCGACGTGCAGGTCAACCGGGGCTACCGCATCCAGCACAGCTCGGCGGTGGGCCCCTACAAGGGCGGCATGCGTTTCCATCCGTCGGTGAACCTGTCGATCCTCAAGTTCCTCGCGTTCGAGCAGACGCTGAAGAACGCGCTGACCACGCTGCCCATGGGCGGTGGCAAGGGCGGCTCGGACTTCGATCCCAAGGGCAAGAGCCCGGGCGAGGTCATGCGCTTCTGCCAGGCGCTGGTGACTGAACTGTTCCGCCATGTGGGCAGCGACACCGACGTGCCGGCCGGCGACATCGGCGTGGGCGGCCGCGAGGTCGGCTTCATGGCCGGCATGATGAAGAAGCTCAGCAACCGCGCCGACTGCGTGTTCACCGGCAAGGGCCTGAGCTTCGGCGGCTCGCTCATCCGCCCGGAGGCCACGGGCTACGGCACGGTGTACTTCGCCGAGGAGATGCTCAAGCGCGCCGGCCGCAGTTTCGAAGGGCTGCGCGTCAGCGTCTCGGGATCGGGCAACGTCGCGCAATACGCAGTGCAGAAGGCCATGGCAATGGGCGCGAAGGTGGTGACCGTGTCCGACTCCAGCGGCACCGTGATCGACGAGGACGGCTTCACTCCCGCAAAGCTCGCCGAGCTGATGGAGGTCAAGAACCACCTCTACGGCCGGGTGAGCGACTACGCAGAGCGCACCAAGACCAACTTCAGGGCCGGCACGAAGCCGTGGGTCGTGCCGGTCGATGTCGCCCTGCCCTGCGCCACGCAGAACGAACTGGGCGCCGACGATGCGGCCATGCTGGTGGCGAATGGCGTCAAGTGCGTCGCCGAAGGTGCCAACATGCCGACGACGATGGACGCGATCAAGCGGCTGCAGGATGCCGGCGTGCTCTACGCACCGGGCAAGGCCAGCAATGCCGGCGGCGTGGCGACGTCGGGGTTGGAGATGAGCCAGAACGCGATGCGCATGTCGTGGCCGCGCGAGGAGGTTGACCGCCGCCTGCACGACATCATGGTGGGCATCCACCAGACCTGCGTGCAGCATGGCTCCCAGGCCGACGGGACCGTCAACTACGTGGATGGCGCGAACATCGCGGGCTTCGTCAAGGTGGCGGACGCGATGCTGGCGCAGGGCGTCGTTTGAACTTGTCCGCTTCGATGCGACGCGCGCTAGAATCCGCGTCTGCTGCGGGTGTAGTTCAATGGTAGAACGGCAGCTTCCCAAGCTTCATACGAGGGTTCGATTCCCTTCACCCGCTCCACGGCTCCCCTCCGCCGCGCCCACCCTCTTCAGCGCCCCAGGATGCGCAGCCCCAGCAGCACGATGACCACGATGCCCAGCAGCATCGTCGTCCACTGCCAGAAACGTACCGGATGCCGCTCGATGATCGGCGGCGTCCGCTGCCGAAGGAACTCGGGCCCCGGCGCCTTGAGGTCGTGCGCGAACAAGGACACCGCTTCCTGTCTTTTCGCCGGCTGCGGATGCAGCGCCTTCTGCAGGACGGCATCGACCCAGGCCGGCAACTCCGGCCGATACTGGCGCAGCGGCGCATAGCGAAGCCGGGCCACGTCCCGCGACGACCGCGCTCGCGTGACCTGCAATCCGTAAGGCAACCGCCCGGTGAGCATCTGGTAGGCCATCGCCGCCAGCGAAAACAGGTCCGAGCGAGTGCTGCCGCCCTCCCCGATGAAGTATTCGGGCGCCGTGTATTGCAAGGTGCCGGCGATCGCGTGCGCACGGCGCTTCGCTGCGCTGTCGGCCAGCCCCGCGACGTGGGTCGACGCGAGGTCGATGATCCTGACCGTGCCGGTGCGGTCGATCATGACGTTCTCCGGACGCATGTCCTGGTGCAGCATCTCCCGCCCATGGAGCGCTTGGAGCCCCTTGGCCAACTGCTCGACGATGCCCCGCACCTGGTCGAGCGTGGGATGCGGATGGTCGACCATCCACTGCGCCAGCGTCTGGCCGTCGACGTATTCCATCGCCACGTACAGGTGCGTGCGCGTCCGGTCGATCGGACTGGCCTTGAGCACATGTGGACTGTTGATGCGCCGCGCCACCCATTCCTCGAGGACGAAGCCGTCGAGGTATTCCGTGTCCTCGCGCAGGTCGATCGAAGGAAGCTTCAGGACCACCTGCCGACCGGTGGCCTCATCGACCGCCAGGTACACATGGCTGCGCGCGCTGATGTGCAGTTCGCGCACCACGACGAAGCCCTCGAAGCGGGCGCGCGGGGCGAGCGGTTGCGGGATCGCCAGGCTTTCGCGCTGCAGCAGCAGTCGAGATGCATCGGCCGGCGGCAGCTCGTCGATGCGCAGGAGCTGGACCGTGCAGTCGTCGTCGCTCCCCCTCGCGCGCGCCGCCGACGCGAGCAATCGCGCGGTCTCGTCGAAGTCGTCGCCGCATCGGCCGAGCGCATCGTGCACCTGCTGCGCATCGAGGTGGGCGTAGGCGCCATCGGTCGCCAGCATGTAGATCTCGCCGGCCTCGGCGTCCCAGCAGCGGTAGTCGATCTCCACATGGGGCCCGGCGCCGAGAGCGCGTCCCAGGTACGACTGGGCCGACGACAGGTGGACGCGATGGTCTTCCGTGAGTTGCTCCAGTGCCTGCGGATGCAGGCGATAGACGCGCGCATCGCCGACATGCAGCAGGTGCAGTTCGCGTCCCTTGAGGATCAGCGCACTGAAGGTGCAGACATAGCCGCTGTCCTTGTCGAAGCGCGCGTCGCTGCGCATCGTCTGCGCATGCAGCCAGGAGTTGGTGGCGTCCAGCACCCGCTGGGCCGCGCGGCGCACCGACCAGGCCTCCGAGGTGGCATAGTAGTCCTCGAGGAACCCGCGGACGGCCGCGGCGCTGGCCACCTGGCTGACCCGGCTGGACCCGATGCCGTCGGCGATCGCCACCGCGATGCCCTTCGAGAACTGCAGCGCCCCCGTGGGGAGCATGGCGCCGTGGAAATCCTGGTTGACCGACTCGGGCTTGGCCAGCGAATGCTGGCCGAGCGTCACGCGCATGGTGTGGCCCACGCCAGACCGATCAGCTCAGCACGCGCTTTGCTGCTGTCTTGTAGTGCGTCGAGTAGAGCGTGGCGCCGACGAAGGTCAAACCGCCCACGAGATTGCCGATCACCGTGGGAAGCTCGTTCCAGATCAGGTAGTCCATCAGCGTGAACTTGCCGCCCAGCATCAGGCCGGTGGGGAAGAGGAACATGTTGACGATCGAATGCTCGAAGCCCATGTAGAAGAACACCATGATCGGCATCCACATGCCGATGGCCTTGCCGGAAACGGTGGTGGACATCATCGCCGCGACGACACCGGTGGACACCATCCAGTTGCACATCACACCGCGAATGAACAGCGTCAGCATGCCGGCGGCGCCGTGCGCCGAATAGCCGACGGTGCGCCCCTCGCCGATGGTGCCGAGCCGCTGGCCGATCGCATTGGGCGCTTCGCTGAAGCCGAAAGTGAAGATGATGGCCATGAACACCGCCACCGTGAGGGCACCCGCGAAGTTGCCGACGAACACCAGGCTCCAATTGCGCATCACGCCGCTCCAGGTGGCGCCGGGCCGCTTGTCGAACACGGCGAGCGGGACCAGCGTGAACACGCCGGTCAGGAGGTCGAATCCCATCAGGTACAGCATGATGAAGCCGACCGGAAACAGCATCGCGCCGACCAGCGCATTGCCCGTGTTGACGGTCACGCTCACCGCGAAAGCCGCGGCGAGTGCCAGGATGGCACCGGCCATGTAGGAGCGGATGAGCGTGTCGCGGGTCGACATCAGGAGCTTGGATTCGCCGGCGTCGACCATCTTGGTGACGAATTCGTTGGGTGCGAGGTAGGCCATGGGATTCCTGAAAAGAGAAGGCAAGGAGAAGGGGATGCCGGGTCAGCCCAGCGCGACGTGCACGCGGCCGTCCTCGACACGCACCGCATGCGCCCGCACCGAGTGCTCCGGCGCTTCGAGGCACTCGCCGCTGCGCAGGTCGAAGTGGTTCTTGTAGAGCGGTGAAGCGACCACGACGCGGTCGCCCACGCTCCCGACCAGGCCGCGCGACAGCACGCTGGCCTGCGCCTTCGGGTCGACGTTGTCGATGGCGAAGAACTGCTGCGCCTTCGCGACGTGGAAGATCGCGACGTGGACGCCTTCGACCAGCGCGCAGACGCCGGTGTCGGGCAGGATGTCGGTGGCCGCGCAGACTGCGGTCCAGTGAAGGGTGTCGGTGGTCATGGGGAATTTCCTCGAAGGATTCAGGCCGTGGCGGCGTCGGTGCGTTCCTCGGTCCGGGCCGGCCGGATCTGGCCGCGTTCGTTCACGAAGACGATGTGCTCGTCGGGCTTCTCGCTGTTGACGAAGGAGCGGAAGCGCTGGCGCGTGGCCGGGTCGTTCACCGCGGTCTTCCATTCGCACTGGTAGGTGTCGACCACGTGCTGCATCTGCGCTTCCAGTTCGGCGGCCAGGCCGAGGCTGTCGTCGATCAGCACGTTCTTGAGGTAGTCGAGCCCGCCCTCCAGGTTTTCGCGCCAGGTGCTGGTGCGCTGCAGGCGATCGGCCGTGCGTACGTAGAACATCAGGAAGCGGTCGATCAGCCGGATCAGTTCGGCCTTGCCGAGGTCTACGGCGATCAGCTCGGCATGGCGCGGCTTCATGCCGCCATTGCCGCAGACGTAGAGGTTCCAGCCCTTGTCGGTGGCGATGATGCCGACGTCCTTGCCCTGGGCCTCGGCACATTCGCGGGTGCAGCCGGAAACGCCGAACTTGATCTTGTGCGGCGCGCGCAGGCCCTTGTAGCGGTTCTCCAGCTCGACCGCGAGGCCGACGCTGTCGTCCACGCCATAGCGGCACCAGGTCGAGCCGACGCAGCTTTTCACCGTGCGCAGCGACTTGCCGTACGCATGCCCCGATTCGAAGCCGGCGGCGATCAGTTCTTCCCAGATCAGCGGCAACTGCTCGACCCGGGCGCCGAACAGGTCCACCCGCTGGCCGCCGGTGATCTTGGTGTAGAGGCCGTACTTCTTTGCGACCTGGCCCACCGCGATCAGGCCTTCGGGGGTGACCTCGCCGCCCGGCATGCGCGGGACGACCGAGTAGCTGCCGTCCTTCTGGATGTTGCCGAGGAAGTAGTCGTTGCTGTCCTGCAGGCTCGCCAGGTTCTTCTTCAGCACGAACTCGTTCCAGCAGGAGGCGAAGATGCTCGCGGCGGTCGGCTTGCAGATGTCGCAGCCCAGGCCCTTGCCGTGCCGGGCGAGCAGGTCGTCGAAGCTCTTGATCTCGTCGACGCGGATCAGGTGGTAGAGCTCCTGCCGCGAATAGGGGAAGTGCTCGCAGAGGTGGTTGTTCACCGCCATGCCGCGCCTGGCCATCTCGACCTTCATCACCTGGCCGACCAGCGTGGAGCAGCCGCCACAGGTGGCGCCGGCCTTGGTACAGGCCTTCATCTCGGCGACGGTGCAGGCGCCGTCGCCGACGGCGGCGCAGATCTGGCCCTTGGTCACGTTGTTGCAGGAGCAGATCTGCGCGCTGTCGGGCAGCGCGTCGACCCCCAGGCCCGGCTTGGCCTTGCCGTCGCTCGACGGCAGGATCAGGAACTCCGGCTCGGGCGGCAGCGCGATGCCGTTGAGCGCCATCTGCAGCAGCGTGCCGTATTCGGATGCATCGCCGACCAGCACCGCACCCAGCAACTGCTTGCCGTCTTCGCTCACCACGATCTTCTTGTAGACCTGCTTGCGCTCGTCGATGTACTGGCAGGCGCGCGACTTCGGCGTCTTGCCGTGCGCGTCGCCGATGCTGGCCACGTCGACACCCATCAGCTTGAGCTTGGTGCTCATGTCCGCGCCGGTGAAGGCGGCGTCGTCCTGCCCGGCGAGCTGCTTCGCGGCGACGCGGGCCATCTCGTAGCCCGGTGCGACCAGGCCGAAGGTCTGCTCGTTCCACGAGGCGCACTCGCCGATCGCGTAGACGTCGCGGTCGCTGGTGCGGCAGTGGCTGTCGATCGCGATGCCGCCGCGCGGGCCGATCGCCAGCAACGACTGGCGCGCCAGCTCGTCGCGCGGCCGGATGCCGGCGGAGAACACGATCATGTCGGTCTCCAGGTAGGTGCCGTCGGCGAACACCATCCGATGCCGCGCGGTCGCGCCGTCGACGATCTCCACCGTGTTGCGGCCGGTGTGCACATGCAGGCCCAACGCCTCGATGCTGTTGCGCAGTGCGCGCCCGCCGCCTTCGTCGACCTGCAGCGCCATCAGGCGCGGCGCGAACTCCACCACGTGCGTCTCCAGGCCCATGTCGCGCAGGGCCTTGGCACATTCCAGGCCGAGCAGGCCGCCACCCACGACCACGCCGCTTTTCGAGCGGGCACCGCTGGCTTTCATGGCCTCCAGGTCTTCGATGGTGCGATAGACGAAGCAATGCGGCCGGTCGCGCCCGGGCACCGAGGGCACGAAGGGGGCCGAGCCGGTGGCCAGCACCAGCTTGTCGTAGGGCACCACCTCGCCGTCGGCCGTGGTCACCGTGTTGTTGCGGCGCTCGATGGCGACCGCCCGGGCGGCCAGGCGCAGCGTGAAGCCGGTGCGCTCGAAGAAGCCCGGCTCGACCAGCGACAGGTCATCCGCCGTCTTGCCGGAGAAGAACTCGGACAGGTGCACCCGGTCATAGGCCGGGCGAGGCTCCTCGCAAAGCACCGTGACCTGCGCATCCGCCAGGCCGAGCTCGTCGAGTTGCTCCAGAAACTTGTGGCCCACCATGCCGTGGCCGATCAGTGCGATTTTCATTTGAGATTCCTGCACGCGTCCGCTCGGATAGGAGAGCAGGCATTCGACACGCGCCGTGACACAGGCAGTCGAAAGCAGGCCACCGCATCGAACAGATGCGAAAACGGGTTGGAACAGATGGACCGGCAGCGTCATTGCTGTCGATTCGCTCGGCTCCCGCCGTCATTAGCGGAGGCACTGCGATTTCCGCGACAACGGTGCCGGCGGAACAGTGAAGGAAATCGAGCAACAACCGTGCCAACGCCCGTAGCCGTTCTTGAAGGGGGGGTTGCCCCCTTTTCCGCACGGAACTGGATCGATCGTTCGCTGCGCAACGAGCCCGTGCGCGGCAATGGCGCACGAATGTCCGGGTTGGTGCGTGCCGGCGCGGCGACCCGCTGGCACCCGGCCTAGAATGGCGCGATGCGCTTCCCGGCCCTCGCCCGCACCCACCTCGACGCTGCCACGCCCATGCGCGCGCCCGTGCTTCGGGCGCGGGTGGCCCGCGTCGAGGCCGCCATGCCGTCCGGCCAGCAGCGCGTGCCGGCCGCACCCTCCCCCGCCCGGCGATCCCCCTTCTCTCTTCTGTAGCGCAAACCATCGATCGCCGGGCACCCGCCCCGCGCATTCGCGAGCGTCTTTGCCTTGCACGGCGCGCCGCCATTTGGAGTGCTTCATGTCCACCACGCTTCTTCTCGGCGAGCGCGTGCTCACCGAACTCGATCACGCCCGCCTGTCCAAGCTGCTCGACAACTCCCCGCACCATCCGGTGCTCGAGGCGCTGCTCGACTCCACCGATGTGATCCGCTCGCGCGAGGTTCCGGCCGACATCGTGACCATGTATTCGCAGCTGACGCTGGTGGACGCCCACACGGGCGAGCGCCGCAAGCTGACGCTGTGCTATCCGCAGGACGCGGAGCCTGCATCGGGCTTCGTCTCGGTGCTGTCGCCCGTGGGCATCAGCCTGATCGGCCTGCGCCTGGGCGCCACGGCGAACTGGACCTTGCCCGGCGGCGCCGAGGGCCGCGCGCAAGTGGCCGAGATCCTGTTCCAGCCCGAAGCCAGCGGCGACTACACGACCTGATCGCGCTCGACGGCCGCCCGGCCGGCAAGCCGCGAATTCAATCGAGCGTCGACAGATAGGCGGCGATGTCGCGCGCGTCCTGCTCGGTCAGGCCCATCTCCGGCATCGCGGTGCGTGGATCGACCTCGTGCGTGCGGCGCAGCCAGCGCACCATGTTGTCGGGCGTGTTGGCGAGGCGGCCGCCGATCATCGTGCGGCGGGCGATGCCATCGAGTGGCGGGCCGACATGGACCGAAGACCCGGTGATGCCGGGGATGCTGTGGCAGGCATTGCACGCGTACTGGTGCAGCGCCCGCGCGCCGCGCCGCGCGTCGCCTGGCGTGCCGGCCACCGTCGCTTCGCCCGGGCCGCAGGTGGCCTGCCTCCCCGTCTGTTCGGCATACTCCCGCGCCGTCAGGTCGGGCATCCGCTCGAGAAAGGCGACCACCGCCCACAGGTCCTGCTCCGCCAGGCGGTATTCCCACGCCGGCATGCCGCTCATCTTGATGCCGTGCTTCGTTACCCAGTAGAGCTCTCGCGCCTTCCAGTGGTGGCGTGCGTCCACGAGCGGGCCGGGCAGCGGCTGCATGCTCTTGCCGATGTCGCCTTGCGCCACCCCCGGCCCGCCGTGGCATTGCTGGCACTTGTCGCGGAAGCAGGCCGCGCCGCGCAGCACCAGTTGCGGGTCGTCGAGCCGCGGCACCTCGATGGCGCGGGCACGCAGCCGGACCGATTGGCGCATCGCGATCTCGAGCAGCGTATGCACCGGCTGGGTGTGCTGGGAAGTCGCCGCCACGTTGTAGAGGCCGCCATACACCACGGCCGCCGCGCCGGCCGCGGCGGCAAGGCCGAGCACCGCCGACGTCAGTAGAACGGTCTTGAGGATTCCCATGTTCTGGCGGCATTGTCCGACGCGCAACAGCGCCCCCCTGTCGGCGCAGCGCGCATTCGCGCCCGCACAATCCCGGCCATGGCCCTCCCGCTGGACCGCCCCGGCCCACGGACCGCGCTGCTGCTGGCGCTGGTCCCGCTGGCGCTCGCAACCGGCTGCGTCGGCGAAAGCCGGCTGCCCTACGCCGATGCCCCACGCGCGCAGGTGCTCCGCGGACAGGCGCTGCTGGCCCAATACCAATGCGGCAGCTGTCACGCCATACCTGAGGTGCCGGCGGCCCGCGGCGGCGTCGGACCTGCGCTCGCGGGCTTCGGCCATCGCAGCTACATCGCCGGGGAGGTGCCGAACCGCCCCGACACGCTGGCGCGGTGGATCGTCCAGCCGAAGGCGCTGGTGCCCGACACCCTCATGCCGGCCATGGGCGTCCCGGCCGATCAGGCACGCGACATGGCGGCCTATCTGCTGGCGCTCGAATGAGCAGCGACCGCGCACAGTCCGCCCTGCACGTGGCCGGCCCTGTGGCCGAGACGCTGCTCGGCGTGACCGGCGTGCTCGTCGCGGGCGCGGCGCTGATCTTCGTCGGCGTGATGGCGCTGCTCGCGCTCGCGGTCCGCCGCCGCCGCGGACGGGTGAATGCGCGCTGGTGGGTGCTCGGCGGCGGCCTGGCCTTCCCGGGCGCCGTGCTCGCCGCCCTTTTCGTCTACAGCGAATGGCACAAGCCGCCCTGGCGCGTGGCGCCGCCCAGGGATGCGCTGATCGTGGCCGTCACCGGCCACATGTGGTGGTGGGAGCTGCGCTACCGCGACCCGGCCACGGGCCGGGAGGTCGCGGGCGCGAACGAGCTGCGCATTCCGGTCGGCCGGCCGGTGTACTTTGCGCTCGCCAGCGCCGACGTGATCCACAGCTTCTGGGTGCCGGCGCTCGGCGGCAAGATGGACATGGTGCCGGGCCGCATGCAGCACCTGCAGCTGCAGGCCGATCGCCCCGGAACCTGGCGCGGCGCCTGTGCAGAGTATTGCGGCGACCAACATACGCGCATGGCGCTGCAGGTGGTGGCCGAGCCGCCCGCGGTCTTCGATGCCTGGCTCGCGGCGCAGGCACGGCCGGCCGCGCCGCCGGCCACGCCCGCGCTCGAGCGCGGACGGGATGCCTTCCTCGCGCACCGCTGCAATGCCTGCCATACCGTGCGCGGCGTGAGCGAGGAAAGCCGCCTGGGCCCGGACCTCACCCACGTGGGCAGCCGCCTGTACCTGGGCGCCGGCCTCATGCCGAACGACGCCGAGGGCCTGGCGCGCTGGGTGGCGCACACGCAGCAACTGAAGCCCGGCGCACGCATGCCTTCGTCGCACGAGCGCATCGACGAGACCAGCCTGCAGGCCATTTCCGCCTGGCTGGCGCAGCTGAAATGAGCGAGCTGCCATCCGCCCTGCCCCGGCCCGCGGGCGAGCGCCAGGCGCTCGAGCGCGCCTGGCAGGCGCCGCAGGGCTGGCGGGCGCTCTCGGCCGTCAACAACACGCGCATCGGCGTGTACTACATCGCGACCGCGATGCTTTTCTTCGTGCTGGCCGGTGTGCTCGCGCTGGTGATGCGCGCGCAGCTTGCAGTGCCCGACAACGCGTTGGTCGATGTGCGGACCTACAACCAGCTCTTCACCATGCACGGCACGGTGATGATGTTCCTGTTCGCCGTGCCGATCGTCGAGGCGGTGGCGGTCTACCTGCTGCCGGGCATGCTGGGCGCGCGCGACCTGCCCTTTCCGTGGCTGTCGGCCTATGCCTTCTGGGCCTATGCGATCGGCGGACTGGTCTTCTTCTGCACCCTGTTCTTCGGCGAGGCGCCCGATGGCGGCTGGTTCATGTACCCGCCACTCACCGGCAAGGAGTTCTCGCCCGGGCGCGGCGCTGACTGGTGGCTGCTGGGCATCGGCTTCATCGAGATCTCGGCCATCGCGGGCGCCATCGAGCTCATCGTCGGCATCCTGTTCACGCGCGCGCCAGGCATGACGCTGATGCGCATGCCGATCTTCGCCTGGGCCATGCTGGTGACGGCGCTGATGATCGTCTTCGCCTTTCCTGCGGTGATCGCCGCGACCACGCTGCTGGAGATAGAGCGCGCCTTCGACTGGCCCTTCTTCATCGCCGGGCGCGGCGGCGATCCCTTGCTGTGGCAGCACCTGTTCTGGTTCTTCGGGCATCCGGAGGTCTACATCATCTTCCTGCCCGCCGCGGGCATGGTCTCGATGATGATCCCGGCGCTCGCGGGCACCCCGCTGGTGGCCCACCGGGCGATCGTGGCCGCACTCGCCGGCGTCGGGCTCGTGAGCTTCGCGCTCTGGATCCACCACATGTTCGCCGCGGGCGTGGGCGACCTGGCGATGACGGTGACTTCGGCCGCGAGCTTCCTGGTCGCGCTCCCCAGCGGCGTACAGGTGTTCGCCTGGATCGCGACGTTCTGGCGCGGCGAGGTGCGGCCCAACGCGCCCACGCTGTTCCTGCTGGGCTTTCATTTCATCTTCGTGCTGGGCGGCCTCACCGGCGTGATGGTGGCGGTGCTGCCCTTCGATTGGCAGGCGCACGACAGCTCCTTCATCGTCGCCCATCTGCACTACGTGCTGATCGGCGGCATGGTGTTCCCGCTGTTCGCGGGCTTCTACTACTGGGCGCCGGTGTTCAACGGCCATTGCCTCTCGGAGCGCTGGGGCCGCTGGGTCTTCGGGCTGATGTTCGGCGGTTTCAACCTGGCCTTCTTCCCGATGCACATCGCGGGCCTGCTGGGCATGCCGCGGCGTGTCCACAGCTACCCGGGCGATCTGGGCTGGAACGCGCTCAACCTGTTGTCCACGGTCGGCGCCTTCGTGCTGGCCACGGGCGTGCTGCTGTTCGTCGTCGATGCCGCGCGCACGCTGCGACGGCCGGAGAAGGACCACGGCAATCCGTGGCGGGCCGGCACGCTCGAATGGCTGCCGTTGCGCGAGTACGGCGTCCGCAGCATTCCGCAGCTGGTGTCGCGCGAGCCCTTGTGGGAGCAGCCGTCGCTCCCGCGGGAGGTCGAGGAGGGGCGGCACTGGCTGCCTGGCACCGCCCTCGGCGGCCGCGAGACGCTGGTCACCAGCATCGTCGACGCGCGCCCGCTGCACCTGCTGCGCCTGCCCACCGACGGCTGGTGGCCGCTGCTGGCGGCCATCGGGACGGCGGGCTTCTTCCTGCTGCTGACCGTCGAGCTGGTGGTCGCAGCCTTCGCCTTCGGCTTGGTTGCCATCGTGGCGGTGCTGCGCTGGCTCTGGGCCACGGACCGCCCCCCGCCGCGTCCGTGCGTCGAAGCCGCGCACGGCGTGCAGTTGCCCGTAGGCAGCAGCCGGGTCGCCGACTCGCATTCATGGTGGGCGTCGCTCATCCTGGTGGCGGTCGACATGACGGTTTTCGCGTCCTTCGTGTATGCGCATGTGCATGTCGCCATGGCGGCCGACACCTGCCCGCCGCCCGGCGCCGCCTTGCCGGCGCTGCGCTGGCCGTGGGCATCGGCCGCGCTGCTCGCCATCGGTTCGCTGCTGATGGCGACGGCGCCGCGGCGGCTGCGCGATGCCGACCCGCGCGGCCAGCGGATGCTGCGACTGCAGGTGGCGCTGGCCATGCTGTGCGTGGCCGGCGCCTTCGGCATCGACTTGTTCGCGCAGACGCAGGCCGGCTTGAACCCACAGGCCGAGGCCTGGAGCGCAACCGTCGCGATGCTGCTCGCCTACCAGGGGCTGCATGTCGCGGTGCTGATGATGATGGGCGGCTACCTGCTGGTCCGCTCCCTCGCCGGCCGCCTGCAGCCGCAGGCGCGCTCGACGCTCGACAACACTTTGCCCATTTGGCACTGCGCCACCGTGCAGGGCATGGCGGGCCTGCTGCTCGTGCAGGCGCTGCCGCGGCTGGTGGGCTGAGTCCACCCGCCTTCACGCCTGCACCCCGGCCGACATGCGGCGTCGGCCGCTGCCCACACGGGCCCACGAGCCGCCGCGCACAGTCGAGTCATGCCATCGACCCGAAGGAGGACCCTCATGGCCAAAAGCAGCATCCTGGGCGGCGAGCATGCGCCGTCGCGCCACCGCGGCACTGATGTGGATTCACTCGGCCCGAGCGACAGCAGCGACAGCGGCAGCGACGTGCAGACCGACCGCAACCGCAGCGCCATGCCCGACGAGGGCGCCGAGGGCGCGCTGCCCATCTCCCACGGCACGGATACCGATGCCGAGGGCACCGGCGAGCGGGCCTCGGCCGATCCCGCCGCACCCATGGAGAACGCCGACATCCTGCCCGACCGCATCGGGACCGTGCCTTTGGATGTCGGCGAGGTGACCGACGCGGTCGACGATCCCACGGCGGCTTCGACCGAAGAACTGGCCGAAGATGCGGATGATCAAGACGCGCAAGAGGCGGACAGCGACGACAACGACGAGAGCGGGAAAGACGACGGGTCAGCCCCGCTCGGCCGGGCGGTGCCGGTCCGGCGCGGCTCCTGAGCACGCTCAGCCGTCGATGCCCGCCAGCAGCTCCTGCGATTCGTCGTCGAAGCCGGGCACCGGCTGCGCCTTGGCCAGGGCCATCCAGACGCTGAAGGGCAGCCGCGGCTGCGCGCGGTGCACCGCCGCGCGCGCCACCACCAGCCGCTCGCCGAGCGCGAGCAGCACGCCGCATTCGGCCGGGATCTCCTCGGGCTCCGCGATCGGCCGGCCCTTGGCATCGCAGCCCAGCACGTACCAGCACTCCCCGCCCACATCCAGGTAGGCGGCGCGCTTGTCGCGCTTGCGCAGATCGCCGAGCAGGTCGGCGCGGCTGACCTTCACCTCGTGGACGATCGGCTGGGCGTAGGCCTCGACGCTGGTATTGCGGATCGAGAACACGTCGGGCCGCGCGATGCACCAGCGCGGCTTGTCGCCCTCGTTCACGGCCGGCAGCCGCGCGCGCAGGCTCAGCCCGCGCCACGCGACCCGGCCGGCGCGCGTCATCTCGCGCGCCACCTGCTCGACCAGGGCCTCGTGCCGCGAGCGTGCCGCCCGGTTGACGACCAGGCTGCCTGCGATGTGGGCGATGCCGGCGTCGCTCACGCGCAGCGTCTCGTGGACCTGCGGCCAGCGCACGCGCTCCAGCAGGCCAGCCGCGAGCAGCTCGACCTCGATCTCGTCGCAGCAGGGCCAGCCGGCCGAGCGGTACATCTCGCGCAGGCGCCGCGCGTGCAGGCGGCCCAGCGCCGAGGCGCCGGGCGGTGGATCGGCCACCGGCGGCGGCGTGCCGGGTTCGGTCATGGGCGGATCGGCAGGCGGCGGGTCGCCCTCGGGCGGGGGTGAGGGTGCCGGGGGCGGCGAAGGCGGTACTGGCAGGTCGGGCGCGGGGGGCGGCGGGCCAATGGGGATGCCGACGGCGGAGCGCTGCGGGGCGAGTGCGTTCATCGCGCTAGGGTAGCGAAAAGCGCGGACTCCGGCTCGCCTGGGAAATATGGATTGCGATCCCAAGCACGCAGGTGGATAGTCCGCGCCATGAAGCCCCCGTGCGCAGGCCACAGTGACGGCTCGACGACGACGCTCGTACGCCGGCTCGGCTGGGCGCTGTCGCTCACGCTCGCCTGGACCCTGCAGCTCCCAGTGCCATCTCACGCGCAGGACCGCCCCGCTGAAAAGCGCATCGCGCTGGTGGTCGGCAACAGCCAGTACCCCAAGGTCCCGCTCGACAACCCCGTGAACGACGCGCGCCTGATCGCGGGCAACCTGCGCAAGCTGGGCTTCGACGTGAACCTGCAGCTCAACGTCGGCGTGCTGCAGTTCAGGCGGGCACTGCGCGAGTTCGCGCGACAGGTGCAGCAGGACGATGCCACCGCGGTGCTCTACTACGCGGGCCACGGCGTGCAGATCGACGGGCGCAACTACCTGCTGCCGGTGGACATCAACCTGCGCGACCAGGAGGAGGTGAAGGACGAGTCGGTCGACATCGAGGAGCTGTTCCTCAGCAAGATCGACAAGGTGGGCTCCCACCCGCGCATCGTGATCCTCGATGCCTGTCGCGACAACCCCTTCGCGACGAAGACGCGCAACGTTCGATCGGCCGGCGGGCTGGCGGAGATGGGGGCGCGCGGCTCGCTGATCGCCTTCGCCTCGGCGCCCGGCGCGCCGGCCGAGGACGGGCCGGCCGGCCGCAACAGCATCTACAGCCGCAACCTCGCCGAGGAGATGATGGTCCCCGGCCTGGAGGTCGAGCAGATGTTCAAGAACGTGCGCGTGCGCGTGCTGAGCGAGACGCGCCAGCGCCAGCTCCCGTGGGTGAACACCTCGCTGACGTCGAACTTCACCTTCAACCCGGCGGCGCGGCGGCCGGCGGCGGAGAACCCGGCTGCCGCATCTGCGCCGCCCGCCGCACCGGCCACGGCTCTGCCGGCAGTGCCGGCCGGCCGCGACAACAGGCCGAAGGACATCGACACCTTGTTCTCGCAGGCACGGCGCGAGCGCGATACCGAAGTCGCAGCAGCGCCGCCCTCGCCCGCGCCGCCATCGGTGGCGCAGCCCCCGGCAGTGCAGGCCGCGCCGCGGCAGCCATCCCCACCGCCGCAGCCGCCCGTCGCGGCCTTGACCCCGACTCCCTCACCGTCGCCCCTCCCCTCGCAACCGTCCTCTTCATCGCGCAAGATCCTCGACCGCAACGAGTTGCAGCAGCTCCTGGTCGGCAAGACCCACACGCTCAAGGACCCATTGGCGGGCGGTCTGGTTCACTTGGACCTGCGCAGCGGCGGCACCGTCTACTACAACAGCCAGGGCACCACCAGCGCCGCAATCAGAGGCTCAGGCCGCTGGGAGCTGAAGGACGATGGCGCTCTCTGCGCAAAGTTCAACCCGACGGTGCCGGGTCGGCTCACCGATGCGCGCAGCCCCGACGACGGCTGCTGGT
The DNA here is from genome assembly GCF_901827175.1 of Variovorax sp. RA8. Classification (NCBI taxonomy): domain Bacteria; kingdom Pseudomonadati; phylum Pseudomonadota; class Betaproteobacteria; order Burkholderiales; family Comamonadaceae; genus Variovorax; species Variovorax sp. RA8. The sequence goes on along the minus strand of NZ_LR594662.1, from coordinate 3,261,337 downwards.
ACTTCTTCCGCGACGGCGAGAAGCTGATGCGCAGCACGAGCATCGAGCCGCAGGCGCGACCGCAGGCCGAGATCGTCAGGATCCAGTGATGGCCGGCCGCGCCGTCAAGACTTGTCCGCGGCCGGAAGGATCCGGCAGTTCGCGGCCTGCTCGCTCATGTTGTCCACGCCGGAGTGCGACAGGTGCCAGCCGAGCGGGAAATGCACGCCCTTGGGCAAAAGGTCGATTGCGGTCACGGGCTCGGTCGTCGCGGCCGCGGCCTTGCCGCGCATCGCGATGCGCGCCTGCACGATCGCATCGGCCTCGCGGGCCTCGGCCAGGCGCCCGGCGGCGCCCACGCCGCTGGTGTTGATGACGGCCAGCAACGGCCCGATCAGGTCCAGGTACGGGACCTTGCCCTGCGCGCACAGGGGCCGCGCGGGTTGGTATCGCTTGCCGATGGGCGCAGTGCAGGCGTTGTCGACGACGGGAAAGACATCCGCCGCTGCGGGCTGGGCGATCTCGCCGCAGCGGTCCGCGACCGCGGCACCGGGGTCGGACTCGTTGCGGATCATCAGCACGCGCGGCACCAGGTTCTCGCGCAGCCAGGTGCGCTGGCCTTCCGGCAGGCTTCCGCATCCGGTCGCCGCGTCCTTGGCTTCGCGCGCGGCGAGGCAGGCAACGAAGGCGCGCACGAGGTCGGTGGTCGATTGCGCGCCGCCGTTGTCGAAGTACCCGCCGTCGGCCAGATGCCCGCAGATCCTGGTGTCCGCGTCCGGGGAATGCTTGCCGGGCACCGCCACGCCGCGGCGGTCGCAAAGATCGGCCGGCGTCTTCAGGCCGCCGATCGCATTCACGTAGGGAAAGCGCGCCGCATTGTGCGCGGCGGCGCCCAGCGGCATGTCCGCGCCCACCAGGCCCAACTGGTCCTTGCTGCCCGGAAAGTCCGTCTGCGACACGACCAGCTCGCTCGCGATGGCGCGCTCGCCGGTCTCCACCCAGGTGGCATTCAGCAGCAGGTAGGGGACATGCTTTCCGGCGTTCGGGCCGGTGGTGTCGGCGTGGCGCAGCTCGCGCATGCCGCGGCGCAGTCGCGGCGCGCCCACTTCCATCGTCTGTTCGAACCAGGCGCCGCGCGACATGAAGCCGCAGCCCGGCGTGCGGCACAGCCCGCTGGGCACGAGGCGGCCCAGCAGGTCCTCGAACATCCAGGAGGACAGGAGCGGCGACAGCAGATCGGTCTGCGCGAAGCGCCGGATGCAAGTCTCGCGGGCGTCGCGGGCCTCGCGGGCGGTGCGGGCCGCGCCCTGCGCACCTTCGCTGCAGGCGCGGTAGACCGCAGCGCCGATGGCGCCGCCGGACACGCCCGAGACCGCGAAGGTGCGCTGGGCGAAGCCCGGGTCCTCGGCCTCGAGCTCGTGCAGGGCGAAGGCGGTCCACATGGCGGCACGAATGCCGCCCCCTTCGCTCGAGACGAAGTACACGTCGTACCCACCCCGGCCCGGGCGAGGCGCCAGTTGCGGGGCACACGGGCTGTTGTCGTCGGGGGCATGGCAGATCGTGCGAAGCCAGCCGGCCAGGGCCGTCTCGAGCGGCACCGCGGGAGCGGCGGCCTGCGCCGGGACTGCAGGCGCCTGCGGCCGGCGCGCTGTCGCGAAATAGTTGCCGACAACCATGATGGCAATGGTCAGCGCGGGCACGACGAGGACCAGCGGCCAGTAGACCTTCAGCGAAGCGACGGTGCCGGGATGCCGCACCCGCTCCATGGCCCAGCGGTAGGCCACCACGATGACGCCGCCGAGCACGGCGCTGCAGGCCCACATGCGGATGCCGCCCCAGGTACTGGGCTCGCCCTCCAGCGGGCCCGGCCAGACGAGGTGGTTGTCGGTGAGGCCCGCCAGTCCGAGCACCCCGATCCAGGCGACCAGCACCAGCACCCACGGCACGGCGTCATAGACCTCGAGCAGCGAGAGCCAGCCGAAGAAGCAGAGCCAGAAGGTGAGCGACAGCAGGATGACCGGGAAGGCCATCGAGGGAAAGTAGTCGCCGGTGCGGCCCGGCAGCACGTCGATGAGGCGGCAGAGGAAGACCAGCCCGAGCGCCACCATCGGCAGCAGGTAGGGCGTGACCTTTCCGAGGAAGTTGTACTTGAGGTCCGTGGGGCGGGCATCCCCCGATGCCGCTGCCGGGCCCGCGTGCGGCTTGGCGTCCATCAGGCCGGCGCGGGTGCTCCAGTCGGCCCAGTCGATGCAGTCGTAGTAGCCGGCGGTCGAGGCGCGATCGCCGCGCCGCCAGATGAAGCCGCCGCCGGCGAACACGGCCAGCACGGCGAAGGCCACCACGCCCACGCTGGGCAACAGGCAGGCGAGCCAGCCGAAACCTCCGGCCGAATGCGCGCCCGCGCCGGTCTGGGCCTTGGCGAGGTCCTCCAGCACGTTGGCGCACAGCAGCACCACCAGCAGCACCGGCACCAGGGCCAGGACGCGGGCCCAGTCGCGGGCGAAGATGTCCTCGTGCCGATTGCCGTCGCGGGCGGGCTCGAAGCCCGCGGCGACGGGGCGACGGCCCGCCGAGCGCAGATGGCAGACGCTGCGCGTCCACAGCCAGCAGGCGAACACCAGCAGCGCCAGCCCGAGGATGGAAAGGCCGAAGACCGTGAGCGATCCGGCGAGCAGCCACAGCACGCCGACCCAGTCGATCGCCACGCCCGGCGCCGGCGCCGGCGCGCCGCCCCAGTCGACATGGATCATCGTGAAGAAGCGGGGCACGAAGGAGGCCGTGGAGGCGATGATGTCGCGCGACTGGTCCATGACGACGGTGAGCGCGGCGAACAGCGCAAGCGCGGCCAGTACATAGCGGCTGCGCACCAGGCAGTCGAAGATGGCGGCGCGCAGGTCGGCCCGGCGCCGGGCGCGTTCCGGGTTCCCGGCCACATCGGCATGTGTCGAGAGCACGGCGCCGAAGAGCCAGCAGATTCCGGCGGCGGCCAGCAGGCTGAAGACAGCGACGATCAGCCACGACTTCGAGCGGTGCGCCGCGCAGCCGAGCCGCCCGCGCCAGCTCGCGCCGTCGACGGCCGCGCAGGCGTCGGTTCCGAAGAACATCCCCGCCAGCAGCGCTGCGAGCAGCAGCAGCCCGAGCGCCAGCGCGCCCCGGTGCGCAGGGATCTTCCAGACCCCGAGCGCGGCCAGGCCCCACACGCCCGCGATGCCGAGGACGAGCGCGATCGCCCCGATCACCGCGCCGTAGCCGCCGGTGCGCTGCAGCCCGGCCAGGTTCTCCAGCAGGTCGACCGCCACCAGCATCAGCACCGGCACCCAGAACAAGGCGAACCAGCGCCGCCCTGCCGGTGTCGGCCGGCCGGTGTCGTCGTCCAGCGCTTGCGCCAGCACCCAGCCGGTCTTGAGGAAGAAGGCCGCATAGATCGGCACGAAGGCGATGCTGTCGAGCGCCATGTAGAGCCTGGCGAGCCAGAGGAGCTGGCAGCGGCGCCACAGTTCCAGCAGCGCTGCCGCGGGGCCTGCGGGGCCGTCGTCGGCCCAGCCGAGATAGTCCTCCACGCCCCACCCCGTGCGGACGTAGAGCATGGACCGCAGCAGCAGCATGATCATCCCGGCGCTGACCAGCGCCACGCCCAGGATGCGTGCGCTGCCGAAGACGAAGGCCAGGCCCTCGCCTGCCCTGCGGGCGGCTGCGTCGAGGAAGCCTGGAACATGCGCGCGAATCCGCTCGATCGCTCCTGACGTTGCACCGCTCATTTCGCACCTCGTTGTCTTCAGGCTTTTCGCGCCTTCGCGCAGGCTTTGCCCGATGCCGCTGCACCGCGCGGATTCTGGAGGCGCGCACGCCGATCTGCAATCCATTGAACTGGGGAGCCGCGCGTGACGCGGCACCTCATGCACCAGGGCCACACCTCGGTCGGCATGCGAGAGAATGCCTGTTCACCGTCCGTCGCCCGGACCCGAAAGACAAGGAGCGAATCCACCGTGCCAGAACGATCCTCTTCAGCCGGCCGCACCGGCCGCCCTGCCGCACGCGCGGACGAGCCTGCGCCGATCGAGGGAGGCGGCGGCCCGACGCGCCGGCGCCTGCGGCGCGAGCGGACGGACCTGCTGGAGACACGCATCCTCGACGCTGCCGCCGAGGAATTCGCTGAGCACGGATTCGCCGGCGCGCGCATCGAGCGCGTCAGCGCCGCGGCCGGTACGGTAGACCGGATGCTGTACTACTACTACGGCAACAAGGAGCGCCTGTACCAGGCCGTGCTGGCGAAGATCTACGAGGACATGATCGGCGCGCAGCGCGAGTTCGTGACACCGGAGGATCCGGTCGAAGGCATGCGCCAGCTGGTGCAGCACTCGTGGGACCACTACCTCTCGCATCCGAACCTCGTGCGGCTGCTGATGAACGAGAACCTGCTGCGCGGCAAGCACATCCGGCAGGCACCGCAGGTGGTGGAGCGCACCGCGCTGCCGCTGGTGCAGACGGTCGCGACCCTGCTCGAGAGCGGGCAGGCGCGCGGGGTGTTCCGCCGCGACGTGTCGTCCGAGCACGTGCTCATGACGATCATGTCGCTCGGCTTCTTCTATCTCTCGAACCAATACACCTGTGCCACCTGGATCGGCGCGGACCTGATGAGCCGGCCCCGCCGCGCCGCCTGGCGCGATCACATCTGCGACGTGGTGCTGCGCATGCTCGCGACGGGCGACGAACCTGCTGCGGCGGAAGCCGCGCCCAAGCCCCGGCGCAAGCCGGCCGCCTCGAAGAAGTGATCAGGCTGGGGCGAGCGCGGCCCACTGCTCGCGCACGAAGCGCGCGATAGCCGCGTTCTGGCCGATCAGCGAGAAGCGCGCGTTGTGCGCGTAGTCGGGCAGGTTGATCATCTCGGTGGTGATCCAGCGCAGCGGCGAGTCGGCGTGGGTGCGGTGATAGACCAGCACCTTGCGCACCACCTCGCGTGTGCAGGCGAGCGCGCCCGCGTCCCACGGTGAGTGCCATTCCCCGGGCGCCGGCTCGGTGAAGGGATAGAGGATGCCGCGGCCCGGCTCGCCCTTGGCATACGGAAAGATGGAATGCTCGGGCACGGCCGCGACCGCCTCGCCCGAGTCGCCGAGCGACCAGCGGTTGCGCGGCCCGTTCGGCGCCACGCTGCGCACCTGCAGCCAGCGCACGATGCCCATCTCCAGCCATTGGTCCACGAAGTTGCCGGGCTGGAAGGGGTCGAGCACCGCGCGCCCTGAAGCGACGTCTTCCGTCAGTCCGCAGATCGCCTGCTCCTGCGCATTGCCGATCTTGAAGATCGCATGGCTGTAGTCCAGCGTGAAGTGGAAGGGAACGCCGCGGCGGCGCACCGCCTCGGCCACGGGCGCGACGCGCCGCGGGTCCTCGCTCCACATGTTGACGTGCAGCTCGAAGGCCGGCTCCACCCCGCGTGCCATGCCCTCGTCGTAGGCGCGCAGGTAGAAGTCCGCCACCTCGTCGTTGCCGATGGGCCTGCCCGTCGCATCGTGCCAGTGCAGCATGATGTTGTGAGTGCGGGCGCCGACCTCGGCAGCGAGCTGCAGCTTGTCGGCGAGCAGCGCCTCGTCGCGCCCGAGCGCATAGAACCAGCTCGCGGTGTGCACCGGCAGGCCGAAGCGCTCGATGCAGCGCAGGTAGGTGTCGACCTGGCCCGGCATCGGCAGGCGGTCGAAGCAATCGAAGGCGCCGCTCTCGCGCACCAGCCGGAACTGCTCCTCGATCGGCGGCTCGGCCAGCGACACCGGCCGCTCGAGCGAGGAGGCCTGCGCGCCGCGGCCGTTGCAGCCGATCGGCGGAAGGGTCGCGCTCATCACGAGGGATTGCGCAGCTTGCGGATCTGCTCCTCGGCGGGCTGCAGCTTCGCGCCGTCGAGGTAGGTGCCCGAGGGCATCACGCCCTTGCCGTCCTTCACCGCGGTGCGGCCGACGAAGATGCCGAGCGTCGACTGGTTGTCCTGAGGCCGGAACACCACCGGCCCGAAGGGCGAATCGAACTGCAGGCCCTTGAAGGCCGCGACCAGTTTCTCCGTGTCGGTCGAGCCGGCCTTCTGCAGGCCCGCGGCGATCGCCTTCACGGTGGCATAGCCCACCACCGAGTTCAGGCGCGGATAGTCGTTGTATTTCTTCTGGTAGGCAGCCAGGAAGGCCTTGTGCTCGGGCGTGTCGATGTTGGCGTAGGGGTAGCCGGTCACGATCCAGTTGGCGGGCGCATCGTCCTTCAGCGGGTCGAGGTATTCGGGCTCGCCGGTCAGCAGGCTCACCACCTCGCGGCCCTCGAACAGGCCGCGGGTCTTGCCTTCGCGCGCGAGCTTGGTCAGGTCGCTGCCGAACATGACGTTGAAGATCGCATCCGGCTTGGCGTCGGCAAGCGCCTGCACCACGGCGCCGGCATCGATCTTGCCGAGCGGCGGCGACTGCTCGGCCACGAACTCGACGTCGGGCTGCGCCTTCTTCATGTTCTCCTTGAAGGCCGCCACCGCCGCCTGGCCGTATTCGTAGTTGGGGTAGACCAGTGCCCAGCGCTTCTTCTTCAGCTTGACCGCCTCGCCGATCACCGAGGCCGAGAGCGCATAGGTGCCGGAGCGCAGGCGGTAGGTGTAGCGGTTGCCGTTGTCCCACACCACCTTGTCGCTCAGGGGGCCGGATGCGAGGAAGAAGACCTTCTTCTGCTTGGCGAAATCGGTCAGCGCCAGGCCGACATGCGAGAGCGTCACGCCGGAGAGGATGTCGACCTTCTCACGCGCGAGCAGTTCCTCCGCCATGCGCACGGCATCGCCGGGGTTGCCGTTGTCGTCGCGGAACACCGTCTCCAGCTTCTTGCCGTTCACGCCGCCTGCGGCATTGATCTCTTCCTGCGCCAGCATCCAGCCCTGCTTGTAGGGAACCAGGTTCTGCGGGAGGGCCTTATAGCTGTTGATTTCGCCGATCTTGATGGTGCCTTGCGCCGCGGCGTGCGCGGCTGCGAAGCAGAGGCTGGCCGCGAGCAGGCGGGTGGACACGGAGGGCATGAGTTTCATGGCGAAGTCCTTTCTGGCGATGGCTGGGGACGGAGAAAAAGAAGAAGGTAGCGGCTCGTGGCTCAATCAGTCGCTTCGAAGCTGTGCAGGCCTGCTGGGGAACACCGCGGAACCGGCTTTGCCGGGCCGCTGGTGCTGCCCCCGGTGAGGGGGTGGGCGGCTACACGAAGTGAGCCAACCTGGGGGAGAGCTTCATTCGGCGGCCATTTCCTCGACGATGCGCCGCATCTTGATCGAGGAGCCGTCGAGGGCGAGATTGATCCGGTGCCACTGGCGCGGCTTGTCCTCGTTGCGCTGGATCGCCTCCAGCACGCGCTTGTCCTCGTTGAAGGCCATGCGCAGGTTGCTGCGCAGGCGCTCGTCGACGGTGGGGTCGGCCGGCGAGTTCTTCAGGCACAGCCAGTGCTGCACGCAGCTGCGCTGGTCGATGGGCGTGATGAAGTGGCAGGCGTACATCTGGATGCAGTCGTCCCGGTTGCCCTCCGGCGCGCCGGTGCCGGTGAGGGCGGAGCCGAAGTCGATCACCGCGATACTGGGGGCGTGATAGTGGTAATAGTGCCAGCGGTCCACATTGCCCCCGAAGTCCTTGAGGCCTTCGAAGATCGGCATCAGCGGGCCGTCGATCACCCAGCGCCAGGTCACGACCTTGTTGCCCTGGCGCTCGTGCTGCACGCGCGTTTCCTCGCGGCCGGCGCTCGCCAGCGTGGTCTGGTGCACGTAGACCACGTGGGTCGGGTCGCAGAGGTTGTCCGCCAGGCTCAGGTAGTTGGCCTGCACGAGCAGCGCGTCGCCCTCGACCACGCTGTAGGCGGGGTCGTCGTACTGCGGCAGGCGGAACACCTGGCTGCGGTCGGCCTTCTCGGCATCGCCCATCCACACCCAGACCATGCCCATGCTCTCGGCCGTGGGATAGCTGCGCACGCGGAAGCTCTCCGGGACCCGCGGCATGCCGGGCGCGTGCACGCAGCGGCCGCTGCCGTCGAAGGTGAGGCCGTGGTAGGCGCATTCGATCGCGTCGCCGCACAGCCGGCCGATGGACAGCGGCGCCAGCCGGTGCGGGCAGGCGTCCTCGAGCGCGGCGACGACGCCCTCCTCCGTGCGATACACCGCGAGATCCTGCTCGAGCACGCGGCGCGCGACGATCTCGCGTCCGATGTCCCGCGACCAGGAGAGTGGGTACCAGGCGTTGTAGGCGAAGGCGGTCATGGGCATGTGTCCTCGTGGGGGCTGGCGGCTTGCATGACGCAGAGCGCTGCAGAAAGCGTGCCAGCAGTTAAGTAAGCAACTTCTCCAAATTCATGGAGAGAATACTTAATTTCGGTGCCTGCGTACACCGGGTTTGCACCGGGAAGCGGCATCGGCGTGCCGTCGTTGTGCACGCGTGGCAAGCCGGTCCGGGTCAGCTTCTCAGTGGAAGTCCCGGCTCCTGCTGCTCTTCGCGAGCCGCCCCAGCAGCGGTGTCAGGTCCCTGAAGCCGGTGGCCACCACGTGCCGCACCTCGCCGCCGCTGTCCACGTCGCGCTGCCAGGTGCCCTGCACGGCGAGCAGGTGCGACTTGAGCAGCGGCTCGCGCCAGGCCTCGACGACGTGCTTCCAGACGATCACGTTGACGTTGCCGGTCTCGTCCTCGAGCGTGACGAAGATGGTGTCGTTGGCGGTCTGCGGGCGCTGGCGGCCCATGACCATGCCGCAGGCGCGCACGGTCTGGCCGCTGGGCAGGTCTCGCAGCTGCTCGGCGCTGCTGAGCCTCATGCGCGCGAGCCGCGGACGCAGCAGCGCCAGCGGATGGCGCCGCAGCGTGAAGCCCAGCGAGGCGTAGTCGCCGACGATCTCCTCGCCCTCGGGCGCCAGCGGCAGCTGCAGCGCGCGCTCATGGATGGGCACGCCCTTGAGCAGCGCCGGCGCGCGCCGCTGCGCGGTGGCGTCCCAGACCTGCTGGCGCCGGTGGCCCGAAAGTGCGAGCAGCGCGTCGGCCGCGGCGAGCGCGGCCATGTCCTTGGCATCGAGCTCGGCGCGCACGGCGAGGTCCTCGGTGCTGGCGAAGGGGGCTTGGGCGCGGGCCTCGACGATGCGCCTGGCGCCGGCTTCGCTGAGGCTGGAGATGCGGCGCAGGCCGAGGCGTACGGCGGGTTGCCGGGGGTTTCCCAGGCGGGTGGCGAAACGGGGCGGGATGGCTTGCGGAGGCTGCTGCCCCCACCCCAACCTTCCTTCGGACGGGGAAGGACCAACAGCCGGAGGCTCCAGGGTGCAGTCGAGCTCGCTCGTCGTCACGTCGACCGCACGCACCTCGACACCATGCCGCCTGGCGTCCTGCACCAACTGGGAAGGCGAATAAAAGCCCATGGGCTGCGAATCGAGCATGGCGGCCAGGAAGCAGGCGGGCTCGTGCAGCTTGAGCCAGCAGCTCACGATCACCAGCAGCGCGAAGCTGGCGGCATGGCTTTCAGGGAAGCCGTATTCGCCGAAGCCCTGGACCTGCTTGAAGATGGCTTCGGAGAATTCGCGGTCGTAGCCGTTGTCGACCATGCCGCCGACCAGCGGCTCGTGGAACTTCTCGACGCCGCCCTTGCGCTTCCAGGCCGCCATCGAGCGGCGCAGCCGGTCGGCCTGGTCGGGCGAGAACTTGGCCGCGATCATCGCGATCTGCATCACCTGCTCCTGGAAGATCGGCACGCCGAGGGTGCGGCCCAGCGCCGGGATGAGGTCGGGATAGCGGTAGACGATCTCGCCGTCCTTTCGGAGCTTCTCGCGGTTCTTCAGGTACGGATGCACCATGCCGCCCTGGATCGGCCCCGGCCGCACGATGGCGACCTCGATGACCAGGTCGTAGTAGCAGCGCGGCTTGAGGCGCGGCAGCATCGACATCTGCGCCCGGCTCTCGATCTGGAAGACGCCGATGGTGTCGGCATCGCAGATCATGTCGAACACGGCCTCGTCGTCGTCCGGTATCTGGTGCATCTGCAGCGCCGTGCCGCGCCAGCCGTTGACCAGGGCCAGCGCACGCCGGATTGCGCTCAGCATGCCCAGGGCCAGCACGTCGACCTTGAGCATGCCCATGGCCTCGAGGTCGTCCTTTTCCCACTGGATGACGGAGCGGTCCTTCATCGACGCGTTCTCGACCGGCACCAGGCGCGTGAGCTTGCTCTGCGTGAGCACGAAGCCGCCCACGTGCTGGCTCAGGTGGCGCGGGAAGCCCCGCAGCTGCTGCGTGAGCTCGATCCACTGCAGCAGCCGGGGCATGTCTTCCTGCACGCCCGAGCGCTGCATTGCCTCTTCCAGCCGCTGGTCGAGCACTACGCCGTCGAACCAATAATGGTCCTTGGCGAACTCGTCGACCAGGCGCGCATCGATGCCCAGCGCCTTGCCCACGTCGCGCACCGCGCTGCGCGAGCGATAGCAGATCACGACCGCCGCAATGGCAGCACGCTCGCGCCCGTACTTCTCGTAGATGTACTGGATCACCTCCTCGCGCCGCTGGTGCTCGAAGTCGACGTCGATGTCGGGCGGCTCGCGGCGTTCGCGGCTCAGGAATCGCTCGAACAGCAGGTTGCCGGTCTCGGGATCGATGGCGGTGATGCCGAGGCAGAAGCAGACCGCCGAATTGGCCGAGGAGCCGCGGCCCTGGCACAGGATGCTCCTGGAGCGCGCGAAGCGCACGATGTCTTCCACCGTGAGGAAGAACATCTCGTAGTGCATCTCGATGATCAGGTCGAGCTCGTGCCGGATCTGGCCCTGCACCTTCTCGGGAACGCCCTGCGGATACTTCTCGCGCGCGCCCTCCCAGGTCTTGCGCACCAGCGTCTGGGCCGGCGTCTCGCCCTTCGCCACGTTCTCGAGCGGGTACTTGTAGTGCTCGCGGATCACGTTCAGGTCGAAGGTGCAGCGCCGCGCGACCTCGAGGGTGTTGGCCAGCAGCTCGGCCGGATAGAGGTTCGACAGGCGCAGCCGCGAACGCAGGTGCCGCTCGGCATTGGACTGCAGCGCGAAGCCGCATTCGGCGACTGCCCTGCCCTCGCGCACGGCCGCGATCACGTCCTGCAGCGGCTTGCGCGAGCGCACGTGCATGTGCACGTCGCCGGCCGCCACCAGCGGCACGCCGGCCTGTGCACCCGCCTGCAGCAGGGTGATCAGCCAGAGGTCGTCGTCGAGTTCGTTGGGCAGCTCGGCCGCGAGCCAGAGATGGCCCGCGAAGAGGCGCGCGACCTCCGCCACATCGGCGCGGAGCGCTTCGGCGTCGGGCGTGGCGCCGGGGGTGCGCAGGGGCACGAAGAGGATCTCGCAATCGCGCAGCGAGGCGAGGTTGCTGTCTTCCCAGCTCACCTCGTAGGTGCCCTTGGGCGCCGTGATGCGCGCGGCGGTGATGAACTCGCAGAGGTTGCCCCAGCCTTCGAGATCGTGCGCGATCGCCACCAGCTTGAAGCGTTCGAAGCGGAACTCGCTGCCGAACAGCAGCCGGAAGGGATGGTGTTGCGACGGATCGAGCGCTTCGAGGAGCTCCCGCAGCCCTTCGAACGCCCGCACCACGCCGGCCACCGAGCATTCGTCGGTGATCGCGAGCGCCTCGTAGCCGAGCTCGTAGGCGCGCTGCACGAGCTCCTCGGGATGCGAGGCTCCGCGCTGGAAGCTGAAGTTCGTGAGGCAGTGCAGCTCGGCATAGGACGGCAGGCCCGGCGGCATCGGGGGGCCGGCTTCCGGCTGAGGCAGCCGCGGCGGCATCGCATGCACCGTGGCCAAGGCCCGAGTGCGTTTCTGCATCTGCTTGTCGCTGAGTTCAGGCATACAGGCCTTGCAGGTACCAGCGCGGAGCCTCGGAAGTGAAACAGGACGAAGGCCGCTCGCGGTAGATCCACACGAGACCGGCCTTCGGGCTTTCCGCGATGTAGTAGTCGCGCACCGCGGGCTGGCCCTCGCCCCACCAGCCGGTTTCCACCCGCTGCGGCCCGACCAGCTTGCGCAGCGGCCCCTGGTAGCACGGGCGCTCGCCTTCCATGTCCAGGAGCAAGGGCTCTCGCAAGAGCCAGGGTGGGTAGATGGCGTCGGCCGCCTTGGGACGGCCAGCCTCGGCCGGCGGCTTGTGCAATGCAGGCTGCCACGCCTGCCGGCATTCGGGCCGGTGATCGGCCCGCGCGACCGCGCGCAGCACCTGCTGCGGCCCGAGCCGCGCGCTGAGGCGCTCGACCAGTTCGTGCAGCTTGTCGCCCTTGCGGTTGTCTTCCGGCAGGAAGCTGGTGCTGGCGCCGGCCCAGGGCGCGGTCTCGACCGAGCGCAGGCGCAGCCAGCTCGCGGGCGCGGCCAGGGTCGTGAGCGCGAGCCGCTCGGACAGGAGGCGCCGCAGGTGCGCCATGTCCTGCGTGGCCTCGGCCGTGCGCACCGTGACCTGCTGGTGCGGCGGCAGCGCGACGCCGTCGAGCCGCTTCAGGTCGAGCGTCCACTGCAGCTCCAGCGCCAGCACGCCGCGCTGGCGCGCGCGCAGCCAGATCTGCAGCGCCGCCAGCAGGCGGTTGGCCGACCACATGAGCGCGGGCGCGCCCTCGGCCAGCGCGGGCAGCTCCAGCTTCTGCTCGAACGAGTCCGGCAGTTGCAGCCAGTCATGGCCGTCGGGCGCGAGGCCGTAGGCCACGTCCAGAGCCGCGCGCAAGGCCTTGCCGAAACGGCGCGTGAGGCCGCCGCGTGGCAGCTTCTCGACATCGCCCCAGCTGCGACAACCGAGATGCGACAGAACCGCGAGGTGATCGCGGGCCGCGCTCAATGTGTCGAGAGGCAAACCTGACGGCAGCTCGTACGGCGGCTGCTCGCCGCGGGCGAACATGCGCAGCCGCGCCAGCGCGACCAGGCTGGTGGCGCCCTGTGCGCGCTGCACGGGGACGTCCGGCACCGGATTGAGCCGAGCGATCTCGCGCATCAGGGCCAGGCGCCCGCCCCACAGCCGCTCGCAGGCCGAGACTTCGAGCAGCAGGGCCTCGCCCTCGACCCAGGCGACGCGCGGCGTGAACTGCAGGGCCCACCAGCCGAGCGCCTCGGGCGATGGCAGCGGCACCTCCTTGGCAGACGCGATCTCAGGCGGCCAGCGCAATGCGATCCAGTGCATGGCCTTGCTCGGTAGGGAGGTCGAGGCGGACCACGGTCGCGCCCTCGATCTTGGGCGGCAGCGCGCCTTCCTGCTGCTGGCGCAGCTTGCGCCTGAGCTGGCCGGCCGCGAGCAGCGCCGTCATGCGCTTGGCGCGCGCCGGTAGTTGCAGGGGCGCGGCCAGCGGCGGGCCACGGCGCTTGAGGATGTGGACGTCGATCTGCGCGGCGTCGGCGGCGCAGGTGGCGAGCCGCAGGCGCAGCCGCGCCGGCGAGGCCGAGTGGTCCACCGCGTCGGGGCGGAACACGAACAGCAGGCGGTCGTGCTGCGCTGCCGCGAGCTGCAGCCGCCGCAGCTCGCCCACGCGCGCCTGCGGCAGCCAGGCCAGCACGGCGGCCACCTCGCCGCAGCGCAGCGCCTGTTCGCAGGCCCACAATCTCGCGGGGCTGGCTTCGCTGCGCACCCACAGCAGCGCCTCGACCGGCAGGCCTTGGGCCGCGAGCGCGGGGCCGAAGGGCTCCTGCGGCGCGCCGATCAGTACGACCGGCCCTGCGCCGCCCTGGACCGCTTGCGCCAGCGCGGGCAGCAGCAGTTGCCAGGCATGCGCCTCGGGCGCGGCCTGCAGCAGCTCGGTCATCGCGCCCACCGGCCAGCCACCGCCGGGCAGCTGCGCATCGAGCGCCGCATGGCCGGTGCCGATGACCTGCCCATCCGCCAGGCCCAGCGTGTCCCCGCGCCAGACCTTGTGGCGCGCGGCGGCGGAGAAAGAGTCGAAGGAAGGCAGGCCCATGATGATCAGGTTAACTGTATTTTTATACAGTATTCGGGGGCTCATGTTTTCTTTTTGCAAGTCCGGGACGATCATGCGGAAAAGCCAATGATCAGCATGACCACCCGCCCCATCCCCTCCACCCGCGAAGCCCTCCCGGTGATCGGCTGCGGCACCTGGATCGGCTTCGATGTCAGCCCCGGCAGCGCCGGGCACCAGCGCCTGCCGGGCGTGCTGGATGCCCTGTTCGCCGCCGGCGGCACGCTGATCGACAGCTCGCCGATGTACGGCCGCGCCGAGGCGGTGGTGGGCGCCCTGCTGAGGGTCGGCAGGGATTCATGTAAAACCCAGCAGAAACAGGCTTAAGTGCCTGTCCCCGTTGACTTTTTCGACTCTCTCTTCCCTGGACGACCGGCCTCTTCAACCGGGTTCGCAACCAAATTAGGGCCAGTCGCCGGCGTACTGAAGCGCTCAAGCATGCTGGCCACGACCTGCTCCTGGGCCGTGACGGATGACCTGGCCGTCGCCAGCGCCAGTTCCAGCTGTTGTTTGGCGGAAAGCAGCTCGTCGACCTTGGCCTGCAACTGCTCTTTGGAAGTGCTGAGCTGCTGGACGGCCGCGTCCTGCTCAACCAGGCGCCGGCCCAATTCCTCGGAGCGCCTTTGCGCAAACCCCAGTTCATCCTTGAGCGGCCGCAGGCCTCGCACCTCTTCCTGAGCCTGGTGCAGATCGCCCTGGGCGCGCGACAAATCGCCCAGGAGGCGTGCGTTTTCCTGAAGGGTATGGACGGCTTCCTGCTGCTTGGTGGCCAAGGTCTCGTTCACGGTGCGCAACTCGGCCTGCAGGTACTGCACCTGCTGTTCGTGCTTGCGCTGGTCCTGGTCGCGCTGCTCCTTTGTGGATTCCCGGAAATGCTCCAGCGCCTGGCGCGCGTGCTTGTGCTTTTCTTCCAGGGATTGGCGATGGCGCTCTTCGGCCGCGAGGCGCTCCTGCAGGTCGGCCACCTGCTGGACGAGCTGAGTGTTTTCCAGGGTCTTGCGGCTCAGAGCTTCGCTGGTTTTGCCGTGAGCGTTTTTTTCGTCGGCCAGGGCCCGCTGGGTTTGCTCCAGCTGCTGGCGCGTGGCCAGCGCCTCGGATTTCAGGGCCGCGACGGCTTGCTGCTGTTGGCTCAGCTGCTCGGCGTGCTTGGCCTGCGCCGTGGTGACCCGCTCTTCCGCTTCTTCATTGACGCGGGCGGCTAGGCGACCCACCAGGTCCTGGATTGCCTCGCTGACGGCTACGCGGCTGCCGGTGGCTGGCCCTTCCTCTTCCTCGATCTCCTTCAGGTAGCGATGGATCGTGGTTTTGGAGCCGCTGCCCAGCTCTTCGCGCACCGCATCGATGGACGGATTGCGCCCTGCGGCCAGCAATTTATCGCGGGCACGCAGCACTTCAGACTTGTAGATTCCGGCTCGGGCCATGGTTCACCTCGTTATTTCGTACTGTAGTATGTACCATGATATTACATACTATTTAAGAGGTCAATAAATCATAGATCTTAGTAAATATCACACTGGGTAATAGTGGATTATCCAATGTGAGGGTAATTTTTGATGGTTTCAGCCGTGGTAGCGGTTTGGGGTCGGCCTAATGTGGCGTCATATGCGCTTATGACCGCGCGGAACAAAACTCGCGTCCCCGAAAAAGGTCCGCCCCGGCGAATTGACGGGATTATGCCCAAACAGACATAATTTAAGCGATGTCGAAGCAAACCCGCAAACCCGTCAAATGGGTCAGTTCCGCCAAGCGCGATCTGGATGCGATGCCGGACTATGTCAAAGACGTTTTTGGCCATGCCATCGACCTGGCGCAGGCCAGTGGCAAGCATCAGGATGCCAAGGTCATGACGGGTTTTGGTCGGCCGGCGTGTTGGAGGTGGTCGAGGACCCCCAGGGCGACACTCACCGGGCGTCTACACCGTCAAGTTCGCCGGCTGGGTCTATGTCCTGCACTGCTTTCAGAAGAAGTCCCAAAGCGGCATCGCCACGCCGAAACCGGATTGATCACCACCCGCCTGAAGGCCGAAGCAGGACTTCGAAGCTTGGCAGGCACAGCAAGGAGCACGCAAATGAGTGAACCCGCAAGCATCACCACCGAAGAAGGCAGCACCAATGTCTATGCCGACCTGGGCTACACCGACGCGGCCGAGATGCAGCGCAAGTCCCAGCTCGCCGGCGAGATCGCCCGAGCGATCAAGGCGCGCCGCTTGACGCAGGAAGATGCGGCTGCGCTGCTGGGGATCGACCAGTCCAAGGTTTCGCGCATCACGCGCGGCCAGTTTCGCGGCGTCAGCGAGGCCAAACTGTTGGAGCTGGTGGCCAGGCTGGGCCATGACGTGAAGATCGTGGTCGGCCCGGTGCGGCGCCGCGCCGGCAAGATCGAACTGCAGTTTGACTGATTGGCCTTTATCCGGGCCCTGCTGATTTGGGTGGAGGGAACTCCCCTCCATGTACCTCCGGCTTGAATGCTGCCAGCTTGGTCGCCAAAGACGTTTCGGCCTGTGTCCTGACCCTGAGCCATGCGCCCAAGGTGTCACGCAGACAGGTCTCACATAAATCCGCCTCAACCCGATTTCCGTCCCCAAAAATCGAGTCATAGCCCGCGTCGAAGCCGATCGACGTCATCTCGGCGAAGCCAAGCTCGCCACGCTCGGTCTCTTTGCCGCACCGGTCACATCGGATCTGATGCACCACGCTCACGGCCTCCATGGTTTTGAGTTGCATCGAATTCTCCTTACAAATAACTGCCTGCATCATCCTGCTGTCCCGCGAAGCATAACCGTGCCGGAATGGCACGCTTAGCCACGATGACGAGCACCATGATCATTCCCTCCGTGACATGCCTGCCGGGTCCCAAGTCATCGGCATTTGCATGAACAGCGTAAGCATGCGCACGCGCAAGTATGGTTTCTCCCTGCCTTGCTGATGTGTCTCGGCGGATGCCAGACTATCTACGAGGGCAAATATGACTGAAAGGCGGGCGGCCGACCAGGAGCTGTCGTGAAAGTTGATTATTCGAATTAGTTAGCCAAAGAGCCATTTCGCGACTGCCGCGCCAAACTGAGCGCAGAGGAACGGCGAACATCACAGTTCGCTGTGATTTCGTACCCATTCTTAAGCAGACCCAGGAATGCCATTATTCCGATTCAACCCAGTTGAGCCGGATGCGCGGGAATCTCGCTTATCTCAACGTGCTTGACTGCAAGGCGGCATTGCAACCGCGTGTCAGCGGCGTTTTCAAGCACGGCTTCTTAACCCTCAAGCACCAGGCTTTCGAGTTTCCGGATGCATATCGCTTCTGCGCAAGGCAAAACGCCAATAATGGGTGCTTCGATAGTGCTTGCAAATGCCCACCAGAATGAGCAGATTGCGGGAGAATCGAAGTTAGCCAGCAAAAGCGCCTCGAGGCACCTGAACTCAAATCACATGACCGCTGAAAAGGAATTTTCTACCAATGCGCACTGCAAAAAAATCAACTCTGACCTTCGTCTTATTGCTTGGAATGCCTGTTGGTTTGCTACTGGCACAACAAGCCACTTTCACGTCAGCCTCCTTGACGCCAGATGCCGCTTTGAAGGCGGCACGGGCTGCGCTAGAGACTTGCCGAAAAAATGGCCATCAAGCTGCCGTATCGGTCAATGACCGTGCCGGCAACGCGCTCGTTATGCTTCGCGACCGTTTCGCCGGTCCACACACAGTCGATACGGCCATCAACAAAGCCTACACGGCCGTGACCTTCAAACTCGATACCACGAGTTTCACCCGTTCCACTCAAGGAGGTGAACCCGCATCTGGCGTGCGACACCTTCCCCGCATCGTGGCCATCGGCGGTGGCATTCCCATTGAATCGGCTGGCTCCATCGTGGGCGCCATTGGGGTTTCGGGCGCGCCGGGCGGGGATGCCGATGACGTCTGCGCCAAAGCGGGCATTGCTGCTATCCGCGACGAACTCGACTTTTGACTAGGCCGCACTCTCGTGCGGTCAGTGGTCAAGCTCCCTGCTGACGTTGCCAGCCTAACCCCGGCCATGGCCAGTATTCTTATGCATCCTGCAATAGACGAGAGTCGGTGGCTAGCCTACATACACCAGCTTGATAGAACACGCGTCAATCACTTAGGCCAAAAGTCAGGTTCGCAGCTACTTGGCTGTGGCAACGTGCGCAACAGGCGATCAAATCTGCTTTAGACGACGTTGAACAGCCGAAACGAGCGGCTGGATGGCGGAGTCCGGGAACGGCGCTACGCTGCTGACGTTGATTTCGCAAAGCACATAGCGCTCAGAGGCATCGGCGATAGATTCTCCGAACATGAAGTCGCAGTCCCAGAGGAACGGAAGTTGCTCGCGCGAAAGGCCGACGCGTGTGCGGAGCAACTCGACCCACTCAGTCTCCAGTCGTTCCTTCAAGAACTGGAACTGCGGCAGATTTGCGGCGTGGTACAGCCTCGGGCTGGACGGCGGTGCCGGCTCGTCAGGTTTGGCGGGGTAGAGCGCGTTCACCGACTGGTGCCCGAAGCCCTCGACCCGATCCTCCACCAGATAGGCGCGCACCATGCCTTCCACCAAGCGCGGTTGCCATGCCTGGTCGATCATGTGTCCGCCGTTCTCCGGCTCGAAGTACGGAGCCAGTCTTGCCAAGAGCGCTGGAATTTCCATCACCTCTTCGTCGCTGCCACGCTGGGCGTGGCGCACCCGCAGGCGCGCGGGTGTGGCCATGGGACCCACCAGTTGCACGCGCCAAACACCGTTCCCGCTCTGTCCCCGGTATTGCTTGAGTACCCGTGGGCCGTGGCGGAGTCGTTCTGGCAATTCCTCCTCGAGTTGTTTGAGGCTGTCGACTCGGCAAACGTCGCTGCCAAACGGGAGATCGCGCGTGTGGAACAAGACGTCCTTGGTTCCCAGCTTCAGGATGGCCTCCGGATGCGCGCTGACCACAATCCCCGAGTCGGCAACCCGCCGCAGCATGGCGTCCAGGACATCCCGTCGTCGTCCGCCTTCGATGGGATTGCACCAGACCAGCACGAGGCGGCAGTTGCGCAGCTGCGTCTCCACTTCTTCGGCGAAGTCGTCGTTGTACACGGCAGGGACCGCCGTCACGCCGGCGAGGGCGAAAGCATCAAACAACGCAGCAAACCGGCTCTCGGTCGGATCAGAGCGATCCCGCATGCGGCGATCGCCTGGATAAAGTAATGCGACGGTTGATGTAGGCAAGGGCAACTCCTCAGCGGCTCACACGCCAGCAAGCTGCCAGAGCAATTGAAGCGTATTTCATAAGGTCCTCATGGCATTCATAAGAGCTTCAGCAATGGATACCCCCACTGGGCCGAAGAGAGCCTCGACCAGCAAAGTATTCGCGTTTCTGGTCTGTTGACTCTTTTAATGTCGAGTTCAAGACATTACAGTATGATCATGACATGAGTTTGCTGTTCTTGCCACCCTGGTTGTTGCTGATTGTTTCGCTGCCTACATCCGGCGCCACCGCGCGGACCCGCATTTGGCGGGCGTTGAAGTCGCTTGGCTGCATGGCATTACGGGACGGGGCGTATCTCCTACCAGCTGGTGAGGAACGCGAAGTGGCGCTGCAGGAACTGGCTGAGGAATGCCGGCGCGAGGGAGGCCACGCGTGGCTGATGGACGTGCAGCCGCGGTCCGTCGACGAAGCTGCAACCTACCGGCAGCTGTTTGACCGCAGCGACGATTACGCCGAGCTGTGCAAGTCCTGGAAGGAGGCGGGACGCACGCTCAGCGGGCTGGCGGGGTCCGAGGTCTCGCGCATGCAGCGCAGGCTGCAGCGCGAGCGCGACATGGTGCGGGCCATTGACTTCTTCCCCGGCGACGCGAGCCTGGAGGCAGAGGCGGCCTGGACGGAGTTCACCCAACGCATCGAGCGGGTGTTGTCGCCAGACGAGCCTCACGAAACGGCAGGCGGCATTGCCAGGCTGGATGCGAGCAGCTACCAAGGCCGGACGTGGGCCACGCGACGTCGGCCCTGGGTGGACCGCGTTGCCAGCGCATGGTTGATTCAGCGCTTCATCGACCGCGATGCGCGTTTTCAGTGGCTGTCCCAGCCGTCAGATTGCCCGAAAGGCGCACTCGGTTTCGATTTCGACGGCGCGGCGTTTACGCACGTGGGCGAGCGGGTGACCTTCGAGACGCTAATGGCTAGCTTCGACCTGGAGCAGGATGCTGCGCTCATGCGCGTCGCCGCGCTTGTACACCAGCTCGACGTGGGCGGCGAACCGGTCGCCGAGGCTGCAGGCTTCGAGGCCGTGCTGGCAGGCGCGCATCAACGCCTGGACGAGGACGACGCGCTGCTGGCGGAGATGAGCAAAATGCTCGACTCCCTGTACGCGTACTTTCAACAAGCTGGCGGTCGCCCAGGATGACCCAGATGATCCGCCCAGCCCCCCGCACATTGGTGAGTTTCGCGCCAAGTTACCCCGAGCCACACCTGGAACCCACCCAACTGCCGATAGCGACTTTGATTCAACCAACCACCTGTTCTGTAACCATGACCGGATAACGCCATGACACTTTTCCTGACCGGCTTGCGCGCCGCTTCGATCATCCGTCCCAACCTCAACACTGAACCGGGGGCAGCATGAGTGCGCAGACGACCACCGGCGCTGCCGGCCCCGAGGCCGTGCCTCCGACGCTGACGTACTTTCAGCTTTTCATGCGGTTTCTCAAATTCGGCTTCCTTGCCTGGGGAGGCCCGGTGGCGCAGGTCGCCATGCTGCGCCGGGAACTGGTGAACGAGGAACGATGGATTTCCAGCGAACGCTTCAACCGCTTGCTGGCCGTGATGCAGGTGCTGCCCGGACCCGAGGCGCACGAGCTGTGCGTGCATCTGGGCATGCGTGCGAAGGGGCGGCTGGGCGGGGTGCTGGCCGGTCTCGCATTCATGCTCCCGGGATTCCTGTTGATGCTGGCGCTGTCATGGCTTTACTTCCGGATGGACATCGCTGGCACGGCACTGGGCGCCGCGTTCCTTGGTGTACAGGCAGCAGTGATCGCCCTGATCGTACGGGCGGTGCACCGGATCGGCGAGCACATCCTGGTGGACCGTTGGCTGTGGGCCATCGCCATCGTGGCCGCACTCGCCTCCGCCGCCGGCGTGGCCTTCTGGATCACCCTGCCAGCCGCCGGCGGCGTCTATGCCTTGTGGATGCTCAAGCGTGGCAGGCTCGCCCTCCTGGTCGCTGCCGGCGCGGTGGCGCTGGCCGCCGCGATGGCGCTCTGGGCGCCGCGCGCACAGCCGCTGGTGGAGGCGGTCGTCCAGGGCGAGGCTTCGCTGCTGCTCATCTTCGTCGCCGGGTTGAAGGCGGGCCTGCTCACCTTCGGCGGTGCCTACACGGCGATCCCGTTCATCCGCAATGACGCGGTCGGCCGCGGCTGGATCACCGACGGCCAGTTCCTCGACGGCCTGGCCTTGTCTGGGGTGCTGCCCGCGCCGCTCATCATCTTCGCCACTTTCGTTGGCTATGTTGCCGGCGGGCCGCTCGGTGCGCTGGTCATGACCGCCGGCGTCTTTCTTCCCGCGTTTGCCTTCTCGCTGATCTTCTACGACCGGCTCGAGGCAGTGCTAGAGGTCAAGGAGATGCACGCCTTCCTCGACGGCGTCGCCGCCGGGGTGGTCGGCCTAATCGCCGCGACCACGGTTGACCTGGCGTTCGTCACCGCCGCGCGTGTGCCGTCGTTGGCGGTGGCCGTATCGATCTTTGTCGCGGCCTTGGCCTTCCTGTATGCCTGGAAGAACAAGCTCAACATCGCAGTCGCGATCATCGGGGCCGGAGTCGCGGGTTGGCTGCTGATGCCGAGCGGCGCGTGAGCCAGCAGGGTATGCAGCCTGTTGCTTGCCCTCGCTCAGCGCGCTGCGTCGCGTTAAAGGTCGCTCCGATCAAGAAAAGTCGCGCCAGCGGAGGCCTCGGCTCAACCCGCCTAGACGGACGGCTGCGCCGAAACGTTGCTTGCGGTTGCTTGCTGCTCGTGCTTGGTGCATGGACGCTGCCGGACGTGGCCGCTGAATCGGCGGCTTTTGCTCCTTTGAATGGCCAGCAGATCCGCTCCGCGTTGCGCGGCAGCTCAGTCGGCGACGGGAGACATTGGGAGCATCAGTACCTCCCCGATGGTCGACTCATCCGCTCCGAGAGCGGGACAAGCAAAGCGGGCCAATGGTCGGTTCAAGGCGACCAGCTGTGCCTGCTGAAGCCCGAGATCAGCAGCACACAGGCGGCGTGCTTCTCGGTGCATCGACGAGGCAACGAGTTGCAGTACCTAGATGGGCAGCAACTCGTATATCAAGGTTTTCTTAAAAGGAGTTCATGATGACTACATCCCCAGCATTTCAAAGTCAGGACGCGCTCAAGCCGCTGCCGTTCGATCCGTCAAAACTAACGGGTCTGTCCGAACGAATGATTCGTTCCCATTGGGAAAACAATTACGGCGGCTCGGTCAAGGCACTGGCCGCTGTCAAGGCCCGGCTGGTGCAGGCCGCAGGCGACAAGGACCTGCCGCCCTACATCTACAACGACCTGAAGCGCGAGCACCTAATTCGCACTGGATCGGTGGTGCTGCACGAACTGTATTTCGAGAACCTCGGGGGCAGTGGCGAGGCCGCAGCTACCGAGCGAGAGGCGATCGCTCAAGCCTTCGGCAGCTTCGAAGACTGGGAGAGGGAATTCCGCCGCATCGGTGCCGGCCTCGGTGGGGGGTCCGGCTGGGTGGTTCTTGGGTTCAACCTGCACACCAGGCAGCTGGAAAATTACTGGATGGCCGATCACGCGCATGGACCGGCCGCCACCGTTCCGATCCTGGTGATGGACATGTACGAGCACTCTTATCAGATGGACTACGGCGCTGCGGCGGCGAAATACATTGATGCTTTCTTCCAGAACATCCAGTGGGAGAGCGTGAGTGCACGGCTGGCCGGCGCACGTGCGATATGAGGCATTTAGCGTTGCATGTGGCGGGTTGGCACTCTCTCGTGTGCACGTGAAGATAGGCATCTCCGGACACCGACGGCGCGACGGCGCGACGGCTCGGTATTCTCACAGGCGCGGACCCAAGCTGGCTGGTCTTGGTGCCCTTGTCCATCCTGGCCGAGCAACTGGTGCGTGCATGGAACTGGCGCCAATTGCTGTACCCCCTGCGCCCGGCGGGGCGCTTCGATTTGTTCGGCACCATCATGGCTGGCTACCTGCTGGCGGAGCGGGGCAAGCCACGCTAATGGACAGGCGAAAAACAAACTGAAATGAATCGTGTTGTTGACTACATCGAAGCCGCTGAGCGCGACAACACGCGTCGGAGCTACGCTTCGGCCATACGACATTTTGAAATAGAGTGGAAAGGCCTCCTGCCCTCGACGGCTGACGCCATCGCCCGCTACCTCGCCGACTACGCGCCTACCTTGGCCATCAACACCCTTCGCCAGCGGCTGGCGGCACTGTCCCGATGGCATGCCGACCAAGGTTTTGCGGACCCCACCAAGTCGCCCTTGGTGCGCCAGGTCCTTAAAGGCATTCGCTCAATTCACGCCGTGCCAGAAAAGCGCGCGCGCCCCCTGGAGCTGGCGGTGCTCCAGCAGATCGACCAGTGGCTCGATGTCGCGATTGGCAACGCCCAGCGGTCCGGCGACCGGCCGGCCTTGCTGCGCCAAACCCGCAACCGCAGCCTGATGTTGCTGGGGTTCTGGCGCGGCTTTCGCTCCGACGAGTTGGTCAACCTGCGCGTAGAGAACATCGAGGTGACGCCGGGCCAGGGCATGGCGTGCTACCTGGGCCGCACCAAAGGCGACCGGCAGCTGCAGGGCCGTGTTTTCAAATGCCCAGCCTTGTCCCGCTTATGTCCCGTGACGGCCTTCAATGCCTGGATCGACCTGGCCGGGTTGACCGAGGGTCCGGTGTTCCGCAAGATCGACCGCTGGGGGAATGTGGCCGACGAAAGTCTGCATGCCGACAGCCTGATTCCGTTGTTGCGCAGCCTGTTCGCCGAAGCCGGTGTCGAGTCGCCCGAGGAATACAGCAGCCACTCCTTGCGCCGCGGCTTTGCCGGCTGGACCCGCGCCAGCGGCTGGGACATCAAGGAACTGATGGAATACGTCGGCTGGAAGGATGTCAAATCGGCCATGCGCTACCTCGATGCGTCGGATTCCAGCCTGCAGGCCCGGTTCGAGCAGGGCCTGACGGCCCTGGCACCGGCAGTTCCGCAGCTACTGCCATTGTTGTTGACCGAACAAATCGAAGCGCCCCGCCCACCGGCCGAAGGAACGACGCCCATGGCAGTCCTGCGCGTCACGCTGGTGCTGGCCCGCTTCAGCAAGCAGTCGCGCGGCCTGGCTCGCGGTCACCGGCTGATCGAGCAGACCTGCTTTGAGCGTTTCGCCATGCAACGCCTGAACACCGAGGGAACGCTCTACGAGCTCGCAGTTCCCTACCTGTCACGTGACTTGCTGGACGAGGTGATCGCCACGCTGCTCGATGACATGTACCGCATCGCCGAGGACAACCAGTGCCTGCTGGAAACCTCATTTCACGAACCCGCGACCGACACCTACTGGGATTGAGGCGATGGGAAGCATTGCCGCCAGGCGGGGTAGTCCCCGCGAATGACCACGCTCCATGAGACGGCCTATCCCAGCCTGAAACCCGATCCGACACCCCGTGAGCTGGCGGAGCTTTACACACCGACCAAGGATGAACAACTCCTGGCTGCCGGCATCGGCAAGCGCGCCTTGCCGCGCATGGCGGCACTGATCCACCTGAAAGTCTTCCAGCGCCTGGGCTATTTCATCTCCCTGGCCGAAGTGCCGCCGGTGATCCGGGAGCACATTGCGCAGCAGGTGGGCGTGGTTAGGCCGCCCCCGGCGGCGGACCTCAAGCGCTTCGAGGCCTCGGGCTCGCGCACCGCCTTGTTTGCGACCTTACGCCGGCACCTCAATGTCAAACCTATGAACCCGGGGGGCCACGCCTGGCTGGAGGTCGTGGCCGACACGGCGGCCGAGACCAAACACGCGGTGGCCGACATCATCAACGTGATGCTGGAGGAGCTGGTCCACCATCGCTACGAGCTGCCCGCCTTCTCGACGCTGGACCGGATGGCGTATCGAGCCCGGGAAAAGAGCAACAACCGGTATTTCTCCGCAATCACCAACCAGCTGACAGCCCATACCCGGACCTTGATCGACAGTTTGCTTAAAACCGCCACGGGCGAGTCGGTTTCTGCCTGGCAAATGCTCAAACGCGAACCCAAGCGGCCGACCAACAAGGAAACGCGCACCTACATCCAGCACATCCGGCGCTTGCAGTACCTGGTGGAGCAGCTTCCCAAGCCCGACGTGCCGGTGCCCAAGCTCAAACAGTTTCGCCACCTGGCGCGCGCCCTCAATGCGGCCGAGATGGCCGAACTCAAGCCGCAAAAGCGCTACGCCCTGGCGGTGATCTTCATCCGGGCGCAGCATGCCCAGTCCCTGGACGATGCCGCGGACCTGTTTATTCGCCTGATGCAGAACCTGGAAAACAATGCCAGGCAGAAATTGCTCTCGTTCCAGCAGGAGCGGGTCCAAAAAACCGACATGCTGGTTGGCCAGCTCAAAGACATCCTGGGCGCCTACCAGCTGGAGGGCACCGACACGCAGCGTGTGGACGCCATCGGCACCACCCTGGTGGCCGACGTGGACGAGCTGCTCAACGAATGCGAACAGCACCTGGCCTATGCGGGCCGCAACCATCTGCCTTTCCTGCTGCAGCCCTACAAGATGGTCCGGGCCCAGTTGCTCAACTGCATCGGCATCGCCTCGCCCAAGGCCAGCAGCGAGGACCAGGTAGCGGAGCGGCTGATCGAGGCCCTTTACAAGCTGCGCGACAACCGTGCGGACATCGTGCCGCTGGACATGCTGGGCCTGACTGAAGACAAGGATTTCCGCTGGATGTCAGGCCAGTGGAAGCGGTTGGTGTTGGTCCGTCCATCCGGCAAGGGCCGGGCGGAGGCTGTCCACCGCCGGTATTTTGAACTGGCGGTCATGCATGCTGTCAAAGACGACCTGAAGTCGGGCGATCTCTTCATCAAGTACGGCGAGCGCTATGACGATTACCGCGAGCAGTTGGTCGATGACGAAACCTTTGAAAGAGAAGTGGGCGACTATGGCCAGGTCACCGGCATCGAGACAGATCCCGGCACCTTTGTGGCGATGCTCAAATCGGCGATGTCCCAGCGGGCCCACGACATCGACGCCACTTTCCCGGAAAACGCCCATGCCGAGATCGTCGACGGCCGCCTGATCCTGCGGAAACCGCCGCGCTCAGAAATCGTCGAGGCGGCCGCGCGGATCGACGCCCTGATCACCGAGCGAATGGAGGCGGCCAGCATCGTGGACGTCATGATCGACACCGAGCGCTGGTTGGACCTGCACAAGCTGTTCCGGCCACTCGCCGGGACCGACAGCCGCCTGGAGGATCTGCGCATGCGCGTCATCACGACGCTGTTTTGCTACGGCTGCAACCTGGGGCCCGTGCAGACCGCCAAATCGATCAAAGGTCTGAGCCGCCGGCAGATTTCCTGGCTGAACTTGAAATACGTCAGCGAGGACCTCCTGGACAAGGCCATTGTCAAGGTGATCAACGCCTACAACAAGTTTGAGCTGCCAGGCTACTGGGGCACGGGCAAACACGCGTCGGCGGACGGCACCAAGTGGAATCTTTACGAGCAAAACCTACTGTCCGAGCACCATATCCGCTATGGTGGGTACGGCGGTATCGGCTACTACCATGTATCGGACAAGTTCATCGCGCTGTTCAGCCATTTCATTTCCTGCGGCACCTATGAGGGCATCCACATCCTTGACGGGCTGATGACCAACGAATCGGACATTCGACCGGACACGATTCACGGGGACACCCAGGCCCAGAGTTACCCGGTCTTCGCGCTGGCGCACCTCCTGGGCATCCAGCTCATGCCGCGCATCCGGGGCATCCAAGACCTCAAATTCCATCGCCCGGAGCCGGGCAATGTTTACCGCAACATCAATGCGCTGTTCAGCGATGTGATCGACTGGCGGCTGATTGAGCTGCATTTGCCGGCGATGCTGCGGGTGGCGGTTTCCATCAAGACCGGCAAGATCACGCCGTCGGCGATCCTGCGCCGGCTCGGCACCTACAGCCGCAAGAACAAGCTGTATTTCGCGTTTGTAGAGCTTGGCAAGGTCATCCGGACCATGTTCCTGCTGAGCTACATCGGCGATGTCGGGCTGCGCAAGGTAATCCATGCCGAAACCAATAAGAGCGAGCAGTTCAACGGCTTTGCTCAGTGGTCATTTTTTGGGGGAGAAGGGATCATTGCGGAGAACATCCGGCACGAGCAGCGCAAGGTGATCAAGTACAACCACCTGGTGGCCAACATGATCATTCTGCACAACGTGGTGGGCATGACGAAGGTGCTGCAGGAGCTTCGCGACGAGGGGACCGAGATCACGCTGGAGATCCTGGGCGGCCTGGCGCCGTTCCGCACGGCGCACATCAACCGGTTTGGTGACTACACGCTGGATTTTCGGCGGAAGATTGGCCCCTTGAACTTCGATGCCACCATAATCCCAATGGAATCATAGACTTAGGGTCGTTTCTGCTGGGTTTTACATGAATCCCTGCCGACCCTCAGCATGACGTGACGGCCGACTCCCGGGCGCTGGTGGCGCAGCTCGTGGCGGGACGTCCGCAGTGCGAAGGCGTCGTGATCGACGGTGCCGGCCACTGGGTGCAGTACGAGCAGGCCGTGGAGGTGAACGCGCTGCTGCTGCGCTTCTTTGCCTGAAGCGAAGGCCCCAGTGGTTAGAGCGGTAGCGGAGCCGCGTGGCGCTGCCAGAAGCCCGCGTTGGGAAAGCTGCCCATTGCCGCCGCCGCGTTGTCCGCCATGTGCTCCGCCCGGCTGGTGCCCGGGATGGTGCAGGTCACGGCCGGATGGCTCAGCACGAACTTCAGCAGCAGTTGCGCCCAGTTCGCGCAGCCGATCTCGGCCGCCCAGCCGGGCAGGGGCTGGGTTCGCAGCCGCCGCAGCAGCCCGCCGCCGCCGAAAGGCATGTTGACGATCACCGCGACGCCGCGCTCGGCTGCCAGCGGCAGCAGGCGCTCTTCGGCCTGGCGCGCGTCGATCGAGTAGTTGATCTGCAGGAAGTCGAGCGGCTCGGCGCGCAGCACCGCTTCGACCTCGGCATAGGCCGAGGCGGTGTAGTGCGTGATGCCGAGGTAGCGCACGCGGCCCTGCGTTTTCCAGTCGCGCAGCGTCGCCAGGTGGGTGCGCCAGTCGACCAGGTTGTGCACCTGCAGCAGGTCGATGCGCTCGGTGCGCAGCCGCTGGAAGGACTGCTCCATCTGCGCGATGCCGGCCTCGCGGCCGGAGGTCCAGACCTTGGTGGCGAGGAAGGCCTCCTCGCGCTGCCCGCTCGCGGCCAGCAGGAGGGTCGGCAGGGATTCATGTAAAACCCAGCAGAAACGACCCTAAGTCTATGATTCCATTGGGATTATGGTGGCATCGAAGTTCAAGGGGCCAATCTTCCGCCGAAAATCCAGCGTGTAGTCACCAAACCGGTTGATGTGCGCCGTGCGGAACGGCGCCAGGCCGCCCAGGATCTCCAGCGTGATCTCGGTCCCCTCGTCGCGAAGCTCCTGCAGCACCTTCGTCATGCCCACCACGTTGTGCAGAATGATCATGTTGGCCACCAGGTGGTTGTACTTGATCACCTTGCGCTGCTCGTGCCGGATGTTCTCCGCAATGATCCCTTCTCCCCCAAAAAATGACCACTGAGCAAAGCCGTTGAACTGCTCGCTCTTATTGGTTTCGGCATGGATTACCTTGCGCAGCCCGACATCGCCGATGTAGCTCAGCAGGAACATGGTCCGGATGACCTTGCCAAGCTCTACAAACGCGAAATACAGCTTGTTCTTGCGGCTGTAGGTGCCGAGCCGGCGCAGGATCGCCGACGGCGTGATCTTGCCGGTCTTGATGGAAACCGCCACCCGCAGCATCGCCGGCAAATGCAGCTCAATCAGCCGCCAGTCGATCACATCGCTGAACAGCGCATTGATGTTGCGGTAAACATTGCCCGGCTCCGGGCGATGGAATTTGAGGTCTTGGATGCCCCGGATGCGCGGCATGAGCTGGATGCCCAGGAGGTGCGCCAGCGCGAAGACCGGGTAACTCTGGGCCTGGGTGTCCCCGTGAATCGTGTCCGGTCGAATGTCCGATTCGTTGGTCATCAGCCCGTCAAGGATGTGGATGCCCTCATAGGTGCCGCAGGAAATGAAATGGCTGAACAGCGCGATGAACTTGTCCGATACATGGTAGTAGCCGATACCGCCGTACCCACCATAGCGGATATGGTGCTCGGACAGTAGGTTTTGCTCGTAAAGATTCCACTTGGTGCCGTCCGCCGACGCGTGTTTGCCCGTGCCCCAGTAGCCTGGCAGCTCAAACTTGTTGTAGGCGTTGATCACCTTGACAATGGCCTTGTCCAGGAGGTCCTCGCTGACGTATTTCAAGTTCAGCCAGGAAATCTGCCGGCGGCTCAGACCTTTGATCGATTTGGCGGTCTGCACGGGCCCCAGGTTGCAGCCGTAGCAAAACAGCGTCGTGATGACGCGCATGCGCAGATCCTCCAGGCGGCTGTCGGTCCCGGCGAGTGGCCGGAACAGCTTGTGCAGGTCCAACCAGCGCTCGGTGTCGATCATGACGTCCACGATGCTGGCCGCCTCCATTCGCTCGGTGATCAGGGCGTCGATCCGCGCGGCCGCCTCGACGATTTCTGAGCGCGGCGGTTTCCGCAGGATCAGGCGGCCGTCGACGATCTCGGCATGGGCGTTTTCCGGGAAAGTGGCGTCGATGTCGTGGGCCCGCTGGGACATCGCCGATTTGAGCATCGCCACAAAGGTGCCGGGATCTGTCTCGATGCCGGTGACCTGGCCATAGTCGCCCACTTCTCTTTCAAAGGTTTCGTCATCGACCAACTGCTCGCGGTAATCGTCATAGCGCTCGCCGTACTTGATGAAGAGATCGCCCGACTTCAGGTCGTCTTTGACAGCATGCATGACCGCCAGTTCAAAATACCGGCGGTGGACAGCCTCCGCCCGGCCCTTGCCGGATGGACGGACCAACACCAACCGCTTCCACTGGCCTGACATCCAGCGGAAATCCTTGTCTTCAGTCAGGCCCAGCATGTCCAGCGGCACGATGTCCGCACGGTTGTCGCGCAGCTTGTAAAGGGCCTCGATCAGCCGCTCCGCTACCTGGTCCTCGCTGCTGGCCTTGGGCGAGGCGATGCCGATGCAGTTGAGCAACTGGGCCCGGACCATCTTGTAGGGCTGCAGCAGGAAAGGCAGATGGTTGCGGCCCGCATAGGCCAGGTGCTGTTCGCATTCGTTGAGCAGCTCGTCCACGTCGGCCACCAGGGTGGTGCCGATGGCGTCCACACGCTGCGTGTCGGTGCCCTCCAGCTGGTAGGCGCCCAGGATGTCTTTGAGCTGGCCAACCAGCATGTCGGTTTTTTGGACCCGCTCCTGCTGGAACGAGAGCAATTTCTGCCTGGCATTGTTTTCCAGGTTCTGCATCAGGCGAATAAACAGGTCCGCGGCATCGTCCAGGGACTGGGCATGCTGCGCCCGGATGAAGATCACCGCCAGGGCGTAGCGCTTTTGCGGCTTGAGTTCGGCCATCTCGGCCGCATTGAGGGCGCGCGCCAGGTGGCGAAACTGTTTGAGCTTGGGCACCGGCACGTCGGGCTTGGGAAGCTGCTCCACCAGGTACTGCAAGCGCCGGATGTGCTGGATGTAGGTGCGCGTTTCCTTGTTGGTCGGCCGCTTGGGTTCGCGTTTGAGCATTTGCCAGGCAGAAACCGACTCGCCCGTGGCGGTTTTAAGCAAACTGTCGATCAAGGTCCGGGTATGGGCTGTCAGCTGGTTGGTGATTGCGGAGAAATACCGGTTGTTGCTCTTTTCCCGGGCTCGATACGCCATCCGGTCCAGCGTCGAGAAGGCGGGCAGCTCGTAGCGATGGTGGACCAGCTCCTCCAGCATCACGTTGATGATGTCGGCCACCGCGTGTTTGGTCTCGGCCGCCGTGTCGGCCACGACCTCCAGCCAGGCGTGGCCCCCCGGGTTCATAGGTTTGACATTGAGGTGCCGGCGTAAGGTCGCAAACAAGGCGGTGCGCGAGCCCGAGGCCTCGAAGCGCTTGAGGTCCGCCGCCGGGGGCGGCCTAACCACGCCCACCTGCTGCGCAATGTGCTCCCGGATCACCGGCGGCACTTCGGCCAGGGAGATGAAATAGCCCAGGCGCTGGAAGACTTTCAGGTGGATCAGTGCCGCCATGCGCGGCAAGGCGCGCTTGCCGATGCCGGCAGCCAGGAGTTGTTCATCCTTGGTCGGTGTGTAAAGCTCCGCCAGCTCACGGGGTGTCGGATCGGGTTTCAGGCTGGGATAGGCCGTCTCATGGAGCGTGGTCATTCGCGGGGACTACCCCGCCTGGCGGCAATGCTTCCCATCGCCTCAATCCCAGTAGGTGTCGGTCGCGGGTTCGTGAAATGAGGTTTCCAGCAGGCACTGGTTGTCCTCGGCGATGCGGTACATGTCATCGAGCAGCGTGGCGATCACCTCGTCCAGCAAGTCACGTGACAGGTAGGGAACTGCGAGCTCGTAGAGCGTTCCCTCGGTGTTCAGGCGTTGCATGGCGAAACGCTCAAAGCAGGTCTGCTCGATCAGCCGGTGACCGCGAGCCAGGCCGCGCGACTGCTTGCTGAAGCGGGCCAGCACCAGCGTGACGCGCAGGACTGCCATGGGCGTCGTTCCTTCGGCCGGTGGGCGGGGCGCTTCGATTTGTTCGGTCAACAACAATGGCAGTAGCTGCGGAACTGCCGGTGCCAGGGCCGTCAGGCCCTGCTCGAACCGGGCCTGCAGGCTGGAATCCGACGCATCGAGGTAGCGCATGGCCGATTTGACATCCTTCCAGCCGACGTATTCCATCAGTTCCTTGATGTCCCAGCCGCTGGCGCGGGTCCAGCCGGCAAAGCCGCGGCGCAAGGAGTGGCTGCTGTATTCCTCGGGCGACTCGACACCGGCTTCGGCGAACAGGCTGCGCAACAACGGAATCAGGCTGTCGGCATGCAGACTTTCGTCGGCCACATTCCCCCAGCGGTCGATCTTGCGGAACACCGGACCCTCGGTCAACCCGGCCAGGTCGATCCAGGCATTGAAGGCCGTCACGGGACATAAGCGGGACAAGGCTGGGCATTTGAAAACACGGCCCTGCAGCTGCCGGTCGCCTTTGGTGCGGCCCAGGTAGCACGCCATGCCCTGGCCCGGCGTCACCTCGATGTTCTCTACGCGCAGGTTGACCAACTCGTCGGAGCGAAAGCCGCGCCAGAACCCCAGCAACATCAGGCTGCGGTTGCGGGTTTGGCGCAGCAAGGCCGGCCGGTCGCCGGACCGCTGGGCGTTGCCAATCGCGACATCGAGCCACTGGTCGATCTGCTGGAGCACCGCCAGCTCCAGGGGGCGCGCGCGCTTTTCTGGCACGGCGTGAATTGAGCGAATGCCTTTAAGGACCTGGCGCACCAAGGGCGACTTGGTGGGGTCCGCAAAACCTTGGTCGGCATGCCATCGGGACAGTGCCGCCAGCCGCTGGCGAAGGGTGTTGATGGCCAAGGTAGGCGCGTAGTCGGCGAGGTAGCGGGCGATGGCGTCAGCCGTCGAGGGCAGGAGGCCTTTCCACTCTATTTCAAAATGTCGTATGGCCGAAGCGTAGCTCCGACGCGTGTTGTCGCGCTCAGCGGCTTCGATGTAGTCAACAACACGATTCATTTCAGTTTGTTTTTCGCCTGTCCATTAGCGTGGCTTGCCCCGCTCCGCCAGCAGGTAGCCAGCCATGATGGTGCCGAACAAATCGAAGCGCCCCGCCGGGCGCAGGGGGTACAGCAATTGGCGCCAGTTCCATGCACGCACCAGTTGCTCGGCCAGGATGGACAAGGGCACCAAGACCAGCCAGCTTGGGTCCGCGCCTGTGAGAATACCGAGCCGTCGCGCCGTCGCGCCGTCGGTGTCCGGAGATGCCTATCTTCACGTGCACACGAGAGAGTGCCAACCCGCCACATGCAACGCTAAATGCCTCATATCGCACGTGCGCCGGCCAGCCGTGCACTCACGCTCTCCCACTGGATGTTCTGGAAGAAAGCATCAATGTATTTCGCCGCCGCAGCGCCGTAGTCCATCTGATAAGAGTGCTCGTACATGTCCATCACCAGGATCGGAACGGTGGCGGCCGGTCCATGCGCGTGATCGGCCATCCAGTAATTTTCCAGCTGCCTGGTGTGCAGGTTGAACCCAAGAACCACCCAGCCGGACCCCCCACCGAGGCCGGCACCGATGCGGCGGAATTCCCTCTCCCAGTCTTCGAAGCTGCCGAAGGCTTGAGCGATCGCCTCTCGCTCGGTAGCTGCGGCCTCGCCACTGCCCCCGAGGTTCTCGAAATACAGTTCGTGCAGCACCACCGATCCAGTGCGAATTAGGTGCTCGCGCTTCAGGTCGTTGTAGATGTAGGGCGGCAGGTCCTTGTCGCCTGCGGCCTGCACCAGCCGGGCCTTGACAGCGGCCAGTGCCTTGACCGAGCCGCCGTAATTGTTTTCCCAATGGGAACGAATCATTCGTTCGGACAGACCCGTTAGTTTTGACGGATCGAACGGCAGCGGCTTGAGCGCGTCCTGACTTTGAAATGCTGGGGATGTAGTCATCATGAACTCCTTTTAAGAAAACCTTGATATACGAGTTGCTGCCCATCTAGGTACTGCAACTCGTTGCCTCGTCGATGCACCGAGAAGCACGCCGCCTGTGTGCTGCTGATCTCGGGCTTCAGCAGGCACAGCTGGTCGCCTTGAACCGACCATTGGCCCGCTTTGCTTGTCCCGCTCTCGGAGCGGATGAGTCGACCATCGGGGAGGTACTGATGCTCCCAATGTCTCCCGTCGCCGACTGAGCTGCCGCGCAACGCGGAGCGGATCTGCTGGCCATTCAAAGGAGCAAAAGCCGCCGATTCAGCGGCCACGTCCGGCAGCGTCCATGCACCAAGCACGAGCAGCAAGCAACCGCAAGCAACGTTTCGGCGCAGCCGTCCGTCTAGGCGGGTTGAGCCGAGGCCTCCGCTGGCGCGACTTTTCTTGATCGGAGCGACCTTTAACGCGACGCAGCGCGCTGAGCGAGGGCAAGCAACAGGCTGCATACCCTGCTGGCTCACGCGCCGCTCGGCATCAGCAGCCAACCCGCGACTCCGGCCCCGATGATCGCGACTGCGATGTTGAGCTTGTTCTTCCAGGCATACAGGAAGGCCAAGGCCGCGACAAAGATCGATACGGCCACCGCCAACGACGGCACACGCGCGGCGGTGACGAACGCCAGGTCAACCGTGGTCGCGGCGATTAGGCCGACCACCCCGGCGGCGACGCCGTCGAGGAAGGCGTGCATCTCCTTGACCTCTAGCACTGCCTCGAGCCGGTCGTAGAAGATCAGCGAGAAGGCAAACGCGGGAAGAAAGACGCCGGCGGTCATGACCAGCGCACCGAGCGGCCCGCCGGCAACATAGCCAACGAAAGTGGCGAAGATGATGAGCGGCGCGGGCAGCACCCCAGACAAGGCCAGGCCGTCGAGAACTGGCCGTCGGTGATCCAGCCGCGGCCGACCGCGTCATTGCGGATGAACGGGATCGCCGTGTAGGCACCGCCGAAGGTGAGCAGGCCCGCCTTCAACCCCGGCGACGAAGATGAGCAGCAGCGAAGGCCTCGCCCTGGACGACCGCCTCCACCAGCGGCTGTGCGCGCGCGCCCAGAGCGCCATCGCGGCGGCCAGCGCCACCGCGCCGGCAGCGACCAGGAGGGCGAGCCTGCCACGCTTGAGCATCCACAAGGCATAGACGCCGCCGGCGCTGGCAGGGTGATCCAGAAGGCCACGCCGGCGGCGGAGGCGAGTGCGGCCACGATGGCGATGGCCCACAGCCAACGGTCCACCAGGATGTGCTCGCCGATCCGGTGCACCGCCCGTACGATCAGGGCGATCATGCTGCCTGTACACCAAGGAACGCGGCGCCCAGTGCCGTGCCAGCGATGTCCATCCGGAAGTAAAGCCATGACAGCGCCAGCATCAACAGGAATCCCGGGAGCATGAATGCGAGACCGGCCAGCACCCCGCCCAGCCGCCCCTTCGCACGCATGCCCAGATGCACGCACAGCTCGTGCGCCTCGGGTCCGGGGCAGCACCTGCATCACGGCCAGCAAGCGGTTGAAGCGTTCGCTGGAAATCCATCGTTCCTCGTTCACCAGTTCCCGGCGCAGCATGGCGACCTGCGCCACCGGGCCTCCCCAGGCAAGGAAGCCGAATTTGAGAAACCGCATGAAAAGCTGAAAGTACGTCAGCGTCGGAGGCACGGCCTCGGGGCCGGCAGCGCCGGTGGTCGTCTGCGCACTCATGCTGCCCCCGGTTCAGTGTTGAGGTTGGGACGGATGATCGAAGCGGCGCGCAAGCCGGTCAGGAAAAGTGTCATGGCGTTATCCGGTCATGGTTACAGAACAGGTGGTTGGTTGAATCAAAGTCGCTATCGGCAGTTGGGTGGGTTCCAGGTGTGGCTCGGGGTAACTTGGCGCGAAACTCACCAATGTGCGGGGGGCTGGGCGGATCATCTGGGTCATCCTGGGCGACCGCCAGCTTGTTGAAAGTACGCGTACAGGGAGTCGAGCATTTTGCTCATCTCCGCCAGCAGCGCGTCGTCCTCGTCCAGGCGTTGATGCGCGCCTGCCAGCACGGCCTCGAAGCCTGCAGCCTCGGCGACCGGTTCGCCGCCCACGTCGAGCTGGTGTACAAGCGCGGCGACGCGCATGAGCGCAGCATCCTGCTCCAGGTCGAAGCTAGCCATTAGCGTCTCGAAGGTCACCCGCTCGCCCACGTGCGTAAACGCCGCGCCGTCGAAATCGAAACCGAGTGCGCCTTTCGGGCAATCTGACGGCTGGGACAGCCACTGAAAACGCGCATCGCGGTCGATGAAGCGCTGAATCAACCATGCGCTGGCAACGCGGTCCACCCAGGGCCGACGTCGCGTGGCCCACGTCCGGCCTTGGTAGCTGCTCGCATCCAGCCTGGCAATGCCGCCTGCCGTTTCGTGAGGCTCGTCTGGCGACAACACCCGCTCGATGCGTTGGGTGAACTCCGTCCAGGCCGCCTCTGCCTCCAGGCTCGCGTCGCCGGGGAAGAAGTCAATGGCCCGCACCATGTCGCGCTCGCGCTGCAGCCTGCGCTGCATGCGCGAGACCTCGGACCCCGCCAGCCCGCTGAGCGTGCGTCCCGCCTCCTTCCAGGACTTGCACAGCTCGGCGTAATCGTCGCTGCGGTCAAACAGCTGCCGGTAGGTTGCAGCTTCGTCGACGGACCGCGGCTGCACGTCCATCAGCCACGCGTGGCCTCCCTCGCGCCGGCATTCCTCAGCCAGTTCCTGCAGCGCCACTTCGCGTTCCTCACCAGCTGGTAGGAGATACGCCCCGTCCCGTAATGCCATGCAGCCAAGCGACTTCAACGCCCGCCAAATGCGGGTCCGCGCGGTGGCGCCGGATGTAGGCAGCGAAACAATCAGCAACAACCAGGGTGGCAAGAACAGCAAACTCATGTCATGATCATACTGTAATGTCTTGAACTCGACATTAAAAGAGTCAACAGACCAGAAACGCGAATACTTTGCTGGTCGAGGCTCTCTTCGGCCCAGTGGGGGTATCCATTGCTGAAGCTCTTATGAATGCCATGAGGACCTTATGAAATACGCTTCAATTGCTCTGGCAGCTTGCTGGCGTGTGAGCCGCTGAGGAGTTGCCCTTGCCTACATCAACCGTCGCATTACTTTATCCAGGCGATCGCCGCATGCGGGATCGCTCTGATCCGACCGAGAGCCGGTTTGCTGCGTTGTTTGATGCTTTCGCCCTCGCCGGCGTGACGGCGGTCCCTGCCGTGTACAACGACGACTTCGCCGAAGAAGTGGAGACGCAGCTGCGCAACTGCCGCCTCGTGCTGGTCTGGTGCAATCCCATCGAAGGCGGACGACGACGGGATGTCCTGGACGCCATGCTGCGGCGGGTTGCCGACTCGGGGATTGTGGTCAGCGCGCATCCGGAGGCCATCCTGAAGCTGGGAACCAAGGACGTCTTGTTCCACACGCGCGATCTCCCGTTTGGCAGCGACGTTTGCCGAGTCGACAGCCTCAAACAACTCGAGGAGGAATTGCCAGAACGACTCCGCCACGGCCCACGGGTACTCAAGCAATACCGGGGACAGAGCGGGAACGGTGTTTGGCGCGTGCAACTGGTGGGTCCCATGGCCACACCCGCGCGCCTGCGGGTGCGCCACGCCCAGCGTGGCAGCGACGAAGAGGTGATGGAAATTCCAGCGCTCTTGGCAAGACTGGCTCCGTACTTCGAGCCGGAGAACGGCGGACACATGATCGACCAGGCATGGCAACCGCGCTTGGTGGAAGGCATGGTGCGCGCCTATCTGGTGGAGGATCGGGTCGAGGGCTTCGGGCACCAGTCGGTGAACGCGCTCTACCCCGCCAAACCTGACGAGCCGGCACCGCCGTCCAGCCCGAGGCTGTACCACGCCGCAAATCTGCCGCAGTTCCAGTTCTTGAAGGAACGACTGGAGACTGAGTGGGTCGAGTTGCTCCGCACACGCGTCGGCCTTTCGCGCGAGCAACTTCCGTTCCTCTGGGACTGCGACTTCATGTTCGGAGAATCTATCGCCGATGCCTCTGAGCGCTATGTGCTTTGCGAAATCAACGTCAGCAGCGTAGCGCCGTTCCCGGACTCCGCCATCCAGCCGCTCGTTTCGGCTGTTCAACGTCGTCTAAAGCAGATTTGATCGCCTGTTGCGCACGTTGCCACAGCCAAGTAGCTGCGAACCTGACTTTTGGCCTAAGTGATTGACGCGTGTTCTATCAAGCTGGTGTATGTAGGCTAGCCACCGACTCTCGTCTATTGCAGGATGCATAAGAATACTGGCCATGGCCGGGGTTAGGCTGGCAACGTCAGCAGGGAGCTTGACCACTGACCGCACGAGAGTGCGGCCTAGTCAAAAGTCGAGTTCGTCGCGGATAGCAGCAATGCCCGCTTTGGCGCAGACGTCATCGGCATCCCCGCCCGGCGCGCCCGAAACCCCAATGGCGCCCACGATGGAGCCAGCCGATTCAATGGGAATGCCACCGCCGATGGCCACGATGCGGGGAAGGTGTCGCACGCCAGATGCGGGTTCACCTCCTTGAGTGGAACGGGTGAAACTCGTGGTATCGAGTTTGAAGGTCACGGCCGTGTAGGCTTTGTTGATGGCCGTATCGACTGTGTGTGGACCGGCGAAACGGTCGCGAAGCATAACGAGCGCGTTGCCGGCACGGTCATTGACCGATACGGCAGCTTGATGGCCATTTTTTCGGCAAGTCTCTAGCGCAGCCCGTGCCGCCTTCAAAGCGGCATCTGGCGTCAAGGAGGCTGACGTGAAAGTGGCTTGTTGTGCCAGTAGCAAACCAACAGGCATTCCAAGCAATAAGACGAAGGTCAGAGTTGATTTTTTTGCAGTGCGCATTGGTAGAAAATTCCTTTTCAGCGGTCATGTGATTTGAGTTCAGGTGCCTCGAGGCGCTTTTGCTGGCTAACTTCGATTCTCCCGCAATCTGCTCATTCTGGTGGGCATTTGCAAGCACTATCGAAGCACCCATTATTGGCGTTTTGCCTTGCGCAGAAGCGATATGCATCCGGAAACTCGAAAGCCTGGTGCTTGAGGGTTAAGAAGCCGTGCTTGAAAACGCCGCTGACACGCGGTTGCAATGCCGCCTTGCAGTCAAGCACGTTGAGATAAGCGAGATTCCCGCGCATCCGGCTCAACTGGGTTGAATCGGAATAATGGCATTCCTGGGTCTGCTTAAGAATGGGTACGAAATCACAGCGAACTGTGATGTTCGCCGTTCCTCTGCGCTCAGTTTGGCGCGGCAGTCGCGAAATGGCTCTTTGGCTAACTAATTCGAATAATCAACTTTCACGACAGCTCCTGGTCGGCCGCCCGCCTTTCAGTCATATTTGCCCTCGTAGATAGTCTGGCATCCGCCGAGACACATCAGCAAGGCAGGGAGAAACCATACTTGCGCGTGCGCATGCTTACGCTGTTCATGCAAATGCCGATGACTTGGGACCCGGCAGGCATGTCACGGAGGGAATGATCATGGTGCTCGTCATCGTGGCTAAGCGTGCCATTCCGGCACGGTTATGCTTCGCGGGACAGCAGGATGATGCAGGCAGTTATTTGTAAGGAGAATTCGATGCAACTCAAAACCATGGAGGCCGTGAGCGTGGTGCATCAGATCCGATGTGACCGGTGCGGCAAAGAGACCGAGCGTGGCGAGCTTGGCTTCGCCGAGATGACGTCGATCGGCTTCGACGCGGGCTATGACTCGATTTTTGGGGACGGAAATCGGGTTGAGGCGGATTTATGTGAGACCTGTCTGCGTGACACCTTGGGCGCATGGCTCAGGGTCAGGACACAGGCCGAAACGTCTTTGGCGACCAAGCTGGCAGCATTCAAGCCGGAGGTACATGGAGGGGAGTTCCCTCCACCCAAATCAGCAGGGCCCGGATAAAGGCCAATCAGTCAAACTGCAGTTCGATCTTGCCGGCGCGGCGCCGCACCGGGCCGACCACGATCTTCACGTCATGGCCCAGCCTGGCCACCAGCTCCAACAGTTTGGCCTCGCTGACGCCGCGAAACTGGCCGCGCGTGATGCGCGAAACCTTGGACTGGTCGATCCCCAGCAGCGCAGCCGCATCTTCCTGCGTCAAGCGGCGCGCCTTGATCGCTCGGGCGATCTCGCCGGCGAGCTGGGACTTGCGCTGCATCTCGGCCGCGTCGGTGTAGCCCAGGTCGGCATAGACATTGGTGCTGCCTTCTTCGGTGGTGATGCTTGCGGGTTCACTCATTTGCGTGCTCCTTGCTGTGCCTGCCAAGCTTCGAAGTCCTGCTTCGGCCTTCAGGCGGGTGGTGATCAATCCGGTTTCGGCGTGGCGATGCCGCTTTGGGACTTCTTCTGAAAGCAGTGCAGGACATAGACCCAGCCGGCGAACTTGACGGTGTAGACGCCCGGTGAGTGTCGCCCTGGGGGTCCTCGACCACCTCCAACACGCCGGCCGACCAAAACCCGTCATGACCTTGGCATCCTGATGCTTGCCACTGGCCTGCGCCAGGTCGATGGCATGGCCAAAAACGTCTTTGACATAGTCCGGCATCGCATCCAGATCGCGCTTGGCGGAACTGACCCATTTGACGGGTTTGCGGGTTTGCTTCGACATCGCTTAAATTATGTCTGTTTGGGCATAATCCCGTCAATTCGCCGGGGCGGACCTTTTTCGGGGACGCGAGTTTTGTTCCGCGCGGTCATAAGCGCATATGACGCCACATTAGGCCGACCCCAAACCGCTACCACGGCTGAAACCATCAAAAATTACCCTCACATTGGATAATCCACTATTACCCAGTGTGATATTTACTAAGATCTATGATTTATTGACCTCTTAAATAGTATGTAATATCATGGTACATACTACAGTACGAAATAACGAGGTGAACCATGGCCCGAGCCGGAATCTACAAGTCTGAAGTGCTGCGTGCCCGCGATAAATTGCTGGCCGCAGGGCGCAATCCGTCCATCGATGCGGTGCGCGAAGAGCTGGGCAGCGGCTCCAAAACCACGATCCATCGCTACCTGAAGGAGATCGAGGAAGAGGAAGGGCCAGCCACCGGCAGCCGCGTAGCCGTCAGCGAGGCAATCCAGGACCTGGTGGGTCGCCTAGCCGCCCGCGTCAATGAAGAAGCGGAAGAGCGGGTCACCACGGCGCAGGCCAAGCACGCCGAGCAGCTGAGCCAACAGCAGCAAGCCGTCGCGGCCCTGAAATCCGAGGCGCTGGCCACGCGCCAGCAGCTGGAGCAAACCCAGCGGGCCCTGGCCGACGAAAAAAACGCTCACGGCAAAACCAGCGAAGCTCTGAGCCGCAAGACCCTGGAAAACACTCAGCTCGTCCAGCAGGTGGCCGACCTGCAGGAGCGCCTCGCGGCCGAAGAGCGCCATCGCCAATCCCTGGAAGAAAAGCACAAGCACGCGCGCCAGGCGCTGGAGCATTTCCGGGAATCCACAAAGGAGCAGCGCGACCAGGACCAGCGCAAGCACGAACAGCAGGTGCAGTACCTGCAGGCCGAGTTGCGCACCGTGAACGAGACCTTGGCCACCAAGCAGCAGGAAGCCGTCCATACCCTTCAGGAAAACGCACGCCTCCTGGGCGATTTGTCGCGCGCCCAGGGCGATCTGCACCAGGCTCAGGAAGAGGTGCGAGGCCTGCGGCCGCTCAAGGATGAACTGGGGTTTGCGCAAAGGCGCTCCGAGGAATTGGGCCGGCGCCTGGTTGAGCAGGACGCGGCCGTCCAGCAGCTCAGCACTTCCAAAGAGCAGTTGCAGGCCAAGGTCGACGAGCTGCTTTCCGCCAAACAACAGCTGGAACTGGCGCTGGCGACGGCCAGGTCATCCGTCACGGCCCAGGAGCAGGTCGTGGCCAGCATGCTTGAGCGCTTCAGTACGCCGGCGACTGGCCCTAATTTGGTTGCGAACCCGGTTGAAGAGGCCGGTCGTCCAGGGAAGAGAGAGTCGAAAAAGTCAACGGGGACAGGCACTTAAGCCTGTTTCTGCTGGGTTTTACATGAATCCCTGCCGACCCTCATGCTCGCCCCACAGCAGAAGCGTCGGCCCCGCAAAGGCGTCGAGCGCTGCCTGCAGCCCGCCAGCCATCGAGACCTCCTTGCTGCGAAAGCGCGTGCCGTGGCAGGAAAGATCGTGGATGGCAAAGGCCAGGGCGTCGATGGCAGCGGGGTCGTGCAGCATCAGCGCCCGCAGGTTGTGCAGCAGCGCCGAGC
The DNA here is from genome assembly GCF_901827175.1 of Variovorax sp. RA8. Taxonomy (NCBI): domain Bacteria; kingdom Pseudomonadati; phylum Pseudomonadota; class Betaproteobacteria; order Burkholderiales; family Comamonadaceae; genus Variovorax; species Variovorax sp. RA8. The sequence continues at coordinate 3,219,449 of NZ_LR594662.1, read as the reverse complement.
GCTCCTCCAGCCGGTCCCTCGCCTCGCGCCAGTTGATCATCTGCACGTTCATGCGGCGCTTGGTGCCATGGCCCGCGCTGCCCAGCAGTGCAAGGCGGCGCACATGGCCGCGCCGCAGCGCGAACCTGGAGGCCACCAGGCCGCCGAAGGAGAAACCGGCCAGGTCGATGGGAGCCTCGGCATCGACCAAGGCGGCCAGCGAACCGACGAGCGCATCGAGCGCCGGGGCCAGCGGCGCCTGGCCGGCCTCCGCCTGCGGCGGCGTGTCGGAGTCGTTGAAGCCGGGCATGTCGGGCAGCCACACGGCGCGCGCGGCGCAAAGCGCCTCGATGTTGCGCAACCAGTGCATCCAGCTGCCATGTCCGCCATGCAGGAGCACCAGTGGCGGCCGCTGGTCGTTGTCTTCGCCGAAGCGGCGCCAGCGCACGCGCCGGCCGGCATGCAGCACATCGTGATGGGTGGAGAGCGCGTCGAGGCGGGCGATCAGCCGATGCGCGCTCGCATCGGCGGCCGGGTCGAAGATGGCGTGTTCAGGCACCGGGCGATTGTGCAGCGCACGCTCAGGCGGCATCGCCCGCCGCCGCGCCGAAGCGATAGCTCGACACCGCGATGCCGCCCATGAAGGCGTCCTCGTGGTAGATGCGCACGCCCGCATCCTGCCCGGCCGCGCCGACCGCGACCATCAGCGGGATCAGGTGTTCCTCGCGCGGATGCGCCATCCGCGCCGACGGTGCCTGGGACCAGGCCAGCAGGCGCTCGGTCCGCTGGGCGGGGTCGGCGTCGACGGTGTCCGCCAGCCAGTCGTCGAAGGCCTTGGACACGTCGCGCGCCTGCGGGCCGAAGTTGCGCAGGTTGTGGTAGCTCAAGCCGCTGCCGACGATCAGCACGTTCTCGTCGCGCAGCGGCGCCAGCGCGCGGCCCAGTGCCACGTGCTCGGCCGGGTCGAGCCCGCGCTTGAGCGACAGCTGCACCACCGGCACCTCGGCCTTCGGGTACATCGCGGCCATCGGCGAGAACATGCCGTGGTCGAAGCCGCGCTCGGCATCGAAGGCCGCCGGCAGGCCGGCCGCCTCGACCAGGCCCTGCACGCGGCGCGCCAGCGCGGGCGAGCCGGGCGCGTCGTAATGCACCTGGTAGGTGTGCTCGGGAAAGCCGCCATAGTCGTAGATCATCGGCGGCTTCGGGTTGCCCATGACGGTGAAGGCCGGCGCCTCCCAGTGGGCGGAGACCATCAGGATGGCCTCGGGCGTGCGGCCGATCTGGCGCGGCATGTCGGCCAGGGCGGCTTCGAGCTGCGCGTAGGCGTTGCCCATCTCCTTCTTCATCCACGGCCAGGGGCCGCCGCCGTGGGAGATGAAATAGGTGGGAAGGGTCTGCGGGGTCGTGCTCATGGAATGCTCCTCGAATGCCAGTCTAGGGTTTGGCCGACGAATATGCACAGCCTCCCATGGATGGCCGGCGAAACCCTTGCCAAGCACATCGGCATGCGCACCGCTACAGTGACGCCTCCCTGGAGACCGCCACCCTTGTTCGCCTACTTCGAAAAACTACTCCACCCCTACCCCCCCGCCGAGCCCAGGCTTCCGCCAGGCGGCTTCTTCGCCTTCCTCTGGGCCTGCATCGAGGGCCTGCGCGGAAAGATCCTCGCGATGGCGCTGCTCACGGCCGCGATGTCGGCCTTCGAGGCGCTGCTGTTCGCCATGCTGGGTCGCATCGTCGACTGGCTCGGCGGCCAGGTGCCTGCGCGGCTTTGGGAAGAGCGCGGCACCACGCTGATGTGGCTGGGCATCGCCCTCACCGCCAGCATTGGCGTGGTGGCGCTGCAGACCATCGTCAAGCACCAGACGCTGGCGGTGAACCTGCCGATGCGCCTGCGCTGGAACTTCCACCGGCTGATGCTGGGCCAGAGCATGGCCTTCTACCAGGACGAGTTCGCCGGCCGCATCACGGCCAAGGTGATGCAGACCGCGCTGGCGGTGCGCGAGACGATCTTCGTGCTGGCAGACGTGCTGGTGGCCATGGCCGTCTATGTCGCCACCATGATCGTGCTGGCGGCCGTGCTCGACCGCCAGCTGATGCTGCCCTTCGCGATCTGGCTCCTGCTCTACATCGCGATGCTGTTCTTCTTCGTCCCGCGGCTGGGCAAGATCGGCAAGGCGCAAGCCGATGCGCGCGCCATGATGACCGGCCGCATCACCGATGCCTACACCAACATCGCCACGGTCAAGCTGTTCTCGCATGCGCACCGCGAGGCCGGCTTCGCGCGCGCGGCCATGCAGGACTTCATGGCGACGGGCTACGGCCAGATGCGGCTGGTGAGCGCCTTCGAGATCGCCAATCACGCGCTCAGCATGGGCCTGACCGCCGGCATGGCGGGCATGGGCCTGTGGCTTTGGTCGCAGGGCGCGGTGGGCGTCGGCGCGGTGGCGGCCGCGACGGCAATGGCGCTGCGCCTGCAGGGCATGTCGCACTGGATCATGTGGGAGATGACCAGCCTGTTCGAGAACATCGGCACGGTGCAGGACGGCATGAAGACGCTGTCGCGCCCGCGCACCGTGCTCGACGCGCCCGATGCCGCCACGCTCGCGGTGCCGCGCGGCGAGGTCCGCTTCGAGCACGTCAGCTTCCGCTACGGACTGGCCCCGGACGAAGGCGGCCGCCGCGTGATCGACGATCTCACGCTGACTGTCGCGCCCGGCGAGAAGATCGGCCTGGTCGGCCGCTCCGGCGCCGGCAAGTCCACGCTGGTGAACCTGCTGCTGCGATTCCACGACCTGGAAAGCGGCCGCATCCTGATCGACGGCCAGGACATCGCGCACGTCACGCAGAACTCGCTGCGCGCACACATCGGCATGGTCACGCAAGACACCTCGCTGCTGCACCGCTCGGTGGCCGACAACATCGCCTACGGCCGGCCCGACGCGAGCGCTGCGGCGGTCCGCGCGGCGGCCGAGCGCGCCGAGGCGCACGACTTCATCCAGACCCTGGGCGACGCGAACGGCCGACGCGGCTACGAGGCGCATGTGGGCGAACGCGGAGTCAAGCTCTCGGGCGGCCAGCGCCAGCGCATCGCCATCGCGCGCGTGATGCTGAAGGACGCGCCGATCCTGCTGCTCGACGAGGCCACCAGCGCGCTCGACTCCGAGGTCGAGGCCGCGATCCAGGCCAGCCTGTACCGGCTGATGGAGGGCAAGACCGTGATCGCGATCGCGCACCGGCTTTCCACGATCGCGGCCATGGACCGGCTGATCGTGCTCGACCAGGGCCGCGTGGTCGAGCAGGGCGACCACCAGACGCTGCTGGCCCGGGGCGGGCTCTACGCGCGGCTGTGGGCGCACCAGAGCGGCGGTTTCCTGGGCAAGGACGACGAGGAAGACGATGAAGAGGGACCTGGAATCCCTGGCGAGTCCTACAGTGCGCGAGGCCGGGCGACTACAGCCCGGCAGCCGGTTGCTGGCAAGCTGGCACCGTCTTCAACGCAAGAGGAGCCTGCGCCGTGAATTCCATCATCTATATCGTCGGTCTGGTCGTGGTCGTGGTGGCCGTACTGTCTTTCTTCGGGTTGCGCTGACCGGCTCCGCCGGCATTTGCCGCGAGCCCAGTGAAGCCACGCCACCGCCAAGGCACGTCCCCTCCCACAGCCCGTGCCAGCCCTTTTGCTGGCGCGCGGCTTTCTCCCAGAACGCCTGCATCGAGCGACAGCCGGACCTGCCGCGCTGGTCCTCGATGCTTCCCTCTTCGCCTCGATCGCGAGAAGTGCTCCCGGCTGGTCCGGCAACCGGCCGGGCGATACCATGAGGCCATCATGCAACTTCCGCGCAAGATCGAGATTCACGAGGAAGGCCCGCGCGAGGGCTTCCAGTTCGACAAGCGGGCGTTCGCGCTGGAAAACCGCGCGGCGCTGGTGGAGGCCCTTGCCGACACCGGCCTGCACCAGATCCAGGTCGCATCTTTCGTGCATCCCCAACTCGTCCCGCAGATGGCCGATGCCGAACAGCTCTTCGCCCTGCTGCGCAGGCGCCCGGGCGTGCGCTACACCGGCCTCTGGCTCAACGAGCGCGGCTTCGAGCGCGCCCGCAAGGCCGAGAACATCGACCTGATCGGCAGCCTCGGCTTCTACGCCTCCAACGCCTTCTGCCGACAGAACAACAACTGCGAGGCCGATGCGATGCGCGATGCGCAGCGCGGCTGGATCTCGCGCTACCGCGAAGCCGGCGTGCCGCTGGAGACGGCCCACATCATGACCGCCTTCGGCTGCAACCTGGAGGGCGCCGTTCCTCCCGAACGCGTGGTGGCCATCGCACGCTGGCTCAAGGCCGTCTGCAATTCCGAGGGCGTGGACATCCCCGCCCTCTACCTCTGCGACACCGTGGGCTGGGCCAACCCGCTCGCCATCGAGCGGGTGGTCGGCGAAGTGCGCGATGCGGTGCCAGGGGTGCGCATCGGCCTGCATCTGCATGACACCCGCGGCAGCGGCGCGGCCAACTTCCTGGCCGGGCTCCAGAACGGGGTGGACCTCTACGACAGCTCGGTGGGCGGCCTGGGCGGGTGCCCTTTCTGCGGCCATACCTCCAATGCGGCCGGCAACGTGTGCACCGAGGACATGGTCTTCATGTGCCATGAGATGGGCATCGAGACCGGCATCGACCTCGACAAGCTCATCGCCGCGGCACAGCTGGCCGAACGAATCTTCGGCCAGACCCTGACCGGCCACGTGATGCATGCCGGTTCGCTCGGACGCTTCCGCTCCAGCCCGCGCGCAGCCGGCGAAGCACTGGCTGCGCGCTGACACATTCCTATTCCTGCCGGCCGGGCAGGCGTCGTGCAGCCGTCGATGTCCGGTTTTCATCGAGGCCCCGGGCATAATTCCGCGCTCTTCTCGAAGGAAGCCGTTGAATCCCGGAGCGCTCCCCTTTTCATTTCAGGATGCGGCGATCGTCGAGGCCGTGCAACTGGTCGAAGAAGCCGGCCCGCTGGACGATGCGCAAGCCATGCGCCAGGCGATGGCGGCGCGCGCCGATGGCGGCGGACGGATCGTCGAGCGGGCCCGCGTTCTCGGGCAGCGCCTCGGACTGCAGGACGAGCTGGCCCGTGCCCGTGCCTGGGCGCCCTGGATCCTGCTGGCGCTGGTCGCGCTGATCGTGCTCGGCGGCCTGGCGCTCGCCGGCAGCGTGGTGGGCGGCAGCGAACGCAGCATCAACGTGGTGGTGGCGCTGGCCAGCCTGCTCGGCCTGCATCTGTTGACCCTGCTGCTGTGGCTGCTCGGGCTGGCGCTGCCCCTGGGCTCCCTCAATCTCTCCCTCGGCTGGCTCTGGCTTGCGCTCACGGCGCGCGTGGCGGGCGGGCGCCAGGGCCAGGCGCCGCTGCTGCTGCGCGCGGCGACGCGACTGCTGGTCCGCGCGCGGCTCGCGCCCTGGGCGCTGGGCTTCGTGAGCCATGCGATCTGGTCGCTCTCCTTCGCCGTGGTGCTCGCGGTGCTGTTGTTCGCGCTGGCTTTCCGCAGCTACACGCTGAGCTGGGAGACCACCATCCTCGATCCGGCCTTCTTCGTGCACGCCGTCCAGTGGCTGGGGCGTGCGCCGGCCTGGCTGGGTTTCCCGGTGCCGGATGCGCAGACCGTGCTCTCGCCGCAGGCGGCCACCGCCGGCCAGCGCGACTGGGCGCTGTGGCTCACCGGCTGCATCCTGGTCTACGGACTGCTGCCGCGGCTGTTCTTCTTGCTGCTGTGCGCGGCCGTCTGGCGCTCGCGCCGCCGGGCGCTGCAGCCCGATCTGTCGCAGCCCCAGCATCGCCGCCTGCTGGCACGCTTCGAGGCCCTGGCGCCGCGGCAGATCGTCGATGCCGATCCCGGCAGCGCGCGGCACGACGCCCTGGCCGGCCTGGCGGCGGACCAGACCCGCGACACGCTGATGGCCATTGGCTTCGAGCTGCCCGAGGAGCTGCCCTGGCCGCCGCCCGCGCTCGACGCCGCGGGCGCGCAGGCACTGCGTGTCGACGGCAGCGCCGGCGCCCGGCGCGAGGCGCTGGACCTGCTCGCACGGCTGCGGCCGCGCCGCGTGCTGGTCGGCTGCAACGCCGCCGCCAGCCCCGACCGCGGCACCGAGCGCTTCCTGCGCGAGGTCGCCGCACTCAGTACCGAATGCCGGCTCTGGCTGCAGGGCGCCGAGGCCACGCCCGAGGCGCGCAGCCGGTGGCACGCCTGGCTGGCGGATGCCGGCCTCGGGCGCATCGAAGCCAGCGACGAAGCACGGGGCGCGCTGCGCGGGTGGACGTGAGCATGTCAGACCCCATCCGCATCGCGGTGGTCGGCCACACCAACGCCGGCAAGACCTCGCTGCTGCGCACGCTGACGCGGCGCGTGAACTTCGGCGAGGTGTCGCGGCAGCCCGGCACCACGCGCCATGTCGAAGCCATCGAGCTGCAGGTGGACGGCCGCGCCGCGGTGCGCTTCCTGGACACGCCGGGGCTGGAAGACGCGGTCGCGCTGCGCGAGCACATCGACGCCCTCGACGAGCGCGGCGAGCTCACCCCGCCCGAGCGCATCCGGCGCTTCCTCGCCGGGCCCGAGGCGCACGGCGTGTTCGAGCAGGAGGCCAAGGTACTGCGCGCCATGCTGGAGGTCGACGCCGCCTTCCTGGTGATCGATGCGCGCGAGCCGGTGCTGCCCAAGTTCCGCGCAGAGATCGAGCTGCTCGGCGCCTGCGCCCGGCCGCTGCTGCCGGTGATGAACTTCCTGCGCGACGCGGGAAGCCGCGAGGACGCGTGGAAGGCGCTGCTCCCCGCCTACGGCCTGCACGTGGTGGTGCGCTTCGACGCCGCCGCGCCCTTCGTCGGCGCCGAGCGAGAGCTCTACCGCGACCTCGCCACGCTGCTGCGCGAGCGGCGCGCGCAACTCGACCGGATCGCCGCCTTCCTGGACGAGGAATCCGCCCGGCGCCGCGAAGCGGCCGGCGAGCGCATCGCCGAGCTGCTGGTCGATGCGGCCGCGATGCGCCGCACGGCCTCGGCGGTCGAGTTCGAGATCGAGAGCAGCCGCGAGCGCCTGGTCGCCGCGCTCCAGAAGGCCGTGTTCGACAAGGCGCAGCGCTGCGCCTCCGACCTGCTGGCCCTCTACGGCTTTCGCGAGAACGATGCCGACGAAGCGCCGTTGCCGCTGGTGGCAGGCCGCTGGACCATGGACTTCTTCCACCCCGAGGCGCTGAAGCACGCCGGCATCCTGCTCGGCAAGGGCGTGGCCGTGGGCGCCGCCGTCGGCGTGGTGGCCGACCTGGCGCTGGCCGGCCTGTCGCTGGGCGCGGGAGCGGCGCTGGGCGGGGCCATCGGCGGCGCGCTCTCGCAGGGCTTCGGGCCGCTGGGCCGCAAGCTCGCCAACAAGCTGCGCGACGTCCACGAGCTCACGGTGGAGGACCGCGTGCTGGTGGTGCTCGCGGCCTGGCAGCTGAAGCTGCTGCGCGCGCTGGAGCAGCGCGGCCATGCCGCCGTCGATCGCATCGCCGCCCACGCGCCGACGGAAGCGCCAACGGACGACCTGGAAGCCGCCCGGCGTCCGCTGGCAGAGCTGGTGCGTGCCGCCCAGCCCGCGCGCAGCCATCCGGACTGGGACAGCGGCGCCCGCCTGCGCTGGCGCGAGGCGCCCCAGCGGCGCGACCTGGTGCTGCGGGTGGCGCGGCAGGTACCACCTGCCATCGAGGCCTTCGAGAAGAGCATTCGAGCGGGCAGTTGACGGCAAGCCCGGGGCCGTGGCATCGGACGGCGACTACACGCGATCTGCGCCACTTGCGCTAAGGTGCATCGCATCCCGACCCACCGAGGCGCAGACATGTCCACTCCTTCCCCGGTCGCGGCGCGGCCCCGCAAGCACTTCTCGATGATCCGCGGTTTCCACCTGGCCGACTTCTTCACGCTCGGCAACGCGGCCTGCGGCGTCGGCGTCGTGTTCCTCTCGATGGCCTACATCGGGAGCCAGCAACTCGCGCTTTTCCTCTGGGCGGCGGCGCTGGCGCCCGCCGCCTTCGTCTTCGACGTGTTCGACGGCCGCATCGCGCGCTGGCGGCAGACGCAGTCGGCCCTCGGGCGCGAGCTCGACTCGCTGGCCGACGTCATCTCCTTCGGCGTGGCGCCCGCCGCGCTCGGCTTCGCGGCCGGGCTGGACGGCGGCTGGGACTGCCTGATCCTCACCTACTTCGTCTGCTGCGGCGTGAGCCGGCTCGCGCGCTACAACGTCACGGCCGAGTCACTCTCGGGCGGCGGCGACAAGGTCAAGTACTTCGAGGGCACGCCGATCCCGACCAGCGTGGTGCTGGTCGGCGTGCTGGCCTGGGCCGCCTGGCAGGGCCGCCTCGGGGAGGCGGTGTGGGGCGGGGCATGGATGCTCGGGCCGTGGGTGCTGCACCCGCTGACCCTGCTCTTCGCGCTCTCGGGAACGCTGATGATCAGCAAGACGCTGCGGATTCCGAAGCTGTAGGAATCTGCACGCCCTGCAGGCCGGTTACCCTCCCGGCATGCGACCCCTGCGCGCCTTCCTTGCACTTTCGCTGGCACTCGTCCTCGCAGCCTGCGCGACGCTGCCGGCCACGGTCCAGCGCGCGCCCTCGTCCGCCTTCACCAGCACCGACGACACCCTCCTCGGCCGGGCCCTGGCGCCGGAGTTGATGGCGCATCCGGGGCTCACCGGAATCCTGCCGCTGATCGATGCAGGCGAGGCTTTCGCGGCGCGCATGGCGCTGGCCCAGGCGGCCGAGCGCAGCCTGGACATGCAGTACTACATCTGGCGCGGCGACACCACGGGGCAGTTGCTGTTAGAGGCCGCCTGGGCGGCCGCCGAGCGCGGCGTGCGCGTGCGGCTGCTGCTCGACGACAACAACACCAGCGGATTGGACGGCACGCTGGCCGTGCTCGATGCGCATCCGAAGCTCGAGGTCCGGCTCTTCAATCCCTTCGCCAACCGCAGCCTCAGGGCCGGCGACTTCGCGCTGGACTTCTCGCGCGTCAACCGCCGGATGCACAACAAGTCCTTCACGGCGGACAACCAGGTCGCCATCGTCGGCGGCCGCAACGTGGGCGACGAATACTACGGGGCCGACCAGTTGCTCGGCTTCCAGGACCTCGATGTCGTCACGGTCGGTCCGGTGGTGCGCGAGGTCTCGCGCCAGTTCGACCTGTACTGGAACAGCGAGGCCGCCTATCCTGTTGCTGCTCTGCTCGGCCAGCCGCCGCCCGACGCGACAGCGCAACTGCGCGCGAGGTGGACCGGCCTGCGCGAGCAGCCGCAGACGCAGCTCTACCTGGAGGCCGTGCGCCAGACGCCGCTGATGCGGGAGGTCGCCGCGCGCCGCCTGCCCTTCGAGTGGGCCGATGCGCACGTGGTGAGCGATCTGCCGTCGAAGGTGCAGGCGTCCGACGGGCGCGCGCAGCAGCTCATGTTCCCCCTGCTCAGGGTGGCAATGGGCGAACCCCGGCGCGAGCTCGACCTGGTGTCGCCCTACTTCGTGCCCGGCGCGGAGGGCGCGCAGGAACTCGCCGCGCTGGCCCGGCGCGGCGTGGCGGTGCGCGTTCTGACCAACTCGCTGGCCGCAACCGACGTGGCCGCGGTGCATGCCGGCTATGCCCGCTACCGCAAGGGCCTGCTGGCCGCCGGCGTCGTCCTCTACGAGCTCAAGCCGAGCGCTGCGCCGCCGCCGCGGCCGGAGGAGGAAAAACGCCGCAACCCCGGTGGCAGCTCGGCCGCGAGCCTGCATGCCAAGACCTTCGCGGTGGATCGCAGGCGCATCTTCGTCGGCTCGCTCAACCTCGATCCGCGCTCGGTGCACCTCAACACCGAGATGGGCGTGGTGATCGACAGCCCCACCCTCGCGCGGCGGCTAGGGGTGGAGATCGACCAGGCGGTGCCGACATTGGCCTACGAGGTGCGCCTGCCCCAGGGCGGCGGCATGGAGTGGATCGACCGAGGCCCCGACGGCGAGACACGCTACCGCAGCGAGCCCGATACCGGCGGACTTCGGCGCCTGTGGGTCGACTTCCTGTCGCTGCTGCCGATCGAGTGGCTGCTGTAGGGCCTGCTACGGCTCATTGGCCGGCGCCGGCTGCCCCGCCGTTGCACGGCGGTGTCACAGGCCTATAGTCCGGATTCGCATGCAGTCCATCAGCCTTTCCAGAGCCAAGATCCAGGCGCCCCGGTTCCGGGGCGGACTCATCGAGCGCGAGGATCTGGAACAGCACCTCGGCGATGCACTGACGAACCGACGCCTGGTCCTGCTCGTGGCGCCCGCCGGCTACGGCAAGACGGCCGCGCTGTCGCGCCAGCTGCAACGGCTTCCTGCAGGCTGCGCCGTCGCCTGGCTCACCGCGGACGAAGAAGACGATCTGCAGCGGCTGCTCTCGCATCTGATCGAAGCGCTGGAACCCCTCGATCCGCCGTGGCGCCTGGCCCCCGAGGCCTTGTTCGAGCTGGTGGCCCAGGGCCGGCAGCGCGAGGCCGCGTCCGCATTGCTAGGCGCGCTCGAAGCCACCGAAACGGCCAACGGCGTGATCGTGCTGGACGACCTGCATGCCGTCGCGGACGCCCGCGTGTTCGAATTCCTGGGCCACGTGCTCGAAGGCTTGCCCCAGAACTGGACGCTCGCCATTGCGACGCGCGTGGAGCCGCCACTGGCGCTGGGGCGCTGGCGCGCGCGGCGCGAAATCGCCGAGTTCGACGAGACGGCCCTGAGCTTCTCCAGGCGGGAAGTGCAGGATCTGTGGCGCCATGCGACGGGCGAGGACAACCCCGAGCAGGCCGACCGCCTGCTCGAGCGCACCCAGGGCTGGGTCGCCGGACTGAGCCTGAGCCTTGAAGCGTCGCGAAGATTGGCTGCGACGGCCCCGAAGGGCATCTGGCACAACCGCCGCCACCTGTTCGAGTACCTGGCCAGCGAAGTCCTCGAACAACTCCCAGGCGAACTGCAGGCGTTTCTCCTGCGCTGCTCCTTGTTGGCTGAACTCACGGTGCCGCGCTGCGAGCAGATCAGCGGCAATCCGTGCGCCGCCCGGTTGCTGGAGGACATCGAGCGCCGGCGGCTGTTTGTCTCCGTGCTCGACAGCGAAGAACTGACGATGCGCCTGCACGATCTCTTTCGCGACTTCCTGGAGGAACGCCTGCGCCGGCTCCATCCCGAGGAGGTGCCCGCGCTGCTGCGCCTTGCCGCCCGGGGCGAAACAGACCCGGTGCGCCGCACGCTCATGCTCGTGCGCGCGGGCGCCTGGGACGATGCGCAGCAGAGCGTGGCCGATGCGACCCCGGACATGCTGGCCTGCGATGAGGGCGCTCAGGTGATTCGCATCATCGAGCAGTTTCCTGCCGACATCCAGGCCCGGTCTCCGTTCCTGGCCTATACCCGCGGCCTGTGCGCCTGGCCGCACTACCAGTACGGCGCGGTGTGCGCTGCCATGGAACATGCCGCGGCCGGGTTCGACTCGCTCGGACAGCACGGCGACGCGCAGCGCGCCCGGGCCATGCAGGCGCTGGCCATGTTCTTCTGTGGCCGAATGGAGGAGGCCCGGCGCCTCAGCCAGGTTGTTCGCGCGCGGCCCATGGACCTCGAAATCGAGACGCTCAGCGAGCTGCTCGACTTCTGGTACGAAGGCCACCACGGGCCGGTCCACGGACCTGGCGATCACCTCGCCAAAGTAGTCGATCTGCTGATGCAGGGAGGTGGCGCCGAACTGTGGTTTCGCTGCATGCCCCGCGTCAACGTGTTCATCAGCCGCCCCGGTGTGAGCACTCAGATTCGGCGTCTGATCCATGGCGCCAGGGCGACCCTCGGCGATGGCCACTGGTCCCTGCACGCCAATGCGAACCTGATGGAAGCCTGGCTGCTTCTCTGGCAGGGCAGGATCGCCGAGCTGGAGGCCCAGTTCCAGAGGACCGAAGAAGACTCCCGTTGGCTGGGCCAGCCCGCGGGCTTGCGCATTCGGCAGCTGACCCCGAAGATCATGTACCACCTGGCCTGCGACGACAGGGATGCCGTGCGCGCGACGCGCGACGCCATCGTGGCGCATGTCGCCTTCCTGGACCACTCCAGCGATATGCCGCATGCGGTGCTCAACTCCGTCCTGACGGCCTCCGCCGCCATCGGGGACTGGCCGGCCGTGCGCATGCACTTGCCGGCTTTCGAAGTCGCGGTTGGCCATGACAGCCCCAGCGTGCAGCTGTCCATCCGAACCTTCGAGGCACAGCAAGCGCTTCAGGAAGGCCGCATCGGCGAAGCCCTGACAGCGCTTCGCGAGCTGGTGACAAGATCGGCTTCTCTCGACTCGATCTTCCTCGATGCCACGGTCCGGACACAGCTTGCGCTCGCCGAGCTGGCCGATGGTTCACCGACGGCCGCCTGGCGAGCGCTGGAGCCCTTGATCGAGCGGGTAACGACCAGCGGAAATATGGGCCAGATCCTGTTCATGGGCGTGCAGGTCCTGACCGAGCTGTCGCTGGCCCCGTGGGGGAGCGCCGCGTCCAAGGAGGGATCGGCGACCCTGCGGCATTGGGTCGAGACCGCCCGGCGGTTCAAGGCCGGCTCGCACGAGCGGCCTCGTGCCTCGGCAGCCCAGGATGCAGGCCTCAGTGCCCGCGAACTCGAGGTCCTCGCGTTGCTCGCGGACGGCCAGAGCAACAAGCTGATCGCGCGGGCCCTGGATCTGAGCCCGCATACGGTCAAGCGCCATGTCGCGCGCATCCTCGATCGGCTCGACCTGGCTTCGCGCATGCAGGCGGCCCAGTGGTACCGCACACGTTTCGGCACCTGAGGCGGCCCCGTCGCACGGCTATTGCGGCTGTCGCGATCCATTGTCTGCAGGTCTATAGTCCCATTCACCCATGCAGTCCGCCAGCCTCGCCAGAGCCAAGATCCAGACGCCCCGCTTCCGCAGCGGGCTGATCGAGCGCAGCGAACTCGAAGAGCAGCTCGGCGATGCCCTGGCGACCCGGCGCCTGGTTCTTCTCGTCGCGCCGGCAGGCTATGGCAAGACGGCCGCACTGTCGCGGCAAATGCAGCGGCTGCCCCCCGGCTGCGCCGTTGCCTGGCTCACCGCCGACGACGAAGACGATCTCCAGCGGCTCCTCTCCCACCTGATCGAAGCACTGGAGCCGCTCGATCCCCCGTGGCGGCTGGCGCCCGAGGCCTTGCTCGAATTGGTGGCCCAAGGGCGGCTGCGGGAAGCGGCGTCTGCCTTGCTCAGCGTGCTCGAGGCCACCGCCGCGACCAAGGGCGTGATCGTGCTGGACGACCTGCATGCCGTCGCGGACGCCCGCGTGTTCGACTTCCTGGGCCACCTGCTCGACGGCCTGCCGCAAAACTGGACGCTCGTCATCGCATCGCGCGTGGAGCCGCCGCTGGCGCTGGGGCGCTGGCGCGCGCGGCGCGAAGTGGCCGAGTTCGACGAGACCACCCTGGGCTTCTCCAGGAAGGAAGTGCAGGACCTGTGGCGCCATGCCACCGGACGCGACGACCCCGAGCAGGCGGATCGCCTGCTCGACCGCACCCAGGGATGGGCCGCCGGGCTCTGCCTGAGCCTCGAAGCATCCGAAAGATCGACGACCAGCGCGCCAGCGGGCACCTGGCACAACCGACGCCATCTGTTCGAATACCTCGCCAGCGAAGTTCTCGAAGACTTGCCGCTCGAACTGCAGGAGTTTCTGCTGCACTGCTCGGTGCTTTCCGAACTCACGGCAGCGCGCTGCGAGCAGATAAGCGGGAATCCGCGCGCCGCCCATCTGCTTGAAGACATCGAGCGCCGGCGCTTGTTCACCTACGTGCTCGAGGGCGACGGCGATGAACTGACACTGCGCTTGCACGAACTCTTCCGCGACTTCCTGGAGGAGCGCCTGCGCCGGCTCCATCCTGAAAAAGTGCCTGCGCTGCTGCGCCTTGCCGCCCAGGGTGAAGCAGACCCTGTGCGCCGCACGCTCATCCTCCTGCGCGCAGGCGCGTGGGACGAGGCACAGCGAAGCCTCGCCGACGCCACCGCAAACATGCTGGCCTGCGACGAGGGTGCCCAGGTGATTCGTCTCATCGAGCAGTTTCCTGCCGACATCCAGGCCACATCGCCCTCGCTGGCCTATGTGCGCGGCCTGTGTGCCTGGCCCCACTACCAATACGGCGCGGTGAGATCGGCCATGGAGCGGGCTGCAAGTGGCTTCGAGGCACTGGGACGAAACCGCGACGCCCAGCGCGCGCGGGCCGTGCAGGCGCTGGCCATGTTCTTCTGCGGGCAGATGCCGGACGCCCGAAGCCTGAGCCAGGCTGTTCGCTCCCAGCCCATGGACCGTGATACCGAAACGCTCAGCGAACTGTTCAACTTTTGGTACGAGGCCTACCACGGCCCGATCGATGGCCCCGGCCATCGCCTTGCCAGGGTGGTCGACCTGCTGATGCAAGGGGCCAGCGCCGAGCTTTGGTTTCGCTGCATTACCCGCGTCAACATCCTCATCAGCCGCCCCCGCGTGAGCGCCCAGATCCAGCGCTTGGTCAACGGCGCCAGGGCCGTGGCGGGCGACGGACAATGGTCCCTGCAGGCGAGCGCGAACCTGACAGAAGCCTGGCTGCTGCTCTGGCAAGGGCGGATCGCCGAGCTGGAGGCCGCATTCCAGAGGATGGAGGAAGACTCCCGGTGGCTGGGCCAGCCCCCGGGGCTGCGCATTCGGCTGCTGACGCTGAAGGTCATGTACCACGTGAGCTGCGACGACAAGGATGCCGTGCGCGCGACGCGCGACGCCATCATCGAGCATGTTTCCCTGCTGGAACGCTCCGGCGAAATGCCCCTGCTCTATCTTTCCGTCGCCGTCAGGGCCTCCGCCGCCATCGAGGACTGGCCGACCGTGCGCACGCACCTGCCGGCGTTCAACACCGGAGTCGGCCATGAGAACCCCAGCATGCGGATGTTCCTCAGCACCTTCAAGGCCCAGCTGGCCTTGCACGAGGGACGCATCGGCGAGGCTTTGACGTTGCTTCGCGAGCTGGTCGCCAGATCGGCCGTGCTCGACACCAACAGCCTCGATGCCACGGTAAGGACACGGTTGGCGCTCGCCGAGCTCGCCGATGGCTCGCCTACGGCCGCCTGGCGCGCGCTGGAGCCGTTGATCGAGCGGGTGGCCGCCAGCGGCAATGTGGGCCAGGTCCTGGTCGCGGGCGTGCCTTGCCTGACCGAGCTATCACTCGCGCCGTGGGGCAATGCCGCATCGAGCGATGGGCTGGCAACCTTGCGCCAATGGGTCGAGAGCGTGCGGCGGTTCAAGGCCGGCAAGCACGAGCGGCCGCGTCCCCTGGCAGTCAACGATGCAGGCCTCAGCGAGCGGGAACTGCAGGTCCTCGCGCTGCTGGCCGACAGCCAGAGCAACAAGCTGATCGCACGGGCTCTGGACCTGAGCCCGCATACCGTGAAGCGCCATGTTGCGCGCATCCTCGACCGGCTCGACCTGACGTCTCGAATGCAGGCGGCCGAGTGGTACCGCACACACGTCGGCAGCTGACGCCGTCCGCCATCGCAGCTCGACCGGCTGCCGAAGGCCCTGCTGTCGCATTGCAGGCCTCATGTCATAGTCGTTTTCCGCATGCAATCCACCAGCTTCGCCAGAGCCAAGATCCAGACGCCCCGTTTCCGCCGCGGCCTGATCGAGCGCGGCGAGCTTGAAAAGCGCCTTGGCAATGCGCTGGCGCATCGGCGGCTGGTCCTCCTCATCGCCCCTGCGGGCTACGGCAAGACGGCCGCACTGTCGCGCCAGTTGCAGCGGCTTCATGCCGGCTATGCCATCGCCTGGGTCACCGCCGACGCGCACGACGATCTCCAGCGCCTCCTCGCCCACCTGATCGAAGCGCTGGAACCCCTGGATCCGCCATGGCGCCTGGCGCCCGAGGCCTTGTTCGAGCGGGTGGCCCAGGGCCGCCTGCGCGAGACGGCGACCGCGTTGCTCGGCACTCTCGAAGCCACGGACACGCCCGGCCACGGTGTGATCGTGCTCGACGATCTTCATGCCATCGCCGACGCCCGCGTGTTCGAGTTCCTGGGCCACCTGCTCGAAGGCTTGCCGCCGAACTGGACGCTCGTGATTGCCTCGCGCGTGGAGCCTCCGCTGGCGCTGGGCCGCTGGCGCGCACGGCGCGAAGTGGCCGAGTTCGACCAGGCCGCGCTGAGCTTCTCGAAGCAGGAAGTGCAGGATCTGTGGCGCCATGCGTCGGGCGAGGACGATCCGGAGCAGGCAGATCGCCTGCTCGAGCGGACCCAGGGCTGGGCCGCCGGACTCAGCCTCAGCCTCGAAGCGTCGCAAAGGTCGGCCGCCACGGCGCCGACGAGCGTGCGGCACAACCGCCGCCGCTTGTTCGACTATCTGGCCAGCGAAGTCCTCGAAGAACTGCCGGGCGAACTGCAGGAGTTCCTGCTGCGCTGCTCCTTGCTGCCCGAACTCACGGTGCCGCGCTGCAAGCAGATCAGCGGCAACCCGCGGTCGGCCCGGCTGTTGGAGGACATCGAACGCCGCCGGCTGTTCAGCTCGGTGCTCGACACCGAAGAGCTGACGCTGCGCCTGCACGATCTCTTTCGCGACTTCCTGGAGGAGCGCCTGCGCCGGCTCCATCCCGACGAAGTGCCGGCGCTGCTGCGTCTTGCCGCGCAGGGCGAGATCGATCCCGTGCGCCGCACGCTCATGTACCTGCGCGCAGGCGCCTTGGATGAGGCCCAGCAATGCCTGGCCGACGCGACGGCGGACCTGCTGGCTTCCGACAAAGGCGCCGAGGTGATTCGCATCATCGAGCAGTTTCCTGCCGACATCCAGACGCGCTCGCCCTTGCTCGCCTATATCCGGGGCTGGTGCGCCTGGCCGCGCTACCAGTACGGCGCGGTCCGGTCGCATATGGAGCATGCGGCGGCCGGCTTCGATGCACTGGGGCGGCACGGCGACGCGCAGCGCGCGCGGGCGATGCAGGCCCTGGCGATGTTCTTCTGCGGCCACATGGCGCAGGCCCGGTGCCTGAGCCAGACGGTTCGCTCCCGATCCATGGATCTCGAGACCGAGACGCTCGGCGAACTGTTCGACTTCTGGTACGAGGGCCATCACGGGCCGGTCGACGGA
Organism: Variovorax sp. RA8; assembly: GCF_901827175.1. Lineage (NCBI taxonomy): Bacteria > Pseudomonadati > Pseudomonadota > Betaproteobacteria > Burkholderiales > Comamonadaceae > Variovorax > Variovorax sp. RA8. Next base: position 3,202,354 of record NZ_LR594662.1, on the reverse strand, counting down.
CCCGGCCATCACCTTGCCAGGACGATCGACCTGCTGGAACAAGGGCACAGCGCCGAACTGTGGTTTCGCTGCATGCCCCGCGTGAACATGTTCAGCAGCCGCCCCCAGGTGAGCGAGCAGATTCGGCGCATGGTCGACGGCGCCAGGGCCTCCATGGGGGACGGCCAGTGGTCCCTGCATGCCAACGCGAACCTCATGGACGCCTGGCTGCATCTCTGGCAAGGCAGGATCGCCGAACTGGAGGTCGCGTTCCAGAACATAGAAGAAGATGCGCAGTGGCTGGGCCAGCCCGCTGGTTTGCATGTTCGGCTGCTGACGCTGAAGGTCAACTATCAGTTGATCTGCGACGACACGGACGCTGTCCGCGAGACCCGTGACACCATGGCCGCGCATGCTGCATTGCTGGACCCGTCCAGCGATCTGCCTTTGCAATACCTTTCCATCGTCGTGAGGGCCTCTGCCGCCATCGGGGACTGGCCGGCCGTGCGAATGCACTTGCCTGCCCTCGCGGTCCAGGTCGGCCATGAGAGCCCCTGCATGCGGATGTTCCTGCGCAGCATCGAGGCGCAGCTCGCATTCCAGGAAGGGCGCGCCGGCGAGGCGCTGAAGACGCTTCGCGAGCTTGCCGCAAAGTCTGCCGAGTTCGACACGATGTTCCTCGATGCCATGGTGCGGACTTGGCTTGCGCTCGCCGAGCTGGCCGATGGTTCACCGGCAGCAGCTTGGGCGGCACTGGAGCCGCTGATCGAGCGCGTCGTGTCCAGCGGCAATGTAGGCCAGGTCCTGGTCACGGGTGCGCAGGGTCTGAACGAGCTATCGCTCGCCTCTTGGGGAGATGCGGCTTCCAGGGAGGGACTGGCGGTCTTGCGCGAATGGACCGAGGTCGCACGGCGCTTCAAGTCCGGCGCGCAGAAGAAGCCACGCAGCCCGGCAGCCCAGGAGAATGCGGGTCTCAGCCAGCGGGAGCTCGAAGTCCTCGCTTTACTGGCTGCCGGGCAAAGCAACAAGCTGATCGCCAGGGCGCTGGACCTGAGCCCGCACACCGTCAAGCGCCATGTGGCACGCATCCTCGATCGGCTCGACCTGGCCTCGCGCATGCAGGCGGGTCAGTGGTACCGCACGCGCTTCGACACCTGAGTCCACCCCCCTCTGCAGGGCTATAGTCCGGCATCCCCATGCAGTCCGCCAGCCTCGCCAGAGCCAAGATCCAGACGCCGCGTTTCCGCAGCGGCCTGATCGAACGCAGCGAGCTCGAACAGCAGCTCGGCGACGCGCTGGCGAGCCGACGGCTGGTGCTTCTCGTAGCGCCGGCGGGCTACGGCAAGACGGCCGCTTTGTCGCGACAGTTGCAGCGGCTTCCCGCGGGCTGTGCGGTCGCCTGGCTGACCGCCGACGAGGACGACGATCTCCAGCGGCTCCTGGCCCACCTGATCGAGGCGCTGGAGCCGCTGGATCCACCATGGCGCCTGGCGCCCGAGGCCTTGCTTGCGCTGGTGGATCAGGGCCGCCTGCGCGAGGCGGCGCCGGCCTTGCTCAACACACTCGAAGCCACGGACACGCCGAACGGCGGCGTGCTCGTGCTGGATGACCTGCATGCCATCGCGGACGCGCGCGTCTTCGAGTTCCTGAATCAGCTGCTGGAGGGCCTGCCGCAGAACTGGACGCTGGTGATTTCCTCGCGCGTGGAGCCGCCGCTGGCGCTCGCGCGGTGGCGCGCACGGCGGGAACTGGCCGAGTTCGACGAAGCCGCGCTGAGCTTCTCGATGAAGGAAGTGCAGGAGCTCTGGCGCCATGCCACGGGCGCCGACGACCCCGAGCAAGCCAGGCACCTGCATGAGCGGACCCAGGGCTGGGCCGCCGGGCTCAGCCTGAGCCTCGAAGCATCGGAGCACTCGGCCATCACGGCGCCGAAAGGCATCCGGCTCAGCAATCGGCACCTGTTCGATTACCTGGCCAGCGAGGTCCTCGAACAGCTACCGGGCGAACTGCAGGCCTTTCTGCTGCGCTGCTCGGTGCTTCCCGAACTCACGGTGCCGCGCTGCAGGCAGATCAGCGGCAACCCGCGCGCGGCCGAACTGCTGGAAGACGTCGGGCGCCGCCGGCTGTTCAGCTCCGTGCTCGATGGCGAGGAACTGACACTGCGCCTGCACGACCTCTTCCGCGATTTCCTGGAGGAGCGATTGCGTCAGGTCTATCCCGAGGAAGTACCGGCACTGCTGCGCCGCGCTGCCCAGGGCGAACCCGATCCGCTGCGCCGCACGCTCACGTACCTGCGCGCGGGCGCATGGGAGGAGTCAGAGCAGAGCCTCGCCGACGCGATGGCGGACATGCTGGCCGACGATCGAAGTGCCCAGATCATTCGCATCATCGAGCAGTTTCCGGCCGACATCCAGGCCCGCTCGCCCTTGCTCGCCTATGCCCGAGGCTTGTGCGCCTGGCCGCGATACCAGTACGCCACGGTACGGTCGAACATGGAGCATGCCGCGGCTGGCTTCGATGCCGCGGGGCGGCACGGCGACGCGCAGCGCGCCCGCGCTGCGCAGGCGATGGCCGAGTTCTTCTGCGGCAACGTGGACGACGCCCTGCGGCTGAGCCAGGCCGTTCGCAAACAGCCCATGGATCTCGAAACCGAGGTGCTGGGCGAACTGCTCGCCTTCTGGCACGAGGCCCAGAATGGCCCGGTCGACGGTCCCGGCCGTCATCTTGCCAAGATGGTCGACCTGCTCACGCGAAGGGGCAGCGCCGAGCTGTGGTTCCGCTGCATGCCCCGCATCAACATGCACATCAGCCGCCCCGGCGTGAGTACGCAGATCCAGCGCCTGGTCGACGGTGCCAGGGAGGCCACGGGCGACAGGAACTGGTCCCTGCAATCCACCGCGGACATGCTGGAAGCGTGGCTGCTTCTTTGGCAAGGCCGGGCCGCCGAAATGGAGGCCGCGCTTCAAAGAATCGAGGAAGACACCCATTGGCTGGGCCAGCCCGCAGGCTTGCGCATTCGTCTGCTCTCGCTGAACGCGATGTACCAGGTCATCTGCGACGACAAGGAGGCGGTGCGTGCGACCTGCGATGCCATCGTCGCGCAGGCAGCATCGCTGAGGCAGTGCGGCGATCTGTCCGTCACATTCCTTGCCATCGCCGTAAGGAACTCCGCCGTCATCGGGGATTGGCCGACCGTGCGCAGGTACCTGCCTGAGCTCCAGGCGGACGCCGGCAAGGAGAACCCCTGCATGCAGATGTTCATCCGCGCTCTCGAGGCGCATCTCGCATTTCAGGAAGGCCGCGTCGCCGAGGCCCGGGCGACGCTTCGCGCATTGGTGACAAGAACGGCCATGCTCGACACCAACTGCCTCGATGCGATGGTCCGGACACGGCTGGCCCTCGCCGAGCTTGCCGATGGCGCGCCGGCGGCCGCCTGGAGGGCGCTGGAGCCCTTGATCGAACGAGTCGAAACCAGCGGCAACGTGGGCCAGGTCCTGGTCATGGGCGCGCAGAGCCTGGGCGAGCTGTCCCTCGCCTCGTGGGATGGCGCCGCACCCGCCGAAGGGCTGGCGGCCTTGCGCCGATGGATCGAGATCGCGCGGCGGTTCAAGGCCGGCGTGCAGAAGGCGCCTGCCTCGGCACCCCAGCAGAACGCAGGCCTCAGCGCGCGGGAACTCCAGGTCCTCGCATTGCTGGCCTACGGCCAGAGCAACAAGTTGATCGCGCGGGCCCTGGACCTGAGCCCGCACACCGTGAAGCGCCACGTCGCGCGCATCCTCGACCGGCTCGACCTGGCCTCGCGCATGCAGGCGGCCGACTGGTACCGCGCACGCTTCCCAAGCTGAAAGAGGACCTGCATGCACGATGGCCTTGCCCGATTGATCGAACTCGCCGCGGCCCGGCCGCTGGCACCGGTCTGCGACCACTTCTACTTCCTGCGCCACGGCCAGACCGCGGGCAATGCACAGCGGATCTTCCAGGCGGTCGACGCGCCGCTGAGCACGCTCGGCCTGCAGCAGGCGGCGCGCGCTGCCGAGCGGCTGGCCGGCGAGCCGATCCGCACCGTGGTCTGCAGCGATGCCCGGCGGGCCTTCGACACGGCCCATGCGGTCGCCGGCGGCCTGGGCATGGCACCTCTGCACTTCGAGGCCCTGCGAGAGCGCAACTTCGGCGCCCTCATCGGGACTTCCTCCGCCGAACTGGACTGGGCCTGCGAACCCGAGGGCGGCGAGACCCTGCCCCAGTTCGTCGCGCGCAAGCGCGCCGCGCTGGAGGCGGCGCTGGCGCACCCGGCGCCGGTGCTGATCGTGGCGCATGGCGGCTCGCTCCACGTGCTGGTGGCGGCGCTTGGCATCCCGCCGGATCGCAGCGTCCTCGGCAACGCGCAGCCCTTGCGCTTCGAGCGAAGCGGTCCTACATGGACGGTGAGGCCGCTCCTGCACCATTCGGATGGTGGGGCCGCGTTGGCCTGAACGGCTCCCGAAGCCGCCCATTACCGCCATGGACTTCAAAGACTACTACCAGGCGCTCGGCGTCGAGCGCACCGCGACGGAAGAGGAAATCCGCAAGGCCTACCGCAAGCTCGCGCGCAAGTACCACCCGGACGTCAGCAAGGAACCTGACGCCGACCGGCGCATGCGCGAGATCAACGAGGCCAACGACGTGCTGCGCGACAAGGAGAAGCGTGCCGCCTACGATGCGCTGGCCGACCAGGTCGCGCAGGGCCGCCGTGCGGGCGCGGGCCCCGGCGAGGGCTTCCAGCCGCCGCCGGGCTGGGACGAGGGCTTCGAGTTCCACCGCGGTCCGGGCCAGGGCCCGGCGGACCATGCGGAGTTCAGCGAGTTCTTTTCCTCGCTCTTCGGCGCGGCCGAGCGCCGCGGCGCCCAGCGCCGCCAATACCGGGCGCGCGGCGAGGACCACCACGCGGCCATCGAGATCGCGCTCGAGGACGCCTTGAAAGGCGCCGAGCGCGAGATCACCCTGCGCTCGCAGGAGCTTGACGAGCAGGGCCGTCCCCAATGGAAGACGCGCACGCTCGCCGTGAAGATCCCGCCCGGCATGCATCCCGGCCAGTACATCCGGCTCGCCGGGCAAGGCATGCCCGGCCATGGCGGCGAGCCGGCCGGCGACCTGTACCTCGAGGTGCGCATCGCGCCGCACAAGCTCTATCGCATCGAGGGCCGCGACCTCTACATGACGCTGCCGGTCACGCCGACCGAGGCCGCGCTTGGCGCGCAGGTGAAGGTGCCCACGCCCGGCGGCGGCGTGGTCGAGGTGACGGTGCCGCCAGGCGCGCGCAACGGCCTCAAGCTGCGGCTCAAGGAACGCGGCCTGCCGGGCCAGCCGCCGGGCAACCTGTACCTGCTGCTGGAGATCGCGCTGCCGCCAGCCCAGACCGAAGTCGCGCGCAAAGCCTACGAACAGTTGGCACAGGCAGCCCCTTTCGATCCACGCCGCCATCTGGGAGTCTGACGCCATGGCCAGCCCATCCTTCGACATCATTCCCCTGGGCAACACCCATCCGCTGCGCGCCGACGAACTCGCGCATGCCTGCGGCGCCGAGATCGCCTGGGTCGTTCAACTCGTCGAGATCGGCATCATCGAGGTGCGCGGCCCGGCCGAACGTCCGGGCGACTGGTGCTTCCACAGCGCCGACCTGCAATGCGCGCTCGATGCGCGCCGGCTGGAGCGCGACTTCGGCGTCGGCCTCGATGCGGCGGCGCTGATCCTGGATCTTCAGCACGAAGTGCGGCGGCTCAAGGCCCTGCTGACTGCGCGGGGGCTCGCCCGGGAGATCTGAAATGCAGGTGGTCTGCGACCAGTGCGGGACCGAGAACCGCGAGAGCGCCAAGTTCTGCAAGGGTTGCGCGGCGAAGCTGCCCTCCTTCGCCGCCACCGGCCCGTCCGCGCTCCAGAGCATGAAGGCGCTGCGGACCCCGCACGCGCCGCCGCCGCCGGGCGCTCCGACGCCAGGGATGCTGCCGATCGAGACGCGCGCCTTCTGGATCCGCTTCGCCGTGTTGTCGGTGGTGATCACCACGGCTTTCGTGAGCTGGTATGCCTATGTGACGCGCAAGGTGCCTAATCCCCCATCCGGGCCGCCCGCTGTTGTTGTCGCCGTGCCGGCGCCCCCGGCGAGCCGGGTGAATGCTGCAAGCCCACCCCTGGCGCCGGCCGACCACGAGAGGCTCCTGCCTCTCGAACCGGTACGCCCCGCGGAGGCGCTGGACCCTGCCGAGAGCCTCGTCGCCCCAGGCCCCACCCAAGGCGAACTGGTGCAGGTGCCGCCGCCGCGCCGCGGCAGGGACGTGAGCACGGTGCGGACGGAGGAGTCCCGCAAGCTCGTCGCGCGCCCGAGTGCTGCCGACCCGAGACCCGGTTGCGCGCATCTCAACTTCATCGCAGCGGCGCGCTGCGAGGCGGCGCAGTGCGCCAAGGCGCAGTACGCCAGGCACCCACATTGCAACGCGGTGCGCGAGCAGACGCAGCGCGACGTGGCGCGGCGCAATCCGCTGCAGCTCGGTTACTAGGGCCTGCCTGCTCTACTCGGCGTGCGCGGCCACGCGGAACAGCGTGTCGATCGCGCTGCGCGCATCCGCCCGCAACGCCTCGACGGCAGCCTCGTCGCCCGACAAGTGGCGCAGCAGGTAATGCTGGAACAGCCCGTCGAACAAGGCGTAGAGCACCGAGGGAGACAGCGCCAGCGGCACCTCCGCCAGTTCCGAGAAGCGCCTCATGACGCGCAGGACCATGTTCTCCAGGCTGTTGTCGATAGCCGCCACGTCGGCGCGGAACGCCTCCAGGAACAGCGCCTGCGCCCGCAGGTCGTACCACAGCCGGTGCATGTGGGCCTCGTCGCGCAGCGTGTCGCCCAGGTCGCGCAGGAAGCCTTCCATCATCTCGTCGTAGCTGGCCGCATTCGCGGTCACGCGGTCGTAGCGGGTGACGCACCGCGCCTTGTACTGGCGCACGCTGCAGACGATCAGGTCGACCTTGTCGCTGAAGTAGTAGTGCAGCACGCCATGCGAGAACTCGGAGTTCTGCGCGATCTCGCGCAGGCTGGTGCGGGCGTAGCCCAGGGTGGCCAGCGTGTGCAACGCGGCCTCGCCGAGCTCGGCGCGCCGCTCGGCGAACTTGTCCACGCGTGTGCGCGGCACACGATCCGCCTGCTTTTCCCGTTGTGAAACCATGGCCGAGAATTGTTGGGACAGTCGTCCAGATCCCAAAAAGAATAGCACGCGGTCCTTGGCGCCAGGCTGACAGGCGATGTCTTCGCCGAGGTCTTTTGACAGTTGCCCAGGACGGGCTCGCTCACACCTTCTTCAGGCCACGAGCGCCACCGACGCACGCGCGCCGACGAGCTCCAGCACCCGCTCGCCGGACACCGTCTCTTGGGCCAGCAGTTCCTCGGTCAGCGCGTCCAGAGCCCGGCGGTGTGCGCGCAGCAGATGCTGGCACTGGAGGTTCAGCGCCTCGAGCAGCTGGTTGGCCTGGCGTACTGCCGCCGAGATCTGCCGGGAGGCATGCTGCGCCGGGAGCGCGCCGATGCTGAAGAGCGTGCCGTCCTGGGCGAAGCCGTAGCGCCCCACCATGTCGAGCGCCAGCCTCGAGGCCTGCTGGAGGTCCTGGCTGGCCCCGCTCGACGCCTCGTCGAAGACGGCGAGCTCGGCGTTGCGCCCGCCGAGCAGCATCTGGATGTGCTTCTCCATGTCGCTCTTGAGCACCAGCGTCTGGTCCTCCTCCTGCGTCACGAGCGTGACCCCCAGCGCGCCGCCGCGCGGCAGGATGGTGACCTTCTCGACCTTGCCGTAGCCCAGCACCGCCGAGACCAGCGCATGCCCGGCCTCGTGCACGGCGATGTAGCGGCGCTCGCACTCGCCCAGCGCGCGCTGCGCGCCGTTGAGCTCGCCGATGCGCGTCGTCTCGATGGCTTCCATCAGGTGGCTCATCGCGACGGCCCGGCGGCCCGCGCGCGCGGCCACGAGCGCCGAGTGATTGACGATGTGCGCGATGGTGGCCGGCGACAGGCCGGTGGTCAGACGGGCAAGCTGCTCATGGTCGATCGCGCCCTCGGTGCGCAGCTTGCCGATGTACAACCCGAAGATCGCGCAGCGGTCGCGCACGTCCGGCAGCTTGACGTGGACGCGGCGGTCGAAGCGGCCTTCGCGCAGCAGCGCCTCGTCGAGATGCTCCTCCAGGTTCGTCGCGCCGACCACGATCACGCCCTCGTTGGCCTCGAACCCGTCCATCTCGACCAACAGCTGGTTGATGATGCGGTTGCTCTCCGATTCGGCCGGCCCGGCACCCGACGAAGTGCGCTTGGAGATGCCGTCGAGCTCGTCGATAAACAGGATGCACGGCGCGTTCTTGCGCGCGGTTTCGAACAGTTTCTTGACCTTTTGCACGCCTACGCCATAGAACTTCGAGGTGAACTCGCTTCCGTTCGTGGCAATGAAGTTTGCGCCGCACTCGCCCGCCAGCGCCTTCGCCAGGAGGGTCTTGCCGACGCCGGGACCGCCGAGCATGAGCACGCCGCACGGCGCCCGCGCCCCGATGGCTCGGTATCGTCCCGGGTCCTTCAGGTAATCGACGATGTCCTGCAGCGCATGCTTGGCCTCGCCGGCACCGATCACATCGTCGAAGCCGACATCCGCAGGTTTCTCGACCAGCTTCGCGGCGCCGCCGATCGAGTCGCGCATGGTGTAGACCACGACCGCGACCAGCAAGAGCGGCAGGAAGATGGCGGCCAGGTCGCGCGCCGTCGTGAGCGCACGGCTGTCCGCGGAAGGTGCACCGACCGTGCTGTCCGGCAGCACGACAAGCTGGAACGGGTGGGCGTCGGTTGCCTGGGCCTGCGAGATGGCCAGCGCGGCAAAAGAGCCGCGGCCGTCGACGACGAAGTAGCGTTCACCGCCGGTGGTGGAGACGAGGAGCGCGTTCGGCGCGAGCCCCACGGCGCCGACACGTCCGGCACGCAGATCGCGCAGCAGCTCGGACCCGTCCTTCTCGACGGCCGTCCACGCCTGCGGCGCACTGCGCATCGCCTGTGCAGGCCCTTCCAACTGGTGGACGGCGGGCGCAGCTCGAAGAAGAAAGAACACCGCTGCGCCGGCAAGTGCGGCAAAGGCAAGGACGAGTGCGAGGCTCAGGCGGGGCTTGGAGCGAAGGAATCGGTGGAAATGCTTCATGGGGACGACAGACGCGAGCGCAACGCCGAATCGTAGGCACTCGCACGCGCGCGAACCCGTCCGCAGGAGGCGGCGCGCAGGTAACAGCGGCCGGACGTGCAATTGTTGGCGCCCCAGTGCGTTGCGATCCTGCATCGCAGCCACGCGCGCACACACGGGCGGCGCCGATCGGCTTGGCTTCAGCCCGCCTTCTGCACCAGCTTGATCACGCTGGAGAAATCCAGCGCCCCATGCCCCGCCAGGCTGTGCGCCGCGTACAGGTTGCGCGCCAGCCCGCCCAGCGGCGTGGCCGCGCGCACGGCGGCTGCGTTCTCCTGCGCCAGGCCGAGGTCCTTGAGCATCAGGTCGGTGCCGAAGCCGCCCGCGTAGCCCTTGGATGCCGGCGCGTTCTCCATGACGCCCGGCAGCGGGTTGTATTTTTCCAGCGCCCAGTTGCCGCCCGAGCTGCGGCGCATGATCTCCGAGAGCACCTTGGGATCCAGCCCGTTGGCGACGCCCAGCGCGATGGCTTCCGACGTGCCGATCATCAGGATGCCGAGCAGCATGTTGTTGCAGATCTTGGCGGTCTGGCCCGCCCCGGCCTCGCCGGCATGGAAGATGTTGGCGCCCATCTTCTCCAGCACCGGACGCGCCCGCTCGAGGTCGGCCGCGGCGCCACCCACCATGAAGGTCAGTGTTCCCGCGATCGCGCCGCCGGTGCCGCCCGAGACCGGCGCATCGAGCACCGCGACGCCGCGCTTCGCCCCGGCCTGCGCCAGCTTGCGCGACGTGGCCGCGGCGATGGTGCTGCTGTCGATCACCAGCGTGCCGGGCGCGATCCGCTCCAGCAGCCCGGGCTGACCCTCGCTGCCGAAATAGAGCGACTCCACATGCTGGCTCGCGGGCAGCATGCTGATCACTACCTCGGCGCCGGCCAGCGTGTCGGCGGCGGAAGGCGCGATGGACACGCCCTCTGCGCCGAGCTTCGTGCAGGCCTCGGCGGAGAGGTCGAAGGCGCTCAGCACGTGGCCGGCCTTGTGCAGGTTGTGGGCCATGGGGGCGCCCATGTTGCCCAGGCCGATGAATGCAATCTTCATTTGTTGTCTCCTGTGAATGCGGGTACCGGACGAGAGGGCGGGGTCCGTCCTAGGTGAGCGCTGCAAGCTCCGGCGGCATCTCGCCGCGCGGCCTCAAGTGGTCCTCGACGAATTCCGGCGTGATGTCCTCGAGCGCGGCCGGATTCCACTTCGGGTTGCGGTCCTTCTCGATCAGGAGCGCACGGATGCCCTCGGCGAAGTCCTTGTGCGCGCAAAAGCCCAGCGAGGCCCAGTATTCGAGGCGGAACACCTCGGCCAGCGACATGCGGGCCACCCGCTGCCACAGTGCGAAGGACACGGCGGCCGAACTGGGCGAGCCCTTGGTGAAGGTCTGCGCGGCCCCCTGCAGCCACGGGTCTTCGGACCGCAGTGCGCGCAGGCGCTTCGCGATGTCGAGCAGGTCGTCACCGGCCATCAGTTCGTTGATGGTGTCGAAATGCTCGCGCACTTTCGACGGCTGGTGCTCCGCACCCTGCCCCGCGTGCGCCAGCAGGCGCGAGAGTGTGGCCCGGTCAGCCAGGGGCTCGCCGTGCCAGTTTGTCGCCGCGATGGCTTCCAGCAATTGCGCCTTGCGGTCCTGGGGCACCACGAGGTCCGCCAGGCCGCAGAAGATCGCATCGGCCGCATTGAGCGGTGCCGCGGTCAAGGCCAGGAACAGGCCCACGCGTCCCGGCATGCGCCGCAGGAACCAGCTGCCGCCCACGTCGGGGTACAGGCCGATGTTGATCTCGGGCATCGCGACGCGGCTCTGCGGCGTCACCACCCGGTGCGAGGCGCCCGCCATCAAGCCCACGCCGCCGCCCATCACGATGCCGTGGCCCCAGCACAGCAGGGGCTTCGGGTAGGTGTGGATCAGGTGGTCGAGCACATACTCCTCGCGGAAGAAGTCCTCCGCATAGGTGTTGCGCGCGGGCCCGCATTCGCGCAGCGTCTGGTAGAGCTGCCGCAGGTCACCGCCGGCGCAGAAGGCCTTTTCGCCCGCGGCCTGCAGCAGCACGCCGGCCACGGACGGGTCCTGCGCCCATTCACGCAGTCTGGGCGTGAGCAGGCGCACCATCGCCACAGAGAGCGAGTTGAGCGAGGCCGGCGCATTGAGCGTAGCGACGCCGAAGCGCGGGCCGCCGGCGGTCTTGATGTCATCGAAGAGAACTACAGGGTCGGTCATGTTTTCAGGTACGGGGATTCGGGTCCGGAGCTCGGCTGTGCGCTTTTCGCATGTCAAGCTCAGCGAATGTCGCTATCGCCCTCCAGCAGCTTGCGCGAGACGATCACGCGCATGATTTCGTTGGTGCCCTCGAGGATCTGGTGCACGCGCGCATCGCGCACCAGCCGCTCCAGCGGGAACTCGCTCAGGTAGCCATAGCCGCCGTGCAGCTGCAGGGCCTCGTTGCAGACGTTGAAGCCGGCGTCGGTGGCGAAGCGCTTGGCCATGGCGCAATAGGTGCTGGCATCGACGTGGCCCGCGTCGAGCTTGCTCGCCGCCAGCCGCACCATCTGCCGCGCGGCCACCAGCTCGGTCGCCATGTCGGCCAGCTTGAACTGCAGGGCCTGGAAACTGGCCAGCGGCTTGCCGAACTGCTGGCGCTCGTGCAGGTAGCGCCGCGAGGCATCGAGCGCGCCCTGCGCCGCGCCGACCGAGCAGGTCGCGATGTTGATGCGCCCGCCGTCGAGGCCCTTCATCGCGATGCGGAAGCCCTCGCCCTCGCTGCCCAGCAGGTTCTCCGCCGGGACGCGCACGTTGTCGAAGCTGATGGTGCGGGTGGGCTGGCTGTTCCAGCCCATCTTGTGTTCCTTCTTGCCGTAGCTGATGCCGGGCGCATCGGCAGGCACCGCCAGTGCCGAGATACCGCCCGCGCCGCCGCCGCCGGTGCGGGCCATCAGCACCAGCACGTCGGTGGCGCCGGCGCCCGAGATGAAGGCCTTGCCGCCGTTGATCACGTACTCGCCTCCCTGCAGCTCGGCCCGGGTCTTGAGCGCGCCGGCATCCGAGCCGGCGCCGGGCTCGGTGAGGCAGTAGGAGGCCAGCTTGCGGCCGCTGGTCAGGTCGGCGCCCCAACGCTCGCACACGGCCGGCGTGCCCCAGGTGCCGAGCATCCACGTGGCCATGTTGTGGATGGTGATGAAGGCGGTGGTCGACGGATCGACCGCCGCCATCTCCTCGAACACCAGCGTGGCATCGAGGCGCGGCAGCGCCAGGCCCTCGATGCGCTCCGGCGCGTACAGGCCGCAGAAGCCCAGCTCGCCGGCCTTGGCGATGGCCTCCTTCGGGAAGATGGCTTCCGCATCCCACTGCGCGGCGTGCGGCGCGAATTCCGCGAGCGCGAACTCGCGCGCGGTCTGGGCGAAGGCGCGCTGCTCCTCGGAAAGTTCGAAGTCCATGCAGCCTAGATTACTTCAGGCTGATGGTGGTGTTCAGCCCATGCGCCGTGGCATCGTCGAACCAGCGCGCCGTGACCGTCTTGGTCTGCGTGTAGAACAGCACCACCTGCTTGCCGTAGGGTCCGAGGTCGCCGAGCTTCGACGCGCGCGAGCCGGTGAAGGAGAACATCGGCACCGGCACCGGGATCGGCACGTTGATGCCGACCTGGCCGACGTCGATGTCTTCCTGGAAGCGCCGCGCCGCAGCGCCCGACTGCGTGAAGATGGCAGTGCCGTTGCCGTTCGGGTTGGCGTTGATCATCTCGATCGCCTCGTCGATGCTCTCGGCGCCCGCCACGCACAGCACGGGCCCGAAGACCTCCTGGTCATAGATCGTCATGCCCGGCTTCACGCCGGAGAAGATGGTCGGGCCGACGAAGTTGCCCTTCTCGTAGCCGGGCACCGTGGGCTTGCGGCCGTCGAGCTCCAGCGTCGCGCCCTCGGCCACGCCGCGCTCGATCAGCCCCGTGACGCGTTCGTAGGCCGCGCACGAGACCAGCGGACCCACGTCCACGCCCTTCTCGGTGCCGGCGCCGATCTTCAGCGACTTCGCCTTCTCGACCAGCTCCGGAATCCACTTGCGCGCATCGCCCACCAGCACCGCGACCGAGACCGCCATGCAGCGCTGCCCCGCCGCACCGAAGCTCGCACCGGCGATGGCGTTGAGCGATTGGTCCTTGTGCGCGTCGGGCATGACGATGGCGTGGTTCTTCGCACCCATCATGCATTGCACGCGCTTGCCTGCCAACGTGGCGCGGTTGTACACGTGGGTGCCGACCTTGGTGGAGCCGACGAAGGAGATCGCCTTGATGTCCTTGTGGTCGCAGATCGCGTTGACCACCGCCTCGCCGCCATGCACGACGTTCAGCACGCCCGGCGGGATGCCGGCTTCCAGCGCTAGCTCGGCGAGGCGCATCGTCACCATCGGGTCCTGCTCCGAGGGCTTGAGCACGAAGGTGTTGCCGGTGACGATGGCCATCGGGAACATCCAAAGCGGGATCATGGCCGGGAAGTTGAAGGGCGTGATGCCCGCGCACACGCCCAGCGGCTGCAGCAGGGTGTAGGTATCGACGCCGCCTGCGACGTTGTTGGCCATCTCGCCCAACTGCAGGTTGCCGATGCCTGCGGCATGCTCGACCACCTCCAGGCCGCGGAACACGTCACCCTCGGCATCGGGCAGGGTCTTGCCCTGCTCGGCCGTAAGGATGGCGGCCAGCTCGCCCATGTGATCGCGGATCAGCTGCTGGTACTTGAGGAAGATGCGCGCGCGGGCGCCGATCGCGGTCTTGCGCCAGGTCTTGAAGGCGTCCTGGGCCGAGGCCACGGCGGCGTCGACCTCGGCCTGCGTCGCGAAGGGCACGCGCGCCAGCACCTCCTGCGTGGCTGGGTTGACGATGTCGCGCCATTCGCTGGTCTTCGACTCGACGAACTTGCCGCCGATGAGCAGCTTGACGGTGGCGACCTGGGTCGCGGGCGTGGTGGTGGCATCCATGGGTGTGTCTCCTGTGTTGGGGCTTCAACGACCGATGCTAGCTTTGCACTTTTGCCATGGCAAGAGACAAATACGCACCGAGGATCTGCATAATCGCAACGCATGGATTGGGACAACCTGCGCTTCTTCCTGGAACTGGCGCGCACCGGCACGCTGGTGAGCGCGGCACGCCGGCTGGCGGTCGATCACACGACGGTGGCGCGGCGCATCCAGGCGCTGGAGAAGGAGATCGGCACCGCCCTCTTCGCCCGCGAGGCCGGCGGCCACCGGCTGACCGAGGCCGGGCGGCGGCTGCAGCCGCAGGTCGAGGCGATGGAAGGGGCCTTCCTCGCCATCGAGAGCGCGACGCCGGCGGCGCGGGAGGGCTTGTCGGGCCTGGTGCGCATCGGTGCCACAGAGGGCTTCGGCACGATGGTGCTCGCGCCGGAGCTCGCGCGATTCGCACAGCAGCATCCCAGGCTGGTGATCGATCTGCTGGCGATGCCGCGGCTGGTGCACCTGTCACGGCGCGAGGCGGATATCGTGATCTCGCTGGAGCGCCCTGCGCGCGGCCCGGTCATGGTGAGCAAGCTGACCGACTACGTGCTGCGCCTCTACGCCTCGGCCGACTACCTGGATGCCCATCCGCGCATCGCATCGCGCGAGGACCTGCGCGGCCACACTTTCATCAGCTACGTGGACGACCTGCTCTTCAGCAAGGAGCTGCAGTACCTCGACGAGCTGTACCGCCCTGACGCCTTCGCGCTGCGCAGCACCAGCATCCTGGCGCAGCACCAGGCGGCGGCGGCCGGCACGGGCATCGCGGTGCTGCCCGCCTTTCTCGCCCACCGCGATCCGCGGCTGCGCACCGTGCTGCCGGGCGAGGCAAACTTCACGCGCACCTTCTGGATATCGATGCCGGCCGAGAGCAAGCACCTGGCGCGGATGCAGGCGGTCTGGGGATTTTTGCGCGAGACGGTGGAGGCGCAGCGGTCGGTCCTGCTGCCGCCGCAGGCGTAACGCTTCACGGCTTGGCCGCCCACCGGCAGCGGCAAGCTCTTTCGCGCCTGGAGCAGGCCGCCACGCAGACCAGGAAGCGCTGGACTCCAGAGAGCCAAGGACACCCCTCCGGACCCGGCCCATTGGCTCGCCGTTGGCTCTCGATTGGCCTAGGCACCCGGGGCTGGACGGGGAACACTCGCACCACACCAACAAGAGTATCCGCACGCGCCCCGCGATGACGGGGTGCGCGCCAGCCCCAGCCCCGAAATCATGCATGTCATCGACCACTCTACCCTGCCTCGCCTACATGCCGATGGGCGGCAGCGCTTTGCCGCGGCCCATCGGGGCCTGGGCTTTGCGCCGTTCGAGCTCTGGATGGAAGTCCTCGAGATCGACGCACGCGTCGACCTCCAGCCCATCGAATGTGCCCGGGTCGTGCTGGTGCTCACCGGCCACGGCAAGCTCGTGGTCGACGGTGCGGCCCAACGCTTCCACGCCCCCTGCAGCCTGGTGCTGCCCGCCGGGATCGACAGCCAGGTGGTCAATATCGGGGCCGAGCCCATGCAGCTCGTGACGGGTTTCACGCCGGCCGCTTCGGTATCGCCGCCGGCTTGAGCCTCGGCCCGGACCATGGCCCTTCGGCCTTGGCCCTCCATCCGGGCCGAACTGGCTCCTCTGGTCGATGTGCTCAAAACCTGGAAACCAAATACTTCGATCATGCGCAGGAAAGAGATGAATCGCTCTCCGGCGCCCCACTGATCGGAGACTGTCATGAGCTCAGCCGCTGCGACTTCGTTGGACAACCTGCATACCGGCCTTCAGCCCCTGCATCACCTGCCGCCCGAGAGGGCTCGCATCTTCGCCTCCCTGCAATCCGTGTTAAACCAAACCGCCGCGCGGTCTGTCGAGATCTGGCACAAGCTCTCGCGCAAGACCCAGATCCTGCTTGTCGCCCTCTCCATGACCTTCTCCAGCTTCGGTCTGTCGATGATCGTGGCGACCCTCTCGCGTTGATGCTCAGGGCCAGCGAGCCGGGTGGCTGCCCGGCGGCATCGAAGGCCATCGCCAGGCGAGCGGCGTTCGCGCCAGCCGTGCACTGAGCCGCATGCTCCGGAGTTCGCCGAATCCTGAGGCGGCGCTTTCCAGCCAGGGCTCGATCTTCGGGCGGGGCATCTCGAAGCCACCCGGTATCCGGCCCAGGCCGCGCAGCCACTGCCCGGTCTGCGCCAGCGAGACCTGGACGTGCCAGCTGCCGCCTTCACGCTGCTGGCGCCACAGCGCCGCCGCCGCGCCCATCGCGATCAGGTAGCCGGTCGCCTCGTCGAGGATCTGCATCGGAAGGGGCCGCGGCTTGCCCTCCCCGGCTGCCTCGCCCTCGGCGTGGTTGAAGCCCATGGCCGTCTGCACCAGCGAATCGAAGCCGCGCCGCGGCGCCCAAGGGCCCTGCGTGCCATAGGCCGAGAGCGAGACATGAACGATGCCGGGGCACCGGCGCGCAGTCTGCTCGGGGCCGAAGCCCAGTTCGGCCAGGCCGCCGGGCCGATAGCCCTGCACGAACACATGTGCCTCGGCCAACAGCTCCTCGAGCGAGGTCCGCCCGGCCTCGCCGCGCAGGTCCAGATGCGCCGAAAGCTTGCCTCGGCTGGTGTCCGCAATGGCCTCGATGTTCGGCAGATGCGGTGCGTTGACCAGCATGACATCCGCACCGAAGGCCGCCAGCGCGCGGCAGCCGACGGGGCCGGCCAGCACGCGCGTGAGATCCAGCACCCGCAGGCCCGCGAGCGGCGGCTGCGATTCGGCCAGCGGCGCCAACGTCCGCGGCGGCGCCTCGCCGATGCGCTCGAGGGTGAACAGGGGCTGGGCCGCGATCGCCCGGCCCTGCGGCGTCGCATCCCATTCGTCGAACCGGCGCAGCGCGGTGGCGACCAGGCCGGCCTCGGCCGCGGCAGTTTCGAACTCGATCGCGTTCCAGCCCCTCATGGCGGCCTCGGCGTCGGCCGGCTGCGCCGTCGAGGGGTCCAGCCCCATCAGGCGCAGCGCGCCATCGCGGTGGTGGGCGAAGTTCGCATGCACGCGAACCCAGCCGTCGGCACAGCGGTAGAGGCCCGAAAAGGGATCCCACTGCGGCGCCACCCGCCCGTCCAGGCTGAACCAGGCGGTGCATTCCAGCGCCGCATGCAGCATGTCGACCGAGACCTGCTGGCGCGGCGTGCCGCGCAGATGGCCGAGCTCGCAGGCCGCGAGCGCGGCGGCAGCGATGCTGGCCTGCGCGGCCGTGCCGACGGCGAAGGAGGAAGGCAGCACCGGGTCGGCGCCGGTCAGGCGGGCGAAGGCCAGGGCCTGCGGCGGCAGCGCGGCCTGGGCCCAGAGGGACTGGAGGACTTCTTCGGAGCGCATGGCGTTGTCGTCAAGGGTTCGAGCGCCGCCGCCCTCACCCCTGCCCTGTCCCGGAGGGAGAGGGAGCAGTCTGCCTAATGCAGGAGCTTGACGCCGGTCTTGGCCTGCAGCGCCTCGAAGGTGACGCCGTCGGCCAATTCGATCACCTTCAGGCCCTCGGGGGTGACGTCCATCACTGCCAGGTCGGTGATCACACGGTCCACCACGCCCACGCCGGTCAGCGGCAGGGTGCACTCCTCGAGGATCTTGAGGTCCTCGGTGCCATCCTTCTTGCGCGCCACATGCTCCATCAGCACGATCACGCGCTTCACGCCGGCCACCAGGTCCATGGCGCCGCCCATGCCCTTGACCATCTTGCCGGGGATCATCCAGTTGGCCAGGTCGCCCTTGGCGCTGACCTGCATGGCGCCGAGGATCGAGAGGTTGATCTTGCCGCCCCGGATCATCGCGAAGCTGTCGTGGCTGCCGAAGATGGCCGAGCCCGGCAGCGTGGTCACGGTTTGCTTGCCGGCGTTGATCAGGTCGGCGTCGACCTGGTCCTCGGTCGGGAAGGGGCCGATGCCCAGCATGCCGTTCTCGCTCTGCAGCCACACTTCCTTGTCGCCGACGAAGTTGGCCACCAACGTGGGAATGCCGATGCCGAGGTTCACGTAGAAGCCGTCTTCCAGCTCCTGGGCGGCGCGCGCCGCCATCTGGTCTTGGGTCCAGGGCATATCAGACTCCTTTGTTGCTGCTGTTCTTGACGGGGGCCGGCACCTCGCTGCCGGCGGCTGCCTGGGCGATGGCGGCCTGGGCCTCGACCTTGGCGGCGGCCACATCGACGGCCGCGCTCACGGTGCGCTTCTCGATCCGCTTCTCCGGATGGGCGTTGAGCACGATGCGATGCACGTAGATGCCCGGCAGGTGGATGTCGTCCGGTGCCAGTTCGCCGACCTCGACGATTCTTTCGACCTCGACGATGCAGATCTTGCCGGCCATTGCCGCGGCCGGATTGAAGTTGCGCGCCGTCAGGCGGAAGCGCAGGTTGCCCGACTTGTCGGCCACGTCAGCCTTGACCAGCGCCACGTCGGGCACCAGCGAACGCTCCATCACGTAGGTCTCGCCGTCGAACTCGCGCAGTTCCTTGCCCTCGGCCACCAGCGTGCCGACGCCGGTCTTGGTGAAGAAGGCCGGGATGCCTGCACCGCCGGCACGCAGCTTCTCCGCCAGCGTGCCCTGGGGCGTGAACTCGAGCTCCAGCTCCTTGGCCAGGTACTGGCGCTCGAACTCCTTGTTCTCGCCGACGTAGCTCGCAATCATCTTCTTGATCTGGCGCGTCTCCAGCAGCTTGCCGAGGCCGAAGCCGTCGACGCCGGCGTTGTTGGAGATGCAGGTCAGGTTCTTGACGCCCGAATCGTGCAGTGCGTCGATCAGGGCTTCGGGAATGCCGCACAGGCCGAAGCCGCCGACCGCGAGCGTCTGGCCATCGGCGACGACGCCCTTGAGCGCCGCGTCGGCGGAGGGATAGATCTTGTTCGCCATGATTCCTCGTTCGGAAATGGTGGTTGATGGACAAGCCGGACGATACTACGTATGCGCATACGTAGTATTTCGTAATGGAGACACCGGACACCGCCCTCGCCCCCATCGACTACCGGCTCGCCTTCGAGGAGGCGCCGGTGGGCATGGTGCTGTCGCGCCATCGAATCATCGTCGATTGCAACGCGCGCCTGTGCGAAATGTTCGGCGCGACGCGCGAGGTGCTGATCGGCCAGTCCTTCCGCGTGCTCTACCCGAGCGTCGCCGAATTCGAGCGTATCGGCAAGCGCATGGAGCCGATCCTCAACGCCAGCGGCCGCTACGCCGACAACCGCATGATGCGGCGCGTCGGCGGCCTGCACGGCGCCTTCGCCGGCGAGACCTTCTGGTGCCACGTGAGCGGTCAGGCGCTCAATCGCGCGGCACCGCACGAGGCCGGCATCTGGACCTTCGAGGACCTGGGCTCGCGCCGCGCGGCCAAGGCGGAGCTCACACCGCGCGAGCGCGAGGTCGCGGCGCAGCTGATGAAGGGCCTGACCTCGAAGGAGATCGGGCGGGCGCTGGGCATCAGCCACCGCACGGTCGAGATCCACCGCGCGCGGCTGATGCGCAAGTACGCCGCGGCGACGACGGCGGAACTGGTGCAGAAGCTCATGGCGGGCTGAGCGGATGCTGCAAAAGCTCGTCGTCCTTGCTCTCGCTGCCTGCTCCCTGGCGGGCTGCGGCACGGGCTCGGAGCCACCGACGCGCCAGGCCGGCGCCGCACCGCAGCCAACCGACTGCCATGCCCGCGTGGGTGCCGACCGCAACGCCGAGCTGCCGGGCTACCTTCTGCCGGGCGCGAAGGGCACGACTGTCTGCGTCCCGTTGCTGCTGAGCGCCACCCGTCCGCCGCCGGACTACCAGGGGCGCGACTTCCACGTCGACGAATTCACGGATGCCAGGCTCAAGGCGCGCTGGCGTTCCTGCAAGGCCGATGCCGCCTGCTTCCGGCGCATCGACGCCCAGATGCAGCGATGGCTGCCGCCCAACAGGGAGCGCGCGCGACGCTCCACCGGCGTGCTCGACCCTTCCGGCCGGATCGACCCCGAGGGCGAGGTGGACCTGCGCCATATCCGGCGCCCCGCCTTCTTCGCGAAAGCGCCCTACCGCGAATCGATCGCCCAGGCGGAGCCACGCACCTACACCGTCGAGTTCAGCGCGCCGCGCGACACCTTCGAGCGCATCGACCTGAAGATGCGCGACACGATCAAGCTGCGCGG
Organism: Variovorax sp. RA8; assembly: GCF_901827175.1. Lineage (NCBI taxonomy): Bacteria > Pseudomonadati > Pseudomonadota > Betaproteobacteria > Burkholderiales > Comamonadaceae > Variovorax > Variovorax sp. RA8. The sequence continues at coordinate 3,182,043 of NZ_LR594662.1, read as the reverse complement.
CTGGTACATCGAAGGTGCGGGCGTGGACGATGGCCACGGCGGCCGCCTGCGCGCGCTGGTGATCATGGCCAACGGCGGCGGCGGGCAGATGACCGCCATCCAGCACCCGGACGAGAAGGCCTACCGCATCGACGCCGCTACCGGCCGAACCATCGCCAACGCCTTTCCCAACGCCACCACCGAGACCATGGGCCAGCGCTGGTGGCGCGAAAACCTGCAGGCACTGAACGTCGCCGGCTTCGACGTGCTGGCCTACGACAGGCGCGGCGAGGGCATATCCGGCGGGTTCAGCGACACCAACACGCTCGAACAGGGTGAAGATGTGTTCCGCGCGCTCGAGCAGCTGGAAAGCGGCCAGGGCCTGCGCCTGCTCACGCCCTCGGGCCAACTGCTCGAAGGCGCCGCGGCCGGTGGCCGGCTGCTGGCGGGCATGAAGGCCAGGCAGATCCCGATCCTGCTCGGCGGCTACTCGCGCGGCTCCATGTCGATGGCCTGGGCGATGACGAAGAACTTCGTCGAGTCCTGCAGCTATGACATGCCAGTCGTCACCTGCGCGCCGCCGAAGGGCTACACGAACATCAAGGGCGCGATCCTGCTCGCCTCCTTCGCGAGCGGCGCGGGCTACGTGCCGGCCGCAGCCGACCTGGCCGATCGCAACCTGTTCCTCGGCGGGATGGCGGCCGAGCATCACATCGTCTTCTATCCCAGCTCGGCCACGCTCGCGGGCATGGCGAGCTGGCCCGCCGCGTTCTTCGGCAAGGGGCTGTGGGACCGTGCCGAGAGCCTGGAGGGCACCATCGCCGCCTACGACCGCATCCGGGGCCTGAAGGAGATCGTGGTCGCGCGCGGCCCGCATTCGATCGAGACCTGGGACCCGGAAGACTTGCGCTACCTGCAGGAACGCATGGTCGCCTTCGCGAAGGCGGCGGTGACGGGCGCGTCGACCGTGCCCGGTGCCAGGCCATGGACCGACCTCAAGAGCCTGGTCGCGACCACGCTGATTGCTGGGCGCTCTCCTCCGGACAGCGTCAGCCCGCCCTGCGAAAAGTCAGATTGATGCGACAGCCTCCCGTCAGGGGATGCGCACCCGCCTTCACCGGCAACACACCGTGGTAGTGCAGCCGCGAAGGCCCACCCCACACCACCACGTCGCCATGCGCGAGCGGCACGCGCTGCGCCTTGTCGGAGCGCTTCGGTCCGCCGAACAGGAACACGGCCGGCAGGCCCAGCGAGACCGAGACGATCGGCCAGTCGTAGTTACCCTCGTCGCGGTCCTGGTGCAGCGAGAGCCGCGTGCCCGGCTCGTAGCGGTTGATCAGGCAGGCGTCCGGCGCGAAGCCTTCGAAGCCGCCCGCGCGCGCGGCGGCCGCAGCCAGGTCGAGGAAGGCAGCGGGCATCGCCGGCCAGGGCTGTCCGCTGTCAGGATCGTTCTCGTCATAGCGATACCCGCTGCGGTCGGAGACCCAGCCCAGCCGGCCGCAGTTGCTCATCGCCACCGACATGCGAAAGCCGCCGGGCGTGATCAGGTGACGCAGCGGTGCCCGCTCCAGCACCTCTTCGACCCCGGCCAGCAGTTGCTCTTCGTGCGGTCGCGCGAAGCCGCGCAGCAGCACCGCGCCGGGCGCGAGGGGCTGCGTCGCCGGCAGCGCCGGCGCGTCGAGATCGTCGAATAAATCGGGCGTCATGGTGTCAGGCGGCATCGTGAAAGATGATGCCCGCCGTATGCCGATGCCCCGAGCGCACCCGGCTCACGCCATGCCGCAGGTTGACGCGATAGACGCCGCGCATGCCCTGCACCGGCCGGTGATGCACCGCGATCACCGCCGCATCGCCCTGGCGCAGCGGTAGCACCATCGGACGCGACTGCATGCGCGGGCGCTGCTCGGTCATCACGAACTCGCCGCCGGTGAAATCGCGGCCCGGCTCGGACAGCAGGATCACCAGCTGCAGCGGGAACACGTGCTCGCCGTACAGGTCCTGGTGCAGGCAGTTGTAGTCGCCCTCGCCGTATTGCAGCAGAAGCGGCGTAGGCCGCGTCTGCCCCGCCGCATGGCAGCGCGCGATGAACTCCGCGTGTTCCGGCGGATAGCGCACGTCGATGCCCATGACCTGGTTCCAGCGGTTCGCGATCGGCGCGAGCTGCGGATACATCTCTTCTCGCAGGCCCGCCAGCCGCTCGGGCAGTGGGTAGTCGAAGTACTTGTACTCGCCGCGCCCGAAGCCGTGGCGCTCCATCAGCACGCGGCTGCGGAACAGCGGATCGAGCGGATACAAGGCCGCGAGAGACTCGCACGCCTCGCGCGACAGCAGGCCTTCGATCAGCGCGCTGCCCTCGGCATCGAGATCCAGCGCCACGCGGTCCCAGTCGATCATGCCGCCTCGGCCTCCCGCTTCAGCAGCGCGCTCTTGCGCTCCACGCCCCAGCGATAACCCGAGAGCGCGCCGTCGCTGCGCACCACGCGATGGCAGGGGATCGCAACCGCCAGCGCGTTGGCGCCGCAGGCCTGCGCCACCGCACGCACCGACTTCGGGCTGCCGATGCGCTCGGCGATCTCGGCGTAGCTGGCCGTGCTGCCCGGCGGGATCTCGCGCAGCGCCTGCCATACGCGCTGCTGGAAGGCCGTGCCGCGCACGTCCAGCGGCAGGTCCAGCCCCACGCCCGGTGCCTCGACGAAGCCCACCACCCGCGCGACCAGTTGTTCGAAAGCCGGGTCGCCGCCGATCAGCCGGGCGTTCGGAAAGCGGTCCTGCAGCTCGCGCGCCAGCACATCGGGGTCGTCGCCCAGCGCGATGGCGCAGACGCCGCGTTCGCTCTGCGCCACCAGGATCGCGCCGAGCGCGCACTGGCCGATGGCGAAGCGGATGTCGGTGTCGGCGCCGCCGGCGCGAAAGCGTGTCGGCGTCATGCCCAGCACCTCGTTCGAGCGCTCGTAGAAGCGGCCGTTGGAGTTGTAGCCCGCGTCGTAGATCGCGTCCGTCACGCTCCCGCTGCGCCCCAGCGCTTCGCGCACGCGCCGGTCGCGACGCGCCGCGGCATAGGCCTTGGGCGTGAGCCCCGTGACTTCCTTGAAGATGCGATGCAGGTGAAAGCTGCTGAGCCCGGCGCGATCGGCCAGTTGGTTCAGCGTCGGTGCCTCGTCGGCGTTCTCGATGAAGCGGCACAGCTCGGCCACCTGGGCTGCTTGCTGCGCGGCACGCGCCGGCTCGTCGGGCTTGCAGCGCCTGCAGGGCCTGAAGCCCGCGCGCTCCGCATCGGCAGCCGTCGCGTGGAAGGCCACGTTCTCGGGACGCGGCTGGCGCGCCCCGCAGGACGGCCGGCAGTACACACCGGTGCTGCGTACCGAATAGAAGAACTGTCCGTCGGCCGCCGCATCGCGCGCGACCACCGCCGCCCAGCGTGGATCGCCTGCGGTTTGAAGGGCGCGGATCTCGTTGGGGTTGGTCATCATGTTCATTGCAAGTCCTTTGTGGATCGATGAACCGATTCTGGAGATCGGCACTGTCATGCGCACTCCGGGCCTTGCTTTCGAATTCGATCTGCGATCGTAGGACAAGGCCGCCAGCGCGGTCTGGGGCTTGCGCCCTCCGCCTACGGGGTGCGGGTCCGAGCCTCGTTACCATCTTGGCCGATGATCGACCGCCGTTCACTCCTCACCGCCGGTGGCGCCTCGATGGCGCTCGCCGCCCTCGGATTCCCTGCAGATGCCCTCGCGGCCGGGGAAGTCAAGCTCAGCCAGCCTCGCCCTTTTTCTTTCGAACGTCTTGTTACCGAAGCCAAGACCATTGCAGGCCGGCCCTACGTCGCCGACACCTCGCTGCCCGCCGAGGTGCTGCAGCGCATCGACTACGACGCGCACGGCAAGATCAAGTACAACCCCGAGCTCGCGGTCTTCCGCGACGGCCCCGGCCAATTTCCCGTCACCTTCTTCCACCTGGGCCGCTACTTCCAGACGCCGGTCCACATGTACGTGACCGAGGCCGCCAGCGGCGACGGCTTTGCGCGCGAGGTCCTCTACGACAGCGCCTATTTCACGATGCCCGCGGACAGCCCTGCGCGCCAGCTGCGCGAGGGCGCCGGCTTCGCCGGCTTCCGGCTGCAGGAAAGCCGCCTGGGCGACCAGAAAAAGCTGGCCTGGCAGACCAACGACTGGGTCGCCTTCCTCGGCGCCTCCTATTTCCGCGCCATCGGCGAGCTCTACCAGTACGGGCTGTCCGCGCGCGGCATCGCGCTCGACGCCGCCATGCCCGACCGGCCCGAAGAGTTTCCCAACTTCACCCGCTTCTATTTCGAGCCACCGGCCACCCCCGAGGCCAACACCATGACGGTGTATGCCCTGCTCGAAGGCCCCAGCATCACCGGCGCCTACAAGTTCGTCATGCAGCGGACCCGCGCGGTGCTGATGGACATCGAGGCGCGCCTGTTCCTGCGCCGCGACGTCGGCCGCCTCGGGCTGGTGCCGCTGACCTCGATGTTCTGGTACGGCGAGACGGTCAAGCCGACCGCCATCGACTGGCGGCCCGAGGTGCACGACTCCGACGGCCTCGCGATCTGGAACGGTGCGGGCGAGCGCATCTGGCGCCCGCTCAACAATCCGTCCCAGACCCGCGCCTCGGCCTTCAGCGACACGCGCCCGCGCGGCTTCGGCCTGCTGCAGCGCGACCGCAACTTCGACCACTACCAGGACGGCGTGCTCTACGAGAAGCGGCCCAGCCTCTGGGTCGAGCCGCTGGGCGATTGGGGGGAGGGCTCGGTGCAGCTGATCGAGATCCCGACCGACGACGAGATCCACGACAACATCCTGGCCTGCTGGGTGCCTAAGGCGCCGGCCAAGGCCGGCGCGAGCTACCAGCTCAAATACAGGCTGCACTGGACCGACCAGGAGCCCTTCCCCTCGCCGCTGGCGCACTGCATCGCCACGCGCCTCGGCCGCGGCGGCCAGCCGGGCACGCAGCGTCCGGCGGGCGTGCGCAAGTTCATGGTCGAGTTCATCGGCAAGCCGCTCGAAGCCATACCCTTCGGCGTCAAGCCCGAACTGGTGCTCACGGCCTCGCGCGGCAAGTTCTCCTACATCTTTGCCGAGGCGGTGCCCAACGGCGTGCCGGGCCACTGGCGCGCGCAGTTCGACTTCACGGCCGAGGGTACGGAGCCGGTGGACATGCGGCTGTACCTCAAGAACGGCGACCAGACGCTGACGGAGACCTGGCTGTACCAGTACCAGCCGGGCTGAGGGGGGCGGATGCCGCCGCGGCACCCCGCCGCGCGCCGATGTCATGGCCGCGTCACTCGGCGACGGCATGGTCCGGGCTTTCATCGCAAGAAGCAGCCGCACCATGCAACGCACCGCCACGTCCTTTTCCTTCATCGCCCTCGCCGCCGCCCTGGCCTGCAGCCCGGCGAACGCGCAGACCGCCTACCCCGCCACGCTGGCCGGCCACGCGCTGATACCGGCCCGGACCTTCATCGCCGCGCCCAAGGATGCGCCGGCCGACCTGCAGGTCAGCGGCAAGTTCACCACCGGCAAGCGGGTGGAGAAGATCGGCAGCGTGGAAGGCCTGTCGGGCGGCCGCGGCACCGGCGTCTCGGTGCCCTTCAAGGGCCAGCCGGTCCAGGGCCAGTCGGGCATCAAGAAGATGGAGGACGGCAGCTTCTGGGTGCTCACCGACAACGGGGCGGGCGCCAAGGCCAACTCGCCGGATTTCATGCTCTACCTCAACCACTACAAGGTGGACTTCAAGAGCGGCCGCTTCAACCGCCTGGGCACGGTGTTCGTGCACGATCCGGACAAGAAGGTGCCCTTCCGCATCGTCCATGAAGGGACGAAGCAGCGCTACCTCACGGGCTCTGACTTCGATCCCGAGAGCTTCCAGTTCGCCGGCGGCGCGCTATGGATCGGTGAGGAGTTCGGCCCCTACCTGATCAAGGCCGACCCGAAAGGCAAGGTGCTCGCGGTGTTCGAGACCCAGGTCGACGGCAAGACCGTGCGTTCGCCCGACCATCCGGCCGTGACCACCCCGGGCGCACCCGGCGGCCCGGTCGATTTCCAGGTCAAGCGCTCAAAGGGCTTCGAAGGCATGGCCGCGTCCAAGGACGGCAGCAAGCTCTACGCGCTGCTCGAAGGCCCGGTGTGGAACGCCGAGGCCAAGGACTACGAGCGCGTCGACGGCAAGGAGGCGCTGCGCGTGCTGGAGTTCGACGTCGCGAGCGAGAAGTGGACCGGCCGCCACTGGAAGTACCCGCTGGACGCCAACGGCCACGCCATCGGCGACTTCAACATGGTCGATGCCACCACCGGCCTGGTCATCGAGCGGGACAACGGCGAAGGCACGCCGGACAAGGCCTGCCTCGAAGCCCAGAAGCGGGCCGACTGCTTCCACGACCTCGCGAAGTTCAAGCGCGTCTACAAGATCGAGATGAGCGACGCCAACGTCGGCCAGGCGGCGCGCAAGATCGGCTACATCGACCTGCTGCAGATCGCCGACCCGAGCAAGCTGTCGCGCAAGCCCACGGTCGAGGGTGTGCTGAGCTTCCCCTTCTTCACCATCGAGAACGTCGAGGTGGTGGACGCGACGCACATCGTGGTGGGGAACGACAACAACCTGCCCTTCTCGAGCAGCCGGGAGCCGAACAAGGCGGATGACAACGAACTGGTGTTGTTGGAGGTGGGGGAGTTCTTGCGGGCAAAGTGAGGCAGCGGGCGTCTCGAAGATCGAGCGCCCTCACCCCCGCTTCGGGGCAACTCAGCGCTTCGTCACCGAGATCAACTCGATCTCGAAGTTGAGCGTGGCATTCGGCGGAATCACCCCGCCGGCCCCCCGCGTCCCGTACGCAATGGCAGGCGGGCAGGTCAGCTTGGCCTTCCCGCCGGGCTTCATCTTCTGCACCCCTTCGGTCCAGCACGGGATCACGCCGTTGAGCGGGAACTCGGTCGGCTCGTTGCGCTTGTAGGAGCTGTCGAATTCCTTGCCGCTGTCCGGAAAGGTGCCGCGGTAGTGCACCTTGACCACGTCGGTGGCCGACGGCGAGGCGCCGCTGCCCTCCTTCAGCGACTGGTACACCAGCCCGCTGGGCGTGGTGACGGGCGCGGTCTGCGCCAGCGCGATGGGCAGCGCGCACAAGGAGGCGAGGGCTGCGGTGGTCAGGCGAAAAAAGGAATGCACGTGACGGTCTCCCGGATTGGTTGAAAACAGTCCATTATTTACCCTACCCTGAACTCTTCTCGCGGCAGATGCCAGATGCGCTACCGGACGACCCTCCATTCGCAATCCTTCGCCTTCGACGACCTCCGGCAGGTCATGGCCTTCGCCAGCCCGGCACGCTCCGGCGACTACCTGGCGGGCATCGGCGCGACGACCGCGCAGCAGCGCATGGCAGCGCGCCACGTGCTGGCCGAGACGCCCCTCACGCAGTTCCTGAACGAGGCACTGATCCCCTACGAAGAGGACAACATCACCCGCCTCATCATCGACGGCCACGATGCGGCCGCCTTCGCGCCGGTGGCGCACCTGACGGTCGGCGACTTCCGCAACTGGCTTCTTTCGGAACAGGCGAGCACGCAGACGCTGACATCGCTCGTCGCCGGCCTGACGCCGGAGATGGTGGCTGCGGTCTCCAAGCTCATGCGCAACCAGGACCTGATCGCCGTGGCGCGCAAGTGCTGCGTGGTCACGCGTTTTCGCGACACCATCGGCCTGCCCGGCCACCTCGCGGTCCGGCTGCAACCCAACCACCCGACCGATGATCTCCGCGGCATCGCCGCCTCCATGCTCGACGGCCTGCTGATGGGCGCCGGCGACGCGGTGATCGGCGTCAACCCCGTGACCGACAGCCTGCAGCACCTGGGCGAGCTGCTGCGCATGCTCGACGAGGTGATCCAGCGCTTCGAGGTGCCGACGCAGAGCTGCGTGCTGACCCACGTGACCCATGCGATCAAGCTGGTCGAGTCCGGCGCGCCGGTGGACCTGGTGTTCCAGTCCATCGGCGGCACCGAGAAGACCAACCGCTCCTTCGGCATCACGCCCGAGCTGCTGGACGAGGCCCATGCGGCGGGCCAATCGCTCGCGCGCGGCACGGTGGGCCGCAACCTCATGTACTTCGAGACCGGCCAGGGCAGCGCGCTCTCGGCCGATGCCAACTTTGGCGTCGACCAGCAGACCTGCGAGGCGCGCGCCTATGCGCTGGCGCGCCGCTACCAGCCGCTGCTGATCAACACCGTGGTCGGATTCATCGGGCCGGAATACCTCTACGACGGCAAGCAGATCATCCGGGCCGGCCTGGAAGACCATTTCTGCGGGAAGCTCCTGGGCCTGCCGCTGGGCTGCGACATCTGCTACACCAACCACGCCGAGGCCGACCAGGACGACATGGACACCCTGCTGGTGCTGCTGGGCACTGCGGGCATCAACTTCATCATGGGCGTGCCGGGCGCGGACGACGTGATGCTCAACTACCAGAGCACCTCCTTCCACGATGCGCTCTTCCTGCGCGAGTCGATGGGGCTGAAGCGCGCGCCCGAGTTCGAGGCCTGGCTGCAGCGGATGCAGATCACCGACATCGCGGGCCGGCTGCAGCCGCCCTCCTCCAACCGGCTGCTCGCGGACATGCGTTCGCTGAAGGCGCTGACATGAGGCGCGCGGCCGCCCCGAAGGCTCATGGTGCCGCAGCCCAAGGAACGGAGGTCGCCTTGTGAGCGACCCTGTCACGCATAGTCCCTGGGCCGACTGGCGCAGCGCAACGCCCGCGCGCCTCGCGCTCGGACGCGCCGGCGCCGGCATGCCGACGGACGAGGTGCTGCGATTCGGCTGGGCGCATGCGATGGCGCGCGATGCGATCCATGCGGCGCTGGATGCCGACGCACTCGAAGTCTCGCTGCGCGCCGAGGGCTGGGAGGTGCTGCGGGTGCGCAGCCGCGCGCCGGACCGCGCGACATACCTGCGGCGCCCCGACCTGGGCAGGCAGCTCGACCCGGAGGATGCAACAGCCCTGCGCGCGCGGGCGACCCCGTCGATCGATCTCGGCATCGTGATCGGCGACGGCCTCTCTTCCCTGGCCGCGGCGCGTCACGCGCTGCCGCTGCTGTCCGCCTTGCGCCCGCAACTGCCCGCCTCGCTGCGGCTCGCGCCGCTCGTGATCGCCACGCAGGCGCGCGTGGCGCTCGCGGACGAGATCGGCGAAGCCTTCGGCGCCCGGCTGGTCGCGATGCTGATCGGCGAGCGCCCCGGGCTCAGCTCGCCCGACAGCCTTGGCATCTACATCACCCACGCACCGCGCCGTGGCCGGCACGACGCCGAGCGCAATTGCATCTCGAACGTGCGCCCGGAGGGCCTGCCTTGCGAAGCGGCGGCCTTCAGGCTGGCCTGGTTCGTCCGCGAGGCGCTGCGCCGTGGCCTGACGGGCGTGGCGCTCAAGGACGAAAGCGCATCGGCCGTTGTCGCGCTGGAGGATTCACCAGCGGCGCTCGGCCCTTCGGGCTAGTCTCTCCCTATGATGGCCGTTCTGCCGCACGCCCCAGGAGACGCCATGACCGCCCCGCGCTACCCTCTCGCCGAGCTCAAGGACCTGCCCGAAGACATCCGCGCCAGGGTGCTCGAGGTGCAGGAGAAGGCCGGCTTCGTTCCCAATGTGTTCCTCGCCCTCGCGCGCCGCCCGGCCGAATGGCGCGCCTTCTTCGCCTACCACGATGCACTGATGCTGAAGGAGGAAGGCTCGCTCACCCAGGGCGAGCGCGAGATGATCGTCACCGCCACCAGCGCCGCCAACCGCTGCCTGTACTGCGTGGTGGCGCACGGCGCGCTCTTGCGCATCTACGAGAAGAAGCCGCTGGTGGCCGACCAGGTGGCGGTCAACTGGCGCAAGGCCGACATCACGCCGCGCCAGTTTGCAATGCTCGAGTTCGCGATGAAGGTGTGCGAGCGTTCGCACGAGATCGGCGACAGCGATTTTGCGCCGCTGCACGCGCATGGGTTCAGCGACGAGGACATTTGGGATATCGCTGCCATCACCGCCTTCTTCGGGCTTTCGAATCGGATGGCGAGCTTCAGCGGGATGCAGCCGAATGCGGAGTTTTATTTGCTGGGGCGGGTGCCGAGGGACAAGAAGTAGCGCTTCTCTTCTTGCTTCCTCTCTTTCTGGGAGAGGGTGGATGCGGGCACCTGGCCTTCTGTATGTACGTTGCTGCTGGTTTGAGGCCGGAGCCGGGACGAACCCCCGGCTCCAGCCTCGACACGACAGCAACGTACGAGTTCAACCGAACGGGTGCGCTCACCCCACCCCTCGGCACGACGCCAACGCATCCAACCCCGCCTTGTAGGTCGGTGTCCGCACATCCATCACCCCCAGCACCGTGTGATAGAGGTTGTCATGCGTCAACGGCGCATCGAGCCCCGCCTCCATGCAGCCGCTCGACAGCCCCGCACGCTCGCGCATGTGCGGCCCGAACCACATCACCATCGGAATGTGCTTCTGCACCTCCGGCGCAAAGCTGTAAGGCACGCCGTGCAGGAACAACCCATACTCGCCGAGCGACTCCCCGTGGTCGCTCAGGTAGAGCAAGGCCGTGTCGTAGCGCCCCGACTGCGCCTGCAGCCAATCGATGGTCCTGCCGAGAAAGCGATCGGTGTACGCAATCGAGTTGTCGAAGCCGTTCACCAGCTCCGCGTGGCTGCACTCGGCCAACGCATTGGTCTTGCATTCCGGCAGGAAGGGCTTGGCATCCGGCGAGGAGCGCTTGTAGTAGGCCGGACCATGACTGCCCATCTGGTGCATCACCAGCACGACACCCTTGGCGCGGCGCTCGGCCGGCAGCGCAGCCAGGCGCTCGTCCAGCCCCCGGAGCATGGCGTCGTCGAGGCATTCGTCGCCATCGCAGAGCGCGCTCTTCACATCCGGTGCGAGCTGGTCGAAGGCGAAGGCATGCGGAACACGGTCGCACACGCCCTTGCAGCCGCCGGGCTGGTTGTCGAGCCAGAACACCGCGAGGCCGGCGGCCTGCAGCACGTCCATCAGGTTCTCGTAGTCATCCTTGCGCGCCTCGAAGGCCGCCTTGCCCAGGGGCGAGAACATGCAGGGCACGGAAGCCAGCGTGTTGGTGCCGCAGGAATGGACGTCGCGCCAGGACAGCACCTTGCGCGCGGCCAGCACCGGCGTGGTGTCGCGGGCATAGCCGTTGAGACCGAAATGATCGGCCCGTGCGGTCTCACCGACCACCAGCACGAACAGCGGTGGCCGGGCCTGCGCCGCGTAGCTGGCGCCCAGCGCGGTGCCGCCCGAGATCGGAATCAGCTTGCGGCTGTGCCTGAACAGCGGCTTGAACGCCACCGATGACGCCGAATAGATGCTGGCCAGGGGATTGATCATGTAGCGCAGGTGGACGTTGTTGCGCATCAGGGGCGCGAGCTGCCGGTTCATCGCCAGCGCGCCGCCGATTGCCAGCGTGACAGCCATGACGAGCAGCAGCGCGTTGCGCCATGCATGCGACAGCAGGCCCATGGGCACCACACGCATGCGCCACAGGGCCCAGGCCGGCACGGCCGATACCAGCACGACTTGGGACAGCAGGCCCCAGCCCATGAGATCGCGTGCTTCGTGGAGGTCGGTCTGCATTGCATTGGCCAGCATGCTCGGGTCCATGACCGCGTGGTAGCTCAGCATGAAATGCTGCGCCACGGCGGCGACCACCACCACCGCGAACCACAGCGGCTTCATCCAGCGCGACCAGGCACTCAGCGACAGCAGGGCCACGGTGCCGCAGACGGCCAGCAGCGTCATCATCGCGACCTGGGGCACGTAGATACTGGGCGCGCCGCCTATGCGCGCCAGCTCATTCCACAGCGGCCAGTTGGCGGCCAATGCGAGATAGAGGCTCAGCCAGACGACGACGCTGCGCGCCGAGCGGGGCTGCGCCAGCCAGGCGTCGATGCGCCGCCACTGGGACGCGGTGGTCTCCACGGTGGAGGCGGCCTGCGCCAGGGGCGCGGCAACGGGGCGATCGTCAGAGAGGACGGAAGGCTGGACAGTCGAGAAGGGCATCCGGCGAGTCTGGAAAGCCGGACTGAAAACTCACTGAATGCCCAACTCAGCTTTCGTTCAGCTTGGGCACGGCGCCCACCGGCGCATCGCACCTCACGTACCTCCGGCGCAGCAGCGCATCCACGGCAAAGCCGGTGGTCCAGCAAAGCCAGGCGGTCCACAGCGTGTGGCTCATGTAGTGGGCCCCGCGCTGCTGCTGCGCCAGGCCCAGCAGCAGCCCGGCCGCCAGCGCACAGGCGAGCCACGCCCGCGCTGCGGACGGCGAGACACGCCGCAGCACGAACCAGCCAGCCACGTAGGCGAAGCCGGCGGAGGCGTGGCCGGCCGGGAAGCAGCCACCCGGCCCGCCGTCGCGCAGGCCCCAGGCCCAATGCGACACGTAGTGGGCCATGCCGCCGAAGGCCTTCTGGTCCCATGGACAGCTGGTCGCGCTCGCCTGCTTGACCAGCGACACCACCAGCACGCAGGCCAGCACGGTGAGGGCAAGCTGGGCCCGCTCGCGCAGCCGCAGGCGGCGCAGCACGCCCACCGGCCAGCGGATGGCGGCGAGGAGCGCGATCAGCAGCAGCCAGCTCAGCGACCTGGCGCCCTCGTGCATCACATGCACCAGAAACCCGTTGTCGCGCCACGGGAAGCCCGTCGGCGTGCCCGCGAGGCGGGCCAGCGCGAGGTCGAGGCCGGTGGCATCCCAGGCCAGGAGCAGGAGCAAGGTCAGGAGTGTCCAGGCGAGAGGCCGCCTGGCGAGCATCGAACGCAGCATGGAGGCGAGAGCCTAAGTCCGCCTGCTGAACGTTGGCTGAAGGGGGCACTGCCCTAGACTCCGATTCTTTGGAAAGGAAGGCGACGTGCGCATATTGCTGGTCGAGGACGATGCTGCGCTGGCCAGTGCAGTCTGCAGCTATCTCGAGGCCAAGGCTTTCGTGGTCGACGTGGCGCCCGGCCTAGCGCAGGCGCGCGCGGCGCTGGCGGCCGTGCAGTACGCGGCCGTGCTGCTCGACCTGCACCTCCCCGACGGCGAAGGCCTGTCGCTGCTGCCCGACGTGCGCGCGCTGCGCGACCGCCCGATCGTGATCGTGCTCACTGCCCGCGACCAGGTCACCGACCGCATCCGCGGCCTCGACGCCGGCGCCGACGACTACCTCATCAAGCCCTACGACCCAGCCGAGCTGCTGGCGCGCCTGCGCGCCGTCGAGCGCCGGCGCAGCAGCGCCAGCACGCCGGTGCTCCACTTAGGCACGCTCGAGATCGATCTCGCGCGCGACCTGGTCCGCAAGAACGGGATTCCGGTCACGCTGACGCAAAAGGAATGGGCCCTGCTGCGCGTGATGGCGACACGGCCCGAGCGCATCCACACCCGGGAGAACCTGGCCGATGCGCTGTACGGCTTCGGCGACGAGGCCGACAGCAACACGCTGGAGGTCTTCGTCAGCCGCCTGCGGCGCAAGCTGGGCCGCAGCCACATCCAGACGCTGCGCGGCCTCGGCTACCGGTTGTCGTTCTCGCCCGAGGAAGAGGACAAATGAAGCTCGGTTTTCTGCAGCAGGCAGAAGCCGAGCTCGGTTCCCGCGATTCGCTCGCCGGGCGGCTGACGCGCACGCTCATCGTCTGGGTCGGCGGGGTCTGGCTGCTGTGCGTGCTGGGCGTGGGCTGGTACGTCGACCGTGAGATCAACCACAACTTCGACAACGAGCTCGCCGAGGTCGCGCATCGCACTTTCGACACCGCGGTGCACGAGTTCGACAAGCTGCGCGCCGACCTCCCCGACGCCGCGCTGCCGCTGATCGCGCCGCCGCAGCTGTATCCCACCGATGCGGTGCTCTACCAGATGGTGGACGTGCACGCGCGCGTGCTGCTGCGTTCCTCCGAGGCGCCGGCCAATGCCTTCGACGTGCCGCTGGCGCAGGGCTTCGCCGACAGCGAGGCCTGGCGCATCTACACCGCGCGCCATCCGACGCTCGGGCTTTACCTCCAGGTCGCCGACCCGCTGGACGAGCGCCGCACGGCGCTCAACCGCACCCTGCTCGGACTGATCATTCCGCTGATCGCGATGCTGCCCCTGCTGGCGCTGGTGCTGCGCAACGTGGCCCGCAGCGAGCTGCGCGGCCTGCAGGTGCTGGCCGGCGAGATCGCGCTGCGCAACGGCGCGGACCTCCGGCCGATCCGGCTCGCGGGCTTGCCGCGCGAGCTGCGCTCCGTCGGCGACGACGTCAATCGGCTGCTGGAGCGGCTGTCCCACGCGCTCGACGTCGAGCGCGCGCTCGCGGCCAACGCGGCGCACGAGCTGCGCTCGCCGCTCTCGGCCGCCCGCCTTCGTCTTCAGACCGCGCTGGAGCACGACCTGCGGCGCCATGACGTCGAGGCGGCCCTCGACGCATTGCACGTGCTGGGCCACCGTGCCGAGAAGCTGCTGCAGCTATCGCGCGCCGAGTCGGGTGCCTCACTGGCACGCGCCAAGGTCAACCTGGTCCAGCTCGCCGGCACCGTGGCGCAGGAATTCTGGAAGGACCCGCGCGTCAACGAGCGCCTGTCGCTGAAGGTGCCCGACGCCGAGGCGCCGCTGGCTCTCGGCGACGTGGATGCACTGGCGATCGCGCTGCGCAACCTGATCGAAAACGCGCTGCGCTACAGCCAAGGCCGCGTCCTGATCGAGGTGGCCGCGCCGGCCGACCTGGTCGTGCGCGACTTCGGCCCGGGCGTCGGCAGTGCGCAGCTGCGCACCCTGCAGCAACGCCACGTGCGCCACAGCGCCGACCGCGCAGGCTATGGCCTCGGGCTCTCGATCGTCAACACCATTGTCGAGAAGCACGGGGCGCGGCTCGAGTTGTACTCGCCGCCGCCGGGCGCGGCGACGGGGTTCGAGGCGCGGATCGTGCTGCTCGCGGCCTGAGTGCCGGGTTCCAGCCGCTCCGGCGGGCTGGAACGCTCTACACAGCCAGGATGAACAGCCAGCCATGAAACGATCCGAGCAAGCCCCGGGCACAGCGAAAGCCGAGGACTCGAGCCCACCGCACGCGGTGGCCCACGACGGCCCATCCAGGCTGCTGCTGGAGGTGTTGCGCAGCGCGCCGAGCCGCGACAGCAGCCTGAAGTTCAGCGCGCTGATCAAGCGCATGCCCGCATCGCAGGCCCTGCCGTTGCTGGTGCAATGGATGAATCGCAAGGAAGCGCGAGCCGTACTCGACAAGCTGGCGCGGCACCATCCGGCCGCGACGCTCAAGTGCATGACCGAACAAGCGTGGCCTCCGGCTCGCGCCTGGCCCGAAGCTGGGCGGTCCGGCTGGCCCTGGCGACCCGACGGCGCTGAAGGCGCTGACGACCGCCGAGCAGGAGCGCTTTCAGGCGCTGCTGTCCTCGATGAAGACCGAAGAGGCCTCACCGGAGCAACTGCCCCCGCTGCTTCGCCGACCGCCATGGGTGAACGGCCGGACGTCGATCGAGCTGCCGACGCTGGACCTGCCCGCGCTCGTCCTGCCGGAAACCATCCGATGGACTCTGGCTGACAAGGCGAGCGCGGCATGCGGTCCGCTGACCGGCGCTTGGCGCCTGCAACGCCTGGACCGCCCCGCCGCGCACTGGCTCGCAGCCTTGCGCATCGCCCCGGCCGGCCAAGCCAAGGTGATGAGCGGCGAAGCGCTGCGGGAGGGTGATGTCGAGCTCCCGCAGCACGCCTTCCACGCAGAGGTGCCGGACCTCGTGCTGCTGCTGCCCGACCCGGCTGCATTGGCTGTATGGAACAGCTATCCTTCCAAGCTGTGGTGTACGGGCCGCGGCGATGCGATCCGAGCGATCCTCGCGAAGCATGGCGAAGCCGCGTTACCGGGACTCGCGGCCTATGCGCAACGCCATGCCGCAGAGGGTCTGGCCCTGGCGATCGACGTAGACAGCGCCCGACTGGTGTCCACGGCATTGCATGCCCTGCGCCACCTCAAGAAGGCGCGGCCGCCCGCCATCGCCTGGATGACGGCCCATGCCATCACCACGCTGACAACAGCGCTGCCGCTGGCCTTCGGCCGGGACAGGACGCAACGCGACCTGGCGCAACACGGTGTGCGGTGGCTGCTGTCCCAAGGCTTCGGGGCCGAAGCGCGCGAGGCGGCAGCGCGCCACGGATCGGAGATGGCCCGGGCCCTGCAAACGCTGCAGCAAACAGATCCGCTGCAGGTCCTGCCGTCGCGTATCCCCAGGCTGGCCGGGTTCTTCGTCGCACCGTCATCGAGCCGGCCGGTGCTGCGGCACAGCGGTGCAGGTCTACCCGACAGCGCCATGGAACACCTCGGCACGATGCTGGCGATAAGCCGGCTGGACGCGCCCTATCCCGGCCTCGCCATCGTCAAGGATGCCTGCACGCCGACTTCGCTCGCCGAATTCGCCTGGGACTTGTTCGAAGCCTGGATGTCCGCGGGCGCGTCGGTCAAGGAAGCCTGGGCCTTCGAGGCGCTTGGCCAACTCGGCGACGACGAGACCGCTCACCGGCTGGCCCCGTTCATCCGGGAATGGCCCGCCAAATCGGCGCACCAGCGCGCGGTGGCAGGCTTGGACCTGCTGGCAGCAATCGGCAGCGATATCGCTCTGATGCATTTGAACGCAATCGCCTGCAAGCTGAAGTTCAAGGGCCTGCAAATGCGGGCCCGCGACAACATGGAGGCGATGGCCGAAGCGCGCGCACTCACCGCCGACGAGTTGGCCGATCGCCTCGTGCCCGACCTGGAGCTCGACATGCATGCCGCCTTGCGGCTGGACTTCGGACCGCGGCAGTTCCGCGTGTACCTCGATGCCGCACTCAAACCTTGCGTGCAGGATGCACAAGGCACGCGCCTGAAAGACCTGCCCAGGCCAGGCCCCCAGGACGATGCGACGCTGGCCCATGCAGCCGTCGAGCGCTTCAGGCAACTGAAAAAGGACGCCAGAATCATCGCTGGCCTGCAGATCACGCGGATGGAAATGGCCATGGTCCGTCGCATGCGCTGGTCAGCGGGGGATTTCCGTCTCTTCATTCTCGATCACCCCCTGATGCGGCAGTTGGGCACGCGCCTGGTCTGGGGCATGTACGAGAGGACGGAGGCGCCGGCGAGGTATTTCCGGATCGAGGAAGACGCGTGCCTCGTCGTCGCCCAGGATTCGCGCACCGACCTTCCGGCCAATGCAAGCGTCGGCATCGCCCATGTGCTGGAGATGCCGCAGCCGATGCAAGCCGCGTTCGGACAGCGCCTGGGTGACCTCGGAATCGTGCAGCCTTTCAGGCAACTCGGGCGCGAGACCTTCATCCTGGCGGATGCCGAACACGCGGACAGCGAAATCCGGCGCTTCGCCGGCAAGACGGTGGCCACGGGCAGCGTGATGGGGCTCGTCGACCGCGGCTGGCGCCGCGGCTTGGTCGAGGATGGCGGATACGTCGGCTGGTTCAGCAAGCAGGTCGGCGAAGGGCTGGAAGTCCAACTGGTACTGGCGCCCGGCATGGTCGTCGGCGAGCCGGACTTCGAGCCCAGGCAGCGCCTTCCGAGCATCGTGCTGCGCAGGGCCGGTACTTCCGGATTCCACGGTCGCGTGAAGTTCGGGGACCTCGATCGCATCATCGTCAGCGAAGTGCTTCGCGATGTGGCGCTGCTTGCCGAGACGGCAGTCAACCCCTGAGGGGTCCGACGGCGCGCAGTCCCAGATCTACGCCGAGCTCCCGCGCGCTCAACTCACAATGGCCCGCAGCCAGTCCGGCAGCGGCAACGCCTTCTGCTTCGGAAAGTCCACCCAGATGGTGGTCGCGCCGCCCGCCGCGCAGATGACATCGGGCGCATCGGCGCGGGCCATGGTGGCCCAGCTCTCGAAGGTGGTGCGGCCGGGGTCGCTCACGTACATCTTGACGAGCACGTCGCCTGGGTACTCGAGCTGCTTGTAGAAGTTGCAGAAGGCATTGACGATCACCACGCCCTGCCCCTCCGGCGAGGGTTCGGCGCCCAGCGAGTGGAACCAGTCGATGCGCGCCGTCTCCAGGTAGCGGAAGTAGCTGGCGTTGTTGAGGTGGCCCATCGCGTCCATGTCGCCCCAGCGGATCGGGATCTTCATGTCGTAGACCAGCTTCTTGACTTCGGGGATTTCGATTCTCATCGGTGCGCCTTGATGGATGCCAGGATGCCGAGGACGAACAGCAGCGCCGCCGCGAGCTCGCTCGCATGCGGCCAGCGGCCATCCCATAGAAAAGAATAAAGCAAGGCGAACAGCGTCTCGCTCACGATCAGCTGGCCGCACAGGCTGGCCGAGAGCCGCTGGCTGGCGATGCTCCAGAGCACGGTCGCCAGCCATGAAGAGCCCAGCCCGCCCGCCAGCGCCAGAAGCACGAACAGGGCGCCGTCCGGCTGCGCGCGCAAGGTCTGCAGGTCGGAGCCCGCGGCCAGCCACAGCAGGAAGGCGCCCAGGCCGGTGGCGATGCCGAGCCAGTTGGTCCAATCCGCCGCGTGCACCTCGGGATGGCGCCGCAGCCAGGCGGCGTTGAGCAGGCCGAAAGCGGTCCAGCTCGCCATCGCGAGCACGGCCAGCACCAGGCCCCAGCCGAAATGCGCCCGCCCCGTGTCGCCGATGCCGCCCTCTGGCCAGGCGGCCCCCACCATCAGCGCGATGCCGGCGGCGGTGAGTGCCAACCCGGGCAAGAGGGCCTGCATGCGCAGTCCCGCGGGCCGGCCCAGCAGCATCATCCAGGCCGGAATGGTGCCGATGACCAGGCTGGGCACCTCCGTGCCCGCATCCACGATCGAGAAGGCCAGCAGCAGGTAGTAGCCGCTAAAGCCCAGTCCGCTCAGGCCCAGCACGGTGAAGGCCTGTCGCGCATCGGGCCAGCGGTGTCCGGTCGGCCGCCACCAGACGGCCACCCCGGCCACCGCGCCGAAGACGATGAAGCGCGCCGCGGTGATGTTCACCATGCCGAAATGACCCACCATGCGCGGCGCCACGAAGACGAGGCCCCAGAGCGCCCCCGCAGCCAGGCCGGCCGCGACGCCGATGACGTCGCTCCGGCTCAGAGCGCGTATCCGTCGTCCGCCGCGATCACGGCGCCATTGACGAAGTGGCTCTGGCCGCTGGCCAGCAACACGATCAGCCCGTCGAGGTCCTCGGGCTTGCCCAGGCGTTTGCGCGGCAGGCCGCCGACCAGCTTCTGGCCGTCGTCGGAGGCCCAGTGGTCCTCGTTGTTGTCGGTCGTGATGTACCCGGGGCACAGTGCGTTGACGTTGATGCCGAAGCGACCCCATTCGAGGGCCATCGCCTTGGTCATCTGCACCACGGCGGCCTTGCTCATGCAATAGACGCCGATCTTGGGGATCACCTTCAGCGCGCCCACCGAGGCGATGTTGACGATGCGCCCGCCGATGTAAGTGCCGGGCGCCGCGCCGCGGGCCCGCGCCAGCATGCGCTTGCCCACCTCCTGCGCGATGAAGAAGGCACCTTTCACGTTGGCATCGAAGATGAAGTCGTAGTCCTGCGGCTTCACTTCCTCCAGCCGCTGGGTGGTGCTCACGCCCGAGTTGTTGACCAGGATGTCGATGGGCCCGACCTCGGTCTCGGCCCGTGCCACCGCGGCCTTGATGCTGCCCATGTCGGTCGCATCGAGCTCCACCACGTGGGCATCGCCGCCCTCGCCCTCGATGCGTGCGCGCAGCTCCTTGAGGCGGTCGGTATGGCGGCTGGCCAGCACCACCGCGGCGCCGGCGCGGGCCAGGGCCTTGGCGAACTGCGCGCCAAGCCCGCTCGACGCGCCGGTGACAAAGGCCACGCGGCCCGAAAGATCGATGCTGTAAGCCATGAGGAGGTCCTGTTGGGAGTCGCCGGGGCGACGTGCCGGGGGACGCCGGGCGCCGCATAAAATGGCCCGGCCTTCGCGGCGCCTCGCCCCTTCAAAAACCATTATCGACCACACCCCACATGACGCACGACGAAATCCTCGCCCAGTTCGGCCCCCGTGAAGCCATGGAATACGACGTGGTTGTGGTGGGCGCCGGCCCGGGCGGGCTGGCGACTGCCATCCACCTCAAGCAACTGGCGGCCTCGCACGGCAAGGACATTTCGGTGGTGGTGCTCGAGAAGGGCTCCGAGCCCGGAGCCCACATCCTGTCGGGCGCGATCATGGACCCGCGTGCGCTCTACGAGCTGCTGCCCGACTGGGAGGAGCAAGGCGCCCCGCTCAACCAGCCGGTGACGCAGGACACCTTCCTGATGCTCAGCGAGACCGGCGCCTACCGCACGCCCAACTTCCTGCTGC
This sequence comes from Variovorax sp. RA8, assembly GCF_901827175.1. Lineage (NCBI taxonomy): Bacteria > Pseudomonadati > Pseudomonadota > Betaproteobacteria > Burkholderiales > Comamonadaceae > Variovorax > Variovorax sp. RA8. The sequence continues at coordinate 3,161,776 of NZ_LR594662.1, read as the reverse complement.
CCAAGAACTTCCACAACGAGGGCAACTACATCGTCAGCCTGGGCAACGTGGTGCGCTGGCTCGCGCAGCAGGCGGAGGCGCTGGGCGTCGAGATCTTCCCGGGCTTCCCTGCGGCCGAGGTGCTCTACACCGACGACGGCAAGGTGCGCGGCGTGGCCACCGGCAACATGGGGATCGGCAAGGACGGCGAGCCGACCGAGAACTTCCAGCTCGGCATGGAGCTGCATGCCAAGTACACGATCTTCGCCGAGGGCGCACGCGGCCACCTGGGCCGCCAGTTGATCACCAGGTACAAGCTCGACGCCGGCAAGGACCCGCAGAGCTACGGCATCGGCATCAAGGAGCTGTGGGAAATCGACCCAGCCCGCCACGAGCCCGGCCTGGCCGTGCACACCGCGGGCTGGCCGCTGCCGGCCGACACCTACGGCGGCTCTTTCCTGTACCACGCCGAGAACAACCAGGTGATCGTGGGCTTCGTGGTCGGCCTCGACTACCAGAACCCGCACCTGAGCCCCTTCGAGGAGTTCCAGCGCTTCAAGACGCACCCGAACATCCGCTGGTACTTCGAGGGCCAGGACAAGGGACTGAAGGCGCCCAAGCGCCTGAGCTACGGCGCCCGTGCCATCACCGCGGGCGGCCTGCTCTCGCTGCCCAAGACGGTGTTCCCGGGCGGCGCGCTGGTGGGCGACGACGCCGGCTACCTGAACGCGAGCCGCATCAAGGGCAGCCATGCCGCCATCAAGACCGGCATGCTCGCGGCCGAGGCCGCCTACGACGCGGTGATGGCCGGGCGGCAGCACGACGAGCTCGCGGCCTACCCCGCCTCGTTCGAGAAGAGCTGGCTGTACCGGGAGTTGAACAAGGCGCGCAACTTCAAGCAGTGGTTCAAGAAGGGACTGACGGTGGGCACGCTGATGACCGGCATCGAGCAGTACGTCCTGCGCGGCCACATCCCCTGGACGGTGCACCGCCACCAGGCCGACCACGAGCGCCTGAAGAAGGCCGCACAGTGCAAGAAGATCGCCTACCCGAAGCCGGACGGCCAGCTCACCTTCGACCGGCTCTCCTCGGTGTTCGTCAGCAACACCAACCACGAGGAAAACCAGCCCGCGCACCTGACGCTCAAGAACGCCGCGGTGCCTACCGAGATCAACCTGCCCGAGTACGCCGGCCCCGAGGCCCGCTACTGCCCCGCCGGTGTCTACGAGTTCGTCGAAGGCGAGAACGGCAAGCCGCGCCTGCAGATCAACGCGCAGAACTGCGTGCACTGCAAGACCTGCGACATCAAGGACCCGACGCAGAACATCGTGTGGGTCACGCCGGAAGGCGGCGGCGGGCCGAACTACGTGGGGATGTAGGAGCGCACCATCAATCTGCGGCAGCGTCTATTGCTGATCGCAACGGCCGCGATCGTCCCCCTGGCCGTGGTCTACGGCCTCGCACTCGACGCGTTGTTGAAGGCCCAGCGCGGCCAGACCCAGGCTTCCACGGTCGGCGTGGCAAGAGCCATTGCCACCGCCGTCGACAGCGAACTTCGCATGACCGTCGCCGCGCTGGAAGCACTGGCGCTGACCGAGCCGCTGGGCACGACCACGCCGGAGGGCCTGGTCGAGGCCTACCAGCTCGTGACGGCAGTGCGGGCATCTCATCCGGAATGGCGCGACCTTCTGCTGGCCGCGCCGGACGGTCGCATTCTCTTCAGTACCGAGCGCAGCCACGTGGCGCCCGGCGCGAGCGTCGTTGACCAGGCAAGCCTGCAGGAAGTCGTGAGCGAGAAGCGGCCTGTCATCGGTGCGATGACGCGCGGGCCCCGCGGCCAGCTCGCGTTTCCTGTGCGCGTCCCGGTCCTGCGCAAAGGGGAACTTCGCCACGTCCTCACGGCCGTCGTCGACCCCGGGGCGGTCACCGCGGTCCTGCACCGCCAGCGCGTCCCGGAAGGATGGATGGTGTCGGTGTTCGACTCGAGGCAAGCGCGCGTGGCGCGCAACATCGGCGACGATCGACTGCGCGGAACGGCACCCAGCGACACATTGCTCAGGCTGCTTGCCTCGATCGGGCCCCAACGCGAAGGGGTGGGCTCCACCATCAACGTCGAAGGCGTACGGGCAAGGACAGCGATCGCGCGGATGGATGCAGCCCCCTGGATGGTGGTGCTCGGCGCGGCAGTGGCCACGTCTGAAAGTGCGTCGCGCCGGCTGTTCATGGCGTATGGCGGAGGCCTGCTCATCTCCCTCTGCTTCGGCGGCCTGGCTGCCTGGTGGATCTCGCGCGGCGTGACGCGGCCAATGGACCTTCTTCGAGCACAGGCAGATGCCGTGGGACGCGGCGAAACGCTGCCGGCGCAGAAGTCGGGTGTCGCGGAAGTGGACGCGGTCGCCTCGGCATTGGCCACGGCTTCCGAGCAACGGCGCCGCGGCGAAGCCGAACGGCAGCACCTGCTGGAGGGCGAGCGGCTGGCGCGCGCCAACGCGCAAGCGGCAGAGCTGCGGCTGGCTCGCCTCGCGGACGCCAGCACAGCGCTTTCGCAGTCGCTGGAAGAAGAGTCGACACTCGCGGCAATCGCGCGAGTGATCGTGCCGGCGATCGCCGACCTCTGCCGCATCGATCTGCTCGATGAAAACGGCATGCTGGAGCGCAAGCTCACGCACCATTTCGACGCGGCGCGCAGTGCCTTCGTTGCACAGATGGTCAGCACGCGCACGGCCCCGCAGGTCCCGGGCTCGTTCCCGTGGGCCATTTCCACCGGCAAGATGTTCCTGCTCAACCTGGACGACGCCGAGGCCGTCGAAAAGCTGGACCCCCAGCTCAAGGAGTTCACCCGGATCGTCGGCATCACGGCGGGCTGTGTCGTGCCGCTGGTCGCGCGCGGCCGAACGATCGGCGTCATGGCCGTATTGCAGGCCGAATCGCAGAGGCGTTTCAGCGCTGAAGATGGATCGCTGATCGGGGAGCTGGCGCAACGCGTCGCACTGGCGCTGGACAATGTCCGGCTGCTCCAGCAGGCGCGCAGCGCTCAACACCAAGCCGAGCAGGCCAACCGGTCGAAAGACGAGTTTCTTGCGATGCTGGGACACGAGCTGCGCAATCCGCTTGCGCCCATGGGGCTGGCCTTGCAACTCATGGCACGCCGCGATCCCCAGGCCTTTCCGCGCGAGCGCCAGATCATCGAAAGACAGGTTCGACACCTGTCCCGCATGGTCGATGACCTGCTGGACGTGTCGCGCATCGTCGCCGGCAAGATCACCTTGAAGACCGAGTCGGTGGACATGCGCGATGTCGTCGCGCGGGCTCTGGAACTCACGCTCCCGGCGCTGCAGGAGCGCGATCGGATGCCGGAGGCCCAGATGCCATCGGCGCCGGTCCTGGTGCGGGGCGACCCGCTGCGCCTGGCCCAGATCGTCGGCAACCTCCTGACGAACGCGGCCAAGTTCACCGATCCCAAGGGCTCCATCCGGATCCTGCTTGCCAGCGACACTGCGGCCTCTTCTCCGCAAGCGGTGCTGCGCGTCGTGGACGATGGCATCGGCATCACCCCCGACCTGTTGCCGCGCGTGTTCGAGCGATTTGTGCAGGGCGAGCAAGCGCTGCATCGGGCCGCCGGCGGACTGGGCCTCGGCCTGCCCATCGCGCAGAGCCTGGCGCGCCTGCACGGCGGCGAGATCACGGTTGAGAGCCGGGGCGCGGGACAGGGCACCACTTTCGAAGTGCGTCTGCCCCTGCAGGCGGAGCCGGACGAGGCAAGCCAGACCGGCACGCCTGCGGCGGCAGCGCCGCCGGCGCTGTCGCTGCTGGTGGTCGACGACAACAAGGATGCGGCCGAAGCGCTCGCCAGTTGGCTCGAGCTCGAAGGGCACGAAACGCATCTGGCATTCTCGGCCGAAGAGGCGCTGGAACTGCTGAGCCGGCAGCCCTGTGACGGCGCCGTCATCGACATCGGCCTTCCTGGCATGAATGGCTATGACCTGGCCGCCCGCTTGCGTGCCGAAACTGCAACGCGGTCGATGGCACTTGTCGCATTGACCGGTTATGGACGGGAGGCCGATCGCCAGCGGGCGCTGCAGGCCGGCTTCGACGACCACTTCGCCAAACCGGCCCAGGCGGAGATCCTGTTGGCGCGGCTTGCCCAGATCTACATGCAAGGTCGAGTGTCGGCAGCGCCCAAGATAGACTGAACGCATCAAGGAGACACCATGCACATCGTCATCACCGGCGGCGCCGGTTTTCTCGGCGCCCGCCTGGCCCGCACGCTGCTCGCGCAAGGCAGCCTCGCACTGGCCGGCGCCGCGGCGCAGCCCATTGAACGCATCACCCTTGTCGACCGCGCGCCGCCGCCGGCCGATCTCGCAGCCGATGCGCGCGTCGCAGCCGTCGTGGGCGACCTCAATGCCCAGCTGGCCGACGCCGAGGCGGGCTATTGGGCCGAAGCCGACGCGGTCTTCCACCTCGCCGCCGCCGTCAGCGGCGAATGCGAGGCCGACTTCGACCTCGGCATGCGAAGCAACTTCGGCGCGACCAACGCCCTGCTCGAACGCCTGCGCGCCGCCGGCACCGCGCCGGTGCTGGTGTTCTCGAGCTCGCTCGCGGTCTTCGGCAACTCGCCCGAGCAGCCGCTGCCCGAAGTCATCGACGACAACACGCTGCCCACGCCGCAGACCAGCTACGGCATTCAGAAGTTCATCGGCGAGCAGCTGGTGGCCGACTACACCCGCAAGGGCTTCATCCGGGGCCGCAGCGTGCGGCTGATGACGGTGAGCGTGCGTCCCGGCCGCCCCAACGGCGCGGCCTCGGGCTTCTTCAGCGGCATGATCCGGGAGCCGCTCGCCGGCATCCGTGCCGCCTGCCCCGTGCCCGACGAAACGCCGGTGGCGCTGGCCTCGCCGGCCCGCACCATCGAAGGCATCGTCCGCGCCGCCGAGGCGAGCGACGCGCAATGGGGCCCGCGCACGGCGCTCAACCTGCCCTCCCTGGGCCTCACCGTGGGCGACATGGCCGCGGCGCTCGAACGCGTGGCCGGGCCGGCCGCCACCGCCCTGCTCGACCGCACGCCTGATCCGGCGATCCAGCGCATCGTGAAGACCTGGCCGGGCCGCATCGAGGCGCGCCGCGCGCGCGGCCTGGGCCTTTTGGCCGATGCCAGCTTCGAGGATGTGATTCGTGACTACGTCCGTGAAAATCCCGACGCCGTGAAGCTGCCGACCAATGCATAGTCATACGTTTGCCAAACGTCACATCAAACGTCACATCGACAGGAGACTCCCCATGAAGTTGAACCGCCTGGCCGCCGGCCTCGTCCTCGGCCTCGGTATGGCCTGCGCTGCCTTCGCGCAGACCGCCATGAAGATCAGCATCTCGACCGCGCAGAACTCGCACCAGGGCGTCGCCATCGACACCTTTGCCAAGGAAGTGGCGGCACGCACGAATGGCCGCTACAAGATCGAGACCTTCTACAACGGCTCGCTGGGCGGCGAGCGCGAATCGATCGAGGCGGTGCAGCTCGGCACCCAGGAGCTGGCCTTCTCCTCCACGGGCCCGGTGCCCAACTTCGTGCCGGAGACCAAGATCCTGGACGTGCCCTTCCTGTTCCGCGACAAGGCCCACGCGCGCGCGGTGCTTGACGGCCCGATCGGGCAGGAACTGCTGACCAAGTTCGACGCCAAGGGCTTCAAGGCCCTGGCATGGGCCGAGAACGGCTTCCGCCACATGACCAACAGCAAGCGCGACGTCAAGGCACCGGAAGACCTCAAGGGCCTGAAGATGCGCACCATGGAGAACCCGGTGCACATCGCCGCGTACAAGGGCCTGGGCATCATCACCACGCCGATGGCCTTCCCCGAAGTGTTCACGGCGCTGCAGCAGGGCACCGTCGATGGCCAGGAGAACCCGCTGTCGGTGATCATGTCGGCGAAGTTCTCGCAGGTGCAGAAGCACCTTTCGCTGACCGGCCATGTCTACTCGCCCTGCATCTTCGTGATGAACAAGGCGGCCTTCGACAAGCTCAGCGCGGCCGACAAGACCGCCTTCCTCGAAGCCGCCAAGGTGGCGGTGAAGGCAAATCGCGACCGCGTCGACCAGGACGACGCCAACGGCGTGAAGGAACTGCGTGCCCAGGGCATGACCGTGATCGAGGACGTGGACAAGGCGAAGTTCGTCAGCACGCTGGCGCCGGTCAACGCCGAGTTCGAGAAGCAGTTCGGCAAGGCCAACATCGACAGGATCCGCAACTTCAAGTGAGCTTCCTGCCGCGATGAACCGCGGCGCGCGCCCGCGCAGCACTGGCTCGCGGGCGCTCTTTTTTTACGACCTTTCGCATGCCTCGCTCATGAAATCCGCCTTCCTCCGATTCGACCAATGGACCAGTTCGCTGTCCATGGCCGTCGCCTGCCTCATGCTGGTGATCGCCTCGGCGCTCGGCGTGTTCCAGATCGTCACCCGCTTCGTGCTCGAGCAGCCGGCCGAATGGTCGGAGATCCTGATCCGGGTGAGCCTGATCTGGATGGTCTTCATGGGCATCCCCACCGCCTTCCGCCAGGGCGCAATGGTCAGCGTCGACGTGCTGTACCGCTGGAGCCCGCCGAAGATGCGGCGCGTGCTCGACTGGCTGGTGTGCCTCGCGGCGCTGACGCTGATCTGCGTCATCATCTGGTGGGGCTGGGACTACGCAAAGCGCGGCGGCGTGCAGTCCATGGCGGGCCTCGAATCGATTTCGATGTTCTGGGCCTATGTGGCGATGCCGGTCGGCGGCCTGTTCAGCGTGATCGGGATCGTGGGCAACCTGCTCGATCCGCAGCGGCAGGAACTGGAGACCGCGCAATGAGCCGCACGGCCGCTCCGAAGGCGAATAGCACCGTAGCTGAAGGCGAAGGTGCCTCGATGACCGCCGAAGTGACAATGACAAGCGTGGGTGCCCTATGACCCCGGTGATGGTCGCCACGATGGTGGTGTGCTTCGCACTCACCATTTCCGTCGCCGTCTCGATTGGCCTGGCCTCCATCGTCGGCATCCAGGCCTCGAATGCGAACATGCTGATCTCCGTCAAGGAGATGTTCAACGCGATCAACAAGTTTCCGCTCGCGGCCATCCCCTTCTTCATCCTCGCGGGCAACCTGATGGAGACCGGCGGCATCTCGCGCCGCCTGGTGGAATTCGCCAAGAGCCTGGTGGGCGGCGTGCAGGGCGGCCTGCCCATGACCTGCGTGCTGACCTGCATGATCTTCGCGGCGGTGTCGGGCTCGTCGGTGGCCACGACCTTCGCCATCGGCGCCATCCTGATCCCGGCGCTGATCAAGCACGGCTACCCCACCAGCTACGCGGCGGCGCTGCAGGCCACGAGCGCCGAGCTCGGGGTCATCATCCCACCCTCTATCCCGCTGATCCTCTATGGCGTGAGCGCAGAGGTGTCGATCGGCGAGCTGTTCATCGCCGGCTTCGGCCCCGGCATCCTGATCAGCCTGGCGCTGATGGCGTTCGTCTATCTCTACTGCAAGCTCAAGGGCCTCGGCAAGAACGACGGCGACGGCCGCCTGGGCGTGGGCGTGGCCACCTGGCGAGCGGGCTGGGCGTTGCTGATGCCGGTGATCATCCTCGGCGGCATCTACGGCGGCATCTTCACGCCCACCGAGGCCTCGGCCGTGGCCGTGCTCTACGCGCTCGTCGTCGGCATGCTGATCTACCGCGAGATCAAGCTGCCGCAACTCTATGCGGTGCTGCGCAAGTCGGTGATCTCGTCGTCGGTGATCATGTTCATCATCGCCAACGCAGGGCTGTTCGCCTTCCTGATCACGCGCGCCGGCGTGCCGGAGGCCATCGGCCATTGGCTCGAGGCCGTGCTGCAGTCGCCGGCCATGTTCCTGCTCGGCGTCAACGCGGCGCTCTTCATCATCGGCATGTTCATCGAAACCAGCGCGGCCATCATCGTGCTGGCGCCGATCCTTGCTCCTGTCGCCATGCACTTCGGCATCGACCCGGTGCACTTCGGGCTGGTGATGGTGGTCAACCTGGCGCTGGGCATGATCACGCCGCCCTTCGGCGTCAACCTGTTCGCGGCCTGCACGGTGGCGCGCATCTCGCTGGACCGCATCGTCGGGCACCTGGTGCCCTTCGTGCTGGTGATCCTGGCCTGCCTGATGGTCATCACCTACGTGCCGGGCATTTCGCTGGGGCTGCGCGATCTCGTTTATGCGAAGTAGCCGCGCGGGTGTCCTCGATCCGCGATCGCATCCTGCGCCTGCTGCCGGCGGAGCAGGCCCTGCACCGAGAACAACATGGGGTTACAGCGTGGATCGCGACACGGCGTCTTCGCTGACAAACGACACCCCTTCTTCTTGAATAGGCTCTGAAGGGTTGCAGCCGCTTCTCGCGGCCAGCGCCGCCGTTTGCCGCATTGAAGCGGTAACATCTTGCGCGGCCGCGACCGTTTTCCTTCTCTCCCCTGCACGCATGACAAGCTACGGTTTCGTTCACTTGGAGTTTGGCGATCAGCACCGCGACCGTTCGCTCCAGGTGCTGGAAAAATTGCGAACCCGCCTGGCCCAGGACGGCGACCGCTTCTCGAGTGTGATCGTCGACAACGCCCGTGCCAGGCCAGCCGAAAGCGCGACCGGCATGGCCTCCGAGCAGGGCCTGGTGGTCCCCGGCGACAACAGCAACCGGGAGTTCTCCGGCTGGGACAGCGGCATCGAAACCCTGCTCGCTCGCGGCGAGCAGCCCGACGTCTGGCTGTTCTCGAACGACACGGTCGCCCTCAACCACGCCTGGAGCGAGCGCCGGCTGGAACGCTTCGGCGGCGAGATCCGCAAGCTGGCGCTGCATCCGGGCCCGTGGCTGTTCGGCGAGATCAACGACTTCCCGCGCTCGACCATGACCCCCATGGGGCCGCTGCTCGAATGGGTATCGACCTACTGCTTCGCGATGAACGACACGCTGCGCCATCGGCTCGGCACCCTGTCGCCCGGCAACGCGCTGCTGGATTCGCTGGTCAACGAGCGCTTCGAACCGGGCCGGGGCGTATTCCGCGACCATGTGGGCGAGGCCTATGTCGATTTCGTGTCCGCCTGGCTCATCAGCGACGACGGCCAGGGCGTGCAGAAGAAGCGCCGCTTCAAGTGGGACCACGAATGGCACAAGGCCAACCCGCTCGGGCCCGACAACTTCGAGGACCTGCGCATGAAGGCGCGCTGCTGCCTGTCGGAGCACATGCTGAGCCTGCGCGCCCGGCAACTGGGCGCCGACATCCGCTCGCCCTACGACGCCCGCAATGCACGGGAGCACATCCGGCGCTCCCTGCAGTTCCTCTCGGACAAGCTGTGGGAGAAATTCCTGCTGCGCCGGCTGCGGCTGGAACGGTCGTAGGGCCTGTTTCGTTTTACACTCTTCCGAGTCAGGAGAGAGCTTCGCATCGCGGGGCCGCCGAAGGCGCAGGGCCCATCGAACGAAAGGCCCGAACGCTCAGGCAAAAGGACTGACGAGGCGCCCGTGTTTCCGGGCGTTTCCTTGCTGGAGAGAGGCGGCTTTGCTTGAGTGAAGCCGCCCACCGAAGGAGCAAACCTCGATCGTGGGGCGAATCTCTCAGGTAAAGCGGACAGCAGGGGTGGCCCATGGCTTGAACGCCATGGATCCGGACTGCCCCTGATGGAGAGTGCCTTGGCCTCCGCTTCCGACGATCTGCAAAAGACCCCGCTGTACGACCTGCATGTGGCGCTCGGCGCCCGCATGGTGCCCTTCGCCGGCTATTCGATGCCCGTGCAGTATCCCGCCGGCCTGATGGCCGAGCACAAGCACACGCGCACGGCCGCGGGACTCTTCGACATCTCGCACATGGGCCAGCTGCGCCTGGTCGGGCCCGACGCCGCTGCCGCCCTCGAGACCCTGATGCCGGTCGACGTGATCGGCCTGGCGCCGGGCAAGCAACGCTACGGCCTGCTGCTGAACGACGAGGGCGGCATCCTCGACGACCTGATGTTCTTCAACGAGGGCCACGATTCGATCTTCGTGGTCGTCAACGGCGCCTGCAAGGCCGACGACATCGCGCACATCCAGGCGAAGATCGGCCAGCGCTGCCAGGTGCAGCCCCTGCCCGATCACGCCCTGCTCGCGCTGCAGGGGCCGCAGGCCGCGGCAGTGCTGACGCGCTTGTCACCCGGCATCGAGCGCTTCGTCTTCATGACCGGCGGCGCGGTGCAGATCGACGGCATCGCGGCCTTCGCCACCCGCAGCGGCTACACCGGCGAGGACGGGTTCGAGATCTCGGTCGCCGCCCGCGACGCGGAGGCACTGGCCCGGCTGCTGCTGGCGCAGCCGGAGGTGCAGCCCATCGGCCTGGGGGCACGCAACTCGCTGCGGCTGGAAGCCGGCCTGTGCCTCTACGGCAACGACATCGACACCACCACCACCCCCGTCGAGGCCTCGCTGAACTGGGCGATCCAGAAGGTGCGGCGCAGCGGCGGCGCGCGCGAGGGCGGCTTTCCGGGCGCGGCCCGGGTGCTGGCGCAACTCACGGCCGACACCGGCGCTGCCGGCCATGTCGACCACGAGACGCTCAAGCGCAAGCGCGTCGGCCTGGTGGCGCTGGAGCGCGTGCCGGTGCGCGACGGCACGCTGCTCGAGTCCTTCGAGGGCCTGCCGATCGGCCAGGTGACCAGCGGCCTGCTGGGCCCCACGGTCGACCGGCCCGTCGCGATGGGCTATGTCGCCCTCGCCTACGCCCAGCCCGGCACCCGCCTGCAGGCCATCGTGCGCGGCAAGCCGGTGCCGATGGAGGTCAGCACGCTTCCTTTCGTGCCGGCGCGCTACTACCGTGGCTAGCGCCGCAGCTTCTCTCTTTTCTCTTCCTCCCTTCCCTTCCCCAAGGAGCCATTCCAATGACCATCAAGTACACCAAGGACCACGAGTGGGTGAACGCCGAGGGCGACACCGCCACCGTCGGCATCACGCTGCACGCGCAGGACGCGCTGGGCGACGTGGTCTTCGTCGACCTGCCGCAGGTCGGCCAGGGCTATGCCCAGGGCGAGGTTGCGGGCGTGGTCGAGTCGGTCAAGGCCGCGGCCGACGTGTTCATGCCCGTCGCGGGCGAGATCACCGAGGTCAACGAGGCGCTGCGCGCCGATCCCTCCCTGGCCAACAGCGCGCCCGAGGGCGAGGGCTGGTTTTTCAAGATGAAGATCACCGAGCCCGCGCAGATCGACGCCCTGCTCGACAAGACCGCCTACGACAAGTTCGCCGACGAGGCCTGAAAGCGGACACCCAAGGTTTCCTGATCCCTGCCATCCCTGTTCACCGCCATGCAGAAGTCCTCCTTGCCTTCCCTGCCCACCCTCGCCGATCTTGAGAACGCCGGCGAATTCATCGCCCGCCACATCGGCATCGAGGCCGAGGACGAGGCGCGCATGCTCGCTGCCGTCGGCTCGAAGACGCGCGCCGAGCTGATCGACGGCATCGTGCCGCCGGCCATCCGCCGCAGCCATCCGATGCGCCTGCCCGCGCCGGTCACTGAAGCCGGCGCGCTGGCCGAGCTGCGCGGCATCGCGGCGAAGAACAAGGTGGCGAGGAACTTCATCGGCCAGGGCTACTACGGCACCCACACGCCCGGCGTGATCCTGCGCAACGTGCTGGAGAACCCGGCCTGGTACACGGCCTACACGCCCTACCAGGCCGAGATCTCGCAAGGGCGCATGGAGGCGCTGCTCAATTTCCAGACCATGGTCTGCGACCTGACCGGCATGGCGATCGCCAATGCCTCCATGCTCGACGAGGCCACCGCCGCGGCCGAGGCCATGACGCTGGCGCGCCGCAGCGTCAAGAGCAAGAGCAACGTGTTCCTCGTCTCCGGCGACTGCCATCCGCAGACCATCGAGGTCATCCGCACGCGTGCCGCGCCGCTGGGCATCGAGGTCAAGGTCAGCACCGTCTCCGAGACCCTGCCGCACCTGATGGCGAGCGGCGACTTCTTCGGGGCGCTGGCGCAATACCCCGCCACCACCGGCCACGTGCACGACCTGCGCCCGCTGGCGGGCCACGCCCACGCGTACGACGCCGCCTTTTGCGTGGCGGCCGACCTGCTGGCACTCACCCTGCTGGCGCCGCCCGGCGAATGGGACGCCGACATCGTCTGCGGCACCACGCAGCGCTTCGGCATGCCCTTGTGCAACGGCGGCCCGCACGCGGCCTACCTGGCCTGCCGCGACGAGTTCAAGCGCTCGCTGCCCGGCCGGCTGGTCGGCGTCAGCGTCGACACGCAGGGCCGGCCGGCCTACCGGCTTGCGCTGCAGACGCGCGAGCAGCATATCCGCCGCGAGAAGGCCACCTCCAACATCTGCACCGCGCAGGTGCTGCCGGCGGTGGTGGCGAGCATGTATGCGGTCTACCACGGGCCCGAGGGACTGACGCGCATCGCCCAGCGCGTGGCCGCCCTCACCGCGATCCTGGCGCAAGGCCTCGAGCAGATGGGCCGCGAGCTCGCCAACGCCACCGCCTTCGACACGCTCACCGTCCTGACCGGCGACGACACGCCGAAGATCCTGGAGCGCGCCCAGGCCGCCTCGGTCAACCTGCGCCAGGGGCTGCAGCAGCACCTGGGCATCTCGCTGGACGAGACCAGCACGCGCGCCGACATCGAGACGCTCTGGGCCCTGTTCGTGCCCGCCGGCACGCCGATGCCCCGCTTCGAGGAGCTCTCGGCCACAGTCGGCGCACGCATCCCGCCGGATCTGCGCCGCAGCAGCGCCTTCCTCGCGCACCCGGTGTTCAACACCCACAAGAGCGAGACCGCGATGCTGCGCTACATCCGCAGCCTCTCCGACAAGGACCTGGCGCTGGACCGCAGCATGATCCCACTGGGCAGCTGCACCATGAAGCTCAACGCGACGAGCGAGATGATCCCCATCACCTGGCCCGAGTTCGCGGACATCCATCCCTTCGCGCCGGCCGAGCAGCTTCGGGGCTACGCCGAGCTCGATGCGCAGCTGCGCGCCTGGCTCTGCGAAGCCACCGGCTATGCGGGCATCAGCCTGCAGCCCAACGCCGGCTCGCAGGGCGAGTACGCGGGCCTGCTGGCGATCAAGGCTTTTCACGAGGCCCAGGGCCACGGGCACCGCAACATCTGCCTGATCCCTTCCTCGGCCCACGGCACCAACCCCGCCAGCGCGCAGATGGTGGGCATGAAGGTGGTGGTGACCGCCTGCGACGCGCAAGGCAACGTGGACATGGACGACCTGACCCGCGCCTGCGAGCAGCACCGCGACGACCTGGCCGCGGTGATGATCACCTACCCCAGCACCCACGGCGTGTTCGAGACCCGCGTCAAGGAGCTCTGCGAGATCGTGCATGCGCACGGTGGCCGCGTGTACGTGGACGGCGCCAACATGAACGCGCTGGTCGGCGTGGCCGCGCCGGGCGAGTTCGGCGGCGACGTCAGCCATCTCAACCTGCACAAGACCTTCTGCATCCCGCACGGCGGCGGCGGGCCCGGCGTGGGACCGGTGTGCGTGGTCGAGGACCTTGTGCCCTACCTGCCCGGCCACGTGAGCGGCGGCCTCCCCTCCAACGGCGTCGGCGCCGTGTCCGCTGCGCCGCTGGGCAATGCGGCGGTGCTGCCGATCAGCTGGATGTACTGCCGCATGATGGGCGCGGCCGGCCTGCAGCTCGCCACCGAGACCGCCATCCTCAGCGCCAACTACGTCAGCGCCCGGCTCAAGGAACACTACCCGACGCTCTACGCCAGCCCGAACGGCCATGTGGCGCACGAGTGCATCCTGGACCTGCGCCCGCTCAAGGACACCAGCGGCGTGACCGCCGAGGACGTGGCCAAGCGCCTGATCGACTACGGCTTCCACGCGCCCACGCTGAGCTTCCCGGTACCCGGCACGCTGATGGTGGAGCCGACCGAGAGCGAACCGCTGGCCGAGCTCGATCGCTTCATCGACGCGATGATCGTGATCCGCGGCGAAATCCGCCGCATCGAGGAAGGCATCTGGCCACGCGAGGACAACCCGCTGAAGAACGCGCCGCACACGGCCGACAGCCTGCTGGCCAGCGAATGGACCCACCCCTATTCCCGCGAGCTCGGCGCCTTCCCGATCGCCTCGGTGAAGGACGCCAAGTACTGGCCGCCGGTGGGCCGTGTCGACAACGTCTACGGCGACCGCAACCTGTTCTGCAGCTGCGTGCCGGTCGCCGACTACGTGGGATGACGCCGGGCGCGCGTCGGCGGAAATAGGCCTTTGCCTACGAGGGGCGCGGCGAGGGCTTCCTACCATGGCCCTCGCCCATGCAATCGAACTGGCCCCAAACCCTCTGGATCGTGCGCCACGGTCAAAGCGCCGGCAATGTCGCGCGCGACGCGGCGGAAGCGGGTGGTCTGCCGCTGATCGAGCTGGCGTGGCGCGACATCGACGTGCCGCTCTCCGAACTTGGCATCGAGCAGTCGATTGCGCTCGGCAACTGGTTCGCCAGACGCTCCGCGCACGAGCAGCCCGAGGTGATCCTCTGCTCCCCCTACTTGCGGGCCCGCGCCACCGCGGAACTCGTCGCCGAGCATGGCGGCCTGGCCGGCGACAGGTTGAAGCTGCGCATCGACGAGCGCCTGCGGGAGAAGGAATTCGGCATCCTCGACCGGCTGACCAAGCTGGGCATCCGCCAGAAGCATCCCGAGCTCGACGCGCAGCGCCTGCACGTGGGCAAGTTCTACTTCCGCCCGCCCGGCGGAGAGAGCTGGTGCGACGTGATCCTGCGCCTGCGCAGCCTGCTCGAGATGGTGACGCGCGAGTACGCAGGGCAGCGCGTGCTGGTGGTGGCGCACCAGGTCATCGTCAACTGTCTGCGCTACTTGATCGAGCACCTGGATGAGAAGCAGATCCTCGAGATCGATCGGCAGGGCGACGTGCCCAATTGCGCCATCACCTCCTATCGCGCCGAGCGCAGCGGCGACGAAGACGAGGTGCTGCAGCTCGACCTGGTGAACTTCCTCGCGCCGCTGCGCGAAGCCGCGGCGCCGGTGACCCGCGCGCCCGACCAGCCGGCGGCGCCCAAGCCCTGATGGCCCCTCCGCGCGCCTCCGCCCTGACCGAGGCATCGCTGGCGCACTGGCCGCTGCCTGATCCGGGCCCGGATGCGGACAAGGAGTCGCGCGGCCGGGTGCTGGTGATCGCGGGCTGCGCAGAGCTGCCCGGCGCCGCGCTGCTCGCCGGCTCCGCCGCGCTGCGGGCGGGCGCAGGCAAGCTCACCATCGCCAGCCCTGCCTCCATCGCTTCCGGCGTGGCCCTCGCAATTCCGGAGTCGCGGGTCATTGCCCTGCCCGAGACGCGTGGCGGCGGCATCGCCGCGCGCGGCTGCGAGGCGCTGGCTCCGCTTGCTGAGCAGATGGCGGCCGTGGTGGTAGGCCCGGGCCTGGGCGACGAGCGCGGCAGCATGGCTTTCGTGCGCCGGCTCCTGCCCCTTTTCCGGGAGTGCACCGTGCTGCTGGATTCGATCGCGATGTCGGTGGCAACCGAACGAGCCTTCGACCAGCCGGTGCTGCTGACCCCGCACGCGGGCGAAATGGCGCACTTGTCCGGCCTGCCCAAGGAGGCCATCGCCCAGCAAGCGCTGGCGGTCGCCGGCGAAGCTGCCGCTCGCTGGAACGCCTGCGTCGTGCTCAAGGGCGCGAGCACGGTGATCGCGACGCCGCAACGCGGCGCCTGGCGCTTCGATGGCGGTTCGCCCGGGCTCGCCACTTCGGGTTCCGGCGACGTGCTGGCCGGGCTGATGGGCGGTTTCGCGGCACGCGGGTTGCCGCCCGAGCAAGCGGCGGCCTGGGCCGTGGTGGTGCATGCCAGGGCGGGCAAGAACCTGGGGCGGCGCGTGGGCCCCCTGGGCTATCTGGCACGCGAGCTGGCAGGGGAAGTGCCGGGCGTGGTTCGGCATCTCGCCCGCTGACGGGTGTTCTCGCCCTCACGCCGTCCCGTTTCAAATCTTTACAAACTCCGGTGTCGATCGGCGCCGGCCTCCTTCGACGTCCATGCAGAGCCTCATTCCGGAAGCTCACCTACCCAACCCAACCTTCAGGAGTACGACATGCGATTCATGGTCATCGTGAAAGCCAACAAGGATTCGGAAGCCGGCGTGATGCCGACGGAGAAGATGCTCACCGACATGGGCAACTACAACGAGGAGCTCGTGAAAGCCGGAGTGATGCTGGCCGGCGAAGGCCTGCACCCCAGTTCCAAGGGGGCACGGGTGCGCTTCGACGGCAAGGCCCGCACGGTGATCGACGGCCCCTTCAGCGAGACGAAGGAGCTGATCGCCGGCTATTGGCTCTGGCAGGTGCGCTCCAGGGACGAGGCCATCGAATGGCTCAAGCGCGCACCCTTCACCGATGGCGAGGAGGTCGAGCTGCGCCAGGTCTTCGAGATGGAGGACTTCGGTGCCGAGTTCACGCCCGAGCTGCGCGAGCAGGAAAAGCGGCTCATGGCCGAAGCGGAAAAGAACCGCAAGTCCTGAGCGCCCATCCCTTCTGACGGAGATTCGACAATGAAATTCGTGGTCATTCGAAAAGCCGACAAAGACACCGAAGCGGGCGTGATGCCCGGCGAGCAGCTGGTCACCGACATGCTCAAGTACAACGAGGAGATGATCAAGGCGGGCGTGATGCTCGACGGCATGGGCCTGCAGCCCAGCGCCAAGGGCGCGCGCGTCAAGTTCAGCAGCGGCAGGCCGACGGTGATCGACGGCCCCTTCACCGAGGCCAAGGAACTGGTCGCCGGCTTCAGCATCATCCAGGTGAAATCCAGGGAAGAAGCCATCGAATGGGTCAAGCGCTGGCCCCCTATCGACGGCGGCGGCAACGTCGAGATCGAGATCCGGCAGGTGTACGAGGCCGAGGACTTCGGTGCCGAGTTGACGCCCGAGATGCGCAAGCACGAAGCGTGGCTGCGAGACGCGGCCGAGAAGCGCGCCACGACCCAGCGCTGAGGAGCACGCGCGCTGATCCCGACGCTATATCCTTGCAGTCCCTTCAGCCAGCCGAGGACTGCATCGGATGAGATTCGTGATCCTGCACCAGGCCGGGACCTCCAGCGAGGCCGGCACGGTTCCCCCTCTTTCGCGCGACATCACGCTGCACGAACACGCACCCTTGAAAGCCGATGCAACCGGCACGCGCATCCGCTTCACCCACGCCGGGCCGGCAGCTGAACCCTGCGTCGGCCCGGGGCGGATCGCCGGCCTCAGCATCGTCGAGGCCGAGTCCCGGCAGGCTGCGGCCGCGTGGCTGCGCGATGCGGCCGATTGTGCGCAGGCCGGGTTCGAGATCCGCGAGACCGGCTGCGCGGGCGGGTTGGCTGGTGTCGATCCCTTGGCCACTGCGACCCGGCCGCGCTTCCTGATCCTGGTGAAGGCCGATGCCGACACCGAGGCCGAGGCGCCCAGCGATCCCGCGAAGCTCGCGGCCATGGCCCGGCGCAACGACGAAGGCGTGCGCGACGGCCTGCTGCTCGCGGCCGACGGCCTTCGCTCCACCGCCCGCGGGACACGCGTGCGCGTGGGCGGCGGCAAGACCAGCATGAGGGACGGGCCCTTCGCCGAAACCAAGGAATTGGTCGCCGGCTTCTGGCTGCTCCAGGCCGACTCCATGGACGAAGCCATCGCCTGGGTCCGGCGCTATCCTTTTGCCCAGGCACGGCCCGAGGTCGAGATCCATCCAGTGGACGGTTGAAGAAGTTCACCCGCCCCGTCGCTATCGAATGAGCACGCCGGAGATCCACCGCACCATCAACGCCGTCTGGCGCATCGAGTCGGCGAAGATCATCGGCGCGCTCGCGCGCATGGTGCGCGATGTCGGCGTGGCCGAGGAGCTGGCGCAGGACGCGCTGGTGGCCGCACTGGAGCAATGGCCCCGCGAGGGCGTGCCCGACAACCCCGCCGCCTGGCTCATGCAGGCCGCCAAGCACCGCGCCCTGGACCTGCTGCGCAGGCGCAAGCTGCATACGAGCAAGGAGGACGAGATCGGCCGCGAGATCGACGCGCAGCACGCGATGGCGGCCGCCGATTTCGCCGACGCGGTCGATGCCGCGCTCGACGACGACGTGGGCGACGACCTGCTGCGGCTGGTCTTCACCGCCTGCCACCCGGTGCTCTCGCCCGAGGCGCGGGTGGCGCTCACGCTGCGGCTGCTGGGCGGCCTCACCACCGACGAGATCGCGCGTTCCTTCCTGGTGCCGGAGCCCACCATCGCGCAGCGCATCGTGCGCGCCAAGCGCACGCTGGCGGCGGCGCGCGTGCCCTTCGAGGCGCCGCGCGCGCACGAGCTCGGCGCGCGCCTGGCCTCGGTGCTGGAGGTGATCTACCTGGTCTTCAACGAGGGCTACTCCGCCACCGCCGGTGACGACTGGATGCGCCCCGCGCTGTGCGACGAAGCGCTGCGCCTGGGCCGCATCCTGGCCGGCCTGGTGCCCGACGAGCCCGAGGTGCACGGCCTGGTCGCGCTGATGGAGATCCAGGCCTCGCGCGCGGCCGCGCGCGTCGATGCGCAGGGCGAGCCCGTACTGCTGCTGGAGCAGAACCGCGCGCGCTGGGACCAGCTGCTGATCCGCCGCGGCTTCGCCGCGCTGGCGCGCGCCGAGGCCCTCGGTGGTGCGCTGGGGCCCTACGCGCTGCAAGCCGCCATCGCCGCCTGCCATGCGCGTGCGCGCACGGCGGAGCAGACCGACTGGACGCGCATCGCGGCGCTGTACGAGGCGCTGTCGCAGCTCGCGCCCTCGCCCATCGTCGAGCTCAATCGCGCGGTGGCGCTGTCGATGGCCTTCGGGCCGGCCACGGGCCTGGAGCTGGTCGATACGCTGCGCGACGAGCCGCAACTCAAGGGCTATCACCTGCTGCCCAGCGTGCGCGGCGACCTGCTGGCCAAGCTGGGCCGCAAGGCCGAGGCGTGCGCGGAGTTCCAGCACGCGGCCTCGCTCACGCGCAACGCGCGCGAGCGCAAGCTGCTGCTGATGCGCGCACTGGCCTGCTCGGTCCGCTGAATCATTGAGCCCGCTGCCGCCCGAAGCAGCCGACGTCCGAATGGCTACTCGGCCTTCTTCTTCGCGAGCGCGCCGCCGGCGATCTGCCCGCGGAATTCGCGCAGCCTGGCCTTGAGCCGGCGCTCGTTGACCAGGCCGGTGCGGATCATCATCTTCTGCCCGGCCGACAGCGATTCGAGCCCGGGGTCGACGTACTCGTAGTGCACCCAGGGCCGCTCGGAGGGCATGTCGCCCTTGATCTCGACCAGCTTCACCTGCGGCGGCCCGGCCGGCTCGGGCGCCTGCAGCAGGTGATCGATCACCGCGACGAGGCGGTCGTTGAAATGGCGGTTGGGGTAGCCGAGCTCCTCGTAGGCCTGCTGGAACAGCGGGTAGAGCTTCTGGTAGAGGGCCGCGGCGTGCTGCGGGTTCACTGATTCGGCGAACAGCACGAAGGGCGTGTAGCGCGCGCCGTTGTCGAGGCTGATGGTCTGCGCCTCCCCGCTGCCGCTGGCCATGAAGCGCTTGGGCGTGCGCTGCACCGGCCACATGCGCGCCGCGGCCTGGTCGCGCGGCAGGTTGTCGACGGTGGCGACGAAGCGGTGCACGAAGCCGTCGGTCTGCAGGAAGCTGCCCACTGCCTTGGCGCCGAGCAGCTCGGTCAGGGCGGAGCGTACGTGCGCGTCGGCGTCGTTGAGCTTGGGCAGGGTTGCGTCTGCCGTGGTGTCGACCGGGTTCTGCGGCTCCACCGGCGCTGCCGCGGCAGGCGCCGGCGGGGGGGCATCGGGCTGCGGCGCGGTGGCGGCCGGCGTCGCTTCGACAGGGGCGGCCTGCTGGTGCGACCAGCGCCACCAGACGGCGCCGGCGCCGAGCGCCAGCACCACCAGCACCACGAGGATCCACAGCGAGGACTCGCGCGCCGGCCTCAAATCGTCGAACTCACGTGCGGGCATGGGGCATCTCTCCTTTTCATGAGCTCCACCATTGGACGACATCCGGCACCGCGGCAGCGGCGGCGCTGGTAACGGCCTGTGACGGTGGGCACCCAACCCGGTCGGATCGCGTGCGCGTGCAGTGGTTCCGCGCGGCTCGCTGGAGTAGACCTCGCCTTCGCCTTCGGGGCGGCTGTGCGGCTCGTGCGCGGCTGCGCGGCTCTACAGCGGAAAGGCTTCGAGCCCCGTCTGCCCCTCGGCGCCCTTGCCCGGCGTGTGCGCGACGTTCATCACCCAGCAAACCATCGCGAAGTAGCCCACCAGCGCGCTGAGTTCCACGACGACCTGCTTGCCGAAGCGCGCTTCGGCCGCGGCATAGGTGGGCTCGCTCACGCCATGGTGGCGCAGCAGTTCGAGCGCGAAGTCGAGGGCGAGCTGCTCGTCGTCGGCCAAGGGCGTGGCGCGGCGGCCCAGGCGCAGCGCCTCGATGGCCTCGGCGCTCACGCCGGCCTTGACCGCCGCCTGCGCGTGCAGCAGCCACTCGAACTGGTTGCCGACCTCGCGTGCGACCACGCAGGTCACCAGTTCGCGCACGCGCGCATCGAGCTTGCTGTCGAAACGCAGGTACTCGCCCAGGCTGCCGATGCGCTCCATCAGCACCGGGCTCTGCAGCAGCGGGATGAAGGGACCGAAGACGCCCTTGCGCGGACCGTCGATCAGGGTCTGGGCGGCCTTGCGCTGGGCCTCGGACATGGTGTCGGCAGCGGGCATCGGCAGGCGCTCGGCCCAGGGTCGGGTGTGGCCTTGTTCGAACATCGTCGTTTTCCTTTCAGCGAAGAGATGATGAGCTGATCATGCGGCACGCGCCAGCCACCAGGCGCTGCCGGCCAGGGCCAGCGCGCCGATCGCCAGCGCAACGAAGAGACCGCCGAAGCCCTGGGCGCTACCGCTGAGCAGGGACGACAGCACCGGTCCCACCATCTGGCCGATCGCGAAGGCTGCCGTCATGCGGCCCAGTGCGCGCGTGGGGTCGCCGAGGCTGCGCGCCCTCGCCTCCTGCATGCCGGCCATGGTCGCGACCATGAAGGTGCCGCCCACCAGCAGCGCCGCCAGCAGCACGGTGAGTGCCGACAGGTGCAGCACCGGCAGCAGGCAGCCCAGTGCCATCAGCGCATGGCTGCCGGCGAGCACGTGGCGGCGCGACATCTTCGACAGCGCCAGGCTCGCGAAGAGCGTGGAAACTGCGGCGGCCGCGCCGAACACCGGCCAGGCGGCGCCGAAGACGGCCGGGTCGTCGACCACCGCGCGCGCCAGCACCGGCAGGAAGGTGGCGGGCAGGATGTAGCCGAAGCCGAGCAGGCCATAGCAGATCACCAGGCCCCAAGGCACGCCGCCCGCCGCTGCCGGCCCGGCCGTGGCGGGCGCAGGCGCCGCCGCGGAGGGCATGCCGCGCGGCATCAGCAGCGCCACCGCTGCCAGGCCCGCGAGCGCGAGCGCGCCGAGCTGCAGCCACAGCGCATCGGGCCTCACATCCGCCGCGCCCGCCCGCCAGCAGTAAAGGCCGGCCAGCGCGATGCCCGCACCCACCCCCGCATAGAGCAGGCCCGGCCCCGCGGGCCGTTCGAAACGCGACAGCCAGCCCAGGCACCAGACACTGGTGCTCACCAGCGCCCAGGCGCTGGCCACGCCGGCCACGAAACGCAGGAACAGCCAGGCCGGCAGCGAACCTGTCCAGCCCATGGCGGCGGTCGAGGCCACGATCAGCGCGAGGGCCAGGAGCGCGACGCGCTGCGGCGTGAGCGGAAGGCGCGCCGTCGTGAGCGCGCCCAGCAGGTAGCCCGCGTAGTTGGCCGCGGCCAGCCAGCCGCCCGCCGCCACATCGGCGCTGCCGGCGCGGATCATGAGCGGCAGCATGGGCGTGAAGGCGAAGCGGCCGATGCCCATCGCGATCGCCAACGCGATCAGTCCCGCAAGGCAGATCGCTGCGAAGGAAGGCCGCGCCACGGTGATGGAGGGATTCGACATGGGACTCCATTGGACCCAGAATCCGGATGTTTCACAAATGAATTATCGAGAACAACCATTCTTCTTTCGAGAACGGTGAAGCCATGAGAACAATCGACCTCGACTCCCTGGAAATCTTCCGCACCGTGGTGAGCGAAGGCGGCGTGATCCGCGCGGCGGGCAAGCTCAACCGCGTGCAGTCCAACGTCACGACCCGCATCCGGCAGTTGGAGGAACGGCTCGGCCAGAAGCTCTTCCTTCGCCAGGGCCGCTCGTTGGCGCTGGCGCCGGCCGGGCGCAAGCTGCTGCCCTATGCCGACCGGCTGCTGCGCCTGGCCGAGGAAGCGGAGGGCGAGTTGCGCAGCGACCTGCCGATCGGCACCTTCCGGCTCGGTTCGTTGGAGAGCACCGCCGGCAGCAGGCTGCCACCCGTGCTCTCGCGTTTTCACAAGCTTTTTCCAGGCGTGGTGGTCGAACTGGTCAGCGGCACGACCGATGCGCTGCTGAAGCGACTGGAGGCCTTCGACGTCGAGGCCGCCTTCGTGTCGCAACCCTTTTCCGCGACTGGCTTCGAGACGATGCCGGTGTTCGAGGAAGAACTGGTGCTGATCACCGGGCGCAGCGTGGCCTCCGTCACCCGCCCCGGCGACCTGGCCGGCGCGACGCTGATCGCCTTCGCGCAGGGCTGCTCGTACCGGCGGGTGCTGGAGCATTGGCTGGGCAAGGGCGGCGTGCTGCCCTCGCGTTCGCTGGAGTTCTCTTCCTACCAGGCCATGATTGCCTGCGTGGCGGCGGGCACGGGCTTCGCGATCGTGCCGCTGTCGGTGCTCAAGGCGCTGCGCGCCACCGCGGATGTGCGCCAGCATGCGCTGCCCGAGCGCATCCGCGCGAACCGCACGCACTTGGTGTGGCGCGGCACGCCCTCGGTGGCGCTTGCGCGGCTGATCGAGATGCTGGGCAAAGGCTGAACGAATGCCGGGCCGCGGTCTCAGCGGCAGATCGTCGTGGTCCCCACCGGCCGGCAGGTCTTGCCGTCGAGACTCTGGTAGCGGTCGAGCTGGCCGGAGCGGTTGTAGTGGTTGCCCTGCGTGTCCTGGCAACCCGTCGCGTCGCAATTGCGCAGTCGCGGCCGCATGTCGCGCGGCCGAGGCTGGCGGTAGGCGCCTGGATAGGCGTAGCCGTCATCGATCACCGAGTAGTCGTCGCCGCGATCGCTACGGCGCGGGTCCGCGGGCCGATCGGCGCCGGCGCGGGGATCGATGATGACCGGGCCTGCCGGTGTCAGCGGCGGGGTTGCGGCCGCTGTCGGTGCGCGCGGCGGCGGGCTCGCAGGGGCGGCGTCGGGGTTGCGCTCCGTCTGGCGCTCCGCCTGGCCCGTGGGCGCCGGCACCGGCACACGCCCCACCTGGCTCGCGCCCGCAGGACAGGCGCCATCGGTATAGCTCACGTTGCCGGCAGCGTCCGCGCAGCGAATCACCTCGGCATTGCACAGAAGGCCGAGGGTGCCCAGGACGCAGAGGACGAGAAAGCGGTGCATGGCGCATCCATTGTGCGCCCGGGCACCGAAGCGCGGCGTGCCCTGGCAGTCCGCGACCTCAGGCCTCAGGCCAGGGCCGTGGTGGCCGGCGCGGCACCTGCGATCTGACGCAGGGCGCGCTCGAACACCTCCACCGGCTGGCCGCCCGAAATCAGGTGCTTGTTGTCGATGATGATGGCCGGCACCGAGTGGATGCCGGCATCGGTATAAAGGCGTTCACGCTCGCGCGTCTCCGCTGCGAATTCGTCGCTATCGAGGATGGCGCGTGCGCGCTGCGGATCGAGGCCGACCTCGCCGGCCAGGCGCGCCAGCACCTCCGGATCGGACGGGTTCTCGCCATCCGTGTGACAGGCCTTGAGCAACGCCTTCTTGAGCGCGACCTGCTTGGCCGCATCCTCGAGCGCGGCCCAGTGCAGCAGGCGGTGCGCGTCGAAGGTGTTGTAGACCCGCGAGCGCCCTTCCTTGCGGAACTCGAAGCCCACCGCAGCGCCGCGAGCGCGGATCGTTTCGCGGATCTGGGCCTGCTGCTCGCGCGTGCTGCCGTATTTCTCGTGCAGATGCTCGTAGGCATCCTGGCCTTCGGGCGGCATGTGGGGGTTGAGCTCAAAGGGCTGGAAGTGCAGCTCTGCCGTGATCTCGGGGGCCACGCGTTTCAGCGCGGCTTCGAGGGCGCCGAGGCCGACGGCGCACCAGGGGCAGGCGATGTCGGAGACGAAGTCGATGCGGAGGTGGGAGGACATGGGTGATGAGAGCTTGGGGGAAGGCGGCATGATGCAACCGGCCGCGGACGTGGGAGGGGCGCGGCCGGGATGGCCTTACGGGCCGTGCTGGCTGTGGCGCCGTACGGCGGGGCACCCCCCGTGGCATGCTAGTTGACCGTCGTCGGAACGTTCGGCACGTCGGCGCCGGCATCTCGGGCGGCGGCCCGCCGATCTAGCCTCCCGTCGGTACAGGGACTGAAGGGAGCGGCTGAGGCAAGTCAGTTGGCGGCTCAGGAATCACCGCTGCATTTAATTTCAGCATGACTTCATGCGGATCGCGTGCCCCGGCCTGAACCAACAAATACGTGGCAACAAAGGGCGAGTGTGAGTTCAACACATCCGCAGCCAATTGCTGTACTGACTTACCGAACTCCCGAACCAAAGGGCGGACTTCATCCGGGAATATCCGAACATACTCTTCATCAGTAAACAGGCGCGTTGCGAGCAGCAACACCATAAATTGCCGCTCCATCGTCTTGACAGTCTCGTTGGCCAGATTTTGAAAAATCTTCTGGTCTCCTATGCTTTTAAAAAGCGCGTCAGTCACATAATCATTTTTTAAAATCAACGCGCCATAAAAGAACGGGAAAATTTCTTTTGCATTGAAATTTTTTGGCTGCAAAACACCCAGCAAAGGGTGCACGCGAATAAATTCCGTTGTTTTTGCTTCAAATTCCTTAAAACTAAGATCCACAACACGGACAATATTTGACGCCGATTCTCCTACGGCAATCATTTTGTTTGCCAGTTGGTTATTGCGTAGTGTTGTGGCGGATAGGTCGATTCCTGATTCAGGTAGTTTTTGAGACGATTTTTTATTGAATCGCCCCGCGATTCGTCTGAAAAAATTATTGTGAAGATTGCGTTGCTCCTCGTCGCCATCAGCGGAAACGAAGGCACCGACAGCCGACTGAGCATTTCGCAGCGGGGCATTCAAGGTCTGGTGGTATAGTTGATCTATTTTCTCTTGTTGCTCCAAAACAAGCAACCTACTTTCTTCACTATCCGCAGCGATATCCGATAGCGTCGATATCACTCGGCTACTCATCGCTGCATTGTCGATCAGATGTTTTTCAAATTTCCTCTCACGAATTTGATCTTTACTCTCTCGATCTTCGCCGTTGAAAGCTTTCATATGCTTTTCAATTTTTTCTGCGGCGGCCGTAACTTTGGCAGATATTTTTTCGCCAAGAGCTCCGATCCGGAAATTTAGCTTCGCTTTATCAGCAACTCCCGATGATTTCTGAGATTTGTAGAGAACAGGAGCGTTGTAGTTCATCTGGGCTATAGCGTCCGTGATCTCAGCATCACTCTTGCTGAGGTTGTCCTTATGCGCCTGCGACAAGCTGACGGGGCGCGGGGAGGAATCAGGAGACTGCGACAAATTGGCAGGAGCCGCCGACCCATTGACATTTGACGGTGTAATGTCCTGACGTGGTGGCGGCATGTACTCGGGAGGCGGCACGCTCATATCTGCGCCGTCGTCAACGTTCGCCGGCGGCAGCATGTCCGGTGACGCTTTGGCAGATGGTGTCAGGGACAACGCTGGGTTGGTGGGCATGAGTGGAGACGGGCTCAAAATTTGGTCCACACGCTTTTTCACCAACGTGCCGGCAATTACGGGCTTCGCATGCGGCGAGCTCGGGGCGTTCGGCTGCAGGCCACTGGGCAGTGTCACATTGCTGATGGCCGACTGGGGCTGCGCGCCGGCAGCCACAACATTGTTGGCAGGCTGTGCAGCTTGCCCCACGTTGCTTGGAGGCGGCGGCGTGTCGTCAGGGGGCGGCGGGATGAACAGTGCAGCGGGAGGCGCGGGCATGTCGTCAGGGGGTGAACCGACAGCCACTCCATTGACGGTCGCTGGCTGCAGCTTGCCGCCCGGCAACGGCGGCAGCGGGTCGTTGGGGATCGATGGGATGTTGGGCTGGAGCGGCCCAGAAACCAGCGGCCCCGCGCCGATTGGGGAGAGCTTCGTGGTGGCCACGCCCACACTGGTCGGCGCCGGCATGGAAGCCGCCGGAACATTGAACACTTGAGGGGGAGGCGCCGGCATGTCGTCAGGGGGTGAACCGACAGCCACTCCATTGACGGTCGCTGGCTGCAGCTTGCCGCCCGGCAACGGCGGCGGCGGCCCGTTAGGGACTGATGGGACGCTGGGCAGAGCTGAGGGCACGACGCTAGCGGCAGGCTGTGCCAAGTTCGAAGGCGACGGCACGCTGCCGGAAACCGGCAGCACTGCGCCAGGAATGGCCGGCAGCGGGCGGAGGCCTTGCGAATTCCCTGGAACATTGCCAGGGGTCCGCGGCACATTGGCAGCTGGCTGTCCATTGCCAGCCGGCAGTTGCCCGTTGACAGGTGACAGCTGCCCGTTGACAGGAACCGGCTGCCCGTTGACGACGGGCGGCGGGACAGGATCGGTTGGGATCGTTCCCGTGAAAGACATCAAAAACTCATGCCGCTGCTCCACAACCTTCCGCGCCGTCTCCTTCGGCCATTGATAGCCGCCCCGAACCAGGCCTTCCAGCCTTTTGAACGGCGAATCAGAGGAATCAAGCGCCGCCAGCAGTTTTTTAACGGACTGGCCCAGCGCCCGCAATTTCTCCTGATCCTCCTCGTCGTCAATTGTGTCTAGAAATTCATCGCTGAGCGAATTCAATATGAATTTCTGCTCAGACAATTCCAGGAGGACCTCCTTGCAGGCCATCTTGAAAAATTCACTGCCGTATTCTGGGTCAAAATTGGCACACCCGAAAACGATTGCCAGTTTCATCTGAAGATTCGAACCAGGCCAGTCGGCGAGCTTGTCCAGAAGATTCTGGCCGGCAGCCTCTCCCGCCGGAGAAGTCGCAGGAGCAGTGAACGACCGGGGCTTCAACTTCAGACGATTGACGGTCTGCGGTTGAAGCTTGAGCGTTCTTGCCCAGGTGTTGACAAGGGTAATCTGATCCAGCAGCTGGACGTTAGCATGTCCTCGTTTGCGGATATCCTCGCGGGCCAACTGACTGTTCTTGCCGGATTTTATTCTTTCAACATCATCCAGGAAATGCGATATGTTGCCGGCATCGTGGCCGTAATCTTTTGTCACCGCTTCCGCGGATGCTTGAGCTTCGGTCTTGATGCCATCGATAATGATATCGAGATCCTTCCGGAGGACACCATCTAGTTGGATGCAGCCTTTCGAATTGCTTCTCCGGAGTATGCGCTCAATACTTTGTGCGGCAAGTACCTGGTCCTTGTGGAAATGGGTTGGTTCGGCCAAGATGGGAGCAACCAAGTCCTCCAAGTAGTTCCTTGCTCCCTTGTAGTGGGATTTTCTTCGTGCGCTCAGGCGATAAGCCGCGGCCGCTGGACCATGCTTTTTGCTCTTATGGGACAAGTAGGTGATATCGCCGCGCGCGACCCCGTCGATTTCAAGCTTGTCTTTGATTTTCTTCCCGACGAGATAGTTTTCCTCACTTTTTGAGGATTTCAGAACCTTCTCGGATGCATATGCCAGGCTTTCGCGGCTCTGCGGCGGATTGTTGTTGCCGACCTTGCTGCCCATCGTTCTTCTCCTTAGATCCGAGCTGCCATCTGCGCCATGGCAGGGGCGGATGCGGGAATGGCGATCTCTTCGCTGGTGACGTAGCCTTCCCACCACTGCGCGACCGCAGCAAATTGTTCAAGGACGCCCGCGAGTTCGCCGCCCTGCACGCTCTCCGGGTCCAACTCGCGCACGAGGAGCAGATCCCCTTCCTCACCCCCCATGCCGATGCGAGCGCCGCCGGTGTCGCGCCACAGCGTGTTGTAGGAGAGAGCGGTCTTGTGGACCTGGGCCGCGCGGCCCTCCGGCGGTGTGCCGATGTCGGCGCTCAGGACCAGGCGCGCAGGCTCGTCGGCCCATTCGACGAGCACGAGAACGGTGACTTCGTTCTCGAAGGCGAGCGTCCAGGTGGAGTCGTCATCCTGGACGATGACCGAGAGGTTCTCGGTCTCGGGTCCGATCTCGCCGAGGCGCTGGCTGATGTATTGGGGATCGAAATGAAAGCTCACAAGCGTGACTCCGGCAGTGGAACGATGAATACCCCCTTTGCAATGAGGTACTCCTGCCTGAGTAACGCGAGAAGCGCTCGCGTTCCCTGTGCGCCTTCAGCCCGTCAGAGGCTGCGCCAGAAATCGATCAGCAGCTGCGCAAACTCCACCGGCCGCTCCACAGCACTGAGGTGCGCGGCATCGATGCGGGCCAGCTTCGCGCCGGGAATCGCCTCCGCGATGGCCTCGGACATCGAGGGCGGTGTGGCCTCGTCCCGGTCGCCGGCAATCACCAGCGAAGGCGTCCGGATGCCGCGGTTGCTCTCGCGGAAGTCGATGGCCGCCACCGCCTCGCAGCTGGCGATATAGCCGGCCGCGTCGGTGGCAACCAGCGTGGCGTGGAGCCGGCGCGCGGCTTCCGCGCCCTCTGACGTGGTCGCAAAGGCGGGCGTGAGCCAGCGCGCCACGGCGCCCGGCGCGATCGCCTGCACGCCCTGTGCCTGCACCGTCTCGACGCGCGTGCGCCAGGGGGCGCGATCGGGGTAGTAGGCCGAGGAATTCGCGATCACCACGCTGCGCAGCAGCTGCGGGTGCGAGAGCGCCAGCGCCTGGGCCGTCATGCCGCCCATCGAGAGGCCGACGAAATGCACCGGCTCGCCTGCGGCCTCGCGCGCGATCAGCGCGGCCGCATCGTCGGCCAGCGCCTGGATCGTGACCGGACCCGGCACCACCTCGGAGGCGCCATGGTTGCGATGGTCATAGCGCAACACCGTGTGGGCGCGCGCCAGCACCTCGGCCACGCCGTCCCACATGTGCAGGTCGCAGCCGAGGGCGTGGCTCAGCACGACGATGGGCCCCTCGCCCTCGCGCAGCACGTTCAGTCGGGTCATTGGAGTACCTTCGCCTGCGGCTTCGGTGCTATTCGCCTTCGGAGCGGCCGTGCGGCTCATGCCTTGTCTTCCTTCGTGCGTTCTTCGAGCAGCCCCTTCTCGCGCAGGATCGCGGTGGCGATGCCGAAGGCATGGTTGGCCACAGGGACGCCGCAGTAGATGGCGGCCATCATGATCACTTCCTTGATGTCCTCGGGCGTCAGCCGCGACTCGGGCGGGCCGTCGAGCGCCGCGCGCATGTGCATCGCGAACTCTTCGTAGGCGTGGATGCCCAGCATCATCGACAGGACCATGAAGCGACGCGTCTTGTCGCCCAGGGCCGGGCGGCCCCAGATGTCGTTCCAGGCGTGGCGCGTGATCAGCTCCTGGAACTCGCTGTTGAAGGCGTTGCGGTTGGCCAGGGACTTGTCGACCCACGCATCGCCGAGGATGCGGCGGCGGTTGAGAAGGCCGGCTTCGTAGTCGCCGGCAGGCGGGGAGGATGCGGTCATCGTTGCGTGTTCCGTTCGTTGAGCTGGTCCTGCAGGTCCTGGACCTGCGCCAGCGCGATGGTGGAGGCCGCGCCGGCCATGGCCGGGTCGAACCATTCGTCCGCGGCCTCGCTCGGCAGCTCGGCGCGCAGGCGCTCGATGTTGCCACGCATGCGCGCGGCATCGATCTGCAGGCCGGGCAAGGCCCCGGCCAGCGCGCGCACGCTGCCGTGGGCGCACATCAGCAGTTGCGGCCATTCGCCCAGCTCGGCCTGCCACGCACCCAGTGCACGCTCGTGCTCCTGCGGCATGGCGGCCAGCAGCGCGGCCACGCGCTGCGGTGCGCGATGCGCGGCCGCCAATGCCACCATCGACGCCACGGGATTGCGCTTATGCGGCATGGCGGAGGAACCGCCCCGGCCGGGCTCGCTGGGCTCGGCCACTTCACCGACTTCGTACTGGCCCATGAGGGCGATGTCCTTGGCGATCTTGCCGAGGCTGCCGACCATCAGGCCCAGCTCGCAGCCGAGCGCCACCCATTCGTCGCGCTGCGTGTGCCAGGTCTGGCCAGGATCGCCCAGGCCCAGTTCCTGTGCCATGCGGCGGCGCACCGCCGGCCCCTGCCCTTTCATCTGCGCGAGCGTCCCCACCGCGCCGCCGAGCTGGACGTTCAGCGCGCGGCGCGCCGCCTCGGCCAGCCGCGCATGGCTGCGCACCAGCGGCGCGGCCCAGCCCGCGCACTTGAGGCCGAAGCTGGTCACCGAGGCCGGCTGCATCAAGGTGCGCGCGAGGATCGGCGTGGCGGCGTGCTGCTTCGCATGCGCCAGCAATGCCTGCGCGGCCTTGCGCAGGTCGGCTTCGACCAGCGCCACGGCCTCGCGCGTGACCAGGGCCATCGCGCTGTCGATCACGTCCTGGCTGGTACTGCCGAAATG
This sequence comes from Variovorax sp. RA8, assembly GCF_901827175.1. Lineage (NCBI taxonomy): Bacteria > Pseudomonadati > Pseudomonadota > Betaproteobacteria > Burkholderiales > Comamonadaceae > Variovorax > Variovorax sp. RA8. The sequence goes on along the minus strand of NZ_LR594662.1, from coordinate 3,131,268 downwards.
CACGAAGGGCACGGCCTCGGAATTGAAGAGGCCGACCGACTCCTTGAGGCTCTTGACCAGCGGGATTGCCACGCTGCCGGCGCGCCCGCTCTCGCGCACGATCTTGGCAACGTCGAAAAGCTCGACCTTGCAGCTGCCGACGATGGAGCGCGCGGCGGAATCGGGAATCAGGCCCTCGGCCGCCTGCGCATGCGCCAGCGCGGCCTCGAAGCGCAGCATGGCGGCGACGAAGGCGTGGTCGCTGAAGGCGGCCAGGGTTTCGGAAGTGGAGAGGAAGCCCTCAAAAATACTCATGGTGGGCAAGCCTGGGTGTGAGCTTCATTTTCAATACGCTACCCGCGCAGTCGCTCGCAGCTCATCGGGCGTGGCGGTGCCGTAGCCGAAGAACTCGAGGTAGGCGGGGATCATTTCGAACAGCATGTCGGTGCCGACCTGCACCGCGCAGCCCTTGTCGCGGGCGGCACGCAGGAGCGGCGTGTACTCGGATTTCATCACGACCTCGCCGACGAAGGTCGAAGGCGAGATGCGGTCGACGTCGAAGGGTAACGGATCGCCCGCCTTCATGCCCAGCGGGGTGGCATTGACCACCAGGTCCTGTCCGGCCGGGTCCCTGGAGCCGGTGGCCACGCGCAGCGTGGGGTAGTGGGCCCTCAGCCGCTCGCCGAGCGCCTGGGCCGATTCGGCCCGCGTGTCGAAGAGCGTGAGCTCTGCCACGCCGGCCGCGGCCAGCGAGGCGGCGATGGCCGAGCCCACGCCGCCGCTGCCCGAGACCAGCGCACGCGCGCCCTCAAGCCTGCAGCCCTTGCGCTGTACGCCGCGCACGAAGCCGGCACCGTCGAACTGGTCGCCGACCAGCCGGCCGTCCGCGTCCTTGCGCACCGCGTTGCAGGCACCCGCGATCTTCGCCGCCGGCGTGAGCGCGTCGACCAGCGCCATGGTGGTGACCTTGTGCGGCATGGTCACCAGCGCGCCTCGGATGTTGCTCATGCGGAACAGCAAGGGAAAGAAGGCCTGGTAGTCCTCGGCCTTCACGCCCATGGGCACGACGAGCGCATCGATGCCGCTCGCCTCGAACCAGGGGTTGTAGATCATCGGCGCCTTGAAGCTCTCGGTCGGATAGCCGAGGTGCGCGATGAGGGTGGTCTTGCCGGAGATGGTCATCATGTTTCCTGAAGCGCTGAAGCGCACGTCTTCGGGCCTGGAAGAAGGCGAACACCATGTTGCTCGTGCTGTTTGCTACGCGCCGATGACGGACTCGCTGATCCAGCGCGCGCTCTTCATGCCGCGCTGGCCGACCACCATCGGATCGGAGTTCACGTAGTCGTCGTTGAACACTTCGAAGGTGTAGTGGCCGCGATAGCCCTTCTGCTCGAGCAGCTGCACCAGGTCGCGCACGTCGTGCAGGCCTTCGCCCGGGAACAGGCGCTGGTGGCGCGCCAGCTCGATCATGTCGGCCTGCCGATCGCTGTACTCGAAGAAGTAATCGGCCAGCTGCACCAGGAAGATCTTCTCCACCGGCACCTCGGCCAGCTGCGCCAGGGTCTCGGGCGTGTCGTCGCCGTGCACCGACATGTGGAAGCTGTCGAGGTTCAGGCCCACGTTCTGGCGGTTGCAGCGCCGCACGATGTCCCACGCCTGGTACCAGCGGTTCACATGCCGGCCCCAGGACAACGCCTCGTAGCAGATGCGGATGCCCAGCGGCGTCGCCAGCGTTGCGAGCGTGCGCAGGTCCTCTGCCGCGCGCTCGGGGTCGTCGATCGCCAACGGCGAGGTGGTGGAGCACACCAGCAACAGATCGGTGCCGACCAGCGCCATCTGGCGCAACTGCTCGCGCGCCATTTCGAGCCGGTGCGGGCGCATGGCGTCGGGCGCGCATTCGAAATCGCGAAGCGGCTGGAAGTCCGTGACCTTGAGGCCGCTGGCCTTCACCAGCTGGGCCGCCTTGTCGACCCCGGCCGGGTGGGCGATCAGGTCGCGCGCCCACAGCTCGACACCCGCGAAGCCCGCCGCCTTCATGCATTCCAGCTTGTGGCCCAGGTCGCCGCCCATGGTGACGGTGTTGAAGCCGAAGCGGTCGAGCGAGATGGCCATGATGCAGGGCGCGCGGTGCTCACGCTACGTTGTCGGAGCGATAGCGCAAGGGGGAGTCGATCTCTGCCGCCATCGCGTGCGGGTAGATCAGCTCGCGCAGGAAGTGTGCGTCCTCGCGCACGCCTTGCGCCGCGGCCGCGTGGCCGAAGAAGTCGAGGTAGTACGGCATCTGCTGGATCAGCATCTCGAAGCCGGGCTGGGCGTTGAGCCCGCGCGCGCGGGCCGCGCGCACCAGCGGCGTGGGCTGGTTGCGCAGCAGGATGTCGAACAGGGCCGCGTGCGCGTCCATGCGCGCCACATCGACCGGCAGGGCATCGCCCTCCTTCAGGCCGAGCGGCGTGGCGTTGATGACCAGGTCGTAGCCGGCCGGGTCGCTGGTGTCGACCGCGACGGCGGTGGCGTCGAAGAAGGCATCGAGCTTGGCGGCGACGCCGGCCGCCTTGCCGGCCGAGATGTCGTGGAACGCAATGTGCTCGGCACCGTTGACCGTGCCGCCCTCGGCCAGCGCCACGCCGACGGCCGCCGCGCTGACACCGGCGCCCAGGATCAGCACGCGCTTGCCGCGGAACGGGATGTTGTAGCGGTCCAGCGCACCCAGCAGGCCTTCGCCGTCGAACAGGTCGCCTTCGAGCTCGCCGTTGGCGATGCGCTTGACCACGTTGACCGAGCCGGCCACCCGGCCGAACAGGCCCGCACCGTCGAGCAGGTCCACCGCCAGCGGCTTGTGCGGCGGCGCGATCACCATGCCCCGCACGTTCCTCGCAAGGAAAGCGGCCTTCACGAAGACGGCGAAGTCGCGTGTCGCCACATGCACCGGCGCCATCACCGCGTCGATGCCGAAGCGCTCGAAGACGGCGTTGAACATGCGCGGCAGGCGCACGTTGGTCACCGGATCGCCGGGGATCAGGTAGAGGTCGGTGCTGCCTGCGATGAAGGGGAACATGGGCTTTGTCTCGCTCGGAGTTGTTCGGCTATCGCGCAGATTGCCGGGGAGCGCCGCCAATGTAGGGCACCCGCTTGCGCGGTCCAAGGGAAAGTCCGCAGAATGGCGCGATCATCGCCCGCGCGCAATCGATAATCGAACGAACCCAGGGTTTATCCCCAATGAGCACCCACGCCACCAACGCCTCCCCCGCCCCTGCCGGACTCGACAAGCGCGACTGGATCGCAGGCCTGGAGCGCGGCGTGTCGATCATCGAGGCTTTCGACGACAACCATCCGCGCATGACGGCGAGCGAGGCCGGCCAGCGCACCGGCATGACGCGCACGGCCGCCCGGCGCTACCTGCTCACGCTGCAGCACATGGGCTACGTGGCGGGGGACGGCAAGCTGTTCTGGCTGACGCCGCGGGTGTTGCGCCTGGGCCAGTCGTACCTCGAATCGGCGCGGCTGCCGCGCATCGTGCAGCCCTTCCTGCAGCGCGTGGCGGCCGGCACGCACGAGATCGCCTACCTCAGCGTGATGGACGGCGACGAGGTGGTCTACATCGCACGCAACGGCCCCAACCGCAGCATGAGCACCGGCTACGTGCTCGGCGCCCGCGTGCCGGCGCAGGTCACGGCCTCGGGCATGCTGATGCTCGCGATGCGCAGCGACGAGGAACGCAACCTGTGGCTGGCCACGCACGCGCTCACCGTCTTCACCTCGCACACCATCGCCAGCAAGGAGCGCATGAAGCTGGAGCTGGCACGCATCCGCGCACAGGGCTGGGCGCTCTCGGAACAGCAACTGGACCTCAACTCGCGCGGCATCGCGGTGCCGCTGCGCGACCGGCACGGGGAGCTGGTGGGGGCGCTGAACATCACCATGCCGATGGGCCACGAAAGCAGCGAGGACGCAGTCGCCCGCGTGCTCCCGGTGCTGCGCGAAACGGCGCAGGCGATGCGCAATCTGATCTGAGCGAAGTATCGCAATCCGGTACGTCGCAGCGCGTATTCGGCGACCTCCACGATGACGGCCGAAGCCAGCCGGGAAGGCCTGGCCATGATGCGCACCTCGCCACAACCCACCGCCCCGACGCGGAAGCAATGAAGCAAATTCTCGACGACGTGCATTCCCAGTTGAACGCCACCAGGGTGGCGCAGGTATGCCGACCTCGGACACTGGTCGAATTGCAGGCCACGGTCAGGCGAGCCGCCGTCGCGGGCCGGCGCATTTCGGTCGCCGGTGGCCGGCACGCCATGGGCGGCCAGCAGTTTGCCGCAGACTCCGTCCACATCGACATGAGGGGCCTGGACAAGGTGCTCAAGGCCGACCCGTTGCTCGGGCTGCTGCAGATTGAAGCCGGCGCGATGTGGCCGCGCATCATCGAGGCGACGCACGCCATGGACGCCAGCAGCCAGAACCGCTGGGGCATCCGGCAGAAGCAGACCGGCGTCGACGACGTCACGCTGGGCGGCTCCATTGCGGCGAATGCGCATGGACGCGGCCTGGCCATGCAGCCCTTGGGTCACGACATCGAGGACCTCACCCTCGTCGACGCGCGCGGCGACGTGGTGTTCTGCAGCCGCAGCCACAACCCCGAACTGTTCTCGCTGGCGATCGGCGGCTACGGCCTCTTCGGCATCGTCTATGCAGCAACCTTGCGCCTGTGCCCGCGTCTTCTCGTCAGGCGCGTCGTCGACGTGCTCGACCTGGACGATGCGGTGAACGCCGTTTTTCGCCGCGCCGACGAGGGCTGCGTGTACGGCGACTTCCAGTTCGCCATCGACGCGCATGACGACCACTTCCTGCGCCGCGGCGTCCTGGCCTGCTACGAGCCTGCGGAGGTCTCCGGCGTTCGCGAGGATGCGGCGGCTGACCTCGCACCCGATACCTGGTTGGAACTGCTGCGCCTCGCGCACGACGACAAGAAGGCGGCCTTCGCCCAATACGCCAGGCACTACCTCGGCACCCACGGCAAGCTGTACGGGTCGGACACCATGCAGCTCAGTACCTACATCCCGAGCTATGCCGACTTTCTCGCAAGCAGGCAGGCCGGCGAGGATGCCTCGAAAGAGACGCTCGTCATCGGCGAGCACTACGTGCCGCGCCATCGGCTGCTGGCCTTCATGCAGCAAGCCCGCAACGTGCTTCGCGTGTTCGGCACCGAGGTGATCTACGGCACCATCCGGTCCATTCTTCGCGACACGACCTCGTACCTTCCGTGGGCGAAGGATGACTTCGCGTGCGTCGTCTTCAATCTAAGAACATCGCACGACACTGCGGGGCTCACCCGCACGGCAGACACCTTTCGCGCACTGATCGACGCCGCCACCGAACTCGGAGGCAGCTTCTTCCTCACCTACCACCGCCACGCATCTGCCGCGCAGGTGCGACGGTGCTATCCGCGGTTCGGCGCGTGGCTTGCAAAGAAGCTTGAACACGACCCGGACGAGCTGTTCGTCAGCACCTGGTACACGCACTATCGCGATGCGTTCGCGCACGCCTTCCCCGGTGCGCTCGCACGTGAAGGTGCATCGGCGTGAAGTCCGATCGAGCCAGCAGCACGGCCAAGCTGATTGCGGCGAGCACGATCCTGCTGGCCAGCGACCCGCGGACGGCCAGGCTGGTCGCGCCGGGTGCGCGTGCGTTGTGCGAGCGCTTCCTGTGCGGCAGCCTTGCTGATCGCATGCTTGCGAAGAGTGCGTCCTTCGCTCCTACGCGCATGCTGTGGCGCGTTCTCGAGCGCACGGTCTTGCCCGGCATCATTGCCCACTACTGGCACCGCAAGCGCTGGATCGAACGCCGCTGCCGCGAGTCCATCGCCACCGGCTTCCATCGCGTCGTGGTCATCGGTGCCGGCTTCGACACGCTGGCGCTGCGCTTGGCGCCGGAGTTCCCGCACATCGACTGGATCGAGATCGACCACCCGGCAACGCAGCGCGCCAAGCGCAGCGCGCTGGGTGGCGAGCTTGCGCCCAACATGCGCTTCGTCGCCGTCGACCTCGCGGCCGATCCGCTGCCCGTCGAACATTTCGATGACGGTCGCGCCACCCTGGTCATCGCCGAGGGGGTGCTGATGTACCTCGCGCCCGAGGCCATCGACCGGCTGTTCCAGGCCATCGCGGCGCTGCGCACACCATCGGCCCGCATGGTGTTCAGCTTCATGTCGAGGTGGCCCGACGGGAGCGCCGGTTTTCGCCCCCGCAATGCCTGGGTAGAGCGGTGGCTGGCGTGGCGCAGCGAGCCTTTCACCTGGTCCATGGAGCCGCAACGAATGGGCGACTTCCTGCACCGCTTCGCGCTCACGCCGATCGAGGTCGCGCCGGCGCAGGAACTGGCGGCCGAAGCTGGGACAGCTCTCTCGCTGCTCGTTGGGGAAAACCTTGTTCTCTGCGAGAAAGCGCGTGACGTCCTGCAGCCCCGGTAGCGATGCGGAGCCGGGACGCCCGCGCGCCCGGATCCCATGTGCCGCGAGATCTGCACGCGCTTTCACTGATGGCGCGGGTATTCAGCCCACCGCCTTCGCCAACCTCGCATCCGCCAGCGTCTGCTCCCGCATCCGCTCATAGTCCGGCTTGGGCACGGGCACTGCATCCGGATTCCCGAGATCGTTCATGTGGATGCGATACGTCTCGCGAGCACTCAAGGCAGCAATCGCCGCGATGACCGTGATGCCGAAGGCCAACGAGCCGACGATCAGCGGGATATTGGCCGCGCCGGGAGGCGCCACGGTGGCAAACAGCGCCGGCAGCATCGCGGTGATGGCGGTGCCCAGGTTCTGCGAGATCGCCATGGCCGAGACGCGGGTGCGGGTCGGAAACAGCTCGGGGTAGAAGCTCGGGAACACCGCGTTGTAGCCCTGGTAGACCACGCCCCACATCAGCAGCGACATGCAGATCGCCAGCGGCACGTTCTTGATGCTGATGGCATAGAGATAGCCGAAAGCCAGCAGGCCCGACGCCAGCGCGCCGACGACGATGGGCGGCTTGCGGCCGATCCGGTCCGACAGGTTGCCCACGTAGGGAATCACCGCCACCGCGAGGATGTTGCCCAGCACCGGGATCCACAGGTAGATGTCCTTCGCGAAGCCGATGCCGTAGGCGGCCTGCACCGCATAGGCGGCGCCGAAGATGGTGGCGACCACCGGGATCACGTTCATCAGCGCCATGCACACCACGCGCAGCATGTCCTTCCAGCTGTACTTGAAGGCGTCGACGATGGGCGAGCGCGGCCGCTGCTGCTTCTGCCCTTCCTCCGCGAAGGCAGGCGTCTCGTCGACCTCGCGGCGGATGATGTAGCCCGCGACGATCACGATGAAGCTCAGCAGGAAGGGAATGCGCCAGCCCCAGCTGTTGAAGGCCTGCTCCGGCATGTAGTGCGCGAGCGGCAGGAACACCGCCGCAGCCAGGATCTGGCCGGCCTGCACGCCCTGCAGCGTGAAGCTGGCGAAGAAGCCGCGCCGGCCGAAGGGCGCGTGCTCCAGGATCATCGAACTCGCCCCCGAGATCTCGCCGGCCACCGCGAAGCCCTGGACGAGGCGGCAAATCACCAGCAGCACCGGCGCCAGCAGACCGACCTGGTCGTAGGTCGGCAGCAGGCCGACCGCGATGGTCGAGAAGCCCATCAGGAACATGCACAGGATCAGCACTTGCTTGCGGCCGTGGGTGTCGCCCCAGTGGCCCAGGAAGAAGGCGCCGATGGGGCGCGCCACGTAGCCGACGCCGTAGGTCGCCAGTGAAGCGACGATGGCGATCTTCGGGTCGCCCTTGGGAAAGAAGATCTGCGGAAAGATCAGCGAGGCCGCGGTGGCGTAGATGAAGAAGTCGTAGTACTCGAGCGCCGAGCCGATCCAGCCGCTCGCGGCGGCCTTCTTCGACTGGTGCCGGCCATGGGGCTCGTGCTCCTGGGGATTGCTCATGGGTATGTCTCCGTTGGATTGGGGGCGACGCGACTGTAGGTCTGGGCGCGGAGCGTCGGCAATGCAATGGCCGTGGGCCTTGATCGATCATCGATCAGCCGCGTTCGACTTTCGCGCGGAATCGGGGTTTGTCCCAGTCGGCGTTGCCTAGGGCACTGCAAGGCGGCGCGGATATCCGCGTCGTCCAGGCACAAACGTCAACGCCCTGCCTCCAGCCGCTGAGTCCGCCACGCGCACGCACTGCCCACCACCGCCAGCAGGGTCGCGACGCCGAACATCGCCACATAGCCGAAGTGCTGCGCGATCGCGCCACCGGCCAGCACGCCCAGCACGCCGCCGAAGCCGTAGCCGATCACGGTGAAGAGCGCCTGCCCGCGCCCGCGCAGCCGCCCCGGGAAATGGCGCGACACCATCGCGATGCAGGTGGTGTGATGCGCGGCAAAGGACAGCGCGTGCAGCAGCTGGGCCGCTGCCAGCGCCCAGACCCACGGACCGCCGCCCGCGGTGAGCCCCATCCGAAACACCGCGGCCACGCCGCAGATCAGCAGCCAGCGCGGCATCGCGAAGCGCCCGAGCAGCCGGCCCTGCAGGAAGAACCACGCCACCTCGGCCCCGACCGACAGCGCCCACAGCAGGCCGATCACCCCCTTGCCGTAGCCCAGCGAATCCAGGTAGAGGGACAGGAAGCCGTAGACCGCGAAATGCGCCATCACGTGGAAGAACAGCGAGGCGAAGAACCAGCGCACCGCCGGGATGCGCAGCACCGGCCCGACCGGCTCCTTTTGCGCCGCGTGGGCAAGGGGCGCCTCGCGCGTGTCGGGCAGCAGCAGGGTCGCGATCAGCACGATGGCCAGCGTGCCGCCGGCCCAGGCGGGGAAATGGCCCATGCCGAAACGCTCGAACCACTCGCCCGCGATGAAGACGGTGACGAGGAAACCGGCCGAGCCCCACAGCCGGATGCGGCCGTAGCGGCCCCAGTCGCCCGCCACCAGGTGGGCCATGGCCGCCTCGGTGAGCGACATCATCGAGCTGGTGTGGATGAACGTCACCAGCAGCACCAGGCCCAGCCACCAGGCGCCGCCGTTCCACCACAGGCCGAGCGAGGCGAAGAGCGCCACCGCCGCGCTGACGCGCAGCAGCAGCACGCGCTGGCCGGTGTGGTCGCTCAGCGCACCCCAGGCATAGGGCGCGAAGACGCGCGTGATCGACTGCACCGAGGTCAGCAGGCTGATGGTGAAGATCGGCAGCCCCAGGCTCTGGAGCCAGAGCGGCAGGTACGGATTGAAGAAGCCGATGTGCGCGAAGTAGCTTGCCGACAGGCCGGCGAACGCCAGCAGATGGCCGCGGCCGCCTGCGGCAGACTCCGGCGCTGCCACTAGAGGAAGGACGCCTGCGGCGACGTTCCCTCGGCGGCGGACTGCCCCGGATCGGGCGCCCCGATCACATCCCCGCACTGGGCGCGGTTGCGCAGCGCGTGCTCCATCACGACCAGCGCCAGCATCGCCTCGGCGATGGGGGTGGCGCGAATCCCGACGCAGGGGTCGTGGCGGCCCTTGGTGACCACCTCGACCGGCTGGTTGTGGATGTCCACCGACTGGCGCGGGCTGATGATCGAGCTGGTGGGCTTGATGGCGATGCTCACATCCAGGTCCTGCCCGGTGGTGATGCCGCCGAGCACGCCGCCGGCGTTGTTGCTCTCGAAGCCGTCGGGCCTGATCGAGTCGCCGTGCGTGGTGCCGCGCTGCGTGACGCTGCCGAAGCCGGCGCCGATCTCCACGCCCTTGACGGCGTTGATGCCCATCATGGCCCAGGCGATGTCGGCATCCATCTTGTCGAAGAGCGGCTCGCCCAGACCCACCGGCACCTTCGAGGCCGTCACGCGGATGCGGGCACCGCAGGAGTCGCCGGCCTTGCGCAGTGCGTCCATGTAGGCCTCGAGCCGGGAGACGTCGGCCATGGGCGCGAAGAAGGGGTTGTTCGGCACATGGTCCCAGCTCTCGAACGGGATCTCGACCTCGCCGATCCGGGTCATGCACCCGCGGAAAACGGTGCCGTACTTCTCGAACAGCCACTTCCTGGCCACAGCGCCGGCCGCCACCATCGGCGCCGTCAACCGCGCCGAGGAACGGCCGCCGCCGCGCGGGTCGCGAATGCCGTATTTCTTCCAGTAGGTGAAGTCGGCGTGGCCTGGGCGGAACTGCTGCGCGATCTGACCGTAGTCCTTGCTGCGCTGGTCGGTGTTGCGGATGAGCAGCGCGATCGGCGTGCCGGTGGTCTTGCCTTCGTAGACGCCGGAGAGGATCTGCACGATGTCCGGCTCGTTGCGCTGCGTCACGTGCCGGCTGGTGCCGGGGCGGCGGCGGTCGAGGTCGCCCTGGATGTCGGCTTCGGTGAGCGCCAGGCCGGGCGGGCAGCCGTCGATGACGCAGCCGATCGCGGGGCCATGGGATTCGCCGAAGTTGGTGACCGCGAAAAGGGTGCCGAAGGTGTTGCCGCTCATGGGCGGGGATTATCCGCGCAAGCTCGAACCTCGCGGACGCAAGGGCGAGGCGGCGCTGCCGGCGCGGCCTGCGGCGGACCGCTCACGTGGCGCAGCATGAAACCCGCAAGCAGCGCCAACCTGCGCCACTGCGGCGCTGATCGAGGCCGTGAGCGCGAAGGCTTGCGCAAACGCCGCGCGCGACGCTTCGAGCAGGACCGCCCCGGCCGGCTGGGCAGCGCCGCGGTTGAATTTCGAAGCGCGGCGGCCCCTTGTCAACCGCTGCGCGGGAATGCTTTATGCATGTTGCGGCACGGCATAACCCGACCTGCAAGGAGCTTTCATGCTGGACCGCACCGACACGAAGTTCTCTCACGTCAAGCTCGGCGACACCGACTATGTCTCGGGCGGCTTGCGCGACTTCTTCCTGTACCGGGACCTCGGCATCGCCGAGGCCACGAACGGCAAGGTCATCGCGCACCTGGTCAAGGCCAACATGGCACCGGAAGCGGGCACCGGCTGGCACCGCCACGAGGCGGACTTCCAGATCGTGATCATGGTCAAGGGCTGGGCCCGCTTCATGTACGAGGACAAGGTGACGCTGGTGGAAGCCGGCGACGTGGTGCACCAGCGCCCGGGCATCCGGCACTACCTGTTCGACTATTCGCCGGACATGGAGTACCTCGAGATCGTGTCGCCGGCCGACTTCAAGAGCGTCGACGTCGACCCGGTGTGCGAAGTGCCCGCGCCCACGCCTTGGGCCTAGTGCCCCCTTCAGCGGGGTGCGGAATTTTCAGTCTTTCTTGAAGCTACAGCAATTCGGCCGGAAAATCGGCCGATGCCCACCGACACCCTCCCCCCGCTCAGCCGCCAGTTCATCGCCCACTTCGGTGAGATGGGCAGCAAGTGGGGCATCAACCGCACCGTTGGCCAGATCTACGCCCTGCTCTTCATCTCGGAACGCGCGCTCAACGCGGACGAGATCGCAGAGGCGCTGGCGTTCTCGCGCTCCAACGTGAGCATGGGCCTCAAGGAACTGCAATCCTGGCGCCTGGTGCAACTGCGCCACCAGCCCGGCGACCGGCGCGAATACTTCGAGGCGCCGTCGGATGTCTGGGAGATCTTCCGCGTGCTGGCCGAGGAGCGCCGCCGCCGCGAGATCGAGCCCACGCTGTCGATGCTGCGCATGGCGCTGCTGGAGAAGCCCACCAACGACCAGGAGCGCCATGCCCAGCAGCGCATGCGCGAGATGCACGACCTGATCGACCGGCTGATGAAGTGGTTCGACGACGTACAGCGCCTGGCGCCCGAGACGGCGATGCAGCTGATGGGAATGGGGGCGACGGTGACAAAAGTGCTGGGACTCAAGGATCGGATCACCGGCAGCAAGAGCAAGAAGCCCGCCTGAGCCTACTCACACGCGAAAACGTACCAGCAGGTCTTCGAAGGCCGCCGTCGCGCCGCGTTGGGCCTGTCGGATGGACGCCGGGTCCGCGACACTCTCGCGCAGTCGGAGGATGAAGTCGCGCCAGCGCGCTGCCACCCCCGCTTCGTGGTCGGCGCCCACCAGGTAGCGCAAGGGATGTGGAGCGAGCCGGTCGCGCAGCCGCCGGTGCAGCACGACGCCACCAAGTTGCGAACCCTCCGCCACGTAGGCCAGTCCCCAGGCATGGGCTGGCCCGCCCGCAGGCTGCGCCGGCCGAAAAGCGGCAGCGTGCGCAGGCACGGGCATGGGCACGAATTGGCCGGCATCCGCGAGATCGCTCGACAGGTCGGCCAGCTTGGCGTCGATGTGCCTCGCCGCCGCATGCAGGGCGACGCTCCCGGCGACCGCCAGCTCTTGCCGCACCGCCAGCAGCCATGGCCGAAGCACGAGCAGGTGCGCCGCGTAGTCGTCCAGCGAGGCATCCTTGCGCGCGATCGGCAAGCCGGTGTCGAGCCGCTCGTGGAGGGGCGCGGTGGCGGCGCGCAGCGCCTGCAGCACGTCGGCGTGCCGCGGCAGCGCGAGGGACGATTGGCTTTCCTCAGGCACTGGCGATCAGCTCCTTGACGCGCCGCGCCAGCATCTCCAGCTCGAAGGGCTTGCTCATCACGTGCATGCCCGGGTCGAGGTGGCCGTGGCTCAGGACGGCGTTCTCCGCGTAGCCTGTGATGAACAACACCTTGAGCTCCGGCCGGGCCGTGCGGGCCGCATCGGCGAGCTGGCGCCCGTTGATGCCGCCCGGCAGTCCCACGTCGCTCACCAGGAGGTCGACCCGCTCGCCGGACTGGAGCACGCGAAGGGCCTCGGCGCCATCGCCGGCTTCCAGCGTGGTATAGCCCAGGCCCTGCATGACGTCGACGATCAGCATGCGCAAGGCCGCCTCGTCGTCGACCACGAGGACGGTGTCGCCTTGATGCGCGCGCGGGCTCGTCGCCGGCAGCATGCCGCGCTGCTCGGGCTCCGCGTCGCGCATGTCGCGCGGCAGGTAGATGCTGACCCTCGTCCCCTTGTCGATCTCCGAATAGATCCGCACCTGCCCGCCCGATTGCTTGGCGAAGCCGTAGACCATCGAAAGGCCCAACCCGGTCCCCATGCCGATGGGCTTGGTCGTGAAGAAGGGGTCGAAGGCGCGGGCCACCACGTCGGGCGCCATGCCGACGCCGCTATCGCTGACGCTCAGCGACACGTACTGCCCCGGCGCGAGGTCGCGCCCGGCGGCCGTGCGCGCATCGATCCAGCGGTTGGCGGTCTCGATGGTGAGCTGGCCGCCTTCGGGCATCGCATCGCGTGCGTTGATGCACAGGTTGAGCAGCGCGCTCTCCAGCTGGCTCGGGTCGGCGTGCACGCTCCAGACGCCGACGCCGGCCACCACGTCCAGCGAGATCTGCGGCCCCATCGTGCGGCGGATCAGTTCTTCCATGCCGGCGACCAGGCGGTTGGCGTTGATGGACTTGGGGTCCAGCGTCTGCCGGCGCGAGAACGCCAGCAGCCGATGCGTCAACGATGCCGCCCGCTTGACCGCGCCCTGCGCCACGTCGAGGTAGCGGTCCATCTCGGCGGTGCGGCCCTCGAAGCCCCGCCGCCGCATCAGCTCGAGGCTGCCGGAGACGGCCGCCAGCAGGTTGTTGAAATCGTGCGCGAGCCCTCCGGTGAGATGGCCCACGGCTTCGAGCTTCTGGCTCTGCCGCAGCTGCTCGCGGGCGGATTCGAGCTCGGACGCGCGCTCCTTCTGCTCGGTGATGTCGCGCGCCACCGTGTAGTACAGGCCCTCGTCCGGCACGATGGTCCAGGAGAGCCAGCGGTAGTCCCCGCCGCGCGTGCGGCAGCGGCTTTCGAAGCCGCGGGTGCGCTCGCCGCGCGCAAGGCGTTCGAGCTGCACCTGTGCGGCGACCAGGTCGTCAGGATGCAGCAACTGACGCAGCGGCGTCGCGCGCATCTCGTCGCGCGTCCATCCGAGCACCGACTCCCAAGCCGGGTTGACACTCTCGAAATAGCCGTTGGGATTGGCAACGCCCAGGAGGTCTTCGCTCAACGCCCAGATCCGGTCGCGCTCGCGCGTGCGCTCCTCCACCTGGCGCTCCAGCGAGGCGGCGAAGGCCTGCAGCTCGATCTGCGCCTCGCGCCGAGCGACGGCAGTGCGCACCCGCTCGCCGACCTCGCGCACGTAGGCGAGCTCGTCCTCGGACCATTCGCGCGCGGCCCCGTGGTTCAGGTAGAGCAGGCCCACCAGGCCCTCGCGCTCGGTGAGCGGCATATTGACGACCGCACGCGCGTTAATGGCCTCCAGCGCACCTGCATTGGCGCGCGTGCGCGGGTCCTGCCGGGCGTCCGCGAAAGCCACCGTCACGCCGCGGCGCAGGTCCTCGATGTAGGAGCCGTAATCCCTGAAGTTCAGCCTTCCGGCCAGGCTTGCGACGCCGGGGGCGCACCAGTCGCGCTCGATGGTGATGGTCTCCGCCGCCTTGTTGACCACCCCGTAGCCCGCGCGGTCGACGTTCAGCATGCGCCCGAGCATCTCGGAGGCAACGTAGGCGATCGCGCTGGGCTCATCCAGGTCGCGGATGCGGTCGCCCAGTTCGATCAGCGCGACGCGGCGCGCCTCCGCCCGATTGAAGGCGGCATTCGCCTCGCGCAGCTTGTGCTGCGCCGACTCCCTGGCGCGCCGATCGGCAGCCTCGCCCAGGGCGCGCTCCAGCACCACCGGCAGGCGAGCCAGGCGGCCCTTGCTCACGTAGTCCGTCGCGCCCCGCTTCAGCAGTTCGACCGCGTTGTCCTCTCCGATCACCCCCGAGACGAAAATGAAGGGCACGCCCGGCGCGGCCATCTTCGCGATGTCGAGCGCCTGTGCGCCGCTGAAGCCGGGCAGCTGGAAGTCCGAAAGGATGAGGGTGGGCTGCTCCCCGCGCAGCGCGTCGAGGAACTGGGCTTCGGTGTTGACCACCGTCGTTTGCACCTGGGGTTGCGCCAGGCGCACGGCTTCGATCAGCAGCTCGGCATCGAAGCGCGAATCCTCGAGGATCAAGATCCGCAGGCACGCGGCCGACGCGGGATCGCCGGGTTCATGAATCATGGCGCCGGGCTTTGAGCGAGCCGGGCGGCGGCTCGTTGAGGACGGCCCAGAACACGCCCAGGTCGGCAATCGCCGACACGAACTGCTCGAAAAGCACGGGCTTGACCACGTAGGCATTGACGCCCTGCTCGTAGCTCTTGATGACGTCCGACTCCTCCTGCGAGGAGGTCAGCATCACGATCGGGATGCTGCGCAGCGCCGTGTCCGCCCGGACCTCCTTCAGCACCTCGAGGCCGGTGACCTTGGGCAGCTTGAGGTCCAGCAGGATGACGGCCGGGTTGCCGGCGGTGCGGCCGGCGTAGTCGCCCTCGCGCCGCAGGTAGTCCAACGCCTGCGCGCCATCGCGCAGGATCACCACGTCGTTGGCGAGCTGGCTGCGCTCCAGCGCGATCAGCGTGAGTTCCAGGTCGCGCTTGTCATCTTCGACAAGCAGGATCGGCTTAAGCATTTTTCTCCTCTCCACGATCATCAGGGGCAACATCGCCGGCGCGCGGCAGCAGGAAGCCGAAGGTCGCGCCCCTGTCGACCTCGGCGCGGGCCCAGATCTCGCCGCCATGGCGCTCGACGATGCGCTTCACGTTGGCCAGCCCGATGCCCGTACCCTCGAACTCCTCGGCCGCGTGCAACCGCTGGAAAACGCCGAACAGCTTGTCGGCGTACTTCATCTGGAAGCCGACGCCGTTGTCTTCTATCTCCAGGCCCTCGCCGCCTTCCTGGCGCAGGCCGCGCACCACGATCCGTGCCGGCTCACGCCCGCGCGAATACTTGATGGCGTTCGACAACAGGTTGCGCACGGCGACCTGCAGCAGCAGCGCATCGGCATGAAGCACGGGCAGGTCGGGGTCGACCTCCCATTCCACGCGCCCCTGCTCGCCTCGCGACAGCTCGCGCACGAGGTCCGAAACCAGCACCGAGGTGTCGACCGCGCGCCGCCTGAGCGAGGCCCGGCCCATGCGCGAGAAATCCAGCAGGGCATCGACCAGTTGTCCTGCGAAAGCGGACGCTTCGCGCACATGGTTGAGGTAGCGCAGCGAGCGATCCGACAGCTTCTGGCCCTCCTGGCTCACGACCAGGTCGACGTAGCCTGCTATGTGGCGCATGGGCGCCCGCAGATCGTGCGACACCGTATAGGAGAAGGCCTCGAGCTCCTTGTTCACCCGGCCCAGCTCGCCGGCGACCGCCGCCATCTCCTCGGCACGACGCAGCACGATCCCGATCAGCGCCTGGCGCAGCTCGGCAGCCGCGCCGAGTTCCGCGTCGGACCACGGCGCCGAGCGGCCGCGGATATGTTCCACCCAGCTCGCGAAGCTCAGGCGCGGATGGATTCGTCCGTCCGATGCGGCGGTGGCGGCCTTGCTCGGCTGGCCCGCCCAGGTCACGGTCTGCACGATCTCGGGCCTGAACCAGACGATGAGGTGCCGGTGCACCTGGGAAATCGAGATCGCCAGCACGCCTGCTCCCCTGGCCGCATACGCCTGCGCCGCCCCGAAGTGCGCGCCCAAGGCATCGCTGTGATAGACCTCGACCCCCATGCCGACGATCCACTCCGACAACTCCAGGATCTGCGCCTTCGCCGGGGTGTCGCCGACTTGCCAGACCTCTTCGTTCAGCACGATGGCCGCGCCCGCGGCACGCACCACGCCCAGCATGAGCGACGCCTCTCCCGCGAGTCGTTGCAGGGTGGCGTCGCTCTCCGCGAGCTGCGCGACGATCTCCAGCGTGAGCTTGCGCAGCTCCAGCCGCTCGGCAACCGAGGCGTTTGCACTGTTCGACTGGATCTGCAAGGCGAGCAGCTGTCCGAGATGCTCGCAGGCCCTGCGTGTCGGGATGCTCAGCGGCCTCGGCGCATGGTCATGGCACGAGATCAGTCCCCACAGATGCCCGTCGACCACGATCGACACGGAGGCGGAGGCCAGCGTGCCCATGTTGCGCATGTATTCGAGGTGCACCGGAGAGACGCTTCGCAGCTGCGACTGCGACAGATCGATCTGGTGCGCCTCAAGCGAGGGGTCCGTAATCTGCAGCGGCACGGGCCGGTAATTGGCGTCGGCAATCAGGCGAAAGCGGTTCAGCAGGTAGAGCTCGCGCGCCTGCCGCGGGATGTCGGAGGCGGGAAAGTGGTGCCCCGCATAGCCGTCGTAGCCCGGCTCGAGGATCTCGGCGAGCACCTCGCCGTGGCCTTCGGCGTCGAAGCGATACAGGAGGCAGCGGCCGAAGCCGGTCAGGCGCTTCATCTCTGCGACGGCGATCCGGCTGAGCTCGTCGAGGGAGGTGGTCTGCTGCAGCTTTGGCAGGAACACGCGCATCAGCGAATAGATGGGCGCCTCGTTGCCCTCGGAGGGCATGGCGGGCTCGAACTCTGCGACCAGGTGGTCCGCGGTGCGGTGGGCAAAGGCGTCGAACGTGCCCGCGCCCACGCGCACCACGCCGAGCGACTGCGCGGGCGCTCCCACCGGGAGATCCTGCACTCGTAGCTCACGCAGGAACGCCGCGGCTTCCTCGGTGCTTCCTGCTTCCCAGTTCGCACTGAACGCGGCGATGCGCAGGGTTGGCGCGTCGAGCACGAGCATCCGGCCATGCGGCTGGATCGCGCCCGGCACCCGGATCGGCTCGCGATCGCATGCGGTGAGGTCGGCCTCTGGCGCGCTCCGGCTGGAGAGGTAGGTAGTGGGCTGGCTGGAGTCGTTCGGCATCTTCAGTCAGCCGCGAATCTTGCCAGCGCACCGAGGCGGCCCGCGTGAGCCTTCTCCTACGGGCCCTGCAAGTCAAATTCCCGGGAGGCGCCCATCAGCGCCTGCCCCGGCGGCACGCCTCAGGGCCTTCCGAGCTTGTCCCGCCGGATCGCCTCGTCGTCCATCAGCTCGTACCACATCGCATTGAGCACCGCGAAGGTCGCGGCGAGCGGGAGTCCCAGCAGCCAGGCGAAGTACCACATGTTCGGTTCCTTTGATGCTATGGATTGAACGATCAGTAGGCGTGGCCGCGCTCGTCGCGGATGGCATCGGCATCGACCTTGCCCCACAGGACCTTGTAGACCCAGCTGGTGTAGGCCACGATGATCGGGATGAAGATGGCGGTGACCACCAGCATGATGAACAGCGTCAGGTGGCTCGAGGAGGAATCCCACACCGTGAGGCTGGCGCGCGGGTCGAGCGACGACGGCAGGATGAAGGGGAACATCGAGGCGCCCACGCTGAGGATGATGCCCACGATGCCGAGCGCGCTGGCCAGCAGCGCCAGCACTTCGCGCCGCATGCGCATCCCCAGGAAGGCCAGCAGCGCGCCCGCGAGGCCGAGGGCCGGCGCGCTCCACAGCCACGGACGGGCCGCGTAGTTCGCGAACCAGGCGCCGGGTTGATGGGCCACGGTCTTGAGCAGCGGGTTCGAAGGCCCGCCGGAGGGCAGCGCGCTGGTCACGCGGTAGCCGTCGATCCAGAACCACAGCACCAGGCCCGCCAGCGCGTAGAGCACCAGCGTGAGCAGCGCCGCCACGCTGCCGTAGCGGCGTGCGCGCTCGGCCACCGGCCCTTGCGCCTTCAGCTGCAGCCAGGCGCTGCCGTGCATCAGCAGCATGGCCACCGAAACCAGGCCGCACAGCAGGGCGAAGGGATTGAGCAGCCCGAAGAAGGAACCCTCGTAGAAGATCCGCATGTCGGGCGCGAGCCGGAAGGGTACGCCCTGCAGCACGTTGCCCAGGGCCACGCCGAAGATCAGCGACGGGACCAGGCCCGTGACGAAGAGCGTCCAGTCCCAGCGTGCGCGCCAGCCCGCATCCTCCTGCTTGCTGCGGAACTTGATGGCCACCGGCCGCAGGATCAGCGGCACCAGCACCGCGAACATCGCCAGGTAGAAGCCCGAGAAGGACACGGCATAGAGCTGCGGCCAGGCCGCGAAGATCGCGCCGCCGCCGACGATCAGCCAGACCTGGTTGCCCTCCCACACCGGGCCCACGCTGTTGATGATCACCCGGCGCTCGAGATCGTTGCGGCCGGCAAAGGGCAGCAGCATGTTGGTGCCCAGGTCGAAGCCGTCGGTCACGGCGAAGCCGATCAGCAGCACGCCGAGCAGCAGCCACCAGACCAGGCGCAGGGTTTCGTAGGAGATGAGTTCGTGCAGGATCATGATGTGCGTCCTTCGTTCAGTCGGCAGTGGCCAGCGGCGTGCGTGGCGGCAGGGTCGGTTCGGCCTCGGCGCGGTAGGCGGCCGGCGGCGGCACCGACTGTTCCTCGGGGCCCTTGCGGATCGACTTGAGCATCAGCTTCATCTCGATCACGAAGAGCACGGTGTAGATCAGCGTGAAGCCGGCGATGGTGAGCAGCACCGTGCCGGCGCCCAGGTTCGACACCGCCACCGCGGTGGGCAGCACGCCCTCGATCACCCAGGGCTGGCGGCCGAGCTCGGCCACGATCCAGCCGCACTCGGCCGCGAGCCAGGGCAGCGGGATCGCGAACACCGCCAGCTTGAGCAGCCACGGATGCGCGTCGAGCCTGCGCCGTGCCGACAGCACGAAGAAAGTCGCCGTCAGCAGGATGAAGAACATGCCCAGGCCGACCATGATGCGGAAGGACCAGTACAGCGGCGCCACGGGCGGGACGGTGTCGAGCGCGGCCTTGGCGACCTGCTCGGGCGTGGCCTGCCGCGGGTCGTCCACGTAGCGCTTGAGCAGCAGCGCATAGCCCAGTGCATGGCCGTTGTCCTCGAAGATCTTGCGCGCCGATTCGGGCACGGCGGCGTCGCTGCCGGCCGCGCGGATCTGCTGCAGCGCGTCGTAGGCCGAAATGCCGACGCGGATGTTGAGTTCGGCGCGGTGCACCAGGTCGTCGATGCCCGGGATCTCGGTGGTCAGCGAGCGGGTGCCGATCAACCCCATCACGGCCGGGATGTGGATGGCGTAGTGCGTCTCCCGCGATGCCTGGTCCGGGAAGCCGAAGGCGGTGAAGGCAGCCGGCGCCGGCTCGGTCTTCCACATCGCCTCGACGGCGGCCAGCTTCATCTTCTGGTGCTCGGTCGAGAGGTAGCCGCTCTCGTCGCCCAGCACCACGACCGACAGCGAAGCGGCGAGGCCGAAGGAGGCCGCCACCGTCATCGAGCGCTTGGCCAGCTGCAGGTGCCGCCCGCGCAGCACGTACCACGCCGACACGCCGAGTACGAAGATGGCCGCGACCGTGTAGCCGGCCGACACCGTGTGCACGAACTTGGCCTGCGCGACGGGGTTGGCGAGCACCGCAGCGAAGTCGGTCACCTCCATCCGCATGGTCTGCGGGTTGAAGGCGGCGCCCACGGGGTTCTGCATCCAGCCGTTGGCGATCAGGATCCACAGCGCGGAGAAGTTGGAGCCGATCGCCACGGCCCAGGTGGTGACCAGGTGGCCCACCTTGGAGAGCTTGTCCCAGCCGAAGAAGAACAGGCCGACGAAGGTGGCCTCGAGGAAGAAGGCCATCAACCCCTCGATGGCCAGCGGCGCGCCGAACACGTCGCCGACGTAGTGGCTGTAGTAGCTCCAGTTCATGCCGAACTGGAATTCCATGACGATGCCGGTGGCCACTCCCATCGCGAAGTTGATGCCGAAGAGCAGGCCCCAGAACTTCGTCATGTCACGCCAGATGACGCGGCCGGTCATCACGTAGACCGTCTCCATGATGGCGACGATCACCGCCAGCCCGAGGGTCAGCGGCACGAAGAGGAAGTGGTAGAGCGCCGTCAGTGCGAACTGCAGCCGTGAGAGTGCGACGATGTCGAGGTCCATGGGGGGCTTTCCTTTCGTTTTCTTGCGCTTGCTAGTCGGGCCGCAGGGCGCTCATTGCGGCCTCGAAGGCCGTCGTGCCGCGCCGCAGGTCGGCCACGATGCGACCGGCGCGCAGGACGAGCAGCCGGTCCGCCAGCTCGGCTTCGCGCCGCAGGTGGGTGGCGATCAGCAGCGTGCGGCCCGCGGCCTGGGCGCGCAGCCTGAGCAGCACGTCGTGCGCGGTGGCAGTGTCCAGCGCTTCGGTGGGCTCGTCGATCAGCCAGAACGGTACGTTTCGCAGCAGCAGTCGCGCCAGGGCGAGCCGGCGCGACTGGCCGCCGGACAGGCCCAGGCCGCCTTCGCCAAGCATGCTGTCGAGACCCGAGGGCATGGCGCGCACTTCGTCGGCGAGCCCTGCCGCCTGCACAACGGACCACAGCCGCGCGTCGTCGGCCGAGGGGTCGGCGAGCCGCAAGTTGTCGCGCAGGCTGTCCTGGAACAGGTCGGTGCGCTGCGTCAGCAGGCAGGTGGCCAGGGCGCGCAGTTCGCCGTCCGCGGGCGCCAGCTCGCCCGCGACGGCGGCGAGCAGGGTCGACTTGCCCGCGCCGCTGGGGCCGATCACGGCCACGCGCTCGCCGGCGGCCACGCTGAAAGTGCCGTGCTGCAGCGCAGGCCTGCGGCTGCCGGGATGAACCAGCGTCAAGTCGCGCACTTGCAGCGCCAGGCCTTCGTCGGGCGCTGGCGGGGCGGGCATGGGCTCGGAGCCGCTCGCCATGTGCGGGGCCAGGCGCCGTGCCGCGAGCCAGCCGCGTGCGGCCTCCAGTGCGCCGCGGCGCAGGGCGGCGAAGGGCTCGACGGCCCCGAGCGCGACCAGGACCGCCAGCGCGGCGGCCGGCGCGCCGATCGCGCCCTCGTCCATCAGCAGGCCCACGCCCAGCAGTACCGCCGCCAGCGTCAGCGCGCCGACCAGGGCGTAGGCCATGCCGGCTCCGGCCTCGAGCCGGTTCAGCGCCAGATCGGCCGCCGCCAGGTGGCGGTCGGCCACGGCCAGCGCCTCGCGCTGGGCTTCGATGCGGCCCGCCATGACCAGCTCGGTCTGGCCGGCCACGAGGTCCGCCGTCCGGGCACGCAGGCTTTCCATGCCCTGCGCGCGGCGCACGGCGGCCGGCCCGGCACGGCGCGCGAGCACGAATGCGATGCCCCAGCCGGCGCCGAGCAGCCACAGCGCAAGCAAGAGGCCCAGCCAGGGGCTCATCGCGCCGAGCACCAGCCCGGCCAGCAGCGCCGCGCCGAGCGCCGCGGCAGCGGGCACCAGCAGGCGCAGGTAGAAGGACTCCAGCGCATCGATGTCGGCGCTCAGCCGGAACAGGAGGCGCGCCGGCCGCGCCAGCAGCTGGCGCGCCGCATCGGGCCGGGCCCAGCCGCGAAACAGGCGCACGCGCAGCGCGGCGAGCACGGCGAAGGTCGCGTCGTGCGTCAGCAGCCGTTCGCCATAGCGCGACGCGGTGCGGCCCAGGGCCAGCAGGCGGATGCCGGCCGAGGGCATGAACACGTCGAAGACGATGGCGGTGGCCGCGTGCAGGCCGGCCAGCGCGGTCGCGGTGATGAACCAGCCCGAGAGGCCGAGCAGCCCCATGCCCATCAGCACGGTGAGCGCGGCCAGCACCGCGCCGAGCAGCAGCCGGCGCGGCTCGGCGGCCAGCAGCGGGCGCCAGACGGTGCGCAGGTCGCGCCAGCGCTTCGTCATGCGGCCTCCTGCACGGGCACGGCATCGAGGCTGATGACGCGGTCCATCCGCGCGGCCAGCACGGGGTCGTGGGTGGCGACGATCAGGGTCTTGCCTTGGGCCAGCGCGATCAGCGACTCGGCCACATGCGCCGCGGTCGCGCTGTCGAGGTGGGCCGTGGGCTCGTCCACCAGCAGCAGGTCGGCCTCCGGATTCACGGCCAGCCGTGCGAGTACCAGCCGTGCCGCCTCGCCGCCCGAGAGGCCGCGGCCGCCCTCGCCCAGGCTGGCGCGCGGATGGGCCTGCGCCACCGCGTCGAGCGCGGCAAAGCGCATCGCGGCCTCGACCTGCGCCGGTTGCGCGCCGGTCCGGCCCAGCGCGACGTTGGCCTCGACCGAGCCCGCGAACACATGCGGCTTCTGGCCCATCCAGCCCATCCGGCGCCGCAGCGCGGCCACCGTCCGGTCGGAGAGCAGGACGCCGCCCACCATGACCTGCCCCTGCCGCGCCGGCAGCAGACCGGCGATGAGGCTGAGCAGGGCCGTCTTGCCCGAGCCGCTGGCGCCCATCAGCGCGACGTGCTCGCCCGCGGCAATGCGCAGGTCGCGGCCCTCGAAGACCGTGCCGCCGCCGGCATGGGCGAGGTGCACCCCGCGCAGCAGCACCGACGGCGGACCGCCCGCCACGCCGCGCACCGCGCCCGGCAGTCCGGGGTTCGCGCCGGGCAGCGCCGTCTCGCCCTGCTCCAGCCGGTCCAGCGCCGCGAGGGCCGCTTCGCCCGCCGCGCGGTCGTGCCACACGGCCGACAGCTCGCGCAGGGGCTCGAAAAAGGCCGGCGCCAGCAGCAGCACGAACAGGCCCTCGCCCAGGCTCAGGCGCCGGCCCCAGGTGCCGAACTCGAAGGTGCCGAGCAGGTGGAAGCCCACATAGGCCGCCACCATCGCGACCCCCAGCGCGGAGAACAGCTCCAGCACGGCTGAGGACAGGAAGGCGATGCGCAGCACCGCCATCGTGCGCCGGCGCAGCCCCTGCGCCGCCTCGCCCAGCCGCAGCGCCGTGGCATCGATGGCGCCGAGGGCGCGCAGGCTGGCCAGACCCCGCAGGCGGTCGAGCAGGAAGGCATGCATGCCGCCGGCCTCCACCATGTGCGCCTCGCTCGCGGACCGGGCTTGCCAGCCCACGATGGCCATGAACAACGGGATCAGCGGCGCCGCCACCAGCAGGATCACCGCCGCGACCCACGAATAGGCCGCGACCAGCGGCAAGATCAGCAGTGGCACCACCGCCGCGCGCCAGCGTGCCGGGGCATAACGCACCAGGTAGGGCACCACCGCCTCGGCCTGCTCTGCGATCGTGCTGGCGGCCAGGCCCGAGGCCGGGCGCGCGCGATCCAGCGGCGAATGCGCGGCGAGTGCGGCGGCGGCCTGCGCCCGCAGTGCCGACAGTGCGGCCCGCGCGGCGGAGAACACGCGGCGCATGCCCCAGGCTTCGCAGACGGCACGCAACAGGCCCAGCAGCACGATGCCGAGCGCAGGCCACAGCACCGACCGCATGCCTTCACCCCTCGCCAGCCCATCGATGGCCCAGGCCAGCAAGGCGGCCTGCGGCAGCCACAGCAACGCCGCCGCGCCCTGGACCAGGCTGGCCGCGCGCGGCAGCGGGGCCAGGCGCTTCAGGCTTGCGGACGATGCGGAGAAGTTCATGCCTTTGTTTCTTGTAATTTCAGTATTTCCTGAAATTTCCTGAAGTCTAAGGGATAACGCACCACCCTGCATTCTGTTGCGCCGAAGCCCCCGGCGGGACGCTTTTCCGCCGGGCTGCCAGCACCCGCTAAGCTACAGCGCCAATGTGACCGCCCTGCCGGAGCCTCCAAATTGAAAGTTCTTTCCATCACGCCGACCTACTTTCCGCAGGTGGGAGGCATCGAGTCCGTGGTTCGCGAACTGGCCGTGCGCACCTCGGGTCCGGGCGTGCAGGTCGACGTGGCCCATGTCTCGGCCAAGCTCGCGCAGCCCTCCGTGGACGAGGTGGACGGCCTGAAGGTGTACCGCGTGCCCGTGGCCGGCAACCGGCTGGCGGGCTATGCGCGCGACTTCGGCCGCCTCGCTGCAGGCTATGACCTGCTGCACGTGCACGACCCGCAGCTGATGATGCTCACCGGCAACGTGTTGCTGCAATGCCGGCACATCCCCGCAGTGCTGAGCACACATGGCGGCTTCCGCCACACGACGAGGCACCGGGCGATCAAGTGGCTGCACGAGCGCCTGCTGATGCGCTCTATGCTGCGGCACTACCGCAAGATCCTGGCGACCAGCGAATCGGACACTGCGTACTTCAGCCAGTTCTCGGACCGCGTCGAGAAGTGCGAGAACGGCATCGCCTATGCCAAGTTCCAGCAGGGCCTGCTGACCGGGACACCCGATCCGGCGAAATGGATCTACTGGGGCCGCTGGTCGCGCAACAAGCGCATCGACGCGGTGATCGACACGGTCGCCATGGCCCGCGACCAGGGCATCGCGATCGACCTGCTGATCGCCGGGCCGGACTTCGACAACCTGCGCGAGCCACTGCAGAACCAGATCCATGCGCTGAAGCTCGACGCCGCCGTCCGGCTGCACCCCTACATCGAGGACGCCGCGCTGATGCACGAGCTGCAGCAGCGCACCGTGTTCGTGACCGGCAGCGAATACGAGGGCTTCGGCGTCGGCATCCTCGAGGCGATGGCGGCGGGCAAGATCGTGCTGTGCCGCGACATCGCGCCGATCAACGGCTTCGTCGAGCGCGGCGTCAACGGTTTCTTCCTCGGCTTCGATGCGGGCGCGGCGGACGCCGCGGTGGTGCGCGAGGTCGCTGGCCTCGACGGCGATCGCTGCGCCGCGATGTCGGCGGCCGCCCAGCAGCGGGCCAAGCGCTACGACTGGGAAGTGATCGCCCAGACCTTCTCGCGCCACTACCAGGACGCCCTGGCGAACGGCCCCTGAGCCTCTTCAGCCCGCCGTGATCCTCCCGCAGGCCAGCAGACCGGCGAACAGGGCCAGCACCCTGGGCCAGGTGACCGCTCGCGACTCGACCCAGCGATACAGCAGCGCCGCCGCGGCGATCGACAGCCCGAAGGCGGCGATGAGGCCGAGCAGCCCGATCCAGGGCCCGACGGGTGCCAGCCGGGACACCACCGCGCTCACCAGCAGCAGCACCGGGAAGTGGATCAGGAACAGCGAATACGAGATGCGCCCCAGCCGCAGCAACGGCGGCCACGCACCCAGCGCCAGGCCGCCGCGGCGCTGTGCCACCACCAGCAGCAGCGCCGTGACCAGCGCCGTCGCGATGCGGCTGCGCCAGTCGAGCGCCAGGGCCGCGGCACCGACCAGCACCAGCAGCGCCACGGCGAACCGCCAGGTGCTGCGCCGCGTGGCCCGGCCGATCCAGAACACCAGCATGCCCAGGCCGTAGGCGCCGAAGAAATAGAGCGCTGTATCGTCCAGCGCTTCGTTGCGGTTGAACACTGCAAGCGAGGCCGCGGCCAGCACCAGCACCAGCGCCACTGCCAGCCAGCGCGAGCGCTCCGGGCCCAGCGCCCAGCGGCGCTGCAGCAGTTCCGAGAGGCCGATGGCCATCAGCGCCAGCACGAAGAGCTGGAAGTCGATCGCCACGTACCACACGCCGGTGGAGAGCGCCTCGTAGCCCAGCAGGTCCTGCAGCAGCAGGCCGTGCGCCACCAGCTGCGCCAGGCCGGGCGCCGCCGGCACGGCCTCGTCGACGAGCCAGGGCCGCACCAGCGCCGCGGCCAGCACGCTGGCGATGAGCGCCGCCAGGTAGGGCATGGCGAGCCGGCCGTAGCGCTGGAACACGCGCAGCAGGGGGCGGTCGATGCGCAGCACGCCATCGGGCGCGAGGCTGCCCGCCGCCAGGAAACCCGCGAGCACCAGGAACACCTGCACGGCGAGGCGGCCGTTGTCGGCCAGCCATTCGAAAAGCGCCGGCGCCAGGGTGGAGGCACTGGCCGGCAGCGGGCCGTAGCGCGCGAGGTGATGCCCGACGATCAGCGCGCAGGCGATCCCCTTTGCCACGTCGAGCAGCGGCATGCGCGCCGCGGCCGCAGGCACGGCGACCGCGCGCGCCGCGGCCGGATCAGAGGGCAATGCGTTGATCAGAGGGCAAGGCGTTGCCGCGCTTCCTGGTATTCGCGCTTGAGCTTCTCGACGAAGGCGGCGGCGGTGCCGACCTCGGTGACGGCCCCGATGCCCTGCCCCGAGCCCCAGATGTCCTTCCAGGCCTTGGTCTTGCTGCCCTCCCCGCCGCCGAAATTCATGGTCTTCAGGTCGCCCTGCGGCAGGTTGGCCGGATCCATGCCCGCGGCCACGATGCTCGGCGCGAGGTAGTTGCCATGCACGCCGGTGAAGAGGTTCGAATAGACGATGTCGTCGGAGTTGCCGTCGACGATGGCCTGCTTGTACTCGTCGCTCGCGCGCGCCTCCTGGGTCGCGATGAAGGCGGTGCCGATGTAGGCGAAGTCGGCGCCCATGGCCTGCGCCGCCAGCACCGCGCCGCCGGTTGCGATCGCGCCCGACAGCGCGATGGGTCCGTCGAACCACTGGCGGATCTCCTGCACCAGCGCGAAGGGGCTCTTGATGCCCGCATGCCCGCCGGCGCCGGCCGCCACCGCGATGATGCCGTCGGCGCCCTTCTCGATCGCCTTGCGGGCGAAGGCGTTGTTGATGACATCGTGCAGCGTCACGCCCCCGTAGCTGTGGACAGCGTCGTTGACGTCGGTACGCGCACCCAGCGAGGTGATGACGATCGGCACCTTGTACTTCACGACCATCTCCATGTCGTGTTCGAGCCGGTCGTTGCTCTTGTGCACGATCTGGTTGATCGCGAAGGGCGCGGCGGGCCGGTCCGGGTTCGCCTTGTCGTGTGCTGCGAGTTCCTCGGTGATCTCGGCCAGCCAGTCTTCCAGCTGCGCGGCCGGGCGCGCATTGAGCGCGGGCATCGCCCCCACGATGCCGGCCTTGCATTGCGCGATCACGAGCTTGGGGTTGCTGATGATGAACAGCGGCGAGCCGATGATCGGCAACGGGAGGTTGGCGAGCACGGAAGGGAGCTTGGACATGGTTCGGTCGTCTCTTGAAGGTTGTTGAAAGCGGGAGCGGACAGCCGGCTGTCCGATTTCAGAAGGCCTCGATCGCCAACGCGGTCACGCTCTCCGCCCCGTCGACGATGCTGTCGCGCAGTCCCGGTGCCTTGATGAGAATGTGCTCGGCATAGAAGCGGGCGGTGGCGATCTTGGCCTGCATGAAGGCGACGTCGTTGCCTGCCTTGAGCTGGTCCTCTGCCACCAGCAGCGAGCGTGCGAGCTGCCAGCCTGCGACGAGGTTGCCCGCCAGCATCAGGTAGGGCACGCTGCCGGCGAACACCGCATTGGGCGAGGCCTTGGTCCGGCCGGCGACGAACTCGACCACGTCGACGAACGCCTCGCGCGCGGCCTCCAGGCGCTTGGCCACTGCACGTGCGGCGGCACTGTCGCGCTTCGCGAGCTCGGCCTCGGTCTTCTCGATCTGGGCGGCGATGGCCTTGGCGACCTGGCCGCCGTCGCGCGCCGTCTTGCGGCCGACGAGGTCGTTGGCCTGGATCGCGGTCGTGCCTTCGTAGATGGTGAGGATCTTGGCATCTCGCAGGTACTGCGCCGCGCCGGTCTCCTCGATGAAGCCCATGCCGCCATGCACCTGCACGCCCAGCGATGCGACCTCCAGGCTCATCTCGGTGCTGTAGCCCTTGACCAGCGGCACCATGTATTCGTAGAAGGCCTGGTTCTGCTTGCGCGCCTCGGCATCGGGATGGTGGTGCATCGCGTCGTAGGCCGCCGCCGCGGTGGTCGCCATGGCGCGACACCCCTCGGTGCAGGCGCGCATCGTCATCAGCATGCGCTTGACGTCGGGGTGGTGAATGATGGGCGCGCTCGCGTTCATCGACCCGTCCACCGGGCGGCTCTGCACCCGCTCCTTCGCATAGGCCACCGCCTGCTGGTAGGCCCGCTCGGCAATCGCGATGCCCTGCACGCCGACGGCATAGCGCGCCGCGTTCATCATGATGAACATGTATTCGAGGCCGCGGTTCTCCTGGCCGACGAGGTAACCGACGGCGCCGCCGTGATCCCCGTATTGAAGGACCGCCGTGGGCGAGGCCTTGATGCCCAGCTTGTGCTCGATGCTGACGCAATGCACGTCGTTGCGCGCACCGAGGGAACCACCCTGGTTGACCAGGAACTTCGGTACCACGAACAGGCTGATGCCCTTCACGCCCTCGGGCGCGCCGGTCACGCGCGCCAACACGAGATGCACGATGTTCTCAGCCATGTCGTGCTCGCCGTAGGTGATGAAGATCTTGGTGCCGAAGATCCTGTAGCTGCCGTCGGGCGCCGGCTCGGCGCGGGTGCGCACCATCGCGAGGTCGCTGCCGGCCTGCGGCTCGGTCAGGTTCATGGTGCCGGTCCATTGGCCGCTCACCAGCTTTTCGAGATAGGCTGCCTTCAGCTCGTCCGAGCCGGCGGTGAGAAGCGCCTCGATGGCGCCATCGCTCAGGAGCGGGCACAGCGCAAAACTCATGTTGGCCGAGTTGAGCATCTCGCCGCAGGCCGCGCCGATGGTCTTGGGCAGGCCCTGGCCGCCGAACTCGGCCGGGTGCTGCAGCCCCTGCCAGCCGCCCGCCGCGTACTGCGCAAAGGCCTCCTTGAAGCCGGGGGTGGTGGCGACCTTGCCGTCCTTGAACGTCGAGGGATGCCTGTCGCCCGCCAAATTGAGGGGCGCGACGACGTCCTGGTTGAAGCGCGCGCACTCCTCGAGCACGGCTTGCGCGGTCTCGAGGCCGGCGTCCTCGAGGCCTGGCATCCGCGCGACCTGCGCGATGTCGGCGAGATGCTCGATGTCGAAGAGCATGTCCTTGACGGGGGCGGTGTAGCTCATGGCTGTCTCCAATGCAGCAGATATGAAAAGGGCATCGCGAACGATGCCCTGGTTGCTTCGACGGTCGGTTTGTGGAAGGTGCTCAGAGCGCCTTGACCAGCTCCGGCACCGCCGTGAACAGGTCCGCCTCGAGCCCGTAGTCGGCCACGCTGAAGATCGGTGCTTCCGGATCCTTGTTGATCGCCACGATCACCTTCGAGTCCTTCATGCCTGCCAGATGCTGGATCGCACCCGAGATGCCGCAGGCAATGTAGAGCTGCGGCGCCACGATCTTGCCGGTCTGGCCCACTTGCCAGTCGTTCGGGGCGTAGCCCGCGTCCACCGCGGCGCGGCTGGCGCCCAGGCCCGCGTTGAGCTTGTCGGCGAGCGGTGCCATCACCTCGGTGAACTTCTCGGCGCTGCCCAAGGCACGGCCGCCCGAGACGATGATCTTGGCTGCCGTGAGCTCGGGGCGCTCGCTCTTGGTGACTTCACGGCCGACGAAGCTGCTCTTGCCCGAATCGGCCACGCCTTCGGCGTTCTCCACCGTGGCGCTCCCACCGGTGGCAGCGGCCGCGTCGAAGCCGGTGGTGCGCACGGTGACGACCTTGATCGCATCGCTGCTCTGCACGGTGGCAATGGCGTTGCCCGCGTAGATCGGGCGCTCGAAGGTGTCGGGGCTGTCGACCTTGGTGATGTCGCTGATCTGCCCCACGTCGAGCTTGGCTGCGACGCGCGGCGCGACGTTCTTGCCGTTGGCCGTGGCCGGGAACAGGATGTGGCTGTAGTTCTTCGCGATGGCCAGGACCTGGGCGGCCACGTTCTCCGCGAGGTTTTCCGCGAGAGACGGGCTGTCGGCGGCGATCACCTTGGCCACGCCGGCGATCTTGGCGGCCGCGGCTGCGGCTTCGGCGGCATTGGCACCGGCCACCAGCACGTGCACATCGCCGCTCTGGCAGGCGATGCCGGCGGTCACGGTGTTCAGGGTCGCCGGCTTGACGGTGGCGTGGTCGTGTTCTGCGATAACGAGTACGGTCATGTCGATTCCTCCTCAGATCACCTTGGCTTCGTTCTTGAGCTTGTCCACCAGCGTGGCGACGTCGGGCACCTTGATGCCGGCGCCGCGCTTCGGGGGCTCGACCACCTTCAGGGTCTTCAGGCGCGGCTTGACGTCCACGCCCAGGTCTTCGGGCTTGAAGGTGTCGAGCTGCTTCTTCTTGGCCTTCATGATGTTGGGCAAGGTGACGTAGCGCGGCTCGTTCAGGCGCAGGTCGGTGGTGATCACCGCGGGCAGCGTGAGGGAGATGGTTTCCAGGCCGCCATCGACTTCGCGGGTGACGTTGACCTTGTCGCCGTTCACTTCCACCTTCGATGCGAAGGTGGCCTGGGGCAGGTCCGCCAGCGCGGCGAGCATCTGCCCGGTCTGGTTCGCGTCGTCGTCGATGGCCTGCTTGCCGAGGATGATGAGCTGGGGAGCTTCCTTGTCGACCAGCGCCTTGAGCAGCTTGGCCACGGCCAGGGGCTGGAGCTCTTCGGAGGTTTCGACCAGGATGCCGCGGTCGGCGCCGATGGCCATGGCGGTGCGCAGGGTCTCCTGGCATTTGGCATCGCCGCAGGACACGGCAATGATCTCGGTGACCACGCCCTTCTCCTTGAGCCTCACCGCTTCTTCGACGGCGATCTCGTCGAAGGGGTTCATGCTCATCTTGACGTTGGCGATATCGACACCGGTGCCGTCGCTCTTGACGCGCACTTTGACGTTGTAGTCGACGACCCGCTTGACGGGGACCAGGACCTTCATTGGCTTGACTCCATTGAATTGCAAAACCGGGGGTGCAGAGGAACCGAAGATTCTAGGCGCCGGCCTCCGCGCGAACTGTTCATTTCAATCATGGGGCGCCGCGGCGCAGGAAAACGAACGGTCGTGCTTTTTTGCGATTATAGGCGAGCTTCGCCGGCAGACGGCACGCCAAGTGGTAACGATTCGACGCGCAGCACGCGCTGGGGATAGGGAATGTCGATCCCCGCCTTGCGCAGGCCCTCCAGGATGGCGATGTTGATGGGCGAGCGCACGTTGTCCTTGCCCTTGTCCGGATCGGCGATCCAGAAATTGAGCGTGAACTCCAGCCCGTCGGGAGCGAAGCTCGTGAGGAAGGCCACGGGCGCGGGATCGCGGAGCACGCGCGGCTGCGCGGCGGCGGCCTCGCACAGGATGGCCTGCACCTGCGCGGCGTCGCTGTCGTAGCCGACGACGATGCTGGTCGTGAGGTTGAACTTGAGGTCGGACATCGAGAGGTTTTCCACCCGGCTCGTGATCAGCGACTCGTTGGGTACGATCGACTCGCGCCCATTGCCCTGCCGCACCAGCGTGTAGCGGGTCTTGATGTCGGTGACGCGTCCCTCGAAGCCGTCGACCTTCACGTTGTCGCCGATGCGGATCGAGCGCTCCAGGAGGATCACGAAGCCGCTCACGTAGTTGGCCGCGAGCTTCTGCAGGCCGAAGCCCAGGCCGACGCCCACGGCGCCGCCCAGCACCGAGAGCGCGGTCAGGTCCACGCCCACTGCCGACAGTGCGAACAGCAGGCCGATCAACAGCAGGAAGGCGCGGATGGCGTTCGAGGCCACCTTGCGCATCGACAGGTCGGTCACCGCCGTGCGCAGGACGCGGTTCTCGAGGGTGGACGCGATCCACAGCGAGATCACCAGCACGACGCCCGCCGACAGCACGCCCTCGAGAATGGTGCGCAGGCTGACGTGGTTCTTGCCGAACGAAAGCGTGATGCCATCGAGCTCGGCCAGCACCGCCGGCAGCAGGCCGACGATCCACAACACCGCGGCGACCCAGGCCAGCCAGGAGACGGTGCGCTCGACCAGCCGAACCAGTGCCGAACTCGGGAAGACGGCCCGCAGCACACGCGCGACCAGGCGGATCACAGCCAGCGAGAGGAACACCGACACCGCGATGCGCAGCACCAGCACCGGCTGGAAATCGAGCATGAAGCGACGCGCGAGATCGGTCAGGAGCAGCGCCAGCAGCGGGAACAGCAGTCCGTCGAAGGTGCGTTCGCCGAACCAGATCGACTCCCTGGGCTGGTCGCGGCCGAACCAGCGGCAGAGGCCCCAGGCCAGCGCCACGCAGGCGATCAGCGCGGCAATCTCGACCCAGAGGGTTCCGGCATGGATCTGGCTGAGCCGCTGGCGGAAGTCGTCCAGTGTCATCGGCCTACAGGTCTGCCAGCACCCGCACGTGCGCCTCGACGCTGGCGGCCAGCGCGTCGAGGTTGTAGCCGCCCTCCAGCATCGAGACGATGCGCCCCCCTGCATGGCGCCGCGCCACGTCGCGGATGCGCTCGGTGATCCAGGCGAAGTCGTTCTCGTTGAGCCGCAACTGCCCCAGGTCGTCGTCGCGGTGCGCGTCGAAGCCCGCGCTCACGAAGATCATCTGCGGACGGAATTCCTCCAGCCGCGGCATCCAGCAAGCCTCGATCAGCTCGCGCACGTCCATGCCCTTGGTGTAGGCCGGCACCGGCAGGTTGAGCATGTTGGGCGCCGGGTGGTCGGTGCCGCTGTACGGATAGAAGGGGTGCTGGAAGATGCCCACCATCAGCACCCGTGGATCGTTGCTGAAGATGTCCTCGGTCCCGTTGCCGTGGTGGACGTCGAAGTCGACGATCGCGACACGCTCCAGGCCATGCGCCTCGATCGCATGGCGCACGCCCACCGCGATGTTGTTGATGAAGCAGAAGCCCATGGCCTTGTCATGGCAGGCATGGTGGCCCGGCGGGCGCACGGCGCAGAAGGCGTTGTCCAGCGCGCCCGAGATCACGGCATCGGTCGCCGCGATGGCCGCGCCGGCCGCGCGGCGCGCCGCCAGCATGGTGAAGCGCATGAGCGCGGTGTCGGGGTCGAGCTGCGCGTGGCGGGGGCCGCCGGCAGGCTCGTCGGCGACGAGGCGCTGGTGCAGGGCCTCCAGGTGCTCGATGTGTTCGACGTCATGGGCCCGCGTGATCTGCGGCAAGGTCGCCAGCGGCACATCGCCACGTTCGAGGGCATCGGCCACGCCGGTCAGGAGCAAGCGGTCCTCGATGGCATCGAGCCGCTGCGGGCATTCGGGATGGCCCGCGCCCATGTCATGCTTCCAGCAGTCGCGGTGTGAGAAGTAGCCGGTTTTGCCCATGATCGACCTGCGTCGTAAGCCTCATGCGGCACGGGGCCGCAAGGCTTGCGGTATTGTTTGCATATGGATACAAAAATGGACGTCGCCGCGAAGCTCGCCAGTTTGCTCGGTCAGCTTAACACGGTGATCGTGGGCAAAGAGGCGCAGGTGCGCGATTGCGTGGCCTGCCTGCTGGCCGGCGGCCACCTCTTGATCGAGGATGTGCCCGGGGTCGGCAAGACCACCCTCGCCCACGCGCTCTCGCACACCTTCGGGCTGCAGTTCTCGCGCGTCCAGTTCACCGCCGACCTGATGCCCGGCGACCTGTCGGGCGTGGCCATCTACGACCGCGGGCAGCAGGCCTTCGTCTTCCACCCCGGGCCAATCTTCGCCCAGGTGCTGCTGGCCGACGAGATCAACCGCGCCAGCCCCAAGACCCAGAGCGCGCTGCTCGAGGCCATGGAGGAGAAGCAGGTCACGGTGGAAGGCGAGACCCGCCCGCTGCCCAGCCCCTTCTTCGTGATCGCGACGCAGAACCCGCACGACCAGCTGGGCACCTTCGCGCTGCCCGAATCGCAGCTCGATCGCTTCCTGATGCGCATCTCGCTGGGCTACCCCGACCGCGCGGCCGAGCGCGAGCTGCTGGCCGGCGCCGACCGCCGCGAGATGCTGGCCGGCCTGCCGGCCTTGCTGACTGCCGGCGAGCTCACCGCGCTGCAGCAGCGCGTGCTGCAGGTGCATGCGGCCGAGCCCCTGCTGAACTACGTGCAGGACCTGATCGCCGCGACCCGCTCGGGCCGCTGGTTCCTGCAGGGCCTGTCGCCGCGTGCGGGCATCGCGGTGCTGCGCGCCGCCAAGGCGCAGGCGCTGCTGGCCAACCGCGACTACGTGGCGCCCGACGACGTGCAGGCCGTGCTGCCGCAGACCATCGCGCATCGGCTCACGCCCGTCGGCGATGCCGGGCGCGGCGCGTCCGAGCAGGTGCGCGCGATGATCGCCGCCGTTCCCCTGCCGTGAACCCGGCTGCGCGCCTCTTCGTCCCGGTCCGTTCGCGCATCGACGGCTGGTTCCTGTCGCGCCGGCCGCCCTCCGACACGCTGGAGCTGACCCAGCGCAACGTGTATATCGTGCCGACCAAAGCGGGCTGGATGCTGGCCGCCACGCTGCTGCTGCTGCTGATCGGCTCGATCAACTACCAGCTCAACCTGGGCTATCTGCTGACCTTCCTGCTGGCCGGCAGCGTGGCGGTCGGCATGCACGTGGGCCACGGAACACTGCGCGGGCTCGGGCTGCGCCTGATGCCGCCCGAGCCGCAGTTCGCGGGCGCCGCGGCCGTGGTTCGCGTGGTGCTGCAGAACGAGCGGCGCAGCACGCGCTACGGCATCGGGCTGGCGGTGCGCCACAGTGGGCAGTGGGCGTGGAGCGACGTGCCCGCGGAGGGCAGCTCCATCGTCGAGGTGGCGTTCCAGCCCGATCGCCGCGGGCTTCATCCGGTCCCCACGCTCACCGCCGAGACCCGCTTCCCGCTCGGCACCTTCCGCGTCTGGACCGTGTGGCGGCCGGCCTCGCAGGTGCTGGTCTATCCCGCGCCCGAGCCGCACCCGCCGCCGCTGCCGCCGGGCGAACCGCTGGCCGGCCAGGCCGCCAATTCCGCGCTGCGCGCCAGCGTGGCCGGCGAGTACGACGGCGTGCGCGCCTACCGGCGCGGCGATCCGCTGAAGCTCGTGGTCTGGAAGCGGGCCGCGCAGGCGCAGGCCGCGGGGTCTGAAGACCTGGTGAGCCGCGATACGCAGCAGGCGCAGCGGCACGAACTCTGGCTGGATGCCCAGGCCACGGGGCTGGCGGACCCCGAGAGCCGCCTGTCGCGGCTTTGCGCGTGGGTGCTGATGGCCGACCGGCTTGGCGCGGACTACGGCTTGCGCGTCGCGGGGCGGACCGTCGCGCCGTCACAGGGCGAGGCGCACAGGCGACGCTGCCTCGAAATGCTGGCACTCTGTTGACAACATGAAGCTCGCAGCCAGGCTCCAGTCGCTCCCCCGCGAAGCCAGGGACACGCTCTTCCTGCTGGGCGTGATCGCCCTCATCCTCCTGCCCCAGCTGCGCAACATCCCCTGGTGGTGCAGCACGCTCGCCGCCGTGGTGCTGCTCTGGCGCGGCAGCCTGGCGGTGCAGGCCCGCCCGCTGCCCAGCAAGTGGTGGCGCGCCGGCCTGCTCGCGGTCACGCTGCTCGCCACCTTCGCCACCTATCGCACCCTGCTGGGCCGCGACGCCGGCGTCACGCTCATCGTGATCCTGCTGGCGCTCAAGACGCTCGAGCTGCGGGCGCGCCGCGATGCATTCGTGGTCTTCTTCCTGGGCTTCTTCACGATGCTCACGAACTTCTTCTACTCGCAGTCGCTGCTGACGGCCTTCGCCATGCTGCTCGCACTGCTGGGCCTGCTCACGGCGCTGGTCAACGCCCACATGCCGGTCGGCCGGCCGCCGCTGATGCAGGCGGCGCGCACCGCCGGGTGGATGGCCTTGCTCGGCGCGCCGATCATGCTGGTGCTGTTCCTGCTCTTCCCGCGCATGGCGCCGCTGTGGGGCACGCCCAGCGATGCCATGGCCGGGCGCAGCGGCCTGTCGAACACGATGCGCGTGGGCAGCATCGCGCAGCTCGCGCTCGACGACGGCATCGCCGCGCGCATCAAGTTCGACGGCGACCGCGTGCCGGCGCAGCGCGACCTGTATTTCCGCGGCCCGGTGCTGTCGCGCTTCGACGGCCGGGAATGGACGGCTTCGCCGCTGCTCACGCGCGGCGCCCAGAACGTGCGCGTGCAGGGCCAGCCCATCGGCTACCAGGTCACGCTGGAGCCCAGCAACCGGGCGTGGCTGCTGACGCTCGATGCCACGCCGCAGAGGCCGGAGCTGCCGGGCTACGAGCTCTTCGGCACCGCCGACCTGCAATGGCTGGCAAACCGGCCGATCAGCGACCTGGTGCGCTACCGCGCCGAGAGCTACACGCAGTTCCAGAGCGGCCCGCAGCGCCGCGGCCTCGCCCTGCGCCCCTACGTGGCACTGCCTGCGGGCTCCAACCCGCGCACCGTCGCGCTGGCCGCGCAGATGAAGAGCGATCCCGCCCTGGCGAGCGCGAACACCGGAGCCTTCGTGCAGGCCGCGCTGCGGCGGCTGCGCACCGGCGGCTACAGCTACACGCTGGAGCCCGGCATCTACGGCGACGAGACCGCGGACGAATTCTGGTTCGACCGGAAAGCCGGCTTCTGCGAGCACATCGCCTCGGCCTTCGTGGTGCTGATGCGTGCGCTCGACATCCCGGCACGCATCGTGACCGGCTACCAGGGCGGCGAGATCAACGGCCTCGACAACTACTGGACCCTGCGCCACAGCGATGCCCATGCCTGGGCCGAGGTGTGGGAGGAGAACACGGGCTGGGTGCGGGTCGACCCGACCGGCGCCGTCTCGCCGGACCGCGTCGGCCAGTTCCAACGCCTCGTCCCGCAGCCGGGCCTGTTCGCCGGCGCGGTGGGCGCCATGAGCCCGACCCTGGCCCAGAACCTGCGCGCCGCCTGGGAGGCGCTGAACAACGGCTGGAACCAATGGGTGCTCAGCTACACCCAAAGCCGCCAGCTCGACCTGCTGAAACACCTGGGCTTCGACGCGCCGAGCCTGCAGGACCTCGCGACCGTGCTGCTGGCGCTGCTGGTCCTGGCCAGCCTCGGCGGCGCCGGCTGGACCTTGTGGGAGCGCAGCCGCCACGACCCGTGGCTGAGGCTGCTCGGCCAGGCACGCACGCGCCTCGCGCAGGCCGGCATCGAACTGCCCGAGGGCACACCGCCGCGCCAGATGGCGAAGCAACTCGCCGAGCGCTTCGGAAACGGCTCGCAGGCCGTGCAGGACTGGCTGCTGCGGCTCGAGGTCCAGCGCTACGCCGCCGCGCCCGACCTCACGCTGCCCGCCCTGCGCGCGGAGTTCCGGCATCTCGCCTGGCCGCGCTGAAACCACATGTGTCGTGCGCCGGGGCCTTGCGCACGGGCTGCACAATCGGAACCCATGCGACGCCTTCTCCCGACTGTTTTCTCGCTGGCCCTCGTCCTGCTGGGCGCCGCCCTCCCCTCCCTCCCCGCCCTGGCCCAGAAAGTCGTGCGCGGCGAAACGCCCTACGCCACGCGCGCAGACGCGATGCAGTTCGCCGACGACGTGGCCGCGCGGCGCGATCTCGACCGCGCCTGGGTGCGCACCACCATCGGCAACGCGCGCTTCCTGCCCAACGTGCCGCGCCTGATGGTGCCGGCGCCTCGCGGCACGGCGAAGAACTGGCGCGTCTACCGCAGCCGCTTCATCGACCCGGTACGCATCGCCGCCGGCGTGCGCTTCTGGCGTGCCAATGCCGCCACGCTGGCGCGGGCCGAGGCCGAGTACGGCGTTCCGGCGGAAATCATCGTCGGCATCGTCGGGGTCGAGACCATCTACGGCCGCAACATGGGCAACTTCCGCGTGATCGACGCGCTGGCCACCCTGGCCTTCGATTTCCCGCAGGCCCATCCGCGCGCGGCGGAGCGCCAGGCCTTCTTCCGCAGCGAGCTCGAAAGCTTCCTCAGCACCGAGAGCCGCACCGCCGAAGACCCGATGGTGCCGGTGGGCAGCTATGCCGGCGCGATGGGCATGCCCCAGTTCATGCCCAGCAGCATCGCCAAGTACGCGATCGACTTCGATGGCGA
Source organism: Variovorax sp. RA8 (assembly GCF_901827175.1). NCBI lineage: Bacteria > Pseudomonadati > Pseudomonadota > Betaproteobacteria > Burkholderiales > Comamonadaceae > Variovorax > Variovorax sp. RA8. The sequence continues at coordinate 3,093,040 of NZ_LR594662.1, read as the reverse complement.
CGACCGCATCGATCTGGTCAACAACCCGGCCGACGTGATCGGCTCGGTGGCCAGCTACTTCAAGGGCTTCGGCTGGCAGCCCGGCATGCCGTCGATCTACCCGGTGAGCTTCGACCCGGCGCGGCTCAAGAAAGACGTGCTGCTGGCGCCCGACATCCTGCCCACCTTCAGCGCCGACGCCTTCGTCGCCGGCGGCGCGGTGCTCGAGGCCGAGGCGCTGCGACACAAGGGACTGCTGGCGCTCATCGAGTTGCAGAACGGCGACGATGAACCCACCTACGTGGCGGGCACGAAGAACTTCTATGTCATCACGCGCTACAACTGGAGCAGCTACTACGCGATGTCGGTGATCGATCTGGGGCGCGAGGTGCGCGCCGCAATGGAGAACTGATGCAGGCCGATGCGCGGCGCTCCGCATGGGCCGACGCCTGGGACGTGCTCGGCGTGGAAGCGCCCGACGCCGCGCTCCTCGATGCGCTGCTCGCACATTACAGCGAGCCGCATCGCGCATACCACACGCTGCAGCACCTGGACGAATGCCTCGAAAGCCTGGCGCTCGAGCGCAGCCATGCAAGGCGCCCTGCCGAGATCGCGCTGGCGCTCTGGTTCCACGACGCCATCTACGACATCCACCGCCACGACAACGAGGAACGCAGCGCCGACTGGGCGCAGCAGGCACTGCGCGATGCAGGCGTGGAAGCCGACGCGGTGCAGCGCGTGCACGCGCTGGTGCTGGCCACGCGTCACCAGGCGCAGCCCGAGGAAGCCGATGCGCGATTGCTGGTCGACATCGACCTGTCGATCCTCGGCGCGCCGGCGCCGCGCTTCGCCGAGTACGAGCAGCAGATCCGCTTCGAGTACGCGCACGTGCCGCCCGGCGTCTTCGAGCCCCGGCGGCGCCAGATCCTCGGCAGCTTCCTCGCACGCGACCCGCTCTACCTCACGCCGTCGATCCGCGCGCGGCTCGAAGCCCAGGCCCGCGTCAATTTGCAGCGCGCGATCGGCTGATCAGGTGCCGAAGCCTCCGCGCGCCACGATCTGGCCGGCGCGGTCCACTACCACGGCCTCGCCCATCGCTACCGACTCGCCGGTAAAGGCCGTGATGTTCACCTGGTGCGTGACCCACGCCTCGAAGGCACCGGCCGGAATGCGCGCCAGCCCATCCAGCAGCAGCTGCCGGTTCTCGGGCGCGACCCGCGCATTGCCGAATGTCGAGTTGAGCGGCGCCCACGGCTCGTGCGCCCCGAACGCCAGGTCCGCCGTGTCCTTGCACCGGCACCACGCGCTGGAGCGCACGGCAAGCGGCCGCAGGCCGCGGCTGCGGAACCATTCGCCGGCGGCCCGGGCCTGCGCCCGACCGGCATCGCTCAAGTTGCGCTGGGTGCCGCACTGGTCCAGCCTGAAGCCCGCTGGATCGCCGATGCCCCCTGTGGTTTGCGCATGCCGCCACAGCAGTGCACAGCGGCCGGCGCGCAAGCGCTCGGCCATCGCGTCTTCGCCTTGCTGGGCATGGGCGCTGCCGAGCAGGGCCGCGGGCAGGAGGATGAATTCGCGTCGTCCGAGCATGGCGCGAGGCTAGCAAAGCCGCCGACCCCAAAGCAAAAAGGGCTGCTGTGCCCAAGGCACGGCAGCCCCTGCAGGAACGATGGGACGCTCAGCGCGCCTTGCCTTCCTTCCACGCCGTCAGCAGCTTCTCGTAGTCGATGGTCTCGCCCTTCGGCTTCTCGTTGGCCAGCTTCTTCCACGGCGCGTGCTGGTCGCTCAGCCACTTGTTGGGATCGCCCTTGGCATTGAGCTTGGGCGCGCACTTGGCCATGCCGGCGCGCTGCAGGCGGGCCATCACGTTGTCCATCTCGTCGGCCAGGTTGTCCATCGCCTTCTGCGGCGTCTTCTCGCCCGTCACCGCTTCGGCCACGTTCTTCCACCAGAGCTGCGCCAGCTTGGGGTAGTCGGGCACGTTGGTGCCGGTGGGCGACCAGGCCACGCGCGCGGGGCTGCGGTAGAACTCGACCAGGCCGCCCAGCTTCGGCGCCATGTCGGTCATGGCCTTGGACTGGATGTCGGACTCGCGGATCGGCGTCAGGCCCACGATGGTCTTCTTCAGCGAAGTGGTCTTGGCGGTGATGAACTGCGCATAGAGCCAGGCGGCCGCGGTGCGGTTCTCGTCGTGGGCGGCGAAGAAGGTCCACGAGCCCACGTCCTGGTAGCCGTTCTGCATGCCCTGCTTCCAGTACGGGCCGTTCGGGCCGGGTGCCATGCGCCACTTGGGGGTGCCGTCGGCGTTGACGACGGGCAGCCCGGGCTTGGTCATGTCGGCGGTGAAGGCGGTGTACCAGAAGATCTGCTGCGCGATCTGGCCCTGCGCGGGCACCGGGCCGGCCTCGCCGAAGGTCATGCCGGTGGCTTCGCGCGGCGCGTACTTCTTCATCCAGTCGACGTACTTGGTGAGCGCGTAGACCGCCGCCGGCGAATTGGTCGCGCCGCCGCGCGACACGCTGGCGCCCACCGGCGTGCACTTGTCGTCGGCCACGCGAATGCCCCATTCGTCGATCGGCAGCCCGTTGGGCGCCCCGATGTCGGCGGTGCCGGCCATCGAGAGCCAGGCATCGGTGAAGCGCCAGCCCAGCGACGGATCCTTCTTGCCGTAGTCCATGTGGCCGTAGATCGGCTTGCCGTCGATGGTCTTCACGTCGACGCTGAAGAACTCGGCGATGTCCTCGTAGGCGCTCCAGTTGAGCGGCACACCCAGGTCGTAGCCGTACTTGGCCTTGAACTTCTCCTTCAGGTCCGGGCGCGCGAACAGGTCGGCGCGGAACCAGTACAGGTTGGCGAACTGCTGGTCGGGCAGCTGGTAGAGCTTGCCGTCGGGCGCCGTGGTGAACTTGGTGCCGATGAAGTCCTTCAGGTCCAGGCCGGGGTTGGTGTATTCCTTGCCCTTGCCCGCCATGTAGTCGGTCAGGTTCATGACCTTGCCGTAGCGGTAGTGCGTGCCGATCAGGTCGGAGTCGGAGATCCAGCCGTCGTAGATCGACTTGCCCGACTGCATCGAGGTCTGCAGCTTCTCGACCACGTCGCCTTCCTGGATCAGGTCGTGCTTGACCTTGATGCCGGTGATCTCCTCGAAGGCCTTGGCGAGCGTCTTGGACTCGTACTCGTGGGTGGTGATCGTTTCCGATACCACCGAGATCTCACGCACGCCCTTGGCCTGCAACTTCTTCGCGGCGTCGATGAACCATTTCATCTCCGCGGTCTGCTGGTCCTTGCTCAGGGTCGACGGCTGGAATTCGCTGTCGATCCACTTCTTGGCCTCGGCTTCGCCGGCCGAGGCGCTCTGCATGGCGAGCGCCGCCGCTGCCAGTGCCAGTGCTGTGTAGCGAATCTTCATGGATGTCTCCTCTAGGTGCTTCCCGGTGTTGTGCAGATCCCGGCCCCGGGAAAGCGGAGAGCCGGACAGCGTGAAATGAAAGTGTGCTCAGCCCTTGCGCATGACGAGCGCCAGCACCAGCATCGACAGAACGAAGCTGATCCAGATCGACGGCTCGGCCTGCAGCTCGAGCCATTCCTGGAACTTGCCGGCCAGGCCGATGAAGATCAGGTTGATGTAGGCCGCGATCAACAGGCCGATGAAGAGCCGGTCGCCGCGCGTGGTCTCCAGCGGCAGCCAGCCGCGGCGCAAGGTGGTGGGCGACTTGACTTCCCATACCGTCATGCCGACGAGCATCAGCGCGATGCAGCTGAAGAAAACGGCCACCGGGGTGGTCCAGACCATCCATTCGAGCATTCCGAACTCCTTTCCCACCTAGACCCGCCCCATCGCGAACCCCTTCGCGATGTAGTGCCGCACGAACCAGATCACGATCGCGCCCGGCACGATCGTCAGCACGCCCGCGGCCGCCAGCGTCGCCCAGTCCATGCCGGACGCGCTCACCGTGCGCGTCATCGTCGCCACGATGGGCTTGGCGTTCACGCTGGTCAGCGTGCGCGCGAGCAGCAGCTCGACCCAGCTGAACATGAAGCAGAAGAAGGCAGCGACCCCGACACCGGCCTTGATCAGCGGCAGGAAGATGGTGAGGAAAAAGCGCGGGAAGGAGTAGCCGTCGATGTAGGCCGTCTCGTCGATCTCGCGCGGGATGCCGCTCATGAAGCCTTCCAGGATCCACACCGCCAGCGGCACGTTGAAGAGCAGGTGCGCCAGCGCCACGCCCAGGTGCGTGTCCATCAGCCCGACGGTGGTGTAGAGCTGGAAGAACGGCAGCAGGAACACCGCCGGCGGCGTCATGCGGTTGGTCAGCAGCCAGAAGAAGACATGCTTGTCGCCGAGGAACGAATAGCGCGAGAAGGCATAGGCCGCGGGCAGCGCCACCGTGAGCGACACGACGGTGTTGATGCCCACGTAGATCAGGCTGTTGATGTAGCCCGAGTACCAGGACTCGTCGGTGAAGATGCGCGCGTAGTTGGCCCAGGTGAACTGCTGCGGGAAGAAGGAGAAGCTCGAAAGGATCTCCTCGTTAGTCTTGAAGCTCATGTTGACCATCCAGTAGATGGGCAACAGGGCGAACAGGATGTACAGCAGCAGGAAGATGCTGCGCTTGCGGAATCTCCGTTCGTTCATCATTCAAGCCCCCGCGCTCTGCACTTCGTGTCATCGCTGCCCCCCGAGGGGGCTGAGGGCTGCGGCTCCATGCCTGCCTGCGCAGGCATGGACAGCCCGAAGAGCTGCTGCGTCTGGCAGCAGCGCGGCCTGCAAGGCCGAGCTTGCTTGGGGCGGCCCGGCGCGGCGCTCATTGCGGCTCCTCCACCGTCTGCGTGCCGACCCGCTGCATCCAGTTGTAGAGCACGAAGCAGAACAGCAGGATGATCAGGAAGTAGATCAGCGAGAACGCCGCCGCCGGGCCCAGGTCGAACTGCCCCACGGCCTTCTGCGTGAGGTATTGGCTCAGGAAGGTGGTGGCGTTGCCCGGGCCGCCACCGGTGAGCACGAAGGGCTCGGTGTAGATCATGAAGCTGTCCATGAAGCGCAGCAGCACCGCGATCATCAGCACGCCGCGCATCTTGGGCAGCTGGATGTAGCGGAACACGGCGAAGCGGCTGGCGCCGTCGATGCGCGCGGCCTGGTAGTAGGCGTCCGGGATGGAGCGCAGCCCGGCAAAGCACAGCAGCGCCACCAGCGGCGTCCAGTGCCAGACGTCCATCACCAGCACCGTGATCCAGGCATCGGTGGCGCTGCCGGTGTAGTTGTAGTCGATGCCCAGCTTCTGCAGCGTCCAGCCGAGCAGGCCGATGTCGGCGCGGCCGTAGATCTGCCAGATGGTGCCGACCACGTTCCACGGAATCAGCAGAGACAGCGCGACGATCACCAGCACGGCGGATGATTTCCACCCCGTTGCCGGCATCGAGAGCGCCAGGCAGATGCCGAGCGGGATCTCCACCAGCAGCACCGCCAGCGAGAAGCCGAGCTGGCGCCAGAGCGCCGCATGCAGCTCGTCGTCGCGCATCACCGAGGCGAACCATTCGGTGCCCACGAACACGCGGCGCTCGGGCGAGATGATGTCCTGCACCGAATAGTTGACCACCGTCATCAGCGGCACGATGGCCGAGAAGGCCACGCACAGCAGCACCGGCAGCACCAGCCACCAGGCCTTCTGGTTGATCGGCTTCGTTGTTCCGTTCATGTCTGCCCCCACGCTCGGCACTTCGTGTCCTCGCTGCCCCCCAAGGGGACGCGAGCTTGCTTGAAGCGGTTCTGCGCTGCGCTCATGCCACCAGCTCCTCATCGCGGTAGAAGCAGGTGTGCGCGTCCACCACTTTCAGCCAGACCGGCTCACCCGCTGCCGGGGCCTGCGCGTCGGATGGGAGCCGCGCCTTGATCACGCTCTCCCCCGCCCGCGCCGTCAGCATCTGGTGCGTGCCCACGTCCTGCAGTTGCACGACGGTCGCTGCCAGCGCACCGGCCGCGTTCGGCTCGGCCAGGGTGACGTACTCGGGGCGGATGCCCAGCTTGAGCGCGCCCTCGGGCAGCGTGCGTTGCGTCGTGAGCCGCATGCCGGCGACCTCGAGCGACCAGCCGCTGCTCTGCACCGGCAGGAAGTTCATCCCCGGAGAGCCGATGAAATGCCCGACGAAGGTATGGGCCGGCCGCTCGAAGAGCGCGTCGGCGCTGCCCACCTGCACCGCCTTGCCGCGCGTCATGACCATCACCTCCTCGGCGAAGGTCAGCGCCTCGACCTGGTCGTGCGTGACGTAGATCAGCGTGAGCTTGAGCTCGCGGTGGATCTGCTTGAGCTTGCGCCGCAGCTGCCACTTGAGGTTGGGGTCGATCACCGTCAGCGGCTCGTCGAAGAGCACGGCCGACACATCGCTGCGAACCAGCCCGCGGCCCAGCGAGATCTTCTGCTTGGCATCGGCCGCAAGCCCGGCGGCGCGCTGGTTGAGCTGGCCGCTCATGTCCAGCATCTCGGCGATCTCGCCCACGCGCTTCCTGATCTGCTCGGCCGGCAGCTTGCGGTTGCGCAGGGGAAAGGCCAGGTTCTCGGCGACGGTCATGGTGTCGTAGATCACGGGGAACTGGAACACTTGCGCGATGTTGCGTTCCTGCGGCGACGCATGCGTGACATCGCGCCCGTCGAAGCTGACCGTGCCGCGCGACGGCACCAGCAGCCCCGAGATGATGTTGAGCATGGTGGTCTTGCCGCAGCCCGATGGGCCGAGCAAGGCGTAGGCGCCGCCGTCGCGAAAGCTCATCGTGAGCGGCAGCAGCGCATAGTCGCTGTCCTGCGTGGGGTTGGGCCGGTAGGCATGGGCCAGGTCGAGGTCGATGCGTGCCACGGTCAGGCTCCTTGTCTGCGCCAGGCAGGCGCGACGGCCAGCCGTTCAGCGGCGTCGAACACATAGGCTTGCGTCGCCGGAAAGTAGAGCGTGATGGCCGCCCCGAGCTCGAAGCGGTGCACGCCCGTCAGCTGGGCCACCAGGTCACCCACCAGGGTCTTGACGTGCACGAAGGTGTCGGAGCCCGAGATTTCGGCCAGCTCCACCTTGCCCGGGATGGCGATATCGCCCTCGCCGGCGCGCACGTCCAGCGCGCTGGCGCGCAGGCCGATGGTGACGGCACCATCGACGCCAGGCGACAACTTCACCGGCACCAGCGGGCCGCCCGCCAGCTGCACGCCGCCGGTCGCCACGCGCCCGGCCAGCAGGTTCATCGGCGGGTCGCTGAAGGCACGCGCCACGCGCAGCGACTGCGGCGCGTGGAAGACCTCGGCGGTGGGGCCGTACTGCAGCAGCTGGCCGGCATCCATGACCGCCGTGTAGCCACCGAGCAGCAAGGCCTCGCCGGGCTCCGTGGTGGCGTAGATCACGGTCGAGTCGCCGGTGGCGAAGAGCTGCGTGAGCTCCTCGCGCAGGCCTTCGCGCAGCTTGTAGTCGAGGTTGACCAGCGGCTCGTCGAGCAGCACCAGCGGCGCGTTCTTGGCCAGCGCGCGCGCCAGCGCCACGCGCTGCTGCTGGCCGCCGGAGAGCTCGGCCGGGTAGCGGTCGAGGAACATGCCGATGCTCAGCTTGTCCGCCAGCTCGCGCACGCGCGCCTCGATGTTCTTCTCGCCGCGCAGCTTCAGCGGCGATCCGATGTTCTCGGCCACGCGCAGCGAGGGGTAGTTGATGAACTGCTGGTACACCATCGCCACGTTGCGCTCGCGCACCGGCACGCCGGTCACGTTCTTGCCGTCGACCAGGACCAGGCCCGAGGTGGGCGTGTCGAGCCCGGCCATCAGCCGCATCAGGCTGGTCTTGCCGGCTTGCGTGGCGCCGAGCAGCACCGTCACCGCGCCGTGCCTCGGCGCGATGCTCTGCTCGTAGAGCCAGGTCTGCGCACCCACCTTCTTGGTGACGCGCTCGAGTGTCAGCTGCATGCAACTCCTTCCTGCTGCCTGGGGGTGCGGGCCTGCTGCTGAATCCAGGCACCGACACGTTCGCGTTCTTCCGGCGTGTAGTGCAGGCCCAGCTTGGAGCGCCGCCACAGCACGTCCTCGCCGCTGCATGCCCACTCCTCGTCCTGCAGGTAGCGCAGCTCGCGCTCGTGCAGGCCGGGGGCGACGGCCTGGCCCATGTCGCTCATCGATTGCGCGTCCCCGATCACCGTGGCAATGCGGGCGCCGTAGGCGCGCGAGAGCCGGCGCGCCAGCGCACCGTCAAGCCAGGGATGCTTCGCGCGGACCGCCGCCACGAAGCGCTCGAAGTCCTGGTCGGGCCGGGTGGCGCCGCCGATCCAGCCTGACAGGTCGCCGCCCGCCAGGAATGCGCCCTCGGTCCAGGCCGCGCGCGATTCGCCGAGCATGCGGCCCACCTCGTCGGCCGCGTCCTCGGAGAGCTTGCGAAAGGTCGTGATCTTGCCGCCCCAGACCGACAGCAGCGGCGCGGCGGCGGTGTTCGATTCGAGCATGTAGTCGCGCGTCACCGCTGACGGATCGCCCGAGGCGTCGTCGAGCAGCGGGCGCACGCCCGAGTAGGTCCAGGCCACGTCCGCCGGCACGACCGGCTTCTCCAGGTAGCGGCTGGCCTGGGTGCAGAGGTATTCGATCTCGTCCGCGCCGATGCGCGCCGCGCCGGGGTCGTCGCCACTGAGTTCGATGTCGGTCGTGCCGATCAGCGTAAAGGCGTCCTGGTAGGGGATCGCGAAGATGATCCGCTTGTCGGGGTTCTGGAAGATGTAGGCGTGGTCGTGGGTGAACAGGCGGGGCACCACGATGTGGCTGCCCTTGACCAGGCGCAGGTGGCGGGTGGCCAGCGCCTCGCCCTGCGCGGGCCGCGCAACCCCGCGCAAAAAGGACTCGGCCCAGGGCCCCGCCGCGTTCACCACCGCGCGGGCGCGCACCGTACGCCGCCCGGCCGGGCCCTCGAGCACCGCGGTCCAGCCATCGGCATCGCGCTGCGCGCTCAGGCAGCGCGTGCGCGTCAGCACCTCGGCCCCCTTGGCGCGCGCATCGAGCGCATTGAGCACCACCAGCCGCGCATCGTCGACCCAGCCATCCGAGTACACGAAGCCGCGCTTGAACTGCGGCTTGAGCGGCGCACCGGCCGCGTGCGCGCGCAGGTCGACCGAGCGGGAGCCGGGCAGCACCTCGCGCCGCGCCAGGTGGTCGTACAGGAACAGACCGAGCCTCACCATCCAGGCCGGCCGCATCGAGGGATCGTGCGGCATCACGAAGCGAAGCGGCCACATGATGTGGGGAGCGCTGCGCAGCAGCACCTCGCGCTCCTGCAGCGCCTTGCGCACCAGCGAGAACTCGTAGTACTCGAGGTAGCGCAGCCCGCCGTGGATCAGCTTGGTGGACGAGGAAGAGGTGTGCGCCGCAAGGTCGTCCTTCTCGCACAGCAGCACGCGCCAGCCACGGCCGGCCAGGTCGCGTGCGATGCCGCAGCCGTTGATGCCGCCGCCGACGATCAGCACGTCGCAGGCGGCCACGGCGGCCGACGAGGATGAGGGACTTGCGCTCACAGTCTGGGATTGGATGGTTCGAACTTCGCTTGCGGCGGTTTCGGTTTTTTTCATTTTGGTTCCTTATTGCGCGATTTTCCTACTCGTTAACCCTTGCGTCCATTCGTTTTCTTTCGTTCTAAAGTAGCGCGCCCTGCGCTCTGTTCCATTCGCGTGAATTCGAATCCCAGACAACTCAAGCTCCTGAACACCGTGCGCACGCGCGGCTCGGTCACGGTCGAACAGCTGGCCGACATGCTCGGCGTGACCCTCCAGACGGTGCGGCGCGACGTGCAGCGCCTGGCCGACGAGGGACTGCTCAGCCGCTTTCACGGCGGCGTGCGGGTGCCGAGCTCGACCACCGAGAACATCGGCTACCAGCAGCGCGAGAACCTGCATGCGGAAGGCAAGGCGCGCATCGCGCGCGCCGTGGCGGCGCGGGTGCCGAACGACTGCTCGCTGATCCTCAACATCGGCACCACCACCGAGGCCATCGCCAAGGCGCTGCTGCAGCACACGGGGTTGCGCGTGATCACCAACAACCTCAATGTGGCGACGATCCTGAGCGACAACCCGAACTGCGAGGTGATCGTGGCCGGCGGCTCGGTGCGGCTGCGCGATCGCGCGATCGTGGGCGAGGCGACGGTCGACTTCATCCGCCAGTTCAAGGTCGACATCGCGCTGATCGGCGTCTCCAGCATCGAGGCCGACGGCACGCTGCGCGACTTCGACCTGCGCGAGGTGAAGGTGGCGCAGACCATCATTGCGCAGGCGCGCGAGGTCTGGCTCGCGGCCGATGCGAGCAAGTTCAACCGGCCTGCCATGATCGAGCTGGCCAAGCTGTCGCAGATCGACTGCCTGTTCACCGACGCGGAGCCGCCGCCGCCCTTCCCCGAGCTGCTGGCGCAGGCGCAGGTCCGCTGCGAGATCGCGCGCGAACATTGATCAAGGACATGCCATGACCTACCTGCTCGCCCTCGACCAGGGCACCTCCAGTTCCCGCAGCATCGTCTTCGACCGGGAGGGGCGCATCGTCGCCCTCGCCCAGAAGGAACTCACGCAGTTCTACCCGCAGCCCGGCTGGGTCGAGCACGACCCGATGGAGATCTGGCGCAGCCAGCTCGCCACCGCGCACGAGGTGCTCGCCAAGGCGAAGCTGGAGGCGAGCGACATCCATGCGATAGGCATCACCAACCAGCGCGAGACCACCGTGCTGTGGAACCGCAAGACCGGCCAGCCGGTGCATCACGCCATCGTCTGGCAGGACCGGCGCGCCGAGCCGCTGTGCGCCAGGCTGCGCGAGGACGGCATGACCGGCACGATCCAGGAGAAGACCGGCCTGGTGATCGACGCCTACTTCTCCGGCACCAAGCTGCGCTGGCTGCTCGACAACGTGCCCGGCGCGCGCGCCGCCGCCGAGCGCGGCGATCTGGCCTTCGGCACCGTCGACAGCTGGCTCATCTGGCAGCTGACCGGCGGCAAGCAGCATGTGAGCGACGTCACCAATGCCTCGCGCACCATGCTCTTCAACGTGCACACGCACCAGTGGGATACCGACCTGCTGAAGGCGCTGGACATCCCTGCCTCGCTGATGCCCGAGGTCAAGCCCTCGAGCACGCATTTCGCCGACACCGACGCCGGCCTGTTCGACCGCCCGCTGCCCATCGGCGGCGTGGCCGGCGACCAGCAGAGCGCGCTCTTCGGCCAGGCCTGCTTCGAGGCCGGCATGGCCAAGAACACCTACGGCACCGGCTGCTTCCTGCTGATGCACACGGGCGGTGACTTCCAGCCTTCGCACAACGGCCTGCTGGTGACCAGCGCCGCGCAGACGGCGGGCATGCCCCCGCAGTACGCGATGGAGGGCAGCGTCTTCGTCGGCGGCGCGGTGGTTCAGTGGCTGCGCGATGGCTTGAAAGCCATCCAGGGCAGCGCGCAAGTGCAGGCGCTGGCCGAGAGCGTGCCCGATGCGGGCGGCGTGATGATGGTGCCGGCCTTCACCGGACTAGGCGCGCCTTACTGGAACGCCGATGCGCGCGGCACCATCACTGGGTTGACGCGCGGGACCACCGTGGCGCACATCGCACGCGCGGCGCTGGAGAGCATTGCATATCAGAGTGCGGCTTTGCTGCAGGCGATGAGCCGCGACGCCGTGGCAGCGGGAGGCACGCCGGTGGCGGAACTGCGGGTGGACGGCGGCGCGGCCGTCAACGACCTGTTGATGCAGTTCCAGGCCGACCTGCTGGGCATTCCGGTGGTGCGGCCGGAGGTCATCGAGACCACGGCGCTGGGCGCCGCGTACCTGGCAGGGCTGTCGACCGGTGTGTATCGCGACACGGGAGAGCTGTCGAAGCAATGGCGGGTGGAGCGTCGCTTCTTGCCGACGCTGAGCCGCGAGAAGGCTCAGGAGAAGATGTCGCACTGGGAGCTGGCGGTGCGGAGGGCGACGCTGGTTTGAACGAACGCCCAGCGTCGCGAGGAACGCCAGCGCCGCGGCCGATTAACCCCAACTGGCGGCTAGAACCGGCGCCAGCCTGGCCTGATCATCCAATGCCGTCGCCGTCACCAGGCCGGGCGCCGGCACCGAGAAGGTGGCCATCGCCTGCACCAGGAGGCTTACGCTTCTTTCCATCTCCGCGGCGGCACGCATCTGCTCGCTGTTCCACACCGTGCCGTCGGCGAAGCGCAGATGCTCCACCTGCGAGCCGTCTGCCGACCAGCCGGGAGACACCATCTGCAGGTCCAGCGTGATGGTGTAGCCGGTGAGTGCATCGACGATGTGGTCGGGGTTTCCGTTGAGGCCTTGGACGATGCGCACGTCGCCCGGGTTGAGGTCCAGCAGTTCCACCGTGTCGTCGCCGCCTGCTTCCGACACCGTGTCGTTGCCGTCGCCCGAGCGGTAGCGGTAGGTGTCGTTGCCCGCGCCACCGATCAGCGCGTCCGCTCCCTGGCCGCCGGTCAACGTATCGTCACCGAGCCCGCCGCTGAGTGAGTTAGCCGTGTTGCTGCCCGTCAGGATGTCGTTGTAGTTGCTGCCGAAGAGGTACTCGACGTTCCGCAGCGTGTCGGTGCCGGAGCCGCCCGTGGCTTGTGCACCGGTGGCCGCCAGGCTGACATTCACGGCGGAACCGGCATAGACGTACGAAACCCAGTCGTTGCCGGCCAGGCCATCGAGCATGTTGTTGCCCGCCCCTGCGTACAGCACGTTGCCCAGCGCGTTGCCGGTGCCGTCGATGGCCGCTGTCGAATCGAGCATCAGGTTCTCGACGTTGGCGGCCAGCGTGTGGGTGATGCTGGTACGAACCGTGTCGGTGCCTTCGCCGGCCAGCTCGGTCACCACGTCGGCGGTGTTGTCGACGAAGTACATGTCGTTGCCCACGCCGCCTGTCATGGTGTCGGCACCGCCGCTGCCGTTGAGCGTGTCGTTGCCTGAACCGCCGCTCAAGGTGTTGTTCGCCGTGTTGCCGGTCAGCAGGTTGTCCAGCGCGTTGCCGGTGGCGTCGATGGCGGCCGTGCCGGTCAAGGAGAGGTTTTCCACGTCGGCCGACAGCGTGGAGCTGACGGTGCTTAGCACGAGGTCCGTGCCTTCGTTGGCCAGCTCGGTCACCACATCGGCGCTGTTGTCGACGTAGTAGATGTCGTTGCCCGCACCGCCCCTCAGGGTGTCTTTGCCGATCCCGCCGTTGAGCATGTTGGCAATGGGGCTGCCGATCAGGACATCGTCGTAGTTGCTGCCGTAGAGACTCTCGATGTTCCACAGCGTGTCGAAGCCGGAACCCATCGTGTCTTGCGCTCCAGTGGCCGCCAGGCTGACGTTCACGGCGGAGTTGGCATGGATGTACGAAGCGTAGTCACTGCCGCCCCGGCCGTCGAGCGCGTTGTCGCCGGCTCCGGCGTACAGGACGTTGTCCAGTGCGTTGCCGGTGCCGTCGATGGCAGTGGTCGTGTTGCGGAATGCCCTCGACGCCATCTGCAGATCGGCGTGCTCCAGGTCGTCGGCGACGTTTGGGGTAGTTGTCATTTTGGTTCCCTGCTTTCTTCTGTGTGCAGCGCCGCTCAAGAACACAGCGCTCACTGCATCAAGTCGGGGACGTTAACGACCCGCGACTTCGAATTCAATGTGAATAATCCTCAAGCGAGAATTGATCAGATTTGATTCCTCTGGATATCACGCAACGCCTTGCGTGATTCACGCCAACCAGTGCCACAAGGCGAACCCCACCAAGCCAATTGCGCCTGCCACCAGCGCGATTGCAGCGGCCCATAACAGGATCTTCTCGAGACGCACGAGTTGTCGATATCGCCGCTCGTGGGTCGCGTCCTCTCCGAGAAACCATGCCAAGGCCAAAATGGCCAGCACCACGCTCGACCAGATGCCAAATGGGATATCGCCCAGATCCATGCGTTGCTCCTCTTCTGTTCCGTTTCGTCTCGCGGCATTCGCCCTCAACGCTCGCGCAGACTCTCGCTCGCTGCCCGCTGCACCGGACTCAACAGGTACTCGATGATCCGCCGCTTGCCCGTCTTGACCTCCGCCGTCAGGTTCATCCCCGGGCCCAGCTTGACGGCCTTGCCGTCGATGTCGATATGGCGGCTCTCCAGCACCAGCGTCACCGGAAAGATCGCGCCGCGCTTCTCGTCGTTCACCGCATCGGCGGTTACCGTGCGCACCACGGCAGCCACGGTGCCATATCTCGTGAACGGAAAAGTCTCGAACTTGATCTCGGCCCGCTGGCCTTCGTGCACGAAACCGATGTCCTTGTTCTCCAGCGTCACTTCGGCCATGACCTGCGCGCCCTCGGGCACGATGACCATGAGCGGCTGGGCCTCGGTGACGACGCCGCCCTCGGTGTGCGCCGCGAGCTGCTGCACGGTGCCGGCCACCGGGGCCCTGAGGCGGGTCAGGCGCTCGCGCTGCGCGGCCTTGGCCTGTTCCTGCACGCCTTGCTGCTGCCGGAGCTCGGCGGCCGCCTCGCGCTCGCTCAGGCCGCGACGGGTCTCGGCCACGAAGGCGGCACGGGCGTTCTCGCTCTCCTTCAAGGCGGCAGCGGCTTCGGCGAGCCGTGCGCGTTGGGTGGCCAGGTCGCGTTCCAGCTCGATGCGCTCGCGCATGCGGTCCTGGTTGGCATGGGCGGACATGAAGCCCTGTTCTGCGAGTTGCCGGAAGTCGGCCTCTCGCTGCCTCGCGATGGGCAGCGTGGTCTCCAGCTTGGCAACCATCTCGCGCACGGTGACGATCTCGGCCTGGCGCCGCTGGATTTCGGCGGCGGCCCTGGCGAGCTTGGCGGTGATGTCGCTCCATTCGTCGGCCAGGTGGGTCCGCGCGGCCCGCGCATCGGCCCCGGACCAGCCGGCAGGAAGGCCGCCGCTGAGACCGGGCGGCTCTGCCGGCAAGTGCATGGCCCGCAGCAGCGTGCGCGTGCGCAGCAGCTCCGACTGCGCCGACTTCAACTGCTCGTCGATGTTGGTCCGGTCGGCGCTGGCGGTGGTGGGGTCCAGTTCCACCAGCACCTGGCCGGCCTCGACGCGATCGCCGTCCTTCACCAGGACGCGGCGGACGACGCTGCGCTCCAGGGGCTGGACGAGCTTGGTGCGCTCGCTCACCACGATGCGGCCCGGTGCAGCTGCGACGATGTCGACCTGGCCGACGATGGACCACAGCAGCGCGATGAGGACCAAGGCGACGATGGCGCAGGCGAGGCGGCGCGGGGCGGGATGCACCGGGGTTTCCTGCAGGCTCAGGGCCGCGGGCAGGAAGGCCAGTTCGTCGGCCAGCCGCGTGGGGCCGGCGAGCTCGTGGCGGGCTTGCCAGGCGGCGTGGAAGACGTTGCGGTAGCGGGCGAGCAGGTTGCCGAGAGAGAGCAAGTCCGGCGGGTTCATGCTTCGGCTCCTTCGGACGGCCGACCGCCCGCCTGCATGGCCCACAGCCGCGCATAGATGCTTTGCGGGCGAGCCAACAGCGCCTCGTGCGCGCCCTCTTCGACGATGGCCCCCTTGTCCATCACGATGATGCGATGGGCATGCCGCACGGCACTCAGCCGGTGGGCGATGATGAAGACGGTACGGCCCTGGCAGATGTGCGCCATGTTGTGCTGGACGATGGCTTCGCTTTCGTAATCCAGCGCGCTGGTGGCCTCATCGAAGATCAGGATGCGCGGCTGCGCGAACAGCGCCCGGGCGATCGCGATGCGCTGGCGCTGGCCACCGCTCAGGGAAGCGCCCTGCTCGCCCACCACGGTGTCGTAGCCCTCGGGCAGCTCGCTGATGAAGGCGTGCGCGCCCGCCAGCCAGGCGGCCTGCATCACGGATTCGATCGGCGCAGCGGGGTCGGCAATGGCAATGTTCTCGCGCACGCTGCGGTTGAAGAGCACGTTTTCCTGGAGCACAACGCCGACCTGTCTTCTCAGCTGTGCAGCGTCGACCAGGCCGATGTCGATCCCGTCGACCAGGACCCGCCCCTGCTCGGGCGTGTAGAGCCGCTGGACCAGCTTTGTCAGCGTGCTCTTGCCGGAGCCGGAGCGCCCGACGATGCCGATCACCTCGCCGGGTCGAACCTCGAGGCTGACGCCCTGGAGCACAGGCGGCGCTTCGGGGCGATAGCGGAAGCCCAACTGGTCCAGCGTGACGTGGCCCTTGAGGGCGGGCAACTGCGCGGCAGCGCTCGGCGCGACTTCGGTGCGCGTGTTGAGGATGTCGCCCAGCCGGGCCATCGAGATGCCGGTCTGCTGGAAGTCGGTCCACAGCTGGGCCATGCGCATGATGGGCTGGGCCACGCGCTGGGCGAACATGTTGAACGCGACGAACTGGCCGACGCTGAGCTGGTTGTCCATCACCAGATGGGCACCCCACCAGAGCGTGGCGGCGTTGACGAGCTTGCCCGTCAGGTTGATGCCCTCGTGGCCCCAGCTCGCGAGGCTCTGGGTCTTGAAGCTGGCCGAGACATAGGCCGCGAGCTGGTCGTCCCATTGCCGGCCGAAGACGGGCTCGAGGGCTGTGGCCTTGACGGTCTGGATGGCGCTGACGGTCTCCACGAGCATGGCCTGGTTTTCTGCGCCGCGGGCGAATTTCTGGTCCAGCCGGCGGCGCAGGACGGGCACGATGGCGAGGCTCAGCCCGAAGTACAGCGGCAAGCTGACCAGCACGATGAGCGTCAAGGACATGCTATAGAACAGCATGACACCGATGAACACCACCGAGAACACGACATCGAGCACGACGGTGAGCGCGTTGCCGGTGAGAAAGCTGCGGATGTTCTCGAGCTCGCGCACGCGGGCCACCGAATCGCCGATCCTGCGAGCCTGGAAGTAGGCCAGGGGCAGCTGCACCAGGTGGCGGAACAATCGCGTGCCGAGCTCGACGTCGATGCGGCTGGTGGTGTGGCTGAAGACGTAGCTGCGCAATCCGTTGAGCAGGCTCTCGAAGACGACCACCACCACCAGGCCGACGACGAGCACATCCAGCGTGGTGAGGCCGCGGTGCACCAGCACCTTGTCCATCACGACCTGGAAGAACAGCGGGCTCACCAGCGCGAGGAGCTGGAGCATGAAGGAAATGGCCAGCACCTCGCTCAGGAGCCGGCGGTACTTGACGAGGCTGGGCACGAACCAGGAGAAGTCGAACTTCGCCAGCTCGGCTGCGAGGCTGGCACGGCTGGTGACGAGGATGAGCTCGCCGGTCCATTGGCGCGCGAAATCGTCGAGCGGCTCGATGGCGCTGGGCACCGTCGGCTTGGCCGCCGGATCATGCAGCAGCACGCGCTGCGCATCGCAGCGCGCGAGAACCATCCAGCACATCTGCCCTTGCTCGTCGCGCATCTGCACGAGTGCAGGCAATGGTGTCGTGGCGAGGCGCGCGACGGGCGGGCTCGATCGCATCGCCTTCAGGCCCAGATGCCGGGCCGCGCGCAAGAGCAGATGGATGTCGGCGCCGTCACCGGGGCTGACGCCGAGCTGGTGGGCGAGCGTCGCCGGATCGGCCGCGATGCGATGAACGCGCGCCACGTCGCACAACGCCTGCAGCGCATGGGCTGCGGTTGGCGCGTGCGCTTCTTCCACGCCCGCCCGCGAACCCACCGCCAATGCGGCGGCCTCTTCTACTCCCTGCATGAACCAACTCCCTGAACCTTGCTGTTATTCGGGTAAAAACCCTCGAAGCTTGACGGAGTCGCCATGAAGGCACCTCCTCAAAATGGGGTAGCTGGGGGATGCGGCCCTGTCCCGAGCCTGTGTGGCGGCGGAAGATAGCCGAAGCCTGGCGGGGCAGCAATGAAGCACACCCCCTCCAAAAGTCGATGGATGAAATCGATAAGACTTGCGCCTTACCGCAGGCGGACTCTTCGCCCGCTCGGGATTAATCCCTTTAGTGCCCTGGCACCAGGAAGTCCTGGCTGATGCGCCAGCCGAGGTCGTTCACCCGGTCTAGAAACTGCGTCAGGTACGCGTGCAGCCCGGTCGCGAGGATCTCGTCGACCACCGCGTACTGCAGGTCGGCCAGCAGCTTGCCGGCGCGCCGCTGGGTCTCGGCGCTCTGGTCGTTCTGCACCTTCTGGAGATCGTTCACCACCTCGATCAGGCTGGCGTGCAGCGAGCGCGGCATGTCGGCGCGCAGGATCAGCAGCTCGGCCACGCGCTCGGGCTTGATGACGTCGCGGTACACCTTGCGGTAGACCTCGAAGGCCGAGACGCTGCGCAGGATCGCGCTCCAGTGATAGAAGTCGTACTCCTGGTCCTCCTCGGTGGCGGTGCCGAAGAACTCGCTGTTGAGTGCGTGGAACTTCACGTCGACCAGGCGTGCCGTGTTGTCGGCGCGCTCGATGAAGGTGCCCAGGCGCGAGAAGTGGAAGGCCTCGTCCTGCAGCATGGTGCCCACGGTCACGCCGCGCGACAGGTGCGAGCGGAACTTGACCCATTCGAAGAACTGGCCCGGGTCGCGCTCGAAGTCGCCGGCGCGCAGCATGCGATTGACCTCGAGCCAGGTGGTGTTCTGCGTCTCCCACGATTCGGTGGTGAGCGCACCCCGCACGGCGCGTGCGTTCTCGCGCGCAGCGCGCAGGCAAGAGAGGATGGACGAAGGGTTCGATTCGTCCTTGACCATGAACTCCATCACCCGGTCGGGCGTGATCTGGTCGTACTTCTCGTTGAAGGCCGGCAGCAGTTCGCTGATCGACAGCAGGCCCTGCCAGCCGTACTTGGCGACCTCGGCCGATTGCGGCAGCAGCGAGGTCTGGTAGTTGACGTCGAGCATGCGGGCGGTGTTTTCGGCCCGCTCGGTATAGCGCGACATCCAGTAGAGGTGATCGGCAGTGCGTGACAACATGACAGGTGCTCTCCTGATCAGCTCGACTGGGTTTGCGTCTGGGTTTGCGTCTGGGTATCGGCCTCGGCCTGGCCCGACTCCCCGTTGCGCGGCTTGCCCCGCCGGTCGGCCTCGAGGATCCAGGTGTCCTTGGTGCCCCCGCCCTGCGAGGAGTTGACCACCAGCGAGCCTTCCTTGAGCGCCACGCGCGTAAGCCCGCCCGGCACCATCTGCACCTCCTTGCCGGAGAGCACGAAGGGCCGCAGGTCGATGTGCCGCGGCGCGATGCCCGACTCGACGAAGGTGGGCGAGGTCGACAGGCTCAGCGTCGGCTGCGCGATGTAGCCGTCGGGCTTGGCGACCACGGCCCTCTTGAAGTCCTCGATCTCGGCCTGCGTCGCAGCCGGGCCGATCAGCATGCCGTAGCCGCCGGCGCCGTGGACTTCCTTGACCACCAGGTCCTTCATGTGGGCCAGGGTGTAGTCGAGGTCGTCCTTGTTGCGGCACATCCAGGTCGGTACGTTCTTGAGGATCGGCTGCTCGCCGAGGTAGAACTCGATCATCTTCGGCACGTAGGGGTAGATCGACTTGTCGTCGGCCACGCCGGTGCCGACGGCATTGCAGATCACCACGTTGCCGTCGCGGTACGCGCGCATCAGGCCGGCGCAGCCCAGCGTGGAAGTCGGGCGGAAGACCTCGGGGTCGAGGAAGTCATCGTCCACGCGGCGGTAGATCACGTCCACGCGCCGCGGTCCGCGGGTGGTGCGCATGTAGACGAAGTCGTCCTTGACGAAGAGGTCCTGCCCCTCGACGAGTTCCACGCCCATCTGCTGGGCGAGGAAGGCGTGCTCGAAGTAGGCGCTGTTGTACATGCCGGGCGTGAGCACCACCACCGTGGGCTCGGCGGTGGCCGGCGGCGCGGATGCGCGCAGGGTCTCGAGCAGCAGGTCGGGGTAGTGCGCCACCGGCGCGACGCGGTTCTGGCTGAAGAGATCGGGGAAGAGCCGCATCATCATCTTGCGGTTCTCGAGCATGTAGCTCACGCCGCTGGGCACGCGCAGGTTGTCTTCGAGCACGTAGTACTCGCCGTTGCCCCCGGCATCGGGTGCGCGAACGATGTCGATGCCAGAGATGTGGGAGTAGACATCGTTGGGCACCTTCACGCCCACCATCTCGGGCCGGTACTGCGCGTTGTTGAAGATCTGGTCCGACGGAATCACGCCGGCCTTGATGATCTCCTGCCCGTGGTAGACGTCGTGGATGAAGCGGTTGAGTGCGGTCACGCGCTGCACCAGGCCCTTTTCCATGCTCTCCCATTCATGGGCGGGGATGATGCGCGGGAGCAGGTCGAAGGGAATGAGGCGCTCGGTGCCCGAGCCGTCCTCGTCCTTCGCGCCGTAGACGGCAAAGGTGATGCCGACCCGGCGGAAGATCATCTCCGCCTCCTCGCGCCGCGAACGCATCACCTCGGGGGGCTGCTTCGCGAGCCACTGGTCGTAGCGTTTGTAGTGATTCCGGATCGCGGCGCCTTGATAGGGCAGCTGCTCGTACATCTCGTCGAATTTGTGCATGGGCGACCGATCTCCTTGGCCGTAGCTTAGCAAGTTCAAGGCCAGAGGCCGTGCTCACGCTAACCCCAACGCGGCGCCCACACGGCGTTCACTGGAGCCGGTGATGCCAGTAGCGCTGGCCTTCCTGCCGTTCGCAGCGCACGGCCGCCGGATGCAGGCTGGACCAGCGGCCCGCGCCGCAATGCGCGGAGTCGACCACGGCAATGCCGCGCTCCGCATAGCGCGCCGTCACCTCCGCGGCCGGGTGCCCGAAGCGGTTGCGGTAGCCGGCCTGGACCAGCGCCACGCGCGGCTGCACGGCCTCGAGCAGCGCGGGGCTCGACGAGGTCTTGCTGCCATGGTGCGGGACGAGCAGCAGGTCGGCTCGCAGGTCGGGCGCGCGCGCCGTCAGCGCGGCTTCCTGCAGGCGCTCGATGTCCCCGGCCAGCAGCGCGGTGGCGCGCCCGTTGCCGATGCGCAGCACGCAGGAGACCGCGTTGGGTTTGGTGAAGCCGGCATAGTCGGCCTCCTGGGGATGGAGGATCTCGAAGCGCACCCCGTCCCACGTCCAGGCCTGGCCGGCCAGACAGCGCTGCACCGGCCGCAGATGCTGCAGCGGATGCCCGGCCTCGACCGAGCTGCGCAGTTCGGCCTCGGCCTGCATCGCCAGCACTGCCGGCGCGCCGCCGGTGTGGTCGCTGTCGCGGTGGCTCAGGACGACGGTGTCCAGCCGCTCGCCCAGCGCGCGCAACAGCGGCACCAGCACCCGGTGGCCGGCATCGCTTTCCAGGCTGTAGCGCGGGCCGGCGTCATACAGCAGGCCGTGGGTGGCGGTGCGCACCAGCACCGCGTTGCCCTGCCCGATGTCGGCGGCCAGCAGCTCGAACTCGCCCGCCGGAGGCCGTGGCGCCTGCCAGAGCAGCGCGGGCAACAGCAGCGGCAGCCCCTGTACGCGCAGCGCCCTCGGCAGGCGCATGGCCAGCAGCACCCCGCCCGCCACGCCGGCGACGCTGGCCCAGAGCGCGGGCGCCGGTGCCGACAGCGTGGCCAGCGGCAGTTCGGCCAGCCACTGCAGAACCAGCGCCAGTAGTTGCACCGCCCGGGCGGCCAGGTCCCACAGCGGCGGCAGCAGCACGCCGAACATGGCAAGCGGCGTAAGCACGAGCGTGACCCACGGAATGGCGATGGCGTTGGCCAGCAGCCCGACGCTCGAGACCTGCTGGAAGAGCAGCAGGCTGAGTGGCGTCAACGCCAGCGTCACCGCCCATTGTTCGCGCGCCATGCGCGCCAGGCGCGTCGCGATGCCTGTGCCGCCCTCATCGGCGGCGCCGGTGGCGAACAGCACGCCGACTGCGACGAAGCTGAGCCAGAAGCCGGCCTGCATCAGCGCCCACGGGTCGACGGCCACGACCACCGCGCAGGTGCACAGCCAGACGAAGGGCCAGGGCCACTGCCGCCTTGAAAGGCGCAGCAGCGCGACCGTGGCGAGCATCCACACCGTGCGTTGCGAGGGCAGGCCCCAGCCGCTGAAGAGCGCATACAGCGCCGCCAGCAACACGCCGCCGATCAAAGCCGCGTGCGGCGCGGGCAGCCACAGCATCAGGCGGCTGCTGCGGCGCCAGGCGGCCCCCACCACCCACGCGGCGAGCCAGGCGAACATCGTGATGTGCAGGCCCGAGATCGACATCAGGTGCGCGACGCCGGTGGCGCGGAACACGTCCCAGTCGGCACGCTCGATCGCGTTCTGGTCGCCCGTGACCAACGCCGCGATCACGCCGGCCTGCCGGCGCTCGGGCACGCGCTCGAAGACCGCGTCGCGCACGGCCTCGCGCGCACGCTCGACCGGATGGCGCCAGGTCTGGCCCTGCGGCTGTGGCCGCGCATCCCGCGCGCCCGTGCGCACATAACCGCTGGCCTGCACGCCCTGCTCCCAGAGCCGCAGTTCCTGGTCGAAGCCATGCGGGTTCAGGTTGCCGTGCGGCGCCTTCAGGCGCACCGTCATGCGCCAGCGCTCGCCCGCGTGCACGCCGCCCGGCGCCGCGGTGGGCTCGGCGCGCGAGGACTCCTCGGGCGCGCGCCCCCAAAGGCCGGTGTTGTCTGCATACCAGCCGAGCGCAACGCGCGAGGGCGCGCGCGGCAGGTCGCTCCCGGCATCGCCAGCCCAACGGGCGCGCTCGACATCGAAGAGAAAGCGCACCGTTCCATCGCCGTGCTGCGGCATCTGCGAGACCACGCCCAGCACCTCCAGGTCGCGGCCTTCGAGCGCGGGGTCGAGTGCCTCGGCCGCATAGGCGCAGGCGCGCCAGCCTGCCAGACCGGCCCCGGCCAGCGCGCCGACCAGCAGCAGTGCCGGCAGCAGCAGCCGCGGCAAGAACCACCACCGCACACGTCGCAGCAACAGCCAGCCCGCCGCGGCGGCCAGCAGCAGGCCGGCATAAGCGGCGGGCTCCCACAAAGCTGGCTGCTGAAGCTGCACCGCCGCGCCCAGCACCGAGCCGCCCATCAGGGCAAAGGAACCCAGGCCGCGGCCCTGCGCGTCGGCCGTCACGAAACACTCACGGATGACATGCTGCAATCCCTCCCTGCTGCGCTCTGTGGCGCGCTAATTGCTAAGCGTGTCAGCTAGTATGCGTCCTCGTTCAGGGGCGCTTCGACGCCATCGAAAAAAATGTCCATCCACGCCGCACTTCACCACGTCACCCACTACAAGTACGACCGGCCGGTGCAACTGGGGCCCCAGGTGGTACGCCTGCGTCCGGCGCCGCATTGCCGCAGCAACGTCATCTCGTATTCGCTGCGCGTCGAGCCCGAGCAGCACTTCGTCAACTGGCAGCAGGACCCGTTCGCGAACTACCTCGCGCGGCTGGTGTTCCCCGAGAAGACGCGCGAGTTCAAGGTCACGGTCGACCTGGTGGTCGAGATGGCGGTCTACAACCCCTTCGACTTCTTCCTCGAGCCGCAGGCCGAGAACTTCCCCTTCAAGTACACCGAATCGCAGGCGCGCGAGCTGGCACCCTACCTCGTGACCGAACCCGCCACCCCACTGGTGGCCGCCTACCTCGAGAAGATCGATCGCAAGACGCAGCGCACCATCGATTTCCTGGTCGGCCTCAATCAGCAGGTGCAGCAGGACGTCAACTACCTGATCCGCATGGAGCCCGGCGTGCAGACGCCCGAGGAGACGCTGGCCAGCGGGTCGGGCTCCTGCCGCGACTCCGGCTGGCTGCTGGTGCAGCTGCTGCGAAACGTAGGGCTGGCGGCGCGCTTCGTCTCGGGCTACCTCATTCAGCTCACGCCCGACGTGAAGGCACTCGACGGCCCGAGCGGCACCACGGTCGACTTCACCGACCTGCACGCCTGGTGCGAGGTCTACCTGCCCGGCGCCGGCTGGATCGGCCTCGACGCCACCTCGGGCCTGATGGCCGGCGAAGGCCACATTCCGCTGGCGTGCACGCCCACGCCGTCGAGCGCCGCGCCGATCGAGGGCGCGGTCGACGAGGCCGAGGTGGACTTCGCCCACGAGATGAAGGTCACCCGCATCCACGAGTCGCCGCGCGTGACCAAGCCCTACACCGACGACGAGTGGGCCGAGGTGCTGGCGCTGGGCGAAGCGGTGGATGCACGCCTTGCGGCCGGCGACGTGCGGCTCACCATGGGCGGCGAACCCACCTTCGTCGCCACCACCGACCGCGACGCGGCCGAATGGAACACCGATGCGCTCGGCCCCACCAAGCGCGGCTACGCGACCGCGCTGGTGCAACGCCTGCGCGACGAATACGGCCAGGGCGGCTTCCTCCATTTCGGACAGGGCAAGTGGTACCCGGGCGAGCAGTTGCCGCGCTGGGCCCTGTCGATCTACTGGCGCACGGACGGCCAGGCCGTATGGCAGCGGCCCGAGCTCTTCGCCGACGAGCGCCATCCCACCCAGTACACCAGCGAAGACGCGCAGCGCTTCACCCGCGCGCTGGCGCGCAAGCTGGGCCTGACCGACCGCTTCGTGCAGCCTGGCCACGAGGACGTCTACTACTACCTCTGGCGCGAACGCCGCCTGCCTGTGAATGTCGATCCCTTCGACTCCAAGCTCGACGACGAGATGGAGCGCGTGCGCCTGCGCCGCGTGTTCACGCAGAAGCTCGATGCCGTCGTCGGCTACGTGCTGCCGCTCGAGGCCGCGAACGCCGAGACCGATGCGCCCGCGCTCGCCGGCCCGGCGTGGAAGACCGGCCCGTGGTTCCTGCGCGACGACCGCCTGTACCTGATCCCCGGCGATTCGCCGATGGGCTACCGCCTGCCGCTGGATTCGCAGCCCTGGGCCAGCAAGGGGGACTACCCCTACCTCATCGAACGGGACCCCAACGCCCCACGTGCACCCCTGCCGGCCTCGGCCCTGTTCCGCGAGCGCTACGAGGGCATGCTGGGCAATGCGCCCGACCTCGCCGAGGTGCCCTATGGCTTCGGCACGCCGCAGCAGGCTCCGGCCGCGGTGCGCTTCCAGGCCACGCACGGCAATCCCGTCGCGGCGCGCGTCCAGGCCGCGTTGGAGCCGGGCACGGTGCGCCCTCCAAACCGCGGCGAGTCGGCCCACTGGGTCACGCGCACCGCGCTGTGCGTGGAGGTGCGCGACCCACGCCGCGCCAACGGCCCTGCGGCCGAGAAGGTCGGCAGCGCCTCGGGCGTGCTCTACGTCTTCATGCCGCCGCTGGCGCGGCTGGAAGACTACCTCGACCTGCTCGCCGCGGTCGAGGCCACGGCCGACGAGCTGGACCTGCGGGTGGTGATCGAAGGCTACCCGCCGCCGCGCGACCCGCGCCTCAAGCTCCTGCAGGTCACGCCCGACCCCGGCGTGATCGAGGTCAACATCCATCCGGCCCACAACTGGCGCGAGCTGGTGGCCCACACCGAGTTCCTCTACGGCGCCGCCTTCGAGACCCGGCTGTCGGCCGAGAAGTTCATGACCGACGGCCGCCACACCGGCACCGGCGGCGGCAACCACTTCGTGCTGGGCGGCGCCACGCCCGCCGACAGCCCCTTCCTGCGCCGGCCCGAGCTGCTCGCCAGCCTTTTGCTCTACTGGCACAACCATCCCTCGCTCAGCTACCTGTTCTCGGGCATGTTCATCGGCCCGACCAGCCAGGCGCCGCGCGTGGACGAGGCGCGCAACGACCAGGTCTACGAGCTCGAGATCGCGCTGGCCCAGATCGCGCGCAACCGCGAGATCCACGGCGACGGCATGCCACCCTGGCTGGTCGACCGCACGCTGCGCAACATCCTGGTCGACGTCACCGGCAACACCCACCGCAGCGAGTTCTGCATCGACAAGCTGTACTCGCCCGATGCCACCACCGGCCGCCTGGGCCTGCTGGAGCTGCGCGCCTTCGAGATGCCGCCGCATGCGCGCATGAGCATCGCGCAGCAGCTGCTGCTGCGCGCCATGGTGGCGCGCTTCTGGGACGCGCCCTACCGCGCGCCCGTGACGCGCTGGGGCACCGAGCTGCACGACCGCTTCCTGCTGTCCACCTTTGTCAGGATTGACTTCGAGGACGTGATCAGCGAGATGCGCCAGGCCGGCTTCTCTTTCGATGCGGCCTGGTTCGCGCCGCACTTCGAGTTCCGCTTTCCACTGGTCGGCCAGGTGCAGGCCATGGGCGTGGAGCTCTCGCTGCGCAACGCGCTCGAGCCCTGGCACGTGATGGGCGAGGAAGGCTCGGCCGGCGGCACGGTGCGCTATGTCGACTCCTCGCTGGAGCGCATCGAGGTGCGCGTGACCGGGCTCAACGAAAGCCGCTACGCCATCACCGTCAACGGCCAGGCGCTGCCGCTGCAGCCCACCGGCACCGCCGGCGAGTTCGTGGCCGGCGTGCGCTACAAGGCCTGGAACCCGCCCTCGGCGCTGCACCCGAGCATCGGCGTGCACGCGCCGCTGACCTTCGACATCGTCGACACCTGGATGAAGCGCTCGCTCGGCGGCTGCCAGTACTTCGTCTCTCACCCGGGCGGCCGCAACTACGAGACCTTCCCCGTCAATGCCTATGAGGCCGAGAGCCGGCGCCTGTCGCGCTTCTCGCGCATGGGCCATTCGCCGGGGCTGCTGCGCACGCCGCCGGCCAACATCGAGATCGCGGGCAGCCGCGAGTTCCCGTTCACCCTGGATTTGCGCCGGACCTGAGAAGGTGTGACGCGAGCGCCCGGGTCTCGCGCCCGCGGGGTGACAATCGACGCACCGTGGACCCCTTGAACGAATCCCTCTTCGACGCCCAGGCACTCGGATCGCCGGCCGACCTGGCGTCGTCGCTTGCGCCGCCGGCCGCGCCGGGGCACTTCGACGAGCTGCGCGGCCTCGCCGCCCCTGCGCCCGCGGCCGTGCCCCGGCTCGGCATGCCCTCGCAGCCGGCGCCGCTGCATGACGCCTCCTTGCCACCCCCGCCTCCGCCCGAGCGGCCCGAGCCCGAGACCGGCGAGCGCGGCCCGCTGGCACCGCACTGGGCCGGCTTCTTCGAGCAGCTCGGCACCGAGGGCTTCGGCGACCTGCCCCGGCGCGCCGTCAGCCTGGAGCGCCAGATCCGCGACAACGGCGTCACCTACAACGTGTATGCCGACGCCGGCGGCCCGCAGCGGCCCTGGTCGCTCGACCTCTTCCCGCTGATCGTCCCGCCCGAGAGCTGGGCCGCGATCGAGGCCGGCGCGCTGCAGCGCGTGCGCCTGCTCGACCGCATCCTGGCCGACATCTACGGGCCGCAGCAGGTGCTGGCCGAAGGCCTGCTGCCGCCCGCCCTGGTACAGGGCAACCCGGGCTACCTGCGCGCGATGCATGGTGTGCGCCCGCCCGGCGACACCTGGCTGCGCATCGCCGCCCTCGACCTTGCGCGCGGCCCCGACGGCAACTGGTGGGTGGTGTCGCAGCGCACCCAGGCCCCCTCGGGCCTGGGCTACCTGCTGGAGAACCGGCTCGCCATCGCACGGCAGTTCCCGCAGGCCTTCGAGGCGCTGCACGTGCAGCGCCTGGCCGCCACCTACAACGCGATGATGGAGGGCCTCCAGAGCATGTGCCCGGCCGGCCAGCCGCCGCACATCGTGCTGCTGACGCCCGGCCCCTACAACGAGACCTACTTCGAGCACGCCTACATCGCGCGCTACCTGGGCATCACGCTGGTCGAGGGCAACGACCTCACGGTGCGCGACCAGCGGCTCTATCTCAAGACCTTGCAGGGCCTGCGGCCGGTGCACGGTCTCATCAAGCGGCTGGACGACCAGTTCCTCGATCCCCTGGAGCTGCGGGCCGACTCCACGCTGGGGGTGCCCGGCCTGCTGCAGGCGATACGCGCCGGCAACGTGCTGCTGGCCAACACGCCCGGCTCGGCTTTCCTGGAATCGCCCGCGCTGCTCGGCTTCCTGCCCGCGCTGTCGCGCCGGCTGCTGGGCGAAAAGCTGCTGCTGCCGGCCCTGCCCACGTGGTGGTGCGGCGAGCGCGCCGCGATGGAGGCGGTGCTGCCGCAGCTGGCCGGCTGCACCATCAAGTCGACCTACCCCGGCGAGGAGGGGCATGCCGGCTTCGAGACCCTGCTCGGCAGCCGGCTGAGCCGGCGCGAGCTCGACGAATGGGCCGGCCGCATCGTGCGCGAGGGTGAGGAATACACCGTGCAGAACTACCTGCCGATCTCGCAGATGCCGACCTGGACCCAGGACCTCGGCGCCGGCCACATCGTGCCGCGCTCGGTGCTGCTGCGCGTGTTCGCGGTCTGCGTCGGCCCGCAGTCCTGGCGCGTGCTGCCCGGCGGCCTGGCGCGACTGGCCGGCGCCAACGCGCAGATCGCCTCGATGCAGCGCGGCGGCAGCAGCGCCGACGTGTGGGTGCAGACGCACGGCGAGGTCGACCGCACCACCCGGCTCCAGGTGCACACCACGCCGGCCTCGCTCGCCCGCCACCGCGCGCCGGTCACCAGCCGCGCGGCCGAGAACATGTACTGGCTGGGCCGCTACACCGAGCGCGCCGAGAACGCGGTGCGCCTGGCGCGGCTCACGCTCGACCTGCTCGGCGGCGAGGACCCTTCCTCGCCCGCGCTGCTGACCTGGCTGCACCACATGGCGTGGCGCAACGCGCTGGTGCCGCGCGATGTGCCCAGCCTGCCGCGCTCACGTCGCGTCTTCGAGCGCTCGTTGATCGCCGAGCTGGCCGACATCGACGAGGGCGGCAGCGTCGGCTACAGCCTGCGCTGCGTGCGCCAGGCGGCGGCCGCGGTGCGCGAGCGGCTGTCGCCGGACCACTGGAACCAGATCGTGCGTGCCGAGAGCGAATTCATGCGCCGCAGCGCCGAACAGGCCGGCGAGCGCGTCGACGGCGGCTACGCCAGCGCCGCCGCGCTGCGCATGCTCGAGTCCACCAGCGCCGCGCTCGCCGCGATGACCGGCGCCCAGACCGATCGCATGACACGCGACGACGCCTGGCGCCTGCTCTCCATCGGCCGCCACATCGAGCGCCTGGCCTTCCTCTCCAGCGCGCTGGCAGCCGGCTTCGACATCGGCTCGGTGCACGACGTGAGCGGCTTCGAGGCCATGGTCGGCCTGTTCGACAGCACCATCACCTTCCACGCGCGCTACCAGCAGCGGCGCGACGTCGCGACCCTGGTCGACTTGCTGGTGCTCGACGGCGACAACCCGCGTTCGCTGGCCTGGGTCACGCAAACGCTGCGCGGGCGCATCGCGCGGCTCGCGGGCAGCGCGCCGGGCAAGCTCACGGCGCTCTCGCACGAGCTGCCCGATCCGGCCGCCTGGACCCTCGAGCACCTCTGCGAGCCCGGGCCCGATGCGGACTACGGCGCACTGATGCAGCTGCTCGAGACCTGCGAGACCGCGGCCTACCATGTGTCGGATGCGATCGGCGTCCGCTACTTCACCCTCACTTCGGAATCGCTCCGCTCCGTAGGCGCCTGATCATGCTCCTGCACGTGACTCACGAGACGCGCTACGCGTATTCGCCCCCGGTCGAAACCGCGCAGCACCTGGCGCACCTCAAGCCGCGGACCACGCCGACCCAGCGCCTGGTGAGCCACGCGCTCACGGTCAGCCCCGAGCCGGCGCAGCGCAGCGAATCGCCCGACGTCTACGGCAATGCGCGCGCCTTCTTCGCGCTGGACTCGACCCACGAGGAGCTGGTGGTCACGGCCGAGAGCGTGGTCGAGACCTCCACGCCCCTGCTTTCGCCGGCGGCGGCGCGCGAGCTGCCGTGGGAGGAGGTGCGCGAGCGCTTCCGCTACACCAAGGACGCGCGCTTCGACGCCGCGGCCGAATTCGTCTTCCCCTCGCACTACGTGCCACGGCACGACGACTTCGCCGCCTATGCGCGGCCCAGCTTCGCGCCGGGGCGTCCGGTCTTCGACGCCGCGATGGACCTGGCGCTGCGCATGCACGCCGACTTCCGCTACGACAGCGGCAGCACCGAGATCAGCACGCCCGCGATCGAGGCCCTGGCGCAGCGCCACGGCGTGTGCCAGGACTTCGCCCACATCATGATCGCCTGCTTCCGCACCCTGGGCCTGCCGGCACGCTACATCAGCGGCTACCTGCTGACGCAGCCGCCGCCCGGCCGCCCCCGGCTGCTCGGCGCCGATGCCTCGCACGCGTGGGTCTCGGTCTACATCCCGGGCGCCGACGGTCCGGGCGACTGGGCCGAGTTCGATCCGACCAACGGCCGCCAGCCCGGCGAGGACTATGTCGCGTTGGCCATCGGCCGCGACTACTCCGACGTCTCGCCGATGCGCGGCGTGCTGCACGGGGGCGCACGCCATACGCTGGACGTCCGCGTCACGGTGCAGCCGCTGGAAGAGCTGCGGGCCCACGCGGCGCAGGCGGCGCAGCAGGTGCAGACTCAGGCACAAACACAGACACAATGGCCCCTCCAAGACCCAGACAAGGAACCCTCATGAGCATCGACGACAAACTCAAAAGCCTCGGCATCACCCTGCCGCCGGTCGCCGTTCCCGCCGCCGCCTACGTGCCTTTCGTGCAGACCGGCAAGCTGGTCTTCCTCTCCGGCCATATCGCGAAGAAAGACGGCAAGCCCTGGGTCGGCCAGCTCGGCGCGGGCCTCGGCACCGAGGAAGGCAAGCAGGCCGCGCGCGCCATCGCGATCGACCTGCTGGGCACGCTGCAGGCCGCCGTCGGCGACCTGAACAAGGTCAAGCGCATCGTCAAGGTGATGAGCCTGGTCAACTCGACGCCCACCTTCACCGAACAGCACCTGGTGACCAACGGCGCGAGCGAGTTCTTCGCCGAGGTCTTCGGCCCCGAGAAAGGCGCGCATGCGCGCAGCGCCTTCGGCGTGGCGCAGATTCCCCTCGGCGCCTGCGTCGAGATCGAGCTCATCGCTGAAGTCGAATGACGCCGGTCTGCCTTTAACTTGGACGACACCGACCGCCACCTGCTGAGCCTGCTGCAGGCCAACGCCCGCGCCCCTGCGGCCGAGCTGGCGCGCAAGTTGAAGGTGGCGCGCACAACCGTGGTTGCGCGCATCGCCCGCCTGGAGCGCGAGGGCGTGATCGCCGGTTACGGCGTGCGCCTGGGCCAGCGGCTGGATCACGCCGCCGTGCGCGCCTACTGCGGCCTGAGCGTCGCGCCGAAGATGGCGGCCGGCGTGATCCGCGCGCTGGAGCGGCTGCCCGAGCTGGAAGAGCTCTCGGCCGTCAGCGGAGAGTACGACTACATGCTCGCCCTGCGCTGCGAGACCAACGAGCAACTTGACGCGCTGCTCGACCGGATCGGGCTGATCGAGGGCATCCAGCACACCCATACATCGGTGGTGCTGAGCCGCAAGATCGATCGGCGCAGCGCGGTGGGCGAGCTGCGGCAGTCGGTCTGACGCGGACTTCCGGCGCCCTAGCCGAAGCGGATGCCTTGCGCCAGCGGCAGCTCGCTCGAGTAGTTGATGGTGTTGGTGCTGCGCCGCATGTACTGCTTCCAGGCATCCGAGCCGCTCTCTCGGTCACCGCCGGTCTCCTTCTCGCCGCCGAAGGCGCCGCCGATCTCGGCCCCGCTCGGGCCGATGTTGACGTTGGCCATGCCGCAATCGGAACCGGCGGCGCAGAGGAAGCGCTCGACCTCGCGAAGGTTGTTGGAAAAGATGCAGGAGGACAGGCCCTGCGGCACGTCGTTGTGCATCGCGATCGCCTCGTCAAGATCTTCGTAGCCCATCACGTAGAGCAGCGGTGCGAAGGTCTCGCGGCGCACCACCTCGGTCTGCGCCGGCATCTCGGCGATCGCCGGGCTCACGTACCAGGCCTGCGGGCACAGCTCCGCGTTCAGGCGCTCGCCACCGGTGAGGATGCGCCCGCCCTGCGCCTGCGCCTCGGCCATGGCGGCCTGCATTGCGCCGAAGGCGTCCTCGTCGATCAGCGGCCCGACCAGCGTGCCCTCCTCCAGCGGATGGCCGATGCGCAGGCTGCGGTAGGCCGGCAACAGCTTGCCGAGCAGCGCCTCCTTGACGCGGCGGTGGACGATCAGTCGCCGCAGCGAGGTGCAGCGCTGGCCCGCGGTGCCCACGGCGCTGAACAGGATCGCGCGCACCGCCATGTCGAGGTCGGCCTCGGGCGTCACGATCATCGCGTTGTTGCCGCCCAGCTCGAGGATGCGGCGCCCGAAACGCGCCGCCACGCGCGGCCCCACCTCGCGGCCCATGCGCGTGGAGCCGGTGGCCGAGACCAGCGGGACCAGCGGGCTGTCAACCAACGCCTCGGCCTGGGCCCGGCCGCCGATCACGATCTGCGCCAGCCCGGCCGGCGCACGCTCGCCGAAGCGGGCGATCGCGCGTTCCAGCGCGCGAAAGGTCGCAAGGCCCGACAGCGGTGCCTTCTCCGAGGGCTTGAAGATCACCGGGTCGCCGCACACCAGCGCGATGGCGGCATTCCATGCGAACACCGCGCTCGGGAAGTTGAAGGCGGTGATCACCGCCACAGGCCCCAGCGGGTGGTACTGCTCCATGATCCGGTGGCCGGGACGCTCCGAGACGATGGTCCTGCCGCAGAGCTGGCGCGCGAGGCCGAGCGCGAACTCGCTGATGTCGACACCTTCCTGCACCTCGCCCAGCCCTTCCTGCGCGATCTTGCCGACCTCGATCGAGATCACGCGGCCGATCGATGCCTTGGCCTCGCGCAGTTCCTCGCCCCAGAGCCGCACCAGCTCGCCGCGCGCCGGTGCCGGCACCTCGCGCCATTGCCGGAAGGCCGCCTGGGCCTGTTCGATGATCGATGGCATCGAGGCCATCGGCGTCTCGTGCAGCCGGGCGATCTCGGCACCGTCGATGGGCGAGCGCACGCACAGGCTGCCGCCCGAGCGCTGCGCGGCGGCGATGCCGCAGCGCTCGAACAGGGCCGAGCGTTCATCGTGGTTCATGGACAGGCCTCCTTCGCTCTGCGATGCCGGATCGGCGATGGCCAAGTATGGACGGACGCATGGCCCTGGCGCGAGACCGGCTGCGACGGCGTCGAGCCCGCCTCGCTCAGCGACGCATAGCAGTTGCCCACGCGCGTGCTCAAGAAGGCTTCGAGCCCCACCTGTTCCTGCCCGACGAAGCCGCGCGCCGGCAGACGTCCCGTGCGCAGCAGCTCGAACACGCCGACGACGCCGGCGGCGGTCGCGAGTTCGATGGCGGTGCGGTCCACGCCGCGCAGCCGGCCGCCATGGATGCGCGCCATGCGCGTCAGTTGCTCGAAGCGGCCATCCCGCTCGCCGGTCGCGGAGGCGAAGACGAGGACCACATCCTCGCGGCTGTGGGGCACGGCATGCTCCAGCACCTGGCGCAGCAACTCGCGCCGCTCGATCAGCCGCAGGTCGTGCAGCAGGAAATCCATCGCGTCGCGATGACCGGGGTAGCGCAGCGTCTTGTAGTCGAGGTTGCGCACGCGGCCCGCCAGCGTCTCGGCCAGGGTGCCCAGGCCGCCGGAGGTGTGGAAGGCCTCGTAGGCCTCGCCTTCGAGTAGCAGCGTCTCGTGCCCTTCCAGCGGCTGCACCGACACCGGCTGGCCTTGCACGATGGCGGCGCAGGGATTGCAGTACTCGTTGATGAGGCCGTCGATGCTCCAGGTAAAGGCGTAGCGCAGGCGGTTGGTCGCATGCCGCGGCAGCGCACCCACGCGCAAGTGCAGGTCGCGCAGCGTGTCGAAGCGGCCGGCCAGCTGCATGCCGAGCATGCCGATCACGCCCGGCGCCAAGCCGCATTGCGGCATCAGCACCGTGGCGGCGTCCTGCGCGAGCGCGCGGATGGCGGCGGTGGCCGCCACGTCTTCCGTCAGGTCGAAGTAGTGCAGGCCCTGCGCGCAGGCGGCCGCGGCGACATGCGCGGCCAAGTGGAAAGGCAAGGCATTGATCACGACCTGGTGGCCGGCCATCGCCGCCGCAAGCGCGGCGCCCTCCTCCACGTCGAGCACGATGCGCGCAACCCCACGGTCGCCGGGCTCCGCGGCAGGGAGCATGCGGTCTGCCAGCGTCACCGGCAGGTGGTGGTACTCGGCCACCATGTCGGCCACCGTGCTGCCCACCTTGCCGGCGCCCAGCACCAGGACCCTGCGGATCCTGTTGTTCTCGTTCTCGATCGGGGTCATCGCGCACTCCTTTGCAGTCGTGCGGAAACTGTAGAAGGGAGGGCTGGCAGGCGGAAGCCGCCAATGCGGCAGGAAGCGCGGCGAGCCGGCCGGAACGTCGGGTCGCGAGCGTCGAATCGTCAAATTCCCGAGGCCGCAACTCCTTGATGTTCCCGACCGGGCTCCCCGGCCGCGGGGGTTTCGTTCAGGTCCCGTGCTCCCAGGGGTTGATCAGCTTGATACCGGGTACTTCGCGGAAATCCGCAACATTGCGCGTCACGAGTGTGAAGCCATGTTCGAGCGCCGTGGCAGCAATCATCGAGTCGCGGTAGCTCTTGGTGTCCGGCACATGCAGCGGCGCGCAGCGCAGCGCCGCCGCGCCGTCGAAGGACAGGATGCGGCCCGCGAAGCTTTTCACGAGGGCATCGAACCACGCGCGCAGGGCGCCGCCTTCGGGCGGCGTCCTGCGCTCCAGGCGCTGGATGCCGATCTCCTGCTCCAGGAGAGTGATCGCGGACAGAAAAAACTGGCTGGCCGGCATGGCGCCGGCCCATGACATCACCGCGGACGACTGGTGCGGTTTGCCCGGCCGCAGTTCCGAGACGACGTTGGTGTCGAGCACATACATCAGCCCGCCTCCGGGATCTGGAGGGCGATGTCGGCGCGCGGTGCCTCGAACTCGATGCCGTCGGTGCGCGGCAGGCTTTCCATGAGCTCCAGCAGCGACATGTTCTGCTTGCCGCTCAGCTGGTAGTAGTCGTCGATGTTGAGCAGCACGAACGCGGGCCGGCTGCGGTCGGTGATGAACACCGGGCCCTCTGCCGCCAGCCGCTTCGCGTGGCCCACGTCGCGCGCGAAGTCGCGGCTCGGTACGGTGTGGATGGACATGACATTTCCTTTCGGGTCGAACCAGCGCCAAACCTGTGGACGCTGCGCCATTGAGAAATGTCTGCATGTTACGACATTGCGCCGCGACGTGCGAGCTGCAATGGGCCTCGAGGACGGTGGCTATCGCGCGCCCGAGGACCCGCGCACCATCAACTCCCCGGGCAGCAGCATCTGCCGCGGCGGCCCTTCGAGCCCGCGCAGGCGCTCGATCAGGCAGGTCGCCGCGGTCCGGCCGATGGCATCGGTGGGCTGGGCGATGGTGCTGAGACCCGGGCCGATCAGCGGCGCCCATTCGGGATCGTCGAAGCCCACGAAGCCGAGCTCGACGCCGAAGTGCCAGCCCAGGCGCGCCATCGCCGAGGCCACGCGCAGCGTCACGACGGCATTGCCGGACAGCACGGCGGCGCGGCGCGCGCCCCGGGCGCGCTTGCGCAAGGCCCGCAAGGCGGCGTCGAGCGCGTCGTTGTCCTCGCCGCTGCTTTCGAACACCTCGCCGGCCACGCGCGGCTGGTGCGCCGCGACGCAGTCGCCGAAGGCCGCGGTCCGCTCGCGCCGCGAGCTCACGCCCTTCAGCGGCTCGGTGATGTAGAGCAGCTCGCGATAGCCGCCCTCGACCAGATGGCCGCAGGCGGCCTGCATCGCGGCCGGGTTGTCGAGCGAGACGAAGTCCGTGTGCATGCCGGCATGCCGGCGGTCCACCAGCACGGCGGGCTTGCCGTGCAGCGCGTCGGCATCGACCAGCCCGGCGCCGCGGCCGAGCGTGTTGAGGATGAAGCCGTCCACCTGGTAGCCGGCGAGCGCATCGATGGCCTCGCGCTCGCGGTCGATGTCGTTGCCGAGGTTGAACAGCATCACCAGGTAGCCGGCCTCCTGGCAGGCCTTCTCGGCGCCCCGCAGCACGGCCACCGAATAGGGGTTGGTGATGTCGGCCACGATCAGGCCGATCAGGCGCGAGCGCCCATGGCTCAGGGCCTGCGCCATCGGGCTCGGCGTATAGGCCAACTTGGCGACCGCGGCCTCGACGCGTGTCGCGATGTCGGCGCTCAGCAGGCGATCGCGGTGGTTGAGGAAGCGGGAGACGGTGGCCTTGGAGACGCCGGCCTCCTTCGCTACGTCGGCAATGGTTGCGCGGGCAGGCTTCTTGGCGCTCATTTGTGCTTTGCCGTTGGTTTGAGTCCGGAGCCGGGAATTCGCCCCGGCGGGCGAGTCACTTTCTCTTGGCGAGACGAAAGCCAAGCGCGCCGTACAAATTCAACCCAGCGGCAGCTCACACCAACCCCGTGTCGTAAACCGCCAGCGGGCGCTCGCCGGCAAGCGCCTTCAGCAGGTTGGTCGTCGCGAGTTCGGCCATCGCATGCCGCGTCTCGTGCGTGGCCGAGCCGATGTGCGGCAGCGGCGTGACGCGTGGATGGATGCGCAGCGGCGAATCCGCAGGCAGCGGCTCGGTGGCGAACACATCGAGCCCGGCGGCACGCAGCGTGCCCTGGTCGAGCGCGGCCAGCAACGCGGGCTCCTCCACCGTGGCGCCGCGCCCCCCGTTGATGAAGATCGCGCCAGGCTTCATGCGGCCGAACACGCGAGCATCGATCATGCCGCGCGTGGTGTCCGACAGCGGCAGCATGGCGACCACGATGTCGGCGCGCGCCAGCAGTTCGTCGAGCGGCGTGTGCACGGCCCGGCCCAGCAGCTCCGGCGCCTGCACCGCCAGATCGACGGCGCGCCGCGCGTGGTACAGCACCGGCATGCCGAAGCCCAGGGCCGCGCGCCGGGCGATGGCCTGGCCGATGCGGCCGAAGCCCAGCAGGCCCAGCGTCTTGCCGTGTACGTCGTAGCCGAACAGGTCCTCGCCGATGTTCTTCGTCCAGCGGCCTTCGCGCACCAGGTTCGACAACTCCACCACGCGGCGGCTGGTCGCCATCAGCAGGGCGAAGACGGTGTCGGCCACCGTCTCGTCGAGCACGCCGGGCGTGTGGCACAGCAGGATGCCGCGCGCGTGCAGGGCAGCCAGCGCATAGTTGTCCACGCCGACCGAGACGCTGGAGATCACCTCCAGCGTGGGTGCGCGCGCGAGCAGCGCCTCGTCGACCGGGAAGCTGGAGCCGATCAGGCCCTGGGCCTCGGGCAGCGCGGCCTCGAAGGCGCCGAGCTGCGAAGCGATGCGCGGGTTGGCAACCGTGACCTCGTGCGCGGCCTGCAGGCGCGCCAGTTGGTCATCAGGCAGCTCGCGAAAGACCAGGACTTTCTTCTTGCGCATCACAGCTTCGCTTCGTCGAGTTGCGCCCGTGTCGGCAGGCCTTCGGTGTCGCCCAGCACCTGCACCGCTCGGGCGCCGATCCAGGCGGCGCGGCGCACCGCCTCGGACACCGGCTTGCCTTCGAGCAGCGCGCTGATCACGCCCACCGCGAAGCCGTCTCCGGCGCCGACGGTGTCGACCACCTGCGCCACGGGAAAGCCGTCGACGCGGCCGGTGCCCGCCGCATCGCTGTCGTAGTAGGCGCCCTGCGCGCCGAGCTTGACCACCACCAGCTTGGCACCGCGCTCACGGTAGAAGCGCGCCACGCCTTCGGGCGTGGTCTGGCCGGTGAGCAGCAGGCCCTCTTCCATGCCGGGCAGCACCCAGTCGGCGCGGGCGGCCAGTTCGTTGATCCAGTGGCGCATGGCCTCGGTCGAGGACCACAGCGTAGGCCGAAGATTGGGGTCGAAGGAGATCGTGCGGCCGGCCGCACGCATCACCTCCATCGCCTTCAGGGAAGCCTGCAGGCTGGTGTCGGAGATGGCGGCGAACACGCCGGTCGCATGCAGGTGCCGCGCCGAGCGCAGCCAGGCCTCGTCGACGTCGGCCGGGCCCATGTGGCTCGCGGCCGAGCCCTTGCGGTGGTACTCGATCGGCGGGTCGCTGCCATCGGTCACGCGGCCCTTGAACTGGAACCCGGTGCGCTGCGCCGGATCGCTGATCACGTGGGAGCAGTCGATGCCCTCGGCCCGCATGGTGGCCAGCAGCGCGCGGCCCATCGAATCGGTGCCGAGCCGGCTGGCCCAGCCGACCTTCAGGCCCAGCCGCGAGAGGCCGATCGCCACGTTGGTCTCGGCGCCGGCGGTGCGCTTGTGGAAGCCGGTCGCGTTCTCGATCGGGCCGGGCTGGTCGGCCACCAGCAGCAGCATGGCTTCGCCGAACAGCGCGACATCGAAGGCAGGATTCGTCATCGCGCGGCTCTCAGCGAACGGAACGGATCTGCGCGACCTGCTCGCGCGTGACGGCGAGCAGGTCATCGCCGGCCAGGGGGTATTCGATGGCGTGCGGCACATCCGCGGGCAAGGCCCGCAGCACCGCGCGCCAGGGCGCCAGCGACTCGGCCAGCGGCACCGCCACCCATTTGGCCGGCAGGCGCTGCACGCCCTTGCAGTGCACGTAGCGCACCCGCGCTGCCAGCGCCTCGGCGGCCGCGAGCGGGCATTCGCCCAGCCAGTGCCAGTTGCCCATGTCGAAGGTCATGCCCAGGTCGAGCCCGGCCGCATCGGCCGCGCCGAAGAAGGCCTGCAGCGCGGGCAGCGTGCCGGCCTTGGCCGTCTGGTCGTTCTCGATCAGCAGCTCGACCGCCTGGTCATCGAGCAGCCCCTTGAGCCGCGCCAGCGAGCTCTCCGAGCCCTCGGCGTAGCCGCCGATCGACATCTTGAGCCGATGCGCGCGCAAGACGCCCGCAGCAGCCAGGCCGCGCGCGAGCGCTCCTTCATCCAAGGCGCCGCCATCCGCCCACAGCCCCTCCGGGCTCGAATAGACGGAAGCAAGGCCGGCCAGCGCAGGCAACTCGGCCGCCGCGTCGCGCAGCAGTTCCCCGCGCACCTCCACGCTGTCCGCCCCAGCCTCCAGCGACAGCCGTGTACACCACAGCTGCCCATGCCGCCCCACCTCGGCCGCGCCAAAGGACGACAGGGAAATCAACACGTTCATGCTTCTTCTTCCAGGAACACCGCGGAACCGGCTTTGCCGGGCCGCTGGTGTTGCCCCCGGTAGGGGGTTGGGGTAGCGACACGAAGTGCGCGAAGCCTGGGGGGGAGCAACAGGACTCCCCGGTGAGGGGGTGGGCGGCCACACGAAGCGGGCCAACCTGGGGGAGAGTTCGTCATGCCTGATGCGAGCTGAGAATTTGCCCTAAAAACTGACGCGTCTTCTCATGCCTGGGGCTGCCGAAGAACTCCTGAGGCGGCGCCTGCTCGACGATCTTGCCATCGGCCATGAAGATCACGCGGTCGGCCACGCTGCGCGCGAAGCCCATCTCGTGCGTCACGCAAAGCATGGTCATGCCGTCCTCGGCCAGGCCGATCATGGTGTCCAGCACTTCCTTGACCATCTCGGGGTCGAGCGCTGACGTGGGCTCGTCGAACAGCATGATCTTGGGCGACATGCACAGCGCCCGCGCGATGGCCACGCGCTGCTGCTGGCCGCCGGAGAGCTGGCTCGGGTATTTGTGGGCCTGCTCCGGGATGCGCACCCGCGTGAGGTACTTCATCGCCACCTGCTCGGCCTCTTCCTTCGACATGCCGCGCGAGCGCATCGGCGCCAGCGTGCAGTTCTGCAGGATGGTCAGGTGCGGGAACAGGTTGAACTGCTGGAACACCATGCCGACCTCGGCGCGCACCGCGTCGACGTTCTTCCCGCCGGCCGTGAGCTCGATGCCGTCGACCACGATCTTGCCCTTCTGCACCGTCTCGAGACGGTTGATGCAGCGGATCAGCGTCGACTTGCCCGAGCCCGAAGGCCCGCAGATCACGATGCGCTCGCCGGTGCGCACCGACAGGTCGATATCGGTCAGCACCTGGAAAGTGCCGTACCACTTGTTCACCGCTTCCATGCGGATGATCGACTCGGCGCCTGCGTGTGTCGCGACTGCGTCCGTCATGAGGTTGAGCTCCTGTCTCGGTTTTCTCTGTCCGGGCTCAGTTGAGCTTCGGCAGGTCCGTCTGCAGCCACTTGTTGTACAGCTTGTTCAGCTCGCCGTTGGCCGTGTTCTTCGACACGAACTCGTTGACGTTCTTCAGCAGGTCGTCCTGGCCGGGGCGCATGGCGATGGCCATGGCCTGCTGCACCAGGGTGAACTTGTTCTCGAAGGTGTCGGCGGGCACGCGCTTGGCGATCTGCGCGGCCACGGTGACGGAGCAGCCGATGGCGTCGACCTGGCCCGAGATCAGCGCCTGCATGGCCGAGGCGTCGTCGTCGAAGCGGCGGATCTCGGTGCCCTCGGGGGCGGCCTTGGTCACGGCCACGTCCTGCGTGCTGGCACGCGCCACGCCGACGCGCACGCCCTTCAGGTCGGCCGCGCTCTTGATGCTGCTGCCCTTCTTGCCGTAGAGAACGATGGTGGCCGCGGCATAGGGCTGCGAGAACTGCACCTGCTTCGCGCGATCGGGCGTCACCGCCAGCGAGGCGACCAGCAGGTCGACCTTGTTGGTCAGCAGGAAGGGGATGCGGTTGGGGCCGGTGACCGGCACGATGTTGGCCTTGACACCCCAGTCCTTGGCCAGCAGCTTGGCGACATCGGCGTCGTAGCCGTCGGGCTGGTTCTGCGCGTTGGTGGTGCCGTAGGGCGGGAAGTCGACCAGCATGCCGATCGTGACTTCGCCCTTCTTCTTGATGTCGGCCACGGTCTGGGCCGAGGCGAGCGGTGCGAAGGCGCTCAGCGCGGCGCCGAGTCCCAGGGCGACGATGGCGGCGCGGCGGGTGGTGAAGAAGGTCATGGAAGGGGTCTCCTTGGATTGAATGGAAAAGAAGGAAGCAAGCTCAGCGCGCCAGTGTCCGGGCGCGCTTGCGCTCCATGTGCGCCGCCATCAACGACAGCGGCCAGCAGATGACGAAGTAGATCGCCGCCACCGTGGTGAACACGTACAGCGGCTGGAAGGTCGCGTTGTTGATGATCTGCCCGGCGCGCGTGATCTCGGTGAAGCCGATGATCGCGGCGAGCGAGGTGCCCTTGATGATCTGCACCACGTAGCCCACGGTGGGCGGCAGCGCGATCTTGAAGGCCTGCGGCAGCACCACGTCGCGCATGCGGCTCGCGTAGCCCAGGTTGAGGGCATGCGCGGCCTCGGTCTGGCCGCGCGGAATGGCCTCGATGCAGCCGCGCCAGATCTCGCCGAGGAAGGCCGCGCTGTTGAGCACCAGCGCCACCCCGGCAGCGATCCACGGGTTGATGTCGAAGCCGATCACCGGCGCACCGAAGAAGATCAGGAACAGCTGCAGCAGCAGCGGCGTGCCCTGGAAGATCTGGATGAAGCCTGTGGCCAGCAGCCGCGCGGTCTTGCTCTCCGAGGTGCGCGCCAGCGCGATCGCGAGCCCCAGGACCGCGCCGCCGATGAAGGCGATCAGCGACAGTGCCAGGGTCCACCTGGCGGCCTCGAGGATGAACAGGAAATCGGGAAAGCCGAAGGTACGCATGGTTGTCTGTGCCTCAGCGCCGGTCCGGGTAGTTGAGCGTGCGCCGGTAGATCAGCTTGAACAACACCGAGAACGACATCGCCAGCGCCAGGTAGATGCCGGCCACCACGATGTAGATCTCGAAGCTGCGGAAGGTCTGCGACTGCAGGTTGGCCGCGACCGAGGTGAGGTCGTCGGCCGAGATCACCGACACCACGGCCGAGCTCAGCATCAGCAGGATGAACTGGCTGGTGAGCGCCGGGTAGATGGCCTTCAGCGCCGGCTTGATGATCACGAAGCGGAAGATCTCCCAGGGCTTGAGGTTGAGCGCCCGGCCCGCCTCGATCTGCCCCTTGGGAATGGACTCGATGCCGGCGCGGATGATCTCGGTCGCATAGGCGCCGAGGTTCACCACCATGGCGGTGAGCGCGGCCGTGTACGGCGACCAGCGCAGACCGATGGCCGGCAACGCGAAGAAAAAGAAGAACAGCTGCACCAGGAAGGGCGTGTTGCGGATCACCTCGATGTAGGCATTGACGATGAAGCGCAGCCAGCCCGGCCCCGAGGTCTTGCCCCAGGCGCAGAAGATCGCCACCACCAGGCCCAGCAGCGTGGCCACCAGCGAGAGCTGGATGGTGATCCACGTGCCCTTCAGCAGCAGCGGCCAGGCGGCGAAGACGGCGTCGAACTGGAATTGGTAGTTCACGGGTGGATGGATTGGGGAGGGTGAGTGGCACAGCGGATGGCACCGGAACGGGCTTCGATGTGCAGAGACCGAAGTATATGAAACCGGTTTCAGACCTGTACTAGGGATTCCCCTAATCACGTCTTCGGCGCTCTTCGCGCGGCCCTCATGCCTACACTCGCGCGATGCAGATCACCGACACGCTGCAAGGCGCTACCCAGCCCCTCGGCGCCGGCGCAATGCCCGCCGTGCGCCATCTGCGCGCCACCTTGCTGTGGCCGTTGCGCCTGATGCCGGTGCAGGGACAGCAGCAGCAGCGCCGCAGTCCCTGGCAGCTGCTGCAGGAGCTGGGCGATGCCTCGCCGTGGCGCGAGGAGTTCGACGAGTACACGGGCAGCAGCGACGGCTTCCACGAGCGCCACTACAACGAGTTCGTGAGCTTCCTCCCCTATGTGCAACGCTTCCTCTACGGCGAAGGCCGGCGCGGCCGCGAGGCCGGGGGCACGGGCGGGGAGTCGCCGATGCGCGTCTTCCGCCGGCGCGACCTCGCGGCTGTGCGCGTGCTCACGCGCACGGGCGATGCGCCCATCACGCTGCAGGTGGTGCACACGGACCTCTACTTCTTCTTCGACGTCGACGTGGTGATGCTCAACATGGAAGTCGGCGTGGACGACCTGGGCCTGCCCCAGGCGCAGGAGGTCCTCTACCGCTTCGGCCGCGCCTACCCCGGCGGCTGGGATGCGCAGGGCGCGGCACTCCACTGCATGGCCAGCGTCGAATGGCTGGACGCCGACGGGCGGGTGCTCGCGAGTTCCGACGCGCAGCAGCGCGACCTCTTCCTGGAGCACGTGGCCGAGCACCGCGCGCCGCGCATGGCCGCGCACTGGGCCTGGCTGATGCAGCCCCTGGTGAGCGACCATTCGGGAGAGCCCGGCGCGCTGCGCTTCCGGCAGCTCGAGTACTACCGCATGCCGCTCATGGCCTACCTCGCCCTCGACGATCCGCGCAAGCTCTCGCGCACCGACTTCATCCGGCTGGCGCTCGTGACCGGGGCCTCCGAGCCCGCGGTGGGCAGCAAAGGCCCCCTGCCCTTCGGCGAGGAGCAGCTCGCCGACTTCGAGC
The DNA here is from genome assembly GCF_901827175.1 of Variovorax sp. RA8. NCBI lineage: Bacteria > Pseudomonadati > Pseudomonadota > Betaproteobacteria > Burkholderiales > Comamonadaceae > Variovorax > Variovorax sp. RA8. The sequence continues at coordinate 3,050,058 of NZ_LR594662.1, read as the reverse complement.
AGCGCTACTGCTACGACCGCTTCTGGGTCGATGCCGGCAGCGCACCGAACACGCGCTACCTGTGCAGCGGCCGCTCGCTCGTGGTGGTCGGCACGGCGGATTCCGAGTTCTTCTGCTGCCGCGACCGCGGCGTGCTGGCGCAGTTCCGGCACCAGCACTTCCTGGTGTTCCTCATCGCGCATTTCCAGAAGGCGGCACTGCTGATGTTCTCCGATCGCCTCGTCGAGGCGCTGCGCCGGCTCGACGTGCATGACGTGGCCAGCGTCAAGCGCTTCAAGCGCGCCATCCGCGCAAGCTTCGAGGGCTTCCTGCGCTTCACGCACCGCTACTGGTTCCACGAGATCTCGGAGCAGGCGCAGGTGCGCGCGCTGTCGCGCCTGTGCACCACGCACCTGGCGCTCGACCCGCTCTACGAGGAGGTCAAGGAGCGCATCGCGGACATGAACACCTACCTGGACGCCGACAGCCTGCGCCGGCAAGCCAACACGGTGGTGCGGCTCACCGTGGTCACGCTTTTCGGGCTGATCGGCACCGTTACCACGGGCTTCCTCGGGATGAATTTGCTGGCCGAGGCGGACGCGCCGTTGTGGCAGAAGCTGCTATGGTTCGGCTTCGTGGGCATGCTCACCACCTGGCTGACCCTCTACACCACGATCAAATCCAAGCGCCTGTCGGACTTCATCGACGCGCTCTCGGACGAGCGGCACGGCTTCAAGAGCCGGCTCGCGGTGCTGGCGAGGGTGTGGCGCCCGGGGTCGGACTGACTGAGGACCTGCGACCCGGATTCATGTCCGACCACATCATCACCTTCAACGCCGGCTCCTCGTCGATCAAGTTCGCGCTGTTCTCGATCGGCGATGACGGATTGCTGCAACGGACGACCTCGGGCCAGGTCGATGGGCTCGGCGGCGACGCGCGGCTCAAGGCGAAGGCCGCGGACGGCCGCGTGCTGCATGACGCAGCCCTGCCCGCGGACAAGCTGCGCAACGATGGCGACGCCCTCGCCGCGATCCTCGAGCTGGTGCAGGCCGAGTTCCCGCAGCTGCGCTTCGCGGCCATCGGCCACCGGGTGGTGCATGGTGGCTCCCGCTTCAGTACCGCGACCCTGATCGACGATGCAGTGCTGGCGACGCTGCACGCCCTGATACCGCTGGCGCCGCTGCACCTGCCGAGCAACATCGCCGGCATCGAGACCACACGCCGCGCCTTCCCCCGCGTGCCGCAGGTGGCCTGCTTCGACACCGCCTTCCACCGCGGCGGCGGCTTCCTGGCAGATGCGTACGCGCTGCCGCGCGACTACTTCGACGCGGGCATCCGCCGCTACGGCTTCCATGGCCTTTCCTATGAGTACATCGCGGGGCGCCTGGCCGAACTGGCGCCGCGCGAGGCCGCGGGGCGCGTGATCGTCGCGCACCTCGGCAACGGCGCCTCGATGTGCGCGCTGCGCGGCGGGCGATCGATCGACACGACGATGGGCTTCAGCGCGCTCGACGGCCTGCCTATGGGCACGCGCTGCGGCGCGATCGACCCGGGCGTGCTGCTGCACCTGATCGAAACGCACGGCTACGACGCGGCGCGGCTGTCCGATCTTCTCTACAAGGAGTCGGGGCTCAAGGGCCTGTCGGGCATCTCGCACGACATGCGCGAGCTGGAGGATTCGGCGGATCCGCACGCCGGCGAGGCGATCGCGTATTTCTGCGCCCGCATCCGGCGCGAGGCCGGTGCGCTCGCGGCGTCGCTGGGCGGCATCGATGCCCTGGTCTTCACCGGCGGCATCGGCGAGAACTCGGCCCGGGTGCGCGCCGAAGTGCTGGCGGGGCTGGGCTGGCTCGGCATCGCATTCGATCGCGACGCGCAGCCCGAGGGGCGCCAGGACCGCATGGTCTCGGCCCTAGGCTCGCCGGTCAGCGCCTGGGTGATCGCGACCGACGAGGAGGCCATGATCGCCCGCCACGCGCTGCGCGTGATCCGTGTAGGTGCTCAGGGAGCGATCACGTCCTCGATCGCAGCGCGCCATACCGACGCCAGCTTGCCGTAGCCCTGCGAGTTGGGGTGGATCTCGTTGAGCCAATCGTTGCTGTCGCCGTTGGCGCCGGCGGCCGCGCGGGTCAGCGTGCCGAGGGTGTCGATCACATGCACGTTCGCGTGGCCCAGCGTGCGCACCACGCCGGCGAGGCGCTCGATCAAGTGATCGGCCAAGGCCTGGTGCATCGGCTCGGGAATACGGTGCGCCTCCAGGGCCGGCAGCAGCCATGGCCCGCGGCCCGGCGCGGCGGGCGCATCGTTGGGCGTGGGGTAATCGTAGGTGTGGACGAAGATCGGCGTGTCGGCGTTCTGCGCACTCCCGGCGGCCAGCTGCGACACCATCGCGAAGTTGGTGCGCAGGTAGGCCTCGAAGGCTGCCCAGGCTTCGGGATGAATGCAGTCCGCGGGCGAAGCGGGGTCACTGCGGGGAGGCAGCCGACGCAACAGCTGCTGGTCGACCAGGCGATCGCTGATCGCATCGATCAGGTCGTTGCCGCCGCCGCTCAGCAGGATCGCATCGAAGGCCCAACCCTGCCGGCCACGCCGGCCGCCCGCGATCAGGGTCGCGAAGGCCGGGTCGCGCCACCACTCGACCACGTGGGCCAGCGTATCGCTCGGGCGCGCCGTGTTCGTGACCAGCGTGCTGCGCGTGAAGGCCAGCCGGTTGAGCAGGTTGTTGCCCAGGAGCGCGCCAAAGGAGAACCACGAGTCTCCTTCGGCCAGCATGTGCCAGCCGAAGTCCGAGGGGCTCACGCTGCGCTCGCCGAAGCCGAGCTGCTCCGGCCGCACGATCACGACGGGCTTGCCGAGGGTTGCCATGGTTCTTCTCCTTGTGCGGGGACGAGCACTCGAACCTTCTTCAGTTCGCCAGCGGCCCGCCGGTGCGCGGCAGCCACACTTCGATGTTGTTCTTCGTCTCGGCGCCGGCCTGCGGCCGCAGCTTGATCGCCCAGGGCTGGCCGGTGGGCGAGGCGGCGGTCTGGATGAGGGCCTCGGCGCAGGGGCGGGTCTTTTCGTCGCGGATGATCACGGTGGGCTCCGGATGGCCCACCGGCGGCGAGCGTCCGGCCCGGCGCGAGGTGCTCAGCACGTCCTCGATGGGCGGCACCGAGGCGCCCAGCGTGCGCCAGGGGCCGCGCCAGCTGCGCGCCTTGTCACGCAGCGCGGGGCCGTAGAGCTGGATGTAGACCACCGTGCCGGCACAGACATCGGCCGGGGGTGGCGGCGGCGGCGGCGCCTTGATCCCGTCGGACGGCTCGACGCCTGTACCAGGCATTGGCCCCGGATAGGACGGCGCTGCCGGGGTCGCCGCAGGCGACGGGCCCGTCGCCACCTGCACCTCGCCCAGGCCCAGGTCCTGGATGCGGTCGCGCAGCCACACCACCGCGGGCCAGGGCGCGGGCAGGATGCCGCTGCAGTTCTGCATGGAGCCGACCTGGCCGGTGTAGTCGCGCGCCCAGTAGCGAGGCGCGCAGGGCGGCGCCTGCGCAGGCTGCAGGCAGTCGATGCCGTTGCCGGCATCGAGCAGACGCGTGCAGGCCGGCGCGCGCTGGTCGGGGGCGTCCTTGGCGCAGGCCTGCTTCGCGTCGTCCACGATGCGCACCGAGAGCCGAAACTTGGCCATGAAGTTGTCGCGGCCATTGCGACACAGCAGGTCGCCGGTGCGCAGCAGCTCGGCCGCCAGTTGCGCGGAAGCACCGCCCGATGCGCTCGCCTGCAGGCGGGCCCAGCGCTCGGTCAGTTCCTGGAAGGAGCTGTTCTCGGCCTTCTCGGTCTCGGCACGCTGCGCGCGCCAGCTGTCGATGCCCTGCCAGGCCGCGACCGCGAAGGTCGCGGCGGTGCCGATGCCCACCGACGCAGTGACCGCGCCCGCCCGCATCACGCGCGCCTGGAGGCGGCTCATCGAGCCCACGGCGGCGGCAGTGGCGCTGTCCTTGTCCGTCGACTCGCCATCGCCCTGCACGACGGCCTTCGCGACTGCCTGCTGCTGGCCGTCGTCCGGCACGAACATGCCGGGGGCGCCCTTCGCCACCTGCGCCAGCATCTCGCCTTCCAGTCGGGTGCCGATCTCGGCGCCGAGGCGGAAATAGCTCTCCCATTGCGCCTCGTCGAAGAACTGGTCGGTGGTGGGCTGCTGCGGGAACAGCGGGTTGGCGGCCTTGAAGTTCACCAGGTCCACCGGCAGCGCGGCCGACACATTGGGCTTGACCAGCACGATCTGCCCGGTCGCGCCGCTGGCGTAGCGCACCTGCGCCAGCGCCAGGCAGGCCTGGCTGTGGGTCGAGGCCAGGTCGTTGAGCGAACCGAAGGCGCCCAGGTGCGCCCAGTCGGCGCCGGGCCGCGGCTTCATGAAGGTGATCTCGGCGTTGAGGTCGATGCGTGCGCGGCGGATCAGGATCTCGAGGTCGCAGAAGCGGTAGTCCGGATCGGCACCGCAATCGGCGATCACGATCAGCGCGGCCTCCTGGCGCAGCAGCGCGTAGGCGCCGGTGTTCTCGAAGTGGCCGCCGTCGCTCAGGTACCAGTTGGCGGAACTGCTGCCGGGAAAGATGCCGAAGCATTCGAGCAGCATGAAGCGCGTCTTCATCAGCAGCGGGCTGCCATGCACCGCGGCGCCGCTCTGCACGACGCCGGCCTCGGCGCTGTTCCACCAGTAGCCCAGGCGCAGGCCCGCGAAGACCGACAGTGCCGCAATGCCGCGCTTGGTCAGGCGGCCGAGGCCGGGCGCGAAGGCGGCGCCCGAGATCGCGGTCCATGCGCCCAGGGTGAGCGCACCGTCGCCGTGCGCCTGCGCCCATCCGGCGCCGCCGGCCTGCATCCAGCCCTGCGGACCGACGGTGAGCGGCAGGCTGCGCCGATCGCGGTTGAAGAGCTTCTGCTTGGTGTCGTGGGTCTGGTTGATGCACACGTTGGCCAGGTGCACCGGCCCGCCGTGCAGATGCGGCGCGTAGCGCAGTTGGGAAACGTCGTCCTCCGGGTCGACCTCCCCCACCGGCACCTGCGGCGGCTCCAGCCCCGAGACCTGCTCGGTCGGGCTCGCGCCCAGGCGCCGCGCATTGGCCGCGCCGAGATAGCCGCGCACGATCCGCGCCTTGTAGAACATGTGCAGCGAGGAGACGTTGAGGAAGCCGAAGTTGCGCCCCGTCACCAGCGCATAGCTGAAGACGATGACGAAGATGGTGCCCAGCCAGACCCAGCCGCGCGAGAAGTCCAGACCGGCCGGCGTGAACACCGGCAGCAGCGTGGCCGCATACACCACGCCCACCCACCAGGCCGCGAGGCAGAAGGCCAGCAGCAGGCCTGCCAGGCTGGCGAGGCTGAGCATCAGCGTCTTGCCGATGCCGGGTGCCTGCTGCTTCTGCGACAGCAGCATCGGCAGCACGCCGCGCAGCGCCGCCGCCACCAGCAGCAGGGCAGCGCCGTAGGAAGCGCGCAGGTCCTGGCTCTCGGCCGCGATCCACCAGCCGACGCGGTCGAGCAGGCCCAGCATCACGATCAGCAGCGCGGTGTTGATCACCGAGGCGAGCCCGTCGGTCAGTTCGTTGCGCAGCTGCGCCGGCGAGCGCTTCTGGCTGCGCCACAGCACCCACAGCAGCGCCAGCACCCAGCACAGCGCGAAGCCCACGAAGGCCGGGGCGAGCCACAGCGGGCCGCTGTAGTGGCGCACCAGTTGCGGGCCGACCCAGCAGGCGCCGGCGGCGAGCGCGCACCACATCGCCACCTGCAGCAACATCGAGCCTATGGACTTCCTGTCGCGCACCGACCAGTAGGCGCAGGCCAGCACGATCGAGGCGAGGAAGGGCCCCACCAGCGTGAACCACAACGTGGGCCATTGCGTCGCCCACTGGACCAGCAGGCGCAGCGAATGCACGCTGCCGAGGTCGCTGACGCCGACCACGGAATCGGGCGGCACGCTGTTGAGATCGACCGCGCGGAACACCGAGTCCCACAGCAGCAGGTTGATGGCAGCCAGCACCATGCCGATCAGGCTGGCGGCGATCGCGATCTCGATGTGCGTGCCCAGCAGGTTGCGCAGGTAGAGCGCGCCCGCGAACAGGGTGTCGCGCAAGCCGCCCGGAATCAGGTAGCGGCCGTTGCCGCGCAGCCACCAGCCGAAGCGCGCGCGGTCGACGTCGCCGAAGGCACGCTCGATCTCGCGCACCTCGTCGGCCGATTTCGCGTTGGAGCACAGCCGCCCCAGCGTGGCGCCGACATAGCCGCCGCCCGAGACGGTGGAGACCAGGTCGAACTCGAGCAACTGCCGGCGCGCGGCCAGCGACTTGAGTAGGCCCAGGCAGAAGGTCGCGCTGCGGATGCCACCGCCCGACAGCGCCAGGCCCCACGGCCGCCGGCCGTCGTCGGCGCCCGAGAGCGCCTCGCGGCGCGCCGTGACCAGCTTCCGGATCGCTTCGTCCATGCGGCTCCTCGTCGTTCCGCTTGGAATATTTCATGCTTGGCAGGGGGCGGCAATGCCGCGAATGGTCTATGCCGGATCGCAGGTAAGCTCGGCCCTCGCCGCAAGTGCCCTCCGTCCATCCAAGGCGCCGATGACCACCGCCCTCCTCTGCAAGAGCCTCATCCTGGCCACGGCCTTGGGCCTGGTCGCCGGCTGCGCCAGCACCGCGAGCAGCGCCTGCGAAACGCAATACGCGACTTCCCCGCAGTTCAAGGACTGCAGCTTCCAGAACCTGCCGAACCCGCAGGCCCTCCCCTCGGCCAGCTCGTGGAAGATCTGGTCTCGCTTTCTTGCCGGCACCAAGACGGGGACGGTGCCGGTCGATCCCATCCCCGTGCAGGCACTGGACGCAGCGCAGCTCGAAGCGCTGGACCGCGACGCCAACCACGTGATCCGCCTCGGCCATTCCTCGCACCTGCTCAAGCTGCGGGGCAAGTACTGGCTGATCGATCCGGTCTTCGGCGATCGCGCCTCGCCCTTCTCGTTCATCGGGCCGAAGCGCTTCCACAAGCCGCCGCTGCGGCTCGAGCAGCTGCCGCCCATCGAGGGCCTGATCCTCTCGCACGACCACTACGACCACCTCGACGTCCCGACCATCGAGTACCTGGCGCAGCGCGTGCAGCGCTACTTCGTCCCACTGGGCGTGCGTGCCCGGCTGCTGGAGATGGGCGTGCCGCCCGAGCGCGTGGCCGAGTTCGACTGGTGGCAGGCCGCCGAGCACGACGACGTGCGGCTCACGGCCGCGCCGGCGCAGCATTTCTCGGGCCGCACGCTCAACGACCGCAACAAGACGCTGTGGGCTTCGTGGATCGTCGAGAGTGGCGGCAAGCGCATCTTCTACAGCGGCGACTCGGGCTACTTCTCGGGCTTCCGCCAGATCGGCGAGCGATTCGGCGGCTTCGACCTGGCGTTGATGGAGAACGGCGCCTACGACGCCTACTGGCCCTCGGTGCACATGACGCCCGAAGAGAGCGTGCGCGCCTTCGAGGATCTCCGCGGCAAGGTGCTGTACGTCGTGCACAACAGCACCTTCGACCTCGCCTTCCACACCTGGCGCGATCCGCTGGACCGCATCGCGAAGCTGGCTCTGGCGAAGAACATCGATCTGGCGACGCCGGTGATCGGGGAGGTGCTGACGATCGGGCGGCCGCGGAGCAATGCGCTGTGGTGGGAGGGCCTCAAGTAGGCAAGGCGCTCAGCGGCGCTGCCGCCTGCGCTCACGCGCCCGCCGCACCTGGCGGCTTTGCGAGGCCTCCTCGCTGCGCCGCTCGCGCTCGCGCTTCGAATCACGCCGCCGCTTCGACAGCCAGCGCGCAAGCAGGAAGCTCGCAGCGCTGGTCACGACGAGGACGAAGAGACCGATCGGCCCGAAATCCATGTGCAGTCTTCCTCAGAGCACGCGCACGACACTGCTGGGCTTGAAGCCCAGGTCGGCCGCCTTGCCCTTGCGCGCGCGGCTGCCGCGGGCGTTGTTGAGGGTGCGGATCTCCAGCGTCTCCTCGCGCTCCTTGCCGCCGCGGCCGATGCCCTCGATCTTCACGCTGCGCGTGTAGGCCGCGGCGCCCGCCAGCGTGTCCTTGGCGTCGAGGTCGATCAGCGTGAGCCCGCGGCCACCCTTGGGCAGCGCCTTCATCTCGAGGATCTCGAAGGTCAGGATGCGCCCGCCCGTCGAGGCACAGGCCACGTGGGTCGCCGGCGGCATCGGCTCCGCGCCGCTCGCGCCTCCCACCAGCGAGGGCCGGCACAGCTGCTCGCCCTCGCCCACGTCGATGAAGGCCTTGCCGCCGCGCTGCCGCGAGATCATGTTCTCGACCGAGGCGATGAAGCCGTAGCCGCCGGTGCTCGACAGCAGCAGCGCCGCGCCGGACGGGCCCGCGAAGTAGTGCGCGACATGCGTGCCGCTCTCGAGGTCGATCAGCGTGGTGACCGGCTGGCCGTCGCCGCGCCCGCCGGGCAACGATGCCACGGCCACGCTGTAGACGCGCACGCTCTTGTCCTTGGCGGTGCCGAAGACCAGCAGCGTGTCGACCGAGCGGCACTCGAAGGCGCCGTAGAGCGCATCGCCGGACTTGAAGCTGTACTCGGGTGCTGCGGCGCCCGCGGCGCGCTCGCTGGCCCAGCCCTTCTGCGTGCGCACCCAGCCCTTCTGCGAGACGATCACCGTCACCGGCTCGTCGACCACGCGCACCTCGGCCACGGCGCGCTTCTCGGCCTGGATCAGCGTGCGGCGAGGGTCCTCGAAGCTCTTTGCGTCGGCCTCGATCTCCTTCACCAGCAGGCGGCGCAGCGCGGCCGGGCTGGCGAGGATGTCCTCGAGCTTCTTCTGCTCCTCGCGCAGGCCCTTGAGCTCCTGCTCGATCTTGATGGCCTCCAGACGCGCCAGCTGGCGCAGCCGGATCTCGAGGATGTCCTCGGCCTGCCGCTCGCTGAGGTCGAAGCGCGCGATCAGCGCAGCCTTCGGGTCCTCCGCGGCGCGGATGATCGCGATCACCTCGTCGATGTTGAGCAGCACCAGCTGCCGGCCCTCGAGGATGTGGATGCGGTCCTGCACCTTGCCGAGCCGGTGCCGCGAGCGGCGCTCTACGGTGATCTCGCGGAAGGCGATCCACTCGTTGAGCATCTGGCGCAGCGACTTCTGCGTCGGCTTGCCGTCGATGCCCACCATCGTGAGATTGATGGGCGCGGAGTTCTCCAGCGATGTCTGCGCCAGCAGCGTGGTGATGAACTCCTCCTGGCTGATGCGCGAGGTCTTGGGCTCGAACACCAGGCGCACCGGCGCGTCCTTGCTGGACTCGTCGCGCACCACATCGAGCACCGCGAGCACGGCCGCCTTGAGCTGGGTCTGCTCGGCCGTGAGCGCCTTCTTGCCGGCGCGGACCTTGGGGTTGGTGAGCTCCTCGATTTCCTCCAGCACCTTCTGCGTGCTGACGCCGGGGGGCAGCTCGTTGACCACCAGTTGCCACTGGCCGCGCGCGAGCTCCTCGATCTTCCAGCGCGCGCGCACCTTGAGCGAGCCGCGGCCGGTGCGGTAGGCCTCGGCGATCTCGGCCGGCCCGCTGATGATCTGCGCGCCGCCGGGGTAGTCGGGGCCGGGCACCAGCGCGAACAGCTCCTCGTCGGAGAACTTGCCGTTGGACTTGATCAGCGCCACGCAGGCGTCCGCGATCTCGCGCAGGTTGTGGCTCGGGATCTCGGTGGCGAGGCCGACGGCGATGCCGCTGGCGCCGTTGAGCAGCGTGAAGGGCAGCCGCGCGGGCAGCAGGCGCGGCTCCTCGGTCGAGCCGTCGTAGTTGGGGATGAAGTCGACCGTGCCCTCGTCGATTTCGTCGAGCAGCAGGCTGGTGATGCGCGACAGCCGCGCCTCGGTGTAGCGCATGGCCGCGGCGCCGTCGCCGTCGCGGCTGCCGAAGTTGCCCTGGCCGTCGACCAGCGGGTAGCGCTGCGAGAAGTCCTGCGCCATGCGCACCAGCGCGTCGTACGCGGCCTGGTCGCCATGCGGATGGAAGCGGCCCAGCACGTCGCCGACCACACGGGCGCTCTTGACCGGCTTGGCGCCCACGGTGCCGTTGGCGCCGCCGAAGCCGAGGCCCATGCGCGACATGGAGTAGAGGATGCGCCGCTGCACCGGCTTCTGGCCGTCGCTGACGTCAGGCAGCGCGCGGCCCTTGACGACCGAAAGCGCGTATTCGAGGTAGGCGGTCTGCGCGTAATCGGCCAGTGTGAGGGCCCCGTCCTCTTCGGGGTTCTGAAAATCGAGGGGCGGTTGGGAATCCATTGCGAGAGAGACTTTGTGAGAGCGGCAAGTGTAGTGGCCGTGCCCGCCCCCTCATCGGATCAGCTCCCGTGCGACCATGTAGCCCCCCAGCAGCGCCAGCCCGGCAAGGAAGCACCGCCTGAACACCGGCAGCGGCATGCGCACGCGAAGCCACTGGCCGAAGGCCATCCCCGCCAGCGCCGGCAGCAGCATCGCCAGCGACGCGCCGAACAGCGGCGTCGAATAGCTGGCGCGGCCGGCCAGCGCCAGGGCGAGCGCGAGGGTCGAGGTGGTGAACGAGAGTCCCATCGCCTGGATCAGCGCGTCGCGCGACAGCGACAAGGACTGCAGGTAGACCACCGCGGGCAGTACGAACACGCCGGTCAGCGCCGTGATCCCACCCGTGATCGCCCCCACCAGCGGCCCCAGCCATGGCTCGTGCCGTGCATCGAGCGCGAGCGGTGGCGCCAGCAGCAGCCACGCGGCATACGCGACGAGTGCGACGCCGAGCGCCACCCTTGCGCCTGCGCCGTCCGGCGCGCCGAACAGCCAGGCCCCCAGCAAGGTGCCGGCGACGATGCCCAGCTGCATGCCGCCGAGCCGGCGCGCGAGGCTGCCCAGGCCGCGCCAGGGCTGCAACTGCCACACGTTGGTGACCAGCGAGGGAACGATCAGCAGCGCCGCGGCAGCGGCCGGCGACATCCACACCGCCAGCAGCGCCATCGACAGCGTCGGGAGTCCGAGCCCGATGACGCCCTTGACCGCACCGGCCAGCATGAAGATCGCGGCGACGGCCACCCAGACGGCGGCGCCTTCCGGGGCTGGCGCGCTCACACGCGCCTCCGGCTGCGACAGAGGGACTTGGTGGGGGAAAAAGACTTGGGCATGCGCCCAGTCTCCCGAAAGGGACGGCGGCCGGAAATGCGGAAGTCGCAGACCCGGCCTCAGGGCCTGCCTGAGCCTCAGCCCAGCGTGAAGGCCTCGTGCACCGCCGACTGCACGCTGCCGCCGAGCACGGCGCCACCGCCCGCAACGTAGATCCAGTCGCCGATCACGGCCGCGCCCACGGCGTGGCGCGGCGTCGGCATGGGCGCGTGGCGCTGCCACTGGTCCGAGCGCGGGTCGTAGCTTTCCATCTGGCCGAAAACCTTGGCCTGGCGCGGCACGCCGCCGACGAGGAAGCCGCCCTCGCCGCCCATCGCGTAGAGGCGTTCGCGATAGACAACGAGCCCGTGGCCCGAGCGTGCGGTCGGCAGCGGGGCACGCAACTCCCACGTGTCGCGCGCCGGTAGGTAGACATGGTGCAGCTCGGTGTTGTATTCGAAGGTGTTGAAGCGGCCGCCGATCACGTGGATCTGCCCGTTGTGCGCGACGCAGCCGACGTGGTCGCGCGCAGCCGGCAAGGGCTTGCGCGCGGACCAGCGATCGGCCCGCGTGTCGTAGACCTCGTGCCAGCCTACGCTGGCGCGCTCGGCAGCCGGCTCGGAGGCGCCGCCGATCAAATGCAGCATGCCGTCGAGCACCACCGCCGCCGCCGCGCCGCGCGGACGCGGCAGCGGCGCGATGGCGGTCCAGCGATCGGCAGCGGTGTCGTAGACGAAGGCCTTGTCGTCGGAGCGCCGGTTCTGTTCGGTGAAGCCGCCAAGGGCCCACACGCGCCCGCCTTCCGACGCCACCGCCACGTGGTTGGCGCCGCGCGGCAGGGGCGCGCCTGACAACCAACGGTCGCTGGCCGGGTCGTAGATGTGGTGGTAGTCGCGGTTGACGGCGCCCTCCCCGTAGCCACCCACCACGTGCATCCGGCCCTGCGTCGCGGTGGCCCAGGCCATTTCGCTGCGCGGGATCGGCAGCGCCGCGCGCACCAGCCAGCGGCCGGGCGCACCGGCCGGCGCCGGGCTGTCGGTGACGCGCTGCGCCTCCTGCTCGGGGGTCATGTGGTGCGGAACGCCGCCCTGCAGGCGCGCGAAGGGTTCGGGCGAGGATGGCGCGGGGGGCAGCGACTGCGCACGTGCAGCGCCCCCGAGGGCCATGGCCGCGCTCGCGAGGACCAGTCGTCGGCGCTGCATCGCGGGGCTTCTACGGCTTTGTCGAGATTCGATCCGACAGCTTCAGCGCCGCGGCACTCGCGTCCACCTCGGCCGTTTGCTGTGCCTCGGCGAGGTCCGGCAACATCGGCATCGCACCCGATGGCGAGGGCATGTTCCCGCGACCCAGCGCACCGCCGCGCGGTGCCGCCAGCTCCATGCGCACGCGGCCCGGCGCGTTGCCCCGGCCGGCAGCCGCCGAGGGCTTGAGGTACGCATAGAGCTGCAGCACCGTCTTCACGTAGTTCTGCGTCTCGCGGTAGTTCGGGATCTTGTTGCCCGCGCGCTGCACCGCGCCCTCGCCCGCGTTGTAGGCCGCCAGCGCGAGCTCGATATCGCCGGGGAACATCGCGATCAGGTCGCGCAAGTAGCGCGCGCCGGCCGCGATGTTGATGTGCGGATCGAAGAGCTTCTTCTCGATCGAGCCGCGCTTGTCGGCGCCGACGCCGTAGCGCTGCGCGGTCGCCGGCATCAGCTGCATCAGGCCGCGTGCGCCCTTGGGCGAGACGGCCTGCGCATCGAAGCCGGACTCGGTGGCGACCAGCGCCTGCAGCAGTTCGTAGTCGATGTCATGGCGCCGCGCCGCTTCGCGCAGCGCCTTCTGTGCGGGCTTGTAGTTGGGCGAGGCCTCGAACAGCGCGAGCAGCGATTGCGACGCGCGGGGCACCTTGCCATCGATGCGGCCCGCCCGACCGCGCGCCAGCGGGCCGATGCCCTGGGCAGTATCGAAGGCCTGGCCGCCGCGGAAGAAGAGCTGGTAGCGCTCGTCGACCTTCTCGGAGGCGAAGTGGGCCACGCCCTTGTCGTCGACGTAGCCGAAGATGTCGGACGCGTGCACGAGCGGCTGCCATGACCACAGTGCGAGCAGCAGGAGCGGGAGCCGCCACCAGCGGCCGGGAGCATGTCGGAATTTCATCGCCGGGCGGATTGTCGTCCATGCCTGCCGATTTACGTTTGGGAACAGGATTGCGTCCCCGTCCATCCAATGGGCAACACGACGAAAACACCATGCCCCCCCTCGAACGCATCCACGACGCGGACGGCCACTCGCCGCCGACCGATACCGAGCTCGCCACGCGAGCCGCGCAAGGCGACGCCCTCGCCTTCCAGCTCATCATGCGGCGCCACAACCGGCTGCTCTTTCGCACCGGCCGCAGCATCCTGAAGAACGACGACGACGCACAGGACGCCTTGCAGGACGCCTACCTGCGCGCGTGGCGCGCGCTCGGCTCCTTTCGCGCCGAGGCCCGGCTCTCGACCTGGCTGGTGCGCATCGTGGCCAACGAAGCCCTGGGACGCCTGCGGCAGCGCGGGAGCGCCCAGGTCATCCCCTTCGATACGGCCGTGGAGGCAGGCGAAACCCCGGAGGGCACGTGGATGCAGGCAGACCCTGACGAACAGCCGGAACACCGCGCGATGCGCGGCGAGACGCGCAAGCTGATCGAGGCGGGCATCGACGCGCTGCCCGAGGTGTTCCGTACGGTCTTCGTGCTGCGCGCGGTCGAGGACCTGAGCATCGAGGAAGTGGCCGCCGCGCTCGGCATCCCCGAAGCCACGGTGCGCTCGCGCTTCTTCCGGGCGCGGGGCCTGCTGCGCGAAGCCCTGTCGCGCGAGATCGACGTCGCGATCGGCGACGCCTTCACTTTTGCCGGCGCGCGCTGCGACGAGATCGTCGCGCGCGTGATGGCCCTCATCACCGATGCGCAAGCGCGCCCACCCGCCTGATCCCACTTCACAGGAGACTCTCATGTCCTTTTTCCGGATGCCCACGCCCGTCGCCGCGCGACGCTACTTCCTCGGCCGCTCGGGCCTGCTGCTGTCGGGTGCCGCCGTCGCGCTGCTGGCGGGCAACGACACGCTGGCGGCCCAGGCCGGCGGCGACGCGGCAAGCGATGCGCAGATCCTGAATACCGCGCTCGGCTCGGAGTTCGAGGCCATCGCGGCCTACCAGGTCGGGGCCGAGAGCAAGCTGCTCGACAAGCCCGTGCTCGACCTGGCCCTGACCTTCCAGGGCCATCACCGGGCCCATGCCGCGCTGCTCGCGGCGACGGTCGAGAAGCTCGGCGGCAAGGCCGTGGGCGCCAAGGCGAAGTACGACTTCCCGACCGCGCAGCTGAAGTCGCAGGCCGATGTGCTGCGCTTTGCCGCCAAGCTGGAGCAAGGCGCGGTCAGCGCCTACCTGGGCGCGGTGCCGCTGTTCGACGACCGCGCGCTGGCCAAGGCCGCGGCCAGCATCCTCGGCGACGAGGCAATGCACTGGGCGGTGCTGCGCAACGCGCTCGGCGAGGCGCCCGTGCCCGGCGCCTTCATGTCCTGAAGGCGCGGGCCTTCAGACGTCGACTTCGACGTCGTCGGCGCGCAGCTCCATGAGCTCGCGCCGCGCGGCGGCCTCGCCCTTGCCCATCAGCTTGGTGATCTCGCCCTGCGTGCCCAGGAGGTCGAAGCGACCCAGGCGCACCTGCAGCAGGCGGCGGGTGTCGGGGTTGAGCGTGGTCTCCCACAGCTGCTCGGCGCTCATCTCGCCCAGGCCCTTGAAGCGGCTGATGCTCCAGGCGTTCTCGCGCACGCCGTCCTTGCGCAGCTTGTCGAGAATGGCGGTGAGCTCGCCCTCGTCGAGCGCGTAGACCTTGGACGCCGGCTTCTTGCCGCGCGCCGGCGCATCGACGCGAAACAGCGGCGGCTTGGCCACGTAGACATGGCCGGTGTCGATGAGCTTGGGGAAGTGCCGGAAGAAGAGCGTGAGCAGCAGCACCTGGATGTGCGAGCCGTCGACGTCGGCGTCCGAGAGGATGCAGATCTTGCCGTAGCGCAGGCCGGAGAGGTCGGGCGAGTCTTCCGGACCGTGCGGGTCGACCCCGATGGCGACCGAGATGTCGTGGATCTCGGTGTTGGCGAACAGGCGGTCGCGCTCCACCTCCCAGGTGTTGAGCACCTTGCCGCGCAGCGGCAGGATCGCCTGGCTTTCCTTGTCGCGGCCCATCTTGGCGCTGCCGCCGGCCGAATCGCCTTCGACCAGGAAGACCTCGTTGTGGGCGATGTCCTTGCTCTCGCAATCGGTCAGCTTGCCCGGCAGCACCGCCACGCCCGAGCCCTTGCGCTTCTCGACCTTCTGCCCGGCGCGCTGGCGGGTCTGCGCGGCCTTGATGGCCAGCTCGGCGAGCTTCCTGCCGTAGTCGACGTGCTGGTTGAGCCACAGCTCCAGCGCCGGGCGCACGAAGCTGGAGACCAGCCGCACCGCATCGCGCGAGTTGAGCCGCTCCTTGATCTGGCCCTGGAACTGCGGGTCCAGCACCTTCGCCGAGAGCACGTACGACGCGCGCGCGAACACGTCCTCCGGCAGCAGCTTCACGCCCTTGGGCAGGAGCGAGTGCAAGTCGACGAAGCTCTTGACCGCGTTGAACAGGCCGTCGCGCAAGCCGCTCTCGTGGGTGCCTCCGGCGCTGGTGGGGATCAGGTTGACGTAGCTCTCGCGCACCGGCTGGCCGTCCTCGGTGAAGGCCACGCACCACTCGGCGCCCTCGCCTTCGGCAAAGTTGTCGGCGTTCTTGTCGGCATGGCCGGCGCCTTCGAACAGCGGGATCACCGGGTCGGCGTTGAGCGTCTGCATCAGGTAGTCGCGCAGCCCGCCCTTGTAGAGCCACTGCTGGGTCTCCTTGGTCTTCTCGACCACCAGCGTGACGGTCACGCCGGGCATCAGCACCGCCTTGCTGCGCAGCAGATGGGTCAGCTCGTTGACCGGCAGCGTGCCGGATTCGAAGTACTTGGGGTCGGGCCAGGCGCGCACCGTGGTGCCCTGGCGGCGCTCGCCGGTTTCAATTGGACGAACCTGGAGCGGCTCGACCACATCGCCGGCGGCAAACACGATTCGCGCGGCCGAGCCTTCGCGAAAGGACTGGACCTCGAGCCGCTTCGACAGCGCATTGGTCACCGACACGCCGACCCCGTGCAGGCCGCCCGAGAAGCTGTAGGCGCCGCCCGCGCCCTTGTCGAACTTGCCGCCCGCGTGCAGCCGGGTGTAGACCAGCTCGATCACGGGCGCCTTCTCTTCGGGATGCAGGCCGAAGGGGATGCCGCGGCCGTCGTCCTCGACGCTGACCGAGGCGTCGGTGTGCAGCGTGACCTTGATCTTCTTGCCGTAGCCGGCCAGCGCTTCGTCGGCCGCGTTGTCCAGCACTTCCTGGATGATGTGCAGCGGGTTGTCGGTGCGGGTGTACATGCCCGGCCGCTGCTTGACGGGCTCGAGGCCCTTGAGGACGCGGATGGAGCCTTCGGAATAGGCCGGGGGAGTCTTGGGGAGAGTCGCCATGGGGGCGGATTGTATGCGTGGGCTTCCCGAAAACCTGGATGGACATACAGAGCGACGCCGATGCGCCGGGCGCATCAACGCCGCCCGAAAATATCAACAATCCGTGTCGCGGCCGCGGCCGATGCAGCCTTTCTCTTTTGGATACAGTCGCCGGATGCACGGTCAATCCCAGCCGCTCTCGCTCAAGCAGGTCCTGTTCTGCGGCGCGATGATCGTCACCCTCTCGATGGGGATCCGCCACGGCTTCGGGCTGTGGCTCCAGCCGATCACGCAGGAGCAGGGCTGGTCGCGCCAGGGCTTCTCGCTGGCGCTCGCCATCCAGAACCTGGCCTGGGGCGTGATCGGCGTCTTCGCCGGCATGCTGGCCGACAAGCTGGGCGCCTTCCGCGTGCTGGTGGCGGGCGCCGTCCTCTACGCCGTCGGCCTGGCGGGCATGGCGCTGTCGCCCACGCCGCTCATCTTCGCGCTGACCGCCGGCGTGCTGATCGGCGCGGCGCAGGCCGGCACCACCTACGCCGTGATCTACGGCGTGATCGGCCGGCAGATCCCGGTCGAGCGGCGATCGTGGGCCATGGGCGTTGCGGCCGCGGCGGGCTCCTTCGGCCAGTTCCTGATGGTCCCGGTGGAGGGGCAACTGATCGCGGGCTTCGGTTGGCATACGGCCCTGCTGGTGCTGGCGGTCATGGTGCTGCTGATCGTGCCACTCGCCTTCGGCCTGCGAGAGCCACGCTTCGGACACGCCGCCGTCGCCCATCGCGACCAGACCATCCTCCAGGCCGTGGGTGAGGCCTTCAAGTACCCCAGCTTCGTGCTCTTGATGGCGGGGTATTTCGTCTGCGGCTTCCAGCTGGCCTTCATCGGTGTGCACATGCCGAGCTACCTGCGCGACAAGGGGCTCTCGCCCGAAGTGGCAAGCTATGCGCTGGCGCTCGTCGGCCTGTTCAATGTGTTCGGCACCTATGTCGCCGGCTCGCTCGGGGCACGGCTCCCCAAGCGCAAGCTGCTGGCCGCGATTTACTTCAGCCGTGCTGCGACCATCGCGGTCTTCCTGGCGGCGCCCATCACGCCCCTGTCGGTGTACGTCTTCGCGAGCGTGATGGGGTTCCTGTGGCTGTCGACCGTGCCGCTCACCAGCGGCATCGTGGCACAGATCTTCGGCGTGGCGCATCTCTCGATGCTGGGCGGCTTCGTGTTCCTGAGCCACCAGGTCGGCTCCTTCCTCGGCGTCTGGCTCGGCGGCTATCTCTACGACAGCACCGGCAGCTACAGCATCGTCTGGTATCTCGCGATCGCGCTGGGCGTAGCCGCAGCGCTGGTCAACCTGCCGGTCAAGGAAGGCGCGATCGTGCGCCGGCCGGCCCCTCAGCCGGCCTGAACCTCATGCGCCCGAGCACCCGCCACCATCTCGTGCACGCCAGCTGGCTGACGGCCGCGGTGCTGGCGCTCCTGGCGGTGTTCGGCCTCTACACCCGCCCCGCGTTCCTGGTGGCGCTGGTCGACCAGCTCTGGGCTTGCTTCTGAGCCACGATCTCCCGCCCTCCCCCTGGGTCGCGCGCTGGTCGCACCTGCTCGCCCCGGGCGCCACCGTGCTCGACGTGGCCTGCGGCGCGGGGAGGCACATGCAATGGTTCGCGCAGCGTGGACATGCGGCCACCGGCGTGGATCGGGCACCCGAGGCGATCGCGTCCGCGTCCCGCTTCGGCCACGCAATGCTGGCCGACATCGAGGACGGCCCTTGGCCTTTCGCCGGCCAGCTCTTCGGCGCGGTGGTCGTCACCAACTATCTCTGGCGGGCGCGGCTGCCCGACATCGTGGCGGCGGTGGCGCCCGGCGGCGTCCTGCTCTACGAGACCTTCGCTGCCGGCAACGAGAGCGTGGGCAAGCCCTCGCGGCCGGACTTCCTGCTGCAACCGGGCGAGCTGCTGGCCGCCTGCGCCGGGCTGCGGGTGGTCGCCTACGAAGACGGATTTCTCGCCGACCCGGAACGCTTCGTGCAGCGGATCGCAGCCGTGCGGCCGCCGGAAGGCCTGGCTCGCAGCCCTTTGCGCTACCCCCTCTGACCGGCCTGCCGGGCCAGTCAGTAGAATGGCTGCCTTTCCGCAACCGACAAAGAGATCCCCCTTGGAGCAACTGACAGGCAGCATCGTCGCGCTCGTCACGCCGATGCACGACGACGGCAGCGTCGACTATCCCGCCTTGCGCCGGCTGATCGACTGGCACATCGACGAAGGCACCGATTGCCTGGGCGTGGTCGGCACCACCGGCGAGTCGCCGACGGTGAACGTCGAGGAACACTGCGAGATCATCCGGGTGTCGGTCGAGCAGGCCCGGGGCCGCGTGCCCGTGATGGCCGGCTGCGGCGCCAATTCCACGCAGGAGGCGATCGAGCTCGCCCGCTTCGCCAAGGGCGTCGGCGCCGATTCGCAGCTGCAGGTGGTGCCCTACTACAACAAGCCCACGCAGGAAGGCCAGTACCGGCACTTCAAGGCCATCGCCGAGGCTGTGGGCGACCTCCCCATCGTGCTCTACAACGTGCCCGGCCGCACGGTCGCCGATATGGCGCACGACACCGTCCTGCGCCTGGCGCAGGTGCCCGGCATCGTGGGCATCAAGGAAGCCACGGGCAACATCGAGCGTGCGCAATGGCTGATCCGCGACGTGCCGAAGCACTTCGCCGTGTACTCGGGCGACGACCCGACCGCAGTCGCGCTGATGCTGTGCGGCGGCCAGGGCAACATCAGCGTCACGGCCAACGTGGCGCCGCGCAAGATGCACGAGCTGTGCGTGGCGGCCCTTGCCGGCGACACCAAGCGCGCGATGCAGATCCAGTTCGAGCTGATGCCGCTGCACCGGCATCTGTTCGTCGAGCCGAACCCGATTCCGCTGAAGTGGGCCATGGCGCGGCTCGGCCTGTGCGGCGGTGCGCTGCGCCTGCCGTTGACGGAACTCGCCGAGCCCGCCCGGCCCATCGTCGAATCCGCGCTGCGTGCCACCGGCCTCCTCAAGGACTGATCCCATCTTTACCTGCCGCATCTCGACGCCGGCAACCTTTTCCAGGGCCGGCGCTCTGACACAGCGGCGCTGCCGCCTGACGATTGCGCTAAACATTCCACAAGGAAGATGACGTTGAATACCCTTTCGCGATTCGCACTGCTGGCGCTGGTCGCCAGCCTCGCCGCCTGCTCGGTCCTCGAGAGCGACAAGATCGACTACAAGAGCGCCGGCAAGGCCCCTTCGCTCGAAGTACCGCCGGACCTCACGCAGCTGTCGCGCGAGAACCGCTACGCGGTGCCCGGCAATGCGGTCTCGGCCAACGCCTACCAGGCCGGCGCCGCGAACGCGCCCAGCATTCCGACGGCGGTCTCCAATCTCGGCGACGTGCGCATGGAGCGCTCGGGCACGCAGCGCTGGCTCGTGGTCAGCCGCCCGGCCGACCAGCTCTGGGAACCGCTCAAGGACTTCTGGCAGGAGAGCGGCTTCCTGCTGACCACCGAGCAGCGCAACCTCGGCATCATGGAAACCGACTGGGCGGAGAACCGCGCCAAGCTGCCGCAGGACGTGATCCGCGGCGCATTGGGCAAACTGGTCGACGCGATCTACTCCACCGGCGAGCTCGACCGCTTCCGCACCCGCATCGAACGCGGCCCCAACGGCACCACCGAGATCTTCGTCAGCCATCGCGGCATGCAGGAGGTCTACACCAACGTTAGGCAGGACCAGACCGTGTGGCAGCCGCGCCCCAGCGACCCTGAACTCGAGACCGAATTCCTGCGCCGCATGATGGTGAAGCTGGGCGTTTCCCAGGAGCAGGCGAAGCTCGTTGCGCAAACCAGCGCGCCGGCACGGACGGCAAGCATCTCCAACGTCGGCGGCCAGCCCATGGTGCAGATCAACGAGAACTTCGACCGCGCCTGGCGCCGTGTCGGCCTGGCGCTGGACCGCACCGGCTTCACCGTCGAGGACCGCGACCGCGCCGCCGGCGTGTACTTCGTGCGCTACGTTCCGCCGAACCCCGACAAGAAGGAGCCGGGCTTCTTCTCCAAGATCTTCAGCTCAGGCAAGACCGAAGCACCGCTCAAGTTCCGCATCCTGGTCAAGGGCCAGGGCGAGACGAGCACGGTGTCGGTGCAGAACGACAGCGGCGCAGCCGAAACCTCGGCCAACGCGCAGCGCATCGTCCAGGTCATCGCCGACGACTTGAAATGACGCTCCCCCCCAGGCTTCGCGCACTTCGTGTCGCTACGCCACCCCCCTCACCGGGGGCAACACCAGCGGCCCGGCAAAGCCGGTTCCGCGGTGTTCCACCTGAATTCGGGTCCATCTAGGTGCTGCGCTTCCGCAGCCTGGGCAGCGGCAGCACAGGCAATGCCACGCTGGTCGAGGCGACCAGCGGCGGGCGCCGCTCGAGGCTGCTGATCGATTGCGGCTTCGGTCTCAAGCACTTCGATGCACGCCTGTCGCGCGCCGGCCTCGCGGCCTGCGACATCGACGCGATCTTCATCACCCACGAGCACGGCGATCACATCGGCTGTGCCCGTGCGCTGTCCAGGCGCGATCGCATTCCCGTCTGGATGAGCGAGGGCACCTGGCTCGCAGCCGGCGGGCACGACTTCGAGGGGCGCCTGCACCTCGCGCGGGACGGCACCGACATCGAGATCGGCGACATCCTGGTCCAGCCCTTCACGGTGCCGCACGATGCGCGCGAACCGCTGCAACTGCGCTGCAGCGATGGCGCGCGCAGCCTCGGCGTGCTGACCGACCTGGGGCATGCGACGCCGCATGTGCTCGCGCGCCTGGCCGGGATCCACGCCTTGATGCTCGAGTTCAACCACGACAGCGACATGCTGGCCCGCTCGGCCTATCCGCCCTTCCTCAAGCTGCGCGTGGGCGGCAACTACGGCCACCTGTCCAACGCCGCCGCAGCGGCAATCGCACAGGCGCTGTGCCACGACGGCCTGCAGTACATGCTGGGCGCGCACCTCAGCGAACAGAACAACCGGCCCGAGCTCGTGCGCCGCGCGATGGCCGAGGCACTCGGCGCGAGCGAGCACGAGATGCTGACGGCCAACGCGGCCGAAGGCTCAGCCTGGCTCGAGCTGCGGGCATGAAAATGGCCCCGACGCAATAGAAAGGCCGCCCGTGGGCGGCCTTGCGCAGAAGCTGAAGCGCAGCGTCACTGCTTGGGTGCTTCTTCCTTCTTCTTGGCGGCCTCGGTAGCTGCATTGGCGGCGTCGAGCGCCGAGGACGCGCCGGGCGATGGGGCCGGTGTCGCCGCCGAAGTATCGGGGGTGGTGGGCGCCGGGGCTGGAGCGGGTGCCGGCGTGACCGCGGCAGGCGGCGGGGTCACGACGGCCGGCGCGGGCTCCTCCTTCTTGCCGCAGGCGGCAAGGGCCACCACGACGGTCAACGAGGCGAGCAGGGCGGACTTTCTCATTACAGGGCTCCTTTGGATGGGTCTCGAAGAAAAAATTCTAGACCTCTACCCTCGGTGAACGGCCTGTTGCATCGCGATTCGCGGCATTGGCTTACAAGCCCAGTGTCGTGGCCGGAAACGCGGGCTTCGCATGACGCAGGCATTCGTCGATGCGCTCTCGCAGGACGCGCCGGCGCTCGGGATCGCGGCCGCAGACGCCGCGCACGCGCTCCACGTCGATACGCGCCAGGAACCAGGCCGGCGTCCAGATGCCGCTCGGCACCTGCGGCAGGCCGGGTCCATCGCAGGCGCGGCAATCGATGATGTGGCTCCACATGCGCCGCCATGTCACGAAGCGCGCATGCTCGCGCTCGAACACGTCGAAGCGCTGCGCCAGCATCACGAAGCTGCGCCCGGCGGCCGACCAGGCCTGCAAGGCTTCGGCCATGGCGCGCTCGCCGAGCGGCCAGTCGGTGAAGGCCGGATCGGCGAACACGATCTCGCGCCAGTTCTCGCGCGCAGCAGCGGCCAGCGCGGCGTGCAGGTGCGCCTCGAAGGCACGGCGGCCGTCGACGGCGCCCTCGGGCAATCCGTTGTCGATGGGCATTTCATTCGTCGGCATGCAGCCACCCCGCTTCGCACCAGTCTTCCAGCAATGCGCGCGCGTCCTCGCTCGCCGTCGCAAGATCGCGCGGCGCCAGCGCCCGCTGGTCCGCCAGGCGACGCATGAGCCGGGCATCGCGGCCGGAGGCACGGAAGCTCTCGCCGTTGATGTAGAGATGGCGCGCGTCGTAGAGCATGCGCGTGCGGCGGTCGAGCGACACGCCAGCCCATGCGGCCGGCGCCTCGCCTTGCTCGAACCATACGGTGGGCTTGGGCTCGGTCATCGATTCGCCCAAGGCGCGCTCGATGGCATCGGGATCGCGCAGGGCTGCGAGCACGGCCTCGCGTGCGAATGCCTGCAGCGCGGGCGGCATCTCGGCCGGCGTGGGCACCGCGGGCTGCGCCGGGTCCTTGTAGTGGACGGCCGATCCGGCAGGCGCGTCCTGCAGCAGCTCGGCTTGCGCCTCCGCAATGCGAGCCAGGAGGTCGGCGCCCAGCGGCGCGGCCGCCGGTGCGCGCAGCCCGATGGAATAGGTCATGCAGTCGCCGCCCTCGGCCACGCCGTCGTGCGCATAGCGCGGCGGCAGGTAGAGCATGTCGCCGGGCTCGAGCACGAAGCTCTGCTCGGGCTCGAAATGCGCAAGGATCTTGAGCGGCAGGCCGGGCTCGAGGCGCAGGTCGCGCTGCCTGCCGATGGACCAGCGGCGGCGTCCGCTCGCCTGCAGCAGGAACACGTCGTAACTGTCGAAGTGCGCTCCGACGCCGCCGGTGTCGCTCGCATAGCTGATCATCAGGTCGTCGAGCCGCGCGTCGGGCACGAAACGAAACTGCTGCAACAGTTCATGCACGCCCTGGTCGTGCTGGTCCACGCCCTGGACCAGGAGGGTCCACGCGGCCTGCTTCGGCGAAGGCAGCGCGCGCCGCGCTAAAGGGCCGTGCTTGAGCGTCCAGCCGCTCTTGCCGTGGCGGATCAACCGCGACTCGACCTCCTCGCGGCCGGCCAGGGAAAACAGCGCCTCGCGCCCGATCAGTGGCACCATGCCGGGAACGGCCTGGCGCACGAGCAAGGGCTTCTTCTGCCAGTGGCGCCGCATGAACTGCGTTGCACTGAGGCCTCCGAGCAGGGCCAGGGGTCGTTCAATCTCCATGGGAGAATTCTCGTATGGAAATCTCTGAACAATGCGTGGTCGGCCTGACCTGGACGCTGAAGGACACCCTCGGCGACGTGCTGGACGTGCTCGAGGAACCGGTGGAGTTCCTGGTCGGCGGCGACGATCTCTTCGCCGCGATCGAATCCGCGCTGCTCGGCCATGAGCCCGGGGCGCGCGTGCAGCTGCATCTCGAGCCCGAGCAGGCCTTCGGCGACTTCAACGACCAGTTGCTCTTCCTCGAGCCGCGCACCCTCTTTCCCGAAGGCATCGAGGAAGGCATGACCTTCGATGGCGCCGCGCTGCCGGCCGGCGTGAATCCCGACATCCCCAGGGACACGATCTACACCGTGAGCGAGATCTACCCCGAGCACCTCGTGCTCGACGGCAACCACCCTCTCGCGGGCATCGCGCTGCGGATCGACCTGGTCGTGCGCTCGGTGCGCGAAGCCACCGAGGAGGAGATCGGCCGTGGCACGGCCGGTACCGGCTTCTTCAAGGTGACGCCAATGGCGCCGGGCGACACGCTGCACTGACACACGGGCGCTGATCCCAGAAAAATTGGCCGCCACGACAAACCATATTCCCCTTGCCCCTACCGGGCAGAAACATGGATCCCCTCTTGCTGAGCCACCGTCTGCGCCTCGCGGGCCCTCACCTCGTGTGGTGGCGTCACAACAAGCCACCGAACAACGACAACCAATGAGATCGTTCCACTATCGCGCGCACCCCGAACGCCACCGCACCGAGCACATCGGCTGGTTGCGAGCCGCCGTGCTCGGGGCCAACGACGGCATCATCTCGACGGCGAGCCTTGTCGTGGGGGTCGCGGCGGCGCATGCCAGCCACACGACCATCATGACGACGGCCGTGGCGGGCCTGGTCGCGGGCGCCATGTCGATGGCAGCTGGCGAATTCGTCTCGGTCTATTCCCAGGCCGACACGGAAACAGCCGACCTGGAGCGCGAACGCCTCGAGCTCGCCTCCGACCCCGAGGCAGAGCAACGGGAGTTGACGGCGATCTATGTGCGCCGGGGCCTCGAGCACGGGCTCGCCAGCCAGGTTGCCACGCAACTGATGGCGAACGACGACCTGGGTGCGCATGCGCGCGATGAACTTGGCATCTCGGAGGCGCTGAGCGCGCGGCCGCTGCAGGCGGCCCTGGCTTCCGCCGCCAGCTTCGCCGGAGGTGCCGCCATGCCACTTGCCGTGGTAGCAGTGGCCCCGCACGCATCGTTGCTGCCATGGACCATTGCAACCGCCATCGTTTTTCTGGCTTTGCTAGGTGCCGTCGCAGCCAAGATCGGCGGTACGCCTGTGACCAGGAGCGTCGGGCGGGTGGCGTTCTGGGGCACGCTGGCCATGGCGATCACGGCCGGCGTCGGCACCTTGTTCGGCACGCCGGCGTAGCCTCTTGGCCCCCTCCGCGATCTCAAGGGTCGCGCTCAGATAGCCAGCTAAAAGCGATAAACGGACGGACGAAAAAAGCCGGGCGCTGCCCGGCTTTTCCTTGCGGCCACGCCACTCAAAGACGCGAGATCTGCCCACCGTCGATGCGCACGCGGTCGCCGATGCGCAGGTCGCCCGGGCTCGGCACGTCGAACGAACGATAGGCACCGTGATCGGTCTGGATCGAGAGACGGTAGCTCTCGTAGACGCGCGGCGCGTTGGCATTGGCTTCGATGCTGTTGCCCAGCAGGGCGCCGCCAACCACGCCCAGCGCCGTGGCTGCGGCCCGTCCGCTTCCATGGCCGAACTGGTTGCCCACCACGCCGCCGAGGACGCCACCCGCAACGGCACCGCCGCCGCTGGGGCCTGCGCCGGAGCTCTGGCTACGGATCACCTCGATGTTGGCTACATGGCCGTACTCGACGTAGGCCGATTGCGCCGCGGGATAGGCGGGTTGATAGGGGTAGCGCGATGTCTCGTAGACAGGCTGCGGCGCCACGCACGCAGTCAACGCAGCCAGCGCAAGCGCGGAGCCAGTGACGCAAGCAAGTCGAGTTGGGATTTTCATGGTGTGTACTCCTCGAACAGATCGGCGCGATGCGCCCTCCATGGGTTCCAACGCATCACGCTTCGGCGCGATGACCGTCAACACATGTTGAAACCTTCGACGCGAACGGCATAGGGCCGGTTCCGTTCTTTACCTGTGAGCAACACGGCCCCGACGTCGCAGGCGCCCGCCTACACACTCGCGCTCAATGCTTGCCGGTCGATCCGTAGCCGCCTTCGCCGCGCTCGCTGGGCGAGAACTCCGCCACGACCCGGAACTGCGCCTGCACCACCGGCACGATCACCAGCTGCGCCAGCCGCTCCATCGGCTGCAGGACGAAGGCCGTGTCGCTGCGGTTCCAGGCGCTGATCTTGAGCTCGCCCTGATAGTCGCTGTCGATCAGGCCGACGAGGTTGCCCAGCACGATGCCATGCTTGTGGCCCAGCCCCGAGCGCGGCAGGATCAGCGCCGCATAGCCGGGGTCGGCCAGGTGGATTGCGATGCCGGTGCCCACCAGTTGCCAGGCGTTGGGCGCCAGGGTGATGGGCGCATCGAGGCAGGCGCGCAGGTCCAGCCCGGCGCTGCCGGGGGTGGCGTAGGCAGGCAGTTGGTCCTGCATGCGGGGATCGAGGATTCGGACGTCGACGTTCACTTGGAATTGCGCTTTCGTTGCTGCTGCAGTTGCTGTTGTCGCTTGGCGGCTTCTTCGAGCCATTGCTTCCAGTTTTCCGCGCCGGCCGGCAACACCAGGTGCTTGAGCTTGTAGCCCAGCCACAGGCCGGCCGCGAAGAGGCCCAGGACGATGCCGAGGGGCGCATCGGCCGCCAGCAGCACCATCAGGGCCAGCAGCCAGGCAATGCCCAGCCCCTTGAGCAGATTGCGGCCGGGGCCGGTGCCAGCGGCAGGCGCGCGTGCCTGCGCCTGCGGCGGATGGGCCGGCAGCGCGTCGGATCGTTGCGTCATGCCGACATCGAGCCCATGCTCGCCCTCTTGGGGCGGACGGGGCGGCTGCAAGGCCTGCTCCGCGAGGCGCTCGACGTAGCTTGCGAAATCTCCGTCGGGCGGCGTGTTCCATTGCGGATTCATCACGGACTCCCTGGCGGCAGGCGTGCCGCGATCTCGGCCACCAGCTCGCGCGCCAGCGCCAGCTTGGGCGCACGCGGCAGTTCCCGCACGCCCTTGTCGTCGACCAGCAGCAGGCTGTTGTGCTCCTGTCCGAAGGTCAGCGGGCCGATGTTGCCGACCAGCAGCGGAATCCCCTTGCGCTCGCGCTTGGCCTTGGCATGCGCGACCAGGTTCTCGCTCTCGGCCGCGAAGCCCACGCAGAAGAGCTTGCCGGCCCTGGCACGCTCGCCCTGCGCGATCGTCAGCAGGATGTCCGGGTTCTCCACGAACTGCAGCGTTGGCGCGCTGCCGCTGCCGTCCTTCTTGATCTTGTGCTCGCTGTGGGACGCCGGCCGCCAGTCGGCCACCGCCGCGGTGGCGACGAACACCGCGGCCTCCTGCGTGGCCTGCCGACTTGCCTCCATCATCTCCCGGGCGGACGTGACATCGATGCGCGCGACGCCGCGCGGCGTGGGCAGATGCACCGGGCCCGCCACCAGCGTGACCTCGGCGCCCGCTTCGCGCGCGGCCCGCGCGATCGCGAAGCCCATCTTGCCCGAGGAGTGATTGGTGATGCCGCGGATCGGATCGAGCGCCTCGAAGGTCGGCCCCGCCGTGACCACCAGCTGCCGCCCGGCCAGCACCTTCGGCTGGAACTGCGCCACGATCTCCTCGAACAGCTGCTGGGGCTCGAGCATGCGGCCGTCGCCGGTCTCGCCACAGGCCTGCCAGCCGTTGCCCACGCCCAGCACGCGGGCGCCGTCGGCATCGACCTGGCGCAGGTTGCGCTGGGTCGCAGGGTGGACCCACATCTCGCGGTTCATGGCCGGCGCGATCAGCAGCGGCACGCGATCGGCGGGGCGCGCGAGGCACAGCAGGCTCAGCAGCTCGTCCGAACGCCCCTGCACCAGCCGCGCGATGAAGTCCGCGCTGGCGGGCGCCAGCACGATCGCATCGGCCTCGCGGCTCAGGTTGATGTGCGGCATGTTGTTGGGCTCGCGCGCGTCCCACTGCGAGGTGTAGACCGGCCGTCCCGACAGGGCCTGCATCGTGACCGGCGTCATGAACTGGGTCGCGGCCTCGGTCATCACCACCTGCACGGAGGCGCCGGCCTTGACCAGCAGCCTGCACAGCTCCGCCGACTTGTAGCAGGCGATGCCCCCGGTGAGGCCCAGGACGATGTGCTTGCCGGCGAGGTCTTGCAGAACTTGCATAAGCCGGCAATGTAGCAGCCCCACTACGCGCGCGTTCGTCTTCGGAGCGGCCGTGCGGCTCATGAGGCGGCACCTATAATCTGCATTTCCCACTGCCCGGACCTGCAGGTTCGGAACTGGCATGACCAAATTCGTCTTCGTCACCGGTGGTGTGGTGTCCTCCCTCGGCAAGGGAATCGCCTCCGCCTCGCTGGCCGCACTCCTCGAGTCCCGCGGCCTCAAAGTCACCCTCATCAAGCTGGACCCTTACATCAACGTCGACCCCGGCACGATGTCGCCCTTCCAGCACGGCGAGGTTTTCGTCACCGACGACGGCGCCGAAACCGACCTCGACCTCGGCCACTACGAGCGCTTCATCACGACGCGCATGCGCAAGGCCAACAACTTCACCACCGGCCAGATCTACAAGTCTGTGCTCGAGAAGGAGCGCCGCGGCGACTATCTCGGCAAGACGGTGCAGGTGATCCCGCATATCACGAACGAGATCCAGGAATACATCAAGCGCGGCGCCGGCATCGGCACGCCACACGAGGTCGACGTGGCGATCGTCGAGATCGGCGGCACCGTGGGCGACATCGAGTCCCTCCCCTTCCTCGAGGCCGTGCGCCAGATGAGCCTGCGCATGGGCCCCAACAACTCGGCCTTCGTGCACCTGAGCTATGTGCCGTGGATCGCGGCGGCCGGCGAGCTCAAGACCAAGCCCACCCAGCACACGGCGCAGAAGCTGCGCGAGATCGGCATCCAGGCCGATGCCCTGCTGTGCCGCGCCGACCGGCCCATCCCCGACGACGAGCGCGCGAAGATCTCGCTCTTCTCCAACGTGCCCGAGTGGGGCGTGATCTCCATGTGGGATGTGGACACCATCTACAAGGTCCCGCGCATGCTGCACGAGCAAGGCCTCGACGGCCTGATCTGCGACAAGCTGCGCATCAACACCCCGCCGGCCAAGCTCAAGCGCTGGGACGACCTGGTCTACGAGGTCGAGCATCCGCAGAAGGAAGTGAGCATTGCGATGGTCGGCAAGTACGTCGACCTGTCCGACAGCTATAAGTCGCTCAACGAGGCGCTGCGCCATGCCGGCCTGAAGAACCACGCGCGGGTGAAGATCGACTACATCGACTCCGAGACCATCTCGCCGCTGGACGTGGCCCGGCTCGGCAAGTACGACGCCATCCTGGTGCCCGGCGGCTTCGGCCAGCGCGGCGTCGATGGCAAGATCGCCGCGGCCCGCTTCGCCCGCGAGACCAAGATTCCCTATCTCGGCATCTGCCTGGGCATGCAGGTCGCGACCATCGAGTACGCGCGCAACGTGGCGGGCCTGAAGAACGCCAACAGCACCGAGTTCGATCCCGACACCAGCTGTCCCGTGATCGCGCTGATCACCGAGTGGAAGGATCGCGACGGCACCATCAAGCTGCGCGACGAGAAGTCCGACCTCGGCGGCACCATGCGCCTGGGCGCGCAGAGTTCCGACGTGGCGCCCGGCACGCTGGCCCACAGCATCTACGGCGACGTGGTGACCGAGCGCCATCGCCACCGCTACGAGGCCAACGTCAACTACCTCGACGAGCTGCGCCGCGCCGGCCTGGTGATCTCGGCGCTGACGCAGCGCGAGCACCTGACCGAGATCGTCGAGCTGCCGAGGGACGTGCATCCCTGGTACATGGGCGTGCAGTTCCACCCCGAGTTCAAGTCCACGCCTTGGAGCGGCCATCCCTTGTTCAACGCGTTCATCAAGGCGGCACTCGAGCATCAAGGCGCGGACAAGCAGGCGTTGAAGGTCGTGGCATGAGCGGCGCCGGACCAAGCCGCGAAGCCCCCTGGGGGGCAGCGCAGCACACGAAGTGGCAAGCGTGGGGGGATCTATGAAGCTTTGCGGATTTGACATCGGCCTCGACAAGCCCTTCTTCCTGATCGCCGGGCCCTGTGTCGTCGAGTCCGAGCAGCTCCAGATGGACACGGCCGGCATGCTGAAGGAAATCACCGGCTCGCTCGGCATCCCCTTCATCTTCAAGAGCAGCTTCGACAAGGCGAACCGCTCCTCGGGCACCAGTTTCCGCGGCCCCGGCCGCGACAAGGGCCTGGAGATCCTGGCCAAGGTCAAGCGCGAACTCGGCCTGCCGGTGCTGACCGACGTGCACACCGAAGAGGACATCACGGCCGCCGCCCTAGTGGTCGACGTGCTGCAGACCCCGGCCTTCCTGTGCCGTCAGACCGACTTCATCCGCGCCGCGGCACAGTCGGGCAAGCCGGTCAACATCAAGAAGGGCCAGTTCCTCGCGCCGCACGACATGAAGAACGTGATCGACAAGGCGCGCGCGGCCGCCAAGGAAAAAGGCCTGCCCGAGGACAGTTTCATGGCGTGCGAGCGCGGCGCCAGCTTCGGCTATAACAACCTCGTGTCCGACATGCGCTCGCTGGCCATCATGCGCGAGACCGGCGCACCGGTGGTGTTCGATGCCACGCACTCGGTGCAGCTGCCCGGCGGCCAGGGCACCAGTTCGGGGGGCCAGCGCGAGATGGTGCCGGTGCTGTCGCGCGCCGCGGTGGCGGTGGGCGTGGCGGGACTGTTCATGGAGACGCATCCCGACCCGGCCAAGGCCCTCAGCGACGGGCCGAACGCCGTGCCGCTCAAGCACATGAAAGCGCTGCTCGAGACGCTGCTGGCGCTCGACCGCGTCACCAAGAAGAACCCATTCCTGGAGAACTCGTTCCAATGAGCGCATACATCATCGCGAACGTCGAAGTCACCAATCCGACACAGTACGAGGACTACAAGAAGTGGTCCTCCGAGGCCATGAAGGCGCACGGCGCCGAGGTCTGCGTGCGCGGGGGCAAGGTCGAGGTGCTGGAGGGCGACTGGCATCCGCAGCGCCTGGTGCTGCTCAAGTTCCCGAGCGTCGATGCCGCGAATAAGTTCTATGCCTCGCCGGAATACGGCAAGGCGCGCGAAGCGCGCGCCGGAGCTGCCATCATGCGCATGGTCGTCGTTGAAGGTGCGGCCTGACGGCACGCGCGGTCGACACGACCCCAAAGATCCAGATACTGCAGAAGGAAATTGAATGAGTGCAATCGTTGACATCGTCGGGCGAGAGATCCTCGACAGCCGCGGCAACCCCACCGTCGAATGCGACGTGCTGCTCGAATCGGGCACCATGGGCCGCGCCGCGGTCCCGTCGGGCGCATCCACCGGCTCGCGCGAGGCGATCGAGTTGCGCGACGGCGACAAGGGCCGCTACCTGGGCAAGGGCGTGCTGAAGGCCGTCGAGAACATCAACACCGAGATCTCGGAGGCAGTGCTGGGCCTGGACGCCAGCGAGCAGGCTTTCCTGGACCGCACGCTCAACGACCTGGACGGCACCGAGAACAAGGGCCGCCTGGGCGCCAACGCGACCCTGGCCGTCTCCATGGCCGTGGCCCGCGCCGCGGCCGAAGAGTCGGGCCTGCCCCTGTACCGCTACTTCGGTGGCATGGGCGGCATGCAGCTGCCGGTGCCGATGATGAACGTCATCAACGGCGGCGCGCACGCCAACAACAGCCTGGACCTGCAGGAGTTCATGATCATTCCCGTGGGCGCATCCAGCCTGCGCGAGGCAGTGCGCTATGGCGCCGAGGTCTTCCACGCACTCAAGAAGATCCTGAACGACCGCGGCATCAGCACGGCCGTGGGCGACGAGGGCGGCTTCGCCCCCAGCGTCGACAACCACGAGGCCGCGATCCAGCTGATCCTCGAAGCCATCGACAAGGCCGGCTATGCCGCCGGCACCCAGATCGCGCTGGGCCTGGACTGCGCCGCCAGCGAGTTCTACAAGGACGGCCAGTACGTGCTGGCCGGCGAGAACCTCACGCTCTCGGCCGGCAGCTGGGCCGACATGCTGGCGACCTGGGTCGACAAGTACCCGATCATCAGCATCGAGGACGGCATGCACGAAGGCGACTGGGACGGCTGGAAACTGCTGACCGATCGCCTCGGCAAGCGCGTGCAGCTCGTGGGCGACGACCTGTTCGTCACCAACACGAAGATCCTGCAGGAAGGCATCGAGAAGGGCATCGCCAACTCGATCCTGATCAAGATCAACCAGATCGGCACCCTGACCGAGACCTTCGCCGCGATCGAGATGGCCAAGCGCGCCGGCTACACCGCCGTGATCAGCCACCGCTCGGGCGAGACCGAGGACTCCACCATCGCCGACATCGCGGTGGGCACCAACGCCGGCCAGATCAAAACCGGCTCGCTGTCGCGCTCGGACCGCATCGCCAAGTACAACCAGCTGCTGCGCATCGAGGAAGACCTCGGCGACGTCGCCAGCTATCCCGGCCGCGCGGCTTTCTACAACCTGCGCTGATCCCGGCGGACAGGGCACCATGCGTTCGCGCATCGTTCCAGTCATCCTGGTCCTTCTGCTGCTGGTCCTCCAGTGGCAGCTCTGGACCGGGCGCGGCAGCGTGCGCGACGTGGCGCAGCTCAAGGACAAGCTGGCCGAGCAGAAGCAGCACAACGCGAAGGCCGCGCTCGCCAACGAGCGGCTCAACTCCGAGGTCAATGACCTGAAGGAAGGGCTGGAGATGGTCGAGGAGCGCGCCCGCCAGGAGCTCGGCATGGTCAAGCCCAACGAAGTGTTCGTGCAGATCACGCGCTGATGGTTTTTTCATCGCCGGGCCGCCCCAAGATGAAAAACGCCTCCTCGAGGGGGCAGCGACCACACGATGTGAAAGAGCGTGGGGACCTTTTTTCATGACGCCTGTCCTCCCGGCCGGTTGCGCGATTGCGCTGATCGGCGCAGATGACACCGGCAAGACCAGGCTTGCCGAGGCCCTCGCGCAACGGCTTGCGCAGCGCGGCGTCGCAGCCTCGCTCGTCATCGAGCCCCTGCCGGGGTGCTCGATCGGTCCAGGCACTTTCGAGGCGCACCGCGGCGCCCTCATCCTGTTCATCGCGGCCGCCTCGCCGACGCCGATCGACGACATGCTGCGCAAGGCCCTCATGGACGCGAAGCTGAGCTTTGCGGTGGTGCACGGCGAAGGCCAGGAGCAACTTGCCAACGCGTGGAACGCAATCAACGCCGCAGCGGATGCCGATGATCGCCGCCCCGCTGCACTGGAGGGCACTGCCGCGTGGTCCTGGGCATGCGAGAAGTGCTCCGACCCTGCGTGCGAACACAGGCTGTTCAGCGACCTCGTTGCCAGGCGCTCCACCTAGAGGAAAGGGTCCGAACAAATGAGGCATCTCAGATTCCGTGCGGCGGCCCTGCTGTGGGCCCTGCTGTCGTCGGCAGCGGTCTCGGCCGCCCCGGCTCGGGCCACCGTGAGCAACGACACCCATGCGACTGCCTGCGCCGAGGAGGACAACGTGTCCCTCAACCTCGACGGCGCAAACATCCGCCGCTTCCGCGTGGAGGCGCTGCCGCCCGCCTACCTGGCGACCATCGAGCAGGACCGCACGGCGCCCGATTTCTCAGGCTGCAACTTCGACGGCAGCACGCACCCGACCGATCCGCGCTACAGCTTCGAGGAGCGGCGAGTGGTGCTGCACGACGGTCCGCGATGGCAGATCGTGGGCATCACCCTCCCCTCCTTCTGGCGGCCCGAGCGCGTGCCGGTCCGCGTGGACGGCCGGTCCGATCGCGGCTTCCACATGATCCAGGTCTTCGCCAAGACCGGCGCCAAGCCGCTGGAGGCGCTGGTGATGTACCCGTCCGACGGCTACTGGCGCATCAAGCCGCTGCCCCCGGCCCGCTTCGGCGATGGCGTGTACGGCTCCTCCTTCGTGATGGGCCCGGTCGAGCAGGCGGGCCGACCGGTGGCCCGCATCGCATCGATCGCGATCGAGACCCGGCCGCTTGCCTTCAAGCTCCGGTTCGCGAACGGCGGCGAGGCGAAGGTCGACGTGCGCGAGATCAGCGAAGCGCGCACCACGCTCGACGTGGCCACGAAGCCGGGCCGCAGGCAGGGGCCGCGCTTCGCGGTGCTGCGCTCGATGTACGTGGCGCCGGACAACGCGGACATGAGCGAGGTGGCGTGGCGAGCCACGCCGGAAGGCACCGAGCAGCGCAAGCCGCTGCCCGAGGTCAGGACGCTGGAGGCGGCCGACGTGCGCTTCGGCCGCAGCATTCCTTCGCGCCACAACACCAGCGCCCCGGACATCCGCTTCGGCAGCTTCGAGACCGGCGCGCGCTGAAGGCGCGTTACTGCATCACCGGGCTCGCCGGCAACTGGTCGCCCGGCGCGGTGAAGATCTGGGCCGTATCGACCGCGTCGAAGCGGTACTGCTTGCCGCAGAAATCGCAGCCGACCTCGATGTCGCCGCGCTCCATGAGGATGGACTCGGCCTCCGCCTGACCCAGCCCGCGGATCATCTGCGCCACGCGCTCCCGCCCGCAGGTGCAGGCGAAGTGCGGGCCCAGCATGCCGCTCTGCGGCTCGAAGCGCAGCAGCTTCTCTTCCCAGAACAGGCGGCGCAGGATGGTCTCGACATCCAGCGTGAGCAGTTCCTCGCGCGTCAGGCTCGCGGCGAGGATGGCGATGCGGTTGTAATCCTCGTTGTGGCCGATCTGGTCCACGCTGATCGGATCGCTCGCGCCGCGTCCGGTGCCCTCGAGGTTGGCCTCGCCCTTGACGGGCAGGCGCTGGATCAGCAGCCCGGCCGCCACCTTGTCGTCGGCGGCGAGCACGAGCGTGGTGTCGAGCTGCTCGCTCTGCAGCATGTAGTGCTGCAGCACATCGCTGAGGCGCTCGAGCTTTCGGCCGTCCGCGTCGACCAGCGGCACCACGCCCTGGTAGGGCTGCTGGCCAGGGAGCTTGTCCTTGGGATCGAGCGTGATCGCGCAACGACCCTTGCCGGTCGCGTTGACCATGTCGGACAGATGCGCATCGGCATCGAGCTCGCCCAGCACCTTGGCGGTGGCGCGCAGGCTGAGGTCGGGCTTGACCTCCGCCACCACGACCTTGAGCGGCCCGTCGCCGAAGATCTGCAGGATCAGCGCGCCGTTGAACTTGATGTTGGCCTGCATCAACGTGGCCGCCGCGGTCATCTCGCCGAGCAGCTCGGTGACGGGCACGGGATAGGCGCCCGTGGCGGTGTTCGAGGCGCGCCGCGACAGGATCTCCTGCCAGGCGTCGGTCAGGCGCACGATCATGCCGCGCACGGGCAGGCCGTCGAACAGGAACTTGTGCAACTCGCTCAAGGCAGTCTCTCCGAAACGGCGTTCAGCCGATCTTCTTCAGGCCCTTCGCGAAGCGGCGGGCGTTTTCCACATAGTGATCGGCATTCTTCCGAAGCCGCTCGGCGGCGGCCTCGTCGAGCGTGCGCACCACCTTGGCCGGCGCGCCGATGATCAGCGAGTTGTCGGGAAACTCCTTGCCCTCGGTGACGACGCTGCCGGCGCCGACGATGCAATTGCGGCCGATCCTCGCGTTATTCAAGACCACCGCGCCGATGCCGATCAGCGAGTTGTCGCCCACGGTGCAGCCGTGCAGCACGACGTGGTGGCCCACGGTCACGTTCTCGCCGATGGTCAGCGGCACGCCGGCATCGGCATGCAGCATCGAGAGGTCCTGGATGTTGCTGTTGCGGCCGATGGTCAGCGTGTCGCTGTCGCCGCGCGCCACCACGCCGAACCAGAGGCTGGCGTTGTCGCCCATGACGACGCGGCCGATGGCCTGCGCGCTGTCGGCGACATAAGCGCCCTGCCCCAGTTGCGGCGCCACGCCGTCGAGTTCGTAGAGGGCCATCGCGGAGTCTCCAGAGTGCAAAACTAGAATTGTAGGGATGCA
This sequence comes from Variovorax sp. RA8, assembly GCF_901827175.1. Taxonomy (NCBI): domain Bacteria; kingdom Pseudomonadati; phylum Pseudomonadota; class Betaproteobacteria; order Burkholderiales; family Comamonadaceae; genus Variovorax; species Variovorax sp. RA8. The sequence continues at coordinate 3,014,182 of NZ_LR594662.1, read as the reverse complement.
GCACCCCCGCCTCGACGCCCTGGCCGCGCTGCGCCTCACCGACCCCGAGCAAAAGGTGGCCGCGACCCATGCCGCCGCGGCGCGGATGCGGGCGCATCAGGCGCCTGCCGCGCCGGTGCGCACCGAAGGCGATGAAGCCGGCGTGCCCGGCCGCCCGGAACGGCCGTTGCGCGTGGCCGCCACCGCGGTGGAGAAGCGATCACCCTTCACACCGGAGGGCCGGGCAGCGCTGGTCCACTCGATCTGTCACATCGAATTCAACGCCATCAATCTCGCCCTCGACGCCGCCTGGCGCTTCGACGGCATGCCCGAGGCCTACTACCGCGACTGGCTGCGCGTGGCCGACGAGGAGGCCCTGCACTTCACCCTGCTGCACGAGCACCTGCGCGGCATGGGCTGGCGCTACGGGGACTTCAGCGGCCACGACGGCCTGTGGACCATGTGCGAGAAGACCCGGCACGACGCGCTGGCGCGCATGGCGCTGGTGCCGCGCACGCTGGAGGCGCGCGGGCTCGATGCGACGCCGCTGATCCAGGCCAAGCTCCGGCGCGTGAACACGCCGGAGGCGATCAAGGCCTGCGAAATCCTGGACATCATCCTGCGTGACGAAATCGGCCATGTGGCCATCGGCAACCGCTGGTACCGGTGGCTGTGCGAGCGCGAGGGGCTGGACCCGGTCGCCCACTACCGCGTGCTCTATCGGCGCCACGAGGCGCCGCGCCTGCGCCCACCCTTCAACCTGGAGGCGCGGGCGCACGCCGGTTTCACTCACGAAGAACTCGAAGCGCTGCGGAACGAATAGCTTCACCACGGCTGCTCCCTGAGCTGCGGTGTGCGCGCTTCACCAAGCTCGGTCCGCCGTCGCATGGATCGCCGGGCACATGGAACCGCGAGTTCCTGCGGGTTACGAAGCGGTAGTACCCCTACTGGGCACGCGCCGCCGGCGTGCGTGCTTGCGCAGCCACCCGATGAGCACTGTCCGTCGAGCCGATAGGGCCCCCGTGACTGTCACGACCATTCATACGGCCCCGGCTGTCGATCATGACCCCGCGCATCACTCGCATCCCGCCCTCGCACAACTCGAATTCCGTCGTCGAGCACACTGAGCCCGAAACCGAGAAGCAAGGGTTGAAGCGCCCGCCCCCTGGTGACCTTGAACGCCCTTCTTCCCCACAGGTCATGTCACCGGCTGCGGTGCAGCAGGCCTTGAAGGACAGTTGGTCGGCATTGGAGCGCGCCATCCGCCACTATGGTCGGTTACGTTGGACGAACATCAGCCTGCGCCACCATTCATGGAATTGCTGGCAAGCAGGCGCCTCCGTCTCGTAACACCCCAAGGTGGATCGGACGTGACGGCGCCGTGGTGGATGCTGGACACCCCTGTCGCCCACGAGGAGCTGACAGCGCTGGTGGACCTCGGCACATTGCTCATCGGTGCCGGCGCGCCCGCCGCCAAATATGGCGTTGCCCTCTTGATGCGCGCGCTGAACGGCGGGCTCGCCGAGGCTGACACGGCCTTTGTGCGCGGGAGCCTCGTCAAGGCGACCCTGGCTTGCCTGGCAACTTCTCCAGAACTGCTGAGCTCCCCGCAATGGCTGCCGGTGCTTTGCAAGGCCCTGTCACAGCCCGCTCTGCAGCCTGCGGACCGTTCCGCTTGCGAAACCATGCTGAAGCACTGGATACAGGCATGGTGCAACGACGAGGTGACGTACGTCGAGCCCAGCCTGGTTGCCGAGGAACTCCGTCAAGTGCTTGTGGCTCAGGTCGGCATGCAGCGAACGGCGGAAGAGGACGCCACGCTCGTGTTCTTCGTCGAAGAGCTGTTCAAAGGTGCCCTCAAGCGCAAAGCAAGTACCGAGGCGGAATGGGCATTGCGGGCCTTCCAGCAGTGGACAGGACCCGCCGCCCGGCAGGCGTTCGCGCGCTGCATCTCTCAAATGCCGATTGCCGAGGCACTCGAGAGCATCGGGATCGTGGACGGGCTGTGCCGCCGAAGGCGCGCAGACCTCAAGCCTCCGCGCGCCTTCGATGAAAACTCGCCCGAGCTCTTCTTGAAGCTGCTGCAGTCGGCCACCTTCGCACCGCGCGCGCGCCACCTGCTCCGACTGGCCAGGCATCGGGGGCCAGAGGGTCCGCTGCATTTCCGATTCGGCGCGGACGAAAAGCCCACGGGCGTTGCGGCACCCCACTTCCTGCATGAGCTCGGGCTGCTGCTGCTGCGCGAAGCCACCGACCTGTTGCGCACCCCCGTCCCGCCGCTGGACGACGTGAGCGCGCTGGCGCAGGCGGGCATGGCCTATCTGCTTCGCAGCGATGCGCTGTCGCACATGAATCTTCAGGCGCCAAGACATCTGAAAGACTTGATGTGGATGCTGGTGGGGCTTCTGGATCGATTGCCCAGCAGCGCAACCGCCTCGCGCGACGTCCAGCTGATGTGTCTGGAGGTGCTCGGCCGATGGCGGGCAGCCGCGCTGCATCTGGAGCCCGAGCAAGTCCTGCGCATCCTGCGATCGCTGGATGTGTCGGGACAGGCAGGCATCCCCTCCTTCGTTGCGCGGATGGAGTTGGGGCTGCCGCTGCATCACCTTCATGACACGGCGGCAACCCTCGGGCCATCGACTGAACCGGCTGGAGATGCTTGAGAAAGTCGTGGGATTGCACGAGGATCGGTTCGAACACGGCAGCTTTGGCCGGGAGCGCACCATGTCCGGCAGGGCTCGCACCATGTTGGAGGCACGGAACTGGCAGCCGCAATCGCTCGACGATCTACGCCTGTCGATCGAACTCATCGCCACGCCAGAAGAGCAGCGCCGCCTCATCGATCATCTGCTGCAGTACGCGCAACAGCCTGCTGCCCTTGAGCCACGGGCTTGCGTGCAAGCAGCCGCGCTCCTCTGCCACTGCGCGGCACGAAACACCGGGCTACTGGACCCGGACCCAGGGGCGCCGGGGCCATCGCTGGACTGGGCGCTCGAACTGGCTTGGACTTGCGCAAGCCTGCTGTCGTCCACATCGAAAGAGCGGCAACTCGAGGCCGATGACTTGTTCGCCGGCGCGGCGCTGATCCTGGGCAACCCTGTGCTGAAGGGCGGGCCTGCGCGCAAGCAGTGGGAGTGCGTCGGCGACTCGCTCCTGACGGGCTTCGACGAACAGGTCTACCGCGTCAAGAACGAAATGCTGCTCCAGTTGATCGAGGCGCACGTTCGTGTCGCTCGGCTCGGCAAGCGGTCCGCTGATGCGCTCGTCGAACTCTATCGTCAGGAACCCGAACACCGTCCCGCCATCGTGAAGGTTCTGGAGAGCCTCGCAAGCCTGGAGCCCGGGCACGCCAAGACGGTGCTGAAGAACTGCCTTGAAGCCGATCAACGCAATCGGCGCGATCAGCAGGTGCTGGCGCTCAAGAAGACCCTTCGCGAACTCGGGTTCGACTACGACTGGCTGGAGATATCGGGCGGATTGAGCACCGCGTCCCACTTCAACCTGCTCTTGAAGTCAGGACCACACTGGTACGTGGAAGAAGAACACCGCCATTACCTGGAAGAGGTCGCAAGGATCACAGATCCGAAAGAATGCGCGGGCCTTTTGGCATTCCTTGCCTTTGCTTCATCCGGAGATCGGGTTGTTTGCCGCGCGCACCGGGCAGCTTTCATTCAGAGTGACATACGGCCCCGTGCTGACGATCAGATGCCAGACCGGCCTAGCCTTGGCCTTGGACGATCTCAAGACGCATCTGGAATGCCATTTCTCACTTGAGCGTGACTCCGCGATCGTCTTGAAGGACTCGGTTCTCAACGTCGACGCGACGCAAGTCAACGGGTACGAAGTGGGACAGTGCATCAACCTCTTGCTCGCCGTCGCGGACATGCTCCGGCAGATGGACGTACCGTGCAACTGGGCCTGGGCATGGGGCATCCCCACCCGCCGCTTGCTGCCTTCATTGGGCGACGCACCGGCCTGCCTGAACCCTCAAGGACTCCTGCGCCAGTTGCTGCGCATGGAGGACGAATCGAACGCGCAGTCGCCATTCCTGGACTCCGTCTTCTTGAACCATTTCGAGTCGCTGCCCTGTGACCGGGCCGATCGCGTGCTCAAGCTGGCGACGGACATCGAGACCGAGATGACTGCGCCTCAACGCCTGCAGTTGGGCGAGCGCATCATCGCAGCGCTGCTCGCTTCCGGGTTGACGCAACGAGCGCGGGACGCAGCCAAGAGTCTCTTCGCTGTGTGCCCGGAAAACGACTTGAGCACTCACTCACGGCAGTCGACCGCCGCGCTCCCGCCATGGCAACTGCGCGCAAGATGGCTGCTTCTGCGCACGGCATCGGATCGGCTCGGGCCCAAAGGCGCGCATGTGGAAACGTTGGAAAAGGCGTTCCGAGCCATGGCCCTCTCCGGTCGGCGGATGAAGCCGTGCACGACTACTTCGACTGGGCTCAATCCATCGCGCTGACGAATCCCGCACAGTTGCCCTGCCGCCTGGAAGATCTGCCGGCGCTGCACACTTGGCTCCAGGTCTTTCGACATCGCAGAATGAGGTGGAGATATTTCGATGAGCTCTCCTGGCGTTCCGAGACGTGGTCTCTCGGCCGGCATGACGAGAGCAAGTCCCTCTCCCTGAACGGCAGGCCTGTGCTGTTCCGCATGCCATTCCATTCGGCACTCGCAGCAAAGTTCGAAACTCCTCTCGACGAAGCGGAAGTTGTCAACCTGTGCATCGTGAACTCGCGCCACCTCGAGCCTGCAGAAGTTCCTCGGGTGAGTGCAGCCGTGCGGACCTTGTTCGAAAAGCTGCTTTCGGAATTGCCAAAGCCGAGCGACCTGCTCTCCGAAGACATTCTTCGGGGCCTGCTGCATGGGCCATCCATTCCGGCAGACGCACGAGAGAAGTTCGAACAAATGCTCACCGAGTTACAGAAGCTGACTGGGTCACCCCATGAAGACCTTCTTCGGGGCTTGCCCCGCCTGATTCCGCCGTTCTTCCAGGTAGACGCACGAGAAGCTATCGAATGGACACTCGCCATGGCCCGGTTGCTGTGCGAAAGATATCCCGACGTTGCCGAGAAGCTGCTGAATCAGGTCCCCTTCGACCTCCGCGAGGGACAGCCCGAATGGGAAAGTCTGGCCATGCGCGCGCAGGGTGTTGCTCCGATAGAGGCGCCAACGCCTGGCGTTCCCATCCCGCTGGTGAAGCACATCCTGGCGCCGACGGATTCGTTTCAGATCCAGCGGGTATCCGTCGGTCTGAGCTTCGATGAGCTTGGCGAGCTCGGGCCGATCGATGCCAGCGCATCGTCGTCGTCCGTCGAATACGGCGATCTGCTGCGGGAATACGTCGAGCAGATTCGACAGACCGAGCCACCGCACATTGCGTCGACCGGCAGCGAGCCCGCCACGCTTGCCGAGAAATGTCTGCAAGACCTGGAGACAGCTGTTGGCCTGCTTCAGCAAGTGCGATGCCGGGATCCCTTGAGCCTCATCCGCGGCATGGTGCAGTCCGAGGGAGCGCCCATCCTGCAACTGATCGGCGGGGGGCGTATAGGCTGTCGGGTGAATCCCCGTGATGCGCCTGACTTTTGCGGGATCCGCGCTCGCTGGTGGCTGCCTCTCGACCTGGACTTCCACGAAGCCGACTGCGTTTACGCGTTCGTCACGAGGCTGCTGGGCTCGCTCGAACCTGCCGGCATGTCACTGCTGCAGTTGCTGGTGTGCCAGGACAGCCTCGACACGCCCCGGCGCATCCGCATCATCGACCGAATATTCAAACTTTGGGACCAGAACAATGCCATGCCATGCGGCACCGATGGCGCCTGGGCGGGAATGCTGGTCGTGTTCGAGCACCGAGGCCTGCTCAAAGACGACGAAACCAGACGCCGCGCAAACGAAGTGCGCGCGACGCTGTTGCAGAGGTGGCGCGCCGGCAGCGACATGCCGGTTCTCGCCGCCATGGCGCTGATCAGGCCACTTCACGAGACTGGGCGATCGAACCCGGAGACCTTGCCGACCCTCGAAGCCTTGTTCAACAGATCCCGCGGCCATCCGGACGCGGACAGCATCGAGATGTGGATCATGGAAAGGCTGCACTACCTGAATGGCAAAGAGGTCCAAGAAATTGCAAGCAGGCTTCGAAGCCAGGGGGCATGGCCCCTTGGTGACGACACCAAGAGGATGGCCGAAGAGCAGCTGCGCACTCTCGGCGTTGGCGATCCGGTGAACGACGAGCTGGACTCATTGGACTCGTCGAAATACGCGAAGGCGAGCCATCTGGTGAGTTTGTGGGCAGGGTGTACGAACAGCCCCGCGGATGGAAGCAAGGCCGCTCTTCACATCCAACGCTACAGCCCGAATGCCAACCTCGCGCCAACGTTGGCGAGGCTCAGCTGGGCTTTGCCGAGCGGGAATCCCGATTGGCGGCGACTCGTCAATAATTGGCTTCGGCGAGTCGATTCGAACACCCGATTTCCTGCCGACATCGCCCTTGCATTCCTCAACAGGTTTGAACAGGAGCGGGTGCCAGCGTTCTTGCAGGATGAATGGGAAATGGCGAGCACGTTGGCATTGATTGCGGGGACGCGCACAGGGCACCTAGATCCCAGGCTGGCCAAATACCTCGCCGAGACCCTCGACGAAGCCTCGAAGCAAGGCCCGGTCGATACCGACGAGCATGGGCGGTTGGACAGCACCGACGTCAACACCAGTAGAGCAATCCGACTATGCAGGGAGTGGATAACAAGATATCCGGCCGGGTACCAAATTTTGCTCCCCGCCACACGGGCCGCGGCGCAGCGCACGATCGACCGTGCCAATTCACCTGCGGCAAAGGCGAGGCTTCACAAGTACTACATCGATTGCTTCGCCGAGTTCGAGCGGCAATCGTGATGGGCATCGGCAAGCCCCGACGCCTATTCGGCCTTGATCCCCGCCGCCTTCACGATCCGCGCATTGCTCTCGTACTCGGCCTCGATCTCGTCGGCAAATTCCTCCGCCCCGCCGCCGGTGGGCACGTTGTCGGTGGCCAGCAGCCGGGCACGCAGCTCGGGGCTGGCCAGCGCCTTGTTGATCTCGGCGTTGTACTTGGCGATCAGGATGGCGGGCGTGTTGCCGGGGGCGAACACGCCGAACAGGGAGCTCAGGTTGGCCGACGGGAAGCCCAGCTCGGCCAGCGTCGGCACCTTCGGCAGGCTTTGCAGCCGGTCCGGCGCGCCCACCGCGAGCGGGCGCAGCTTGCCCGAGCGGATGTGCGGCGCCACCGACGGGCCGGCGTTGATCGACAGGATCTCGAACTGGGCGCCGAGCGCATCGTTCATCTGCTGCGCGCCGCCCCTGTAGGGCACATGGGTGATGTCCACCCGCGCCGCACTGCGCAGTTGCTCCAGCACGATGTGGCCCAGCGAGGCCTGGCCCGAGGTGGCCCAGCGCACCGCGCCGGGCCGGGCCCGGGCATCCTCCATCAGCGTGCGGAAATCGCGCGTGCCCGTGGCCTCCGTGGCCAGCAGCAGCACCGGCGAATACATGACGCTCGCCACCGGCGCGATGTCCTTCAAGGGGTCGAAGGGCGACCTGCCGAGGTGCGGGTTCAGCACCAGCGGGCTGATGGCTGCAAAGCCCAGCGTGGCGCCGTCAGGCGCGGCCTTGGCGACCGCGTCCATGCCGATGGTGCCGCTGGCGCCGGCCTTGTTCTCGACCACCACCGTGCTGCCCAGCTGGGCGGCCAGCTTGTCCGCCAACGCGCGCGCGACGACGTCGCTGACGCCGCCGGTCGGGTAGGCCACGACGAGGCGGATGGTCTTGGGCACGGCCTGCGCGTATGCAACGGGAATGAAAGCGCAGCAGGCCAGGGTCAGTGCCACCGCTCGGGCAGCAAAGCAGGATTTCCAGTTCATCGATGTGCTTCCTTGCGAGCCTGCCATTCTGGCGCGACATCGATCATCACCGCGAGCGTCAGGGCATTGGCGACAGCCGCGCCACTGGCCGTGTTGTCGAACACGCACCAGCACTGCGCGCCTTCCTCCCGCGCCTGGCCCAGGCGCTGGGCGAGCTGCTGCAGCACGGCGTCGGAGTACGAAGACCAATAGCGCCGCGGCGAACCGTGGAGCCGCAGGTAGACCAGCCCGGGCCATCCGCCCGGCGCTGCCGCATCGTCGTGGAGCACCGGATCGGCGAGCACCCGCGCGACCCGGAAGCGCGCGAGGAGCTGTTCGGCCTGCGGCGCGAACCAGCTCGGGTGCCGGGGTTCCAGCGCCACCGGGCCCTGGTGGCGCCGCCGCAGTGCGCCGAGAAAGCGCGGCACCGTGGGCTCTTCGAAGGCCAGGCTGGGCGGCAGCTGGACGACCAGGCAGCCCAGCTTGTCGCCCAGGCCGTCGACCTGCAGGCGGAAAGCCTCGAACTCCGGCATCGCGTCGACCAGCCGCTTTTCGTGCGTGATGCTCTTGGGCAACTTGACTGCGAAGCGGAAGTGGGCTGGCGTGCTGGCGGCCCAGCGCGCGTAGGTCTCGCGCCGGTGAGGCCGGTAGAAGGAAGTGTTGATCTCGGCGATGTCGAGGCGCGCCGCATAGCGCTCCAGGTGCGAGCCATCGGCCGCAAAATGCGGCCACTGCGCGCGCGGCAAGCTCCAGCCGGCGCAGCCCACGTGCAGCGCGGCGGGCGGGCCTTCAGCCACGGGGATGGTGCTTCGCATGCAACTGCTTCAGGCGCTCGCGCGCCACATGCGTGTAGATGGTGGTGGTCGAGATGTCCGCATGGCCCAGCAGCAGCTGCACCGCGCGAAGGTCCGCGCCGTGGTTCAGCAGGTGCGTGGCGAAGGCATGGCGCAGCGTGTGGGGCGACAGCGGCACATCGATACCGGCCGCCCGCGCATGCTTCTTGACGATGATCCAGAACATCACGCGCGTCATTCCCGCACCGCGCGCGGTGACGAACAGGTCCGGCGTCTGCTGCCCGTCGAGGATGGCCGGCCGGGACTCGCGCATGTAGCGCTCGATCCAGCGCCGCGCCTCGCCGCCGAAGGGGACCAGCCGCTCCTTGCTGCCCTTGCCCAGCACGCGCAGCACGCCGTCGTTGAGGCTCAGCTCGAAGACCCTGAGCGCCACCAGCTCGCTCACGCGCAGCCCGCTCGCGTACATCAGCTCGAGCATCGCGCGGTCGCGCAGGCCCAGTGGCGTGTCGACGTCGGGCGCGCAGAGCAGGTCGTCCACCTGCTTCTCCGACAGGGTCTTGATCGCGCGCGGCGCCTGCCGGGCAGGCACCAGACGCAGGCTCGGATCGGCGCCGATGCGCCGCTCGCGCACGGCCCAGCGGAAATAGCGCTTGAACACCGTGAGCCGCCGGTTGGCCGAGGTCGCCTTGCCCCGGGCCGTGAGCCGCGCGCCCATGTAGGCCTGCAGATCGCTTTCGCGCGCGGCGTCCAGGGCCCGGCCGCATTGCGCATGGAGCCATTGCGCGAACAGCGCCAGATCGCGCCGGTAGGCCGCCAGCGTGTTCTTCGACAGCCCGTCCTCGAGCCAGAGTGCGTCGATGAAATCGTCGATCTCCGGTGTGGCGGGGAGCGTGTCGAGGGCCGCGGTCATGGCAGGCAAGATAGCAAAGAAAAAGCCGCCCGGTGGATCGCGGGCGGCCTTGCGGGAGCGCTTGGTCAGGCGGGGCTCAATTGTCCAGCGTGAGCTTCTGCTTGACCACCACCTGCTTGTAGACCGCGAACTCGGCCTTGATCTGCTCGGCGAACTGCTCCGGCGAGTTGGCGACGATCAGCGAGCCGGTGTCCTCGATGCGCTTGCGCACCGCCGGGTCCTCGACCGCCTTCTTCACGCCCGCATTGATCTTGTCGACCACTTCCTTCGGCAGGCCCTTGGGGCCGAGGATGCCGTAATACGCCATGCGGTTGACGGGCTCCAGGCCCACTTCCTTGAAGGTCGGCACGTTGGGCAGGTCCTTCAGGCGCTGCGGAGCTGCGACAACGATCGGCACCAGCTGCTTGTTCTTGATGAAGGGAAGCGCCGAGGGAATGTTGTCGAAGATGATCGGGACCTGGCCACCGACCACATCGTTGAGCGCCGGGCCAGCGCCCCGATAGGGGATGTGGGTCACGAATGTGTTGCTCAGGCTCTTGTAGAGCTCCATCAGCAGATGGCCGATGCCGCCAGTCCCCGACGACGCGTAGGAGTACTTGCCCGGGTTCTTCTTGATCTCGGCCACGAACTCGGCGTAGTTCTTGGCCGGGAAGCTCGGGTGCACCGCGATCAGGTTCGGCGTGGCCGCGATGTTGACGATAGGCGTGAAGTCGTTGACGGGGTCGTACGGCACCTTCGGGTTGATCGCCGGGTTGGCGGCCGTGCTCGACACCGTCGCCACGCCGAGCTTGTAGCCGTCCGGCGCGGCGCGCGCGGTCTCGGCCGCACCGACGATGCCGCCGCCGCCCGCCTTGTTGATCACCACGACGCTCTGGCCCAGCTGCTTGCTCAGCGGCTCGGAAATCACGCGGGCGATGATGTCGGTGGTACCGCCTGGCGCAAAGGGCACCTGCAGCTCGATGGGCTTGTTGGGATAGTTCTGGGCCCAGGCCGGGGCGGCGACCAGCGCCAGCGCGGCGGCGCCGGCGAGTGCGTTCCATTGACGACGTTGCATGAAGGAGGCTCCTGGAAATCTAAGAGTCGAAAACCGCGATGCTAACGGCTTGGCCGACCCGCCAGTTGGTGGATAACCCATGGAAAGACGCCGTTTATCCTCGGCCGGTGAACTACGCCCAGCTGCTCTTCCCCGATTTCTCCCTCATTGCCTGCGGCTGGCTGTTGTGCCGCTACACGCCGCTGGACCGGCGCGTCTGGGACCAGGTCGAGAGCCTGGTCTACTACTTTCTCTTCCCCGTGCTGCTGTTCCACTCGATCGTGCGCAGCCCGCTCGACTTCGGCGCCACGTCGCACCTGCTGACTGCCGGCGTGGGCGTCGGACTCTCCGGCATCGCGCTGGCCTACGCCCTGCCCTTCCTGCCCGGGCTGCGCACGCACATCGACCGCAGCGACCACGCCGCGAGCGCGCAGATCGCCTTCCGCTTCAACTCCTTCATCTGCCTGGCGCTGGCCGACCGCATGGCGGGACCGGCCGGCCTGCTGATGATCGCGGTGCTCATCGGCGTGTGCGTGCCGCTCTTCAACATCGCCGCGGTCTGGCCCATGGCACGGCATGCGCAGAGCGGCTTCGCGCGCCAGCTGCTGCGCAACCCGCTGATCATCGCGACGCTGAGCGGGCTGGTGGCCAATCTCCTGGGCTTCAGCGTGCCGCGCTGGCTGGAGCCCACGCTCACGCGCATCGGCGCCGCTTCGCTGGCGCTGGGGCTCATGGCCGCGGGGGCGGGCATGCAGTTCGCGACGCTGGCGCGCGGCAAGGTGCTGGCCGTCTCGGTGCTGGCGATCCGGCACCTGGTGCTGCCGCTGATCGCCTGGGGCCTGGCGCTGGCCCTGCGGCTCGATGCAGCCCAGGCCGCCGTGCTGATGACCTTCTCCGCCGTGCCCACCGCTTCCAGCGCCTACGTGCTGGCGGCGCGTATGGGCTACAACGGCGCCTACGTTGCGGGTCTGGTGACGCTCTCCACCCTGCTGGGCGTTGCCAGCCTTCCCTTCGCGCTTTCGCTGGTCCGCCAGGGATGACTACCATCTCGCCATGCGCACCCTGCTGGTTCTCGCTGCGACATTGCTCGCCCAACTGCAGGGGGAGGCGCAGGCGCAGGAGTACACCCGCTATCACGGCGGATGGCAAGGGCCGTTCCTGCTGTACCTGACGCAGCAGGACACCGGCGCACAGGGCCCTCCGGCGGTCTACGACGGCAGCCTGCAGATCGCCGCGGACGGCAGCGTGCGCGGCCAGCTGCCCGACGCGGCCTGCATCCTGAGCGGCTCCAGCACCGACTTCGTCTCGCCGGTCAACGCCTCGCTCGAGCTCGACATGACCGGCTGCAGGGACGCCCGCTTCAACGGCCACTTCGTCGGCAAGCTCATCAACAACCCGATCCTCAAGTACGCCTCGCTGCGGCTGAGCTCGATGCGCTCGCTCGATGCCGGTACCGCCCAGGTCTCGGCGATCCTGCGGCGCTGAGGCCTCACTCGCCCTGGCCGAGAGCCCATTCGACATGCTCTCGCACCAGCTCGCTGGGGTCGTCGCGGCGCGTGGCGAGGGCGGCGCGCGCCTCCTGGCGGCCGGCGCGCAGCGCGTTGCCCAGCGCCACTGCGATGTTGCGCAGCCAGCGCTCGTGGCCGATGCGGCGGATCGCGCTGCCCTCGGTAAAGCGCAGGAAGTCTTCCTCGCTCCATGCGAAGAGCTCGCCGAGCTGGCGCCCGCCCAGCCCGTCGCGCGCATCGAAATCCGGCAAGGCGCTCTTCTTCGCGAACTTGTTCCAGGGGCAGATCAGCTGGCAGTCGTCGCAGCCGTAGATGCGGTTGCCGATCAGCGGCCGCAGCTCGAGCGGAATCGGCCCCGCATGCTCGATCGTCAGGTAGGAGATGCAGCGCCGCGCATCGAGCCGGTAGGGCGCCACGATGGCGCGCGTGGGGCAGATCTCGATGCAGGCGCTGCAACTGCCGCAATGCGCGCTGACCGGCGCGCTCGCCGGCAGGGCCATGTCGACGTAGATCTCGCCCAGGAAGAACATCGAGCCGGCCTCGCGGTCGAGCACCAGCGTGTGCTTGCCGCGCCAGCCCTGGCCGCTGCGCGAGGCGAGCTCGGCCTCGAGCACCGGCGCCGAATCGGTGAACACGCGGTGGCCGAAGGGCCCCACTGCCTCGGCGATGCGGTCGGCCAGCCGCTGCAGGCGCCCGCGCATCACCTTGTGGTAGTCGCGGCCGCGGGCGTAAACGGAGACGATGGCCTCGCCCGGACGCTGCAGCCGGTCGAACTCGACGGCCTGCCAGTCCTCGGGCGTGCCGCGCGGCAGATAGTCCATGCGCGCCGTGATCACCGACACCGTGCCCGGCACCAGCTCGGCCGGGCGGGCGCGCCGCGTGCCGTGCGCGGCCATGTAGTGCATCTCGCCGTGGAAGCCCTGCGCCAGCCATTGCGCGAGTCCATCCTCCGCGCTCGACAGATCGACACCCGCGATCCCGATTTGGGAGAATCCGAGCTCCCGGGCCCAGGCCCGAATCCGACTCACGAGTTGATGGCTGCCGATCACCTGCCGATTGTAGAAACGCGAACCCTGGTGCAGCGCTGGCTGAGCGAGGACGACTGCGACGCGCTCGCGGGCAAGCTCGCGTCATCGCAAGCGCTGGGCGACGCGTTCATCGCACTGCATGGAGACCTCGGCGCCGGCAAGACCACCTTCGTTCGCCACCTGCTGCGGGCGCTGGGGATCGGCTCGCGCATCAAGAGCCCGACCTACGCGGTCGTCGAGCCGCACGAGGCCCCCGGCGGGCTCGCCATCTTCCATTTCGACTTCTACCGCTTCAGCGACCCCCACGAATGGGACGACGCCGGCTTCCGCGACATCTTCGCGGGCCCCGGCCTCAAGCTCGCGGAGTGGCCCGACAAAGCTGCAGGGCGCATTCCACTTGCCGACCTTGCTATTAAAATCGAAGCAATGACCGACGACACCCGCACCGTAACCCTGCAGGCGAACACCGCGCTCGGCAGCCGCCTGATCGACGCTGCCGCCGCATGAACCGCCGGACCGCTTCCAAGGCGAGTAGCACCGTAGGCGAAGGTACTCCAGTGAACCGCAACGGCATGAACCGACGCTCGCTGCTCCTGCAAGGCGGCAGCCTCGCCCTGCTGCTCGGCGTGCACGAGATCGCGCGCGGCGCCACCATCGTGGCGGTGCGTGTCTGGCCGGCGAACGACTACACGCGCGTCACCATCGAATCCGACGGCCGCCTGCACTCGCAGCAGCTGGTGGTCGGCAATCCGCCGAGACTGGCGGTCGACATCGAAGGCATCGATCTCAATCCGGCCCTGCGCGAGCTGGTCGGCAAGATCAAGCCCGGGGACCCCTACATCAACGGCTTGCGCGTAGGCCAGTTCGCGCCGAGCGTGGTGCGCATCGTGTTCGACCTGAAGCAGACGGTGGCGCCGCAGGTCTTCTCGCTGGCGCCGGTGGCGGCCTACCAGCACCGGCTGGTGCTGGACCTCTATCCGCAGCAGGCCATCGATCCCATGGAGGCGCTGATCGCCGAGCGCCTGCGCGATGCGCCCAAGGCGCAGGGCCGCGACAGCACCGTCGCCGGCATCGCGCCGCGCAATGCGGGCGCCCCCGGCGACACGCCCGCGCCGCTGCGGCCGGCGCCGCGCGCGGCGGACCCGCTGGGCGACCTGATGGCGCAGCAATCGATGCGCCCGGCCACGCCCTCCGGTGGCAGCGCGCCCGGCCCCGCGCTGGTCGCGCCCGCGCCGCTGCCGCCGGTCGTGGGCACGGCACCGGTGATGCCCCCCGTGACGCCATCGGCCATGGCACGCGGCAACAACGACAACCACAACGGCAACGGCAGCACGGCCACCGCCAGCCGCACCGACCGCATCATCATCGTCGCCCTCGATCCCGGGCATGGCGGAGAGGACCCCGGCGCCATCGGTCCCAACGGCACGCGCGAGAAGGACATCGTGCTGCAGGTCGCGCACCGGCTGCGCGACCGCATCAACGCCAGCAGCGTCAACGGCAACCCGATGCGCGCCTTCCTCACGCGCGACGCCGACTTCTTCGTCCCCCTGGGCACGCGCGTGCAGAAGGCCCGCCGCGTGCAGGCCGACCTGTTCGTGAGCATCCATGCCGATGCCTTCACCAATCCCGATGCGCGCGGCGCCAGCGTGTTCGCGCTGAGCCACACCGGCGCCTCCAGCAGCGCCGCGCGCTGGCTCGCCAACAAGGAGAACCAGGCCGACCGGGTCGGCGGCGTGAACGTCGGCTCGCACGAGGCCCAGGTGCAGCGCGCCATGCTCGACATGAGCACCACGGCGCAGATCAACGACAGCCTCAAGCTCGGCGGCGCGATGCTCGGCGAGATCCGCGGCATCGGCGCACGGCTGCACAAGCCGCGCGTCGAGCAGGCGGGCTTCGCGGTGCTCAAGGCACCCGACATTCCGAGCGTGCTGGTGGAGACCGCCTTCATCAGCAACCCCGAGGAAGAGGCCAAGCTGCGCAGCGTGGCCTACCAGGAAGACCTGGCCGATGCCCTGATGCGCGGCATCCACCGCTACTTCGCGCAGAACCCGCCGCTGGCGCGCAGCCGCGAGCTGTAAGCCTTTCGACTTGCCGTGCGACATGCCGTCGTCCCGCACGGCCATCGCACGGCATGCGGGCTTCGGCGAATTCCTGCATCCTTCGTCATCATCCAGCGTTAGTCTCGCGAGGTAAATCCAACGCCATGGCCGACACCCCTGCCCCCGCGCCCCTTGCCCGCCCCGACTACCGCCTGAGCGACAGCCTCTGGGCCAGCGGCGGGTCCGTCTTCCTCACCGGGACCCAGGCGCTGGTGCGGCTGATGCTGATGCAGCGCCAGCGCGATGCGGCCGTCGGCCTGGACACGCGCGGCTTCATCAGCGGCTACCGGGGCTCGCCGCTGGGCATGGTGGACCTGGCGCTGTGGAAGACCGGCAAGAAGCTCGACGAGAGCGGCATCCGATTCCTGCCCGCCATCAACGAGGAGCTCGGCGCCACCGCGGTGCTCGGTACCCAGCGCGTCGAGGCCGACCCCGAGCGCACCTGCGCCGGCGTGTTCGCGATGTGGTACGGCAAGGGGCCGGGCGTGGACCGCGCGGGCGATGCGCTCAAGCACGGCAACGCCTATGGCGCCTCGCCCCATGGCGGCGTGCTGATGGTCGCCGGCGACGACCATGGCTGCGTGTCCTCCTCGATGCCCCACCAGAGCGACCAGGCCTTCCAGTCCTGGCATGCGCCGGTGGTCTCGCCGGGCTGCGTTGCCGAATACCTGGAGTACGGGCTGTACGGCTGGGCGCTGTCGCGCTTCTCGGGCAACTGGGTGGGCTTCACAGCGCTGTCGGAAATCGTGGAAAGCGGCTCCACGGTCGACCTCGACCTCGTCAACGCCCGTGCCGCGACCTGGCAAGACGGCGACACCGTGCGCCGCATCACCGGCTACGCGCCGCCGGCCGACGGCCTGCACTACCGCTGGCCCGACCTGCCCTCGCTGAAGATCGAAGAGCGCCTGCACGCCAAGCTCGACGCGGTGCGCGCCTTCGCCCGCGTCAACAGCATCGACCGTCAGATCGTCGAGAGCGCCAGCGCGTCGGTCGGCATCGTCACCGCCGGCAAGGCGCACTACGACCTGATGGAGGTGCTGCGCCGGCTGGACGTGACCACCGAGGCGCTGGCTCTCCACGGCCTGCGGATCTACAAGCTGGGCCTGACCTACCCCGTCGAGCCGACCCGCATGCATTGCTTCATGCAGGGCCTCGCGGAGGTGCTGGTGATCGAGGAGAAGGGCCCTGTGGTCGAGGAGCAGCTGCGCTCCATGTTCTACAACGCCCCCGAGCGCCCGGTCATCGTCGGCAAGCAGGACGCGCAAGGCCGGCCGCTGGTGAGCGCCGTCGGCGAGTTGCGGCCCTCGCGCCTGATCCAGGTCGTCGCCGACTGGCTGGCCACTCATTTCCCCGACCTCGACCGGCGCCACCTGGTGCGCGACTTCACGCCGCCCGAGCTGCTGTCCAATGCCAGCGACAGCGTCAAGCGCCTGCCTTACTTCTGCGCCGGCTGTCCGCACAACACCAGCACCCGCGTGCCGGAGGGCTCGCACGCGCAGGCCGGCATCGGCTGCCACTTCATGGCCAGCTGGATGGACCGCGAGACCGAGGGCCTGATCCAGATGGGCGGCGAAGGCGTGGACTGGGTTTCGCACGCGATGTTCACCCGCGTGCCGCACGTGTTCCAGAACCTCGGCGACGGCACGTACTACCACTCGGGCTACCTCGCGATCCGCCAGGCGGTCGCGGCGCGGGCCACCCTCACCTACAAGATCCTCTTCAACGACGCGGTGGCGATGACCGGCGGCCAGCCGGTGGACGGCCTCATCAGCGTCGACGGCATCGCCCGCCAGGTCGAGGCCGAAGGCGTGAAACAGGTGGTGGTGGTGTCGGACGATATCGGCAAGTACAAGGGCCTGCGCAAGCGCTTCCCTGCCGGCACGGAATTCCACGACCGCGCCGAGCTCGACGCGGTGCAACGGCGCCTGCGCGAGGTGCCCGGCGTCACCGTGCTGATCTACGAGCAGACCTGCGCCGCCGAGAAGCGCCGCCGCCGCAAGAAAGGCGAGCTGGTCGATCCCGCGCGGCGCCTCTACATCAACGACCGCGTCTGCGAAGGGTGCGGCGACTGCTCGGTGCAGAGCAACTGCGTCGCCGTGCTGCCGACGGAGACGCCGCTGGGCCGCAAGCGCAAGATCGACCAGAGCAGCTGCAACAAGGACTACTCGTGCGCGCAGGGCTTCTGCCCCAGCTTCGTGGGCGTGCTGGGCGGCGGCATGCGCAAGAAGACCGGTGCGCTGGCCAACGGCGCCGACGCCTTCATGCAGCGCGTGAACGCGCTGCCGCGACCGGCGCCGCATGCCTGGACCGGCCCCTACGACCTGCTGGTAACGGGCGTCGGCGGCACCGGCGTCGTCACCGTCGGCGCGCTGGTCGCGATGGCCGCGCACCTGGAGGGCAAGAGCGCCAGCGTGCTCGACTTCATGGGCTTCGCGCAGAAGGGTGGCTCGGTGCTCAGCTTCGTGCGCATGGCCGACGTGCACTGGCGCCTGAACCAGGTGCGCATCGACACGCAGCAGGCCGATGCGCTGCTGGCCTGCGACCTGGTGGTGGGCGCCTCGGCGGACGCGCTCGCCACCGTGCGACACGGCCGCACCCGCATCCTGGCCAACACGCACGAAACGCCGGTGGCCGAGAGCCTGCACAATCCCGACGCCAGCCTCAAGGCGCCGCAGCTGCTCGACAAGCTGCGCTTCGCCGCCGGCGCCGAGCGCGTCGAGACGCTCGACGCGCAAGCCCTGGCCCAGGCCTTCCTCGGCGACTCGATCGTCTCCAACATCCTCGCGCTCGGCTATGCCTGGCAGCGCGGCCTGGTGCCGGTGGGCCTCGAGGCCCTGCTGCGCGCGATCGAGCTCAACGGCGTGGCGGTGGACAACAACAAGCTCGCCTTCTCGCTGGGCCGGCTCGCCGCGCACGACCCGCAAGCCGCCGTCTCGCTGCTGCGCGGCACATCGGCCGAGACCGCGCAGCCCGAGCCGCTGGACGCGCTGGTCGAACGCGCCACGTCCCACCTCACCGCTTATCAAAACGCCGCCTACGCCGAGCGCTATGCCGGCACGGTGGCCGCGGTGCGGCAGCGCGAGGTTGCACTGCAGGCCGACCCCGCACTGCCCTTGACGCGCGCGGTGGCGCAGGGGCTGTTCAAGCTCATGGCCTACAAGGACGAGTACGAGGTGGCCCGTCTCTACACCGATGGCGAATTCGCGCGCTCGCTGCAGGAGCAGTTCGAGGGTGCGCTCCGGCTCGAGTTCTACATGGCCCCGCCGGGACTGAGCCGCGCACGCGACGGCCGGCCGCCGCGCAAGCTGCGCCTGGGCGGCTGGATGATGCCGGTGCTGAAGCTGCTGGCCCAGGGCCGCCGGCTGCGCGGCACGGCGCTCGATCCCTTCGGCTACACGGACGAGCGGCGCATGGAGCGCGCGTTGATCGAGGACTACCGTCAACGCATCGAGTCGCTGCTGGCTTCGCTGAATGCCGAGCGCCTGAAGATCGCGACCGAGATCGCGCTGCTGCCGATGCAAATGCGCGGCTTCGGCCATGTGAAGCAGGCCAACGTCGCGCTCGCGCGGGTGCGCGAAGCCGAACTGTTGTACCGCTTCGACTCCAAGGCCTTCCCGCGGCCCGCGCCTTCGCGCGCCGCCGGGCAGATCCGCGGCATCGCGGTGACCGCCTCTGAGCGCTGACGCGGCGCTCGCGCGGACGACTTCGGCGATGCTTCTTGTTGCACACCCCATCCGCGCACTCTCGGGCAAGGGGGTGCGGCAGACTCCTACAAGCGCCGGACGCCAGTTTTCGACAATGTCTCATCACTCATCGAAAGGTGGACAACATGAAGACACGTCTCTGGATCACGGCCGGTGCGGCCACGGCAATCATGACGCTGGCGGGCTGCGCAGCAGGACCTAACGAGCAATGGGGCACGGCCGGCGGCGCGGTCGGCGGTGCGGTGATCGGCAATGCCATCGGCGGCAACACGGCCAGCACGGTGGGCGGCGCCGCCATCGGCGGCGTGATCGGCAACCAGGTGGGTCGTCGCGCCGACGAGCGCAACTACGACCGCAACTACTATCGTGGCCAGCGCAGCGGCTACTACCCCTACAACGGGCCGACGTACTGAGTCTGAGCCTGCGTTCGACGCATGAACGAAAAGGCGTGCCGATGGCACGCCTTTTTTGTGGATGCTCCCCGCGCGATCAGCGAACCGAAGAGGGCGCGCGGCTTGCGCGCCAAGCGCCGAAGATCGCAATCAGGCCGGGGACGATGATGAGTGCCCAGATGATCTTGTCCAGGTGCTCCTTCACGAAAGCCAGGTTGCCGAACAGATAGCCCGCCGTGCACAGGCCCACCACCCACAGCAGCGCGCCGCCGATGTTGTAGGCGCTGAACTTGCCGCGCGACATCTCGGCCACCCCGGCCACGAAGGGCGCGAAGGTGCGGATGAACGGCATGAAGCGCGCCAGCACGATCGTGATGCCGCCGTAGCGCTCGTAGAAGGCATGCGCCTGGTCGAAGGCCTTGCGGTTGAAGAAGCGCGAACTCTCCCACTGGAAGACCTTCGGCCCGAAGTAGCGGCCGATGCTGTAGTTGCACTGGTCACCCAGAATCGCTGCGGCAATGAGAACCGGCACCGCGATCCCGAGGCTCATGAGCCCCGCGCCGCACAACGCGCCCACGATGAAGAGCAGCGAGTCCCCCGGCAGGAAGGGCATGACCACGAGCCCCGTTTCGACGAAGACGATGAGAAACAGCAGCGCATACACCCAGGGGCCGTAGGCGATGACGAAGGTCTCCAGGTGTTTGTCGACATGAAGGATGAAGTCGACCAAGAAGCTGATGATTTCCATGGCCGCGCATTATCCGGGTGCGGCCCAGGCGCCCTCCGGAAGGCCTTCTAGAATGGCCGTGTGAGCGCCCTTCCCTCTGCCCTCCCCTCGGCCGTGCGCCGCCCCATCCGCGAACTCCCCGACGAACTGATCAGCCAGATCGCGGCTGGCGAGGTGGTGGAGCGGCCGGCCTCGGTGGTGCGCGAGTTGCTCGACAACGCCCTCGACGCCGGCGCGCGCCAGATCACGGTGCGGCTCGCGGCCGGCGGCGTGCGCCTGATCTCGGTCGAGGACGACGGCCAGGGCCTGCCGCGCGACGAACTGCCGCTGGCGCTTCGCCGCCACGCGACCAGCAAGATTACAAGCCTCGGCGAGCTGGAAACCGTGGGCACCATGGGCTTCCGCGGCGAGGCGCTGGCCGCCATCAATGCCATCGCCGAGTTGAGCCTGCTCTCGCGCGCGGCCGGTGCCGACGGCGCCTTTGCGCTCGACGGCCGCACCGGCGAACTGCGTCCGGTGGCACGCGCCACCGGCACCACGGTCGAGGTGCGCGAGCTCTTCTTCGCCACGCCGGCGCGCCGCAAGTTCCTGAAGACCGACGCCACCGAATTGGCCCACTGCATCGAGGCCGTGCGGCGCCATGCGCTGGCTCGCCCCGAGGTGGGATTCGCGGTCTGGCACGAAGGCAAGCTGGTCGAGCAATGGCGCGCCGCCGAAGCGCGCGACCCGCGCCTGGCCGATGCGCTGGGCGAGGAGTTCGTTGCACAGAGCGTGGCGGTCGAGCATGCCGCCGGGCCGGTGCGCGTGACGGGCCGCGCCGGCATCCCGGATGCGGCGCGCTCGCGCGGCGACCAGCAGTTCTTCTACGTCAACGGCCGCTTCGTGCGCGACAAGGTGCTGGCCCATGCGGTGCGCAGCGCCTACGAGGACGTGCTGCACGGCCAGCGCCAGCCGGTCTATGCGCTGTACCTCGAGATCGATGCGGCGCGGGTCGACGTCAACGTGCATCCCACCAAGATCGAGGTGCGCTTCCGCGACGGGCGCGAGGTGCACCAGGCGGTGCGCCATGCGATCGAGAACGCATTGGCGGCGCCGCGCGCGGGCGATGCGGCCTCGGTCCCGGCTGCGCCCTTCTTCAAGCCGCGCAGCGCACCGGCCGCACCGGCATGGACCCAGCCGGCGATGCATTTCGCCGCCGAGCGCGGCCTGGGCGATGCCGCCGCGATGTGGCCCGGCGAGCGGCGCGAGCCCGTCGTCGCGCCCCTGTCATCGTTTCGCGCCTCGGCAGCGCAGGAGGCGCCACCCGCCGCCTCTTTCGAGCAGGCGCCCTCCGCCAAGCCCGCCGCCCACGGCGATGAAGCATGGCCCCTCGGCCGCGCCCTGGCCCAGCTGCAAGGCATCTACATCCTGGCGGAGAACAGCCAGGGCCTGGTGATCGTGGACATGCATGCCGCCCACGAGCGCATCGTCTACGAGCGCCTGAAGACCCAGCTGGGCGGCGCCGCCATCGCCAGCCAGCCGCTGCTGATCCCCGCCACCTTCGCCGCCACGCCCCAGGAAGTCGCCACCGCCGAGGCCTGCGCCGCGGTGCTGCCCGCGCTGGGACTGGAGATCACGCCCTTCTCCCCCCGCACGCTGGCGGTGCGCGCGGTGCCCGGCACCCTGGCCGATGGCGACCCGGTGGAACTGGCGCGCGGCGTGCTGGCCGAACTGGCCCAGCACGACGCCAGCACCGTCGTGCAGCGAGCCCGGAACGAGCTGCTCTCGACCATGGCCTGCCACGGCGCGGTGCGCGCCAACCGCCGGCTGACGATCGACGAGATGAACGCCTTGTTACGCCAGATGGAAGCCACCGAGCGCTCGGACCAATGCAACCATGGTCGACCGACGTGGCGCCAGCTCTCGGTCCGGGAGCTGGACGGCCTGTTCATGCGCGGCCGCTGAGGCACGCCTTCGGGGTCCTTCAGATTCCGCATCGCGCCAACTTCCGCACATTTGTTGCAAGTTGGCCGCGCCACCAAGGGTTTTCACGCGTCATCGAGAAGCCGGGCACGGCCGTTGCAGCAGTCTTGAGTGAACTTTTCTCTCAAACTTCTGTCATTCTGCCTTCCGATGAAGTCCTGGTCCCTCTTCGCCTCCGCTACCGCCCTGGTCGCCTTGCTGGCCGGAGGTTGCTCCACCCTCGACGAACGCCAGCGCGAATGGATCTTCCAGCCCAGCGACCGCAGCTGGGGCAACTCCGAGGCCATGAGCGAGGGCATGGAGCATGTCTGGATCGACTTCGATTCCAAGGTCACTGGCCAGCCGGCCCGGCTGCACGGCCTCTGGCTCGGCGGCGCGCCGGAATCGGCCGACACCCCGGTGCTGCTCTACCTGCACGGCGCGAAGTACAACGTGGCCGGCTCGGCACCGCGCATGCGGCGCATGCACGAACTGGGCTTCTCGGTGCTGGCCATCGACTATCGCGGCTTCGGCAAGAGCAGCAAGGCCCTGCCCTCCGAGGACTCGGCCCGCGAGGACGCGCGTGCCGCCTGGATCTGGCTGGCGGCGCGCCACCCGAAGCAGCACCGCTACATCTTCGGCCACTCGCTCGGAGGCGCGATCGGCATCGACCTGGCCTCGCAGGTGAACGACGAGAGCGGCACCATCGTCGAGAGCACCTTCACCTCCATTGCCGACGTGGTCGGCAGCTTCAAGTGGGGCTGGCTGCCTTTCGGCCCGCTCATCACGCAGCGCTTCGAGGCGATTGCCAAGGTCAAGCGCATCGGCGCCCCGCTGCTGGTGGTGCACGGCAGCGCCGACAGCCTGATCAACCCGACGCTCGGGCGCAAGCTCTACGAAGCCGCCACGGTACCCAAGCAATTCGTGCTGGTCGAGGGTGGCTCGCACCACAGCACTGGTTCGATCGGACAGGCCCAATACCGCGCCGCCCTGGGCCAGCTGTTCCGCATGAAGCCGCCGACCGTACTGGCGGCGCAGGAAGAAGCGGCGACGCCGCACGCAACGCCTGCTGCCCGTCCGGCGATGCCCGCCCATCAGCGCGACGCTGCCCCGGCGCTGCCGCACAAGATCTGAGCCCTGACGGGCCCTCCGCCGCGCCGCATCGCATTTGTTACCCTCGGGCGCATGTCGCCCATCGCAGCACCCGCTGCCGCCCCTGCTGTCGCCCCCGCAGCCGAGCCGCCCGCCTCGCGCATGTCTCCCGGCCTCGTGGTCCTGCTGCTGGCGCTGCTGCTCGGCATCCAGCCCGTCACCACCGACCTCTACCTGCCGGCCCTGCCCGCACTGACCGCGGGCTTCGGCGCACCCATGGGCCAGGCCCAGCTCACGCTGAGCGCGCTGTTGCTGGCCTTCGGCTGCTCTCAACTGGTGCTCGGCCCGCTGTCCGATCGCTTCGGCCGCCGGCCGGTGCTGCTGTGGGGCCTTGCCGCGTACGTGATCGCGAGCATCGGCGGCGCCGTCGCGGCCTCTATCGAGCTTCTGATCGTCTGGCGCACGCTGCAGGGCGCGGCCATGGGCGCCGCGGTGATGGCCGGGCGCGCGATCGTGCGCGACCTGTACCAGCCGGCCGACGGCGCACGCATGATGTCGCGCGCGCTCACCGGCCTCGGCCTGATCGCCTGCGCGTGCGCACCGGTGGGCGGCCTGGTGTCCGACCTGTTCGGCTGGCGCACGGCGCTGGCGGTGCCGACCCTGTTCGGCGCCCTCGCGCTGGCGCTGGTGTGGCTGCGCTTCGACGAGTCGCTGGCCCGGCGCAACCCCGAAGCGCTGCGCCTCCCGGTGCTCGCGGCCACCTGGGCGATGGTGCTGCGCCATCCCACCTTCCGGGCCTTCTCAGCGCTCACGACGGCTGCGTACGGCCTGCTCTTCACCTTCCTCGCCGCCTCCTCCTTCGTCTTCATCCAGGTGCTCGGCCTCAGCAAGACCCAGTACGGCCTGGTGATGCTCTGGAACTCGGTGGCCTACATCGCAGGCACCTTCGTCTGCCGGCGCTGGCTGCCGCGCTTCGGCGTGCGCGGCAGCGTGGCGCGCGCTGCATGGCTGACGCTGCTCGGCGGCACCGCCATGGGCCTGCTCGCGCTGGCCGGGGTGCACACGGTGTGGGCCATCGTCGCACTGGCCACGCTGACCATGCTGGCGCACGGCGTGCACCAGCCCTGCGGCCAGACCGGCGCCGTCGGGCCCTTCCCACAGGCCGCCGGTGCGGCCTCGGCGATCAACGGCTTCCTGATGATGCTGGCGGCCTTCGGCATCGGCGGCTGGCTCGGCGCGCGCATGGACGGCACCGTGCTGCCGCTGGCGCTGGGCATGTGGTTCTGGAGCGTGTGCATCGCGCTGGTCGCCTGGACCCTGGTGCGCCGCCACGGCGAGCCCCATGGCCACTGAGGCCGGCTACGTGGCCCTGGCCGGACCCACGGCCTCCGGCAAGACCGCGGCGGCGCTGGCGATCGCCCGCGCGCGGCCGGTGGAGATCGTCAGCGTCGATTCGGCCCTGGTCTACCGCGGCATGGACATCGGCACGGCCAAGCCCACCGCCACCGAGCGCGCCGAGGTTGCGCATCACCTGATCGACATCCGCGATCCGCGCGAGCCCTACAGCGCGGCGGCCTTCGTGTCGGATGCCACGCGGCTGGTCGCCGAGATCCGCGCGCGAGGCCGGCTGCCGCTGCTGGTGGGCGGCACCATGCTGTACTTCAAGGCGCTGGCGGAGGGCATCGATGCAATGCCGGCTGCCGATCCGGAGCTGCGCCGGCAGCTCGAGGCCGATGCCGCGGCGCTGGGCTGGCCCGCCATGCATGCGCAGCTGGCCCAGGTCGATGCGGCCACCGCCGCGCGGCTCGCGCGCAACGACAGCCAGCGCATCCAGCGCGCGCTGGAGGTATGGCTGACCAGCGGGCGCGCCATCTCCAGCTTCCATGCGTCCGAACGCGCAGGCGGCCTGCCGCCGGTCGCGCTCTTCTCGCTCGAGCCGACGGAACGCGCCTGGCTGCACCAGCGCATCGCCGAGCGCTTCGACGCAATGCTTGCCGCCGGCTTCGTCGACGAAGTGCAGGCGCTGCGCGCGCGCGGCGACCTCGTTCCCGACCTGCCCTCGATGCGCTGCGTCGGTTACCGCCAGGCCTGGGAGGCGCTGGATGGCAGGTGGCCGCTGGCCGAGCTGCGCGAGCGCGGCATCGCGGCCACGCGCCAGCTCGCCAAGCGGCAGATCACCTGGCTGCGCAGCATGCCCGCGCGCCGCGTGGTGCCGGCCGAAGCCCCCGATGCGATCGCGCGCATCGTGGCCGCCGTGGGCGAGATCGCATGAGGCGCACGGCCTGCCCGAAGGCCCACCGCACTGCGGCCGCAGCCGCAGGCGAAGGCACGCCATGACGTTGAAGGTCCAGGGCCTGGCCAAGCGCTACGGCGACAGCATCGTCTTCGAACAGGTCTCGCTCGAGGTCGCGCCCGGCGAGTTCGTCGCCATCGTGGGCGAATCGGGCGTGGGCAAGTCCACGCTGCTCAACTGCATGGCCGGGCTGGACAGCTGGGATGCCGGGACCATCGTGCACGACGCCGTCGACATCGGCGCGCTCGACAGCGAAGCGCGCGCGCTCTGGCGCCGCCGGCACGTGGGCTTCGTGTTCCAGGCCTTCCACGTACTGCCGCACCTGGACGTGGCGCAGAACGTCGCCCTGCCGCTGATGCTGCTGAAGCGGACCGACCCTGCCCGCGTGGCCCACATGCTCGAGGCAGTAGGCCTCGCGGGCCTCGGCGGGCGCCTGCCCGGCCAGCTGAGCGGCGGCCAGCTGCAGCGGGTGGCGATCGCGCGTGCGCTGGTGCACCGGCCGGCGCTGCTGCTGGCCGACGAGCCCACCGGCAATCTCGACCCGGGCACGGCGGCGAAGGTCATGGAGGTGCTGTTTGCGCAGACGCGCGAGCACGGCGCCTCGCTGGTGCTGGTCACGCATTCGGAGGCGGCCGCGGCGCGGGCCGATCGTGTTCTGCACCTGAGCGCAGGCGGCATCGCGCCCGGGTAGCGGCGCGCAAGACCGCGCCGCGCAGGATCTGGTGCGAGGCCTTATGCTTGTTTCGCAGCTGCATCAGAATGAAGATTCCGAAATCCATCGCCGGCCTCCTTGCTGGAAAAGCTGCGCGCGCAAATCATAGGAACGGGCCGCCTCTGCGTTTCGCCAGCCTCCGCACCCCTTTTCATCTTTCGACATGAAGGCGCTCGACACCCTGCGGATCTTCGTGATCACCGCGCGCAAGGGGAGCCTCTCGGCTGCGGCGCGCAGCCTCAGCCTGTCTCCCGCGACCATCTCGCGCCGCATCAGCGCGCTGGAGCAAGAGCTGGGCGCGCAACTGGTCGACCGCACCAGCCGCAAGCTCAAGGTCACCGAGGCCGGGCAGGCCTTCCTCCAGCGGGCCGAGGTGGTGCTGGAGGCGATGGCGGAGGCCGAGGAGGCCGCGCGCAACGCCAAGCTGCGGCCCGAGGGGCGGTTGCGCATCCACTCGCGCACCCAGATCGGGCTGCGCGTGATCGCGCCGCTGCTACCGCGCTTCGCCCAGCAGTACCGCGACATCCAGGTGGAGATCGAGCTGTCCGAGCACCCGGTCAACCTGGTGGAGCAGGACTTCGACATCGACATCCGCACCGGCGAGTCGAATGATTCGAGCTTCGTGATCAAGCGGCTGCTCAGCAGCGACGAGGTGCTGGTGGCCAGCCCCTCCTTCGTCAAGGCGCACCCACGCATCCGGCACCCGACCGACCTGGCGCAGGTGCGCTGCCTCACCTATCGGCGAGAGCAGGAGGCCACGACCTGGAAGTACATCGACGACCACGGTGAGCAGCAGGCGTTGGCGATCCAAGGCGTGCTCAGTTCGAACAACGGCGAGCTGCTGCGGCTCGCGGCGATCGGCGGCATGGGTATCGCGCTGTTGTCCGAGCCCACCATCCGCAGCTGCATCCAGGACGGCTCGCTGGTGCGGCTCCTGCCCGGGCACCGCTTCGCGGTGCGCGGCTTCTCCAACGGCATCTACGCGGTGTTCCGCCAGAGCCGCACACTGCCCTTGAAGGTGCGGGCCTTCGTCGACTTCATCGCCGAGGCGCTGCGCGAAGGCGACGCCGGCTGAGCGCCGGCTCGGCACGGGCCGGGCCGGGCTATCTTTCGGCGCATGGTGCAAAGCAGCTTTGCGATTGCTGCCTTCCGCGCGTCGTCGCGCAATCCTAGAGTCCCGCGCATGAACGACAGATCCACCGCTCCTGCGCCCCTGCAGGGCATCCGCGTCATCGAACTCGGCAACTACATCGCAGGGCCCGGCACCGCCATGACGCTCGGCGACCTCGGCGCCGAGGTGGTGAAGATCGAATCGATGGAAGGCGACATGGCGCGCCACACCGGCCACTTCGGCCTGGCCATGCTGCGGGCCTACAACCGCAGCAAGAAATCGATCGCCCTCGACCTGCGCCAGCCGCGAGGCAAGGAGATCGCAGGCCGCCTCATCGCAGGCGCCGACGTGCTGGTGCAGAACCTGCGGCCGGGCGCCGCCGAAGCGCTCGGGCTGGGCGCCGGGGCCCTGCGCGCGCAGCACCCCGGCCTGGTCCACGTGTCCATCGCCGGCTTCCCCGCGGACGCGCCGTCGCGGGACCGGCCCGGCTACGACATCGCGGCACAGGCGGAAAGCGGGATGATGTCGGTCACCGGCGAGCCCCAGGGGCTGCCGCAGAAGGTAGGCGCCACCATCATCGATGCCGCGACCGTGCAGGTGGCGGCACAGGCCACCCTTGCGGCGCTGTTCCGCCGCGAACGCACCGGCCTCGGCGAGACCATCCGCGTGTCGCTGCTGGAGGTGGCGCTCAACCTGCAGTTGCCGAACTGGAGTGACTACATGGTGCGCGGCGTGGAACCCACCCGCAGCGGCGACGGCCAGCCGATGAATGCGCCGGCGGCGGACATCTTCCACACCCGCGACGGGATGGTGGTGGTGTCGGCCTACGTCCAATCGCACTGGGTGCGGCTGTGCGAGACCCTCGGCTGCCCCGAGCTGGCGACCGATCCGCGCTTCCTCACCAATGAGTTGAGGGTCGCCCACCGCCCCGCGATGAAGGAGGCGGTGGGCGGCCGGCTCTCGCGCTGCAGCACGCAGGAGTGCGTGGACCTGCTCACGCGCAACAACATCGTGGTGGGCGTGGTCCGCAGCTACAGCGAGGCGGCGGCAGGCGACGACTTCCGCTCGAGTCGCATGGTGATCGACGCGGCACCGAACGGCGACCGGCCGGGCTATCCCAGCTTCGGCTTGCCGTACGAACTGTGCGACACGCCGCGCCCCACCACCCACGCTGCGCCGGCCCACGGGGCGCATACGCAGGAACTGCTGCGCGAGGCGGGATTCGGGCCCGAGGACATCGCGGCTCTGCAGGCGGCGGGCGTGATCAAGTCCCAACCCGAAGAGTGACGGCTCGCGCGCCAGTGCGCGTGCACGGCATACAAAGCAGCTTTTCATTCCTTGCACGTCCACGCGCCGTGCCCCGCCATAGACTGGCCCGGCGAGTCGGACCCGGCTGCACATTGCCGCCGCGGCGCCGGCCGGGACGGGGCCCGCCGGCCCATATGAGAGTCAATCAGGAGACAAAATGAGTTATCGGAAGTTCATCTCCGGCGTGTTGGTCGGACTTCTCGCGGCGCTGGGCACCGCCCAGGCGCAGCAGCCCGTCAGGATCGTCGTTCCCTTTGCCGCCGGTGGCGGCACCGATCAGTACGTGCGCATCCTCGCGGTCGAGCTCAACAAGCGCGGAACCCAGGTCATCGTCGAGAACAGGCCGGGCGCCAGCGGCATCGTCGCCGCCGACTACGTGGCACGGTCGCGGCCGGACGGCAATACGGTGCTGGTGTCGTCGCTCGGGACGCTGGCCAACAACACGATCCTCTACGACAAGCTGCCCTACGACCCCAAGAAGGACTTCGCGCCGGTCTCCCAGATCGCCTATCAGCCGGCGATCATCGTCGGGCGGGCCGACCTCCCCTACAAGAACATCCGGGAGATGGTCGCCTATGCCAAGGCCCACCCCGGCAAGATCAACCGGGGCTCGCCGGGTGCGGCCATCCTGACCAACCTGGCTCCCCTCAGCTTCGAGAAGAGCAACGGCTTCAGCACGACGCACATCCCCTTCAACGGCGACGCCCCCGCAATCCAGGCGCTGCTGGGCGGCGAGATCGACATCCACGGGACCTCCATCACGGGTTCGCTGCCGCATGTCCGCAGCGGCAAGCTCCGGGTCCTGGGCGTGATGGACAGCAAGAGGATGCCCCAGGTGCCGGAGGCACAGACCTTCAAGGAACAGGGCTACGACCTCGAGTCCGTCCTCTGGTATTCGCTGTCGGTGCCATCCGCCACCCCGAAGGAAGCGATCCAGCGCCTCAACCGTGCGGTCAACCAGGTGATCGCCGACCCGGAGTTCGTCGAACGGGCCAGGGCCGTCGGCATGGAGCCGCGCGGCGGCACCCCGGAGGAACTGGCGAAGTTCGTCGACACCGAGTTCAATCGCTGGGTGCCGCTGCTCCAGAGCCTGAACCTGCCGAAGCAGGCGCATTGAGCGAGTGGCCGAACAGACCCCGCTCAGCCTGGCGAGCACACGCTGACGACGACCTTGCAGGGCTCGGTCGGCAGGTGGTTTTCACACTGAACGGCCGCAGCCTTCGCCGCGGCGGCCGCCGTGGGCGCGATGGCGGTGCCCCACTCCCCATAGTTGCCCTTTGCGAGCGCGCCGCAGGAACGATCGAAGTAGGTGAGGACCACGCAGGCGCCCGGACGGCCCGCTGCCCGATCGCACCGGGCGCGGGCCGCCAGCTCCGCCGCGTCGCGAGACGAATAGTTGAAGGAATAGCCGTGCCAGCCCTGGACGGAGGCGATTGCCCCCCAACTCGGAGCTCGGCCTGCGCCGGCGTCGGCGGGTTGCGCTGCGATGCTCGACGGGCCGCAGCACCCAAGCAGCGCAAGGGCGCCAAGCACCCTGACAGCGTGTGATTGAAAGTTCATTGCGTTGCCCATTTTGAATCAGCACCCGGCATCGCGCGGCACTGCGGCTTAGCGTTTGTCCCAGTGTCGAGGCGTGGCGAACACCGTACTCTGTATACAGAGTTCAGAATCGACCTCATGCCTGCCCAGCTGCTCCAGATCGCCGCCGCCCCCGACCTCGTCGACCAGGTCTACCGCGCCCTGCACGACGCCATCAGCAGCGGCTCGCTGGCGCCCGGCGAGCGCATCACGCAGGAAGACCTGGCCCGGCGCCTCGCCGTCTCGCGCCAGCCGGTGCTGCAGGCGCTGCGCCTGCTGAAGAAGGACGGCTTCGTGCTCGACGCGCCCGGCCGCGGCCTGCTGGTGGCGCCGCTGGACGTCGAGTGGATGCACAAGGTCTACCAGGTGCGCGGTGCGCTCGACGTGCTGGCAGCGCGGCTCGCCGCAGCGCAGCGCCATCGCATCGACCCGAAGCTGATAGAACGCGGCCGCCGTGCCGCGCGCGGCCGCAGCGTGGAAGCCATGATCGAGGCCGATGCCGCCTTCCATCACGCCATCTACGCCGCCTCCGGAAACCCGCTGATCGCGCAGAGCGCCGACCAGCACTGGCGCCATCTGCGCCGCGCGATGGGCGCGGTGCTGCAGTCCGTGCCGCAGCGCGAGTCGCTGTGGGACGAGCACGAAGCCATCGCGAAGGCCATCGCGGCCGGCAATGCCGACCGGGCTGCACACCTCTGCGACGCGCATGTCACGCAGGCCGCCCAGACATTGGGCGCGCGCCTGGCCGAACGTCTTTCCGCCAACGCCACCCACGGAGACACCGCATGAGACTCACCCCCGAGCAGCGCGCGCAGTTCGAGCGCGACGGCTACCTCTTCTTCCCCGGTCACTTCTCTCCCGAGGAGACCAAAGTGCTGACCGACGCGGTGCCCGCGCTCTACAGCCGGCGCGAGGCCTTCAACGTGCGCGAGAAGGGCTCGGACGCGGTGCGCACGAATTTCGCAGCCCACCTGATCAGCGAGCCCTTCGCCCGGCTGGCGCGCCATCCGCGCATGGTGGGCCCGGTGATGGACCTCTTCGACGAAGAGGTCTACATGCACCAGTTCAAGATCAACGGCAAGATGGCCTTCGAGGGTGACGTCTGGCAGTGGCACCAGGACTACGGCACCTGGCTCAACGACGACCTGATGCCGACCGAGCGCGCGATGAACGTGGCGATCTTCCTCGACGACGTGAGCGAGTTCAACGGGCCGCTCATGTTCATCCCCGGCAGCCATCGCAAGGGCGTGATCGAGGCACAGCACGACCTCACGACCACGAGCTATCCGCTGTGGACCATCGACCACGCACTGATCGGGCAATTGGTGGATCGCGCCGGCGGAAAGCACGGGGGCATCGTCGCGCCCAAGGGTCCGGCCGGCTCGATGATCCTGTTCCACAGCTGCCTGGTGCATGCCTCGGGAAGCAACCTCTCGCCGTTCAACCGGGTGGCGGTGTACCTGAGCCTGTGCGCGGTCAGCAACCACATCCGGCGCTTCAAGCGGCCCGAGTACATCGCGCACCGCGACTTCACACCGATTGCGCTGCTGCCCGACGACTGCCTGCTGAACCCCTGCCCGGTCGAGACGCCGTGGAAGGACGGCCTGCCCGAGAGCGCGCTTCGCACCTCGCTGGAAAACATCGACACCGTGGAGGCCTGAGCGATGAGCCTGCATCAACGACTCCAGCAGCGCGCCGCCGAGAACAAGCCGGTGCGCATCGGCCTGATCGGCGCCGGCAAGTTCGGTGCGATGTACCTGGCGCAGATCCCGCGCACGCCGGGCGTGCAACTGGTGGCCATCGCCGACCTGTCGCCCGATGCGGCGCGCACGAACCTCGAACGCGTGGGCTGGGTGCCCGGGCGTGCAGCGGCCCGCTCGGCGCAGGAAGCGCTAAGCAACGGCACCACCTGGATCACCGAGGACTGGCAGGCCGTGACCCGCGAGCCTTCCATCGACATCGTGGTCGAGTGCACCGGCAATCCCGTGGCCGCGGTCGAGCACTGCCTCGACGCCTTCGCGCACGGCAAGCACGTGGTCAACGTGACGGTGGAGGCCGACGCCTTCTGCGGCCCGCTGCTGGCGCGACGCGCGCAGCAGGCCGGCGTGGTGTATTCGTTGGCTTTCGGCGACCAGCCGGCGCTGATCTGCGACCTGGTCGACTGGGCGCGTACCTGCGGCTTCCCGGTGGTGGCGGCCGGGCGCGGCCACAAGTGGCTGCCGCATTTCAGCGAGTCGACGCCCGAGACGGTGTGGGGCCACTACGGCCTCACGCCCGAGCAGGCGAAGCGCGGCGGGCTCAACCCCAAGATGTTCAACAGCTTCCTCGATGGGTCCAAGCCTTCGATCGAGAGCGCGGCGGTGGCCAATGCGACCGGCCTGGGCGTACCCTCGGACGGCCTGCTCTACCCGCCGGCCAGCGTGGAGGACATCCCCTTCGTCACGCGGCCGAGGAGCGAGGGCGGCGTGCTCGAGCGCAAGGGCATGGTGGAGGTGGTCTCATCGCTGGAGGCCGACGGCCGCCGCATTCCCTACGACATCCGCATGGGCGTGTGGGTCACGGTCGAGGCCGAGACCGAGTACATCAAGAATTGCTTCGAGGAATACAACGCCCACACCGATCCGAGCGGGCGCTACTTCACGCTCTACAAGCGGTGGCACCTGATCGGCCTGGAGGTCGGCGTCTCGGTGGCGAGCGTGGCGCTGCGCGGCGAGCCCACCGGCGTGGCGACGTGCTGGAACGCCGACGTGGTGGCCACCGCCAAGCGCGACCTCGCCGCCGGTGAAACGCTCGACGGCGAAGGCGGCTACACCGTGTGGGGCAAGCTGCTGCCGGCCGAGCGCTCGACGCGGCTCGGTGGATTGCCGCTCGGGCTCGCGCACAACGTGAAGCTGGTGCGGCCGGTGAAGAAGGGGCAGAGCCTTTGCTGGGCCGACGTGGCGATGGACACCTCGACGCACGCTTGGCAATTGCGCCACGAGATGGAGACGATGTTCGCGCCGGAGCGCGCGAAGGCCGCCTGATATTTGTCCGCGATCGAACGCGGGAAGCGCAGTCCGGTGATTCGAGTCTGCGCGCTGCAAAGGCGCCTGCGGGTGTGCGGGGCGGCGTGCCACTGTGGCGGTCGTCGCTTCGCGCCGACTCCCCTGCGATGCTCGCGCAGCCGGCCTGCCGCGGAACTCGCGACGTTCACTTCGTTCACTCTGCTCAAACAGCCGCGGCAAGTCAGATTACGAAGCACGCCTGTCCTTCGGCAGGCGTGCCGGCCGGCTGCACTGCGCTTCTCGGCGCCACAGAGGCACGCCGCCCCGCACACCCGCAGGCACCTTTGCGAGAGACGATGTGCCGGTATCTAGAAAAGCACCCGGCGCTCGTTGCGGGCGGTAGCGCACCCCCGACGTGTCCTCCGCGGAAGGTGGTCTGCGGCCCGGGCGACTTCTGGGGCGGTGAGGAGCGCAGCCTGGGGGCGGGCGCGCCTGCCGAAGGACAGCCGCGCTTCGTGAACTGACTCGCCGCAGCTGTCTGAGCGCAGCGCCCGCAGGGCGCGCAGCGAGTTCTGCGGCGCCGCCCCCAGGCGAGCACCGCAACGGAGTCGGCGCGAAGCGCCGACCGCCCCAGTAGGAGCCCGGGCCGCAGACCGCCTTCCGCGGCGCGCAATGCCTCTGACTTGTCGAACGCGAATCCGCAGGAGAGCCCGAGGCACCGCCGCGAGGCGCCCTCCCCCTCTTTGGTTCACCGCAACTCATCGTGGTGCGGGTAACCCCTGACGTTCGGAAAAACTGAAGCTTCCTCAGCGATCATGTGAATTGTCCAGACCACCGACCCTCCCTACGATCCACCGCATCGCCCGTCCCACGGGCCATTGCACGGAGTCAAGGATGTCCAACAAGGTCTTGCTGATCAAACCCTATTCGGCCTACGAGCGCGAACAGACGCCGTCCGAAGATGCGGAGCTCACCCGCGTCGAGCGCGGCTCGCCGGCCGGCGAATACCTGCGCCGCTTCTGGCAGCCGGTGGCGCTGTCCTCCGAAGTCGGCGAGCTGCCGATGAAGGTGCGCATGTTCGGCGAGACGCTGGTGCTGTTCCGCGCGAAGAACGGCCAGCTCGGCCTGCTGGAGCCGCATTGCAGCCACCGCGGCACCTCGCTCGAATTCGGCATCTGCGAAGAGAACGGCCTGCGCTGCTGCTACCACGGCTGGCTCTTCGGCGTCGACGGCACCATCCTCGAGACGCCCGGCGACCCGCCCGAGTCCACCCTGCGCCACAGCCTATGCCACGGCGCCTATCCGGTGCACGAGTACAAGGGCCTGATCTTCGGCTACTTCGGCCCGCCCGCGCTCAAGCCCGAGTTCCCGATCTACGACTCCTACGAGCATCCGGGCGACCGCCTGGTGCCCTACTACATCACCTACCCCTGCAACTGGCTGCAGGTGCACGAGAACGTGATGGACCCGGCGCACGCCGTGTTCCTGCACACGCGCATCAGCTTCTCGCACTTCGCCGATGCCTGGGGCGAGCTGCCGGAGATGGACTTCGTGCCTACGCCCGCCGGCATGATCTACGTGACCACGCGCCGTTGGGGCGACAACGTCTGGGTGCGCTCCAACGACATCCTGCTGCCCAACCTGGCGCAGGTGGGCCATGTGTGGGAAGACGGCTCGACCCCGAAGGAGTTCGCGCGTGTCGCCATCACGCGCTGGACCACGCCGGTGGACGACACCACCTGCCGCATCATCGGCTGGCGCCACTTCCATCCCGATGCCGATCCGCGCGGCCTGGCCGACGAAAGCCGGTGCGGCGCCGAGTCGGTGGACTTCTTCGGCCAGGGCGGCAATCGCCCCTACGAAGAGCGCCAACGCATCCCCGGCGACTACGACGCGCAGATCTCGCAGCGCCCGATCGCCATCCACGCGCTGGAGAATCTCACGCGCTGCGACCGCGGCGTCGCCATGCTGCGCCAGCTCCTGCGCCGCCAGATCCGCCGCGTGGCCGAGGGCGGCGAGCCCACGCTCTCGCCGGTGCGCAGCGCAGGCCTGATCCCCACCTACACGCACGACACGGTCGTGCCGGTGCCCGCGCGCGGCGATGACCGCGAGGCCGACGGTGCGCTGCTGCGCGCCGTGGGCAAGGCCATCACCGACATCGTCGTCAAGGGGCCGCACCACGAACAGCCCGACCGGCTGCAGCAAGTGCGCACGCTGATCCGCGAGTTCGCCGAGCGCCAGCGCGAGACCGTGGCCTGAAGAGGCCTTTCGAAATCACAACCACGTCGTCATCCGAGGAGAGTCCTTCCATGCCATCCCCCATCCACCCCGGCCGCGTCGACTGGACCGGCGAGAACCCCGGCATCTACCTGAAGGAGACGCAGGACGGCCCCTGGACCGGCCTGGCCACCTTCTTCCGCGTGGTCTATTCGCCCTACGGCATGGGCAGCGGCGTGCTGGTGCTCGACCAGCCCGGCGAGGCCCGCGGCCTGCCCGAGGTGCACAACTTCTGCATCAGCGACAACGAGGCGCTCGCGCGCTTCCTGGTCGACAAGTTCTTCTCGCGCTTCGCCTCCTTCCGCGTCTCGCCGGGCATCGGCGCCATCAGCTACCTCGCGGCCACCGAGGTCCAGCGCGCCGGCGACACGCGCTCGCGCTACCAGGAGATCGTGAAGTCCGACGGCTTCGAGGTGGTGATGACCTGGGGCGGCCTGGGCCAGCCCTACGCGGTCGACATGCCGGCCGAGAAGGGGCCGACCAAGG
The DNA here is from genome assembly GCF_901827175.1 of Variovorax sp. RA8. NCBI lineage: Bacteria > Pseudomonadati > Pseudomonadota > Betaproteobacteria > Burkholderiales > Comamonadaceae > Variovorax > Variovorax sp. RA8. Next base: position 2,978,346 of record NZ_LR594662.1, on the reverse strand, counting down.
AGCACCAGATGTACAGCCTGTTCATCGACGCCTCGGAGGCCGAGGTCACCATCAACGGCAAGCCGCTGAAGGGCCGCATCGCGATCCGCGACTTCGCCGACACGAAGAAGAGCACCGCCTTCCTCGCCTTCTCCGAGTCGTGGATGCAGGTCGCGCCCTCGGGAACTTCGGCATGACCGAGTTCTTCCAGTACCTGGCCTCCGGCCTGGTGGTGGGCTGCATCTACGGCCTGATCGCCATCGGCTACACGGCGGTCTACAACGTCACCGGCATCGTCAACTTCGCGCAGGGCGACGCATCGATGCTCGGCGCGCTCGGCGCAGTCGGCTTGCTGGGCTTCGGCGCTCCGCTGCCGGTGGCCATCGGCGCCTCGGTGCTGCTGGTCGGCCTGCTCGGCGTCGTGATGGAGCGCGTGGCGATCCGGCCCGCGGGCCCGGACGTGATGCGCGGCATCATCATCACGATCGGCGTCGGCGTCGCCTTCCAGGGCGTCGCGGTGATCGTCTGGGGCACCGACGCGCAGCCGCTGCCCGCCTTCTCGGGCGAGCAGCCGATCAGCCTCGGCGGCGTGACGGTGCCGCCGCAGGCCTTCTGGATCCTGGGCAGCGCGGCGCTGCTGATGGTGGCGCTCTACGTGTTCTACACGCGCACCTACCTCGGCAAGGCCTACCGCGCGTGCGCCATGGACCCTCGCGCCGCCGGCCTGATGGGCATCCCCACCGGCGCGATGCGCGGCATCGGTTTCCTGCTGTCGGGCCTGACGGGCGCCATCGCGGGCGTGATCGTCGCCCCGATCGCACTGATGCAATACGACAGCGGCATCTCGCTCGGCATCAAGGGCTTCGTGGCCTGCATCATCGGCGGCTTCGGCAATCCGATCGGCGCTGCGCTGGGTGGGCTGGTGCTCGGGCTGCTCGAGGCCTTCGCCACCGGCTACCTGAGCTCGGGCTTCAAGAATGCGATCGCGTTCGTCATGCTGCTGGTCTTCCTCTTCCTGCGCCCGGGCGGACTGCTCGGCGAACTCGGCACGGTGAAGCGATGAAAAAGCTGCTGCTCCTGGCCGCCTTCCTGGCCGCCGTCTACGCGGTGGGCAATGCCTACCTGACCAACCTCTTCGTGGTGGCGGCGCTGTTCGCGCTGCCCGCCCTGGGCCTGTCGCTGCTGATGGGCTACACCGGGCAGATCTCGCTCGGCCATGCGGCCTTCGTGGGCCTGGGCGCCTATGCGTCGGCGGTGGCCACCAAGTCGCTGGGCCTCGATCCGTGGTTGGGGCTGGTGCTCGCCACCGCGCTCTCGACGCTGGTGGCCTGGGGCATCGGCTGGCTGGTGTTCCGCCTGCGCGGCCATCACCTCGCGATGGCCACGCTGGCCTTCGGCATCATCGTGCACGTCGGCTTCGTCGAGTGGCGCTCCGTGACCGGCGGGCAGGACGGGCTCTCCGACATCAAGCCGTTCGCCATTGCCGGCTTCGCGCTGAGCTCCGACATGGCCATCTACCCGCTCGCCTGGCTGGCCTGCCTCGCGGGCATGCTGCTGGCGGGCAACCTCGTGCAGTCGCCGGCCGGCTTGACCATGCGCGTGGTGGCCGAGAGCGAACCGGTGGCCGGCTCCATCGGCATCGCGAGCGCGCGGCTCAAGCGGCAGATCATGGCGCTCAGCGGCGCCTACGCCGGGCTGGGCGGCGCGCTCTATGCGCACTGGCTGGGCTACATCAGCCCCGGGCCCTTCGACGTCGGCTTCTCGATCCGGCTGCTGCTGATCGTGGCGCTGGGCGGCTTCGCCAGCATCTGGAGCGTGCTCTTCGGCGTGTTCTTCGTGGTGCTGATCAGCGAGCTGCTCAAGCCCTTCGGGCGCTACGACGTGGTGATCTACGGCGTGCTGCTGGTGGTGGTGATGATCTATTGCCCACGCGGGCTGCTGGCCGGGCTGATCGACCTGTACAGGCGCTTCGTGCCTGCGCGCAAGGAGTCGGCTGCATGAGCCGCACTGCCGCTCCGAAGGCGAATAGCACCGAAGCCGGAGGCGAAGGTATTCCAATGAGCGCGAAAGAAATCCTCCTGGACGTGCGTGCGGTGAGCCGCCGCTTCGGCGGCCTGCAGGCGCTCGACACCGTGTCCTTCGACGTGGTCCGGGGCGAGATCCTCGCCCTCATCGGCCCCAACGGCGCGGGCAAGTCCACCATGCTGAACGTGATCTCGGGCGCGGTGCCCGCGAACAGCGGCGAGGTGCACTTCAAGGGCGAGCGCATCGACCACCTGCCGCCCGAGCAGGTCAACCGCCGCGGCCTGGCGCGCACCTTCCAGGGTGCCGAGGTCCTGCGCGGCCTGTCGGTGCGCGAGAACGTGATGGCGGCCGGCGTGGCGCGCACGCACAGCGGCGTGCTCGACGGGCTGGTCGGCATCGGCCGCGCCGCGCGCGTGCAGAAGCAGCTGCGCGAAGAGGCCCTGCGGCAGTTGCAGGTGGTCGGGCTGGACCACCTCGCCGACGCGCCGGCTTCCAAGCTGACGGCCGGCCAGCAGCGCCTGCTCGCGGTGGCGCGCGCGCTGGCCACGGGCGCCGAGCTGCTGATCCTCGACGAGCCCGGCGCCGGCCTCAACACGGTGGAGAAGAACCTGCTGGTCGAGGTGATCCTGCGCATCCGCCAGCGCGGCACCACGGTGGTCTTCGTCGAGCACGACCTCGGCTTCGTGGGCCGGCTGGCCGAGCGCATGGTGGTGCTCGACCATGGCCGCATGATCGCGCGCGGCCTGCCGGACGACGTGCGCGCCGACCCTGCCGTGATCGAGGCCTACCTCGGCAACACCGACGTGGCCGCCACGGTGCGGCCGGCCGCCACCGCCTCGATCGCGCCGCAGCTGCTCGGCATCGACGGGCTCGGCGTGCGCTACGACGGCCTCACGGCGCTGGACCAGGTCAGCCTGGAGGTGCGCCAGGGCGAGATCGTCGCGCTGATCGGCGCCAACGGCGCGGGCAAGTCGACCCTGCTGAAGGCCATCGCCGGCGCAGAGCCGCTGGCCGCCGGCCGGCTGCATTTCAACGGAGCCGATCTCGCGGGCGTGCCGCTGGAGGCGCGCGCCGGCCTCGGCATCAGCCTCGCGCCCGAGGGCCGCGCCCTGTTCCCCGCGCTGAGCGTGCGCGACAACCTGCTGGTCGGGCGCTATGCGCAGGTGCGCAAGGCCGGGCTGATGAACCTGCTGTGGCCCATGGGCCGCGCCGCCGCCGAGATGGACGAGGTGCTGGAGGAAGTGCTGCGCTTCTTCCCGCGGCTGCGCGAGCGGCTGCACCAGCAGGCCGGCACGCTCTCGGGCGGCGAGGGCCAGATGCTCGCGATCGGCCGCGCACTCATGAACCGGCCCAGGCTGCTGATGCTGGACGAGCCTTCCTTCGGCCTCGCGCCGCAGGTCTCGCGCGAGATCCTGGAGTCGCTGCCGCGCCTCACGCAGCTGGGCGTGACCGTGCTGATGGTGGAGCAGAACGCACGCTCGGCGCTGCAGGTGGCGGACCGCGCCTACATCCTGGTCAACGGCCGGCTCGTGGCCCAGGGCAGCAGCCGCGAGCTGCTGGAGCGGCCGGACATCACGCAGGCCTACCTCGGCTGGGGCGGCGAAGATCCGGCGGCGGCGAACGACCCGATGGTGGCGGTGGCATGAGGACGCAAGCAGACGCCCTCGCCTTCGATGCCATCACGCGGGTGCGCCCGCGGCTGGTGGACCTGCAGCGTGCCGGCGAGGCCATCGACTTCCCGGAGCGCACCGTGCTGCACGCCGGCCCGGCCTTCGAGAGTGCGGCCGCCGTACCGGCCCCGGTCGCGAACTCGGCCGCCGCGGCCCTCGTGTTCGAAGGCTGGGCCGAGGACCGCCCGCAGGCGCTCGCGATGCTGTCGGCCGGCGAGGTCCGCCTCGCACCCGCGCAGGACCACCGCTGCGCCGTACCACTGGCCTCTGTGCTCTCCCCTTCACAACAGGTGCAGGTGGTGCACGATGCCGCGGGCACGGCCGGGCCTGCTTATGCGCCGCTCAATGGCGGCAGCGGCCCGGCCCTGCGCCTGGGGCTGCCCGGCCCCGAGGTTGTGACACACCTGCGCTGGCTCAACGGCCCCTTCGCCGACGCCATCCGCGCCGCGTGCCGGCGCGGCATCGACCTGCTGCCGATCGCCGACCAGGCGCTGGCCGATGGCGACGACTGCCACGGGCGCACGCAGGCCGCCACGGCCCTGCTGCTGCAGGCCTTGGCCCTGCCCGCCGGTGAGGCGCAGCAGTTCCTGTCGACCTCGCCGAGCTTCTTCCTCAACCTCTGGATGGCCGCCGTCAAGTGCATGCTGGGCGCCGCCGAGGGTGTGCCCGGCAGCGCCTTCGTCACCGCCATGGGCGGCAACGGCGTGCACATGGGCCTGCAGCTGGCAGGCCGGCCGGGCCGCTGGTACACGGCCGCATCCTCGCCGCCGGTGGGCAAGCTCGAGGACGGCATCGCCGAATCCGACCGGCTGCCCGCGATCGGCGACAGCGCGCTGGTCGAAGCCTTCGGCCTCGGTGCCATGGCCTTCGCCCATGCGCCGCTGCAGCAGCAGGTGCTCGGCGCCTGGCTGCCCGAGCCGCCCGAGCAGCTCGCGCGCGCGCTGCTGTGGGACGTGCACCCGGCCTTCGCCGCATCGAATGCGCGCTGCGGCCTCTCGGCGCGCGCCGTGGCCGACACGGGCAAGACGCCGGTCGTGGCGCTCGGCGTGCTGGACGCACGGGGCCAGCGCGGCCGCATCGGCGGCGGCATCTGGCAGGCCTCGGCCGCGCACTTCGAGCACGCGCTCGCCGATCTCGACATTCACTGATTTGCAACCTGAAGGAACCCACCATGAAACGCTTCACAGCCCTTGCCTTCGCCCTGCTCGTCTCCGCCGGCGTCCACGCGCAGGACATCAAGATCGGCGGCCTGCTCGAAACCTCGGGCTTCGTCGCCTCGCTGGGCCAGCCCGGCCTCGACGGCGCCATGCTCGCGGTCGAGCAGGTGAACGCGGCAGGCGGCATCAACGGCCGCAAGGTGCAGTTCATCAACGTCAACTCCGAGAGCGACAACACCAAGACGGTGTCGGGCGCCAAGCGGCTGATCGAGCAGGAGAAGGTGGTCGCGATCGTCGGCCCGATGAGCAGCGGCTCCTCCTTCGCGGTGGTCGACACCATCGAGAAGGCCAAGGTGCCGATGATCGCCAACGGTGCCTCGCGCGGCATCGTGCTGCCGCCCGAGCAGAAGAAGTTCTCCTTCCTCGCGCCGCTGACCGACGTGGTGGTGCAGACCGCGATGCTCAAAGACATGCAGGCCAAGGGCATCAAGAAGATCGCCATCCTGAATTCCGACGTGGCCTTCGGCACCAGCGGGCGAGATTCGCTGGAGAAGCTGGCGGGCGAGTATGGCGTGCAGATCGTCGGGAAGGAAACCTTCGGCAATTCCGACACCGACATCTCGCCGCAGCTGACCAAGATCCGCGGCTCCGACGCCCAGGCCACGGTGGTGTGGGCCACCGGCCCGGGCCTCGCGATCTCGACCAAGAACCACCGCGCCCTGGGCATCAAGACACCGCTGTACCTTGCGCACTCGGCCAACGACTTCAACTACCTGCGCCTGGCCGGCGATTCGGCCAACGGCGTGCTGCTGCCCTCGTCGAAGCTCTACGTGACCAGTTCACTACCTGCCGGCGACACGCAGAAGCCGGTGGTGGAGCGCTTCGTGCGCGATTTCGAGAAGAAGTACGGCAAGCTGCCCGCCACCTTCGCCGGCAACGGCTACGACGCCGCGATGCTGCTGATGGAGGCGATCCGCAAGGCCGGCACCGACCCGGTCGCCGTGCGCGATGCGATCGAAGCCACGAAGAACCATGTCGGCGTGACGGCGCTCTACGCCTACGCGCCCGACGACCACTTCGGCACCAAGCCCGAGAGCGTGGTCATGCTGACGGTGAAGGCGGGCAAGTTCGAACTTGCCTCGGCCCAGTAGGGAGCCGGCGATGCGCCCTGACGCGGACTCAGCTGGCGGTGAACGCCAGGTCGTCGACCAGCGTGGTGACGATCTCCACCACCGCCGCGGCGGCACGCGTGAAGCGATAGCGATGCGAATGCGCCAGCACCAGGTTCGGCGTGCGCAGCGTGGACTCCAGCTCGCGCGAATGGGTGTTGGGCGGGCAGAAGTTCAGGAGCGAGAAGCCATGGCCGTTGGCAACCAGCCCCAGCAGCATGGTCATCGAGTAGACGCGGTGCGCGATGCGCGGCGCCACGCCGTCGGCGCTGAAGGCCGACAGCATGTAGTTGCGCGTGCGCGGCAGGTCCAGCAGGATCAGCGGCTCGGTCGCGAGCTCGCGGACCGTAAGCTTCGACCTGCGCAGCAGCGGATGGCCCGCCGGCAGCACGACCTGCAGCGGCGCGGGCCGCAGCACGATGCACTCGATGCCCGAGGGCACCTCGAAGTCGTACATCAGCGCCAGGTCGAAGGCACCGGTCTGCAAACCTTCGAGCAGGTATTCGTGATGGCCCTCGTGCCAGAACATCCGGGCCTTCGAAAAGCGATCGGCGAACTGGCGCATCAGCGGCGGGATGACGAAGGGCGCGAAGGAGAAGAGGCACGCCAGGTGCACGTGGCCCTGGATCTCGTGGTGGTCCATCAGCCGCCCGGAGCCGAGCTCCCAGGCCTGCTGCAGCAGGTTGCGGCACTCCACGGCGAAGGCACTGCCGGCCTCGGTCAGCACCAGGCCGCGCGCGTGCCGGCGCTGGAACAGCTGGACGTTGAGCGTGGCCTCGAGGTGCGCGATGGCGGCGGAGACCGCGGGGGCCGACACATGCAGCGCGTCGGCCGCCTTGTGCAGCGACTGATGGCGCGCGACCGCGACGAAGTAGGAGAGCTGGCGCAGCGAGAAGTCGGGCGCGCGGATCTCCGTGCTGCCCTCGCCTGCCGTTCGATCGCCTTGTACAGAGGGCACTGCGCTTCCGGGACGGTGGGGAAAATTCATTCTAGTCCGAGCTGCCACGGGGACCGCGCGTGACGGACATCAACCCCATCGCATTCGAGCCCGCCGGCAGGCCGCCGAGCTTCGAGGATGCGCAGACGCATCGCAGGCACGTCAAGACACGCCTGGCCGCGGGCTTTCGCCTGCTCGCGCGGCATGGCCTGAACGTCGGCGTGGCAGGCCATGTGAGCGTGCGCGATCCGATGATGCCCGACCACTTCTGGGTCAACCCTTTCGGCTTGCCCTATGCCACGATGCGGGCCGACGCCCTCTCGCTGGTGCGGCACGACGGCCAGGTGGTGAAGGGCGCGCCGATCAACGCGGCGGCCTTCGCGATCCATGCGGAAATCCACCGCGCACGGCCCGAGGTGATGTGCGCCGCGCACGGCCATCCGGTACACGGCACCGCATGGGCCGCGCTGGGGCGGCCGCTGGCGCCGATCAACCAGGACGTGTGCGCCTTCTTCGAGGACCACGTCGTCTTCGAGGAGCCGATGGGCCTGGTGCTCGGCATGGCCGAGGGCCAGCGCATCGCCGCCACGCTGGCACGGCACAAGGCCGCCATCCTGCGCAACCACGGCCTGCTGACGGTCGGGCACACGGTGGACGAGGCGCTCTGGTGGTTCGTGCTGATGGACCGCTGCTGCCGCATCCAGCTGCTGGCCGAGGCCGCCGGGTCGCTGCATACCCTCCCGGCCGAGCAGGCGCGCGACATCGCGCGCCAGGTCGGCACCTCGGACTTCGGCTGGTTCCAGTGCCAGCCGCTCATGGCCGAAGTCCTCCACGTCTCTTCCTCTCTCTCATGAACACGCCAACGATGAAAGCCTGGCTGGTGGACCAGCCCACCGGCATCGCTGCGGTCCAGCGCCTCGAGGTGCCGCGCCCCGTGCCCCATGCCGGCGAAGTGCTGGTGCAGGTCACGGCAGCCGCGCTCAATTTTTCCGACCTGCTGATGCTCAAGGGCCAGTACCAGGTGAAGCCGCCGCCGCCCTTCTCGCCCGGGCAGGAGATCGCCGGCCGCGTGGTCGAGGCGCCGCCGGGCAGCACGCTGCGCGTGGGCGAGCGCATCGCCAGCAAGGTGGAATGGGGCGGCTTCGCCGACTATGCCGCGGTGCGCGAGACGATGGCGATCCGCCTGCCCGAGGGCCTGGACGACGCCGCGGCCGCGACGCTGCCGGTGGTGTGGCCCACGGCGTGGATCGCGCTGCACGAGCGCGCCCGGCTGCAGCCGGGCGAAACGGTGCTGGTGCACGCCGCGGCCGGCGGGGTGGGCCTGGCCTGCCTGCAGCTGGTGCGCGCGGCCGGCGCACGCTCGATCGCGCTGGTGGGAAACCGTTCCAAGTTCGAGGCCTGCCGCGCCGCGGGCGCCGACGAGGTCGTCAGCATGGAAGACCCCTGGACCGACATCGTGCGCGAGCACGGCGGCGCCGACGTGGTGGTCGACACCGTGGGCGGCGACGCCACCCTGCAGAGCCTGCGCTGCATCGCGCGCAACGGGCGGCTGCTGCTGGTGGGCTTCTCGAGCGGGCAGATCCCTCAGATCCCCGCCAACCGCCTGCTGCTGAAGAACCTATCGGCGCTGGGTGTCTACTGGTCGCACGACTGGAGCCTCGCGCAGGTGCAGCGCGCCGTCGATGCGCTGCTGGACCTGCATGCGCGCGGCGCGATCCGCATCGCGCCGGGGCGCAGCTACCCCTTCGCGGAACTCCCGCTGGCGCTGCGCGACCTGGCGGCGCGCGGCACGGTCGGCAAGAGCGTGCTGCTGGCCGACTCCTCGGGAGACATGCCATGAACGAACGATCGACACCCGCAGGGCCCCACCCGGTGCGCGCCCCGCGCGGTACCCGCCTGAACACCGCCGACTGGAGCATCGAGGGCGCCCTGCGCATGCTCATGAACAACCTGGACGCCGAGGTGGCCGAGCGGCCCGAGGAGCTGGTGGTCTACGGCGGCATCGGCAAGGCGGCGCGCAACTGGGAGGCCTACGAGCGCATCGTCTCCAGCCTCGAACAGTTGCGGCCGGACGAGACGCTGCTGGTCCAGTCGGGCAAGCCGGTGGGTGTGTTCCGCACGCACGCGGGCGCGCCGCGCGTGCTGATCGCGAATGCCAACCTCGTGCCGCACTGGTCCACGGCGCAGCACTTCAACACGCTCGAGCGCCAGGGCTTGATGATGTACGGCCAGATGACTGCCGGCTCCTGGTTCTACATCGGCAGCCAGGGCACGGTGCAGGGCACCTACGAGACCTACTGCGAAGTCGCGCGCCAGCACTTCGGCGGCGAGCTGGCCGGCCGCTGGCTGCTGACCGCGGGCCTGGGCGGCATGGGCGGCTCGCAGCCGCTGGCCGGGCGCCTGGCCGGCGCCGCGGTGCTGGTGGTCGAGGCGCGGCAGAGCCGCATCGACATGCGGCTGCGCACCGGCTACCTCGACCGGCAGGCGCGCGACCTGGAAGAGGCGCTGGCGCTCGTCGCCGACGCCAGGGAACGCCGCATCGGCCTCTCGGTCGGCCTGCTGGGCAATGCCGCCGAGGTGCTGCCCGCGCTCGTGCGCCGCGCGCAGGCAGGCGGCATGCGGCCCGACGTGGTGACCGACCAGACCGCGGCGCACGACCTGCGCAACGGCTACGTGCCCGCGGGCTGGAGCGAGCAGCGATGGAACGAACAGCGTGCCGCCGACCCGGCCGCGGTGGAGGCGGCGGCGCGCGATTCGATCGTGACGCATGTCGAAGCCATGCTGGCCTTCAAGGACATGGGCATCCCGGTCTTCGACTACGGCAACAACATCCGCCAGGTCGCCTTCGACGGTGGCTTGGCGCGGGCCTTCGAGTTCCCCTCTTTCGTCGTGGCCTACGTGCGTCCGCTGTTCTGCAGCGGCAAGGGGCCGTTCCGCTGGGTCGCGCTCTCGGGCGACCCGGAGGACATCTACAAGACCGATGCACGCCTCGCTCAGCTCTTCCCCGATGACAGGCCGCTGCAGCGCTGGTTGTCGCTGGCGCGCGAGCATGTGCGCTTCCAGGGCCTGCCTGCGCGCATCTGCTGGCTCGGCCTGGGCGAGCGTCATCGCGCGGGCCTCGCCATCAACGAGATGGTCGCCAGCGGCGAACTCTCGGCACCGGTGGCCATCAGCCGCGACCACATGGACTCGGGCTCGGTTGCCAGCCCCAACCGCGAGACCGAGGGCATGCTCGATGGCTCCGACGCGGTGGCCGACTGGCCGATCCTCAACGCGCTGCTGAGCTCCGCCTGCGGCGCCTCGTGGGTCAGCGTGCACAACGGCGGCGGCGTGGGCATCGGCTACTCCACCCATGCCGGCATGGCCGTGGTGGCCGATGGCTCGGCCGACGCCGCGCGGCGCATCGAGACGCTGCTGTGGAATGATCCGGCCACCGGCGTGATGCGCCATGCCGATGCGGGCTACCCGATCGCCATCGAGACCGCGGCCCGGCATGGCCTGCGATTGCCTTCGCTTTGAATTCAAAGGAGACACATCCATGGGACTGTTGACGGGCCTGCGCGTGATCGACCTGTCGCGCGTGCTCTCGGGGCCGTACTGCACCGCGCTGCTCGCGGACCTGGGCGCCGAGGTGATCAAGATCGAGGCGCCGGCCGGCGACGACGCGCGCCACTTCGGCCCCTTCCTCGAAGGCCGCAGCGTTTATTTCTCGCTCATCAACCGCAACAAGAAAAGCCTGGCGCTGAACCTGCGCGACGAACGCGCGCAGTCCATCGTGGCGGCGCTCGCGGCCACGGCCGACGTGGTGGTGGAGAACTTCCGCCCTGGCGTGGCGAAGCGGCTGCACGTCGATGCGGACACGCTGCGAGCCATCAACCCGAGGCTGGTCTACCTGAGCATCTCGGGATTCGGCCAGCAGGGCCCGGCCACGGGGCTGCCGGCGTACGACCTGATCATCCAGGGCATGTCGGGACTGATGTCGCTGACCGGCGATCCTGCCGGCCCGCCCACCGCCACTGGCGAATCGATCAGCGACCTGTGGACCGGCCTCTTCGGCTCCTGGGCCGTGCTGGCTGCCCTGCAGGCCCGCACGCGCACCGGCACCGGCGAGACCATCGACCTGGCGATGTTCGACGCCATGATGTCGCTGCAGATGACCGGCCTGGCCCAGCTGCAGGCCACGGGAAGCGCCCCGCAGCGCGTGGGCAGCCGCCACCCGGTGACGGTGCCGGTCGACTGCTTCGCCGCGCGCGACGGCCACCTGACCATCGTCGTGCCCACCGACGCCCTGTTCGCGCAGCTGTGCGCGGCGATGGGCCGGCCCGAGCTGGCCGCCGACCCGCGATTTGCCCAGGGCGCCGCACGCCGCGCCCACCAGGCCGAGCTGCGTGCGCTGATCGCCGAGTGGTTCTGCACGCTCACCGTCGACGAGGCGGTGGCGCGCTGCCAGGCCCACGACATCCCGGCCGGCCCGGTGCACGACCTCGGCCAGGCCATGGCTTCGGAGCAGGCGCGCGCACGCGGGCTCGAGACGCGCGTGCCGCACCCGGTGTTCGGGCAGGTCGGCATCGTGCCGCAGCCGGCCCGCTTCGCCAGCGGGGGCACGGCCGAGGCGGTGCGCGAGCCGATGGTGGGCGAGCACGGCGATGCGCTGCTGCGCGACATCCTCGGCCGCAGCGACGAAGAGATCGCGGCACTGCGCAACTCGGGAGTACTGGCATGAGCAACACGGCTTATATTGACATGACGGCCGTCGCGCTGCGGCAGGCCTTGGCGCGCGGCGAACTGAGCGCCGAGGCCGTGGCCCGCGCCGCGCTCGAACGCATCGCAGAGCGCGAGCCGCAGATCCATGCCTGGCAGCACCTCGATGCCGAAGGCGCACTGGCCGCCGCGCGCGCCCTCGATGCTCGCGGCCTCCCCGGCCTGCTCGGCGGCGTGCCGCTGGGCGTCAAGGACATCATCGCTACCGCGGACTTGCCCACGCGCTACGGCTCGCCAATCTACGAGGGCTTCCGCCCCGCCGCGGACGCGCACTGCGTTGCCGCGGCGCGCGCGGCCGGCGCGGTCGTGATGGGCAAGACCGTGACCACCGAGTTCGCCTATTTCCAGCCCGGCCCCACCGCCAATCCGCGCAACCCGGCGCACACGCCGGGCGGCTCCTCCAGCGGCTCCGCCGCCGCGGTGGCCGCCGGCATGGTGCCGATTGCCTTCGGCACGCAGACCGCGGGCTCGCTGATCCGTCCGGCTTCGTACTGCGGCGTGTTCGCGCTCAAGCCCGGGTTCGGCGTCGCCAGCCTGGACGGCATCAAGCCCTTCTCGCCCTCGCTGGACACGCTCGGCTGGCTGGCGCGCAGCGCGGAAGACCTGGAGCTGATGCGCTGCGCAATGAGCGGCACGCCCTTCGAGCCGCTGCAGCCGCCCGCGCCGGATACGCTGCGCCTCGGCGTGTGTCGCACCCACGAGTGGCCGGCGGCCGATGCCGGCGGCGTCGCCGTCTTCGAGCAGGCCGTGAGGCTCGCGGGCGCGGCCGGCGCCGGCCTGCGCGACATCGCCCTGCCCGCTGCCGCGGCGGGTCTGCTGAATGCGCAGAAGACCGTGATGGCCTACGAGGCCGCGCGCCAGCTCGACGTCGAATGGCGGCTGTATCCCCAACAGCTCAGTGCCGCCCTGCACGGTTTGCTGCAGAGCGGCCGGGACTGCAGCGAGGCCGACTACCGGCAGGCCCTGGCGCAGGCCGGCGAAGGCCGCCGCACGCTCGGCACGCTGATGCAGGGCCTCGACGCCCTTCTGGTGCCCGCCGCGCCAGGCGAGGCGCCGGCCGGCCTGGCCGCCACGGGCGACCCGGTGTTCAGCCGCGTCTGGACCCTGCTTGGCCTGCCCTGTGTCAACGTGCCCGGACTGCACGGGCCGCAGGGCCTGCCGATCGGCGTGCAACTGGTCGGCCATCCGCAACGCGAGCGCGAGTTGCTGGCCGCTGCTGCGAGCCTTCACCCCATCCTGGCAAACGCACCATGAAACTCTCCGTGACGCGGGCCGAGCCCGCAGCCCAGGACATCCGCCGCATCGAGCTGCGCCACGCCGATGGCGGCCCGCTGCCGGCCTTCGCGCCGGGCGCACATGTGAAGTTCAAGCTCATGCTGCCCGGCGGGCATGCAACAGTGCGCGAGTATTCGCTGGTGGGCGCGCCCGAAGAGCGCGAGCGCTACGAGATCGCGGTGCTGCGCGAGCCCGCCGGCAGCGGTGGCTCGGCCGCCATGCATGCGCTCGCGATCGGCGACACGCTGGACGCCGAGGGCCCGGCCAACGAGTTTCCCCTGGCCGAAGGCGCGCGCGAGCACCTGCTGATCGCCGGCGGCATCGGCATCACGCCCATCCTCTGCATGGCACGGGCACTGGCGGCGCGCGGCGAGCCGATGCAGCTGCACTACGCCGCGCGCAGCGCGCAGCGCATGGCCTACCGCGAGGAAGCGGCCGCGCTGCCCGGTGCCACGCTGTACTGCGACGAGGGCGATCCTTCGCGCGGCATGCCGCTGGACGCAATCCTCGCGAACCCGGGCGAGGCGCGCCACCTGTATGTCTGCGGACCGCGCGGGCTGATCGCCGGTGTGCTGGAGCGCGCGGCAGCGCACGGCTGGCCGGCCGACAGGGTGCACTACGAGAGCTTCAACGGCGCCGTGGCGCTCAGCAACGACCGTCCCATCCGCCTCGAGCTGCGCGCCTCCGGCCGCACGCTGGAGGTCGCCGCCAACCAGAGCATCCTGGACGCGCTGATCGAAGCCGGAGTGGACCCGCTCCACGACTGCAGGCGCGGCGAATGCGGCATGTGCATGACCGCCGTGCTGGAGGGCACGCCCGATCACCGCGACCATGCGTTGAGCGCGCGAGAGCGGGCTGAGGGGAAGGTGATCTGCACTTGCGTCTCGCGTTCGCTGACGCCGGAGCTCGTTCTCGATCTCTGATTCCTTCGATGCCGATCGCGGTCGTGCTACGGGCCGGACTTGGCACCGCGCAGGCCCGTAGCGCTACCCTCCCAGCCCAGCCCGCGCGGCGACTCGCGGAAAGCCGGCCCCACCACCGAGTGCCAGGGCTCCCCGCCCTTGATGGAGATGCCGAGCAGGTCCAGCAGCGTCCACTCGAGCAGGTCGTTCTGGTAGGCACGCGCGGCAAGCTGGTCCCGCTCGGCGCGTTCCATCGGCGTCGAGGTCCAGAGCAACATCGGGACCTCATAGCCCGGTGGCCCGTCCGTATGCCCGGCGTAGTTGCGCGTGTGTCCCACTTCCTGGCCATGGTCCGAGGTGTAGAGAAAGTTGCGGGGTCCGTCGCCGGAAACGCGTATGAACTGCTCGAGCAGCCCGGAGACCACGTGGTCGTGGTAGAGCAGCGCGTTGTCGTACTCGTTGCGCTGGTCGACGATCCAGGGCATGCGCCCTTCCTGCCGCAGGCGCCGCGACACCGCGTCGTCGATTCCGTTGAACCGGGCAAACGCGTCCGGCCGGCGGCTTTCATAGTGCGGATGGGCGCCCAGCAGGTGCACGATGATCAGCTTGCGCGGCGCGGGATCGTCCAGCGCGGCCTGCCAAGCCGGACCCAGGCGCTCGTCCAGGCTGCGGTCGCCGCGCCCGCCGCCCGTGTTCTCGAGCTGCCGCACGTCGGCCTCCTGGGCGAAACGTTGGTTGATGTACCGGTCGTGCTGGTTGGAGATCCAGAAAGTCTTGTAGCCCACGGCCTTCGCCAGCAGCGTGACGCTGGGGCACAGCGGCTCGGCAGCGGGCGGGCTGTGGCGGTCCTTGCAGGTCAGCATCATCTGGACGGCGCCGACGGTGGCGGGATACGCGGCGAGCACGTCACGGAAGACAACCAGTTCCCCGGCCCTGCGCTGCAGCAGCGGCGAGGTGGGCCGGTCGTAGCCGTAGAGGCTCCAGTCGTTGCGGTTGACGCTCTCGCCGATCACGAAGGCCAGCGTGTTGCGCGCGGGTCCGGTGTACCGCACGTCGAGTGCCGCCACCCGCTGCGCCGAGGCCTCGCGCGTGGCCGCGAGCAGCCGGATGTGGGCCTGGTAGTCCATGTAGCCCGACGCCTGGGTCCACCAGGACGCGAAGGGGTTCGAGGCACGCAGCGCGGGATTGACGTGCAGCGCCACGAACAGCAGCATGAGCATGGCAAGGCGGCCGCGCCGCGGGGTGTGCGCGTCGATGCATCCACGCCAGCGCCGCGACCACAGTGCGACAGCGGCGAAGCCGAGGCCTGGCAGGAGGTAGAGGCCCAGTCGCACGGCGTGGTGCCGCATGAACTCCCACGCCTCCACTGCCGAGGTATTGCCGACAGCCTCCATCACCAGCGCCGAGTCGGGTCGGGTCTGGTACAGGTCCATCAAGCAGGTGCGCAGCATCAGGTCGAGCGCGAAGCCCAGGCGCCACAGGTTCTCGGCCACGGCGCGCGGACGCGCCGGCGGTGGCAGGAACATCAGCAGCCAGGCGCCGGACATGAACACAAGTGCCACCCTGGAGGCATCGCGCAGGCCCAGGTCGAACAGCCAGGCCAGCGTGAAGAGCAGGACCGCCAGTACGGCCGGCTCGCCTGCGAAGCCGCCGGCGCGCCGGCGAAGAGTCTGGTGAGGGGGTGAGGCGTGCATGGACAGCCAGCGGCTTGATTCGAAGGCCCGCGATGTTGCTGGCGCGCCACGAGCGGCAGTGCATTTCGCGACAATTTGCGAGGTTTGCGGCGGGCCAAAGCTGTCGCCGACAATGGCCGGCAGATGCGCGCGCTCCTCCGCACCTTCTCCTGGCAGGAACTCCGCCACCACCCCTGGCGCAGCGCCGCGGCGGTGCTCGCGGTCATGCTCGGCGTGGCGCTGGCCTTCTCGGTGCACCTGATCAACGCCTCGGCACTGGACGAGTTCTCCAGCGCGGTGCGCTCGGTCAACGGCCAGCCCGACCTCGAGCTGCGCGCCGCGCAGGGCGGCTTCGACGAGTCGCTGTTCGGCCGTGTCGCGCAGATGCCGCAGGTCCAGCTCGCCAGCCCGGTGCTAGAAACGCAGGCCGTGGCGCTGGCCGCCGATGCGCGCCGGCTGCCGCTGCGCGTGCTCGGCGTCGACGCGCTGGTGCTGCCCACGATCGCACCCGCACTGATGCCGCGGCCGGCGGACGGTGCCGACCGCTTCGCGCTGCTGGCGCCGGACACGGTGTTCCTCAACGCGGCCGCACGCAACGCGCTCGGCGAAGGCGCGACCCGGTTGCCGCTGCGCATCGGCGCGCAGACGCGCGAGCTGCGCATCGCCGGCCAGGTCGCGGCCGGCGGCGCCGCGCTGGCGGTGATGGACATCGGCGCGGCCCAGGACCTGTTCGGCCGCGGCGGACAGCTCACCCGCATCGACCTGCGGCTCGTGCCCGGCGCCGACCGCACGGCCTTCATGCGCGCGCTGCGCGAGTCGCCGGGGTGGCCCCCGAACATCCAGATCGCCGAGCCCGGCGACGCGGCCGAGCGCGTAAGCAATCTCTCGCGGGCCTACCGCGTCAATCTCACGGTACTGGCGCTGGTGGCGCTGTTCACCGGTGCCTTCCTGGTGTTCTCGGTGCTGGCCTTGAGCGTGGCCAAGCGCGCGCAGCAGTTCGCGCTGCTGGGCGTGCTCGGGCTCACGCCACGCGAGCGGCTGCGGCTGGTGCTGGCCGAGTCGCTGGCGCTGGGCCTGATCGGCAGCATTGCAGGGCTTGCGCTCGGCACCGCGCTCGCCGCCTTCGGCCTGCGGGTGCTGGGCGGCGACCTCGGCGGCGGCTACTTCGAGGGCGTGGCGCCGACGCTGCGCTGGCGGTGGGGGCCGGCCCTGCTCTACGGCGGCCTGGGCCTGCTGGCCGCGGCGGTCGGCGGCTGGTGGCCCGCGCGCGCGGCGCAGGCGCTGCCCGAGGCGCAGACGCTGAAGGGCCTGGGCGCGGCGCATGCGCAAGGGGGCGCGCACAAGCTGGCGCTGCTGCTGGTCGCTGCCGGCATCGCGCTGGCCATGGCACCGGCGGTCTTCGGCATTCCGATCGCGGCGTATCTCTCGGTGGGCTTCCTGCTGGTGGGCGGCATCGCGGCCCTGCCTTGGCTGATCGCGCTGCTCTACGACCGCCTGGCACCGGTCTTCGCGCGGCGGGTGCTGCCGATGCTGGCGATCGAGCGCGCGCGGCGCATGCGCGCCACCGCTGCGGTCGCGGTCAGCGGCGTGGTTGCGAGCCTCAGCCTGGCAGTCGCGCTCACGGTGATGGTGGCGAGCTTTCGCGAGTCGGTGACGCAGTGGCTCGACGTGGTGCTGCCGGCCGATCTCTATGTGCGCAGCGCGAGCGGCGGCGGTGGCGGCTCGGTCGGCGGCGACCAGGCGGCCTTCACGCCGGCCTTCGTGCAGGCGCTGACGGCGCTGCCGGGCGTGGCGCGCAGCGGCACGCTGCGCACGCGCGCGCTGCTGTTCGATCCGACGCGGCCCTCGGTCACGCTGATATCGCGCAGCCTCGATGAAGACGCGTCGCGCTCGCTGCCGCTGCTGGGCGCGGCGCAGCCGGTGCCCGCGGATGCGATCGGCGTCTACGTGAGCGAGGCGATGGTCGAGCTCTACGGCGCCAGGCCCGGCACCCGCTTCGAGCCGCTGGAGCGTGCCTTCGGCGGCGGTGCGCGCTTCTTCGTGGCCGGCGTGTGGCGCGACTACGTGCGGCAGTTCGGCGCCATCACCATGAACGCGCACGACTTCGAGCGCCTCACCGGCGACCGCAGCGTGAGCGATGTCGCGCTCTGGCTGGCGCCGGGCGCAGACGGAGCCCGGGTCCAGCAGGCCGTGCGTGCCCTGGCCGCGCGCGAGCTCGGCACGGCCGAGCCCGTCGAGATCGCCTCCGTCGGGCAGCTGCGCGCGACCTCGCTGCGCATCTTCGACCGCAGCTTCGCCGTCACCTATTGGCTCCAGGCGGTGGCGATCGGGATCGGGCTGTTCGGCATCGCGGCCAGCTTCAGCGCGCAGGTGCTGGCGCGGCGCAAGGAGTTCGGGCTGCTCGCGCACCTGGGCTTCACGCGGGCGCAGGTGCTGGCGGTGGTGGCCGGCGAAGGCGCGGCGTGGACGGCCATCGGCGCGGCCGCGGGCCTGGGGCTCGGGCTCGCGGTGGCGGTGGTGCTGGTGCATGTGGTCAACCCGCAGAGCTTCCACTGGACCATGGACCTGTTGCTGCCCTGGGGCCGCCTGGCCGCGCTGTGCGCCGCGGTGATGGCGGCCGGCACCGTCACCGCCTGGCTGGCCGGGCGCGCGGCGGCCTCGCGCGACGCGGTGCTGGCGGTCAAGGAAGACTGGTGACAATGCCGGCCATGAATGCATCCTCTTCCGCCTGCGCCGGCTGGCTCGCGAGCGCGATCCGCCGCATCGAGGCCGACTACCAGCGCAGCGCCGACACGCACCTGATCCCGCTGCTGCTGCCAGGCTTCGCCGCGCACGGCATCGACCTCTACCTCAAGGACGAATCGACGCACCCGACCGGCAGCCTCAAGCACCGGCTGGCACGCTCGCTCTTCCTCTACGCGCTGTGCAACGGCTGGATCGGCGAAGGCACGACCATCGTCGAGGCCTCGAGCGGTTCGACTGCGGTGAGCGAGGCCTACTTCGCGCGCCTGCTGGGCCTGCCCTTTATCGCGGTGATGCCGAAGAGCACTTCGCCCGAGAAGATCGCGCAGATCGATTTCTACGGAGGCCGCTGCCACTTCGTCGACCACGCGGCGCAGGTGTACGACGAGGCCCGCGCGCTGGCGCAGCGCGAGGGCGGCCACTACATGGACCAGTTCACCTACGCCGAGCGCGCCACCGACTGGCGCGGCAACAACAACATCGCCGAGAGCATGTTCCAGCAGATGGCGCACGAGCGGCATCCGGTGCCGGCCTGGATCGTGGTGGGTGCCGGCACCGGCGGCACCAGCGCCACCATCGGGCGTTATGTGCGCTTCCGCTGCCACGGCACGCAGGTCTGCGTGGCCGACCCCGAGGGCTCGGTGTTCGCGGCCTACCACCGCAGCGGCGATGCGACGCTGACGGCGCAGGGCTCGCGCATCGAAGGCATCGGCCGGCCGCGGGTGGAGCCCAGCTTCATCCCCTCGCTGGTGGACCGCATGGTCGAAGTGCCGAATGTCGAATCGGTGGCCGCGATGCGCGTGCTCTCCCGGCTGCTGGGCCGCAAGGTCGGGCCTTCGACCGGGACCAACTTCATCGGCATGCTGGCGCTGGCCGGCGAGATGCGCGCGGCCGGGCGGCAGGGTTCCATCCTCTCGCTGCTGTGCGACGCAGGCGAGCGCTACCTGCCCAGCTACCACGACCTCGGCTGGGTGGCGCAGAACTTCGGCGACTGCCGCGCGGCCGAGGCGCGCGTGCAGGCCGCGGTACTCCAGTGAGACCGCACGGACTGTCGCGGCGCGCCCTGCTCGCCATGACGGCGCTGGCAATGCCGGCCGCATGGGCGCTGCCCGAGCGCACGATGCAGTTCCCGCGCGACTTCGGCAGCCATCCAGAGCTGCGTACCGAGTGGTGGTACATCACCGGGCATGCCCGCTCCGGCACGCGCGAGTTCGGCTTCCAGCTCACCTTCTTCCGCTCGCGCGTGGACGCCACGCAGCAGATGCGCTCGGCCTTCGCGGCACGGCAGATGATCTTCGCGCACGCGGCCATCACCGACCTCGAGGCGCGCAGGCTGTGGCACGACCAGCGCATCGCGCGCGCGGGTTTCGGCATCGCGTCCGCCGCCGAGGGAGATACCGACATCCGGCTGCGCAACTGGACGCTCAGGCGCGACGCCGGCGGCTACACGGGCCGCCTGCCGGCCGAGGGCTTCACGCTCGACCTGCGCTTCACGCCGACCCGCCCGGTGCTGCTGCAGGGCAGGGACGGCCTGTCGCGCAAGGGGCCGGAGGCCGAGCAGGCCAGCTACTACTACAGCGAACCCCAGCTCGCGACGCAGGGCCGCCTCAGCATTCAGGGCCAAGGCTTCGATGTGCAGGGCCGCGCGTGGCTGGACCACGAGTGGAGCAACGCCTACCTGCATCCCGATGCGGCGGGCTGGGACTGGGTCGGCATGAACCTCGACGACGGCGGCGCGTTGATGGCCTTCCGGATCCGCCGGCGCGACGGCTCGGCATTGTGGTTCGGCGGCTCGCTGCGCACTGCCGATGGCCAGCTGCGCGTGTTCGGCACCGATGAAGTCCGATTCGAAGGCACGAACCCCTGGACCAGTCCGCGCACCCGGGCCGTCTATCCGCTGCGCTGGCGCATCGACACGCCCGCGGGCACCTTCACCGTGCAGTCCCTGCTCGACGACCAGGAGCTCGACAGCCGCGGCTCGACCGGCGGCGTCTACTGGGAGGGCGTGAGCGATCTGCTGGACGGCAGCGGCCGGCGCATCGGACGCGGGTACCTGGAGATGACCGGGTACGCGCAGCCGTTGCGGATGTAGCGCGGCGATCGTCCCGCCGGCCGGAATGAACACGGCAGAATCCGTGTCGCCGGAAGCGCCCGCTCTCCGGCCGCCAAGGCGCCCCGCAACCCCCATCGATCGCCCCCGCCCATGTCCAAGTTCCCCGACGACATCTACACCGAGCCCTCCGACCTGGATGGACGAACCCTCGACAACCTCGGCCCCCTGCGCCGGATGGCAGGCCTGTGGCGCGGCGAGAAGGGCGTGGACGTCAAGCCCAAGGCGCAGGGGCCGAAGACGCAGGTCTACGTCGAGCATTACGAGCTGCAGCCGATCGACCCGCAGACCAACGGCCCGCAGGTGCTCTACGGCCTGCGCTATCACACCTTCATCCACAAGCCTGGCCTCCGCAAGATGTATCACGACCAGGTCGGCTACTGGCTGTGGGAGCCTGCCAGCGGCACCGTCATGCACACGCTGGCAATCCCGCGCGGCCAGATCGCGATGGCCAGCGGGCAGGCCAGCCCGGACGCGGATCGCTTCGAGCTCGTGGCCACCCACGGGAGCCTGGTGAACGGCATCGTCTCCAACCCGTTCATCGAGCACGCCTTCACCACGCTGGAGTGGCGTATCGAGGTCGTCTTCAACGCCGACGGGACCTGGTCCTACGACCAGGACACCGTGATGCAGATCCAGGGGCTTGCCGAGCCCTTCCACCACACCGATCGCAACACGCTGACGAAGGTCGGCGAGCCCTCCCCGAACCCCCTGGGCGTCGGCGGCCCTAGCCCAGCAGCGGCACCCCGGTGAGCCAGGCGTGCGCCCGGAACAGGAGGCCGGCGTAGACCACCAGGCCTCCCACGAGCGCTGCGACATCATTGAGCGTGCTCGGCGGGGCGCCGGGCACGCGACGCGGCACGGCGCGACGTCCGGCGGCAATCCGGTCGGCCAGGGCCCAGATGAAGAAGGATCCGAACAAGAGCACGTCGGCCAGCGAGCCATTGGCCAGCAGGTGCGCTGCTGCCCAGAGCATGACTGCGAGCAGCATGGGATGCTTGGCCGCACGCTGTATGCGCCCGGGCAGGTAGGCCGCGAACAACAGGGGAAACACCGGCAGCATCAACAGCAGCGCGACGTGCCGCAGCGCGAGCGGCGGTGCATAGATCGCCAGCGGAGCCTGGCGCGCGACGCCGTAGCCATAGATGACCAGGATCAGCGCACCGAGCGAAACCAGGGAGTAGATGCCCTTCCAGACTTTTTCGCCTCGGCGTTCGACCTGCGTGTCGCGCCAGGCCGGCGCAACGATCGACACCGAGTGAATGCCAAGGAACAGGACGAGGCCGATGACCAGAAGAGACATGGATTCTCCGGACTGCACTGCAGCGCGCCACATTCTGGCACCAGCAGCCGCGGCGGGCTCGTGTCCTAGGGCTCGTTCGCGATGGCGACATCGTGGGCCGCGTTGAAGGCGATCAGGCCCTCGAGCGCGACATCCCCCTCGCTGACGACCATGACCAGGTACTGCTGAAACACTTGCGAACTACCTGCAATCCGCAGGCACAATCCGCAACGCCGCCCCTCGTGGCCTTTGAGGTCGCTGACGTGAAATTCGAAAAGATCCCGTTCGAGGCACCGTTCGCGATCGAGCCCATGGTCCTGGCCGAGCTGCCGGCCGTGCCGAAGGTCAGCATCGCGATCATCTGTTTCAACTACGGCCGCTTCCTGCCCGAATGTCTCGACAGCTGCCTCGGCCAGACCGTGCCGGCGCACCAGATCGTGGTGGTGAACGACGGCTCGACGGACGACAGCGCGCAGATCCTGGACGGCTACGCGGCGCGCTTCGCGCAGGTCCGGCCCATCCACCAGCCCAACGGCGGCATCTGCGCCGCCACCAACGCCGCCCTCGCCGCCTGCACCGGCGACGTGGTGCTGCTGCTCGACGCCGACGACGCCATCGCGCCGCAACGCATCGAGAAAGTGCTGGAAGCACTGCGCCGGCGCGTGGGCGGGCACTTTCCCGGATGGGCGCACAACGCCATGCAACGCTTCTCGCAGGACCAGCCCCATCTGGGCCTGACGCCCTACTATCCCGGCGGCCGTGCACCGGAGGGTTGGCTGGCCGCCGAGACCTTGAAGGCGGCGTCCTGCCTCGTGCTCTCGCTGACCTCGGGCCTGGCCTTCCGGCGCGAAGTCCTGGAGGCCATCGGCCCGCTGGACGCCGACCGGATGATGTACCAGGACCTGCAGCTGTGCACGGCCGCGGCGCTCCTCAGCCCCTGCGCCTGGATTCCCGAGCCGCTGACGCGCTACCGGGTGCACGGCGCCTCCGCGACCAAGGGTTCGATGGTGTCGGTGGCGCAGATCAAGGCGATGCGGCAGCGCGCCGCGCGCTTCGACCTGTGGCTGCGCGCGCAGCTCGAACGCCACCAGTGCGGCGCCTCCGCGCTGTGGCGGCCGCTGGACGACCAGGGGGGCTATCTCTGGCTCAGCTTCCTCGAACGCTGGCTGTCCGGGGAAGGCAAGGACCTCGGCCTGCTGCGGCGCGCGCTGCGCCACCCGGACACGCGCCAGGGGCCGCGGCAGTACCGCATCTACTACTACGGCAGCGTGCTGCTGCCCCGCGCGCTCTTCGTCTCGTATTCGCAACTGATCTTCGGGGCGAGCCCGCTCAAGACCGTGCTGCGCAAGTTGCTGCGCCGCGCCTGAGCCTGGCCTGAGCCGGAGTGCCGTTCAGGCGAATACGGCGCGCAAGTCGATCTCCTCGTCCCCGGGCATCTCCAGGCGCAGCGTGTTCTCGACGTGCGTGAGGTGCTCGATCATCAGCATGCAGGCGCGCTCGGCATCGCCCTGCTCCAGGGCATCGACGATGGCGTCGTGCTCGTGGTGCGGGCAGGCGGGCGTTCCGGGCGCGTCATAGAGCGCGATCACCAGGCAGGTCAGCGAGCACAGCTCGCGGATGCACTTGTGCAGGTACGGGTTCTGGCCGAGCTCGGCGATCAGGAGGTGGAACTGGCCCGAGAGCCGGATGGTCGCGCGCCGGTCGTTGCGCTCGCGCGCCTCGCCTTCCAGCGCGATGTTCTTGCGCAGGCGTGCGAGCTGCTCGCGCCGCACGTGGCCGGCCAGGTCGCGCAGCAGCGCCGGCTCCAGCACGCGCCGCGCATTGAACACCTGCCGTGCCTGCTCGACCGTCGGACTCGCGACGAAGGTGCCGCGATTGGGCTCGACCGTGAGGATGCTGTCGTGCGACAGCCTGCCGAGCGCCAGCCGGATCTTGGTGCGGCTCACGCCGAAGACCTCGGACAGCTTCTCCTCGACCAGCTTGGTCCCGGGCGGCAGCCGGTGTTCCCAGATGGCCTGGAGGATCCGCTCGCTGATCTCCTCGACGGAAGGTCCGCCGGGCGCATCAACGTCCGTGCTGGTGGTCTTGGCCATTGTCTCGATTCCTTTTGAACATCAGATCTCTTCAAATTGTATGGCGGTTCTGTGGCCAATCCTTCAACTTCGAGGCTTGTTTCTTCTCCACACCCTGCAGCGAGCCACTGCGAAGTAGGGGTTATCCATTAAGTCTTGCCGTAGAACATAAATGTTCTGCGCGATGTACAAATTTCTTCTTGATTGCACATCGGTTATCGCCTATCTTTCGCCCAACGCCACCATCCAGCCCCTCACATCCATCACACACGGAGACACGCGAATGCACGCAACCATGCCCATCGGCGGGACAGCCGAACGCGAAGCCAGCCCCTCATCGACCAAGCGCGTGGCAGCTGCCAGCCTGGCCGGGACCACGCTGGAGTTCTACGACCATTTCATCTACGGCTCGGCCGCGGCCCTGGTCTTTCCGAAGCTGTTCTTCCCGCAGAGCGAGCCCCTGGTGGCAACGCTGCTCTCCTTCGCCAGCTATGGCGTGGCCTTCGTCGCGCGCCCCCTGGGCGCGGCGGTGTTCGGGCACTTCGGCGACAAGCTGGGCCGCAAGTCCATCCTCTTCATCACGCTGCTGATGATGGGCCTGGCCACCTTCCTCATCGGGTGCCTGCCGACCTTCGGCCAGGTCGGCATGTGGGCGCCCATCCTGCTGGTGGTGCTGCGCATCGTCCAGGGCCTGGCGCTGGGCGGCGAATGGGGCGGCGCGGCGATCATGGTCAACGAGCTCGACCCCGAGGGCAAGCGGCGCGGCCTGCTCGGCTCCGTGGTGCAGATTGCCGCGCCCATCGGGCTGCTGCTGGCCAACGGCGCCTTCGCGCTCGTCACCTGGCAGGTGTCCGACGAGGCCTTCCTGTCATGGGGCTGGCGCATTCCCTTCCTGATGAGCGCCATCCTCGTGGGCGTGGGTCTGTACATCCGCATGAACGTGGCGGAGTCCAAGGTGTTCGAGAAGGAGGCCAAGGGCCATGAAGAGCACGCGCCGATCATGGAGGTGCTGCGCCACTACAAGCCGCAGCTCGCCATTGCCTTCTTCGCACGGCTGGGCGGTGACATCGCCTTCTACGTGTTCACGCTGTTCCTGCTGTATTTCGTGCCGACGCAGCTGGGCCTGCCCAAGTCGATCGCGCTCAACGCGGTGCTGCTGGGCGCGGTGGCGCAGATGATCTTCATCCCGGTGGCCGGCTGGCTGTCCGACCGCATCGGCCGCCGGCCGGTGCTCATGATCGGCGGCATCGGCGGCGCGCTCTGGGCCTTCGCATTCATGCAGATGGTGCAGACGGGCGACCCGCTCGCCATCATGGCGGCCTCCTTCGTGGGCATGGTGCTGGTGTCCTTCATGTTCTCGCCGCTCGCCTCCTTCCTGCCGGAACTGTTCGCGACCCGCGTGCGGGTGACGGGCGCCTCGCTGGGCTTCCAGTTCGCCGGCGTCTTCGGCGGCGCGCTGGCGCCGATCATCGCCACCGCGTTGATCGCGCGCTTCAACTCGACCACGCCGGTGGCCATCTACCTCGCCGTCGTCTGCGCGCTGATCGCGGTGGCCGCCTTCGCGGCGCGCGAAACGTCCCGCATCGACCTCAAGGACGCCGGGCATTGAGCGCCGGCGACAAGCAGAAGGAGACGCAAGTGCAAGGCTTCGACACCGTCATCCGCAACGGCCTGGTCGCCACCGCCGCGGAAACCATGCAGGCCGACATCGGCATCCGCGGCGGCCGGGTGGTCGCCCTGGGCCACGAGCTTGCCCGCGGCCGCGACGAGATCGATGCCCGGGGCAAGCTGGTGCTGCCCGGCGGCGTCGATGCCCATTGCCACCTCGACCAGCCGATGGACGAGGGCCTGCGGATGGCCGACGACTTTGCCAGCGGCACGCGCTCGGCCGCTTGCGGCGGCACCACCACGGTGATCCCTTTCGCCGCGCAGATCAAGGGCCAGTCGCTGCGCGCTGCGGTCGAGGACTACCACCGGCGCGCCGGCCGCAAGGCGGTGGTGGACTACGCCTTCCACATGATCGTGACCGACCCCACGGAGCAGGTGCTGCGCGAGGAGCTGCCGGCCCTGATCGCCGAGGGCTACACGTCGTTCAAGATCTACATGACCTACGACGACATGAAGCTGGACGACCGCCAGATCCTGCGCCTGCTCGCGGTGGCGCGCCGGCACGGTGCGCTGGCGATGATCCATGCCGAGAACGCCGACTGCATCGCCTGGCTCACCGAGACGCTGGAGGAAGCCGGGCACACGGCGCCGCTGTTCCACGCGACCTCGCGCCCGATGGCGATCGAGCGCGAGGCGACGCACCGCGCCATCACGCTGTCGGAACTGGTCGACGTGCCGATCCTGATCGTGCACGTGTCCGGCCGGGAGGCCATCGAGCAGATCCGCTGGGCCCGTGGCCGGGGCATGCGCCTCTATGCCGAGACCTGTCCGCAGTACCTGTTCCTCAGCGCGGACGACCTGGGCGGCGGCTACGAGGGCGCGAAGTGCGTCTGCAGCCCGCCGCCGCGCGACAGGGCCAACCAGCGCGTCGTGTGGGAGGGCTTGTCCGACGGGCTCTTCACCATCGTCTCCTCCGACCATGCGCCGTTTCGCTTCGACGATCCGCAGGGCAAGAAGCCCGGCGGCAAGGAGGTGGCCTTCCGCCACATTCCCAACGGCATCCCGGGTCTCGAGACGCGCCTGCCGCTGCTGTTCTCCGAAGGCGTGCGCACGGGGCGCATCACGCTCAACCAGTTCGTGAGCCTGACGGCGACCAACCCGGCGCGGCTCTATGGCCTGCACCCGCGCAAGGGCACGATCGCGATCGGCTCGGATGCCGACATCGCGATCTGGGACCCGAACAAGGAAGTCACCATCGAGAACCGCCTGCTGCACCACGACGTGGACTACACGCCGTACGAAGGCATGCAGGTCATCGGCTGGCCCGTGACCACCCTGGTGCGCGGCGAGCGCGTGTGGGACGAGGGCAAGCCCTGCGCGCCTTCGGGCCATGGCGAGTTCCTGCCCTGCGGCAAGCCCGAGATGGCGCGCCCGAAGCCCGGCGATGCAACGGCAGGCGGCTATGTGGGCAACCTGCCCGACGCGCTGGCCAAGCTCGCGAAGGCCACTCCGCATGCTTGAGCTCGACGCCTCGCAGATCGCGCAGCGCGTACAGGAAGGAACGCTGGACCCCGGCGACGTGGTGGCAGCTTTCCTGCAGAACATCGAATCGCGCAACGGTGTGCTCAATGCGGTGGTGGGCGACGTCCCCGCCTCGCTCGACGCCGAAATCGAGACCCTGCGCGCGCGCGTCGCCCGCCGCGAGCCGATGCCGCTGGCCGGCGTGCCGGTGGTGGTGAAGGACGTGATCTGGGTCAGGGGGCAGCGCGTGACGCAGGGCTCGCGGCTGTTCCAGGACTTCGTCGCGCCGCGCGATGCGCTGGCGGTGGAACGGCTGCGGGCCGCGGGTGCGCTGGTCATCGGCATGGGCAACAGTTCGGAGTTCGCCTGCAAGGGACTGACCACCAACAAGGTCTACGGCCTCACGCGCCATCCGATGGACCCGGCCCTCACGCCGGGCGGCTCCTCGGGCGGATGCGCCGTCGCGGTGGCCGCGCGGCTGGCGCCGCTCGCGCTCGGCACCGACGGCGGCGGCTCGAGCCGCCGACCGCCCGCGCACGTGGGCGTGGTGGGATTCAAGCCCTCCTTCGGCGCCATCCCCGATCCCTTCGGTTTCCCGCATGCCTTCATCGGACTCCAGGCGATCGCGCCGATCGCCCGCACAGTCGCCGACGCCGCGCTGATGTTCGAGGCAATGGCCGGCAACGACCCCCGCGACCCGGCGTCGAGCCTGCTGCCCGACCCGGCCCCGCTGCGCGTCGCGACCCAGCTGCGCGTGGCCTTCAGCCCGCGCCTGGGCCTCGACGTGCCGGTGGACGAGGACGTGGGGGCGTGCATCGCCAGCGCGATCGAGGCGCTGCGCACGGCCGGCTTCGGCATCGCCAATGCCGACCCGGCCTGGCCCGAGGATGCCGACGAGGCCGCCTTGATGCCGCTGCAGCACACCGGGCTCGCCCACCTGTTCGGCGAGGCCTGGCGGCGCGACGCTTCCGTCTTCGATCCCGATGTGGCGCGCCAGATCGAACGCGGACTGCAGTGGTCCGGGGCCGACGTGGCACGTGCGCGCGCCGCGGGCGCCGCCATCGCATCGACGCTGGCCGGCTTCCTGGTGCACCACGACCTGCTGATCTGCCCGACCGCGCCTTGCGTCGCCTGGCGCCACGACCGGCTCGGGCCCACGCATATCGGCGGCCATGCGGTGGAGCCGCGCGCGCACGCGGTCTTCACGCCTTTCGTGAACCATGCGATGGCGGCCGCCATCTCCATTCCCTGCGGCCACGGGCGCGACGGCCTGCCGGTCGGTCTGCAGCTGATTGCCGCACGCGGACGGGACCGGCAACTGCTCGACGCGGCCCGTGCCGTCGAAGCAGTGCTGGCCCGGGCCGGCAACACGGCGGCATAGCCGCGCCTGATTCAAAGGAACACTCGATGCGCATCCTCGTCCTCAACCCGAACACCAGCCAGGGCATCACGGACCGGCTGATGAGTGCCGCCCTGCCCGCCGCGGCCGCCGGCACGGAGCTGGTCGCACTCACGGCGCCGCGCGGTTTCCCCTACATCGCCACGCGCGCCGAGGCGCAGATCGGCGGCGCGGTCGCGCTGGAGATGCTGGCCGAGCACCACGAGGGCTTCGACGCGGCCGTCATCGCGGCCTTCGGCGACCCGGGATTGTTCGGCGCGCGCGAGCTCTTCGACATTCCGGTGGTCGGCATGGCCGAGGCCGCGATGCTGACCGCCTGCATGCTCGGCAAGCGCTTTGCGATCGTGACCTTTGCGCAGGCGCTCGGCCCCTGGTACGAGGAGTGCGTGGAATCGCACGGGCTCATGGGCCGCCTGGCCGGCATCCGCATGCTCGAAGGCCGCTTCGCCTCCATCGCCGATGTGCAGGACGAGAAGGAACAGCTGCTGGTGGACTTGGCGAACCGCGCGGTCGACGAGGACGAGGCCGACGTGGTGATCCTCGCCGGCGCGCCGCTGGCCGGCCTGGCCGACAAGGTCAAGGACCGCATCCCCGTGCCCGTGGTGGACCAGATGGCCGCCGCCGTGAAGCAGGCCGAGGCGCTGGCGACACTGCGCGTGCGCAAGGCCAGCGCGGGCACCTTCAGGCGGCCCGCGCCGAAGCCGGCGATCGGCCTGCCGGATGCGCTGTCGCGGCGCTTCGCCCCCTGACCTTCCGAGCGTTCAGCCGCCGAGCACGCCCTGCGTATTGACGTACAGCGCGTAGAGCGACTGGCTCGCCGCCATGAAGAGCCGGTTGCGCGCCGGTCCGCCGAAGCAGACATTGGCGCAGCGCTCCGGCAGCGCAATGCGGCCGATGGGCGTGGCGTCGGGCGCGAACACCCGCACCCCATCGCGGCCCTCGCCGGTGCCCCAGCCGGCCCACAGGTTGCCGTCGACATCGCAGCGAAAGCCGTCGGGCGAGCCTTCCGGATCGGCCTCGACGAACACGCGGCCGTTCTTCAGGTTTTGCCCGTCTTCGCTCAGGTCGAACACGCGGATGCGGCGCGGCGTGCTGCCCGACTCGACCACGTAGAGCAGGCTCTCGTCGGGCGAGAAGCACAGTCCATTGGGCCGCTCGATGTCATTGCAGACCACGGTGGCCTTGCCCGTCTGGCCGTCGACGCGGTAGACGTTGGTCGGCAGTTCCGGCTCGGCCGCGTGCCCTTCGTAATGGCCGAGGATGCCGAAGGGCGGATCGGTGAACCAGATGGAATCGTCGGACTTGACCACGATGTCGTTGGGCGAGTTGAGGCGCTTGCCCTCGAAGCGGTCGAGGATCACGGTGATGCTGCCGTCGTACTCGGTGCGTGTCACGCGGCGGGTGCCGTGCTCGCAGCTGAGCAGGCGCCCGTGCCGGTCGCGCGTGTGGCCGTTGGCGAAGTTCGACGGCTTGCGGAAGTGGCTGACGGCGCCGGTCTCCTCATCTCAGCGCAGCACGCGGTTGTTGGGGATGTCGCTCCACAGCAGGTAGCGGCCATCGCCGAACCACACCGGGCCTTCGGCCCAGCGAAAGCCGGTGGCCAGGCGCTCGACTGCTGCGCTCATCAGGCGGTACCTGGCAAACCGCGGATCGAGGATCTCGATGGCGGGGTCGGGGTAGCGTTGGGCGGGGTGCCACATGGTAGTTGCCATGGAAGTGACAGCGCTCTCATGCGGAACCATAATGGTTCCATTACGGTTGGAGATTGACATGCCTACGACCCTCACTCTAAAGAACATTCCAGATGCCGTGTATGACCGCTTGAAGCTCTCCGCGGAGGCTCATCGTCGCAGCATGAACAGTGAAGCAATTGTGTGCCTGGAGGCAGCGCTTCTGCCCGCAAAAGTTGCCCCCAACGAAAGGTTGGCGCGAGCGCGGGAGCTGCGTGCCGCTCTGCCGAAGGGCAAGTTTCGAGCGCGTGACATTGATGCGCTGAAACGTGAAGGACGCCAATGATCGTGGTGGACTCGAGTGTATTGGCTTATCTCTATCTACCTGGCGACTACACCGCAGAGGCCGAGAAGCTGTTCGAACGAGACCCGGACTGGGCTGCTCCTGTTCTGTGGCGCAGCGGGTTTCGGAACATTCTTGCTGGCTATGTCAGGAGGAAGGTTCTTGGCTTCGAGCAGGCGTGCAGCCTGCAGGCAGAGGCCGAAAGCCTACTGGCCGAATCAGAGTTCGAGGTTGATTCGCGGGCCGTGCTTGAATTGGTGCGCGACAGCGACTGTTCCGCCTATGACTGCGAATTCATTGCATTGGCGATTCAGCTCAACGCCAAGCTCGTAACCAAGGACAAGAAGTTGCTGCGCGCATTCCCAACTCACGCGGTGGCACTTTCTGAGAGCTAACGTTTGCGCGTCACCAGGGCGATGATCTCGCCCATGATCCCCCGCCGGAAGGCCAGCACGCAGATCACGAAGATCAGGCCCGTGACCATGGTGACCGACTCGCCCAGCGTGCCGAACCATTCGATGGAGGTGAGGCTGGCGAGCAGGTGGCCGAATTCTCCGATCTTGTTTTCGAGCAGCACCACCACCGCCGAGCCGACCAGCGGACCGGACAGCGTGCCCAGGCCGCCCACCAGTGTCATCAGGATCACCTGGCCCGAGGCGGTCCAGTGCACGTCGGACAGCGTGGCGAAGCCCAGCACCAGTGTCTTGAGCGAGCCGGCCAGGCCCGACAGAGCGGCCGAGATCACGAAGGCCAGCAGCTTGAAGCGCGCCACGTCGTAGCCCAGCGAGAGCGCGCGCGGTTCGTTCTCCTTGATGCCCTTGAGCACCTGGCCGAAAGGCGAATGAATGGTGCGCACGATCAGCAGGAAGCCGACGACCACGATGACCAAGGCCACGTAGTACATGATCAGGTCGTCCTGCAGGTCGAGCAGGCCGAAGAGCTTGCCCCGCGGCACGCCCTGCAGGCCGTCCTCGCCGCCGGTGAATTTGGCCTGCAGACAGATGAAGAAGACCATCTGCGCCAGCGCGAGCGTGATCATCGCGAAGTAGATGCCCTGGCGCCGGATCGCCAGCACGCCGAAGAGCCAGCCCAGCAGCGCGCCGGTGAGGGTGCCGGCGATCAGGCCCAGTTCCGGCGACAGGCCCCAGACCTTCATCGCATGCCCGGCCACATAGGCCGAGCCGCCGAGGAAGGCCGCGTGGCCGAAGGACAGCAGCCCCGTGTAGCCGAGCAGCAGGTTGAACGCCGAGGCGAACAGCGCGAAGCACATGAGCTTCATCACGAACACCGGGTACGCGCCGAGGAAGGGCGCGGCAATCAGTCCGAGCAGCAGCAGGCCGTACAGGACGAGGGAGACGTTGTTGTTCTTCATCACGCGGGCCGCTTCACTTCTCTTTGCCGAACAAGCCGGCCGGCCGGATCAGCAGCACGATGACCATGATCACGAAGACGACGGTGGACGAGGCCTCGGGGTAGAAGACCTTGGTGAGTCCCTCGATCACGCCCAGGCCCAGGCCGGTGAGGATGGCACCCATGATCGAACCCATGCCGCCGATCACCACCACCGCGAAGACGACGATGATGAGGTTCTGCCCCATCAGCGGCGAGACCTGGATCACCGGCGCGGCCAGCACGCCCGCAAAGGCGGCGAGCGCAACGCCGAAGCCGTAGGTCAGCGTGACCATCAGCGGCACGTTGACGCCGAAGGCCTCCACGAGCCGCGGGTTCTCGGTCCCGGCGCGCAGGTAGGCGCCCAGGCGCGTCTTCTCGATCACGAACCAGGTCGCGAAGCAGACCACCAGCGAGGCCACCACCACCCAGGCGCGGTAGTTGGGCAGGATCATGAAGCCGAGGTCGGTGGCGCTCGCCAGCGCATCGGGCGTGTCGTAGGGCAGGCCCGAGACGCCGTAGACGGAGCGGAACACGCCCTCGATCAGCAGCGTGAGGCCGAGCGTGAGCAAGAGGCCGTAGAGATGGTCGAGCTTGTAGATCCAGCGCAGCAGCAGCCGCTCGATCACGATGCCGAACAGGCCGACGACGATCGGCGCCGCCACCAGCATCACCCAGTAGTTGATGCCGAAGTAGTTCATCGCCATCCACGCCAGCACCGCGCCCAGCATGAACAGCGCGCCGTGCGCGAAGTTGATGACGTTGAGCAGGCCGAAGATCACCGCGAGCCCGAGGCTCAGGATCGCGTAGAACGATCCGTTGACCAGCCCGAGGAGGAGCTGGCTCAGCAGTGCTGGAAAGGAAATGGTCATTGGATGCTATTTTTCTTCAGCAGGGCCGCCGCGCCCGGCCAGCCGGGCAGCAGCCTGGGGCGCGAGCGCTACTTCCAGAGGGCGCACTTGCTCTCGGCCTTGGTGGTGAAGACCTGGTCGCCCGGCAGCTTGCTCACGACCTTGTAGTAGTCCCACGGCTGCTTCGACTCGGCCGGGCTCTTGACCTGCACCAGGTACATGTCGTGCACGAAGCGCCCGTCCTCGCGGATGCGGCCCTTGGCGTAGAAGTCGTCGACGGGCGTCTTCTTGAGCTGCTCCATCACCTTGTCGGCATCGGTGGTGCCGGCGGCCTGCACCGCCTTCAGGTAGGTCATCGTGGCCGAGTAGTCGGCGGCCTGGATGTCGGTCGGCATGCGCTTGGTCTTGTCGAAGAACTTCTTGCCGAAGGCGCGCGTCCTGTCGTCGATGTTCCAGTCCCAGCTGGTGGTGAGCAGCAGGCCCTCGGTGTTCTTCAGGCCGAGGCTGTGGATGTCGGTGATGAAGACCAGCAGGCCCGCCATCTTCATCGACTTGGTAATGCCGAATTCCTTGGCCGCCTTGATCGCGTTGATGGTGTCGCCGCCCGCGTTCGCGAGGCCCAGGATCTGGGCCTTGGAGTTCTGCGCCTGGAGCAGGAAGGACGAGAAGTCGGAGGCATTGAGCGGATGCTTGACGCCGCCGACCACCGTGCCGCCCTTCTCCTTGACCACCTTGGCGGTGTCGGCC
The DNA here is from genome assembly GCF_901827175.1 of Variovorax sp. RA8. Taxonomy (NCBI): domain Bacteria; kingdom Pseudomonadati; phylum Pseudomonadota; class Betaproteobacteria; order Burkholderiales; family Comamonadaceae; genus Variovorax; species Variovorax sp. RA8. Next base: position 2,945,064 of record NZ_LR594662.1, on the reverse strand, counting down.
TCGAGTGCCGCGCCGAAGGCGTAGTCAGCGGTCAGGAAGAACCAGCTCTTGCCGCCCTGCCCCACCACCGCGCCGCCCGTGCCCTTGGCGAGTGCCACGGTGTCGTACGCGTAGTGCACGGTGTAGGGGCTGCACTGCTCGTTGGTAAGCGCCGAGGTGCCGGCGCCGTTGACGATGAAGACGCGCTTCTTCTCCTGCGCCACCTTCGCCATCGCGAGGCCGGTGCCGGAATTGGTGCCGCCGAAGAGCATCGTCAGGCCTGCCGTGTCGATCCATTCGCGCGCCTTGGAGGCGGCGATGTCGGCCTTGTTCTGGTGGTCGGCCGTGAGCAGCTCGATGGGCTGGCCGTTGACCTTGCCGCCGAAGTCGTCGATGGCCATCTGGATCGCCGTGGCGCCGTTGCGGCCCTCGACGTCGGCGTACAGGCTGGACATGTCGGTGATGAAGCCAATCTTGACCTGCGCCTGGGCTGCGCCCGCTGCCAGGGCGAGGCCGAGGACGACGCCTGACAGTGCAAACTTGTTCTTCATGTGTTCTTTCCTTGCAAATGGATCCGGGTCATTTCCAGAGCGCGCACTTGGACTCGGCCTTGGTCGTGAAGACCTGGTCGCCCGGCAGCGTCTTGACCACCTTCAGGTAGTCCCACTCCTTCTTCGACTCGGACGGAGCCTTGACCTGCACCAGGTACATGTCGTGGACATAGCGGCCGTCCGCACGGATCTGGCCTTTGCCGAAGAAGTCGCTGATCGGCATCTTCTTGAGCTGCTCCATCACCTTGTCGGAATCGGTGGTCTTGGCGGCCTCGACCGCCTTCAGGTAGGTCATGGTGGCCGAGTAGTCGGCCGCCTGGATGTCGGTCGGCATGCGCTTGGTCTTTTCGAAGTAGCGCGCGGCCCACTTGCGCGTGTCGTCGTTCAAGTCCCAATACCAGCTGGTGGTGTGCAGCAGGCCCTCGGTGTTCTTCAGGCCCAGGCTGTGGATGTCGCTCAGGAACACCAGCAGGCCCGCCACCTTCATCGTCTTGCCGATGCCGAATTCGCGGGCGGCCTTGATCGAGTTGATGGTGTCGCCGCCCGCGTTCGCGAGCCCGAGGATCTGCGCCTTGGAGTTCTGCGCCTGCAGCAGGAAGGACGAGAAGTCCGAGGCATTGAGCGGATGGCGCACCGCGCCCACCACCGTGCCGCCCTTCTCCTTCACGATGCGGGTGGTGTCGGCTTCCAGCGCATGGCCGAATGCGTAGTCGGCCGTCAGGAAGAACCAGCTCTTGCCGCCCTGCTCGACCACCGTGGCGCCGGTGCCCTTCGCCAGCGCGACGGTGTCGTAGGCGTAGTGCACGGTGTAGGGGCTGCACTGCTCGTTGGTGAGCGCCGAGCTGGCGGCGCCGTTGTTGAAGTAGACGCGCTTCTTCTCCTGCGCCACCTTGGCCGTGGCCAGCGCGGTGCCGGAGTTGGTGCCACCGAAGATCATGGTGACCCCGGCGGTGTCGATCCATTCGCGCGCCTTGGAGGCGGCGATGTCGGCCTTGTTCTGGTGGTCGGCCGTGATCAGCTCGATGGGCTGGCCCAGCGCCTTGCCGCCGAAGTCGGCGATCGCCATCTCGATCGCGGTGGCGCCGCCCTTGCCCTCGAGGTCGGAATACAGGCTGGACATGTCGGTGACGAAGCCGATCTTGACCTTCTCCTGCGCCTGCGCGCCGGAAGCCAGGGCCAGGGCGCCGACGGCCAGCGCGATCGCGGTGAATGCAGTCTTCATGGTGTCTCCTTCAAGAAAAAAAGTGAGCGGTTCAGACGCCGAGCAGCTCGTGCAGCACCGGCATCTTGGCGTCGAGTTCGGCCGCGCCGAAGGCTTCGACGATGCGGCCGTGCTCCATCACGTAGAAACGATCGGCCAGTGGCGCGGCAAAACGGAAGTTCTGCTCCACCATGACCACCGTGTAGCCCTTGCCGCGCAAGGTGTGGATCATGCGCGCCAAAGCCTGCACGATCACCGGGGCCAGTCCCTCCGAGATCTCGTCGAGCAGGAGCAGCCTGGCGCCGGTGCGCAGGATGCGCGCCACCGCCAGCATCTGCTGCTCGCCGCCGGACAGGCGCGTGCCCTGGCTGTGGCGGCGCTCGGCCAGGTTGGGGAACATGGCATAGATCTCCTCCACCGACATGCCCTTGTCCGTGCCCTTGAGCGCGGGCGGCAGCATGAGGTTTTCTTCGGCCGACAGGCTGGCGAAGATGCCGCGCTCCTCCGGGCAGTAGCCGATGCCGTGGTGCGCGATGCGGTGCGTGGGCATGCCGATGGTCTCGACGCCGTGCACCTTGATGCTGCCCTTGCGCGCGCCGGTCAGGCCGAGGATGGCGCGCATCGTGGTGGTGCGCCCTGCTCCGTTGCGCCCGAGCAGCGTGACGACCTCGCCCGGCTGAACCACCATGTCGACGCCGTGCAGCACGTGGGATTCGCCGTACCAGGCCTGCAGGTTCTTGATCTCAAGTGCAGGAGCACTCATTCAATGGGCTCCCTGCAGCTGGCCGTCGGTGGTGCCCATGTAGGCTTCCATCACCTGCGGGTTGCGCGAGACTTCGGCATACGGCCCCTCGGCCAGCACGGCGCCGCGCTGCAGCACCGTGATCGTGTCGGCGATGGTGGAGACCACGCTCATGTTGTGCTCCACCATCAGGATGGTGCGGCCGGCCGAGACGCGCTTGATCAGCTCGGCCACGCGGTGCACATCCTCGTGGCCCATGCCCTGTGTCGGCTCGTCGAGGAGCATCAGCTCGGGCTCCATCGCGAGCGTGGTCGCGATCTCGAGCGCGCGCTTGCGGCCGTAGGGCAGGTTCACGGTCTGCTCGTCGGCGAGCTCCTCGAGGCCGACCTCGGCCAGCAGCGCGCGGGCGCGGACTTCGAGCGGCTTGAGCGTCTTCTCGCTCTTCCAGAAATGGTAGGAGGTGCCGAGCGCGCGCTGCAGGCCCAGGCGCACATTCTCGAGCAGGGTGAGATGAGGGAACACGGCGGAGATCTGGAAGGAGCGGATGATGCCGCGGCGCGCGATCTGCGCCGGGCGCTCGCCCGTGATGTCCTGTCCATTGAAGAGGATGGTCCCCGAAGTCGGCTCGAGGAACTTGGTGAGCAGGTTGAAGCAGGTCGTCTTGCCCGCGCCGTTGGGTCCGATCAAGGCATGGATCGAGCCGCGCACCACCTTCAGATCGACTTTGCTGACGGCGGTGAAGCCCTTGAATTCCTTGGTGAGCTGACGTGTCTCGAGAATGATGTCGCTCATCTCGCGCGGTCGCCCGGGTGCTGGAAGGAAAGATCGGTCATGCGGTCCATCTGAGCGCGCCACCATGGCTGCGCGGAACGCATTGTTTGCAGCCGCAGCAGGACTTGCCTACTGGGGCAAATGCCTATGCTGCGGTGCGGGAACGACTCGCCGCGAGAGGAATCAGTGCGCGCCTGCGGCGGCGTCCGATGCGCCGCCGCTGCGCGCAGGCTTCGCCAGCCAGACGAAGGGAATCAGCAGCAGGAACAGCACCGCCGACGCGTAGAACACGTCGTTGGCTGCCAGCATGAAGGACTGCTGGTCCACCAGGCGGTTGATCTGTCCCAGCACCTGCTCGGCGGAGAAGCCGCTCGCACTCAGCCCGGCCATGGCACTTTGGGTCGCCGGGCTGCCCTGGTTGACCGACTCGACCAGCTGCGCATGGTGCAGCGCGGCGCGGTTCTCCCACAGGGTGGTCGCGATCGAGGTGCCCATGGCGCCCGCGGTGATGCGCGCGAAGTTCGACAGGCCCGAGGCCGCCGCGATACGATCGGGCGACAGGCCCGAGAGCGTGATCGTCACCAGCGGGATGAAGAAGAAGGCCATCGCGACGCCCTGGATCACGGTCGGGATCATGATGGTCCAGAAGTCGGCCTGGGTGTTGAAGTTCGAGCGCATCCACAGCACGAGCGCGAACACCAGGAAGGAGAAGGTCGCATAGCGGCGCGGATCGATCCTGCCGACCGTGAGGCCGACGATCGGCGAGAACACGATCGCCAGCAGCCCCACCGGCGCCATGATCATGCCGGCCTGCGTGGCGGTGTAGCCCATGAACTGCTGCAGCCACAGCGGCAGGATCACCACGTTGCCGAAGAACAGGCCGTAGGCCACCGCGGTGGCGAGCGCGCCGGACCAGAAGTTGCGCCGCTTGAAGAGCGACAGGTCGACCACCGGGTGCTTGTCCGTCAGCTCCCACACGAGGAAGAAGGCGAAGCCGACCGCCGCCACCACCGCCATCGCGACGACCTCGGGCGAGTGGAACCAGTCGAGCTCCTTGCCCTTGTCGAGCATGAGCTGCAGCGAGCCTACCCACAGCACCAGCAGCGCCAGGCCGATGCCGTCGATCGGCACCTTGCGCGTGGTGCTCTCGCGCTTGTGGTAGATGCCCCAGGTGATGCCTGCGGCGAGCAGGCCCACGGGGATGTTGATGTAGAAGATCCAGGGCCAGGAAATGTTGTCGGTGATCCAGCCGCCCAGCAGCGGCCCCATGACGGGCGCGACCAGCGTGGTCATCGACCACATCGCCATCGCCAGCCCGGCCTTGGCCTTCGGGTAGCTCGACAGCAGCAGCGTCTGCGACAGCGGGATCATCGGCCCGGCTACGAAGCCCTGCAACGCGCGGAAGGCGATCAGCATGGTCATGTTGGGCGCCAGGCCGCACAGCCAGGAGCTGATGATGAACAGCAGCACGCTGGTCATGAACAGCCGCACCTGGCCGAAGCGCTGGGTCAGCCAACCGGTGAGCGGGACGGCGATCGCATTGGCGACTGCGAAGCTGGTGATGACCCAGGTGCCCTGCGTGGAGCTCACGCCCAGGTCGCCCGAGATGGCCGGCAGCGATACGTTCGCGATCGAGGTGTCGAGCACGTTCATGAAGGTCGCCGCAGAGAGCGCGATCGTGCCCCACAGGCGGGCCGAGCCCTCGAGCGGCGGATGAACGGCGGCGGGCGGGGCGGGCGTTGCTGCGGTCGCCATCGTCGTGCCCTGCCTCAGATCGGGTTGACGTGCGAGCGCGGGCCGGCGGGCGGCACGGTGGCGACGGGTGGCTTGGAGGCCGTGTTCGCGAGCGCCGCGCCGCGGCCCAGGTTGGCCGCGATGATGCGCTGCACCTCGGCATCGGCGCCCTGGTCGAGCTGGCTGTAGACCTGCGTCTGGGCCAGCGCGCTGGCGCGCGGCGCATCGGCCAGCATCTTGCCGCCCTTTTGCCGCACGTCGACCTCGACGTCCATCGACAGGCCCACGCGCAGCGGGTTGGCCTTGAGCTGCTCGGCGTCGAGCGCGATGCGCACGGGCACCCGCTGCACCACCTTGATCCAGTTGCCGGTGGCGTTCTGCGCCGGCAGCAGCGCAAAGGCGGCGCCGGTGCCCACGCCGAGGCCGGCGACATGGCCGGTGTACTCGACCTTCTTGCCGTACACGTCGGCGATGAGTTTCACCGGCTGGTCGATGCGGATGTTGCGAAGCTGGACTTCCTTGAAGTTGGCATCGACCCACAGCTGGTTGAGCGGCACGATCGACATCATGGGCGTGCCGGCCGCCACGCGCTGGCCGAGCTGCACGGTGCGCTTGGCGACGTAGCCTTCCACCGGGGCGGGCAGCGCGACGCGCTGCGTCGCGAGATAGGCTTCGCGCACCTTGGCGGCGGCGGCCTGCACGCTGGGGTGCTCCTCGACGCTGGTGCCTTCGGTGAGCGACTGGTTGCTGGCCAACTGCTCGCGCGCCGCGATCACGCCGGCCTGCGCCGCGGCCAACGCGCTCTTCGCGTTGGCGAGCGTGGTTTCGGCGTGGTTGAGTTCTTCCTTCGACACCGCGCCGTTGCCCGACAGCGCCTGGCGGCGCCTGAGGTCGTCCTGCGCACGGGCGATGTCGCTCTGCGCCTTGACGATGTCGGCCTGGCGCAGCGAGACCTGCGCGGCCAGCGAGCCGTTGTTGGCGTAGAGCGTGCGGACCTGGCGCACCGCCTGCCCGAGCGCCGCCTCGGCCTGCTCGAGGGCGACCTTGGCATCGGCGGGATCGAGCTGCACCAGCGGCTGGCCGGTCTTCACCAGGTCGGTGTCGTCGGCCATGATGGCCATCACCGTGCCGCCGATCTGGGGCGTGATCTGGATCACGTTGCCCTGCACGTAGGCGTTGTCGGTCGACTCGTAGTGGCTGGCGACCAGCCATTCGTACGCGCCCCAGCCGGCGCCGGCCACGACCACGGCGGCGGCCAGCGCGGTGAGGGCGCGGCGTCGCTTGCCGTTGGAGGCCGGCGCCTCGGCCGGAACGTTCGCATCGGGTGTGTTGTTGCTGTCCATGGAATGTCCTTCGGAATCGCGCAATGTGTTCAGGGGTGTCGGGACGCCGTCCGGCCGGCATCGGCGGTGGCCTGCGCCGGCGGCTGCCAGCCGCCGCCCAGTGCGCGCGCGAGCCCCACCTGAGTTTCGAGGGCGCGCGCAGACAGGTCGACGGCCTGGCGGCGTTCGGCGAGCACAGTGGTTTCGGCCGTCAGCACGTTGAGGTAGTTGCCCAGGCCCGCGCCATAGCGCTGCACCGCGATGTCGTAGGCAGATTCGGCGGCACGCTGGGAGGCGGCCTGCTCGGCCTGCTGGCGCGCGACGGACTGGGCAGTCGCGACCTGGTCGGCCACGTCGCGCACCGCGTCGAGCACGGCCGCGTTGTAGCTCTCGATCGCGGCATCGAGGTCGGCCGTCTTGCCGCGCAGGTTGGCGCGCAGTCGGCCGCCCTCGAAGATCGGCAGCCGCACCGCCGGGCCCACGCTCCACTGCTCGCTGCCCGACTTGGTGAGCTGGCCGAAGCCGAGCGCCGAGAAACCGGCGAAGGCGACCAGGTTGACGTTGGGATAGAACTGGGTCTTCGCATTGGCGACGTCGCTGGTCGCGGCCTCGACACGCCAGCGCGCAGCGGCGATGTCGGCGCGCCGGCCCAGCAGGTCGGCGGGGATCGTGGGCTGCAGTGCGATCGGACGGAGGCCGTCGGTCCTCGGCGCCGCCAGCGCCCCGGTGGCCCCGGGCTGGCCCACCAGCGCGTCCAGCGCATTGCGTGCGAGGGCGATCTGCTCGTTCAACGACTCGATCTGCTGGCGCGCCTGGGGCAGGCCGCCTTCGCTCTGGAACTGCTCGAGGCGCGTGTCGAGGCCTGCCGAGACGCGGTCGCGCACCAGCTTGAGGGTCTCCTCGCGCTGGGAGAGCGTGCGCCGGGCCACCGTCAGCTGGTCATCGAGGCGGGCCCATTGGACATAGGCGCGTGCCACGTTGCTCGCCAGCAGGACTCGTGCCGCGTCCGCATCGGCCGCCGCGGCATTGGTGCTGCCGACTGCAGTCTCGATGGCGGTGCGGTTGCGACCGAAGAAATCCAGCTCCCAGCTGGCATTGAGCTGCAGCGTGCCGAGCTCTTGCCGCGAGCCGCCCAGGGGCGCGGGATAAATGTAGTTGCTGCTGAACTTCTGCTTGTTGAGGTCGAGCTGCCCGTCGACCTTTGGCAGGCGGGCGGCCTCGGCAGCGCCGATTGCGGCCTGCGCGCGCTCGAGGCGGGATCGCGCCACCTGCAGGTTTGGATTGCCTTGCAGCGCCTGGTCCACCAGGGCGTTGAGCTGGGCATCGCCGAAGCCCATCCACCATTGGCTGTCGACGGTGGGTACGGTCATGGCGGCGGCCTCGGGCGTGAGGCCGATCGAAGCGGCGTCGCGCAGGCTGGCGTGCGAGTCGATGCGGCCCATGTCGGCGCAGCCGGCGAGGAACAACGCGGCGGCAGCGGCGAGCACCGCCACGGGTCGCCGGGCGGTTTCAGGAAGAAGCGGGGTCATTCTTTTCTCCACGGGCCGCGATGGCCTGGGCGTTGTCCAGGAGGCGGCGCAGATAGTGCTTGAGCTGCGTCCATTCCTCGGCGCTGAAGCCAGTGAGGAGTTCGTTCTGCACGCTGCACAGCACATGCGGCACCTGGCGCGCGGCTTCGCGCCCCTCCTCCGTCAGCTCGATGTTGACCACGCGGCGATCGGAGACCGAGCGCACGCGCCGGCACAGGCCCTTGGCCTCCAGCCGGTCGAGCAGGCGGGTCATGGCGCCGGTGTCGAGCTGGCACTCGCGCGCGAGTTCGGCGACCGTGGTCGCGTGGCCCATGTGCAACTTGAACAGGGGTGCCCACTGCGGGAAGGTCGGGCCGCTCGGCTCCGACATCTGGCTGGCAACCGCCTGCGAGAGCATGGTGGTGATGCGCCGCATCATGTGGCCGACACTCTCCTCGGCGTTGTACGAATCGGGCTTGTAGAACCCGACCGTCTCGCCCCCGGGATCGGGCGGCGGGACGGCAGCGGCAGGATCGGTGGAAGCAGGCATGCCAGAAATAATAGTTGCCGTGACAGTAATTGTCAAGGCGACCTTTGAAAGGGCAAGCGTTCGGTAGAATGCGACCCCATGGTTTCCCCTCGCTCGTCGCCCGCGCCCAAGGGCGCGCCCCGATCGCTTTCCGGCCTCTCGCCCTTCCTGCGGCCCTACCGCGTCCAGATCGCCCTGGCCGCGGTATTCCTGGTCCTGGCAGCCATGACCACCCTGGTGTTCCCGGTCGCCCTGCGCAGCCTGATCGATGGCGGCCTGGTGGGCGCCGACCGCGGCGCGCAGACGATGGCACTGCGCGGGCATTTCCTGGCCCTCTTCGGTGTCGCTGTGGCGCTCGGGGTCTTCTCGGCGGCGCGCTTCTACACGGTGAGCTGGCTGGGCGAGCGCGTCACGGCGGACCTGCGCAATGCGGTCTACGCCCATGTACTGCGCCAGAGCCCGGCCTTTTTCGAGACTACCCAGACCGGCGAGGTGCTGTCGCGCCTGACGGCCGACACGACGCTGGTCCAGACCGTGGTCGGGTCGTCGCTCAGCATGGGGCTGCGCAATGCGGTGATGGGCGCCGGCGCGCTGGCGATGCTGGTCTGGACCAATCCCTACGTGATGGTGCAGGTGCTGGGCATCCTGGTGCTGGTGGTGCTGCCCAGCATGTGGTTCGGCCGCCGGGTGCGCCGGCTTTCGCGCGCCAGCCAGGACCGGGTGGCCGATTCGAGCGCCATCGCGGCCGAGGTGCTGAACGCCATTCCCGTGGTGCAGAGCTACACGGCCGAGGGGCGCGAGGCGGCGCGCTTCGACGCCTCGACCGACAGCGCCTTCCGCACCGCCGTGCGCCGCACCAAGGCGCGCTCGGTGCTGGTCGCCTTCATCATCATTGCCACCTCTGCTGCGCTGCTGTGGGGGCTGTACCAGGGCACGCAGGCGGTGCTGCACGGCGACATCACCGCCGGGCACCTTGGGCAGACGGTGGTCTACGTGATCATCCTGGCGAGCGCCGCGGCGGTGCTGGGCGAGGTGTATGGCGACCTGCTGCGCGCGGCAGGCGCCACCGAGCGGCTGATGGAGCTGCTGCACGCGAAGCCGGCGATCGTGTCGCCGGACCGGCCCGCGCCGGCCACGGTGCCGGAGGCCGGGAGTGCGGTGCGCTTCGAGCGGGTCACCTTCCACTACCCCTCGCGCCCCGGCACGCCGGCGCTGCGGGACTTCAGCCTGGACATCGCACCCGGGGAGACGGTGGCGCTGGTGGGATCGAGCGGCGCGGGCAAGAGCACGGTGTTCCAGCTGCTGCTGCGCTACTACGATCCGCAATCAGGCCGCATCCTGCTCGACGGGGCGCCGCTCGCCGACCTGGCGCTCGACGCCCTGCGCACGCGCATCGGGCTGGTACCGCAGGACGCGGTGATCTTCTCCGCCAGCGCCTTCGAGAACATCCGCTACGGCCGGCCCGAAGCCAGCGCCGAGGAGGTGCATGCCGCGGCGCGCGCGGCCTTTGCCGACGGTTTCCTGCGGGCCCTGCCCGAGGGCTATGACACCTTCCTCGGCGAGCGTGGCGTGCGCCTGTCGGGTGGCCAGCGCCAGCGCATCGCGATCGCGCGGGCCATGCTGAAGAACCCGCCGCTGCTGCTGCTCGACGAGGCGACCAGCGCGCTCGATGCCGAGAGCGAGCGCATGGTGCAGGCCGCGCTGGAATCGGCGATGACGGGCCGCACCACGCTGGTCATCGCGCACCGGCTGGCGACGGTGCAGAAGGCCGATCGCATCGTCGTGCTCGACCACGGGGGCATCGTGGAACAGGGAACGCACGCCGCGCTGGTTGCGCAAAACGGCGTCTACGCGCGCCTGGCAGCGCTGCAGTTCGCAGCCTGAGACAAGAGGCGGCCGCGCAGCCGCCTACTGAAGCGTTTCCTTCAGGGCCGGCGGCAACGGCAGCGAGAAGACGGAAATACCCTCCTCCAGCAAGTCGCGGGCCTCCTCGCGCGTGGCCTGGCCGCGGATGCCGCGCTCCTCGGCCTCGCCGTAGTGCATCTTGCGCGCCTCGGCGGCGAAGCGGTCGCCGACGTCCTCGGTCTTGGCCATGACCTCGCGCACCGCGCGCATCCACCGCCCCTCGGGCGAGTCGTTCTGGGCGACAACGGGCGCCGGGGCAGCCTCGGCGGGCGGCTTGGCGCTGCCGAGGTTCAGGCGCGGCGCAGTGAGCAACTTGGTGATGGCCGTGTTGCTGCACATGGGGCAGGACACGAGGCCGCCGGCGAGCTGCGTCTCGAAGTCGTCATTGGATGCGAACCAGCCTTCGAAGCCGTGGCCGTGCGCGCATTGGAGATTGAGGACCTTCATTGGGCGGATTATCAGCCGCCCGCGGGCGAAGCAGTGGTTTGCCAGTCGAGCACCCATGCGCCGGACAGGACGTTCTGCAGCCAGAGCGTGCAGGTCAGGGTCTTGGCATCCGACACGGTGCCGTCGCGGCACCAGTCCAGCAATTGCGCGGGCGTGGCCGTGGTCGCCTCGACGAACTCCTCGTGATCGAGCTGCTGGCTACCCACCGTGAGGCCACGCGCGAAATAGATGTGGATGATCTCGGTCGAATAGGCCACCGCGAGGTGCATGGCGCCGGCATAGGCCCATTCGCGTGCCGTGTAGCCGGTTTCCTCCTGCAGCTCGCGCTGGCCGCAGAACAACGGGTCCTCACCCGGGTCGAGCTTGCCGGCCGGAAACTCGGTCATCACCCGGTCGATCGGGTAGCGGTATTGGCGCACCATCGCCACGAGCCCATCGTCGAGCAGCGGGACGACCACCACCGCCCCGGGATGGACGATGTACTCGCGGGTTGCGCTCTTGCCATCGGGCAGGCGCACGGTGTCGCGCCTGGCATGCAGGAAGTTGCCCTTGAAGAGCTCCTCGCTGGCAGTGCCCTCTTCCTTCAGATGCGCGTCGTCCATGTCAGGCCTCCCGCCGGGCCGCCATAAGGGAGGACTTACCTTGCAGGTCGCGCCGTCGCGAGACGCGTCGGCTCTTCATGCCGTCCAAGCCTGCACAGGCAGGCTTGGAGCCGCGGCATTCAGCCCCCTCGGGGGGCAGCGAATACTCGAAGTGAAAAGCGTGGGGGCTCATGTCATTTCCGGTGCTTGAGGAGGTAGCGCCAGGTGAAGCCCGGGAACGCCAGCACGACGAACAGCGCCGCCGTCACCGCGTAGAACTCCCAGCCCTGCGGCGCGATCTGGCCGGCGCGCCGCTCGAAGAGGAGCCCGATGCCGCCGGCCGCGAAATAGAGAATGACCAGCTCGCCCAGCCGCAGGGCCAGCGACTTGGCACGCGCCGCGAGCGGCACGACGCCGAGCAGGCGCTCGTTCACGAAGGGCAGGTTGGCCGCAAGAAGCGCGACCAGCAGCACCACCCAGACGGACGCCCCCTGCGACACGGCCCTCAGCCGGCCAGTGTCGCGACAATGGCCTTGGCGCATAGCGCCATCAGGCCGCCGGGCACGATGCCCAGGATCAGGATCAGCGCGCCATTGAGCGCCAGCACGGCGCGCACATCGCGCGGCGCCGACACCGTGCTCGCCGTCACCGGGGCGTCGAAGTACATGACCTTGACCACGCGGATGTAGTAGAACGCGCCGACCAGCGACATCACGACCGCGAACACCGCCAGCGCGATGTACAGGCCCTGGCCCGAGGCGATCAGCGCCTGCAGCACCGCCAGCTTGGCGTAGAAGCCGACCAGCGGCGGGATGCCCGCCAGCGAGAACATGGCGATGGCCATCACGCCGGCATAGAGCGGGCTGCGCTGGTTGAGGCCGGCGAGATCGGTGATCTCCTCGCTCTCGAAGCCCTCGCGCGCCAGCAACAGGATGATGCCGAAGCTCGCCAGCGTGGTCAGCACGTAGGTCACGATGTAGAACATCGCGGCGCTGTACGCGAACTGCGCGTTGTAGGTGCTGTTGTTGACCACGCCCGCAACCATGCCCAGCAGCATGAAGCCCATCTGCGAGATGGTCGAGTAGGCCAGCATGCGCTTGAGGTTGGTCTGCGCGATGGCCGCCAGGTTGCCCACCAGCAGCGAGGCGATGGCCAGCAGCGCGAGCATCTGCTGCCAGTCGATCGCGAGCGGCAGCAGCCCTTCCACCAGCAGGCGGATGATGATGGCGAAGGCTGCGAGTTCGGGCGCGGCGCCGATCATCAGGGTGACGGCCGTGGGAGCGCCCTGGTAGACGTCGGGCACCCACATGTGGAACGGCGCGGCGCCGACCTTGAAGGCCAGGCCGGCCACGATGAACACCAGCCCGAAGACCAGCACCTGATGGTTGACCTTGCGGCTGGCGATGGCCTTGAAGACCTCGGTGGTGTCGAGCGAGCCGGTGGCGCCGTACATCATCGACAGGCCGTAGAGCAGGAAGCCGCTGGCCATGGCCCCGAGGACGAAGTACTTCATCGCGGCCTCGCTGGCCACCGCGTTGTCGCGCCGCAGCGCGACCAGCGCATAACTCGACAGCGTGAGCAGCTCCAGGCCGAGGTAGATCACCAGGAAGTTGCTGCCCGAGATCATCACGAAGATGCCCAGCAGCGAGAACATGCTCAGGGTGAAGAGCTCGCCGCCGCGCAGCATGCCGCGGTCGGCCGCATAGGGCCGGCCGTAGACCAGCGTGACCATCAGCGCCACCGAGGCGAAGCACTTGAGCCAGTTGCCCATCGGGTCGCTCACGACCATGCCGCCGAAGCCGTAGTGGCTGGTGGCGTCGGTGGCCTGCATGCCGGTCAGTACGGCCACCACGGCCAGCGTCAGCAGAGTCAGCACGTAGGTGCGCGTGCGGTGGGTGTCGGTCGTGGACAGGTCGACCAGCGCGATGATGCAGGCCATGACCAGCAGCACCACCTCGGGGTAGATCGTCATCCAGCTGAGTTTGTCAATCATCTCGTTCTCTTGGGGACCTGGCCACTCAGCCTGGAATCTTGGACGTCTGCACGTGGCGCAGCAGTTCGCTCACCGAGGCATTGGTCGCATCGGTGAAGGGCTTGGGATACAGGCCCATCCACAGCACCGCGATCGCGAGCAGGGCAAGCATGAGGAACTCGCGGGCGTTGATGTCGTCCAGCGCCTTGACGTGATCGTTGCCCACCGGGCCCAGGTAGACGCGCTTGTACATCCACAGCGTGTAGGCCGCACCGAAGATCAGCGCCGTTGCCGCGCCCAGGCCCAGCCAGAAGTTGGCTTGCACGGCGCCGATGATCACCATCCATTCGCCGACGAAGCCGGCGGTCGCGGGCAGCCCGCAGTTGGCCATTGCGAACAGCAAGGCGAAGGCCGCGAACTTGGGCATGGTGTTGACCACACCGCCGTAGTCGGCGATCTGGCGCGAGTGCACGCGGTCGTACAGCACCCCGATGCACAGGAACATGGCGCCCGACACGAAGCCGTGCGCGATCATCTGGACGATGCCGCCCGAGATCCCGATCTCGTTGAAGATGAAGAAGCCCAGCGTGACGAAGCCCATGTGGGCCACCGACGAATAAGCCACCAGCTTCTTCATGTCCTGCTGGACCAGCGCCACGAGGCCGACGTAGATCACCGCGACCAGCGACAGCGCGATCATGAGCCAGGCCCACTCGTGCGAGGCATCGGGCGCGATCGGCATCGAGAAGCGCAGGAAGCCATAGGCGCCCAGCTTCAGCATGATCGCCGCCAGAACGGCCGAGCCACCGGTGGGAGCCTCGACGTGGACGTCGGGCAGCCAGGTGTGGACCGGCCACATCGGCACCTTGACCGCGAAGGCCGCGAAGAAGGCGAAGAACAGGAAGGTCTGTTCCCTGGCCGTCAGCGGCAGCTGGTGCCAGCTCAGGATGTCGAAGCTGCCGCCCGAGCGGTTGTACAGGTAGATCAGCGCGACCAGAGTGAGGAGCGAGCCGAGCAGCGTATAGATGAAGAACTTGAAGGCGGCATAGATCTTCTTCGGACCGCCCCAGATGCCGATGATCAGGTACATCGGGATCAGCGTGGCTTCGAAGAAGACGTAGAACAGCACGCCGTCGAGCGCCGAGAAGGTACCGATCATGAGCCCCGAGAGGATGAGGAAGGCGCCCATGTACTGGTTGACGCGCTCGGTGATCACTTCCCACGCCGAGATCACCACGATGACGGTGATGAAGGCCGTCAGCAGCACCAGCCACAGCGACAGGCCGTCGAGACCGACGTGGTAGTGGACATTGAAGCGCTCGATCCAGTTGCTCTTCTCGACGAACTGCATCGCGGCGGTGCCGTTCTGGAAGCGCGTGTAGAGCGGCACGGTGGCCAGGAAGCTCACGATCGAACCGACGAGCGCGATCCAGCGCACGATGCTCGCGTGCTGCTCGCGACCGATGGCCAGCAGCACGGCGCCGAAGACGATCGGCACCCAGATGGCAAGGCTCAACAGACCCATTTTTGTTTTTCTCCAGCGCGCGCTTATCTGTTGAACCAGACGAAATACGTCATGAGGATGAAGATGCCCAGGAGCATCGCGAAAGCGTAGTGATAGATGTAGCCGGACTGCATCCAGCGGACGACGCCGGCAATGCGGCCGATCGCCTTCCAGGAGCCGTCGACGATGGCCCCGTCGATGATCCCCTGGTCGCCGCCCTTCCACAGGCCCATGCCCAGGGCGCGCGTGCCGCGCGCGATGAGGTTCTCGTTGATCCAGTCCATGTAGTACTTGTTCTCCAGCAGCCGGTAGACCGGGCCGAAGGCGCGCTTGATGGCCTCGGGCAGCGCCGGGTTGACGAGGTACATGTACCAGGCCAGCACCACGCCGGCCAGCGCCAGCCAGAACGGCGGTGCGGTCAGGCCATGCAGGGCCATGGCCATCGGGCCGTGGAAGGCCTCGGCCATTTCCTTCATCGCGTGATGCTTGTCGGCGTCGACGAAGATCGCGTCCTTGAAGAACTCGCCATAGAGCATCGGCTCGATGGTCATGTAGCCGATCACGACCGACGGAATGGCCAGCAGCACCAGCGGCAGCCAGACCACCCAGGGCGACTCGTGCGGCTTGGAATGGTCGTCGTGATGGCCGTGGTCGGGCTCCGCGTCGGGCTCGTGGTGGTGCGCATCCGGATTCTGGTCGTAGCGCTCCTTCCCGTGGAAGACGAGGAAGTACATCCGGAACGAATAGAAGGCCGTCACGAACACGCCCGCTAGTACGGCCCAGTAGGCGAAGCTGGCGCCCCAGAGATGGCTCTCGTGCACCGCCTCGATGATGCTGTCCTTCGAGTAGAAGCCCGCGAACAGCGGCGTGCCGATCAGCGCCAGCGAGCCCAGCAGCGACGTGATCCAGGTGATGGGCATGTACTTGCGCACGCCGCCCATCCACCGGATGTCCTGGTTGTGGTGCATGCCGATGATCACCGAGCCAGCGCCCAGGAACAGCAGCGCCTTGAAGAAGGCGTGGGTCATCAGGTGGAACACCGCCACCGAGTACGCCGAGGCGCCCAGCGCGACCGTCATGTAGCCCAGTTGGGAGAGCGTGGAATAGGCCACCACGCGCTTGATGTCGTTTTGGATGATGCCGAGGAAGCCCATGAAGAGCGCGGTGATCGCACCGATCACCAGCACGAAGGACAGGGCCGTGTCGCTCAGCTCGAACAACGGCGACATGCGCGCCACCATGAAGATGCCGGCGGTGACCATGGTCGCCGCGTGGATCAGCGCCGAGATCGGGGTCGGGCCTTCCATCGAGTCGGGCAGCCACACGTGCAGCGGGAACTGGGCGCTCTTGCCCATGGCACCGATGAACAGGCAGATGCAGATCACGGTGATCAGCATCCAGTCAGTGCCGGGGAAGCCCAGCTTGGCCAGTTCATCCGCCTTGGCGAAGGCCTCGCCGTAGTTCAGCGTGCCGGCGTAGGCGGCGATCAGGCCGATGCCGAGGATGAAGCCGAAGTCGCCCACGCGGTTGACCAGGAAGGCCTTGAGGTTGGCGAAGATGGCGCTGGGCTTGTTGTACCAAAAGCCGATCAGCAGGTAGGACACCAGGCCCACGGCTTCCCAGCCGAAGAACAGCTGGAGCATGTTGTTGCTCATCACCAGCATCAGCATGGAGAAGGTGAAGAGCGAGATGTAGGCAAAGAAGCGGTTGTAGCCCTCGTCCTCCTCCATGTAGCCGATGGTGTAGATGTGCACCATCAGCGAGACGAAGGTCACGACGCACATCATCATGGCTGTGAGGCCGTCGACCAGGAAGCCGACTTCCATCTTGATGCCGCCGACGATCATCCATTCGTAGATCGTGGCGTTGAAGCGCGCGCCGTCGACCACGACGCTCTTGAGCGTCATGGCCGAGATGACGAAGGCGATGAACACGCCCAGGATGGTCATCGAGTGCGAGGCGCGGCGGCCGAAGCGGTTGCCGCCGAACTTCGTGCCGAACACGCCGGCGAGCAGCGAGCCGACCAGGGGTGCCAGCGGCACTGCCAGCAGTGCGGATGCGGAGAGTGTTGCGCTCATTTGATTGTCCTTAACCCTTGAGCGCGTTGAGTTCGTCGACGTTGATGTTCGACTTGTTGCGGAACAGCAGCACCAGCAGCGCCAGCCCGATCGCCGATTCTGCCGCGGCGACTGTCAGGATGAAGAACACGAAGATCTGGCCGTGCATGTCGCCCAGGAAGTACGAGAAGGCGACGAAGTTCATGTTGACGGCGAGCAGCATCAGCTCGATGCACATCAAGAGCACGATCAGGTTCTTGCGGTTCAGGAAGATGCCGATCACCGACAGCGCGAAGAGCATCGCGCCGAGCGAGAGAAAGTGTCCGAGCGTGAGGGTCATGCCTTGGTCTCCCCGGCCGCGGGCGCTTCATCGGCCACGGGCTGGGCCGCCTGCGTCACGGGCATCTGCACGATGCGCACGCGGTCGCGTGCCTTCACGCGCACCTGGTCGGAGGGGTTCACGTACTTGCTGTCCTTGCGCGTGCGCAGCGTCAGGGCGATGGCCGCGACGATGGCCACGAGCAGGATGACGGCTGCTATTTCGAGCGGGTAGAGGTATTCGGAATAGAGCAGCTTGCCGAGCTCCAGGGTGTTGGAGGTGTCGGGGCCGGTGGCCATCGGACGGCGCGGCTCGGCGAGGCGGAAGCCGCCCATCAGCACCGCGGCCATCTCCAGCGCAATGAGCGCACCGACGCCCGCGGCGAGCGGGAAATGCTTCCAGAAGCCCTGCCGCAATGCGTCGACGTTGATGTCGAGCATCATCACCACGAACAGGAACAGCACCATCACGGCGCCGACGTAGACCAGCACCAGCGCGATGGCAAGGAACTCGGCACGCAGCAGCAGCCAGATGGCCGACGCCTGGAAGAAGGCCAGCACCAGGTACAGCGCCGCATACACGGGGTTGCGCGAGGTGATGACGCGGAAGGCCGCGAACAGCAGCACCGCGGCGAACAGGTAGAACAGACCGGTCTTGACGTCCATGGATCGGTTTCGTTGTATTTGTTATCGGGCCAAGTCCGCCTCAGCGGTACTTGGCGTCGGCCGCCTTGTTGGCGGCGATTTCTTTTTCGTAGCGGTCGCCCACGGCCAGCAGCATGTCCTTGGTGAAGTACAGGTCGCCGCGCTTCTCGCCGTGGTATTCGAAGATGTGGGTCTCGACGATGGAGTCGACCGGGCAGCTCTCCTCGCAGAAGCCGCAGAAGATGCACTTGGTCAGGTCGATGTCGTAGCGCGTGGTACGGCGCGAGCCGTCGTCGCGCACGTCCGATTCGATGGTGATGGCGAGCGCAGGGCACACGGCTTCGCAGAGCTTGCAGGCAATGCAGCGCTCCTCGCCGTTCTCGTAGCGGCGCAGCGCGTGCAGGCCGCGGAAGCGCGGGCTGAGCGGCGTCTTCTCTTCTGGAAACTGCACCGTGATCTTGCGGCTGAAGGCGTACTTTCCCGTGATGGCCAGGCCCTTGAACAGCTCGACCAGCATGAAGCTGGACAGGAAGTCCTTGAGCGAGAACGGGGCGTTCGTAGTTGCAGTGGTCGCAGCCATGGCGATTCCAGTTATTTCCAGATATTGAACGGGGTCTGCATCCAGGCGCCCACGACCACCAGCCATACCAGCGTGACCGGGATGAAGATCTTCCAGCCCAGACGCATGATCTGGTCATAGCGGAAGCGCGGGAAGGTCGAGCGGACCCACAGGAACATGGTGACCACGACGAAGGTCTTGAGCCCCAGCCAGATCCACCCGGGGATGAAGCCGAGGAAATCGAAGGGAGGCAGCCAGCCGCCGAGGAACAGCACGGCGCACAGGATCGAGACCAGCCACATGTTGGCGTACTCGGCCAGGAAGAACATGGCGAAGCTCATGCCCGAGTACTCGATCATGTGGCCGGCGACGATTTCCGACTCGCCTTCCACCACGTCGAAGGGATGGCGGTTGGTTTCGGCCAGGCCCGAGATGAAGTAGACGACGAAGATCGGCAGCAGCGACAGCCAGTTCCACGACAGGAAGCCGATGCCCATCGAGGCGAAGTGGCCCTTGCCCTGCCCCATCACGATGTCGGTCATGTTGAGGCTGGCGGACACCATGAGCACGACGACGAAGCAGAAGCCCATTGCGATCTCATAGCTCACCATCTGCGCCGAGGCGCGCAGCGCGCCCAGGAAGGCGTACTTGGAATTCGAGGCCCAGCCGGCAATGATCACGCCGTAGACCTCGAGCGAGGTGATGGCCATGACGAAGAGCAGGCCGGCATTGATGTTGGCCAGCGCGACCTCGGGGCCGAAGGGAATCACGGCCCAGGCGGCGAGCGCCGGCATGATGGTCATGATCGGCCCCAGCAGGAACAGGCCCTTGTTGGCGACCGTGGGGAGGATGATTTCCTTGGTCAGCAGCTTGAGCGCATCGGCGATGGGCTGCAGCAAGCCCAACGGACCGATGCGGTTCGGGCCCAGACGGATCTGGGTGAAGCCGATGGCCTTGCGCTCCCACAGCGTGAGGTAGGCCACGGCGCCCATCAACGGCAGCACCACGACCACGATCTTGATCAGCGTCCAGATCACCGGCCAGGCGACGGAGGTCCACCACGGGGCCGCGACCAGGCCGAGGCCGAAGCCATGAAGGGTGTCGATCATGCGAGCACCTCCTGCGCGGCCCCGGCATACGCAGCTCGTGCATCAGCGGTGAGCTGGAGCGACGGTGCACGACGCACGATCGAGTCGAGCTGGTAGATGGAGGCGACCACGGGCGCCGCGGCCGGGGCGGCGCGTTCGCTGCCAGGGCGCACCGCGGTGGCGTTGCTCAGCCTGACGGCCGGCAGCAGCCCCTGGTCCAGGCCGATGTCGGCCTGCACGTCGGCCGCCGACTCGAAGGAGAAGCCCGGCAGGCCCAGCAGGTTGGCCAGCACGCGCAGCACCTTCCAGGCGGGGCGTGTCTCGCCCAGCGGCTTCACCACGGCATGGAAGCCCTGCACGCGGCCCTCGGCGTTGACGAAGCTGCCGGGCGTTTCGCTGAAAGGCGCGATCGGCAGCAGGACGTCGCTGAATTCGAGATTGGCCTTGAAGGGGCTCAAGGTCACGACCATCTGGGCATGCGTGAGCGCGTCGGCTGCCTGGGTGCCGGCCGCCGAGTCGAAGACTGGCTCGGTGTTGAGCAGCAGGACGGCCTTGAGCGCACCCGACAGCATCTCGCCCGCGTTCAGCCCTGCATCCATCGGCAATGCGCCGACGAGTTGGGCGCCGACTGTATTGGCGGCCTCGGTCAGGTAGCCGACGCTGGCGCCAGTCTGGGCACCTATCCAGTTCGCCAGTGCCAGCAGCGCGCCGGCCTCTGCGTGGTGGGCAGCGGCATTGCCGAGCAGGATGGCCTTGCGCTCGCCGCCGAGCAGGGAGGCAGCGATGGCCTTGGCCTGGTCGCCAGCTTCGGCAGAGCGGGCGATCGGGGCGGCGGCACCAGTCGTCGCGGCGATCGCGCCGGCAATCTCGGCGAGCGCGTCGATCCAGTCGTGCGCCGGCACGCGCACGGCGTTTGCGACGGACATGGCCCAGGCCTCATCGTCGGCCAGCAGCTCGGGCGACGTGATCGCGCTCAGCGCTCCGCCCTTGCGCACGGCCTGACGAATGCGCTGCGCGAACAGCGGATGGTCCTTGCGCAGGTTGCTGCCGATCACCAGGACGCGCTGCAGCTGCGACAGCGAGGCGATCGAGGTGCCCAGCCAGCGCACGCCCTCGAAGGCGCGGAACTCGGCATGGCGCAGGCGGTGGTCGATGTTGGCGCTGCCCAGGCCCTGCATGAGCAGCTTGGCCAGGTGCAGTTCTTCCAGCGTGCTGTGCGGGCTCGCCAGCGTACCGATGCTGTGCGCGCCATGATCTGCCTTGATCTGCTTGAGACCGTTTGCCACGTATTCGAGCGCGGTCTGCCAGTCGACCTGCTGCCACTGGCCGCCCTGCTTCAGCATGGGCTGCGTCAGGCGCTCGGGCCCGTTCAGCGCCTCGTAGGAGAAGCGGTCGCGGTCCGCGATCCAGCACTCGTTGACGTCTTCGTTCTCGAGTGGCACCACGCGCATCACGCGGTTGTTCTTGACCTGGACGATCAGGTTGGCACCCGTCGAATCGTGCGGGCTCACCGACTTGCGTCGCGACAGCTCCCAGGTGCGGGCGCTGTAGCGGAAGGGCTTGCTAGTGAGCGCGCCGACCGGGCAGATGTCGATCATGTTGCCCGACAGCTCGGAGTCGACCGAATCCCCGAGGAAGGTCTCGATCTCGGAATGCTCGCCGCGCTGCGTCATGCCGAGCTCCATGACACCGGCCACTTCCTGGCCGAAGCGCACGCAGCGCGTGCAATGGATGCACCGGCTCATCTCTTCCATGCTGATGAGCGGACCCACGTCCTTGTGGAAGACCACGCGCTTCTCTTCCTCGTAGCGCGAGGAGGAGCCGCCGTAGCCCACGGCCAGGTCCTGCAGCTGGCACTCGCCGCCCTGGTCGCAGATGGGGCAGTCGAGCGGATGGTTGATCAGCAGGAATTCCATGACCGACTGCTGGGCCTTGATGGCCTTGTCGCTCTTGGTGCGCACGATCATGCCCTGCGTCACCGGCGTGGCGCAGGCCGGCATGGGCTTCGGCGCCTTTTCGACGTCGACCAGGCACATGCGGCAGTTGGCCGCGATGCTGAGCTTCTTGTGATAGCAGAAGTGCGGGATGTAGGTACCCGCCTTGTCGGCCGCATGCATCACCATGCTGCCTTCGGTCACTTCGACCTTCTTGCCGTCGAGTTCGATTTCAACCATGTCTTGTTTTCTCGCTCAGGCCTTGACCGGTGCCGTGGGCACATACCCGGGAATCAAGGCTTCGAACTCGTGCCGGAAATGCTTGATCATGGCCCGCACCGGCATCGCGGCGGCGTCGCCCAGCGCACAGATGGTGCGCCCCTGGATGTTGTCGGCGACCGAGTTCAGCAGGTCCATGTCGCTCGCCTTGCCATGGCCGTTGTGGATGCGGTCCACCACGCGCCACATCCAGCCCGTGCCCTCGCGGCAGGGGGTGCACTGGCCGCAGGACTCGTGCATGTAGAAGTAGGAGAGACGCTTGAGGGACTCGACCATGGAGCGGCTGTCGTCCATCACGATGACCGCGCCCGAGCCCAGCATGGAGCCGGCCTTGGCGATGGAGTCGTAGTCCATCGTGCACTCCATCATGATCGAGGCCGGCAGCACCGGCGCCGACGAGCCGCCGGGGATCACGGCCTTGAGCTGGCGGCCCTTGCGCACGCCGCCCGCGAGCTCGAGGAGCTTGGAGAAGGGGGTTCCCATCGGCACTTCGTAGTTGCCGGGCAGCTCGACGTCACCACTGACGGAGAAGATCTTGGTGCCGCCGTTGTTCGGCTTGCCGCACTCGAGGTAGGCCGGACCGCCGTTGACGATGATCCAGGGCACCGCCGCGAAGGTCTCGGTATTGTTGATGGTGGTCGGCTTGCCGTAGAGGCCGAAGCTGGCCGGGAACGGCGGCTTGAAGCGCGGCTGGCCCTTCTTGCCTTCGAGGGACTCCAGCAGCGCCGTCTCTTCGCCGCAGATGTAGGCACCGAAGCCGTGCGACGCATGCAGCTGGAAGCTGAAGCTGCTGCCCAGGATGTTGTCGCCCAGGAAGCCGGCCGCCCTCGCCTCTTCCAGCGCTTCTTCGAAACGCTGGTAGGTCTGGAAGATCTCGCCGTGGATGTAGTTGTAGCCCACGGTGATGCCCATCGCGTAAGCGGCGATGGCCATGCCCTCGATCACGATGTGCGGGTTGAACTGCAGGATGTCGCGGTCCTTGCAGGTCCCGGGCTCGCCCTCGTCCGAGTTGCAGACCAGGTACTTCTGCCCGGGAAACTGGCGGGGCATGAAGCTCCACTTCAGACCGGTCGGGAAGCCTGCGCCGCCGCGGCCGCGCAGGCCTGAGGCCTTGACCTCGGCGATCACCTGCTCGGGCGTAAGGCCCTCGCTGAGGATCTTGCGCAGCGCCTTATAGCCGCCGCGCGCTTCGTAGTCCGCCAGGCGCCAGTTCGTGCCATCGAGGCCGGCATAGATCTGGGGCTGGATGTGGCGATCGTGGAAGCAGGTCTGGACGCCGGTCGCCTGGAACTGCGAGAGCACTTGCTCGGGTGTCATCATTGCGCGCCCTCCGCCTTCGCGCCGCGCAGGCCGTCGACCAGCTGGTCGAGCTTTTCGTTGCTCATGAAGCTGCACATGGTGCGGTCGTTGACGAGCATCACGGGCGAATCGGCACAGGCGCCGAGGCACTCGCTCTGCTGCAGGGTGAACATGCCGTCGGCGGTGGTCTCGCCCATCTGGATGCCCAGCTTCTTCTCGAGATGCGCGAGCGCAACCGCGCCGTCGCGCAGCTGGCACGGCAGATTGGTGCAGACATTGAGCTTGAACTTGCCCACCGGCTGCTGGTTGTACATGTTGTAGAAGGTCGTGACCTCGTGCACCGCGATCGGCGCCATGCCGAGGTAGGCGGCGATCTCGCGCTCGCGCTGCACGCTGACGTAGCCCTCGTCCTTCTGCACGATCGTGAGCAAGGCCATCACGGCCGACTGCTTGCCTGCCGGCGGGTACTTGTCGACCTCGCGCGCGAAAAGCGCCAGGGTGGCGTCAGACAGCGGCGCCTGGGTGCTGTGGGTGGTGTCGGAAGTCATTCGTTCGCTCACCTGTCGATCTCGCCGAAGACGATGTCCATGGTGCCGATCACCGCGACCGCATCGGCGATCATGTGGCCGCGCGACATCTCGTCGAGCGCTGCCAGATGCGGGAAGCCGGGCGCACGGATCTTCAGGCGGTAGGGCTTGTTGGCGCCATCACTGACAAGATAGATGCCGAACTCGCCCTTGGGGTGCTCGACGGCCGCATAGGCCTCGCCCTCGGGCACGTGGAAACCTTCGGTGAAGAGCTTGAAATGGTGGATCAGCTCCTCCATGTTCGCCTTCATCGATTCGCGGGCGGGGGCTGCCACCTTGTGGTTGTCGGTGATCACCGGGCCGGGGTTGGTACGCAGCCAGGCCGAACACTGCTGGATGATCCGGTTGGCCTGGCGCATCTCCTCGACGCGCACCAGGTAGCGGTCGTAGCAGTCGCCGGTCTTGCCGACCGGCACGTCGAATTGCATCTTGTCGTAGACGTCGTAGGGCTGCTTCTTGCGCAGATCCCATTCGACGCCGGAGCCGCGCAGCATCGGGCCGGTGAAGCCCAGGTTGAGCGCGCGCTCGGGCGTGACCACGCCGATGCCGACGGTGCGCTGCTTCCAGATGCGGTTGTCGGTGAGCAGCGTCTCGTACTCGTCGACCATCTGGGGGAAGCGCCTGCAGAAGTCGTCGACGAAATCAAGCATCGAACCCTGGCGGTTCTCGTTGAGCTTCTCGATTGCCTTTGCATTCTTGATCTTGCTGACCTTGTATTGCGGCATCGCGTCCGGCAGGTCGCGATAGACGCCGCCCGGGCGGAAGTAGGCCGCGTGCATGCGAGCACCGGACACCGCCTCGTACAGGTCGAACAGGTCCTCGCGCTCGCGGAAGCAGTAGATGAGCATGTTCATCGCACCGCAGTCCAGGCCATGCGCCCCCAGCCACAACAAGTGGTTCAGCAGGCGGGTGATCTCGGCAAACATGACGCGGATGTACTGCGCGCGCAGCGGCACCTCGAGGCCCAGCATCCGCTCGATGGCAAGGCAGTAGGCGTGCTCGTTGCTCATCATCGAGACATAGTCCAGCCGGTCCATGTAGGGCAGCGACTGGATGTAGGTGCGAGTCTCGGCGAGCTTCTCGGTCGCGCGGTGCAGCAGCCCGATGTGGGGATCGGCGCGCTGGATCACCTCGCCGTCGAGCTCGAGCACCAGGCGCAACACGCCGTGCGCCGCGGGGTGCTGGGGTCCGAAGTTGAGCGTGTAGTTCTTGATGTCGGCCATATCGGTTTCAGTGCAATCCGCCGTAGTTGTCTTCGCGAATCACGCGCGGGGTGATCTCGCGCGGCTCGATCGAGACCGGCTGGTAAATCACGCGCTTCTGCTCCGCGTCGTAGCGCATCTCGACGTGGCCGGAGACCGGGAAGTCCTTGCGGAAGGGATGGCCGATGAAGCCGTAGTCGGTCAGGATGCGGCGCAGGTCGTCGTGACCCTCGAAAACGATGCCGTAGAGGTCGAAGGCTTCGCGCTCGAACCAGGTCGCGGCACTCCAGATGCCGGTCAGGGAGTCGACCACCGGCAGGTCCTCGTTGGGCACGAAGACCTTGAGACGCACGCGCTGGTTCAGGCTCACGGACAGCAGATGGGAGACCACGCAGAAGCGCTCGCCTTCCCACTCGCCTTCGCGGTAGTCGGAATAGTCCATGCCGCAGAGATCGATCAGCTGCTCGAACTTGCAGCCGGGTGCATCGCGCAACAGCCGCGCGGCCTCGAGGTAGTCGGCAGCAGGAACCACCGCTGTCACTTCGCCAAGCGCGACGGTCACGCTCTTGGCTTTGTTGCCGAGCGTCTCGGAGATCTGGGCGTGCAGTGCCTCGGGAGAAATCGCAAAGTCGGTCATCGTCTCTCGCTTCTCAGGCTCGCGCGATCGTGTTGGTACGGCGAATCTTCTGCTGCAGCTGGATGATCCCGTACAGCAGCGCCTCTGCGGTGGGCGGGCAGCCCGGCACATAGACGTCGACCGGCACGATGCGATCGCAGCCGCGCACGACCGAGTAGCTGTAGTGGTAGTAGCCGCCGCCGTTGGCGCACGAGCCCATCGAGAGCACCCAGCGCGGCTCGGGCATCTGGTCGTAGACCTTGCGCAGGGCCGGCGCCATCTTGTTGCACAACGTGCCGGCCACGATCATCAGATCGGACTGGCGCGGGCTCGGACGGAACAGCATGCCGAAGCGGTCGATGTCGTAGCGGGCGGCGCCCGCGTGCATCATCTCAACCGCGCAGCAGGCGAGGCCGAAGGTCATCGGCCAGAGCGATCCCGTCTTGGCCCAGTTCACGACCGAGTCATAGGTCGTGGTGACGAAGCCTTCTTTCATGACGCCTTCAATGGCCATCGTGGTTCCTTGTCATTCCCAATCGAGCGCACCCTTTTTCCATTCGTAGACGAAGCCCACGACGAGGATGGCGAGAAAAATCATCATGGCCCAGAAGCCGACCGGACCGATCTGCTTGAGCGCGATCGCCCACGGGAAGAGAAAGGCGATTTCGAGGTCGAAAAGGATGAAGAGAATCGCCACCAGGTAATAGCGCACGTCGAACTTCATGCGCGCGTCTTCGAAGGCCTCGAAGCCGCATTCGTAGGGCGAATTCTTTTGCGCGTCTGGCCGGTTGGGGCCGAGGATGTAACCGAGAACCTGAGGCGCTACGCCGACACCGACACCGACCAGGATGAACAACAGGACGGGGAGGTAGGAATCGAGGTTCATCGGGGTCTTTTACCGCTTAACGCCGGCAGGAAGATGAAGCTTCCTGCCGGCGAGATTTGGTGCCGTCGGCGAGACTCGAACTCGCACAGCTTTCGCCACTACCCCCTCAAGATAGCGTGTCTACCAATTTCACCACGACGGCGGTGTTTGCATGTCCGGATGGCATGAGGAACCTGTGAGGTTTTGGCTTTCCGGACAGCTTTAGAGTTTACCCTGAAACGGGGCCGTTTTCTTTTAGCGACGCACTGAAACGACGAGGAACTTCCAGTCGCGATCACTGCGGTTCCAAAGGGCGCCGGCTTACTTGGTCGGGATCTGTGCAGCGCCCGAAGCCGGCGCGGCCGGTGCAGGTGCACCCGCGGGCGGTGCGACAGGCGCGTTGCCCGAAGGAATCTGTGAGGCCGGTCCCGATGCGGCCGGCGCAGGTGCGGGCGCCGCCGTGCCGATCGCGGCCCGCTCGAGCAGGCTGCCGCCGCCGGTGGGACGCGCATGGCTGAAGTAGGCCAGCAGGAGGGTGCAGGCGAAGAAGACCGCGGCCAGCACACCGGTGGTGCGCGAAAGGAAGTTCGCGCTGCCACTCGCACCGAACAGGCTGCCCGCGCTGCCGCTGCCGAAGGCGGCACCCATGTCGGCGCCCTTGCCGTGCTGGATCAGGATCAGCCCGATCATCGCGAGCGCTGCGAGCATCTGCACGCCCACGAGGATGTTGAGGACCACGTTCATTCGTTCTAACTCCTAAATTCGTTCGCGGCTGCGCAGTGTTCAGCGTGCCGCAGCAATGATCTGCAGAAAGTCGGGGGCCTTGAGCGAAGCGCCGCCGATCAGGCCGCCGTCGATGTCGGGCTGGGCCAGCAGCTCGGCCGCGTTGGCGGCGTTCATGCTGCCGCCGTACAGGATGCGAATGCCCGCCGCATGTTCGTTCGCTGCATGGTGCAGTTGCGCACGCAACAGCGCGTGCACCGACTGCGCCTGCTCGGGCGTCGCGGTCTTGCCCGTGCCGATGGCCCATACCGGCTCGTAGGCCACCACGATCTCGCTGATGCAATGGCCATTGACATGGATGACCGCCGCGAGCTGGCGCTTGACCACCTCCTCGGTATGCCCCGCCTCGCGCTGCGCCAGCGTCTCACCGACGCACACGATGGGCGTGATGCCGTTGGCAAGCGCGGCGGCGGCCTTCGCCGCCACCCCTTCATCCGTCTCGCCATGGTACTGGCGGCGTTCCGAATGACCCACGATTGCGTAGCGCACGCCGAAATCCTTCAGCATCGCGGCGGATTGCTCGCCGGTGAACGCGCCCTGCGGCTGGGCCGACAGGTCCTGCGCGCCGAGTGCGATCGGCGAGCCGGCCAGCAGCGCCTGCATCTGCGCCAGGTAAGGCGCCGGAACGCACACCGCAACCTCGCAGGCCGGCGCGCCTACGCCCTGTAGAAGGGCTTTCGCCAGCACTTCGTTGGCAGCCAGGCTGCCGTTCATCTTCCAATTGCCGGCGATGAGCTTCTTTTTCGTCGTCATGTCTTTGTCGTCGTTCACCAGGTCAGCACGATCTTGCCGATGTGCTGGTTCGATTCCATCAGCACATGGGCCTGGGCGGCGCCGCTGGGCTCGCCCTGCGCCGCAAAGACGCTATGGATCACGGGTTTGACGGCGCCCCGCTCGAGCAGCGGCCACACCTTCTCGCGCAAGGATTTGGCGATCGCGCCCTTGAACGCAACCGGCCGCGGCCGCAGAGTCGAACCGGTGATGGTCAGCCGCCGGCGCAGCACGAGGCCCGCGTTGAATTCGCTCTTGGTGCCGCCCTGCACCGCGATGATCACCAGCCGGCCGTCCTCGGCCAGGCATTCGATCTCACGCGGCACGTAGGCACCCGCCACCATGTCGAGAATCACGTCGACGCCCTTTCCGCCGGTCAGGCGCTTGGCCTCCTCGGCGAAGTCAGCCGTCTTGTAGTTGATCGCATGGTCGGCGCCGAGCTTTCTGCAGGCTTCGCACTTCTCGTCGCTGCCCGCAGTTGCGATCACGGTGGCGCCGAAGGCCTTGCCGAGCTGGATCGCGGTCACGCCGATGCCGCTGGTGCCGCCCTGGATCAGCAGGGTCTCGCCTTTCTGCAGGCGGCCGCGGTCGAACACGTTGCTCCAGACGGTGAAGAAGGTCTCGGGCAGCGAGGCCGCCTCGACATCGCTCCAGCCCTTGGGCACCGGCAGGCACTGGGCCACCGGCGCCACGCAGAGCTCGGCGTAGCCGCCGCCCGCA
Source organism: Variovorax sp. RA8 (assembly GCF_901827175.1). Classification (NCBI taxonomy): domain Bacteria; kingdom Pseudomonadati; phylum Pseudomonadota; class Betaproteobacteria; order Burkholderiales; family Comamonadaceae; genus Variovorax; species Variovorax sp. RA8. The sequence continues at coordinate 2,916,595 of NZ_LR594662.1, read as the reverse complement.
ACCAGCGCACACACGCGGTCGCCGACCGCGAAGCCGGCCTCCTTCATGGCCGCGGCATCGCCCGAAACGATCTCGCCAGCGACCTCGAGGCCGGGAAGATCCGAGGCACCCGGCGGCACCGGATAGTTGCCGGTGCGCTGCAGCACGTCGGGCCGGTTCACGCCGCTGGCGGCCACGCGGATCAGCAGTTCGCCCGCGCCGGTGGCCGGCACAGGCCGCTCGGCCAAGCGCAGCACCTCGGGTGCGCCGAAGGAAGTGATTTCAATGGCTTTCATGCTTTTCTCGGCTGAACGCCCGCCATCGAGGGCGGGCGCAGGATGGAACGACGGCAACAACGTCACCGCCCTCGCCTTTCAAAACTGGCGGTCCCCGCCGGTGGGCTCTTGCGGACGCGAGTCATGCTCGACGGCCACGGCCTGCTCGCCCGCCGGCTCGCCGCTGTCCATACGCGGTGCGCGCTCGCCGCGAGGCGGACGATCGCCGCGCTCACCCCGCTCACCCCGCTCGCGCCGCTCGCCGCGCTCCTCGCGCGGCGGACGCTCGCTGGACTCCATGCCGGCCGGACGCTCGGCCAGCGCCTTCATTGACAGCTTGACGCGACCCTTGTCGTCCGTTTCCAGCACCTTGACCTTCACGATCTGACCTTCGCTGAGGTAGTCGGTCACCTTCTCCACCCGCTCGTGGGCGATCTGGCTGATGTGCAGCAGGCCGTCCTTGCCGGGGAGCAGGTTGACCAGCGCGCCGAAGTCCAGGATCTTGGTGACCGGGCCTTCGTAGATCCTGCCGATCTCGACTTCCGCCGTGATCTGCTCGATGCGCTTCTTGGCCTCCTCGGCCTTGGCCGGATCGGTGGAGGCGATGGTGATGGTGCCGTCCTCGTCGATGTTGATCTGGGTGCCGGTTTCCTCGGTCAGCGCACGGATCACGGAGCCGCCCTTGCCGATCACGTCGCGGATCTTCTCGGGGTTGATCTTCATCGTGAACAGGCGCGGCGCGAAGCTGGACACCTCGGCCTTGGCCTCGCCCATCGCTTCCTGCATCTTGCCCAGGATGTGCATGCGTGCTTCCTTGGCCTGGGCCAGGGCGACCTGCATGATTTCCTTGGTGATGCCCTGGATCTTGATGTCCATTTGCAGCGCGGTGATGCCGTTGGTCGTGCCGGCCACCTTGAAGTCCATGTCGCCCAGGTGATCCTCGTCGCCCAGGATGTCGGTCAGCACCGCAAAGCGGTTGTCTTCCTTGATCAGGCCCATGGCGATGCCGGCCACATGCGCCTTCATCGGCACGCCGGCATCCATCATCGAAAGGCAGCCGCCGCAGACCGAGGCCATCGACGAGGAGCCGTTCGACTCGGTGATCTCGGACACCACGCGGATCGTGTAGGGGAACTCTTCCTTGGTCGGCAGGCAGGCTACGAGGGCGCGCTTTGCGAGGCGGCCATGGCCGACTTCGCGACGCTTGGTCGAGCCCATGCGGCCCACTTCACCGGTGGCGAAGGGAGGCATGTTGTAGTGGAACAGGAAACGGTCCTCGTACTCGCCAGCCAATGCGTCGATGCGCTGCGCGTCACGCTCGGTACCCAGGGTCGTGACGACGAGCGCCTGCGTCTCGCCGCGCGTGAACAGCGCCGAGCCATGGGTGCGGGGCAGCACGCCGTTGCGGATCTCGATGGGGCGCACGGTGCGGGTGTCGCGGCCGTCGATGCGCGGCTCGCCCGATAGGATCTGGCCGCGCACGATCTTCGATTCGATGGCGAACAGCAGGTCGCTGACCTTGCCCGCGTCGAAAGCCTCGCCGCTTTCCTTGAGCGACTCCATCACGCTCGCGTTGGCCTCGCGCAGGGCCTGCGTGCGGGCCTGCTTGCTGCGGATCTGGTAGGCGGCGCGCAGCTTTTCCTCCGCCAGGCCCTTGATCTTGGCGACGAAGGCTTCGTCCTCGGCCGCCGGCTGCCAGTCCCAGACGGGCTTGCCGGCTTCACGCACGAGTTCATGGATCGCGTTGATCGCAACGCCGGCCTGCTCGTGACCGAACACCACGCCGCCGAGCATGATTTCCTCGCTCAGTTGCAGCGCTTCGGACTCGACCATCAGCACGGCCGCTTCGGTGCCGGCCACGACCAGGTCCATCTGCGATTCCTTGCGGGCGGTCTGGCCCGGATTCAGCACGTACTGGCCGTTGACGTAACCCACGCGCGCAGCACCGATCGGGCCGTTGAAGGGAATGCCGGAGATCGAGAGCGCGGCGCTCACGCCGATCATCGCGGCGATGTCGGCATCGACTTCAGGATTGAGCGAGAGCGTGTGGATCACCACATGCACCTCGTTCAGGAAGCCCTCGGGGAACAGCGGACGGATCGGGCGGTCGATCAGGCGCGAGGTCAGGGTTTCCAGTTCGCTCGGCTTGGCTTCGCGCTTGAAGAAGCTGCCGGGGATCTTGCCCGCTGCGTAGGTCTTCTCGATGTAGTCGACGGTCAGCGGGAAGAAGTCCTGGCCGGGCTTGGCGGACTTGGAGGCGACCACCGTCGCCAGCACCACGGTGCCCTCGATGTCGACCAGGACAGCGCCGCTGGCCTGGCGGGCGATTTCACCGGTTTCGAGGACAACGGTCTTGTCGCCCCATTGGAAGGTCTTGGTGACTTTGTTGAAGAGGCTCATGTCTAGCTCCTGTTTCTTGTGGGCGGTTCGGCCTGCGGCAATCGCAGGTTCCGCGGGGATGGGGCGCTTTGCAGAACACGATGCCATTCCAGGGAAGCTCGGGGAAAAGCTCCATTGGAATGACACAGCTTCGCTCTGTACGGCACTCCTGATTCGATTCGCGAAGTAAAAAACGCCTGAGCTAGCGGACTAACCCAGGCGTTCCTTCATGCGAATCAGCTTACTTGCGCAGACCCAGCTTGGCGATCAGCGCGGTGTAACGGTCGGCGTCCTTGGACTTCAGATAGTCCAGCAGCTTGCGGCGGCGGCTCACCATGCGAAGCAGGCCGCGGCGACCATGGTGGTCCTTGGCATGCGTCTTGAAGTGCGGGGTGAGTTCGTTGATGCGGGCGGTCAGCAGTGCGACTTGCACTTCAGGGCTGCCGGTGTCGTTGGCGGCGCGGGCGTTGTCCTTGACAACTTCGGCCTTGATGGAGGCTGCGATCATTTGATGAGTTTCCTGTTCCGGGATGTTTGACTTGCGGCGAGCGGTGGAACTGCGCTCGCCGTGCGCCTTGCGGCATGCAAAGCCTTGGGATTATATATCGTCGCCCCGATCAGGCCCGGGCTGTTCCGCGAGCCAGCCCCGCAGCCGCTCCACACCCAGTACCAGGCGCTGCGGATCCTTGGACGCAAAGCACCAACGCAGCCAGCCCTGCGCCTCCGGCGCGAAGGCGTTGCCGGGCGCCAGGCCGAGCCCAGCCTCGGCCACCAGGCGCTTGGCCAGCACCAGCGAATCGTCGAACCCCTCGAGACGGAAGAACGCGTACATGCCCCCGCGCGCCGGCGCGACCTGCACACCGGGGAGCCCGGCCAGCAGGGGCACCAGCGTGTCGCGGCAGGTTTTCAGGTGTGCCACCACGCCCGGCGTGATCTCCGCGCTGTGCGCGAGCGCCGCGATGCCCGCGCGCTGGGTGAACACGCTGGTGCAGGAGGTGTTGAACTCGATCAGCTTGCCCATGCCGTCCACCATCGCCGGCGGCAATACCAGCCAGCCGAGGCGCCAGCCAGTCATGAGGAAGCTCTTCGAGAAGCTGTGGACCACCACCAGCCGGTCATCCGGCGCCGCCACGTCGAGGAAGCTGGGCGCGCATCCGTTGGACGTCGGCTCGTAGTAGAGGCGCTCGTAGACCTCGTCGGCCAGGATCCAGGTGCCCGTCTGCCTGCAATGGTCGAGGATCGCCTGCTGCTCGGCGCGCGTCAGAGTCCAGCCGGTCGGGTTGTTGGGCGCGTTGAGAATCAGCAGCTTGGTCGCGGACGTCACGGCCGCGCGCAGCGCATCCAGGTCCAGCGTCCACTGTCCCTCCCTCGGCACCAGAGGCACACTGCGCAGGCGCGCACCCAGAATCGCGGGCTGCGCCATCAGGTTGGGCCACACCGGCGTGACCGCCACCACCTCGTCCCCGGCGTCGACCAGGGCCTGCACCGCCAGCATCAGGGCGCTCACGCCGCCCGACGTGATGGCAATGCGCCCCGCATCGATGGCCGGATGGAGCCCGCTCATATAGCGTGCGACCGCCTCGCGCAGCTCAGGCAGCCCGAGGTTGTGGGCATAGAAAGTCTCGCCTTGTTGCAGCGACTCGATGGCCGCCCGGCGGATCGGTTCCGGCGTCACCTCGTCGCCTTCGCCGAACCAGAAGGCCAATACGTCGGCACGGCCCATGCCGGCATTGGCGACCTCGCGGATCTTGGAGGCTTCGAGGTTGTGGATGGCTTCGCGCATCTTGGTTCTTTCCTTGCTGTTCAGGGGCGTTGCATCTTGCAACTGGTGGACATCTCGGCGCGCTCGGCAGGAATGGTGCGCACCACGCGGAAGCCGTAGCCGGATCCCTCGACGTCGAACTTCACGCCGGGACTGCCCTGCCGATCCATCACGCCGACCACCAGGGCCTGCTGGAACTGGTGGTCGGCGGCGCGCATGCGGCCACCCTGGCCGGCCAGGCTGACCTCGGCCTTCTCGAGCGCGCGAGCGACCGCCACGATGTCGACACTGCCGGCGCGCTCGATGGCCTGCGCCAGAGCCTCGACGAGCAGTTGCATACGCATGTGCACGTAGTCATCGGCCGGCTTGGGAAAGCGTTCCCGGAACGCACGGTAGAAGCTCTCGGATTCGCGCGTCTGCACATTGGGCAGCCAGTCGGCGACCGCAACCACCCGGCCTATGCCGGCATCGCCGATGGCCGCGGGCGCGCCGAGCGCATTGCCATAGAACGTGTAGAAGCTCCCGTTGAAGCCCGCCTCGCGCGCCGCCTTCACCAGCAGCGTGAGGTCGTTGCCCCAGTTGCCCGTGACCACCGCCTGCGCCCCGCTCGCGAGGATCTTGCTCGCATAGGGCGCGAAGTCCTTCACGCGGCCCATCGGATGCAGTTCCTCGCCGACGATCTGCACGTCCGGCCGCAGTTGGGCGAGCTGGCGTTTCGACTCGCGCAGGACCGATTGGCCGAAGCTGTAGTCCTGACCGATCAGGTAGACGCGCTTGAGCGCGGCATCGTTCTTCATCACGTCCATCAGTGCGGTGACGCGCATGTCGGCGTGAGCGTCGAAGCGAAAGTGCCAGAAGCTGCAGCGCTCGTTGGTGAGCACCGGGTCGACCGCCGAGTAGTTGAGGAAGAGCACGCGGCGGGAGGTATCGCGCTCGTTGTTCTTCTCGATCGCATCCAGCAGCGCCGCCGCCGTGGCCGACGAGTTGCCCTGCAGCACGATGCGCGCGCCGTCGTCGATTGCCGCGCGCAGCGCCGACAGCGCCTCTTCGTTCTGGCCCTTGCTGTCGTACCGGTCCAGCTGCAGGAAGCGCGCGCCGCCCGGCAGCTTGACGCCGCCGCGCGCGTTCACGCGCTCCACGGCCCAGAGCAGGTTGCGGAACACCGCCTCGCCGGTGTTGGCGAAAGGCCCGCTCATGCTTTCGATCAGCGCCAGCCGGATCGGTCCGGCAGGCTGCGCATACGTCGCCGATGCCGCGGCCGCGCATAGCGCCGCAGCCGCAAATTTCAAGGCCGAGCGACGGCAAATAAAGCTGGAAGAACTCATCTTGAAACGCTTGCCCCCGCGCCTAATTGAGGTGGCAAGCGGCACTCTGTTGAAAGGCCGCGCAGTGTAAGGGACACACATTTCCTGTCCCCATTGTGTTCATCCAGGAGTACCACATCATGTTTTTCGCCCCCGTTCTTCGTACCCCCCGCTTTGTGCCGAATGCGTACGACCGCTTCGTGGCCGACACCTTCGTCGCCGCGCGCCGCTCGCTCAACGTCGAGCAGGACGACAAGAGCTGGACGGTGACCCTCGACGTGCCGGGCTTCGCGCGCGAGGACCTCACGATCGGCATTGAAGGTGCGGTGGTCCGCATCGAGAGCAAGGCCGACGCCAAGCGCCAGTTCAAGGCCGCCTACGAGTTGCCGCAGGACATCGATGCCGCTGCCAGCGAGGCCAAACTCGAGAACGGCGTCTTGACCCTGAAGCTCGGCAAGCAAGTCCCGGTCAGCAATGTGACCCAATTGGCGATCCACTGAGCGGGCACAAGGTGTTTCCGAAGCGCTAAAACACAACATTCTCAATGGGCCGGTAACTTTTTGTTGCCGGCCTTTTTCATTCCTGACCACAAAATATGTGCCAAGAACGTCACATTTGTGGCGTTTTTTCAATGCTTTGTTCCTAGTTCGCGAGCCTGAGCCGGGCCGCGAATGCGGCAAAAAAAGAAGTCACACGCGCTTGATGAAGCACCCATGAAAACGCACCTGAAACCTGCCAGCAACGACGCCCGCTCGGACACCCTGCTGGTGTTCCTGCCGGGCGCTTTTCTGAAGCCCGAGGAATTCGAACGCGAAGGCTTCATCAGTGCGGTCCGGGAACGCGACTTGGCGGCGGACGCCCTGCTGGTCGATGCCGACGTCTCCTATTACTACGACCAGACCTTCATCGAACGGCTGCACCATGACATCCTCCAGCCGCAGCGGGCCCTGGGCTACAAGTCGCTCTGGCTGGTCGGCATCTCGATCGGCGGCTTCGGCGCCCTGATCCACGAACTGGCCAAGCCTGGCACCGTCGACGGCATCGTGGCGCTGGCCCCCTACCTGGGGCGACGCCCGCTGGGCGCCGAGATCCACAAGGCCGGCGGCCTGCGCGCCTGGAAGGCGCCCGAGGGCCCTCCGCCGGACCAGGAGGTCGATCGCAAGCTCTGGCCCTGGCTTCAGCAATATGCCGCCGACCAGCCGGCCAAGGAGTTGCCGCCGCTCTACCTCGGCTTCGGACTGGCTGACCGCTTCGCCGCCAACCATCGCCTCCTTGCCGACGCCCTGCCGGCCGGGCGCGTGTTCACGACCGAGGGGGGCCACGACTGGCCTCAGTGGTCGCAGCTCTGGCGCAAGATGCTCGACGTGCTGCCGCTGCCCTCGCACAGCACCCGCAGGCATGCGCCTAGCCGAACTGCGGCTCCGGCACACCCAGCGAGGCCAGTGGCCATCGCGGCTTGACGTCGAAGCCGTAGCGATCCGTAGCGGCCTGCAGGCCAGCCTGCAAGCGCATCGCGGCGGCCATCGCGATCATGGCGCCGTTGTCGGTGCAAAGATGCAGCTCGGGGTAGTGCACCCGCACGCCACGCTTTGCGCAAGCTGCATCCAGCTGCGCGCGCAGCTCGCGATTGGCCCCCACGCCGCCGGCGACCACCAGGCGCTGCAGCCCACTGTGCTCGAGGGCGCGAAGGGATTTCTTCAGCAGCACCTCGACGATCGCCGCCTGGGTCGAAGCCGCCAGGTCGGCCTTGCGCGCTTCCAGCGCGTCGCCGAGCTTGCGGACCTGCGTCAGCACCGCTGTCTTGAGCCCCGCAAAGGAAAAGTCGAGATCGCCGCTGTGCATCAGCGGCCGCGGCAGCTTGAAGGCGGCGGGATCGCCCTGCTCCGCCAGCTTGGCCAGCCACGGGCCGCCGGGATAAGGCAGACCCATCAGCTTGGCACTCTTGTCGAAGGCCTCGCCGGCCGCGTCGTCGATGGTCTCGCCAAGCAGCTCGTAGCGCCCCACGCCGTTCACCTGCATCAACTGCGTGTGCCCGCCGGACACCAGCAGCGCGACGAAAGGAAATTCGGGCGGATCGGCACTCAGGAAGGGCGACAGGAGATGGCCCTCGAGGTGATGCACGCCCAGCACCGGCTTGGCCAGGGCCGCCCCCAGGGCGCAGGCCACGCCCGCACCTACCAGTAGCGCGCCGGCCAGCCCCGGCCCGCGCGTGTAGGCGACGACGTCGATATCGGTCAACCCGCGCCCGGCTTCCGACAGCACCTGCTGCGCCAGCGGGAGCACGCGCCGGATGTGGTCGCGACTCGCGAGTTCGGGCACCACGCCGCCATAGGCCTGGTGCATTGCGATCTGGCTGTGCAGGGCGTGGGCGACCAGGCGCGGCAGGCCGCTGGCGCTCGACTCGACCAGCGCCACGCCTGTCTCGTCGCAGGACGATTCGATTCCCAGTACAAACATGCCGCGAGTGTAGACCCGGATCGATCGGGGCACGATTGTTGCTGCATGCCCTTGGGATGGGCCGCCGGCCCGCCCGCACTGCCCTCACCCACATGAAGTCCGGACTGAGTTTTCTGATCGCCGCGCTGCGCTGCGAGATCGACGAACTCGATCAACTCGGCCGCACCAGCGCGCTCGTGGCCACCATTGGCCGCCTGGTCCATGCGCTGCAGCGCGAACGCGGCATCTCGAACGTCCTGCTGGCCTCGGGCGGCCGGCGCTTCGTGGCGCAGCATGAAGCGCAGATCGCCGCCTGCCTGCGCGCGGAGCAGGCCGTGCGCAGCGCCTTCGACCAGCTCGACACCGAGGCGCTTCGCCTCGGCAACGGCGCGCGCCTGTTCAGCCGGATCGCCTGGGTCCTGCCCGGCCTGGACGCGCTGCCCGAGCTGCGCCGCCGCATCGGCGCGATGGAGCTCTCGGCCGCCGCCGCCACGGCTGCCTTCGTCAAGCTGGTCACCGGGCTGCTGGCGGTGGTCTTCGAGGCCGCGGATGGCGCCACCGACCCGGAAATCTCGCGCCTGCTGGTGGCGATGTTCCATTTCATGCAAGGCAAGGAATTCGCCGGCCAGGAACGCGCCTGCGGCGCTGCGGCCTTCGCCTCCGGCTGCAACGACGGCGCGCGCCAGCAGCAATGGCTCCACCTCATCGAGTCGCAGGAGCGCTGCTTCCAGGTCTTCGTCGAGTTCTCGGGCGCGACCCTAGCCGAACTCTGGCGCGCCGGCCAGTCCGCCCCTCAACTGGCCGAGCAGGAGCGCCTGCGGCGCGTCGCCTGCGCGGCGCCCGCGGGCGTGAGCCTGGATGCGGAGCTGAGCCAGGTCTGGTTCGACTGCTGCTCCCTTCGCATCGACGCCATGCAGGCCATCGAGGAGCGCCTGGCCGCCGACCTGCGCCTGCTTTGCGAGCAGAAGACGACGCGCGCCCGGGCCGAGTTGCAGGCCCACGAAGCGCTGTTCGCCCAGCTGACGGTCGAGCCCGTCGCGGCCGCCGCGGCCTTCCTCGACGAGCTGCCGCCCGGCGACATGCGCAGCAGCCAGCCGCGCACCCTGGCTGCGACCGCTCCGATCGGCCGCCAACTGGAACGCTCGGTGCTCGAGATGGTGCAGGAGCAATCCCACCGCCTGCAGGCCATGGGGGACGAGCTCGAGACCGTGCGCGCCGCCCTCAATGAACGCAAGCTGGTGGAACGCGCCAAGGGTCTCCTGATGGCGCACCGCCGTCTCAGCGAGGAAGAGGCCCATAAGATGTTGCGGCGGACCGCGATGAGCCAGGGGCGGCGCCTGATCGAGGTGGCCGAATCGGTGCTCTCGATGGCCGAGTACCTGCCGGGCGATCCCGTGCGCTGAGCATGGGGGCCTGGAATGGTGCGCTGCACAACAAGCGTGCCCAGCGGGGGGTTGCAAACCATTCGGCCTGGAGGCCTTTCGACATCGGCCCTACCCGCTATTGAATCGATAGCAATCCAGGACTTTTCAGGCATGGCATGCACTTTGCATAGAGAACTCGCGTAGGCCCGCAAGGCCTCAGGCAGGCGGCATCCAACGGCGGGTGCGGCCCACCGAACCGGACAAAGGCGTCCCCATCCTGCAAGGGCTCGTTTCGAGCGGCCCGTGCATGGTGCGGACGCCTTTTTGTTTTTGCCTTCCCGTCTTTCATCCTCGGAGTGCGCCCCATGAACGAACTGCTGAAACCGAAACTGAGCCGCCGCCGCGTCCTGCAGGCCGCTGCCGTTGGCGCCGTCGGGCTCGACCCCGCCCTGCGTGCCGCCGTCTGGGCCCAGGGCTCCGACAAGCCCGAGAAGGCGGAGGTCAAGATCGGCTTCATCCCGCTGACCGACTGCGCCAGCGTGGTGATGGCCTCGGTGCTGGGCATCGACAAGAAGTACGGCGTGAAGATCGTGCCCAGCAAGGAAGCGAGTTGGGCCGGCGTGCGCGACAAGCTGGTCAACGGCGAGCTCGACATGGCCCATGTGCTCTACGGACTGGTCTACGGCGTGCACGTCGGCGTCGGTGGACCCAAGAAGGACATGGCCGTGCTGATGGGCCTGAATCGCAATGGCCAGGCCATCACGCTGTCGAAGGCGCTGGCCGACAAGGGCGCTGTCGATGCCGCCTCGCTCGCCAAGCTGATGGCCAAGGACAAGCGCGAGTACACCTTTGCCGGCACCTTTCCAACGAGCACCCACACCATGTGGCTCAACTACTGGTTGGCCTCGGCCGATATCAGCCCCGTCAAGGACGCGAAGGTCATCGTCGTGCCGCCACCGCAAATGGTGGCCAACATGCGCGTCGGCAACATGGACGGCTTCTGCGTCGGCGAGCCCTGGGGCCAGCGCGCGATCATCGACAAGATCGGGGTGACCGCCATCACCACGCAGGACATCTGGAGAGACCATCCCGAGAAGGTCCTGGGTACGCGTGGCGAGTTCGTGAAGGCCAATCCCAACACCTGCCGTGCCGTGATGATGGCGGTCATGGAGGCGAGCAAATGGATCGACGCCAACCTCCAGAACAAGGCCAAGATGGCAGACGTCGTGGCCGAGAAGTCCTACATCAACACCAGCGCCGACGCCATCAACCAGCGCATCCTCGGCCGCTACGAGAACGGTCTCGGCAAGACCTGGGACGACCCGAACCATATGAAGTTCTTCGACGACGGCGCCGTGAACTTCCCCTACCTGTCTGACGGCATGTGGTTCCTTACGCAGCACAAGCGGTGGGGCCTCCTCAAGGAGCACCCCGACTACCTGGCCATTGCCAGGCAGATCAACCAGATAGACCTGTACAAGGACGTCGCCTCGGCGATGAAGGTCAGCGTGCCCAAGGACCCGATGCGCACAAGCAAGCTCTCGGACGGCGTGGTCTGGGATGGCAAGGATCCGAAGAAGTACGCCGATTCGTTCAAGGTTCATGCCTGAGGAGCGCACCATGGTCAGCGCCGTCTTCCATTCACCCCTTGATACGCGCGTATCGAGCGCCCCGGCATCGCGCAGCCCGATCCAGCCTGCCGCTGTCGCGGCGCCGGCCATGCAGGATGGCGCGGCCGCGCCCGCGCCCCCCGCTCGTCCGCCGCACGACTTCAGCTGGATCTGGCTACGCGTACTGCCGCCGATCATGGGCTTCGCATTGCTGGTCCTGATCTGGGAACTCGTGGCGCTGAAGAGCACCACCGGCTTCCCCTCGCCAGGCGCCGTCTGGCAGCAGGCGTTGACCGTGTTCAGCGATCCGTTCTACAGCAAGGGCCCCAACGACCAGGGCGTGGGCTGGAACGTGCTGTCCTCGCTCCAGCGAGTTGCGCTGGGCTTCGGGTTGGCCGCCGTGGTCGGCATCCCGGCCGGCTTCGCGATCGGGCGCTTCGGCTTCCTGGCGCGCATGTTCAATCCGCTGATCAGCCTGCTGCGCCCGGTGTCGCCACTGGCCTGGCTGCCGATCGGGCTGCTGGTCTTCAAGGGCGCCAACCCGGCTGCCATCTGGACCATCTTCATCTGTTCGATCTGGCCCATGATCATCAACACCGCAGTGGGCGTGCAGCGCGTGCCCAGCGACTACATGAACGTGGCGCGGGTGCTCGATCTTTCCGAATGGAAGATCCTCACCCGCATCCTGTTCCCTGCGGTGCTGCCCTACATGCTCACCGGCGTGCGCCTCGCGGTCGGCACCGCCTGGCTGGTGATCGTCGCGGCCGAGATGCTGACCGGCGGCGTCGGTATCGGCTTCTGGGTCTGGGACGAATGGAACAACCTCAACGTCGCCAACATCATCATCGCGATCTTCGTGATCGGCATCGTCGGGCTGGTGCTCGAGTTCGCCCTGATCCGGATCGCCACCGCATTCACGTTCGAAGAGGTGAAGACATGAGTGACCAGAAGTTCATCCAGATCGAGGGCGTCGAGCAGCGCTTCAAGACTCCCAAGGGCAGCTTCCTGGCGCTGCGCGACATCAACCTTCACGTCGCCAAGGGCGAGTTCATCACGCTGATTGGGCATTCGGGCTGCGGCAAGTCCACGCTGTTGAACCTGATCGCCGGGCTGACCACGCCCACGCAAGGCGCAATGCTGTGCGCCAATCGCGAGATCAAGGGCCCCGGCCCCGAGCGCGGGGTGGTGTTCCAGAACCATTCGCTGCTGCCCTGGCTCAGCTGCTACGAGAACATCTACCTCGCGGTGGAGCGCGTGTTCTCGGCCACCGAGAACAAGGCGCAGCTCAAGGCGCGCACCGCGGCCGCCCTCGCGCTTGTCGGCCTCACCGCGGCCGCGCAGAAACGCCCCGGCGAGATCTCGGGCGGCATGAAGCAGCGCGTGGGCATCGCCCGTGCGCTGTCTATGGAACCCAAGGTCCTGCTGATGGACGAGCCCTTCGGAGCCCTCGACGCGCTGACACGCGCCAAGCTGCAGGACGAGCTGCTGGCCATCGTCGCGAAGACGCACAGCACCGTGGTCATGGTCACGCACGACGTGGACGAGGCGGTGCTCCTGTCCGACCGCATCGTGATGCTCACCAACGGCCCGGCCGCGACCATCGGCGAGGTGCTGGCCGTCGACCTGCCGCGCCCGCGCAACCGCGTCGAGCTCGCGGAGGACCCGGTCTACGTTCACGCCCGCAAGGCCGTGATCGACTTTCTCTACACGCGCCAGGCGCACGTGGAGAAGGCCGCGGCCTGATCAGCCATGAAATTCGCGGCCGACGAAGCCGGGCCTGTTCGGGGAACACCGCGGAACCGGCTTTGCCGGGCCGCTGGTGTTGCCCCCGGTAGGGGGTGGGCGGCTACACGAAGTGAGCCAACCTGGGGGCGAGCCCATGTCGTCAGGACATGATGACCTGCAGGCTGTGTTCGTATGAAGCGGTGAGCCGGTCGAAGGTCTCCGCCAGCACCTCGCTGGCGCGCACCAGTTCGGCACGGCCCTCGGCCCGCTCGGCCTGGCGCACGCCGCGCACCAGCCTCAGCCACTCGTCGCGCGCGCCGCTGAGCGCCGCGCGGATCTCGGGCGAGCTCAACGGCGCGCGTTCCAGCTCCAGCAGCGAGGTCTCGAAGGCGTCCATGGTCGAAGCCAGGTGCGCGCTCCACGCGCCGCCGGGCAGCATCGCGGCGAGCAGCGCATCCTTTGCGAGCCGATGCACGCGCATGCGCTGCCGGCCGCAGAGATTGACGATGCGCAAGGCCCTGCGTCCCCCCGAGGATTCGAGCGAGTCGGTGAGCGCCTCGGCGGCGCTCAGCAGGGCCTCGGCGCTCGCATCGATGGCCGCAAGCGCGGCCTGCGACAGCCGCGCCGACAGCGCGCCGTCCAAGGCCTCCCAGGCCGAACGCACGCCCGCCAGCGCCTGCACGCTCGTCGCATCCAGCGGGAGGCCGGCCAGATGATCGAGGTTGTCCTTCACCCGCTCGATCGACTCCGCCCGCAGCGCGCGGCTGCGCCGCACCTCCACGTTCGCCAGCACCTGCGCCGCCAGGCGCACCAGCCGCTGCGACAGCATGCGCAGCTGGCCGGCGCGGTTGATGGCGTCGGCCCACTGCGCCGCCTCCACCACCGAGCGCGACAGCTCGCCGACGCGCAGGTTGGCGTGCATCGCGGCGCCGCGCAGCAGGCCGAAGGCGGCATCCTCGCCGATGCCGCGGGCCGACATCAGCAGGCCCTTGGCGCGGTCCACCCACTTGCGCTCGTCCAGATGGGCCAGCGAACGCACCAAGGTGTCGCGCAGCGCGGCCTCGCGCTGCCAGCGCGCTCGCGCCCGCGCCAGCAGGGCATGCAGGCCGGGTGCATCCATTGCGTCGGCGCAGGCCCAGGCGTGCACGCCCAGGCCTACCAGTTCCTCGTGCACCTGCGGGGACAGCGGCTCGCTGACCACGACGACGGGGTGCGGCGGCGCACCGGCCCAGGCCTGCAGCGCGGCCTGCAGGCGGGCAACAGACGCAGGCCTGTAGAACAGTACCTGCTGCGGTGCGAGCATCGCGGCCTCCTGCACCATCGTGTCGCAGCTCGCCCATCCGATGGCCGCCGCATCGGCGTCGGCCAGAACCTGGCGCAGCGCTTCGGGCGGGGCCTCGGCATCGGGATCGGGCAGGACGAGCAGCAGTCGGATCATGGAAGGTGGATTGCGAACAATGCAGGCGGTCGCAGCATAGGCGAAGCGGGAGCGCAGCGGCAGGCACGCCTCTTGCGTGATGACCCACGCGGTGTAACGAAGCACCGCTTTGGTGACGTCGTCGGCCTCCATGCCGGCCCGGGTCCCGCGGGGGCTCGCTCACCCCCAGTCCATTCCGCCGGCTCCCGGCGGGACGCTCCCAATTCATTGCCCATCCACGCGGCCGCGCCAAGGTTGCGCGGATGCTTTTTCGCATCGCCACCGCCATGACCAGCTTCAAGTCTTTCCTGCGCTCCGGCCACGCCCCCACCCTCTTCGCGGCCTTCTTCTACTTCATGTTCTCGTGCTGCATCTGGGTGTTGAACGGTGCGATGGCGCCGTTCATCAGCGAGAGCTTCCAGCTGAACGCCGCGCAGAAGGGGCTGATGCTGTCGATCCCCATCATTGCCGGCGCATTGATGCGCTTTCCGCTCGGCATCCTGTCCCAGTACATCGGCCGCAAGAACGCGACGCTGGTGGAGATGGGCCTGATCGCGGTGGCGATGCTGTTCGGCTTCTTCATGGTGCACAGCTTCAACGACCTGCTGGCGATGGGCGTGCTGCTGGGCATCGCCGGCGCCAGCTTCGGCGTGGCGCTGTCGCTGGGCTCGGGCTCCTTTCCCCCGCAGAACAAAGGCCTGGCCATGGGTCTCGTGGGCGCCGGCAACGTGGGCACGGCGCTGTCGGTGCTGGTCGCGCCTCCGCTGGCGCAATGGCTCGGCTGGCAGGCGGTCTATGGCGTGGCGGCGGTGGCCATCCTGGTCCCGATGGCGGTGATGGTGCTGTTCGCGCAGGAGCCGCCGGACGTCGACAGCCACGCGAGCCTGCGCGAGCACGTGGCCTGCATGTTCGAGAAGGACGGCTGGGCGTTCAGCCTGATCTACGGCATCACCTTCGGCGGCTTCATCGGCCTCACCACCTTCCTGCCTTCCTACTACTACGACCAGTTCGGCGTGAGCAAGGTGCAGGCGGGCCAGCTGACGATGCTGGCCGCCTTCATGGGCGCGGCGGTGCGCGTGATGGGCGGCTGGATTTCCGACCGCTGGGGCGGAGTCAACACGCTGACGCTGGTGCTGCTGGTGTCGGCCGTCACGCTCGCGCTGATCGGCTTCACTTCGAGCTCGCTGGTGTTGACCACGCTGCTGATGATCGTCTGCTTCGCGGCCCTGGGCGCGGGCAACGGCGCGCTGTTCCAGCTGGTTCCGCTGCGCTGGCCCACCACCACGGCGGTGGCCGGCTCGATGATCGGCGAGATCGGCGCCCTGGGCGGCGGCCTGGTGCCCAATGCAATGGGTCTGTCGAAGCAGTACCTCGGCAGCTACACCTGGGGCTTCGTGCTGTTCGCGGCGCTGGCCGTGGTGATGCTCGGGGTGATGCGGGTCATGCAGATCCGCTGGACGCGGACCTGGGCAGAAAAAGGGGGCCGCGCGCGCACCAGCCCGCACACCGCGAGCCACCAGGCCGACCGGCCGGTTCGCCCGATGCGCCGCAGCGCCGGACGGTGACGACCATGCGCGATGCCGTTTCCCTCCCCCGCTCAGCGCGGCAGGAACAGCAGCCAGTAGACGAGCAGCGCGTTGAGCAGCAGGGACGCGGCCAGGCCGATCTTCCACAGCAGGGCCGGATCGCGGCGCACGAGCGGCGTGGAGGCCGGCGCGCCAACCGGACGGGCGGCGCCGCGCTCGAGCGCCAGCAGCATTTCCTCGGCGGTCTCGAAGCGCTGGTGCGGATCGCGGGCCACGGCCTTGCGCACCAGGTGGTCGAGCCACATCGGCACGTCGGGCCGGATGCGCGACAGGGCGCCCGGATCGCGCCGGTAGCGCGCGACCTGGTAGGGCTCGATCTCGCCGTAAGGCAGGCGCCCGCCCAGCCACTGGTAGAGCACCACGCCGAGTGCGAACAGGTCGCTGCCGGCGTCGGGCGCAGCGCCCTCCCATTGCTCCGGATTCATGAAGCTGGGCGTGCCCGCATGCAACTCGCGCTGCGCCGCGCCCTCGCGGCCCGAGAGCGCCACGCCGAGGTCAAGGATGCGCCAGCAGCCGTCGTCGCCCAGGTGCAGGTTGCCGGGCTTGATGTCCCGATGGACCACGCCGTGGCGGTGCAGCCGGCCCAGGGCCTTGCAGATCTGGACCGCTGCCGCGACCACCTCGGCGACCGTCGGCCGCGTGCCGGCCTGCATCATCTGTTCGATGGTGCGGCCGCCATGCCAGTCGAACACGGTGTAGAGCGCGCTGGCATCGCCGGCGCGCTCGTGCACGCGCACGAAACCGCGCTCGCCACGAGCGTTCATTGCACCACCTTCGCCTTCGGCTGCGGTGCGGGCGCCTTCGGGCAGCCGGACGGCGCCCACCCGCAGGCCCAGCCAGGCCTCGT
The DNA here is from genome assembly GCF_901827175.1 of Variovorax sp. RA8. Taxonomy (NCBI): domain Bacteria; kingdom Pseudomonadati; phylum Pseudomonadota; class Betaproteobacteria; order Burkholderiales; family Comamonadaceae; genus Variovorax; species Variovorax sp. RA8. The sequence continues at coordinate 2,899,911 of NZ_LR594662.1, read as the reverse complement.
GCGCCAGCATGGCGCGTTCCTCGGGGTCGCTGGCACGCGAAGGGTGCAGGGTCTTGAGCGCCACCAGCGCGCGGCTTTGCAGATGGCGCGCCTGGTAGAGCCGGTGCACGCCGGTGTCGGCCACGAGCGCGGTGATCGCGTAGCCGTCCAGTACATCGCCCACCTTCAGCGCCGGAGGCGGCGCGAGCCGGCGTGCATCACCGAGCTCGTCGTGCAGCTGGCGCGCATCCAGGCCCAGCACGCGGATGACCAGCGCGGTCGCGTTGTCGCGGGTCCCGGCCGCGATGGCGGCATCGACCAGCGCGTCGCTGGCCTGCTGCGCGCCGGTGGCGAGCGCGAGCTCGGCCACGCGCGCCGGCTTGAGCACGCCGTGCACGCCATCGGTGCTGAGCACGAAGCAGTCGCCCACGCGCAGCTCGCCCTGCAGGTAGTCGACCCGCACGTGGTCGTCCAGGCCCACGGCGCGCGTCAGGCGACTGCGCAGGTCGGGATGGTCCAGCGCATGGTCGATCGTCAGCGGCGTGGCCGCACCCTCGCCCTTGCGCACGCGCCAGGCGCGCGTGTCGCCCACGTGGGCCAGCGTGTAACTCTGCCCGTGCAGGGCCAGCGCGGTCAGCGTGGTCATGGCGCTGTCGTGGCGGCGGCGCCGGTTGTGATCGGCCAGCCAGGCGTTCTGGGCCGCGATCAGGCGGTCCATGGCCACGGTCGGCTCCCAGGTGTCGGGCGTGGCGAAGTAGTCGCCCAGCAGGCCGATCACGGTGGTCTGCGCCGCCTCCAGCCCATGGCCGCCGGAAGAGACGCCGTCGGCAATGGCCGCGATCAGCCCACGCGACTCCTCGCCGCGCGGCGCATGCACCGCGCCGGCGAAGTCCTCGTTTTGCGGGCGCGGCCCGCGATGGCTGCTGTAGCCGATTTCCACCTCGAAGCTCATGGCGCGCGATTGTCTACGCACTACGCCATGCACAACCACTTTGCTTGAGTCCAGAAAGGTCCACCCCATGAAGAAGATGAAACTCGTGATGGTCGGCAACGGCATGGCCGGCGTGCGCACCGTCGAGGAGCTGCTCAAGATCGAGCCGGAGCTCTACGACATCACCGTCTTCGGCGCAGAGCCGCATCCCAACTACAACCGCATCCTGCTGTCGCCGGTGCTGGCCGGGGAGCAGACGGTGGACGAGATCATCCTCAACAGCTGGGAGTGGTATGCCGAGAACAACATCACCCTGCATGCCGGCAAGAAGGTGGTCGAAGTCGACCGCGTCAAGCGCATCGTGCGCGCCGAGGACGGCACCGAGGCCGAGTACGACCGGCTGCTGATGTGCACCGGCTCCAACCCCTTCATGCTGCCGGTGGCCGGCAAGGACCTGCAGGGCGTGATCGCCTACCGCGACATCGCCGACACCGACTACATGATCGAGACCGCCAGGACGCACAAGAACGCGGTCGTCATCGGCGGCGGCCTGCTGGGCCTGGAAGCCGCCAACGGCCTGATGCTGCGCGGCATGAACGTGACGGTGGTGCACGTGATGCCGTGGCTGATGGAGCGCCAGCTCGACGACGTCGCAGGCAAGCTGCTGCAGAAGTCGCTGGAGGACCGCGGGCTGCAATTCATGATCGGCGCGCAGACGCAGGAGCTGGTCGGCGACAGCGATGACGGCAAGAGCGGCCGCGTCAAGGCGATCCGCTTCAAGGACGGCACCGAAGCCGCGGCCGACCTGGTGGTGATGGCGGTGGGCATCCGCCCCAACGTCGAACTCGCGCAGAAGATGCGCCTGCACTGCGATCGCGGCATCGTGGTCAACGACACCATGCAGACAGTGACCGACGCGCGCATCTACTCGGTGGGGGAATGCGCGGCCCATCGCGGCATCGCCTACGGGCTGGTCGCGCCGCTGTTCGAGCAGGCCAAGGTGGCGGCCAACCACCTGGCGCACTTCGGCATCGGGCGCTACTCGGGCTCGCTCACCTCCACCAAGCTCAAGGTGACCGGCATCGATCTCTTCTCCGCCGGCAACTTCATGGGCGGCGACGGCTGCGAGGAGATCGTGATGAGCGATCCCTTCGGCGGCGTCTACAAGAAGCTCGTGATCAAGGAAGACAAGCTGGTCGGTGCCTGCCTCTACGGCGACACGGTGGACGGCAGCTGGTACTTCAAGCTGCTGCGCGACGGGCGCAGCGTGAACGACATCCGCGACAAGCTGATGTTCGGCGAGTCGAACATCGGCGATACCGGCCACGAGGGCCACAGCAAGGCAGCCAGCATGCCGGACGACGCCGAGGTCTGCGGCTGCAACGGCGTCAACAAGGGCACCATCTGCAAGGCGATCAAGGACAAGGGCCTGTTCACGCTGGAAGAGGTCAAGAAGCACACCAAGGCGAGCGCCTCCTGCGGGTCGTGCACCGGGCTGGTGGAGCAGATCCTGATGTTCACCGCCGGCGGCGACTACTCGGCCGCGCCGAAGAAGAAGGCCCTCTGCGGCTGCACCGAGGCCAGCCACCAGGACGTGCGCGATGCGATCCGCAAGGAGCACTGGCTCACCCACGCCGAGGTCTACCGCGGCCTGGGCTGGCGCACGCCCAACGGCTGCTCCAGCTGCCGGCCGGCAGTCAACTACTACCTGATCTCGACCTGGCCGAAGGAGGCGAAGGACGACCCGCAGAGCCGCTTCATCAACGAGCGCAGCCACGCCAACATCCAGAAGGACGGCACCTACTCGGTGATCCCTCGCATGTGGGGCGGCCATACCACGCCCGACGAGCTGCGGCGCATCGCGGATGCGGCCGACAAGTACCGGATCCCGACCGTCAAGGTCACCGGCGGCCAGCGCATCGACCTGCTGGGCGTGAAGAAGGAGGACCTGGCCAACGTCTGGAAGGACATCGGCATGCCCTCGGGCTTCGCCTACGCCAAGTCGCTGCGCACGGTGAAGACCTGCGTGGGCAGCGAGTGGTGCCGCTTCGGCACCCAGGACTCGACCCAGATGGGCAAGGACCTGGAGCGCGCCCTGTGGGCCATGTACGCGCCGCACAAGGTCAAGCTCGCCGTCTCGGGCTGCCCGCGCAACTGCGCCGAGGCCGGCATCAAGGACGTGGGCGTGATCGGCGTCGATTCGGGCTGGGAGATCTACGTGGGCGGCAACGGCGGCATCAAGACCGAGGTGGCGCAGTTCCTGGTCAAGCTCAAGACCTCGGCGGAGGTGATGGCGTACGCGGGCGCATTCCTGCAGCTCTATCGCGAGGAGGGCTGGTACCTCGAGCGCACGGTGCACTACATCGGGCGCGTGGGCCTGGACTACGTGAAGAAGCGCATCGTCGAGGACGCTGAGGGCCGCCAGGCCCTGTGGGAGCGGCTGCAGTTCGCGCTCGACGGCGAGCCCGATCCGTGGTTCGAGTCCAGCCAGGCCTCGGTCGACGTGCGGCAGTTCACGCCCGTGGCCGTGGTGGACACCGCCGCCCAAACCGCCTGAAAGGACCGCGACCATGAGTGAATGGAAAGCCATCTGCCGCGTCGACGACATCCCCGTGCTGGGCGCCCGCCGCGTGGCCCGGAGCGACGGCATCGACGTCGCCGTGTTCCGCAATGCCGAGAACCAGGTGTTCGCACTGCTCGACCGCTGCCCGCACAAGGGCGGTCCGCTGTCGCAGGGCATCGTGTTCGGCACCAGCGTGGCCTGTCCGCTGCACAACTGGGCGATCGGGCTCGACGACGGGTGCGCCAAGGCGCCGGACGACGGCTGCACGCCACGCTTCGCGTGCAAGGTCGAAGGCGATCAGGTCATGTTGGACGCACACGAACTGGCGACGCTGGCGCTCGACCTGGCCCCGCCTCGCGCGGGCCCCGGCGCTGCGACGGCCGGCAAGCTGGGCGACGAGAGCTTCGACGTGCAGGCACCCCAAGGCGCGTAGGCGCGGAAGGCATACGGCCATGAAAGAAACCCGCTCCACCTGCCCGTACTGCGGGGTGGGCTGCGGCGTGATCATCGAGTCCGATGGCGCGCAGATCACCGGCGTGCGCGGCGACCCGGATCACCCGGCGAACTTCGGCCGCCTGTGCACGAAGGGATCGACCCTGCACCTGACGGCCAGCGCGGCGGTCACGCGGCAGACGCGCCTGCTGCAGCCCATGCGGCGCGCCGAACGCGGAGCCGCCCCCGAGGCCATCGGCTGGGATGCGGCCCTCGGCACGGCCGTCGACAAGTTCGCCCAGGTCGTTCGCGAACACGGCCCCGATGCCGTCGGCTTCTACGTTTCCGGCCAATTGCTCACCGAGGACTACTACGTCTTCAACAAGCTGGCCAAGGGCCTGATCGGCACCAACAACATCGACACCAACTCGCGCCTGTGCATGAGCAGCGCGGTGGCCGGCTACAAGAAGACGCTGGGGGCCGACGCGCCGCCGGCCTGCTACGACGACTTCCAGCACGCGCAGTGCCTCTTCATCACCGGCAGCAACACGGCCTGGGCGCATCCGATCCTGTTCCGCCGCATCGAGGATGCGAAGGCGGCCAACCCGGCGATGAAGATCATCGTGGCCGACCCGCGCCGCACCGACACCTGCGAGATCGCCGACGTACACCTGGCGCTGCAGCCCGGTACCGACGTGATGCTCTTTCACGGCATGCTGCACCTGATGCTGTGGGAAGGCTGGACCGATGCGGCCTACATCGCGGCCCACACGAGCGGTTTCGACGAACTCAAGCGCACGGTGCGCGACTGCACGCCGGAGCGCGTGGCACAGGTGTGCGGCATCTCCAAGGAGGATTTGCTGGAGGCGGCGCGCCTCTTCGCCACCTCGGCCGCGACGCTGAGCCTCTACTGCCAGGGCCTCAACCAGTCCAGCTCGGGCACTGCGAAGAATGCAGCGCTGATCAACCTGCATCTCGCGACCGGCCAGATCGGCAAGCCTGGCGCCGGCCCCTTCTCGCTGACCGGCCAGCCGAACGCGATGGGCGGGCGCGAGGTGGGCGGCCTGGCCAACCTGCTGTCGGCACACCGCGATCTGGCCAACCCGGCGCACCGCGCGGAGGTGGCCGCGCTGTGGGGCGTTCCTTTGGTGCCGGAGAAGCCCGGCAGGACGGCGGTCGAGATGTTCCAGGCCGCGGCCGACGGCGAGATCCGCGCGCTCTGGATCGCCTGCACCAACCCGGCCCAGTCCATGCCCGACCAGGCCACCGTGCGGCGCGCACTCGAGCGCTGCGAGTTCGTGGTGGTGCAGGAGGCCTTCTCGACCACCGCCACCTGCTCATTTGCCGACCTGCTGCTGCCGGCCACCACCTGGGGCGAGAAGGACGGCACCGTCACCAACAGCGAGCGCCGCATCTCGCGCGTGCGCAATGCCGTGGCGCGCCCCGGCGAGACGCGCGACGACTGGGCGATCGCCGCCGACTTCGCGCGCCGGCTCGAAGCGCGGCTCGGGCGCACGGACACGCTCTTTCCCTACGTCGACGCCGAATCGGTGTGGAACGAGCATCGCGAAAGCACCCGCGGCCGCGACCTCGACATCACCGGCATGAGCTACGCCATGCTGGACGCCGCGCCACGGCAGTGGCCGCTGCGCGAAGGCGAATCCGCCGGCCGCGCGCGACTCTACGAGGACGGCGTATTCCCCACGCCCGACGGCCGCGCGCGCTTCGCCGATGTCGCCTACAAGCCGGTGGCCGAGCCGCGCGATGCACGCCATCCCTTCTCCCTCACCACCGGCCGCCTGCGCGACCAGTGGCACGGCATGAGCCGCACCGGCACCCTGGGCCGGCTGTTCGGCCACGTGCCCGAGCCCTCGGTTCAGATGCACCCGCAGGACATGGCGCGGCGCCAGCTGCGCGAAGGCGAGCTGGTGCACGTCACCTCGCGGCGCGGCTCGATCGTGCTGCCCGTGGCCGGCAGCACGGACATCGGCCTGAGCCAGGCCTTCATCGCCATGCACTGGGGCGGCGAATACCTCAGCGGCTGTTCCAGCACCGGGGAGCGACTGGCCGGGGTCAACGCACTCACCACGCCGGCCTTCTGCCCCGATTCGAAACAGCCCGAGCTCAAGCACGCGGCCGTGAAGATCCTCAAGGCCGAGCTTCCCTGGTCCCTGCTGGCGGTGGGCTGGCTGCCCGAGGACGCGGCCCTGCGCGTGCGTGAGGCCTTGCGCGCGCTGATGCCCTCCTTCGCCTTCGCGAGCTGCGTGCCCTTCGGTGCCGGCGGCGCCTTGCAGGGTGGCGGACCGGAACGCACCGGCGTGCTGTTGCGCGCCGCCGCGTACGAGGCGCCTCCCGACGAGCTGCTGGCCCGCATCGAGGCGCTGTTCGCGCTCGATGGCGCCGACAGCCTGCGCTATGCCGACAGGAAGCACGGCCAGCGGCGGGCGGCGCGGCTGGTCCGCGACGGCGAGGACGCGCGCCTCGAAGCCTTCCTGCTGGCCGGCGACACGCGCGCCGAGGCCTGGATCAAGGCGATCCTCCAGGACCGACTGCCCGCACAGGCCTACGGCCGCCAGTTGCTGAAGCCGGGCGCAACGGCCCCCACCGGCATCGCCGCGCGGGGCAAGACCATTTGCAGCTGCTTCGGCATCACGCAGACCGCCATCGAGGAACGGCTGGCGGACACCCCCGGTTCGGACGGCGAGCGCCTCGGCGCGCTGCAGGGCGCGCTGAAGTGCGGCACCAACTGCGGCTCCTGCCTGCCCGAGCTCAAGCGCATGGTGCGGGCGAGCCCGGCACTGGCGAGCGCCGCATGAGGCTATCGATGCACGGCACACCCCTCGTCCCTGCTGCACGCCGGGGCATAAGCAACCCCGCCGTGCGGCATAAGGCTTGCAGGACAATTCGCGCACCCATGGGAATCAGCCACTACATCAAGGAAATCGGCCGCGGCGCGCGCGGCGCCAAGCCGCTCGACCGCGAGCAGGCCTGCGACCTGTTCGGCCAGGTGCTCGACGGCAGCGTGACCGACCTGGAGACCGGCGCCTTCTGCCTGGCCATGCGCATCAAGGGCGAGACGCCCGAGGAGATGGCGGGCTTTCTCGATGCGACGCACGCCCGGCTCGCGCGCTTCCCGGCCACGGGCCGGCCGCTGGTGGTGCTGCCCAGCTACAACGGCGCACGCCGGCTGCCCGTGCTCACGCCCCTGCTCGCGCTGCTGCTGGCGCGCGAAGGGCTGCCCGTGCTGGTGCACGGCGCGGCCACCGAATCCGCGCGGGTCCTGGCCTCCAACGTGCTCGCCGCCCTCGACGTGCAGCCGCTCGAGCGCGTGCGGCCCATCGCCGACGGCGAGGTGGTGTTCGCGCCGACAGGGCTGCTCAGCCCCGGCCTCAAGCGCCTGCTCGACGTGCGCCGCGTGGTGGGCCTGCGCAATCCCGGCCACAGCGTGGTCAAGCTGATGCAGCCCTGCGAAGGCGATTGCGTGGTGGTCGGCAGCTACACGCACCCGGCCTATGCGGAATCGATGGCCGCAACCTTCGAGCTGCTCGGCATGAACGCCCTGCTCTCGCGCGGGCTCGAGGGCGAAAGCGTGGCCGACCCCCGCCGCACCGCGCAGGTCGATGGCTTCGTGCGGGGGCGGCGCATCTCGCTGCAGGCGCAGCAGCCCGGAACACTGTCCGAGGTTCCTGGCCTGCCGGCGGAAATCGATGTCCAGACCACGGCCGACTACACGCGCCGCGTCCTGGACGGCACGGCGCCGGCGCCGGCGGCAATCACCCAGCAGGTGCAACAAGTCCTGCAACTGACCCGAGGCATGGAGCACGCATGAGCCATCTTTCCTTCTCCCAAGGCAGCTGTACGCTGGTGGGCGCCGGCCCGGGCGATCCCGAGCTGCTGACGATCAAGGCCGTCAAGGCGATCCAGGCGGCCACGGTGCTGCTGGTCGACGACCTGGTGAGCGACGAGATCCTGGCCAGCTACGCACGGCCCGGCGCGCGCATCGTTCACGTCGGCAAGCGCGGCGGCTGCAAGAGCACGCCGCAGGCCTTCATCGAGCGGCTGATGATCACCGCGGTGCGCGAGGGCGAGACCGTGGTGCGCCTCAAGGGCGGCGACCCCTTCATCTTCGGCCGTGGCGGCGAGGAGGTGGAGCACCTGCGCGAGGAAGGCATCGACGTGCGGGTGATCAACGGCATCACCGCCGGCCTGGCCGCGGTCACCGCCCTGGGCGTGCCGCTCACGCACCGCGATCATGCGCAGGGCGTGGTCTTCGTGACCGGCCATGCCAAGACCGGCCACGCGGCCCACGAGCACCCTACCGACTGGCGCCAGCTGGCCGCGACGGCGCGCGACGCGCATCTCACGCTCGTGATCTACATGGGCGTGAGCGGGGTGGCGCATATCCAGCACGAGCTGCTGCACGGCCTCGGAGGCGACACGCCGGTGGCGGTGATCCAGCACGCCAGCCTGCCGCAGCAGCGCCACGTCGCGACCACGTTGGCGCGCCTGCCAGGGGACCTGGCAGCCGCCGGGCTGGGCAGCCCGGCCGTGATCGTGGTCGGCGACGTGCTGCGCGGCCTGGCGGCTGCAGGCCTGCCGGCGACCCGCTTCGGCACCTGAACCGGCCGTTCGGCCAGTCGGCACATCCAGGCCGCCGCCCTAGAATCTCCGGCCTGAAGAACAACGGGCGGAGTTAGGCATGCTGGAACTCGGGAAACTCAACGAATTCGTCGAGAGCCACGGCGAACTGCAGCGCGGCCGCGGCCTGGTCACCGGCACCATCGCGCTTTCGCTGGGCATCCTCTGTTTCCTGGGCGTGCTGGTCTTCCACTTCCCGCAATACCTGAGCACGCCCGAGCTGCGCCGAAGCTACGACGTCGACGTGATGCGCATGGTGCTGCTCGCGGCCATGGTCGTCGCCGGCGGGCTGGCGCTGGTCAACATCATCTTCAACCGCTCGCGCTGGCTCTCGGCCTTCGCCTTCCTGCTGGTGGTGGCCGCGGCGCTGCTGGGCGGGCACAAGGTACCGGTCAACGACTTCGCGGACAACACGCCCTACATCGGGCTGGACTGGTTCATCCTCGACCTGCTGGGCTCCTCGCTGATCTTCATCTTCATCGAGAAACTGTTCGCCCACCGCAAGGAGCAGCCGGTGTTCCGCGCCGAGTGGCAGACCGACTTCCACCACTTCGTGGTCAACCACATGATCGTCGGCTTCGTGCTGCTGGCCACCAACCTGCTGGTGCACAAGCTCTTCGGCTGGGCCGCCAACGACGGCATCCGCGGCTGGATCGCGGGGCTGCCCTTCTGGGCCGGGCTGCTGCTGATCATCCTGGTGGCCGACCTGGTGCAGTACTGGACGCACCGCGCCTACCACGAGGTCCCGCTGCTGTGGCGCCTGCACGCGGTGCACCACAGCGTGAAAAGCATGGACTGGCTGGCCGGCTCGCGCCAGCACATCCTCGAATTGCTGATCACCCGCACGCTGGTGCTGGCGCCGATCTACGTGCTGGGCTTCAGCAAGGAGGTGATCGACGCCTACATCGTGGTGGTGGGCTTCCAGGCCGTGTTCAACCATGCCAACGTGAGCGTGCGCCTCGGGCCGTTGCGCTACGTGATCGTCACGCCCAATTTCCACCATTGGCACCACAGCCAGGACGACGAGGCGATCGACAAGAACTACGCCGCGCACTACGCCTTCCTGGACTACCTCTTCGGCACCGCGGTGAAGAGCACCCGGCTCTGGCCCGAGCGCTACGGGGTGGTGGGCGACTACGTGCCCAACGGCTTCTTCAAGCAGCTGAAGTTCCCGTTCTCGTGGAAGGGCTGATGGGGGCAGCAAGCGCATTCGACGCGATCGTCATCGGTGCCGGCGCGGCCGGCCTGTTCTGCGCGGGGCTGGCGGGCCAGCGCGGGCTGAAGGTGCTGCTGATCGATCATGCCGAACGCATCGCCGAGAAAATCCGCATCTCCGGCGGCGGCCGCGCCAACTTCACCAACCGCGACCTGGACGTGCGCGCGCCGCAGCGCCACTTCATCGGCGAGAACCCGAACTTCTGCCGCTCGGCGCTGTCGCGCTACACGCCGCAACAGTTCATCGAGCTGGTCCAGCGCCACGGCATCGCCTTCCACGAGAAGCACAAGGGACAGCTCTTCTGCGACGGTTCGTCGCAGCAGATCATCGACATGCTGCTGGCCGAGTGTGCGGCCGGCGGCGTAACGCACTGGCAGCCTTGCAGCGTAGGGGAGATCGCCTTTGCGCCGGAAGAGGGCTATCGCCTCCAGACCCGCCGCGGCGAGGTGCGCGCGCCCCGGCTGGTGGTGGCGACCGGCGGCCTTTCCATTCCCCAGATCGGCGCGACCGACTTCGGCTACCGGCTGGCCGCCCAGTTCGGCCTGCGCGTGGTCCCGCCCCGCCCTGCCCTGGTGCCCCTGACCTTCGGCGGCGAAGCCTGGGAGCCCTATGCCGACCTGGCGGGCCTCGCGCTGCCCGTGCAGATCGCGACCGGCAGCAAGAAGGCGCGAGCAATATTCCTCGAGGACCTGCTGTTCACCCATCGCGGCCTCTCCGGCCCGGCGATGCTGCAGATCTCCAGCTACTGGCAGCCCGGCGCGCCGCTCGACATCGACTTTGCGCCCGGCGTGGACATGCAGGCCGCGCTGGCCGAGGCCAAGCAGCGTTCGCGCAAGCGCATCGCCAACGAACTCGCGGGCCTGGTGCCGGCCCGGCTGGCCGACGCCTGGGTGGGGCAGGACGCCGCGCTGCAGCGTCCGATCAACGAGGCGGCGGATCGGGCGTTGGCGGCGCTGGCCGAGCGCATCACGCGCTGGCAGATCACGCCCAGCGGGACCGAGGGCTACAAGAAGGCCGAAGTCACGGCCGGCGGCGTCGATACCCGGGGCCTGTCCTCGCAAACGATGGAATCGAAGCAGCCCGGCCTGTATTTCATCGGCGAGGTGGTGGACGTGACGGGATGGCTGGGCGGCTACAACTTCCAGTGGGCCTGGGCCAGCGCGCATGCCTGTGCGCAGGCACTGGCGGCAAGCTCTGAACACGCTATAATGCCCGGCTAACTTTGGCCACCCCTCAACGGCCTAACCCTTTTCGTGTTGAGGAAACCCGGCCCGGGGCCCGATCTTCCCCAGGCCAAAAAGCAAGTCTGCAACCGATTTTTAAATGACCACTATCCGCGTTAAAGAAAACGAGCCTTTCGACGTCGCGCTTCGCCGCTTCAAGCGCACCATCGAGAAGCTCGGCCTGCTGACCGACCTGCGCGCCCGCGAGTTCTACGAGAAGCCCACCGCCGAGCGCAAGCGCAAGAAGGCCGCCGCGGTCAAGCGCCACTACAAGCGCGTGCGCAGCATGCAGCTCCCCAAGAAGCTGTACTAAGCTGGCACCCGCCGCGTCGGACTCGTACCGACGCCCATTCCGAGCCTCCGAGCCGCGCCAGGGAAAACCTGCCGCGGCTCTTGTCTTTTCCGCCCTCCCGAAAGCAAAGCCATGAGCCTCAAGGATCAGATCACCGAAGACATGAAGACCGCCATGCGCGCCAAGGACTCGGAGCGCCTGGGCACCATCCGCCTGCTGCTGGCGGCTCTCAAGCAGAAGGAAGTCGACGAGCGTGTCGAACTGGACGACACGATGGTCGTCGCCATCGTCGACAAGCTGGTGAAGCAGCGCAAGGACTCGGTCACCGCCTTCACCCAGGGCGGCCGCACCGACCTGGCTGACAAGGAAGCCGCCGAGATCAAGGTGCTGGAGGCCTACCTGCCCCAGCGCATGGGCGCCGACGAGATCGCGGCGGAAGTCAAGGCCATCGTCGCCGAGTTGGGCGCCAAGGGACCCGGCGACATGGGCAAGGTGATGGGCGCCGTCAAGACCCGGCTGGCCGGCAAGGCCGACATGGGCCTGGTCAGCGCCGCCGTCAAGAGCGCACTCTCGGGCGGCTGAGCATGCCGGCGGCAGCTTGCTAGCTGCCCGCCACCTTCATACGGTTGACCAGCACCGAGCCCGTGGTCTTGGCACCGTAGTTGTACGCGTCGGCACCCACCGCCTCGATGCCCATGAACATGGTCTTCAGGTTGCCGGCGATGGTGATCTCCTGCACGGGATAGGCGATCTTCCCGTTCTCGACCCAGAAGCCGCTCGCGCCGCGCGAGTAGTCGCCCGTCACGTAGTTGACGCCCTGCCCCATCAGCTCGATCACGAACAGGCCGGTGCCCAGCTTGTCGAGCATGGCGTCGAGGTCGTCACCCTTCTTCGTCTTGCGCGAGCTCAGCGTGAGGTTGTGCGACCCGCCGGCGTTGCCGGTGGTCTTCATGCCCAGCTTGCGCGCGGAATAGGTGCTCAGGAAGTAGCCTTCGAGCCGGCCGCCGTCGACCACCTTGCGCTTGCGGGTGGCCACACCCTCGTCGTCGAAGGCCGAGCTGCCCTTGCCGCGCGGGATGTGCGGGTCTTCCAGCACGTCGATGTGCGAGGGCAGCACCGGCTTGCCCAGCGAGTCGAGCAGGAAGCTGCTCTTGCGGTAGAGCGCGCCGCCGCTGGTGGCCTGCACCAGCCCGCCCAGCAGGCCCGCGGCCAGCGGCGACTCGAACAGCACCGGGCATTCGGTGGTCTTGATCTTGCGCGACTTCAAGCGGCTCAGCGCCCGCTCGGCGGCATAGCGCCCGACAGCCTTGGGGCTCGCGAGCTCCTCGGCGGAGCGCATCGAGCTGTACCAGGCGTCGCGCTGCATGTCGTCACCCTTGCCGGCGATCGGCGCCACCGAGATCGAATGGCGCGAGCTCGCATAGCCGCCGCGGAAGCCGCGGGTGTGGGCGCTGAAGAAGTGGCTCTGCTGCGCCGAGACCCCGGCACCCTCGCTGTTGGTGATGCGCTTGTCGGTCGACAGGGCCGCGGCCTCGCATTCCAGGGCCAGCGCAGCGGCCTGCTCGCTGCTGACGTCCCAGGGATGGAACAGGTCCAGGTCGGGCTGCTCGGTTGCGATATCGGCCTCGTCGGGCAGGCCGCTGACCGGGTCCTCGGCCGTGAATCGGGCGATGTCGTAGGCGGCCTGCACGGTCTGGGCGATGGCCGCCTCGGAAAAATCGGAGGTGCTGGCATTGCCGCGCCGGTGCCCGACGTAGACCGTGACGCCAAGCGACTTGTCGCGGTTGCGCTCGACGTTCTCGAGCTCGCCCTTGCGCACGGAGACGCTGAGGCCGCAGCCCTCGGACGCCTCCGCGCCGGCATCGGTGGCGCCGAGCTTCCTGGCATGCGCCAGGGCCGAGTCGACCAGGTTTTCGAAGAAGGGACGGCTGTAGGCGAAGCCGGAGTCGGCGCGCGAGGAAGAGGTGCTCATGTGGCGGCTATGATACTTGCGCCTCCGTCTTCGACGGAGCGGACTACGATTGCCTCCATGCCCCGCAAACCCAAGAAAGGCTACTTCGTCCGCGGCACTTTTGTCGCCGAAGGCAGCGAACTCGACCTCGAGCTCAAGCGCGAGCTCAAAGGCACCGACGCGGCGAGCAAGACCGACCTCAAGCGCGAGAGCGCCGAACTCCAGACGCTGGGCGAGGCCCTGCTGGGCCTGCGCACCGGCCTCTTCGACAAGCTGGAACTCGAGGACAAGCTGCGCGACGCCATCGACGAAGCCAAACGCATCACCAATTTCGAGGGCAAGCGCCGGCAACTGCAGTTCATCGGCAAGCTGATGCGGGGCCTCGACGCCGCCACGCTCGATGCCATCCGCGCGGCGCTCGACGAGCAGAACCGCGGTCCCGCGCAGGAAGCCGCGATCCTGCACGACGCCGAGCGCTGGCGCGACCGGCTGATCGCCGACGACGACGCCCTGGGCGGCTGGATCGAAACCCATCCCGGCACCGATGCCCAGCAGCTGCGCGCGCTGGTGCGCCAGGCGCGCAAGGATCTCAAGGAAGGCCCACCCGGGGAGGCACCGCGTCAGGGCAAAGCCTATCGGGAGCTGTTCCAGCTGCTGCGCGCGCAGCTCGAATTCCATGGAACCGCGGACCATGCGGCCGAAGCCGCCGCGCAGGCGCGGGAGGAAGACGCATGACCAGCAATCCCCACGACCCGGTGCGCATCGGCATCGTCTCGATCAGCGATCGCGCGTCGAGCGGCGTGTACGAGGACAAGGGCCTGCCCGCACTGCAGGAATGGTTGCAGCGCGCCCTGCGCAACCCCATCGATTTCGAACCGCGGCTCATCCCCGACGAGCAAGCCGCCATCAGCGCAGCGCTGGTCGAACTGGTCGACGCCGGCTGCTCGCTGGTGCTGACCACCGGCGGCACCGGCCCGGCCCTGCGCGACGTGACACCCGAGGCCACGCTGGCGGTCGCCCAGAAGGAAATGCCGGGCTTCGGCGAACAGATGCGCCAGATCAGCCTGCGCTTCGTGCCGACCGCGATCCTGTCGCGGCAGGTGGCGGTGATCCGCGACAAGAGCCTGATCATCAACCTGCCGGGGCAGCCGAAATCCATCGCGGAGACGCTGGAAGGCCTGAAGGCCCCCGATGGCACGCAGGTGGTCCCGGGCATCTTCGCGGCGGTGCCCTATTGCATCGACCTGATCGGCGGGCCCTACCTGGAAACGGACGACGCGGTCTGCAAGGCCTTCAGGCCGAAGTCGGCGATCCGCCCTCCGGCGCCCTGAGGCGCAAGACCGTCACTTGCCGACCAGCTCGGTCAGGCGCTGCGCCTCGAAGCACTCCTTCGTCGCGGCATCCCCGGGCACGCAATCCTTCTTGCCGGGCTGCGCCGACAGCGTCTCGATCGCCTGCCACAGCAGCGCGATCTGGTGCTCCTGGCTCGACGCGTTGTCGATCAGGCTGCGCATGGCGAGCGACAGCGGATCGTCTTCCTGCGTGATTCCGTAGGCCTCGAACTTCCGGGCGCTGCCTGTCGAATCGCCGCCACCGGCCGTCTTGGCCGCAATGATGCGCGCCGGGATCCCGACGGCGGTCGCACCCGCAGGCACGGGCTTGATCACCACCGCGTTGCTTCCGATCTTGGCGCCATCGCCCACCGTGAAGCCCCCCAGCACCTTCGCGCCGGCGCTTACCACCACGTCCCTGCCCAGCGTCGGATGCCGCTTCGTCCCCTTGTAGAGCGAGGTGCCGCCCAAGGTGACGCCCTGGTAGATCGTGCAGCCGTCGCCGATCTCGGCCGTCTCGCCGACCACCACGCCCATCGCGTGGTCGAAGAACACGCGATCGCCGATGACCGCAGCCGGATGGATCTCGATGCCGGTGAACCAGCGGGACACGTATGAAACGAAGCGTCCCACCCACTTCAGGCCGTGGCCCCAGCACCAGTGGGCCATGCGATGCAGCACCAGGGCATGCAGACCGGGATAGAGGGTCAGCACTTCCCAGCGCGAACGCGCCGCCGGATCGCGGTCGAGGATGCACTGGATGTCGGAGCGCAGTCGCGAGAACATGGGATGTTCTTGTTATGACGATATGGGCTGCGCAGTCTAAGGGCTCGGGTCATCGCGCGCAGGCGATGGGGTCTTGTAGCTGCCGCCCGCCGCCGCGTCGGCCATGGCCTTGGCGACGCCGCGCAGGATGTGGATCTCTTCCGGCGTCGGCTGGGCACGGTTGAAGAGCTGCTGCAGCCGCGGCATCAGCTTCTTCGGCGCCTCGGGGTCCAGGAAGCCGATCTGCACCAGCGAGCGCTCCCAGTGCTCCAGCATGCCGGCCACGGCCCGTGCGTCGGCCGCGCGGACCGGCGCGGCGGCCTCGCGCACCCCGAAGCCGCCCAGCGCCAGCCGCCATTCGTAGGCGATCACCTGGATCGCCGCGCCCAGGTTCAACGAGCCAAAGGCCGGGTCGGTGGGAATGGTGAGCGCCACATGGCAGCGGTACACGTCCTCGTTGCGCATGCCGAAGCGCTCCGAGCCGAACAGGAAGGCCACGTGCTGCGCCTCCCCCTGGGCCAGCGGCACCAGGTGCTCGCGCGGCGTGCGCGTCGGCGGACCGAAGTCGCGCGGCACCATCGCGGTGGCGCAGAGGTGGGTGACGCCATCGAGCGCCTCGTCCAGCGTATCGACGATGCGCGCCTGCTCCAGCACGTCGAGTGCCCCGCTGGCGCGCTGGATGGTTTCCTCCCGCCGCAGCACGTTGGCCCAGCGCGGCGCCACCAGCACGAGCTCGTCGAAGCCCATGGTCTTCATGGCGCGCGCGGCGGCGCCGACATTGCCGGCATGGCTGGTCTGGATCAGGATGAAGCGGGTGCGCATGGGGAAGGCCAAAAGGAAGCGGGCCCGAACGCGGGGCCCGACCCGGTAAAATCCACGATTCTCGCCGCCTGCATCGCCGGGCCGCCTCCCCAGGGCCCCGCCCGCCGTTCTTCCCCCAATCCGATGTCGTCTCCCAACCTGCACCCCATGCTCAACGTGGCCGTCAAGGCCGCCCGCGCCGCCGGCGCCATCATCAATCGGGCCGCGCTCGACATCGAGGCGGTGCGCATTTCACAGAAGCAGGTCAACGATTTCGTCACCGAAGTCGATCACGCGAGCGAGCGGGCGATCATCGAGACGCTGCTCGGCGCCTACCCGGGGCACGGCATCCTGGCCGAGGAATCGGGCACCGAGCACGGCGCGCGCGATTCCGACTACGTGTGGATCATCGATCCGCTGGACGGCACCACCAACTTCATCCACGGCTTCCCGGTCTACTGCGTCTCGATCGCGCTCGCGATCAAGGGCAAGGTCGAGCAGGCCGTCATCTACGACCCGACCCGCAACGACCTCTTCACCGCCACCCGCGGGCGCGGCGCCTACATGAACGAGCGCCGCATCCGCGTGAGCAAGCGCATCCGGCTGAACGAGTGCCTGATCTCGACCGGTTTCCCCTTCCGCACCGGCGACAACTTCAAGCAATACCTGGCCATCATGGCCGACCTGATGCCGCGCGCCGCCGGGCTGCGCCGTCCCGGCGCCGCGGCGCTGGACCTGGCCTACGTCGCGGCCGGCTTCAGCGACGCCTTCTTCGAGACCGGCCTCAACATCTGGGACGTGGCGGCCGGCTCGCTGCTGGTCACCGAGGCCGGCGGACTGATCGGCAACTTCACCGGCGAGCCCGACTTCCTCGAGCAACGCGAATGCCTCGCCGGGGCGCCGCGGATCTATGGCCAGCTGGTGCCGCTCCTGGCCAAGTACTCGAAGTTCGCGAGCGTGGACGACAAGTTCGCCGCCAGCGAGCGCGTGCGTGCGGTCGATCCCTCCGCCGGCAGCGTCTACGCGCGCAGCACGGTGCCCGGCGCGTCGACCGAGGGCGAGGCACCGGCCGATGCCCAGGCCGCCGCCCCGGCGCCGCGCAAGCTCACCCGCCTGCGCCGCGAAGAAAGCCCGGTCACGCCGGCCGCGGGCGACGACGCCGCCGAGTGATGCAGGCGCAGCGCGCCGCCACCGAACGGGGCCGCGCCGCGCTGCGCGTGGCGCTCTCCCACTACATCGCCAACGGGCTGTCGGTTGCCTTCGGGCTGCTGCTGATCTCGGGCGGCGTCCACCTGGTGCTGGGCAGCGCCGCAGCGGCAGCAGCCGGGGTGGGCGTGATCGTGACCGCGCCGCCCGACCTGCCCGGCCCGCGCCGCGGCAAGTTCTGGCAGATGGTGCCCTCGCCGCTGGTCGGCCTGCCGCTCTTCTTCTGCGTGCAGCTGCTGCATTCCGCACCGCTGCGTCTCGGGCTGCTGCTCGTTCCCGCGACCTTCCTGGCCTTCGTGGCCATGGCCTGGGGCAAGCGCGGCATCCCGATCGCCATCGCGATCATGTTCTCGATGATCTTCTCGATGGCCACGCCCGCGCCCACCGGCATGCACGAGATCGTCGAGCGCACGCTGCACTTCGGCCTGGGCGCCGGGCTCTACGTGATCTACGCGCTGCTCGCGAACCACGCGCTCAACGGCCGCTACCGCGTGCAGGCGATGGCCGACCTCCTGTTCTCGCTGGCCGCGCTGATGCGCACCGAGGCCCGCCAGTTCACGCCCCGGGACGAGTCCGGCGACGTGCGCGAAGTGCCGGCGCCGCTGCTGGGCCAACTGCTGCGCGCGCAGGCGGCGCTGGCCGACCAGTTGCAGGCGACGCGCGACATCGTGCTCGAATCGCCCCGCACGCCGCGCCGGCAGCGGCTCGCAGGAATGCTGGTCATGGTCCTGGAACTGCGCGACATGCTGCTGGCCAGCGAGCTCGACCTCGACGCGCTCAAGGCGCACCCCGGCCATGCCGCGGCGCTGTGCGAGATGCAGCGCATCCTCGACGAACTGGCCCACGAGACGGTCGCGCTGGCCGACGCGTTGCTGCTCGGCCGCCAGCCCGACCCCGCGCCCGACCGCCGCCCGGAGCTCGCGGCCATCCACCTCGAAGGCGATGCGGCGCAGCCGGCCGCCGCCGGGCCGACGCCCGCAATGCTCGCGCGCGGCCTGGCCAGCCGCATCGGCCACATCAACGACGAGGTGCTGCACCTCGTGGCCCTCGCGCGCGGCGAGCGCGAGCCCGACCTCACGATCGTGCGCGCGAACTGGCACATGTTCGTGAGCCCTACGGACTGGTCGCTGCGCCCCTTCCTCGCGCTGTGGCAATGGGATGCGCCGCCGCTGCGCCATGCGATTCGCGCCGCGCTCGCGGTCGCCGTCGGCTACGCCATCGCGGTCATGCTGCCCTGGGGCTCGCACGACTACTGGATCCTGTTGACGATCGTGGTGGTGCTGCGCGGCAGCCTCTCGCAGACGCTGGAAAGGCGCAACAGCCGCGTGGCCGGCACGCTGCTGGGCTGCGTGTTCGCGGTGGCGGTGCTGTCCGCCCATCCCTCCGCGCTGGGCTCGCTCATCGCGATGACTGCCGCGCAGGCCATCGCGCACGGCTTCGCGGTGCGGCGCTACCTGGTCACCTCGGTGGCGGCCACCGTCCTGGGACTGCTGCAGGCGCACGCGCTCAACGTGGGCATGAGCCCCACCTTCGCCCTGTTCGAGCGCGTGGCGGACACGCTGATCGGCGCCGGCCTGGCCTGGGCCTTCTGCTACGTGCTGCCCTCGTGGGAGCGCAGCCAGATCCCCTCGCTGGTCGCGCGCACGCTGACGGCGCAGGCGCGCCATGCGCGGCTCGCGCTCGGCCTGGGCCAGCTGCGCGCGGTGCAGACCAGCCCCGAGCTCGACTGGCGCCTGGCGCGCCGCGAGGCCTACGACAGCCTTTCGGCGCTGGTGCAGGCCACGCAGCGCTCCCTGTCGGAGCCGCGTGCAGTGCGCCCCCCGCTGGAACCGCTGGAGCACCTGCAGGCGCACAGCTACCAGCTGCTGGCCCAGCTCAGCGCGGTGAAATCCATGCTGGTGCTGCGGCGCGACCGCCTCACTCCCGAGGAGATCGAGGGGCCGCTGCAGCGTGCTGCCGAGCGCATCGAGGCCAACATCGGCAGCACGCCCACGACAGGCCCGGTGATGCCCGAGAGCGCCGCCGCCACCACGGTGGCCGAGCCCATCCCCCTGCCCGATCCCTTCGAGAACGACGTCAGCCCCTGGCTGCTGCGGCGGCTCGACATGGCGATCGGCATCTCGGCGCAGCTGCGCGACGACGCGGCTCGCATTCTTCAAACCTCCACCAACGAGATACTCAAGACTGCCTGATGACCAAGGACATTCTGCTCGCCCATCCATGGTTCGCGCCCTGCCTTGCAGCGCTGATCGCCGTTCCGCTCGCACTGGTCGTCCACCGCATCGGCGGCATGGTGCTGTTGCGGCTGACGCGCCACGCGCCCGTGGTTCACGCAATGCTCCTCAACATCCAGGGCCCGGCCCGCTTCGTTCTCCCGCTGATCGCGCTCCAGATGGTGTGGCAGGCTGCACCGGAGGACCTGGCCTTCATCAACAGTGTGCGGCACGTCAATGGACTCTTGTTCATCGCGGCAGCGACCTGGCTTGCCATCCGTGCCGTCAACGGCATCGCCGACGGCGTCCTGGCCAAGCACCCTCACGATGTGGAAGACAACCTTCAGGCGCGCCGCGTGCTCACCCAGACCCGCGTGCTGGCGCGCACCGCCGGCACCGTGCTGCTGGTAGCCGGCGCCTCGCTGATGCTCATGACCTTCCCGGGCGCGCGCCAGGTCGGGGCCAGCCTGCTGGCATCGGCGGGCGTGATCGGCATCGTGGCCGGCTTGGCGGCCAAGCCGGTCTTCAGCAACCTGATCGCCGGGCTGCAGATCGCGCTGGCGCAGCCGATCCGCATCGACGACGTGCTGGTGGTCGAGGGCGAATGGGGCCGCGTGGAGGAGATCACCGGCACCTTTGTCGTGCTGCGCATCTGGGACGACCGGCGGCTGATCCTGCCGCTGTCCTACTTCATCGAGAAGCCCTTCCAGAACTGGACACGCAGCAGCGCGCAGCTCCTGGGCTCGGTCTTCATCTACGCCGACTACGGCATGCCGCTGGCGCCGCTTCGCGAGGAGGTCGAGCGAATCGTGAAGTCGGCGCCCGAGTGGGACGGCCGCTTCTTCAATCTGCGCGTGACCGACGCCACCGACCGGACCATGCAGATCCGCGTGCTGTGCACCGCCGCCTCGTCGTCGCTCGCCTTCGACCTGCGCTGCACGGTGCGCGAGGGGCTGATCGACTTCATGCAGCGCGAGTACCCGCAGTTCCTGCCCAGGCTGCGCGTCGAGGGCGGCCCGCAATCGCAAGCGGAAGTGGAAGCGGCAGCCCCTTCCACCACCCGGCTGTCCTCAGCCAGCCGGGGCTGAGCGGCGCGCCCGCCCGGGGCGGGCTGCGGCGGCGAGCACCTGGGCGCGCTGCCGCACCACTTCGTGGATGGATTCGATCAACGCCCGGGCGCCCTCACCCGCTTCGCTGCCGCGCCGCACGGTGAGCCCCACGGGGCCTTCGGTGCTCGCAGTGTCGATGGCCAGCCGGCGCAGCTCGCCGCGTGCAAGAAACCCGTCGACGGCGCCCTGCGGCGCGAACCACACCGCGTCGGCGCACTGAAGCAGGCCGACGGCGAAGCTGGTGTCGGTCGCCTCCACCATGCAGCGCGGCGGCGTCAGCCCGTGCGCGACCAGGAAGGCATCGGCGGTGTGACGGATCAACGTGCCCGACACCGGCACGACGAGCGGATACCCCGCCAGCGCGTCGAGCTTGGGGCGCCGCAGCGAAGCGAGCGGATGGCCGGGCCGCGCCACCAGCAGCAGCGGCTCGCTGTACAGGTGCTCGAAGGCCAGATCTGCCATCGCCGAAGCCTGGGCCAGGCGGCCCAGCACCAGGTCGATCTCGCCCTGGCGCAGCTGCGTCATGAGCTGGGCGTTGGTGCCGCTGGCGACACGCACGCGCAGCGCGGGCGCCTTCACGTGCAGCGCCGCGATGGCCGCCGGCAGCAGATGGGCCGCCATGTTCGGCAACGCGCCAACCGCCACGTGCAGCTGATCGAGCTCCGGCTGCTCCAGCGCCAGGCCCAGGCCTTCGCGCAAGCCGCGCAGCGCGACCACGGCGTGGCGCACCAGCACGTCGGCGGCCGGCATCAGCTCGACGCCGCGCCGCCTGCGCAGCAGCAGCCGGCGGCCGACGATGTCCTCGAGCTCGGCGATGGTCTTGGAGACCGCAGGCTGCGTCAGTGCCAGCGCCTTGGCCGCGCGCACCAGGTTGCGCTCCTGGGCGACCACCACAAGGCACTGCAGATGGCGCAGCTTGAGACGAGCAAAATTTATAGCTGGCATGTGCAGTGCAACCTGGCTGTGTTCCTGCAAATATAACCACCCGGAATAGCACGCAGAACAGCTTTCAGTTGTGCCGGGACGAACGCGCTCCTAGAGTCTCCTGTTGCGCCCCTTGCCGCATTCGGCGCCCCACCATGGAGACAAATACGTGACCCGCCCTGCTTCCTTCGGCGCGATGCGCCGCCTCGCTCTCGCGGCGACCTGCTCCGCGCTGGCGCTCGGGCTCGCAGGCCCACCCGCCCAGGCAGACACTGCCTACCCTGCCAAGCCCGTGAAGCTCATCACCAACTTCCCGGCCGGCGGCCCTCTCGACATCCTCGGCCGTGCGCTGTCCGACGCATTGCAGAAAGACCTGAAGCAGCCCTTCGTCGTCGACAACCGCCCCGGCGCGGGTGGCAACATCGGTGCGGACGTGGTGGCCAAGAGCGCTGCCGACGGCTACACGGTGCTGCTGTCGATCGACACCACCTTCACCATCAATCCGCACCTGTACGCCTCGATGCCTTTCGCGGCAAAAGACCTGAAGCCGCTGATGATCTTCAGTTCCTCGGGCCTCGCCTTCGGCGTCGGCTCCTCGGTCGATGCGAAGACGCTGCCCGATTTCATCCGCCAGGGCAAGGCGCAGCCGTTCACCTTCGCCTCGGCGGGCAATGGGAGCCCGGGCCACATCGCCGCCGAGATCTTCTCGAGCGCGACCGGCGCGAAGATCACGCACGTGCCCTACAGGGGCAATGCTCCGGCCGTCACGGCGCTGCTTTCGGGCGAGGTGCAGGCCGGCATTCTTGCCACGCCCGGCCTGCTGCCGCACCTGCAGGCCGGCAAGCTGCGCGCGCTGGCGGTGACTGGGCGGCAACGTTCGCCGCTGCTGCCGCAGGTGGCCCCGGTGGGCGAGCTCGGGCTCAAGGACCTGGAATTCGAGGTGCTCTACCTCGCGATGGTTCCGGCCGCGACGCCCGAACCGGTGATGCAGACCTTGCGCGGCGCGCTGCAGTCCGCGCTGGCCCTGCCGGAGCTCAAGACGCGGCTCGCCGCGCTCGACATGGTGGCGCTCGGCGAAACCGGCGCCGCGGCGCAACAACATCTGGACGCAAGCCGCGAGCGCTACGGCCGGATCGTCAAGGCCACCGGCATGAAGCTGGACTAAAGCCCATGCGCGCGCAGCCTCAGCCTGTGCCGCGCCGGCGGCGGTCGGCCTTGGGTAGCACCGCCACGGCAGCGAGCTGCTCGGCGCGCTCCTGCAGTTGGCGCAGGGCCTCGTCCAGGCTGGCTGCCTGGTCGGCATCCAGCGCCGCCAGCAGGTCGGCGTTAATGCGGGTCACCAGCGGATGGAGCTCGTCGTACACGGCCTGCCCGCGCTCGGTGAGCTGCAGCAGCACCTGCCGGCGGTCGCCGGCCGGATGGGTGCGCGACAGCAGCCGCTTCTCGACCAGTGATCCGACCGCCTTGGAGGTGCGCGCCCGGTCGAGCTGGGCATGTTCGGCCAGTTGCGAAGAGCTCAGCGCGCCACGGCTGGCGAGCGTCGCGATCAGCCGCCATTCGCGCCGGGTGATGCCGAAGCGGCCTTCGCACAGGCGAATGACCATGCTGCCCGCGACGGAAAGCAGGCGCGACAGCCGGTACAGCAGCAGCCCGTCCAGGGATTGGCGCGCAGATTCGCTCATGTCGGGGTTAATCCGGGGGATGGTTGATTAGATCAATCAGAAGCCCCGACCCTAAATTCGATCGATGCTGCCGCACGGCCGCGGCCCGACGAACAGAGAATCAAAGACCGGAGACAACCCCATGCAGGCCTTCACCCTTCATCGCCGTCGCGCCCTCACCGTGCTGGGAGGCATGGCACTGGCCCCGCTCGCGCATGCGCAGGCCTTCACGCCCGGCCAGCCCATCAAGGTGCTGATCGGCGTGCCCGCGGGCGGCACCCAGGACGTGCTGACGCGTGCGATTGCGCACGAGGTGCGGGACACCCTGGGCCCGCTGATCATCGACAACCGCTCCGGCGCGGCCGGCCGCATTGCGGCCGAGGCGGTGAAGACTGCGGCGCCGGACGGCCGCATGCTGCTGCTGGGGACGGCCAGCATGATGACCATGTTTCCCAGTGCCTACCGGCATCTTTCGTACGACCCCGTCAAGGACTTCGTGCCGATCATCAACGCGGCGCGCTTCGAGCTGGCGCTGGTGATCCACAAGGACGTGCCGGCCAACACGCTGCCCGAGTTCATCGCCTGGGCCAAGGGCCAGGGCGACAAGCTGAGCTTCGCCTCGTACGGCGCCGGCACGCCCTCGCACTTTCTCGGCGAGATGCTCAACCGCGCAGCCGGGCTGAAGATGGTGCACGTGGCCTATCGCGGCTCCACCCCGGCGCGCCAGGACCTGATGGGCGGCACCGTGCCGGTCTACTTCGACACCGTCGGCGGCGCGCTCCAGCTGCAGGCGAGCGGCCGAGTGAAAGTGCTGGCCACCAGCGGCGGCAAGCGCTCCCCGTTGATGCCCAGCCTGCCCACCTTCGTCGAGGCCGGCTACAAGGACGTGGTCGCGGCGGCCTGGTTCGCCTACTACGCGCCGCGCGGCACGCCCCAACCGATCGTCGACAAGCTGCGCGCCGAGTTCACCCGCGCGGTGAACTCGCGCGAAGTGCGCCAGCAGCTGCTTCAGAACGGCATGTACCCGGTGAGCGACGGACCCGAAGCGCTCCTGAAGACCATGCGCGAAGACACCGCACGCTGGAGCGGCATCATGAAGGCTGTGAACTTCCAGGCCAACGATTGAACCTCCCATGCTCCAACATCTTCTGCGCCGCCTTGCCGGCACCCTCGCCCTCGCCGCCATCGCCACGCTGACGACGAGCGGCGCCTTCGCGCAAGCTCCGGACGGGCCGCTGCGCATTGTCGTCGGCTATGCCCCGGGGGGCGCCACCGACCGCGTGGCCCGCATCGTGGGTGACAAGCTCCAGGCCAGGCTCGGCGTGCCGGTGGTCGTCGACAACAAGCCCGGCGCCGGCGGGCGCCTCGCGGCGCAGCAGGTCAAGGCCACGCCGGCCGGGCAGAACGTGCTGATGCTGGCCAACCCCGCGGTGATGGTGGTCGCGCCGCTGGTCTTCAAGGACAGCGGCTACGACCCCGAGCGCGACTTCGTGCCGGTGTCGCACGTCAACGACTACGAGTTCGCGCTGTCGGTCTCGACCGCCGTACCGGTGCGCGAGCTGTCGCACCTGCTGGCATGGATACGGGCCAATCCGGACAAGGCCAACGTCGGCGTGCCGGCCACGGGCAGCCTGCCGCACTTCTTCGGACTCATGGTCGGCGAGAAGGCCAGGGTGCCGACCCAGGTGATCGGCTATCGCGGCTCGGGCCCTTTGCTGACCGATCTCATCGGCGGCCAGGTGCCGATCGCCGTCGACACGCTGGACGTGGTCATTCCGCAGCACCAGGCCGGCAAGGTGCGCATCCTCGCGATGTCGGGCGCGAAGCGCTCGCCCTTTGCGCCCGAGGTGCCGACCTTCAAGGAGGCCGGCCTCGACCTCGTCGCGCTCGGCTGGAACGCCTTCTTTGCGCCGGCGACCATGCCGCGCGAGAAGGTCGCACGCTTCTCGCAAGCCATTCGCGAAGTCATGCAGGACCCGGACACGACGCGGCGCTTCAAGGATTCGCTGATGACGCCGGTGGCCAGCACGCAGGAACAGACCGCGGCCATGCTCAAGGCCTATCGCGCGCAATGGGCGCCGGTGGTCCAGAAATCCGGCTACCAGCCCTGACCCTCATGCAACGTCCCAACATCATCTTCATCGTGGCCGACGACCTCGGCTTCGCCGACCTCGGCTGCTACGGCGGGCGCGATGCGGCGTTCGGTCCCGTGTCGCCGGTGCTCGATCGCCTGGCCGCCAAGGGCATCCGCTTCACGCAAGGCTACGCGAACTCGCCCGTGTGCTCACCGACGCGCTTCGCGCTCATGACCGCGCGCTACCAGTACCGCCTCCGAGGCGCAGCCGAGGAGCCGATCAACAGCAGGAGCCGCGGCAGCGCCACCCTGGGCCTGCCGCCGGCGCATCCGACCCTGCCCTCGCTGCTGCGTGACGCGGGCTACCGCACGGCGCTGATCGGCAAGTGGCACCTGGGCTTTCCGCCCGCCTTCGGACCGCTGCGCTCAGGCTACGAGGAGTTCTTCGGCCCGATGTCGGGCGGCGTCGACTACTTCACGCATTGCGACTCTGCGGGCCGCCATGACCTTTGGGCGGGCGAGGAAGACAAGCAGGAAGAGGGCTACCTCACCGACCTGCTCTCGCGCCGCGCCGTCGACTACGTGGAGCGCATGGCCGGCAAGGAGGCGCCCTTCTTCCTGAGCCTGCACTACACGGCACCACACTGGCCCTGGGAGACGCGAGAGGACGCGGGCCGCGCCCCGGCCGTCAAGAACAAGCTCTTCGACCTGGCAGGCGGCAACATCCACGTCTACCGCCGCATGATCCACCACATGGACGAGGGCATCGGCTGGATCATGGCCGCGCTCGATAAGCAGGGAATCGCCGACAACACGCTGGTCGTCTTCACCAGCGACAACGGCGGTGAACGCTTCTCCGACAACTGGCCGCTCGTCGGCGGCAAGATGGACCTGACCGAGGGCGGCATCCGCGTGCCGTGGATCGCCCACTGGCCCGCCGTCATTCGCGCCGGCAGCAAGAGCGACCAGCACTGCATGACGATGGACTGGTCGGCCACGATGCTCGAAGCCGCAGGCGCTGCTGCCGATCCGGACTATCCGCTCGATGGCGTCTCGCTGCTGCCCGTCCTGCGCGACGCGGCGACCTGCTTGCGCCGCCCGCTGCACTGGCGCATGAACCACCGCAGCCAGCGTGCCCTGCGCGATGGCGACTGGAAGTACCTGCAGGTCGACGGGCACGAGTACCTGTTCAATATCCCGGCCGACGAGCGCGAGCGCGCCAATCAGGCCCTCCGCGAGCCCGAGCGGCTGGCCGCCATGCGCCAGGCCTGGCTGGACTGGAACGCCGGCATGCCTTCCATTCCGGACGATGCGACGGTGAGCCTCGGCTACTCGGCCAAGGACATGCCTCAGCGCTGACGCAGGCTTGCCCTATGGCAGGGGGAGCAGGCACAGCGCCCGCCTGCCAGCCTGCCGCGCCGCGCGAACCCGAAGTGGATCCGCGCCTGTGGCTATTGGCGCCGGGGCGCCGTGGCCACGCACGACACGCACGACGACTGACGCACCGGCGCACCGGCGCACTGGCGCACTGGCCGAACGCCCTATGCCACGCGGCCGTTTGACACCCCTTCCCCGCTCGACCAGAATTTCCGATTGAGTACTTAATGGCTATCTGGTCACAGAGGTTTCGGAGATGGATATCGGACTTGCCCAATGGCAGTTCCTGCTCGCGCTGCTGACAGGGGCGCTTCTTCTGTTCGTCGTCATGTGGATCGCCTGGCACCGCGTCGCCGAGCGCCGCGAAGCCGAGCGCCGCATCGCCGCGGCGCGGGTGCGCTCCGGCCATGTGCCGCTGGAGATCCCGACTGTGCGCGCCGGCCTGCACCGCTCTGGCGATTCAGTGCCCGATACGCTGCCCGGCTGGTTCATCCAGGGCAAGGGCGAGCATTCCATCGTCGACGAGCAGCCGCGCATCCGCGTGCGCTATGTCGATCCGCACGGCCGCAAGGCGGAGTGCACGATGCAGGTCGAGCACCTGGACCTGCAGAAGAGGCTCCTCACCGGGCGCGGCGAATTGCCGGGTGACACGCACCGCATCCCGCTGCACATGATCACCGGGGCGCGCGTCGCGGAGTCGGGGCAGCGCTTCAACATCGACACCTGGGTGGATGCCGTGCGTGTCGCGCGCCGGCGGCGCGGGCAGATCTAGAAGCTGTCTCGATTGAAACAACGGGCGTGCGCAGCGTGGCGGACGCCCGTTTCCTTATGATGCGGGCCCGGCTGATTTCCCGGCCTCGCACCCATCCACCGCCTCGATGACCCTTCCCGCGACCGCACCGCACACGCCGATGATGGCCCAGTACCTGGCCCTCAAGGCGGACCATCCCGACACCCTGCTGTTCTACCGGATGGGCGATTTCTACGAGCTGTTCTACGCCGACGCCGAAAAAGCCGCGCGCCTGCTCGACATCACGCTCACGCAGCGCGGCCAATCGGCGGGGCAGCCGGTGGTGATGTGCGGGGTGCCTTTCCACTCGGTCGACACCTACCTCGCGCGGCTGATCAAGCTCGGCGAGTCGGTGGCCATCTGCGAGCAGGTCGGCGAGGTGGGCGCGACCAAGGGTCCGGTGGAGCGCAAAGTGGTGCGCGTGGTCACGCCCGGCACGCTGACCGATGCCGAGCTGCTGCAGGACAAGAGCGATTCGCTGCTGCTGGCCGTGCACGCGGGCTCGCGCAATTTCTGCGGCCTGGCCTGGCTCAGCGTCACCGGCGCGGAACTGCGCCTGGCCGAGTGCCCGGCCGATGCGCTCGAAGCCTGGATCGCGCGCGTCGGGCCGAGCGAGCTGCTCTACAGCGCGGAGGTCACGCCCGGATTCGAGCAGCGCCTGAAGGCGGCACGCAACGGCGCGGCCTTCACGCTCTCGGTGCGGCCGGCCTGGCAGTTCGACGGCGGCCTGGGCGAGCGCAAGCTGTGCGAGCAGATGGGCAGCAACAGCCTCGCGGCGTGGGGCGCGGAGTCGCTGGCCAATGCCCACGCAGCCGCGGCCGCGCTGCTGGGCTACGCCGAGCACACGCAGGGCCGCGCGCTCTCGCACGTGCAGCGGCTCGCGGTGGAGCGCGACGGCGAGCTGATCGAGCTGCCGCCCACCACGCGCCGCAACCTGGAGCTCGTGCAGACCTTGCGCGGCGAGGATTCGCCGACGCTGTTCTCGCTGCTCGACACCTGCATGACGGGCATGGGCAGCCGGCTGCTCAAGCGCTGGCTGCTGGCGCCGCGCCGGGACCGCAGCGAGGCGCAATCGCGCCTGGAGGCCATCGCCGCGCTGCAGGCCGCGCCATCGGGTGCCACCGCGCCGCCATGGCGCGCCCTGCGCGATCGGCTCAAGAATACGAGCGACGTGGAGCGCATCGCCGCGCGCATCGCGCTGCGCCAGGTACGACCGCGCGAGCTGGTCGCGCTGCGCCTGGCGCTGGCCAAGGCGGAAGAACTCGCGCCGGCCCTGCCCGCCTCGGCCTCGCCGCTGCTCGCGCACATGGCCGGGCAATTGGCGCCGCCGCCCGGCTGCGTCGAGCTGCTGGTGGCAGCCATCCACCCCGAGCCTTCCGCGCTGGTGCGCGACGGCGGCGTGATTGCCACCGGCCACGACGGCGAGCTCGACGAGCTGCGCGCCATCAGCGAGAACAGCGACGCCTACCTGCTGCAGCTCGAGGCCAGCGAGCGTGAGCGCACCGGCATTTCCAACCTGCGCGTGCAGTTCAACCGCGTGCACGGCTTCTACATCGAGGTCACGCAGAGCGCGCTGGCCAAGGTGCCGGACAACTACCGCCGCCGCCAGACCCTGAAGAACGCCGAGCGCTTCATCACGCCCGAGCTCAAGGCCTTCGAGGACAAGGCCCTGTCGGCGCAGGACCGCGCCCTGGCGCGCGAGAAGTGGCTCTACGAGCAGCTGCTCGATGCGCTGCAGCCCTCGGTCCCGGCGCTCACGCGGCTGGCGGGCGCACTGGCCGCGCTCGATGCGCTATGCGCGCTGGCCGAGCGCTCTCACACGCTGCACTGGCGCCAGCCTTCCTTCGTGGCCCATCCCTGCATCGAGATCGAGAAGGGCCGCCACCCGGTGGTCGAAGCCCGGCTGGCCGAGAAGTCGTCGGGCGCGTTCATTGCCAACGACACGCGCATGGGCCCCCAGCAACGCCTGCAGGTGATCACCGGCCCCAACATGGGCGGCAAGTCCACCTACATGCGGCAGGTCGCGATCATCGTGCTGCTCGCCTCCATCGGCTCGCACGTGCCGGCCGATGCCTGCCGGCTGGGGCCCATCGATGCCATCCATACGCGCATCGGCGCGGCCGACGACCTGGCCAACGCGCAGTCGACCTTCATGCTGGAGATGACAGAGGCGGCGCAAATCCTGCACGGTGCCACCGCCCATTCGCTGGTGCTGATGGACGAGATAGGCCGCGGCACCAGCACCTTCGACGGCCTGGCGCTGGCCGCCGGCATTGCGGCCCAGTTGCACGACCGCACACGCGCCTTCACGCTGTTCGCGACCCACTATTTCGAGCTCACCGAGTTCCCGGCCACGCACCATGGCGCAGTCAACATGCATGTGAGCGCCACCGAGGCCGGGCGCGACATCGTGTTCCTGCACGAGATGCAGCCGGGGCCGGCCAGCAAGAGCTACGGCATCCAGGTCGCACGCCTGGCCGGCATGCCGGCCGCGGTGGTCAACCATGCGCGCCAGGCGCTCGAAGCCCTGGAGGCCCAGCAGCAGCAGGCCCGCGCCCAGGTCGACCTGTTTGCGCCGGCGCCCGCGGTGGAGGCGCCACCGGCGAGCGCCGTAGAATCCGCGCTGACGGCGCTCGACCCCGACACCCTGAGCCCGCGCGAGGCGCTCGAAGCGATCTACACACTCAAGAAACTCCACGCGCGCGAGCATCGCTGAATCCCATGACTTACTGCGTAGGCATCAAACTCAACGCCGGCCTGGTGTTCCTCTCCGACTCGCGCACCAATGCGGGGGTGGACCACATCAGCACCTTCCGCAAGATGATCGTCTACGAGCAGCCGGGCGACCGCGTCATGGTGCTGCTGTCGGCCGGCAACCTGAGCATCTCGCAGTCGGTGCGCGAGATTTTGCAGATCGAGGAACTGCGCGAAGTGCGCGAAACGGGCGAGGACGGCGAGGACCGCCCGCCCATCACCATCTGGAACGCGAAGAGCATGTTCGACGCCGCACGCGTGCTGGGCTCGGCGGTACGCCATGTCTACGACCGCGACGCCGAGGCGCTCAAGCACGCAGGCCTGGAGTTCAACGTCTCCTTCATCTTCGGCGGCCAGGTCAAGGGCGAAGGCATGCGCCTGTTCTTGGTCTACGCTGCCGGCAATTTCATCGAGGCCACCACCGAGACGCCCTACTTCCAGGTCGGCGAGTCCAAATACGGCAAGCCCGTGCTCGATCGCGTGCTCACGCCCGACACGCCGCTGGACGAGGCTGCCAAGTGCGCACTGGTCTCGATGGACTCCACCATGAAGTCCAACCTCTCGGTTGGCCTGCCGTTGGACCTGGTGGTGTATGAGGCCAACCGCCTCGAGACCGACAAGGTCGTCTGCATCGACGCCGACAACCCGTACTACCGCATGGTCCACAGCAGTTGGGGCCAGAAGCTGCGCGAGGTGTTCGACAGCATCGAGGACCCGGTCTGGGACGACACCTACGCCGAGCACCCGCTCAAGATGCCGGCCACGCGCCACAGCCCGCTGCGCAAGATCTCGACGCCCGAGGAAAAGCTCATCTGAGCGTCGCGCGCTCCGGGTGCAATCGCCACCCGGCATTCCCACGCCCGCCCCGACAAAGGGATTAATCCGCCACGGATCAATCCGGGCGGGCCAACCGGCTCAACTGTCGACTTGCACCCCGTCATGCTCGACAGCATGGCGCCCGGCACGCAGCCGTCACCAGGAACGGATCGCGCCCCGCGACCCAAGCGGATGGCCTGACGCGGGCCACACCCAGCCTCCGGCGCCGTGACCCGCCGCGCGGCAGCTTCTTGGCTCCTCCGGGCCTATCGACCCGCCAGGCAAAAAGGAACACTGAATTCAAGCCGGTGATCGAGCGAGACCGATCCCGGTAGTCAGATTCCAGAGTTGTCTCGCGCCAGTCCAGGAGCTTCTCCGTGACAAGCACACCACTCGAGACCGAACTCATGCACCGCGCGCTGCACGAGATCGACCAGTTGCTCTGCGCACTCGAAACCACCGCCACAGCGCATCACTGCCTGCCGCGCGACGAGTTCTCCGCTGCACCTTTCGAACGGCCAGGCGCCGAGCAAGCACCCACGCCGACCGCGGTGTATTTCTGCCTGGCCTCCGCCAGTGCGCTGCTGGACGTGAGCCGCTCCTTGCTGGGCCATCTGGATGTGCTTCCTTCGAACACGCGTCCAGCAAACTGGAGCCAACTGAGCGAGGCGTCCAAGGCAGCCGGCCAGTCGGCCTTCCTGGCTTCCGTGATGCTGGCCTCGCCTCAGACGGGTAGTGCCGGGCCGACCTCGCGCGACGACATGTGGGCACCGACCCAAGCCGGCCGCCCTTCCGCGGTGGCAGTGCGGCCGCAAGGCGCGTCGGTCGGCATGCGTTTCAAGACCAGGCTCCGGAGCCTGATCGACGCGGTCGCTGTCTAGCAGCTCCAGAACGAACGAGTCGAACCGGCACGCGAGAAGGGATGCGACACATGGCGCTCTCTTGAACGGCCAGGCTGCCGCCGTGATCGCTGGATTCGATCTGCAGCCACCTCCCACCACGCACTAGCAACCGGGGAAGGCGCGCCCACCGTGCCGCCCCCGTAGCCGCTCGCCTCGGCGAGCCCTTTCCCGATTTCTTCGCCAAGTTCTTTGCGCCTTTGGAAGGCGCAGGGGGACTTCTTTTTTCCAACTTAAAGCCAACTAGGAGACTCAGTGTGAGAAAGATCGACAAACACGCCCTTCTGCTTTGCGTCGCGGCAAGCGCGCTCTCAGGTTGCGG
Source organism: Variovorax sp. RA8 (assembly GCF_901827175.1). NCBI lineage: Bacteria > Pseudomonadati > Pseudomonadota > Betaproteobacteria > Burkholderiales > Comamonadaceae > Variovorax > Variovorax sp. RA8. The sequence continues at coordinate 2,867,644 of NZ_LR594662.1, read as the reverse complement.
GGGTGGAGGAAGCTGCGCAGGCGGCGGCTTCGCTTTACCTCAAAGCGCGGACGTGACGCCTGCTTCGCCAGCCGCATCGACACCCGAGCCCGTGGCAGGCAAAGGGGCGGAACTGCTCGACAAGCTCGATTCGAGCTGGGTCAAGGTCGCCAATGAAGGACAGACGTTCAACCTGGCCTCGTCGACGGAGGTGCAGTACGGTGCGAGATCGTCCTGGACAAGCAGACAGCTCTCCGGCAGCGTCGTCTGCAACAACGAAACCTTCGGCCGCGACCCGCTGGAATACGTGGCGAAGGCGTGCTATGTGCAGACCGCCCTTGCTCCTTCCGCTCCCACCGTGCCTCCAGCGGGAACCGTGCTCGCCCAGGAAGGTTCCTCGTTCACAGTGCCTGCTGACACATCGGTGCAGTACGGCGCCGACTCGCGCTGGGTCACCAAGTCCGTCACCGGGACCGCGGAGTGCACGAACAACTTCTTCGGTACGGATCCCGCCTTCATGACGGCGAAGTCATGCGTGTCGGCCGGTCCTGCACCTACGTCTGCTCCGGCTCCGGCTCCGGCCCCGGCTCCCGCTCCCGCTCCCGCTCCGGCTCCGGCTCCGGCTCCCGCGCCAGCGCCAGCGCCAGCGCCAGCGCCAGCGCCAGCGCCAGCGCCGGCTCCTGCTCCTGCTCCTGCTCCTGCTCCTGCACCGGCTCCCGCCCCTGGCAGTGCCCTGACTGGAGACATCGTCGACAGCGCCGGAACGGTGGTGCCCAGCGCCTATGCGGCGATGGCCTACAAGTTCAACGCCGACGTGGGCGTGACCTACAAGTACGGGTCGCCCGCCAGCAAGAGCGGCGTGGCGACACTGCCCGAGCGCGCTGACGTCGGCACGATGAGCGGCATCGGCTCGGTCTACCAGCTCGGCCGCGAGGACTCGACGAACAACATGTACGTGTCGATCCACGCTGCCAGCGTCGGCGTTCCGACCTCCGGCCAGAGCATGGAGAACTCCGTGGGCTGGTTCCAGAACTCGGCCACCGACCGGCGCACGTTCCAGCAGCGCCCACAGCTGCTGTGGCAGCAACGCCGGCTCCTGCCGACCTCCATCGACGACTACGTTGCGACGGGCGTGCTGACGAAGAACGACCCGGCCGACCTCCCGGTCTGTGAGCATCGCGGCGAGAACGCGGCCGATTCCCCGGCCACGCGCCTGTCGTTGGTGTGCACCCAAGGCAGCCCGACAAAGCCGGCCAAGCTGTACACGGTAGGCACGCTCACCGCGCAGAATCGGGCCTCGACCTCGTTCAAGCTCGGCTTCGTGCCGACCGCCGTCACTGTCACCGGGGGTGGCGAATTCGCGTTGGTGTCAGGATGGGACGTGCCGAACACCAAGGGCCAGGTGGCCATCGTCTCCCTCGGCTCGGCCCCGCAGGACTGGAAGCCGGGACAGGCCCGCTACGACTGGTGGCACGGCTGGATGGACATGATGCACCCCGGCTTCCCCGACCAGGGCAACTACGTGTTCATGAAGGTCGTCGGTTACGTGGATCTGCCGGCTGACGTCAAGGCGCCCACGGGCATCGCCGCCACCACCGGCGTCCACCCGTACACCTCGATGCTGAAGTACGACGCCGCAGGACAGATCTCCAACTTCCAGCTGCTCAACTCGCCGATGGCGAATAACCGGGCCAAGATGCTGCCGGGCGGTGAGGACTACGAACGCTACGCCAAGGGCGGCGTGGTGGTGGTGGTCTCCAAGAGCGAGAAGAAGGCGGCGTTCATCGATCTCGGGCCGTTGTTCAAGTACACGAACGACATGTACCTGGGCAGCGCCGCGAGCAACCTCGAAACGCAGAACGTCGGCTTGGCCGCTACCCAATGGCCGTACCTGTTGGCGGACAAGCCTCAGGCCATGCCCGTGGTGGTGAAGACCGAGACGCTGCCCAAGCGCCCGACGGCGGTGTGGACGACCGCCACCCGCAGCTACTGGAGCAAGGACGAACAGGCCCGGATCTCCGACTACCCGTTCTGGCGTGCCGACCCGCAATATGCCCGCGCCGCCATTGCGACCGAGGGGGGCGACCTGCAGCTGTACTCCCTGGGCCGCTACGCCGCCGGCGTGAAGCCGACGACGCCCGCCCCGACGGATATCCAGCCGGCGGGCACCGTCTACGGCTTGGGCGCGAACATCACGCACCTGGCGGCAGCCAAGGACTACGCCGGCGTGTCGGACCCGATCAACGACCTGATCCTGTTCACCGACCGGGCCAACCGGAAGTGGGGCTGGGTCAGGCTCGTGAACAGCAGCGACACTGCGTCCACCGGCAGCGTGATTCGCACGATGGAAGACTCACGCGTCGACCCGATCATGGTGACGATGGCCGACAACTATTCGACCAAGGGCAACGTCCTGACGGTGGCCGACTACGCGGGAGCGGGCATCGCCAACTACCGCTTCGGCGACGTGGTCTACCCTGATCCGAGCAGCGGCTTCTGCACCAGCGCCGGCGTCTGCCCCACGCTGACCGCCAACGGCGAGTTCGCCGGCAAGCTGGCCCTGCCGTTCAAGCCCTTCTCGGTGCACAGTTCGAACGTGCCGTGATGCGTTGAGTGCATCCCCGGCCCAGGCCCCAGCTCTTGCTGGGGCTTTTTTTTGGTGCTAGTCAGCCCAGACGACCGCACCGCTCCACGCCGTGGCAAGCACCACGATGCCGAAGGCGATGCGGTACCAGGCAAAAGGGATGAAGCTGTGGGTGCTGATGTACTTCAGCAGCCAGCGCACGCAAAGCCAGGCGCTCGCGAAGGAGAAGACCAGGCCGACCACGAACATTGGAAGATCCGCCATCGACAGCAGCGCTCGCTCCTTGTAGAGGCTGTAGGCACCCGCGCCGATCAGCGTCGGGATGGCGAGGAAGAAAGAGAAGTCCGTCGCCGCCTTGCGCGACAGGCCCAGCAGCATGCCGCCGATGATGGTGGCGCCGCTGCGGCTGGTGCCCGGGATCATCGCGAAGCACTGCACCAGGCCGACCTTGAGCGCGTCCCAGGGCGTCATGTCGTCCACGTGCTCGACGCGCACCGAGCCGGGCGGACGCTTCTCGGCCCAGAGGATGATGAAGCCGCCGATGATGAAGGTGCTGGCGACCACGATCGCGGTGAACAGGTGCGCCTTGATCAGCTTGCCGAACAAAAGCCCGAGCACCACCGCCGGCAGGAAGCCGATCAGCACGTTGAGCACCAGGCGCTGTGCCTTGTGCTGGCGCGGCAGCGCCACGAGCGTGGAATGGATCTTCTGCCAGTAGACGATGATCACGGCGAGGATGGCGCCGGTCTGGATCGCGATGTCGAAGACCTTGGCCTTGTCGTCGTCGAAGCCCAGCAGCGAACCGGCGAGGATCAGATGGCCGGTCGACGAGATGGGCAGGAACTCGGTCAGTCCCTCGACGATGCCCATGATGGCGGCCTTGGCCAGCAAAACGATATCCACGCGCGCTCCTTTTTCAAGAGCGCCGATTATCGCGAGGAGGCGGGTCAGCCTCCGTTCAGGGCGCCTCCTCTACCAGCGCACCTTGATGCCAACGGATGCGTCGATGGAGCTCTTCACGCGCGTATCTCCGCCCGAGGCCCACAGCTTGCCCACTTCGCCATAGAGGCTGGTCGATTCGCTCAACCCCAGCGTGAAGCCCGCGGCCAGCTCGGTCGAGGTATTGCCGCTGCTGCTCGCGATGGCCGTGCTGGCCGCCGGGTTGGTGAAGCGCGTGACATCGTTGCCGCCCGAGGCGCGGTACAGGTTCACCCGCGCATAGGGCTGCAGCCGGCCTGCGGGGGTGGCGATGTCGCCCTTGACGCGCACGCCCACGCGGGCGAGCCAGCTGCTGTCGCGCGCCTGCTGCACGAGTGCGCCAGCGATGTCCACGTCGTCGAGGTCCAGGCGCTGGTGCACCAGTTGCGCCTGCGGCTGGATCTGCCAGCCCTCGCCGAGCGCGAAGGACTGCCCGAGCTCCAGCGAGGCGCTCAGGCTGCTGGCCTTGCCCTTGGTGCGCAGGCTGGTCTGGGGCTTGACCTCGTAGCGATGGCGCCCGGCCTGCAGCACGCCATCGACATAGAAGCCGCTGGTATCGGTATAGGTCGCATAGCCGCCTAGGTACTGGCTGCGCAGGTCGTTGCTGCCGACGGCGAGGTTGGCGATGCCGCGGGCGAAGCCCTTGACCTGCATGTCGCCGTCGAGCTGGCCGGCATAGACGCCGGCGCGCCAGTGGGCGTTGGTCCAGAGATCGGTGCCGGCCTGCAGGCCGCTCAGGGACTCACGCGCGGCGCGCACGTGGCGGGCAATGCCGCCAGAGCGGTGGCCCTCCTTTCCCGCGCACACGCCGGAAGCTCAGACCGTTGCTTGTGAAACCCCGAGGGCCAGCGACCGTCGAATGCTAGAAATACTCGCCCGCGGCGTCAGACAGATACGACAAAAAGCGAGAATTCATCCGCATCTGGCATGCCCGTCCCAGCACCGGCATGCGAAGAAGGACGCAGCGCGAAGACCTTATGCGCGCCCTGCCAGGCGCGTGCGCAGCGCTCTCACCGCGCTGTCGACCGTGGTCAGCACCGGCAGGCCCGAGGCGGCCTCGCAGGCTGCGCGGGCGCGCGCCATGCTGAACTGGGCGAGCGCGATGCCGGTGCACCCCTTGTCGCGCAGAGCACGGGCTTGCGCGGCGATGCACGCGTCGTGCGCCCCGGTGTCGCCCGCGTTGAGCGCATCGAGTGCGCCTTCGGCCAGCGCGAGCACCAGCTCGACGCCGGCCGGAAATTCCGGCGGCATGGATTCGAGCGTCGGCCCGAAGGTAGCGATCAGCCCGAGCTTGCCAGTCCCGGCCCCGGCCGCAGCCTCCGCGATCATCGCCTCGTTGGGCTTGAGCACCGGCATCCCCGCATGCCGCCGCGCCACCGCCTCGATGCAAGGCCCGAAGGCCGAGCAGGTGAAGAGAATGCCCTGCGCGCCGGTGTCGACCGCGTACTGCGCCAGCCGCTGGAAGCGCTCGTGCATCGCCGCGTCCAGCCCGCGCCCTTCGCGCGCCAGGTCTGCCGAGAGGCTGTCGTCGAGCAGGTTCATCCGCAGCGCCTCGGGCCAGTCGCGCTCGAAGGCTGCATTGATGGGCGGCACCGAATGGGCGAGCGCGTGGATCAGGGCGATACGGGTCATCGACAAGGTTCTCGGATGCCTTTGGATCACGGATCGTATCTGCAAGCGCTGCGACTGCGAGCGGAGCCGCTTGAGGTCCTGCTCCCCCTTCGGGGGAGGGAGCAAAGTCAGGAACTGGTGCGAGACGCCGCAGTCCCTGCCCACCCCGCCTGCCACCCCCCACCCAACGCCTGGATCAGCCCCACCGCCGCACTCTGCCGACTCACCTGCAGCTGCAGCACCGTCCGCCGCGCATTGAGCGCCAGGACCTGCGCCGACACCACATCCGTATAGCTCACCTGCCCTTGCCGGTAGCGATTGAGGAACTGCTGCTCGCTGCGGTCCGCCGCCGCCGAGGCCTCGCGCCGCAGGCCTTCCTGCTGCGCCAGGCTCGCGCCCGCGGTGAGCTGGTCCTCGACATCCTGGAAGGCGATGAGCACGGTCTGGCGGTAGCGCGCCACCGCCGCCTCGTGCGCCGCCTTCGCCTGGTCGACCTGGGCGCCGATGGCGCCGGCATCGAACACCGTCTGCGCCACCGACAGGCCCAGCGACCACAACGTGTTCGAGGCGTTGAACAGATCGCCCACGCGGCTCGCGCTGCTGCTGAGCGCGCCGCTCAGGCTGAAGCTCGGAAAGTAGGCCGTGCGCGCGATGCCGATCTGCGCATTGGCCACTGCCACCGCGCGCTCCGACGCGGCGATGTCGGGCCGGCGCTGCAGCAGCGTCGACGGCACGCCGGTCGGAATGCCGGGCACGGTGGGCGTCCAGTCGGCCGCGGGCAGGTCGAAGTCGGCGGGCGCAGCGCCGACCAGCACGGCGATCGCGTGTTCCAGCGTGTCGCGGTTGCGCCTCAGCGCCACGCGCTCGGCCTGCGTATTGACGTAGAGCGTTTGCGCCTGCAGCACGTCGGTCTGGGCCGCGATGCCGGCGTTGTAGCGGTTGCGCGCGATCTCCAGGCTGCGCTGGTAGCCCTCCAGCGTGACCTCCAGCAGCCGCAGCTCGGCATCGGCCTCGCGCAGCGAGAAGTAGTTGGTCGCGAGCTCGCCCACCGCCGACAAGCGCGCCGAGGCCAGGTCGGCCTCGCTGGCCTGGGCGCTGGCCTGGGCGCCACCGACCGCCTGGCGCAGCCGGCCCCAGACGTCGGGCGCCCAGTCGGCCCGCAGTGCGGCGCTGGCGGCGGTGCTGGGCGAGGTGTTGCGCGCGCCGGACCGCGTCGCACTGCCGCCGGCCGAGACCGAGGGGAACAGCGCGGCGCGCTGCTCGCGCACCACCGCCTGGGCCTGCGTGTAGCTGGCCACCGCGGCTGCGATGTTCTGGTTGGAGACCTGCACGCGGGCGGCCAGCTCGTCGAGTACCGGGTCGCCGAAGAGCTTCCACCATTCGCCGCGGTCCAGGGCATCGGCCGGGGCGGCCGGGAGCCAGCCTTCAGCGGCGGACGCTTCCTTCCATGACGAGGTCATGGCCGTCGAAGGCTGCTGATAGCTCGGGCCGACGGCGCAGGCGCCGAGCGCGAGTGCCATTGCGATGACGGCAGCGCAGCGCAGGGGCCGGTGAAGTAGCGCGTTCGGGACGTTCATGTTCGTAGTCGTTGGATCAACTGCCGCAGCCCTCACCCCCGCCCCCTCCCGGAGGGAGCGAGAGACAGAGAGGTGGCGGGAGACAGGGAAGGATCGGAGGCGTTGCGGCTCAGGTACTTCTCGTTGGCGGGACGGCGGCGCAGCTTGTCGAGCAGCACGTAGACCACGGGCGTGGTCAGGAGCGTCAGCAGCTGGCTCGCGATCAGCCCGCCGATGATGGCCACGCCCAGCGGCTGGCGCAGCTCGGCGCCTTCGCCGAAACCGACCGCCAGCGGCAAGGCGCCCAGCGCCGCGGCTAGCGTGGTCATCAGGATGGGGCGGAAGCGCAGCAGGCAGGCTTCGCGCACCGCCTCCACGGCGCTCAGGCCGCGGGCGCGCTCCGCCTCGAGCGCGAAGTCGATGATCAGGATCGCGTTCTTCTTGACGATCCCGATCAGCAGGAACACGCCGATCAGCGCAATGATCGAGAACTCCATGCGGAATATCAGCAGCGCCAGCACCGCGCCCACGCCGGCCGAGGGCAGCGTGGTCAGCACGGTGATGGGATGCACCAGGCTTTCATACAGCACGCCCAGCACGATGTAGATCACGACCAGCGCCGCGAAGATCAGGAACAGCTGCTGCGCCTGCGACTGCTGCGCCGCCAGCGCGGTGCCCTGGAAGCTGCCGCGCACGTTGACCGGCATCGCGATGTCGGCCTCGGCCTGGGCCACGATGCGCCTGGCGTCGGCGATGCTCACGCCCTCGGCCAGGCTGAAGGAGACGGTGCTCGCAAGCTCGGTGTCCTGGTGGTCGATGGAGCTCGGCACCGCGCGCTCGCTGAGCTTGGCGAAGGCCGCGAGCGGCACCATCGGCGTGGTGCTGGTCGCGATCTGCTGGCCGGCCGACGAGGTGCGCGAGGCCGGGTTGGCCGAGGTGGTGGTCGAGGTGCCGGTGGAGGTGTCGGTGTTGGCCCGCAGCGTGCTGACGGTGGTCGTGCCGCTCGCGCTGGTGACTGCGTTGAGCGTCGAGGGCACGTAGAGATCCTTCAGCGCGATCGGTGCGCGCTGGAAGCGCGGCGCCCACTCCATGATCACCGAGTACTGGTTGAGCTCGTCGTAGATGGTGGCGACCGAGCGCTGGCCGTAGGCGTTGTAGAGCGCACTGTCGACCGCGCTCGAAGTCACGCCCAGGCGCGCCGCGGCGTCGCGGTCCACTTCGACGAAGGTCTCGACGCCATTGGCCGCGTCGTCGCTGTCGATGTCGGTCAGCGCGGTCTCCTGGCGCAGGCGCTCGGCGAGCCTGCCGGTCCACTTGCGCAGGTCCTGGAGGTTGTCGCTCTTCAGCGTGTACTGGTAGCTGGAGTTGCTGGAGCGCCCGCCCATGCGCAGGTCCTGCACCGGGAACAGGAACACGCGCAGGCCGGTGAGCTGGCTGAGCTGCGGGCGCAGGCGGTCGATGACGGCCTGCGTCTTTTCCTTGCGCTGCGCCAACGGCTTGAGGTTCACGTACATGAAGCCGCCGCCCGCGCGGCCGCCGCCGGAGAAGCCGACCACGGTCGCGACCGCCGGGTCCTTGCGGATGATGTCCACCGCCTGGCGCAGCTTGTCGGCGACCGCGGCGGAGGAAATGCTCTGGTCGGCGCGGATGCCGGCGTTGAGCTGGCCGTTGTCCTGTTGCGGGAAGTAGCCCTTGGGAATGGCGTTGAAGAGGTACACGTTGAGGCCGATCACCGCCAGCAGCACCACCATCACGACGCCCTTGCTGGCCAGCGCCCAGTCCAGGCTGTGGGCGTAGACGCGCAGCGTCCAATGCCAGGCGCGCTCGAAACTGCCGCTCAGCCAGGTCAGCACGCGCCCGCGCTTCTTTCTCGGCTCCTCCGCTTCGCTGCGCAGCAGCATGGCGCACAGCATCGGCGTGGTGGTCAGCGAGATCACCAGCGAGATCAGCACCGAAGCCGATAGCGTCACGGCGAACTCGCGGAACAGCCGCCCCACCTGCCCGCCCATGAACAGCAGCGGGATGAACACCGCCACCAGCGACAGGCTGATCGACAGCACGGTGAAGCCTACCTCGCGCGCGCCGCGCAGCGCCGCCTCCATGCGCTTCATGCCGGCCTCGACATGGCGCGCGGTGTTCTCCAGCACCACGATGGCGTCGTCCACCACGAAGCCGGTGGCCACCGTGAGCGCCATCAGGCTCAGGTTGTTGAGGCTGAAGCCCAGCAGGTGCATCACGCCGAAGGTGCCGAGCAGCGAGACCACCGTCGCCACCGCCGGGATGATGGTGGCGCGCGCCTTGCGCAGGAACAGGCCCACCACCAGCACCACCAGCACGATCGAGATCATCAGCGTGGTCTCGATCTCGCGCAGCGAGGCGCGGATGGAGTTGGTGCGGTCCGAGGCGATCTGGATGTCGATGTCCTGCGGCAGCTGCGCGCGCAGCTCGGGCATCAGGTCGCGGATGCCGTCCACCGTGTCGATGATGTTGGCGCCCGGCTCCTGCGTGACCAGTATCACCACCGCCGGCTCGCCGTTGAAGAGGCCCAGCGTGCGCGTGTTCTCGACGCTGTCGATCACGCGGGCCACGTCGCCCAGGCGCACGGGCGCGTTGTTGCGCCAGGCGATCACCAGGTCGCGATAGTCGGCGGCGCGGCGGCCGGGCGCGGGGGTGTAGATCTGGAGCCGGCGGTCGCCGCTCTCGATCGCACCCTTGGGCCGGTTCGCGTTGTTGGCCTGAATGGCGGCGCGCACGTCCTCGGTGCTGATGCCCATGCGGTTGAGCGAGAACGGCTCCAGCTCCACTCGCACGGCCGGCAGCGAGCCGCCGCCGATCTCGACCTCGCCCACGCCCTCGACCTGCGACAGACGCTGGCTCACGATGTTGGACACCGCCTCGTAGATCTGGCCCGGCGTGCGCGTCCTGGAGGTGAGCGCGAGGATCATGACCGGCGCCGAGGCCGGATTGCGCTTGCGGTAGGTCGGGTTGCTGCGCAGCGTGGCCGGCAGGTCCGCGCGGGCGGCGTTGATGGCCGCCTGCACCTCGCGCGCGGCGCTGTCGATGTTGCGGCTGAGGTCGAACTGCAGCGTGATGCGCGCCGAGCCGTTGGAGCTGGTCGAGGTCAGCTCGTTGACGCCGGGGATGATGCCCAGCCTGCGCTCCAGCGGCGTGGCCACGCTGGAGGCCATGGTGCTGGGGCTGGCTCCGGCCAGGCTCGCCTGGACGGAGATGGTCGGGTAGTCGACCTGGGGCAGCGGAGAGACCGGCAGGACGAAGAAGGCCACGATGCCGGCCAGGGCGATGCCGATGGTCAGGAGGACTGTGGCGATGGGGCGTTCGACGAAGGGGCGGGAGAGGTTCATCTGCGCCTCTCTCCGGTCTTCCCTGTCCTTTCGGGAGAAGGTGAAGGTGCCCCTTCTTTCGAACGAGTGCCCCCGCCCCAACCCTCTCTCAAGGAAAGACGGAGCAACACCTCAGGCGTGCGCAGCATCACGCTTCCCCCCGAACCTCCGCCCCATCCGATCAAAGGCCAGATAGATCACCGGCGTCGTGAACAGCGTCAGCACCTGACTCACCACCAGCCCACCGAAGATCGACAGCCCCAGCGGCCGCCGCAACTCCGCGCCTTCGCCCCATCCCAACATCAATGGCAGCGCCGCGAACAGCGCCGCCAGCGTCGTCATCAGGATCGGCCGGAAGCGCAGCAGCGCCGCCTGGTGGATCGCCTCCTGCGGCGACTTCCCTTCATGCCGCTCGGCGTCGATCGCGAAGTCGATCATCATGATCGCGTTCTTCTTCACGATGCCGATCAGCAGGATGATGCCGATGATCCCGATCACCCCCAGGTCGTTGCCCGTCACCATCAGCGCCAGCAGCGCGCCGACGCCGGCGGAGGGCAACGTGGACAGGATGGTCAGGGGATGGATGTAGCTCTCGTAGAGCACGCCCAGCACGATGTACACGCACACCACCGCTGCGAGGATCAACCACAGCTGGTTGGTGAGCGACCTCTCGTAAGCGCCCGCCGCGCCCAGGAAATTCAGCCGCACGCTCGCCGGCAGACCGATCTCCCTGGCCGCTGCGCGGATCGCCGAGACCGACTTGCCCAGCGCGACGCCGGGCGCGGTGTCGAAACCCACGGTCGCGGACGGGTACTGCGCCACGCGCGTGACCTGCAGCGGCGCGAGCTGCTCGCGCACGGTGGCCAGCGAGGACAGCGGCGTCGGCGTGCCGGCGCCGGTGCGCAGCTGCAGGTTGCCCAGGCCCTGCGGCGACGCGAGGGCCTCGCGCTGCGCCTCCAGGATGACGCGGTACTGGTTGGTCTCGGTGAAGATGGTGGAGACGATGCGCTGGCCGAATGCGCTGTAGAGCGCATCGTCGACCGAGCTGGCCGTGACCGACAGCCGCGAGGCGGTGTTGCGGTCGATGTCGACGTAGGCGGCCAGGCCCTGCGCGCCGGCGTCGGTGGTCGCGTTGCGCACCTGCGGCGTGCTGCGCAGCCGCTCGACCAGCTTCTTCGCCCAGCCATTCACGACCGCGGTGTCCACGCCCTCGAGCGCGACACGGAACTCGGTCGGGCCGGTCTCGGCATCGATGGTCAGGTCCTGCGTGGGCTGAAGGTAGAGCGTCACGCCGGCCACCGCGTTCACGCGCTCGCGCAGGCGCTGCATGACGGCGGCCTGGTCATCGCGGCTCGAGCGCAGGTTGATCAGCATGCGCCCGGTGTTGAGCGCGGTGTTGTTGGCCGCGTCCACGCCCACCACCGAGCTGAGGCTGCGCACGTCGGGGTCGGCCAGGATGGCATTGGCCGCGGCCTTCTGCAGCTCGGCCATGCGCGCATAGGACACATCCTGCGCCGCCTCGACCCGCGCCTGCAATTGGCCGGTGTCCTGCGTCGGGAACAGCCCTTTCGGGATGGCGACGTAGAGCAGCACCGTCAGCGCCAGCGTCAGCGCCGCCACCACGAGCGTCAGGGGCTGGTGGCGCAGCACCCATTGCAGCCAGGTGTCGTAGCGCGCGATCACGCGCTCGAAGAAATGCTGCACGCGCGTACCGAAGCGGCCACCCTCCTCGGCCTGCGGCTTGAGCCAGCGCGCCGACATCATCGGCACCAGGGTCAGCGAGACCACGGCCGAGATCAGGATGGTGATCGCCAGCGTGACCGCGAACTCGCGGAACAGCCGCCCCACCACGTCGCCCATGAAGAGCAGCGGGATCAGCACCGCCACCAACGACACCGTCAGCGAGATGATGGTGAAGCCGATCTGCGTCGCCCCCTTGAGCGCGGCCTGGAAGGGCGGATCGCCCTCCTCCAGGTAGCGCGCGATGTTCTCGATCATGACGATCGCATCGTCCACCACGAAGCCGGTGGCGATGGTCAGCGCCATCAGGCTCAGGTTGTTGAGGCTGTAGCCCAGCAGATACATGAGGCCCAGCGTGCCGATCAGCGAGATCGGCACCGCGATGCTCGCGATGACCGTGGCGCGCACGCTGTGCAGGAACAGGAAGATCACCAGGACCACCAGCACCACGGCCAAGGCCAGCTCGAGCTGGACGTGGCGCACCGAGGCACGGATGCCGGTGGTGCGGTCGCTCAGCACCTCGACCTTGAGCGCGCCCGGCAACGAGGCCTCGAGCTCGGGCAGTTGCTTCTTGATGGCATCGACGGTGCCGATGACGTTGGCCCCAGGCTGGCGCTGCACGTTGAGGATGATCGCGGGGTACAACTCGCCCTCCACGCTCGGCACTGCCGTGTCCTCGCTGCCCCCCGAGGGGGCGCCCGCTTGCTTGGGGCGGCCCGGCGCGGCGCGGGTTGCCGCGTCTTGATCGTCCTTCGATTCCGCGCGCGCCGCCGCCCAGGCCCCGAGCTGCGTGTTCTCGGCCCCATCGACCACGCGCGCGACATCGCTCATGCGCACCGGCGCGCCGTTCTTCCAGGCGACGATCAGGTTCTTGTACTCGGCCGCGGCGACCAGCTGGTCGTTGGCATTGATGGTGTAGGCGCGCTGTGGCCCATCGAAGCTGCCCTTGGCGCTGTTGGCATTCGCCGCGGCGATGGCGGTGCGCAGCGTGTCCAGCCCGATGCCCACCGAGGCCAGCGCGTTGGTGTCGGCCTGGATGCGCACCGCCGGGCGCTGCCCGCCCGAGAGCGAGACCAGGCCCACGCCGGCCACCTGGCTGATCTTCTGCGCGAGGCGGGTGTTGACGAGGTTCTGCACCTCCGTCAGCGGCATGGTGCTGGAGCTGACGGCCAGCGTGAGGATCGGCGCGTCGGCCGGGTTGACCTTGGCATAGACCGGCGGCGCCGGCAGGTCGGCCGGCAGCAGGGAGCCGCCGGCGTTGATCGCGGCCTGCACCTGCTGCTCGGCCACGTCCAGCGTCTGGTCCAGTGCGAACTGCAGGGTGACGATGGACACGCCGTTCGAGCTCACCGAGCTCATCCGGTCCAGCCCCGCCATCTGGCCGAACTGGCGCTCCAGCGGCGCTGTGACGGTGCGGCTCATCACCTCGGGGCTGGCGCCCGGGTAGAGGGTCTGCACCTGGATGGTCGGGTAGTCCACCTGCGGCAGGGCCGCCAGCGGCAGGAAGCGGAAGCCCACCAGGCCGGCGAGCACGATCGCGAGCATCAGCAGGCCGGTCGCCACCGGCCGCTCGATGAAGGGGCGCGATGGACTCATCGAGGATCCCTCACTGCGGCGGTGCCTGGCGGCGCCGTCCCTCGCCGCGCGGGCCCCGAGGACCCGAGGCGCCCGCGCGCGGGCCGGCTGCCGGCTTGTCGCCCTGCAGCACCACCTGCGCGCCCTCCTTGAGGCGGTCGCCGCCTTCGGTCACCACCTTCTCGCCGGCCTCCAGGCCCTCGGTGATCGCTGCCAGCTCGACCGTCGACTCGCCCCGCTTGACCGTCCGCATGGAGACGGTGCGGTCCTCGTTGATCACGTACACGTAGCTCCCGGTGGGCCCGGTGCGCACCGCAGTCACCGGCACCACGACCGCGTCGACGGTGCGCAGGGTCATCTGCACATTGACGAACTGGTTGGGGAACAGCGTGGTCCCGGCGTTGCCGAAGCGGGCCTTGCCCTTGATGGTGCCGGTGCTGGTGTCCACGACGTTGTCGAGCGTGGAGAAAGTGCCGGTGTCGAGCGTGGCGCTGCGCGTGCGGTCCATCGCCTTGACCGGCAGCGCCAGGCCCTTGGCGAGCTGGGCCTGGATGTCGGGCAGGCGGTCCTGCGGCACGGCGAACTGCACGTCGATGGGGTTCATCTGCGTGATCACCGCGATGCCGGTGGCCGCGTTGGCCGTCACCGTGTTGCCGGGATCGACCGTGCGCAGGCCGATGCGCCCGGCCACCGGCGCGGTGATGCGCGTGTATTCGACGTTGAGCCTGGCCGCGGCCTCGGAGGCGCGATCGGTGGTCACCGTGCCTTCGAGCTGCTTGACGAGCGCGGCCTGGGTGTCGACGTCCTGGCGCGCGATCGAATCCTGGGTCAGGAGTGTGCGGTAGCGCGCCAGCGTGACGCGCGCGGCCTCCAGCTGCGCCTCGTCGCGCACGCGCGTGCCCTGGGCCTGCATCAGCGCCTGCTCGTAGGGCCGCGGATCGATGCGGGCCAGCAACTGGCCCTTGGTCACCGCCTGGCCTTCGGTATAGAGCACCTCGGTGAGCACGCCGCCGACCTGCGGCTTCAGGGTGATGGTCGCCAGCGGCGTCACCGTGCCGAGCGCATCGATGGTCACCGGCAGCTCGGCCCGGCGCGCCACCGCATGGCCGACGGTGGAGCCGGGAGGCCCGAAGCCGCCGCGGCCGGCGACCGGCTCGCCCGAGCGCTTGATCAGGTACCAGGCCACGCCGCCCAGGACCACCACGAGCAGCAGCGCGGCCAGGCTGCCCAGCCAGAGCCTGCGGCGCGAAGGCGGCCGCGGCGCGGGCGGTTCGGCGAGGGGAGCGGTGGCGGCGGGCTCTGGGGTGGGGGAAGACATCGGCACTGGGCGGTTCGCAAGCAGCCTTTAGTGGAGCGTCGAATCGTAGCGCCCTGTTCTTACGAACCGTAAAGCCCCGGTAAAGCCAGCGTTGCGCATTGCGTCCGGCGACTGCGGATTGCAACTCGCGCCGGGCCACGGCAGTTCGTCGCAAGGGCATGGCGGGTGTGCGGACGGGCCGGCACAGTCCGCTCCATCGACGCTTTCGGAACCCCTCCACGGAGAAACAACATGCTGATGCTGACCCAGATCCTGGCCCACACCCCACGCTGGGTGTTCGTGCTCTTCGCCCTGCTCGTGTGGCTGGGCCTCAAGCAACTGGCCGCCGGCACCGTGAGCCTGGCCCGCGTGACCTTGCTGCCGATCGCGATGATCGGGCTGTCCTTCTACGGCATGCTCTCGACCTTCGGCGATTCGCCGGTCGCGCTGCTCGGCTGGGCCGGTGCAGCCACCGCGCTGATGCTGGCGGTGCAGCGCTGGCCGCTGCCCGCCGCCGCCCGCTTCGACGCCGCGACGCGCACCTTCCACCTGCCCGGCAGCGCAGCGCCGCTGGTGCTGATGATGGGCATCTTCTTCACCAAGTACACGGTCGGCGTGCTGCTCGCAATGCATCCGGAACTGGCACGCCATGCCGGCTTCGCGCTGGGCATCGGCACGCTTTACGGCACCTTCAGCGGCATCTTCTCGGCCCGTGCGCTGCGCCTGTGGAAGCTGGCGATCCGCGAGGGCCGCATGGGCCTGCCGGCCGCACGCGCCTGACAAAAGGCGCAGACCTCTTAGACGTACCCCGCTTCTTCCGCAAGAATGTCCTTTCCTACGAGAGCCAACGCCATGACCCACGATCTCCACCCCACCAGCGACCCCGCCGAACGCCTCGCCCGCCGTCGCGCCGGCGCCAAGATGGGCTGGTACGTCCATGCAACCGTGTATGTGCTGGTGAACGTCTTCCTCGTGCTGCTGGCCAGCTCGCGCGGCCAGAACTGGGCCATGTACCCCCTGCTGGGCTGGGGCCTGGGACTGCTGATACACGGCGCGGTGGTGTTCTTCGTCGCGCCCGGCGGCCAGCTCTACGACCGCCTGCTGGAGCGCGAGCGCCGCGCCCTGCGCCGCGGGAACTCACGGTGAGCGATGCCCTCGCGCGCAGGTTCAGCCCGGACAACCTCCGGGCTGTCCTGCGGCATGGCATCGCGACCGCGGGCTTCTGCTGCGTCATCGCCGCGGCGCTCGCGATCTCCGGGCGCGGGGGGTGGGCCTCGCACCTCGTCTACTCGCTGTCGATCGGGTTGATCGCCTGGCTGGTGATCGACATCGGCCGCCTGCTGCTCGCCGGCCACAACCCCGCGCCCTGGCCGTTGGGCTGGCGCGGCGTCGCGCTGGTCCTCGTCGGCGCCTCGGCCGGATTCCTCGGCGGCAACGCGATCGGAGATGCCTGGACCGGCAAGCCGCTGCTGGACGTCCTGAGCGTCTCGGCGGACAAGGTCGCCTCCACGCTGCTGATCACGATGGCGGCAAGCATCGTGATCTGCTACTTCTACTACAGCCGCGGCAAGAGCAAGTACCTCGAGGGCGAGATCGCGCTGGCCCAGCGAGACGCGGCCGACGCGCGCCTCAAGCTGCTGGAGACCCAGCTCGAGCCGCACATGCTGTTCAACACGCTGGCCAACCTGCGCGTGCTGATCGCCACCGACCCGCCGCGCGCCGTGGCCATGCTCGACCGCCTCAACAGCTACCTGCGCGTGACCCTCAGCGGCTCGCGCGCGCTTGCGCATCCGCTGTCGGCCGAGTTCCAGCGGCTGGGCGACTACCTGGAGCTGATGTCCGTGCGCATGGGCCCGCGGCTCGCCTGCCGGCTCCAGCTGCCCGACGACCTGCGGGAGGTGCCCATGCCGCCCCTGCTGCTGCAGCCGCTGGTGGAGAATGCGATCCGCCACGGACTGGAGCCGAAGGTCGAGGGCGGCGAGATCGCGATCGCCGCGCGGCGCGAAGGCCGGCGCCTGGTGATCGAGGTGCGCGACACCGGCGTGGGCATCGCGGAAAGCGCCGGCGCTCCGTCCCCCGAGGGCGGCTTCGGCCTCTCGCAGGTGCGGGAACGCATCGCCACTGTCTACGGCACGGAGGGCGCCCTGCAGCTGGCATCGCACCCGGCCGGCGGCACCTGCGCCACCATCACTCTTCCCCTGCCCGCATGAAGACCACCGCCCTCATTGCCGAAGACGAGCCCCTCCTGGCGCAAGCCCTGCGCGCCGAGCTGGCCGCCGCCTGGCCCGAGCTCGAGGTGCTCGCCACCGTGGCCGATGGCCACAGCGCGGTCCGCGACGCGTTGCGGCTGCTGCCGCAGGTGCTGTTCTTCGACATCCGCATGCCGGGCCAGGACGGGCTGGCCGCCGCCGCCGAGCTGGCGGACGCCTGGCCCGTCGACGAGGCGCAGATGCCCCAGCTGGTGTTCGTGACCGCCTACGACGAATACGCAGCCCGGGCCTTCGATGCCCAGGCCATCGACTATGTGCTGAAGCCGGTGCAGCCCGAGCGGCTCCGGCGCACCGTCGCGCGGCTGCGCCAGGCCCTGGAGCCATCGCAGCGCAACGGGTCCGCGCCCGGCACCGAAGATGCGCTGGCCGGCACGCTGTCGCAGTGGCGCCAGCTGCTGGCCGCGGCCGGCGGCGCGGCAGCCCTTCCCGGCGCGTCGGGCGCGGCGCCCCTCAAGCTGATCGCCGCCAGCGAGGCGGGAAGCTCAGGCAGCACGGTGCGCATGGTGCCGGTCGAGGAGGTGCAGTACTTCGAGGCCGCCGACAAGTACGTGCGCGTGCTCACCGCCTCCCGCGAGTACCTCATCCGAACCCCGCTCAAGCAGCTGCTGCCGCAGCTCGATGCCGGCGTGTTCTGGCAGGTGCACCGGGCCATCGTGGTGCGCAACGACGCCATTGAGTCGGTGCACCGCGACGAAGCTGGCAAGCTGCACCTGGCCTTGCGTGGCCGTGCGGAGAAGATCCCTGTCAGCCGCCTCTACGCCCACCTCTTCAAGGCCATGTGAGCGGCCATGAAGCCCATGAAAAAACCGGCCGCAAGGCCGGTTCCTTCATGTGACAGCAGGCGATCTTGACTGCCTGGGCTCAGCGCCAGTGGCCGTGCCGGTGCCCGTGCCCGCGGTAGTAGCCGCGCGGCGGGCCGTAGTACGCGGGCGGCGGACCGTAATACACCGGGGCCGGACGGTAGTAGACCGGCGGTGGCGGGGCGTAATAGACCGGGGCAGCCGGGCGGTAGTACACGGGCGGCGGCGCGTAATACACCGGGGGAGCCGCCACGCCGACTGCCACGCCGGGTGCGCTGATGCCGACCGACCAGCTCACGTCGCCGCGGGCGTTGGCCGAAGCGGCGGTGAACAGCGCGCCCGCTGCGACGGCGCCGGCGGCAGCCCATTTGAAAAAGGTGGAACGGGTGAGGCTCATGGTTGGGACTCCTTGTTAGGGGGACGCCTTGCGTCCATGCCTGTATTGAACGCACCAATTGTCAACGAGGTTCACACCGCAAAGTGAAGAATGTTTCCGAAAGTAAAGACGCGGAGGCGCCACCTAGAATGAAGAAATGACTTCCGCTGCCGACCACGACCCCGCCAAACCAAGCAATTTCCTGCGCCACGTCATCGAAAACGACCTCCAACAGGGCCACTACGCCGGCCGCCGCTGGGGCGGCTCCCCCGGCGACGCCGCGCACCACGCCCAAGGGATGCAGGACCCGGCCCGCGTGCGCCTGCGCTTCCCGCCGGAGCCCAACGGCTACCTGCACATCGGCCACGCCAAGAGCATCTGGCTCAACTTCGAGCTGGCCCGCGAATACGGGGGCGTGTGCCACCTGCGCTACGACGACACCAACCCCGAGAAGGAAGAACAGGAATACGTCGACGCCATCCGCGACGCGGTGGAGTGGCTGGGCTACGACTGCAGCCTCGCCGACGATCCGGCCCGGCCCGGCCAGCCCAGCGAGCACGTCTACTTCGCCAGCAACTACTTCGACTTCATGTACCGCGCGGCCGAGTACCTCATCGGCGCCGGCCTGGCCTATGTCGACGAACAGAGCGCCGAGCAGATCCGCGCCACCCGCGGCGACTTCAACACCCCCGGCACCGACAGCCCCTACCGCAACCGCACCGCGGACGAGAACCTCGCGCGCTTCCGCGCCATGCGCGACGGCCAGCTGCCCGACGGCGCCGCCGTGCTGCGCGCGAAGATCGACATGGCCAGCCCCAACATCAACATGCGGGACCCGGCGCTCTACCGCATCCGCCGCGCCACCCACCACAACACCGGCGACAAGTGGTGCATCTACCCGATGTACACCTTCGCCCATCCCATCGAGGACGCGCTGGAGCAGATCACCCACAGCATCTGCACGCTGGAGTTCGAGGACCAGCGCCCCTTCTACGACTGGCTGCTGGACCGCCTGGCCGAGGGCGACCTGATCGCCTCGCCGCATCCGCGCCAGTACGAGTTCGCGCGCCTCAACGTCACCCACGTGATCACCAGCAAGCGCCGCCTGCGCCAACTGGTCGAGGAAGGACACGTGGACGGCTGGGACGACCCCCGCATGCCCACCCTCGCGGGCCTGCGCCGCCGCGGCTATACGCCCGAGGCGCTGAAGCTCTTCTGCGAGCGCTCGGGCGTCACCAAGTCCGGCGGCTGGATCGACTACGCCAGCCTCGAGGCGGCCCTGCGCGACACCCTCGACCCGGTGGCGCCGCGCGCGATGGCCGTGCTCGACCCGGTCCGGCTGGTCATCACCAATTGGGACGAGCTGATGGGCGCCGGCTTCGTCGACGAATGCACGGCGCCCGTGCACCCGCACCACCCGGACATGGGCAAACGCAGCTTCAAGCTGGGCCGCGAGGTCTGGATCGAGCGCACCGACTACGAAGACGTGCAGCCCAAGGGCTTCTTCCGGCTCTTCCCCGGCAACAAGGTGCGCCTGAAGTACGGCCACGTCATCGAATGCACCGGCGGCACGCGCGATGCCGACGGCAAGCTGGTCGAGGTACAGGCCAAGCTGGTGCCGGACACCAAGAGCGGCACGCCCGGCGCGGACGCGATCAAGGTCAAGGGCAACATCACCTGGGTGGCCGCGGCCGATGCCGTGCCGGCCGAGGTGAGGCTGTACGAGCGCCTGTTCGCGGCGCCGCAGCCCGGTGCCGGCGAGGTGCAGGACGAGCTGAACCCGAGCAGCCTGGTGGTGGCGCAGGCCTATGTGGAGCCGGCGCTGGCCCAGGCCACGGCCGGCCAGGCCTTCCAGTTCGAGCGGCACGGGTACTTCGTGCCGGACAGCCGGCAAGGCGCAGCGGGTGGGCTGGTATTCAACCGGGCGGCCGGGATGAAGGACAGTTGGGGCAAGTAGAGGGCGGCTACAGCGGCCGCGTCAGGTAAACCGCTTCCCGCCCCACGATCGGCACCCGCGCCGGCATCAGCACCGTGCAATCGTCGCAAGGGGCCCGGATCTCCTCCGCGCCATCGGTGGCGATCAGCTCGCCCTTTGCAAACACCTCGAAGCCGACGAGCGGCCGCACGAAGCGGAATTCCGGCGTCTTGACCATGCGCGTCTCCAGCAGCTCGAAGCGCCGCTGCGGCCCGGGCGCCGGCGCTGCGGCTTCGCGCTCGATCAGGCCGAAATGAGCCAGAAAATCGAAGGTCACCGCCACCGCCATGTCCGCCGTGGCCTGCAGGAAATGCTGCCCGCACTCGGCCACCAGCGCCGCGCCGGCCGGGCCTTCGTCCTCGCCATGGCGGCCGTGCTGGATCAACGGCGTGCCCGAGCCCAGGCCCTTGGGCATCACCAGGTGCACCGAGGGCCGGCCGATCGCCAGCGCCACCTCCGCATTGCGCTGGAAGGCCGGGTAGACCCAGAAGGGCACCACGTCCTGGCTGGTGGAGTGCAGGTCGAGGATGTGGTCGGCCGCGGCCACCACCGGCCGCAGCGCGCGGGCCCGGCGCAGTTCGGGGCTGTCCTCCGGGCCCTCCAGCCACTCGTCGGACCAGACGCGGTTGAGGTTGTGCACCAGTTGCCGGTTCTCGAAGGGCTTCTCCGCGTCGAACGCGTTGTACGCCTCCACATGGGCGAAGCTCACCGTGAGCGTGCCGATCCTCGGGCGCACGCCGCTGTCGAGCAGACGGGTGGCGGCCACCATCCCGCAGATCTCGTTGCCGTGGGTCAACGCGTTGATCAGCACATGCGGGCCCGGCTTGCCGGATTCGAAGCGGTGGACGTAGTCGACGCCGGTGTTGCCCTGGCGGTAGGCGGAGAGGTCGCCCTGGACGACTTCGAGGCGCGGGAGAGGGATCGCGGTCATGGCAGAGTGGCGTTGCGGCCTGTTGTGAGACGAGTCCTTTAGTTTGCTCCAGCCGGGGCTGCGGCCGCCCCCTCATTTGCCTCGTAGACTCGCGCCCACAACAAAATGTTTTCGAGCCCCCTCCCCCCATGCCCCTGACTGCCGACATGCGACGGTCGATCGACCAGATTCGCGACTACCTCTTTGGCGGCGGCTATCCGGATCCCGTCGGCAACACCGAACAGCTCTGCTTCCTGTTCTTCTTCTTCCTGGTCCAGGGCCTCGACGCCGAAGCCGGGAGGCGCGCCGAGGTGCTCGACGTCCCGTTCCGCAGCCTGTTCGAGGGCGAATGGGAGCTGCGCAATCCCGCCAATGCGCAAGTGCCGGGCGCGCGCGAAGGGATGCCGCCGCCGACCGTGCTGCACAACGGCCAGATC
Organism: Variovorax sp. RA8; assembly: GCF_901827175.1. Classification (NCBI taxonomy): domain Bacteria; kingdom Pseudomonadati; phylum Pseudomonadota; class Betaproteobacteria; order Burkholderiales; family Comamonadaceae; genus Variovorax; species Variovorax sp. RA8. Next base: position 2,846,215 of record NZ_LR594662.1, on the reverse strand, counting down.
TGCATCCCGCGCAGCTGCTTCCGCTGGTCCTGGTGGTCCGAGGCGCTGTCGGGCGATGCGCTGGTGCGCTTCGTGCGCGACGAGGTCTTCCCCTTCTTCGCCGAGATCGGCGAGGCTTCGGCCCATGACTTCATGCGCGGCGCGCGCCTGGGCATCGACGAGCCGACGGTGCTGACGCAGGTCGTGCGCCTGGTCGGCGACCTGCGCCTGGACCAGGCCGATGCCGACACCAAGGGCGACCTGTTCGAGCACGTGCTGCGCCAGATGAAGCAGGCCGGCGAACTGGGCCAGTTCCGCACGCCGCGCCATGTGATCCGCACCATCGTCGAGATGATCGATCCGAAGGTGGGCGAGACCGTCTACGACCCGGCCGCCGGCACCGCGGGGTTCCTGGTCGCGGCCTACAACCACATGCGGCTGGCCAACTCCTCGCCGGGCAGCATCGTGGAAGCCGAACTCGAGGGCAAGACGCACCGCCGGGGCATGGGGGACCTGCTCTCGGACGCGCAACTCGCCACGCTGCAGCGCGGCACCTTCTTCGGCAACGACGTCGACCCGAAGATGGTCCGCCTGGCGACCATGAACCTCACGCTACGCGGCCTGGCCCATGTGCGCATCCTGCAGCGCAACGTCCTGACGACCCACCTCGACGAAAAGGTCAAGACCCGGCTGCGCCTGCCGGGCGAGGGCTTCCACGTCGTGCTCGCGAATCCGCCCTTCTCGGGCCGCATCGACAAGGACCGCATCGTCGACGAGGTGAAGCTCGGCAGCACCAGCGCCACCGAGCTGCTGTTCCTCAAGTACATGCTCGACAGCCTGCGCCCCGACGGCCGCGCCGCGGTGGTGGTGCCCGAGGGCGTGCTCTTCGGTTCGACGATCGCGCACCGCGAGCTGCGCGGCCAGTTGATCGAGCAGCATTGCGTCGAGGCGGTGATGAGCCTGCCCGGCGGCGTGTTCCAGCCCTATTCGGGCGTGAAGACATCGGTGCTCTTCTTCCGCCGCGGCGGCCGCACGCAGCGGGTGATGTTCCTGCATGCCGAGGACGACGGCTACCGGCTCGACGCCAACCACGACACGCCTATCGAGTCCGACGACCTGCCCGCGCTGGCGCAGGCCTTCATCGGGCGCGAGGCCGCATGGGCGCGCTGGCAGGCGCGCGACCCGGCCGCCGAATGGCACGAGAAATGGTGGTTCGCCGATGCCGCGGCGCTGCGCGCGAACGACTTCGGTCTCTCGGCCAGCCGCTACCGGCCGATGAGTCCCTCGCAGATCGAACACCAGGACCCGCGCGAGCTCCTCGACGAACTCGCCGCCATCGAAGCCGAGATCGAGAAAGAGATCGAGACGTTGCGCGCCTTGCTCTCGGAGCTGGATCCGTGAAATGACAAGATCAGGTACAAGATCAGGGAAGTTATTCAATGAGCATTGCAGGGCTGCCCGAAGGCCAACGTGATTCGACACACCCGCCCCCCCGCATGGCCACGCTGGGGGAGGTCTGTGACATCAATCCCAGGTTGCCGAAGGACCACGGCCTGCAGGAGCACAGCGAGGTCGCCTTCGTGCCGATGGCCGCGGTGGACGAGGTCAGCGCCACCATCGCCCAGCGCATGGCGCGGCCCTTCGGCGAGGTGAGGAAGGGCTATACCCCCTTTGCCGAGGGCGACGTCCTCTTCGCGAAGATCACGCCCTGCATGGAGAACGGCAAGGTGGCCATCGCGCGCGACCTGGCCGGGGGCCGCGGCTTCGGCTCCACCGAGTTCCACGTGCTGCGCGCCCGCGAGCCCGTGCTGCCCGAATGGATCTACTTCTTCCTGCGCCAGCAGCGCTTCCGCAATGCCGCCAAGCGCAGCCTTACCGGCACCGCCGGCCAGCAGCGCGTGCCGACCGCCCACATGGCAGCCGCCGCCATCCCGGTGCCTGAACTGGCCCGACAGCGCCGCCTGGTCGACCTGCTCGCCTGCGCCGACAGCATGGTGCGCCTGCGGCGCCGGGGCCGCGAGCTCACCGAGCTGATGGTGCCGGCCCTGCTGGACGACATGTTCGGCGACCCGCAGAGCAATCCGAAGGCCTGGCCCCTGGTGAAGCTGGGCGAGATGCTCGAGGGCATCGACAGCGGCAAGAGCCCGCGCTGCCACGACCGGCCGAAGACCGAGGGCGAATGGGGCGTGCTGCGCCTGAGCGCGCTGAAGAACGCGCTCTACGACGAGTCCGACCACAAGACGCTGCCCGAGTCCGAGCGGCCGGACCCGCGCAACGAGGTGCGCACCGGCGACCTGCTGATCAGCCGCAAGAACACGCTGGAGCTGGTGGGCACGCCGGCCTATGTGTGGGAGACCCGGGGCCGGATCCTGCTGCCCGACCTGATCTTCCGGCTGCGCCTGCGTCCGGACGCGGGCGTGCACCCGCTCTACCTGTGGGCGCTGCTGCGGGCGCCAGCCATGCGAAGGGGGCTGCAGCTGCTGGCGAGCGGAACCGCCGCCTCGATGCCGAACATCTCCAAGGAGCGGCTGCGCACGCTCCGGGTGATGGTGCCGGCGGCGCACCTGCAGGAGGCCTTCGCACAGCGGATCGCGGCGCTGCACGCCATCGCGCTCCAGCAGGACGCGGCGTTGGCCCATGCGAAGAAAACCTTCGCGGCGCTGCTGGCGCGCGCCTTCGAGGCCTAGCAGGCGGCTGAATCCATCGAGCTGGCAGGTTCCAGCGCGCAGGAGCTCGAAGGGCTCGTGCGTTCCGGGATGGCGCAGTGGAGTCCGCTGATATGCCAGCTCGGGCTCAAGTCGGACCGGGCGGCGACCGCGTCCGCGAAGCCCTCGGACGCGTCGCGCCAGCCGCGGCGGGCAAGGCCCAGTCGGGTGGATGGCGCGACCACTCCTTGAGGAATTCCAGCAGATGCCGCACGCGGGTCGGCATATTGCGCCGGGTCGAGAACACGACGTAGATGTCGAGTTCCTCGGGGACCGACCCAGGCAGCAGCGCCTCCAGCGTACCGGCGCGCAGCTCCTCCGACACCATGTAGTAGGGATGGAGCGAGATGCCGGTACCGAGCAGCGCGGCCTGCTTGATGGCGTCGCCCAGGTTGGAGCGCACCGTACCTCGAACGCGCACCTCCTGCGGCGGATCGCCGGCGAACTTCCAGACGCCGGCGCTCGACTTGACGATATGCACCAGGCAGTTGTGGCGCGCAAGGTCGGCGGCCGTCGCGGGCCGGCCATGCCGCTTCAGATAGGCCGGCGAGGCCACCACCACCTGCGGCGACTTCATGAGCGACTGGGCGATGTAGCTCGCGTCTTCGAGCGAGGGCGCGATCCGGATCGACAGATCGAGTGCCTCGGTGACGAGGTCGGAGCGCCCGTCATCGTGCACCACGGTAACCTCGATGTCCGGATACCGATGCGTGAACTGCGAGATCAGCCGCATGAGGTGGTAGGCGCCGAAGGACGGCGGCGTTCCCACCCGGATCGCCCCGCGCGGCAGATGCACGACGTCGCGCACCTCCCCTTCGATCGCCTCGTAGCGCTCGAGCAGATCGCGCCCTGTTTCGAGCACGCGTGCGCCGGCCTCCGTGAGCGCGACCTGCTTCGAGCTGCGCTTGAGCAACTGGGCACCCATGGACGACTCGAGCCAGGCCACGTGCTTGGTGACCGTCGCCCGCGAGAGCGAGAGCTGCATGGCGGCACGCGCGAAGCTGCCGCAGCGGGCGACCTCGGTGAAGATTTGAAGGCAGCGAAGGCGATCCACGGGGCGTTCGTCGGAGGTTATTTTCCAGTTGCTGTCCAGCCTCGCGGCCGTCGGCAATGCAATCCAAGGTTTCCAAATCGCAAACCTTGGATTCTCGAACAGGGTGAGCCAGGGGGCAAGGCGGTGCCTAGACTTTGCCTTACGCCAGCGCGCCGACGAGCGCAACAACCGCCCCATGACATCTGTTCCCACACGACAAGCCGCACCGTTGCTCGCTGAGCTGACGCAGCAACTGCACGTCTTCTTCCATGCGCTCGACGTGCGCCGCTATGAGCGCATGCTCGAGCTGTTCACCGACGACTGCCGCTGGCTGCGCCAGGGGCAATGGCTCGAAGGCAAGGCCGCGGTGCGTGCGGCACTGGAAGCCCGCCCGACCGGCGTCGACACCCGCCATGTGCTCACCAATGCCCACGTGAGTGCCTGCCAGGGGGCATTGGTAGAGGTCGAGGCCTACATGACCGCCTACCGCTATCCCGCCGCGGCGCAGCCCGGCGATGTGCCATCCTGCCCCGGCCCGCTGCGCTTCAATCTCACAACCACCGTGTTCCGCCGCGATACGGACTGCGACTGGCGCATCGCGGAACAACGCATGGTGGCGGCCTTCGCCTTCGCTGGATGAATCCGATGCTGCCGGCCTCCTTCACCCACCGCGGCACGGCCACGCGGCTGGTCCTTCGCGAAGGCGCCATCGACGCCCTGCGCGCCGAACTCGCGGAACTCGGAATCGGGCGGCCTCTGGTGCTGGGCGGTGCGCGCATGCAGCGCTCCGAGCAGTTCGCCCGTGTCATCGCCGCGCTGGACGGTTTGCCGCATGTGCTGGCCGAGCCGGTACCCGCACATTCCAGCGTGGGCTTGGTGGAAGCGCTCGCCGCGCAATCGATCGCCGACGGAGTCGATGGCTTCATAGCCGTCGGTGGCGGAAGCAGCTCGGACACCGCCAAGGCGGTCGCGCTGCTGATGGCCGAAGGCGGCCGGCTCGCCGACCATGCGGTGCGCTTCACGCCACCGGCTTCACTGGTCGTGCCGCGCCTCGCCGCCCCCAAGCTGCCGATCGTCGCGATTCCACAGACGGCGTCGGGTGCCGAGGTGACGGTCTCGCTCGGCGTGCGCGACGACGACGGGGCCAAGCTCCTGTTCACGGACACGCAGCTCGCCGCCCGCCTGGTGCTGATCGATCCGCGTGCCAATCTCGAGATACCCGCCTCGCTGATGTGCGCCACCGGCATGAACGGGCTCGCCCACTGTATCGAGGGCCTTTATTCGAAGGAGCGATCGCCGTTGGCCGAGACCCTCGCACTCGACGCAATGGCGCGTTTCGCGCAGGCCTTGCCGGCCGTGCATCGCGCGCCGCGCGACGCCGGCGCGCGCGCGGCCCTGCTGTATGCCGCACACCTGTCCGGGCTTGTGCTGGTGAATGCCCGCACCTGCCTGCATCACGCGATCTGTCACGCCATCGGCGCGGTGACCGGCGCCGGTCATGGCGATGCCAATGCGGTGATGCTGCCGCACGCCGTCGCCTTCAATGCCGATGCCGCGGCCGAGCCACTGGCGCGCGCTGCAGCGGCGCTGGGCGCCGGCGCATCTGCCGGCGCGCTGGCGCGCGCGCTGCACGAGCTGCAGTCCGCCACTGGCGTTGCGACCCGGCTGCGCGACATCGGCGTGCCGCGGGAAGACCTCGACCGCATCGCCGCCAAGACGATGCGGGAGCGCGGCCTCTACTACAACCCCCGCCCGGTCGCCTGTGAGCGCGAGATCCGCGCTCTGCTCGACACCGCGTACTGAGCCGGCGGGCCACCGAACTACCCCCACACACAAGGAGCTCCACCCATGACCATGCGCATCATTCCCACTGGCGCAACGCTCGGTGCCCGCGTCGAAGACCTCGACCTTTCGCGCCCGCTCTCGGCCGAGGTCTTCGAGCAGTTGCTGCAGGCGCTCGGTCGCCACGGCGTGCTCAGCTATCCGAAGCAGGAACTGAGCGCTGCGCAGCTGCGCGACTTCTCGGCAAGCTTCGGCAGGCTCGAAGTCAATGTCGCCGGCGCCTACCAGGAGCCCGGCATGCCCGAGGTGATGGTGCTCTCCAACATCGTTGAAAACGGCAAGCCGATCGGCATGTCCGACGCCGGGCAGGACTGGCACACCGACATGTCCTACAACAAGATGATCGCGTTCACCAACGTGCTCTACGGCATCAGGATTCCCCATCGCGACGGTCGACCCCTGGGGAACACCGAGTTCTGCAACATGCACGCGGCCTACGAAGGCTTGCCCGATGCATGGAAGCAGCGGCTCGACGGCATGACGGTGCTGCACGACTTCGACAAGTTCTGGGAAATGATGCGCCGGGAGCGCGGCAGCACCCGCCCGCCACTCACCCCCGCCCAACGCGCGGCCCGCCCGCCCGTGTCGCACCCGCTCTTCCTGCGCCACCCCATCACCGGCCGCCGCGTGCTGTATGCCAACCCTGGGTATGCGGTGCGCATCAACGAGCTGGACCCGAAGGAGAGCGACGAAGCGCTCGAGTTCCTCTTCGCGCACCAGACGCGGCCCGAGTACCGCTATGCGCATCGATGGGAGACCGGCGACGTGCTCATGTGGGACAACATGGGCACCATTCACAACGCGATTCCCGACTACCGGCCCGACGAGCCGCGCCTCATCAAGCGCTGCCAGGTCATGGCAACGCGCTTCTTCCATGACGACGGTACGCCGCGCGAGGTGGCCCGCACGGAGCTCGAAGCCGCATGACCAGCGGCGTGGCCGACTGCTATTCGATCGCCGATCTGCGCGAGCTCGCGCGGCGCCGGCTGCCGCGCGCGGTGTTCGACTTCTACGATGGCGGCGCCGAGGACGAGCGAACCCTCGCCGGCAACGCCCAAGCCTTTGGCCGATTGAACCTGGCACCGCGCGTGCTCGTCGATGTCTCCGCGGCCTCGTCCACCTGCAGCCTGCTGGGCGCTCCCGCCGGCATGCCGGCCGCCATTGCTCCCACCGGCGCGGCCGGCTTCGGCTGCCGCGGTGCCGATCTCGCGCTTGCGCGCGCGGCCGCCAAGATGGGCATGCCCTATACCTTGTCGAGCAGCGCCACCACGGCCATCGAAACCATCGCCGACAAAGCACCCGGCCGCCTGTGGTTCCAGGCCTATGTGCTGCGCAACCGGGACTTCTTCTGGCAGCTGATCGAACGCGCCCGCCAGGCCGAGTACGAGGCCTTGGTCATCACCGTCGACCTGCCGGTCGGCGGCAAGCGCGAACGCGATTTCCACAACCACTTCGCCATCCCGTTCCGGTTCACGCCGCGCAACGTGCTCGACTTCGCCTCGCGCCCGCGCTGGGCGTTCGACATGCTGCTGCGCGGCATGCCGGTCATGGAGAACCTGCGCGGCCTCGAAGCCACTGCCACCCACGCGAGCGCCATCGCCTCGTCCGTCGGGCGCAGCTACGACCCGGCCTTCGACTGGGCGCGGCTGGCAGAGGTGCGGGAGCGCTGGCCTCGCAAGCTGATCGTCAAGGGCGTGAGCCGCGGCGACGATGCCCGGCGCCTGGCCACGATGGGCGTGGATGCGATCGTCGTGTCCAACCACGGCGGCCGGCAGCTCGATGGCGCGGTGCCCAGCCTGCTGGCGCTGCCCGAGGTGCTTCAGGGCACGGGCGGACGCCTGCCGGTGCTGGTGGACGGCGGCATCCGCCGCGGCAGCGACATCGCCAAGGCGCTCGCCATCGGTGCGCAAGGCGTGCTGCTCGGCCGCGCGACCCTGTTCGGCGCGGTGGCTGCCGGCGATGCCGGCGCGCAGCGCGCCCTCGACATCCTGCACGACGAACTGTTGCGGACGATGCGCCTGTGCGGCGCGCCAACCGCGGCGCAGCTCTCGGCCGACCTCCTGCGGCCTGCCGAACCAGATGCTTCGTGGCCTGCCTTGGCGGCTGCGCCGCCGGCGGCCCGCCATGTCGCGCTCCGCGCCCAACGAACACCCGAGCTCGTGAACCCCTGAACCGAAAAGGAAAGACCATGAAGAGACATACCACCCGCCGCCTCGTGCTGATCGCCGCCGCCCTGTGGGGCACCGCCAGCCTCTCCACGCCCGCCCTCGCCCAGGGTGACTATCCGAACAAGCCGATCAAGGTCGTGGTCGGCTATAGCGCCGGCGGGCCCACCGACGTGCTGGCACGCGTGCTCGGGCAGGACATCGGCGCCGTGCTCGGCCAACCGGTCGTGATCGAGAACAAGCCGGGCGTCAACGGCAACATCGCGACCGACTACGTGCGGCATGCTGCACCCGACGGCTATACGCTGATCGTCAACACGATCTCGCACAACGTCAATCCGCTGCTGCAGCCCGATCGCATCAAGTACGACCCCGTCAAGGATTTCACGCCCGTCAGCATGGTCGCGGTGCTGCCGCAGCTCATCGTCGTGGCGGGCGATTCGCCGTACAAGACGCTCGGCGACCTGGTGAAAAAGGCGCAGAGCGCGCCCGGCGCGGTCACCTACGGCACGGCCGGCGTGGGCGGCTCCGCGCACCTGGCGGCTGCGCTGCTGGAGCAGCGCAGCAACACCAAGATGAATCACATCCCGTTCAAGGGCAATGCGCCAGCGTTGACCGAGGTGATCGCAGGTCGCGTGGACTTCATGTTCTACCCCATGGTCGGCGTGTCCGAGTTCGTCACCGGCGGCAAGGTCCGCATCCTGGCGGCAACGACAGCCAAGCGCCACCCCGACTACCCGCAGGTGCCCACCACCGCCGAGCTCGGCTTCCCGGGCTTCGAGGATTACGCCCAGCCGATCGGCTTCATCGCGCCTGCGGGCCTGCCCGCCCCTATCGCCGCCAAGCTGGACGCCGCCATCGTCGCGGTCTTGAACAAGCCCGCGATGCAGGCAAGGTTCAAGTCGCTGGGCGCCGAACTGAAACACCTCGGCCCCGACGAATACCGGGAGTGGCTGGGGCAGGATCGCGCGCGCTGGGCGCAATTGATCCGCAGCGCCAACATCAAGGCCGAATAGACCGGGAGCGACGGATGAAGTGGGTCAATTTCTCTGTCCCCGGCGGGTCCAGCGCCTATGGGATCCTCGAGTCCGACGATTGCATCCGCGCAGTCCGCGGAAGTCCCTTCGACGCCTACGAGCCGACCGGTGCGGTGCATGCGCTGGCCGATGTGAAGCTCGAAGTCCCGCTGATCCCGAGGACCTTCTATGCGGCCGGGCTCAACTACGTCAAGCACATCCGCGAGTACGCCGAGCAGACGGGCGAACGGATCGCCGAGCCCAAGCAGGCCGACATTGGCTACCGTGCGGTCAACGCGCTCGTGGCGCATGACGAGGCTGTCGTCATCCCGCAGGACGCGCAGCAGGTCGAGTACGAAGGCGAGCTGGTCGTGGTCATCGGCAAGCAGGCCAGGCACCTGAGCGAAGCCGATGCGCTCTCGTGCGTGCTGGGCTACACCATCGGCAACGATGTGAGCGAGCGATTGTGGCAGGCATCGGACCGCACCTTCTGGCGCTCCAAGAACACCGACACCTTCAAGCCGATGGGGCCGTGGATCGAGACCGGGTTCGACCTGGACGCGGCCGAGACCACCGTGCGGCTGAACGGCGAGGCACGGACCCATTTCCGGACCGCCGACATGCTGTTCGGAATTAGCACCTTCATCAGCCGCATGACGCGCTACCTCACGCTCTACCCGGGCGACGTGATCTGGATGGGCACCGACGGCAAGTCGCCCCGGCTGAAGGCCGGAGACGTGGTCGAGGTCGAGATCAGCGGGTTGGGCTGCCTTCGCAACCATTTCGTGGCAGCGCAGGACATGCCTCGGTAGCTCGGCGGCGCTGGCGCACCTGGCAGGCCCGCGGGCCCGAGGGCCACCGGGAGCGCGCCGGTCCGTCACCCGCGCGTGCGCAAGACGACGTTGCCGACACGATCCCCTGCCTCGACCGCCTGGTGCGCGGCCACGATGTCGGACAACGGGAATACCGCGCCGACGGCATGCGCGAGGCTGCCCGCCTCCAGCAACGCACCGAGTTCCGCGATTGCGTCCTGGCGCTCCTGCGACAGCAGGTCGTAAACCAGGAAGAAGCGCAGCTCCAGCGAGCTCCACAGGAGCGTCCGGATGTCGACGGGCACCTCGCCGCGCTGATTGGACCCGTAGCCGACATAGCGCCCGTGCGGCTTCAGCACGCCTTGCGGCAGCAGTCGCGCCATGCTCGAGAAGTCCAGGTCGACGATGGCATCGGCGCCGGACCCAGCCGTGAGTTCCTTGACGCGCTCGGCCAAGGGCTCCCGCTTGTAGTCGATCACGTGCGCGGCCCCGGCAGCGACGGCATGGTCACGCCGGGCGGGAGAACCCGCCGTTCCCAGCACACGCGCCCCGCGCGCCCGGGCGAGTTGCGTCACATAGTGCCCCACGGCGCTGCCTGCTCCGGTCACCAGCACAGTGCGCCCTTGCAGATCGCCTGCACAACGCACGGCATGCACCGCCGTCAGGGCGGGAATGCCCAGGCAGGCCGCTGCTTCGAATCCAAAACCTGGCGGCAACTGCACGGCCTGCCCCTGCGGCACGGCGATGTACTCCGCGGCCGTCCCCATCGGCCGCTTCCACTGCCCGTTCCAGATCCAGACGGGCTCGCCGACGCGCTCCGCCGGTACCCCCGCGCCAACGTCGACGATGATGCCGGCACCGTCGCTGTGCGGAACGACGATCCCGGATTCAACGGGCCGGCCGGCCCGCGACTTCACGTCCGACGGGTTGACCCCGGAAGTATGGAGCTCGACGAGCACTTCCCCGGGCTGCGGAGCAGGCATGGGGAGTTCGCCGATCACCAGGACCTCGTGGGCCGGACCGTTTTGCGAGTACCAGGCAGCTTTCATGCGGCCCATTCTGCCGGTCACGGCGAGCCATTGCGTTCACGAATCGGAAATCCCGCCTTTCTTGAGCCGGACCGCGGCCGAAGGCGAAGGCACCCCGGTGAGCGCTAGGCGAGCCGGCTGTACGCGACGATCTCGGGCACTCCCGCGAGCAGCGGGCTCGCCGCGGCGAGCGCGGCGCCGACATGCAGCGTCTTCATGTGCGCCTCGGCGTCGGCCTTGTCCTTCCATTGCTCCACGGTCTGGAACACGTGGGGCGCCTCGGTCTGCTGGAAAAGCTCGTAGGCCATGCACCCGGGGTGCTGCCGCGACTTGGCCACGAGGTCGAGGAGGAGGCTTTTCGCGAGCTCCGCGACCTCGGGTTTGACGGTGATGCGTGCGAGGACGTAGTGCATGGCGGCTCCACCCAACAGTTCTTGGAGCGCATCTTGACCCGAAGAATGACTGAGCCGCAAGCAAAGGATGGCAGGACTCTGCGCTACTACCTTTTTAGTGCCGGGATGGAGCCATGTCGCGATGAAGACCTGCAGGCCTGAAGCCGGGGTGCCGCCGCACCGCATCCTTTTCACCCCGCCAATCGTCCTTGTCGCATCACCCGCGACAAGGAGATTTCATGGCACCCCCTGCAGTTCCACCCGACTCGAATCCGGACCAGGCACGCCGAAGACGCTGGATCCTCGCCCTCGCCTCGCTCGTCTCCTTCCTGGTGGCGCTGGACGCCATGGTGGTCACCACCGCCCTGGCCGCCATCGGCCGCGACCTCGGGGCCCCGATCGAAGCGCTGGAGTGGACCGTCAACGCCTACAACCTGAGCTTCGCCGTGCTGTTGCTGACCGGCGCCGCGCTGGGCGATCGCTTCGGGCGCCGGCGCATGCTGGTCGCGGGCCTGGCGCTGTTCGTGGCGGCTTCGGCGGCCTGTGCGGCGGCGGGCAGCGTCGCGGCGCTGATCGCCGGGCGCGCACTGCAGGGCGTGGGCGCAGCACTGATCATGCCGCTGGCGATGGCGCTGCTGAGCGCCGCCTTCCCGAAGGAACAGCGGGCCCGCGCGCTCGGCATCTTCAGCAGCGTCACCGGCCTCGCCCTGATCGCCGGCCCGCTCGCCGGCGGCGCGGTGGCAGAGGGGCTGGCCTGGCCCTGGATCTTCTGGATCAACCTGCCGATCGGCGCGACCTTGATCGTCCTCGTGATGCGCCGCGTGCCCGAGAGCCACGGCCCCGCCGCGGCGCTCGACCTGCCTGGCGCGCTGCTCGCCACCGGCGCGGTCCTCGGCCTGGTGTGGGGCCTGACGCGCGCACACGAGGCGGGCTGGGCCAGCCCCGAAGTGGCCGGCACCCTCGCAGCCGGCCTGCTGCTGGCCGTGGCTTTCGCTGTCAGGGAGCGCCTTGCAGCCGCGCCCATGGTGCCGCCGGCGCTGTTCCGCGCCCGCGCTTTCTCCTCGGGCATCGCGGCCAGCTTCCTCTTCTACGCGCCGATGTACGGCACCGTGTTCTTCCTGCCGCAGTTCCTGCAGGCCCAGGGTGCCGGCCCCTTCGGCGCGGGGCTGCGGCTGCTGCCCTGGACCGCCACGCTGCTCGTGGTGGCTCCGCTGGCCGGCAACCTGGTGAACCGGGTCGGCGAACGGCCGCTGGTGGTGGCAGGCACGCTGCTGCAGGCACTCGGCAGCGGCTGGATCGCGCTGATCGCGACGCCCGACCTGCCCTACCTGCGGCTCGTGCCGCCGCTCATCGTCGCCGGGATCGGCGTCTCGATGGCGATGCCGGCCGCGCAGAACGCGGTGCTGGGCGCGGTGGCGCCCGCCGAGATCGGCAAGGCCTCGGGCACGTTCAACACCTTCCGCTACCTGGGCGGCGTGTTCGGCATCGCGCTGATGGTCGAGGTGTTCACGCGCAGTGGCAGCCTGGCCTCGCCGCAGGCCTTCAGCCGGGGCTTCGCGCAGGCGATGGCCGTAGGTGCCGCGCTCTCGCTGCTGGCCGCGCTTGCAGCCTGGCAGCTTCCTTCTAGACTCATCCGGCCCGTGCCGGCGAAAGGACTTCCATCATGAAACGCATCGTCCAGTACAAGGTCAAGCCCGAGCGCGTGGCCGACAACGAGCGCTACGTCCGCGCGGTGTACGAGGAGCTGCATCGCGCGCGGCCGCCAGGCCTGCGCTACGCGACTTTCCGCTTGCCGGACGGGCAGAGCTTCATCCACCTGGTCTCCAACGAGGAGGCGGACGGCGCCAATCCGTTGACCGCGCTGCCTGCCTTCAAGGCCTTCCTCGCCGAGCTCCGGGAGCGCTGCGAAACGCCGCCGGTGACCACCGACCTGGAGGAAATCGGTTCCTATGGCGTCTTCGACCGCTGAGCCGGGCAGGCCCGGCGCAGACGCGATCCTCGGAACGCTGGAGGAAGCGCGCCGCCAGTTCCTCGCGCTGGTGGACGACGTGCGGCCCGAGCTGCACCGCTACTGCACGCGCATGACCGGCTCCGTGGCCGACGGCGAGGACGTGGTGCAGGACTCCCTGGCCCGCGCCTACTACCAGCTGTCGGAGCTGAAGGAGCTGCCTCCGCTGCGCCCCTGGCTGTTCCGCATTGCCCACAACCGGGCGATCGACCGCTGGCGCCACGACAGCCAGCGCATCGCCGAGCCGCTCGACGCGGCCCTCGACATTGCCGACGACGCCGCGCGCGAGCCCGACCAGGCGCTGGCGCGTCACCAGGCGGTGCATGCGGCGCTCTCCTGCTTCCTGCAGCTTGCGCCGGCCCAGCGCGGCTGCGTGATCCTGAAGGACGTGCTGGACCATTCGCTCGAGGAGATCGCGAGCGAGCTCGAGCTCAGCCTGCCTGCCGTCAAGGCAGCGCTGCACCGCGGGCGCACGCTGCTGCGCCAGTTTTCCGAAACCAGCGCGCCGCCCGTGCCGGCACGCGCTGTTCAACCGGCGCTGCTTCGCTATGCACGGCTGTTCAATGCCCACGACTGGGACGGCGTGCGCGCGATGCTGGCAGACGATGTGCGGCTGGACCTGGTCTCGCGTCGCAAGGCGGCCGGGCGGCGCGATGTGGCGCTCTACTTCACCAACTACGCGGGCATCGCGGGCTGGCACCTGGTGCCGGGCTGGCTCGACGGGCGGGAAGTGCTGGGGGTGTATCCGGCACCTGGTCCCGAGGATCCCGGCTACTTCGTCGAGCTGGTCTGGCGTGAGGAGCGCGTGGTCGGAATCCGCGACTTCCGCCACGTGCCCTACATCGCGCAGGAAGCGCGGTTCACGCCGGCCTAGGCATCGCCGGGCGGCGCGTCCTCGCGGCTCGGCGGCCCCTTCTTCTTGCGCCCCCGCGCCTCCTTCTTCGCCTGCCGCTGCGCATCCAGCACCTGACCCGCGGCCAGCCACTGCACGAACTCCTCGGGCGTCTCCAGCGTGATGCGCCCCAGGCTGCCGCTGCGGAACTCGTTCATCACAATCTCGGCCGCCTTCTGGAGGTTGACGCGGCCCTTGCCCAGGAGGGCGCCGCGCTGGCGGCCGATGGCATCGAGCAGCTCCTCGTCGCCAAGGCCGGCGACCGCCTCCAGCCTGAAGCGCGCCTCGAGCATCCCGGCGTAGTTCCGCTTGAGGTAGCCCAGCAGCTCCAGCGCCACCAACTCCTCGTCGAAGGCGTTGCGGCCGATCGCGCCGCTGGCGGCGAGGTTGTAGCCGCTCTGCGCCACGATGATGCGCGGCCACAGCATGCCGGGCGTGTCCCAGAGGTAGAAGCCGTCAGCCAGCACGATGCGCTGCTCGAGCTTGGTGACGCCGGCCTCGTCGCCGGTCTTCGCCTTGCGGGTGCCGACGAGGGTGTTGATCAGCGTCGATTTGCCCACGTTGGGGATGCCGCAGATCAGCACCCGCATCGGCTTGGCCATGCTGCCGCGCTGCGGCGCCAGCTCGCGGCAGGCGTCGACGAGCCGGCGCGCCGGGGTTGCCTGGCTCGCATCGAGGCCGATGGCGCGCGTGGCCGGCTGTGCGTTGTAGTGGGCCAGCCACAGCGCGGTGCGCTCGGGATCGGCCAGGTCCTGCTTGTTGAGCACCTTGAGCCCGGGCTTGTGGCCGGTCAGCTCGGCCAGCATCGGGTTGGCGCTCGAACCTGGCAGGCGGGCATCGAGCAGCTCGATGACTACGTCGATCTCGGCGATGCGCTCGGCAATGGCCTTCCGGGTCAGGTGCATGTGGCCGGGGAACCACTGGATGGCCATCGGGGACTTCTTTCTTGCTCGGGATCGGTGGAGGCGGCGATTGTCGCCGGTGCCCGGATGGCTTACCGGGGTACCTTCGCCTTCGGCTGCGGTACTGTTCGCCTTCGGAGCGGCCGTGCGGCTCAGGCGCGCAGCGCGTCGCGGTAGCGCCGGCTGCAGGGGATGCGGGTGCCGTCCTGCATCAGCAGGCGCGCATCGCCGCCTTCCAGCGGCTCGATCTCGGCCACCCGATCGAGGTTGGCGGCGTAGCTGCGGTGCACGCGCGCATAGCGCGCCGGGTCGAGCTGGGCCAGGAAGTCGGTCAGCGTGGCGCGCAGCAGGTAATCGTGGCCCTTCACCCGCAGGCCGACGTAGTTGCCCTGCGCCTGCAGCCAGTCGATGTCGCTGGCGGCAATCAGGAATTCGCGCCGCAGCTTGCGCACCAGGAAGCGCTCGGGCCGCGCCTGCGGCGGCTGCTCCGGCGCAGGCGGCGCCGTGCCGGCGGGCTCCTCCGGCGGATCGAGCACGCGCGCCTCGCCCTGCAGCCGCAGCATGAAGAGGCGGTAGCTCAGGATCGAGATCAAGAACAGCGCGTAGACGCGCACGTCCTTCAGGTATTCGTACACCCACTGCTCGGCCCCGCCGAAGTCGTAACGGCCGCCGGCCCAGGCATAGGCGGCCTTGCGCAACGCCACCATGCCCGCCACGTGCAGCAGGCTGAAGACCACGCTGCCCGCCAAGTGCCAGGGCAGGTTGCGGGCGAAGCCGGCGAAGCCGAGCGGAAAGCGCCGCTCGAAGGCGACCACGGCCGGCACCAGCGCCAGCAGCACCAGGTGGCTGGACAGCTCCCAGGTCACCGGCTGCCAGGTCGGGGGCGCCCGCCCGGCGCGATCGGCGTCAATCACCGCGACCACGCAGTTGAAGGCGGCTTGCAACGCCATCAACAGCACCCAGAAGGCGACTTCGGCACGCCGGCGGTAGGGCTGGTAGCGCTCGAACAGGTTCTTCGGGGTCTGGCCGGGGGTCTCGGGCATGGCGGCATTCTCCTGAATCCCGGCCCGGATTCATCCCTGCGGGCCGCCGTTCGTCCCAGGAGCCCGGCGGATCGTCACTTTGGAGCCCCACCAGGCACGAGCCGCGCCCAGCATGGCTGCCTTCGAACACCTGGAGCCGCCATGCCCCCCGAATCCCGCCGCCACGACATCGACGCGCTGCGCGCGCTGGCCTTCGGCCTGCTGATCCTCTACCACGTGGGCATGTACTACGTCGCCGCCTGGCCCTGGCACCTCAAGAGCCCGCATGCGGCGGCATGGCTGCAGGCGCCGATGCAGGTGGTCAACATCTGGCGCATGGACCTGGTGTTCCTGGTCTCGGGCGTGGCGCTGGGCTTCCTGTTCCGCGGCCGGGAGCCGCTGGTGCTGATCCGGCAGCGCGCGCTGCGCCTCCTGCTCCCGCTGGTCTTCGGCATGACGGTGGTGGTCCCGTACCAGGCCTATGCCGAGGCGCTGGCCCGCGGCCTGGTCGCGCCCGGGTTCGGCGACTTCATGCTGCGCTACCTGAGGATGGGTCCCTGGCCGAAGGGCGCCTTCGCGGGCTCCGATTTCGGCATGACCTGGAACCACCTGTGGTACCTGCCCTACCTCTTCGTCTACACCGCCGCGGTGGCGCTGCTGCAGCCGCTGCTGGGTTCGGCCGCCGGGCAGCGGCTGCGCGCCGCCTTCACCGGACTGCGGCGCTGGCGCCTCCTGGTGCTGCCCGCGCTGCCGCTGCTGCTCTACGCGCTGACCCTGGCGCCGCGCTTTCCGGCCACGCACGACCTGATCCATGATGGGTACCTGCACCCACTCTATTTCACGGTCTTCCTGTACGGCTACTGGATGGGCATCGATGCCGGCCTGTGGCGGGAACTGGAACGACTGCGCGGCTGGGCGCTCGCGCTGGCGGTGGGTTTCGTGACCGCCTACCTGGCGTTGCGGGCGGTGGGCGCCGAGGCCTGGCTGCTGCGCGGGCTGCGTGCCTTCTACCTGTGGACCGCGATCGCCGCCATCCTGGGCTTCGCCCGCCGTTACCTGGACCGCCCCTGGCCTTGGCTGCACTGGGCCAACGAGTCGGTCTACCCCTGGTACATGCTGCACCAGACCTTGATCGTGGCCGGGGCCGTGGTGCTCGCGCCCCGGGGGCTGGGCCCGGTGCTCGAACCGCTGCTGCTGGTCGCTTTCACCGTCGGGGGCTGCTGGCTCCTGACCGATGGGTTCATCCGCCGCATCAGCTGGCTGCGGCCCCTGTTCGGGAAAAGTCGATGGGCTGGCTGTAGGTCGGGTCGCGGTGCAAGTCCCAGTAGACGGCGAGCAGGCGCTGGGTGACCGACCCCGGCCGGCCCGCGCCGAGCACCTGGTCGTCCACCCGTGTCACCGGCAGCACGCCGCCGCCGGAGCTCGTGAGAAAGGCCTCGTCGGCGCCGCGCAGCTCCTCCGCCGGCAGGGCGCGCAGTTCGACTGGCAGTCCGAGCCCGCGGGCGATCTCGATGACGGTGCGGCGCGAGATGCCCTCGAGTACGCCTTCCTTCGGCGTGACGAGCGCGCCGTCTTTCACGCAGAAGATGTTGAAGCCGGGCCCTTCGACCACGTTGCCTTGGGCGTCGCTCAGCACCACCGTGTCGGCGCCGGCGTCGAGTGCGCCGAGCAGGCCCATCGTGAGATCGTTCCAGTGGTAGTTCTTGGCGGTCGGGTCGACCGAGCCCGCCGGAATGCGTTGCACTGTGCTCACCTTCAGGTGCAGGCCGCGCTCACGCTGCGCCTCGTTGGCGATCCACACGAAGGGCACCGCGAAGGCGTAGAAGCGGTTCACCGCCTGCCGCGGGTCGCGCGAGCCCCACGGCGGCTGGCCGCGCGTGACGATCATCTCCACGTAGGAATTGCGCAGGCCACTGCGCCGGACGCATTCGGACAGCACTTCGGTAATCTGCGCCGGCGTGAGGCCGGGGTCGAGCCGGAAGCGCTCGCAGCTGCGCATGAAGCGCTCCAGGTGCGCGTCGAGCCGGAAGAAGGCGCCGTCCCATACCGTGACCACGTCGTAGGTGGCATCGGAGCGCAGGAAACCCCAGTCGGTGATGGGAATCGCGGCTTCGGCGATCGGGACATAGGCGCCGCGCACGAAGGCGACGCCATCGGCGAGTGGGTGGGGGGCGGCAGGCACGGGTCGAGGCTCCTTGGGTTTCATGCACCTCTGGCCGCCTTGCGGGCGGACGAAGGTGCGGGCAATGCGGGCTTGCGAGCGGGTCGCGGCACATCGGCCCGGACCAACGGCGGCCGGTGGCCGGTTTGCATCCAGGCATCGTAGAAGTCGATTTTCGTCTCGACCAGCGTCAGCGCGCGCTTCCACTCGGCGATGGTGGCGTGCACCCGCTCGCGGTGGGCGGCGAGCAGGTCGCGGCGCTCGCGCAGGCTGCGGCTGCCCTGCATCGCCAGCGCCGTGTACTCGCGCATTTCCGCGATCGACATGCCGGTGGCGCGCAAGCGCTCCATCAGGTCCAGCCAGCCCACATGGAGCTCGCCGTAGACGCGCCGGCCGCTCTCGTCGCGCGCCACACCCGGCACCAGGCCCTGGGCCTCGTACCAGCGGATGGCATGCACGCTGCGGCCGGTGCGCGCGGCGAGCTCGCCGATGCGCAGGCTGGGGCTAGCCGGCACGCGCGGGCGCCTCCAGCACGGCATCGACCAGGGCGGTGTCCAGATACTCCGTCAGCGCCACGACCTTGCCGCCGGCCAGGCGGTAGATGAGGCAGTACTCGTTGTCGTACCGCTGCCCCGTCTTGGTGCTCACCTCGCCGCGGCACTGGACGACAACCTGGTCGTCCTCGGCGATGAAGGACTCGGCGGTGTTGCGGTAGCGCCCCTCGAACTGGGCATACAGCGGCGTGAGCAGCCGATCCTGCACCGCCTGCCGGCCCTCGTAGGTGCCCGACCAGGCGGTGCGGCCCTTCATCACCCAGCGGAAGTCCTCCGCCAGGCTGTCGAGGAAAGGCCTGCCGTTGCCCTCGGCGAGCTCGGCGTGGATGTGCTGGATGATCTGTTTGTTGGCGGTGGCGCTCATGGCGTGCTCCTTGGAATGGACCGGACGACCCGGCTCATTCATTGGAAATGCTCGAGCGCACTCTAGGTCAAGCGCGTGCCGAACTCAACGCCTGCGCAGCGCCGCCGCTCAGTTCCGGTGGCTAAGCTTCTCGCAGTAGTCGAGCAGCAGTTCGATCTCGGCCGACTTGTCGAAGAAGGCGTCCGCGCCCAGCGCCTTGGTACGGGCCCGCATGTCCGGCGTGGCGTAGTTGCTCAGCACCACGACTTTCTGGTGAGCCCCCCGGCGGCGAACGGCATCGACCACGCCGAGTCCGTTGCCCTGCTCGAGGAACAGGTCGACGATGGCCATGTCCCAGTCGTCGCGATGCCGGTCCAGCCAGTCCACCGCCTCGCGCTCGCCCGCCGCATGGGCCACCACAGTGGCGTCCGCGATGTCCTCCAGGAAACCCACGAGGTTTTCCCGGATCACGGGGTTGTCTTCAACCAGGTAGGTTTTGAAAGTCATGGCGGGCTGCGCGAAACGAAAGGGTTGTCGGAATCTGTCCTTGCTTGGTGTCATGATGGCTCGCGACCGTCGCCGCTCGGTGAGTCATCAGGGTCAACGCGGGTAGGCAACGACCTACCCGGTTAATACGGAAGTTTCTGCGAACATGGCAACCACACGTTTCGTCGACATCCACGCCTTGTCGGCCCTGGTCCGGGCGATGGGAGCACCCCGCCTCCTGGAGATACTGACGCAGGCCCTGCGGGAGGACTTCCTGCGCTGGACCGAGTTCGACAAGTCGGCACGCCTGGCCAGCCATTCGGCGCTGGGCGTGATCGAGCTGATGCCGGTGTCCGACGCCCGGCACTATGCCTTCAAGTACGTCAACGGCCACCCTGCCAACACGGCCCGGGGCCTGCCCACAGTGATGGCCTTCGGCGTGCTGGCCGAGGTGGAGACCGGCTTTCCGCTGCTGCTCGCCGAGCTCACGCTCACCACCGCGCTGCGCACCGCCGCCATGTCGGCGCTCGCGGCGCAGGCAGTGGCCCGGCCGGGTGCGCGCAGCATGGCGCTGATCGGCAACGGCGCCCAGGCCGAGTTCCAGGCCCTGGCCTTTCATGCGCTGCTGGGGGTGGACGAGCTGCGGGTCTACGACCTCGATCCGGCCGCGACCGACAAGCTGGTGCACAACCTGGCGGCGTATCCGGCCCTGCGCGTGCAGCGCGCGGCCGGCATCGCCGAGGCGGTGCGCGGCGCGCACATCGTGAGCACGCTGACGGCGCGCAAGGCGCGCGCGACCATCCTCACGCCCGCGATGATCGAGCCGGGCATGCACATCAACGCGGTCGGGGGCGACTGCCCCGGCAAGACCGAGCTGCACGTGGACGTGCTGAAGGCCGCGCGCGTGTTCGTCGAATACGCGCCGCAGACGCGCATCGAAGGCGAGATCCAGCAGTTGCCGGCCGACTTTCCGGTGGTCGAGCTGTGGCGGGTGCTCGCGGGCGCCGAGCCGGGCCGCCAGGACGAGGCCGAGGTGACGGTCTTCGACTCCGTGGGCTTCGCGCTGGAGGACTACTCCGCGCTGCGCCTGGTCCATCGGCTCGCGCTGGAGCACGGGGTGGGGCAGGACATCGCCCTGGCGCCGCCGGACGGCGACCCCAAGGACCTGTTCCGCCTCATAGCGCCGCCGGCTGGGTGACCATCTGCGGCGCGTCGATCCAGTGCTTCTTGAAGCCCAGGCGCGCCGGCGAGACGTACTGCTCGCGATAGATCTCGAAGGGCATGGTGTCGGCGGCCTCGATCTGCTTCTGCGCCTCGACGGAGTCCTGCGTCGCGCGCTCGAAGCGCGCTTGCTGCTCGGCGCTGAAAGGCAGCGCCAGCAGCGCGGCGCGCGTCTCATCCGAACGGGTGCGCACGAAGTCGATGAAGGAATTGCCGTGCGAGCGCTCCATCGCCTCCAGCACGCGCGCCGAAGGCAGCAAGGCCGGGTCGGCCAGCGCCTGCTCGGCGGCGCGCACCGCCTCGGCATGATGGCTGCCGCCCTGGGCCGCGTCGAGCGCGGCGGCAATCGGGCCGCAGGCCTCCAGCAGTTCGGCGCCCCATTCGGTCAGCCCCACATCGCGCCCGCCGCGCAGCAGCTTCAGCCCGGGCTCGCGCCCGCGCGCGGCCGTGAGATGCTGGTTATGGGCCAGCTCGGCGATCTCCTCGCGGGTGTCGGGCGGGCTGTCGGCCAGCAGGCAGTGCAGCAGGAAGACATCCAGGAAGCGCATGGTGGAGGCATTGATGCCGAGGGTCTCGAAGGGATCGAGGTCCATCAGCCGCACCTCGACGTACTCGACGCCGCGCTCGCGCAGCGCATGCAGCGGCCGCTCGCCGGGAAAGATCACCCGCTTGGGCCGGATCGTGCCGTAGAACTCGTTCTCGATCTGCAGCAGGCTGGTGGCGAGCTGGTTGTACTCGCCGCCCAGGTTCTGAATGCCGATCGCCTCGTAGGCCGGCCAGGGCCGGGTCAGCGCGTCCTGCAGCGAGGCGGCATAGCCGTCGAGGCTGTTGTAGCTCACGGCCAGCGAGGCCTGGGCCTCGCTCTGGTAGCCCAGCCGCCCCATGCGCAGCGAGGTGCCGTGCGGCATGTGCATGGCGCCCTCGCCCAGCGGCTTCAGCTCGTGCGCGCGCCCGGCCACGAAGGTCGAGCACAGGGCCGGCGAGGCACCGAACAGGTACAGCAGCAGGAAGGCATGGCGGCGGAAGTTGCGGATCAGCGCGAAGTACTCCGCGCTCGAGACGTCCGGCATCGACCAGTTGTAGTGGATGCCCGAGATGGTCTGCATGCGCCGCCCATAGCGGTGGCTCAGGCCCATGCGATAGACGCTCTTGGCGCGGCCCACGTTCGAGGAGCCGTAGCGCCCGATCGGAATGGTCTCGTCCGGCGGCAGGCCGCATGGCATGCTGGACACCCACAGCCGTTCGTCGCCGGCCTCGGCCAGTGCGCGATAGGTGAACTGGTGGATCTCCGCGAGCTCGGCCAGGCAGGTCTCGACATCGGCATGCACCCCGGTGATGAGCTCCAGCTGCGACTCGCTGAAATCGGTGGTGATGTGGGGGTGGGTCAGCGCCGATCCGAGCGCGGCGGGATGCGGCGTCGCCGCCAGCTTGCCGTCGGGCTGCGCGCGCAGGCTCTCCTTTTCGATCCCTCGGCGGACTCCCTTCAGGCGCGCGGGTGCGAGCGCTCCCAGGCGCTCCGGTAGTTTGCTCATGTCGTTCTAACCGGTGAATCTTTGTGGGGCGGAAGGTAGCACGGCCACGGACAGCCTGCTGACACCGGTATTTAAAGCGCCGGCGGCGTTTCTGCTATAGCGCCAAACCCCGAGGTCAAGGCGTGCCCAGCACCCGCAGCAAGAAGCGATTGAGGTCGGCGATCTCCTCCATGCATACCGAGTGCTCCATCGGGTACTCGTGCCATTCGACCGCATGGCCCAGCGCCGCCAGCGCATCGCGCGATGCCCTGGCGCGCTCGATCTGTACCACGCCGTCGCGCGTGCCGTGGCCGAGGAAGATCGGTACGTCATGGTTGGCGGCATGGCGTTCGGCGGCGGTGGTCGCGGCCAGCGGCAGGTAGCCCGAGAGCCCGACGATGCCGGCCAGCCGCTCGGCATGGCGCAGCCCGACCAGCAGTGCCATCGCGCAGCCCTGGGAGAAGCCGGCGACCACGATGCGATGGGCTGGAATGCCGCGCTGCTTCTCGTTGGCGATCAGCGCCTCGATCGCGGCCTGCGAGCGGCGCAGGCCGGGCTCGTCCTCGCGCTTGACCAGGTCGGGCGCGGCGATGTCGTACCAGGCCGGCATGCGGTAGCCGCCGTTGATGGTGACCGGGATCACCGGCGCGTTGGGGAACACGAAGCGCACCGCGCCGACGGCCGACAGGTCGAGCTCGCTGGCGATGGGCACGAAGTCGTTGCCATCGGCGCCCAGGCCATGCATGAGGAGCACGGTGGCCGTGGGATTGGGGCCGGTTTCGATTTCGATGGGGGCGAGCGACATGGGTGGAAGCGATTGTTGCGTGGGATGGCCCAAGTGTGCCGCATCGACAGTCCGAGGGCAGTTCGGCTTCATGAATGTCGAGTTGCCGATATCCTCTGGATGTCGTCCTTTCATGAGCGCGCGGCAATGCCCCGCATTCCGGGGCGACGACGCCACCATCAAAACAAGAGGAGCCCGATGACCCCGCAATACTCGCCGATGAACGCCAAAGGCGAAGGTACTCGAATGACCCGTCGCAAGACCATCGTCGCCACCACCATCGGCAACGGGCTCGAGTTCTTCGACTTCACCATCTACGGCTTCCTGGCCCTGGTGATCGGCAAGCTCTTCTTCCCCACCTTCGACAGCTACGGCCAGCTGCTGCTGACAGTGGGCAGCTTCGGCGTCGGCTTCATCATGCGGCCGCTGGGCGGGATCGTGATCGGCGCCTACGCAGACCGCGCGGGCCGCAAGAAGGCCATGACCCTCACCATCTTCCTGATGGCGCTGGGCTGCGCCATGATCGCCTTGGCCCCCACGTACGCGCAGATCGGCGTCGCGGCGCCGATCCTGATCGTGCTGGCGCGGCTGATCCAGGGCTTTTCCGCAGGCGGCGAGGTCGGCGCCTCCACCACCCTGCTGGTCGAGCATGCGACGCCCGCCAATCGCGGCTACATGGCGAGCTGGCAGTTCGCCAGCCAGGGCCTGGGCATCCTGCTCGGCGCGGCGGTGGCCGGCGGCCTGACCGCGGCGCTCGGTCCCCAGGGCATGGAAGCGTGGGGCTGGCGCGTGCCCTTCTTCATCGGGATGCTGATCGCGCCGGTGGGCATGTACATCCGCCGCCATCTCGACGAGTCGCTGGAGACCGCGGGAACGCCGGCCGCCGCCGAGCGGCGCAGCAGCATCGCCGAAGTGTGCAGCGAACACGGGCGCACCGTGCTGGCCGCCATCCTCAGCGTGCTCGGGGGCACTGCCGCAGCCTATGTCGTGACCTTCTACATGCCGACCTACGCCGTCCGCGAGCTGGGCCTGCCGCCGACCGTGGCGCTGTTCGGCGCGGCGCTCACGGGCTTGTTGTCCTTCGTGCTCTCGCCGCTGGTGGGCCTGGCTTCCGACCGCGTCGGGCGCAAGCCGCTGATCCTCTGGGGCCGCATCGCGATGGCGTTGATGATCTACCCCGCCTTCTGGTGGCTCAACGCCTCGCCCACGGCGGCCGTGCTGTTCATCGTGGTGGGCCTGCTGAGCACCGCGCTGGTGGTGCAGACCGTGCCCACGATCACCATGCTGCCCGAGATGTTCCCCAAGCATGTGCGCGCCAGCGGCATGTCGCTGGTCTACAGCGTGGGCGTTGCGCTGTTCGGCGGCTTCTCGCCCTTCGTCAGCACCTGGCTGGTGGGCGCCAGCGGCAACAAGCTGGCACCGGCCTGGTATCTGCTCGGCATGACGCTGGTGTCGCTGCTGGGCCTGCTGTGGCTCAAGGACTTCACCGGCCGCGACATCGACGACGCCGCGGCCCACCGGCCCGAAGCCGAACCTTCCTCGAGCCCTGCCCGCGCATAGCGCCGGCGCCCCCGGGGAAGTTCAGGGCCGCGAGGCGAGCTCGCGGCACTTCCGCAAGTTGGCGTCGAAACGCGAAGCCAGCGCGGGCTCGCAGGCATCGGCGGTGGTCATGATGCGGCACATGCCGACCACCAGGAAATCCGATACCGCCTCGGTGCACATCGGGTAGCGGCTCAGGGCCGGGTTGCCCTGCGTCTTGAAGCCCCAGCTGCTGGAGAAGTCCAGCATGCGGCCCATCGCCTCCTCGAAGTAGTCGCGGTCCCGCGCCGCGATGGCCGCCTCCATCGCCGGCAGCTCGCTGCCGAGAAAGCTCACGGCCGCGGCCGGGAAGCGGTCGGCGGACTGCGGCGGCTGCTGGGCACCGGCCGGGGCGGCGGCGAGCCACAGGGCGGCGAGAAGGCAATGGCGGAGAGGTCCCATGGTCTCAAGATCTGCGATGGCTTCGGGGGGGCCCGCCGGCCGGCGGGCGCGAAGGCCCCTATTGGAACCGAAGCCGGGACTCCCGGCGACGTCTACCAGCGCAGCTTCACCCCGACGGAACCCTGCACCGAGGACTTGACGCGGGCATCGCCGCCGAGGGCGAACACGCGCCCCAGTTCGCCGTACAGACTGGCCGCCGGTGTCAGTGCCAGCGTGAAGCCGCCCGCCAGCTCGGCCGCGCTGTAGCCGCTGGCACTGGCGAATCGGGTCGAGCCCGCCGGGCCGACGAACTCGGCGGCGTCGGCGCCGGCGCTCGCGCGGTACAGGTTCAGCCGCGCATAGGGCTGGAGCCGCCCCGCGCCGGTAGCGAAGTCGCCCTTGATGCGCACGCCCAGGCGGCCGATCCAGCCGGCATCGGCATCCTGGCGCACGATGGCGCCTGCGATGGGCACGGCGTCGAAATGCGCGCGCTGGTAGATCAGCTGCGCCTGCGGCTCGACGGTCCAGCGCTCGGTGAGCGCGAAAGACTTGCCGGTCTCGATCGAGGCGGTGAAGCTGTCGCCCTTGCCGGCGGTGCTGGCGTTGCCGTCGGGCCGCACGCTGTAGCGATGGCTGCCGGCCTGGACCACGGCGTCGGCGTAGAGGCCGCTGCCGTCCATCCAGGTGGCGTAGGCGCCGAGGTAGCGCGAGCGCAGGTCGTTGGAGCCGACCCGGCCGAAGGTGCCGCGCGCATTGCCGCTCACGTCGGCGCCGCCGTCCAGGAACCCGGCATAGACGCCGCCACGCCAGTGGCCGCCGGCCAGCAGGTCGGTGCCGGCCTGCAGCCCGCTCACATGGCCGCGGCTGTGCGCCGCGGCGATCCCGTCCTGGCGGATGTTCAGGTCGTCGTAGACCGCGCGTGCCCACGCCCGGCGCGGCGCCGGGACGCTGCCGGCCGGGGCCGCATCCTCGTCGCCGATGCGGCGATGCAGGTTGCCGAGCATGGCAAGGTCGGCCTGGCGCAGTTGCGCCGGAAGCGCGGCGAACAGCGGCACTTCTGCGCGGTAGGTCGGCACCTCGGCCGGCAGCAACGGCAGCTTGACGGTGACGAGGGGGTCGGACGGGTTCCCATGATCGGCAGGGTCCGCGGGACCGGCAGGGTCCGCGGGATTGGCGGGGTCCGCGGGATTGGCGGGCTCGACAGGCGTGACCGGAGTGACGGGAGTGCCCGGCGTTTGCACGGTCGTCGTGGAGCGCAGATACCAGTTCTCGCCCGCGCCCTGCGCATCGGCGGCGTGGAGGCGGTATTCGTAGGCACCCGCGTCCACATGGCCGTTGGCGAGCGTGAAGGCGTCTCGCGTCGTCTGGGCGGTGGTTGTGGCGCCATTGCGCGCGCTCACCACCTCGATGCCGTTGCCCGTCGTTAGGGCGCCGAGGCCGCCGAGGTTGTTGATGCGCACCGTGGTCCGGCCGCTGGCGCTGGCGCCGGGGCCGCTGAGCACCAGGCGATCGCTCAGGCTGTTGCTGCCGCCGAGCACCGTGCCGAGGTTCAGGGTACCCCCCTGCCCCACGTAGGCGCCGGTGACGGTGAGCGTGCTGCCGGCGCTGGCGTTCAGCAGGTTGACCGTGCCGGCGTTGTGCAGCGCGGCCACGCGCTGGTCGAGGCCGCCGGTGTCGAGCGTGGCGCCCGCCGCCACCGTGTGCGCGGAGGCGGCGCTGAAGGTGCCGGCAGCGCCGGCCGTCAGCGTCCCGGCCGTGACCGTGGTCGCGCCCGAATACGCATTGGTGCCGGAGAGGACCAGGCGTCCCGCGCCCGTCTTCTCGATGCCGCCGCTGCCGGACAGGAGGCCTGCGTAGGCGGCGTCGGTGGGCTGGGCGAAGCGCACCAGGCCATTGACGGCGATCGAAGGCGGCGCGAATTCGGCCGGTGTCTGCAACGTGCCGCCTGCATCGACCGTCATGCTGCCGGTGTAGCTGCTGGCGTCGGCGCCCAGGATCAGCGTGCCCGCGGCCACGCGGGTGCTGGTGATGCCCGAACCCGGCAGCGCGTTGCGGAAGGTCCAGGTGCCCGCATCGCGCTTCACCAGGGTCTGGAAGTTCGACAGGGCATGCGCGAAGGTGTCGGTGCCCGTGCCATCGAGCGTCAGCAGGTTGTTGCCGCCACCGCCGTCGATACCGCCGGTGATCGAGGAGCCGGTGTGGACATGCAGCGCGTCGTCGCCGTTGGCGAAGTTCAGCGCGCCGATCAGCCGGCCCTGGTTCGTGAAATCCACGGCCATCGTGCCCGACACGGCGAGGATGTTGTCGCCCGCTGTCCCCCTGTACTCGATGACGCCAGTGGCGCCGTTGACCACTGTGTTCGAACCGCTCGAGGGCTCCAGCCAGATGGCGGCGCCGCCCGCCTGCGAGCGCACCTCGCCGTGATTGACGATGAGGTTGCCGCTGCCGTGTGCGTTGATGGCTTCCGCGTCATACGCCGTGCCGTTGGAGAGCACCCTGGCGCCCTCCTCGATCGTGAGCGTGGTGCCCGCGCGGAACTCGATGGTGTTGGCCCCCGTGCCGTAGTGGCCGGTGGCGCCGGGCGCGGCGTTGTTCTCGACCGTCGCGCCGCGTTGCACCAGGATGGTCCCGTTGTCGCCCATGCTGATGGCGGGCAGGTTGGTGGTGCTGATCACGGCGCCGGGCTGCACGTCCACCGTGCCGCCGGGCGTGGCGTCGTAGCCGCCGATGACCACGAAGGTCTGGGGGGTGCCGGCGGTGCAGGCGATGGTGCCGCCGCTGGGGCCGGCGCAATCGGCGGCCGCGGTGCCGGCCAGGCTCAGCAGCGCCAGGGCCACCGCCGGCGCCTGGGTGGTCGATTTGCCCAGCCCCCTGGCCAGTTCGGAGGCCACTGCCCACAGCCCTTGCTTCGGGTTCCAGACCACCTGGAAAACGCGATTCATAGAGTTCTTTCGTATTACATTGAATACTTAAGAATGTAGTTCTTAGGTTCACATTTTCTAAGGAAGTAGTTCACGAAAGGGCGGCCCATGCCCCAACTTGGCGCATTGCACCGCGAGTCCGGCGGTGCTGGCGGACGCCCGTAAACTCGGGCATGACCTCCAGACCCTCCAGGGCGCCGCGCACGTTCGAGCGCGGCCTCTTGTGCATCCTCATCGGCGCGGCCGTCCTGATCGCGCCCCATTTCCTGACATCGCCTCTCTGGCACGACATGATCGGCGGCGCCAGCGTGGTGGGCTGGTTCGCACTGGTGCTCGGCATCGCGCTGGTGGTGGTGGACCTGGTCCAGCGCGCCCGCAGCAAGGCCCGCTGATGCGCGCACCCGCACCCGTGCGCGTGGACGATCGCGGGCGCTTCGACGCGCTGATCGACGCGCGCTCGCCGGGCGAATACGCCATCGACCACATTCCCGGCGCCATCAACTGTCCGGTGCTCGACGACGAGGAGCGCCGCATCGTCGGCACGCTCTACAAGCAGCAAGGCGCTTTCGAGGCGCGCCGCGTTGGGGGCGCGATGGTGGCGGCGAACCTCGCGCGCCATCTGAGGGAGCGCTTCGCGGACCGGCCGGCCGACTGGAAGCCCCTGGTCTACTGCTGGCGCGGCGGCCTGCGCAGCGGCTCGATGGTCACCTGGCTGCGCCTGGTGGGCTGGGACGCGCAACAGCTGGCCGGCGGCTACAAGAGCTGGCGCCGCCGCGTGATCACGCAGCTGGACTTGCTCTGTCCGCAGCTCGACCTGCGCGTGCTGTGCGGCGCCACCGGCAGCGCCAAGACGCGCGTGCTGCAGGCGATGGCGCGCCAGGGGCGACAGGTGCTGGACCTCGAAGGCTTCGCCGCCCACAAGGGCTCGCTGCTGGGCGCCCTGCCCGGCACCCCGCAGCCGTCGCAGACGGCTTTCGAGACGCGCATCGCCGAGATGCTGGAACGGATCGATCCTGCGCAGCCGCTCTACGTGGAAGGCGAGAGCCGGCGCATCGGCCGCCTCGACGTTCCGCTGCCGCTGGTGAAACACATGCGAGCGAGCCGCTGCATCGAGATCGTGGCCGCGCCCGAGGTCCGCCTGGCCTACCTGCTGCGCGACTACGCCTACCTCGGCGACGATCCCGAGGCCCTGTCACGCCAGCTCGGGCTGCTGAAGGAGCTGCACGGCAAGGCCGTGATCGGCCGCTGGCAGCAATGGGCCACCGAAGGCGCGCTGCCGGCGTTGTTCGCCGAGCTGACGACGCTGCACTACGACCCGGCCTACCGGCGCTCGCAGGCCAGTCATTTCGAGCGCTGGGCAGAGCGGCAGCCGGTGGCAACCGACGATCTCTCCGATGCCGCCATCGAGGCGCTGGCGCGGCGGGTGGCGGAGCTGGGCTAGGAGCAAACTCCCAGCAGTCTGCTCCTAGCGTTCGGACAATTGCCCGGCCTTCTTGCCGAATGCCTTCTTCGCAAGCTCGACGGCCGCCAGCACGATCGCGCCGGCCACGATGCCGACGCCCGCGTTGATGCCCATCGAGCCCAGGCCGCCCACCAGGGCGCCGGCGTCCACCGCCCAGGCCTCGACCGCATGGCCGAGCGCCGGTACGCCGTGCACCAGGATGCCGCCGCCCACCAGGAACATGGCGGCGGTGCCTGCGACGGACAGCCCCTTCATGAGCCAGGGCGCTGCCGCCAGGATGCCGCGACCCAGCGCCTGCGAGGCACCACCTTCGCGGCGGCTCAGGTAGAGCCCCGCATCGTCGAGCTTCACGATGCCGGCCACCAGGCCGTAGACGCCGATGGTCATGATCAGCGCGATGCCGACCAGCACTGACAGCTGCGTGGTGAAAGACTGGCCCTGCACCGTGCCCAGCGTGATGGCGATGATCTCCGCCGAGAGGATGAAGTCGGTGCGCACCGCGCCCTTGATCTTGCCCTTCTCGACCGCCACCAGGTCCACGGCCGGATCGGCCAGCGCCTTCTCATGCCGCGAGATGTCGGCGTCGTGCTCTTCCTTGTGCAGGAACTTGTGCGCCAGCTTCTCGCACCCCTCGAAGCACAGGAAGGCGCCGCCGATCATCAGCAGCGGCGTCACCAGCCAAGGCAGCCAGGTGCCGATGAGCAGCGCTGCCGGCACCAGGATCGTCTTGTTGATGAAGGAGCCCTTGCACACCGCCCACACCACCGGCAGCTCGCGATCGGCCTTCACCCCGGAGACCTGCTGCGCGTTCAGCGCCAGGTCGTCGCCCAGCACGCCGGCGGTCTTCTTGGCGGCAACCTTGGTGAGAACGGAAACGTCGTCCAGGACCGTGGCAATGTCGTCAAGCAGGAGCAGCAGACTGGAGGCCATGAATGTTGTGTTCCTGTGGGTCAGGCGACGTTTCGCTTGAGGCGGATCTCTTCGATCTTGGTGCCGCCCAATGACGTTGTCTTGGCAGTCTTCATTTCTCGCTTGAAGCCGGCCAGCTCGTAGAAGCGCAGCGCGCGGTCGTTGCGCAGCGGCACCCAGACGGTGACCACCGTGCAGCCTTCTTCGTCCAGGCCGTCGCGCGCGGCATCCCACAGGGCCACGCCGACGCCCTTGCCCCAGTGCTCGGGCTTCACGTAGAGGGCCCAGATCTCGCCGGTGGTCGAGGGCGTCTTGGGATCGCGCGAACGGTCGAATCCGACGAAGCCGGCCACCTCCTCGCCCAGCACGGCCACGTGCACCTGCGGCTCGCTGAACTCGATGGCCTCGCGCCACTTGGCCTCGCGCGTGGAGGGCGCCAGGGCGCTCAACTGGTCCTCGGGCAGGATGCCGGCATAGGCGGCACGGGCGGAGGCAACGTGGACTTCGGCGATGGCTTTGGCATCGCGCAGCGTGGCGGGGCGAACTTCGTAGTCAGGCATGAATGCGGGGAAACGATCGGTAGGGACTGTATTGTCGCCGCCTCGCTAAACTCGACCACCAATCACTGGAGGAACACATGCCCAAGGGACAGCAGCGCAGCAACAAGGAATCCAAGAAACCGAAGAAGGACACGTCGCCGCCGAAGGCGCCGCCCGCCGGTTTCGAACCGGTCCGCACGGTCACGACGGCAGTGATTCCGCGCGGGAAGATCAAGAACAAGGAATGAGCACGGGCGCGCCGCACACCACGGCGCGGATCGAGCCGGGCGGCTTGCGCTTCGACACCGAGGCGGGCCGCACGCTGCTGCAGTCCGCCGAGGCCGCCGGCATCGAGCTGCCCAGTTCCTGCCGCAACGGCACCTGCCGCACCTGCATCTGCCGGCTGCTCGACGGCGAGGTCCGCTACCGCATCGAATGGCCCGGCCTGAGCCGGGAAGAGAAGGCCGAGGGCTGGATCCTGCCCTGCGTGGCGGAACCGGTGGGTGATGTGAGGCTGGACGCGCCGCTCGCCTTCTCGCATTTCTAGTCCACCGGCTTTACCAGCCGATCGCGCGACGCCAGCGACGGGAAGAGCCGGAACCAGGCCAGCGCCACCAGCACGGTGCCGACGCCGCCCAGGACCACCGACCCCACCGGCCCCAGCAGCGCCGCGGTGGCGCCCGATTCGAACTCGCCCAGCTGGTTGCTGGCGCCGATGAAGATCGAATTGACGGCGCTCACCCGCCCGCGCATCGCGTCCGGCGTCTCCAGCTGCACCAGCGTCTGCCGGATCACCACGTTGACCATGTCGGCCGCGCCCGAGACCGCCAGCGCAAGCAGCGACACGAGAAAGCTGCGCGACAAGCCGAACACGATCATGCAGACGCCGAACGCTGCCACGGCGATCAACAGCGCGCGCCCTACGCGGCGCTCGATGGGCCGCCGCGTGAGCAGGATCGAGGCCGCGAGCGCTCCCACCGCGGGCGCGCTGCGCAACAGCCCCAGGCCCCACGGGCCCGTGTGCAGGATGTCCTTGGCAAAGATCGGCAGCAGCGCGACGGCGCCGCCGAGCAGCACCGCGAACAGGTCGAGCGAGACCGCGCCGAGCACCGGCTTGCGGTGCCAGATGAAGTTCACGCCCGCCAGCACGGTCGACAGCGACACCGGCTCGCGCGGCGGCGGCGCGTGCTCGTAGCGCACCTTCATCACCAGCAGGCTGCCCACCGCGAAGAAGAGCAGGCCCGCACCATAGACCACGCCGGTCCCGGCAGCGAAAAGCAGGCCGCCCAGCGCCGGGCCGCCGATGATCGCGCCTTGCATGCCGGCCGAACTGAAGGCCATGGCCCGCGGCAGCATCAGCGGCGGCACCAGCAGCGGCGTCAAGGCCTGCTGCGCCGGCATCTGGAAGGCGCGCACCGCGCCCAGCACCAGCGACAGCCCGAGCAGCAGCGCACGCGAGTCGTGGTGGCCTTGCACGGCAAGCAGCAGCACCAGCGCCACCAGCCCCTGCACCGCCAGGCAGGCCGCGACGATGCGGCCGCGATGATGGCGATCGACCACGTGCCCCGCCAGCAGTGCCAGCAGCAGTGCCGGCACGAACTGGTAGAGCCCCACCAGCCCCAGGTCCCAGGCGCTGCCGGTCAGCTCGTACATGTGCCAGCCGATCGCGACCAGCAGCATCTGGCTGCCCGCGGTTCCGAAGAGCCGCGCGCTCCACATCCGCATGAAGGGCCGCTCGCGTGTGAGATCGATGAATGTCGGCGAGGCGGCAGCGGGAATGGACATCGCGTCGAGGATAGCCGAGGCCCGAAGCCTCATAGACTCGCTCGGCCATGACCTCGCTCATCGTGATCCATGAAGACGCCGACGTGCTGGTGCTCGACAAGCCCGCCGGCCTCCTGTGCGTGCCCGGCCGCGGCGAGGACAAGCAGGACTGCCTCAGCGCCCGCGCGCAGGCGCGCTGGCCCGAGGCGCTGGTGGTGCATCGACTCGACATGGCCACCAGCGGCCTGGTGCTCATGGCGCGAAGCCCCGCGATGCAGCGCGCGCTCGGCGATGCCTTTGCGCAGCGGCGTGTGCAAAAGCGCTACGAAGCCATCGTGGACGGATCGCTTCCCGTGTCCGACGCGTGGTCGCTGATCGATGCCCCGCTCATCGCCGACTGGCCCAACCGCCCGCTGCAGAAGGTCGATGCGTTGAACGGCAAGCCGAGCAGGACACGCTGGCGCGTGAAGCGGCTCTTGCCCGATCGCGATGCGAGTCACCTGTGGCTGGAACCGCTGACCGGCCGCACCCACCAATTGCGCGTGCACCTGCTGTCGATCGGCCACCCGATCCTCGGCGACACGCTCTATGGCGGCGAGCAAGTGCAGCGGCGCGCAGAGCGCCTGCTGCTGCATGCGAGCGAACTCGAATTCGCCCATCCCGCCGATGGCCGCCTGCTGCGCTTCGAGAGTGCGCCGCCTTTCGAGTGAGCGCCCCGGTCGTCAGCCTTTCACCACGAGCACCGGCACCTTGGCGTCCTGCAGCACACGCTGCGTGACGCTGCCCAGGAGCAGTTTCTCGATGCCGGAGCGGCCGTGCGAGCCCATCACGATCAGGTCGGCCCCGATCGCTTCCGCGGTGTCGACGATGCCTTCGTGCACCACGTGGCCGTCGATCACGCGCTGGTCGCTGTGCAGGCCTTCCGCGGCCAGGGCCGCGACGCCGCGCGCCAGCGCGGCATTGGCGCTGCTGGTGGCGGCCGCGAGGTATTCGTTCTGGCCCAGCGCGTAGTCGGCGCCGACGCCGATGAACGGATAGTTGTCCACCACGTGGATCAAGGTGATGCGGCTGCCGAACGCCAACGCGAGTCCGCTGGCCTTGCTCACCGCGAGCATCGATGTTTCGGACCCGTCGATCGGAACCAGGATGTGATTGAACATGGGAGACCTCGTTTGTTCACTTGATGGCTCTCTGGCTCTCAGCCGAACCGGGCCTCGAATGTACATCCAGGGCGGTGTCCGGGCTGTAGGACTTCTACGGCCCGGCGCCGGGGTGCTCAATCGCCCTGGAAGGAGCCCGCGCGGCAGGTCACGACCAGCGTGTCGCGCCAGCCGGGCTGGCTGTCCACCAGCGGCTGGATCGGCGTCGATTCGTGGATCACGCGCGCGTCGTCGACGAGCATCAGGGTCCACGGCTCCGTCATGGTGAAGCGCTCGCCGCGACGGCCCGCGGCCTCGAACACGCGGGTTTCACCGCCCTTGATGTTGTGGCGCCCCACCAGCGCCACTGCGACCAGGTCGACGCCGTCGCGATGCGCGCCCTCGGGCGTCGGGCGGCCGATGCCGTCGGCCGTGTCGATGCGGAACTGGTGCGCCTCCACGTACCAGCGCTGGCTGCCGCGCAGGCCGTTCGCCACCTCGGCCAGGCCCTTGATGAGCGCCTGCCACGCGGGCTGCACCAGCGTGCCGGCCTCCATCGGCGCGAACCAGCGCTGCATGCCGCCATGCAGCGCGTTGTACTCGACCGGCTGCCAGTGCGCGCGGTGCGGCACCTGCTCGATGACCGCGTCCTCGACCATGAAACAGGCGTGGCGGCGGGTCCGATAGCGGCCGCCATCCTTGAGGTACTCGTCCAGGGGCAGATGGTCCCAGTCGGCGTGCAGCAGTTCGAGCTCCGCGAGCGGGCAACCCAGCCATTCGGCCACGCCCTGGGGGCTCAGCACCGCATAGCCGTCCTGCCGCAGTGCGGGAACGAGCCGGTCTACAGGGGCAAAAGGCGGATCGAAGGCCCCGAAGCTCACTCGCCCACCTTCACGCCCTTCCAGAAGGCGACGCGGTCGCGCACCATCTCGGCCTCGGGCTTGGGGTCGGCGTAGTACCAGGCGGCATCGGCATTGAGCTCGCCGTTGACCAGCAGCGAGTAGTAGCTGGCCGTGCCCTTCCAGGGGCAGGTAGTCTTGTGGTTGCTGAAGGTGACGTAGTCGCGATTGAGCGCGCTCGCCGGGAAATAGTGGTTGCCTTCGACGAGCACGGTGTCATCGCTCTCGGCGATGGTGACGCCGTTCCAGGTTGCTTTCATCCAGATCTCCAAGGCCCGCCGATCGCGGGACGGAGCTATTGTGCCGCGGGCGACTGCAGCCAGTGCACGCGGAAAAGCCGCTCGGGATCGGTCCACACCGCCGCCGGCCTGAGCCCGGCCTTCACGGCCAGGGCCCGCAGGCCATCGACAGTGAACTTGTACGAGTTCTCGGTGTGGATGGTCTCGCCCTCCTCGAATTGGAAGCGCTGGCCGTCGAGCGTGACGGTCTGCGCGCGGCGGCTCGCCAGGTGCATCTCGATGCGGCGCAGCGGCGCGTTGTAGAAGGCCGCGTGCGAGAAGCCCTCCAGGTCGAAGTCGGTGCCGAGCTCGCGGTTGGCACGGCGCAGCAGGTTGAGGTTGAAGGCAGCCGTCACGCCCTGCGCGTCGTTGTAGGCGGCATGCAGCCGCGCCGGGTCCTTGACGAGGTCCACGCCCAGCAGCAGGCCGCCGCCGCGCAGCAGGCGCTGCGCGAGCTGCAGGAAGGCGAGCGCCTCCTCGGGGCTGAAGTTGCCGAGCGTCGAGCCGGGAAAAAAGCCCACGCGCTGGCCCATGCCTTCGCCCCGTGCCGGCAGCACCAGCGGCATGGTGTAGTCGGCCACCACGGGCTGCACCCCGAGGTGCGGGTAGTCGGTGCGCAGGCGCTGCGCGGCCGCCTCGAGGTGCTCGCCCGAGATGTCGATCGGCACGTAGCGCCGCGGCGCGTGCAGCGCATCGAGCAGCAGCCGCACCTTGGTGAGCGAGCCGGCGCCGAACTCGATGACCTCGGCATGGGGGCCGATCTGGGCCGCGATCTCGGGCGCGCGCTCGGTGAGGATGCGCATCTCGGTGCGCGTCGGGTAGTACTCGGGCAGCTCGCAGATGCGGTCGAAGAGCTGCGAGCCGGCCGCGTCGTAGAAGAACTTGGGCGATATGGCGCGCGGGCTGCGGCTCAGCCCCTCGAACAGCTCGCGGCCGAAATCGGAAAGCGGCGCTGCCCGCTGTGCGCTGCGGAATGCATGCAGGCTGATGGCGGGAATACTCATCGAAGATCCTTGGCGAGCCGTAGCCCCGAGAACTGCCAGCGCGCGGCCGGCGGGAAGAAGTTGCGGTAGCTGGGCCGCGAATGACCCGATGGCGTGGCGACGCTGCCGCCGCGCAGCACCAGCTGGCCCACCATGAACTTGCCGTTGTATTCGGCCGCCACGCCCGACAACGGACGGAAACCCGGATAAGGGTCATAGGACGACCGCGTCCATTGCCAGACATGGCCGCTCGTCTGCGAGATGCCGGGCGCATCGTGTGCGGCCTCCCACTCGAACTCGGTCGGCAGGCGCGCCCCGGCCCACTCGGCATAGGCCGCAGCCTCGTAGAAGCTCAGCTGCGACACCGGCGCCTCGGGCTCCATCGGCCGCACGCCATGCAGGCCGAAGACCTGCCACCCCGCCGTCGTGCCATGGTGGGCCAGGCGCGGATCATCGGCGGCAAGCCAGTACGCCGGATGACGCCAGCCCTGCGCCTGCACCGCGGCCCAGCCGTCGGAGAGCCACAGCTCGGGCCGCTGGTAGCCGCCATCGGCAATGAACTGCGCGTACTCGCCGCAATTCACGAGCCGGTCCGCGATGGCGTAGGGCTGCAGCAGGGCCGCATGGCGCGGCGTCTCGTTGTCGAAGCAGAAGCCGCCGCCGGCATGGCCCACCTCGGTGATGCCGCCAGGCTGAGAGAGCCAGCGCATCGCCGGTGCCACCGACGCGAGCCGCAGTGCAGGCGCGGGCGCCGCACGGTAGGCCGGCAGCAGCGGGCTGCGGGACAGCGCATGCAGGATGTCCGTGAGGATGAGCTCCTGGTGCTGCTGCTCGTGGTTCAGGCCCAGCTCGACGATCGCCGCGATCGCATTCCAATCGGCCGCGCCGTCATCGTTCTCGAGCAACGCCTCCACCGCCTCGTCCACATGGCGCCGGTAGGCGTGCACCTGCTCGAGCGAAGGTCGCGTCAGCAGCCCGCGCTGCGGGCGCGGATGGCGCGGCCCCAGTGCCTCGTAGTAAGAATTGAAGAGATAGGCAAAGGCCGCGTCGAACACGCGATAGCCTTCGGCATGCGGCTGCAGCAGCACGGTCTCGAAGAACCATGTGGTGTGCGCCAGGTGCCATTTTGTCGGACTGGCGTCGGGCATCGACTGGATGCACTGGTCCTCCGCCGAGAGCGGGGCCGCCAGCGCGAGGCTGTGCGCACGCACCGCCTGGAACCGATCGCGCAGGTCGTCCGCCGCGGGCGTGGCCGGCCGGGTGAGCTTCATGGGGTCTCCATTGTTGGACCGAAGGTTTTAGCCCATGCACGGAGGCCGGCGCCGTAGGACAAGGGCGCGCGGCGCGCGCCCCGACCGCGGCGCGCGGCCTGTCGAACGCGACACTTTGGCACAAGACGCCGGGGCCTGCACGGCGCCTGCGTATCATCCGGCGGATGAGCACGTCCCCCTCCACCCGCCCCCGAATCGTGATCATCGGCTGCGGCTTCGGCGGACTCGAGGCAGCGCGAAAGCTGCAGAACGCGGCCGTCGACATCACCATCGTCGACAAGACCAACCACCACCTGTTCCAGCCCCTGCTCTACCAGGTCGCGACCGCCGGCCTGGCGGCGCCCTCGATCGCCGCGCCGGTGCGCCTGCTGTTCCGCCGGCAGCCCAACATCACCACCCTGCTCGGCGAGGCGACGCGCATCGACCCCGGTGCGCGCGAGGTGCATCTGGCCGACGGCACCCGCCTGCCGTATGACCACCTGATCCTGGCCGCGGGCGCGACCCACAGCTACTTCGGCCACGACGACTGGTCGCGCACGGCCCCCGGCCTCAAGACCCTGGCCGATGCCTTCGAGATCCGGCGCCGGATCCTGATGAGCTTCGAGGCTGCCGAAGTCGAGACCGACCCGGCGCGCCGGCGCGCCCTGCTCACCTTCGCCGTGATCGGCGCCGGCCCGACCGGCGTCGAGATGGCCGGCACCCTGGCCGAGATCGCGCGTCACACCCTCAGTGGCGAATTCCGCCACATCGACCCACGCACGGCCGAGGTGCTGCTGATCGAGGGCGGCCCGCGCGTGCTGCAGGCCATGCCCGAGGTCCTGAGCCAGCGCGCGCTCGAGCAGTTGCAGAAGCTGGGCGTGCAGGTGCGCCTCAATGCGCGCGTGACGGCAGTCACGCCCGAGGGGCTGGAGGTCGAGTCGCCCTTCAGCGACGGCGGCGCCGGCACCGGCACCCACCGCATCGCCTGCCATTGCGTGATCTGGGCCGCCGGCGTGGCCGCCTCGCCGCTCGGTCGGATGCTGGCCGAGGCCACGGGCGCCGAATGCGACCGCGCCGGCCGCGTGAAGGTGCTGCCCGACCTCAGCCTGCCCGGCTATCCCGAGATCAGCGTGGTCGGGGACCTGGCGGCAGCCATGAGCTATCGCCCCGGCAAGGAGCCCGTGCCGGTGCCCGGCGTCTCCCCCGGCGCCAAGCAGGCGGGCCGTGCCGCGGCGGCGAACATCCTGCGCCGCCTCGCGGGCAAGGAGACCGTCCCGTTCCGCTACCGTGACTACGGCAACCTGGCCACCATCGGGCGCAACTCGGCCGTGGTCGACCTGGGCACGCCCATGGGGCCGCTGCGCTTCTGGGGTCGCCTGGCGTGGCTGTTCTGGCTTTTCGCGCATGCGTATTTCCTGATCGGCTTTCGCAACCGCATCGTGGTGCTGATGGACTGGGCCAGCGCCTACTGGAGCTTCCAGCGGCATGCGCGGGTGGTGGCGGACGTGCGGGGCAGGGGCGAGTCCTGAGAGCCGGCCATGCCATGATCCACATCCGCGACATCGATCACATCGTCCTGCGCGTCGTCGATCTCGACGCCATGCTTGGCTTCTACTGCGACGTGCTCGGCTGCACGGTCGAGCGCCGGCAGGAGGCCATCGGCCTGATCCAGCTGCGCGCCGGCCGCTCGATCGTGGATCTCGTGCCCGTCGATGGCGAGCTGGGCCGCGCCGGCGGCGCGCCGCCGGGCCGGGAAGGCCGCAATCTCGACCACTTCTGCCTTCGCGTCGATCCCTTCGATGAAGCGGCGATACGCAGCCACCTCGCGGCCCATGGCGTGCAGGCCGGGCCGACCGAAGCGCGCTACGGCGCGGAAGGCAGCGGCCCTTCCATCTACCTCCGGGATCCGGAGGGCAACGTGGTCGAACTCAAGGGTCCGCCCGGCAGCGTCTGAAGGGCTGCGCTTCCGCGCGGTCCCCTCCAGGCGACACTCGCACTACGCCCGACTCGCTCTTCCCGTGATGAAGATTCGCCCTTTCCAACCCACCGACGAAGCCGGTGTGATCGCCCTCTGGCAGGCCTGCGGCCTCACGCGCCCGTGGAACGACCCCCACCGCGACATCCAGCGCAAGCTCGGCGAGCAGCCCGAGCTCTTCCTGGTCGCCACCGGCGACGACGGCACGCTGCTCGGCTCCGCGATGGTCGGCTTCGACGGCCACCGCGGCTGGGTCTACTACCTCGCGGTCTCGCCCGAGCATCGGCGCATGGCCATCGGCCGTGCGCTCATGCGGGAGGCCGAGCGCTTGCTCACCGAGCGCGGCTGCCCCAAGATCAACCTCCTCGTGCGCTCGTCCAACGCCGAGGTCGTCGCTTTCTACCGCAGGCTCGGGTATACGCAGGACGATGTGATCAGCCTCGGACGACGCCTCATCCACGACACATGAGCGACACATGACACAGATCGAACGCAAGCTCCAGTCGCTCGGCCTGACCCTGCCGCCGCCTCTGCCCATGCCCGCCGGCGTGGTGCTGCCCTTTCCCTGGGTGCGCATCGTCGGCAACCGGGCTCTGATCTCGGGCCACGGCCCGCAGAACGCCGACGGCTCGCTGGCCGCGCCGCTCGGCAAGGTCGGGCGCGAGCTCACGCTCGAGCAGGGCCACCATGCGGCGCGCCTGACCGCGCTGGGCATCCTGGCGAGCCTGCAGCGCGCCCTCGGCGACCTGGACCGCATCACGGCCTGGGTGCGCGTGTTCGGCATGGTCAACGCGGTGCCCGACTTCGACCGCTTGCCCGCGGTGATCAACGGCTTCTCGGAGCTGGTCCTCGAGCTCTATGGGCCGGAGGCCGGCGCCCATGCGCGCAGCGCGGTCGGGCTGGCCGAACTGCCCTTCGGCATTCCGGTAGAGATCGAGGCGGAGGTCGAATTCCGCGCCTAGCGGGCCCGGCCGGCGCAGAATACGAGCTCCGACCCCAGCGATCGCGGAGTTTCGAAATGAAGAAGCTGTCCTGCCTTGGCACCGCCCTGCTCCTGCTTCCCGGCATCGTCTTCGCCGAGGAGCAGTGCAGGACCCGCAACACGGCCGAGATCAACCAGTGCGCGCAACAGGCGCTGGAGCGCAAGGACAGGGAGCTCAACGCCGCCTACCAGGCGCTGCTGAAGTCGCTCGATCCTCCCGGCAAGGCCGATGCCATCGACTACGCCGGCACCCGCAAGCTGCTGAGGCAGGCGCAGCGGGCCTGGATCCAGTTCCGCGCCGACGACTGCAGGGCCAAGTACATGCTCAACGCGGGCGGCACAGTGCGCGACATCGCCGCGCTCGGCTGCCAGATCGAGCACACCGAACAGCGCACCAAGCAGCTCAGGGATTGGCTCAAGGCCTGAGGCGCCGGCAGCACCCGTCGGTCGCCCTGGACAGTGGACGAGAGCGGCGACCACAGCCTGACCTCGATCAACCCCGACTATCCGGTATTCGTACTGTCGTTCTGCATCTTCACGAAGGCCTGCTATGCCGACACTTTGACGCCGGCCGTGCGCCGCCTGAAATTCGACATACCACTGGGGGCTGCAGCTTGCCGACCTGACGGCGCGCCCGATCGGGTTGTCCGTGATCAAGCCGCTTCAGGCCAATCAGGCGTTTGACGTGCTGAAGGCGAAATTCTTCACCGGCAGGCGAGGCCACACGATGAACGGCAACGGGCTGAAGGTTTTTCCGTAGCCCACAAAGCAGAAAGGCCCCCGGGATACCCCAGAAGCCTGACGCCGGTCGCGAACCCGCAACCCATTTGCAAAGCATTTTGCATGGACTGTCGCGATCTCCCGTGGCCGCCACGGGCTTGCCCGCATCAATTCTTTATTTCGCGCCGCTTTCCGCCTCCTGCAGCAACCGCCACATCACCTTGCCGCTGCCGCTCTTGGGCAGCACATCGACGAACTGCACGGTGCGCGGGATCTTGTACACGGCCATGTTCTCGCGGCACCAGTCGATGATCTCCTGCTCGGTGGTGTTCTTGTGGGTGGCGCGCAGCACCACCACCGCCTTGACCGACTCGCCGCGGTAGGCATCCTTCGTGGAGATCACGCACGCCTCCTGGATCGCCGGGTGGCGGAACATCAGGAGCTCGA
Organism: Variovorax sp. RA8; assembly: GCF_901827175.1. Taxonomy (NCBI): domain Bacteria; kingdom Pseudomonadati; phylum Pseudomonadota; class Betaproteobacteria; order Burkholderiales; family Comamonadaceae; genus Variovorax; species Variovorax sp. RA8. The sequence goes on along the minus strand of NZ_LR594662.1, from coordinate 2,805,132 downwards.
CCTCGGCCGGCCAGACCTTGAAGCCGCTGGCGTTGATCATGCGCTTGAGGCGGTCGGTGATGAAGAAGTAGCCGTCCTCGTCCATGCGGCCCATGTCGCCGGAACGGAAGAAGCGCTTGCCCTCGAACTCCACGAAGGCCGCCTCGGTCGCGTCGGGCCTTTTCCAGTAGCCCTGGAACACCTCGGGCCCGTGGATGATGATCTCGCCCGATTCGCCGATCGGCATCTCCTGCAGCGTGTCGGGGTCGACCACGCGCGCATCGGTGCTGATGAAGGGGATGCCCAGGCACTGCTGCTTGGGGTTGTCGAAGGGATTGGTGTGCGAAGGCGCCGCGGTCTCGGTGAGCCCGTAGCCTTCCGCGTACTTGAGCCCGTACTGCTCGTAGAGCCGCTGCGCCACCGCCTGCGGCATCGCCGCACCCCCGCCGCCGATGTGGACCAGGCTGCTGAGGTCGAAGCTCGCGAAGTTCGGGCTACCCAGCAGGTCGATCACCATGGTGGGGATGTTCGTCCAGCTGGTGACCTTGCGGCGCGAGATCAGCCGGCCGGCCACCTCGCGGTCCCAGCGCGGCATGACCACCAGCGTGGCCGCGCTCATGATGGCGGTATGCAGCACGCTCACCGTGCCGGTGATGTGGAACATCGGCACCACCGCCAGCACCACCGTCTCCGACGAACTCAGGCCCCATAGCTGGCAGGCGTAGGCGTTGTGCATCAGGCTGGAGTGATGGTGGATGCACCCCTTGGGCAGGCCGGTGGTGCCGCTGGTGTAGGGCAGGAGCGCCATGTCGTTGGCGCCCACCGCATGCGCGGGCGGCGCGTGGCCCGCGGCCAGCGCCTCGGTCCAGGCCATGACGCGGCCGCCGGCCAGCGAAGGCAGCGGATGGCGGGTGAGCAGCCAGTCCCGCCAGCCCGGCGGCGGCGCCTCGTCGCCCTGCGCGTCCGGGTCGAAGGCGTCGGTGAACTGCGTGACGATCAGGTGCGCCAGGCGCTCGCCGGGCGCGAGCGCGTCGCTGGCCTTGACGAGCTCGGGCGCCAGGTCGCCGGTGGTGATGGCCACCTTGGCGTCCGGATCGGTGATGTAGTGCTTGAGCTCCTCGGCCCGGTTCATCGGGTTGACCGGCACCACCACCGCATTGGCGCGCAGGATGGCGAAATGCGCGATCACCAGCTGCGGGCAGTTCTGCATGTCCAGGACCACGCGGTCGCCGCGCTTCACGCCCAGCGCATGCAGTTGGCCGGCCAGCCGCTCGACCTGCTCGGCGAGCTCGCGATACGAGGTCTCGCTGCCGAAGAAAACCAGCGCGGTCTTGTCCGGGAAGCGCTCGGCGGCGGTGGCGAGGTTGTGCCACAGCGAGGTGGCCGGGACGGTGATCGAACGGGGCAGGCGCTGCGGCCAGAACTTGTAGTGCGGGCGATCCATACGGACTCCATGGGGACGGGCAAGCCTACGATGCCACACGGGCCGGACGTATCGGGGAAGCCCCCACCGCGTCGCATCGGCGACTCTGCAAGTGGAGATGCTCGCTCATCCCGGCGGCCGACAGACATGTCACCTGTTCCGGCGTACAACATCGGCTCCTTCACCCCACCACCACCGAGGAGCTCTCATGGCAGCAGACAAGCGCGCAAGTGTTCACTGGGAAGGCGCCGGCAAGACCGGCAAGGGCCGGATCAGCACGGAGACGGGCGCACTCAAGGACTATCCCTACGGCTTCAAGAGCCGCTTCGAGGACGATCGCACGGGCACGAACCCGGAGGAGATCCTGGGTGCGGCGCATGCGGGCTGCCTCACGATGGCCCTCGCCTTCGCGCTGGAAGGCGCCGGCTTCACCGCCACCCGCATCGACACCAAGGCCGCGGTGCGCCTCGCGCAGGACGGCCCTGGCTTCAAGATCGACCGCATCCAGCTCGAGCTGGAAGCCGTGATTCCTGGCATCGACGAGGCGAAGTTCCAGGAGCTCGCCGCCGGCGCCAAGGCCGGCTGCCCGCTGTCGAAGGCGCTGGCGAGCGTGCCCGAGATCACGCTGAAGGCCACGCTCGGGAACTGAGCCTCTTCCTGGCGGTGCACGCGCCGCGGGCAGGCGCCACCCGATTTGGTGCACACGCCTTGCATACCAGCAGGCACGAAAGCTGCTGGTATGCAGGCGCATGTCCATCACCGCCCCCGAAATCAGCGCCCGCATCGTCGAAGCCGTGATGGCGCAGAAGCTCGCCCCGGGCTCGCGCCTGGGCGAGCAGCAGCTCGCGATGCTGTTCGATTGCAGCCGCACCATCGTGCGGGAGGCGCTCACGCGGCTGGCGGCGCGCGGCATCGTGACCGTGAGCGCCAGGCGCGGCTGGTTCGTGATCGAGCCGTCGCAGGACGAGGCGCGCGAGGCCTTCGAGGCGCGCCGCGTGATCGAGTCCGGCCTGATCCGAAGCGCCGGCCGCATCGGCAAGGAGGCGCTGCGCTCGCTCAAGACGCACCTGCAGCGTGAGAAGGCGGCCCTGAGGGGCAGCGATGTCGGCACCCGCAGCTTCCTGCTGGGCGACTTCCACGTGTGCCTGGCCGAATGCCTGGGCAATTCACTGCTGGCCGACACGCTGCGCGACTTCACCGCGCGCACCACCCTGATCGCGATGCTCTACCAGTCCTCGCACGACGCGGCGCAGTCCTGCGAGGACCACGTGCGCATCGTCGCGGCGCTGGAGCGCGGCGACGCGGCCGGCGCCGAGGCGCTGATGACCGAGCACATCGGCACCGTGCAGTCGGCGCTGCGCGTGCAGAGCCAGGCCGATCCGCTGGCGCAGCTGCGCGATGCGCTCGCGCCGCTCGACAACCCGCCCGGCGCCCCGAAGCCCAAGGCACAGGTCTTGCGTACCCGCGCTCGAGCCAAGGTCTCCGACGCCCCATCCCCACCCGACGATTCATCGACTTACCTAGGAGCCCTGCTATGAAGTTTTCCCGCCGCCTGTTCGTCCTCGGCCTCGCAACGTCCGCCCTGCTCGCCACCGGCGCCGCCCCGGCCCAGAGCGCGCTCGACAACGTGCTGAAGTCCAAGACCCTCAAGGTCGCGATTCCCACCGACTACCCGCCCTACGGCTTCGTCGGCCCCGACATGGCACCCCAGGGCCTGGACGTGGAAATGGCGAAGCTCATCGCCGCCAAGCTGGGCGTCAAGGCCGAGCTGGTACCCGTCACCAGCGCCAACCGCATCCCCTACCTGCAGACGAAGAAGGCCGACCTCGTGATCTCCACGCTGGGCAAGAATGCCGAGCGCGAGAAGGTGATCGACTTCAGCGCCGCCTATGCACCCTTCTTCCAGGCCGTGTATGCGTCCAAGGGCCTCGCCATCAAGAGCTTTGCCGACATGGCCGGCAAGAGCGTGGCCGTGACGCGCGGCGCGATGGAAGACCAGGAGCTCGCCAAGGTGGCACCGGCCAACGTCGACTACAAGCGCTTCGAGGACAACAACGCCACCATCGCCGCCTTCGTCGCCGGCCAGACGCAGACCATCGCCACCAGCGCCGCGGTCGCTGTGAACATGATGCAGAAGAACCCTCAGCTGGGCGCCGAGTACAAGCTGCTGCTCAAGGACAGCCCTTGCTACGTGGGCATCGCCAAGGGCGAGGATGCGCTGAAGGCCAAGGTCAACGAGATCATCGCGGCCGCCAAGAAGGACGGCACGCTCGATGCCATGTCCAAGAAGTTCCTCGGCAAGGAAGCCGGCGACCTGCCGTCCTGACACCGCGCCGCCATGGGCATCGAGTTCGACTTCGGGGCCGTGCTCGGCCAATGGCCGCTGCTGGTCAGGGGCGTCCTATGGACGCTGGGCCTCACGCTCATCGCCACGCTGATCGGCATGGCGGTCGGCATCGCCTGCGCCTGGGCCCGGGCGAGCGGGCCGGCTTGGCTGCGCTGGATCGTGGGCAGCTACGTGGAGCTGATCCGCAACACGCCTTTCATCGTGCAGCTGTTCTTCATCTTCTTCGGGCTGCCTGCCGCGGGCTTCAAGCTCTCGCCGGAGATGGCCTCCGTGATCGCGATGGTGATGAACCTCGGCGCCTACGCCACCGAGATCATCCGCGCCGGCATCGAGGCCACGCCGCGCGGCCAGATCGAAGCCGCCGTGAGCCTGGCGCTCAACAAGGTGCAGGTGTTCACGCGCGTGGTGCTGCCGCCGGCGATGAAGAAGGTCTGGCCCGCGATGGTGAGCCAGATCATCATCGTGATGCTGGGCTCGGCCGTGTGCAGCCAGATCTCGACCGAGGAGCTGAGCTACGCGGCCAACCTGATCCAGAGCCGCAACTTCCGCGCCTTCGAGGCCTTCATCATCGCGACCGCCATCTACCTGGCGCTCTCGGTGGCGGCACGGCGGCTGCTCAACTGGGCAGGGCCGAAGTTCTTCTTCGGGAGGTAGCATGAAAAGCCCCCACGCTCGTCACTTCGTGTACTCGCTGCCCCCCGAGGGGGCGGCGGCCTCCCTTGGGGCGGCCCGGCGGGAGGCCTGGCGATGATCGAGTTCTCCCTCTGGGACATCGTGCGCAACCTGCTGCTGGCGCTGCGCTGGACGGTGGTGCTGTCGCTCATCGCCTTTGTCGGCGGCGGGCTGGTGGGCGGCCTGCTGCTGTTCCTGCGCCTGTCGGGCGGTCCGCTGGCCGATCGGCTGATCGGCCTCTACGTGCAGCTGTTCCAGGGCACGCCGCTGCTGATGCAGCTGTTCCTGGCCTACTTCGGCATCGCGCTGCTCGGCATCGAGGTCTCGGCCTGGACCGCGGCGTCGGTCGCGCTGACGCTCTACACCAGCGCCTTCCTGACCGAGATCTGGCGCGGCTGCGTGGCCGCCATCCCCAAGGGCCAGTGGGAGGCCTCGGGCAGCCTGGCGCTGAGTTTCGGCGAGCAGATGCGCCATGTGATCCTGCCGCAGGCCAAGCGCATCGCCATCGCGCCCACAGTGGGCTTCCTGGTGCAGGTGATCAAGGGCACGGCGCTGGCCTCGGTGATCGGCTTCGTCGAGCTGACGAAGGCCGGCAGCATGATCTCGAACGCCACCTTCAAGCCCTTCGTGGTCTTCAGCTGCGTGGCCCTGCTCTATTTCGCGCTGTGCTTTCCCGTGAGCCTGTACGCCAAGAACCTCGAAAGGAAGATCCATGGCGCTGATCGCTGAAGCCCCACCCGCCGCTGCGCCCGCCAAGGGCGCCGCGCCCATCGTCCGCATCACCGCCCTGCGCAAGGCCTACGGCAGCAACGAGGTGCTGAAGGGCATCGATCTCGATGTCCGGCGCGGCGAGGTGATCGCCATCATCGGCAAGAGCGGCTCGGGCAAGAGCACGCTGCTTCGCTGCATCAACGGCCTCGAGGTGTTCCAGGAGGGCTCGCTCACGGTGCATGGCAAGCCGCTGCTGCACGAGAGCGCAATGGCCATGCGCGAGCTGCGGCAGCACGTGGGCATGATCTTCCAGAGCTTCAACCTGTTCCCGCACCTCACGGTGGGCAGGAACGTGATGCTCGCGCCGACGCTGGTCAAGAAACGCAGCAGCCTCGAAGCAGCCTCGCAGGCGCGCAAGCTGCTCACCCGCGTGGGCCTGGAGCAGAAGTTCGATGCCATGCCCGACCAGCTTTCGGGCGGCCAGCAGCAGCGCGTGGCCATTGCGCGCGCCCTCGCAATGGAACCTGCGGTGTTGCTGTGCGACGAGATCACTTCCGCGCTCGACCCCGAGCTGGTGGGCGAGGTGCTCCGCGTGGTCGAGTCGCTGGCCGACGAGGGGATGACGCTGCTGATGGTCACGCACGAGATGAGCTTCGCGCGCAAGGTCAGCGACCGCGTGATCTTCATGCACCAGGGCCGGGTGCACGAGATGGGGCCGCCGGCCGAGCTGTTCGGCAATCCGCAGACAGCCGAGCTGAAACAGTTCCTCTCATCCCTGCACGACTGAACTGAACCATCGGGCTGTGGCAAGCTCCGAGCGGTATGTACCGCTTTCTCCCACCGCTGTCCCGTCGTCTGCTCCTGCGCGCGCTCATCGGGGCCGCCGCAGCGCCAGCGCCTTTCACGGCACTGGCGGGTTTCAATTTCTTCACCAGCGAATACACCGCGAGCCGCGAAGAGCTGCAGGCGCAGATCGCCAGGCGCTTTCCGGTTCAGCAGCGCTATGCCGAGATCTTCACCGTCGCCTTGCGCGATCCGCAGCTGGGCCTGGACGCCGAGGCCAACCGCGCCGCGATCACGGCCGCGCTCAGCATCGCCAGCCCGCTGCTTCGGCCCTCCACCGTCGAGGGCGTGGTCTCGGTCAGCAGCGCCCTCAAGTACGACGCGCCGGCCCGTGCGCTGCGGCTCGACCAGCCGAAGGCCGAGCGGCTCGAGCTGCAGGGCGTGACCGGGCGAGACGCCGAGCGCCTGCAGCAGATCGGCGCGTTGGTCGCGCAGGAACTGCTGCGCGGCCAGCCGCTGCGCACCTTCACCGCGGAGGAGCTCACCGTGGGGCGCAAGACCTACGAGATCGGTGACATCACCGTGCAACAGGACGGCATCAAGGTGGAACTCAAATGAAGCTCCCCTCCTGCGTGCCATGGCTGCTCACCGCTTCGCTGCTCGCCGCCTGCTCGGCGTTGGCGCCCGGTCCCCGGCAAGCCTTCGACCTTCAAGCCCACCGCGGCGGCCGCGCGCTCGCGCCGGAAAACACGCTGGCGGCCTTCGACAACGCAATGGACATTGGCGTCAGCACGCTCGAACTCGACATCGGCCTCACTGCCGACGGCGTGGTGGTGATCTCGCACGACACGGTGCTCAACCCCGACCACACGCGCGACGCGAATGGCGCCTTCCTTCCGGCCAAGGGCCCGGCGATCCGCACTCTGACGTTCTCGCAGCTGCAGGCCTACGACGTCGGCCGCATCGACCCCGCGACCCCCTACGGCAAGCAGTTCGCGCTGCAGGTGCCGCGCGACGGCGAGCGCATCCCGGCCCTGGCTGCGCTCTTCGATCGGGTGCGTGCGCGCAACGCCACGCAGGTCCGCTTCAACATCGAGACCAAGCTCGATCCGGCGCGCCCCGACGAGACCGCGGCACCGGATCTGATGGTGCGCTCGCTGCTGGCCGAGATCGACAAGGCGGGCATGGGCCCGCGCGTGACCGTGCAGAGCTTCGACTGGCGCACGCTGGCGCTGGTCGGCCAGTGGGCGCCGCAGCTGCAGCGCGCCTACCTCACGACCGGCCGCACGCTCAGGGACCCGCGCTGGACCTCGGGCCTGCGGCTCGAGGATTTCGGCTCGGCGCCGCGCCTGGTGAAGGCTGCCGCCGGCACGGCCCCGGGCAAGGTGACCTGGTCGCCGGCCTTCAACGACCTCACGGCCGCGCAGGTCCGGGAGGCACAGGCGCTGGGGTTCCAGGTCGTGCCCTGGACGGTCAACCAGCGCGCCGACATGGCGAGGTTGATGGACTGGCAGGTGGACGGCATCATCACCGACGACCCTGCGCTGCTGCGCGACCTGATGCGCGAGCGCGGGCTGGCGCTTCCGCCGCCCTCGAAGCCCTGAGCGCCCTTGCCGCGGCGGCGCTCAAACGTGGCGGGTGGCCCGCGTCCCCGGTGCCTCGCCTGCGGGCTGCGCATCGGCACGCGCGTGCAGCGCCTCGATGATGTGGCATTGCGCATCGCTGCCGTCGCAGCAGTCGCGCAGGGCGATCAAGTCCTTCTCGAGCGACCGAAGCTCGCGCAGGCGCTCCCGCACATGGCCCAGGTGCGCATCGAGCGCCACGCTCGCCGCGGCGCAGTCCGCCTTGCTGCGCAGGTCCAGCCCGAGCAGCGCGCGCACCTCGTCCAGCGACATGTCCATCGCGCGGCACAGGCGGATGAAGCGCAGCCGGTGCACGTCGGCATCGGTGTACAGCCGGTAGCTGTTGTCGCCGCGCGCCTGCGGCTCGACCAGGCCTTCCTTCTCGTAGTAGCGGATGTTGGTGGCGCTCAGGCCGCTCCTCGCGGCGGCATCGCCGATGCGGTAACCCTGTTGGGCGGGCGGGATTGCGACAGGCATGGCTTGACCTTCCAGTGACTTCAACCTTTCCAATCGTGCCATCCCTGGAGAAACCATGTCTGCGAACTGCTGCGAACACGATCACGACCATGAACACCTTTCGGCCGCCGACACGCCGCGCTATCGGCGTGTGCTCTGGGTGGCGCTGGCGCTCAATGCCCTCATGTTCGCGGTCGAGATCGGCGCCGGCTTCCGTTCGGGTTCGGTGTCCCTCCTGGCCGATGCGATCGACTTCTTCGGCGACGCCGCCAACTACGGCGTCACGCTGGCGGTACTGTCGATGGGCCTCGCCTGGCGCGCCCGCGCCGCCGTGCTCAAGGGGCTCAGCATGCTGGGCTTCGGCCTCTTCGTGGCCGGCAAGACCTTCTGGTCGGCAACGCAGGGCCTGCCGCCCGAGGCGCTGACCATGGGGCTGGTGGGCGCGCTGGCCCTGGGCGTGAACGTGGCCGTCGCACTGCTGCTCTACGCCTTCCGCGAGGGCGATGCCAACATGCGCAGCGTATGGCTGTGCTCGCGCAACGATGCCATCGGCAACGTGGCGGTGATGCTCGCGGCGCTCGGCGTCTTCGGCACCGGCTCGGCCTGGCCCGACCTGGCGGTCGCGGCGGTGATGGCGGCGCTGGCCCTCAGCGGCGGCTGGTCGGTGCTGCGGCAGGCGCGCGGCGAGCTGGGCCGCGCGGACGCCGCGCAAGCGAAGCGGGCCTGAGCCAGCCGCGCGGCCGCTCCGAAGTCGCACCGCACCGTGGCCGAAGGCCGCTTCGGCCGGCGGTTCCATAATCGTCGGCGATGTCCCAGCAGCCTTCTCCCTCCCCCTGTTCCTCTTCCACGGCGCCGAACGCGGGCGCCATCACCGACGTCGCCGGCATCGAGGTCGGCCATTTCAGCGATCCGCGTCGCCCCACCGGTTGCACCGTGATCCTGGCGCGCGAAGGCGCAGTGGCCGGCGTGGACGTGCGCGGCGCCGCGCCCGGCACGCGTGAGACCGATCTGCTCGCACCCGGCAATTTGGTCCAGCAGGTGCATGCCGTGATGCTCGCCGGCGGCAGCGCCTGGGGCCTGGCCGCGGCCGAGGGCGCGATGCGCTGGCTGGAGGAGCGCGGCATCGGCCTCGACGTGCGCTTCGGCACCCTGCCGATCGTGCCCGCCGCCGTGCTGTTCGACCTGCCTGTCGGCGATGCGCGCATCCGTCCCGATGCCGCTGCTGGCTACGCGGCCTGCGAGTCCGCGTCGACGGCGGTCCCCGCCGAAGGCAATGTCGGCGCCGGCAGCGGCGCGCTGGTGGGCAAGCTCTTCGGTCTGCACCGCGCGATGAAGGGCGGGATCGGCAGTGCCTCGGTCACCGTCAACGGCGTGACTGTCGGCGCGCTGATTGCCTGCAACGCGCTCGGCGATGTGCTCGACCCGGATACCGCGCAGGTCGTGGCCGGCGCGCGCACCGAGGACGGAGGGGCCTTGCTCGACACGCGCCGCGCCCTGCTGCGCGGCGAGCTGCCGCAGCCGCTGCTGGCAGGCACCAACACCACGCTGGGCGTGATCGCGACCGACGCCCGGCTCACCAAGGTCCAGGCCAACCGGCTCGCGGCCGTGGCCCACGACGGCCTGGCGCGCGCGATCAACCCGGTGCACACCATGAGCGATGGAGACACCCTGTTCGCGCTCGCCACCGGGCGCGTTCCGCTCGAGGGCGATGCACCGGGGATGACGGTGCTGGGCACGATGGCTGCCGAGGTCGTGGCACGGGCGACGCTGCGGGCGGTGCGGGCGGCACGCACAGTGCGGATCGGAGAAAGGGTCTTCCCGGGCGCCTCGGAGCTGGGCTGACCGATCGGTAAGCCTGCAAGCCAAGTCCGCAACCACTATCGGACCTGCATGGCTGCGCCAAAAAGCCTTAGCCTCGCGGGGTGCCGATTCGGGCACTCACCACTTCATCCAAGGAGATCCAACATGAAGAAAATCCTTCTCGCCCTCGCGGCCTGCGCCGTGTGCGCAGCTGCCATGGCGCAACCCATGCATCCGTCGCCGCATTCGCGCATGGAACGCAAGCATGTGACGCCTCATCACCGCAAGCACAAGGTCTGGGTGCCTGCACATCGGGAGCATGGGCGGCGCGTTCCGGGGCATTACGTCTGGCGTTAGGCGCCGGGGCTGCTGGAAGCCAGATCCGGGGGCGTCTGCCCCCGCGAACGACGACCGTCCACTTTGGCGATTCAGTGGAGCAGATGAGCCCTGCATCGCCGATGGCTGTACCAGTCGCTCAATCCGCCTTGTTCACCAGCTTTGCCATCAATAAATTGAGGAATGCGCCCAGCGCAACGATCATCGCAACGACGATCACGCCAATGCCGTAATACACGAGAAATTCCCACGGCAAGATGAAACCGACCATCCACTGACTTGCTGCAGCCATCGAAAGACCCAATAGCAACAGCATTGCAATCGCCTTGAACAGCAAGGCCACTTTCATGGCAAGACTGGGCATCGGCTCTCAAGCGCCGGTGTCAGATGGAATCCACTGCGACACATGCCGCGGCGGCAGGGCGTCGCTCGAAGACGCTCTGTCCACTGAATTCGTAAGGCACCGAGCGGTCCAGGCAGGGCAACCCCGGCAGCATGCAAGGACCACGGCGCGCGCAAGGGCGCACCTCTTGATTCGCATATCGATCTCCCCGTGACTGATGCTTCTTGGCGACCCACCGCTCAAGACCCCGGCATTTGGCGGGAAGCGCGCCGCCGCCTCAATCCCCCGATCGGGTTATTCGAAATGACCCGATCGGGTCAAAGCCGTTCATGCGCGAGCGCGCCGATGATTGCGCCGGACCCGGCGGCTCGCCCGACAGGACCCGGTGCGCCAACTCCACGCGGTTCCTCACGCCGACCCGATTCATCAGCATGGCGAGCTGCCGCTTGATGGTCTCCCCGCTCTTGCCGAGGTGCCGACCGATTTCCTTGTTGGTCATGCCTCGCAGCAGCAGGTCGAGCACGGCGCGCTCTGTCGGCGTGAATGTCAGCTGAGGCACGGCAGCAGGGTTCGCGATGGCGCGGGCCTGCTCACAGCGATAGAGGCGGCTGAGTGCGGCATGCAACGCCGGCATCACCTGCTGCTGCAGCGCATGGCGATCCGCAACCATCTCCTGTCCCACGTTGTAGAACGCAGCCGCGGTGAGCACGCGCCCGTCCCCCTGGCCCTCCACATGCGACAGCCCCAGCACGTTGTACCAACCGGCACGCCGGAAGCTCGCGCGCCAGAAAGGGTCGGCGTCAACGCCCCGATCCTCCTCGACGTCGAAAAACTCAGGACCGCCGGATCGGATCAACCTCGTCAGAACCGGGCTTCTGACATTGCTTCCCACGCAGACGATCGCGGCCTCATAGGCGGGCGGAAGACCGAAGCTCCAGGTCTGGATGGACGTGTAGCCGCCGGAATGCGGAATCGACTGCCCGCACAACACCGCGGCGCTCGGCAAGATGGCCTTCAGCAGTTCCTCGACCCACCACTCCAGGCTGTCGCCGTCACTGACGAACCGTGCGGCGCCGGTCAATACGTCCTCGGACGTTCGTGTTTTCATTCGTGCTCCCTGAAATTCGCACGCGCTTTGTAACCGAGCCGGCGCGAAAAGCCAATCAAAATGCGCTCCCGCGCGCCTCAGCGCGTCCAAGCCCCTACCCGCCTGCTGCATGCCCCGAACCATCCGCCTCATCCTCCTGTCCATCCGCGACCTGATCGCCTCCGCCGGACCGGTGGTGTTCCTCGTGATCGGCCTCCTGATCGCCGCCTACTGGTGGCTGGACCCGCAACCGCCCAAACGCGTGACGCTGGCCACCGGGCCCTCGGGCAGCGCCTATGCCGAGTTCGGCAAGCGCTATGCAGCGGCACTCAAGGCCAACGGCATCGAGGTCGAGTTGAAACCCACTGACGGCTCGCAGGACAACCTGCAGCTGCTGCGCAGCGGCGGAGCCGATGTGGGCTTCGTGCGCGGCGGCAGCGCCGACCCGGTGGCGGACGAGCAGGCGGGGCTGACTTCGCTGGGCAGCCTGTTCTACGAACCGCTGTGGTTTTTCTACCGCGCCGACGCAGCACGGGCGATCGACCGCAAGAGCGGGCGGCTCACATCGCTCGCCCAGTTCAAAGACCTGCGCGTCAACGTCGACAAGCCCGGCAGCGGCGTGCCCGAGGTGATGGAGCGGATGTTCCGCGCCAACCACCTGGACCCGCAAGCGCTGCAGCTGTCCAATCTCGAACAGACGCCTGCCACGGAGGCATTGCAGGCCGGGCTGCTCGACGTGATCGTGCTGGCCTCGGCGCCACAGTCGCCGCTGGTGCAGCGGCTGCTGCGCGCGCCGGACATCCGGCTCATGGACTTCGGCCAGAGCGATGCCTATTCGCGCCGCTTCGCCTTCCTGCAGCCCGTCACCCTGCCGCGCGGCGTGGTCGACCTGGCGACCGACCTGCCGCCGCACGACGAGCCGCTGGTCGCGGCCACCACCTCGCTGCTGGCGCGCGAGCAAACGCATCCCGCCCTGCGCCAGCTCTTCGCGCAAGCGGCGCAGACCCTGCACAGCGACGCCGGCTGGTTCAACGGCGCGCGCGACTTCCCGAACACCCGCACCAGCGAGTTGCCGGTGAGCCCCGAGGGCGACCGCGCCATCAACGGCACGCCGCCCTTCTGGCAGCGCTACCTGCCCTTCTGGGCCAGCAACCTGGTGGAGCGCATGTGGCTGGTGCTGGGCGGCCTGCTGGTGCTGATGCTGCCGCTCAGCCGCGTGGTGCCGCCGCTGTATCAGTTCCGGGTTCGGCGGCGCGTGTTCCGCTGGTATGCGCGGCTGCGCGAGGTCGAGAACAAGCTCGAAGCCGGCAAGGGCGAGCGCGAGGCGCTCATCGAGGAGCTGGACAACCTGGACCGCGTGGTCAACAAGGTGGCGGTGCCCCTCTCGTACGCGGAAGAGCTCTACGCGCTGCGCAATAACATCTACGCGGTGCGCAAGCGGGTGCTGGCACGAATGCCGCGCGCAGCCGGTTAGGTGCGCGGCGGCGAGCCAGAAGGATCAGACGGCGATGGCGGACCAGATCGCGAGCTGGCGGGCTCAGCGCTCCAGCCGCAACAGCTTGCCGTTGCTGCTGTCCGTCAGCACGTAGAGCCAGCCGTCGGGCCCCTGCCGCACGTCGCGGATGCGCTCGCCGCGATCGGCCAGCAGGCGTTCGCGCGCGGTCACCGTGTTGCCGCTGAGGGTGAGCCGCCACAGTGCCGTCCCTGCCAGTGCGCCGACGAACAGGCTGCCCTTCCAGTCGGGCAGCGCATCGCCGGTGTAGAAGACCATGCCGCTGGGTGCGATGGAGGACTTGGGCGTGCCCGCCGTCCAGGCCGAGCCGTCGGCCTTCTCCCAATAGCTGAGCGGTTGTTCCATGCCGGCCTTGGCGGTGCCCTCGCCGACCTGCGTGAGGGTGCCGTACTCCTGGCCGTAGCTGATGATCGGCCAGCCGTAGTTCCTGCCCGGCAGCGCGAGGTTGACCTCGTCGCCGCCCTGCGCGCCATGCTCGCTCACCCACAGATCGCCGGTGGCCGGGTGCAGCGCCGCGCCCTGGACGTTGCGATGGCCGTAGCTCCAGATCTGCGGCTGCGCGCCGGCCACGCCGAAATTCGGATTGCCCGGCGCCGGCGCGCCGTCGGTGGTGATGCGCATCACCTTGCCGTGGCCACGCGTGAGGTCCTGGGCAAAGCCGCGCTGGTCGGTGTTGGAGCGCTCGCCCAGGGTCACGAACAAGTGGCCGCTGCGATCGAAAACAAGGCGCGAGCCGAAGTGCGCGCTGCTCTGCGCCTTCGGCTGCTGCCTGAAGATCACGAGCACATTGGCCAGGCTGCGGTTGGCCACGTCGAGCTCGGCGCGCGCGACCGCCGTGCCGTTGAAGCTGGCGTCGGCGCCGTCGCGCTCCGCGTAGCTGAAGTAGATGCGGCGATTGCTGGCGAAGGCGGGGTCCACGGCGACGTCGAGCAGCCCGCCCTGCCCCACCGCCTCGACCGCGGGCACGCCGCTGACCTGGTCAGCGCCGCCGTTCACCGGCGTGCCGTCGGGATTGCGCAGGCGAATCTGGCCGCCGCGCTGCGTCACCAGCAGCTTGCCGTCGGGCAGGAAGGCGAGGCCCCAGGGATTGGCGAACCCGCTCGCCAGTTCGACCACCTTGACGTTCATCGGCGCGGGCGCCGGCGCGGGCGCCGGCGCAGGTGCAGGGGCCGGCGCGGGGGCCGGTGCAGGCCCGGGCGGCGGAGCCGGCGCCGGTGCGGGAGTGCCCGACCCGGACACGCCGAAGGCATTGATCGCGACGCTGCCGCCGCCCCCACCCCCGCCGCAAGCCGCGAGAAAAAGCGTAGCCCCCGCAGTCCACCGCCATGCTGCCGCTGCCATGTCCGCTCCTTCCGGTGCTCTACGCACCCGATTGGAAGTGGACGCCGGATCGCAGGCCGGTGGTGTCAGCGCACGCCGTCTTCTACTTCAGCGCCTTGAAGCGCATTCGATGCGGCTTGGCGCCTTCTTCGCCCAGGCGCTTCTTCTTGTCGGCCTCGTACTCCTGGTAGTTGCCGTTGAAGAAGGTCCATTGGCTGTCGCCCTCGGCCGCAAGGATGTGGGTCGCAATGCGGTCGAGGAACCAGCGGTCGTGGCTGATCACGAGGACCGAGCCCGCGAACTCGAGCAGTGCGTCCTCGAGCGCGCGCAGCGTCTCGACGTCCAGGTCATTCGAGGGTTCGTCCAGCATCAGCACGTTGCCGCCGGCGATCAGGGTCTTGGCCAGGTGCAGCCGGCCGCGCTCGCCGCCGGAGAGCGTGCCGACCTTCTTCTGCTGGTCGGCGCCGTTGAAGTTGAAACGGCCGGCATACGCGCGGCTCGCCATCTGGAACTTGCCGACGTTGATGATGTCGAGGCCGTTCGAGATGTCTTCCCACACCGTCTTGTCGTTGCCGAGCGCATCGCGGGACTGGTCGACGAAGGCCATCTTGACCGTCTGGCCGACCACCACCTCGCCGCTGTCCGGCTTCTCCTTGCCCGCGATCAACTTGAAGAGCGTGGACTTGCCGGCACCGTTCGGGCCGATGATGCCGACGATGGCGCCGGCGGGAATCTCGAAGCTCAGGTTGTCGATCAGCAAGCGGTCACCGAAGGACTTGCTGACGTTCTTGAACTCGATCACCTGGTTGCCCAGGCGTTCCGCCACGGGGATGAAGATCTCCTGCGTCTCGTTGCGCCTCTGGTATTCGTAGTCGGACAGTTCCTCGAAGCGGGCCAGGCGCGACTTGCTCTTGGCCTGGCGCGCCTTGGGGTTCTGGCGCGACCATTCGAGTTCCTTCTTCAGCGCCTTGGCGTGGGCTTCCTCGCTCTTCTGCTCCTGAGCCAGCCGTTCGCCCTTCTGCTCGAGCCAGGTGCTGTAGTTGCCCTTCCACGGGATGCCGCGGCCGCGGTCGAGTTCGAGAATCCACTCGGCCGCGTTGTCGAGGAAGTAGCGATCGTGGGTAATGGCCACCACGGTGCCCGGAAAGCGCTGCAGGAACACTTCGAGCCACTCGACCGATTCGGCGTCCAGGTGGTTGGTGGGTTCGTCGAGCAGCAGCATGTCGGGCTTGGAAAGCAGGAGCCGGCACAGCGCCACGCGGCGCTTCTCGCCGCCCGAGAGCACGCCGATGTTGGCTTCCCACGGCGGCAGGCGCAGCGCGTCGGCGGCAATCTCGAGCTGGTGCTCGGAGTCGGTACCGGCGGTCGCGATGATGGCTTCGAGCTCGGCCTGCTCGGCCGCCAGCGCGTCGAAGTCGGCGTCTTCCGCGCCGTAGGCCACGTACACCTCCTCGAGCCGCGCCTTGGCCGCGTAGACCGCGCCCATCGCTTCCTCGACCGACTCGCGCACCGTGTGCGCCGGGTTGAGCTTGGGCTCCTGCTCAAGGTAACCGATCGTGAGGCCGGGCATGGGCAAGGCCTCGCCTTCGAATTCCTTGTCGATGCCGGCCATGATCTTCAGCAGCGAGGACTTGCCCGAGCCGTTCAGGCCCAGCACGCCGATCTTGGCGCCGGGGAAGAAGGAAAGCGAAATGTCCTTCAAGATCTGCCGCTTGGGCGGCACGGTCTTGCTGACCTTGTTCATGGTGTAGACGTACTGGGCCATGGCTATCTGTGTCCGATGATGGGGGCTGCACGGGGTGGCCGGGAAACCGGGGAGGCACCGATCTTGCGCAAGGATCGAGTGCGAATCCGCCTTCTGGCATGCGCTTGCTGCTGCAGCGCGATTTCCGACCGGGTCTGCCGCCAAGTCTAACGCAGGCCCTTCCAAGGCGGATCGAGCCACTGCTATTCTCGGGCGATACCGGCTTGCGAGACCTGCCCACACCGGCCCAGCCCTCTTCATCCATGTGCGCAACGCCCACCCACGACGCCTTCGAGCAGGCACGCAAACTGTTCCTCGAAGGGCTGCAGGATTTCGAGCAAGGCCGCTTCGACGCCGCCGAACGGTGCTTCCAGGCTTCTCTGGCCTTGCTTCCGGGCCGCGTCTCCACCCTGGTCAATCTTGCCGCGACGCAGCTGAAGCTCTTGCGCCCGCAGGAGGCGCTGGCGACTGCGCAGCAGGTGCTGTCGCTCGAGGCCGGCAACGCGGATGCCTGGTTCCACAAGGCGAGCGCCCTCGGGCAGTTGAATCGTCACCAGGAAGCCCTGCTCAGCTATGAGAAGTCGCTGGCGCTCGCCCCGCCGGGCGCTGCGGAACCCTGGTTGCGCCACGGCCAGACCCTGCAGGCGCTGGACCAGCCCGCGCGCGCCCTCGCCTCCTACGAGCGCGCATTGGCCGCCGATCCCGGCCTGGCGCAGGCCTGGAGCAACCGGGGCGGCATCCTGCGCGAGATGAAGCGCCACGAGGAAGCCGCCGAGGCCTTCAGGCAGGCGATGGCGCACGGCGCCGATCCCGAACTGCACCGCTACTACCTGGCCTCTGTCTCGGCGCAGCCCGTTCCGCCTTCGGCGCCGGGCCACTATGTCGAGACGCTCTTCGATGACTACGCCGAGCAGTTCGATGCGCACCTGGTGGGCGTGCTGGGCTACCGCGCCCACAGCACGCTGGCCCGACATCTCGCGGAGCTGGGCCGTGGGCCTTTCCGCTCCACGCTCGACCTCGGCTGCGGCACCGGCCTCTGCGCGCCCTTTCTCAAGCCGATGACGCAAAGGCTCGCGGGCGTCGACCTGTCGAGCCTGATGCTGGAGAAGGCGCAGGCGCTCGGGCTCTACGACCGGCTCGTGCACGCAGAGATCGTGGACCATCTGCAAGACACGGATGAGCGCTACGACCTGGTCACGGCGGCCGATGTCTTCATCTACGTCGGCGACCTCGAACCGGTCTTCGCAGCGCTGGGCCGCGCCATGGAGCCCCACGGGCTCTTCTGCTTCTCGGCCGAGTGCACCGCCAGCGAAGCGGCCGACTTCGAGCTGCTGCCGAGCCTGCGCTATGCGCAATCCGAACGCTACCTGCGCACCCTGGCCGCGCGGCACGGGTTCGATCTTTTGCAGCTGGTTCGTGCGCCGATCCGCGAAGACCAGCGCGAGCCCATCCAGGGCATGTACGTCTACCTGGCACGCCGATGAACCCGGGGTTTCGGAAGGTCCATCCGAGTCGTGCGACAATGCACAGCGTTGCCGGGTCCAGTTGCCCGCAACACCGGCTCTCTGCCGAGGACGAAGAAGGCCCAGAATCCAGGCCCCTCGCGCTCCACTCCTGACCCTCATCTGCCTCTACTGGCCCGACGTCATCAAGACGCCCGGGTGGGCTGATACCACTGCGCCGTGGAAGGCGCTTGTTTGAACTCAATGAACTTTGACGAACTGAAGCTGGCCCCGGCCATCTTGAAAGCCGTGCACGAGCAGGGCTACGAAACCCCCACCCCGATCCAGGCCCAGGCGATCCCCGCCGTGCTCGAAGGCCACGACCTCCTCGGCGGCGCCCAGACCGGCACCGGCAAGACCGCCGCCTTCACGCTTCCGTTGCTGCACAAGCTCACGATGAGCCGCAGCGCCACCAACAAGTTCGGCGGCACCGGCGTGCGTGCCCTGGTGCTGACCCCCACCCGCGAACTCGCCGCCCAGGTCGAGGAATCGGTGCGCACCTACGGCAAGTACCTGCAGCTGACCTCCACCGTGATCTTCGGCGGCGTGGGCATGAACCCGCAGATCAGCAGGCTCAAGAGCGGCGTCGATATCCTGGTGGCTACCCCAGGCCGCCTGCTCGACCTGCAGCAGCAGGGCATGCTCGATCTCTCCACCGTGCAGATCCTGGTGCTCGACGAGGCCGACCGCATGCTGGACATGGGCTTCATCCACGACGTGAAGAAGATCCTCGCCCTGGTGCCCACCGAAAAGCAGAGCCTGCTGTTCTCGGCCACCTTCAGCGACGAGATCCGCGACCTGGCCGCCACGCTGCTCAAGAACCCGCAGAGCATCCAGGTCACGCCGCGCAACACCACCGTGCAGCGCATCTCGCAGGTGATCCACCCAGTGGGCCGCGGCAAGAAGAAGGCCCTGCTCGCCCACATCATCAACGAGCACGACTGGAGCCAGGTGCTCGTCTTCACCCGCACCAAGTTCGGCGCCAACAGCGTGGCCGAATTCCTCTGCAAGAACGGCATCCAGGCCATGGCGCTGCACGGCAACAAGAGCCAGAGCGCGCGCACCCAGGCTCTGGCCGGCTTCAAGAGCGGCGAGATCCGCGCGCTGGTGGCGACCGACATCGCGGCGCGCGGCATCGACATCGACGAGCTGCCGCACGTGGTGAACTACGAGATTCCCAACATCAGCGAAGACTACGTGCACCGCATCGGCCGCACCGGCCGCGCGGGTGCCAGCGGCGAGGCGGTGAGCCTGGTCTGCCTGGACGAGGAAGGCTTCATGCAGGAGATCGAGCGCTTCACCAAGCAGCAGATCCCGGTCAAGGTCATCGAGGGCTTCGGCCCCGAGGAAGGCGAGCGCGCCGAGCCCATCGCCATGGGCCGCCAGACCCTGTGGGGCGGTGCCGGCCGCCCGCCGAGCCGCGAGGTGATGCAGGCGGCGGCCAAGGCCGCGCGCCAGGAGATGATGCAGCGCATCCGCGACAACAAGACGGGCCAGGGCGAACGGGGCAATGGCGGCAACGGCAACGGCGGCGGACAGCGCCGCGGCAACGGCGGCCAGGGTGCCCCGGCAGGGCGCAGCGGCGGCGGCCAGGGCCAAGGCCTGGGTCCGCGCCCTCAAGCTGGCCGCGGCCCGGGCCCCGCGCGCGCGCCGCACCACGCGCCGCATCATGCACCTCACCACGCGCAGAACCACCTGCCGCATGAGGAGCGCCAGCCGCGCCACCACGGCAACACCCACAGCCCGACGCAAGCCGACGCGGTGGCTCACCAGCGTGCCGAGGCCATCGTCGGCGTGGCAGGCCAACCCGATCCCTTGCGCACGAGTGTCGACAGCTTCGGCGGTCGCGGACGTCGCGGTGGTGGTGGCGGCGGCGGTGGCCGAGGCCGCCCCGGCGGTGGCGGCGGGCGCTCCGGCGGTGGTGGCGGATATGGCGGTGGTGGTGGCGGCCGCTCGTTCGGCCGCTGAGCCCACGACCCACATTCCACACCAGGGGCGCTACGGCGCCCTTTTTTTATTGCCGGGTCGCAAAGCCGTTGACCTACGCAATGCGCTGCGTTCCTAGTTCAGCCGGCGCGCGCTCTGCCGGTCGAACAGGTGCGCGCTGTCGGGGCGGATCACCAGGCCGATGGTGTCGTCCGGCGCCGCCTGCACGCGGCCATGCACCACCAGGCTGAGCTTGGCTTCCCCGACCTGCACGAGAAGTTCCGTCTCGTTGCCGGTGGGCTCCACCACGATCACGCGGGCCGGCACGCCGCTGCCGGCGTCGGCCAGCACGATGTCGCCGGGGCGGATGCCGTAGTGCACCGCCTGGCCGTCGGCCGCCTGGGTCGCGGCCGGCGCGGGCCAGTGCGCGCCATGGGCCTCGACACTCGCGCCCTGGCCGTTGCGCCGCAGCACCCCCTCGACCACGTTCATCGCCGGCGAGCCGATGAACTGCGCCACGAACAGGTTCTCGGGCCGGTCGTAGAGGTCCAGCGGCGTGCCGATCTGCTCGACGATGCCGTCGTGCATCACCACGATGCGGTCGGCCATGGTCATGGCCTCGATCTGGTCGTGCGTGACATACACCGTGGTGGTCTTGAGCCGCTGGTGCAGTGCCTTGATCTCGGCGCGCATCGCCACACGCAGCTTCGCGTCGAGGTTGGACAGCGGCTCGTCGAACAGGAAGACCTTCGGGTCTCGCACGATCGCGCGCCCCATGGCCACCCGCTGGCGCTGGCCGCCCGAGAGCTCCCGCGGGTAGCGGCCGAGCAGCGCATCGAGGTTGAGGATCTTCGCGGCGTCTGCCACGCGCTGCTCGGTGACGCCCTTGTCTGCATTGCGCAGGCGCAGGCTGAAGCCCATGTTCTCGCCCACCGTCATGTGCGGATAGAGCGCGTAGCTCTGGAACACCATCGCGATGTCGCGGTCCTTGGACTCGAGCTCGTTCACCACCCGGCCGTCGATCAGGATCTCGCCGCCGGTGATGTCCTCCAGGCCCGCCAGCATGCGCAGCAAGGTCGACTTGCCGCAGCCCGAGGGCCCGACCAGCACCACGAACTCGCCGTCGGCGATGTCGAAGCCCAGGCCCTGGATGATCTCGGTCTTGCCGAAGGATTTCTTGACGTTGCGGAAGGATACGGTTGCCATCTTCTGTTCGTCCCTTGCGTTCTCAGCTCTTCACGGCGCCCG
The DNA here is from genome assembly GCF_901827175.1 of Variovorax sp. RA8. Lineage (NCBI taxonomy): Bacteria > Pseudomonadati > Pseudomonadota > Betaproteobacteria > Burkholderiales > Comamonadaceae > Variovorax > Variovorax sp. RA8. The sequence goes on along the minus strand of NZ_LR594662.1, from coordinate 2,784,320 downwards.
CGGTAAGGCCGCCGACCATGTAGCGCTTGAAGGCGTAGTAGATCGCCGCCGGCGGCAGCGCGTAGATCAGGCCGGTGGCCATCAGCAGCTCCCAGGGCGAGTCGTCTGCCGCGAGGAAATTGCCGAGCGCGACCGCCAGCGTGACGCTGCGGTCGTTCGACAGCAGCAGGAAGGCATAGAGGTACTCGTTCCACGCCAGCAGCAGCGAGTAGGTGCCGACCGCCACCAGCGAGGGCACCATCAGCGGCAGGTACACCAGGCGGAACAGCTGCAGCGGCGAGGCGCCGTCCATGCGCGCGGCTTCGTCGAGCTCGTAGGGCAGCTTGTCCGAAGCCTGCTTGAGCACCCAGATGCAGTACGGCGACGCAATGGTCACCATTGCGAGGATCAGCGCCCACTGGCTGTTGAGCAGCCCGTAGTTGCCCATGGTCTTGTACATCGGCACCGCCAGGAAGGCCGCGGGGATGAAGTAGGTGAACAGTGCCATGTTCATCACCGTGCGGCCACCGCGCACCTTGAGCCGGCTGATCGCGAAGGCCGCCGTGGTCGCGACGAAGAGCGTGAGCACGCCGACCGAAACCGCGATCAGCAGCGAATTGCCCAGCTGCACCCAGAAATGGTCGAGGTAGAAATGCTTCTGCTGGAAGACGATGCGGAAGTTGTCCAGCGTCGGCGCCGTCGGCCAGAGCCGCCCCGAGGTCGCAGAGTCCCGCGGCGAAATCGCGAACAGCACCATGTGGTAGACCGGGATCAGCGTCCACAGCAGCACCGGAATGCCGATCAGCAGCAGCTTGGCTTCCGTCGTCACGGACTTGAAGGTCAGGCGCTTCATTTGGAGAGTCTCTTCATCATGAAGTACACCAAGGGGAGCACCAGCGGCATCGCGACCACGATCGACGCCATCGACAGGTCCACCTGGTCCAGCCTGAGATAGCGGATGCCCAGCGTCGCCAGCACATGCGTCAGGTCGGCCGGCCCGCCGCCGGTCAGCAGGTAGACGCTGTTGAAATCGCCGAGCGTCCAGATCATCGAGAGGATGGTGGAGGTCAGGTAGAGCGTGCGCAGCGAAGGCCAGCTGATGTAGCGGAATTTCTGCCACGACGTCGCGCCGTCGACCGAGGCCGCCTCGTACTGCTCGCTCGGGATCGCGAGCCGGCCGGCCACCAGGATCAGCGTCCAGAAGGGCAGCGACTTCCAGATGTGCATCAGCATCGCGAAGCCGAGCGCCAGCGTCGGATCGTTGAGCCAGTTGGGGCCGTCGGCGCCGGTCAGCCGGAAGATGGTGGTGTTGATCACCCCCCACTCCGGGTTGAGCATGAAGCGCACCGACAGGATGGTCGGGATCGAAGGCATCGCCCAGGGCAGGATGAAGATGCCTCCCAGGATCTTGATCCACCAGCGCGACTGCACGAAGAAGCCCGAAAGCACCAGCGCCGTCAGCATCTTCACGTTGATCGCCACCACCAGGAACACGAAGGTGTTGACCACCGATCGGAAGAAGATCGGGTCCTCGACCAGGTGCACGTAGCTCTGCGGATGGCGCGCCAGCCAGAGCCCGTAGCACACCGGGTACAGCACGAAGACCGCGAAAACCAGCAGGTAGGGCACGACCATCAGCCGTCCCCAGAACTGCCAGCGCCCAGGGCGCGCGGCAGCCGTGGCGGTGCCGGCAGCGCTGCCGGCCACGGCGCTTGCGGTGGAGCTCATGGTGAAGCCGCCTGCCGGTGCGTCAGCGCGCGACGGTCTTGATGCGCTCGATCATCTCGTCGACCGCCTTGTCCACCGGCACCTTGTCGTTGATGACACGGTTCATCGCCTTCGCCCACACGTTCTCGTTGTTGAGGATGGTGAACTTGTAGTTCTTGGTGAATTCGAAGGGCACGGTGCCGGCGGCGTACTGGTTGAATACCGATTGACGATGCGGATCAGCCTTCCAGAACGGGCTCGCCTGCCCTGCCTTCGTGACCGGGAACCAACGGCCCAGCGATCCTTCGACGTAAGGGGTGAGGTTCTCCTCCTGCAGCAGGAAGCTCACGAACTCCTTGGCGCGCGCCTTGTTCTTCGCGTCCTTGAAGATCACGCCGGTCTTCACCGCCGTGCGGTAGACCATCTTGCTGCCGTCGGGCTTGTTCGGGAAGCCGGCCGTGCGGATGCGCTCGGTGAAGTTCTTCTTCGCTTCCTCGCGCTGCTCCGGGGTGAGCGAGGCGTTGTTCATGTCATCCAGCCACTTCGCGGCGATCGAGATGGTCGCGTTGTGCGTCATCACGGTCGTCTTGTTGTGGAAGGCGACATTGTTGTCCGGGTCCTTCCAACTGGTGGACGACGGCGGTGTGCAACCCTTGATGTAGGGCGTGGTGTAGTCGGTGACGGCGCCGATCAGGCCGGTGCGCACCTGGGGATCGTCGACCAGCAGCTTGCCACTGTCGTTGACCAGCTTGACGTTGTAGGCGTCCATGAAGGTCAGGAAGGAGTAGAAGGAGTCGCTCGAGTCCACGCCCATCGGCATGCCGATGCCGAAGGTGCGCTTGCCGCTCTTCTGCCGGCTGGCAGGCTGCACCTTCTCGCACCAGAAGGACCAGTACTCCTTCCACGTCGTCGGAATGTCGGATTCCTTGAAGCCCGCCTCGGTCAGCATGTCGATCCAGTACTGGATGTGCATCGTCTGCTGCTTGATCGGGAAGGCGTAGTAGGCCTTCGACTTCGTCTGGTCGTTGTAGAGGAAGGTGGTCTCCACCGTGTTGGGCGCGAAACGAGCCTGCATCGGCGAGATCACGCTGCCGATGTCCTCCAGCTTGCCGTCGAAGGCCCACTTGCCGGTGACCTGGAAGTCGTAGACGTCGGCATAGGCCACGTCGGGCGGGCTGCCGGAATCGAGCGCCGACACGGTCTTCGGGATCATGTCCTGCACCGGGTACTGCGAGAGTTCGATCTTCACGTTCTTGTGCTTGTCCTCGAACTTCTTGATGGCCGCGAACAGGGCGTCGTCCTCCGCCTTGTAGAAGCCCTTGACCCACCAGACGGTGAGTTTTTCCTGGGCTGCCGCCTGGCCGGCAACAGCCAGCCCCAGCGCAGCCAGGGCGGGAATCACGAGTGCCTTGAGTTTCATGCTTGGTCTCCTCTTCAGTGGGATGCTCGATCCACGAGCGGGGCTGGAAAAAAACTGGAGTGCGGCTGCGTCAAGCGGCGGCCTTGAGCCGTGGCGGTGGGCGACCGAGGCGCGGCAGCCGCCGGCGCGACGAGAGCACCTCCTCGATGTCCTCGCGCGCGCCGTCGATCAGCTTGACGATGGCGCGCTCGGCGCGCGCCGGGTTGTGGGCAACGACTGCATCGAGCACCGCGCGGTGCAGCGGCAACGACAGCGCAGGCCCGTCCTTCTTGGCGGTGGAGAGCTCGAAGCTGGTGCGCAGCAGCGCGTCGAGCGCCTTGCTCATCTGCGCCAGCATGCGGTTCTGCGCGGCCGCGAGCAGGCCGTGGTGAAAGCGCAGGTCGCTGGTGACGTAGTCGCCGCCGTGGTCGATCGCCCGCTTCATGCCGGCGTAGGCCTCTTCGATGGCCTCGATGTCTGCCGCGGTCGCGCGCTCTGCCGCCAGCCGCACGGCCGCCGGCTCGACCACCCGGCGCAGGTCCAGCAGGTCGCGCAGGAACTCGGGCGTGAGGCCGGCGCGCGCCTGCCAGGTGATGACGTCGGGGTCGAACCAGTTCCAGCGGTCTTCGGGCAGCACGCGCGTGCCGACCTTGGGGCCGGTGATGATCAGCCCCTTGGCCACCAGCGACTTCACCGCCTCGCGCACCACCGTGCGGCTGACGCCGAATTCCTCGCACAGCAGCGGCTCCGCGGGCATCGGCGCGCCGATCGCGTAGCGGCGCGAGACGATGGCCTCGCCGAGCAGATCGAGCGTGCGGCCGTGGATGTTCTTGCTCATGGCGGGTTCGTTGTCACGCCTTCTCAGGCATCGACCGGCGTCAGCAGGGGCTCGCCCGCAAAATGCGCGCGCAGGTTGTCGAAGCTCAGCTGCGCCATGGCCTCGCGCGTCTGCTTCGTGCCGCTGGCCATGTGCGGCGTGAGCACGACGTTGGGCATGGCGCGCAGCTCGGCCGGCACCGTCGGCTCGTTCGCGAAGACGTCGAGCGCGGCGCCGGCAATGGCGCCCTTCGACAGCGCCGCGATCAGCGCCGCCTCGTCGACCACGCTGCCGCGCGCGACGTTGACGAGGTAGCCCTGCGGGCCCAGCGCCTCGAGCACCCGGGCGTCGATCAGCCCGCGCGTGGCCGCGCCGCCCGGCGTGATGACGACCAGGAAGTCGACCTCGGCCGCCAGCGCCGCCGCATCCGCGTGGTACGTGTACTCGACTTCCGCGCGCGGCGAGCGCGCCGTGTAGGCGATCTGCATGCCGAAGGCGCGGGCTCGATGCGCGATGGCCTGGCCGATGCGGCCCATGCCGACCACGCCCAGGCGGGCCCCCGAGACCTTGCGGCTCAGCGGGAACGGGCCCTGCGGCCACTGCCCTTCGCGCACGAAGCGATCGGCTTGCGGGATGCGGCGCGCGGCCGAGAGCAGCAGGCCGATGGCGAGATCGGCCACGTCGTCGTTCAGCACCTGCGGCGTGTTGGTGACCGGCACGCCGCGCTCGTGCGCCGCGGGCACGTCGACGCCGTCGTAGCCGACGCCGAACACCGAGATCATTTCCAGCGCGGGCAGTTGTTCCATCAGCGCGCGCGGGACCTTGGCCTCGCCGTTCGCGACCACTGCGCGGATGCGGGGGGCGGCGGCGGCGAAAGCCTCCGGGTCGTTCATGTGGGTGCGGTCGTGCACCACGTATTCGCGCTGCAGCGCTTCCATCAGGAAGGGCATCAACGGTGCGACCACCAGCACCTCGGGACGTGCAGGGGCGTTCATCCCGCAAGCTCCTGCAGGTTCACCGCCTTGGTCTTGCTCCGTCTCCTTGTCCGGGAGCCAGAGGCACCTTCGAGCAGCCGCGCGACACTCATGCCTGGCCCCCCACTTCCTGCACCAAGTGCCTCAAATACCCGTGGTCGCCATCCGGCATCGTTCTGTCTCCTGCTTTGGGGGGCGGGTTTGCATGCGAAGCGCTCTCGAAAACCCTGTGCGTCTTTGCGCGGTCCGGCTTATCATATGATGATTGAAATACAGGCCCGGCAGGACAAACCCTGATTCACCGAGCCCCCCGATTGGCACCGCCGGAGACAAGAAGATGACCAGTCCACGCCGCAAACCCGCCCACGAATTGCGCAGCCAGCAATGGTTCGGCCGCCACGACCGCGACGGCTTCATCTACCGCAGCTGGGTCAAGGGCAAGGGCGTGCCGCACGACCAGTTCGACGGCCGCCCGGTCATCGGCATCTGCAACACCTTCAGCGAGCTCACGCCCTGCAACTCGCACTTCCGCACGCTGGCCGAGCAGGTGAAGATCGGCGTCTACGAGGCCGGCGGCTTTCCGCTGGAGTTCCCGGTGATGTCGCTGGGCGAGACCCTGCTGCGCCCCACCGCCATGCTCTACCGCAACCTCGCGAGCATGGACGTGGAAGAGAGCATCCGTGCCAACCCGATCGACGGCGTCGTGCTGCTGATGGGCTGCGACAAGACCACTCCCGCGCTCATGATGGGCGCCGCCAGCGTGGACCTGCCCACCATCGGCGTCTCGGGCGGCCCGATGCTCTCGGGCAAGTGGCGCGGCCAGGAGCTCGGGTCGGGCACCGGCGTGTGGCAAATGAGCGAGCAGGTGCGCGCCGGCACGCTGAAGCTGCAGGAGTTCTTCGAGGCAGAGAGCTGCATGCACCGCAGCCACGGCCACTGCATGACCATGGGCACCGCCAGCACGATGGCGAGCATGGTCGAGTCGCTGGGCATCGGGCTGCCGGGCAATGCGGCCTACCCGGCGGTGGACGGCCGGCGCAACGTGCTGGCGCGCATGGCCGGCCGCCGAATCGTCGACATGGTGCACGAGGACCTGCTGATGTCGAAGATCCTCACGCGCGAGGCCATCGAGAACGCGATCAAGGTCAACGCGGCGATCGGCGGCTCGACCAACCTGGTGATCCACCTGCTCGCAATCGCGGGGCGCATCGGCGTAGAGCTCACGCTCGACGACTTCGACCGCCTGGCCTCCGACCTCCCCTGCCTGGTCAACCTGCAGCCCTCGGGCCAGTACCTGATGGAGGACTTCTGCTATGCGGGCGGCGTACCGGTGGTGATGAAGGAGATCGCGCAGCACCTGCACCGGGACATCGTCACTTCCACCGGCCAGAGCGTGTGGGACAACATCAAGGACGCCGAGAACTACAACCCGCAGGTGATACAGCCGCTGTCGAAGCCCTTCAAGGACAAGGCCGGCATCTGCGTGCTGCGCGGCAACCTCGCGCCCAACGGCGCCATCATCAAGCCGAGCGCGGCGACGCCGGAACTGCTGGTGCACAAGGGCCGCGCGGTGGTCTTCGAGAGCGCAGACGACTTCCACAAGCGCATCGACGACGAGGCGCTGGACATCGACGAGCACTGCATCATGGTGCTGAAGAACTGCGGGCCCAAGGGCTACCCCGGCATGGCCGAGGCCGGCAACATGCCGCTGCCGCCGAAGGTATTGCGCAAGGGCATCACCGACATGGTCCGCATCAGCGATGCGCGCATGAGCGGCACGGCCTACGGCACGGTGGTGCTGCACACGGCGCCCGAGGCGGCGGCGGGCGGGCCGCTGGCGGTGGTGCAGGACGGCGACATCGTCGAGCTCGACGTGCCCAAGCGCCTGTTGCACCTGCACGTGAGCGAGGAAGAGCTGGCGCGCCGCCTGGCGCTGTGGACACCGCCGAAGCCGGCGCTGGACTCGGGCTACTGGAAGCTCTACGTCGACAACGTGCTGCAGGCGGACCAGGGCGCCGACCTCGGATTCCTGCGCGGCAAGCGCGGTTCCTTCGTTCCCAGGGACAATCACTAGCGGTTCAACGACTTTAAGCAGCCCGTATGCATCTGATCGCCATCGACTGGGGCACCAGTTCCTTGCGCGGCGCACTGCTGGACGGCAAGGGGCACGTGCTCGAGGAACGCAGCCACCCGCGCGGCATCCTCACGGTGCCGCCCGGCGGCTTCCCCGCGCTCTTCGACGAACTGTTCGGCGACTGGATGCGTCCCACCGGCAGCTTCTGCCTGATCTCGGGCATGGCCGGCAGCAAGCAGGGCTGGGTCGAGGCGCCCTACTGCGCCTGCCCCTCGGGCCGGGTCGAGGTGGGCAACGCCATCGTCGAGATCGAGCCGGGCCGCATCGCGATCGTGCCCGGCCTCAGCGACATGCACGACGGCGTGCCCGATGTGATGCGCGGCGAGGAGGTACAGATCTTCGGCGCCATGGCGCTCACCGGCCTGTCCGACGGCCTGTTCGTGCTGCCCGGCACGCACAACAAATGGGCCACGGTGAAGCGCGGGCGGGTGACGGGCTTCCGCACCTTCATGACGGGCGAGTTCTACGCGCTGCTGAGCCAGCACTCGATCCTGGCGCGCACGCTCGACGCGCAGGCGCCGCTGGACGAAGTCGCCTTCCTCGAAGGCGTGACGCAGGCCGACAACGGCCAGGGCCTGTTGCACAACGCCTTCGGCGCTCGCACGCTGGCGCTGTTCGATCGCATGCCGGCCGGCGAGCTGGCGAGCTATCTTTCCGGGCTGCTGATCGGCGAGGAGCTGCGCACGCAATCCATCCACGCCGGCGACCTGGTGCTGATCGGCAGCCCTGCGCTCACCCAACGCTACCTGCTGGCGCTGGAGATCTCCGGCAACACCGCGCGCACGCTGGGCACCGAGGCCACCTGGGCCGGGCTGCATGCGCTGGCGGCCATCCATCTGGCGAACAAGGCAAGGCAATGACGTCTCCCAACGACTCCTTCTCCACGGCCCTGCGGCAGTTGCCGCTGGTGGCCATCCTGCGCGGGCTGAACCCGGCCGAGGCGCCGGAGATCGGCGATGCCATCGTCGGCGCCGGCTTCCGCCTGCTCGAGGTGCCGCTCAACTCGCCCGAGCCACTCAAGAGCATCGCGCTGCTGCGCGAGCGCTTTCCCGGTGCGCTGGTGGGCGCCGGCACGGTGCTCGACGCGCAGCAGGTGCGCGAGGTGCATGCCGCCGGCGGCCAATTGATCGTCGCGCCCAACTTCAATCCCCAGGTGGTGGCCGAAGCGGCACGCCTCGGGCTTGTGAGCCTGCCGGGCGTGCTGACGCCGACCGAGGCCTTCGGCGCACTCGCGGCGGGGGCCGACGGGCTCAAGCTCTTCCCGGCCGAGCTCGCGTCGCCCGCGGTGGTCAAGGCACTGCTCGCGGTGCTGCCGCCGGGCACGCCGCTGCTGCCCGTGGGCGGCATCACACCGGCCGGCATGCAGGCCTGGCGCGAGGCCGGCGCGGCAGGCTTCGGCATCGGCTCGGCGCTCTACAAGCCGGGCAAGAGCGCAGCGGCGGTGCGCGAGGCGGCAATGGATTTCGTGGCCGCGTTCAACGGGAGCCTGCGCACATGAGCCCCGAAGCCGAATACGCCAGCCCCGCGATCCGGACGCTGCGCGAAGACCTTGCACTGGCACTGCGCGCTGCCGCGCACCACGGCCTCTCTGAGGGCGTGTGCAACCATTTCAGCGTGGCCCTGCCCGGCGCGCAGGACCGCTACCTCATCAACCCGCGCGGCCTGCACTGGAGCGAGATCGGCCCCGAGGACATCGTGCTGATCGACGTGCGCGGCGAGGTGCTGGCCGGGCGCCACCGCGTCGAGCCCACCGCCCTCTTCATCCACGGCGCGGTACACCGCGTCACCGGCCATGCGGTGGTGCTCCATTGCCACATGCCCTACGCGACCGCGCTCACCCTCACCACCGACCGCGCGCTCGACCCGACGCTGAGCCAGAACGCGATGCGCTTCATGGACCGCATCGCCGTCGACGCAATCTACAACGGCTTGGCGCTCGACGACCGCGAGGGCGAGCGCATCGCCCGCGCCATGGCCGGCAAGGACATCGCCTTCCTGGCCAACCACGGCGTCATCGTGGCGGGCGCGAGCATCGCGCATGCCTATGACGACCTCTACTACCTCGAGCGTGCCTGCCTGCACCAGGTGATCGCGCAATCGACGGGCCGGCCGCTAGCGCCGGTCGACGCGAAGTTCGCCGCGCACGTGGCGGCGCAGATCCAGGGTGAGCGCGAGCAGTCCGATCTGTTCTTCGAGGCACTGCGCAGGTTGCTGCCGGCGCAGCATGCCGGGCGCCCTGCGCTTCAGCGCGCCGCCGCGTAGGCCGGTCGGCGGCGAAATCCTTCTCGGCTTGGCGCGTCACCGCGCCCGCCGGCACCTCTACTCCGGAACCGCCGCCGCAGCGGCGTTACTCAGCCTGAGTCGTTCATCGACTGGCAGGACCGAAGCTTCGCTTCGGCGTTGCCTTGAGAGCCCCGTCAAGACTTCAACAGGCCCCCATGCTTCCCACACGCAACAACACTTCGTCCCAGTTCCTCTCGAGCAATCTATCCCCTGACAGAGGCACGCCTGCCCCACGCGGAAGACCGGCCACTACGACTGTCCGAGGCCAACCGCCTGCCCCGGGGCAGCCATGCGTCGTCGTGATCACCTTGGGCGAACACACTCACCTCGGAATGGCGGCGACCCGCGCGAAGGGCCCTGAGGGATACGAAGAATCCGAATCTCAAGACAATGCTTCGGCGTCTGGTGGAGGACATGGCCGCCAAGCCCAAGCTGGCCGAACGCATTTTCGTCAGGCTTCACGGCGCCGATGAAAGCTGCGTCGATCGTGTGTCGCTGGGGCTGAGCTGGGCAGAAGAGGAATGGCTTGCGCAGCCGGTCTGGGACGGCGCCCTGAACCAGGATCTACCGAAGGTAGCTGATATCGCACGCCAAGTGTCCGCCGCCGCTGCATCGATCGCCTGGCGGAGCAAAAGGTGAAGGCCATGCCCGGACACACTGGTCAAGATGCCATCACACGCGCCGCCAACCAGCGCGGGCAGGAGGAAGAGCTTCAGCTCTGGCTGCCGTTGACCAGGAAGGCGTGGAGCAACCAGTAGGGTTGGTTCGCCCCTGCCTTCAAGGCGCCGCCGCGTACGCCGGCGGGTTCGCCACGAAGCCCTGCTTGACCTGCCGGGCCGTCGCGTCAGCCAGCACCTCCGGCTCGCCGGCTTCCACCGCGGCGAGGGTCTGCCGCGCCACATCATCGGGTGAGGTCTTGTCGCCCGGCACATGGCTGGCCATGTCGGTGTCCATGTAGCCCACATGCACGCTGACAACCTGCGTGCCCTGCGCCGCGAGTTCGTTGCGCAGGCCGTTGCTCAGCGACCAGGCGGCCGACTTCGAGGCGCTGTAGGTCGCCACGCTGGGGAAGCTGATCCAGCTCAGCGCCGACAGCACGTTGACGATGGCGCCGCCGCCATTCTTCGCCAGCACCGGCGCGAAGGCGCGGCTCACGGCCCAGAGGCCGAAGAAGTTGGTGTCGAATTCGGCCCTGGCCGCATCGATTGCGTCGCTCGACAGCAGGCCCGAGCCGCGCGAGATGCCGGCGTTATTGATGACCAGGGTCACGTCGCCGCAAGCCCGTGCGGCCGCCTCGACCTGCGCGGCCTGCGTGACGTCGAGGGCGACAGGCACCACGCCGTCGAGCGTGACCGATTTCGGGTCGCGCGCCGCCGCGTAGACCTTCTTCGCACCGGCCCCGAGCGCGGCGCGCGCATAGGCCAGGCCCAGGCCGCGGTTGGCGCCGGTGATGAAAACGACAGCGTCCTTGATCTGCATGTGAAGCTCCAGGAATGTTGGGAGAGGGGAAAGGAATCAGGAGGCGTCGACCCGCCGCAGCAGTCCGGCAGTGCTGCGCGGCCAGCCCACCGGCCCGAACCACGCACCGCCCGCGATCGCCCCGGCAATGAGGGCCCCGTAGACCACCAGCGCCACGGCCTGGGCCGTGAAGACGTGCACCAGCTCGCCGGTCCAGCGCAGCGCCAGCCAGCCGCCGACCGCGGCGACCACGAGCCGCGCCACGTTGCCCAGCACCGGCCACAGGAGCCGCCCCGCGCCCTGAGAGGCGAAGTACAGCACCAGCCCGGCGCCGAAGAAGCCGTAGAAGGGACCCACCGTACGCAGGTACTGCGTGCCGGCCTCGAGCATGGCCGCATCGTTGCCGAAGAGCAGCAGCCAGGGCCGCGGGAACAACGCGGCCGCCAGCCCGACCGCTTCGGCCATCGCGAAGGCCATGGCCACGCCGACCCACGTGGCCCGCAGCGCGCGCTCGCGCTGGCCGGCGCCGATGCAGGTGCCGACCATCGCCAGCAGCGGCGCGCCGAAGCCGAAGACCAGCGGCACCAGCAGGTATTCGAGGCGGGCGCCGGTGCCATAGCCGGCAATCGCGCCGGCGCCGAACTGGCCGGCGAGCGCGGTGGCGACCGCGATGGAAAGGTTGACGCAGACGGTGGCGATGGCCGAGATCAGACCCACGCGCAGGATGTCGCGGAACAGCGGCCAGCGCAGCCGCACGCCCGCCAGCGAGAGCTTCAGGTAGCTGGCATCGGAGCGCAGGTAGAACAGCAGTGCCAGCGTCCCGACCAGGTAGTACAGCAGCAGCGCCAGCGCGCCGCCCGCGATGCCGAGCGCGGGGATGGGGCCCCAGCCGAAGATCAGCAGTGGCGACACCGGGATCAGGAAGACCACGCCGCCCACCGTCACCCTCGCCGGCACGGCCATGTTGCCGGTGCCGCGGATCACTGCCGCCAGCGAATTGAAGATCCACACCAGCACGGCACCCGCAAACACCCAGTGCGAATAGGTCACCGCGGCGTCGAGCGAAGCCCCCTCGCCGCCCATGCGCGCATAGAGCGCGCGACCTCCGACGAGCAGCACGGCGCTGAAGACCAGGCCGAAGCCCAGTGCCACCAGCATCGCGTGCAGCACCAGTGCATTGGCATCGGCGCGGCGCTGGCCACCCAGCGCCCGCGCGATGGCCGAGGCAATGCCGCCGCCGACGGCACCGGCCGAGGTCATCTGCATCAGCATGACGATCGGGAACACCAGCGCCATGCCGGCCAGCGCATCGGTGCCGAGCTTGCCTACGAAGTAGGTTTCGATCAGGCCTACCGAAGCCTGCGCGACCATCACCAGCACGTTGGGCATGGCGAGCCGCAGGAGGGTGCGGGCGATCGGCGCCTCGAGCAGCAGGCGCGTTCGCGGATCGACGGTGCTCACTGGAGTACCTTGGCCTGCGGCTGTATCAGGCCGCCGCCTTCGCGGCGCGCGCTGGCACGAGCGCCTCGCGGATCGGCAGGTTGACCAGCGCAGCTCCGGCGGCCAGCACGATGTCGATGTACCAGACCCAGTCGTAGCTGCCGGTGGCCTCGAAGATGGTGCCGCCCAGGTAGGCGCCGAGGAAGCCGCCCACCTGGTGCGCCAGCATCACGATGCCGAACAGCATCGCCATGTTGGCGGGGCCGAACATCTTGGCCACCAGGCCTGCGGTCGGGGGCACCGTCGAGAGGAAGGTCACGCCCATCACCGCGGCGAAGAGCAGCATCACCAGCGTCGTCTTCGGCGCCAGCAGGAAGATCAGCACCGCCACGCCGCGCGTTGCATAGAGCAGCGCGAGCAGCGACTTCATGCGCCAGCGACCCACCGCCCAGCCCATCGCGAGGCTGCCGACGATGTTGAACAGGCCGATGATGCCGAGCGACCAGCCACCCACTTCCGGCGGCAGCCCGCAAGCTGCGATCACGCCCGGCAGGTGGGTCGCGAGGAAGGCCACGTGGAAGCCGCAGACAAGGAAGCCAAGGCTCAGCAGGCGAAAGCTCGGCAGCGCGAGCGCCTGCCCGACCGCTTCGCGCGCGCTCAGGCGCTTGGCACCCGAGGCCGCGGCGAGCGCATTGGAATTGCCCCTGAGCACGAAGACCGCCGGCAGCGCCAGCAGGATCAGGAAGCCCAGCACCTGCATTGCATTGGCCCAGCCGTAGGCGGCGGTGAGGCCGATGGCGATCGGCGCCATCGCGAACTGGCCGAAGGAGCCGCCCGCGTTCACGATGCCCGTGGCCAGCCCGCGCTGCGCCGGCGTCACCAGGCGCGCAGTGGCGCCCATCAGCACCGAGGGCCCGGCCATGCCGGCGCCGCCCGCCGCCAGCACGCCGATCGCGAAGATCAGGCCGGCCGTCGTCGTCATGAAGGGCGTGATGATGGTGCCCAGGGCCACCAGCAGCACGCCGATGAAGATCACGCGGCCGGTGCCGATGCGGTCAGCCACGGCGCCGGCGAAGGGCTGCGTCAGCCCCCACCAGAGCTGGCCGAAGGCGAAGGCCAGGCTGATGCTGGCGACGCCGAGTCCGGTCGAGGTATTGACCGCCGACAGGAACAGGCCCATGGTCTGGCGTACGCCCATCGTGAGGGCGAAAGTGCCGGCGGTCGCCAGCAGCACGAGCCACAGCGCGTAGCGGCGCACGGCGGAAGGCCCTGCGCTCGCGGCGGGGTTGGGGTTGGAATCACTCATCACTGCTTTCCTCGTCTTTCAATCCGGCGCGCTGCAGCAGCGCGATGCTGTCGTCGATCAAATGGTGCAGGGCCACGACACGCTCGACGCCGAGCATCCCGTTGAGCTCCGTCTGCGCGGCACGCCACAGGCGCTGCGCCTCGGCCCGCTTGGCGCGGCCGGTGTCGGTGATCGCGATCAGCCGGCTGCGCGCATCGGGCCCCTCGCCCTGGATCAGCCAGCCGGCGGCGAGCATGGACTTGAGGTTGCGGCTCAGCGTGGAGGCGTCGACGTTCATCGCCTGCGCGAGATCCACGGGCCGCAGCGGGCCCAGGCTCAGCACATGCGAGAGCAGGGAGTACTGCGTGGTCTTGAGGCCGGACGCGGCCACGTGGGCGTCGTAGTGCCGCGACACCATGCGCGTCAGGCGGCGCAACCTGAAGTTGGTACAGCCCTGCGGTTTTGCGATAGCATCCATGGCCGATGATTGTATCTACAACCATTGCATATGCAACCTTCATATCGGAGAAAGACCCTTGATGCAGAGCACCTCACTTGAATCCTGGCTCGCCGAAGAACGCGAGGTCATCGCCCGCCTGGAAGCCGGCCCGGGTCCCGGCCTGGCCAGCCCCGAGCAGGTCGAAGGCAAGACCGGGCTCGAAGTCATGCAGGCCATGCTGCGCGGCGACATTCCCTACGCCGCCATCGCCAAGACGCTCGACTTCACCATCCTCTCGGTGAGCCCCGGCGTCGCGGTGTTCCAGGGCACGCCGCTGCCGCAGCACCTGAACCCGCTCGGCACCATCCATGGCGGATGGGTCGCCACCCTGCTCGACTCGGCACTGGGCTGCTCGGTGCACACGATGATGCCGCCCGGGCGCGCCTACACCACGGCGGAGCTGGGCGTGAACTATGTGAAGGGCGTCACGCCCAAGGTGCAGCGGGTGCGCGCGGAGGGCAAGGTGGTCCATTGCGGCCGGCAGCTCGCGACCGCGGAGGCGCGCCTCTTCGGTCCCGACGGCACGCTGTACGCGCACGCCACCACCACCTGCCTGGTGTTCGAGACGAAGCGCTGAACGCGCTCAGAAGCTGTGAATGAACCCGGCGCGGCCGAGCAGACCGCCCAGGTGGCCCCAATCAAGGCGTAAAGCGCAGCCGTAGCTCGCGCTACGGCGAGCATTTGCAACGCAGAGTGGGGCCGCCTGGGCGGGATGAGCGGGCGTGGCGGGTTCGTTCACAGCTTCTTAGGCTGCGAGGCGCAGGATCTCCAGCACCTCGGCGGGCCCGGAGATCTTGCGCGCGTTGCCGTGGATGAAGAGCTCGCGCATGCTGGTGCGGGCGATCATCTCGAACTGGCTCGCATCCACGCCGACGTCGCGCAGCGTCGCGGGCAGGCCCAGGGACTTCACGAGCTCGGCAAACGCCTCGGCCGCACTCAGCGCGGGCCGGCCCAGCGCCTGGGCCAGCTGAGGCTGGCGCGCTGACGTGGCGGGCTCCGACCACCTCAAGATCGCCGGCATCATCACGGGCGTGCAGTAGTAGTGCGGCACGCCGCAGCTGCCGCCCAGCACATGGCCGATGGCATGGCTGGGACCCATCATCACCCCGCCCTGCGGGCCGCGGCTGGACAGGCCGTAGGAGCAGAGCCAGCTCGCAACCTGGCACTCGGCGCGCACGGGCAGACTCTGCGGCTCGGCCTTCCACGCCGGCAGCGCACGTGCCATGCGGGCAATGCCGTCGAGCACCGCGGCGTCGGCCAGCGGCGTCGGCGTGGTCGACAGCAGCGCCTCGATGGCATGGTCGAGCGCGCGGGTGGCCGAGCCCAGCCACAGCGACTCGGGCGTGTGCAGCGTCAAGGCCGGATCGAGCACGACGGTGCGCGGCATCATGAGCGGGTGGAAGAAGGTCTGCTTGAGCTTGCGGCGCTCGTCCGTCACCAGGCAGCCGCCGTTGAACTCGCCGCCGTTGAGCGTGCTGGGCACCGCGATCATGCGCAGCGCGGGGCCGTCGAAGACGGGCCGGACCGGCTTGCCATCCTCGCCCAGCTTCACCTCGAAGCGGTCGAGCGCCTCCAGGTGCTCGTCGGTCATGCCGTGGCGCATGCACAGCAGCACCATCTTCGAGGCGTCGATGACGGAGCCGCCGCCTACCGCCACCACCAGGTCGGCCTCTGCTTCCAGGGCCGCCGCCGTTGCGCGCGCCACGCCGCCGCGGGTCGTGTGCTGCGGGATGCCGTCGAAGGTGGCCGCATGGCGATCGCCGAGTGCGGTCTCGATCTCGCGGATCACGCTGGTCTGCGTGCGCAGCGTGCGGCTCGCGACGATGAAGACCCGCCGGCTCCCCAGCCGTGCCGCCTCGGCCACGATCACGCCGGCCGCGGGTTGCCCGAACACGACGCGCTCGATCGAAGCGAAATTGTGGGCACCGATTGCAACGGACTGCTCCATGGGGTTGTCTCCTGTAATGGCACTGCACTTGTTTTGCAGTGCGGTTCATAATTCTGCAATTCTGGGTCCACCTGGGGTGGCTTCATAGGGTTGGACGCCTCGCGGCACCCACCTCGATACCGCTGTGCAGAACGCAGGAGACGTCATGAAGAATTCCCCCGCCCCCTTCGATCCGGATGTGCTGGAAGATGGCCGCGAAGACCGCCACTTCGTCACCGCCCTGGCGCGCGGCCTCGACGTGCTGCGCTGCTTCAGGTCCGGCGAGGAGCGCCTTGGCAACCAGGAGCTCGCGGAGCGCTGCAAGCTGCCCAAATCCACCGTCACGCGCCTCACCTACACGCTGACCAGCCTCGGCTACCTGCATCACGTCGAGGAATCGGGGCGCTATCGCCTTGGCATGGCGACGCTGATGCTCGGCGGCACCACGCTGGCGCGGCTGGACGTCAAGGAGATGAGCCGGCCGCTGATGCAGCAGCTGGCGATCGACACCGGCACGCAGGTCTCGCTCGGCCTGCGCGACGAGATGTCGATGCTCTACATCGAGAACTGCCGCGGCCATTCGATCGTGACGCTGCGGCTGGACATCGGCGCGCGCATCCCGCTGGCCACCACCGCGATGGGCCGCGCCTATCTTGCGGCGGCGCCGGAGAACGTGCGGCTGGCGCTGGAGGAGCGCATCCAGGCGCTCGATCCGATCGCGTGGCCGCGCATCGAGAAAGGCATTCGGCAGGCCTGCAACGACTTCGCCGAGAACGGCTGCGTCGGCTCCTTCGGCGAATGGCAGAAGGAGATCAACGGCATCGCCGTGCCCTTCCAGCCGGGCGGCGGCCTGCCGCTGATGGTTATCAACGCGGCGGGGCCGGCGCAGTCTATGTCGCGAGACACGCTGCTTAGCGAGGTTCGGCCCCGGCTGATCGCAATGGTGCGCGACATAGAACAAGGCTTGGGCTCGCGGCGCTGACTCCTCAGTCCTAGGGTTGCCACGGATGGCTTTCACGCCGCTGCGGGGCGGAGAATGCATGGTATCGATACCAATCACTGCGTTGAAATCTTCATGATTCACTCTCGTCCGCTGGACCTGATCACCATGGGCCGCACCATCGTCGACGTGTATGGCGACCAGGTTGGCGCTCGCCTCGAAGACGTCTCGTCGTTTTCAAGATACGTGGGCGGATGCCCTGCCAACATTGCCATCGGCACGGCCCGTCTCGGTTTGCGCGTCGGCCTGATCACGCGGGTTGGCGACGACCACAATGGCCGCTTCCTGCGCGAAAGCCTCGAGCGCGAGGGCGTGGATACGC
Source organism: Variovorax sp. RA8 (assembly GCF_901827175.1). NCBI lineage: Bacteria > Pseudomonadati > Pseudomonadota > Betaproteobacteria > Burkholderiales > Comamonadaceae > Variovorax > Variovorax sp. RA8. The sequence goes on along the minus strand of NZ_LR594662.1, from coordinate 2,767,096 downwards.
GCCACGTCGTGCCCGATTCGCAGCGGCTGACGGCCGTGGCCTTCCTCGGCATTCGGAACAAGGACAGCTTTCCCCTGCTGCACTACCGCGAGAACTGCGCCGACATGGCAATCGCGCCCGGCGACTACACGGAGGAGTACATCGGCTCGGCGCACGCCCTGCTCGTCTCGGGCTCCCACCTGACGACCGATGCAGCTACCGCCAACATCGGTTCTGCCGTCGAGCGTGCGAAGGCACGCGGCACGAAGGTGATCTTCGATATCGACTATCGCCCGGTGTTCTGGGGCTTGGTGTCGCGCGACGGTGGTGAAAGCCGCTACGTCGACTCGTCGCGGGCCACCGAAGCGACTCGGCGTTTCATGTCCCGCTTCGATCTTGTCGTAGGCACCGAGGAAGAGATTCATATCGCCGGCGGTGACATCGATACCATCAAGGCGCTCAAGGCAATCCGGCGCCTGACTGCAGCCCCGATCGTCCTGAAGCGAGGTGCCGCCGGGTGCGTCGTGTTCCCTGGCGATATTCCGTCGCGCGTGGAGGATGGGGTGGTCGGCCCGGGCTTCCCGGTGGAGGTGTTCAACGTGGTCGGCGCCGGGGACGGCTTCCTTTCGGGTTTTCTTTCGGGCTGGCTGCGCGACATGCCATGGGCTGAGTGCTGCCGCCGCGGCAACGCCACGGGGGCCCTGGTGGTGTCACGCCATGGATGCTCGCCTGCGTCACCGACCACCCAGGAACTCGACTGGTTCCTGCGCGAAGGCCAGAACGACCATGCGTTGCATCGCAGCGAATACCTCGCCTACCTGCACCGCACGACCACCCGGCGCCCGCGGCCATCGACCGTGTTCGTGATGGCAGCGGATCACGTGGCGCCCTTCGAGGGGCTGCCATGCGCACAGGGGCGCAGCATTGCCGGGCTGAAACGCCTCGTCGCCGAAGTTGCGCTGCGAATGGCCCGCCAACGCCCGGAAGTCGGCGTGCTGTTCGACGATGAAGCGGGCGAAGACGCGCTGCATCGCATCGGTGCCGACATCGCGTGGGTGGGCCGCAAGATCGAAAGGACGGGCCCTGCCCCGCTCCGCTTCCAGGATGACCTGCCCGCCGCGGTCCATCTGGCGCATTGGCCGCGCCATCACATCGTCAAGTGCCTGGTGCCGCTGGACGACGAAGAGAGTCGCACGCTCCAGGAAGAGCGCCTGCGCGAGTTGTATGCCGCCACTTCCATGTACGGAATGGAACTGCTGCTCGAACTGGTGCACCCGGACACGGTGCAGGACGCGCGTGCTGCCGAACGGCGCATCCGGTCGATTCAGGCGCTGGGGGTCAAGCCCGACTGGTGGAAGCTGCCCGCCTTTTCCGACACCAGCGCGTGGGACGCCATCGAACAGGCGATTTGCAACGACAACCCGATGTGCCGTGGGATCCTGCTGCTCGGCGGTGGCCGTTCCCCGGAAGAGCTGGCCAAGGCAATCGCGGCAACCAGCGGCCGCCCGCTCGTGCGCGGCTTTGCCGTGGGCCGAACCCTGTTCATGGCGCCCGCCACCGCATGGCTCGCCGGAAAGATGGAAGACGACGCCTTCGAGCAATCGCTGGTCGCAGGCTTCGAGGCCCTGGTTGCGGCATGGAACAGCAACGGCGGCGAGGGCGAGGCACGGCATGCCTGCGCTGCGGCGGGCATCGTCCAGGAGGAGCGCGCATGAAGCAGACGGGCCTGGCACGGTTGGCCGCGAGCATCGGTCCCCTCATCGCGCTCGTGCTGCTGTGGTGGATCGCCACCGGCCCGGCCGGATGGATCGACGCCGCGCGCTTCCCGGACCCGGCCGCCTTCCTGGGCTCGCTCAGGCAGATCACCCTGGACGGCTACGCCGGCGGCGACCTCGCAAAGCATGTGGTGACCAGCACCTGGCTGGTCGTGCGCGGATTCGCACTGGCCATGGTGCTCGGAATCGGAATGGGTCTGGCGGTATCGCTGTCAGCATTCTGGCGCGACTTCCTGATGCCGATCTTCAACTTCCTGCGGCCGGTGCCGCCGCTGGCGTGGATCCCCCTGGCGCTGCTGTGGTTCGGACTCGGCGACGCATCCAAGCTGTTCGTCATGGCCATGGCCGCTTCGATCCCGCTGGTCATCAACACGGCCACCGGCGTCGAGCAGATCGATCGCACGCTGCTGGCGGCGGCCCGGGTCAATGGCGCGCGCGGCTGGACCTGGCTGCGCCATGTGATCCTGCCCGGCGCCATGCCGCACATGGCCATCGGCCTGCGCCTGGCGCTGCAGACCTCGTGGACCGTCATCGTCGCGGCCGAGTTGCTGGGCGCGATATGGGGCGTGGGAAAGGTGCTGACTGCCGGAAAGGATGATGTCTATCCCGGAATGATCCTCGTCGGCATGGTCACCGTCGCCGTGCTGGGAATGCTCAGCAGCCTGCTGCTGACCTGGGCGGAAAGGTGGGTGATGCCATGGAGGAAGCGCTGATGGCGCGCGCCCGGCACCCGCGTGCCGCATCGGCGCCGCCGCCGGTGCATCGGCAGCGTGCGAACGTCCTGATCGCGGCCGACGTTCCGCCGCGCCGCTGGATCGGGGCCCTGGGCATCGCGGCCTTTCTCGCGGCCTGGCAACTGGTGGCGATGCAGGTCGATGAGCGAAGCACGCTGGCCACGCCCGTCACTGTCTTCGCGGCATTCATCGACATGCTGCACGAGCCGTTCGCGGGCTCGACTCTGCAGGCGCACCTGCTTGCGAGCCTGCGCCGGTTCGGCGCCGGCTTCGGCCTCGCGGCGATGGTGGGCATTCCGCTCGGCCTGACCATGGGATGGAACCGCTGGCTCGAGGTGGTGATCCAGCCCATCTTCAATCTTCTGCGCTTCATCGCCCCCATCGCCTGGGTGCCGTTTGCCGTGCTGTGGTTCGGCACGGGGTTCGGCGGACCGGTGCTCATCATCTTCTCGGGGGCCTTCCCTGCATGCGTCATCGGCGCCTACGGCGGCGCGCGCATGGTGGACCCGCGCCTGCTGGAGGCGGCGCGCATGCTCGGAGCGGGTCACCTGCGCATCCTCCTGGAGGTCGTGGTGCCGAGCGCCGTGCCTTCGATGGTCGCTGCACTGCGCGTGGCGGCCGGCAACGCGTGGCAGTCGCTCGTGGGTGCCGAACTGATCGTGGCTACCTCCGGAGTGGCCTACCTCATGGTTCGCGGGCAGATGAACCGCACCATCGTCATCGTCCTGGTCGGCATGCTCGCCATTGGCCTGGTCGGTTTGCTGCTCGAGGTGCTGTTCCGGCACCTGGAGCGGTACGTGCAGCGGCGGCTCGGCTCGGCCGTCGCGTGATCGCGCCGGCAGATTCCGGCGATCCATGTCCATGTTCACAAGGAGACAAAATGACTTTCAAGCTTCAACCTCATGGCCTCACCCGTCGCGTGGCATTGGCCGCCCTTGCCATGAGCGCCCTGGCAGGGCCTTCGCTCGCGGCCGAGCCAACGCCGGTCAACGTCAGCTATCAGGTCACCATCCATGGCGTTCCGCTGCAGCTTGCCGACGACAAAGGCTGGTGGGCCGAGGCAGGCCTCAAGCCGGGCAACATGACTTCCTTCGTGGCCGGCGCCCAGCAGGTGGCGGCAGTGCCGTCCAAGACGTGGGACATCGGTCTGATGGGCGGCCCGCCGGCGTTGCTGGGCGCATCGCGCTTCAACCTCCAGACCGTGCTGATCCTGATCGATGATTCGCGGGCCAACGGCGTCGTCGCCCGGGCGACCGACTACGGCGCGATCAAGGCCGATCCGGTCAAGGCGCTCAAGGGAAAGCAGTATCTCGTACCTGCCAACTCCACCTCGGACTATGCGGCGCAGGCCTGCTTCGCCAAGCTGGGGCTCAAGCCAGGAGATGTGAAGGCGGTCAACATTGCTCCCGGTGCCATCGTCGACGCCTTCAAGGGCAGCGACATCCCGGTGGGCGCCGTCTGGTATCCGCACTTCGCCCGCATGGAAAAGAACGGCGGCAAGCTCCTTTGCGACGGGCAAAGCGCTGGCGTGCTGGTGACGGGCAATATGGTGGTGCGCCCCGAGTACCTCACCGAGAACCTCGAGACGGTTGCGCGGTTCGCGGCCATGTTCCTGCGCGGGATGAACGTCATGCGCACCGATCGCGCGGCAACGCTGGCGTCGATGAAGAAGTTCTACGACAAGGGCGGCGTCAGCCTCTCGCCCGAGGAGATGATCGGCGAAATCGAGACGCGCAGCTACTGGAGCCTCGACGAGCAGCTCAAGTGGTTCGACCGCTCCGCCGGACCGGGCAAGCTCGACCAGGAGAGCACACGCCTGGCGGAGTTCTTCAAGGGTGCCGGCACCATTCCCAACGTGCTGGACGCCAAGGCCTACATCAACCCCGCCGTGCTGAACTACATCAACAGCAACCCGAAGCTCAAGGCCTTTGCCGAGGGCAAGCCAGGCGCGCTATGAGTTCATCCTCCATCGGCGCCCCGCAAGGCGGCATCGACAGCCTCGCCGGGCTGGTCACACTGGTGACCGGCGCCGGGCAGGGAATCGGTTTCGCGACGGCGGCCCAATGCGCACGCCGCGGAGCGGATATCGCCATCGTGGACCTCGATCACGGATCGGCGGAACGCGCGGCTCTTGCGCTGCAACGCCGGTTCGGCGTCCGCACCGCATGGGCAGGCGCGAACGTCGTCGATGCCGAAGCCGTGCGTACAGCCATTGCCCGGTGCGAGGCGGACCTGGGGCGCATCGACGTGCTCGTCAACGCAGCGGGCATCATGACGCCGCGCCTGGCGACGGTCGCGGACATGCCCATCGACGACGTGCAGGCCATGTTCGACGTGCATGTACGGGGTACCTACCTGTGCAGCCAGGCCGTGATACCCGCCATGGCCGGCAGAGGCTTCGGCCGCATCATCAACATCTCTTCGGTGCTTGGCGTGCTCGGCCTCCCGTTTCGCAGCGGCTACGCCATTGCCAAGCACGCAATCAACGGCTTCACCAAGTCGCTGGCGGTGGAGGTCGCGCGCCAGGGGATCACGGTCAATGCCGTGGCGCCCGGGTACATCCTGACCGAAACGCTCCAGGCGCGCCTGGATGCCGGAATGCTCGACTACGCGCTCTATGCCGACCGCGCCCCGGCCGGCCGCTGGGGCCTGCCGGAAGAAATCGGCCATGCCATCGCCTTCTTCGCCTTGCCGGCTTCCGGATTCATCACGGGCACCTTGCTGCCCGTCGACGGCGGCTACACCATGCGCGGCGATCCGGGAGAAGCCATCGGCGAAGCGCTGCCGGCGGAAGCGCTTCGGCATATCCACGCCCGCTTCTTTGCAGAAGAGGCAGGAACGGCATGACCGCGGTGCGAACGGCCATCCATGCAGCGGTGTGGGGACCTGACTGGAGCCCGGCCGGTCTCGCACCCGCGCTGGCCCATGCCGCCGCCATCGGCTACGACCACGTCGTAGTGCCCTTGCGACGCTTCGAGGATATCGAGCCGCAGGCGCTCGCGCGCCTGTTCGAGACCGAAGGCCTTGCGCCACTCAACACCTGCGGACTTTCACCGGATAAGGACATCGGCGATCCGGACCCTGCCGTGCGCGAGCGAGGCGTGAAGCATCTCTGCCAGGCCGTCGCCCTGGCACGCGACATGGGCTCCAGCCAGATCGGCGGCGTTCTCTATGGCCCTATTCACAAGGCCATGCGGCCCTTGCCCGACGACGCCTTCGCCCGGGCCGCCGAGTCGATGCACCGCCTGGCCGAACATGCCGCACGGTCGGGCGTGCGCCTGGCGCTGGAAGTCGTCAACCGCTACGAGACGCCTTTGTTGTACAACACCCGCCGCGCCCTGGCCTTCCTCGAGGCCGTTGCGCACGACAACGTCTACCTGCACCTCGATACCTTCCACATGAGCATCGACGAATCCGATCCCGTCGCCGCCATCGAAGCTGCCTTGCCGCGGCTGGCCTACCTCGAACTCGACCAGAGCCATCGCGGCGACGCCTTGCAGGGGTCGCTCGATCTGACCCGCCTGGTGCGGGAGGCCGCACGACGCGGCTATCGCGGCATCGTCGGCGTCGAGGCGTTCTCGCGCCAGTTGCTCGCGCCCGACCACGCCGACGCCTTGGCGGTCTGGGAAGAGCGCTTCACCGACAGCGGCGCGGTCGCATCCAACTTCATGCAGGTCATCCGCAACGGGTACGCCCAATGAAGTTGCCCAAGCGATCCTCGCTGACGATGCGTGACGTCGGCCTGCATGCCGGCGTCTCGCCCATCACCGTCTCGCGGGTGCTGGCGAACCATGGCTCCGTGACGACGGAAACTCGCGAAGCCGTGCTGCGCGCCGTTTCCGAGCTGGGCTATGTGCCCGACTACACCGCCCGTGCCCTGTCCAGGCGGGGAAGCAAGCTGGTCGCACTGATGCTGCCCAACATCGCGAACTCGGTGTTTGCCGAGACGGTCCACGGCATCAATGACGTGCTGAACGGCGCCGGCTTCTCGTTGATCATCGCGCACAGCGGATACGACGCGCAGCGCGAAGAGGAACTGCTGCGCGGGCTGCTCGGCTACCGCCCCGACGCCGTCATCCTTACCGGCTTCAGCCACACCCGGGCCACGCGCACCATGCTGCGCAAGGCGGGCATGCCCGTGGTGGAGACGTGGAACGTGGGGCCCGAACCGATGGACGTCGCGGTCGGATTCTCGAACTTCAAGGCAGGCCTCGAGATGACGCGATACCTGATCGCCAAGGGGCACACGCGGCTGGCGTACCGCGGAGGCATCCAGACCGACAACGAGCGTACGCGTGCCCGCGAGGAGGGATTCCGGCAGGCACTGGCCGAGGCCAACCTGCCGGCGACCGAGGAATGGATCGGATCGGCCCCCATGGAACTGGAAAGCGGCGCCGAGCTGGCCCGCGAATTCCAGGCGATGCCGCCAGGCAAGAAGCGCCCGCAAGCCATCTTCATCGCCAGCGACATGATCGCCGCCGGCTTCGTGCTCGAAGCCGCGCAGCTCGGCATCCGCGTTCCGCAGGACGTGGCCATTGCCGGCTTCGACGACACGCCCCTCGGCCGGGCGATCCGTCCGCGGTTGACGACCGTCAACGTTCGGCAGCGCGAGATCGGCCGCAAGGCGGGCGAGCTGGCCTTGCGCCGCGTGCGCGGCGAGACGATTGAACACCCCGTGCACGATGTCGGCTTCGAGATCGTGCCCCGAGAGAGCGCCTGACTGATCAGGCAAGAGGATTGTCATGAGCGATATCCAGTTTCAACGAGTCGAACGCGTGTTCACGCGTGCCGGTGCAGCTACCGCGGTTCTGCGCGACATCGACCTGCATGTGCGCGACCGCGAGTTCGTAGCGGTCGTCGGGCCGTCGGGCTGCGGCAAGACCACGCTGCTGCGGCTTGCTGCCGGCCTGGACGCACCGACGTCCGGCCAGGTGCACGTCGGCGGAAAGAATGTCGAGGGTCCTGGCCCCGACCGCGCGGTGGTCTTTCAGCAGTTCGCCCTTTTCCCGTGGAAGACCGTGGCGGAGAACATCGCCTTCGGGTTGCGCTGCAAGGGCACGCCCGAGGCCGAGCGCCAGGAGCGCGTGCAACACTTCCTGCAGCTCATGGGCCTGCAAGGCAGGGAAGATGCCTATCCGCACCAGCTGTCGGGCGGCATGCAGCAGCGAGTCGCAATCGCCCGCGCCTATGCGCTCGAGCCAGACGTCCTTCTGATGGACGAGCCCTTTGGCGCCCTCGACGCGCAGACGCGCACGGTCATGCAGGAAGAGCTCCTTCGCCTTTGCGCCATTGCTCCACGCACGGTCATGTTCATCACCCATGCGGTCGAGGAGGCGGTATACCTTGCCGATCGGGTTGTCGTGATGAGCCGCAATGGCGGCGAGATCGTGGCCGACATCGACGTGGCCAAGATCCGCCAGGCGGAACGATGGGCGACGCACGAGCGCATCGAGGACGTGATGGACCTGCCCAGCTTCGTCGAGATCAGGGGCCGGGTCTGGAAGATGTTGCGCGAGCAGGACTTCCAGACCATCGCCAGCGAGATGGCGTGATGGACATGGCCCATGGGATCGAGGGGCTCGCGGACGGCTTCGTCGATGCCGGGGGCGTGCAATTGCACTACGTGCGGTGCGGGCAAGGCGCACCTCTCGTGCTCATTCACGGCTGGCCGGAGTTCTGGCGCACCTGGCGCAAGATCATCCCGCTGCTGGCACGCCACCACGACGTCATTGCCTACGACCTCCGGGGTTTCGGCGAGTCGGGCAAGCCGGCAGGCGAAGCATCGGAAAGCTATTCGCTCGACCTGCACATCGCCGATCTGGCAGGCTTGATCGACGGTCTGGAACTCGAAGGCGTCGGCCTGGTGAGCCACGACTCTGGCGCGAACATCGCTCAGGGCTACGCCCGTAGGGAGCCCGCCCGCTTGTCCGGACTGTTCTTCTTTGACTGCCCCTATCCCGGGATCGGTGATCGATGGGCAGACCCTCGCGTCATCCGGGAGTCCTGGTACCAGTATTTCAACCAGTTGCCCTGGGTCGCCGAGTGGCTGTCGTCGGACCGCGCCAGCTGCAGGCGCTATCTCAAGCATTGCCTCGATCACTGGTCGCATGCGCCGGGGGCCTTCGATGAGGACCTCGAAGCGTGGGTCGACAGCTACCTGCGCCCGGGCAATCTCCAAGGCAGCTTCAACTGGTACAAGGCCATGCAGCCCTACCGCGAGCGCCTGATGCGCGAAGGCCCGCCTTCCCTGTCCCGCATCGAAACGCCGGCCTGTGTGCGCTGGGGTGCCAGCGACCCTGTGCTGTTGCCCGAGTTCACCGACAGGCTGGGCGACTACTTTTCCGACGTGGATGTCGCCATCGTCGAGAACGCGGGCCACTTCGTGGCATTCGAGCGCCCCGACTATGCCGCTGCCGAGATCCTTCAGTTCTTCGACAAGCGCAAGCAAGCCACACCACCCGATCGATCCGAGGACCTGCCGTGACCTTCTATTCCGACAAGACCATTCTCATCACCGGCGGCGCCGGCGGCATCGGCGTGGAGAGCGCGCGCGTCTTCCTCGAAGCAGGTGCGCGCGTCCGCCTGGTGGACCGCTCGGCCGACGCGCTGGAGCGCGCGGCGCAAGCCCTGGGCGCGCCCGAAGAGCTGCAGGTCCAGACGAACGGGCTGGCCGACCAGGAGGACTGCCTGCGGGCCCTGAGGGATGGCCCTCGTCCCTACGCGCTGATCCATCTGGCCGGCATTTCGTTGCCCGACCCGGAGGACACGGCCGATCTGACCCTGTTCGACGAGACGATGTCGGCCAATGTGCGCAACGGCTACCAGCTGGGGCGGCTGTTCCATGCGCATTGCGCTGGCACTGCGGAGCTGCCGACGCGAGCGGTCTTCGCCTGCTCGCTGGCGTTCCGCCGGGGCGGACTCGACCGCATTGCCTATTCGGCCGCCAAGGGCGCGATCGCCGGGATGGTGCGAGCCATGACACGCCGATTTGCCCCGGCCGTGCACGTCAATGCAGTCGCACCCGGCATCATCCTGACCCCGATGTCGCGCCAGTTGATTGCCGATCGCGCAGACAAGCTGATGTCCGAGATTCCGATCCGGCGCTTCGCTGAACCTCGCGAAGTCGCCACCGTCATCGAGTTCCTTTGCAGTCCGGCATCGAGCTACGTCAACGGGCAGATCATCAACGTCGACGGCGGAACGATTCATTCATGAGCGCACGCCTGGCGGGTCGACGGGTCCTGGTCACCCAGGCCGACGAATGCTGCGGCGAGGGGATCGTCGAGGTCTTCCGGGAAGCGGGAGCGCATGTGATCGCCGACACGCGCGACCTGTCGCCGCCGCTCGCTGCCGACGCCCTGGTGCGCGAAGCCGGGCACGTCGACGTGCTGATCGCGAATCTTGCGGTTCCCTTCAAGGCAGGGCCAGCCATCGACGGCAGCGACGATGAGATGCAGCGGCTGATGGAGGCGCTGTACTACCCATTGCACCGCCTCGTGCGCGCCGTGTTGCCCCAGATGATCGAAAGGCGCAGCGGCAAGATCGTGGTGGCCGGCAGCGCCAATGCCCTGCGCGGCCGTCCCGGCGGCGTCGCCATGTACGCCGCCGCCCGAGGCGCGCAGCTGGCGTACATGCGCAACGTGGCCCTGGAGGTGGCGCCGAACGTTCATGTGAACGCCACCGCGCAGACCTTCATCGACAACCCCACCTATTTCTCGGCCGCGTATCAGCAGACGGAGGAGTTTCGGGTGCGCCTTGCCGAGTGCCCGGCCGGGCGACTGGGAACGCAGCGCGAGTGCGGCCAGGCCATGTTGTTCCTCGCCGGGCCGGAAAGCGACTTCATGTATGGCCAGACCTTGCCGGTCGCGGGCGGATGGGTGACCTGATCCCGCCTACTTCTCCCGCACGAACCCGATCGCATCGAGCAATTGCTTCTCGCGCTGCGTCGACTCGGCCGCGAACTGCTGGTAGCGCGCCGAGCTCATGTAGACGGGCTCCATGTAGTACTGCGCCAGCGCGTTGCGGAAGCCCGGCTGCTCCATCGCCTGCTTGAAGGCGTCGTGCAGCTTCGCCACCACCGCGGCGGGCGTGTTCTTCGGCACCGCCAGCCCCCAGGCCGCGGACGGCGGCGGGATGTCGATGCCGGCTTCCTTCAAGGTGGGCACATCGGGGAAGCGGCTCATGCGCTTCTCGCCGAAGGTGACCAGCAAGCGCAGCTTGCCGCTCTCCACATAGGGGCCCCAGCCGGAGGTCTCGGCCGCGGACATCACGTGCTCGCCCACCACCGCCTGCAGCGACTCGGCCGTGCCCTTGTAGGGCACGTGGCTCAGCTTGATGTTCTTGATGCGCGCCACCTGCTCCATCGCCAGGTGCTGCGCGAGGTAGGCGCCGGGCGTGGCATAGGTCAGCTCGCCGGGATGCGCCTTGGCGTAGGCGACATAGTCGTCCATGGTCTTGATCTGCGACGCAGCCGGCACCACGATGCCGTAGACGAAGGAGGTGAGGCCGATCACGTAGCGCAGGTCGGTGGCCGGGTTCCAGTTGATGGTGCCAGTGTAGGGCAGCCGGAACAGGTTGGCCGGGATCACGCCCACCGTGTAGCCATCGGGCTGCGCGCCTTGCAGCAGCTGGGCCGGCATCAGGCCGGCCGCGCCCGGCTTGTTCTCGATCACGACCGGCTGCTTGAGGATCTTCGAGGCGTCCTCCGCCAGCACGCGCATCGGCGAATCGGTCGAGCCGCCCGGCGGAAAGCCGAGCATGATCTTGATGGGCCGCGCGGGGAAGCCCGATGTGTCCTGCGCCCACGCGGTCGCCGTTGGGCCGCCCAACGTGTACAGCGCCGCGATGGCCGCGGCTCCCAAGAATCGCCGTGTCGTCTTCATGCTTGTCTCCTGGTGAATGGGCGCGTTGCCGTCTACTTGCGGCTCAGCCCGAGGGTGTCGAGGATTTCCTTCTCGCGTTTCATCGATTCGACCGCGAAGCGCTGGTATTGCACCGGATCGCGGTAGGCGGGCTCCATGTCGAAACGCGCGAGCGCCTCCTTGAAGGCCGGCATCTCCATGGCCTGCTTGAAGGCATCGTGCAGCCGCGCCTGGGTCTTCTGTGGCGTGCCCTTCGGCGCGACCAGGCCCCATGGCGAGGTCTGGACGATGTCGATGCCCAGCTCCTTCAGTGTCGGCACCTCGGGAAAGCGCGCCATGCGCTTGTCGCTCCACACGGCGAGCAGGCGCAGCTTGCCGCTTTCGACGTACGGCACCCAGGCGGAGGTCTCGGCGGCCGACTGCACGTGGCCGGCCAGCAGCGCCTGCAGCGATTCGGCCGAGCCCTTGTACGGCACGTGGTTGAGCTTCACGCCGGCGGCCCGCGAGAACTGCTCCATCGTCAGGTGGTTGGTGGTTCCCACGCCGGGGCTGCTGTAGGTGAGCAGCTCGGGGTTCGCCTTGGCGTAGGCGATGTACTCGGCCATGCTGCGGATCGGCGATGAGGCCGGCACCACGGTGCCGAAGGCATAGCCGCTCAGGCCGATCACGTAGCGGAGGTCGGTGGCAGGGTTCCACTTGAGATCGGTGGTGTAGGGCAGCCGATAGACGCCCGCCGGTGCGATGGCCAACGTGTAGCCGTCCGGCGCGGCCGCCTGCAGCAGCTGGGTGGGGATCACGCCCGCCGCTCCCGGCTTGTTCTCGATCACCACCGGCTGCCGCAGGATCTTCGAGACGGCTTCGGCGAGCACGCGCACCGGCGTGTCGGTCGAGCCCCCGGGCGCGAAGCCGATCATCACGCGGATCGGGCGCGACGGATAGACGGCAGGATCTTCCTGGGCGAATGCCGTGGGCACCGCCGAAGGATGCGCGAGGGCGAGCACGCCCATGGCTCGCATGAGCTCACGTCTTTTCATGAGGACTCCGTGGATGGGTGTGCTTAAGCGGCGGCGCCCTGGCGCACGATCTCTTCCTCGACCTCGCGCAGGCGGTCCTTGCCGAAGAAGATCTCGTCGCCGACGAAGAAGGTCGGCGAGCCGAAGGCGCCGCGTTCGAAGGCGGACTGGGTGTTGGCCATGAGCGTGCCCTTCACCTCCGGGTCCTGCGTGCCGGCGTAGAGGCGCTGGCCGTCGAGCCCCGCCTCGTTCAGCGTGCGCACGATGACCTCGGCGTCTTCCATGTTGCGGCCCTCCTCCCACATGGCCACGTAGACGGCCTCGACGTAGCGCTCGAAGCAGCCCTGCTTCTGCGCCGCCACCGCGCCGCGCATGATCTGCAGCGTGTTGACCGGCCAGTGGGGGTTGTGCCGGTAACGATCGAGCTGGTGCTTCGCGACGAAGCGCTTGATCTCCAGCTGGTCGTAGGCGCGCTTGTTCGGGATGCCCGCAAAGGCCTCGGCCGGCGAGCGGTTGCCGCTGAGCTTGAAGATCCCGCCAAGCAGGACGGGAACGTATTCGAACTTCACGCCGCAACGCGCCTCGATCGCGGGGATCACGCGGTGGCACAGGTAGGCATTGGGGCTGCCGAAGTCGAACAGGAACTGGACGGGGACGGTCATGGCGCTGCTCCTTTTCTTTCTCTCACCAGCTTTCCAGCCAGGGGCGCAGCTCGGTCTCGTGCGTCCAGGCGTTGCGCGGCTGCTTGTGGATCTGCCAGTAGGCGTCGGCGATGCTGTCGGGCTGCAGGATGCCGTCCTGCTCCTTCAGCGCGTAGCGCTCGGGGAAGGTGGTGCGGATGAACTCGGTGTCGATGGCGCCGTCGATCACCGGATGCGCGACGTGGATGCCCTTGGGCCACAGCTCGCGCGCCATGCTCTGCGCCAGCGCGCGCAGCGCATGCTTGGCGCCGGCAAAGGCCGCGTAGCCGTCGCGCCCGCGCAGGCTGGCGGTGGCGCCGGTGAAGATGATGGTGCCGCGTCCGCGCGGCAGCATCGCCTTGGCGACTTCGCGCCCCATCAGGAAGCCGCCGAAGCAGGCCATCTCCCACACCTTCTGGTACACGCGGGCGGTGGTCTCGGTGATGCCGAAGCGCACGTTGGCGCCGATGTTGAAGACCGCCACCTCGATCGGCGCGATCTCGCGCTCGATCTGCTCGACCAGCGCGATCATTTCTTCCTCCTTGCGCGCATCGCTGCCGAAGCCGTGCGCCTGGCCGCCCTCGGCCTTGATCTGGTCGACCAGCGGCTGCAGCTTGTCGGCCTGCCGCCGCGTGACGCAGGCGATGTAGCCCTCGCGTGCGAAGCGGCGCGCGATGGCGCCGCCCGTTGCGTCGCCGGCGCCAATGACGAGGATGGCTTTCTTGTCGCTCATGTTCGGTCTCCTTGGGGTGTTTGTGTGAATCGTGCGCTCAGGCGGCCATCTGCGCCAGGGCACCGCGGTACTCGCGTGTCATGCGCCGCACCAGCTCTGCCGTGGGCAGCACGTCGTCGATGTTGCCCACGCCCTGCCCCGCACCCCAGATGTCCCTCCAGGGTTTGACGCGCGTGGTGCCGAAGTTCATCGATGTCTTGTCGGCCGTGGGCAGCTGCGCCGGGTCCAGGCCGGCGGCGGCGATGCTGCGCGCCAGGTAGTTGCCGTGCACGCCGGTGAAGAGCGGCGTATAGGTCACCTCGGCCGCGGCGCTGTCGACGATCATCTGCTTGTAGGCCTCCTGCGCATTGGCCTCGGGCGTGGCGATGAAGCGCGTGCCGACATACGCCAGGTCCGCCCCCATGGCCAGCGCCGCGGCCACGTGCGCGCCCGAGGTGATCGAGCCCGACAGCGCGATCGGCCCGTCGAAGAAGCGCCGCACCTCGGCCACCAGCGCGAAGGGGCTCATCGTGCCGGCATGGCCGCCGGCCCCCGCGCACACGAGGATGAGGCCGTCGACACCGGCCGCGAGCGCCTTCTGCGCATGCTTGACGTTGGTCACGTCATGGAAGACCAGCCCGCCATAGGCGTGCACCGGCGCCACGTAGTCCGTGGGCGCCGACAGGCTGGTGATGACGATCGGCACGCGGTGCTTCACGCACAGGTCCATGTCGTGGTCGAGCCGGTCGTTGGAGGAATGGACGATCTGGTTGACCGCGAAGGGCGCGACACGGCGCGCTGGCTCGGCCGCGCGGGCCGCATCCAGCGTGGCCGTGATGTGCGCGAGCCATTCGTCCAGCAGCTCCTTCGGCCGCGCATTGAGGGCCGGGAAGGAGCCCACCACGCCGGCCAGGCACTGGGCCAGCACCAGGTCGGGGTTGGAGATGATGAACAGCGGCGAGCCGATCAGCGGCAGCGCGAGCTTGTCTTTCAGGAGTGCCGGGAGTGCCATGCTGGATCCTTTGTGCCTTCGGTTATGGACATTCGGGGAACACTGCGGAACCGGCTTTGCCGGGCCGCTGGTGTTGCCCCCGGTAGGGGGTGGGCGGATACACGAAGTGAGCCAACCTGGGGGTGAGCGTCATTTCATGCGCTGCAGGGCCAGGGTCTTCAGTTCGCTCTTCAGGATCTTGCCGGTGGGTGCAGCCGGCAGCTGGGCGAGGAAGCGGATCTCGCTCGGCACCTTGTAAGGCGACAGCCGCTCGCGCAGGTACTGCCGCATCGCCTCTTCGCCCAGCTGCGCGTGCGACACCAGCTCGACGAAGGCGACCACCTCCTCGTTGTGCTCCACCGTACGTCCCACCACGGCCGACTGCACCACCGCCGGATGGCCATTGAGCACCTGCTCGACCTCCACCGGATAGACGTTGAAGCCCGAGCGGATGATCAGCTCCTTGCTGCGTCCCACGATGTGCAGCGCCCCGTCGGCATCGCGGCGCGCCATGTCGCCGGTGTTGAACCAGCCCTCGTCGTCGATCGCCTCGCGCGTCAGCGCTTCGTTTCGGTAATAGCCCTTCATGAGGTTGGGGCCCCGCACCCGCAGCTCGCCGATCTCGCCGGCGGCCCGCTCGGCACCCGAGGCCGCGTCCACGACGCGCGCCTGCACGCCGGGCAGCGCGAAGCCGACGGTGCAGTCCTGCCGGGGGGCCTCGATGCGGGTCTGCGCCACGGTGGGCGCGGTCTCGGTCAGGCCGTAGCCGTTGTGCAGCGGCAGCCCGAGCGCGGCCTCGACGCCGGCCTTCAGGCTGGGCGTGAGCGGCGAGCCGACCACGCATGCGAAGCGCAGGGCCGGCGCCTGCAGCGCCTGTCCCCTCTCGCGGGCCCAGTCCAGCAGCTTGGCGAACATCGCCGGCACGCCGGTGAAGGCGGTCACGCCCTGCTGCGCCAGCGCCTGCGCCAGGGCGGCCGGCGAGAAGCGCGGCTCCAGCAGCAGAGCCGCCCCGCTCGCGATGCAGCCGAGGAACTGGGTCGAAAGGCCCACCACATGCGCCATCGGCAGCACGCCGTAGATCAGGTCGCCCGGGCCGAGGCCGCGGATCTCGCGCGCGCTGGCCGCCGCGAACATCAGGTTGGCATGGGTGAGCATCACGCCCTTGGGCGCGCCCGAGGTGCCGGAGGTGTAGATCAGCGCAGCTACCTGCTCCTGCGGCGCCTGCGCGCAGGGCTCGGGCCGCACCTCGCCGGCCAGCGGGCCGACCCAGAGGGTGCCGATCCCGTCCCAAGCCTGCGCCAGGGCCCCGTGGCGCTGCGCGTGCTTCTGCGCATCGGCCGACACATGGCAGGTGTAGATCACGCGGCGGGCGCCGGCGTGCTCGATGAAAGTGTCGATCTCGCGCGCCGACAGCCGCGCGTTGACCACGATCGACCACGCATCGAGCCGGCTGAGGGCCAGCACCAGCACGCCGATGGCCGCGCAGTTCTCGCCCACCACCAGCACGCGGTCGCCGGCACGCACCTGCAGCTCGGACAACTGGCGGGCCGCCGATTCGGAGGCTTCCTTCAGGTCCAGGTAGCTGAGCGCGACATCGGCATCCTTCAGCGCCGGCGCGTGAGGCTGGCTGTGCGCCCAGCCGTCGAGCAGCTGATGAATGCGAATGGGCGCCGAGGCGGTGCCGGGAGAAAAACTCGTCATGTCTCCGTCCTGTCGGGTCGCCTGGGATGGCGATTTGCGGAATCTTATTCCGCTAAGCAGTTTTTTGAACGAAGAATGAGGGAACGTCCAAAGCCCGGTACTGCACAGCGGAACAACAGCAAGCGAAGCCGAGGCCGGCCGAAGCGCAGGCGATGCAAGCCCGGGCCGCGAGACGCCACCGGCCTCCTAAGGACAATGTGCCTGCAAGCTCGAAGCAACAGTGATAATGATTCGTATCAGCGCCAAGAGGGCTGCTGGTCACCCTCACCACATCCAAATCCCCAGATCCCACGGAGGAACCCATGAGCACCATTTCGCGCGCCCGCGGCGCCCGCACCCTGGCTTGCATCGCCCTCGCCGGCACCGGCTGGCTCGCCGCACCGGCCTTTGCCGCCGAGGAAGTCACGATCTACACCACGCGCGAGCCCGGCCTGATCCAGCCGCTGCTCACGGCCTTCAGCACGCAGAGCGGCGTCAAGGTCAACACGGTGTTCATCAAGGACGGGCTGCTCGAACGCGTCAAGGCCGAGGGCACCCGCTCCCCGGCCGACGTGCTGATGACGGTCGACATCGGCAACCTGGTCGACCTCGTCGAGGGCGGCGTCACCCAGCCGGTGAAATCGGCCGCACTGGAGTCGGCGATTCCCGCCAACCTGCGCGGCGCCGACGGCCAGTGGTTCTCGCTGTCGATGCGCGCGCGCGTGCTCTATGCCGACAAGAGCCTGCCCATCACCTCCTTCCGCTACGAGGACCTGGCCAATCCCAAGTACAAGGGCAAGGTCTGCATCCGCTCCGGCCAGCATCCTTACAACACGGCGCTGATCGCCTCGATGATCGCGCACGATGGCGAGGCCAAGGCCGAGCAGTGGCTGCGCGGCGTCAAGGCGAACCTGGCGCGCAAGGCCACCGGCGGCGACCGCGACGTGGCGCGCGACATCCTGGGCGGCATCTGCGACGTTGGCCTGGCCAACTCCTACTACGTGGGCCAGATGAAGAGCGCCAAGGAAGGCAGCGACGCGCGCAAGTGGGGCGAGGCCATCAAGGTGATCCGCCCGACCTTCGCCAATTCGAAGAGCGGCGGCACGCACGTCAACGTCAGCGGCGCCGCGGTCGCCAGGAACGCGCCGCAGCGCGCCAACGCGGTCAAGCTGCTCGAGTTCCTTGTGTCCGAGCCGGCCCAGGCCTTCTACGCCGAGACCAACTTCGAATACCCGGTGCGCAAGGGCGTGGCGCTCGACTCGATCACCGCGGCCAGCATCGGCGACCTGAAGATCGACCCGCTGCCCATTGCCGAGATCGCCAAGTACCGCAAGCAGGCCAGCGCGCTGGTGGACAAGGTCGGTTTCGACCAGTGACCGCTCTCAGACCGGTCGGACCGGTCTGGCGCGCTGCATCGGTCGTCATTGCCCTCGGCGTGCTCGCGCCGGTGCTCAGCCTGGCCTGGCTGGCGTTCGGCGCCGACTTCTCGCACTGGACGCACCTCGCGCGGCACGTGCTGCCGCAGGCTGCGCTCAACACCGCGCTGCTGCTTGCCGGCGTGGGCGCGCTGGTGCTGCTGATCGGCACCGGCTGCGCCTGGCTGGTCACGGTCTGCGATTTCCCGGGCCGCCGGGTGCTGCACTGGGCGCTGCTGCTGCCGCTGGCCATGCCGACGTACATCGTGGCTTTCGCCTACCTGGACCTGCTGCATCCCATCGGCCCGGTGCAGGGCGCGATCCGCTGGGCCCTGGGCTTCGACAGCCCGCGGCAGTTCCGCCTGCCGGACCTGCGCTCGATGCCGGGTGCGATCCTGGTGCTCGGCTTCGTCCTCTACCCGTATGTCTACATGACGGCGCGCGCCATGTTCATGACCCAGCCCGCCCACCTGATGGAGGCCGCCCGTACGCTCGGCGAGGGCGCGGCCGGCGCCTTCTTCCGCGTCGCGCTGCCGCTGGCCCGGCCGGCGCTCGCCGTCGGCGTGAGCCTGGCGCTGCTGGAAACGCTCAACGACATCGGTGCCTCCGAGTTCCTGGGCATCCAGACGCTGACGGTGGCGGTCTACACCACCTGGATCACGCGCTCCGACCTGGCGGGCGCCGCGCAGATCGCCTGCGCCATGCTGCTCGTCGTGGTGGCGCTGGTGCTGCTCGAGCGCCATGGCCGGCGCCACCAGCGCTTCGGCTCGGCACAGCGCATGCGCGGCATCGAGCCGCGCCGCCTGCATGGCGCGGCGGCCTGGCTTGCCTGCATCGCGGCCGCGCTGCCGGTCGCGATCGGCTTCGTCGCGCCCGCGCTCTACCTGCTCTGGGAGACGGCCAAGCGGCTGCGCCTGGGCGGCGGCATCTCCGACGGCCTGCTCGCCAGCCTGGGCAACACCCTGGCCCTGGCGACCGGCGTGACCTTGACCACCGTGGCCGCGGGCCTCGTGGTGGCCTGGGCGGTACGCAGCCAGGGCTCGACGATCAACCGTGCGCGTTGGCAGGCCCGTGTCGCCACGCTGGGCTATGCGCTTCCCGGCACGGTGCTGGCCATCGGCCTGCTCACGCCGGCCCTTGGCTTCGATGCCCTGGTTGGGAAGCTGCTGGGCCGCGAAGGCCTGCCGCTGATGGGCGCCGGCATCGTGCTGGTGGTCGCCTGCGCGATCCGCTTCCTGGCGATGCCGGTGGGCGGCATCGAGGCCGGGCTCGCGCGCATCCCGCCCGCCCTCGAGCAGGCCTCGCGGCTGCTCGGCGAAAGCGCGGCCGGCACCCTGCGCCGCGTGCACCTGCCGCTCTTGCGGCCGGCGATCGCGGCCGGCGCGCTGCTGGTCTTCGTCGATGCGATGAAGGAGCTGCCCGCTACCCTGCTGCTGCGGCCCGCGAACTTCGACACGCTGGCGACCTGGCTCTACGCCGAGGCCGCGCGCGGCACCTACGAGGAGGGCGCGATCGCCGCGCTCGCGATCGTCGTCGCGGGGCTGCTGCCCGTGATACTGCTGGCACGCAACGGAGTGGGCGCCGTGCGGATCGAGGAGCTTCCGGAATGAGCGCCGCCCTGCAACTCGATGACGTGCGCCTCGCCTACGAAAGCGCACGCGGCCTGCACACCGTGGTCGACGGCTTCTCGCTCACGCTCGACGCGGGCCGCATCGGCTGTCTGCTCGGCCCCTCCGGCTGCGGCAAGACCACGGTGCTGCGCGCCATCGCGGGCTTCGAACCCGTGCGCGCTGGCAGCATCCGCCTCGGCGAGCGGCTGCTGTCCTCCGCCAAGGTCCACCTCCCGCCCGAGCAGCGGCGGGTCGGCATGATGTTCCAGGAATACGCGCTGTTCCCGCACCTCACGGCCGCGCAGAACGTGGGCTTCGGCCTGCGGCGGCGGCCTCAGGGGGAGCAGCGCGCACGCGTGGCCGAGATGCTCGCGCTGGTCGGGCTGGCCGAGTCCGGCGGACGCTATCCGCACGAGCTCTCCGGCGGCCAGCAGCAGCGCATCGCGCTGGCCCGCGCGCTCGCGCCCTCGCCCGCACTGCTGCTGTTGGACGAGCCCTTCTCCAACCTCGATGCGGCAACGCGAGAACGGCTCACCGTCGAAGTGCGCGAGATCCTCAAGGCCGCCGGCCAGACGGCGGTGCTCGTCACGCACAACGAGACCGAGGCGCAGGCCATGGCCGACCACATCGGCCTGATGCACAACGGCCGGCTCACGCGCTGGGCCGGCTAGCGAAGGGCGCAGAAGAAGATGAATGCGCATCTGCCGACACCCGCCGGCCGCAACTGACACGACAATCCCGAGCCACGACAACTCCCCACACCCCACGACATGCGATTTCTCCACACCATGCTGCGCGTCGGCGACCTGCAGCGCTCCATCGACTTCTACACCCGCGTGCTCGGCATGCAGCTGCTGCGCACCTCCGAGAATCCCGAATACAAGTACAGCCTGGCCTTTGTCGGCTACGAGGGCAACCCGGCACAGGCCGAGATCGAGCTGACCTACAACTGGGGCACCGACAAGTACGAGCTGGGCACGGCCTACGGCCACATCGCGCTGGGCGTGCCCGACGCCTATGCGGCCTGCGAGAAGATCAGGGCCGCGGGTGGCAACGTCACGCGCGAGCCGGGGCCGGTGAAGGGCGGAACCACGGTGATCGCGTTCGTGACGGACCCTGACGGGTACAAGATAGAGCTCATCCAGCGCGCCAACGAAGCCGGCGGCGCGGGGCTGCGCTGAGCCGCGCGCCCTTCTTCAGTCAACAGCCCAGCAGATCCGCCAGCGCCCCGATATCGCGTGCATGCAGCGTGTTGTCGGCGCGTGGCGAGACGTCCTTGGGCCGATCCGGTCCGAATTCCAACGGACGCTCGATGTAGCCGGTGCGCAGGCCGCAGCCGCGCGCCGCGGCCAGGTCGTCGTGGTGCGCCGCGGCCAGCATGACCTGGCTGGGCGTCACGTCGAACACCGCGGCCACGCCGAGGTAGGTGCGCGGATCGGGCTTGTAGGCCTTGAAGACCTCGGCAGACAGCACGCAGTCCCAGGGCAGGCCGGCGTTCTTGGCCATCTCCGTCAAGAGGCCGATGTTGCCGTTGGACAGCGTGCAGACAATGTACTTGCGCCTGAGCCGCGCCAGCCCCTCGACCGCGTCAGGCCAGGCCGGCAGCCGGTGCCAGGCCTTGTTGAGCTCGCGCTTGCGCGCCGCGTCGAGCGGCTCGACGCTGAAGTCGCGCAGCACGCCTTCGAGCATGCCCATGTGCAGCTCGTCGAGCAGCGTGAAGCCGCCCTCGCCCGCTGCCAGCCGCTCCATCACGCTCTTCATCGCCGGCTGGTAGCCGGCGCGCCAGGCCAGCGCGAAGGCGCCGCCGTCGATGCCGGGCAGCAGGCGCTCGGCCTCGGCGGCAATGCCGGCATACCAGTCGACCACGGTGCCGAAGACGTCGAAGGCGATGACCTTGAGATCGCCCGGATCGAAGTCGCCGTTCATCGTGCGAGCTGGCTCGCCTCGCGCGCCAGCGCCTCGATGCGGCCCCAGTCGCCCGCAGCAATTGCATCGGTGGGCACGATCCACGAGCCGCCGACGCAGGCCACGTTGGCGAGCGACAGGAACTCGTGCGCATTGGCCGCCGTGACGCCGCCCGTGGGGCAGAACTTCACTTCGGAGAATGGACCTTGCCAGGCCTTGAGCATGGCGATCCCTCCGGCCTGCACGGCCGGGAAGAACTTGAGCTCGGTAAAGCCGTCCTCTTCGGCCAGCATGATCTCGCTGCCCGTCGCCACGCCGGGCAGCAGCGGCAGTCCGAGGTCGTGGCAGGCCTTGCCGACCGCGCGCGTGTAGCCCGGGCTCACGCCGAACCTGGCGCCGGCCAGCGCCGAAGCCTGGGCATCGGCCGCGCTGCGGATGGTGCCGGCCCCGGGCACCGCATCGGGCACCTCCTTGGCGATGATCTCGATGCATTCGAGGGCCTCGCGCGTGCGCAGCGTCACCTCGAGCATGCGGATGCCCCCGGCCACCAGCGCACGCGCCAGCGGCACCGCGTCCTTGACGTCGTGCAGCACGATCACGGGGATCACGGGCGCATCCCGCATCACCTCGAGGGCGGTGAGGGTCTTCGTTTCTACAGCCATGTGCAGGCTCCTTCTTCGGCGGTCAAGGCATTGCGGCGCATGCCGGCGAACAGGTCGCGGCCAAGGCCGTGACCGTTCTCGGTGCGCAGGGCATCGGGCATGGTTGCGGTTTCTCTCTCGGCCCATTCGTCGGCCGGCAACAGCACGGCCAGCGTGCCGGCCACCGCATCGAGGCGGATCAGGTCGCCGTCGCGCACCTTGGCGAGCGGGCCACCGGCCGCGGCCTCCGGCGAGACGTGGATCGCTGCCGGCACCCTGCCCGAGGCGCCGCTCATGCGGCCATCGGTGACCAGCGCCACGCGGAAGCCCTTGCCCTGCAGCACCGACAGGGGCGGCGTCAGCTTGTGCAGCTCGGGCATGCCGTTGGCCTGCGGCCCCTGCCAGCGCACCACGCAGACCACGTCGCGCTCCAGTTCGCCGGCATTGAAGGCCTGCTGCAGCGCGCCTTGCGAGTCGAAGACGCGCGCCGGCGCCTCGATCACATGCCGGTCGTCCGGCACGGAGGACACCTTGATCACGCTGCGGCCCAGGTTGCCGCTCAGCAGCTTCAGGCCACCGGTAGGGCTGAAGGGCGCCGAGGCAGGGCGTGCCACGGCCTCGTTCTTCGAGGGCGCGGCGGGATGCCACTTCAGCACGTGCTCCTCGGATGGCGCACCGGCCAGGCTCGGGATGTTCGCGTACTCGCGCAGGCCCGCGGCGCGCACCGTGAGCACGTCCGCATGCATCAGGCCGGCGTCGAGCAGTTCGCCGATCACGAAGCCCGGGCCGCCCGCGGCCTGGAACTCGTTCACGTCGGCGCTGCCGTTGGGATAGACGCGCGTGAGCAGCGGCACCACTTCGGACAGTTCGGAGAAGTCGTTCCAGTCGATCAGGATGCCGGCCGCGCGCGCGACCGCGACCCAGTGAATGAGGTGGTTGGTCGAGCCGCCGGTGGCGAGCAGCGCGGCCATGGCGTTGACGATGGCGCGCTCGTCGACCAGCTCGCCGATCGGCGGCACGGCATAGGGCTTTTCCGCCGCGCGCCCGAGCACGGTGCGCACCGCCTCGCGCGTGAGCGCCTCGCGCATGGCATCGCCGGGCTGGATGAAGGCGGTGCCTGGCACATGCAGGCCCATCGCCTCCAGCAGCATCTGGTTGCTGTTGGCAGTGCCGTAGAAGGTGCAGGTCCCCTGCGCGTGATAGGCCTGCATCTCCGCGTCGAGCAGGCCTTGGCGGCCCACCAGCCCCTGCGCCGCCTGCTCGCGCACCTTGGCCTTGGCGCTGTTCGACAGGCCCGATGGCATCGGGCCCGCGGGCACGAAGACGGTGGGCAGATGCCCGAAATGCAGCGCGCCGATCAGCAGGCCCGGCACGATCTTGTCGCACACGCCGAGCAGCAGCGCCGCGTCGAACATGTCGTGCGTCAGCGCCACGGCCGTCCCCATCGCGATCACGTCGCGGCTGAACAGGCTCAGCTCCATGCCCGACGTGCCCTGCGTGACGCCGTCGCACATCGCGGGCACGCCGCCCGCTACTTGCGCCGTGGCGCCGAGGCGGCGCGCCTCATGCTTGATGATGTCGGGATAGCCCTGGTACGGCGCGTGGGCCGAGAGCATGTCGTTGTAGGCGGTGACGACGCCGATGTTGGGCGCACGCTCGGCCACCACCTTGATCTTGTCGGCAGCCGGGATGCCGGCCACCGCATGCGCGACGTTGGCGCAGCCCATGCGGTCGGAGCCGCGGTCGCGCTGGCGGATCTCGTTCAGTCGCTGGAGGTAGGCGCTTCTCGGGTCGAGACTGCGCGCACGGATGCGTTCGGTGACATCGCGGACGGTGGGATGTGGGGTCATGGGGTATGTCGCTCTGCCAGGTCTGCCGGGGGCCGCAGCGGACGAGCGGCTCGAGGGGCGATGGTAACAAGCCCGAATGAAAAAGCCCGGGTGCGCCGGGCTTATATCTGCATTGCGAAGTCGCCTTCAATCGATCAGCTTGACTTCGACGCGGCGCGCCTGCGCATCGCTTCCCGAGCCGGTGGTCACGGCGGGCTTGCGCAGGTCGATCTTCGCGGCCGGCACGCCCAGGCCGGTGAGGACATCGCGCACGATCTCGGCGCGCTTCTGCGCCAGTTGCTCGTTGAGGGCCGGCTCACCGGTGGTGTCGTGGAAGCCCGAGACCACCGCCCTGCGACCGGCCTCCACGCCCTTGATCACCGCGGCAAGCGCCTCGGCCGCGCGCGGGGCCAGGTCGGCACTGGCAGTGGCGAAATAGAAGTTCACCGTGTCGCCCACGACGCGGATGCTGGCGCCGTCGGGGATGACCACCGACACGGTCTCGGTCACCACGGCCACGGTCGTCGCCGGCGCGGCGGCCATGGCCGTTGCCGGGCGCGCCGTGTGGTTGTGGCTGTAGAGCACGATGCCAATCACGAACATGATCACCAGGGCGATCAGCCCCAGCACGAACGCAAGAATGAAATTCTGCTGGCTCTCGTCGTCGGCGACTGCTGACATCGGTCGAACTCCGTAACTGAGGGGTCGGTAAATAATGGTGCGGTGAACCATGACGGCGAAATTCTAGGCGCGGCTGCGTTGCAGCCCGAAGGCAATCCCGGCCCGCCCGGGCTCGACCCCCTGCCCAAGCCCCTGCGCGACCCGAAACCGATGCTCGATCGCGTGATCGACGAATGGGGCGGCCACGAGGATCTCTGGGTGTTCGGCTACGGCTCGCTGATCTGGCGCCCGGAGTTCGGCTTCATCGAGCGCCATCCCGCCCGGGTGCACGGCTGGCACCGGGCGCTCAAGATGTGGAGCCGCGTCAACCGCGGCACGGTCGAGAACCCCGGCCTGGTGTTCGGGCTGCTCTCGGGCGGCAGCTGCCGCGGCATGGTGTTTCGCGTGCCGGCGGCCGATGGCCTGGAGACGCTGGGCCGGCTGTGGCTGCGCGAGATGCCGACGGGCGTCTACGACCCGAGGTGGCTCGACTGCACCACCCCCCACGGCTCGGTGCGGGCGCTGGCCTTCACGCTGTCGCGGCGCAGCCCCAATTTCACCGGCACGCTGGACGACGAGCGCTACCGCCACATCTTCGCCAACGCGGCCGGCCGCTACGGCAGCTCGCTGGACTACGCGCAGCAGACCTTGCTGGAGCTGCGGCGCCATTCGATCCACGACGCGGCGCTGGCGCGACTGGTCAGACTGGCGCAAGCCAGTGCGGCAGCACACCGGCTGTCGGCGCCACCCGATTGCGGCGGGCCGGCAGCTCCGGTATACCCTGCGGCATCTTCATCCGATTCTTCAACCAAGGAGTAGCCATGTTCCCTCGCCTCATCGTCCCCGCCCTTGCCATCGCAACAGCAGCCAGCCTGCTGGCGGGCTGCGGCACGCTGGGAGGGAAGGCGAGCGCCATCGCCAGCCTGGCGCCGACCGGCGCGATCTCGCCCAACCCGACCACGGGCAACGTGACCTTCACCGCGCTCGATCACGGCGTGCGCGTGGCCGGCGAGGTGCGCGGCTTCGCGCCGGGCACGGAGCACGGCTTCCACATCCATGAAAAGGGCGACTGCGGCGACAACGGCAACGCTTCCGGCGGCCACTTCAATCCGGCCGGCGGCACGCACGGCAAGTTCAGCGCGCCCGGCAGCCACGCCGGCGAGCTGCCCAGCCTCGTGGCCGATGCCAGCGGCACCGCGCGCTTCAGCGTCGACGTGCACTCGATCTCGCTGACCGACGGCGCCGCCAACAACGTGGTCGGCCGCGCGCTCGTCGTGCACCGCGACCGGGACGACTTCACCTCGCAGCCGGCCGGCAACTCGGGACCGCGCATCGCCTGCGCGCTGATCACGCGGCGCTGACCTTGCGCCGCTGCAGCAGCAGCGCCTCCGCCCGCGCGAGGTCGTCGAGCGTATCGATGTCCGTCACGACACCGGCATCGTCGACCTCCACCTCCCCCACGGAATTCGTCGCGCGCAAGCCGCGCAGCACGGATGCCGCGCCCAGCGGCCCCGCCAGCGCCATGAGCGCCGCACCGTTCGATGCCGCGAAGCCCACCGGATGGCCGCGCGCCCCCGCATGCACGGGCTGCACCGCCTGCCATTGCGACGAGGATTGCGACAAGACCTCGGCGATGCGCCGCAAGGTCGCGGGCTGCACCAGCGGAAGGTCCGCCGGCAGGATCAGCCAGCCGCCCGCATCCGCCGCCGCGCGAACGGCCGCCGCGATCGAATCGCCCATGCCCGGGTGACCCGCGTCTTCCAGGTGCCATGGCAGCCCGCTCTCGCGCACCGCCCCCAGCGTGTGCTCCAGCACGGGCCGCCCACCCAGCAAAGCCGACAGCTTGTGCGTCGTGCCGCCGGACGCGATAAAGCGCTCTCCGCGGCCGGAGGCGAGGACGATCACGGTGGGAGCACGCAATTCCATGCCCGCAGTATCCACGGCCGGCCATGCGCAACAATCCGCCTCATGACTTTTCCGACCGACACCCTGGCCGCGCTGCGCAAGAGCTACGAGCGCGCCGAGCTGGACGAGGCGAGCAGCGCGCCCGACCCGCTCCTGCAGTTCGAGCGCTGGCTCGCCGAGGCCATCGATGCGCAATTGCCCGAACCCAACGCCATGACCCTGGCCACCGTCGGCAGCGACCTGCGGCCCTCGACCCGCATCGTGCTGATCAAGGGCTGCGACGCGCGCGGCATCGTCTGGTACACCAACTACGACAGCCGCAAGGGCCAGGAGCTCGCCGGCAATCCGTGGGCCGCGCTGCAGTTCCACTGGGTCGAGCTGGAACGCGTGGTGCGCATCGAGGGCCGGGTCGGCAAGGTCGACGAGGCCGAGAGCGACGCCTATTTCGCCAGCCGCCCCCTCGACTCGCGCATCGGCGCATGGGCCAGCCCGCAGAGCCAGGTCATCAGCGGGCGGGACGTGCTGGTGAAGAACGCAGCGCTGCAGGCCGCGAGGCACATGCTCTCGCCGCCGCGGCCGCCGCACTGGGGCGGCTTTCGGCTGGTGCCCGACCGCTGGGAGTTCTGGCAGGGTCGCAAGAGCCGGCTGCACGACCGGCTGCGCTATCGGCGCGAGGACGGCGTGTGGGTGCGCGAGCGGTTGGCGCCCTAAGGAAGCAGATCCGGGGATCGGGTTCGCCCGGCAACAATAAAGCCAGCCCGCCAGCGACAGCACGATCGACAGCGTGACCAGCGCCAGCGCCGTCGACACCGCGACGCTCGCCGTCACCAGGTCCTCCGCCGTCTTGTAGCGCTGCGAAAAGAGGAACACGTTGGCGCCGATCGGCAGCGCGGCGGCCACCACCATCACTTGCAGCGGCAGCCCGCGCAATCCCAGCAGCCAGCCCAGCAGCGCGACGAGCGCCGGGTGCGCCAGGTTCTTGATCAACGCCTGCGCCAGCGCCGCGCGCCATTGGTGGCCGATGGGCGTGGCCGCCAGCGTGATGCCCACCATTACCAGCGCGATCGGCCCGAAGGCCTGGCCGAGCCAGGCGATGGGCTTGTCGACGGACTCGGGCAGCGTCAGGCCGGTCTGCGCGAACAGCAGCCCGAAGATGATCGGCAGCGGCACCGGATGGATGATGGCGTTGTAGAAGGCACGACCCAGCGTGCGCAGGATCGGCGCGCGCTCGCCGCCGGGTTGGCGCGCCCGCTCGCGCGCCACCGCGAGCTCCAGCACCAGGGTCGCGCTGGTCAGCAGCACCAGCGAATGCAGCGAGATCAGCGTCAGCAGCACGACCATGCCCTCGGGACCGAAGGCCAGGCCGACCAGCGGAATGCCGATCATCACGGTGTTGCTGAAGGTGTTGGCCAGCGCGATCACGGCCGCCGTGCGGTTGAAGCCGCGCACCATGAGGGTCGCCGCGAAGATCAGCCCGGCCGCGAGGAAGTAGGCGGCCACCGGCCCCAGCCTCAGTTGCTCCACGTGCACCGCGCTCATGGTGCGGAAGAGCAGCGCGGGCGCCAGCAGCAAGAAGATCAGGTTGGACAGGTCGCGCACCGCGCCGCCGGTGACCCAGCCCCGCCGCCCGGCCAGGAAACCGGCGCCGATGAGCAGGACCACGGGCACCAGCGACGAAAGGACCGATGAATTCACCGCGCCGAGCATACAAGGCGCCGGGACGCGCAGCGTCCGGCCAACTGCACGTCCTTGCACGCCCTTGCACGCCCTTGCACGTCCTGCGCGTTCCCGCACGTCTGACTATGATGGCCCGCTCCCCTCCCCGCCCCGCCCTTCCCCCAGGACCCCATCATGAGCATCCCCACCACGCGCCTCGGCCGCACCGGCCTGACCGTCTCGCGCCTCGCGCTCGGCACCATGACGTTCGGCCTGCAGACCGACGAGTCGGTCTCGTTCCGCATCCTCGACAAGGCCACCGAGGCCGGCATCAATTTCCTCGACACCGCCGATGTCTATCCGCTCGGTGGCACGGTCGAGACGACCGGCCGCACCGAGGAGATCATCGGACGGTGGCTGCAATCGAAGGGCGCCGGCGCGCGCAGGCGCTTCGTCATCGCGACCAAGGCCGTCGGCAAGGTCGGCCCGAACCCTTGGGACCAGGGCGCGTCGCGCAAGCACCTGCTCGATGCCATCGATGATTCGCTTGCGCGCCTGCAGACCGACCATGTCGATCTCTACCAGCTGCACAGCGACGACCGCGCGACGCCGCTCGACGAGAGCCTGGAAGCGCTCGACACCATCGTCCGCTCGGGCCGCGCGCGCTATGTCGGCGTCTCGAACTTTCTGGCCTACCGGCTCGCGCGGGCCATCGGCGTGTCGGAGCTGCGCAAGCTCACGCGCATCGTGTGCGTGCAGCCACGCTACAGCCTGCTGTTCCGCGAGATCGAGCGCGAGCTGCTGCCGCTTGCCGGCGAGGAAGGCGTGGGCGTGATCCCCTACAACCCGCTCGCCGGCGGGCTGCTGACGGGCAAGTACAAGACTGGTGCCCAGCCGGAAGACAACACGCGCTTCAAGCTCGGCACGGCCGGCTCGATGTACCAGGACCGCTACTGGAACGAGCGCAGTTTCGCGACGGTCGCGCAGCTGCACGCCCTTGCCGAGGAAGCCGGCGTGCCGCTGGCGACCCTGGCAGTGGCGTGGGTGATGGCCAACCCGCTGGTCACCGCGCCGCTGCTGGGCGCCAGCCGGCCGGAGCAGTTGGATGCGACGATCGCGGCAGCCGCCTACACGCTCGACCCCGCACTCAAGCAGCGGCTCGACGAGCTGACCGCCGAGTACCGCAAGGGCGACGCGCCGCGCTGAAGAGAAACGCAACACGTGCGGGCCTCGACCAGAGGCTCGCGCGCAGCCCCAGCCCAGGCTGCGACCGGGCGGCGGCGCGCCAGCAGCACCACCGTGCCCGCGGCACCGAAGGCGTTCGCGCGCCTTCGTCGGCCTCCTGGGCGGCCCCCTGACTCATCCCTCCCCGCAGTATCAGGGTCCACCCTAGCTACCAATGTTGGTAGTTGTGGGCGGCGATGCCTGCCGGCTTAATCCGCCCGGAACTGCCACGAAGCCCACCGCGCCGCGCCACCGGCCACCGCCGATGGCCGCTCGTCCGGGCGCCGCCAAGGCCAGATTCACACAGGAGCCTGCCAATGGACAAGCGAGATACGAACATGCATGAGCGGCGAGCCTGGGCCATGCCGACTGAGCTGCAGGCCCGAGCGAGCGCCGGCGACAGGACGAGCGTGATGAAGTTCGACGGCTCCTCGTTCGCGACACGGGAGCACTTCGGCCCGGTTTGCCAGTGGCTGCGGCGCCGCCTCGACGAAGGCGGGCCACGCCACCGCATCGTCTGTGTGGTCAGCGCGCCGTCGGGGTCGGCCGAGCAGTACCGCGACACGCTGCTGGCGCACGGCATCAGTGCCACCGTGGTAGCGGGCAACCGGATCGGCCTGCGCACCGGCGTCGACTACCCTCGCGTTCGGCCGCAGGGGATCAACCTCACGGTGCTGCGCCAGCAACTGACACAGCACCAGGTGGTGGTGGTGGTGCCGGGCGGGCAAGCGTCGGCCACACGAGGCGGCGAGACCACCTGGCGGGGCACGAACAGCTCCGACCTCTCGGCCATCGCACTGGCCGCCGCGCTGGGGGAGGAGGAGCTGGAGATCTATTCCGACGTGCCGGGTGTGTTCAGCTGCGACCCCGGCATCGTCGACAGCGCGACGCTGATTCCGCGCCTGCCCTATGCACAGGCGATCCAGATGGCGACCTCGGGCGCGAAGGTGCTGCACCACCGCGCCGTCCAACATGCGCTGCAGAACCGGCTGCGCGTCGTATGCCGGCGCAACCGTGGCAACTTCGAGACCGGAACCGTGTTGGTGGCCGACGCCGCATTCCAGCCAGCCATCGTTGCCGACGCCCGTTCGCAGACTTTCGAAGCCAGCATCGGCGCCGCCGAAGACGTGGCGCAGCAATTGGCCGCCGCCGACGTGCCGCACGTGCTGATGCCCGGAATGCAGGAAGGCACGCGGCACGTGGTCGTCACCTGCGGTTTCTTCGATGCCTGGCACTTCCTTGCCACCGAGCGCCAGTTGCCGGTGGTCAAGCAAGACACGATGCTGCTGACACGCGTGCGGCTCGACGGCGGCGTCAAGCGCGAACTGGTCGCGCCGTCGGCGCTGGCTGCCCGGGCACGCGAACTGCACCACATCCATTGCGCGCCGGCGTCGCCGCAAACGCGGGCGCCGGCAGAGACCAGCGCCCCCGCCGATCGCGCAGCCGCTGAGCGCGCACCTGGCCGCCCGAACGGCACGAAAGTTCCCTGCCATGTCTGAGCACCACCGCTCAGGAGCCTTGCAATGAAGACCCAGGCCCCGCGCTACGTTCTCATCCTGGGCGGCGAATTTCCGCTGCGCGAACGTGTTCTGGCAGGCGCGCTGAGGGCGTCCGGCGGCCTGCCCATCTACACGCTCGCCGGGACGCGCACCTCGACCACGATCAAGTTCTTCGACGGCTACATCGTCGGCGACGTGTCCGATCCGCAAGGCGTGCTCAGAGCGGTGCAGCAGCACGAGCTGGAGCACGACGCGACGCCGGCGGCCGTCATCCCGATGAACGACTTCACGGTGCGCAGCGCGCTGGCGGTGTCGCAGCGCTACGGACTGCACCACAACTCGGCGGAAACGGTTCACAACTGCCGCGACAAGTTCCTGATGAAGCAGGTCCTCGCAGGCGCGGGCCTGCCGGTGCCGCGCTTCGGCGCCTTCCTGAGCTTCGAGGAACTGCAGCGGCTGGCCGGCGAGATCGGCTTTCCATTGGTCATCAAGCCGCGCGAACTGGCCGGCAGCGTGGGCGTGATCAAGGTGTCGAACCCGGCCGAGCTGCGCAGAGCCTACGAGCAATGCATCGCCGACATCAAGGTGCTCAACGGCGCCTGCATGACGACCGAAGACGTGTTCCAGGCCGAGGAGTACATCCCTGCGATGAACGAGGTCAGCGTGGAGATCGCCAACCATGGCCACACCCACCGCGTGCTGGGCGTGACCGACAAGTACCTGGGCGCAGAACCCTACTTCGTGGAGACCGGCCACTCGGTGCCCTCGGTGCACACCGGCAACGAGGAGCTGGTGCGGATCGCCGAGCGCGCCTGCGAGGCGCTGGGCATCCGCTACGGCATCGCGCACTTCGAGGCCCGCATCACGCCGGCTGGCGTGATTCGCATCATGGAGGTGGGGGCGCGTACCGGCGGCGACGCCATCATGGACCTCGTGGAGCGTACCTACGGCTTCAACCCGTACGAGATCCACGTCGGCTCGTATCTTGGCAAGCCGCTGGACCTGCCGGCCGGATCGCTGGTCTCGCGCGGACTGGCCGCGGTGTCGTTCCTGAAGGCCGACGAAGGTGTCATCCAGAGCGTGAAGATGCCCAGGTCGCTGCCCCACACCATCGTCAACATGCAGGTCACCGGCAAGCCCAACGACGTGTCGGAGCGGCCGATCTCGTGCCGCTCGCGTGAAGGCTCGGTCGAGTTCTTCTGGAAAGGCCGCAACCCGGAACAGGGATTCCGCGAACACCTGGACATCGCCAGGCGCATGGCCTCCGAGATCTTCAGCGTACGCCCGGCCGCGCGCGCCGGCACGACCGTCGCGTTCGAGGAAGAAGGAAGCGTCTGATGGAAAGCAGGCCGCCGCCGTATCTCGTGCCACACCGAATGGGTGAGCGCTGGCGCGCCGATCATCGGCAGGCCGCGCCGAAGCAACGCGGCGGGCGTGCTGCCTTCGGTCAGAAGTTCGCCCGCAACCCCACCTTCAGGCTGCGCCCCGGCAGCGGTGCGTCGGGGAAGGCCGTGGTGGTGAGGATCGAGGTCGCGCTGTAGGCCAGCTTGTTCGTCAGGTTGTCGATGCGCGCATACCAGGTGAGGCTGGCGCGCTGCACCTTCATGCGGTAGGTGATGGCGGCGTTCCACAGCGTGAAGGCATCGGTCGGCCGGGCACCCACGCTCGGCACGCGGCGCTGGGCCGCGTAGTGGTCGAAGCCCAGCCGAGCCGTCCACGGGCCGTTGCCGTACGCCAGCGTGGCGCCTGCGCGCACCGGCGAGATGCGCGGCAGCGGCTCGCCGGTTTCGGTGTTCTTCGCGCGCACCAGGTCGCCACGCCACTGCAGGTCCAGCGTGGAACCATCAGCCGGCCTGGCAAAGCCGTCGGTGCCCAGCAGCCGCAGGTTGCCGCTGGCCTCCAGGCCCGTGAAGCGCGCACGCACGCCGCGGTAGACGAACTCGTCCACCACGTCGGGGAACACCAGGCCCTCTTCGGTTTCCACCGGGCCCGGGTTGATGTTGCCTTCCTCGTCGCGCACGTTGCCCGAGGCCTGCTGCCCGATGTAGTTGCGGAAGCGCGTGACGTAGGCGTTGACGCGCGCGTTGTTGGCGCCGGACTTCCATTGGGCGCCGAGGTCGAAGCCCACCGACTTCTCCTTCTGCAGGCCAGGGTCGCCCACCTCCCAGGCTGCGGTCGCCACATGCGGCCCGTTCGCGAAGAGCTCGTAGTCCTTGGGCGCACGCTCGGTGTAGGCGAGGTTCGAGGTCAGCTGCCACTGCGGCGCCAGGTTGACGAGCGCACCCAGCGCCGCGCTGTTCGGGTGGAAGTCGCGCTCGCCGATCGCGAAGCGCGTGACATCCGGATCGGGCGAACCCATGGAGCGCACCTTCACCTGCTCGGTACGGGCGCCGAAGCTCAGGCGGCCCCACGAAGCGCCCAGCTCCTCGTGCAGGAACAGCGCGTTCGACCGCGTGCGGCTGTGCGGCGCGAAGGCCTCCTCGCCGTCCGCCGAGAAGCGGTTGGTCTCGCTGGTGAAGCCGACCAGGCCCTCCACGCCGCCGATCTTGCGGTGCCGTGCCTCGATGCGCAGGTCGTTGCTCTTGTTGGCGAAGACGGTGCCCGGTTCCCAGCCCTCGAACTCGGTGTGGCGGTAGTCCGTGTGGCTGAGCTTGCCGTGGATGCTGGTGAAGAAGCCGCCCGGCCGCCATTCGCCCTCGAGCGCATAGCGGTCGGACTTCATGTCGATGGTGACGTCGTCCTCCGCGACCGTGCCGTAGTTGCTGCGGTAGGTACTGGCCGAAGCGCCGATCCAGCCCTGGCCGAAGAACAGCGTGGCGCCGATCGCGCCGCCGTCCGCCCGGTTGGCGGAGTTGCAGATCCTGCGCGCAAGGCCCGGCCGGCGCGGGTTCTCGCACGCCAGCTCGATGGGCACCTTGGCGTCGTCCGCGTCGCGGGTGAAGGCATCCACATGCAGCGCGTAGCGGTCAGTGCCGCCTTCGAGCACGATGCCGCCGCTCTTCTCGCGGTTGCCCGTGGCGTAGCCGGCGTCGGCGCGGCCGCCGAAGCCCTCGAGCGGCTCGGTGGGGATGCGGTTGTCGATCACGTTGACCACGCCGCCGACCGCGCTGCCGCCGTACTGCAGGGCCGAGGGGCCGCGCAGCACCTCGATGCGCTCGGTGACCAGCGCATCGACCGGCACCGCATGGTCGTAGCTCAGCGAGGAGGCATCGGGCGCCGAGGCGCCGTTCTGCAGGATGCGGATGCGGTCGCCGTCCTGGCCGCGGATCGTGGGCCGGCTCGCGTTCGGCCCGAAATAGGTGCTGCCGACGCCCGGCAGGTTGTTCAGCGTCTCGCCCAGGGTGGGCTGGGCGCGCAGCATCAGTTGGTCGCCGGACACCGAGGTGGTGGGCGCGATCAGATCGCTGGCGCCCAGCGGGTTGCCGGTGACGGTGACTTCGGGCAGGGAGGTGGCGCCGGTCGCGGCCGCAGCATCGGATTGCGCCCAGGCGGCGCAGGACACGAAGGAGAGAACGGCAACGCCGACGGCGCTGCGCGTGAAAAGGGAAGACATGTGGTTGAAGCTCGTTGAATCGATGGGAAGCCGGCCGCGGCTCGCCAGCGAGCGCAGCAACCGGCCGTCAAGGCGGATTCAGCGAGCGGAAGGCGGGCCGCGCGCGTCGAACAGCGCGACCCAGCGGGCGAGTACTTCGCCTTCGAGGTAGAGGAAGACGGCGGCCGGCAGGAGGGCCGGCAGCACCACGGCCGGCACGCCGAGCGCGGCCGGGCCGTGGGACAGTTGGTCGTAGAGCCGGCACTCGGCGTCGGTGTGGGTCCCGAAGAGCGCCGAAAGCCCATGGGCGCCATGGTCCGCTTCGCCTGCCTCGACCACGGCGACCCTCGGCGCATGCGAGCCCGCATGGCCATGGACCGTCCGGTGCACCAGCCCCAGCGTGGCCGCGAACCACAACGCGAACGCCAGCAGGCACAACAGTGCGCGGGCCTTGGCGGGACGGGCTGCCGAACGCATGGACGGCATGAAGGGAATGGACGGCATCGACGAGGCGGAATGCCGGATCAGGCCTTCTTGAGCCTTGACGCGAAGGTCTTCTGGAACTTCTCGACCTTGGGCCCGACCACGAAGGCGCAGTAGCCCTGGTTCGGGTTGTTCAGGAAATAGTCCTGGTGGTAGGCCTCGGCCGCCGAGTAGTTGGCCAGCGGCTCGACCTCGGTCACCACCGGCGAACGATAGGTCTTGCTCGCCTCGATTTCGCGGATCACTTCTTCGGCCACCTGCTTCTGCGCCTCGTCGCCGTAGTAGATGCCGCTGCGGTACTGCGTGCCCACGTCGTTGCCCTGGCGGTTCAGCGTGGTCGGGTCGTGCACCACGAAGAAGATCTCGAGGACCTCGCGCAGCGTGATCTGCGCTGGATCGAAGACCAGCTTCACCACCTCGGCATGGCCGGTGCGGCCGGTGCAGACCTGCTCGTAGCTGGGGTTGACGGTCTCGCCGTTGCTGTAGCCCGACTCGACGTCCAGCACGCCCTGTACGCGGTCGAACACCGCCTCGGTGCACCAGAAGCAGCCGCCGCCCAGCACGATGGTCTCGGTGTTCGTTGATGGCGTGGGCATGGACTCTCCGTGGGCTCGAGTGGCAGAACCCCGCATTGTGGCGGCTTGACGGGCCCGGACGCCCTCACTACATTACTAACCCGTCAGTCATTAAAAATCCGATGCCCGCCTCCCGCTTCATCAGCGACAAGTTCTTCCCCGAACGCGCCAAGCGCGAGCGCCGCAAGGAGGCGCGTCCCGGAGAGCTGCTGGAGGCGGCGCTGGATCTCTTCGTCGACAAGGGCTTCGCCGCCACCCGTGCGGAAGAAGTTGCGGCGCGCGCCGGGGTCTCCAAGGGCACCCTCTTCCTCTACTTCCCGAGCAAGGAAGAGCTGTTCAAGGCGGTGGTGATCGAGAACCTGGCCGGCCGCTTCACGGAGTGGAACGCCGAATTCGAGGTCTTCGAGGGCAGCACCTCCGACATGCTGCGCTACTGCATGCGCGTCTGGTGGGAGCGGGTGGGGTCCACCAAGGCCTCCGGCCTGACCAAGCTGATGCTGAGCGAAGGCCGCAACTTCCCCGACTTGGCCGAGTTCTACCGCCAGGAGGTGGTGCGGCCCGGGCACGCGCTCCTCCGGCGCATCATCCGCCGCGGCATCGACAGCGGCGAGTTCGCGCCGGTCGACGTGGACCATGCGATCTACGCCGTGATCGCGCCGATGATCTTCCTCATGCTGTGGAAGCACTCGGCCATGATCTGCGTCGACGGCGAGTCCGAGATCGACCCCGAGAAGTACCTCGCGATCCAGGCCGAGACCGTGCTGCACGGCCTCAGCATGCCGCCGAAGGCGGGGCCATGAAACGCCGGTGGAAATGGGCCGCCGCGGCGCTGGCCCTGGTGCTTCTCGCCGCGGGCGTGCTGCGCGCGCTCGAGGCGCGCCGTGCGCAGCAGGCTGCCGCCTCCGCGGGGGCGCCGGTCGAGACCGTCGTGCAGCTGGCCCCCGCCGACGCGGTGCGCGCGACCAGGCGCGAGTTGGCGCAGACGCTGGCGGTCTCGGGCACGCTCAGGGCGGTCGATTCGGCCCTGGTCAAGGCGCGCGTGCCCGGCGAGCTGGTGGGCCTCGCGGTGCGCGAGGGCGACACGGTGAAGGCCGGCCAGGTGATCGCCCGCATCGAGCCCACCGAATACCGCTCGCGCGTGCGCCAGGCCCAGGAACAGGCCGAGAGCGCACGCGCCCAGGCCGAGGTCGCGCAGCGCACGTACGACAACAACAAGGCGCTGGTGGAGCAGGGTTTCATCTCGCGCACCGCGCTCGACACCTCCCAGTCCAACCTCAATGCCGCGCGCTCCACGCACCGCGCCGCGCTCGCGGCGGTGGAGATGGCGCACAAGTCGCTCAGCGACACCGTGCTCACGAGCCCTCTCAGCGGCCAGGTAGCGCAGCGCCTGGCGCAGAACGGCGAGCGCGTCTCGGTCGACGCCCGGGTGATCGAAGTGGTGGACCTGAGCCGCATCGAGCTCGAGGCCACGGTGTCCGCGGCCGACTCGGTCGCGGTGCGGGTGGGCCAGCGCGCGGCGCTGCAGATCGAAGGCAGCGGCGGGATCGGCCCCGCCGGTGCCGAGCGCAGCGTGGGCGCGAGCGTGGTGCGCGTGAACCCGAGTGCGCAGGCCGGAAGCCGCAGCGTGCTGGTCTACCTGCGGCTGGATCGCAGCGAGGGCTTCCGCCAGGGCCTGTTCGCGCAGGGCACTCTCGACATCGGGCGCACGGAAGGGCTCGCGCTGCCGCTGTCGGCGGTGCGCATCGACAAGCCCGCGCCCTATGTGCAGATGGTGATCGAGGGCCGCATCGCGCATCGCCAGATCAAGACCGGCGCGCGCGGCCAGGTCGGCGGCCAGACGCTGGTCGCGGTCCAGGGCATCGACGACGGCGCGGTCGTGGTGGCCGGCAGCGTCGGCCCGCTGCGCGAGGGCACGGCCGTGCGCCTGGCACCGGCCACGGCGCCCTGACACCATGTGGTTCACCCGCGTCAGCCTGAAGAACCCGGTCTTCGCGACCATGCTGATGCTGGCGCTGGTGGTGCTGGGCATCTTCTCGTACCAGCGGCTGCAGGTCGACCAGTTCCCCAACATCGACTTCCCGGTGGTGGTGGTGATCACCGAATACCCCGGCGCCTCGCCCGAGATCGTGGAGAGCGAGGTGACCAAGAAGGTGGAGGAAGGCGTCAACTCCATCGCGGGCATCAACGCCCTGACCTCGCGCAGCTACGAGGGCCAGTCGGTCGTGATCATCGAGTTCCAGCTCTACGTGGATGGGCGCAAGGCAGCCGACGACGTGCGCGAGAAGGTGGCGGCCGTGCGCCCACTGTTCCGCGACGAAGTCAAGGAGCCGCGCGTGCTGCGCTTCGACCCGGCCTCGCGGCCGGTGTGGTCGGTCGCGGTGCTGCCGGACGGTGGAAAGGGCACGCAGCCGAGCGCGGTGGAGCTCACCAACTGGGCCGACCAGGTCCTGAAGAAGCGCCTGGAGAACGTGCGCGGCGTCGGCTCCGTCACGCTGGTAGGCGGCACCAAGCGCGAGATCAACATCTACCTGAATCCCCAGGCCATGGAGGCCTTCGGCATCAGCGCGCAGCAGGTGGTGGAGGCGGTGCGCGGCGAGAACCAGGCGCTGCCGGTGGGCGCGGTGCGCTCGCTGGAGCAGGAGCGAGTGGTGCAGATCGACGCGCGCATGGAACGGCCCGAGGACTTCGGCCGCATCATCCTCGCGCGCAAGGGCGGCGCGCCGATCCGCATCGACCAGGTGGCGCGGGTGAGCGACGGCGCGCAGGAGATCGACAGCCTCGCGCTCTACAACGGCCAGCGCACGCTGCTGCTGTCGGTGCAGAAGGCGCAGGACGAGAACACCATCCAGGTGGTGGACGGCCTGCGCAAGGCGCTGGCGGACATCCAGCCGCAGCTGCCGCCGGGCGTGAAGCTGGAGCCCATCAGCGATGCCTCGCGGCCGATCCGCGTGGCCGTGGACAACGTGCGCAAGACGCTGCTCGAGGGAGCCCTGCTCACGGTGTTGATCGTCTTTCTGTTCCTCAACTCGTGGCGCTCGACCGTGATCACCGGCCTGACGCTGCCGATCGCGCTGATCGGCACCTTCTGGTTCATGGCAATGTTCGGCTTCACCATCAACATGGTGACGCTGATGGCGCTGTCGCTGTGCGTGGGCCTGCTGATCGACGACGCGATCGTGGTGCGCGAGAACATCGTGCGCCACGTGCAGATGGGCAAGGCGCCCTACGCCGCTGCGCTGGACGGCACCCAGGAGATCGGGCTGGCGGTGCTGGCGACCACGCTGTCCATCGTCGCGGTGTTCCTGCCGATCGGCTTCATGGAAGGCATCATCGGCAAGTTCTTCCACGAGTTCGGCATCACCATCGTGGCGGCCGTGCTGATCTCGATGTTCGTGAGCTTCACGCTGGACCCGATGCTGTCGAGCGTGTGGCACGACCCGTCCATCCACACGCATGGGCAGCAGGCGCAGCGCAAGGCCGGCCTCTACGACCGGACCATCGGCCGCGTCACGGGCTGGTTCGACCGCGCGACCGATCGCCTGGGCGAGGGCTACCAGTCCATCCTGCGGTGGTCGCTCGCGCACAGGCTCGCGACGGTCTTCTCGGCCATCGGCATCTTCGTCCTCAGCGTGACGATGGTCCCGCTGCTGGGCACCGAGTTCGTGCCCAAGGCCGACTATTCGGAAACCGCCATCAACTTCCACACCCCGGTCGGCTCCTCGCTCGAGGTGACCGAGGCCAAGGCCCGGCAGGTCGAAGGCGTCCTGCGCGAGATGCCCGAGGTGCGCTACACGCTCAGCACCATCAACACCGGCGACGCGCAGGGCAAGATCTACGCGAGCATCTACGTGCGCCTGGTCGACCGCAAGGACCGCAGCCGCAGCGTGGACCAGATGTCCACGGTGCTGCGCGAACGCCTGCGCACCGTCCCCGGCATCACGGTCACCCATGTGGGCTTGCGCGACTCGGTGGGCGGCAACAAGCAGATCGAGTTCTCGCTGCAGGGCCCCGACCTGCAGGAGCTGGAGCGGCTCACGCAGCGGGTGATGGAGGCCATCCGCCCGATCCCCGGCCTGGTCGACCTCGACTCGAGCCAGAAGCCCAACAAGCCGACCGTGAGCGTGGTGCTGCGGCGCGACGCTGCGTCCGACCTGGGCCTGGGCGTGGCGCCGATCGCCGCCGCCCTGCGCACGCTGGTGGCCGGCACCACGGTGGGCAACTGGCGCGCGCCCGACGACCAGACCTACGACGTCAACGTGCGGCTCGCACCCGAGGTACGCAACTCGCCGGCCGACCTGGCGCGACTGCCCTTCGTCAGCACGGCCATGGGCGCCAACGCCGACGGCTCCAGCCGAATCGTGCGCCTGCAGCAGGTGGCCGAGGTGCGCGAGACCACCGGGCCCAACCAGATCAACCGGCGCGCGCTGGCGCGGGAGGTCAGCATCAACGCCAACGTCGCCCACCGCTCGGCCGGGGAGGTCTCGGCCGACATCCGCACGGCGCTGGCGGCAATCGCCTTCCCGCCGGGCTACGGCTGGCAGTTCAGCGGCTCGACCAAGAACATGCAGGAGTCCTTCGGCTATGCGGTGTCGGCACTGGCGCTGGCGATCATCTTCATCTACATGATCCTGGCCAGCCAGTTCAAGAGCTTCCTGCAGCCGCTGGCGCTGATGACCGCGCTGCCGCTGACGCTCATCGGCGTGGTGCTGGCGCTGATGCTCTTCGGCTCCACGTTGTCGATGTTCTCGATCATCGGCATCGTGATGCTGATGGGCCTGGTGACCAAGAACGCGATCCTGCTGGTGGACTTCGCGATCCGCGCGCGCGAACCGGTGCTCGCCGCCGACGGCAGCACCACGCCGGGCCTGCCTCGCGCCGAGGCCCTGCTGCTGGCCGCCCGCGTGCGGCTCCGCCCAATCCTGATGACCACGCTGGCCATGATCTTCGGCATGGTGCCGCTGGCCTTCGCGCTCAGCGAAGGCTCGGAGCAGCGCGCGCCCATGGGCCAGGCCGTGATCGGCGGCGTGATCACGTCCTCGCTGCTGACGCTGGTGGTGGTGCCAGTCGTCTATTGCTACATGGACGACCTCGCCATGTGGACCAGGCGCATCTGGCGCGGCGAGAAGAAGCCGGCGCAGCGCGCCGACACGGACGCGACAACGCCGGCCCCTAGAATTGAAAGTTTGTCCTGAATCGACCCCCAACATCCAGATAGGCACGAGGAACACCCCATGAACGCGCCCATGAATGCCACCCACGACCTGGAGCGCCTGCGCTTCAACATGATCGAACAGCAGATCCGCCCCTGGGATGTGCTGGACCACGAGATCCTCGATCTGCTCGCGCAGATCCGGCGTGAGGACTACGTGCCCAAGGCCCATCGCAGCCTCGCGTTCTTCGACATGGAGCTCCCGCTCGAAGGCGCCACCCACAAGGAGCCCGGGCAGTGCATGCTTTCGCCGAAGGTCGAGGCCCGCATGCTGCAGGACCTGCACATCAAGAAGCACGAGACGGTGCTCGAGATCGGCAGCGGCTCCGGCTTCATGGCCGCGCTGCTCGCACACCGCGCGGCGCAGGTGCTGACGCTGGAGATCGATCCCGGCCTTGCCGCGGTGGCGGCCGAGAACCTGCGCCGCAATGGCGTGAGCAACGTCGAAGTTCGCAACGCCGACGGCTCGGTGCCGCTGGCCAGCGGCCCGACCTTCGACGTGATCGTGCTCAGCGGCTCGGTCGCTCGCCTGCCCCAGGGCCTGATGGGCTCGCTCAAGATGGGCGGCCGCCTGGCCGCAATCGTGGGCGACGAGCCGATGATGCGCGCCCACTTCGTCACCCGCGTGGGCGAAGGCAAGTGGGACATCACCCAGCCGTGGGACACGATCGTGCCGCGCCTGCTCAACTTCCCGGCGCCCTCGCGCTTCGTCTTCTGATGGTCGACCAAGTCCCCCCCGCCCGGCTGGCCGACTGGTTCGCCCTCGATGCGGCCGCGGCACCGGTGCTGCTGGACGTGCGCGAGCCCTGGGAGCGCCAGACCGCGAGCGTTGTGCCGCAGGGCTTCACGCTGGTCGCCATTCCGATGAACGAGATTCCGGCGCGCCTCTCGGAGCTCGACCCCGGCCAGCGCATCGCCTGCCTGTGCCACCACGGCGCGCGCAGCCAGCGCGTGGCCGCCTTCCTCGCCCAGAACGGCTTCGCCGAGGTGGCGAACGTCGCCGGCGGCATCGACGCCTGGTCGATCCAGCACGACCCCTCCGTTCCACGCTACTGAGACGCCTCGCTTCCCCCTGCTGATCAAGGACTCTTCATGCCCGTGCTCCGGCTTCTTCCCTTCACGGCGGCCCTCGCCGCCGCGATCGCATTGCCGGCACACGGCCAGAGCCTGATCGAGCTCTATGAATCCGCTCGCGGGTACGACGCGACCTACCAGGCCGCCCGCGCGCAGTACGACGCCAACCTGGCGCGCGCCGCCCAGGCCAAGGCCGGCATCCTGCCGAGCGTGGGGCTGTCCGCCGGCGCCTCGCGGACCGAGCTCGACGTGCATACGCCCGCCGGCGACGCCTCGCGCGGTTTCAACACGCAGAGCGCGGGCATCAACGCCATCCAGCCGCTCTACAGGCCCGCGAACTGGGCCACCTACGAGCAGGGCAAGCGCCAGGTGGAGATCGCCCAGGCGGTGCTCACAATCGCCGATCAGGATCTCGTGGTGCGCGTGAGCCAAGCCTATTTCGACGTGCTTTCCGCGCAGGACACGCTGTCGCTGGTTCGCGCGCAGAAAGTCGCGGTGGCCGAGCAGCTGGCGGCCGCCAAGCGCAACTTCGAGGTCGGCACCTCGACCATCACCGACACGCGCGAGGCGCAGGCGCGCTTCGACCTGGTGGTGTCGCAGGAGATCGCGGCCGAGAACGACCTCCAGGTCAAAAAGATCGCGCTCGACCAGCTGGTCGGCCGCCCCGGCAGCGTGCCGGTGCCGCTGGCCGCGCCGGTTCAACTGCCCGAGGTGGCGCCCGCCGACATGAACGCCTGGGTGGCGCAGGCCGAGGACGTGCATCCTTCCATCCGCCAGGCGCGCCTCGGCCTGGACGTGGCATCGCTCGAGGTGCAGAAGGCGCAGGCCGGCCACAAGCCCACCATCGATGCCAGCCTGGGCTACAACGTCAACAACAATCCGCAGGGCACCAGCACCACCACGACCCGGTCGCGCATCAATGCCGCAACCATCGGCGTCACCTTCAGCATGCCGCTGTTCGCAGGCTACGCGATCGAGAACCGCGTGAAGGAAACGCTGGCCCTGGAGGATCAGTCGCGCTCGGTGCTCGAATCCACGCGCCGCAGCGTGACCCAGGCCACCCGCGCCGCCTACCTGGGCCTGGTCTCCGGCGCCGGCCAGGTGAAGGCGCTCGAAGCCGCGGAAGCCTCCAGCCAGAGCGCGCTCGATGCCAACCGCCTGGGCTACCAGGTGGGCGTGCGCATCAACATCGACGTGCTCAACTCGCAGAGCCAGCTCTACCAGACCAAACGCGACCTCGCCGTGGCGCGCTACAACGTGCTCCTGGGTAACCTGAGGCTGCGCCAGGCGAACGGCACGCTGACGCCGGATGACCTGCGTGCGATCAACGGCACGCTGGCGACCGATGGCCGCCCGGCCGTCGACATGACTGTGACGCCGCCGCAGCCGCCAGCCTCGGAGCCGGCCACCAGGGGGCGGCCACCGGGCGCACCCGTCCTCATTCCGCCGGTCCCGCCTGTCCAGACGCCTCCTTTCGCGCCGACGGCGCCGACGATGCCCTCGCCGCCTCCGCCGCCGGTGATCCTGCCGCCTACACGCTGAGCACTTCCAAGCGACTCACGTCGCCGAAAGCGATTTCTTCCGGCGTGCCGTCCGCATTCACGGCGCTGAACGACAAGCCCTTCTGGTCAATCGTCCGAGGGGTGAAGATCTTGGGCTCTTGCGGGGACGCCTTCAAGGAGACTTTGACGCGCGCCGGCTTTTCCCGTCCAAGTGCGTTCCAGACTTCGTAGCGATGCCCAATTTCCTTGTTCGGAAGTTTCACCCAGTCGAAGGGATCCGAGGTCTTCGACGGTTCAACTGGCTTCAGCGAAACCGTTGCGCCGGGCGGTTCGGAAGCCGGAGCCGAAGATGCCGGGACCGGAGCCGGTGCAGTCGCGTTGGCGGCCTGCGGCACCGGTTTGATGGGAGGTGCTGCGGGAGCGGCAGGCGCATTGGCCGGTTCCAGTCGCCTTGGCGTGTGCGCAGGCATCGGCCTCGGACGAGCGCCCCGGGCGTGCGCGGACGCCTGCGTGCAGACATAGTCGAAGTACAGCATCGAAACCGTCGTGGCCCGGTACGTCGTCGTCTGCGCGAAGAGCATGGCGCCGGCCGGAAGCTCTCGGGTGCGCTCGAAAAGCGCACGAACAGGGTCTTTTGTCTGGGGCCGAGCCTGGGAACAGGCCGAGAAGCGATAGCTCGCACGGATTGAGACTTGCATCGTCACCGTCGCCCTGTACGCGACGAAACCGGCGATGAAGCCTGCGTTGTAGCCTGGATTGTGCGGCGCCGGAAGGCGCGAGCCCAACATGAAGCCGGCATATACGGCGGTTCGCGTTTGCGTCACTGACACGGACGCAGAGACGGACGACACGGACAGGGTTGAGCTGGCTCGAGATTGCAGTTGAGTGATCATGATGCCTCCTCCTCAGGCCAGCGCCGAATCGACCATTTGCGCTCTGGGCTCGAACATCGGAGGGGTCCCCAGGTGCCGAACGGCCGAGCAGGTAGCAAGGTGGCCCTTCATGACATTGAGAACGCGCTCGCCATTGGGAGCCCCTTCCTCGAGCTGAACATGCATGCGCAGTGCCGCACGGCTCGTGCCGGGGATGAGCACGTAGGTGCCGGACTGCGCGGCCAGGTGCGAATTGGCCTCGAGAAGCTGGCGAAGCATTTCCAGTTCGGCGTCGGCTGGAATTTCACCTAGTTCCGCCAGCACACTGAGTGTCTGGCCTTCGTCTTCCGTATGGTCCTGAAAATAAAAGCGCGTCCCGTCGGCTTCGACGCTGGCGGTCTTGAGCATCTCGGAGGGCTCGAGGCCGATCGAATCGGCGAGCTCGTGCAGGGCCTGTAAATAGAGCGAGGCGACAGGGTTCTCCCTGGGCGATGTCGTTGGCATGTAGCGTTCCTTTAACTGTGATGAAGTGCAATGCCATCGGTCAGTAACCGGACCCGCCTGCCAGTTCCAAACGGAGACCATCTTGCGCCGTGCCGACATGGTCGCCAGGACGCTGCCTTCCGCGAGCTCGCGCAGGGGCGTAGGAAAGCACCGCGTTTCCGGAAAACGTTACGTTTGCGAGGATATAACTACAAAGTATTCACACCTTACGAACCTGATCACCGATGTCTTCGCAGCGCTCCACCTCTTGCTTTCGCCTCACCCTGGTCGCGGTCTCGGTGGCGGCCTTGATAGCGGGATGCGGCGGAGGCAGCAGTGGCG
This sequence comes from Variovorax sp. RA8, assembly GCF_901827175.1. Lineage (NCBI taxonomy): Bacteria > Pseudomonadati > Pseudomonadota > Betaproteobacteria > Burkholderiales > Comamonadaceae > Variovorax > Variovorax sp. RA8. Next base: position 2,722,255 of record NZ_LR594662.1, on the reverse strand, counting down.
GTACAGCCTCCGCCCTGTCGGCAACATCTGGCGCGGCGCCGGAGGGGAGCAGCAGCGGCGGCCAGACCGGCCCGAGCGGCAGCGACGCGGCCGCCAAGCCCGGCAAGCCCCGGCGCGCCGTACGCACCCTGCTCGACATCGAGCGCGAACGCGCGCGCGAGCGCGACGTGCCTGCGCCGATCGACCGGGGCGACGGCCCCAGGAGAAAGACGTCGGATCTGCAGGCGGGCACTTCTGCTGGGCCGGGGGTGCTGGGCCAGTGGTCTTCCGCCAGCAGCTGGCCGATCAATGCCATCCACGCCATCCTGACCCCGGACGGCAAGATCATGAGCTACGGCACCGACCCCGACGGCAAGCAGGGCGCGCAGCTCTACTACGACGTCTGGAACCCCGCCACCAACGCGCACAGCCTGCTGCAGCATTCCACCCGCACCGACCTCTTCTGCAACGCGCAGGTGATGCTGCCGACCACCGGCCAGGTGCTGCTCGCGGGGGGCGACACACGAGGCCTCAACGACGGCACGCCGGTGAACCTCGGCGTGCGCGACACCAACCTGTTCGACCCGCTGCTGCTGGAACTGAAGGCCTCCGGCACGCCCATGCAATACGCGCGATGGTACGGCTCGCTGTTCCCGCTGGCGGACGGCCGGGTGTTGACCGCGGCCGGCATCGACGAAACCGCCGCCGGCGCCGGGCCGCCGGAGCTCTACACGCCCGGGTCGGGCTGGAGGACGCTGTCCAAGATCGCCAACTGGCCCGCGGACTGGTACTACCCGCGGGGCTTCCTGGCGCCTAACGGCAAGGTTGTGATCGCAAGCGGCAGCACCCTCCACAGCCTCGACGTGGAGGCCGAGACGATGGACACCATCGGCACACTGCCAAGGAACACCGACTGGATGCTGCCCTGGGCTCTCTTCGACCGGGGCCGCATGATGATGGTCGACGACGAAGGCGGCGCGATGGTGGTCGACGTCAACGGCGCCGCGCCGGTCATCACGCAGATCGCCGGGCCCGGCACCAACCGCGTCTGGAGCACCGCGACCGTGCTGGCAGACGGCAAGGTGGCCGTCACCGGCGGCTCGTCTGAGGACAACGTGCTGGTCGATACCGCCTTCTCCACCCTCATCTGGGACCCGAAAACCAACGGCTGGACCACCGGTGCCTCGGCCGCCAAGCCGCGCCTCTATCACTCGTCGGCGATCCTTCTTCCGGATGCGACGGTGCTCTCGGTGGGCGGCGGCTCGCCGGGCCCGGTTGTCAACCTCAACGCCGAGATCTACTCGCCGCCTTACCTCTTCGACAGCAACGGCCAGAAGCAGGCGCGGCCGCTGATCAACTCGGCGCCAGCCAAGGTGGACCTCGGCGCGACCTTCGGCATCACGGTGGCGTCGGGCCGTGCGATCCAGCGCGTGACGCTGGTCCGCACCGGCTCGGTCACGCATTCGACCAATTTCGAGCAGCGCTTCCTGGAGCTGCCCTTCACGCAGGCTGCAGGCAGTTCCAACGTCAGCATCACGCTGAACGAAGGGCCGAACACAGTGCCAATCGGCTACTACATGCTCTTCGTCATCGACAGCGCGGGCGTGCCCTCGGTGGCCAAGATCATGAAGGTCGATGCCAGTTGGGCCAAGGCGGTCGACCAAGGCAAGAGTTTCACGCTGCCGGCCGCCACCACGGTGCGCTACGGCACGGGCAGCCGCTGGGTGCAGAAGACCGCAACCGGCACCGTGGCATGCACCAACGAATTCTTCGGCGCCAATCCGGCACCGGGCGTGGCGAAGGCATGCGAGGTGCTGACGCCGCAGGCCGCGGGCGTGGTGCCCGGCAACCAGCCGGCTTCCGGTGACAAGCTGGTTGCCAACGAGGGCGGCGGCTTCAGCATGGCCAGCCCGGCCCTGGTGAGCTTCGGTGCGGACACGCGCTGGACCAGCAAAACCGTCTCTGGCAGCGCGAGCTGCACCAGTACGTTCTTCGGCGTCGATCCGGCACCGATGACCGCGAAGTCCTGCTTCGCGAGCGCGGCGCCCTCCCCTGCACCTGCACCTGCACCTGCACCTGCGCCTGCACCTGCGCCTGCGCCTGCGCCTGCGCCTGCGCCTGCGCCTGCGCCTGCGCCTGCACCTGCGCCTGCACCCGCACCTGCGCCTGCACCGGCCCCCGCGACATACATCACTCTCGCAAAGGAAGGCGAGACCTTCACGGTTCCGACAGAGACGCTGGTTCGCTACGGCGCAGACACGCGCTGGGTGACACGGACGGTGAGCGGAAGCGGGAGCTGCACCAATGCCTTCTTCGGGACGGACCCGGCGCCCTTCACGGCCAAGTCGTGCATGACTCCGGCGCCCGCTCCGGCTCCGGCTCCGGCTCCAGCTCCGGCCCCGGCTCCAGCTCCAGCTCCGGCTCCGGCTCCAGCTCCGGCTCCGGCTCCAGCTCCAGCCCCGGCTCCGGCTCCAGCCCCGGCTCCGGCTCCGGCTCCAGCTCCAGCTCCAGCTCCAGCCCCGGCTCCGGCCCCGGCTCCAGCTCCAGCTCCAGCCCCGGCTCCGGCCCCGGCTCCAGCTCCAGCTCCAGCCCCGGCTCCAGCTCCAGCTCCAGCTCCAGCTCCAGCTCCAGCTCCAGCTCCAGCTCCAGCTCCAGCTCCAGCTCCAGCTCCAGCTCCAGCTCCAGCTCCAGCTCCAGCTCCAGCTCCAGCTCCAGCTCCAGCTCCAGCTCCAGCTCCAGCTCCAGCCCCGGCTCCAGCTCCAGCTCCAGCTCCAGCCCCGGCTCCAGCTCCAGCCCCGGCTCCAGCCCCGGCTCCAGCTCCAGCCCCGGCTCCAGCTCCAGCTCCAGCTCCAGCTCCAGCCCCGGCTCCAGCTCCAGCTCCAGCCCCAGCGCCAGCACCCGGCACCGTGCTCGCCCCGGAGGGCGGCAGCTTCACGGTCTCAAGCTCCACTGTGGTCAAGTACGGGGCCGACACGCGCTGGATCACCAAGACCGTCACTGGCACGGTGAGTTGCACAAATGCCTACTTCGGCGGCGACCCGGCGCCCTTCACGGTGAAGTCCTGCGTGGCAGGCTGAGCCGCGTTACTCCAGACTCGGCTCGGCCCGCTCTTCTTGCGGGGCGCGCCGTTCCGGCGCCGCCTCCGCGATCGCCAGCAACGCGGCGGCCGTGCGCTGCGCCGCGCCGCGGTTGGCATTGGCGAAGGCCTGCGCCGCCTCGGCCATCGCCTCGCGGCGATCCTGCTGTTCGACCAGCTTGAGCGCCGCCGTGACCGCATGCTCCATGTCGTTCACACGCAGCGACGCGCCGGCCGCAAGCGAAAGCTCCGCGGCCTCCGCGAAGTTGTAGGTGGAGGGCCCCATGATCACCGGGCAGCCGCAGGCCGCCGCCTCGATCAGGTTCTGCCCGCCCAGCGCCTCGAAGCTGCCACCCAGCAGCGCCACGTCGGCCAAGCCGTAGTAGAGCGCCATCTCGCCCAGCGAATCGCCGAGCCAGATCTCCGACTCGGCCGGCGCACCGGCCGCGCTGCGCCGCGCGACTGCGAAGCCGCGCGCCTCGATCAGCGCGGCGACCTCGTCGAAGCGCTGGGGGTGGCGCGGCACGATCATCCACTGCACCTCGTGCACCCGCCTGGCGATGGACTGCACCGCGTCCTGCGCCGGTGGCACCGGCGACAGCGCGCCGAAGCGCGCGAGCACATCAAGCAGCTGCGCCTCCTCGCCGTCGCGCGAACTGGCGAGCATGACGACCGGCCGCGGCAGCTGGCCGCGCAGCCGCGCCGCGGTTGCGAGCTGGCGTGCATCGGGCGTGGCGTCGAACTTGAGGTTGCCGTACACGCCCTCGACCTTGGCGCCCAGCGAGACAAGGCGGTGCGAATCCGCCTCGGTCTGCGCCCAGACGGCGGCCAGCGAGGAGTATGCGGGACGCGCGAGCCACCCGAGGCGCTCGGCCGAAGCGAGCGAGTTCTCATTCAAGCGCGCATTGGCCAGCACCAGCGGAATGCCGCGCTCGGCGCAGGCCGCCGTGAGCTCGGGCCAGACCTCTGTCTCCATCAGCACGCCGATGCGCGGTTGGAAGCGGTCCAGGAAGCTGGCCACGGCGGCCGGTGCGTCCCAGGGCTGCCAGACCTGCAGGTCCCCTTCTTCCAGCAGCTTGGCGCCCTCCTCGCGGCCGGTGGCGGTACCGTGGGTGAGCAGGATCGGGATGCCCGGGTACTGGCGCCGCAGCTCGGCGATCAGGATGCCGGCGGCGCGCGCCTCGCCCAGCGATACCGCATGGACCCAGCACCAGCCGGTGCCGGCCGCGGCCTCGTCATACCGGCCGAAACGTTCCTCGACCGCATGGGCGTAACCGGGCTCGGCCACGGCGCGCCGGCGCAGCTTGCGCCGCACGAGCGGCTGCGCGAGGGTGGTGAAGACGCCGTAGAGGCGCAGCAGCAGCGAACGCACGCTCAACAAAAGGAATCCGGGTTCAGTGCGCGGCTTCGGCCAGCGTCGCGTCGGGCTTCACGCCCTTGAGCAGCGCGAGGAAGTCGTGCTGGATGCGATCGAGCGCTGCCTGCGTCTGCCCTTCGAAGCGCATCACCAGCACCGGCGTGGTGTTGGAGGCGCGGATCAGGCCGAAGCCGTCGGGCCAGTCCACGCGCAGGCCATCGATGGTCGACACCTTGGCCGGCGCATCGAACTTCGCCGTCTTCACGAGTTGCTCCACCAGCCCGTGCGGCTCGCCCTCGGCGCATTTCACGTTGAGCTCGGGCGTCGAGAAGCTGGTGGGCAGCGCGTTGAGCGTGTCGCTCGCGTTGGGCGTCTTGCTGAGGATCTCCAGCAGCCGGCAGCCGGCGTAGGTGCCGTCGTCGAAGCCGAACCAGCGTTCCTTGAAGAAGATGTGGCCGCTCATCTCTCCGCCGAGCGGGGAATCGATTTCCTTCATCTTCGCCTTGATCAGCGAGTGGCCGGTCTTGAAGATCATCGGCTTGCCGCCCGCGGCCTCGATCGCGGGCGCCAGGCGCTGCGTGCATTTCACGTCGTAGACGATGGTGCCGCCCGGCACGCGCGACAGCACGTCCTGCGCGAACAGCATCATCTGGCGGTCGGGGAAGATGTTCTGGCCGTCCTTGGTGACGATGCCAAGGCGGTCGCCGTCGCCGTCGAAGGCCAGGCCGAGCTCGGCATCGCCTGTGGCCAGCGCCGCGATCAGGTCCTTCAGGTTCTCGGGCTTGCTCGGGTCGGGATGGTGGTTGGGGAAATTGCCATCCACCTCGCTGTAGAGCTCGGTCACCTCGCATCCGATGGCGCGCAGGATGGCGGGCGCCGATGCACCCGCGATGCCGTTGCCGGAATCGACCACGATCTTGATGGGCCGCGCGAGCTTGATGTCCTCGACGATGCGCTTCGTGTAGGCCTCGGTGACATCCGCCTTGCGCACGCTGCCGCCGGGCGCCAGCTTTGCGCTGTCGGCTTCCATCACGCGGCGCAGGCCCTGGATCTCGTCGCCGTAGATGGCGCGGCCGGCCAGCACCATCTTGAAGCCGTTGTAGTCCTTGGGGTTGTGGCTGCCGGTTACCTGGATGCCGCTGCTGGCGAGTGTGTGGGCCGCGAAATACAGCATCGGCGTCGTGACCGCGCCGACGTCGATCACCTCGATGCCCGTGGCCACCAGCCCGCGGATCAGCGCCTCCGCCAGCGCCGGGCCCGACAGGCGCCCATCGCGCCCGACCGCCACCGCCTTCTCGCCGGCCGCGCGCGCCGCGCTGCCGAAGGCCTTGCCGAGCGCCTCGGCAACCTCCGCGTCGAGCGTGGTGGGCACGACGCCGCGAATGTCATAGGCCTTGAAGATCGATGCGCTGAGCTGCATGGGCTTCCCTTCGGATGAGTTCGAAAAATGAGGACCATTGTAGGCATGCGCTCCTGCTGCCAGATGTCCGGAAATGGCTACTCCTGCGCATCGCGCTCCGTATCATCCAAGGCATGGCTCCTTCGACCGCCTCCCCCGCCGCAGCACTCGAGAGCGACGTTTGCTACCTGGCCATGAAGGCCCACGACGCGCGCTTCGACGGCTCCTTCTTCACCGGCGTGACCTCCACCGGCGTGTACTGCCGGCCGGTCTGCCGCGTCAAGCTGCCGCGGCGCGAGAACTGCCGCTTCTTCCAGCATGCGGCCCAGGCCGAGGCTGCGGGCTTCCGCCCCTGCCTGCGCTGCCGGCCCGAGCTGGCGCCGCGGGCCGCGAGCTGGTCCACGGAGGACGCATCGCGCATCCTCGCCCTGCAGGCCGCGCGCCTGATCGACGAGCCCGATGCCTGGGCCGAGGACGGCCCCGGCGCCGCCAGCATCGCCGCGCGCCTGGGCGTGAGCGACCGCCACCTGCGCCGCATCTTCGAGGCGCAGTTCGGCGTCTCGCCGCTGCAGTACCTGCAGACGCGCCGCCTGCTGGCGGCCAAGCAACTGATCGCCGACACGCGGCTGCCGATGACGCAGGTGGCGCTGGCCAGCGGCTTCGCCAGCGTGCGCCGATTCAACGCAGCCTTCGTCTCGCACTACGGCCTCAACCCCAGCGCGCTGCGGCGGGCCGGTGCCGCGGCTGGCGAACGCGGCGGCGGCTCGGTCGGCGTGCGCCTGGGCTACCGGCCGCCCTACGACGCTGCCGCAATGCTGGGCTTCTTCGCGCGCCGCGCGCTGGGCGGCGTCGAGGCCATCGACGACGTGGGCGGAACGCCACGGCTGGCCCGCACGCTGCGCGTCGCGCAGGGCGAGCGCGTGCATGCCGGCTGGCTGCAGCTGCGCTTCGACGGCGAGCGCGGGCATCTGCTGCTGCAGGTCGGCGATTCGCTGGCCGCGGTGCTGCCGACGGTGATCAGCCGGGTGCGCGCGATGCTCGACCTGGACGCCGACCCGATGGCGATCAACCTCGCGCTGCACGCCAGCTTCCCGCAGGGCGACGGGCTGCGCGTGCCCGGCACGCTCGACGGCTTCGAGCTCGCGGTGCGCGCCGTGCTGGGCCAGCAGATCACCGTCGCCGCCGCCCGCACGCTGGGCACGCGGCTGGTGCAGGCGCTGGGCGAGCCCATCGCCACGCCGGTCGCGGGACTGGACCGGTTGTTCCCGACCCCCGCGGCCCTCGCAGCCGCGAGTGGCGATGCGCTCGGCCGGCTGGGCATCGTGCGGCAGCGGCAGTCCGCCCTGATCGCGCTCGCGACGCAAGTGCTGGAAGGCCGGCTCGCCCTGCATGCCGGCGCCGACGTGCCGGGCACCCTCGCCGCCCTGCAACAGTTGCCCGGCATCGGCGACTGGACCGCGCAGTACATCGCCATGCGCGCGCTGCGCTGGCCCGATGCCTTCCCGGCCGGCGACGTCGCGCTGCAGAAGGCACTGCGCGTGAGTTCCGCGCGCGCCGCGGCAGAGGCCTCGCAGGCCTGGCGGCCGTGGCGCAGCTACGCGGTGCTGCGCGCATGGCACAGTCCCTTGCCCGCCGGCGAATCCGCGGCCGCGCCGCCCGGCCACGAAAGCGTTGCCGCCTGAATGACTGAACGAGAGCAACATCGAGAGACGACATCATGAGATTCAAGAACACCACCCTCCACAGCTGCACGATCGAGACGCCGCTCGGCGCCGTCACGCTCGCCGCCACCGATGCGGGCCTGGCCGGCGCCTGGTTCGAGCAGCAACGCCACTGGCCCGACACGCGCGGCTGGCAGGACAACCCGGCGCATCCCGTGCTGCGCGAAGCCGGGGCCCAGCTCACCGACTACTTCGCCGGGCGCCGCCAGCACTTCGACCTGCCCCTCGATCTCTCGCACGGCACGGCCTTCCAGCAGTCGGTGTGGCAGGCGCTGCTGGCCGTTCCCGCGGGCCGCACCACCAGCTACGGGGCGATCAGCGCGGGCCTGGGCCATCCCGCCGCGGTGCGTGCGGTGGGCGCTGCGGTGGGCCGCAACCCCATCAGCGTGATCGTGCCCTGCCATCGCGTGCTGGGCACCAACGGTTCGCTGACCGGCTACGCCGGCGGGCTCGAACGCAAGAGCGCGCTGCTCGAACTGGAAGGTGCCTTGTGAGCGAAGGCGAGTGCACGGCCGCGAGCGCGGTGGCCAAGCCGGTTGCTCCTGTCGCTCCTGTTGCTCCTGTTGCTCCTGTTGCGCCCGTTGCGCCGATCACGCCTGCACGCCCGGCCGGCAAGCGCTGGCTGGTCGACCTCGTGTTGCTCGGCATGCTGTGGGGCGCGTCCTTCCTGTTCATGCGCATCGGAGCGGCGGAATTCGGTGCATTGCCGACGGCGGCGGTGCGGGTCACGATCGCCATGCTCTTCCTGCTGCCGCTGTTGTTCATGCACGGCCAATGGTCCAGCTTGAGGCAGTACTGGAAACCGGCGCTGGGCATGGGCGTGCTGAATTCCGGGCTGCCTTTTGCCTTCTTCTCTTTTGCGCTGCTCACCATCAACAGCGGGCTCGGTGCCGTCCTCAACGCCACGGTGCCGATGTTCGGCGCGCTGGTGGCCTGGGGCTTCTTCGGAGAACGGCCGGACCGCTCGCGCGCCCTGGGCCTGGTGATCGGCTTTGCCGGCGTCGCGATGCTGGCCGGCCGCAGCGCGGGCCTCCAGCCGGGCGCGGACGAGGCCGCTGCGCGCTGGGCCATCGGCGCCTGCCTCGCGGCCTGCATCTGCTACGCCTTCTCTGCCAGCCTGACGCGCAAGCACCTCACGGGCGTGCCGCCGCTCGCCACCGCGGCCGGCAGCCAGATCGGCGCCACGCTCGCCCTGGCACTGCCCGCCATCTGGCTGTGGCCGGCGCACATGCCGAGCCCCAAGGCCTGGCTCGCGCTGGTCGTTCTGGGCACCGCCTGCACAGGGCTCGCCTACATCCTGTTCTTCCGCCTGATCGCGCGCGCCGGCCCGGCACGTGCGCTGACCGTGACCTTCCTGGTGCCGGTGTTCGCGCTGTTCTACGGCGCAGTCTTCCTGGGCGAGGAGATCACGCAGTGGATGCTGGTGTGCGCGGTGGTGATCGTGTGCGGGGTGGCCTTGTCGACCGGTCTGGTGAAGCTGGGGCGGCGGCCGGTGGAGGCCGCACCGGCCTCGGGCAAGCCGTAGCGGCACAAGCCCTTGGGGCTGCGCGCGCTTCTCGCAAAGCAGCGGCAAGCAGTGGCCTAGATGGCGCCGGCCACCACATTGATCGACAAGGCCAGCACCAGCATGTTGAAGGCGAAGGACAGCACGCTGTGCACGAGCGTGATGCGGCGCATCTCGCGCGAGTGCACCTGCACGTCGGACACTTGCGAGCACATGCCGATCACGAAGGCGTAGTACAGGAAGTCGAAGTAGTCCGGGTCGAGCTTGCCCGGGAAGTCCAGCCCCGGTTCGCCCCCTGGCTCGGCCTGGTAGTACCGGTGCGCGTAGTGGAAGCCGTAGATCGTGTGGATCATCAGCCATGAGCCCGCGAGCGCCAGCAGCCCCAGCGCGATGTGGCCGATGCGTTCGGCACCGTCCATTTGCCCGACATGCTTGAGGAGCAGCGCAATCGTCACCACGCTGGCGCCGATGCCCGCCACCATCGCGGCGAGGATCAGCGCGCTGGGCTGGTCCAGCGACTGCGCGCGCGCCCGCGTGCCCTGAGCGTCCGAGGTCTCGGCCAGCCACCAGGCGGGCAGCAGATAGGCCGCCGCGCCGCAGCACCAGCCCAGGAGGCCACGGGCCACGCCGCCGAAGTGCCAAGGCAGCAGGCCGACGGCGACGCCCACCGCCGCGCCTAACAGCAGCCGCTGCCAGCCGATCATCCGCGTGAATCGCATGCCCATGCGAGGCACTTTAGCGTGCTGCGACAATCGTGCTCGCACCATGATGAAGATCCCACCCCCCTGGCGACGCCTGCTGCTCGCCGCCCTCGGCTTGACCTCGCTGATCACGCTGATCCCGCTGGCCCATGCCGCTTCTCCACCCGCGCGCGTGCCCGACACCATCGAGCAGCGCGTCGCCGCCTGCATCGCCTGCCATGGGCGCGAGGGCGCCAGCACCAACGCCGGCTACTTCCCGCGGCTGGCCGGCAAGCCCGAGGGCTATCTCTACAACCAGCTGCTGAGCTTCCGCGACGGGCGCCGCTTCAACAGCGACATGGTGCACATGGTGCGGCACCTCTCCGATGCGTACCTGCGCGAGATCGCGCAGTACTTCGCCGAGCTCGATCTGCCCTATCCCGCCGTGTCCGCGCGCAGCGACGCCTCGGCGCAGAGCCTCGCGCGCGGCAAGGCCCTGGCGTTCGAGGGCGATGCGGCGCGCGGCATCCCGGCCTGCGCGCAATGCCATGGCCAGGCGCTGACAGGCGTTGCGCCGGCCATCCCCTCGCTACTGGGCCTGCCGCGCCTGTACCTCGCCTCGCAGCTCGGCGACTGGCTCAACAACGGCCGCCATGCGTTGCCGCCCGACTGCATGGCGGAAGTCGGACGCAAGCTGAACGCGGAAGACATCAACGCCGTCGCGAGCTGGCTCGCCCTGCAGCCCGTGCCGGCCGACCCGAAGCCCGCGGCCGCGCCGCCCGGACCGCTGCCGATGCCGTGCAGTGCCATGGGGAGCTGACGCGATGCGACGTACCCTCTATGCCCTGCTCGCCCTCCTCGTGCTGCTGGCCCTCGCCGCACTCGGGCTCGTGGCCCTCAACCTGCGCGGCGAAGACCCGCTGCCCGCGACGCCGGCCGCCTTCGATCAGACGCCGGCCCAGGTCGAACGTGGCCGCTATCTCGCGCTGGCCGGCAACTGCGCCGGCTGCCACACTGCGCGCGGCGGCGCGCCCTATGCCGGCGGCGTCGGCATCGAGACGCCCTTCGGCACGGTCTTCGCCGGCAACCTCACGCCGCACGAAGAAGCCGGCATCGGCCGGTGGAGCGCCGCGCACTTCTGGCGCGCCCTGCACAACGGCCGCTCGATGGACGGGCGCCTGCTGTACCCCGCCTTCCCCTATCCGAGCTTCACGCGCGTGACGCGCGAGGATTCGGACGCGATCTACGCCTACCTGCGCACGGTACCGCCGGCCCCCACGCCCAACGGCGCCCACAAGCTGCGCTTTCCCTACGATACGCAGGCCGCGCTCGCCGTGTGGCGCGCCCTCTTCTTCTCGCCCGGCAGCTTCGTCGCCGATCCGGCCAGGCCGGCCGAGTGGAACCGCGGCGCCTACCTGGTCGAGGGCCTGGGCCATTGCATCGCGTGCCATGGCACCCGCAACGTGCTGGGCGCCACCGAAGAGAAGCTGGGCCTCTCCGGCGGGCTGATCCCGGTCGAGAACTGGTATGCGCCTTCGCTCAATTCGAAGCGCGAGGCCGGCGTCGCGGACTGGGACAGGCAGCACGTGGTTGCGCTGCTCAAGAACGGCACCTCGCCGCCCGGCTCCGTCATGGGCCCGATGGCCGACGTGGTCTACCGCAGCACCCAGCACCTCGGCGAGGCGGACCTGCATGCGATGGCGGTGTTCCTCAAGCAGCTTCCCGAAGCCAAGGCGGCAGACGCTCCCACCTCCCCATCGCCGGTGCGCCGCGATGCCGGCGTGATGGCGCGCGGCGCGAAGATCTACGACCAGCAATGCGCCTATTGCCACGGCGACGCCGGCCAGGGTGCCGAAGGCGCCTATCCGGCGCTGGCGGGCAGCCGCGCGGTCAACATGGACTCGACCGTCAACCTGGTGCAGGTGCTGCGCCATGGGGGCTTCCTGCCCTCCACCGCCGGCAACCCGCGGCCCTACGGCATGCCGCCCTTCGGCCATGTGCTCGACGACAACGGCATCGCCGCTGTGCTCAGTTACATCCGCGGCTCATGGGGCAACGACGCGCCGCCGGTCACCCGCGGCCAGATCATGCGCCCCTGAGAAGGTGCGAACGCACCCGCCATGCCCGCTCATCCTGCCCAAGCGCACCCACTCTGCGTTGCAAATGCTCGCCGTAGCACGGGCTACGGCTGCGCTTTGCGTCTTGATTGGGCGCGCCTGGGCAGCCTGCTCGGGCACGCCGGATTCGTTCACACCTTCTGAAACCACGCGCCGGGCTTGACCTTCCCATCATGGTAGGGTCGATGCTTCGCCCTTGCCTTCGACAGTGTGGAGGCGAAAAGGAAAGCGCAATGAACCAGGCCCTCCTCGGCAGGGAACCCTTCAACATCGGCGAGGCGGCGGCACGCTCCGGCGTCTCGGCCAAGATGGTGCGGCATTACGAGTCGCTGGGGCTGCTGCCCCGCATCAGCCGCACCGACGCGGGCTACCGGCAGTACAACGACAAGGACGTGCACACGCTGCGCTTCATCCGCCGCGCGCGCGACCTGGGCTTCAGCATGGCCGAGATCGCCGAACTGCTGAAGCTGTGGCAGAACAAGCGCCGCGCGAGCGCCGACGTGAAGCGCATCGCCCTGGCCCATGCGGCGGACCTGCACCGCCGCATCGAGGAAATGGCGGGCATGAAGCGCACACTGGAGCGCCTGGCCGATTGCTGCCATGGCGACCAGCGCCCCGATTGCCCGATCCTGGACGAACTGGCCGAGCACTGAACGTGCAAGGCCGCAAAGCCGGAAAGGCCTTGACCTTCCCATGATGGGAGGGTCGACAGTGGACCTTTCCCAAGAAATCCGAGAACACCCGATGTCGATGGACAACAGCTTGACGATGCCGGCGCCCGCCGCCGGCTTGCAGGAACGGTCGCTGCAGATCGAGGGCATGACCTGCGCCTCCTGCGTGGCGCGCGTGGAGAAGGCGCTGGCCGGCGTGCCGGGCGTCGCCTCGGCCACGGTGAACCTGGCAACCGAGAAGGCCCAGGTCCGTTTCGCCGGCCGCGACGTGGATGTCGCCGCACTCCTGGCCGCCGTGCACAAGGCGGGCTACGAGGCACGCCGTGCCGACGAGCCGCAGCCCGCGCCGGCGGCGAGCCAAGCGCCCGACTGGTGGCCGGTCGCGCTGGCCGCGCTGCTGTCGGCGCCGCTGGTGCTGCCCATGCTCGGCCTGCTCTTCGGCCGCACGTGGATGCTCGATGGCTGGCTGCAGCTGGCGCTGGCGACGCCGGTGCAGTTCTGGCTCGGCGCGCGCTTCTACCGCGCGGGCTGGAAGGCCGCGAAGGCGGGCACCGGCAACATGGACCTGCTGGTTGCGCTGGGCACCTCGGCCGGCTATGGCCTGAGTCTCTACCTGCTGCTCACGCACGCGGGCCACGGCATGCCGCCGCATCTGTACTTCGAGGCCTCCGCGGTGGTGATCACGCTGGTGCTGCTCGGCAAGTGGCTGGAGCTGCGGGCCAAGCGGCAGACCACGGAGGCGATCCGCGCGCTGAACGCGCTACGGCCCGAGCGTGCGCGGGTGCGGCGCGACGGGCAGGAGCGGGAGTTGCCGCTCGCGCAGGTGAAAGTCGGTGACGTGGTGGTCGTGCGCCCCGGCGAGCGCATCCCCGTGGACGCCGTCGTGCTCGAAGGTGCCAGCGAGGTCGACGAGTCGCTCATCACCGGCGAGAACCTGCCGGTCGCCAAACACGCCGATGACACGGTCACCGGCGGCTCGGTCAACGGCGAAGGCTTGCTCGCGGTGCGCACCACCGCCGTCGGCGCGGAATCCGTGCTCGCGCGCATCGTGCGGCTGGTCGAGTCGGCGCAGGCGAAGAAGGCGCCGATCCAGCGGCTGGTCGATCGCGTGAGCAGCGTTTTCGTGCCGGCGGTCATCGCCATCGCGTTCGCCACGCTGGCGGGCTGGGGCCTGGCGACGGGCAACTGGGAAGCCGCGATCCTCAACGCAGTGGCCGTGCTCGTCATCGCCTGTCCCTGCGCCCTGGGGCTGGCCACGCCGACCGCCATCATGGCCGGGACCGGCGTCGCGGCGCGGCATGGCGTGCTGATCAAGGACGCCGAGGCGCTGGAGGTCGCGCACAGCGTCGGCATCGTCGCCTTCGACAAGACCGGGACCCTGACCGAGGGCCGCCCGCAACTGGTCGCCCTCGATGCCGTGGATGGCGATACCGCCGCCCTGCTGCGGGCTAGCGCGGCGATCCAGGCCGGCAGCGAGCATCCGCTGGCGCGTGCCGTGCTCGCTGCGGCCGGCACGCAGGGCCTGGCGATCCCGGCCGCGAGCGAGGTGCGCGCGCACGCCGGCCGCGGCATGGCGGCCACGGTCGAAGGCCGCGCGCTGCGCCTGGGAAGCAGCCGCTTCATGAGCGAGCTCTCGGTGCCGCTCGGCAAGCTCTCCGAGCGCGCGGCGCAACTGCAGGCAGAGGGCCGCACCGTCTCCTGGCTGGCCGAGATCGGCGCCGGCCCGAAGCTGCTCGGCCTGCTCGCCTTCGGCGACACGCCAAAGCCGACCGCCGCGGCAGCCATCCGCCGGCTGCATGCACAGGGCATCCGGACCGCGCTCATCTCGGGGGACAACCGGGGCAGCGCCGAAGCCATGGCCCGGGTGCTGGGAATCGACATCGTGCACGCGGAAGTGCTGCCCGAGGACAAGGCCGCCATCGTCGCGCAGCTCAAGACGCAGGCGGGCACCCGCGCCGCGATGGTGGGCGACGGCATCAACGACGCGCCGGCACTGGCCGCGGCCGACGTGGGCATCGCGATGTCGACCGGCACCGACGTGGCCATGCACGCCGCCGGCATCACGCTGATGCGCGGCGACCCCGCGCTGGTCGGCGATGCGATCGACATCTCGCGCCGCACCTACGCCAAGATCCGGCAGAACCTGTTCTGGGCCTTCGTCTACAACGTCGTAGGCATTCCGCTGGCCGCCTTCGGCTTGCTGAGCCCGGTGATCGCGGGTGCCGCCATGGCCTTCAGCAGCGTGAGCGTGGTGGGCAACGCGCTCCTGCTGCGGCGCTGGAAGGGAAGCGCGGGCTGAGCCCGCATCTCAGGCGGCCATCTGCCGGCAAGCGTCCGCGCAGCGGCGGCAGGCCTGGGCGCAGGCCTGGCAGTGCGCGTGCGAATGCTTCGCGCACTCGGCCCCGCAGGCCGTGCAGATCTCCGCGCACAGGCGGCAGATGGCCGGCGCGTGGGCGCTGTCGCGCGCCATTGCCGCTGCGGCGAGCTGGCAGATGGCGGCGCAGTCCATGTCGAGCGCGATGCAGGCGGCCATCATCTTCACATCGTCCTCGTGCAGGCAGGCGGCGGCGCAGTGGCTGCAGGCCATCGCGCAGTCGTTGCAGGCGTCGATGCACTGTGCGTACCTCTCATGAGCCATGAATTTCTCCTGGAACGGATGCCGGCGCAGAGCCGGCGGGTTGGAAAGGCGGCGCCAGGCTGCGCGTGAAGTACAGCCCGCTGAAGGTGGGGAACGAACGCTCGGGATGGCCGGGCAGGTAGAGAGAGCGTTCATGCACCTCCCATTGGTCGCGCAGCACATAGCCCCGTGCCTCGATGCCCTGGACGAAGCGTTCGCGGTTGGACACCTGCACCGGCACGAAGCACCCATCGCCGATGTTCTGCGTGCACACGTAATCGTCGCCCCCGTAGAGCGGCACCTTGTTGAGCAGGAGGTGCGCCGGCATCCCAGCGCAGCGGCCAAGCAGCGCGGCGGGCCGGCCGTCTTCCATGTACTGCAGCGATCCCGCGGCAATCCAGACTTCGGCAGGGTCGCCGCTCAGCGCCTCGTCGAGATCGTCGGCGAATCGCAGCGCCGCGGCACCGCGCTCCACGGCCAGCCTGCGGCCGATCGCGGCGATGGTGGGCACCTCCACGACGCGCCACGTCAGCGCGGCCGGCATGTCGATGTAGGAGCGGTAGGCGTAGTAGTGCACACCCACAGAGCCGCCGATGTCGAGCACGCTCGCGGCGCCCTGGCCGAACGCGCGGGCCAGCCACCACATCACGGGGTAGTCGTAGGCGAAGACCTTCCTGCTGCGCAGGTTCACGTATTCCTCAGCCAGGGCCTCGTGTCCGAAGCC
This sequence comes from Variovorax sp. RA8, assembly GCF_901827175.1. NCBI lineage: Bacteria > Pseudomonadati > Pseudomonadota > Betaproteobacteria > Burkholderiales > Comamonadaceae > Variovorax > Variovorax sp. RA8. Next base: position 2,706,410 of record NZ_LR594662.1, on the reverse strand, counting down.
CGGATTGGGTGGCAGCGACCGGCGCGCGGCCTCGAAGCTGTCGTATACGCCGAAGTAGAAGCCGAAGCCCTCCGGGGACTGGAAGTGCCGCCGCCGCCATTGCAGGAACAGCGGCCGCGTCGCGGGGCCCTCCAGCAGCTCGCGCACCCGGTGCGCCACGCTCGGGTGGGTCATCGCACCCCCCTTCGGCGCCACGGGTGCGCCGTCGCCGTCCCGAACTGGGTGTGTGACCAGGACATGACCGATTCCTCTTCGAGAAACGATCAGGCGGCCGGAACGCTGACCTTGACGGACGTGCGGCCTACAGGATGTACGACTATTTCCGGCGGCCGTGAAAAGGGGAGAACAGACCCACTGGACTCATTCACGGCCTCCGGGTTGTCCCGTAGTCGATGAAGCCCTTGTTGATCTCCCCGACCTTGCGGGCCAGCCGGTAGACGCCGCCGCCCTCGCGCGTGCGGCTGGCGTCGGTGTTGCCCTCGATGGTGGCGAGGATGCCGGCCGAGACCGACTCGATCAGGCCGGTGTGGCCCGCGCCCCGGCCGTGGTCCATGATGAAGATCATGCCGGGCGCGAGCTGCGTCGGATCGGCCGTTGCCGCGCGCGCCGGGATGCGCGTTGCCCCCTTGGCCGCGGCCTTGTTCCAGTGGTCGAGGCAGCCCGCAGTGCGCACCATGGGATTGCCGGCGTGCCCGAGCGTCTTCGAGGCCTCGTCGAAGCAGTAGTAGACGAAGGCGCAGCACCAGGGCAGCCCGGCCGGCACGCCGACGCGGGCCAGGTACTTCTCGACCTCGGGGCCGCGGTTCGAGTTCATCGGCACCTCGCGCACCTGCTTCGCCTCTTCGCCGGCGGCGACCGCCAGCACCTGTGCCAGCAGGTCGCTGCCGGCATGGGCGCTCGCACCGGCGGCCTCCGTCCCGAAGAGCGCGCCCCAGGTCAGCGCGCCGATCTCGCCGTCCTGCTTCAGCGGGCGGCCGGCCGAATCGACATGGCGGGCCTGGAACAGCTTCACCACGCGCCGCATGCCGGCATCGAAGACCGCGCCCCGCGGATCGAGGCGCGCGACGGACTCGCCGTCGCCGCCCATCATCAGGCCGAGTTGCCTGCGCACCGCCTGCACGACAACGGCATCGTCTTCGCCGAGCTTGATGATGCGACCGGGATAGTCCATGCGCTTCTCCTCGTGGCTTGCTCAGCTTAGGCGTCCGCATGCGCAAATGCATCTGGCGGACGGCGTATTCCGGAACGCCTGCATGCGATGCGATGCATGCGCATGCGAGCTGGACCGCACCGCGCGCAGACCCGTCGATGCGCGAAGCGGTGCATCATTGCCTGCGTGTGCATGACACGAGGTGCAGACAAGGAATGAAGCGTGCCGACATCGCCATCCTCCCCGCCGGGCAGCTCTCGCGCACCGCGCTGGCCGCACTCTGGAACCAGGCCTACGAGGGCTACTTCGTGCCCGCGGCCTTCGACGAGCAGCGCTTCGAGCGGCATCTTCGACGGGCCAACGTCGAGCTCGGGTTGTCGAGGGTGCTGACCGCCGGCGGCCAGCCGGCCGGCCTCTCGCTGGTAGGGCGGCGGGACGCGCGGGCCTACCTCGCCGGCTTCGGCATCGTCCGCGCGCAGCGGCGCCGCGGACTCGCCCGCCTGCTGATCGAGGTGCAGCTCGCGGCCCTCCCGGCCGCCGGCGTGCGCGACGTGGTGCTGGAGGTCATCGAGCAGAACCCCGCGCGCACCCTCTACGGCCAGGCCGGGTTCGAGGCGCTGCGGCCGCTGGAGCTTCTGTCGGGCACGCTGGACGCGCCAGCCGCCGAGGCCGTGGCCCTCGGCCCGGCCGATCTCGCCGCCGTGCACGCGCACTGCAGCGCGATCGCGCTGCCGACCTGGCGCCGCGAGCTCCCGACCTTGCTGGATGCCCTCACGCAGGAGAGCGCCGCCGCGATCGGCGTGCGGCGCGGCGACACCCTCGTGGGCTACGCCGTGCTGCCCGAGCAGGCCCGCCATGACGGCACGCTGCTGGATGCCGCCGCGGTCGACGAGGCGGCCGCGCATTCGCTCCTGGGCGTGCTCTCGTCCGCGCGCCCCGACACCCGCTGGCGGCTGGTCGACGAGCCCGGCGGCAGCCCCTTCTTCAGCGCGGCGCGTGCGCGCGGCCTGGTCCCGGTGATGCGCCAGATCGAGATGAAGCGCTTCTTTTAGGGCCCTGGACCAGGCAGAACGCGCTGGCGTTGCCGCTGCGCTGGGAGGGGCAGCCCCCCTACGCGCTCAACCTCGCGTTCCACCGCGGAGACGGTGCGCAGCGTCGAGCGGGAGCCCTCGGGCGCGCTGCTCGCGCTGGCCGCCGACATCGAGGCCGCGCTCGCGAAGAAGGCGCGTGACATGAGCGCCGGAAAACGGGGCAGAGACGCTATATTGCGTCACTCCCACCGCCATCGCCACCGTCACCCTGCATGGACAACGACGAGGTCAACCAGCTGCTCGTACGCATCGGCCGCGAAGACCAGGCGGCGTTTCGCCAGCTGTACAAGGCGTTCAGCCAACGGGTCTATGCCTACGCGCTCAACATGCTGAGCGACCACGCGCGGGCCGAGGAAGTGCTGGTGGACACGCTTTACGAGGTCTGGCGCCACCCCGACCGCTTTCGGGGCGATTCTCAGTTTTCCACCTGGCTCATCGGGATCGCGCGTAGGAAGGCGCTGATGGTCTACCGCGCGCGCCGGCCCGACGAGGTGCATGCCGATCTGGAAGACATCGCCGAAGTCACCGCTTCGGACACGCCCGACGGCTACGCGGAGCTGGCGGGCAAGCAGCGGCGCGAAGGCGTGCAGCACTGCATGGGCAAGCTGTCGGACGAGCACCGCGAATGCCTGCACCTGGTGTTCTACGAGGGCATGGGCCTGGCGGAAGTGGCGGAGATTCAGAATTGCCCCGAGGGCACCGTCAAGACGCGCCTGTTCCACGCCCGCCAGAAGATCAAGAAATGCCTGCAGTCCCTGCTGCGCAGCGAGGGGAGCGCCCCTGAAGCCAAGGGCGCCCTCGCCTCGTGAATGACGCTTGCGGTCTTTCCGGCATGCGCGCAAAAATAAACTGAACCATCCGCAAGGCTCGCGCAACCCAGCGGCATCATGAACAAACGCTTCGAAGAACTGCTCCCCTGGTACGCCAACGGTTCGCTGGGAGCCGAAGACCGCGCCTGGGTCGACGCCTACCTGCAACAGCACCCCGAGGCCAGGAGCGAGCTGGACTGGTATCGCTCGCTGCAGGCGCGCGTCCAGGAAAACGCCCCCGCCGTGCCGCCGACCATCGGCCTGGCCCGCGCCATGCGCCTGATCCAGGGCGACCGCCCGACGCTTGCCGAGCGCATCGGCGCCTTCTTCGGCAACCTGGGCATGCGCCCGAGCTATGCGATCGCCGGCCTGGCGCTCGTGATGGTGCAAGGCGGCGTGATCCTGAACCTGCTCGGCCACGCCCGTGAGGACGCCGACCAGATCCGCGCCCTGAACGCGGTTCGCGTCGAAGAGGGCCCGATGCTGAAGATCAGCTTCGCGCCCGACGCGAAGGAGGCCGACATCCGCATGCTGGTGGTGCAGGTCGGAGGCGAGCTGGCCGGTGGGCCGGGGCAGCTCGGCGACTACTACCTGCGCGTGCCGGCCGGTAGCGAAGCGGCGGCGCTCGCCCGGGTGCAGGGCGCCCCGATCGTCCAGGCCGCCTCGCTGGCACCCGGCGTGCCGCCTCGGGAGTAGCCGCCATGGCCACGCTGCTGAGCCGCCGGACGCTGCTGCAAGGCGCCTTGGGCGCCGCGGCGCTGCCTTTTGGCGGTCCCGCCCTGGGCGGCCCCGCCAACGGCAACGCGAACACCCATGGCGCCGAGTCGCGCATTGCCTTGGTGATCGGCAACGGCGCGTATCGCGCCGCGCCGCTGAAGAACCCGCCCGGCGACGCCGCTGCCGTCGCGGCCGCATTGCGCGGCCTTGGCTATGACGTGACCCTGCGCCAGGACACGCGGCTGCCGGACCTGATCGAGTCCCTGCGCGAGTTCTCGATGCGCGCGCCGAAGGCCTCGGTCCGCATGCTGTTCTATGCCGGCCACGGCGTCCAGGTGAAGGGCCGCAACTACCTGGTGCCGATCGACGCCGACCCGCTGACCGAAGAGGACATCCAGCGGCAGAGCGCGGACGTCGGCGAGTTCGTCGACCGGCTCAGCGCCATACGCACCGGCATCAACATCGTGGTGCTCGACGCCTGCCGCGTGAACCCGTTCGCCGGCGGCGTCATCGTCGGCCCCGATGGACGGCGCCTGAAATTCCGCGGCGCGACACCAGGGGGCCTGGCGACGCTCGATGCGCCCGTCGGCACCCTGGTGGCCTTCTCGACCGCGCCCAACGGCGTGGCGCTCGACGGCGCCAGCGGCAAGCACAGCGTCTATGCGCGTCACCTGCTGGCCAACCTGCCGACGCCCGGGCTGCAGATCGAGCAGCTCTTCAAGCGGGTGCGCATCGGCGTGGCCGAAGACACCGGACGCGTGCAGGTGCCCTGGGAGTCGTCGAGCCTGACGGCCGACTTCTGCTTCAAGTCGAACGACAAGGGGCGGTGCGGGTAGCCGATACGCCGCTCAGGCGTGGTCGTCCAGGAAGCGCTCGAGCTCCCGCGCAAAGCGCAGCGGCTCGCTGACATGCGGCGAATGGCCGGCACGCGGGTAGACGGAGATCTGCGCATGCTTCACCGTGTCGCGATACCAGGCGTCGAGCGGCAGGCCGGCATAGTGCGGGCTGCGCGCGCCCAGCACGACCAGCAGCGGCGCGTCCAGGCGCGACAGGGAAGCGCGGAAGTCGGCCTGCGCCATCGACTCGGCGAGATCGAGCAGCGGCCGGATGTCGATGCTTCCCAGGCGCCGGCGCAGCATCCGCCCGAGCGATGTGTCGATGCCCAGCTGGCGCCTGAGCCAGGCGCCCCCGAGCGCGCCGACCTCGTTCAGCAGCGCCTCGGCCAGGTCCTGGCGCGCGCCCGCGATCAGCCCCGACAGCATCGCCGCGCTGCAGCCACCGAACAGCCCCAGACGCCAGCTGTCGTCCGTCACGATGCGTGGCGACTGGTCGACCAGCGCCACCGCGGCAACGCGGTGCGTGCCATGCAGATGCAGGTACTGCATCAGCGTCAGCGCGCCCATGGAGTGCCCGACCAGCACCGCTCGCTGCAGCCCGAAGTGGTCGAGCATTTCGGCCAGGTCGCTCGCCAGCCGCGCGAGTGTGATGCTGCCGCGCACCGGCCGGCAATGGCCATGGCCTCGGGCGTCCCAGGCGAGCACGCAGTGGCGCCGCGCCAGCCGCCGCGCCACCGGCATCCAGTCGCGATGCGAGCATCCGACCCCGTGCACCAGCACCAGCGGCGGGCCCTTGCCGAGCACGAACACGGGCACCACCTGGCCATCGCTGGCCGTGAAGCTGTCGAATTCGCCGGCGGCGGGCGTGCCGAGGTTCACCAGCCCGAAGTTGCGCAGCGCGTTCAAGGTGCCGCGCAAACCCGTCAGGCGCGGCGGGTGTGGAGGCGGGTCTGGCGGAGCCCTGTCGAGCATGGCGGGCCATCGTACGCTGGCGCGCAGCCAGCCCGAAATCGGCTCGAACCCTTCTCGGTTGATCGTCGTGAAATTCCTTTGAACCGAATCCGAACCGGGCGCAACCCATGGAGCGGGAAGGCAGGCAGATCGGCAAGCCCCACCACTAACCCTCGTTCCATCACTCTCAGGAGATCATCATGCAAATCGTCCGCAAAGCTTCCGTTCTTGTCGCCCTTCTCGGTCTTGCCGTCGGTGGCGCGATGGCCGGCGAAATCACGGGTTCCACGGTGCTGTCCACCGGTGCCGTCAACACCTCGGCCGGCTTCCTGTCCACGGCGCGCCAGAACATCGGCGTGGCCGAGCAGAACGGCAAGATCACCAACAGCACCGTGATCGTCAACGGCGCCAACAACACCGCCGCGGGCTTCCTGTCGACGGCGACGCAAAGCGTGGGCCGCGCCACGCAAAACGGCAAGATCACCAACAGCACGGTCATCGGCAACGGCCTGAACAACGTGGCTGCCGGCTTCCTCAGCACCGCCACGCAGGACGTGGGCTTCGCCAAGGACAACGGCGAGGTCGTGAACTCGACCGTCATCGCCAACGGCGCCAGCAACACGGCCGCCGGCTTCCTGTCCACGGCCCGCCAGCAGATCGGCGGCGCGCAAGGCAACGGCAAGCTGACGAACTCGACGGTGATCGCCACCGGCTCGGTCAACACCGCCGCCGGCTTCCTGTCCACCGCCGACCAGAGCATCGGCGTCGCCAAGTAAGACGCTGCCGGCTTTCATTCCCGCCTCCTCGGCCCCGACCCGCCCGCGCACCTGCGCCGGCGGGTCTTTTCATTCCGGGGCCGCGCTTCTGCTGCTGCGAATGCGAATTCCCTTGAACCGTTTCCGGACGCGCAGCAACCCATGCAGCGGAAGGCAAGCAAGCGCATGCCGCCCACCCCCAAACGCCAACCCGCCAATCCTTCAGGAGATCCACCATGAAAGCCGCTCCCAAACTTTCCGTCCTCGCCGCGCTCGGCCTCGTCTTCGGTGCCGCCATGGCCGGCGAGATCGCCGACTCCGGTGTGTTCTCGACCGGTGCCGTCAACACCTCGGCCGGCTTCCTGTCCACCGCGCGGCAGAACGTCGGCGTGGCCGAGCAGAACGGCAAGATCAAGAACACCGCCGTGATCGTCAACGGCGCCGTGAATACCTCGGCGGGCTTCCTGTCGACGGCCAACCAGAGCATCGCCCGCGCCACCCAGAACGGCCAGATCAGCCAGACCGCCATCGTCGCCCAGGGCGTGAACAACACGGCCGCCGGCTTCCTGAGCACGGCGAACCAGGAAGTGGGCTTCGCGAAGGACGATGGCAAGGTCCAGGGCAGCTTCGTCGGCGCCACCGGCGTGAGCAACGTGGCCGGCGGCTTCCTGTCGACGGCGCGCCAGCAGATCGGCGGCGCGCAAGGCAGCGGCAAGCTGACGAACTCGACGGTGCTCGCCACGGCGCAGGTCAATACCGCCGCGGGCTTCCTGTCCACCGCCGACCAGAGCGTCGGCGTCGCGAAGTAAGACCTCGTCCTTGTTCTTTCCCTGCGCCGGCGTCTCGCCCGCCGGCGCTTCCCCATCCAGGAGACCACCATGAATGCACGCCTCGCCCTCATCGCCCGCATCGTTCTCGCCGCCGTCACGCTGGGCGCCGGGGCCCACGCATTCGCGGGACAGGAGCTGATGGGTGTCGACACGCGCTTCCGCGCGAAGATCGCGAAGGAAAAGATCCGCATCGCCGCCCAGGAGCGCAAGGCCGACGAACAGGGCAAGTCACAGGGAAACTCCTCGGACTCCAGCACCTGCGGGAGTCAGAACATCGGCAACATCGACACCGGCGGGCGCATCGGCGCCTCGCCGCGCGAGGTGTTCGTGTTCGCGCCCAACGCGATCAACATCGTCGGCCGCGGCGGGTGCCGCTGAGCACAACGTCCCGCATCAAGGGAGATGTCATGAAACCGCCCAAGCTCGCGCGCCTCCTCGCGCTTTCCGCCACCTTCGCGGCACTCGCCGGCTGCCAGACGCTCGAGGTCAGGCAACCCACCATCGACCAGACGAACGAGATCCGCAAGGGCCCCGAGGACCGGCCCCAGCGCTCGATCACCGGCTTCTCGCATGCGCTGCGCTGCATGGACACGCTGTTGCTCGACTACGGCGTGCGCGACATCACGATGCTGACCGAGGAAATCAGCGACGAAACGAAGAAGCTGAACGCCGGCACGCGCGACATGCTGATCTCGTCGGTGTCGGACATGTCGCGTCGCAGCCGCGCAGTGCGCCTGGTCGCCTTCGGCAAGGACACCGCGAACGTCATCAGCTATCTCGCTTCGGCGCAGAGCGCGGCGGCCTACCAGGCGATCCCGCTCTACGACATCAAGGGATCCGTCTCGCAGTTCGACGAGAACCTGGTCAAGAACCAGAAGGACGTCGGCATCGGCTTCGCACCCTTCATCAACCTCGGCGCGGCAAAGGACGCGGGATCCAGCATGCTGGCGCTCGACCTGAGCGTGCTGACCACCAGCGACATGGCGGTACTCGCGGGCGTCACCTCGCGCAACTCCGTGATGATCCTGAAGCAGGGCAGCGGCATCGACGGCGACGCCGCGTACCACAAGTTCGGCATCAACTACAGCATGAACCTGGCGAAGGCCGAGGGCCAGACGCAGGCGCTGCGCGGACTGGTCGAGCTGGCGGCGGTCGAGCTCATCGGCAAGCTCACGAAGACTCCCTACTGGAGCTGCCTGGGCGTGACGGACCCGAAGGCGAACGACGAAACGCGCCTGGAGATGTTCGACTGGTACCACGCGATGGCCGCGACGCGCATCGAGCTGATCGCCTACTTCCAGAACCAGCTGCGCCGGCGCGCGTTCTACGACGGCCCGATCGACGGCGAGTTCAACCCCGCCATCGACGAGGCGATCGCGAACTACCGCGCCGCGCTCGGGCTCAGCCGCGAGGCGGTGCTCAACGAGCAGTTCTTCTACGCCTTCCTCGCAGCCGACCACACCAAGATCAAGCGGCCGGAGGAGCCGGCGCGCTACGTCGCACCGGCCTCGGTGGCCGCGGCACCGGCATCGGTCCCGGTGGTGGCAAGCGCAGCATCCGCCTCGCCCGCGGCGGCGGCAGCAGCGCCATCGGCCGCGGCACCGCTGAAGCTCTCGGTGACGGCTCCCAAGCAGCAGACCCGTTTTGCCCGCGGGGAGTCGATCAGCCTCTCCCTCGCACCCTCGCAGGACGCGCATGTCTACTGCTACCTGCAGGACGAGGAGTCCAAGGTCATCCGCTTCTTCCCGAACCGCTTTGCCCGCGACTCGCGCATCGCCGCGGCCCAGCCGCTCACGCTGCCCGGCGCCATGCGCTTCCAGCTCACGATGAATACGAAGGGCGTGCCCGAGACCATCTCCTGCTTCGCAACGCAGCGCGACGTGATGGCTTCGCTGCCGCAAGCCCTGGTCGGCACCGACTTCGAACCCCTCCCCGGCGCCACGCTCGAAGCGATCCGCGGCGCCTTCGTCAAAGCCAGCGGCGGCACGCTCGCCCAGGAGAACTTCCGTGTCCAAGCCAAATGAATCCCTTCCCGGCCGTGCGAAGTGGCTCGGCATCCGCCTGGTCGCCGTGAGCGGGGTCGCCCTGGCCGCCGTGGTCGGGATCCTCCAACTGCCCTCCGGCGCGACGGCAGGCGTCGCGACCGCCACCGCTGCCGCCGACGATCGCGTCGTCTCCGGGCTCCCGCCGGCGCCCCCGCCCCCGGCCACGGCGCCGGCGTCGAGGCAGAAGGGACAGGGCACCTATCGGCTGCGCTGCTGGCAGTATGGCCGCCTGTTGTTCGACGAAGGGCCGGTCACCCTGGGCCCCGACGCACGGCAGGGCGCGAAGCTGGTGGCGACCGACCGCAACGGCGGATCGGTGATCGTCACCGACTCCGGCTGGACCACCTGCCAGGCGCGCCCCTACCCCCCGGAGCGCAACCTCGCGCTGCCGCGCTGAGGCCAAGCCCGCGCACTCAAGGAACCTGCACCATGAACTGGTTCAGCCGTTGGTTGCCGGCGCGGGGCGCGCTCCGCGCCTGCGCCCTGGCCGCGGGTTCGGCCGCGGTACTTGCCGCGGCCCTGGCCGAGCCGGCCCAGGCGGCCACCGAGACCCGCAGCGTCGCCGGCTTCGACCAGGTGGTGTTCGCCGTCGCCGGCGAGATCAGCGTCGAACAGGGTCCCAGCGAGACGCTGACGCTGGAAGCCGAGCCCGCGGTGCTGCGCAAGATCACCACCGAGGTCCAGGGCCGGCGCCTGCTCATCGGCCTGGCGCCGGGGCGGATCGAGACCCGGCAGCCGATCCGGATGAAGCTCGGTGTCCGGGCGCTGCGCGCCTTCGAGTCGCGCACCGCCGGCGAGATCAGCATCGGACCGCTGCGCAGCGACGCGCTCGCGCTGGTGTTGGCGGGCGGCGGCTCGATCCGCCTCGATCGCCTGGAGGATGCGCGCAGCCTCGACGTGCGGATCACCGGTGCCGGGGAGGTCGCTGTCGGTGGCGGCAGGGTGGTCGCGCAGCAACTGGCCATCACCGGCATGGGCCGCTACTCGGCGCCCGGGCTTGCCAGCGAGCGAGCCGAAGTCGCGATCGACGGCAACGGCGAAGTGCGCCTTGCCGCCAGCACCACGCTGGCAGTGCGCATCGGCGGGGTCGGCCACGTGCGCTATCACGGCGACCCGGTGGTGACGCGCTCGATCCGCGGCGTCGGGACGATCGAGAAAGATTGAACCGCGCAGGCGGCGCTCGCAACCCATGGGCATCGACGAATCCAACGCCACGCTCAAGGAGCCCCGCCATGACCCGCTACCTCAGCACCCTCGCCCTCGCGCTCGCCGCCGCCTTCCTCACCCCGCCGGTCAAGGCCGAGAAGGTGATCATTTATCGCGAGGGCCAGCTCGTGAACCCGCATGACGTGGCGGCCGTGCTCGGCAACAAGACCCGGTCGATTCGCTTGCTCGACGATGCGCCGGCGGCGCCAACCCCGACGAAGTATGTTGCGGCCGCCGCCGCCGCCCTGGCGAAGACCTCGGCACGCGCCCCGGCCCGTGTGTCCGCTGCGCCTGACGATGCCACCGCCGAGGCCTCGGCCTTGTCCCTGCCGGTGCGCTTCGCCTTCGACTCCTCCGAGATCCTTCCCGCCGCACGGACCCAGCTCGATGCATTGGCAGAAGGCGTCAAGCTGCTTGCGCCAAACAGCATCGTCACGGTCGAAGGCCACACCGATGCTGTCGGAAGCGATGCCTACAACCTCGAGCTCTCGCGCTCCCGCGCGCGTGCTGTGCGTGACTATCTGGTGCAGCGGCATGGCATCGACGGTGCGCGGCTGAAGACGGTCGGCTACGGCGAAGCCCGACTGGTCGAGGCGGCCGATCCCACCGCCGCCGTGAACCGCCGCGTGCAGTTCCGCGGCAGCTGAACAAGCGCTCGGGCGCGACGACCGGACCCTTCCCCTTGTGCCTCGGATGCGCTGCACGGAGAATGGAACGCGGTCGTCCGTGGAGGTGCTTCAGACTGTGTCGAACCTTGCATCTCTTGCGCTGGGGTCTTGGTCCCTCTCATTCCGGAGGAAGGTTGGCGTGGGGGCACCGGGCTTTCTGTCCGAAGTCCAGAAACTCTCCGGAGTGAGGCGCCGCCCCCTCCTCACCTGCATCGCCCTGGCCCCCGCGCTATGGCCCCCCACCTCCCTCGCCCAGCCGCAAGCCAAGGTCGAAGTCTCCAGGCAGCGCCGCATCGCACTCGTCATCGGCAACGGCCGCTACCCCGAGATCCCGCTGAACAACCCCGAGCACGACGCCCGCCTCGTCGCCCAGACCTTGCGCTCCCTCGACTTCGAAGTCGGCGAGCACCTCAACCTCAAGGCCCGCGACTTCAAGCGCGTACTGCGGGAATTCGCGCGCCGAATGGACGACGACCGGGTCGCATCGGTCTTCTACTACGCCGGCCATGGCGTGCAGATCGGCGGGCGCAACTACCTGCTGCCGGTCGACATCGCACTGCGCGACGAGGCCGAGGTGCGCGACGAGGCGATCGACCTGCAAGACGCGCTTCTCGCGCACGTCGACCGGGTCCGTCCGCGCGCCCGCATCTTCATCATCGACGCCTGCCGCAACGACCCCTTCGCGGCGCGTGGGCGATCGCGCAACGCCAACGGCCTGGCCGAGATGGCGGCGCCGGGTGCCCTCATCGCCTTCTCCGCAGCCCCCGGCGGCGTCGCGGAGGATGGCCCGGCCGGCGGCAACAGCGTCTACACGAAGCACCTTGCCACCGAGCTGCGCTCGGTCGGCGTCGAAGTCGAGGAAATGATGAAGGCGGTCCGCGTCAAGGTGCTGCGTGACACCGGCCAGCGCCAGATCCCCTGGGTCAACACCTCGATGGTCGTGAATTTCATGTTCAACCCCGGGGCAGCGCCGGCACTGGCCAGCCCCAAGCGCAATCTGCAACTGCTCGTGCAGGCGCAGCGCAGCCTGAATACCGATGCACGCAACGCGTCGGCCTCGCTGGCGCTGCGGGTCTATGTCCTGCGCGATGCGAGCGGATTCGAGAAGGCGAGCTTCGACAGCCTCTACGACGACGACGAGGCGACCCTCGGAGCGAACGTGCTCGTGCGCGAGAGCCTGTACCTGCGCCCCGGCGAGGCGCGCGAGCTGGCCCTCGAACTGAGCGGCGACGCACGCGCCCTCGCCGTCTTCGGTGCGTTCAGGGAGATCGAGCGCTCGCAGTGGCGTGCCATCCTGCCCTTGCCCGTCGGGACGCTGGCGCGCGTGCGCGTCGACGCGCAGGCGCGCCAGCTGCAACTGGGGTGGGCCAAGTGAAGCGGCCGGCGGACGCCTCCGCACCGCCGGTCCCCGGCCAGCCGAGCGGCGCCGACGAGCCGGCCGCAGCGCGTGCGCTCCGCGCCCATGCGCTGCCCCTCGTCGCATTGATGGCCGGCCTGCGGGATGCGACGCCCGCCGACCCGGCCGCGCTGCGCCGCACGCTGGCCCAGGCGGTGAACCGTTTCGAAGCAGATGCGCGCGCGGCGGGCATCGCCGAGCCCGACATCGCGGCCGCGAGTTACGTGCTGTGTGCCTGGGGCGACGAGCAGTTCGACGCGGCGCCCTGGGGCGGCGCGGAAGGCGCCGGGCTGCTGCGCTGCTTTCACGGCGAGGCCAAGGGCGGCGACAAGCTGCTGCGCCTGCTGGCGCGGCTGGCCGAAAAGCCGCGCGAGCACCGCGCACTGCTCGAGCTCTTCCACACCTGCCTGAGTCTGGGCCTGCGCGCGCGCGGCGTCCTCGGCGACCGCGACCACGAAGCCCTGCGCTCGCGCGTGCACCTCGCGCTGCAGCAGGTGGCGCCGGTGCCGGCGCTGGTGGCCCCTTGGCAATGCTCGGCGGCAGCGGCCAGCCCGCCTCGCGCGCCGCGCGTCGCGTTGCCGGCGGTCCTGCTGCTGGGCGTACTGGCCCTGGGCATCTACAGCGCCAGCCAGTTGCAGCTTGCGGCGCGCGTCGACGGCGTGCTGGCGTCCTTGCAGAAAATCGTGCCGGCGGGCGCCGCCACGGCAGCGCCCACAGCGGCCGCGCCGGAAGTGCCGCCGCGGCTGGCCTCGAAGCTGCGTGACGACATCGGCGCCGGCCGCTTGTCGGTCCGCGACGAGGCGCTGCGCAGCGTGGCCGTGCTCGGTGCCGATGCGCTGGGCGACGCCACCGGCCCCTTGACGCGCCTCGGTGCTGCGCTGGCGAAACTGCCGGGCAAGGTCGTCGTCGTCGGCTACACCGACGGCAGCGATCCCCCGACGGCGCGCACGCCCTCGGCCTGGCACCAGGCGATGGAATGGGCGCGCGGCGCCGCCGATGTCCTGCGGCCGCAGCTCGGCGATGCGCGGCTGGCCGTGGAGGCCCGCGTCGACGCCACGGGCGGCAAGCCGCCGCGCCGGGTCGAGATCGTCCTGTTCCCGGAATGAAGCCGTCGACCCGCTTCGCGCAAGGCGCCGTGAACCTCGGCGCGGCAGGCGTCCTGCTGTGGTTCGCGGCACCTCTGCTCGCCTTCGGCACCTGGCACCCTTTCGACGACGTGCGCGCGCGCGTCGCATTGCTGACGCTGGGCGCGCTCCTGCTGCTCGGCCTGCACGCACTGCGGGTGCTGCTGGCCCGGCGGCGCAACGAGCGCCTGCTCAAGAGCCTCGAAGTCGGCGATGCCGGGCCCGAGCTGAGCCAGCGTTTCCGGCAGGCGCTCGCGATGCTGCGCCAGGGCATCGAGGCGAAGGGCCGCCACCACTGGTGGCAAGGCCGGCGGCAGGTGCAGCAGATGCCCTGGTACCTGATCATCGGCGCGCCCGGAGGCGGCAAGACCACGGCGCTGCTGCATTCAGGCCTGCGCTTTCCGCTCGCCGAACGCCTCGGGCGCGACCCGCTCGCGGGGACCGGCGGGACGCGTCAGTGCGACTGGTGGTTCAGCCAGGACGCGGTGTTCATCGACACAGCAGGACGCTACACGACCCAGGACAGCGACGCCGCGGCCGACGCCCGCGAATGGCAGGAGTTCCTCGCGCTGCTGCGCCGCCACCGGCCGGTGCAGCCGATCAATGGCGTGATCGTCAGCGTCAGCGTGCCCGACCTGCTGCACGGCGGCGCGGAACTCGCACGCCAGGCGGCAGCGGTCGCGGCGCGCCTCGACGAGCTGCGCCATGAGCTCGACCTCGCCTTCCCGGTCTACCTGCTGGTGACCAAGGCCGACCTGCTCGCCGGCTTTGTCGAAACCTTCGGCGACCTCGACGCTGCGCAACGCGAGCAGCTCTGGGGCCTGGTGTTCGACGCCGACGCGGCCGGCATCCCGGCCGATCTCGGGCCGCGCCTGTCGGACCTCGCGCAGCGCCTGGCGCGGCGCAGCCGCGAACTGCTGCAGCAGGAACACACGCCGCAGCGCCGCCTGCCGATCTACGCCTTCGCGGCACAGTTCGACGCCCTGCTCGCACCCCTCGAGAGCTTCGTGCGCAAGGCCTTCGCCGGCATTGCCGCCGAACCGGCGCAGCGCCTGCGCGCGATCGCGCTGACGAGCGGCACCCAGGAGGGCAATCCGATCGACCGGGTGATCGGCGAACTCGCACGCAGCCACGGCCTGGCGCTGAAGCCGCTGGTGCGGCCCGACGCCGGCGGCAAATCCTTCTTCCTGAATTCGCTGCTGAAGCAACTCGTGATCGCCGAAGCGCCGCTGGCAGGCCAGCGGCTGCAGCGGATGCGTTGGCGCCGGCGGGCCGCCATGTTCGGGGCGGGGTTTGCCGGCGCCGCGCTGCTCGCCGCCTCGGCCCTGTGGTGGCAGAGCTACCGGCGCAACCTCGACTATGTCGACAGCGTGCGCACGCGGGTGGAGCAGTTGACCCAACGCATCGGCTCGCTGGAATCGGCAAAGCTCGAGCAGGTGCTGCCGCTCTATTCGCTGCTCGAGCGCCTGGCCGCGAACGACGGCATCGATCCGAACGTTGCACCCGCCGGCTTCGGATTCGGGCTGTTCCAGGGGCCGCGGCTGGCGCGCTCGGCGGAGCAGGCCTACCGCGAGATGCTCGATCGCAGCCTGGCGCCGCTGCTCGTCGAACGCTTGCGCCGCGACCTGCGCGAGGCCGAGGACAGCGCGACGCGCTACGAGGCCTTGCGCGCTTCATTGATGCTGGCCAGCCCGGCGCGGCTGGTCCGCGGCGAGTTGAGGCCCTGGGCCGAGCAGACGCTGGCACAGGCGGGCGGCGCAGCGGAACGCGCCGAATGGGCGCGCCATGTCGGGACCCTGCTCGAACGCAGCGGGCTGCCCGAGGCGATGCGCTCCGACGAGGCCGGCGTGCGCGCGGCGCGCAGCGCACTCGCGGCAATACCGCTGGCGCAGCGCGTGCATGAGCGCCTGCTGCGTCGCGTTGCCGACGCCGAGCCGCCGCAGGACCTGCCCACACGCCTTGGCGCGGCCGGCGCCCTCGTGTTCGCGGCGTCGGACGCCGGGCCGATGCCGGAACATTCGAGCGCCGGCGACTGGCGGCGCATGCTCGTGCCGGCGCTCGATACGACGCTCGACGAGCTCGCGAACGAGGCAGACTGGGTGCTCGGCGACTCCGGCGGCGAAGTACGGCGCCTGCAGAAAGACCTCGCCTGGCGCGACGAGATCGCCACGCAGGTCGGCAAGCGCCACGCCCAGCGCGTGATCGCGGCCTGGTCACGCCAGCTCAATGCGCTCGCGTTGGCGCCCGGCACCGATGCGGACAGCGCGTCGCGCCAAGCCTTGTCTCTCACGGCGCCCGATTCGCCGCTGCGCCGCCTCCTGACGCGCCTGGCCGACGAGTTCAGCGCCACACCCCAGGGCGCCAGCGCGGCCGAGGGCGCTTTCGATGGCGCGCTGCGAGCACGCTTCGGCGCCCTCGGCGACTACGCTGCGGGGGCCGGGCCGCAAGCCCTCGACCGTCTCCAGGCCCTGGCCACGGCCAAGCGCGACGAGGCCGCCAACTCCGAGCTCGACGCGACCTTGCGCGCCGAGGCCGCCCGCGCGCCGCCCGCGCTGCGCAAGGTCTACGGCGGCCTCGGGACCTTGATGCGCTCGCACGGCGGCGCCAAGCGGAGTTTCGATGCCGCGCTGGCCGAGCTCGCGCAGACCTGCAGCGCCTTGACGCGCGAGCGCTTCCCCTTCGGCGCCGCTGCGCTGCGCGACATGGCCCCGTCCGACTTCGCGCGCCTGTTCGGACCCGGCGGCCTCTTTGACGAGTTCCGGCGCAACCAGTTGAGCGAGCGCATCGACACGTCGAGCCGGCCGTGGAAGGCGCGCGGCGCACCGGGCGATGCGGAGTTGCCGGGCGCATTCGAGCGGGCGGCGGCGATAGGCGCCCTGTTCTTCCCCGCAGGCGCACCGATGCCCGAGCTCAAGCTGCGCCTCACGCCGCAGCGCATGGATGCCGAGCTGCTGCAGTTCAGCGTCGACGTGGATGGTCAGCTGCTGCGCTTCGAGAACGGCCCGTCGCGCTCGAAGGAGCTGGTCTGGCCGGGACCGGCTTCGACCCAGAAAGTGCTGATGCGCATCCTGCCGCCGGGCCCCACCGGCGTCGCCGCTGAAGTCCATGAAGGCGCCTTCGCCTGGATTCGGGTGCTGTTGCGCAGCGAATGGAAGGGCGAGCCGGGTGCGCCGGCGCGCCTGGCCCTGGCCGTCGACACCCGCACCCTCGACGTCGAGGCGAGCGCAGCCGGCGCGCCCGAGGCCGACATCTGGACCCTCCGGGAACTGGCACGGTTTCGCTGCCCGCAAGCCACATGGTGAAGCTGCCGTCGCGTCGCGTGTGCTGGTACGGCAAGCTGCCCGCGCGCGGCGACTTCGTCGGCCGCGGCCTGCCGCCGCGCTGGCGCAGCGACTGGGACGGTTGGCTGCAGCGGGGGCTGGCCCTTGCCGCTACGACGCTGGACGGCGCGGCTTTGCGCGAACGGCTTCGCGCCTTCGCGCCTTGGCGCTACCTGGCGCTGCCGGCGCCCGGCGAGATCTGGTGCGGCATCGTCGTGCCTTCGCACGATCGCGTTGGACGTGCGTTTCCGTTGACGTTGGCCGAACGCTTGACCGAGCCGGCGTCGCCGGCTGAAAGCGCCGCGCGGCTCGCGTCGCTGCTTGGCGCGGCAGCTGAAGGACCCGAGGCACTCGAGGCAGCAATCGCCGCCCTGCCGCCGCGCGCGGGGCAGGAATTCCAGCCCGCCGAGGCCTGGCCGCCGCAGCCGGCCAGCCTGTGGTGGCCGCTCGCCGCTGCGCACGATGGCCTTCCGCGGATGGCGGCTTGGCCGCCGGAGCCGGGGCTGGTGCTGGAGCTGTTGGATATTCAGGCTGATTCCGGCAGATAGCAAAGAGCATCGCAGTTGCACAGTCCGCTCAATGAGCCGCGAACGCGGCTCGCACTTGAGCCGAGTCAATCAGCTTGCTGAAACTCTTCGGTTGGCATGGCACCGATGACGGATCCTTCCAACAGCGATGCCTCAAAAGCTGGCAACAAAAGCCCGCAATATCGTTGAAATTCAATCTCCACCCTGGAGCAAGCGATGTGGCCACGGCAACGGCGCACGCGCGCCCGAGCTTGGACATGGGAACTCCCCGAGTTTTTTGGATGGAAAGGAAGCGAGCAGCCCTGCCCTCCCGGCCCGGGCTGCAATAGCGCGCCGACGCTACGGCGAGGTGGTCGCCACCGAGGTGCGATTGCCCGCGGCGTCGTAGCTGTAGGTGATCGTGGTGGTGGCGCTGGCGTCGCTGTAGACCGCATTGGCCAGGCGGCCCAGTGCGTCGTAGCTATAGCTCACGGAACCCGCATGAGCGGGAAGACCTGCGAGCGCGGCGCTGCACAGGCAAGCGGCGAGCACTGTGCGGCTCAACATCCGCGCGAACACATGGCAATCGGATGGCATCGATGCGCGCAATCTCGATGCACACGCTGGCAATGCAGCGGTCTTGTTATTCATTGGGGAAGCTCGTCTATTTTTGGTGCCGCGGACTCTAGTCGAGCCTTCCGCAAAAAAATACTCGCTATTTGTCGCGCAAGCGTTGCCTGACGGCTCTGCGCACAGCGTGTGAGACTCGGAACGTGCTCGCGAATGTGTCCCGGCGATCCCTGAAAAATTCCCCGACGGGTCAACCCGCCCCGCACCAGACCGCAAGCGCCGAATAGTTGTCCTGGTCGCTGCGGCCGGCTTGCCGCACGCCCGCTTCGAGCCGATCGAGCCAGGCCTGGACGCCGCTGCAGCCGTCGAGGCTGCGCGCCATCGCCAGTTCGTCGAAGGCCGACCAGAGGCCGTCGGTGCACAGCAGCAGCGCATCGCCGGAAGCAAGCACCTGCGGAGCTTCCAGCGTCTCGAAGTCGAAGCCTTCGGGCGAGCCGAGCGCCGACGTCAGCTGCCCGGAAGCGGTGCCGGCCGCGCTCAGGCCGGCGTCGCGCAAGCGCTGTTCGAGGCTCTGGTCGCGCGTGCGCCCGAGGAATCGGGCGTCGCGCCAGCGGTACAGGCGCGAGTCGCCGGCATGGGCCCAGAGCGCAGCGCCGCTGAAAAGATCGAGCAGCAGCACCACGATGGTGGTGCGCATGTCGGCCGTCAGGGTGCCGGCGACCTGCTGCGCGACGACGGCGCCGTTGGCCCCCTGGACCAGCCACTGCAGCGCGTTCAGGCTGACCTCGGGATGGAGCGCGAAGGCTTCCAGCACATGCGTCACCGCGGCGCGCGATGCCGTCTGGCCGCCGCCATGGCCGCCGGCGCCGTCGCACAGGACGGCCACCAGGGAACCGGCGCCTTCCCAATAGCCGAAGGCATCCTCGTTGCACTCGCGCCGCCCGGTTTGCGACAGCGCGGCGAGCGAGACGGTCAACGCACGCTCGGCCATGGCGCCTCCGGCGATGTGGGGCCCGGGTCGCGGCCAGCGTCAGGGCCAACGTCGGGATCGAGGCGCGACTGGGCCTCGTAGGCCCGCAGGAACTCGCGTCCGAAGATGGTCTGGAAGTCATCGTCCAGGTGCTCGAGCAACTGGGCGTGCTGCATGCGGTGGCGATGCCAGAGGGCTGCGGCGCGGAACAAGGGAAGGCGCGAAATGCCGTGGGCCGGGCCCTCCCCGTTCTCGGCGGCCTCGGGACCGAGCCGGGAGAAGAGCTCGAACACCGCCGCGCGCATGCCGGCCACCATTGCGACCTGGTGGACCAGCAGGTCGCGATGCGCGTCGTGCAACGCCGCCACGGGATCGAGGAAGCCGGGGCTGGCCTCGCGCTGCAGCATTCGACTCAGCGCTTCGGTCGCATCCGGCGAGAACTTCAGGGGGTTGTTCTGGCGTGGCGCGATGCGCGTGCCCTCGGCGCGCATCTGGCGCTTCGTGATGGCGCGGCTTTGCAGCAACGCGAGCGTGCCCTCGGCCGTGGCCCGCAGCAGCGCGCCGAGGTGTTCCATCCATTCCGGCGTGAGCGGCGCGGCCTCGGCGCCCAGACCGGCGCCGCGGCCGAAAGCCGCTGCGAGCTCGCGCAGTTCCGGCGGCATGTCTGCCGGACGGCGAACGCCTCTCCTGGGGGCGGCCGGCGGCGGCGCGTCCGAAAGAGGCGCCGGCGCTGTCGAATCGGCCGCCTCGGCTGCCGCGACGGGCGGGGGCGGCGGCGGTGCCGGTGGCATCGAGGACGCGCCGGGCACCATCGGCGTGCCCGTGCGCACGACATGCCGGCTGGTCTGCCACGACACCACCGCGCTGGGTGCCGCCGCCTCCTCGGGCGAAGATGCAAGGGCCGGCAGCGGGGATTCGGCCGCGAGCGGATCGGGCGCGTCTTCCAGGTCGAACCAGCGATCCAGCCGAGAGCGCTGCGCAGCCGTCGCCGCCGCGGGCTCGACGGCGAGTTCGAACCCGCCGATGCGCAAGCGGTCGCCCACCAGCAGGGCCCGCTCGCCGCCCGGATCGAGCTGCATGCCGTTCACCCACAAGGGCGCGCTGCTGCTGATGCAGCGTACGCGCGCGGCCTGGCCGACCGCAATCACCTGCGCGTGCTGGCGCGACACCAGGCGCAGCGGGTCTGCCAGTACCAGGGCGCATTCGACGGAGCGGCCGATCGTGAGGCCCTCGGGCGGCATCGGAAGCGCCGTCGCGTCGGGTTCGGTGGCGCCGGGCCGGCGCGTGACACGCAGTGCGATCACGGCGGCGTCTCCGATTCAGCCGAGCGCACGCCACAGGTCGGCTTGCACACGGCGCGCATCCATGCCCGGCGTGAGCTGCTCGACCACGTGAGCGACGAATTGCTCGCGGGTTTGCGACTTCGCGGCGCAGCGCTTGGCGACGACCCGCGCGATGGGTCCCAGCGAGGCAAGGAGCGCGGCGGCCGCCTTGTCGACGTCGCCCTCGCGCATCGGCACGCCGATCGGCGCTTCGCCCCCGCCCTGCGTGGGCCGGGCCTGCGTGCCCGACGACGAGGCCGCGGTACCGGTGCGGGTGGGCGGCGCACCGGCCTTGGCCAGGAAGCGCTCGCGCGCTTCGAAATCGTCGATGGCACCGGCGACGGCCTGGCGCACAGCCCCGAGCGAGGTCAATCCACGCGCGGCGCGGCGCACCAGCACGCGCGCCACCGGGCCGACATGCTGGGCCAGCTCGCGCTCGACCTCGGACAGCGCCGCGGTATCCCATCCGGTGGGCACGGGGACCGACGGCGGGCCGGTGACGGGCAGCGGTTTCGACGGCGTCAGGGGTGTCGTCGCAGCGTCGATGGCCGGCGGCACCGATGCGACGCCCGGCCTGGAGGGCGCGGATGGGTCGCGCTCCTTCCCCGCGGCCGGCGTTGTCTCGACGCCCTTGAGCCGTGGCGCGAGCACGATGTCGGGCGGGAGAACATCCGGCACCGCCTCCGTGGCGAGTGCCTGCAGCGCGGTCCGCATCGCCAGGGCCGTGGCATAGCGCTGCGCCGGGTCCTTTGCCAGCGCCCGGTCGAGCACCACATCGAAGGGTTCGAGCGCGGGGTCGTTCGTCACCTCGCTCAGCGGCCTGTGCGGCTCGTAGACGATCTTGTACATGATCGCCTCGTCCGTGCCGACGAACGGGGTCGCCCCGCTGAGCATCTGGTAGAGCAGCACGCCCGCCGAGAACACGTCGACGCGCCGGTCGACGTCGCTGTTGGTGTATTGCTCGGGGGCGATGTAGCCGGGCGACCCGATGACGGAAGTGCCGCGGGTCAGGTTCGACGACTCGGTTCGCGCGATGCCGAAATCAGTGATCTTGAGGCGCCCGTCGTCGGCAACCAGCAGGTTCGCCGGCTTGATGTCGCGGTGCACGATGCCGCGCTCGTGAGCGTAGTGCAAGCCGTCGAGCAGCTGCAGCATCAGGCACAGCACCTGCGGTATCTCGAGCTTGCGCGGCGCGTGGATGTAGTCGCGCAGGTTCCGCCCGGCGACGTACTCCATGACGATATAGGCGCAGTCGTTGTCTTCGCCGAACTGGTAGACCGGGACGATGTTGCGATGCGTCAGCCGCCCTGCCGCCTTGGCCTCCACCCGGAAGCGCGCCACCACGCTCGGGTCGTCGTCGCTCGATTCGAGCAGGCGGCGGTGGATCGTCTTTATGGCCACCGGCCGGTCGATGGCGGGGTCGTGCGCCAGGTACACCATGCCCATCGCGCCCGAGCCGACCACGCCGCGGATCGGGTATGGACCGACATGGGAGGGGATGGGCGCGGACATTGCAGCGGTGAACCTCAGGTCTCGAGCATTTTGATGGCGTGGTCGAGGCTGTGGCGCATGCGGGCGAAGGACTGGGCCAGCGTCCCGATCTCGTCATGCCCATGCGCCTTGAATTCCGGGACGTCGGGCTCGCCGAGGCTGACGCGGTTGGCCAGCTTCGACAGCGCCGTCACCGGCCGGATGACGAGCAGGTAGAGCAGCAGGTTCAACACGATGCCGATCGCCACGAAGATGCCGATGAGCGAAGTCATGAAGACCTTGAACACCTGCTCGGCGCGCGCCAGCGGCACCGCCATGGGGACCGACACCACCTGCGCGCCGATCACCTCGTTCAGCTGCCAGCCGAAGCCGTTGGCCGGGCCGTACTTGTCGATCAGTGTGCGCGGCGCCGCCTCGACGGTGCTGTGGCAGGCCAGGCAGGCGGCGTTGGTGATGCGCAGCGGGCGCGCGATGTAGAGCGAACGCCCGGTGCCCGACTCGCGCTCCCCGACGAACTCCTTCTTGTCGGCCTGGGTGCGGAAGCGGTTCACGATGTCGGCTTCCCAGTCGACCGCCCGGTCCCGCGGGTTGGTGGGGTTCAGGGTCGCTTCCTTGTAGGTGTAGTCGGGGAAGTTCTTGGCCAGCGTCGCCAGCACTTCGGTGGCGGAATAGGCCGGGACCGTCTGCGGCAGGAAGGTGTACTTCATCTGCGTCTCGAGCAGCGGGCGGATCTGGTCGTTGGTGTAGGTGCGCACCGCCACCGCCTTTTCCATCGTCAGGCGCGCGTGGTTGAGCACTTCCTCCTTGGCGTTGCTCTGCAGCAGGTCATGCGACACCTTGCCCGCGCCGAGCACCCCCGCGATGAAGACCACCAGGAAGATCAGATTGAACTTGAATAGAAGGCGCATGAGGTTCTCCAGTCCGGGCTGTCCGTGACGCTGAGTTGCAGCAGGAGGCGTGGCGGTTCACTAGGGTTTGCCCGCTCCGCCGCTGGACCCTGCTGCTGCTGCTGCTGCTGCGGCTGCCTCGCGTGCGCGCCGGCGCTCCGCCTCCCGGGCGCGGCGGCGCTCGGCCGCTTCGGCCATGCGCCGCGCGTAGCCTTCGGGGTCTGCATAGGGTTCCCACTCGGGGTGCCGCGGCAGCTCGGCCTTGGCCGCCGCGCGGAAGTCCGGATCGGCCGCTGCGCGCGGCCGCCACAGCGGCAGCAGCGGAAGACGCAACGCCGGCTCGGTGCGCAGCCAGGCGGCCACGTCGGCGTAGGCAATCTCGCCGACAGGCTTGGGGGCGACAGGGCGCCTGGCAAACTGCCCGCCGCGCGCGGGCAGGCGATCGCGGAACTGCCGGGGCACCTTGCCAAGGAACTCGGGCGGCGCGCGCCGCGCGACCGTCGGCGTGGCGCCTTCCCGCCGTTGTGCGAAATCGCCGGCGGCCAATTGCGAGCTCGAAGGGGGGCTTGCGCGCAGCGTCAGCCTGGCAGTGCCGCTTTCGACGAACACCTCGTACTGCTCGCCGGTCGTGTGGACCACCGTGCTGGCGGCCTGCGTCGCGATCTCGAAGGCGGGGCTTGCATAGTTGAAGGCGCCCCCGCTGGTGGTCTTGACCCAGCCCTGGAGAAGGTACAGCGGCGGGGCCGTCAGCCCCTTGCCCACGCGAGGCCGCAACATGAGCCGGGTCGATTCGCCGATGCCCACGAGCACGGGGCCGGGAAGCTCGACCTGGACGAAGGCGCCGGGCGCCGTCTCGATGATGTCCTGCTCCTGCAAGGCCACGCCTTCGGCGAGCGTGTAGCGCGTGGTCTGCCGGATCAGCATGGCGCCGCCTTCGACGATGCCGACGATGCTGCCCGCCGGTTGCGCCCATGCCGGCGGCATCGCGAGCAGGCTCGCGACGCACAGCAGGAGCAACCTGAACGATATCTTCGTGAGCCGCAAGATGTACTCCCTGCCGGCAGCTGGCATGACTGAACCCGGTTATCAGCCGATGAGGCAGCGTCGATTGTTATCCCGTACGGTGGTCTTTGGGACTACACAAGCGATATAGAACGTCGGTACAGCCTATTCCGAGAACAGGTCCCTGATCACTCCCCGCAGCCAGCTGTTCGCCGGGTCCGCCTCGAAGCGCTTGCTCCAGTGCAGCGAGACCGCGAAGTCGCGCAGCGGAAAGGCCGGCTCGACGAGCGTGTAGCCGCCCTCCTCGGCGAAGCCGCGCGCGATGTTGCGGGGCATCACGACCGCCAGGTCGGTGGCGCGCACGATGGCCGGCAGCACCATGAAGTGCTCGGTGGTCAGCCGGACCCGGTCCTCCAGGTTGAGAAGCTGGAGTATGCGCAGCGTCTCCGCGTGCGTGCGCACCGCCACGTACTCCAGCTTCTGCAGCGACTCCAGCAGTGCCTGGCCGCTGCGCCGCCCGCGCGTGAAGGGATGGCCCTTGCGCAGCAGCACGATGTAGCGGTCCTTCAGCAGCAGGATGCGCTGCGTGTCGGGCACCTTGGGCAGGAAGCCGAAGGCAAAGTCGACGCGGCCGCTGTCGAGCGCCGGCGCGACCTCGTCGGGGGCGAGCGGCAGGGTCTCCAACCGCACGCCGGGCGCCAGCGCGCCCAGGCGCGCCATCAGCGCGGGCAGGAAGCGGCTCTCGCCGATGTCGCTCATGTGGATGCGGAAGGTCTTGCGCGAGGCACCGGGCTCGAAGCGGTCGGACTCGTTGAGCGCTTCCTCCAGCGTGCCCAGCGCCGACTGCACCGCGGCGGCGAGCCGCTCCGCGCGCGGGGTGGGCGCCACGCCGCCCGGCGCACGGGTGAAGAGCGCGTCCTTCAGCAACAGGCGCAGGCGCCCCAGGCCATGGCTGGCGGCCGGCTGGGTGAGGCCCAGCGCATCGGCCGCGCGGCTCACGCTGCGCGCGCGGTAGACGGCGTCGAAGAGGCGCAACAGGTTCAGGTCGATGGCGTCGATATGCATAGCGTTCATATTGGATAGCACGAATATTTTATTGATGCCTGGTGCGCCGGCTCGCACACTGCCAACCGGCGTCGCGGCGGCTCGCAAGCCTGCATGCGTCGCTCCCAGGAACTTCCGAATAGAAGGAGACAACCATGCCCCAGTTCCGCCTGCCTGCCAGTTTTGCCGCCCTGCTTTGTGCCGCCACGGCTGCGTGGGCCCAACAACCACCCGCCGAGGAGCCGGGCTGGGCCAAGGGCCGTCCGAAGACGGAGGCCGCCCAGCGCATGGCGCCGGTGCCCGCTTTCCCGATCCCGACCGCGGCCGACAAGCTGCCCACCGCCAAATTCAAGCTGCCGCCGGGCTTCAAGGTCGAGACCTGGGCCTCGGGCGTGCTCGACGCGCGCGGTCTGCGCCAGGGGCCCGGCAACACCGTGTTCGTCAGCACGCTGTTCGTCGGCAACAAGGTCTACGCGGTGGCCCCCAAGGGCAACACGCGCGAGGTCAAGACCGTCATCGACAAGATGGAGAAGGCTGCCGGCATCGAGTACCACAAGGGCAGCCTCTACCTGGCGACGCACAAGCAGATCCTGCGCTACGACAACATCGAATCCAAGCTCGACAACCCGGGCCAGCCGACGGTGCTCTACGACAAGCTGCCAGGCGGCGAGGACCACAGCTGGAAGTTCATCCGCATCCACAAGGACAAGCTCTACTTCCCGATCGGCGCGCCCTGCAACATCTGCGACCCCGGCGAGTACGCCAAGATCTACCGCATGAACCTCGACGGCAGCGGCATGGAGACCGTGGCCAGCGGCGTGCGCAACACCGTGGGCTTCGACTTCGACCCCAAGACCGACCGGCTCTGGTTCACCGACAACGGCCGCGACTGGCTCAGCGAGGAGCTCCCGAACGACGAACTCAACGTCGTCACGGGGCCGAACCAGCATTTCGGCTATCCGTACTGCCACCAGGGCAACATCCCCGACCCGGAGTTCGGCTGGGGCAAGTCGTGCAGCGACTTCCAGAAACCCGCCGCGCTGCTCGGCCCGCACGCCGGCTCGCTGGGGCTGAAGTTCTACACCGGCAAGATGTTTCCGGCCAAGTACCAGGGCGCCATGTTCATCGCGCGCCACGGCCCGTGGAACCGCACCGTCAAGTACGCCGACGTGTCCGTCGCCTGGCCCGACGGCAAGGGCGGCGCGAGGGTCGAGCCCTTCATGACCGGCTTCGTCGAGAACAACACGTACCTCGGCCGCCCGGCCGACTTCCTGGTGATGAAGGACGGCTCGCTGCTGGTGAGCGACGACCACGCGGGCGCGATCTACCGCATCAGCTACGGCAAATGATGAGGGGAGCACGCGCACTCGCGTTCATGACGGCGGCGGCGGCGTGCTTCGGGCTCGCGGCGCCGGCCGGCGCCCAGGGCAGCAAGGCGTCCCAGGGCCAGGGCGCCCAGCCCGCGTATGCGCAGCGCTTCGCCCAGCTGTGCGCGGCCTGCCACGGCGCCAACGGCCGCAGCGAGATGCCGAACACGCCGGTGCTGGCGGGTCAGCATTCCTTTTACGCGATCACGCAGCTGTTCCTGTTCCGCGAGGGGCGGCGCGCCAACGAGGCGATGAGCGCGGTGGCCAAGGGCATGAAGGATGACGACATGCGCGGCTTCTCCGATTTCATCGCCACGCTGCCGCCGGTGCCCGCGCCGGCGCCACCGACACCGCCCGACGCCACGCGCATGAAGAAGGGGCAGGCGCTGGCGCAGGAGCACAAGTGCGTGTTCTGCCACGGCGCCGATTTCAGCGGCGGCCAGCAGGTGCCGCGCATCGGCGGGCAGCGCGAGGACTACCTGCAGATGACGCTGCGCGAGTTCAAGTCCGGCAAGCGCGTGGGCTACACGATGGCCATGGCCGAGGCGGTCGGCCGCGTTCCGAACGAGGACCTGGACACCCTCGCCTACTACCTGGCCCGCTTCCCGGGCCAGCCCCCCACGAAGTAAACAGAGAGAAAGCGTTTTGGAAGTTTCATTCAGCAAGGAGATCGAGGCCCTGCGCCTCGGTGCCGGCGACACCTTTCACGGCGAGGGCATCCTCGCCATCACCAAGGGCCTGCTGCAGTCGGGCGTGGCTTACGTGGGCGGCTACCAGGGCGCACCGGTCTCGCACCTGCTCGACGTGATGGTGCAGGCCAAGCCGTACATGGACGAGCTCGGCGTGCACGTGGAGGCCTGCTCGAACGAGGCTTCGGCTGCGGCCATGCTCGGCGCCTCCATCCACTACCCGCTGCGCGGCGCGGTGACCTGGAAGTCGATCGTCGGCACCAACGTGGCAGCCGATGCGCTGTCCAACCTCTCGTCGCCGGGCGTCACGGGTGGGGTGCTGATCGTGGTGGGCGAGGACTACGGCGAAGGCGCCAGCGTGATCCAGGAGCGCACGCATGCCTATGCGCTGAAGTCCGGCATGTGCCTGCTCGATCCGAGACCCGAGCTGGGCCGGATGGTGGACATGGTCGAGCACGGCTTCCGCCTCTCCGAGACCTCCAACATGCCCTGCATGATGGAGCTGCGCATCCGCACCTGTCATGTGCGCGGCAGCTTCGAGTGCCGGGACAACCTGCCGCCCGCGGTCTCGACCCGTGCGCTGATGGCGGAGCCGGCCGGCTTCGACTATATGCGGCTCGCGCATCCGC
This sequence comes from Variovorax sp. RA8, assembly GCF_901827175.1. NCBI lineage: Bacteria > Pseudomonadati > Pseudomonadota > Betaproteobacteria > Burkholderiales > Comamonadaceae > Variovorax > Variovorax sp. RA8. The sequence continues at coordinate 2,679,035 of NZ_LR594662.1, read as the reverse complement.
CCGTGACCTTCAGGCACGAGAAGCTCAAGGGCGAGGAGCGAATCCCGGCGGCGCGGCGCTACATCGCCGAGCAGGGCCTGAACGAGCTGATGCCGGGCAAGCACGAGGACCTGGGACTGATCGTGCAGGGCGGCCTCTACAACGCGCTGATCCGCAGCCTGCAGCAGCTGGGCCTGGCCGATGCCTTCGGCGCCAGCGACATCCCGCTGCTGGTGCTCAACGTCACCTACCCGCTGGTGCCCGAGCAGGTCGCCGACTTCTGCGTGGGCAAGCGCGCAGTGCTGGTGGTGGAGGAAGGCCAGCCCGAGTACATCGAGCAGGAGATCGCGACGCTGCTGCGCCGGCGCGACATCCAGACGCCGCTGCACGGCTGCGACCTGCTGCCGGCGGCGGGCGAGTACGGCGTGGAAGTGCTGGCCACGGGCCTCGCGCAGTTCGCGCAGCGCTACCTGCCGCAGCATGCGCAGGACTCGGCGCAGGCCTGGCTCATGGGCAACCGGGACCGCCGCGCCGCGGTGGCCGCGAAGCTGGACGCGCCGCTGCCCGCCAGGCCGCCGAGCTTCTGCATCGGCTGCCCCGAGCGGCCGGTGTTCGCGGCGCTCAAGCTGGCGCAGCAGGATAGCGGGCCGGTGCACATCGCGGCCGACATCGGGTGCCATGCGTTCGGCACCTTCGAGCCTTTCTCGATGGGCCATTCGATCCTGGGCTACGGCATGAGCCTGGCGAGCCGCGCGGGCGTGTCGCCGATGATGCAGCGACGCGCGCTCTCGATCATGGGCGACGGCGGCTTCTGGCACAACGGGCTGCTCACCGGCGTGCAGAGCGCGCTCTTCAACGGCGACGACGCGGTGCTGCTGATCTTCAAGAACGGCTACACCTCGGCCACCGGCACGCAGGACATCATCTCCACGCCCGACGACGAGGTGAAGGAACGCGCGGTCGACAAGCAGCAGAGCCTGGTCGACAAGAACACCACCATCGAGTCGACGCTGAAGGGCCTGGGCGTGCAATGGCTGCGCACCGTGCACACCTACCACGTCGACACGATGCGCGCCACGCTCAACGAGGCGTTCACGACTGACTTCAATGGACTCAAGGTGATCGTGGCGGAGGGCGAATGCCAGCTGGAGCGGCAGCGCCGCATCAAGCCCTGGATCGCAGGCCTGCTGAAGAAGGGCGAGCGCGTGGTGCGGGTGAAGTACGGCGTGGACGAGGACGTGTGCAACGGCGACCACGCCTGCATCCGGCTGTCGGGCTGCCCCACGCTCACGATCAAGGACAACCCGGATCCGCTGAAGGTCGACCCGGTGGCGGTGGTGATCGACGGCTGCGTGGGCTGCGGGCTGTGCGGTGCCAATGCGCATGCGGCGACCTTGTGTCCGAGCTTCTATCGGGCCGAGGTGGTGCAGAACCCGAAGTGGCACGAGCGGCTGATGCATTCGCTGCGTGCGGCGGTGGTGCGCGCGTTGCAGCCCGCTTGAGGGTTCCCGAGACCCTGCAAAAGGCCGCCCGCTGTTCTGCGGATGCTGCGCCACGACATGAATTTCTGACACGATGAATATCCATACGACACAACCGATCACCCTGCTGGTCTGCGCGCTTGGCGGCGAAGGGGGCGGGGTCCTCACCGAATGGCTGGTGGAGACGGCCCGGCACGCCGGCTATGCGGCGCAGAGCACGTCCATTCCCGGGGTGGCGCAGCGCACCGGGGCCACGACCTACTACATCGAGGTATTCCCGGTGCCGCTGGCCGAACTCGGCGGGCGGCGGCCGGTGTTCAGCCTGAGCCCGGTGCCGGGGGCGCTGGATGCGATCGTCTCCTCCGAGCTGCTCGAGACGGCACGCCAGATCGGCAACGGCATGAGCGCGCCTGCACGCACCCTCGTCATCAGTTCCTCGGGCCGCACGCTGACCACAGCGGAGCGCATGCCGCTGGGGGATGGCCGCGCCGACAGCGAGCGGCTACTGGACGTGGTCAAGGCCTTCAGCCGCGAGCACCACGTGTTCGACATGGGGACGATGGCGCGCGAGGCCGGCACGGTGGTGAGCGCGGTGATGCTGGGCGCGGTCGCGGGCAGCGGGCTGTTCCCCTTTCCACGCGAGGCCTACGAGCACGTGGTGCGCGGCGGCAGTGCGCCCGAAAAGGCGGGCAAGATGGCCGCGGCCAGCCTGCGCGGCTTCGCGCAGGCCTTCGAGACGGTGCGCACGCCGCGCGAGCAGGCGGCGATGGTGAGCCGGCTGCTCGCCACCACCACACAGGACGAGCCAGCGGCGCACGCGCTGCCGCCCGCGGTCGCGCAACTGTTCCCGCCGCAGGTGCAGGGCCTGCTGGCGCTGGGCTACGCCCGCGTCCTCGACTACCAGGACGCCTCCTATGCCCGGCTCTACATCGAACGGCTGCAGCAGGTGCTGGCGGCCGAGCGCGCGGCCGACCCGGCCGGTGCCCACGGCTACGCGATCACCCACGAGATGGCGCGCTGGCTCGCGCTGTGGATGGCCTTCGACGACATCGTGCGGGTGGCCGAGCTCAAGAGCCGCAGGAGCCGCGCGGCGCGCGTGCGGCGCGAGGTGCGGGCCGGGGACGAGGACATCGTCAAGGTCTATGACCACTTCAAGCCAGGCACGCCCGAGTTCGCGGCGCTGCTGCCGGCTTCCGTCGCCCACCGCCTGACAGCCTGGGACCGGCGCCGCAAGGCGCCGTGGGCGTTGCCGCTGAAGGTCGGAAGCCACTCGGTCTTCGGCATGGCCTCGCTGCGGCTGCTGGCCTCGCTGCGCTGGCTGCGCCGGCGCGGCAGCCGCTTCGCCGAGGAGCAGTCGCTGATCGAGCGCTGGCTCGCGGCCGTGCTGCAGGGCACGCGCGGCGATTGGCGCCTGGGCCACGAGATCGCGCTGTGCGGCCGGCTCATCAAGGGCTACGGCAGCACCAACGAGCGCGGCAAGCAGAACCTGCTGCACGTGATCGGCCACCTGGCCGAGCTGCCCGGCGCTTCCACCGCGGCGCGCGCCGAGGCGATCGCCGCGGCACGCGAGGCCGCGCTGGCCGACGATGCCGGCAAGGCGCTCGACGCCGCGCTCGTGCGGCACGGCGCGCCGGCGCGGCCGGTCGTGGCGCAGCCGATCCGATGGGTGAAGCGCCGGCCCGCGAGCACCTCATGAACAACACAGAAGGAGACCGCCGATGACAACAAGACCCCAAGACCGCCGCCCCGCTCCGCTGCGCCGCGCGCTGCTCGCCCTGGTGCTGGGGAGCGCCGTGGCGTTGCCCGCAGCTCATGCCCAAGGCACGCAAGGACAAGCCAGTTGGCCTGCCAAGCCCGTCAAGATCGTGGTGAACTTCCCGCCCGGCGGCGCGGCCGACACGATCGCGCGCGCAATCTCGCAGCCGCTGCAGGACGCCCTGGGCCAGCCGGTGCTGATCGAGAACCGCGGCGGCGCCAACGGCAACATCGGCGGCGAGAACGTGGCGCGCGCGCAGCCGGACGGCTACACGCTGCTGATGAGCTCGGGCGGCATGGTGTCGGTGAATCCGCACCTGTACCCGAAGATGTCCTTCGACCCCGCCAAGGACCTGGTGCCCGTGGCCGCCGCGGCGCGCGTGCTGGTGTTCCTGGTGACCAAACCTTCGCTGCCGCCGCAGAACATCAAGGACTTCATCGCGTACGTGAAGGAGCGCCCAGGCAAGCTGTCCTACGGCTCGCCCGGCACCGGCAGCTCGCCGCACCTCGCCGGGGAGATGTTCAAGAGCCAGGCCGGCCTGTACGCGGTGCACGTGCCCTACCGCGGCGCCGCACCGGCGCTGCAGGACCTGCTGGCCGGCCAGCTCGACTTCTACTTCGACCCGGGTATCGGCCTGAACCAGGTGCGCGCGGGCAAGCTGCGGCTGCTGGCCGTGGGCAGCCCCAGGCGCTCGCCGCAGTTCCCGGACGTGCCGACGCTCGACGAGGCCGGCCTCAAGGGCTTCGATGCAGACACGGTGTTCGGCTTCTACGCGCCGGCGCGCACGCCGCCCGAGATCGTGGACCGTCTCAACACCGAGATCAACCGCATCCTCGCGACGCCGGCGGTGAAGGAGCGCATCGCCAACCTGGGCGGCGAAGCCGTGCCGAGCACGCCCGCGGCCTTCCACGAGCGCGCGATGGCGGACTCCGCGCGCTTCGGTGCCATCATCCGCGATCGCAAGATCCTGGCCGACTGACAACGAATGAGCGAACAAGTCATCTATACCGTCCGAGTCGAATTCGGCGACTGCGACCCGGCCGGCATCGTCTGGTTTCCCAACTTCTTTCGCTGGATCGATGCGGCCTCGCGCCACTTCTTCGCCGAGCGCGGCGTGCCGCGCTGGGAGGAGACGGCGCAGACGCTGGGGGTGATCGGCACGCCGCTGGTCGACACCCACACGCGCTTCGTCAAGAGCGCGAGCTACGGCGACACGCTGGCGATCGCGGTGGCGATTCCCGAGTGGCGCGACAAGAGCTTCCTGCAGACCTACCGCGTCAAGCGCGGCGATGACCTGATCCTCGAGTGCGAGGAGGTGCGCATCTTCGCGGCGAAGCGCGAGGGCGGCGGTATTCGCGCCGTGCCGATCCCGCCGGAGATACGGCGGCTCTGCGAGTAGCCGGAGCGCGACCCGCCGGCTTCAGCCGCACTGGCGGGGCTGGCAGCCGGACCCGCTCAAGGAGTGCTGAGCCGGGCACCGGCCCGCGCGCGCTCAGCAGGCGCCCGCGTCACGCGGGCGCGAACAGCAACTTGGCCAGGTAAGCCGCGGTCCGGCTCGATGCGACCTGCGCGAGCTCGGCCGGGGTGCCGGCGGCCACGACCCGCCCGCCTTCGTCGCCCGCGCCGGGACCCATGTCGATCACCCAGTCGCTGGCGGCGACGACGCGCAGTTCGTGCTCGACGACGATCACCGTGTTGCCGGCATCCACCAGGCCATCGAGCTGCGCCATCAGCTTGTCCACATCGGCCGGATGCAGGCCGGTGGTCGGCTCGTCGAGTACATACAGCGTGTCGCCACGCTGCGCTCGCTGCAGCTCGGTCGCCAGCTTGATGCGCTGCGCTTCCCCGCCCGACAACTCGGTGGCGGGCTGTCCGAGGCGCAGGTAGCCCAGGCCGATGGCCTGCAGCAGCCGCAGCGGCCGCTCCACCGCCGCCTCTTCGGCGAAGAAATCGGCGGCCTGGTCCACTGTCATGCCGAGCACTTCGGCGATGTTCCTGTCGCGCCAGGTGATCTTCAGCGTCTGCTCGTTGTAGCGCGCGCCATGGCAGCTCGGGCAGGGCGCGTACACGCTGGGCATGAAGAGCAGCTCCACGCTGACGAAGCCTTCGCCTTCGCAGGTCTGGCAACGGCCCTTGGGCACGTTGAACGAGAAGCGCCCCGCATCGTAGCGGCGCGCACGTGCGGCGCGGGTCGCCGCGAAGAGCTTGCGCACCGCGTCGAAGAGCCCGGTGTAGGTGGCGAGATTGGAGCGCGGTGTGCGGCCGATGGGCTTCTGGTCCACGCGCACCAGCCGCCGGATCGCATCGATGCCGCTGGCGATATGGCCGGCCACGATGCCGGCGGCCGCTGGCGCGAGCTCGTCGCCCTCCTCCTCGTCGGGCGGCGGCTCGTGGCCCAGGTGGCCGGAGACGAGCTCCACCAGCGCCTGGCTCACGAGGCTGGACTTGCCCGAGCCGGAGACCCCCGTGACGGCGGTGAAGACCCCGATCGGGAAGCGCGCGTCCACCCGATGCAAGTTGTTGCGGGTGATGCCCTCGAGCGCCAACCATCCACGCGGCGCCCGGGGCGGACGCGAACGCAAGTGGGGCCCGGCAAAGAGATAGCGCGCCGTGTGCGACGCCTCCACCGCGCGCAAGCCCTCCGGTGGACCGCTGTACAGCACCCGCCCGCCCTGTTCGCCGGCATCGGGGCCGACATCGACGAGCCAGTCCGCATGGCGCATCACGTCCAGGTCGTGCTCGACCACGAAGATCGAATTGCCGGACGCCTTCAGCCGGTCGAGCGCGACGCGCAGGGACTCGCCATCCGCCGGATGCAGGCCGGCCGAGGGCTCGTCGAGCACGTACACCACGCCGAACAGGTTCGAGCGGATCTGCGTGGCCAGCCGCAGGCGCTGCAGCTCGCCGGGCGAGAGCGTGGGCGTGCTGCGGTCCAGCGAGAGGTAGCCCAGGCCCAGGTCCTGTAGCGTGTTCACGCGTTCGAGCACGTCGTGCGCGATGCGCTGCGCGGCGATGCGCTTTTCTTCCGAGAGGTTGGGCGTGCGGCGCACGTCGGGCGCCGCCTGGTGCGAGGCGCCGCCGGCGGCGACGCGGCGCGCGGTGTCCTTGCGCGCGGCGGCCCGGCTGAACACGGGCAGCTCGCCCTGCTGCTGCGCCAGCTTGCCCTGCGCCGCCGGCTCCAGCACGCGCGCGAGCTGGGCCAGCGGCATCTGCGAGAGTTCGCCGATGTCATGGCCCGCGAAGGTGACAGCCAGCGCCTCTGGCTTGAGCCGCTTGCCGTGGCAGGCCGGGCAGACGCTGCCGACCATGAAACGCGCCACGCGCTTCTTCATGAGGGCGCTCTGAGTGGTCGCGAAGGTGTGGAGCACGTACTTGCGCGCGCCCATGAAGGTGCCCTGGTAGCTGGGTTCCATCCTGCTGCGCAGCGCAGCGCGCGTCTCGGCGGGAGTGAAGCCAGCGTACACGGGCACGGTCGGCTGCTCCTCGGTGAAGAGGATCCAGTCGCGCGCCTTCTTGGGCAACTCGCGCCACGGCTTGTCGACGTCGTAGCCCAGGGTCACGAGGATGTCGCGCAGGTTCTGCCCGTGCCAGGCGGGCGGCCAGGCGGCGATGGCGCGCTCGCGAATGCTCAGCGAATCGTCAGGGACCATCGACTTCTCGTTGACCTCGTAGACGCGGCCGAGGCCATGGCAGGCTGGGCAGGCACCCTGGGCCGTGTTGGGCGAGAAGTCTTCCGCATAGAGCATGGGCTGCCTGGGTGGATAGGAGCCGGCGCGCGAATAGAGCATGCGCAGCAGATTGGACAGTGTGGTCACGCTGCCGACCGAGGAGCGCGCGCCCGGCGTGCCGCGCTGCTGCTGCAGCGCCACCGCGGGCGGCAGCCCGTCGATGGCATCGACCGCCGGCACGCCGACCTGGTCGATGAGACGGCGCGCATAGGGCGCCACCGATTCGAAGTAGCGCCGCTGTGCTTCTGCATAGATCGTCCCGAAGGCCAGCGAGGACTTGCCGGAGCCCGAGACGCCGCTGAAGACCACCAGCGCATCCCGCGGAATATCGACGTCGACGTCGCGCAGGTTGTGCTCGCGGGCGCCGCGCACGCGCACGAAGCGGTCGTGAAGAGCCGGATCGAGCGGCGGGTTCGGCTTGTCGGGGTTCTTCACCGATCCGTCCTTGCTTGGCCAAGTGTCATGGAAGCAACGATGGTGCGGCCTGCGCTCGGGGCGCGCGGGCGGGTACCCTGAGGACGAGTCGGACGGCTTCGCAGGTGTAGCAGTTCCCCACCGTGTTCGCGTGGCGCACGACCCGGCAGCTTGGGCGGCCCCGCCTACTGCGCTGTATGGTGACAGGCCGCGCGGACGATGCGGTCGGTCGGATTGGGCTTCATGTCCATGAAGCGCACCGGCCGCGGCTTGTTCGAATAGTCGGTCGTTGCGTGCGCCTCACCCTGCCACAGCGCCGCCATGTAGAAGCGCGCGAAACGGTACTCGGCCGTCCTCGCCCGGCAATCGAAGGCCACGCGGGCCTCGTAGGAGCGGTAGGGCACGCCCTCCCAGTTGGCGCGGTCCTGCGACCGGCTCACGCGCAGGTTCATGATCCGGCGCTCGCCCGTGATCCTGATCGCCACCGGATCGACCTGAACCGAGTCGACTGCGGGATCTGACGGATTGCCCATCACCGTGAACCATGCGGCCTGTGCCGCCACGCTGGAGCCCAGCAGACCGAAGCACGCGAACCACCATCTCACGCCAGGGCATCCTTCCAGGAAAAAACGGCAATTCTAGTGAGACCTGACCGGCCCTGTAGGCCGGCGCCCTCTGGCAGCCGACGGCACCGTCCTACTCCCCGCAACCGGCCAGCGATGCATGACCCCTTGGCGCTCGGCTGCGGCCGCGGCGGGTTGCCAAACTGCGGGAGACATCATGCGTGGACACTGCCAAGTGGACGGTTGGATGAAGACATGGGCGCGCGTGGCCTGCATCGCGGCAGCCGGCGGCCTTGCGGCCTGCGGCGGCGGTGGCGGGGGCGGACATGGCGGCGGAATAGCCCCTCCTCCTCCAAACCAGACCAGGCTGAGCTGCGACGACTCGATCAAGAGCGCCTTCAAGCCGGACGCCGACACCAGCGTGCTGCTGGTCAAGTCCTTCAAGACCGGCGATCCGCTGCTGCTGACCGGCGCGCCCACGCCGTCCACACCCACTGCCACCACCGACGTCTGCGTGGTGAAGCTGCTGGTGGGGCCCGGCAACTCCGGCCCGGCTGGCGCGCCCTCGACCTCGGCCGGCATCGGCATCGAGGTGTGGCTACCCAACGAAGCCAAGTGGAACCGCCGGGTGCATGTGAAGGGCGGCGGCGGCTGGGCCGGCGGCGCGCACACATCGCTGACGGCGCTGGCCGGCCTCTCCGGCGGCAGCGCCGGCGCGCCGGCCGAGACCGCGATGGTGGAAGGCGCGGTCTCGGCGAGCACCGACACCGGCCACGCCAACACGGCCAACGGCGGCTCCTTCGCGATGAGGCCCGACGGCACCGTCAACGGGCCGCTGTGGAACGACTTCGCGCAGCGCGGCATCCACGAGATGGCGGTCAAGACCAAGGCGCTGGCCACCGCCTTCTACGGCACCGCGCCCAGGTTCTCCTACTGGAACGGTTTCTCCACCGGCGGCCGGCAGGGCCACATGGAGGCGCAGGCGAACCCGGCCGACTTCGACGGCATCCTGGCGGGCGCGCCGGCCATCAACTGGACGAAATTCATCACCGCCGAGCTGTACCCGCAGATCGTCTACCAGCGCGACCTGGCGGGCGTGCCGCTCACGGCGGCCCAGCTGGCACTGATGGGCAATGCCGCCATCGACGCCTGCGACGTGGTGAACAACCAGCACCTGGGCTACATCCCCGACCCGTCGCAATGCCGCTACGACCCGCAACTGGACGCCGCCGTGCTGTGCCCGAGCAGCGGCGGCACGGGCCCGGCCGGCAGCTGCGTCACCGCCGCGCAGGCGCTGGCGATGAACAAGATCTGGTATGGCCAGACCAGCGACGGCTCCGTGCCCTCCCCCTCGGCGGACAACGGATTCGCGACGGCGCCGGCCACGGCGGCCAACCAGCGCTGGTACGGGCTGACGCGCGGCACCAACACGGCGGGGCTGGCCGGCCCCACGCCCTTCACCATCGCGACGGACATGGTGGCACTGGAGCTGCAGGATCCAACCTGGGCAACGCCCTCCTTCATCAACGCGACCGGGAATGGTGCGGACCGGTGGAAGACCCTGTCCTATGCGGGCCTCTCCAATGCCTTCGACCAGGGCGTCGCGCTGCAGCCCGCCTTTGCCAACATCAACACCGACGACCCGGACATCGACCGCTTCGCCGCGCGCGGCGGCAAGATGCTGGTCTACCACGGCCTCGCCGACACGCTGATCCCGCCGCAGGGCACCGTGAATTACTACACACGCCTGGCATCCCGGGCCGGCGGCGATGCGGTGGCGCGCAATTTCTACCGGCTGTTCCTGATCCCGGCCATGGGCCACGGCTTCAGCAACGGCACCACCAACCCGGCCGCGAACCCGCCGCTGCCGACCAACGCGCAGCTCTACCTGGCGCTCACGCTGTGGGTGGAAGCCGGCAATTCTCCCGAGCGCATCGACATCTCGGCCCCAGCCAGCGGCAGCGCGCCGGCCAGTTCACGGCCGATCTGCATGTATCCGACCCGGGCCACGCTGACCGGCGGCGATCCGCGCCTCGCGAGCTCGTACGTCTGCTCCTGAGGGAATTCGGCGGCGCCTTCGGTCTATGGCGGACGATTTGTTGCGCCCGGTGGCGACTAATGCCACAGTTCGGTTGCCTTCTCCTCTGCGGGGAGGGCCTTTCCACCCCTTTTTCGCGCGACCATTGCAGCCATCACAGCAATCAGCACGCCCTGCGAGCACTTTCATGGCCAACACCACCGTCGCGCAATCGCCCGCCACCGCCACCCGGCGCGCTCCGAGGCTGGTTTTCCGTCCGGCCAATGCGCGCCGTCCGTTCCGCCGCGGCGACCTGGCCCTGCATGCCGGGTCGATCGTCGTGGTCTGCATGTCGGAGCATGACCATGGCGACCTCGATGCCGAACTGCCGGTGCGCACCACGCGCGGGGTCGTCGGCAACGCGCGCGCGAAGAGCCTGCGGCTGCTGGCAGGCGTGGACACGCAGGAGTTCGGCCCCGGCTACCACGACCTGCTGAAGTTCATCGCCGACGCCGCGGCAGCTCGCTGATTCGCACATGGGCGGCGCCGATCAATCGGCCTTGATGTCGGCCGCCTTGATCACCTTCGACCACTTCACCAGTTCCTGGTCGACGAACTTGCCCAGCGCGGGCGGGTCCATGTAGACGGCGAAGGCGCCCTGGTCGTCCACCTTCTTGCGGAAGCCCTCGCTCTCGACGATCTTGCGGATCTCGGCGCTGAGCTTGGCCACCACCTCCGGCGGCGTCTTCGCCGGCGCGAACACCGCGAACCACGAATCCACCTCGTAGCCGGGCAACCCGGCCTCGGCCGAGGTCGGCACATTGGGCATCGACGGATGGCGCCGGGTGCCGGTATAGGCCAGCGCCTTGAGCTTGCCGCTCGCGATGTGGCCGATCACCGAGGGCGGCGTGGTGATGAACATGTCGACGTTGCCCGCGATCAGGTCGTTGATGGCGGGGCCCGAGCCCTTGTAGGGCACGTGGGTCATCGGCTGCTTCGCCTGGCGCGACAGCAGCTCGCCCGCGATGTGCTGGATCGAGCCGTTGCCGGAGGACGCGTAGTTGAGGCCGCCGTCGCCCTTCTTCTTGCCGTGCTCGATGAGCTCCTTCATCGAGTTCACCGGCAGCTTGCCGCTGACCGCCACCACGTGCGGCGCCCGCATCACCAGCGCGACCGGCACGAAGTCCTTGGTCGGATTCCACTTGATCTGCTGGAACAGCGCAGGGTTGCCCACGTGGTAGCCCGAGTACTGCATGAGCAGGGTGTACCCGTCCGGCGCGGCGCGGGCCACGGCCTCGGTGCCGATGTTGCCGCTGGCGCCGGGTTTGTTGTCGACCACCACCGGCTGGCCCAATGCGCGTGCCAGCGGATCGGCGACCATGCGCGCCATGATGTCGGTGGAACCGGCGGGCGCGGTGGGGACGATGAACGTGATGGGCTTCGAGGGCCAGCTGTCGGCGTGCGAGGCCATCACGGTGAAGGCGGCGCAGGCCGCGAGCAGGCGGGGGGCGAGTTTCATGTCTTGTCTCCTTGTCAATACGGATACGGTGTGCTGTTCAGGCCTTCAATTCCGAGATCTCGATGAGGTTGAGATCCGGGTCGCGCACGTAGACCGAGCGAATGCGCGAGACCGCGCCGGTGCGCATCACGGGGCCCTCGATGATGGGCACCTGCTTCTCGGCGAGGCGCGCGATCACCTCGTCGAGCGGCACCGCGGCGATGAAGCACAGGTCCAGCGCGCCGGGCATCGGGACCTGCGCCTTGGGCTCGAACTCGTGGCCTTTCACGTGCAGGTTGATCTTCTGGTTGCCGAAGCGGAAGCCCTTGCGCCCCTCGCCGAAGGTTTCGAGCGCCATGCCCAGGACCTCGACGTAGAAGCGCACGCAGGCGGGCTCGTCGGCGGTGGTGAGCACCAGGTGGTCCAGGTGGTCGATCATGGCTGCAGCTCCTTGGTGCCTTGGTCGCGCGCCTTCGCCCGCAGGGCGATCTCCGCGAAATCCGCCGGTGGCGCGTGGCGGGTGAGCCGATGGCCGGCGCGGGAGACCTGGGCCGGGAGCGCGTGCTGCACCAGCGCTTCGAGCTGTGCCGCCGCGCCGATCAGGCCGTCGAGGTCCATGCCCGTGTCGTAGCCCATGCACTGCAGCATGTGGACCACGTCCTCGGTCGCCACATTGCCGCTCGCGCCGGGCGCATAGGGGCAGCCGCCGATGCCGCCCAGCGACATGTCGAGGCGGCGCACGCCCGATTCGACCGCCGCCACCGTGTTGACCAGGCCCATGGCGCGCGTGTTGTGGAAATGCGCGGTGAACTCCAGCGCGGGAAAACGCGTGAGCGCACTCGCGCAGACTTGCTGCACCTGCGTGGGATAGGCCATGCCCGTGGTGTCGCACAGCGTGATGCCGGCCACGCCCTGCTCGGCGAAGCGCTCGATCCAGCCCAGCACGCCATCGAGCGGCACCTCGCCCTCCATCGGGCAGCCGAAGACACAGGACAGCGAGACGTTCACCGGCACCGCCGCCCGCCGCGCCAGCGCGATCACCTCGGCCAGCTGGGCGAAGGACTGCGCGCGGGTCATGCGCAGGTTGGCCAGGTTGTGGGTCTCGCTGGCCGACATCACGACGTTGAACTCGTCGACGCGGCTGTCGAGCGCCCGCTCGCCGCCGCGCAGGTTGGGCACCAGCGCGGTGTAGACCACGCCGGGCCGGCGTGCGATGCGGCTCATGACCTCTTCGCCGTCGCGCAGGGCCGGGATGGCCTTCGCGGAGGTGAAGGAGGTCACCTCGATCTTCGCGTAGCCGAGGCCGCTCAGGCGATCGATCAGCGCGATCTTGTCCTCGGTGGGGATGAAGCGGCTTTCCATCTGGAAACCGTCGCGCGTGGCGACCTCGTTGATGTGCAGGCGCGTGCCATTGCCGGTGTTCATGTCGCTATCCTTTCAGCGTGTGCGCACGGGCCAGCCGGCACCTGGTTGCAGTTGATCGTCGTGCTCGCCCAGGCGCGGCGCCGGATGCGCGATGCGGCCCGGCGTGGCGCTGAGCTTGGGCACGATGCCGGGCACCTTGAGCGTGCGGCCGTCGGAGGTCGGTGCCTCGACGATCATTTCGCGCGCCAAATATTGGGGGTCGCGTGCGATATCGGCCACCGTGTAGATGCGCCCGACCGGCACGCCGGCGGCATCGAGTGCGGCCAGCACCTCGTCGCGGCTGCGCTGCACCGTCCATGCTTCGATCGCGGCATCGAGCATCTCGACCTGCTGCACCCGGCCGTCGTTGTGGCGCAGCGCCGGGTCGTTTTCGAGGTCCGGCCGCTCGATCGCGCGCATCAGCCGGCGGAAGATGCTGTCGCCGTTGCCGGCCACCAGCACGTAGTGGCCATCGTTGCAGCGGTAGGCGTTGGTGGGCGCGATGCCCGGCAGCGCACTGCCGGCGCGTTCGCGCACCGCGCCGAAGGCGTCGTACTCGGGCAGCAGGCTCTCCATTACGTTGAAGACCGACTCGTAAAGCGCCACGTCGATGAACTGGCCTTCGCCGCCATGGGCTGCGCGGTGGTAGAGCGCCATCAGCACGCCGATCACGCCGTGCAGCGCCGACAGCGTGTCGCCCAGCGAGACGCCCACCCGCACCGGCACCCGGCCCGGCTCGCCGCTCAGATAGCGCAGGCCGCCCATCGATTCGCCGAGCACGCCGAAGCCGGGCTTGTCGCGGTAGGGGCCGGTCTGCCCATAGCCCGAGATGCGCAGCATCACCAGCTTCGGATTGAGCGCATGCAGCTGTTCCCAGCCCAGGCCCCAGGCCTCCATCGTGCCGGGCTTGAAGTTCTCGATCAGCACGTCGGCCTCGAGCGCCAGGGCCCGCACCGCCTCCTGGCCTTCGGCGCTGCGCAGGTCCAGGCAGACCGAGCGCTTGTTGCGCGACTGCACTTCCCACCACACGGAGGTGCCGTCGCGCAGCATGCGCCACTTGCGCAAAGGGTCGCCGACCTCGGCCGGCTCGACCTTGATCACGTCGGCGCCGAACTCGGCCAGCGTCTTGCCGGCGAAGGGGCCGGCGATGAGCTGGCCGAGCTCCAGGACCTTGAGGCCTTCGAGTGCGTTCATGGCGTTGCGTTTGTCTCTTGAGTGGAATGGCCTCCACTGTAGGAACGCCGCGCCGCCAGCGGAATTGCTTTGACGGCAGCAGGCCTTCGCAGAATGCGAAGGCCCTCTCTAGAATCTCGCCCATGGCCCGCACCATCAACCCGGCCCGCGTCGATTTCGTCACCCTGCGCCTGTTCTGCGCGGTGGCGCAGACGGGCAGCATCACCAAGGGCGCGGAAGCCTGTCACCTGGCGCTGTCTGCGGCGAGCCGGCGGCTTTCGGACTTCGAGACTGCCACCGGCTCGAAGCTGCTGGAGCGCAGCGCCCAGGGCATTGCCCTGACGCCCGCCGGCCACGTGGCCATGCAGCACGCGATGCGCCTGTTCCAGGGCTTCGAGCAGTTCAGCAGCGAGCTGGGCGACTACGCGAGCGGCGTTCGCGGCCACGTGCGGCTGTGGGCCAACATGTCGGCGCTCACCGAGTTCCTGCCTACGGCACTCGCGACTTTCCTCGCGCGGCATCCCGACATCCGCGTCGAGGTGGAGGAGCAGCTGAGCGGCGACATCGTGCGTGCCCTGGTCGACGGACTGGCCGACGTCGGCGTGTTCGCCGAGAACACACCGGCCTACGGCCTGGACATCGCGCCCTTCCAGACCGATGAGCTGGTGGTGCTGTGCGCACGGCAGCATCCGCTGGCGAGCCTGAAGCGGGTGGACTTCAAGACCTGCCTGGCCTACGAATTCGTGGGACTGAATCGCAGCAGCTCGCTGCTGGAGCTGACCTCGCGCGCCGCCGAGCAGGCGGGCATCCCGATGCGGTTGCGCGTGCAGGTGCGCAGCTTCGACGCGATGTGCCACATGATCGCGGCCGGCCTGGGCATCGGCGTCGTGCCGCTGGCGGCTTGCTCGGCGCAGGTCAGCGTGCTGGACCTGCGCGTGCTGCGGCTGAAGGATGCGTGGGCGGTGCGGCGGCTGCTCATGGCGACGAAGACGGGGGAGAACCTGTCGGCGGCGGCGGGGTTGCTGGTGAAGCACTTGGCGGGGCTGTCGGAGACGGACAAAGGCGCCGGGCGCGGGTGAGCTTGCGCTGGTCCGTGCCTTTTGAAGGGACGGCGGGTTGCGAATGATTTCTCGCCTTTTGTAGCGGCAGCCTGACGAGGCCAGCGGCCATTCCTAGCATTTGCCGATTCCCGGCTTCACGCGCTGCGGCCTGAGGGTCTGGTGCGTGTACCGAAAAGGATGGCACCGCTCGCGCGGCGTGCCTGCCCTGTGCGCACCGCGCACGGTCCCGAACGTCTCCTGGACATCCCTTATGAACAGAACACACCGTAGTCTTTGGAACTCCGCCCTTGGCGCTTGCGCTGGTAAGTGCCTGGCGAGCCAGGCGCGCTGCTAGGCTTTCGGCACGATCAGGCCATCGCGCACATAGCGCTCGTATTCGGCGATCGGCAACGCGGCGCTCTGCGTGTTGCCGGCGTCGCCCCAGCTGAGCACCGCGCTGTCGTCCGCCAGGTCCACTTCGACCGGCCCCTCGGGGATCCGGATCATGGGGCCGTCACCGGCCCGGTAATTCACCTCTCCCTTGACCATCGCATTGGCGGCCATGTCGTCGACTAATGCTGTGCAGTTTGGATGCATCCCAGACTAAGGCCATGCCGGGTGCGCGGCGTCGTCGAAGACGCTCCGCGTCTGTAGGCCGGCGCAAATGATGCGGTCGCGGCGGATGCGATCAGCATCCCTCCGCCCCCGCGACGAGCGTAATATGCACCGGCCCTGGTGTTCCCTATGGAGTTGACGTCGTTGAACTCGGCTGATCTCAGACAGCGCCTGCTGGCGATCGTCGCGGCGGACGCAGTCGGCTATTCGCGCCTGATGGCGGGCGACGAGCACGGCACCGTGGCCGCGCTCGATGCTGCGCGCGCGGTCTTCCGCAGCCGCATCGAGGCCGGTCATGGCCGCGTGATCGACATGGCCGGCGACTCGGTACTCGCCGTGTTCGAGACGGCCGCCGGCGCGGTGACGGTCGCCATCGCCGTCCAGCAGGAACTGCGCGCGTCCACCGCTGCCGTGCCGCAGGATCGGCGGATGCACTTTCGCATCGGCATCCACATGGGCGATGTGATCGAGAAGGCGGACGGCACGGTCTACGGCGATGGGGTGAACATCGCCTCGCGCCTGTGCGCGGTGGCCGAGGCGGGCGGCATCGTCGTGTCCGACGCGGTGCACGGGGCCGTGCGCGACAGGATCGTCGCCAGCTTCGTCGACCAGGGCGAGCAGCCGATGAAGAACATCGCGCACCTGGTCCACGCCTTCCAGCTGAAGCCGGCCGAGCCCGCGCCTGCGCCAGCGCGTGCCCTGCGCCCGCCGGACCGGCCTTCGCTGGCGGTGCTGCCCTTCACCAACATGAGCGGAGACCCGGAGCAGGAGTACTTCGCAGACGGCATCACCGAGGACATCATCACCGACTGCTCCAAGATCTCCGGCCTGTTCGTGATCGCGCGCAACTCGACCTTCACCTTCAAGAAGCAGAACGTCGACATCAAGGATGTCGGCGCCAAGCTGGGCGTACGGCACGTGCTCGAGGGCAGCGTGCGGCGCCACGGAATGAGGGTGCGCATCAACGTGCAGCTCATCGATGCTGAATCCGGCGGACACGTCTGGGCGGACCGCTACGACCGCGACCTCGAGGACATCTTCCTGGTGCAGGACGAAGTCACGCGCAAGATCGTGGAAACGCTCGAGGTGCGGCTCACCGGCAACGAGGAGGCACGCCGTCAAGAGCGCGGCAAGGTCAACGGCGAGGCCTATGACTATCTCTTCCGCGCCAAGAGCTGCATCCTGCAGTTCACCGAACCGGCACTGGCCGAGACGCGCGAAATGCTGGAGCGCGCGCTGGCCATCGACCCGGACATGGCGCAGGCCTACGCCTACCTGGCGATCGCCCGTGGCGTGGAATACGCCAACGCCTGGAACGGCCGCACGGAGCATGACCTGGAAGAGAACCTCGCAATAGCACGCAAGGCCCGCGCAGCGGACCCTTCCGAGCCCATGGCGCATCACGCGCTGTCCAACGCGCTCATGTGGCTGCGCCGGCTGGACGAGGCGGAGAGCGCGGCGCGGCGGTCGATCGCGCTCGACCCGAATTCCTCGCAGAGCCATGGGACGCTCGGCATCATCCTGGACTTCGCCGGGCGGCACGAGGAGGCGGTCGAATCGCTCGCGCAGGCACTGCGCCTCGACCCGCAGTTCAGCCTGTGGCGGCACGCGCAGGGGCGGGCTCAGTTCGCCCTCGGGCGGTACGCCGAGGCCGAAGTGAGCTTCAAGCGCCGACTGATCCACATGCCGGGATCGGACGTCACACGGGCCTACCTGGCTTCGATCTACGGCCACACCGGCCGCCACGACGAGGCCGGCCGGATCTGGCGCGAGCTGATGGCCCTCCATCCCGGCTACGGGATCGAACTCACGCTGCGCGTGCTGCCCTACAGCGACCCCGCGCCGCTCGATCAGTTCGTGGCGGGTCTGCGCAAGGCCGGGTTGGCGACTTGAACCCGCACGGGCAGCCGCTCGATCACGAGACCGTTCCCGCTCCCACCAGCATCTCGCACGGCGCCTCGAACCCGTCAGCGGTCTCGAAGGCACGCAGGGCCTCTTCGATCGCGCGCCAGGCCTCGGCCCGCTGCGCTTCGTCCAGGCCCACCATCATCTGGTGCAGCGCGCCGAAGGATTCCCGCTCGAAGCGCACGCACTCGGCCGCGCTCGGCAGCCGCACCGGCGACGGCACCCTGCGGACCTCGATCTCGCCGAGGCCGGCCTTGGCCAGCGTGGCCTCGAGCACGCCCTCCCCGCCCAGCGAGAAGGGCCCGGGCTGCCCCGGCAGCGGCGGCGGCAACCCGGCGCGCTCGCGGATGATCTTCACCGGGATCGAGAAGAAGGCGTTGCGCTCGGGTGTCGAGTACACGACCACCGACACCCGCCCGCCCGGCCGCAGCGCCCGCCGCATGCCGGCCAGCGCGCGCTGCTGGTCGGGAAAGTAGATCAGGCCGACGCGGCTGATCGCGGCATCGAAGCTCGCTGCCGGCAGGGTGTCGAGCGCCTCGCCGTCGAGCTCGCGGACCTCGAGGTTCGCCAGCCCGGCGGCGCGGGCATCGGCGGCGGCGCGCTCAAGCAACGCAGGCGCGATGTCCGTGGCGAGCACATGGCCCGAGGCTCCCACGCGCCGCGCGGCGCCGATCGACTGCTCGCCGGCACCGGCCGCGATGTCGAGCACGCGCGAGCCCGGCCCGATGCGCGCCAGCTCGAACATGGCGTCGGTCGCGTCGCCGAGCCAGCGGCCGAGGAAGGGTCCCCAGCGGTGCCAGGCCTCGGCCGCGGACTGCCATTGCGCGCGGGTGGTGGTCTTGAAGGCGGCGGCGTCGAAGACAGGCGGGGCGGCGACAGTGCTCATGGTGCATCTCCTTGGGGTGAAGTAATGCCGCAAGGATGGCCGCGCCCCGGTCGCCGCGCCAGTCCAGAATCTGTACTGGTCTCCGGGCGCGCGAAGCGCTAGATTGGCGCCATGATCGACTACGGCCAGTTCTGCACCGTCGCACGAGGCGCCGAGGTGCTGTGCGAACGCTGGACGCCGCTGGTGGTGCGCGAGCTGATGTGCGGCAGCACGCGCTTCAACGACATCCGGCGCGGCGTGCCGCGCATGTCGGGCTCGCTGCTCGCGCAGCGCCTGCGCAAGCTCGAGGAGGTCGGCGTGGTCACTCGCGTCCAGGGCACGGGTCCTTCGGCTGAATACCACCTGACCGGCGCCGGCGAGGAGTTGCGCCCGATCGTGATGGCGCTGGGCCACTGGGGCGCGCGCTGGATCGGCAGCCGCCTCAAGCGCGGGCAGCTCGACGCGGGCTTCCTGATGTGGGACATCCGCCGCTTCGTGCACCTCGACGAATGCCCCCCCGGGCGCTGCATCGTGGTCCACTTCCGCTTCACCGATGCGCCGGAAGGCGAGCGGCGCTGGTGGCTGGTGATCGACCAGGGCACCGCCGATCTCTGCCGCGACAACCCGGGCGACGAGCCGACGCTGGTCGTCGAATGCACCGTGCTCGCGCTGACCGAGATCTGGACCGGCGACCGGGAGGCCGAAGACTCGATCCGCGAGCGGCGGGTGCGCATGACCGGCGGTGTGCGCGATGCCCGCGATCTCTGGCGCTGGCTGGGCCGCAGCGCCTTCGCCGAGACGCGGGCCGCGGCGCGGGGCTGATGCACCCATGCCACGCTGAGGGCTTTCACCGAGCCCCCTTTGTGCCGCACGCGGCGCATACTGGCGGAAAAGCCCGCATCGGCCCACCCACGAGGGCCACGGGCGGCAGCAAGGAGACAAGCTTTGCAGCGAACCGATATCGCGAACCCGGCCTACTTCCACAAGGTCGTCGATTGCCAGTACGCCTGTCCGGCGCACACCCCCGTCCCCGAGTACATCCGGTTGATCGCGCAGCGCCGCTACAGCGACGCCTACATGATCAACTGGGCCTCGAACGTCTTCCCCGGCATCCTCGGGCGCACCTGCGACCGGCCGTGTGAGCCGGCCTGCCGGCGCGGCCGGGTCGAAGAGAGCAATGCGCAGAAGCCGGAGCCCGTGGCGATCTGCCGGCTCAAGCGCGTCGCGGCCGACATGAAGGGCGACGTGCGCGCGCGCATGCCGACCCTCGAGCCGCGCAACGGCAAGCGCGTCGCCTGCGTGGGCGCCGGGCCGGCCTCGCTCACCGTCGCGCGCGACCTGGCGCCGCTGGGCTACGAGGTGACGGTGTTCGACGAGGAGGCCAAGGCCGGCGGCTTCATGCGCACGCAGATCCCGCACTTCCGCCTGCCCGAGTCGGTGATCGACGAGGAGACCGGCTACATCCTGGATCTGGGCGTCGAGTTCCGCAGCGGCGAGCGCATCGGCTCGATGAAGGCGCTGATGGCGCAAGACTGGGATGCGATCTTCGTCGGCTGCGGCGCGCCGCGCGGACGCGATCTCGACCTGCCCGGCCGCCGGGAGGCCGCGGCCAATATCCACATTGGCATCGACTGGCTGGCTTCCGTCTCCTTCGGCCACATCACCGGCATCGGCCAGCGCGTGATCGTGCTGGGCGGCGGCAACACGGCGATGGACTGCTGCCGGTCGGCGCGACGCCTGGGCGGCAGCGACGTGAAGGTGATCGTGCGCAGCGGCTTCGAGGAAATGAAGGCCTCCCCCTGGGAGAAGGAGGATGCGCAGCACGAGGGCATCCCCATCATCAACTTCCATGTACCCAAGGCCTTCGTCCACGAGGACGGCAGGCTGGTGGGCATGCGCTTCGAGATCGTCCGCGCGCAGTACGACGCCCAGGGCCGGCGCTCGCTGGTGCCCACCGGCGAGCCCGAGGCCTTCTTCGAGTGCGACGACGTGCTCGTGGCGGTGGGCCAGGAGAACGCCTTCCCGTGGATCGAACGGGACTGCGGCATCGACTTCGACAAGTCGGGCCTGCCGGTGCTGGACAAGAGCACCTTCCAGGCCACCGCGCCGAACGTGTTCTTCGGCGGCGACGCGGCCTTCGGCCCCAAGAACATCATCGAGGCCGTGGCCCATGGGCACGAGGCCGCGGTGTCGATCGACCGGCTGCTGCACGGCGAATCGATCGAGCTGCGCCCTGCCCCCATGACCAACCTGATGTCGCAGAAGATGGGCATCCACGAGTGGAGCTACGACAACGACATCACCAACGACCTGCGCTACAAGGTGCCCTGGGCCAAGGCGGAGACTGCGCTGGCCAGCATCCGGGTCGAGGTGGAGCTGGGCTTCGACGCCGCCACTGCCTTCAAGGAGGCCGAGCGCTGCCTCAATTGCGATGTGCAGACCGTGTTCACCGAGGTCGCGTGCATCGAGTGCGATGCCTGCGTGGACATCTGCCCGATGGACTGCATCAGCTTCACCGCCAACGGCGAGGAGGCGGAGCTGCGGCAGCGATTGAAGGCACCCGCGCTCAACCTGGCGCAGGATCTGTACGTGTCCGGCGGGCTGAAGACCGGCCGCGTGATGGTGAAGGACGAGGACGTCTGCCTGCACTGCGGCCTGTGCGCCGAGCGCTGTCCCACCGGGGCCTGGGACATGCAGAAGTTCCTGCTGAAGATGACGCCGGCGGGCCCGGCAAGCCGCGATGCGAAGCTCGCGCCGAAGCAGGGGGTGCCGGCATGAGAACCCAGGCCGCTCCCAATTCGAACAGCACCGCAGCGCATGGCGCGGAGCTTAGCCAATGAGTGCGACACTTCCGCCCAAGGGCGTGCAGGCCCCTTCGGCGAACGTAGGGGCCGTGCCCTCGATCACGGCGGTCAACGACTTCGTCATCAAGTTCGCCAACGTCAACGGCTCGGGTTCGGCCTCGGCCAACGAGCTGTTCGCCAAGGCCATCCTGCGCATGGGCGTGCCGGTGAGCCCGCGCAACATCTTCCCGAGCAACATCCAGGGCCTGCCGACGTGGTACGAAGTGCGCGTCTCCGAGCAGGGCCACATGGGGCGGCGCGGTGGCACCGACATGATGGTGGCGATGAATCCGCAGACCTGGGACGCCGACGTGGCCGAGCTGGAGCCCGGCGGCTACCTGTTCTACGACAGCACGCGCGCCCTGCCGCCGTCGAAGTTCCGCGACGACATCCGCGTGATCGGCATGCCGCTCACCGAGATCTGCAACGCGGTCTACCACGACCCGCGACAGCGGCAGCTGTTCAAGAACATCGTCTACGTGGGCGCACTCGCCGTCCTGCTGGGCATCGAGCCGCAGGTGGTCGAGAAGCTGCTCGGCGAGCAGTACAGGGGCAAGGAGAAGCTGCTGGCCTCCAACGTGCAGGCCCTGCACCTGGGCTGCGACTTCGCGCGCGAGCACCTGCGCGAGACGGTGGGGCTGCAGGTGCGGCGCGCCGACCGCGTGGGCGAGCGCATCTTCGTCGACGGCAACAGCGCCGCGGCACTGGGCTGCGTGTACGGCGGCGCCACGGTCGCGGCCTGGTACCCGATCACGCCCTCTTCCTCGGTCGCCGAGGCCTTCCAGAAGTACTGCGCCAAGTTCCGCGTGGACCCGGCCACCGGCCAGAACCGCTTCGCCATCGTGCAGGCCGAGGACGAGCTGGCCTCCATCGGCATGGTGGTCGGCGCCGGATGGAACGGCGCGCGCGCCTTCACCGCAACCTCGGGCCCGGGCATCTCGCTGATGACCGAGTTCATCGGGCTCGCCTACTTCGCCGAGATCCCCGTCACCCTCATCAACGTGCAGCGCGGCGGACCTTCCACCGGCATGCCCACGCGCACCCAGCAGGCCGACATCCTGTGCTGCGCCTACGCCTCGCACGGCGACACCAAGCACGTGCTGCTGTTCCCCGAGGACCCGCACGAGTGCTTCGAGCACGCCGCTGCCGCGCTGGACCTGGCGGACCGCCTGCAGACCCCCGTGTTCCTGATGACAGACCTGGACATCGGCATGAACCAGCGCCTGTGCGCCCCCTTCGAATGGGACGAGAGCCGCACTTACGACCGCGGCAAGGTCATGACGGCCGAGGAGCTGGAGGCCGGCCGCGACTTCGGCCGCTACAAGGACGTCGACGGCGACGGCATCCCCTGGCGCACCCTGCCCGGCACGCATCCGACCAAGGGCAGCTTCTTCACACGGGGCACCACGCGCGACGCCTACGCCCGCTACTCGGAGCGCGGGCCCGACTACATCTACAACATGGAGCGCTTGCTGAAGAAGTTCGCGACCGCCGCCACGATGGTGCCGCAGCCCGTGCTGCGGCCGGCCGCGCAGGCCACGGACCTGGGCGTGATCTATTTCGGATCGACCAGCCCCGCCATGCACGAGGCGCTGGAAGCGCTCGAGGCCCGCGGCATCCACCTGGATGCGATGCGGCTGCGCGCCTTCCCCTTTCCGGAGAGCGTCGTGCAGTTCCTGGCCGAGCACCGCCAAGTCTTCGTGGTCGAGCAGAACCGCGACGCGCAGATGCGCAGCCTGCTGATCAACGAACTCGACATCGACCCGGCCCGGCTGGTGCGCGTGCTGCACTTCGATGGAACGCCCATTACGGCGCGCTTCGTCACCGGGGCGATCGCTGCGCATGTGACGGGGGGAACCGCATGACCTATCTCGCCAAGCCCAAGCTGCACCACCCCACGCTGGCCACCAACAAGGTCGGCTATACGCGGCGCGACTACGAGGGCAAGATTTCCACGCTGTGCGCCGGCTGCGGCCACGACTCGATCTCGGCCGCCATCATCGAGGCCTGCTGGGAGCTGGACATCGAGCCCCACCGCGTCGCCAAGCTCTCGGGCATCGGCTGCAGCTCCAAGACGCCGGACTATTTCCTGGGCGCCTCGCACGGCTTCAACACCGTGCACGGCCGCATGCCCAGCGTGCTGACCGGCGCCAACCTGGCCAACCGCGACCTGCTCTATCTCGGGGTCTCGGGCGATGGCGATTCGGCATCCATCGGCCTGGGCCAGTTCGCCCACGCCATGCGGCGCGGCGTGCGCATGGCCTACATCGTCGAGAACAACGGCGTCTACGGCCTCACGAAGGGCCAGTTCTCCGCCACCGCCGACGAGGGCTCCAAGAGCAAGAAGGGCGCAATCAACACGGACAGCCCGGTGGACCTCGTGGCCATGGCCCTGCAGCTGGGCGCCACGTACGTCGGGCGTGGCTTCTCGGGCAACAAGGCCCAGCTGGTGCCGCTGATCAAGGGCGCCATCAGCCACGGCGGGGCCGCCTTCATCGACGTGATCAGCCCCTGCGTGGCCTTCAACAACCATCCGGGCAGCACCAAGAGCTACGACTACGTGCGCGAACACAACGAGGCGGTGAGCCGCATCGATTTCATCCAGGGGCGCGAAGCGATCACCGCGGACGTGGCGCCGGGCGAGGTAATGGACGTGCGCCAGCACGACGGCACCCTGCTGCGGCTGCGCAGCCTGCACGCCGGCTACAACCCCGGCGACCGCCACGCCGCCATGTCGCACATGCAGCGGCACCAGGAAATGGGCGAGGTGGTGACCGGCCTGCTCTACGTCGATCCACTGGCCACCGACCTGCACACGGCGCTCAACACCAGTGCCCGCCCGCTCAACCAGCTGGGGCCCGGCGAGCTGTGCCCGGGCGCCCCGGCGCTGGAAAAACTCAACGCCTCCTTGCGCTGAGCCCGAGCCCGTCGCAACATCGCGCTTTTGCTGGAGGGCGGACCATGGCGGAAGAACGTACTGTGTTTCAGTCCATATCGCGCAAGCATGTGCTCAGCCTCGGGCCGCATGCCAGCGTGCGCGACGCCGCCGGCGCGATGACCCGCGCCAACTGCGGCAGCGTGCTCATCATGGAGCCGCCGGACATCCTGCTGGGCATCCTGACCGAGCGCGACCTGATGACGCGGGTGCTGGCGAAAGGGCTCGATCCGGATCGAGCGGCCGTGCGTGAAGTGATGACGCCGAATCCGATTTGCGTGTCGCCGGAGACGCTGGTGTCGGATGCGGTGGTGCTGATGCTCGAGCGGGGATTCCGGCACCTGCCGCTGGTGTCGGGAACGAAGATCCTGGGGGTGTTTTCTGTGAGGGATGCGCTGCCAAGGGAGATCGGGGTGGCGTTGGGGCAGGCGGAGTTCAATGCGCAGGTGAATGATGTGTTGGGGTAGGGAGGCGTGGGGACTGGGTGGGTCCGGCATTGTTACTGGGCGAGCGCGGGATCGTCCACTAGATCATTGAGATCTAATCAGCACCCTTGAGAAGGCGTTGGTTTGTTGTCGCTCTTGCTATCGCTAGCACACCATTTTCCAGACCATCATTCGCCTCAAAACTTCGAATTAATACCGCGTCGTTTTCGCGAAGTCCAGCCGGCTCGCGACATGAGGCGGCTCGGCAACCAGCAATGCCACGTTGAAATGAAGATCCGGGATCTCCCGGAAATCCCCTTCGAGCATCTCCCGATACCCGTGCAGTCCGAACTGCCGGCCGTTGTGGCTCACCTCATCGTCGACGAACCGCCCCAGCGCCGCCCAATCCTGCTGGTTGAGGCAGGCGATGTATTCGAGGTACAGGGCGGAAAGATCGGCAGGGGTCATGGGCAGCTCCCGTACTGGGTGACGGGTCCATTGCCCCCGATGGCTAACCGTTGATCTCCGGCTCCACCAGCCGCGCCAGGTTCAGCAGCGACTCCTGCCAGCCGAGGTAGCACGCTTCCAGAGGGATCGCATCGGGGATGCCCTCCTGGACGATGTTCAGTTCGGTGCCGACCAAGACCTGCTTCATCGTGACCGTGACCTGCATCTCCCCGGGCAGGTTCGGATCGTCGAAGACGTCGGTGTACCGCAGCCGCTCATTCGGCACGAGCTCGCGGTATTCACCCGCGAAGGACGTGCTCTTGCCGGTGGTGAAGTTCGTGAACGACATCCTGTACTTGCCGCCCACCTTGACCTCCATGCTATGAACCTTCCCGGTGAAGCCATTGGGCGGCAGCCACCGCGCCTTGGCGTCGGCGTCGACGAAGGCCCGATAGACTTTTTCAGGCTTAGCGGCAATGACGCGATGCAGCCTGACTGTGTTGTTGCTCATGGTTCTCCTTGAATGATGGACGTGAAACCCCGAGCCTACGAAGGATCAGCCTGCACCACAAGGACCAGGGAGCCGCGAATCCTGCCAACGTGTTTTCACAAGGCCCGCCACGCATCGAGACAATGCGCCGCAAGCGCCGTCACCCAGGACGGCTCATCGGGATCGAAGGCCAGGCCGAACCGCGGGCTGACGACAAACCCTGCCCGCTCGAACACCCCCGGATCCTGCTGCCGGACGAACGACGGCAGCGTCTCGAACGGCACCGCTACATTGCCGAAGTTGACCACCGGCGCCTGCGTGGTGACCTCCTCCAACCTGCCAGAGTCCTGAAACCGGTAGACCACCGATGCATAGTCGAACTCGTTCAGCCCCACGGCGTTCCGGCCGGACCCCAGGGGCTGCCCTCGCCGCTTCACGATCTCTTCTTGCGAGATCGTGAACGGAATTCCATCGACGCTGACGAACGGATCCAGGTTCATGCGGACCCAGCATGCCAGAGATCCGATCGCACCACTTGGGCCTAGCGCCGCGCTGCGTTCCGGTCCTCGGCCCCGCCCAGCGCCTTGGTCAGCAACACCAGGTCCATCGCCAGCCGCCCTGCGCTGTCCACCTGGTCCCGCTGCGCCTGCAGCAGCGTGCGCTGCGCATCGAGCTGCACCAGGAAGTCGGTCAGCCCATGCTCGTACCACACTCGCGCAAGATCCCACGCATCCCTGCTCTGCCGCTCCTTGTCGGCGAGCTGAAGATGCCGCTGTCTTTCGGCGGCATAGGCGCTCAGCGCATCGTCGATCTCGTGCCAGGCCTTCAGCACGGTCTGCTGGTAGGCCACAGCGGCTTCCTGTTGCTGCAGCTCGCGCAGGGTCACTGTGCTGCGGCGCCGTCCGCCATCGAAGAGGGGCAACTGCAAGCTGGGCCCGACGGACCATTGCCGGCTCCCCCACTCGCCGAAGCTGCGGCTCGCCACCGATTCGAAGCCGAAGTTCGCGCCCAGCGTGATGCGCGGGTACAGGTCGGCCATGGCCAGGCCGATGCTCGCGGTGGCCGCATGCAATTGCGCCTCCGCGCGCCGGATGTCGGGACGGCGCAGCGCCACCTCGGAAGGCAGCCCCGGCGACAGGTCGGGCAAGGCGCCTGCGGGCCCATCGGCGGGCCCCGCAAGCTGCGTCTGCATTGCGCCAGGCCGTTCGCCGAGCAACAGCGTGATCTGGTTGGTCGCCCTGGCCTCCAACGCCAGCAGCTGCGGCAGGCGTGCGCGCAGGTCCGCAGCCTGGGCCGCCTGCCGCCGCACATCGAGATCGGTGGTCAGGCCGCCGTCGGCGCGTGCGCGCACCAGGGCCAGCGTCTCTTCGCTCGCGCCGACGTCGGCCCGCGCGATGCGCAACTGCCGCTGCGCCGTACGGAGCTCGAAGTAGTTGCGCGCCAGTTCCGACTGCACGGCCAGTTGCACCTGCGCCAGCAGGGCCTGCGAAGCAACGACATCGGCATCGGCCGCCTCGATGGCGCGACGCACGCGGCCCCAGAGGTCGAGTTCCCAAGAGGCATCGAAGCCGGCCTGGTAGAGGTTGTGCGGCTCGCTCAGGGCGCCGATCAGCTGCTCGCGGTTCGAGGGATTGAGCGCATCGATCAAGCGCGTGCCGGAGCCCACCTCGCTCTGCCGTTTGCGCGCAGCGGCCGCACTGGCGTTGAGCTGCGGGCCGCGCTGGGCCTCGGCCTGCCGGCGCTGGACGCGGCTTTGTGCGAAGCGCAGCGCGGCGGTCTGCAGGTCGTGGTTGGCGTCGAGCGCCTTCGCCATCAGTGCATCGAGCACCGGGTCGGCGAAGGCAGACCAGCCGATGGGCGCGCCCGCGGCATCGCGGGCCTGCGCATCGAGCAGCTCCGCCGAGCCGCCGTGCCAGCCCGAGAAATCGGCCGGTGCCTCGGGCGTGGGCGCATTGAACTCCGGCCCGACGGCACAGCCGCCGGCCAGCATCAGCGCCGCGAGCCAGGGGACGCAGCGGGACAATGAGGAGGAGCGTTGCGGGTGCTTCATGTCGCGCTCTCTTTCAGACGAGACGGTTGCGGAACAGCCAAGCCGCCAGCGGCAGCGTGATGGCCGCGATGACGACCAGCGGGATCAGGTTGTGCCAGACAGTCAGCAGGCCCACGCCCTCGAGATAGACGCGCTGCACCAGGTCGATGGCGAAACGCAGCGGGTTGGCCAGGGTCGCGATCTGCAGCGCCTCGGGCATGTTGCGCACGGGCGTGGTCAGGCCCGACAGCAGCATCAGCGGCATGATCAGCACGAAGGTATAGAGCATGGCCTGCTGCATGTTGGCCGACACCGCAGAGATCGACAGACCGATGCCCACGCTCGCGATGGTGAAGCAGGCCAGGCCCGCATAGAGCGTGAGGAGGGACCCGGCCATCGGCACCTTGAACCAAAGCAGCGTGACCAGGAGCACGATGGTGGACTGCACCAGCCCGATCAGCACCGGCGGGACGGCCTTGCCGATCATGATCTCGGTGGGCGTGAGGGGGGTGACCAGCAGTTGGTCGAAGGTGCCCTGCTCCCGCTCGCGCGCCACCGAGAGCGCGGTGAGCAGCAGGGTCTGCAGCATGCTGAGCGCGGCGATCATGCCGGGCATCAGGTTCCAGCGCGTCTCGAGGTTGGGGTTGTACCAGGCACGCGAGTCGATGCGCACCGGCGCCTGCGCCCCGCCGTGCTGCGCGCGCCACTGCGCGTTGAAGTCGGCCACCACGGCGCTCACGTAGCCGGCGGCGGAGCCGGCGGTGTTGGAGTTGCGCGCGTCCACGATGAGCTGCACTGCGGCGTCTTCGCCGGCCTGCAGCTGCTGCTCGAAGCGCGGGCCGATGTGGATCACGAAGAGCGCGTCCTGCGCATCGATGACGCGCTCGATGTCGCCCGCGCTGCGCAAGGTCGCGGCGCGGCGGAAGACGCCGGTGCCGTCGAGCTTGGCGACCAGCGCGGTCGAGGCCGCGCTGTGGCTCTGGTCGAGCAGCGCATAGTCGGCCTGGTTGAGGTCGTAGGTGGCGGCATAGCCGAACAGCAGGCTCTGCATGAGCGCGGGCACGATAAGGATGGCGCGGCTGGCCGGGTCTTTGAGCACGGCCAGGAATTCCTTGCGGCACAGGTTGAGGATGCGCAGCACGGCGTCGATGAAGAAAGCGTTCATGGCGGTCGGCCTCAATCCAGTGTCTTGCGGGTTGTGGCGCGCGCCACGCCGAGCAGCAACACGGCATAGGCGATGAGGATGGCGCCGTTGCGCAGCACCAGCGGCCAGACGTCGCCGGCCAGGAAGAGCGTGCGAATCAGCTCCATGAAGTAGGTGGCCGGCAGCACCTGCCCCACCACGCGCACTGCGGTGGGCACGTTGCGCAGGTCGAAGAGAAAGCCCGACAGCATCAGCGAGGGCAGGAAGCTCGCGAGCAGCGCGACCTGGCTGGCCAGGAACTGGTTGCGCGTGACCGCGGAGATCACCAGCCCGATGCCCACCGCCACCAGCATGTAGAGCATCGCGCACAGCACCAGCAGCGCGAGCGATCCGACCATCGGCACTTCGAACAGGAAACGCGCGGCCAGCAGGCACAGCGCAAGGCCGACCATGCCGACGCCAAAGTAGGGAATGATCTTCGCCAGCAGGATCTCGACCGGCCGCACGGGCGTGACGAACAGCGCCTCCAGCGTGCCGCGCTCCCATTCGCGCGCCATCACCAGGGCGGTGAGGAAGGCGCCGACCAGCGTCATGATCAGCACGATCAGCCCTGGCACCAGGTACCAGGTGCTGGTGTTGGCGGTGTTGAACCACAGGCGCTGCTCGACGCTCACGCGCCCGATGGCGGCGCCGGGCTGGCCGCGGTCGGCCACGCGCTGCGCGTTCTGCTGCAGCGCGGCCGTCGCGTAGCGCAGCACGATGCTGGCGCGGCCCGCGTCGGCGCCATGGACCAACAGCTGGATGCGCGCATCGCCGGCCGCCAGCCGGCGCGAGAAGTCGCCGGGCACGCGCACGATGCCGTCGACCCGGCGCTGGCGCATCAGCAGTTCGGCATCGTGCATCGAGCCCAGCAGCACCGGAGAGATGTAGGGCGTGAGCTGCAGGCCCGCGACGGCATCCATCGCGGTGGGGGTGCTGTCCTCCATCACCACGGCGAGCGGCGCGTTCTTCACATCCAGCGAGAGGCCGAAGCCGAAGATCAGGATCAGGATGATGGGCAGCAGCACGCCGATCGCGATGCTGCTCGGGTCGCGCAGCAGTTGGCGCGTCTCCTTGCGCGTGAGGGCGGCGAGCCTGGAGCGGAAGCCGCTCATCCCGCGGCCCTCCGCTCGCGCGACTGGGTGACGATGCCGATGAAGGCCTCTTCCATGTCCGGCGCGCGGCCCGCCTGCCGCCGTACTTCCTGCGGCGTGCCGATGGCCAGCAGCCGGCCGGCGTCCTGGATCACGATGCGGTCGCAGTACTCGGCCTCTTCCATGAAGTGGGTGGTGATGATGACCGTGACGCCGGCCTGCGCCAGCGCGGTGATGCGGCGCCAGAACTCGCGCCGCGCCAGCGGGTCGGTGCCGCTGGTGGGCTCGTCGAGGAACAGGATCTCGGGCTCGTGCAGCAGGCCGGTGGCCATGGCCAGGCGCTGCTTGAAGCCGCCCGGCAGGAGACCGCTGGCGGACTGCGCCTGGCCTCTGAGATCGAACTGGTCGAGCACGGCGTGCATGCGCTCGCGCAGGCGCGCGCCGCGCAACCCGTAGGCGCCGCCGAAGAACTCGAGGTTCTCCTGCACCGTCAGGTTGCCGTAGAGCGCGAACTTCTGCGAGACGTAGCCGATGCGTGCGCGCGCCTGCGCCCGTGCGTGGCGCAGGTTGACGCCCGCCACCTGCAGGAAGCCGCTGCTGGCGGGCAGCAGTCCGCACAGCATGCGGAAGGTGGTGGTCTTGCCGGCGCCGTTGGGGCCGAGCAGGCCGAAGATCTCGCCGCGGCGCACGCTGAAGCTGGTGCTGGCGACGGCGGTGAAGTCGCCGAAGGTGCGCACCAGATCCTTGACCTCGATCACGGTCTCGTCGGCGGCGCCGGGGACCGTCACGCCGGCAGCGGCCGCAGCCGGTGCCGCGCTCTTCGGCTGCTGGGCGCGCAGCAGCACCATGAAGCCGTCCTCCAGGCGCGCGGGCACGGGCGCGCAAGGCGCGCCGTCGAGCAGCGCGGCCAGCGCCCGGCCGTCGGCGCCGGGCTGGCGGATCAGGCGCACCTCGCCACCCTGCGGCACGGCATCGATGATGGTGGCCGGCGCATCCAGCAGCCTGGCTTGCAGCGTGCGCGCCGGCATGCCCTGCGGCGGCTTCGCGATGAAGCAGAGATCGCGCGCCTCGTCGCGAAGCTGCTGCGGCGTGCCCTGCGCGAGCATGCGACCTTCGTGCAGCACGAAGACCCGTCGGCACCGCTCCGCCTCGTCGAGGTAGGCGGTGCTGACGATCACGCTCAGCCGCTCGTCGTCGACCAGCTGCCGCACGATCTCCCACAGCTCACGGCGCGAGAGCGGGTCCACGCCCACCGTGGGCTCGTCGAGCAGCAGCAGCTGCGGCGAACGCACGAGCGTGCAGGCCAGGCCGAGCTTCTGCTTCATGCCGCCCGAGAGCTTGCCCGCGGGCCGCGCGGTGAAGCGGCCGAGATCGGTCATCTCCATCAGGCGTGCATAGCGCTCGGTGCGCTCTTTCTTCGGCACGCCATGCAGGTCGGCGTAGAGGTCGAGGTTCTCCTGCACGCTCAGGTCCTCGTAGAGGCCGAAGCGCTGCGGCATGTAGCTGATGCGGTCCTGCACGGCCTGCGGGTCGGCGGCCACGTCGATGCCCAGCACCCGCAGCGTGCCCTGGTCGGCGCGCATCAGGCCGGCCGCCAGGCGCAGCAGCGTGGTCTTGCCGGCGCCGTCGGGCCCGACCAGCGCGCTGAGCGTGCCGGCGGGAATCTCCAGCGACACGTCGGCGAGCGCCTGCACCGTGCGCTTCGTGCCCTTGAGCTCGAAGCGCTTGTGCAGGCCGTGGCCCACAAGTGCGGGCGCGGCGGCATTCATCAGCGCCCCGCGGCGACCGGCGTCGCGCTGCCGTTCAGCGAGAGGCGCACGGTGACGGGCATGCCGAGACGCAGGCGGTCCTCCTTGTCGTCGGCGAGCACGCGGATCTCATAGACCAGGCTGCTGCGCAGCTCCTCGGTCTGCACCGTCTTGGGCGTGAACTCGGCCACCGACGAGATGTAGCCCACCTTGCCCGCGAGCGGCTGGCCGGGATGGCTGTCGGTCGAGAGCGTTGCGGCCATGCCGGGCCTGACGCGGCCGAGCTCGGCCTCGGCCACGTAGGCACGCACCCATTTCGGGTCGGTGATCGCGAGGGTGTAGACGGGGCGCTGCGGCGAGGCCATGTCGCCGGGTTCCATCAGGCGGGCGCGCACCACGGCGTCGATCGGGGCGCGCAGCTCGGCCTCCTCGAGCTGGCGCTCGAGCAGCGCGAGTTCGGCGCGTGCCACATCGAGCTGGGCCTGGGCCTGCGCGATGTCTTCCTTGCGCGGGCCCGTCACCACCAGCTGCCGGGCCTTGCGCGCGTTCTCCAGCTGCGCCTGCGCGACCTTGCGGCGGGCCAGGGCGCTGTCCAGGTCCTGCTGGCTGACGGCGCGGCCGGCGGTGGTCTGGCGGATGCCCTGCAGTCGCTCCAGTTGCTGGCCGGCCAGCTCGGCATCGGCCTGGGCGGCAGCCACGCCGGCGCGGGCCTGTGCGACTTCCTCGGGGCGGCTGCCGGTCTTCAGGCGCAGCAGGGCCTGCTCCTGCACGCCGATCCGCGCCTGGGCTTGCGCGGCGCGTAGCTTCAGGGTGCGGGTGTCGAGCTCGCCGAGCACCTGGCCGGCCTTGACGTGGTCGCCCTCCTCCACGTCGAGCCTGCCGATGCGATCGCTGCCGTTGAACGCCAGCGAGACCTGGCGCTGGTCGACGTTTCCGTAGAGCACGAGGCTGTCTGCATCGGCCGGCTTGCGGTTGAAGTACCACGCGGCTGCAGCGAGCGCCCCCACGATCACGATGCCGCCGAGGATGAGGGGTTTCTTGTTCATGGGGTGGGCCTTCTCGCCAGGGGCGTGGTCGATGCAGTAGACTGGATCTTAACGAATTTGAATTTAAATTCAAACTAATGCCGAGTTTCGCGCGCACCCTGTTCTGCCATGCCTGCCACGAGAAAGAAAGCCCCCGCCCCGCGCACTGCACGCGCACCGCGCCCGGACGGCGCCGCCACCCGCGCGCTGCTGTTGCAGACCGCCGGCCAGGTATTTGCCGAGCGCGGCTATGCCGACGCCACCAGCAAGGAGATCTGCGAACGCGCCGGCACGCCGATGGCCTCGGTCAACTACCACTTCGGCAGCCGCGAGGCCTTGTACGAGGAGGTGCTGATCGAGGCGCACCGCCAGATCGTGAGCGTGGACGAGCTGGTCGAGATGACGCGCGCGCTCGGCGATCCGCGCGACAAGCTGCGCGCCCTGCTCGGGCATATGCTGGCGCCCTCTTCGCGCGAGGCCATGCCCTGGGGTTTTCGCGTGATGCTGCGCGAGATGATGTCACCAGGGCCACTGGCGCCGGCCTTGGTGGAAAAGGCGGTGCGGCCCAAGGCGAAGCTGCTGCTCGGCTTGCTGGCCGAAATCCTGGAGCTGCCGGCCGATCACCCGGCGGTACAGCGGGCGCTGGTGTTCTCGGTGCTGCCCTGCATCGTGATGCTGGTCGCGCCGAAGGAGATCCCGCGCAAGGTGCTGCCGGCGATGGCCAAGGACAGCGAGGGGATGTTCGATGACCTGATGCGCTACGTGTTCGCGGGGCTGGCGGCGTTGGGGAAGGCGCATCGAACTGCGCCCACTCGCTCCGGGAGCGGGCACAGGTAAGGTTCCTGGCGACGTCGAAGACGCAGAGCTGATCTACAACACCAGCAAGGCCCGGAAGTCGTTGACGTTGGTGTGCGTCGGTCCCGTCACGCACAGATCCCCGATCGCATCGAAGTACCCATACGCGTCGTTGCGGTCCAGGTGGTCAGCCAGCTTGCGCCCCGCCGCCTCGGCGCGCGCCAGGGTGTCGGGCGTGACGAAGGCGCCCGCGTTGTCTTCCACGCCGTCGATGCCGTCGGTGTCGGCCGCGAGTGCCCACACGCTCTTCTGGCCGGCGAGCGCACCGGCGAGACCGAGGCAGAACTCGCCGGCACGGCCGCCCCGCCCTTTCGCCTGGCCCGGCTGACGCGGGCGGATGGTGACCGTCGTCTCGCCACCCGACAGGATCACGCAGGGCTTCGCAAAGGGCGCACCGCGCAGCGCCACGGCGCGCGCCAGTGCGCCATGCACCTTGCCGACCTCGCGCGATTCGCCTTCCATTTCGTCGCTGAGGATGTGGGCCTCGATGCCGGCCGCGCGCGCCGCCGCGGCAGCGGCTTCGAGCGACTGCTGCGGCGTGGCGATCAGGTGCGTGGCGTGGCCATTGAACACGGCGTCATGAGGCTTGGGTGTTTCGAGCGCGCCGCTCTCGAGCTGCGCCCGCACGGCCGGCGGCACCTCGATGCGATAGCGATCCAGGATCGCCAGCGCGTCGGCGCAGGTCGTCGCATCGGGCACCGTGGGCCCGCTGGCGATCACTGCGGGGTCGTCTCCGGGCACGTCGCTGATGGTGAGCGTCACCACCTTTGCGGGCCCGCAGGCGGCGGCCAGCCGCCCGCCCTTGATGCGCGACAGGTGCTTGCGCACGCAGTTCATCTCGCCGATGTGGGCACCGGATTCGAGGAGCTGCTTGTTGATGCGCTGCTTGTCCGCCAGCGTCAGCCCCTCGGCCGGCAGCGTGAGCAGCGCGGAGCCACCGCCGGAGATCAGGCACAGCACCAGGTCGTCGGCCGTGAGGCCCTGCGTCAGCGCAAGGATGCGCTCGGCCGCTTTCAGGCCAGCCTCGTCCGGCACCGGATGCGCGGCCTCGACGATCTCGATGCGCTGCGCCAGCCCCTCGGGGCGCGGCGGGATATGGTCGTAGCGCGTAACCACCAGCCCCGAGAGTGGCGCATCGGCCGGCCACAGCGCCTCCAGCGCCTGCGCCATCGAGCCGCCGGCCTTGCCGGCGCCGAGCACCAGCGTGCGGCCCTTGGGCGGCTTGGGGAGACAAGCGCCCATGCTGTCCAGCGGCAGGGCGCGCCGGACTGCGATGCGGTAGAGCTGTTCGAGGAAATTGCGCGGCGCGGCGTGCGGATCGGGCAGGGCTGGGGATGGATTCATTGCTTTCGGTCTCCGTTGCCCGATTGTCCACGGCACGCCGCGGCGCCCGGGCTCGCTAGTTGGTCTTTGCGCCGCCCTCGAACCACTTCGCGATCAGCGCACGCTCCGCATCGGTCATGCCGGTCGAGTTGTTCATCGGCATGATCTTGGTCACGACCGCCTGCTGGTAGACGCCCTGCGCATGCGCGGCCACCTGGTCGGGCGTGTCGAGGCGCACGTTCTTCATCTGCACCTGGGCGCCGTGGCACATGTAGCAGCGCTGCTCCAGCACCTTCCTGACGTCGCCGAAGGCTACCTTCTGGGAGGCGGCGGCGCTGGCCATCGGCGCGGCGGCGGGCTCGGGCCGCATCCACACAATCGACAGGCCCAGCACCACCACGCCGACCATCGCATAGGGCAGCGGGTTGCCCGCGCTGCCCAGCTTGAAGCGGTGCCGCACCACGAAGAACTGGCGGATCGCCGCGCCGCCCAGCATGATCAGCAGCAGCACGATCCAGTTGTACTTGTGCGTGTAGGTGAAGCTGTAGTGGTTGCTCAGCATCGCGAACAGCACCGGCAGCGTGAAGTAGGTGTTGTGCACGCTGCGCTGCTTGCCGCGCGCGCCGTGGACCGGGTCCACCGGCCTGCCCTCGCGCAGCGCCTGCACGTTCTTGCGCTGGCCCGGGATGATCCAGAAGAACACGTTGCCGCTCATGGTCGTGGCCATCATCGCGCCCACCAGCAAAAAGGCCGCACGGCCGGCGAACCACTGGCAGGCCAGCCAGGTGGCGAAGGCGATGAAGACCGCCACCAGCACGCCGACGATGGTGTCGCCGTTCTTGCGCCGGCCGAAGACCTGGCAGATGCCGTCGTAGACGATCCAGAAGACGACGAAGAAGGCCAGCGCCACGCCGATGGCGGCGCCGGGCTGCCAGTCCATCTTGGACTTGTCGATCAGGTAGGTGCTCGCGTTCCACAGATAGGACATCGTGAAGAGCGCGAAGCCGCTGATCCAGGTGGAATAGCTTTCCCAGTAGGACCAGTGCAGGTGGTCGGGCAGCTTCTTGGGCGCCAGCGCGTACTTCTGCATGTTGTAGAAGCCGCCGCCGTGCACCGCCCACTGCTCGCCGCCGACGCCCTTGTCGAGGGACTCCTGGTCCTGCGGCTTCTCGAGGCTGTTGTCCAGCATCACGAAGTAGAAGGAGGCGCCGATCCACGCGATGGCGGTGATGACGTGGACCCAGCGCAGCAGCAGATTGGCCCAGTCGAGGTAGTAGCTTTCCATGTGCTCAACCTTGGTTTGGACTGCTCACCACTGCGGGCGCTGTAAGCAGAGAAAAGGCCGCGAACGCAGGCTCCTGGAATGGCCTCGCTCCGCTGCGGCTTGTGGACTGGAGTGTATACACTTTTGACGCTGGATTCGAAGGATTTTCGCAGCGAGGCCTGCTGGAAAACCCTAGCCCAGTGTCTGCAATAACTGTGCCGCGACTGCTATTGCGATCACCTCGGGCTCCTTGCCCTTGATGCCGGGCACGCCGATCGGGCAGGTGATGCGCGCCAGTTCCTCGGCCGTGAAACCGCGCGCCTCCAGCCGGTGGCCGAAGGTGGCCCACTTGGTCTTGCTGCCGATCAGGCCCACGTAGGGCAAGTCGTTTCGGGCGCGCAGGCGCTTCAGGCAGGCGATGACGATGTCCAGGTCTTCGGCGTGGCTGAAGCTCATGATCAGCACGCGCGAGCCAGGCTCGAGCTGGGCCACGGCGTCCTGCACCGGATCGGAATGCTCGGTCTCGATCTGGGCCGGCAGCGCGTCGGGGAACACGCCGTCGCGGCTGTCGATCCAGCGCACCTTGAAGGGCAGCGTCGACAGCAGCCGCGCCAGCGCCGCGCCTACATGGCCGCCGCCGAAGAGGGCCACCGGTTCCAGATGGGCGAGCAGTTCGGCCTGCAGCGCCTTCGCATCGGCCGCCACGATGCGCCGGTACGAGAGGAAGACCACGCCGCCGCAGCACTGGCCGAGGCTCGGGCCGAGCGGATAGCGCTGCACGCCCTCGATCGCCGCGCCGCCGAGCAGCCAGCCGCGCGCCTCGTCGGTCGCCTGGTACTCCAGCTGCCCGCCGCCGATGGTGGCGGTGAGGCCATCGGCCCACACGGCCATCCAGGTGCCGGCCTCGCGCGGCGCGGAGCCCTGCGTCTTCTCGACGAGCACCAGCACGCCCTCCTCGCCGCGCGCGAGGCGCGCCAGCAGTTCGTCGACCATGCCGTTCATCCGCGAAACCTCCGGTTGCGCCGGGGCCCTGCGCCCACGGTATAAATCCCAGCATGACATTCACGCTGCTCGCCACGCCCCTGCGCCGCGCCTTCGCGGCCGCCCTGACCATGGCCCTGGGCCTCGCCGGCTGCGGCGGCCTTCCGGGATCGACCGGTTCCGTGCCCGGCCAGCTCAGCAATGCGACCGCCCAGGGCGCCAGCGCAACCCCCCGGGCCTCGAACGCCGGCACTCCGCGCGAGTACAAGCAGGACGCCGCCCGCCACATCTACGCACGCAACGGCAACCGGATCTACGCCGGCAAGCTGCCGCCGCTGCTCTACGCCATCGGCACGCTCTCGGTCAGCCTCGATGCGAACGGCCGCGTCACCGGCATGAACTGGATGCGCGCGCCCAAGCATGCACCCGAGGTCATCGCCGAGATCGAGCGCACCGTGCTGAGCGCGGCGCCCTACCCGGCCGCGAGCCGCATCGGCAAGCTGACCTGGACCGAGACCTGGCTGTGGGACAAGAGCGGGCATTTCCAACTCGATACGCTGACCGAAGGGCAGCTCTCGCAGTTTCAGGATCCACGGTAGGTGGAGTAGCTCCAGGGGCTTACCAGCAGCGGCACGTGGTAGTGCTGCTCGGCGTTCGCCACGCCGAAATCCAGCGCCACGCGATTCAGGAAATTCGGCTCGGGCAGTTTCACGCCGCGTGACTTGAAATAGCCAGCAACGTCGAACACCAGGCGGTAGGTGCCCGCCTTCAGCGCACCGTCGGCATAGAGCGGCCCATCGCTGCGGCCGTCCGCATTGAGCGTGAAGCGCTTCACCAGCGTGGCGCGCGCGTCCTCGCCGCTGCCCTCGGTCGTGTAGAGCGCGACCTGCATACCGACCGCGGGGCCGCCGTGCATGGTGTCGAGGACGTGGGTGCTCAGGCCCATGGTGATGCTCCTTCAAGGCATTCGGGAAATTCCGGTCGACAAAAGTGTATACACTTCTCGGCTTTGGGTCTATCATGAAAACATGGATTCGACCACCACCCGCGCGATCGTCGATGCGCTCACCAAGGCCATCGTGGAGCACCGGCTGCAGCCGGGCAGCAAGCTGGCCGAGCAGAAGCTGGCCGATCACTTCGGCGTCTCGCGCACCCTGGTGCGGCAGGCGCTGTTCCAGCTCTCGCAGAACAAGCTGATCCGGCTCGAGCCCGCGCGCGGCGCCTTCGTCGCGGCGCCCGAGGTCGACGAGGCCAAGCAGGTCTTCGCCGTGCGCCGCATGCTGGAGGCCGAGATGACGCGCGAGTTCGTGCGCAGCGTGACGCCGGCCAAGATCAAGGCGCTCAGGGAGCACGTCGCGCTCGAGAAGGCCGCGGTCTCCGGCGAAGACGTCTCGGGCCGCACCGAGCTGCTGGGCGACTTCCACGTGCGCATGGCCGAGCTGATGGGCAACCAGGTGCTGGCGCAGATCCTCGGCGAGCTGATCTCGCGCTGCGCCCTCATCACGCTGATGTACCAGAGCGCGAGCGCGGCCGAGCATTCCAACGACGAGCACGCCGACATCGTGAAGGCGCTGGCCGCGAAGGACGAGGAGCGCGCCGTGCGGCTGATGACCGAGCACCTGCTGAACGTCGAGGCCAACCTCGTCTTCGACCGCAAGGTTCCCACCCACGACATCTCGGTCGCACTGGCCGCCTGATCCTCGTCATGAGCAACATCTACGACACCACCCTGCCCTACCCGCGCGACCTGGTCGGCTACGGCCGCAACCCGCCGCATGCGCAATGGCCCGGCGGCGCGCGCATCGCGGTTCAGTTCGTCCTCAACTACGAGGAAGGCGGCGAGAACAGCGTGCTGCACGGCGACGCAGGCTCGGAGCAGTTCCTTTCCGAGATGTTCAATCCGGCGAGCTATCCGGACCGGCACATCAGCATGGAGGGCATCTACGAGTACGGCTCGCGTGCCGGCGTCTGGCGCATCCTGCGCGAGTTCGAGAAGCGCGGCCTGCCGCTCACCGTGTTCGGCGTCGGCATGGCGCTCGAGCGCCACCCCGAGCTGACGGCCGCCTTCAGGGAACTGGGCCACGAGATCGCCTGCCACGGCTGGCGCTGGATCCACTACCAGAACATGGACGAGGCCGCCGAGCGCGAGCACATGCGCCTGGGCATGCAGGCCATCGAGAAGCTCACGGGCGAAAGGGCCCTGGGCTGGTACACCGGCCGCGACAGCCCCCGCACGCGCCGCCTGGTGGCCGACTACGGCGGCTTCGAGTACGACAGCGACTACTACGGCGACGACCTGCCCTTCTGGATGAAGGTGCAGAAGACCGATGGCACGGTGGTGCCCCAGCTCATCGTGCCCTACACGCTGGACTGCAACGACATGCGCTTCGCGCTGCCCCAGGGCTACTCGCATGCCGACCCCTTCTTCCAGTACATGAAGGACAGCTTCGACGCGCTCTACGCCGAGGGCGACGAGGCGCCGAAGATGATGAGCATCGGCATGCACTGCCGCCTGCTCGGACGCCCCGGCCGCATCACGGCGCTGCAGCGCTTCCTGGACCACATCGCCAAGCACGATCGCGTGTGGGTCTGCCGGCGCCTCGACATCGCGCGCCACTGGAAGGCGACCCACCCCTGCACCGAATCGAAAGGAGCCTGAGATGGCCCTGAGCATCGAACAACTGAACGCCGCCGCGCCCGACCAGTTCGCGGCCCTGCTCGACGGCACCTACGAGCATTCGCCGTGGATCGCGCAGCGCGCCGCCGCGGCACGGCCCTTCCGCTCGCTGGCGCATCTCAAGCATGCGCTGGTGCAGGTGGTCTCCAGCGCCACCGAAGACGAACAGCTCGGCCTCATCCGCGCGCACCCCGAACTCGCCGGCAAGGCCATGGTCAGCAAGACGCTGACGGCCGAATCCACCCACGAGCAGGGCAAGGCCGGCCTCACGGAGTGCACGCCCGAGGAGTTCGCGAAGATCCAGCAGCTCAACGCCGACTACAACGCCAAGTTCGGCTTCCCCTTCATCCTCGCGGTGCGCGGGCCGCGCGGCACGGGCCTCGGCAAGCGCGAGATCATCGACACCTTCGAGCGCCGGCTGCACCACCCCGCGGATTTCGAGCGCGGCGAGGCGCTGCGCAACATCCACCGCATCGCCGAGATCCGGCTGGACGACAAGTTCGGCGTCACGCCCGCCCTCGGCAACGACGTGTGGGACTGGCACGAACAGCTCTCGGTGCACACCGACCCCGGCTATGCCGAGAAAGGCCAGCTCACCGTCACCTACCTGACCGAGGCGCACCGGGCCTGCGCGCAGCAGATCGCGGGCTGCATGCGCGACGCCGGCTTCGACAGCGTGGAGATCGATGCCGTGGGCAACGTGGTGGGCCGCTACGAGGGCACCTCGCCCGATGCAAGGACGCTCCTCACCGGCTCGCACTACGACACCGTGCGCAACGGCGGCAAGTACGACGGGCGGCTGGGCATCTTCGTGCCCATCGCCTGCGTGCGCGAGCTCAAGCGCCAGGGCCGCCGCCTGCCCTACGCCTTCGAGGTCGTCGGCTTCGCGGAGGAGGAAGGCCAGCGCTACAAGGCCACCTTCCTCGGCTCGGGCGCGCTGACCGGGCATTTCGACCCGAAGTGGCTGGACCAGAAGGACGCCGACGGCATCACCATGCGCGAGGCGCGCGCGATCGCCGGACTGAAGGAAGAGGACATCCCGCAGCTGAAGCGCGACCCGTCCCGGTACCTCGGCTTCGTCGAAGTGCATATCGAGCAGGGCCCCGTGCTGACCGAGCTGGACCTGCCACTGGGCATCGTGACCTCGATCAACGGCGGGGTGCGTTACGTGGGCGAAGTGATCGGCATGGCCAGCCACGCCGGCACCACGCCGATGAACCGCCGCCGCGATGCGGCCGCCGCGGTGGCCGAGCT
Source organism: Variovorax sp. RA8 (assembly GCF_901827175.1). Classification (NCBI taxonomy): domain Bacteria; kingdom Pseudomonadati; phylum Pseudomonadota; class Betaproteobacteria; order Burkholderiales; family Comamonadaceae; genus Variovorax; species Variovorax sp. RA8. Next base: position 2,638,024 of record NZ_LR594662.1, on the reverse strand, counting down.
GATCCTCTACGCCGAGCAGCGCGCCGCCAGGGACGGCGACTCGGTCGCCACTGTCGGCATGCTGGAAGTGCCCAGCGGTTCGATCAACGTGGTGCCGGGCCGCTGCAAGTTCAGCCTGGACCTGCGCGCGCCCAACAACCCGCAGCGCGACAAGCTGACGGCCGACGTCCTGGCCGAGCTCGTGGCGATCTGCGAGCGGCGCGGCGTGCGCCACACGATCGAAGAGAGCATGAAGGCCTCCGCCGCGCCCAGCGCCCCGGACTGGCAGCAGCGCTGGGAGAAGGCGGTCGATGCGCTCGGCGTGCCGCTGCACCGCATGCCCAGCGGCGCCGGGCACGACGCGATGAAGCTGCACGAGGTGATGCCGCAGGCCATGCTCTTCGTGCGCGGCATCAATTCCGGCATCAGCCACAACCCGCTCGAATCGAGCACCAACAACGACATACAGCTGGCGGTCGAAGCCTTCCAGCTGCTGCTCGACAACCTGGCCAGCGAGAAAGCGCACTGACATGACGACCACCGACTACGACAAGCTCGACGCATGGATCGACGCGCATTTCGACGAGGAGGTGCGCTTCCTCCAGCAGATGGTGCGCGTGCCCACCGACACGCCGCCCGGCAACAACGCGCCCCATGCGGAGCGCACGGCCGAGCTGCTGGAAGACTTCGGCTTCGTGGCAGAGAAGCACCCGGTGCCCGCGCAGGAAGTGAAGGACTACGGCCTGGAGTCGATCACCAACCTGATCGTGCGCCGCAAGTACGGCAGCGCTGGGCCCACCGTGGCATTGAACGCGCACGGCGACGTGGTCCCGCCCGGCGAAGGCTGGACCCACGACCCCTACGGCGGCGAGATCGAGGACGGCCGCCTCTACGGCCGCGCCGCGGCGGTCAGCAAGAGCGACTTCGCTAGCTTCACCTTCGCGCTGCGTGCCCTCGAAGCGGTGGCGAAGCCGGCCAAGGGCAGCGTCGAGCTGCACTTCACCTACGACGAGGAATTCGGCGGCCTCCTCGGCCCGGGCTGGCTGCTGAAGAACGGCCTCACCAAGCCCGACCTGATGATCGCGGCCGGCTTCAGCTACGAGGTGGTGACGGCCCACAACGGCTGCCTGCAGATGGAAGTCACCGTGCACGGCAAGATGGCCCATGCGGCCGTGCCTGCCACCGGCGTCGATGCGCTGCAGGGGGCGGTCCGTATCCTGAATGCGCTCTATGCGCAGAACACGCTCTACCAGCAGGTCACGTCGAAGGTCGAGGGCATTACGCATCCCTACCTCAACGTGGGCCGCATCGAGGGCGGCACCAACACCAACGTCGTGCCCGGCAAGGTGGTGTTCAAGCTGGACCGCCGCATGATCCCCGAGGAACATCCGGCCGAGGTCGAGGCCTCCATCCGCCAGGTCATCGCCGATGCCGCCGCGCAGGTGCCGGGCATCACGGTCGATATCAAGCGCCTGCTGCTGGCCAATTCGATGAAGCCGCTGCCCGGCAACAAGCCGCTGGTCGACGCGATCCAGAAGCACGGCCAGCAGGTTTTCGGCGAGCCGATCAAGGCCATGGGCACGCCGCTCTACACCGACGTGCGGCTCTACGCCGAAGCCGGCATCCCGGGCGTGATCTACGGGGCCGGCCCGCGCAGCGTGCTCGAATCGCATGCCAAGCGCAGCGACGAGCGCTTGGTGCTGGAGGATCTGCGGCGCGCGACCAAGGTGATCGCGCGCACCCTGCACGACCTGCTGGCCTGAGTACGCCGGCGCCGGCGCGTCCGGTTGGCGCGCGGCGGCTCAGCCGCCGCCGTTGCGTCCGACCACGGAATGGATGGCCTCCAGATAGGCCGTGCCCATGTCCTCGTCAGGCTCCAGGTAGGTGCCCTCCGCCCATTCATTCCACGCATTGATGAAGATGAAGCGGGCTCCGGCATCGCTGGCTCTCTCGTAGAGCTGTGAAAAACCGGTCCGGAATGTGTCGACATCCACGTTGCGCATGACCAGGCTCGTGTCCAGCCGCCTGCGCGGACTGTTGTCCCAATCGACGAATGCGCCGGGGTACTGGCCCGGCCGCACGGGACGGCTGGCAAGCGCCCGCCACATCGCCCGGTAGTCCCTGCTCCGGGGCGCGTAGGGGCCCCTTCCAAGATAGCGCCAGCACAGCCGGCTGGCTCCATTCACGAGCTTCTCGGAAATCCTCAGGTGGAGCGGCAGGTGCGCCTGCGTGTAGAAGGGCTCGAACTCCGAATAGGCGTCGAAGAGATGGCTGCGCTCATCACGGCCGAACACGGTCAGCATGCTCACGACGTGCAGCCCGGGGAAGCCGCTCTTCACCGCCAGGTTGCGCCAGCAATCCAGCATGTCGCCGCACTCGGCGATGCTGGCGCTGCGGTAGATGAGGATCACCGGGCAGCCATCCACGCGGATGTAGCGCGGGTCTCGAAACGCCCTCTCGAGATGCCGGTAGTGAGCCTCCCAATGGCTCTTGTCGCCGTAGCTCTGCGGCATCAGGACGTGGCGGTCGCCGCCATCCCAGACGCGCGTCCAGGGTTCATTGGCCCATGCCAGGCAGAACGGGAAGTCGGGCGCACCCCGCCGCAGCATGGATTCCAGCGGCCGCTCCAGCAACTGGCGGCCCGCGAACCAGTAGTGGTAGTAGCAGAAGCCGCCCAGTCCGTGGGCCTTCGCAAGCTCGGCCTGCCAGTCCTGCGTGCTGGGATCCGACAAGTCGTAATAGTGGCCGTGCAGCGGCACGCGGGGCTGTCGGTGCCCGCGGAATCCCGGCCGCGCCTTCCTGACGTTCGTCCACTCGGTGAAGCCTTCGCCCCACCACTGGTCGTTTTCCGGGATGCGATGAAATTGCGGCAGCAGGAATGCCAGCAGCTGCGGGCTGCTCATCAGAATCGCGACCCGTTTTCAAGCTGCGTAGTCCAGCGCACGGGCCGCAGAAATCTGGCTTGCGCGGCGTTTCGGTCTACGTCGATACCCATACTCATTCATACCCTCATGTGTTCGGTGCCTGCGTGTGCGGCAGGCGGGATGCCGGAAAATTCATCCTGAGGCAAGCGCCAGCAGGCATCCCTTCGCATGAGTACGTTTCGTTTGTAGGCGCATCCCTACCGCGCCGTAGGACACGTGCCGAGGCCACCGCCCTCGACCCCGACGGCTCACGCAGCGGGCAGGATGTCGAACCCTTCCAGTGGCAGCGACGGCGCGTGCACGACGCTCTGCTCCAGCCCCTCGACCCGCGCGCCGGGCACGCCGTGGCGCAGCCAGTCGCACATCTGCGCCAGCTGCTGCGGCGAGCCCTGAAGCAGCGCCTCGACCGAGCCGTCGCGGCAATTGCGCACCCAGCCGGCGATGCCATGCGCGCGCGCGTGACGCATGCAGCTGGCGCGGAAGCCGACGCCCTGGACGAGGCCGCGCACACGCACCAGGCGGTGCTCGATCGGTGCGTTCTCGTCGTGGGGCTGCATGCGTTTCCTTCGGTGATCGCGGGCGGTCCATTGTCGACCTGCTCCGGGTAGACACCAACTCCATGTCCCGAGGCCAACCTGCAGCTCACGACGCACGGACCGGACCGCAGCTGGATCTGGTCAAGGCGCTCCTGGCCTGACACACTGCGCGCTTCCAAAGGAGATGCACATGGACGAGCCATTCGACGCCATCGTCATCGGCAGCGGCCAGGCCGGCCCCGCGCTGGCCGCCCGCCTCTCGCAAGCGGGCCGGCGCGTCGCGGTGGTGGAGCGCCATCGATTCGGTGGCACCTGCGTCAACACCGGCTGCATTCCGACCAAGGCGATGGTGGCGAGCGCGCACGTGGCGGCGCTGCTGCATCGAAGCGAGGAGTACGGCGTCTCGATCCGGGGCGAAGCCGCGGTGGACTTCGGCGCGGTGATGGCGCGCAAGAGCCGCATCTCCGGCAAGTCGAGCGAGAACGTCGAGAACTGGCTGCGCGGCATGCCGGGCGTCACGGTGATCCAGGGCCATGCGCGCTTCGAAGCGCCCGGCGCGGTTCGCGTGGCCGATCGGCTGCTGCGCAGCGATCGCATCTTCGTGAATGTGGGCGGCCGCGCGAGCGAGCTGGCGCCCGAGATCCGCAACGGCGTGGACGTGCTCAACAACTCGTCGCTGATGGCACTCGATCGACTGCCCGAGCACCTGGGCGTGGTCGGCGGCAGCTACGTGGGGCTGGAGTTCGCCCAGATGTTCAGGCGTTTCGGCTCGCGGGTGACGATGCTGCAGCGAGGCGCGCAGATCGTGCCGCGCGAGGACGCCGATGTGGCGGCTGCCTTGCAGGAGATCCTAGAGCGCGAGGGCGTCGAGATCCGCACGGGCACGGAATGCTTCGCGCTGCGGCGCGAGGGAGAGCGCATCGCCGCGCGCTGGCGCTGCGGGGACGACCAGGACGAGTTCCTGTGCACGCACGTGCTCAACGCCACCGGGCGCCGGCCCAACACCGATGACCTGGGGCTGGAGCGCGCCGGCGTCAAGGTCGACGAGCGCGGCTTCATCGAGGTCGACGACCAGCTTCGCACCTCGGCGGAAGGCATCTGGGCGCTCGGCGAATGCAACGGCCGCGGCGCCTTCACGCACACGGCCTACAACGACTTCGAGATCGTCGCCGCGAACCTGCTGGACGACGACCCGCGGCGCGTGGGCGATCGCATTCCTGCCTACGCGCTCTACACCGACCCGCCGCTCGCGCGAATCGGCATCACCGTGGGCGAGGCGCTGCGCTCGGGCCGGCCGACCCTCATCGGCGAGCGTCCCATGTCCCGGGTCGGGCGCGCGGTGCAGAAGGGTGAAGAGCAAGGTTTCCTGCGCGTGCTGGTGGATGCGCAGACGCGCCACCTGGTCGGTGCGACGCTGCTGGGCGTGGAGGCCGACGAGGCGGTGCATGCGCTGCTGACGCTGATGTATGCGCGGCAGCCGGTGTCGACCGTGCAACGCGCCGTGTTCATCCATCCCACCGTGTCGGAGCTGCTGCCGACGGTGCTGGGTGCACTGCGGCCGCTGGAGGCGCCTCCAGCGCAGGACTGAGCCGCGGATCCCCTGCGCCGTTCGCGCCCTTCGCGCATGGGATATCCGACTGTGTCTTTGCTCGGTAACGCGCTTGTCAGCGCGTGATTTATTTGTTAGCCGCGCTTGTGGCTAAGTCCGGCGCCGGCAGCGCCCAAGGCGCCCCGGCCAGAGGGAAATTTATCCCCCGGGCCCGTTGATAACGTTGTGGACAACCCAGAGAGCAACTCATCCGTGCGAGGCCCCACGGGCGTTCCGACGGAATGCCCGTCAAACAGGCATCCGTGGGCACGAAGCGACGCAATCGCATCGAGCCACCGGGATTTGGCATCATTTCGCGAACTTAAGTATTCGCAACCTTTTACAAGCGGAGACAAAGCACCCATCAAGCAACATGGCTGCGCGCAGTGTCGCGATCACTGATGCGGCGGCGAAGAGTGCGCGCCGGCGGCGCGCCTCCTGGTCTGTTGCATGCTCGTCTGCTGGTCGCGGTGCGTCGTCGGGAGCCGGCTACTCGGCCTGGATGCCCGCGGCCTTCACGATGCGGCCCCACTTCTGCGATTCGGCGGTCTGGAACTTCGCCAGCTCCTCGGGCGTGGTGGTGAACACCTCGGTGCCGCTCGGCTCGTAGAAGGCCGCCTTGGCAGCCTCGCTCTTCGCGGCCTTCACCAGCAGCTCGTTCAGGCGATTGACCACCGCGGGCGGCGTCTTCGCGGGCGCGTAGGCCGCGAACCAGTAGCCCATCTCGTAGCCCTTGACGCCGGCCTCCGCGATGGTGGGCACGTCCGGCGCCAGCGGCGAGCGCTTGGCGCCGGAGACGCCGAGCGCGCGCAGCTTGCCCGCCTTGACCTGCGGCAGGCCGGTCGCCGTGTCGGTGATCATCATGTCGATCTGCCCGCCGAGCAGGTCCGTCACGGCCAGGGGGTTGCTCTTGTACGGCACGTGCAGCAGCTTGATGTCCGCCAGCTGCTGCAGCAGCTCGCCCGCCATGCGGCTGGACGAGCTGCCGCTGCCGAAGCTGTGCTTGCCCGGCTCCTTCTTCGCGAGCGCGACGAACTCGGCCACCGTCTTCGCCGGAAACTCGGGCCGCACCACCATGATCTGGCCGCCCTTGCCCAGCCCGGCCACCGGCGCGAAGTCCTTCACCGGGTCGTAGGGCAGCTTCTTGAACAGGTGCTCGTTGGCCGCGTGCGTGGTGTTGGTGGTGATCAGCACCGTGTAGCCGTCGGGCGCGGCCTTGGCGACCTGCTGCGAGGCGATGAAGCCGCTCGCGCCGGCCTTGTTGTCGATCACCACCGGCTGCTTCGTCTCGGCCGTCACGCCGTTGCCGAGCGCGCGCGCGATCTGGTCGGTCGCGCTGCCGGCCGCGAAGGGCACGACGAAGGTGATGGGCTTCTCGGGGAAGCCCTGGGCCGTGGCGCCGCCTGCGGCCAGCAGCGCGGCGAGGGCCAGCGAAAGGGATGGCAATCGGATCATGCTTGTTGTCTCCTGGGGTCGTTGAATGGATGAATGAAAAAAGGAACGACGCTCAGCCCTCGGGCGGCCCGACCAGCCGGTGCAGCAGCGCATCCGGCACCTCGAGCGGCATGTCGAGCAGCAGGAAGGACAGCGCCTTGCCGTGCGCATCGAGATTGAGCGCGTCGTTGACGCCGCCGTCCAGCACCCCGTCGAGCACGAAGTTCATGGCGCCGAGGCGCGGCAGCAGGAAGCGCTGCACCCGGCTGGGCGCACGGTGGCGGAATTGCGCGGCCACGGCTTCGGGCGTGATCTGCTCGGCCAGCAGCGGATAGAGCTCCGGATGCCAGGCAATCACGCTGATGTTGGAGCGATCGCCCTTGTCGCCGGTGCGGCCGTGCGCGGCGCGGAAGAGCGGGACACGATGCAGCGGCAGCGTCACTGGAGTACCTGCGCCTTCGGCTGCGGCGCTATTCGCCTTCGGAACGGCCGCGCGGCTCATAAGGCAACCTCCAGCATCTCGAAGCGCACCGGCACCTGCTCGCGCGGCAGCAGGCACGAGCGGATGTTGAGGCGCGGCGTGAGCGCGGTGCGCACGCCGCCGCCGCCGGCCGGGCCGCAGGTGTAGAGCGCCATCACCTCGCGCGTCAGGCGCTCGGCCTGCGCGCGCTCGTCGTGCACCGCCGCCACGCGCAATCGCACGTCGCGTGCGTCGCCCGCGGGCGTGGCCGCCATCGCACGGCCGCCGTCGTCGGCCAGGATGCTGATGGCGCCGATCAGGTCGACGCGCAATTGCAGCCCCGCGAGACGGCTGCGCAGGATGTCGGCCGCGAGCCGGGCCCGGGCCTCGGCGCGTGCGCCGGCATAGGAGATCTCGCCCTCGGCCAGCCAGCCGCCTTCGTGGCAGACGTTGACCTTGTAGTGCGCGGGCCGCGCATGGCCGCGCACGCCGGACAGCGTGACGCGATCCGCACCGGCAGCGCGTACCTCGGCCTCGGCGATGTCGGCCACCACGTCGGGCGTGAGATAGGCGGCCGGGTCGTGCACCTCGTAGAGCAGTTGCTCCTTCACCGTGGCTTCGCTCACGAAGCCGCCGGTGCCCTCGGCCTTGCCGAGCGTGCAGCCGCCATCGGCGTCGATCTCGGCGATCGGAAAGCCGATCGAATCCAGTCCCGGCACATCCTTGTAGCCCGGGTCGGCGAAGTAGCCGCCGCAGACCTGCGCGCCGCATTCGAGCAGATGGCCGGCCATCGTGGCGCGGCCGAGGCGCTCCCAGTCGTCGGCGCGCCAGCCGAAATGCGACATCGCCGGCCCGACGGTGAGCGAGGGATCGGCCACGCGCCCGCAGACCACGATCTGCGCGCCGGCATCGAGCGCGGCGGCGATCGGTTCCGCGCCGATGTAGGCGTTGGCGCTGACCACGCGCATCCCGTCCATCGCCGCGCCCAGTTGCTCGCGCAACAAGGCGCGATGCGAGGAGCCCGAGAGATCGTCGCCCTCCACCACCGCGATGCGCGGTGCCGGTGCGCCGAGCTCACGGGCCAGGCGGGCGATGCGGCGCGCCGCCGCGCGCGGGTTGGCGGCGCCGAAGTTGCTGACGATGCGGATGCCATGCGCAAGGCAGCGCGCCAGCACCGGGCGCAGCATGGCGTCCAGCAGCGGCTCGTAGCCCGCTTCGGGATCGGCGCGGCGGCGCAGCTGGGCCAGGGCCAGCGTGCGCTCGGCCAGCGTCTCGAAGATGAGGAAACCCCGCTGGCCCGCGGGGCCGCCGGCGAGCCGGGCGACGAGGGTGTCCACCACGGCGCCGGCGGCGTCGGTGCGGTCGCCGGAGAAGCCCGCGGCGCAGCCGATCAGCAGGGAGGATGCAGGCGATGAACTCATGCGTGTCTCGTGTTGTGACAGCGACTGTAGGCCTTCCACAGTCATCCGTAAAATTGAAACTTCGGATTGGCTCATTCGATTTTCAGATCAATGGAGGAACGGATCGTGGCCGCCACGGAGCTCTCTACCCGCCAGCTGCGCGCTTTCGTCGCGCTGGTCGACCTACCCAACTTCACGCGCGCCGCCCAGGCCTGCCATCTCTCGCAGCCGGCCTTCAGCACGCTGATCCGCGCGCTGGAGCAGGAGGTGGGCGCGAGGCTGTTCGACCGCAGCACGCGCAGCGTGCAGCTCACGCCCGAGGGCCGCCTGTTCGAAGCCTCGGCGCGGCGGCTGCTGGCCGATATCGAGCGCGCCATCGGCGATCTCGGCGACCATGTGGAGCGGCGCAAGGGCCGCGTGCACGTTGCCGCCCTGCCCTCGCTGGCCGCCGGCTGGCTGCCCACGCTGTTCTCGGACTTTCACGCGCAATGGCCCGGCATCGAGCTCCAGCTGAGCGACCAGTTGTCGGACGCCTGCATCGACCTCGTGCGCGGGGGCCAGGCCGACTTCGCGCTGGCCGCCGCAGGCAGCCGCGCAGCCGACAGCGCGGAGTTGCGCATGCGCGTGCTGTGCACCGACCGCTTCCACCTGGTGTGCCGCGCCGACCATCCGCTCGCGACCGAGCCCCGGCTCACGCTGCGCAAGCTGCAGCCCTTCTCCTTCATCCACATGACGCGCAACAGCAGCGTACGGCAGGCGCTCGAGGTCGCGCTCCACCCTTTGGCGATGAACACCGTGCTGGAGGTCGAGCAACTGGCCACCGTGATGGGCATGGTCGAGGCGGGCCTCGGTATCAGCGTGGTGCCCACGCTCACCCTCTACCAGTTCAGGCGAGAGACGATCGCCATCCGGCCGCTGCCGCTGCCGCAGCTCACGCGGCGCATCTACCTGGTGCAGCGGCGCGAGGGCAGCCTGTCGGCGGCCGCGCGGGGGCTGCATGACATGGTGGTGGAGCGGCTGGGCTCGCTGTCGATCTGAAGGTGTTCGCCGCCGCCTCGCGAGACGAAAAGCGAACGCCCAAGGGCTCGGGTTTTCCGCCATACAGTCGCGTTCATAGTTTGTATACAGTTTGGCGTACACACCTGTGAGCCATCGACACCCGGCCGGCTCGCCCCTTCGCCATCCGCGCCAGGAGCCTCTGCATGACTGCTTCCTCTTCCTCCGTCCACCCCGTCGACGAGCGCCTGCCCGCCGGCAAGCTCACCGCCCTCGGCCTGCAGCACGTCCTGGTGATGTACGCCGGCGCGGTGGCCGTGCCGCTGATCGTCGGCCGCGCGCTCAAGCTCAGCCCCGACGAGGTCGCGCTGCTGATCTCGGCCGACCTGTTCTGCTGCGGCATCGCGACGCTCATCCAGGCGCTGGGCGCCACGCAGTGGTTCGGCATCAAGCTGCCGGTGATGATGGGCGTGACCTTCGCCTCGGTCGCGCCCATGGTCGCGATCGCCAACGCCAACCCGGGCCAGAACGGCGCACAGCTGCTGTTCGGCGCCATCATCGGCGCGGGCGTGATCTCGATCCTGATCGCGCCGCTGGTCTCGCGCATGCTGCGCTTCTTTCCGCCGGTGGTGACCGGGACCATCATCGCGGTGATCGGCATCAGCCTGATGCGCGTGGGCATCAACTGGATCTTCGGCAATCCCGTGGGCCCGACGGCGCCGGCGCTGGTCGACCCCGTCTACGCCAAGTGGCTGGCCGAGGTCACCTCGCCCGGCAGTTCGGTGCCGCCGATCCCCAAGGGGCTGGCCATCGTGCCGTCGGTCCCGAACCCCAAGTACGCCGATCTGGGCGGCCTGGGCATCGCTGCGCTGGTGCTCGTGTCGATCCTGGTGATCGTCAAGTACGCGAAGGGCTTCGTCGCCAACATCTCGGTGCTGCTGGGCATCGTGATCGGCGCGGTGGTCGCCACGGTCTTCGGCTTCATGACTTTCGAGAAGGTCGGCAAGGCCGCCTGGGTCGACGTGGTGCTGCCCTTCCACTTCGGCATGCCGCAGTTCGACCCGATCCTCATCCTCACCATGACGTTGATCATGATCGTGGTGATGATCGAGTCCACCGGCATGTTCCTCGCGCTCGGCGAGATGACCGGCCGCAGCATCGGCCAGAAGGACCTGGCGCGCGGCCTGCGCACCGACGGCCTGGGCACGCTGATCGGCGGCGTGTTCAACACCTTCCCCTACACGAGCTTCTCGCAGAACGTCGGGCTGGTGGCGGTCACCGGCATCAAGAGCCGCTTCGTCTGCGTGGCCGGCGGCGTGATCCTGATCGTGCTGGGCCTGCTGCCCAAGATGGCGGCGCTGGTCGAATCACTGCCCACGGTGGTGCTGGGCGGCGCGGGCCTGGTGATGTTCGGCATGGTCGCGGCCACCGGCATCCGCATCCTCTCGGGGGTGGATTTCAAGGGCAACCGCCACAACGCGATGATCGTCGCGGTGTCGATCGGCATCGGCATGATTCCGCTGATCGCGCCCAACTTCAAGCAATGGATGCCGCACGCGATCCACTCGCTGGTGGAGTCCGGCATTTTGCTGGCCTCGATTTCGGCGGTGCTGCTGAACCTGTTCCTCAATGGCGCGAAGCACGACGAAGGCGCGGTGATTGCTGCGGCCAAGCAGGCCGAGGCGCATTGACGAGGGGTGAATGCCGCGGGTTCGCAAAGCGCCCAGGCTTCTTCAGATCATCGCCAGCGGCTTCTTGCGCCGCGGCGGCGGATGCAAGCGGTCGATCTCCGCAAGGTCGTCCGCGCTCAGCTCCAGGTCAGCGGCAGCCAGGTTCTCGCGCAAATGCGCTTCGCGCACGGCCTTCGGGATGGCAACCACGCCGGGCTGCGCGATCACCCAGGCGAGTGCGAGCTGTGCCGCTGTCACGCCCAGCCGCCGGGCCATCTTCTGGAGTGCCGCGTCGCTCGCCAACGCGCCCTGGTCGATCGGGCTGTAGGCCATCATCGGCATGCCGCGCTGGCGTTGCCACGGCAGCAGGCTGAACTCCGGACCGCGCTCGCTCATCGAGTAGTAGACCTGGTTCGCCGCGCAGTCCAGCGGCTCGCCACATACCGTGGCCAGCTCTTCCATGTCATCGGTGTCGAAGTTGCTGACGCCCCAGTGCGCGATGCGGCCTTCGGCCACGAGTTGACGCATTGCCTCGCAGGTTTCGGAGAGCGGATGCTCGCCGCGCCAGTGCAGCAGATAGAGGTCGATGCGATCCAGCCCGAGCCGCGCCAAACTGCGCGCGCAGGCGGCCGGCGTTCCCGTGCGGCTGGCGTTGTGCGGATACACCTTGCTGACGACGAACAGCTGCTCGCGCGCCACGTCGCCGGCGCGCAGCGCCTCCGCGATGGCCTGGCCCACCACTTCCTCGGCACCGCCCTCGCCGTACATCTCGGCCGTGTCGATGAGGCGGTAGCCCATCGCCATGGCCGAGCGCACCGCGGCGACTTCCGCGCGCCGCTGGGCGGGGTCCTCGCCGAGGTGCCAGGTGCCCAGGCCGAGCACGGGAAGCCGGCCGCCGGTGGGGATCTCGAGGGTGTCAGGCCGGGTCATGTGCAGTTCTCCGAAATTCGGCCCTTCATGTTAACCACGCTGCTCCAGCGCGGGTGTTCATTGGAGTCACTTCGGAACCGCCAGGCAAGGCTCATGCGTGCCGCACTTCGGCGATCGTCGATGCGGTCAGCATGGCATTGAGTGGCGTCACCGAGCCGGCAGCGAAGACACCGTTGGCGAGGCGAAGAATCTCGCCCGCGCGCGCGGCGCCCACCGCAACGGTGGCCAGCGACATGAACTTGCGCTCGATCTCCTCGTGCGCCATCGGGTTCTCGGGCATGCCGCGCGAATAGTCGACGCGCCGGCTGATGGTTTGCCCGCCGCGCGTGACGACGGTGACGCGACCGCCATAGATCTCGGGATACGCCCGATCGATCTCGGGATCGATCTCGATCTCCACACGCTGCGCCAGCGCGACCGTGCGCGGCTCTACGATGCGCTCGGGCGTGAACTGCTCGAGCAAGGCCTGGCCGTCGCACATCGCCACCGCAATGTTGTAGCGCAGGCTCATCTGCGCGTTGAGCACGGAATCGGCCTGGTAGTCGAAGCCGGTCTGTGTCTGCACCACGCTCGCGATGCCCGCGACCACGCGATCGACGTCGTCGATGCCCAGCCGGTGCTCGCGCATGATGTCGATCGCTGCATCGACGCAGGCATGATTGCTGCCGCAGCAGGCGTGCGGCTTGAAGCAAGTCGCGTCGGAATGCCAGGTGCTCCCGAGCCCCTCGGTGATGCGCCCGGGCCTCGGCGCATCGGACATCGCGAACAGAAAACCTCCGTCCTCCGCTTCGAGGATGTACCGAGGCCCTTCGAAGCCTCGCGCCGCCAGCAGCGCCGCCGTGACGCCATCCTGCGCCGCCCGTCCCGGGTGCATGCGCTTGCTCATCGAGCCGTCGGCCGTGAATGCCCAAAGGCCCGCCGACTGCGTGCCCGCGAGGCCGAGCGCGCTTGCCGTGGTCCCGGCATCGAGGCCGAGGATCACGCAGGCAGTGGCCGCCGCCGCGAAGGTGCCGCAGGTGCCGGTGAGATGCCAGCCCCGCATCCGCGCACGACCGGGATTGGCCGCCAGGCTGACGCGGTTCATCGTCTCGTAGCCCGCCGCGATGGCGGCCAGCACGACGCTGCCTGGCGCGCTCTCGCGTTCGCCCAGCGCCAGCGCGACCGGCACGACGATCGCACCCGGATGGATCTTCGCGCGGCTGTGGTCGTCGAAATCGAAGCTGTGGATCGCGGTGCCGCCGGCCAGCACGCTGTGGCCGACGCTGACCCGCTGTCCCGCGCCCCAGAGCCCGGCCTCGGCCGGCCCGCCCTGCTCACCCGCAAAGGCGCTCATGGTGCGGCCCCAGGGCGTGGTGAGGCCGTAGAGCCCGCAGCCGATGGCATCGACCACGGCCTTGGCCAACACCTGCCGCGTCGCATCGGGCACCGCCTCGGCCCGGAGCGACGAGACGAACTCGGCCAATGCCAGCGTGATGCCGCGGTGCTCGCGGGCGAGCGACTTCCAGGCGTTCAGGTCGTCCATGGGCGTCTTCTCTCTCTTCTCGATGTCAATCGGCCTTGGCGCCGGAGTCGCGCGCCACCTTGCCCCAGCGCGCGGTCTCCTCGCGCATGAAGACGGCGAAGGCCTCGGGCGACGGATGCGTCAGCGGCTCGACGCCGACCTTGACCATCGCCTCCTTCACCTCCGGCGAATGCGCGACCTTGACCAGCGCGGCATACAGCTTGTCGACGATCGGCTTCGGCGTCTTGGCCGGCGCCATCACGGCGAACCAGTTGAAGGCCAGCAGGCTCGGCACGCCTTGCTCCACCGACGTGGGCGTATCGGGCAGCGAGGGCGCGCGCGCCTTGTTGGTGATGGCGATGGGGCGCAGGCGGCCATCGAGCACCATGGTCTGCAGCGCCGGCAAATCCATGATGACGCCATCGACATGCCCGCCGACCGTGTCGGTGACCGCCGGCCCCGCGCCCTTGTAGGGCACGTGCAGGATCTTGCCCTTGGTGGCCGTGCGCAGCAGCTCGATCGCGAGGTGCGGCAGCCCGCCGTTGCCCGACGACGAGAGTGTGACCTCGCGGGTTTTCGACAGCGCGATCAGCTCCTGCAGGGTCCTGGCCTGGACCGACGGATGCACCGCCACCAGCTCCGGCGTGTTCGCGACGGTCGTGATGCCGACCAGGTCGTTCAAGGCGTCGAAGGGCATCTTGGCGTAGGTGCTCGGGCTGATGACCAGCGGGCTCGCGCTCGCCAGCGTGATGGTGTAGCCATCGGGCGCGGCGCGGGCGACGAACTCGGTGCCGATCAGCGCATTGCTCCCCGGCTTGTTGACGACCACCACCGGCACGCCGAGCGCATCGCCCAGGCGGGGCGCGAGGATGCGCGCGACGATGTCGTTCGATCCGCCGGGCGGAAAGCCGACGATCAGGTTGATCGGCCGGCTCGGATAGTCCTGCGCGAGCGCGAAGCCGCCTGGCGTGGCCAGCATCAAGGCGCCGAGCGCGGCCGCGCCGAGCAGCCGGCGCCTGGCGGCCGGGCGAGGGATCGAAGTCGTGGTCATCAAGTGGTCCTTCTGCATGTTGAAATCAGTTGGCGGGGGCGAGAAGTGCGGCGATCGATGCGCCGTCCGTGTGCTCCATGCGCCCGATCGCCTCGCGCAGCGCGTGGGCTCGCTCGCCGAGGCGCGGCGCCGCGAGGGCAAGGAACTTCCGCTCGACGTCCTGCCGGGACAGCGGCCATTCGGGCTCGCCCCGCGCATTGGCTACAGCACGCCGCACGCGCCGGCCCGAGGCGAGTTCCGCCTCGACCCACGCGCCGCGCTCCGCGGGATAGCGGGCGTCGAGTGCAGGGTCGATGCGCACCTCGACGCGCGCCATCATCGCGCGGATCGCGGCATCGGCGAGCCGCGCGTCCGTATAGCTGAAGATCGGCGCGTCGCCGTCGACGAAGGCCAACGCGACCGAGAACCCGATGCTGAACTGCGCCTGATCGCCGTTCAGCGGCGGCTCGATGGCGGCGGCGCGGGTCACGCTGTCGACTGCGACCGTGAGGTGGCGCACGTCGCCGGCGCTCAGCCCTTCGGCCGAGATCAGTTCCAGGGCCGCATCGAGCGGCGCATGGTTGCCGCGGCAGCCTGCATGGCGCTTCAGATAGGTCTCGCCGATGCGCAGCTCGCTGCCGAGCCCCGCGGTGACGGCCGCCGCATCGGCGCCGGGGCCGAAGGCGGGCAGGAAGCCGTTTTCGAGCACGAGCGGGGCTCCCTGGCATCCGGCCTCGGCCAATGCGGCGGCCACCATGCCGCCTTCGCAGGTGCGCGCGACCTGGAGCGGCTGCGTGGCCGAGCTCTTCAATGCTTCCTTCAGCCCGATGCCGAGGTTCGCAGCGATCGCGATCGCATCGCCGCATTGGGCCGGCGAGAGACGGCGCAGCCGCGCGATGGCAGCGGCAGACGACACGGCGCCAAGCACCGCGGTGCTCTGGAACCCGCGCTGCACGCAGGCGGGATAGATCGCGCGGCCCAGCCGGAGAAAGATTTCGTAGCCGGCGAGCACGGCGGCCATCATCTCCGTCCCGGCTGCGTTGCGCTGCTGCGCATCTGCGAGCACCACCGGCACGACCACCGACGAAGGATGGCCGCCGGTGAAGCGTGAGCCGTCCTCGAGGTAGGTCGAATGCGTCGCGAAGCAGTTGACCAGTGCCGCCTCGCGCGCCGAGCGCGTGGCCGCCTCGCCCCAGACCCGGATGCTTCCGGCCGACTCCAGCACCGGATCGAGCACGCGATGATGGCCCAGCGCCATGCCCGCGAGCCCCGCACCCAGGGTGTCGAGAACGCGCAGCTTGACGGCATCGACGACAGTGCTCGGCAACGCGGCGGCGTCCACGCCGGCAGCAAATTCTCCAAGGCGTCGCGCCAGCATGGCTAGTCGATCCGCAGCTTGAGATCGGCAATCACCTTCTTCCACTTGGCTACGTCGTCATTCAACTGGCGCGTGAACGCCTCGGAACTGTTGGCGACGACTTCGGCACCTTGCGGCGCGAAAGCCTCGCGGATCTCCGGCGACTGCAGCACGGCGACCACGTCGGCATGGATCTTGTCCAGGATCGGCTTGGGCGTCTTCGCCGGCGCGAAGAGGCCGTACCAGGTGTCCGCCTCGTAGCCCTTGAGCCCGGCCTCGGCCAGCGTCGGAATGTCGGCTGCGATCGACGGCCGGCTGGCGCTGGTGCTCGCCAGCGCGCGCAGCTTGCCGGCCTTGATGTGCGGCAGCACGACAGGCGCGTTGGCGATCCAGAGCTGGGTCTGGCCTCCGAGCATGTCGGCCAGTGCCGGGCCGCTGCCCTTGTACGGGACATGCGTCAGCTCGACGCCCGCCATGCGCTTGAACATCTCGGTCGCGAGGTGCGACGGCGTGCCGTTGCCGGGCGTCGCATAGTTGAGCGCGCCCGGCTTCGCCTTGGCGAGCGCGACGAGCTCGGCCACGGAGTGGGCCGGCACCGAGGGATGGACCACCAGGATGTTCGGCGTGTTCGCCACCATCGTGATGGCGGCGAAGTCCCGGGTGGAATCGAAGCCTGCGTTGGCATAGAGGCTCTGGTTGACCGCATGCGTTCCCTGCACGCCGAGGATCAGCGTGTAGCCGTCGGGCGGCGCCTCGGCCGCGGCCTTGGTGCCGACATTGCCGCCCGCGCCGCCGCGGTTGTCGACGACGACCGGCTGGCCCCACTTCTCGGCCAGCTTCTGCGCGATGGGGCGCGCGATGATGTCGGTGCCGCCGCCCGGCGGGAAGGGCACGATCAGGCGCACGGCGCGGTTCGGATAGTCCTGCGCGGCGGCCAGCAGTGCATGCGCGGCGAGTGCAACGGCGGCGAGGATCTTCAGTGTCGTCTTCATGCTTCGGTACCGGTGGATGGCAAGGGCTCGAGATCCAGCCGCACCGCGATGCCGGCCAGCGCCGGCGACAAGGCCGGGTAGCGTTGCACGACCAGCGGATCGTGCCCGGGGATCACGTGCCGCGGCGACTCGGCCAGCGCCAGCAGGCGCGCATAGCCTTCCAGCACGTCGCCCACGTGGAACACCAGCGGAAAGCAGCGCCGGGTCTCGAAGTGTTCGTAGTAGTGGCTCGCATCCGAGGCCAGTACGACCCAGCCGCGCGCCGTGTGCACCCGCACTGCCTGCAGCCCGGCCGTGTGGCCGCCGATGCGGTGGACGCTGATGCCGGGTCCGATCTCGGCGTCGCCGCGGTGGAACTCGATGCGGTCCTGGTAGGTGAGCCGCACCATGCCGGCGACGTGCTCGACCTCGTAGGCCCGGTTGAATCGCTCGCAGCACATGTAGCGGCCGGTCGCGAACGCCATCTCGTCGTCCTGCAGGTGGAAGCGCGCGTTCGGGTATTCGTCGAAAGTGCCGATGTGGTCGTTGTGCAGGTGGGTCACGACGATCTGCCGCACATCCCCGCCCGCGATCCCGAGCAGCGCCAGCGCCTCGGCCGGCGTGCGCAACAGCGTGCGGTGGCGCTTGACCGCCATGTCCGCGTTGAAGCCGGTGTCGACAAGAAACATGCGCTGTTCATCGCGCACCACCCACAGGTAGTAGTCCATCGGCATGGGCACCTCGTGCGGATCGCCGCCAACGAAGTGGTCGGGCCGGCTGCCGCCCCGCGTCGCGTACTTGAGCGCGACCACCTCGTAGTTCGGCAGGGCGAAGGCCGGGTCCATCGCTCAGCGTGCCGCGGGCTTCGACGTCAGCTGCATCAGCTGGCCGATGTCCGCAACGTCCTCGATGCCCTGCACCATCGCCGCGATCTCGGTGGCGCGGCCGGCGCCGAGCACCGGGTGCACGAGGCTGTCGAACTTGGCGCGCAATTCGTCGTCGTCCATGGCGTTCTGGATCGAGCCCTTGGGATAGTCGACCTGCGACACGTGCTGCGTGCCGTCTTCCATGGTCATCGTCATGCGGCACGAGACGCCGCGCGGCAGCGTCGCGTCGGGCTTGATCTCCACCAGGTCCGACAGGCGCAGCAGCATCGGCTCCTGCAGGCGCGCGTCGTTGTACTGCGCGAAGAGCGCCTGGCCGTCGGTCAGCGCCACCGCCACGGAGTACGGCAGGCTCACCTGCGCCTCGTGGTACGTCCGCGGGCGCTTGTTCTGGTGGTAGTGGGCCCACTCGGGATGGCGCGCCATCTCGATCGAACGCACGCGGTTCAGGTCCGGTGAATGCTTGCGGCGGATGTCCAGTGCGCAGTCGATCGCGTTGTGGATCGGCCGGGCGCACGAATAGGGCTTGAACTCGATGTCGAGCTGATACGGCCGGTCCAGGCCCGCCACCAGCTGCCCTGGATCGTTCTTGTCGGTAAACGCGGCGAGAAAGCCGCGTTCGCCTTCGAAGATGGTCGAGGCGCCGGTGAAGCCCAGCCCTGCGATCGTGGCCGCCGTGACGCCGTTGCGCGCTGTCGGCCCGGGGTTGAAGCGCTTCTGCATCGAGGGCCCGTACATCTCCATCAACCCCGACGAGGACGCACCGGCCAGCCCGAGCGCGGAGACGATCTTGTCCGCGGGCAGCTTCTGCAGCAGCGCCGCGGCCACCGTCGCGCCGAACACGCCGCAGGTCGGCGTCGTGTGGAAGCCGCGGTTGCGCAGCGAGTTGTTGGCCGCCTTGCTCAGGCGCTCCATCATCTCGCAGCCCGCCGCGAGCGCGGTCAGCAGGTCCTTGCCGCTCGCCCCCTTCTGCTCGGCCGTGGCCAGCGCGGCGGAGTAGACCGGCGGGCTGAAGTGGAACAGCGCCAGCACGTCGATGTCGTCGAGCTCGACACTGTGCGAGGAGATCGCGTTGGCGAAGGCGGCCTGCATCGCCGGCACGCGGCCGACGCCGCCGATCAGCGTGGCCTCCGCATGGCCGCCGGTGACGGCCGCGAACTCGCGTGCGACCTTGCCGCTCTCGGTCTGGCTGCCGGAGACGGCCACGCCGATGTAGTCGAGCAGCAGGCGCTTGACGGCCTTGCGGGTGTCGGCGCCGAGATCGCTCCACTGGAAGCGGCTGAAGTGCGCGCCCAGTCGATCGGCGAGCGTGGCGGAGGAGGTCGAGGTCTGGTTCATGGGGTGGACGAAGGAGGGGGGAAAAAAATCAGCGTGGCGCGGCCAGCAGCGCGATCAGCTCGCCGGTGCTGTCGAGGTGTTCCAGCCGGTCGACCAGCGCGATCACGCGCTCGATGTGGGCCGGCGACAGGCACGAGGCGACGACATTGCGGAACTTGTATTCCACGTCCGCCGGCGTCATCGGGTTCTCGGGGCTGCCGCGTCGGTTCAGGATCTCGTGGCTGAAGCTGCGGCCGTCGCGCGTCGTGACCTTGACGCGGGCCGCATGGCGATAGGCCGGGCCCATGGCCTCGATCTCGTCGTCGACATGCGCGTGCACGCGCTCGACGAAGTCGAGCAGCCGCGGCTCGGCAAGGCGCTCCTCGGCGTACTGCGCGACGAAGGCGACGCCGTCGTAGGCCATGACCGCGATGCCGTAGAACAGGTTCATCTGCGCCGCCGTCACGCCCTGGGCCTTGTACGTCCAGGCGCAGTGCTGGTAGGTCATGCGGCTGGTGCCGACGTCGACGCGCTCGATGTCGCCCGGGGTGAGCTGGTGCGTGTCGAGCAGCTGCCTGAAGGCGTCGAGCGACGAGTGGATGCTCGTCACGCAGGCATGCGGCTTGTAGCCGACCTTGCCTGCCTCCCACACCGCGCCGAGCTCGTCGGTGAGGCGCGGCGCGTTGGGCTTGTCGGAATAGGTGCTCAGGTAGCCGCCGTAGCCCGCTTCGAGCACGTCGCCGATCCCGGTGAAGCCGCGCTGTGCCAGCAGCGCCGAATACACGCCGCTCTGCGCCGCGCGGCCGGAATGGAAGCGCTTGACCATCGCGCCCTCCTGCGCCGCCATCAGCCCGCCGGCCTGCGAACCCACGATCCCGAGCGCGTGCTGCATCTGCGCCGCGTCGAGGCCAAGCATGTGCGCGGCCGCCGCAGCGGCGACGAACACGCCCGAGGTGCCCTGCGGATGAAAGCCGCGGAAGAAGAGCCCCATCGTCGCCGCGTTGCCGACCCGTGTGCCGATCTCGTAGCCGGTGGCCATCGCGGCGAGCAGCGCGCGACCCGGCACGCCGCCCTTCTGTTCGGCGAAGGCGAGCACCACCGGCACCGCGATGGAGCCTGCGTGCACGATCGATTCCTTGTGAATGTCGTCGAGCTCGAAGGCGTGGCCCGCCGTGGCGTTGACGAGCACGGCGCCTGCGATCGACGTCCTGCGGCCGCTGCCGAAGATCGAGGCGACGGGGCGCGCGCCCTCCTCCTCGACCATCGCCTGCACGCGCTGCGTCCATGGCAACGTGGCGCCGAACAGGCAGCAGCCGATGCTGTCGAGCAGGCTGGTCTTCATGCGCGCGACCACCTGTTTCGGCAGGTCGTCGAAGGCGACGCCTGACGCGAACTCGGCCAGCGTGCGGGTGGCCCCTTCCAGCAGGGCGGGCGTGTTGCTGCTCATCGGATGTTCCTCATGCCGCTCGCCTCACTCGATGATGGTGCCGGAGGCCTTGATCAGCGCGGCCCACTTCTTGTACTCGGACTGCAGGAAGGCGTTGGCCTCCTCCGAATTGCCGTTGATCACGCTGACACCGGCGGCCTTGAGCTTCTCCTGCAGGTCCGGCATCTTGAGCACGCGGTCGAGCTGCGCCTGCAGGGTCTGGACCACGTTGCGCGGCATGCCGGCCGGCCCGAGCACCATGTACCACGTGGTCGACGCATAGCCTTTCACGCCAGCCTCCTCGATGGTCGGCATGTCGGGCGCGATGGGCGAGCGCTTGGCGCCCGTCTGGCCGAGCGCGCGCAGCCGCCCGTCGCGCACGTAGGGCATGCTTTCGGAAATCGGCAGCATGGTCACGTCGACCTGGCCGGCGATCACGTCGAGCATCGCGGGGCCGCCGCCGCGGTAGGGAACGTGCAGGTACTGCATGCCCGTCATCGAGCGCAGCACGTCCATCGCCAAGTGCGAGGAACTGCCGTTGCCCGAACTGGCGAAGCGAATGGCGTCCGGCTTGCGCTTGCCGGCCTCGACCAGGTCGTTGACCGATTTGATCGGCAGCGCCGGATTGGCCAGCAGCACCAGCGGCGCCTCGCCGATGAGCGCGATCGGGGTGAAGTCCTCCAGCTTGTAGTTGGCCTTCTTGTAGAGGCTGGGGTTGATGGCGATGCCCGGCGTGCTGAACAGCAGCGTGTAGCCGTCCGGCTTGGCGGCCGCCGTGGCCGCAAAGGCGATGTTGCCGCCGGCGCCGGTGCGGTTCTCGACCACGAAGGAGCCGCCCGTCGTCTCGCTGAGCTTCTGCATGACGTGGCGGCCCACGATGTCGGCGCTGCCGCCGGCGGGAAAGGCCACGATCACCTGCACGGGGCGCGCGGGGTAGTCCTGCGCCGCGGCAGGCGCCACCGCCCCGAGGCAGAACGCAGCGGCCAGCCACAGTTTCGAAATCGCTCTCATGTCTTGTCTCCTTCTTTGGTCGTGATCGGCGACTCGCGCCCGCAAGCCGTGAATGAATCGGCGCGCCTCGGCATCTCAGTCCGCGGGGTCGGCATCGAGCCGCACCGCAATGCCCTCCAGCGCCGCGGACGGCGCCGGGTAGCGCTGCATGACGAGCGGGTCGTGGCCGGGGACGATGTGCCGGGGGGAGTCGGCAAGCTGCTCCAGCGTGGCGTAGCCATCGACCGCCTCGCCCACGTTGAACATGGTGGTGAACACGCGGCGCTTCTCGAAGTGCTCGTAGTAGTGGCTCGCATCGGAAGCCAGCACGACCCAGCCGCGGCGCGTGTGGACGCGCACGCACTGCAGGCCGTGCGTGTGGCCGCCGATGCGGTGCAGGCTGATGCCCGGCGCCAGCTCGGCGCTGCCGCTGTAGAAGGCAACGCGGTCCTTGTAGACCAGGCGCACCATGCCGATCACTTCGTCGACCTCGTAGCCGTGGTTGAACTGGCGGTGCCGCATGTGACGGCCGGTCGCGTACGCCATCTCGTCGTCCTGCAGGTGGAAGCGCGCGGCCGGAAAGCTCTCGAAGGTGCCGACGTGGTCGTAGTGCAGGTGGGTGATGACGACGTCCTGCACCAGGCGGGCGTCGACGTCGAGCAGGGCCAGGCCTTCGGCAGGGGTGCGCAGCAGCGTGCGGCCGCGGCGCGCCGCGATCTCGGCGCCGAAGCCGGTGTCGACCACGTAGCTGCGCCCGGCGCCGCGCACCAGCCACACGAAATAATCCATGGGCATCGGCGCATCGTGCGGATCGCCGCCGATAAAGTTGTTCTTCCGCCGGGCGTCCCGCGTGGCGTAGCGGATGGCGAAGACCTCGTATTCGGGCGTCATGCGGTGGCTCCGGCAAGGCGAGCTTCGTCGGCGTCGAAGGACGTGGCGCTCGCGCGGCGCGCGGGCTGCGCCTCGATGGCCAGGCCCACCATCCACGCATCGCGCAGCCCGCTCAGGAAGTCGCCGGGCACGTTGCAGTCGCCGATGCGCGCATAGGGGATGCCGCTCGCGTCGAGGGCATCGAGCACATCGAGGCTCGGCCGCGGCCCGGTGGCGAAGACGAGGGCATCGCCGACGGGCAGCAGCGAAGGCTCGTCCTTTCCGATGCGCACCTCGAGGTGGCGCCCGGCGACGCCGTCGATGCGGCAGTTCGTGATCACGCGAATGCCTGCCGCGGCCAGCCGTTCCAGCAGCTCGAACCGGTTGTTGCGGGCCATGCCGTTGGCCGCGCCGGCCTGCAGTTCCAGCACCTGCACCGTGCAGGATCTTTCGCGCAGCAGGTCGGCCAGCTCGACGCCGACCATTCCACCGCCCACGATCGTGAGCGCCGCACCGCGCGCCACGCGCGAGGGGTCGCGCAGCAGGTCCCAGGCGTGCAGCACCGGGATGGCGGGGTCGAGCTCTCGCGTGTCGAGCGGCGCCGGACGCGGCGCCGCGCCGGTCGCGACCACCACGAAATCGGGTGCAAAGGCGCGCAGCCGCGCCTCGTCCGCGTCCACGCCGGTGCGCACCGGCACGCGCATCGCCATCAGCTCGCTCCAGCGGTAGTCCCACACCGGCTGCACTTCCATCTTGTCGGGCGCTGCAACCGCCAGGTGCATCTGGCCGCCTGTGCTTGCGCTCTTCTCCCACACCTCGACCTGGTGCCCGCGGCCGCTCGCCACGCGGGCAGCCTCGATACCCGCGACGCCGGCGCCGAGCACGAGCACGCGCTTGCGCCCTTCCCGCGGCGCATCGAAGAGTTG
This sequence comes from Variovorax sp. RA8, assembly GCF_901827175.1. NCBI lineage: Bacteria > Pseudomonadati > Pseudomonadota > Betaproteobacteria > Burkholderiales > Comamonadaceae > Variovorax > Variovorax sp. RA8. The sequence continues at coordinate 2,614,835 of NZ_LR594662.1, read as the reverse complement.
CGGCTCGGCGTGTTCGAGGGTCTCGAACTCGGTGCCCAGCATCGGGTTCTGCACGCAGGCCACGTCCTTCTCGAGGGTGAGGCGCTCGAAGCACACGTTGCAGGCAATGCACTGCCGAATGGGCGCCTTCACCTCGCCGAACGCCTTGAGGCACCAGTGGGGGTCGGCGTAGAGCGCGCGCCCCAGCGAGACGAAGTCGGCACTGCCCGAAGCCAGCACCTGCTCGGCATCGGCCGGCTCGACGATGCGGCCCGCGACGAGCACCGGAATGCCGACCGCGTCCTTGATGGGTTTTGCATGGGGCGCGAGGCACCCGCGGGGGAAGGACGGCGGCTGGATGCAGTACTTCGAAAGCTGCGGGCTCTCGTTGCTGCCGCCCGAGAGGTCGATCGCGGCGACGCCGGCACGCTCCACCGCCCGTGCGAGCTCGATGATCTCCTCGGTCGTGTAGCCGTCCGCGGTGAACTCGCTCGCGCTCAGCCGCACCACCAGGCACAGCTCGGGCAGCGCCTGGCGCACCCGGTCGATGGTCTCGAGCAGGAGGCGCATTCGATTCTCGATCGAGCCGCCATATTGGTCGGTGCGCTGGTTGATGCGCCGCGTGAAGAACTGCTGGAACAGGTAGCCGTTGGCGGCATGGATCTCGACACCGTCGTAGCCCGCGAGCGCGAGCCGGCGCGCAGCGGCGACGAAGAGCTTCTGGATCTCGTGGATTTCCGGCACTGCCAGCGCGCGCACCGCATCGCCGGTGTTCGGGTTGGTCCAGGCCGAGGGACCGACCGGCTCCATGTTGAGCACCGAACGCCGCAGCAGCCCGCCGCGGTGGTTCAGCTGGCCGAAGACATGGCAGTCGTGTTCCTTGATCGCCTCGACGATGCTCGCGAGCCCCGGGATGAAGCGGTCGTGGTAGCAGCACAGCGAGTTGTGATGCGGCCGGGCCTGCTCGGTCACGACCATCGCCTCCGTCATGATCATCGCGACGCCGCCACGTGCGCGCTCGGCGTAGTAGGCCTTGTCGCGCGCGGTGGAGAGGCCGTCGGTGGTGCTGTAGTTGGTGCCCATGGGCGCCATCACCACGCGGTTTTTCAGGCGGAGCGGACCGATGGACGCAGCGGTTTGCAGGAGCATCGCCCAATCGTAATTAGGATGCTCTTGCACATAAATCCCCTAGAATTACAAACACTGTTGAATTTGGTTCATCAATAGCGGGTACCTTGGAAAACCTCAACGCACTTCAAGTCTTCGCCCGCGTGGCCGAGAGCCGCAGCTTCACGCTCGCTGCCGAGCGGCTGGGGCTGACACCGTCGGCCGTGAGCAAGTCGGTGTCCAAGCTGGAAGGCGAACTCGGCGTGCGGCTGCTCCACCGCTCGACGCGGCTGGTCAGCCTGACCAACGATGGCGCGAGCTTCTTCGATCGTTGCCGCCACATCCTGGCGGAAATCGAGGACGCGAAAAGCGCCCTCACGCTCAGCAACAGCATTCCGCGAGGCAAGCTGCGCGTGCAGATGCCGGTGGGTTTCGGCCGCCGCGTCGTCGCGCCCGCCCTCCTGCGCTTCACCGAGCAGAACCCGGGCCTCAGCGTGGACGTGGAGTTGAGCGATCGGGCGGCGGACCTGGCATACGAGGGCTTCGACCTGGCGATCCAGATCGGACCGATCCCCGATGCGCGGCTGGTGGCGCGCCACTTGTGCAACCTGAGCTTCGCGGCCTATGCCTCGCCGGACTACCTGGCGCTTCACGGCGAGCCTGCGACTCCCGACGACCTCGACCGGCACCATTGCCTGGCCTACATGTTTCCGATGACCGGCAACTACCGCGCCTGGCAATTCAGCAAGGACGGCCGGACCTTCGCCAAGGTCGTGAGCGGGGGGCTGAACATGAACAACGCGGAATCCCTGCTCGAAGCCGCGGTCGCGGGCGCCGGCATCACGATGATCAGCAACTTCATCGCGGCCGATGCGTTGCGGCGCGGGCAGCTCAAGCGGATCCTCACGGACTACGTGGCGAAGGGGCCGGACGTCCACGCCGTCTACCTGCCCGGACGCCACTTGTCGGCCAAGGTCCGCACCTTCATCGACTTCCTGCTCGAACTCGTCGATCGCTTCAAGCAGATGGAGGCATCCATGCAGGCCAGGCGGTGAGCGCAACAGCGGCGAGTTCGGGTATCCATCATGTTCCCCTCATCCTTCGGGGCGAAAATCGAGACATGGCATTGCCTCGCAATCTGGAAGCGTTCTCGGCGGTCCTGCACGCCGAAGGCCCGGAGGCGGCGCTTGCGTACCTGAACGAAGGCGTCCCGCACCGGTACAGCGCCGTCTACCGCTTCGCCGGCCCCATGCTGCGCAATGTGCTGCTGCACGACAAGGCGGGCGAGCTGCGGCCCGAGTTCCTTGTGGCCGTGCCTTTCGACCAGAGCTTCTGCCAGTTCGTTCTTCGGGACGGCTCGTTCCGCACCGACGACTCGGCAGCCGACCCGAGGCTCCGGGATCACCCGTATCGGGGTGTGGTCGTGTCGTATCACAGTGTTCCGCTGACGACCTCCAGCGGCGATCTGTGGGGCACGCTGAGCCATTTCGACATGACCCCTCTGCCGCTCTCCGATACCGAGTTCGAGCTTCTGCAGGCCGCGGCCACGCTGCTGCCTGGCTTTGTTGCGGAAGGTTGAGCGGCCGGAAGCTGCTACTGGGTGCCCGTGCCAGGCCCGAGCCGCGCGAATGCCTCCGTCAGGCAGTCGACGAACAGCCGCACGCGCGACGACAGCTGATGATGCTGCGCGTAGACGGCGTAGATGTCGGCACTGGGCGTCCGGTACTGCGGCAGAACCTGTACCAGGCGCCCGCTTGCCAGGTAGCGCGCGATGTCCCACTCGGCGCGCATGACGATGCCGTGCCCATCGAGTGCCCAGCGCACCGCGATCTCGCCGTCGTTGGTGGTCAGCGCGCCACGGACCTTGATGGTCTCGGTGTGCTCCCGGCGCCCCTTCCCGCTCGCCAGGCGCCAGACCCCGTAGGCATCGTTGCCCTGGCGAATGCCGATGCAGTCATGCCGTGCCAGATCGGCGGGCACCGCGGGCGTCCCCCGCTGCGCCAGGTACTTGGGCGAGGCGCATAGCAGCCGTCGGTTGGGCGCCAGCCGCTTGGCGATCACCCGTGCGTCCGGCGGCTCCCCGAATCGGACACAGACGTCGAAGGCATCCTCGATGAGCGGCGGCGGGTCGGCGGACAACTGCAGCTGGACTTCCACATCGGGCCAAAGGCGGCAGTAGCGCGAGATGACCGGGGCCACGTGCATGCGGCCGAAGCCAAGCGTCGCATTCACGCGCAGCAGGCCCTTGGGTGACGCCCTCCCCTTGGCCAGGAGCTGGTCCAGGTCATCGAGTTCGCCGAGGATCCGGCGCGCATGCTCCAGGAACACCTCGCCCTCCGGCGTCAGGCTCAGTCGCCGCGTGGTGCGGTTGACCAGCGGCATGCGTAGCCGCTGCTCCATCTGCGACAGGCGCTTGCTGACGGCCGGCGTGGAAACGCCCAGGTTGCGCGCGGCGGCGCTCAGGCTCCCGCCCGCCGCGATCTGCACGAAGAAACCCAGCTCGGAGGGTTGGATGCCCTGGTTCATGGTCTGTGGATTGTTAACTTCAGGTTAAAGGCGGATTGAATCTACCGCCGCGATGCACTCGGATGCAACCCTCAGAATCGGCCTCGAACAGACAAAGGACCAGGCACAAATGAAGACGTACCGGATTGCAACCATTCCAGGCGACGGCATCGGCAAGGAAGTCGTGCCGGCCGGGCGGGAAGTGCTGGACGCCGTCGCTTCGGCGGGCAGCTTCAAGTTCGAATTCGAGAACTTCGAGTGGGGCGGCGACTACTTCCGCAAGCACGGGGTGATGATGCCGGACGACGGCCTCGATGCCTTGCGCGGCAAGGACGCCATCCTGTTCGGCTCGGCGGGCGATCCGCACATTCCCGACCACATCACCCTCTGGGGGCTGCGCCTGAAGATCTGCCAGGGCTTCGACCAGTACGCCAACGTGCGCCCGACGCGCATCCTGCCGGGCATCGACGGGCCGCTCAAGCGCTGCGGGCCGGACGACCTCGACTGGGTGATCGTTCGCGAGAACTCGGAGGGCGAGTATGCGGGCGTCGGCGGCCGCGTTCACCAAGGCCATCCGATCGAGGCTGCCACGGATGTCTCGATCATGACCCGGGCAGGCGTCGAGCGCATCATGCGCTTCGCCTTCAAGCTGGCGCAGTCGCGCCCCCGCAAGCTGCTGACTGTCATCACCAAGAGCAACGCCCAGCGGCACGCCATGGTGATGTGGGACGAGATCGCGCTGCAGGTTTCCAAGGAGTTTCCGGACGTCACCTGGGACAAGGAACTGGTCGATGCATCGACGGCGCGCATGATCAACCGGCCCGCCACGCTCGACACGATCGTCGCCACCAACCTCCATGCCGACATACTGAGCGACCTTGCCGCCGCCCTCGCAGGAAGCCTGGGCATCGCGCCGACGGGCAACATCGACCCCGAGCGCCGCTACCCGTCCATGTTCGAGCCGATCCACGGTTCGGCATTCGACATCATGGGCCAGGGACTGGCGAACCCCGTCGGCACCTTCTGGTCGGTCGCGATGCTGTTGGAGCACCTGGGCGAAGCCGATGCCGCCCAACGCGTCATGAACGCCATCGAAGCCGTCACCGCCGACCCATCGCTCCATACCCGCGACCTGGGCGGCACGGCGACCACGTCGCAGGTCACGCAGGCCGTGTGCGAGCGACTCGCGTCCGCCGGTCGGCAGCGCCAGGCCGCATGAAGCGCTGCGCTCACCGCAAGTCCGAATGAACGGCGCAGACCGTCAACCTGGAGACAAAGAGATGAACCAAAGATTCCCGCTCAATCGCCGAGTCCTCACGGGCGCCGCCATGGCCGCGCTTGGGCTTTCCCTGGTCCCATGGGCCGGCGCCCAGGAGGCATGGCCGGCCAAGCCGATCAGCCTGATCGTGCCCTTTCCTGCGGGCGGCACGACCGATGTGCTGGCCCGGGCACTCGCCGACGCACTGTCCAAGAGCCTGGGCCAGCCTGTGGTGGTCGAAAGCAAGCCGGGCGCGGGCGCCACGCTGGGCGCGGACTACGTCGCCAAGGCCAAGCCCGATGGCTATACGCTGCTCATGGGTGCGGTGCACCACACGATCGCGACCAGTGTCTACAAGAAGCTCCCCTATGACTTCCAGAAGGACCTCACGCCGATCACCACGGTGGCGATGGTCCCCAATGTCCTGGTCGTCAACGCCGCGCTCACGCCTGCCAGGACCGTGGCCGAGCTGGTCGCATTCGCCAAGACATCACCCACGCCCCTGGCGTACGGCTCGAACGGCAATGGCACCGCGCAGCACCTGATCGGCACTCAGTTCCAGGCCAGCACCGGCACTACCCTGCTGCACGTGCCCTACAAGGGCAGCGGCCCGCTCACCACCGACCTTCTCGGCGGCCAGGTGGCCATGTCCTTCGACACCATCACGCCGGTGCTGCAGCACATCAAGAGCGGCAAGCTGCGCGCGCTTGCGGTGACCACGGCAAAACGGTCCGCCGTGCTGCCCGAGGTACCGACCCTCGAACAGGCCGGCCTGAAGGGATTCGACATCGGGACCTGGTTCGGCGTGCTCGCGCCGGCGAACACCCCGAAGGACATCGTTGCGAAGCTGAACCGCGAGATGGTGAAGATCATCAAGTCGCCCGACTTCGGCGAGCGCATGCAGGCCATCGGCGCGGACCCGATCGGCGACAGCTCCGCCGACATGGCCGCCCGGATCCGCGAGGAGACGGCGAAGTTCGCGCAGCTCGTGAAGGACGGCAAGGTCGTCGTCGAGTAGGTCACTCCTCGAGCACTGCCGCGGGCGTGTTTCGAAAGCTGATCGCCATGCGGTTGTAGGCATTCATCACGCTGATCGCGATCGTGAGATCCACGAGTTCCCGTTCGCTGAACGTCGCACGCGCCGCCCCGTAGGCCTCGTCGGGAACGCCGGTCTCTGCCACGCGCGTCACCGTTTCGGCCCAGGCCAGGGCGGCACGCTCGCGTTCGTCGAAGAGACTTCCGCCTTCGGCCCAGGCCTGCACCAGCGCCAGCTTCTCGATCTTCAGCCCCTTCTTCAGCAGTTCGCGCGTGTGCATGTCGAGGCAGTAGGCGCAGTTGTTGATCTGCGAGACGCGCAGATAGACCAGGTCGACCAGGCCAGGCGGAAGGCCGCTCTGCGTCACGTACCCGTAGACGCCGCCGAGGGCCTTGGCGCCTGCCGGCGCGACCTGGTTGTAATCGAGGCGCTTGCTCATTCCGGATTTTCCTTTGCTTCAGTGAGTTACTTGTCGGGCGTGGTCAGCGCCCGGTCATTCGAGTCGACGACGAAGACGGCCAGCAGCTTCGCCGGCTCCGTCGTGCTTGCATTCCTGCTGACAGGATGCCGCGAGCCCGGCGGCTCGTAGAAGCTCTCGCCTGCGCGGACGATCCGCCTGGCTTCGTCGTTGACCTGCGTTTCGATCGCGCCCGACACGACATAGCCGAAGATGAAGGCTGACTTCGCGTGCGAGTGCGGCGCGGATGCGCTGCCGGGTGGATAGTCGACCACCACGGCGATCAGCGACTTGCCGGGAATGTCGGGCAGTGCGTGCTCGAAATGAGGGGTGACCACTTCACGGCCGGTGTGTGCGGCCACCGTCATTGCGAATGCGGGGATGAGTGCGGCGCACGCAGCGCCGACGATGAGTCTGAGTTTCATGATTTCCTTTGCTGGTGTCTTGCGGCACGGCCGTCGCGGCCTTGCGATCGGTCATGCCGCACCAGGCGTCGTGCCGGCGACCGCATAGTTCAGTACGCGCTCACGCCGGATGTGGCGATGCGCAGCCTCGGCGAGCACGAAAGCGACCGCGATCAGCCCGGCTCCGACGAGGCTGAGGTACTGCGGGTCCATGTACAGGAGCACGACGCCTCCAATGACGCCCGAGCAGGCAAGTCCGCCATAGGTGGCCGTGTTGTTCAGGGCAAGCAGCAGCGGTGCGACCTCGGGCGCGATCTTCACGAGCCGGTGCTGCTGGGGCACGAGGAGGCCCCATCCGCACACGCCCCAGATCGCCAGCGCGATGAGAGCGCTCACCGGATGGGCGGCAGTCCATGGCAAGGCGCAGAAGTTGACGATGGCAACGCCGAGGCCGGCGTTGATGATCCTGCGGCTGTCGAAACGATCGACCAGCCGACCCGCCAGCACGTTGCCGATCGTCGCGGCGACACCCCAGAAGAGAAGCATGCCGGCGAGGACGCGCTCATCGCCGCCGGTCACGCGACCCAGCACCAGCCCGGCGTAGGTATAGACCATCAGGAACCCGCCGAAGGCGAACAGCGACGTCAGCAGGGTCAGCGCGATGCGGATGTCGCGCACGGGCGCCAGCCTCTCCCGCAAGGGGATGCGTGCGGGCTGCGGGACCGAGCGAAGCATCGTCCAGACGCCGATCATCGAGACGAGCCCGAGGGCCGCGACGAACCACAGCGTGGCCCTCCAGCTTCCGAACCCGCCGATGAAGGTGCCGATCGGTGCGCCCAGTGCCGTGGCACCGGCGAGGCCGGCGGTCACGGTGGCGAGTGCGCGCCCCCGCCTCGCCGGCTCCGCCAGCGCGGCGGCCACCCCGAGTGCCGTGGGCGCGAACATGGCAGCGCCCAGGCCAGCAATTGCGCGGCTCACCAGCACGGTGTTCAGGTCCGTCGCAAGGGCGCTGATGACATTGCCTGCAACAAAGACCGCCAGTGCCGAGACCAGGAGAACCTCGCGCGGCCATCCCCCGGCCAGGGCGGCCATCACGGGCGCCATGACGGCGTATGAAAGCGCGTAGACGGTCACCATCTGGCCGGCCAGGCTGACCGAGGTGTGCAGTGACTGGGCAACGCCCGGAAGGATTCCGGCGACGACGAAATTGTCCGTTCCCATGGCGAACATGCCGAGCGCAAGCATGACGAGTCGACGGTCCATATCAAACAACTTTCGATGGCTTCGATGGAGTAGAGCCGCCAGAATATGCGCCATTGCCGATGTCTCAAATGTCATAAATACTGCTGATTCGAGACATGGCGCGGAGTGACACATGCACAGGATCGGTTTCGTCGTATTCCCCAACTTCTACCTGCTGGGCTTCGCTGCGGTCACTGCCTTCGAGACTGCCAACCTCGTGGTCGACGAGCCGGCGTATGAGGTGACCCTGGTCTCGGAAAAGGGTGGCCTCGTTGCCGCCTCCGCCGGGTTCCGTGTCGAGACCCAGCCTTTCGGCGACGCCGTCTTCGACACGGTCATGTTCGGCTCCGGTGTCGAGACCGACCTCAGTTCGCCCGGATTGGTCGCCTTCGTCAAGCGCGCGCTCACGACATCGAGGCGGATCGCGGCTCCCTGCACCGGCGCCTTCCTCCTCGCCGAAGCAGGCGTCCTCGATGGCCGCCGGGCGACGACCCACTGGCGGTTCGCTCGCGATCTGCAGCGCCGGTTCCCGAAGATCGCCGTCGAGGAAGACCAGATATTCGTCGTCGACGGACCGATCTGGACCTCTGCAGGCATGGCGGCCACCATCGACCTGGCGCTCGCCATGATCGAGAAGGATTTCGGCAAGGACGTGTCCCGCACGGTCGCGCGCAAGCTCGTCGTCTACCACCGTCGCACGGGCGGACAGTCGCAGTTCTCCGCGTTGCTCGACCTCGACCCGAAGTCCGACAGGATCCAGAAGGCCATCGACTACGCGAACGCCCATTTGCGCGAAGCGTTGTCCGTCGAAGAGCTTGCCGACGTCGCAGGGCTCAGCCCGCGGCAGTTCAGCAGGGCCTTCAGCACCGAGACGGGCCGCTCACCCGCCAAGGCCGTCGAGCTCTTGCGTGTCGAAGCCGCGAGACTGAGGCTCGAGCAAGGGCGCCTGTCCATGGATGTGATCGCCGACGAGGTCGGCTTCGGCGATCGCGAACGCATGCGACGCGCGTTCCTGCGCAGCCTCGGGCAGCCGCCGCAATCGGTCCGACGGTTCGGCAGGGAGGCCCGTGCAGAGCTGCCATCTGCATCTGCCAGGTCTTCATGACGACGCATGTCGCCGCGACTACTCACGCGTGAGCCGGCGGCCTACATGGCCCCGTGGCGCGACGCCGTCATCCTCGCCTGCCTGATCGCCGGAGGCGGCGACGAGCCTTAGCGGCCGCAGCTAGTTTCGCGCCGCGCCATCCATGAGGATCGACCAACATGGACAGTCCGAGCGACCTGACCATCTCCCGGCGTGACCTGTTGATCGTGGGCGCTGCCACGGCCGCCACGACCACCGTCTCCCCAGATGCCACCGCAGCACCGGCTGCGGCTGCCGGCGGCACTGTGCCGGCAACCAAGGTGTCCCTCGAGGTGAACGGCACGCGCCGCACGCTCGATCTCGACACGCGGACCACGCTGCTCGACGCCTTGCGCGAGCACCTGCACCTCACCGGCACCAAGAAGGGCTGCGACCACGGGCAGTGCGGCGCATGCACCGTCCTGGTGGACGGCGTGCGAATCAATTCGTGCCTGACGCTCGTCGTGATGCATGAAGGCAGCAAGGTCACCACCATCGAGGGCCTCGGCACGCCCGGGAGCCTGCATCCGATGCAGGCCGCCTTCGTGAAGCACGACGGCTACCAGTGCGGGTACTGCACGCCGGGCCAGATCTGCTCGGCGGTCGGCGTGCTCGACGAGATTCGCCAGGGCATTCCCAGCCACGTCAGCGCGGACCTCGCGGCGCGGCCGCTGCTCTCTGCCGAGGAACTTCGGGAGCGCATGAGCGGCAACATCTGCCGCTGCGGCGCCTATTCCAACATCATCGATGCGATGTCCGAAGTGGCCGGAGTCAGGACATGAAGCCCTTCACCTACGAGCGCGCGAAGTCGCCGGCGCAAGCCGCCGCGGCCGTGGCCCGCGACCCGGCCGCGAAGTTCATTGCCGGCGGCACCAACCTGCTCGACCTGATGAAGCTGCAGATCGAGGTGCCGACGCACCTGGTGGATGTGAACGGCCTCGCGCTGGACAGGATCGAGCCGACGGCTGATGGCGGGCTTCGCATCGGGGCGCTGGTGCGCAACACCACGCTGGCCGCGGACGAGCGCGTGCGGCGCGACTACGGCGTGCTCTCGCGGGCGCTGCTGGCCGGGGCCTCGGGCCAATTGCGCAACAAGGCGACCACGGCCGGCAACCTCCTGCAGCGCACGCGCTGCCCCTACTTCTACGACACCGACCAGCCGTGCAACAAGCGCCAGCCGGGCAGCGGCTGCAGCGCATTGGGTGGGGTGAGCCGTCAACTCGCGGTGGTCGGAAGCAGCCAGGCCTGCATCGCCACCCACCCCAGTGACATGGCGGTTGCGATGCGCGTGCTCGACGCGACGGTGGAGACCGTGCGGCCCGACGGCCGGGCACGTGTCATCCCGATCGCCGATTTCCACCGGCTGCCGGGCGATACCCCGCACATCGAGACGGCACTGGAGCGCGGCGAGCTGATCACCGCGGTCACGCTGCCCCGGCCGGCAGGCGGCGCCCAGCTGTACCGCAAGGTGCGCGATCGCGCCTCGTACGCCTTCGCGCTCGTCTCCGTGGCTGCGATCGTGCAGCGCAACGGCGCGGGCCGGGTCGCCCTCGGCGGCGTGGCGCACAAGCCGTGGCGCGACGAGGCCGCCGACGCTGCGCTGCCGCAAGGGGCCGAGGCGGTTGCCGGCCGGCTGCTGGCGGGTGCCCAGCCGACGCACGACAACGCCTTCAAGCTGCCGCTGGCGGAACGAACGATCGCCGCAGTCCTGGCACAAGCGAGGGCCTGAGCCATGAAGTTCGACACCCCCGCCACGACCAACCCGATCGACCAGCTCAAGGTGATCGGCAAGCCGACGGACCGGATCGACGGCCCGCTCAAGACCACGGGCACGGCCCCCTACGCGTACGAGCGCCACGATGTGGCGCCTGACGCGGCCTATGGATACGTTGTGGGGGCCGGCATCGCCAAGGGCCGCATCGCCTCGATGGACCTGCGCGCCGCGCGGGCGGCACCCGGCGTGCTGGCCATCGTCACCGCGGACAATGCCGGCAAGCTCGACAAGGGCACCTTCAATACGGCCAAGCTGCTGGGCGGGCCCGAGATCGACCACTACCACCAGGCGGTGGCGCTGGTCGTCGCGAGGACCTTCGAGCAGGCGCGTGCCGCCGCGCAACTGGTGCGCATCGAGTACACGCGCTCGGAAGGCCGCTTCGACCTGGCTGCGCAGAAGGATTCGGCCCAGATGCCCAAGCCGACGGAGTTCAGCGGCCCGCCGGAGTCGAAGGTGGGCGATTTCGCCGCGGCGTACGCCGCGGCCCCGGTGCAGATCGACGCCACCTACACCACGCCCGACGAGTCGCACGCGATGATGGAGCCGCATGCCTCGATCGCGGCCTGGAAGGGCGACAAGCTCACGGTCTGGACGTCGAACCAGATGATCGACTGGGGCGCCGGCGACGTTGCAAAAACGCTCGGCATTCCCAAGGCCAACGTCCGGCTGGTCTCGCCCTTCATCGGCGGCGGCTTCGGCGGCAAGCTGTTCGTGCGCGCGGATGCGGTGCTCGCCGCGTTGGGCGCGCGGGCGGCACGGCGGCCTGTCAAGGTGGCGCTCCCACGGCCGCTGATGATGAACAACACCACGCACCGGCCGGCGACGATCCAGCGCATTCGCATCGGCGCCGGGCGCGACGGCAAGATCACCGCCATTGCCCACGAGGGCTGGTCCGGCGACCTGCCCGATGGCCAGGCGGAGACCGCCGTCAACCAGACGCGGCTGCTGTACGCCGGCGCGAACCGGCTGACGACGACGCGGCTGGCGGTGCTCGACATGCCCGAGGGCAATGCCATGCGCGCGCCCGGCGAGGCCCCGGGCATGATGGCGCTGGAGATCGCGATGGACGAGATGGCGGAGAAGCTGGGTCTCGATCCGGTCGAGTTCCGCGTCCTCAACGACACGCAGGTCGACCCCGAGAAGCCGGAGCGCCCCTATTCGCAGCGCCAGTTGATCCAATGCCTGCGCACCGGCGCCGAGCGCTTCGGCTGGAGCCGCCGCAACGGGCTGCCGGCCCAGGTCCGCGACGGGCGATGGCTGGTCGGCATGGGCGTCGCCGCGGCCTTTCGTAACAACCTGCTGACGAAGTCCGGCGCACGCGTGCGCCTGGACAACCGCGGCATGGTGACGGTAGAGACCGACATGACGGACATCGGCACCGGCTCGTACACGATCATCGCGCAGACCGCCGCGGAGACGATGGGCGTTCCACTGCAAAAGGTGCTCGTGCGCCTGGGCGACTCGGCCTTTCCCGTATCGGCCGGCTCCGGCGGGCAGTGGGGCGCCAACAATTCGACCTCGGGCGTCTACGCGGCCTGCATGAAGCTGCGCGAGGCGGTGGTGCAGAAGCTCGGTATCACGTCGGCCAACGTGGAGTTCACCGACGGCATGGTGCGCGCCGGCGACCGCGCGGTCCCGCTCGCCCAGGCCGCGGGGCCGAACGGCCTGGTGGCAGAGGACGCCATCGAGTACGGCGACCTCGACAAGAAGTACCAGCAGTCGACCTTCGGCGCGCACTTCGTGGAAGCCGGTGTCGATGCCGCCACGGGCGAGATCCGGATCCGGCGCATGCTCGCCGTCTGCGCTTGCGGCCGCATCCTGAATCCGAAGAGCGCGCGCAGCCAGGTGATCGGCGCGATGACGATGGGCGCCGGGGCCGCGCTGATGGAGGAGCTCGCGCTCGACAAGCGCCGCGGCTTCTTCGTCAACCATGACCTGGCTGGCTATGAGGTGCCGGTACACGCCGACATCCCTCACCAGGACGTGATCTTCCTGGACGAAACAGATCCGATCTCTTCGCCGATGAAGGCCAAGGGGGTCGCCGAACTCGGCATATGCGGCGTCGGCGCCGCGGTGGCCAACGCCGTCTACAACGCGACCGGCGCCAGGGTGCGCGACTATCCGATCACGCTGGACAAGTTGCTGGCACGGTTGCCGCCGATGGCGTGAACGTGAACGGTGCGCGCCCTCAGCTGGCCGCAGCCCCCGTCGACGTCCTGGCCGGCCGAATAGCGCAGCTTGGTCAGGATGCCCAGTTGGTGCAGCGTGCGGGCCATCTGTTTGCACTGCTCCCACGAGGGGCGTCTGAAGGCAACGCCATCCACCGCGTTGAAGGGGATCAGGTTCAGCACGGCGTACTTGCCGGAGAGCAGCCGGACGACGCCTTCGATTTCCTCTTGCCCGTCATTGACACCCTCCAGGAGCGTCCACTGGTACTGGATGGGGTAGCCGGTGGCCCGGGCATAGCGTTCGCACGCGGCGACCAGTTCATCGGGCGTCATGTCCGGCGCGCGCGGAAGGAGCTTTCTGCGCAAGTCGGCCCTGGTCGTGTGCAAAGAAAGGGCCAGCGCCGGCCGCACGCGTCCCTGGAGAAGTCTCTCGAAAACGCGTGCATCGCCCACGGTGGAGAACACCAGGTTCTTGTGGCCGATGTTGCCTGCCGTGCCGAGCAGGTCGATGGCCTCCATCACGTTGTCCAGGTTGTGGGCCGGTTCGCCCATGCCCATGAACACCACCTTGCGTACCGGCCTGCGCAGGCGCGCGAGGGCGACCTGGGCAACGATTTCGGAACTCCCCAGCTGGCGCAACAATCCGTCGCGGCCCGTCATGCAGAACTGGCATCCGACAGCGCACCCGACTTGCGAGGAGACGCACAAGCCGGCGCGGGGCAGCAGGACGCTCTCGACGGTCTGGCCGTCTGCGAGGGCCACGAGCAACCGCTCGGAACCATCGGCGCCGGCATGGACGGCGTGGATGCGCGCCAGTCCCGCCAGCTCGGCCTCGATGCCCGGGAGGGCCGCCAGCAGCGAAGAAGGGAAGAAGCTCGCCGGCTGCCGCTTGCCACTGTCGCGCGGCAGCGCATGGGACCATAGCCGCAAGATCCGGTGCTCGTGAATGGGGCCCGCGCCGGCTTCGCGAAGCCGGCGCTTCAGCTCGAGGATTCGCATGCCGCCTCTTTCGCGCACGCCTCGACCCAGCTGCGGACGTCCTTCGGCGTCGCCATCGGCAGGCCGAACATCATCCGGTAGACGATCGGCGCGACGACGCGGTCCATCAGCGCATCGACCGCCGGGACCTGCTGCCCGCGCACCCTGCCCCGCTCGATGATGGCCTCGAGCTGGCTCTTCGCGAACACGGCGCACGGACAGGGCTCTCCCAAGGCCTCCATGCCGCGTGCCGAAACGACATCGCGCACCATCGCGCGCCCGAGCTCGGAGGACATCTCGTCGCGGAACTGGTCGGCCCACGCCAGCAGGTCCCCCTTCAGGCTGCCGGTGTCGAGCGGCTCGCTGTCCGGCTTCAGGCGCTCGACGGCGACGTCCGCGAGCAGCTCCGCGAGATCGCCCCAGCGCCGGTAGATCGTCGACGGCGTGACCCCTGCACGCGCCGCGATCATGGGCACGGTGACCGATGCGCGGCCCTGCTCGTCGAGCAGTTCGCGCGTTGCTTTGTGGACCGCGACCTGGACGCGGGCACTGCGTCCACCGGGGCGGGAAGCGGGGAGTGAGCTCATGAAACCATTCTAAAGCAAAGGAATTGCGTTAAGAGCAAAAACCCCTCACAATCCACAAACGCTATTTTTTTGCTTTTATGTAGCCTGAGGAACTTCGATGCAGCCCGTCCCGACCGTCCACGCTCCCCCTGCCACAAGCTGGCCTCAAACGCGCCTGGGCCACGGCCCGGCCCTCTGGCTCAAGGCCTCGCTGCTGGTCAGCTTTCTGGCGGCGTCGACCGCTCCATCGCCGCTCTATGCGCTCTACCGTGAAGCCTGGGGCTTCTCCGCACTGATGCTGACGGTGGTCTTCTCGAGCTATGCGTTCGCCCTGCTCGCGGCACTGCTGGTCTTCGGCAGCCTGTCCGATCATCGCGGACGGCGCGAAGTGATCCTGGGAGCGCTGGTGCTGGAGATTGCCGCGACGGTGCTGTTCTGGCGGGCGGACTCGGTCGCGTGGCTGTTGTCGGCGCGCGTCCTGCAGGGCATCGCTACCGGGATCGCGACCGGCGCGCTCAGCGCGGGCTTGCTCGACCTGCACCGCGAGCGCGGCCCCCTCGTCAACGGCGTGGCCCCGATGGTCGGCATGGCGGCCGGCGCGTTCGGCACCAGCGTGCTGGTGCAGTTTGCGCCCTCGCCGACACGCCTCGTGTTCGACCTGCTGATGCTCGTCTTCGCGTTGCAGATGCTCGCCGCGCTGTACCTGCCCGAAACGGTCGTGCGCAGGCCGGGCGCATGGCGCTCGCTCCGGCCCAGCATCGCGATTCCCGCACGCGCTCGCCCCATGCTGTGGCAGGTGCTGCCCGTCAACACGGCGCAATGGGCGCTCGGCGGCTTCTACCTCTCGCTCGGACCTACTTTGGCGCGCGTCGTCACCGGCAACGATGCGCCCCTGGTCGGCGGCCTGTTGATCACGGCCATGGTGCTCAGCAGCGCCGCGGCCATCTTCGCAGTGCGCCAGTGGCCGCCGCGCAGGGCGCTGGTGGTCGGCGCCGCCGCGCTGACGCTGGGCCTCGTCACGAGCCTCGCCGGCATCGCGCTGCATTCGACGGCCGCGTTCTTCATCGGCGCGGCGATCGCGGGGCTGGGCTTCGGCTCGGCGTTCAGCGGTTCGCTGCGCAGCCTCGTATCGCTGGCCGAACCTCAGGAACGCGCCGCGCTGATGGCCGGGTTCTACGTGCTGAGCTACCTGGCCTTCAGCGTGCCGGCCATCGCGGCGGGCCTCTGCACGGGGCTCATCGGACTGCCTGCCACCGCGATGGGGCTCGGCGCCCTGTTGACACTCATGGCGTTGACGGCCTTGCTGATGATGATCGGCCGGCGTCCGGCCTGACATCGCGAGGCGCATCAATCGTTCTCGCGCTCGGACTCCTCCGGCCGCTTGCGGTCCTGGTACGGCGAGCTGCCCTGGTTCCCTGACTCGCCGACGCCGGCGTCGCCGGGTCGAACCGGCTGGTTCCTGGCCGTCGTCGCGGGCCCGTCGTTGGGCCCCACGATCTCACCGCGTTCGGCGGGCGTCTTCGCCTGCTGTTTCATGGCTTTCTGCGCAGGCGTGGACGTGTTCCGCTGCGGCGTCTTCGGCTGGTCTTTCATGGCGCTTCCTTCAGTCTTTCAGAGTGGAAGCCAGAGTGACGCGAGCTTCGCAATGCCCGCGTAGGAGCGGACGCAGCGCAAGCGCAGGCGGGGCTTGAGCGCCCAGGGCGAGTCCCGGCGGAGCGTGGATGTTCCCGATAGGCCACCGCCCTACACGCGCTGCGGCTGAGCGCCGACGGTGGCCACTATCCGTGGCGTCGTATCAATAGGTCCGCCGGTCGGTTCGACCGCCTTTTCATCCTTTCATCGAAGGAGCTGCCATGGAAAACTATCCCGAGTCCGAAACGTCCGGTTCGTCGCAACCGATCAACCAGACCGCTGAGGAAAAGGCCAACGCCGCTGAACTCGCCAGGCAGGCAGCGCGCCAGGTGATCGACTCCGGAAAGGAGTACGCCCAGAACGCAGTCAATGCCGCCGGCAAGAAGCTGACGGCGGCGAAGGAGCAGATGGGCAGAGCCGCCGAGCAAGGCACTCACTACGTGTCCGAACAACCAGGCCGCGCCGTCGCGATCGCAGCGGCAGGCGGCGTCATCCTGGGTGCGCTGCTCATGAGCGCGATGCGCGGCCGCCGCTGATCCCACAACTGCCTGGAGAACAAGATGAACATAATCATTTGGCTGATCGTCGGCGGCATCATCGGGTGGATCGCCAGCATGATCATGAGGACGGATGCGCAGCAGGGCATGATCCTCAACGTGGTGGTGGGGATCGTCGGTTCGGTCCTCGGCGGCTGGCTCATCGCGCCCCTGCTGGGCTCCGCGACCGTCAACCAGAACGACTTCAGCGTCATGGGGCTCGTGGCCTCGCTGATCGGTGCCGTCATCCTGCTCGCGATCGTGAATCTTGTTCGACGAGGCAGGGTGCGTTAGCTTCCATCATGAGGCCGCGAGCGTCGGCCAGCCATGTGCGGGTCTCCGAAGTGTGGAGTTCATGTCAACCATGCTTCTCCCGCTTCAGGCCCGCGGCAGGACCAGCCTGAACGCGCTGCCCTGCCCCGGCGCGCTCTCCAGCACCACCTTGCCTCCGTGCCGCTGGGCCACCGTCTTGACGAAGGCCAGCCCGAGGCCCGCTCCCTCGACGTGGAACCCTGCGCGACCCCTTGCAAAGGGCTCGAAGAGATGGGCCCGAAGCTCCTCGTCGATGCCCGGTCCTTCGTCCTGTACGAGCACCGCCCATTCGAGCGGCAGCGGCTCGATGGCGCAGCGGATCGACGATCCCGCGGGCGAGAACTTGAGCGCGTTGCCCAGGAGATTGGTGATGGCCCTGGCCACGAGATCCCGGTCGATGCGGCTGTGCGCCACGTCCGCAGCAGGCGACATGACGATCTCGATCCCATGGCGCCGGGTCGCTTCCCATGCATCGTCCACGCATTCGAGCAGCACATCCACCAGGTTGCAGGACTCGAAGCGGTAGCTGTGCGACTGGGCGCGCACCAGTTGCGTGAAATCGTCCGAGAGCCCCAGCGCCTTCCTGGCATGGCGTTCGATGCGCTCCTGGAACTGCTCCGGTGCCAGTGCAGAGGGATTTTCTCGCTGCAGGCTCAACAGCGCGAGGATGGAAGCCAGCGGCGCGCGCATGTCATGGGTGAGAAAGCGCATCGCATCGTCGCGCTGGCGCTGGGCCTGCCGCATCGGCGTCACGTCCACGAGCGAGACGATCCAGCCCAAGTGCTCTCCGTCGCCGCTGAACGAGGGTGCCTGCTGCACCAGCAGCTCGCGCTCCGCCCCGTCGCGCGCCGCAGCGGAATGCGCCTCGGCGCCAGCCGCGAAGCGCTCGGCGGTGACCACCGGCTGATGATCCGCCCGCGACAGCACGTCCTCCATCAGGGCCGGCGCATGCGCGCCGCGCAGCTCAGCGCCGGCTTCGACACCGAAGTGCCGGGCCGCTGCCGCGTTGGCGAGAAGGACGGTCCCTCCCTTGTCGCACACCAGCGTCGCGTCCGGGAGGCCCTCGAGGCTGTCGCGGACGAAGCGGTGCAGGTTTCTCAGTTGCTGCGCCACCTGCCCCATCGCATCGATGCGACGGCCGACGAAATCTCCGCTGCCAAGCGCGGCGCCGGACGGGCCCGCCATGCGGCCGTCGGCGTGCAGGCGCCTGAATTCGTCCATCAGGTAGCGGGTGGCGGCATCCAGCTTTCGCCAGCTCCAGAGCCCGTAGGCGGCGGCCACGCCGAGCATGCCTGCGGCAGGCGCGAACTGCAGGCCGAAGCGCGCCGCTCCCGCAGCGGCGGCCACCGGCAGCAGCAACAGCGTCAGCGTGAGCAGCAGTGCCGCAAGCGGCCCGGCGAAGGCCATGCCCGCCAACGCGAGCAGCGCCGGAAGGAGATTGAACGCCGCGTTCAGCCGCGCAGGCAGCGGGGCCATGCTGCGACCGCTCTCGAGGCTGTCGAGCACGTTCGCCGACAGCTCGACGCCGGACATCAGCCTCGAGCGGTTCGAGACCGGCGTGGCGTACAGGTCACCCAGCCCGGCCGCTGTGGCGCCGATCACCACGTACTTGCCCTTGAAGGTGCCCGGCGCCACCGCGCCGTCCAGGACGTCGACATAGGACACCTGCCGCAAATGCCCGGGTGGCCCCGCAAAGGAGATCGTCAGCCGGCGCGAGCGCTGCCAGGCGGGCACGCCGTCCGCATCGGCGGGTTCGGCCTCGCCCTTTCGAGGCGGCGCATCGGCCAGGTCTTCGCCGATCTTGCGCATGGCGACGCTGAAGTGGTCCCACTGGCGTCCGGCCAGGCCCTCGCGCAGGTACACGCTGCGGGCCACGCCGTCGTCATCGATGGCCAGGTGCACATGCCCGAGCGCGCCCGCGCGGCGGCGCAGGACGGGCAACGGCCCCACCACCACCGGCTCGGCGTTGTGGCTCTGCATCATCAGCGGAAGCACCACCTTGCCGCTGCGGCCCAGCGCGGCGGCGAGCGCGGCATCGTCGGCGGGGAAGCGCTGGTCCGGCTCGATCAGGAGCAGGTCCATGCCGATCGCGCGCGGCCCATCCTTGTCGATGCGGTCGATCAGCTGGGCGTGGAAGGAGCGCCGCCATGGCCATCGGCCCAGGGCCGCGATGCTCTTGTCGTCGATCGCGACGATCACCACTTCGCTGCGATCGGCGGGGCGGGCCTGCAGGAACATCAGCGCGTCCTGCAGCCAGCGGTTCGGCCCCTGCAGCCATCCGGTGCGGTCCACGACGAGGACCAGGCTCGCGACGAGGATCGCCAAGCCCAGCCATTCGAGCCAGCGCCACGGGAAGCGAAGCGACGAGACGGTGGTGCGATGGCCCGGCATGCGCGGCGGATGCGTCTTCGCAGAAAGTGCGGCGCGGCGCTACTGCCGGCCGATGGGGCGGCCGTCGCCGTCATGAACGGCACTGCCGCTCGCATCGCGCACCACCGGACCGATCCGCACCGCCTGCGACACCGAGAAGACGCCCGCATCGCCCTGCGGCGTGATGGCCTGCATCCGCACGTAATAGGTGCCGGGCGGCAGCGCCTTCAGGTGCAGGAAGGCCTCGGAGTGCGTCTCTGCATGGACGACGTCCGCGAAGGCGCTGTCGCGCGCCACCTCCACGCGGTAGCCGTAGCCGGGCAGCGCGGACCAGTAGAGCTGCAGCGCCCCGTCGGCGTCGCCGAACCTGGGCGGCGGCGGCACCGGCGGCGGCTCCACCACATCGAAGCGCCGGCCTGCGCTGAACGGCCCCTGGTCGGTCTTTCCATCCGGCGTCAGGGCGACGGAAGCCACGCGCCAGAAGTAGCGGCCCGCAGGCAACTGGGCGGTGCGCCGGCACTCCTGGAGCTCCGGATCGTCGACGCGCAAGTCCTGGAAGGACTCGTCGCTCGCGACCTGCAGCCTGAAGCGCCGGATGCCGGCCGGCTGCGCGCAGTTGAACTCGACCCTGCTGCCGACGATTCTCTCGCCCGGCGCAGGCCCTTGCGAGAGCGGCGCGACCGGCCGCGCCTTGACGCGGATCGCGCGCGTGCTCTCGAGGCCGGAGAGGCCTTCCGCGTCCACGCCGCGCGCACCCACGGTGTAGTCGCCATCGTCGAGGCCGGCGAAGCGCAGCTCGCCGGCATCGAACACGCCGTTGCGCACGACCTGCTCCATCGCCGGGTCCCTGGCGATGCGGACCCGGTAGGCCGCCACGCCCGGCCGCACAGGCAGCGGCAGGCGAACGAAGTCGGCATCGGTGATGGTGGCCGGCAACGTTGCAAGATCGGGTGCCGCGGGCAGCTGGCGCACGGGCCCCACCGTGCCGGCCTGGCTCACGCGTGCGCCCTCGCCTGCCTGCAGGCGCTGCTCGCGCAGGCCGCGCGGGCCCGGGCTGCGCGCGCGACCCTTCAGATCGACAGCGCCGTGCATGACCTCGCCGGTGACGCCGGCATCGGGCTGGATGGCTACGCCGAACTCCGTACCGCGCACGCTCGCCACGGCCAGCGGCGTGCGGATCTCGAAGCGGCCCGATCCGCCGCGCAGCGGCTGCGCCGAGACATCCACACGGCCGGCATCGAGCTGGATCAGGGTTTCGTTGGCCTGCAGCGCCTCCTGACGGCGGACGCCGGCGAGCCGCACCGTCGAGTTCGCCGGTACGCGCACCACCGAGCCATCGCTCAGCGCGAGGCGCATGTAGCCATCGGATCCGACTTCGATGCGGGTGCCCTCCGGCAGGCGCGCGCCCGCCTGCACGGGCTGGGCCTGCGCCTCCGGGACGGCGAACTGGCGGACCTCGCCCGTGACGTACTCCACCGTCGCGAAGCTCGGCGCAAAGGCCAGCAGCGCAGCCGGGATGCGCACGCGCGTACCCGGCTCGATGCGATGCGGATCGGCGATCCCGTTGTGCTGCTGCAGCAGTTGCCAGCGATCGGACCGGCCCGTGTATTGCTCGGCCAGTCCATAGAGCGTCTCGCCGGCCTGCACGGCATGCACGAGGTCCGGCTCGGCGGCGGCGGCCGGCGGCGAGAAGGCCAGCGCGTGCAGCGCCAGCTGCAAGGCGGCGAGGCACTGCCCGATGCGGCTCGCGTGGCGGCGTGCGGCTCGCGCCGCCCCCTCACGCGACATGGTTCTCATCGTTGCCGAGCACTTCGAAGCGGTAGCCCTGCCCGTAGATGGAAGCCAGGCGATAGCCGCTCTCGGGACGCAGGCCGAGCACGGTTCGCACGCGGGAGATGTGCGTGTCGAGCGAGCGCGACATCAGCTCGGTCCCGGGTGGATTGGCGACGCCCCAGATCGTTTCCAGCAAATGCTTGCGCGAGATCAGCCGCCCCGCGTTCCTGAACAGGAACAAGGCCAGGTCGAACTCCTTCTGCGTCAGCGCCACCGGCTTGCCGTCGATCTCCAGCTGCCGGCTCGCCAGCACGAAGCGATAGCGTCCCCATACCTGCTCTTCGGGCGGCGGGTCCATGTAGGCCCGCCGCAGCAGCGCCCGCACGCGCGCTGCCAGTTCGCCGACGCGCACCGGCTTGACCATGAAATCGTCCGCTCCCGCGGTCAGGCCCTCCACCACGTCGCGCTCTTCATGGCGATTGGTGACGAAGAGGATCGGAATGCGCGCCTGCACGTTGGCCCGGACCCATCGCACGATCTCCGGGCCGGTGATGTCGGGCAGGTGCCAGTCCAGGACCAGGAGATCGAAGGTCTCGCGCTGCAGCTCGCGCCGCAGGGCGGTACCTTCAGAGAAGACGTGGCAGTCGTGCCCGATCGCTTGCAAAGTGCACCTGACGAGGTCGAGCTGATCGACGTCGTCGTCCAGTGCGGCAACTCGCATTTCTTGTACTACCTTTTTGTTGAGCGCCCGCAACGCATTGGGGCTTCGATTAGCAAGAAAGTGTACCGGTCACAGTGACGCGGAAGCGGCGGCGGATTGTCAAGGAATGTCAATTCCGGCCCGCTCGTGCAGGACTGCACACCTGCCCGTCGCCCATCCCGGATGACGCCGCCCTCGCTCTTCCCAACCAATTCTTAGGCATTGTCAATTCGATTGTCTGGCGTGCACGGCTTGCCTACATTCACGCTCCAGACACACCCGGCCCGGGTGCGTGCGGGCAAGGTCAGACGCCTGCCCTCTTGAACTTCCAACTTTTCCGAACGCATGCACACGTCCCACAGCGCACCAAGGAACGAAGCGTCCCACGGCTCTTTCCCCCAACCTCTCGAATTGCTGCAGCGCCTCGCGAACACGAAGCTGCCCATCCGTGTCGTCGACGATGGCGACATCGAGACCTTGAGGATCCTGAAACTGGCGGGCTCCATCAAGGCCGCCATCCCGGAAGCCGCGCATTCGCCCGGCGACCTGCATCGCGGCCAGCGGCAGTTGCCGGCGACGGTCGACGAGATCACCCGGCTGGGCCGGGCCATGCTCGAGCGCTTCGCCCGCCCTTGTCCTGGAAGAAAACTGGCCGCCTGCTCGGCGGGCCAGTGCCTGTAGGCACCGCACGCCCTTCGATCATGACCAGCATCTTCAACCAGCCACCTTCCGCCTGCCCGGCGCCCACGACGATGGATCTCCTGGACAAGGCGCTCGAGCAAGACAACCTGCGTGCCTGGGCGCTTCGCCTGGGCCTCTCGGAAGAAGCGTTGCGCACCGCGCGAAGCCGGGGCCGGCTCTCGCCCGTGATCGCGGGTGCGCTGGCCGAAGACCTTCACCTCGATCCGGCCCAGTGGATCGTCATCGCCGCGCTCGAGACCGAGCGCGACAGCGCCTGCAAGACCCGGATGGTCCAACGCTTCAGGAAGTCGTGGCCGTGCCTGCGCGACCCGCGCGCGAGCAAGTCGTGACTGCCGGCCGGGGTCGCGCGTCTGCGCCTCTTTGCCTCTGCACATGATTCAGAATCCCGACTGCTGAATCACGACCGACAGGGCGTTGTCGATCCAGTTGCGCGCGATGCTCTCGCGCGTGCCTTCGAAGTGCACTGCCACCTCGCGCACCGCGGCAAGCGGGGTCTCCGATTCGCCCTCCACCAGCACGCGGAACCACGCCTGCGCCGGCCTCAGCTCGGTCTTCGGCCGCGTCGGGTTGAGTGCGATCGGGCCGCCGTGATCCTGCGCCAGCAGCATGTGCGGCAGGCGCTTGACCGGGCTGCCGTCGATGGCGCGCACCTGCCCTTGCAGCTTGCGCGTGCGCCCCTTGACGATGACCGTCGCCGTGCTGCCCTGCGACAGGCGCTGCCGGTCATGCTCGGGCACCAGCGCCTCGACGCGCCAGCGCTGCCCGTCGACCACCATCGCGATGAGCTGCGACGGCGCAACCCAGGTGCCCGGGCCCACCAGCGGATCGACGTCGCGCACCTCGCCGGCCTGCGAGGCCACCAGCCGCAGCCGGAGCAGTTCGGCCTCGCGCGCGCGGCCCTCGGCCTCCCAGCGGCTCGCCTGCTGCTCGGCCACGGCCAGTTGCGCTGCCGGGCCTTCGTCCAGGCCCAGCGCACCGCGCGCGGCGCGCGTATAGGCCAGGGCCAGGGCGCGCGCCTTGTCGCGTTCCTCGGCCTGGGTCGGGGCATCGAGCATCAGCAGTTCGCGACCGGGCTGGACGTCGGCGCCATCCGCGATGTCCAGTGCCGTCACGCGTGCCGCGAAGGGCGAATACACGGGCTGCTCCGAGCCGGCCTTGATCACGCCCGGCGCGCGGATGCCGGCATGCCACGGCATCCACAGCACCAGCCCCGCCGCCACGACAGCGAGCAGCCATCCTAGCTTGCGCCGGCGCGGGATCTCGGCGCGGCGCTCGCGCCACACGCGCAGTTCCGCCATCACCGGGCGGCCGACGAAGACGCCGATCTCGACGAAGAAAAGGAACACGCCGAGCGCCTTGAAGAAGGCGTGATAGACCACCACCGCGATGCCGACGAACAGCACCAGCCGGTAGAGCCAGGTCGCGAAGGCGAAGGCGATCAGCAGCCGACGCAAGCCCGTCGACAGCGCCTCCGGCAGGGGGTCGTCCAGGCCGAGCAGCCAGCGCCGCAGGAAATGCCTCGCCTGCTGCCCCGCGCGCTCATGCAGGCCCGGGAAGTCGATCGCGTCGGCGAGCATGTAGTAGCCGTCGAAGCGCATGAAGGGGCTGGCGTTGATGAGCAAGGTCATCACCCAGGCGGTGGTCGCCAGGAAGAACAGCGCGCTGCGCAGGTCGCCATCGGGCAGGAAGGCCCAGAGCAGGGTCGACCACGTCGCCAGCACGAGTTCGGAGGCGATGCCCGCCGAGGCGATGGCAAAGCGATGGCGCGAACGCTCCAGCTTCCAGCTCTCGCCGGTGTCGGTGTAGGCCATGGGCCACATCACGAGCAGCGCCACGCCCATGTGGCCCACGCGCAGGCCCAGCTTGGTGGAGACCAGCGCATGGCCCAGCTCGTGCAGCAGCTTGGAGACGATCAGCGCGCCGGCGAAGCCCACCACGCCGTCCCAGCTCAGCGCGCCGCGGAGGTTGGCTTCCACCGTGTCCCATTGCCGCGCCGCGAGCACCAGGCCGCCAACTGCGGCGAGTGCACTCAGGCCCGCGAACCAGCGCGTGAACAGCCACCCGACCCAGGGCAGGAGCCGCTCCAGCGACATCGCCGGGCGCACCAGCGGGATGCGGATGAACAGGTAGTTGTCGAGCAGCCATCGCCAGAGCGGCATCGGCGCCTTCTGCCGCGCTGCGCGCAGCAGTTGGTGGCGCTCGAGGAAGCTTCGGAACCCGTCCACGTCATCGGGCGCGGGCGCCAGCGTGGTGGCATCCGCGACCTCGCGGGCGATGCGTTGCGAATCGGCCAGGCGCCAGCGCTGCAGCATCTCGAACTCGAGCCAGCCGATGCGGAAGAAGAGATTGCGCACCGGGTCGCAGATGTGCCACGCGGGCGAACCGTCGCGGTTCGCGCCCGCCGCATGGATCTGCAGCTCCTCGCGCAGCGAGGGCCAGGGCGCAGGCGCGGCGGTGGCATGGCTCAGCATCCGCACCACTCCCGCACCGCCGCGAAGGGGCGCCGGAACATCAGGTAGCCCAGCACGATCCAGTCGCCCGACACGCGCGCCGTGCCGCGCAACCCGATCCGGGTGACGGGCGCCGTCTCCTCGAGATGTCCGCGCAGCGGGTAGCTCGCAACCCCGTTCGGCGCCTCGACGGCCTGGTAGCCGGCATAGTCGAGACGCGCGGAGACAGGATCGAGCGGCGCGACGCGCAGGAACAGCGTCATCGGCGCGCCCGGCGCGAGGTTGACCGCCTCGCTGACCGGCGCCCACGCCTGCACGCCCAGAGTGGCCGGGTCGGCCAGCAGCCCGACGCGCTCCCCCGTCTGCACCGGCCGCCCGGCCCAGTCGTCGGGATCGGAATAGACGAACACGCCCTGCGCCGGCGCCTTGATCGACAACTGCGCCACTTCGCGCTGCAAGCCGGCCACCTCGACCTCGCGCTCGCGCAGCTTGCCCTGCGCCAGGTTGAGCTCGGCCTTGGCGCCTTGCGATTCGATGGCGCGCTGCGAGGCCTGGTGCAGTTCGAGACGCGCGCTGGCCAGCGCGGCCTGCGCCACGGCCAGGCGGTTCAAGAGCGTGGTGTCGTCGAGCTCGGCGAGGGTCTGCCCGGCCTCGACCGGCGTGTTGGGCGGCACCGCCATGCGCTTGATGACACCGTCGCGCGGCGCGGCGATCACCTGGCTGCGCAGGGAGACCACCTCGGCCTGCACCAGCGCGTACTCGCGCACCGGCACGAGCAGCAGCAGCGGAATCAGCAGGAGCGACCAGCGCAGCGCCTTGCGCGCCCAGAGCCCGTGCCACAGCGTGCCGATGGAGCGGCGCCGGCCCGTCAGCGCCCACCAGGCATGGCCATAGACCGCGGCCGCCTGCAGCAGCAGGTACTCGGGCGCCTCGGCGTCGAACTCGGCAGGCCACGAGGTCTCGCGCGCCAGGAACAAGACCGCTCGCACGCGGCCGTCGGGCCCCGCGAGCGGCAGCGCCCACACATGGTCGGGCAGCCAGTCGGCCCAGGAGGCGGCGAGCGCGGGCGGGAGCATCGACGGCGCCAGCGCCAGCACGGGCGCCGCGGCGGGCAATGCATCGAGCTGCGGCCGCAGGTGGTCGGCCACCTCCGCCAGCCACAGCGCATAGGGGGAATCCGCTTCGACGTCGGCCAGCCCCGAGTGGCCCACGAGCCGCGTGCGCCGCGCGCCGAAGTAGCCGACCAGCGCCGCCTGCCGGTAGCGGGCGAGCGCGTGGGTCTCGTTGCAGATCACGAAGGCGAGATCGGCCGCGCGGCCGGCCGCGCGCACCTTCGCAGCCAGCGCATGGAAGGCCAGGTCCGTCATGGATTCATTCGGCGGCGGGCGAGGCTCGACGCCGCACCGGCGCGCGAACCTGGCCGCTCATGCCGGGCAGCACCTGGCCGCTGGCACTGGCGAGCTCGGTCTCGATCTCCACCGTCTGGCTCACCGCATCGACGCGGCCGGCCACACGCGTGACCTTGAGCGCGCAGGCGCTGCCGGTCTCGTCGACCATGCCTTCCAGCCGCTCGCCCGGCTGGAGCCAGGCAAGCCATTGCGAGGGCACGTTCATCCGCGCCTTGAGCGGGCCGCTGCCGACAAGCTCCACCACCGGCGCACCGGGATTCACGCCCTGCCCCACCTTGACATGGACGCGCGCCACCTTGCCCGCGAACGGGGCCACGAAGGCGCACTGGCCCAGCTGCGCGTCGAAGATGCGGATCTGGCTCTGCGCCTTGTTGACGTTGGCCGCAGCGAGCTCGACTTCGACCTCGGCCGCCGACTGCAGGCCCTGCAGCTTCATCTTGGCCTCGTACTGCACCCGCGCCGCCTCGGCTTCGGCGCGTGCCGCATCACGGCGCGCCTGGATCTCGGCGCAATCGAAGGCGGCGAGCAATTGGCCCTTGCGCACCGTGTCGCCCAGGTTCGCCGATACCTTGGCGAAGCGCCCCGGGACCGACGCGGAGAGGACGCTTTCCTGCGACGCCACGACAAGGAAGCGCACCGGCGCGGCACTGGGCGCGCCCTGCAGGGGCGCACGCGCCGGCACCGGTTCGGCAGCGGCCTGCTGGAGGCCGAGCCCGTACACGCAAAGCGCGAGCAGGCCGAGGGACCTGGCGGTCCTCTTCACGGCTTCTGCGCCACGGAGGCGCCACTGCGCGACAGGCGCCGCACATCGGAGATCACCGACAGCGTCGCCGCCTCGGCGAAGGCGCCGAGCGCGCTCTCGGTCGGCGCGTCGGGCAGGAAGCTCGCATAGCGCTGCGACAGCAGTTGCCGGCCGCCGGGCTCCGACAGCGTGACGCGCCACTGCGCACGCGCGGTGGCGCGCGAATCCACGCGCTCGAAACGCAGCGTCAGTGCCAGCGCGTCGCCGCCCTGCCCCGTCTGGAGGTCGTTGCGAATGACGATGCGCTCGACGGCGCCGCGCACCGCGGCCTCGCTCACGCCCGCCGGCAGGTTCTCCACGCGGACAACGACCGGCCGGCTGGCGGTCTGCACCGCGGCTGTCTGCACGAAGGCCGCCTTCTCGCCTTCGGCCAGGCTGTGGTCGATGGCCTTCGCCAGGGTCGGCAGGTCGGTGCCGGTCACGGTGTCGGGCAGGAGGTCGATGCCCACCGAGTTGAGCACGCGGGCATAGGAGGCCTGGGTCGCGGCGTAGGCGGTGGCCAGGTAGAAGCGCGAGACCAGCGCACGCGAATCGGTGCGCAGGGACTCGAGCTCGCTCTCGAGCCGGTTGCTGCTGCCGGCGCGCGAGACGCTCGCCAGCCGCTGGTCCACACGGCTCGATTCGGCCGCGAGCTCCTGGTCCACCAGGGCCAGCTTGTAGCGCTCGACCGACACGCGCACCTGCGTGATCACGGCCATCGAGAGCGCCAGCCGGCGCGCCTCGTCGTTGCGCACCCGCGCTTCGTTGGTGCGCTTGATCGCCGGAATGGCCGCGAGGCGGAACAGGTCCATCGAGACGCTCACGCCGACATCGCTCCAGCTGTTGTTGTAGAGCAGGTCGTTGGAGTCGTAGCGCGGGCCGGCATACAGGTTGAGGCTGGGAAACAGCGCGGCGATCTGCTTCCTGGTCTCGTTGACGCCGACGCGCGCCTTGTAGTCCTCCTCGCGCAGCTCGGGCCGGTTCTCCAGCGCCGCGCGTTCGAGCTTGTCGACGTCGAGCGTGGCGGGCGCCAGCGCATCCGCAGGGCCGTCGACCAGGGTGAACTCGGTGCCGGGCGGCAGGCTCATGAGCGCGGCGAGCTCGCGCTTGGCGAACTGCATTTCCTGGCGCTTGAGGTTGACCAGCGTCATCGCGTCGAGCAGCGCGCGCTGGTAGGCCAGGCCCTGCGCGGGCGGCAGCGCGCCGGCGCGCTCGGCTTCGCGCGACTTCGCGAGTGCGTCCTCGATGCGGGTGGCGAGCTGGTCGGCGTCGGAGAGCAGCCGCTGCGCACCGAGCGCGCGCCAGTAGGCGTTACGCACGTCCTGCACGATGTTCTGCAGGATCTTGCGGCGGCGCTCATCGGCGATGTTGACCTCGTCCGCCGCCTGCTTGGCGCGAAAGTAGGCCAGGCCGAAGTCGAGTGCATTCCACGACAGCGTGGCGCGGCCGTAGTAGTGCGAGCGTTCCTCCGAGGTGGAGGGCCGCAGGCTCACGACGCGGTCCTCGATGCCGATGCTGGTGCCGCCCGAATCGTTGCTGCGGTCGTTGTAGCCGGCATCGGCCACCAGCTTGGGCAGCATGTCGGCGGCCGAGACGTCGAGCAGGCCGCGTGCGAGCGCGCTCTCCATCAGCTTGAGGCGGTAGTCGAGGTTGTACTTGAGCGCCCGGGCCAGTGCGTCGGAGTAGCTGATGGGCGCGGCGACCGGCGCCTGGTCCTTGTACATCTGCGCCTGGTCGTTGGCGACGCGCTGCGCCACCTCGTCGGGCGTTACCTGGACCGGGTTGACGCTGCAGCCGGCGAGGAGGACGGCAACGGCCACTGCCATCAGGGTGGGGACGACGGGGACTCTCGATGGCTTCGATTTCTTCACGCTGGGTCTCTCATGTTGGGTTTGGAAGATGGATCC
This sequence comes from Variovorax sp. RA8, assembly GCF_901827175.1. NCBI lineage: Bacteria > Pseudomonadati > Pseudomonadota > Betaproteobacteria > Burkholderiales > Comamonadaceae > Variovorax > Variovorax sp. RA8. Next base: position 2,585,666 of record NZ_LR594662.1, on the reverse strand, counting down.
GATGGGTGCGCTTGCGATCACGACCGGGCTCCCTGTACCGTGACGCGCACCGGCTCGTGCTGCTGCACGCGAACGAGGTCGCGCACGGTGCCGCGTTCGGCAGCGCTCGCGGCCAGCCGGCCGGAGAAGGAGCGCGCGGCATCGGCCGGCCGCGCCGCCGATTCGGCAACGTCGGCGGCGTGGGCCGCGGCCGGCAGGCGGATGAGCTCCGCATGCGGCGCGTGCGCGTCGAGCGGCGCGGCCGAGGTCCTGGCCCCGGGCACCACGATGCGCTCGCCACCGCCCTGTGCGGGCGGCGCGGCCTTTTCCTCCGGAGCGGCGAAGGCGGGGAAGTCGCCGAACAGCGCATTGCCGCCGTCCGGCAGGCCGGCCCCGAGTCCGCGCAGCGCCAGGCTCTGCCGCAGGTCCTCCAGCAGCCGCAGCGAGGCGGCCACGCCGTCGCGGCTGACGTGCTGGATGTTGCTCATGTCCTGGCCGACGCCGGGCAGCGCGTTCTGGTCGAAGGCGCTGTACGACGCCCCGCCGGCCACGCGCGCCGCGATCGATGCCAGGGCCTCCTGGCTGACCCGCTGCGACTCGTGCACCGAGAACTGCACGAAGAGCGCGGGCGCCATGCCCTGCGCGATGACGCGTTGCTGCGCCGGGCACTCGATCGGGAAGACCTGGTCGCCCTCCGGCGGGCGGAACTGCGAGGCGCCGCGGATCGTCACCACCAGCTGGGCGGTGCTGGTGCTGCCGTCCGCATCGGTGATGGTGTAGCTGAACACCTCGGTCAACGTCTGGCCGTCGCTGAGCGCGGCGACGCGGGCGTTGCCGGTGTCCACCTCGTAGCTGTAGCTGCCGTTCGCATTCATGCGCAGGCTGCCGTAGGCGCCGGCCAGCGCCCCGCCGCCGATCACGCCGGGGCGCCCCTCGAAGGAAAAGGCGGTCACGGGCTCGGCCACCACGTCGGCACCGATGCGGTCGCCGACGTCGCCCGGTCCGCGCCCGTTCGGCCCGAACACGTTGCCGCCGACAGTGGAGGCGCCCGGCCGCGTGGTGTCGACCGACGCGGCGTCGTCGCGCGCGGTCGGCACATCGTCGATCACCAGCACGCGCAGCCTGCCCGCGCTGGTGTCGCCGTCGCGGTCGCGCACGACGATGGCGATGTCGTCCGTCACCTCGCCGCCCGCGTGCGGCTGCCGGCCGGTCAGGGTGTAGCTGTAGGTGACGGCACCGGTCGCCGGGTCGTAGCCGGTGAGCGTGAGCAGGCCCTTGTCGGTCACGACGGTGATCGCGGTCGTACCGAGCTGCGCCAGCTGCGCCGGGGTCAGGGTGGTGCCGGCGACCTCGAGGTTGCCGAGGCCGTCGGGCGTGCGGATCACGAAGCGGCCGGTGGTGGTCTCGCTCGGGTCGCCGCCGTCGCCCAGTCCGCGTTCGCTGACGGTGGCCTCGCCGGTGCTGCCGGGGCCGTTGCCGTCGTCGAGGACCAGCGACACGCCGTCGTCGGCGGCGCCGATGGTGATGGTGATGGTGGCCGTCGAGGTGTCGCCGTCCGCGTCGGTGATGGTGTAGCTCACCGCCTCGGTCAGCGTCTCGCCGGGGAGCAGGTGCTGGACGACCGGGTTCGCGTTGTCGAGCGTGTAGGTGTAGCTGCCGTCGGCGTTGACGACGATGCTGCCGTAGGCCGTCGCGAGCGGGATGCCCGTGCTGCCCGGCGTACCGCCGAAGCTCACGCCGGTGACCGGCACGCCGTTGGCGTCGTCGGCGCCGTTCGCATCGTTCGCCTTCACGTCGCCGCTCACGGTGTTCGGCGTCGCGTCCTCGTCGATGCTGGCAGCGTCGTCCGCCGCCTGCGGCACGTCGTCGACGATGCGCACCTGCAGCGTGCCCGTGCTCGAGCCGCCGCCTGCATCGCTGACCTGCAATGCGACGGGATCGAAGCTCTCGGCGGCGCCGGGCTGGTCGAGCGGGTTCTTGAGCGTGTAGGTGTAGCTCAGCTCGCCGGCCGTCGGCACGCCGCCGACCGAACTGGTGGCAGTGAAGCCGGTGAGCACCAGCAGGCCCTCGCCGGTGTCGATGCTGCGCGGCGTGGCGCCGAGCGCCTGCAGCTCGGCCAGGGTCAGCGTGGTGCCGCCGACAGTGACCGAGGTCAGCCCGTCGGCTGCGCCGATGGCAATGGTGCCGGCGCTGGTCTCGCGCGGGTCCGCGCCGCCCGGGCCGTCGGCCAGGCCGCTTTCATGCACCTCGGTCTGGCCGGCCGCGGCGCCATTGCCGTCGGCCGGCACGATCGTCGGCCCACCCGAGTCGGTGCGGCCGTTGATCGTGATGGTGAGCGTGGCGGTCGAGGTGTCGCCATCGGCATCGACGATGGTGTAGCTCAGCGTCTCGGTCAGCGTCTCGCCGTCCTTGAGTGCATTCACCGCGGAGTTGTCGTTGTCGAGCGTGTAGGTATAGGTACCGTCCGCGTTGACGACGATGCTGCCGTAGGCGGTGGCAAGCGGGCTGCCCAGCATGCCCTGCGTGGCGCCGAAGCTCACGCCCGTGAGCGGCACGCCGTTGCCGTCGTCCGCGCCGTTGCGGTCGTTGGCCTTCAAATCGCCGCCAACCGTGTTCGTGCCCGCGTCTTCGTCGACGCTGTTCGCGTCGCTGGCCGCCAGCGGAGCGTCGTCGACGATCAGCACCGTGAGGGTGCCGTTCGCCACGTCGCCATCGCGGTCGATCACGGTCAGCGCGAAGGGATCGGTGACCTCGCCGCCGCTGTGGTCCTGCCGCTGCAGCAGGGTGTAGGTGTAGCTCACGTCCCCGGCGGTGGTGAGGCCGCCGGCCGTGCCCGTGGGCGTGAAGCCGGTGATGTTCAGCACGCCTTCGGCGGTGGTGATGGTCAGCGGCGCGCCGGGGGTCGCGGCCTGCAGCTGTGCAAGCGTCAGGGTCGTGCCGTTGATGCCGATGCTGCTCAGTCCGTCCGCGGCGCTGATCGCGAAGGTGCTGCCGGCCGTTTCGCTGGTGTCGCCTGCGCTGGTGAGGCCGGCCTCGTTCACGCTGAGGTGGCCGGTCGCCGCGCCGTTCTGGTCAGCCGCCACGATGGCGGGGATGTCGTCGCCCGCGCCGCCGTCGGCGGCCCCGGTGATGGTGATCGTGAGCTGCGCGATGTCGGTGCCGCCCGCGCCGTCGGAGACGGTGTAGGTGTAGACCTCGGTCAGCGTCTCGCCGGCCGTCAGCGCCTGCACGCGCGGATCGGCGTTGTTCAGCGTGTAGGTGTAGCTGCCGTCGGCATCGAGGACGACGCTGCCGTAGTTGCCGGCCAGAGGGCTGCCCACGCTGCCGGCGGTGCCGCTGCCGGCCTCGGTGCCGGTGCGCACGGCGCTCACGGTCAGCGTTGCGTGGTCGGGATCGGTATCGCCCTGCCCCGGCACCCGGCCGGTGACGACGTTGGCGCCGACCGAGGCCGTGTCCTCGACGATGCTGTGCGTATCGTCGTTCGCCGTCGGCAGGTCGTTGGCGGCCACGATGGTGAGCGTGCCCGTCAGCACGTTGCTGTCGAGCGCCGGCCCGCCGGCGTTGCCGCCCGCCTGCACGTTGTCGCCGTCGTTGATGACGACGGTGTAGACGCGGTCGGGGTCCGCGCCGAAGTCGGTCGGGTTGTCGCTGGTGCTGCGGTACGACAGCGCGTTCAGCACGCCCTGCACTTCCGCCAGCGTGGTGTCGGCATCGAACTGCACGACCAGGGGTGCGCCGTTGCCGCCGGAGACGGTGGCGCCGGCGGGCAGTGCGCCGTCGACCAGCAGCAGGTCACCCGGCTGGTAGCCGTCGAGGCCGACGGTGATGCGGCCCGCGCCGAAGATGCCGGCGCCCAGCCCCGGCGTGGTGGCGAGGTCGAGGTCGGAGACGGTGGCGCCGCTGAGCAGCGCGACCGGCGCTATGCTGACGCCGGTGCCGGTCTGGCCGTTCTCGACCGCATTGGCGTTGGTGGGCGTTCCCGCAAGCACCGGCGTGTCGTTGCGCGGCGCCACCGTGGTGGACAGCGTGTGCGTCGCCGACCATTGGCTGGTGGGGGCGCCGACCGTGGCGCTGATGTCGCCCGCGCCGGCAGCGACGGCGGTGTCGGAGACGCGCACCGTCAAGGCGCCCGGGGTGCCGTTGTAGTCGGCGGCCGGCACGAAGCGCAGCTGCGCATCGGGCGGCAGCAGGACCGCGCTGCCGTCGGAAGCGCCGGTCGGCACAGTCGTCCAGCTCGCGCCGCTGTCGGTCGAGTATTGCCAGCCGCCCTCTGCCGCGGTGGCGGCGTTGCCGACGATCGCGATGCCGCCGAAGGGCGTGGCCGCGTTGCCGCCGCCGGTGACGCCGGCCTGGTTGTCCGTCGCATCGCCGTAGCCGCCGCCGAACAGGCTGGCCGCGGTGGCCGCGGGCGCGGGCTGGCCCTGCTGGTCCTCCACCCCGGCGGCGAGCACGGCGTCGATCGCGGTGGGTCGATCGTTGACGTTGGCCACGCTGGTCGACAGCACGACCGTGCCCGCGCTGTAGACGGTGGTGCCGCCGTTGCCGGTGCCTGCGACGTTCACGGTCGAGCCGGACACCGGGTCGGGCGTGGCGCTGTCGGCGTTGGCATCGGTCTCGACCAGGCGCACCGTGAGGGTGTTGGGCGCGCCGTGGAAGTCCGCGGCCGGCACGAAGCGCAGCTGCGCGCTCGATGCGAGCACCAGCGCGTTGGCATCGCTGCGAGCGCCCACGGCCGTCCAGGTCGTGCCGTCCAGCGAGTACTGCCACTCGCCTTGCGCCGGGTCCAGTGCCAGGCCGGTGATCGCCACGCCGAAGAAGCCGTCAGGCGTGCTGCCGCCGGTCGCGTCGATGCCGCTGTTGTCGATCTGGTCGGCCGCATCGCTGAAGTGGCTGCCGAACAGGGCCGCGACGGTGCTGCCCGCGGCCGCATTGCCGACATCTTCGTTCACGGCGGGCAGGGTCTCGGCATTGCCGTTGACCACGACCGGGGCGTCGTTGAGCGGATCGACGGTGACGCTGAAGCTGCGCGTGGTGACCAGGTCGGCGGCCACGCCGTCCTGGTAGGCGAAGGTGCCGGTCGTGCTGTTGTCGCCGGGTGCCAGCGTCGCCGGCCGGCCGCCGGTGTTGCCTTCGTCGTCGACCACCACGGTGACGGTGAAGGAACCGTTCCAGTCCGGGCGCCCCCCCACGCCGGGTGCATCGGGGAGCTGCACGGCGATGGTGTTGATGCGGCTGTTGATCTCGGCCAGCGTGCCGGTGATGGTGACCGACCGGCCGTCGCCCGCGATCACCGCGCTGCCACCGCTGCCCGCGCCGATGCTGGTGATCGACAAGCCCGCGGGCACCGACACGGTGGTGGTCAGGATACTGGTGTCCAGCGCGTCCTGGTCCGTCACGGTGATGCCGGTGAGGGTGACGCTGCCGCTGCCCTCCCCGGCATTCAGGTCGCCGGCCGCGATGTGCGCCGGATCGTTCACGGACGACGGGAACAGCGTGCGGTAGGTCGATGCGACATTGCTCGCCAGCCCGCCGGGCGTGGCCGCGTAGGGGTTGATGGCGGTTGCCGGGGGCACCGCCGTGCCGTTGCCCGCGTCGTCGTTCTGGCCGCCGTTGGCGCCGGTCACCACGCCGCCGCCGTCGCGTACGCGATCGTCGGCAATGACCTCGACGCGGTAGCCCACGTCGCCGTTGGCCAGCTCGCCGGTGAGCGCGACCGCGAGGCCGTCGAGGTAGGCCTGCACCTGGGCCCGGGTGCCGCTGATGACCAGCGCGCTGCCGGTGCCGTCGAACACGCCGTCGACTGCCACGCCCGAGCTGCCCGCATTGCTCGAGGTGATGGTGACCTCGCCGTCGGTGCCGTCGTAGGAGGTGGGGGGCAAGGCGTTGCCGCCGGCATCGGTGATGCGGATGGTCAGCTGCAGGAAGTCGCTCTCGCCGTCGGTCACGTCCGATGCGGCGCCGTTGCCGACGATGTCGCCGTCGACGTCGACGTCACCGACCACGAAGCCGGGCACCGCGGTGGGCGTGGCGCCGCCGGTCAGGACGACCGGCGTGCCCGGCGTGACGCCGCCGCCGAGCGAGACCGTGGGCGCATCGTTCACCGGCGCGATGGTGAGTGCCATGGTCACGTCCGGCGGATTGTGGGCAACGCTGCCGGCGCCCACGTCGTCGCCGATGCGCGAGCCCACGTCGTCGAACGAGACGGTGAGCGTCACGTCGCCGGCATCGCCGCCGTTGGCGTCGTGGTTCACGTCGGCCGCGCTGCGGTAGGTGAGGCCCGTCGCCGTGCCGCTGTTGAGCAGGGCCTGGATGTCGCTCGCACGGCCGGTGAGGACGAGCAGGCCGGTGTTGTCGCCGGTGACCGTGACGGCCTGGCCGCCGCCGGGGGTGACGCTGCCCTGCGCGCCGGCGCCGCCGATGCCGAGCGTGCCGCTGGGCACCGACAGCCGCACCGTGACCGGCGTGTCGAAGGCGGCCGACTCCGGGTCGGCGACCACGAAGCCGCCGCCGATGTAGGTGGCCTGGTCCTCGACCACGTTGGCGCTCGGGGGCGCGGCCAGCGTCGCGGGGTCGTTCTCGCTCGAGGCGAAGATGCGCACCGAGGCCGCCGAGAGATTGCCGGTGATGGCGCCGGCGGTCGGCACGGCGGCGCTGTACCAGTCGTACTCGGTCGCCGGGACGGCGATGCCGGTCGTGCCCGGCGGATCGGATTCGTTGAGCGGCCCGCCGTTGGCACCGGACTGCAAGGTGCCGGCCGCATCGCGCAACCGGTCGTCGGCGATGACCTGCACCTGGTAGACCGCATCGCGGTCGTCGCCGAAGGTCACGGTCAGGCCCGCGAGGGCCGCGTTGACCTGCGCGCGGGTGCCGCGCAGCGTCAGGAAGTCGGCCGTGCCGTTCTTGTCGCCGTCGACCGTCACGCCGCCCAGGGAAGTCGAGCCGATGGTCACGCCGGCATAGCCGCCGGCGTTGAAGGCGTTGCCATCGGCATCGAGCAGGCGCACGGTGACCTGCACGAAATCGGTCTCGCCGGCGGCCGGCGTGTCCATGTCGGCGTCGGCCACGCTGAAGCCCGGCACCGGGTTGTTGACGCCGCTCGCGCTGTCGACGGGAATCGGATCGGTCGGCCCGGTGACCACCGGCGCATCGTTGGCCGGCGTGACATAGATCCAGAACTGGTTGCCCGGCTGCTCCTTGTCGCCGTCGCCGAGGCTGAAGGTGAAGGAGTCACTGGGCGGATCCGGATAGGTGGCGCCGTCGGACTCGTCGCCGCCGTGCAGGTAGTAGATGCGCCCGGCCTGCACGTCCGCTTCGGAAAAGGAGGAGCCGACGCCCAGCCGCAGGAAGGTGACGCCGTCGGTCGAGTAGGCGATGCTGCCGTGCGCCGCGGCCCCGGTGATGGTGTATTGCACCTGGGTCGTGCTGCTGTCCGGATCGAAGGCCGAGAGCATGGCCGTGGAGATCTGCGCGTAGCCGCCCTCCGCCACCGTCAGCGGGTTGTTGACCGAGGTCGCGGGATCGGCCTGCGTCGGATCGGGCGCGATCTGCGGTGCGTCGTTGAGGTTGGTGATCTGGATGCCGACGCTCGCGCTGTTCGAGGTGGCGCCCCAGCGATCGACGGCACGCACATCGAAACTCGTGTTGCGCAGCTCCGAGCCGTCGCTCACGAAGCGCAGCCCGGTGTTGCCGGCGCTGCCGGTGATCAGCGCCGCGTCGATGAGCTGGCCTGCAGTGACGTCGAGCCAGTTGGCACCGCCGTCCGTCGAATACTGCAGCGTGCCGCCGGGTGGCAGCGTCAGCACTTCGACCTGCAGTGCACCGGCGCCGGTGGCTGCGTTGTCGAACGCGTAGTTGCTTCCGCCGCCCGGGAGCGTGGCCGAGGACTCGAGGTAGCTCTCGCTGGCTGCATCGTCCGCATCGGTGATCTGCAGCTGCCCGGTGGTGATGTAGGCCGTGCCGCCTTCGGGAATGACCGTGTTCGAAGAGCCCAGCGTGACCGGCGTGTCGTTGACCGGCGTGATGAAGAAGGTGAAGCTGGTGTCCCACGAATCGGAAGTCAGCCCGCCCGCGCCGTCGTCGACGAGCACGCCGGCGGATGCGGAGAGCCGCACGCTCGACTCGAAATCCTCGCTGGCGTCGTCGTGCTGGAAGCGGATGCTGCCGGCATTCAGATCGGCCTGGGTGAAGGTGTCGTACACCCCCATGGCCACCCACGTCGTGCCGTTGAAGCGCTGCAGCACGCCGTTCCATGCGCCGCCGGCCACGCCGTCGAAGCCGAGGATGGTGTAGACCACCTGTTCGGGCGGCACGCCGTCGGCGGTGTAGCTCAGGCCGGGCGTGACGCTGAAGTCGCTGCCGGTGCCGGCCAGCACGATGGTGCCGCCTTCGCTCAGGGTTCCGCGCGAGACGCCGCTGTCGTTGGTGCCGGCGTAATTGGAATCGGCGTGGGTGGTGGCGTTGTCCAGGGGCGGGAAGCTGCCGTTGTTACCGGTGGGCGTCTCGACCAGGTTGAACGTGAAATCGAAGGTCCGCAGGCTGTCGTCGACGTAGTTGCCGGGCGTGCCGCCGTCGTTGTACTGCCCGCCGTCGCGCTCCACGCGCGTGCCGTCGGCATTCCAGCGGACGCTGGTCGTGTTGTCGCGCACCTGGAACTGGAAGACGTCGGTCTGGTTCGGTCCCGCACCGGCCTGCTGCACGTACTGCACGCGGCCCGCCTTGACGTCGGCGATGGTGAAGGTGCCGCCGCTCGGCAGCACCTGGCCGTTGAGCAGCAGGCGACCCTGGTCGAGCATGGCCTGCGAGGTCACGGCGATGGTCAGGCGATCGTCGCTGGAGTCGACGTCGAAGGCATTCAGCATCGCCTCGGTCAGCGTCACCGTGTAGGCGCCGCTGCCGTCGCCGGGGGCGGTGACGGTGGCAACCAAGCTGCTCGCCGGATCGAGAGCCGGATCGTCGTCGGTGGGCTGGATCGTTAGCGCGATGGTGGCGTTGGTCGTCTGCACCGCGCCGCCGCCCGCACCACCACCGCCGTCGCTGACCGCGACGCCGAAGCCGTCGGCGTACGGATACGGCGTCGCGGGGTTGGTGTCGCGGTTGCCGGCGTTGGCGTAGGTCAGGCCGCCACGCGCTCCGTAGGCGAAGACGAAGCCCGCGTCGATGTCGGCCTGCGTCACTGCGCGGTTGGTGACGGCCTGCGACACGCCGCCGATGGTGACCGTGCCGCTGAAGAACAGCGTGCCGTCGGTCGGCAGGCTGGTCAGCCGCACGGTGAGTGCCGCGTCGGCGTCGTCGCCGCCGCCTTCGGCCACGATGAAGTTGCCGACCACCGACGCCGGGTTGCCGCCGCCGTCGAGCGCATTGGCGGGCTGGCCTTCGAGGATGGTGCCCGAGCCGCTGACGGTCGGCGCCTGGTTCAGCGGCGTGACGTCGAGCGTGATGGCGGCCGTGTCGGAGCGGTTCGACGGCGTGGCGCCGTCGTTGATCTGCACCGCGAAGCCGTCCTGCGTGTTCTGGTCCGCGCCGGTGGCGGTGTGGACGTACACCACCAGTCCATCGATCACGTCCTGCTGCGTGAACACCGCGCCGATGCCCAGGCGCGTGCCGTTGAGCATGAGGTAGCCATGCGCGGTGTCGGCCGTGAGGGCGTACACCACCTGGCTCGGCACCTGGGTGCCGAGCGTCACCTCGGGATCGATCGCGTTCAGCGTCGCCACCGTCAGGACCGTGTTCCCGATCTCGTTGACCGACTGGGTCGCATCGGGCACGGCCACGGGGTCGTTCGACGGCGTCACCGTCACGTCCAGCGCGCGTGTCGCGGTCAGCGCGGGGGCTTCGGAGTCGGTGGCGGTCACGACGATGCGGGTGCTGGCCGCGGTAGTGCCGAGCTCGACGTCGGCCGCAGTGAACACGAGCTGGTTCACCCACGCATTCGCAGCCGCCACGCTGCCGGTGAAGCTGTAGCCGCCCGCGATGCCGATGACGCCGGTGGTGCTGGCCGAGGACAGCGTGCCCTTCGTCGGGTCTTCGACCACGACGGCGACGGTCACGTTGCCGGATCCGTCGTCGGTGATGGTCCAGCCGCTGAGCGTGCCGCGGTCGGCGCCGGGTGCGTTGAGGCTGCTGGGCTCCGTCACGACGAGCCGGGTCGCCGTGGTGGTGACCGTGGGGGCGGCCATGACGCCGTCGTAGTCGGCGTCGGCGAAGGTCCGCGCCTCGATGTGGCCGGTGGAGGATTCCAGCGTCCAGTCCGCCCCGCGCGTGGCCGCGCCGGTGGCGTCGCTGGAGGACGCCACGTCGGCGCCGGTCAGGCTGGCGAGCGCTTGCGAGAACCGGGCGCCATCGGCTGCGACATCGCAGCCGTAGAGCAGGATGTCCGCATCGGCGCCGAGGCTCGCGCCGATGGTCCTCCAGGCCTCGGCGGAGCGCTCGAGGCTGGCCGCGTCCACCTGCTCGTTGCCCAGCGTGATCTCGCCGGCGCTGCCGTGGCTCAGGATGTGCAGCGCGGTGATGCCGCTCTGGCCGCCGAGCGAGTCGGCGAGTTGCTGCACGCCGGAAGAGCCGGTGTCCAGGAGGATCAGTTCGGAACCCGCGGGGACCGACGCGGCGAGCTGCTGCCAGTTCGCGACGTTCCGGTCGACGACATAGACCTCGTGCGGTGCGCTCGGCGCGGGCTGCGGGGCCGGTGCCGACTCTGCCGCGGCCGGCGCGTGTTGCTGCGGGGATGCCGGATGCGCCGGCTCCGCATGATGGGCGTCTGCAGGCGCACTCCCCGCTTGCGGTGCGTCGGCCGCGTGCGTGGCCGCCTCGACGAAGGCGGCGCCGTCGAACAGCTGGCGGCTCTCCAGGGCAAAGCGGTGCGTGCGCGGGCGAAGAAAGTCGACCTTTGAATCTGGCATGTGAGGTTTCAGCTTTCGGGAGACGATGGCATCGGCGATGCCTGAGGGCGTGTGGATGCACACTCGGCTGTCATCGGGACGCAGGGGGGATCAGCGCAGAGGTACAAGCTCAACCACAACAATTCACTCGGCGGGCTTTAGCCTCTGCCGGAGCATTCCCAACCCTGTGAAAAAAGCACAGCCGGGAGTTGGCGGCCGCGCGAAGCGACGCGATCGTACGTGTGGTGAACGCGCGTTACTGCTTGTATGTATGCGCGCTGCAACGAGGCCCCGTTGCAGGGCACTTTTCACGACAGCGTCAGGCCGGGCAGGTACCCATCCGCGGCATCGCAAGAAAGACCGAGCTTCGCTCTTGCCGGGAGACGCAGGCCGAGGGTGGTCGCGCGGCTCCGAGCGGGATGCACGCGCCGCCGAAAGCGCCCGCCGCACCCGGCGCTTGCCGTCGGCCGATGCCGCACTCGTCCTACCAGGCGCCGGGCGCAGCATGCCGCAACCTCGGGGCTCGCCCACTTCACCCCGGAAAGTTGTCATGTTGACGTCCTTCAGCCTCGATCCGTCGATGATTTCCACGCTCGGCGGCACCTTCTATCCCACGGGATATTCCATGGTCATGTTCCCGGACGAAGCGACTGCCGTGTCGGCCGGCGAGGAGCTCAGCGCGCAGCTCGAGGACAGCGAGGTCTTCCTGCTCACGCCAGCCGCGATCCTTTCGCAGATCACGCCGACGGTCAGTGACGCCGACGATCCGCTGCCGTCGGCGGGAACCGAGGGTGCCACGGTCAGGGCCTACACCAAGCTGGCGAAGGAAGGGCATCATGGCCTGCTGGTCAAGACGCCGGACGCGGAGACGGCTGAACGGATGATGGAAGTCGTGCGTCGCGCGCCCTACTCCGTCGCGCAACGCTATCGCGCCCTGGTCATCGAGGATCTGTAGCGCGTCGCCGGGAACTCATCCCTCGGGGTGTCGGCCGACGCGCAAGACGCGCTGATCATCCTCAGAAGAGTTTGCCTGGCACCAGGTTGTCCTTCCCGTTGAAGGTGAGCTCGCGACGCTTCAGGAAGTCCAGCATCCTGGTCCTGCGACCTCCTGCCAGGTTGGCCATGTAGTGCACCGCGTCCTGCACACTCGACCAGGTCGTCGCGACCAGCTTCGGCGGATTCGAATCAAGATCGATGGCGGCATACCGCCCGGCCGAGTGGCGCTCGAACCCAATGGGGACCTCGATTCCGGCTGCCTCGCAGTACGCCTCGATCTTCTTCTTGTAGCTTCCGAACATGGCCGTTGTCCTCAAAGATCGGTTGGATTGAAGCTGACCCTCTTGCGGCTGACTTTCGGGGAGGACGGGCGCCCGGCGCAGGCGCAAGCAACGCTTTCGATTGACAGATAGTTGCTCATGACCGCGTCAGCGTCGGCGTGTGTCCGGCATGTATCCGCGCTGTATCACCAAGGCAATGCCCCTGCGCGCGGCTGCGCGGCGGTCTAGACTTCAGTGCATGGCTGCCCCGGAACGCCGTCTTCGCTGCGCCGACGAACCCGCGTGGACCGACGCGGCCGAAGCGATGTACCTGGCCGCGCAGGTCGTGGCCGGTACCGGTGCCGCCGGGGCCGGCACCATGGCCGCGCTGTTGGAAGAGCTGCGGAAGATCCTGCGCGTGGCGACTGTGTTCGTGGCGGTTTTCACCGACAGCTCGCGCAGCACCCTGCGAACGCTGGCCGCCGTGCTCGATGGCAAGCCACTGGACGACTTCGAGTTCCCGCTGGAGGGCTCCCCCTGGGCGCAGATGGTCGGCCGCGCCGCCCACTTCGTCGGGCGTCGCGGCGCGGCGGAAATCGCCCCCGGCAAGATTCTTGCCTCCGAGGGCATGGATTGGCATGCCGCTCTTGCGCTCAACGACGCTGGCGGCAGGCCGCTCGGGCTGCTGGCGGCAATGGACCGCAAGCCGCTTCCCGACCCCGCGCTGGCCGAGGCGCTGCTGAAGATCTTCGCGAGTCGCATCCTTGCCGAGATCGAGCGCAACAGCGCAGGCGAGGCGCTGCGGCGCCCGGAGGCCGGCCACCGCGCCGATTTCGAGGATTCCGAGGACTCGAGCCTTATCGAGGCCTTGCGCTCGCGCGAGGAGCAGTACCGCGTGATCTTCGACGGCAGCGCCGATGCGCTGGCACTGTGGAACGATGCGCTGTGCATCGTCGATATCAATCCGGCCTTCGCGTACATGTTCGGCTATGCGCGCGAGGAGATCATCGGCAAGTCCCTCCCGTCGAACATCGATGACCATGAGCGCGACCGTCGCATCCGGTGCATCCGCGCTGCGCTGGCCGGCCAGGAAGGATCGATCGAGACGCGCGGCGTGCGCCAGGACGGCAGCACGTTCGACATCGAGTTGCGCTATTTGCCGATCGGCTACGCCGGCACCCCGCATGTGCTGGCGGTCGGGAGAGACATCACGGAGCGCAAGGCGGCGCTGGCGGCGCTGCAGGCCCAGGAGCAGAAGTACCGGGCCATCTTCGACGGCAGCGTCGATTCGATGGTGCTGTGGAGTCAGGACCTGCGTACGGTGGATATCAATCAGGCCTTCGTGCGCATGACCGGCATGACACGCGAGCAGGTGGTCGGCAAGCATTGGACGGAGCGCCCGGATTCGCAAGACATGGAGCGCCTGATCGGCTACATCGAAGCGGCTCTGCAAGGGCGCGAGACGCAGGCGGTCGAACCGGTGACGCGTGGCGACGGCGCTTCGTTCCTCATCGAACTGCGCTATCTGCCGGTCCGGCTGGGCGATACGCCCTATGTGCTGGGCGTCGGCCGCGACGTGAGCGAGCGGATCGTGAGCGAGCGTGCGCTGCGCGCCAACGAGGCGCAGTACCGCGGCATCTTCAACGCCTCGGCCGACGCGCTGGTGCTGCGCGCCTCCGATTTCAGCATCGTGGACGCCAACGCAACCTATGAGCGCATGAGCGGCTACCGGCTCGACGAAGTGCTGGGTGTGGACCGGGTGCTGGCCAACCCACCGGAAGTCGCGGCCACGATCCGCCGCCTGCACGAGCAGGCACTGGCCGGCGAGCCGATCCGGCTCGAGACCGAGCTCGTGCGGCGCGATGGCCAGCGTTATGACCTGGAGCTGCGCGGCGTTCCGATCATGCACCACGGTGAACCGCATGTCCTTTACATCGGACGCGACATGACGCAGAGCAAGCGCGCCGAGCGGGCCCTGCGCAACAGCGAGGAACAATACCGGGCGATCTTCAACGCTTCTGCCGACGGCCTGGTCGTGCGGGATGCCGACTACCGCGCGGTGGACGTGAATCCGGCTTACCTGAGCATGAGCGGCTACACGCGCGACGAAGTGCTGAGTGCGAGGCGGGTGCTGACGCAACCCGACAAGGCGCTCCAGGAGCGCCACCGGGAACAGCACTCTGCCATCCTGGCAGGTAGCGCAGTCCGCTTCGAGGTGCCGGGCGTGCGCAAGGACGGCAGCCACTTCTACCTCGAGGTCAACGGCATGCCGCTGACTTACCGCGGCGAGCCGCACGTGCTGTATGCGGCCCGTGACATCACCGAGCGCCGCGCCGCGGAGGCCGAGCGCGAGCGCCTCGAGGCCCAGCTGCGCCAGGCGCAGAAGATGGAGGCCATCGGCCAGCTCACCGGCGGCATCGCGCACGACTTCAACAACATTCTCACCAGCGTCATCGGCTACGTGGTCCTCGGCCTGGAGCGCGCCGACGCCCTGGGAGACGCCAGGCTGCAGCACCAGTTGGGCCAGGCGCACATCGCTGCGCAGCGGGCCCGAGAGCTGATCGCGCAAATGCTGGCCTTCGCGCGGCGCCAGCGCGGCCAGCGCCGGACCCTGGCGTTGGCACCGCTGGTCGATCAGACCCTGCAACTGCTGCGTGCCACCCTGCCGTCTTCGGTGTCGCTGGAATTTGCCGCACCACCCGCGACCGGGGGCCGCGAGCTGCACGTGGCGGTCGATGCCGTGCACCTCGAACAGGTGCTTTTCAACCTGTGCATCAACGCGCGCGACGCTATCAGCGGGTCGGGGTGGATACGTGTTCGTCTGGGCCGCAGCAGTGGCGGGTGGACCTGCGCGTCGTGCCGCGCCCAGGTCGACGCCGGCCGCTGGGTCGAGTTGAGCGTCGCCGATAGCGGCAGCGGGATCGCGCCGGACCTGATCGACCGCATCTTCGAGCCCTTCACCTCCAGCAAGGAGGTCGGCCGTGGCTCGGGCATGGGCCTGGCGATGGTGCACGGCATCGTGCATGACCACGGAGGCCATGTCATCGTCGAGACATCGCTCGGCGCTGGCTCCGTGTTCCGCGTGATGCTGCCGCCGGCCAGCGACGCGGAGGTCGACGCCCCTGACGCCCCGGCCGTGGCAGCGGCCGGCGGAGCGCTTTGCGCGCGCGTCATGGTTGTCGATGACGAGGTCATGGTCGGCGACTTCATGGTCGAATTGCTGTCCGGCTGGGGCATCGAGGTGGTGCTGCATCGCAGCCCGCTGGAGGCGCTGGCCTGGCTGGACGATCCGGGTCGGCCGCTCGACCTGCTGATCACTGACCAGACGATGCCGCAGCTCGACGGTCTGCAGCTCGCGCAGCGCGCCACCGATCTGCGCCCGGGTCTGCCGGTCTTGCTGTACACCGGCAACGCCGAGAGCGTCGATGAAGCCGAAGCGAAGCACCACGGCGTCAGCGGCGTGCTGCACAAGCCCGTGGACAACCGGGCACTGCGTGCGCTGATGGAGTCATGGCTTCACAGGGGGCGCGGCAGCACCTCCCACGGCGGCTAAACCGCTTGCCCTCCGATACCAGGGCGATACAAACATGAGCTGCCGCGACGCGCGGTGATTACCGACACCTCGCAGACTTCCTCTCACGCCGTCGAAACCGCGGCCTTCCGGCCGGCCGGCGGCAGTTCAAGGAGAACAGTTCCATGATTGACTTTCACACCACCCAAGGCGGTACGGTCGGCATCGCCGACGAGCCCATTGCAACGTTGCGCGCGGCGCTGCGCGGCAGCCTGCTGCTGCCCGCGGATGAAGGCTACGACGTGTCGCGCACGCTGTGGAACGGCATGGTCGACCGCCGGCCGGCTGCGATCGTGCGTGCCGCGGGCGCAGCCGACGTGATCCAGGCCGTGAACTTTGCGCGAGAGCACCGGCTCCTGATGGCGGTCAAGGGCGGTGGCCACAACATCGCCGGCAAGGCCGCCTGCGACGGCGGCCTGATGATCGACCTGTCAGGGATGAAATCGGTCCGCGTCGACCCGGTGGCACGCCTGGCGCGTGTCGAACCCGGAGCGCTGCTGTCTGATTTCGATCGCGAGACGCAGGCCTTCGGGTTGTCCACGCCCACGGGGATCAACTCGACCACCGGCATGGCAGGACTCACGCTGGGTGGCGGTTTCGGCTGGCAAAGCCGCAAGCGGGGGCTGACCATCGACAACTTGACGGCCGTCGACGTGGTGCTCGCTTCCGGCGAGCTCGTGCAGGCGAGCGCGACGCAGAATGCCGACTTGTTCTGGGCCGTGCGCGGCGGCGGCGGCAACTTCGGCGTGGTCACCTCGTTCGAATACCGGCTGCATCCCCTCGGCCCCGAGGTGCTGGCCGGGCTGATCGTCTATCCGCTCGCTCAGGCGAAGCAGGTGTTCGAGGGCTATCGCAGGTTCACGGCCGAGGCTGGCGACGAGATGACCACCTGGATGGTGCTGCGCAAGGCGCCCCCCCTTCCCTTCCTTCCGGCGGATGTGCACGGCAAGGAGGTGGTCGTCATCCCCTTCTGCTGGATCGGCGAGCTCGGGCGAGGCGAGGAGCTCGCGAGGCCGCTGCGCAGCTGGGGCGTGCCGGCCGGCGAGCACGTCGGACCGATGCCCTTCGCGGCTTGGCAGACCGCCTTCGACCCGCTCCTGCAACCGGGCGCACGCAATTACTGGAAGTCGCATGATTTCACGGCGCTGACCACCGATGTCGAACGCATCGTGTGCGACGCCACCGCCCGGCTCCCGAGCGACGAGTGCGAGATCTTCATCGGCCAACTGGGCGGGCAGGTCAATCGAGTCGAGGTCGGCGACACGGCCTATCCGCACCGCGATGCCGAGTTCGTCGTCAATGTGCACACGCGCTGGCGCGACGCCGGCAGCGACCGCAAGTGCATCGATTGGGCGCGCGCACTGTTCGACGCACTGTCGCCGCACGCAACCGGCGGCGTCTACGTGAACTTCATGCCAGAGGACGAGATGCAGCGCGTGGCGGGCGGCGCCTATGGTCCGAACTATGCACGGCTGGCCAGGCTGAAGGCCAAATACGACCCAGGCAACCTGTTCAGCCAGAACCAGAACATCCGGCCGCAGGCCTGAATCGGCCGATGGGCTGGCGGCCGCCGTTGCAACATAGGCGAAGAAGCAGCTTCAGGCCTGGCGTCACTCGTCGAGGTCCGGAAGACAACCGGGCGGCAGGCGATCGAGAGAATTCCAATCGGGCACCGTGTAATGGCGCACCACGGGTTCTCGATCGAAGAGCTTGGGCCTGTCGGCTGCGTCGATGGATGGCTGGTCATGATCTTCGCCGGCAAATGCGCGAATGCTCGCCATTGAATCCCAGATCGACATGACGACCACCACGGTCGTGCCGTCCCCCCGGTCGCGAAACAGTGCAGCCGCTCGCTGGTTGCCCGGGGCTGCCCGCATCTCTTTCAGCTTTCCCTGTTCGAGATGCGCCCTGCATTCTTCGCGCAGCGGGGTGCGAATCCAGAACGTCCATGTCCGAAGAATATTGTCCATTGGCAAACACAAGCGGCCTCCGAGGCCGCGAGCGACCTCGGTTGCGAGTTCAAGGGTGGAGGCGAGTGATTGCTGCCGAGGGCGGATGCCTGCGCCAGCGTGCCGATTCGGCAATGATGCGCGTGCATCTTCCGTCACGCGAGGAACTAGGGCACAGGGGGGCGCGTTCCGTCGCCGAATCGTGCTTCGGCGTGAACAAGTTCCGGCAATCGAGTGCGCAGGGTCAGGCTTGAACGACCGCCGGCTCGGCTGCCGCACCGCTGCCTTCCGCCTCGCGCTGGCCGGCATTGACGAGCAGCACCGGAATCGGCGCCATGCGCAACACCTGCTCGGCGTCGCTCCCCAGGAACGCCCGCGCAACGCCATGGCGGCCGTGCGTGCCGATCACGATGAGATCCGCGTTCCAGACCTTTGCCTGGTCGACCACGATCTCGGAGACCCGGCCCGCGACCGACGTGAAGAGCGCGCTCTCCGCATCGATGCCGGCGCGCTGTGCACGCTCCCTCCCCTGCTCGAGAATCTTCCTGCCCGCCTCCGCCATCAGCGGCACCACGTCACCGCTGTAGGTGGCGAAGGTCTCGAACCCCGTCACGTACTTCAACTCGTCCACCACGTGAACGAGCCGGAGCTTCGCGCCGGTGAGCTTGGACAGCCGAAGTGCTTCGTCCAGGCCTCGCAGCGAGGTGGCACTGCCGTCGATGGGAACAAGTATGCGTTGATACATGAGGTGGCTCCCTTCAGTGCGCCTCTGACAGCTGATCCAGGATGGCCGGGTTCTCCAGCGTCGAGATGTCCTGCGTAATGGCTTCGCCTTTCGCGACGGAGCGCAGCAGGCGGCGCATGATCTTGCCGCTGCGCGTCTTGGGCAGGTTGTCGGCAAAGCGGATGTCCTTCGGCTTCGCAATCGGGCCGATCTCCTTGCCGATCCAGCTGCGCAGTTCGGCGGCCAGCTTGCGAGCTTCCTCGCCCGTCGGCCGGGACCGCTTGAGCACGACGAAGGCGCAGATCGCCTCGCCGCTGGTTTCATCCGGCCGGCCGACCACCGCCGCCTCGGCCACGAGGTCGGTGCAGGCCACCAGCGCGGATTCGATCTCCATGGTCCCCATGCGATGGCCGCTCACGTTCAGGACATCGTCGATGCGACCGCCGATGGTGAAGTAGCCTGTCTCGGCGTCGCGCGCCGCGCCGTCCCCTGCCAGGTAATAGCCACGCAGCTCTGCCGGAAAGTAGCTCGACCGGTAGCGCGCATCGTCGCCCCAGATGGTGCGGATCATCCCGGGCCAGGGCTTCTTGATCACGAGGATGCCGCTCTGCCCATTCGGCAGGTCGTCGCCGGTCTCGTCGACGATCGCGGCCATGATGCCGGGGAACGGCAAGGTACAGGAGCCTGGCACCAGGTCGGTTGCGCCGGGCAGCGGCGTGATCATGTGGCCGCCGGTTTCCGTCTGCCACCAGGTGTCGACGATCGGGCAGCGCCCGCCGCCGACATGCTTGTGATACCACTCCCATGCTGCCGGATTGATAGGCTCGCCCACCGAGCCGAGGATGCGCAGGCTCGACAGGTCGAAGCGGCTTGGATGCACCTCGGCATGGCCCTCGGCGGCCTTGATCAACGAACGGATGGCGGTCGGCGCGGTGTAGAACACCGTCACCTTGTGCTTCTCGATCATCCTCCAGAAGCGGGCCGCATCGGGATACGTCGGGACGCCCTCGAACACCACCTGGGTCGCGCCCAGCGCGAGCGGCCCGTAGGCGATGTAGCTGTGGCCGGTGACCCAGCCGATGTCGGCCGTGCACCAGAAGACGTCGTCGTCATGCAGGTCGAAGGTCCACTTGGCCGTGGCTGCAACCTGCACCAGGTAGCCGCCGCTGCTGTGCTGCACGCCCTTCGGCTTGCCGGTGGACCCGGAGGTGTAGAGCAGGAACAGCGGATGCTCGGCGCCAACCCATTCGGGTTCACAGGTCTCCGGCTGAACCTGCGTGAGCTCGTGCATCCAATGGTCATGCGGTTGCCACGCGACGGCGCCACCGGTGCGGCGGTAGACAACGACGCTGCGCACGGCCTCGCAGCCGCCGAGTGCCAGCGCCTCATCGACCAGCGCCTTCAAGGGCAGCGTCTTGCCGCCGCGCACCTGCTCGTCGGCCGTGATGACGGCAACGGCGCCGGTGTCGGCGATCCGGTCGCGCAGGGAATGCGCCGAGAAGCCGCCGAACACCACCGAGTGCACCGCGCCCAGGCGCGCACAGGCCTGCATCGCCACCACGGCTTCGACCGACATCGACATGTAGATCGCCACGCGATCGCCCTTGCCGATGCCCAGCGCCTTGAGCCCATTGGCCATGCGGCAGGTCTGCGACAGCAGTTGCGCGTAGGTGGTGCGGGTCACCTTGCCGTCGTCGGCCTCGAAGATGATCGCGACCTTGTCGCCCCGGCCGGCGGCGACCTGCCGGTCCAGGCAGTTGTAGGAGACGTTCAAGGTGCCGTCCTCGAACCACTTGTACATGGGCGCGTGAGCGGTGTTGAGCACCTTCTCGAACGGTGTCTTCCATTCCACGAACTCGCGCGCCAGGCGCGCCCAGTAGCCTTCGTAGTCGGCCTCGGCCTCGGCCGCCAGCGCGTCGTAGGCGGCGCGTCCGGCCACATGGGCCGAGCGGGCCAGGCCCTCCGGCGGAGGATAGTGTTTCGGGGTCTGCGCGTTGTCCGGTGATGTCATGCCTTGGTCTCCTGTACGTCCCGATGGTCGGCGACTCCACATCGGCGGACCTTGCGCTAGCGCAAATGTCTTGCCGGCAGGTGGTCGCATTCGAGGGCGCGCGGCGTGCCAGGCCTGTGCGAACCTTCTGTCGCGGCCAAACGCAAGGAGCTTGTTTCAGATCAAGGAAGCGGCGATCGGCCCGCGCTAGGCTTCCAGTGCGGTTCGAAGTGGAATGCCAGGAGACAAAAGGAGATGCGGGATGTTCGCGCAGCAAATGCCCACCGGCGCGCAGCTTGGGCGGCCCCACATGCCAAGTCCTGACCTTTGTACCGAGGAAGAGGTCGTGTCGCTGGTCCACGCCTTTTATTCGAAGGTGCGCAACGACGAGCTGCTCGCCCCGATCTTCGAGTCGCGCATCGCCGACTGGGATCCACACCTGGCCAAGATGGTCGACTTCTGGTCGTCCGCCCTCAGAGGCACGGCCCGCTACAGGGGAACGCCCATGCCCAGGCATGTGGCATTGCCGGGGCTCACCCCGACGCTGTTCCACCGCTGGCTCGCCCTTTTCCACGAGACCACCCGGGCCTTGGAGAACGAAGCGCTGCGGCAACGCGCCGACGACCTCGCGCATCGCATCGCCGGCAGCCTCTGGTATGGCTATCAGGCGCGGCATGGCGCGCCGGCCGACGCAAGGCAGTCCCCCTGAACAGGCGGAAGCAGCCGGGGGTAGAAGGGAAGATCAGCCCATGACGCATCCCAGCCTGGCCATCATCTGCCACGAACATCGGGCGCTCTCGGCCATGCTGCGCTCGATCATGCTGCTCCTGCGCGAGCATCGGCGGCGCAATACCCTGCCCGACTTCGATGCCCTGCAGGCCATGCTGTTCTATATGGACGAATTCCCGGAGAAGCTGCACCATCCCAAGGAGAGCCGCCTGCTCTTTGCCAAGCTCCGTGGACGCGATGCGCGCATCGACGCGGTGCTCGACCGCCTTGACCGCGACCATGCACATGGCGAGCAGGCCATCCGTGAGCTCGAACACGCGCTGCTCGGATTCCGCATCATGAGCGGCACCGGCCAGTGCGAAGCGCGCCGGCGCCACTTCGAGGCCTTGATGAAGCAGTACGCCCACTTCTATCTCGATCACATGCATATCGAGGAGACCGAGATCCTGCCGCTGGCCCAGGCGGTGCTCGACGCCGACGAATGGGCCGACCTCGATGCAGCGTTCCTGCTCAACCGCGACCCGCTGGCGGGCTACGAGGCGGACGAGGCGTACCGGCCCCTCTTCAGGAAGATCGTCGGCGCACTGCAGCATTCCGGCAGTGTCGGCTCGGCGCTCGAAGCCTTTGCCGGCGCCGCCATACCGAACGACACACGCCACCCGCTTCCATGAGGAGTCCTGTTTGCCATCGACGGCAGTTCGACGACCAATCAGCGGCAGCGTCGGGTGCCGTCTCTTGAACCACACACATGACAGGAATGACCATGCCATCGACCACACATGCGGCAGCCGATGCCGCTGCATCGCTGCTTGCCATCGCTGTATCTGCCAACGGGCGGATCGATCCGCGTGAGGTGGCGGAACTCGACCGGCTCGGCGCCTACCAAAGATTGGGGGTTCATCGGGACGACTTCCTGACGCGGGCCGAGGCGGCGCTGGAGGAGATCGGGCGCCCCTTGAGCCAGACGCAATGGCTGCGCTCGAGTGATCGGTGCCTGATGCTGGCTTTGCAGCAGGCGGTGGTGGATCCCGAACTGCGCCTGCTGGTATGCCGCCTGGCTGCGGCCGTGATCACGGCCGATGGCCGGGTTACCGATGATGAACGCCAGATCTACGCATGGTTGCTGGGCCAATGGGGTGTGACGCAAACCATGGTCACGCACGCCATCATGCGCGATCGGTGGCACTGACAGCGGGGGAATCTCGATCACATGCACCTTCGACGCAGTGTCGATGAAGGTCAAACTTGCGCTTCGGTCAAAGACCTGGGCCATGCCTTCGCCACGCTTGAGGAAACTCAAGCCAATCGCCCGGCGCAAGGTCACACTACCCGGATCGACCGTCCTGCACGGCACCCCGCCCGCTGGCAAGCGGCCCGCTTCGTTCCTGCACCGAGAAACCGACATGTCCATTTCAAGCTTCGACGATCTGCTGCGCGCCGCGCGCGAGATGACGCAGGCGCAGCGCCTGCTCTTCGTCTTCACGGCCGCCGGCGTGCCCGAGGACGCCACACCTGCGCAGCACGAGCGCTACCAATCGGGCCAGGGCGGCACGCTGACGCCCCTGATGTGCGTCGACAAGACGCCCGACGAGGTCGTCTCCTTCGACGCCCTGCGGGACGAGGCACGACAATTCGGCCAGCTGTGGGACATCGTGTTCGTTGCCGCGATGTCCGGCAGCGCGAGCCGCAGCCCGACCAGCGAACAGGCCGAAGCGCCGCTGCGGCGCATGGTCGAATCGATCAAGTCCGGCGATGTGGCCGGCCTCGTCCCCTTCGACAGCGAAGGCCAGCCAGTGCAGATCGGCTGACGCCCTCTGGCAGCCCCACGCGCGGTTACTGAACCAGCGGCGTCTGCGCCGCATCGAGGTCCACGCCCTCGACCACGGCCTGTCCCGCCAGCAGCTGGAGGCACTGCCGAAGCGCCGTCACATACGCCTGCTGGCGCAGTGCCATCGCGACCGCGCCGCGCACCGACTCGAAGGACTGCGGCTCGCCGCCCTCGCGCTCGAGAACTTCCACCACGTGCAAGCCGAACCGGCTGTGGACCAGGCGCGGCAGCACGCCGACCTCGACCTGGCCGAAGATCTCCCGGGCGAACTCGGGCGCGCAGTCGGCCGGGGTCAGCCATCCGAGCTCGCCGCCTTCGACGCCGCTGGGACAGTTGGACAGCTCGCGGGCGGCCTGCTCGAAGCCGGCGCTTGCGCCGCCACCCGCCTTGCCGTCGTGGCAGCGGACATCGAGCAGGCAGGCCTCTGCGCGATTGCGCAGTGCCACCACGTCCATGCCCGGTGTGACTGCGAACAGGACGTGCCGCGCCCGCACGCGCTGCCCCGTCCGATAGCGGGCCGGGTGCGCCGCATGATGGCGCCGGCAGGCCTCCTCGGACGGCTCGGGCAACTGAAGTTCGCGCTCCAGCCACGCATCGATGGCCTGCGAGGCGGCTTCGCTGAGCACGCCGTCGCCGGCCGCTGCATCCGTGGGTGCCAGCAGACCCGCGTGGATCGCGGCCTGCCGCAGCAGCTCGGAGCACGCGCGCTGGCGCAGTTCCTCCGTCGTCAAGGCCTCGGCCTCGGCGTGGAGTGCGACGCCATTGACCCGCGCCACCGGCGCTGCCATCGCCTGCGGCGCCGCGGCGGCCGGATCGAGAGGTTGGACATTCATGAGGGTTCTCTCCTTGTTTCAGACGGCCCCGGGTTCGCGTGGCTGGTTGTGGCCGGCCGGAACGTTCAGCCGGCGGCTGCGCACGACCTGGTGCGGCCGGAACAGGAACCGGATGGTCCCGAAGCCGCTCCACACGTGCACCAGCCGGCTGAACGGGAACAGCAGGAAGATGGTCATGCCGAGCACGATGTGGACCTGGTACGGCCAGGCCAGGGCGGCCAGTGCGGTGGCATCGACCGGACGCAGGGTGACGATGCGCTGCGCCCAGTCCGCCAGGATCAGCATCACGCTGCCGTCTGCGTGCTGCACCGAGTACGGCAGCGTGATCAGCCCCACGACGAGCTGGACCCAAAGCACCACCAGCACCGCGATGTCCGTCGGATGGCTGGTGAGGCGGATGCGCGGATCGAACACGCGCCGGTACAGCAGCAGCGACAGGCCGACGAAGCACAGCGCGCCGGCGATGCCGCCGGCCACGACGGCCATCATCTGCTTGGTCGCAGCGCTCATGAAGATGCCGTAGACGCTGTGCGGCGTGAACAGCCCGACCATGTGCCCGAAGAACAGGAACAGCACGCCGAAGTGGAACAGGTTGCTGCCCCAGCGCAGGGTGCCGGCCCGCAGCATCTGCGAGGAGTCGCTCTTCCAGCTGTACTGGCTCTGGTCGAAGCGGATCAGGCTGCCGAGCACGAACACCATGAAGCAGACATACGGATAGACCTGGAAGAGAAAGCCATACACGCCTTTCAT
Organism: Variovorax sp. RA8; assembly: GCF_901827175.1. Taxonomy (NCBI): domain Bacteria; kingdom Pseudomonadati; phylum Pseudomonadota; class Betaproteobacteria; order Burkholderiales; family Comamonadaceae; genus Variovorax; species Variovorax sp. RA8. The sequence goes on along the minus strand of NZ_LR594662.1, from coordinate 2,561,183 downwards.
GACGATGCTCCTTGTGTGACGTTGCTCTTGCGCACGATCCGGATGGGTTGCGGCTGGCCGGGGCTGGCCTGCCCCTTGGACGAACAGCCATCGAAGGCGGGGGGTTCGGCCCAGCTCTCGTCGAGCGCCTCGTCGGCGGGCGGCTTGACCGGCTGCGCCTTCTCCCCGGCCAGCTCGAGCAGCGCGCCGAGCACGCTGGCGTAGGGGCTCTCGCGGTGCTGGAGGGCACCGAAGATGGCATTCAGGATGTGCGCCATCTCGCCCAGGAAAGCCCGCGCCTCGCGCACCGGCTGCGTGGAGACGAATTCCAGTACCGCGGGCAGGTAGTCGGGGAGCTCGCCCTCGGCCAGGAACAGGCCGGCCTTCTCGTAGGTCTGCCCGAGGTCGATCATGGCCGGCCCGCGCTCGCGCGAGTCGCCGTGCACATGCTCGAACAGGTGCAGGGAGGTGCCGCGGCCCCGGTCGAAGAGCTCGACGTAGTCGGCTTCCGCCTCCAGGGGTTCGGCGCGCCACAGCATGTCCATCAGCCCCTCGAGCTCGGCCAGCCGCGACGGTGACAGGGCATGCTCGCTGCGAAGCAGTTCGCCCATCTCCGGCAGATGGCTGCGCATGCCTGCGTCGGGATAGCCGAGCACGGCGGAGAGGATGCGCAGGGTCTTCGTGAACGGACGTTGCGAGTTCAGCGTGAACATGCTCAGACCTCCGCCCGGATGGGGATCGTGCGCTTCTTCTCGCTGCCGAACAGGCTCGCCTCGCTGGTGCCTTCCGAGCATCCGTTGCCGAAGGTGAAGCCGCAGCCGCCGCGCACGTTGAAGGTGTTCTCCGCGTACTCGCGGTGAGTCGAGGGGATCACGAAGCGGTCTTCGTAGTTGGCGATCGCCATCACCTGGTACATCTCCTCGACCTCCGCCTGGCTCATGCCCACCTGTGCGAGCACATCGTGGTTGATGCGCCCGTCGACATGCTTCTCGCGCTGGTAGGCGCGCATGGCCAGCATGCGCTCGAGCGCCCGCACGACCGGCACGGTGTCTCCGGCGGTCAGCAGGTTGGCCAGGTAGTTGACGGGGATGCGAAGCTGGTTGACGTCAGGGATCTCGCCGTTGCTGCCCACGTGCCCCGCGTTGGCAGCGGCGCTGATGGGCGACAGCGGCGGCACGTACCAGACCATCGGCAGCGTGCGGTACTCGGGGTGCAGCGGCAGGGCCACTTTCCATTGGACCGCCATCTTGTAGACCGGGCTGGTGCGCGCCGCTTCCATCCACTTGTCGGGAATGCCGTCGAGGCGTGCCTGGGCGATGACCTTGGGATCGTTCGGATCGAGAAAGATGTCGAGCTGTGCCTTGTACAGGTCGCGGTCGTGCTCGACGCTCGCGGCCTCCTGGATCCGGTCCGCGTCATAAAGGAGCACGCCCAGGTAGCGAATCCGGCCGACGCAGGTCTCGCTGCACACGGTCGGCTGGCCCGCCTCGATGCGCGGGTAGCAGAAGATGCACTTCTCGGCCTTGCCGCTCTTCCAGTTGTAGTAGATCTTCTTGTACGGGCAGCCGCTCACGCACATGCGCCAGCCGCGGCACTTGTCCTGGTCGATCAGAACGATGCCGTCCTCCTCGCGCTTGTAGATCGAGCCGGACGGGCACGACGCCACGCACGCCGGGTTCAGGCAGTGCTCGCACAGCCGCGGCAGATACATCATGAAGGTGTTCTCGAACTGGCCGAGCATGTCCTTCTGCATCTGGTCGAATCCATCCAGGTTCTTGTCCTTGCTGCGACCGGAGAATTCGCCGCCGAGGATCTCTTCCCAGTTCGGGCCCCAGACGATCTTCTCCATCTGCTTGCCTGTGATCAGGCTGCGCGGACGCGCCGTGGGCGTCGCCTTCATCTCCGGCGCCGATTGCAGGTGGCCGTAGTCGAAGGTAAAGGGCTCGTAGTAGTCGTCGATCTCGGGCAGGTTCGGGTTGGCGAAGATGCGCATCAGCAGCTTCCATTTCGCGCCCTGCCGCAGCTCGGTCGCGCCGTTGGCCTTGCGCACCCAGCCGCCGTTCCACTTGCCCTGGTTTTCCCATTCCTTCGGGTAGCCGATGCCGGGCTTGGTCTCGACGTTGTTGAACCAGGCGTACTCCATGCCGGGGCGGCTGGTCCAGACGTTCTTGCAGGTCACGGAACAGGTGTGGCAGCCGATGCACTTGTCGAGGTTGAGCACCATGGCAATCTGCGCGCGGATCTTCATGCGACTTCTCCTTCGGCCTGCACGGGGCGAATCAGCTCGTCGGCGACCGGCGTGTCGAGCCAGTCGATCCTGTTCATCTTGCGCACCACGACGAACTCGTCGCGGTTGGTGCCGATGGTCCCGTAGTAGTTGAAGCCGTAGCTCAGCTGCGCGTAGCCCCCGATCATGTGGGTGGGCTTGAGGACGATTCGCGTCACCGAGTTGTGGATGCCGCCGCGCGCGCCGGTGATCTCGGAGCCCGGCGTGTTGATGATCTTCTCCTGGGCGTGGTACATCATCACCATCCCCGGCTTGACGCGCTGGCTCACCACCGCACGCGCCGCGATGGCGCCGTTCACGTTGAACAGCTCGATCCAGTCGTTGTCGACGATGCCGGCGCGCTTCGCATCGTCCTCGCTGATCCACACACAGGGCCCGCCGCGGCTGAGCGTGAGCATCAGCAGGTTGTCGGTGTAGGTCGAGTGGATGCCCCATTTCTGGTGCGGGGTGATGAAGTTCAGCGCGATCTCGGGGTTGCCGTTCGGCTTGACGCCCAGGACCCCCGCAGTGGTCTTCAGGTCGACCGGCGGGCGGTAGGTGGCAAAGCCCTCCCCGAAGGCGATCATCCACGGATGGTCCAGGTAGAACTGCTGCCGCCCGGTCAGGGTGCGCCAAGGTATCAGCTCGTGGACGTTGGTGTAGCCGGCGTTGTACGAAACGGTCTCGCTCTCGATGCCGCTCCAGGTCGGCGAGCTGATGATCTTGCGCGGCTGCGCCTGGATGTCGCGGAAGCGGATCTTCTCGTCCTCGCGGTGGATCGCCAGGTGCGTGTGGTCGCGGCCGGTCTGCTTGCCCAGCGCCTCCCAGGCCTTCACGGCCACCTGGCCGTTGGTCTCGGGCGCCAGCATCAGCACCACCTCGGCGGCGTCGATGTCGCTCTCGATCTTCGGCATCCCGCAGGTCACGCCGGGCTCGGTGACGAAGCCGGAGAGCTCGCCGAGCTGCTTCACCTCGGACTGCGTGTTCCAGCCGATGCCCTTGCCGCCGTTGCCGGCCTTGCCCATCAGCGGACCCAGGGCGGTGAAGCGCTTGAAGACGTTCGGGTAGTCGCGCTCGACCACCTGCATGTTGGGCGCGGTCTTGCCCGGCACCAGCTCGCATTCGCCACGCTTCCAGTCCCGAACCTCGAAGGGCTGGGCCAGTTCGGCAGGGCTGTCATGCATCAGGGGCGTCAGCACCAGCTCGCGCTCGACGCCGAGGTGGCCGACGCAGACCTCGCTGAACTTCCTGGCAAAGCCCTTGTAGATGTCCCAGTCGCTGCGCGATTGCCAGGCCGGGTCCACCGCCGTGGACAGCGGATGGATGAAGGGATGCATGTCGCTCGTGTTGAGATCGTTCTTCTCATACCAGGTCGCCGTCGGCAGCACGATGTCGCTGTAGAGGCAGGTGGTGCTCATGCGGAAGTCGAGCGTCACCAGCAGGTCGAGCTTGCCTTCAGGCGCCTTGTCGTGCCAGACGACCTCCTCGGGTTTGGCCTCCTCGGCACCCAGGTCCTTTCCCTGCACGCCATTGCTCGTGCCGAGCAGGTGCTTGAGGAAGTACTCGTGGCCCTTGCCGCTGGAGCCCAGGATGTTGGAGCGCCACACGAACATGTTGCGCGGCCAGTTGTCCGGGTGGTCCGGGTCGGTACAGCTCATCCTGAGCGAGCCGTCCTTCAGTGCCCGCACGGCGTAGTCCTTCGGGTCGACGCCGGCGGCCTGCGCGTCGCGCACCACCTGCAGCGGATTGGTCTGCAGCTGCGGCGCACTCGGCAACCAGCCCATGCGCTCGGCGCGCACGTTGTAGTCGATCATGCTGCCCGCGTACGCCTTCTTGTCGGCCAGCGGCGAGAGCACTTCCTCCATGCCCAGCTTCTCGTAGCGCCACTGGTCGGTGTGGGCGTAGAAGAAGCTGGTGCTGTTCATCTGGCGGGGCGGGCGGATCCAGTCCAGCGCGAAGGCCAGCGCGGTCCAGCCGGTCTGCGGGCGCAGCTTCTCCTGGCCGACGTAGTGCGACCACCCTCCCCCGCTCTTGCCGATGCAGCCGCACATCATCAGCATGTTGATGACGCCGCGGTAGTTCATGTCGCTGTGGTACCAGTGGTTCATCGCCGCGCCGATGATCACCATCGACTTGCCTTGCGTCTTGTGCGCGTTCTCGGCGAACTGGCGCGCCACCGTGATCAACTGCGCGCGCGGCGTGCCGGTGATGCGCTCCTGCCATGCCGGCGTGTAGGGGGTGTCGTCGTCGAAGCTGGCGGCTGCGCGGGCGACGCCGCCGGGCCGCCCCAAGGTGGCGCCAGCCCCCTCGGGGGGCAGCGAGGACGCGTCAGCGCCGAGCGTGGGGGCACCATCTTCGCCGGGGAGTCCGCGCGCCACGCCGTAGTTCGCCACCTGCAGGTCGAACACGGTGGCCACGATCGCGTCGCGATGCTCGCCGGCCTTGCCCAGCGGGACACGCGTGACCGGCACCATGCGCACCAGCACGTCGCCCTGTTCGCTGGACGGGAAGTGCTCGCTCGCGATGCCGCCGAAGTACGGGAATCCGACCCGCGCCGTCTCCGTGCTCGGCTGGTCGCCCTCGAGTGCCGACAACCTGAGCCTCACCTCGTCGCCGTGGCGCGCCTCCCTGGCCTCGAGGTTCCACTGGCCCTCGTCGGCGCGCCCATCGGGCCCCCATCGGAAGCCGATCGCGCCGTGCGGCAGCACCACCTTGCCGTGCTGGTCGAAGGCGACGGTCTTCCACTCGGGATTGTTGGCCTGGCCGAGCTTGCCGTTGAAGTCCGAAGCGCGCACGTAGCGGTCGGGCACCATGATGACCTCGCCGCCGGGCAGGGTGTGCTCCTTGAGCATCACCAGCATCGGCATGTCGGTGTAGCGGCGCACGTAGTCGTCGAAGTAGGCGCTGCGCTCGCGTCCGCCGTCGGGGAAGTAGAACTCCTTCAGGATCACGTGGCCCATGGCCATGGCCACGGCGGCGTCGGTGCCCTGCTTCGGGTGCATCCAGATGTCCGCCAGCTTGGCGACTTCGGAATAGTCGGGGGTCACGGCCACCGTCTTCGCACCCTTGTAGCGCACCTCGGTGAAGAAGTGCGCGTCGGGCGTGCGCGTCTGCGGCACGTTGGAGCCCCAGGCGATGATGTAGCTGGAGTTGTACCAGTCGGCCGACTCGGGCACGTCGGTCTGCTCGCCCCAGACCTGCGGGCTTGCCGGCGGCAGGTCGCAGTACCAGTCGTAGAAGCTCATGCACACCCCGCCGATCAGGCTGAGATAGCGGCTGCCCGCGGCATAGCTGATCATCGACATCGCGGGGATCGGCGAGAAGCCGATGATGCGGTCGGGGCCATGCTTCCTGATCGTGTAGACGTTGGCCGCTGCAACGATCTCGTTGACTTCCTCCCACGTCGAGCGCACGAAGCCGCCGAGGCCGCGCACCTGCTGGTAGTCGCGGCGCCTTGCATCGTCCTCGACGATCGAAGCCCAAGCGCCGACGGGGTCGTGTGCGATGCGCGCCTCGCGCCAGCTCTTCAGGAGCCTGCCGCGCACCATCGGGTACTTGACGCGGTTCGCGCTGTACAGGTACCAGCTGTAGCTGGCGCCGCGTGCGCAGCCGCGCGGCTCGTGGTTGGGCATATCCCAGCGCGTGCGCGGGTAGTCCGTCTGCTGCGTCTCCCAGGTGACGATGCCGCCCTTGACGTAGATCTTCCAGGAGCACGAGCCGGTGCAGTTCACGCCGTGCGTCGAGCGCACGACCTTGTCGTGCGCCCAGCGGTTGCGGTAGGCGTCTTCCCACGTGCGGTCCTCGCCCGTCGTGACGCCGTGGTCGCCAGAGAAGGCTTCCCTCGGTTGGCTGAAGTAGCTGAGGCGGTCCAGAAAATGACTCATCGCTTGGGCTCCGGAAAAGTGTGGAGTCAGGGGTTCTTCACGTACGCATTGGCACGCAGGTAGAACCACCAGTTGAGAACGAGGCACAGCGCGTAGAACACCGCGAAGCCGTACATGGCGAGTTCGGGCCTCGCGGCCTTGATCTGCGCACCGATCACCACCGGCGCGATGAAGGCCCCATACGCCGCCACGGCCGAGGTCCAGCCGAGCACGGGCCCGGCCTGCTGCCGGTCGAAAATGACGCCGATGGTGCGGAAGGTCGAGCCGTTGCCGATGCCGCTGGCGGTGAAGAGCACCACGAACAGCGCCATGAAGATCAGGAAGTACTGCTCGGGCGCAGCCGAGCGGTAGGCCAGCAGCATCACGTAGCCGACAGCCGCCGAGGCCACCACCATCACGGCCGAAATGATCTCGGTCACGATCGAGCCCCCGATCTTGTCCGAGATCCAGCCGCCGACCGGCCGCACCGCCGCGCCGATGAAAGGCCCGATCCATGCATAGGTGAGCGCCGACGGCGCGTTGGGGTTCTTCAGCGTGTGCTGCATCACGCCCGACGCATCGGGCACGTGGCTGACGCCGAAGATCACCGTGATCGCCAGCGGCAGCGCCATCGAGAAGCCGATGAACGAGCCGAAGGTCACCATGTACAGCAGCGTCAACGCCCAGGTGTGCCTGTTGCGGAAGATCTCGAACTGCTTGGCGATGCTCTCCTTCATCGGCCCGAAGGCCGTCAGCTTGAGCACCATCAGCGTGCTGACGATGATCAGCGGCATCGCGATCCACATGTTCAGCACCCCGAGGCCCGTGGGCGGCGGCAGGTACAGGTACAGGCCGAGGCCGGCCGGGACGAAGGACAGCGTGTAGAGCCAGATGATCTTGAGGAAGGCGACGATCGCATTGCCCGTGTTCGGCGACACGGTCTTCAGGTTGTTCATGCCGAACCAGCACAACACGGCCAGCGGCACCAGCGACAGCACCCAGGCCAGGCCGGCGTTCTGGATCCAGGTGGCCGTGCCGGCGGGGATCTTGCCGAAGATCCAGCCGCTGTCCTTCACCAGCGTCATCGGTTCGCCGCCGAGTGCGCCGAACAGCCCGACCGTCATGACGAGAGGAATGACGATCTGCATGCTCGTCACGCCGAAATTGCCCAGGCCGGCGTTCAGCCCCAGGGCGGTCCCCTGCAGCCGCTTGGGGAAGAAGGTGCTGATGTTGGACATCGAGCTTGCGAAGTTGCCGCCGCCCACGCCCGACCACAGCGCCATCAGCTGGAAGGACCACAACGGCCAGTCCTTGTGCTGCAGCACGATGCCGGTGCCGATGGCCGGGGCCAACAGCATGGCGGTGGTCAGGAAGATGGTGTTGCGGCCGCCCGCCAGGCGGATCAGGAACGAGGCCGGGATGCGCATCGTGGCGCCTGCGAGCCCCGAAATGGCGGTCAGCGAGAACAGTTCGGCCTGGCTGAACGGAAAGCCCAGGTTCAGCATCTGGACCGTGATGATTCCCCACATGCCCCAGATCGCGAAGCCGCACAACAACGCGGGCACCGAGATCCACAGATTGCGATAGGCGATGTGCCGGCCGGTGGAGGCCCAGAAGGCCTCGTCTTCCGGCCGCCAGTCGGCGATGTCGGCGCCGTTGGGGGGTTGCGCCCGCGCCGTCGTGTCAAGAGTGCTCATGCGGATTCCTTCAATGAAGGGGGCGTGGTTCGGCCGTCGAGCCGGAAGGCGTGGGCGTGGCGGCCCATGACCTCGGTGCTGCGCACCTCGGTCCAGTACATCCAGATCAGCGACACCCAGACCACGCCGTACATCAGCATGAAGGCGCTGGAACGAATGCCGGTCACGTCCACCAGCGCGCCGAACATGATCGGCAGCACGAAGCCGCCCATCCCGCCGGCCAGGCCGACGATGCCGCTGATGGTCCCGATGTTCTCGGGGTAGTCGTCGGCGATGTACTTGAACACCGAGGCCTTGCCGAAGGCGAACGCGATGCCGAGCAGGAACATCAGGCCGGTGAAGGCGTAGACATTCAGGCCGATGTGGAAGGTCTTCGGGCCGGTGAGGGTGACGATGGTGAAATCGGTCTGCGGGTAGCTCAGCAGGAAGAGGCAGATCCAGCTGACCCACATCACCCACCAGGTGACGGCATGTGCGCCGTACTTGTCGCTCAGCCAGCCGCCCACGGCGCGCAGCACCCCGCCCGGCAGCGAGAAGCACGCCGCCAGGAGCGCCGCGGTACGAATGTCGAGCCCGAACTCGCCGATGTAGTACTGCACCATCCAGAGGCTCAGCGCCACGTAGCCGCCGAACACGATGCTGTAGTACTGGCAGTACTTGATGACCTTCGGGTCCTTCAGCGCGCGCAGCTGGTCCGAGAAGCGCGTATGGCTCGGAACGAGGTGCGCCGGGTCGCTCGCGCTGAACATCCAGAACAGCACCAGGGTGCCCAGCATGATGGCGGCGTACACCTGCGGCACCATGGACCATCCGAAGGCGACGACAAGTGCCGGTGCGATGAACTTGTTGACCGCCGCGCCCGAGTTGCCGGCGCCGTAGACGCCCATCGCGAAGCCCTGGCGGTTCTTGGGGAACCAGCGCGCCACGTACGGCGTGCCCACCGAGAACGAGCCGCCGGCCAGGCCGACGAACAGGCCGATGACCAGGAAATGCCAGTAGGCCGTTGCGTAGCTCATCAGCCAGATGGCAGGCACGGTGAGCGCCATCAGCAGCGCCATCACGATGCGGCCGCCGTACTTGTCGGTCCAGATCCCCAGGGGAACGCGGATCAGCGAACCGGTGAGCACCGGCGTCGCGGTCAGCAGGCCGAACTCGGTGGCGTTCAGGCCCAGCGTCTTCTTGATCGGAATGCCGATCACGCCGAACATCATCCACACCATGAAGCACACCGTGAACGCCAGCGTGCTGACCATCAAGACCGCCAGTGCCTGGCTGTTCCTGCTCATGACGGAGTCCGTTCGTTGATCATGGTTGCACTTTAGGAAGCACCGACGCCTGGCGGAATCCCTCGGTGGGAGGGCGGTGGCATGGCATGAGGACGATGCGGCCGGAAGCCGGCATCCTCATGAAGAACTACCGGTGCGGGAGAACGGCGCGCGCTTGCGCTGGATCAACCCAGGCTGCGCTCGACTGCGATAACGGCGGCCTGCACGCGCGAGCTCACGTCGAGCTTGCGCAGGATGTGCTGCACGTGGATCTTCACCGTGGTCTCGGCGATGCCCAGCGAGCGTGCAATCTCCTTGTTGCCCTGCCCGCTGGCGATGCCGCGCAGGATGTCCTGCTCGCGTGGCGAGAGTGCGTCCAGCGGCGACGCCGGCGCCGCGGGCTCGGCACTTGCTCCGGGCTTCGGCGTGGCGGCGTCGCGGTAGGCCGCCACCAGCTTGCCGGTCATCTCCTCGGCCACGATGTTCTCCCCGCGCATCGCCCTGCGGATCGCCACGGCGAGCGCGTCACCCTCGATGGTCTTGAGCAGGTAGCCGCTCGCGCCCGCACGCAGGGCGCCGGCGAGGTCGCGTTCGTCCTCGCTGACCGTCAACATCAGCACCCGTGCCGCGGGCACGGCCTCGCGCAGCGCCGGCAAGGCGTCGACCCCCGTCACACCGGGCAGATGGTTGTCCAGGAGGATCAGGTCGGGCTTGAGTTCCTGGGCGCGGCGCTGCGCCTCGCCCGCATCGGCGGCGTCGCCTACCACCTCGAACTCGGGGTCGCGGTGCAGCAGTGCCGTCAGCCCGCGCCGGAACAGCGTGTGATCGTCGACCACCAGGATGCGGATTCTGGTCGCAAGCGTGTTCATGGGAGTTCAGGCCACGCGCCGTTGAGGTGCCATCGCCGCCATGCCGGCCGTGCCGGACGGCATCGGCAGGGTCAGGACGACCGACGTGCCCCGGCCCGGCGAGGACATGACGTCCAGCAGCGCACCCAGGCGTTCCGCACGCTCGGCCATGATGCGCATGCCGACGTGGGTCTCGTCGGCACCCCGGCTTCCGTCGGCGAACCCGACACCATCGTCGCGCACTTCGACCCGCCATTGCGGTGCCTGCTGCACGTCCAGCCACACCTGGCTGGCACGAGCATGCTTGCGAACGTTCGACAGCGCCTCCTGCACGATGTGCAGCACCTGGATCTGCGTGTCCGGCAACAAGGGCATGCCCTGCCCCAGCATCTGGAGTCTTGCCTTGAGGCCGCTCTGGTGCTCGAACTTTCGCAGCGTCGTCAGGAGCGCCGGCTCGATGTCCTCGCCGTTGGCCCGCGTGCGGAAATGCATCAGCAGCTCGCGCACATCGCCATAGCTCTCGCGCACGCCGATGTCGATCTCCCCCAGCACATGCTGAACCTGTGTGCCGTCGCCGGCGGCGAGCGCGTCTCGCATGAGCTGCACCTGGATCTTCAAGAATGCGAGCGATTGGGCGATCGAGTCGTGCAGCTCGCGCGCCAGGAGGCCTCGTTCCTGCGAGATCGCGGCCTCGAGCCCCAGCGAGTTCAACCGAAGGTTCTCCATGGCACCCGCGAGGTGGACCGTGAGCGATTCCAGCAGCGAGCGCTCCGCCTCGGAGATCGTGATCCGGGCGTGGAAAAACAGGTCCACCTCGCCCATCAGCCGCTCATGCAGGCGGATCGGTATCGAGACCACGGTCTCGAAGCCGGCCTGCGCGCAATGCAGCATCCGAACGGGCTGCGTGGTGCGGATCTGAATCACGCGCGCGCCCGACGACGCGGGAGTGGAGCCGCAATGGCAGTCACCGGCGGCCACGCAATGCTCGGCGTCCTGCATCACCTGCGGCAAGCCCTGCGAGGCCAGCATCAGGTAGCGGCGGTTGGCCTCGTCCGACCAGCGCAGGGCGACGCCGTCCGCATGGGCGATGCGGGCGATGCTCTCGGTGAATCCGCGGGCGAGTTCGTCGAGTGTCGCGGCCTTGGCGACCAGCGTCGTGATCTCGTAGAGGCATTCCAGGCGGCCGCGCTCTTCCTCCAGCTGCGCCGTCTTCTCCTGCACTCTGCTCTCCAGGCCCCGGTACATGGACTGCAACTGCTCGGCCATGTCGTTGAATCCCTCCGCCAGGGTCGCGAATTCGTCCGTGCTCGTGCGCGCGACCCGGGCGCCGAGGTCGCCGCCCTGGAGCCGATGAATCGCCTGCTTGAGCAAGCTCAGCGGCTCCAGGACGAACCGGTAGCCGGTATGGACCAGCACGGCCGCGCCGATCAGCGCGATGCCCATCATCGCGACCTGCAGCAGATGCATGACGGCGGTCCACCGGGACAGATGGTCTTCGATGCCTGCGACGAATGCATCGATGCCCGACGTGAACGCGGCCGCTTCCGTGCCGAGGTCGGTACTGATGGAGGCGCCGGGCGGCGCCGGATCGGCCAGGCGGCCGCGGAAGGCGGCCCAGTCGCGTTCGACCACGGCGAAGCGCTCGCGACTGGCGCCGCCCCAGGGCACGGCGAGCGGCCGCTCGACGTCGCCGCTGCGCAGCAGCTGGAGGCTGCGCTCGAACTCTGCCACTTGCCTGGACAACGCCTGCACGTCCTGCGCGCTGGCCGACAGCACGATCTGATAAGTACGCATGCGCATGCGCCCCGCCTCGTTGACGGCAGCGGCGCCACCCTCGATCTGCCACGACATGTAGACGAGCGTGGCAATGGCACACAGGGCGGCCAGCAGAAACGGCATGGCGACCAAGGCCAGCTTGGCGCCAAGAGTCCATTGCCTGGATTTCATCATCGAACGCCACCAACCAGTCTTTGCGTTTGCTTGCCGCATTCTCCATCCGGATCGACGTCCTTGGTTGATCCATATCAATCAGCGAAAAGCCCTGCCGGCCTACGCTCGGGGCATTCAACGTCGCAGGAGACTGATCATGTTCAAGCGCATTCTCGTCGCCACCGATGGCTCCCCATTGGCGGAGAAAGCCGTGTCGAAGGCCATCGACCTGGCCACGGAACACAAGGCCGAGCTGACCGCCTTCACCGTGGTGCGGCGGCAGGTCAAGAGCCACATGGATGGGGCCCTCGGCTTCGAATCCGAGGAGATGGACCGCATCGAGGGCCGGCGCGCCGAGCAGGCCAGGACCATGCTCGACGAGGTCGAGAAACGCGCCCAGGCTTGTGGCGTCCGGGTCAATTCGGCGATCGTCAGATCGAGCCGCGTGGCCGAATCCATCGTGGATGCAGCCGGCAAGTACGGCAGCGATCTCATCGTGATGGCCACGCACGGACGCACCGGGCTGACGAGCGCCTTCCTGGGCAGCCAGACCGCGCAGGTCCTCGCGCATTCCGACGTGCCGGTGCTCGTGCTGCGCTGATGGTCCGGCGTGGTCTCCTCCGAAGTGCTGGAATCGCCGCCAGCGAACGATCCGCAAGCGCGCTCGTTTCTCCCGGATCGTCCAGGCCACCACATGAAGCGCGATGACGCCGTCTTGGACTCGCCGCTGCCCGTGCAGCCCATCAGCCGCGACGTGCTGCTGGAAAAATACCTCAAGCCTGGCGAGAAGGACACCGAGGATCTCTTTGCGCGCGTCGCGCGAGCGTTGGCGTCGGTGGAGGCCAAGGGCGATCGCGAGCAATGGGAGGCGCGATTCCTCGCCAACCTGCAGGCCGGGGCGATCGGGGCCGGGCGCATCATGAGCGCCGCCGGCACCGGAGTGGACGCCACGCTGATCAATTGCTTCGTGCAGCCGGTAGGCGATTGCATCCAGGGCCGGGACAACGCAGGCTATGCCGGCATCTACGAGGCGCTGCGCGAGGCGGCGGAAACCATGCGCCGCGGCGGCGGGGTCGGCTATGACTTCTCCCGCATCCGGCCGCGCGGCGCGCAGGTGCATGCCACCGCCTCGCTGGCCTCCGGTCCGTGCAGCTACATCGACGTGTTCGACCGGTCCTGCTCGACCGTCGAGAGCGCCGGCGCGCGCCGTGGCGCGCAGATGGGCGTGCTGCGCATCGACCACCCCGACGTGCTGGATTTCATCACCGCCAAGCGCACGCCGGGGCGCTGGAACAACTTCAACGTGTCCATCGCGGTAGGCGACGACTTCATGCGCGCGTTGGCGGCCGACGAGGAATGGGCGCTGGCGCACCGCGCCAGGCCGGGAGCCGAGCTGATCGCGCGAGGTGCGACGCAGGCCCCGGACGGCAACTGGATCTATCGGCGCCTGCCCGCGCGGGAGCTCTGGGACACGGTCATGCGATCGGCCTATGACTTCGCCGAACCGGGCATCCTGTTCACGGATGCCATCAACACCGACAACAACCTGCGCTACTGCGAACACATCGAGGCGACCAATCCATGCGGCGAGCAGCCGCTGCCGCCTTACGGTTGCTGCGACCTCGGTCCGATCATCCTGCCGCGCTTCGTCCGCCACCCGTTCGGGGTTGGTGGCGAGGCGCAGTTCGATTTCCAGCATTTCAGCGACAGCGTCGCAGTGCAGGTCCGGGCACTCGACAACGTGCTGGACCTCACGTTCTGGCCGCTGCCGCAGCAGCGCGCGGAGGCGATGGCCAAACGCCGCATCGGCGTGGGCTTCACGGGCCTGGGCGACACGCTGGCCATGCTGTGCCTGCGCTATGACCAGCCGGAGGGCCGGGCCATGGCCGTGCGCATCGCGCGCAGCCTGCGTGACGCCGCCTACATGGCGTCGGTGGGCCTGGCGCGCGAGAAAGGCCCCTTCCCTCTTTTCGAGGCGGAGCGCTATCTGGCGCGAGGCACTTTCGCCAGCCGCCTGGACCAGGCATTGCAGGAGCAGATCCGCATGCATGGCATCCGCAACAGCCACCTGGTCTCCATTGCGCCGACCGGCACCGTGAGCCTGGCGTTTGCGGACAACGCCTCGAACGGCATCGAGCCGGCGTTCTCGTGGACCTACCGCCGCAAGAAGCGCGAAGCCGACGGCAGCATCTCGGAGTACGAGGTGGAAGACCATGCCTGGCGGCTGTACCGCGCCCTGGGGGGCGACACCGAGGCATTGCCGTCCTGCTTCGTCTCGGCCCTGTCGATGCCGGCGGCCGGCCATCTGGCGATGATGGAAGCAGTCCAGCCCTTCGTCGATACCGCCATCTCCAAGACGGTGAACGTGCCGGCCGACTGTCCGTACGAGGAGTTCAAGGAACTCTACCTGCACGCCTGGACAGCCAGGCTGAAGGGACTCGCCACCTACCGGCCCAACAGCATCCTCGGGTCGGTGCTGGAGGCCGCGCCGGCAGCGAAGCAGGATCTGCCCACGCGCGCCGTCCACGCCGCAGCCGACCCGATGCGCGCGATGATCGCCAGCCGCCCGACGGGTGCGTTAAACGCCAGCGCCGAGAAGATCGAGTACTGGACGCAGCAGGGACGGCAGACGCTCTACCTCGTGGTGTCGTTCCTGCCGCTGCCCGACGGGCGGGAGCGGGCCATCGAATTCTTCATGCCCGTGGGCCAGAGCGGCGAATCACAGCAATGGATCACCGCGAGCATGCGGCTGCTGTCGCTGGCCGCACGCGGCGGCTTTCTCGAACGTGCGCTCGCAGACATGCGCAAGGTGGCCTGGGACCGCGGCCCCGTGCGCCTGGGCACCCACGCGAAGGCCGATGGCACCCGCGTGCCCATGTGGCACGACTCCGAGGTCGGCGCCATTGCGTACGCGATCCAGCAGCTGATCGCAAAGCGAAGCGGCGCGCTGCCAGCCACATCGGAGGCCTCGGCATCGGCGGCATCCGCAGCGCCCTCCTTGATGGGCGCCAGGTGCCCGGAATGCGGCGCCCACGCGATGATCCGCAAGGACGGATGCGACTATTGCACACAGTGCGGACACCTGGGAAGCTGCGGATGAAACACTTCTGGGGAATTCGAAATGCCTACTCCCATCGAACCCGGCGCGTCGACCGCTGTTCCGGCTGATCCACCTGTCACCGAACGGCAACTGGCCGAACTCCTGCATACGCGCCGCACCGTGCTGCCGAGGCGGCTGGGGGCGCCCGGACCCGAGCAGTCCGAGCTCGAGCACATTCTCGGCGCCGCTGCGGCTGCCCCCGACCACGGAGGACTCGTGCCATGGCGCTTCGTCATCGTTCCGCCGCGGCAACGGGGACGGCTGGGCGAAGTCTTCGCACAGTCCCTGAATGAACGCGATGCCGCAGCCACGCCCGAGGAGCGCGGCATGGCGCGCGAAGAGGCTTTCCAGGCTCCAGTCCTGATGCTGGCGATCGTGCGGCTGGGCCCCGACAACGGGGAGATCCCGGCAACCGAGAGAATCCTGTCGGCCGGATGTGCCATCCAGAACATGCTTCTGACCGCGACGGTCCTGGGCTACGGCTCGGCCTTGACCACCGGCCGGTCGCTTCCGTCTGCCGGACTGCGCTCGTTGTTCGGCCTGGAGGAACACGAGGAGCCGCTGTGTTTCATCAGCGTGGGCACGGTGCTGGCACACAAGGCCGGTCCGGCGCGCCCCACCCTCGAGCGCTATGTCTCCGAGCTGGGACAGACGCCCGTGAACAGGTAATGGCTCCCTTGATCGCCGTCAAGCAGGCGCAACCACCCGTCGCCCAGCCGCCCGGCTTCGCCCTGTGGCAACTCGGCTTCCGCCCGTTCTACCTGCTGGCCAGCGCTTTCGCAGCCCTGTCCATCGGGCTGTGGGCGGCGCAGTTCGCCGGCTGGCTGCCGCTGGCCTATCTTCAGGGTCCGCTGTGGCACGCGCACGAGATGCTGTTCGGCTTCTTGCTCGCTGTGATCGTCGGCTTTCTCTTCACCGCGGGGCGCAACTGGTCCGGCCGGCCGACGCCCACGGGCCTGCCGCTGGCGGCCTTGGCGGCACTCTGGGTGGCCGGGCGGATCCTCGTGCTCACGCCATTCGCATGGACGGCCGCCGTGGTCAACGCGGCGTTTCCGCTGGCAAGCGCGATCGCCCTGGCCATTGCGCTCGTGGGTGCGCGCAATCGCCGCAACTATTTCTTCATCGGGCTGCTGCTGCTGATGTCGGGAGCGGCCCTGGCGTTCCATCTTTCGGCGCTCGGCGTGATCGCGGCGCCGGCCTGGATCGGCATCCAGCTGGCGCTGGACATCCTGCTGTTCATCATGGCGGTGATGGGCGGCCGGGTCATTCCGATGTTCACCAACAACGGCGTTCCCGGCGCCAATGCAACGCGCCGGCCCATGGTCGAGCGGGTGGCGCTCGGCGCCGTGCTCGCCCTGCTGCTGGTCGACGTGTCGGGCCTGCCGCCGGTCGTCATGGCCGCTGCCGCCTTCGTCGCAGCGCTCGCGCACCTGGTGCGGTGGCTGCTGTGGCGGCCGTGGAAGACACTGCACAACCCACTCGTTCTCGTGCTGCACCTGGCCTACGCGTGGATTCCCGTTCACCTCGTGTTGCGGGTGCTGGCCTCGCAGGGCTGGGTGTCCCCCTCCCTGGCCACCCACGCGCTGACGGTGGGAGCAGCGGGGGGACTCATCATCGGGATGATGGTGCGCACTGCGCGCGGCCACACGGCCAGGCTCCTGCATGCAGACCGGGCCGATACCGCCTGTTTCCTGCTGGTCATGCTCGCGGCGCTGGCGCGGATCCTCGTGCCGCTCGTCGCACCGTCGCAAACCCTCGGCGCGGTGCTGGCCTCGGCCGTCTTCTGGACCGCGGGTTTCGCCCTGTATGCGGTGCGCTACTGGCCGGTGCTGACGCGGCCGCGCCTGGACGGCGCTCCCGGCTGAACTTGCCGGCATCCGACGCATTCACGGCCTGGCGACATCGAGGAGCACCTGCTCCTGCCACGCCTCGGTCTTGGGTTCAAAGGGAGGAGACGTGTTCGACCGCGCCGCGCAGTGCCGACCACACGGGAGGCGAATCCTTCGCTTGCGGCTCAACGTTCGCCGGCTCGAATCGCGCACCGCGCAGATGGAGGGCGAGCGCTGCATCCATGGTCTGGACATGCTTGACATGCCAGTCCCTCAGTTGACGCGCCATCTCGCGCACCTGCAGCAGCCTTCCTTCCCCGGCCTGCAACGCACCTTCTCGCATCACGCCCAGCACCACGCGGTGCTGGATCGCGTGTTCGTTTCGAGAGGCATGGCTCGTTGCACGCATCCAGACATCCTCGCGCGCGAAATTCTCGGCGGCGCACTCGACCAGTTCGCTCCAGGCTGAGGGCAGCCGGGCGTTGTCGGCCTCGTCGACCCGCGTCAGGAGGCGGATGAACTCTTCACGCGCGCGATCCATGAAAGGCAAGTCGAGCGAAAGCGCGCCGGAGCGATCCAAGGCAGCCATTTGATCTCCTCTGATGTGGAGACACAAGGCTACCGGCGCTGGCGAACAGCACTTTGACATGGCTCAACAGTCGGTCACTCCGGACGGTCGATCCCGGAAACACGAAATTCAAAGACCTTGCGCTAGCGCAAAGGCGCGCACCGCGCCCCAGCTTCCAATGGCGTCGCCAACCCCCTCTTTGAAGGAGATTCCATGGACGACGATCTGGTTCGGCGCATTGCCGGCCATCCCCAATACCAAATGCTCAAGGCGAAGCGCACACGCTTCGGCTGGATCCTCACGCTGCTGATGCTGCTCGTGTACTACGGCTTCGTACTGCTGGTGGCGTTCAACAAGCCCTTCCTCGCGCAACGGATGGGCGACGGCGTGATGACGCTGGGCATTCCGATCGGCTTCGGCGTCATCCTCTTCACCATCGCGATCACCGCCTACTACGTGAGGCGAGCCAACGCCGAGTTCGACACGCTGTCCGACGCGGTGGCGAAGGGGACACTCCGATGAAAGCCCGTTTCCCGAACCCACGCGGCGCGCTGATCCTCGCAAGCCTGCTTGCCGCGTCCGCAGCAGCCTGGGCCGCCGGTGCCGATCTCGGCCAGGCCCAGAAGCAGGCAACCAACTGGACGGCCATCGGCATGTTCGGGGTGTTCGTCATCGGCACGCTGTTCATCACCAAATGGGCAGCGTCCAAGACCAAGTCGGTGGCCGACTTCTACACGGCCGGCGGCGGCATCACCGGCTTCCAGAATGGCCTGGCAATCGCCGGCGACTACATGTCCGCCGCCTCCTTCCTCGGCATTTCCGCGGCCGTGATGGTCGCCGGCTACGACGGGCTGATCTATTCCATCGGCTTCCTGGTCGGCTGGCCGGTCATCACCTTCCTGATGGCGGAGCGGCTGCGCAACCTGGGCAAGTTCACCTTCGCCGATGTCGCGGCGTTCCGCTTCAAGCAGTCGCCGGTTCGCATCTTCGCCGCCTCCGGCACGCTGGTCGTGGTGGCGTTCTACCTGATCGCCCAGATGGTCGGCGCGGGCCAGCTGATCAAGCTGCTGTTCGGCCTCGAGTACTGGATCGCGGTCGTGATCGTCGGCTCGCTGATGATGGTCTATGTCCTGTTCGGGGGCATGACCGCCACCACCTGGGTCCAGATCATCAAGGCCTGCCTGCTGCTGGGCGGCGCCAGCTTCATGGCGCTGTCGGTGCTGTGGCACTTCGGCTTCAGCCCGGAGGCGATGTTCGCCGGGGCGGTGAAGGTCAAGACCGACCTGGCGCTCAAGGACGGCAAGACCGCGCAGGCGGCGGCGGCCATCGGCCAGTCGATCATGGGCCCGGGCAACTTCGTCAAGGACCCGATCTCGGCCATTTCCTTCGGGATGGCGCTGATGTTCGGGACCGCCGGGCTGCCGCACATCCTGATGCGCTTCTTCACCGTGCCCAGCGCCAAGGAAGCCCGCAAATCGGTCATGTGGGCGACCGGGTGGATCGGCTATTTCTACCTGTTGACCTTCATCATCGGATTCGGCGCCATCACCTTCGTGCTCACGAACGCCCAGTTCCTCGACGGCAAGGGCGTGCTGATCGGCGGCGGCAACATGGCGGCCATCCACCTGGCCAATGCGGTGGGTGGCAACGTGTTCCTCGGATTCATCTCCGCGGTCGCCTTCGCGACCATCCTGGCGGTCGTGGCCGGCCTGACGCTGTCGGGTGCCTCGGCAGTCTCGCACGACCTGTATGCGACCGTCGTCAAGAACGGCAAGGCAGACAGTGCGTCCGAACTGCGCGTCTCGCGCATCACCACCGTCGCACTCGGGGCGCTGGCGGTGCTGCTCGGCATCGTGTTCGAGAAGCAGAACATCGCATTCATGGTGTCCCTGGCCTTCGCCATCGCGGCGTCGGCCAACTTCCCCGTGCTGTTCATGTCGGTGCTCTGGAAGGGCTGCACGACGCGCGGCGCGGTGATCGGCGGCTTCCTCGGGCTGATTTCCTCGGTGGCGCTCACGGTGGTCTCTCCGTCCGTATGGGAAGCGACATTGGGCAACCCGCCGGGCTCGGCGTTCTTCCCCTATGCGTCACCCTGCCTATTCTCGATGACGATCGGCTTCCTCGGCATCTGGATCTTCTCGCTGCTGGACAGCAGCAAGCGCGCGGACATCGACAGGGGCGGCTTCCTTGCGCAGCAGGTGCGCTCGGAAACCGGCATCGGAGCCGCCAGCGCCAGCGGGCATTGAGGGTGCCGCCATGCGCAGCGGCGAACCCGGGAGCGTGCCGGAAATGCAACTCCTGGGCGCTGCCGGGCTCGCCTGCGACGACCCGCGAGCCGTGGCGCGTCAAATGGACGACGCTGCCACGGTGGCCGAGCTTGCTGTCGCTGCCGCGCGGGTGGATGCCATAGTCGCGCTGCTGCACGATGGCGGCCTGAAGATCGATCGGATCGCGAAGGTCACCGCAGAGCTCAACGCCTGCCTCTTTCGGCGCATGTGGTCGCTGCTCGCGCCGGCGGAGCTGGTGGCCAACAGCTGCCTGGTGGTCATGGGCAGCGAAGGCCGCGGCGAGCAGCTCCTGAAGACCGATCAGGACAATGCCCTGCTGCTGCGCGACGGCTTCCAGTACCCCGGACTGGAGACTGTCACCGCACAGTTCAGCGCCGGGCTGGCCGAGCTCGGCTATCCGCCCTGCCCCGGCCGCATCATGCTCAGCAACCCGCTCTGGTGCCAGCCGCTGGCGGGCTTCAGGGAGGTGCTGCGGGAGTGGGTCTACGGCGTCCAACCCGAAGGGCCGATGCACCTGGCCATCTTCATCGACAGCCTGGCAGTCGCCGGCGACGCCAGCCTGCTCGCGCAGGCGCGCGATCACCTCGACCGGATCCTCGATCGCACCGATGTCTTCTTCGCGCGCTTTGCCAGCGCGATCGAGCTGTTCGATCCGCATCCCAACTGGTGGCACCGCCTTGTCGCGCGCGACCAGGACGAGGCGCTGGACCTCAAGAAGCTCGGCACCTTTCCGATCGTCCACGGCGTCAGGGCGCTTGCGTTGCAGCAGCGCCTGCGCGACACGGGCACGGCACAGCGCTTGCGCCTGCTGGTCGAACAGCAGCAGATCGAGCCTGGCCTCGCGCGCGATGTGCTCGATGCGCTGCACTGGCTCATGGCGCTCAAGCTCACGGGTCAACTGCGACGCAAGCAAGGCGGACAGGTGCCTGACAATTGCGTGCGTCCGTCGGAGCTCGGCACGCTGGAACGAGACACGCTGCGCAGCGCGCTGGGTATCGTGCGGCGCTTCCGCGGCGAGATCCAGCAGCGCTTCCGCCTCGATGCCCTCTGAGGGCAGGAACGCATGTCCGAAAGCTCGAAGCCCCAACGCCTGGTCGGCCTGTTCGCGCTCGGGTGGCTGTTGTTCAATGTCCCGCTGCTCACGCTCTGGGACCGTGCGGTCATGGTCTGGGGACTGCCGCTGATGCCGATCGCGCTCTTCGGCGGGTGGGCCTGCCTGATCGCGCTCGCCGCATGGGCGGCCGAGTCGTCCGGCGAGCCCTGAGAAGGACATGCAGGCAGCACCCCTCGTCATTGCGGCCGCCTTCGGCTACCTGGCGGTGCTGTTCGCGATCGCGCACGTCGGCGACCGCCGGGCCCGCGAAGGGCGCTCGCTCATCGGCAGCCCCTGGATCTACACCCTCTCGATGGGCGTCTACTGCACAGCCTGGACCTATTTCGGCAGCATCGGCCGAGCAGCTTCGTCCGGACTCTGGTTCCTGCCGATCTATCTCGGTCCGACGCTGGGGATGCTGATGGCCTGGACCGTGCTGCGCAAGATGATCCGCATCTCACGCAGCCAGCGCATCACCTCCATCGCCGACTTCATTGCCAGCAGGCACGGCAAGAGTCCGCTGCTGGCCATGCTGGTCACGCTGATCGCCGTGGTGGGCATCCTTCCCTACATAGCGCTCCAGCTGAAGGCGATCGCAAGCGGCTACGCGCTGCTCGCCGACGCGCCCGCGCGGCCGCTGGCCTGGTGGAGCGACAGCACGCTGTACATCGCCCTGGTGCTGGCCGGCTTCACGGTGGCCTTCGGCGCACGCCATCTCGACACCACGGAGCGTCACGAGGGCATGGTCGCGGCCATCGCCTTCGAGTCGCTGGTGAAGCTGATCGCATTCATTGCCGTCGGGGCCTTCGTCACCTGGGGCCTCTTCGACGGGCCGAGCGACCTGTTCGGCCGCGCCGCCGCCCAGCCCGAGCTTGCGCGGCTGCTCACCCTTGGGAGCGACTCCGGCGGCGCGCCCGGGGCCGGCGGGTTCGCGGGCGGCCAGTGGTTCGCGCTGACACTGCTCGCCATGTTCTCGGTGTTCTTCCTGCCACGCCAATTCCAGATGATGGTGGTGGAGAACGTCGACGAGCGCCACGTGCGACGCGCCACCTGGGCTTTTCCGCTGTACCTGCTGCTGATCAACCTGTTCGTGCTGCCGATCGCCATCGGCGGGCTGCTGCACTTCCAGGGCGGCAGCGAGAACCCGGAGACCTTCGTACTCTCGCTGCCGCTGGCCGCCGGCCAGCCCGGCCTGGCGCTCGCCGCATTCATCGGTGGGCTCTCGGCGGCCACGGGGATGGTGATCGTCGAGGCGATCGCGATCTCCACCATGGTCTGCAACGACCTCGTGATGCCGCTGCTGCTGCGCGCGGGCCTGCGCACTGCGCGGGACCTCGGCGGCGTGCTGCTGGGCGTCCGGCGCACGGTGATCGTCGTGCTCCTCTTGCTCGGCTACTTCTACTACCGTATCGCAGGCGAGGACTATGCGCTGGTGAGCATCGGGCTGATCAGCTTTGCCGCGGTGGCGCAGTTCGCGCCTTCCATGCTCGCGGGGATGTACTGGAAAGGAGGCACCCGCGATGGCGCGCTGGCAGGCCTGGGCGCTGGCTTCCTGCTATGGGCCTGGACGCTGATGCTGCCCTCGATCGCGAAGTCGGGCTGGATCGCGGCACGCTTTGTCGACGAAGGGCCTTTCGGCATTGCATGGCTGCGGCCTGAACGTCTGCTGGGTCTTGCCGGCCTGGACAACCTGACGCACGCGCTGTTCTGGAGCCTCTTGGCCAACACGACGCTGTACTTCGGCGTCTCGCTCCTGCAGCGGCCCTCGGCGCGCGAAGCAAGCCAGGCGCTGACCTTCGTGGATGCGCTCCAGCGCACCGCCGATCCTGCGGCCGATGCCGGCCCGGTGTTCTGGCGCGGCACCGCGAAACTCGCCGACCTGCGCCAGCTGGCCACCCGCTTCCTGGGCGCAGAAGCCACCGGACGGCTGCTGGACGAGTACGCGCGGCGAACCGGAGCGCCGGCGCCGGACCCGATCGCCGCCGATGCACGGCTGGTGCAGTTCGTCGAGCGCCAGCTTGCCGGCGCCATTGGCGGGTCGTCGGCCCGACTGATGGTGGCCTCGGTCGTGCAGGAGGAGGACCTGCAGCTGCACGACGTGATGAGCATCCTGGACGAGGCCTCGCGCGAGGCGGCCGCGCTGCGCGCGCACTCGCAGGCTTTGGAGGAGAAATCGCTTTCCCTGGAGCGCGCGACAGCCGAGCTGAGCCAGCTCAACGAGCAGCTCAAGGGCCTGGACCGGCTCAAGGACGACTTCATGTCCTCGGTGACGCACGAGCTGCGCACGCCGCTGACCTCCATACGCGCGCTGGCCGAGCTGATGCTCGACGACCCCGGCATGGACGCCGCGCAGCGCCAGCAGTTCCTGGGCCTGGTCGTCGCCGAGACCGAACGGCTGACGCGGCTGGTCAACCAGGTATTGGACATGGCCAAGATCGAAGCCGGCGCCGCCGAGTGGCGCACCACGGAGGTCGACCTGTGCGCACTCGCTCGGCAGGCAGTCCAGACGACACAGGAGCTCTTCCGCGAGCGCGGCGCGACCGTGTCGCTGCGCCTGCCTGCGGCACTGCCGCCGCTGCAAGCCGACCCGGACCGCATGATGCAGGTGCTGGTCAACCTCCTGTCGAACGCGGCCAAGTTCGTGCCGCCTGGCTCCGGGCATGCCGAGCTGTGTCTGCGGGCGGAAGGCGACCGCGTGGTGTGCTCCGTGCGCGACAACGGCCCGGGGGTGCCGCCCGGGCAGCGCGAGCTGGTGTTCGAGAAGTTCCGCCAGGGCGGCGACGCTGCGAACCGGCCGCAGGGCACCGGGCTGGGCCTGCCCATCAGTCGCCGCATCGTCGAGCACTACGGAGGCCGGATGTGGCTCGATCCGGCATCCGGCCAGGGCGCATGCTTCGGCTTCGAGCTTCCACTGCGGCACGAGACCGCGCAACCGGAGACAGACCCATGAATTCCAAGGTGCTGATCGCGGACGACGAGCCCAACATCGTCATTTCTCTCGAGTTCCTGATGAAGCGCGAAGGTTATGACGTGAGCATCGCGCGCGATGGGCAGCAGGCGCTGGACGCCATCCGCACGCTGAGGCCCGACCTCGTGCTGCTGGATGTGATGATGCCGGTCAAGTCCGGCATCGAGGTGCTCCAGGCGGTGCGCGCCGACGAGGCATTCGCCGGGACCCGCATTCTCATGCTCACCGCCAAGGGCCGGGAGACCGACATCGCCAAGGGCCTGGCCCTGGGCGCCGATGCGTACATGACGAAGCCCTTCTCGACGCGCGAGCTGGCCGAGCGCGTACGCCGGATGCTGTCCCCGTGAAACCCGCTGCGCGCCAGCTCGCGGCCGTGCTGGGGCCTGGTGCCGTGCTGGCGCTCGCCGGCCTGGGGCTCGGTGCCATGCTGGCGGCCACGCTGAGCCCAGCCGAGCGCGAAACGTTGGGCGCGGTGCTGGGGCCGCGCGCCGCGCTGCTGCTGCTGGGCTGGGCGGTGCTGGCCCTCGCGTTGGGGGCGCTGGGCCATCGTGCTCATGCTTTCTGGGTGAAGCAGCCGGCCCGCGTGGCCGAGGCCGCCCAGGCGCTGCTGGTCGCCGATGATGCCGGGAATGGGCAGCCGGTACTTGCGACGGCGGCATGCCCTGCCGGCACCCGGGCCCTGGCCGACGTTGCCGAGCGGCTCGCTCGCGAGCGCAATGCGCTTCGCGACGACATCGCCGCCAAGGTGCAGGAAGGCGCACGCGGTATCGAACACGAGCGCAGCCGTCTGGCGGCGTTGATGTCGGAGCTCACGCAGAGCGTGATCGTGTGCAATCTCGATGGCCGCATCCTGCTCTACAACCCGCGCGCGCGGCTGCAGTTCCGCGCGCTGTCTCCGGCCGCCGGCGCAGAGCTCGTAGGGCTGGGGCGCTCGATCTATGCCGTGTTCGATCGTCAGCTCGTCGCCCACGCGCTGGAGAGCATCCAGCAGCGCCTGGAGCGCGGCGCCGCCCAGCCAGCGGCCCAGTTCGTCACCAGCTCCCGCGCCGGTCAGCTGCTGCGCGTGCAGATGGCGCCGGTGCGGGATCCGTCCGCTGCGCCGGGGAACACCGCGCAGCTGTCCGGCTTCGTGCTGATGCTGCACAACATCACGCGCGAGTTCGAGCAGGATTCGGAGCGGGACCGCCTCATGCACGCGCTCACCGAAGGCAGCCGTTCGTCGCTGGGCAGCCTGCAGGCGGCGGTGGACATGCTGGAGCTGCCCGACCTGGAAGCGCCCGCGCGCGAGCGCTTCCTGAACGTGGTGCGCGAGGAGGTGCGCACCATGACCGGGCGCATCCAGGCGATCGCGGCGAGCGCCGGCAAAGACTTGAAGACGCGCTGGCCGCTCGAGGAGATGCTCGGTGCGGACCTGCTGCATGCCGCCCTGCGGCACATCGAGGCACGCACTCCGATGCGCGCCAGCGCCTCCGAGGTCGATGCGGGCCTGTGGCTGAGGGTCGACAGCTATGCGCTGCTGCAGGCGCTGGCTTCGCTGGCGACGCGCCTGTCCGAGGAGTTCGCCGTCAGGCGCGTTCAGCTGCGCCTACAGCGCGACGGCGAGCGCGCCCACCTCGACCTGGTCTGGCAGGGTGCGCCGATCAGCACCGAGACAGCCATCGGCTGGGAGTCGAGTCCCATGACGGTGGGCGACGAAGCCAGTCTGCTGTCAGTGCGCGACGTGGTCGAGCGCCACGGCGGCGCATTCTGGTTCCAGCGCGAGCGCGCGCGGCAGGAGGCGTTCTTCCGCTTCCTGTTGCCTCTGACCCAGCCCCAGGAGCAACTGGAGGCCGCGTCGGTGCTGCGCAGCGGCAGCCGGCCCGAGTACTACGATTTCGACCTGTTCGGCAGCGGTGCGCAAACCCACGAGCTCGGCGGCCGGCGGCTGGTCGACCTGGCCTACACCGTGTTCGACACCGAGACCACCGGGCTCGACCCTTCGCAAGGCGACGAGATCCTGCAGATCGGCGCTGCGCGCATCGTCAACGGCAAGGTGCTGCGCCAGGAGTGCTTCGAGCAGCTGGTCGATCCGGGCCGCGGCATCCCCGCGGCAGGCATTCCGATCCATGGCATCACGCCCGAGCTGGTGGCGGGCCAGCCGAGCATCGGCGAGGTGTTGCCGGCCTTCCATGCCTTCGCGAGCGACACGGTGCTGGTGGCCCACAACGCCGCCTTCGACATGCGCTTCCTGCAGTTGAAGGAAGCTGCCACCGGGCTGCGCTTCGACCAGCCGGTGCTGGACACGCTGCTGCTGTCGGCAGTGGCCAGTCCACAGCAGGCGTCGCACGAGCTGGAGGCGATCGCCGAGCGCCTCGGCATCCCGGTGCTTGGCCGCCACACCGCCCTGGGCGATGCGCTGCTGACGGCGGAGGTGTTCCTGCGGCTGATCCCGCTGCTCGCGATCCAGGGGATCCATACGCTGGACCAGGCGCGCGAGGCCGCGCAGCGCACCTGGTACGCGCGCTTGAGCTATTGAGGCTCGCCCGGAAGAAGGACTTGACCTGGATCAACCGGCGAGGTGCCCGCTTCGCCGATAACAGGCTTCACTCATGCGGAAAGAACGCGCTTGAAACCAAGGATGCTCATCCTCCTCGGCCTCGGCCTGCTGGCGGTGCCGGCCATCGCCGTTGTCTGGTGGCAATGGCCGGTGCGCGTGCAGACCACGCTGCCGACGCGGGGTCCGGCCATCGAGGCGGTATACGCCACCGGCACGGTCGAGCCGACTGTCATGGTGCCCGTGGCGCCGCGGGCCGGCGGCCGGCTGCTGTCGGTCGATGCGGAAGAAGGCCGGCAGGTCAAGCGGGGCCAGGTGCTGGCGCGCATCGAGTCGAGCGACCTCGACCAGACCGTCCAGGAGATGCGCGCGCGGGAACAGCTGGCGCGGGTCCAGTTCGAGCGCACCCGCTCCCTGGTGGAGCAACACTTCGTCGCACCGGCCGAGCTCGATCGCACACGCATGGAGTGGCAGGCGGCCGAGGCTGCAGTGCGCCGGGCACAGGCGCAGCGAGACTACACCCAGCTCGTAGCGCCTGCCGACGGCATCGTCCTGCGCCGCGACGGCGAGGCGGGCCAGTTCGTGCCTGCAGGCCAGACCGTGTTCGCGCTGGCATGCTGCGCCCCGCTGAGGGTGACGGCCGAGGTCGACGAAGAGGACATCGCCCGAGTCATGGTCGGTCAGACCGTCATGATGCGCAGCGACGCCCTGCCCCAGCGGCTCTACGAGGGGCGGGTGGCCGAAATCACTCCCAAGGGCGATCCCGTTTCGCGCAGCTACCGGGTACGGGTGCGCCTGATCGACGCCCCGCCCATCGATGCGGGGCCGATGCGAAGCGGCATGACCATGGACACCAACGTGATCGTCTCGCGGCGCGAGGGTGCACTGCTGTTGCCCAACCGCGCACTCCAGCGTGATCGCGTGTGGCTGCTGGCCAGCGGGCGGCTGAACCGGCGCTCCGTGGTCAAGGGCATCGTCGGGGCCGAGCGCACCGAGATCGCGTCGGGGCTCGCCGATGGCGACGTGGTGGTGCTCTCTCCATCCGACGCCCTGCGCGACGGGCAGCGCGCGCACGGCGTACTTGCCCCACCGGATTCTCCTGCCGCCGCTGCGCTGGCCAGCGAGTGACGACATGGCGATCGCACTCGACATCGCGCTGGCACACCTGACGACCCGCAAGCGGCAAACGCTCGTGTCGCTCACGGGCGTGGTGCTTGGCGTCGCCTTCTTCCTGGCGGTCTCGGGCCTGATGCGCGGGTCGCAAGAGGACTTCGTCAAGCGCCTCGTGGACAGCAGTCCCCACATCACGGTCTACGACGACGTTCGGCAAGGCCGCGCACAGCCGGCCGCGCAGCGCTGGCCCGAGGGCGCAGTCCACCTCAGCAATGTGCGCCCGCTGCGCGAGACAAGGGGCATACGCGGCTGGTCGCAACGGCTTGCCTTCATCGAGACGCTGCCGGGCGTGCGCGCTGCACCGGTGCTCGCCGACGCTGCCGTGCTCACCTTCGCAGGGCGTCAGCAGGGGGTCACCCTGTCGGGCGTCGTGCCCGAAAAGATGAAACACGTGACGACCATCGAAGAGAAGCTGCAGGCAGGCTCGCTCGACGCGCTCGCAGCCGACCCCAACGGCATCCTGGTCGGCCGCGGACTTGCCGACAAGTTCAGCCTGCGCCTGGGAAGCACGCTGCTCGTGCTGGCCGCCGACGGCACCAGCCGGTCCTTGCGCGTGGTTGGCATCTTCCGCACCGGGAACGCCAGCTACGACGAAGCCCAGGCCTTCGTGCTGCTGAAGCGGGCGCAAGCGCTGCTGGGCCGGGAGAACCGGGTCAACCGAGTGATCATCCAGCTCGCCGATCCGTACGAGGCGCAGCGCACGGCGCGGGACATCGAGGCGGCCACGGGCTACAAGGCGGTGTCGTGGATCGAAGCTTCCGAGGACCTGCTGAGCCTGCTGCTGGTGCGCAACATCATCATGTACAGCGTCGTGGCGGCGATCCTCGTGGTGGCCGCGTTCGGCATCTACAACACCATCTCGACCATCGTGATGGAGAAGACGCGGGACATCGCGATCATGAAGTCGATGGGCTTCCATCCGCGCGACCTGCGACGGATCTTTCTTCTGGAAGGCCTCATCGTCGGCCTCATCGGCAGCGCCGTGGGCGAGCTGCTCGGCCTGGCGCTGATGCACATGCTCTCGCAGGTCGAAATTCGCCCGCCCGGCGTCACGGAGCTTGTCCGCCTGCCGATGTCCTGGGGTGCCCAACAGCATGCAATGGCCGCCGGCTTCGCGATGCTCTCCTGCCTGGCGGCCTCATACCTGCCCGCGCGGCGCGCAGGCAGTGTGCGACCGGTCGACATCCTGCGGGGCGCGGCATGAGACGCACGGCCGCTCCGAAGGCGGATAGCACCGCAGCCGAAGGCGAAGGTGCTCCAGTGAGCAGCGCCGAGCCGGGCGCCGGGCCGGTGATTCGCGTCGAACACGTGACCCGCACGCTCGAGGGCGAGGTTCCGGTCACCCTGGTCGAAGACGTGAGCCTCGAGATCGACCGCGGCGAGTTCGTCTGCGTGATGGGGCCCTCGGGCTCCGGCAAGTCCTCGCTGCTCTACCTGCTCGGCCTGCTCGACGTGCCCACGCAAGGACGCATCTGGATCGACGGGCAGGACACGAGCGCCTTCGACGAGGATCGGCTCGCCGATTTTCGGCTCGCGCGGCTGGGGTACGTCTTCCAGTTTCACTTCCTGCTGCCGGAGTTCAGTGCACTCGACAACGTGTCGCTGCCGATCCGCAAGCTCGGACGCCTCTCGGACCGGGAGGCCGTGGCTCGCGCCTCCGAGCTCCTGGACCAGTTCGGGCTGGAGGGCCACCACCGCAAGAAGCCCAGCCAGCTGTCCGGTGGCCAGCGCCAGCGCGTCGCCATTGCCAGGGCGCTGGCGAACGATCCGCTCGTGATCCTCGCCGACGAGCCGACAGGCAACCTCGACTCGGTCGCCAGCACCAACGTACGCGACATTCTTCGGAGCCTGACCCGCGAGCTTCACAAGAGCGTGGTGGCGGTTACGCACGACACGGACTTCGCCTCGGTCGCGGATCGCCGCATCGGCATCGTCGACGGCCGCATCGACATGGCATGGCGGCCCAATCCGGGCGTGTGACGGCGCGCCGGCTCCGGCGGGACGACCGACGCAGTCAGTCGGGGCTTGATCTTCATCAACGTCCACCCCGCTCGAGGATCTCATACTGACGCAAAGGAGCTCGATGATGAAAACCACCCTTCTTGTCGCTGCGGCGATCGCGCTCGGCGGCTGCGCATCCGGGCCTGCCATGCATCACTCCGGCGCGTGGCAGGATCCGGCCCATCGTTACGACCACCAGATGACAAGGATGCGCGACGCGCACCAGAAGATGATGGCCGCGAAGACACCCGAAGAACGGCAGGCCTTGATGGCCGAGCACATGCAGGCCATGCACGGCGGCATGTCGATGATGTGCGAAATGGGCGGCCCCGGGATGGGCCCCCAGGGAGGCGGCCCGGCCGACAGAGCGAAGCGCTGCATGGAGATGAGGGACATGGCAACGGAGATGATGCGGGATCGCGAGGCACCGAGAGGGCCCGCACGATGACGACGGCGGTCCAGCCAGCAAAGAGCGCAGCTTAAGGAGCCGTTCATCGAACGCCGTGAACATGGATGCTTGAGCCCACTTCAGTGGGCCTGCATCTGGAGCGAATATGTTCATGGCCTCGTCCGTCCACAAGGACGGCGGTGTGTCGTCGGCGCGCGCCCATCTGGCGCCCGCGCGAACACCCTTTGAGATTCATCCCTACGGGGATCCTCGTCGGACGCAAGTCGAGGAATTCATCACGCAGGTCTACGCGAGACGCTTCGGCGCCCACGTCACGCACTTCGCACCCGTGCTGGTGAGTCTGCACGACCGTGCCGGCACGCTCGTCGCCGCGGCCGGCTACCGCCACGCCGCGCAGGGCCCCTTGTTCCTGGAGCGCTATCTCGATGCGCCGGTGGAACGCGTTCTCGCACGGCATGACAATCCGCGGGCCGCGCGTTCGGACATCGTCGAAGTCGGCCATCTGGCCGCCGGACGTGCTGGCGAAGGCCGCCGCCTGATCTATCTGCTGGGGCCGTACCTGGCCTCGCAAGGCTTCCAGTGGGTGGTTGGCACGCTGACGCAGGAGCTGCGGCAACTGTTCGTCCGGATCGGCGTTGCGCCATTGGAACTCGGCCAAGCCGACTCGGCGGCGCTCGGTCCGGATGCCAAGGACTGGGGCAGCTATTACGAGCATGGGCCGCTGGTGCTCGCAGGACATCTTCCGGATGCACTGCGCCGACTGGGCAAGCGCACCGCATGACAGCGCTGGACAATGGGCGGCGCACCTGGAGCGCCGCAGACCTCGACACAGCGGCGCGCTCCCTTGCACACAAGCTCACGGCGCAGGGCACGCGGGTGCTGGCCACGCTGATGGACAACACCCCCGCCTGGGTGGTGGCCGACCTTGCTTGTGCACAGGCGCAGGTGGTACACGTGCCGCTGCCGCTCTTCTTCAGTGCCGAGCAGCTCTCCCACGTGCTCGGCACCGCGGGCATCGATACGCTGCTGACCTTGGGCGCGTTGGCAGCTCGCTGGCCCTCGGCACCTTCGAGCGCCATCGACATCGCCGACGAACCGCTCGTCATGGTCAGGCTGCCTTTCCGGGCGCCGCCGATGCCGCCGGGGACGGCCAAGATCACCTTCACCTCGGGCACCACCGGCGTACCGAAGGGGGTCTGTCTCAGCGCAGACAGCATGCAGCGCGTTGCCAACGGGCTGGTGCAGGCGCTCGACCCGCTGGACATCCGGCGCCATCTGTGCGCACTGCCATTCGCCGTGCTGCTCGAGAACATCGCGGGGCTGATGGCGCCGCTTGCGCGCGGGGCAACCTGCATCGTCCTGCCACTCAAGGAACTCGGCCTCGAGGGCTCATCCAGTTTCGACGCCACGCGTTTCCATTCGATGGTGCAGCGACACCAGCCCAACAGCATCATCCTGCTGCCGCAGATGCTGCGGGCCTGGGTCCATCATCTGCTCGAGGCCCGTGAGCGCGCCCCGGCCTCGCTGCGCATGGTGGCCGTCGGCGGCGCCGCGGTCGGATCGCGCCTGCTGGCCGCAGCGCGTTCGGTTGGCCTTCCGGCTTACGAAGGCTACGGATTGTCCGAAGGCGCGTCGGTACAGACGCTCAACCTGCCGGGCGCCGAGCGCGACGGAAGCGCCGGGCGCGCGCTGCCGCACGCGCGGCTGCGCATCGCGGCGGACGGGGAGATCGAAATCGCGGGCAGCCTGTTCTCGGGCTATCTCGGCGACCCGACCCCTACGCCGGCCTGGTGGCCCACGGGCGACCTCGGCAGCATCGACGAGGATGGGTTCGTGTCCGTGCGCGGGCGAAAGAAGCTGGTCCTCATCACCTCCTTCGGACGCAATGTTTCGCCCGAGTGGATCGAGACCCAACTGCGCGACGAGGCCGCCATCGGCCAAGCCGTCGTCCTCGGAGACGGGCAAGCCACGCTCAGTTCCGTCTTGTGGCCCTTGCGGGCCGAAACCACCGACGCCGATCTGCAGGCGGCCGTGGATGCCGCGAATGCACGTCTTCCCGACTATGCGCGCGTGCACCGCTGGACGCGCGGGCGCGCCCCTTTCGATGCCGCTTCCGGCATGGCGACGCCCAACGGGCGCCCGCAACGCGCCGCCATCCTGACGGCGCATGCCGATGCGCTTGGCATTCCCTCGACTTGAATCATCCCGCCCGGAGCTCCCATGAGTTTTTACGAAACCCTGCTCAAGCAAACCGACGACGCCCGCTCTGGCCTGCTGACAGCCCCCATCATCCAGGGCTGCCTGCGTGGCGAAGTCTCGCTCCCCAGCTACGTCGCCTTCCTGCGCGAGGCGTACCACCACGTGCGCCATACCGTGCCGCTGCTGCGGGCTTGCAAGGCGGCGCTTCCCGAACGCCATGCCTGGCTGCGCGGTCCGCTCGACGAATACATCGAGGAAGAGCAAGGCCATGACGGCTGGATCCTCGATGACATCCGGGCCTGCGGCGGTGATGCCGACGCCGTTCGCGAAGGGATGCCCGGCCATGCTGCCGAAGTCATGGTGGCCTACGCGTACGACATGATCGCGAGGCGCAATCCACTAGGCTTCTTCGGCATGGTGCACGTGCTGGAAGGCACCAGCGTCTCGCTGGCACTGCTGGCCGCCGACCAGATCCAGCAGTCCCTGGCCCTTCCCGACGGTGCCTTCAGCTACCTGCGCTCGCACGGCACGCTGGACCAGGAGCACACGGCGCATTTTGCGATGCTCATGAATGTCATCGAGGACCCCCGGGACCAGGCGGACATCGTCCACGCAGCCCGCGCCTTCTTCCGGCTCTACGGCGACGTGTTCCGCGACCTGCCTTTGCCGCAAGCGACCCGCGAGGCCTCGAGCCGGTCGGGCATGGGAGTCGCTTCGTGAAGGCCGCCGAGGCACGCGTCCTGCTGACGGGCGCCTACGGCGGTATCGGCGAGGCAGCCGCCACAGTCCTCCTGCAGGCCGGAGCCGCGCTGATGCTGTCGGGACGCTCGCCGGCCAAGCTGGCAGCCCAGTCGCGGGCGCTGATGGGTCGCTCGACTTTCCATCCGCCACGTGTCGAGTGGCACTCCGCGGACCTCACCAGCGCCGCGGACCTGACCGGCCTGGCGAAAGCCGCGCGTGCCTGGGGATGCAACGTGATCGTCCACGCGGCCGGCCTTGCCAGCTTCGGACACCTCGAGACGGCGACACCGGAAAGCATGGCGCGCGTGGTGCAGACGAACCTGTTGGCGCCGATGCTGCTGACGCGCGCCCTGCTGCCCCATCTGCGCCACCTGCCCCGTGCCCAGGTGATCTGCGTAGGCTCGGCATTGGGAGGCATCGGGCTGCCCGGCTACAGCATCTACAGCGCGAGCAAGTTCGGCCTGCGCGGCTTCGCGCAAGCACTGCGCCGCGAGCTGGCGGACAGCACGGTGCTGGTGCAGTACGTAGGCCCGCGCACCACGCGAACCACCTTCAACAGCCGGGAAGTGGAGGCCTACAACCGCGCCACCGGAAGCGCGGTGGACGACCCTGCCGTCGTGGCTCGGTCGATGCTCAAGATGCTCGAGGAAGAAGCACCGGAGCGCTTCCTCGGCTATCCAGAGAAGCTCGCGGTACGCATCAACGGCCTGGCTCCGGCGCTGCTCGACGGTGCCTTCGCCAAGCATCGCCGCAGCCTGCCGGTATTGCCGCAGGAACCCTCCGATGGGGCCGGGGGTACCACGACCCGCACCGATTCCTTCACTGTCAATCCATGAGGCTTGTGCCATGACCAACCGATCCGAACACCCATCGCCCACCCCATTGCCTCGACGACGCTGCATGAGCGCCCTGCTCGCCGCCGCCGCACTCGCCGGCCTGCCGCGCCTTGCCGGTGCCGCTGCGGTGGAAGAGTCCATCGCCGAACTGCAGCGGGACTGGGAAGTCATTCGCTACCAGACCCCGCCCGCCGAGCGCGAAAAGCGCTTCGAGGCACTTGCCGCCAAGGCGCGCAAGGTCAGCGAGGCGTATCCGGACCGCAGCGAACCCCTGGTGTGGGAAGGCATCATCGTCAGCTCGTGGGCGGGCGAAAAGGGCGGGCTCGGGGCGCTGGGCCTGGTCAAGCAGGCCAAGGCGCTGTACGAGGAAGCCATCCGCATCAACGGCGACGTGCTCGATGGCTCGGCCTACAACAGCCTCGGCGTTCTCTACTACAAAGTGCCGGGCTGGCCGGTCGGATTCGGCGACAAGGCGAAGGCCAGGGAGCTCCTGCAGAGGGCGCTGTCGCTCAATCCCAAGGGCATCGACCCCAACTTCTTCTATGGCGAGTACCTGCTCGAGACCAAGCAGCCCGATCAGGCTGTAGCCTATCTGGAGCGCGCGATTCAGGCACCACCGCGCCCGGGGCGGCAGGTGGCCGACGCCGGGCGCCGCGAGGAGGCACGGGCGCTGCTCGACAAGGCGAAGGCCAGGTAGGCCATCAGCGCGGTGGGGCGGCGAAGCGCACGACGACGCGCACGCCCTGCCCGTTCGAGCAGGTTTCGAAGGCCACCTCCAGCCCGTGCAGCTCGGCGACGCGACGGGCGATGGAAACGCCCAGGCCGCTGCCGCTCTCGCGCTGACCGACCGGGCGGTAGTAGCGCTCCCCCAGCCGGGCCAATTGCTCCTCGCCGAGGGGCGGTCCTTCGTTCTCCACTTCCAGTTGCTCCTCGCCGATGCGCAGCGTCACCGTGCTTCCGCTCGGGGCGTAGCGCACGGCGTTGTCGAGCAGATTGCGCAGCAGAGCAACGAGCAGGTGCTCGTCCCCGAGCAATGGCATGGGGTACCTGTCAGCAGGTGGCCATTCGCACGCCAGTTCGATCCTGCGGCGCTCCGCAAGGGCGAGGCATTCATTCACCGCCTCCTCGACCACGATCGGCCAACGGACCTCCGTCTTCGGCTTGGGCATGTTGCCGGCTTCCAGGCGGGAGAGCGCCAGCATTTGCGCAACGAGCCGTCCCATCCGCTCCATGCCGGCAGTGAACTTGGCTTCGGCCTCGTCGCGCTCCGGCCCGATGGCCGCACGACGGACCACATCCCACTGGACCCGCAGGATCGCCAGCGGCGTGCGCAGCTCATGCGCGGCATCGGCCGTGAAACGGCGCTCCCGTGCCAGCAACGCCTCGATGCGCGCGAACAGGCCGTTCATGGCGCCGACCAAGGGCTTCAACTCGGCCGGGGTCGAATGGGTGGGGACAGATTCCAGATCGTCGGCGCCACGCCCCTGGAGGTCGGTGGTCAGCTGACGCAGGGGTTCCAGGGCCCGGCGAACCGCCCAGTTCATGGTGAGCAGCAGCACGGGCAGCACGAGAAGCCAGGGGATCACCTGGCTTGCCGTCAGGCCGAAGACCAGCTCGTCACGTTCGTAGATCTTCTGCCCGGCAGCCACCAGCCATTCGCCGTTGACCGACTGGAGGTAGTACACGCGCCAACTCTCGTCACCGATCTTCTCGTCGACAAAACCCGAACGGTCCTGCCGACGGGGCAGCTCCGCCCCTTCCCGGTCGGCCAGCAACAGCCGGCCCTGCCCGTCCCAGACCGCGACGGCCAGGTCGCGCAAGTCGGATTCGCCGGCTGCCTGGCTCCCTGGCCCCGGCGGCGCCGGCAGTGCATCTGCGCCCATCACCTTGGTGTCGCTGAGCGTCACTTGCACTTGGCGCGCGAGGCGGATCAGCTCCGTGTCGAAGAGCTCGTTGACCTCGTGGCGGGCCCGGTCGACGGAGACGATCAGCGCCACGGCCCACACGAGCGGCGCGCATATCAGCAGATAAAGCACAAGCCTGCGCTGAAGGCTGCGCGGCTCTCGCGCCTTCCGCTCGCTCATGCCGAGGGCTCTCCGGAGCCGAGCGCATAGCCGATGCCCCGGACGGTGCGGACGATCCGGGGGTCGATCTTGCGCCTCAGGCGATGGATGTGCACCTCGAGGGTGTTGCTTTCCGGTTCGCCGCCACTCCAGTCGTAGAGCTTCTCCTGCAGGTGAGCCTTGGACAACACCCGCTGCGAATCCGCAAGCAGCGCCTCCAGCAACGCCATCTCGCGCCCCGTGAGGTCCACTTGCTGTCCCTTCCAGCGCACCACCTTGGCGGCGGGGTCGTATTCGAGCGCGCCGTGCTGCCACACCGATTGCGCCTGGCCCGACGAACGGCGCACCAGGGCGCGAAGCCGCGCCGCGAGCTCGTCGATGGTGATCGGCTTGATCAGGTAATCATCCGCTCCTGCATCAAGGCCGGCGATGCGCTGCTCCACGGCATCGCGCGCCGTCAGGATCAGCATGGGCAGCTTCAAGCCGCGTCCACGCCAGCGGGAAAGCCATTGCATGCCGTCGCCGCCCGGCAGACCCAGGTCCAGCACCACTGCGTCGTAGGGCGCGGTCGAAAGCGCGGCGTCTGCGAGAACCCCGTCGCCGAACCAATCGACGGCATGACCGAGCTGGCGCAAGCCCGTTGCGACTGCGTCGCCCAGCAAGGTGTCGTCCTCCACGATCAGGATGCGCATTGAGGGGGTCTCGCAATCGTCCGTCTGGCGTGGCCGATTATGCGCACGTCCGCCGGGGTTGGTCCCCGCGGGAGAGAGATCAATGGGCGATCAGCACCGGCACTGTCATGTGGGCAAGAACCTCGCGCGTGACGCCGCCCAGCACCCTCTCGCGCAGACGCGAGTGCCCGTATCCACCCATCACGACCAGATCGGCACCGAGGTCGGAGACTCGCGAAAGCAACGCGTCCGAAGTGTCGATCTCCGTGACGTGCTGCTCAACTGTCGCCTCCACGCCATGACGCTGCAGCCAGCGGGTCATGTCCGGGATCAGCAGCGCATCCTCCTGGCTCGACGCCGTGCGCCGGAACGAAGCAAGGGTGACCCGGCGCGCATGGGCCAGCAGCGGCAAGGCCTCGCGCATTGCCACTGCGGCGGCGCGCGACCCGTCCCATGCCAGCAGGACGTCCTGCCCCACCTGCTCGAAGTTGCCGGCGTAGGGCACCACGAGCACCGGCCGGCCCACGTCGAGCATCACCTGGGCCACGAGTCCGCGCACCGGCACATCCGACTCGCTCGCGCGGTCCTCCTGCCCGACGACGACAAGGTCGCTCGACCGGCCGTGCGCGACGAGCGAGCCGATGGTGGTGCCGTCGGTCTCACGGACCTCATGCGAGATCTGCCCCATCCTGGCCCTGAAGCCCTCAGCGATGCCTTGCGCACGCTGCTGCAAGTATCGAGCGGATTCTGCGATGTAGTCGGTCATGCCCGTGGGAAGCGCGTCTGCTGGAACCGTGCCCTCCAGCAAGCCGCTGGGCAGCAGCCCGATCAGATGAGCGCCCTGCGTCCGCGCGATGGCGCGCGCGAGGTCGACGCGGGCGCTGCACCTGTCCGCGTGGTCCAGGTGAACGAGGATGGTCTTGATGTTCATGGCTCGGGTCCTCTTCAAGTGTGCATCGGCAGAATGGCGCGATACATCGATCTTCGCGTGCAGAGCATTCGACGGCCTTGATGTTCATCAATGCCGGGGGCGCGGCTCAGCGCAGGTAGGTCTCTGCGGCATAGCGGCGCAACATCCGGTGGCTGTTGAAGTAGGAGGCGTTGAGCGAGATGGCGCCTTTCATCACCTTTGTCCACCCGGCGGCATCGTTGTAGAAGAGCGGAAGCACCACGTTCTCCAGCTGGCCAAAAAGAGAACTCGCGTCGCCCGCCACGTCATCCGGGTTGCCGTCGCGTCCGATGGCCCATCCTGTCACGCCTTCTATCCATCCTTCGAGCCACCAGCCGTCCAGTACGCTCAGATTGGGCACGCCGTTCAAGGCTGCCTTCATGCCGCTGGTTCCAGAGGCTTCGAGCGGGCGCTGCGGCGTGTTCAGCCAGACATCGACGCCGGATACGAGCAAACGTGCGATGCGCACGTCGTAGTCGGGAAGAAACACCACAGGGACAGCGCCCTCCAGCTGGCGCGCGTACTCGTGCAGGCGCTCCACCAACTGCTTCCCGCCGCTGTCGCGAGGATGGGCCTTGCCTGCAAGCACGATCTGGAATGGATTGCGCCGGGCGATCTCGCGCAGGCGGTCGAGGTCCGAGAACAGCAGGTCCGGTCGCTTGTAGGGGGTCATTCGCCGCCCGAAGCCGATGGTTGCCACCGCGGCGTCGGGCGCGCGCCCGCCCAGCCTGACGATCTCCTCGGCAAGTGCAGCCTTGGCATCGGCGTGGGCCTTTCGAACCTCCTCGTCGGCAATCTCGTTCGCGCGCATCAGGAGCTCTGGTTCATGGCACCAGGGCGGAATGCATCTGTCGTAGAGCTGCCGGAAGCTGTCGCAGGCCCATGTCCACGGATGCACCCCATTGGTGATGGCACGGATCTCATAGCCTGGGAACATGCGGCGGGAGACCTCCGCGTGCCGCCCGGCGACGCCGTTGACATGCTCGCTCAGGTTCAACGCCAACCTCGTCATGTTGAGCCGGTCTGCGCCCGCGAGCGCCCTCAGCTGGGCACCGTCGACGAAGTCGCCGAGCAACGGCTGGGCGAGCGCGTACGGAAACTGGTCGTGGCCGGCCTCCACGGGGGTATGGGTGGTGAACACGCAGCGGCTCCGCACGGCCGCAGTGTCGTAACGCAAAGCGCCGCTGCCCGCTTCCTGGGGCGTATGAGCATGACGCCGCAGCAGCTCCAGCGTGAGGAACGCGGCGTGCCCCTCATTGAGGTGGTACTTGAGCACCTTCACGCCGAGAGCGGCGAGCATCCGCGCCCCACCGATGCCGAGCACGATCTCCTGCTTCACACGATACGCATCGTCGCCGCCGTAGAGATGGTGCGTGATCTCGCGGTCCTCGGGGCTGTTGTCGGCCAGGTCGGTATCGAGGAGGATGACAGGGATCACACCGCCGCAATGGCCCTCCACCCGGTGCAGCCAAGCGCCGATCCAGACGTCATGGCCGCCGATCGACAGCGCCACTCTGGCCGGCAAGCGTTGACACCACTTCTCCGGCTGCCAGGCATCGGGGTTTTCGACCTGCGCTCCGTCGATGATCTCCTGGCGGAAATAGCCGGCCCGGCTGACCAGGGTGACGCCGACCATCGGGAGATCGAGGTCCGCCGCGCTGCGCATCGTATCTCCCGCCAGGACGCCGAGGCCGCCGCTGTAGGTCGGCATGTTTTCGTTCAGCGCGAACTCCATCGAGAAATACGCGATGCGGGGCTCCTGGAGGAAACCTTCGAACGCCACTGTCATGTGCATCTCCTGGATCTGGCGGGCTGTTCATGGGAGCCGCCTGCGCTCAGGCAGCGTGGACTTCCAGTTCCTGATCGTTCGAGAAGATGAACTTGCCGGGAGCCCGGATCGGATCGGTGGTGACCACGATCGTGTCCTTCGGCCCGAAGCTGCCGTCGAGCAGCAGCTTGGACAGCGGGTTCTCGATGCGATGCTGGATCGCCCGCTTGAGCGGCCGCGCACCGAACACCGGGTCGAAGCCGACCTTGGCGATCTCCGCCAGCGCCGCCGGCGACACCTCCAGCGCCAGGTCCATCTTCGCCAGGCGCTGCTGCAGCACCTTCAGCTGGATCGCCGCGATCGCCTCGATGTTCTTCGCGTCCAGCGCATGGAAGACCACCGTCTCGTCGATGCGGTTGAGGAACTCGGGGCGGAAGTAGTTCTTCAACTCGTCCCACACCGCGTCCTTGATCTCCTCGGCCGGCCGCCCCACCATCGACTGGATGATGGGCGAGCCGATGTTGCTGGTCATCACGATCACCGTGTTCTTGAAGTTCACGGTGCGCCCCTGCCCGTCGGTCAGGCGGCCATCGTCGAGCACCTGCAGCAGCACGTTGAACACGTCCGGATGCGCCTTCTCGACCTCGTCGAGCAAGAGCACGCTGTAGGGCTTGCGCCGCACCGCCTCGGTGAGGTAGCCGCCCTCCTCGTAGCCGACGTAGCCGGGCGGCGCACCGATCAGGCGCGCCACCGAATGCTTCTCCATGAACTCGCTCATGTCGACGCGAATGAGGTGATCCTCGCTGTCGAACAGGAAGCCCGCCAGCGCCTTGCACAGCTCGGTCTTGCCCACGCCCGTGGGGCCCAGGAAGAGGAAGGAGCCGGTGGGGCGGTTGGGGTCCGCCAGGCCCGAGCGCGAGCGGCGGATGGCGTTGGCGACAGCGCCGATGGCCTCGTCCTGGCCGACCACGCGCTCGTGCAGCTTGTCCTCCATCTGCAGCAGCTTGTCGCGCTCGCCCTGCATGAGCTTGGAGACGGGGATGCCGGTGGCGCGCGCCACGACTTCGGCAATCTCCTCGGCGCCGACCTGGGTGCGCAAGAGCGTGGGGGCGCTGGACTTGCCCTTGGTGGCCTCGGTGTCCTGGGCCTCCTTGAGGCGCTTTTCCAGGCCGGGCAGCTTGCCGTACTGCAGCTCGGCAACCTTGTTGAAGTCGCCCTTGCTGGTGAATTCGGCGATCTGGAACTTGATCTTGTCGATCTCCTCGCGGATCTGCGCGCTGCCCTGGGCCTGGGCCTTCTCGGCCTGCCAGATCTCGTCGAGGTCGGCGAGCTCCTTCTGCACGCGGGCGATGTCCTCCTCGATGAGGCCCAGGCGCTTCTGGGAGGCCTCGTCCTTCTCGCGGCGCACGGCCTCGCGCTCGATCTTGAGCTGGATGAGGCGGCGGTCGAGGCGGTCCATGACCTCGGGCTTGGAGTCCATCTCGATCTTGATCTTGGCGGCGGCCTCGTCGATGAGGTCGATGGCCTTGTCGGGCAGGAAGCGGTCGGTGATGTAGCGGTCGGAGAGCTCGGCGGCAGCGACGATGGCAGGGTCGGTGATGTCGACGCCGTGGTGGACTTCGTATTTCTCCTGCAGGCCGCGCAGGATGGCAATGGTGGCCTCGACGCTGGGCTCGCCCACGAGGATCTTCTGGAAGCGGCGCTCCAGGGCAGCGTCCTTCTCGATGTATTTGCGGTACTCGTCGAGGGTGGTGGCGCCCACGCAGTGGAGCTCGCCGCGCGCAAGGGCGGGCTTGAGCATGTTGCCGGCGTCCATGGCGCCCTCGGCCTTGCCGGCGCCGACCATGGTGTGGAGCTCGTCGATGAAGACGATGGTGCGGCCCTCGTCCTTGGCAAGTTCGTTGAGGACGCTCTTGAGGCGCTCCTCGAATTCGCCGCGGTACTTGGCACCGGCAAGCAGTGCGGCCATGTCCAGGGAGAGGACTCGCTTGCCCTTGAGGGACTCGGGGACCTCGCCGGCGATGATGCGCTGGGCGAGGCCTTCGACGATGGCGGTCTTGCCGACGCCAGGCTCGCCGATGAGCACGGGGTTGTTCTTGGTGCGGCGCTGCAGGACCTGGATGGCGCGGCGGATTTCCTCGTCGCGGCCGATGACGGGGTCGAGCTTGCCCAGGCGCGCGCGCTCGGTGAGGTCGAGGGTGTATTTCTTGAGGGATTCGCGCTGGCCTTCGGCCTCGGGGCTGTCGACGCCCTGGCCGCCGCGCACGGCTTCGATGGCCGCTTCGAGGGACTTGCGCGTGGCGCCGTGGCTGCGCGCAAGGTTACCGATCTCGGCCTTGCTGTCGGCCAGGGCCAGCAGGAAGAGCTCGCTGGCGATGAACTGGTCGTTGCGCTTGATGGATTCCTTCTCGGTGGCCTGCAGCAGCTTGGCCAGCTCGGGTCCGACCTGGACCTGGTCGTGGCCCTGGACCTGCGGCAGCCGCTTGATGGCCGCCTCGGCCGCGTTCAGCAGGCCCGGCACGTTGGCGCCGGCACGCTCCAGCAATGCACGCGGGCCCTCGCCCTGGCGCAGCATGGCCACCAGCAGGTGGACCGGCTCGATGTAGGCGTTGTCGTTGCCCAGCGCGAGCGACTGCGCATCGGCGAGGGCTTCCTGGAACTTGGTGGTGAGTTTGTCTTGGCGCATGAATGACTCCGGTTTCCCGGGCATCTAGGAGGTATCCCGGCGACGGCTACGAGTCTGCGCCGATGAATACTTGAACCATCTGATCGAGATCAACTCGCAGGCAGCCCTTTCCTGCCCGCTTCCGGAGAGCCTTGCGCATCGACCACCGCTCTGCCCTGCCGTTCGTGCCGGGCGACGCGTGCGCGTCAGCGCCGAGGTCCGCCGCTCTCGCTGTCCCCTGTAGCGGGCGGCCGCAGGTTCTCGCCCGCCGGCATCCGGCGTTGCTCCTGGCTTTGGCTTCGGCCTTCCCAGCGTGACGCAAATCCGCCCAAGCCCGCCGGCGTGGTTGCTGGCGGAAATCGGTAGAACTCGTCGTTGAGATATCTCGCGACTTCGGCCACGTCATCGTCGTTCCAACCCAGCGCTGCGTCCGTTTGCCAGCGCCAGACCTGAGCCCTGAGGCTGGTCCAGTCGGTGACGAGCTTTCTCTCTCGCCAATGAACCTGCGCGGTATGGCACGCGATGCAGTGCGTGGAATACAGCAGCTCGCCGCGAGACTGTGCCAGGACCGGGAGGGACAGGGAGGCACCCAGCAACATGGCTGTCGTGACGCCCGCAAGAATCAGTTCGCGTGCCATGTGAGTTTCTCCTGCAGCATGTGGTGACGATGCTAGGCACAGCATCTGCTGTGACGGTTGACCTGCATCAAGCTTTCCTGCACGCCGCATCGGCACCAAAGCTTGATCTACCGCAATAGCGCCACACGCGCCAGAAAGCACCATGCGGGTATTCAATGCCGAAAGGAATCCAACATGATGCGCAACGTGGGAACCATCGACAGGGTGATCCGCGTCACCATGGGCGCCGTGCTCTGCGCGCTGGCCCTGGCGAGTGTGATCGGCCCCTGGGGCTATCTCGGCCTCATCCTGTTGCTGACCGGGGTCTTCGGCAAGTGCCCTGCCTATACGCTCTTCGGCGTCAGCACTTGTCCGTCGCATGGGTGAGGGCGCCGTGCAGAGGCTTCGGATCATCGCGGCATCGCTGGCGCTGCTGGGCGCCGCGGTGCTTTGGCTCGGTTTCAAGGCGTTGATCCTCTGGGTGACCCGAGACTGACCAAGGAGCCAGGCGGTTGATCGAGCGCAAGGTTCGCTCGCCCGCGCCGCTCTACCATTTTCATGTCGCACCGATGGAGGAACTCAATGAGCAAGGTCCTTGTGGTCGTCTATTCGCACACCGGCACCTCCCGTCGGCTCTCGGAGCAGCTGTGCAACCAGCTGGGCTGGCAGCTGGCCGAGATCGTCGAGGAACGGCCGCGCCGGGGCATCCCGGGCATCTGGCGATGCGTGCTGGATTCACTTTTGCAACGGCGTCCGGCCATCCGCTACGACGGACCGTTTCCAAAAAACTTCGACGCGGTCGTCCTGGTGTCGCCGATCTGGCTCGGCCGGCTGGCAGGACCGATGCGCAGCTTCGTCACCCGACGGCGGGACCATCTGCCTGACGTCGCGGTGATCTCGGTCGCCGGAGGCACCGGCGAGTTTGGGGCGGCCGCCGAAATCGCCGATCTCGTCGGCGAAGCGCCCATCTTGAGTACGACATTCACTGCGCGAGAGATCAACGACGGGACATGCGCCGGCCGGCTCCAGTTCTTCGGCGCGGCGCTCAACGGCGCCGAGGCGACTCATGCCGCCGCGCGACGACCCGCGCACTCGCCGAAGATGGCTTGATGCATGTCAAGACGCGCATGCACGCACCTCTTGATCCAGCGCAACGCGACAGCAGCGATCGGCTCCTACAGTGAATGGATGCTTCAACCAGATTCGGTCCCGCGCCACCAGATCGTCATGACGCCCATCCGTTCGATCCTGGTGCACCTCGACGGCAGTACGCATGCCGAGGCGAGGCTGCGATTCGCGCACCATCTGGCGCGACGGCATGACGCCGTCCTCACTGCCCTGTTCGCGGTGGCACCCCAGTACTTGCCGCTGCTCCCTCTCAAGGGGGACACGCTGGCGAGCCGCATGGCCGGGCGGATCGATCCGGGTCATCGCGCCCACGCGTACGAGCTTGTCCTGCGAGCGCGTACATGGGGTGATGTCGCAGTCGATTGGTTGGAGCTGCAAGGAGAGCCGGTCATCCCGAGCTTCGCACGCCGCGCACTGTCGGCGGATCTCCTGGTGCTCGGCCAGCGCGACCCCAGGGATGCCGTCGGCTTCGACGTGCCCGGCGATCTCACGGAGGCGGTGATCATCGGCGGCGGCCGCCCCGCGCTCGTTGTTCCCTTCGCAGGTGCCGCGACGCCGGCACCGAAAACGGTCCTGGTGGCGTGGAAATCGACGCCCGAATGTGCCCATGCATTGACCGCTTCCCTGCCTTTTCTTCGCGCTGCGAGCCAGGTCCATCTGGTCTGTGCGAGCGACAACGTCGACGAGGCATTCCCGGCGCCCGTGGAACTGATCCCGTACCTCCATCTGCATGGCATCGATCACGTCC
Source organism: Variovorax sp. RA8 (assembly GCF_901827175.1). Classification (NCBI taxonomy): domain Bacteria; kingdom Pseudomonadati; phylum Pseudomonadota; class Betaproteobacteria; order Burkholderiales; family Comamonadaceae; genus Variovorax; species Variovorax sp. RA8. Next base: position 2,516,989 of record NZ_LR594662.1, on the reverse strand, counting down.
ACGAGCACCGGCGGCTCGACGACAGCGGCGCCGGCCGGGCCATCCTGTCGCTGGCCTCCGAGACCGCCGCCGACCTGATCGTGATGGGGTGCTACGGGCACACGCGGGCACGCGAGCTTGTGCTTGGGGGCGCATCGCGTGCCGTCCTCGATTCGATGTGCGTACCGGTGCTCATGGCGCATTGAAGCTTTGGGCCGGACTCGCCATGCCGACGACCAGGCCGGCGTGCCGCGAAGCGAAAGCAATCATGACGCACTTACGGAGGACTCCATGACGGCCCGAACGACGACCCAAGGCTTCTTCGATCCTCATACGTGGACCGTCTCCTATGTCGTCTGGGACCATGCGACGCGGCGAGCCGCGATCATCGACCCGGTGCTGGACTACGACTTCAAGTCCGGGCACACGAGCACGGCCGGCGCCGACCGGCTGTTGGCCTATGTCCGGGACATGGGCCTGCAGGTCGACTGGATTCTGGAAACCCATGCGCACGCCGACCATCTGTCCGGCGCACGCCACATCCAGTCGCAGGTCGGCGGCCTCATCGCCATCGGCGAGAACATCCGCACCGTCCAGGCGACCTTCAGGAAACTCTACAACTTCGAGCGCAGTTTCCTGCCGGACGGGAGCCAGTTCGACCACCTCTTCACGGACGGCGAGACCTTCAAGATTGGCCAGGTGGAGGCCACTGCAATGCTGGTGCCAGGCCACACTCCGGCGGACATGGCCTACCTGGTGGACGGCTGCGTCTTCGTCGGCGATACGCTCTTCATGCCCGACGTCGGCAGCGCACGTGCGGATTTCCCCGGCGGCGACGCCCGCCAGCTCTACGCCTCGATGCGCAGACTGCTGGACCTGCCGCCCGAGACCACGATGTACGTCTGCCACGACTACCCACCTGCATCTCGACAGCCGCGTTGGCAGACCACCGTCGCCGAGCAGCGAGCCGGCAACATTCATGTGCGCGACGGCATCGGCGAGGACGCCTTCGTCGCAATGCGCACGGCTCGTGACGCCACGCTCGATGTTCCGACGCTCATCCTGCCGTCGATTCAGGTGAACGTGCGCGGCGGGCAGCTCCCGCCCCCGGACGACAACGGCGTCGCCTACCTTCGCATTCCGCTGAATGCGCTTCCCGTTCATCCTCGGCTCGACGCAAGGCAAGCCGCCTGAGCCAGGCCCAGGACCTGCCTGTCCGGTGTCGCGTACAAGTGTGTGGCCTCAGGCCGGCCCAGTCGGACCGGTCACGATGCTCCGTTCCCAGGATGACACAAAGCGTTGACAGACTGTTCCTTTTCGGTGCCGGGCGTTGACCGAGCTGCAAAGCGCAGCGCCTACATTGAGATGGCGTCCCGGCAGAGTCTCGATTCCACCAGGCTCCGGGGCGTACGAGGAGACGGTCATGAACTCATCGCATGCATCCACCGGCTGGGAACTCCGCTTCGACGCCTTGTTCGCGGGCCGCCGCGGATTCGTCTTTCCCTGCACCGTAGAGGGTCACGTGAACATGGACGCGCTGAGCGAGCGATCGCTCAACAACTACCTGTATGCCCGCGCGATGATGGGGCGGGAGGTGACGTGGCCCAGCGTGTACCCGAGCCGGCCGCATTGAAACCGCCTGCTGAGTGCCGCCCCCTGGTGGCAGGGCGCGGCGCCCGCAGCTGCCGCGGGCGCCTCGGCAGCTCGTTGGTCTCCTTTGCGTTGGCGCAAGCCTTGCCCCTCCGTTGCATCGCATGCTGAGCGCTCCCACCCACCTCATCCAAGGTACGCACATGAAACCCACCACCATGCTGGTCATGCTCGCGATGGCGTTCAGCTCAGCAACATTTGCCGCGGATTACACCCAACCTGGACAGCTGAGTCCGCCGCCCGGCCCTGTGAAGAAGCCCAGAGATGCCGCAAACAAGGCCGCACGCGAGGCGGAAGCCGCTGCGCGCCGGGCGGCCGACGACGCCAAGGCGGCCTTGCAAAGGAGCGAAGCCACCGCAGGCAAGGTCTCCAAAGCTTTCGCCGAGGCCATCCGGCGAGCGGCGCGCAAGGCTGCGGAATCCGCGCGCCGCTTCGAGGAGAAGGCTTCTGCATCGGCAAGCAAGGCGGGCGACGCGAGCCGCGAAGCCGCTCGCGCCGCTGCGCAGGCGAGCAGCAAGTCCGCGGCCGCCGCCCGTGAGGCACTCGCCCAGGCGGAGGACGCGTCCAGGCGAGCCGTGTCATCGAGCAAGGAAGAAGCCGAGAAGGCGGCCGCAGCGACCCGTGAAGCGCTCAGGAAGGCGGAGGAAGCGACACGTGCCGCGGCAAGCGCTGCCAAGGAGGCTGCGCTGCGGCCCAGGGAGACGGACCGCCCTGCGTCGCCTCCACCCGAGACGAAGTGAGACGAAGTTCGTCTGCATCCAGCGTCTTGATCCAGCGCAACCCGCGGCGATTCCCTCGCAATGATCGCTCCGGGTTGCGCCGCGTTTGCGCATGATCAACCGACACCGCCACCGCACGCTCTACCGTGGCTGGAACGACGCTCTTGACGCAACAAAAGGAGATCCGACATCATGACAGCCAAGAAGTTGCTTTTTCGGGAAGACGCGCGCGAGAAGATCCGCCGCGGCGTCGATACGCTCGCCGACGCAGTCAAGGTCACCCTCGGGCCTCGGGGGCGCACCGTGATCATCGACAGCGAGTACGGCGCGCCCCAGATCGTCAACTCCGGCGTCGTGGTCGCCAGGTCGATCGAGCTGGAGGATCGCTTCGAGAACATGGGGGCGCAACTGCTGCGCGAGGTTGCGGCCCGTACCAGTGAAATGGCGGGGGATGGCACCACGACCGCCACCGTGCTGGCGCACGCCATGATGCTGGAGGGCCTGAAGTACCTCGCCGCCGGCATGAACCCGATGGACCTCAAGCGCGGCATCGACCTTGCCGTCGAGAAGGTCGTGGGCGAACTGAAAGCGATCTCGCAACCCAGCACGACCTCGCAGGAGATCGCGCACGTCGCGGCCATCTCGGCCAACAACGACCACTCGATCGGCGAGCTGATCGCCCATGCAATGGACAAGGTGGGCCGCGAGGGCGCCATCTCCATCGAGGACGGCTCCGGCCTGGTCAGCGAGCTCGAGATTGTCGAGGGACTCCAGTTCGATCGCGGTTATCTGTCGCCCTACTTCGTCAACAACGCAGAAAAGCAGGCGGTGGTGCTGGAGAACGTGCTGATCGTGCTGTGCGACCAGAGGCTCTCGAGCTTCAACGACCTGGTCCCGCTGCTCGAGGCGGCGGCGAAATCGGGAGCGCCGCTGCTGGTGATCGCCGAGGACGTCGACGCCGATGCACTGGCCACGCTGGTCGTCAACAGCATTCGCGGCGTGGTGAAGACCTGTGCAGTGAAGGCACCCGGTTTCGGCGACCGCCGCAAGGCGATGCTGCAGGACATGGGCGTCCTCACCGGGGGGCAAGTCATCTCGAGCGAGCTCGGGCTGACCCTCGCAAAGGCGACCCTGGACAACCTGGGCCGCGCGCGCCGCGTGGTGATCGACAAGGACAGCACCACCCTCATCGGCGGCGCCGGTGACCCGACAGCCATTCGCGACCGCATCGCCTCCATCCGCAAGGAACGCGAGGCACAGACCAGCGAGTACGACCGCAAGCAGCTCGACGAACGCATCGCCAAGCTCTCGGGCGGCGTGGCACTGATCAAGGTCGGCGCAGCCACCGAAACCGAGCTGAAGGAGCGCAAGCTGCGCGTCGAGGATGCCCTGCATGCCACGCGCGCCGCGGTCGAGGAAGGCATTGTCCCGGGGGGCGGCGTTGCGCTGCTGCGCGCGCGGCGCTGCCTCGCAGAACTGGCGCCCCCCAATCTGGACCAGGCCTCGGGCGTCAAGATCGTGCAGCGCGCGCTCGAGGAGCCGCTCAGGCGCATCGTCGGCAACGCGGCCGACGAGCCGTCGATCGTGCTGGACAAGGTCGATGCTTCGACGCAGCGAAGCTACGGCTACAACGCCGCGACGCGCCAATATGGCGACATGCTGAAGATGGGCGTCATCGACCCTGCGAAGGTGACACGCCTGGCGCTGCAGAACGCCGCGTCGATTGCCAGCCTGGTGCTGACCACGGACTGCATGGTCGCCAATGCACCGAAGAAGGCGCCGGCAGATGCCCGCCCGGGTCTCGAACCCGATCTGTATTGACCCATGCCATGGCGGCCCGAATGCCGGTCCATGCAGGAGAGAACGAATGACGCAAACCACCCCATCCGGTCCCGCGGCCTCACCCCCGGAACCAGCCCTCCAGTTGCCGCCGGACGTCGTGGCCCTGATTCCGATGCGCAACCTTGTCATGTTCCCGCATGTCCTGACGGCCGTGAGCGTGGGTCGCCCGAAGTCGATCGCTGCGCTCAAGCATGCCCTCGATGGACCCGCGCAGATCGGCATCGTTCTGCAGAAAGACCCCGGCGACAACGAGCCGGCGTTCGACGCGCTCTGTGCCGTTGGCACCCTCGCGACGGTCGTCCATCACTTCGATCCCGAGGAAGGCCAGCATCATGCGGTGTGTCAGGGCATCCAGCGTTTTCGCATGGTCGAAGCGGCCGAGGGCTATCCCTTCCTGGCGGCGAGGATCGAGCGCATCGAAGAGCATGTCGACGAATCGGCCGAGGCCGAGGCCCTGGCGCTCCAGCTGCGCGACCGGGCCATCGAACTCATGTCCTTTCTGCCCAGCGTACCGCCCGAGCTGGTGCATGCCTTGCAGACGACCCGTGGGCCGTCGGCGCTGGCCGACATCACCGCGAGTGTGGTCGACGTCGAGGTCAACGAGAAGCAGGCACTGCTCGAGACGATCGCGCCGGCGGAGCGCGTCGCCAGGCTCCTGAAGCTCCTGTCGCATCGTCTCCAGGTTCTGCGCCTCTCGAGAGAGATCGGCGAACGCACCAAGGAACAGCTGGACGAGCATCAGCGCAAGTTCCTGTTGCGCGAGCAGATGAAGACGATCCAGCACGCGCTCGGCGAGGACGGCGGCAATGCCGAGGAGATGAAGCGTCTCGAAGAGGCGATCGCCGAGGCCGGGATGCCGGCCGAGGCCGAGGCTCACGCGCGCAAGGAGCTGGGTCGCTTGCGCAGCATGTCGGACGCTTCCGGCGAGTACTCGATGCTCAGGACTTACCTCGAATGGATGACAGAGCTCCCGTGGCGGGCCCCGGCCCTGGCGCCGATCGACCTCGCCGTTGCGCGCAGCACACTCGAGACCGATCACTTCGGACTCGAACGCGTGAAGCAGCGCATCCTCGAGTTTCTCGCCGTGCGCAAGCTCAACCCCGAAGGCCGCGCGCCGATCCTGTGTTTCGTCGGGCCGCCCGGAGTCGGAAAGACCTCGCTCGGCCAGAGCATCGCGCGGGCGATCCAACGGCCCTTCGTCCGCGTTTCGCTCGGGGGCGTCCATGACGAGGCCGAGATCCGCGGGCACCGCCGCACCTATATCGGCGCCCTGCCCGGAAACATCGTGCAGGGGCTGCGCCGGGCCGGCGCCCGCGACTGCGTGATGATGCTTGACGAGGTCGACAAGCTCAACGCGAGCGCGCACGGCGATCCCTCGGCCGCGTTGCTCGAGGTTCTGGACCCCGAGCAGAACAACAGCTTCCGGGACAACTACCTCGGCGTGCCCTTCGACCTGAGCCGCGTGGTGTTCATTGCCACCGCCAACGTGCTCGACAACATACCCCCGCCCGTGCGCGACCGGATGGAGGTGATCGACCTTCCCGGATACACGCAGGAAGAGAAGCTGCAGATCGCGCAGACCTACCTGGTGCGCCGGCAGCGCGAGACCAACGGCCTGAAGGAAGACCAGTGCGAGCTGAGCGTCGGCGCGCTCGAAGCCATCATCGCGAACTACACGCGGGAGGCCGGCGTGCGGCAGCTCGAGCGCGAGATCGGCCGCACCATGCGCCATGCCGCGATGAAAGTGGCAGAAGGGGCGACCGAGAAGATCCGCATCGATGCGGCCGCGCTCGACACCATCCTGGGGCCTGCCAAATACGAGCGCGAGCTCGCTCTGCGCAGCAGTGTGACCGGTGTTGCCACCGGCCTTGCCTGGACGCCCGTGGGGGGCGACATCCTCTTCATCGAAGCGACCCGGGTGCCAGGCAACGGCAAGCTGAACCTGACGGGACAACTGGGCGACGTGATGAAGGAGAGCGCGCAGGCCGCGCTCACGCTGGTCAAGTCCCGTGGCGCCGATCTGCGCGTTCCGTCCGGTAGTTTCGACAACATCGACGTCCACCTCCACATTCCCGCGGGCGCCATACCGAAGGACGGCCCGAGCGCCGGCGTCGCCATGTTCATCGCGCTGGCGTCGCTGTTCACCGATCGCCCGGTGCGGCATGACGTGGCGATGACCGGCGAGATCAGCCTGCGGGGGCTGGTGCTGCCCATCGGCGGCGTGAAGGAAAAGGTGCTCGCTGCCCAGCGCGCCGGCATCGCCACCGTGCTGCTTCCGGCGCGCAACCTCAAGGACCTGCGCGACGTGCCGGAGAGCGTGCGCGCGAGCATGCAGTTCGTCGCGCTGGAAACGGTGGACGACGCGATGCGCGCAGCACTGGCCGAAGCCGGCGCACGCAAGGCGGCACCCGACCTGGTCCTGGTCTGAACGACGCCCCCGGCACCCGATCGTCAGCCGGCTTCGGGCCTCTTTGGCGGCTCGCCCCAGCGCATCTTCACAACGGCTTTCACGAAGCGCGCAAGATCGTCGTGCGTGAGTCCGTCGATGCCGGCTGCCCGGGCACGGCCGCCTCCGCCGAACTCGCGGCACAGCTCGTGCGCGCCCCATGGCGCCGTCAGCGGTGCCCGGACGCTGACGACATAGCCCTTGTCCCGTGGTTTCAGCACTGCATGGGCACGCTCAGGCTCGGCGTTCGCCAGCTCGTTCGCAAAAGAGCCGAGTACGCGCCGGCTCCAGGGCGCGTCGGGCAAGACATGCACGCTCGCGGCTGCCTCCCGGCACAGCGGCGGCACCAGGAACGCCCGCCGGAGATCACTCCGGCGCACATCATCCATGGCGTCGACAACGGCCTCGTGGGCGATCATGTCCCGGGGATCGGGGTAGCGCGCCATGATCTCGAAGAGCCGCCTCGGCGCGATGAACACGTCGCGCTCGTCGTCGCCGTAGGCGTTGTAGTTGATCGCCTCGCCGAGGCGCTGCAGCAGGGCCCGGTCCCCGACGTCGAAATCGGCGCCGCGCGACAGGAGCGCGGCAGCCATTGGCAGATTGTCACCATACGCGCCGACCACGGCCCAGGCCCGGAAGGCGCCGCCGAGATGGCGGTCGACGAGCAGGCTGGTGCAGACATCGCTCGCGCAGTCGATGTGCGCGTCGAGCAGGGGGTGGTCCGGAATGCGCTCCACCGCATGGTGGTCGAAGTAGCGGATGCGCACGCCCGCCTGGAGCAGACGAAGCAGGTCGGCTCCGTTGCGCTGCATCGACAGGTCGAACACGTTGACTTCATCGCCGGCCTTCGCATGCACCTTCGCCAGCAACGCGATGTCGTGCTTCAAGCCGGTCAGCAGCGTTGCGGGCGATGGGTCATGGAGGCGCCATTGAAGCGCCGCGCACAGGCCATCGGCATCGCCGTTGCAGATATCGAAGCGCTGCCGGCCCGGGGCCATGGGAGGACGCCCGGCATCCACGCGATCCTCGACTGGTTCATCGGTCATCCATACACCCCCGAGCTTGTATCACCATAGCGCAGGTGCAGTGCCTGCGCCTTGATGCAGCACAACCGCGCGGCGGATCCTGGAAGATGTGCCCTCGGGGGCCCGTTGCTTGCGCACGATCAAGCTTCGGCGCGACCGGCGGGCTTATTGTCCGACAGCCACCACACGGAGCATTCGATGCCTTGGTCACCCGATCGCTACCCCGCCTCGATGCGCAGGCTGCCACCCGTGGTGCGCCTGAAGGCCGTCGAGATCGCGAATGCCCTGCTCGCCGAAGGCTGCGACGACGGCAAGGCCATCCGGATCGGAATCGCGAAGGCCAAGGAATGGGCGCAGCGCCTCGGGACGACGAACCGGAATACCGCGGCCCACTGAGACCCACCACATATGGAAACGGATGAGACCAGACCGGGAATGGAAGACCGGCTGCGCTGTCTCGAGGCGGTGCTCTCGCCCGACGGCGCCAGCGGTGTCGTGCGTCGCATCGAAACCCACATGTCCTGGATCCTGATCGGCGAACGGCAGGTACTGAAGCTGAAAAAGCCGGTTCGCTATCCGTTCCTCGACCTCTCGACCGTTCAAGCGCGCGAGCGCAATGGGCGGGAGGAGCTGCGCCTCAATCGTCGACTTGCGCCGCAGGTCTATCTTGGCCTGCTCGCGCTCCAGCTGGACAATGGATCGCTTCGCGCCGTTCCCGAAAACCGGCTGCCGGCACACGCCCGCATCGTGGACTGGGCGGTCGTCATGCAACGGCTGCCGGCACAACGCATGCTCGACCAGGTGATCGCACGCGCAGAGGTACGCCAAGCGGACATCGATGCGGTGGCCGCGATCCTCGTGCCCTTCTACCGGAACGCCGCGCGCGCACATGTCGGTGAGGTCGAGTACGTCCAGCGCTTGCGGCACGAGCTGAGCGACAGCCGCCAAGTGCTCGAACGCCCCGAGTTCGGCCTGGCCGACGCGCGCAGGCTGAGCGACCGCATGGGCCGCGCCATCACGCGGCATGAAGGCCTTCTGCGCAGGCGCGTTGTCGAAGCACGCATCGTGGATGGACACGGGGACCTGCGTCCCGAGCATGTTGCCCTGATCGAGCCGCCGGTCGTGATCGATGCACTGGAGTTCGACAGTCGGCTGCGCGAGGTCGATCCCTTCGACGAGCTGTCTTTCCTCGGGCTCGAATGCACGGTGGCCGGGGATTCCTCGGTAGGCCCCGGACTCCGGGCGCGGCTGGCTTTGGCGCTGCAGGATGCACCTCCAGCGCAGCTCCACGTGCTCTACACCGCGCGGCGGGCCCTGTTGCGCGCGAGGTTGAGCGCCGCGCACCTGCTCGACCCCGCGGTTCGCACTCCCGGTAAGTGGCTACCCCAAGCCTCCCGCTACCTGGTCCACGCAGCAGCTGCCCTGGACGGCCTGGAACGGTGCATGGATGCGTGAGGCCTGGTGTCTCCAGGCCGCATGGTTGGCGCTGAGGGCTTCGGCGAACATCGGTACCACGGACGCGACGTCGAGCCTGGCTCGCACCGGGCCGCCTTCGGGCAGGCGGAACGGCGGCACGCTGTCCGTCACGATCAGACGCGACAGATCGTCGCACGCCAAGGCCTGCGACGCCTGGCCGACGAAGAGGCCGTGCGCCGCACACCCGACCACCGCCTTGGCGCCCGCACGCCGCAATGCGCGAGCGCCGCGCAGCATGGTGTCGCCGGCAGCGATCAGGTCATCGAGCAGGAGGACGGTCGCGCCTGCCACGTCGCCGGCAACCAATTCGCCCCCGCTCACCACGCCGGCGCTGCGGCGCTTGTCGACCATCGCGAAGCGCACCGGCTCGCGCAACTGCGCCTCCAGCGCCTCGCGCCACAACAGCGCCCGCTTGACGCCCCCGGGGTCGGGCGAGGCCACCGCAATCGGTCCCTGTCGGGCCATTTCCCGCGCCATCGGCCAAAAAGCATGGTGAGCGGACAGATGGATCGTGGGGCAGCGAAAGGCATTCTGCAAAGCGGCGGCGTTGTGCGCCTCCAGCACGATGAGCTGTGTCATGCCCGCGGACTCCAGCCACTGCGCCACGTAACGCAGCCCCAGCGGGTCGTATGGCTTGGTCCGCAGATCCTTGCGCGCGTAGGCGATGTATGGAACTAGCGCGGTCACGCGCGCGGCGCCATGGTCCTTCAACGTGCCGATGAACATCAGGAGGCGACAGAGCTTGTCGTGGGGGCTGTCCAGCGGTCCGCCATGCAGGCTCAGCACCACGTACGCATCGGCCCCGCAAGGATCCACCAGTGGTCGAAGCTTGCGCTCGCCGTCGTCGAACAGCCGCTCCTCGTGCGGTGACAGAGGCACATTCAGCGCATCGGCGAGCGTGCGAGCGAAAGGATTGCCGGGCTCGAGGGAAAAGATGAGCATGAAGGAGATCTCCGCCGCATTGCCTTTGCGCGCTCCGGTGGCTCAGAGCACCTCGATCGCCAACGCGATGCCCTGGCCGCCGCCGATGCACAGCGTGACGACGCCACGCTTGAGCCCGTCGCGGCTCATCGAGTGGATCAGCCGCGTGGCCAGCACCGCGCCGCTGGCGCCGATGGGATGGCCATGGGCAATGGCGCCGCCCTCGACGTTCACCACCTCTTCCGCGAAACCGAGTTCGCGCAGGCACGCCAGCGTGATGGCGGCGAACGCTTCGTTGATCTCCACGCGCTGGACTTCGCTCGCAGTCCATCCAGCGCGCGCCAGGGCCTGGGTGACGGCAGGCACGGGCCCAAGGCCGAAGAAGGCAGGTTCCACGGCGCCGATCCCGTAGGACACCAGCCGTGCCATGGGCTTGAGAAAGTTCTTCTCGGCCCATTGACGCTCGGCGACGAACATCGCCGCGGCGCCGGAGTTCAGGCCCGGCGCGCTGCCGGCGGTGATGGTTCCGTCCTTGCGGAACGCGGGCTTCAGCCGGGCCAGCGACTCGGCCGTGGTCTCGGGGCGGTTGTGCTCGTCCTTGGCGAACCGCGCCGGACCCTTGCGCGTCTCGACCTCGACCACCGCGATCTCCGCATCGAAGCGGCCGGCGGCTTGCGCCGCCGAGAAGCGTTCCTGGGAGCGAAGAGCCCATCGATCCTGGTCCTCGCGAGAGATGCCGCGGGCCTCCACCAGTTCTTCGGTGTGCCACCCCGAGTGCTGGCCGCTGAACGCGTCGTTGAGGCCATCGCGCAACATGCTGTCGAACAAGGTGACATCGCCCATGCGCGCTCCCCAGCGCCCCTGCGGCAGCAGGTAGGGCGCGCGATCCATGTTTTCCATGCCGCCGGCGACGGCGCAGTCGACCATGCCCGACCACACCTCCAGCGCAGCGCTGACGATGGCCTGCGCCCCTGAGCCGCAGACGCGGTTGACCGTCAGTGCGGGCACCTCGACCGGCAGTCCCGCCGCAATGCCAGCCTGGCGCGCCGGGTTCATCTTCACGCCGGCCTGGATGACATTGCCCATCACCAGGGTCTGCACCTTGTCCGCAGGCAGGCCGGACAACCTGAGAGTTTCCCGCAGTACCACTGCGCCGAGGTCGGGGGCCGCCACATCCTTGAGGCTGCCGCCGTAGGTGCCGATGGCAGTGCGAACCGGATGACAAAGAACAATGTCGCGATGGGTCATGCTTTACTCCTGGTGTCGATGGGGTGCGAGGCTAGGCTCATGGCCGTTCGTGCGTATTGATCGACATCAAGCCGCCGGTTCGCCAAGACCTCCAGGCGGCTTCGGCGGCACATGAGGTGCTCGCAGCAGGGGGGCCGGGTGAATGTCGGTGCGTCCAGCAATCTGCCTGCTGGCTCGCCATGCCGCTTCGGCAGCCTCGTGCGCGGCGTGTGCCGCCGCACGATGGGCCTGGAATGCGATTCGCAATGCGTCGCGCGCCGAACGCGCGGCGCTCCTCGCTTCTGGCCGGCTCGGTTCGGCGGCTCGACGGGCCGCTGCGTTCGAACTCCCGAGCGCTCTGCCGGATGCGATGGAAGCCTTCTCGCTTGCCTCTACGGCGATGTTCGCCTTCGCGCGACTCTCGCTGGTCGCTCGAAGGGCCGAAAGGATGGTCTTCTCCCAAGCATGCCGGGCGGATTCATCGGCCTTGCGCGCTGCGCGAAGCGTCGCCTCCGTGGCGCGCACGGAAGCAATCCTCGCGGACTGCTCGGCCTTCTTCAGCGCGCTACCGGCGTCCTTGGAAGCCTTCCGCGCGGCAGTCGCCGCATCGAGGGCGCACAAGTAGGCGGCGTTGCGCGACGCGACCTCAGGAGGCTCCATTGGCATTGCTTCACCTTCCCGGGCCAGACAAGGCACGCTCAGCGCCAGCCAGACGAGTGGGAGCGCGGCGCGCGCGAGCACACCGAAGTTCCTTTTCCAGACGCCGCGATCTTGAGCTTCCATGCGACGCCAGCGTAGCCGCGCGGCTGTGGCGGTGCCTTGACCTGGCGCAAGGCGTGGACCACCTTTGCATCCGAACATGGTGCAATGCCAGCCAGCGACGCCCACCCGTCGGCTCACCGAACGCAGCCGCTCCATCGTCATGCCACGTTCGGTGCCGATGCCTATGCACCGACCGAGGTCGCCGCGCGCGTACGCGACCTCGGCGTAGCCAAGGCGCGCCTGCCGTGGGCGACGCAGGCGATGCTGGGCGTCCTGGCCGGCGCCTTCATCGGCTTCGGCGCGTTGATGTTCACGCTGGTAGCCAGCGACGCATCCCTCGGCTTCGCCGTCTCGCGGCTCCTCGGCGGGCTCGCCTTCTCGCTCGGGCTGTTGCTGGTGGTGGTGGCCGGCGCGGAGCTGTTCACCGGCAACCACCTGATAGCAATGGCGTGGGCAAGCGGCGAGGTTGGCAGCGGGGAGCTGCTGCGCAACTGGGCGGTGGTCTGCCTTGCCAACCTGGTCGGGGCGGCCGGCCTGGCGCTGCTGGTGTTCTTGTCCGGACATACCTCGATGAACGGCGGTGCAGTCGCCGCAACCGCGCTTCGAATCGCCACCGCCAAGGCCGAGGTGCCGATCGGCGAACTGTTCTTTCGCGGCGTCCTGTGCAACGTGCTCGTGTGCATGGCGACCTGGATGGCAATGGCCGGCCGCAGCGTGGCGGACAAGGCGGTGGCGATCGTCTTTCCGATCACCGCGTTCGTCGCTGCCGGCTTCGAGCATTCGATCGCCAACATGTATTTCTTCCCGCTGGCGATGCTGCTGGGCGCGCCGCTGACCATGCTGGATCTGCTGCGCAACCTGGGACCGGTGATCGCCGGCAACCTGGTGGGCGGCAGCGTGCTTGTCGCCCTCGTCTATTGGACGATCTACCTGCGCCCGCAACGACGTTGAGCCACGAGGTACTCGATCACATCCGTGAGTGTGACGAGACGCGCGTAGTCGGACTCCGGTACGTCTACGCCGAATCGTGCACTCAACGCCACAAGGAAGTTGAGCCAATCCATCGAATCCAGATCGATCTGGCGGCGCAGGGGACGCTTCCAGTCGACCGTGGCCGGATCGAGCTCGGGCGCGATCGGACGCAGCAGCGAGAGCACGGTCTCGCCGAGCGCTTGGGCGTCATCGTTCATGGGGTTCCCCCTTGGGCGGCGCCGTCCGCGTCCGATGCCAGGGCCTGCGGCTCTTGCAGCAAGTCGCGCAGCTCGGCAAGGAACAGCGCCCCGCGATGCCCGTCCGACGCGCGATGGTCGGCCGCCAGCGTGGCACGCAGGACGGGCAGCACCCGAACGGCGCCCTCCTGCGCCCAGGGACGCACGGCGATGCGGCCAAAGCCCACCAAAGCGACCTGCGGGGGGTAGATGACGCCGAAGACAGTCTCCACGCCCTGGTCGCCAAGGTTCGTGACGGTGATCGTCGGATCGGACATCTCCGAACTACGCAGCGAACCCGAGCGGGCACGCTCGACCAGGTCGTTGAGCTCGATCATCAACGCGTCCAGCGACTTGTTGCCGACATCGTGGAGGGCCGGGGCCACCAGGCCGCCGCCGCGCAGCGAGATCGCCACGCCTGCATGCACCGCGGTGCCGGGCACGAACACGCCCTCGCGGTAGAAGCCGTTCAACTCGGGCGTTCTGCGCAACGCAACGGCCGCTGCCTTGAGCAGGAGCACCGCCGGAAGCATGCGATCGGCGAGCGCCACGCGCTCGTTGCGCCGCTGCAGCCATGCCAGCGCGCTCTCCATCGGAATCGGCTCCGAGAGGTAGTAGTGCGGAATTTCGCGCTTCGAGCGGCTCATCGCTGCGGCGATCGCCTTGCGCATGCTCTGGTTGCGTTCGGCCGGCGATGCCTCGGGACGGGCGGGAGCCGAAGCGGCTTCCCCGGCATGGGCCGCGGCCTCGATGTCAGCCACGGTCACCGATCCCTGGACGCCCGTGCCCGTCACCTCGTCAGCGACGATGCCGAGCTCGTGGGCGCGTTTGCGGGCGGCCGGCGATATCGGTCGGCGCGGCGCGGGGGCGGCCTGCCCGCTCGCCGCCTCGCCGGGCTCCAGCAGCGTGGCCATCGCCGTACCGACCGCGATCTTCTGCCCGGGCTCGACCAGCAGCTGCGCCACAACGCCTTCCTGCCAGGCCTCCACATCGACAGCGGCCTTGGAGGTGTCGACCACGGCAATCACCTGGCCCCGCTTCACGCGGTCGCCCGGCTGCACATGCCACTTCAGCAAGGTGCCTTCGTCCATGTCGGCACCCAGGGACGGGAGTTCGAACCGGATCATGGCGCGCGCCCCATCAACGTCTTCACCGCCAGGATGATCTTCGCGGGTTGCGGCAATGCGGCCTCTTCGAGATGCTGGGCGTACGGGATCGGCACCTCCTCGCTGCACACGCGCGCCGGCGGCGCATCCAGGTCGAAGAAGGCCTGTTCGCCGATGCGCGCCATCAGCTCGGCGGCCAGGCTGCCCGATCGCCAGCCCTCGTCGACGATCACGGCTCGCCGGCACTTGCGCACCGAGGCCATCACGGTCGCATTGTCGAGCGGCCGCAACACCCGCAGGTCGACCACTTCCGCGTCGATGCCGTCGAGGCTCAGTGCCTCTGCCGCCTGCATCGCCTTCGGCAGCGACCCGCCATAGGCGATCAGGCTGACGTCGGTGCCAGCGCGCCGCACCTTGGCGCTGCGGATGTCGATGCGGGAATCGTCGTCGAACTCAGCTTCCATGTTGTAGAGCTGCACATGCTCGAAGAACAGCACCGGGTCCGGGTCGGCGAGTGCCGCGGCGAGCATGCCGCGAGCGTCCTCCACCGTAGCGGGAGCGACCACACGGATGCCGGGCACGTGCGCGTACCAGCCTTCGAAACTGTGCGAATGCTGCGCCGCCACCTGGCGCCCCGCGCCGGTGGCCATGCGGATCACCAGCGGCACCGAGAACTGCCCGCCCGACATGTGGTGCATCAGCGCAGCGCAATTGACGATGGGATCGAGCGCCAGCAGGCTGAAGTTGACCGTCATCACCTCGACGATCGGCCGCATGCCGCCCAGCGCAGCGCCGACCCCGGCTCCGACGAAAGCCAGTTCGGACAGGGGCGTGTCGCGCACGCGCTCGGGTCCGAATTCCTCGAGCAGGCCCTTGGACACCGCGTAGGTGCCGCCGTAGAGTCCCACGTCCTCGCCCATCAGGAAGACGCGCGGGTCTTGCTGCAGCGCTTCCCGCAAGGCTTCGGCCAGTGCCTGCCGGTAGCTGATGGTGCGGACCGTCATGAATTCCCCTCGCGCGTGAGCACATCCCGCAGCAGGTCTTCGACCGGCTCCCAGGTCCCGGCTTCGGCGAACACCACGGCATCGTCGACCTCCCTCTGCGCCCTCGCGTCGATGGCCAGGAACTCGTCCTCGTCCAGGCTGCCCTGCGCTTTCAGGCGAGCGGTGTAGGTATGGATCGGGCCGCGGGTCTTCCACGCCTCCACCTCGCTCTTGCTGCGATACAACTCGGCGTCGAACATCGAGTGGGCGCGAAAGCGGTAGGTCCGGAACTCGATGAACATGGGTCCACCGCCGGCGCGGACCTCGGGGGCGGCGCGCTTCGCCGCCTCGTGGACCGCCACCACGTCCATCCCGTCGACGGCCAGGGTCCGCATCCCGTACGAGGCCGCCTTCACGCACAAGTCGGTCTGCGACTCGGACCGCGCCAACGCCGTGCCCATGGCGTAGAGGTTGTTCTCGCAGCAGAACAGCACGGGCAACTTCCACAAGGCCGCGAGGTTCATCGACTCATGGAAGGCGCCTTCGGCGACCGCTCCTTCCCCCAGGAAGCAGGCGGTCAGTGCGGTGCGCCCCGAGAGCTTGTCGGCCAGGGCCAGCCCGGCCGCCAGTGGCAGTCCGGCGCCGACGATCGCCTGGCCGCCGAAGAAGCGGGTCGCCCGGTCGAACAGGTGCATCGAGCCGCCGCGGCCCCGCGAACAGCCCTCCTGCTTGCCATACATCTCCGCCATGATGGCGCCCATGCCGACGCCGCGCAGCAGTGCATGGCCGTGCTCGCGATAGGTGGCGACGATGTTGTCGCCGGCATCGAACGCATGCATCGCGCCGGTGGCCACGGCTTCTTCGCCGATGTAGAGATGCAGGAAGCCGCGGATCTTCGTCCTGCCGTACAGCTCGGCGCACTTCTCTTCGAGGCGACGGATGCGCAGCATGTCGGCGAGCATCCTCAGGCAGAACGGCTTGCCCCAGGGTACGGGGCCGGTAGGGGGCGCAGGCACGCCTGTGTCGTTCATGCGCCGCCCTCCAGCGTGGAGGTATCTCCCTCGGGCAGCCCGAGCTCGCGTGCCTTGAGCAAGCGTCGCATGATCTTGCCGCTGCGGTTGCGCGGCAGGGTCGCAAGAAAGTCGATCTCCTTGGGCGCGACGGCCGCGCCGAGGCGCCTGCGCGCGTGCGCGAGGATGTCCATGCGCAGGGCCTCGCCGGGTGCATGGCCGGTCTTGAGCGAGACGAAGGCCTTGACCGTCTCGCCGAGCAGTGCATCGGGCTTGCCGATCACCGCGGCCTCCGCCACCGCGGCGTGCTCCATCAGCGCACTTTCGACCTCGAAGGGGCCGATCAGATGTCCGGCGGACTTGATGACGTCGTCGGCGCGCCCCACGAACCAGAAGTAGCCGTCGGCATCGCGCCGGGCCAGATCGCCGGTGAGATAGAAGCCGCCGGCAAAGCACCGGCGATAGCGGGCCTCGTTGTTCAGGTAGCCCCGGAACATCGATGGCCACCCGGCGCGCAGGGCCAGCTCTCCCTCGACGCCCGGCTCATCGACGACCCGCACCCGGGGCTCCTCGCCCTCCACGTCCAGGCGCTGGACGATGCGGGCATCGATGCCCGGCAGCGG
This sequence comes from Variovorax sp. RA8, assembly GCF_901827175.1. Classification (NCBI taxonomy): domain Bacteria; kingdom Pseudomonadati; phylum Pseudomonadota; class Betaproteobacteria; order Burkholderiales; family Comamonadaceae; genus Variovorax; species Variovorax sp. RA8. Next base: position 2,500,012 of record NZ_LR594662.1, on the reverse strand, counting down.
GCGCCCCATCGAACCCGGCTTGATGTCGAAGGCCGGGAAATTGGCGATCATGATCCCGCCGGTCTCGGTCTGCCACCAGTTGTCATGGATGGGCAGGCCCAGCGCCTCCTTGCCCCACCAGACGGCAGCCGGGTTGAGCGGCTCGCCCACGCTGGCCACGAAGCGCAGATCCGGGTAGGTGCGGCGCCGCGCCAGCGCCATCCCGGACTTCATCAGCATGCGGATGGCAGTGGGCGCCGTGTACCAGACGCTGATGCGCTCCTGCTCGAGCAGGCCGTACCAGCGCTCGGCATCGAATTCCTCGACATCGACCAGCGAAGTCACGCCCAGCAGGAGCGGAGCGATGATGCCGTACGAGGTGCCGGTCACCCAGCCGGGATCGGCGGTACACCAGAAGCGGTCCTCGGGATGGAGGTCGAGCGCGTAGCGCGCCGTCGCATGGTGGGCGACCACCGCGCCATGCACATGTTGAGCACCCTTCGGCGCGCCGGTGGTGCCGCTGGTGAAGTGCAGGAGCGCAGGGTCCTCCGGCAAGGTCGCCGCGGTTTCGAACTCGTCGGAGGCTGCGGCGAGCAGCGCGCCAAGGTCGAGCGTGCCGGGCTCGGCGGTGGTGCCGCCCTCCTCTGCGACCAGCAGGACGTGCCGCAGCGACGGCAGCTGTGCGCGCAACTGCTGCACCTTGCGCCGGTACAGGCCGTCCGTGGTCACGAGCACCTGGCCTTCGCCGATGCGGATGCGCGTGGCGATGGGTTCCGGGCCGAAGGCCGAGAAGAGCGGTGTCACCACGGTGCCGTTCTTCAGTGCGCCGAGCACGGCAACATAGAGTTCCGGGATGCGCCCGGCGAGCACGAACAGGCGGTCGCCCTTGCCGACGCCGAGCTGGCGCAACACATTGGCAAAGCGGCTGGTCCGGCGCGCGAGTTCGCCATAGCTCAGGTCTAGCGGCGCCGCGTTGCGCGAGACGAAGCGCAGGGCCGTCCGATCCTTCAGGGGACCGCTCGCGTGGCGGTCGACGGCTTCGAAGCCCATGTTGAGCCCGCCGCCGGGAAGGCCCTTGAGTTCGGCCCGGGCCGCATCCCAGCTGAAGGCGCGGCATTGGGCGTCGTAGTCCAGCAGGTTCGGCAGCACGCGGCGATCGCGGGCGGTCTTGCGGATCAGTGCAGGTACTTCCACAGGGTCTCCTGGCACGCAGTCTGCGCGGCTGGGTCGGCCAGCCGTTTGCGACAGATCAAGAATCGGATCGCTCGGCGCGCTCCGTCACAGTCCGAACGGATAGGTTTCCGGCATGCCCTCGATGGTCTCGGTGTCCAGGGGCTTGACGGCGTGGGTCTGATCGAACCAGATGTACTCGTCGAACTGTCGCGGCAGCACCGCCTGGAAATAGTGGCTCTGCAGTTCTGTCTCGGGGCGGTACAGCACGCCGATGGCCCGTTCCAGCCGCGGCTGCGACAGGCCGTCCAGCAGGGCCGCGGATGCGGGGCCGCGAAGAGGAAGAATGAAGTTCGAGACCTCCGCCTCGTGGCACAGGCGTTCATAGCTGCCGGCGAGCGAGGGCCGGATCGTCTTGGTCTCCATCGGCCCGTCCCAGTCGCTGGCTGCCGCCACCGTGCCGCTGTCCGTGCCGAAGCCGATCAGGCAGGCCGCACTGCCGAACGCCTGGCGGCACAGCTGGCCGATGTTGTGCTCGCCTCGTCGCGACATCTCGGTCGCCCTCGCATCGCCGACATGGGAGTTGTGCGCCCACACGATGGCCTTGCTGGCGGGTCCGTGAAAACTCAGCAGGTCGTTCAGCGTCTCGAACATGTGACTGTCACGCAGGTTCCACGACGCGCGCGAGCCGTAGTACATGGTCCGGTAGTAGCGCTCCGCGTTGGCGACCAGGCGGGCGTTCTGCACCGCATCGAGAAAGCGCTCGCCGTCGCGCCCCGTGTAGATCCGCTGCCGGTGCAGCAGATCGCCGAGCATCGAGACCACCTCTTGCTCGCAGCTTCGGTACCTTGGGTTCAACGCCGCGTAGCCGTAGCTGGCGGGATCGGACTGCCACGGCGTCAGGCAGCCGTAGCGCTGTCGTGCGATACCGGCGGTCGGGGGATCGACCTCTTCGAGGTAGCCGACGACCGAGTGGATCGAGTTGTACAGGCTGTAGAGGTCGAGACCGTGAAACGCCACCCGGTCGGCCGCGTCGATGCCTGCATTGTGGTCGCGCAGCCAATCGACGAAGTCGCGCATCTCCCGGTTGCGCCACATCCAGACCGGGAAGCGGGCGAACGCCGTCCATTTCGCCGGGCGATGCCGCCCGTGGCGCACGTAGCGGTCGATGCGAGCCGCATCGGGCCAATCCCCTTCGATGGCAATGAAGTTGAAGTTCTTGCGCAGGATCAACTCGCGCGAGATGTGCTCTCGCATGCGATAAAACTCCGACGTGCCGTGCGTCGCCTCGCCCATGAGCACCACGCGGGCGTCTCCGATGCGCTCCAGTAGCGGGCCGAGATCCGCCGAGTCCATCGCGTCGAACCGTTCGCAGCCTGCTGCGATGGCCTTCGCCAGAATCGAATCCGGCGACCCGAGCGCGCTGCGCCCGTCTCGACGGGCCGAGGCTCGCCGCGACGCGGCGTCGAAAACGCCAACCCGGACGTCGGCAATGTCCTCGGTCCGGAATTCGCCTTCCGACACCCGCGTCACGCGGACCAGTTCTCGGACCGCCGGATCGATGCCCACCGACATGACGAGCCGGCCCCCGATCGCCAGTTGCTCCCCCAGCGCCTGCGGCACGTGCGGACCGGGAGCATTCACCATGATGGCATCGAAGGGCGCGTGGTGCTCGAAGCGCTGGCTCGCGTCGCCGTGAAGGACGTGCACGTTGGTGCAGCCCAGCGCCATGAGCGCGCTCGCCGCCTTGGCCGCGGTCGTCCCGCTGGTCTCCACGGTACAGACAGTACGCGCCAGGCGCGAAAGCACGGCGGTCGCATAACCGGTGCCGGTGCCGATTTCCAGCACCTTCGCGCGATCGTCGATCGAGAGGGCTTCGGCCATGAGCGCGACCAGGTAGGGCTGCGGGATCGTCTGCTCCGCATCGACCTGCAGCGCCGAGTCCTCGTAGGCAAACTCGCGCAGCGGTTCCGGCACGAACATGTGCCGCGGCACCGCGCGCATCGCCTCCAGGACGTTGGGATCTCGCACGCCCCGCCCGGCGATCTGATCGTCGACCATGGCGGCGCGAAGCTGATTGAAGTCCATCTGCGTCATGTTCGGTGCCATGCGGGGCTCCTTAGCGAAATGTGTCGGCCCCGGTGTGGACCGTGGCCCAAAGGCCGGCCGCCTCCTCGGAGTCCGGGATGTCCACGATCAGGTGCCACAGCGTCCTCAGCTCCGACACGCCATTCACATCGACCACCTGTCCGACCCACGAGGTGATCGAACGCATGGGGCCCGGCCACAGGACCTCGAATGCGACGATATCCCCGCGCACGAAGCCGCTGATGGGCCCGCTCAGGGTGCCGGGACCGGCGCCCACTGCCGACGTGTAGGTTCCGGACACCCGGTTGCCGTCCACCGACAGGTCGGCCACGGACCCGTATTCATTGGTCCAGCGCCGGGACACGATTGCCTCTCCCGCTTGCGGCGTATCGCTCGGCGTATCGGTAGGCCTTTCGCTCGGCGCGCTTGCGGCCCACCGGGCCAGCACCTGTTCGAGTCTCATGGTCGGGGCTCCTTTCTTTCGACAGTTCGTCTCCCTGCGAGACAAGGCCGGCGTCCGACCTGCCTTGCACTCTAGGCCTGGCTGCCGTCGACGACCTTGCGCCAGCGCAACGGAAGCGGCCGTCGACCGCGTATGGTGTCCGGGATGGAACAGGGGTCGGACATCGATGTCGCGCCAACCACGACGGGAAGACCCGACGTGACACCGGAGCGCCTGGCATCGGTGATCCAGGCGCTGATGCATGAACTGCGGGGCGGCGAAACAGCGCCCCCTGGTCTGGACGACGACCTGCAGCGCACGCTCGGCATCGACAGCCTGGCGCGCATGGAACTGATGCTGCGGCTCGAACAGGCGTTCGACGTGCGCATGCCCGAGGCCGCGATGCAGGCCGCGCAGACGCCGCGCGACCTGTGGCGCGCACTGATGGCAGCCGCACCGCGCAGCAGCATCCGTCCGGCCACGGCCGCCACGGCTGGCTCGTCGCCGCCCGCCCTTGGCGCGGCCGATTTCCCGGTCCAGGCGCAGACGTTGGTCGACGTCCTGCAGTGGCATGCCGACAAGCGCGGCAAGCAGCGCCATGTCGCACTGCTGGCCGGCGACCAGCCGCCACAGGAGCTCGACCACGCCGCCTTGCTCGCGCACGCACGCACGATGGCTGCGGCGCTCCAGCGGCTGGGCGTCGCGCCTGGCGAGGCGGTGGCACTGATGCTGCCCACAAGCCTGGCGTTCCTGGAATGCTTCATGGGCATCCTGCTGGCGGGCGGCGTGCCAATCCCGATCTACCCCCCGTTTCGCGCTTCTCAGATCGAGGATCATCTGCGCCGCCAGGCCAACATCCTCGCCAACGCCCAGGCGGTGCTGCTGGTCAGCGATGAACAGGCGCTGCCGGCGGCCCGCATACTGCGTGCGGGCGCCCTCGAACTGCGCGCGGTGGTGACCGCGGATCGACTGCGAGCCTCGGACGGGCCATGGCATCCCGTGCCTCGCGGCGCACGGGACACGGCACTGATCCAGTACACGTCGGGCAGCACCGGCCAGCCCAAGGGCGTGGTGCTGACGCATGCGAACCTCCTTGCCAACATCCGGGCCATGGGCCAAGCCATGAAGGCGGGGCCGAACGACGTCTTCATCAGCTGGCTGCCGCTGTACCACGACATGGGCCTCATCGGCGCATGGCTCGGCAGCCTCTACCACGGCGTGCCGCTGGTGCTGATGTCGCCGCAGGACTTTCTTGGGCGGCCATCGCGTTGGATGCACGCCATCAGCGAACACCGCGGCACGGTCACTGCTGCACCGAACTTCGCCTACGAGATCCTTGCCAACAAGGTACCGGACGACGAGCTGCAGGGCTTGGACCTGAGCTGTTGGCGAGCCGCAATGAACGGCTCCGAGCCGGTGCACGCGGCGACGCTGGCGCAGTTCTGCCAGCGCTTCGGGCGATTCGGCTTCGACCGGCGCGCGATGATGCCCGTCTACGGCCTCGCAGAAAGCGGCGTGGGACTGGCCTTCCCGCCGCTGGGCCGCGGCCCGAAGATCGACGTCATCGATCGGCAGGTGCTGCATGAGAAGGGATGCGCCGAACCCGTTGACACCGTGCGGCCGGGCGCGATGCAGGTGGTGGGCTGCGGGATTGCATTGCCCGGCCACGAACTGCGCGTCGTGAACGAGCACGGCGCGGAACTGCCAGACAGGCAAGAGGGGCGGATCGAGTTCCGCGGACCCTCGGCCACGGAAGGCTACTTTCGCAATCCGGAAGGCACGAAGGCATTGTTCGACGGCGACTGGCTGGATTCGGGCGACGTCGGCTATGTGGTGGACGGCGAGGTCTTCCTCACGAGTCGCGTGAAGGACCTCATCATCCGTGGCGGTCACAACATCCATCCCTATGACCTCGAGGAAGCGGTGGGCGCCTTGCCGGGTGTGCGGCGCGGCTGCGTCGCGGTGTTCGGGGCGGCCGATCCGCACAGCCGCAGCGAGCGGGTGGTCGTGCTGGCGGAGAGCCGCACCGACGTCCCGGCTTCCCGGGCAGCGCTGCGCGACCGGATCGCCCAACTGTCGATCGAGGTCCTGGGCCTGCCCGCCGACGACATCGTGCTGGCGCCGCCGCACACGGTTCTGAAGACTTCCAGCGGCAAGATCCGCCGCGCTGCGTGCCGCAGCCTGTACGAGCAGGGCGAGCTGGGCCGGTCGGAACGCGGCGTCGCCTGGCAGCTGGCGCGCCTGTGGCTGGACGCCCTGCAGCGGCGGTTGCGCGAGTCGGTGCGCCGGAGCGCCTCGGCGCTCTTCGCGGCCTGGCTGTGGACCGTCTTCGGCATCGGGGCCGCCCTGGGTGCAGCCGCGGCGCTGCTACCCGCACGGGCAGTGCGCAAACGAGTGGCTCGCGCCATCGCCCGCGCCGGCTTGAGCGTCTCGGGGCTGCCGATCCATGTCGAGGGCCAGGCGAGCCTGCAGAACGCCCCCCGGATCATCGTCGCCAATCATGCGAGCTACCTCGACTGGCTGCTGCTGACCGCAGTGCTGCCAGCCCGCGCATGCTTCGTGGCGAAGCGCGAACTCGCTCAGTCCGCTCCCTTGAAGTGGGTGCTCGAACGCATGGGCGTGCGCTTCGTGGAGCGCGACGACGTGCACGCCAGCGTCGAGGACGCCAGGCGCCTGGAGCAGGCGGCCAAGGCGGGCGAGAGCCTGGTCTACTTCCCCGAGGGGACGCTCGCCCGGGCGCCGGGCCTGCGGCCGTTCCACATGGGCGCCTTCGTCGCGGCGGTGGGGGCCGGCGTCGCCGTCATGCCAGTCAGCCTGCGCGGCACGCGATCCGTGTTGCGCGACGGATCGTGGCGGCCGCGCCGTGGTCCGATCGCGGTGCAGGTGCACGAGCCGCTGCGTGCCGAGGGCGATACCTGGTCGGACGCGATGCGTCTGCGGGACAGGGCCCGCGAGCAGATCGCGCAAGGTTGTGCGGAACCCGTGGTGGCGGGATGAGCCGGGGATCGTGGCCCGTCACAGCATGTCCTCCGGGGCAAACCTGCCGAGCAGGCCGGCAATGAACCGGCGCCAGCCGCCGGCCAACGGCTCGCTGCCATAGCGCACCGGCTCGCCGCCGGCCAGGCCATGCCAGACGACCTGCGCGGTGCCGCTGGCGTCGGGCTCCGCAAGGTCGACGCGGTACGCCTGGCCGAGAGCGGTCGACTCCGCAAACAAGCCTCCGAGTTGCCGGCCCAGCGCATCGCTCTCGATCAGCGCCGCGATCTCGGTGTTCGCAGACCGCGAGCGCGGGTCCAGGTTCATGGATCCGATCAGCACCCACCGCTGGTCGACCACGATGGCCTTGGCGTGCAGGCTGGCCCCGGACGACAACCCGGGGCGTGTACTGCCCGACGCTGGCAGGCTCGGGAGAAATTCGTGCAGTTCGACCCCGCATGCCAGCAGTCGTGGCCGGTAGCGCGCGTAGCCCGAATGAACAAGCGGAACATCGGTGGATGCAAGGGAATTGGTGAGCACCCTGACACGCCCGGATCTTCGGGCCAGCCCGCAAAGTACCGCAACGCCGCGCTCGCTCGGGATGAAATAGGGTGAGACCAGGAGTACCTCCCGACGCGCTGCCTCGACGATCGGGCGCATCGCTGCAGCGATATGCCCGACCTCCGTGCCGCCGGCCTTCGACTTGGCCGGGGTGTCGTAGAGCACGCTTGCCGGCGCGGTGATGAGCGCCAGCTTGCCGCCGCGCACCTCACGCCAGAAGTCCAAGGCCCGCATCCGCTGCACATAGTCCGTTTCGCGAAACCGCTGCGCATGCGCCTCCATCTCGGCGTACAGCCGCTTCGCCTCTGCGGCCTGCGGCGGTTCACCCAGGAATGCTGCGACCGGGATGGCCGATTCGCTGTTCCAGTACTCATCGAAGCTGCGCGATACCTGTGCCACGATGGGTCCGGCGGCCAGCACGTCGAGGTCCGCGAAATCGCCCGACCTGCGCACGTTGAAGTAGGCGTCGCCGAGATTGCGCCCCCCCATCACGACCACCGCGTTGTCGGCGATCCAGAGCTTGTTGTGCATGCGGCGGTTCAGGCGCGCCCCGTCACCCAGGAAGTCCAGCCACTGGAGCAAGCCGAGGGAACCGCGGTGCGCAAAGGGATTGAACACCCTGACCTGCACGTTGGCATGCGCCGCCAGCGTCGCAAGATCGCGATCACGGCCGGCTGCATACAGATCATCGATGAGCAAGCGGACCCGCACACCACGCTGCGCCGCGCGCAACGCCCGGTAGAGGAGCATCGTGGCCGTCGTGTCCCGCGCGACGACGTAGTACTGCAGATCCAGCGAACGCTGCGCCACATCCGCCAGCGCGGCGCGTGCCGCAAAGGCATCTTCGCCTGACACCAGCAGGCGGAACCCCGATTCGCCCCCCGACCCAGCGAGTTGGTCCGCGAAGGCGCGGCCCAGGAACGTCTGCTCCGCACCGTCGATGGCATACGACGCAGGCCGCGGTACCTCCCTCGGCAGCAGCGCGCAGCCGGCCGCGAACGCGACGGCCGCGAACGTGACCATTCGGCAAACTGTCTTCAAGCTGATGCGCAGGCGCTCCATGGATCGCATGCTTGCATCGCGCGGCGCGCCAAGCTTTGCGCTTTGTCAAGGCACACGGGAGAGATCGTCCGATCCTTGGCGTGCTCCAAGGCATCTTGTTGATCCAGCGCAAACGCGGGCGGCGCCCTTGTCCCAAGAATGGCCCATATGCACCTGAGGACATCGACCATGAACGATCGCAGATCCGCCTTGCTTTTCGCCGCCGCGCTGTTCGCCTTGCAAGGTGCATCGGGACCCGCGCTCGGCACCCCGTTGCCCGTGCTCGCACCCGGTTCGCATGCCAGCGGAGGCGTCAGTTTCGAGGGCCAGCAGGAAATGCAGGCGAACCAGGACTTGTACAACCTGCGCCTGACTTTCGCCGAGGCCCAGACGGGCGCCTACCTCGCAGGGGTGACCGTCACCATCGAGCCTGCGAACAAGAGCGCGCCATTGGGCCCGTTCACGGACTGCGGCCCCCTTTTCTACGTCGCGTTGAGTCCCGGCATCTACCGCGTCGTCGCGAGCTACGCGGGGCTCACGCGCTCCAAGACCATACGCGTGGGCAAGGCAGCCACGCAGGCCACCCTCTACTGGCCCGCCACCAGCGAACTGTGAGACATCGATCCGCCCCACCCACCTCTCGAGGAGAAACGCATGAACATCGGTTCCATCTGCACGCGGCGCATGATCGCCGTGGACAGCAGCAGCACGCTCGCCCAGGCCGCCGGCCTGATGCGCGAACATCACGTCGGCGCCCTGATCGTCACGAGCCAGACCGCAGCGGGTCCCTGCGTGACGGGCGTCGTCACCGACCGCGACCTGGTGATCGACGTGCTTGCCCGCGGCCTGGAGACCGCAGGCATCAAGATCGGCGAGCTGGCGAGCGACAAGATCGCGAGCGTCCCTGAAGAGACCGACATTGCCGGCGCCATGGCCGTGATGGAGGCCAACGGGGTACGGCGAGTGCTGGTGACCGACAGCGAGAAGCGCGTGACTGGCATCGTTTCGCTCGACGACCTGATGGACGCGTGCGCGAAGGAATTGGCCGGCCTCGCCGCGGTGATTCGCAGCGGCATCGAGCGCGAGGTCGCCGAATCCAGGAGCGACCCGCAGCCGCCGAAACCGATGCCCTTGCGCGTTCCAGCCGTCGGCACCGCGGGCTGGACAGCATGACGGAGCGATGGCCATTGCAGTTCGGGAAATGCTCATGAAGATCACCATCCACATCTCTGCCAAGCGAGCCTGCGAGGTGCAGGTCGGGACGACGCACCATCCCTACGCAGGACCTCTCCCAAAAGTCGGACAGACCATCGTGATCCCCGAGGACGCCAACGTCGAGGAAGAGGCCAAGGGCAAGGCGACGATCACCAAGATCCTCTGGCACTACAACCCGGCGTCCAGCGCGCTCTGGCCCGAGATCGTGTGCAAGATCGCGTAGGCCAGATCGAAGGGAACTACTGGAGCCTCCCACCAGGACGGCTGATGGCGCAGTCGCGGTCGACGGACCGCGGCCTCACTGCGGCGCAGGCAGCCTTGCGCCTGGCGAAGTACGGACCCAACGCCATCGACGCGCCAAGGCGTGCGGGCGCCATCGGCCTGTACGCAAGGCAGTTCAAGAGCCCGCTGGTACTGATCCTGATCGTCGCCTCGGTCGTATCCCTGGTGGCCACGGAATGGGTCGATGCCGGCGTCGTGCTCGTCATCGTCCTTGGCAGCACGATCCTCGGGTTCGTGCAGGAGTACATCGCCAGCAACGCCGTCGAACGGCTTCGCTCGCAGGTCACCATCAGGGCCCTTGTGGTGCGAGACGGGATCGAGCTCATGCTGCCGTCGGCCGAGGTGGTGCCCGGGGACGTGGTGCGACTGAGCGCCGGCAGCCTGGTCCCGGCCGACGGCCTGGTGCTCGAAGCGAAGGACTTCTTCGTCAGCCAGGCGGTGCTCACCGGCGAGACCTTCCCCGTGGAAAAGATGCCCGGCACGGTGGCGCCGGCAGCGGGGCTGACCGAGCGCAGCAACTGCGTCTTCATGGGCACCAGTGTGCGCAGCGGGACGGCGCGGGTGCTGGTCGCGGCGACAGGCAAGCAATCCGTCTTCGGTCAGATCGCGGGGAAGCTGGCGCTGCGTCCCGCACTGACCGAGTTCGAGCGCGGAATCCAGCGCTTCGGCTACCTGCTCACCCGCATCATGCTGGTGATGGTGATGACCGTGCTCGCCATCAACATCTTCATGGCCAAGCCGCCGATCGAGTCGCTGCTGTTCGCGCTGGCGCTCGCAGTGGGGCTGGCGCCCGAACTGCTGCCCGCCATCATCAGCGTGACCCTGTCGCATGGCGCCAAACGGATGGCGCGCCTGGGCGTCATCGTGCGGCGCCTGAATTCCATCGAGAACCTGGGCAGCATGGATGTGCTGTGCACCGACAAGACCGGCACGCTCACGGCAGGGGTCGTGCAGCTCGATGCCGCGGCCGACGTGGCCGGCCGCCCGAGTGCGGAGGTACTGCGTCTCGCCTGCATCAACGCGCAGTTCCAGACCGGCATGGCAAACCCCCTGGATGACGCCGTGAGCTGCGCAGGAAAAAAGGCGGGCGTGGACCTGGCGACGGTAAGCAAGGTGGATGAGATCCCCTATGACTTCGTGCGCAAGTCGCTCTCCGTGGTCGCGGCCGACGCCGCCGGCGTGCGCACCCTGGTGACCAAGGGTGCGTTGTCGAATGTCCTGGCCATGTGCGACCGGGTGCGGGACGGCAAGGCGGAGGCTGCGCTGGACGCGGCGGCCCGCGCGCAGATCGAGGCGAGCTACGACGGCTGGAGCACCGAGGGGTTTCGCGTACTTGGAGTGGCCTCGCGCGTGGTGGAGCAGCGCAGCGCTTCGTACTCGCGTGTCGATGAAACCGGGATGTGCTTCGAGGGCTTTCTGCTTTTCCTCGATCCACCCAAAGACGATGTGCGCCAGACCCTCACGGACCTCGCGCAGCGCGGCGTGCAGCTGAAAATGATCACGGGCGACAACCACAAGGTGGCCCGCCACATTGCGCAGGCGATCGGCCTGCCGGTCGAGGTGACCCTGACCGGCGACCGCCTGAACGCGATGAGCGACGAGGCCCTGCTTCACGCGGCGCAGCATGCCACCGTCTTCGCCGAGGTCGACCCGAACCAGAAAGAGCGCATCATCCTTGCGCTGCGCAAGACGGGTCACGTGGTCGGGTACATGGGGGACGGCATCAACGATGCGCCCGCCCTGCACAGCGCGGACGTAGGCATCTCGGTCGACACCGCGGTGGATGTAGCGAAGGATGCCGCGGACTTCGTGCTGCTGCGCAAGGACCTGACCATCCTGCGGGCCGGCATCGACGAGGGCCGCATGGTCTTCGCCAACACGCTCAAGTACATCCTGACCACCATCAGTGCCAACTTCGGCAACATGTTCAGCATGGCAGTCGCATCCGTCCTGCTGCCGTTTCTTCCCCTGCTGGCCTCGCAGATCCTTCTGAACAACTTCATGTCCGACATTCCCGCCGCCGCGATTGCCAGCGACACGGTGGATGCCGAATGGGTGCAGAAGCCGCGCCGCTGGGACACGGCGTTCATCCGCGACTACATGGTGCTGTTCGGCCTCGTGAGCTCGGTGTTCGACTTCCTCACGTTCGGCGCGCTGCTTTGGCTGTTCCATGCCACGCCCGAGGAATTCCGCACCGGCTGGTTCATCGAATCGCTGCTGACGGAATTGGTGATTGCACTGGTGGTGCGCACGCGCGGACCCTTCTGGCGCAGCCGGCCGGGAAACCTGCTGCTCGCGAGCACTGCGGCAATCATCGTTCTGGCGCTCGCGCTGCCGTACTTGCCATTCGTGTCCATTTTCGGCTTCGTGCCGCTGCCCGCACCGGTGGTGCTTGCGATGGTCGTACTGACATTGGCCTATGTCGCGGCGGCCGAGGTGGCCAAGCGGTTCTTCTATCTGCGACGCTAGCCGCGGATGGAGGACAGGCTGATGCGACCACTCGCGATCCTGCGTCCGTTCGTCGGGATCGCCGTCTTCGCGCTGTCGCTGTGGGTGCTCCAGGATTGGCTGCGCCTGCAGCGTCACCAGGATCTGCTTCGTGTCCTGTCGAGCATGCCGGCCACGGCGCTGGGGTGGGCCGCGGCGCTGACTGTGGGCGGCTACGCGGTACTGGCCGGCTACGACCTGCTGGCCATGCGATTCGTCAGCCGCCGCATGCCCCTGGCGTCGATTGCGGCGACGGCATTCATCTCCAACGCCCTGGGCAACAACTTCGGCAACACGCTGATCACCGGCGCCGCGGTGCGCTACTGGACATACACCTCGGCCGGCCTGTCGGCGCCCGATATCGCGCGAGTGGTGCTTTTCTGCAGCGCCGGCTTCTGGCTCGGATTCCTGCTGGTCGGCGGCGTGGCGTTCGCCAGCGCCCCGGTGATGCTGCCCGCGGCGCTCCATTGGGCCGGCGAGACAACTCGCCCGCTGGGCGTTGTATTCCTCGCCCTGCTCGGGGCGTACATCGCCCTGACCGTATCGACGGCAACGCGCCACCGCCCTCTGGCAGTGGGCAACCGGCATCTCGAACTGCCATCGCCGGCACTCACCTTCGGCCAGGTCAGCGTCGCCTCGCTGGACCTGTGTCTGATGTCGGCCGTGTTCTACGCACTGCTGCCGCCGGCCGCCGGCATTGGATTCACCCACTGCATGGCGGTGTTCCTCCTCGCCCTCCTGGCAGGCAACGTGAGCCTCGTTCCCGGAGGACTGGGCGTGTTCGAATCGGCAGTGGTCATCATGCTCGACCAGCGTGTGCCGCCGGCCGAACTGGCCGCTGCACTCCTCGTGTTTCGCGGGATCTACTTCATCGCGCCACTGTTCTTCGCGGCCGCCCTGCTGGGCGTCCGGGCCGGCGCGGCGCGGCTGCCGGCTCGGCGCAACAGGCTTTCCGACGCCACCCGGTCCCTGGTGGCGCTGGCGCCGCAGATTCTGGCCGCCATTGTTTTCGTCGCCGGGGCGCTGCTGCTGTTCTCGGGCTCTACGCCGGCCGCCTCGGGCCGGCTCGAGCTCCTCAGCCGCATGCTCTCTCTACCGGTGATCGAAGTCTCCCACTTCATGGCCAGCCTGGCCGGCGCGGCCCTGCTGCTCCTGGCGCATGCCCTGCAGCGCCGGCTCGATGCTGCCTGGCATGTCGCGCTGCTGCTGTTGGCCGCTGCCGCCGTGTTGTCGCTGGCGAAGGGCTGGGATTATGAAGAGGCCATCGTGCTCGGGTTCGCGGGCGTGGTCCTGCTGTCTTCCCGCGGACAATTCCGTCGCAGGTCTTCACTTCTCGGCGAGCCCTCCAGCCCCTCGTGGATGACCGCTATCGCGATCGTGCTCGCCGCGTCCCTCTGGCTCGTGCAGTTCGCAAACCGGCACGCGTTGCAAGCGGGTCTCTCATGGTGGGACTTCGCGCTGCACGCCGAGGCTTCGCGTTCGCTGCGTGCGACGGTGGGAGCGGCCTCGCTGGCGGCGTTGTTCGGCCTGTACAGGCTGCTGCGCCCGGCGCGCCCCGCGATTCCGGCGCCCTCGGCCGGCGACATCGAGCGCGCGCGAGCGATGGTGGAGCGCTCGCCGCATACCTATGCCAACCTCGTGCTGCGCGGCGACAAGGCACTGCTGTTCAGCAGCGCTCAGGACGCCTTCATGATGTATGGCCGCAGCGGACGCAGCTGGGTCGCGATGGGCGACCCGGTTGGCAGCGCCGAAGGTGCGCGCGAGCTGATCTGGCGCTTCCGCGACCTGTGCGACCGCTTCGACGGCTGGTGCGTTTTCTTCGAGGTGCGAGGGGAGCGGCGTGCGGATTACGCGGAAGTGGGGCTGGGCCTGACGCCGCTGGGCGAGCAGGCGCGCGTCAACCTCGCGCGATTCGACCTTGCCCTGCCGGCGCACAGTGATCTGCGCCAGGCGCGTTCCCGGCTGCTGCGGCGCCGTTGCCGTTTCGAGATCGCGCCGCGCGAGACCGTTCCGGGTCTGCTGCCCGAGCTGGCCCGGGTCTCCGACGCCTGGCTGGCCACGAAGCGCACCCACGAGAAGGCCTTCTCCAACGCGTCCTTCGACGTCCGCTACCTGGCGCAGTTTCCAGTGGCGGTCGTGCGCAGCGAAGAAGGCATCATCGCCTTCGCCAATCTGTGGTGCGGCGCCGGCAGGCAGGAGCTGTCAGTCGACCTGATGCGGCACCTGCCGACCGCACCGAACGGTACGATGGACTTCCTCTTCTGCGAGCTGATGCTCTGGGGTCGTGCACAGGGCTTTCGCTGGTTCGACCTCGGCATGGCGCCGCTTGCGGGCCTGGACACGCAGCGCGAGACGCCGCTATGGGGCCGCATCGGCACGCTGCTGTCTCGGCACGGCGAACACTTCTACAACTTCGAGGGCCTGCGCCGCTACAAGGCGAAGTTCGATCCGGTCTGGACGCCGCTGTATCTGGCGTCCCCGGGGGGCGTCGCACTGCCGGCGATCCTCTTCGATGTCGCTGCGCTGATGGCCGGCGGCGTGGCTGGCATCGTCTCCAAGCACGGCTCTCGCGGCTCCACGCGGCGCAGCGACGAATCCAAGCCGGCATTTCGCTCGCGCCTTGAGGACCGGCAGGCGAAGATTGCACGCACGACCGACGCATGACTTTGTCGCGTCGCCTTGATGTCGCTCAATCCATGGCCGATCGCTCCGCGTTACCGTTGCGTTCGGGGCGCGCACAAGCCGCGAGTCCCGATGAAGCAATGCCATCTCCTGTCGCGTGGGCCGCCTCGCTGAAGGCGCACCGCACCCTCATCCTCACCGCCATGGGGGCCGCCGCCTCCATTGCGACATTCCTGTTCCTGCTGGGGCGCCCGCCGGCAGTGGCAGCCTATGCGGCCACCCGAGGCGACGTGGTGCAGACGGTCGTCGCGAGTGGCCGCGTCGTGAACCCGTTGCGCATCGACATCGGCAGCCAGTTGACTGGCTCCGTATCGCGCATCCCTGTGGATGAAGGCCAGGCGGTCAAGGCGAATGAGGTCCTGATCGAACTGGAGGGCGACGAGTTGCGCGCGCAGGTCGTGCAGGCCCGCCTCGCGATGGCACAAGCCGAGGCCCGTCTGCGCCAGTTGCGCGAGACCACCCTGCCTTCGGCGCAGCAGTCGCTGCGCCAGGCGCGCGCGAACCTCGTCGACGTGCAGCGCCAGTACGAGCGCACGCACGAGCTGCAGGCGACAGGCTTCGTAGGGCTTGCACAGCTCGATGGTGCGAAGCGCAATCTCGAGGTGGCCCAGTCCCAGTTGCGCGCAGCGCAGTTGCAGGTCGATGACAACAGCGCGGAGGGCAACGCGCAACGACTCGCGCAAATGGCCGTCGAGCAGGCTCAGGCCGCCATGCAGACGGCGCAAGCCAACCTGGACCACACGATCATCAGGACGCCATTGGCCGGCACGCTGATCAGCCGCGCGGTCGAGCGTGGTGACGTGGTCTCCCCGGGCAAGGCGCTGATGGTGCTGTCACCTTCGGGCGAGACCCAACTCGTTGTGCAAATCGACGAGAAGAACCTCGCACTGATCGCGCTCGGGCAGGTCGCGCTCGCCTCCGCCGACGCGTACCCGGACCTCAGGTTCGATGCCGAGGTGGCCTACATCAATCCGGGCGTCGACCCGCAGCGCGGCTCGGTCGAGGTCAAGCTGCGCGTACCCTCGCCGCCGGACTACCTGCGCCAGGACATGACGGTATCGGTAGACATCCTGGTGGCACGGCACGCGGGAGCGCTCGCCGTGCCCGGCGATGCGGTGCATGACGCGGGCCGGGCCAGTCCATGGGTGTGGCATGTGGTGGACGGCCGCGCCCGCAAGCAGCCGGTTCGCACAGGCGTCCGTGGTGACACGTGCATCGAGATCGTCGATGGATTGCGCCAAGGCGACCTGGTGCTCGCCGGCCCCGCACCGACGATCGGCGAAGGACAGCGCGTTCGCACCCATCTGCGGGAATGGGCCGGCGCTGCGGTCGCGAGCGCCTCATGAGCAAGCTCCTGCCGATCGAGTGGCTCGCAGCGCTGCGCTTCCTCAACGAAGGCCGCTTGCAGACCCTCTTCATCGTGGGCGGCGTAGCGATAGGTGTCGGCGTGATCGTGTTCATGTCGGCGTTGCTCGATGGCATGCAGGCCAACATCTTCCGCCGTGTACTGAGCTCGCAGCCCCACATCGTCATCAGCCGCCCCAAGGATGTGGCGCGGCCCTTGCGCGTACCGCGCGACGGCGAGATCGTCGCCGCCAACGTGCAGAGGCGCTCGCAACTCGTCGCGTCGGTCGACCAGTGGCGCAAGGTGCGCGAGTCGATGCGCCGTCGCGCCGACATCAACGTGGTGTCCCCCACCGCAAGCGGCCCTGGATTCGCGATTCGCGGCGATGCCAGCGAGTCGATCACACTGGTCGGCATCGACCCGCAGCAATACGTGAAGATCGTTCCCCTGCCCGACAAGCTCGTGGCCGGCAGCTTTCGACTGACGACGAGCGACATGATCGTGGGTACGCAGCTGGCCGATGACCTGGGCGTGCGCGTCGGCGACAAGCTGCGCGTGGCGACCGCCGCCGGCACGAGCGCGACGCTCGCCATCGTCGCGATCTTCGATCTGGGCTCCAAGGGCGTGAACCAGCGCAACGTCTACGTCGAGCTCGCGACCGCGCAGAACCTGCTGAACCTCGTGGGCGGCGTCTCGAGCATCGACCTGACCGTGGTCGATCCGTTCGAGGCCGAAACCGTTGCGCAAGAGATCGTCGCCGAGACGGGCCTGCTCGCGGAGAGCTGGATCAAGACGAACAACCAGTTCTTCCTGGGGCTGAACGCGCAGAAGTTTTCGAGCTACCTGATCCGGCTGTTCGTCGGCCTCTCAGTGGCTGCGGGCATCGCCAGCGTGCTGGTGGTGTCGGTGGTACAGCGATCCAAGGAAATCGGCATCCTGCGGGCGATGGGAGGCTCGCGCGGCCAGATGCTCAGTGTCTTCCTCATCCAAGGCGCGGTGGTCGGCCTGGTCGGCTCCCTCGTCGGCTCGGCGTTCGGCACCTTGTTGCTCGAGGTGTGGCGGCTGGCGGCACGCAATCCGGACGGCACGCCGATGTTCGCGGTGACCGTGGACTCCGGGCTGTACGCCTGGGCCGCGGTCCTCGCGACGATCACGGGGCTCGTCGCAGCGGTTACGCCGGCAGTGCGTGCCGCGCGGCTCGATCCGGTCGCCGCCATCCGGGGATAGCATGGCAACGGATGATGTCCTGCGGCTGGAGGGTGTGCGCAAATCCTATGGCGTGGGGACGACGGCCGAGACCGAGGTGCTGCACGGCATCGACCTGGCGCTCGCGCGCGGCGAATTCTGCGCGTTGATGGGCCCGAGCGGATCGGGCAAGAGCACGCTGCTGAACATCATGGGTCTGCTCGACCG
The DNA here is from genome assembly GCF_901827175.1 of Variovorax sp. RA8. Taxonomy (NCBI): domain Bacteria; kingdom Pseudomonadati; phylum Pseudomonadota; class Betaproteobacteria; order Burkholderiales; family Comamonadaceae; genus Variovorax; species Variovorax sp. RA8. Next base: position 2,482,331 of record NZ_LR594662.1, on the reverse strand, counting down.
GCCCGATGCCGGGCGCATATGGATCGACGGCAACGACACCAGCGGACTCGGCGAAGCGGATCTGACACGCCTGCGCGGCCACGCGATCGGCTTCGTCTTCCAGTACCACCACCTGATCTCAGCGTTCACTGCACTGGAGAATGTGATGATGCCGATGCTGCTCGAGCGCGGCCGTGCGGACGATGCAATGAACGAACGGGCGCGCGCGCTTCTCGACCAGGTGGGCCTGCTGCCATGGCAGAACAACCGTGCGACGAACATGTCCGGCGGCCAGCAGCAGCGCGTGGCGATCGCTCGCGCACTCGCCATGAATCCGGCGCTCATCCTGGCCGACGAGCCTACGGGCAACCTCGACACGAAGTCGGCCGAGGGCGTGTTTACGCTGTTGCGACAAGTCAGCGCGAAGCAAGGCACGACGGTGCTCATGGTGACCCACAACCACCAACTCGCCGGAAGGTGCGACCGCATCGTGGAACTCGTCGACGGGCGCATCGTCGCCCCGGTGACAGCCTGAACGCCTGGCAAGGTCCGGGCGGCTCAATGCGACATCAACACCGGCAAGGTCATGGATTGAAGCATCGACCGTGTGGCGCCGCCGAGCACCCATTCGCGCGCGCGGCTGTGCCCGTAGCAGCCCATCACCAGCAGGTCTGCGCTCACGTCGGCGGCCTTCGAAAGGATCCTCTCCCCGACTTCGTCCTCATCCGGATCGCCGTGTTGCAGCGCCACGGCATCCACCCCTTGCGCGCTCAGATAGCGCTGCAGGCTGCGCAGGGAGGCCTCGGCGTCTTCGCCATAGGAGACCGCATGGACGGACTGCGCGCGCACCAGCCAGGGCAGCGCTGCCGACAACGCACGCGCGGCCTCGCGCGTTTCCTTCCAGGCAATCAGGACGTTGCGGCCGACCGTGGCGACCGGCCCCGCATAGGGCACCACCAGCGCGGGCCGGCCGGACTCGACAAGAACGCTGGGCACGAAATCCGCGGGCAACTCTCCTGGGGCAGGGTCATCCGGGTCGCGCTGCCCCAGGATGAGCAGGTCGGCATAGAGGGCACGGCGGGCAAAGCCCCAGGGGGCGTCGCTCATCGGCTCCGCCCAGTGCAGGCGCGGCGATTCGCCGCCGGCCGCCTTGAAGGTCGCGTACGCCTTGTCGCGACAGTCCTTGTCGAGCGACTCCATGATCGCCATGGCTTCGGCCGCGCCCTCCAGGGCATACGGGTACCGCATCAGGGCCGACCTGGTGCAAGGCTGGGCGATGACTTCGCCCTCGAAGGCATCGGCGACCTGGCGCGCGATCTTGACTCGTTCCGCAGCCCGCGCGGAGCTGTCGAGGTGAAGCAGGATGGTCTTGGGTGTCTGCATGAGCGGCTCCTTGAGTACCCTCGAAGAAAGCGCCCAAGTTAACGCGAGCGGCGTCTCTTGACTTTGCGCAGCATCAAACCGCACGACGCCGATTCGATGGCTCCCTTTTCATCCAACTGCCGGGCACTTGATCCAGCGCAAACCTCCTTTTGAGTTCACAGGTCAAACTGACCTCCAACCCGCAGGATGCATTCTTGTCGAACATCGATCTCGAACGCCTTCGCCTCGCCATGGCGCAAGATCAGGACTGAGTCTCCATGCCGAACCTATTGCCCTTGTCGATCGGATCCCAAAGGCTGGAAGGGGAACTGTGCCTGGTGGGTCCGCCGCGCGGCATCGTGGTCTTCGCGCACGGCAGCGGCAGCAGCCGCCGCAGCCGTCGCAACATGCAGGTGGCCGAGGTCTTGCAACGCAGAGGCCTGAGCACGCTGTTGTTCGACCTGCTCACGGACGAGGAGGCCAAGCAACGCGCCAACGTGTTCGACATCCCCCTGCTTGCGCAACGGGTAATGGATGCGCTCGACGCCTTGTCGTCCTACGGCCCCCAGCCCATCGGCCTCTTTGGCGCGAGCACGGGTGCGGGCGCGGCCTTGGCCGCGGCGGCGCGGCGTCCGGAGGCTGTGCAAGCCGTCGTCTCGCGCGGCGGGCGTCCAGATCTCGCCGGCGAGGCATTGGGGGCGGTTCTTGCGCCGACCCTGCTCATCGTCGGCGGGGCCGACACCGAGGTCCTGGCCCTGAACCGTGCAGCCCTGGAACAGCTGCGTTGCCCAAAGCGTCTCGAGATCGTCCCGCGCGCCACCCATCTCTTCGAGGAAGCCGGCGCCCTGGACGTGGTCTCGGCACTGGCCAGCGCGTGGTTCGTCGAGCATCTTCGTCCTGACGCTTGATCGGACCTCCGCTTCGGCAGCTGCTTGTCGTCGTCATGGTCGGCGATGGATACCGCCAGCCCGGCAGGCAAGGATCGACACCACTTCTCCTGGCCGTGGTGCTGGCTTGCGGCAGATCAAGGCGCGATGCGCCGACGTTCCGATACTGACAGCCTCTGCATTCGAGATTGAAGGGATCCTGTCATGTACCAACGAATTCTTGTGCCCCTCGACGGCAGCGCGACGGCGCAGCGCGGGCTGGCAGAAGCCACCCGACTGGCGAAGTTGACGCAAGGCCGGCTGCGGATCATCCACGTGATCGACGAGCTCTCGTTCGCGCTTGCCATGGATGCCTATGCCGGCCACGCCGGAGACTGGCTGAGCGTGCTGCGCGAGGACGGCGAGCGGCTCCTCGCGCAAGCCACGGCTGCCGCGAAGGCGGCCGGCGTCGAAGCCGACACGGTCCTGTACGACAGGCGCTCCGGACAGGTTCACGAACTGGTCACCGCCGAAGCCGCCAAGTGGCCCGCGGACCTGATCGTCCTCGGAACGCACGGCCGCCGCGGCGTCGGTCGCGTCGTCATGGGCAGCAGCGCGGAGCACATCCTGCGCAATGCGCCCGTGCCGGTGCTGCTCGTGCGGGCACCGGAGACCGAATCCAGGCCGCAGCCGGGAGAACCGGTGCACGTAAGTCAGCCGACGGCGGCCCTGGCCTTCGAATGATGGCCACCTATATCCGCTGGTTCTCCGAGATCGGCGTCGACGACGTGGCGAGCGTCGGCGGCAAGAACGCGTCGCTCGGCGAGATGTACCGCGCGCTGACGCCCCATGGCGTGCACGTGCCCAACGGCTTCGCGATCACGGCCGAGGCCTATCGCCGCACCCTGGAGCTCTCCGGCGCGCTGCCGCGCTTGAGGGATGCGTTGGCTGGCCTGGATGTCGAGGACATCGATGATCTTGCGCGGCGCGCGCAGCTTGCGCGGGAGATCGTCCTTGCCGCAACGCTCCCCGAGGAGCTGGCGAGCGAGATTCGCTCAGCGTACGCCCGGCTGCGGGCGGAGTGCGGCGCCGACATGAGCGTCGCGGTTCGCAGTTCCGCCACCGCGGAAGACCTGCCGACCGCAAGCTTCGCGGGCCAGCACGAGAGCTTCCTGAACATCTCCGGCGAGGCGAGGATGCTGGACTCCGTACGCCTGTGCTTTGCCAGCCTGTTCAAGGACCGTGCCATCGCCTACCGGGTCGACAAGGGCTTCGATCACTTCAAGGTCTTCCAGTCGGTGTGCGTGATGCAGATGGTGCGTTCCGACCGCGCTGCCAGCGGTGTCATGTTCACGCTCGACACCGACAGCGGATTCCGCGATGTGGTCTTCATCACCGGCGCGTACGGCCTGGGCGAGAACGTCGTCCAGGGCACGGTCGACCCGGACGAGTTCTACGTCTTCAAGCCCACCCTGAAGCTGGGCCGCCGCGCCGTGCTCAGGCGCAAGCTGGGCAGCAAGGAAGTCCGGCTGGTCTACTCGAAAGCCGCCGGCAGGGAGCCCACCTGCAACTTGCCCACCCCCCCGGAAGACCGGGCCCGATACTGCATCGACGATGCCGACGTGCTGACACTGGCCGATGCGGCCGTGGTGATCGAGGATCACTACACCCGCCATGCGGGCCGGCCGACGCCGATGGACATCGAATGGGCCAAGGACGGCCTCGATGGCCGGATCTACATCGTGCAGGCGCGGCCCGAGACGGTTGCTTCCCGCAAGCCGCTGGACCGAATCGACGAGCACCGCCTCCATGCGACGGCGGCGCCGGTGGTCACCGGTCGAGCGGTCGGCGCGACGGTGGCGGTGGGGAAGGCCCGCGTCATCACCGATGTGATGGCGCTAGGCCAGTTCCAGCCCGGGGAAATCCTGGTTGCCGACACGACGATGCCCGACTGGGGCACTGTGATGAAGATCGCGGCCGCGGTCGTCACCAATCGCGGCGGCCGCACCTGCCATGCCGCGATCGTGGCCCGCGAGCTCGGCATTCCCGCGGTCATCGGCTGCGACGACGCGACGGCCAGGATCCGCACCGGCGACGAAGTCACCGTGTCCTGCGCGGAAGGCGCCGAAGGCCGCGTCTATGCAGGCGCAGTGCCGTTCGAGAAGACAAGCGTCGACCTGTCGGCGCTCGGACGGCCGCAGACGCATCTGATGGTCAATCTCGGCAATCCCGACAGCGCCTTCCAGACGGCGCGGCTGCCCAACGACGGCGTCGGATTGGCGCGCATGGAGTTCATCGTCGCCGAGCACATCAAGGTGCATCCGATGGCCCTGGTCCACCCGGAAAAGATCGCCGACCCGGCGGAGCGGGCCGAGATCGCGCGGCTGACCCGATCGTTCGAGCGACCGGCCGACTACTTCGTGCGTGAGTTGTCGGAAGGCGTGGGCATGATCGCCGCAGCGTTCTATCCGAGGCCGGTGATCGTGCGCATGTCCGACTTCAAGACCAACGAGTACGCCAGCCTGCTCGGCGGCAGCGGGTTCGAGCCGAAGGAGGAGAACCCGATGATCGGCTTTCGCGGGGCCTCGCGCTACACGCATCCGGCCTACGCGGAAGGCTTCGCGCTCGAATGCGCCGCCATGAAGCGGGTGCGCGAGGAGATGGGACTCGTGAACGTGAAGCTGATGATTCCGTTCTGCCGCCGGGTGCAGGAGGCCGAGCGCGTGCTCGAGGCGATGGCGGTGCATGGCCTGCGGCGCGGCGATGGCGGCCTCGAGATCTACGTCATGTGCGAGATACCGAACAACGTGATCCAGGTCGATGCCTTCGCCCGGCTCTTCGACGGCTTCTCGATCGGCTCCAATGACCTGACCCAGCTGGTGCTGGGCGTGGACCGCGACTCGCGCACGGTGGCCTTCGACTTCGACGAGCGCGACGATGGCGTCAAGGAGATGATTCGTCAGGCCATCGAAGGTGCGCGACGCAACGGCCGCCACATCGGCATCTGTGGCCAGGCACCTTCGGACTACCCGGAAATCGCAGCGTACCTGGTCGAGCTCGGCATCGATTCGATGAGCGTGACCCCGGACACGCTGCTCAAGATCACACGCGACGTCCTCGCCGTCGAAGAGCGGCTCGGGCGCCCTCCCCGCCAGCAGCCCCAAGGAACAAGCTCATGAACCCGCCCATTTCATCAATGATGCAGCGTCCGGTGTACAGCGTCACCATGGAGGACAGCGTGGAACAGGTGCAGGCCCTGCTCGCCGACAGGCACCTGTCGTGGGTGCCGGTCCTGGAGCCGGCACGCGGCGAAGTCGCGGGGATCATCAGCGCCTCGGATCTCGTTGCATTCCATGCGCAGGGGCGCGACGCCGCCACCACGCGCGCGTGGCAGATGTGCTCGTACAAGCCCATCGTGGTCGACATCGGGACGCCGGCCGCCCAGGTGGCGGCGCTCATGGTGGAGCGCGGCATCCATCACGTGGTCGTGACCGACGGCACCGGGATCGCGGGCGTGGTGTCGTCGCTGGACTTCGTGCGCAGCTTCGCGGCAGCGCCTGACGTTGCGCCGGGTTCAAAATGAAGCGTCCGGTCCTTCACGCTGAAACCCGGCGCCGGATGGACGGCTTGCGCCAAGCTCGACAGCAACGTAACGGCGGCTGCCGTCGCGGTCGATCAGCAGCGCCACCTTGCCGGAGCCTCTTCGGGTCAGCAGGTTCGCCTGATCGACCGAATTCACGGCTACGCCGTTGATGGCCAGCAGTACATCGCCGGGCTGCAGGCTCTCGCGCGCCGTCACGCCTGCCACGCCTTCGACCATGAGACCCCCCTCCAGGCGCCTCTGCGCTCGTTCCTTCGCCGTCAGAGGTCGCAGCTCCAGGCTGAATGGTGCGCCTTCGCGTTCGCCTCCGGCCGGGGGTTTGGCGTCTTCGGCGTCTGCCACGCGGCCGAGTGTCGCTCTCATTTCGCGCGTGCGCCTGTCACGCCACACACTCAAGCGCACCGTCTGTCCAGGCGCGGCCAAGCCGATGCGACTGGTGAGGTCCGCTGCCCGCCCGATCCGCTCCCCGTCGATCCGGGTGATCACGTCGCCGGGCTGCAGGCCGGCCGCTGCCGCGGCGTTGCCGGGCGCGACGCCGCTGATCAGCGCGCCATCGGCTGCATCGAGCCCGAAAGCCTCGGCCAATGCCTGGTCCAGGTCCTGGATCGTCGCGCCGAGCCTGGCGTGCGACATCCTTCCGGTCGCGAGGATCTGGTCCTTCACCTTCAGGGCCACGTCGATCGGGATGGCGAACGACAGCCCCTGGTAGCCGCCCGAGTGGGAATAGATCTGGGCGTTGATGCCGACGACCGCGCCGCTGCCGTCGAACAGCGGGCCACCCGAACTGCCCGGATTCACGGCAGCGTCGGTCTGGATGAGGGGCACCGCGATGTCGCCGGGCAGTGCCCGGCCCTTGGCACTCACGATGCCTTGCGTGGCCGTCTGCTCGAAGCCGAAGGGTGAGCCGATCGCCAGCACCGGATCGCCCACCTGCAACTGCTCCACATCGCCCACGCGCACGACGGGCAGGCCCCTTGCATCGATGCGCAGCAGGGCGGTGTCCGTGACCGGGTCGCTCCCCAGCACCTTGGCCTTGAACTCGCGCCGATCGCCGAGCTTGACCTTGAGTTCGGCGGCATCTCGCACCACGTGCGCGCTGCTGAGGATCAGTCCGTCACTTCCGATGATGAAGCCGGAGCCCTGGTTGCGGAAGGGAATGTCGAGCCTGGCCGCGTCGCCCCGCAAGCCGAGGAGATCGAGCAGGAGCTGAAGGCCGGGATCATCCTCCAGGCCGGGCGGCAGCTCGGTCGGGGACAGCGTGTGCACGCCTGCCGTGGTGATGCCCACCACGGCCGGGCCTTCCCGCTGCACGATGGCGCGATAGTCGGGCACCGAACCGGCCTGCAATGGCGGCGCGGGCGCCGCCACCGGGGATCGGGCGTGTGCGACGGGATCGCCGGTCCGGATCGCTCCGGTGGTGCATGCGCCCGAGCCTGCAACGACGGCCGCGAAGACGCCCCCCTGCAGCAACCTGCCCCAACCCGCGTGGATCCATGTTCCCGGCATGGAAAGTCCGCTCCCCATTCTCAGGCCGCCGTGGCGGCTACCGGAAGACTGGAGGACGGCAATGCAACGGCGGCGGCCGGCGCCCCGGCGTTGCCGACCAGCGCGAGCAACTCCGATTCCTCCAGCGTCTCCTTGGCCATCAATGCATGCACGCATCGGTCGAGCGTCGCGCGGCGCGCGCGCAGCAGCTGGGTCGCGCGTTCCAGGGCATCCTTCAGCAGTTCGCGCACGGCGCCATCGATCTGCTGCGCGGTCTGTTCGCTCGCGGCGCCGGCCTGCCTGGATGCCGGGTGCTGCGCGGGCTCGAGAAAGGGCGACGCCTGCTCGCCGTACACGACGGGGCCGAGCCCGATGTCCATGCCATAGCGCTGCACCATGTCGCGCGCCAGGTCCGTCGCCTTGACCAGATCGTCCGCGGCGCCGGTGGAAGGCTCGCCGAAGACCAGTATCTCGGCGGCCCGCCCGCCCAGCAGCACTGCCAGCTTGTCGAGCAGCTCCGCGCGCCGCAGCAGATGACGATCCTCCGAAGGCCGCTGCAGCGTATAGCCGAGCGCACCGATGCCATGCGGCACGATCGAGACCTTGTGCACCTTGTCGGCGCCGGGCAGCGCCAGTGCAGTCAACGCATGGCCCAGTTCATGGGTGGCCACCAGCCTGCGCTCCAGGGGGCCGAGGATGCGGTTCTTCTTCTCGATGCCGGCAACGATGCGCTCGATGGCCTGCGTGAAGTCGGACATCGTCACCGCACTCCCCTTGCGCCGGGTCGCGACCAAGGCCGCCTCGTTGACCACGTTTGCAAGATCCGCACCGGCAAAGCCCACCGTGATGGCGGCAACCTGATCGAGATCCACATCCGGGGACAGGCTGATCTTCCTCGCGTGCACCTTGAGGATCGCGGCACGCCCGATGCGATCCGGCCGGTCGACCAGCACCTGTCGATCGAAGCGGCCGGCGCGCAACAGCGCCGGGTCCAGCGTCTCGGGGCGATTGGTTGCGGCCAGCAGCACGACGCCGACGCTGGGATCGAAGCCGTCGAGTTCGACCAGCAGCTGGTTCAGCGTCTGCTCACGCTCTTCCTGCCCGCCGGCCATCGGGAACGCGGCGCGCGCCTTGCCGAGCGCATCGAGTTCATCGATGAAGATGATGGCGGGCGCATTGGCGCGCGCCTGCTCGAAAAGATCGCGCACGCGTGCCGCCCCGACACCGACGAACATCTCGATGAACTCGGAACCGCTGATCGAGAAGAAGACCACGCCGGCCTCCCCGGCGACCGCCCGCGCGAGCAGGGTCTTGCCTGTGCCGGTCGGCCCCATCAGGAGCACGCCCTTGGGAATGCGTGCACCCAGGCGGCCATGCTCCTTCGGATTCTTCAGGAAGTCGACGACCTCCTGCAGCTCCTCCTTGGCTTCGTCGACCCCGGCCACGTCATCGAAGCGCACGCCGGTGCTCTTTTCCATGTAGACCTTCGCCTTGCTGCGGCCGATGCCCAGCAGCCCGCCGCCCATCCCGCCTCCCGCGCGACGAGCCAGGAAACTCCACAGGCCGAACATCAGCAGGACGGGGAAAACCCACTGCAGCAGGGTCTGAACCCAGGTCGAGCTGTGAACCCGTTGATAGGGCACATCGAAGGACGAGAGCCGCTGCGCGATCTGTGGTTCCACCATCGTCGATGCAACGAACTGCCTGCCCTCGGCATCTGGCGTCTTGAGCCGCCCGGTGATCACGGTGTCGCCCACGGTGACTTCGGCGATCCGCCCGTCGAGCAGCTGCCGTTCGAAGGTGCTGTACGGAAGCACTTCGACGCCCCGGCTCTGCGTCCAGTAGTCCCACATCAACAGGCCGAGCGCCGCCGCGAGCCACACGGCGCCAAGGTTCAGATGCGTCAACTTCCACTTCTTCATGGTGGCCTCGCCAAATAATGGGATTGAGGCACGGCGGCCGAGCGGCGGCCTTGACGCAGAGCAAGCCCAGGCGTCAAACGGGCCGGGTGCAGAAGAGGCATCGCTCCACCCGATTGTTGCGCTGGCGCAAAGCCGGCGATCGGGAAGACGCGCAACATGTCCCACACATTTCAGGAGCTTTTCCCATGAAAGACCAGTGGATTCTTGTTGCCAATGCCTCGGTTGCACGCCTGTTCAGGCGTGGGTCGGCCAGCGAAGCGTTGGTCCCCGTGGAGACGATGACGCATCGGCAAAGCCGACTCAAGGGCGCCGAACTGGCGCACGACCGGCCGGGTCGCGAAGCCAACGACAACAGCCGCGGTCCCAACCGCTTCGAGCCGCGCAGCGATGTGCGCCGCAAGGAGCATCTGCGCTTCGCGCACGAGATCTCCGAGCGGCTGGAAAAAGGGTTGGCCGCCGGCGAGTTCGACTCGCTGCTGGTGTTCGCTTCGAGCCCTTTCCTGGGCGAGCTGCGGGCGCTTCTCAGCGAACGGGTCGAGAAGCACTTGAAGATGGCGCTCAACAACGACCTCACCGCATTAGACATGGCCGAGATCGAGGCGAGATTGCCGCGTTCCTGGGGCGAGGCGAACCTATCGCCATCTCGATGAACGCCCGTCACACGCACGAGAGTTGAGGAAGATCAAGCGGCTTGTCGGCGCGGCTGCCTACATTGACAAAGCGCGGTGCAGATGCCCGCGCCTTCGCAACCACTTCTACCCAAGGAACCATCATGAGCAACCTGAGACTGCTGGACCCGGTGTTCGGCAATGACTTCGAAGCCGCGCTGCGCCGCTTCTTTTCTCCAACTGTCTTCGAGGGCGAGACTGCTCCTCTGAAGATGCGCATCGACGTGAAAGAGAACGACAAGGCCTTCACCGTGCAGGCCGACATTCCGGGTGTCAAGAAGGAAGACATCAATGTCAAGATCGACGGCAACGTCGTCAGCATCGAAGCCGAGTCGAAGAGCGAGAAGGAAACCAAGGTCGACGGCGACAAGATCCTGCGCAGCGAGCGCTACTACGGGTCGGTTTCGCGCACGTTCAGCCTTGGCCAGGACGTCGACGACACGAAGGTGCAAGCAAAGTACCTCGACGGCGTGCTCACGCTGGAGCTTCCGAAGAAGGCGCCCGCCGCCTCGTCGAAGATCGTCATCCAGTGAGCTGCCATGCGGCCCTGAAGACCGGGCGACCCGGTCCTTGGGGCCGCAGGCTCCCCACGAGTAGCATGATGTTCGATGATTCAAGCAGCGCCCGTTCTTCGGAGGGCGTCGCTGCGCTCAGCCGCAGCAATTGTCTGTCTGCGCTTCGCGCCATCGAGAATGACATGGAGACAGCACTCGAGGCCGCGCGCAAGGCACGTGCGGCCCATTGCCTGGAATCCTTGCGCGGGCTTCTTTCGCATTTCGAGCTGGGCCGCCATGAAGTCCGGATCAGCGCGTTCTCGGATTCCACATGCCTGATCGTGCGCGTTCGTTCGCAGCTCTCCGATGGGCACGCGCGGCAGCCGAGCAAGCTGCGCTCCGATGGAGTAGTGCTCGACGTTCTTCAGGAGATCGACGACTTCCTTCAGGACCATGAGGAATGGACACGCCTGCTCGACGGCGAAATCCTCAATCCATGACAAGGCGCGATGGGCCTGCAAAAGACACGCGCGTGGTTCTCTTGATCCAGCGCAACGCGGTGGCGGCAATCTCTTCCTACAGTGGCATGGGCTCCTTTCTGGAGGCCAGCCGCGATCTCTCAATGAAAGGCAAGTCATGAAATCCGATACGCAACTCCGAACCGACGTCCTGGCCGAACTCGACTGGGACCCGGCCATCAAGGCCGGCGCAGTCGGCGTCACCGCCAAAGAGGGCGTGGTCACCTTGACAGGCCATCTCGGCAGCCATGCCGAGAAGGTGGCCGCCGAACGTGCGGCGCAACGTGTCCGGGGCGTGAAGGCGCTTGCGGTCGAGTTGACGGTCAAGCTGCCCGCGGGCGATGAACGCACGGATGCCGATATCGCGCGGGCCGTGGAGCACGCGCTCGAATGGACCATCCTTGTGCCGAACGGGAAGATCAAGCCGATGGTCGAGGCCGGCTGGGTGACGCTGAACGGCGAGGTCGAGTGGGAGTACCAGCGCCGCGCAGCGGAGAACGCGGTGCGTCCCCTGATGGGTGTCACCGGCGTGTCGAACATGGTCAAGATCTCGCCGAAGCTGCACGCCGCTGACGTCGAGAAGAAGCTGCGGGAAGCGTTGGCCCGGCAGGCGCAGCGCGAGAGCGACCGCATCCGGATCTCGGTCGACGGATCCAAGGTCGCGCTGCGCGGCACCGTTCATTCCTTCGCCGAGCTCTACGCGGTCCGCAATGCCGCCTGGTCGGTGCCGGGCGTGACTTCGGTCGAGAACGACCTGGTGGTCCTGGACTGAGTCCGGATGACAGCTCGAAGCTCGATGCCATGAAGAAGCGCTCGACGCCCAAGCCTTCCACCGCACCCGCAAAAGCGCGCCGGATCCGATCGCCGGTGCCTCCCGACGAGGCTGCAGGCGATGCGATCGACAGCACGCGGCGGGGCGCGTGGGATCCGGATCGGACCGATATCGAACGAGCGAACGAAGGGCATGGCCAATCTGTCGAGACCGCATCGCGCGACGCGGAGGCAGGGGGCGTCGAAGCGCCAGAGTCTCTCACGGAAGACAAGAAGGCCTTGCCTTTCGAATAGCCGCCGATGCGGCAGGTGCGTGATGCGCTGCCGCGCCTTCGACCTCTCGATTCGAGTGCCGCCGCAGGGGCGCCGCAGGCGATGCGGCGCCCCTGCGCGCATCAAGCGCCAACCTTGAGTTCATTGACCACGTTGGTCACTCCGGGCGCAGACCACGCGGCGCCCTGGGCTGTCGTGCGCTCCGCCCATGAATGCACCGTGCCCCGCAAGGTGGCGGTGGCGCCGTCGATCACGACCTCGATGCGCTGCGCTTCCTGCTCGGCATGCCTGGCGAGCGCCTCGCGGATGCGCGTGAGCACGTTCGCCGACATCACCTTCGGCTTGAGGATGATTTCGTTCGTCAGGCCCAGGACACCGGTCAGCGCACGGACAGCCTGCATGGCAGCGTTGCGCTGGTACGCCCAGTCGACGTCGCCTTTGAGCGTCACCCAGCCCTGCTCCACCCGCACCGTGAGGCGCTCCGCCGGCACCTGCGTATGCCACTTGAGCGCCGACTCCACGGCCGCGGCGATCTCCGAGTCGCTGCGCTTGTGTCCGGGTGCAAGCTTGACGTCCAGTTCGACTGCAAGCGCCTTCACGCCCTGGACCCGCTGCACGGCGCGCTCGACCAGGTACTTCTCGCCGTACGTCTCGAGATGACCGGTCAAAGTGACGACACCCTTGTCGACCACTACGCCCACATGCGTCGCATTCACTGCGGGATCCCACTCGAGCTCGTCTTCCACGTCCTTTTTCAGTTGTGCATCCGTCTTCATGATCTACCTTTCAAAGTCTGTCTGACCGGGGCTTGCAGGAACAGAACTGCAAGATGTTCGGGCGACGAAGAATGGGGGCCACCCGACTTGCCATGGTGAAGCCAAGGTTCGCGCACCTGATTGAGCAAGCTCAAATGAAAGGTCGTTTGGAGATCGCCGCCGCCAAAGTCACCTGGCAGCCTTGCGCGTGCTTGATCTGCATCAACGGTTGCACGCACGGCGCGCCTACGATGACCGCACCCACCCCTATCGAAAGACATGCCATGATCCACGCTCCCCAAGAAGAGTCTGCCGGCTCGATCCAGAGCTCGTCGCATTGCGGGCGGGTCCTGCGTTCCAGCGAAGCGCTCGCCAAGCTGGACGACGCGCTGCGCGGCGTTCGTGCACAGTTGAGCGAGTTGCAAGGTACGAGCTTGCGCAGAACGCGCGAGGCCATCCGCGCCGCCGACGAGTCCGTGCACCATCACCCCTACGGGGCACTTGCAGCGGTGGCGGTCACGGGGCTGCTCGTCGGCTTCCTGGCCGCGCGTCGCTGAGCTGCTCCCGGGGGAGGAGCCACGCCGCCCCTCCCTCGAAGGACAACCCACCCTGACCGGCTCGACAGCCATGCTGTCCTTCGACCCCTGGCTCGCCGGCGCGGTCGCGGCCCAAGTCGCCGCCGGCGGATGTGTCGATGCCGGCGCCCTGGCCGCGCTTCGCGCGCAGCGCCTTGGCGAACTCGTCGAAACCGCGGCACGCCGCTCGCCCCTCTACGGGCGTCTTCTCGCCGGCCGCCGTTCCGCCTCCGTTCGTTTGGCCGACCTGCCCATCGTGCGCAAGCGCGAACTGATGGCGCATTTCGACGAATGGGTCACCGACCCGGACGTGCGGCTGGAAGACCTGCGCCTCTTCGTCTCGGATCCGGCATCCATCGGGGCACCCTACAGGGACGGATACACCGTGTGGGAGAGTTCCGGCAGCAGTGGCGAACCTTGCATCTTCGTGCAGGACCGCAAGGCCATGGCCGTCTACGATGCGCTCGAGGCGCTACGCAGGCCTTCGGTGCGACCCCTGCGTCCCTGGATGGACCCGTGGTGCCTGGGCGAGCGCATCGCCTTCGTGGGGGCCACCAACGGGCATTTTGCGAGTACGGTCTCGCTGGCGCGCCTGAAGCGCCTGAATCCCGCTCTCACGGGCAATCTCCACAGCGTGTCCTTTCTGCAGCCCATGCCGCAGCTGGTCGAAGACCTGAACAGCATCGCCCCCACCGTCATCGCCACCTACCCGAGCGCAGCGGTCTTGCTGGCGCAGGAGCAGCTTGCTGGTCGCTTGAACATCCCGGTGCAGGAGATCTGGACTGGCGGGGAAGGCCTTTCCGACGCCATGCGACGACTCGTGCAGGCAGCCTTCCACTGCCCGATCGCGAACAGCTACGGCGCTTCCGAATTCCTGTCGCTGGCCTTCGAGTGCCGGTTGGGCCACCTGCACCTGAACAGCGACTGGGCGATCCTCGAGTCGGTTGACGGCGAGGGGCGCGCCGTCCCGTGCGGCACCGCGGGTGCAACGGTGCTACTCACCAACCTCGCCAACCACCTGCAGCCGCTCATCCGCTATGACCTTGGCGATCGGGTGACGCTGCATGCCGAGCCCTGCCCCTGCGGATCGCATCTTCCTGTCATCGACGTCGAGGGCCGCTGCGACGAGACCCTCCAGCTCGGCCGCGACCCGGGCCACCTCATTTCCCTCCTCCCGCTGGCTCTGAGCACGATCCTGGAGAGCGAGGCCGGCCTGTTCGATTTCCAGCTGGTGCAGGAGGGGCCGTCCGAGCTCCTGCTGCGCACCAGCTTGCACGGCGCGGACGCCGTTGCCGCGCTGGAGCGCGGCCGAGGTGCGCTCGAGGTCTTCCTGCGCGGCCAGGGCGCGCGAGGAATCCGTATCCGCTGCCGAAGCGCGGAGCCGGCACTGTACGGCCGCAGCGGCAAGGTACAGCGTGTGATCGCCGCGCCAGCGGCCGTGCGCCATACCCCCCGCCGAAAGAACCGGAAAGTGCGCATGCGTGAACGTTGACGCAGCGCAAGCCCGACGATGCGCCAGCAATGAACAATGAGCCGGCTCGTCGACCAGGCCGATCGCGAGCAAGTTCAAGACGGCCGACGAACGAGGAAAAGCCATGTACCAACATATTCTGGTTCCCCTGGATGGCAGTGCCACTGCCGAACGCGGGCTGCGCGAAGCAGTACGTCTCGCCGCCGAGCAGAAGAGCAAGCTGCGTCTGTTGCACGTGATCGACGACTTTCCGATGCTGATGGAAATGTCGGCGGTTTCCAGCTTCGACGCCGCGATGCGCAAGGTGCGCGAGTACGGCCAGGAGGTGCTGTCGAAGGCGCATGCCGCAGCCGCCGCCGCTGACGTTCAGGCAGAGACCGTCCTGCGCGAGGTGACGCAGGGCCGCATCGCGGACATCCTGATCGACGAGGCGCGCAGCTCGGGCTGCGACCTGATCGTCATGGGCACGCACGGGCGGCGCGGTTTCAGCCGTCTGGCGCTCGGCAGCGACGCCGATCTGGTGGTACGCCAGAGTCCCGTGCCTGTCCTTCTGGTCCGTGACGATCCGGAACAGTCCTGACGCGCCGCGCTTCGTGCGACAGCCACGCCAACTTCTCTCGGCCCTCGCTTGTGCCTGCCTGATCTGCGGCTGCGGCATCAGCCCGGCCCAGGTTCCACCGGCAGGCAGCGAACCCTCCGCGCAGGCGGCGGTGGCTTTCTCGACGCTGGTCGCGAGCCGCAGCGCGACGGTGGTGGACATCAGCACCCTGCGCATCGGGCGCGATGAGAGCGAAGGCGAGATGGGCCTGGAGTTCGCGCCCGAGAACGATTTTGCCGACCGGCTTGCCTGGCCGCTTCCGGCCAGTGCCAGGATCAGCCAGATCCGGGATCTGGCCTCAGGGATCATCGTCTCGAGCGACGGGCTCATCCTCACCAGCGCGCACGTCGTCAGCCACGTCGACGAAGCGCAGGTCCGCCTGGACGACGGACGCCGATTCACGGCCCGGCTGGTCGGCAGCGATCGGCAGACCGATGTCGCGTTGCTGAAGATCGACGCCGAGGGGCTGCCTGTCGCGGTCATCGGCGATTCGTCGCAGCTGTTGCCCGGCGACTGGGTGGCAGCGATCGGCGCGCCGTTCGGATTTCATGGAAGCGTCACCACCGGCGTGGTGAGTGCGAAGGATCGACTCATCGCCGGCGCCGGGGAGATCCCGTTCATCCAGACCGATGTCGCCATCAATCCCGGCAGTTCGGGCAGCCCGCTGTTCAACAGCCGAGGCGAAGTGGTGGCGATCAATTCAATGATCTACAGCGGCAGTGGCGGCTACATGGGCCTGTCGTTCGCCGTGCCGATCAACCTGGCCATGCAGATCTCGAAGCAGCTGCGCGCCACCGGCGCCGTGCGCCGGGCGCGCCTGGGTGCCGAGTTCCAGGAGATGACGCCCTTGCTGGCGGAGTCGTTCGGTCTCGCCCTGCCCGCCGGCGCGCTGGTCGTGAACGTGGAGGCGGATAGTCCGGCCCGGCGCGCGGGGCTGGCAGCCGGCGACATCGTGACGGCCATCGACGGCGCGCGCTTCTCGCACTTCTCCGAGTTGCTGCAGCAAGTCGCCGGGCATACACCCGGCACGCGCAGCCGCCTCGAGCTCTGGCGCCGTGGCGAGACGCACACGATCTGGGTCACCCTTTCCGAGCAGCCGGGCGCGCGATTTCCCTCGCCCGGCAACACCGAACCCGAATGGAACGATGGTCTCGGCCTGAGTCTCGGAGAGCTCTCCGCCGCAACGCGCCAGCAGCTTCGCATCGACGCCGGGTTGCTGGTGCGCGAATCAAGCGGGCTCGCCCGCAGCGAGGGCATCCGCGCGGGCGACCTGATCGTCGCCATCAATGACAAGCGCCTCGAACGCGTGGACGATTTCCGGCTCGCCCTGACGCATGTGACTGCGGGCCGGACCGTCGCATTGCTGGTCATGCGCGATCGCAGGCTGGCCTATGTGCCGATCAGGATCTCCGCGCGGCCCGTATCCCACTGACCGGCCGGGGCCCAGGTTCCGCTTGAGCGCTTGCCGGACCATGGAAGCCTTCGGCCGATAAGAGCGGGAACCCATACAGCTCGGCCGGATTGTCCACCCGCAGCTTGCGCCGCACCGGCTCGCTGTCGAAGAGCGCCAACGCCCAGTCCAGCAAGGCTGCGTTGGAGGGCTCCGGCTTGACGTTGGGATGCGGCCAGTTGCTGGCCCAGACGCAGCGCTCGGGATAGCGTTGGGCCAGCAGCCGCGCGAGCGGCACGGCGTCGCCGTACGCGGGCGGGCCGCTTTTCGAGGTCTCGTAGGGCGCGGCCAGCTTGATCCAGCAGTTGCCCTTGTCGAGCAAGCGGCACAGTGCGCCGACAGCCTCGCCGTCAAGCGGCGTCGGACCGAGAAACTTGCCGATATGGTCGATGACCAGGCGGCCCGGCACGCGCTCGAGCATCGCCATGCGCTGCGGCAGCTCGCGGCCGTCGAGCTGCAGGTTGATGTTCCAGGAGAGCGGTGCGATCCGCGCGGCCATGTCCTCCAAACCGGACCAGGGCAGGAGGCCACCCGCCAGCATCATGAAGCGCACGCCGCGGATACCGGCCCGGTGCAGGCGCTCGAGCTCGTCGTCGGCGACGTCGAGCGGCACCACCGCGATGCCGCGCGCCTCGGGGCCCAATTGCTCCAGCGCCGACAGGGTGCAGCGGTTGTCGAAGCCATAGCCCGTGGGCTGGACCACGATGGTGCGGGTGAGGCCGAGCGCCCGCCGCACTTCGCGGTAGGCCGAGGCCGGTGCATGCGGCGGCTTGAAGGTTGCGGTGGGCGCGAGCGGCCAGGCGTCTTCGTAGATGTGGACGTGGCAATCGCAGGCGCCGGCGTAGGCAATGGGAGGAGTCGTCATGCGGCAAGCCTCCAATGGGCCATCCGCGTGGCATGCGCCGCATTCACGGCGCCGGGGGGCATCTCGCCGCGCATCAGTGCGGCCATCTGCGACACGGTCTCGAGCGCCTGGTGCTCCACTGCCGGCAGCGTGAGCCCGCCGATGTGCGGTGTGGCGACAACGCGTGGATGGCGTGCGAGCGCCGGCGTGGGCATCTGGTCGGGCGCGCGTCCGACGTCGAGCGCGGCGCCACCCAGGTGGCCGGATTCGAGCGCGGCGAGCAGCGCCTCGTCGTCGACAAGCTCGCCGCGGGCCGCATTGATGAAGAAGGCGCCGGGCTGCATGGCCGCGAAGGCCTCGGCGTTCATGAGCTTCTCGGTCTGCGTGCTGGCCGGCGCCAGGCAGACGACGAAGTCGGACTGCGCCAGGAGCGCCGGCAGCGCCACCTGCTCGCACATCGCCTGCCGCGCGATCGGCTGGGGATCGTTGATCAGCAAACGCATGCCGAAGGCCTGCGCGAGGTCGCCCAGGTAACGGCCGATCGCGCCGAAGCCGATGATGCCCAGCGTCGACGCGCGCAGCTGCCGGCCCATGAAGGGTGACGGCGGTTCGCCGCGATGATAGGCATGGGTGTAGCGGCCTATGCCGCGCGCGAGATCCACCATCGCGGCGACGATCCACTCGGCCACCGCCGGCACGAAGCCCGGGCTGGCCTGCGTCACCAGCACGCCGTGGCGGCTCGCGGCCTCGACGTCGACGGTGCGGATGTCGACCGCGCAGCGCACGAAGGCGGCGAGCCGCGGCAAGTCGCGAAAGAGCGATTCGGGGCCGGGCGTCTGGCGGTAGGCGATCAGCGCATCGCAGCCCTGCGCCGCGGCCACCAGCTCGGGTGTCGAGAGCTCGCGCGCCTCGGGATTGAAGCGCACTTCGGCGATCGCCTCCAGCGCCTGGGTGGCCTTGGGGCCGAAGTACTGCGCCAGCTTGTCGGCCGGGTGTGTCACGAAAACGGTCGTCATGGGGCTGCCTTCTCGGGCTTGGTTCTTCTTGCGTTGCGATGCTGGCTGGCCGCGGGCGGCGGCGCGACGGACTCGCGTTCGATCAGTCGCACGCCGGTGAAGACCTGCGCGTGCTCGTCCTCGCCGGCCACGCCCGGGTGCTGCATCACGCGCTCGACCATGGCGCGGGCCATCTCGCGCACCGGCAGCTGCACCGTCGTCAGCATCGGGTTCGACACGGTCGCGAGGAACAGGCCGTCGATGCCCACCACCGAAACATCGCCCGGCACGCGCAGGCCGGCTTCGCGCAGGCCCGCCATCAACCCCAGCGCCATCAGGTCGTTGAGGGCAACGATGCCGGTCGGATGCTCGGGCAGGCCCGCGATCTGCAGCGCGGTCGCGCGGCCGACCTCGGCGATCACCGAGTCGCCGTACTCGTTGAGCGCGCCGCCATCCAGCACCTGTGCGCTGGCACGCAGGCCCGCGGCCTCGGCGGCGGCGAAGAAGCCGTCGATCTTGGCGCTGCGGCTCATGGTCATCCCGGCCACGGTGGCGAAGGCCAGGCGCCGGTGGCCCTTGTCGATCAGGTGCTGCGTGGCCAGGCGCGCGGCCTCGAAGTTGTCGGGCATCACGTGGCCCACCTTCGACGGCTTGCCGGGCGTCGCGCCACGGTCGTAGCTCACCACCGCCATGCCGCGCTCCACCGCCGATTCGAAGTGACGCTCGTCAGCCAGCGAGGAGATCACGATCACGCGCCGCACGCCGTGCGCCAGCAGGTCCTCGAAGAAGGCGCTCTCCTTCTCCCGGTCGCGGTAGGTGCTGCCGATCAGCAGGCGATAGCCGAAGCGCTCCTGCGCGATGCTCTCGATCTCGCGCGCGATGTAGCCGTACATCGGGTTCGCCATCGACGGCACCAGGAGGCCGAGCAGCGGCGTCTGTCCGGTCTTCAGCTGCTGGGCCAGCTTGCTGGGCCGGAACTGCAGCGCCTGGATCGACGCCTCGACGCGCGCCAGGGTTTCCGAACGCATGCGGTCGGTTCGGCCGTTGAGCACGTTGGACACGGTGCTGACCGACACGGCGGCATGGCGGGCGACATCCTGAATGGTGGTCATCGAATACGGTGTTGCCGGCTACAACCCGAGCCGGTTCGGAAGCCACAGGGAGAACGACGGGACGAGCACCAGCACGACCAGCGTCACCAGGAGCACTGCCAGGTATTTCATCATGGGTCGCGCCACGTTCTTCACCTCGGTGCCGGTGATCGCGCAGGTGGCGAACAAGCCGAGCCCGATCGGCGGCGCGAACAGCCCCAGGCCCATCGCGATCACCATCACGGTGCCGAAGTGCAGCGGGTTGATGCCGAGCTGCTGTGCGATCGGCGTCAGCAGCGGGCCGAAGATGATCAGCGCCGGCGCGCCTTCGAGCACCGCGCCGAAGACGATCATGATCGCCACCGACAGCAGGATGAACATCACGCTGCCGTACTGCTGCGCGAAGGCGATCATGGTGGTCGAGACCAGCTGCGGAATCTGCTCGATGGTGAGCGCGAAGGACACGCTGGATGCGGCCGCCACGATGAAGAGGATGCTGCCGGCCATCGAGGCCGAGCGCACGAACAGCTGCCCCATGGCGCGCGCGCTGAGCTCCCGGAAGGCCAGGCTGCCGACCACCAGCGCATAGACCACGGCGAAGGCCGAAACCTCGGTCGAGGTCGCCACGCCGGAGGTCACGCCCTTGCCGATCATGCCCACCATGACGATCGCGACCAGCGCACCGCCGAGCAGCTTGAAAAGCGGCGTGCGCTTCTCGAAGGCGTCGTCCGGATTGATCTTGCGCCCGACGATCACCGCCAGCACGCCCAGCGCGAGCGCCATCACGGCCGCGGGCACCAGGCCGGCCATGAAGAGGCCGGCAATGGAGATGTTGGCCACGAAGCCCATGATGATCATGTTGATGCACGGCGGAATGGTCTCGGCCATCACCGCCGTGCAGGCCAGGAGCCCCGCGGCTTCGTTCGGGTCCTGCTTGGTGCGGCGAACCGCCGGCATCACAATGCCGCCCACCGCGGCGATGTCGGCGAGCTTGGAGCCGGAGACGCCCGAGAAGAAGGCGGTCGCGGTGATGGTGATCAGCCCCAGGCCGCCGCGCACGCGGCCGAAGATGCGCAGCAGCAGCTCGATCAGGCGCGAGGACATGCCGTTCGATTCCATCAGCAGGCCGGCCAGCACGAAGAAGGGAATGGCCAGCAGCACGAAGTGGTCGGTGCCGGCCATGACCTGCTGCGAGTAGATCAGCATCGGCAGCGATGGATCGGAGAGAAAGTAGAGCAGCGCGGCGAAGGCCAGCACGAAGCCGATCGGCACGCCCAGCACCAGTCCGCCGATGAAGCCCACTGCCAGCAGCAAGCCGCTCGGGATGGCGTGCTGCGGCACCAGCGCGTTCCAGCCGAAGACCACGGCCGAGATCAGCACGCAGGCCGTCAACGTGCCGAGCACCACGCGGCGCGGGCCGTTGAGCGCATTGGCCAGGCCGAACAGCGTCATGAACAGGCTGCCGATCACCACCGGATACACGTAGAGCCATTGCGGCAGGCCGATCGAGGTGGTCTGCTCGTAGGTGTCGACGAGCAGCAGCGTCGACGAGACGAAAAGACTCGCGGACACGCCCGCGATGATCCAGTGGCTCACCTGCATCAGCGCCGGCTGCCAGTGCGCGGGCAGCAGGTGGCGGAACAGGTCGATGCCCACGTGCTGGCTGCGCGCGAGCACGGTGGCGGCGCCGAAGAAGACCAGCACGATCATCAGCGCGCGCGCGATCTCCTCGGCCCAGTCCACGGGGTCGTGCAGGAAGTAGCGGAACACGACCGAAAGGAAGACCACGACCACGTCGGCCGCCAGCACGACGGCCGACAGGATCTCGGTCCAGCGGTTCAGTGTCCGAAGCCACCCGCCCGAGACGGTGTCGTGGCGAAAGCCCAGCGAGCTTGCGGCGACCGCGGTCATGGCTTCAGACCCGCGCCGCGTTGACTGCGGCAAAGAGCGGCGCCGTCACCGGGTATTGCTTCGCGAAGTCGGCCCAGAGCTTGCTCTCCATCTCCTTGCGCACGGCCGCGCGATCGGCCGGGGCCATCGGGAAGAAGGTCATGCCCTTGCGCTGCAGTTCCTCGACCGCGGCCTTGCCCTTGTCGCTCGCGATGGTGCGCTGCTGGGCGGTCGCATCGTTGACGGCCTTCAGGAAGGCCGGGCGCAGGCTGGCGGGGATCTTGTCCATGCCGCGCTTGCCGATCACCACCACCATCGGGCTGAACAGGTGCTCGGTGAGCCAGCAGGACTTGACCACCTCGTTGAGCTTGCTGGCCAGCACGGTGGCCGCGTCGTGCTCGAAGCCGTCGACGACGCCGGTCTGCGCCGCCATGTAGAGCTCGCCGAAGGGGATGGGCGTGGGGATCGCGCCCATCAGTTTGAATGTCTCGATGAAGGCCGGCGTGGGGAGGACGCGCAGCTTGACGCCCTTGACCTCGGCGAGCGACTTGACCGGTGCCTTGGTGTAGACGCTGCGCGCGCCGAAGTGCGAGGCCCAGGTCAGGATGGAACAGCCCGAACGCTTCTGCAGCAGCTCATTGAGCGTCGTTCCCGTCGAGCCCTCGAGGGCCTTGCCGGCGTGCGCGTAGCTGTCGAACAGGTATCCCAGGTCGAGCATGCCGATCTCGGGCGAGATGGTGGCGAAGATGGAAGAGCCTGTCACCATCATGTCCACGGAGCCGACCTTGACCTGCTGCACCACGTCGCTTTCCTTGCCAAGCTGGTTGTTGGGGAAGTAGTCGATGCGGATGGCGTCGCCGACGGCAGCTTTCAGGTTGGCCTGCAGGCGCTGGCACCACACGTAGTGGGCCGCGTTGTCGTCCGCCAGCATCGAGGAGGAGAAGCGCAGCGCAACGGTCGATTGCGCGCGAACGAGGGCAGGAAATCCTGCGAGGGCGGCCAGCGATGCGGCAGCGCCCGCATGCACGAAGCGGCGGCGTGGGATCGAAACCATGCTTATGTCTCCAGACTTGTAACGAAGGAACGCACAGATCGGTGTATCGATTTACTGTACCGGTTTACTATATCGATATACAAGCTCCACGCAGATCAGGGTTTGCCCGTGCCGAGAGCGTCGGCTGCAGGCATGCCGAGCGTCATTCTTCCGTGATTGACCAGCACGATGGCGCTCAAGCCAGAGCCCCATCGTCTGCCACGCTTGACGTCAAAATGCGTGGCGCAGCCCGAAGTCGTAGCCCGTGGCGCTGCGCGGTGCCAAACCCGCCACGCCCGACCCCGTAGACAAGAAGGCTGGGCCCCCAAGTCCGACGGCCATGATTGCGGGATTGTTCTGTCCGTTCTTGATCCGGGCGCGCGCCACGGTTGCATAGAGCGCGGTCCGCTTCGACAGGTTGTGCACGTAGCCGAGCGCGAGTTTGTTCACCGACGCATCCCGATCCAGGGCCAGCAACGTCGGCGCGGCGGAGCCCAGGTCGTTCTTGAACTTGACGCGGGCGTATGAGGCCTTGAATACGCCAGCACCGACCGGGACCGTCATGCCGATCATGGCGCCGTTGTACTCGTCGTTGTCCGTCAAGGTGCGTCTGCCGGCGGTCGCGGGAGCAGTGGTGGTCTCCGCCTTGTCCTTGACTTGCGACAACTCGCCCATCAGCTTGATCACACCAAAATCGTAGGATGCTCCCAAGTTGATGGTGCGAATCTCTTCGGAAAGCCGGGTACCGGCCACGACTCCGGCCTCGCTGATCACCAAGGTGTCTGCGGCTTTACTCTGTCCATAGGCAAGCGCCACGTCGAGCGGGCCGCTTGCATAGCCAAATCGGCCGCCGTAGTAGCGTCCGCGTTGGGTACTGTCGGACAGGTAACTGTGTTTCACGTTCTCAGGCAGGGCGTACATGACCTGGCCATAGAAGCCGCCGAGGGTGCGGGGCAGAAAGTAACCCACGCTGTTGGATGCCCGGATCGCGTTGTCGTTTGCAGCGATGGCGGAGCCGGGGCCGCGCGCCGTGGCAATGTTGCCGCTTATGCTCTTGATGAGATTCTCGCCGACGCCCACGGCGCCCATTGGGTCGAACACGCTCTCGTTCCAGTAGCTCGGAACATAGTCTCGGCCAAGTCGGAGTTCGCCGAATCCGCCCGACAGGCTCACCGTCGCGCGGCGACTGAAGGAGGCCAAAGCGGTCGCGCCGCTGTCCTGGGTGATGCCTGACTCGAGCCAAAACCCCGCCGCCAGCCCGCCGCCCAGATCCTCGGTGCCGCGGAAGCCGACCCGACTCGACGAATTGGCGCCACTCGACAGGACAGTCTGCGAGCGCGTCACCTCCGTGAAGGCGAGCGCAGAGGCCGACGGGAGCGCCGACGTATTGTTGTAGAAGGCGCTTTTGACGCTGTAGTGACTGACAGCACTATCCGCGACGCCGAAAAGCGTCAAGGACGACTGCGCCGAAGCAGCGCCCGAAGCGGCGAGCGCCGCAAGGGTAATCAAGGACTTACGCATGGCAAGTGTCTCCAAGGGACGAACAAGGATTGCCGGCGCCTTGCAACGCCGGCGGTGGATGCGGCGACTTGCCGCAAGACGGTTCGGCGGCGAGTGCCGGTCTGGGTGATTCGGCCGATCAATCCGTCGCAAGCCGGATGTCTTGGGGGACGAGGCCGCCCTCGGCCACCACGTCCTGCCAACGACCGAACTCGTGCCGAACGCGTTCTCGCAGTGCAGAGGGGGGGCCGGCCTCGACGCTTGCACCTTGGCGTTCGAATCGAGCAACCACCTGCGGATTGGCAAGAACCTCGTTCAGGGCGCGGTTGACCTGCGCGATCACTGCCGGCGCGGTGCGTGCCGGGGCAAACAGACCGTACCACTGCGAGACATCGACCCCTTCGATGCCTGACTCCGACAGCGTAGGCACGGCAGGCAGCGCTTCGAGGCGCGCTGGAGCCGCGACGGCGAGGGCACGTAGCCGGCCGTCGAGGATGAAGGGATGTGCAGTGAACAGGCTCGGAAACATGACCTGCGCGAGACCATCGAGCGTGTCCACGATGGCGGGCGCTGCACCCTCATGGCTTCTGCCTTCCATCTTCGTGCCCGTATTGAGTTGAAACAGCTCCGCCGCGAAGTGTGGCGGCGTGCCGTCGCCGGCCGACGCGTACCTGATGCTGCCTGGCTCACCGCGCAAACGCTGCAGAAGGCTGCGAACGTCGTCGAAGCCGGCGTGTCGGTTGGCCACCATCAGGGTCGGCGACGATCCGATCAACCCGACCGGCTCGAAGTCTTTGACAGGGTGGTAGTCCAGCTTCTGGAGCGCAGGATTCATGGCGTGGGTGCCCACGTAGCCGAACATGAGGGTGTGGCCGTCCGGTTCCGCCCGGGCCACGTACTCGCTCGCGATGGCACCATTGGCGCCGGCTCGGTTGTCCACGAGAACTTCCTGGCCAAGCAGGGGCTTCAGTTCGGCCGCGATGATCCTGGCCATCGTGTCGTTGCCACCGCCGGCGCGCGTCGGCACGATGATCGTGATGGGTTTGCGCGGGAACGCGGCCGACCGAGGTGCAACGGCTTCAGGCCGCGTAAAGACATAGTCGGGCAACTGCATCTCGCCCTGCATGATCTTTCTGGCAGTACGCACCAGCGCCGCCGCTTTCACCGTCGCGTCGTCCGCCCTGCCCTCGAGCTCGACTTCCACGTCGATCTGCCCTGCGGGGTGCAAGAGGACCAGGTTGTGGCGGCCCGGCTCGCGCGCGGCGGCGCTGGCAACGGTGCCGGGGAGCGCAAACGCACTGAGAACGCCGATCGCACCGGTGACCGCATGCGATGCATGGCAGCGGCGCGGGGTGAAGTAGCGCGAAGTGATGCTGTCCGGCGAGTCGCCAGCGCTGACCAGCACCGGCTTGGGAATGACACTGCCTGAGACATCTCCCAGTCCCATCAGCAGGCCGGCCTGAAGACGCAAGGTTTCGAGCCGTTCCAGCAGTGCCGCATCTGAATCAAGCGCCGCTGGCCTCTCGCTGCCGGTGACGCCAAGGTCACGCGCGCGCACGATCATGAGCGGCATGGCCGCATCGATGCAGGTCACCTCGATGCCGTCGATCGTGTCGATACGCCGGCCGGTTGGAAAGACCTTGCCCGTCACTGCGCCCCATGCATCCAGGAAGTTCAGGAGGATCGGTGCAGCCGTACCGGCCACGCCATCGATGCGCGCGTCTCCCTCGTAGGTGACGCGCTTGCCGGGTGTCCTGACCGTGACGTCGATGCGCGATCGCGTGTTGACGTTGAAGACGCGTACCCGCGTGGTTCCGTCCTGCGCCTCGACCAGCCCCTGCTCGATCGCGAAGGGCGCGACGCCCGACAGCATGTTGCCGCAGTTCGGCCGCGTGTCGACGGAACGGTGCCCGACCCCCACCTGTGCGAACAGGTAGTCCAGGTCGCAGCCCGGTTCCTTCGAGCGCGAAACGATGGCGACCTTGCTGTTGAGGGTGCTGCCGCCGCCCACGCCGTCGAGTTGCAGCGGATCGGAGGCACCGATCGCGCCGATCAGCGCCTGGTCGCGCTCCTCGTCGTCGTCAGGCAGCCATTCCCGCAGGAAGAAGGGGCCGCGCGAAGTACCCGCACGCATCAGCACGCAGGGAATGGTCCTGCTCATCTCAGTCGGCCGAAAGCTTTGCAGCCTGGACCACCTTCTTCCACTTGACCTGCTCCTGCTGCACATACGTGCGCATTTGCTCGGAAGTCATGGTTTCAACCTCGGCGCCGTGGTCCTCCAGCTTCTTGACGACGCTCTTGTCGGCCAAAGCCGCATTGAGCACCTTGTTGAGTTGCTCGATCACGGGCTTCGGGGTCTTCGCCGGCGCGAAGATGCCGTACCACTGCGAGACATCCACGTTGTCGACGCCCTGCTCCTTGAGCGTCGGCACGTCCGGCATCTGCGGCGAGCGCTTGGTACCAGCCACGCCGATTGCCTTGAGCTTGCCTGCCTTGACGTAGGGCATGGCCGTGAAGAGGCTCGGGAACATCACCTGTGTCTGGCCACCGATGGTGTCGGTGATCGCAGGCGCCGACCCCTTGTACGGCACATGGAGCATGCTGGTGCCGGTCGAGAGCTTGAACATCTCCGCAGCGAAATGCGGCGCGGTCCCGTTGCCGGCAGACGCGTAGCTTGTCTTGTCGGGCGCGGCCTTCAGCGCGGCGACGAGCTCCTTGGCATTGCTCGCCTTCACTGAAGGGTTGACGACCATCAGCGTCGGGGAACTTCCGACCATGCCCACGGGCTCGAAATCCTTCACCGGGTCGTAGCGCAGCTTCTGCAGGGCGGGATTCATCGCATGCGTGGCGATATAGCCCAGCATCAGCGTGTAGCCATCCGGCGCGGCGCGCATGACGAACTCGCTGGCGATCGCGCCATTGGCGCCGGCCTTGTTATCGACGACGACCGGCTGCTTGAGCGCGGCCGACATCGCCTGGCCGATGACTCTCGCCATTGCGTCGTTGGCGCCGCCGGCGGCGGTCGGAACGACGATGGTGATCGATTTTTCAGGATAGGCGGCGAGCGCGCTGCTGCACGAGAGCACGGCCGCCGAGGCCAGGGCACACAGGACGGGTGCGTTACGAAACTGCATTGATGTCTCCGATAGTTGAAAGATTGGCATCCAGGTCGCTTCCTTGACCGTGGACGTATGGTCTTCGCTTCGACGCTTACTGTGAATTGCATGTTTAGGATCGATTGATGCACACTGTCGATCAGTCAAACATGTTGGCGGGACAAGACGATGGCCATCAACTTCAACCTCAACGACCTGCAGGCGTTCCGCGCCGTCGCCGAACTGAGCAACTTCCGCAAGGCGGCCGAAGCGCTGCACGTATCGCAACCCGCGTTCAGCCGGCGCATCGAGAAGCTGGAGGAAGCGCTCGGAGTGCGGCTGCTGGAGCGGACCACGCGGCGGGTGAGCCTGACGGCGGTCGGGCGCGATTTCGACCGGAAGGTGCAGCAGTTGCTTGACGATCTGGATCTCACGCTGCTGGGCATCCGCGGCGTGGCGGCAACGCGCATGGGCGAGGTCACCATCGCCTGCGTGCCGTCGACGGTCTACTACTTCGTGTCGCAGGTGATCTCGCGCTATCACGAGCGCTATCCGAAGGTTCGGGTCAAGGTCTTCGATGCGAGCGCCAACGAGGTGCTGGCCGCGGTCTCGGGCGGAGAGGCGGATTTCGGGCTGAACTTCATTGGGGGCCAGGAACCCGACATCGAGTTCAAGCCCCTGATGGAGGAGCGCTTCGTCGCCGCTTGCCGGCGCGACCATGCTCTCGCCGGCAAGCGCAGGGTGAGCTGGACGGAACTGGCGCAGTACGACTACATCTCGGTGAGCAAGGCGTCCGGAAACCGCCTGCTGCTGGACCAGGCGCTATCGGGTTTGCCGGGACGCCCGCAAGCGATCTACGAGGCGCAGCACGTCACGACGATGCTTGGGTTGGTCGAAGCCGGGCTCGGCGTCGCGGCAGTTCCCTCGATTGCCATGCCGGGCGCTGACCACCCGCTGCTGGTCAGCGTGCCGCTGGTCGAGCCGGTCGTCAGTCGCAAGGTGGGCTTGATCCGTCGCAAGGGTCGCACCCTCTCGCCGGCCGCCCTGCAGTTCTACGAGTTCTTCTCTGAGATGAAGGGCAGGCGCGTCCAGGCCAGAAGAAAGGACGCCACCGCTTGAAGGCTCAGCGACGTGCCGCCAGCACCCGATCGACCATCACGCCGGCCTGGCCGAGGTTGTTGACTGGGTCGCACATCGCGCCGAGCTGGGCGCGCGTGACGTGCTTGCTGATCTCCGGGTGCTCCGACAAGATCTCGATCAGCGGGCGATTCTTGCTGATCGCTTCGCGGCACAGGTCATACACGAGATCGTGCGCGTACTCGCGGCCAATGTAGGGGCCCAGCCCCATCATCACGGCTTCAGACATCACCAGGCCGTTGGTGAGGTCGATGTTGGCGCGCATGCGCGTGGCGTCGACCTCCAGGCCCTTGAGGATGAATTTGGTCTGCTTCAGCGCACCAGACATCAGGCAGAAGATCTCCGGCAAAGAGACCCACTCGATCTCCCAGGGACCGGTCGAGCGCTCGTGATCGGCCACCATCGCATCCATGAGCGCAGCGACGTGCTGGCGCGCCACGGAAATGTTGGCATGGATGTACAGGCAGGAGATCGGGTTGCGCTTCTGCGGCATGGTCGACGAGGAGCCGCGACCGGGCGCAAAAGGCTCGAACACCTCGGCCACTTCGGTCTGCATCATCAGCTTGACGTCCATCGCGATCTTGCCGAGCGAGCCGCCCACCAGTCCAAGGAAGGCACCGACCTCCGCGATGGTGTCGCGCACCGTGTGCCAGGAGATCAGCGGCTGGGCAAGGCCGAGTTCCTTCATCAGGCCGGCCTGGGTTTCCATCGCACCCTTCTCCAACGATGACAGCGTGCCCGACGCCCCGCCGAACTCCCCCATCAGCACCCGCGGCTTGAGCTGTTGCAGGCGCTCGCGGTGACGGTCGATGCCAGCCAGGATGCTTGCCATCTTGTAGCCGAAGGTGATCGGTGTGGCCTGCTGCAGGTTGGAACGGCCAATCACGGGCGTATCGCGGTACTTCTTTGCCAGCGCAGCCAGTGCTTCGCCGATCTCGTCCAGATCCTGCTCCACCAAAGCGAGGCCTTCGCGCATCTGCAGCACCGCGGCCGTATCGGTGATGTCCTGGGTGGTAGCGCCCCAGTGGCAGTACTCTCCCAGCTTGTCGCGGCAGTTGGCGTTGATCTGGTTGACGACCGCGATGATCGGGTAACCGATCTGCTCGGTCTTGGCCTTGAGCCTGTCCCAGTCGATCTGGGATAGCTCGCAGTTGCGGACGATCTCGTCCGCCGCATCCTTGGGGATGATGCCGAGTTCGCCCTGCACCTTGGCCAGCGCGCGTTCGATGTCGAGGTACTTGGCGGTCCGGTTCTCGTCAGACCACACGTCGCGCATGCGCGCGTCGCTGAACATGTCGCCGAAGATGCGCGAGTCGATGATGGTGGAGGCCATGGGGTTGATCTTTCTGGGCTGGAGTTGAGGGTGGATCAGACGCGGGCCAGGGCCAGCGTGCGTTGTGCCTGAAGGACCACGGGTCGATCGACCATGCGGCCATCGAGCCGCGCAGCGCCCGGGGACGCAGCATCGGCTGCAAGCACTCGCTGCGCCCACGCCAGTGCTTCTGCGGAGGGTCTCAGCGCCGTGTGAATGGGTTCGACCTGACTCGGATGAATGCACAGTTTGGCGCCAAAGCCCAGAGCGCGCGCCGAAGCCAGGTCGGCCAGAAGGCGCTTGCGATCGTCCAGCTGGGGCGTGACCCCGGCGACAGGCGCCGGCAGGCCTGCCACGCGCGAGGCAATCACGATACGGCCGGCCGCGTAGGCGAGACCCGAAGCGTCGTTTTCAATCTCGATGCCCAGGTCCAATGCAAAGTCCAGCGTGCCGAACACCAGGCGCGACACGCCCGCGGCCGCGACGGTGTCGACTCCGGCGACCCCGCGCGCACTTTCGATCAGCGCGAGAACGCTGGCCCCGGGCAGCGCGGTGAGCGTGGCCGCGACCTGCTGGGCAGACTCGGCCTTGGGCAGTAGGACGCTGCAGGCCCCGGCCTTGCGCAACGCCGCCAGGTCGTCGTCGAACCACGGCGACGCGGCATCGTTGATGCGCACCACGGTGCGCGACCGGTCGCCCGCGTTTGCGGAACGGAACCAGTCCGCGATTGCCTGGCGAGCAAGCGCCTTGTCGTCGGCTGCGACAGCGTCTTCGAGGTCCAGGATGACGGCATCCGCGCCGCTTGCCAGCGCCTTGCCGAAGCGTTCCGGCCGCGTGCCCGGCACGAAGAGGTAGGTGCGAGGGATACTGGAAGCCACGGACATGATGCCCACCTCAGACAGCCTTGGATGCGCGCAGCGCCTCGATCTCGGCCGCGCCGTAGCCCAGTTCGGCAAGGATTGCGTCGGTGTGCTGGCCGAGTGCAGGCACGGGGTCCATGCGCGGGCCCACGTCCCAGGTGCCTGGCGGCAGCATCGCGGGGAGCGGGCCCACCGGCGAGCCGACTTCGGTCCAACGCCGGCGTGCCTTCAGTTGCGGGTGGGCCCAGACATCATTCATGGTGTTGACCTGGGCATTGGCGATCTGCGCGAGTTCGAGCCGTTCGACCACCTGCGCCCTGGTCAGCGATGAGAAGGCTTCCACAATGATTCCGCGCAGCGCGTCGCGAGCGGCCACTCTCTTGAAGTTGGCTGTGAAGCGAGGATCGGCGGTCAGCGCCGGTCGCTGCAGCACCGTTTCGCAGAAACTGGCCCACTCGCGTTCATTCTGAAGGCCCAGCATGACCATGCTGCCGTCGCCCGTGGGGAACGGGCCATAGGGGTAGATCGTTGCATGGCTGGCGCCGGTTCGCGGAGGTGGTGCGGCACCTTCGAACGCGTAGTAGAGCGGATAGCTGGTCCATTCGGCGAGCGACTCCAGCATCGAGATGTCGATGCGCTGGCCCTTGCCGGTCTGGCCGCGCTGCAACAGCGCCGCGAGAATGCTGCTGTACGCGTACATGCCCGCAGCGATGTCGGCGATCGATGGACCGGCCTTGCAGGGCTCATCGGGCGTGCCCGTGACCGAGACGAACCCCGCCTCGCTCTGAATGAGGAGGTCGTAGGCCTTCTTGTCACGATACGGCCCGGGGTTGATGGGGTCGTCGCCATAGCCCGAGATGTCACACACGATCAACCCCGGCTTCGCGGCGGAAAGCTTGTCATACCCGAGGCCAAGGCGCGCAGCGGCGCCGGGAGCGAGGTTCTGTACGACGACATCTGCCTTCTCCACGACCAGGCGCTCCAGAATCGTGGCCGCCTCGGGATGCTTGACGTCGAGCGTCAGGCTTTCCTTGGAGCGGTTGGTCCAGACAAAGTGCGACGCGAGTCCGTGGACGCGCTCGTCATAGCCTCGGGCGAAATCGCCAGAACCCGGGCGTTCGATCTTGATGACGCGCGCGCCGAGGTCGGCGAGTTGGCGCGTGGCGAAAGGCGCTGCGATCGCGTGCTCCAGCGTGACGACCGTGAGGCCTTTGAGTGGCTGCATGTGTTGCTCGATCCGAAGGTGAGTGGGTTGATGGAATCAGCGCAGGACCGCCGTTGCGTCCATCGTGAGCCAGCCTTCGTGATCGCAGGCCCAGAGCCGGATGGTCTTTCCGTCGGCCTCGGGTTGTCCCTGAAGGTGGAAAGGATGGAGGTCGAATGTCGGGCGCACCGCCTTGAACCGGAAGCTGGCCACATCGGCTTGCGGCATCTGGCGCCGAAGGAGATCCATCAGCAGCGTTGCAATCAACGGTCCATGCACGATCAGGCCGGGATACCCCTCGACCTGGGTGACGTACTGCCTGTCGTAGTGGATGCGGTGGCCGTTGAAGGTAAGTGCTGAATAGCGGAACAGCAGCACGTCATCCGGCACGATGGAGCGCTTCCACTGGGCTTCCGCGGGCGCGGCTTGAGGCGGTGGCGCAACATCGTTCGGGCCCTGCGCCTCGCGGTAGACGATGTCGTGGAATTCGACGAGCGCCGGATCGCTGCTGTCGTTGCAACGCACCTCGTGCCTGACCTTGACGAAGACAAGCGTGCCGGTGCGGCCCTCTTTGACGGTGACGTCGTCGATGGTCGAGGTTCGCGCGACCCGGTCTCCAACTCGTAGAGGGGAGCGAAATTCGAACTGGCTGCCGGCCCACATCCGGCGAGGCAGCGGCACGGGAGGAAGGAAGCCGCCGCGCTTGGCGTGTCCGTCGGCGCTAATTTCCGACTGTCGATGCATCGGCAGGAAATACAACCAATGCCAAAGGTACGGCAAGGCGGTACCAGTCTCGACGGGCGTCGAAGGGTGATCCAGCGTAGCCGTCAGCGCGATCACGGGCGTCGGGTTGATGGCGTCCTGGATGGTCTCGCTGCGTCCGATCCAGGCACGTAGTTCTTCAGCTTGAAGGGTCACTCTCTTGTCTCCGGTTGGGCTCCTGTCGGCGAGGAACCTTGCGACAAGTCTCGCGCTTCGGACGAATAAGGTGAATTGCAAGATTCGGAACGATTGATGCATCCAGCGCATAAAAATGAACGCCGATCGATCCCCCGCAGGCGCACCTCGAACTCAAGCGCGGCCACCGCTGAGCTTTCTCGCTTGTTGCGCACGACCTACCCCCGCGGGGTAGGGTCAAGGCGCCTCTCTCTCAGTACCCTTGCCCGGCCCTGGCGACGTCGCCCGGGCGTGTTCGGATGCTGGGCGCAGATGGCGCCGATGTGGAGAGGAAGCCATGGGATTCGCGGGGACGGTGAAGCGGCGGCTGCTGCTGGCAATTTTTTCGGGCGCGATCGCGCTGCTTGTCGCGTGCGGCGGCGGAGGAGGCGGTGGTGCAGGAGCAGGTGGCGGCTTCCCGTCCGGCGACGGATCGCAGCCGGACCGCGGCAGCGGCTACACCGCAGCGCAGCGCAGCGAGGCCACCGGCCGTATCGCCGCGAAGTTGGAGGAACTGGCCGGCACCGGCCCTGTGAGCGATGCCGTTTGGAACGCCTTGCGCGATTGGGTGATGACCCAGCCCGAGTACGTCGCGGCGGGTGTTGGCGACCAGGTGCTCTGGGCACAGTTCACCGACGGGCGCTACTTCATCTACTCCGACAACTGGCGCGACGCAACGCTGCCGGAAGCGGCCGCGTCGAAGACCACTGCCGCCAAGGCTGCGGCCACCGCTGCGCAGCTTGCCGCCGCGAAAGAAGTGCCCACCTCCGCGGACGCCCTGCTGCTGGGTTTCCCGGACGAGGACTTCGAGCACGGCGTCGGCACCATGACGCGCATGGCCGACGCCTTGACCGATGCGGGCTGGAACGCCGCACCCGAGCGGGCGCTGACGGTCGACGCGCTGAAGAACCGCGGCGAGCTCGGTTTCCTGTACATCACTTCACATTCCGGCATCTTCGGCCCCAAAGGTAGCGAGCAGTTCGCGATCATGACGGACACCCAGGTCTCTGTGTTCAACGAAGGCGAATACAGGCAGGACATGAATGACGGCAGCCTGATCTACCACCGCGACCGCAGCAACTGGCAGCGCTATGGCCTGGGCAAGCAGCCGCGCTATGCGATTACCGCGTCCTTCGTCGCCAAGTACTTGCGCTTCTCGCCCAACTCGCTGGTCATCTTGCTCTCGTGCAACAGCGGCTCACCGGAAGCCGCGGGCTTCCGCGACGTGCTCGCGAAGCAGAATGCCGGCACCATTGTCGGCTGGGAGGGCAACTCCAACGCCAACGCATTCAAGATGGCGGACCTGCTGGTCGATCGCCTGACCGGCGCGAACGCCATCGATCAAGTCGCACCGCGCAACCGTCCGTTCAACATGGACGACGTCTGGGCCTACCTCGACAAGAAGAAGCAGCTGGTCACGGCGCCCGTGGAAGGCGGCACGGAGGCTTATGTGCGGCGCTTCGGCGACGGCTTCACGATTCTGAATCCGATCATTTCCGAGTTGCAGGCCACAGGCCCCAACAAGCTGATCATGCACGGCGAATTCGGCACCGAGCCCGGCACCGTCACCGTCGGCGGTCAGCTGCTGCCGCCCAAGTGGGCGTCCGACGGGAAGACGGTGGAGGTCGACCTCGGCACCGATGCGCACGGCGAGGTCTTCGTCACGGCCCGCGGCCGCAGGAGCAATTCCCGCGTGCTGGCTTCCTGGCGAGGGCAGATCACCTACGACCAGGAATCCGAAGAGGTGACCGGCTGCGGCGGAGCCAAGTTCCACCAGAAGGCGGTGATCGACCTGCATCTGCGCGCCGACATGCACGCGATACGCACCGAGGTCGACGGCGAACTCAAGAACAACTGGCGGCTCGTCGTGCCCGCTTCCGACTCGCGCGCGACGTGGAGCGCCGACGGCAGCTGCGTCACGGGCGGCCAGTTGCACACCGGCTGGTCGGGTAGCGGCGCCTTTTCCTTCGAATCGAATATCGATCCGCTCTCGCCCTACCCGCCGGCCGGCGAGCTGGTGAACCTCCTGCAGGCCCGGATCGACGCCGTCGAGGGGCGC
This sequence comes from Variovorax sp. RA8, assembly GCF_901827175.1. NCBI lineage: Bacteria > Pseudomonadati > Pseudomonadota > Betaproteobacteria > Burkholderiales > Comamonadaceae > Variovorax > Variovorax sp. RA8. The sequence continues at coordinate 2,447,587 of NZ_LR594662.1, read as the reverse complement.
ACCCAGCTCGCCGGCTTTTTCGGCCGCCAGTCGATGATCATCATCAACGAGCTCGGGTCGACCAGGCAGCGGCCGTTGCATTTCGACTGGGAGCTTTCAGGCTTCGTGAACAACGGCCCCGATTTCAGCAAGCTGCTGCCGTGGGGCACGTTCCTGAATTTCGATGCCGGCCGCAACGTCGCCGGCGACCAGCACCAGCAGGCTGACCCCGACCAGCCTCACAGCCTCAAAGTGCAATGGGGCGCGATGAACGTCACGCCCGCCTACGACGACACCGTCGCCAGGTGAAGACTTCGCGCCGGGGCGCCGCGCGGTGGAAAATGCCGCAGCCCATGGATGCCGCCGCTTGATGAAAAGATCCCGAATGCTCGACCTGACGCGCGTGCGGGAGGCGGCGGTGCGCATCCGCCAGCTCTCGTGCCTCGATGTCACAGGTCCGCATCTCGCGCCGCTTTTGCTGCGCGAGCTGCGCGGGGTGCTCGCCTTCGACACGGGCGGCTACTTTCACCCCGGCGCCGACGGGCGGCTCGAATCCTTCATGGAAGCGCCCGACATCCAGGCCATGGTCCCGATCTACCTGGACGAGCGCCTGCAGCGCGACGAGCGGCGCGTGGCCCGCAGTTACGAACAGGCGGCCCGCACGGAGATCGGGCCCCAGGTTCGCGACCAGCTCATCAAGGTGCCCTGGGCCGAGTTCCAGCGCAGCGACTACAACAACGTGCTGCTGCGCCCGGTCGGACTGCATGACTGCGTGAGCTTGATGCCGCGTCACGCCGACGGCCGGCCGGTCGGATCGATCAAGCTCTATCGACGTACCACCCTGCTCGACTTCAGGTCCGACGAACTGCACGAGTTCGCGCGGCTGGAACGTTTTCTCGCCGTCGCGCTGACGCCGCCCGAAGGCACGGCCGCGTCGCACGAGATGGACGCTCAAGGCACCGAGATGCTCGTCGCCACGCCCGAGGGCCGTCTGCTGTGGATGTCGGCGCAAGGTGCCGCGCTGATGGCCGCAGCCTTCGGCAGCCACTGGCGCCCGAGTGGGCAGCTCCCCGACAGCCTCAAGCTGGTCCTCCAGCGGCTCGCGTGGGTACGAAGCGGCCACAACGCCAGCGATGCGCCTCGGCTGGAGATCCGCAACGCCCACGGCCTCTTCACGATTCGCGGCTGCAGCCTGCATGCCGCAGCCGCAGGCGAGCCGGAAGTGGTGGGCATCCAGATCACCTTGCACGTCCACCGTGCGCTGCGCCTCTTGCAGGCACTGCGGCTGCTTTCGCTCTCGCCCCGGCAGTCAGAGATCGGCTTCTGGTTGGCCCGCGGCCTCTCGGAGCCGGAGATTGCGCAGCGCATGAAGCTGAGCCTGCATACTGTGGTTTATCACCGGCGCCAGTTGCACGACCGACTGGGGACGCGGAACCGCAAGGAGCTCCTGGCGCGATTGCTGGGCTCGCTGGCCGGCGCCCAGTCATGATGCGTGAAGCGCTTCGCTCCGACGGGCGAGCTTGGGTCGGAGAAACTTCACGACATCCGTCCCTCAAGCTCTTCGCCGTGCGCACCAGCCTTTCCATCTTCTGACCCAACCCATGACAGAACAGACCACTCATATTCAGGAAGCCACCCTCTGGAGCGACGAGCGCTGGACGGCGCGCGTGATCAAGAACGAAGACGATGACGGTTGGGCCGTCTCGATGACGCGCCAAGGCGATCCCGAGCCCGCGCTGATTGGGCCCTGGACCATGGGCCGCGACAAGAAGAATCCCAAGCCGCTCGATGCGCCGGCCTTCCATACGCTGGTCAAGACGGCCGCCGAGGTGCTGCGACGGCACGAGCAGCAGCTGCATGCCCAGCTCAACAAGAGCGTGAGCGTCGGCGCGGGTTCGGAGCGCATCCGCGTCTCGCTGCAGATCGTGCCGGACGAGGACAACCCGCATGCCCTGCTCCGCGCGCACGACGAGCTCGGTGCTCAACTGGGCGAGGTGCGCGTGGCTCCAGCCTTCAAGCTCAATGCAGACAGCGCGGCGGCCTGGATCGAGGGCGGCTTCCAGAAGCCACGCTGAGATGGAACCCGCTTCGAAGCTCGGCGACCAGCGAACTGACCGCGTCCTTCACAGGATTTCAGCCGGCGAGGTCCGAGCCCCTCGGCCGTCCGTCCGATCTTGTCAATCCAAGACTCTTCCAGCATTGAGAATTCCACCAGGATCGAGCACGGCCTTGAGGCTGCGCATCAGTTCGAGCTCGGCGTCGCTGCGCGTGAAGTGCAGGAACTCCTTCTTGACTACGCCGATGCCGTGCTCCGCGGAGATCGAACCGCCGACGGCACCCACGGCCGCGTAGACCACCTCCTCGACCTGGTGCAGGGATTCGGCGCAGCCGTGCGGCCCGGACAGCACGTGCAGGTTGCCGTCGCCGATGTGCCCGAAGAAGAGGTGGCGTTGCGCGGGAAAGCGGCTCTGTAGCGTATCGCGCACGGTTTGCACGAACGAATCCATCGCGGCCATGGGCACACCGACGTCGAACGCCGCATGCGGCTTGAGTTGGCCCAGCATCTCGCCGATGGTCTCGCGATAGGCCCACAGCCGGCGCGCGTCGCCCTGCGATTGCGCCACCACGACGTCGTCGACGCTGCCGGCCTCCAGTGCCTCGCCGAGGAAGCGTTCGAGTTGTTCGCGGTCCTCCTCCTGCCGCGCGCCCAGCGTCTCGACCAGCGCATACACGGGCGATGCTTCGGAAAATGCAGGCCGCAGATGGCCGAGCTCCTGCGCGGCCTCCATGAAGTCGGACCACATCACCTCGAACGCGGAAAGGCCCGGCAGTGCGCGCCGCATGTCCCGCACGAGGCGGGTTGCTGCCTCGAACGAAGGCAGCGCGCACAGCGCGGTGCTGGAGGCGGTCGGCTTCGGCGAGAGCTTGAGCACCAGCCGGGTGATCACGCCCAGCGTGCCTTCGGCGCCGATGAACAGGTGCTTGAGGTCGATGCCGGTGGTGTTCTTCGTCACGCGGTTCATCATGGTCAGCAGCCTGCCGTCGGGCAGCGCAACCTCGATGCCCTGCACCAGTTCGCGCATGGTGCCATAGCGGATCACGCGGTTGCCTCCCGCGTTGGTCGCCGCGTTGCCGCCGACCTGGCACGAGCCGCGTGCGCCGAGGTCCAGCGGGAAATACCAGTCCTGCGATTCGACGCGAGCCTGCAGCTCTTCGAGGATGACGCCGGCCTGCACGGTGGCGGTGCCGCCGATCGCATCGATGTGCTCGATCTGGTCCAGCTTGGCCAACGACAGCGCGACCTCCGCTTGCAGCGGTGTTGCGCCACCGGCCAGGCCGGTGAGGCCCCCTTGCACGACGATCTTCTGCCCGTGCCGCGCGCACAGCGCAAGCACGTCGGCCGCCTGCTGGGGCGTGCGCGGAAACAGCACGAGCAGGGGCGCCACTTTCCTTGCCTCGCTCCAGTCTCCCGATTGGGCGCAGAGCAAGGCCGGATCCGAGGCGACGCCGGCGTTTCCCAGCACGGATCTCAGCGCGTCGCGCAGATCATCGGCAACACCGGCGGGGGTTTCGACCTCGGCCATGGACTTGTCTCCTGTTGCTCGTCGTACTCTAAGGCCCGAGATGCGCGGCGTGAAATACCGATCGCGCGGCGCACGCATGAGGCAAAGCTTATGGCAGCGGGCGGGCCTTCAGCGTGCCGTCGGCGATCAGCAGCGCGATCACGTCCAGCAGTGCGGTGCGCACCGCCTCTCCGGCCGGCGTCAGCGGATGGTCGACCATCCACACGACCGACTGGGTGCGCTCGATGCCCGGCTCGACGATGTCGCGCGCCACCACCCCGAGGGCCTCGGCATCGGCAAAGGCGTTGCGCGGCATGATCGCGAAGGCCAGTCCTTCCTGCACCACCCGGCGGTAGAGCTCAGGATTGTTGAGCTCGTACTGCACATTGAGCGCGCAGCTGTGCGCCATCGCCGTGCGTTCGATGAGCTTGCGCAGGTCGTGGTCGCGGTCGGGTGCGACGAGCGGACGGTCGCCGATCTCCGCGAACCGGATGGGACCGCTTTCTCCCTCGAACAGGAAGTCGAGGCCGAACAGGCAGAAGCGCTCCTCGAAGGCGGGAACGGATTCCAGGCGGGGGAGTTCATAGGCGATCGGCAGCAGCGCCAGATCCACTCGGCGCGCCTCGACCAGCGCGCGGGCCTCGCGCGACATGCCTGTGCTGACCTGCAGGCGCACCTCGGGCGTACGTTCGGCCAGCAGCCGGAACAGCGGCACCGTCAGCACCTGCGCCACGGAGCCCACCAGGCACAGGCTCACCGTGCCGCGGGCCTGGGTCGATGCATCGCGCACGTCGTCGTTGAGACGGTCCAGCTGCCGCAGGATCGAGACGGCGCGGTCAAGAAGGCGCTGTCCCTCGGTGGTGAGCCTGACACCGCGCGCATGGCGCTCGAGCAGCGCGACGCCCAGTTCCTCTTCCATGCCCGAGATGTGGTGGCTCAGCGCCGGCTGCGCAATGTGCAGGGTGCTGGCAGCCGTGGTAATGCTGCCGGTGCGGGCAATCTCCACGAAGTACTTGAGTTGCCGTGGCGTCACGGGACCCACTCTAACGCATGGACCCGGCGCGGCACGCGCTCAAGCGGGGGCCGAGCCCGCTTCCGTCCGCGCACTCTTCGGCACCGGGGTGGCGCCGCCCGCGCCCATCTTCGACGCGACATCGTTGCCGCCGAGCCTTTCGATCATGGCGTGCTGGTCGGACTTCGCGAGTGCATCGACCGCTTCGGGGTCGCAGATGCGTCGCAGCTCGCCTTCCATGCTTTGTGCGACCTGTGCGAAGGCGGGATTCCCGGCGAGGTCGTCGAGTTCTTCCGGGTCTGCTTCCAGGTCGAACAGCTCGGGCCGGTGGCGCACGTAGTAGTGGAACTTCCATCTCCCCTTGCGCACCATGAACCCGGCCGTGTTGCTGCCGGCTGCGTGGTATTCGCTGAACACCACGCGTTCGAGATCGTCAGGCGCCGCGGCGACCGCGTAGAGGGATTGCCCGGGTCGCCCGTTCATCTCCGGCGCCGGGTCGATGCCGACGCCCTCCAGGATCGTCGGGAACAGGTCCAGCAGGTCGACCGGTGTTCGGCGCACCGCCGGCTTCACGCCAGCTCCCGCCATGATCATCGGGATGCCGACGCTCTCCTGGTACAGCGTCGACTTGCCCCAGAGTCCGCGCGTGCCGAGGTTGTCGCCATGGTCGGAGGTATAGATCACTGTCGTGTCGTCCTGCAGCCCGGCCTGCGCGATTGCCGCGACGATGGCGCCCACGTTGTGGTCGAGAAAACTGCACAGGCCGTAGTACGCGGCGAAGGCTTCGAGCCGCTCCTGTGGCGACTTGAACTGCTCCTCGTTCTTCATGAAGTCCGCGTAGGCCTGCACCCACGGATGCCGCTGGTAGCCCTCGTTCGGGTGGAGCTTCGGCGTCGGCAGGCCTTCCAGCGGATAGAGCGAGAAGAATGCCTCCGGCGCGATCAGGGGGAAGTGCGGCGCGACCAGGCCTACGTAGAGAACGAAAGACTCCTCACGGCGCTGCGCCGCGTCCTGCAACCATTCCACGGCGCGCGAGGTGACGCTGCGGTCGTACGAGGTGTAGGCCGATTCGCCTCCGCCGATACGATCGCCCAGCATGCGCTTGTCCGACGGCGTGGAGACATACGGGTCGCGGATCGATGCCCACACCATGCCGTGCCCGCCCACCACGTGCATCGGAATGTGCTCCTTGTCGAAGCCAGCGGGATCTTCTTCCGCCCGGTAGTGCAGCTTGCCGATGCTCTCCACCCGGACGCGCTGCCGCTGCAGCACGTGGCCCCAGCCCCGCGGCTTGCCGGTGTAGGGCATGGCGTTGTCCCAATGCCGCGTCTGATGCACGCGCATGCCGGTGGCGAAGGCGGCGCGCGCCGGCACGCAGATGGGGCTGGGCGTGTACGCGTTTGTGAAACGCACGCCGCGTGCCGCGAGCGCATCGAGGTGGGGCGTTTTCGCGACCGGATGCCCGGCACATCCCATGATCCGGGGGTCATGTTCGTCCGACATGATGACGACAACGTTGCGACGTGGCACGGTGATTCCTCGCGTGTGGTTGGGCGGTGTGGGAGATTCGGGATTTCCTGAAGGCGGTTCAGTTCTCCGGCGTGTACCCGACCGCCTTGACGATGCGGCCCCACTTCGCGTATTCGGCGTGTACCTGCTTGTCGAGCGCTTCCGGGGTCATCACGAGCGGCTCGAATTCGGCTTTCCTGAGCAATGCGCTGACCGTCGGCGCCTTCACCGCCGACGCGACGGACTGCCCCAGCTGCGCGACCACCGCGGGCGCTGTGCCGGTGCGCGCGAAGAAGGCGAACGACTCTGTGACGACCAGGTCGGGAAAGCCCGTGGACTTGAAGGTCGGCACGCCGGGCAGTGCCGCATTCGGGGCCGCCTCCGAGATCGCGAGGATGCGGATCTTGCCGGCGCGATGCATCGGAAGGAGGTTGGGCGTCGTCGTGATCACGCAGGGCAGGCTGCCGCCGATCACGTCGGTGAGCGCGGCGGCGCCGCCCTTGTAGGCGACCTGCGTGAGATTCACCTTCGCCTCCTTGCCCAGCATCGCGCCGAGGAAGTGCATGGCCGTGCCCGCGCCGGGCGTACCGTAGGCCGCGAACTTCGGATCCTTGCCCGCGAGGGCCAGGAACTCCTGCAGCGTCCTGGCCGGGCTGTCGGCGCCGACGGCCAACGCAAAGCTCATGCTGTTGGCGGTTCCCACCGCGGCGAAATCCTTCAACGGGTCGTAGCGCAGCGACTTGAACACATGCGGATAGAGCGTCAGGTTTCCCAATGGGGTCATCAGCAGCGTGTGGCCGTCGGGCGGAAGCGACAGCAGCGCTTCCGTTGCGAGCCGGCCGCCCGCGCCTGCCTTGTTGTCGACGATCGCGGTATAGCCGCTCTCGCGCAGGCCTTCCGCGACGGCGCGCGCGACGGTGTCCGCGGCACCACCGGCGGCAAAACCCACGAGCATGCGCAGCGTCTTGTCCTGCGCAAAGGAAACGCCGGGCACGCCCGCGAGGGCGGATGCGCCGAGGCAGGCCGTGAACTGGCGGCGGTTGAGAGGCATGTTGTCTCCTGGCGATGGTCTGGACCAAGTATTGGAGATGCGATCCGGGAGGAGAAATACCGTTTCGTGGCTTGAGGCATGCGAAAAACCTTATGCCTTGCGGGCGACGCACCTCTAGGCGTGCTCGGTCGGATTCACGCCGCTTCTACCCGCGGCCGGTTCGCGTCTTCGCATCCCGCGTCCGATGCGAAGGCCCCTGACGCATGTATGACGGCAGGATCTGCCGTAGCGACTCGCATAACCGCAGCCTGCTTTGCGCAAGACCCTCATTGCAGCACCGGAGCGAGGGGCGCGCGCCCTAAGCTATCGGGCATCCAAAGGCCCGACATCAGCCCCAGCATGACGCACCCGACCGCATCACCAGCCTCCATGACCCCCTTTGTGTGCATGAAAACGAACACGCTCGACGTCGTTTCCGAAAGGCTCGCCGCATGAACGCCCCGCCCATCGAGCACCTCAGGAGCGCCGGCCGCCTGGACCGCATCTTTATCGACGGCGAGTGGGTCAGGCCCGAAGCCCAAGCTCGCAGCGCCGTCATCGATCCATCGACCGAGGAGCCTGTGGCAGAGATCGCGCTGGGCAGTGCACGAGATGCCGCTGCCGCCGTGGCCGCGGCGCGCCTCGCCTTCGCCGGTTGGTCCGTGAGCTCCGTCCAGAGCAGGGCCTTGCTTCTCGATCGCGTCCATTCCCTGATCCTGGAGCGCGCGGAACTGTTCGCCCAGGCGATCTCGCTGGAGATGGGCGCGGCCATCGGCTTCGCGCGCAGCACGCAGGTGCCGTCTGCGGCACAGCACATCCGTGTGGCCAGGGACAATCTGGTCAACTATTCGTTCGTCACTCATCGCGCAGACATGGCCATCATGCGCGAGGCGATCGGCGTGTGCGGCCTGATCACGCCCTGGAACTGGCCGCTCTACCAGATCACCGCCAAGGTCGGACCCGCCCTGGCCGCGGGATGCACGGTGGTCCTGAAGCCCAGCGAGCTCTCGCCCTTGAGCGCCCTGCTCTTTGCCGAAGTGATGCACGAAGCCGGCATCCCGCCGGGCGTGTTCAATCTGGTGAACGGCAGCGGGCCGGAAGTCGGCGCCGCCTTGGCGGAGCATCCGGACGTGGACATGATCTCGATCACCGGTTCGACAAGGGCCGGCGTCCTGGTGGCGCAGGCGGCGGCCCCGACGGTCAAGCGCGTGGCCCAGGAACTCGGCGGCAAATCGCCCAATCTCATCCTGCCGGATGCGGACCTGGCGCGTGCCGTACCGCCGGGCGTCACGGCCGCTTTCCGCAACGTCGGCCAATCCTGCAGCGCGCCGACTCGCATGATCGTGCCCCGCGAGCGCCTGCATGAGGTCGAGCGGATCGCCCTCGAAGCGGCATCCAGCATCGTCGTGGGCGATCCGGGTTCGCAGCAGACCACGCATGGCCCGGTGGCGAATCGCGCGCAGTTCAATCGCGTGCAGGAAATGATCGGCATCGGAATCGCCGAAGGCGCGCGGCTCATCTGCGGCGGCACCGGCCGGCCCGAGGCCTTCAGCCGCGGCTTCTACTGCCGTCCGACCATCTTCACCTCGGTGCAGCCTCACATGCGCATCGCGCAGGAGGAGGTCTTCGGCCCGGTGCTCGCGATCATTCCCTATGACAACGTCGACGAGGCGGTGGAGATCGCCAACGACACCGTGTACGGCCTGGGCGCCCACGTGCAAGGCCAGGACCTCGGCACGGCGCGCGCCGTCGCGGCGCGCATCCGCTCCGGACAGGTGCACATCAACTATCCGGCATGGAACCCTCATGCCCCCTTCGGCGGCTACAAGCGCTCGGGAAATGGTCGCGAATATGGAATAGAAGGTTTCGAGGAGTACCTGGAAACCAAAGCCATTCTTGGCTCCCAGGATGCACCGACCGAGCCGACGCGAAGTACCGATAGCCAGACTTTCGGTGGTTCAAGGCACGGACTTTGAGTCGCCAGCGAGATCCATCATGTCCCCTCCGCTGCAACACATCCAAACTTCGCCCACGCTGCCGGCCTCCGCCGACGTCGTGGTGATCGGCGGCGGCATCATCGGTGTCTTTACCGCCTACTACCTGGCCAAGCGCGGCGTTTCGGTCGCCTTGGTGGAAAAGGGCAGGATCGGCGCCGAGCAGTCGAGCCGCAACTGGGGCTGGTGCCGCCAGCAGAACCGCGACGAGCGCGAACTGCCGATCGCGAGCAAGAGCCTCGATCTCTGGGAACGGTTTGCCGCCGAGAGCGGCGAAGACACGGGCTTTCATCGCTGCGGGCTCTTGTACCTCAGCAATGACGAGGCCGAAATTTCGCGCTGGGCCAGCTGGCGCGATTTTGCGAAGACCGCCGGCGTGACGACCCACATGCTGAGTGGCCGCGAGGCCGCCGAGCGCGGGCGGGCGACCGGCCGCGCCTGGAAAGGCGGCGTCTTCTCGCCCAGCGATGGCACCGCCGATCCGGGCAAGGCTGCGCCCGCCGTGGCCGCTGCGATCATCAAGCTCGGGGGCAGCGTCCATCAGAATTGCGCGGCCCGCGGCATCGAGACCGAAGGCGGACGGGTCAGCGGCGTCATCACGGAAGCCGAAGTCATCAAGACCCGCACGGCCGTGCTCGCCGGCGGCGCGTGGGCGTCCTCGTTCTGCCGGCAACTCGGCATCCGCTTTCCCCAGGCCTCGGTTCGCCAGTCCATCCTCAGCGTGTCCCCCGTGGAACATCGCTTGCCGGCCGCCCTGGTCAGCGGGGGCGTGTCGGCCACGCGCCGCAGCGACGGACGCTACGCACTGGCCATCAGCGGACGCGCACGCGTGGACGTGACGCCGCAGTTCATGCGCTTCGCCCCGCAATTCGTGCCCATGTTCGCCAAGCGCTGGCGCAGCCTCCTGCCCGGAGGCCTGGAAGGCGTTCGGGGTGGCCACGAAACGCTGAAGCGGTGGCGGCTGGATGCGCCTACGCCCATGGAGCGGGTGCGCATCCTCGATCCGAAGCCCGATTTGCGGGCGGTCAAGGAGACCCACCGCCGCGCCGTCGAACTGCTGCCCCAGCTTCGCGACGCCAAGATCACGCACGCGTGGGCCGGCTTCGTCGACAGCACGCCGGACGGTGTTCCCGGCATCGGCGAAGTGCCGGGCATGCCGGGCTTCATCCTGGCCGCGGGCTTTTCGGGACACGGCTTCGGCATCGGCCCCGGCGCCGGTCACCTCATCGCGGACCTTGCCTCGGGTGCCGAACCCATCGTGGATCCGGCGCCTTATCGGCCGCAACGGTTCAGCGGCTCGGCATGGGGCAAGGTCGCTGATTTCTAGGCCGTCTGCGCCGCGCGCGCCCTGCTGAATGATGGGCGTTTGCTTCGAATGCCCGCTGGAGATCGCAGCTGCTACAGCTGCCCCTGGCACACGTACTTGATGTGCAGGTAGTCATCGAGTCCGTGCACAGAACCCTCGCGGCCGTAGCCCGATTCCTTGACGCCGCCGAAGGGCGCCGCCTCGGCGGCCAACGCGCCTTCGTTGACGCCGACGATGCCGGTCTCCAGCGCTTCGGTCACGCGCCAGATCCGGCGGACATCGGTCGAGTAGAAGTAGGCCGCCAAGCCGAAGGGCGTGTCGTTGGCCGCCGCGATCACCTCGGCTTCGCTGTCGAAGCGCGTGATCGGCACCACCGGCCCGAAGGTCTCCTCGCAGCTGCACGCCATGCTGGCGTCAGCGTTCACCAGCACGGTGGGGGCGTAGTAGTTCGGACCGTCGCATGGCGCCGAACGCAGCCGCCGGCCGCCGACGACGATGCGCGCGCCCCTGCCGACCGCGTCCTGCACATGGCGCTCGATCTTCTCCACCGCGCGCGCGTTGATCATCGGGCCGATCTGCGAGGCGGGCTCGGTCGCCGGCCCCACCTGGAGCGCGCCGACGCGCATGGCCAGCTTGTCGACGAAGGCGTCATGCACCTTGGCCTGCACGAACACCCGGTTCGGGGACACGCAGGTCTGCCCGCCATTGCGGAACTTGGCGGCCATCAATCCTTCCACGGCGGCATCCAGGTCGGCATCGTCGAAGACGATGAAGGGCGCATTGCCGCCCAGTTCGAGCGACAGCTTCTTCAGCGTATCGGCCGAGGCGCGCGCGAGGTGCTTGCCCACGGGCGTGGAGCCGGTGAAGGTGATCTTGCGCACGCGCGCATCGGTCAGCCACGCATCCACCACCTCGGGGGTGCGTTCGCGCGAGGCGGTGACGATGTTCAGCACCCCCGCCGGCACGCCCGCCTCCTGGGCCAGCTTGACGAGTGCGAGCGAGGTGAGCGGCGTGTCCTCGGCCGGCTTGCACACCACGGTGCAGCCGGCCGCCAGCGCCGGCGCGATCTTGCGCGCAATCATGGCGGCCGGAAAGTTCCACGGCGTGATCGCGGCGACCACGCCCACCGGCTCCTTCAGGGCGAGCATGCGGCGGCCCGTCACCGGCGCCGGGATCACGTCGCCGTTGGCGCGCGTGGCTTCCTCGGCAAACCACTCGACGTAGCTCGCGGCATAGGCGACCTCGCCGCGCCCCTCGGCCAGGGGCTTGCCCTGCTCGCGCGAGATCAGGCGGCCCAGGTCTTCCTGGTGCGTCAGCATGAGGTCGTTCCAGCGCTTGAGGATGGCCGCGCGCTGCCTTGCCGGCACGGCGCGCCAGGCCGGGAAGGCGGCGTGCGCTGCATCGACCGCGGCGCGCGCATCGGCCGCCGTGCCGTCGGGAACGCTGGCGAAGACGGCGTCGCTGGCAGGGTCGGTGACGTCGAGGCGGCGTTCGTCGCCGGATTCGCGCCAGTCGGCGCCGATGAGTTGAAGCCCTGGCATCAGGTCCTGGCGTTCGAGAGTCAGTGTCATGGTCGGATGTCGTGAAGAGGTTCAGGCCGCGGCGACGAGCTCGGCGATCGCCATGCCCATCTCCGTGGTGGAGGCCGTGCCGCCGAGGTCGCGCGTGCGCGGTCCTTCGCGCAGCACTGCCTCGATTGCGCCGAGGATGGCGTCGTGGGCGGCGCGCCCCGCGCCCTGGCCCTGGGTGAGGAAATCCAGCATCAGCGCCCCCGACCAGATCATCGCGATCGGGTTGGCGATGTTCTGGCCATAGATGTCGGGCGCCGAGCCGTGCACGGGCTCGAAGAGCGAAGGGAACTTGCGGTCCGGGTTGAGGTTGGCCGACGGCGCGAGTCCGATGGTGCCGGTGGTCGCAGGCCCCAGGTCGGAGAGGATGTCGCCGAACAGGTTGCTCGCCACCACCACGTCGAAGCGCGTGGGCTGCAGCACGAAGCGCGCCGACAGGATGTCGATGTGCTGCTTGTCGACCGTGACCTCCGGGTAGTCGCGGCCGATGACGTCGGCGCGCCCGTCCCACCACGGCATGCTGATCGCGATGCCGTTGCTCTTGGTCGCCACCGTCAGGTGCTTTCTGCGGCGCGCGTTGGCGAGCTCGTAGGCGTACTTCAGCACGCGGTCGGTGCCGTGGCGCGAGAACACCGACTCCTGGATCACGATCTCGCGCTCGGTCCCTTGGTACATCACGCCGCCCAGCGAGGTGTACTCGCCCTCGGTGTTCTCGCGCACCACCAGGTAGTCGATGTCGCCGGGCGCGCGGCCGGCCAGGGGACAGGGCACGCCCTCGAACAGGCGCACCGGGCGCAGGTTGATGTACTGGTCGAACTCGCGCCGGAACTTCAGGAGCGATCCCCACAGCGAGACGTGGTCCGGCACGGTGGCGGGCCAACCGACGGCGCCGAAGTACAGCGCGTCGACGCCCTTCAGCTGCTCCTTCCAGTCGTCCGGCATCATCTGGCCGTGCTCGGCGTGGTAGTCGCAGCTCGCCCAGTCGATGGTGCGGCAGTCGAGCTCGAAGCCGAAGCGCGCTGCCGCGGCCTGCACCACGCGCAGGCCCTCGGGCATCACTTCCTTGCCGATGCCGTCGCCGGCGATCAGCGCGATGCGGAAGGTCGGTGTCATTTCCGTTTTCATCATCTTGCTGCCGCAGCGATGCGGTCCATGTCGTCCAGCCAGCCCTGGCGCAGCTCGGGGACCGAGCGAGCCAGGAGTTCGTAGTAGGGGTGGTGCGGCCCGCGCTCGTAATCGCATCGTGCCACCTGCGCCAGCTTGCGGCCGTGCTGCATGACGACGATCTCGTCGCACACCGCGCGCACGGTGTGCAGGTCGTGGCTGATGAACAGGTAGGACACGCCGAGCTCCCGCCGCAGCTCGGCCATCAGGTCGAGCACCGCCGCGGCGACCACGGTGTCGAGCGCGGAGGTCACCTCGTCGCACAGGATGAGGTCGGGGTCGGCCGCGAGTGCGCGCGCCAGGTTCACCCGCTGCTTCTGCCCGCCCGAGAGGCCGCCCGGCAGGCGGCCGGCGACGGAGTGCGGCAGCTTCACCAGGTCCAGCAGCTCGCGGATGCGGCGCTTCAGCGGCTCGCCGCGCAGGCCCTTGTAGAACTCGAGCGGGCGCGCCAGGATGCGCTCGATGGTCTGCGAAGGATTGAGCGCCGTGTCGGCCATCTGGAACACGATCTGGATGCGGCGCAGATCGTCGCGGTCGCGCTGCTGCAGCGTCGGCTTCAGCTCGCGGCCCCGGAACAGCACGCTGCCATGGCTGGGCTTCAGGAGACCGGCCACCGCCCGCGCAAGCGTCGTCTTGCCGGAGCCCGACTCGCCGATCACGCCGATGGCCTGGCCGCGGTGCAGCTGGAGGTTGATGTCCTGCAGGATCGGCATGGCCGGGCGCCCCTGCGCATCCACCGGCCCGTAGCCGGCCGAGAGCTGTCGAATGTCGAGCAGCAGCTCGGGATCGTCGTTCGCTGCCTTGGCCGAAGCACGCGGCACGGGCCGCGCTGCGGCCAGCAGGCACTTGGTGTAGTCGTCCACCGGCGCCGAGAGGACCTGCCCGGTCGCGTTGAGCTCGCGCATCCTGCCGTCGCGCAGCACCAGGATGTGGTCGGCCATCTGCGCGACGACGGCCAGGTCGTGGCTCACGTAGACCGCGGTGGCGCGGCGCTCGCGCACCACGCGTCGGAAGGCACGCAGCACCTCGATCTGCGTGGTCACGTCGAGCGCGGTGGTCGGCTCGTCGAGGATCACGAGATCGGGGTCGCCGATCAGTGCCATCGCCGCCATGAGGCGCTGCAGCTGGCCGCCGGAAACCTGGTGCGGATAGCGATCGCCGATGGTTTCCGGGTCGGGCAGCGCCAGCTCGCGGAACAGCTGCACCGCTTTCGCCTCCGCCTCCGAGCGCTTGCACAGGCCATGGATGACGGTCGGCTCGACCACCTGGTCCATGATCGAGCGCGAGGGATTGAAGGACGCGGCCGCACTCTGCGCGATGTAGGACACGGTGCGCCCGCGCAGCGCGCGCTGCTGTGCCGCATTCAGCGCGAGCACGTCGGTATCGCCGATCTGTACGCGCCCCGCCGAGATGCGGCAGCCGTGGCGCGCATAGCCCATCAGCGCGAGCGCGGTGGTGGTCTTGCCGGAGCCCGACTCGCCGATCAGCGCGAGCACCTCGCCGGGCTGCACGGAGAAGCTCAGGCCGTCGACCAGCGTGTTCGCGCCGGCGCAGATGCTGAGGCCCTGGACAATCAGTGGTGCGCCCATCAGCGTGCTCCTCTTTCGCGGGCGGTGCGGCCCGGCAGGTTGTCGATGACGAGATTGACCCCGATGGTCAGGCTCGCGATGGCCAGCGCCGGCACGATCACCGAGGCGCCGCCCATGGCCAGCGCGCCGATGTTCTCGCGCACCAGCGAGCCCCAGTCGGCGGCCGGCGGCTGGATGCCCAGGCCGAGGAAGCTCAGGCTCGCCAGCAGCAGCACGACGTAGACGAAGCGCAGGCCCAGGTCGGCCAGCATCGGGCCCACGATGTTGGGCAGGATCTCGCGCAGCATGACGTAGAGCGTGCCTTCGCCGCGCGTGCGCGCCACGGTCACGTAGTCGAGCGCGTTGATATTGACCGCCAGCGAGCGCGCCATGCGGTAGGCGCCCGGCACGTAGATGATGCCCGCCGTCACCACCAGCATCGGGACCGAGGAGCCGAAGCCGGCCACCATGATCAGCGCGAACATCTTGCTCGGGATCGCGGTCAGCGTGTCGAGGCCGCGACTGAGCACCGCATCGATCCAGCGTCCGCTGGCCGCCGCCAGCAGTGCCAGTGTGATGCCGGTTCCGCTCGCCAGCAGCGTGGCGAGCAGCGCGACGCCGATCGTGTAGCGCGCGCCCTGGATGATGAGCGCCAGCATGTCGCGGCCGAGGAAGTCGGTGCCGAGCCAGTGCGTCGCGCTGATCGGCGCGAATACGTTGGAGGTGCCCGAGGCCGCCGTGCCGTGCGAGAGCAGCCAGGGGCCGAGCAGCGCCGCGAGCAGCCAGAACACCAGCACCGCGAGGCCGAGCAGGCCGGATGGGCCGAAGCCGCCGAGCCAGCGCAGCGGGCTGCGCCGGCGCCCTTGCGGCGCCGGCGTCGGGGGAGCCGTGGCGCTCACGACCGTGGCAGAGGTGGACGTTTCCATGGTGCCTCCCTAACGATGCCGAAGCCGCGGGTTGGCGAGGATGCCGCAGATGTCGGCCGTCGTCACCAGGATCAGGTAGGCGCAGCAGAAGATCATGGCGCAGGTCTGCACCAGCGGCATGTCTCGCTGCGAGACGCCGTCGACCATCAGCTTGGCGATCCCGGGGTAGTTGAAGATGGTTTCGACGATGATCACGCCGCCCAGCAGGTACGACAGGCTCAGCGCCACGGCGTTGGCGATCGGGCCCACGGCGTTGGGCAGCGCGTGCGCCAGCACCATGCGCATCGGCGAGGCGCCCTTGAGCCGCACCATCTCGATGTAGGGGGCCTCGAGCTGGTCGATCACCGCGGCGCGCGTCATTCGCATCATCTGCGCCACGATCACGCAGCACAGCACCAGCACCGGCATGGCGAACGCGCGCAGCATCTGCCCAATGGAGTCGATGTCGTTGACGAAGGACAGTGCGGGCAGCCAGCGCAGCTGGACCGCGAACACCAGCACCGCGAGCGTTGCGACCAGGAACTCCGGCACCGACACCACGCCCACCGCCGTGGCCGAGGCCGCACGGTCGAACCACGAGCCGCGCCACACCGCCGAGGCGATGCCGAGCGTGAGAGCGATCGGCACCGAGAAGAGCGCCGTCACCGCCGCCAGCAGCAGCGAGTTGGGCAGGCGGCTGGCGACCAGCTCGGCCACCGGCATCTGCGTGGTGGACGAGCGGCCGGGGTCGCCCTTCACCATGCCGAGCAGCCACTTCGCATAGCGCTCGGGCGCCGGCACGTCCAGGCCCATCTGGGCACGCAGCGCGGCAACCGTCTCGGGCGTGGCGTCCTGGCCGAGCTGTTCCTGCGCGGCATCGCCGGGCAGCACCGCGGTGATGGCGAAGACGACGACCGATACCGCCAGCAGCGACAGCAGCGCCAGCGCGAGGCGTTGGGCAAGCAACTTCAGGATCACATGGTTCATCGCGGTGCTCCTTGGGACAAGGCGAGCGGCTGCGCAGCCGTCACGCCTCGAGCCACACGTTCTCGGCGAAGTTGTAGCCCATGAGGCCGCCCAGCGGGATCGGCGAGAGTCCCTTGAGCTTGGACGTGTGGCCATCGATGCTCGCGAGGAACAGCGGGATACCGATGCCGGCGTCCTGGTGGATCATGGTCTGCATGTCGGCGTACATCTGCTTGCGCTTGGCCAGGTCGGTCTCGGCGCGCGAGGCCAGCAGCAGCTGGTCGAACTTCTCGCTCTTCCAGCGCGACTCGTTCCACGCCGCACCCGACTGGAAGAACTGCGTCAGCAGCACGTCGGCGCTCGGGCGGGGATTCACGTTGCCGAAGCCGACGTGGCTGTTGAGCCAGTGGTTCGACCAGTAGCCGTCCGCCGGCATGCGCTTGATGTCGAGCTCCAGTCCCGCGCGCTGCGCCGACTGCTGCAGCAGCAGGGCCATCTCCACCGAGTACAGTGCCGCGGGCGATGCCACCACCGGCACCTTGCCCGTGACGCCGGACTTCTGCAGGTGGAACTTCGCCTTGTCGAGGTCGAAGGGGCGCTGTGGCAGGCCCGCGAAGTAGAAGCGATTGGTCGGGTCGATGGGCT
This sequence comes from Variovorax sp. RA8, assembly GCF_901827175.1. NCBI lineage: Bacteria > Pseudomonadati > Pseudomonadota > Betaproteobacteria > Burkholderiales > Comamonadaceae > Variovorax > Variovorax sp. RA8. Next base: position 2,430,378 of record NZ_LR594662.1, on the reverse strand, counting down.
GGTCGTTGCCGATCACCGCGTAGTCGAGCGCGATGGTCTTCTTCATCTGCTCGCGGTCGAACAGGTGCTTCATCGCCAGCACGAAGTCCGGATTGGCACCGGGGCCCACGTCCTTGCGCATCACCAGGTCGGAGTATTGGCCCGACTGCGTCGTGAAGATGGCAAAGCCGGGCGTGCTCTTGACGCGCTCCACCGAGCGCGGGTTGACCGAGCCCACCAGGTCCATGCCGCCGGACAGCAGCGCGTTGACGCGTGCGCTCTCGTCGCCGATGCCCACGAACTCGATCTCGTCGAGGTAGGGCTTGCCGGGCTTCCAGTAGGCGTCGTTGCGCACCACCACCGAACGCACGCCGGGCTTGAATTCCTTGAGCTTGTAGGGGCCGGTGCCGATGCCGGCGTTGAAGTCGGTCGTGCCTTCCTTGACGATCTGGAAGTGGAAGGTGCCGAGGATCACCGGCAGGTCGGCGTTCGGCGCGCTGAGCACGAAGGTCACTTCGTTCGGGCCCGTGGCCTTGATGCTCTCGATCTGGTCGGCGAGCACCTTGGCCTTGGAAGCGGTGGCCGGGTCCTTGTGGCGCATCACCGAGAACACGACATCGGCCGGCGAGAGCGCCTTGCCGTCGTGGAACACCACGCCGCGGCGCAGGGTGAAGACCCAGGTCTTGGCGTCCTTGGTGGTGAAGGACTCGGCCAGCGCGGGCTGGGGCGTCAGGCTGCCGTCCAGCGAGGTGAGGCCGTTGTAGACCATGTTGCAGCGCGCGTAGTCGGTCTGGTTCGACTGCTTGGCCGGGTCGAGCGTGTCGTTGGCGGCGGCAGTCGCGCCGGCCACGCGGATGCGCCCGCCCTTCCTCGGCGTCTGCGCGTGGGCGGACATCGCCGCGCCGGCGATGCCGCCGGCCAGCGTGGCCTGCATGCCGCCGGCCATCAGCATGGCGAGGATGTCTCGCCGCGTGGCGCCGCGCTTGAGCGAATCCATCACGCGGAGGCTTTCGCCGGGACCGACAAGCTGCTCGAAGCTCTGGTTGCTGGTGCTGTTCATGGGGTCATCTCCTCTTGGTGGTCAATGAAGAAGGGTGCTCAGGCGGCCAGGCGGTCCTTGAGCGTGTAGTACAGGCCGACCGCCGGCAGGAACCAGGGCGGGCCGAAGTGGCCGGGGATGGCGGGCCAGTCGTGGTCGCGCCACGGGTTGGCGCTCGCATCGCCGGCCATCACGGCTGCCATGCGCTGGCCCATGTGCACCGACATCTGCGTGCCGTGGCCGCTGTAGCCCATCGCGTAGTACAGGCCCTCGCGCTCGCCGGCATGCGGCAGGCGGTCCTGGGTGATGTCGACCAGGCCGCCCCAGCAGTAGTCCAGCCGCACGTTGCCGAGCTGCGGGAAGATCCTGGCAAGCCCTGCGCGCAGGATTTCGCCGCTGGCGGCGTCCGATTGCGGGCTGGAGATCGCGAAGCGCGCCCGCCCGCCGAAGACCAGGCGATGGTCCGTGGTGAGCCGGAAGTAGTGGTGGATGTTCGCCACCGTGACGTAGGTGCGCCGGCCCGCGAGCAGGGCCTGGGCGCGCTCGGCGCCCAGTGGCTCGGTGACGACGATGAAGCTGCCGATCGGCACGATGCGCCGGCGCAGCCAGCCGAAGCTGCCGTAGCCGCCGTGGCGCGTCGCGCCGGTGGCCAGCAGCACCTGTTGGGCGGTGACGGTGCCGCGCCGGGTGTGGAGCCGGTGCGCATGGCCGCGGTCCAGGCGCTCGATGCGCTGCACCCCGGTTCCGAGATGGATCTGCGCGCCGTTGCGCTCGGCCGCGGCCGCCAGGCCCTGGGCGAAGCGGCCCATGTGCATCTGGCCGCTGCGCCTGTAGAGCAGCCCTCCCTGGAACTGGTCGCTCTGCACTTCGGCCCGCACGCGCGCCGCGTCGAGGATCTCGACGTCGGTATCGACGCCGTCGCCGATCAGGCGCCCGGCGCTGCGCTCGAGCGCGGCCATATGGCCCGGCCGCGTGGCCAACTTGAGCTTGCCGTTGCGCAGGAAGTCGCAGTCGATGGCCTCGTCGCGCACCAGCCGTTCCACCGTGTCCACCGCATCGTCGTAGGCGCGGTACCAGGCGCGTGCGCGCTCGGCGCCGAACTTGGCCGCCACCTCGGCGTAGTCCACGGCGAGTCCGTTGTTGACGTGGCCGCCATTGCGCCCCGAGGCCTCGGCGGCCACACGCCCGCCGGCCTCGAGCACCGCCACCTTGGCGCCGCGCCTGGCCAGGGCCAGCGCCGCAGACAGGCCCGTGAAGCCGCCGCCCACGATCGCGACGTCGGCCTGCGCCGGCAGCTCGCGCGCCAGCGCAGCGAAGGCGGGCGCCGAATCGGTCCAGTAGGAGTCAAGCTTCATGGCGTGGTGCGCTCGCAGAATTCAGAGACCGACGACGCCCGGCAGGCCGCCGATGTCCTTGATCTCGACGTAGCGGTAGGCCGGGTTGCCGGGCCCATGGCCGCGGTTGACGAACACCTTGTTGACGATGCCCAGGTCGTCCGCCGACATCAGGTCGTAGCGCAGGCTGGAGGACACGTGCAGCACGTCTTCGGGGTTGCAGCCCAGCGAGTCGAGCATGTACTCGAAGGCCTTGAGCCGCGGCTTGTAGGCCTGGGCCTGCTGCGCGGTGTAGACGCGGTGGAAAGGCGCGCCGAGCAGCGCCACGTTCTTCTGGATCTGGTCGTCCGATGCGTTCGAGAGGATCACCAGCGGGATCTCGTTGGCGATCTTGGACAGCCCGGCCGGCACGTCCGCGTGCGGGGTCCAGGTCGGCACCGCGTCGTAGTACTTCTGCGCCTCGTGATCGAGGTACTGGATCTTCCACTTCTTGCACAGGCGCCGCACCGCGTTCTTCAGCACCACTTCGTACGGCTGCCAGTCGCCCAGCACTTCATCGAAGCGGTAGGCAGTGAAGTCGGCGATGAACTGCTCCATCTGCTCGGCGGGGATCCGGTCGGCGAACATGTCGCGCGCCAGGTCGCCCATGCGAAAACGCGTGAGGGTGCCGTAGCAGTCGAAGGTGATGTACTTGGGATGGAAGGTCATGATGGTCTCGGTTCCTTGAATGACAAGCTCATTACGACGTGATTGCAGCATGCGTTCGCGTCGCGGTTGTAGGGAAATGCGGCACCCGGCGCGCGGAAGCTGCGGTTTGGAGGGGGTGCGGCGGCATGCCGTGCGGTCTGCCCCTTGCGTGTGCAGCCACGCACCTCGGTGCGTCGCTGCGACGCACGCATTTGAAGCGGCAGCGGCTGCGCCATGCTCAGGCCATGATCCATACCTTGCGCACGGTTTCGAGGGTGCGCCAGGTGCCGGTATAGCCCGGCTTCATGATGAAGCAGTCCCCTGCCCTGTAGGTCACTGGGGGCTGTCCGTCCTCGGTGAGCTCGACCACGCCGGCCAGGATCAGACAGAACTCCCAGGTCTCGCCCTTGATGGAGCGGTTGACGCCGGGCGTCGACTCCCACACGCCGGCGCGCACCTTGTCGTCCTTGGCGCTGTCGATGTCCCAGTTGCGGCACACGATGTCGCCTTCGATGACGCGCTCTGCCGGCGGGCGGTATTCGCGCGCATCGCCGAGCTGGTCGAAGTTGAAGTTGATAAGCAGATTTTTGGACATGGGATATGAACTCTCAGGAGGGTGGAACACGGCCCTGATGCTATGTTTGGGCACCCCCGCATTGGTGCCGAAACCGATGCCGAAAACGGTGGCAAATGCGCGATTGGCGGCCGGCAAAGCGCAATCTGCTTGCACGGTCCGGTGCATCGGGTCGGCCCTGAATCAGGTGCAGAAGCCAGCGCGGCGCGATGCCGGGAGACCGCCCCGGCATTTGTATGCGTAAGCAGCCCCAGCGCCGCAGCGAATTGCAAAACAGGCACGCTTTGCAGGCGAAGCTTGCAAGTTGCCCGAGAGCGCGACTTCGGTCTGGTGCGGGCCGTCGAAGTCGTCCAAGATGAAGGCGTTTTCCCTTCGCTGAAATGAGCCTGCCCATGCCTGATCGCGCCCTGGATGCACCCACCGCAGACGACGTGGTGCTGAGACCGATGACGACCGACGACCTGCCGTCTGCGCAAGCGCTGTCGGCGCAGCTGCGCTGGCCGCACCGCCCGGCCGACTGGGCGCAGGCGTTCGCGCATGCCGAGGGCATCGTCGTCGAGTGCGACGGCGAAATCGTGGGCACCGCGCAGCGTTGGCGCTGGGGCGCGCGCCACGCGACCATCGGCCTCGTGATCGTGGCGCCGGCCAGCCGGGGACGACGCATCGGGCACCGGATGATGAGCGCGCTGCTCAAGGGCCTCGACGAACACACCGTGCTGCTGCATGCCACTCCCGAAGGCCGCCCACTGTATGAGCGGCTCGGCTTCGTGCCTACCGGCGAGCTGCGCCAGCATCAGGGCGTCGCGCAAACCGCGCCGCTGGTCGCGCTGCGGCCAGGCCGGCGCCTGCGCCCCGCGGGCCTGAACGAAGCGGCGGCGCTGCAGGCGCTCGACGCCGCGGCGCGCGGCATGCCGCGCGATGCGCTCATCGCCGAGCTGCTCGGCAGCGCCGATGCCTGCGTGGTGCTCGACCAGGACAACGCGCCGCACGGCTTCGCGATGCTGCGCCGCTTCGGCCGCGGCCATGCGATCGGCCCGGTGGTCGCCCCCGACTGCGAAAGCGCGAAAGCGATGATCGCGCACCTCGCCAGCCAGAACGCCGGGCACTTCACGCGCATCGACATCGACTTCGCGAGCGGACTGAGCGAATGGCTCGAGAGCACCGGCCTGCTGTGCGTGGATGCGCCGACGACGATGGTGCGCGGCAAGCCGCTCGCCGTGCCGACGGAAGGCCCGGTCCTGTTCGCCATCGTGACTCAGGCCGTGGGTTGAGGGAGCAGGCAATGAACACGACCACCTTCCTCTACAAGTCCGACCCGGTGCGAGGCCGCCAGTGGGCCGAGGTGTTCCGGCGCCGGGCGCCGGAGATCGATTTCCGCATCTGGCCCGACATCGGCGACGCGGCGCGGGTGCGCTTCCTTGCGGCCTGGGAGCCGCCCGAAGAGCTGGACGTGCGCTTCCCCCATCTCGAGGTGTTGTTTTCCTCGGGCGCCGGCGTCGACCAGTTCGACTTCGCCGCGCTGCCCGCCGCGTTGCCGGTGGTGCGCATGGTGGAGCCCGGCATCGTGCGCGGCATGGTCGAGTACGTGACGCACGCGGTGCTCGGCCTGCATCGGGACATGCCGCGCTACCGGCGCCAGCAGCAGGAGGCTCGGTGGTGCCCCCTGCCCGTGCGGCCCGCTGGCGAGCGGCGCGTGGGAGTGTTGGGGCTCGGCTCGCTCGGCCAGGCGGTGCTGGCGCAGCTGGTCGGCCTGGGCTTCGACTGCGCAGGCTGGAGCCGCTCGCGGCATGCGGTCGAGGGCGTGAGCTGCCATGCCGGCGCCGACGAGCTGCCGGCCTTTCTCGCGCGCACCGACATTCTCGTGTGCCTACTGCCGCTGACCGAGTCGACGCGCGCCTTTCTGGACGCTCGGCTGTTCTCGATGCTGCCCGAAGGCGCGGGCCTGGTGCACGTCGGCCGCGGCCCGCAACTCGTGGATGCCGACCTGCTGGCCGCGCTGGCCAGCGGCCGGATCGGCGATGCCGTGCTCGACGTGACCGACCCCGAGCCGCTGCCGCCGGCACATGCCTTCTGGCGCCACCCCAACATCCAGCTCACGCCGCACATCGCGAGCATGACGCAGCCATTGAGCGCAGCGGAGGTGGTGTTGGACAACCTGCGGCGCTTCGAGCGCGGCGAGCCGATGATCGGGCTCGTCGATCGCACGCGGGGGTATTGAGGCGCCTTGCGCGCCACGGCAGGATCTGCTGTCGCGACGCGCACAACCGCAGCCTGCTTTGCACAAGGCGTTCAATGCAGCACCCTCATGAGGGACACGCGGCCTAAGCTCTGGACATCCAAAGGCCAACCGACGCCCGCCCATGACACACCCCACCGCATTGCCTAGCAAGGCCGCGCTCGACGCGATCGACCGCGCCCACCTCATCCACCCTGTCTCGCCCTGGCGCGTGCACGAGGAGCGCGGCCCCACCGTGCTCGCCTCGGGCCGCGGCGCGTGGCTGACCGATGCCAACGGCCACGAGCTGCTCGACGCCTTCGCGGGCCTGTGGTGCGTGAACGTGGGCTATGGGCAGGAGAGCGTCGTGCAGGCCGCCGCCGAGCAGATGCGGCGGCTGCCGTATGCCACGGGCTACTTCCATTTCAGCAGCGAGCCTGCCATCCGCCTGGCGGAGAAGCTGGTGCAGATCACACCCGCCTCGCTGACTCGCGTGTACTTCACGCTGGGCGGCTCCGACTCGGTCGATGCCGCGGTGCGCTTCATCGTGCAGTACTACAACGCGATCGGCAAACCGTCGAAGAAGCAGTTCATCGCGCTGGAGCGCGGCTACCACGGCTCCTCGTCCACCGGCGCAGGCCTGACCGCCCTGCCGGCCTTCCACCGCGGCTTCGATCTGCCGCTGCCCACGCAGCACTACATCCCCTCGCCCAACCCGTACCGCCATGCGGACGGTGCCGATCCACAGGGGCTGATCGCGGCGTCGGTGGCGTCGCTGCGCGCCAAGGTCGAGGCGCTGGGCGCGCACAACGTGGCGGCCTTCTTCTGCGAGCCTATCCAGGGCTCGGGCGGCGTGATCGTGCCGCCCAAGGGCTGGCTGAAGGCCATGCGCGAGGCCGCGCGCGAGCTGGACATTCTCTTCGTGGTGGACGAGGTCATCACCGGCTTCGGCCGCACCGGCCCCATGTTCGCGTGCGAGGCGGAGGGCGTGGAGCCCGACCTCATGACCGTGGCCAAAGGCCTGACCGCCGGCTATGCGCCGATGGGCGCCACGCTGATGTCGGAGCAGGTCTATGCGGGGATTGCCGATGGTGCGCCGGCCGGCGCGCCGATCGGCCATGGCGCCACTTATTCGGCGCACCCGGTCAGCGCCGCGGTCGCGCTCGAGGTGCTGCGGCTTTACCAGGAGGGCGGCGTGCTCGCCAACGGCCAGCGCGGCGCAGTGCATTTCGCGGCCGGTCTGGACGCGCTGTGCGAGCACCCGCTGGTGGGCGATGCGCGCCATCGCGGCCTGCTGGGTGCGCTGGAGCTGGTGAGCGACAAGGCGAGCAAGCGCGGCTTCGACGCAGCGCTCGGGTTGTCGGACCGCATCTTCGCCGCGGGCTACCGCAACGGGCTGGTGTTCCGCTCCTTCGGCGATCACATCCTCGGTTTCGCGCCGGCGCTCACCTTCACCGAGGACGAGTTCGCGCGGGTGTTCGTGCGGTTGCGAAAGACGCTCGACGAGGTGCTCCAGGCGCCCGACGTCCGCGCCGCACTGGCGGACTGAGGCGGGCAAGGGAGAACACCGGGCTCGGCGCGGCGCGGCAGACGCAGAATCGGGCTCTCCGCGTTCATCGGCAAACCCATGTCAGAAGCATTCAAGATCGATCGGCTCGACCTGCGCATCCTCGCCCAATTGCAAAAGAACGGCCGCATGACCAACGTCGACCTGGCCGATGCGGTGGGCTTGTCGCCGAGCCCCTGCCTGATCCGCGTCAAGCGGCTCGAGCAGGCCGGCTACATCGCCGGCTACGGGGCGCACCTGCGGCTGGAGAAACTGGGCGACACGCTGACCGTGTTCACCGAAGTCACGCTGCAGGATCACCATCGCGAGGACTTCGTGCGATTCGAGGCCGCGATCCGCGACGTCGACGAGGTGCTCGAATGCCACTTGGTGAGCGGCGGCTACGACTACCTGCTGCGCTTCCTGACGCGCGGCGTCAACCACTACCAGGAAGTGATCGAGGAGCTGCTCGAACGCAACATCGGCATCGCGAAGTACTTCAGCTACATCGTGATCAAGTCGCCGTTCATCAAGACGCACTGTCCGATCGAACGGTTGTTCCCCAACCAGCGCTGACCGAGATGGGTGCAGCGCGGTGATGCTCGCGTTCCAGCGTGGAAGCTGAAGGTCGAGCTGCTCACTGCGCTAGCGCACGCTCGGCGACTTCGCACAGCCAGCGCACGCCCAGCCCCAGCGCGTCGTCGTTGAAGTCATAGCAGGGATGGTGCAGCGCGCGCTCCCCGTCCGGCCCTGGGTCGGCCCGGCCCTGGCCCAGCCAAAGGTAGGCGCCCGGGCGGCGCCGTAGCATGAAGGCGAAGTCTTCCGACGTGAAGGCCGCGCGCGGCGCGGTGTCTGCCTGCAGGCCGACCGCCCGGGCCGCGGCGAGCGCGAGCGCAGCTTCGTCGGGCGTGTTGAGGGTGGCGGGGTAGTAGCGCACATAGCGCAGCTCGGCCTGCACGCCGCTCGCCAGCGCCACGCCATCGATGGTGGTGCGCAGCGCGGCCTCGATGCGGTCCTGCGAAGCAGGATCGAAGCTGCGCACGGTGCCGGTGATCGAGACCTCCGCCGGCAGGACGTTGTGGCTGTGCCCGCCCTCGATGCGGGTGACCGAGAGCACCGCCGACTCGCCCGGATCGATGCGCCGCGCGACGATGGTGTGCAGCTGCGCGATGAGCTGGCTCGCCGCGAGGATGGTGTCGGGCGTGTGATGCGGCTGCGCCGCGTGGCCGCCGCGGCCTCGCAGCACGATGTCGAAGCGGTCGGCCGCCGCCATGATCGGGCCGGCCCGCGTCTGCGCGCTGCCGAGCGGCAGGTCGGGCCAGTTGTGCAGCGCGTAGACGCTGTCGCAGGGGAAGCGCTCGAACAGGCCGTCCTCGATCATGGCGCGCGCACCACCCTTGCCTTCCTCGGCGGGTTGGAAGATGAAGTGCACCGTGCCGTCGAAGCGCCGCGTGCGTGCCAGCTGGCGCGCGGCGCCGATCAGCATGCTGGTGTGGCCGTCATGGCCGCAGCCGTGGTGAACGCCCTGCGTGCGGCTCTTGTGAGCGGCGCGCCCCAGCTCGACCATCGGCAGCGCGTCCATGTCGGCGCGCAGGCCCACGCTTCGCGGACCGCTGCCGCAGCGCAGCGTGCCCACCACGCCGGTACCGCCCAGGCCTTCATGCACCTCCAGCCCGAGCAGGCGCAGCGCCTGGGCCGCCACGCCCGCAGTGCGCCGTTCAGCGAAGGCGAGCTCCGGATGCGCGTGCAGGTCGCGGCGCAGCGCGACCAGCTCCGGCAGCAGGTCGGCGACCGGCGCCGCGATCGCGTTCAGGCTCAACGCCCGGCCTCGACAGCGTCGGCCAGGGCAGCCAGCGTGTGGAAGTGGTAGTCGGGCACGGTGTGCTCGGATTCGAGCGTGCCGCCGGAGCCCTTCTGCCCATGGCGCCGCTCGATCCAGCAGGTGGCGATGCCCAGTTGCTTCGATACGCCGATGTCGTGGTACTGGCTTTGCGCGACGTGCAGGTTGTCGGCCTGCCTGTAGCCCCAGGCGCCCTCGACACGGCCGCGGGCGTAGGCGAAGTAGCGCGGGTCGGGCTTCTCGCACAGCGCGTCGTCGCAGCTCAGCAGCATGTCGAAGGGCGAGCCCAGGGTCTTGTCGAAGTGCGCCAGCGCCCAGTGCTGCGCGTTGGTCATGGTCACCAGCTTGAAGTGCTTGCGCAGGCGCTTCAATGCCTCCACCGAATCGGGGAACGCCGGCCATTGCGCCACCGAATCGCGCAAGCCCTGCGCGAGTGCGTCGGTGTCCGGCAGGCCCAGCTTCTCTGCGACGACGTGCCAGCAGCGCTCCAGATCGTCGGGATACCAGCCGGACTTGCCGTCGGCGCGCGCACGGCGATAGCTGGCGAGGAAGTCATCGTCCGTTACGCGGGCCTCGGGCACCGCGGAGCGCAGGTAGGCGAGCATGCCGCCCTCGAAATCGATCAGCGTGCCGACGACGTCGAAGGTGAGCACCTTGAAATCTTGCAGGGACATGTCGAAGAGCTCCAGTAATGACGGCAATGCCGGTTGCCATGAGCATAGGGCTCGCCCCCTGCGCCGCGGAGCTGAAGTGGGTCTGCGCTGCGGCACAAGATTTGGTTGTCCGGGCGCCGCTGGCATCTTCTTGCGCGGGCCTTCGCTGCGTTGCCGTGCCCGGGCCTGCTTGTCGCGGCCTGCATCGCCAGCACGTCGCGGCGGCTGGCGCCGCGCTGCAGCTACCCCATCAGGCGCGTGCTTTCCTAGGCGCCGATCAGGCCGTCGAGATGCTTGTGCTCGTTCATGGTTGTCTCCTCGATCGATGAGTGCGAGATCGGCTTCAGGCGAGCTTGTCCTTGAGCCGGTAGTAGGCGCCTACCAGCGGCAGGAACCACGGGGGTCCGACATGGCCTGGTATCGCGGGCCAGTCGAAGTCTTTCCAGGGATTGAGTTCGGCACGCCCGTCCATGACTTCCGCCATGATCGTCCCCATCAGGGTCGACATCTGGGTGCCGTGGCCGCTGTAGCCCATCGAGTAATAGATGCCGTTGCGCTCGCCGGCGCGTGGCAGGCGGTCACGCGTCATGTCGACCATGCCGCCCCAGCAATAGTCGATGCGTGCGTGGCGAAGGTCGGGAAAGACGTCGTGCAATGCCGCCTGCAGGATCGCGCCACTCTTCTCGTCGGAGCTCGGGTTGGAGACGGCGAAGCGGGCGCGTCCACCGAACAGCAGCCGGTTGTCGGGCGTCGTTCGGAAGTAGTTGACGAGATTCTTGGTATCGACCGCCATCCGGCGCCGCGGCAACAGCCGATCGAGCATCTCTATCGGCAGGGGCTCGGTGACGATCAGGAACGCGCCGACCGGCACGATGCGACGTCGAATCCAGCCGAGCGGCCCCGTCTGCGAGGTTCCGCTCGCCAGCAGAACCTGCTTGGCGTAGAGGCGGCCCGTCGGTGTCTCGATCTGGTGGCCTCCGCCGGGCGCGGGTCGCAGGCCCGTCATCGGCGCCTGCTCGTGGATCTCCGCGCCACGCCGCGCTGCCGCCTCCGCCAAGCCGCGGACGAAGCGCCCGACATGCATGCCGGCGCCTTTGCGGTAAATCAGCCCGCCGTGGAAGCGGTCCGACCCCACCTCGCCGGCAATGTCGGCGCGACTGACCATCTCCGTGTCGGGGTCGACGTTGGCCGCCAGCAGTTCCTGACTGCGCGCCAGCTTGTCGTAGTGCTCGGGCTTGGCCGCGAGCTTGATCTTGCCAACGCGCGCGAAGCTGCAGTCGATCTTCTCTTCCGCCACCAGGCGCTCGACCGTATTGACTCCGGCGTCGAATGCCCGATAGAGCCGGTCGGCGACTTCCTTGCCGAGTTTGGCCGACATCGTGCCGTAGTCCTGGGCAAAGCCGTTGTTGCACATGCCGCCGTTGCGACCGGAGGCGGCGTGCCCGATGGTCTCGGCTTCCAGGAGCACGATGCGTGCACCCTTCCTGGCAAGCGCCAGCGCAGCCGAACAGCCGGTCAGGCCGCCGCCGATCACCGCGACGTCGCAGCTGCCGTGCACCGGTCCTGCAGTGGCGTTGCGGAAAGGCTCCGAGGTGTCCAGCCAATACGAGGTCAGCTTCATAGCGGCCTTTCCGGCGTCATCGAGCGCGGCATCGTGATGTTTCCTAGTTGAACGACTGGTTGGCCAGCGCGAACATGCGCGCTGGCCCCGCCGGCGGGATGTGCGGCCCCTTGACCATGGTGGTGGCGTCACCGACCTGGCGCAGGCCGATGCTTTCGAGCCAGTCCCCGAGTTGCGAAGTGGCAGCGGTGTCGATGCGGACAAAAACCTTGCCGAGTGGCGCGAGCGCGGCTTCGATCAAGGCGCGCGCATCGGCCGCACCTTCGGCGACCACGGGACCGATGACGTGCCCGCGACCGAACCGGCGTGAAACGGCAAAGCCGCGCGGCTCGCCGTCGCGCACGAGCACGTGGCCGTCACCAGCCTGGATGAGCCGATCCAGCATCTGCCGCCGGGCCCAGCCCGTGGCCTGACGGTCCAGACGCGCGACCGCCTCGACATCCGATGGCGCCATCGGCCTGACCAGACTGGCCGGGGGCGCCTGGTGGCGCTCGTCGGGAACGCCTTGATGCTGTTGGATGACGCCGATGCGGACAAAGCCGCGCCTTTCATAAAGCGCCAGACCTTCGGCCGTCGAGTTCAGCGTGATGGTCCGCGGGTGCGCCGCTGCCAGCAGCGCGTCCATCAGCCTGGCACCGTGGCCACGGCCTTGCGCAGCCTTGGCGACGATGATCATCCCGGCTGAAGCATGGTCCTCGCCGTAGGCCCACCAGGCCGCAGTCGCGATCACCGTGCCGGCGCCGTTGCGGAGCACGAAGCCCTGGCCGAGCTCGAGCGCGAAGCCCCAGTCCTCGAGCCGATAGGGCCACAACATCTCCTGCGAAAGCTCAAGGGCGCCTGCCAGGTGTTCCGTGGCAAAGGGGATCTGCGCCACGTCGATGCCAGTCACGAACTGCTCGCCGCTCATGTCCGCCCCCACCTTCGCTGTGCTCGCTGCGCCCCGATCGCCGATTGCGCCTGCTTCATGGCGATGGCCTGGTCCAATGTCTTGCTCCAGTTGCACTTGTCCGATAAGGCCTGCTGCATGCGGACCGGCACCGACCAAGTGAGATGACCGGATGTTGCGCCTGATCGACTGAACCTACAATTTATCGAACCTGCATTGCGAGTTAAGGCTCCACTAAATGATCAGCTCCGAGGATCTGCGCTTCTTCAACGTGCTGGCCAAGTCCGCGTCGCTCGCTGAAGCTGCCCGGAAGATGGATGTCACGCCCCCGGCCGTCACCCAGCGCCTGCAAGCGCTGGAAGCGCGGATCGGCATCCGGCTGATCGACCGGTCCGGCCGCAGGATGGTCCTCACCGACGAAGGGGATCTGGTCGCATCGCACGGAACGATCGTGGCCGACGCGATGGAGGCGCTGTCCGAGGCGCTGGCCAATCGCAAGAAGGCGGTCAGCGGGCATCTGCGCATCGCCGCGCCGCATGGGTTCGGCCGGCTGCATGTCGCACCCGTGGTCGACGCGTTTGCAAAAGCGCATCCGGGCGTGACGGTCACCCTCGACCTTGCCGACCACCCCGGCGCGCACCTGGTGGAGAGCAGTGACGTCATTGTCCACATCGGACCGCCTGGTGCCCAGAACCAGATCGTCACGACGCTGGCACCGAACCGACGCATCCTCTGCCCCAGCCCGGACTATCTCGCCAGTGCTTCGCCGATTCAGTCGCCTTCGGACTTGCTGCGGCATCGGTGTCTGGTGGTGAGGGAGAATGACGAAGACGTGACGCTGTGGCGCTTCGTGCACGCTTCGCGCGAGCCGGAGACCGTCCGGATCCGTCCTACCATGTGCAGCAATGACGGCGCGGTGGTGCGAGACTGGGCGGTGGCGGGGCGGGGTGTCGCGATCCGGTCGGAGTGGAATGTCGCTGCCGATCTGACAGCCGGTCGGCTCAAACGGGTGCTTGCGAGCTGGGAGGTTCCTGCCGCCGACGTCGTCGCCATGCTGGGCACCCGCTTCGGGCGAAGTGCGCGGGCTACGGCCTTTCTGGCGATGCTGCGCCAATCTCTTGCACCGCCACCATGGAGGCGAAGGGCCGCGCGATGAGGCCCGGACCCAATGCTTCTGGTCGTGAGACAGCCGCCGGCGGTCTTGGCTCGAACGGTTCGCGATCCGCTGGTAGACAGAGCCGGGCGCACAATGCTCTGGCGGCCCGGCTGCCTTCGATGCAGTCCGCGCGAAGTTTTCGTAATGGGAACGATGAAAACAGTGCTCGCCAGCCGCACAGTACGGTGCAGTGGCTCTGCGTCGGTTCTCTCAGGGAGAGACCAGCAGGCGCCGCGAGTTCGGCGGGATGTACAGCTCCTGGAAATAGACCGCCTGGCCGCCGCTGTCATAGGCCACGATTTCCATCACGCCACCCGATGTCCGCCGCGGCACCTTGATGGCTTTGCAGACGGCATCCGGGAAAAAACGGACTGACAGGTTCTCCGCGAAGCGCGTCACCGGCAACTGGAACTCGCGCGATAGCAATCCCTTGAAGTTGACGCCGTTCAACTGCTCCAGCGGCAGCGTGCTCAATATCGGCAAGCGCTCGGGATCGAAGTACAGGTTCACGTAGATCGAGAATTCGTTCGCGATCGAGAACAAGCGCTCGATGCACTGCACCTGGGCGCCGCCGATGTGTGCCGACCAGGGCCCGGTGGCGGGGGCTTTGGCGCGACGGAGCACCTTTGAATACAGCGTGAGCAGTTCCCCGCTGTCGTCGACGAACCGACAGTGGTAGAAGGGCGCGTTCATCGGCGCGGATCCCGCGGCCACGAACGTGCCCATGCCCTGCTTGCGTACCAGCAGCCCGTCGTCCACCAGAAGCCGCAGCGCGCGCTGCACGGTGCCCAGACTCAGGCCCGACATGGTCACGAGCTTCTCCTCGGGCGGCAGCTTGCCGCCCGCCTCCCATTCGCCCCCCGAAATCTGCCGCGCCAACGCAGTGCGCAGCTGCAGGTATTTGGGAACGCCTTGTTGCCGGAAGCTCCCCAGGCTGGGGCTGGGGAGGATGCTCTTCCTTGTCTTGTCGTTCATGGCTTGTTCTTCGATTCATCGCGGAGCTCGCCGCGTCATTGACATGAGTGTGGGCCGAAGTCTATCATTCCACTATTACTATATAGGACCATAGTTATGCTTGTCGAAGAGCGCATCTACACCTGCTACTGCGGCAAGGCCGCGGAGTACGTGCGCATGTACGAAGCCGAGGGCCTGGCCATCCAGCGGCCGATCCTGGGCAAGATGCTGGGCTACTTCACGACCGAACTCGGCACGCTGAATCAGGTGGTGCACCTGTGGGCCTACGAGAGCATGGAGGACCGCGCGTCGCGACGCGCCACCCTGCTGGCCGACGAGCGCTGGAAGGCGTACGCGGTGAAAGTGCAGCCCCTGGTGCTGCAGCAGGAAAACAAGATCCTCGTGCCGGCCGCGTTTTCCCCGTGGGCCAAATGCCCCGCCTATTGAATCGACCATCCGAATCATCATGAAAATCACCGATGTCATCACCCACCAGCTCGTCGTCGACGTAGACGAACCCTTCACCTCCGCGCGCGGCTGGTACTACAAGACCAAAGGCGCTTTGGTCGTCGAGATCGTCACCGATGAGGGGATCACCGGCTGGGGCGACTGCTACGGGCCGGCGGCGGTCAACAAGACCATCGTTGATACCCTGCTCAAGCCCTCGCTGATCGGGCGCGACCCCTTCGATGTCGAAGTGATCTGGGAGGCGCTCTACAACAAGGTGAAGGACTATGGCTTGACCGGCATGACGATCTGCTCCATCAGCGGCATCGACATCGCGCTGTGGGACATCGTCGGCAAGGCCGTCAACAAGCCCATTCACAAGCTGATCGGCGGCTGCTTCCGTCCGAAACTGCAAGCCTATGCGACGGGCCTGTACTTCAAGAACATGGACCGCCTCAACGAGGAGGCGGTCGAGGAAGCGCGTGGCTACGTGGCCGAAGGCTTCACCGCCATCAAGATGAAGATCGGCCTGGGATCGCTGATCCGCGACATCGATCGCGTGGCCGCGGTGCGCGACGCCATCGGCAACGACATCAAGCTGATGGTGGATGCAAACCACAGCTTCAATGTGCCGCAGGCCATCAACATGGGTCGCGAACTTGAAAAGCTGGGTGTCTACTGGTTCGAGGAGCCCATTTCCCCCGAGGATCTCGACGGCTACGTCGAGGTCTCGCGCCGACTGGACATGGCCGTGGCCGGCGGCGAGAACGAATTCGCGAAGTACAGCTTCCGCGCCATCCTTGAGAAGCGCGCCATGGACATCGTGCAGCCCAGCGTCTGCGCGGCCGGTGGCATCACCGAAGCCAAGAAGATCGCCGCGCTGGCGCAGGCCCACTCGGTGCAGTGCGTTCCGCATTGCTGGGGAACGGCCATCGGGCTTGCCGCGACGATGCACTTCCTGGCGTCCCTTCCGGACAGCCCGCCGTGCCTCGTGCCGGTGCCGCCCATGCTCGAATACGAGCAGACCTTCAATCCGTTTCGCGACGAACTGAGTCGCACCAAGCTCACGCACGAGGGTGGCGTTGTCACCGTGCCCACCGGTCCGGGCCTGGGCATCGACGTCGACCGGACGGTGCTCGACCGCTACCGGGTCCGCTGAGATGGGCAGAGCGGTCGTCCTGTGCACCCTGCCCTTGTCGGCGGCAGGCCAGCACATGCTCAGCGCCGCCGCCGACATCGTCGTGGCGCCCAACCCAGATGCCGAAACGATGCGCGGCATGGTCGGCGACGCCGACGTGCTGGTGGTGCGTACCCATTTGCCTGCGGACCTGTTCGAGCGCCCGCACCGCCTCATCGGCGTCGTGCGACACGGCGCTGGACTCGACATGATCCCTGTCGCCGCCGCGACCGCGCAGAACATCCCGGTGGCCAACGTACCCGGTGCGAACGCGCAGTCGGTGGCCGAATACTGCGTCGGCAGCTTCATAGCGCTGGCGCGCCGGTTCGGCGCCATGGACCGCGATCTACGTACGCAGGGCTGGGCGGCGGCGCGCGGGCATTGCGCCGGCGCGGGCGAGCTCGCTGGCAAAACCGTAGGCATCGTCGGCGTCGGCGCCATCGGCACGGCGTTGGCCCGCATCTGCCATTACGGCTTCGGCATGCGTGTGCTCGGCTATCAGCCCTCGACGCGCGCCTTGCCCGAGTTTGTGGAGCGCGCCGAGTTGAACGACCTGCTGGATGCGAGCGACTTCGTGTCGCTGCACTGCCCGCTGACGCCCGAGACCACGCATCTCTTTGACGCCGCCCGCCTGGCGCGAATGAAGCCCTCGGCCTTCCTCGTCAATGCAGCACGCGGTGAGGTCACCGACGAGGCTGCGCTGGCCCGGGCATTGGCCGAGGGCCGAGTGCGCGGCGCGGCGATCGATGTGTTCAGCCGGCAGCCGCTTGCGCGCGACCATCCCTTTCTCGCACTCGACAACGTGATCCTGACACCGCACGCAGCCGCGCTCACGCGCGAAAGCGTGGACCGCATGAGCCTCGAGGCGGTGCGACAGGTCTTCCAACTGGTGGCGGGCACACCGCCCGACCACCTGGTCAATCCCGAGGTCTGGCCGCGGCGACGCCGCTGGACCGGCCCGTCCGCCGGTCTCCAGAAAGAGGCAACTCCATGAGTTCAGCAAACAGCGATCTGCGCATCGCATCGATCGAAGGCTTCGCCACTTCGTTTCCGGTCACGCACGGCGTGACCCTGGGTATCGGCCGCGCAGTCAAGCGCGACGCCGTGGTGGTCAAGGTCACCACCGAAGGCGGGCTGGTGGGCTGGGGCGAATCACATCATGGCCGTTGCCCCGGGGCGATCGCACTTCTGATCAACACCACGCTGCGCCAGCTCGTGGTCGGCATGGATTGCAGCAACGTGGTGGGCGTGTGGTCGCGCATCTACTCGCGGCAGCTGGTGAGCCATGGCATGGGCTCAGCCTGCGCACTCGCGATGAGCGGCATCGACCAGGCGCTGTGGGACATCCGCGGCAAGGCGGTGGGCTGGCCTCTGTACAAGCTGCTGGGCGGCGCGGCGCGTGCGATCCCGGCCTATGCCGGCGGCATATCGCTGGGCTTCCAGGTGCCCGAGGCGCTGGTGGACGAGGCGCGCGGGCTTCGCGAGCAAGGCTACCGCACGGTGAAGCTGCGGTTCGGTGACAGCGTCGAGCGCGATCTGGCGCGGCTGGAGGCGATTCGCGCCGCCTTCGGCCGCGATCTCGGCGTGATGGTGGACGCCAACACCGGCTATACGGTCGAGGACGTGCGCCGCGTGATGCCGGCGCTCGAGGCCAACGAGGTGCTGTGGCTCGAAGAGCCCTTCCCTTCCCACGACCACCGCAGCTATCGCGAAGCGCGCAGCTTTGGCGCGCTGCCTCTGGCGGCGGGCGAGAACCACTACACGCGCTTCGAGTTCAATCGCCTGATCGAGGACGGTGCGATTCGCATCCTGCAGCCCGACCTGTCAAAGACCGGTGGCATCACCGAAGGGCTGCGCATCGCGGCCATGGCCTCTGCGTGGAAGCTGCCGATCCATCCCCACACGCTGGCCAGCGGCCTCAACATGGCCGCCAACATCCACCTGCTCTGCGCGATCGACAACGGTGGCTTCTTCGAAGCCGACGTGGCGGCGGAGAACCTGTTCCGCGACCACCTCACGAACCGGCCCGATCTGCTCGACGCCGACGGCTGCGTGCATCCGCCGGAAGCCCCGGGCCTGGGCATCGAGGTCGACGAGGACTTCCTGCGTGCACACCCGGTGATCGACGGCCCGGCCTACGTCTGAGGCGAAGCGGCACAACGCGGCTGCTACGCCAGGAACTCGCGGATGGTACGGTTCACGAAGGCCACGTCTTCCGGATGCGCCGTGTTGGCCGCTTGGTGGCCTTGCAAGGACGGAATGACAACGTGGCTCGCGCGAGGAATGCGCTGGGCGGCCGCCAGCGCTTCTTCCATGGGGTTGTAGAGATCCAGCGGCGGCGTGAGCAGAAGCGTGCGCGCGTGAATGGCGCCGAGCGCACCCTCGGTGTCGCCGTGCCAGCCCTGCGTGTCGCCGACATCGTGCGCATCGTAGGCCCATGACTGGTAGAGAAAGTCATGCGGGTCGGGTCCGGAGGCGCACGCGCGCGCGGCGAGTGCGTCCATCCAGTCGAGTACGGCACGAGGTTCTGCGAAATCGGCGGCCAGCCCGCGCGGCGTGCGGTTGGTCAGCACCTGCTGAACCGCCGCCCAGGCTCGCCAGCCGCGCTCGGGCACGCGGGTAAAGCGACGCCCGTTCCACGCCGGGTCCGCCATCAGGGCAGCGCGCGCGGCTGCGTTCGCTGCCAGCGTCCAGGGGCCCGTGCGCGCCAGCGGCGTCAAGGCCACTACCGACTCAAAAAAGCCGGGATGGCTGACCGTCCATTGCAGCGCCTGCATGCCGCCCATCGACGCGCCGATCACCACGGCCGCTGTCTCGATGCCGAGCACCTCAGTGAGCAGCCGGCGCTGCGCGGCGATCATGTCGCGAATGCAGAAGCGCGGGAATGCCTCCCATGGCTGGTGCTTGCTGTTGCTCGGTGACGTTGACAGCCCGTTGCCGAGCGGGTCGGCGACCACGATGAACCAATGAGCGGGGTCGAGGGCACGGTCCCGGCCGATGAGAAAGTCCAACCGGTGGTGGGTCGCACCGATGGCCGGCAGCAGCAATGCTACCCGCGGACGCCGGCGATCGAGCGTGCCGTGCGTGACGTAGCACTGCCGGTAGTCCCGGATCACCTCTCCGCTTTCGAGCGGCAGGTCGCCCAGATGGGCCCACTGGTGCGGGCGGTCGATGTGGCCCGGGGCCAGCGGCGGATGACGCGCCCTGTGCATCATCAGTCGAAGGTAATGACCGAGCGGATCGAGCGGCCCTGTTCGATTGCGGCGTAGCCGTCGTTGATCGCCTCGAGCGGCAGGCGCTCGGAAATCAGCTCGTCGAGCTTGAGCGATCCGTCGAGGTAGGCCTGCGCCAGCAGTGCAAAATCGCGGTGCGGCCGCACGCCGCCATAGCTCGATCGCATCAGCCGCTTCTCGCCCGTCAGCGTGGCCCAACGGAAGGCCACGTCCTGATTGGCCGGTACCTTGCCGAGCAGCAGCACATGGCCGCCGGGCCGCGCCGCTTCCACCGCAAAGCGCATCGCCGCTTCGTTGCCGGCTGCCTCGAACGAAAAATCGGCTCCGCGCCCGGAGGTCAGCGCCTTCACCGCGGCCGCCGCATCGCTCGACGCTTCGATCAGGTCTGTGGCGCCGAACAGGCGCGCCTGCGCGAGCCGCTTCGGATCGCGGTCGACCGCGATCACCCGTGCCGGCCCGCGCAGCGATGCCGACTGGATCACGCTCAGGCCAATTGCGCCGCAACCGACCACCATGACGTTCGAACCATAGGTGACCGGCGCCGCCCGCGTGACGGCTCCGAAGCCGGTTGCCACACCGCAGCCGATAAGGCAGGCGCGGTCGAAAGGGATGGCCTCTGGTACGAGAACCGCGCCCGCCTCAGGCACCACGCAGTATTCGGCATGCGCTGCAACAGTCATGAACTGACGCAGTGGCTCGCCGCCAAGGTACAGCCGCGCGATGCCGTCGGGCAAGAAGCCCCGTGGTTGGTGGTGCGCGATCGGCTCGCAAAGGATAGGCAGCCCTTCCTCGCAGTAGAAGCAATGGCCACAGCTCGGGTTCCACGAACACACGACGCGATCGCCCGGCTTGACGCGTGTGACGACACTGCCCACCGCCTCGACGATGCCCGCTGCCTCGTGGCCGGGCACGATGGGCAACGGGCGAGCCAGCGCGCCGCTCGCCAGTTCGATGTCGGTGTGGCAGATGCCCGCGGCGCGAATGCGCACAAGCACGTCGCCGGGCTGGAGCGTTCGCAGCTCAACCTGTTCGATAGAAAGCGGCTGCCCGGTCGCATGCAGTACCGCTGCTCGGAACTTCATGGCGCCTTGAGGCCGGAGAAAAGCAGCGCGCTGCGCCTCTTGTTCATCTCCGCGTGAAACTGCAGCGCCTCGGGTGCGAGCTCCGCGAGCGGACGCGGCTCAGAATCGAAGTGACCGTAGCGATCGACTCCGCGCACCAGCGTGGCGGTGCCGCGGTACTCGGTGTTCTGGCGCACCCGAGTGGGGATATAGCGGATGGCGAAGCCGATCCGGCGCTCGTCCGACTGGTTGGGCTGGGAATTGTGAAAAAGCCGGATATGGTGCAGCGACATTTCGCCAGGCTGCAACGGCAGTTCCACCGCAGCAGCCTCATCGACCTTTACTGCGATCTCCTGGCCGCGCGTCAGCAGGTTGTTCTCATCCTGCATATCGACGTGTTCGACCTGGTCGAGCATCTGCGTGCCGGGGACCACACGCAGACAGCCGTTCTCGTGATGACTCGGCGACAGCGCCACCCAGGCAGTCACCACCTCCGGTTCGCTGAGCTCCCAATAGGTGGAGTCCTGATGCCAGGAAACGTATGCCGGGTCATGCGGCTCCTTGATGAAGAAAACCGAACTCCACACCAGCAGATCGGGCCCCAGCAGGCTTTCGACCGCATCGAGGATCCGGGGATGGCGCACCAGATCGGCCAGCCAGGGGAACAGCAGATGCGGCTTGTGGCGGTACTTGCCTGGGATCGGCCCG
Organism: Variovorax sp. RA8; assembly: GCF_901827175.1. Taxonomy (NCBI): domain Bacteria; kingdom Pseudomonadati; phylum Pseudomonadota; class Betaproteobacteria; order Burkholderiales; family Comamonadaceae; genus Variovorax; species Variovorax sp. RA8. The sequence continues at coordinate 2,409,268 of NZ_LR594662.1, read as the reverse complement.
CCGTGAGCGGCCTCGAAGGCCTCCAGATGGCGGCGGTAGCCGGCGGCCTCGTCCTCGGGCAACACGCGCACAGGTGCGACGTAGCCGCTACTTCGGTAGAAGCTCACCTGTTCGGCTGCCAGGGGAATGCGAATGCTCATGTCCATGGAAAGCTCTCTCACTCGGGCTTGATGTTCGCGGCTTTGATGACCTTGCCGTACTTGTCTGTTTCGGAGCGAATGTGAGTGGTGAACTGCTGCGGGCCTCGGGCGGCGGGAACGAGTCCGATGCTCAACAGGTTGCGCTTCACTTCCGGGGCGTCGATCGCAGCGGCAATGCCGGCAGCCAGCTGATCGAGCACAGGTTTAGGCACGCCCGCCGGGGCCACGAGGCCATACCAGGATTGCGTCTCGAAGCCGGGTACGCCCGATTCTGCGACGGTCGGCGTGTCGGGCAGCAGGGCGAGACGCTGGGGCGAGGCCACTGCAAGCAACTTGAGCTTGCCGGCTTTCACATGAGGTAGCGCCTGCTGGACTGCGTCGAACATGACTTCCACTTGCCCGCCTACCAAATCGGTGTATGCGGCCCCGCCCCCCTTGTATGGCACGTGAACGGCCTCGATGCCGGTGGCCGCGCGGAACAACTCGTAGGCCATGTGCTGCGACGAACCCGTTCCTCCAGAAGCGAAGCTGAGCTTGCCCGGCTTGGCCTTGGCCAGCTTGATCAGGTCCTGCACCGAGTTCACCGGCACCGCGGCGTTCACGACCAGTCCCATTGGCGCCTCCACCAAGAGCGAGATCGGCTGGAAGTCCTTGATCGGGTCGTGCGGCAGCTTTTCGTAGAGGGACTGGTTGATCGCGTGCGTGCCGGGCGACGCGAGTCCGAGCGTGTAGCCGTCTGCCGGCGCTTTGGCCACCGCGTCCATGCCGATCATGCCGTTGGCACCGGGACGGTTTTCTACCACCACCGGTTGACCCCATTTGTCGTTGAGATGGCGACCCACCGTTCGCGCCAGCATGTCAGTGGTGCCCCCGGCCGTGTAAGGCACAACGATGCGTATCGGCTTGGTAGGGAACGCCTGCGCTGACGCCGCGCCGTTGAATAGCGCCAGGAGCGCAGCCGAGCCGGCTGCTACACGTCGCTTCCAGAAAGATTTCATGAACTTGTCTCCTTGATAAGGTCTGTCGGATCGCCTCAGACATCAATTTCATCTAAAGCTATATAGGACTATAGCAATCTTCCTGGCCAAGTCAATTCCGCGGCATCAACGCTGCTCGTCAGTCCGGCTTGAGATTTCAAAGCCTTGCTGGCCAACCCCATGCTGTAGGGCCTCGCAGCCGCGAGCTTTCTGCAGACGGCGCTGGAGCCGCTCAAGGAAACGCTCTGTGGGAACGGTCTGGGTGATCGTCGGCGGCGATGGAAAGCCCATGGTGCTTGGCTGGGGGACGCTCCCCCGCCACCGCATGACTCAAGAGTGGCTGGCCTCAGCATCAGCTACATCGCTTCTTTGCTGCTCTTCCCCGTAAGACAAGTACAGTCGCGGTGATCTCACCGACGAGATCGACGACGTCGAGCGAGCTCGCGAAGCCGAGGCTGATGGACGACAGCCCAGAAGAAGGACGACGTGATCAAGAAGCAGTGGAGCGCGGCAAGGCGCAGACCACTGGCCAGGCTCCAACCGCCGGCCCACGGTGATCGTGGCTTTTGCTTCCGGACCCGCTGAATCGTGCGACGTTGCCTCGTTCCCATGGGCACCGAGTTTTCGCAAAGAAGCCGTTCAACGCCCTCTTGCCAAACTGACCGCAGCAGCACTCATTGCCACGCGCGAAATTCCGTCGCCGAGGGCAAGATGGGCCTTGCTACGGACCTCGCCGCAGCACGGCCCGCTTGACGTCAATACAGCACCTTCACGCGCGCCGCCGAAGGCCGAGCGTTCCCACTTGCGGCCGGTGACGAGCGATCGCCGAACAGTGTGCGCAAGATTGCCAAGGCTGCGGACATTCTCGACTAGGACGTTGGACTGGCGGAGATTCTCTGAGCACCGCAGGAGGAGCTCAAGGATCCCGCCAGGTCCACGCGAAGACGCTTCCCCTTCCCCTGTCGGGAACACAGTGGGAAGGTGCGCCAGGCCGCGGCCCCGCGGAATCAGTTGGTCACGATCTTGAGACGAGGGATCATATCCTTGAAGACCTTGTTGTCGCGCGCCATCACAGCCTTGAAGCCCTCGTCGTCGGCATAGACATACCCAAGGTTCAACTTCTTCAAGGCGTTTTGGAGTTCCGGTTCCTTCGCAATCTCCGCGACCGAGGTCCTGAGCATCTTCACGACCTCCGGCGGCAGGCCCTTCGGCCCCATGATGCCGCGCCAGGTTCCGATCGAAAGGTCGACGTTCTTTTCCTTCATCGTCGGGACGTCCTTGAACTCGTCGAGGCGCTTGTCCGCCATCACGGCCAGGATGCGCAGCTTGCCGGCGGCCACGTGGGCAGCCACCTCTCCAGGGCTGGCCGTCACCGCATCGATCTGACTGCTCAGCAGCGAGAGGATCGAAGGCGCAGCGCCCTGGTACGGGATACGGTTGAATTGCAACTGGGTCTTCTCTTCGAAGGCAGCGGCGGCGATGTCGTAGATCGAACCGTTGCCGGAGGTGCCCATCGCCATCTTGCCGGGCTCCTTGCGTGCCGCAGCGATGAAGTCATCGATGGTCTTGTAGGGCGAGTCGGCCCGCACGATGATCGATGCCGGATCGGCGTTGAGCTGTGCGATCGGCGTGACGTCGGCGTAGGTGCGATTGAAGAGGTTGAGGTGCGGCAGGATCACCATCTCGACCGTGACGATACCCAGCGTGTAGCCATCGGGCTTGGCGTTCATCATGTGGTTCCATCCGATGCCACCACTCGCGCCGGACTTGTTGACGACAACGACACCCTTCGGAAAGTGCTTTTGCGCCGCGACGCCGAATGCGCGCGCCACCGCATCGGTTCCGCCGCCCGCCTGGAAGGGAACGACCAGCTCGATCGGGCGGCTCGGATAGTCAGCTGCGAGCGCGAGCCCTGGGGCGAACGAGGCGGCGGCGAGCACCATGGAGGCGATGACGGTGCGGCGGTTAAATTGAATCATGGGTTTGTCTCGGTGGTGGTTCGAAGCTTGAAGATCTCGATCGCGTTCAGCGAATGAACTGGTCGACGTACTCGGCGCCCAGGCCGCAGGCCGTGTAGTGAGCGCGACACATGTCGATCTTGGTGAAGACGTCTTCGTAGCCGGTCTGGCGGCCGAAAGGATCGACATAAATCATGGCGCCAGTGATGTGGAAGAGCGTGATCATCTCGGGCACGTCCTCGGGCACGACCAGCGTGTGCGTCTCGCCGGGCGGCTCGAAGACATACGAGCCTTCCTTCGCCTTCCAGTCGTGCTCCAGGTAGTGCCATGCACCGCGCAACACCACGCCATGCACCGGCGCCGGATGGCGATGCCGGCTCAACACGCCGGATTTGCGCACACGCAAGAGGTTGACCCAATAGCCCTGCACGGTATTGAGGCACAGCGGACGGAACCAGACGTTCTCCATCTGTGGCACCCACACGCGCTCATCCTCCGGGACGACGGCGTCGACGACGATCTCGTTCGCGACGCCTTGCGGAAACGGGAGCTGGTAGGGCATGCGGGACATATCGAGCCCGCCGGCGCGCGAGGGGGCGGCGTCATCCGGAATCGGTGCCGCAGGAAGGGTCGAAGTGTTCATCGTTGAGGTTTTCGTTGTTGGAAATCAGGCGACGAGATAGCCGCCGTCGACGGGCAGCACGATGCCGGTGACGAAGGCAGCAGAGCTCGAGCAAAGGAACATCACCGGGCCCGCGATGTCCTCGGGCCGGCCCCATCGGCCCATGGGGGTGCGAGATATCACCGCGGCACTGCGCGCAGCGTCGTCCTGCAGCCCCTGGGTCAGCGGCGTGGCGATCCATCCCGGCGCCACCGCGTTGACGCGGACGCCATCGGCTGCCCAGGCGATCGCCAGGCTCTTGGTCAGTTGCGCAATGCCGCCCTTGCTGGCGCTGTACGCCGGCACCAGCCCGCCGCCGAAGAAGCTGAGCATCGAGGCGATGTTGACCAGGCTGCCACCACTCGCGGCCAGACGCTGCCGCGTCGCGGCGGCCACTCGCATTGCGCCGTTCAGGTTGATGTCGATCACTTGCCGGAACACCTCGGGGTCATGCTCCTCGCCGCGGCGGATGACACCGGCGGCGTTGACCACGATGTCCAGCGTCGGGCACTTCGCGACCACGCGGTCTATCGAGCTGGCGTCGGTCACGTCCATGGCCTCGAACGCGATCCCGGATGCACCAGGCGGCTCCTTGCCGATCAGGCCGGCGCCGGTGACGGCACAGCCTGCATCGCGCAGCGCCTCGGCAATCGCGAGGCCGATGCCGCTCGTGCCGCCGGAGACGAGCGCGGCCTTGCCGCAGAAATCGAAGAGCATCGCGCGGCTCCTTATTTCGCGGACGGGTACTTGGCCCGCGCCAGCACTTCCTGCGAGTACGGGCCGAGTACGGGCCCGTCGCCCGCCAGCGTCGTGCGGCGGAAGACACGCCGGTAGCGCCCCATGTCGTAGACCTCGGCCTTGTGCAGCGTGGTCCGGTTGTCCCAGACGACCAGGTCGCCCTTCTTCCACTTGTGGAAGTAGCAGAACTCGGGTCGCGAGACATGCTCGACCAGTTGGCGATGCAGGGCCTGGCCTTCCTCCAGAGGCATGCCGCTGATCTCGTTGCCCGCGTTGGCGGTCATGAAGAGCGAGCGACGACCATCCGGATGAACGCGCACCAGCGGATGGCTGACCGGGGGCACGGCGTTCTTCTCGAAGTTTGAGAGCGGCGGCAGCGAAGCGAACATCCGGCGGCCGTGCTCATACGAATGGACCATGTGCAGCGGCTCGATCCTGGTCTTCAAGTCGTCCGGGAGCGCTTCGTAAGCCAGCACCATATTGGAGAAGCCCGTGCGTCCTCCCACGGCATCGTCTGGCATCACTTCGATGCCATACAGCAGCGAGGCGTATGCGGGCACATAGCGATAGGAGCTGTCGGTATGCCACAGCGCATTGACCTTCTGGAAGATCACGCGATGGTCGGTCTCGGGAAGATGCTCGCCCTGTGCCGACACATTGGCCACGTTGTAGACGGTCGACGCTGCGACGGTCTTGTTCTCCTCCGGAAAATCTTCCAGCGAACCCCACTGCTCGGTGAAGGCAATCTGCTGCTGCTCGCTGAGCTTCTGGTCCCGAAAGCACAGCACACCGTAGGTATCCAGTGCATCGCGAAATTCCCGGATCTGCTCAGGATCCAGGGGCAGGGAAAGGTCGATTCCTGTGATTTCGGCGCCCAGCGCCGGGTTGAGCTTCGTGACCACGGGTCGCGCGACGATTTCAGCTTGTTCCATATTTCCTCAGGGTGGACAGTGGACGGAGCGCCCGCCTGCTGCCTTGAAGATCAAGTCATCGCAGGGGCCGGACGATTCTGGCATATCACTGGCATGCCAATGATATTCCAACAAAATTGCCCACAATTTCCAGTTGGCAAGCTCGTAAACCCGAGTCCGGCGCCGAAGCCGGCGGCGCGCAAGGCCCCAGTCGAAATTCAGGCGTGTGGCAACGTCTGTTTTGCGAATTCGACGAGGTGGTCGATCAGGCGATCGGAAGCCTGGGCCGCCCGGGCGGCGTCGCCCGCAGCAACAGCCCGAACGACTTCGAGGTGGAATCGGGCCGTGACCGGCAGATCGCGCGGCGCATCGAGATGGAAGAACCAGAAGCGCCTGGATATCGAATGGAGCCTCGCGACGGTTTCGGCCGCGACGGTGTTGCGCGCCGCGCGCGCGAGCAGCAGGTTGAGTTGAGCGTCGAGGCGCAGGAACTCCTTGATATCCAGAGCCTCTGCCGCTTTTTCGGTCGGCGCCACCAGTGACTGGATCGCCGCCCTGTCTGCGCTGCTGCCGCGGCTTGCCGCCGCTCCGGCGAGAAGACGATCCAACTCGCGTCGCGTTTCGAGAATCTCGAACTGCAAGCGGACATCGACAGGTGTCACCACCACGCCGCGCCTGGGCATGATCTGCACCAGATACTCGCGCGAAAGGCGATGCAATGCCTCGCGAATCGGCGTGGTGCCGATGTCGATCTGCCGGCTCAGGATGGCCTCCGATACAACCGAACCGGGTGCCAGTTCCAGCGTGACGATCATCTCCTCCAGTCGTCGATACGCTTCGCTTGTCAGGGTGTTCTGCGCCCCGTCGCTGGAGGGGCTGACCGCCGTGCTGCCTGGATTGATCACGCTGTCCGCAGCGCTCGCCATCTTCATTTCCGCCTTTTGCTTATGCCTAAGATATCGGCAGCATCGTGCGGCCGACCAAGCCGGCGACTATAGCGATGACAAGGTCACCGGGGCAAAATCGCCGCCTGTCCGGCACCCTTCGGAGCCGGCAAACCAGAAGAGGCGTGGCAGGTATGAAGAAGACGGCGACGGCGACAGCCGACACTGAAGTCATGAAGTCTGCGGTGGCCGCGCAGCGGCGGGGGACGGAGCAGGACGGCGCCGCCGCGACAACGCTCATGCAAGACGCGTATCGGCAGCTGGAGGAGATGATCGTCACAGCGGAGCTCGCGCCGGGCGAGGTGGTGTCAGAAGCGATCCTGAGCCGCCGCATCGGGATCGGAACGACGCCCACCCGCGAAGCCCTGCATCGCCTTTCGCGCGAGTATTTGGTGCAGATCATGCCCAGGCGCGGCGTGGTGGTGACCCCGGTGGATGTGGGCCTGCAGTTTCAGGTGCTCGAGACCCGGCGCGAAGTCGACCGCCTCATCGCACGGTCTGCGGCCCAACGTGCGACCGCAGCAGAGCGACAGTCCATCGCAGCCCTGGCGAAAGCCATCGAGGATACCGTGGCGCACTCGGATGTGCGGGCCTTCCTGCGGCTCGATGCGCAGCGCAGCCGCTGCGTGGCCTCCAGCGCACGCAACTCGGTCGCTGCAGGCATCGCCACGACACTTCATTCGGTCTCGCGCCGATTCTGGTTCTGTCATCTGCATGAGGATCGACAGTTGCTCGATACGGCGCGCTTGCATCTGGCGGTGGCCAAGGCCGTCGTGCTGGGCGATGCGGAGGCTGCCGGCAAGGCCTCCGACGAACTGATCGACTACATGCTTGCGTTCGCCAAGGCAACGCTTCCGGGCGCGTCAAACCCGGGGCCCTAGTTCGAGGCACCTCCTCCCCTCCTTTCGCAAAGGCGCTCGTCCGCACGCAGATGAGCGACCAAGGGTTTGCCCCCAAATACTTGGCATGCCAGCCGTGTTCCACTAATGTTCCACGCGAAAATCGCATCGCAAACACGAAGTGAGACAAGGACCATGGCGCTGAGCATCTACCCCATTGCATCCAACTTTGTGGCCGAAATCGGCGACGTTGACCTGTCGCGGCCGCTGTCGCTCGAAGACCGGGAAGCGATCAAGCAGGCGTTCTGGAAGTACGCCGTGCTGATCTTTCCGGAGCAGACGATGACGCAACAGCAACATGTCGACTTCGCGACAATCTTCGGCCCGCTGGAAACCACCATCCAGAAGCACCGCACCGACGAGGCATTGCGCATTCGCGAAGACATCGCCGATGTCTCCAACCTTGACGCCAACAACCGGGTCTGGGGCGAAACCAGCCGCCAGCGCATGTTCCAGCTGGGCAACCGCCTGTGGCACACCGACAGCACCTTCCGCAAGATCCCTGCCAAGGCGTCGCTGCTGTACGGCCGCACGGTAGCGCCCATCGGGGGCCACACCGAATTCGCCGATATGCGTGCGGCCTACGATGCGCTGCCGGACACGATGAAGAAGCGCATCGACGGCCTGATCGTGGAGCATTCGATCTTCACCTCGCGCGCCAAACTCGGCTTCACCGCGTTCTCGGACGAGGAGCACGCCGCGCTGCCGCCGGTGCCCCAGGTCATGGTGCGCACGATTCCCGAGAACGGCCGAAAGTCGCTCTACCTGGCGTCGCACGCCGGCCGCGTGTTCGGCCTACCCGACGCCGAGGCCGCCGAGCTGCTGGAGACGCTGACAGCGCATGCCACGCAACGGCAGTTTGTCTACACCCACCGCTGGCGCCAGCACGACCTGCTGATCTGGGACAACCGCTGCACCATGCACCGCGGCACGGAGTTCGACGACCTGCGCTGGAAGCGCGACATGCAGCGCGCCACCGTCTCTGAGCCCGCCAACTCATGCGAGATGGCCGGTGTGGCCGTTCCGGTCGAGACCTGAACGATGGGTGACACCCTTCGCATCCTCGGCGCGCCGGCGCTGTACGTACAAGGGCCGGACGCGTCCTTGCGTATCGGCGACATCGCTGCAGGACTAGGCCGGAACGTGCTGTTCGTCTCAGACGCCGCCGTCGAGCGCCTGTTCGCGCCGCGCGTGCGGCAAAGCGTCGAAGCCAGTGGGCTCGTGTTCTCGTCCGTCTCGTTCACCGGCGACCTCACGCCCGCAAGTGTGAAACGCATGGCCAGTGCCCAGCAGGCGTGGCAGCCCGAGGTGGTGATCGCCGCGGGTGGCGGCAAGGGTGTGGACGCGGGCAAGGCTGTGGCGTGCGCCCTCGGCACGCGGCTCATCACCTTGCCGACGGCGCCCTCGAATGACGGCCCCACCAGCCGCGTCTTTTTGCTCTACGACGAGCATCACCGTCTGCTGAGCGTCGAAAAGCTGCCGCGCAACCCGGACGCGGTCGTGGTCGACACCGCGATCCTCGCTGCGGCGCCGGTCGACTTGCTGGTCTCGGGCATCGGCGACGCGATCGTTAAGCGCTACGAGGCGGCGCAGTGCATCGGCGCTGGCGGGCTCAACCTGTTCGGCGGCCAGGCGACGCTGCTCGCGGCAAAGCTTGCAGAGACGTGCGACGAGACGGTGCGTCGCAATGCGGTCGCCGGCCTGGCCGCAGCGCGTGCCCGCCGGCCCGACGCGGCCTTCGAGGCGCTCGTCGAAGCTTGCATCCTGCTGGCCGGCATCGGGTTCGAGGGCACCGGCTTGTCGGTCGCGCATTCCATGACGCGCGGCTTGACGGCCGTGCCGGAAACAGCAGACGCCTTGCATGGTCGCCAGGTCGCCTATGCGTTGCTCGTCCAGTTCGTGCTCGAGAAGCGCTCCGATGCCTTCATGGCCGAGCAGTTCGCCTTTTACCGCGCCGTGGGTCTGCCCACGGGCTTGCCCGAGCTCGGCCTTGCCGCGCCTTCTGCGCGGCAGTTGTCCACGATTGCCGCACTCACCCTTACCGCACCGCACATCCGCAATTTCGAACGCCGGCTTTCGGAAGGCGATCTCGTGGAAGCGATGGTGCGTCTCGAGCAACTCTGCATCGCAGCCTGAGCCCTGCGCTTTCTGTCATCGCCCACCATCAACCTGGAATACATGAGGTACCCATGAACCGGTCCAAGAACACCCGCGCCCTCGTCTTCTCCTGCCTTGCAGCTGCGTGCTTCACGCTGCCGCAATTCGGCGCACATGCCGCCGAAATCACCTGGCGCTTGCAAAGCGTCGCCGGCGCCGGAACGACCGAATACAAGAATCTCGTCGAACGCTTTGCCAAGGAAGTGAATCAACGCACTGGCGGACGCGTCGAAGTCAAAACTTTTCCGGCCGGCATGCTGATGAGCAGCGCCACTGTCGTCGATGCGGTGAGCAAGGGCACGCTCGACGTCGGCCACACTTACCTTGTCTATTTCAGCGGCAAGGAGCCGGCGCTCAAGGCGGTGAACGAATGGCCGGCCGAAGTCAATGCGCTTCAGGGCTACAACTGGTTCTACGAGGGCGGCGGCTCGGAGCTGATGCGCAAGATCGTGGCGCGCCACAACATGCACTTCCTCGGCGTTTCGCCCTTGCTGGGCGAGCAGATCTGGTCGAAGAAGCCGATCAAGGGCGTCGAGGATCTGAAGGGCCTCAAGGTGCGCGCGGCGGGCCTTGCCGCCGACGGTTTTGCCAAGCTCGGCGCCTCTGTCGTCGCCTTGCCCGGCGAGGAGGTCTACACCGCGCTGCAGCGCGGCGTGGTCGACGCCGTCGAGTTCACGACAATGCCGGTGAACTACGGCCTCGGCTTGCAAGAGGTGGCGAAGTTCATCTCGGTGCCGTCGTACTCGGGCGGGGGCACGTCCGACTGGATCGTGAGCCAGGCCGCGTGGAACAAGGTGCCGGCCGACCTGAAGCCCAAGATTGAAGAGGCGCTGAAGGTCGCCAGTATGGACTACAACACTTCGGCGGTGGCCGAGGAGAAGGAGCTGATGGTCAAGCTCGAGAAGAGCGGCGTGACGCTCGTCAAATGGCCCGATAGCGAGATGCGCAAGATGGAAAACGCGCGCCTGGCCGTTATGAAGGACAAGTATGCCGTCGAATCAAAGGACTACGCCGAGAAGCTCGACTCGCAGCTGAAGTTCCTGGGGAAGCTCGGATACCGCGCGAACTGACGTTGACCAGACTCCCCCATGCGGCAACTCTGCGACGCGATCGATCGCCTCAACGATTGGGTGGGCCGCCTGGCGGCCCTGCTGATCCTGCCCAGCCTGCTCATCACCATGATCGAGGTGGTGGCACGCTACGCGTTCAACAGCCCGACGGTCTGGGTCAATGAATCGGTGCAGATCCTGTTCGGCTTCTACTTCCTGCTCGGCGGCGGCTACACGCTGCTGCACGGCGGGCACGTGCGCGTCGACCTGCTGCTGCTCGGCTTGAAGCCGCGCGCCCGCCGCCGGGCCGATGTGATCGGCCTGGTGGTCACGATTTTCTATCTCGCAGTGCTGTTGTGGTTCACCGGCGAACAGGCGCTCGACGCCATCACCAGCCGCGAGCGCGCGGAGAGTCCGTGGGCGCCCTACATCTTCCCCGTACTCACCGCCGCGCCGGTGGCCGCCGCGCTCATGCTGCTGCAGGCGGCATCGCTGATCGTGCGCGCATATGTGGATCCGGCACACGCGGTCAAGCCTGACAACGACGTCGTCGCCTGAATTTCTCTTCCCCGGGGTATCAATCAATGGGTGTCGAACTCCTCACGGTCGTCCTGTTCGGGTCGCTATTCGCGCTCATCTTCCTGGGCGTTCCGCTGGCCTTCGCGCTCGGCACCGTGGCCGTGGTGGTGGGCTATTTCGAATGGGGGCCGATGGCGCTGCACCTGCTGGCGGGCCATGTGAAGAGCGCCACCTTCAACTACACACTGGTCTCGATTCCGTTCTTCATGTTCATGGCCGGCATCCTCAACAAGGCCGGCGTTGCCAACGACTTGTATCACGCGATCCATGTGCTGTTCGGCCCGCTGCGCGGCGGCCTTGCGGTCGGCACCGTGTTGGCTTGCACGATCATCGCGGCGATGAGCGGCGTGAGCGCGGTGGGCGTGCTGGCCATGGGTTCGCTCGCACTGCCAGCGATGCTCGCGCGCGGTTACGACAAGCACATGTCGATGGGTACCATCCTCGCGGGCGGCGCGCTCGGCCAGCTCATTCCGCCGTCGGTGCTGGGCATCGTCTACAGCGGCCTAGCCAACCTCTCGGTCGGCCAGGTCTTCCTTTCTGGGCTGATGCCGGGCCTGTTGCTCGCCTCGCTTTTCATCGGCTACGTGCTGGTCAAGTGCTGGATCAACCCGGCGGCAGGCCCTGCGATGCCGGCCGAGGAACGCGCCCGCATCACCGGTCGCGAGCGAATCGCAAGCCTGCTGGGCGTCGTGCCCGTGGCGCTGCTGGTCCTGGCGGTGCTAGGTGCCATGTTCACCGGCATCGCAGGCCCCACGGAAGCAGCGGCGGTCGGCGCGGTCGGCAGCATGGTGATCGGCTTCGCCCGCCGCAGTCTGCGCTGGGGCGACATCGCAGACGCGGCACGCGAAACCCTGAAGTCGACGTCGATGGTGATCTGGATCGCCATTGCGTCGCTCGTGTTCGTATCGGTCTACGCCGGCATCGGCGGCGACAAGCTGGTACGCAGCCTGCTCATCGGTATGGACCTCTCGCCGTGGGTGGTCATGACGATCATGATGGTCATCCTGTTCCTGCTCGGGATGGTGATGGACCCGATCGGCATCATCTTCCTGACCACGCCGATTTTCCTGCCCATCGTGGTAGCGCTCGGATTCGATCCCCTCTGGTACGGCGGCATGCTGATCATCAATCTTGAGATGTCCTATCTCACGCCGCCCTTCGGCTACAACCTGTTCTACCTGAAGTCGGTAGCGCCCAAGGGCATCACGATGAAGGACATCTACAAGTCGACACCGCCCTTTATCGCGCTGCAGGGGCTGGGCTTGCTGATCTGCGCCTTCGCGCCGCAGGTGATCACCTGGCTGCCCAAGTACGTGCTCGGCCAGTAGGCGGCCATACCCCCTTCCACAAGAGGTTCGAACCATGGTCTCCCCGATCAACTACATCACGTCGGTCCAATTCGGCTTCGGTGCCATCGACATGCTGCCGCAGGAGTGCGAGCGCATCGGCATCCGGCGTCCCCTGGTCGTCACGGACGCTGGCGTGCGCGCGGCAGGCCTGGTCGATCGCGTGCTTGCACGCCTGGCCGACGCCAGCGCCGTCGCGGTGTTCGATCAAACGCCTTCCAACCCGAACGAAGCGGCGGTGCGCGCCGCCGTCGCGCTGTTCCTCGCACAACGCTGCGACGGCGTGATCGCGGTAGGTGGCGGCTCTTCGATCGATCTGGCCAAGGGCGTTGCCGTTTGCGGCACGCATGAAGGGCCGCTGAAGAGCTTTGCGATGATCGAAGGCGGCCTGGCAAGGATCACCGCCGCAACGGCGCCGGTCATCGCGATTCCGACCACGGCCGGCACCGGCAGCGAGGTGGGCCGCGGTGCAGTGCTGATCCTCGACGATCGTCGAAAGGTGGCCGTGATCTCGGCGCATGTGGTGCCGAAAGTGGCCATCTGCGACCCGGACCTGACGCTCGACTTGCCGGCGAGGCTCACTGCTGCCACCGGCATGGACGCGATCGCGCACTGCATCGAGACCTTCATGGCCCCGGCCTTCAACCCGCCCGCCGACGGCATTGCGCTGGACGGCCTATGGCGCGCATGGGCGCACATCGAGCGCGCGACACGCGAGCCGCACGACCGCGAAGCACGCCTGCAAATGATGTCAGCGTCGATGCAGGGCGCGATGGCGTTCCAGAAAGGCCTCGGGTGCGTTCACAGCCTCAGCCATTCGCTCGGCGGCCTCGATCCGAGCCTGCATCACGGCATGCTGAATGCCGTGTTCCTGCCCGCCGTCATCGAGTTCAACGAGGCAGCGACCACGGTCAGGAACGAAAACAAGCTCGCCCGCCTGGCTCACGCCATGGACTTGGCCGATTCGTCTTCCGTCGCCGATGCCATCACTGCGATGAACCGTCGTCTGGGTCTGCCAACGACGTTGCGCGAAATGGGCGTCAGTGAAGCCATGTTCCCACGCATTGTTGAAGGCGCGCTGCAGGACCATTCGCACATGACCAATCCGCGTCCCGCCGAAGCCAGTGACTACGCACGGATGCTCGCTTGTGCAAGGTGACGCGCGCGATCTTCATCGTTGCGCGACCTCGTGCGCCATGTCGCGCAGGCGGTGCGCCAGTTCGACACGCACGCGCCAGCGCCTCGAAGCTGTTCTGACGCCGGCTCCGATCACCAGGTAGCCGTCGGCGCTTAGGAACACCTTGTAAGGCACCAGCTGCGGATGGCCGGAACTGCATAGCAGGCTGGCCAGCGAACGCATACCTCGGCCGCCAGCGCTTCAGTTGGACAGCGTTTTCCCTGGCGAACCTGGACCTGATGCGCGACAAGTTCCAGGGTCTGCGCGGTCACATCCCGGGGCTGCTGCACCTGGAGGTTGGCGTCGACCTGAGCCATGCCGACTACGCCTGCGGTCTCGTGCTGTACAGCGAGTTCGACGGCCGGGAAGCGCTGGCCTCCTATGCCACGCACCCCGCGCACCTACGCGTGCGCGAGGAAATCGGCGACCTGCGCATCGCCAAGCACCAGGTCGACTACGCGGCGCATTGAGGCGCCTCCCTCCTTCCTTCGACACTCTCCAAAACCCATGACCATATCCCTCGACATCGTCGGCCTGTGCGGCAGCCTGCGCAGTGCCTCCATCAACCGCGCAGCGCTCAAGCTCGCCGGCGAGGTGATGCCCGCCGGCATGACACTGGACATCGCCGAGATCCGCGATATCCCCTTCTTCGACGGCGACGTGATGGCTCATGGCTACCCCAGCCGTGGCCGCGCTGCGTGAGCGCATCCGCAAGGCAGACGGCGTAGTCATCGCCACGCCCGAGTACAACTTCTCGACACCCGGCGTACTCAAGAACACGCTCGACTGGCTCAGCCGCGGCGAGGACCAGCCCTTCGCTTTCAAGCCCGTCGCGATCGTTTCTGCATCGCCCGGCCCGCTGGGCGGCGCGCGCGTGCAATACGACCTTCGCCGTGTGATGCTGTTCATGGACGCCCAGGTGATGGCGAAGCCTGAGGTCTTCATCGGCGGCGCCACAGCCAAGTTCTCGGCCGAGGGCGTGTGCACCGACGCCACCACGCGCCAGTTCGTCGGCGACCAGATGGCCGCCTTCGCGCGCTGGATTGCGGGCGTGCAGCGCATGAGGGGCTGAGCACCACGCACGCTCGCCGCCACGAATTCGTCTTCACCGACCAGCCCGCGCGCGTGCTCTCCTGTTCGGGCATTTATTGACCTAGAACACTGGTGTTCCAGGCCAATAAATCCCCAAAAAAAGATCCAGGTGGCTCGCAGCTCGCCAAGCTCCTCAATCTTCGGGTCGCCGATGCAAATGCCCGAACGAGGTCCGCCCGAGCAGGTTCGGGCGGCAGGTAACTGCAAGTAGATGCCCAAAACTGGCGCCGCGCGTCCTGTGTCGATCGCGACGGCCACGTCGTTGTGCCGCTCACGAAGGCCGCCTGTGGAAGCCGTCGCCAACGGCATCCACCAGGCTACGTTTCGGCCGAACGCCTATGGATCGCGGGGGAATCGGCGGGCGCCCCTTCCCCGAGTTGCGAATAGAGGCCGGAACCCGATCCGGGGAACGCCCACGAAGCCTGGGAAGCGAGCCCACTACACCGAGCAGGCAAAGGAGTAGCCTGTGCAAAGGAGAATACGCACCTGAAATGGCGCGACGCAACATCACCCGCAAGCGGAGCCTACGGCGAGCCGTGCAAGACAAAGGTTTGCCATCCCCGCATGTGGTCGATAAAGCGCTCGCTCAACCCGCGCTCGCGCAGGTACTCAGCCGGCACGGGTAGCTCGGGACTGTCGTAGGTAGGATTGGCCATGACCTGCAGGGGAAAGTCCCGCTGAAGAATGCCGGCCCGGGCAATCAGCACGAAGTCGCAGCCCTCATCCAGCAACTCACCGGCACGCTTGGCACTCATGATCTTGCCGGCAGTCCCCAGGCGAACTCCCTTGCGAGGCAATTCGGCGAAGAGGCTAAGCATCGTCTTGCCACGGAATGGCCCTTCCCTGACGACTTGCGCAGAGTCCCACAAAGCCAGATCGAGATAGTCGATCAACTCGCGATCAAAGATATCTGCGGTGACCTCGCGCAGTTCCTCCAGGCGCAACCCGTACCGCTCGATCGACAGTCGCCAGCCAATCTGAAAATCAGGGCCGCATTCCCGGCGGATACCTTCGATCACCTCGATGGTCAAACGCGCCCGGTTCTCGAGGCTGCCGCCGTACTTGTCCGTGCGGTCGTTCAGATGCGGCGACATGAACTCCGAGAGGATCCAACCGAATGCGCCATGTACCGCGACGCCGTCGAACCCTGCGAGCTACGCGCGTTTCGCGGCGGCGATGAAGCTGTCGCGGATCCGTTCCACCACTTCTGTCGAGATCGCTTTGATGCCCGGCAACGTGGCGCTGGACGCAGGGGCCGGGATCCCCCCCAGCAGTGGGTTGGCACGGTGGCCTGCGTGGTGCAACTGCACCGCCGAGAGGCCACCACCGTTCCGAACGGTCGTGGCCATCCGTATCAGACCTGGCAGATGGTCATCACTGTGGATGCCCAACTGCCGCGCAAACGCGATGCCACCTGCTTCCACGGTCGTGGCACAGGTCTGGATCAACGCATAGCCGCTTTGAGACAGCTGCTCCATCCAAAAGTGGTCGTACGCGGAGGCAGTGCCGTCGAGCTCGCTTTGCTGGTTGGTCAGCGGCGCCAGCATGAAGCGATTCCTCATCGCCGGGCCGTGCAGGAGAGTGAGCGGTTTGAAGAGATCAGAAACAGACACAGGTAAGCTCCAAAGGACAATTAGGAAATGCAGATCGGGGTCGGGCAACGACCTTTGACCAGCGCCACTCGAGCTCGAGCCGCAGGACTGCGACCGCGGCACGCGGCCGCGTGTGGATGGAGACGGCCTTGGCCGCTCCTGCGACACCGTCGGATCAGCCTTTGATGTCGGACTTCTCAGCCTTTGAGAGGTCCCAGCCACCGCCGAGCGCTTTGATCAGATCAACGGTTGCGCGCGCGCGCTCGCCCTCGAACTGGATACGCGACTGGCGGCTTCGCAAGCGGGTGCGCTCGGCATCGACCACGACCAGGTAGTCGACGTCGCCTTCGTCAAATCTCGCCTTGGCTGATTGCGCAACGCCAGACGATGCGTCTTCCGCTCCCCGCTGTTGGACGATTCGCTCGTCAAGGGTTCTGATCGAGACCAGGGAGTCCTCAACCTCGCGGAAGGCCTGGAGCACCGTCTTGCGGTACTCGGCGACCCTCTCCTCGTAGACGCCGCGCACGCGGGCCACTTCGGCGCTTCGCCTTCCTCCATCGAAGATTGGCATGCTCAAGGCCGTTCCGACCAGGGGACCCAGCAGGAACGTACGTTGGGACCAATTGGCCAGGTTTCCCAGGTCCGCCGACTCATAGCCCAGGGACCCCGTCAGCGAAACCGACGGAAAGAACGCCGCCTTCGCAACGCCGATGCGGGCGTTCTCCGCGGTCATGGCGCGCTCAGCGGCGGCAATGTCCGGCCTGCGCTCCAGCAACGCGGATGGCAATCCCGGCGGAAGCTGAACCGCAATGTTCTCCAGAGGCCGTACCTCGAAGGAGAACGCCGCTGGCAGCTTGCCCAGCAAGATCGCCAAGGCATGTACTGCCAGCGCATGTTGCTGTTCCAGAGCCAGTTGCTCCGAGCGGGCCGAGAACAACTCTGTCTTCGCCTGATCGACGACGTAAGGGGCCGCGGCGCCGACGTCGAGCTTTCGCTCCAGCAGCGACGTAGCGTCCCCTCTCAACTTCACGGTGTCCCGCAGAAGGCGAAGTTCGCCTTCCAACTGCCGCAGGCTGAAGTACGTCTTGGCGACGTCGGCCTGGACGAGCAGCAGCATCTGGTGCGCCAATGCCTGCTGCCGGGCCCCATCGGCACGTGCGGCGGCGACCCCCGATGAAACCCGGCCGAAGATGTCGGCTTCGTATGCAAAGGAGACCTGACCGCGCCACAGGGTTTGCGCAGTTCCCGGTGCACCATCCCCGCGCCCCGCAGCTGTGCCGCTGATGCGCTGTCGAGTGGGACCGAACCCTACCCCCACTTCAGGAAGCTGCGCCGACTCGCTTTGCGAGATCAATGCGCGGGCCTGCTTGAGCCTTGCCATCGCGATGGTCACGTCCGGATTGGCTTTGAGCGCCTCCTCTTCGAGCTGCACAAGCACGGGGTCGCCGAAGACCTCCCACCATGGAGAAGGCGCCTGCTGATCTGCGGGCTCGGCCGGTCGCCATCGACCTGGATCTTCCGACGCCTGCAACGCGAGCGGATGGCCCCCGTACTCCGCGAACTTCCCAGGAATGTCGATTCCGGGACGATTCTCGACGGGCGTGAGGGAGCAGGCGGACAGCAGGAACAGACTGGCCGCGATGGCAAGTGCGGATCTAGACATTCGAGCCGCTCGCTGGAGCGCTTGAGTTCGGTAGGTCATGCTTGAACCTCCGGCTGCTGAAGCTCAAGGTGACGCGGAACGATCGCGGGCGCCTCGTGGTGCGCTGCGGATCGAAGCAGCCTTCCTCCGCTGAGGGCCCGAACGGCCACGTAGAAAACCGGAGTGAGGAAAAGACCGAAGAGCGTCACGCCGATCATCCCGAAGAAGACGGAGATGCCCATCGCCTGGCGCATCTCCGCGCCTGCACCCGTCGACAGAACCAGTGGAATCACGCCCATGATGAATGCCAGCGAGGTCATCAGGATAGGCCGTAGCCGCAGGCGACAGGCCTCGATAACGGCCTTGAGCGTGGAATGGCCTGCCATCTCTAGCTCGCGCGCGAACTCGACGATCAGGATGGCGTTCTTCGACGCCAAGCCGACAAGCACGATGAGTCCGATCTGGGTGAAGATGTTGTTGTCCCCCTTCGTCAGCCAAACGCCGAGCAGTGCTGAGAAGATGCTCATCGGAATGATCAGGATGATGGCCAGCGGCAGCGTCAAGCTTTCGTACTGGGCCGCCAGGACAAAGAAGACCAGCAGAACGCAGAGGGGAAGAATCCAGACCGCACTGTTGCCAGCGATGATCTGCTGGTAGGTCAGGTCCGTCCACTCGAACGTCATCCCTGGTGGCAACGTTGCGGCCGCGACCCGTTGGATAGCCGCCATCGCCTGGTCTGACGAGTAGCCCGGCGCGGGACTGCCGCCGACGTCCGCGGACGTGAACCCGTTGTAGCGGGTGACCTGGTCGGGACCATAGGTCTGACTGACCTTCGCGAACGATGCGAGTGGAACCATCTGACCTGACTCGCTGCGAACGTGCAGCTGTCCGATGTCGTCCGGCTTGGAACGGAACTGACTGTCGGCCTGCATGCGCACCTGGTACACACGGCCCAGAAAGTTGAAGTCGTTGACGTAGTAAGAGCCCAGGAACGCCTGCAGTGCGCTGAACGCCGCGGGCGTATCCACGCCCAACTGCTGCGCCCTCGCACGGTCGATGTCCACCTTCAGCTGGGGAGCGTTGACCGTGTAGGTCGAGAAGAGTGGGCCGAGCTCCGGCGCTTCGGATGCCTTCTTGATGAAGGCCTGCGTCGCTTTGTAGAGCTCGTCGTACCCCAGGTCCGCCCGGTCCTCGATCTGCAGCTTGAAGCCGCCCAGGGTGCCTAGGCCATAAACCGGCGGCGGCGGAAAAATCCCGGTGAAGGCATGGCCGATGCTCTTGTACTCACGGCCCAGGTCGGCTGCGACCTGGTCGGCGCTGATGCCCATGCGATCCTTGAATGGCTTGAGCAGGACAAAAGTCAGGGCGGTGCTCGAGCTCTTCGTCACGCCATTGATTGAAAGGCCGCTGTAGCTGGAAGTGCCCAAGACAGCTGGGTGTTTGAGCGCCGCAGCATTCATCTTGTTCATGGTCTCCTCGGTCCGATCCAGCGTCGAGCCCTCGGGTAATTGCGCCAGGCTCACGAGATACTCCTTGTCCTGGGCAGGAACGAAGCCGCCCGGGACATGGCCGGTGAGCCACCAGGTTCCCCCCAACAACACTGCATACACAAGGAGCATGGCGCCCTTGTGCCTCAGCAGACGGCCCACGCCTCCTCCGTATGCTTCGGAAGTGCGATCGAAAGTACGATTGAAGCGTCCGAAGAAGCGACCGAACACCTTCTGCGTCACCCGGGTGACCGCGTCAGGAGCGTCTTCGTGTCCCTTCAACAGCAAGGCCGACAGCGCCGGCGACAGCGTCAGCGAATTCACCGCCGAAATTAGCGTGGAGATGGCGATGGTGACCGCGAACTGCTTGTAGAACTCTCCAGTCAAGCCGCTGAGGAACGCCAGTGGAAGAAAGACAGCGGAGAGCGTCAGTGCGATGGCGATGATGGGACCGCTCACCTCGCGCATGGCCTGGTAGGTCGCCTCTCGTGGGCTTAGCCCGCGTGCGATATTCCGCTCCACGTTCTCGACAACCACGATGGCGTCGTCGACCACGATGCCGATGGCCACCACGAGGCCGAAGAGCGACAGCGTGTTGATGGAGTAGCCAGCGAGCAGCAAGAAGGTGAACGTACCGACGATCGAGATGGGAACCGCAATGAGCGGAATGATGGAAGCGCGCCAGGTCTCCAGGAAGAGGAACACGACCAGCACCACGAGCGCCACGGACTCCAGAAGTGTTTCGATGACTGCCTCGATGCCGGACTGAACAGCACGGCTCGGTTCATAGACGATGCGATAGACCACGTCTTCGGGAAAGTCCTTCTCAAGCTCCTTCATGGCTTTGTGCACATCACGGGAAATCTGTAGCGAGTTCGCACCGGGAGCTTCCTGCACGGTCACCGCGACAGCGGGCGCGTTGTCCAGCGTGGCGCGGATGCCGTAGTCTTCGGCGCCGAGTTCCACACGCGCCACGTCGCCCAGGCGCGTGATCGCTCCACGGGCATCGGACTTGATGACGATGGCCTTGAATTCCTCGGGCGACTTGAGCCGGCCGTCGGCGTTGACGTTGAGTTGGAAGGCAGTGTCCGCGGACGTGGGTGAACTTCAGATCGTCCCGACAGCGGCCTGGATGTTCTGGCGTCGAATGGCGCTGGCGACATCGCTTGCACTCAGTCCCCGCTCGGCCAACGCGGCCGGGTCCAGCCAGACCCGCATGGCATAGCCGCCGGGACCCCAGATCGCCACGTCGCCGACGCCCGTGATCCGGGCCAGACGATCCTTCACGTGAAGGATGGCGTAGTTGCTGATGTAGTTGTTGTCGTAGGTCCCCTTCGGCGACACCATGTGCACGGCGATGGTGATCATTGGCAGGTTCTTGACCGCCGTCACGCCCAGGCGCTGCACATCCTCGGGCAGTCTCGCCTGGGCTTGGGACACGCGGGTCTGCACCAGCTGCTGGGCCCGGTCCGGATCGGTTCCCAGCTTGAAGGTCACGGTCAGGTACAGGTGACCCTCACCGCTGGCCTTCGAGTCCATGTAGAGCATGTCCTCAACGCCGTTGACGGACTGCTCCAACGGTGCCGCGACGGTTTCCGCGATCGTCTTGGCGTTGGCGCCCGGGTATTGAGCGTGCACCACGACCGACGGCGGAATGACCTGCGGGTATTCCGAGACCGGCATGTTGAACGACGCCACGAGGCCTGCAAGGAGAATCAGCGCCGACAGGACGCCTGCGAAGATCGGCCTGTCGATGAAGAATTTCGAGATGTTCACGACCGGCCTCCGTTGGTGGCGCCGGCGGAGGCCTCGGGGACCTCTGCAGCGACTGCGGACACCGACGCGCCGGGGGACGCGCGGAAAGCGCCGTCCACGATGACCTTGGCACCCGGGGCGAGCCCGCTGCGCACGACCCGCTGCGTTCCTTGCAGCACGCCGAGGTCGATGACCCGGCGCTCGACCTTGTTCTGCGCATTGACGACGAGAACATACTTCCGGTCCTGGTCGGTGCTTACGACGGCCTCGTCCACCAACACGGCGTCGTAGGGGGCACCGCCTTGCAGACGGATGCGCGCCCGAAGACCGGGGAGCATCTCGGGATTCACCTTGTCGATGCGCGCGCGAACCCGAACGGTTCCCGACCGGGTATCCATCTGGTTGTCGATCGCTTCGATGGACGCCGCGTAGGGAAAATCGCTGTCATTGGCAAGGCCGACCTTCACCACTGGTTGCGTGCCGGCCCTCAACGAAGGGGCGATGATCTGGAGGTAGCTCTGTTCGTCCACATTGAAGGACGCATAGAGCTTCCCGTCGGAGACGATCCGGGTGAGCGGAGTCGCTTCGCCGCCTGCTGTGACCACGTTGCCCGCGGTTACTTCCGCGCGGGAGATCCGGCCTGAAATGGGAGCGCGGACCTGGGTGTAGCTGAGCTGCAATCGGGCCTGTGCGAGCGCAGCCTGCGCTCCCTTCAGCGCTGCGGCAGCCTCGCGTGCCGCGTTGTCGAGCGCGTCAAACTCCCTGCGTGCGATCGAATTCGATTCGAGCAGCCTCTGTCCGCGGGCGCGCTCCGTGTCTGCGAGCCGTTGCCGCGCTTCAACACCTGCCAGGCTGGCCTGCGCTTGGCGCACCTCGGTGTCGAAGGGTGCCGGGTCGATGGTGAAGAGCACTTCGTCCTTGCGCACATGCTCGCCAGGCTTGAAATGGACCGCTAGCAGCGTTCCGGGCACCTTGGCCCGCACTTCGACGACCTCCACCGCCTCGAGCCGCCCCGTGTAGTCCTGCGTGTTGGACACGGGGCGCTGCAAGGCCGGGCGGTATTTGACGACAGGGAGCGCGGCAGGGGCCTCGGCATGCGCTTCGGAACCGTTTCTCCAAAGGACACTGCCAGCGACGACCACCGCTACGGCAGTCGTGACGACCGCCAAGTGGTGTTTCTTAAGGGGGTTCATACGAGTGCTCGATGAAATTGGACTGTTTGCAGTCTGCGCGCGGGGCGCCTGAACATCGAGCCCGAAACCTGGGTTACTTTATTGCCTCGTATGGAACAATGAACTCCCGCTCCTCATGGGTTGTGAAGTAAAACGAGCTACGCGGTGTCGTCCTGCTGCACCCAATTCCGCCCTAAGCAATAATCGTCTCGCAAGGAGAGAACCTGTGGACCGCCTCCAGTCGATGCAGATCTTTGCTCGGGTCGTCGAAATGCACAGTTTCACGCGAGCCGCGGACAGCCTCTTCCTGCCCAAGTCCCGGGCCACGCGGGCAGTGAAGGATCTGGAGAAGTTTCTGGGCGTGAGACTTCTGCAGCGCACCACGCGCCACATCAGCCTGACGCCGGAGGGCACGCTGTACTTTGAGCATTGCAGGCGCTTGCTCGCGGACCTAGAAGGCGTTGAGTCCAGCTTCCCCGGTCGGGCCGGGCAGCCTCGAGGGTGCCTGCGGGTGGACATGACGCTCTCGCTCGCCCGCCTGGTCGTACTGCCTTGCATCAAGGACTTCCAGGCTCGCTACCCGGAAGTAGAACTGACGTTGACGGCGTCTGACCGCACAGTCGATCTCGTGCAGGAGGGCATCGACTGCGTCATCCGAGCGGGGACGCCCGAAGACTCTGCCACGCTGGTTGCAAAGCGCATCGGCTCATTCGAATGGGTAACCTGCGCCTCGCCGGACTACCTGGCCCGGCACGGCACACCGCAAACTCTGGAGGATTTGACGAGCCACGAGGCCGTAGGCTATCTGTCCAGTCGCACGGCACGCACCCTCGATTGGAATTTCGAGACGAATGGCGAGCACCGCAGCATCAGGATGCGAGAGCGCCTGATCGTCAACGACACGGATGCGTACGTCACATGCGGCCTCGAAGGACTCGGTCTCATTCGTGCAGGGAGCTACATGGTGCGCCCTTACCTCATCAGTGGACGGCTTCGGCAGGTGCTCGTTGACCATGCATCGCCGGCTGTGCCGCTTTCCGTCCTGTACCCCCAGAACCGTCAGTTGTCACCGACCGTGCGAGCGTTCGCGGACTGGGTCGGCAATGTTGTGCGCAAGGCGCAAGCCGGATGGCGTGTCGATTTAAAGGCATCTTCGTAGTGGCAAAGCCTGAGCCCCAGACACGCCGGTGCTCTCCATTCACATGTCCTGCGGATGAACGCGCAGAGCCGTTGTTCAGTCTTCTGAACATTCACGGCATCCGGGATGCCGTGCGCGTCTGATCGTTGAAGGCTCGCTTGCGCCTTGCGGCGTCGACCCCTGTTTCTCGATTCACCCAGGACCACGGATGAACAAGTTTTTGGCAATGGAAGTGTTTGTCCAGGTCGTGGACACCGGAGGGTTCACCCGTGCGGCAGAGAACTTGAAGCTTCCCAAAGCAACGGTGTCAACCTTGATTCAGTCGTTGGAAGGTTCGCTGTCGGTCAAGCTTCTGAACCGGACTACCCGGCACGTCAGCGTCACCGCCGAAGGCGCCGCCTACTACGAGCGCTGCATGCGCATTCTTTCGGAGGTGCGCGAAGCCGAGGACTGCGTGTCTCAAACAAGGGGCAGCCCCGCGGGAAGGCTGCGTATCGACGCTCCGACCGGCCTGGCCAGCGAGGTGATCATTCCCGCGCTTCCCGACTTCCGCGAGCGGTATCCGGACATCCGGCTCGAACTGGGTTGCAGTGACCGGCAGGTGGACCTGGTCGAGGAAGGGGTGGATTGCGCGATTCGCGGAGGCCGTCGCCTGACCGATTCCAGCCTGATCGCGCGCCGCGTGGGTACGATGCACTACACCACTTGTGCCTCGCCGGCCTACCTCAAGCGCCATGGCCGGCCCATGCATCCCAACGATCTGGTGCACCACAGATGCGTCAACTATTTCTCCGCACGCTCGGGCAAGATGTTCGATTGGTATTTCAAGCAGGACGGCGAGAAGATCCAGGTCGCCTTGTCCAGTCACATCGCATTGAGCGACAGCTATGCGTACACGGCTGCAGGCTTGGCCGGGCTGGGTATCGTGCAGATGGCAGACTTCCTGATGGCACCTATGCTCAAAGACGGGCGGCTCGTATCCATCCTGGACGACTGGACCAACGAACCACTGCCGATCCACGTGGTGTATCCGCAGAACCGCCACCTTTCGGCCAAGGTGCGTGTGTTCGTCGAATGGGTAGCGCAACTGTTCTCGAACCACGCCACCATGCGCTGACGAAGGGCTGCCACCCGAGGGCGCAGGCAAGGTACTTGCGGCCACCGGGGACGAAGCCATCGGCGCTTCCTGCAGCGGCTTACTTGCCGGGCAATTGCTGATACGTTTCGACCACGCGGGCCGAATACGTGAGCGCCGCTCCAGCGTTCATCGCAATGGCCACGCCCAGTGCCTCGGAAACTTCCTCGAGCGAGGCGCCAGCCTCTACGGCCTTCTAGCCGTTCCAATCTTGCATCACGAATCTTGTTCCTGTTCTTGGGCTGTAGGTGCCGGTGCCAGCGCGGCGCCCGGCGGGGATGAAAGAAATGCCTCTGCGTCAGCTCGCGGCCGGATGGCGCGGGCAGCGGTCAGTCGCTCAAGCAAGGGCTTTGCTGCCCGTCAGCGTCTCGTAGTCGGTGTAGCCCTCAGCTCCCTGGCTGTAGTAGGTCGCCATATCGTCCTTGTTCAAAGGTGCGTCGTGGCGCAGGCGCCAGACCAGGTCGGGGTTGGCGAGGAAGGGACGTCCGAAGCTGATCGCATCGGCCAGGCCGCTGTCGAGGTCAGCCTTGGCGCGTTCCACGTCGTAGTCGCTGTTGAGTACCAAGGCTCCCTTGAAATGCCTGCGGATCTGTGGCGACAGTCGGGGGACGTCGGTCGCGCCAAACGTCCCGTCCGGGCCAGGCTCTCGCAACTCAAGGAAGGCGATACCGATAGCGTTCAGCATCTCCGCCGCGGCCGTGAACAGCGACGCCGGATTGCTGTCGTCCACGCCGTAGCTCTCGCCATTGGGGGACAGGCGGACGGCTGTGCGATCGGCGCCCACTTCGTCCGCAACGGCCTGCGTGACCCGGCCCAGCAAACGCACCCGGTTGTCGATGCTGCCGCCGTATTCATCGGTCCGGGCGTTGGTTCCGTCCCGCAGGAATTGATCGAGCAGCTGGCCATTGGCTGCGTGGATCTGAACGCCGTCGAAGCCCGCGGCCATGGCGTTGCTTGCCGCGCTGACATAGTCGGAGATCAGACTTGGGATCTCCTCGATCGCCAGTGGCCTTGCGATCTCGAAAGGCTTCTTTCCTTCGTAGGTGTGCGCATCTCCCGGCATGGCCGTGGCACTGGCCGATACAGGCTGACGGCCCGTCACGGCCGAGTGGGCCATGCGGCCCATGTGCCAAAGCTGCGCGAAGATGAGCCCGCCTTTGTCATGCACCGCCTGCGTGACGGGCATCCAGCCCTTGACCTGCTCGGAGGACCACAGTCCCGGAGCATAGGGCCAGCCAACGGCCTGGCGCGAAATGCCAGTGGCTTCTCCGATGATCAAGCCGGCCGTGGCGCGCTGCGCGTAGTGGTCGGCCATGATCGGCGTCGGCACATGGTCTCGAGTGGCGCGCGCCCGGGTTAGTGGCGCCATGAAGGCGCGATTGGACGCGTTGAGTGCGCCCAATGCGATGGGATCGAAAAGTGTCGGCATGTGAGTGAAGGTTTTCGGAAGCTGTTGGGGGCTCAGGCATTCACCAGGAGGCCTTCGGCTTCCAATGCCGCGCGCACACTGGTCCGTCGTTCCATGCGTGCCATGAATTTCTGGATGGAGGCGTAGCCGGTGATGTCGATCTTCACCCGCGGCGGCCATGACAGGACGTTGTAGAGATATGCATCGGCGACCGAGAATTGCGCGCCCAGGACGTAGTCGTTCCGGGACAGGTGTTCGTCGATGTATTCGAACTTGCTGGTCAGGTTGCCATCCGCAAACCTTTTTTTCGTTGGTTCATCGAGGAACGGCGAGAACATCACGGCCATGCCCTTGTGCAGATCGCTGGCCACGAAATTGAGCCACTCCAGCGCCGTGTAGCGCTCCCGGGTCCCGAACGGTGGGAGAAGGTTGGCGGCCGGATTCCTGTCTGCAATCCACTGCAGGATGACCGCCCCTTCGGTGAGCAGGTCGCCGTCGTCCATCTTCAGCACAGGGATGAAGCCCTTGGGCGATACCTCGAGGTAGTCGCCTTCGACTGTCGTCTTGGTTTTGAAGTCGACCTTGATCAGGTCGTAGGCCTGTCCGGCCTCGCGCAGTGCGATTTGCGAAGCAAGCCCGCAGGAGCCAGGGGAGTAATACAGTTTCATAGAGAAGGAGCCTTGATGGTTGGAAAGCGCTGCCGTGTATGGCCGTCTGCTGGACTGGGAAATTGCCTCAGTGCTTGGGTGCGCCGCGGGATGTCCATGCGGCAGCTCCAGGGGCGAAGGCATCGCCCTGGGAGACACGGTTGAATTTTTGAGGGCCCGGACCAGGGCCCGCGACGCGTGCGGATGGCAGGTCGTGCAGCCCGGGGCTGGGAGCGCTGACTATTCGCCTTGCTGCAACGACTCGAAGTCCTTGGCGTCGTGGCGTTCGCGAAGGAAGGTGCCCGGCTCTCCGGAAACGCGGTTGACGACCCTGCCGCGCGCCACTGCAGGGCGAGCTGCTATCGCCTTGCACCAGCGCAGCAGATGCGTGTATTCCTCGACGGCCAGGAACTCGTGCATGTTGTAAACGCCATAGAGGCTGCCCGGATACCACGGCCAGACCGCCATATCCGCGATCGTGTACTGATCGCCAGCGAGGAACTCGTGCGTCGCCAGATGCGTGTCCAGCACATGCAGCTGCCGTTTGGTTTCCATCGCGTATCGGTCGATCGCATACTCGATCTTTAGCGGTGCATAGGCGTAGAAGTGACCCAGGCCTCCGCCGACGAAGGGAGCCGAGCCCATCTGCCACATCAGCCAGTTGAACGTCTCCGTCCGCGCCCGACCTTCGCTCGGTAGGAATGCGCCGAATCGTTCTGCAAGATGTACAAGGATGGAACCGCTCTCGAAAACGCGCGTGACTGGATCAGTGGAGTGATCGACAAGTGCCGGAATCTTGCCGTTGGGATTGATGCCCACAAAGCCGCTCCCGAATTGATCGCCTTTGAAGATGTCGATCAGCCAGGCGTCGTATTCAGCGCCAGAATGCCCTGCCGCCAAAAGCTCCTCCAGCATGATCGTGATCTTCTGTCCGTTCGGGGTTCCTTGCGAGTACAGCTGCAGAGGATGCTTGCCGACCGGTAACGCCTTCTCGAACCTTGCGCCGGAAACCGGGCGGTTGATGCTGCCGAACGTACCGCCGTAGTTATTTTTCGGGCTCCAGACTTTGGCTGGAACATAGTCGGCAGGTTGACTTGGAAGTATGGACTTGGTCATCGGTTGCTTTGGTGAGACAGGAATTCGGAATTAGGTGGTTCGAAGTGGAGAATTCAACGGGTGAGCATCTGGTGACTTTGCATACATTGATCTTTGCGTTATTCAGTAGGGTCACAGTCACTCTTGCATTGCGTTGTCGGCATTGCCGGTTCGGCCAATCATGAGCCCAGCAATGCCGGAAGTGAGATCTCCGCTGCTTGGCAGATTGACTGGTTTCGCACCGCATGAAAAAATTCTACAGAGACGGTTAAATTGATAAACCAGTTGAAGACGAATTCACCGTTCAGGCGGCGGAACAGTGCCAACGGAGATCCAGGCTGCTTTCTTCGCGCCACTGCAAGCTGCGCCGCCATCGCGTTAAACGAATGGGGGATCCGCCTGCTCTGGGAGGCATCCCGGTACCGACGCTCAGGACAACACTCGTGGCCGGATCCGTAGGGAGGCGCCGCGCACGCCCCGGCTGTTCGCGCATTTATTGGCCTGTTTGGTCATTTAATTACCTAGAACATCTGGTGTTCTGGCTCAATAAAATCGCAAACAGCCACTCACGCCAGTCGTGGCCTGCCAGGGGCCCGGCTCAGGCACCAGGGGCCCGAGAAATCCCAAACAACGTCACCCTGAGCACGGGACGAAGGTCTCGGGGAGCCAAATCGATGCGCGGACAGCGTTATAGGCGCCCGCGTGCCTGAACACCTGCGCGGCATAACGCTGAGGAGCGGCATGCGCCCGATCCTGCCGCTCAGACTTCGATCGCGGTGGTGGAACCGGCCCGCTTGCGCAGCTCGAACTTCTGCAGCTTGCCCGTCGAGGTCTTGGGGAGTTCGCCGAACTCCACCGCACGCGGCACCTTGAAGCCGGCCAGGTACTTCTTGCAGTGGGCGACGATCTCCTCCGGCGTCACCTGCGCGCCCGCCTTGAGCTCGATGAAGGCGCAGGGCGTCTCCCCCCACTTCGGGTCGGGCTTGGCCACCACAGCAGCCGCGAGCACGTCGGGGTGGCGGTAGAGCACGTCCTCCACCTCGATGGAGGAGATGTTCTCGCCGCCGGAGATGATGATGTCCTTGCTGCGGTCCTTGATCTTGATGTAGCCGTCGGGGTGCTGCACCGCCAGGTCGCCGGTGCGGAACCAGCCGCCGGCGAACGCCTCCTGCGTGGCCTTCTCATTCTTGAGGTAGCCCTTCATCGTGATGTTGCCGCGGAACATGATCTCGCCCATGGTTTCGCCATCCCAGGGCACGGGCTTCATGGTTTGCGGGTCCAGCACCTGGGCATCGCGCTGCAGGTGGTAGCGCACGCCCTGGCGGGCGTTCAGGCGCGCGCGTTCGTCGATCTCGAGCCGGTCCCAGTCCTCGTGCTTGGCGCAGGCGGTGGCCGGGCCGTAGACCTCGGTGAGGCCGTAGACGTGGGTGAGGTCGAAGCCCAGGCGCTCCATGCCCTCGATCATCGAGGCGGGCGGCGCGGCGCCGGCGACCATGGCCTTCACCCCGCGCGGCAGGCCCCGCTTCAGTTCCTCGGGGGCGTTCACCAGCAGGCTGTGCACGATTGGTGCGCCGCAGTAGTGGGTCACGCCGTGCTCGCGGATCGCGTCCGCCATGGCCTGGGCTTCCACCTTGCGTAGGCACACGTTCACGCCGGCACGGGCGGCCACGGTCCAGGGGAAGCACCAGCCGTTGCAATGGAACATGGGCAGGGCCCAGAGGTAGACCGGGTGCTTGGGCATGTCCCACTCGAGGATGTTGGAGACAGCGTTGATCGCCGCTCCGCGGTGGTGGTAGACCACTCCCTTGGGGTTGCCGGTCGTGCCACTGGTGTAGTTGAGGGCGATCGCATCCCACTCGTCGCCCGGCAGCTGCCAGTCGAAGGTCGAGTCGCCCCCGGCCAGCAGGGCCTCGTAGGTGGTGCTGCCGATCCGGTCCTGGCGGCCCGTCCACACCTCGTCTTCCGCGTCGACGACCAGGATCGGATCCTTGCGCTGGCGCAGCGCGAGGGCCTTGCCGACCACCCCGGTGAATTCCGGATCCACGATCAGCACGCGCGCCTCCCCGTGGTCCAGCATGAAAGCCAAGGTCTGGGCGTCCAGCCGGGTGTTGAGCGAATTGAGCACCGCGCCGGCCATGGGCACGCCGAAGTGCGCCTCCACCATGGTCGGAGTGTTGGGGAGCATCACGGCGACCGTGTCGCCGCGGCCGATGCCGTGGCGGGTCAGCGCGCTGGCCAGGCGCCGGCAACGTTCGTAGGCCTCCGCCCAGGTTCGGCGCAGCGGGCCGTGAACCATGGCCAGCCGGGCCGGATAGACCTCCGCCGCGCGCTGGATGAAGGACAGCGGCGTGATCGGCGCGAAATTCGCCTCGTTGCGGGGCAGGTGCTGGTCGAACATCGAATTCATGGATTGGTTCTCTCCTTGCGCGAAGGCAGGACGCTTCCGGCTCTCCTCGGCCGACTAAGGGGGGCCACCATGTCTGTGGGCATGGCGTTGCGAGGCAGCCTCGAACAGCCTGCGCAGTGCCGGGTCAGCACTGGTCTGTGCAGACTCCCGGCAATACTTCCAGGCAGAGTCAGGCACCCTCGCTCCTACATCGACGGCTATGCTCAGGCGGATGACCGCCAGATCGGGGTGGTCGTAGAAGATGCTGCGCTCGAGAAGCTCCAGGGCAGCGATTTGAGGAAGCCGACCGTCAACGCGCTTCATTCGAATCACCTCACGATGAGCGATCGCAAGCGTCTGAGCGTCTGCATGCCCAGCCTACCGAGCTGGAATCACGAAAGTGAGCACTCGAGCCGCTCCGCTGCTTCCGATGGATCGATCAGCAATCTTTCCACGGTTCGATCAGAAACTTCTTTCCCGTCACGGGACGTGCGCAGGTGCTGAGGACCTCGGGCGAGATGAGCTCCGGCAGAGAAACACTGCGCGTGTACCGGCTCGCGAACGTGGTCGTGATTTCTGCGGCAACTCGGGCTTTGAGGCGGTCGAGGGTTTCGCGCGGTACCACCTTGAGATAACGAAGAAGAAGCCAGCCGCCGGCTGCCCATGCGGTGCCGATGTCGCGCGGTATCTCGATCGGACGAGGATCCAGACTGCCGTAGACATACAACTGCTTGAGGACGTCGGAGCCATAGCGGGAGATCACCTGGCCGGGACGGCGGGCGATGGCCGCTTCCATGCAACTCAGGATCTGCCCTCCGCTCGTCCCGCCGATTGGGTCGAGGACGATCGTCGCTCCGGTGGCCGCAATGGCGTCGGTCAGTTTTTCCCTGAAATCGTCAGAACTCGAGTTGCACACGAAGCGTGCACCCTGCTCGCGCAGGAGTTGCGCCTGCTGCTCTGAACGCACGACGTTGACGAGCGGGACGCCGTCGGCAAGACAAACCCGATGCAGGATCTGCCCGAGATTCGACGCCGCAGCGGTTTGGACGATCCCCGTGTGCCCTTCACTGCGCGCCGTCTCGACCATCCCCAGCGCAGTCAGTGGGTTGACGAAGCAGGAGGCGGCCTGCGCGGCAGTCGTGCCCTCGGGAAGAACGAGGCATTCGGCTGCGGGGATGCAGCGATAGCGGGCGTACATGCCCCCGGCCATCGCTGCGACGGTGCGCCCCATGAGGGCCTGCGCGGCACGTGAACTTCCCGCCGCCACGACAGTTCCTGCACCTTCGAGACCGACCGCCGTCGAAGCATCCCTGCGCGACCGCATCGCCTGCAATGCCGCCGCAGGCACGGGCGCTCCGAGTTGCGGTCCATCGGCACCGTCTGCAGTCCACGCCCGGCTGAGGTCCGCGGCGCCGAGCATCAGACCGATGTCGGACGGGTTGACCGGAGTCGCTTCGACGCGAACGAGGATTTCTTCGGGCTTCAGCGCTGGAATCGGCTCTTTGACCAGAGAGAGCACGACCTGCCCATCAGAGGTGATGACAGAGTGCAGTTGGAGTGCCTTGGCGTCCGAAATTTGATGTTGCATACTGAATTTTCAGTTGAATCGTTGCATGGCCGGCTCGGTCGAAAACCAGTCACGCGCTCCCATGCGCCACCACCGCGTCGATGTCCTTGCTGAGGCGTCACGCCTCCCGGGCGCACCACGTGCTGAAGGACTCGGGCTCGTGTGGTTTGGCGAGGCATGCCAGGTAATGCGGCTTCCAGGTGTTGCGAAGGAAGGTCTCCATCTTCGTGGGCAGCGGGCTGCGCTTGCCATGGAAGCGCACACGTCCGTCGTTCAGTGCGGCATATGTCTGGTTGTCGTAGAGCCACCTCGCCGGGGTGCCGAACTTCTGCAGGAACGCGGCCTCGACTTCCTTGCGGTTACTGTCGATCAACCGGTAGTCCACCGCGCGCCCGATCTCGCGGCCGATCATCGCCGCCACCTCGGTCATGCTGAGATCTTCCGAGCCGACCCCCCGGACGGTGCGCCTGTCGCCCGTCGGATGCGTCAGTTCCCGGGCCGCGAGCTCGGCGATGTCATGCGTGGCAACCCAGGGCATCCTGACGTCCGGGTTCAGGAAAGAGGCGATGCGTCCATGCTTTGCGATGCCATCCGTCCAGGCCAGCAGGTTCTCCATGAACCAGCCCGCACGCAAGTGCACCAGGTCGATGTTCTCCAGCTCGTTCAGCTTCCGATCGAGCTGATGGAAGCTGGCGAAGTGGCCCGTGTCACCTTCGACATCGGAGCCGATGGCCGTCAGGCTCACGGCCAGCCGGACCGGCGAATCGCGCAACGCATCGACGAAGCGGCGTGCTACCGCCGGATAGTGCCCGTGCAGGTTGTTGGTCCAGTCCGTCTTGACCATCAGGAAGGCGGCGTCCACGCCCTGGAAGAATTTCCCGAGCTCTCCTGCGCCCGTGTCGAAGCTTCCCAGGAATGGCTCCGCACCGGCCTGCGTCAAGGCGTCGAGGGACGGACCGCCCCGGGAGAGGGCCCTGACCTGGTGGCCCGCATGCAGCAGCTTTCGCGTGAGTGGGGCACCGATTCTTCCGGTGGCTCCGACGACGGCAATCTTCATGGTGTTTCCAGAGGGTGAGGTCAAAACGGCCGCCGCTGCGCCGCCCACTCGACGCCGCGCTTCACCAGGTCCTTGAACACGGGGAGGTCCCAGGGGCCGCGGGAGTCGGGCTGATTGGGCAGGTGCGGGGGCTTGTCGTACGGTCGGTTGGCGTGGCCGAGCGCCAGGTAGAGCACGCCGCCCTCGCCGACGGCGCGGCGGTAGAGCAACGGGCGATCGGCTTCCTCGAACCGGGTGCCGTCGAACCCCTCGCCACCCCAGCGCGCGTGGAGCAGGACGTCGAGGTCCTTGGTGACGTCCTCGACGCAATAGAGTTCATCGGGCACCTCGAAGTCGCCGATGCCTTGGAACAGCGGTTCTTCCGGCCGTGTCACCTTGACCGGGAAGGTCATGTACTTCGGGTGCGAGATGAAACGCGTGCCGAGGATGCGCGGCATCGCCTGGTTGCCCGCGACCGAATTGCTCGCGTGCAACGCGAACCAGCGCCCGCCGCGTTCCAGGAAGCGCCGGATCGCGGTCCCCGCCCTGTCGCTCACCGGCACCTGCGAGGTGTAGCTGACGAGCAGGTCGGCGCCGAGGATCCCGGCTGAATCCTCATAGTCGTTGTAGCAATCAGTCCGAATGCCTTGTGTGTCGTAGAGCACCCCGGCGAGCCGCAGCCGCGCGAAATCGAAGTCGTGGTTCCGGTGGGGGCTGCCGCACACCAGCGCGGCGAGGAGTGGGCGCGGCATCGCTCAGGCGGCGGTGAAGGGGGCAGGCATCAGAAGTCTGCTCTCCTGCCGGATGAAAAGAGGAGCGACTTCCGCGACGTAGGCTTGCCACGCAGGCAGGGCGGCGAGCGCGGCGCGCCGACGCAGCCGATCCTCAAACGAACTGAATCCCCAGATGAAGATCACCTGGTTCAGCTCCCCGACTTCCGTCGTGTAGCAGCCGGCCAGATGCCCCAGCACCTCGCACTGGATCGACTTGCCTTTCTCCGCGTAGATGGAGAGGTAGTCCTTGAGGCGCGCGGGCGGCAACTGGTAAGTCCGCATCTCGAAAATCATCTTATCGACCGCCGGAAATGTCGATGACGGCACCGTGGACGTAGGACGAGCGTTCCGACGCCAGCCAGAGCACAGCCTCGGCGACTTCGTTCGCAGTGCCCGGTCGCCGCATCGGGATCGTCGGCGCGATGCTTTCGATGAGCTTTGCGCCTCCGAACTCATCGTGCATGTCGGTGACGATGACGCCGGGTCGAAGGCTGTTCACCCGAATGCCGAGCTGCCCGAGCTCCTTGGCGAGCGCGACGGTCATGCCGTCCAACGCGGCCTTCGTGGACGCATAGTGCGCCAGCTCCGGCATGCCGCCATGACGTGCCGCGGCCGACGAGACGTTCACGATCGAGCCGCCCCCGCCGGTGCCGCGCATGCGCTTGACGGCTTCGCGGGAACAGTAGAACGCGGAGAACACGTTCGTCTCGAAGATCCGCCGCAACCTGTCTTCGTCGATTTCCGTGATCGGGCTCTTGCCACCGGAGATGCCGGCATTGTTCACCAGCGCGGAAACCGGGCCCAATGCCTGGTCCACTTCGGAGAAGAGCTTCTCGGCTCCCGCGCTGGTCGACACATCGGCGCAGATCGCCACGGCCCTGCCGCCTTGTCCAGCGATGTCCCGCACGAGCGCTTCGGCGGCCTCCCGGTCACTCCGGTAGTTCACTGCGACGGCGTAACCCTCTTTCGCACCAAGGAGTGCGATCGCCGCACCAATACCCCGGCTGGAACCGGTCACAACAAGAACTTTCGACACGCTGGTTCTCCTTCAGAAGTTGACGCCTGTGGCGCCCTTGAGCTGCAGGCGATCGCGCGCCTCGTCGGCCGTCGCGATCTCCAGCCCCAACCCTTCGATCAGTTTTCGCACGGCCCGGACCTGGTCCGCATTCGACTCCGCCAGCTTGCCCGGGCCGAGCCAAATGGAGTCTTCGATGCCGACGCGCACATTTCCGCCCATCGTCGCCGCCTGCATCGCCACCCGCAGCTGCGCGGCGCCTGCGCCGATCACCGACCAGTGATACTGGTCCCCGAACAGGCGGTCGGCCGTCCGCTTCATGTGCACCACATCCTCCGGATGCGTCCCCGCTCCTCCCAGGATGCCGAGGACGGACTGGATGAAGAGGGGACCCTTCACCAGTCCGCGGTCCAGGAAATGGCGCAGGTTGTAAAGGTGAGCGGTGTCGTAGCACTCGAACTCGAAGCGGGTGCCGCCCTCGGATCCGACCCGCAGGATGTGTTCGATGTCCTTGAAGGTGTTCCTGAACACGAGGTCGCGGGTGCTCTCCAGGAATGGCGCTTCCCAATCGAACCTGAAATTGCTGAAGCGCTCCAGCATGGGATAAATGCCGAAGTTCATCGATCCCATGTTCAGCGACGCGACTTCCGGCTTGAACGCGATCATCGGTTGAATGCGATCGTTGACCGTCATGCCGGGCGCGCCGCCCGTGGTGATGTTGATCACCGCATTGCTTCGTTCCTTGATCTCCGGCAGGAACTTGCCGAACGCTTCCGCCGACTGGTCCGGGCGCCCGGTGACGGGATCACGCGCGTGCAAGTGGATGATCGCGGCGCCAGCCTCGGCCGCACCGACCGCTGCGTCCGTAATCTGTTGGGGGGTGATCGGCAGGTGCGGCGTCATGGAAGGCGTATGCACACTGCCGGTCACGGCGCAGCTGATGATGACTCGTCGTTGCTTCACGAAGCTTGTCTCCTGGAGGAATGGATCACGCCCGGGGCGGGATCACGGGAAGAAGGATGGAGGACGGATGCGCCGGACCGGTATGGATCGTGACCCGCCCGCCGAACACGGAGCGCGGGCGGTCCCGCTCGTCGTCATGAACGAAAGCCCCGCAGCCGCGCATTTCGTGCCTGGGGTGCTGGGCTATCACCGGCGGGCCGGCGTATTCGAAGTCCTTGCCACGGACGCTCAGGGCCAGTCGGTAGCCCGGCGGCACCACGATGCTGGTCGGCCAGATCTCCACGTCGAGGGGATAGATCTCGCCGGGCACGAGCGGGATGATCTCGTCGTGCGAGTGCCAGGGCCGCCAAGGCTTCGAGCGCGCTGCGTCCAGCTTCCGGTGGGACGCACGCAGCCAACCTTGCGTGATCGGCGTGTTCGGGTCGTTGGCGCCCTGGAAGGTAACTTCCTTCATGTCGGGCGTGAACAGTCGAACGGTCAGGAAGAGATCCGCGTCGGCGGTCTCGGAGGAAACGTAGAGGCGGGCTGAAACCGGCCCCGTCACCTCCAGTTCGCTGGTCGAGGGCGGCAGCATGAACACCAGGCCCGGCCCGAGGCCCTCATAGGTGACGGAAGCGTTGTCCACCGGGACGGAAGTGCCGAGGACCGCATTGCCTGGCTCCAGGTAATACCGCGTCCAGCGCGTGTCCGGCAGCGGCCAGGCCTGCTCCTTGCGCTCGACGAACTTGTCCACGTGCCGGATCTTCAGGTTCACGGGAGGTTCGGCGTCCCAGCCGTTGTTCTCGCCCTTCAGGAAGTGATCGAAAAACCTCTTCTGCAGCGCGACCGAACTGGCGATGTAGAAAGAAGACCAGTGGTCGCCACCATGCATCTCGAGCCACTTCTGCTTGGATGCCGCTTGCATGAACCCTTCGGTGTTGCCGCGCAGATGCAGGCCGAGCCCTCCCCAATTGCCCGCCGAGAGAAGCGGCACGTCGACGGCGTCCCATCGTGCCGCCCGGGTCTCGAAGTACGAATCGGGGCGGAGGGACCGGCTCGTCAGTTCGTGCGCGAAGTCCACC
The DNA here is from genome assembly GCF_901827175.1 of Variovorax sp. RA8. Lineage (NCBI taxonomy): Bacteria > Pseudomonadati > Pseudomonadota > Betaproteobacteria > Burkholderiales > Comamonadaceae > Variovorax > Variovorax sp. RA8. Next base: position 2,372,768 of record NZ_LR594662.1, on the reverse strand, counting down.
CGGTTGGACCGGAGCGTCTCCTCATCCAGGGTCTCGGTGCCTGCAACCAGTTCACCCGTCACGCGACTGCGCGCACCGCGCTCACCGACGCCGTGCTGGACGGTCCGGACCTGGGGTTCGAACCAGGCCTTCCACAACGACGTGCAAGGGATGCCGCCATGGCGCACGGCGTCCCGATAGAGGTCGGCGGCGCCTTCCCAGACGCAGATCGCCGCCAGCGCCGGGGGACGGCGCGACGCAGTGAACCACTGGTTCATGCCGTAGTAGGAAATCCCGTTCATGCCGACCTTGCCGCTGCTCCATGGCTGCGCTGCGGCCCAGGCAATCGCCTCGCAGATGTCGCGGCTCTCCCGCTCCGACCAGGGATCCAGCAGTCCGGGCGAGCGGCCGGCGCCACGGCTGTCGACCCGGACGCACACATAACCGTCGCACACCCATTTCTCGGGATCCACGGTTTCCCAGTTCTGATAGCGGCCGCTGGAGCCCTCGGCCACATCGGGATTGCTGCGGACCATGCCTTCCCAGGCAGCCGGATAGCCGTCCTGGAACGCCAATCCCTTGCCGTAAGGACCATAGCTGAGGATCACGGGGTAGCGGCCCTTCGCCACGGGACGGAACACGTCGGCACGCAGGACCGTTCCGTCATCCATCGTGATGGGGACGTCCCAGTCCACGACGAGGGCGTCAGCGTTCGCGCCAACTTCTGCTTCGTTCATTCGTTCCATTGCGTCGTCCTTCGGCTTGTCGAATCGGCAAGAATAAGGATGGCGATTCAGTTCGGGAAATACTGTCGTGGCATGGCTGACATGCACTGGACGGTGGCGGTGAGGCGAGGGGCACGCGAGGTCAAAACGAAGCGGGCGAGCCGAAGGCTGCCCGCTCCGACGGACGCGCGACTTCAAGTCTGGATGTTCAGCGACTTGATCAGGGGCCGCCACTGCGCCTCGTCCGCTGCGACCTGGCGCGCGAATTCCTGCGGCGTGCTCGGGATCGGTTCCACGCCCCGCGCAAGCATCTTCGAACGCGCGTCGGCGTCGCGGAAATAGTCGCTCGCGTACATCGCCCACTGATCCAGGATCGGACGAGGCGTTCCTTTGGGCGCAAACAACCCGAGCCACACCCCGAGGACCAACTTGACGCCCGTCTCCGTCAATGTCGGGACGTCAGGCAACTGGGACATGCGCTTGTTGGTTGCCACTGCGAGCGGTCGGACCTTTCCGGAATCGATGAGGCCGCCGGATGTCGCAACACTGTCCGAGAGGAAGTCGATTTCTCCTGCAATCAGCGCCTGCACCGCCTGCGGTGGCCCCTTGTACGCGACAGGCGTCGCTTGCGCGCCAATGGTCCGCAGGTAGAGTTCGATGATCAGGTGCGACATCGAGCCAGGACCGATCGTGCCGTAATTCAACTTGCCCGGATTGGCCTTGATCGCCGCGGCAAGCTCCTGCGCGGTGCGGTACTTGGAATTGGCCGGCACGAGCAGCACCGCGTCGATGCGCCCAATGCCTGTGATGGGCTCGAAGTCGGCTGTGCCGCTGTAGGGCGTCTTCATGATGACGGCGGGCGACGTCACGATCGAGGTCGTGGAGCCGTACAGGAGCGTGTAACCGTCCGGTGCGGCACGCTGGACGAGTTGCGTGCCGATGGTGCCGCTTGCGCCGGGGCGATAGTCCAGGACGAGCGGCTGACCCGTGGCCTTCTGCATTGCATTGCCGATTTCCCGTACTTCCACATCGCCCGGCGATCCGGGTGGGAACGGAAAAATGACCGTGACCGGGCGGCGTGGATAGTCGTTGCTACCCTGCGCGTGCAGTTGGGTTCCCAGCACCGATGCGATCGATGCGGCGATGATGTTTCGCCTGTTCATGCGACTGTCTCCTCTAGTAGTCATGTGACGCGAGGAGAGGCTAGCAACCCGGCGCTAGCGGTGGAAATGCTTTCTCAGCATGGAGGCGATGCCGATCCGGGGTGTCACGTGGAAAGCGGCGGAGGGAGCCCGCCCTCCGGCGGCATGAAGCCCTTCATCCTGGCGAGTGGCCAGCGACCGGTGGATATCTGCTCGTGTGCAACCTGACGAAGCATGAGCTGCATGCGCTGGCCGGCGACGGACAACCCCTGTTCGCGACCCTTGATCAAAAGCCAAGAGATCACCACGCCCTCGATCGGCGCCATGGAGATGGCACCCCGCTCGAGCAGCTCGCACCCGGAACACAAGGGCAAGGTTGTGAAGCCCAGCCCTGATTGGACCGCCTTCAGCACCAGCTGCCGAGTATTGACCTCCAGCGCGACGTTGAGGCGGAGATTGCGCTCGGCCATCGCACTTTCCAAGAACATGCGGCCCACGTTGGGGCGGCTTGTCATGACCATCGGCCGATCGACGAGATCTTCGAGGGTCACCGGCTTGTCCAAGGCAAGACCTGATTCGGCTGGGCCGATCAGGCCCATTGGCTCTTCGATGAATGGGTAGGCTTCGAGACTGGCGAGCGGTTCTCCGGAGCCCACCACCGCCAAGTCGGCCTTGCCGTGTGCAACCATCGACCACGCGTCGAGGACCCCGCTAGAAGCTTCGAATACTCTCAGCAAGACGTTGGGGAAGCTGGTCCTGAATCGCTGGACGACCGGAAATGCGAGCAGCTCCGACATGGACGGAGGCAGCGCGATCGTCAGCTCACCCCTGGGATCGCCAGACCGGTCTCGAACCTCCGAGCGCACCCGATCGAAGTGCCGCAGCAGTTCGACGGCCCTCTCGCGAAGGCATGCCCCGGCCTCCGTGAGCGCGATGCCGCGTTCGGAACGGTGGAACAGAGTCGCGTCGAGGTCTTCTTCGAGCGAGCGAATCTGGCGCGACAACGCCGGCTGGGCGATGTGCAGGACCTCCGCTGCGCGCGTCACGCTGCCGACTTCGGCGACCTGGAGGAAGTATCGCAGCTGCCTAACGTTCATGTCATTCCAAAAGCCGCAACTCGGCGGCGCCGAAGCGGCGACATGGCGCTCCGATCCGGCGACCCGAGACGGGGCCAGCTGCAGTCTACTCTGCAACAGCATTGGCGTGCGGCGGACGCGATGCACGCCATGCGTGGGCGAGACAATCTCGACATCGCCTGGCGCCAGGCGAGCTTCGCCGCCAAGCAGGCGGGGCGCCGTGCCCTCCGCCACCTGGTAGTGCTGCCCGTATTCGGCACCGCGCAGCAAGTGGCTTCGCGTTCGGGCACGTCGCTGCCGCCGACGCGGACCAGCTGCTCGCGGTTCACGTCAGGCCGCCTCGCGTACTTCGGGCACTGGAGCCGCGTCGAAAAGGGCCAGCAGGCGCGCCTGCTCGGCCCGCATCCTCGCGATCGCTTTCTCCTTAACGTGGCCGAAGCCGCGCACCTGCTCGGGCAGGACGGCCAACGCGATCGCCTGGCCGTGGTTGCCGGGGTGGAGCCTGTGCAGCACGTGTTCGACGAGTCGTTCGTAGTCCGCGATGAGCCGGCGCTCCTCGCGCCGCTCCGCCGTGTAGCCGAACACGTCGAAGGCCGTCCCGCGCAACCCCTTCAGACGCGCCAGCAGGGGGAAGAGGCAAGCGATCCACGGGCCGAACTCGCGCTTGCGCAGGTGGCCCTGCGGATCGCGGCCGGGAAGCACCGGCGGCGCCATGTTGTAGGTGAGACGCCAGTCGCCTTCGAACGCCGCGTCGAGTTGCTCGCGGAACTTCGGGTCGGCGTACAGCCGCGCGACCTCGTACTCGTCCTTGTACGCGAGAAGCTTCGCATAGGAACGGGCCACAGCCTCGGCGAGACGCCGGCCGCCTCCGAGTGCCGACTCGGCCTGCGCGACACGCTCCACGAACGTGCGGTAGCGGGCCGCGAGCGCAGCCGACTGGTAGGCCATCAGGTGGCCCGCACGGTGCTCGACCAGTTGCTCCAGCGTCTGCGTGAGGCGCGGCACGAACTGGATCACTTGCGCGGGCCGCGCGGCCGCCTGGACCGAGGGCAGGTCCGCGGCAGCCGCGCGTCCCCACCGGAAGGCCTGACGGTTCATCTCGACGGCCACTGCATTCAGCTCGATCGTGCGCTCGATCGAGGCCGCCGCCAGCGGGATCAGACCTTTCTGCCACGCGAATCCCAGCAGGAATGCGTTGGCAGCGATCGCGTCCCCGAGCAGGGCCGCTGCAAGCGATGCGGCTGGCACGCTGGCGACATGGTCCGTCCCCACGACCTGCGTGACAGCGTCCAGCAGCTGGTCGCCCGGCAGGCTCCATTCGGCGTCGCGCGTGAACGCGCCGGTCGGCGGCGAGTCGGTGTTCACGACGACGCGGGTGTGGGCTCGCCGCAGCCGAGCGAGCACGTCGCTGCCGGCCGTCACCAGAAGGTCGCAGCCGATCACCGCGTCGGCTGACGCGGCCGCGAGCTTGGGCGCGTGCAGGAGATCGCGCGAGGGCGCGATCTGCACGTGGCTTGTGACGGCGCCGCCCTTCTGCGCCAGGCCCGTCATGTCCAGTACGTTCGCGGCCTTGCCTTCCAGGTGCGCGGCCATGCCGAGCAGTTGCCCGATGGTGATGACGCCGGTTCCGCCCACACCGGTCACGAGCAAGCCATAACGTGCTGCGATTGCGGGCACTTGGGTGTCCGGCAACGCTGGCATCGGCTTGCCACCGCCATCGCCGGCAGCGGCGAGTGCCTTGCGCGGCTTGCCGCCGGTCACCGTCACGAAGCTCGGGCAGAAGCCTTGCACGCATGACAGGTCCTGGTTGCAGGACGACTGGTTGATGCGGCGCTTGCGGCCGAAGTCGGTCTCCAGCGGCTCGATCGATACGCAGTTGGACTGCACGCCGCAATCACCGCAGCCTTCGCAGACCCCGGAATGGATGAAGGCGCGCCGCTGCTCCTGCGGCATCGCGGCTTTCTTGCGGCGGCGGCGCTTCTCGGCCGCGCAAGTCTGGTCGAAGATGAGCGCAGTCACCTGCGGGATCTCGCGCAGGCGCCGCTGCACGAGGTCGAGCTCGGTGCGCGGATGCACCTGCACGCCGGCAGGGAAGAACCCCGCCGGGTACTTGGCCGGATCGTCCGTGACCACCACCACCTCGCGCACGCCTTCGGCCAGCACCTGCCGCGCGATCGAAGCCGGCGTGAGGCGGCCGTCGTGTTCCTGGCCGCCCGTCATGGCGACGGCGTCATTGAACAGGATCTTGTATGTGATCGAGGTGCCGGCCGCGACGGCCTGTCGGATCGCGAGATGGCCGGAGTGAAAGTACGTACCGTCGCCCAGGTTCTGGAACACGTGGCCGTCGCTCACGTAGCGGGACTGGCCGACCCAGTTCGCGCCCTCGCCGCCCATCTGCGTGAATGTCTCGGTCTCGCGGTCCATCCACTGCGCCATGTAGTGGCAGCCGATGCCCGCCTGCGCGCGCGAGCCCTCCGGCACTTTGGTCGAGGTGTTGTGTGGGCAACCCGAACAGAAATAGGGCGTTCGCTGCTCCGAGGGCTTGTGCACCTCGGCAGCGCGCACCGCCGCGTCGATGGCGGCGATGCGACGAGTGGCGAGCGGCCCTGCTAGACCGAGCCACTTCGCGACCGCGCGGGCCACGATCGCGGGATCGATTTCGCCCGCGGCGGACAGCAGGTCATCGGCGCCGGCCTTTCCGATCACGCGCGGCGCGGCAGGCCGCCCGTAAAGCACCTGCTTGGCCTGGCTCTCCAGCAGGTCGCGCTTCTCCTCGACGACCAGCAGCTCTTCGCAGCCCTGCGCGAAAGCCACAAGGCCTTCCGGTTCCAGCGGCCAGGGCATCGTCACCTGGTAGACCTTCAGGCCGAGCTCGCGCGCGGCCGTCGCGTCGATGCCGAGGTCCTCCAGGGCCTGCATCACGTCGAGCCACGACTTGCCGGAGGTCACGATGCCGCGGCGCGCGCCCGGCGAATCGAAGTGCACGCGATCGAGCCGGTTCGCGCGCGCATAGGCCAGAGCCGCGGGCAGCTTGTGCTGCATGAGCCGCTGCTCCATCGCAAGGAAACCCTCCTCGGGCCAGCGGATGTTCAGTCCTCCCGGCGGCAAGTCGAGTCCCTGCGGCAGCACCGGGCGGATCCTGTCGGGCGACACATCGACGATGCCGGCGCTCTCCACGCAGTCCGTGACGCACTTGATGCCGACCCACAGGCCGGTGAAGCGGGACATCGCGAAGCCATGCAGCCCAAGGTCGATGAAGTCCTGCAGGGTGGCCGGCGCGAGCACCGGCATGCCCACCGCCTGGAACAGGTGGTCGGTCTGCGCCGCCATCGTCGAGGACTTCGCGCTGTGGTCGTCGCCCGCCAGTGCAAGCACTCCTCCGTGCGCGGAGGTGCCGGCCTGGTTGGCGTGCCGGAACACATCCGCGCTGCGGTCCACGCCCGGGCCCTTCCCGTACCAGATTCCGAAGACACCGTCGTACTTCGCTCCAGGCCGCAGGTTCGCCTGCTGCGTGCCCCACACGGCCGTCGCCGCCAGTTCCTCGTTGATGCCCGGCAAGAAGCTTACGTGGTGGCGGTCCAGGTGCTGCTTCGCCTTCTGCAGCGCCTGGTCGTAGCCGCCCAGCGGCGAGCCGCGGTAGCCACTGATGAAGCCGGCTGTGTCGAGGCCTGCCGCGGCATCGCGTTCACGCTGCAGCATGGGCAGTCGCACCAGCGCATGCGTGCCATTCATGTAGGCCAGGCCCGAGACGGCCGTGTACTTGTCGTCGAGGCTGATTGCGGTGTTCATCTTTGGAGGATCACGTGGAGGGAGGCGGGGGGGTCGGACAAAGTGGCCGCAGCCGCGCATCGATGGCACAGGCAACGCATCGGCCGTCACCGCCCGTGCACTTGCCTCTGTGTGGTCGGATGCCGATCGGCTTCAAGGAGCAAAGCCTTCCACGAACACCACGTCCGAGCGGGCGCCCTCGCGCCGGCCTCGGACGATCGACTGATACTCCGGAGACCGATACCAAGCTTGCAAATCGTCCATCGACGGGAACTCGATGACGACGAGCCTCGCAGGCTGCCAGGACCCTTCGGCGACCTCGGTGACGCCGCCACGGACAAGGAACCGTCCGCCGAACTTCGGCAACGTGCCGGCCGTCTGACGTCGATAGGAATCGTAGATGTCAGGCGTGTGGACTTCGATATTCGCGATGCAGTAGGAGGGCATGGTGTCTCGGTGCAGATGCCCGGGAGGGTACAAGCCGTTGCGGTGGCGCGGAAATGCCGCCTCGGCATGACGGCGATGCCGCCTTGCTTGCCTACCGCGGCATGCCCGCGGTCTTGTTTGCACCTGCATCCCGCGCTACGGCCGTGATCCCCGCCGCGAGGAACGTGTACAGGCTCTCGGTCATGTGAGCGACTTCCTTGGAGCCGAAACGACCTTGCGACAGCGTCTCGACCCGATCGGGCCGCGCGCAGACGGTGCACATGGCGCCCAGCAGGAAGAAGAACGCCTGGTGCAGGCGCTCGTCGGTGACCTTCGGCAGAGACCGCTTCATCTCGGCAACGTACTGGCGCGCCACCTGGTTGAAATGCTTGTCCGTCAGGTAGCTCCACTCCGCACTGATGGCGATCGCGGCAATCAACCGGGTGTAGTTGGACCATCCAGCGTCGCCCTGGCCTGCGCGCTCCATGATGGCCCCGACGAAAGCCTCGACCAGTTCGCGGATCGCGATCGGCTTTCCCTTGCTGCGATCGCGAAGGCGATCGAGCCGCTCCATCCGCTCCTCGTTCAGGACGGACGAACGGCGCGTAAGCACATGGTCCAACAGTTCCGACTTTGAGCCGAAGTGGTAGCCGATGAGGGCGAACTGGCATTCCGCCAGCGTCGCGATGTCGCGCACCGAGGTGGCATGGAAGCCCGCATCGGCGAACAGCTTCTCGGCGCAATTGAGGATTCGCTGGCGGGTCGCCTCGCTGTCCGCCCGTCGCTTCGGACCTGTCGAACTGGCGCCGGGGGAAAGGCGACGCGGGGGAGATTTGGCCGTGGTCTGCATTGCTCCGCCATCTTATACGTCCGTACAGGAGGAGGCCTGGCGAAGCCGGCGGCAGGGCTCGAGGCTGTTCATCTCCGTCCTCGTAAACCCTGACATGCATGGCGTAGCGTCGACACTAGACTTTATCCATACGTGTAGTCAACAACAGCCTTGAACACGCCTGATCCCGGCCGCGCGGCCGTGGAGCCCCCCCAACCGCATCGCATTCAACCCGGAGAACCGACATGCAGAAATTCGTTTTTCAAAAGAACGGCGAGACCCTCTCGCAGGACACGATCCGCCGCATGGAAGTGCGCCGCGCCAGGCACATGATGAGCCTGCTGATGGACAAGCTGGGCACGGAAGGCATGGCGAAGCTGTTCGCGAAGGAGCTGGAGGAGTCGGACGCGAAGAAGGAAGCGTGGGCCGCTGCCTCCAAGGGCGAGTGGGTCGAATCGAGGGCGACCGCGCTCGTGTCCGAAGGCAACAGCGCGGAATTCCTGGACTGGGTGCGAACCGGCTACAGCGGCGCCAACAGCATGGCCATGCAGCGCGCTCACCCCGACCATCTCGGCAAGCTGATGCTCGAGGGCGGGGTGATCGGCATCCTCGAAATCGCTGGCCATACCGCGATGCCCAGCCTGCTGCGATTGGAAGTCCTGCCGGACGACGCCGAGTTGCCGGTCCCCATGGACCCCGAGTTTCCCCACAGGTGGCTGGGCCGTGGCGTCTGCCGGAATGGGCAGACCTTTGCCTACATGGCGCATCAGCTGCGCGACAGGCCCTCCGGATTCGAAGCCCGGTTCATCGTCTGGTGGGGCGCCGCCGCGCCGCAGGCCCTCGTGTCCGGCCACGTGGACCACCTGATGGTCGAGTGGGCGAACTGGCTGCAGATGTATCTGGAGACGCGCAAGCAGCCGGCCGACCTGATGCCGCTCGCGCTCACGGTCAACACTTAAGTTGCTCACGCACTCGAAGGCCCCAAAAGAGCTAGCATGAACACGACCACCTCCCTGACCCGCCGCCACGCCCTCATTGCGACATGTGCGGCTCTGTCGCCGGCGCTCGGCCGGTCCCAGGCCGTGCTGCCTGACATGTTGCGGATGATCATGCCGTTTCCGCCGGGGAATGCCCTGGACGCTTCGGCCCGGTGGTTCGCGGAAGCCTATCGCACCGTCACCGGCCGCAATGCGATCGTCGAGAACAAGCCCGGGGCCGCGGCCACGATCGCGTCCGCCGAGGTGTCCCGCTCCAAGCCGGACGGATCGGTCGTCCTCTTCACGACAGCTGGTCACCTGACCACCGCCGTTCTCATGAAGAAGATCCCCTACGATCCCATCGATGGTTTCACTCCCGTCACGCCCGTCGCGGTGGGCGAGGGGTTCATCATGGTGACGAGGGCGGGCTCCCGTTTCAACAGCGTCCAGGACGTGCTCGACGCAGCGAAGAACGCACCGGGCAGGATCAGCTACGCATCGGCGGGCAACGGCAATTCGACCCATGTCGTGGGAGCGCTGTTCGCGAAGTCCGCCGGAGTGGACCTTCTGCACGTCCCCTACAGGGGCGACTTCATGACCGACCTCCTCTCCGGCGTCGTCGACCTCATGTTCGTCGGGACCGCCGTCGTGTGGCCATTCCTCGAGTCGAACAAACTCAAGGCGCTCGGGATCACGGGAAACAAGCGTGCGGCCTCGCTCCCCCAAGTCCCCACATTCGCAGAAATCGGGGTGAAGGACGTCGATCTGCCCTCGTACGTGACGATCCTGGCGCCGCCGAACGTGCCCCCGGCCATCCTGGCTGCGCTGCACGACGGCTTTTCCAGGACGCTGCGCGATCCTGCCCTGGTCGCGAAGCTCAAGAGCAATGGAATGGAGCCCTGGATCCTGCCGCCGGACCAATTCAAGACGCACATGCGAGGCGAACTTGCGCATCTGCAGCGCGTGCTCCCGCCTCTCGGCATCCAGATGGACCTCTGACGGCGACCGGCCCCGAAGTGAGTAAGACCAATCCGCTGGACGGGTTCTCCGTCGAGCGCGCGCAGATCGGCTACGTCGGCCGAGACTTGCAGCGTCCGGAGTGCATCCTGGCCGAGCCCGACGGCACGCTCTGGGTCGCAGACGCGCGCGGCGGCGTCACCCGCATCGCATCTGATGGATCGCAGCGCTTCATCGGGCAGAAGGCCGACGAGGGCTTCCAGGGTCACTCGGAGGCCACCACCCAGGACCACCAGGCGAAGTTCACGCAGGGCACGCTGCCGAATGGCCTGGCATTCGCGGCGAACGGGGACATCCTGATCTCGAACTTCGGAACGGATCTTCTCGAGGTGATGACGCGCGACGGTACCACCCGCACCCTGTACGACAGGATCGACGGGATGCCCATCGGGAAGGTCAACTTCGTGCTTCGGGACTCGCGCGACCGGATCTGGTTGACAGTCTCCACCCGTGTGAACCCATGGACAGCGGCCGTGACATCAAGGGTGCGCGACGGATATGTCGCCGTCGTGGAGCGAGGACGCCTGCACGTCGTTGCCGACGGCTTTCGCTTCACCAACGAAATTCGCCTCGACGCCCGCGAAGAGTGGCTGTACATCGTCGAGACGACCGGACCGTGCATCACGCGCATGCGGCTGGACGAGTCCAGGCCCGGCCGGGTCGCCCTTGTAAACCGCGAGACGTTCGGTCCCAGTCATCTCGGCGGGATGCCCGACGGCATTGCATTCGACGTGCACGGGAACCTCTGGTGCACCTTGATCATGACCGATCAGCTGATCGCGGTGACGCCGCAGGGAGACAAGCGGATCCTGCTGGACGATGGCGATTCGGTTGCGAGCGCACGACTGCTGGAGCGCATGGCCAACGGGACGCTCCGGGTGGAGGACATGCAGAGCGCACGGGGAACGATCGCCCCCTGGTTGGCCAGCATTACCTTCGGTGGCGCGGACCTGAGAACGGTCTACCTTGGAAGCCTGATGGGGACCCGGATCCCGTTTTTCCGCTCGCCGGTTCCCGGTCTGCCGATGGTCCATTGGAAGCAAGCGAGCAACGCAACCCGCAATGCGGCCCACGCAGCCTGACTCATTCGCGGCGATTCGCTGCCACACAGACCAGTGCCGGAGCCATCATCAGCTGCGCGATCACCGGGGCGGTCCATACGCCTTCCATGTCGCCCGTCTCCCTGTAACGCCGAGGACATCGCCCGGCAAAGCATAGATGCGGCGCGCGTCGGCGCCGCAATCGTGCACCTGCGTGCGCGCCAGGCGGCGCGCACTACGCGCGGGTCAGTTGCAAGCCACCGCCGGGGGTTTCGAACGAGTTCTCATCGTTCTTATTCACATTGCCTCCCGTCCATCAAGTACTCCTTGAGGCCGGGGATCGGGGCCTCATGGCGCCCATCGAGCGTTGTAATGTGCATGAAGTCTGTGCGCTCAGTCACGACACGCCGAACCCTGTGCTGGTCCACCACAGCGAACTGTGCCGTGACGCGGCTTTCTTTCCGGGTGCTCATTGACCCAGCCCCCGATAGCCATACAGAGCCTGCGCCAGCAGGCTGTTCATCGTGGGGAGTTCCGGCAGGCTGAGCAGGTTGTTGACCCCGGTAAAGTCCGGGACGGTCCGCAAGTACGCTCCACCGCTGAGCAATCCACCTTCGACGCGCTCGACAGGGATCCACACGCCACCTCGCCTACGACTTCTTCTCCCAGAACAGCGAGCCGGTCGACCTATCTCCGGGAATACCCGCAAGCAAAATCGCAAAATCTTGCCTACATTGCTTGTATGCAAGATCCTCTTTGTCTTGCATGCAACCATCACGGAGACAAGAAATGCCCCGTTTCGCCAAATCGCTCTTCGGTCAGGTGGTCATCGCGCTGGTACTCGGCGTGGCGGCGGGCCTGTTCTTCCCCGACTTCGCCGTGAAGCTCAAGCCGCTGGGCGACGGCTTCATCAAGCTGATCAAGATGATCATCCCGGTGCTGGTCTTCTGCGTGGTGGTGCACGGCATCGCCGGCGCGGGCGACCTCAAACGGGTGGGCCGGGTCGGCGTCAAGGCGCTGATCTACTTCGAGGTGCTGACCACCATCGCGCTGGCCCTGGGCCTGGTGCTGGCCTTCGTGTTCAAGCCCGGGGTGGGCATGAACGTGGACCCGCGCGCGCTCGACCCGGCGGCGATGAGCGCCTATGCGTCGAATGCCGACAAACTCACCAGCGGGGGCACGGTCGAGTTCCTGATGAAGCTGATCCCGACCACGGTGGTCAACGCGTTCGCTACCGGCGACGTGCTGCAGGTGCTGCTGTTCGCCGTGCTGTTCGGCTGCGCGCTGGCGCTGCTCGGCGACCTCGGCAAGCCGGTGGCGATGGTGGTGGACTCGCTGTCGCTGGTGCTCTTCAAGATCATGGGCATCATCATCAAGCTGGCGCCGCTGGGCGTGCTGGGCGCCATCGCCTTCACGGTGGGCAAGTACGGCATCGGCTCGCTCAAGCAGCTCGGCATGCTGGTGGTGCTGTTCTATGCCTCGGTGCTCGTCTTCGTGTTCGTGATCCTGGGCTTCGTGATGAGGCTCTCGGGCTTCAGCCTGATCAAGCTGCTGCGCTACCTGCGCGAAGAGCTCGCCATCGTCTTCGCCACCACCTCGTCGGACAGCGTGCTGCCCCAGATCATGGCCAAGCTGCGCCACATGGGCATCCGCGACTCGACGGTGGGCCTGGTGATCCCGACCGGCTACTCCTTCAACCTCGACGCCTTCTCGATCTACATCACGCTGGCGGCCGTCTTCATCGCGCAGGCGACCAACACGCCGATCTCGATGTCGGACCTGCTGGCCATCCTTGCGATCGCGCTGGTCACGTCCAAGGGCGCGCACGGCGTGCCGGGCTCGGCCATCGTGGTGCTGGCCGCGACACTGCATGCGATTCCCGCCATTCCCGCGATCGGGCTGGTGCTGGTGCTGTCGGTGGACTGGTTCATGGGCATCGCCCGCGCCCTGGGCAACCTGATCGGCAACTGCGTGGCCACCGTCGCGATCGCAGCCTGGGAAGGCGACATCGACCGCGAGCGTGCCCGTGCCGTGCTGGACGGCACCCACTCGCCGGAAGACCAGCCGCTGGCCGAGCCCGATTCGCCGGTTGCCGCAGCGCACGCGGCGCACGCTGCTCATCCGGCACACTAGCGCGCCATGAGCCGCACGGCCGCTCCGAAGGCGAATAGCACCGTAGCCGAAGGCGAAGGTACTCCAATGACTACCACCGATGTCACCCCCACCACCATTGCCGCACGCGTGGTCGAAGCCATCCTCGCCCAGAAGCTCGCGCCCGGCGAGCGCCTCGGCGAGCAGCAGCTGGCGGAGAATTTCGGGGTCAGCCGCACCATGGTGCGAGAGGCGCTGATGCAGCTGCAGGCGCGGGGCTTCGTCGAGGTGCAGTCGCGCCGCGGCTGGTATGTGGTGGAGCCCTCGGCCGAGGAGGCGCGCGATGCCTTCGCAGCGCGCCGCATCATCGAGGCGGGCATCCTGGCCGAGTCGGGTCGGCCGCTGTCGAAGGTGATCCGCAAGCTGCGCGAGCACATCGCCGACGAGAAGCGCGCCATCGCCGGCGCCGACGCCGCCACCCGCGCCTTCCTGCTGGCCGACTTCCACGTCTGCCTGGCCGATCAGATGGGCCATCGGCTGCTGTGCGACGTGCTGCGCGACCTCACGGCGCGCACCACGCTGGCGGCCACGCTGTTCCAGTCCACGCACGAGGCGGGACAGTCCTGCGCCGAGCATGCGGCCATCGTCGCCGCGCTCGAGGCGGGCGAGATGAAGCGCGCGCGCCAGCTGATGCTGGACCACATCGGCAATGTCGAGGAGGCGCTGGAAGCCGAGGTCGCCGCCAGCCCCGCTGCCGACGAGCGCCTGCGCGCCACGCTGGCGCCGGTGGCGCTGCCACGAGCCTCGCGCTGACCGCCAGCCTTGCCGCGCCGGCGGCGCCGGCACGGGCTGCCCGCTGACAGGCCCATGGCCCGGCCTCGGCTACAGTCGCCGGGCCATGAATTCACCCGATCTGCAGCGCACGGTCTTCCTCCTCCTGCTCGCGGCCGTGACGGCCGCCTTCTTCTGGATCCTGCTGCCCTTCTTCGGCGCGGTGCTCTGGGCCGTGGCGCTGGCCATCCTGTTTACCCCGCTCTACAGGCGGCTGCTCAAGCGCATGCCGGGGCGCCACAACCTGGCAGCGCTGGCCACCCTGGCGATCTGCCTGGTGATCGTGATCATCCCGCTGGCGATGGTGACGGTCTCGCTGGTGCAGGAGGCCTCGCTGGTGACGCAGCGCATCCGCACGGGCGAAATCAACTTTGCGCGCTACTTCCAGCAGGTCCTCGGCGCCATGCCGCAGTGGCTGCTCAACCTGCTCGACCGCTTCGGCCTGGGCAACGTGGAGGCGATGCTGTCCCGGATCGCGCAGGGCGCCGCCCAGACCGGCCAACTGGTCGCCACGCAGGCGCTCAATATCGGGCAGAACACCTTCGATTTCGTGGTGAGCTTCGCGCTGATGCTCTACATGCTGTTCTTCCTGCTGCGCGACGGCGCCGCGCTGTCGAAGCTCATCCGCGAGGCGCTGCCGATAGCGCGGCCACACACGCACTTCCTGCTCAACAAGTTCACGACCGTGATCCGCGCCACCGTCAAGGGCAACGTGGCGGTGGCCGCCGTGCAAGGCGCCCTGGGGGGGCTGGCCTTCTGGGTGCTGGGCGTGCAGGGCGCGCTGCTGTGGGCAGCGCTGATGGCCTTTCTCTCGCTGCTGCCCGCGGTCGGGGCGGCGCTGATCTGGCTGCCGGTGGCCATCTATTTCCTGGCGACCGGCCACGTCTGGGAAGGCGTCGCGTTGATCGTCTTCGGCGTGGTGGTGATCGGCCTCGTCGACAACGTGCTGCGCCCGATCCTGGTGGGCAAGGACACGCAGATGCCCGACTACATCGTGCTGATGTCCACGGTGGGCGGCATGGCGCTGTTCGGGGTGAACGGCTTCGTCATCGGGCCGGTGGTGGCGGCGCTTTTCATGGCGACCTGGGACCTGTTCGCTTCGTCGAACGAAGAGGCTGCGGGGCCGCCCTAGAACCGCCCTCCCCCGGATTCTCGGCGCTTCGCTCGCGCGACAAGGCGCTTCGCGCCGCGATCCCGCATCTCGTCGCATCGCGCTGGGCAGCGCGGCCTGCCTGCGCGATCGTCGGGGCCTCACTTTCCAAGAGGCCCTCATGAACAAGCTTCCCCTCCTCGCCGCCGCCCTGCTCGCCCCGCTGGGCGCGCTGGCGGCCGACCTGCATGTGAGCGTCGTCGACGGCCCTGCGGCACCGACACCGCTCTACGTGGCGCTCTACGACAGCGCCCAAGGCTACGAGAGCAACAAGACGGTGGCCGCGCAGATCGTGCAGGCCAGCGCCGGCGCGGCCAGGCTCTCCTTCCCCGGCCTGGCCCCAGGGCGCTACGCGCTGCGCGTGTTCGCCGACGAGAACGGCAACGGCAAGCTCGACACCAACCTGATGGGCCTGCCCACCGAGCGCTACGGCTTCTCCAACGATGCCAAGGGCGACCGCGGGGCACCGGGCTTCGACGCGGCGGCGCTCCAGCTGAATGCCGATCTCCAGACCGTGATCCACCTGCGCTGAGGCGAGCCATGCAACGACGCGAACTCCTGCGCCTGCTGGCCACGGCCGGCGCGACACCCCTCCTCGCTCCGCTGCTCGCCCACGCGGCCACGGCCGACGACTGGCAGTCCGACTTCGAAGCCTCCGACGCTCCGTGGAAGCTGGGCTTCGCCTCTGCGCCGGGCGACCTGCCGCTGGCGCCCGCCCAGGTGCGCGGGCGCTTTCCCGACGCAGTGGCCGGCACGCTCTACCGCATCGGCCCGGCCGGCCACGACCTGGGCGGCCAGCGCTACCACCACTGGTTCGACGGCGACGGCATGGTGCAGCGCCTCGTCATCGAGGGACGCCAGGTGCATCACCAGGGCCGCTACGTCGCCACGCCCAAGCGCGTGGCCGAGGTGCGCGCCGGCCGGCGGCTGACCGAGGCCTTCGGCACGGTGCCGCCGGGCGTCGAGCCGCCCACATCGGCCGACAGCATCAATGTCGCCAACACCAGCGTGCTGCCGCTGCAGGGCGAAGTGCTCGCCTTGTGGGAAGGTGGCTCCGCCACGCGCATCGACGCGCGCACGCTCGACACGCTGGGCCCGAAGACCTGGCGCGCCGACCTCGCAGGCATGCCCTTCTCGGCCCACCCCAAGGTGGACCCGGACGGCACGGTCTGGAACTTCGGCATCGGCAGCGCCCAGGCGCTGCTGGCGCTCTACGAGATCGGGCCCGAGGGCCGGTTGCGCCGCGCCGCCGCGGTGCCGGTGGCCGACCTGCCGATGGTCCACGACTTCGCCGTGACCGAGCGGCACCTGGTCTTCCTGATGCCGCCGCTGGTCTACGACAGCGAGGGCAAGCGACGGGCCGCTGGTACCAGCTTCCTCGATGCGCACGTGTGGCGGCCCGAGCTGGGCATGCGTGCCCTCGTCATCGACAAGAAGGACTGGGACAAGCGGCAGTTGCTGACGCTGCCGGCCGGCTTCCTGTTCCATGTGGGCAACGCATGGGAAGAGGCCACGCCGGGCGGCACGCGGATCCACATCGACTACGCGCGCTCGGAGGATGCGAGCTCGATCTTCACCACCAACCGCGAACTGATGCGCGGGCGCCTGGTGAGGAGCGCCGAACCCCGCCTGACCGTGGCCACCCTGGACCTCGGCACCGGCCGCGCCACGCAGAACGTCCTGGAACTCGAGGCGGAGTTCCCGCGCATCGATCCGCGCCGCGTGGGGCTGCGTCACCGCAGCGTGGTGCATGCGACGCAGCAGGTGAAGGGGCGGCCGGGCTTCGGCGCGATCGCGCGCACCGATGTCGAGACCGGCCGCTCGCAGCGCTTCGTGTACGGGCCGCAGGCGATGGTGGAGGAGCATGTCTTCGTGCCCGACGGCCGGCGGCCGGGCTGGGTTCTGGGAACCGTGCTCGACCTGGCGCGAGGGAAGACGGTGCTGTCCTGCTTCGAGGCTGACCGGCTGGGCGCGGGGCCGGTGGCGCAGGCGGTCCTGCCCCGCGCCTTGCCGCTGGGGTTGCACGGGGCATTCGTGGCGGCTTAAGGGGAATGAACTGCCTCGAATTCGTCCCGAAGCAACCTGTCTTGTTCCAGCAGTGTGCAGATCGATGCGGCTCTTGGCCGAGTGAAGTTGCCTCCTTTTCAAGGACACATCATGGCCCCGAACTCCACCAGGATCGCGTTCTTCAACTCGTCCTTTGGTTTCTCCTCAATAGAGGCCCGCCACGCGGTCGATTCGGATGTTGCCGTTCGGGCCGACTTGGTTGGTGGTGGTCGTGGTGCGGATGTTGACGTCGCGGCCGCCTGAACGACAGGCTGTCTCGCGCATCGTTGGTCCCGCCGATGTCTCGCTAGGAGTTCAGCTTGCTCTTGACCAGCATCTTGAACGCTTCCCACTTTGTAAGGTGACGCGGCTCACCTGTGAACGGCGGTTCAGGTGGAGCGCCGATCGTTGCCGCCAAGTCGGGCAGGAGGCGCGACACGTCGGGCGCTGTGACCTGTTCGGGGCGAAGAAGATCGCCCGGATAATGAGGGTGTCCTACGCAGAGGCTGTCGTCCAGGCCGAACGCTTTCACGGCAGCCACCGCCTCGACGCACCAGTAGCCGAAGTACGCACCCCTCATTGGCTTGTGGTACTCATACCAATAAGGGACCCGAGAGGAATACGCTTGCGTGCGCCTTCCCGACTTCACGGCGCCAGCCAGTTCCTTGTACCAGAGTCCGACAAACTCGCTAAGCTTGAGCGCCTGCATGTTGGACGATGCGTCGATCGCCTCCAAAAGTCCTTGGTATGGCTTGGGGTAAATCAGCGCGTGGCCAATCTTGCGTTGCGGCGATCTGGTGGCAATGATTCGGTCCAACAGCCGGTCCTCGCCATCATTGCCGCACAGGGAAACTAGCCGCCGCCACTGCGACTCTGAGATATCTAGTGCAAGCGCCAAACCAATCAACCAAAAGCAGTCGATGTACTGATCGATGTTGACGGACCATGTTTGCCGCTTGTACTTCTGTTCTGGCGTCCAAACGCCCTTACCTAGACGTTCCGACTCTTCCCAAAAGAGAAGTAGCGGGTCGAAGTATTGGGCCAAGTCGGAGGTTGGGTCGCCACGAGAATAGCGGTAATACATCACCTTCGCGTGCATGAAGGCTAAGTCTCGAACATACTGCGGCCGATATGCTGGGTTCTTTGAGGGCTCGGAGATCCGTTGGATGCTGTCCGAAATGGATGATTCAAAGAACTTGATCCATTGATCCAAGTAGCCAGCTGTGGTCAGCGCATCTCTAGTCATCTTGAGCTACCTTGTTGGTGAAGCCCTCGAAGTTGTCGCCGATCGCATTGGCACCTTGCGCGGCAACGGTGTCCAGTAGCGCAGTCCTCAGACCGTCCCTCAGGTTCTCCTCGAAGCTGCCGCCATTGATGGCCGTGTCGATCACGGCTCGGGCCGCGCCTGCCGTGAGGTTCTGCCTGAGCTGCGTCATGAAGGGCTGCGCTCCGCCTCCCGTTGTCGGCAAGCCCGTCGGATCGAGGTTCAGCCCCGCCAGCACCCCGCCCGTGGCGATGGCTGTCAGCAGGCTCTTGACGCTGGCGCTGGACCCCAGGTCGTTCAGCGCCCCACCGATATCGCCCCGGTTGTTGATCAACGCCACGCTCGCCTGGCTCGCCAGCGCGGTGACGCCGGCCGTGACCGCGCCCCCGGCGACTGTGCCGGCTGTCCCACCCACGGCCGTGCCGGCACTGGCGCCAAGGCCCGATGCCGCTCCGGCCGTGAAGTACGCCACCGCCAGCGTCACGATGGCCGCGCCCTCGGGCGTGAGGCCCTGCTGCTTGTAGTCCCAGTTGCGGTGCGCCTCCTCGACCCTGGCCCAGTCGACCTTGCCGCTGAGATTGGGATCGGCGTTGAGCTGCTCGATCCAGCCCATGCCCGGCTGCCTGGCGAGCTGGTCGAGGCTGTCCCTCGCGCCCAGCCCGGCCTGTACCCGATGGGCGTCGACCGCCAGCGTGCCGACATTGAACAGGTTGTAGTGCGTGGTCTCGTCGCTGCTGCCGCGCGATGCCTGCTGCTGCCACGAGAAGTCCTTGCGCTGGCTGCCGGTCTCCAGCGTGGCCACCGTGCTCTGGGTGTCCAGGGACAGGGTCCCGGCGTTCGGGTTCAGGGTGCCGGGGGTGTCGATGGTGGTGCCGGCGATGTGCAGGTCACCCCCTTTGCCATCCGCTCCGGTGGCGCTGATGCTGACGTTGGCGCCGTTCAGCGTCGTGCGCGCGAGGGTGGTGGTCTCGGCGTTTAGCGTGTCCGCGCTCTTCGCCCCCAGGCCATGCCCCAGGTCGTGCAGGCCCAGGGGGCCGAAGTCGCCGCCACGCTGGCGCTGCTCCCCGCTGACTTGGCTGCGGTTCGTGGCCCCGACGATATTGACCTCGCTGCCTTCGATGGCAATGTCCTTGGCAACTGCGACCTGCACGCCCTGCAGGTTCACTGCCCCGCCCCGCAGCAGGACGCCGCCCTGGCTGCTGGTGAGGGTGCTCGCCGCGGCGGTGTCGGTCTTGACGTCGATGCCGGTGCCGGATGCCCGGTTCTGCATGAAGACCGGGTCCTTGATCGGACTGGAGCGCTTCCTGTCGAAGTCGGCGCTGGCGCTGCTGGTGTTGCGCCCCTCGACGATGTTGAGCAGGCGCCCGGCATCGAGCATCACGCCCTGCGTGCCGCTCACATGCGAGCCTTCGGTGCTGATGGCGTTCTTCGCACCCATCCAATCCAGCGCCGTCGATGCTCACGGTGCCGCCGCGCACCACGTAGCCGTCCAGGCCGCCTGCCGCATCGAGCTGCGGGGTGCCGGTGGTCAGGGTTGCGCGGCTGGCGTTGATGAAGGTGGCGCCATCGACGGCGATGCCCGCAGGGTTGGCCACGATGACCTCGGCGCGCTGGCCGCCGACCTCGATCGCGCCGCGCAGTTGCGTGGGGTTGCCGCTGACCACCTCGTTGAGGATGATCCGCGCCGGCCCGTTGGCCAGCCACGGATTGGCCTGCACCCAGCCACCCAGCTGGGTCTGCGCATCGGTGCGGCTGTTGTTGAGGATGACGCCGCGCGGCTGGACGTCGAACTGGTGGTAGAGGTTGCGCGAGACGCCCGCAGCCGAAGGAGTCTGGATGTTGACGAGAGGAACCCCATTGGGCGCCACCAGCACCGTGGGCCTGAGGCCCGGTGCAACACCGGGTGCGCCGACGATCTGCGCCTGCGCCGCCATGGCAACCAGCAGGCTCGCCAGCGCACTCCCGATACGGGCGGAAGTGGCGCCGCTGGCTCTGCCCGCGCTGCGCGCCGTTTCTTGCACGACCATGCGCATGCCGCGCGCAGCGTTGAAGACGATCCTGTGAAGGTGCTTGTTCAAGTTCTTGGCCTCCCCGCGTCCGGGGAAGGCCAAGTCATGGCTTCAGCTTTGCGGCCCTCGCTCCCGTCGAGGGGCCGGATTCTGGGCCGATCGGCCCAAATCAAATCTGATCTTTTGTCTCTGAAATGTGTCCTGGTTGATCAGTGCGCTTCGACATTTGCGACCGGGCGCATGCTGCTTTCAATGACAAATGCCCCGAACGCCGAGGCGTGCATCAGTTGCAATCTTGTCCAAGGCGTGGCTCCCAGTCGGTTCAATCGGGGCTCAGGGATACCACCTAGATCTTTGGCGCTACATATATTGGTGGACGACACTCAGAATGGTGGCTGTATAACCTCTAAGTTCTCCTTTCTTGGGGGTTGGATATGCCAACTGCCTCGCCGCCGTTTCCCCGGGCTTCGGGCTTCAGGTGGATGGCCCTGTGGGCGCCACTGGTGATCACGGCATGCGGCGGCGGCGGCAGCGACGGTGGTGTAGCGACTACGGGTTTGGCCGGCTCCGCGGCCGGCACCACCGATACCTCCGCACCCGCCCCGGCCCCCGCCCCCACCCCCGGGAATGATGAAGGCGGGATGGCTCCGACTGTCGCCGCAGCAGCGGCCAGCATGGCCGATCCCTCCTCGCCCGCCACTACCACCGATGCCGACGCCAAGACCTCGCTCGTCAGGGCACGCAAGGCCGTCAAGACGCCCGAGGACATCGCCCGGCAGCGCGAACTGGAGCGGGACCGCCCCGCCCCTGTCGACCGCGGTCCGGGCGTCGCCGGTCCGCCCACGACGACAACGAGCGCCATCACGAGTGCAGCCGCCGCGGCGGCCGCCGACGCCGTGGCGCCCGACACCGGCGGCCAGTGGGCGGCACCTATCACCTGGCCCATCAATGCCATCCACGCCGTGCTGACGCCCGACGGCAAGGTCATGAGCTACGGCACCGACCCGAGCGGCGCCCAGGGAGCCCAGCTTTACTACGACGTCTGGACGCCGACCACCAACGCCCACAGCCTGCTGCAGCACAGCGTGCGCACCGACCTCTTCTGCACCGCCCAGACCGTGCTGCCGGCCGGGCAGGTGCTGATGGCGGGTGGCGACACGCGCGGGATTACGCCCAACCAAGTCAACGGCGGCGTGGCCGACGTCAACTTCTACGATCCGGCCTCCTCCACCATCACCGCGGGGCCGCCGATGGCCTATGCGCGCTGGTACGGCACTGCGGTTCCGCTGGCCGACGGCCGGGCGCTGATGCTGGCAGGCATCGACGGCGGCGGCGCCGGCTCCGGCGTGCCGGAGATCTACACGCCGGGCCAGGGCTGGCGCACGCTCTCGGCCATCCCCAACTGGCCGGGCGACTGGTTCTATCCCCGCGCCGTGCTGGCGCCGAACGGCCGCGTGGTCGTGGCCAGCAGCAACCAGATGTTCAGTATCAACACCGAAGCGCCCACCATGGGACCGATCGGCACGCTGCCGAAGTTCCTCAATTGGGTGCTGCCCTGGGCGATGTTCGACCGCGGCAAGATGCTGATGGTGGCCGACGACGGCAGCGCGGTGGTGGTCGACATCAACGGGCGCACGCCGGTCGTCAGCACCGTCGCGGGCCCCGGCCCCAACCGCGAATGGGGCACGGCCACCGTGCTGGCCGACGGCAAGGTGCTGGTCACCGGCGGCTCGGCCCAGGACAACGAGCTGGTCGACACCGCGTTCACGGCCCTCCTCTGGAACCCGGCCACGGGCCAGTGGACGACCGGCAACGCGGCGCAGAAGGCCCGGCTCTACCACTCCACGGCGATGCTGCTGCCCGATGCCACGGTGCTCTCTGTCGGCGGCGGCTCGCCCGGGCCGGTGCTGAACCTCAACGCCGAGATCTATTCGCCGCCCTACCTGTTCGACAGCAGCGGCCAGCGCGCGGCGCGCCCGATCATCAACACGGCCCCGGCCCAGCTGACCCTCGGCAGCGACTTCCAGATCAGCGTCGTGTCGCCGCTGTCGATCCAGCGCGTCACGCTGGTGCGCACCGGCGCGGTGACGCATTCGACCGACTTCGGCCAACGCTTTCTCAACCTTCCCTTCACCCAGGCCGCCGGGAGCTCGACGGTCAACATCACCCTCAACGAGAGCCCGAACATCCTGCCCGCCGGCTACTACATGCTGTTCGCGATCGACAGCGCCGGCGTGCCCTCCGTCGCGAAGATCCTGAAGGTGCAGGGCGGCTGGACGAAGGTGGCCGACCAGGGCCACACCTTCACGCTGCCGGCTTCCACCGTCGTGCAGTTCGGGCAGGGCGGCAACTGGGCCCACAAGACGGTCACGGGCAACGTGAGCTGCAGGAGCGAGTTCTTCGGGATGAATCCGGCGCCGAACGTCGCCAAGACTTGCCATGTGCTGGCGCCCAAGGCCGGCGGCGTGACGGCGGGCAGCCAGGTAACGACTGCCGACCGCACCGTGGCCGCGCAAGGCGCTGCCTTCAGCACGACGAGCTCGACCGTGGTCAGCTACGGCGTCGACTCGCGCTGGGTCGACAAGGTCGTGACGGGTACAGGCACCTGCAACACAACCTTCTTCGGCACCGATCCCGCGCCGGGTGTGACCAAGTCCTGCGTGGCGGACACGGGGACTGCGGCACCGCCTGCGCCGGCGCCGGCGCCGGCGCCGGCGCCCGCACCCGCACCCGCACCCGCACCGGCTCCTGCACCCGCACCTGTACCGTCCGGCGCGACGCTGGCCGTCGAAGGCGGCACCTTCACGGTGTCGAGCTCGACCCTGGTGGCCTATGGCGCCGACACGCGCTGGGTACAGAAGGCGGTAGTCGGCACGGTGCCATGTACCAACGAGTTCTTCGGCACCGACCCGGCGCCCTTCGTGGTGAAGTCCTGCAGGCTGGCGACCGCGCCTGCACCCGCACCTGCGCCTGCCCCTGCCCCTGCGCCCGCACCCGCGCCTGCCCCTGCGCCCGCACCCGCGCCTGCCCCTGCGCCTGCCCCTGCGCCTGCCCCTGCGCCCGCACCTGCGCCTGCCCCTGCACCGGCCCCTGCACCTGCACCTGCACCTGCACCTGCACCGGCCCCTGCACCTGCACCTGCACCGGCACCGGCACCGGCACCGGCACCGGCACCGGCACCGGCACCGGCACCTGCACCTGCGCCTGCACCTGCACCTGCACCTGCGCCGCCGCCGTCCGGAGCGATGCTGGCCGTCGAAGGGGGCACCTTTACGGTGTCGAGTCCGACCCTGGTGGCCTACGGCGCTGACACACGCTGGGTGCAGAAGACGGTTAGCGGCACGGTACCCTGCACCAATGCCTACTTCGGCACCGACCCGGCACCGTTCGTGGTGAAGTCCTGCAGGCTGGCGTCCGCACCAGCACCAGCACCAGCACCAGCACCAGCACCAGCGCCTGCACCAGCACCTGCACCAGCGCCCGCACCCGCACCCGCACCCGCACCTGCCCCAGCGCCTGCACCCGCCCCAGCACCTGCACCTGCCCCAGCGCCTGCACCTGCCCCAGCGCCTGCTCCCGTCCCAGCGCCGCCGCCCTCGGGCGCATTCCTGGCCAACGAGGGACAAAGCTTCACCGTGTCGGCGCCGACCGTGGTGCGGTATGGCGCCGACACGCGCTGGGTGCAGAAGACGGTCAATGGGACGGTCCCTTGCACCAACGCGTTTTTCGGCACCGACCCGGCGCCCTTTGTCGTCAAATCGTGCCGCGTTGCCTGAGCCAGGCCTTCAGAGGTCGAAGCGTGCGCCCTGCGCCAGCCGCAGGGCGCGCTCTCCATCAAGCATCCGGGACGGCACGCGGCACCGGATCGAAGTAGGTGAAGAGGTTCGGAATCGGCAGGGCCAGGTTCGAGTACGAGAAGGACACGCTGACGTCCAGCGCACGCACCTGATGCCACCAGGCCAGCGGCAGGAACATCGTCTCGCCCGGCCAGACCACGACTTCAAGTACGCGCACGCCTGCGAACAGGGGAAACTGCCTCAGGTCGACCGCGTCCAGGTCGATGGGGCTGAAGACCCCGTTCGTGTTGTACAGGCGTGGCCCCTGCAAGGGCGAGATGAGGCGCCAGCGCTTGCGCCCGACAACCTGCGTGTGGAACAGCATCAGCGTGTCGTGGTGCAAGGGGGTCACGGTGCCGGCCGGCCCGAACCAGAAGGACGACCGCTCGGCCAGTTCCGCGCGAATGCAACACGGCGGCAGGCTGCCGATGTCCTCCAGCAGAGGAGCGAAGTCGGGCCGCCGCAATGCTTCGTTGTTGGCGGTGAGGTAGTAGTCGTTGGTTTCGCCGCCGCCCAGCACCTGGTCGACGAAATCGCCCAGGCGAACGTTCCGCCGGTGCGACGCCTTGTCTTCCTCGTAGCGTGGATTCGCCTGGCGTTCGGCCTGGACCTCGACATCGAGATGGCCGAAGCGCTCTTTCAGATAGTCTGGCGACCATCGCTGCATCGCAGGCCAGTCCCGCGTATGGCCCGTGAGCACCAGCGGCCGGCAGCCTCGCACATAGCGCTCGATGAACTCCTCCTCGCTGACCGACACGCGCTTGTCCACGATGCTGTACATCGGGTCGATCTCCCAGAGCAGCTGCAGGTTGGCCAGCGTGGACTCGAGCTTGCGCAGTTGCTGCGCCCGGCCCTCGGCCGCGACGTAGACGGCGTTGCCGGGCACCAGTTCAATCAGCTCCGCGCTGGCTTGCGGGTCGAGGCCGGCAGCGATCATGGAGGCCAGGACCGATTCCGGCGTGCAGCCGCGCAGCAACTGTTCAGCGGCCCATCGCAGCCATTCGGGCGTCAGGGGTGCGCCCGCTGGCACCGGCGGTGCCTTCTCTGACTGGCTCCCGGGCGGGCGCGGCGGAGCAGGCGGCATCGATGGATTCATGAGGAAATCTCCTGCGCACTGTGCGCCTGCGATTGTGTGCCGAACCCGCGACTTCCTGCTGTGCGCAGCGGCTTCGACGCCGTGGGTCGGTAACGCAGCGGCGACATCGGCGGGCACATCGCCCGGCCGGTACTCCTCAAGTTCCAGCCCGGGCTGCCGATAGAGCTCTACGGGGCTTCGGCCGAGGACCTTCGCGTTCCCCGCCGGGGCGGCGAGGCGTTCCGGCGCTGCCGCATTCATCGCTTCCCCCATTCGCCCGGAGTTCATCGTGCTACTAGACAATCTTTCCATCGGCAAGCGCCTGGCCATCGTGCTCGGCCTCATCCTCGCCCTCTTCCTGGCCAGCAGCGCAGTCTCGGCGCTCAAGCTGCAGCAGCTGGGCGGGGAGATCACCCAAATGACCGAACAGAAGGTCAAGACCGAGCGCGCCGCGTCCGACTGGCTGCGCCACACCACCTCGGGCGTGCAGCGCGCCGCGGCCATCGCCAAGAGCAGCGACACCGCGCTGATCGCCTACTTCGCGCCGCACACTGCAGCGGCCATCAAGGACACCAACGAGCTGCAGAAGTTCATCGAGTCGCAGATGACCGCGCCCGAGGAGCGCGAGTTGTTCGAGAAGGTCGGCGAGCTGCGCAAAGGCTACCTGGCCGCGCGCGAGGAGGTGAGCCGCCTCAAGCTGGCCGGCGACCTCGAGGGCGCGGGCCGGGTCTTCGATGCGCGCTTCGAGCCGACCTCGGTCGCCTACCTCGCGGGCGTGAAGCAGATGGTCGATCTGCAGCGCGCCGGCCTCGACGCCGCGGCACAGCGCGCGGAGGCCCTGCGGGTCCAGACCACGATGATGCTGGTCGTCTGCTCCGCGCTGTCGCTCGTCGTCGGCACGATGCTGGCCTGGTACCTGGCGCGCAGCATCACGCGCCCGCTGCGCCTGGCGCAAAGCGCCGCCGGCGCCATCGCCGACATGGACCTGAGCGGCCGGCCGCAGGCCCGCTATGCCGGTGATGAGACCGGCCGGCTGCTGCAGGCCATCGACCGCATGCGGGGCGCGCTGCAGCACGCGCTGCAGCAGGTGCAGGGCGTGGTGGTCAATGTCTCGTCGGGCAGCACGCAGATTGCCGTTGGCAATCAGGATCTCTCGTCGCGCACCGAGGAGCAGGCCAGTTCGCTGGAACAGACGGCCGCGTCGATGGAAGAGCTGACCTCCACCGTCAAGCAGAACGCGGACAACGCGCGGCAGGCGAACCAACTGGCGCTCTCGGCCTCCGAAGTGGCGGTGAAGGGCGGGAGCGTGGTCGGCCAGGTGGTGGACACCATGGCCTCGATCCACGCCTCGTCCAAGAAGATCGTGGACATCATCGGCGTGATCGACGGCATCGCCTTCCAGACCAACATCCTCGCGCTCAACGCTGCGGTGGAAGCGGCGCGGGCCGGCGAGCAGGGCCGGGGCTTCGCGGTGGTGGCGTCCGAGGTGCGCAACCTCGCGCAGCGCTCGGCTGCAGCCGCCAAGGAAATCAAGGGCCTGATCGACGACTCGGTGGGCAAGGTCGACGCCGGCACCGCGCTGGTGGGCGAAGCCGGCAAGACGATGGAAGAAATCGTCGGCAGCATCCGCCGCGTGACCGACATCGTGGGCGAGATCAGCGCGGCGAGCCACGAGCAGACGCAGGGCATCGAGCAGATCAACCAGGCGATCACGCAGATGGACCAGGTGACGCAGCAGAACGCGGCGCTGGTGGAAGAGGCGGCGGCCGCGGCAAGCTCGCTGCAGGACCAGGCGGGCAAGCTGTCGGAGGTGGTGGGCGTGTTCAGGCTGGATGAGCAGCAGCGGGCGCTCGCCGCGGCCTGACGGCATCACCAGTCCGTTGCCTCGGCGACGATCCGCGTGACCGACCGACGGCCCCCGCGGATCAGCCCTGCCACCACCCCTCGCCGAAGCGCCCCTGCAAGAAGGCCACGAAGCCCGACACCTTTCCCGGCACCAGCTTCGGCGACGGAAAGACCGCATGGATTTCCTGCTCCGGCAGCGCATGGCCCGGCAGCACCTCCATCACCCGCCCCGCCGCCAGCGAGTCGCTCGCCACGTAGCGCGGCATCAGCGCGATGCCCAGCCCCTCGCGCGCCGCGGCCAGCACCGCAGAGAGGTTGTTGGAGCGCAGGCGGCCGGTGACCGGCACCGTCACCGGCTCACCCTTGGGCGTGCGCATGCGCCAGACATCATCGCCCACGACGCTGCTGTAGATCAGCGCGACATGGGCGCTGAGGTCCTGCGCGCGCTTCGGCGTGCCGTGCTTCTTCAGGTAGGCCGGCGCCGCCACGATCACCCACGGGTTCATGCCGAGGAAGCGAGCGCCCAGCGAGGAATCGGCGAGCTTGCCCATCCGCACCGCGACGTCGATGCCCTGCGCGATCAGGTCCACGTAGCGGTCCTCGAAGCTCAGGTCCACCTGCACCTGCGGATGGCGCGCCATGTACTCCAGCGCCAGCGGCACCACCACGCGCCGGCCGAAGGCGACCGAGGTGCCGATGCGCAGCAGGCCCTGGGCCTGGGAGTCGCGACGGCGCACGACGTGCTCGGCCTCCTCCGCCTCGCGCACGATGTTCTTGCACTTGTCGTAGTAGAGCGATCCCGCCTCGGTGAGGCTCACGCCGCGCGTGTTGCGGTTGA
This sequence comes from Variovorax sp. RA8, assembly GCF_901827175.1. NCBI lineage: Bacteria > Pseudomonadati > Pseudomonadota > Betaproteobacteria > Burkholderiales > Comamonadaceae > Variovorax > Variovorax sp. RA8. Next base: position 2,344,804 of record NZ_LR594662.1, on the reverse strand, counting down.
GCAGCCGCACCTTCAACCGGGCCTCGGTGGCCGCGACCTGCTTGGTCACGGTGGGCTGGGTGGTGTTGAACTCGCGTGCGGCCTTGGAGAAGCTGCCGGTCTCCACCACGCGAACGAACATCTCCATGGCAAGCAGTCGGTCCATCCTGCTCATCGTAGCCCAGTTATTCCGGCACGGAATAGCTTTTATGGTCCCGCGCCGCCTTCTGCCGGAAGCCTCGAATTCCTAAAGTGCAGGCATCCCAAGGAGACTTCACATGGCAAAGATGACCGCGGCCCAGGCCGCCGTTCTGGTGATGGAAAAAGAAGGTGTCACGCAGGCCTTCGGCGTGCCCGGCGCCGCCATCAATCCGCTCTACTCGGCCCTGCGCAAGCACGGCAGCATCGCCCACATCCTGGCGCGCCACGTAGAGGGCGCCTCGCACATGGCCGAGGGCTACACCCGCGCGGTGGCCGGGAACATCGGCGTTTGCATCGGCACCTCGGGGCCGGCCGGCACCGACATGATCACCGGGTTGTACTCGGCCTGGGCGGACTCGATTCCGATCCTCTGCATCACGGGCCAGGCGCCGCGCGCCCGCCTCTACAAGGAAGACTTCCAGGCAGTGGACATCGAGTCGATCTCCAAGCCGGTCACCAAGTGGTCGGTCACGGTGCGCGAGCCGGGCCAGGTACCGCAGGTGTTCCAGCAGGCCTTCCACCTGATGCGCTCGGGCCGCCCGGGCCCGGTGCTGATCGACCTGCCCTTCGACGTGCAAATGGCGCAGATCGAGTTCGACATCGACACCTACCAGCCGCTCACGCCCTACAAGCCGGCCGCAACGCGCGCCCAGATCGACAAGGCCATCGCCATGCTGAATGCAGCCGAGCGCCCGCTGATCGTGGCCGGCGGCGGCATCATCAACGCCGATGCGTGCGACCTGCTGGTGCGCTTCGCCGAGGCGACCGGCGTGCCGGTGATCCCCACGCTGATGGGCTGGGGCGCGATCCCCGACAACCACCCGCTGATGGCCGGCATGTGCGGCCTGCAGACCAGCCACCGCTACGGCAACGCGACGATGCTCGCTTCCGATTTCGTGCTGGGCATCGGCAACCGCTGGGCCAACCGCCACACCGGCTCGGTCGAGGTCTACACCAAGGGCCGCACCTTCGTGCACGTGGACATCGAGCCCACTCAGATCGGCCGGGTGTTCACGCCCGACTTCGGCATCGTCTCGGACGCGAAGGCGGCCTTGCAGCTCTTCGTCGAGGTGGCCGAGGAAATGAAGGCCGCGGGCCGGATGCCGAGTCGCCGCGAATGGGCCGGCGAGTGCCTGGAGCGCAAGAAGACGATGCTGCGCAAGACCAACTTCGAGGACGTGCCGATGAAGCCGCAGCGCGTCTACCAGTGCATGAACCGCAACTTCGACAACGACACCTGCTACGTGAGCACCATCGGGCTCTCGCAGATCGCGGCCGCGCAGTTCCTGCACGTCTACAACCCGCGGCATTGGATCAACTGCGGCCAGGCCGGCCCGCTGGGCTGGACCATTCCCGCCGCGCTCGGCGTGCGTGCCGCCGACCCGTCGCGCAAGATCGTCGCGCTCTCGGGCGACTACGACTTCCAGTTCATGATCGAGGAGCTGGCCGTGGGCGCGCAGTTCAAGCTGCCGTACATCCACATCGTGGTCAACAACTCCTACCTGGGCCTGATCCGCCAGGCGCAGCGCGGCTTCGAGATGGACTACTGCGTGCAGCTGGGCTTCGAGAACATCAACGCCACCGAGCAGAGCGGTATCGAGCGCGACTACGGCGTCGATCACCTGAAGGTGGTCGAGGGCCTGGGCTGCAAGGCGCTGCGCGTCTACAAGCAGGAGGAGATGAAGCCCGCCATCCAGCGCGCCGAGCAGTTGATGGCCGAGTTCGGCGTGCCGGTGGTCATCGAGGTGATGCTGGAGCGCGTGACCAACATCGCGATGGGCACCGAGATCGACGCCATCAACGAGTTCGAGGCGCTGGCCGAGAACCCCGAGGACGCACCGACCGCCGTTGCCGCGGCGATGCTGGATTGATTCAGAGGAGACCCACGAGATGCCGCGCTTCGCCGCCAACCTGACGATGCTGTTCACCGAGCTGCCCTTCATGCAGCGCTTCGAAGCCGCCGCCAAGGCCGGCTTCAAGGCTGTCGAATACCTGTTCCCCTACCCCTTCGACAAGAAGGAGCTCGCCGCCGCGTTGCGCGCCAACGGCCTGCAGCAGGTGCTGCACAACCTGCCCGCGGGCAACTGGGAGGGGGGCGAGCGCGGCATCGCCTGCCACCCCGACCGCGTGGGCGAGTTCCGCGAGGGTGTGGGCATGGCCATCGACTACGCGACGGCGCTGGGCTGCCCCAAGCTCAACTGCCTGCTGGGCAAGCTGCCACCGGGCGTGAGCGCGCAGGAGGCACGGCAGGTTGCGGTGGAGAACCTGCGCTTCGCCGCCCGCGAACTGCAGAGCGCCGGGATCATGCTGCTGATCGAGCCGGTCAACCACTTCGACATTCCCGGCTTCTTCCTCACTCGCACCGACCAGGCGCTGTCGATCATCGACGAGGTGGGTTCGGCCAACCTGCTGCTGCAGTACGACATCTACCACGCACAGCGCATGGAAGGCGAGCTGGCCGCCACGATCACCAAGAACATGGCCCGCATCGGCCATATCCAGCTGGCCGACAACCCGGGGCGCGGCGAGCCCGGCACGGGGGAGATCAACTACCCGTGGCTCTTCAAGCACATCGATGGCGCCGGCTACACCGGCTGGATCGGCTGCGAATACAAGCCGAAGAGCGACACCTTCGACGGGCTCGGATGGCGCACCGCCCTCACCCAGTAACGCCAATAACGACAGACAGACAAGACAAGGAATTCATCGCATGTCCACCACGACATCCCAAAAGATCGGTTTCATCGGCCTCGGCATCATGGGCGCGCCCATGGCGGGGCATTTGCTCGACGCAGGCCACACGCTCTTCGTCAACACGCACGGGCCGGTGCCCGAGCCCCTCGGCTCGCGCGCCATCGTGTGCAGCTCGGCTGCCGATGTGACGAAGCAGGCCGACGTGATCTTCATCATGGTCCCCGACACGCCCGATGTGGAGAAGGTGCTGTTCGGCGAGAACGGCGTGGCCTCGGCCTTGACCAAGGGCAAAACGGTGGTGGACTGCAGCTCCATCGATCCGATCGCGACCAAGGGCTTCGCGAAGCGCATCGAGGAACTGGGGTGCGGCTATGTCGATGCGCCGGTCTCGGGCGGCGAGGTGGGCGCCAAGGCGGCCAGCCTGACCATCATGTGCGGCGGCGACGAAGGCGTCTTCGGACGCGTGCGGCCTCTGCTCGAGAAGATGGGCAAGAACGTCACGCTGGTCGGCACCGCGGGCGACGGCCAAGTGTGCAAGGTGGCCAACCAGATCATCGTGGCGCTGAACATCGCGGCCGTGGGCGAGGCACTGGTCTTCGCCAGCAAGGCCGGTGCGGACCCGGCCAAGGTGCGCCAGGCGCTGATGGGCGGCTTCGCCTCTTCGCGCATCCTCGAGGTGCACGGCGAGCGGATGATCAAGCGCACCTTCGCGCCGGGCTTCCGAATCTCGCTGCACCAGAAGGATCTGAACCTTGCGATGCAGAGCGCTCGCTCGCTGGGTGTCGCGCTGCCGCAGACCGCCGGTGCGGCGCAGCTCATGAATGCGTGCGCGGCGCTGGGCCATGGGCAGGATGATCATTCGGCCCTCGTTCTGGCATTGGAGGCCTTGGCACAGCATCCTGTGGCGCGCGAGGGCTGAGCAGAGCGCGGGCAGGTGCGGCCGCGTGCGAGAAGGTCGCGACAAAGCGCGACAAAGTTGCGACAAATTTTGACCGTGTTGCGCATCGCGGTTAGACACGGCCTTCCCCAATCAATCAAGAAGGCCCTCGATGCATCGCAGCTCCAGCTCCACCAGCAGTTCCCACTCCTACAGCACCAATACACCACCCAAAGCGCCACCCGAGACGCCACGAACAGAACCGCAAGGCGGCGGCCGTTCGATGGATGAGATTCCGGCAAGGCGCGAAATCCCTACACTCACAATCCCCATCGCGGAGATCAAGGAGACATTTGACAAACGCATGGCCGCCACAGAGCGTGGTCTGGTCAGACAGTCGGCGTTGCCGCACATCAATCGCATCGCCACAAAGGACCTGCCCCGCGCCCTCCGTAGAGTGCAGCGGAGCTTGCCTCAGCAGGACATCCGGGCGCTGAACGCGATCACCACCTATGCAGAGGGCCTGATCGTCGATCCCGCGGGCCACGACGCGCCAGAACTTTCAGACGACGACGACGAGTTGTCCGCCGATGTCCGGCACCTTGTGAAATGCATGCAGCCGGCGGTGGCGAACCATGAAGGACAGGGGGCCGACGCCAGGCAGGAACGGCGCTGCCTGCTGATCGACTGTCTCGGCGCGGTCGCGCGCAATGACTTCCGCAGCGATGCCGGCCGATTGGCCGCCAATACGGCCAATGTGATGGCGCGTACCTTCTTGTTCGTGCTTCTGGCCAAACTCATTCAAGATGCCGTCGCCTTCGAGGTAGCCAAAGCCGAAGCGCTCGGCGGCCAGGAAGGCTCGCTGCGCATTGCGGGTATCCTGGCTCTCACCCTTGCCCCGGCACTCAACGTTCTGGGTGGCATCCTCTCCGGCGTTCTGGGCACCGCCAACCCAACGAGCGTCATTTCGCGCCTGTGGCTGGGCATGCTGTACCTCGGCCTGCTGCTGGCCTGCTACGAGACCGACGTGCTGGCCAGGTTGGCCTTGAAGTTTTCGCCTGTGGCTTTCTACTGCCTCGCTCGCGATGGCTTGAACTTCTGGGTCACTTTAAACGACAACGTCGAATCCGTTTCAACGCTCGGTGTAGTCACATCTGGAGGCCTCTACGGCTTGCTCAATGCGTTTGCGGGAGTGTTCATAGGCAAAACACTGCCGACCGCCGGCGCCGGTGCCCTCCCTCGCACAGGCAATGAAACCGAGAGGATGATGCCGGAACATCTTGCAGCCCTCCAGACCGCTGTCCTGGATCTTCCCGCCTCCGTGGGAAACGCCATGACGTGGGCCGCTGTCGAGGTTGGGGACGAGGTGATCCTGCCGACCATCCTGAGGTGGATCCAGACCTGGAAATACCGGAAAAAGGAAGCGCCCAACATGCAAGAGGAGGCCGCGCACTCCGGGTACATCGGCGAGCTGACCGATGTGGCCAAGGAGCTGCTGAAGACACCTCGCCAGGAACGCCGGCAAAAGATCGACGCGAAGAACCTCGAGTTGTACCAACGAGAGTTCAAGCGCATGAAGAATCTCGGAAAGGATCAGCTTGACGAGGCGCACCAGCACTACCTGGAGAGTCTTCGCAAGGCGCTTCGGGTGTATCAACAGACAAAAAATTTGACGCACATGTGGGGGGCATTGAGCAAAGACCCGAACTGCTATGACGCGGAGCAGTTAGCGCGCGTGAAAGACATCGAGAAAGAGCTCGGCGTCTACAAGAAGGCACGTGAGCTGGATCGACTGAAAAGTCTCGCGGTGGGTCGAATCGACAAGGAGCAAAGCCGAGACTTGGCAGAACTCCAAAAAGAAGTTGATCAGTACGCGGAAAAATGGCAAGAGCTGCAGCGTGCAGACCCGAGCGGGCTGAGCGCAGAAGAAAAGGAGTTGCTGAAGCTTCTGGTGCGCGAATTCATCAGTGACACCGCGCTGAAGCCCGCAAGACTGCCTCCGATATCCACTCTGCAATCCAATGTGAAGACACCGGACTTCACTCGTTTTGCCCAGATGATCAGGAACACATGCCGATTGCACGGTGGTTTGACGTCGAAGGAACGCGAGGCCATCGTGGAAGAGCTATACACGTACGAGTTCGTGAGAATTTATCTCCCAGGCTCGAAGCTCACCTCCGTCGAGCAGGACGTGATGGCCTCGATTGCCAGTGACAAACCGACAATTCTTCCATCCGAGCTTCTGAAGCAACTGAACGAGGACGTTGCCGAGAAGAGGCGCCAGGACACCGAAGGGGTTCGCATTGGACTTGGGTTTCTGCCCGCCAATGTGAGTTCAGTCATGGAGGCGGTCGAGCGCTTGTGCAGACAACTGCTCGTCACCGATGCCGCCCGGCAAAGCGCGAACGGCTCCGTCCACGCTCTCCTGGTCCTCATGACTGCCTTGATGGGGGACAGGATCAAGGACAACGACGAAAACACTCAGCTGACGATCTGGAACCTGGTGGCCGGGTTCGGCATCTTCATTGTCTACTGGGCGCTGATCCTGAAGCACAGTGAAGACGCACGAGGAGGTGGGGTCTACCGACCGGGAGCCGAAAGAACCCTTCCCCCTCTTCGAGAGCCCCAAACGCCTCAAGATCTCTACACACCGAGAACCGAAAGGTACGAGCCCGACGACCGACAAATCAGCGAAACGGATTCCGATTCCGTAGCCTCATCGGGATTCGAGACCGAACCGGACGAAGACATCGAACTCGCGCCGCACTCGATCCGCCGGGTATGGGCGGAATGAGCCATCTGGCTTCTGGTGTGCGCCGGACTTGGCGCTCCTACCCCCCCCGGCAGTTCCCGAACTCGCAGCGCACCGCCATCGTCTCGCCGTTGCTGCACGGGATGCGATGGCGCTCGTAGCCGGGGCCCTTCTCGATCAGGGTGGCCATCGGCAGCACGCTGCAGCGGCGGGCCTTGGCGAACTGCTCGGCGTTGTAGGTATCGCGCCCGGTGCTGCGCAGCGCTGGCTGGGCGAAGCGCTGGCCCGGCGGCACCCAGGTCACGCGCACGCTGGGATCGGTGTTGACGTAGCCCTTCTGCGCCAGGCAGTTGACCATGGCGGTTTCCTGCTTGGCATGCCAGGCGCGGCGCTCGGGGGTGTAGACAGCCTTGTTGAAGGCATAAAGGCCGCCGACCACCGCCACGCCGCTGAGCGTCGGGATGCCCGCCATCCAGCCGGCGCCAACCACGCCGGTGTCGAGCACGACGAGCGCATCGTCATGCTGGCTGGCCCGGAACGGGATGGTGGCGGCCGAGGCGCGGCACCGGGCCAGGTCCTGTTCATAGGCTGCAGGGTTGTTGGCAGGCGCCTGAACGGCGGGGACGTAGTCCGCGCCGGAACCTGAACCGGGACCCTCGTTGGGTCGGGTCGCGCAGCCGGCCACCAGGGCGGCGATGCAGAAGATGCTCAGCAGTCTTTTCATGGATGTCCTCGACGGTCCTCTACTCCGCCGCCGATTGAATCATACAAATAGTTACTTCCCCAAGCGGCTTTTGGCGCGCTGGGGCGCCGGCGCCACACGCAGGGGCTCAGCCGCGAGCCTTGCGCCAGGAGTTCTTGACCTGGATCAGGCCGTCGCGGAAGGTGAAGTGGTCGCAGCCGTTGGTTTCGACGCGCACGCCGTCGCTGGCGCGGGTGCCCACGAAGGTCCATTCGGAGACGCCCCGATCGCCGGCGATGAAGTGCCGCGCGCCGAGCCACTGGGCGTCGGGATAGTCGTGCCAGACGCGGCTGAAGCCTTCACGCACCGCCTGCTGCCCCACGAAGCGGGTGCCGCAGGGCTCGGGCCCGGCGCTGGCCTCGAAGACGCAGTCCTCGGTCATGAACTGCATGAGGGCGTCGATGTCGTGGCGGTTCCACGCGTCGGCGAAGGCCTGCAGGAAGGATTCGGTCATGGCGGTCTCCTCGCTCATCCGAGCGTCGGGCCGAGGACATGGCGCAGGAAGGTATCCATGGCGCCCTCGACGGTGGTGGTGCCATACCGATCGTACCGGGCGGCGGCTTCGGCGCGGTAGAAATGGCTGGCGCCGGGCACCCGCACCTGGTCGCATTGCAGGCCCGCCCCGCGCAGGCGGGCAACCAGGCCCGGCGCAGCGGCCGCCACGTAGTCGAGGTCGTGCTCGGCGCTCACCAGCAGCACGGCCGGGCCGCCGCCGGCGCGGCGCGCCAGGTGTCCCGCGAGGTCGTTGTCATCGATGTAGCCGGACAGCGCCAGCACCGCCGCCACCGGCACCTGCTCGCCGAAGGCCACGTTGAGCGCGGTGCGGGCGCCGGCGGAAAACCCGCCGATGGCGATCCGCGCCGGGTCCACCTGCCACGCGGCGGCCTGGAGGCGCACGAAGCGCGCGGCGGCAGCCATGTCGTCGCTGGCGGCCTCGATGCCGCGCCAAAGCATCTCGGGGGTAGCGGGCGGCAGTTGCAACAGGCGGCGCACCACGGCGACGCGCGAGGTCGGGATCCGCTCGGGCTGGCCTACCACGGGCGTAGCGCCGGGTTCCGGGTCTTCCGGGACCAGTCGGTAGTCGATCGCGCAGGCCACGTAGCCGCGGCGGGCGAATCGCAGGCAGTACTCGGCCACGGAGGTGTTGCCGCCCTCCGCCTCGAAGGCGTCGTTTTCCTTGGAGCCGCGGTGAAAGGCGCCGCCGAAGGCCAGCACCAGGGCCGGGCGCAGCTGGCCGGGCCGCGCGGGATCGACGGGGCGGTAGAGGTCGAGTGCGAGTTCGCGCTCGACCGGCCCACCCGGCCGGAGGCGCTGCACGAGCCCGCGGCCGTAGACCACGTCGCGCACGATCTCGACCTCGTGCACGGCTGCGTCAGGGGCAAGAGAAGACGGTTGCACGGGGCCCCCTCAATCGACGGAAGCGCCGGACTCGCGGGCGACACGGCCCCAGACCTGGACGTTTTCCTTGAAGGCGGTGGCCCATTGGGCAGGCGTCTGCCGATCGACCGGCATGGAACCGCCGTCGATCAGCAGGCTGCGCATGTCAGGCCGCGCCATCACCTTGAGCAGCGCAGCGTTGAGGCGCGTCGCGACGACGGGGTCCAGCCCCGCTGGGCCGAAGACCGCGTACCAGCCCACCGTGTCGAAAGGGATGCCGGCCTGCGCCAACGTGGGCACGTCGGGAAAGGCAGGCGAGCGCTTCGGGCCGGTGATGGCCAGCGCGCGCAAGCGGCCGGCCTTGATCAGCGGCGTCATCGAGACCACGTCCATGATGGCCACGTCGATCTGGCCGGAGAGGATGTCCGGCAGCGCGGCCTGCCCGCCCTTGTAGGGCACGTGGGTCATATCGAAGGCGCCCAGCGACTTCATGCGCTCGCCCACCAGGTGCGGCGGCGCACCGTTGCCGAAGGTGGCATAGTTGATGGCGTTGCCGTCCTTCTTCGCGGCGGCGGCGAGGTCGGCGATGCTCTTGAGCGGCGATTCGGCGCGGGTCACGACCAGGAGAGGCACGCTGGCGATCTGGGCCACCGGGGTGAAGTCCTTGACGGGGTCGAAGCTCAGGTTCTTGAACACCGCCGGGCAATGGCGAAGGGCGCAGCGGTGAGCATCAGGGTGTAGCCATCGGGTGCCGAGCGCGCAACGCTGTCGGCGCCGATGTTGCCGCTGGCGCCGGCCCTGTTCTCGACGACCACGGGCTGCCCCAGTTCCTCGCGCACGTGCTCGGCCACCTTGCGCGCCACGATGTCGGTGCCGCCGCCGGCTGGGAAAGGCACCACCAGCTTGACGGGGCGTACCGGGTAGGTCTGGGCGTGGCTGCCGGCCAAGACGAGGGCCAGGCCCAGTCCCAGCACGCTGCGTCGGGTCGTCGCGTTCATTGCATCTCCTGCGGGGAGTGTTTCGGATGGCCGGATCATCGGGCGGCGTCACATAATGATCCACACCTTCTTTCATCTGGATCCATCGCAATCTCTTATGCAAGACGAGGAGCGCCGGCTGGCGCTGAACCTGCGCCGCCTGCGCCTGCGCCACCTCGAGATCCTTCTGGCGGTGGAGCGGCACGGCAGCCTCACGGCCGCGGCGGAGGCGCTGGGCGCGAGCCAGCCGGCAGTGTCGCAATGGCTGGCCGAGGTCGAGGCAGCGCTGGGCGTGCCGCTGTTCCTGCGCGGACGGCAGATCCGGCCCAGCCCCTATCTGCCGGTGGCGCTGCGCCATGCGCGGCGCATGGTCGCGGACTCGCGCCAGCTGCAGCAGGAGCTCGCGGCCGTGGCGGCCGGCACGCTGGGCGCGGTGCGCATCGGGAGCATGCTGGTGACCAGCGCCGGCCTGCTGCCGCGTGCGCTGCTCGCGCTGGAGAAGCAGCTGGAGCCGCTGCGCATCGAGGTGGTGGAGGATACGGCCGCGGGCCTGTGGGCGCGCTTCGAGCGCCGCGAGTTGGACCTGATCGTGGGTCGCCTGGACGAGCGGGCCTTCGGCCCTCACGTGCACAGTGAGGCGCTGTTCAAGGACCCCCATTGCGCGGTGACGGGCCGCAGGCATCCGCTGCTGCGCGCAGCCGGCGTGACGTGGGCGAAGGCTGCGACACATCCCTGGATCCTGCCGCCGCAGCACACGGCGCTGCGCCGCGCGATCGACGCCACCTTTGTCGAGCAGGGCCTCGCACCGCCCGAGCCGTGGATCGAATCGACCTCCCCCACACTCAATCAGGCGCTGATGCGCGAGAGCCGCTGCATCGGCGTGCTCTCCGGCGCCGCGGCGCACCATTACCAGCGCTTGGGAATGCTGTCGATCCTGCCGCTGTCGCTGGGCTCCGACGTGGGACCGGTGGGCATGGTGTGGGACCGGCAGGAGCCCAGCCCGGCGCTGGCGCGAGTGCTGCAGGCCTTGCGCGAGGGGGCGTAGCGGCGGCCTGCATCGGGCAGAGCCTTTAGCATCGACCGCTTTGGCCTCATGCTTTCCTCCGCCCTCTTCTGCCTGGTCGTCGCCATCAGCGACGGCGACACCCTCAAGGTCCGGTGCGGCGAGCCTGGCGCCTTTCGCCAGCTCACCGTGCGGCTGCATGCCATCGACGCGCCCGAGCTCAACCAGCCCTTCGGCCGGCGTGCCAAGCAGGCGCTGTCGCAGATCGCCTACCGCAAGATGGCGCGGCTGCACTGCGAACACGACGACGACCGCTATCACCGCCGCGTGTGCCGCGTGCAGGTTGCACCGGACGACTGTACCGAAGCCCGCTGCGCGAAAACGCTGGACGCCGGCCTCGCGATGCTCAGCGTGGGCATGGCCTGGTGGTCGCATGCCTATGCCGACGAACAGAGCCCCACGGAGCGGGGCCAGTACGAGTTCGCCGAGTTCGAGGCCAAGGTCAAGCGTGCCGGGCTGTGGGCGGATCGCCGCCCCGTGCCGCCCTGGATGTGGCGCGCTCAGCATCCGCGGCCGCGCTGAATCGCACGGAGCCTTCGTTCGCAATCTGCGAGCGCGCGCTGTCCTCAGGCCGCCACGTTCTGGGCCGCCGCAGCGATCGCACGAGCCACCACCCGGTCGATGCGCTTGCCGTCGAGCGCCACGATCCGGAAGCGCCAGCCCTCGCAATCGATCTCCTCGTTCACCTCGGGCAGGTGGCCGGCCACGAAGATCAGTAGCCCGGCCACCGTGTTGTAGCGGCCGCGATCCTCGTCGGGCAGCTCTCGGATGCCCAGGCGCGCCCGCAACTCGGCCACCGGCATCAGCCCGTCGAGCTCCCACACCCCATCGGGCCCCTTGCGGGCCCAGGCGTCGGCCTGGGTGGCGGTCTGCAGCTCGCCGGTGATGGCTTCGAGCAGGTCGCCCGGCGTCATCAGCCCCTGCACCACACCGTACTCGTCGACCACGAACACCAGGCGCGCGGCGCGCGCGCGGAACTGCTCGAGCAGCTCCATGCCGGTGAGCGTCTCGGGCACGAAGATCGCCGGCTGCGCCTCGTCCTCGATGCTGCCGGCGTGCGCGAGCCCCAGCGCCAGCAGCCGGGCCACGCTGATGGTGCCCACCACGTCGTCCAGCGAGCCGCGGCACACCGGGTACCACGAATGGACCTCGTCGCGCACCGCGTCCACCGACACCTTCCGCAGGGCCTCCTCGACGCTGGCGGATGCTTCAAGCCAGTCGATGTCGGCGCGCGGCACCATCAGCGAGCTGAGGCGCCGGTCGTCCAGGTGGAACACATTGCGCACCATCTGGTGCTCGTGCATCTCGATGACACCGGCGTCTACGCCCTCCTCCAGGCTGGCCGAGATCTCCTCCTCGGTCACCATGCGGCCGGCGTTCAGGTCGATGCGCAGCAACTTGAGCGTCGCGGCCGTCACGCCCGACAGCAGTAGCACGAAGGGCTTCGCGGCCGCGGCCAGCATGTGCATCGGCCGTGCGACGTGGCGTGCCACCGGCTCGGGATAGAGCTGGCCGATGCGCTTGGGCACCAGCTCGCCGAAGATGATGGTGAAGAAGGTGATGCAGCTCACCACCAATGCGGTGGACACGAAGCTGGCCGCCCCCGGGCCCATGCCCGCGCCCTCCATCCAGATGGCCAGGGGCCCGGCGAAGGCGGCCTCGCCGACGATGCCGCTCAGCATGCCGATCGAGGTGATGCCGATCTGCACGGTCGAGAGGAACTGCGTGGGCGATTCCATCAGGTCCAGCGCGGCCGCGGCGCCCGCGTCCCCCGTTTCAGCCAGCGCGGCCAGGCGCGCCCGGCGGCTGGTGGACAGGGCCATTTCGGACATTGCGAACAACGCGTTGAGCGTGGTCAGCAAGGCCAGGAGAAAAACATCCATGGAGGCGGGGGAGAATGGGGACCCATGGCACTTTACTTGATCGGCGACGTGCAGGGCTGCGATGAACCCCTGGCGCGCCTGCTCGACCACATCGCCTTCTCCCCCAGCCGCGATCAGCTCGTGCTGCTGGGCGACCTGGTCAACCGCGGCCCCGACTCGCTGGCCGTGCTGCGTCGCATGCAGCGCCTGGACGGCGCCGCGCAGAGCCTGCTGGGCAACCATGACCTGCACCTGCTGGGCGTGGCCCAGGGCGCGCGCAAGCACGGTCGCAAGGACACGCTGGACGCGGTGCTGGCCGCACCCGACCGCGAAGCCCTCCTCGACTGGCTGCGCCGGCAACCGATGGCATTGCATCGCGAATTGGCCGATGGCGAGCTGCTGATGGTGCATGCGGGCGTGCTGCCGCAATGGAGCCTCGCGGACACGCTGGCGCTGGCGGCGGAGCTCGAGTCGGTGCTGCGCGGCCCCGCCTGGACCGAGTTCCTGCAGACCATGTACGGCAACGAGCCCGCGCAATGGAGCGATGCGCTCAGTGGCAGCGCACGCCTGCGCGTCATCGTCAACGCCCTGACGCGGCTGCGCTTCTGCAGCGCAGAGGGTGTGATGGAGTTCGAGACCAAGGACGGATCAGCCGCCGCGCCCGCGGGCTTCATGCCCTGGTTCGACGTGCCGGGGCGGCGCACCGCGAACCTGACGGTCGCCTTCGGCCACTGGTCTACGCTGGGTTGGCTGTCGCGGCCCGACCTGCTGTCGACCGACACGGGCTGCGTCTGGGGCGGTTGCCTGAGCGCGGTGCGCATCGGCGCGAAGGCCGCGGATCGCGAGCTGATCCAGGTGCGCTGCGCGCAGGCACAGAAGCCTGGCTGAGCGCCGGGGTCAGTTCGGCTGCGGCTCCGAGGCCTTGAACAACGCCGGGACCTTGCGCTTGCTCTTGATGTTGCTCGAAAGGCCGCGCGCGGGCGTTGCCTTGGCAGCGGCCTCCCAGGAAGGCGCGGCCTCGCGCTCCGGGCTCTCGTAGGGCTTCTCGAAGAACGGATCGCGCGGCGCCGAGGGTGCGCGGTGCGGCCGTGCGCCGCGTCCGAAGCGGGCTTCGCCGTTGCGCTCGCGCGGCTGGTCGAGCACGTCGCGCGCGTCGCCGGCCTCGCCCTCGTCGCGCCAGTGGCGGCGGCCATCGTTGATGCGCCCGCGCGGACGGTCTTCCTCGAACTCCACCGGCTCCAGCTCGATCTTCTTCTTGATCAGCTTCTCGATGTCGGCCACCAGCCGCACGTCGTTGCCGCCGCTGGCGAAGCTCACCGCCAGGCCCGAGGCGCCGGCGCGGCCGGTGCGGCCGATGCGGTGAACGTAATCTTCGGCGTTGAAGGGGATGTCGAAGTTGAAGACGGCCGGCACGTCCTTGATGTCGAGGCCGCGCGCCGCCACGTCGGTGGCCACCAGCAAGTCGACTTCGCCGGCCTTGAAGGCAGCCAGCGACTTCAGGCGCTCGTCCTGGCTCTTGTCGCCGTGCAAGGCCGTGGTGTTGAGCCCCTCGCGCTCGAGCGAGCGCGCAAGCCGCGCACAACCCAGCTTGCTGTTGACGAAGACGAAGGCCTGCTTGAGGCCACGCTGCCTCAGGATCTGCTTGAGCGCGCGGCGCTTGTCGTCGTCGCTCACGCTGTAGAAATGCTGCTCGACGGTGGAGGCCGTCTCGTTCGGGCGCGCCACCTCGATGGTGACCGGGTTCTGCAGGTAGCTGCCGGCCAGGCGCCTGATCTCGGGCGAGAAGGTGGCCGAGAACAGCAGGGTGGTGCGCTGCTTGGGCAGGTACGAGAGGATGCGCTGCAGGTCAGGGAGGAAGCCGATGTCAAGCATGCGGTCGGCCTCGTCGAGCACCACGTACTCGACCTGGTTGAGCACCGCGTTCTTGGCCTCGATGTGGTCCAGCAACCGGCCCGGCGTGGCCACCAGGACCTCGACGCCCTTCTTGAGCTCCAGCGTCTGCGGCTTCATGTCGATGCCGCCGAACACCACCGTGCTGCGCAGGTTGGTGTACTTGGCGTACAGCTTGACCTGCTGCGCGACCTGGTCGGCCAGCTCGCGCGTGGGCAGCAGCACCAGCGCACGCACAGGATGGCGCGCGGGCGAGGTCGAGCTGTTCTCGTGCTTGAGCATGCGCTGGAGCAGGGGCAGCGAGAAGGCCGCGGTCTTGCCGGTGCCGGTCTGCGCCGCGCCCATTACGTCCTGACCCGCGAGCACCACCGGAATGGCCTGCTCCTGGATCGGCGTCATGCTCTCGTAGCCCATTTCGGCCACCGCGCGCGCCAGCGGTTCGGCCAGGGAAAGATTGGAGAAGGAACTGGTCATGAAGCCCACTATTGTCGCACTGCGGCAATAAACGGGGATGACAGTGCGGTGACGGGTCGGATTGCTCTCTTTTCGATAGCGCCCGAGCTCCGCCTCAAAGGCCCCGCGCGGCGAAGGTGTCGCAATCCTGGATCTTGCCGCTCTTGTAGCCCGCGCCGAACCAGCGCTGGCGCTGCGCGCTGGAGCCATGGGTGAAGCTGTCGGGGACCACGGCCCGGCCAGCCGAGCGCTGAAGGGCGTCGTCGCCGATCTTGGCGGCTGCGTTCATCGCGGCCTCGATGTCGCCGGGGTCCAGCCAACGCTTGGACTCCTGGGAATGGTGGGCCCAGACGCCGGCGAAGCAGTCGGCCTGCAGCTCGACCCGCACGCTCAGCGCGTTGTTCTGCGCCGGGCTCAGGCGACCGCGCATCTGGTCGACCTTGCCGGTGACGCCCAGCTCGTCCTGCACGTGGTGGCCCACCTCGTGCGCGATCACGTAGGCGCGGGCGAATTCGCCGGGCGCGCCGAGCTGGCGGGAGAGGGTGTCGTAGAAGCCCAGGTCGATATAGACCTTCTTGTCGCCCGGGCAGTAGAAGGGCCCCATGGCTGCCTGGCCGGCGCCGCAGGCCGTGGGCGTGGCGCCGCGGAACAACACCAGGCGCGTGGGCGTGTAATTGCTGCCGTTCTGCCGGAAGATGTCGCTCCACACCACCTCGGTGTTGCGCAGCACGGTGGAGACGAACGCGGCCTCGCGGTCCTCCGCCGGCGGCTTCTGGGCCGGGCCCTGCTGCTGAACCTGGGCCGGCGGCTCGCCGCCGCTCATCATCCCCAGCAGGGTGAGCGGATTGATGCCGAAGATCCACCCCGCGATCACGGCGACCGCGATGGTGCCCAGCCCGACGCTGCGCCCACCGATCGGCAACCCGCCGAAGCCGCCGCCTCCACTGCGGCGGTCCTCGACGTTGTCCGATTGTTCGTTACCTTCCCATCTCATGACGCGTCTCCTTGCCGCCTGCGACGGCTGCTGCCCCGCCGATGGTACGCGCCCGATCCGGGAGCACATCCACGGCCAAGGATCCTCGCGCAGCCCGGATGGCGCCGCATGGCAGGCGAGGCGCAAGCGCGTGCAGGACAGCGCCGCGAGTCGTCAGGCCTTGGGCAGCGTCACACCGCGCTGCCCCTGGTACTTGCCGCCGCGGTCCTTGTAGCTGATCTCGCAGACCTCGTCGCTCTCGAAGAAGAGCACCTGGGCGCAGCCCTCGCCAGCGTAGATCTTGGCCGGCAGTGGGGTGGTGTTGCTGAACTCCAGCGTCACGTAGCCTTCCCATTCGGGCTCGAAAGGGGTGACGTTGACGATGATCCCGCAGCGCGCGTAGGTGCTCTTGCCCAGGCAGATGGTCAGCACGTTGCGCGGGATGCGGAAGTACTCCACCGTGCGCGCCAGGGCGAAGCTGTTGGGCGGGATGATGCAGGAGTCGCCGTGGAAATCGACGAAGCTCTTCTCGTCGAAGTTCTTCGGGTCGACCACCGTGCTGTGGATGTTGGTGAAGACCTTGAACTCGGGCGCGCAGCGGATGTCGTAGCCGTAGCTGGAGGTGCCGTAGCTGATGATGCGATGGCCGTCCTGCTCGCGGATCTGGCCCGGCTCGAAGGGCTCGATCATGCCGTTCTTCTCGGCCATGCGCCGGATCCACTTGTCGCTCTTGATGCTCATGTCAGCGCCCGCCCGGCCGCCCGAAGGGCGATGAAGCCCCCTTGGGGGGCAGCGATACACGAAGTGATGAGCGTGGGGGTGTCATAACGCGGGTCCTTCCTTGGGGCCGCTATTCTAGGCAGCGCCCATTGCCCGAAAGGCTCAGCCGGCCGGGGCCTGGGGGATCACGGTGCGCTCCACCAGCCGGTCGTCCCCCAGCACGATCATCGCGAACAGCAATTCTTCCAGGCTGTCCGCCCGCGCCGTCTTGCGCGTGAGCATCGGGGTGGCCTTGGGGTCGAGCACCACGAAGTCGGCCTCGCAACCCGGCTGCAGGTTGCCGATGACGCCCTCCAGCCCGAGGGCCCGCGCCGCGCCGCCGGTGTGGCGCCACCACAGCTGCGAGGGCGCGATGCTGACACCCGGCTTGGTCTGGCCCTCGCGGCCCACGTAGTAGGCGGCCAGCATGGTCGAGAAGGGGCTGAAGCTGGTGCCGCCCCCCACGTCGCTGGCCAGGCCGTAGGCGCATCCGATGCGGTCGGCCCCCTCGAAGTCGAAGAAGCCGCTGCCGAGGAACAGGTTGCTGGTCGGGCTCACGGCCGCGGCGGTGCCGGTCTCGCGCATCAGGCGGCGGTCGTCGTCGTCGAAATGGATGCAGTGGGCATAGACGGCGCGCTCGCGCATCAGGCCGAAGCCTTGGTAGACGTCGAGGTAGGAACGGGCGCCGGGGAAGAGCTCGCGCGCCCACTTCACCTCGTCCTTGTTCTCGGCCACGTGCGAGTGGATCCAGGTGCCGGGGTATTTGGCGGCCAGCTCGCCCGCGCCGCGCAGCTGCGCGTCGGTGCTGGTGGGGGCGAAGCGCGGGGTGATCGCGTAGCCCAGCCGGTCCACGTCGTGCCAGCGGCGAATCAGCGATTCGGTGTCGATCAGGCTTTGTTCAGTTTGATCGCGTACACCGTCGGGCGAATGGCGGTCCTGCAGCACCTTCCCCGTGATCATCCGCAGCGAACGGCGCTGAGCCGCCTCGAAGAAGGCCTGGACCGAGGCTGGATGCGAGGTCGCGAAGGTCAGGGAGGTGGTGACGCCGTTGCGCAGCAGCTCGTCGAAGAAGACCTCGGCCACCTCGGCCGCATGCGCCGCCTCGGCGAAGCGGCTCTCGGCCGGGAAGGTGTAGTTCTCGAGCCAGGGCAGCAGGCCCTCGGAAGGCGCACCGATGATGTCGGTCTGCGGGAAGTGGATGTGCATGTCCACGAAGCCCGGCGCAATGATGCGGCCTGGCCAGTGCGTGACCGCCACGCCCGGATGGCGAGCGGCGACGCTTGCAAAGGCACCGGCATCCTGCACCCGCTGGCGGCCGGCGGCGTCGGGGCCGACGACCAGCAGGCCGTCCTCGTCGAAAACCGGCTGGCCGGCGGCATCGAATCGCAAAAGGGAGGCACGGTAGGCTTGCATGGGCTGGGAGGGTAAGGCAGCGGGCCCGGTACGAAATGTGCGAGCGCGTATGGAGGCTATATGACAGCCCCGGCGTCCGTGGCCGACCGCCCGGGTGCCCCTGCCGCTAGAACATAATTCTTTTTTCACCCCAACAGGAACAGCGATGACTTCACGCGACGCAGACCGCCGCGCATGTCCAACATGAAAGTGCTCCTCATCGGGAACTATGTCCCCGACGGCCAGACCAGCATGCTGGCCTTCAAGCGCATCCTGGAACGCGAACTTCCCCACAACGGCTGCGAACTGCGCGTGCTGACGCCGCCGCGGCGCGTGCTGCGGGTGCCCACCTCCTCGCGGCTGTGGAAGTGGCTGGGCTACGTGGACAAGTTCATCCTCTTCATTCCCTCTCTCGCACGCCACCTGCGCTGGGCCGACATCGTGCACGTCGCGGACCATTCCAACGGCATGTACATCCCCTGGGTGAAGTCCAAGCCCAACGTCATCACCTGCCACGACGTCATCGCGGTGCAGGCCGCCAAGGGCATGGTCGACGGCTGGAACGTGGGCTGGACGGGCCGGCTGTTCCAGCGGCTCATCGTCAAGGGGCTGCGCACGGCCGACCTGGTGGCCTGCGTCTCGCACCTGACCCGTCGCGAGCTGCTGGCGCTGGGACTGGCCGAGGAAGCGCGGGTCACCGTGGTGCTCAACGGGCTCAACGACGATTTCCGGCCGGTGCCGCCCGACGAGGCCCAGGGCCTGATCCGGCGCTTCGGCATCTCGGCCGGGGACAAGTTCCTGGTCCATGTCGGCTGGGACCTGGCGCGCAAGAACCGCCGCAAGGTGTTGGAGACCTTCATCGCGCTGCACGAGCGCGCGGAGGCGAGCGGCCGGCCCGCGCCGGTGGAGCAGTTGCTGTTCATCGGCCCGGAACTGGTGCCGGAGATGGCCGAGCTGGCGCGCAAGCACGGCGTGGCCGACCGGATCAAGACCGTGCAAGGCGTCTCGCACGAGGAGCTGCGCGCGCTCTACGCCAGCGCGACCGCCCTGCTCTTCCCTTCGCTGCAGGAAGGCTTCGGCTGGCCGGTGATCGAGGCCCAGGCCTGCGGCTGCCCGGTCTTCACCTCCGACCTGGCGCCGATGAACGAGATCGGCGGCGAAGGCGCGGTCTACGTGGACCCCGACGACGCCGACGCCATGGCCACCGCCATCGAAAACGCAGCACCGCGCTTCGCCGAGATGCGCCGGCTGGGCATCGAGAACGCCGCGCACTACTCGGCGCAGCACATGGCCTCCAACTACGTGGCGACCTACCGTCGCGTGCTCGACGAACGGAAGGCCGCCCGGTGAAGCGGCTGCTGGGCCTCCTGGTGGTGTTCCTGCCCTGGACGCTGAAGCGCGCGGTGCTGCGCCGCTTCTGGGGCTACGAGATCGCCGACGGTGCGCGCATCGGGCTCTCCTATGTCTTCCCGGGCCACCTGGTGATGGGCGAAGGGGCGTACATCGGCCACTTCAACGTCGCCATCCACCTGGGCCGGCTCGAGTGCGGCGCGCACTCCGTCATCGACCGCTCGAACTGGATCACCGGCCACCCGCCGGCGGGGGCCCATTTCAGGCATCGCACCGACCGCGACCCGACGCTCTCGCTGGGCGAGCATGCGGCCGTCACCAAGCAGCACATCATCGACTGCACCGACCGCGTCGACATCGGCGCCTTCACCACCGTCGCGGGCTACCACTCTCAGCTGATCACGCACGGCATCAACGTGCAGGAGAACAGGCAGGACTGCAAGCCCATCCGCATCGGTGCCTACTGCCTGGTGGGCACGCGGGTGACGGTGCTGGGCGGCGCCGCCCTGCCCGACCGTTCGATGCTGGGCGCGGGCTCGGTGCTCAACAAGGCGCACGGCGAGGAGTACGCGGTCTACGCCGGCTCGCCGGCGGTGCAGGTGAAGAAGCTCGACCCCGAGGCGGCGTACTTCCACCGCGAGCGCGGCTTCGTGCACTGAGACGGCCCGTCGGCGTCAGCGTGCAACGCGCCCTTCGACGCCCTCGACCAGCCAGTTCATGACGAGGATCTGATCGTCGCGCAGGCCCGTGCCCTTGGCGATGACGACCTTGCCCTCGTTGTCGCGCACGTCCTGGCCCGCGCGGAAGACCTGCAGCTTGCCGCTCGCGATGTCCTGCTGCCGTGCCAGCACCTCTTCCTGTACGGCCCTGGGCACCTTGGGGCCGAAGTCGCCGACGCGGACCATTCCTTCCTTCACGCCGCCCCAGACGTTGACCGGCTTCCAGCTGCCGTCGAGCACCGCCTTCGCGCGCCGCGTGTAGTAGCCGCCCCACTCGTGGGTGACGGCGACGATCTGCGCATCGGGCGCGACCTTGCGCATGTCGGAGTGGTAGGCCACAGCCATCTTGCCGCGCTCCTGCGCCGCGGCCATCACGGCGGTGGAGCCGGTGTGGAAGGCGATCACGTCCACGTCCTGGTTGAACAGCGTCATCGCAGCGTCGCGCTCCCGTGGCGGATCGAACCAGGCGTCGAGCCACACGACCTTGACCCGCGCCTTCGGATCGACCGAGCGCATACCCAGCGTGAAGGCGTTGATACCCTGCAGCACCTCCGGAATCGGGAAGCCCGCGACGTAGCCCGCGACATGGGTCTTGCTCATGCGCCCCGCCGCCACGCCCGCCAGGTAGCGGCCCTGGTAGTAGCGGGCGTTCGCGGTCGAGACGTTGGGTGCGGGCTTGTAGCCGGTGATGGACTCGAACTTCACGTCGGGGAAGTCGCGCGCCACCTTGAGGGTGGGCTCCATGTAGCCGAAGCTGGGCGTGAAGATCAGCTTGTGGCCCTGCTGCGCGAGATCGCGGATCACGCGCTCGGCATCGGGGCCCTCCGGCACGTTCTCGACATAAGTGGTCTTCACTTTGCCGCCGAGCGCCGCCTCGACGGCCTTGCGGCCCTCCTCGTGCTGCCGCACCCAGCCGGCATCGGTGACGGGTGCGACATACACGAAGCCGATCTTGAGCGGGTCGGCCCGGGCGGCGGATTGCGAAAAAGAAGGCGAAATGAAAAAACAGGCGGCCGCGAGCGCGGCGGCGAGGTTTTTGTACATGGTGTTCCTCTACATGGCCCCGGTCAAAAAATCGGCGCTGCGGGGCAGCAGCGCCGGGGGCAGCATTTTAGGCGACGCTGCCGGCCGTGACTTCGTCCGCTGAGCGGCCGCTTTGTGGCGCCGAAGCCGCGCCGCGGCGCCCGGGCACGCGCACAATGCGGGCGTGCAGGAATTTGCGCCGCGCCCTGCGACCGCCCGGCGGCACCCGCTCAACCATCGCCCGCGAGGACCATTTCCAGTGACTGCCCCGATCAGAGCCGACGCCGCTTCCCCGGGCGATGACTCGGTCTTCACGATGGCCTTCCAGCCCATCGTCGACCTCGCGCGGCGGGAAATCTTCGCGCACGAGGCATTGGTGCGCGGCGTTGCCGGCGAAGGCGCTTCCGAAGTGCTCGCCCGCGTGGGCCCGCAAGACCGCTTTGCGTTCCACGAGGCCAGCCGCGTGAAGGCAATCGAGCTCGCGGCCGCGCTGGGCATGGAGTCCAGGCTCAGCCTCAACGTCATGCCCAACGACGTCGCCGGCCAGGAGGCCTGCTTCCGCACCGCCATGGCCGCGGCCGCGCGCTGCAACTTTCCAGTCCAGCGCCTGATGTTCGAGATCACCGAAGGCGAGCGCGTCGATGACCTGCCTGGCCTCGCCGCCACCTTCCGCATCTTCAAGCGCTACGGGTTCACGTCCGCGATCGACGATTTCGGCGCCGCCTATGCGGGCTTCGAACTGCTCGCCGCCTTCCAGCCCGACGTCGTGAAGATCGACATGAGCCTGGTCCGCGACATCCACACGGACCCGGTCCGCATCGTGATCGTGAAAGGCTTGGTGGCAACCTGCGACGAGCTCCAGATCCGGGTGATCGCGGAAGGGGTCGAGGCCGCGGAAGAAGTCCATGCGCTGCGCGCGCTGGGCGTGGACCTCTTCCAGGGCTTCCTGTTCGCCGAACCTGCCATCGCCGCCCTGCCGGTCGTGGCGTGGGACGCCGCCTGACCCGGGGCCCCAGCCGGTCGAGAAGGGGCCCGCGCCAGCATCAGACGTTGCTGGTCGCGCGCACTTCGTCGATCGTGGTCTGGCCGGACAGCACCTTGGCGATGCCGTCCTGGCGCAAGGTGCGCATGCCCTCGCGCAGCGCCGTCTGCTGAATCTCTTCGGCACGGGCGCCACCTTGCACCAGGCGACGTAGCCCCTTGGACATCAGCATCAGCTCGTGGATGCCGACGCGCCCCCTGAAGCCGGTGTCCCTGCACTCCTTGCAGCCTGCGCTCGAGAAGCTCATGAGCCGCCCGTCGCGGGCATGGCGGCGCTCCCAGGAAGCGACCACCCCCTCGCGATCGGACGGCGAGGCCTTCACCGCGTAGGCATTCAGGTAGTCGGACACCAGTTCGTCGATCTCCTCCGGCGTCAGGGGACGGCTGCTGATGCAGTGCGTGCAGAGGCGGCGCACCAGCCGCTGCGCCAGCACCGCCAGCAGCGAGTCCGCGAAATTGAAGGGGTCCATGCCCATGTCGAGAAGCCGGGTCACCGTCTCGGGCGCGCTGTTGGTGTGCAGCGTCGACAGCACCAGGTGGCCCGTCAGCGAGGCCTCGATCGCCGTCTTCGCGGTCTCCTCGTCGCGGATCTCGCCCACCATGATCACGTCCGGATCGGCGCGCACGAAGGCCCGCAGCGCCTTGGCGAAGGTCCAGTCGATGCGGGGGTTGACCTGCACCTGCCGCAGCCCCGGCTGGGTGATCTCGATGGGGTCTTCCGCGGTCCAGATCTTGCGCTCGGGCGTGTTGATGTGCATGAGCGCCGAGTGCAGCGTGGTGGTCTTGCCCGAGCCGGTCGGCCCGACGCACAGGACCATGCCGTAGGGGCGCTCGATGGCCTCGGTCAGACGCGCCAGGTTGCGCGCCGACAATCCGAGCGCATCCAGCGCAATGGGCTTGGCCGACGCCAGGATGCGCATCACCACGTCTTCCAGCCCGCTGGTGGTCGGGATGGTCGCGACGCGCAGCTCGATGCGATGCTGGGGCGAGAACTTGGCGAAGTTGATCTTGCCGTCCTGAGGCTTGCGCTTCTCGCTGATGTCGAGGTCGCACATGATCTTCACGCGCGCGACGATTGCATTGCGGTAGCTGGGCGGCAGTTCCAGGTAGGTGTAAAGCCGGCCGTCGCGGCGAAAGCGGATGCGCGTCTTCTCGCGCCCGGGGTAACTCTCGATGTGGATGTCCGACACGCCCTCGCGGTGCGCCTCCTGGATCATGCTGTTGATCATCCGCACCAGCGAGTTGTCCGATTGCTCGATCGGCGCGTCCTCGTCGGCCGGTGGGCGGACCTCCTTTTCCAGCGTCTCCAGCAGCTCGCTGGTGCCGGCCAGGTCGAAGTCGATACTCATCGGGTCGGTCGCCGCCGAGCGCCCCTGCGCCTGCGCACCGATCTTCTCGTACGCCTTTTGCAGCACTTCGTCCAGGTCGCGGCACTGGCCGATCACCGGCACCACCTTCATCTGGCCGATGAACTCCACCTCGTCGATGGCCGCGTGCCGGCTGGCAGGGTCGTCGAGGGCAAGCACGAGGCGGCCCTCGTGGATCATCAGCGGCATCACCTGCAGGCGCCGCGCCACCCCATGGTCGATCTTGCGCAGGGCCTCGGCCGCGGGTGGAAACAGCTGCAGGTTGACCAGCGGGTAGCCCATCTTGCGCACCAGCGCAATCTGCAGCTGGGAGCGGCTGACCACGCCCATGCGCACCAGCGTCTCGCCCAGCGGCACGTTGCGATCGAGCTGCTGCTGCGCCAGCGCGGCCTCCAGCTGCTTCTCGGTGACCATGCCGAGCGAGACCAACGCCTGGCCGATGCGCATGATCGGCATGCGGCTCTGGGCATCGAGCTCCTTCAACAACTGATCCGGCGTGACGACTTCAGCAGACGACATGGCTTTGACCTCTTGTTCAGTTTTGCCTTGGGGATTCTGAGGTCCCCCGGCACGATTTCAGCACAGCTGTACGCGGCGCACGGGCGCTCCCTTCCCCCATGAGAAAACTCAGTCCGCACTGAGCACGAAAGTATTGCGCCCCGCCGCCTTGGCGCGGTAGAGCGCAGCGTCCGCGCGGGCCAGCAGTTCCGCCGTCGTGACGGCGGCACCGGCAGGGAGATGGAAGGCGACGCCGATGCTGGTCGTGACATCCAGCCCGCGGCCATCGAGCTGGAAGGCCGCCGAGTTGACGCGCGCGATGACCTTCCTGGCCACCATCGAGGCCGCCTCCGGCCTGTCCAGGTTCTCGAGCACGATCACGAACTCGTCGCCGGCCAGCCGCACCACCGTGTCGGTGCTTCTGACGCTGGCCTGCAGGCGCCGGGCGAACTCGGCCAGCACCTCGTCGCCCATTGCATGGCCGAGCGTGTCATTGATGGACTTGAAATGGTCGATGTCGAGGAACATCAGGGCGAGCGCTCTTTCCGCGCGTGCAGCGCGGGCAATCGCCGCGGGCAACAGCTCGTTGAAGGCCAGGCGGTTCGGCAGGCCAGTGAGGGTGTCCACCCGCGCCAGTTCTATCAGCTTGCGCTCCACCACCTTCAGCTCGGTAATGTCCAGGCTGAGCGAGAAGATGCCATGGGTCGCTCCGTCGGCTCCGACGTCCGGCACATAGATGACGTGGGTGACGCGATCGAAGTCCCCCCGCTTGGTGGCTGCCTCGAACTCGACGCGCTCCCCCGCCAGCGCCCGATCGATCATGGCCTTGCGCGACTCGTACAGCTCGGGTCCCGCGACGTCTCGGATATGGTGCCCCACCAGCTTGGCGGGATCGAGCCCCAGCCACTCGCGGTAGGTGCCGTTCGCGAAGGTGATCTTCTGGTCCCGGTCGATGTAGGTGATGAGTGCCGGCAGGTTGTCGGTGATGGTGCGCAGGCGCATCTCACTCTCGGCCAGGAGCTTTTCCGCCTCCTTCAACGCAGTGATGTTGAAGGTCATGACGTAGAAGCCCGGCACTCTTCCCTGGAGGTCCTTGTCCGGAATCAGGTTCACCTGGAAGTAGCCGCTCTTGCCGTACAGTGGCGCCTCGACCGGGAAGCGCGCGGCCTGCCCCGCAAGCACTGCCGGGAGAAAGGGCACGTGCTGCGCGTAAACCGCCTCGCCCACGGCGGCGCGCAAGGTCACGCCTTCGAGCGGGCCATTGCCCAGGCCCGCCATCTGCCGCGCCCGGCTGTTGCCGTAGAGGCAGTTCTCATCGCGATCGAAATACCCCACCAGGGCAGGAATGCTGTCCGTGACGTCGCGCAGCCGCTTCTCCTGCTCGCTCAGGGCCTTGCGGACGTTGACCTCGTCGGTGATGTCGAAGGTCATGGCGAACACGCCTTGCACCATGCCGACATCGTCCTGGTCGGGGATGTAGTAGGCCTTGTAGGTGCGGCCGTCGATCCCGAGGGCCGCATCGCCGGCCGTCTCGACGATCACCGTCTCCCCGGCGAGCGCGCGCAGATAGTAGGGCTCGACACCTGCGAAGTCCGACGGGCCGCGCACCTCCGAGATCGGCCGGCCGACCAACGCGTCGGACTTGTGCAGCGCCTTGACTTTCGCATTGACGAAGGTGTAGCGCAGCGAGGCGTCCACGTGCGAGACCAGCGCAGGGATGTTGTCGGTGATGGTGCGGATCTGCGCCTCGCTGTGCGCCAGGCTCAGCTCGATGCGCTTGCGCTCCGTCACGTCGGAGGACATCGCGTAGTAGCCGCGGACCGTGCCTGTCGGGTCCCGGTCGGGGATGAGCTCGGTCTGGAAGAAGCGGGGCTCCTCGCCCTGCCTGATGGAGCCCCGGCGTTCGAAGGTCACGGGCTCGCCGGCCAGCGCGCGTTGCAGGTAGCGCTCCGGGATCACGCTGTAGTCGGCACCATGCGCGTCTCGCATGGGCTGGCCCACGAGTTCGGCCGCGCTGCGGCCCAGCTTCTCGCACAGGCGCGCGTTCACGAAGGTGTAGCGGCCTTGCGCATCGGCGTGCGACACCATGGCCGGCAGGTTGTCCGTGATGTCTCGCAGAAATTTCTCGCTGGCTCGCCGCTGCAGCATCAGTTCGTCGAAAGTCCGCCAGAGATCGCCGATCTCGTCGCGGGCATAGCTGCGTGGCGCCGCGGCTTCCGCCGGCGCGGCCTGCGCATCCAGCATGCGCCGGTGCAGCTGCGAAAGCGGCTGCAGCTGCCCCCGCACCACGGCCAGCGCGGCCGCGCCGGCCAGCACGGCCAGCACGATCGCGCCGCCCCAGGCCACGCGCTCGATGGCATCGATATGCGCGAACGCCTCATTCTGCGGATACACGGCGCCCAGGATCCAATCGGCCTGGCGCATGCGCTTGAAGGCGTACAGGGCACGCACCCGGTCCTGGTCCAGCCCCTCGGTCGTGCCCTCGAAACCCGAGATCGCGCGCTGGATCTCGGTATCCCCGGCGCCATCGGTGCCAGCCTGATTCAGCACCAGCTCCGGGCGCGGATGATCGATCACGATGCCATCATTGGAAACAATGAACAAGTGGCCCGTCTTGCCGAACTTGACGTCGGCCAGCTCCCCAAGGATGTTGCGCTCCTTCAGGTTGATGGAGCCCGATATCACCAGGCGCACCTGCCCGGCGCCGTCTCGCACCGGCTGCGTGATAGCGACCTGTGCCAGTCCGTTGAGCCGGTTGCGGTAGGGCGCCGAGATCACCCCGGCGCCGGCGGAGATGGTGTCCGCGACGTACGAGCGGTCCTTGACATTCGCGCGTCCGATCATCTGCGCCCCGTTCAGGTTGGCGACGATCTCGCCCTCGAGATCGATGAACGAGACGTTGTCGAAGGCCTCGCGCAGCGACTGGTGCTTCTCCAGCAGGCCCTGCAGCGGCGCGGCGCTCGGGACATCGTGCGACTGCACGCTTTCGGCAAGGGTCTTCAGCAAGGTCCGCCGGCCGACGAACTTCTGGTCGACCGCATCGGCGATGGCCGTCACCCGCGCGAACTCCTCGTTGGCGATCGATGCCTGCATGCTGGCCTTGACAAGATGCAAGGCGACGGTGGCGATGGCGAAGGTCGCGGCCAGCACCACCGCCGCCACGCCGGCGCTCAGGCGCGTGTTCAAGCTGATGCGAAGGTTGCTGAAACCTGATTTCATCGACATGGTGGACCGGGCAGCATAAGCCAGACGGGCAGGCCGGCCGCAGATGGCTTGCAAGGAGGTCAGGCATCCATTCTCCGGGGAGGCTCAAAGGGGGCCAGGTCAGCCCGCGCGGATCAACATCGAGCCGGCCGTCGCCAGCACGATGGCGAACAGGACGCGCCGCTCCAGCGGCTCCTTCAGGAACACGACCGCGATGAGGGCGGCGAAGATCGCGCTGGTATCGCGCAGTGCCGAGCCGAGTGCGATGGGCGCATGCTGCAGCACCCACAGGATCAGCAGGTAGGACAGCATCGCGGCCAGGGCGGCCGGCACGGCGCGCGGCCACTGCGCACGCAGGCTGCCGGGGGGACCGCCGGCACGCCGCTGCAGCAAGGTCCAGGTGGCCGCGTTCGCGATCGTCAGCGCGGAGCCGTAGGCCAGCGGGGATTGTGCTTGCCGCACGCCCTGCGCGTCGCAGACGGCATAGCCTGCCGCGAAGCCCCCCGCGGCCAGGATCCAGCCCAGCGCCGGCCGCGTCAGCGCACGCCGGCGGGCCGAGCCCAGCGCGAGCATCGACATGGCCGCGCTCACCAGCACGATGCCGAGCATGCCCGGCAGCGTCGGCCGTTCGCCCGCCACCGCCGCGGCCAGCGGCAGCACCATCAGCACCGACGAGGCCCGCGCCATCGGGTAGACGATCCCGAAGCCGGCATGCGCGTAGCCGCGCAGCAGCGCCGTCACGGCGCCCATGTTCAGCAGCACGGAGGCGATCATCCATGGCCAGGACGAGGCAGCCGGCAGCCCGGCCCAGATCAGGGCGGGCACGGCCAGGAGCGCCGAGACCAGCATCTGCGCCGTCATCGCCCGGGCCGGCTGCGCGCTGGCCTTCACCGCGGCGTTCCAGGCCGCGTGCAGGACCGCGCTCAGCAGTGCGGCAGCCACGAACAAGTTGTCCATGCCCCAGGATAGCCGGTCGAGTTCGGTGCGAATCTGCGTGGCGCCGGCGCCACCGCATCGATGCGAATCCGCAACTCCATGGATGCTCAGGGCATTAGTTCACGCCGGCGCCATGCAACTGCCGTCGTGCGGCAGTACCATGCCCGATGACGAACCCCCTAGCGTTCGTGAAGCGGCAGGTCTTATGAAAGCGCGTGTTGAACTGGGAGCACTCCTATCGGCGTCGGTCATCGGCATCTCCCTGCCGGTGGACGCCCAGACGACACGACAGCCTGCGGCGCCCCATGCCGCGGAGCAGCAGGAAGCCGACTACCGCGTGATCGCGGCGCGCTGCGGCACGCCAGCCTTCGAGAAAGGCTTCTTCAAGGACTCCCGGGCAGCCGTCGCGGCCGGTCTGGTCAACAAGAACCGGATGCCGACCGACGTCGAGAAATCCGTCGAGGCGCTGCGGCGCAGCCCCTTCGTGCTGGTGGCGACCAACGCCGACTGCCCGAGCCAGCTGGCACAGCTGAAGGAACTGCAGAAGGCGCGCAAGGAAGCGATCCGCACCGGACGCGCACGCAGGCCGTAGCTGCCGCTCTTCGACATGGGGTAAATCCGAACATGCAGGCGGTCCGCTGACACCTCCTCACGCCTTGCCGAACTGCGTAAAGCTCTCGTTCAGCCGGTTCATCCAGCCCGCCTTGGTCGCCGCATCGACGAAGCTGCCCTCGAAGCTGTTCGCCGCCAGTTGCCACGCATGCTGCGCCGTCAACCCGGTTGCCGCGAAGGTCTGGACGAAGTTCTCGTTCATGTAGCCGCCGAAGTAGGCCGGGTCGTCCGAGTTCACGGTCGCGACCAGGCCTGCATCGAGCAGCTCGCCGAGGTTGTGCCGTGCCAGGTCCGGAAAGACGCAGAGCTTGAGGTTGGACAGCGGGCAGACGGTCAGCGGGATGCGGTCCTGCGCCAGCCGCTTCATCAGCGCCGGGTCCTTGATGCTCTGCACGCCATGGTCGACCCGCTCCACCTTCAGCACATCGAGCGCGCTCCACACGTAGGCCGGCGGCCCCTCTTCGCCCGCATGGGCGACGAGGTGAAAGCCCAGCTCGCGGCAGCGCGCGAACACGCGCGCGAACTTCTCGGGCGGGTGGCCGACCTCGCTGGAATCGAGGCCGATGCCGATGAACTTGTCGCGAAACGGCAGCGCCTGCTCCAGCGTGGCGAAGGCCTCCTCCTCGCTCAGGTGCCGCAGGAAGCACAGGATCAGCGCGGCGCTCACGCCCAGCTTCGCGTTCGCGTCGACGCAGGCGCGGTGCAGGCCGTCGATCACCGTCTGCATCGCGACGCCGCGCGCGGTGTGGGTCTGCGGGTCGAAGAACATCTCGGTGTGGACCACGTTGTCGGCGGCGGCGCGCTCGAGGTAGGCCCAGGCCATGTCGTAGAAGTCCTGCTCCTTCAGCAGCACGCTGGCACCGGCGTAGTAGATGTCGAGGAAGCTCTGCAGGTTGGTGAAGGCATAGGCGCGGCGCAACTCCTCCACGCTGGCGTAGGGAAGGGCCACGCCATTGCGTTGCGCCAGCGCGAAGATCAGCTCGGGCTCCAGCGAGCCCTCGATGTGCATGTGCAGCTCGGCCTTGGGCATGGCACGCAGCAGCGCGGGGAGGCGATCGGCGGCGATGGGCGGAAGCGTGGGGCTCGTCATGTTCAGCAGACTCCGAAAGTGATGCCGCGCGCCCTCAGGTGCCGGCGGTAGAAGGAGGAAGCCTTGTCCGCCGCAGTATGCAGCTCGGCCCGCAGGTCCAGCGGCAGGCTGCGCGGGCGCTGCGATTCGAGCACGGGCTTGTCCTGCAGGAAGATGGTGTCCTGGAAGGCGCGCAGCTGCGCGTCGTCGCGCTCGAAGTCGGCCATGGCAAGCCGGAACCAGACGCGGCAGCGCTCGGGCTCCATCGGGCAGATGAAAAGCGCGATCGATTCCTGGTAACCCTCGATGCCCACGCTGGCCGCCTCCGGCACTTTGGTCAGCACCGCGGCATAGGGCGCGGTGACCTCGTAGCGGTATTCGACCAGCGCGGGCGCCGTGGAGTTGATGGTCGACTGCGGCTGCCACGCCTTGCAGCCGGTCGCGAGCAGGCCTTCGGGCGTGGCCTCGACGCGGTAGTCGTCGATCACGGCCATCTCGCGCGCGCCCAGCCAGCCTTCATGGATGAAGCCGAAGTGCGCCATGTCCAGGAAGTTCTCGACCAGCCGCGGCGCGCTGGTCTGGACCTCGTAGGGCCCGCAGTCGAGCTTGCGCAGGCGCGCATCGTGTTCGGCCGGGAACACCGGCAGTTCGCCGCCCTCGCCTTCCAGCCGCACCCACACCAGGCCATAGGCCTCCTGCACCGCATGGACGGTGGCGCGATGCGTGGGTGGCGGCACGAAGTCCGGCAGCGCCGGCACATAGACGCTGCGGCCGCCGCTGGCGAAGCGCCAGCCGTGGTATGGGCATTCGAGCGTGGCGCCGCCATCGCAGACGCGCCCCAGCGAGAGCTGCGCGCCGCGATGCGGGCAGCGGTCGGCCCAGGCCTGCACGGCGCCCGCGGCGTCGCGCCACAGAACCAGGCCGTCGCCCAGCAGCCGCACCGCGAGCGGCGCCTGCGCGACCTCGCCCGACAGCGCCACGGGATGCCAGAGTTCTCTTTCGATCATCGTGGGAAACGGAAATGCAAAAAGGGTTGCCGCAGCGGCAACCCTTCCAAGCGAAAGCCGGGCGGGCCCGCTTACTTCTTGTCGCCGCCAGGCACCTTGCCTTCCACGCCCTTGACGTAGAAGTTCACGCCCGAGAGGAACTTGTCGTCGGCGGCGGCGCCGGCAGCCACCAGCTCCTTGCCGTCCTGCCCGACGATCGGCCCCTTCCAGATCGAGAAGCTGCCATCCTTCAGGCCCTTCTTGACCTCCTCGACCTTGGCCTTGGCCTCGGCCGGCACGTCCTCGGCGATGGAGACGATGTCGATCGCGCCTTCCTTGACGCCCCACCAGGTCTGGCCGGTGGCCCACTTGCCGTCCAGCGCGTCCTGCACCGCCTTGGTGTAGTACGGCGTCCAGTTGATGATGGCCGAAGCCAGGTGGGCCTTGGGGCCGTAGGCCGTCATGTCCGAGTCCCAGCCGAAGGCGCGCTTGCCCTTTTCCTGCGCGGTCTTGAGCACGGCCGGCGAATCGGTGTTCTGGAACAGCACGTCGGCGCCGCCGTTGATGAGCGCAGTCGCAGCCTCGGTTTCCTTCGGCGGGCTGAACCACTCGTTGACCCACACCACCTTGGTCGTGATCTTCGGGTTGACCGACTGCGCGCCCATCGTGAAGGAGTTGATATTGCGCAACACCTCGGGGATCGGCACCGAGCCGACCACGCCCAGCGTGTTGCTCTTGGTCATCGAGCCCGCGATGATGCCGGCCATGTACGCGCCCTCGTAGGTGCGGCTGTCGTAGGTGCGCATGTTCTCGGCAGTCTTGTAGCCGGTGGCATGCTCGAACTTCACGTCCTTGTGGTCGTTCGCCACCTTGAGCATCGGCTCCATGTAGCCGAAGGTGGTGCCGAAGATCAGCTTGTTGCCCTGGCTCACCATGTCGCGGAACACGCGCTCGGCGTCGGCCGACTCGGGCACGCTCTCGACGAAGGTGGTCTTGATCTTGCCGCCGAATTCCTTCTCGATGGCCTTGCGCCCGTTGTCGTGCGCGAAGGACCAGCCGCCGTCGCCCACCGGGCCCACATAGGCGAAAGCGACGTTCAGCGGTGCGGCGGGCGCGGGCGCCGCGGCGCTCGGCGCCGGTGCCGGTGCAGCGGGGGCCGGGGCCGGCGCTTCTTCCTTCTTGCCGCAGCCGATGAGCGCGGCCGAGGCGACCGCGGTCAGTGCAGCCAGCTTGAGCAGGAAACGTTTGTTCATATCGTTCATTGGGGGAACCCTCGAAGGATGTTTGTCGGAAACAATTGTGAACGCGATTATGAGCCGGGGTAGAAGGGTTTCCCGATGGAAGCCGGCATGTTGATGCGGATGAATGCGGGGTTGCGCGAGATCAGGGCCAGCACCACGATCGGCGCGATGTACTGCAGCATGCTGAGGAACTGGCTGGGCACGTTGACACCCGTGCTCTGCAGGTGGAAGCCCAGCATCGAGACTCCGCCGAACAGGTAGGCACCCAGCAGCACCCGCACCGGGCGCCAGGTGGCGAAGGTGGTCAGCGCCAGCGCGATCCAGCCGCGGCCGGCCACCATGCCCTCGACCCACAGCGGCGTGTAGACGGTCGAGAGATACGCGCCCGACAGCCCGCACAGCGCGCCGCCCGCGATCACCGCCATGAAGCGGATGCGCCGCACCGGGTAGCCCAGCGCATGCGAGGACTCCGGCGACTCGCCCACCGAGCGCAGCACCAGCCCGGCGCGCGTGCGGTACAGGAACCAGATCAGCCCGATGGTCAGCAGCACCGCGAAATACACCATCGGGTGATGGCGGAACAGCGCCGGCCCGACCAGCGGGATGTCCCCCAGCAGCGGCAGCGCGTAGTTGGTGCTCTCGGGCAGCTTGGCCTGCACGAAGTTGATGCCCGCGAAGGCCGAGAAGCCGACGCCGAAGAGGCTCAGCGCCAGCCCGGTCGCGTACTGGTTGGTGTTGAGCCAGATCACCAGGACGCCGAAGAAGGCCGCCAGCAGCGCGCCGGCCGCCATGCCGGCCGCGAAGCCCAGCCAGCTGTTGTGCGTGGTCACGACGGTGGCGAAGCCGGCGATGGCGGCGCACAGCATCATGCCCTCGGCCCCGAGGTTGACGATGCCGGCCTTCTCGTTGATCAGGAGGCCCAGCGCCGCGATCGCGAGCACGGTGCCGGCGCTGAGCGTAGAGCCCAGGAGGAGTGCGTAGCTTTCCATCAGAGGGCTCCTTCCGTAGCCTGGACAGTGACAGGCGCCGTCAGCGGCGTGCTCGCCTGCAGCGACGAGGTGCCCGCGGGCGCGGCCACCGGCTTGGGTGCCGACTTGCGCCGGATGCGGTAGGCGATCAGCGTGTCGCAGGCCAGCAGCGTGAACAGCAGCAGCCCCTGGAACACGCCGGTCAGCGACTTGGGCAGCCCCAGGCGCGACTGCGCCAGCTCGCCGCCGATGTAGAACATGCTCATCAAGATGGCCGAGAAGATCATGCCCACCGGATGCAGCCGCCCGACGAAGGCCACGATGATGGCCGCGAAGCCGTAGCCGGCCGGCACGTAGGGCGTGAGCTGTCCGATCGGGCCTGCCACTTCCAGTGCACCCGCCAGCCCGGCCGCGCCGCCCGAGGTGAGCAGCGCGATCCAGATTGCGCGCCGTGCCGAGAAGCCCGCGTAGCGCGCCGCCGCCGGCGCCAGCCCGCCGACCTGCTGTGCGAAACCGGCCCGCGTGCGGAACAGGAACACCCAGAGCGCCGCCGCGCCGATCAGCGCGATGATGAGTCCGATGCTAACGCGCGAACCCTTCATGAGCCGCGGGATCTGGGTCACCGCCTCGAAGGTCTTCGTCTGCGGGAAGTTGTAGCCCATCGGGTCCTTCCACGGGCCGTAGACCATGTAGCCCAGCAGCAGCGTCGCCACGTACACCAGCATCAGGCTCACGAGGATCTCGTTGGCGTTGAACTTGTCGCGAAGGAAGGCGACGATGCCGGCCCAGACCATGCCGCCCAGGATGCCGGCCACCAGGATCGCGGCCACGATCCACGAACCGGTGCTCTTGTCGGCCATCAAGGCCACGCCGCCGGCCGCGATGGCGCCGAAGACGAACTGGCCTTCGGCGCCGATGTTCCACACGTTGGAGCGGAAGCACACGGCCAGGCCGAGAGCGATGATGAGCAGCGGCGTCGCCTTGACCATCAGTTCGCCCAGCGCATAGCCGCTCTTGATCGGCTCCCAGAAGAAGACCGCGAGCCCCTTGACCGGGTCCTTCCCCAGCGCCGAGAAGAGCGCCATGCCGATCAGCACCGTGATCAGCAGCGCGAGGATCGGCGAGCCGTAGCTCCAGAAGCGCGAGAGCTGCGGACGGGGTTCGAGCTTAAGCATGGGCCACCTCCTCTTGCGGCATCGCCTGGGGCCGGGCGCCCCACAGGCCGCTCATCCACTCGCCGATCTGCGGCACCGTGGCGGCGGCGCGATCGACGGAGGGCGAGAGCCGGCCCTTGGCGATCACGTGCAGCCGGTCGCTGATCTCGAACAGCTCGTCCAGCTCCTCGCTCACCACCAGCACGGCGCAGCCGGCGTCGCGCAGTGCCAGGATCTCGCCGCGGATCAGCGCTGCCGCGCCCACGTCCACGCCCCAGGTGGGCTGCGAGACCACGAAGATCTTCGGGTCGGCATCGATCTCGCGCCCGACGATGAACTTCTGCAGGTTGCCGCCCGAGAGCGAGCGCGCCGCCGCGCCCGGCCCGCCGGCCTTGACCTTGAAGCGCTCGATGATCCGCCCCGCATGCTGCTGCAGCGCGCCGGTGCGGATCCAGCCACCCTTCCCCACCGCGTTGCTGCGCGTGAGCAGCATGTTGTGCGCCAGGCTCAGCGTCGGCACCGCACCGCGGCCCAGCCGCTCCTCGGGCACGAAGTGCAGGCCCAGCGCGCGCCGCCGGCGCGGACGGAAGTGCCCGGCCGGCTGGCCGAAGACTTCGATCATTCCGGCCTGGGCGCGCGTGTCCTCGCCGGAGAGCGCGTACAGGAGCTCCTTCTGGCCGTTGCCCGACACACCCGCGATGCCCACCACCTCGCCGGCGCGCACCTCGAGCGAGACGGCGTCGAGGTCGACGCCGAACTGGTCCTCGCGCGGCAGCGTCAAGGCCTGGACCCGCAGAGCCACGGCCCCTGCATGCACCGGCCGGTGCTGCAAGGGCGGTGGTTCCGCACCGATCATCAGGCGTGACAGCGATTCGTTGCTCTCCTGGCGCGGGTCGCACACGCCCGTCACCTTGCCGCCGCGCAGCACGGTGCAGGCGGTGCACAGCTCGCGGATCTCGTGCAGCTTGTGGCTGATGTAGAGGATGCTGCAGCCGTCGGCAGACAGCTTCTTCAGAACCACGAAGAGCTTCTGCACGGCCTGCGGCGTCAGGACCGAAGTCGGCTCGTCGAGGATCAGCAGCTTGGGATCGGTCAGCAGGGCGCGGATGATCTCGACCCGCTGCATTTCGCCGACCGATAGCGTATGGACCGGCCGTGACGGGTCGATGTCGAGCCCATACTCGCCGGCCTTGGCCACGATGCGGCGCGTGACCTCGGCCAGCGTGAGGCTCTTGTCCAACCCGAGCCAGACGTTCTCTGCGACGGTCAGGGTGTCGAACAGGCTGAAGTGCTGGAACACCATGCTGATGCCCAGCGCCCTCGCCTCCTGCGGGTTGCGCACGCTGACGGGCTGGCCGTTGAACGTCACGCTGCCCTCGTCCGGCTTCACCGAGCCGTAGATGATCTTCATCAGCGTGGACTTGCCGGCGCCGTTCTCGCCGAGCACGGCATGGGTCTCGCCCGGCGCCACCGTCAGCGATACGTCGCTGTTGGCGACGACCGAGGGATAGCGCTTGGTGATGTTGGAAAGCTGGAGTCTGTGGATTGTCATGCCTGTGCCTGGCCTCTGGGTTTTCGGATCGCCCTGCATCGCCCTGGGGGGCGATCGCATTATTTTCTGCCGTTCAGTGTCCGCCTATGTAGATGAACTTGAAGAGGAACACGCCGCCGATCAGCCAGACCATCCAGTGCACCTGCCTGGCGCGCCCGGTGAACAGCTTGAGCACCGCATAGGTGATGAAGCCGAAGGCCAGGCCGTTGGCGATCGAGTAGGTGAAGGGCATGGCCAGGGCGGTCACCGCGGCCGGGATCACCTCGGTCGTGTCGTCCCAATCGAGTTCGGTGATGTCCCTCAGCATGAGGCATGCCACGAAAAAGAGCGCAGGCGCGGTGGCGTAGGCGGGCACGGCGCCGGCCAGGGGCGAGATCGCCAGCGCAGCCAGGAACAGCACCGCCACCGTCAGCGCGGTGAGCCCGGTGCGCCCGCCGGCCTGCACGCCGGCCGCGCTCTCCACGTAGGCCGTGGTGCTCGACGTGCCCAGCAGCGAGCCGGCGAAGATCGCGCCGCTGTCGGCGAGCAGCGACTTGTTGAGCCGGTCCATCTTGCCCGGCACCAGCAGGCCGGCGCGGCGGGCCACGCCCATCAAGGTGCCGGTGGCGTCGAACAGCTCGACCAGGAAGAACACCAGGATCACGTTGAGGATGCCGCCCGACAGCGCCGACTTGATGTCCAGCTGCAGGAAGGTGGGCGCGATCGACGGTGGCGCCGCGAACACGCCGTGGAAGGTGTTGCCGGCGAAGAAGAAGGACAGCACCGTCACCGTGATGATGCCGATCAGGATCGCGCCCGGCACCTTGAGGCGGTCGAGCACCACGATCAGGAAGAAGCCGATGGTGGCCAGCACCGCCTGCGGCGTGTGCAGGTCGCCCAACGTGACGTAGGTGGCCTTCGACGGCGCGACGATGCCCGCGCTCTTGAGCGCGATGATCGCGAGGAAAAGCCCGATGCCCACCGTGATCGCCAGCCGTATGGACTGCGGGATGCCGCGGATGATCAGCTCGCGCAGCCGGAACACCGTGACCAGCAGGAACAGGCAGCCCGAGACGAAGACCGCGCCCAGCGCCGCCTGCCAGGTGAAGCCCATCTGCAGCACCACCACGTAGGCGAAGTAGGCGTTGAGCCCCATGCCCGGTGCCAGCGCGATCGGGTAGTTGGCGTAGAGGGCCATGATCCCGGTGCCCAGCGCCGCGATCAGGCAGGTGGCGACGAACACCGCGTCCTTCGGCATCCCAGCGTCGCCCAGGATCGAGGGGTTGACGAAGATGATGTAGGCCATCGTCAGGAAGGTGGTGAGGCCCGCCACGATCTCGGTGCGCACCGTGGTGTTGTGCTCCCTGAGCTTGAACAGGCGTTCTGTCCAGCCGGCCGCGGGCCCCTGCGTTGTGAGGGTCGGCGTGTCGTGCCCGGGCATGCCGAGCACCTGCTCTGTACGGTTCATCGCGTTGTCTCCGAGTCTTTCTGTTGTGGCGTTGGGCAGCTGTCGCGACGCCGGGCGCGAGTGGGTAAAGAGGCCGGCTATCCGGAGCCGGCCGCCGAAGGTGCGGGCCTCAGCGAGGCCGCCACCGATTTGGTCCGCTCGCGCAGCCAGCGCGCCGAGCTGGAGGAATGGGTGCGCTCATGCCAGAGCTGGTAGTACATGAGGCGCGGCAGCTCGACCGGGCACGGGAGGATCGCGACCGGCAGCCGCTCGACGAAGCGCTCGCAGTATTGCCGCCCCGTGGTGAGCACCAGCAGGCTGGAGGCCACCATGTCCGGGATCAGCCCGAAATGCGCGCAGCGCGCCGTGATGTTGCGCTGCCGGCCCACCTCGTCGAGCATCTGGTCGATGATGCCGCGCGCGCCCGGGTGCAGCGGCGTGGGCGCCACGTGCTCGGCCGCGAGCCAGCTCTCCAGGTCCCAGCCGCGGCGCACGGCCGGATGGTCCTGGTTGACCAGGCAGACGATCTCGTCGCCGAAGAGCCGCGCCATGTGCAGGTCCTCGGGCGGCTTGAGCCAGTTGCCGATCACCAGGTCCACCTGGCCGAGCGACAGGTGCGCGTGGTAGTCCGAGTCGGACGAGAGCGCATGGATCTCGATGCGACACAGCGGCGCCTGTGCCTTGACCTGCGCCACCAGCATGGGCAGGAAGAGCGGGTCCAGGTAGTCCGAGGCGGCGATGCGGAAGGTGGTCTGCGCGGTCTGCGGATCGAAGCCCCGCGCGTCGGAGAACAGCATCTCCGCCGCGCGCAGGATGCTGGCGGCCGGGTCGATCATGCGCAGCCCCGCGTCCGTGGGCACCATGCCCGAGCCCGAGCGCACCAGCAGCGGGTCGCCCGAGAGCTCGCGCAGGCGCTTCAGCGCGGCCGAGACGGCCGGCTGGTACATGCCCAGGCGAATGGCGGCGCGCGAGACGCT
Organism: Variovorax sp. RA8; assembly: GCF_901827175.1. Taxonomy (NCBI): domain Bacteria; kingdom Pseudomonadati; phylum Pseudomonadota; class Betaproteobacteria; order Burkholderiales; family Comamonadaceae; genus Variovorax; species Variovorax sp. RA8. Next base: position 2,306,690 of record NZ_LR594662.1, on the reverse strand, counting down.
GCGGTCGGTCAGCACGGTATGAAGCACCCGGATGAGGTGCAGGTCGATCTTGTCCAGAAGCGCTTGGTCTCTCATGAGCTGCCCGCAGGGTGATGCCGATGTCCGGGCAGTTATACAGCGCGGCATTCACATCGATCCCCTTGTTCAACGGGCTGCTTCAGGCCGAGGCCGCCTGCGCGGCCGCCACGGCCGTGACCGCGCGCAGGATGGATTCGCTGGTGGCCGGCGCCGTCAGCGGCGGGTCCACCCGGTGCTCGCCCACCGCCGACACCGCGTCGCGGATCGCGAAGAAGACCGAGAAAGGCAGCAGGAGCGGCGGCTCGCCCACCGCCTTGCTGCGGTGGATCGAGTCCTCGAAGTTCTGGCCCTCGAACAGGCGCACGTTGAAGACCGGCGGGCAGTCGTTGGCCGTCGGGATCTTGTAGGTGCTGGGCGCGTGGGTGGTGAGCAGGCCGGTCTTCGGATGCCAAACCAGCTCCTCGGTGGTGAGCCAGCCCATGCCCTGGATGAAGGCGCCCTCGACCTGGCCGATGTCCACCGCAGGGTTGAGCGACTTGCCGGCGTCGTGCAGGATGTCGGCACGCAGCAGCTTCCACTCGCCGGTGAGCGTGTCGACGATCACCTCGCTCACGGCGGCGCCGTAGGCGTAGTAATAGAAGGGGCGGCCCTGCATCTTGTCCTTGTCCCAGCTCAGGCCGGGCGTGGCGTAGAAGCCGTCGGACCACAACTGCACGCGGTCGAGGTAGGCCTCGCCGACGACAGTGCTGAAGGACAGCGAGCGGCCGGCGACCTCGACCTGGTCGTTGGCGAAGCGCACGTCCTCGGCCTTGCCGCCATGGCGCGCGGCGGCGCAGGCGGCCAGGCGCTCGCGGATCTGGCGTGCCGCGTCCTGCGCGGCCTTGCCGTTGAGGTCGGCGCCGGTCGATGCCGCGGTGGCCGAGGTGTTGGCCACCTTCTGCGTGTCGGTCGCCGTGACGCGCACGCTCTCGAAGCTCACGCCCAGCTCGTGCGCCACCACCTGCGCCACCTTGGTGTTGAGGCCTTGCCCCATCTCGGTCCCGCCGTGGTTCACCAGGATCGAGCCGTCGGTGTAGACGTGCACCAGCGCACCGGCCTGGTTGAAGTGCTTGACGTTGAAGGAGATGCCGAACTTCAGCGGCGCCAGCGCGATGCCGCGCTTGAGCACCGGGCTCGACTTGTTGAAGGCTGCGATCTCCTCGCGCCGTGCGCGGTAGGCGCTGGTGCCCTCCAGCTCGGAGACCAGCTCATGGATGATGTTGTCGGACACCACCTGGCCGTAGGGCGTGACGTTGCGCTCGCCCTTGCCGTAGAAGTTCACGCGCCGCACGTCCAGCGGATCGCGGCCGAGCTCGCGCGCCACGCTGTCGAGGATGTTCTCGATCGCGATCGCGCCCTGCGGCCCGCCGAAGCCGCGGAAGGCGGTGTTGCTCTGCGTGTTGGTGCGCCCCGAGTAGCCGTGCATCGCCACGTCGGGCAGCCAGTAGGCGTTGTCGAAGTGGCACAGCGCCCGCGTCATCACCGGGCCCGAGAGATCGGCCGAGTGGCCGGCGCGCGAGACCATGCTGATCTCGGCGCCGAGGATGCGGCCCTCGTCGTCGAAGCCTACTTCGTACTCGTACCAGAAGCAGTGGCGCCGCCCGGTGATCAGGAAGTCGTCGTCGCGGTCCAGCCGCAGCTTGACGGGGCGCTTCAGCTTGTTCGCCGCCACCGCCGCCACGCAGGCGAAAAGCCCCGACTGCGACTCCTTGCCCCCGAAGCCCCCGCCCATGCGCCGGCACTCGACCTGCACCGCGTTGGCATGCAGGTGCAAGGCATGCGCCACCAGGTGCTGCATCTCGCTCGGGTGCTGGGTCGAGCAATGCACGTGCATCGCGCCACCCTCCTTCGGGATTGCGTAGCTGATCTGGCCCTCGAGGTAGAACTGCTCCTGTCCGCCCACGTCGAGCGTGGCCTTGAGCCGGCGCGGCGCCCTGGCGATCGCAGCCTGCGCGCCGCCTTCCTGGGTGCTGCGCACCAGGTGCATCGGCGGCAGCACGTACTGGCCCTTCTCGTGCGCCTGCTGCGGCGTGATGACGGGCGGCTCGGCCTCGATGTCCAGCGCGTCCTTCGCGCGGGCGGCGGCGCGGCGCGCGGCGTCGCGCGTCTCGGCGATCACCGCGAACACCGGCTGGCCCAGGTAGCGGATGTCGCCGCTGCAGAGGATCGGGTCGTCGTGGACGATCGAGCCGCAGTCGTTGCTGCCCGGGATGTCGGCCGCGGTCAGCACCGCCACCACGCCGGGCATGGCGCAGATCGCCTCCAGGTTCATGTTCTTGAGCCGCCCGTTCGCCACCGGCGACAGGCCGAGCGCGCAGTGCAGGGTGCCCGCGAGCTCGGGGATGTCGTCGATGTAGGTGGCTTCTCCCGCCACGTGCAGGTGCGCCGACTCGTGCGGGCGGCTGATGCCGACGCGCGCGCCGTCGTCGTGCGCCTTCGCCTCGGCATGCACGTCGATGCGCGCGGCGGTGTTCTTCAGGTAGTCGGCGAAGGCTTCGGCCGATTGCAGCAGTGCGGGGTCGAGCGGCTTGTTCATGTTCAGACTCCTTCGGCGGCGGCGGCAGCAGCGGTTGCGTGCGGCATCGCGCTCCAGACGCTGGTGGCTTCCACCGGCAGCGGCTCCTTCGTGCGCGTTTCCAGCCACAGGCGCTGCAGCAGGTTCTGCGCCACCAGCAGGCGGTAGTCGGCGCTGGCGCGCATGTCGGTCAGGGGCTTGAAGTCCTGCGCCAGCGCCAGCTTGGCGGCGGCGACGCTGGCCTGCGTCCAGGGCTTGCCCACGAGCGCGGCCTCGGCCTGCGCCGCGCGCTTGACGACCGCGGCCATGCCGCCGTAGGCCAGCCGCACTTCCTTGACGATGTCGCCGTCGAGCTCGACCGCGAAGCCGCCGCACAGCGCCGAGATGTCGCAGTCGAAGCGCTTGCTGATCTTGTAGGCCCGCACCTGGCGCTTCATCGCCGCCAGCGGCAGCACCAGGCCCTGCACGAACTCGCCGGGCTCCAGCCGGTTCTTCATGTAGTCGACGTAGAACTCGGGCAGCGGCATGCGGCGCACACGCTCGCCGCGGCGCAGCTCGATCTCGGCGTCCAGCGACATCAGCACCGGCGGCGAGTCGCCGATTGGCGAGCCGTTGGCGACGTTGCCGCCCATGGTGCCGGCGTTGCGGATCGGCGGCGAGGCGAAGCGCAGCCAGACGTCGGTGAGCGCGGGCACCCGCGCCGCGAGCGCGCGGAAGGCGTTCTCGAGCGAGGCGCCGGCGCCGATGTAGAGAGCGGGGGTACCGTCGACCTCGCGCTCCTCCACCACCTTCATCTCGGCCACGTCGCCCACGTAGATGATGTCGCCCAGGTCGCGGAACTGCTTGTTGACCCACAGGCCGACGTCGGTGGAGCCGGACAGCAGCTGGGCGGCCGGCTTGGCCTCGCGCAGCGCGGCCAGTTGCGCCAGCGTCGTCGGTGCATGGAAATGGTCCAGCCGCTGGCCCAGCGGCGCGACGTAGTCGAAGCTCGCCTGGTGCTTGAGGCTCTGGAGCGCGGCCACCACCGGCTCCGTGTCCAGCCGCACCGCCGGCAGGTCGAACATGCGCTGGCCGGCGTCGAGGATCGGCCGGTAGCCGGTGCAGCGGCACAGGTTGCCCGAGAGATCGTCGGCCAGCTGCTGGCGCGTGGGCTGCGTGCCCGCGTTCCGGTGGTGCTCGTAGGTGGACCAGAGCGACATCACGAAGCCCGGCGTGCAGAACCCGCATTGCGAACCATGGCAGTCGACCATGGCCTGCTGCACCGGATGCAGCTGGGTCGCCGCCTGCTTGTCGCGCGGGGCCCGGTCGCGCCGGCCGGTGCACTGCGCCTTGAGGTCTTCGACCGTGAACAGCGCCTTGCCGTGCAGCGTGGGCAGGAATTGGATGCAGGCGTTGACCGTCTGCAGCCGCAGGCCGCCCACCGCATCCTTCTCGCCGGCCTCGGCCAGTTCGCCGATCGCCACCGTGCACGCACCGCAATCGCCCTCGTTGCAGCCTTCCTTGGTGCCGGTGCAGCGCGCGTCCTCGCGCAGCCAGTCCAGCACCGAGCGGGTGGGATGCACGCCGCTCACGTCGACGATCCGGCCGCGGTGGAAGAAGCGGATGGGTTGGGTGCTGGCGTTCATGCTCATGGCTCGTGGGGGCGGTCTTCGTGGCGATCAAAAATCGTGCCTGCAAAGGTATTCCTTTGCGAAGCCGTACGCATACGGACGCGCCCATACGGCCTATGTGGGGCTTGCTATATAACGCCCGGGAAAACCCTTGTTTCGGGGGTGTTCGGCCGACGCAGGCCGCAAACTGGGCACGTCCGACAGAATCCAGCATGAGCCCGAGCACGCAACAAATCAACTTCCAGGTCGGCGACCATGGCACCGTCTCGGGACTGGTGCAGATGCCGGCCGACCCCATCGCCTGCTACGTCTTCGCCCATGGCGCCGGGGCGGGCATGGGACACGCCTTCATGGGCGCTATGTCCGAAGGGCTCGCAGCGCGTGGCATCGCCACCCTGCGCTACCAGTTTCCGTCGATGGAACTCGGCAAGAAGCGGCCCGATCCGCCGCCCGTCGCGCATGCCGCCGTGCGCGCGGCGGTGGCGCAGGCGGTGGAGCGCTTCGGATCGCTGCCCCTCTTCGCGGGAGGCAAGTCCTTCGGGGGGCGCATGACTTCGCAGGCGCAGGCGCTCGATCCGCTGCCAGGGGTGGCCGGCCTCGTGTTCGTCGGCTTTCCGCTGCACCCGGCCGGGACGCCCTCGACCGGGCGCGCCGACCATCTGTCCGACGTGCACGTGCCGATGCTGTTCGTGCAGGGCACGCGCGACGAGCTTGCGGACCTGGCCAGCATCCGCGCCGTGGTCTCGAAGCTCGGTGCTTCCGCGACGCTGATGGAAATCGCCGAGGCGGACCATGCCTTCCACGTGCTGCGCCGTTCAGGCCGCAGCGACAAGGAGGTCCTGGCGGAAGTGCTCGACGGCATGGCGGCGTGGATGCGGGCATAACCGATGTCTGGCTGCAACTCGCACGCGCAGTCTGCGCTCTTCGTCGTCTTCAACGTCCATTCGGGGCGCGGCAGTGCGCAGGCCCTGCGCGAGGCGATCGCGCGCGCCTGCGCCGCGCAGGGCCGGGCGTATCGGCTCTTCGAAGTCTCGCGCCTGCACCGCCTGTCCGAACGGATCCGCGAGGCGGTCGATGCGGCGCGTGCCGAAAGCGGCGTGGTTGTCGCCGCGGGTGGCGACGGCACGATCAACGCCGTCGCGCAGGCGGTGCTGGGCAGCGGCTGCGCACTGGGCGTGCTGCCGAAGGGCACCTTCAACTATTTCAGCCGCACGCATGCGATTCCCACCGACATCGACGAGGCGCTGCGGGTGCTGCTCGGCGAGCGGCCGGTGCCGGTGCAGGTGGGCCTGGTCAACGATCGCGTCTTCCTGGTCAATGCCAGCCTCGGCCTTTATGCGCGCGTGCTGGAGGACCGTGAAGTCTACAAATCCCGCTATGGCCGCAGCCGGTGGGTAGCGCTTTGGGCGGCGATAGCGACCGCGATGCGCCCCCACCCCGGCTGGGATCTGCGCATCCGCTGGCACGGCGAGGAGCGCCTGGTGCGCACGCCGACGCTCTTCGTCGGCAACAACGCGCTGCAACTGCAGCAGGTCGGCATGCCGCGGCCCGAAGCGGTCGAGCAGGGCGAACTCACGGCCATTGCCCTTCGGCCGAGCAGCCGCCTCGCCATGTTCGCGCTGATGCTGCGCGGCGCCATGGGCCGGCTCGCCGAGTCGGACAACGTCATGCACGCCTCCTTCCGGTCGATGTCCGTCAGCCCGGCCAGGACCACGCGGCGCCACGCCAAGGTCGCGGCCGACGGCGAGGTGCTGCGCATGGCCATGCCGCTGCACTTCCGGGTCGCGCCCGAGCCGCTCTGGCTCATCAAGCCGGCCCGCAGCGAGCGGGAGGATGCGGGTCGATGAGCTGTTTGCTTCACATGTCCGATCCGCATTTCGGCACCGAGCAGCCCGATGTGATGCGTGCGCTGGCCATGCTGGTGCGGACCGAGCGGCCTGATGCGCTCGTGCTCTCCGGCGACATCACGCAGCGAGCGACGCGCGCGCAGTTCGCGCGGGCTCGCGCGTTCGTGGACAGCCTGGCCATTCCACGGCTGCTGGCCATACCGGGCAACCACGACATCCCGCTCTTCGCGCTGTCCACCCGCCTGCTGGCGCCGTATGCGCGCTACAGCGCGGCCTTTGGCGACGAGCTCGAGCCGGTCGTGGACTTGCCGGACTTCCTCCTCGTCGGCGTCAACACCACGCGCTGGTACCGGCACGAGAACGGCGCCACCTCCGCGCAGCAGGCCGAACGCGTGGCGCGCCGCCTCGCGAAAGGCTCGGCCCGGCAGCTGCGGGTCGTGGTGGTGCACCAGCCGGTCGCAGTCACGCGCGAAGAGGATCACAAGAACCTGCTCATCGGCCGCGAGGAGGCCATGCGGATCTGGGCCGAGGCCGAGGCCGACCTGGTCCTCGGCGGGCACATCCACCTGCCCTTCGTGCTGCCGCTGCACGAAGACGCCGGCGGGCCCGCGCGCAGGATGTGGTGCGTTCAGGCGGGCACCGCCGTGTCCACCCGGCTGCGCGCGGGCGCCCCGAATTCGGTCAACCTCATCCGCTTCGAAGGCGCAGACGGCGAACGGCGCTGCACCGTGGAGCAATGGGACTATGGCGTCGGCGTCGCGCAGTTCGGGCGTGCCCGCGTCCACAGCCTGGCGCTCGGCGCCGAGGCAAGGCCCCCGGCGCCTTAGTGCGCCGTCACAGCTCAGGCAAGCGCGCGCCGGCGCCTGGAAGCCCACTGCTTTATGGGGCCAGGGGGCGGCGGCGTTGTTGTTCCCATCATGCGATGCGGGCCGCTCAGGCCCGCCGAAGCGGAGAGCGCACGAAGGCTATTCAGGCGTTGCCGGTTGAGCCAGATCGCATCACGCAGCTGAGCGCTTCGCACACACCTCGCGCACGGCCTCGAGAAACATCGATGTGGCCGGGTGCATCGAAGCCGCGTGATTCGTGATGATCGCCACCGGATGCAGCGAAGCGGAAAGCGGCAGGTCCAGGGTCTTCAACAGGCCGATTTCCAGGAAGCGCCGCGCAACGCCGCTGGCGATCGCGGAAAGCAGCTGTGACTGGCGAAGGATCTCGACCAGCGTGAGAATGGAAGACGTCTCGACGGCCACGCGCGGAGGCGCTGCCCGGCGCCTGGCCAGGCCGGTGGCGACCAGGGCATACAGTTGGCCCGATCGTGCCGGAAGGATCCACTCGTAGCGATCGATGTCGGCATTCGTCCAGTCGGGTGATTCCAGCAGAGGGTGGTCGACCGCGCAGACGACGACGGTGGGCTCCTCGAACAAGGTCTCGTGGGAGAGGCCGCGTGCTCCGGCCAGGTGTGTTGCACGGCCGATCACGCAGTCGAGGCGTCCCTTCTCCAGCTGAGGAAGCAGCGTCGTCTCAAGGCCCTCCTGCAGTTCCACCTGGATGCCTGGCCGCGACCTGCTGAGGAGCGCGACCGCTTCGGGAACCAGCATCGATGCTGCAACAGGGAACACACCAACCCGCACCCGGCCTTCCCATCCATCGCGCAGCGCGCTGATCTCCGCGCGTGCGGCGTCCATGTCGGCCATGGCCTTGCGAGCCCAGTGAAGCAGCACCTCGCCTTGCGGCGTGATCTCGATGCCGTGTGCTGTGCGCTCGAAGAGGCGGGCCTCGAAGATCGATTCGATCTCCTGCAGCAGCTTGGTCGATGCCGGTTGCGACAGGAACAAGGCCTGGGAAGCCTGACGGATGTTCTTTCGTTCGGCAAGTATCTCGATGGCGACGAGATGCCGCATGCGCAAACGGCCAAAGAGCGAGCCGGCCGGGGGCGCAGCGTCCTCCTTGTCGTTGGAGTCGGATGCGAAGGGCATCACGGAATTATCCGGTACGGCCCGGCAAGGCCAGGCGCATTTCGGCCCGGGTTATACGCGTATCACTTTTTCGGATCCTGGCCCTGCAGCCCGGGGCGGTCGCCTATGCTGCGCCGAACGCTTCGTTCCACTTCGTTGCAGAGGACACCTTGTGAACGCACCCAGAATCCTGAGGAAGCTCCGGCTTTTGTGTTCAGTCGCCTGCCTCGCCGGATGGATGAGTCGGCGTAGTGCTCAGTGTCACTGGCGCCGCTTCGTCGCAAGGCGGTCCCGAGCGGGACATGATCAGCCTTCTGCCTGACAAGCTGGCCGGTGAGCCAGTGCGCTACACCATCCTCGACGATGCGACCGATCCTTCACTGGCGGTGAAGAACGCGCGCAAGCTGGTCCTGTCCGATCGCGTCGACGTCCTGGTGGGCTCCTCCAACACGCCCAGTTCGCTCGTGCTGGCGGACGTCGCACTGGAAAGCCGCACGCCGCATGTCTCGCTCGCCCCGATGGACGTCCCGGCCAACCAGCATCCCTGGGTCTTCGTCGTGCCCCAGTCAGCCGACCTGATGATCGGTGGTGTGCTGGAGCACATGCAGAAGAAGAACGTCAAGACCGTGGGCTACATCGGCTACTCGCAGCCCTGGGGCGACCAGGTCTATCGCAGCCTGACCTCGCTGAGCGGCAAGTACGGCATCAAGGTGCTCAACGACGAGCGCTTCGCCCGCAACGACTCGTCCGTCGTGCCGCAAGTGCTCAAGACCCTCGCGCTGAAACCCGATGCGGTGCTGGTCGGGGCGACGGGGACACCGGCCGCCCTGCCGCACCTGACCTTGATCGAGCGTGGCTTCAAGGGCCCGGTCTACCACACGCACGGTGTCGTCAACGACGACTTCCTGCGCGTGGGTGGTTCCCGCATCGACGGGGCACTGGCGCCAATCGGCCCCGTGGTGATCTACAAGGACCTGCCGGACGGCGATCCGGTCAAAGAGGTCTCCTTGAAGTTTGCCGCGTTGTACGGAAAGCTGGAGCGGCCCGGGCCGGTGAATGCGTTCGCCACGTGGGCGTACGACGGCTACCTGCTGCTGGACAAGGCGGCCGCCGCCGCGCTGGCCAAGGCCAAGCCCGGCACGGCACAGTTCCGCTCGGCGCTGCGCGATGCACTCGAGACCCAGACCTCGGGCCTGGTCGGCACGAACGGCATCTACCGCATCACGGCCTCCGACCACAATGGACTCGACAGCCGAGCGCGCGTGATGGTGCGGGCCCAGGGCGGCACCTGGCGAGCCGAGCGATGATTCGCGCATTCATTCCCTACGGCGCCTACTGGTCGTCTCCCTTCGCGCGCTGGCAGGGCAGCCTGTCGCACCTGCACAGCCTCGAGTTCTGCGCCTGGCTCACACGCAGGGCGCTGGACGCCAAGGGCATCGACACGGACTTGATCGATTTTGGCGTGCTCGGCACCACCGTGCCACAGCGTGGCGCGTTCTATGGGTTGCCGTGGGTCGCGGCCCTGGCCGGCATGCCGGCATTGGCGGGGCCGACCATCGCGCAGGCCTGCGCCACCTCCGTGCGCTGCCTGGCATCGGCGGCGCACGAGGTCGCCACCGGCGCATCCGCCTGCGGATTGGTGCTGGCGGCGGACCGAGTGTCGAATGGGCCGCAGCTTTACTACCCCGATCCGCGCGGCGTCGGCGGCACCGGCGAGCACGAGAGCTGGGTCACGGGCTCCTTCGAACGAGACCCCTGGACTTCGCATTCGATGCTGAGTACCGCGGAAGCCGTGGCCGCCCGCTTCGGCATCTCACAGGGAGAGCAGCACGAATTGGTGCTGCACCGCTACGAGCAGTACGCCACCGCGCTGGCGGACGATCGCGCCTTCCACCGCCGCTTCATGCAGCTCCCGTTCGAGGTGCCCGATGCCCGTTTCAAGAAGTCGGTGGCGACACTCTCCGGCGACGAAGGCATTCACCCCACCACACAGGAAGGGCTCGCCAGGCTGAAGCCGGTGATGCCGGACGGCACCGTGACCTACGGTGCCCAGACCCACCCGGCGGACGGCAGCGCGGGCATGCTGGTCGCCACCCGCGATCGGGCGCGACAGCTCAGCATCCGACCGGATGTGCAGATCGAGATCCTCGCGACGGGCCAGGCGCGCGCCGAGGCCATGCAGATGCCGTACGCGCCGGTGCCGGCCGCCAGGCAGGCCATGCAGCGCGCCGATCTGCGCTTTGCCGAGCTGCATGCGGTGACGACGCACAACCCCTTCGCCGTCAACGACATCGTCCTCGCACGGGAGACCGGACTCTCCCTTCTCGACATGAACGCGTTCGGGTGCTCGCTGGTCTGGGGACATCCGCAGGCGCCGACCGGCTTGCGCGCCATCATCGAGCTGATCGAGACGCTCGAGATGCGCGGGGGAGGACTGGGGCTCTTCACCGGCTGCGCGGCTGGAGACACAGCCATGGCGCTCGTGCTGCGCGTGAGCGATGCTGCCTCATGACCGAACCCAAGAATCTTCTGGAGCGATATCGGGGCACCGTGATCGAGCTGCTGCTGCAGGCCGCCGTGCAGACGCCGGACCGACTTGCACTGGTCTGCGAAGGCGAGACCATGAGCTACCACGACTATTACAGGGAAGTCATCGCTCTTGCCAATCGCCTGCGGGAAGCCACGACTCCGGCACGCGTGGCGGTCATTCTGCGAAACGGCTTCGGAGCCTGCATCGCCCACTTCGGTGTGCTGGCCTCGGGAGCCCAGATGCTGCCGATGAATCCGGAATACACCGCGCGCGAGCTTCGTTTCCAGTTGCAGGATGCCGGCTGCGACGCGGTCATCGCGGACCAGGCACTGCAAGAACTGGTGGCCCCACTGGCCGATTCCCTGGGCCTGTCGGTGATCTGGATGAACAAGGTTGGTGGGCAGGCATGCATTGGAGGTCCGGACACGGACAACTTGCCACCGGAGGTCGCCCCCTCTTCCCTTTCCCTTCTTCAATACACGGGCGGTACGTCGGGACGGCCGAAAGGCGTCAATCTCACGCACGCCGCGCTGCGCACCAACGTCGAGCAGAGGGAAGCCATGCTCCCCACTCGCCCCGCTGGCGAACGCATCCTGTGCGCCATGCCGCTCTTCCATTCGTACGGAATGGCGATGGGGCTGTATCTCGCGGCGCGATGCGCCGGCACCCTGGTCATCCTCCCCACATTCCGCCGCGACGACCTCTTCGATGCCATCGAACGGCACCGCATCACTCTCTTTCCGGGGAGTCCCTCGATCTACGTGTCGCTGATGGCGCATCCCCGGTTTGAAACCACGGATTGGTCGTCCTTGCGCATGTGCTATTCGGGTGCATCGGCGCTGCCGCTCGCCGTGCTGCGCCGCTGGGAGGAAACGGTCCAGGTCGCGATCTATGAAGGCTACGGCATGACCGAGGCCGGCCCCGTGCTGAGCTTCAACGGACCTGGCCATGCGGTCAAGGCAGGCTCCGTCGGGCTCCCGCTGCCCGGCACGAGGATCGAGATCGTCGATGCCGAGACGGGGCGGCAATTGCTGGGTGCCGGTGAATGCGGCGAGATCCGGGCGCAAGGCCCCCAGCTCATGCAGGGGTACCGCAATCTGCCGGCTGAGACCTCCGAGACGCTGCGCGACGGGTGGCTGTACACCGGCGACCTCGGCGAGATCGACGGCGATGGGCACCTGTTCGTCCGCGGACGCAAGAAAGACCTCATCATCGTCGGCGGCTACAACGTCTACCCCCGCGAGATCGAAGAAGTATTACAGGAACACCCAGGCGTTCTCGAGGCAGCCGTCGTCGGCAAGCCCGACAGCTATCGCGGCGAGATCCTGCTCGCCTTCGTGGTCTCCCGCCCAGGCATGGATGACACGACCCACGAAACCGTGCTGGAGCGGCATTGCGCGGAGCGGCTCGCACGCTACAAGCAGCCGGCTCGCTATTTTCGGCTGCCCTCATTGCCGAAGACCCCCATCAACAAGGTCGACAGGAAGGCCTTGAGCGCCCTGGCGGCCGAGCAGTTTGCCTAACCGGACACTCGCCATGCTGATCTGCATCATCGAATTCAAGGTCCTCCCGGGAATGGAGCAGCGCAATCGCGAAATGGTTGCGCAGCTGCTCGTTGCAGCGGCGAAGATCGACGGCTTTGTCTCCAAGGAGAGCTTCCTCAGCCGCGACAACGAAGGCAAGCTGATCTCGCTTTCGTATTGGCGCGACGCGGAAGCCCTCCGAGCATGGATGCGCGATGCCGACCATCGCCGGGCGATCCCCATCGGCAAGAACGAGCTGTTCCAGAGCTACACGATCCAGATTGCGGAGCTGGTGCGCGAAAAGGTCTGGACACGTCAGGAGAACAAGTGAATACCGGCGGATTGATGCTGCGCTGCGCGAGCATGCTCGCTGCGGCGCTTGCTGGAACAGCCGTCCGTCATGGCTTTCGGCTGGAAGAAGGCGACTGAAGGTTGGTGCCTTAGATGAAGACGGCGGCGTTCGTCTCGCCAGCGGGAAGCGGCGCGCATCGAGCAAATCACGTTCCACGGCCCGGACAAAGAAAAACGGGTTACGTCATTGCTGACGTAACCCGTTGATTTTTTGGCGGAGTGGACGGGACTCGAACCCGCGACCCCCGGCGTGACAGGCCGGTATTCTAACCAACTGAACTACCACTCCTGGTAGGCTGCGTTCACTCCGGATGGAGCCAAGTGCCGCCGACTTGTGCCTTCTTCACTTGCGTGAAAACTGGCGACCCTACGGGGATTCGAACCCCGGTAGCCACCGTGAAAGGGTGGTGTCCTAGGCCTCTAGACGATAGGGTCATAAACCTAAGAACCGCGTTGCGATCAACGCTTGGTTGTCTCGACTTCCAGATGGTGGAGGTAAGCGGGATCGAACCGCTGACCTCTTGCATGCCATGCAAGCGCTCTCCCAGCTGAGCTATACCCCCTGTGGGCGTCGAGCCTCAAATTATAGCGTCTAAATTTACGCGACCTGTAATCGCTTCAAAATTTCTTCACGAGAGAAGAGTGCGAGCACGGCATCGAGCGACGGCGTCTGCGCCGTGCCCATCACCAGCACACGCACCGGCATGGCCAGCGCGGGCATCTTGAGGCCCTGCGCGGCCAGCACCTCCTTGATCGCGGCGGCAATGGACGCCTTGTCCCACGCCACGGTCGCAAGCTTGTCGGCCAACACGGCGAGCGCGGGACGAACGGCATCCGTCAAATGCTGCGCGCGATCGGCCTCGCTGGGCTGCACGTCCGCGTAGAACGCGGCGGCCCAGTTGGCCAACGCCACCGTGGTGTCGCAGCGGTCCTTGAACAGTGCGCAGATCGCCGCAAGCCTGTCGTCCGGCACGATGCCTCGCTTCTGCAATTGCTCAGCTACGAGCGGGGCAAGCTCTGCATCCGGCCTGGCCTTGATGTACTGCGCATTCACCCATGCGAGCTTGGCCGCATCCCATTGCGCCGGGCTCTTGGAGAGATGCGTGCCGTCGAACCAGGCCACCATCTGCTCGCGCGTGAACAGCTCGTCGTCGCCATGGCTCCAGCCAAGCCGTGCGAGGTAGTTGAGCATGGCCTCAGGCAGGTAGCCGCCCTCCTCGTAGGCCGTGACGCTGACGGCACCGCGACGCTTCGAGAGCTTCTGCCCGTCCTCGCCGAGGATCACGGGCACATGGCCGAACTGCGGCAACGGCGCGCCGAGCGCGCGGAAGATGTTGATCTGCCAGGGCGTGTTGTTGATGTGCTCATCGCCGCGGAACACATGCGAGATGTTCATGTCCCAGTCGTCGACCACCACCGCGAAGTTATAGGTCGGCACGCCGTCGGCGCGCACGATGATGAGGTCGTCGATCTCCCGATTGTTGATGGTGATCGGACCTTTGACGAGGTCGTCCCAGCTCACGTTGCCGTCGGGCGGATTGCAGAAGCGGATCACCGGCGGCACGCCCGCGGGGATGGGCGGCAGCACCTTGCCCGGCGCGGGGCGCCAGCGGCCGTCGTAGAGGGCCTTCTCGCCGCGGGCGCGCTGCGCCTCCTTCATCACATCGAGCTCGGCGGGCGTGCAGTAGCAGCGGTAGGCCGTGCCGGCAGCGAGCATCTGTTCGACGACTTGGCCATAGCGGTCGAGGCGCTGCATCTGGTAGATCGGGCCCTCGTCGTAGTCCAGTCCCAGCCAGTGCATCGAGGCGAGGATCTGCTCGACCGACTCCTGCGTCGAGCGGGCGACGTCGGTGTCCTCGATGCGCAGCACGAACTGGCCGCCGTAGTGGCGCGCATAGGCCCACGAGTAGAGCGCGGTGCGCGCGGTGCCGAGGTGGAGGAAGCCCGTGGGTGACGGCGCGATGCGGGTGCGAACGGTCATGGAATCAGGTGCTGAGCGTGTCAAGGCCGCGCAAGAGGTCGGCACGGATATCGTCGATATGGTCGAGCCCGACCGCCACGCGGATCAGGCCCTGGCCGATGCCGGCGGCCTGGCGCTGTTCTTCGCTCAGGCGGCCGTGCGAGGTGGTGGCCGGGTGGGTGATGGTGGTCTTGGTGTCGCCGAGATTGGCGGTGATCGACAGCACGCGGGTGCTGTCGATCACATGGAAGGCGTTGGCGCGTGCGGCCTCGGGCGTATCGCCCTGCACATCGAAGGAGACCACGGCCCCACCCTGCCCCGACTGCTGGCGCATCGCCAGCTCATGCTGCGGATGCGAGGCCAGGCCAGGGTAGTACACCCGCTTCACCGCGGGCTGCGTCTCGAGCCACTGCGCCAGCGCAAGGCCACCGGCGCAATGGGCCTGCATGCGGATGCCCAGGGTCTCGAGGCCCTTGAGCACGACCCAGGCATTGAAGGGCGACAGCGCCATGCCGGCAGTGCGCACCACGGTCGCGAACACGTCGATGAGCTTCTGCGAGCCGCAGATGGCGCCGGCCAGCACGCGGCCTTGGCCCTCGAGGTACTTGGTGCCCGAGTGGATGACGAGGTCGGCCCCGAACTCGACGGGCCGCTGCAGGGCCGGCGAGCAGAAGCAGTTGTCGACCGCCAGCAGCGCGCCTGCACCGTGCGCCAGGTCGGCCAGCGCACGGATATCGCACACATCGGTCAACGGGTTGGTCGGTGTCTCGGCAAACAGCAGCTTCGTGTTGGGCTTGATCGCGGCCTTCCATTCGGCCACGTCGGTCTGCGAGACGAAGGTGGTCTCCACGCCGAACTTGCCGAAGTCGCGCCCGATCAGGTTGAGCGTGGAGCCGAACACCGAGCGCGAGCACACCACATGGTCGCCGGCCTTGAGCAGCCCCATGCACATCATGAGGATCGCAGCCATGCCGCTGGCGGCGCCGATCGCCGCCTCGGTGCCCTCGAGCGCGGCAAGCCGCCGCTCGAAGCTGGCGACCGTCGGGTTCGAGGTGCGGGTGTAGGTGAAGCCTTCCTCGGTACCCGCGAAGCGGCGCGCGGAAATCTCGGCGTCGGGCTGCACGAAGCTGCTGGTGAGGAACAGCGCCTCCGAGTTCTCGCCGTACTGGCTTCGCTCGAGCGCGGCACGCACGGCGAGCGTGTCGCGGTGCAGCCCCGGGGGGAGGGATCGGTCGGTCACGATGTTCTGCTTCAGCTCAGGTTGGGAAGTGCGAGGCGCGACGAGTCCTCGTCGGTCTCTTCGATGCGGGGACGGTTGCCGTTCATGCGGGTGATGGCCTCGGTGTCGATGTCGCCCGTCACGTAGACGCCGTCGAAGCACGAGGCATCGAAACCGTCGAGCTTCGGACCGTTGCCCGGCGAGGCCTTGAGCACGGCGCGCTTCATGCCCTCGACATCCTGGTAGATCAGTGCATCGCAGCCGATCAGCTCGCGGATTTCCTCGACGGTGCGGTCATGGGCGACCAGCTCGTCCTTGGTCGGCATGTCGATGCCGTAGACGTTCGGGTAGCGCACCGGCGGCGCCGCGCTCGCGAGGTAGACCTTGCGGGCGCCGGCTTCGCGCGCCATCTGCACGATCTCGCGGCTGGTCGTGCCGCGCACGATCGAATCGTCGACGAGCAGCACGTTGCGGCCCTTGAATTCGCTGCCGATGACATTGAGTTTCTGGCGCACCGACTTCTTGCGCACGCCCTGCCCCGGCATGATGAAGGTGCGGCCTACGTAGCGGTTCTTCACGAAGCCTTCGCGATACGGAATGCCCAGCAGATGGGCGAGCTGTGTCGCGCTGGGGCGGCTCGATTCGGGGATCGGGATGATCACGTCGATCTCGTTCGGCGGCACGGTGGAGATCACTCGCTGGGCCAGCGTTTCGCCGAGGTTGAGCCGCGCCTGGTAGACCGAGATGCCGTCCAGCACCGAATCGGGCCGCGCAAGATACACGAACTCGAACATGCAGGGGTTGAGGCTGGGCGACTCGGCGCATTGCTGCGCATGCAGCTGGCCCTGAAGGTCGATGAACACCGCCTCGCCCGGCGCTACATAGCGCTCGAACACGTGGCCCGAGCCCTCGAGCGCCACCGTCTCGCTGGCCACCATGTAGGTGCCGTCGGCGCCGCGCCCGATGGCCAGCGGCCGGATGCCGTAGGGGTCGCGGAAGGCGAGCAGGCCGTGGCCCGCGATCAGCGCCACTACGGCATAGGAGCCGCGCACGCGCCGGTGCACGTTGCGCACGGCGGCGAACAGGGTCTCGGAATTGAGCATGCCGCCGCGCGTCGAGCGGTCGAGTTCGTGCGCCAGCACATTGAGCAGCACTTCGGAATCGCTGTCGGTATTGGTGTGGCGGTGGTCGGTGGAGAACAGCTCGGCGCGCAGTGCGTGCGCATTGGTGAGGTTGCCGTTGTGCACCAGGACGATGCCGAACGGCGCGTTCACGTAGAAGGGCTGGGCCTCCTCTTCACTAAAGGCGTTGCCGGCAGTCGGGTAGCGCACCTGCCCCAGGCCCACGCTGCCCGGCAGCGCCCGCATGTTGCGCGTGCGGAACACGTCGCGCACCATGCCCTTTGCCTTGTGCATGAAGAACTTGCGCTCCAGCAGCGTGACGATGCCGGCGGCGTCCTGGCCGCGGTGCTGCAGCAGCAGGAGCGCGTCATAGAGCAGCTGGTTGACGGGTGCGTTGCTGACAACGCCGACGATTCCACACATGAAGCGATCCTCTCAGGGCTCAGGGCAGGTAGCTTGCCAATTTTTCAGGCAGCGCGGGTTTCAAGCCCTGCAATGCCGCATCCAGAACAGTGGCGCTGCGCGATTCCTGCCACCAGGCCGCGTCGCTCAGCGCGAGCAAATGAACCACGACCGCCGTGGCCAGCAGCGCAACCGCGCCGCGCGCCAGGCCGAAAACGCCGCCCAACAGGCGATCCACCGGCCGCAGCCCCACGGCGGTGATCAGCTTGCGCATCAGGCTGGCCACCAGCCCGACGCCGAAAACCACCCCCACGAACACCAGCGCGAAGCCCGCCGCATAGCGCCAGTTGGCCGCCGGATCGCCGAAGGGCAGCCAGGCGCCCACATCGGCCGCGAACCACTGCGCGCAGAAGAAGGCGGCCACCCAGGCGGCCAGCAGGATCACCTCGTACACCAATCCGCGCACCAGACCGAAAAGCATCGACACCACCAGCAGCGCGATGGCAAGCCAGTCGAGGGCAGCCACGTCCGCCTACAAGCTGAGGACGGCAGCCGACAAAGACAAGCCCTTGACCTTGCCCGCCACCCTGTCCGCCTCGGCGCGCGTGCCGAAGGGGCCGACGCGCACCCGCGTGCGCTCGCCGTCGGCCGTTTTCGCGACATTCGTGTAAGTCCTGAGCCCGGCCTTCTCCAGCTTCTGCCGGACCTCGCGCGCCTTGTCGGCATCGGCGAAGGCCCCGACCTGAACCACGAAACGGCCGCTGTCGTCCCCTGCGGCGGTGGGCTTGGCAGCCGCGGCGGCGGCGGATTTGCCTTCGAGCAGGGCACGCACCCGGGCAGCATCGTCAGCGGTCTTGGCGGGGGCCCTGGCATCGGGCTTTGCTTCCGCCCTGGCATCGGGCTTTGCTTCCGCCCTGGCATCGGACTTTGCTTCCGCCCTGGCTTCGGGCTTGGGCTCCGGCTTTGGCTTGGGTTCCGGCTTGGGTTCTGGTTTGGCTTCAGGCTTGGGTTCGGGCCTGGCTTCAGCCACCCGCGGCGGTTTGGTCTCGACCGGCGGCGCGGAGGGTGCGGGCCTGGACGCCGGGACTTCCGTGCCGTCCGCCAACTCGGTGATCATCTCGCCACCCGAGGACCGTGTGGCCACTGGCGGACTCGCCGGCGGCGCGGCCGTCGACGGGACAGGCGCTGGCTGTGCCGGCAGGGGCAGCGGCTTGGTCTTGTTGCGATCGGGGATCTCGATCGGGATGTCGACCGACACCGGCCGCGGCTGGGTGTCGAACAGGAGCGGGAACCCGACCACGCCGATCAGCACCAGCACCGCGGCGCCCACCAGCCGATGCCGCGCGCGCCGGCGCATCGCCTCGACGCTTTCGGCCGGCGGCGCCGGGACGCCGGCGTTTCGCCCTTCGTTGGCCTGCGGACCGCGGGTGCGGAACTGGAAGAACGCCATGAAATTCGATTCCCTGATGGAGTGCAGCGTGAGTAGAAAAGGCGCCGGAGATCAGGCCAATCAGGAGTCCGGCGACAGGTGCCGGGCCCGCAGACGAGGTGTTCCGTGCTCGAGCACACCACCCACTGTGAAGAACGATCCGAAGACCACGATTCTATCAGCGGGGTCCGCTCGATCGATGGCCGCTTGCAACGCCTCCATGGGAGCGGCATACGCGCTCGCCGAGGCATCGGCGCGGGTGTTCTGCGCCGTCCAGCGCGTCAGCAGGTTGGCGGCCTTGGCGGCGCGCGGGGTCGGCAGGTCGGTGAAGTACCAGCGGTCGACCATCGGGCCGATGCGCGCGAACATCGGCGCCAGGTCCTTGTCGGCCATCACGCCGAACACGCCGTGGGTGGTCGGGTAGAAGCCCATGGCATCGAGGTTCTCGGCCAGCGCTGCCACCGCGTGCGGGTTGTGCGCCACGTCGAGCACCAGGGCGGGCTCGCCCGGCACGATCTGGAAGCGGCCCGGAAGCTCGACCGAGGCCAGCCCGGTGCGCACCGCCTGGGCGGTGACCGGCAGCCGCTGCCGCAGCGACTCCAGCGCGGCCAGCACGCCGGCTGCATTGACGAGCTGGTTGGCGCCGCGCAGCGCCGGGTAGGCCAGTCCGCTGTAGCGCCGCCCGCGGCCGCTCCAGCCCCACTGCTGCTTGTCGCCGGAGACGTTGAAGTCGCGCCCCACGCGCCAGAGATCGGCGCCGATGGCTTCGGCGTGCCCGATGACACTTTGCGGCGGGATCGGGTCGCTGACGATCGCGGGCCGGCCGGCGCGCATGATCCCGGCCTTCTCGAAGCCGATGCTTTCGCGGTCGGGGCCCAGAAACTCCATGTGGTCCAGGTCGATGCTGGTGATGATGGCGCAATCGGCATCGATCACGTTGACCGCGTCCAACCGTCCGCCCAGGCCGACCTCGAGGATCGCGACATCGGGCTTGCTGGCTGCGATGCACAGCAGGATGGCGAGCGTGGTGAACTCGAAGTACGTCAGGGCCATCTCGCCGCGCACCCGCTCGACGGCTTCGAAGTGCGCCGCCAGCGCCTCGGCAGGCACCGCTTCGCCCGAGAGCCGCAACCGCTCCTCGAAGCGCACCAGATGGGGCGAGGTGAACACCGCGGTGCGGTATCCCGCATGCATGAGGATCGACTCCAGCATCGCGCAGGTCGAGCCTTTGCCGTTGGTGCCGGCCACCGTGATCACGGGGCAGTCGAAGGCGAGACCGAGCTTGGCGGCCATTGCGCGGACGCGCTCGAGCCCGAGTTCGATGTTCTTGGGGTGCAGGCGCTCGGCGTGAGCGAGCCAGTCGGCAAGGCTTTTCATGGAGCCCGGAATTGTCGCCCACTCGCCGCACGGGCATCATCGCGAGATGACAACGCTCTATGGCATCACGAACTGCGACACCGTCAAGCGTGCCCGCGCCTGGCTCGACGAACACGGCATCCCCTACCGTTTTCACGATTTCAAGAAGGAGGGCGTTCCCGAGGCCGAGCTCGACCAGTGGCTGCGCGCGCCGGGCTGGGAGGCCCTGGTCAACCGGCGCGGCACAACCTGGCGCCGGCTCGACGAGGCGACGCGCGCCTCGGTGGTGGATACCGCCTCCGCCCGCGCCGCCTTGCTGGCCAATCCCAGCCTGATCAAGCGTCCGGTGGTCAACTGGGGCCCGCCAGCCGGCGTTACCACGGGATTCGATGCTGCCCAATGGAAAAGCCACACCGTGTAAACGGTTGAACCCGGGCTGCCGGATCGCGTCGAACCAGGTTCAGAGGGGCCCTGTGCCCCACCCTCAGGAGTCCTGACATGCGCACGCAAAAATCCATTCGCAACACCATCGCCCTCTCGCTCCTGGCTGCCCTTGCCGGTACCGCGAGCCTTGCCCAGGCCGAGCAGGTCTGGGCCCGCGTGATCTCGGCCACGCCCTCGCACGAAACCACGGGCAACACCCGGTACAACGTGACCTACGAATACGGCGGCCGGCACTACACCACGGTCACCGACACCCGCCCCGGCGCCAGCATCCCGATCGAGGTCGGCGACTACGGCGTCGCAACCCCCTCGCCGGTGGCGCCGCAACCGCAGATCGCGCAGCGCCCCATCGACGACGACGGCGGCCAACCCGACTGGAACAGCGTGACGCCCGAACCAGGGGTGGTCATCTCGGGCGGCGGCGCACCGGCCTATGGTCAGCCCGCGCCGGTCTATGTGCAGCCGGCCCCGCTCTACTACCCGGCACCGGTCTATGTCGCACCTGCCTATTACCCGGCACCGTACGTCTATCCGCCGGTGGGCATCTCGCTCAACCTCGGCTACTCGCGTGGATGGGGTGGCGGCTGGCGTGGCGGACACCACGGCCGCTGGCGCTGAGCGCCGGCCCGGAGGGCCTGCCGGCAAAGCCTAAAATCACGGGCTTTCCTCTCCGCAGCGCCAGGCCCTCCCCTTCAAATGACGACAAGCACCGAATCCCTCCGCAACGCCACGGTCGCAACACAGGCCAACGTGTATTTCGACGGCAAATGCGTGAGCCACAGCCTCACGCTGGCCGATGGCAGCAAGAAGTCGGTGGGGGTGATCCTGCCCTCCACCCTCACCTTCAGCACCGGCGCCCCAGAGACGATGGAAGGCACGGCCGGCCGCTGCGAGTACCTGCTCTCCGGCAGCAGCGAATGGGTGGCCTCGGGCGCCGGCGAGAAGTTCAGCGTGCCCGGCAATTCCAGCTTCCAGATCCGCGTGAGCGGCGAGCCGTACAGCTACATCTGCCATTTCGGCTGAACCCGGGATTCGAACCATGGCCACCATCCTTCAGAACATTCCCGCCGGCCAGAAGGTCGGCATCGCGTTTTCCGGCGGACTGGACACAAGCGCCGCGCTGCACTGGATGCGCAACAAGGGTGCCATCCCCTACGCCTACACGGCCAACCTGGGCCAGCCCGACGAGCCCGACTACGACGAGATCCCGCGCAAGGCGATGCTCTACGGCGCCGAGAAGGCCCGGCTGGTCGATTGCCGCACGCAGCTCGCCGCCGAAGGCCTCGCCGCACTGCAGGCTGGCGCCTTCCACGTGACCACCGCCGGCCTCACCTACTTCAACACCACGCCGCTGGGCCGCGCCGTCACCGGCACCATGCTGGTCGCGGCCATGAAGGAAGACGACGTCAACATCTGGGGCGACGGCAGCACCTACAAGGGCAACGACATCGAGCGCTTCTACCGCTACGGCCTGCTCACCAACCCGGCGCTGAAGATCTACAAGCCGTGGCTGGACCAGACCTTCATCGACGAACTGGGCGGCCGCGCCGAAATGTCGGCCTTCATGCAGAAGGCCGGCTTCGCCTACAAGATGTCGGCCGAGAAGGCCTACTCCACCGACTCCAACATGCTCGGCGCCACGCACGAGGCCAAGGACCTGGAGCACCTGAACAGCGGCATGAAGATCGTGCAGCCGATCATGGGCGTCGCCTTCTGGAAGGACGAGGTGGAGGTGAAGCGCGAGGAAGTCACCGTGCGCTTCGTCGAAGGCCGTCCGGTCGCGATCAACGGCGTGGAATACCCCAGCCTGGTCGAACTCCTGCTGGAAGCCAACCGCGTAGGCGGCCGCCACGGCCTCGGCATGAGCGACCAGATCGAGAACCGCATCATCGAGGCCAAGAGCCGCGGCATCTACGAGGCCCCGGGCCTGGCGCTGCTCTTCATCGCCTACGAGCGCCTGGTCACCGGCATCCACAACGAGGACACCATCGAGCAGTACCGCGACCACGGCCGCCGCCTGGGCCGCCTGCTCTACCAGGGCCGCTGGTTCGATCCGCAGGCCATCATGCTGCGCGAGACGGCCCAGCGCTGGGTAGCACGCGCGGTCACCGGCGAAGTCACCATCGAGCTGCGCCGCGGCAACGATTACTCGATCCTCAACACCGAGTCGCCGAACCTCACCTACAAGCCCGAACGCCTCACCATGGAAAAGGGCGAGTCGAGCTTTTCGCCGGCCGACCGCATCGGCCAACTCACCATGCGCAACCTCGACATCGTGGACACACGCGAAAAGCTGGGCATCTACGCCCAGGTGGGCCTGCTCTCGGCGGGCCAGGGCGCTTCGCTCCCTCAGTTGAAGAACGAGACGGACTGAGCTTACCGCGGCCCACTGGACCGTTCGTCCCCCGTTACACGACCACCGGCTCCGGCTCCAGCCGGATGCCGAAGCGCTCGTAAACGCTGGTCTGGATCGCCTTGGCCAGCGTCATGACCTCGCCGCCGGTCGCCGGGTGCGCGGGGCCGCCGCGGTTGACCAGCACCAGCGCCTGCTTCTCGTAGACGCCGGCATTGCCGACGGTCTTGCCCTTCCACCCGCAGGCATCGATCAGCCAGCCGGCGGCCAGCTTGATGCTGCCGTCGGGCATCGGGTAGTGCACGATCTTCGGGTCGCGCGCGATGATGTCGGCGCATTGCTCCGGGGTGACCGTGGGATTCTTGAAGAAGCTGCCGGCATTCCCGAGCACCCGCCAGTCCGGCAGCTTCGCGCTGCGGATGGCGCAGACCCAGTCGAAGATTTCTGTCGGGCTGGGCGTGAAATTGCCGGTCTCGGCCATCTTGCGCTCCAGGTCCAGGTACCCCAGCACCGGCTTCCAGGGCCGCGGCAGCCGGAAGCGCACCCGCGTGATCAGCGCCCGGCCCGCCAGGCCGAAGTCGTTGCTGCCGCTCGCCGCGTGCTTGAACACCGAGTCGCGGTAGCCGAAAGCGCATTGGGCCGCGTCGAGGGTGAAGGCGCGGCCGGTCTCGAGGTCGATGGCGTCCAGCGATTCGAAGCGGTCCTGCAGCTCGACCCCATAGGCGCCGATGTTCTGCACCGGCGCCCCACCCACGGTGCCGGGGATCAGCGCCATGTTCTCCACGCCGGGCAAGCCTTGGTCGAGCATCCAGCGCACCGTGTCGTGCCAGGTCTCGCCGGCGCCCGCCTCCAGAATCCAGGCGCGCGGCGTCTCTTCGACCAGCCGGCGCCCCTTGATCTCCACCTTCAGCACCAACGGCTTGACGTCGCCGGTCAGCACGATGTTGCTGCCGCCGCCGAGCACGAACTTGGGCGCGCCGCGCCAGGCCTCGTCGGCCAGCAACGCGGCCACGTCGGCCTCGCTCGCGATGCGCACCAGGTGCTGGGCGCGCGCGACGATACCGAAGCTGTTGTGCTGCTGCAGCGGTACGTTGTGCTCCACGATCATGGGAGAATTGTCGCATTCACACCCGTGAGATTCAGAGGAGAGTCCATGCCGTCTTTCGATACCGTCTGCGAACCCAACCTGCCCGAGGTCAAGAATGCCGTGGAGAACACGGCCAAGGAGATCGGCACGCGATTCGACTTCAAGGGCACCGCGGCCTCGGTCGAGCTCAAGGACAAGGAAATCACGCTCATCGGCGATGCCGAATTCCAGCTCGTGCAGGTGGAAGACATCCTGCGCAACAAGCTCACCAAGCGCAGCGTGGACGTGCGCTTCCTCGACAAGGGGGATGTCCAGAAGATCGGCGGCGACAAGGTCAAGCAGGTGATCAAGGTCAAGAACGGCATCGAGAGCGAGACCGCCAAGAAGATCCAGCGCCTGGTCAAGGACAGCAAGCTCAAGGTGCAGGCCGCGATCCAGGGCGACGCGGTGCGGGTGACCGGTGCCAAGCGCGACGACCTGCAGGCCGCGATGGCACTGATTAAGAAGGACGTGCCCGATATGCCCCTGTCCTTCAACAACTTCCGTGACTGAGCGCCCTATGAAGGCCGGCCTTCTTCCGATGCTGCTGGCCGCGGCATGCGGTTTCGCGCATGCCCAGTCCGTGATGCTGACCGGCACCATCGGCAGCCGCGCCATCCTGATCGTCGACGGCAGTGCGCCCAAGACGGTGGCCGTGGGCGACACCTTCCAGGGCGTGAAGCTGCTGTCGATGACGGCCGAGCAGGCCACGGTGGAGGCCGGCGGCAAGCGCGTGGCGCTGCGCATGGACCAACCGGTCAGCATCGGCGGCGGCAGCGCGGGTGGTGGCGGGGGCGGCACGCGCATTGTGCTGCCGGCATCCAGCGGCGGGCATTTCTTGACGCAGGGCGCGATCAATGGACGCAGCGTCAGCTTCATGCTCGACACCGGCGCCACGGCTGTTGCGCTCTCGGCGGCGGACGCTCAGCGCATCGGGCTCGATTTCAGCAAGGGGCGGCCGGTTCGCATGAATACCGCGAACGGCACCGCACAGGGCTACCTGGTGCGCCTGAATTCCGTGCGGGTCGGCGACGTCGAGGTCTACGACGTCGAGGCGATCGTGTCGCAGCAGCCTATGCCTTACGTACTGCTGGGCAACAGCTTCATCAGCCGCTTCTCGATGCGGCGCGACGCGGACCAGATGGTCCTCGAGAAGCGGTTCTGAGCTTCGGAGCTACGCCGCGGCAGCGGTGACGACGATCTCGATCTTGTAGGCCGCATTGGCCATCGCCGCCTGCACGGTGGCGCGCGGGGGCGTATGTCCGGCGGGAATCCACGCGTCCCACACCTCGTTCATCGCCGTGATGTCGCCGATGTCGGCCAGGAAGATCTGCGTCATCAGGATGCGCGACTTGTCGCTGCCGGCCTCCGCCAGCAGGCGGTCAACCATCGCCAGCACCTGTGCGGCCTGGCCGCGGATGTCCTGCGTGGTGTCGTCGGGCACCTGGCCCGCGAGGTAGATGGTGCCGTTGTGGACCGCCGTCTCGGACAGTCGCGGGCCGACGTGAAAGCGCTGAATGCTTGCCATGCTTGAAATCACTCCTGTGTCCTGGCCTTGGAGCCCAGCCGGGACTCCGTGCCGGCCGCGAGGCGGCGAATGTTTTCCCGGTGCCGCCAGATCAGCAGCAGGCTGATCGCGATCAGCGCGAGCAGCACCTCGCGCGAGAGCGGCCACGCGATGCCGCCGCCGATCAGGTAGTAGGCGGGCGCGAAGAAGGCCGCCACGATCGAGGCCAGCGAGGAATAGCGGAAGAAGACGGCGATGATCAGCCAGGTGGTGCCGGTCGCCAGCCCCAGCAACCACTCGATGCCCAGCAGCGCTCCGGCCGCCGTGGCGACACCCTTGCCACCCTGGAAGCCGAAGAAGACCGGGTACAGGTGCCCGAGAAAGGCCGCCAGCCCCGCCAGCGCCGCAGTCCCCTGCCCCATGCCGTAGGGCTCGCCCAGGCGATGGATCAGGAAAACGGGCAGCCAGCCCTTGACCGCATCCAGCAGCAATGTCGCCAGTGCCGCGCCCTTGTTCCCGGAGCGCAGCACATTGGTCGCGCCCGGGTTCTTGCTGCCGTAGCTGCGGGGGTCGGCCATGCCGAGCGCCTTGCTGACGATGACGGCAAAGGACAGCGAGCCCAGCAGGTATGACAGGACGATCGCGATCAACGAAGGCAGGTAGGAACTCACGGTGTCTCCAAACGGTCCGGGCGGGCGATGTGCCGCCCGGATCGGCCGGCTATTCTGCCAGCGCGCACTGCACCGGCTTCGCGCCGAGCAGCCGCACGCAGACCTGCGGGTCGATGCCCACCAGGTAGCCGCGCCGCCCGCCGTTGATGACGATCCTCGGCAGCTCGAGGATCGTCGACTCGATGTAGACCGCCATCGCCCGCCGCGTCGCGAAGGGCGACGTGCCACCCACCAGGTAGCCGCTGTGCCGGTTGGCGACCTCGGGCTTGCAGGGCTCGACCGACTTGGCGCCGATCTGCCGCGCCAGGTTCTTGGTCGAGACCGTGCGGTTGCCGTGCATCAGCACGATCAATGGCTTGGCGTCCTGGTCCTGCATCACCAGCGTCTTGACCACCGTGAAGGGGTCCAGGCCCAGCACCTCGGCGCTGTGCTGGGCACCGCCGTGCTCCAGGTATTCGTAGGGATGCTCGGTGAAGTCGATGCCGTTCGCCCGCAGCAGTTGGGTGGCGGGGGTTTCGCTGACGTGGGATTTCCTGCTCATGCGGGCGCGGGACAGTGCTCTCAGATAGCGGGGTCCCGCATCTCCCAGCGCAGCTTGTCCACCTCCGCCAGCACTTCGGGCGGCAGCCGCTTGTCCCAGGCGTCGAGGTTCTCCTCGAGCTGGGCCAGCGAGGTCACGCCGATGATGGTGCTCGCCACCTGCCACTTGCCGTGGCAGAAGGCCAGCGCAAACTGCGTCGGCGTCATGCCGATTCCGCGCGCCAGGGCGTTGTAGCGGCGCGCCGCCTCGAGCGACTCGGGACGGCCCCAGCGCTGCTTGCGAACCGACTCGTAGCGCGCGATGCGCGCGCCCTGCGGCGCATCGGGCCCTGTGATGCCGCTCTTGTCGTACTTGCCGGTCAGCAAGCCGGCGCCGAGCGGCGAATAGGCCAGCAGCGAGACGCCGAGCCGGTGCATGGTCTCGTCGAGGCCGTTCTCGACCGTGCGATTCAGCAGGTTGTAGACGTTCTGCACCGTGGCCACGCGCGGCAGGCCGTGCTGCTCGGCCAGGCGCACGAACTCGTGCACGCCATAGGGCGTCTCGTTCGACAGGCCGATGGCGCGGACCTTGCCCGCACTCACCAGGCCGGCCATCGCCTCGAGCTGCTCGTGGATGGAGGTGCGCGAAGTCTCGCGCGCCGGGTCGTAGTACATGTTGCCGAAGGCCGGCACGTGGCGCTCGGGCCAGTGGATCTGGTAGAGGTCGATCACGTCCGTCTTCAGGCGGCGGAGGCTGCCTTCGCAGGAGGCCACGATGTCGGCCGCCGTCATGCCGCTGCCTTCGCGCACCCAGGGCATGCCACGCGATGGGCCGGCCGCCTTGGTGGCGAGCACGATCCTGTCGCGCACGCCGGGATTCTTCTCGAACCAGCGGCCGATGATGGTCTCGGTCGCGCCGAAAGTCTCCGCGCGGGTGGGCACGGCATACATCTCGGCCGTGTCGATGAAGTCGATGCCGCGCTCGAGCGAACGGCCGAGGATGGCGTGGGCGGTGGGCTCGTCCACCTGCTCGCCGAAGGTCATGGTGCCGAGGCAGATCGGCGTGACGCGCAGATCGCTCTGCCCGAGTTGGATTTTTTGCATGCGATGAATGCTACCGGCTAGCGCGCGGGCTTGCTGTCCGCTGCTGGACTGCAGGGCCCGGGCCTGGTCCGTATCATCGATCGGCCATGTATCAAGTCCTCCGCCCGTCCCGCAGCGAATTCGTCCCCATCCGCAACCTGCGCTACCACGTCCGCATCTGGGGCACGCCTTCTCCGGCGCGCCCTCCCCTCGTGCTGCTGCACGGCTGGATGGACGTGGCCGCGTCCTGGCAGTTCGTGGTCGATGCCCTGGCCGCGGAGCGCCACGTGATTGCCCCGGACTGGCGCGGCTTCGGCCTGACCGAGGGCGGCGCCGTCGACAACTACTGGATGCCCGACTACCTCGCGGACCTCGACTGGCTGCTCGACCACTACGCCGGCGACACGCCCGTCGACCTGGTCGGCCACAGCATGGGCGGCAATATCGCGATGCAGTACGGCGGCGTGCGGCCCCAGCGGCTGCGCCGCCTCGTCAACCTCGAGGGCTTCGGCATGCCCCCCCTGGAGCCGGCTGAGGCGCCCGGCCGCTACGGCAAGTGGATCGACCAGCTCAAGCGCCTGCACCGCGGCGAGATGGCGCTGGCCAGCTATACCGGCCCCGACGGGGTGGCGCGGCGGCTGATGAAGACCAACCCGCGCCTGTCGCAGGACAAGGCCGACTGGCTGGCCGGCCACTGGTCCGTCGCCCGTACACCGGCCGAGGGCGGCGAGCGCTGGGAGATCCTGGGCGACCCGGCGCACAAGATCGTGAATGCCAACCTGTTCCGTGTCGACGAGGCGCTGGCGCTCTACGCCGCCATCCAGGCCCCGGTGCTGGCCGTGGTGGCCTCCGACGACAGCCTGGGCCACTGGTGGAAGGGCCGCTACACCCTGGCCGACTTCCAGGAGCGGCTGAAATCGGTGCGCAATGTGCGCCTGGAACGGCTCGAGGAAGCGGGCCACATGCTGCACCACGACCAGCCGGCCCGAGTCGCGGCGCTCATCGAGGCATTCATGGCGGACGAAGGGCCTTGACGGGCGTGAGAAAATCCCCGGTTTACCCCCGAACACCGTCAGGATTCCCCATGGATGCAGAGCAAATCAACCAAATCGGCGCAACCCTCGCAGACCTGAGCGCCAGGACGGCCGACCTACGGAGGTATCTTTGACTACGATGCCAAGGCCGAACGTCTGAGGACGGTCAACGCATCGCTCGAAGATCCCTCCGTCTGGAACGACCCGAAGAAGGCCCAGGAGCTGGGCCGTGAAAAGAAGGCGCTCGACGACGTGGTCGTCACGCTCGACCGGCTCACCAGCGGGCTTTCGGACAACACCGAGCTCTACGAGATGTCGAAGGAGGAAGGCGACATGGATGGCCTGCAGGCCATCGCCGACGACGCCGCCAAGCTCGAGGAAGACATCAAGCAGCTCGAGTTCCGCCGGATGTTCAACAACCCGGCCGACCCGCTCAACGCCTTCATCGACATCCAGGCCGGCGCCGGCGGCACCGAGGCCTGCGACTGGGCCAGCATGCTGCTGCGCCAGTACCTGAAATACGCCGAGCGCAAGGGCTTCAAGACCCAGATCGAGGACGAGACCCCGGGCGACACCGCGGGCATCAAGGGCGCCACCATCAAGGTCGAGGGCGAGTACGCCTTCGGCCTGCTGCGCACCGAGACCGGCGTGCACCGCCTGGTGCGCAAGTCGCCCTTCGACTCTTCGGGCGGGCGCCACACCAGCTTCGCCAGCATCTTCGTCTACCCGGAGATCGACGACTCGATCGAGATCGAGATCAACCCCGCGGATGTGCGAGTGGACACCTACCGCGCCAGCGGCGCCGGTGGCCAGCACATCAACAAGACCGACTCGGCGGTGCGCCTCACGCACATCCCAACCGGCATCGTGGTGCAGTGCCAGGACGGCCGCAGCCAGCACAGCAACCGCGACGTCGCCTGGAAGCGCCTGCGCTCGCGCCTGTACGACCACGAGATGCGCAAGCGCCAGGAAGAACAGCAGAAGCTGGAGGACAGCAAGACCGACGTCGGCTGGGGCCACCAGATCCGCAGCTACGTGCTGGACAACAGCCGCATCAAGGACCTGCGCACCAATGTCGAGATCTCGGCCACCCAGAAGGTACTGGACGGCGACCTCGACGCCTTCATCGAAGCCTCGCTCAAGCAAGGCGTATAAAAAATCCCTGGAGACACTTTGATGTCGATGCTCATGCGTGATGCCCAAGCCGAGCCTGTCGCGATCCGCCGCGAGGACTACCGCGCTCCCGCCTACTGGATCGACACCGTCGACCTGACCTTCGACCTGGACCCGGCCAAGACCCGCGTGCTCAACCGCATGCGCCTGCGCCGCAACCCCGAGGTCGCGCCCGAGCCGCTGCGCCTGGACGGCGACGAGCTCAACCTGGCACGCGTGCTGGTCGACGGCCAGGGCGCCTCCTTTCGCATGGAGGCCGATCAGTTGGTGATCGACAACCTGCCCGACGCGTTCGAGCTCGAGCTCTTCACCACCTGCGCCCCCGCCAAGAACACCAAGCTCATGGGGCTGTTCGTGAGCGAGGACACCTTCTTCACCCAGTGCGAGGCCGAGGGTTTCCGCCGCATCACCTACTTCCTCGACCGTCCCGACGTGATGGCGAGCTACACGGTGACGATCCGCGCCGCCAAGGCCGCCTACCCCGTCCTGCTGTCGAACGGAAACCTGGTCGAGCAGGGCGAACTGCCCGAGGGCCGCCATTTCGCCAAATGGGTCGATCCCTTCCGCAAGCCCAGCTACCTGTTCGCGCTGGTGGCCGGCAAGCTCGTGGCGCGCGAGCAGCGCATCAAGGCCCGCAACGGCAAGGAGCACCTGCTGCAGGTCTATGTGCGTGCCGGCGACCTCGACAAGACCGAGCACGCGATGAACTCGCTGGTCAACTCCGTGATGTGGGACGAGGCCCGCTTCGGCCTGCCGCTCGACCTGGACCGCTTCATGATCGTCGCCACCAGCGACTTCAACATGGGCGCGATGGAGAACAA
The DNA here is from genome assembly GCF_901827175.1 of Variovorax sp. RA8. Taxonomy (NCBI): domain Bacteria; kingdom Pseudomonadati; phylum Pseudomonadota; class Betaproteobacteria; order Burkholderiales; family Comamonadaceae; genus Variovorax; species Variovorax sp. RA8. The sequence continues at coordinate 2,276,084 of NZ_LR594662.1, read as the reverse complement.
GGGCCTGAACATCTTCAACACGAAGTACGTCCTGGCCAACCAGGCCACCGCCACCGACGCCGACTACGGCAACATCGAGAGCGTTGTCGGCCACGAGTACTTCCACAATTGGACCGGCGACCGCGTGACCTGCCGCGACTGGTTCCAGCTCTCGCTCAAGGAAGGCCTCACGGTGTTCCGCGACCAGGAGTTCAGCCAGGACCTGTGCGTCGACGCTTCGGCGCGTGCCGTCAAGCGCATCGAGGACGTGCGCGTGCTGCGCACCGCCCAGTTCCCCGAGGACGCAGGCCCGATGGCACACCCCGTTCGGCCGGACAGCTACATCGAGATCAGCAACTTCTACACCGTCACCATCTATGAGAAGGGTGCCGAGGTGGTGCGCATGATGCAGACGCTGGTCGGCCGGCAGGGCTTCGCGCGCGGCATGACGCTGTACTTCGAGCGCCACGACGGACAGGCCGTGACCTGCGACGACTTTGCGCAAGCCATTGCCGATGCAAACCCCGATTCCGAGCTCGCGCACCGCTTGCCGCAGTTCAAGCGCTGGTACAGCCAGGCCGGCACGCCGCGGCTGGCCGCCCACGGCGTGTACGACGCCGCGCAGCGCACCTACACCCTGAGCTTCGCGCAGAGCTGCCCGCCGACGCCGGGCCAGCCCTTCAAGGAACCCTTCGTGATCCCGGTCAACCTCGGCCTGCTCGACCCCGACGGGCGCGAGCTGCCGCTGCAGCTGGCCGGCGAGGAGGCCCCGGGCGCGGGCACGCGCACCCTGGTGCTGACGCGCGCCGGCGAGCAGTTCACCTTCATCCATGTCGACGCCGAGCCGGTGCCCTCGATCCTGCGCGGCTTCAGCGCGCCGGTGATCCTGGAGTACGAGTACAGCGACGCCCAGCTGCTCGCGCTGCTGGCGCACGACGCCGACCCTTTCAACCGCTGGGAGGCCGCCCAGCGCCTGGCGCTGCGCGCCGCGATCCAGGCGATCAACGCGCCGGTTGCGGGCGCAAGCGAAGCACCGCTCAACGAGGCCTGCCTGGAGGCCATGCGCCGCGTGCTGCGCGACCCCGCGCTCGATGCCGCCTTCAAGGAACTGGTGCTCACGCTGCCGTCGGAAACCTACATCGCCGAGCAGTTGGAGATGGTCGATCCGCAGCGCGTGCATCTCGTGCGCGAGGCCATGCGCGCCCAACTCGCCGCCGGCCTCTTCGCCGACTGGGAGCAGGCTTATGAGGAGCACCGCGACACCGGCCCTTACAGCCCCGACCCTCGCTCCTCCGGCCGCCGCGCGCTGGCCGGCCTCGCCCTGTCCTACCTCTGCCTGGCCGCGCGCGCCACGGGCGATACGGTCTGGCCCGGCAGGACGCTGCAGCGCTTCAAGGACGCCGGCAACATGACCGACCGCTTCAATGCACTCCAGGCACTGGTGTCCTCGGGCCACGCCCTGGCGGCGCAGGCCCTGGCGCGCTTCCACGCGATCTTCAAGGACGAGGCGCTGGTCATCGACAAGTGGTTCTCGCTGCAGGCCGGCGCCCCCGACCGCGGCGGCGACATCCTGCCGCTCGTCAAGCAGTTGATGAAGCATCCCGACTTCTCGCTCAAGAACCCGAACCGCGCGCGCAGCGTGATCTTCAGCTACTGCAACGCCAACCCGGGTGCGCTGCACCGCCCCGATGCCGCGGGCTACGTGTTCTGGAGCGAGCGCGTGATCGAGCTCGATGCCATCAACCCGCAAGTCGCTGCGCGCCTGGCGCGCGCTCTCGACCGCTGGAGCAAGCTGGCCGAGCCCTACCGCAGCGCCGCGCGCGAAGCCATCATGCGCGTGGCGGCCAAGCCCGATCTCAGCAAGGACACGCACGAGGTCGTCACGCGTGCGCTCGCCGGATAAGCCATACCCCGAATCGACAGGTTCCCTCTGGAGTTACTGAATGCCCAAGAACGTTTCGCTCACCCGCTACCTCATCGAACAGCAGCGCGCCGACGGCCTCATTCCCGGCCAGCTGCGCCTTCTGCTCGAAGTGGTGGCGCGCGCCTGCAAGAGCATCAGCCAGGCCGTCAACAAGGGCGCGCTCGGCAATGTGCTCGGCTCGGCCGAGAGCGAGAACGTACAGGGCGAGGTCCAGAAGAAGCTCGACATCATCGCCAACGAGGTGCTGATCGAGGCCAATGAATGGGGAGGCCACCTCGCGGCCATGGCCAGTGAGGAGATGGACAGCATCTACGTGGTGCCCAACCGCTACCCGCAGGGCGAATACCTGCTGCTGTTCGATCCGCTGGACGGCTCCAGCAACATCGACGTCAACGTCAGCATCGGCACCATCTTCAGCGTGCTGAAGAAGCCCGAGGGCTCGCCCGGCGTGCAGGAATCCGACTTCCTGCAGGCCGGCAGCATGCAGGTCGCGGCCGGCTACTGCATCTACGGCCCGCAGACGACGCTGGTGCTGACCGTGGGCAGCGGCGTCGCGATGTTTACGCTGGACCGCGAGCAGGGTTCCTTCATGCTCACGCAGGAGGACATCCAGATCCCGGCCGACACCAGGGAGTTCGCCGTCAACATGAGCAACATGCGGCACTGGGACGCCCCGGTAAAGCGCTACATCGACGAATGCCTGGCCGGCAAGGACGGCCCGCGCGGCAAGGACTTCAACATGCGCTGGATCGCCAGCATGGTGGCCGACGTGCACCGCATCCTGATGCGCGGCGGCGTCTTCCTGTACCCCTGGGACAAGCGCGAACCCGAGAAAGCCGGGAAGCTTCGCCTGATGTACGAGGCCAACCCCATGAGCTGGCTGGTCGAGCAGGCCGGCGGCGCCGCCACCAACGGCCGCCAACGCATCCTCGACCTGGAGCCCACCAAGCTGCACGAGCGGGTGGCTGTGGTTTTGGGGTCGAAGAACGAGGTCGGACGGCTGACCGGGTATCACGAGCCGCTATAATCGCGGGCTTAGCCGGTGTAGCTCAGTCGGTAGAGCAGCTCATTCGTAATGAGAAGGTCGGGTGTTCGATTCATCTCTCCGGCACCAATCGCAGCAAGGAAACCCTGCTATCAAAGCGATAGCAGGGTTTTTTGTTTGTGAAGGGTTGTAGGCAATCTGTAGGCAAATCGCCCGAAAGGCTACGCCTTCGCTTGAAAACGGCCTTCCAATGTGGAAGGCCGACGCCATGCCTAGAAGCACCCACAAAACGTGAAATCTGCCGCGCCAAGTCGGGAGCGTCCGCGCTACTCTTCATCCCCAAACAAGAGAGGAGAAGAACCACATGCATAGACGCTTTCCCAACATAGTTGCACTAGCTTGACTAGGGCCTGGGGTTTCGTTAACGCTGAGCCCACGCCGCTGGTCAGCAAGTTGACCTGTGTCCCTGTTCAGTCTCGGCATGTACCGGTTAGGACAAGACGTGTAGTCGCTGGAACAAGCAGTTCAAGACCTGAGCCGCATCGTCAAGATTTCCGGCTCGGTGATGAAGAGCAACACCATCTATCAGTGCAGACGCGAACTGAAATCAAGTGATGTGTTTTGCTCATCAGAACAGAGCAAATGAGGCGGACAGTTCGGCTAGGCTGCGCTGCCCCCGGAAATTCGTAGAGCTTAGGTCTAGAGTCCGATCAACCCGAAATGGAGATCGGACCGATGAAGAAGCGATACACCGAGGAACAGATCATTGGCTTCCTGCGTGAGGCCGATGCGGGCATGCCGGTCAAGGAGCTGTGCAGGAAGCATGGCTTCAGCGAGCCGAGCTACTACGCCTGGAAGGCTAAGTTCGGTGGCATGAACGTCTCGGACGCGCAGCGCCTGAAGTCGCTGGAGGCAGAGAACACTAAGCTGAAGAAGCTGCTGGCCAACTCGATGCTCGAGATCGACGCCATGCGCGAGGTGCTCAAGGGAAAGTGAAGGCCGTGGCGGCGCGGCGCGAGGTCGTGCGGCAGTTTCGGGGTCTGGGCCTGAGCGAACGCCGGGCCCTCAGGCTGGTGGGCATGAGTGCCAGCACGCTGCGCTACGAACCCCGCGACGACGGCAATGCGGCCTTGCGCGAGCGCCTGAAGGAGCTCGCGGGGCAGCACCGCCGCCACGGCTACCGCATGCTGCACAGCCGGCTGCAAATCGACGGTTGGGCCATCAACGTGAAGCGCACCTACCGGATCTATCGCGAAGAGGGCTTGATGGTGCGAAAGCGGCGGCGCAAGAAGCTGCCGGTGCCAGAGCGCCAGCCACTGGTACGCCCGACACAACCCAACGAGGTGTGGAGCATGGACTTTGTGTTTGATGAGCTGGCCAATGGCCGGCGGGTAAAGACGCTGACGGTGGTGGACGACTGTTCCAAGGAGTCGGTGCAGATCGTTGCCGACACATCGATCCCCGCGCTGTACGTGACGCGCGTGCTAGACCAGGCCAAGGCCGAGCGGGGCTTGCCCAAGGTGATCCGCACCGACAACGGCCCGGAGTTCGCCGGACGCACGATGCAGACCTGGGCGGCGAAGAACGGCGTGGAGCTGCGCTTCATCCAGCCCGGCAAGCCGGTGCAGAACGCCTACATCGAGAGCTTCAACAGCCGCTTCCGCGACGAGTGCCTGTCGCAGCACTGGTTTGCCAGCTTGAGCCACATGCGCAGCGTCATCGACAACTGGCGCGAGGACTACAACCATCGCCGGCCGCACAGTACCCTGGGGTACGTGCCGCCGGCCGTGTTCGCCGCGCGTTGCTGCCAGCTCGCTGGCAGCAACGCGCAAACAGTCGCATCAACTACGATGCAAACCCCTGGACTCTAGATCGAAGTGCTACGAATGCCGGGGGCAGCGCAGGTGTTCCCTGCCGCGTCGAACCCCGGTGCGGACGTGCCACGCCTGACGATGCGGCAGACGCAATGCCTGCAACTCGTCAGCGAAGGCAAGTCCAGCAAGCAGATCGCGCAGATGGGATGGCTCCATGATCGATAGAAAGACTTGCTGGGGAGAAAACAGGAACGCATATTCGCCCGGTTCCCCCGCCCCGTCTCTCGCCGTCGGCCTCATCGCATGGTTCATGAGGATGAATCGAGACAACGAGAGCGGGCTTGCGCAGAACGTGTTCCGCTGGAGCACGGCACCTGGATGCACGTGGATGCCCGCGTGGCCCATGCTCAACCATGGAGCTTCGGCGGGTCCGGATAGCGCGCAGTCAGCCTTCGAACAAACTCTGCTCTCGATAAAGCGACTCGTGTTTTCCTTCTTGCATTGTCGACATGCCTATCCAGGCAAGGCTTGCGCAAGTGCTCCAGCGCGCGCGGCCAAGCGCAAGGAAGATCACCCATGAATTCTTTCAATTGCTTCGGCGATGGGACATAGTCGGTTTCCAGAATCAGCAGTCCAATCATTTTGGTCTCGTACAGTTTCCCCGCCGCTTTCCAGTTCCGCATCGGGGTCAACAGATTCTGACTTTCGTTGGGCGCCAGGGTCTTGACGAATTCGGCCATCTCCTCGTAGGAGTCATATTCCTGCAGATCAAGCAGCGTGCCCTGGTGCGAGCGCAGGGAGAGACTCTTTACGGCGCACACAAACGCAACCGGATCGAGATCTGCATCATCAGACGAGAAGAAGGCATCGGTCGTCACAAGCTTGTCGACGAGAGGACGACTCTTCGGCAGTTCTGGAGTCTCGGGGGTCAATTTCTGCGGATTCTGAGACGCCATCAAGCGCGCCTCGACTTCGTCCAGATCGAGGGTCCGGATTTGCGGCGCTTCCGGCGGTTGCGACTTTGGGAGCGTAGAGCCATGCAAGCGCGCCAGCTCGACCGGTGGCACGTTGCCGGCGAATGGCCAGGATCGCTTGCCAGGCGGAGAGCCGACTTCGGGGAGCTTGCTTGAAGACGGCGACCCGATGTCGGGCAGCAGGTAGGAATCCAGGCGCTCAGAACCGGGCTTCAACCATTTGTCCATGAACGGTGGAAGGGGCAACTGGAGCACGCGATACGCATCGCGCTCCACGATCGGGGGCAATTGGTTTGGGAAATCGGAAGGGTACTGCCCGTGCCCCACGGGCACGACGTGTTGGACACGAGGCAGCGCGGTCGGTTGGAGATATGCCGGAATGTACTGGCCCTGATGGGAAATTTCTACAACTTCGCTCTGCTGAAGGGTTGAAGTGCCTGGGGAGCGCGAGATCAACGGTGGCTGGCAACCCATGCCGGTCATGCGCTGCGTTCTACTCCTTGGAGTACTCATGGGACCTCAGCCTTTAAAGAAGAGACGGGGAAGGTTCGACGCCACCATCCTGCGGCACCAGCAGCATGCGCCGCCACAGGCGATGCCGCTCGGCATGGGTGTTCAGTTCCTCGCCCAGCGTGACCTGGTCAAGCGCCGCACGGGGCCAGGTCTCGGACAGGAAGACCTCGCGTGTCTCGTGATTCACGGTGAGCGTGCACACGGATTGCTCCTGCGCAGGATGGGGCAGCACGTGCGACCACGCCTCGGTGCGCTCGGACAACCAGGCGACTTCCTGCATCGATCCCGGCACGCTGTAGAGGGTGACCTCCTCGCGGCTTTCGTCTTCCTGAAGATGGATCAGGACATCCGTATCGACGAGCAGCGTGCGGGGCGTGCGGGCTGGCTCGCCTGCGTGCGCCCCAGGATCGGGGCCCAGCAAGGATTCGATAGCTGACATGGCATGGCAGCGACGCCGCAAGGCGGCAGTCGTTCTCTGAAGTTATAGGTCCATGTGGGTAACGCAAGCCATGCCCCGGTTCCCTCCCCGCCATTAACGATGGTGCATTGCCGCCCCGCCGCGCCGGTTCGTCGCCCCGCCCCGCCGGAAGAACGCAGCCCAGTCGCTGCGCTCCCGCGCGGCATGCCAGTCGCGCAGGTCGTCGGCCCGCGTCACCAGCCGCAACGCATCGGCGCTGGGCAGCGCCTTCGAGCTGTAGAGAAAGCGCAGCTGGCACTCGCCCATGGCGATCGCGTCGCCGTTCTGCAGTGCATGTTCCCAGATGCGCTCGTTGTTGACGAAGGTGCCGTTGAAGCTCTCCAGGTCGGTCAGCACGAAGCGGTCGCCGGTCCAGTGGATGGTGGCGTGGCGCCGGCTCACGCCCAGGCTGTCGATCTGCACGCCGCACTCGGGATCGCGTCCGATCGTGGTGACCTGGCCATCGATGTTGACTTGCCGCACACTGCCGTGCCTGGCGAGGATGATGAGTCTGGACATGTATTTTTGATGCTCGCTGTTTGATTGAATCTGAGTGCTTTTCGGCTCAGTCCCGCGCTTCCTGAAGGGCGCGCAGCAAACAGGCGTATTAAAAATTTCTCGTTTATGTCGGCGGCTTGCGCACAACACGTTCAAACGCTCGCGCTCGGCCAGGTTTCGTAGCGCTGCGCCTGCTGGGGCGGGCGTTCCTTGTCCTCGGCCTTCGCCGCCAGGCGCCTCTCGGTCATCCAGGCGACCACGATCTGGACGTAGGCCTGCCGCCAAACCTTCTTCGACATCGCGTGGTCCACGCCGGCCATCAGGCGGTGGGTCACGGAGTGCGCGTACTTGAAAGCGGCCAGGTAGTTTTCGATCACCGGGTGCGGCACGATGGTGTCGTGCTCCGACTCGACGATGAGCACGTCGCCGAAGAAGTCCTCGCAGGCGGCCAGCGCGCGGTTCTTCTCGGGTTCGATGGTGGTCTGGCGGTACAGGGTCAGGTCGTCGCCGTTGAGCCGCCGCTTCGGCTGCTCCCAGTTCTCGTCGCGGTAGATGGCCGGCACGCGCAGGCCCAGCCAGCGCACCGGGCGCAGCGAGGTCAGCACGGCCGCGAGGTAGCCGCCGTAGCTGCTGCCGATAACGGCGACGGCCTGGGGGTCCACCGCCGGATGGCCGACCAGCGTGTCGTAGGCGGCCAGCACGTCGCGCAGGTTGTCCTCGCGCGTGACGGCCTCGCGCTGCGCGACGTGGCGGGCGTGGCCGCGCAGGTCGAAGGTCAGGCAGATGCAGCCCAGGGCCGCGAGCTCGTGGGCCAGTGTGATGTCCTGCTGCTGACTACCATCCCAGCCGTGCACCAGCAGCACGCCGGGCACCATGGTCGACGCAGCGACCAGCGTGCCGGCGATGTGCACGCCATCTACGGGAATGTCGATCAGTGCATGTCGGGTGGGCATCAGGGTTCGACCACGGTGTACTTCGTGATCGGGCCGACACTGGCATCCACGCCGCTGAAGTACACGCACGCATTGGGCGGCGGCACGACGCCTTCGCCGTAGATCTCGAAGCAGGAGGCGTTGACCGCACGGCGCTCCGGCTGCTCCTCGAAAACCTCGAGCGCCGCGATTTCCGCGCCGCTCGCACCACCCACGCGCCAGGACTGCTCCAGCACGCCGGAGCACCAGCGCCCTGCGCTGCTCTCGCCCTGCGCCACGTCGTAGTTGATGCGCGAGGCGAAGAAGCCCGGGAACGCCGCGAGGACCGTGCTGTGCAGGCTGCGCGCCTGCTCCACGGCGAGGCGGATCTCCTCGGGAAAGCTCAGCTCCAGCAGCGCATCGAAGTCGCCCCGTGCCACCGTGAGGTCCGAGCCGCCGTAGACCTTGTGGCCCTGGTTGTCCGTCGTCATGCGTTGCCAGCCGTAGTAGCTGGCAATGGCCCGGCCCACGTGCACCTGGCCGACGCTGTAGGTCACGGGTTGCTCGAGGTTCTCTTCCAGCACCAGCCCGTGCTCGGCGATTTCCGCTGCATCCAGGGCTGCGATGCACGCCTCCAGCGCCTGCGGGTCGCGCACCACCTGCTGCCCACGGCCGCCGGTCGCGCGCACGGGCTTGACGCGCACGGCGCCCTGTTCCAGCAGCCGCATGCCGGCGCGGCTCGCATCCTCGCGGGCAAAAACCGAGAAGCCCTGCAGCACCGCATGCGCGACCTGGCCGGCGAAGCCGTGGCTCCATCCGGGCGGCGCCGCGGCGGCCGGATCGATCAGCGGGTGCACCAACGCCTTGGTGAGCACGAAGGGATGGGGCACCACGCCTCCGAACAGGGCGTGATGGCTCGCGATGCCGAGCGCACTGGGCAGCGCGTCGCCGACCAGCGTGTCGCTGGGCACGAAGTACACCGGCGCGGGATAGATGCGCGCGTTGTCGTACTCGCCCTCGAAGCGCGACTTCTTGAGCCGGGCCAGCCGCCAGGCGAGCTGGGCGCGGGTCGCGCGCTCGTGCTCGCTGGCGTACGCATGGTGGTCCGCCGTCAGCGCGACCACGGTTCCTTCGAGGCCGAGCTCGGCGAGTTCGGCCCCTTCACCGGCGAGTGTCTGGCCTCCGCCGGGCAGCGCGCTGAAGATGGGTGTGTCCATGGCGATCATGCTGTGCGATTGCGCGGCAGAAATCAACATTGCCGCACGGGTGGCGGCGTTTTCCTACACCCCGAGGCGGCGCTGACAGGCGTGAAAGCACGCGCGGCACGGCGCTACATGAAAGCATGTCCGTTTCATTCGTAAGGAGCCGCATGTCGAATTCGCAGAACGACCGAAAGGGTCAGACCGAGCACAACAAGGCCGGTCACCAGGCCGCCACCCAGCGCAACGAGCCGAAGCGCACGCCGGAGAGCCGCAACGATCGCGAAAGCCAGGTTGGCTCGGCCAACCAGTCGCAGGCGCGCCGGGGGCCCTCGGGCGGGCACTGAAGCCCGGCGCCGGGCAAGTTACAGCAGGTCCTTGAGCTTCGCCCGCAGCCGGCTGATGGCCTGGCTGTGCAGCTGGCACACGCGCGACTGGCTGACCTCGAGGATGGCGCCGATCTCGCGCAGATTGAGCTCCTCCTCGTAGTAGAGGTTGAGCAGCAGCCGGTCGCGCTCGGGGAGCTCGGCGATGGCGGCCACCAGCTGGTGCCGGAAGCCGCTCTCCATCAGCTGGGCCAGCGGGTCGTCGCTGGCGCCGCCACGCTCGCCGCGCGCCTCGCTCGCATGACGGTCGAGGAACGGACTGTCGCCCTCGCCGTCCTGCGAGAAGTCCTCGACGTAGAGCAACTGGCAGCCCTGGATCTCCTGCAGCAGGCCCTGGTAGGCCTCCAGCGTCATCTTCAGCTCCTTGGCGATCTCGCCCTCGGTGGGCGCCCGGCCCAGCCGGTGCTCCAGCGCCTGGATCGCGCCTTCGACCTTGCGCGCCGACTGGCGCAGGCCGCGCGAGCCCCAGTCGTTGGCGCGCAGCTCGTCGAGCATGGCGCCGCGGATGCGCTGGCTGGCAAAGGTCTCGAACTGCGCGCCACGGTTGTCCTGGTAGCGCGTCGACGCATCGAGCAGGCCGATCATGCCGGCCTGGATGAGGTCGTCGAGCTCCACGCTGGCAGGCAGCTTGGCCAGCATCTGCAGCGCCATGCGCCGCACCATGGGCTGGTGCTGCTTGAGCAGATGGGACTTTTCAATGGTTCCCTGTGCGGTGTACACGGTCGTCCTTTTCCTTCTCCGGGTGCCGCGGCCTCAGCAGGCCTCGGCGGTGTTCGTGCCCTGCGTCCCGGGCGCGGGTTGCGGCGCGAGGCTTGCGCCCGGGCGCCAGGGCCACTGGCCCATCTCGTCGGCGATGCGACGGAAATCCGCCGCCGCCGGGCTGGCGGGATAGGCCTCGACCACGGTGCGACCCAGCCGCCCGGCGTCGCCCGCGTGCGTCTCGGCACGCACGAACCCGGCCGGCTGAAGCGAGACCGCGAGGTAGCGGCTGCCGGCTTGGGCCAGGTTGTGCATCACCTGCTGCGCTGCCCCGGGCTCGGCCACGCCGTTGACCAGGAAGCGCAGTTGGCGCAGCGCATGCGCGTAGTGCAGCCGCTTGATGCCCGCGTAGGTGGCGGTGATGGAGGCCGCGTGCGGCTGCATCACCAGCACCAGCTCATCGGCCGCCTGCGCCAGGGCGGAGAGACGGCCTTCACCGTCGAGTGCGGCGTCGACCAGGATCACGTCGCCGTCCCACAGCGTGCGCGGGTCGGGGCTGCCGGCCGGCGTTCGCGGCACCGCCGGCAATACGTAGACGCCGCAGGGCGCGCGCGCGGCTGCACCCTCCAGGGTGAGGCGGCGGCTGGCCACATCGGCCAGCGTTCCAAGAGGATCGACCGACCAGGCGGCCGAGACGGTGCCCGCCCGCGTGCCATGCTCGTCCAGCAGCAGCACCTCCCTGCCCTGGTATGCCAGGGCCGCGGCCAGGTTCATCGCCACGGTAGTGACGCCGAGCCCGCGCCCCATGCTGGCGAAGGCGAACACACGGGTGCGGGTCTGCGCCAGCAGGCGGCGCAGCCCGTCGGCCTGATCGAGTACCAATCTGCTCACGTACCCAGCGCCTCCAGCAACAGGAACATCTTGGCCACGCCCTCGTAGAGCACGTTGCCGGTGGGTGCGCGGTCGGGCCGCAGGCGCCGGCCGGTCAGCTGGCTCAGCAGCGAGCGGGTGCGGCCCGCCCATTCCCCTTCGGCGTGCAGCAGGCGCCACACGGTGGTGCTGGCCTGGCCGGCGATCAGCACGCGCTTCATCATGTGCGGGTCGCCCAGCTCGCCCATGCCGCCCACCAGCTGCAGGCCCTGGCGGATCAGCCGGAAGCAGGGCTCGGCCTCCGCCGCCCAGGCCTGCCACTGCGCGAGCTGCGCCGCGCCGACCTCGCTGCCGATGTTCGACAGCAGGTAGCCCTGCGCGAGGATCTTGCGGCTCTTCGGCTCCATCACGCGCGTCACCACGCAGCGCAGGGCAGGCAGCCCATGCTCGCCGCGCAGCAGCACCTCGGCGTGCGCCTCGGCCTGCAGCGCCGGCTTGCCCTTGAAGCGCACCGGGTGCGCCTCGCCGAAAGCCAGCGCCAGCCGCGCCAGCGTGCCGCGGCCGCCGGCCGCGTCGACGATGGCGGTCGAGCCCGGCGCACGCGCCAGCCAGGCCAGGCCGCGGGCCTGGAGCTCGCCCATGAATTCGATGGCGGGCAGGCGCGGCAACGCATGCACCACCGGCTTGCCGAAGTCCTGCTGAGCCACCCACTGCAGCGGGCGCAGCCCGGCCCTGCGCGCCGCCGCGACAGACGTGCCCGCACCGGCAGTGGAGAGCCACTGGTTGGGCGCGGCCAGCGGCCGTCCATCGCGATCCGACAGCAGCAGGCTGCTCTCGCATCCATAGGCATCGCCGCCTTCGTTCGACTTGAGGCCGAGTTGCCCGCCGAGCGCCAGCACGTGGCGGTCGCAGCCGGTGGCGATTTCGCTCCATGCATGCGCCTTGAGCGACTGCAGCACGGTCTTGTGCAGCACGTTCTCGTCGGCCGCCATGCGCCACAGCTCGCGCGCCGCGTCGAAGCCCAGGTCGGCATCGGTCAGCGCCTTCGCGGCCCACGCCACCTCCTGCGCGTCGTGGGCCATGGCATGGATCAGCTGTTGGTACTTCAGCCGCAGGCGCTCGGTCTCGGCCTGCGCCTGCGCTACTTCCGACGCGTCCTCGGCGGCGGCCGGCCTGTCTTGCAGGTCGCTCTCGCCGGGCACGAAGAGCGCGCTCGGCGCCTTGGCCTGGAACACGCTGTCGACCAGCGCGGCGCGGTCGGCCGGCGCCAGGTTCTCCGGCACCTTCTGGCCGCTGGAGACGTAGTGCACCGGCAGCCGGTGGCGGATCACGGTGTCGATGAGCGCACCAGGGTGCGTGGCCTCGTCCACCTTGGTGAAGATGCAGCCGGCCAATTCGTTGCCGCTCGCGCCGTGGCGGTAGGCATGCACCACCTCGTTGAGGGTGTCGCCATGGCTGGCGGCGTTGAGCAGCAGCAGCCGCTTCACCGGCCGCGGGCTGCTGCCGAGCATGGCGATCTGCTCCGAGACGGCGCGGTCGCGCTGGCTCATGCCCACGGTGTCGATGAGAACCATGTGCTTGTTGCGCAGGTCGTTGAGCACCAGTTGCAGGTCGGTCGCGTCCTTCACCGCGTAGACCGGCACGTTGAGGATCTGGCCATAGATGCGCAGCTGCTCGTAGGCGCCGATCCGGTAGCTGTCGGTGGTGACCAACGCCAGCTTGTCGGCGCCGAAGCGCATCACGCAGCGCGCCGCGAGCTTGGCGGTGGTGGTGGTCTTGCCGACGCCGGTGGGGCCCATCAGCGCATAGACGCCGCCCTGGGCCAGCAGTGCATCCTCGTCCTGCATCACCGGCACGGTGCGCACCAGTTCCGAGCGCACGAAGGCCATGCCCTCGGCATAGCTCTGGCCGGCGGGCAGGTGCTCCAGCATGGCCTTGGCCAGGCGGGCGCTGAAGCCGGCGCCAAGCAGCGTGCGCAGCAGGCGCCCGCGCATCGGGTCGCGGCGCTGGCGGTCGTTCCAGACGACGGTGGCCAGCTGTTCCTCGATCATCCCGCGCATGGAGTGCAGCTCGCTGAGCACCGGGTCGGCGTGGCGCGCGGCGGCGGCCGGCGCCTCGACGGCAGGCTCGGTCGGGAGGACGTGCGCAGCCGGCAGGGCCCGTTGCAGCAAGGGCGTGACGGGCACCGCCGGCCGAGAAGGCATGGCGGGCACGAAGGGCATCTGGGGCATCGAGGGCACAGGCATGGGCGCGGGCATCGCAGCGGTCGCGATGGGCTCAGGCGCCGGCACGGCGGCCGCGGGCACAGGCGCCGGGGCCGGTGCCGGTGCCGGCGCAACAGCGGACGCCACAGGCGTCGCGTGCTCCGCCACCTGCTCCATTTCCTCCGGCGCCATGGCGACGATCTCCACGCCCTCGGCGACGACGCGGTTGGTCAGCACCATCGCCTCCGAACCCAGCGCTTCGCGGGCCAGCCGCAGGGCTTCGCGGCTGGTGGCGGCGACGAACTTGCGTGCGGCGCTGCGCACGTCCGTGATGATGTTCAAACTCTTCCTCCGATGGTGGCGGTGATCTTGATGTGACGGGAATCAGGGATCTCGGCATGCGAGAGCACCTTGAGCTGCGGCAGGCTGCGCCGCAGGAAGCGAGAGAGCAGCACGCGCAGCGAGTGCTGCACGACCAGCACCGGCACCAGGCCCATCTGCTCCTGGCGCGCGATCGCGGCCTGGGTCTGCGCGAGCAGGTTGTCGGCCAGGCCCGGCTCGATGCCGCTGTTGTTGGTCATGGCCTGCTGCAGCACGCCGTCGAGCGCGGCGTCGAGCCCGAGCACCTGCAGCTCCGAATCGCCCGGGAACAGCTGCTGCACGATGGCGCGGCCCAGCGCCAGGCGCGTGAGCGAGGTCAGCTCGGTGGCGTCCTTGACGGTCGGCGCGTGCTCGGCCATCACGTCGAGGATGGTGCGCATGTCGCGGATCGGCACCTCCTCCTCGAGCAGGTTCTGCAGCACCTTGTGCAGCGTGCTCAGCGAGAGCACCTTGGGCACCAGGTCCTCGGTCAGCTTGGGAGCGGTCTTGCCGACCTGGTCCAGCAGCTGCTGCACCTCCTGGCGGCCCAGCAGCTCGGCGGCGTGGGTCTGGATCAGGTGGTTGAGGTGCGTGGCCATCACCGTGCAGGCGTCGACCACCGTGTAGCCGAAGACCTGCGCCTGCTGGCGCTGGCTGGCGTCGATCCACACCGCGGGCAGGCCGAAGGCCGGGTCCTGGGTCGGTGTGCCGGGCAGCGTGCCCGTGACCTGGCCGGGATTGATCGCCATCCACTGGTTCGGATACGCCTCGCCGCGCCCGATCTCCACGCCCTTGAGGCGGATGATGTAGCTGTTGGGCTGGATCTCGAGGTTGTCGCGGATGTGCACCACCGGCACCAGGAAGCCCAGCTCCTGCGCGATCTTCTTGCGGATGCTCTTGATGCGGCCCAGCAGCTCGCCCTGCTGCGACTGGTCCACCAGCGGGATCAGCCGATAGCCGACTTCCATGCCCAGCGGGTCGACCAGGGCCACGTCATCCCAGGTGGCCTCGGCCGCCTCGGTCGCCGGCGCGGCGGCCGCGGCCTTGGCGGCAGCCGCCTGCTCGGCCGCCTTCTGCGGCGCGCGCAGCAGCAGCCGGCGGCCGAACCAGGCGAGGCTGCCCGCGATCAGCAGGAAGGCCAGGTTCGGCATGCCGGGAATCATGCCCATCAGGCCGATGATCGCGGCCGTGAGGAACAGCACCTGCGGGTTGGAAAAGAGCTGGCCGGTGAGCTGGCGCCCCACGTCCTCGTCGGTGGTCACGCGCGACACGATCACGCCGGCCGCGGTCGAGATCACCAGCGCCGGGATCTGCGCCACCAGGCCGTCGCCGATGGCCAGCAGCGTGTAGGTCTTGCCGGCAGTCGAGAAGTCCAGCCCGTGCTGCACCACGCCCACCACCAGCCCGCCGATGATGTTGATCACCATGATCAGCAGGCCTGCGATGGCATCGCCGCGCACGAACTTGCTGGCACCGTCCATGGAGCCGTAGAAGTCGGCTTCCTGCGCGACCTCGGTGCGCCGCTTGCGCGCCACGTCCTCGCCGATCAGCCCGGCGTTGAGGTCGGCATCGATCGCCATCTGCTTGCCGGGCATGGCGTCGAGCATGAAGCGCGCGCCGACCTCGGCGATGCGGCCCGCGCCCTTGGTGATGACCATGAAGTTGATCAGCACCAGGATGATGAAGACCATCACGCCGACCGCGAAGTTGCCGCCCACCAGGAAGTGGCCGAAGGCCTCGATCACCTTGCCCGCTGCGTCGGGGCCGGTATGGCCGTGCATCAGCACCACGCGGGTGGAGGCCACGTTGAGCGACAGGCGCAGCAGTGTGGAGAACAGCAGCACCGCCGGGAAGGCGGCGAAGTCCAGCGCCTTCATGGTGTACATGCTGACCAGCAGCACCATCACCGACATCGCGATGTTGAAGGTGAACAGCAGGTCCAGCAGGAAGGGCGGCAGCGGCAGCACCATCATGCTCAGGATCATGATGATGAGGATGGGCCCTGCCAGGCCCTTCATGTGGGTGCCCGAGAGGCTCTGCGGCGGCAGTCGCAGGAAAGTGGCGATCGCGTTCATGCAGCCTGCACGTTGTATTCAAGGTCCTGGGGAATGGGCAGATCGCCCGGCGTGCGCGGCGCCTCGCCGCCCTCGGCCTGCCAGCGCTTGAGCCGGTAGACCCAGGCCAGCACCTCGGCCACTGCCGTGTAGAGGCCGGCAGGAATCTCGTCGCCCAGGCGCGTGTTCTTGTAGAGCGCGCGCGTGAGCGGCGGCGCCTCGAGGATCGCGACCTTGTTCTCCCGGGCGATCTCGCGGATGCGCTCGGCCACGCGGTCCGTGCCCTTGGCCACCACGCGCGGCGCGCGCATGTCGCCGTCGACGTACTTGAGGGCGACCGCGAAGTGCGTGGGATTGGTGACCACGATGTCGGCCTTGGGCACCTCGGACATCATGCGGCGCTTGGCCATCTGCTGCTGCTGGCGGCGGATCTGCGCCTTGATGTGCGGGTCGCCCTCGCTTTCCTTGTGCTCCTGGCGCAGGTCCTCGCGCGACATGCGCAGCTTGCGGTAGTAGCTCCACAGCTGCCAGGGCACGTCCACCAGTGCGATCAGCAGCAGCGCGGCGGTGATGAGTGCGCAGTTGCGCGCCACGAGCAGGATCATCTGCGGCAGCGCGGCGCGCTCGGACTGGGCCATCAGCGCGTTGACCTCGTCCATGCCATCCATGATCACCAGCCAGGCCACGCCGCCGATCAGCAGCGACTTGGCCAGTGCCTTGAACAGTTCGGCCAGCGACTGGGTGGAGATCAGGCGCTTGATACCCGCGATGGGATCGAGCTTGTCGAACTTGGGGCCCAGCGCCTGGGTCGAGAACAGCCAGCCGCCGAGCATCAGCGGCGCCACCAGCGCGGCCAGCACGAGCATGCCCATCAGCGGCGCCGTCGCGATCAGCGCCTGCATCGCGAGCAGCCCGGCCTGCGTCAGCATGAAGGAGGTGTCGAAGGCCGCCGCACGCTCGAAGCGCAGTCCGTGGATGAACGATGCCTGGAAGTGCCGGCCCAACGGCCCGGACAGCGCCCACAGGCCGGCGACAGCGGTGGCGAGCAGAACGAAGGTGACCAGCTCGCGAGAGCGGGCCACGTTGCCTTCTTCGCGCGCCTTCTCCAGGCGCCGCGGCGAGGCCGGTTCTGTCTTTTCGAGATCGCTTTCTTCAGCCATTCCTGCTCCGGGAGAGCATCGGCGAACATCGCCGAGTCGTGGCTGATTATTGGATTCGGGGGCGCTGGACAATCCCTCGATCAGGGGCAGGAATGCCCTCCAACTCGGGGGTTAGGCTACGCACACCGTGCGATACGCCCCGGAGTGAGGACCCAAGCTCAATCAGAAGGAAAAGGGTAGGCGCACGAAGTACTTGGCCGCCTTCAGGGCGTCGTCTATCGCAGTGCGCTCGACTTCGATCGTTGTAAAAACCCCCCTTCTATCCAACACGGAAAGCACCTGACGACAATGCTCCTGGGGAAGCAGAAGTGCATTCGAAACGATGATATCGGCGAGTTCTTTTAAAATTGGCTGCGTTTTTGATATTTTATTGAGCATTAGAGCATGCCCCACACGCGGTTCCGATGTGAGTTGGGGCAGAAGGTGCATCTTGTCAAATGCAACCAGAATTTCCGCGAGCTCCTGGTCACCGCAAAAACACAGCCGACTCGCCAATGCATCGATCACCATACGTCGATTCACATCGTCAACATTGACGTCGCTCACATATCTGAGCATCAGCTCATGATTCGGCGCCCGTATAGTTGATTCATGAATGCCTAACGCCTCGACCAGCTGTTTCAGCATTTGGCACGACCTTAAAGTCTTTCTATCCCGCCAAGCATTTGAATCATTCAGTTGTTCAAAAGCCGCTCGCGCTCGACCAATCTTGGCGATGTACATTTCGTCCGGCATCCGCATGACCTGACTGGAAAATCCAATGTAATCTTTAGAGTAGATGGTCGGACGAAATCCAGCATCACAAGCGCCTGATCAATTTTGTTGGTGCCCGACACCAAATATCAGAGCGACAGCCCCTCCTGGTCATTCAACGATTGTTGAACCATTTTCATGACCCGGGCCTCCCTCTCTTCCAAGATCCACTTCCTATCGCTCGGTGGCGCCCAATCCGCTTGGCTAGACCGGATGCGGTCCTCTTCTGTAGTTGTTGGAAGAAGGCTTACGCTTTGCGAAGCTGTGTGGCAAGCGCCAAATAGATGTCGGGAGCAAAAGAATCTAGTAACAGATTTTCTTGATCTGCAGTCAATGTCTGCCCCAAGCAATAATCAGAAAAACACTTCGATACCAGAACATCCTTGGACGATTGAGGGACAGACAAGCCTTCCACGAAAACACGCTCTGGGCGAATTTGCAACAAATCATCAAGGATTTTCTGTTGCGCATCCACAATGGCAAGCTTCATTTCAATGGCATCTTCGCCCAGTGAACTCTTGTGAATCTGCCCGAATAATAAAATTGTTCCGTGAGTCTCAGCTCCGAGCAACTGCAAATCAAAACCGTAATGCTGCGCCAGCTGCGTCGTTGTTGGAGGTGCTTTCGACGTTGTGCCACTGGCATTTTGAAAATCGAAGATTCTGCAAAATTGCTTTTGGACTACTTCCTTGAGAAAATATCACGATTGACCTTTCGATGGAGCAATTGGTACCACCTGCGGAACGGATGCGTGCTTTCAGTTCCCGGCAGGACCATCGAGGAATCGTTCGATTGCGATCTCCGTCCGCATCTCCGTCGCGGCGAGTTGCCGATCAGTGCCTGCGGCAATTTCCTCTCGAATCTGCCCCTAGCCGCTAGTGCGCAGATGTTGTCTCGCGCGGCCGAGATGAACTTGCGACGATCGGGCCCCAGGCGCGCCCACTGATCGGCTTGGGGATGATCCGGCGTCTTGTCCGAGCCTCTGTCCCCCAACTTCTGGAGCTGCGTCAGGGTCTTGAAAGCGAAGCGGTTGAATTTTTGCTCGAGCTCGTCCAGTCCGCGCCATCTTGGTCCGCCTCGCGCAATGCGTACCCCATCTTGTGCGCGTCTCAGCAGTTGCTGGTTCCCGTTGACCCGCGGCGACGCTACGCTATCCGCCCGAGTCTGGCGCGTGACTCTCGGCTCTTTACATAGTTCGCTCACGACCGTTTCCTTTTGACCCATGGCCGCCATTTGCAATGGGTCAATTTCGCCGGCCTCATCTTGTACTAAGCGCACACACTAGTACAGTAATGTGTCGCCTGGAAATGGGAAAGCAGGCTTCAGCTCCTTTAGCCCGCCAGCGTCAGCTGACCACAAGACTGACCGACTTGCCAATGGCGGCAGAGCAGGCCCACCAGTGTGTCGAAGGTAAATTTCCGAATAATGCCTTGCGGAGGGTTAAGCTGTGTGCTGGGCCGGACGGCTCAGATCCGCGAGGACAGTTTGGTAGAGTTCGTTCGCAAGCGCCGCATAGCTGCGTAGTTGTTCGGCCACTTCAGCTTCACGCAGTGGTTTGCTCCCATTATCGAGCCGCGCGCGAAAAACGAGATGACGGCTTTGTCGCTCTATGCCGATGACCTCGCCCAAGCCAGAGTCCAGCTCAAGATTGAGCGCGAGCATCTCTTCAGCCAGCTGCGGCGCTGCTGCACAAGAATCGATGGAGCCAAGGTCGGCGTAGCAAAAAATTCCATCTCGATCCCAATCCTCAGCATGGAAAAGTCCTACCTTTACTCCGTCCAGGTGCACACCGTCGTCATCGAATAATGCATCTGGCCGATCCAGTTGAAGTATCCTCGCGGTGCTGCGGCATAGCTCGCGGAATTGATCAGGCGACAATTTGTATACCTCCAGGATCGAACTTCTATCATACAGCGGCAACTTACCTGTCTTCAGCGCCTATCCCAAGCGTCGGTCCGAACTGTGACTTTCGGCGCATTTTTCCAATGCTCCTGTGTGATCTTCAGGGTGAATGGGAACTTGGCGCCACTTGCCGTTACAACCACATCAACATCTCCTTCCTTTGGCATCGGCAATGGAATGTAAAGCGGTTATTCCCGCGACTTTAAAGCCACTCTTGACCCGTTTTTATCATTGGAGAAAGCCATGATCCCATCAGGCCACCCACGATATACGAAAGAAATGACGACCAGTGAGGCAGCAGCCCGCGGTGTTAAAGACGTTGAACAAAATATTGTGCGAGGGTTCAAGAATCTCCGTGGCTGCTTGATCAATCAGATGTTCAACCCCGATCATCCAGTGCAGTGGATCAATAGCCGTCATCAAGAGCGTAGACTGGCGCGAACTGCAGCAGGATTCGGGGCGACTTATAGGCTAGAGCTTGCCAGGCGAGTTCATGAAAATGCTTTTATAGAACTTACGCAAGCCGATCCAGCCAGCTTACAAAAAGACGAATACAGAGGAACAGAAAATGAAACCTCGAATGAAGTAACGTCTTTTGAGGCTGGCGAAGCAAACCATGTTCTTGAGGTAGGCGAAAAAAAGCTGCACATTATGAATGCAACCCTGGCTAAAGATGAAAACGGGTATCCAGCTTTGAAACTCGATCGTGCACTTGATTCCTTACGCGAGAAGGGGCTGAAGCCAACGTTATTGCTTATTGATGAAGTCGGCGAGGATCGAAACGACTTCGATGAGCAGATCACAAAAAATCAATTGTCGCTGATCGATAAGGTCAAGGAATTGGGTGGGCAAGTCCTAATTTGCACAAGACCAGCCCAGCCAGATCTGAAGCCAGAGCTGAAAAGGGCAGTTGGCAGTGTTCCGCACACTTATTATTCGATAAGTCCACTCAACAAACTAGAAGATCCTGAGCTTCGTGAACAAGTACGTGCTGCTGATTTTGTAATCGTTGCAGGTTTCGATACCAATGAGTGCGTGCGCAATACCGTCGGGGTTCAGGAAGATTTTGATGAATACCAAAAAGATATGACACCTGGCCTTGTTCAGGCTGGAATTCCCGTGCTTTTCTCAGACGATTGTGCAAGAGGGATTGGATCGAACAAATGGGAAGGATCGAGATTCGAAGATGCGCTCTTTTTCTGGGGGAAGGAAAACAGTTCATACAGGCTCGCCGATCAGGCCGTTCGAGAATATCGAGCCGAATCAGGGCATAAATTCGGCGAATTAAAAACGGAGGACGCCTCGGATATTCTAAACAATCTTCAATCTGCCATTTCTGGGGTCAGCGACTTATCGACTGATCAAATCAAAGATTGGATACGGTATTACAAAATTTCGCCAGACGACCCACTTCTCGACCGCATAACCAGGCCAGGTGATAAAAAGTAGGGTTACTCACAATTCGTACTGAAAGAGGTCATTCATTTTTGCGAAAGACGAGAAGCATTCTGGCAGGCGACGCGAGGTTGAATTGCAGGCCGTTCTGGCGAGCATCGACCGCAATAGCAAGTCAACCTGGTGTCAGCGGGAAAATTTCCGCCAAAGGCTTCGCCGATCTCGATGCGGCCAGGCGACTCCATCATCAAGATGCATTCGGCCACCAACGACATTCAGTCGATGGCTGCTCGAACGAGCGACAACTACCTTGACGCGCCGGGACGGAGCGAGACAGGGTCCGCAGACGCTAGAACCCCAAGCTCGCCAACAGGTCATCCACCTGCGACTGATCCGTCACCGCATCGGGGTTGTCGGCCTTGATCTGCGGCCCATTCATCAAGCCGTTGGCCTGAACCACGGCGAGCTCCGGCCGCTTTTCCATCGGCGAGTTGTCGATCAGCACCTGCAGCAGCTGCGTCTCGACCTCGTTGACCACTTCCATCATCTTCTTGATGACCTGGCCCGTCAGGTCCTGGAAGTCCTGCGCCATCATGATCTCCATCAACTGCGAGTTGATGGCGCTGGCGCGCTCCGGCACCTGCTGCAGGTAGCCGCGCGTGTCCATTACCAGCCCGCGGGCCTGGTCCAGCTCGATCGGGTTGGCGAACCACTGGTCCCACCGCCCGCTCAGGTCCTTCGCGCCGTTCGATAGCGCCTCCTGCATCGGCTGCGCCACGTCGATGGCGTTGAGCGCACGATGCGCCGCCCGCTCCGTCATGGCGGCCACGTAGTTGAGGCGGTCCCGCGCGTCGGGAATGGCCTGCGCTGCGCGCTCGACCTGCTTGTCCAGGCCCAGCTCGCGCATGCCCTCGCGCAGCTGGCGCGTCAGGTGGCCGATGCGGCCCAGCAGTTCGTCATGCGTGTTGCCTTGTGTGTTGGAGCTCATGTCAGGCGGCCTCTTTTTGCAGCTTCTCGAAGATCTTGTTGAGCTTTTCCTCGAGCGTCGCCGCGGTGAAGGGCTTGACCACATAGCCGTTGGCGCCAGCCTGCGCCGCGGCGATGATGTTCTCCTTCTTGGCCTCTGCCGTGACCATCAGCACCGGCAGCTTGGCCAGCTCCGGGTCGGCGCGGATGGCCTTCAGCATGGTCAGGCCGTCCATGTTGGGCATGTTCCAGTCCGACACCACGAAGCCGAAGTCGCCTCCGCGCAGCTTCTCGATGCCGGCGGCACCGTCCTCGGCCTCGTCGACGTTGAGGAAGTCGAGTTCCTTCAACAGGTTGCGCACGATGCGGCGCATGGTCGGGAAGTCATCCACGACCAGGATTTTGATGCTCTTATCGATCACGATTTCTCCAGCTTCAATGGTTCAGATACAAGCCGGCGTCACACGCGGTTGGTGCGTTCGCCGAAGGTGCGCAGGTGCGCGAGCACGCGGCGGGTTATCTCGTTCAGGGGCGACACCTCGTCCACGGCACCGAGCAGCACGGCCTCGCGCGGCATGCCGTAGACGACGCAGCTCGCCTCGTCCTGCGACAGGGTGTGGGCGCCCGCCTGTCGCATGCGCAGCAGGCCCTCGGCGCCGTCACGGCCCATGCCGGTGAGGATCATCCCGATCGCGTTCTTGCCCGCATGCCGGGCCGCCGAGTCGAAGAGCACATCGATCGAGGGCCGATGGCGGTTCACCGGCGGCTCCTGGTTGAGCTGGGCCACGTAGTTGGCGCCGCTGCGGCCCAGCGCGAGGTGCCAGCCGCCGGGTGCGATGTAGGCGTAGCCCGGCAGCACGCGCTCGCCTTGCTCGGCCTCCTTCACATGGATGCGGCACAGCCCGTCGAGGCGCTGCGCGAACGAGCGGGTGAAGCCGGGCGGCATGTGCTGCGCGATCAGCACCGCCGGCGCGTCGGGCGGCAGCGGTTGCAGCACCTCGCGGATGGCCTCGGTGCCGCCGGTGGAGGCGCCGATGATGATCAGCTTCTCGGTCGACAGCAGCGGACTGCGCAGCAGCGGCTCCTGGGCGCTCCCGGCGGCCGGCAGCGCCGCCGCCGGGCGGCTCGGCAGCAGCCGCGCCTGGGCGGCGGCCCGGATCTTGCCGGCGATGTGCTCGGTGTACTGGATCAGCCCGTCGCGCACGCCCAGCCGCGGCTTGGTGACGAAGTCGATTGCACCGAGCTCCAGCGCACGCAAGGCGATCTCGGAGCCGCGCTCGGTCAGCGATGACACCATCACCACCGGCATCGGCCGCAGGCGCATCAGCTTCTCGAGGAACTCGAGTCCGTCCATGCGCGGCATCTCGACGTCCAGCGTCAGCACATCCGGGTTGGTCTGCTTGATGAGGTCGCGCGCCACCAGCGGGTCGGCGGCGGTGCCGACCACCGTCATGTCGCTCTGGCTGTTGATGAGCTCGGTCATCACGCTGCGGATCAGCGCCGAATCGTCCACGCACAGCACCTTGATCTTCTTCACGAGAGGCAACTCCCCTTGCTCTTGTTGGCGGCCGCGAGCTTGCGCAGCAGCTCGCCCTCTTCGCGCTGCACGGACTGCACGTCGACCTGTGCGCGCAGTTTTCGCACCACGGCCTTGCCGCTGTGCGGCAGCAGGCACACGCGGCGCGCGTGCGGGCCGCGCAGGTCCTGGGCGGCGACGGTGATGCGCTCCGTCTCCAGATAGCGCAGCACGAAGTCGGCGTTGCGGTCGCCGATGTTCAGCGTGGTCATGTTGGCGAGCACCGCGGCGCCGCCGAAGACCTTGGCCTGCAGGCGATCGCGCCGTGCGCCGGCACGCAGCAGCTCGCGGATCAGCACGTCCATCGCGTAGGCGCCGTAGCGCATCGACTCGGCCTGGCCCCGGGTGCCGGGCTCGCCGTCCTCCGGCAGCATGAAGTGATTCATGCCGGCGACGCCGGCGTCGCGGTCGACCAGGCAGGCCGCCACGCAGGAGCCCAGCACGGTGGTCATCACTGTGTCGGCGGCGGTGACGTAGTACTCCGAGGGCAGCAGCTTGACCGCCATGCGGTCGAAGTCGCGGTCGAAGTAGTGGTGGCTGGCGACGGAGCCTGGGGCTGCGGCGGTCATGTGGAAGCCTCTTGTCTTGGTCTCTGGCCCTTCGGGGGAGAGTTGGGGTGGAGGCACCGGGCTGTCGATTCGTACGTTGCTGGTGTGTTGAGGCAGGAGCCGGGGCGTCGTCCCGGCAGCCGAGTCACTTTCTTTTGTCTCGCCAAAAGAAAGTAACCAAAGAAAAGGCGACCCCACTGGCCGCGACCCCTTCGCTTCGCTACGGGGCAACCTGCGGTGCTCGCTTTTCGCGGGGTCCGCGCAAACTCGCTTCGCTCAAACACGCGCGGCCCTTTATCCGCGAAAAGCTGCGCTCCTCGGCGCGGCCAGAGGGGACTTGGAGTCCAACGCGCCGTGGCGCGTCCTTGTGTGGTGTGCAGGTTGACGTGAGCTCTGGGTCCTTGCTCACGCTGACTCTCGCGCACATGCACATGCACATGCACATGCACATGCACATGCACATGTTCGTACCTGTTCGCATGCCCCTGTTCGAGGCTTCGCGCAGCGAAGCCGTTGGTGGCCGAGCGAAGCGATGGCCCGTCCCATATCCCCTCTGCGCGTGCCGAGGAGCGCAGCTTCAGGCGGATTAAGGGCCGCGCGTGTTTGAGCGAAGCGAGTTTGCGCGGACCCCGCCTGAAGCGAGCACCGCAGGTTGCCCGTAGCGAAGCGGAGGGACACGCGCAGTGGGGTCGCCTTTCTTTGGTTACTTTCTTTGGCGAGACAAAGAAAGTAACTCGCCCGCCGGGGCGAATTCCCGGCTCCGCACTCACACCAACTGCAACGTCCAAACCAGACCACCGAGCGCCCTCACCCCAACCCTCTCCCCAAAACGGGCGAGGGAGCAAGAGGGCAGCACCCTTGCGCAGCTGTGAAGCGCTCATGGCCTCGCCTTCCGATTCACTTCGTAGACCGTCTGCCCGATCGCCTTGAACCCCGGACTCACCAGCGACGCATTCTCCGAGTGCCCGGCAAACAGCAGCGCCCCCGGCTTCAGCAGCGGCTCGAAGCGATCAAGGATGCGCTTCTGCGTCGGCTTGTCGAAATAGATCATCACGTTGCGGCAGAAGATCGCGTCTACCGGCTCCTTCACCGGCCACACCGGGTCCAGCAGGTTGAGGCGCTCGAACCGGACCATCGCCGCGAGCTCGGGCCGCACCCGCACCTTGCCCGCGTTGGCGCCGGTGCCCTTGCTGAAGAAGCGCCGCAGCCGCTCGGCCGGCAGGCTCTTGACCTGCTCCAGCGTGAAGACGCCTGCCGAGGCCTTGGCCAGCACGGCAGTGTCGATGTCGGTGGCGATCACGCGGGCCGTGCCGGCGCGTTCGCCCAAGGCCTCGACCAGCGTGATGGCGATCGAATACGGCTCCTCGCCGGTGGAGGCAGCGGCGCACCAGACGGTGACAGGCTGCTTGCTGCGCCTCGCATGCTCCGCCAGCACCGGGAAATGGTGCGCCTCGCGGAAGAAGGAGGTCAGATTGGTGGTCAGCGAATTGATGAAGGCCTGCCACTCCTCGCCGTCATGGCTGGACTCCAGCATCTCGAGGTAGCGCGAGAACTCGGGCAGCCGCAGTTCGCGCAGCCGGCGCGACAGCCGGCTGTAGACCATCTGGCGCTTCTGCTCGCCCAGCGCAATGCCCGCGCGGCGATGGATCAGCGTGCGGACCTTCGCGAAATCGTGGTCTGTGAAGAGGAATTCGGAGTTCACGAGCGACGCCGGGGATGGGCTTTCAATGTACATAGCGCATGTCTTTTTCAATGTGGCGATCAAGCGCCCAAAAGCCCTGCATCTCGCCGCGCTCAGGGTGCCTCGGCGGGGCCGAGGTCCTGGGCCCAGGCCAGTGCCGACAGGTGCGCGGCGTTGACCTGGTCGGCGCTCATGAAGAGCGCCTCGGCCAGGCTCGCGGCGCGCGTGCCGTCTTCCTCGCAGCTCTCGGCCAGCGCCAGGAGCGGCCCATAGGCACCCTCGCGCGTGAGGATCGCCTGTTGGACCGCCTCGCTGAGCTGGACCTTGCCGAGCACTTCCCGCATGGGGACGCCGAGCAGCCGGTCGATGAGCGAGAACATGCCGACCACGAACAGGTTGTCGGCATCCGAGGCCGGCAGCATGCCCTTGCCCATCAGCTCGACGAAGCGGCCGCGCAGGACGGCCTTCTTCATCAAGAATGGCGGGCTGGCCTTGGCATTGCTCATGGCCAGCAGCACCGAGAGCCAGCGGAACAGCGGTGCATAGCCGAGCATGGTCACGGCATGGCGCAGCGAATGGATCTCGACGCCGGCGCCAATGGCCGGCGAGTTGATGTAGCGCAGCAGCCGGTAGGTCAACGCGGCGTCACGCTTGAGCACGGCCTCGATCTCGCGCACGTCCTGGTTGCGCTGGATCATCTGCATCAGCTGCACGATCAGCATCGACTCCGGCTGCATGGTGCCTTCGCTGGGCGCGTCGTGCTCTCCGGGACCGAGGTGCCGTCCCTCGACGAACACCTCCAGCCGCTGAGCGGCGGCGGCACTGAAGTCGCTCCATTCGTCCATGCGCGTGACGATCAGCTGCAGCGGCGGCCAGCCCGGCCGGGCCTCGCCGCGCAGGCGCTCCACCAGCGCGCGGTCGCCCGCACCCACGTCGAAGTGGGTCACGAGTCCGCACAGCTCCTCTTCCTGCGGCAGCGCGTCGGCGCCGCAGAGCATGAAGCTGAAGCCCTGCTCGCGCAGGAACAGCACGATGGGACGCAGCTCCTCGTTCACGAGCAGCTCGGACCCGACGCACAGCACGACGTTCTCGGGCGGCAGCAGCTGCAGCTCGCCGGCCACGATCGACTCGGCGGAGACGTCGATGAACAGGAGGGTGCGTCCGAGGGCCCATCCGGTCTTGGGGCTGTTGAGATGCCTGCCGGCGCAGCTCATGAGCGCCTTGAACTGCGAGAGGGCATCCACCGAGCTGGCCGGCGAGGCCGCGCGCCAAGCCAGCCTGTAGCCCATGACGCGCTTGCCCGCGTCGAGCAGCTGGGCGTAGGTCACGTAGCCGCTGGCGTCGCGTTCGCCGGTAGCGGCTGCCTGCCCGGACGCGGGGGCGTCGCTGGATTCGTGACGCCGGAAGAAGTCGAAGCGCATGGCGTGGTTCCGGTGCTCTCAGGCCGCGATGGCATCCATCCTCGAGGCGCCCGCCAATGCGGCGGCACTGGCCGCCTGGGCCCGCTGGATTCGCGGCATGGCGCCGACGTCGATGATGAAGGCCACGCTGCCATCGCCCAGGATGGTCGCGGCCGAGATGCCGGGCACCTTGCGGTAGTTGGTTTCGAGGTTCTTGACCACCACCTGGTGCTGGCCGAGCAGCTCGTCGACCAGCAGCGCGAAGCGCGTGTCGTCGGCCTGCACGATCACCAGGATGCCCTGCGTCGGATGGGTCTGCGCGCCGGCCACGTCGAACACGCGGTGCAGCTCGATGAGCGGCAGGTATTCGCCGCGCACCTTGATCACGTGGCCGTCGGCGGTGATCGAATGCAGGTGCTCCGCCAGCGGCTGCAGCGACTCGATGACGTAGCTCAGCGGCAGGATGTAGGCCTCTTCGCCGACCTTGACCGACATGCCGTTGAGGATGGCGAGCGTCAGCGGCAGCACGATGCGGGTGGTGGTGCCGCGGCCTTCGCGAGAGCTGATCTCCACGTGACCGCCCATCTCCTGGATGTTGCGCTTGACCACGTCCATGCCGACGCCGCGGCCCGAGATGTCGGTGACCTGCTCGGCAGTGGAGAAGCCGGGCGCGAAGATCAGCTGCCACACCTCGTCGTCGGGCATGCCGTCGCTGACCGCGATGCCCTGCTGCTGCGCCTTGGCCAGGATCTTGCCGCGGTTGAGGCCGGCGCCGTCGTCGCTGACCTCGATCACGATGTTGCCGCCGTGGTGCTGGGCCGACAGCAGCAGCTGGCCGGTGGCGTCCTTGCCCTTGGCCAGGCGCTGCTCCGGCGTCTCGATGCCGTGGTCCAGGCTGTTGCGCACCAGGTGCGTGAGCGGGTCGACGATGCGTTCGATCAGGCCCTTGTCGAGCTCGGTTTCCTTGCCGTAGGTGTCGAGCCGGACCTGCTTGCCCAGCTTGGCGCTGACGTCGCGGATCACGCGCGGGAAACGGCTGAAGACGTAGTCCATCGGCATCATGCGGATGGACATCACCGACTCCTGCAGATCGCGCGCATTGCGCTCCAGGTGGCCGAGGCCGCTGAGGAAGCGCTCGTAGGCCACGGGGTCGAGCATGGTCGCGGCCTGGGTCAGCATCGATTGGGTGATCACCAGCTCGCCCACCAGGTTGATGAGCTGGTCGACCTTCTCCACGTCGACGCGGATCGAGCTGGACTCCTTGGCATTTGCCATTGCAGCGGCCGGCGCAGCCGGCGCGCCGGCAACCGGCGCTGCCTTCGGCGCGGCGGCCGGGGCCTCTGAGACGGCGGCCACGGCCGCTTCGGGCGCCGCCGCCTCGCGCGTGATGTCGATCTGCGATTCGTCGATGACGAAGCAGCACACGGCGATGATGTCATCGGGGCTGCAGGTGGTCTCGAGCAGCGCCGTCAATTGGCCGCCGCTGCGCGTGCGCGACAGCACCTTGCCCAGGTTGCCGAGCTCGTCCGCGAGCAGGTCGCATTCGCTGTCGGACAGCCGCGAGAAGCGGATGCGCAGCGCGCCTTGCGGCACGGGTTCGGCGGGCGCGGCGGCCACCGGGGCCGGGGCGGGCGCCGCCATGAGCGGAGGCTCGGCGGCGCCGTTCTCCAGCGCCAGTTGTTGCAGCACGGCACAGATCTGCGCCACCCTCTCAGGCTCCGGTTCTTTGCCCGCCTGGTAGGCCGTCAGTTGTTCTTGCAAGGCGTCCTTCGTTTCCAAAAAGGCATCGATCATCGGAGCGCTCAGGCTCAATTGGCCATGGCGCGCCCGGTCCAGGAGTGTTTCCAGCAGGTGCGTGGTGTCGGTCAGGGCGGTGAAGCCGAAGGTGGCCGCGCCGCCCTTGATCGAGTGCGCGGCGCGGAAGATGGCGTTCAGCTGCTCGGCATCGGGCGCCGCGACGTCGAGTTCGAGCAGCAGCTGTTCCATCTCCGCCAGCAGCTCGACCGCCTCGACGAAGAATGCTTGTGTGAATTGACTGAGGTCCATTGGGTGCTCCTTGATCCGGCTTCTGCGGGCCGGGTTAGTTCTGCTGCGGCGGCGGCTTGTACGCCGTCACCTTGACGTTGTCGACGGGCAAGGGCGCAGGCCGTTGCAGGCGCCCGGCACGCGTGGCGCCGCCGGCGCCGTCGCCGCCGTTCTCGCGCTCGATCTGCTGCTGCGTGCGGTGGTTGAGCACGATGATGCTGATGCGGCGGTTGATCGGGTTGCGCGGCTCGGCCTTGTCCAGGTGCATGCTGTCGGCCAGGCCGACCACGCGCATCACCTTGTCCTCGGCCATGCCGCCCATCACCAGCTCGCGGCGCGAGGCGTTGGCGCGGTCGGCCGACAGTTCCCAGTTGCCATAGGAGCGGTCGCCGTTGGTGTAGACGATGGCGTCGGTGTGACCCGACAGCGTGATCTTGTTGGGGAGCTCCATCAACACCGGTCCGATCTCCCGCAGGATGCCGCGCACGTGCGGCAGCAGCCGGGCGCTGGCCAGGTCGAACATCGGGCGGTTCTCGTTGTCCACGATTTGCAGCCGCAAGCCCTCGGTCGTGATGTCGATCAGGATCTGCGAGCGGAACTGCTTGAAGATCGGGCTGTTCTCGATCAGGTCGTCCAGCCGCTTTTTCATGCTGGCAAGGCGGTCCGCGTCGGCCGTGTCTTCCATGTCGGCCTGGGCCAGGCGGACCTCGCCGTCGACGTGGGTGGTCGGATCCATGCCGCCACCGGGAATGACGCTGCTGCTGGTGCCGCTCTTCTCGCCGCCGTTGATCGCCACCTTCAGCGGCATGCGGAAATGCTCGGCGATGCCCTCGCGCTGGTTGGGACTCGCATTGGACAGCAGCCACATCACGAGGAAGAAGGCCATCATCGCCGTCATGAAGTCGGCATAGGCGATCTTCCAGCCGCCGCCATGGTGCCCGCCGCCGCCCTCAGCCGCGACGCGCTTGACGACGATGCGGCCCTTGTCTGCGCTCATGCCGACTCCCCTGCGCGCTCAGCGGGCTTTGACTTCGCGCACATGGCTGTCGAGCTCGGTAAAGGTCGGCCGCTCGGTCGAGAACAGCACCTTGCGGCCGAACTCCACCGCCAGCTGCGGCGCGTAGCCATTGAGGCTGGCCAGCAGCGTGACCTTGGCGCACTGGTACATCTTCATGCCCTCGGCCACCTTCTGCTCGATCAGCGAGGCCAGCGGCGACACGAAGCCGTACGCCAGCAGCACGCCGAGGAAGGTGCCGACCATGGCGTGGGCGATCAGCGCACCCATTTCCGAAGGCGGCAGGTCGGCCGAGCCCAGCGCATGGACCACGCCCATCACCGCGGCCACGATGCCCAGCGCGGGCAACGCGTCGGCGATGCGCGAAAGGCTGTGGCTGGGCACCTCGGCCTCGTGCTTGATGGTCTCGATCTCGTGGTCCATC
This sequence comes from Variovorax sp. RA8, assembly GCF_901827175.1. Taxonomy (NCBI): domain Bacteria; kingdom Pseudomonadati; phylum Pseudomonadota; class Betaproteobacteria; order Burkholderiales; family Comamonadaceae; genus Variovorax; species Variovorax sp. RA8. Next base: position 2,245,412 of record NZ_LR594662.1, on the reverse strand, counting down.
AGCGCCTCGATCTCGAAGGCGTCGGTGTTGCCGCTGATCACCAGGCGCAGGTAGTCGCAGAGGAACTCCATCATGTTGGAGTCGCCCAGGATGTCGGGGTAGCGTCCGAAGATCTCGCTCGAGGCGGGCGCCTCGACATCGGCCTCGAGCTTCATCATCCCTTCCTTGCGCGCCTTGGCCAGCAGCTCGTAGAGCAACGCCAGCAGGTCCATGTACAGCTGCCGGTTGTGCTTGGAGGAACGCAGGAGCAGCGGCAGCTCCTTGATGGTGGCCTTGATGGTCTTGCCGTTGTTGCCCGCGATGAAGGCGCCCAGGGCGGCACCGCCGATCATCAGAAGCTCCACCGGCTGGAACAGGACGCCGAAGTGGCCGCCCATCAAGGCATAGCCGCCGAACACGGCCCCCACCACTACCAGATACCCGACCAGAACCAGCACGCGCTTCCCCTTTGCCCGTCAAGGCTTCGAATCCAGTGCCTGCCGTCAGGGCAGGGCCGCCTGCAGTGCCCTCCCCGCAGGCGCTGCTTCCGGTCTATCGGCAGGGGAAGCCGGTTTCTGAAGTCCCGATCGGCTTGAAATGTCCGCCTCCGCACGCTTGGCGCCCCGCGCCTTGCCCGCGCGGGAGGGCGGGCGGCACAGCACGCACACGTAGCCGTTCTTGCTGTCGTGGGCGTGCGCCACGAACTTGCCGCCGCACCGGCAGCAGGCGCTCAGTTGCAGCATGTCGCTGTCGAAAAAGCGCACCATGGTGTAGGCGCGCGTGAAATCCAGCACGATTTCGCCGCCTTGCAATTCAATCTGCTCCACATAAAGCCGATAACTCTTGATGAGCGCTTGCAGACCGCTCTCATCGGCATGTGTCAACATGAATTGATACATGTTGTAAAACATCGACGAATGGATATTGGCCAGCCATGTCATGTACCAATCCGTCGAAAAAGGCAGCAATCCCTTGGGCGGCGAGACGCCCTTGAGTTCCTTGTAGAGGCGGATCAGGCGTTCCCGGCTCAGATCGACTTCGGCCTCCAGGAATTGCAGGCGGGCGCCGAGCTCGATCAGCTCGATCGCGAGTTGCACCTCGCGCACCTCGCGCAGCACGCTTTTCCGGGTCATCTGCCCGCCAGCCGCGCTCACGCCGCAACGCCGACGTCGCGCACCTGCAGGCGCCGCGCCGCCATCAGGATCGACATGTGTGCCTGTTGCAGCGTCGTGTCCTTCTCGTCGCCGACGACGGCCGACATCGACGGATGGTCGTCGATGCGGAAGCTGCACAGCAGAAAGTTGGAGGCGGCCAGCTTGAGGATCTGCGCCAGCGACATGCCGGCCAGCATGTCGGCGAGTTCGCGGCTCACGCCGAGCTTGAACATCGCGGCTGCACGGTCCTGTTTCACGAGTTTTTGGGCCAGGAGCATGTAGGCGAGATTGATGTCCCCAATTTCTTTCGAAATGTCTCCGCCTGCCCCGTTCATCACCTTGTCCGTTTCCACTTTGCACTCCGTTCAATCAAGCCTCAAGTGTATGCAGGACACTTAAGATTTGTAACGTTTGTAGCGTTTGGCCCAGGGAAGTGAGGAATAAATTACAGACTTTGTGCGAAGAGTCCTACAGGGCGCCACGAGGGTGGAACAGCCTTAAGAAGAACTCATGCATTTTCATAAGTACCCTATCGTCCAATTAGATTAGAAAAAAGTAGTAACAGTCCGGCCGTGGTTTAAATGAACAAAAGCTGAACGTCAATTGCGCCCCCAAAAGTATTACTTGGCGCACTGCAACTCAGCGCGATGCGGTGTGCACCTCGGCCTGCTCCAGGCCATGGATCCAGGCCATGACTTCGGCCACGGCGACATAGAGCTCCGGGGGAATCTGCCGGTCCAGGTCGACCTGCATCAGCAGGCGGATCAGTTCGGGCGAGGCGTGGACATAAAGCCCGTTCTCGCGGGCCTCGCGCATGATCGATTCGGCCACCACCCCGTAACCCTTGGCGACCACGATCGGCGCCCGGTTCTTGTCCAGGTAGGACAGGGCTACAGCGCTCGGACGCTCGTCTTCGGCATTCGTCATTGGAGCGCCCGCGCGTTGGATTCGTACCTTGCGCTTTGGTTGACTCCCAAAGGGAGAGGCACCAAAGCCCAACCAAGGGAATAGCTCATCACCCCTCCCTTTCGCTGACGCGCAGGCCGTCGAGCCGCAAGCCAGCGGACTCGAACCGCTGCTCGAGTGCCGCGCCGTGCGCCCGCAGCCGTTCCGCGGTGGCAGCATGGCCCGTCACGAACTGCGCCTGCACCGCGCCGCCGGCCAGTGTCAGGCGCAGTTCCACCGGCCCGAGCCGCGGAAGCTCCAGCGCAACCGTCGTGCTCCAGCGCCGCGCCTCGTCCTGCTGCGCGGCCTCGTCGCGCGGCCGTCCCTCCTCCTGCTGGATCGACCAGTCCATCGGAACCTCCGGCCAGGCCTGGCCGCTCCAGCGGAACACGGCGGTGGCCAGCAGGTCGAGCTGCTGGTGCACCACGGTGGCAGCCTGCGGATGGATCAGCTCGGCGGCCTGGGGCAGCGCACTCGGGACGGCTGGCGCCGCGCCATGTCGCACGGTCGCCGCCGCTTCCGCGCGCTGCGTCGCGGCATCGGCCTCGAACGTTGCGGCGGAAGCGCCCTCGCCTGCGCGGTACGCCGCGCGCACGCGCCGAGCATCGGCCAGCGGGACCGCATCGGTGGAGACAGCATTGGCACGCGGGGCCGGCGCAGGTGGCACGGGCGCATCCGGCTCGCCCTGCGCAGGTGTCGACTCAGTGGGCAGCGCAGCGCCCGGCGCGGATGCCGGCGCCGCATCGGCCGCCTGCGCCGCAAGTGGCAGCGCAGGAGCGACGGGCATCGGCACGACGGGTACGGCGGATGCGGCGGGCAAACCGTCCCGCATCGCATCGGACGGCACATGCGCCGCCCCGGCAGCAGCCTGTGCCGCCTGGTCGCCACGCTGCAGTTGAACAGCCGGCGAAACCGGCGCGGCCCAGCGCGCCTGCGGTTCCTGCGCCAACTGCGCCAGCGTGCGCGTGCCCGCGACGAACTCGCGCAGATGCGATTCGTAGAACAGCCCGCTGCGGCCCACCGCCTGCGCGAGCGCCGCGGCAACCGTGGCGGCATTCGCCGGCTGGCGCGCCGAGGGCCACAGCGGCGCGGTTGCTCGCAACGGTCCCGCGTCCGGCCACTGCGCCAGCAAGGCGCCGATCAGGCGGGCCGCCGGGGACAGGCGCGCGGCCGGGGGCGCCGGCGTGTCCGGCGCAGCCGGCGCAGCGGGCAGGCCGGCCGGGAGCTGGCGCTCCAGCGCGATATGGGAGGGCAGGCGCACATCGTTCGCGACCTTCTGGACCTGGACCACCGGACCGGGCTCGGCATCGCTCGCCACCTGGCCCTGCTGCAGCGCGACCAGTTCCAGCCGCGGCGCGAGCTTCGCGGCCAACAGTGCGTGGTCGGTGGGTGCGCCGAGCCTGCTCATCCGGGTGGGCGTGCCTCGGCGCTCAGCGCGACAAGCCGTAGGCGCGGTCGAGCTCGCTGCGCTTCTGCATGTCGGCCAGGGTGGCGACCAGATGCGCCAGCTGCGGCTTGACCAGCTCGCACACCGCCTGCTGGTCGGCGCGGATGCGCTGCAGCAGGCGCCGTGCCTCCGCGACCTGCGCGGGGCCCAGCGTCTCCTGTGCCGAGACGGCACTCAGCCGCTTTAGCACCGATGCGCACTGCGCCTCGAGCTCCGGCAAGCGGTCCCATTCCTTCACGCGCGCCAGCGTCGCCATCAACGACAGGGTCGAGGCGAGCTGGGCATAGCAATGGACAACCTCGCTCGTCGCGGTCATGTCCGTCTCCCTTTCCTTCATCTTGGGTTAGCGCTCGGCGGCGCCGATCTCGCGCCATGCGGACGCCACGCTTTCGAGCAGCGACCGGGCCTCGTCGAGCGCGCTGAGGTCGTCGCGCAGGTTGGCCTGCAGCAGGCGCCGGATCACGTAGTCGTACAGCGCCGACAGGTTCGCAACCAGTTCGGCACCGGCAGCGCCGGCGGCCTTCGCGTCCAAGCTGGCCTTCAGGCCATTGGCGACGATGCCGACGGCCTTCGAGATCGCACGTCCCTTGGCCGCGACGTCGCCCTCCGCGATGTGGTGCCGCGCCATCCCGATGGCCGTGATGGCGCCGTCGAACAGCATGCAGATGAGCTGGTGCGGCGATGCGCTCATCGCCTGCGTTTCGACGCCCAGGCGCGCATAGGCGCCGGCGCCGGTCCTGAGGTTGTGGGGTGTGTACATCGACGGCTTTCGTTGGGCTGATTACTTCTTGCTCACGGCGTTCATCGCATCGAACTGCTGCGTGAGATAGGTCATGGTGTTGTTGAGGCTGTTGATCAGCACGTCGAGCTGCGTGAACTGGGCGCGGTAGCGCTCCACCGTGGACTCGACGCGCGCCTGCACCGCGTTGTACTGGTCGCTCAGGTCCTCGAGCGTGGCGTTCACGCCGTTGGTGGCGATGGTCAGCGCACCGTCGCTGGAGGTCACTTCCGTCACGAGCGCGCTCACCTGCTTGCCGTAGCCGCCGGTACTGCCGGTGGCGCTGGAGAACAGTCCGGCAACGCCCTCCAGGTTCTTGCTCAGCGCGCCGGCCAGCTTGGTCGAGTCGATCGCGAGCGTGCCGTCCTTCTGAAAGCTCACCCCGATCTCCGACAGCACCTTCATGTCGTTGGGCCCGCCCTCCTGCGCGCCCGTGAGGGTCTGGCGGACCCGCGTCAGCACGTTGCGCAGCGTCTGGTCGCCCATCAGGGCAGCGCCGGTCTTGGTGTCGGCGTTGTAGGCCGTGAGCTTGGATGCGGTGCTCTGCAGGCTGTTGTAGGCGTTGACGAAGGCGGTGATGGCCGCCGAGACCGCGGAGGTGTCGCTCGTCAGCTTGAGGCTGCTCGTGCCGATCTTCGCAAGCGTCAGCGTGGTGCCCTGGATGCCTTCCTGCACGGTGTTGCTGGCGCTGACGATGTCGATGCCGTTCACGTTGAGCCTGGCGTCCTGGCCGACCGTGGTCTGCTTCATCGTCTGCGTGCCGGCCGGGTCGTACGCCAGCAGGTTCTGCAGCGCGGCATCGCCGGCCACCGAGATCTGCATGGTCGAGGCCTCGCCCGACTGGGCCGACACCAGCACCAGGCGGTAGGGCGTGCCGCTGCCGTCGTTCACCACGCTGGCGGTGACGCCGGCGTTCGCCTTGTTGATCGCATCGCGGATCCCTTCGAGCGTGTTGGTGCTGTCGCCGATGGTGATCTGCGCCGGCTCGCGCTCGGCATCGGCATCGAAGCTCGCGCCGGTGTACTGCCCGGTGGCGGGGTTCAGCGTGCCGCCGTCGATGGTGCCGAAGTTGATCGTGATGGTGCCCTTGCCGATCGCCGTCTTCGCGCTCGCCTGCCCGGTCGACACCAGCGACTGCGATTGCGCCAGCTGCGTGACATCGATGGCGTAGCTGCCGGACACCGAGGTGCCGCTGGTCGTCGCGCTCAGCACGTCGGCATCGCCGACCGAGGCCTTCACCGTCTTGAAGAACGCCGGATCGGCGAGCTTGTCGCCGGCGGTCTTCAGCGTGTTGAGCGCGCTCTGCACCTGCGAGTAGGCCGACAGCTTCGTGGTGTAGCTGGTCGCCCGGCTCTGGATCGCGACCAGGGGCTGGCTCTCGGCGGTCTCGAGCTGCTTGAGCAAGGTACCCAGGTCGAGCCCGGAGCCGACGCCGATGCTGCTGACTGCCATGGTTGTTGTTCCTCTTCAGTTGCCAGTTCTATCGTTCAAGCCGACTCGCTCACCAGCGCGCCGGGCACCCTGCCCAGCAGCTTCGCGATGCGCAGCACTTCCTCGGACGGGATCTGGCGGATCAGTTCGCCGCTCGTCCGGTCGACCACCTTCACGACCAGCCGGTCGGTCTCGCCGTCGACCTCGAAGCGCACGCCGATCGACTGGCCCCGCAGGGATTCGTTGATCTCGCGCACCGCGTTCTCGATCGCGTCCGGCGCCGCCTCGACCGCAGCCGGGTCCGGCTCCGGCGTCGTCCTGGCCGCCGCCGCAGCGTCGGCATCGCCGCCACGGCCGGCGAGCATTTGCGCTGCCCGCGCGCTCTCTGCCGCAGGGCTGACTGGGACTGACATGACACCGACTCCGGTTGTTCGCTTTTCCCTGCGGCCTCTATCTTGGAAGCCGCAGGGAAAAGCGCAGACGCGCGGCTGGAAAGCCCCACGTCTGCGCCGCGCGCACCTGCCTTGCGGCAGGTGCATGGGCGCGATTTGCCGATCAGCGCAGCAGCGAGAGAACGCCTTGCGTGGTCTGGTTGGCCTGCGCCAGGACGGAGGTGCCGGCCTGTTGCAGGATCTGGGCGCGCGTCATGTTCGACACTTCCACCGCATAGTCGGCATCCTCGATACGCGAACGGGCGGCCGACAGGTTGTTGGTCGTGTTGTTCAGGTTCGTGATGGTCGACTCGAAACGGTTCTGGACCGCACCGAGCTGGCTGCGCAGCTCGTCGACGCCGGCCAGGGCCTTGTCGATCGAAGCCAGCGGGTCCTGGTTGTACTGCTCGCCCAGGGTCACGGTGCCGTCGTTGGCCACGTTGGCCTTGTAGTACACGTCGGCGCCGTTCGCCTGGCCCTTGACCACGTAGCCACCGGCAGAGCCGTCGGCGTTCGTGACCTTGTGCAGGGTCGGGGACGCGCCCACCGAAGCCGCCGGCAGACCGGAGAGGTCGGCGGTGACATCCGGCACCGCGACCGGGGGCACTTCGTAGCTGGTGATCGCATCCGAGATGCCGGTGGCGGGCGGCGCTTCGGTGGCGAAGTCGCCGCTGTCGTAGGTCACCTGGCCGGTCGTCGCGTCGAAGGTCGCCGCGATGACGTTGGTGCCGCCGTCGCGCGACACGAACCAGTCGCCGTTCTGGTCGACGAACATGTCGATCGACGCGGCGGCGTCGGTGTTGACTGCCACGACGTTGTCGACGTTGACGGTCGCGCCCGTGCCGGTGGAGATTTCCTGGCCGGCCGCAGCCAGCGTTGCCGTCGGAGCGGCGCCCAGCGGGGTGGAGCCGTCGAAGCCGAGGGTGCCCGATGCGCTGTCGTAGGTGGCGGCGTAGAAGGTCGTGCCGCCGTCGTCGGACACGTAGAGCGTGTCGGCGTCGGCGTCGTCGACGTACACGGTGTACGAGCTGGCGGCGGCGCCGTCGACGGCCGTCAGGTTCACCGAGGTGGTCGCGCCGGTCGTACCCGGGGTCACCACGGTCGTGGCGGTCGCGCTGACGGTCGACAGGTCGAGCGACTTCTTCGTGATGTCCATGTTGCCCAGGCCGAGCGTCTTGGACGTGATTTCCTGCAGGTTGATGTCGATCGTCTCGCCGTCGTTCGCGCCGACCTGGATGCTCAGCTTGCTGTCCTTGGCGAGCACGTTCACGCCGTTGAACTGGGTCTGGGCCGACACGCGGTCGATTTCGTCGAGGCGCTGCTTGATTTCAGCCTGGATCGACGAGAGGTCGCTGGAGGAGTTCGTGCCGTTGGCGGCTTGCACCGACAGTTCGCGAACGCGCTGCAGGTTGTTGTTGATTTCGTTCAGCGCGCCTTCCGTCGTCTGGGCGAGCGAGATGCCGTCGTTGGCATTGCGCGCGGCCTGGGTCAGGCCCTTGACGTTGGCGGTGAAGCGGTTGGCGATGGCCTGGCCGGCCGCGTCGTCCTTGGCGCTGTTGATGCGCATGCCGGAGGACAGGCGCTCGATCGCCGTGTTCAACGAGCTCTGGGACTTGTTGAGGTTGTTCTGCGCCACCAGCGAGAGGCTGTTGGTGTTGATGACTTGCGCCATGTTCGACTCCTGATAAACAAAGGTTGTGGACTTCGGCCAAACCGGCCGCAACGCTGGACCCGCTTCCCACCGTGAGATTCAAGCCATCGTTGGTTCAGTTATCGGCAGCGCTTTCCAAATCTTTAGGGCCATCCCAGAGCTCGTTTCGCGCCCCTGATTCCAGGAACACCGCGGAACCGGCTTTGCCGGGCCGCTGGTGTTGCCCCCCGGTAGGGGGTGGGCGGCTACACGAAGTGAGCCAACCTGGGGGGAGCCTATGCCGGCAGGCTCATCACTTCCTGGTAGGCCGCCACCAGCCGGTTGCGCACCTGCAGGCCGGTCTGGAAAGCCACGTTGGCCTTCTGCAGGTCGACCATCACGTCGTTCAGTGCGACGCCGGGACGCCCGAGCTCGAAGGCCTCGGCCTGGCCGTAGGCCTTGTTCTGCGCCGTGCTGATGCCCTCGAGCGAGCGCCTCAGTTCGGCGGCGAAGCCGGCCTGCGGGGCCGACTCGGCGGCGGGGCGCGGCGCGATGCCGGTCTGGAGCGCGGTCACCCGCATCTGCTGCAGGACGGATTCGATGGCTGAGATGGACATGTAGAACCTTTTGGTAAGTCTGGAAGACGCTTGCGTTCCTACAGGAGGGCCGTGGCTCTCCCGCGTGTTTTCAGCGTAACCGCGGGGACCCGAAAGAGATGCGCTCAACTGACGGCGAAAACCCCGGCTGTTCGACCAATCGATTTCACGCCTGCTGCCGAGAATCGATCGCGAAACAAAAAGGCTGCTCGCGACTTCAACGGCATGACTCCACCTCGACGACTTCTCCCGCTCCTCCTGGCCTGTGCCATGGCCGGGGCCCAAGCATGAGCAGCACGGCAGCGCCCGCGGGCGCGATGCCGGCAGCGGCGGGCACGCCGCTGCTGGAACGCCTGCGCGCCCAGCCCAAGCTGCCGCTGATCGTCGGCGCCGCAGCCCTGGTGGCGGCGGCCGCCGCCTTCACGCTTTGGAGCCGCGCACCGGACTACAAGGTGCTCTACACCAACGTCTCGGACCGCGACGGCGGCGCGATCATCGCCTCGCTGACGCAGATGAACGTGCCCTACAAGTTCGCCGAGGGCGGCAGCGCGATCCTGATCGCGGGCGACAAGGTGCCCGAAGTGCGCCTCAAGCTCGCGGCCCAGGGCCTGCCCAAGGGCGGCGGGGTGGGCTTCGAGCTGATGGACAACCAGAAGTTCGGCACCAGCCAGTTCGCCGAGCAGGTCAACTACCAGCGCGGGCTGGAGGGTGAGCTGGCCCGCTCGATCGAGTCGATCGGCACGGTCGAGTCGGCCCGCGTCCACCTGGCGCTGCCCAAGCCCTCGCTCTTCGTGCGCGAGCAGAAGAAGCCTTCCGCCTCCGTGGTGCTGAGCCTGCACCGCGGCCGCGGCATCGACGAGGGCCAGGTCAGCGCCATCGTCCACATGATCTCCAGCAGCGTGCCGGAGCTGGACCCCAAGAGCGTGACGGTGGTGGACCAGCGCGGCAACCTGCTGTCGGCCGCCAACGCCGGCGCGCGCGGGCTGGACGTGAGCCAGCTCAAGTACGCGCAGGAGATCGAACAAGGCTACATCCGCCGCATCGAGGCCATCCTGCAGCCCATCCTCGGCGCGAGCAATGTGCGCGCCCAGGTCGCGGCCGACATCGACTTCTCGGTGGTCGAGCGCACCGAGGAGAAGTTCGCGCCGAACCAGGACCCGCGCAACGCCGCGGTGCGCAGCCAGCAGTCCAGCGAGTCGAACCAGCTCGGCGCCACCCCGCCGGGCGGCGTGCCGGGCGCGCTGTCGAACCAGCCGCCGGTGAACCCCGGCGCACCGATCACGGCACCGCGGCCGGCCAACGCACCCGCCAACGGCGCCACGCCCCCGGGCGCCGCCACCACCACGACGGCGACCACCAGCACCGCGCCGGCCGGGCCCAGCAGCTCGCGCAAGGACACGACGACCAACTACGAGCTCGACCGCTCCATCCGCCATGTGCAGCAGGGCGCCGGCGGGATCAAGCGCCTGTCGGTGGCGGTGGTGGTGAACCACGTGGCCGGCGCCGACGGCAAGGCACGCGCGCTGACGCCGGCCGAGGTCGACCAGATCCGCAACCTGGTGAAGGAGGCCATGGGCTACAGCCAGGAGCGCGGCGATTCGCTCAACGTGCTCAACAGCGCCTTCGCCCGCGACGGGCAGGACGAGCAGCAGGCCGAGGTGCCCCTCTGGAAGGACCCCGCCAACATCGAACTCGCCAAGAGCATCGGCCTGTACCTGCTGCTCGGGGTGCTCGCCCTGTTCGCCTGGTTCGCCGTGTTCCGGCCGCTGCTGCGCAAGCACCTGGCGCCGCCGCCCGCCGCGGCGGCACCCGAACCGGCACCGGCGGCCTCCGCCATCGATCCCGAGGATGAAGCCGGCGCCGCCCAGCTGAGCGCCCTCCAGCGCGAAGCCGAGCGCCGCCAGGCCGACCTCGACTACGTACAGCAGACCGCCGAGCAGGACCCGCGGCTCGTCGCCACTCTGATCAAGCACTGGATGAACCCATGAGCGAAGCCGGAACACGCAAGGCCGCCATCCTCCTGATGTCCCTCGGCGAGGACCGCGCCGCCGCCACGCTGCACCACCTGCCCACCACCGAGGTGCAGGCACTGGGCGCCGCGATGGCCAAGCTGAGCCAGGTTTCCAAGGAGGAGCTGGCGGCCGTCCTCGCGGAATTCCGCCTCGAGACCGAACAGCTCTCCGCCTTGCACCTGGGCTCGGGCAGCTACATCCGCGCAGTGCTGCGCAAGGCGCTGGGCGACGACCGCGCCAGCAACCTGCTCGAGGACATCCTGCAGCCCGACGAGCCGCACGGCGGCATCGAGCGGCTCAACGACCTGGAGGCCGGCGAGGTCGTGGAGCTGATCCGCGACGAGCACCCGCAGATCCTTGCCACGCTGCTGGTCCACCTGGACCGCAAGAAGGCCTCCGAAGTGCTGGAAAAGCTGCCGGTGCGCCTGCGCCACGACGTGATCATGCGCGTGGCCACCTTCGGCGGCGTGCAGCCCGCGGCGCTGGCCGAGCTGACCGACGTGCTGACCGAGATGCTCTCGGGCGAAGGCCTCAAGCGCAGCCGCCTGGGCGGCGTTCGCACTGCGGCCGAGATCGTCAACCTCATGAGCACCGCGCAGGAGGAAGAGGCGATCGCCCACGTGCGCGAGCACGACGAGACCCTGGCGCAGCGCATCGTCGACGAGATGTTCGTCTTCGAGAACCTGCTGGACCTGGAGGACCGCTTCGTCCAGCGCCTGCTCAAGGACATCGAATCCGAGTCGCTCATCGTCGCGCTCAAGGGCTCGACGCAGGAGCTGCGCGACAAGTTCCTCAAGAACATGTCGCAGCGCGCCGCCGAGACGCTGCGCGAGGACATCGAGCTGCGCGGCCCGGTGCGGGTCTCGCAGGTCGAAGCCGAGCAGAAGGCCATCCTGCAAGTGGTGCGCCGCCTCGCCGATGCCGGCGAGGTCGTGATCGCCGCCCCGGGAACCGATGACTTCGTCTAAGCAAACAGCCACCGCTCCCGCGTCGCGCGCACGGCTCGCCGCGGCCTATGCGCCCGCGCGGCCGGCCGCCGCGCCGAAGGCCGCCGCCAAGCCCTCGCTGTCGGCCTGGCAGCGCTGGGAAATGGGCACGCTGGAAAGCGACGATGCCGCGCACGACAGCATGCAGCCCCTGGTCGTTCCGCGCGTGGACCCGGAGGCCCTGGCGCGCGACAACGAGCTCTCCCGCCTGCGCCTGCAGGCGCGTGCCGAAGGCCGCATCGAAGGCCACCGCGAGGGCCTGGCGAAGGGCCGCGCCGAAGGCCACGCCGAAGGGCTGGCCACGGGCCTCGCCGCCGCCAGCGCCCATGCCGAGCAGTTGCGCGCCCTCGCCGCCACGCTGCCGGCCGCGCTGCGCCGGGCCGAGAGCGAACTGGCCGACGCCATCCTCACGCTGGCGCTCGACGTGGCGCGCCAGGTGGTGCACCGCACCCTGCGCGCGGAGCCCGAATGGGTGCTGCCACTGGTGCAGGACCTGCTGCATGCCGAACCCGCACTGCAGGGCGAACCGCGCCTGCTGCTGCATCCCGACGACGTGGCGCTGGTGAAGAGCAGCCTGGGCAACGAGCTGCAGATCGCCGGCTGGCAGGTGCGCCCCGACGACACGCTGGCACGCGGCGGCTGCCGGGTGCAGTCCGCCAGCGGCGAGATGGATGCCAGCCTGGAGACACGCTGGAAGAGCGTGACCGCGGCCCTGAGCCGCGACATCGACGCCGCGGAGCTCTGATGCCGGCCGCCACCGCCAACCCGCATCTGCAGTCCTGGCTCGGCACGCTCGCGCAGGCGCGCGTGGAGATCAACCGCACCGCTGCCACCGTCACCCACTCCGGCCGCCTCACGCGGGCCGTCGGCCTGGTGCTGGAGGCCGTCGGCCTGCAGCTGCCCGTGGGCAGCGACTGCCTGATCGAATTGCCGCCCGGCTATCCCCAGCGCCATGCCGAGGCCGAAGTGGTCGGCTTCGCCGGCGATCGCCTGTTCCTGATGCCCCAGAGCGAGGTGGCCGGTCTCATCCCCGGCGCACGCGTGTTCGCGCGTCCGGGCTCGGCCACGGCCGGCGACGAGGCCCATGGCAAGCGCCTCCCGGTCGGCGAGGGCATGCTCGGGCGTGTGGTCGATGCCGTCGGCCGCCCGCTCGATGGCCTGGGCCCGCTGGAGATCGCGCGCAAGGTGCCGCTGTCGGCGCCGCCCATCAACCCCCTCACCCGCGCGCCCATCGACTCGGTGCTCGATACCGGCGTGCGCGCCATCAACGCGATGCTGACCGTCGGCCGCGGCCAGCGCATGGGCCTGTTCGCCGGCTCCGGCGTCGGCAAGAGCGTGCTGCTCGGCATGATGGCGCGCTACACCAGCGCCGAGGTGATCGTGGTCGGGCTGATCGGCGAGCGCGGCCGCGAGGTCAAGGACTTCATCGAGAACACCCTGGGCGAGGAAGGCCTGGCGCGCGCCGTGGTGGTCGCCGCCCCGGCCGACAACTCGCCGCTGCTGCGACTGCAGGGCGCGGCTTATGCGACCTGCCTGGCCGAATACTTCCGCGACCAGGGCAAGGACGTGCTGCTGATCATGGATTCGCTCACCCGCTACGCCATGGCGCAGCGCGAGATCGCGCTGGCGGTGGGCGAGCCGCCCGCGACCAAGGGCTACCCGCCCTCGGTCTTCGCCAAGCTGCCGGCACTGGTGGAGCGCGCGGGCAACGGCGCGCGCGACGCGCAGGGCCGCGGCGGCTCGATCACCGCCTTCTACACCGTGCTCTCCGAGGGCGACGACCAGCAGGACCCGATTGCCGACTCGGCGCGCGCCATTCTCGACGGCCACGTGGTGCTCTCGCGCACGCTGGCCGAGGCCGGCCACTACCCGGCCATCGACATCGAGGCCTCGATCAGCCGGGCGATGACGGCGCTGATCCCGTCGTCCCAGTTCGACACGGTGCGCCGCTTCAAGCAGATGCTGTCGCGCTACCAGCGCAACCGCGACCTGATCAGCGTCGGCGCCTACGCCGCCGGCCACGACTTGCAGCTGGACCAGGCCATCGCCCTGTATCCCAAGCTGGAGGCCTTCCTCCAGCAGGGCATGGACGAGCGCACCGATTACGCGGCTTCGGTGGCGCGCATGGCCGGCCTGTTCGAGTAGCCCGCATTGACGGAGTCACGCCATGTCCAAGAAGCTCCCCCTCGACACCCTGCAGGAATTGGCGCGCAAGCAAAAGGAAGAAGCAGCGCGCCGCCTGGGCGTGCTGCAGAGCGCACAAGTCAGCGCGCACCAGAAGCTGGACCTGCTGCTGCAGTACCGCCAGGACTATGCCAACCAGCTGCAGTCGCTGATGGCGCACGGCCTGCCCGCCTCGCAGTGGCGCAACTTCAACAACTTCCTGGGCACGCTGGACGGCGCGATCGAGCAGCAGCGCGCCATCGTCAAGCAGGCCGGGCTGCGGCTGGACCTCGGGCGCGGCGACTGGCAGCACCAGGCGCGGCGCCTCAACTCCTTCGACACGCTGGCCGATCGCCTGCGCCGCCAGGAGCTCGCCGTGCAGGCCAAGCGCGAGCAGCGCGACAGCGACGAGCGCGCGGCGCGCAAGTTCATCGACCGCGCCGCCCAACCGAATTTCTAGAGGAACCGCCCATGCCCACCTTCATTCCCTCCGCCGCCCTCCCGGCGAGCTCGGCGCAGCCGGCCGCCCAGTCCGGCGCGCGGGGCCGCCCCGCCGCGGACGAGAGCACACGCAGCAGCTTCGGCGCCGTTCTGGAGCGCTCACGCGCCGGCACGCGCCGCGCGCAGGACGGCGCGGAAGCGGCCAGCGCCGAAGCCGCGGCCACGCCGCAGAAACCGAACCGCCACATGGGGCGGAAGGACGAGCCGGGCTCGGAGCTGCTGACCATCGCGCTGTTCGCGCCGCAGGTCGTGGCCACGGCGCCGGCGCCCACCGCGGCTGACGGCGCGGGCACCGGCACGGGCACGGGCATGGGCAAGGGCGGCACGGTGCTGCCCGCGGCCGGCACGGCGCTGCCGAAGGACGCATCGCTCGCCGCAGCGGCCGCCGTCGCATCGACGCCCGGCGCCGATGCATCGTCCGCCGCGGACGAAGGCGCGCGCCAGGATGCCAAGGCGCCACCGACCGGCCCGGCCGTGGACACGACCACGGCGGCTGGCAGCTCCGCCGCACCGGCCGACAAGGGCCTCGTGCTGCCGGGCATGCCGGCCGCGAGCGCCGAGGCCACCGTGCAGCCCGCCACCGCCAACGCCCCCGCATCGGCGCTCCCGCTGGCCAGCGCGCTGCCGTCCGCAAAGACACCGGCAGCCGCCGGCGCCGCGGCGGCTTCAGCCCCCGCCGACACGAAGGCCGTGCCCGCAGCGTCGCTCACCGCCGGCGATGCCACGTCCGTCGAGGCGCAACCCGCCATCCTCGCAGCGGCGGCGGCAGACACAGAGACCGCCTCCGCACCCGTGGCGCCCCCGGCCGTGCTCGCAGCGGCCTCCCCGATGCAGCCCGCGCTGGACCGCGCGCAGCCCGCGGCCAGCCCGGCACCGGCGCAGACCCTCGCCCCGCCCGTCGGCAGTGCCGAGTGGGCCCCGGCGCTGGGCCACCAGATGCTGCGCATGACGGCCGGCGGCCAGCAGGTGGCCGAGCTCAATCTCAACCCGGCCGGTCTCGGCCCGCTGAAGATCACCCTCAGCGTCGGCGACAACCAGGCCCAGGCCATGTTCGTCTCCGCGCACGAGTCCGTGCGCAAGGCCGTCGAGGCCGCGCTGCCGCAACTGCGCAGCACCCTGGCCGAGCAGGGCATCAGCCTGGGCCAGACCTCGGTCGGCGCCGAATCGCGGCCCTGGGCCGGCGCGGGCGGCTCCGGCCAGCAGCAGGAGCAGCGCCAGAACGCATCCGCGAACGGCGCGAGCTATCCGGGCGCGGGGCGCAGCGAAGCGGCAACCACGCCGCTGCCCGCACGCGCCAGCACACCATCGCGCACCACCGCCATCGACACCTTCGCCTGAATCCGAAACGCGCGATCTGAGGCCCTTTCCCCCGCTTGATCGGGGCTTCGTTTCGCCGCGCATCAACCAAAAATAAGACCACCCAAACGTTGCTTCCCATGGCCACCAGTCCCTCTCTCCCCACCGCCGCGGCGCCGCGCTCCTCGAAGCTTTTGATCGGACTGTTGGTCCTCACCAGCCTGGCCGCGCTGGCCGGCGGCGGCTTCGCATTGAGCCGCAGCAGCCTGTTCGCGCAGGAAGCGCCGGCCGCCGCGGCGCCCAAGCCGATGCCCAAGCCCATCTTCGTGACCCTCGAGCCGCTGACCGTCAACGTGCAGTCCGAGGGCCGCAGCCGCTTCCTGCACATCGGCATGGCGCTCAAGGTGAACGATGAGCAGGCCAAGGCGCAGCTGGTCGAGTTCATGCCCGAGCTGCGCAGCCGCCTGCTGCTGCTGCTGTCGAACCGCCAGCCCGAGACGCTGCTGTCTACCCAGGACAAGGCCAAGCTCGCCGAGGAGATCCGCACCGAGCTCAACCGGCCGCTCTCTCCCGAGGCCCAGCCGCAGGCGATCGCCGGCGTCTCCTTCAACACCTTCGTGGTGCAGTGATCAGCCCTCGCTTCGGACACACGACCCATGGCCTATGAACAGGTGCTCTCGCAGGACGAGGTCGATGCGCTGCTGTCGGGCGTCACCGGCGGCGCCGTCGACCAGCGCCGCGCGCCCGAGCCCCAGGCCGACGGCCTGCCGCTCTACGACCTCGGCGCGCCCGACCGCGTGGTGCGCGGCCGCATGCACACGCTGGAGGTCATCAACGAGCGCTTCGCGCGCAACCTGCGCAGCGCGTTGCTGAACTTCATGCGCCGCAGCCCCGACGTCTCGGTCGGCCCGGTGCAGATCCAGCAGTACGGCGAGTTCGTGCGGCACCTGCCGGTGCCCACCAACATCAACATGCTGCACCTGAAGCCGCTGCGCGGCACGGCGCTGTTCGTGTTCGATCCGAAGCTGGTGTTCCTGGTGGTGGACAACCTCTTCGGCAGCGACGGGCGTTACCACGTGCGCGTGGAGGGCCGCGACTTCACGCGCACCGAGCAGCGCATCATCAAGCGCCTGCTCAACCTCAGCCTGCAGTGCTATGGCGATGCCTGGCAGCCTGTGTTCCCGCTGGCCTTCGACTACATCCGCGCCGAGATGCACGGCAAGCTGGCCAACATCGTGGCGCCGAACGAGGTGGTGGTCACCACCAC
This sequence comes from Variovorax sp. RA8, assembly GCF_901827175.1. NCBI lineage: Bacteria > Pseudomonadati > Pseudomonadota > Betaproteobacteria > Burkholderiales > Comamonadaceae > Variovorax > Variovorax sp. RA8. Next base: position 2,228,796 of record NZ_LR594662.1, on the reverse strand, counting down.
GCTGCAGATCGAATTCGGCCCGGTGGGCGGCTTCCTGCACGTGTGCATCCCCTACTCGATGATCGAGCCGATCCGCGACCTGCTGTCCAACCCGGTGCAGGACGAGATCGAGATCGACAAGCGCTGGGTCAAGCAGATGAGCCAGCAGATGCAGAGCGCCGACGTGGCGCTCACCGCCGACTTCGTGACCATCGGCACCACCATCGGCGAGCTGATGCGCCTGCAGGTCGGCGACGTGCTGCCGATCGAGCTGCCCGAAACCGTGCTCGCGCGCGTCGACGGCGTTCCCGTGATGGAGTGCGGCTACGGCGTCTCCAACGAACGCTACGCGCTGCGCGTGCAACAGATGATCTCCCACAAAGACAGCGATCCGAAGAGCGACCATGACTGACAACACTTCCTCCGGCGGCGACATGGACGACTGGGCGAGCGCCCTGGCCGAGCAGACCGCGGCTTCAGCCCCGGCGCCCCAGCCGGCGAGCGCCCCCGCCCCGGCGGCGGCACCGGCCGGCGCCCAGGTCTTCCAGCCGCTGCAGAACACCGCCGCCGCCGCCGGCGCGGTGGACATCGAACGCATCCTCGACGTGCCGGTGCAGCTGATGGCCGAGATCGGCCGCACGCGCATCACCATCAAGAACCTGCTTCAGCTGTCGCAGGGCTCGGTGGTGGAGCTCGACGGACTGGCCGGCCAGCCGCTGGACGTGCTGATCAACGGCTACCTGATCGCGCAGGGCGAGGTGGTGGTGGTGAACGACAAGTACGGCATCCGACTGACCGACATCGTCACCCCCTCCGAGCGCATGCAGAAGCTCAGCCGTTCATGAAGCTCCCTGGGCCTTTCACGCGCGGCGCGGCCGTGCTGGCAGCCTGCGCGGCCACGCTCTGCGCGCACGCGGCCCTGCCCACGGTGCCCGCGCCCGCCGCCGAGGCTGCGCCGGCCGTCGGCGCATCCGGCCTGCTGCAAGCCGGGCTCGGCATGGTGCTGGTGCTGGGTCTGATCTTCCTGTGCGCCTGGCTGGCGCGCCGCTTCGGCCTGCCGCGCTTCGGCGGCAGCGCCCTCGTCAAGGTGGTGGGCAGCGCGATGGTCGGCCAGCGCGAGCGCGTGGTGGTGGTCGAGGTGGGCGAGACCTGGCTGGTGCTGGGCGTCACCGCGAGCCAGGTCAACGCGCTGCACTCGCTGCCGGCGCAGGCCCTGCCCGCGGCATCGGCGCCGCCTGCGGCACACGGCGGCAGCGCGAAGGCGGTGGAGCTGTTCGCGCAGAAGCTGCGTGAATCGCTGGGCATCCATCCGAAGCCGGGCGCCTGATGCGACGCCTTCCTCTTCGCCACCTGCGCCGCGCGGGCCTGCTGCTCGCGCTGGCCTTGCCCGCGCTCGCCTTCGCGCAAGGCCTGCCGGGGCTCACCAGCACGCCCGGGCCCGGCGGCAGCCAGACCTGGTCGCTCAGCGTGCAGACGCTGGTGCTGCTGACCTCGCTGAGCTTCCTGCCGGCGCTGCTGCTGTCGATGACCAGCTTCACCCGCATCCTCATCGTGCTGGGCCTGCTGCGCACGGCGCTGGGCACCCAGGCCTCTCCGCCCAACCAGATCCTCGTGGGCCTGTCGCTCTTCCTCACCTTCTTCGTGATGGCGCCGGTCTTCGACAAGGTCTACGACGAGGCCTACAAGCCGCTGTCGGAAAACAAGATCAGCACCGAGCGTGCACTCGAGCGCGGCATCGCCCCCTTCAAGACCTTCATGCTCAAGCAGACGCGCGAGAACGACCTCGCGCTGTTCGCCAAGCTGGCCAAGGTGCCGGCGATGGAAGGGCCGGAGGACGTGCCGCTGCGCATCCTGCTGCCCTCCTTCGTCATCAGCGAGCTGAAGACCGCCTTCCAGATCGGCTTCACCATCTTCATCCCCTTCCTGATCATCGACCTGGTGGTGGCCAGCGTGCTCATGTCGATGGGGATGATGATGGTGCCGCCCGCCTCCATCGCCCTGCCCTTCAAGCTGATGCTCTTCGTCATGGCCGACGGCTGGCAACTGCTCATCGGCGCGCTCGCCCAGAGCTTCTTCGTATAGGAATCCTGGAATGACACCCGAATCGGTCATGTCCATCGGCAGCCAGGCCATCCACGTCTCCCTGCTGCTCGGCGCGCCGCTGCTGCTGGTGGCGCTGGTGGTGGGCCTGGTCATCAGCATCTTCCAGGCTGCGACGCAGATCAACGAGGCCACGCTGTCCTTCATCCCGAAGCTGCTGGCCGTGTTCGCAGTGCTGGTGATCGCCGGGCCGTGGATGCTGGGGCAGATGCTGGACTACATCCGCACGCTGTTCTCGAGCATCCCGCAGCTCGTCGCCTAGTGGATGAGGCATCGGGTGTTGGCTTTCGGCTGGGACTCGCTGGGCATCGGGCCTCTCTTGTTGCGCTGTTGTTGGTTTGAGGCTGGGGCCGGGAGTTCGCCCCGGCGGGCGAGTCACTTTCTTTGTCTCGCCAAAGAAAGTAACCAAAGAAAGGCGACCCCACTGCGCGCGTCCCTCCGCTTCGCTACGGGCAACCTGCGGTGCTCGCTTTTCGCGGGGTCCGCGCAAACTCGCTGCGCTCAAACACGCGCGGCCCTGATCCGCGAAAAGCTCCGCTCCTCGGCACGCGCAGAGGGGATATGGGACGGGCCATCGCTTCGCTCGGCCACCAACGGCCTCGCTGCGCGAGGCCTGGAACTGGCACATGCGAACACGCACGAACTGGAGCACGAGCACGAGCACGAGCACGAGCATGGGCATGGGCATGCGCATGCGCATGGGCGCGAGTGTCAGCGTCAGCAAAGACCAGAAGCTCACGCCAACCCCCACCCCACACAAGGACGCGCCATGGCGCGTTGGATTCCAAGTCCCCTCTGGCCGCGCCGAGGAGCGCAGCTTTTCGCGGATAAAGGGCCGCGCGTGTTTGAGCCGGAGGCGAGTTTGCGCGGACCCCGCGAAAAGCGAGCACCGCAGGTTGCCCGCAGCTTCGCTGCGGGTCGCGGCCAGTGGGGTCGCCTTTTCTTTGGTTACTTTCTTTTGGCGAGACAAAAGAAAGTGACTCGGCTGCCGGGACGACGCCCCGGCTCCTGCCTCAAAACAAGCACACCGCCAAAACAGGCGAACGAACACCTCTACCCCTCCCCCGAAGGGAAGAGAACAGGACGCCAAGCGAACTCGCAGGCGGTTACCTGGTGAGCCCAAGCGTCCTCTCCATCACCTCGGCGGAGCTGAACGCCTGGATGGTGGCCTTCCTCTGGCCGTTCGTGCGCATGCTGGCGCTGGTCGGCACGGCACCGATCTTCGGCGAGCCCAATGTGCCGCGGCAGCTCAAGGTCGCGATCGCGGCGCTGCTGGCCATTGCGCTGGCGCCCGCGTTGCCGGCGATGCCGCAGGTGCCGGTGGTCTCGATCGGCGGGGTGTGGATCGTGATGCAGCAGGTGCTCATCGGCGCGGCCATCGGCTTCACGATGCGCCTGATGTTCGCCGCCGTGCTGGCCGCGGGCGAGTACGTGGGCCTGCAGATGGGCCTGTCCTTCGCCTCCTTCTTCGACCCGATGAGCGGCGGCGCGACCATGGTGGTGGCGCGGCTGCTGCACATGCTGGCGATGCTGATCTTCCTCGCGCTGGACGGCCACCTGCTGCTGGTGGCGGCGCTCGCCGACAGCTTCCAGGTCCTGCCGGTCGCCGACGCGCCGCTGGCCGCGCAAGGCTGGCTGCTGCTGGTGCACGGCGGCGCGCAGATCTTCGCGACAGGCTTCATGCTGGCGCTGCCGCTGATCACGGCGCTGCTCACGCTGAACCTCGCGATGGGCATCCTGAACCGCGCCTCGCCGCAGTTCAGCATCTTTGCAGTGGGCTTTCCGCTGACGCTGCTGGCGGGGATCGGGATGTTGCAGTTGCTGATGCCGCAGCTGGGTGCGTTTCTGGCGCCGCGCTTCGCGAGCGGGCTGGCGTCGGTGATGGAGTTGACGCAGGCGCTGCGCGCGCCCTGAGCGGCTGGTGCCGCACGGGCTTGCGGCGGCGGCGCGTCCTTGAGAACATGCAAGCTTCCAAGGGACACACAAGCATGGCTGCAGGTCTGCGAATCGCGCCGACCCGCCGCGAGTTCCTGTGCTCGCTCGCGGCGGGCCTCCCGCCCCTCCTGGGCCCCTGCGCCGGGCATGCCCAGGCGCGGCCGCGCGGCCCGGCCACGCGGGCGATTCCTTCCACCGGGGAGCGGGTGCCGGCGATCGGCCTGGGCAGCTGGATCACCTTCAATGTCGGCAACGACCGCGCCGCGCGCGAAGAATGCGCCGAGGTGATGCGCGCCTTCTTCGACGCCGGCGGCCGCATGATCGATTCGTCGCCGATGTACGGCTCCTCGCAGTCGGTCATCGGCGAGGGGCTGGCCCGCATCAACCGCACGGCGGGCGTGTTCGCGGCGGACAAGGTCTGGATCGGCGCCGGGGCGCGCGGGCCCGGGCAGATCGAGGAGTCGCGGCGGCTCTGGCGGGTGCCGCGCTTCGACCTGATGCAGGTGCACAACCTGCTCGCCTGGGAGGCGCACCTGCCCACGCTGTTCGCAATGAAGTCGGCCGGGCAGCTGCGCTACGTGGGCATCACCACCTCCGAGGGGCGCCGGCACCGCGAGATCGAATCGATCATGGCCAACCAGCCGATCGACTTCGTCCAGGTCAGCTACAACCTGCTCGACCGCGAGGTGGAATCGCGCATCCTGCCGCTGGCGCGCGAGCGCCGCATCGCCGTGATCGCCAATCGGCCCTTCCGCGAGGGCGCGCTGCTGCGCGCGTTGCAACGCCATCCGCTGCCGCCCTGGGCCGACGAGATCGGCTGCGACAGCTGGGCGCAGTTCGCGCTCAAGTTCATCATTTCGCACCCGGCGCTGACCTGCGCGATCCCGGCCACCCGCAGCGTGGCGCATGTGCAGCAGAACATGGGCGCCCTGCTCGGCCCGATGCCGGACGCGCCCATGCGCCAGCGCATGGCGGCCCACGTGCAGGCGCTGTGAGCGATGTCCGAGTGGTGGAGCTACCGGCCTTCGGACTTCCTGCTGTTCTCTGCACGCACCTGGCACCGGCTTTTCGAGCTCTACAACGCCGAGCTGTGGCCGGCGCAGTTCTTCGCCGTGGCGCTCGGGCTGGCGCTGGTACTCGTCGCGCTGAAGGGGCGCCCCGGCCCGGGGGCGCGCGCCTGCTGCGCCATGCTCGCGGCGTGCTGGCTCTGGGTGGCCTGGGCATTCCACCTGCAACGCTACGCCGCCATCAACTGGGCGGCGAGCTGGTTCGGGGTGGCTTTCGGCATTGAAGGGCTGCTGCTCCTGTGCGCCGCGGGCATCGGGCTCGAACTGCGGAGACAGCGCCGCGGGCGCGAGGTGCTGGGCCTCGGGCTGCTGCTCTTCGCCGTGCTGGTGCAGCCGTGGGTCGGCCTGGTGCTGCTGGGCCGCCCCTGGCGCGAGGCCGGGCTCTTCGGGATGGCGCCCGACCCGACGGCGATCGGGACGCTCGGCCTGCTGCTGCTCCTGCGCGCGCCGCCGCAGGCACGCCTGGCGCGGGTGTTCGCGGCCCTGCTGTGGCCGATCCCGCTGCTGTGGTGCCTGATCGCCGCATTGACGCAGTGGACGCTGCTGGCGCAGGGGGAGGCTCAGGGCGGGGCCTTGCCCAGCAGGAAGTCCATCGCGGCCTGCCACCATCGTGCGTCGACCTGCCCGGGCCAGTCGTTGTGGCCGGCCTCCTCGATCGTCACCAGCCGCTTGGGCGGGCGCAGCGCCTCGTGGAGCGCGATGCCCAGGCGCGAGGGCACGACGCGGTCGCGGCCCGCGACCACCACCAGCACCGGGCGGCCGAAGGCGGCGAGGTGGGCGACGCTGTCGTAGCGGTCGCGCAGCAGCCAGCTCACGGGCAGCCAGGGGTAGTGGTAGGCGGCGACGTGCGCGAGCCGGTCCCAGGGCGTGATCAGCATCAGTCCGGAGACCTGATCGCGCTCCTGCGCGACCGCCGCCGCCGCGACGCCGGCGCCCAGCGATTCGCCGATGACGACCAGCGGCGGGCCATACGCACGATGTGCCAGCGCCACGGTCTGTCGCGCGTCTTCGACGAGGCTGCGCTCGCCCACGTCCCCGCCGCGCGGGCCGTAGCCCGGGTACTCGGCCAGCAGCACCCGAAAGCCCAGCCCCGCGAGCGCGCCGGCGTAGTAGGCGCGGTGGCCGGCATGTCCGGCGTTGCCATGGAAGACGATGACGGTGCCGCGGGCGATGCCGCCCGGCTCCACAGCCAGGCCGCGGAAGTCCTGCTCCGACGGCCAGGCCTGCAGCCCGCCCGTGGCCATCTCGGCCACCGTGGCCGGCGCGGGAAAGTAGAGCATGCGGTCCTGGAGCATGGTGACGCCGGCCAGTGCGATCGTGCAGGCCAGGGCAAGCTTGAGCATCGACGAGGCGACCGGGTTCATGGGTTGTGCTGCGGGCCATTGTCGTCAGAACCCGGGCTGTTCAAAGCGGATGTCCGGATGGACATCCGAACGCAGCGCAGGGCTAGCGAGCGTCCGCCCTGCGGTCGGGCGACTGCGAGTCGGAGAGCGCCTCCGCGCTGCTCCACCTGTTCGCACGCCACCACGCAATCAGCCGCTCGAAGTCGCCGCCGAAGACGCGATGCTTGAGCTCCTCGCCGACGATCGAGCAATGCGCGGCGCTGCCGAGGTCCAGCAGGGTGTGGGTCGCGACGCGGTCACATTCGAGGTAGGTGCGCTGCAGCGCCTCGACGCTGACCGAGGCCAGGTGGCTCCGGTCCGGCGCGTGCGCCTGCGCGGGTGCGGGCGATGGCAAGGCCGCCATCAGGGCCAGCGCCGCCGCAACGGCGCCGAGCATCAGTTGCGATGTTGTCATGGTTGCTCCCTTCGGGTGCACGCATTCGCCGCGTGCATCTCGACTCTAGGGCGCCCCGGGCGCGAAGGAATCCCCCGCACGGTGGATCCGTTGGGGCTTCAGTTGAAGAAAAGCAGCCGCGTGAGCAAGGTGTGCCCCGCCTCCGCCGCCATCAGCCAGACCAGCACCAGCAGCGCCAGCGGCGGCAGCAGGATGGCGTAGACCAGTGCCAGCCGCTCCCAGGCCATGTGCATGAAGACCGCGACGATCAGGCCTGCCTTCAGGATCATGAAGGTCAGAATCAGCCCCCAGCGCAGATAGCCCTGCAGGTGCAGGTAGTCCACCAGGTAAGAGAGCGTGCTGAGCACGAACAGCAGCCCCCAGATCTTGAGGTAGAGGCTGATCGGATGCTGCTGGCCGGTGCCGGGGTCCATGGTCTTGCCTCCTCACCAGAGATAGAACAGCGCGAAGATGAACACCCACACCAGGTCCACGAAATGCCAGTAGAGCCCGGCGATCTCCACGATCTGGTAGTTGCCCGTTCGCTCGTAGTCGCCGCGGATCAGCTTGAAGGCGACGACCAGCAGGTACACCACTCCACAGGACACATGAAGTCCGTGGAAGCCGGTGATCATGAAGAAGGCCGAGCCGAACTGCGCCGCGCCCATCGGGTTGCCCCAGGGCCGAACGCCCTCTTCCATGATCAGCTTGGACCACTCGAAGGCCTGTATGCCGACGAAGACCTCGCCGCACAGCGCCGTCACCAGGATCAGCGCGGCGGCGTTGGCGCGGTCGCGGCGGTAGGCGAAGTTCACCGCCATCGCCATCGTCCCGCTGCTGCTGATGAGGACGAAGGTCATGATCGCGATCAGCAGCAGCGGCACGTCGGCGCCGGCCACGTGCAGCGCGAACACCTCGCTGGGGTTCGGCCAGGGCACGGTGGTGGAGACCCGCACCGTCATGTAGCCGACGAGGAAGCAGCTGAAGATGAAGGTGTCGCTCAGCAGGAAGATCCACATCATCGCCTTGCCCCACGAGACGTGGAAGGCTTCGCGGTCGGAGGACCAGTCGGCAATCAGCCCGCGCCAGCCGGCCGGGGCGGTGGCTGGCGCGAGGATGAGTGGCGCGATCGGGGGGACGGCGGCGGTGTTCATGGCGTGTGACTCCTAAGCCGTGCCGCAGATGAAGCGCGCCACTTCGGGCGTCAGCCAGCCCAGCATGGCGAACAGCACCACCCACACCCCCAGCAGGAAGTGCCAGTAGCGCGCGCACAGCCCGATGCGCCAGCCCAGTCCGACCAGGTCCGCGGCGGGATGCCAGGCGGCGCGCGCCGTCCAGGCCCAGGCTGCCAGGCCGCCCGCGACATGCAGCCCGTGCACCGCCGTCAGCAGGTAGAAGAAGCTGCCACCCGGATTGCCGGCGGGCATGACCTGCGCCGACAGCAGCGCCGACCAGGCCCACAGCTGCACCAGCAGGAAGGCGCCTGCGCAAAGGCCGCCGGCCAGCAGCAGCCGGCGGGTTCGGCGCATTGCGACGCGGCGTGCCGCCGAGGCGGAGGCCTGCAGCGCCATGCTGCCGCCGGCGAGCAGCGCGGTGCTGAGGCCCAGTTGCCACGGCAGCGTGATCGCCACGGCGTCCTCGCCGCTCATGCGCATCACGTAGGCGGCGACGAACAGCGAGAACAGCACGGTCGCGACGCCGATGAAGACCCACAGGCCGATGCTTGCGGAGAGCGCGGCGGCGTTCGGGTCGGGGCGGTGGCGGCCGTAGCCGGGGCGAAGGACGGCGCTGGTGTTCATCGGGTGGTCTCCCTCGGGCCTTCGTCTTTGTCCGGTCTTGCTCGATCCCCCTCTTGGGGAGGGTTGGGGTGGGAGGACCGGGCTTTCTGTTTGTACTTTGCGCTTGGTGTGAGTCCGGAGCCGGGATTTCGCCCCGGCGGGCGAGTCACTTTCTTTGTCTCGCCAAAGAAAGCAACCAAAGAAAGGCGACCCCACTGGCCGCGACCCGCAGCGAAGCTGCGGGCAACCTGCGGTGCTCGCTTTTCGCGGGGTCCGCGCAAACTCGCTTCGCTCAAACACGCGCGGCCCTGATCCGCGAAAAGCTCCGCTCCTCGGCGCGGCCAGAGGGGACTTGGAATCCAACGCGCCATGGCGCGTCCTTGTGTGGTGTGCAGGTTGGCGTGAGCTTCGGGTCTTCTCTCACGCTGACACTCACGCACACGCTCGTGCTCATGCGCACGCACTGGCGCATGCACCTGCACCTGTTCCAGGCCTTGCGCAGCAAGGCCGTTGATGGCCGAGCGAAGCAATGGCCCGACCGGTCCCCACGCCCCTCTGCGCGTGCCGAGGAGCGCAGCTTCAGGCGAAAAAAGGGCCGCGCGTGTTTGAGCGAAGCGAGTTTGCGCGCACCCCGCCTGAAGCGAGCACCGCAGGTTGCCCGTAGCGAAGCGGAGGGACGCGCGCAGTGGGGTCGCCTTTCTTTGGTTACTTTCTTTGGCGAGACAAAGAAAGTAACTCGCCCGCCGGGGCGAAATCCCGGCTCCGGCCTCAACCGAAGCGCAACGTACAAGCAGAAGGCGCAGTGCAGTGCTCATGCCGCCCTTCCCCCATCCCCACTCTTGCCGCCCCGCTCCTCGGATTCCTCCACCCCACCCGCATCCGGCGGCGCATTCTGCGCAATAAAGTCCTCCCGCGCCCCCGGCACTCCATAGGCATAAGCCCCGCGATAAACCACCGGCAGCGCCGGCCCCCAATTGCCGTGCACCGGCGGCGTCTGCGGCGTCTGCCATTCCAGCGAAGCAGCCCGCCATGGATTCCCATCCGCCACCCGGCCATGCCGCACGCTCCACGCCAGGTTGAAGATGAACAGCACCTGCGCCACGCCGACCGCCAGCGCCACCACCGTGATGAAGGCGTTGAGGCTGTAGGCCGAGGGCGGGATGAACTGGTAGAGATCGAAGTTGTAGTAGCGCCGCGGCATGCCCAGCAAGCCGAGGTAGTGCATCGGGAAATAGATCAGGTAGGTGCCGATGAAGGTGATCCAGAAATGCAGTTGGCCCAGCCGGTCGTCGAGCATGCGGCCCGTCACCTTGGGGTACCAGTGGTAGATGCCGCCGAACACCACCAGCAACGGCGCCACGCCCATCACCATGTGGAAGTGCGCCACCACGAAGTAGGTGCCCGACAGCGGGATGTCCACGCTCACGTTGCCGAGGAAGAGGCCGGTGAGCCCGCCGATGGCGAACGTGCAGATGAAGGCCAGCGAGAACAGCATCGGCACCGACAGGTGGATGTCGCCGCGCCACAGCGTCAGCAGCCAGTTGTAGACCTTGATCGCCGTGGGCACCGCGATGATCAGCGTGGTGGTCGCGAAGAAGAAGGCGAAGTACGGGTTCATGCCGGCCACGAACATGTGGTGGGCCCACACCACCAGGCTCAGCCCGCCGATGGCCACGATGGCCCAGACCATCATGCGGTAGCCGAAGATGCGCTTGCGCGCATGGACGCTGATCAGGTCGGAGACCAGCCCGAAGGCCGGCAGCGCGACGATGTAGACCTCGGGATGGCCGAAGAACCAGAACAGGTGCTGGAACAGCAGCGGACTGCCGCCCTTGTAGGGGGTCGCCTGCCCCATCGACAGCAGCGCCGGCATGAAGAAGCTGGTGCCGACCGCGCGGTCCAGCAGCAGCATCACGCCGCTAACGAAGAGTGCCGGGAAGCCCAGCAGCGCCAGGATCGTGGCCACGAAGATGCCCCACACCGACAGCGGCATGCGCAGCAGGGTCATGCCCTCGCAGCGTGCCTGCAGCACGGTGGTCACGTAGTTGAGGCCGCCCATGGTGGTGGCGACGATGAAGATCAGCAGCGACACCAGCATGAGGATGATGCCGACGTCGCGTCCCGGCGTGCCGGGCAGGATGGACTGTGGCGGGTAGAGCGTCCAGCCCGCGCCGGTGGGCCCGCCGGTGACGAAGAAGCTCGCCATCAGCACCAGCACCGACAGCAGGTACACCCAGAAGCTCAGCATGTTGAGGTACGGGAACACCATGTCGCGCGCCCCGACCATCAGCGGGATCAGGTAGTTGCCGAAACCGCCGAGGAAGAGCGCGGTGAGCAGGTAGATCACCATGATCATCCCGTGCATGGTGACGAACTGGTAGTAGCGCTCGGCGGTGATGAACTCGAAGGCGCCGGGAAAGCCCAGCTGCAGCCGCATCAGGTTCGACAGCACCACGCCGATCACGCCGACGGCGATGGCGGTGCAGGCGTACTGGACCGCGATCACCTTGTGGTCCTGGCTCCAGACATAGCGGGTCCAGAAGCTCTTCGCTTCATGGTGCGGGGCGGGGACGACGACGCTGGACATTGGGGTTCCTTCACTCCTCGCAGGCGCGCGCCCGGCTCATCGCTGCGCCTTCTGTTGTGGCGGGGCCAGCGGCGGCGCGGGGCTCAGGCTCTTGATGTAGGCCACCAGCGCCGCGAGCTCCTCGTCGCTCAAGGGAATCTTGGGCATGACGGGCGCGAAGCCCTTCACCCCGCGCGCCTGCGGGTCGCGGATGAAGGCGCGCAGGTAGGCATCGTCGACGAACGCCGTGGAGCCGTCGCGCATGTTCTCGGTCTTCCCGAAGAGGTCCTTCCAGGACGGGCCCACGCGCGGACTCCCATCGGTGGAGTGGCAGGCCACGCAGCCCTTCGCGGCGGCCAGTGCGCGGCCCTGCGCGACCGGCCCGCCCTCGGTGGACGGCGGCGGCCGCTGCGTCACCGCGAAGGTCTGCTTGTCCTGGAGCCAGGCCTGGTAGCCGGCCGCGTCCTCCACCACCACCACGGCACGCATGTTCGGATGGCCGACGCCGCACAGCTGCGCGCACATCGCCTCGTAGCGCCCGGCCTGGGTGGGCGTGAACCAGAAGGTGCTGATCTGCCCCGGCACCATGTTCATGCGGGCGCGGAACGGCGGTACGTAGAAGTCGTGCAGCACGTCGTGCGAGCGCAGGATCACGTGCACCGGCCTGCCCAGCGGAAGGTGGACCTCCTGGTCGGCGATGAGGATGTCGTCCTGGCCCGCGGGATCTGCCGGGTCGAGCCCGAAGGGATTGGTCGACGTGACGTGGCGCGTCTCGCTCAGGCCCAGCTTGCCGTCGGCGCCGGGGAGCCGGAAGCGCCATTGCCACTGCTGGCCCAGCACCTCCAGCACCGTGGCGTCGTGCGGCGGCTTCACGTAGCTGGCATAGACCACCAGGCCCGGCGCCAGCAGCGCCATGATGCCCACGGTGGTGATGCCGATCAGCCAGCGCTCCAGCGCCTTGCTCTCAGGCTCGTGCGCCGCGCGTGGGCTGCCGGGCCGGTGCCGGTAGCGCAGCAGCGCGTAGACCATGAACAGGTTGATGCCGACAAAGAAGACGCCGGTGATCGCCAGCGTGATCGTCAGGGTGTCGTCCATCGCCTTCCAGTTCGACGCCAGTGGCGTGATCCACCAGGGATTGACGAAGTGAAACAGCACCGACCCGAGGACGATGAGTGCCAGCACGATGGCAATGATCATGTGCGAGGCCCTTCATCCGTGCGCCGCGCATGCGCGTTTCAGGGCAAGACCGGGACCAGCCGCTCTTCGCCTGCGAAGCGGGCTTCGGGATGGGCGCGCTCGAGCAGCGCCTCGACCTCCGCCACGCGCGGGCGCGGCAGGTCGACCATCAGCAGCACCTGGCCCGAGGCGATCGCGCCCTGGAAGCGCGCCAGCCGCGGACTGGGAATGGAGATGCCGATCATGCTGGAGGACCAGGCGCCGAACAGGCCGCCCAGCACCGCGAGCACCACCGCCACCTCCCATTGCGGCGCATCGCCGACGATGGGAAACAGCAGCGCTGCCACCAGGCCCGCGACCGCGCCCACCGCGCTGCCGATCACGAGGCCGCTTTCGGCGGCGTGCACCAGGTCCGAGGTCTGCCAGACGTTGGCCGCATGGAGCCCGCGCATGTCCGCGCCTTCGGGACCTGCGAAGTGAATGTGCGCGGTATCGACCCGCGCCTGCACCAGGTCATGCATCACCCGCCGGGCGCTCGCCAGGTCGGGCATCAGCCAGTAGATGCGTCTCTTCATGGCGCCCTCCTTTGCCGTCTTGCAGACGAAACAAGGAAACCACGAAGCTCTTATATGCCAGCGTGAGAGGGTTATCAAGAGTAGTGGTCCACCAATCAGCCGAAGGTCTCCGCCCCAGGGAGCCGCACCCCGCCATGCCGCGATCGAGATGCCGCGACGCGAGCTCCGCCATGCGACGCCCCGGCGCGTCATGCGCAATCCGCGCGACCCGTGTCCTGCTTGCGTTTTTCTCAACCGTGCGCCCTGCAAATATCGTTTGAGCGCGAAGGCTCGAAAGCCAAAACTAGGGCCCATTCCACCCACCAGGAGACCTTCGTGCCCGAGCTTTCATACCCGTTGTGGAGCGCCGCTTCCGAACCCGCCCTGCTCGCCTCGCGTGACCGCGCCACCGGCGAGCTGGTCTTTCCCGCGCTGCCGTCCTCCTCGCCGCTGGCGGATCGGCACGAGACGGTCGGCGTCGATGCCGTCGGCGAGGTCTACAGCTACACCGTCATCCACCCGGGCGCGAAGAGCGGCCAGGCCCCTTATGCACTCGGCTATGTCGACTTCCCCGGGCCGGTGCGCATCTTCGGGCGCCTGTGCGGCAAGCCGCGGCCGACGATCGGCGAACGCTACGCGGCCCGCCCCGACGACGCATTCGGCTACGTCTTCGTGGCCGTCGGCCACTGACCGTCCCGAGGAGCGCAACATGCAACACATCCACATCACCGGCGGCGCGATGACGCCCTTCGGCCGCCACCCCGGCGTCATTGCGCCCGAGCTGGCGCAGCAGGCCATCCTGAAGGCCATGGACGACGCAGGCGTGTCGAAGGAAGAGATCCAGGCGATCTATTGCGCCAACGTGCTCGGCGGCATGATCCTCGGCCAGCTGATCGTGCGCGACCTGGGCTTCGAGGGCGTGCCGGTCTACAACGTCGAGAACGCCTGCGCCAGCGGCGCGACCGGCGTGCATCTCGCGCGCCACGCCCTGCTCGCGCAGCAGTACGACACCGTGCTGGTCTTCGGCATCGAGCAGCTCACCGCGCTGGGCGGCGGCACCATCCCGCTACAGCGCAACGACCACAAGACCGAGCTGTATGCCAAGGCCGGCATGGTGCTGCCGGCGGTGTACGCGATGCGCGGCACGCGCTTCCTGCACGAGCGCGAGGCGACGGCGTCGGATCTGGCCGCCGTCGCGGTGAAGAACCGCCGCAACGGCTCGCTCAACGAGTACGCGCAGCAGCGCACCGAGACCACGGTCGAGGAGGTGCTGGCCTCGCGCATGATCGCCGACCCCCTGACGCTGCTGCAGTGCTGCCCCTCGCAGGTGGACGGCGCGGCGGCGGTGGTGCTGAGCAGCCGGCCCGGCCGCAGGCAGAAGCCGGTGAAGGTGCTGTCCTCGGTGGTGGTCTCTGGCATCCGCGAGGCGGCCGACGACGACATCCTCGATGCCGAGATCACGGCGCGCGCCGCGCGCCAGGCCTACGAGCAGGCCGGCCTGGGCCCGCAGGACGTGAACGTGGTGGAACTGCACGACGCCTTCACCATCGCCGAGCTGCTGTACTACGAGGCGCTGGGCCTGGCGCCGCGCGGCGAGGCGGTGCCGCTGCTGCGTTCCGGGGCGACGCAGCTGGGCGGCCGGCTACCGGTCAACCCGAGCGGCGGGCTGCTGGCCAAGGGCCATCCGCTGGGCGCCACCGGCGTGGCGCAGATGGTGGAGCTCATGTGGCACCTGCAGGGCCGTGCCGGCACGCGCCAGGTCGCGGGTGCGCGCATCGGGCTGGCGCAGTGCACCGGGGGCGGCATTGCCGGCGTAGACCACGCGGCCTCCTCCGTCCATCTCCTGGGAGCCTGACCATGACTGCTGCACGATTCGAGACCGGCCAGGTGGCCGTGGTGACGGGCGCCGCACGCGGCATCGGCTTGGGCATCGCGAAGCGCCTGGCGCGCGAAGGTTCGACGGTGGCGCTGCTGGACCGCGACGGCGCGGCCCTGGCCGATGCCGTCGGCGCGCTCGAGGCCGACGGCCGCCGGGCCATCGGCGTGACCGTCGACCTGACCGATTCCGCTGCGGTCAACCGGGCAATGGCCGAGGTCGCCGAGAAGGCCGGCCGCATCGACCACCTCGTCAACAACGCCGGCGCGGTGCGCGACATGCGCTTCCTGAAGATGAGCGACGAGGACTGGGACCTGGTCATCGACACCAACCTGCGCTCGCAGTTCCTGTGCTGCCGCGCCGTGCTGCCGGGCATGATCGAGCGCGGCCAGGGACGCATCGTCAACATCTCCTCGCGCGCCTGGCTGGGCGGCTTCGGCCAGGCCAACTACTCGGCGGCCAAGGGCGGCGTGGTGAGCCTGACGCGCTCGCTGGCCATCGAGTTCGCCTCCCAGGGCGTGACGGTGAACGCCGTCGCGCCGGGCATCGTCGACACGCCGCTGTTCCGCAACTTCGCGCCCGAGGTGCAGGCGCGGCTGAAGGGCTCGGTACCGGTCAAGCGCATCGGCACCGCGGAGGACATCGCGAACGCGGTCGTGTTCTTCCTCGACCCCCTGTCGTCCTATGTGACCGGGCAGACGCTGTACGTGTGCGGCGGGCGCAGCCTTTCCTCTCCCAGCGTGTGAGGTGACGCCGTGAACGTCCGATTCGAGATCCACGGTGCGGTCGCGGTGCTGACCATGGACCGGCAGCAGGCGCTCAACGCCCTGAGCGTGGAGGCGCTGCGCGAGCTGCGCGCGCACCTGGCGGAACTGCGCGACCGCAGCGAGCTGCGCGCCGCCATCATCACCGGCGCGGGCGAGCGCGCCTTCTGCGCCGGCGCCGACCTGAAGGGCACGCAGACCTCGCCGGCGAGCTACGCGGAGGCGGTGTTCCAGGACACCGAGCGCTCCGTGGACCTGGGCCTGTACATCCGCCTGATGGACCTGGCGGACCTGTGCGTCTGGAAGCCGGTCATCGCGGCGGTGAACGGCCATTGCCTCGGAGCCGGCCTCGAGATCGCGCTGCAATGCGACCTGCGCATCGCGTCGAGCAATGCCGGCTTCGGCCTGCCGGAAGCCAGGGTGGGATCGATCCCCGCGGTTTCCGGCCTGCACCGCCTGCTCAAGGCGGTCCCTTCGGCGCATGCGATGCAGATGGCCTTGACCGGCGAGCGCATCGCCGCCGCGGAGGCACTGCGCATCGGCCTGGTCACGCAGGTGGTCGAACCCCAGGCGCTGATGGACCGCGCGCTGGCGCTGGCCCAGACCGTGGCAGCCAATGCGCCGCTGGCGGTGCAGGCCATCAAGAAGCTGTCCCGCCAGACCCAGCACCTGAGCGAGGCGGATGCGCAGCAGCTCACCGAGCTCTACTGGGGCGTGCTGCGCGATACCGAGGACCGCCTCGAAGGCCGCAAGGCCTTCGCCGAGAAGCGGCCGCCCGCCTACGCCGGGCGTTGAAATCACGACAACATCGAACGGAAACCGATCATGAACACCCTTTCCCAACGGCGCCAGGCCGTCCTGGCCCTCGCCGCCTCCATGGCCGCGCTGGCCCTGCCGGCCGCAGCGCAGGCCGAGTTCCCGAAGCAGAAGCCGGTCACGCTGGTCGTGCCGTTCTCGCCGGGCGGCGGCAACGACATCCTGGCGCGCGCCATCGCGCCGCGCATGGGCCAGCTGCTGGGCCAGACCATCGTCATCGACAACCGGCCCGGCGCCGGCGGCAACCTGGGCACCGAGCTGGTCGCGCGGGCTGCACCCGACGGCTACACGCTGGTCATCGCATCCAGCCAGGTGACGATGAACCCCTTCCTCGACATGAAGGTGCCGTTTCGCATCGAGCGCGACTTCGAGCCGGTCGGCCTGCTGGGCTCGGTACCGATCGTGCTGGTCGCGAACACGCAGGAGCCGTACAAGACACTGCCGGAGTTCATCGCCTACGCGAAGTCCAACCCGGGGAAGCTGGGCTACAGCAGCCCCGGCAACGGCACGCCGCAGCACCTGGCCGGCGAGGTCTTCGCGAAGCTCAACAAGACCGAGATGCTGCACGTGCCCTACCGCGGCACGGGCCCGTCGATCACCGACCTGATCGCAGGCCAGGTACAGGTGTCGTTCGCGACCTACGCCTCGGTGGCGCAGCACATCCAGGCCGGCAAGCTGCGCGCACTGGGCGTGGCAGGCCAGAAGCGCACCGCGCTCATGCCCGAGCTGCCCACCTTCGGCGACGCCGGCATGAAGAACTACGACGCCAGCCTCTGGTACAGCCTGCTGGCGCCCGCGAAGACGCCCGCGGCGGTCGTGAACAAGCTCAACGAGGCCATGGCCGGTGCGTTGAAGGACCCGGCGGTCGCCAGGCAGATCGCCAACCAGGGCTTCGAGGTGCAGAGCTCGACGCCGGCCGAGCTGAAGGACTACATCGGCAAGGAGCTCAAGCGCTGGGACCGGGTCATCCACGACAACGGCATCAAGGTGTCGCTGTGAGCGACAACCCGCTGCTCGAGTACCTGGGCATCGCGCTGGTGGATGTGGGCGCGGGCCACGCCACCTTCGAGATCGAGGTGGGCGCGCGCCACCTGAACCGCCAGGGCAGCCTGCAGGGCGGCGTCGCCGCGACCCTGCTGGACGCGGCCTGCGGCTATGCCGGTCTCGCTGCGCACGAGGGCGAGGCGATGGGCCAGGCCGTGACGGTGTCGCTGGCCATCAGTTACCTCCGCAAGGCAAGCACCGGCCGCCTGCGCGCCACCGGCAAGGTCACGAGGTCGGGCCGCAGCCTCTACTTCGCAACGGGCGAGCTGCTCACCGAATCGGGCGAGCTGGTCGCCACTGCGCAAGGCGCATTCAAGCGCAGCCTCGGCGCTGCTTCTCCGGGAGCCTGACCATGCTTCGCCATGCGCTGGACGGCCTGACGGTCGTCGACTTCACGCAGATCGGCGCCGGGCCGACCTGCACCATGCTGCTGGCCGACATGGGCGCGCGCGTCGTCAAGGTCGAGTCGCCCGGGGGCGAGCTCGGCCGCAGCCTCGGGCCGGGCTGGATCGGCGAGGATGCCGCGCTCTACCACGGGTTCAATCGCAACAAGCTGGGGGCGTCGCTCGACCTGAAGACGCAAGGCGGCGTGGCGGTCGCCAGGCGCCTCGTCGCAGGCGCGGATATCGTGGTCGAGAGCATGCGGCCGGGGGTGATGAGCCGGCTGGGCCTGGGCTTCGAAACGCTCGCCGGCGAACATCCCGGGCTTATCTACTGCTCCATCTCGGCCTATGGCCAGACCGGCCCCTATGCCCAGCGCGCGGGCGTCGATGGCATCGTGCAGGCCGATTCCGGCCTCATGAGCCTGATCGGGCTCGAGGGCGCGGAGCCCTGCAAGGTCCAGGCGCCCATCGTCGACGTGATGACCGGCTACGTCGCGGTCATGGCCGTGCTCGCCAAGCTCGCCCAGCGCGCACGCGACGGCCAAGGCGGCCAGCTCGACGTGAGCCTGCTCAATGCCGCGCTGGCACTGCAGCAATCGTCCATCACCAGCTTCCTGGCCGACGCGCAGCTGCCCGTGCGCGTCGGCAGCGCGGCGCCCTACTCGGCCCCCAACCAGGCCTTCGAGACGCGCGACGGCTGGCTGATGATCGCCGCCTACATGCCCGAGCGCTGGACGAGGCTGTGCGCGCTGCTGGGCCTGCCCGCGCTCGCGACCGATCGGCGCTTTGCCACCTCGCCCCTGCGCGTCGCCAACCGCCTGGCCATGGTCGAGATCCTGACCGAGGCGCTGAAGACCCGGACGACCGGCGAATGGCTGCCGCTGCTGCGCGCGGCCGACATCCTGTGCGCACGGGTGGCGAGCTACGAGGACCTCGCACAGCATCCGCAGCTCGAGGCCAACGGCATGCTGGCACAGGTCGAACACCCGGTGCACGGAACGATCCGCATGCCCGGCTTCCCCGTCGACAGCGCGCAGGCCAACGCGCAGCCGCACCGGCCGGCACCCTCTTGCGGCGAACACACGCGGCAGGTGCTGCGCGAATCGGGATTCGATGACGCGGAGATCGCGACCTTGCTGCGCGCCGGGGCGATTCGATGCCCGGATGCGGGCGATCAAGCCTCGGCGCCGGCACTCGCTGCCTCCTGACGGATGGCCGGGCCCGAGCAGGACGCAAGCCAAAAGCCGGCCCGCTCAGGGCTTCCTGAACTGCTCCATCATCCAGAGGCGGAAGGTCTTCATGGGCGCCGGCTCGTCGCGATGGCTGGGCGTGAGCAGGTAGTAGGTGAAGTCACCCATGTCGAGCGTCTTGCGGAAGGGCAGTACCAGCCGGCCCTCCTCCAGATCCTTCTCCACCAGGAAGAGCTGCGCCATGGCGACGCCCTGGCCCTCGATGGCGGCGGCGTAGCTCATGGCCGAGCTCTCGTAGGTCATGCCGGCGCGCGGGTCGAGTTGCCTGGCGCCACCGGCCGCCTCCAGCCAGTAGGCCCAGTCGTCCGGCCGGGCAACGGTGTGCAGCAGCGTGTGGTGCGCCAGGTCGGCCGGCCGCTTGAGCTTCGGCCCCGTCTTCAGCAGCCCGGGGCTGGCGACCGGCGCCAGGACGTTGTCCACCAGCCGGTAGCTGTGGGTGCCGGGCCAGTTGCCGTCGCCCAGGCGGATCGCACCGTCGATGTCCTCCTTGCGGAAATCGACCGGCGCGAGCGAGGCCTTCAGCAGCACCTCGACATCCGGGTGCGCGGCATGGAAGCCCGACAGCCGCGGGATCAGCCAGCGCATCGCGAAGGTGGTGTAGGCGCGGATCTTGAGCTGCCTGCGCTGGCTGCGCCGCTTGAGCCGTCGGGTCGCGTCGCGCAGCGCGTCGATCGCGCGCGTCACCGCCCGGTAATAGTCGCCGCCCTGGCGCGTCAGCGAGATCTGCCGGTGCCCGCGCTCGAGCAGTTGCAGGCCCAGCGTCTCCTCGAGGCTCTTGATCTGCCGGCTGACGGCGCCGGGCGTGACGTTGAGCTCGTCGGCCGCCAGCGTGATGCTCATGTGCCGTGCGGCAGCCTCGAAGGCACGAATGGCGTTGAGGGGCGGCAGGCGGTCCATGCCGCCGACCTTAGCTTCGATTGAGCCAGGCTCAATCATGGAATGCCAGCATCCTGCACCGGCCGGCCTCCGGGACCCCCTGGTCTCCCGCATTGCCGTTGAGCCCGCCGCGGCGTATCGTGTCTGCAGGAAGGAGCAGCCGATGCCTTCACGTAGAAGCCTCGCGTCCAACCAAGCGCCCGGCGTGCGTCCGATGCCTCCCGGATTGCTGGACTATGCAGAAGCCATGACGCCGCCATCGGAGGCCGAGCTGTGCGAACGCGCAGTCGAGGCGATCTGGCACAGCCTGGATGAGCATGACCTCGTGGACGAGCAGGTGCGGCGCGAGCTGGCGATGGTCCTCGAGTCGCTGGGCACTGTCGGCCTCGGGGAGCGGGCGCAGCGCCTGATCAAGACGCTGAGGTTGCCCGACCCCATCGATGCGTCCCACCTCTACTGGCTCACTCGCAGGCTGCTCACCTTCGTGCCCGAATTGCAGTCGGCGGCCAATGCGCTCGCCCGGCCAGCCGACGACCAGCCCCCGCCTCTTGCCTGAGGGCGCCCCAGCGGCCGCGAAGAAGCCCGAGGCAGGCCCCCCGGGGTGGGCGCTTTGTATGCCGCTGTGTCGCACGCCGAGGCCGACACATGGGAATGCAAATGTCAGGGTGGCTCGACACACCGTCGATACAGCCGCCCGATTGAATTGCGTCATCGCCATCCGGTCCTGCCGACGAAGCAGATCCGGCCCTTGGCGATGACGAAGCATCCCTCAACCCAACCTGAAAACATCCACATGACCACGAAGATCGACAAGGTCCTCTACACCGCCAGTACCCACACCACCGGAGGCCGCGACGGCGCCGGCAAGTCCAGCGACGGCGCGCTGGACGTCAAGCTCAGCTCGCCGGGCTCCGGCAAGCCCGGCACCAACCCCGAGCAGCTGTTCGCGGTCGGCTGGTCGGCCTGCTTCATCGGTGCCATCGGGCTGGCCGCCGGCAAGCTGAAAGTCAGGCTGCCGCCGGACCTCGCCGTCGATGCCGAGGTGGACCTGGGCACCGCGGGGCCCGACTACTTCCTCCAGGCCCGGCTCGACGTCAGCCTGCCGGGCCTGGACCGCGAGGTCGCCCAGGCACTGGTGGACACCGCGCACCAGACCTGCCCGTATTCGAAGGCCACGCGCGGCAACATCGACGTCGTGATCCGCCTGGTCTGAAGCCGATCCGGCATCAAGCCGGCCTGCCCGCGAACATCGGGCAGGCCGCGCAACCAGAGACATGCATGGAGGGCTACATTTGCGCCTGCACACCCGCCCCCTGCAAAGCCGCGCCGCCATGACTCCGAAGAGCTCCGACCACATCCTCATCGTCGACGACGACCGGGAGATCCGCGAACTGCTGACCGCCTACCTGGTCAAGAACGGCCTGCGCGTCGCCGCGGTGCCAACGGGCCGCCACATGCGGGCGGCGCTGGAAGAATCGGGCCCCTTCGACCTGATCATCCTGGACCTGATGTTGCCGGGCGAAGACGGCCTGTCGCTCTGCCGCGACCTGCGCGCGGGCAAGTACAAGGCCACGCCCATCCTGATGCTGACGGCCCGCAACGAGGAAGCCGACCGGATCCTCGGGCTGGAAATGGGCGCCGACGACTACCTGGCCAAGCCCTTCGCCGCCCGCGAACTGCTCGCCCGCGTGCGTGCCGTGCTGCGCCGCACGCGGATGCTGCCGCCGAACATGCGATCGACCGAAGGCGCCACCCGGCTGGCCTTCGGCGACTGGCAGGTCGACACCACCGCGCGCCACCTGATCGACGATAGCGGCGTGATGGTGGCCCTGAGCGGCGCCGAGTACCGGCTGCTGCGCGTCTTTCTCGACCATCCCCAGAAGGTGCTGAGCCGCGACCAGTTGCTGAGCCTGACCCAGGGCCGGGAAGCGGAGCTCTTCGAGCGTTCGATCGACCTGCTCGTCAGCAGGCTGCGGCAGCGCCTGCGTGACGATGCGCGCGAGCCCCGCTACATCAAGACGGTGCGCAGCGAGGGCTACGTCTTTTCATCGACGGTCGAAGCGCAGGAGTGAGCGGGCGGCGCCCCGTCTCACCACTTGCCGGCGGCCATGCCGCCATCCACCGGCAGCACGATGCCGGTCGTGAAGCCGGCGCCGCTCAAGTACAGCACGGCGTCGACGATTTCCTGCGCCGTCCCGATGCGGCCCGCCGGCTGCAGCGTGTTGAGGAAGCCGTGCATGTCCTTCGTGTACATCGGCGTGTCGACGATGCCCGGCGCCACGGCCGTCACCTGGACGTTGTGGGGCGCCAGTTCCAGCGCCAGGGCCTTCGTCGCCTGGTTGATGCCGCCCTTGATCAGCACGGGCAGCAGGGCCGGCACGCTCTGGTTCGGTGCCAACGCGATGCTCGCGGTGATGCTGATGATGTGCCCCGCCTTGCGTTCGACCATGTGGCGCGCAGCGGCCTGCGACGGATAGAAGAAGCCCTTCAGGTTGGTGTTGACCAACGCTTCCAGGTCATCCTGCGTGTACTCGACGAAAGGCTTGGCGTTGAAGATGCCGGCGTTGTTGACGAGCACGTCCACCTGGCCGAAGCGCTCGATGGCCCGTTGGACCAGCGCGCTGCCGACGGCCGGATCGGCGACGTCGCCGGGCACGCCCAGGAAGTTGTCGGGCGAACCGAGCGACGCGGCGGCTTCCTGCAGGCGTTCGGCGGTCCGGGCGTTGCCGACGACGTTGTCGCCGCGATGGAGGAAAGCGGCGGCCAGCGCCAGGCCGATGCCGCTCGAGGCGCCGGTGATGACGACGGTCTTGGGGTGGGTCTTCATGGTGACTTCCTTTCGGTGGTGGAGGTGAGAGGGGGCTTGTGTCACTTCCCCCTGGGCCGTACTCTATTTGTCCCCATGGTGTTAATAAAGACAGACCATGCCACTTCAGTCCTTACATCGTGTAAATCATGAACCGGCAATTCGATGACTTGATGCTGGGAAGCCTGGAACTGTTCTGCCTGGCCGCGGAGCATGGCGGGTTCACCGCCGCCGCCAACATCGCGGGCCTGACGCCGGCCGCGGTGAGCAGGACCGTGGCCCGGCTCGAGGAACGCCTCGGCGTTCGCCTCTTCCTGCGCACGACGCGGCAGATCCGGCTGAGCGATGCGGGCCAGGCCTATTACGAGCAGTGCCGCCAGGCGCTCCACCAGCTGGTGGAGGCCGAGCGCGAGGTCAGCGGCCAGCAGGTCACGCCGAGCGGCCTGCTGCGCATCAGCGCGCCGACCACCTATGGGCACTACCGATTGCTGCCACTGCTGCCGGCATTCAGGGCGCGCTACCCTGACATCCGGGTCGAGGTTCACGTCAGCAACCGCAACATCGACTTCGCCGCCGATGGCTACGACCTGGCGGTGCGGGTGCGAGCGCCCGGCGATTCGACGCTGATCGCACGCCGTCTCGAGGACGCCGAGCTCGTGCTGGTCGCTGCCCCCGACTACCTGAACCGGCGCGGAGAACCACGAACCGTGGACGACCTGCCCGCCCACGAATGCATCCAGTTCGAACTGCCCAGCAGCGGCCGCACCATCCCCTGGCTGTTTCGAAGGGATGGTCAAGACATCGAGGTGTCCACCTCCGGCGGCTACGCCTGCTCGGACGATGTTCTCGCGGGGGTCACGCTGGCCCGTCACGGCGCGGGCATCTTCCAGGCTTATCGATTCGTGGTCGAGGAAGACCTGCGCCAGGGGCGGCTGATCGAGGTGCTCAAGCCCTTCGGCGGGCGAAGCCGGCCCTACAACCTCCTCTATCCGCAGCTGCGCTTCGTGCCCTTGCGCGTGCGCACCTTCGTGGACTTCCTGGTGAGCCGCCAGGCAGGGTGACGGCCCGCGGGAAATGCCGCCAAACTTGTTACTCCCCCCGTTCGATTCCCGGTGCCAGACTGCCGCACGACCCGCAGCGAATGGCATCGCGCCTCAGCCCGAGGCACGGGCATTCGCCCAACAGGAGATTCGACCATGACCCAGTCAACCGAGAACGCTCGGCAAGGCGGCCAGCCCGCCATGCACACACCACCGATCGTGTCGCCACAGGCGTGGGAGGCGGCCCGCGAGCAGCTGCTCGTGAAGGAAAAGGCCCAGACCCGCGCCCGCGACGCCCTGGCCGCCGAGCGCCGGCGAATGCCGTGGATGGCCGTGGAGAAGGCCTATGCCTTCGAGGGGCCGGCGGGCAAGGCCAGCCTGCTCGACCTGTTCGACGGCCGGCGCCAGTTGATCGTCTACCGTGCCTTCTTCGAGCCGGGCGTGTTCGGCTGGCCCGACCATGCCTGCCGTGGCTGCTCCATGGTGGCCGACCAGGTCGCCCACGTCGCCCACCTGAACGCCCGTGACACCACGCTGGTCTTCGTCTCGCGTGCGCCCCAGCCGGACATCGTGCGGCTGAAGGCGCGGATGGGCTGGGAGCTGCCGTGGTTCACCCTCACCGACCGCTTCGACGCCGACTTCGGCGTGGACGAGTGGCATGGCACGAACGTGTTCTTGCGCGACGGCGACCGTGTGTTCCGCACCTACTTCCTCAACAACCGCGGCGACGAGCAGATGGGCAACACCTGGAACTACCTCGACATCACGCCGCTGGGCCGGCAGGAGGTCTGGGAAGACTCGCCCGAAGGCTATCCCCAGACGCCGACCTACAAGTGGTGGAACTGGCACGACAACTACGCCGCGGACGCGGTGCCGGACAAGAAGTGGGTCGAGGTGTCGGACGCCGGCGAGGCGGCGTTCCGGAACCAGGACGCGGCCGCGAAACCCTGAGGCGGGGACAGCGGACGATCGCCGGCGCCGCGCGAACGAGGTCGCCGCAAGTCCTTCTTTTGCGTGTGCTTCCCCGCTCGCGCTGCGACCAGTCCATTTGGACTGAGCCGTTGCTATCTGCCCATTTCGCCAGTTTGGTCACACCGGGGATCGGATCACCCGGGTCAAACTACTTGCATGCCCAAAGCATTTGCACTTCTGCTTTGTGCCGTTGGCACAGCATGGCTCGTACACACGTTCGGTTTCGGAATGCTCGTCGCGGCCGGCGCACTCGCCGCCGCCGCGCTTCTGTTGTCGGTGGGACGTTTGCAGGAGGCCGGCGCTCCTGACAGTCGACTGACCACCGACCACACGACCAGGTTGACGGACCTGTAGGGCGACCTGCACCGGAGGCGATACCGCCTCGAAGACCGAGGGCGACCACCCTGCCTTGTGAAACGTAGTGTGTCGACTTCGTGCGTCGATACAGAGATGTACCGCTTCCGCGCCGTTCGAGGGCGATAGGGTTGAAGATCCGGGCGTTCCTTCACCAACCCGTCCGCAAAGGATCGCCATGAAGTTCAACCATCTCGCCTTTGCCGCCTTGCTCGCGGCCTCGTTTGCCGCCCTGACCTTCGCCGGCGCTCCGCTGGCCGGCAACACGCCGGTCGCCGCGCAGCAGCCGGCGCCCGAGTTCCAGGACCTCGAGAAGTGGCTCAACTCCGAGCCCTTGAAGATGGAAGAGTTGCGCGGCAAGGTGGTCCTGGTCGACTTCTGGACCTACACCTGCATCAATTGCCTGAACCATCTGCCGTACGTCAAGGACTGGCATGCCAGGTACAAGGACAGCGGCCTGGTCGTGGTCGGCGTGCATACGCCCGAGTTCGCGTACGAGAAGTCCACCAGGAATGTCCAGAAGGCCATCGAGCGCCTGGAGATCAAGCATGCTGTCGCCCAGGACAACAACTATGCGACATGGAAGGCTTTCAGGAACCAGTACTGGCCTGCCGTCTACCTGATCGACAAGCAGGGGCGCATCGTCTACTCGCACTTCGGCGAGGGCAGCTACGGGGTGACCGAGAAGAAGATCCAGGCACTCCTGGCAGAGCCGTCTCCGACGGGTTCGTGAGGCCGGCATGAAGAAGTTCTGGCTCGCCCTGCTGTTCTTCGCGGGGGGCATCGCGCACGAGGTCCGCAATCCGGTGAACTGCCACCTCATCGCGTCGCGTCGGGTCACCAAACCGGAAGGCAGGCCATGACCCCTCGCTCCCTGTTCGCCCGCGTCACGCTCATCATCGTGGTGGGCCTCGCGATCGCGCAGCTGCTGACCTTCGCGGCGATCCGCTACGAGCGCGGCATGGCGCTTCGCGAGCTGATGATGACCGGCATCGAGCGCGACATCGCGAGCTCGATCGCCATCCTGGACCACCTGCCCGCCGCCGAGCGCGAGGGCTGGCTGGGCCGGCTGGAGCGGCGCAACTACCGCTTCATGCTGGGCGACGGCGTCGCGGGCCCGCAGCCCGCTTCGGAGCAGTCGCAGGCGTTTGCCGCGGCCATCGTGAACGCGCTGCACCCCTTCGAAGTCGTGAAGGTGGCACAGGCCACCGGCGACGACGTCCGCATCCAGGTCAGGCTCAGCGACGGCAGCCCGGTGGTCGTCGATGCGCGCCGGGTCGGCATGCCGGTATCGAACTGGGTCATGTGGGTGCTGCTGCTGCAGCTCGCGGTGCTCGGCATCTGCGCCTGGTTCGCGGTGCGCCTCGTCACGCGGCCCCTGGCCCGCCTCGCGGCTGCCGCGGACGAGCTCGGGCCCGACCTGAAGGGCCGGATGCTCGGGGAGGAAGGCCCTACCGAAGTGGCGCACGCGGCGCGTGCGTTCAACGCCATGCAGCGACGGATCGCGGGCTACATGGCCGAGCGGGTGGAGATCCTGGCTGCCATCTCCCACGATCTGCAGACGCCCATCACCCGGATGCGGCTGCGCACCGAGATGATGGACAACGAGAAGGACCAGTTGAAGTTCCGGCAGGACCTCGACGCCATGAATGCGCTCGTCAGGGAAGGCGTCACCTATGCAAGGACGCTGCACGGTGCCACGGAGCCGCCGTGCCGCGTCGATGCCGACGCGCTGCTCGAAAGCATGGTCGCCGACTACCAGGACTCGGGCCAGCAAGTGCGCCTGGAGGGGCGGATCGGCGGGCCCATCGTGACGCGTCCGAACGCGCTGCGCCGGATCGTCGCCAACCTGGTCGACAACGCGCTGAAGTTCGGAAGCGAGGTGCGCATGCAGGTGCGCGCCGACGCGGACCGGCTCGTCATCGCCATCGTCGACAACGGGCCGGGCATCCCCCCCGATCAGCTCGAAGCCGTTCTCAAGCCCTTCTACCGGGTCGAAGGCTCTCGCAACCGGAGCACGGGAGGCACGGGCCTCGGGCTGGCCATCGCCCACCAGCTTGGCATCGCGATGGGCGCGCAGCTGAGCTTGCACAACCGCGACGAAGGCGGCCTGGAGGCCCGGGTCGTCATGCCCCTCCAACGGGACCCCGCATCATGATCATTCTCGCGATTGCCTACCTCGGCGGCGTGCTCACCATCCTGAGCCCCTGCATCCTGCCGGTGCTCCCCTTCGTGTTCGCGCGCGCCGACCGCCCGTTCCGTTCGCATGGCCTGCCGATGCTGCTGGGAATGGCGCTTGCCTTCACCGGCATCGCCACACTGGCTGCCGTAGGCGGCGGCTGGGTCGTCGCGCTCAACGAGTACGGCCGGTACGCGGCCATGGCCCTGCTCGCCCTGTTCGGCCTCACGCTGCTGCTGCCGGCCTGGGCAGATCGCATGAGCAGGCCGCTCGTCGCGCTGGGCATGCGGCTGTCCGAGCCGTCCCAACCGGGAGCGGCGCCTTCATCGCCGCGCCCGTCGGTCCTGTCGCCGCTCCTGCTGGGCATCGGCACGGGCCTGCTGTGGGCGCCCTGCGCAGGACCGATCCTCGGGCTGATCCTGACCGGCGCGGCACTCAACGGCGCCAGCGCCGGCACCTCGTTGCTGCTGCTCGCATATGCCGCGGGCGCGTGCACCTCCCTGGCGGCCGCGCTGCTGTTCGGCGCACGCGTGTTCTCGGCCTTGAAGGGATCGCTGCGGACCGGCGAATGGATCCGGCGTGCCGCCGGTGCGGCAGTCCTGGTCGGTGTCGGCGCGATCGCGCTCGGCCTGGACACCGGCCTGCTCAGCCGGCTCTCGTTCGCGACCACCTCGGAACTGGAGAAGACGCTGCTGGAGAAGATCGAGCATCCGGGACCGCTGTCGTCCCTGCCGCGCCCCGGCGCCGGCGTCGACGAGCCGGTCATGCTGCCGACCGCCGCCCGCGAACCGGCACCGGCACCAGCACGCGTACTTGGAACGGAAGGCTTCTTCCCTTCGCTGGCAGGTGCGACCGAATGGATCAACTCCGATCCGCTGACGCCCGAAGGCCTGCGCGGAAAGGTCGTGCTGGTGGACTTCTGGACCTACTCGTGCATCAACTGCCTGCGCACCCTCCCGTACCTTCGCGCATGGGCCGACAAGTACAAAGACGCGGGCCTGGTGGTCCTCGGCGTGCATGCGCCCGAGTTCGCCTTCGAGAAGCGCTTGTCCAACGTGCGCAAGGCCACGAAGGATCTGGGCATCGGGTTCCCCGTCGCCGTCGACAACGACTTCGCCATCTGGCGCGGGTTCGGCAACCGGGCCTGGCCAGCCTTCTACTTCATCGATGCGCAGGGGCGCATACGTCACCACCAGTTCGGGGAGAACCAGTACGAGGAGGCGGAGCAGGTCATCCAGCAGTTGCTGCAGGAGGCGGGACGGCCGCAGGTGCCATCCGGACGCGTCGCGCCGCAGGGCCAGGGCGTCCAGGCCGCGGCCGCGCCCACCGCTGCAGGATCGGAGGAGACCTACCTGGGCTACCACCGCGCGCACAACTTTGCCTCGCCGGGCGGCCTGGCGCGCGACCGCGCAAACGGCTACCAGGTCCCCGCCTCGTTGCGAACCGACCATTGGGCGCTGGCCGGCGACTGGACGGTCGAGCGCGAGCGCGCGGTGCTGAACCGCGTCGATGGACGCATCGCCTATCGCTTTCATGCACGCGACCTGCACCTGGTGCTCGGCCCCTCGGCCGACGGCAGGCCCGTGCGATTCAGGGTGCGCCTGGATGGCCAGCCCCCGCTCTCGGACCACGGCTTCGACACCGACGCCCAGGGCAACGGCACCATCGATGGGCAGCGGCTTTACCAATTGGTTCGCCAGACAACGGCCGGGAAGGACCGCCTGTTCGAGATCGAGTTCATGGATCCCGGGGTGCAGGTCTACGCGTTCACTTTTGGCTGAGCGCCTGCTGCGGTCGATGCGCCCGCGAGGGCCGCATCGGCGGATTGGCGTGCCCTGCGCCTGCCGCACTACACTCCCCTCCCCTTTTTTTGCCGCAGCGACCACACCATGAAGAAGAAGAACGCCACGTCCGCCTGGCTCCAGCCCGCCCTCGCCTACATCCCCGCCTGGCTCGCCTTCCAGCTCGAACGACACCAGCAGGTCGGCTGCAGCGTGGCGATTGCGCAGGACCAGGAACTCGTCGCGGAGTTCGCGCTCGGCGCGGCCGACCTGAGCACCGGCGAGGCGCTCACGCCGCGGCATCGCTTTCGCATCGCCTCGCACTCCAAGACCTTTACCGCCAGCGGCGTCATGCTGCTGCGGGAGCAGGGCAAGCTTGGCCTCGATGATCCGATCGGCCGCCATGTGGGCGGCCTGCACAAGGAGCTGGCGAAGGCGCGGGTCGGCGAGCTGCTGTCCCACGGCGCAGGCGTCGTGCGCGACGGTGCGGACAGCGGGCAGTTCCTCGACCGGCGGCCTTTCCTGTCGCGCGACGAGCTGCGGGCGGAACTGGCGAAGAAGCAGCCGCTCGCGCCCGGCCTTCAGCTCAAGTACTCCAACCATGGCTACGGACTGCTGGGGCTGATGATCGAGGAGATCAGCGGCACCGAGTACACGGCATGGATCGCCCGCCACGTCGTCAAGGCCGCGGGCCTGCGCGAGACCGTGCCCGACATGCCGCAACTGCCTCGGTCGGCCCCGTTGGCCAAGGGGCACAGCACCCAGTTTCCCTTCGGGCAGCGGCTGATCGTGCCGGGCGACAACGTCTGCCATGCCATCGCGCCGGCAGGCGGCTTCGTCTCGACCGCGGCGGACGTGGCCCGCTTCTTCGCGCAGCTCGCGCCCGAGAGCAGGAAGAGCATCCTGTCGGCCGCCAGCCGGCGCGAGATGATCCATCGCCGCTGGCGCGACCCCTGCAGCATGCAGGAGTCGCACTATGGCTACGGCACCATGATGAGCGGACCCGGGCCAAGGGAGTGGTATGGCCACACCGGCGGCCTGCAGGGCTTCGTTTCGCGCACGGCGCGCTTCCCGGAGTCGGGCTTCACGATCACGGTGCTCTGCAACGCGCTGGACGGGTGGTCCTACGCATGGGTGGACGGCATCCAGAGCATTCTTTCCGCATTCAAGCGCCATGGCGCGCCGGGCCGCAAGCAGGCGGCCTGGAATGGCCGCTGGTGGAGCATGTGGGGTGCCAGCGATCTGGTCGCGATGGGCGAGGTGGTCTGCCACGTCGCGCCAGCGATGAGCGTGCCCTTCGACGGCGCGACGACGGAGTTCGAGATCTCGGGCAAGGACAGCGGGGTCATTGCCAGGACCTCCGGGTACAACAGCCCCGGCCAATCGATCCGTCTGGTGCGCGATCGCAAGGGCAATCCGGCCCGGCTGTGGGTGGGCGGCACCCAGCTGCTGCCCAAGGAGGCCATGCTGGCCGAGGCCCGGCAGCGCTATCGCAAGGCGGCGGCCTCTTGACCAGGGGGTGCCGGCATCGCGCCGGCCTGTCTGCCTGAGCCTCTCAGGCGGCCACGAAGCTGAGCCGCGCCTCGTGCGCCAGCGCATCGCGAACGATGGGCCGGGCATCCTCGTCCACGAAATCGAACAGCGCGTCGGGTATCTCGTCTTCCTCGAGCCCGAAG
This sequence comes from Variovorax sp. RA8, assembly GCF_901827175.1. Taxonomy (NCBI): domain Bacteria; kingdom Pseudomonadati; phylum Pseudomonadota; class Betaproteobacteria; order Burkholderiales; family Comamonadaceae; genus Variovorax; species Variovorax sp. RA8. The sequence continues at coordinate 2,198,048 of NZ_LR594662.1, read as the reverse complement.
AGGATCTCGATGGCATCCTGCTGGGCTTCCGAGAACGTCCCGGCCTGGACCAGCTCGTTGAACTTCGTGGCGGTCTCCTTCGGGGCCAGCTGGCGCAGCTCGAGCAACTCGAGCACCAGCTCGATCTGCGAGGGGGTCAGGGGCTGGGGGGCGGCAGAACGCTTCATGACGGGGGATCCTTTCGGTGGAGCTCGGGACTTCTTCCTCTGCTGTGGAATCAGTCTCTGGGTCGATGCTTAAGCGTCGCTGAAGCCCACGTAAAGAAGCATTGCTGGTCGTGAAAACTTTGTGCCGGCGTGAGGAAAGTCTCGTGCTGGGCGTTGTTCGGACGATACGGGTCGAGCCCGGAAGGGTGGGGGTGAGGGCACCGGGCCTGTCAGGCATAGACAGTTCGTCAATGACACCTGGCGAATCCAGCACATGAGCACCGAGCGTCATCCAACCCAGACGTGTGATTCCGCGCACCACCAAGCCCGGCTGCGGACTGCCTAGCCATGCGGGCAGCACGACCTGCAACGTTGCTTCGAGCTGGCCGGCGCGCACCAGCGTGCTGACGCTTTCGATGTCCGTGTCGTCATTGAAGATCAGGGGCAGGGGTTCGCCGGCGAGACGGTGAAGGAGCGCAAGGCGTCTAGGTGCATCGAGATCTGGCTTCGCAAACCCCTTCCTGCAACAGCAGCCATCCTCGGCAGGGCCTTGTTTGCGAATGAAGCCTGACCTTGCCGAACGGCCCCCCGTGGAACCGACCGGCACTCAGCGCTTCTTGGTCTCCGGTGCGTCCGCATTCCCGCCACGCGCGAATTCCCCTCGGCGGTTCGCCGCGCGGGCAGCAGCCCGGCGCTGCGCAGTTGCCGCCTTGCGTTCTGCTTTCGACAGGCGCGGCGCGGTGGTCGGTCGCACCTCCACCTCGCCCATCTGGGGGCCCCGTGCGGCCTCGCCGCCTTCGGTCGCGCGGCCGGCCCGCGCTGCCGAGCGCTCCGCCGGGGTCGACCTGGCCGTGGGACGTGCCTTGGCTTGAGCCGGATCGGCTTCACCCGAGCCCTGCGCGAAAGCGACTCCGCCGAAGGCTGGAACAAAGGCCATCAGGGACACCAGGAGTACCCGGCGCGCTTCGCGTGCGGGAGACAAGTTGAGTTCGGAAAAAGAGCGCATGCTGGAAACTCCACGGGTTGAAAGAAGAAGCAACTCTAGGAGCGACTTCCCCGCCCTCTATTGATCTCGATCAACCTAGCATCGCAGGTGGGAGCCTCCATTGCCGTCCGTCGAAGCCGGCAGGTGTATCGCCCTATCCTTCATCCCATGCACCAGCAGCAGTCCACCACCTCCCTGGACATCGATACGCCCGGGCGCGCGCTCGTCGAGATCACGCGCCCCGTGACGGAATGGGTCGACGCGCAACGTGTCCGGACCGGCCTCCTCACCCTCTTCATCCGCCACACCTCCGCCAGCCTCCTGATCCAGGAGAACGCCGATCCCGATGTGCAGGCCGATCTGAATCGCTTCCTTGCCCGCCTGGTGCCCGATGGTGATCCGCTGTTCCGCCATCGCGACGAAGGGCCGGACGACATGCCGGCCCATGTCCGCGCCGCGCTCACGGCGGTGCAGCTGTCGGTCCCGGTCTTGAACGGCCGCCTCGCCCTGGGCACATGGCAGGGCATCTACGTGTGGGAGCACCGCCTGCGCCCGCACCGTCGCCAGGTGGTGCTGCATCTTCTGGGGGCGCTGGCGCCCGATTGACATCCGCCCATCGAGCTCTTAGTATTGAACGACTGTTTAAACCAGTCGGTGAATCAACGATGTCAGACGCTACTGCCCGCCGGTCTGGATCCGTGGTCTCGAAGCTTCACGACGGTGACGCGACGCACACGCGGGAGCGCATCCTGGATGCGGCGTTCAGACGCCTGGTGTCCGAAGGCTACGCCGCGTTGAGCGTGCGCGAGATTGCCAAGGACGCCGGCGTCAACCATGCGCTGATCAACTACCACTTCCGCAGCAAGGACCAGTTGGTCATCGATGTGCTCGACGCCGCGAACCAGCGGCTGTTGGCACGACAGGCCTCGATGTACGCCAGCGACGACGGCTTCGCGCAGAAGTGGGCCAGCGCGCGGCGGTTCTACGAGGAAGACCTCGGATCGGGATTCGTGCGCCTGCAAGCGGAGCTGTGGGCGGCCAGCTTGTCGAACGCCGGTCTGCGCGAGAAGTTCCTGCCGCGCCTGCTGGCCTGGAAGGAACTCGTGCTGGAGGCAGTGCGCGAGGCCGTTGCTGCATTGGAGGCCGACGGCACGAAGCTGCCGCCCCCGTTCACGCCCGAGGTCATCGCCTGCTGGATCTCGGAGTTCTGGCTCGGCATGGAATTCGCCGACCTGCTGGGCGTGAAGGAAGAGCAGGCCCAGCACCGCGCTGCGCTGGACGCCGTGCAATGGTTGCTCGAATCGCTGGACGCCAAGGCGGCCGCCCGCACTGCACAAGCACCCGTCGTGCGCGGCAGGAGATCCCCATGAGCACGGCCGATCGCAAGCTGCCGCAGCGTCTGGCCCGGATCGCAGGTCCCCTGCCCGAGGCCGGTACCGTGCCGGATGCCGTCTCCTCCCCGTACGAAACCGTGCAGCCGGTACAAGAGGGTTTCATCGAGCGCGAGGGCGTCAGGGTCTGGTACGCAACCTGGGGCGAGAGCGGCCCGTGGATTGCCTTCGCACCGCCCTTCCAGATCGTGCACAGCCAGATGCTCAAGGGTACGGTGCCCTACCTGTCACGGCACTTCCGTGTCATCACGATGGACGGTCGCGGCAACGGCCGCTCCGACCGGCCGGCGGGGCAGGAGGCTTACAGCTTCGATCACTTCTACGGCGACTTCGTTGCCGTGCTCGATGCGGTGGGCGCCGAACGCGTGGCCCTGGTCGGCATTTCGGCCGCGGCCATGACCGTGCTGCGGCTGGCGGCCGAACAGCCGCAGCGCGTCACGCACATGGTCGCGGCCGGCGGCTTTGCAGAGTCGCTGCTCGAAGACCCAAGGCTGGCGCAACGTGTTGCGAAGGAAGGCGAGTTGCTGCGCGGCGACTGGCCGGCCTATGTCGACTGGTTCATGACCACCATCTTCAGCGAAGCGCACTCGACCAAGCCGTACGAAGACGGCGCGCACTACGCCTGGGCCACGCGGGCCGACTGGCTGGACTGGTGCCGCAACGCCTGGCTGGACAAGGACGTGCGAGAGCTGGCGCGCCGCGTGGCCTGTCCCACGCTGGTGATCCACGGCGACCAGGACGGGCGCATTCCGTACGCCAAGGGCCGCGAGATCCATGCGCTGGTGGCGGGCTCGGAAATGCTCACCATCGGGGGCGGCGGCCATGTGACGGCGGCACGCGACCCGGTGGTCTTCAACCGCACGTTGCGAGAGTTCATCGGCGGCAGGCCGCGCGAGCGCACCTGGACGCGTGCCATGAAGCGCCCTCGCCGCGCGCTGTTCGTCTCCAGCCCCATCGGCCTGGGCCACGTGCAGCGCGACCTGGCCATCGCGCGTGAGCTGCGCAAGCTGCAGCCGGACCTGTCGATCGACTGGTTTACCACCGACCCCGCCGCGAGCTACCTCGAGCGCGAAGGCGAACACCTGCACCCGATCACCCGGCGCCTGGCCAACGAGAGCCGCCACTTCGAACGGGTGGCCGGCGAACACGACCTCTCGGCCTTTTTCGCGCTGCGCACCATGGACGAGGTCATGAGCCACAACTTCATGAGCTTCGTGGACCTGATCGAGGCCGAGCACTACGACATCGTGATCGGCGACGAGGCGTGGGAAGTGGACTACCACTATCACGAGAACCCGGAGCTCAAGCGCCAACCGTATGTCTTTCTCACCGACTTCGTCGGCTGCCTGCCCATGGAGGAAGGCAACGAGCGCGAAGCCTTGCTGTGCGCCGACCGCAACGCGGACGACATCGAGCACGTGGCGCGCTATCCGTACCTGCGCGACGCGGCCATCTTCGTCGGCAACCGCGAAGACGTGACCGAGCAGCCCTTCGGCCCCGGCATGCCGGCCATCCGCGACTGGACCGATCGCAATTTCTGCTATTGCGGCTACTGCCTGCCTTTCGATCCGCGCGCCCTGGCGGATACCGAGCGCTTGCGCATGCGGCATGGCTACCGCAGCGACGAGAAGATCGCCATTGCAGCGGTGGGCGGCACCTCTACCGGCCGGCACCTGCTGCAACGGATCGCGCAGGCCTTCCCGCGCATGAAACGCGAACTGCCCGAACTGCGCCTGATCCTCGTCACCGGCCCTCGGCTGTCCACCGACGAGTTCGAGCCCCAGCCCGGGCTGGAGCTGCGGTCTTACGTGCACAACCTCTTCGAGCATCTGGCTTGCTGCGACCTGGCGCTGGTGCAGGGCGGGCTGTCGACCACGATGGAACTCGTGGCCACGCGCCGCCCCTTCCTGAGCTTTCCGCTCCAGCGCCATTTCGAACAGTGTGTGCACGTGCGCCAGCGCCTCGCCAACTATGCCGCCGACCGCTCGATGGACTACGCGGCGACGCTGGACCCGGATGCCCTGGCCCGGCGGGCGCTCGCCGCGATGCATGAACCTGTGCGCTACCGTCCGGTAGAAACCGATGGGGCGGCCCGCGCCGCCTTGCGCATTGCCCAGGTGCTCGACAACCGCGGGTGGGCACGATGAAGCCGCGCAAGCCGCACGGCTGCGAAGTGCCGTAGCGCCGGCGGCACCGGCCCGCAGCGGGCCAGTCTTTCTTCCCAAGGCCTTTCGTGCCTGCAGCGCGCAGGTACGCGGGCTCGACTCGTCCTCAAATCATCGCTACAGGAGATTCGTCATGGCAATCCTCGCCGCACTCTATGGGCTGGTGGTGTACCTCTTCTTCCTCGCCACCTTCGCCTACGCGATCGGCTTCGTCGGCAACCTGCCGCTACTGCCAAAGACCATCGACAGCGGGACCAGTGCGCCGCTCGTCGAGGCGCTGCTCGTGAACGTCATGCTGCTGGGGCTCTTCGCGGTGCAGCACAGCGTCATGGCCCGACGCGGCTTCAAGCGCTGGTGGACCCGGCTGATCCCGGAATCGGTGGAGCGCAGCACCTTCGTGCTGGCGGCCAGCGCGGCGCTCGCCCTGCTGCTGTGGCAGTGGCGGCCCATCGCCGAGCCGGTACTGTGGAGGGTCGACGATCCCGTTGCGCGCATCGCCTTGCAAGGCGTGTTCTGGCTGGGCTGGGGCGTGCTCCTCATCAGCACCTTCCTGATCAACCACTTCGAGCTCTTCGGCCTGCGGCAGGTGTGGGCGAACATGCGCGGGGACGCGCTGCCGGCCGCAGACTTTCGCACGCCGCTGTTCTACCGCCATGTGCGGCACCCGATCTATCTCGGCTTCATCCTGGCCTTCTGGGCCGCGCCGACAATGACGGCGGGCCATCTGCTGTTCGCCGCGGCCTCTACCGGCTACATCCTGATCGGCATCTGGTTCGAGGAGCGCGATCTCATCGAACAGTTTGGTCAACGCTACCAGGCGTACCGCCAGCAGGTCGGCATGTTGCTGCCCAGGCTGGGCGGCGCCCGCGGCCGGAAGCATCCCAGCCAGCCTTGATCGAGGTGATCGACGAGCACATCCAGGTCGTGGAGGCGCGCCCCAGCGGCCCCAAGTTCAGGGCAGCGAGGCCAGATACGCGGCCAGCGACTCGATCTCGGCATTGCTGAGGCCGGCAAGCAGCGGATCCGGCTTCGCGGAGCTTCCGTGCGGCCGCGTGCCGCTGCGCATCAGCTGCAACGACCAGGTGGTGTAACGCACCTTTTGCCCGGCGAGTCGTGCCGCGCCGGCGTTCGTCCCCTTCAACCCCGGACCGTGGCAGCCGGCACATCGCAAGCGGTCGGCCAATGCGCGGCCGGCCTCGCTGCCGGCCGCTTGCACCGTGGGAGGGGGCACCAGTGCGGCGAAGTGTTCGGCAAGGTCATCGACATCCTGCTCGCTCAACTCCGCGGCGAGGGTCACCATCACCGGGGCAGTACGTTTGCGCTCGCGAAAGGCACGCCACTGGGCAATGAAGTAAGCCCTGGGCTGGCCTTCGAGCAGCGGCACCGTCGAGTGGATCGCTTCGGTGGACGAGTGGCAAGATGCGCAGCGCGCGGCGGAGAGCCGCGCGCCAGCTGCAGCATCGGCGGCCGCCGTGCCGTGCGCGACCAACAGGCAGCCCATCAGCGCAGCGGCTGCAGCTGTCTGCCGAGCACGATCAGCGATCACGTCGCGTGCGCCAGACTCGAGCGCCGGAAGGAAGATCGGCGTTTGCATTTCGACGAAGGACTTCCTGAAGCCTAAGACAAGAATGACCCAGCCACCAACATTCTCGGAGGAAAGCTGCTGCTTGCGTCAACCTGCGCGCTGCCTTTCAAGCCTGGTTTGCCGGCGCGTTCAAAGGTAATTGAACAACGAAATCCCATGCAGCCGCGCAAAGGTCTGCTGCGTCGCCTGCAGCGAGGTCTGGCGCTGCAGGAATTCCGAGATGGCTGCGGCCGGGTCCAGGTCCTGCAGGTCGGACAGATAGCTCTTGTCGATCAGGTCGCGCGAGGCGCCCGCGTCGTCCAGGGCATCGATCTCGTTCATGCGCGAGCCGACCGAGGAGCGGATGGTCAGCACGTTGTCGTGCGCGTTGGTGATCTTCACGTTGCCGGTGGAGAGCGCGTTCTGCAGATGGGCCTGCGCCGCGGCGCCGCCGGCGGCGAGCGGCTGGCGCAGCGCGCTGATCACATCGCCGATGGCCGCGAAGACGTCCGTGCCCGCGTTCTTCGCGGTGGCGACCCGGAAGCTGTCGCCGTCCGCCGGCGTGCCGCTCATGCTGAGCTGAACGCCGCCGAAGGCGATGGGCGTGCCGGGCGTGTAGGGGCCGGTGGCCGCAACGACGGGCGGGGTGTCGTTCGTCGTCACCGTGTAGTTGCCGCCGGCGAAGCTGATGTCGAAGTCCTTGCCGTAGAGGGGCGCCGAGGCATCGGTCACGCCGACCCCGCCGAACACGCCCGAGCCGGTGTTGGCCGCGCTCGCGCTGGCGACATAGCCCGCACTGCCCTGCACCGACTGGAAAACGCTGCGGCCATCGTCGGCGGCTGACATCTGCCGCGCCACGTCGACCTGGATCAGGCGCTGCCCCTGGTCGCCCATGTACTGCACGCCGCCACCGGCCTGCGCCACGAAGGGCGGGTTGGCGCTCTTGTAGCCGGCGAACAGGAACTGCCCGTTGCCGTCGTCGGCATTGGCCACGTTCACCAGCTGGTCGAGGTTGCTCTGCATCGCGGTGGCCAGCGAGGCGCGGTCGGCGTCGGACAGGGTGCCGTTGCCGGCCTGCACGATCATGGTCTTGACGTTCTGCAGGATCTCGGTGGCGGACTTGAGGGCGTCCTCCTCCCGCGACAGCGACAGGGTCGCGCGGCCGCGGCTGGTCGCGTACTGCGAGGACTGCGCGAGCGTATCGGAGACGCCCAGCGCGCGCGCCGACGCGACCGGGTCGTCGGCCGGCGTCAGGAACTTGCTCTCGGCGGCGAGCTGCTGCTGGATCCGGAACAGCTGCTGCTGCTGCGAACCGATGTCGTTCATGCTCCGTGCATAGAAGGATTGGGTGCTGATGCGCATCGCGACTCCTGGAAGATGGTGTGTGGCCCGCGGCGCTGTCAGCCGCGGATGCCGAGGATGGCGTCGAACATGGTCGAGGCGGTCTGGATCACCTTGGCGTTCGCCTGGTACATCTGCTGGTACATCAGCAGGTTGGCGGTTTCCTCGTCCTGGTTCACACCCGAGATCGAGTCGCGGCTGGCGCGGATCTGCTCCGTCACGCTCGTCTGCGTCTGCTCGGCCGTGCGGATCTCCATCGTCCGGTTGCCCACTGCGCTCACCAGCTGCGCGAAGGCGCTGCCGAAGGTGGAGGTGCCGCCATCCATGGCGGTCTTCTTCTGCAGCGCGCCGAGCAGCAGCGCATTGCTGCCGTCGGAGACGCCGCCGCTGTTGTTCTTGATGGTGAAGGTGTCGCCATCGGCGGGCGCGCCCGTCATCTTGACGGTGATCCCGTCGAAGCTCATCAATGCGCCGGCCGTGTAGGGCACGGGGTCGCCGGCGGCATAGACGGTCGAGGTCCCGTCGGCCAGGGTCACGGTGACCGCGGAAGTCGCCGGGAAGCCCGACAACTCGCCGGTGGCGGCGTCGAAGCTCAGGGTCACCGGCGCCGCGAGCGGCGCGGCCAGGTAGCCCGCGTCGACCGTGGGCGCGCCCAGCGCGCCGTTGCCCTGGTTGCCGGCGGTGTTGCCCGCAATCAGCGGCGAGGCCGCGGCCACCTTGGCCGGATCGATCACCAGCACGTCGACGTCGCGCGCGCCGGTGCGCGTGGGCTGCACCAGGAAGCGGTCGCCGGCCTGCGCCGTGCCGCTGGCCACGCTGAGGCTGACGCCGTCGAAGCTGATCGGGAAGGCCGCGAAGGTGCCGATCACCTGTTTGTCGGTGAGGCGCGTGACCGAGTAGTTGAGCACGCCCGCCACGTCCTTCACTTCCACCGCGTAGTCGCTGATGCTGAGCTGCGAGGTGTCGGTGATGCTCGCGCCGAGCACCATGTCGCCATTGTTGTGGGCGTTGGTGAACACGCCCGGCGCGGCCTGCGAGAAGAAGTCGGTGCCCAGCACGCCGTTGAGGTCGATGCCCAGCTTGTGCTGGTCGTTGAAGCTGTCGGTGAGCGCCATGGCCAGGCGGCCGATGGCGTTCTGCGAGGTGCTGAGCGTCTCGTTGCGGAAGGCCATCAGCCCGCCGATGGAGCCGCCGCTGAACACGCTGTCGGCTAGCTCCGTAGCCGTGCCGTTGATGCCCACCAGCGACAGCGCCGTGCGAGTCGGGTCGGCTGCGGAGGGACCGGCCTTGAGCGACATCGCCTGGTCGCCCAGCACCAGCGACTGGCCGTTGCCGATGAAGACGTTGTACTTGCCGCCGTCCTGTTCCAGCACCTTCACGTCCACCAGCTTGCCCAGTTGGTTGACCAGCTGGTCGCGCTGGTCCAGCAGGTCGTTGGGGGGCTGGCCGCCGGCCACGGCGCTCAGCTGGCCGATCTGGTGGTTGAGGGTGGCGATCTGCTTGGCGTAGGTGTTGATCTCGCCCACGCTCCCCTGGATCTGCTCGTTGGCCGAGGTGTTGAGGTCGCTGAGGTACTGGTCGGTGGCGCGGAACTTGTTGGCCAACGCCTGCGCGGAGCTGATGAGCTGCTGGCGCGCCGCCGGGTCGGCCGGCGTGTTGGCCACGCCCTGCACGCTGGAGAAGAAGCCTTGCATCAGCGGCGAGAGGCCGGAGGTCTTGTCGGCCAGCAGCGAGTCGATGCGGCTGATCTGCGCGTTGTAGCTGGCGAGCGCGGCCCCCGAGGCCTCGGCGCCGTTGAGCTGCGAGGTGAGGTAGGCGTCGTAGCTGCGCGCCACCGTGGTGACGCGGGCGCCCGTGCCGACGAAGCCCGAGGCCAGGCCGATGGCGCCGTTGCTGGCGATCATCGAGGTCTGGCGGCTGTAGCCCGCCGTGTAGACGTTGGCCGTGTTGTGCGCCGTGGTCATGAGCGCGCTGCGGGCCACGCTCAGGCCCGTCAGGCCGGTATAGAACATCGACATTGCTTTACCTGTAGGGATATCTGTTCCGGAAAGGGGGCGCGGCGCGGCGGCCGGCCCGTTTCCTGTTTATCGGCAGCGGCGGCCGAAGCTGAAGGCGGGCCCTGAGCTCATGCAGCGAGCCTGAACGCGCTCACGGTCTGCACCAGGCTGCCGGCCTGTTCCTGCATCGATTGCGCAGCGGCAGCGGCCTCTTCCACCAGCGCCGCGTTCTGCTGCGTCACCTGGTCCATCTGCGTGATCGCCTGGTTGATCTGCTCGATGCCTTGCGTCTGCTCGTGGCTCGCCGCGCTGATCTCGCCCACGATATCGGTCACGCGGCGGATGCTGCCCACGATTTCTTCCATCGTCTTGCCGGCTTCGCCCACCAGCGCGGTGCCGGCATCGACCTTGCCCACCGAGTCGTCGATCAGGCCCTTGATTTCCTTGGCGGCTGCGGCCGAGCGCTGCGCGAGGTTGCGCACTTCCGATGCCACCACCGCGAAGCCCCGGCCCTGCTCGCCGGCCCGCGCCGCTTCCACCGCAGCGTTGAGCGCGAGGATGTTGGTCTGGAAGGCGATGCCGTCGATCACGCCGATGATGTCCACGATCTTCTTGGATGAGGCGTGGATCGAGGCCATGGTGTCCACCACCTGGTCGACCACGCTCCCGCCCTTCACCGCCACTTCGGAGGCCGAGAGCGCCAGCTGATTGGCCTGCCGTGCGTTGTCCGCGTTCTGCTTGACGGTGGAGGTCAGCTCTTCCATCGAAGCGGCCGTCTGCTGCAGGGAGCTGGCCTGCTCTTCGGTGCGCGACGAGAGATCCTGGTTGCCCGAGGCGATCTCGCCGGATGCCGTCGCGATCGCATCGCTCGAATGCTTGATCCTGACCACGACGTCGGTCAGCTGGTCCTGCATCTGCTTGATCGAGTGCAGCACGCTGCCTTGGGCGGCCGTCTCCGCCGCCACGCCCACCGTGAGATCGCCATCCGCGATGCGGCCCACCACGTCGGCTGCATAGGCCGGCTCGCCGCCGAGCTGGCGCGACAGCAGGCGGGCCACCACCACGCCCAGGCCCACGCTGGCAACCAGGCCCACCAAGGTCATCGCCATGATCAGCAGGCGCGAGGTCTTGAAGGTGCCCTCGGCACTCTCCATGCTGGCCTTGGCCATGCCGTCGGCATGCTTCACCATCTGGGTGAGCACTTCCTCGACCGCGCGCGAATCCTTCAGCAGCTGTGTGCTCTCCTCAGCCACGCGGCCGTCGAACTGCGAGCTGTCCAGCGACTGTTTGGAGATCAGCTCGACGAACTCGCCCATGCGCTTGCGCAGCGGCTGCACCAGTGCCTCGTAGCGCTCGTGAAGCTTGGCGCCCGCCTCGCTTTCGAGCAGTACCGGCTTGATCTGGGCCATGCGCTCGCCCAGCTCGGCGCCGGCCTTCCTGAGCTCTGCGATGCCGGCATTGCGCTCGCCCTTGGTCGAGGCCGACAGCAGGCTCATCTGCGCGCGGCTGGCATACAGCAGGTGGATGTTGGCCGCCTGCGCCGCTTCGAGCGTGCGCATCTCATGGTTGTAGAGCCTTCCGGTCGATGCGCTGATCCGGCTCATGTGAAAGATGCCGAGCGCGCTGACCACGGCGCCCAGCGCCGCGACCACCAGGAAGGCGAGGATCAGCTTGACGCTGACACGAAGCTCTTGGAACCACTGCATTTTCTTCTTCCTTCATGTGGGCCCATGAACTCGGGCCGGACCCACGGTTTATCGGCGGGCCGGGCCCGAAATTGAGTGCTGCCGATTGATCACCCTAGAACTCCGTCCAGTCGCCGGCCGGTGCCGCGCTCGCAGCCTGCGGGAGCGCCTTGGGCGCGGCCTTGGCTGGGGCGGGCGCCGGGCCCTTGATGGCCGGCGTGACGCGCTTTGGCAGCACGGGCGCCCGGCTCACTGGCGTACCTCCGCCTTCGGCTGCGGTGCTCTTCGCCTTCGCAGCGGCCGTGCGGCTCTTGTCCTGCGCGTGTGCCAGCACCATCGCCGCAGGCTCGTCGTGGCCGAGCTTGAAGACGCGCACCGACTCGACCAGGCTGGCGGCCTGCTCCTGCATGGAGTGCGCAGCGGCCGAGGCCTCTTCCACCAGCGCCGCGTTCTGCTGCGTCACCTGGTCCATCTGGCTGATGGCCTGGTTGACCTGCTCGATGCCCTGGGTCTGCTCCTGGCTGGCCGAGGTGATCTCGCCCATGATGTCGGTGACGCGCTTGACGCTGTCGACGATCTCTTCCATGGTGCGGCCGGCCTCGGCCACCTGCCTGCTGCCCTCCTCGACCTTGTCCACCGAATCGTCGATCAGGGCCTTGATCTCCTTGGCCGCGGCCGCCGAACGCTGCGCCAGGTTGCGCACTTCCGAGGCCACCACCGCGAAGCCGCGGCCTTGCTCGCCGGCCCGCGCTGCTTCCACCGCGGCATTGAGCGCCAGGATGTTGGTCTGGAAGGCGATGCCGTCGATGACGCCGATGATGTCGACGATCTTCCTGGACGAGGCATTGATCGACCCCATGGTGCCCACGACCTGCGAGACCACGCTACCGCCCTTGACCGCCACTTCCGAGGCCGAGAGCGCCAGCTGATTCGCCTGCCGCGCGTTGTCCGCGTTCTGCTTGACGGTGGAGGTCAGCTCTTCCATCGAGGCCGCCGTCTCTTCCAGCGAACTGGCCTGCTCCTCGGTGCGCGAGGAGAGGTCATGGTTGCCCGCCGCGATCTGGCCCGAGGCGGTGGCGATGGTGTCGGTGCCGGCGCGCACCTGGCCCACCACGCGAGCCAGGCTCTCGTTCATGTTCTTGAGCGCGTGCATGAGTTGCCCGGTCTCGTCGCGCGACTGCACCTCGATGCGGGTGCCGAGATCGCCGCTCGCCACCGTCTCGGCGACCTTCACCGCCTGGCCCAGCGGCCGGGTGATGCTGCGCGCGATCAGGAAGGCGCAGAGCCCGCCGACCAGCAGCGTCAGCGCCGTCATCAGGACGCGTAGGTTGAAGCCGCGCGCGTTCGCCGCGTCGATGGCGTCGCTCGTGTCGTCGATGGCCTTGCGTTCCATCGACAGCAGTCCCAGCACCTGGCTCTCGTAGGCCTTGGCGGCGGGTTGGAACACGTCCTTGAACACGCGCTCGGTCTCTGCCGCATCGCCGCTGGCCTTGGCCTTCTGCACCGCGTCCTTGGCGAGCTGGTACTTGGCCCGCAGCTCGACGATGGATTTGAAGGTGGCCTTCTCCTGGTCGGTCACCAGCAGGGCCTCGACCTTGGCCATGGTTTCGGCACCCTTCTTCACGCTGTCGGAGATGACTTCGGCGAAGGTGACGGGCAGGGTCGCATCCGTGGTCTTCGCGATCATCGAGGTCCGTGCGATGGCCGAGTAGGTCAGCACGTACCAGTCGGAGATCAGCCGCTCCTTGGCCAGCGGGCCTTGCATCATCTGGCGCGTGGCCTCGGCGTTCTTGTTGGCGCTGATCAGCGCGATGGCGGCGGAAGCCAGGGTCAGGGCGAGCACGAGGCCGAAGCCCAGGGCCAGGCGCGTCCCTATGCGGAGGTTGGAAAGAAACTTCATGATGCGATTCCGGTTGGGGGGAAAGATTCAGCCGAGGCTCGGCTCCGTTGTCTTCAGCCTGAACACGCTGACGGCTTGCACGAGGCTGCCGGCCTGCTCCTGCATCGATTGCGCCGCGGCGGCAGCCTCTTCCACCAGCGCCGCGTTCTGCTGCGTCACCTGGTCCATCTGCGTGATCGCCTGGTTGATCTGCTCGATGCCTTGCGTCTGCTCGTGGCTCGCCGCGCTGATCTCGCCCACGATGTCGGTCACGCGGCGGATGCTGCCGACGATTTCTTCCATCGTCTTGCCGGCTTCGCCCACCAGCGCCGTGCCGGCGTCGACCTTGCCCACCGAGTCGTCGATCAGGCCCTTGATTTCCTTGGCGGCTGCAGCCGAGCGCTGCGCGAGGTTGCGCACCTCGGACGCCACCACCGCGAAGCCCCGGCCCTGCTCGCCGGCCCGCGCCGCTTCCACCGCAGCGTTGAGCGCGAGGATGTTGGTCTGGAAGGCGATGCCGTCGATCACGCCGATGATGTCGACGATCTTCTTGGACGAGGCATGGATCGAGGCCATGGTGTCCACCACCTGGCCGACCACGCTCCCGCCCTTCACCGCCACTTCGGAGGCCGAGAGCGCCAATTGGTTCGCCTGCCGCGCGTTGTCCGCGTTCTGCTTGACGGTGGAGGTCAGCTCTTCCATCGAAGCCGCGGTCTGCTGCAGGGAGCTGGCCTGCTCTTCGGTGCGCGACGAGAGATCCTGGTTGCCCGAGGCGATCTGGCCCGATGCCGTCGCGATGGTGTCGGTGCCCTCGCGCACCTCGCCCACCACCCGCGCCAGGCTCGCGTTCATGTTGCGCAGCGCGCTCATGAGCTGGCCGGTCTCGTCGCGCGAGTCCGCTTCGATGCGGGCGCTGAGGTCGCCGCTCGCCACGGTCTCGGCGACCCTGACGGCCTCGCCCAGCGGCCGGGTAATGCTGCGCGCGGTCAGCCAGGCGCACAGGACGCCCAGCACCAGCGCCACGGCCGACAGCACCATCATCAGCATGCGCCCGCCATGGTGGTCCCTCGCAATGCCGGCAGTGGTCGCATCGATCTGCTCGCGCTCGTAGGCCGCAATCCTGGACACCGCCTCTTCATAGACGCTGAGCGCGGCGGAGAAGCGGGTGTCGGCCAGCTGGTTGGCGCCTGCCGCATCACCGCCGGCCTTGAGCTTGACGATCTCGGCCAGGGTCTCCAGGACGACCTTGCGCGCCTCGGCCACCTGGCCGTAGAGCTTCTTCTCCTCCGGCGCGCTCAGCAGCTCCTCCAGCTTCTTCTGCACCGGATTGATGCGCTGCGAGGTCTCGAGCCGGGCCTTGGCGAAATGGGCTTCGGTGCCGGGTTCGGTGGCCTTGGCCATCGCGAAGGTCTGCACGATCGCCGCGCCCAGCAGTTTGGCCCATTCGCTGGCCAGCCGCTCCTTGACCAAGGCGCCGCGCACCATGTCGTCGGTGGCATTGCCCACGCTCTGCAGGCGCAGCACCCCGACGCCCGAGGTGGCAGCCAGCAGCAGGAGCACCACGGCGAAGCCGAGGCCCAGGCGCGTGCCGATCTTCCAGTTCTTCATTTCAGTATTCCTTCTCGTCGTGCGGAAATCGCGGCCGGCGGAGCCAGGCCCGTTGGTGAAACACCGTCGGAACCGGCTTCGCCGGGCCGCTGGTGTTGCCCCCGGCAGGGGGTGGGCGGCTACACCAAGTGAGCCAACCTGGGGGAGAGCCAGATCAGGCAGCGATCCTTTCCACCAGGCCCATCTCCTCGCTCGACATCAGCCGATCGATGTCCACCAGGATCAGCATCCGCTCCTCCAGCGTGCCCAGCCCGATCAGGTAGTCGGTGTCCAGCGCCGAACCCATCTCCGGCGCAGGCTTGATCTGCTCCGCGCCCAGCGTGATCACGTCCGACACGCTGTCCACCACCATCCCCACCACGCGCCCGCCGATGTTCAGCACGATCACCACCGTGAACTGGTCGTACGTCGGCGCGCCCAGCGCGAACTTGATGCGCATGTCGATGATCGGAACGATGATCCCGCGCAGGTTCACCACCCCCTTGATGAATTCCGGCGCGTTCGCGATGCGCGTCACCGCGTCGTAGCCGCGCAGCTCCTGCACCTTCTGGATGTCGATGCCGTATTCCTCCTCGCCCAGCGTGAAGGCCAGGAATTCCAGCGGGCGGCCGCCGGAGGCGAGGGAGGCGACCGTGCCGGGCACGGCCTGGTGGGCGGATTCGTGGGTCTTGTTCAGCATGTCTTGATCTCTCTGAAGAAATTCGCGGGTTCGGTGGCCAACCGGCTGTTGGCGCGGTGCTCGATCAGTTATCGGCAGTTGCGCGCCAGTCTTGAGGCTCGCGCTCGAAAACAAGTGCACGCGTGCGGACATCCAGCTTGAACACGCTCACCGCCTCGACCAGGCTGCCGGCCTGTTCCTGCATCGACTGCGCGGCGGCGGCGGCCTCTTCCACCAGCGCCGCGTTCTGCTGCGTCACCTGGTCCATCTGCGTGATCGCCTGGTTGATCTGCTCGATGCCCTGCGTCTGCTCGTGGCTCGCCGCGCTGATCTCGCCCACGATATCGGTCACGCGGCGGATGCTGCCCACGATCTCTTCCATCGTCTTGCCGGCTTCGCCCACCAGCGCCGTGCCGGCATCGACCTTGCCCACCGAGTCGTCGATCAGGCCCTTGATTTCCTTGGCTGCGGCCGCAGAGCGCTGCGCGAGGTTGCGCACTTCCGATGCCACCACCGCGAAGCCGCGGCCCTGTTCGCCGGCGCGGGCGGCCTCGACCGCGGCGTTCAAAGCCAGAATGTTGGTCTGGAAGGCAATCCCATCGATCACGCCGATGATGTCGACGACCTTCCTCGAGGAGGCATGGATGGAAGCCATGGTGTCCACCACCTGGTTGACCATATGGCCTCCCCTCACCGCCACTTCCGAGGCCGAAAGCGCCAGTTGATTGGCCTGCCGCGCGTTGTCGGCGTTCTGCTTGACGGTGGAGGTCAGCTCTTCCATCGAGGCGGCCGTCTGCTGCAGGGAGCTCGCCTGCTGCTCGGTGCGCGTCGAGAGGTCCTGGTTGCCTGAAGCGATCTGCGTGGAGGCCGCCGCGATGGTGTCCGTGCCGTTGCGCACCTGGCCCACCACGCGCGCCAGGTTGGCGTTCATGCCCTGGAGCGCCTGCATGAGCAGGCCGGTCTCGTCGCTCGTCTTCACCACCACCTCGCTGCGCAGGTCGCCGACGGCCACGGTCTGGGCCACCTGCACCGCCTCGTTGAGCGGGCGCGTGATGCTGCGCGTCAGCAGCCAGGCCAGCACCGCGCCAAGTGCCAGCGCGACCAGGGCCAGCGCAATCACGTTCACGCGCCCCGAACGGTAGAGCGCGTCGATGGAACCGGCGGCGAGGTCGATGCGCGCGGCCTGGTGCGTCAGCATGCTGCGGATGCTGGCGTCATAGGCGTCGAGCATCGGGATCAGCTTCTCGTTGGTGAGCCGTGCCGCCTCGTCCTGCCGGCCCTCCGTCTTGAGCTTGAGGATGCCGTTGCGCAGGCCCAGGTATTCGCTGCGCCGCTTCTTGATCTCGGCGCTGATCGCCTGCTCCTCGGGCGTGTCCAGCAGCTCCTCGAGCTTCTTCTGCGTCTGCGAGATGAGCGCGCTGGTCTTGGTGATGTTCTTCTGCAGGTAGTCCTGCACTTCGGCGTCGTTGCTCTTGAGCAGCGCGAAGGTGCGCACGCTGTTGTTGCTGGTGTTCTGCAGCCAGGTCGCGGCCAGGCGCTCCTTCACCAGCGAGCGCTGCACCATCTCCTCGGTCGCCTCGCCCACGTTCTGCAGGCGCAGCACGCCGATGCCCGCGACGATGGCCAGCAATGCCAGCACCAGCGCAAAGCCGATGCCCAGGCGGGTGCCGATCTTCCAGTTCTTCATCTCACTCCCTTTCACCGGCGCCCGGCCGGCTCTCTCGTTGAACCAATGTGCCCAGTCAGCCTGCGATCATTTCGATCAGGCCCATCTCCTCGCTCGACATCAACTTGTCGATGTCCACCAGGATCAGCATCCGCTCCTCCAGCGTGCCCAGCCCGATCAGGTAGTCGGTGTCCAGCGCTGCGCCCATCTCCGGCGCAGGCTTGATCTGCTCCGCGCCCAGCGTGATCACGTCCGACACGCTGTCCACCACCATCCCCACCACGCGCCCGCCGATGTTCAGCACGATCACCACCGTGAATTGGTCGTACGTCGGCGCGCCCAGCGCGAACTTGATGCGCATGTCGATGATCGGAACGATGATTCCGCGCAGGTTCACCACCCCCTTGATGAATTCCGGCGCGTTCGCGATGCGCGTCACCGCGTCGTAGCCGCGCAGCTCCTGCACCTTCTGGATGTCGATGCCGTATTCCTCTTCGCCCAGCGTGAAGGTGACCACCTCCAGCCGGTTGCCGACGGGTGCCGGGATGTCGGCCTGCGGGCGCAGGCTTGCGATTTCAGCCATGGAGGTATTCCTTTAGGTTCAGGTGAACTTCTGCATGATGCGAACGAGCTTGTGCCCGTACTGCGGATCGGTGGCGTAGCCCGCCTTCTGCAGGCCGTGCGCGGCCGCGGCCGGGTCGTCGGTGGCCAGCACGTTGGCGTAGCGCGGGTTGCGCGTGATGAACTTCGCGTAGTCGGTGAAGGCCTCCTCGTAGGAGCCGTAGGCCCGGAACTTCGCGCGCACCTTCTGCGGCTCCCCGTCCACGTACTCGGTCGTGGTGGTCTCGACCGTCGGGCCCTTCCAGCCGCGATCGGCCTTGATGCCGAACAGGTTGTAGCTCTGCGTGCCGTCGTCGGCGCGGATCTCGCGCTTGCCCCAGCCCGATTCGAGCGCGGCCTGCGCCAGGATCAGCGGCGCGGGCACGCCGCTGGCTTCGCTCGCGGCCTGGGCCGAGGCGCCCATTCGCTCTACGAAGGCGTCGACCTTGCCCTGCAGCGAATCCACCGTGGCGGGCGGGCGCTCGACGTTGCTCTGGTACAGGCTCAGGTCCGCGGAGCGCCGCGCCGCCGGCACCGCTGCCGGGGTGGGCGACGAGCCCAGCGGAATGCCCGCCTGCGGCTTGAGCGCGAAGGCGCCCGGCGGCGCGAGCGACATGCCCGCGGCATCGCCATCGCCCTGCGGCACGGACGATGGAAGGCTGCGGCTCAGTTGCGCGAGCATCGCCTCGGCCAGCCCCACGCCGCGCCCCGACAGGTTCTGCGTGAGCTGCTGGTCGAACATCGAAAGGTAGAGCTTCTCGTTCTGGCTGTCGAGCAGGCCGCTCTGCGGCACCGCCTGGCGCATGCTCTTGAGCACCATGTTCATGAACAGCGCCTCGAACTGCCGCGACACCTGCTTCAGCCCCTCCTCGGGCGAGCTGCGCACGGTGCGCCGCAGGGCGTCGACGCCCTGCACGTCGAGCGCGAAGCGCTGGTCGAGCGCGGCGCTGCGGTTGTCGGTGGTCATCCCCATGCCGCGGCCTCAGATGATCTCGAGTTCTGCGCGCAGTGCGCCCGCGCTCTTCATCGCCTGCAGGATGGAAACCAGGTCCTGCGGATTGGCGCCCAGGCTGTTCAGGCCCTTGATGACGTCCGAGAGCGAGGCTCCGCCACGCACCATCTGCAGCGCGCCCCCGCCCTGCGAGACCGAGATCTGCGATGTTTGCGCCACGACCGTGGAGCCGCCCGAGAAGGGCCCGGGCTGGCTGATCACGGGTTCGGTGTTGATGACGACCGAGAGATTGCCGTGCGCCACCGCGCAGTCGTTGACGCGCACCGCCTGGTTCATCACCACCGAGCCGGTGCGCGCGTTGATCACCACGCGGGCCACCGCCTGCATCGGCGTCACCTCGATGTTCTCCAGGCGGGCAAGGAAGCCGACGCGCTCCTGCGTCTGCGGGGCACGCACGCGGATCATGCGGGCATCGGCCGCTTCGGCGATGCCGGGGCCGAGTTGGCGGTTGATGGCTTCCACCACGCGCTGCGCGGTGCCGAAGTCGGAGCGGTTGAGCTCGAGCGAGAAGGTGCCCTCGCCGCCCACCGGCGCTTCCACCGTGCGCTCCACCAGCGCGCCGCCGGGAATGCGGCCCGAGCTCAACTGGTTGATCTGCACCTTGCTGCCGCTGGCCGAGGCACCGGCGCCGCCCACCACCATGTTGCCCTGCGCGATCGCATAGGTCGCGCCGTCCACGCCCTTGAGCGGCGTCATCAGCAACGTGCCGCCGCGCAGGCTCTTGGCGTTGCCCATGGAGGAGACCGTGACGTCGATGGTCTGGCCCGGCCGCGCGAAGGACGGCAGCGTGGCCGTGACCATCACCGCCGCCACGTTCTTGAGCTGCATGTTCACGCCCGCCGGGATGCTGATGCCCAGCTGCTGCAGCATGTTGTTCAGGCTCTGCGTGGTGAAGGGCGTCTGCATGGTCTGGTCGCCCGTGCCGTCGAGGCCCACCATCAGGCCGTAGCCGATCAGCGGGTTGTCGCGCACGCCCTGGATGCTGGCCAGCTCCTTGATGCGCTCGGCATGCGCGGGAGACGTCAACACACAAAGCGCTGCAATCCCGGTCATCAAATATCGCGACAAGCTCATAAACAAACTCTCTCTTTCAGAGCGGCACCGGAACGGGCCGCGTTCGGGGGACACCGCGGAACCGGCTTTGCCGGGCCGCTGGTGTCGCCCCCGGTGAGGGGGTGGGCGGCTACACGAAGTGAGCCAACCTGGGGGAGAGCCATCAGAACGGCATGACGTTCAGGAAGAAGCGCTGCATCCAGCCCATGTGCTGCGCCTCGTCGATGTAGCCCTTGGCCGTGTACTCGATGCGCGCATCGGCCACCAGCGTGGAGGGCACGGTGTTGCTGCCCGAGACGGTGCGCGGGTTCACCACGCCCGAGAAGCGGATGAACTCGGTGCCCTGGTTGATGCCCATCTGCTTCTCGCCGGACACCAGCAGGTTGCCGTTGGGCATCACGTCCACCACGGTGACGGTGATCACGCCGTTGAAGGTGTTATTGGCGTTGGCGCCGCCCTTGGCGGTGAGGATGTTGTTGCCCGAGAGCTTGGCGTCCTGGTCGTCCAGCAGCCCACCGAGCAACTTGGGAATGGTCGGGAACGCGGCGGTGAGGCTGCCGTTGCGGCTGGCGTTGGCACCCGAGTTCTTGCTGGCATTGACCTTCTCGCTGATGACGATGGTCAGGATGTCGCCGATGTTGCGCGGCCGGCGGTCCTCGAACAGCGCATTGGCGCCCGGCCCGTCGCGGAAGATGGCGCCGGTGGCGCGCGGCGCCGGCAGGGGCGCGTAGGGGTTGGCGCGCGCCGTCATCGGCTGGTGCACCAGCGGCTCGCGCGGGATCTGCGCGCAGCCGGCGGCCAGCAAGACACCCAACAACGCCACCACACCCCTTCCAGCGACACCGCGGAACCGGGCCAACCTGCGGGAGGTCATAGCTGGGCCAGCCTTTGCAGCATCTGGTCGGAGGTCTGCACCGCCTTGCTGTTGATCTCGTACGCGCGCTGCGTCTTGATCATGTTGACGAGCTCCTCGACCACGTTCACGTTGGACGATTCCACGTAGCCCTGGCTGAGGATGCCCGCGCCCTCCAATCCCGGATTGAGCTGATTGGGCGCGCCGGAGGAATCGGTTTCGGCATACAGGTTCTCGCCCAGGCTCTGAAGGCCCGTAGGGTTGAGGAAAGTCGCGAGCTGCAGCTGGCCGATCTGCACGGTCGCGGTGCTGCCCGCCTGCGTGACGGACACCATGCCGTCGCGTCCGATGGTCAGGCCGGTCGCGTTCTGCGGAATGGTGATGGCCGGCTGAATCGGGAAGCCGCTCGCGGTGACCAGCTGGCCGTCGCGGTCGGTCTGGAAGGAGCCGTCGCGTGTGTAGGCGGTCGTGCCATCGGGCATCAGCACCTGGAAGAAGCCGTCGCCGTTGATGGCCACGTCCTTGGGGTTGTCGGTCTTGGTCATGTTGCCCTGCGCATGGAGGCGCTCGGTAGCGACCACCCGCACGCCGGTGCCCACCTGCAGTCCGGAAGGCAGGCGCGTCTGGTCGGAGGTCTGGCCGCCGACCTGGCGCAGGTTCTGGTACATCAGGTCCTCGAACACCACGCGGCTGCGCTTGAAGCCGGTGGTGCCGACGTTGGCCAGGTTGTTGGATATCACGTCCAGCTGGGCTTGCTGGGCATCGAGGCCGGTCCTCGCGATTTCGAGCGAACGTGTCATGGTGTGTGGGTCCTTGTTTCTGAATGGGGATCAGCCGTACGCGAGGAGCTTGTTGGCCGACTGGGCGTTCTCGTTCGCGGTCTGCATCGACTTCATCTGCATCTCGAAGCTGCGCGCCTGGGCGATCATGGAAACCATGGCCTCGACCGGATTGACATTGCTGCCCTCGACCGCGCCGCTGACCACGGCCACGGCCGCGTCGGCCTCGGCCGGCGGCAGGCCCTCGCGCATGCGGAACAGGCCGTCCTCGCCGCGCACCAGGTCCGCGGTCGGCGGGTTGACCAGCTTGAGGCGGCCGACCTCGGCCACGCCCACCAGCGGATCGCCCGCGCCACGCGCGGTGATGGCGCCGTTGGCGGCGATCTGCACCTGGGAGCCGGGCGGCACCACCAGCGCGCCGCCCTCGCCCACCACAGGACGCGCGCCCATGGTCAGCAGTTGGCCGTCGGCGCCGACCTGCAGGTTGCCCACGCGGGTGTAGGCCTCGCCACCGTCCGGCGTCTGCACCACCAGCCAGCCGTCGCCCTGGACCGCGACATCGAGCTCGCGGCCGGTCTGCGTCAGCGGGCCGTGGCTGAAGTCGGCGCCCGGCGTGGTGGCGACCACGAAGGCGCGCGTGGTCGGCTCCTCGCCCACCACCGGCACCGCGCGGAAGCTGTTGACCTGCGCGCGAAAGCCCGGCGTCGAGACGTTCGCCATGTTGTTGGCGACCGAGGCCTGCTGTTCCATGGCCTGCTTGGCGCCGCTCATGGCGACATAGAGCATGCGGTCCACTGGGTGCTACTCCTGCGGCCGCTCAGCGGATGTTGATGAGCGTCTGGACCACCTGGTCCTGCGTCTTCACCGTCTGCGCGTTGGCTTGGTAGCTGCGCTGGGCAACGATCAGGTTCACCAGTTCGGAGGTGAGGTCCACGTTGGATGCCTCGAGCGCGCCCGATTCGAGCGAGCCCTGCTTGGTGCCCTCGCCCGGCGTGCCGGTGAGCGCCGAGCCCGAGGCCTGCGTCTCGGCCCAGGCGTTGCCGCCCTTGGGCTCCAGGCCGTTGGGGTTGGCGAAGCTGGACAGCACCACCTGGCCCATCAGCTTGGTCTGCTCGTTCGAGAACTTGCCGGTGATGGTGCCGTCGGGATTGATCGAGAAGGCGGTCAGCGTGCCGGAGGTGTAGCCGTCCTGGCTGAGCTTGGTCATGCCGTTGGCATTGCCGAACTGGGTGGTGCCCGACAGGTCCACGGCCATGTTCATGACGGCCGAGCCGTTGCCGAAGTCCAGGCCCGCGATGTTGAAGGTCCCGCCGGCAGGAGCCGTGAGATTGCCGTTGGTGTCGAAGGTGAGATTGGTGATGGCGCCGGCGCCGATGGCCGCGCCGTCGCCCTGGGCGTACACGCTCCAGGCGTTGGGCCCGGTCTTCACGAAGTAGGCGGTGAGCTCGTGCGGGTTGCCCAGCGAGTCGTACACCGGGCCGATGGAGTTGGAGTAGTTGAAGGTGCCGGAGTCGGCGGCATCGAAGGGCGTCTTGCTCGGCACGGCCAGGCGCGAATCGAGGTTGAACTCGGCTTGCACGCCGGTGGTCGCGTTCGGGTTCATCGAGGTGGTCTGCACCTGCAGTGCGGTGGGCGTGCCGCCGGAGAGGCCGCCGGCCGCCGTCACGCCGTAGCCGGTGAGGCGCAGGCCCTGGCTGTTGACGATGAAGCCTTCCTTGTCGCGGGTGAACTGGCCGTTGCGCGAGTACATGACTTCGCCGCTGGGGCTGGAGAGGCGGAAGAAGCCGTCGCCGTTGAGGATGGCCACGTCGAGCGGGCGGCTGCTGGTCTGCGTGACGCCCTGGGTGAAGTTCTGCACCACGCCCGAGACCGAGGCGCCGAGCCCGATGCGCGAACCGGCGTAGATGTCCTGGAAGGTGGCGGCCGCCGACTTGTAGCCCACGGTGCCCGAGTTGGCGATGTTGTTGCCGATGACGTCGAGGTTGGCGGCGGCCACGTTCAGGCCGCTGATGCCCTGGGAGAAACTCATGATCGATCCTTGTTGCTGTGCGTGGATGAAGCGGCCCCTGCGTCCACGCGAGAGGCCCGGGAGAGAAGAGTTCAGAGGTACATGCGGACGTCGTCGAGACTGATGCTGCGGCCGTTGGCCAACTCCAGCGTGACCCCGTTCGCGCCCTGCTTGACGGCCGCGACCTGCGCGAAGGTGAGCGCGGTGGCCTCGACGTTCGTGCCGTCGTTGGTGGCGACCACGGAGAAGCTGTAGTTGCCGGCCGGCACCGCGGAGCCGTCGTCGGCCTTGCCGTCCCAGGTGACGGCGTTGACGCCCTCGGTCATGGAGCCGAGTTCGAGGGTGCGCACGGTATGGCCTGCGGCATCGACGATCTTGACCTGCACGTCGCCGGCCGTGCCGGGCAACTGCACCGCGAAGGGCACGGGCGCGGGCTCCTCGCCGTCCTTGGGCGCGGAGGTGCCGATCTGGTTGCCGGGCGAGAGCACGTTGTAGCCGATCAGGGACGCGGCCTGCAGCACCTGGTTGGAGCCGGTCTGGTTGACCAGGCCGGACAGCGTGCTGTTGAGCTTCTCGATGCCGCTGACCGTGCTCATCTGCGCAAGCTGCGAGGTGAGCTCGGCGTTTTCCATGGGGTTGAGCGGGTCCTGGTTGTTGAGCTGCGTCACCAGCAGCTTGAGGAAGCGCTGTTCGCTGTCGGAGCCGCTCACGGTGTTGCTGTTCTGGGTGGTCGAGCTGGTTCCGTTGAGGGAAGAGAGGGCGTCGTTGATGGCCATGGCGGGGGGCTTGCTTGTTGTCGAAGGATTACTGGCCGACCGTCAGGGTCTTGAGCATCAGCGTCTTGGCGGTGTTGAGCACCTCGACGTTGGCCTGGTAGCTGCGCGAGGCGGAGATCATGTTGGTCATCTCCTCGACGACGTTCACGTTGGGCATGCTCACGTAGCCCTGCGCGTTGGCATGCGGGCTCTTGGGGTCGTAGACCATCCTGGGGGGCGAGCTGTCCTCGACCACGCCGGAGACCTTCACGCCGCCGATGTCCTGCTGGCCCGAGGCCGCGACCTCGAACATGACCTGCTTGGCGCGGTAGGGCTGGCCGTCGGGGCCGGCCACGCTCTCGGCGTTGGCCAGGTTGCTCGCGGTCACGTTCATGCGCTGCGACTGCGCGGCCATCGCGGAGCCGGCGACGTCGAAGATGTTCATGGAGGCGCTGGGCAATGGCATCGCGGCTCCTTATTGCTGCGCCGCCGCCAGCAGCGACTTGATCTTGGCGCTCATGACCGTGAGGTTGGCCTCGTAGCGCATCGCGTTGTCGGCGAAGGCGATGCGTTCGGCATCCATCTCGACGGTGTTGCCGTCGATGCTGGACTGCGCCGGCACGCGGTAGAGCAGGTCGGCATCGGGCATCGCCGAGGCCTCACCGTGCAGGTGGCGCGCCGAGGTGGTGGCCATGCTCATCGAGGCGCCGCCGCGGCCCTGCTCCACGGCCTGGCTGAGCCGGCTCGCGAAGTCGAAGTCCCGTGCCTTGTAGTTGGGCGTGTCGGCATGGGCGATATTGGCGGCCAGCACTTCCTGGCGCTGGACCCGGAGGTTCAGGGCTTCGCGGCTGAACCGAAGCGCTGCATCCAGCTTGTCGATCATGGGAGCTCCATCGTTGGCGTCGCGGCCAGGGGAAGGCGTGGCGACAGATGGAAAGCGAGTCTATGCACGACCCGCTTTTGCAATGGGTCGAACAAAGGGGCATTTGGCGTGCACTTCGCACCTTGCCGCGAGCCCTTCGGTTCCTAGAATCTGACCCACCGATGATGGACAAGACCCGCCTATTCCTTCGCTTTCTCTCGGTCGTCCTGGCTGGCGGCCTGAGCGCCGGCGCCAGCTCGGCCGCGCCGCCGGACGGCGGCGATGCGCGCGGCGTGGTCGAGCAGTTCCTGAAGACACAGACCGCCGGCCTGCCGGGCCAGGCCCGCATCCGCGTGACGCTGCGCTCGCCCCTGCCGGCCTGCGAGGCGCTCGAAGCATTCCTGCCGAACGGAGCCTCCGCCTGGGGCCGCGTCTCGGTCGGCCTGCGCTGCCCGGGCGAGCGGCCCTGGACGCGCTACGTGCAGGCGCACGTCGCGCTCGAAGGCCGCTACCTGGTGGCCGCACGCGCCATCGAGGCCGGCCAGCCGCTGCGTGCCGGCGACGTGGCGGCGCGCACCGGGGACCTGACGGCGCTGCCGAAGTCGATCCTGGGCGACCCCGCCGAGCTCAAGGGTTTGGTGGCCGCCAACCGCATCGCGCCCGGCGCGCCGCTGCGGCGCGAGCAGTTGCGCGGCACGGTCGTGATCCAGCAGGGCCAGACGGTGCAGGTGGTCGCGGAAGGGGTCGGCTTCACCGTCAGCACCGAGGCGCGCGCCCTGAGCCGCGCGGAGATCGGCGCCGCCGTCCGGGCCAAGACCCGGGACGGCCGCCTGGTCAGCGGGGTGGCCGACGAGGAGGGCCAGATCCGGCTGGCCCAATGAGGGGCCGTTACAACCCTCCCGTACTTCGACCCTAAAGTTCGTGCCTGGCCTGCCGATAAAGCGATCAGCCCTTTGAGGAACCATCTTGAAAATCGACCAACCCGCCTCCTCGGCCACCTCCATCTCCCGCACCGCCAAGGGCGCCAAGGCCCAGCCGGCCGCCGGCGCCGAGGCCGCCGAACAGGCCAAGGACGCAGTGCAGCTGTCCTCGGCCCAGGTTCATTCGCTGCCCAGCGGCCCGAACACCGACTTCGATGCGGCGCGCGTCGCCGACATCCGCAAGGCCATCCTCGCCGGCGAGTACACGGTGCATCCCGAGCGCATCGCCGACGGCCTCCTGAAGAACGTGCGCGACCTGCTCAGCGGCAAGAACGAGGGCTGAGAAAGATGAGTGCCATGCTGCTGCCCCATCTGCTGGCCGAGAAGGCCTGCGTGGAAGAGTTCCTCGGCGTGCTGGCGCAGGAGGAGCGGGCCATGCAGGACGGCCTCTTCAACGACCTGGCGCCGCTCACCGAACGCAAGGCCGCCCTGCTCGACCGCATGACGGCGCTGGACCGGGCCCGCGAATCGGCCCAGGTGGCGATGGGCTTCGAACCCGGCCGCGCCGGAGCCGACGCCGCCGCGACGGCGGCCGGGACCACCGCGCAGGAGGCCTGGGCCGCCCTGCTGCAGCTCGCCGAGCGCGCCAAGGCCGGCAACCGCCGCAACGGCGCCATGGTCCATGGCCACCTCGACTTCACGCGAAACGCGCTGCACTACCTGCAAGCGGCGGCCCTGCCCTTCTACGGGCCGGACGGGATCCGCAAGGCGGTGGGCGGGATGGGGACGCGGCTGGCGCTGGGCTAGTTCACGTTAGACCACCGAAACCGACGCCCGGTCCGAGGCACTCGCAGCAGGCTGCGCATCGGGCGCGGCGGTGACGATGGATCGGAGTGGCGGCTGCGGCCGCGACTTCACCAGTGCGTGCAGGTCCGGGCGCGGGCGGCGAAGCTCGGCGCTCGACGAGAACGCCCGCTCCATCGCGTGCGCGGCGCCCAGGACCTGATGGTCTGATCTGAAGCCCCCGACGATCTGCAGCCCGAAGGGCATGCCCGCATGATCGACACCGCACGGCAGCGAGAGCGCGGGATGGGTGACCAGCGTCACCACGTAGGTCAGCGCCAGCCAGCGGTAATAGTTCTCCTGCCGTTCGCCGTTGATCGTGTCCGCGTAGAGCTGCGTCCACGGAAAGGGCGAGACGGGCGTGGTGGGCGACAGGATCAGGTCGACATCCGCGAAGACGTCCTGGAACTTCCGGATCAGGCGGGTCTGCTCGGCCTGCGCCCAGGCGCTGTCCAGCAGGCTCATCCGCAGGCCCATCTCGTAGTTCGCGCGGGAGTTGGGGCCGAGGTTGTTCGGGTCCTTCTCGTACGCAGCCTGCATGCCAGCGACGAAGGCCTCGGCGCGCAGCACGTCGAAGCACTTGTGAACCTCGCCGAGGTCGAGCCGGATCTCGTCGCAGCGCTGGAAGTGATGCCGCATGCTCTCGATCTTGCGGCGGAAGGTGATGCGGATGTTCTCGTCCACCGCACAGGTGCCGAAGTCCTCTGTCCATGCCACGCGCAGCCGGCTCAGGTCGACGTCGGCGGGCTTCTGGAAGGAAAGCGCGTCGAGCGGATAGCTCAGCGGGTCGCCCGGGTGCATGCCGGCCGATGCGGCCAGTTGCAGGCAGGCGTCCTCGACGGTTCGCCCCATCGGGCCCACGACCGAGATCGGCGTCCAGCCCAGCAGCTTGCGCACGCTGGGCACGATACCGGGGGAGGGCCTGAAACCCACCACGCCGCACTTGGCGGCGGGGATGCGGAGGGACCCGCCGGTGTCGGAGCCGGTGCAGACCGGCAGCATGTCGCAGGCCAGGGCGGCGGCGGACCCGCCGGAGGATCCTCCCGCATTGAGATCCGGATTGAAGGGATTGCCGGTCGCGCCCCAGACCGCGTTGCGTGAGTTGGCGCCCGCGCCCATCTCGGGGACGTTCGTCTTCCCGGCCACGATCGCCCCGGCCCGGCGCAGACGCGCCACCAGCTCGATGTCCTCGGCCGGCACATGGTTGCGGAACAGGGGCGAGCCCCAGGTGGTGAGAAGGCCCTCCGTGGGCTCGAGATCCTTCACGCCCAGGGGCAACCCGTGCAGAAGCCCGAGGGGGTCGCCGGCCATGACGGCCGCCTCGGCGGCGAGTGCTTCGCGACGCGCGCGCTCGAAGCAGGTGGCGGTGATGGCATTCACGAACGGGTTCACCTTCTCGATCTGCGCGATGCATGCCTCCAGCAGCTCCACCGGCGAGAGTGCCTTGGTACCGATGAGGCGGCGCAGCTCGACCGCGGAGGTCTCGACGAGTTCGCCGGCAGCCGTAGGCACGAACATGGCCATGCTCAGTCCGCCGTGATGTTGGACCGGGCGGCCACGGCACGCATCAGCGGCAGCTCCCTGTTGATCAGTTCGCTGGCCGCGGCCGCGTTGCTGTAGGCCGGCTCCAGTCCCGCCGCGACCAGCTTCGCGCGAGTGTCCGGATCGGCCATGGTGACCGCCAGCGCCTTCTCGAGCCTGGCCTTGGTGGCGGGCGGCAGGCCCTTGGGTCCGGCGACGATGAGCCAGGTGTCCATGTCGATGCCGGGGTAGCCGCTCTCGCCCATCGCAGGCACGGCCGGCAGCAGCGCCGAGCGCTTCGCAGTCGTCACCACGATCGCCTTGACCTTTCCTCCGGCCAGCTGCGGAATGGCGGCGCTCACCGTGTCGACGCTGAACGGGATCTGCCCGCCGATGAGATCGGTCATGGCCGGCGCGCTCCCCTTGTAGGGCACGTGCGTCATCTTCAGCCCGGCGGCATTCAGGAGGGTCTCGCCGGCGAAGTGCGCGGTAGTGCCGCTGCCGAACGAGCCGTAGGCGTATTTGCCCGGCGAGGCCTTCACGTAGTCGACGAACTGCTTGAAGTTCTGCACGGGAACGTCCTTGTTCGCCAGCAGGATGAGGGCGGTGCGACCGGCGATCCCGATCGGGTCGAAGCCCTTGACCGGGTCGTAGGGCAGGTTGCTGCGGATCGCCGGGTTGACCGTGAACGTGGTGCCCGAACTCACCAGCAGCGTGTAGCCGTCCGGCGCGGCCTTGGAGACGTAGGTCGCGCCGATGATGGTCCCGGCGCCCGCGCGGTTGTCGATCACCACCGGTTGGCCCAGCTCCCTGCCCAGGCGCGCTCCGATCACACGGCCCAGCACGTCGGTGGCCCCGCCGGGCGGGAAGGGGATCACCAGCGAGATCGGCCGCGATGGGAAGTCGCCTTCGGCAGCGACGACTTTCGTGCCGACCATGCCTAGACAGGAAGCCAGCGCACAGCCGGCCAGGAGGGAGAGGATCTTCATCGGGCTCTTGCAGATCGGAAGAAAGAGGGATTGGAAGAAAGCGCCGCGGAGCAGTTGTCATTCATCGTAGAAGTGAGCATGCGTTGCATCAAGCGCCATGTTTAGAATCTTTCGTTGCCGAAATCGCAATCCACACCCATGGCTGGCCATTTGCTCCAGGAGACCGCCGTGCGCTACTTCCTCGAAGTCGTGCGGACTGGCTCGGTCAAGGAAGCGGCCTCGAAGCTGAACGTGGCCCCGTCCGCGGTGAGCCGCCAGGTGGCGCGCCTCGAGCGCGAGATGGACAGCCTGCTGTTCGAACGCCACGCCCGCGGCATGGTGCCCAACGCCGCAGGGGAACTGCTGGCAGCGCACGCCAAGCGGGCGCAGCAGGACAACGAGCGCGTGCTGAACGACATCTCCGCGCTACGCGGCCTGCGCAGCGGCTTCGTGCGCGTGGTCAGCGCCGAGGGGTTCGCCTTCGATTTCATTCCGACGCTCATCGCCCGCTTCCAGGAAAAGTACGAAGGCATCCGCTTCCACCTGGAGGTCTGCGGCCAGCGAGACATCCCGCGCCGCATCCGCGACGCAGAGGCGGACGTCGGCGTCACCCTGAGCTCGGTTCCGGAGGCTGGCATCCAGGTGGAACTGCGCCATCCGAGTCCCATCCTTGCCGTCATGTCCCGCGAGCACCCGCTGGCCGGGCAGGGCCAACTTTCCCTGAGCCAGGTGGCCGCGTACCCGCTGGCACTTCCGCTGCCCAACAGCTCGATCCGGCAACTGCTCGACATCAGCTGCAGCAGGCAGGGCCTGCAGTACCGGATCGCCATGTCGAGCAACCACGCCGATGCGCTGGTGAGCTTCGCGGGTGCAGCACGCGAGTGCATCGCGTTCTATGGCGAGCTGTCCATTCGGACCCGGCTTCTAGCCAGGACGCTGGTGGCGGTTCCGCTGCGCGACCGGGAGATGAACGAACGCCATTTCGAGGTGGAGACGCTGGCCGGGCGGGCGCTGTCCGACGCGGCCAAGGGCTTCGTGCGTTTCCTGATCGACGCGATCCGCGCTGAAACGTTGCTGCCCGCAGCTCGTTCGAAATCCCGATAGCACGCGGGGAGGCAGTCCGGCAGCGTGAGGGTCGTTGCCCCTCCGGTCTTGCGACGTCAACCGCCGCGCGTCAGCTCGCGAAGCTCCTCCTCGGCTCGCTCGAGCTCGAGCCGCAACCCCCGGATTTCCCGCTCCAGCCTCTCGATGCGCGCCGCCCGGCTCTGTGCCGGTGCCAGCGTCTTGCAACGGGCCTGCAGTGCGGCCAATTCCTCGGCAAGTTCCCGCCGGCGCAGCATCTGGCCCCTGGAGCGGGCCACGGCCATTTCCTGCTCGAGTGCCTCCTCCTCGGCTTTGCAGGCAGCGGTGTCGACCTGGCCTGCCGGCTGCGCCATTGCAGGCGCCGCTACCGCGAGCGCGATGGCCAGGAAAGAGGATTTGACGCGCATGCCGGTACCGGTGGTGGAGGGGGTGGGGCCGAGTTTGCCAGCAACTTCCCTGCGCCCGGCCCTGCACACCGGATTCTGCCTCCGGGGGCTGCCCCCGCCCCCTCCGCTCAGCGGCGATACGGGTTGTGCGGGTTGCGGTCGTAGCGATTGGGCACGCCGTCACCGTCGCTGTCCCGGCGCGCATGGCGGTAGCCGGCACGACGGTCGTGCCGATAGTAGTCGGCGCGATGGTCATGACGCGGGTGGTAGCCATGGCGGACGATGGGCCGCGGCGGTGCAGGCGGAACGACGATCACGTGAGGGCGATAGCCGCGGTCCCCATGGTGGGGTTGCGCCTGTGCGGGAGCGCTCAATGCGGCCAATGCAACCACGGCTGCGGTGCCCACTGCGAAAAACATCTTCTTCATGGCGGCTCCTTGGAGGAGTTGTTCAGGAGCCCCGATACTGCAGGCCCAAGGTGAAGCACGTGTAAGGCTGCGGCGAAGTTCGATGAACTCTTCTGCCAGGCTCGGAGTTGGATCCTTGGTCGGAAGGTCCGAAGCAATGGCCTTGCAAGAGAGCCC
Organism: Variovorax sp. RA8; assembly: GCF_901827175.1. Classification (NCBI taxonomy): domain Bacteria; kingdom Pseudomonadati; phylum Pseudomonadota; class Betaproteobacteria; order Burkholderiales; family Comamonadaceae; genus Variovorax; species Variovorax sp. RA8. Next base: position 2,166,736 of record NZ_LR594662.1, on the reverse strand, counting down.
GCGCTTAAGATCGATGGCATTGCCAGCCCCCTTGCCCGGCCACCGAATGAAGCAAGACTGCAGCAGGACGCCCTCTCGCCCATCCGCACGCTGGCTCGGTCCGCCGGCCTTGGGTTGCCTGGCGCTGGCAGGTGCCATGTTGCTTTCCCCGGCGTCGGTTCTCGCACAGTGGAGAAGCTCGACACCGCAGGAACAGGCGTTGGATGCGGCCGCGTTCCAGGGCGTTGCTTCGGCCATCGGCGAGGAGTTTCCAGATGTGCAGAGTGCCGCAGTCGCACTGCGAGGCCGCCTGGTCTTCCAGTACCACCGAGACGGGAATCCCGAGGTGCTGCGCAACGTGCAGTCGGTTGCCAAGAGCGCCGTCTCTGCGCTGGTGGGGATTGCCATCAAGCAAGGCCGGATTGCCACCCTGGACGAGCGAGTGACGGCGTTGGTGCCCGAGTGGGATGCGCTCAATCCGGACCCTCGCGCGAGAGACATCACGCTGCGTCACCTGCTGACGATGACCGCCGGCTTCCAGGTGAACGACCCGACGGGCACCGCCTCTCCGGGCCGCGCAGGGGATGCCTGGGCACGGCCCATGGCCAGTGCACCCGGGCAAAGCTTCGCGTACGACAACGCAGCGCAGGCCCTCGTGCTGGAGGTTCTTCAGAAGACAGTCGGCACCGGCTTCGCAGACTACGCGCACGAACAGCTGGTGAAGCCGCTCGGGATGAAAGAGCCGTCGTATCAGCGCGGCTTGAGCTTGCGTACCGAAGACATGGCCAAGCTCGGCCAGCTGTTTCTCCAGAACGGCGTGTGGGAGGGACGACAGTTGCTTCCGTCGTCCTTTGCCGCCGACGCCACCGCCGCCCAGAACGCGGGCGGTGCTCCAGTAGGGTTGTCCTATGGCTACGGGTGGTGGGTGGTGCCCTCGAAGGCGCAGCGGCAGACCTTCCTGGCCAGCGGGTACAGCGGACAGTTCATCTGGGTCTTTCCCGGCCTGGAGCTGGTTGTCGCGGCGACGTCGACTGTGTCTCCCGCAGTCCAAGGCAGGGGCCAGGCGCTGCAATTGATGCGTACGCGCATCTACGACGCTGCGCAGGCGCGCTCGACGGCCAGCGACCGTTGAGCTGTCCCTGAACGTTTCGCGGGAGCGCACCCAGTGAGGAACGATGGCGCCATCACGCGCTGCGATGACCGGGGCAGCGCCGCGCGGTTGCGAAATCGACCCGTCGCAGGCACGATGCTGCTGCACTGCGGAGAATTCCTGCGCATCCGCACGCCGGCGCTGGCCGCACCACCATGTTCTTCCTCTGGCCCGAGTACCTCTGGTTCCTGCTGGCGCTTGCATTGCTGCCTGCGGTGTACGTCTGGCTCCTGAAACGCCGTGGTCATGCAGCCCTGCGCTACAGCAGCGTGGGCATCGTGCGCGAGGCGGCGGCCGGCCGCCAGTGGCGGCGGCACCTGCCGCCTGCGCTGCTCCTGCTGGCCTGCTCGGGGTTGCTGATCGCCGCGGCGCGGCCCGTGGCGCGGGTGCCGCTGCCCTGGGCACGGTCATCGATCATGCTGGCCATGGACGTGTCGCTGAGCATGCGGGTGACCGACGTCAAGCCCAACCGCCTGGTGGCCGCGCAGGAGGCGGCCAAGCTGTTCCTTCGCGACCTGCCCAGGGAGATCGAGGTCGGGCTCGTCACCTTCGCCGGCAGCAGCCAGGTCGCCCAGCGCGCAACGCTGGACCGCGCGTCCGTGATCGCGGGCATCGACGGCTTCCAGATGCAGATGGGCACGGCGGTGGGCAACGCCATCGTGCTGTGCCTGGCGGAGCTGTTTCCGGACCAGGGCATCGAACTCGGCGACATCAACTTCGGCAGCAAGCCGCAGGGTCGCAGCCTGGACGACAAGGCGAAGCCGCCGCCCCGGGCCTTCACGGCGGTGGCGCCGGGCTCGTACGATTCGGCCGCGATCATCCTGCTGAGCGATGGCCGTCGAACCACCGGCGTCGATACGCTGGCGGCGGCGAAGATGGCCGCGGATCGCGGTGTCCGCATCTACGTGGTGGGGCTCGGGACGCTGGAAGGCGACGCTTCGACGCCGGATGGCATGGCCATCTACATGAAGCTGGACGAACCGACCCTTCGCGAGGTGGCGCGGATGACCGGCGGCGAGTACCACCACGCCGGCACGGCAGAGAAGCTGCGCAGCGTCTATGAAAACCTCGGCTCCCGCGTGCAGGTGCTGACGCGGGAGACCGAGCTCGCCGGCGTGCTGGCGCTGCTCTCGGCATTGCTGGCGATGGCGGCGGCGACGCTGTCCCTGCTCTGGTTCGGACGAATCGCCTGAGACGCCGGCCGGCCCACTGATCCCACACGACGGGGAGAGTCAGTCCGACAGCGCGCATACCCCGGGCGACACAGGCTGGAGCATTTACAACGCAGCGCCGGCATGGTTGAAGCACGATGACAGCAACGAACGAGGCGGCGCGCGGTGGCTCATGAACGCACCACCAAAGCGCGCACAGACTCCCGTTGGAGACGCAGACAGCGCCGAACCCGATTCGGAAAGACTGCTGCAGCTGCTCTGGGACCAGGCGCCGGATCACGCCTTCATCATGCTGGACCGGCGGAGCAACATCGCCGGCTGGCGGGGCGCTGCCGAAGCCATGTTCGGCTACGCCGAGGCAGAGGTGCTGGGCAAGCCGCTGGACTTCCTGTTCACCGAGCATGACCGCTCACTCGGCATGCCGCAGCACGAGCGCGACATCGCGGTGTCCGCCGGCCGCTCGGAGGATGACCGCTGGCACCTGCGCAAGGACGGCGCGCTGATCTGGGTGTTCGGCTCGCTGGTGTCGCTCAAGGAAGACGGCCAGCTGGTCGGCTTCGCCAAGGTCGTGAGCGAGCGAACGAACAAGCGCTCGCACGTCGAAACGCTGCAGAACCGGTTGGACGCAGTTAAACGCGACCTGGAAGGCCGCGACATGTTCTTCGGCCGCCTGACGCACGAGGTCCGGAATTCGCTGGCGCCGATCCTGAACGTCGCCAGCCTGCTCGAGCAGACGGACACGAGCGGCCGCAACAAGCTGCCCCTCGCCATCGTCAAGCGCCAGGTCGCCCACATGGAACGCATGATGCGCGACCTGATGGATGTGGCACGGATCGGAGCAGGCAGGCTCCAGCTCTTCAAGGAAGACCTCGATGTCGGCGCCGAGCTGGTCGAGATTGTCGAAACGATACGGAGCCAGGCCGCCAGCAAGCGGCAGGAACTCTTCGTCATCGTTCCGCCGTCGCCCGTGCGCATTCGCGCGGATCGCCAGCGGGTCCACCAGATCGTCTTCAACCTCCTGCACAACGCGATCAAGTACACCCCCGAGGCCGGCCAGATATGGGCGCACTGCACCGTGGAGGCAGACTATGCGGTGATCAAGGTTCAGGACACCGGCGTTGGCATCGCGCCTGAGCTGCTGCCGGTCATCTTCGATCTCTTCACTCAGGAGAACCCGGGTCAGTCCTCCGGCGGCTTCGGCGTCGGGCTGTCGATCGTCAAGGACTTGATCGACGCGCACCACGGCTTCGTGGAGGTCCGCTGCGACGGCAAGGACAAGGGCTCGATGTTCGCCGTGCGACTGCCCCTGCGCGACACGGACGTCGACGAGCGATCACCCGAAAGCGGCTCGCCCATCGAGCCCGGGCGAAGCATCTGACAAACATCGTCAGGGCGCCTATCCGTCCGAGGGGTCGAGTCCGGGCACCTGGTCGATCTCGGCAGGCTTGTAGATCTTGTGCTGGGGTGCCGGTCCGCCTGCGTCCGTGACCACCGCGAGGCGCCAGGGATCTCCCCGCTTGGCGCACGCACGCTCCTCGGCCGAAAGCCTGAAGCCGGCGAAGCCGGGCGCAGTTCCCTTCACTGCGAGCTTGAGCAAGCTGGCACCCTTCTTGTCGGAGACCTCGATGTCGTAGCCGAGCGCCTGGCCCGACACGTTCTCGGTCTTGTATCCATAGCCCGAGAAGTGCCGCGTCAGGTGGTCCATGGCCGCCGCCTGGACCTCTTCGAGGGAGGCCGGGCCGGAGGCAGGCGGCGGCGGGGCAGGAATGCCGCCCCGCGCGCGTGCAGCCTGCACGTCGTCATCGGTCGGAAGCCATCCGCGCGGGCCGCGGGCCAGCACCGCCATTTTCAGGTCGGCATCCCAGGACGCGACGTGCCACTCCTGGTCGTCCGGCACGCGTATCGACACCTTGGCCGACCTGTCGGTCTCCAGCTCGCGAATGGGAACGCGGTTCGTCTGCAACACGGCCCGCACGCCCTGGCCCGCATTCAGCGAGCGCTTGAGCAGGTCGAGGCGGTTGGTGGCTCGCTGCACCTGCGTCGCGCTGCGATCGCCGCCGCCGATGCGGTGTTCGGCATCGAGGGACTCCAGGCAAAACCAACGCCCGTCTGCAGCGACGCTGACGAGCTCCGCCCAGATCGTGGTGATGACCTTGTCGCCCGTTGCCAGCCAGGCGTGGTCGGACGCCTTCTGGCGCGCATCGGGCACGCCCATCCTGGCGATGATGTCGACGGGAGTGCGCTTCTCCCCTGTCAGGCGCTTTTCGTTGATGACCGCGAGTACGTCGGGGTCGACTTCCTTGTCCATTCGAAGTGATTCAGGCGAGTTGAGAACTTTTCGAGTATGCCCCCGCGTCGCATGCACGTCACCGCTCCTTCACGGCGCTGACATCGGCGATGCCTAGTCTTGCCACCCACAACAAGCGGCGCGCGCCCGCTGCGCCGGACAACCCCATCGACGAGGAGAAGAACCCCATGAGCTCGCGCCGCCAATTCATCCAGGGCACCGCCACCACCGGCATCGCCGCCGCCACGCTGGCCGCCTTCCCGCCCAGCATCCGCAAGGCACTCGCCATCCCCGCGCACCACGAGACCGGCACCATCCAAGACGTCAAGCACGTGGTGATCCTGATGCAGGAGAACCGGTCGTTCGACCAGTATTTCGGCACGCTGCGCGGCGTGCGCGGCTTCGGCGACCGCTTCACCATCCCGCTGCCCGGCGGGCGCAAGGTCTGGCAGCAGAACAACGCTGCCGGCCAGCCGGTGCTGCCCTACCACCTCGATTTCACCAAAGGCAACGCGCAGCGCGTCAGCGGCACGCCGCACAGCTGGAACGACGGCCAGAACGCCTGGGACGGCGGCCGCATCGAGCAATGGGTGCGCCACAAGACGCCGGCCTCGATGGGTTACTACAAGGAAGCCGAGCTGCCCTTCCAGTTCGCGCTGGCCAATGCCTTCACGCTGTGCGACGCGTACCACTGCTCGATGCACACCGGCACCAATTCCAACCGCATGTTCATGTGGGCCGGCACCAACGGCCCGACGGGCGCAGGCGTGGCCACGGTGAACAACGAATGGGACTCCATCGATTCCTCGGCGCTGGGCTACGACTGGAAGACCTACCCCGAGCGGCTGCAGGAAGCCAAGGTCAGCTGGATCGTCTACCAGAACATGCCGGACAACTTCGGCGACAACGCGCTGGCCGGCTTCAGGCAGTACCGCAAGGCCAACGAGGCCTCGGGCAAGCCAGTGAGCAATGAGGCGCTCTCGCCCGCCTACGATCCGGCGAGCGACGACGCCGGCAACCCGCTGTACAAGGGCATCGCCAATACGATGCCGGGCCCGCTGGGCGATGCGAACGCCTATTTCGAGTCCTTCCGCAACGACATCAAGAACGGCAGGCTGCCGCAGGTGTCCTTCGTGGTCGCGCCGGCCACCTACTCCGAGCACCCCGGCCCCTCGAGCCCGGTGCAGGGCGCCTGGTACATCCAGGAGACGCTGGACGCGCTGACCGCCGTGCCCGAGGTCTGGAGCAAGACCGTGCTGCTGGTCAACTTCGACGAGAACGACGGCTACTTCGACCACGTGCCCTCGCCCTCGGCGCCCTCGCTCAACCCCGATGGCACGCCTGCCGGCAAGACGACGCTGCGCGAATCGGACATCGCCTTCGAACGCTTCGTCCACCCCAACCCGCCCGGCACCACGAGCCAGCCGAAGCCCGACGGCCGCGTCTACGGCCCCGGCGTGCGCGTGCCCATGTATGTGATCTCGCCCTGGAGCCGCGGCGGCTGGGTCAACTCGCAGGTCTTCGACCACACGTCGATCATCCGATTCCTGGAGAAGCGCTTCGGCGTCAAGGAGCCGAACATCAGCCGCTACCGCCGCGCGGTGTGCGGCGACCTCACGAGCTGCTTCAACTTCGAGCGGCCCAACAACGAGCCGCTGCCGACGCTGCAGGGACGCAAGACCCTGAGCCAGGCCGACGCGCTGCGCGCCGCGCAGCAGCAACTGCCCCAGATCGTCCCGCCCGCGAGCCCGCTGCTGCCGGTGCAGGCCACCGGCACGCGGCCCTCGCGCGCCCTGCCCTACGAGCTTCATGTGAGCGCGCGCAGCAACTCGCGGCAGGGCACGATCAAGCTGGTGTTCGCCAACAGCGGCGAGCAAGGGGCCGTGTTCCACGTCTACGACACGCTGCACCTGGAGCGGCTGCCGCGCCGCTACATGGTGGAGCCCAACGAGCGGCTGGATGACGACTGGGCCGCGATGACGGACAACGCCGGCCTCTACGACCTGTGGGTGCTCGGGCCGAACGGCTTTCATCGCCACTTTAAGGGCGACCTGAACCGCCTGCGCGCGGGCAAGGCGCCCGAGCCGGAGATCCGCGTGGGCTACCACCGGCGCCGCGGCGACCTGCACCTGAAGCTGCGCAACGACGGCGAGCGCGCCTGCGTCTTCACGATCAAGTCGCGCGCCTATCGCAACGACGGCCCCTGGACCGTGCGCGTGAAGGGCGGCAGCGAGGAGGAGCAGCACTGGGACATCGAGGCGAGCGGCTACTGGTACGACTTCGAGGTGACCTGCGATGCCGACCCGGCCTACTACCGCCGCATTGCCGGCCGCGTCGAGACCGGCCGGCATTCGGTGAGCGACCCGGCGATGGGACAGCCGGATCTCTGAGGGCCGGCCGGGCTCCAGATTCGTGCGCTGCTCAGCCTGGAGCAGCAGTGCGGCGGTGCCGGTCAGGACGCGCAAAAACGTCCTTGCCGCGCACATGGGTGGTAGTGCCGCGGCCGCGGCACGCAGACCGATGCCCCGCTTGACATGCAGGCATTTACCTGCATAATCCGCTCACGCACAAACACACGAATGGACGCTGACAAGGTTTTCAAGGCGCTGGCCGACCCGACGCGCAGAAAGCTGCTCGACCTGCTCTGCGAGCGGAACGGGCAGACGCTGGGCGAGCTCTGCGAGCACCTGGACATGGCGCGGCAATCGGTCACGCAGCACATCGGGCTTCTCGAGGCGGCAAGCCTGGTGAGCACGGTCTGGCGTGGCCGGGAAAAGCTGCACTTCATCAACCCGGTGCCGCTGCACGAGGTCTACGAGCGGTGGGTGCGGAAATTCGAACGCCAGCGGCTCAGCCTGCTGCACGACCTGAAGAAACAACTCGAAGGAGAGTGACGATGAGCAAGACCAGCTTCGTTTATGTGACCTACATCCGCTCGACGCCGGAAAAGGTGTTCGAGGCCATCATGAAACCGGAGATCGCGCGGCGCTACTGGGGCCACGAGAACGTCTCCGACTGGAAGCCCGGATCGACCTGGGAGCACGTGCGCGCCGACGAGCAACGCACGGTCCAGGTGGTCGGCAAGGTGGTCGAGGTCGTGCCGCCGGCGCGCCTGGTCATCACGTGGGCGAGCCCCTCGCAGGCGGCCGATCCGGCCAGCTACAGCCGCGTGAGCTTCGACGTCGCGGCGTACGAGGAGATGGTGCGCCTGACAGTCACCCACGACGAACTCGAGGCCGGCAGCGGAATGGCCAAGGGCGTCCAGCAGGGCTGGCCGATCGTCCTTTCCAGCCTGAAGTCCCTGCTGGAAACCGGGCAGGGCATCGATGTCTTCGCCAAGCCCAAGGCGGCTTGATTCATTGGCCTGAACCGGGAGTTGTTCGTATGAGCCTGCCCTACACCGGCGGATGTGCGTGCGGCGCGATCCGCTACGCAACGAAGCACGCGCCCATTTTCCAGAACCACTGCCAGTGCCTCGACTGCCAGCGACGCAGCGGCACGGGCCACGGTTCCTACCTGACCTTTCCCGCGCGGGCGGAGATGACGATCACCGGCGAGGCGACGCATTGGAAAGTCTCGGCCGACAGCGGCAACGTGAAGGATCACGCCTTCTGCCCCGTCTGCGGAACGCCGGTCTACCTGAGCTTCTCAGAGACGCCGGAGCTGATCGCGGTCCATGCGGGCAGCCTGGATGAGCCGGAGCGCTTCGCGCCGCAGGTGCTCACCTACAGCGTGCGCGCGTTGACGTGGGACCCCATCGATCCTTCGCTGAAGGCATTCGAGCGGATGCCACCCGGCTAGTTGTACTGTCCCGCAAATAGCTGCGCACCGCTCGGCGCTTGCATGCATTGCATGCATGCTTCATTGAACAGTCGGGCTACCCACGTGGCCCAGCACGGTGAACATGCCGTCGCCGACGTATTGCAGCTCGATGGTGTCGGACGAGGTGCCGCTGATCGAGCCGCCGACACCAGGGGTGGTCGATGCAGTCGAGGTGTAGATCGTCGCAAGACTTGAGTCCGCCGCCACCCCCACCAGCTTGCTGCCGTCGGCCGAGGAGGCCACCCACCTCCACAACCCCCTGGATTCGCTCGCCCTCCAAGTCGCGCCACTGTCGATCGAGGTGTAGATCGGACTGTCGCGCCATCTCGGCCCCGCCACCAGCTTGTCGCCATCGGCCGAGGAGGCCACCGTCGACCAGCCTTGGTTGGTCTGGCGCTCTTGCCACGTCACTCCGCTGTCGGTCGAGGTATAGATCAGGCCGAGCCAATCCAATGCCACCAGCTTGCTGCCGTCGGCCGACGAGGCGACTGCAATCCAGACTCGGTAAGACTCGCGTGCTGTCCAGCTGACACCGCTGTCGGTCGAGGTATGAATCTGCCCGCCGTCCACGGCCGCTACCAGCTTGCGGCCATCGGCCGAGGAGGCTACCGACTCCCACGGTTGCGTGGAATGGCGCTCTGTCCAGCTTGCGCCGCCATCTGTCGAAGTGTAGATATAGCCCCCGCGCACCACCGCCACCAGCTTGCTGCCGTCATCCGAGGAGGCCAACCCGGACCAATTCCGGCTGCCGGATTCGCGCGCCGTCCAGCTCGCGCCGCTATCGGTCGACGTGTAGATCCGGCCAAACGACACTGCTGCCACCAGCTTGCTGCCGTCGGCTGAGGAGGCCACCAAATTCCAATCCCGGCTGCCGGATTCGCGCGCAGTCCAGCTCACGCCGCTGTCGGTCGAGGTGTAGATCTGCTCATCCGCCACTACCGCCACCAGCTTGCTGCCGTCGGCCGAGGAAGCCACCGCTCGCCAATCCCGCCTGGAATCGCGGGCCACCCAGTGCACGCCAGCGACGGCGCCCAGGTTCTTCGCGTTGACGGCCTGCCCCGCGTTCTGCGCGATCTTCCAGCCACCCAGCCCGGCGCCCTTGACACGCACCAGATCGCCGACGGCGGGGTTGGCAGGCAAGGTCACCACCAGCTGCGCCGTATCGCTGCGGGCGATGTAGCACGTGTTGGACTGCGCCTGCACCGCCGCGCCGGTGACGCCGACCCAGGCGCCGGCCGCGCAGTTGCAGACGTAGCCCGTGGCGCTGACTTCGTCCGCATCCAGAACGCCGTTCGCATTGCTGTCGACCCCCGTGATGACCTTGTTGCCGCCATAGGCGCAAGTCGCTCCCGCGGCCTCGCTGGCGATGCTCGCCAGCATGTTGAGCGCGCTCGCGACGTTGCCGGCGTCCGTGCCGTTGCACACGTAGCCCGTGCTGCTGGTTTCGGCCGCTTCGAGCTGGCCATTGGCGTTGCCATCCATCCCCACCTTGATCGCCTTGCCTCCAGCCGTGCAATATGCGCTGCTGGGTTCGTCGCGCATTTGCACCAGCGTTGCGGAGGAATCCGCAGCACCAGCGCACACGTACTGGGTGCTGCTGACCTCGCTGGCCGAAACCGCGCCATTGCCATCGCTGTCCAGCCCCGCGTCGATGCGTATGCCACCGCTGGCGCAGCCAGTGCCGGGAGCCTCAGCCTTTATTGCCACCAATGTTCTTGTGCTTGCGCCAGCGGTGCCGGTCCCCGCGAGATCGGTGCCTGTCCCCGCGGCACCCGTTCCTGTGTCAGGGATATCGGTCCCTGTGCCAGGGGTATCGGTCATGCCGGTGGTGTGGGTCCCTGGCTCCGTGGCGTCGGTGACCGGGCCCGCAGCTCCAAGAGCAGCCAGCCGGGCGAATCCGCTTCCATCGTCGCCACCGCCGCCACATGCGCTCAACAGCAAAGACAGCATCAGCGTGGCCGAGATGATGAGATGTGGGACTGGCATGATGAATTCCTGTAAGCGGAACCTGCGGCGACGCATCCATTTGCGCCAACATGCACAGCCCAGTGCCGCCCGCAGTTCCCAGGCGAAGTTTCGCGATCCCTGACGGATCTGTTCCTGATGCGCAACAAAAAACGAGAATCTCGATTCGGGCTTCTGCCGCGCCGCGAATGACTTCTTTGCGGCGAGTCGATCAGCGCCGATCGAGCAGCACCAGGCGCGCCGTCAGATCGCCCGCCGCCTTGCCGGGAAAGGCCACAGCCGCCCTCGATACGCTCCAGCGCGTCGACGTGGCCGACGGCGTGCCTGGATTCCGGAGTTGGTGGGCAACTAGCAATTGGCGCGTATGCCGCGTATCACCGCCGCATCGCGGACCCGCTCCGTTTCCACGATGGCAGTCGCCTCGCAGCGGGCAATCGTGGCCCTGTAGCTGTAGCGAGCCTCTATGCGGCTGCCATCGAGACGGCGGACGGACCGCAGGACGAGCGGTTGCCGCAGCGAGCCGTAGAACCTCGACATGCCGACAGGGTCGAACGCGCCGACGCCTCGCTTGGCGGGCGCGACCAGGGCGGCAGCGGCATGGCCGTCGCCGATGGAGAGCGCGCGATAGAACTGCACGACGGTCTCCAGGGGAACATCGCTCGCGCGCTTCGCGGGCTCTGCGGGCTCTGCGGGCTCTGCGGGCTCTGCGGGCTCTGCGGGCTCTGCGGGCTCTGCGGGCTCTGCGGGCTCTGCGGCAATGGTGATCGGGGTGGTATCGCGGTGAGGTGGTGCCTGGGTCGTTGTGGCCTGGACCAGGGGCTCGGGCGGCGGATGCACGACAGCGACCGCCGCGGGTCGCGCGGGGACAGGGCGTTGCGCGTGGGTACGGCTCACATGCCAGAGCACGAAAGCGGCGGACCACAGGAGCAGCAGGAGCGACACCCACACCGCGGGTGGGTCCAGTCCCTTCGCCAGCGCCACAAGGCTCATGCCTACCCGGGGCAGCAGGCGCTGCGGCGCGGCCGGCAACCGGCGCGGCGGCAGCGGCGCATTGCGCACGCCCGGATGCACGCCCGGATCACACGAAGCGGCCGAGAGCCTTCCGGCACAGCGGCGACAGTAGATCGCCACATCCCTGTTGAGGGTCTGGCATGCGCCACAGGTCTGCGCCATGGGTCACTCCCGTCCGAAGCCTGGATCGAGGGACGATCAAAGAACCTCGGCGGCCAACGCCCGATCGGAGCGCGCGGACATGCCATGTAGGAAAGCGCCGACGCCATGCGGCGCGCAGCGGCGAGCCGGACGGCAGAGCAATGCCGCCCCCGGCTGGTCCTGTGTCCCAGGGCCTCAGGGCCTCAGGGCCTCAGGGCCTCATAGGGCCACGCAGCCAGGAAGTCGAAAAGGCCCCTACCCCCGCGTCAGCACCGTCCGCACCGCATAGCCGTTGCGGTACACGCCCTCGATCGTTCCGGCGACCGGGTCCTTGGGCGAAGCCGTTACGTACCGCTCGTCCGAAGTCCGGTACACGATGACGGTGCGGTCTTGCGCGCTGAGCGTGCGGGCGACGCCGGTGGCCTGGTTGAGCGTGCGGTAGGTATTCATGAGGTCCCTCTTTGGCGGACAAATGCTAAACCGAAGGTACTCAATTCAGACCGATCCTGGCCCTCGCAACGGCGTTGGATGCGGGTAAAAGGCCACACTTTGGACGGCTATTCGTCAGCGAGGGCGCGCCTGGCCTGTCATGAGCGGCCCCGGCTCCCGGCCTTGCCCGCAGCCTAAAGCAACTCCTCCGCCACGAACAGCGACATCAGCCCGAGCCGCAGCCGCTCGGCCCAGCCCAGGCCGGGTTCGCGCGGGTGCACCACCTCGCGCCCCGCCTCCTGCGCCACCCACTCGAGGTTGCCGGGGCGGCGTGCAGCCGGCCGCAGGCGGTAGCTGCCGACGTCGCGGTCGCGCTGCAGGGTCTGCGTCACCTCGACGGCCAGGGCCGGGCTGTCGATGAGCACGCCCAGTTCGGTGTTCGCGCGCATCGAGCGCCGGTCCATGTTCATCGAGCCGATCAGCAGGCGTCGCCCGTCGATCACTGCCAGCTTGGCGTGCAGCCGGCCGAGCGAGGAGGCGGATTCGCCGGGCGCTGCGTCGGCGCGGCGGCCCAGCGCCGGGCTGAGCTCGTGGAGCTCCACTCCCAGGCGCACCATCTCGGCCCGATAGCGGGCATAGCCCCAGTGCACCAGCGGCTCGTCGGTGGCGGCCTGCGCGTTGGTCATGACGATCACGCGCAGGCCCTTGTCGCGCGCGCGCCGCATCAGCGCCAGGCCGCGCTCGCCCGGCACCAGGTAGGGGGTGGCGACCAGCACCTGGAAGCGCGCCTCGCGCATCGCCTGCAGCGCGCCTTCGAGGGCGAAGGCCTCCGGCGCCGGCCGGCCTTCGGTGGCCGCCTTTTCCGGGCGGTCGGCGTAGAGCCGCGCGGGCGCGAAATGCTGGGTCAGCCGCCCCTCGTCGAGCTCGGCCGCCACGGGGCGGTAGCCCAAGCGGTCGAGCGGCGCCACCGGCGGGTCGCCGCGCAGGCCCTGCAGCGCCTGCGCGTACGCCTGCGCGGAGGCTTGCGCGTCATCGGCCTCGGGCAGCAGCGCCCGCACGGGCCAGGCCTGCTCGCTGTTCCAGAAGCGGTCGAACACGGTCTCGAAGCCATCCACCACCGGCCCGGAGCACAGCACGTCCATGTCGATGAAGTTCGAGGGCTCGCCGCGCTCGAAATAGTCGTCGGCGATGTTGCGCCCGCCGATCACGGCGAACGTTCCGTCGGCGATGAAGAGCTTGTTGTGCATGCGCCGGTTGATGCGCTCGAACTCGTGCAGCGACAGCGCCACGCGCGTGCCCACCTTGCCGCCGCGCTGGGGCAGCGGGTTGAACAGGCGCACCTCCACGTTCGCCTGGGCCGCCAGGCCGGCCAGCAGCAGGCGGCTGTCGTTGGCGTACAGGTCGTCGACCAGCAGGCGCACGCGCACGCCCCGCGCGGCGGCCGCGCCGAGCTCGCGCAGGAAGCGCCGGCCGGTCGCGTCGGCCGCCACCAGGTAGTACTGGATGTCGAGCGAGACCTGGGCGCGGCGGGCCAGCGCGATGCGCGCGTCCAGTGCCTGGTCGCCGTCGGGCAGCAGGCGGAAGCCGGACAGCGCCGGATCGACGCCCGCCGCGGAGGCGCGTGCCGCCTGGGCCAGGCGGGTGTGAGCCACCTCCTCCAGCGCCGTCGAGCGCGCACGGGCGGCATCCGGCGGCGGCAGGCTGGCGCAGCCCCCGGTCAGCAGGGCCGCCAGCGCGTGGCCCAGCAGCGAGGCCGGGCCTGGCCGCAGGCGCCGCAGCTCGCGCGCCAGCGGCGCGCGCATCTGCCAATGCAGCAGCACCAGCAGCGCCTGCAGCCGCTCGCGGAGGCGGACCAGGAAAGCAACGGACAGGGCGACAGACGGGGCAAGCGGGAGATCGGACATCACGGCTCCTCGGGGACTCGAACAAGCGGCTTCACTGGACGGCCTCGCCTTCGGCTGCAGGATTCGTCTTGGGAGCGGCCCTGCGGCTCATGTCAGGCCGATGGCGCAAGGATGGCCGCCGCGGGTATTCGCCTGATATCCCACGCCTGCGCATCCGTAGCCGTTTCGCTGCGCTGCCGGACCACTGCAATCGCCATGTATCCGGCGTGTATCGAACAGGCAATGAGGGCCACGGCCCGGCCAGGCAGGCCTAGACTGGCGCCATGCAAGCCACCGCAACCACCAGCGACGGCGCCACGCTCGCCGGCCTCTCGGCGCAACTCCAATCGCTGCGCCGCGTGGCGCTGGCGGTCGCACACCCCGGCGGGCCGGGGCTGTTCGATGCGCTGGTGCGCGAGCTGGCGGAGGCGCTGGCCGTGCCGACCGTCTTCATTGCGGTGTTCTCCGACGACGTCTGCAGCCTGATGCAAACCGTGGCCGTGCGGCTGGACGGCCGGGCCTTGAAGAACTTCGACTATGTCCTGCAGGGCACGCCCTGCGCGCACGTGGTCGGGCGCGAGTTCCGCTACGTGCCGAGCGGCGTGGCGGCGGAGTTCCCGCGCGGCTCGCTGTTCGCGGCCAAGGGCATGGATTCCTATGCCGCCTTCCCGATGCGCGACAGCCAGGGCGAGGCGCTGGGCCTGCTGGTGGCGATGGACCGCGTGCCGATCGCCGGCGGCGATGCCGAGCACGCCGAGGCCATGCTGAAGATCGTCGCCGGCCGCGCGGCCGCCGAGATCGAGCGCACCCGCACCGACGAGGCGCTGCGTTCGGCGGCGCTGGCGGTGTCGAGCGCACGCAGCGGCACGGTATTCGACGAGCTGGTGCGGCTGCTGGCGACCATCCTGCGCGTGGAGGTGGCCTTCATCGCGCGCCGCGCCGAGGACGAGCCGAAGCAGCTGGCCATGCTCGCCATGCAGTGCGACGGCCAGGTGCTGCACGACATCCGCTACGCGATTGCCGGCACGCCGTGCGAGACCGTGCTGGGGCAGGAGTTCCGCGCGTACCCCAACGACCTGCAGGTGCTGTTTCCCGACGATGAGGATGCGAAGACGCAGGGTGCCATCAGCTACGCCGGCTATCCGCTCACCGCGCTGGACGGCACACCGCTGGGCGTGGTGGCGATCGCCTCGCGGCGCCCGCTGACCCAGGTCGACCGGGTGGAGTCCATGCTCAAGATCTTCGCCATGCGCGCCGCGGCCGAGGTCGAGCGGCTGGCTGCCAGCGAGGCCCTGCAGCATTCCGAAGCGAGCTACCGCACCATCTTCGAGACCGCGGAGGACGCGATCTTCGTCCACGACTGGGACTCGGACCGCTTCATCGACGTCAACAGCCGGGCCTGCGAGACCTTCGGCTACACCCACGAGGAGCTGGTCCGCCTTTCGGTGGGCGACGTCAGTTCCGGCGTGCCACCCTACACCGCCGAAGACGCGCTGCGCTGGATCGAGCTGGCCAAGCAGGGTCACTGCCCCTCCTTCGAATGGCAACGCCGCAACAAGGACGGCAGCCTGCACTGGGACGAGGTACGACTGAAGCCGGCGACCTTCAACGGCCGGCGCCACATCCTGGCCTTCACCCGCGACATCACCGAGCGCCGCGAGCGCGAGCGGGCCCTGCAGCGCAGCGAGGCGCGGCTGCGCGCGACAGTGGAAGCGGCCTTCGACTGCGTGATCGGCATGGACGCGGAAGGCCGCATCGTCGAGTTCAACGCCGCCGCCGAGCGCGTGTTCGGCTACCGGCGCGAGGCGGTGATGGGGCGGCCGGTGGCCGAGGTGATCGTGCCCGAGCGTCGGCGCGAGGCGCACCGGCGGTGGATCCGCGAGTTCCCGATCACCGGCAGCGGGCCGATGCTGGGCAGGCTGGTCGAATCGACCGCGCTGACCGCCAGCGGCGACGAGATCCCGGTCGAGCTCGCGGTGAGCGTGGCCGAGGCGCCCGAGGGCAACATCTTCGTCGGCCACGTGCGCGACATCAGCGCCCGGCGCGAGGCCGAGGCGGCCCGCCTCGCGCTGGAGGCGCAGTTGCGCCAGGCGCAGAAGATGGAGGCCATCGGCCAGCTCACCGGCGGCATTGCGCACGACTTCAACAACATCCTGACCAGCGTCATCGGCTACCTGGTGCTGGCCGAGGAGCGCGCGGAGGCGACCGGCGACGCAGTGCTGCTGCGCCAGCTGGGCCAGGCGCACCTGGCGGCCCAGCGCGCGCGTGACCTGATCGCGCAGATGCTGGCCTTCGCGCGCCGCCAGCGCGGCGAGGCGCGCGTGCTCGACGTGGCGCCGCTGGTGCGCCAGACGCTGCGCCTGCTGCGCGCGACCCTGCCCTCCTCGGTCACGCTGGATGGCAATGCGGGCGTCGACGACATGGCCGCCTCGCCGCTGTGCGTGGCCGTCGACCCGGTGCAGCTCGAGCAGGTGCTCTTCAACCTGTGCATCAACGCGCGCGACGCATTGGACGGTGCCGGCCGCATCAGCGTGCACCTGCTGTCTCATGCGCAGGAGCGCTGGCAATGCGCCTCCTGCCGCGCGCCTGTGGATGGCGGCCCCTGGGTCGAGCTGAGCGTGGCCGACAGCGGAGGCGGCATCGCGCCGGAGCTGCAGGAGCGCATCTTCGACCCCTTCTTCTCCACCAAGGCGCCGGGCAGCGGCTCGGGCATGGGCCTGGCGATGGTGCATGGCATCGTGCACGGCCACGGCGGGCATCTGCGCTTGCGCACCGCGCGCGGCGTCGGCTCGGTGTTCTCGGTGATGCTGCCGCGGGCGGCGACCGCGCCCGACGCCGCCCCCGACCCGGCGCCGCGCTCTACGGCCGGCGCGCCCGCCCTGCGCGGCAGCGTGCTCGTGGTGGAGGACGATCCGATGGTGGGCGACTTCCTGGTCGAGCGCCTGGCCAGCTGGGGCCTGCGCGTGCGGCTGCAGCGCGAGCCGCAGACCGCGGCCGCCTGGCTGGCGGAGCCGGCACACGAGACCGACCTGCTGGTCACCGACCAGACGATGCCGCACATGACCGGGCTGCAGCTGGCCGCCCAGGCCCGCGCGCTGCGCCCCACGCTGCCGGTGGTGCTGGTCAGCGGCAACGCCGGCGGCTTCGATCCGGAGGAACTGGCGCGCTGCGGCGTGCATGCGCTGCTGCGCAAGCCGATCGACGCCGAGCGCCTGCGCACGGTGCTGCGCGAGGTGCTCGCGTCGACGGTTTGAAGCTCGGAGACCGGACTTCAAGAAGCGCTGGTGCGTAGGCGACGTCGATGGTGGCCTGCATCGCCCAACTCAGGCCGCCATCGCTTCTGCCACGCCCGGCTGCTTCGGCATCGCATAGCCGAGCGGCGCGGTGGCGTTGCGGATGCGGGTGGCCTGGGCTGCATCCAGGCAGGAGAACAGGATCTTGTTGAAGCGCGGCTCCAGCAGGCCCGAGACGATGTATTGCCAGCGATAGGCCTTCAGCACCAGCGCATGGATGGCCGCCGCGCGCTCTGCATGCCCGGACAACCCGGTGATCGCGCAGAAGTAGCCCGCATCGGCCATGGCCTGCGCCTGCACGGTGCCATCGACCGCGCCAACCAGCGCGATCAGCTCGCCGACCGCGACGTCGCGCCCGGCGGGGTCGAGGCGGGCGTCCTCCTTCAGGAACTCCATCTCGTCCAGGATCGCGTGCTGGGATTCCTCGCGCCAGTGGTACAGGAAGACGTCCTTCCACAGCGGGCAGATGTGCTCGTCGGACGCGATGCTGGCGCGATAGTGGGCCTGCGAGAAGAGCTCGATGTAGAGCGTCAGCGCCAGGACGGCCCAGTTGCCGCTGCCGAGCACCTCCTGCGCCACGGCATCGGGATCGGCGCGCCTGACGTAGCCGGAAGGCATGTCCTGCTCCATCATCGACTCCAGCCGGCGGAACAGCTTCTGGTGCTTGAGCTCCTCGTCCGTCATGCGCACCAGCGCCTCCATGGCGACTTGGTCGCCCAGGGCCTGCGCCCGGCCGAGCTCCATGACCTTCGCGGCGATGAAGCGTTCGACCAGGCCGAACATGTAGGCGTAGCTGCGCCCCTGGACCTGGCTGAGCAGGCGCTGCTCCTCGCGGCTCAGGAACGGCAGCTCGTCCACGAGCGAGAGTCCGTCGGGGAGGAAATGGCGGCCGTAGTCGAATCCGCGGCCGCGGATGATGTCGCGATCGATCTCCCAGCGCACCCGCTGGGAGACCTCGATGACCTTGGCGTAACGCTCGGTGCTGGTGCTGTTCATGGCTCGATTCCTCAGGTTGGATGAAGACACAGGGCCGGCACAGCCTCGGCGGGTATGCCCGACCCTGCCCTGCAGTCTCGAAGCCGCAGGTAACCAGCGCGCTTCAGCCGTCATCGCCTGTGTTGTGGTTGTGTAGCGCCACGGTGTCGCGCAAAATTCCGCGAATGGAAGAGCCCACCCGCGTCCTCATCGTCGACGACGATGCCTCGGTACGCGCCATGCTGCGCGAATACCTCGGTGGGCACGGCTTCGCGATGAGCGAGGCGTCCAGCGGCCCGCAGATGCGCGAATGCCTCGAGCGCGAGCCGCCGCACCTGGTGCTGCTCGACATCCGGCTGCCCGGCGAGGACGGCCTGAGCCTGGCGAAATACCTGCGCGAGCGCCACGACCTGGCGATCATCATGGTGACGGCCTCGGGCGACGTGATCGACCGCGTGGTCGGCCTGGAGATCGGCGCCGACGACTACATCGCCAAGCCCTTCGACCCGCGGGAGCTGCTGGCCCGCCTGAAGAGCGTGCTGCGCCGCACCCGGGCGCGGACCGGCGCGCCCGAGCCGCCGGCCTCCGCGCCCGCACCGCTGGGCGGCGGCCGCCAGCGCTTCGGCCGCTGCGAGGTGGACATGGAGGCGCGCCGCCTGTTCGAGCAGGGCGGCGCCGAGGTCGCGCTGACGGCGATGGAATTCGAGCTGCTGCGCGTGTTCCTGGCCAACCCCAACCGCGTGCTCTCCCGCGACCAGTTGCTGGTGCACACCCGCAACCGCGAGTGGGAGCCCTTCGACCGCTCGATCGACATCCGCATCGGCCGGCTGCGGCGCAAGGTGGAGCCCGACCCTGCGGGCGAGCCGCGCTGCATCAGGACGGTGCGCAACGCAGGCTACATGTACGTGCCGGACGCCTGATCGCGACCCGCCTTGCGCGATGCGGCCCGGGCTGCGCCTAAGATGCTTCATGACGTCTACCCCGGAACCTCAAGCCCCCCCTGCTGTCGAGCAATTGCCGCATGGCCTGCTGCCCGCCTACTACCGCGACGAAGCCGAGCACCAGCGCTACCTGCGCCGCATCTTCGACGAGACAGCGGGCGACTATGACCGCATCGAACGTGTCCTGGCGATGGGCAGCGGCCGCCGGTACCGCAAGATGGCACTGCAACGAGGAGGCCTGAAGCCGGGCGACAAGGTCGTGGACGTCGGCATCGGCACGGGCCTGCTGGCACGCGAGGCCTTCGCCCTCATCGGCACCGAGGGAAGCCTTGTCGGCGTCGATCCGAGCCCGGGCATGCTCGACCATGTCGATGTGCCCGGTGTACAGCTGCGGATGGGTCGGGCGGAGCAGTTGCCATGCGTCGACGCCGAAGCGGATTTCCTGAGCCTGGGCTATGCATTCCGGCACGTCTCGGACGTCAGCAAGGCCCTGTCCGAGTTTCGCCGCGTGCTGCGCCCCGGAGGCCGGCTGCTGATCCTGGAGATCAGCCGGCCCCAGAGCCGTGTTGGCAACGCGCTGCTCAAGGGTTACATGCGCACGATCGTTCCAGTCATTGCGGGCCTGGTCGCGCGCGATCGCGCCACGCCGGAGCTATGGCGCTACTACTGGGACACCATTGAATCCTGCATCGCACCCGCTCAGATCCTCGCCGCCATGGAGGCGGCCGGGTTCGAAGCGGTTCGACGGCATACGGAACTCGGGATCTTCTCCGAGTACAGCGCCGTCAATCCTCGTGCCTGAAGGCCCGCGACTTTCCCAGTCGGACTTCATGATCGTCCCACCCCGGATGCCTGCAGGAGGCAGCTCGTTCAAGCGCGATTCGGGTTGAGCAGGTACTTCTCGCCCGTCGCCTGCTTCGCGTACACCGCAATCTCCTCCGGCCGCAGGGCCTCGCGCAGGGACACCTCCTTGGTGTAGCGGCTCGCGAAGGTCGTCCTGAGCTCCGCCGCCACGCGCGCCTTGAGCCGCGCCGCGCCCTCGGGGCCGACCTTCTGCAGGAAGTTGAAGAGCAGCCAGCCGCCCATGCCCCACGTCATGCCGAAGCCGCGCGTGAACTCGGTCGGGCCACGGTCGAGGCCGCCGTAGATGTAGACCTGCTTGTGGATCGGCGTCCCGTAGCGGCTGTACTCGGTCGCCTTGCGCAGCAGCGCGGCCTCCATGGCATTGAGGATCTGCCCGGCCAACTTGCCGCCGCCGATGGCATCGAAGGCCAGCGTGGCGCCGGTGGCGGCCAGGGCTTCGGTCAGGTCTTCCATGAAGGTCGGTGCGCTCGCGTCGCACACATGCTTCGCGCCGATCGCGCGCAGGATCTCGGCCTGCTCCTTCCTGCGTACGATGTTCACGAGTTCGATGCCGTCCGCGAGGCAGATGCGGTTGAGCATCTGGCCGAGGCTGGAGGCCGCCGCCGTGTGCACCAGTGCCTTGTGGCCTTCGCGCTTCATGGTCTCGACCATGCCCAGCGCGGTGAGCGGATTGACGAAGGCCGAGGCGCCCTCGGCGGGCGTCGTGCCCTCGGGCAGCGCCATGCACTGGGCCGCCGGGAGGCAACGGTACTGCGTGTACATCGCCCCACCGAGCATCGCGACTGTCTTGCCCAGCAGCGCCTGCGCCTCGGGCGAGCTGCCGGCCGCCACCACCACGCCGGCGCCTTCGTTGCCGATCGGCATGGACTGGTCGAGCCGGCCGGCCATGGCTTTCATGGCGGCTTCGGGCACGGTGGCGGTGATCACAGGGCGCTCGGGCGTGCCGCTCGGCTTGGCCGTCTTCATGTCGGCCGCGCCGAACAGCAGGCCGAGGTCGGAGGGGTTCATGGGAGAGGCCTCGACGCGCACGATCACTTCGTGAGGCTTGGGCTCGGGAACCGGCTCCTCGGCTAACGAGAGTTCGAGTTCGCCGTTGCGCCGGATCAGCGAGCGGAGTTGAAGGGTCGTGCGGGGCTGGGTCATGCGCGTGTCTCCCGGATTTGAGGGTTGCCAGTATAGGAGTCGGTTCCGTTCATGGATGCTTCGGCGCCGGGGGCACGGCAGGTCCGGCGGGCATCGTGAACACGGGCTTGGGCGCGGCGGGCGGCGGGTGCTTCATCCGCGCCTCGATGGTGTGCACGAGATCGCGCATATCTCTGTTGCCAGGGTTCTGGTCGGATTGGCGCCTAGCGATGGCCGCCAGCTTCTGAACCTGCGATCCCGGCATGGCCTCCGCGATCAAAGGCATCGCATCCCACGACGAGAGATATGCCAAGACCTTGCGCGGATCGGTGCCCGGCTCGCTCAGCTTGGCGACGATGATCTCGTTCATGTTGCGGCCTGATTTCGCGCTCTCGATGGTGGCGCTCGCGCGCAACCACGTGCAATAGCGGAGCGCATCGGTCCCAGGGTACAGACCCACCTCCGGACCGAAGTCCGGCTCTGTGTTGCGCAGCAGTTTGGCCATGTCCTCGGAAGATTTCAGGAAAGGTGCGGCACTGGAGTCCTGGCCACTGTTGAGTCCGGACGCCAGGATGTCGGAAGCGAGTCGATTGGACGATGCCAGCACTTCCGCCATGAATTCTTTTTGCTTTTCCGGCGGTGCTTCAGGGATAAGGTGCGCGATCTCGCGAAAGTAGGAATCGGTAGGCAAGGCACCGTTTCGAAGGGCCTGATCGAGTACTTGCTTGGTGTCCGGCAGGTAGCCCAATCTTGCGTAATACGTGGCCGCATAAGCTGCGGCCTGCTTGTTTGAGCCTGCGACAAAGTTCTTCAATTCAAGTGCGATATCCTGGTTCGCGCCGGATGTGTTCTCCCGGTTATAGATCGCAAAAAGGACAGAAGGCATGGCGATTTTTTCCTCTTCGCTTAATCGACCACTACGTGAAAGCCCGACGGCCAACGTTGCCGAAAGAGGCGTCGCGGGAATACCTTTTGCGTGCATTTCTTCCAACGCAATGCGCCCTGGTATCCCAGGGGTTGGTTGATAGGAGCGCAGTGGATTCTCTTCGTCGATCCTGGAGGCAGCAATCGCCAGGTTGGCTCGATATTCGGCCGCTCCGTTCGCCAACGCGCTACTGGGAGTGCCGAACGCGGACGCCGATGCACTACCAGATTGCTCCGCTCGCGCACCGGCCTGAGACGCTTCCGTAAGGTCGTAATAGAGAGCAAAGCAACCCGCGAGCCCCGCAATCCCGAGCAAGGTCCAATGAAGACTTTTCATTCATTATCCCCTGAAATTCTTCAACGCTTGGAACACGACCGAAGGAATGATCGTAGCTGTCAAGATGTTAGTTTTGAAGAAATCCCAGCGTGCATAGGGCGAGTCGAGGGACACTCTTTGAATTGGATTGCCCTTCGCATCCACCTGGCCTCCAGCGGAGAAGATGTTGTAGATATCTATCACAAAAGTGTCGCAACGATAGGCTCCCACTTAAAAATCGGTCGTCGCGGTCTTCGGCAATGCAGGTTTGGCGGCAGTAGAAAGCGTGTAAGTGGCGCCCAGCCTGTAAATCTGGAGTGCACGCGCATTCATGGCATCCCGGCTTCTTAATACTTGCCCCAGATTGTTTGTGCAATTGGTTTCGAAGCATCCTTTGACATAAAAGTCCGGAATTTCCGGGTAGCCCGCCCCCCAGTACGCGTTTGGCCCCTGCGCTCGCACAGGTGATTTGAAATTTTCTACCGTTACGTACTGAACGACGAGTGACTCGTTCATGACCTGGTAAACATTGGAGCCATTGAAGTAGCCCACATGCCCAGGCGCAGCAAGCCAACCCACGAGTTCACGGCCTATCACATCGCCGGCCCGCTTCGGCTCCGGCTTGTTCAGATCCGGATCGGCCCCGATACCCCAGATCGTTTGCCCGTTGGCCGCCACCACGACAAGGTTGCCATCGTCCTGCGGTTTCAGGTACGCGCCCGCATTTCCCGAAGTCGCGGAATACCAGGTGGCGTAGCGGGCCGGCGGTTCCTTGTAGTAGATGGGTTCACCTTTTTGAATCGGAAGGGGCGGCGGGTCGTAGTAGGTGACAGCATTTCCGTCGTCCTGCATGACAAGAAATCCACCGGGCAGATTCGACGTGCCGGTGTTCCAACGCACCGCGCCATCGGCGACCCGGTAGTACACGAGATTCCCGTCGCCCTGCATGATCAGCATGTACTGCTGATTGTCCGAATAGATGCTTTGCCCCGCATACATCGCGGAGCCGGGTGCCAGGATTGCGGCGCTGGCAAGCTCGGCAATGAAAAACAGGGTCGCGGCGATGACCCTTGGAATCAACTCCCTCATTTTTTTCCTTTGGCTGGTTCCCCGTCCCGGACGTGGGGCGGCGGCCGATGCTAGGCGTTGCCTGCTCGGCCCCACAACTACCATATCTAGTAGTTGTGCCAGCACTGGAAATTTGCTAGCTCATTGATCGTTCATGACTTCGCGCGGCCACCCGGTGATATCGATCGAGCAAAAGAAAGCCGGCATAAAACTGCCGGCATTTTTTTTCCCCAACCGCTCAGGACACCACCTGGTAGTACAGGTTCTGCGGATGCCGCGCCTGCGCGAAGAAGAACCACCGCTCCGCAACCAGCCCCGGCACCTGCACCAGCAACGCCAGCACGAACGCAAGCGTCGAGTGCGAGGCGATCCCCCACAGCAGCAACAAGGCGGGAACCGCGAAGCCCAGCACGAGGAAGCCCAGCTTGACCTGCTTCAACGCAGCGCGGCTGGCGCCATGAAAGAACTCGCGCGTATTGAAGGAGCCCGCCGACATCCCCATCGACTTCTGCACCAGCTTCGGCGCGCGGATGCCGGTGGCCGTCTGCAGCGTGGAGCGCGGCACCAGCGCGGCATTGCGACGCAGCGACATCGCCCGTGTGCCCCACGCGGCGAGCGTGACAGCGAGCGCGCACGGTCCGCTCACTCGCAGCAAAGCCGACTCGCCCATCAGCGCCGCCAGCGCGCTGGCGAGGATGAGGCCCGAGGACAGCCCGATCAGCGTGAAGTTGACCAGCGTCAGCGGCTGCGCCCATTCCTGGATGAAGCGCAGGCAGGCGTAGATCATCGCGGTGCAGTACCAGAGCAAGGCGGCGACGGCGATGGCAGCCAGCGGCAGCCACGGCGCCTGGATGCCGTTGCGCAAGGCCAGCCACCACAGCGCCACCACAGCGATGAAGGCGGGCAGCACGATGACCTCGCGAGACAGCCAGGAGGTGCGCCACATCAGCACCGCGCGCCAGGCACGCTCGGGCCGGCCCAGATGGCCGAAGGAGGCGCCGAGGCCGACCAGCAACATCGCCTCGGCCACGATCAGCGACAAGCCGAGGAAGCCCGGCGCGAGCGGCATGCCGGCGAGCACGGCCAGCGCCAGCGTGACGACCAGTCCCTGCGCGGCGCCGGCCACGGTGGTGAAGACGACGACCGAGAACGCCGGGTTCACGACATGCCTCCCAGCCGGGGCTGGACCTTGGTCGGGCCGCCGGCCTCGTCGGTCACGCGCCGCGGCAGGTACTGGTTGGCGGGGTTGGTCTCCCACTCGGGCATCAGCGAATAACCGCCGCGCTCGCGGATGGCCTTCGAGACTTCGGAGTCCGGGTCCTTCACGTCGCCGAACAGGCGCGCGCCGGTCGGGCAGGCCTTCACGCAGGCGGGCTGG
Source organism: Variovorax sp. RA8 (assembly GCF_901827175.1). Taxonomy (NCBI): domain Bacteria; kingdom Pseudomonadati; phylum Pseudomonadota; class Betaproteobacteria; order Burkholderiales; family Comamonadaceae; genus Variovorax; species Variovorax sp. RA8. The sequence goes on along the minus strand of NZ_LR594662.1, from coordinate 2,142,016 downwards.
CGATCTTCCTTGGGAAGGTTCTCGTCGTAGATGCGGTCGACGCAGAGCGTGCACTTGGTCATGACCTGGCGCTCCTCGTCGAGCTCGCGCGCGCCGTAGGGGCAGGCCCAGGCGCAGTATTTGCAGCCGATGCACTTGTCGTAGTCGACCAGCACGATGCCGTCTTCCTTGCGCTTGTAGCTGGCACCGGTGGGGCACACCGGCACGCAGGGTGGGTCCTGGCAATGCAGGCAGCTCTTGGGGAAGTGGATGGTCTCGGTGCCGGGGAAGGTGTTGGCCTCGTAGGTCTGCACACGGTTGAAGAAGGTGCCGGTGGGGTCGGCACCATACGGCTTCTCGTCGGCCAGCGGGCCGGCGCTGCCGGAGGTGTTCCACTGCTTGCAGGACGTGACGCAGGCGTGGCAGCCGACGCAGACGTTGAGATCGATGACGAGGGCGAGCTGCTTGGCCAGCGTCTCGCCCGGTTCGGCGCGCACGCTGTCGTGCCCGCTGCGACGCTCGGTGCTGCGCCGCGCAACTGGCGGCTCCAGTTCGGCTTCCCGCGCAGCCGCGGGGACTGCCGCCGTGCCGCAACCGCACCCCTCGCCGCAAGCGCCGCCCGCGACGGCCAGCGCGGGCTCGCGCACCGGCTGCCCGGCGGAGGCCAGCAGGTCCTTCAGCCATTGCATCATTTCCTTTTCCTCCCCGCGAAGTAGGTGAGCACGTTGGCCGCCTTCCCCAGCACCCCCGGCGCGGCCGGCACGGTGGCGATCTGCGGGAAGCTCTCGTGCGGCTCTTCGGGCTCGGCAGGCCGGATGCGCACGCGCACGTCGTACCAGCCGGCCTGGCCGGTGATCGGATCGGAGTTGCTGATGGTCTTGCCGGCGAAGGGCAACTCCTCGGAGATCAGGTGGTTCAGCAGGAAGCCCTTGCGCGCCTCGTCGGCGCCGGGCGCGAGCTGCCACGCGCCGTCGGCCTTGCCGATGGCATTCCAGGTCCACACGGTGCCGGGCTCCACGGCTTCGCTGTAGCGCAGCATGCAGCGCACCTTGCCCCATTGGCTCTCGACCCAGCACCAGCCGCCATCGGCAATGCCGGCCGCCTTCGCGGTCAGCGGATTCACATGCAGGTAGTTGTGGCTGTGGATCTGCCGCAGCCACGCGTTCTGCGAATCCCAGGAGTGGTACATCGCCATCGGCCGCTGCGTGATCGCATTGAGCGGATAGGCCTCCAGCTCGGTCGCCGCCTCCTCGAGCGGCGGATACCAGAAGGGCAGCGGATCGAAGTAGGTGTCGATGCGCTCTCGCAGCGCATCCGGCGGCTGGCGGCCCGCGCTCTTGCCCTGGGCCGCGAGGCGGAAGCTCTGCAGCGTGTCGGAGTACAGCGCCAGCTGCACCACGTCGTTCTTCTGGCGCCAGCCCTTGTCCTTGGCGAAGTCCAGGTACTCGCGGTTCCAGTTGCGCATGTAGTGCATCGTCTCCGGCATGTGGTACTGGAACACGCAGTTGTTCTGCGCGTAGGCTTCCCACTGCTTCGGATTCGGCTCGCCGCGCAGGTGCTGGTCGCCGTCCTTGCCGCGCCAGCCCATCAGGAAGCCGATGCCAGGCTGCGGCTGGAAGTTGACGACGAAGTCCGGGTAGCCGCTGAACTTGCGCTCGCCTTCCGGCGTGGTGAAGGCCGGGAACTTCATGCGCGAGGCCAGTTCGATCAGCACCTCCTGGAAGGGCTTGCACTGGCCGGTAGGCGGCACCACCGGCACGCGCACCGAATCCACCGGCCCGTCGAACTCGGAGATCGGCCGGTCGAGCATGCTCATCACGTCGTGCCGCTCGAGGTAGGTGGTGTCGGGCAGCACCAGGTCGGCGAAGGCCACGGTCTCGCTCTGGAAGGCATCGCAGACGACGAGGAAGGGGATCATGTACTCGCCCTGCTCGTCCTTGCGGTTGAGCATCTCGCGCACCGCCATCGTGTTCATGCTGGAGTTCCAGGCCATGTTGGCCATGAAGATCAGCAGGGTGTCGATGCGGTAGGGGTCGCCCTTCACAGCGTTGGTGATCACGTTGTGCATCAGCCCGTGGGCCGAGAGCGGGTGCTCCCACGAGAAGGCGTGGTCGATGCGGATCGGCGAGCCGTCGGGGTTGATGGCCAGCTCATCCGGGTTGGCCGGGAAGCCCAGCGGCGCCGCGTTGAGCGGCGTGTTCGGCTGGATCATCTCCGGGGAATTGAAGGCGCGGTAGTTGGGCACGATGTGGCGCGGGTACGGCGCCTTGTGCCGGAAGCCGCCGGGCGCGTCGATGGTGCCCAGCACGCTCATCAGCACCGCGAGCGCACGCACGGTCTGGAAACCGTTGGAATGCGCGGCCAGGCCGCGCATCGCGTGGAAGGCCACGGGGCGCGCCTGGGTGGTCGGATGCTTCTTGCCCCAGGCGTCGGTCCAGGGGATGGGCAGCTCGAAGGCCTGCTGCAGCGCCGTCTCGCCCATCTCGCGCGCGAGCTTGCGGATGCGCTCGGGGTCGATGCCGGTGATCGCCGATGCCCACTCCGGCGTGCAGCTGGCCACGCGCTCGCGCAGCAGCTGGAACGAGGGCGCGACGCGCGTGCCATCGGCCAGGGTGTAGTGGCCCTCGAGTGCCGGGTCGCAGCCCTCGGCAATGCCTTCCGGGTAGGCCGGCATCACGCTGCCCGAGGCCTTGTCCCACACCAGCTTGTTGTGCGGATGGCGGCCGTCGCCCGGCGGCCCGCGCTCGGGGTCGAAGGCGAACAGGCCCTGGCGGTCGCAGTCGTCCAGCACCACCAGTTGGGGGGCGTTGGTGAAGCGCTTGAGGGAGGCGTGGTCCACGAGATCGTTCGCGATCAGCTCGTGCAGCAGCGCCATGAAGAGCGCGCCATCGGTGCCCGGCTTGATCGGGATCCATTCGTCGGCGATCGCCGAGTAGCCGGTGCGCACCGGGTTGATGGAGATGAAGCGCCCGCCATTGCGCTTGAACTTGCTGATGGCGATCTTCATCGGGTTGCTGTGATGGTCCTCGGCGGTGCCGATCATCACGAAGAGCTTGGCGCGATCGAGGTCGGGCCCGCCGAACTCCCAGAAGCTCCCGCCCACGGTGTAGATCATGCCGGCGGCCATGTTGACCGAGCAGAAGCCGCCGTGCGCCGCGTAGTTGGGCGTGCCGAACTGGCGTGCGAACAGGCCGGTGAGCGCCTGCATCTGGTCGCGGCCGGTGAAGAGCGCGAACTTCTTCGGGTCGGTCGAGCGGATCTTCTGCAGCCGCTCGGTCAGAAGGTCGAAGGCGCGTTCCCAGCTGATCGGCTCGAACTCGCCCGCCCCGCGCTCGCTGCCGGGCTTGCGCAGCAGCGGCTGCGTGAGCCGCGCCGGCGACACCTGCTTCATGATGCCCGAGGAGCCCTTGGCGCAGATCACGCCCTGGTTCAGCGGATGGTCCGGGTTGCCGTCGATGTAGCGCACCTCGCCGTCCCGCAGGTGCACGCGGATGCCGCAGCGGCAGGCGCACATGTAGCAGGTGGTGGTCTTGACCTCGGTGTCGGCCGTGGGCGTCGGCGACGCCAGCGGGTCGTGAATGGGCTCGCGCGAAAGGAAGTTGAGCAAGGCGCTGGCTCCGGTTGTCGTGGGGGTTTCTCTACCCATGATAGGGTTCTGCTTCTGAACAAAAAAGCAGTTAATTCAGTTCATCATGACCGAAAAAACCGATCATCGACTGCGCCTCACCCTGCGCCAGCTCGAGGTCTTCGCGGCCACGGCGCGCGAGGGCTCGACGCGCGCCGCGGCCGGCCGTGTCGCACGCTCGCAGTCGGCCGCCAGCGCCGCGCTGGCCGACCTGGAAGCCGCGCTCGGCGCCCAGCTGTTCGACCGCATCGGCCGCCGCCTGGTGCTCAACGAGAACGGCCGCGCGTTGCTGGCGCGCTCGGTCTCGCTGGTGGACCAGGCCGCCGAGCTGCAGGCCCTGTTCTTCACCGAGCAGCAGACGCCGCTGCGCATCGCGGCCAGCTTCACCACGGGCGAGTACCTGCTGCCCGGGATCGTGCTGCGCTGGAAGCAGGAGAACCCCCAGGCGCGCGCGCGGCTGATCATCGGGAACAGCACCGACGTGATCGCCGCGGTGGTCGGCTTCGACGCCGACGTCGGCTTCATCGAGGGCCGGCAGACGCATCCCGACCTGGCGGTACACCGCTGGCTCAGCGACGAGATGGTGATCGTGGCCGCGCCGACACACCCGCTGGCGGGACGCACGGCCGGCGTGCGCGAGCTGGCCGAGGCGGGATGGGTGCTGCGCGAGGAAGGCTCCGGCACGCGCGAGGCGACCAACGACTGGCTGGGCCGGCGCGTCGGCCCGCTCAACATCGAGCTCGAGCTGGGCAGCAGCCACGCCATCAAGCGCGTGGTGGCCTCGGGCGTGGGCGTCGGCTGCATGTCGCGCTATGCGGTGGCCGACGCGCTGGCGGATGGCTCGCTGGTGGAGCTGAAGACAACGCTGCCGAAGAACTCGCGCGCGCTCTCGATCGTGCTGCATCGCGAGCGGCGGCCGGGGCGGACGATGCAGGGGTTCATCGACTTCTGCAAAAGCGCGACTGGGTAGAAATCGGACATCCGCATTCGGATGTCCTTCTCAAACCGAGTCCTGCGCGGCCCCCAGCACCGCGAGCGCCACCGAGGCGATGCGCGAAGGCAGCGAGTCCGCGCGCGAGGTCAGCACGATCGGCACGCGTGCGCCCAGCACGAGCCCGGCGCATTCGCCACCGCCGATGTAGGTGAAGCTCTTGTAGAGCATGTTGCCGGCGTTGAGGTCCGGCACCAGCAGCAGGTCGGCATCGCCGGCCACGCGCGACTCGATCTTCTTGATATGCGCGGCCTCGGCCGAGATCACGTTGTCGAAGCCGAAGGGGCCTTCGACCACGGCCCCGGGCCAGGCACCGGCGTGTGCCATCGCGACCAGCGCCTGCGCATCGACGGTGGCCGGGATGGCCGGGTTCACCGTCTCCACCGCGGCCACGATGCCGACCTTGGGCTGCTCGATGCCCAGCTTGCGTAGCAGCGCGATCGCGTTGCCGAGGATGTCGCGCTTGGCTTCCAGCGAAGGCGCAATGTTGACCACACAGTCGGCCACGCCCAGGAGCTTGGGGTAGCGCGGCAGGTCGAACAGGAAAAGGTGGCTGATGCGCGTGTCCCCGCGCAGGCCGATGGTCTTGTCGACCACGGCCGACATCAGCTCGTCGGTGTGCAGCGAGCCTTTCATGAGCGCGCCCACCACGCCCTGGCGCGCCATGGCGACGGCGCGGCGCGCGCTCTCGGCGGCGGTGTCGCTGCAGTCGATGATCTCGAAGTCGTTGGCATCGACGCCGGCCGCGCCGGCCGCGTGCAGGATGGCCTCGCGCGGGCCGATCAGCACCGGCTGCGCGAGCTCCTCGTCGCGGATGCGCGCGGCCGCGTCGAGCGCCGCCGCATCGCAGGGATGGACCAGCCCGACGCGCACCCGCCGGCTGCTCGCCCGCTCGCGCGCCCGGGCCACCAGGGCGTCGAGCCGGGGATGCGCAGCTGGCTCGGTCGCCAGCTGCTGTGCTGCTGAAGCCATGTCGCTGCTGCGGCCTGCGCTCAGACGTAGTCCTTGTACTTTTCGAGCAGGCGCACGGGCTTGGCGAGCGCGTCGCGGCGGAAGGGGTCGCCCAGTTCGCGCGTGCACATGACCTCGATCACCGTGGTCTTGCCCTGGTTCATCTGCATGTCCACCGCCTTCTTGAGCGCGGGGCCCACGTCCTCCAGCCGGTCGACCACGATGCCCTCGGCGCCCATGGCCTTGGCGATGCCTGCGAAGCTCTCGCTCTCCAGCTCGCCGGCGACGAAGCGGCGGTTGTAGAAGTCGACCTGGTTCTTCTTCTCCGCGCCCCACTGGCGGTTGTGGAAGACCACCGCCGTCACCGGGATTTCGTGGCGCACGCAGGTCATGATCTCGACCATGCTCATGCCCCAGGCGCCGTCGCCCGCGTAGGCGATGGCCGGGCGGTCCGGCGCGGCCAGCTTGGCGCCGATCATGGTGGGCAGCGAGTAGCCGCAGTTGCCGAAGCTCATCGGCGCGAAGAAGCTGCGCGGCTCCTCGAAGCGCAGGTAGCTGTTGGCCACGGCGTTGATGTTGCCGATGTCGGTGGAGACCATGGCGCGCGGCGGCATCGCCTTCTCCAGTTCGCGCAGCACTTGCCGCGGGTGCAGCCACTTGCCGCCTTCCTTCTCGGCCTCCTGGATCATGTCGAGGCTGTAGGGGTCGCGCTCATGGGTCCAGCCGTCGAGCTCTTTCTCCCATGCGTCTTTCTCTTCCTTGATCTTCGCGGCGCGCTCGGCCTTGGTGGCGTCGCAGGCGAGCGTGCGGTCCGCCAGGCGCGCGAGCAGCGCCTTGGCCACCGCCTTGGCGTCGCCGTGGATGCCGACGGTGATCTTCTTCACCAGGCCCAGGTTGGTGTGCTCGGCCTCGACCTGGATGATCTTGGCGTTCTTGGGCCAGTAGTCCATGCCGTGCTGCGGCAGCGTGCCGAACGGGCCCATGCGCGAGCCGAGCGCGAGCACGACGTCGGCCTGCGCGATCAGCTTCATCGCGGCCTTGCTGCCCTGGTAGCCCAGCGGGCCGGCCCACAGCGGATGGCTGGCGGGGAAGGAATCGTTGCGCAGGTAGCCGTTGGCCACCGGCGCGCCCAGGCGCTCGGCCAGGGCCTTGCATTCCTCGACCGCGTCGCCCATCACCACGCCGCCGCCCGAGAGGATGACGGGGAACTTGGCGGTGGCCAGCAGCTCGACCGCAGCCGCCAGGCTGTTCTCGCCACCCGAGCCGCGCTCCACGCGCATGGGCTTGGGGATCTCGCACTCGACCTCGCCGTAGAAGTAGTCGCGCGGGATGTTGAGCTGCGTCGGGCCCATTTCGGAGATCGCGCGGTCGAAGCAGCGCGCCGTGTATTCGGCCATGCGCTTGGGGTTGTTCACATGGCCTTGGTACTTGGTGAACTCCTGGAACATCGGCAGCTGGTTGGCTTCCTGGAAGCCGCCCAGGCCCATGCCCATGGTGCCGGTCTCGGGCGTGACGATCACCACCGGGCTGTGCGCCCAGTAAGCCGCCGCAATGGCGGTCACGCAGTTGCTGATGCCCGGGCCGTTCTGGCCGATCACCACGCCATGGCGGCCGGAGACGCGCGCATAGCCGTCGGCCATGTGGCCAGCGCCCTGCTCGTGCACCACGGGGATCAGGCGGATGCCGGCGGGCGCGAAGATGTCCATCGCGTCCATGAAGGCCGAGCCCATGATGCCGAACATGTCGGTCACGCCGTTGGCGACCAGGGTTTCGACGAAGGCCTCGGAGGGCGTCATCTTCTGCACGCCGGTGACGGCGGCGCGGGCGGGCGTGGCGGGGGGTTGCTTGGTCATGGAAGGTCTCCTAGGGTCGGCGAAGTCGCAGGTTTCTCGAAAGTTGGAACCGATAGTTCCGGAATTCGTGTTGGCGAAATATAGGGCCCTGTCCGGCTTGCGTCAAACAAAATTCCGGAAATCGGTACAGGTTGTCCCGTTTTTTAGTGAAACGACTATGATCCGGGCCATGGAAGTCGTCAATGCCCTGAAACCCGAAACCGCCGAGCTGAACGGCGACACGCCCACCATGCGCCTGTTCGCGCTGCTGGAGGTGATCGCCGCCAAGGACCAGCGCTACGCCCTGCAAGACCTGGTGGAAGCCACCGGCCTGCCCAAGCCCACGCTGCACCGCATGCTCCAGCAGCTGGAGACCGCAGGCCTGCTGCAGCGCGAGGGCGACAGCCGGCTCTACGGCATCGGCACGCGGCTGCGGCGGCTGGCCGAGAACCTGCTGTTGAACGACAGCCACCATGGCGCGCGCCACACGGTGCTGCGCCAGCTGGTGGAGGAGATCGGCGAGAGCTGCAACCTCACCGCGCTTTCGGGCAGCGAGGTGGTCTACCTGGACCGCGTGGAGACGGCGGCGCCGCTGCGCTTCTACCTGCACCCGGGCTCGCGGGTGCCGGTGCACTGCTCGGCCAGCGGCAAGGTATTCCTCGCGCAAATGAGCCCGGCGCAGCGCCGGCGCCTGCTGGCCCACGCACCGCTGGAGGCCTACACGCCCAGGACGTTGACCGACCTGGACGCGCTGGAGCGCGAGATCCAGCGCGTGCGCAAGGACGGCTGCGCCTTCGACAACGAGGAGTTCCTGCCCGGCCTTCTGTGCATCGCGGCACTGGTGCCGAGCGAGAGCGGGCCTTCCAACCTGTGCATCGCGGTGCAGGCACCGGTGATGCGCATGGACATGGAGAAGGCCAAGAAGCTGCTGCCCGCGCTGCAGCGGGCCGCGCTCGCCCTGTCGCGCATCGACGCAGACACCGAGACCGACGCGCGCGCGCAGGCCTGAAGGACCACCGACATGACCGACATCGCTTCCCTCAAGCCCGAGCGCCTGCTGAGCGTGCGCGAGGTCTTCGGCATCGACAGCGACCTGATGGCGCCCGCCTTCGCCGAGCGCGACGACCATGTGCCCGAAGTCGACGCGGTCTACCGCTTCAACCCCGACGTGACGCTGGCCATCCTGGCCGGCTTCATGCGCGACCGACGCGTGATGGTCCAGGGCCTGCACGGCACCGGCAAGTCCACACACATCGAGCAGGTGGCGGCCCGGCTGAACTGGCCCTGTGTGCGGCTCAACCTGGACGGCCACATCAGCCGGCTCGACCTGGTGGGCAAGGACGCGGTCGTGCTGCGCGACGGCCAGCAGGTGACGGAGTTCCAGGAAGGCATCGTGCCCTGGGCGCTGCAGCGGCCTGTGGCGCTGATCTTCGACGAGTACGACGCGGGGCGGCCCGACGTGATGTTCGTGATCCAGCGCATCCTGGAGCATGGCGGCAAGTTCACGCTGATGGACCAGAACCGGGTGCTGCATCCGCATCCCTCCTTCCGCCTGTTCGCGACCGCCAACACCGTGGGCCTGGGCAACCTCAACGGGCTCTACCACGGCGCGCAGCGGCTCAACCATGCGCAGATCGACCGCTGGAACATCGTGGCCTCGCTCGACTACCTGCCGGCCGGGGAAGAGATCGCGATCGTGCAGGCGCGCGTGCCCTCGATGAAGAACGAGGCCGGCCACGCGATGGTGCGCGCGATGGTGGCGGTGGCCGATCTCACGCGCAAGGGCTTCGCGGCCGGCGACCTCTCTACGCTGATGTCACCGCGCACCGTGATCACCTGGGCCGAGAACGTGGAGATCTTCCGCGACCCGGCGCTGGCTTTCCGCCTCTCCTTCGTCAACAAGTGCGACGAGGCCGAGCGGCCGCTGGTGGCGGAGTACTTCCAGCGCTGCTTCGATCTGGAGCTGAAGGAGGAATGACGCGCTCCCCCAGGTTGGCTCACTTCGTGTAGCCGCCCACCCCCTACCGGGGGCAACACCAGCGGCCCGGCAAAGCCGGTTCCGCGGTGTTCCCCGAACAGAGTGGCTCCATGCGCCGCATGCTGCATTCGCCATGCTGAAGAACTGAGAGAGTGCCGTGAGCAATACACAGAAACAGGTGCGGCATGCGCAGCAGATCGGCGAGCTCTGCGCCGCCTTCATCCGCGCTTACAGCGGTGAGCCCAACCTGCATTTCCGCGGCCAGCGCCTGCACCGCGGCCGCCAGCCCCTGCCCTGGTACGCGCCGCATTTGCATCCCTCGCCGGAGAGCGACGACTTCGCATCCTTCCGCGGCACGGCGGACGGCCTGGCGCTGCGGCTCAGCGCATCGGACGCCGCCCTGCACGAACGCCTGCGCCCCGAAGAGCCGGTCGAGCGCATGCTGTTCGAGATGCTGGAGCAGTTCCGCGTGGAGTCGCTCGCGCCCGAGGCCATGCCGGGCATGCGGCGCAACCTGCGGCATCGCCATGAACAGTGGTCCCTGTCCTTCCACCACTCCGGCCTGACCGATACCGCGCGCGGCCTGCTGCTCTACGCGGTCGCGCAGATCTGCCGCGCGCGCGTCAGCGGCCAGCAGGTGGTGGAGGAGACCGAGGACATGCTGGAAGCCACCCGCTTCGCGCTCTCGCCGCTGATCGGCCATGCGCTCGCGGGCCTGCGCCGCGAACGCACCGACCAGGCGGCCTATGCGGTGCATGCCCGCGCCATCGCGCGCACGGTGGCGGCAATGCTGCATGCCGCCGGCCAAGGAGAGGAAAGCGAGGACGGCCAGGAAGACCGCGAAGCCGAGCCCGACGACAAGCGCAATGTCTTCAGCCTGGTCGCCGACATGGACCGCGAGATCGTCGAAGCCTTTACCACCGCCGACGCCGGCCGCAGCGCGCTGCTGGAGGGCGAAGGCGATGCCTACCGCGTCTTCACCACCGACTACGACCGCGAACACGAGGCGGCCTCGCTGGTGCGCCGGGAACTGCTCGTCGAGCTGCGCGAGACGCTGGACCGCCGCATCGCCGCGCAAGGCATCAATATCGCCCGCCTCGCGCGCGAATTGCGCACCCTGCTCGCCGAGCCCCAGCGCGAGGGCTGGGACGGTGCGCAGGAGGAAGGCCGCATCGACGGCCGCCGCCTGGCGCAGCTGGTCGCCTCGCCTACCGAGCGGCGGCTGTTCCGCACCGAGCGGCTGGAGCCGGTGGCGGACTGCGTCGTCGGCTTCCTGATCGACTGCTCGGGCTCGATGAAGGCGCATGCCGAATCGGTGGCGATGCTGGTCGACGTGATGGCGCGCGCGCTGGAGCAGGCCGGCGTGGCCAGCGAGATCCTCGGCTTCACCACGGGCGCCTGGAACGGCGGGCGGGCCCGGCGCGACTGGCTGCGCGCCGGCCGGCCGGCGCACCCGGGCCGCCTCAACGAGCGCTGCCACCTGGTCTTCAAGGATGCCGAGACGCCCTGGCGCCGCGCGCGCCCGGCGATCGCCGCCCTCCTCAAGCCCGACCTGTTCCGCGAAGGCTGCGATGGCGAGGCGGTGGAATGGGCCTGCGAGCGCCTGGACGCACGCGCCGAGGAACGCAAGCTGCTGCTCGTGCTGTCAGACGGCTCGCCAATGGACAGCGCCACGAACCTCGCCAACGACGACCACTACCTCGACCACCACCTGCAGGACGTGGTGGCGCGGCACGAGCAGGCCGGCCGCATCGGCATCGCGGGCGTCGGCGTTGGGCTGGACCTGAGTCCGTACTACAGCCGCAGCCATGTGCTGGACCTCGCGGCCGCGGGCGGTCCGGCGATGTTCCGCGAGCTGATCGCCCTGATGGCCGGGTTCCATCGACGCTGAAACCGCCCGCCCCGGTGCGTGATATTTCGCACGAAAGAGCTCCTCGCCCTGGCAAAACCCCATACACCTGCTTACCAAAGTAGTAACCTGTGAACAATTCACATGTAGCGCGCGAAGCGGGCCGGCGCGAGGAGAACAACGGATGCGGGTGCAGGGGCTGGAGCGGAAACTGGAGATCGACACGAGCCTTGCGGCGGATGCCGGGGACGCCCGCATGGTGGCGCGGATGCGGCTGGTGCTCTCCGTCTCGGCCCTGCTCGCAGTGTTCGTCGACCCGGCCAGCCTGCGGGGCGTGGACGGTTCGACCTGGCTGCTCTTCTGCGGCTATATCCTGCACAGCGTGGTGGTGTGCGTCTATTCGGAACTGGAGGCGCCGCTCTCGCAAAGCCGGGTGATCCATTGGCTGGACATCTGCTGGTACGCGCTGATCGTGCTGCTGACGGACGGCGTCCACAGCGCCTTCTTCCTGTTCTTCTTCTTCGCCATCCTCACCTCCTCCTTCCGCTGGGGTTTCGAAGAAGGCGCGCGGGTGACGCTGGCCTCGGTCGCCCTCTTCGCGATCTGCGCCATGGCTTCCGCCACCGAGCAGGATCTTCCGCGCCTGCTGCTGCGCTCCACCTTCATCCTCGCGCTCGGCTACATGATCATCTACTGGGGCCGCTCCAAGGTGGAGCTCAAGCGGCGGCTCGCGCTGCTGCGCGCCGTCAGCCGGCTGTCCAATCCGCGCTTCGGCGTCGACCACACGGTCACCGGCATCCTCGAGAAGATCCAGCGCTTCTTCCTGGAGAGCAGCAGCTGCCTGCTGGTCGTGCGCGACAAGGAGTCCGGCGCCTGCTCATTGCGCACCATCCGGCAGGGCGATGCCCATCGTTCCCCCCAGGCCGAGCGGATCGCCCCCGAACTGGCTGCGCTGCTGATGACGCTCGCGCCCCATCGTGCGGTGATCTACCGCCGCGTGCCCTGGCTGCGCCTGCCCGGCCTCGCCTGCGCAGCCACCTACGACGGCGAGAAGGGGCGATGGATGAAGGAAACCCATCCCGCGTGCGACGGCCTGGCCGAGCTGCTGGAAGCCGATGCCTTCATCAGCGTGCCGGTCACCCTGCGCAAGAGCGAGGGCCGGCTGTACGTCCTGTCCCGGTGCGGCGTGTTCCACCGGCCCGATGCGCTGTTCCTGGGGCACGTGGTCGCCCAGGCCTTTCCGGTGATTGAAAACATCGAGCTGCTCGACCGGATGGCCTCGGACGCGGCATCGCAGGAGCGGCAGAAGATCGCGCTGGACCTCCACGACACCGCCGTCCAGCCCTACATCGGCTTGAAGATGGGCCTCAGCGCGCTGCGCAACAAGGCCGCCGCGGACAACCCGCTGGTCGAGGACCTCGACAAGCTGCAGGACATGGCCGCCCGCGTCATCGGCGACCTGCGCCGGTACGCGGGCGCGGTGCGCAACGGGCTGGACCGGTCGGAGCAGGCGGTGCCGATGCTGCTGCGGCAACAGGTGGCGCAGGTGCGCGACTTCTACGGCATCGACATCGCGGTCTGCGTCGAGGGCGATCTCAATGTGAACGACCGCATGGCCGCGGAGATCCTGCAGATCGTCCGTGAGGGCCTGAACAATATCTGCAAGCACACCCTCGCTCATTGCGGCGCCGTCAAGCTGGCCTGCGCGGACGGGCTGATCAGGGTGGAGATCGAGAACGAGGCGGATGGCACGCAGTCGATCGAATTCCTGCCGCGCTCGATCGCCGAGCGCGCCAGCGCCTTGGGCGGCAATGCCAGCGTCCAGCGCGGCACCGGCGGGGGCACCTCGGTGCACGTCGAAATACCCATGTAGGAGGCGGAGATGATGCAACCAGCGACAAAACCGATCGGAGTCATGGTGGTGGACGACCACCAGACGATGCTGTGGGGCCTGTCCAAGCTGATCGACGGCGAGAAGCCGCGCATGCAGGTGATCGGCACGGCCAGGAGCTGCGAGGAGGCGCTGGAGCAGGCCAGTCACCTCACGCCCGACGTCATCCTCCTGGACCTCGACCTCGACGGCAAGAACGCCCTGGACATCCTGCCCGGGCTTCTGTCGAACCCCGCGTCGCGCGCCCTCATCCTGACCGGCGAACGCGAGCAGAAGACGCTGGACATGGCCGTCCTGCAAGGCGCCCGCGGCGTCCTGCGCAAGGATGCCTCCGCCGAGCAGGTGCTGCGGGCGATCGAGCGGGTCCATCGCGGCGAACTCTGCATGGACGCCGAGACGATGAGCCGGGTGTTCTCGGAATTCATGGCCGCGCGGCAGAGCCCCCACGCGGACCCCGAAGCCGAGAAGCAGGCCACGCTGACCGCCAAGGAGCACAAGATCATCTCCGCGGTGGTCCAGGGGGGCGGCGCCTGCAACAAGTCGCTGGCCAAGCAGCTCTTCATCACCGAGCACACGCTGCGCAACCACCTGACGTCGATCTACCAGAAGCTCGATGTGGCGAATCGGCTGGAGCTGTATGTGTATGCGATGAAGCACCAGTTGGGCAGGCCCCTGTCTTGAGGGGCTGCGTGCCTAACGCGCCGGTGCCGTGTCGGCACGCACATGGACCACGGCCGTGTCGTCCGCGTACACCCGGCGCCAGCCTGGCAACTCGTCGAGCACGGCGATGGCGGACGTCCCGGGCGCGAGCAGGGACCATCCGAACCCATGCTCGCCCAGAAAGCCGCCAAAGGCGTATTCGTTGAGTACCTTGCCCTTGCCGCCGGCGGCCATGGCGGCCTCGACCGCGGCCCTGGGCGTGATCATGGGCGCTGGCGCGGACGGCGCCGCGATCAGGAACGGCGCAACGCGCCCCAGGACTGCGATGTTCCTCTGATGCTTCAGCGCCAGGTGCACGAGGCTCAGCAGCAGGACCAGGCGCAGCAACGGCGAGCGTACCCGCCCGCTGAGCCCGAGGGCCAGCACCAGGAGCAACCACAGCTCCGTCGCGCTCGGTTGTTGGAAGTCCGGTGACAGCCACTCCCCGATCCGGGCCAGCGAAAACTTCATCCCCATGATGTGGACCGCGTGCCAGAACACCTGTCAGCCACTGGGGGTCAACATCCCAGCGCCCAGGGACAGCACGACGAAAAGACCCCATGGCCTGGCGGCCGCCAGGCGCGCGCCCGCGCGGATGCGCAACCACGGCGTCCAGCGCCATCCCGGCGCCGAGCAGCAGGCCCAGGAGGAAACTGCCGTGCATGTTGGCCCACAGGACCATCAGGCCGAGCGCCCACCAGGGCGGCCGCGGCGCGCCTCCGCGGCGTTCACCAGCGCGGAGATCCACAGCGCCCGCAAGAGCCAGGCCATCACGTGGGGGCGTGCGAGGTACCCGAGCAACCCGCAATCGTGCAGACGCAGACGATAAGCGGCCACGACAGGCCCCAGGTTCGCACGGCAGGCAGCGCCGCGCCGGCGTTGATCATTGCTTTCATGGGGGTGACCGGCCTTTCCTAAGCTCGCCCTGCGATCATCGGCAGGATCGTGCGGATGATCTGGATCGCCGCCGGGCCCAGGATGACCATGAGGATGGACGGGAAGATGCACAGGACCAGCGGGATGAGCATCTTGGTCGGCACCTTGGCCGCCAGCATTTCGGCCCGGACCTGTCGCTTGTGGCGCAGATCGTCCGAGAAGACCCGCAGCGACTCGCCGATGCTGGTGCCGAAACGGTCGGCCTGCGTCAGCATGGTGGCGAAGGTCCGGATCTCCTCCACGCCGGTGCGCGTGGCCAGGTTGCGCAGCGACTTCTCGCGCGTGCCGCCGGCGCGCATCTCCAGGTTGGTCCAGTGCAGTTCCTCGGCCAGGGCCATGCTCTTGACGCGCATCTCGTCGGTGACCTTGGTCAGCCCGGCGTCCAGGCCGAGCCCGGCTTCCACGCACACCAGCATCAGGTCCGCGGCATCGGGGAAGCTCTCGAAGATCTCGCGCTTGCGGTACCGGGCCATGAACAGGAGAACGATGTTCGGCAGATAGCACCCCAGGAGTGCCGCCACTGCAATATTCAGCAGCAGCGACATGCCGGACAGCTGGGTCGACGCCCTCAGCACGAGAAAGGTCGCCGCCCCGAATACGAAGGGCAGCAGCGTCTTTGCGCCGAAGAACACCAGGTAGGCGTCGGGATGCCGTATGCCGGCATTGAGAAACCGGATGCGCAGCGGCGAGGCGCGCTCCATGTCCGGCGGCGTCGAAAGCTGGGCGAAGGGCGCCAGGATCTTCACCACGGACTCGGTCCATGGCGACTTGCCGTCCTGGCCGGCCATGACCTGGAGCCGCTGCTGCGCCCGGGTGGGCGTCAGCCATACGAAGAGCCCGGCAATCGCCAGCGTGACGGCCAGGAATACCAACAGGGGAAACAGCAGCATTTGCAGCTCCTTCTAGACGCGGATCTTGACGATCTTGATCAGGACCACGACGCCGGCGGCCATCAGCACCAGCATGTACTTCACGATCGTGATACCGATCGGGTCATTCCACAGTGGCGACATGAACCCCGGGTTGAAGGCATTCAGCAAGGCCGCCAGCGCAAAGGGCATGACACCCAGGATCCAGGCCGACAGGCGCCCCTCCGACGACAGCACCTTGATCCGCGCAAAGAGCTTCAGCCGCTCGCGGATCAGGCGGCTGAGGTTGGCCAGGACCTCGGTGAGGTTGCCGCCCGATTCCCGCTGGATCATGACGGCCACCACGAAGTACCGCAGGTCCGTCAGCGGAACGCGCTCGCTCAGGTTCGTCAGGGCCTGCTGCAGCGACACGCCGAAATTGACCTCGTCGCTGACGATGCGGAACTCGTTGGCGATCGGCTCCGCCATTTCCTCGCCGATCATCTGCAGCCCCGAGGCGAAGGAATGGCCGGAGCGCAAGGCGCGCACCATCAGGTCCAGCGCTTCGGGCAACTGCCGCTCGAGCCGGCCCAGCCGACGGGCCCGAAGGTACTGCACCAGCAGCAGCGGAAGCACGGCGAGGACCGCGCCGCAGGCCAGTCCCCACGCCAACGGCTGGTGCAGCGCGCCGGCCACCACGCTCAGGCCGAGAACGCCGCCCGCTGCACACCACAGGAGCAGCATCGAGACGGTCGTGTCGAGGCCCGCCTGCAGGATGAACCTGTCGAGTACCTGCGCGCGCGGCGCCTTCAGCAGGAAGCGCTGCAGCGCGGGGACCTCGCTCATCAGGCGCTCCTTCACCAGATGGGCCTGATCGCTCAAGTCGTGCGCAGCCGACAATGCGCGCAGGCGCTTCTCGACCTTCTTGGCCTCCGGGCCCTTATAGGACTTCCAGATGAGGTAGAGCCCCTCCAGCAGCAGCAGCACGGCCACGAAGACGAGCACCGAGATGATGACGAAGACATTCCCGCCGAAGTTCTGCAGCATGGCCGTGGCTCCTGGTTGTTCCTGCTATTCGTAGTGCCGGGTCGGATCGAACATGGCATCGGGCAGGACGATGCCGAAGGCGCGCAACCGCTCGGCGAACTTCGGCCGCACGCCGGTCGCGTGGAAATGGCCCTGCACCAGCCCGTCGGTGCCGACGCCCGTCTGCTTGAACGCGAAGATCTCCTGCATGGTGATGACATCGCCCTCCATGCCCGTGATCTCCTGGATGCTCGTGATCTTGCGCCGCCCGTCGATCAGCCGCAGCGCCTGGATCACCACCGTGATGGCCGAGGCGATCTGCGAGCGCGCCGCCTTGTGCGGGAGGTTCAGGTTGGCCATGCCGATCATGTTCTCCAGCCTCGACAGCGCGTCGCGCGGCGTGTTGGCATGGATGGTGGTGAGCGAGCCCTCGTGGCCCGTGTTCATCGCCTGCAGCATGTCGAAGGCCTCGGCCCCGCGCACCTCGCCGATCACGATCCGGTCAGGCCGCATGCGCAGCGCGTTGCGCACCAGGGCTCGCTGCGTGATCTCGCCCTTGCCTTCGATGTTCGCCGGCCGGGTCTCCATGCGGATCACGTGCGGCTGCTGCATCTGGAGCTCGGCCGCGTCCTCGATGGTCACGATGCGTTCGGATTCGGGGATATAGCCCGACAGGATGTTCAGCAGCGTGGTCTTGCCGGCACCCGTGCCGCCGGAGATGAGCGTGTTGACCTTGGACTTGCCCAGGCCTTCGAGCATGAAGGCCATCTGCGGAGTCAGGCTCTTGAGGTCCTGCACCAGGTTCTCCATCTTCAGCGGGATGTGGGCGAAGCGGCGGATGGACATCATCGGCCCGTCTAGCGCGACCGGCGGGATGACCGCGTTGACGCGCGAGCCGTCGGGCAGGCGCGCATCGACCATCGGGCTGGACTCGTCGATGCGGCGCCCGACCAGCGACACGATCTTGTCGATGATGCGCAGCAGGTGCTTCTCGTCGGTGAAGCCGACGTTGGTGCGCTCGAGCCGCCCCTTGCGCTCGACGTAGATCTGGTCGTAGGAGTTGACCAGGATGTCCGAGACCGTGGGGTCCGCCATCAGCAGCTCGATGGGCCCGAAGCCCAGCATCTCGTGCTGGATGTCGCGGATCAGCGTCCGCTTCTCGATGTCGTTCACCGCCGTCTGCTCCTCCAGCAGCAGGCGGCCCACCATGGCGGAGATCTCCTGCCGCAACTCCTCGGGCGGCAGCGTCTCCAGCGCCGCCAGGTCGAACTTCTCCAGCAGCTTCAGGTGCATCCTGCTCTTGAGCATCTTGTACGAGCTGGCCTCGATCGGATTGCCCAAGGAATCGGAGGCCGTCAAAAGCGAGGCGCCCACGATGGGTTCCATCGCGACCGCGTCCAGTTGTTCCCGGAATGACATGGTGAACTGCCTTGTGGTGAGAGGAATGGGGGCGCACTACGCCCTGCGAAAGAGTCGCGCGAAGAAGCTCGTGTTCTGCTCCTGCCGCGGCACCAGCGACAAGGCGAACTCGGCCAGGCAGCGGCTCGCCGGATGGCCGCGGGACATCCGCACCAGCGGAACACCCCGATTGATCGAGGCGTCGATTTCCTTGGCGGACTCCCCCAACACGAGCACCGGGGTCGCATTCAGCGAGCGCTGTATCTCCGGAATGCCGATCTCGCCGGCCTTCTCAAAGCGATTGACGATCAACTCCATCTTGCCCGCCGCGTAGCCCAGCGACTTGAACACCGCCATCAGCTTGGTTGCATTGCGCAGGGCCGGCAGGCCGGGCTGCAGGACAAGGTAGATGCAGTGGGCCCGGTCGAGCGCCCGGATCGCCAGGTTGTTGAGGTTGCGGCCGATGTCGAGCAGCACGAAGTCGTACAGCGTCACGGCCAGCCCGATGATTGCGTCGATATGCTCGGCCTTGACTTCCATGGCCTTCGTGAGGTCCTCCGGCGCGGCCAGCACGCTGAAGTTGGGGGCGACCTTGACCGTGCTGGCCACGAGGAAGGAGGCATCGAGCCGGCTGATGTCGTGCGCGACATCCGCCACCGTGGAGGATGGCTTGCCGTCGCTCACGAACGCAAGCGCATCGCCGAACTGCAGGTTCAGGTCGATCAGGAGCACCGAGCTGGTCTCGGCCAGCTGGCAGGCCAGGTTGGTCGCCACGAAGGTCGCGCCGCTGCCGCCCTTGCAGGGGATGAAGGCCAGGACCTTGCCGGCCTCGGGGCGCTTCACCTTCTGCAGCTTCGCCGCGACGCGGCCGATCGCCGCCTCCAGCGCGTCCGGGCTCGCCGGCGATGGCAGGACCTCGCGCACGCCGGCGCGCATCGAGCGGATGAGGAACTCGGGCGTCTGGGTCGCGCACAGCAGGATCACCGCGACCTGGGGATGGTGGGTCGTGACGTACTCGACCAGGGTGAGCTCCTCGGGATCGCAGCACATGCCATCGACCAGCATCAGGTCCGGCTTGTCCCGCTCGGCGACCACGTGCATCTTGCTCTTGCCGCCGTCCACCACGCTCACGGTGTGCGCCTGGGCCTCGAGCAGTCGGCTCATCTCCTGGAGATGGTTCTTGTTGGGCGAGATGATGGAGATTTTCATGGTCGGCAGTCCAGGTTTCACGAGCAAATGGCAGCGCTGTTGGGGTCCTGCCGCATGATTTCCCGCGGCAGGAAAGTCGAGAAGGTGGGCATCGGGATGGGTGCGATCGCGGCGGCGCCGGCGATGGGCGAGATCCACTGGTAGTTGAGCCCGGTGATCGTCACCGTCACCCCCTGGCAGGTGGCGGCGGTGCAACCCGCCGGCGTCCAGGCTACGTTGATGGTGTTGATCTGCGGCAGCAGCGTGCGCATCCGCGCGAGCACCTGCGCCTGCTGGCCGGTGTCGTCGCACACCACGGCATAG
This sequence comes from Variovorax sp. RA8, assembly GCF_901827175.1. Taxonomy (NCBI): domain Bacteria; kingdom Pseudomonadati; phylum Pseudomonadota; class Betaproteobacteria; order Burkholderiales; family Comamonadaceae; genus Variovorax; species Variovorax sp. RA8. Next base: position 2,122,501 of record NZ_LR594662.1, on the reverse strand, counting down.
CGCGCGCCGGCGCGGGTCGCTTCCTGGGCCGCGCTCCAGGTGAAGAGCATTCGACTGAAGTCCGTGATGCCCAGCGTGAAGGTCAGGAAGATCAGGAGGCCGAAGGCGAACTCGACCGTGGTGGCGCCGCTGTGCCTGTTTCTCATGTCGCAGCTCGCATGGTGGCGGTGATGTTGCCGAACACGATGTCGCCGTTGGCATTGCCGAAGGCGATGCCAAGCACGCTCGTGAACAGGGAGTGGAAGGTGTAGTTGCTCACCCGCACGGTGACCGTGTTGATGACCGGATTGGTCCCGGCGCTCTGCCAGGTGCAGCAGGTCCCTACCGGTACATTGGCGAGCGAGAGGCTGCGGGCGAGCGGCGTGCCGCTGCCGGCGATGTTGCCGTAGACGATGAGGTTGCGCGCCTCTGCGACATGAGTGCCGGGCGTCTGGTACGAGAGGTAGCGCACCGCATCGCGCGTGGACTTGGTGACCGCGTTGTATTCATAGAGAGCGCGGCCGAACTCGGTCGTGACGAAGGTCAGCAGCAGGAGCAGTGGAATGATCAACGCCAGCTCGACCAGCGCGACACCTCGTTGTGCGGATCGCATGGCCTTCACCTCACCAGGACGGGCACAAGCGGCCCGGCCCCACCGCCCGCCAGGCCGCTGGTGACGCAAGGGCTGTTCGCGGCCCCCGCATTGCCGCGAAACTCGAGCTGCACGTTCGACATCGGGATCGACAGCGGCTGCAGCATCAGCATGCAGGCGTAGTCGACGACCTGGTTCGCGCCGTTGATGACCGGCACCGTCACGATCCGGCGGTTGCGACCGTATTGCTTGTGGCCGCCGGTAGCGTTGCCCGGCGCGGCGAGTTTCTGAAAACTGTTCATGGACAAGCCGGTGATCGACTCGCAGCTGTTCGCGCCCCTCACCCGCGTGCCCGTGTCGGCACAGGACGCGAAGGCCGCCCGCTTGGTGACGAAGTTCTGCGCGGTCGGCGCTGCCGCGCCCGGCGCGGGGCCGTCGTAGGCGTTCTGCTGGGCCGGCCAGTTGCTCGCGGTGTAGGCATAGCCCGTGAAATCCGGGTTTCCGATCAGGGACGAGGGATCGCCGGTGTTCTTGTAGATGCCGAAGCGGAAGTTCCACGCATCGGCCACCGAGCTCTGGACGCCGGGCGTGCCCAGTGTGTCGCCCACGCGGGTGCCGCAATGTCCGTTGAGCTCGGCCTCGGTCTCGGAGGCGCTGTTCGACCCATCGAGGTTGGCCCAGCCGATCTCGCCGCCCTGGGCTGCGTTCTGCGCGTTGATGAGGGTGATCCACTCGCCCACCGCGAAGCCGTAGTTCGGCGCGGTGCCACCGGGCTTGGGCTTGAGCGCCACCGGCACCGGGCAGGTGGTCTGTGCGCTTGCGCGGGTGGCGACCGCGTTCGCAACCACGCTGTGGGTGGCGGGGAAGGCGGCCCCGCCGCCGGAGAAGGCGCCCATGGCCTTCAGCAGCCAGCCGTTGATGTTGGGCTGGGTGTGCTGGCATTGCGCATAGCGCGCCGCCGCGGGCGAAGTGGTCGCCGCGTACGCGGCATCCCGGAAGCTGATGTTGGCCACGACGATCTGGCCCTGGTTGGCCCAGGTTCCCGATTGCATGTTGACCCGGTTGAGATTGCCCGCCGTCATGCCGGCGCTGCGTGCGCGGTCAAGTGCAGTGGGTTGGCTGTCAAGCTCCTGCGCTGCGGCCAGGGCACAGCTGTCCATGGCCGTCTGCAGCTCGGTCTTCACCACGAACAGATGACCGAAATCGAATGCGATGCCCATGAAACCGAGCAGGAACAGCAGCAGGAACGCGGCGGTGACGATGTAGGCCCCGCGTTGGCGTCGACGGATTGCTGCGCTGCGCATGGTCAGTCCCAAATGGTCGATGAAGGGTGGACGATGGGACCGCACCTCCCCTGAGGTCGCGGCCACCGTTGCGTCCGGGTGGGCTCAGGTGCAGGCCGGGCCTGTCAGGCAGGTGATGACGCGTGTGACGAAGGCCGCGAACGGGCCGTTGCCTGCCGTCAGCAGCGTGGAGAGAGCGACCACCAGGGCGATCGACACCACGGCGATGATCAGTGCGTACTCGATCACTTGCGCGCCTTCTTCATCCTTGAGAAAGGAACGGGCGGAATTGAGAAGCTTGTTCATGTGATTACCTTTGAAGAGAAATTGATAAAGGAATGGGTGAATGGCTGACGTCTCGCTCGATATCGGCTCCTTTCCAAGTAGATGGCTGCTGTCGCGGCCGTTTCGAATCAACGCGAAGAGCCGATGCTCCCGCCAATGTTGATGACGTTCACCGCCGGGGGTGGCTCCTTGTAGCTGTCCTGGTAGCGCTGCATCGTTTCCCGCGACGCCCGGCCGTCCAGTCCGAGCGCTTCGTCGCGCTTCTTCCCCGCTTCGGGATTGATGGTCATCTTTCTCTTGGCGTCGCGCACTGCATCGCCGAAGCGTGCGTCGTAGTGCGGTGTCGTCGTCGAGCAACCTGTGACAAGGCTGATGAGCGCCGCGATGGCGAGAAATTTCTTGGTCATGGCGGTCCTCATTTAGTGGTCTTGCGGGGCATACGGCGCAGGTGTCGAGCTCTCGAGTGCGCCGTTGAAATAGACCTCGGCGCGGCTGGGAACGACGTGGTTGTCGGTCGGCAGCCGCGGCGATTCGGTCAGCGGCTTGACCATGCGCGGGGTGATCACGAACAGCAGTTCGGTCTGGTCATTCTGGAATTCGGTGCTGCGCGCCAGCGCACCAACCACCGGCACCTCGCCCAGCCCAGGGAAACGCTTGACGGATTCGGTGACGTTGCTCTTGATCAGGCCGGCAATGACGAAGCTCTGACCATCGTTAAGTTGAACAGTCGTGTCGGCCCGCCGAACCGTGAGCGAGGGCAGGACCGAAGTCACACCACCGACGGTCGTGAAGGGAGAGCCGGTCTGCGATAGGTCCGAGACTTCTGAGACCATCTTCAGATGGACGCGGCCGCCGTCCAGCACCGTAGGAGTGAACTTCACTCCGATGCCGAATTCCTTTTCTTCCAGCGTAATGGTCGGAATGCCGCCGAGGTTGCTCTGCGAGACCGGAATGTAGATCTTGCCGCCCGAGAGGAAGCTCGCCTGCTGGCCGCTGATGGCCATGATGTTGGGCTCGGCCAGAACCCGCACCAGGCCGTCGTCCTTCTGGCCGTCGAGCCCGATCCGGGTCCGGCCGACCCGGAGCGCCTCGACGAAGCCACCGCCCTCGCTCAGGAAGCTGGAGATCAGTGAATACTGGTTCGCACCGGCGCTGCTCGACCGGGCCAGCGCGAGGCGCGAACCCAGCCGATCGAGCAGCGTCTTGCTGACCTCGGCGATCTTGACCTCGAGCATGACCTGTTGCGGGGCCATGACGCGCAGCAGGTTGACCACCTTCTTGCCATCGCCATAAGACGCGGCCAGGCTCATCACGTCTTGGAGCCGGAGCGCGTCGCTGACCTCGCCCGTGAGCACGATGGCCCGCTCCGCCCCGCGCACCTTGATGCCCTTCTCCTCCGGCATCAGTTCCGCCAGCTTCGCCTGCAGCGCCAGCGGATCGACGGTGACGACGATGTCCTTGATGAAGCAGGTGCCCTCCGCGTTCTGCAGCACGACGTTCATGGAACCGGCGGTCCGGCCCTTGAAGAACAGGTCCGTGGGGCTGAGCAGCATGACCTCGAGGTCGCCGACACCATCGTTGGCGTTTCCCGGCGAAGCCGGAGCGCCGGCAGGCATCGCGGTACCCGGCGCGGACATCGGTGCTGCCGCTGGCGCCCTGCTACCGCCGCCCGAATGGCCGCCGACCAGAATGCGCGTCACCCGCGACTTGAGCGGGATGACGGCGGACTTGCCCAGCATCACATAGGTGGGCTGCTCGTCGGAGATCACGGAGGTGCAGCGCCTCGTCGCCGGGGCGGCCGGGACGGGCGCCACCGTGGCTGCGCCCGGCACCTGGGCGGCGAAGGGGCCGTCTGCCGCATGGCTCGGGACGGCGGTGCACGCGAGAGCCGCGAGCACCATGGCGAATTGGCTTTTCTTGTGCACTTGGTCTTCTCCTCGATACCTTGTTAGAAGCAGCTGAGCGCGCGGCTGGCGCCCTGTATGACCTCCACGCACTCCACCGGCTGGCGGACCGCGGGCCTCACGACGGAAACTCGCGGCCTGGCCGGTGCGGGCGCGGGTGCGGCAAGCGACACGGGCACGATGGCCTTGTCGCCGAAAAGCTGGCTCTTGGTGATGCCGGCGGTGGCGACCTTCTCCTTGTCGATCTGGTTGCGCAGCACCAGGGACAGCGTGCCGACGCTGCGTGCGAGGTCGAGTTTTTCCGAGTCCTCGAGCGAGAGCTCGAGCGTCACCGCACTGACCACCTTCGGCTTGGTGTCGTCGCGCCCGGCCTCCTGCGCGACCGCCAGCACCAGCACGTGTTCCAGCACGGTCTTGCTGATCTGCACGCTGTCCTCGCCCTTGACCTTGTCCTGCTGGGCGTTGACCACCACGTCGACGTAGTTGCCGGGCAGCGCGAAGCCGGCCACGCCCACCACCTCGTTGACCCGGACCGTCATGGCGCGCTTGCCTGCGGCGATCACCGCCGAGAGGCCGCCCTGCGTGCCGACAGGCGCGAGCTTGCCTTCCATCAGCGCTTCGCCGCGAAGCACGCCGACCTTGACCACGCGGTCCTGCAGCGCTTGCACATCCGTGAAGGCCCCTGGCGGCACCGAGCCGCTGGGCCAGTCGACGGTCGTCAACATCTGGGCGTTGACGCGGCTGCCCAGCTCGATGTCGACGGCCGCGACCACCACCTTGTTCGACGCGACGCCGCCTTGCCGGGAAACCCAGCCGGTCGCGTACACGGCGGCGGCCAGGCCGGCCAGCAGCGCCAGGACGAGTAGTGCGATTGCCTTGATGTTCCTCATGGGATGCCTCGCTTGAAAAATGGATTGCAGACGGCGCGCCGGTCTAGACGAAGCCCAGTTGCCGGCTCAGCACGTAGCCGATCGTTCCGGCGCTGATGCACACGCCGTAGGGGAGCTTTCCGATGGATTGGCCCGCGTGCATCCGGGCGTCGGGCCGCACGCCCGCCAGGCTGAGGGTCACGAGGTCGCGGAGCACATCCCGCGTGTTAGCCAGCATCCGGCCGACACGGCCCTTGAGCAGCGCAAATCCGATGGCGCCGACGCCGCCGGCGATCAAGGCGCACAGCACCGCCTGGAAGGTCTCGTCGAGCCCCAGGAACGCACCCACCATCGCCATCAGCTTCACGTCGCCCGCCCCCATCGCATGCAGCATGTAGAGCGGCAGCAGCAGCAAGAATCCGAGAAGCAGCCCCCCCGAGGCCATCAGGAGGGCCGAGCCAGGCGACACGGCGATGACGGTCTTGTAGACCAGCGCGAAGGCGGCGCCGCCGAAGGTCAGCCAGTTGGGAATGCGGTAGGTGCGGTAGTCGGTAACGCCCGCAATGACCAGCAAGGCAATGAGCACCGCGGTGCGCGGGTCGAACACCAGCATCGCAAGGAGCTCGAGCAGCGCGTGAAATTCCTGCATTTGGCGACTTCTCTCTCTCGTCCGATCGACGGCGTATCAGGAGACCCGGCGACCGGGCCTCATGTGTTCTTGTTCCAGGCCAGGACCAGCAACATGCAGAAGACGAGCACCAGCGAGCCGACCAGGGCGCATTCCATGAAGGAGGCGCCTGCCTCGCTTGTCAGCAGCTCGATGCCCATGGACGACAGTGATTCGCCGATTCGCATGCATCTCTCCAAGCCATTCCTCGACAGCCCATCCGCCGGTTTCACCGGCCGATGTCTTGCCTTGGGAATGACTGTAGATATGCAAACAAAGGTCTACATGAGCGTGACGTCCTGACTTGCGCAGGACAGATCGCCCGCGGCAGCAGGGCTGCCGGTCATGACAAAACGCCTACTTAAGTATTCAGGCTGGATCGGTCACGCAGCGCGCAGCCCCGGCGCGACGGGCGGGCCGGGCGGACGCGATGGAAGAGGCGCAGGGGGAGAGATGGGCGCCCGCGGGGCATCGGGCGCAGGCCCGTCAGGGCGGAGCCGCTGCAGCGGCGAGTTCAGCGAATGCTGACGCCGTACGTTCGCGAGTGATGCGATCCGGCGTGGCCACGGTCGGAATCCTCCAGCGTGGCAAGCAGCGTGGTGGACTCCCTCACCCGCTCGCTCATGCGCTCGTTCAAGGGCTTCCAGCCGCGATACATCGGCACCACGACCAGCCAGCCGATACCGATCACGCCTCCCAGGGCGCCCAAGTAGTGCCAATGCATCATTTCCATTTGCGATCCCTCCGGTTCGTTTTCGGCCCGGATGTCGCCGGACGAGCGCGCGAGTGTGCCCGCTTCTGCGGCAGTTCCAATTGCGACTTTGGTCGTAGAGAGGGTCTTTCGACTTACAAATCCACCGATTCCGAGAAGCTTTGCACAGTGATTAATCCTCAAGCTCAGGGGGAGCCCGGTTGACAGGCTCGGCTCCGACACATAGAGTTGTTCCAAATGTGCGAACGATGTTCCATAATTTAGAACATCAGACCCAGGAACCCCATTGGACTCCACGCTCGCCAAGGGCCTAGCCGCCCTCGAATGGATGGTGCGCCAGCAGCGCGACTGCCGCGTGACCGACCTGGCCCAGGCCTTCGGCATGGCGCGCAGCAATGCGCACCGCACGCTGCAGACGCTGGTGGAATGCGGCTGGGCGGTGCAGGACCCGACGACCAGCGCGTACCGGCCGAGCCTGCGCCTGTTCGAGCTCGGCTCGCTGGTGGCCGAGGTGGCGGACATCGGCGCGCTGCTGCGCCCGCACCTCGCGGCGCTGGCGCAGGCCACGGGCGAGACCATCCACCTCGCGGTGCTCGACGGCGCAGAGATCGTCTACCTCGACAAATTCGACAGCCCGTTGCCGGTGGCGGCCTACTCGCGGGTCGGCGGCCGGGCTGCTGCCTATTGCGTGGCTTCGGGCAAGGCGCTGCTGGCTGCGGCGCAGCTCGACACCGCCGCGCTGCGCGCGCGCCTCGGCCAGCTGGCTGCGCACACGCCCAACAGCATCACCGTCTTCGACGCGCTCCATGCCGAGCTCGAGCGCACCCGCATCCGTGGCTACGCCGAGAACCGCGAGGAATGGCGGCTCGGCGTCTGCGGGCTGGGGGCGCCGGTCTTCAACGCGCGCGGCGAAGCGATTGCCGCCCTGGGCATGAGCGTGCCCTCCATCCGCTTCGCGCGCACCCAGGCACGCGGGCTCGCCGAGCAGGTCATGGCCTGCGCGCGCGATGCCAGCACCACGCTGGGCTACCGGGTTGGCCCGGGGCCGATGACGACGACCCCCAAGAAAAGGAGACTGGAATGAATCGTTTCGCCCCCTGGCTGCGCACCGCGGTCCTCACGGCGGCTGCGCTCGCCGCGCCCCTCGCCGCGCAGGCACAAGGCAGTAGCGGGAGCAACGGCAGCAACGGCGCCGACTACCCGAACAAGCCCATCAAGTTCATCGTCCCCTACCCGCCCGGCGGCGGCACCGACGTGATCGCGCGCATCGTGCAGGAGCGCTTCCAGGCCCAGCTCGGCCAGCCGGTGCTCATCGACAACCGCGGCGGCGCGGCGGGCTCGATCGGCACGGACATTGCGGCCAAGGCGGCGCCGGACGGCTACACGGTGCTCTTCACGCTCTCCTCGCACACCATCAATCCGGCGATCTACACCAAGCTGCCCTTCGACACGCTGAAGGACTTCGAGCCGGTCGCGATGGTGGCCTCGCTGCCGCAGATCCTGGTGGCCAACATCAACTTCCCTGCCAACAACGTGGCCGAGCTGGTGAAGGTGGCCAAGGCCAAGCCGGGCTCGCTCTCCTTCGCGACGGTGGGCAACGGCTCGCCCGGCCACCTGGCCGGCGAACTGTTCAAGCTGCGCACCGGCACCGAAATGACGCACGTGCCCTACCGCGGCGGCGGGCCGGCCGTGACCGACGTGATGGGCGGCCAGGTACCGCTGCTGTGGGTGTCCATTCCCGCGGCGGCGCAGTTCGTCAAGGCCGGCAAACTCAAGGCGCTCGCCGTCTCCACCACCAAGCGCAGCGCCGCCTTCCCCGACGTGCCGACCATGCAGGAGGCGGGTATCGCCGACTTCGAGGTCGATTCCTGGTACGCCATGTTCGTGCCTTCGAAAACGCCCAAGGCCGCGATCGAGAAGCTCAACCGCGTGGTCAACACGGTGGTGCGTGAGCCAGAGATCCGCGACAAGCTGCTGGCCCAGGGCAGCGAAGGCGTCGGCGGCACGCCGGAGCAGCTCGGCAAGGTGGTGTCGACCGAGATGGTTCGCTGGAGCAAGCTCGCCAAGGAAGCCAGCATCAAGGTGGACTGAAATAGTTCTCCCCCAGGTTGGCCCACTTCGTGTGGCCGCCCACCCCCTCTCCGGGGGCAACACCAGCGGCCCGGCAAAGCCGGTTCCGCGGTGTTCCCCGAATGAGAAAGCAACTACCCCGATTGACGCCCATGGAACACTCAGCATCCCCCAAAGCTACCGGCCCCATCGCCGAACTCGTGGCCCGCGCGCGCGCGGCCCAGCGCATCTACGAAACCTGGTCGCAGGAACAGGTCGACATGGCGGTGGCCGCCGCCGGCTGGGCCATCATCGAGCCGAAGCGCAACCGCGAGCTCGCCGAGCTGGCGGTTGCCGACACGGGCATCGGCAACGTGGAAGACAAGGTCAGCAAGAACCATCGCAAGACCTTCGGCCTGCTGCGCGACCTGCGCGGCGCGCGATCGGTGGGCGTGATCTCGGAAGACCCGGCACGCGGCATCGTCGAGATCGCGCGCCCGGTGGGCGTGGTGTGCGCCGTCACACCGTCGACCAATCCCGGCGCGACGCCGGCCAACAAGATCATCAACGCGCTCAAGGGGCGCAACGCGGTGATCGTCGCGCCCTCCCCCAAGGGCTGGTCGACGGCCGCACGCCTCATCGAATTCATCCATGCGCAGTTCGACCGCATCGGTGCGCCGCGCGACCTGGTGCAACTGCTGCCCTCCCCGGTCACCAAGCAGGCCACGAGCGAGCTGATGCGCCTGTGCGACCTGGTGGTGGCTACCGGCTCGCAGGCCAACGTGCGCGCTGCGTACGCAAGCGGCACGCCGGCCTTCGGCGTGGGCGCGGGCAACGTGGCCAGCATCGTCGACGAGACTGCGGACACCGCGCTGGCGGCCGATCGCATCGTGCTGTCGAAGACCTTCGACAACGCGACCAGCTGCTCGTCCGAGAACAGCCTGATCGTCGTCGATGCGGTGCGTGCGCCCATGATCGCCGCCCTCGAGGCGCGCGGCGCGGTAATGCTCGATGCGGCGCAGAAGAAGACCCTGCAGTCGCTGATGTGGCCCGAGGGCAAGCTCTCGGCCGCGGTGATCGGCAAGTCGGCAGGCGAGATCGCCGAACGCGCGGCAGCGCAGGACGCCGCGGGCCGCGCCGGCTGGCTCGCGATCGCCGAGCGCCATCCGCGCATCCTCATGGTGGCCGAGGACGGCGTCGGCCACGAGCATCCGTACTCGGGCGAGAAGCTGAGCCCCGTGCTCGCCGTCTATGCCGCGAAGGACTTCGATGAAGCCGCTGCCATCGTCGATCGCATCTACGCCTACGAGGGTGCGGGCCACTCGGTGGGGCTGCACAGCGCCGAGCCGGAGCGCGCGATGCGCCTGGGCCTGACGCTGAAGGTGTCCCGGGTGATCGTCGATCAGGCGCACTGCATCGCCACCGGCGGCAGCTTCAACAACGGGCTGCCCTTCTCGCTGTCGATGGGTTGCGGCACCTGGGGCAAGAACAACTTCTCCGACAACATGAACTACCGGCACTTCCTCAACATCACGCGCGTGTCGCGGCCGATTCCCGAGCGCGTGCCGAGCCAGGAGGAGATCTTCGGCGAGTTCTTCGCCAGGCATGGTGCCGAGTGAGCGGCTCAACCGTTCGCGCCCTGATCGAGGAGCAGGCTGCGCGCCGGCCCGAGGCGATCTACGCGTTGTCCACCGAGGGCGGCGCGCCACTGCACTACGCCGAGCTGGCGCAAGGATGCCGCAGCGTCGCGGCGGTGCTGCGCCAGCATGGCGCGAAGCCGGGCGACACCGTCTCGCTCGTCATGCCCAACGGCCTGCAGACCCTGCGCGTGCTGCTGGGCGCGATGCATGCCGGGCTGTGCGTGAACCCCGTCAACCTGCTGTCGCAGCCCGAGCAGATGCGCTATGTGCTCGCGCATTCCGACTGCCGCGTGGTGTGCGTTTCGCCCGAGTGGGAAGAACACGTGCGCGCCATGCTGCAGGGCATCGAGCGCCAGGTATCGATGATGGTGGTCGAGCCCGAGGCCGCGGCCCTGCCGGGTGAGGCCGAAGCGCCCCACATCGGCGCCTTCGGCGAAGATGCCGCCCCGGCGCCCGAGGACATCGCCCTGCTGATGTACACCTCCGGCACCACCGGCATGCCCAAGGGCGTGATGCTGAGCCAGGGCAACCTCGCAGCCAATGCGCAAGCCATCAGCACCGAGCATGGCCTGGGCCCGGCCGATCGCGTGCTCGCGGTGCTGCCGCTCTATCACATCAACGCCTTTGCCGTGACGATGCTGGCACCGCTCGCGCACGGTGGCAGCCTGGCGATGCCGCCGAAGTTCTCCGCCGGCCGCTTCTGGGAACAGGCCGCGCAGGCCCGGTGCAGCTGGATCAACGTGGTGCCGACCATGATCTCCTACCTGCTCGAAGGCCCGCAGCCGCCGGCGGCGCAGACCGCCGGCATCCGCTTCTGCCGCTCGGCCTCCGCCGCGCTGCCACCCGAGCACCACCGCGCCTTCGAGCGGATGTTCGGCATCGGCATCGTCGAGACCATGGGCCTGACCGAGACCGCCGCGCCCTCCTTCTCCAACCCCATGGACCCTGCGAAGCGCAAGCTGGGCTCGGTCGGCCGCGCCACCGGGTGCGAAGCACGTGTGATCGACGCGCAGCTCGCCGAAGTGCCCGACGGCACCACCGGCGAGCTTGCGATCCGCGGGCCCAACGTCATGCTCGGCTACTACAAGAACGACGAGGCCACGCGCGCCAGCTTCACGCCCGACGGATGGCTGCGCACCGGCGACCTGGGGCACCGCGATGCAGACGGCTTCTTCTTCGTCACCGGACGCATCAAGGAGCTGATCATCAAGGGCGGCGAGAACATCGCGCCGCGCGAGATCGACGAGGCGCTGCTCGCGCATCCCGCGGTGCGCGACGCGGCCGCCGTGGGCGTGCCCGACCGCCACTACGGACAGGAGATCGGCGTCTGCGTGATCCTGCGCGAGGGCACCGCCTGCACCGAGGAGGAGCTGCGCGCGTACTGCGCGGGCGCGCTCGGGCGCTACAAGGCGCCGGGGCACTACCGCTTCGTGGAGGAGCTGCCGCGGGGGCCTTCGGGCAAGGTTCAGCGGCTCAAGCTGCTGCCGCTCTTCGAGTAGAGCGCACCGGCAGTTGTATTCCAGTGTGTTCGTCGCCTTGGCGATTACACGTCAGTTCAAAAGTCCGGCTGGGGCGACACATCGTCGATACATCGGCGCGCTGCAATAGCGACACCCGCTCGAAAGGCGGGAATGACGATCCCCCCGACCGATTCGACATCCCATCCATTTGAAGGAACTGACATGAACACCTCGAAGATCATTGCCGCAGCCGCTTTCTCGCTCTTCGCCGCTGCCGGCGCACAGGCCGAGACCTACCATGGCGTGCATGCGCCGGTCTCGGCCAACAGCCGTGCCGACGTGCGCACACAAGCCATCGTCGCCGCACGCAGCGAGAACCCGTACGCGGAAGGCGTCTCGTCGCGCGTCGCGCCTGTCCTGGTCACTTCGATGGACCGCGGCAGCGTGCGCAGCGAGGCCGTCGCCGCTGCACACAGCGCCAACCCCTATGCCGAAGGCTACGGCCAAGGCGTGGCGCGGATGTCGGGCGGCAGCGTCGAGCGCACCACGGTTCGCGCCCAGGCGCTTGGCGCCGCCCGCGGCGAGCAGTTGCCGCTGTAACGCAGCCGAAGCGTCCGATCGCCGGGCCCCCGCCCCACGAGATCGGACGTCTGCGCAGGCGCCGCGACACCGGCGGCCGTGGCGGCGCGTCGACGATGCGCTCGCTGCTCAGCCCGCCGGATGCGCGGCCAGGAAGTCCACCAGCGCCCGCACCGCCGGCAGCATGCCGCGCCTCGACGGGAAGACCGCCTGGATCTCGCTCTCGGTACAGCCCCATTCAGGCAGCACGCGGACCAGCCGCCCGTCGCCCAGCTCTTCGCGGCACAGGATCCCGGGGAGCAGCACCACCCCCAAACCCTCGAGCGCCGCGCGCTTGAGCGCGAACATGTCGCCGCAGACCAGCCGCGGCGCGTGCACCAGCTCGGCCGCATCGGCATCGCGGCGAAGCAGCCACGCATGGCGCTCGCCCTCCGCCGGAAGCGAGAGCGTCGGCCACGCCTGGAGTCCAGGCACGTCCTCCGGCATGCCCCGCTCGCGCAGCAGCGCGGGGCTGGCCAGCAGCACGTCGTGCGTGCGGCCGAGCGGACGCACCACCAGGCTCGAATCATCGAACGGCGGACGGCGCACGCGCAGCACCACATCCATCGGCTCCTCCAGCGGGTCGACGCGACGGTTGCTTACCGTGAGCAGCAGCCGCACCCGGGGATGTGCCTTCATGAATGCCGGCAGCAAGGGCGTGAGCCAGAACTGCGCGAGCGTAAGGGGGCAGCTCACGCGCAGCACCCCCTGCGGCTGCGCCACCGCTTCCTGGATCAGCTCATGCGCCGACTCGCCCAGCGCCACGATCGCCTGGCAGCGTTCGTAGAAGCGCTCGCCCACCGAGGTCAGCACCAGCCGGCGTGAACTGCGCTGCAGCAGCCGCACGCCCAGGCGCTCTTCCAGCAGCGTGATGCGCCGGCTCAGGCGCGACTTGGGCACGCCCAGCTGCCGGCTCGCGGCCGAGAAGCCCTGGTGCTCGACCACCCTGGCGAAGAACACCAGGTCATTGAGGTCTTCCATGTCTTCGGTGTCTCCTTGTGCCCGCGATGATCGCCGGCCCGGCGTTCTCCCGGTGGAACGTTGCGTTCTTCGCGGCCCGATTGTCGGCGCACCGTTCCATCCACATCATCGAAAGCCTCGGATTCGAAGGAGACAAAGGATGAAGCTGGCCACCTTCCGCCCCCAACACCAGGGCACGCTGAAGTACGGCGTGGTCGAGGGGGACGACGTCGTCGAGGTGTCGGCCCTGCCCGGCGCGCCGGCGAGCCTGCGCGAACTGCTGGAGCGCAGCGCCGAAGGCCTCGCCTGGGTGCGGCAGGCCGCGCGTCTCGGCCCGCGGCTGCCGCTGGCGCAGGTGCAGCTGTGCGCGCCCGTGCCGGCGCCGCGCAAGTTCCTGGGCCTGGGCGGCAACTACGCATCGCATCTCGAGGAAGCGGCCAGGCTCGGGCTTGCACGCCCCACAGGCCAGGTCTGGTTCAACAAGCAGGTCTCGTGTGTCGCCGGTCCTTATGACCCGGTGCACAAGCCCCGGGTCTCCGATCAACTCGATTACGAAGGCGAGTTGGGAGTGATGATCGGGCAACGCTGCCGCCACGTGCGCGCCGATGAAGCCGACGCGGTCATCGCCGGCTACGTGGTCGTCAACGACCTGAGCGTGCGCGACTGGCAGCTGCGCGCACCCACCCACACGCTGGGCAAGTCCTTCGACACCCACGGTCCCTTCGGCCCCTGGCTGGTGACGCGCGACGAGATCGCCGATCCGCATGCGCTGCGCCTGCGCACCTGGGTGAACGGCGAGCTGAGGCAGGACGGCAGCACCGGCGAGATGCTCCATCGCATCGGCGAAATGATCGCCGAGCTCACCACCGCCTTCACGCTGGAGCCCGGCGACGTCCTGTCCACCGGCAGTCCGGCCGGCTGCGGCGGGCTGATGTCGCCGCCGCGCTACCTGCGCACCGGCGACGTGGTGCGCGTGGAGATCGAATCGATCGGCGCAATCGAGAACCTGGTCATTCACGAACCTGCTGGAGACAAGACATGAACGCCCCACGACGACTGCCCGACGCGCAGGCCACGCCCGTGCGCCCCGTGAAGCTGGCCCATGTGGTGCTGCGCGTGTCCGAGCTCGAACGCTCGCGCGCCTGGTATCTGAAGGTGCTGGAAGCGAGGCCGGCCTTCGAGAACGCGATGGTGTGCTTCCTTACCTACGACGAGGAGCATCACCGCATCGGCCTGATCGCGCGGCCCGAGCTTGGGGCTGCAGGCGATGCGCACACCGGACTGGAGCACATCGCTTTCACCTATGCCTCGCTCGGCGAGTTGATGGCCACCTACCGGCGCCTGCACGCGCAGGACATCCAGCCCTACTGGAGCATCAACCACGGCCCCACGATCTCGCTCTACTACAAGGACCCCGACGGCCATCGCCTGGAGTTGCAGTACGACGTGTTCGAGCGCGCCGAGGAACTGGAGGCCTTCTTCGCGGGCGCGGCCTACGCGGAGAACTTCATGGGGATCGTGTTCGATCCCGAGGAGATGATCGCCCGCTTCGAAGCCGGCGAGCCCCTGTCCGGGATCACGGCGCGGCGCGCGCTGCGCGAGGGCGAGTCGCCCTGGACGATGTTCGTGCCCTGAGAAGGCGCGAGCCGTCCCCCTACAGCTTCACCGCAGTCTCGACATCCTGCACCTTGCGCCGCGCCAGCGCGAGATTGGCGCGGGCCTTGTCCAGCACGACGTAGAAGAACAGGCCGGCGCTGGCAACCGACGGGCGGATGATGTGGTACTGCTTTCCCAGCGTGATGAGGATGTCGTCGATGCTGTCGTTGAGCTTGAGCGAATTCATCGTCCGCATCTTGGCACGCACGACTTCGGTGTTGCCGGCTGCCGCCAGCTCCATGTCGATGCCCGAGCCGGCCTGGCCGAGGATCATGCCGGAGCCGCTGTCGACGAGGGCACAGCAAAGTGCGCCGTCGATGCCCATGAGGGTGGAGAGAGAATCGTTGATGGAAGCCATAGGAGCTTGCTTTCTTTCAGGTTGAGGAAATCGAGGAAGGTGACGAACCGGGGACTGCGCGCCGCGACATCAGCTGGACGCCAGGGCCTTGGCGATCTCGTCGGCGGACCACAGCGCCTTGGCGAGCACGCTCCCGGGCAACATCGCGAGGCAAAGAACCAGCTCACCGGTGGTCCCCAGGGGCTTGATGAGCAGGGTGCCGGTGCGGGATTCGATGAGGAGCCGGTCGCATGCGCTGTGGCCGACCTCGCGCCCGGCAGCGCCGGCCACCGCCAGCAGCGAACTGGCCATGGCCGCCAGATGGTCCGGCCGGAGACCCGGTTTGATGCTCAGCGACGCGACCTGGATGCCGTCAACCGTGGCAATCACCGCGGCGCTCAGGTCGATGGTCTCTTCCGTGTACCGGCGCAGGATCACGGTGTAGTGCAGGGCCTTGGCCTGGTGCGCGGCCAGCGCCTGCGCTCGGCTCTTCAGGGCGGGCATGGGCGTTACCTCAGTCAGGCAGGACTGCAACCAGCAGTTCCAGGGCGTTGAACATCTGGTCCGGTTCGCGAACGTCGACCGCGAGCACGGGGATCGCCATCCCGGCGTGATCCGCCAACTGGCGCGAAAAGCTTCTCAGCGTCGCCGGCGGCGACGGCCGCGCCGACAGCACGACGACGGCAGCGCCGGGCGCAAGCCGCTGGAACTGCGCGACGAGTTCGGCGGCGTACGGCAAGGCATCGGGCTGATTGACGTCCACCAGCACCATCGTCCCGACGGCAAGGCTCAGCAGCCACTGGCGGAGAAAGCCGAAGCGATCCTGTCCCGGGCTGCCGTAGACGTGGAGCTCGTCGTGGTTGGACAGGCAGACGATCCCGAACTCGGCGCCCACCGTGGTGGTCTCCTTGTCGTGGGCTTCGACGTCCAGGTTGGGCACATCGCAATCGACGGCGGTGTCGCCGCACAAGGTGCGGATGGCCGTGGTCTTGCCGATGCCCATGGGACCGAACAGCACGATGCGGGGTGTCATCTCGGCGCCGCCGTAGGGACAGTGGCCCGCCCTCCGCGCAGCCAATGTTTGAGACGGGACACGAAGCCCGCCTGCGCCCTCGGTGCCGCCTGCGGAACACGCTGCGCGCTGCTGCTGCGCAGCGCGCCTCGGAGTTCGAGGCCCGCCAGGAGCGAATCCGCCTCGGGAGGGCTCAGGCCGCCCACGGTCGTCATCCACTCCCGCGAAACCGGCCGCCGCGTCATGGCGGCGAGGGTGCGCAGGACCTTCATCGGCGTGCGGTGTCCAGGCACGTCCCAGTACTTGAGCTGGTACAGGGGCGCCCCCTGATCGGCGATGGAGCCCTGCGCGGTCCGCACGGCCGAGTCGCGGCGATTGAGCACGCGTACGGCGGCGAGGTCCAGCGTCTGCATCAGGGTGGCGACGCGGAAGTCGCGCTCGATCGGCAAGGTGCCGGCATCTGCAAGGAGTCCCCTCTCGTGCGTGATGCACAGGCTGAGCCGGTCACCGTGTTCCTGGACGACGACGTCCGCATCGGCCGTGTCGCAAAGCTCCCACTGCACGATGCTGCGCCCGGCGACCACGGGCAGCATGGCCTCGAAGCGCTCCTTGAGCAGTTGCGACAGGGATGCGGGGCTGATTGAGACCGTCTTCTTCATGCGCTATCCAAAAATCGAACGCCCTATAGGCATGCAATGACTTCCAAATGGAAGATTGATTTTTTCCAGAATAACGGCATGGCGCAGATCCGCACGTCACAAATCAGTACCGATCTGCCAAAAGACTACGCAATGAGAAAAATTCCCGATTCGCAATCCAATCATTGCGCCTCGATATCTTGATTTTTTACGAAGCGACGCGAGGATTCGAGAAACTGCAATTGAACGAAGATCAGAGGCATCTGCATATACGCGGACGAATCCCCTCTGATCGACCTGGCAAGAGTCACTCTGTTGATTAAAATTCAGCCAATTCTACAAACGTTTATTTCGCGCGATTCAGCCTTGGTTATTCAGGAAGTTCGGCGAATTCTGGCAGGGAATCAATTTTTAAAATCATTCCAATGCATTATTTTTTATGCAGTTCCATACAATTCAATCCGACTCGCACGACTTTATCTTTAACCAAGCAAGACATCGCCGGTGCGGCGACAAAAAGCGAGAATCTCTGTTAGAGCAGTCGACCCCGATGCATTCTTCGCGGGCGAGGCCCATCGCGTCGAGCGACCGGCCTCGCACCAGAAGCGTGCCCTACATCTTCGAGTCGATGATGTTGAGCTGCTCGCCCAGAGACCGGTAGAGCTGGTATTGCTTGCGCACGAAGTCGCGCGTCTCCTCCGCCGGGCGGACGAAGGGAACCGAGCCGGTCTGCTCGGTCGCTGCGATCCAGGCCGGGTCCGCGGCGATGGTCTTGAGCGCACCCGCCAGCCGGTCGCGCACCTCGGCCGGCAGCTTCGGCGGGCCGAAGACCGCGCTCCACCCCACGATGCCCTCCATCTCGGCATAGCCCAGCTCGCGCGCGGTCGGCACCTCGGGCATGGAGGCCATGCGCTCTGCGCTGGTGACCATCAGCGCCCTCAGCGCGCCGCTCTTGATCAGCGAGATGAAGGACCCCAGGCTGCCGCAGGCGAACTCGGTCTGGCCGGCGACCAGCGACATCGAGGCCTCGCCGGTGCCCTTGTAGGGGATCTGGGTCGGCGTCTGGTCGGTGAGCTTGAGCATCCTGAACAGCTGCCGCGGCCCCATGTCGTTGGTGGTGAGCACCCCGGCCGTGCCGAAGTTCATGCTCTTGCCCTTGGTGCGCATGGCGCCGACCAGGTCCTCGAAGGTCTTGTAGGGCGACTTGGCGTTGACGATGCAGCCGTAGGGATTGAGCTCCAGCGTCCCGATGAAGGTGTAGTCGTCCCACTTGTACTTGGTCGTCGACGGCATGATGGCCGGCAGGATGGCCTGCGAGCCGGTGCGCGCCAGCAGCAGGGTGTAGCCGTCGGGCGGCGCCGCGATGACCTGGGCCGACCCGATCACGCCGCTGGCGCCCGTCTTGTTCATGACCACCACGGCCTGCCCGAGCGCGCGCTGCGCGGCGGCCGCGAAGTTGCGCGCCGCCAGGTCGGCATCGCCGCCCGCGCTGTAGGGCGCGATGACGGTGACCGGGCGGTTCGGATAGGGGTCTTGCGCAAGGGCCTGGCTGCCCCCGAGCAGCAGCGCCGCCGCAGCAGCAGCGGTGCCGACGCCCTCGATGATTCGTGAAGTGAAGCGCATGCCTGTGTCTCCTTTGTCGTTGGAATCCTGAGATGACGGGCCGGTGGCAGATTCAGCCGCCGGCCTCGCTGCCCGTGTGCTGCTCGCGCAGCACCATCACGCAGTCCACGGCCACCGGCCCGTCAGGGCCGACCAGCACCGGGTTGAGGTCGAGCTCGGCCAGCCGCTGCTGCATCGCCGCGGCCCAGCGCGACAGGCCGGCGAGCATCTGCGCGATGGCATTGCGATCGACCGCGCTCTGGCCGCGCACGCCATCGAGCAACGCGCCCATGCGCAGCTCACACAGCATCTGCAGCGCCTCGCGCTCGTCGAAGGGTGCACGGCGGAAGGCGACGTCCTTGAGCACTTCCACCAGCACGCCGCCGATGCCGACCATCACCACCATGCCGAACACAGAATCGCGCTGCACGCCGACCACCAGCTCGACGTGGCCCTGAGCCATGCCCTGCACCACCACGCCGTGCAGCCGTGCCGCCGGCTCGGCCGCGGCGGCACGCTGCATCAAGGTGGCGAAGCCCCCGCGCACAGCCGCCTCGTCATCGAGCTTGAGCAGCACGCCGCCCACCTCCGTCTTGTGGGTGATGTCGGGCGATTCGATCTTCAGCGCCACGGGGCCGCCCGCGGCGCGCCACAGCGCGACGGCCTGGTCCTCGTCATGCGCCAGGGCCACCGGGGCCATGGGCACGCCGGCCGCGCGCAGCCACTCGGTGGCCTGCACGGTCGGTTGCACGCCGTCGCGCAGGTCCGTGGGCAACGCCGGCAAAGCGGCCGGTCGAAGGGCCTGCCGGCCAGCGGCAGCGGCGCGCTGCCGGAAGGCGTTCCAGCGCGCCAGCGCAGCTGCCGCCTCCACCGCGCGTTCGCCGGCGGTGTAGGCCACGATGCCGAGTGCGCGCAGCCGCCGCAGCGCCTCCTGCGGCGCCGCCACCCAGCAGACGAAGAAGGGCTTGTCGGTGCGGGCCTGGATCTCGCCGAAGATGCGCACCAGCACGTCGACGTGGGCGGTCATCAGCTGCAGCCAGACGATGCCGACATGCACGCCCGGGTCGTCCATCAGCGCCACCACCGACTCGCGCAGCAGCTCCGGGCGAGCGACGAACTGGCCGGTCACGTCGACCGGATTGCCCATCGCGCCGAAGGCCGGCATCACCTCGGTCAGCCGCGCCCGCGTGGCCGGCGCGAGCTCGGGGACGGCAAGCCCCATCTCCTCGGCGCGGTCCGCCATCATCACGCCGGCGCCGCCCGACTGGGTGGCCATGCCAAGGCCGTTGCCGGCGGCGGTGCGCGGCTGGCTCAGCGCCTCGAGCATGTCGAGCATCTGCTCCTCGTTGCGCGCGCGCAGCACGCCGTACTGGCGGATCACGGCGTCGAACACCGCGTCCTCCACCGCCAGCGCGCCGGTGTGGGAAGCGGCGGCGCGCGCGCCCGAAGCCATCCTCCCGACCTTGGTGAGCACCAGCGGCTTGCCCAGTTCCTGGCAACGCTGCGCCAGGCGGACGAGGGATGCGCCATCCTCCAGGCCCTCGAGGTAGCCGGCGGCGACGCGGATGCGCGGATCCTCGATGACGCTCCCCATCAGCTCGCTGAAGCCGAGGTCGGCCTCGTTGCCCGTGTTGATGAAGTAGCCCAGCCCGAGGCCGCGCTGCCGCACCAGGGCGGCGATGGCGGTGCCGAAGGCGCCCGACTGGGTGACGAAGGCGATCGGGCCCGGGCCGGTCTCGCCGTCGGCGTACTGGCTGAAGGTGGCGTAGACCTTGTCGAAGGCATTGATGAAGCCCAGGCAGTTGGGCCCGCACAGCACCACGCCGCATTCGCGCGCGCGCTGCGCCAGCGCCTCCTCCCTCGCGCGGCCCGCGGCGCCCATCTCGCCGAAGCCGGAGCTGAAGATCACCGCGGCGCGGATGCCGCGCCGCCCCAGCGCCTCGACGGCGCCGAGCACTTCGGCGGCCGGTACCGCGATGATCGCCAGGTCTGCCGCCTCGGGCAGGCTCTCGATGTCCGGATGGCAGCGCATGCCCGCGATCTCGCGGTACTTGGGATTGACCGGCAGGATGCGGCCGGCGTAGCCCTTCTCCAGCAGGTGCTTGAGCGGGCGGCCGTTGATCTTGCCGAAGTCGGCCGAGGCGCCGATCACGGCGATCGATCGCGGGTGGATCAGGCGTTTCACCACCTCGGCGCGGTCCAGGTTCGAAAGGGTCATGGCTGAAGATCGGTCGGTTGGTGTTCAGTGGGCGTCAGTTGGAAAAGGCGGAGATGCCCGTCTGCGCCCGGCCCAGCACCAGCGCATGGATGTCGTGCGTGCCCTCGAGCGTGTTGACGGTCTCGAGGTTGAGCACGTGGCGGATCACGTGGTATTCGTCGGAGATGCCGTTGCCGCCATGCACGTCGCGCGCGGCGCGCGCGATGTCCAGCGCCTTGCCCGCGCAGTTGCGCTTGAGCAGCGACACCATCTCCGGGCTGGCGCGGCCCTGGTCGCGCAGCCGGCTCAGGTGCAGGCAGGCGTGCAGGCCGAGCACGATTTCGGTCTGCATGTCGGCCAGCTTCTTCTGCACCAGCTGGTTGGCCGCCAGCGGCCGGCCGAACTGCTTGCGGTCCAGCGCGTACTGCCGGGCCGCATGCCAGCAGAACTCGGCCGCGCCCAGCGCGCCCCAGCAGATGCCGAAGCGCGCGTTGTTGAGGCAGGCGAAGGGAGCGCCGATGCCGCTGGCGCCGGGCAGGCGCTGCGACTCGGGCACGAAGACGTCGTCCATCATGATCTGGCCGGTGGGCGATGCACGCACCGAGAACTTGCCTTCGATCTTGCTGGTGGCGAGGCCCTTCATCCCGCGCTCGAGGATGAAGCCGCGGACGCGGCCATCGTCGTCCTTGGCCCAGACGACCATCAGGTCCGCAATCGGCGCATGCGTGATCCAGGTCTTGGTGCCAGACAGGAGATAGCCGCCGTCGACCTTGCGCGCCCGGCTGTTCATGCTGCCGGGGTCGGAGCCGTGGTCCGGCTCCGTGAGGCCGAAGCAGCCCAGCTTGTCCGCACGCGCCATCGCCGGCAGGTAGCGCTCGCGCTGCTCCTGGCTGCCGAACAGGTAGATCGGCGTCATGCTGAGGGTGGTCTGCACGCCGAGCGCCGAACGGAAGCAGGTGTCGACCCGCTCGAACTCGCGCGCAATCAGCCCATAGCCCACGTAGCTGATGCCGGCGCAGCCGAAGCCCTCGATGGTGGCGCCGAGGAAGCCGAGCTCGGCCATCTCGCGCATCACGCCGACGTCGAAGGTCTCGTGCCGGTGCGCCTCGCGGATGCGCGGCATCAGCTGCCCCTGCGCATAGTCGCGGGCGGCGTCGCGGATCATGATCTCCTCGGGCGTCAGCAGATCGTCGAAGCGCAGCGCATCCTTCCAGTCGAAGGGCACGTCGCGCATAGCCGCCTTTCGCAGGGTCTGCGCGTCGGGGACGTCATGCGCCATGTTCAGCGCTCCCCGGCTGCGCCTTCGCGCAGGGGCCGGAAGCGCGGGATGCCGGCCTCCTCGCCGATCGCCTGGAAATGCGCCTCGACCCGCATGCCGACGCGCACCAGAGCGGGCGCGCAGTCGGTCAGCTGGCCGTACATGCGGGCGCCGTCATCCAGGTCGATCAGGCACATCACGACCGGCAGCTCGGCTTCCCAGCCGGGGTAGTTCATCGCGACCGAGCGCGACACGGTGTGCGAGTACACGGTGCCGAAGGGCCTGGCCTCGGTCCAGTCCAGCTCGCGGCTGCCGCATTCGATACACCAGGGCTTGGGATGGAAGTTGAAGGTGGCGCAGCGCCGGCACTTCTGCAGCATGAGCCGGCCCTCCCTGGCGCCGGCCCAGAACGGTCGCGTGAGGTCGGTGATGGTGGGCTGCGGCTTGTCCGGGTAGAGGTCTGCCATGTTCAGGGCTCCGTTCCGAGGATGAGGGAAATGCAGCTGCGGCCGGGCCTGCCGTAGGGAATGCCGCCGAAGCCGCAGGCGATGCCGATGCGGGCGTCGCGCACCTGCCGGTCGCCGGCCTCGCCGCGCAGCTGCGTGACCGCCTCGACCAGCGGCATGAAGCCGCCGATGGCCCCCCCGGGCTGCCCTCCCGACAGCTGGCCGCCGTCGGTGGACATCGGGAAGTCGCCGTCGAAGCGCAGGTCGTGCTCCTCGACGAAGCGGCCGCCCTCCCCCTTCCGGCAGAAGCCGTGGTCCTCGATGGTCATCATCGCGATGAAGGGATAGTCGTCGTAGGGCTGGAGGAAATCGATGTCCTCGTGCCGCACGCCGGCACGCTGCATGGCGAGCGGCGCGGCCACCGCATAGCCGGTGGTCGTGATGTCCGGCAGCGCGCGCGAGCCGTGGTAGTAGTTGTTCGCCTCGCCGGCGCCCAGCAGGTACACCGGCCGGTCGGTGAGCGTGCGGGCGGTCTCTGCCGAGGTGACGATGTACGCCAGGCCGCCATTGACGATCGGCACGCAGTCCAGCAGGCGGATCGGGTCGGACAGCACGCGCGAACGCATGTAGTCCTCCAGCGTGAAGGGCTGGCGATAGATCGCCCCGGGATGCAGCGATGCGTGGAAGCGGTTGGTCACCGCGATCTTGCCGAGCTGTTCGGACTTCAGCGCGTACTGGTGCTGGTAGCGCGTCTGCACCAGCGCGAATTGCGCGCTCGCCCCCATCACGCCGAAGGGCCCCTGGAAGTCCCAGTACACGCCGCGCGTGCGCTCCGGCGACAGCGGCAGCCCAGGCGCCAGCGAGGGGATGTTGAGCGGCGTATCGGCGCCGACCACCAGCACCCGGTCGACGATGCCGCTGCGGATCATCGCCGCCGCGCGGATCAGCATCGACGCCGCCGACGCACCGCCCTGGTCGCCGCGCAGCAGCACCTGCGGGCTGATGCCCAGATTCTCGGCAGTGGCGGCCGACCAGTTGACGGTGTGGGCGACCTCGGCATGCGAGACCCCGAGCCCCTGGCCATCGAAGTCGTTCTTGGACATCCCGGCCTTCTGCAGGGCGAGGTCAGCCGCCCAGGCGATGTATTCGTCCACGGTAAGCACCGGCTCCCCCGGCTTGGCCCGGCTGTAGGGCGTTCGCCCGTAGCCGACGATCGCAACGTCTGCACGCATGAAGTCTTTTCCTTTGTCGGTCAGTGAAATTCGGCGGGGAGCGGCTCAGCGCCCGGCAAAGCGGGGGACGCGGCGCTCGGAGAAGGCCTGCATGCCTTCCTTCTGGTCGCTGCTGTCGAACAGCAGTTCGAAGGCGCGACGCTCCAGCAGGAGCCCGGCCGAGAGCGGCGCGTCCGCGCCGGCCAGCGCGACCTCCTTGAGCAACCGCAGCGCCATCGGCGGGCGCGCGGCGATGAGCGCGGCGAGCTCGAGCGCGCGCGCTTCGAGCGCCTCGTCGTCGACGACTTCGCTGACCATGCCCATGGCCAGCGCCTCGTCGGCGCCCACCGCTTCGCCGGTGAGCATGAGCTTCATCGCGCGGTACTTGCCGACCGTCTTCATCAGGCGCTGGGTCGCACCGCCGCCGGGCATGATGCCGACCGTCACCTCGGGCTGGCCGAACCGGGCGCTGCGCGCGGCCACGATCACATCGGCATGCAGCGCGAGCTCGCAGCCACCGCCCAGCGCAGGGCCGGCCACGGCCGCAATCAGCGGCTTGGAGAACTCGGCGATGGGCTTCCAATAGCGCGGCACCGCCAGGCGCCAGACCTCGCTCGCACCGAGCGCGGCGATCTCCTTGATGTCCGCGCCGGCGGCGAAGCAATGGCTGCCGCCGCACAGCAGGACGCAGCGCACGCTCTCGTCCTGGTCCAGTTGCGCGAAAGCCTCGGCCAGCGCGCGACGCAACGCCTGGTTCAGCGCGTTGCGCGCTTCGGGGCGGTTCAGTTTCAGGCGCGCCACGCCATCGAGCGGGCGGTCCATCAGCACGGTGGCTGCGGCCTCTGTCATGCGCTTGTCTCCTTGGGTATGCAGCGCATTGTTCAGAGGGTCAGGTCATTCGGCTACTTTCATTGTTGAATTGCGAATATTCATATTCCAAATAGCATTGCGAACCATGAACCTCCGCTCGCTGGACCTCAATCTCCTGGTGATCTTCGACGCCGTCTACAAGGAGCGCAGCATCTCCAAGGCCGCGCGCACGCTGCACCTTTCGCAGCCGACGGTGAGCAACGCGCTGGGCCGGCTGCGCGACCGGTTGGGGGATCCGCTGTTCGAGCGCAGCGGCCAGGGCATGGTGCCGACCTCGCGCGCCAAGACGCTGGCCGAGCCGATCCGCCAGGCGCTGGATGCGCTGGAACGCGGCCTGCGCGGGGACGGCGACTTCGACTTCGCGCACTCGGACCGCGAATTCGTGGTCGCGGTGGAGGACTACGGCGAAACCATCATCCTGCCGCGCTTCGTGGACTGGCTGGCCAAGGTGGCACCGCGCATCCGCATCAGGATCCGCCCCGAGCCCAGTGCGCAGCTCAAGGGCGAGCTGCGCGACGGTGCCGTGGACCTGGCGCTGGACTACTTCGTGCCGCAGGAGCCGGCCTACCGGAACAAGTGCGTGCTGACCGAGACGCTGCTGAGCCTGTCGCGGCGCGACCACCCGGAGATCGGCGAGAAGCTCGGCCTGGAGACCTTCCTCGGGCTGCGCCACGTCGTCCTCGCGCCGCGCACCAACGCCATGCCCATGATCGACCTGGCACTGTCCAAGCGCGGCCTCGCCCGCAAGATCGCGGTGACCGTCCCGCACTTCCTGTCGATGCCGGTGATGGTGCAGACCTCCGACATGATCTGCACGCTGCCGCGGCGCATGGCACACCTGTATGCCGATCACTTCCGCCTCAAATCGCACGCGGTGCCGCTGCGCATGCCCAGCTTTCCCGTCTACCTCATCTGGCACGAGGTGGCCGAGCGCGATGCAAGCCACCGCTGGTTTCGCAACCACCTGATGGATTTCTGCGAGCGGCTGTGAGGTCTCGCCGCCTTATGTCTCAGAGCAATCCCGCCATCCTCCCCGCCGCTTCCCTCAACGCCCCGATCCTCTTGATCGCATCCTCCATCGTCATCCGCGCGGTCGGCGCATGCACGGCAATGGCGGCGCGCTGCTTGCCCGCCGCATCGAATACCGGCACCGCCACCGCCACCAGGCCCGCGATGAACTCCTCCCGGTCCGTCGAATAGCCCTGCCTGACGATCGCCTCGCACTCGGCCCGCAGCTGGTCCGCATCGGTGATCGTGTTGGCAGTCATCCGCGCCAGCGTGATCTGCCCGATCACCGCATCGCGCTCCTTCTTCTCCATCTGCGCCAGGAACAGCTTGCCGCTCGCCGTGCAATGCAGCGGCACATGCGAGCCCACATCCAGCGTCAGCCGCAGCGGCCATTGCGCCTCGACGCGGTCGAGGTACAGCACCTGCACCCCATCGAGCGTCGTGAAGTTGCAGGTCTCGCCGACCTGGTGCACCAGCTCCGACAGCACCTCGTGCCGCAGCCCGCGCACCACGCCGTGGTTCAGCGTGTCGAAGGCCAGCTGACGCAGCGCGGGCCCGACGCTGAACATGCGCTCGTCCACATCGCGCGCCAGGAAGCCCGTCGCCAGGAGCTGCGTGCAGATGCGATGCGCCGTGCCCTTGGGCAGCGACAGCTGCGCCGCCAGTTCGGCCAGCGACAGCGCGCGACCTTCGTTGGCCAGCAGGGCCAGCAGGCGCAGGCTGCGCTCGGCCGATGAGCCCGTCGCCGGCTCCTCGGCCTGGGCCGCGGGCGCCGACGCGCGCGCCGCGGGGCGCTTCTTGGAGACAACAGCAGGTGCAGCAACAGCGCTTCGCGCAGGACGCGTCATACGGGTAAACCTCTAAAGTGGAACATTGCGTTCCGAAAATCCATCGCCTAGGATCGGCAGCCGAAGCGATTGTTCCATTGCCGGAAGCCCTGCATGCCCTTTGAAGAAGAGTTCGATTACATCGTCGTGGGTGCCGGCTCGGCCGGCTGCGTGCTGGCCGGGCGGCTCAGCGAAGACCCGGCGACGCGGGTGCTGCTGCTGGAGGCGGGGCCGGCCGACAACTCGCTCTGGATCCACCTGCCCATCGGCTACGGCAAGACGATGTGGAGCTCTACCTACAACTGGCGCTTCGAGACCGACCCGGACCCGAACATGAACGGCCGGCGCATCTATTGGCCGCGCGGCAAGACGCTGGGCGGCTCCAGCTCGATCAACGGCCTGATCTACATCCGCGGCCAGCGCGAGGACTACGACCACTGGGCCGCGCTGGGCAACACGGGCTGGGGCTATGACGACGTGCTGCCCTACTTCATCAAGTCCGAAGGCAACCAGCGCGGTGCCAATGCGTTCCATGGCGGGGACGGCCCGCTCAAGGTCTCGGACATCGGCGCGGAGCACGAGCTGATCGAGGCCTTCATCGAGGGCGCGCAGCAGATCGGCCCGCTCAGCGTGAAGCGCACCGACGACTTCAACGGCGCCGACCAGGAGGGCGCCGGCTACTACCAGCTCACCACCCACCAGGGCTGGCGCTGCAGCACGGCCAAGGCCTATCTCGGGCCGGCGAAGGGTCGCGGCAACCTTCGCATCGCGACCGAGGCGCTGGCCACCGGCCTGGTGTTCGAGGGCCGCCGCGCGGTCGGCGTACGCTACACGCATGCCGGCGTGGCGAAGACCGCGCGCTGCCGCGCGGAGGTGCTGCTGTGCGCCGGCGCTATCCAGTCTCCGCAGTTGCTGCAGCTCTCGGGCATCGGGCCGCGGGCGCTACTGGAGCAGCGCGGCGTGCCGCTGGTGCACGAGCTGCCGGGCGTGGGCGAGAACCTGCAGGACCACCTGCAGATCCGCCTCGGCTACGAGTGCACCAAGCCGATCACCACCAACGACCAGCTCAACTCCTGGATCGGCCAGGCCAAAATGGGCCTCGAATGGCTGATGCATCGCACCGGCCCGCTGGCAGTAGGCATCAACCAGGGCGGCTGCTTCATGCGCGCGCAGACCGATGCAAGCGGGCAGCCGGTGGCAAGCACACCCGACATCCAGTTCCACGTGGCCACGCTGTCCGCCGACATGGCGGGTGGCAAGGTGCATCCCTGGTCGGGCTTCACGCTGTCGATCTGCCAACTGCGGCCGGAGTCGCGCGGCCACATCCGCATCCGCTCCCGTGACCCGGCGGAGCCCCCGGAGATGCAACCCAACTACCTGTCGACGGAGCGGGACCGCGCGACCGCGGTGGCCGGCGTGAAGGCGGCGCGCGCCATCGCGGCCTCGCCGGCGATGCAGCCCTACGTCAGGCGCGAGGTCAAGCCGGGGCCGGACGCGACGAGCGACGCCGACCTGCTCGAGTTCTGCCGCAACAACGGCGCCACCATCTTCCACCCGAGCGGCACCTGCCGCATGGGCAGCGACCCGCTGGCCGTGGTCGATGCGCGCCTGCGCGTGCACGGCGTCGGCGGCCTGCGCGTGGTCGACTGCTCGGTCATGCCCACGCTGGTCTCGGGCAATACCAATGCGGCGGCCGTGATGATGGCCGAGAAAGCCGTCGACCTGATCCGCGAGGACGCCACCGCCCTCGCCCGCTGAGTTCCCTTCCCAGCCCTCGCAGAAAGGGCATCCACAACGACATACTTCACTGGAGACAACACATGAGTGCAACCGACGAGAAGGCGATTCGACGCGTAGTGGCATCGGCGCTGGTGGGCGCCAGCATCGAGTGGTACGACTTCTTCCTCTACGGGGTGGTGGCCGGCATCGTGTTCAACAAGCTCTACTTCCCGGGCAGCGACCCGGTGGTGTCGACGCTGCTGGCCTACACCACCTTCGCGGTCGGCTTCGTGACCCGGCCGCTGGGCGGCGTGATCTTCGGCCACTTCGGCGACAAGATCGGCCGCAAGAGCATGCTGATCCTCACGCTGATGATCATGGGCGTGGCCACCTTCCTCATCGGGCTGGTGCCGACCTATGCGCAGATCGGCGTCGCCGCGCCCATCCTGCTGCTCCTGCTGCGCGTGGCGCAAGGCATCGGCCTGGGTGGCGAATGGGGCGGCGCAGTGCTCATGGCCTACGAGTACGCGCCGAAGGAAAAGCGCGGCTTCTACGCCTCGCTGCCGCAGATCGGCCTGGCGATCGGGCTGTGCATGGCCTCGGGCGTGGTGGCGCTGCTGTCCTTCCTGCTGACCGACGAGCAGTTCCTGGCCTGGGGCTGGCGCATTGCCTTCCTGATCTCGGGCGTGATGGTGGCGGTGGGCATGTACATCCGCCTGCATGTGCAGGAGACGCCGGAGTTCGCCGCGGTGAAGGCGCGCAACGCCGAGCTGCGCATCCCTTTCATGGACATGATCAGGCGCTACCCCGGCAACGTGCTCAAGGGCATGGGCGCGCGCTACATCGACGGCGTGTTCTTCAATGTCTTCGGCGTGTTCTCCATCAACTACCTGACCAGCACGCTCAAGATCAGCCGCACCGAGGCGCTGCTGGGCGTGATGGCAGCGGCGGTGGTGATGATCTTCACCATTCCCTTCTTCGGGCGCCTGTCCGACCGGCTGGGACGGCCCAAGGTCTACATGTGGGGCTCGCTGATCACGGCCATCGCCGCGTTTCCCGGCTTCTGGCTGATGACGCACAGCGGCGGCAACGTGCTGCTGATCTGGCTCGCGATCATCGTGCCCTTCGGCATCCTCTACGCCTCGGTGTACGGGCCCGAGGCGGCGCTTTTCTGCGATCTCTTCGATGCGAAGGTGCGGTATACGGGGATCTCATTCGTCTACCAGTTCTCGGGCATCTTCGCCTCCGGCATCACGCCCATCATTGCGACGGCGCTGCTGAAGTCGGGTGGGGGGCAGCCTTGGCAGATCTGCATGTACGTGCTGTTCGCGGGGGCGGTGTCGGCCTGGTGCGCCTGGTTGATCGGGAGATCGGAGCGGGCGGGGCAGATGGAGGGTCGGTCGTTCAGTGCTGGTGGGGCGGGGCGCTGAGGTATTGCTCTCTTTCCCTCCGGGGGGCTCTATGGGCTCTGTTTGTACGGTGCGCCTTGTTTGAGGCAGGAGCCGGGGCGTCGTCCCGGCAGCCGAGTCACTTTCCTTTGTCTCGCCAAAAGAAAGTAACCAAAGAAAAGGCGACCCCACTGCGCGCGTCCCTCCGCTTCGCTGCGGGCAACCTGCGGTGCTCGCTTTTCGCGGGGTCCGCGCAAACTCGCCTTCGGCTCAAACACGCGCGGCCCTGATCCGCGAAAAGCTCCGCTCCTCGGCACGCGCAGAGGGGACTTGGAACTCAACGCGCCATGGCGCGCGCCTCCCCCAACCCTCATCCCAGGGATAGGGAGAGAGGGAGCAAAAGTCCGAACCAGAGGCAGAATCCGCCCTTATGCCCTCTTCAAGAGAACAAGGAGAACCCATGGCCGATCTGTCCGCCTACCCCATCACCAAGAAGTGGCCTGCTGCCCACCCCGACCGTCTGCAGCTCTATTCGCTGCCAACGCCCAACGGCGTCAAGGTCTCGATCATGCTCGAGGAGACCGGCCTCCCCTACGAACCCCACCTGGTCAACTTCGAGACGCACGACCAGATGTCCCCGGAGTTCCTCTCACTCAGTCCCAACAACAAGATCCCCGCCATCCTCGACCCCGACGGCCCCGGCGGCAAGCCGCTGCCGCTCTTCGAATCCGGCGCGATCCTGATCTACCTGGCGGACAAGACGGGCCAGCTGCTGCCCACCGATCCCGCCGCGCGCTACGAAACCATCGAGTGGCTGATGTTCCAGATGGGCGGCATCGGCCCGATGTTCGGCCAGGTCGGCTTCTTCCACAAGTTCGCCGGCAAGCACTACGACGACAAGCGCCCGCGCGACCGCTACGTGGCGGAGGCCCGACGGCTGCTCCACGTGCTGGAGAAGCGGCTGGCGGGACGCGACTGGATCATGGGCGACGAGTACACCATCGCCGACATCGCCACCTTCCCGTGGGTGCGCAACCTGGTCGGCTTCTACGAGGCGGGCGAGCTGGTGGAATTCCACGCCTTCCCGCATGTGAAGCGCGCGCTCGAGGCCTTCGTGGCGCGGCCCGCGGTCGTGCGCGGCCTGGGCATTCCCAGCCGCGCCGCGGCACCCTGAACGCCCGCTACATGCGTCCCTTCCACGGGACCAGCCGACGTTCCAGCCAGCGCATCAGCAGGTCGAACAGGTAGGCCACCACGCCGATCACGATGATCCCCATGATCACGATGTCGGTGCGCAGGAAGTTGGAGGCGTTGAGCACCATCTGCCCCAGCCCCATGTTGGCCGCCACCATTTCCGCCGCCACCAGCGTGGTCCAGCCGAAGCCGATCGCGATGCGCATGCCCACCAGGATGTCGGGCAAGGCCGAGGGCAGGATCACGTGCCGGATCACCTGCATGTAGCTGGCGCCCATCGAGTAGGCGGCGTTGATCTGCTCCTGCGACGCACTGCGCATGCCCGAGCGCGCGGCCAGGGCCAGCGGCGCGAAGCAGGACAGGAAGATCAGCAGCACCTTGGGCAGCTCGTCGATGCCGAACCAGATGATGATCAGCGGCAGGTAGGCCAGCGGCGGCAGCGGCCGGTAGAACTCCAGCGGCGGGTCGAAGATGCCGCGCGCCACCCGGCTCATGCCCATGGCGATGCCGATGGGAATGGCCGTCACGCAAGCCAGCAGGAAGGCCGAGAACACGCGGAACATGCTCGCCAGGAAGTGCTGCCACAGCGGCTTGTCGTTGGCCTGGCCGGTCACGTACTCGTAGAACTGCTGCGCCACCGCCTGCGGCGAGGGCAGGAACAGCGGCTTGACCCAGCCCATGTTGGTGACGACGAACCAGAGCGCCACCAGCACGGTCACGGTGATCACGCTGATCGTGACGCTGGAGCCCGCGCCCGGCACCTTGAAGGCGCTGGTCTTGAGCTTGGCGCCGCCCTTCGTGGCAGCGGCCGGCGCCGCGACGACGGCCGGCTGCGCGGGACTGTTGGCAGGTGGCGTCATGGCCACGGGCGAAGCAATGATGGCGTCAGGCATGGACGGCCTCCCGATGATGGATGATCGCCAGGACCTCTTCACGCATGCGGATGAACTCGGGCTCCGACTTCACCTTGCGCGAGTCGCCATGCGAGAGGTACTGGCGCGAGAACGGAACCTGGTCGTAGACATGCGAGATGCGCCCCGGGCTCGGGCTCATCACGATCAGCCGGGTGGCGAGGAACAGCGCCTCCTCCACCGAGTGGGTGATGAAGAACACCATCTTGTTCGACTTCGACCAGGCCTTCAGCAGGATCTCCTGCACCTGCTCGCGCGTGAAGGCATCGAGCGCGCCCATGGGCTCGTCCATCAGCAGCACGGCCGGGTCGCTGGCCAGCGCGCGGGCGATGCCCACGCGCTGCTGCATGCCGCCGGAGAGCTCGTAGACGGCGCGGCCGGCGTACTGCTGCAGGCCGACCAGGGCCAGCTTGTCGTCGGCGATCCGGTCGCGCTCGGCCTTGCCGACGCCGGCCAGGCGCAGGCCCAGCGCGACGTTGTCGCGCACGTTGAGCCAGGGCATCAGCGCATGCTTCTGGAACACCACGCCGCGGTCGGCGCCGGGGCCGGCGACCGGCTTCCCGTCCAGCAGGATCTCGCCGGTGGAGGGCGGCAGGAAGCCGGCGATGCAGTTGAGCAGCGTGGTCTTGCCGCAGCCGGAAGCGCCGAGCGCGACCACGAAGTCGCCGTCGTGCATCTGCAGGTTGACCGGGGCCAGGGCCTGCAGCGTGCCGCCGGTGACGGCGTAGTTGACCGTGAGGTCGCGGATATCGAGCGTGGGCATCGGGGTGCCTTTCTTGCTACTTCGCAGCCGCCATCGCCTTCTCGACGTAGGCCGTGGTCACGAAGCCGCTGTAGTCGGGCTTGACCTCCTGCACCCGCCCCTGCTCCTTGAGGAACACGGCCGTGTTCGCCATCGCCTTGGCCGCGCCGCCGCCCAGCCAGGTCGGCGAGACCTGCTCGGCCAGGGTCGGGAAGCTGTAGAGCGCCATCGCCGCGCCCACGTCCTTGGGGTCGGCCTTGGTCCACTTGGCCATGGCCTTGATCTGGGGCGAATCGGGCGTCCAGCTCTTGCCGGAGGCCTTGTACTCCTCGTTGGCGCGGTTGAGCGCCTTCACGAAGGCGACCATGAACGGTTCGTTGGCGGCGGCCCACTTGGCGTTCACCACGATGCCCTCGAAGGTGGGCGCGCCGCGCTTGCCGATGCTGCCGGAGGTGGCGATGGTCTTGCCGGTGGAGCGGATCCTGGACAGCACCGGGTCCCAGATGAAGGTGGCGTCGATGTCGCCGCGCTCCCAGGCGGCCGCGATCTCGGGCGGGCGCATGTTCATCACGTTGACGGTTTTCGGGTCCACGCCGTCCATCTTCATGCCGGCCATCAGCTGGTAGTGGGCGGTGGAGACGAAGGGCGTGGCGACTTTCTTGCCCTTCAGGTCCTTCATGCTCGTGATGCCGGCGGCGTTGCGCGCGACCAGCGCCTCGGCGTCGGCGATGTCGGCGGAGATCCAGAACAGCTTGATGTCCTGGCCCTGGCTGGCGGCGGCGGTCAGGGGGCTGGAGCCCGTCTCGCCCATCTGCACGTCGCCCGAGGCCATGGCGCGGATCACGTCGCCGCCGCCCGAGAACATGCGCCAGTTGATCTTGTAGCCGGTGGCCTTCTCGACCTCGCCCGACTCCATGACCAGGCGCAGCGGCACCAGCATGTCCTGGTGGGCGAAGGTCAGCTCCTTGGTCTGGGCCTGGGCGGCAACGCCGCCGAGGGTCAGCGCGGCGGCCAAGGCCGCGCCTGAGAGGGTGAAGCGCCGGGACATGTTCATTCGTTTCTCCTGGGTGGTGAATCGAATGGGACTTTGCACCCATCGGCGCGCAGCCGGAAGTGCCAGCCGCGAAAAGGGCATGGAGCCAGGGGATGGGGACTTACCCTTGTTGTGGTGCGGGGCGCACGAGCGCGGTGCGCTCGCGCATTGCCTATTGCTTGCTGCCAGCCGTCCTCAGCCAGTCCGCGAATGTCATCTTGCCGAGGCGCGGATTCTTGCCCGGCGTGAGCGACCGGTCGTCGACCGGGGTGCCGAAATACGACGCTTCGGGGTCGGAGACGACCTGGCGGGCATCGCCGGTGCCGCGCAGGAACTGCTCGACCAGCTTGTCCATCCCCAGCGCGACCGGACCGGCGACCTCCAGCATCCCGTTGATCGGCGCCTCCAGCGCGATCTCCGACAGCGCCTGCGCGACGTCTTCAGCCGCGATGGGCTGGATGAGCGAAGTGGACATCCGGACCTTGTCGCC
Source organism: Variovorax sp. RA8 (assembly GCF_901827175.1). Lineage (NCBI taxonomy): Bacteria > Pseudomonadati > Pseudomonadota > Betaproteobacteria > Burkholderiales > Comamonadaceae > Variovorax > Variovorax sp. RA8. Next base: position 2,088,944 of record NZ_LR594662.1, on the reverse strand, counting down.
TTCCGCGCCCGACTGCGCGATGCCGGCGACGAATTCGAAGAACTGCGTCGCGCGCACGATGGTGTAGGGGATGGGCGACGCCTCGATCAGCTTCTCCTGGGCCATCTTGGCGCGGAAGTAGCCGCTGGCGAGGAGCCGTTCGGTGCCGACGACCGACAGCGCGACGTGGTGCTTGACGCCCGCCAACTGTTCGGCGGCCAAGAGGGTGCGCCCCGAGGTCTCGAAGAAGTTCATGACCGCGGCGTCCTCCCAGGAGGGCGCGTTGGCGACATCCACGACGACCTGGGCGCCCTTCAGCGCCTCGGCCAATCCCTCGCCGGTGAGGGCATTGACGCCGGTCGACGGCGAGGCGGCGACGACCTCGTGTCCCTCCTGGCGAAGCTTTTGCACCAGTTTCGATCCGATGAGCCCGCTGCCACCGATAACGACGATCTTCATATGAATTCCTTTGCATCCAGGGTTTGTCTGCCGACTGCCGGACAGTCACCCCGTGCGGCTGTCCGGTTCCTACATGCAAGACGTCCCGGCGCGCGGGTTTGTGACACCGAGTCAATGGGTGCGGGGGGCGGCGCTCAGGCTCTCCCCCCGCGCCTGCGCCAACTCCTGCACCGCCACCCCCAACGCCCTGATCCCCGCCGGAATCTGCGCCGCCGCGATCGACGACAGCCGCAGCCGGAAGAAGGGACACGGATAAGGCGGCTTCGCAAAGAACACATCCCCTGCCTCGATCAGCACCCCATGGCTGCGCGCCATCAGCGCCAGCTCGGCCGCATCCACCCACGACGGCGCCTGCACCCAGATCGACGCGCCGCCCGAGGGCAGCGTGAACTCGAAGTCCGGCAGATGCTCGCGCAGCGCCTGCGCCGCCAGCGCCAGCCGCTCCTGCATCGCATGGTTGACGCGCCGCGCATGCGACTCGTGATGCCCCAGCGAGAGGAAGAGTGCATATGCATGCTGCAGGAAGGCGCTGGGATGCCGCACCATCGAATGCCGGATCACCCGCAGCTCCTTGATCAGCGCGCGCGGTGCCACGATGAACCCCAGGCGCAGCGCCGGCGAGAGGCTCTTGGAGACCGAGCCCACATAGATCACCCGCCCCGTCTTGTCCAGGCTCTTGAGCGCGGGCATCGGCGTGCCCTCGTAGAGGTTCTCGGCCTCGTAGTCGTCCTCGATGATCACGAAGTCCTGCAGTTCGGCCTTGCGCAGCAGCCACTGGCGCCGCTCCAGGCTCAGCGTGGCGGTGGTGGGGCTCTGGTGCGAAGGCGTGCAGAACAGGTAGTCGGCGGCCGGCAGCGCATCGACCACCAGGCCTTCCTCGTCGACCTCGATCTCCACCCACTTCGGATTGCGCATCGCGAAGCTGTTGCGCGCATGCGGATGGCCCGGCTCCTCCAGCCCGACGCGCGTGTGCTCGTCGAACAGCGCCTCGGCCAGCAGGTAGCAGGCGTGCTGGGCGCCGAGGGTGACGAGGATCTCCTCCTTCAGCGCGAACACGCCGCGCCGGGGCAGGAGGCGCGTGCGGATCTGCTCGATCAGGTCGGGCACGTCGTCGGTCTCGAAGTCCGGCGTCCAGTGCGGCAGCTGCGAGCGCGCCAGGCTGCGCGCGCAGCATTCGCGGAAGTCCTCGGTCGGAAACAGCTGCGGGTCGTAGGTGCCGTAGACGAAGGGGTACGGGTAGTCGCGCCACCGGTCGGGCTTGGAGAGCGTGGGCCGGTCCACCTGCGAGCGCAGCACCCGCGCCGACCACTCGGGCGGCTGGCCGGACTGGCCGCTGCGGCCCACCAGCGGCTCGGCCAGCTCGGCCGTGAGCGGCCGCGCGTTGTGCGCGACGAAGACGCCGCTGCGCGGGCGCGCTTCCAGGAAGCCCTCGTCCATCAATTGCAGGTAGGCCGAGGTCACGGTGTTGCGGCTCAGGCCCAGCAGCGCCGCCAACTCGCGCGACGAGGGCAGCGGCGCGCCGGGGCTCAGCCGATCCTCGAGGATGGCCTGCACGACGGCCGCGCGCAGGCGGCCCTGCAGCGGCAAGCCGGGTTGCTCGGGCAGCGCGAAAAGCTGCGCCCATTGGATGGATCGGGGGTTGGGCATGGTGCGCAAAGTTTAGGCCGATCGGGCCGACTGGCTCGGTCGAATCCCCGCATCTGGCCCTATCGCGCCGCGCGCCGGCTCTCTACGCTTGCGCTCATCGACAAGACAGGAGTTCCGCGTGACCGCAGCAGCATCGCCCGCCCCCGTGACCATCGCCACCCTGGAGGCTTTCAGCGAGGCCTGGAACCGCCACGACATCGAGGCCCTGATGGGCTTCATGCACGAGGACTGCGTGTTCCAGACCGCCGCCGGCCCCGAGGCCTGCGGCACCCGACACAGCGGCACGGCGGCGGTGCGCAAGGCCTTCGAAGCGGCCTGGGAGACGGTGCCCGACGCGCAGTGGCGCAACGGCCAGCATTTCGTGGCCGGCGACTTCGGCACCTCGCAGTGGACCTTCACCGGCACCGCGGCCGACGGCAGCCGCATCGAGACCGATGGCATCGATGTCTTCGGCTTCAAGGACGGCAAGATCGCGCTCAAGAACGTGTTCCGCAAGACGCGGCCGAACCTGCCCGCGGCGAAGTAGTTCCTGGTTCAAGGAAACGCCATGACGATCACCGCAGGCACCGCGCAGTTCTCGACCGGCGGCCGGGCCGCGCCCGCGGCCAAGCCCTACGACCCCCGCTACGACCCCCTGGTGGCGCCCGACCCGGGCGCCGGCCGCGCCTACGCGCCCACCTGGTGGGTGGCCAGCGCGGGCACGCCGCCCGAGGACGACGGGCCGGTGCTGCGCGACATCGATGTCGACGTCGCCATCATCGGCTCCGGCGCCACCGGCATGTCGACCGCGCTCTACTTGGCGCAGGAGCACGGCATCCAGGCGACGGTGCTGGAAGCCAACCAGGCCTCCTGGGGCTGCTCCAGCCGCAGCGGCGGCCAGGGCCAGAACGCCAGCGGCCGGCTCAAGCGCTCGCAGTGGATCCAGCGCTGGGGCCTGGACACGGCCCGGCGCCTCGATGCCGAGATCCGCGCCGGCTTCGAGAATTTCAGGGACCTGACGACGCAGATCGACTGCGACGCCTACGACGGCGGCCATCTCTACCTGGCCCACCGGCCGGAGAAGCTCGCCGGCCTGGAGGCCGAGGCGCGCCTGATGCGCGAGCAGTTCGGCTACGACACGCGCATGCTCAGCGCCGAGGAAGTGCGGCGCGACTTCTGCGACGAGCGCGAGGCCGTGGGCGCGCTCTTCGAGTCGGAGGGCGTGGGCATCCATCCGCTCAAGTTCACCTTCGGGCTGATGCGCAAGGCGCGCGCGTTGGGCGTGAAGGTCCACACCTCGAGCCCGGTGCAGGGCTGGCAGACCATCGACGGCGTGCACCACCTGCGCACCCCCGGCGGCATCGTGCGCGCGCGGCGCGTGGCGGTGTGCACCGGCGGCTACACCGGGCAGGCGCTCTCGCCGCTGCTCAAGAACAAGATCATGCCGATCCTGTCGAACTCGGTGGTCACCCGCCCGCTGACCGAGGCCGAGCTCCAGGCCACCAACTTCAAGTCGCTCACCTTCCTGACCGACACGCGCACGCTGCGCTTCTACTACCGGCTGCTCAAGGGCAACCGGCTGCAGCTGGGCAGCCGCAGCTCCGTCAGCGGCGCCGACGCCGAGGACCCGGTGCACCTGAAGCTGCTCACCGATGCGATCGCGCGCAAGTTCCCGCCGCTGGCCGGCATCCAGATCGACTATTCGTGGTGGGGCTGGGTGGACGTAAGCCACGACATGATGCCGCGCATCACCCAGCCCGAGCCCGACAAAAAGATCTGGTACGCGGTCGGCTACGGCGGCAATGGCGTCTCCTTCTCGACCTGGGCCGGCAAGCGCCTGGCCGAGCGGGTGGCCGGCCAGGACGCGGGCCGAGAGGTCTTCGAGCTGCCCATCTACCGCTCGCCCCTGCCTTTCCCCAACGTGCTGGGCCTTGTGGAGTCGCCGGCCTTCGCGCCCTTCAGGCGGATCGGGCAGCGGGTGCTCTACAAGTGGTATTGGCTGCGGGACGAGAAATAGCCCGGCCGCCCAGCCGGGACTAATGGCGCCGGCTTCGCCGCCTGAGCGCCAGCCAGCACAGCCCGATCGTGCCGGCAAGGATCAGCGCCTTGCGTGCCGCGCCCACGGGGTTGTGCCGCAGCTCGGCGCGCCCGCCCATCTCGGCGTACAGGCGCGGCACGTGGCCACGCGACAGGTCGTCGACCAGCCCCTCGCCGACATTCACCCGGTCGGCGAAGAGCAGCAGCAGCCAATGGCGCAAGTCGTTCTCGCTGTGCCTGAATGCCAGCCGGCGCAAGTGGCCGCTCAGCCCGCTCGGGGGCACCGTGCTGCCGAAGACGGAGGTGATGCCCGGCCGCTCCGTCGAGTGCAGCACCTCGACATGGCGCGACTGCTGCTCGGGGTGGTCCCAGTGCACGCCTTCCAGGCGAGGCGGATGGCGCTCGCGCGGGTAGGCGGGGCGGTTGGCGTGGTCGAGGTCGGCGCCCCAACCCTGGATATGCGCGTACTTCTCGGGCGTTGTCATGTGGGCTCCTTTCTTTGCCGGCTCACCTTCTCAGTGCGGCGCGCCTGGGGGGATCAGCACTGTCTTGATGCAGCCATCCAGCTTGCTGGAGAAGAGGTGGTAGGCGTCGGCCACCTCCTCCAGCGGCATGCGGTGGGTGATGATCTTGTGCGGCTGGATGCGGCCCGCCTGGATGTGCTCGATCAAGCGCGGCAGATGGCGCTTGACGCTCGCCTGGTTCATGCGCAGCGTCAGCCCCTTGTTGATCGCATTGCCGATCGGCACGAAGTTGAAGGTGGGGCCGTACACGCCGACGATCGACACCACGCCGCCCTTGCGCACCGAGTTGATGGCCCAGTGCAGCACGGTGGCCGCGCCGGCCTGCAGCTTCAGCTTCACGCCGGTGAGCTGCTGCAGGAAGTTCCCGGTGGCCTCGCAGCCCACGCAATCGATGCAGACGTCCGCGCCCAGCCCATCGGTCATCTTCTTGATATGGATCGCCATGTCGTTCACGCTGCGCAGGTTCAAGGTCTCGCACTGGGCGAAGTTCCTGACGAAGTCCAGCCGGTAGTCGAGGTGGTCCACGACGATCACGCGGCCAGCACCCAGCAGCCACGCGGACTTGGCCGCAAAGATGCCGACCGGCCCCGCGCCGAACACGACCACCGTGTCGCCTTCCTCGATCTCGCCCATCTCCGCCGCCTGGTACCCGGTCGGGAAGGCGTCGGTGAGCATGACGGCGTCCTCCAGCAGCAGGTCGTCCGGAATGCGGGTGGGGCCCACGTCGGCCATGGGCACGCGCACGTACTCGGCCTGCCCTCCGTCGTACCCCCCGGCCGTGTGCGAATAGCCGTAGATGCCGCCGAGCGCGGTGGCCTCGGGGTTCGTGTCATGGCAATTGCTGTAGAGCTCGCGCTGGCAGAAGTAGCAGGTGCCGCAGAAGATGTTGAAGGGCACGAGCACCCGATCGCCCGGCTTCAGGTTGCGCACCGAGCTGCCGACGTCCGCCACGATGCCGACGAACTCATGGCCGAAGGTGCTTCCCACGCGCGTGTCGGGCACGAGCCCGTGGTAGAGGTGCAGGTCCGAGCCGCAGATGCAGGATCGCGTCACCTGCACGATGGCATCGTTCGGATGCTCGATCACCGGGTCGGGCTTGTGGACGGCCCGGATGCGATAGGGGCCTCGGTAGTCCATGGCTAGCATCGTGTTGTCCTTTCGATCCATGATCTGCAAGGTGGATGACAGGGCCACCGCGCTCGCGTTCGAGGCCCTGGAAGATCCGACAGGTTGGCCGCGTTCGGCGCGTGGTGCGTAGGTGAGAGGCGGGCTTCGCCGGCGCTGCGCGCCTACAGAGCGACGTGCGCTTGCGCAGCCGCTCAGCCGCCTCGGCTGCCACGCTGTCGCCGCAACCCTTCGTCAGTTGAGGCGCAGGATCTTCTTGCACTCCGCCTCGAGTGCGAGGGAGAGCGCGCGGCATGCCGGAGCCAGGCGAACGTCACTGCGCGTGTAGAGGCCAGCCGTCAGGAGCGGCAAGGGCTTCGACAACGGGATCTCCTCCAGCAGGGCTGCGACAGCGGGCTCGTTCAGCATCGGCTTGGCGACGAGCGCAAGCGCATCGCTTTGGGCGAGTGTCGAGATCTTGATGGCGTGCGAGTCGCACTCTGCCGCCGATCGGGGAATGGACAGCCCCTCGGCCCGGAACGCTTGCTCCAGCACCCCGCCTTTGCCCCGGGGGCGCGTCATGATCCAATGGGCCGATCCGAGTTCCTGCAAGCTGCGCGCACTCCGAAGCGGGTGCCCCTTGCGGCCCACCACCGTCAGGCGAAACCGGGCCAATGCCCGAACCGTGAACCCACTGGTGGACTCATCGTCGAGGCGCAGGCACACCGCAAAGTCGATCGACCCGTCGCGCAACATCGGCAGCAAAGTCTCCTGGGTGCCCTCGATCACGCGCACGATCGTTCCGGGGTGCTCGCGGCCATGGCGCGTGAGTACCGGAGGGACGAGCCAGGCACCGATCACGGAAGCAACGCCCACGGTGACCGAGTCCCTCGCACGCCCGGCGAGCCGCTCCATGTCCTCGCGGGCCTTTTGTACCTCGGCCTGAATGCCGCGAGCTCGTGGAAGCAGGGCTCGCCCGGCTTCAGTCAAGACGATGCCCTGGCTGCTTCGATGCACCAGGACCACATCGAGATCCTGCTCCAGCACGCGCAGGCTCTTGGTCACCGAAGGCTGTGACAAGCCCAGGGTTCGGGCGGCGGCGCGGATGCTGCCTGTCTCCGCAATCGCGCAGAGGACCTTCAGTTGCCCGAGTTGCATGAAGTGATAGCCAAAGGTTATCCCGGAGAAGCTTCGGCATCTTACGGGCAGGCGGGTCCACATGCTTTACTGCGTCCAGTTCGAAGAGGAACGCACCATGAAGAGACTTCTGTACCTTCTGATTGGCCTGCTTGCAGCCGTTGCCGCCGCCGCGCAAACCGGCAGCCCTCCCCACATGACGATCATCGTCGGCGGGCCTCCGGGCACGCCGGGCGACATCGTCGCCCGGGTACTCAGCGACCCGCTCGGAAAGGAACTCGGCCAACCGATCGTGGTCGAGAACCGGCCAGGAGCCGCAGGAAGCATTGCACTTGGCGCGGTCAGGCGCGCCACGGCCGATGGCAACACGCTGGGCGTCTTCGCCCTGCAGTCCACCGTCGCCGCGCACACCGTCAAGTCCTTGCCGTACGACACCGCCCGCGACCTGGCTCCGGTTCGACAGATCTCGACCGTCGCCAACGTCCTGGTCGTGAGGTCGGAAGGAACAGCCGTGGAGTTTGCCGACCTGCTGCGCCGCGACCCGCAGTCCAGGCTGGCCTATGCTTCGGGCGGAACAGGCACGCCTTCACACCTCGCTGCCGAGTTGTTCGCGCAGCATGTCAAGACGCAGATCCGGCACGTTCCCTTCAATGGGCCGATCGCGGCACTCACCGCGCTGGCCGGTGGGCATGTGGATGCGATGTTTGCAACGGCGCCTGCCTCCCTGCCGCTCATCAAGGGCGGCAAGTTGAGGCCACTGGCGGTGACCTCCCCGCAACGACTCCCGACCTTGCCTGACGTGCCGACCCTGGTGGAGCTCGGCTACGCCGACGCCAGCCTGGTTGACTGGCACGGACTGGTCGCGCCCGCGGGAACCCCGCCCGAACGCATCGAACAGATCTCGACCGCGATCGGCAAGGTCCTGGCCGACGAAAGCGTTCGCCAACGCCTGCAGTCGGCTGGGGTGCAACCCGTGGGCGCGTCCGGCCCGCCCGCCTTTCGCAGCTTCGTCGACGACGAGACCCGCCGTTGGACCGAAGTCCTGCGACGCGGGGGAATCTCGCTTCAGTAGCGCAGCACTGCGGGCCCGGCAGCCCGCTGCAGCGAGCTTGCGCGGCCTCCGACCCGGTGGCCAGATTGGGGCGCGCGCGTTTTCATGGTGCACCCCCGGGCAAACCCGAGCCTTCTGGCTCTGCATGTCGCGCCCCGTTGGATCTTCGCCGCGGCACCGCGTACGCCTATCGTCGACCTCGCGGCCGGCAACAGCCGGCTCATCTGTCGCATTTCACGAGGTCTCGCATGCCCCAACTCCCGACCACGCGCCGCGCCGCGCTGCTGTCCGCCACCCTGCTCGCCGCCAGCGCGCTCCTCTCCATGCCTCCTGCCGCCATCGCCGACGAAGCCCCCAAGCGCGGCGGCACGCTGGTGCTGGGCAGCACCCAGATCCCACGGCACCTGAACGGCGCAGTGCAGTCGGGCATCGCGACCGCCGTGCCTTCGACGCAGATCTTCGCGAGCCCGCTGCGCTTCGACGACAAGTGGAACCCGCAGCCCTACCTGGCCGAGTCGTGGAAGCTGGCCGAGGACGGCAAGTCGCTCACGCTCAACCTGCGCAAGAACGCCGTGTTCCACGACGGCAAGCCGGTGACTTCGGCCGACGTGGCCTTCTCGATCATGGCGATCAAGGCCAACCACCCGTTCACCACCATGATGGGCCCGGTCGAAAAGGTGGACACCCCCGACCCGCACACCGCCATCATCCGCATGAGCACGCCGCACCCGGCGATCGTGCTGGCGATGTCGCCTGCCCTGTGCCCCATCCTGCCCAAGCACATCTACGGTGACGGGCAGGACCTCAAGAGCCACCCTCGCAACAGCACCGACGTGGTCGGCTCGGGCCCTTTCAAGCTCGTCGAGTTCAAGTCCGGCCAGCGCATCGTGATGGAGCGATTCGACAAGTTCTTCCTCCCGGGCAAGCCTTACCTCGACAAGGTGATCGTCAACATCACGCCCGACATGTCCAGCCTGATGCTGGGCCTGGAGCGCGGCGACATGCAGATGCTGCCCTTCGCCAGCGTGCCCACAGACCTTAAGCGCCTGGCGAACAACCCTCAGGTCACGTTCACTCCCAAGGGCTACGAGGGCATCGGCGCGCTGAACTGGCTGGCCTTCAACCTGACGAAGAAGCCGCTGTCCGACGTGCAGGTGCGCAAGGCCATCGCCACCGCCATCGACAAGAACTTCATCACCAAGGCGCTGATGGGCGGCTTCGCGACGCCGGCCGACGGCCCGATCGTGGCCAGCAGCCCCTTCGCCGTGCCGGACCTGGTGCGCTACCCGGTGGACCTGAAGAAGGCCGCCGCGATGCTGGACGCGGCAGGCTACAAGGCCGGCGAGAACGGCGAGCGCTTCAAGCTCACCATCGACTACCTGCCCGGTGCCGACGACCAGCAGAAGACGGTGGCCGAGTACATCCGCGGTCAGCTCAAGAAGATCGGCATCGCGGTCGAGGTGCGCGCCTCGGCCGACTTCCCGGCCTGGGCCAAGCGCATGGCCTCGCACGATTTCGACATGTCGATGGACCTGGTGTTCAACTGGGGCGACCCGATCATCGGCGTGCACCGCACCTACCTCTCGACCAACATCAAGCCGGTGGTCTGGACCAACACGCAGTCCTACAGCAACCCGAAGGTCGACGAGCTGCTCAACACCGCCGGCGGCATCATCGACCCGACCAAGCGCAAGGCCTACTACGCGACCTTCGAGAAGATCGTGACCGACGAGCTGCCCATCGTCTTCATCAACCAGGTGCCCTACCACACGGTGGCGAGCAAGAAGCTGGGCAACGTGCCGGCCACCATCTGGGGCCCGATGTCGCCCTACGACGAGGTGTACTTCAAGTAGGCGGGAGCGACGACCATGCCGCGCTACATCGCGTCGCGCCTGCTGCAGGGCCTGGCCCTGGTGCTGGCGGTGGTGATCCTCAACTTCGTGCTGGTGCACGCCGCGCCCGGCGATCCGGTAGAGACCATCGCCGGCGCCAGCGGCGGCATGTCGCCCGAGATGATGGCGCAGCTGCGCAGGCAGTACGGGCTCGATCGCCCGCTGCCGGTGCAGCTGGGCGTGTACCTCGGCAAGGTGCTGCAGGGCGACCTCGGCTATTCCTACTTCTTCAACCTGCCCGTCACCGCGCTGATCGCCGAACGCGTGCCCGCCACGCTGCTGCTGGTGCTGAGCGCGGTGCTGCTGGCCTTCGGGGTCGGCACGGCCCTGGGCGTGCTCTCCTCGCGCAAGCCCAACGGGCTGCTGTCGCAGTTCATCACCGTGCTGTCGATGGTGGGCTTCGCAGCGCCGGTGTTCTGGGTCGGGATCATGCTGATGATCCTGTTCGCCTCCATCCTGCCCATCCTGCCGGTGGCAGGCATGCGCTCGGCCGACAGCTCGGGCGGCGGCATCGCCGACGTGCTCGACGTGCTGCATCACCTGGTGCTGCCGACGGTCACGCTCGGCCTGGTCTACCTCGCGCAGTACAGCCGGCTGGCGCGCTCCTCGATGCTGGACGTGCTGGGCGCGGACTTCATCCGCACCGCGCGCGCCAAGGGCCTGGCAGAGCGCGTGGTGCTCTACAAGCATGCGCTGCGCAACGCGCTGCTGCCGGTGGTGACGGTGCTGGGCCTGCAGTTCGGCAACGTGCTGGCCGGGGCGATCCTGGTCGAGACGGTGTTCAACTGGCCCGGCCTCGGGCGGCTCGCCTTCGACTCGGTGCTGCGCCGCGACTATCCGACCATCCTCGGCGTGCTGCTGTTCTCCTCCATCGTGGTCGTCGTGATGAACCAGCTCACCGACCTGTGCTATCGCCTGATCGATCCGCGGATCAAGTCCTCATGAACAAGAGCGCCACCGTGCACGCTGCAACTGCGGCGGCCATGCCTGCGGCCCGCCCCGCGCCCAAGGTCGAGCATCCCGGGGCCGAGGCGCTGCGCATGTTCCTGCGCAACCCCTCGGCCATCGCCGGCATGGCGATGCTGCTGCTGATCCTGCTGGTCGCGATCGCAGGTCCCTGGGTCTACCCGGCCGACCCCTTCGAGATCCGCTCCGCCCCGCTCACCCCACCCTTCAGCGAAGAGGCCTGGCTGGGCAGCGACTACCTCGGCCGCGACATCCTGACCACGCTCATCTACGGCGGCCGCGCCACCCTGCTGGTGGGCGCGGTGGCGGCGCTGCTCTCGGTGGCGATCGGCATCACGCTGGGCGCCTTCGCCGGCTACTACGGCGGCAAGGTCGATGCCGCGCTGATGCGCCTGACCGAGTTCTTCCAGGTGCTGCCCGCCCTGCTCTTCGCGATGGTGGTGGTGACGCTGTTCTCGCCTTCGCTGGTCACGGTGACGCTGGCCATCGGCATCGTGAGCTGGACCGGCACCGCGCGGCTCACGCGCGCCGAGTTCCTCAAGTTCCGCAGCCTGGAGTTCGTGCGTGCCGAGCGCGCGATCGGCGCCGGCAACGCACGGATCATCTGGAAGGTGATCCTGCCCAACGCGCTGCCGCCGCTGGTGGTGTCGGCCACGCTGGCGGTGGGTGCGGCCATCCTGTTCGAGGCCGGCCTGTCCTTCCTGGGGCTCGGCGATCCCAACCAGATGAGCTGGGGCCTGATGATCGGATCGAGCCGCCAGTACGTGCTGTCCTGCTGGTGGGCCGTGGCCTTCCCGGGCGCGGCCATCTTCCTCACCGTGCTCGCCGTCAGCCTGATCGGCGACGGCCTCAACGATGCACTCAACCCCAAGCTGAGAGAGCGTTGACCATGCCCGCGACTTCCTCCAACCAGCCCCTGCTGCGCGTGCAGGACCTGCACGTCGAGTTCCGGACCCGCCGCGGCCAGGCCCAGGTGCTCAATGGCGTGGACTTCGAGATTCGCGGCGGCGAGACGCTCTGCGTGGTCGGCGAATCCGGCTGCGGCAAGAGCATGACCGCGCTGGCCCTGCTGCGCCTGATCCCCTCCCCGCCCGGGCGCATCAGCAGCGGGCGCGTGCTGTTCCAGGACGAGGACCTGCTCAAGGCCGGCGACGCCCGGATGCGCGAGGTGCGCGGCAACCGCATCTCGATGATCTTCCAGGAGCCGATGACCTCGCTCAACCCGGTGTTCACCGTGGGCGACCAGATCGCCGAATCGCTGCAGCTGCATGCTGGCATGAACATGCACGCGGCGCGGCTGCGCGCCATCGAGATGCTGCGGCAGGTCGGCATCCCGGCGCCGGAGCGGCGCGTCGACGAGTACCCGCACCAGCTCTCCGGCGGCATGCGCCAGCGCGTGATGATCGCGATGGCGCTGGCCTGCCGCCCCGACATCCTGATCGCCGACGAACCCACCACCGCGCTCGACGTCACGGTGCAGGCGCAAATCTTCGACCTGCTGCGCGAGCTGCAGCGCGAGAAGGGCACGGCCATCCTGCTCATCACCCATGACATGGGCGCGGTGGCCGAAATGGCCGACCGCGTGATGGTGATGTATGCCGGCCGCGTGATCGAGCAAGGCACTGCCGCGCAGGTGCTCGGCGAACCGGGCCACCCCTACACGCGCGGCCTGATCGAATGCCTGCCCGAGCTCGGCAGCAGCGCCATCGGCGAGGACCGCGAGGCGCTGCCCGAGATCGCCGGCATGGTGCCCTCGATCTGGGAGCTGGGCAGCGGCTGCGCCTTTCGCGAGCGCTGCCCGCATGCGATGGAACGCTGCGCCACCGAAGTGCCGCCGATGTTCGAGCTGCCGAGCGCGTTCGTTCCGCTGCACGCGGCGATGCCGCATGGGGCGGCCTGCTGGCTGCATGCGGCGCCGCAGCCACACAAGCTGAGGGATGCTGCGTGATGTGTCTTGGGTCGTTGTTGCGTTGCGCCTGGTTTGAGGCTGGAGCCGGGGCGAACTCCCGGCCCCGGACTCGAACCAACAGCAAGGTACGAATCGACACCCCACCCCCCTCACTCGCAGCGACAAGCGCAAGGGAGATCAAGCAATGAGCCTCATAGACACCGACACGCTCCTGTCGGTCAACGACCTCAAGGTCCACTTCCCCCGCGGCAAGCCCGCCTGGGGCCGCGCCGCCGAAGTCGTGAAGGCGGTCGACGGCGTGTCCTTCCAGGTCCGACGCGGCAGCACGCTCGCGGTGGTCGGCGAATCCGGCTCGGGCAAGACCACCACTGCGTTGGCGGTCATGCGGCTCGCACCGATCACCGGCGGCCATGTGCAGCTGGGCGACACCCAGCTCGGCACGCTGGAGGGCGAGGCGCTGCGCAAGGCGCGCTCGCGCATGCAGATCATCTTCCAGGACCCCTTCTCCTCCCTCAACCCGCGCGAGCGCGCCGGCGCCACGGTGCGCGCGCCGCTGGACCTGATGAAGATCGGAACGCCCGCCGAGCGCACGCAGCGCGTGGCCGAGCTCTTCGAGGCGGTGGGCCTGCGGCCCGAGCAGCAGCAGCTCTTCCCGCACCAGTTCTCGGGCGGGCAGCGCCAGCGCATCAACATCGCGCGCGCCCTGGCCACCAACCCCGAGCTGGTGGTGTGCGACGAGCCCGTGTCGGCGCTGGACATCGCGATCCGCGCGCAGATCCTCAACCTGCTGGCGCGGCTGCAGCGCGAGCTGGGGCTGACCTACCTCTTCATCTCGCACGACATGGCGGTGGTGGAGCACATCTGCGACGACATCGCCGTGATGTACCTGGGCCAGATCGTGGAGCGCGCGCCGCGCCGCAGCTTCTTCGCGCGGCCACTGCATCCGTACAGCGTGGCGCTGATGTCGGCGGTGCCGACGGTCAGCGGCGGGCGCCGGCGGGCGGCGCAGCGCATCAAGCTCACCGGCGATCCGCCCAGCCCCATCAACCCGCCCGCAGGCTGCCGCTTCGCCGGCCGCTGCCCGGTGGCCGAGCCAGCCTGCGAGGCCGAGCTGCCGCCACTGCGCGAAGTCGCGCCGGACCACTGGGTGCGCTGCCGGCGCGTCGAGATCCTGCAGGGCCAGCCGCAGCCGCCCCTGCGCATGCAGCCGGGCTGAAACCGGCGCACCATCCGTTCCTCGTCCCCTTTCCTTCGCTTCGACACATCTTCATGAGCGCCACCACCGTCTACCCCGCCCGCAAGATCATCACCATGAATCCGATGCAGCCAGAGGCCACGCACGTCGCGGTGCGCGATGGGCGAGTGCTCGCAGTCGGCAGGCTGGAAGACATGCAGGCCTGGGGCGCCTTCACGCTGGACGAACGCTTTGCCGGCAAGGTGCTGATGCCCGGCCTGGTCGAGGGACACTGCCACCTGAAGGAAGGCAGCATGTGGGACTGGACGTACCTGGGCTGGTTCGACCGCCGCGACCCGGACGGCAAGACCTGGAGCGGCCTGCGCTCGATGGATGCCGTGGTCCGGCGCCTCGCCGAAGTCGACGCGCAGATGAGCGCGGCCGGCCGGCCCGCCACCGAGCCGCTGATCGCCTGGGGGTTCGATCCGATCTACTTCGGCGGCGAGCGCATGACGGTCGAACACGTGGACCGCGCGAGCAGCACCCGCCCGATCGTCATCGGCCATGCCAACGGCCACCTGATGAACGTCAACAGCGCCATGCTGCGGCTGGCCGAGATCACCCGCGACAACGAGGTCGAGGGCGTGGTCAAGTTCGCCGGCGGCGAGATGGCCGGCGAGCCCACCGGCGAGCTGCAGGAGCCCGCCGCGATGTTCCTCGTGCTGCGCAAGATCGGCAACGCCGGCCTGCTGGCGCCGATGACCGCAGAGGGCGTGCGCTCCTTCGGCCGCCTGGCCTGCATGCAGGGCGTGACCACCGCCACCGACCTGGTCAACAAGCTGACCGAGGAAGACTGCCGCGTGCTCGAAACGGTGACGGGGGACGAAGGCTTCGGCGTGCGCATCCTGCCCGCCTTCCAGGCCTTCCACGGCACGCACGGCGCGGCCATGGGCGCCGAACATGTGAAGAGCCTGATGCCCCGCAACACCGACCGCCTGCGCTACGGGCTGGTGAAGATGATGCTGGACGGCTCGATCCAGGGCTTCTCGGCGCGGCTGCGCTGGCCCGGCCACTTCAACGGCGCGCCCAACGGCATCTGGGTCACGGCGCCGGCGCAGTACGAGGCCGACTTCGAGGCCTACCATCGCGCCGGCCTCACCATCCACACGCACACCAACGGCGACGAGGCCAGCGAGGCGGCCATCGACGCCATCGAGCGCGTGCTCGCCCGCGCGCCGCGGCCCGACCACCGCCACACGCTGCAGCACGGCCAGATGATCGACGCGCCGCTGTTCCGCCGCATGGCCGCGCTGGGCCTGTGCGCCAACCTCTTCGCCAACCACATCTGGTACTGGGGCGACCAGCACTACGAGATGACCATGGGCCCGGATCGCGCCAACCGGCTCGACGCCTGCGGCAGCGCGCTGGCGGCCGGCGTGCCGCTGGCCATCCATTCCGATGCCCCGGTCACGCCGCTCGGGCCGCTCTTCACCGCCTGGTGCGCCGTCAACCGCGTCACGCCCAAGGGCCGCGTGCTGGGCGAGGCCGAGCGCATCGGCGTACCCCAGGCGCTGCGCGCCATCACCCTCGGCGCCGCCTGGACGCTGAAGCTCGACCGCGAGATCGGCAGCATCGAATGCGGCAAGCGCGCGGACTTCTGCGTGCTCGAGGAAGACCCGCTGGCGGTCGATCCGATGAAGCTCAAGGACGTTCGCGTGTGGGGCACGGTGCTGTCGGGCCGCGTGTTCGAGGCCGAGGCGCGCGAGGGCTGAGGTGAAGCCGCGGCTGCCGCTCACCGTCATCGGCGGCTTCCTGGGCGCCGGCAAGACCACGCTCGTCAACCGCTGGCTGCGCGAGGCCGAGGGCCAGCGCATCGCGGTGCTGGTCAACGACTTCGGCGCGCTCAACATCGACGCGGCGCTGATTGCCGGCGCGCGCGGCGACACCATCGCGCTCACCAACGGCTGCGTGTGCTGCCAGATCGGGGACGATCTCTCGCGTGCGCTGATCCAGGTGCTGGAATCGGGCACGCGCTTCGATGCGGTGGTGATCGAGGCCAGCGGCGTGTCCGACCCCTGGCGCATCGCGCAGCTCGGCATGGCGGCGCCCGAACTGGCGCTGGAGGGCGTGATCGTGCTGGTCGACGCAGCCGCCGCGATGGCGCAGGCACGCGATCCGCTGCTGGCCGACACGCTGGAGCGCCAGCTCAGGGCAGCCGACCTGGTGGCGATCAACAAGGTCGACAGCGTGACGGCCGACGAGCTGGCGCGCGTGCGCGAGTGGGTGTCGTCCGTCGCGGGCCGCACGCCGCAGTACGAGACCTCGCAGTCACGGCTGCCGAGGGTGTTGCGCGAAGGCTTGTCCCTGACCGAGGCGCGCGAGGAGCGCCAGGCCCGTGGCTGCCCGCAGCCGGGCTGCGACCATGACGATCATTCGCACCACGAGGCGCACGACCACGGCGAGCTGTTCGACACCTGGTCCTGCCGGCCCGCGCAGGTCTTCGATGCGAATGCGCTGCGCACCTGGCTGCGCGACACGCCACCCGGGTTGCTGCGCCTCAAGGGCGTGCTGCGCACCGGCGAGGCCGCTTGGTCGGAGATCCAGTTCGCGGGACGGCACGGCGCGCTGCGCAAGGCCGACGCGCCGTCGGACGGCGCGGCCGTGGTGGCGATCGGCTTGCGGGGGCACTTGCCCGTTGCGGCGTTGGAGGCAGCTTTCGCCGCACCGGCATGACTGTGAAGTCCCGGGACAAGGTTCCCGCAGGAAGCCCGGTGCGCCATGGCGACGAGCACCGCGCGCGCATTGCGCGCCTGCCGCTGTTCACCGCCGCAGCCTGCGCGAGGCGCGCCGGAATTCAGCCGCCAGCGCCGCGGCCGGTGCCGTCAGCGGTCGCATCGTCGGAGTCAGGAGGTACTGCACGGCCGGCGGCAGATCGAGATCGATGGGCAGGATCTTCAGAAGTCCTCGTTGCCGCAGCGGCTCCAGCGCCCCCAGGCTGTTCAGCGCGACATAGTCGCTCTGAAGCAGCATGTCGACCAGCGCGCTCGACGAATCGCAATGCGCCACCAGCTTCGGATCGGGCAGGCCGTGCTTGCGCATCAGCGAGACGATCGCCGGCTCGCCGGCCTGCCGCACGCTGTACACCCAGCCGTAGGACGCCAGGCTGGCCAGGTCGCGGGCGCCGGCAGCCGGGTGGTCCGCGCGCACGAAGATGGCCAGGTCGGAGCTGCACAGTTGCTCGGTGTGCAGATCGGTGACGCTCTGGTCGGTCGGCAGCGGGCCGACCGCGAAATCGATCCGGGCTTCGCGCAGCGCCGCGATCGTCGACGACGAGCGGCCGCCGAGCACGCTGATCAGCGCATCCGGCGTGTACTCGCGGAAGCGCGCCACGGCCTCCGACAGCAGCATCGCCTCGGCAGTGGCCGACAGGCCGACCGTGATCAGGTTCTGGCACTGGCCGCTGAAGCGCTCGATCTCCTCCTGGAGGTGGCGCAGCTCCGCATCGACGACGCGCGCGCGGCGCAGCACGAGGCGGCCGAGTTCGGTGGGCTCGACACCCCGCACGGAGCGCATCAGCAGCGGCACGCCCACCGATTTCTCGAGTGCGGTGAGGTTCTTGCTGACGGCAGACTGCGCGAGGCCCAGCTTGCGCGCAGCAGATCGAACACTGCCGGTCTCGACGACTGCAATCAGGTCTCGCAGATGAGCATTGCGCACTTTGTCCCGTTGTTGTTATCCGAATTCTTTCGATTGTCACACGCTAACAGGCGCAACGATGATCTGACTGCTGGAGTGCGTCAGCTCTTCTGACTCACCACCAGCTTGCCGCCGCCGCTCATGTAGCCGCTGGACTTGAACGAGCATCCCGACGTGCAGGCGAAAGAGAAGACGCCGTTGTTGCTGGCGTTGTCCTGCACCATCACGCGGAACGACGCCGGCTGGCCGTCGAAGGTGCCTTCGCCGTCGATCTGCACCGAGTTCCTGGTCGCCGTGACCTGGCCATCGGCATCGATGGCCGAGCCGAGTCGCGTCACCGAGCTCAGTTCCGCGGTATGGCCCTGGCCCTTCAACGTCATGCTCGCCACTGCGGGGGCGCCGTTGCCGTTGCGGCCGGCTTCCACCGTGACATCCAGCGTGCCCTTGTCCGAAACCACTTGCCCCTTGACGCTGGTGCTGCGGCTCATGCAGGGGTTGTATTCGGGGTTGGTCAGCTCCAGGGACACCAGGCCGCCTTGGTTCCAGCCCGTGTAGTACAGGCAGTTCTCGGCGTCATAGCGCGGGTCGGGGCGGGTGAAGTCCATCTGGTCGTTCGAGTTGGTCTCCTTGACGTAGTAGGCAATCTCGACGGGGTGGGTCGGGTCCTTCCAGTCGACGAAGCGCATGCCGGCATAGGCGCTCGCGTAGATCGCCAGGCGCATGTTGTTGCGGTCGTCGAAGTTGAGGTAGTGAGTCATGCCGGCCCAGTCGCCCGTTGCCAGGTTCTTCTCGCAGCCAGCTTGCGTGTTGGCGTCGGACACATAGGTGCCGACGACCTGCGGGTTCTTCTCGTCCGAGAGGTCGATCATGCGGGCGTACGAGCGATGACTGCAGACGCCCGAGGGCGTACCGCCCAGGCCGCCGCCCGATTCTTCGGTCGAGAGGATGTACTCCTTGCCGTTGATGTGCTTCACCCACTCGGTGGCGTGGGCCGAGGCCGTCTCCCCGTTGCCGAACTCGGGGTTGATCATCTGCTTCTCGTCGCACCACGAGGTGAAGCTGACGTACTTCAGCTTCGGGTTGGCCACCCGGTTGACGATGTCGCTCGAATCCATGACCAGCAGGCCGTTGCCGCACCTCTGGGTCCGCTCCTCGGGTGCGGTCTTGTTGCCGCCACCCAGCGAGTTGGTACCGCCATACAGCGCCATGTAGACGCGCGTTCCGGCATTGTTGGTGCTGACGTCGTGGAAGTGGGTCGTGTTCAGGATCTTCCACTTGGGGTTGTCCTGCACTTCCGGGGGCAGTTCCAGCCGGTTCCAGGTCAGCAGGGGCTTCGGATTCTTCGGGTCCGACAGGTCGGTCACGTGCATGTCGATGCGATTCTCGGCACCCGCGACGACTTGGTTCTTGTTGCCGTTGACAGTGTTGCCGCTACCGATGATCGCCGTGCCGCTGAACGGGATGCCATAGTAGGTCTTGGCGTCGGGCGAGAGCCAGCCGTCGTGGTTGCCCTGGGGCGTGTTGTAGGTGGTGCTCAGCGGGACCGGGTGCAGGCAGTCGCTGACGTCATAGACGTCCAGCGGGTTGGTACCGGCGGGACCGTTGTCCTTGTATGCGCCGACCATGATGTTGCCCTGGAGTTCGAGCGCCGAGTAGGCGCGGATCATCGCGGGCGTGCGCAGGACCTTCCCGTAGGGGTTCGGGCCGGCCGGGTCGAAGGAGGCGTGACCGACCTGGTCGTCATCGGGCGTGATCGCCATCTTCGTCGGCGTCTTCATGTCGAACACGATGGTGCCCACGTACGGCACCGAGTCATTGATCGCCTTCCTGAGAGCATCGGTGGTGCCGTCGCGCCGGGAGGCGTAGGCGCAACGGTCCTTGAGCTGCAAGTCGCCGAAGGCGCCGCGGTCGAACAGCTTGTGCTGGGCGACCTTGCGCGCGCCGCACCAGAACCCCTTGAAGGTGACGTTCGCGCTCGCCCCGGAGACGACCCCGGTCGGGCTCATCTCCGTCAACGGAATCCCGCCGCGCAGTCCGGTCTCCGGCTGGTCGCCTGGGCCTGCCTCGCAGTAGTCGATCTTGCGAGCCGGGATGGGCTCGGCGGCGACAGGTGACTCCGTGCCAGGCGTCCCGGTGCCTGCGATGGGCAGCACGCCCGCGGAATTGTTGCTGCCGCCGCCGCAAGCGGCGAGCAGCACAGCCGTGGCCAGGGCGGCCATCGACAGCTGAAGTTTCATGTTCACGCGTTATCTCCTCTTTGGAATAGTGATGGATGAGCAGGGTGCGGCGGGCATCTCGCGTCAATGCCCCAGGACTTCCTCCTCGGGCGCGGGTCCCCGGTACGCTGCGGGGAGTTGCTCGATGGGAATGAGGTGAGGCGCCGGCACGGCGGCAACCGCCTGCGCCAGCGGCGCGACAACCGCGGGCGCAGCAGCTGCTGCCTGGGCCTGGGCTTCGATCACGATGGAGCGCCCCGCGCCGGCCAGCGCGACACGGTCGGATTCGATCGCGATGACGACGAAGCCTTCCACTCGGTCGCCCACGCGAAGCTGCAGAAGCTGCGAGTCCGTCGTGCGGCGCACCATCGCGAAGCTGCGGGTGCCGGCCATGACCGTCCCTTCGAGCTTGAGCGCCGGCGCGGACACGGGCGTCGCGGCCTCGATCGGTGCGGAGGTGGATACGCTGCAGACGTCGGATGGGGGCGCGGGTGCGGGCGCGCGGTCCGCGATCTGCGCGACCGGAGGCGGCGCGGCCGCAGCCACCGGCATGACGGCGTCCTCGTGCTGCCACCACATCACCGCCAGCACGCCGGCGAGCACCATCATGAGCCACCACGGCCAGCGAGCGCGATGTCCCTGGGAAAGTTGCATGTCGGTTTTGTCGGGGTTCGCCAGCACATTCGGAAGCGGCGTAGGTTAGTCGCGCCCCCCCGCGGCGCGGAAGACGATCAACGGTCAATGCGTTCATCGCAGGTGAGCACACAAGCCCTGACGTCGATGCGCCGCGCCCAGCGCAAACCCGCACGGATGCTTGCGTTGCGGCACGCGAGCCATGCCTGCTTCGCGCACGAGCGGCGCTCGAGGTGCCGCCGCCATCCCTTGCACACGGCTGCAACGCTGGTGATACTGCCGGGCTTCTCAAGAAGGATGACGACGATGTTGTTGAAATGGTTCTCGGCCGGTGCCCGGGCCTCGGCGATGGCCGGGGCCTTGCTGCTCGCGCTTCATGCTTCGGCCGACCCCCTGTCGCGCGATGGCATGCGGCTCGCCGGCCACGACCCGCTCGTCGACCCGGTGCTGCGGCGCTTCACCGGCAAGGTGATCGGTCTCGGCGCGGCCGGCAAGGCGGGCCATATCTACACGCTGCGCGTCGAACCGATCGGCCCGAGGATGGTTCCGCCGGCGCGCAACGAACTGCGCGGCTGGCGACTCACCGTGCTGAAGGGCGCGCGCTTCGGGAGCGTCTTCTGGGTGCACGGCAACACCGCGAACGAGATCACCGTGCGCGGCAAGGATGGCTGGCTCGACGGGATGATCGCGGGCGACCTGTTCGTCGCCGAGCAGCTCGACCCGAATGCGCCGTCAGCCACCTCCCGCCGCGACGAGGATGGGCTGCAGCGTGCGGTCTGAGCGGGTCCGCCCGCTGCTCGTCGCCGCGAGCCTGGCGATTGCCGGCGCCGCGTGGGGCCAGGTCGGGAAGTTGCCGGCCGATGCGGTCGACGGCTTCCACGCGGCGCTCAAGCGCAAGGACACAGCCGGTGCGCTGTCCCACCTGGACCGTGCACTGGTCGTGTTCGAGTTCGGCACCACGGACCCGACGGTCGAGGCCTATGCGCTGAGCCATCTGCCGGGCGACATGGACATGGCCGCCATCGCCGACTGGACACTGCAGGCCCGGCGCGTCGGCGGCAGCGGCAACGAGCGCTGGGTGCTGAGCACCTACCGCATCAGCGGCAAGCGGCCCGATGGCAAGGCGATCGATCAGGTGATGCTGGAGACGGCGATCGTGCGGCGCGTGGGCGAGAGCTTCCGCATCGTCCACCTGCACTGGTCGAGCGACAAGAACGACTTCCAGTCCTGGGCCCAGACGAAGCAGCGTCCCGCCCCCTGACCGCCATCAGCCTACGATGGGCTGGGCCATGATCCACAGGCTCAGGCTCGTATAGGCCACCATCAGCGCGAGCATCGGCAACTGGCTCAAGAGCGCTGCACGGTGGCTCACGAAGCGCCGCGCCGCTTCGATGTGGGCGACGATGACCGCCAGCACATGGCCGACGACGATCAGCGCAACAGCGGCGTACCAATACACGGCCGGGCTGACGATGCCGAGATCGACGGCACGGCCGCGCGTGCCGAAGAGGTTCCAGCCCCAGCCGAACGGGTCCGACGCGAGCGGGATGATGAACTGCCCGGTGGTCAGCAGCAGCGATACGTAGTGCGCGAGGTGGTAGGCCACGGCGATCGGCACGAGGCTCCAGACCATGGCGTTCAGGTCCGCATCGGCACTGCCTTCGCTGCGTGCGTGGCCCGCCAGGCGCAACATCCACGCGCCAACGCCGCGAAAGATCAGCACGAAGACGAACGGGAACAGCAGCAGTACGACGGTGTTCAGCCATTGCGTCTCGTCCAGGCCTGTCGCGGAGGAGAGCGCGAACAGCGTCTCTGCCACGGGACGCGAAGTCTGCGCGGCGGTCCCGATGCGATCCATCAGCGGCGTCTCGTGAAAGCCGTCGAAGGTGACGGTCGCGAGCATCAGCAGCACGAACGCTGCCATCGAATTCGACACCCGCTCGCTCGCCAGCAAGCCGGCGGCGTAGGGCCGCAGGCGCAGACGCGCCCGCTCGGCCGGTGTCGAGCTGCGCAGCTCGAACGGTGCGAAGCGGCCCAGTACCCGGAACACCATCGCGAACGCATCGGCCTGGCTGCGCCAGGTCTCCACGCCGAAGAGCAGCATGCCGCCCCAGCTCAACGCCGAGTAGGCCAGCAAGGCGGTGGCGATGGCGCGTGGCACGTCCTTGTCCTGCCAGACCAGCTCGACCCACGCGAAGACGAAGAACAGTGCGACCGCCGGCCACGCCCCCAGCCGCGCCGGGTAGGCCCACCCCAGCGACTCCCGGCAGCCGATCAGGCGAACGGCTGCGCGATACATCGCGGGCAGCGGGTTGACCACTTCCCACAGGTCGCCGACGAGCGCGCAGAAGAAGGCCATGCCGACCCACCACAGCACCCAGACCATCGTGACGATCAGGTTCGCATACGCGTCGGGATTGCCGAAGAAGCCGGCCGCCAGCGTGAGCACGAACAGCACGCAGGAAATGGTGCGCAACACGATCGCGAGCGGATGCGCCACGCGGCGCAGCGGCGAGAACCGCAGCAGATCCATGCTGCGAAGGAATGCCGTGCCGAAGTCGCGCTGCCGCGCGAACAGCGCCAGGGCCACGAAGGTCAGCACGATGGTCGCGCCGGCCCCGGTGAGCCAAAGCCACAAGGGCAGTGGCAGGTCGAAGCGCTGGCCGAAGCCATGTGCATGCGCACCGGCGGCCATGCACGCCATGGCAAGAACCGGGAAGGCCCTGGCCAGCGCTCGCAGCATGCGCTCAGATCCGGATCTGCTCAGAGCGCACCTACGGGCGGACTTCGATGAACAGCACGGCGCGGTGATTGCCCGCGCCCTCGCGATGCTCGTGAACGGGGAAGCGCCCGGCCAGATTGGCCTTGAACGTCATCAGCGCCTGCGCGGGCGGCGCGACCTTGGTGTCGATGTCATACCCATGCAGATGCAGCACCATCGGCTTGTCGCTGCTCAGGCGCACCTGGACCTGGTCGCCCTGCTGCACCTTCAGCGTCTCGTCGCCCTTGACCCGGCCGCCCGCAAGCTCGACCGAGAAGGACTGTGAGGCGGCCGCTGCGGCGGTGCCTGCGATCGTCGCCATCGCGACCAGTGCGATCACACGCAGGCGCGACCGATTCATCATGACGGCTCTCATGCTCAATCCGCGTACTGGCCGGCGGTCTTGATGACCGAGCCCCACTTCTCCAGTTCGGCTTCGACAAACTTCTTGTGCTCCGGCCCATTCATGCGAGCGTCGTTGATGATGACCGCGCCGAGCCCCTCCTGGCTCTTCACGAAGGCTGGATCCTTCAACGCCACCTTGAGCGCCGCATTGATCTTGTCGGTGATCGCCTTGGGCGTGCCCTTGGGGGCGAAGAGGCCATGCCAGATGCTGACGTTGAAGCCCTTCAGGCCGCTCTCGTCGAGCGTCGGCAGCGCGGCCAGAACCGGCGTCTTCAGGCGTTGCTGCGTCGTCACCGCATAGGCCTTGACCATCTTGCCTTCGATCTGCGCGGTGGTGTTGGTGGTCTGGTCACACATGACATCGACCTGGCCGCTGATGAGTTCGGTCATCGCCGGCGCGGTGCCTCTGTAGGAGATGGTTTGCATCTCGATCTTCAGCGCGTTCTGCAACATCAACCCGCACAGGTGCGAGGCGGAGCCGACGCCGGCGTTGGCGATGTTGATCTTGCCGCGGTTGTCTTCCAGCCATTTGCGCAACTCGGCGAAATTGTTGGCGGGCAGCGTCTTCTTGCTGATGATCGTCATCGGAACCTCGTTGATCAGACCGAGGTACTCGAAGTCGTCGAGGGTCTTGTAGGGCAGCTTGCGGTACAGCGCGGGCGAGGTGGCCATGCTGACGTGGTGCAGCAGCAGCGTGTAGCCATCGTTGGGCGCGCGCGCCGCCTTGGCAGCACCGATCGTGCCGCCGGCACCCCCGGCGTTGTCGACGACGACCGCGACATTGCCCAGCGGCTTGCGCAGCGCCTCGGCAAAGTCGCGCGCCACTTTGTCGGTCGGCCCACCGGCGGCGAACGGCACGACGATCGTGATCGACTTGTCGGGATACTCGGCGAAAGCGGGGAGCGCGGCAAGGGCCGCAATCGCGATCGTTAACAGGCGCTTCATTGATGATCTCGCTGGGTGTGAAGCCGAAGATCCTAATCGGCGGCCTGCGCCTTGCAGAGGGCGCCCGGCTGTCAAGTCGTTCACTCCAGGTGAACGCGGTAAACCCTGCCTGAACCTCTGCCTGAATCTCTGACTCTTCCGCTGCCGAAGATCCACTGGCCGGCTCGAGCCCAAGCGATGTCAACGCTCGAAGCCGTCGTCGCTGGCGTTTTGCACGAGGTCACTGGACATCGGCTGTCTCCTTGACCTGCCCGGCTGAGGAGGATTCCGGCGCCTCGGCGCACGAGCCCTCCCGCTCCAGAAAGCGCTGCGCATCCAGCGCCGCCATGCAGCCGCTCCCCGCGCTGGTAATGGCTTGCCGGTAGACCCGGTCTTTTGCCAACAACGGACCTTGGCGCCTCGCCTCCATCGCGTTCGGCCAAGTTCTTTGCCGTGCGTCCACTTCTTCACGACACAAAATGGCCGCAGGGAGGCAAACTGAGCCCATGTTCAGGGCACTTTTTCTCATCCTTGCTGCGCTTGTACCGATTGGCCTGGTCTATGTATTCGGCGCATGGACCCTGCTCGCGCTGTTCGGAATGACGGCCGCGACGCTGCTCTTTTCAACAAGGAAGGCACGCGGCGCTGAGGCGACGCAGGGCGGCAGGCTCACCGGATACCACACCACCCAGGCGGCAAATTTTTAGCCCCGGCGCGAACTGGGCGGAGAGTTGTTCGGTCGAAGGGGTGGACCGAGCGCGATAAGCTGACAAGGCGCCGGTCGGCCAGAAGCCGTTGGTCGGCGAGCCGCAGCAGAACGCCCCAAGGCCTTGGCTAAACCGTCGGCATGAAGAAGGGCCTGAACGTCGGAATAGGTTTGGCCGTTGGTGTCGGCATAGGTTTGCTAGCTGGCGGTTTGGCATTCCAGTGCGCCAGTGGGAGATGCAGCAGCGGGCGAGCTCTAAGCGGCGCTCATGCGAGGTGATCCCCAGCCACTGCCTTACCTGGACGATATCAACGAGCGAGCTAATGGCAGCTTGGACATTCGGCTTGAGGTGCTGTTGCAGAGCGCCAAACATCGTGCTCGTGGTCTACTCGGCGACCGCACCACGGCCACAAACTTCCGCCATCAATATTGGACCGTCGGACAAATGCTCACACAGCACACGGTCGTAGGCTGCAACGTGCAGAGCGGTGACCTCATGGACACCGGAACGATCTCTGGCCCGACAGAGGGTGAGGCCGGCGCGATGGTTGAACTGAGCGCGGGCGGTACGCGTACGGTGCCATTGCCAGGCACGAGTGAGGGGCGGCGCTTCCTGGCGGATGGTGACCGCGTTGTGCTGAAGGGCTGGTGCAAATGCCTGGCGCGGTGCGCGTTGGCTTCGGGGAGTGCAGCGGAGAAGTCCTTGCGGCTGTTCATGACGACCGTCCCGTTGTTGCCAGTCATAGCGAATAAACTAGACCATGAGTTCAATCTTTGACCGGGATCTGCCTCGGACGGCAGCCAACCACACGCCCTTGTCGCCGATCTCCTTTCTTGAACGTGCTGCCGAGGTGTACCCGCAGAAACCTGCCATAGTCCACGGTTCGCTCCGCCGCACATGGGCAAAAACGTATGAGCGTTGCCGGTGCCTCGCCAGTGCGCTGCAGTTGAGAGGCGTTGGGCGCAATGACACCGTAGCGGTCATGCTGCCGAACACGCCAGCGATGGTAGAAGCGCACTTTTTCGTCCCCATGGCGGGGGCTGTGCTCAATACCCTGAACACCCGCTTGGATGCTGCAGCCATCGCCTTCATGCTCGATCACGGGGAAGCGAAAGCGGTCATTGTGGACCCCGAGTTCGCGGCAATCATGAGGAGCGCTATCTCACTGCGAAAAGGTCGCGGACCATTGCTCATCGTCAATGCCGAAGACCCGTTGTTCACCGGATCAACCGAGCGTGTGGGCGATTTGACTTATGAGAACCTGCTTGCGGAGGGTGATCCGAACTTCGGTTGGACCGCCCCGCAGGACGAATGGGATGCCATCTCTCTGAACTATACGAGTGGCACCACCGGCGACCCAAAAGGGGTCGTGTACAGCCACCGGGGGGCTGCAACGAACGCCATCTCGAACGTCCTTGAATGGGATCTGCCCAAGCACGCGGTCTACCTGTGGACTCTGCCGATGTTCCATTGCAACGGCTGGTGTTTCCCCTGGACGATTGCGGCGCGCGCAGGTGTGAACGTCTGCCTTCGAAAAGTCGAGGCGCAAGCGATTGTCGATGCGATCACGAACCATAGTGTGACGCACTTTTGTGGCGCGCCCATCGTGCATAGCTTGCTGGTCAACGCGAACGACGCGACGAAAGCGAAGCTGCCGCGCGGCGTGAAGGCGATGGTCGCGGGCGCCGCGCCGCCGGCATCGATGATCGAAGGCATGGAGCGAATGGGATTCGACTTGACGCACGTCTATGGACTCACCGAGGTGTATGGTCCGGCCACGGTCTGCCCGAAGCATGACGAATGGAATGAACTTGATATCGGCGAGCGTGCCAGGCTGAATGCGCGGCAGGGCGTGCGCTATCACCTGCAACAAGGTGCGATGGTGATGGATGGCGAAACCATGAAGCCCGTTCCCTGGGATGGCGTAACCATGGGCGAGATCATGTTCCGCGGCAACATCATGATGAAGGGATACCTGAAGAACCCGACGGCGACCGAGAATGCGTTCGCAGGCGGCTGGTTCCACACCGGCGACCTGGCCGTGCAATACCCCGACGGCTACATCAAGATCAAGGACCGCAGCAAGGACATCATCATCTCGGGGGGCGAGAACATTTCTTCGATAGAGGTTGAAGATGTGTTGTATCGGCATCCTGCGGTACTCGCCGCAGCTGTTGTTGCCAGGCCGGACGAGAAGTGGGGTGAGACGCCTTGTGCTTTCGTCGAACTGAAAGCAGGCGTTGAAGTGTCGAAGGCCGACATCATCGCGCATTGCAAGGAGCATCTCGCCGGATTTAAAGTGCCGCGCGATGTAGTGTTTGGCGAGTTGCCAAAAACCTCAACAGGGAAGATCCAGAAGTTCGAGCTTCGCGCTAGGGCAGGATCGTCTGGCGCTATCGCGGACTAAAGAAAAGAGCCGCACGGCGATGCTTTGTCCGACCACGGCGTACCCTGGCGTCTGTGGCTGCCCCGGGGGTTCGCGGAATGTCTGCTTAGGGCCCCCCAAACCTGCCGGTCGAACTTCTGCGATGAGGGTCCGTTATCCCTTTGCCGGAGCGAAGCGCCATCGCTGAACGTGCGGCCGACGGCCATGTTCATTCCCGACTACTGGCGGACCGCAGACCCGTCCAGTTCTCAGGCCGCCGCGCCAGTCGACAGCTTGTAGTCCCTGAGCTGCTCCCGAAGGCGCGTCTTGAGGACCTTGCCGGTCGCCCCCAGCGGGATCGACTCGACGAACACCACATCGTCCGGGATCTGCCACCTGGCGGTCTTGCCTTCGTAGAACGCGAGCAGTTCCTCGCGCGTGACCTCGGCACCGGGCTTCCTGGCGACCACCACGATCGGGCGCTCGTCCCATTTCGGGTGGCGAACGCCGATGCAGGCCGCCATCGCCACCGCCGGGTGCGCGACGGCGATGTTCTCGATGTCGATCGAGCTGATCCACTCCCCGCCGGACTTGATCACGTCCTTGCTGCGGTCGGTGATCTGCAGGTAGCCATCGGCATCGATGGTCGCCACGTCGCCCGTGGGGAACCAGCCATCGACCAGCGGATCGCCGTCCTCGTTGTTGAAGTACTTCTTGACGATCCACGGCCCCTTCACCAGCAGATCCCCCGTGGCCTTGCCGTCCCACGGCAGTTCGACGCCCTGGCCGTCGACGATCTTCATGTCGACACCGAACACGGCCCGCCCCTGCTTCTCGAGCACCGCCAGCTGCGCCTCGGCGTCCATCGACAGGTGCTTCTTCTTGAGCGCGCACAGCGTGCCGAGCGGGCTCATCTCGGTCATCCCCCAGCCGTGCAGCACGTCGACGCCGTAGGCCTGGAAGCTGCGCAGCATGGCCGGCGGGCAGGCCGCGCCGCCGATCACCGTGCGTTGGAGCATGGAGAACTTCAGGTCGTTGGCCTGCAGGTGGCCAAGCAGCATCTGCCACACGGTGGGAACGCCGGCCGCGAAGGTCACGCCCTCGCCTTCCATGAGCTCGTAGATGGACTTGCCGTCCAGTGCCGGGCCGGGGAACACCAGCTTGCAACCCGTCAGCGCCGCCGAATACGGAATGCCCCAGGCGTTGACGTGGAACATCGGCACGACCGGCAGCACGGCATCGCCCGCCGAAAGGCCCATCACGTCCGGCAGCGCCGAGGCGTACGCGTGCAGCAGCGTCGAGCGATGCGTGTAGAGCACCGCTTTCGGGTTGCCCGTGGTGCCGCTCGTGTAGCACATGCTGGACGCACTGTGCTCGTCGAAGCTGGGCCAGTCATAGCGATCCGGCTGTCCGCCGATCCATGCCTCGTAGCTCACCAGGTTGGGGATGCCGCTGTCTGCGGGCAACTTGTCGGCATCGCACAGCGCGATCCATTGCCTGACCGTGGGGCAGCGGGCATGCACGGCCTGCACCAGCGGGAGAAAGCTCATGTCGAAGGCCAGGACCTGGTCTTCGGCGTGGTTGACGATCCAGGCGATCTGGTCGGGATGCAGCCGCGGATTGATGGTGTGCAGCACCCGGCCGGCGCCCGAGACGCCGTAGTACAGCTCCAGGTGGCGATAGCCATTCCAGGCAATGGTCGCAACGCGATCGGACACCGCCAACCCCTGCGCGTCCAGCGCATTGGCCACCTGGCGAGCCCGCCGCGCGACCTCGGTCCAGGTGCTGCGGTGGATGTCGCCCTCCACACGGCGCGAGACGATCTCGGCGTCGCCGTGGTGAAGTTCGGCGAAGGCAATCAGGTTGGAGATCAGCAGGGGCTGATCCTGCATCAGGCCTTGGAGCATGGGTTTCCGTTCGTGAAGGTTTGAAAGCGGAGAGCAGGAAGGATGGCCGTCATCCGTCGATGACGATCTTTCTCTGGGCGACGAGCTGCTTCCACATCGCAAGTTCGTTGGCGATGGTCCGGGCCGCCTCGGCCTTGCCGGTGACCACGCTCTGCCCGAGCGCCTCCATCCGCGTGACCACCGCCGGGGTTGCCAGCACCTCGGCCACGGCCTTCCGGAGCGTCGCGGTGACCTCCGGCGGCATGCCTGCGGGGCCCATGAGCGCGAACCAGCCCGGCGCGTCGAAGTTCGGCACGCCGCCCTCGACAATGGTCGGCACATCCGGCATGGCGGGCAGCCGCTGCAGCGAGCTGACACCGATGGCCCGCAGCCTGCCGCTCGCAATGAAGGACGAGGTGGCCGTGTAGGTCAAAAAGGCGAACTGCACGTCGCCCGCGGCCAGCGCGGTGATCGCGGGCGCGCCGCCGCGGTACGGCACATGCACGGCAAAGGTCCCGGTGCGCAGCTTGAGCAGCTCGCCGGCGAGGTGGCCGACGCTGCCGGTGCCGCCCGAGGCATAGCTCAGCTTGCCGGGCTCCTTGCGCATCGCCTCGATCAACTCGCGCGTGCTGCGGATGCCGGTGGCCGCCGGCACGACGAGCACCTGCGGCAACTGGGTCGCCATCGCGATCGGCGTGAAGGCGGACACCGGGTCGTAACCGGGGTTGCGCAGCGCCGGCACGATGGTCAGGGGCGCGTTGTCGAGCAGGCCGAGGGTGTAGCCGTCGGGGGCAGACCGGGCAACCTCCGCTGCGGCGATGGTGCCGCTCGCGCCGGGCTTGTAGTCGACCACCAGGGGCTGCCCCAGCAGCTTTCCCAGCGGCACGGCGAGCTCGCGCGCCGTGATGTCGGCGGAGCCGCCCGGGGTGTAGCCGAGCAGCAGGCGCACCGGCTTGCTCGGCCAGGCTTGCGCTTGCGCGCGCCCGCCCAGCATCGCCAACGCGAGGGCGGCTGCGCCGCCGGCGAGCGCCGAGCGGCGCCGCGGATCGAAAAGGGCTGCATGCATGGCCGGCACCTACGCGACGTTCTTCAATGCGAACTCGTTGAGGTGCCCGGAGGGCAGCGCCTCGACGCCCGGATCCGCGGGCAGCTCGACATCGAACCAGCGCTTGAGAACGCCGGAGATCAATTCGTAGCAGGCGCCGATGCGGATCACCTCCATGGTCTCGAAGTTGATCAGCGTGCCGGCGCGGCGATAGATGTGATAGCGGCGCAGTCCGTAGTCGATGGTGATGTCGGCGATCTGCTTGAGTTCATCGGGTATGTCCTCGACGCTGAACCGGGTGCCGGTCCCCGAGAGGTTGGCCGATGAGCCGAACAGCGGCACCACCTCCTCGCGGCTCAGGCGGCACAGCTCGGCATGGAAGGCGCCGGCGTTGAGCAGCATGCCGATCGTGCCGGCGGCCGTGCTCGCCCTGACGGCGTCGTCGTCCAGCTTGCGCATCAGCGGGTGGTCGGGCCGGAAGCTGCCGACCACGCCCAGGGGCAGGTCGTGGTCGACGACGAGCGCCTCCACCATCTGCTGCGCGGGAGGCGGGAGCGTTTGCAGCTCGCGCTGCGTCTCGAGGTCGCCTGCCATCGCATTGCGCTTGTGGCTGCCGCGGCGTTTGGTGTCGTAGATCTTCTTCAGCGGGTCCATGGAGGAGCCGCAACAGGCGTAGCCCGTGTCGTTGGGCACGATGGCGATGCCGCCGTTCCTGATCACGTCGATGGTGCGCCGCGCGTCGCCGGCAATGTCGAGTCTGCTCATGTCTACTCCTTGGTGGGTTCAGTGATTCAGCCAGGCGGCGGCGTCGCGGCCGGCGGCGGGGGTGGTCATTCGAGCGGGAAGCGCTTGGCCAAGGCGTCGGCGCGATCCCGCTCGCGCTGAACCATCGCCGCGAACTCTGCCGGCGTGTTGCCCAGCGGCTCGGCGCCGATGGTCGCGAAGGCCTTGCGCACCGCCTCGCTCTTCGCCACCTCGCGCAACGCGCCTGCGATGCCCTGCTGGACCTCCGCGGGTGTTCCCTTCGGCACGAAGATGCCGTACCAGGTGGTGGCGTCGAAGCTGGCAAAGCCCTGTTCGATGGCCGTCGGCGCGTCCGGCAAGACCGACGAGCGCTTGTCGCCCATCGTCATGACGACCTTGAGCGCGCCAGAACGCACATGCGGCAGCACCGCCGTGCTGCCGGCGATGGCGAACGAGACGTTGTTGGCCACCAGGTCGGTGATCAACTGGCCGCCGCCCTTGTAGTTGACGACGATGAGGTTGGGCAGCGCGCTTTCGGCGCCCAGCATGCGCGCCTGCAGGCGCGCCATGTTCTCGGTGGTGCCGAGCGAGCAAGGGGACGCGGCCGTCTTGCAGTGCCGCACCATCTCGGCCATGGTTGCGACCGGCAGCGCGGCATTGGCGGCCACCACGCCGGGCAGCGTCGAGAACGCCGACACCGGCACCAGTTGCGACACGGGATCGGTGCCCTTGAAGGCCGGCAGGTGCCGGATCAGCGTGATCGAGGGCAGTTGCACCAGCAACGTGAGGCCGTTGGGCTTGGCGTCGATCACGCGCCGGGTGCCGATCAGCCCGTCGGCGCCGCCGAGGTTCTCGACCACCACGGGCTGGCCCCAGAGCTGTGACAGCTCCTTGGCCACGACCCGTGCTTGCGCATCGGTGCCGCCGCCGGCGGCGTAGGGCACCACCATCGTCACCGGGTGCTCCGGCTTCCAGCCGGCCGCGGCGGCGCCGAGCGGAAGACCCGCCGCCACTGCTGCCACTGCGGCCAGCGCGGCCATGCATGGGCGCAGCCGCCGGCCGGCCCGCCGGACGAGGCTCCACGCCGGTTGAAACAAGCACTTCATCATCTTCATGTCTCCTTGGTTTTGTGATGGGCAAGGCGCCGGCAGCCTGTGCGCCGCGACCGTCCTTGCCGCGAGAGGCCTCAATCGACCTGAACGCCGCTGTCGACCACTGCCTTGCCCCACTTCTTCACCTCGGCATGCAGGAAGCGCCCGAACTCGGCTGGGCTCGTGATCTCCAGCTCGCCGCCGGTGGCGCGAATGGACTCCTGGATCTCGGGGCTGGCCGCAGCGCGTCGAATCGCGGCGTTGAGTGCATCGACCGTTTCGGCACGCGTGCCGGCAGGCGCGAGAAAGCCGACCCACGCAGTAATGTCGAAGCCTTTCATCCCCTGTTCGTCGACGGTGGGCACGTTCGGCAACTGGGCGTTGCGCTTGAGACCGGAGATCGCCAGCGGCTTCAGCTTGCCCGACCTGACCTGCGGCAAGGTGGCCGCCAGGGCGTCGAACATGATGGGGACCTGGCCGCCGATGACATCGGTGACGGCAGCGGGCGAGCCCTTGTAGGGGATGTGGTTGAGCTGCAGGCCGGCCTGCTTCTCCAGCACCACCATCGCCAGGTGGGCCGTGATGCCGTTGCCCCCCGAGGCAAAGTCGACCTTGCCCGGGCGCGCCTTGGCATACCCGATGAGTTCCTGCAGGTTGTTCGGCGCGAAGGCGGGCGTGGCGACCAGCAGCAACGCACCCGTGCTGACCTGCGAGACCGGCGCGAAATCCTTCAGCGTGTCGTAGGGCAGCTTCTTGTACAGCGTCGGGTTGATGGCCATCTGCCCGAGCGTGCCGAGCAGCAGCGTGCTGCCGTCCGGTGCGCTTCGCTTGACCTCCTGCGCGCCCAGGCTGCCGTTGGCGCCGGGGCGGTTGTCCACGATGACCGGCTGGCCGATCTCCTTGCCGAGCGCGGCGGCGAAGTTGCGCGCCACGATGTCGACCGTCTGTCCTGCCGGGTAGCCGACGACGATGCGCAATGGCTTGTTGGGGAGGGCGCCCTGCCCTTGCCCTTGCCCGTGCGCCGAGATGCAGGCGAGCGCGAGTGCGGCCGCGAAAGCTAGTTTCATGAAATGTCTCCGTGCTTGTAATTTGTCGAGGCGCGTCAGGCGACCGGCACGTACACGGTGCCGGCCATCAGCCGGCGTGCCGTGCGCATGAGCCCGAGGGCCGAGAAGCCGGTCCGCGCCGGTTGGGCATCGGGCTGCGCGGCCACCTTCACCGCCATCACGCCGAGCGGATGGCCGATGCGCAGCGTGTCGGTCGTGGTGTGCGCTCCGACGGCCCGGTTCACCAGCGTGCCAGGCACGCGCGACGCCGCGGCGGTGCACATCGAGCCGGTGCCGGCCATGCTGTCGTGGCACTTGCCGAGGAACACGAGGCGCGCACGCAAGTCGCAGTCGCCCGCCTTCACGGTCGCCTTGTTCACGTCGACATAGCCGGCCGGCGGCGCGACGATCACGGCGAGCGGCAGGCCCGGGAGGTGCACATCCTTCCAGTGCGCGTAGAGGCCGATGCGCTCGCCCGCCTTGCACTGGACCTCGCCGATGGTCTCGATCAGCGCGCGATCGGCAGAGATCACGGGCGGCAGCTCGCTGCCCGTGAGGCCGAGCGAGCCGGCGGCGATGAAGACGCACGGCGTCGCCGCATCGACCACCGACACCTCAATGCGCCGGCCGTCCTCGAGCGTGATGGTGTCGGTGACCTGGCCCGTCGGCAGCAGCTTGCCGGTCTTGGCACCGATGGTGCCGCTGTAGTCCATGAGGATCTCGGCGCCGGTGCCCGGCACGCCGGCGATGGCGCAGTCGCCGAGCACGCTCGCCCTGCCGTTCTTCACCGGTACCTTCGACACCAGCATCGTGCCGGTGTTGGTGTTGTGGATGCGCACCGTGGTCACCGGCTCGGTCGCTTCGACCAGGCCCTCGTCGATCGCGAAGGGCGCCACCGCCGACGAGATGTTCCCGCAGTTGGCGTCATAGCCCACGGTGTCGCGCTCCACGTCGATCTGCGCGAAGGTGTAGTCGACGTCGGCATCGCCGCGCTCGGAGCGCTTGATGATCGCCACCTTCGAAGTCACCAAGCGGGAGCCGCCCAGCCCGTCGATCTGCAGCACGTCGGGCGTGCCCATGGCGCGCTTGAGCAGGCGGTCGCGCACCGCGCCGGGCGGCGGCAGGTCGGCCTCGTGGAAGAACAGCGCCTTGCTGGTGCCGCCGCGCATCAGCACGCAGCGCACTTCGTCTTGTTCCATGACGGTGTCGATGGACATCGATGTCGTCTCCTTCAATAGGCCACGGCGGCCGGCGGCCAGGCCCAGGGCCGCTGTGCACGGTCGGCCTGCTGCCAGGCGCGGATGAGGGCATCGTCGCGCAGCGTCAGGCCGACGTCGTCCAGGCCATGGAGCAGCGCTTCGCGGCGCAGCGGGTCGATGGTGAACGGGGTCTGCGCGCCCGACGGCGCCGTCAAGGTGCGCCGTTCGAGGTCGACCGTGAGTGGGGCTCCGTCGGCGCAGGCCGCGGCCAGTGCCTCGACCTCGGGCGCCGGCAGGCGGATCGGCAACACGCCGTTCTGGAAGCAGTTGCTGTAGAAGATGTCGCCGAAGCTGGGCGCGATGACGCAGCGCACGCCGATGCCCTGCAGCGCCCACACTGCGCCCTCGCGCGAGGAGCCGCAGCCGAAGTTGTCGCCGGCAAGCAGGATCGGGGCGCCTCTGAAGACAGGCCGGTTGAGGATGAAGTCCGGGTCGTCACTGCCGTCGGCGCGGTAGCGCAGTGCCTCCATCGCGTAGGGGCCGAGTTGCTCCCTGGGCAGCGAGGTCAGGCGCTCGATGCGGATGATCACATCGGTGTCGATGTTGGCGCGCGGCAGGAAGGGCGCAGCGCCGCTCACGACGGTAAAGGGCGGAATGCTCATTGAAAAACCTCCGCCCTGCGGGCTGCGGTGCCATGAGCCTTCGGAGCGGCCGTGCGGCTCATGCCATGCTCCCCACATCGGTGATGCAGCCTGCGATAGCCGCCGCCGCCGCCATCGCAGGGCTCGCCAGGTGGGTGCGCGCACCCGGCCCCTGCCGCCCGACGAAGTTGCGGTTGGAAGTCGACACCGATCGCCTCTGCGGCGGCACCTGCTCGCCGTTGGCCGCCACGCACATGCTGCAGCCGGGCTCGCGCCAGGCGAAGCCGGCGGCTTCGAACACCTCGCGCAGGCCTTCGGCCTCCGCGGCGCGCTTGACGTTCTCGGAGCCCGGCACGACCCAGGCCGTGACGCCCGGCGCCACGTGCCTGCCGCGCGCCACCTCGGCCGCAGCGCGCAGGTCGGAGATGCGCGAATTGGCGCATGACCCGATGAACACCCAGTCGACCGGAGTGCCGGCGATGGGCTGCCCCGCCCTCAGGCCCATGTAGTCGAGCGCGGCGGCCAGCGTGTCGCGCTGCGCGGCATCGGCGACGGCCTGCGGGTCGGGCACGCGGCCGTCGATGGCCATCGCGTGCTCGGGGCTGGTGCCCCAGGTGATGGTGGGGCGGATGAGGGACACGTCGATGGACTCGTCACGGTCGAACACCGCATCGGCATCGCTGCCCAGCAGCCGCCATTGCGCCACCGCTGCGTCGAAGGCCACGCCCTGCGGCGCGAAGGCACGGCCGCGCAGATAGTCGAAGGTGCGCTGGTCGGGCGCCACCATGCCGCAGCGTGCGCCGAGCTCCACCGTCAGGTTGCACAGCGTGAGCCGGGCCTCGACCTCCATGGCCTCGATGGCGCTGCCCGCGTACTCGATCGCGTGGCCGACGCCGGCGGCAGCTCCGAGCTTGCCGATGATGTGCAGCGCGAGGTCCTTGGCGGTCACGCCTGCGCGCAAGCTGCCGTCGCAGCGGATGCGCATGCGCCGGGGCTTCTGCTGGCGCAGCGTCTGCGTGGCCAGGGCATGCGTGCTCTCCGACGACCCGATGCCGAAGGCCACCGCACCCAGCGCGCCGTTGGTGCAGGTGTGGCTGTCGCCGCAGACCACGGTGAGGCCCGGCAGCACGATGCCCAGTTCCGGGCCCATCACATGCACGATGCCCTGCCCGGGCTCGCCCAGGTCGAACAGGCGCACCCCGGCAGCGCGGGTGCGATCGCGCAGCGCGGTCCACAGCTTGCCGCCGGGCGCGTAGGTCAGCCCGTTGCGCCCGGGCTGGCTCGACATCGCGTGGTCGGGCGTGGCGAAGACCAGTTCCGGGTCATGCACGGGCAGCCCGCGCGCCGTCACCTCCGCGAGCGCGGGTGGTCCGGAGAGGTCGTGCAGCAGGTGGCGATCGATGTGCAGCAGCGCCCAGCCGTCGCCCAGGTCGCGGACGACGTGGGCGTCCCAGATCTTGTCGAAGAGCGTCCGGGCGAGCATCACTTGTCTTCCATGGCGGCGCCGGCATTGAAGCGCTGGCGCAGTGCATCCCACTCGTCGGCGCCGAAGCGGCGGAAGGTCTGCGCCACGCTCTGCGTGACCTCGGGCGCCTTGTGCGTGGCCTTGAGTTGGGCCAGCGCCGAATCGCCGGCCTGGATCGCGGCCGCCAGCATCAGGCCCGGCAGGATCGCCAGCTTGTAGCCCATGGCCTCGGCTTCGCGAAGGTCGAAGATCGGCGTGCGGCCGCCGGCGACCACGTTGAGCAGGCACGGCCCTTTCACGGCCTTCGGCACCGCCGCCACTTCTTCCAGCGACTGCGTAGCCTCGACGAAGACCAGGTCGGCCCCGGCGTCGAGCGCCGCGTTGCCGCGCCAGATGGCCTCTTCCAGGCTCAGCATGGCGCGCGCATCGGTGCGCGCGATGATCACGAACTCCTTCGTGCGGCGCGCATCGACCGCGGCGCGGATCTTCGAGACGAACTCGGCGCGCGAGACCACTTCCTTGCCGTCCAGGTGTCCGCAGCGCTTGGGCGAGACCTGGTCCTCGATGTGGATCGCGGCGACGCCGCGCGACTCGTACTCGCGCACCGTTCGCGTCACGTTCAGCTCATTGCCGTAGCCGGTGTCGGCATCCGCGATCAGCGGCACGCTGATGGCGCGCGCCATGGTGGCCGCGTTGGCCACCATCTCGCCCATGTCGAGCAGGCCGAAGTCGGGATAGCCGCGCGCCGCCGCCGTGCCGGCGCCGGTCATGTACACGGCGCTGAAGCCCGCCTGCTCGATCAGCCGCGCCCCGATGCCGTCATAGGCACCGGGCGCGATCAGCATGTCGGGCGCGGCGAGCAGCTCGCGAAGGGAGGTGTGTGTCATGGGCGGAGGTCTTTCAGCGCAGCTTGCTTGTCTCAGTTGTTCTAAGAATATCACAACATAACAACAAGTCAACAAGTTATGCTCCGGCCATGAACTTGTCGACTGGAACCACGCCGATGAACGGGGCACGCGGCACCGCCTTGCACCGGCAGATCTATCTGGTGCTGCGCGACGAGATTTCGCGGGGCCTGTTCCCCGGCGGCGCGTTGCCGAACGAGGAAGCGCTCTGCGAGCGATTCGGCGTCTCGCGCATCACCGTGCGGCGCGCCCTGGGCGACCTGGCGATCCAGGGCCTGGTCGAGCGCCGGCACGGCCGCGGCACCTTCGTGCGGGGCGAGCCCGGACAGATGCGGCCCGTGCCCAGCCTCAGCGTGATCGACAGCCTGCGCATGACGGCGATCGAGACGATCGTCCGCGTCCTCGAAGTCGAGCAGGCCGCCCCGCCGGCCGATGTGGCGAGGCTGCTGCAGATTCCGCCGGGCGAGAAGGCCGTGCACGCGCTGCGCATTCGATCCAACCGCAACGGCCAGCCGGCAATGCTGACGGACGCGTGGGTGCCCGCCGCCGTCGGGCGGCGCGTGACGGCGGCTGCACTCAAGAAGAAGGCGCTCTACGAGATCCTGATGATGCAGGGCGTCAAGTTCGGCCGCGTGGTGCAGGAGTTCAGCGCGACGGTGAGCGATCCGCAGCGAGCCGCACTGATCCAGACCGAGGTGGGTGCGCCGCTATTGAAGCTGGTGCGGCTGATGCACGACATGCACGAGCGCCCGGTCCTGCACCTGACCGCCTACATGGCCGCGGACCGTGCGAGCGTCATGATGGAGATCGCCGGGGCGACCGTGAACACGCTGACGGCAGGGCAGATCGTGCTGGATGCGCCAGTGGATGACGATCTCTTGTCCAGGTGAGTTCAAGCAGGCAAGGCATGGCCACCAGGAACTGCTGCACCGGACCTTGCCATTGCCGATGAAGCGCGTAGCATCCCAACCGCTCTCCCAGTGAAGTCCTTTTGCCGCCCCCGCGCGAGGTCCGCGTCCATTGCGGTTTCCGCCTCGCCGACGACTTGCAGACCGTTTCACTGCCAGTGCGCTCGAACCGGCGTTTGACGGCTGCGGCGGTTCGAGGCAGATGGCATCGGCCGTCTATGTCGAACCGAGGAGATGACATGATCACCTACGTTGGCCTGATGAGCTTTACCGACAAGGGCCTGCAATCGATCAAGGACACGACCAAGCGCGCAGCGGCCGCGAAAGAAGCGGCGAAGAAGTTCGGGGTCACTATGCGCGAACTTGTGTGGACCCAGGGCGAGTACGACCTTGTCTCCATCGTCGAGGGCGAAGACGAGAAGGCGCTATCGGCGTTCACGCTCGCAATCGCCATGCAGGGCAACATCCGATTCCAATCGCTTCGCGCGTTTACGAGCAGCGAGATGGACGAGATCCTCGCCAAGCTTCCGTAGTTGCGTGCCGATTCGAAACGCCGAGCTTTCATGAGCCGCGCCGGCCGGTTCGAATGACGTCACGGCCGCGGCGTTTGGCTTCTGCCGGCCTGCCCGCCACGTCGCTCCGTCGGTGTTGCGCGGCGCGGCGCGGTGGTCTCCTGTGGAGCGCCGGCCTCAATGCTGCCGCGCGAGCGTGTCGTCGTCGACCTCCGCATCGCTCGGTTCCAGCTCGCCGCCGACAGGCTTGTCGCCCTGCGCGTAGGCCAGGGGCGGCAACACCTCGGTGCCGATCTCCTCGAGCACCTCGGACGCCGGCCGCGCGCCGTACTTGAAGTTGAGGATGACGTGGTTGACGCCGACGACGCGCAGCGAGTCGAGAAAGCGCAGCAGGAAGTGCTGCCCCGCCCTGAAGCCGAGGTGGATGGGCGTCGGCGGCAGGTGCGGATCGTCGGCGAGGTCGACGTAGAGCGATTGCACGAACGGCTTGAAGGCGCCCGGCCTGGCGGCATTGACCTCGCCGCGCCAGCGCTCCACTGTTTCGGCTTGGCGGTCGATGCCGCGGGGATAGGTGATCCAGCCGTCGGCGTGCCCGGCGATCCACGGCAGCGGCTGCCCGCTGCTTCCGGTGACGAGCATCGGCAGGCGCCCGAACGGCTTGGGCACGAGGTCGGCGTTGGCGGTGAGCACGCCGGCCGTCGACGTGAACGTCGGGTACTCGCGCTCCAGCACGCTGCGGATCACCTCGAAGTATTCGCGGAACAGGACGGCGCGCCGTTCAATGTCGACGCCGAAGGCCGGGAACTCCACCGGCCGGTCGCCCGACGCCACCCCCAGCACCAGCCGGCCGCCCGACAGCTGGTCGACCGAGGCAGCGGCCTTGGCCACATGCAGCGGGTGCCGCAGCGGCAGCACGATGGAGCCGGTGGCCAGCGCAATCGTTCGCGTGTGTGCCGCGATCCAGCCGAGGTACACCCAGGGATCGTGGATCTGGCCGAGGTCGCCGAAGCTCGGATCGCGCAGCGGCACGTCGCGCACCCACAGGGCGGCGTAGCCGAGCGCCTGGGCGCGCTGCGCAAGTCGCTCCTGGTCGCGCATCGACGGCTCATCGCCCGTAAAGGCTTCGATGGGGAAGAAGACGCCGAGGGTGAGGCGGCCCGGGCGGAACATGCGACGAAAGCCTGGCGCTTCGTCGACGGTGGCCACCGGATTGACTTTCAGCATGCGCTCTCCTGTTCGATATCGGCAAGCGTACGGCGCGCGCCGGCGGCGGTATTCCCGATTGCTGCGAAAACTGCCCAAGGACGGCGACACGTGCGGCACGAGCGCCCGGTTCTGCACCTGATGAGTACCGACAATCACGGCCATGACCACCACAAGCGGCTACACCATCCAGCGCCTCTCCGAGGATTCGGGGGAGCTCATGAACGCCCTCCTCTGCGTCTTCGGCGAGGCTTTCGACGATGCGGACACCTACGGGGCAAAGCGCCCTCGGCCAGAGTACCTTCGGCAGCTGCTCGCCAGCGAGACCTTCATTGCATTGGCGGCCGTGGAAGGGTCGCAGGTCATTGGGGGCCTCGCAGCGTACGAATTGAGGAAGTTCGAGCAGGAGCGCAGCGAGATCTATATCTACGACCTTGCCGTTGCTGCGGCGCACCGGCGAAGAGGGGTTGCCACCGAATTGATCCGGGAACTTCAGCGCGCCGGCGCCGAACGCGGGGCTTATGTCATCTTCGTCCAGGCAGATCCGCCTGACGCGCCGGCGATCGCGTTGTATTCGAAGCTCGGGGTGCGCGAAGACGTGCTGCATTTCGACATCCCAGTCCCCTGCCCCGCGAATCGAGGTTGATCCATGCAGGAGTACTACGCAGCCCGTGCGAACGAATACGACAGGATCTACCTGAAGCCTGAGCGGCAAGCCGATCTGCGGCAGATCGAGAGCTGGCTTCCGGCCGTGTTTGCAGGCCGCTCGGTCTTGGAGGTCGCCTGCGGCACCGGGTACTGGACCCAGTTCTATGCGCAGGCCGCGCAGCGCGTGGTGGCAGTCGACGCGGCACCCGAGACGCTGCGCATCGCCGAGACCCGCGTACCGGCAGAGAAGGTGCAGCTTGTCGAGGGAGATGCCTACCGCCTGCCGTCATCGACGGTCAGGTGCGATGCCGGTTTTGCCGGCTTCTGGTGGTCGCACATCCCGCGCTCGCGGATCGATGAGTTCTTGCGCGGCTTCCATGCGGCGATCGAGCCGGGCGCGAAGGTAGTCTTTCTTGACAACCGCTTCGTGCCGGGCAGCAGCACGCCGATTGCGGAGAGCGATGCCGAAGGCAACACCTACCAGCTGCGGGCCTTGGCCGATGGGTCGACCCATCGCGTGCTGAAGAATTTTCCGGACCGGGATGCTTTGATGGCCATCGTCGCTCCCCACGCGGCGGGCGTCGGGTACCGGGAATGGGAGTACTTCTGGGCGCTGGAGTACACGCGTTTGTAGACCGGGCGG
This sequence comes from Variovorax sp. RA8, assembly GCF_901827175.1. Lineage (NCBI taxonomy): Bacteria > Pseudomonadati > Pseudomonadota > Betaproteobacteria > Burkholderiales > Comamonadaceae > Variovorax > Variovorax sp. RA8. Next base: position 2,047,443 of record NZ_LR594662.1, on the reverse strand, counting down.
CGGGGTGGCTAGCGGCTCGCCCTCGAAGGCGCCGGCGGGGCCAAGAGGCGCAGGGAACTTTCGCGGTTCTGCCGTTACGCACTGGCGCTCCCCCTTCCACGAATCCCGATGTACTGCCGCACCCTCAAATACCGCGATGGCTATGGCCGCTTCTCCATGCTCGTGGAGGAAAGGCCGGACGGCTCCCTGGAACTTTGGGAGCTGGACGTGCCGGGCAGCAGCATGCGGCGGCGGGTCGTGATCGAGACGGTGGCGGATAGCTTGGCGCGGGAGGGCAGGAAGCTGCACGTGGTCTGGGGTGCTGCGCGGGTGGAGCGGAAGCGGGCTGATGATTGGCCGCGGCGGTGAGGGGTGATTGGGAGCGGACCGCGCCTGTGGGTCGGGGGGGCGCCAGGCAGCAGATTGGGGGCGTCGTTTAGCATCGCCTGGAACGGAAGAGCCTTATCCCGACCAGCGCCCCTCAGCCTCTATACCTACCCTGAGGTGCGTCAGGGGACTACCGCGCTTTGGCCGGCGGCAAAGACAGTTGCTACATGCAAACTGCCATGCTTTCCGCCAATCCGTACTTGTCGTGGTTCCAGATCGCATCTGACATGCACGCTGCATTCTTTGTGCGGCCGGCCGAGGGTGGCAGCGAGGTCGAACCGGTGGCCGAGCGGATGCAGAGGCATGACGGCTACAGCTTGTACGTGCCCGCGAGTGCGCCGCTGCGAAAAGCGCCCATGGTCGTGATGCTTCACGGCGCCGGGCAGGAGCCGGACGACTTCGCGGCCGGGACCCGGATGAACCTCGTCGCCGAGCGGCGCGGGTTCATCGTGCTGTATCCGGCACAGTCGACGCAGGCTAGTGCACACCGATGCTGGAACTGGTTCGACAAGGGGCATCAGGTCCGCGGCCAGGGCGAGCCGGCGCGCATCGCCGACTTAACCCAGCGTATTGCAGGTGATCAACAGGTCGATCCCCTTCGCATCTTCGTCGCCGGCTTGTCGGCGGGCGGGGCCATGGCCGCCTTGCTCGGGGAACTCTACCCCGAGGTGTATGCCGCAGTCGGCGTGCACTCAGGCCTGGCGGCGCGCGCCGGCTCGGATCTACAAACGGCCCTCGCGGCGATGCGTGGTGCGGGCACCCCCGGGGAAGGGGCGGAGACCGGGATGCCGACCATCGTCTTCCACGGCGATAGAGACGATACGGTGCACTTGGTAAATAGCGAACACGTCATCGATGCTTCCATGGGGGTCGGATGTGCGTTCGTGTCCAGCGACGAGTGCAGCGCCGACGGACGCCGCGCGACGCGGCGGGTCTATTCGAGATCGGACGCTGTCGAGTGCGGAGAACATTGGACCTTGCACAATGCGCCGCATGCTTGGTCGGGCGGCAGCAGTGCAGGTTCCTTCGCTGTTCCGTTTGGTCCGGATGCGAGCGATGAAATGCTGCGATTCTTCGCGGATCGTCCGCGGAACAAAACCAGACGCCCGGAGGTGACGCCTAAAAGGGCGACGCAGGGCACGTGACATGCGCGCGAAACCTCCCCTTATCGCGTCACTGAGGCAAGCCTCGCCGTCCAGCGCTTCTACCGCACGGCGGTCGAAGCTCTGCTGCTGCTGAGCTGGGGGCGCCAAACCCCGTCCTACGAACCGCAGACGCTTTGCCCTGGCCTCGCGGAGCCTTCCGGTCCCGCAGCGTACGGGCGGAGATGGCCTGGCGCCACTCTGCTCGCATTCGAGCATCACTCATTGCAGGGACGCACCAGGATCTCGTAGTCGATCGGCTTGAACGAGCCGTTGTTGGAGTTCTCCGCAGAGCAGGCAGTCAAGCCGCAGATGAGGTTCATCTGTGCGCGCAGCTCGATAAAGTCGCCGGCCCGGGACAAGGGCGGCCGAACCTTGACTTCCCCGTTCTCTGCCACGACGACGTTCATGAACACGTTGAAGGTCGTGCCGATCTGCTCGGGCCGGATCCCGAAGGGCTCGAAGGCCCGATAAAGGTTTTCGAAGCAGCTGGGATGGTGGCCTCGGTGCTTGTACAGGATCTCGAACATCTCCTGGCTGCAAGGCGTGAGCAGGAAGTCGTGCCGTCCGACGGCGTCTTCGAGGATGCGGAACATGGGGCGGCTGTCATTGGCGTAGAGCACGTCCCCTTTTGTCAGATAGATCTTGGACGCATAGTCGATCGTGCGGCCGGACGAAAGGCTGCACGCGTGGTCGTTCTCGGCAAAGGCGAAGAGATCGGCCACCTGTTCTCCAAATGGGTCGTAGATGCGAAGAACCTCGCTGGCTCGCAGACGGAAGGCCACGCCCGACTGGGGCGCGATGCGGCAGCAGCCGCTGGGATGGGTCGCAGACATAACTATTCTTTCCCTGTGTGAAAAGGACATTTCCAGCCTTCCCCGACGACGCGCCCAGAGTACTGCCTGGCCTCGGAAGCTTCGCCAAAGCGCGAAAGAACCGGATTGACCGATCCTTGAAGCGCCATGTCGCGCTTCCGAATGGTCTCCTGCATGCTTTGGTACTTGCCCAAGGCCTTCAGCGTCTCGAACTGATCGTGGAAGTTGAAAACCAGGCACGGCATGGGCGCCCGGCGCGCCATCCGGCTTGCGCCGGGGTGCAGGCCGACGACGAAGTAGGCGCGCCCTCCGATGCTGAAGGAAAAGTCTTCCCGTTCCGGGTCCTTGCCGACCGTGGGGTCCCAGTCGAATCCACGCGCCCTGTCGACCTTGTGCATGGCCTCGAGCTGTTGCCACAGGCGGCGTTCGAACTCCCTCTCCTCAAGCTCTTCGCATTCGAAGAGCGCGACGAAGCTCACGGGCGCACTGCCCGGCTCGCGAAAGTCGTTGGCATAGGCCAGCAGCGCATCGCAGAGCTTGGAAGCTTCCGATGCGTCGCCCAGGCGGCCAAAGTTTGCAAAACGCATACGGTCCTTGTTGAGCGCCGATTTCGCACCGACACATGGAAAGGACCTGTCGGAAATGAAGGTTTGGAGTTTTGCGGAGGCGGCAGCAGTGTTGTCTGAACTTGTGCTGCGTGGAGGAAAGGGTGGCTGAACGCCGGCGGGTTTTTGTTCACTCATGACCCTACGGTATAAGACTGAGGGAAATGCCTCGCCAGCCACGGGATACCGATCGAGTGGGCAGATGAAACCCTGCAAGGTAGGCGCCGAACCCCCAAGGTTGTCGCCGGCGGGCTACGCGGTTGGCCGAGCGGCGTCAACCGGATCGGCGCACTCGTCGCAGGCGCCGGGGATATGGCCTCAACGGCGATGTACCTGCCAAAAGCAAGCGGCACCCGGAGGTGCCGCTTGCTTGCCTGCAGTCGAATGCATGCCGTAGTGCTCTCCGGCTGGTCATCGGCGGACCCGCTAGGGGTGGGTGCAAACGCCCAGGCTGGTGGGCGCGCTCTCGGATGATAGTCCCCGCTGGGGCGCTCGGACGGCGCCCATCGCGCCGTGCCTGTATCCGCGTATCTCGATGACGAGGCCACGAGCAGCGTTCCTACGTTCGAGGCTGTGGACTCGACGAAGCTCGTACAGCCGGCGGCTGGCACATGTGAGCTGCCGTTTCAGCCACTTGCCGCTCAGTGCGTGCCCTCATGCCGCCGCGGCGCCAACGACTGTCCAGTAGCTACCTGATGAAGTTGAACCCACACACCCCCACGACCGTCGCAGCGGTAGGACCTGCACTTGCCTAATAGCTCCCCGCGCGTATTGAATCTGGCGCTTCAAGGTGGCGGCGCGCATGGCGCGTTTACCTGGGGCGTTCTGGACAGGCTGCTCGAGCATGACGACCTGGTTCCGGGCCGCATCAGCGGCACCAGCGCTGGCGCGCTCAACGGTGCCGCGCTGGCCACGGGCTATGCGCATGGCGGGCGTGAAGGCGCCAAGGCGAACCTGGCCCTGCTCTGGCGCAAGATTGCCGAGGCTGGGGCGCCGCTGACCTTCCTGCTCCTGCCATTGAGAAAGCCCGGGATGGGCGTCTGGGACGACGCAATGCCATTGCTGTCGCCTTACCAGGCCAATCCGCTCGGCATGGAGCCGGTGCGCTACATCCTGAATGCGGTCGCGGACATCAAGGCCATGCGGCAGCCGAGCGCGCCACAGCTCTACGTCAACGCGGTGAACGTGCACAGCGGGTGTTCGCGCGTATTTGGCCCGCAGGACTTGTCGATCGATGCCCTCCTGGCCTCCTCGTGTGCACCCCTCATGTTCCAGAAGGAGTTGTAGAGCTCGTCCTTTGAATGCCCGCTTTCGACTCGACACCCTACCTGTCTGAGCTCCCGCTTAAGGTTTCCCAGCCGCGTCTCCCCACCGCCGAGTTGTCCCGGCTCGCCCGCATGACCCAGAATTCGAGTCGCATCGCCGGCTGACGCCACCTCGTAGCGGTGTCCTTGAAAGCGTTCGCACGCGCCGAGGAACGCTGCGAGCGGGAGCGATTCCTGCGTGGGCAACGAGGCCCCATCCGGTGCGGATTATCTGGTCACACGCGATTGCGCTCCCGCCCTACATCCCCGTTGGCCCATAGAACCCATATTGCGTCGGAGCAACTGCATTAATAGGGAATGGAATCGACTTATGCTGCTTCCGGATTTCTCCATCTTGAACGCGGCCATCGACTGGCTCGGGAACGGCCTGTGGGATCTCACGTGGTGGCAGGTCGTGCTGTACACGCTGTTCACCACGCACATCACCATCGCTGCGGTCACGATCTTCCTGCACCGCACCCAGACGCACCGGGCCATGGATCTGGGCCCGATCCCTTCCCATTTCTTCCGCTTCTGGCTCTGGCTCGGCACGGGCATGGTGACCAAGGAGTGGGTGGCGATCCATCGCAAGCACCACGCCAAGTGCGAGACCGAGGAAGATCCCCACAGCCCGCAGATCAAAGGCATCGACGAGGTGCTCTGGCGCGGCGCCGAGCTGTACCGCGCCGAGTCGAAGAACAAGGAGACGATGGAGCGCTACGGCCACGGGACTCCGGACGACTGGCTCGAGCGCAATCTCTATTCGCGCTACAGCTGGCAGGGCGTGGGCCTGATGCTGGTGCTCAACCTGGCGCTCTTCGGTGCGCTCGGCATGGCGGTCTGGGCGGTCCAGATGCTGTGGATCCCGATCACTGCGGCCGGCGTCATCAACGGCATTGGCCATTACTGGGGCTACCGCAGCTTCGAGGCACCCGACGCCAGCCGCAACATCATGCCCTGGGGCCTGATCATCGGCGGCGAGGAACTGCACAACAATCACCACACCTATCCCACCTCGGCCAAGTTCTCGGTCAAGAAGTACGAGTTCGACATCGGCTGGATCTACATCAGCCTGATGCAAAAGATCGGCTGGGCGAAGGTCAAGAAGGTCCCGCCGAAGATGCAGTTGGGCGACATCCAGCCGGTGGCCGACGAGAAGACGCTGGAAGCCGTCATCGCCAATCGCTACGAAGTGATGGCCGGGTACGCCCGTGAGATGCGCCGCGCCACCAAGCAGGAACTGGCATTGCTCAAGGACAAGGGCGCCGACCTGTCTGCGCTGAAGGCCGCCAAGCGCTGGCTGCATCGCGACGACGACAAGGTGCCGGCCGCTGTCCGTTCGAACCTGGTGCAGGCCCGTGCGGCCCACCCGGTGCTGGACAAGATGGTGACGATGCGCGAGGAGCTGCGCCAGCTCTGGCTCAACACCTCGCAGTCGCGCGAACAGCTGGCCGCCGATCTGGCTGCCTGGTGCCACCGCGCGGAGGCCAGCGGGATTGCAGGGCTGCGTGAGTTTTCCACCCGCCTGCGCGCCGCGCGCTCAGCGGAGCGCTGAGGACGTGATTCATAGCGGAAGCACCACGCCCCCCCGGAGCGGCGAATCGTCGAAGACACTACCGAAAGATCGCTAGCTGCGACAGTGCGCCGCCGATCTGGCGCGCGTCCGTGGAGTTGAGGCAATAACGTGTTCAGGTCGCCGGTGCCACTGGCGCTTTTGGCGGCGCAATGGCGCGGGGAATGCGGACTGTAAAGGTCGTGCCGTCAGCATCGGTAGACGAGACGTCGATCGAGCCACCGTGGGCCAACGCAGTTTCCCGAGCGATGAACAGCCCCAAGCCAAGGCTGGTTCGCGGGCGCCCAGGCTGCTCTCCGTCGACGGGGAGCTGTACCATCGCACTGAAAATCGTTTTAAGCGACTCCGGGGGGATGGCAGGGCCGAAGTTCGTCACCGAGAGCAAAACGTCGTTGAGCTCGCCGGAAACGTCGAGCTTGACGTTCGTCCCCTTCGCTCTGTATTGAGCAGCATTCGCGAGCAAATTGACGACGACCTGCTGCAGCCGTACGTCGTCGAAGACGCCCGAAAGGTCGCCACGCAGATGTAATTCGAATATGCAGTCCGGGTGCGCCGAAGCAGCGTTGTGCAGCGCCGCCTGAACGATGTCGCGCATGTCCGCCGGCACCGGAGCCATGGGCATCTTGCCACCAAGCTGCGTGCGCGAGTATTCCAACAGATCGTTAACCATCGTCGACATGGTGGCCGCGCTGCGAAGCAGCCGCTTGCCAATCGCCGCGTTGCCTTCCACCGAACTCGACCGCTCGAGGAGCGAGCCGGTCATGCTGACGGCAGCGAGAGGCGTGCGCAGGTCGTGTCCGAGGATCGCGAGGAAGCGCTCTCGCGTCTGGTTGTTGTGCTCCGAGAAGGTCACTGCCGACTCGGCCAACGCTTGGTCCACCGCCTCGTTGAACCGCACCAGCTCCTCGTGGACTTCCTGGTTGAACTCGCTGATGCTTGGCAGCCAAATGCGCAGGACGCTCGCGCGCAGCGCGCGGAATTCCGCCGTCAGCTGCACGAGCGAGAAGCCGCTCACCTCGCGCAGCGTGCCATGGATGGAGGCTGCACTCTGGGGGAACTTGCCTGGGCTGTCGCCATGCGACTTGGCGGTTTGCTCAGCCTTGCTTTGGGAGTTTTCGATGTCCAGCGCAAAGGCTTTGATGATGAGATGCGCGTGGTCGCGCAGAGCCGCGCTGGTCATCAACGCGGCCGCAGGCTCCAACGTCTTGGCGAAGGCTTCCCACTCCACCAGAATTTCTTCAGCACGCTCCGTTAGAAATCGGGAAAGCTTCATGTCGTACCCTTTTTCGCCTCGCGGGCTTTCCCCATTATGGACGCCTGGATTTCCCACGGACCGCTCGATCGTCGCCCCGACCGCAATGCGGATCGAAGCGGCGATAGCCGCATGATGAAGTGCAAACGACGATCAAGGGCAATCAGCCATCGACAGCTGTATTCCAGAAGGCGTTGGCAGCCTTCCCTAAAAGCTGGCTGTCGCGGTAGAGCCTGATTTCCAGCGGGACGGCCCACTCGCTACTGGCCGCAGCGACCAGGCTCCCCTGCCCAATGTCGTCCTCTACAAGAGTCTGCGGCAGCCACGCGATGCCCCTGCCATCGAGCGCCATCGTCCGCAGGACCGAGGCGAGGTGCGCGGTGAAGACGACCTGAACCCCCAGCGATTCCAGCCTGCGCCCCAGAACAGCGCGCATGATGCGTCCCAATCCCGATTCCTCCGTGTACTGGAGCACGGGAACCGCACCGGCGCCCGTCCGCAGTTGGTGACGCGCGTCGCCTCCCTCTTTGGGCGCCGACACAGCGACCAGCACATCCTCGCCAATCAGAGCCGATCTGAAAGGCTCAGCATCAAGCGCGCCTTGCGCCTTGCTGTGCGCGTGGCTCAGAACGAATTGAACCTTGCTCTGCAACATCAGTGCTTCGCAACGCTCGAGCACGTCGGACATCAGCTGCACCGGGCCGAGCGTTGTGTGCGATTCGAGGCTTCGCAACCACCGCGGCAGGAATGTGAAGGAGAGAGCGTGCGTGGACGCGATCCGCAAAGTGACCGAGGTTGCCTCAGCGATCTTCTTGGCATCGCCGGGCAGCCGCGCCACCCTGGCGTTCAGTTCCTGTGCCACTCCGGCGAACCACTCGCCGACTTCCGTCAGCGTGGCGGGCTGCGAACTGCGGTCGAACAGGTCGGCCCCGATCCATTCCTCCAGCGCTCGAATTCGCCGGCTGAAGGCAGGTTGCGAGCTGTGGCGATCATCTGCCGCGCGCGAGAAATTCCCCGTGGCCGCCAGCGCCAGGAAGTCATCCAGCCAGATCAGATTCATTGCGGTTCGTCCAGCGCATAGAAGTTGAGAAATTGAACATTGGCCGAAAAAGCCTGCGTGCCCGACCATTCAGTCCCCCATTCAAACCCACCTGGAGACAACCGTGAAGATCGTCGAAATCCGCGAGAAGACCATCCCCATCAGCTCGCCGATCCGCAACGCCTACATCGACTTTAGCAAGATGACCTTGAGCCTGGTCGCCGTGATAACCGACGTGATTCGCGACGGCAAGCCGGTGGTCGGCTATGGGTTCAATTCGAACGGTCGCTATGGCCAGGGCAAGCTGATGCGCGAGCGCTTTATTCCGCGCATCCTGGAGGCCGATCCGGCGTCGCTCGTGGACGACACAGGCGACAACCTCGACCCGCACAAGATCTGGAACACGATGTTCACCAATGAAAAGCCGGGTGGACATGGCGAGCGTTCGGTGGCGATCGGAACGATCGACATGGCGGTCTGGGATGCCGTGGCCAAGATCGAAGGCAAGCCGCTCTTCCAGTTGCTGGCCGACCGCTACGGCGACGGCAAGCCGAACCGCAAGATCTTCGTCTACGCTGCCGGCGGCTACTACTATCCCGGGCAGGATCACAAGAAGCTGCAGGACGAGATGCGCAGCTACATCGACCGCGGCTACACGGTGGTCAAGAAGAAGATCGGCGGCGCCTCGCTCGACGAGGATCTGCGTCGGATCGACTCGATCATGGAGGTCCTGCAAGACGGCCAGAAGCTCTGCGTCGACGCCAACGGGCGCTTCGACCTGGAGACGGCCATCGCCTACGCCAAGGCGCTCTCGCAATACGACCTCTTCTGGTACGAAGAGCCGGGTGACCCGCTGGACTTCGAACTGCAAGCCGCGCTGCGCAACTTCTACAAGAACCCGATGGCCACGGGCGAGGATCTGTTCTCGATGCAGGACGCCCGCAACCTGATCCGCTACGGCGGCATGCGCCCGGACCGCGACTGGCTGCAATTCGATTGTGCGCTCAGCTACGGCCTGGTCGAGTACCTGCGCACCCTGGACATGCTCAAGGAGCATGGCTGGTCGGCGAGCCGTTGCATCCCGCACGGTGGCCACCAGATGTCGCTGAACATTGCCGCCGGGCTCGGGCTGGGCGGCAACGAGTCGTACCCAGACCTGTTCCAGCCCTTCGGCGGTTTCCCGGACGGCGTGAAGGTCGAGAGCAGCTACGTGACGCTGCCCGATCTGCCCGGCATCGGCTTCGAGGGCAAGGCGGATCTGTATCGCGAGATGCAGGCCCTGTCGGCCTGACGCAGCATCAAACCACAACGGAGACAAGACATGAACAATCTTTGGCGCTGCGTCGCTGGCGTGGCCTTGGCCGGTTCCGCCATGCTGGCTCTGGCAGACTTCCCAGATAAGCCAGTCACCATCGTCGTGCCCTTCGCGGCTGGCGGGCCCACCGACAAGATCGCTCGCGATCTGGCGGAAGCGCTTCGCAAGCCGCTCGGGCAGACCGTCGTCGTCGACAACACGATCGGCGCCGGCGGCACGATCGGGGCGGCCAAGGTGGCCAGGGCGACTCCCGACGGCTACACGCTGCTGGTGAGCCACATAGGCATGGCGACCGCTCCCGCGCTCTACCGCAAGCTGAGCTACAAGGTGCCGGAGGACTTCGTGACCCTGGGGCTGATCAACGAAGCACCGTCGGTCCTGATCGGCAAGCCGGGCCTGGCGGCGAACAACTTCGCGGAGCTGCGCCAGTGGATCACCGCGAACGGCACCAAGGTGAACCTCGCCAACGCGGGCCTGGGCTCCGCATCGCACCTGTGCGGCCTTATGTTCCAGAGTGCACTGAAGACCCCGATGACGCCAGTGCCGTACAAGGGAACGGCGCCAGCCATGACCGACCTGATCGGCGGACAGGTCGATGTGATGTGCGAGCAGGTTGTCAACGCGGTACCGCAAATCGAAGGCAAGAAAGTCAAGGTCTACGGCATCACCAGCCTGCAGCGGCTACCGCTCCCGGCCCTGAAGGACGCGCCGACGCTCTCGGAAGCCGGCCTGAAGGACTTCAACGTCCAAGTCTGGCACGGTCTGTACGCGCCGAAGGGCACGCCGCCTGCCGTGATTGCAAGGCTCAACGCCGCGTTGCGCGCCGCCTTGAAGGATCCAGAGTTGGTCAAGCGCGAAGAGGCGCTAGGACTCACGGTGGTGAATGACGAGCGCCTGGACCCGGCGGGCCACAAGAAGTTCCTGGAGACCGAGAAGGCGCGGTGGTCGAAGGTGATCAAGGACGCGGGCGAGTACGCCGACTAGCTTGAGAAACGAGAACGGGCTGCCAAGAGCCCGCTCCTTCTTTGCGCTCTCGCCCGAGATCCCAACTTGCTTGTGTTCCCAAACCTCGACGCGGCGAGAACCGGCCAGCGAGGGCTGGGCGACGACGCCGCATTATTCGACGGGGAGGCGCTCGATTTCGTGACTTCTGCCGCAGAAGCAAGGCGAGCGCAACCAGTGGGCCCGCGGCAAAAGAAGAATTTCCTAACCTTCCGCAGCTCAATCGAGTGCCAGAGAGACCAACCAGCCTCGGTGCGCAGAGATGGATGCACAGGTGTTAATCATTTGGTGCTTCTTGTCGCCCTCGTGCTTTGTCCTGGCTCCTGGGCGCGGCGTATTGAGCGGCCTGCCGCGGAAGGCGTCAACTACCAACATTGGTAGGTATTGCCGGCAAAGCCGGCTCGGGCTATGTGCGGCAAGGAGCACAGCAGCCCACGGCCGAAGATCGTGTGCGGGGCCCGGGGCCAGGCCGCCGATTCAGTACTAATCCGCGAACTTCGACGAAAGCTGTGCGACGCTTCTGATGCCTGACTTCGAGGCTCGATACGCTTGGGCTCGTGAAAGGATCCAGGACCATGATGACCGAACGCCAGCGCCAGTTCCGCGAGCAATACATTTCCCAGGTCAGCCCGCTCTACAACGGTCTGTTGCACATCGCGGTGCTCTACGGGGTCGGAATTGCCGCGATCTGGTATTGCCTCACGCACATGCAAGCCGCGAGCTGGGAGTGGCTCCTCGCTGTGCCGGTCTTTGTCGCGGGCAACTTCGCCGAGTGGTTCATTCACCGGTACGTGATGCACCGCCGCATCGACGTCTTCGCGCTGCGCGCGATCTACGAGCGGCACACGCGCCAGCACCACCAGTATTTCACCGACCTCGAGCCAACAATCGATACGACGCGTGAATTCCGCATCGTGTTCTTTCCGTGGCGCGTGCTGGCGACCTTAGGGGTGGCCGGAACGCTGCTGGGCTGGCTCACGTCCCTGGTACTGAACGCCAATGCGGGCTACATCGTGTTGCTGACCATGGTGGCCCAGTACCTCGTGTACGAAACCTTCCATTGCTGCTGCCACCTTCACGACAACTGGTTCGTGCGCAACATGCCCTTCGTCAATACGATCCGCCGCCACCACGCGGCTCACCACAACATGGGGGTCATGATGAAGTTCAACATGAACCTCACCTTTCCGATTGCGGACTGGTTCCTGGGAACTACTGATCTGCGGCGCGGCTTGCTCGGCCACCTCTTCAACGGCTACAGCGACAAGCATGTGAAGGAGGAACTGCGTCCGATCATCGACAAGTTCCGCCACGACCATTCGCGCGTGACACTCGATGGGCCTGAGTTGACGCAGCAGGAAGAGAGTGTCATGGCCAGCGCTCCGCTCGCCCGCTGAAAGTCGGTTGGCTGGAGGAAGTCGCACGAGCAGGCTTGCGTCGGCACCGGACAAATCGGCTCACCCTGCGATCAGGCCGGCCCCGTACTCGCCCGCACGATCAACTCGACCTGCAATGCCGGCGGCTCGAAGTGCTCGCCGGCGAGTCGCGCCAGCAGCAGCCGCCCCGCCGCCTCGCCGATCTCGCGGATGGGCAGGCGCACGGTGGTCAGCGGCGGATGCAGGTAGGCCGCGAAGTCGTTGTCGTTGAAGCTGGCGACTGAAAGCGCTTGCGGCACCGCGATGCCGCCCTGGTCGAGCGCAGCCAGCGCGCCGGCCGCCAGGTAGTCGGTGCCAAAGACCATCGCCGTGACCGGCGTGCGCCGCGCGAGGATCTCGCGCATGGCGGCGAAGCCTTCCGCAAAGCCGTACTCCGTCTCGATGATGGCGCGCTCGTCGAGCGCCATGTCGTGCCGCGCCAATGCCAGCGCCACGCCCTCGAAGCGGTGCCGGGCACGCTCGCTGTCGCGGCTGTGGCCGCCGACGAAGCCGATGCGCTTGTGCCCGAGCGCGGCCAGGTGGGCCACGACCTGCGCACCGGCCGCATGCTCGTCGAAGCCCACGGCATCGCTGCCCGAGCCGGGCGGCGCCCACATCTGCACGAAGGGCGTGCGATTGGCGGCCAGCATCGACAGGATGGCCGGCGGCTGGTCCGTGCCCAGCAGCGCCACCGCATCGACGCCGCGCTCCAGCATCGCCCGAAGGATGCCCAGCTCCTGCTCGCCGCGGCCCTCCGGTGCGGACAGCAGCAGCGTGTAGCCCTGTTCTGCCAGCGTGGCCTGCAGCGCCTGGATCATGGCCGGGAAAGAAGAACTGCCGAAGCGCGGCACGACCGCTCCGATCGTCTTCGTACGCCGCATCGCAAGGGCGCGCGCCGCGCCATTCACCACGTAGCCGAGCCGGTCGGCCGCCGCCATCACGCGGGCACGGGTGGCCTCGCTGATCATCTCGGGCTTCGACAGCGCGCGGGAGACGGTGCCCGTGGACACGCCCGCGAGCGCCGCCACGTCGGCCAGCGAGGCCGAGCGGGCGCTCGATCCGAAGGTGCGGGGCGATGGGCGGGGCGAGTTCGGCATGGCGTGCGGGGACATGGCGATCATACGAATTTGCAAGCGTTTGCAGATACCGGGATGCGGCTCGCCGCAAGTTGCTGCTGCTGGCGAGGGAAATCCCCTAGTAGACACTCCAAGTCTTGCTATCGTAAGCTCAATGCAAGCGCTTGCATAGCGCGTCGGGCCTCTGCTTTTTGAGGCCCCACTCCGGAGACACCCCATGAAAACCACTTCCTCTTCCTCGCGCCGCCTGCTGCTCCAAGGCGCGCTCGCCGCCGGTGCCGCGCTCGCGTTGCCGGCCGTCGCCCAGCCTGCCTGGCCGATCGCCGGCAAGCCGATCCGCATCATCGTTCCCTTCCCGGCCGGCTCCGGCTCGGACACGACCGCGCGGGTGATCGCCAAGCTGATGGGGGACGAGCTCGGCGGGCATCCGGTGATCGTGGACAACAAGCCAGGCGCCGGCACCTTCATCGGCGCGCAGGAAGTGGCACGCGCGCCGGCCGACGGCCACACGCTGCTCTACACGATCGTCATCACCCACACGCAGAACCCGCACCTGTACGCGAAGCTGCCCTACGACCCGGTGCGCGACTTCACGCCGCTGGCGCAGATGGTGAAGTCGGCGACGGTGCTGATCGCGAACCCGGCCGCGCCAGTCAACAACGTGCAGGAACTGGTGGCCTATGCGCGCGCCAACCCGGGCAAGCTGAACTACGCCTCGTACTCCGCGGGCTCCACGTCGCACCTCAACGGCGAACTGCTGCAGATGCGTACCGGTACCCGGATGGTCCACGTGCCCTACAAGGGAACGGCCGATGCCTCGCGTGCCCTGGTCGCGGGGGATGTACACCTGTACTTCGACGGCACCGCGAGCGCCGTTGCACTGATCAAGGCCGGCAAGGCCAAGGGCATCGGCGCTGCCACGCCGGCGCGCGTGCCGGTCTTGCCCGACCTGCCCACCATCGCCGAGCAGGGCGTGAAGGGCCTCGACATCGTCGGCTGGCAAGCGATCTTCGGCCCGGGCCAGATGGACCCGGCGCTCGCGAACAAGGTGGCTTCCCTGCTTGCCAAGGTGGCGCGCATGCCCGAGATGCTCAAGCTCATCGAGGCCCAGGGCAACGAGCCTTCGGGCGTCAGCGGCCCCGAGTTCGCGGCCATCGTGAAGGGCGACAGCGAGCGCTGGGGCGAGGTCATCCGAAGCGCCAACATCAAGCTCGACTGACAGAAAGAGACCGACACCCATGTTCGATACCCTCATTCGCGGCGGCACGCTGGTCGACGGCAGCGGCGCGCCGCAACGGCGGGCCGACGTCGGCATCACCGGCGGCCGCATTGCCGAGATCGGCGACAAGCTGGGCCCGGCCCGGCGCACCATCGATGCGGACGGCGCCATCGTGACGCCCGGCTGGGTCGACGTGCACACGCACTACGACGGCCAGGCCACCTGGGACCCTTACCTCAGCCCCTCGACCGACCACGGCGTGACCAGCGTGGTGATGGGCAACTGCGGCGTCGGCTTCGCGCCGGTGAAGCCCGATCGGCGCGAGTGGCTGATCAGCGTCATGGAAGGCGTGGAGGACATCCCCGGCACCGTGCTGGCCGAGGGCATCCGCTGGGACTGGGAGAGCTTCCCCGAGTACCTCGACGCGCTGGAGCGCATGCCGCGCGCGCTCGACGTTGGCGCGCAGATCCCGCATTCGGCACTGCGCGCGTACGTCATGGGCGAGCGCGGCGTGACGCACGACGAGGCGACGCAGGACGACATCCGCGCGATGGTGGAGCTTGCGCGCGAAGGGCTGCGCGCCGGTGCGCTGGGCCTGTCGACCAGCCGCACCATCATCCACAAGTACGACGGCCGCAAGTACCCGCCGGGCACCTTCGCATCGCCCGACGAGATCCTGGGCCTGGCGCGCACGCTGGGCGAAGTCGGGCACGGCGTGTTCCAGATGACCTCCAACCATTACCAGATGGAGACGGAGGTGCCCTGGCTCACCGAAGTGGCGCGCGAAAACCGGCTGCCCGTGGCCTTCGCCCTGGTGCAGACCGACCAGACGCCCGACACCTGGGCCCGGCTGCTGGCGACGCTCGACGAGACGCACAAGGCCGGCATTCCGCTCTATGGCGCGGTGGCCGGGCGGCCGGCCGGCATCCTGATGGCGTGGCTGGGGTCCACCCATCCCTTCATGTCGCATCCGCTGTGGCAGCAGATCGCGCCGTTGCCCTGGCCCGAGAAGCTGGCCCGCCTGCGCGAGCCGCAGGTGCGCGCACAGCTCACCGACATGGAGACGCTGATGGGTGCGGCGAAGTACGACACCCGCCTCGCCTACCTGACGCAGAGCTTCCAGAAGATGTACGCGCTCGGCAGCGAGCCCGACTACGAGCCGCCGCCGGAGTGCAGCATCGCCGCCATTGCCGAACGCGAGGGCCGCGTGCCGCTCGAGGTGGCGTACGACATGCTCATGGCCGACGAGGGCCGCGGCATCATCTACTTCCCCAGCTTCAACTACGCCTACAACGACCTGAGCCAGCTGCACACCCAGCTGCAGCATCCGCGCACGATGATGAGCCTGGCCGATGGCGGTGCGCACTGCGGCTACATCTGCGACGTGAGCATGCCCACCTACATGCTCACGCACTGGGCGCGCGACCGTCGCCGCGGCCCGACGCTTCCGCTCGAGCTGATGGTGCAGCGCCAGACGCGCGACACGGCGGCGATCTACGGGCTGCGAGACCGCGGCCTGCTCGCCCCGGGGTACCTGGCGGACATCAACATCATCGACTTCGACCGCCTGCGCCTGCCGCCGCCCTACGTGGCCTTCGACCTGCCGGCAGGCGGGCGGCGCCTCGTGCAGACCGCCGAGGGCTATCGCGCCACGCTGAAGCGCGGCGAGACCATCATGGAGAACGGCCAGGCTACGGGTGCGCTGCCGGGCGGGTTGATACGCGGGCCGCAGGCGTTGGTGTAGCCAAGCACCCTGACCCGATCAGTCCGGGCCAGCCGAGCACGTCCGCTCGGACGGAGACCATTGGCCATTGGTCTCCAGCTTCCAACTCTGCAGTTGCAGTCCTGGTGGCCCGCTGTAGGGCTTGATCCAGATGAAGCTGTAGCAAGGCGGCAGCTGTTCGGGCTGGATCTGCATCACGGAAGGCGCGAGCTTGGCATCGATGATCTTTTGGATCTGCGCCTTGGACGCCACGCGCTGAAATGCACCGGTGTTTGCATACTTGATGCGAACAGACCCCGAAGGCATGTCGGTGATCGTCAGGTCCTTGGGGGGCATTGGGCTGTGTGTATGCGCATACACGTACGCCTGGGGAACGGGTTGCTTGTCCGCCGCCAACTTCTGAAAGATCCGCTTCAGGTACGCCGCCGTGCGCTGCGTATCGCTGAGCAACGCGCCTCTCGCGGCCGCTGAAAGGTTCTGGGAGCCTGGCAGCAGACAACGCGTAGCGCCCGCCACGCTCTCCTTTGCAGCGCAAATGGCATCGAGCTCTTCGTTGCTGAACTTCATTGGATCGAGTTGCAGCGCGCCGGTGCGCTGGGCCTCCGATGCCCTGGCCATCAAGCCCGCGTTGTTCTTGAACACTTCCAGGAAGAAGTCGGGGGGTTGCTTGCGAGCGTTGTCGTAGTCCCATTTGGCATCCTTTTTCTCTCCGAGCGCGGTGCCCGCCTGTCGAAGCGACTGCCGAAAGATGAAGAATCGGGCAAACCGCCCGACAGCGGCTGTCGTGTTGCCAAGTCCGGCTTCGTCGATTGCAAAGTCCACGCCATCCCACTCGCGGCTCAGGTTGTCGACGATGGGGAAAATGCCCTCGTACTGGTTGTAGAACTGCTGAACCATGTTCTCGCCCCAGGGCTTGCGAAGGTAGGCCACGCCGTTTTTCTGAACGAACGGATTCGGCCAGTCGGCGAATTCATTGACCTCGTCGAACTGGTGACCGTGGTCGGCATAGATCGTCCCGTCTTCCGAGAGCCAATAGCCACGCTCGATGACCTGGACACGCGCACCGGAAAATTTCTCCTGAAGATAGGCGCGCACCGTGGGGAAAAGCAAGGCAGCGTCGTGGTTGCCAGGCACGATGTACACGCGGTTTGTTCCGCGCACGGCGAACTTCCGAAGAGCATCGATGAACTCCGGGTGCTGCGCAACGATGTGGCCCAGGCGCGCAAGTGCCTCACTCTCGTTGCATCCGAGCTCGGTGTCCGACTCCTGGCAGTCGGTGACCACGCAGCCGGGGGCGCTGATGTCGGTCGAGCAAGTCATGGTGGGTGATTGCCACAGTTCGAACACATCACCGACCAGCACGAGATCGACACTGTCTTTTGCGCGCTTCGCGATGTCGTCGAGAAACAGGTTGAACTCAGGCTGCCAGCGAAAGTCTTCGATGGCGTTCCAGCCAGCGCCGTTGGGAAGCTTGCCGGCACCGACATGCAGATCACTGATCAGCGCGACGTGGCGCTGCGAGTCCGCCCACGCCATCTGGGTCGAACACAGCGCCAGGAGTGCCCAGAATCCGAGCAATATGCGGTGCACTCTCATGAATGTTCCGCCTTCTGTTCCGGCACGGGCATTGCCATTGGTTGTTCCCTTGGCTTGGGCGAGCAGATTCGCTGAAACGGATTGCCGATCAGGATGTACTTCAAGGCCGCTCCTGAATAGTTGTAGTTCTTTCCCCATGGCCTGCCCCCTTCCGGCGAGTACAGGCACTGGATGGCGAGTGTGTGCGCTTCGCCAACTCGAAGGCTCTGGCGCTCCTGCAGCACGGCAGACAAGCAATCCATGTACGCCGCGGCCAGACGCCCGGAGATGGGTGATGTGGTCGCGATGGTCGCAGCGACGTTGCGCTTGGCCAGCCGCCCCACCAGCGTGCCATCGTTGATCCGGGGCATCGCGCTGTTGCAGGCGTTGAGGATGGCCAAGGACGAAGGAACGAACGCCCTGCGAACATCAATTGCGCTCACACCGCCAAGACCTTGTTCGATGAACAACCGACTCTCGGAATGGTGACCCAGATATGCCATGACAAAGGCACCGTCCTTCGTGCCCTTCGGGGGCGCGTCCATCCACGCGCTCAGTTCCCCGAGAGAGCTGGATTGCCGGCGCACCTGGTTGTCATTCCAGCGGCCAAGCGCGGGCCTGAGATCGGTCAATGCATCGAACAGCGGCCCGCTCTTCTGCTCATTGTCCTTGGGGAGTGCCAGGTACCAATCCGACGGGCATGGTGCATCGCCGTTCATCTGCAGCCCGTTCAACAGGAGCGCTAGCGCAAACCGTTCGCCCAGATGGACAGTGGTTTCGCCTGATTGCACGCCCAACGCGCCAACGGGCAGCACAGTGGATGCGAATGAGCCCTTGACATCCGCGCCGCCCATGAGCCCGACCAACATGGTCGGGGGCGAGCTTCCGGGGCCGTACTGGCTGGCAGCGACGAGCAGCGCGCGCGCTGACGCGGCATTCTCGATATTCGCATCGGCTGCAAGTGACAGGTCTTCCCTCGGGTCCGGCGGCGGGTCGAAGATGACGCGCCCGAGCTTGAAACCCTCTTTCAGAAGGTCGGGGCCCCACTCCAGGCTGCCGAGGGTGTTCCCAAACGACCCAGCCATCTCGGTCAGGCCAACCAGGCTGGCGTCCGTCTTCCAATTCAGGAAGTCGAACTTGCCCGTCGACTTGTCACGGTACGCCAGCCATGCGTGCATCTCCTTGCTCGGGGTTGTCGCATTCTCGGCACCTTGGCCGTAGAGCAGCAGGGTGATGTCGAAGGGGTGGCCGGCTGAGGCGAACACGCTCTGACCGTTGCCCCGGACTTTGAGGTTGTCTGGCCAGGTTGATCCGGTCCGGAGATCCACCAGCATGGATTGCAGAGGAAATCCGGTACTTGCGTCCAGGATGGCAATGGCAAGCTGATGATCTCCCGGCGACTTCAGCTTGAAGTCGACACTGAACTGCGCGATGAGAGCGCGCGCCAGAACCTCTTCGAGGTGCGCATCTCCGGGACGGGGCAGCGGCTTTGCCAAGGCGCTCCTCACCTTGGCGAGATCGACCTTGAGCGGGATGCGCGAAGCAGAAAGCTCCAGCCGCGAACTGTCCAGCGGGCTGAGCAGCACTTCGAGCGACAGCTCCTGCCTGGTTTCGTCTTTCAGGCTGGATTCAATAGCCTGGGTCAGCTCGACCGCGGTGGTGAATCCGCCGATGCCCACAAAAATGGTCGAGAGGTCCAGCAGCGAGAGCCGAAAGAGCAGATGCGATTGCACGTGCAATGCAAGGGGCCCGCTCTGGATACTGGGCAGGTGGCGTGAGGAGTTGTCCCTCCCCAGCCAGTAGTTCCACGTCGCCGACTGTGCGACCCCGTCTTTCGAGATGTACCCTGGCCTTGGGTCGCTCGTGCTGCTGGCAGCAAGCCGTTCGCTGGCGTCTTGCGTGCGGCCCTGAAAAAGATTGTCCAGACGGTCGATTGCCAAGGGACGAGAGACGGGGCCTGGCGGTGTGACGGCAGGCGCAGGCGGCAGTGCGAGCGCGGGCGGCAGTCCGGGCGTGGCGGGCGGTGCAGAGACCGAGGGAGGCGCGGCGGCCACCGCGGGCGGCTCCGCTATTCGAGCCCGGCTGGACCTTTGAGAGAACTCGAACAGCTCCTTGTTTGGGCTCCCTAGTGCCGATGCCGAGCGCTCTCCGTTCAAGCTTTCGATGCGAGCTTGACGTTCACGAATCATGCTTGTGTGCCGCTCGGGCGGTGGCGCGGGAAGCACAGCGCTCGGCGGCGCTGGTGGGGTGTTGGTGGCCGGGGATGGGCTGGCGGCCGGCGGCGCCACGGTGGCCTGGGGCGCTACGGTGGCCGGAGGTGGAGGGGGCGGCGGCGCCACCGATGCGAAGTCGGCACCGTCCTCGGCCGGTCGATCTGCCTGAAAGAGCCACATGGCCAGGAGTGCCGTGCCGGCGCAAACCACCGCCAGGAGGACCAGGAACGGAGCCCTTCCAAAGCGACCGCGAGCCTTCTGAACGACTGATCCCACTCTCGGCCTCCGATCCAAAAAGTGAAGTCACCTCCGATGCGACCAGTCCGACGCGGTAGATGCGCCGGGGCGATACCTCGCCCGGTTCAGGCGGCGTGGTCGCCGTCTGCAGCCGCCCCGCAATATGCGCCGTTCCAGGCCGCTTTACAACGTTTCATCATTGCCGAGGTAACACCGCAGCGGCATCCCCCGGTTTGGGGAGGGCTCAAACCTCCGCCCACATCCTCAGCAGGTTGTGATACTGCCCCGTCAGCGACACCGTCTCCTCGCAGTCTCCCACCCGCGCGCGCAACTTCTGGATCGACTGGTCCAGCTCGAAAAGCATGCCCCGCTGCCTGTCGTCACGCACCATGCTCTGCACCCAGAAGAACGAACAGATGCGTGCGCCGCGGGTCACCGGGTGCACGCGGTGCAGGCTGCTCGAGGGATAGAGGATGAGGTCGCCGGCCGGCAGCTTGACCTCGTGCGTGCCGTAGGTGTCGACCACCTCGAGGTCGCCGCCGTCGTACGCCTCAGGGTCGCACAGGAAGAGCGTGCATGAAAGATCGGTGCGCAGCTGGATGTTGCTGACCGGCACCGAGCGAACGGAGCCGTCGATGTGCAGCCCGTAGTTCTCGCCGCCCTCGTAGCGGTTGAAGAGCGGCGGCACGAAGCGCAGGGGCAAGGCGGCCGAGAAGAAGAGCGGGTTCCTCGACAGCGCGGCAAGGATGACCTGGCCCAGTTCGCGGCCGACGGGCGAGAGCTCCGGCAACTGGCGGTTCTGCTTGACGCGTGCGCCCTGGGGACCGACCGTCTCCCGGCCGTCGACCCAGTCCGCGGCGTCCAGCGCGGCGCGCATCTCGCGCACCTGCTCGGGAGTGAGGACGCCAGGAACATGCAACATCATCTGGAGGGCCTCCAAAAAAGGACGGAACCCCTGCCTTGCAGCCGGGGCTCGGAGTGTCGCACCACGATGTGGCGAGCAAGGCGCGTGTGGTGCGACGTGGTGCGGCGATCAGAACTTGAAGTTTGCCGACAGCAGTGCCGAGCGGGGCGTGCCCAGCACCAGGCGGTTGCCGGCATTGTTGACGCGCGCCAGGTAGAACTTGTCGGTCAGGTTGTACAGGTTGAGCTGCACCGAGACGTTCTTGTTGATCTCGTAGCCGATCATGGCGTCGAACACGGCGTAGCTGGGGATCTCGGGGAAGAACGAGGTCGGCGTGGCAGCGGCGTTGGTGGTCGAGCGCTGTTGCGTTGCCACGTAGCGCGCGCCGCCGCCGATGGTGAGGCCGTTCTGGAACTTGTAGCTGGTCCACAGCGTCGCGGTGAGCTTGGGCGAGTAGCGGACCTGCGCGCCCTGCTGGGTGGTGCTGGTGCGCGAGCCTTCGAGGATCTCGGTCTCGACATGGGCGAGGCCGGCGATCAATTGCCAGGCCGGCGTGATCTGGCCGACCGCGCTCAGCTCGACGCCCTGGACGCGGGTCTTGCCGTACTGCTCGAAGTTGCCGAAGGTGTCGACCTGCACCTGCTCGTTCTCGTTGGTGGTGCGGAAGAGCGCACCCGCCAGGGCGAGACGGCCATCCAGGACATCCCACTTGGTGCCGATCTCCGCGGTCTTGGACTTCTGCGGGTCGAGGTTCAGGTTGTTGATGTTGGTGGTGGCCGTGGTCTGGAAGGCGAAGTTGCCGCCGGGCGGCTGTGCGCCGGTGGCGTAGGCGGCATAGATGCTGCCGTTGGGCGCAGGCTTGTAGACGAGGCCGATCTTGCCAGTGACGAGGTTGTCCGATTTTTCCTGCGTCATCGCCGTCTGCGCACCGCCCACGGTGGCCGGCGCACCGAGGCTGAAGTAGCTGGTGCGGTAGTGCTCGAAGCGCAGGCCGCCGGTGAGCAGCCATTGCTCGTTGAACTTCATGGTGTCGAACACGTAGGCCGCGGCGGTGGAGGTCTTGCCCTCCACCGATGCGCCGGTCGGCAGCACGGGCACGAACGGGCGGTAGATGTTCGGCAGGTACATGCTGTTGTAGGCGAGATATGAGCTGCCCACCAGCTGGCCGTTGGTCCCATTGATTTGGGCAGCCATCGTGCCGTTGTCCTGCTCTTCGCGCGTCAACTCGATGCCGGCGTTGATCGTGTGCTTCACGGACCCCGTCGCCAGCTCGGCGCTCAGGTTGGTCTGGTTGGTCAGGATTTCGTTGCGCTGGAGCTTGCCCTGAGGCAGCACGCGGGTGGACCAGGTCAGCGGGTTGAAGACATTGGGCGTGAGCGGGCCGCTGCTGAAGACACCGGTGAGCACGAGGTCCTGGTCGGTCTTGCCCCAGCGCGTGAGGTTGCGCAGCTTGAGGCCGTTGCCGAAGTCATGATCGACGCGCGCGGTGAACATGTCGGCCTTCACGTTGTCGTGGTCCGACAGGTAGCCGTAGTAGTTGCGGGTGTCGACCTGCGGGCCGTTGCCGCCGCGCGCTGCGAGCTGCGAGAGATAGAAGCCGTCGAGGCCGACGGTCGGCAGGCCGCCGTCGGGGCGGTTCTTCTGGTCCACGTGCTGGTACTGCAGGATCACGCGGGTCGGCGTGTTCAGGCCGAAGGCGATGGAAGGCGCAACGCCCCAGCCCTTGTTCTCGACGTAGTCGCGGCCGACGACGCCGCTGTCCTGCTTCATCACGTTCAGGCGGAAGGCCATGGAGCCGGTCTCGTTGAGCACGCGGTTGATGTCGCCAGTGACGCGCTTGTAGTCGCCGCTGCCGATGCCGACGCTGCCGGCGAAGAAGTTCTCCGCCAGCGGCACCTTGCTGACGAGGTTGATGTAGCCCGTCGGCGCAGTGCGGCCGATATCGGCGCTGGCGGGGCCCTTGACGACCTCCACCGACTCGACGTTGAACATGTCGCGGGTCACGGTGCCGATGTCGCGCGCGCCGTCGATGAAGACGCTGCCCGAAGTGTCGAAGCCGCGCAGGAAGACGGCGTCGCCCGTGCTCGTGTTGCCGTTCTCGCCCATCTGGAAGGTGACGCCGGGGGTGTTGCGCAGCGCCTCCGTCAAGGTGGTGGCGCCCTGCTCCTGCAGCACTTCCTTCTTGATGACGGTGATGGTCTGCGGCGTGTCGACCAGGGGTTCGCTGAACTTGGGCGATGAAACGCGGTCGGCCTTGAAGCTGTCGGCGGTCGCTTCGACCTGCACTTCGCGCAGGGTGGAAGTCGAGGCGCCGCCCGCGGTCTGCGCGGAGGCGGGCAAGGCAAATGCCATCAGCGTGGCAGCCGCTGCGGCCGTGCCGAAGGGGGGAATGCCGCGCGCGACTGCGTGCTTGCGGCTCTTGATATAGGCCATGAAAGGATCCTCCAGATTGAAATTGATGAGAACTTCACTGGCGGGTCCGGCGCCGCGCACGTCAGGCCGGTGCGGGCGGATTGGCTGGCTGGTTCCTTCGCGCGATGTGCCGCGCGAATTCAATGCAAATGATAACGACTATCAATAACAAAGTTCACTGTTCTTCACATTTCCGACAGACTTCATGTGCAAGACGTCGGCGCGCCGCAACGCCGAGGGACACCGGAGGGGCTCAGTAGACGTCGCGCCGGTAGCGCCCGGCCGCGGCGATCTCGTGCAGCAGGTCGCGGCCGAGGATCTGGCGCAGCGCGGTGTCCACGCCAGCGGCCATGCCTTGCAGGCTGCCGCACACGTAGAGCGCGGCGCCGCGCTCGACCCAGGCGCGCACCTCGTCGGCGGCCTGGAACAGGCGGTGCTGGACGTAGCGCCGCTCGCCGTGGCGCGACTCCTCGTCGCGCGAGAACACCATGTCCAGGCGGGCGAGCGCTCCGGCGGCCAGCCAGCCTTCGAGCTCGTCGCGGTACAGGAAGTCGTGCCGCGCGCTGCGTTCGCCGAACACGAGCCAGTTGCCGTGCAGGCCGCGGGCCATACGCTCGCGCAGATGGCCGCGCAGGCCTGCCAGGCCGGTGCCGTTGCCGATCAGGATGAGCGGTCGATCGGCGTTGCCGTTCAGGCGGAAGTTGCGGTGCGGGCGCAGGCGCAGCGGCACGGCATCGCCCGGCGCGAGGGCCGCAGTGAGCAGGCCGGACGCGGCGCCGAGCGTGCCGTCGGGGTGCTGCTCCTGGCGAACCAGCAGTTGCAGCTCGCCATCGGCCGGGATCGAGGCAATCGAGTAGTCGCGCGGGCGTTGCGGGTCGGAGGCCAGCCGGATCTGCGCCAGGTCGCCCGAGGCCCAGTGGGGCAACGCGCCGCTCGACGGGGCAAGGGCCAGGTGGAAGACCGGCGCGCCGGCGCTGCCCGCATTGAGCTGTCTGCGTGCCACCAGCCGCCATGGCCGGAAGTCATCGTCGGAAAGCGCTTCGCTCGAGGTGAAGGCGCCCTCCCCCTTCTCTTCCTCTTCCCCCTGCCACTGTTCGCGCCAGCGCGCCATCGCGGCGTCGTCGCCGTTGTCGACGTCGATCCGCTCGAAGGACGGCACGGCGCCGCTGTCGCGCAGCCAGGCGTCGAGGCGGCGCCCGAAGCCGCAGAAATGCGCGTACTGGCGGTCGCCCAGCGCGAGCAGCGCATAGCGCAGGCCCGACAACTGCGCACGCGCGTCCATGATCCGCTCGACGAAGGCGCTGGCGCCATCGGGCGCATCGCCCTCGCCGTAGGTGCTCGCCACGAACAGCGCGCGCGGGGCTGCCTGGAGGGTGGGGAGGTCCAGCTCGTTGAGCGACATCACGCGCACTGCGGCGCCTTGGGCGTGCAGCCAGCGCGCGGTCTGCCAGGCGATGGCCTCGGCCTGGCCCGTCTGCGTGGCGTGCAGCACCAGCATCGGTTCGCCGGCGGCGGCGAGGGAGGCGGCGTCGGCCACCCGCGCCTGCGCGCGCCGGCGCGCGCGCTGCCAGGTCGCGGCACACAGGGCACCGTAGGCGAGGACCGACGCGGTCGCCGCGAGCTGACGCCAACCGTCGTCCATCAGTCCATCAGTCCCGGTGTGCCTTCTTCCAGGCGGCGCTGGCGCGCCACTCCAGCCCTTCGGCGCGGCGCACGCTGAACAGCGCGGCGATGCCGTGGTCATCGGCGAAGCGCGGGCCTTCGTCCGGCCCGAGCACCGTGAGCACGGTGGCCAGCGCGTCGGCCTGCATGCACTGCGCGTGCAGCACGGTGACGCCGGCCAGTGCCGGCCCGACCGGCCGGCCGTTGCGCGGATCGATGCTGTGCGACCAGCGCCGGCCGGCATCCTCGCGCACGTGCCAGCGGTCGCCGGAGGTCGCGATAGCCATGTCGGCCAGCGGCACGCGCAGCGCCGGGCCGGTGCCCGCATCGACCTGCACCTGCCACGGCAGGCCACCGGGACGGCGGCCCGCGCCACGCAGTTCGCCGCCGACCTCGAACAGCAGGTCTTGCAAACCGAGTCCGCGCAAGGCCTCGACACCGTGGTCGACCGCGAAGCCCTTGGCGATGCCCGAGAGGTCGAGCACCACGCCGCCCGGCTGCATCACGCTGGCATCGCCGGGTTCGAAGCACAGGCGCTGCCAACCCACGCGCGCGGCGGCATCGGCCAGCGCATGCGCATCGGGCACGGCAGAGGCGGCCTGCGGGCCGAAGCCCCAGCAGGCCACGAGCGGCGCGACGGTCGGGTCGAGCGCGCCGCCGCTGGCGCGTGCCCAGCCGAGCGCACAGGCCAGCACGGTGGCGAACTCGGGGGGCGGGCGGTGGCGCGAACCGGCCGGTGCACGGTTGAAGCGGCTGATGTCCGAGTCGGGCTCCCAATGGCTCATCTGTGCCACGACGCGGCCGAGCGAATCCTCGACGGCCGCGCGCACCTGCGCCAGCGCGAGCATGCGCGGGTTGTCGAAGCGCAGCGACCAGGTGGTGCCCATGGTGTGCCCTTCGAGGCGCTGCAGGCTGGACGGATCGGCGCGGCGCGGCAGCGCCGCGGCGGCATAGCCATCGGCCAGCCGGCGTGCGAAGGAAGGAGCCGGTGCGGGCGCGGTGGCGGGAGCGGTCGCGTTCAAGGGTCGCTCAAGGTGCCACTTCGAGCGTGGCCGCGTAGCTCAGCCGGCGCTCCTTGGCCTGGGGCACGGTGGTCTTGCTGTCGCGCGTGGAGGCGTCGAGCCAGTACATGCCGGCGCTGGGCCAGGTCACGCTGAACTGTCCCTTGTCGTCGGTCTTGAGCTGGACTTCGCTCAGCTTGTCGCGGTACTGCGTGTTGCCGGCGGTCACGGTCACTTCGAGGTCCTTGGCGGGCTGGCCGTCGATGCGCAGCGTGAAGGTCGACTTCTCGCCCTTGACCAGGTCGGTCGGGCTGCCCGTGCTCACGAGTTCCAGGCCCTGGCCGATCGGCTTGAGGGCGCTGGGCTTGCCGACGGTGACGAAGGTTTCGATGCGGCCTGCCGACTGGGTGATGTTCACGTCCGTCGCATCGGCCGGGATCTCCTTGGCGATCGTCTCGGGCGTGCCGCGCGCGCGCTTGTTCTGGCCGGTCGCCTTGTCCTTCCAGCTCGCAAAGACGCCGTTGTTCAGCACGGCGATGCGGTAGGTGCCCGGTTGCGCGACGGGCACGTCGAACACGCTGCGGTGCTTGAGCCTGGCTTCGTTCTCGGGCTTGATCAGGTTGCCGTCGGGCGCGACGATCTGCAGGCCCTCCAGCCGCAGCGGCGCGTGGTTGGCGACGAACAGGTCGTTCGACACCGCCGCATCGACGGTGATCGTGTCGCCCTTCGACAGCACGGTGGTGGATGGCAGCAGCCAGGCGTTGTGGGCCTGGACGGCAGGGACGGCGCACGACAGTGCGACAGCGAGGGCGGCGAGGCGCAGGGCGGGCTGGATCATGAAGACTCCTCTCGTTGAAGAAAAACGGCCTGGTGAGCTGTCACGGGCCGCCACCACTACGGCTTGAGCTCGAGCCGGATCTCTCCGAGCTCTTCCTTGCCGGCAGCGACCGGCTGTGCCGCACTCGCGGGCGGCCACTGGAACGGGATGCTCACCACTTCGCGGCCACCGACCTCGCGCGCCGCCTCGACGACCAGCTTGTACGCGCCCGGCGCGAGCTTGGGGAGCGGGCCGGTTCCTTCCACGAAGCTCAGCTGGTGCTTGCCCGCCGGCTTGGTGGCGCTGGTGACGCCGTCGACCGGCACCGCCAGCTCGCGGCCGCCGCGCCGCCACCACTGGCGCAGGTCCTTGAGCCATTTCGTGCCCTCGCCCTCGGGGTTGTTGGTCTTGGTGCGCACGTCGTACCAGACCGCCAGCGTGGTGGCCAGCGTGTTGTCGGGCCGCTCGATCCACGCCGCCACGTAAGGCCGGTGGTATTCCGCGGCATTGAGGCGCGGCACCTCGATGTTGACTGCCAGGCTCGCCGCCAATGCGGGCGCCCCGAACAACGCCGACACGGCAACGGGCGCGAGTGAATAGCGGATGTGCACGAAAAGACCTTTCTTCTTCGGGTTTCGATCAATGAATAAAGAGGAGCGCGAGGAGGAAAGGCGCCAGCAGCCCCATCGCCACCATCGGCCAGGTGAACGGCCGGTTGCCCGCATGCATCTTGAGGATGAGCAGGCCGGTGATGGAGAACAGCAGCGCCGCCGCCGCGAAGATGTCGATGAACCAGCTCCAGGCGGCACCGGTGTTGCGCCCCTTGTGCAGGTCGTTCAGATAGGAGATCCAGCCGCGGTCGGTCAGCTCGTACTCGGCCTCCCCGTCCTGGAGCCCGACGCGCAGCCAGGCGTCGCCGCCCGGGCGCGGCAGCGAGAGATAGATCTCGTCCTGCGACCACTCCGCTTCCTTGCCGGCGGTATCGACGCCCCACTGCGCCTTCACCCAGCGTTGCAGTTCGGCCGGCAGCTCGGCCTTGCCCTTGGCGGTCTTCGCGATGGCCGGCTGCAGGCGGGCCAGCTGCGCGCGCAGCGCGGCGTCGACGGTGGCGGCCTGGTGCGTCACGGCCGGCCGCGCCTCGATCTGCGACGCATGGTTGAGGGTGATGCCGGTGATGCTGAACAGCAGCATGCCGATGAGGCACAACGCCGAGCTGACCCAG
Source organism: Variovorax sp. RA8 (assembly GCF_901827175.1). Lineage (NCBI taxonomy): Bacteria > Pseudomonadati > Pseudomonadota > Betaproteobacteria > Burkholderiales > Comamonadaceae > Variovorax > Variovorax sp. RA8. The sequence goes on along the minus strand of NZ_LR594662.1, from coordinate 2,019,554 downwards.
TGCCATTCGTGCAGGGTCTTGAGCCAGTAGGAACGGCGTCGAGAGGGGGCGGCGGCAGTGGTGGCGGAAGCGCTCATCGGAGCGCGCATTGTAGCCACACAAATGAGAATCACTGTTATTTGCGTGCGCCAGTGGGCGTCGCGCCGCCTGAACTCGCTCGTGGATTCATTAGCCTGATTGGAAATTAGGGGCTCTCTAATTCTTTCAACTTAGTTTGAATCGAGGCGATTTAGGTGGCGCAAAAAAACGGCCTGAACGTACCCAAAATAGTTATTAAGCCGAACTTCTTCATTGTGGCAAATTTCGATGTGACGCTGGAAAAGATGTGAAGTTGTGCCTGTCTTGTGGGATTTGTCTTACACAACGGCAAGCGGTTGGCTGACAATAGATCAATCCGAAAACTATTGACACAACCAAAGGCAACACCATGAAGAATTCTCTCGCAGCGACGCGCGGCGATCAGGTGCAGTCAATGCAGCTTACTTAAGTATTCAATAAATAAAACCGACGCGACAGGTCGGTTGCAGCGGCCCCAGGCCCACACCCCGCACAGGGTCGAGCACAGACGACGTGCCGCATCCCTCCAGCCCACGCGGCAATTAGCCGCTCCTTCCAGCAATTAATTCGGCAATTTCTTTTGCGCCCTTTTCGAGGCGCATGGAATTCTTTTTTCTCGATTTACAGATTGACCAGGAGATTCGGCGTGAAAAGGATCGACAAATGCACCCTTGCGCTCGTTGTTGCAGCAGGTGCACTCGCGGGCTGCGGAGGAGGCGGAAGCGGCTCAGGCGGAAGCTTCGCCCTTCCTCAAGGCACGGATGGGGCGACGGCGTTGCCGGTTGCGTCGACCACCGCATCAACCACGGAGTCGACGCCTGCACCGGCGCCCGCGCCCACCGCAGGCAAGGAGACAGCGCTCAGCAAGCTCGGCTCGAGCTGGGTCAAGATCGCCGAGGAAGGCCAGACCTTCCAGTTGTCCGCACCGGCGCTCGTGCAATACGGCGCGGACTCGGGCTGGACGAGCAAGGAACTCTCCGGCACCGTGACCTGCGACAACGCCACCTTCGGGCGCGACCCGCTGGAATACGTGGTCAAGGCGTGCTACGTGCAGCCCGCGCCTCCCGCGGGCACCTTGCTCGCCCAGGAAGGTGCCTCATTCACGGTACCCGCCCCCACATTGGTGAAGTACGGTGCCGACTCGCGCTGGATCACCAAGTCGGTCACCGGGACGGCAGCGTGCACGAACACCTTCTTTGGCGACGATCCTGCCTTCATGACAGCGAAGTCATGCGTATCGGCCGGTCCTGCGCCGGAGCTCGACTTCCCCACAAAACCCGCACCCGCACCCGCACCCGGAGCCGCTCCGGCCCCCGCACCGGCACCGGCACCGGCCCCGGCTCCTGCACCTCCTCCCGCGCCCACCCCCATCGCCGGCGACGTGGTGGACATTTCCGGCACTATCGTCGCGAGCGCCTACACCAACATCGCCTACAAGTTCGGCCAGGCCGAGGGCGTGGCTTACCGGTTCGGGCCAGCGGCGACCAGGACCGGCGTCAACACGCTTCCTCTGCGGGGCGACGTAGGCGCAATCACGCACAGCCCGGGCAATGATCTCTACTACCAGCTAGGTGCCGAAAACAACTCCGCGTACAACTTGTATGTGAGCATCCATGCCGCAACGATAGGCACGCCCGCCAGCGGAAGCTCGTTGTCGAGCTCGGTGGCGTGGTTCCAGTCGCAGGCGACCGACCGCGTGACGTTCATGCAGCGCCCGCAGATGCTGTGGCAAGACCGGCGCCTGCTGCCCAGCGCGATCGACACCTACTACGCCTCGGGCGTGTTGTCGCCGAACGACCCGGCAGACCTGCCCATCGTCGAAGACCGCGGCGAGAACGCGGCGGACAGCCCCTCGACGCGGCTGTCGCTGATCGCGACGCAAGGCAGCCCGACGAAGCCGGCAACGATCTTCACCGTCGGCACGTACACCGCGCAGAACCGCGCCAGCGTCAAGCTGGCCCTCGGCAAGGTGCCGACCGCGATTTCCGTCACCGGCGGCGGCGAGTTCGCATTCGTCACGGTGTGGGACACGATCAACCACAAGGGCCAGGTTGCGGTCATCTCGCTCGGCGGCAGCTGCCAGGACTGCACGCTCAATGGCCCGAAGTACGACTGGTGGCACGACTGGATGGACATGGTGCATCCCGGCTTCTTCAACCAGGGCAACTACATCTTCATGAAGGTGCTCGGCTACGTCGACCTGCCGGCCAGCATGAAGGCCCCGACGTCCATCAAGGTGACGACCGGCATGCACCCCTATGCGGCGGTCGTGTACACCAGCAACGGCGGTTTGTCGGGCATGGCCAAGGAAGCCTCGCCGATGGCCAACAACCGGGCGAAGCTGCTGCCGGGCGGCGAGTACTACGAGAGATACGCCAAGGGGGGCGTCGCAGTGGTCGCGTCCAAGTCGGAAAAGACGGTGGCCTTCCTCGATCTCGGGCCTCTGTTCAAGTACACGAACGAGATGTACCTCGGCAGTGCCCAGACCAACCTGGAAACGCAGAACGTCGGGCTCGGCGCCAACCAGTGGCCCTACCTGCTGGCGGAGCGTCCGCAGGCGACGCCGGCGGTCATCAAGACGATCACGCTGGCCGACAAGCCCACGAGCGTCCTGACGACCTCGACCTACAACTACTGGAGCAAGGACGACCGCCGCCGCATGGCGCCGCCGAACGACATGTACTGGGAGCCGAATCCGCACCATGCGCGCGCCTGGGTTGCCACCGAGAACGGCAAGGTGCACATGTACTCGCTGGGCGCGTACGTGCAGGGCCCCAAGCCGGTTGCCGGCACGCCCGCAGAGATCGCGGAAGTCGGCGTCGTAACGGGCCTGGGCAGCAACATCACGCACCTGGCTGCGGCCAAGGACTACCCGGGCCAGACCGACACCCTCAACACGATGCTGATCTTCACCGACCGCGCCAATCGCAAGTGGGGTTGGGTGAAGTTCGCCGACGACGGCAACAGCGGCACCATCCTGCGCACGATGGAGGACTCGCGGGTCGACCCGGTCATGGTGACGATGTCCGACAACTACTCCACGCGGGGCAACATCGTCAGCGTGGCGAACTACAGCGGCCAGAGCATCGACAACTACCGCTTCGGCGACCTGATCTACCCCGACAACAACTTCTGCTCCGCGCCCGGTGTGTGCCCCACGATGGCGTCCGGTGGCGAGTACGCCGGCAAGCTGGCCCTGCCCTTCAAGCCGTTCGCGGTGCACGCTTCGAACGTGCCATGACGCGCTGAGTTCATTGCAGCACCAGGCCCCGGCTTCGGCCGGGGCTTTTTTTTGTCATTCGGCAGCCCTGTGCGTTCGTGCTTCCACTGCACGAGCAGGCCGCGCTTTTGGAGTAGCCTCTCTGCTCATCAGAATGAAGGAGACTTTCATGGCCGCCCCCCTGTCCCCGGCAGAAGAAGCACTGCGCGATGCCGCCCGCGAATACCACCGCTCGCCCGTCAAGGGCAAGATCTCGATTTCCCCGACCAAGCCGCTTTTGAACCAGCGCGACCTGTCGCTGGCCTACTCCCCCGGCGTGGCCTATCCGTGCCTCGACATCGAGGCCGACCCCGCCAAGGCGGCCGAGTACACCTCGCGCGGCAACCTGGTGGGCGTGGTCACCAACGGCACCGCGGTGCTCGGCCTGGGCAACATCGGCCCGCTGGCCGCCAAGCCGGTGATGGAAGGCAAGGGATGTCTCTTCAAGAAGTTCGCCGGCATCGACGTGTTCGACATCGAGCTGGCCGAATCCGACCCCGACAAGCTGGTCGACATCATCGCCGCGCTCGAACCGACGCTGGGCGGCATCAACCTCGAGGACATCAAGGCGCCCGAGTGCTTCTACATCGAGCGCAAGCTGCGCGAGCGCATGAACATCCCGGTGTTCCATGACGACCAGCACGGCACCGCCATCATCTCGGCCGCGGCGCTGATCAACGGGCTGGAGCTGGTCGGCAAGAAGATCGAGGAAGTGAAGATCGCCGTGTCCGGCGCCGGCGCCGCCGCCATCGCCTGCCTGGACGTGATGGTGGGCATGGGCGCCAAGCCGGCCAACATCTTCGCGGTCGATTCCAAGGGCCTGATCTACATCGGCCGCCCGGGCGGCTTCGACGACTCGAAGTTGCGCTACGCCCAGGCGGACACCGGCGCCCGCACGCTGGCCGACGTGATGAAGAACGCCGACGTCTTCCTCGGCTGCTCGGCGCCCGGCGTGGTCTCGCAGGACATGGTCAAGTCCATGGCCAAGCAGCCCATCATCCTGGCGCTGGCCAACCCCGAGCCCGAGATCCGGCCCGAGCTGGCCAAGGAAGTGCGGCCCGACTGCATCATCGCCACCGGCCGCTCGGACTACCCGAACCAGGTCAACAACGTGCTGTGCTTCCCCTACATCTTCCGCGGCGCGCTGGACTGCGGCGCGAGCAAGATCACCGAGGAGATGAAGCTCGCCTGCGTGCGCGAGATCGCCGAGCTGACCAAGGCCGACATCAGCGAGGAGGTGGCCACCGCCTACCAGGGCCAGGAGCTGGCTTTCGGCCCCGACTACATCATCCCCAAGCCCTTCGACTCGCGGCTGATCCTGCGCATCGCGCCCGCGGTGGCCAAGGCGGCTCAGGACTCGGGCGTGGCCACGCGGCCGATCGAGGACCTGGAGGCCTACCGCCAGAACCTGGCGCGCTTCGTCTACCAGACCGGCATGTTCATGCGGCCGGTGTTCAGCGCCGCCAAGCTGGCCAGCGCCAAGCGCGTGGCCTACTGCGAAGGCGAGGACGACCGCGTGCTGCGTGCCGCGCAGCTGGCGGTGGACGAAGGCCTGGCCAAGCCGATCCTGATCGGCCGCCCGGCCGTGATCGAGACCCGCCTCAAGAAGGCCGGCCTGCGCATCCGCCTCGGCACGGATGTCGACGTGGTCGACCCCGAGGACGACCCGCGCTTCCGCACGTACTGGGAGGCCTACCACAAGGTCATGGGCCGCCGCGGCATCACGCCCGAGGCCGCGAAGGCCATGGTGCGGCGCTCCAACACCACCATCGGCTCGCTGATGGTCCACCTGGGCGATGCCGACGCGATGCTCTGCGGCCTGGTCGGGCGCTTCGACAGCCACCTGAAGATCCTCAACCAGGTGCTGGGCCTGAAGCGCGGCGCCCCCGGCTTCGCCACGCTCAACGCGATCATGCTGGAGAAGTACACCCTCTTCATTGCCGACACCAACGTGCATGAAGACCCGGACGCCCAGACACTGGCCGAGATCGCTGTGATGGCGGCCGAGGAGGTGCGGCGCTTCGGCCTGCCGCCCAAGGTGGCCTTTCTTTCGCACTCGAACTTCGGCTCCTCCGAGCGTGGCTCGGCGCGCAAGATGCGGCTGGCACGCGACCTGTTCGCGAAGATGGCCCCCGACGTCGAATGCGACGGCGAGATGCACGGCGATGCCGCGCTGTCCGACACCGTGCGCCACAACGCCCTGCCCGAGACCACGCTCAGCGGCTCGGCCAACCTGCTGATCTGCCCCAACCTCGATGCCGCCAACATCCTCTTCAACGTGCTGAAGATGACAGGCGGCAACGGCGTGACGGTCGGGCCGATCCTCATGGGTGCAAGCGGCTCGGCGCACATCCTCACGCCTTCGGCGACCGTGCGCCGGGTGCTCAACATGACGGCGCTGGCCGTGGCCAACGCGAGCTCGGCCAAGTAGGCGGCGCACCCGAAAGAACGCCCTGCCGCTGTGTACGCGGCGGGGCATTCTTCATCCAGTCATGACAGCCGACGAGCGGTTCTCGTTCGTCGATTTTGCCTCTATGATCCGCCTCCGAAATCAATTCCAGCCTGATCGACAGGCGATTTCAGGGAGGAAACATGAAGAGACGAAGTCTGCTCTGCGCAGCGGTGTCTGCCGTGCCTGCGGCTTGGGCTGGCGCCAGCAGGCTGGAAAGCCTGCGCTGGTTACCCGAGGATCGAATCGATGTCGGCCGTGCGTCATTCGCGCTGTCACAAGAGTTCTATCCATCGGTCGACATCGAGAGCTTTTCGCGGCAACTCGATGCCATGGCGGCGGCGGTTCGGCGAAAGGTCAAATCGCCGAATGACCCCGAAGAGCGCGTCTGGGCGATGAACACCGTGTTCTTTCAGGAGCGCGGCATCCGCTACGACCATGACCCACAAGGCCGCCAGAAGCCGCTCAACTATTTGCTGCATGGCTTGCTCGAGACGGGCAAGGGAATGTGCGTCTCGATGCCGCTGCTGTACGTGGCCGTCGGACAGCGACTGGGCTACCCGATCGCCCTTGTCTGCGTTCCTGATCACGCCTTCGCGCGTTACGTCGATCCTGCATTTCCGCACGGCAACATCGAAGCCACCAGTGGCGGAAAGCGCTTTACCGACGACGACTACATCAAGCGCCATGGGGTGAATGCAACGGCACTGAAGAGCGGCGCCTACATGCGACCGCTGACATTGCGCGAGCATTTGGGCGTGTTGATCACTTGCAACGCCTACATCCACGCGATGCGCAAAGATGTGGCGACTTGCCTTCAGTACCTGAAGGCCTCGCTCACGCTGGCGCCTCGCCGCGCCGAAACGTACGAGCAGATCGCCGAAGCGTATTCGTACTACAGCAAGCTCACGTCCGGTGCCGAGTCTTCTTCGTACGCTCTGCAAGCGAAGGCCACGATGCACAAGGCAATCGATCTGGGCTACGTGCGGATCGAAGATGTTCAACAGGGCAGAAGCATCAGGGGGATGGTGGGCAGATGAAGCAGTTCAAAGCGCTGGTGGTGCTGGGAAGCATGCTGTTTTCGTCGCAGGCAGGGGCGATGTACTTCGACGTCGAAAGCGGCCTCAATTCGAATGGGTTCAGGGAATACCGGCCGCCTGATGGCAGGTACACGCAGTTCGATCCCATCGGGCTTCTGGGTGGGCCAAACGGGTATCTTTACGCCGAGGGCAATCCACTGCTGTACACGGACCCCTTCGGGCTGATGGGCCAAGGAAGTGGTGTGGTTGGCAGGCCCGGTGGACAGTCATACCGTGCAAGCCCAACAGTAGCTGGATTTGGTTGCATGGGCCTAGCATGCGTGAGCGGAGGCACACAAGATCCTGGCCCTCAGTTCAGCGCTGAATTGAGCTTCGGCGGCGGGATTGAAATCTGCGATCCACCACCACCGCCCAAGCCGGAGCCTGAAAGCTGCCGGAAAAATCCCAGCAACTCAAATGTCCAACTCCAGCCACCTGGGCTTCCGGTATCAAAGCGCTTTGGTGGCGCATTCTTGGGTCCGTCCATCAAGGCAGACGGCCGGTTTTGCTTGCGTATCGGACCTCATGTGTCCGTCCCGTTTGCGCCTTCACTCGACACTGGTTCTATGGACCAATAGAAATGAACATGCCTGATCTGATCTTGGGCTGCCTCGCAGCAGCCCTTGGCTTGTGGTATGCCGCCCTTGGCATCTCGGCCATCAAGCATCTGCGCGATGCCGACGAAATGGACAAGGTCGTCGGCTGGTCACTCTGGTGGTGTCTGGACTTAAAGCGGTACGACGAGGAAGGGCAGCGCATTTGTAAGCACGGGCTGGCTATCGCAGTAGCAAGCATCCTGCTTTGGATTCTTGTATACGCGGCTTGAGCTAGGTGGAGGCCCGCAGTATTGAACACGACTTGGTTGCTATTTGCCGCAGGGACATTGGCGGCTCTTGCCTACTGCACGCTTGGACTTGCCGCATCCTCGCACTTCAAGGACAAGTCGCTTGGGGACTCCGATCGAATCTTCTCCACGGGAATGCTCTGGTCGCTCGCATCGGGAAGATACGAAGCGCAAGGGCAGAGGCTATGTGCGATGGGCAACATTGCGCTTGCGATCGCCATGGCCAGTTGGATTGGCTGGGCAGTCATTCACTAGATTAGGCCAGGTCAGGCTGGTGGCTCGCACCAGAATGTACGCCCCGCCGCGGTGCGCGCGGCAGGGCGTTCTTCATTGGGAGCGCAAGGCCCGCATGCACTTCCTTGGCTCAACCGGAAGGGTTCGCACCAAGTGCGTGCCGGCACCGAATTTGCTTGAATGCCGGGCACTCATCTTTCACGAACACCGCATGAACAAGCGCCAACTGCTCCACACCTTTCTTGCCGCCTCGGCGCTCAGCTTCGGCCTCGTCACCGCCCACGCCCAGGCGCCTGTGCCGATCAAGTTCCAGCTCGACTGGCGCTTCGAGGGCCCGGCCGCCCTCTTCCTGCATCCGGCCGCCAAGGGCTACTTCAAGGATGCCGGGCTCGACGTCGCCATCGACGCGGGCAACGGGTCCGGCGGCACCGTGACGCGGGTGGCCTCCGGCGCCTACGACATGGGCTTCGCCGACCTCGCGGCGCTGATGGAGTTCCACGCCAACAACCCCGACAGCCCGAACAAGCCAGTCGCGGTGATGATGGTCTACAACAACACGCCGGCTTCGGTGATGACGCTGAAGAAGAGCGGCATCACCAAGCCCGCGGACCTGGCGGGCAAGAAGCTGGGCGCCCCGGTCTTCGATGCCGGCCGCCGCGCCTTCCCGATCTTCGCCAAGGCCAACAACATCGGCGCGGTGAACTGGACCGCGATGGACCCGACGCTGCGCGAGACCATGCTGATCCGCGGCGACATCGACGCCATCACCGGCTTCACCTTCACTTCCCTGCTCAACCTGGAGGCGCGCGGCGCCAAGGCGGCCGACGTCGTGGTGCTGCCCTACCCCGACTACGGCGTGAAGCTCTACGGCAACGTGATCATCGCCTCGCCCAAGCTGATCAAGGAGAACCCGGCCGCGGTCAAGGCCTTCCTCTCGGCCTTTGCCAAGGGGGCGAAGGAGGTGCTCGCCAATCCGGCCGTGGCCATCGAGTCGGTCAAGAAGCGCGACGGCATCATCGACAGCGCGCTGGAAACGCGCCGGCTCAAACTGGCCATCGACACCGTGATCAACAGCCCCGACGCACGCGCCGAGGGCTTCGGCGCGGTCAACGCGGGCCGTCTTTCGCTGATGGCCTCGCAGGTCTCGGACGCGTTCAACACCAAGACGCGCGTGAGCCCGGACGCGGTGTGGACGGCCGCCCTGCTCCCGCCGGCGGCCGAGCTCAACATCCTCAAGAAGTAATGGCGGTCGCCGAGACCTCGCCCTTCGTCGATTTCCAGGACGTCTGGCTCGCCTACAACGAGGAGCTGCTGCGCGCCAACCACTTCGCGGTCGAGGCCATCGACCTGCAGGTCAAGCGCGGCGAGTTCATCGCCATCGTCGGGCCATCGGGCTGCGGCAAGTCCACCTTCATGAAGCTCACGACGGGGCTGAAGATGCCCTCGATGGGCAAGATCCGGATCGACGGCCAGCCGGTGACCGGCCCCGTCAAGATCTCGGGCATGGCCTTCCAGGCGCCCTCGCTGCTGCCCTGGCGCACGACGGTCGACAACGTGCTGCTGCCGCTGGAAATCGTCGAGCCCTACCGCTCGAACTTCAAGGCGAAGCGCAAGGAGTACGAGGAGCGCGCCCGGCGCCTGCTGCAGAAGGTGGGCCTGGGCGGCTACGAGGACAAGTTCCCCTGGCAGCTCTCGGGCGGCATGCAGCAGCGCGCCAGCATCTGCCGCGCGCTGGTCCACGAGCCCAAGATGCTGCTGCTCGACGAGCCCTTCGGCGCGCTCGACGCCTTCACGCGCGAGGAGCTGTGGTGCATCCTGCGCGACCTCTGGACCGAGCAGCGCTTCAACGTGATCCTGGTCACGCACGACCTGCGCGAGTCGGTGTTCCTGGCGGACACGGTGTACGTGATGAGCAAGAGCCCGGGCCGCTTCGTGGTCAAGCGCGAGATCGAGCTGCCGCGCCCGCGCGAGCTGGAGCTCACCTACACCAAGGAATTCACCGACATCGTGCTGGAGCTGCGCGGGCACATCGGCGCGATTCGCGGGGCTGGGGTGGTCGCGGCATGAACAACAGGCAACTCGAACGCTGGTCGCCCTGGTTGCTGCTGGTGGCCGTGATCGTGCTGTGGCAGATCATCTGCTCGGCCTTCGGGGTCTCGGAGTTCATCTTTCCGAGCCCGTGGCGGATCTGGACGCAGTTCTGGGAGTTCAAGGCGATCATTGCAGGCCATGCCTGGCGCACCTTCTGGGTCACGATGGCGGGCTTCGGGCTGGCGATCGTGGTGGGCGTGCTGCTGGGCTTCGTGGTCGGCAGCTCACGCCTGGCTTATGCCGCGATGTACCCGCTCATGACGGCCTTCAATGCCTTGCCCAAGGCAGCCTTCGTGCCGATCCTGGTGGTGTGGTTCGGCATCGGCGTCGGGCCGGCGATCCTCACCGCCTTCCTGATCAGCTTCTTCCCGATCATGGTCAACATCGCCACCGGTCTGGCGACGCTCGAACCCGAGCTGGAGGACGTGCTGCGCGTGCTGGGCGCCAAGCGCTGGGACGTGCTGGTGAAGATCGGCCTGCCGCGCTCCATGCCCTACTTCTACGCCTCGCTCAAGGTGGCGATCACGCTGGCCTTCGTCGGCACCACGGTGAGCGAGATGACGGCCGCCAACGAGGGCATCGGCTACCTGCTGATCTCGGCCGGCTCGGCCATGCAGATGGGCCTGGCCTTCGCCGGGCTGATGGTGGTGGGCGCGATGGCGATGCTGATGTACGAGCTCTTCAGCGCCATCGAGAAGCACACCACGGCCTGGGCGCACCGCGGCTCCCAGAATGAATAGGCGGCAGGCCATCCGCGCCCTGCGCCGCGCCGACCACGTCGCGCGGCGGGCGATGACGATGGGCCGCCACCCCTTCGGTGCGCTGCTGGTCGCGCCCGACGGCGAAACAGTGCTGGCCGAGCAGGGCAACATCGACACCGTGCAGCACGCCGAGGCCACGCTGGCGCGCATGGCCGCGCTCAACTACCCGGCCCAGTACCTGGCGCAGTGCACCCTGGTCACCACCTTCGAGCCCTGCGCCATGTGTGCCGGCACCGTGTACTGGGCCAACATCGGCCGCGTGGTCTACGGCGCCGAGGAGACGGCGCTGCTGGCACTGACCGGCAGCCATCCCGAGAACCCCACGCTCTCCCTGCCCTGCCGCGAGGTCTTCGCACGCGGCCAGAAGGCGATCGAGGTGATCGGCCCGGTGCCCGAGGTGGCCGACGAGATGGTCGCCACACACCGCGGCTTCTGGGAACGGCGCGGCGGCTGAGCCGCACAGGCCGCGCAAGCTGCCATCGACCTGCAGGACAAGCTGCAGCACACTGCCGCGTGCATCCCCGCGTAAAGCGGAAAAGTCCACCTTGCGGGACCGGCCGCAACGCAGTAGAACGGCTTCGTGGGTACAGCCGGAACTTCCCGGGGGCAATTCCCCGGAGGCACTGTTCTAAAGGGGGCGAACATGTTGGCCGCCGAATGCGCGTGGACCGTCTTGCGTGCCGAGCATGCACGCATGCGTGAGTTGCTGGGCCTGCTCGCACGCGCGCTGAAGTGCGACGACTGGAAGCGAGACGGGCCCGCGGCGTCGTCCATCGTGCGCCTGATCGAACGCCTCCAGGCCTTCGACGAAGCGACCCATCGCCCCAAGGGCGTCGTCCTGGTCCAGATCCTGCGCGGCAGGTCCGAGGAGGCAGACGACCTTCTCGATCGGCTTGAGCGGCAGCGCGAGCGCTGCGACGCCCTGCTCTCGCTGGCGAAGGCCAAGGTCGCGCAGGCCCGGGCAGGCAACGCGGTGGCCGCCGCCGCCGTCGAGGACCTGCTGGAGGAGCACCGCCGCCTGATGCTCGACCACCTCGACCAGGAGGACACCCTGCTCCACTCCCAGACCGCGCAGCTGCTGACGCCCGAGGAATGGGCCGCCGTGGCGTCGTCGATCTCCGATGTCATCGGTCCGCGGAGAAGCTGAGGCTCCACGCCGCCGCGCTTGTTCGGCGCCGCGCCATCTCCTATGCTCACGGGCCTTGCAACACGGAGATAAGCAAATGATCAAGGTCAGCGTGATGTACCCCAACACCGCAGGCGCCCGGTTCGACCACGACTACTACCGCGACAAGCACATGCCCATGCTCAAGGAGAAGATGGGCGACGCCTGCAAGTCCTACACGATCGACAAAGGCCTGGCGGGAGGCGCGCCCGGCGCGCCGGCCCCCTACATCGGCATGTGCCACATCTACTGCGATTCCGTGGAGAGCTTCCAGGCGGCCTTCGGCCCGCACGTGAAGGCGATCATGGCCGACGTTGCGAACTACACGGACCTCAAGCCGGTGATGCAGATCAGCGAGGTGGTGGTGGGCTGAGCATCGCGGTGCCTTCGGCCTGCGCGGGTGGATGCGCGCAGGCGTACCGCTCCAGCAGCAGATAGAGCACCAGCCCGCCGCCCAGCGGCACCAGGTAGTACAGCGCGCGATAGGCCAGCAACGCGCCCATCAACGCGCCCTGGCGCACCGAGCCCGAGAGCAGCGCCAGGTACACCGCTTCCAGCACACCGAGGCCGGCCGGGATCGGCGTCACCACACCGGCGATCGAGGCTGCCAGCATCACCCCCAGCGTGACCGGATACGAGACCTTGCCGCCCAGCAGCAGGTACATGGCCGAGCCCATCAAGGCCCAGTTCGCCGCCGACGTGCCGAGCTGGACCAGGGCCAGCCGCGCCGAGGGCAGCTGGACCCGGCGCCCGCGCACCTGCCACTGCCTGCCCTGTGCCTTTGCGCAGGCCAGCACATAGGCCGCGGCCAGCAGCAGCATCAGCACGCCCAGCGCGCGAAAGGCGCCCTCCCCCAGCTGGGACTGCTCCGGCGGCTCGACCACGCCGGCGGCGAACACGCAACCCGCCACCAGCCCGTAGCCCAGCCAGTTGGTCGCGAGACTGAGTCCCACGATCTGAGCCACCGTGGTCTCGTCGATGCCGGCCCGCGCGTAGAGCCGTGCGCGCATCGCCACGCCGCCCACCAACGAGCCCAAATTGAGGTTGAAGGCGTAGCTGGTGACCGCAATTGCCCAGCTGCGCCAGCGAGGCAGGCCGTGCCGCGTGTGGTGCCGCCCGATCAGGTCATAGCAGCCATACAGCACATGACTCGCCGTGCACAGTGCCAGCGCGGCCAGCAGCACCGCGGGCGAATAGCGCCTGAGCGCCTGCCAGGCGCCGGCCCAGTCGACCTTATGCGCATGGGACAGCAACAGCCCGAGCACCACGACGCCCAGCACGGGCAAGGCCAGGCGGCGGACGCGGGGCCAGAGGGTGCCCCCGCCCGCGGGGCTGGTTCGCGCGTCGGGAAAGGGCATTGCATCGCTGTCGGGCATGCGCGCATGGTTCCCGCGCGGCACCGGCGCGGCCAGTTGCGCCCGGCGCTTGTTGGCGTAGGTTCAGATGCCGAGGCGGTCTCGAGGCTCGGGGTATCGCGGATCAGTGCTTGCCGCGGCGGGCCGCGGCTCGCAGGATCATGGCCAGCGCAGCACCGCCGGCCGCCGCCATCATCGTGGCCTTGACCGGCTCCTCCGCCACGTAGCGCGCGCCCTGCGCCTTGGCCTGACGGGCACGACCGGGCAGGGACGTCACCGTTGCGCGCACCTTGTCCCAGGTGCGGTGCAGCTTCGATGGTGTCTCCGCGCGCATCGCGCCATCATCCAGCGCGGGGGCGGGCCCGATATCGTTGCCCGCCACGGGCATGGGCAAGATCTCCACGTCAGCATCGGCCTGTTGCGGGGCAGGATGGGTGTGCAGGGTTTCGATTTTCATGCTGAGCCTTCTTGAAGAAGTTCGTCGGCGATGGGAGCGCAACTTCAGCGAGCCGGCGACGGCGGCGCGGCCGGGACCGGCGTGACGCTCTCGCGGATCACGCCGCCGCCCATCACGCTGCCGCTGCTGCTGGTGGCCGCGCCCCTGACGCGCGCCTCGCAATCGGCGCGATCCGCCGCCGGCTGCAGCAATTGGCAGCGCGCCAGCGCATTCTGCTCGGCCTGGCCGGCCGGCGCCAGGCCGCCGCGCTGCGCTTCCTGCTTCGCCGCACCGGCCTCGCGGCGACAGGCTTCGCGGTCCTGCTGCACGCCGTCGCAGGTCGCGCGGTCGCGTTCTGACTGCGAAGCGGCACCCTTCGCCTGCGCCCAAGCGGCGGGGCCGATGAGGCTTGCCGCGCAGGCCAATGCGCCGAGCGAGAAATGGAGGGCAAACGCGTGTCGAGGCATGTGGGGCTCCTTGCAAAGGGGCCCTTTTTGTATCCCGCTGTTTTGACGGGAGTTGTCGGACGCGGAGAGGTTTACGGCGAGGCGTCAGCGCAACTGCCGTGGGCGATCGGAGCCCGATGAATTGAGAACGGCTCGACCGGAGAGAGTGATGCTGCTGACCACGATAGCCGGGCAAGGAAGGCCGCCCGAGAGACACGGGGCGAGTTGCATCCTCGCTTCCACGTGACCGGCCCGCACCAGCAAAGCCGCGGCCTCCATGTCTTCGTGTTGAGTCAGGACATGTGGGAGAACTTCATGTGCGATCCGACGTGGCAACGCGATTGGCACGACGCCTCAGGTCAGGTTGAGATAAGCGCCGCCCGGACGAGCAGCATCTGAAGTGTACTCAAGATGCTACTCAAAGTCTGTAGACTCAAAGTAGGCATAGCTTGCACTCTCCTCGACATGGAACGACGAGGGAAGGCTCAACAATCTGCGCGCACCAGGCTCGCAGCTCGCCTGCGTGCAGAACGTGCCGCGCGCGAGATTTCGCAAGAACAGCTTGCCGATCTTGCAGGCTTGCACCGCACCTACGTCGGATCTGTCGAGCGCGCGGAACGCAATGTGTCGCTGGACAACATCGAGCGGCTGGCCAAGGCATTGGGCGTCGACGTCACGAGGCTGCTGGCGTCGGTCTAGCCAGTCGGGAGCGGCGAGCCGCGAAGGCGCTGTGCACCAAAGTCATTTTCGAACGCCTTGGATGATGTAGCGGAGCATTGCTCGAGCCAAGCCTGAAACTCGCGCAGGTGCTTCGGCTTGTCCGAGTCCAGTGGAACGATCGAGAAATAGGTGCTGCCTGGCACGAGCTCGCCGGCAAAAGGGGTGCAGATTCTGCCGGCTTCGCGGTCCGCTGAAAGTGTGGGAAACGTGCCCATGCCGAACCCCATTCCGTCGACGATCGCCTGCAGGGTGACAAAGAAATGATCAAAGCGCAGTTGCTGTGTCGAGCGCAGGTCCCGGCAACCCACGGCACCGAGCCATTCCTCCCAATCGCCCGGCCTCGTTTCCGTGAATAGCAGGGTTCGCGATCGCAGATCGACGGGGCTGCGCAGCGCTCGCTTCTTGACCAAGGCGGGGCTCGCGATCGGCGTGCTCCATTCCTGGAACAGTGGCGTCACCTCGAACTGGCTCAGATCGCCAGGCGAGCGCCGTATCGCGAGGTCGAAGCTGCCCTTGAACATCGGGTCACTGCTGAAGGCGGTGGAGACGCGCACCTCCGTCTTCGGATGGCGCGCCCGGAATTCGTCGAGCTTGGGAATGAGCCATCGCATCGCGAAGGTTGCGGGCGCATTGACGCGCACGACCTTGCTGGTGAGCAATTTTCCGTAGCGCGTCGACGCGTCGGTGATGTGGTCAAAAGCGGCGCTGATCTCGCGTGCAAAGGCCTTCGCGTGCTCGGTGGCCACCATGCGCTGGCCTTCCTTTCGAAAGAGCGCCTGGCCCAGCGCTGCTTCCAGGAGCTGAATCTGGCGGCTGACTGCGCCATGGGTGAGATGGAGCTCGCGTGCAGCCTCCGTGAAACTGCCGGCGCGCGCGGCGACTTCGAAGACGCGCAAGGCGTTGAGCGGGGGCATGGAATGCGGCATGGCGGGGCTATCTGTCAGTTTTTCTCACGCAAACCGCAATATTAGTCGATGGTGTCAGTAAAGCTGACGGCCTAGAGTCCTGGCCATGAACCCCACATCCATTACCGTCAACAACCGCTCCTATCGCCTGCCTCTCACGCCCACCGTCGTGGTCTGCGTGGATGGTTGCGAGCAGGACTACATCAACCAGGCCATCCAGGCGAAGGCCGTCCCGTTTCTCGAATCACTCGCGCGGCGAGGGACGGTGCTGTCGGGCAACTGCGTCATGCCCTCCTTCACGAACCCCAACAACCTGTCAATCGTGACTGGCGCGCCACCAAGCGTGCACGGCATCTGCGGCAACTACTTCTTCGACCAGGAGCAGCAGAAGGAAGTGCTGATGAACGACGCCAAATACCTTCGCGCGCCCACGGTATTGGCTGAGATGGCGGTCGCCGGCAAGAAGGTCGCGGTCGTCACGGCCAAGGACAAGCTGCGGTCGCTGCTCGGGCACGGGCTGAAGGGCATCTGCTTCTCTGCGGAGAAGGCAGACCAGGCGACCGTGGATCAGAACGGCATCGACTCGCTTGTCGCGAAGACCGGGAGGCCAGTGCCCTCGGTCTACAGCGCGGACCTCTCCGAGTTTGTTTTTGCGGCGGGCGTGATGCTCATGCGTACCGAAAGGCCGGATCTGATGTATCTGTCCACGACCGACTACGTGCAGCACAAGGCCGCCCCCGGCACGCCGGCCGCCAACGCCTTCTACGCCATGATGGACGGCTACCTCGCCCAGCTCGACGAGATGGGTGCGGTGATCGCCATCACGGCCGACCACGGCATGAACGCCAAGACCGATGCGCTCGGCCGTCCCAACATTGTCTTCCTGCAGGACGTGCTGGACGACGCCGGCGAAGACGGCAAGGAGGGGCGCGTGCTCCTGCCGATCACCGACCCCTACGTCGTCCACCACGGCGCGCTCGGCTCCTACGCCACCGTGTATGTCTCCGACGCCGCGCGCATCCCCGCCATGGCCGAATTGATCGCGGCCACCGACGGGGTTGAAGAAGTGCTGACGCGGGAGCAGGCCGCAGCGCGATTCGAGCTTCCGCCCGATCGCATCGGCGATCTCGTTGTGCTCTCGCATCGCCTCACGGTTCTGGGTACCTCGTCGGATAAGCACGACCTTTCCGGTCTCACGGTACCGCTGCGCTCGCACGGCGGTCTATCGGAGCAGCGCGTGCCACTGCTCTTCAACCGAAGGTTGCGCCAAGTTTCGACGCGGGGGCTGCGCAACTTCGACGTGCTCTCGCTCGCATTGAACGACCTCGGCTAGCGCAGCCGGCGCGGCGCGCCGGATTTCGGATTTCCACGGTAAACCACAAACGGAGACACACGATGAGATACCCACGTCTGAGAATGCACGCGGCATTGGCGATGGCGTTGGCGAGCGCAGCCATTCAGCCCGCCATGGCCCAGGCCTTTCCGTCGAAACCAGTGCGCATGGTCGTCGGCTTCGCACCCGGGGGCTCGACCGACAAGCTGGCTCGCGTGCTCGCACAGGCCATGACCGAGACGCTCGGACAATCGGTCATCGTCGACAACCGGCCCGGTGCAGCGGGCAATCTTGCGGCTGAACTGGCGGCGACGGCCGCACCCGACGGGTACGTCATCTTCATGGCGACGCTCAGCAGCCAGTCGATCAACCCGCACCTCTATTCGAACCTCAAGTTCGACCCGGTCAAGAGTTTCGAGCCGATCATGCTGGTGGCCAAGTACCCTCTGCTGCTCATGGCGGCGCCCCAGCTGCCTGTCAACAATGTGCAGGACTTCATCACCTACACCAAGGCAAACTCGGACAAGCTGCATTTCTCCTCCGCCGGCACCGGCTCGCCCGGCCATCTTGCGGGTGAGATCTACAAGTCGATCTCTGGCGTGGAAGCCACCCATGTACCCTACAAGGGCGGCGGCCCGGCAATGCTGGCCGTGATGTCGAACGAGGTGCAATTCGCCTTCGAAACCATCCCCAGCGCCATAGGACAGGTGAAGGGCGGCAAACTGAAGGGCTTGGCCGTGACCTCCGACGAGCGCTCTGCCGCGGCACCAGACCTTCCGACGATGAAGGAAGCAGGTCTCAGATCCTTTTCCGTTACCTCCTGGGCGGGGCTTCTTGCACCGGCCAAGACACCGAAGGCCGTGGTCGACAGGCTGACCGAGGCGACCCTCGCCGCACTGCAGCGACCTGCGGTGCGCAAAGCACTCGCTGACGACGGGGCGGAACCCGGCGGCGGCAGTTCGACGGACTTCGCGCGCTTCATGGCGGGCGAAACGCGCGCCTGGGGCGACGTGGTGCGTGCTGCCGGCGTCAAGATGGATTGATCGGCGACGATGACGCAGCTCCTGAACCTGCTCGCTGCGATCGCTCTGCTGATTTGGGCCAGCGGCGTGATGCGCTCGTCGCTCCTGAAGGCCTTCGGTACCCGTCTGCGGCATATGCTCGCGCGCGCCGCGGGCAACCGGGTAACCGCGGCGGGTTCCGGGTTCGCCATTACCGCCGTGCTTCAGTCCAGCACGGCGACTGCGCTGATCGTGTCAGGCTTCGTGGGTCAACGAATCTTGAGTCTCCCCCTGGCCTTGGCTCTCATGTTGGGTGCCGATGTGGGAACGAGCGTGATGGCACTGATCTTCTCGTTCGACTTATCGTGGATGTCGCCGCTCTTCCTCTTGGTTGGTGTTCCCCTTTGCAAGGCTCGAGGAGCGAGCACCGCGGCCCACGTCGGCAAATGCCTGATCGGCGTCGGGCTCATGCTGTGGTCGCTGCATCTCATAGGCGCATCGACATCGGCGCTGACCGGTTCGGCCGTGACGCGTTCCCTGCTGGCGTCGGTCAGTGATGATCTGCTGCTCCTGATTACCTTGGGTGCAACACTCACCGTAGCCGCCTATTCGAGCCTTGCGATCGTGATTCTCACAGGCACGCTCGCTGCGACCGGCGCCATATCGACGTCGACCGGCATCGGCCTCGTGCTCGGCGCCAATCTCGGCAGCGGGCTGTTGGCGGTCATGAACGCTTCGCGCTGCAGCGTCGAGGAACGAAGGCTCCCATTGGGAAACCTGCTCTTCAAGGTTTGCGGCGTCGCGTTGTTCGCGCCGTTCATCATGCTCTGGCTGGACGTCGCCGAAGCGTCGAGCCTCTCGCACGGCACTGTCGTAGTCGGCTTTCATCTGGCGTTCAACTTCGCTGTCGCCTTGCTCTGCTTGTGCTTGACGGAGAGGTTTTCCGCGGTCATTCAGATCGTGCTGCGCGAGCGATCCGATGTCGCGACCGGGGGTCGACCGTTGCGCCTTCATGCCGATTCCCTGTCCTTGCCAAGCTTGGCCATTTCGTGCGCTGCTCGCGAAGCAATCCATGAAGCGGATCTCGTTGAAACAATGATTCGCGGCAGCCTTCGCGCAATTCAGGAGAACGATTCAGCGCTCGCCCGCCAGATGAGGGCGATGGACGATGAGGTCGACGCGCTGTGTTCTGGTATCAAGCACTACCTGACCCGCCTCGCGCGAAAAGCCTTGAGCGCCGAAGACGATCAACGTTGGACGGAAATCACTGCTTTCGCCATCAACCTCGAGCAAGTGGCTGACATCATCGAGCGCTTGCTGGAACGCATCGAGAAACGCAACATCGCCGCGGGAAAGCAGTTTTCCGCTGCGGGGCTTCGCGAAATCGGGGAGTTGTACGCTCTGACGCTGGCAAATCTGAACCTTGCGATGGCAGTGTTCATCCATCGCAGCCCGCAAGACGCGCGCAACCTCGCCTCCGCGCGACGGCGGTACGGGGAGCGCGTGAAGGAATGCAGCCATGCACATCTGGCGCGCTTGACGGATGGAACGCCAGAGAGCATTGAGACCAGTTCACAGCATCTCGATCTGATCAGCGATCTGGAACGCGTCAACTTCCACATCTGCGCGATCTCCTCGACCTTTTTGGACGGCGAGGCCCACGGCAAGGATCGC
The DNA here is from genome assembly GCF_901827175.1 of Variovorax sp. RA8. NCBI lineage: Bacteria > Pseudomonadati > Pseudomonadota > Betaproteobacteria > Burkholderiales > Comamonadaceae > Variovorax > Variovorax sp. RA8. The sequence continues at coordinate 1,999,745 of NZ_LR594662.1, read as the reverse complement.
GCTGCATCTGGAGTGCCACGTTTCATGCCCGAAGGCTCCTAGGTCGCTGTGCCCGGCCGAACCAGCCGGCCAGTGCTCTCGCCCAGTGACTCCGCTGCGCGGCGGGACATTGCGTCACCTTCCATGTCGCTGCTGCGGAAACCCAGTCCGGGTGTGCGCACGATGCGCTCGCCCTGCTGGAAGCGCAGCATCGGCAGCGGCAGCTTGTCGCCCTCCTCCACCTCGCGCAGGAACTCGCCCAATCTGCGAACGCGGGCGGCGGGCACGCCGACCGCGTTCAACCGCTGCTCCATGTCGGTCGCGCTGCGCGTCGCGAATGACGCGCAGAAGCGCTCTCGCAGATACGGCAGGTCGCGCGCAACGACGAAGCCACCGTCGCTGTTGAAGGCTCCGAGGTCCAGTGCCCGGGCGTCGGTGCACAGTTCCTGCAGGCCCAGCACCGCGGTGAGCTTGCGGAACTGCGCCGGGGTGTTTGCCGCGGTGGCGAGCCACCCGTCGGCGCAGCGATAAGTATCGGCGGTCGGGCTGCCGGTGTAACCGCGGTTGCCCACCCGCTGTGGCTCCGCGCCGCTGCTGAGGAAAGCACTGGCATTGGGATACATCAGCATCAATGCCGCCTGCACCATGGACGCATCGATGGTCTGCCCCTTGCTGTCGCGCGCGCGCTGGTACAGCGCGGCGGAGATGGCCATGGCGGCCAGCATGCCGACGGCCACGTCGATCACCGGGAACCCCACCTTGATGGGTGCGCCCTGCGGGTCATCGCCGGACATCATCATCATTCCGGTGAGCGCCTGCACGACGTGGTCGTAGGCTCCGCGCTGACTCCAGGAACCCTGCTGCCCATGGCCGGAGATGGAGCAGTAGATGACCGACGGGTTCAACTCGCGGATCGACGCTTCATCGAGCCCGTAGCGCGCCACCACGCCGGGGCGGAAGTTTTCGATGAAGACGTCGGCCGTACGGGCCAATTCGCGAACTGCCGCAGCGCCCTCCGGGGTCTTGATGTCGATGGCCGCCGACGACTTGCCTGCATTCAGCGCCACGAAGCCGTCCGGCGTGTCGCCTTCGCCGACGCGACCGTGGCGCATGACGTCGCCGCCGTGAGGCGATTCCACCTTGACGACCTCTGCGCCCATCTGTGCCAGGTAGAACGAGGCCAGCGGCCCCGCGATCACGTGGGACATGTCGACGACGCGCACGCCCTTCAATGCCTGCAGCATGCCTGCTCCTCAGCTTCCGGTAATGCCGGTGACCCTGATCACATCGGCCCACTTGCGGTTTTCGTCTTGGACGAAGCTCGCGAACGCCTGCGCCGATTCGGTGAGGGCCGGCGAGTTGCCGGTTGCCTCGAACCGCTTCCTGACCGCGGGATCTGCCAGCACCTTCTGCGAGGCAGCATGCAACCGCGCCACCACGGCGTCCGTGGTCCGTGCCGGCGCCCAGAAGCCGAACCAGGATTCCTGCACGGCGAGTTCGCTCTTCAGCACTTCGTGCAGCGTCGGCACATCAGGGAAGTCTTTCAGCCGCTGCGCGCCCGTGGTGGCGAGCATCCGAAGCTTCCCGCCCTTCACCTGCGGGATGCCGGTGCCCGCCACCGGAAATGCGAAATCGGTGTCGCCGCGCAGCAGCGAGGCGGTGATCTCTACAGACCCCTTGAGCGGGATGTGCGTCGCCGTCACACCGGCGAGGGACACCAGCGTCGCCCCCGCCAGGTGAGCCGACGTGCCGATGCCTCCGGAGCTGTAATTGAGCATGCCGGGGGCCGCCTTGGCTTCGGCAATCACGTCCTCCACCTTCCTGAACGGGCCGTCGGCGCGAACCACCATGACGGTGGGCGAGACGGCCATGTTGCTGACCGCAACGAACTCGGCGATCGGGCCGAACTTCAACTGGGGCTGCAGGAGCTTCTGGATGAGGTGCGTGTTGGACCCCATCAGGAGGTTGTAGCCGTCCGGCGATTGCTGCGCTACGAACTGTGCCGCCAGCACGCCGGCCGCACCGACCTTGTTCTCCAGCACGATGGGTTGTCCCAGGATCTCGCCCAGGCGAGGCCCTATCTGGCGCACCAGCACATCCGGTCCGCCACCGGCGGCGTACGGCACGACGATCCGTACCGGACGGCTGGGGAAAGCCTCGGCCCCCCGCACGCCCGCTGCGGCCAAGGCAAAGGGCAGGGAGGCAGCCAGGATGTGGCGTCGCTGCATGGAGTGTCTCCTTGAAAGGTCGAAGGCAAGGATAGGTGCGCGCCGCGATATCCGGAAGTGTTATGTTTTCAGTCTTCGACAGCTTTTGGTAATCGCCCTGATGGCCATCAATCCTGACCGCCTCGCTGCCCGTCTGCGCTTTCGCCACCTGCAACTGCTGCTGGCGCTGGAGGAGGGCGGCAGCCTGCGCGCCGCCGCGCATGCCATGCACCTGACCCAACCGGCGCTGAGCAAGGCTTTGGGCGAGATCGAAGCCGCGTTCGGGGTTCAGTTGTTCGAGCGCAGTGCACGCGGCATCGCACCCACGGCGCGCGGCCAGGTCGCCCTCAACGGCGCCGCGCTGCTGCTGGCGCAGTTGGGCCACATCCACCAGGACGTCGTGGCGGCGAAGCCGGCGCAAACGTTGCGCATCGGAGCACCGCCTTTCGTGGCGCAAGGCTACTTGCCCCCCGTGTTGGCGCGGCTCGCCGGCGGCGCCCCCCCGCTGCGGATCACGCTGCTGGAAGAGCGCGTACCTAGCCTCCTGAGGGCGCTCGCGGCGGGCGAAGTCGATGCGCTCGTCACCAGCTATCCAGCGCAGATGCCCGAAGACCTGGGTGCGACGCTGGCCTACGAGAAGCTGTTCGAGGCACAGTTCAGCGTGATCGCCCCGCCCGGCCACCCGCTGGCCGGCAAGCGCCGGGTCGGCTGGGCCGCGCTGGCCCAGGCACCTTGGGTGATGCCGGCCCGCAGTTCCATGATGCGGCGCGTACTCGAAGAGTGTTTCCTTCGCGCAGGCGTGTCGCAGCCGCAGCCCTTGGTGGAATCGACCAGCCCCATCACCAACATCGAGTTGGTCGCACAGGGCTTGGGCCTTGGCGTGGTGCCGTCGACGGCGGTGAGAGCGGCGCTGGCGCAGCAGCGAGTGAGTCGTCTGTCGGTGACACCGGCAATAGCTCCCAATTCCGTCGCTTTGATGTGGCGCGCCGGGCCGCGCGACTTGCGCGTGGAGATGTTGCGCGCCTATCTACAGTGATGCTCGTCGAGCGGCGCACCGGCCGTTTGCGCGCTCGCCGTCAGACCGGGGGCACGCGGTTGCCGGCGCCGCCACCATCGCCTGCGTCCCCGTCCCGCAGCAGCAGCGTCACCAACACGGCCGAGTCGACTCGGGCACTGAGGGAATGGCGCTGCCGCGCCGGAAGAACCACCAGTTGTCCAGGGGCAAGCCGGCGGACGCCGCCCGGCATTCTTATCTCCACATCGCCTTCGATGCATTGAATGGTGCACTCGTCGTCGACGTGATGCTCCGGCTGGTCCCGGCGGGCGGGCAGGATGAGGTGCAGCAATTGCAGACGCTGCGTCTTCAGCAGGCTGGTGCTGACGGCTTCGTGCACGGTCGGGCCGAGCGGGCCGATGCCTATGACGTCGAGCGGTTGGGCGTGTGGTAGAGCCATGGTCGTCTCCGCGGAAGGAAGAAAGCAAGAGAGAGGCAAGCACGGTGCCCGGATGGGACTGTGAGCTCGATCGTATAGCCGCTGCAGGGAGAGAACTAGTGCCGGTCGACCTCCCGCACCAGCCGGATGCCCACCAGCGTGTAGCGTGTGTCCGGCGCATTCCAGTTGCGATAGGCCGCACGGGCGTAGAACGGCCAGGTGTGCCAGGAGCCGCCGCGGCGCACCCGCACTGCGCCCTCGACGGGCCCCTGGGGGTCGTCGAGCGGCGACTGCGCGTAGTAGTGATCGCCATGCCAGTCGGCCACCCACTCCCAGGCATTGCCGTGCATGTCGTAAAGGCCCCAGGGGTTCGGCGCAAAGCTGCCGACCGGCGCAGTGAAGGCGTAGCCGTCGTCGCCGTCCACCGCCATCGATTGCCAGCGCGGCCAGTACCGGGCGCTGCTCGCGTCGAACACGTTCGCCGCGCCCAGCAGCGAGCGGGGTTCCTCGCCCGAGCTGTAGCGGCTGCGGGTGCCGGCGCGGCAGGCGTACTCCCACTCGGCTTCGGTCGGCAGGCGGTAGCGGCGCCCTTCGGTCTTGCTCAACCAGGCGGCCAGCGCCTGGGCGTCGTTCCAGGTCACGTTGACGACCGGATGGTCCTCGCCTTGCTTGAAGCCCGGGTTGCGCCACGAATAGCGGGGATCACGGCCTTCGAAGGCGTCGCCGCGCCTCGTGGTTGCCGGGTCGTAGTCGGCGCGCCAGCCGTAGCCGCCGGTTCCGTCGGCCACCGACTCGGGCACGTAGCCCGAGGCTTCGACGAAGCGGCGGAACTGGCCGACCGTGACCTCGTGCTGGCCCATCCAGAAGGCGCGCGTGATGCGCACGCGGTGAACCGGCCCTTCGTCGTCCAGTTGCGCGAATCGCGTCGTCGGCAATTGCGGATAGGCGCGAGCCAGCGATTCGGGCGCTTCGTCGCTGCCCATCAGGAACTCGCCGGCCGGCAGTTTCACGAAAGCCATGCCGAGGCTGTTGCGTTCGACCTCGGCCGCGCAGGCGCCGGCAAAGACCATGGCCAGGATCAGGAGGCAGCGCTTCATGTGCGCAGATCAGCCCTTCACGAAAGCGAGCAGGTCGGCATTGATCACGTCGGGGTGCGTCGCGCACATGCCGTGCGGCAGGCCAGGATAGACCTTGAGCTGCGCGTTCTTCACCAGCTCGGCCGACATGAGGCCCGAGGCGCCGATGGGCACGATCTGGTCGTCGTCGCCATGCATCACCAGGGTAGGCACGTCGATTTTCTTCAGGTCTTCGGTGAAGTCGGTTTCCGAGAAGGCCTTGATGCAGTCGTAGTGGGCCTTGATGCCGCCCATCATGCCCTGGAGCCACCAGTGCTGGCGGATGCCTTCGGAGATCTTCGCGCCCGCTCGGTTGTAGCCGTAGAAAGGCAGGGTGATGTCTCGGTAGAACTCCGCGCGGTTTCCGGCGACGCCTGCGCGGATGCCGTCGAACACATCGATCGGCAGGCCGCCGGGGTTGCCCGCTGTCTTGAGCATCAGCGGCGGTACCGCACCGATCAGCACGGCCTTGGCGACGCGCTTCGTGCCGTGGCGCCCGAGATAGCGTGCCACTTCGCCGCCGCCGGTGGAGTGCCCGACGTGAATCGCGTCCTTCAGGTCCAGCGCGGCGGTGAGCGCGGCCAGGTCGTCGGCGTAGGTGTCCATCTCGTTGCCAGTCCAGGTCTGGGTGGACCGCCCGTGCCCGCGGCGGTCATGCGCAATCACACGGTACCCTTGCGCCAGGAAGAACAGCATCTGGTTGTCCCAGTCGTCGGCCGACAGAGGCCAGCCGTGGGAGAAGACGATCGGCTGGCCCTTGCCCCAGTCCTTGTAGAAGATCTCTGTGCCGTCCTTGGTCGTGATCGTGCTCATGATGTTCCTATCCAGTGGTGTGTCGCCGCGCGGAAGCCTCTTTGGACGCCGGCGCGGATTCGGCGGCCGAGGCGGGAAAAACGGTTTGCCTGCCAGCTGCGACCCGTCAGCGGATGACGCCGGGGATCCTGAAGCGGACCAGGTTCCACCGGGTCACCTGCTCCTCCCACTCGTCGCCCTCGGCCGCCGTCAGCGGCAAGGCCAGGTTCGTGACCACCATCCAGTCGCCTTGCACGGCGGTGGTCGCCGGAAACAGCAGGCCTCGCGGGGCGCCATCATCGGCGATGCCTTCGAACTCGCCCGCCCGGACCAAGGTGCGGCCCTTTTCGTCCAGTCCGAGCACGACGTCCGCCTGGTTGGAAGCGATCCACAGGAGGCCCTTGTAGAACAGCAAGCCGTCGGCGCCGAACACGCTCTCCGCGACGATCTCGACCGCACCAGTAGTCGGTGCCATGCGCAGCAGCCGGCCGTCCCCTGCATTGTTGACGAAGAGGGCGCTCTCGTCGGCATTGAAGGCCAGCCCGTTGGCGCCGAAGGGCAAGACCCCCGCAGTGGCCAGCAGCGGATCGCGCGACAGCACCTGCAACACGCACGGTGCGCAACTTGTCGCCCGCTCGATGCGATAGATTGCGCCCTGGAACGAGTCGGAGATGTAGAGGTTGCGCGCCTTGTCGAAGACCATGCCGTTGGGTGCCGCGAAGCCGCTCGATCCGAAGCTGATGATGTCCTTGCTCCCGTCGGGGTTCGCAATCGATCTCGGTGGCGGCGCAGGAGGCGTGAGCGGCTTGAACTCGACCAGATCCTCGACCGACGTCGAGGCGGTGAATTCGGCGTCGATGCGCTGCAGCTTCGATGCACCGAAGTTCAGGATGTAGAGCTTGCCGTCGGCGTATTCGATGCCGGTCAGGGGAGTTGCACCGAAGCTCTTCTGCGCCAGCAGCCGCCCCTCCCGCGAATAGCGCAGCAGTTGGTTGTTGCGCGCCGCCTCGGGCATGCGCGCATCGAAGGTCGCAACGTAGATCTCCTGGTTTGCCGGGTTGGAGGCCAGTCCTTCCGGATGGCGGACGTTGTCAGGAAGGCGGATGAAGGGCTCCACGCTGATGCGGATCGGGCCCTGGCCGGCCGCCTGCGCCGCACCGGAAAAGCCGAGCAGTACGAACGCTGACGCAAGAATGCACCTGAGCGCGTTCATGGCCGTGCACCCCCGACGGCCGGCATCGACTTTTGCGAACGCAGCCTGAAGAGGCGGCGAACCTGCAGGGCGGCCCCGGCGACGAACAGGACGAAGCAGGCCCCGACCGCCTTCTGCAGGGCCGGATCCTCGGGGCCGGAGAACAGGGGGGCACCGAGCGGCAGGCGGGTGAAAGTCTCGGTCAGTCCCGGGATCATGTGGAAGAACAAGGTGGCGCTGTAGCCGACGGTCGCCACGTAGGGCGAGGCGCTGCCGAAGACGCGCGCCCTTGTGGCCAACCCTGCCAGCCCCAGCACCAGCAGCGTGACGACGCCCAGCGCATGCGGCTTGCCGAAGCCACCGTGCTGGAAGATGCCGAAGCCGGTGAGGCAAGTCAGCACCGTGGTCCAGACGTAGACGCGCCCGAGTAACGTGGCGGGCGAGATCTCCAGGTGGCGCGCGAGCGCAAGTACGCCCGAAGCCAGCGCCACGAGGCTGATGGCGGTGTGGATCGCGCCCAGGGGTGTCAGTCCAAGCATGGTGTTCTCCTTCGGTTTCAGTCTTCCAGAAAGGCGAGCAGGTCGGCATTGACCCGGTCTGCGTGCGTCGAGCAAATTCCGTGCGAGCCGCCCGCGTACACCTTGAGCGTCGAGTTCCGGACGCGTTTCGATGCCGCCGAGGCGGAGGCGACGAAGGGCACGAACTGGTCGTCGCCGCCGTGGATGAACAACGTCGGCACGTTGAACTTCTTCAGGTCCTCGTTGAAGTCCGTCTCGGAGAAGGCTTCGATGCAGTCGTATTCGGGGCGGATGCCGCCACGGATGCCGCGGAGGCAGAAGGAATCGATCACCGCTTGCGAGCGCTTCGCGCCAGGCCGGTCGTACCCGTGAAACGCCATGGCGAGATCCTGGAAGAACTGGGGCCGGTTTGCGGCGACGCCGGCCCGGAGGCCGTCGAACACGCACATCGGCAGCCCTTGCGGATTCGTGGCCGTCTTCAGCATGAGCGGAGGCACCGCACCGATCAGCACGATGCGCCCGATCCGCCGGGTGCCGTGGCGGCCGACGTAGCGGGCCACCTCGCCTCCTCCGGTCGAGTGGCCGACGAGGGCGGCGGACTTCAGGTCGAGCGCTTCGATCAGGACCGCAAGATCGTCCGCGAAGGTGTCCATGTCGTTGCCGGTCGCCGGCTGGTCCGAGCGCCCGTGCCCGCGGCGGTCGTGCGCGATCACACGGTATCCGTTGTGCAGCAGGAACAGCATCTGCGCGTCCCAGGCGTCCGCGTCGAGCGGCCAGCCATGGGAGAAAACGACGGGCCGACCCGTGCCCCAGTCCTTGTAGAAGATCCTGGTTCCGTCCTGCGACCTGACGTAGCTCATGGGGTTCTCCTGAATCAACGAGAAGATGGTCGGGCGATGGCGCAAAGGTACCGGGACAACTCCTGGGCGTCCCGGACGCACGCTGGCGAGATCTGAAAACACCTGAAAACTGCGCTTTCGGCGTATTCACCCCGCGCACCGAGGCCCCTTAAACTCCGCGCACCCCGGCTGCGCAGGCCCCTTCTCAGGATGAAACTCGCCGCTTCCCCGAGCCCGTCGTTCGCATTCGGCCGCTGCCAGGTGTCTGTCCCGCGGCGCGAACTGCTGCGTGAAGGCCGGCCCGTCGGCCTGGGCGGCCGGGCTTTCGACATCCTGGTCGCCCTGGTCGAGGGAAGGGGCGCCGTGGTCACCAAGGACGATCTCATCCTGCGGGCCTGGCCAGGCCGGATCGTCGAGGAGAACACGCTGGAGGCCCAGATCTCAGCGCTGCGCCGCGCGCTGGGCGATGACCGGACGGTGATCCGAACGGTCCCCGGCCGCGGTTACCAGTTTGTCGGCGACATCGCCGACGGGCTCGACGCTGCTGATCTCGAGGGCGAGCAGGCCGCGCCGCGCGCCGCCTCGGCGATGCGTGCGCTGCCGGTGAGCCTGACGCCCCTGGTCGGTCGCGACACCGCATTGCGGGAGATCGTCGATCTCGCCGCGACCAACCGGCTGATCACCCTCGTGGGCGCCGGCGGGGTCGGCAAGACGCGCTTGGCTATCGAGGCCGCCCGGAGCCTGGCGGGGAGCTTTCCGGATGGCGTTTCGATCGCAGAACTGGGGCCTGTGGGGACCGCGGAGTTTCTTCCCGCCACCGTGGCGGAGGCACTCGGCTTTCCGCAGGGCGCAGGCACCCCTTCGCTGGATCGAATCGCCTCGGCGATCAGCCATCGACGCATCCTGCTGGTGCTGGACAACTGCGAGCACCTGGTCGACGCTGCGGCGCAGATCACCGAGAAGCTGCTGCGAGCCGGGCCATTCGCCGGCGTCATCGCCACGAGCCGCGAGGCGCTCAAGGTGGAGGGCGAATATGTCTACCGGGTCGCATCCCTCGACGTCCCCGGCGAGGAGGTCCGTGATGTCGACGAGATGCTGGCCTTCGGCGCCCTGCAGCTCTTCGATGCCCGCGCCCCTTCCGCCGGCAGCGAGGACTTGGCCGGCAAGACGCAGGCTGCCGAGCTCAAGGCTCGCATCTGCCGCCAGCTCGACGGCATTCCACTGGCCATCGAACTGGCCGCCGCGCGTGTGCGGGTCTTCGGGCTGGAGGGCGTTGCCGACCGGATCGAAGACCGGTTCAACTTGCTCACCGGCGGAGCCCGCACTGCCCTGCCGCGGCAGAAGACGCTGCGCGCCACCCTGGACTGGAGCTACGGGCTGTTGTCTGCGCAGGAGCGCGAGGTGCTCGGCAGGCTGGGGGTCTTTGTCGGGTCGTTCTCCGTGGAGTCGGCCTCGGCCGTCGCTGCGTCCGCGGACATTCCGTCGGCCGCGGTGGTCGAGTGCCTCTCCCAATTGGTGGAGAAGTCCCTCATCACGGTGGACGGTGCGGCCCGCGCGAAGTATCGCCTCCTGGAGACCACCCAGGTCTATGCCCGCGAGAAGATGCAGTCTCGCGGCGTCCTGCGAGAGTATTTGCTGCGCCACGCGCAACATCACCGCGACCTCTTCGTGCGCGCCGAGATGGAGTGGGAAACCCTGTCCACGCCCGAGTGGGTCGCCCGGTACGCCGGTTATCTCGAGGGGCTGCGGACGGCGCTCAACTGGAGCTTCTCGCCGGAAGGCGACCCCTCACTCGGTGTCGAGCTGACCACGAGTGCCGTGTCGCTGTGGATGCACTTCGGGTTGCTCGAGGAATGCCTTGCACGCGTGAACCAGGCCCTGGCCCATCTCGACGATGAGGAGGTGGTGGACAGTCGTTCCCGAATGAAGCTGTATGCCGCGAAGGGCGCCTCCCTTCTCTACCAGGGCGTTGGCTCCGAGACCGGCGCCGCCTTCAGGCACGCACTCGAGTACGCGCAGAGGCTGGACGACGATGAGTACCGGTTGCGAGCGACTTGGGGAATGTGGAGCGTCACCTACCTCAACGGCAACTACAGCGCCGCCCTGGCCTTGGCGCGTCGCTTCTCGACACTGGCCGGCGCACGGCCGCACCAGGCCGACCGGCACATCGGCATCCGGATGACAGGCATGTCGCTGCTCTGCCTGGGACGCCTGGACGAGGCCCGCGGCGGGCTGCAACGCGTGGCCGAGAGCTACGAGGCGCCGGTGTACCGGTCGCACCAGACACGCTTCATCTACGAGCAGAAGATGATTGCCCTGAGCTCGCTGGCGCACACGCTGTGGCTTCAAGGCTTTGCCGACCAGGCCATGCGCGCGGCGCGGCAAGCAGTGGAAGGCGCACGCGCGCTCGACCACGCGCCCTCGATCTGCTACGCCCTCACGGAAGGACTGTGCGCGATAGCCGTCCTGACCGGCGGCGTGTCCATGCTGGGGGAGCCGGCCGCAGCGGCCGTCGCGGCCACCCGCCGCCACGGCATCTCGACCTGGAAGGCTCGCGGTCGCATGTGGAAAGGCCTGTTTGCGCTTGGCGCGGGCGATGGCCGGGCCTATGAACGCGACCTGCGTCCGGCATTCGACGAGATCGGAGAAGCGCTCTACGTGCTGCACTACACAGGCTTCGTTTCGGCCGTGTGCGAGGCGCTGGGCCGGCTCGGCCGCGAAGACGAGGGGATCGAGCTGGCCACGGCGGGCATCGAGCGCGCCCGCCGCTTCGAGGATCGATGCTCGTTGTCGGAGCTGCTGCGCGCGAAGGCGGACCTGATGGCCCGCAGGCCCGAGACAAGCCACCTGGCCGAGGCCCTTCTGGTCCAGGCGGTGGAGACATCCCGGCAGCACGAGGCCCTGGCCTGGCGGCTTCGATGCGCGACGAGCCTGGCGGCCTTGTGGATGAAGGATGGCCGGGTGGAGGATGCGCGCGGCTTGTTGCGGCCCGTGTATGAAGGCTTTTCGGAGGGATTCGACACGCATGACCTGCGGGCGGCCAGGCATTTGCTCGAGGCGATGCGCTAGCGGCCGACGGGCAGAATAAGGCGCCCCCTGCCTCGCGCAGGCCTACACACTTCTTTCGCGTGAACACCGTGTCCCTCGAAAACGGCGACCATGAACGCCGGCTGGACGAATCGCTGTTGCGTTCGCTCCATGCCCTGCTGGCCGAAGCCAGCGTCTCGCAGGCGGCGGCGAAGCTGGGCGTTGCGCAGTCTGCGCTGAGCCGCCACCTCAAGGTGCTGCGCCAGCTCACCGGCGACGAATTGCTGATACGCGTTGGCAACCGCATGGTGCTCACCGAGAGGGCGCAAGCCCTGGCCGCGCCCACGCGCCGCATCCTGGCCGACATGTCGCTGCTCACGTCGGAAGCCAAGCCCGTCGAGCCCGGCGAACTGCGACAGAGCTTTCGCATTGCGACCTACGACTTCCTGCCGCGCCGCTTCTTCGCAGACCTCGTCGAGCGGGTGGCCCGGCAGGCGCCCGAGTGCGACGTGGTCGTCCGCGGCCTGGGTTCGCGGTTCGAGCACTACCGCCAGCTCGCGGACGGCGAGGTCGACATGGTCATCACCATCTGGCCCGAGGTACCGGGCCACCTGCGCGCGGCAAGCCTGCTGACCGAGCCGATGGTGTGCCTGATGCGCAAGGGCCATCCGCTGGCGGGAAGTCCATTGACGCTCGAGGACTATCGCCGCGCACGGCATCTGACCTCGCTGGAGCATGTGCCGGGGCAGGGCACCATTCTCGATGCGCAACTCGCGGAGCTTGGCGTGTCGGTGCACACGGCCGTGCGCACCCAGTTTCTGGGCATGGCGCCCGCCATCCTCGCGCGCTCGGATCTGATCTTCTCGACGGGCCGGCTGCTGGCGGAAGACTTCGCCGAGCAATACCCACTCGCGCTCGTGCCGTTCCCCGCCAGGATCAAGCCGCATCGCTACCGACTGGTCTGGCACGAACGCACGCACAAGAACCAGGCCATGAGCTGGATGCGCGGCGAGCTGACCGCCGCGGCGCGCGAGCTCGCGCATCGGCCAAGGTCATGACAGCGGCGTCATAACCCGCTGCACACCCCGGCGCTGGGCGCCGCCGGCGGGCGTGGATAAGGTGGCGGCACTCATTCCTACCGACGCTGCCCCATGTCCGAACCCCTTTCCAACGCCGCCGTACTCCACCCCGTTTCCTCCACGGCGGCTTCGCGCGAGTTGCCCGCCCGCATCGCCCGGATTCCCAAGGTCGACCTGCACTTCCACATGGCCGGCACGCTGCGCCCGCCGACGCTCGCGCGGCTCGCGCGAAAGTACGATTTGCCCTTGCCGAGGTCGGTCGAGACGCTGTACACGTACCGTGACTTCTATGACTTCATCGACGTGCTGCGCCTCGTTGCGCAGGCGGTGCGCACCAGCGCGGACTTCGAATGCGTGGCTTACGAGGCTGTGGAAGATGCGGCACGCAGCAGCAATGCGCGCCATGTGGAGATGTCGTTCAACCCGCAGTACTTCATGCCCACGGCGGTTCCCTACCACGTGCAGGTCGAGGGCCTGGTGTCCGGCCTGCGTGCAGCGCAGCGCGACTTCGGTTGCTCGGGCCTGCTGATTGCCTCGTTCGACCGCGGCCTGCCGCTCGACAGCGCGGAGCGCGCACTGGACGACATCGTCGGCCACCGGTCGGACCTGGTGGTCGGCGTGGGCCTGGATGGCCCGGAGCGCGAAGGTCCGCCGGCCAGGTTCGCCGGGCTCTTCCAGCGCGCCGGCCAGGCGGGCCTGCGCCGCACGGCCCACGTGTGCGAGGACAACCAGACGCTCGAGGAGGCACCGCCTTCGAACGTGGATGCTTGCCTCGACTTGTTGGGCTGCGACCGGCTGGATCACGGCTACAACGTGCTCGCCAGCGACGACGTGCTGCGCCGGGCGCGCGAGCGCGGCGTGTACTTCTGCGTGTGTGGCGTCACGAGCGTGGTGCGGCGCCAGCGGCAACGCATCGAGAGCGTCAAGCGCATGGTGGATGCGGGCCTGCCTGTCACCCTCAACACCGACGACCCTGCGATGTTCCACACCGACCTCGCGCATTCCTATGCCGCGGTTGTCGAAGGCTGCGGCTGGGGATGGGCGCACGCGCGCGCCTTCAGCCTGGCGGGCGTGGATGCGTGCTGGCTCGACGAGCCGGCCAAGCGGGCGTTGCGCGCCGAGTTCGAGCGGGAGATCGCCCACCTCGAAAGCACGCAGACCGCAACCCAATGACCTTCAACGAAACCAACCGATGCCAAAGCAAGGATATGTGATGCGACTCGCAACTGCTGCACGAACCCACCGCCGCAAACTGATCGCGGCACTCGCAATCGCCGCCCTCGCGGGCTCGGCGCCGCCCGGCATGGCCGAAGGTGCGTGGCCCGCGCGCGCGATCACACTCATCGTGCCCTACGGGGCCGGCGGCAACGTGGACGTGATGGCACGCTGGATCGCGCCGGAACTGTCGGCCCGCCTCGGCCAGCCGGTGGTCATCGAGAACGTCTCGGGTGCCGGTGGCGTCATCGGCACCGAGAAGGGGGTGCGCGCCTGGCCCGACGGCTACACCTTGCTCCTGTCGGTCGAAAGCACCGTCGTCATCGCGAAGATGGTCACGCCTTCCACCGTTCGCTACGACGGGCTGACCGACCTGATGCCCGTGACGCTGCTGGGATCGCAACCCCTGGCGCTGGTGGGCAAGCCGGCCCTGGAGCCCAAGACCAGCGAAGCGCTGTATTCCGAGCTGAAAGCGGCACCCGGCAAGTACAGCTACGCGAGCTCCGGCGTCGGCACCTCGCTGCATCTGGGCGGCGAACTGCTCAAGCAGCAGGGCGGCGTCGATCTCGTCCACGTGCCCTATCGCACCGGCGTGCAGATTGTGAGCGACCTCAGCGGCAATCAGCTGGACCTGGCCGTGTTGCCCTTGTCCATGGTGATGCAGCAGGCGCGCGCGGGAAAGCTGCGCGTGTACGGCGTGATGGCCGACAAGCCGTCCGGGGCCATGCCCGAGGCGCTGCCGCTGGCCAGCGTGCCGGCCTGGCGCGGCGCGGACGTCTCCGTGTGGCAGGGCGTCTTCGTGCCCAAGGGAACCCCGCCGCAGATCGTCGAGCAGTTGAATGCCGCGCTGGTCCATGTGCTTGCAAACCCCGGCGTACGGAAGAATTTCGAGGACGGCGGGATCACCCCGATCGGCGCGGGGCCGAAGCAGTTCGCTGCTTTTCTGAAGAACGAAGAGAGCAAGTTCGGCGCGATCGTCGCCAAGGGAGGCATCAAGGCCGAGTAGCCTGGAGAGCGTTCGCAAGTCGCTCCAGCGTTGCGAGCTGCCAACTCCGCTCGACGACGAACGACTCGGGATCGCAGACTGCGCCATAGCCGCCGCTGCCGTAGACCGCAGCGTACGCGGCGTAGTCTGCTGCCTGAACAGCCCGGCCGGCCAGCGCATTCGCCACGGCATAGCTTGCCGATACGGCTGCATGCCCCACGCCGTCCAATGATCGGGAACCTTGATGCTGATTGGCCAGCGCCGCGGCCTCTGCCGCAGCTTGATCGAGCGCACTCCAATCCGCCCCGCCCTTGACGTAGGTCACCAGGATGTCGAGGCAGGACGCAACTCGCCCATCCTCAAGCAGGTGACGGACTCGTTCAACGCATTCGCAGGCAAACGCCAGCTTCAGCGCTTCATACTGCGCAGACGATTCATGGGCCTGCAGGGCTGAAGAAACTGCATCGGTCATGACTCATGGTCTCCTGTGATGACTCGCCGCGAACGTCCGCTATTGGGCCAGCCGCAAGCAGTTGCTCGCACTGGCATGCGGCAGATGGTGCGCGCCATCGGCAAGCGCGTGCATCGGTGCGCCCTTGACCTTACCAGCCTGGCAAGGTTGATACTGGCAAGCAAGACCAGGAGAACACCATGCGGCCATCCAGCACGGAACAACACCCCCCCGGGCACAGTCATTCAGGACACGCCTCGCATCACGCACCTTCGCAGGCCATGCCGACGCCGGCGATGCCATCCGGCAAGCAGGTCGAGTACACCTGCCCGATGCATCCGCAGATCCGGCAGATGGGGCCCGGCAGTTGCCCGATCTGCGGCATGGCGCTGGAGCCGGTCGTGGCGACCGAGGCGGCTGGCGCGAACCCCGAGTTGCGCGACATGACCCGACGCTTCTGGATCGGTACCGCGCTCGCAGCCCCGGTGTTCGCGTTGGAGATGGGTGGTCATCTGATCCACCTGGATCACCTGATCGCTCCACAGCTGTCGAACTGGATTCAATTGCTCCTGGGCACGCCCGTGGTGCTGTGGGCCGGCTGGCCCTTCTTCGTACGCGCAGCAGCGTCTGTGAAGAACCGCAGCCTGAACATGTTCTCGCTCATCGCACTGGGTACGGGGGCGGCTTGGCTCTACAGCGTGGTGGGCACGGTGGCGCCGCACCTGTTTCCCGAGGAACTGCGCCTGGCCGACGGTGCCGTGCAGATCTACTTCGAGGCGGCCGCGGTCATCACCGTGCTGGTGCTGCTCGGCCAGGTGCTCGAACTGCGAGCGCGCGAGAAGACATCGGGCGCCATCAAGGCGCTGCTGGGGCTCGCTCCCAAGACCGCGCTCAGGGTTCGCCATGACGGGACGGACGAGACGGTCCAGGTCGATGCCATTCAGGTCGCAGACCTGCTGCGTGTGCGCCCGGGCGAGAAGGTGCCGGTGGACGGCGAGCTCACAGAGGGCAAAGGCAACGTCGACGAATCGATGATCACGGGTGAACCCATTCCCGTTTCGAAGGCCGTGGGTTCCAAGGTCACCGCAGGCACGCTGAACCAGACCGGCGGCTTCGTGATGCGTGCCGAGAAGGTCGGCGCCGACACCCTGCTCTCGCAGATCGTCCACATGGTGGCCGCCGCGCAGCGCAGCCGCGCCCCGATCCAGAGGATGGCCGACCAGGTCGCCGGCTGGTTCGTGCCGGTGGTCATTCTGGTGGCGCTGCTGACCTTTGCGGTGTGGCTGGTCTGGGGGCCCTCGCCGGCCTTCAGCTACGCACTCATCACCGCGGTGGCCGTGCTCATCATCGCCTGCCCCTGTGCGCTCGGCCTGGCCACGCCGATGTCCATCATGGTCGGGGTCGGCCGGGGCGCCCAGCACGGCGTGCTCATCCGGGACGCCGAGGCCCTGGAACGCATGGAGAAGGTCGACACGCTGGTGGTCGACAAGACCGGCACGCTCACCGAAGGCCACCCGAAGGTGGTCCACATCGAGCCGGCGCCCGGATTCACCGCGGATGACGTGCTCCAGAAGCTCGCCAGCGTCGAGCGTGCCAGCGAACACCCCTTGGCCATGGCCATCGTGATGGACGCCCACGAGCGCAAGCTGCCCTTGTCGCCGGTCACCGACTTCGACTCGCCGGTCGGCAAGGGGGTCATCGGCACGGTCGACGGGGAGGTCATTGTCTCGGGCAGCGCCAAGTTCCTGGCCGAGCATGCCATCGACGTGGGCAGACTCGAAACGCCAGCGGAAGGCCAGCGCCAGAACGCAGCCACGGTGATTTTCGTGGGCGCGGGCGGCAAGCTGGCCGGCTTCGTCGCGATCGCCGACCCCATCAAGGCGACGACCCCGTCCGCCCTGCAGGCGCTGAAGGCTGCCGGCGTCCGGATCGTGATGCTCACCGGCGACGGCAAGACCACAGCCGAGGCTGTCGGGCGCCAGCTCGGCATCGACGAGGTGGTCGCGGAAGTGTTTCCGGAAGACAAGGCGTCGGTGGTTCAGCGACTGAAGTCCGAAGGCCGCGTGGTCGCCATGGCAGGCGATGGGGTCAACGATGCCCCTGCCCTGGCCGCGGCCGAGGTCGGCATCGCGATGGGAACGGGCACCGACGTCGCCATGGAGAGCGCTGGCGTCACCCTGCTCAAGGGCGACCTGATGGGTATCGTGCGGGCCCGAGCGCTGTCGCATGCGACCATGCGGAATATCCGCCAGAACCTGTTTCTTTCATTCGCGTACAACGTCGCCGGAATTCCGTTGGCGGCCGGCGTGCTCTACCCATTTTTCGGATTGCTGCTGTCGCCGGTCGTTGCAGCCGCGGCGATGGCCTTGTCGTCGGTGAGCGTCATCGGGAATGCGTTGCGCCTTCGCACCGTGAAGGTGGAGTAGGCATGCGATAGACAGGGCCCGGCAACCCCTACAATTCCGGCGATGGTGAATCTCCGCGCGATCCTGCTGTGGCTCATGATGCTTGCAGTGCCCTTTCAGGGCTACGCGGCATCGTCCATTGCGTTTTGCGCACCTGCGCCAGCGCACTCGAGCTCGGGCGAAGCCCACGACCACAGTCGGCACGATCACGGCACGCCAGACGCGCAGCACCATCATTCAAGTGTAAGCAGCGATGACAGCGCGGACCGCCATGACGCAACAAGCGCGCATGATGAGCTGTCGGACGCGTCTCACAAATGCGGCAATTGCGCCGCCTGTCATGCGGTCGGAATGATGCCGACGCTCGACACGCCCATCTTCCACGGTCTGCCCCAGGCCGATCTCGCTGAGCCTCTGCGAGCCATGGCGACCGTGTCGCCCAGCGTCCCCCACAAACCACCTCGCGCGTAACTGCGTCCAGCGCCCGGCAGCTCTGCTGCCGGCGACGGGACGCGCATGCACCGTTCGTACCGTCACGCCCTTCGCGGGCTCGCTGGCGGCATGCCGTTCATGAACATCGCGAGGATCCCATGTTCAATTTCCTGCCGGCCCGTTGGCTGGCTGTCCTGCCGGCCCTGGCAGCCTGCGCGGCGGGCGCCCAGACCGGCCCTGCGGCCGATACCACGGGCGCAACCGAGGCCGCGCCACCCCTTGCCTACCGCTCCGCCATGGAGGGCTACAAGCCGTTCGTCGACGAGAAGCCTGTCGCCTGGAAGGAGGCCAACGAAACTGTCCGTCAGCGAGGCGGCTGGCAGGCCTATGCCAAGGAGGGTGCAGCAGCAGCCGAGAGCCAGCCGTCCGGTGCACCCGATCCGCACGCGGGTCATGCGATGCCGAAGCCGGCGGCGGCGCCGAAGGAGGCACAGCCATGAGGCGCAGGTTCGCTCCGAAGACGAACAGCACCGTAGCCGAAGGCGAACGCGCTCCAGTGAGGCGGCGGCTGCAGCTGACATGTGTCGTGCTGGCCGCCGCACTCCTGGCGGGCTGCGCCTCCGTCGGGATCGACGACGCCCTGAGGGAGACGAATTCCTCGGCATCGCAGTTCACCGGCGGAAAGCTCGAACTCAGCCGCACCGCGGAACAGCGAGAGGCTCGAGCCGCCCTCTCGGAAGAGCTGCTCGGCAAGCCCCTTTCCCAGGATGAGGCCGTGCACCTGGCTCTTGCCAACAGCGCCGCAGTCCAGGCGCTGATCGCGCAGAGCTGGGCCGATATCGCATCGGCCAATCAGGCGAGCCGGCTGCCCAACCCGGTCTTTACCTTCGAGCGCATGCGCCTGGGCGACGAGCTCGAGATCGGGCGCCTGTTGTCGTTCGGGTTGGTGGACCTTCTTCTTCTGCCGCAGCGACTTTCGATTTCCCATGGCCAGGTGGCCTGGGCACAGGTGCAGTTGACCGGCACGGTGGTGGACCAGGTGACCCAGGTCCGACAGGCATGGGTTCGGGCCGTCGCGGCTCAGCAGTCCTCGCAGTATGCCGAGCAGGTCAAGGATTCGGCCGAGGCGAGCGCCGAACTCGCGCGGCGCATGCAGCTGGCCGGCAACTTCAGCAAACTGCAGCGCGCGCGCCAGCAGGTGTTCTATGCCGATGCCACCACGCAGCTCGCATCGGCGCGCCACAGCGCGACCTCGGCGCGCGAGGAACTTGTCCGGGCCTTGGGTCTCGACGCCGGGCAAGCGGCCAGGCTGAAGCTGCCCGAGCGGCTGCCGGACCTCCCCAAGGTGCCCCGCGAAGCACGCGAGGTGGCGGGGACCGCCAGCGAGCAGCGCCTGGACGTGCAGCAGGCCCGCGCGCAGCTCGACATCGCCGGCAGGTCGCAGGGCATCAACCTCTTGTCGACCTTCATCGATGTCGAGGCCGGCGTGCGCCGGGACACCGTCTTCGACGGCGGCAGCCGTGACACGCGCCGCGGCTTCGAGCTCGACATCCGGCTGCCCCTCTTAGACTGGGGAGGCGCCCAGCGCGATGTGCTGAATGCACAGGCGCTCGCGGCGGCGAATCGGTACGACGCGACAGTTCGCGGCGCGACCTCCCAGCTGCGCGAGGGCTATTCCGCCTATCGCACGGCCTACGACATCGCGCGCCACTACCGCGACGAGATCGTGCCGCTGCGCCAGGCCATGCAGGACGAGAACGTGCTCCGGTACAACGGGATGCTGATCGGCGTCTTCGAGCTGCTCGCGGAGGCGCGAGACCAGATCACGAGCGTGAACAGTGCCATCAACGCCCAGCAGCAGTTCTGGCTGGCCGATGCCGCTCTGGCGGCATC
Organism: Variovorax sp. RA8; assembly: GCF_901827175.1. Lineage (NCBI taxonomy): Bacteria > Pseudomonadati > Pseudomonadota > Betaproteobacteria > Burkholderiales > Comamonadaceae > Variovorax > Variovorax sp. RA8. The sequence goes on along the minus strand of NZ_LR594662.1, from coordinate 1,980,183 downwards.
GGTGATCGGCAAGCCCGTCGCCGCACCCGCCCCGATGACCAGCTCGGGCCCGCAGGACACCTCCGGCGCCGCCCACTGAATGGCGCCTCGACCCACGACCAACATGACGAACAGACGCAACTTTCTCAGCGGGGCCGGTGCCATCACGGGTGCCTTTGCCGCCGCTTCGGTCAGCCAGGTGGCGATGGCCGCCCTGCCCGAACCTGTGCTCCAGGACAAGCCCGACACCATGCCACCGCTCTCGCCATCGACGGGGCGGCCCTACAACCCGGTCGTCACCCTCAATGGGTGGACGCTGCCCTGGCGCATGAACAACGGCGTCAAGGAGTTCCACCTGGTCGCCGAGCCCGTCGTTCGCGAGATGGCGCCTGGCTTCAAGGCTCACCTGTGGGGCTACAACGGCCAGTCGCCCGGCCCCACCATCGAGGTGGTCGAAGGCGACCGGGTCCGCATCTTCGTGACCAACAAGCTGCCCGAGCACACCAGCATCCACTGGCACGGCCAGCGCCTGCCCAACGGCATGGACGGCGTGACCGGCCTGACCCAACCGGCCATCCAGCCCGGCAAGACCTTCGTCTACGAGTTCGTCGCGCGCCGGCCGGGCACCTTCATGTACCACCCGCATGCGGACGAGATGACGCAGATGGCGATGGGGATGATGGGCTTCTGGGTCACGCACCCGAAGGGCAGGCATCCGCTGATCGAGGAGGTCGACCGCGACTTCGTGTTCCTGCTCAACGCCTACGACATCGAGCCCGGCAGCGCGACGCCGAAGATCATGACCATGCTGGACTTCAACCTGTGGTCGTGGAACAGCCGGGTCTTTCCAGGCATCGACTCGCTCAACGTCAGGCTGAACGACAAGGTGCGCATACGCTTCGGCAACCTGACGATGACCAACCACCCGATGCATCTTCACGGGCACGAGTTCGTCGTCACGGGGACCGACGGCGGCCCGACGCCAAGGAGCACACGCTGGCATGAAGTGACGACCGACGTGGCAGTCGGCCAGATGCGCCAGATCGAGTTCCTCGCCAACGAGGAAGGCGACTGGGCCTTCCACTGCCACAAGAGCCACCACACGATGAACGCGATGGGCCACGACGTGCCCACCATGATCGGCGTCGATCACAAGGACATGGTCAGGAAGATCACCAAGCTCGTGCCCGACTACATGGTGATGGGCGAGCGCGGCATGGCCGACATGACCGAGATGGAGATGCCCCTGCCCGACAACACCGTCGCGATGATGGGCGGCGAAGGCCCCTTCGGCTCGGTCGAGATGGGCGGCATGTTCAGCGTCGTCAAGGTGCGTCGCGGACAGAAGCCGGGCGACTACTCGAACCCGGGGTGGTTCAAGCATCCCAAGGGCACGGTGGCCTACGAGTTCGACGGGCAACTGCCCGATCCGTCTCGGTCCCGCAGCGCAGGCGCAGCCGCAATGCCCGCGCGGAACATGCCGGCCAGGAACATCGAGGTTCAAGTCCGCAAGCCTGCCAACGGCCACTCGGGCCATTGATGGCCGGCCCTCTTCACTCATCTCAGCAGAAGACAACCCCATGAACAGATCCATTCGTATCGCCACGCTCGCAGCGGCGATCGCCCTCGCCTCGACGGCTGCCTTCGCCACTGGCAAGCATGCCGGCGACCATGGCCACGGTGACGCGGTCGGCAAGCCCGGTATCGCTTCGAAGGCGACGCGCACCGTCAACGTCGATATGTCGGACGGCATGCGCTTCAACCCCTCCAGCATCGACGTGAAGCAAGGAGAGACCGTGCGCTTCGTCGTCACCAACTCCGGAAAGCTCAAGCACGAGCTGGTGCTCGGCACCGAGAAGGGGCTGAGGGAGCACTACGAAGTCATGAAGAAGAACCCGGAGATGGAACACGCCGATCCGAACATGGTGACCCTCGCCGGCGGCAAGACCGGCGAGATGGTCTGGCAGTTCACCGAGGCGGGGAAAGTGGACTTCGCGTGCTTGCAACCAGGTCACTACGACGCAGGAATGAAGGGCGCCGTGAACGTCACCAGAGCTGCGCGCAAGCAGGGGCGGCATTGATCGCTGCCTGCTTCATCAACCTAGACAACCAGGAACTCACATGATCGACATTCGTCTCTCTCTCGCCGTCATGATCGCGGCACTGGCGTTCGCAAACTCGGCGTCCGCACAGCCCGGCAGCAGTGCTGCCGCACCGAGCGCGAGCGCGACGCCATCGTCGGCTGCCGACGAACTCGCCGATGGCGAGGTCCGCAAGGTCGACAAGGAGGGCAGGAAGCTCACCCTCAAGCATGGCCCGCTGAAGAACCTCGACATGCCCGGCATGACCATGGTCTTCCGGGTCAAGGAGGAAGCCATGCTCGACAAGGTCCAGGCCGGCGACAAGGTTCGCTTTCAGGCCGAGAAGATCGACGGCAAGTTCACCGTGACAAAGCTCGAAGCCGCGCGCTAGGTGACTTGTACTTGTGTGCCAGGAGGAGCATAGACATGACGACCACAGATCGCCGGGGCTTGCTTGTCCGAGAGGTCGCCGAAGAGGCATCGTCGGAGGACGCCGTGGTCGCCCAGGCACGAATGAAGATCCTGCTGATCGGCAACTATGAGCCGGACAACCAGGCCAGCATGCGGGCGTTCGTTCGAGTTCTCGAGCGCGAGCTGCCGAACAGCGATTGCGAGGTGCGCGTGATCGCGCCCAGGCGATGGCTTCAGCTCGTGCCACCGTCGTCGCGGCTGTGGAAGTGGCTTGGCTACTTCGACAAGTTCGTCCTGTTCGTTCCCACACTTGCTGCGCAGGCACGTTGGGCTGACGTCGTTCACATCTGTGATCATTCCAACAGCATGTATGTGCGCTGGATCAAGGGCAGGCCGGCGCTTGTCACCTGCCATGACGTCATCGCCGTGCAAGCGGCAAAGGGCATGGTCGAGGGCTGGCGCGTCGGTTGGAGCGGGCGAGTGTTCCAGCGGCTCATTGCTTCCGGACTTGCCAAGGCTGACCTGATCGCTTGCGTCTCGCCGACGACGCAGCGTGCACTGCTCGCCCTGCAGCTGGCGCAAGAGAACAAGGTGACGACGGTGCTCAATGGCTTGAACGAGAACTTCTCGCCGGTCCGATCAGAGGAAGCAGACTCGCTTGTTCATCGTTTTGGGCTGGGGGCGCGCGACAGCTACCTGATCCATGTCGGATCGGACCTGCCGCGCAAGAATCGTCAAGCGGTCCTCGAGACGTTCATCGCCCTGAAGAACCGTGCCGCCGCGCGTGGCACCCCACCTCTGGTGCAGTCCCTGGTCTTTGTCGGGCCGGAGCTCGAGCAGAACCTGATGGAGCTGGCGTCCAGGCATGGCGTAGCCGATCAAGTGAGAACTCTGCAGGAAGTCTCCCACGAGGAACTGCGTGCGCTCTACGCCAGGGCCACCGCCTTGGTGTTCCCGTCCCTCCAGGAGGGATTCGGCTGGCCGTTGATCGAAGCCCAGGCCTGCGGCTGCCCGGTCTTCACGTCCAACCTGCCGCCTATGAACGAGATCGGCGGCCGCGCGGCTCGTTACGTTGATCCTCACAACCCCGAGGCCATTGCCACGGCGATCGAGGATGCAGCTGGGGAGTTCGACGAGATGCGGGCCTCTGGCTTGCAGAACGCGGGGCAGTACTCGGCTGCGCAGATGATGGCGAACTATGTCGCTGTCTATCGGCGATTGCTGGAAGCGCGGCAGTGCCGTTCATGAGCGTGCAGCAATCCCCTGAGCTTCACCACCAACGAGATACGGATTAAAGCGATCGGCATCCAATGCCTCGACCGGCGGAAATCGCGTTTGACGCGCGGCCGAAGCAGGCACGCCCGATCAGCTCACGGCCCGGGACGGCCGGTCGGGGTCGGATGGGCCGACGCCGGCGGCAGCGCATCCCTCCGCGCCCTGGCTCGAACATTGTCGAGCCAGTCGTCGATCTCGATCCTGCTGAAGATGAAGATCAGCGCCACCGACGCCGTGTTGAAGACCGCAAGCCCGAGGTTGCTGTCGCCCACCAGGTAAGAGGACGCCCCCGGGGCGCTGGTGCAAACCATGGTGGCCGCCGTCATGCCGGTGTAGTGCATGGCACACACGGCCCCTCCCATCACCGCGGCCGCGATGAACTGGTGCGCCAGCTCCGTGAGGTTGAAGGCCAGCCACAGGGCTGCCGCCGCCGCACCGATGGCAATCGCCACCGAGGCGGCGACGATGACCAGGTCGAAATCCATGCTGGCACGCATGTTCATGGCGAACATGCCGATGTAGTGCATCACGCACACGCCGATGCCCGCCACCAGGCTGCCGGCCAGCCAGCCGCGGCGCGTGAAGCGCTTGCCACCGGCCAGGTACAGGGCAATCCCCGAGATGACGATCGCGGCGACCAGCGAGAGGGCCGTCAGCGGCACGTCGTAGGCGACCGCCACGGGCAGCCTGTAAGCCACCATGCCGATGAAATGCATGGACCATATGCCGATGCCGCCCAGCGCCACCGCGCCGCAGGCCAGCATGGACAGGTCGAGCGTGCCGTCCCTGCGCACCATCTTGTCGGTGCACAGCAGGGCCACCAGCGACCCGAAGAAGGAGATCACATAAGACAGGGCGATGGGTCCGGCTTCGTAGTGAGGAGACAGCGGCTGGCCGACGACGGGATCCATACGTTCTTTTAACCTTGGGGGAGACGGGGTGCGGTCTCCCGCATTCTGCCTCTCGCACGGGCCCTCGACCGTGAGGTATTCCGCAGGGCCGCACCCTATTCCATCTTGATGTCGAGCTGCCGGACCGTTTTTCTCCAGAACTCGGTTTCCTTGTCCACGCGGGCACGGATCTGTGCGGGCGCGATGTCCGAAGCCACCATGCCCTGGCCCTTGAGCAGCTCGCCGAACTCGCCGGCGCAGCAGTTCGCTGGCTGCGCCCGGTGCCGCAGGAACCGAAGAAGTTCGATGAAGCCTCGCGCCGCCACTATGCGAAGCTCTATGCGCGGCCCCGTGCCATGCGTGACGGCTTCGGCTGGGTCGCAGATCGTCCGGCGCACGCGGCCTTGCCAGCCCCGCCTTTCACCGGCATCATCGCCGCCGCAGAGGAAGGAGACCGCTGATGAAAACGTGGATTCGCCATGCCGCCGCCCTTGCAGCCTTCGTCGCCACGGTCGCCGCGCATGCGGCGGGGATCGTGGGCAACACGCTGCCGCCCGGCTTTCCTTCGATCGAAGACACCTCGCTCGCCAGGCCGCTCATCGGCTTCGGTGCCGCCGGCGCGGTGACACGAACGCCGGTGATCCTCATCCACGGCAACAACGACACGCCGTTCGCCACCGCCTGCAGCCCCTACGGGCGCATCCAGGCGCTTGCGCAATTCCTCGCCGACAACGGCTACTCCACCAGCGAGCTCTGGGGCGTCGGCTACCAGGGCGACCAGTGCGACCTCGCTTCGGACCAGACGCGCCGCTCGAGCATCGCCCACACCAACGCGGCCAATGTGCCGGACCTGCGCCGCTTCGTGCGGGCAGTGATGGACTTCACCGGAGCGAAGCGCGTGGACATCGTCGGCCACAGCCTCGGCGTGACGCTGGCGCGCGAATGGATGCGGCAGGACGAGGCGCAGCACCTCGTGCGCCGCTTCGTGGCGATCGATGGCCCCAACCACGGCATCATCAATTGCTCCCCCGACCCCGCCAACTACTTCCAGGCGCCGGCGGCGGGCGGCTTCACCCCGACCAGCGACGTGTGCCGGGAGCTGGGCTCGCCCGACACGTTTTTCCTGCGCCTGCTCAACGGCCGCAACGGCGGCCGCGAGAACGACGGGCCCACCCGCGTGCTGGTCATCCGCAACGGCGACGCCAGCTTCGTCTACTTTCCGGTGCAGGACGGCGCGGTGGCGCCGGTGCCCGCCGTGGACTCTTTCGGCAAGCCCACCGACTTTTCCAGAAGCGCCAGCCTGCGTGGTGCGCGCGAGCTCGTGCTCACCGGGCAAGGCGCCTACGACCCGATCCTGCGCACCGGCCACCTCGGCATCCTGAACTCGCCGCAGACCTGGCAGGCCACGCTCGATTTCCTTACCGACCAGCGCAGGGACAAGGACAAGGACCACGACGACTGAACCGCGCTCGCCGTATCGTGCCGCTATGCTGGGCGGCATGAATCCAAAGACGCTGCTCGTGGTCTATCACACGATGACCGGCGGCACCGCGCAGATGGCGCAGGCGGCGGCCGAGGGCGCACGCGACGAAGCCGGGGTGCAGGTGCGGCTGCTGCGCGCGCCCGAGGCACAGCCGGACGACGTACTGGGCGCGGCGGGCTATGTGTTCGCCACGCCCGAGAACCTCGCCGCGATGGCCGGGCTGATGAAGGACTTCTTCGACCGCTGCTACTACGCCGCGCTCGACCAGGTGAACGGCCGGCCCTACGCCACGCTGATCTGCGCCGGCAGCGACGGCCAGAACGCCGCGCGGCAGATCGACCGCATCGCCACCGGCTGGCGGCTGCGCTGCGTCGCGCCGGCACTGATCGTCTGCACCCACGCCCAGACCCCCGAGGCGATCGCGCGCCCCAAGCAGATCGGTGCGGACGACCTTGCGCAATGCCGCGAGCTCGGCGCCGCGCTGGCGGCGGGGCTGGCGCTGGGCGTGTACTGATCCGGCCCTCTCAAGGATTTCGTGCCCGTCAGCGTGATCGGCACCGCCAGGCTGCGCTCACTCGGCCACGCCGCTCGCAAGACGCTTGTATTCGTTGCGCTTCATGGCGAGATAGTCTTCCCGCTCCACTTCGTGCAGTTGCCGCGCGTAGCGCTCCGTGCTGTCGAACCAGGCCGCGAGGCGCGGCGCCAGTTGCCTGGGTGAGTCCATGTAGGCATCGATGGCAAGGTAGTAGCGCATGGTGTTGCGCTCCACCACGCCGCGCACGCCGCCCACGTACGCCGGCTCCCCCGCCGAGTCCTTGCCCGTCGCGGTGAATCCCACCTTGTCCGCGCCGAGGGTCGCGAGGTAGCCCTGCATCGCGATGCGCGCGGCAACGCCGTAGGCGTAGGCGTAGCCGAGATGAATGAAGGTTTTGCCGTTGCCCAGCGGCGTCGCCTCGAGCTCGATGCGGTAGTCGCGGGTCGACAGCGGCCCCTTGTCGGCGCTCAGCCGCACGCTCAGGTAGTCGTCGGCGACGTTCGGCGGCTGCCAGATGAACTCGACGCGCTGGGCCTCCGAGAGCGGCTGGTCGAACTTGCGGCCGACCGAGACGGCGAGCATCCTGGCAGGGGCTGTTCCGCGCACTGCGCAGTGCTTGGTGTTGAGGTGCAGCATCAGCACATCGCACCAGACGCCGGGCTGGCTCAAGGAACCGCTCACCTGGTCGAACGGGTGGCTCAGCACCGCGAAGATGTCGCCGCTCAACTGCCCGGAAGCTTCCGTCGATTCGAGCACCAGCGGCCGCCCGAAGACGTTCTTTGCCAACTGCGTCTGCACGGCGTCGTATTTGGCCCGCAGGGCAGCGGCACTCCCTAGCTGTGTCTGCGCCTGGGCGATGACCGGCAGGATCAGGAACCAGACCCACAGCGCCAGGCGGCGAAGTGTCGTCGCGCGTTTCATGATGTTGCGCATTGTCAGCCCGCGTCGTGGGTCTGGCTAGCCTTCCATTTGCAATAGGTTGTTCGCCTCGGGCCGCCGCACGCTCAGAGCGGGGGCGAGACGGTCGCCAGCCGATCCTCGAGGCGCTGCCGGTCCGCCAGAAGGCGCCCGGCCACCAGCGTCACCACCTCGAACCCGAAGGCGGGGTTCTGGAAATAGAGCGACTTGAAAGTCATCTCGTCCATCTGCAGCACGGTGCAGGGGGTGGCGCAGCGGGCGGTCAGCGTGCGGCGCTTGTCGGGCGCGAAGAACCCGATCTCGCCGAACAGCCGGCCGGGCTCCATGGTCTGCCCGATCTCGACGAACTCGATCCGCCCTTCCGCGAGGAAATACAAGCGCTTTGCGGGATCACCCTTGCGGAACAGGATGGCGTCTTTCCTCAAACGCCGCCGGCGCATGTAGGGACGCAGCCAGACACCGGACAGGTCGTTCGACGCAGCCGCGATCTGCACGCGGCGGGTGAGGCGGACCATCTGGGCCGCGCGGAAGACGTTGATCGGCAGCAGCGCGCCGTGCAGCAGCACCAGGATCAGCGACGGATGCAGCGCGCCGTAGATGAGGAAGCCCAGGTTGCCGCCGATCGCCAGGCAGCGCAGGGGGATCATGGTCTTGACGAAGGAGCTCACGATGATCAGCAAGCCGGCGACCCCTGCCGAGCACAGCGCCACGATGCCGGATGGCGTGGCCAAGGCCGAATACAAGGCGGCAACTGCGGTGTCGAACAGTGCGGGCATTGGCATGAGCGTTCCCTCTCCGGTGCGGTCCTGGACGGGATGATGATGGACAAACCCAGGACCGGCGGACGTTCATTACATCCAACTCGGCGCTGCAGCGGATGAGTGCAAGTCCGCAAGCCCAGCCCCGGCCTGCCGGATCACCTGCGCTTCGGCTGGCTGGCGCCCAGGCGGTCGTAGCCGCTCAACTCGAGAAAGCCCTGCCCTTCGCGGCTGCCGCCCACCTTGACGGGCCCTTCCCAATAGATGTTCGCGGTCGTCCCGCCCGAATCGAATTCGCTGTCGGCGAAGAAGGGCTTGATGTTCAGGAAGCCCGATGGCAGCTTGATGCCCCATTCGACGACGTAGCCGATGCCGGTCTTCGGGCTCGTCCATGTCCGGCCGGGCACCAGTTCGACCTGGCCGGGTTCGAGGGGTTGCGAGCCCTGGGCGTTCGACAGGGTGCCCGCGGTCATGACCTTCCGGCCCTCCATGTCGAAGAGTTCGTAGACCATCAGGTCCGATCCATCGTCCAGGTGCAGGGCGAACCAGTTCCAGCCCAGCGACAGGACATCGAACTCGCCCCACTGGTGATCGAACCAGAGCTCGCCACTCACCGGGACGGATTTCCCTGCAATGGCGATGCTGCCGCGCGCCGGCATTCGGGGGCGCGAATAGTAGTAGCTGATCCCGCTCTGGCCGAAGTCGAGCAGGCCGGGCGTCTCGGAACCCGGCGCGCGATGCGCGACGACCGGGCCGGAAACACCCAGGTCGACGGCGATCGAGGCGCCGTCGAAGCCGGCCTGCAGCACATGGAACGATGGCGACGCGGTGACCTGCCATCCCTCCTGCCGGAAGTCGAAGCCGTAGGCGACGCTCCTCGCGGGTGTGCCGCCGGTACGGCTCTGGCTGGCATAGCGCTTGCCGGTCTGGAGGTCGGTCAGCGCCGCATGCATGACGGTGTGCTTGACCAGCCCGTTGGCCACGAAGACGACCATGTGGACGGCGTAGCGCTGGCCCGCCTCGGCACCGAGGATGCCGCTGTAGTACCACCACTCCATCGCGGACCCATGGGGCGCATCGTCGGCCGGCAGGGTGAGGGGCGGGAGCGCGGCCGTTCGCTCCACCGGCTTGCGGCCTGCCTGCGGCGGCGCCGCGGCCACGGCGGCAGACAGTTCGCGCTCTGAGCTCGCGAGGTGGTACAGCGTCGCGCCGATGACCACCATGACGACCGCCACGGCGGCGGAGAACACCATCAATCCCCTCCTCCGCGCCCGCGCGCGTGCCCGAGCGCGGGAGGGGGAGCGGGCGCGTTCCCAGGCGGAACGCCTGCGGCTCGGTCGAATGGGGTCGTCGGCACTCATGTTCAGGGGCGTCCTTTCGCCTTCGGGTCTGGACCCGGTCGGCGGACATCTTAGCCACGCAGCCTCGCGCAGTCGTGCGAGCCGCGAGAATTGCCGCTGGCAGACTCCCCTGCGACCACAAGACCCATGGCCCATCATCTCGACCCTCCCGCCCGTGCATTGATCGACACCTGCGCCCAGGCTTCACTCGACCTCCTCGAGCGCAACCTGACCCCGCACGGCATCCTCGCCGCCAGCCGCACCGAAGCGGCCGAGGCGCGGCGCTACACGCGGATCTTCGGGCGCGACGCCGCCATCTGCGTGATGGCGATGTGCGGCAGCGGCGTGCCCGCGCTGGAGCAGGGCGCGGTGAACAGCCTCGACGCGCTGGCGGCGCAGCAGGCGCCCAACGGGCAGATCCCCAAGTACGTGGACCCCGAAGGTCGCGATGCCGACTTCTGGTACCTGGGCTGCATCGACGCCACCTTGTGGTGGCTGATCGCGGTGGACCACGTGCGCCGCCATGGCCGCGTCGGCCCCTCGCACTGGAGCGGCGAGGTGGGCCGCGCGATCGGCTGGCTGCTGGCGCAGGAGCACCAGCACTTCCGGCTGCTGCAGCAGAACGAGGCCAGCGACTGGGCCGACATCATGCCGCGCTCAGGCTACGTGCTCTACACCAACGCGCTCTGGTACGAGGTGAAGCGCCGCTACGAGCTGGACCACACCGAGGCGACGCACTACCACTTCAATCACCTGTTCAATCCCTTCCAGGACGAGCTGCCCAAGTACCACCGGGCGCGGCTGCTGCGGCACTATGCGCGCCGCGGCCGGCGCGACCCCGGCCTGTATTTGAGCTTCGTCAATCTCTCGGTGGTCGGCCACGAAGGGGACGTGTTCGGCAACATCCTGGCGATCCAGAGCGGACTGGCGGATACCCGGTTGGCCTACCGCATCGTCGAGACCCTCACCGCGGCGAATGCCAGCGTGCCTTATCCGGTGCGAGTGGTGCTGCATCCGCTGACACCGCAGCACCCGCTGTGGCGGCTCTACATGGGACGCCACCAACAGAACCTCGTGCACCAGTACCACAACGGCGGCATCTGGCCATTCGTCGGCGGCTTCTGGGCAATGATGCTGGCGCGCCTGGGGCTGCACCAGCCGGCCTGGTCCGAGCTCGCGCGGCTGGCATGGGTGAACGCGCTCGACGACTGGCGCTTTACCGAGTGGTTCCACGGGCGGACGCTGGCGCCGAGGGGGATGGCGGGCCAGAGCTGGAATGCGGCGACCTTTCTGCTGGCACGGCGCGCGTTGCTGGGCGAGGCAGCGGGCTGGTGACTCGTCGCGCCCTGTTGCCTCACCTGTTGCAGATGCCCAGCACCAGTTCCTGCTCCGTGCAGGGGCGTCGGGGCTGGGATGGTGCGGCTGCCTTGCCAAAGGCCCCTACCCTCGACGCTGCCTGGGATGAAATGCAGGCGCGCAACCGCTTTTCCATCGGCGGGTAGTAGCGCCAGCCCTGGCCCAGTGCAGGCAGTTCCAGCTTCACCTGCTTCCACTTGGGGTGTCCGTTGGCCTGGAGCATGTCGAAATTGGTGCAGAGCGAATCCGCGAAGCGCACCAGGTTGCCGACCGTGGACTGCAGGCCATAGTCATAGGTGACCAGGTAGGCCTTGACGGTCAGGGTGGGAATATCGGCCGCGAGCCAGTTGGCGTAGCTCGCCGCGCGGATGGTCGCGGGAAAGTAGGTCTTCTTCGCGCGCGTGGTCTCCGGCGCCTTCTCGTCCAGCTTCAGGATCTTGATGAAGTTGCGCGCCTCGGGCTTCATGTCGGTGAACAGCTTGGCGGGCTGTCCGGCCACGATGATGGCGACGTCGATCGACTTGTCGACGGTGAGCCGGGCGAGCGCCTCCTCGTTGCTCAGGTACTCCGTGTTGGCCGGCGGGAGCGGCTCCCCGAACATCAGCTGGTAGAGCGTTCTCGAGGTGAGCGCCGTGCCGCTGCCGAGCGCACCGACGCTGATCTTCCGGTTCCTGATCTCATGGATGTAGTTCAGCGGCGAGTCGGCGCGGGCGACGAAGTAGATCTCCTCGTCATAGAGCGGCATGATGAGCCGCAGCGGCCGGATGATGTTGCCCGCGTCGGCGCTGCCCGCCTTCGCCTCGTCCAGGAAGGCCTGGTAGACGTCGGACTGCACCAGCGCGAGCTTGACCCCCTGCTCGAAGCGCATGCGATGCACGTTCTCGGCCGAACCCTTCGATTCCAGCACCTCGAGATCGATGCCGGCGGGCTCCGCCACCCACTTGGCGAGGTCGCGGCCGATCTGGATGTAGGTGCCGCTCTTCGACGCGGTGACGATCTTGTACTCGGCCCTGGGCGGCGCCGCGAGGGCCGCGGGCAGGAGGGCGATCCACATCAGTCCCGTCAACAGTGATCGGATGGGCATGCTGGCTCCTTCGAGGATTCCTGGTGGGGTCGCGGCGCCGGGCATGGCCCACGCGAGGCGCGGCTCGCGCCCTTCAACGCGCGCTCCCGGTGTCGGGGCACAGGGCCAATGCCGCGAGTGCTTCGTTGCACCCGGCCTTGCCGGGCTCCTGCGCAGGCACCGCCGGTGCAGGGGCGGCGCCAGCGACCGGCGCGACCGGCGCCGGGACGGCAGCGACCGGGGCGGGGACAACGGCGGCCGTCACTTCTGCGCCCCGCGGTGCCTGGGTGGGGAGCTCCGGCGCACTCTGCGGCTGGGGCTGCTGCGCCGTCGGCGCTTTCGACCGCTGCGCCACGCTCTCCTGGCCGGAACGGACATAACCGAGGATCAGGGCGAGCACGGAGACGGCCATCGCCACCCCGATCGCGGCGTACTTCAGCATCGGGCCACGGCGCGGCGCCAGGGCTCGCGGCTGCACCGTCGTGGTCGCGACCGGCAGCTCTTCGGGCCACTCGAAGGCAGCGGGGACGATATGGGCGATGTCGAGGTCCGCCTCCTCCCGGGCTTCGTTGCGGACCTCGAGGATGGGACGATCGGTCGTCTCCGGCGCTTCGTGGCGCGGCACGATGAGCAGCTCTTCCGCCGGCGACGGTGCCGGCTCGGCGGAATCAGAGGCCGCGTGCCCGGGCCCGAAAGCCGTGTTCGCTGCCTCGTCCCCCCACCGGGGCGCATCGTTCTCGCCGCCGCAGTACGGACAGAACTTGACGCGCCCATACAGCAGCTGCGCACAACGCTTGCACGGCTGCGAAAACGCCAGGTCCAGTTCCGCCAGGTGCGCCATGTTCGAGAAAGGTCAAGGACCGCTCATGGGTCGATCCGCCAGCCGGGCAATCGACGCTTGTCCGGGTGATAGAGATACAGGTAGCCCGAGTAGACGAAGGGTTGCGTCGCCCACGGCCGCGGCAGGCGGGCGACCCAGAACTGCACGTCGTGCTCGCCATGCAGCTCGAATGTGGCGGTGTGCGATTCGTTCGAGGCGAAGAGGCTGTCGACCGGCGCGGTGCTCGCCACGCGCGCGCACAGCACGGTCGATGCCGAGGTCGATTCCAGCAAGGGAATGATCACTTCGCCGGCATCGGAATCCATGCAGTCGTCGGCATCGAACCATGGCGCGATCCGCAGGCGTGCATCGAGCTGGAAGCACGCGGCGCCGGTGCTGAGCCGAGGCGAACTGGCCGGCCTGATCTCCGGCTCGCCGAGCCCCAGTTGAACGAAGGCGAACCGCTGCCCCTCTTCGCTCCCGTTGCCCTCGTCCTGCAGCGCGCACTGCTGCCAGAGGTGGCCGCTGCGGGACAGGTAGGGGCTGCCTAGCTCGAAGTTCGGCACGATGCCGCTCGGCCAGGGCAGCAGGGATGCTTCGAACGCGCCACCGCCGCCGGGCTTGACGACCAGTTGGCCCACCGCCGACATCCAGACGATCTGCCGGCGATCCGCCAGCGGGCGGACCCATGCGGCCGACGCGGCATCGAGCACCGGCCCCTCGACGCGGCGAAGCGCAGTGCCTGACGGATCCAGGCCATGGACGCCGAGCTTGCCGTCTTCCTGCAGCATCGGCACGTACACCTTGCCCTGCCACAGGACGGGTGCGCCCAGGCAGCGTGTGCCGACGATGTGCAGCTCGAAGGTCCCGGCGATCAGGTTGATGGAGACGATGGCCAGTCCATCGTCGGTCGGCATGAAGATCCTGCTGGCGCCCTGCGGATCATGCACCGCCATGCCCCAAGCCTGCTCGCCGAGAGAGCTCCTGCCGAGTGCCTGCGCGCCGGCCGGACGGAGCTCCAGCCAGCGTTCCGAGTGCGGCAGCCAGTGGTAGATGCGACCCCGCGAAAACTCCAGCGCGAGCAACCGGGCGTCGCAGGTCTGGCACGCGCTGACGAGAAATTGATAGTGGCCCGCCGGAGGTGCCGCCAGCTGGCGGTCCGGCAGGGACTCGATGGTCAGCGTCGAGCGCAGCGCGAGAGGCGCGGACGTCAGGCGCAGCCCTTGCGGCGCATCCTCGGCGGAACTGTCGCCGCCGAAGGGCGGCAGCCAGGTGTCCCGGTGGGCGACGGATGGCGCGGGCAGCGCCTTGCCCGTCACGGGAGAGAACTTGAAGGCTCCGGGATAGAGCGCGACGGACTGGCCTGCCCGATCCGGCCCGTCGACGCTCACGCGGGCGCCCACCAGCGGCGCCAGGTCGAGGGGGTCGCACGCCGGCGGGGGCGCGCCCCATCCTTTGTAGTCGGCCAGCTCGAAGACACCCGTTGCCGGATTGCGCGACCATGACTGGTCGCCCACCGCCCAGTGCTCGCTCTGAAGAGCCGAGGTCAGCCAAGTGGACATCGGCTCAGTGTAGTGCGTTGGTTCCCATGTGTGTGTCCCTACTTTTGAGGGGAATTCCCGATCCCGCCGCCCGCCGCGCCGCACGGATCGCTGATGCCATGCGCCCGGCAACACGGATGCGCGCGGGTCCGTGGTCGCTATACAAGCGCGTGCAGCTCGTGTTTCACGGCCTTCAGAAATGTCTTGCCAAGTTGCGACAACGGTCGATTGACGTTGGTTACGCTGTAGATCGCAAACCTGGGCGCGTTCGGAATCCTGATCAGTTCCAGATCGTCCGAGCGATGAGCACGCGCCGATAGTTCGTCGACAAAAGCAACTCCCGCTCCGGCGGCCGCCATGGCGCAGGCCGCATAGCCGGAGCGGACCTCCACCGACACCTGCCGAGCAATTTGCAGGTCGTCCAGCCAGCCGTCGATCAGACCGCTTTGAGGCGCTTCAGGGCTGTAGGTGATCAGCCGCTGCCTCAGGGCCTGGGCGAGGTCGAACTTCCGGCCCACCAGGTCGTGGCCCTTGGGCACGGCGCAAAGCAGGGCCCAGCGACCGATTTCACGGACATCCAGCACGGGATGGTCCAGGGGAGCGCTCGAAATCGCGACATCGGCCTCCTCGCCCACGAGCAACTGCACGATCTCGCGCGTGGGCAGCGCCTCGAAGAACACCTTGGCATGTCCGAAGTGCTGCAGCAGCCTGGCCGTGGCACGCGGCACGAGTTGCAAGGCGGCGTTGGCGCTCGATAGGACCCGGAGCGTTCCGTGGTTGCCGAAGCGCAGATGCGAGGCCACGTTTTGCACGTGCACGACGCCGCGGTAGACCCTGTCCACTTCCTCCTGCAGCGTGTGCGCCTCGGGCGTCGCGACCAGCCGGCCGTTGCGCCGTTCGAAAAGCGGTACCCCCAGTTGGATCTCCAGATGCCGGATGAGGCGGCTTACACCCGGCTGCGAAACGTGGAGCAACTTGGCAGCGTTGGTGGTGGAGCCGGTCGTCATCACGGCGCGGAACACCTCGATCTGTCGGAGGTTCAATTGAAGCGGCCCTAGAACAATGCTGCTCGGGAAAACCAAGGCAAGACCAGGATGTTATAGCCGGCACTCGACTTGGTATTGGACCGGGCGGGCCGCCCTTCCTAGCATTTCAAACATCGACAGCGCCGCTCCCCGGCCCTCGGTTGCCTGAAATCCGTTCCTGGTTCCCCCATAGAAAGAGAAAGAGACATTCCATGCTTTCGACACTCCGTCCCCTCTTCAAGGCTCTGCTCGCTGCAGGCGCCGCGCTGACCCTGTGTACGGGCCAGGCCCAGACCTATCCCGCCAGGCCGGTGACCCTCATGGTGGGCTTCGCGCCCGGCGGTTCGGCCGACATCCTGGCTCGACTGGTTGCGCAGAAACTCGGTGACGCGCTGGGCCAGCCCGTGGTGGTGGACAACAGGGCCGGCGCCGGCGCGACGATTGCGACAGCAGCCGTCGCGTCCGCCAAACCCGATGGCTACACGCTGCTGATGGTGACCAGCGGCCATGCCGGCAGCGCTGCCGTGTATCCGAAACTGAGCTACGACACCATCAAGAGCTTCGAGCCGGTGGCCAAGGTCGGTGCCTCGCCCGTGGTCATCGTGGCGCCGGCCAGTTCACCGTTCAAGCAGCTCAAGGATGTGATCGACACGGCCCGCAAGAGTCCCGGAAAGCTCAACTATGCCGCCGGCGGCGGCGGTGCCACCACCACCAGCCTGGCGGCCGAGTTCCTGAAGAACGAGGCGAAGATCGACATGGTCATGGTGCCGTACAAGGGCTCCGGGCCTGCCCTCGCTGCGCTGCTCTCCGGCGAGGTGGACCTGGGCTTCGACATCCCCTCCAGCGCACTGCCGCACATCCAATCCGGCAAGCTCGTGCCCTTGGCGGTGACAACCCGCTCGCGTTCCAGCGTCCTGCCGCAGGTTCCCACCGTGGCAGAGCAAGGCATGAAGGACTTCGAGGTCACCGGCTGGTTCGGTGTCCTGGCGCCCGCTGGTACGCCCGAGCCGATCGTCGGGCGCCTCAACAAGGAAATCAACGCGCTCCTCTCCGATGCGGACACCAAGGCCAGGCTGCAAGGCCTGGGCGTAGAAGCGGCATCTGGAACGCCTGCCGATTTCGGCAAGCTCATCGCGAGCGAGACCCGGCGCTACGGCGATGCGATTCGCAAGCTCGGCATCAAGGCGGAGTGACCGAGGTATGAGCGCCAAGGAAGCGACCGCCGACATCGTCGTCATCGGCGGTGGGCTGGGCGGCGTGTCGGCCGCGCTCGCAGCAGCGCGGCTGGGTGCCACGGTGATCCTGGTCGAGGAGCTGGAATGGCTGGGCGGGCAGCTCACCGCGCAGGGCGTGCCGCCCGACGAGCATCCGTGGATCGAGTACCTGACAGGTTCGCAAAGCTACGCGACCCTGCGCGAGTCGATCCGCGCCTATTACCGGCGCCACCTGCCGCTCACGGAGGAAGCGCGCCGCCGCGTGCGGCTCAATCCGGGCCAGGGCAACGTCAGCTCGCTGTGTCATGAGCCCTGGGTGGCGGTGAAAGTCATCGACGAGATGCTCTCACCTCACATCGCGGGCGGCCGGGTCACCGTGCTGCGTCGGCACCGGACCTTGAGCGTCGATCGCAGCGGCGACTCCATTCGCGCGGCGCAGGTGCTCGACCTGCAGACCGGCGCCGAAGTGGTTCTGAACGCCAGGGTGTTCATCGACGCCACCGAAATCGGCGACTTGCTGCAGATGGCGGACGTGGAGCATGTGTTCGGCGCGGAAGCGCAGGCAGAGACCGGCGAACTCCATGCGTTGCCGGAAGCCGACCCTTTCGACCAGCAGGCCATGACCTGGTGCCTGGCGGCCGACTACCTGCCCGGCGAGGACCACACCATCGACAAGCCGAGCGACTACGAGCGGCTGCGCAAGCTGCAACTGCCTTGCTGGCCAGGTCCGCAATTGAGCTGGACGCTCAGCGACTTCGTGACCCACGAGCCGCGCGAGCGGCCATTGTTCGTGGGTCCCACCGACACCGAATCGCTCTACGACCTGTGGCACGCGCGGCGCATCGCCTACCGCCAGAACTTTGTGCCCGGCAGCTACCCGAGCGACATCACCCTAGTCAACTGGCCTCAGATCGACTACTGGGAAATGCCCGTCGTGGGCGTCTCGCCCGAAGCGCAGGCGCAGGCATTGCGCAAGGCGCGCGAACTGAGCTTGGCCTTCTTCTACTGGATGCAGACGGAGGCTCCGCGCCACGACGGCGGCCAGGGCTATCCCGGGCTGCGGCTGCGCGGCGACGTGCTGGGAACCGCAGACGGACTGGCCAAGCAGGCCTACTACCGCGAAGGCCGACGTATCAGGGCCGAGTTCACGGTGCTGGAGCAGCACATCGGCGTTGCGGCCCGGCCCGGTTCGAACTCGGCCGAGCGTTTCGAGGACAGCGTGGGCATCGGCGCCTACCGCATCGACCTGCACCCGAGCACACGTGGACGCGACACGGTCGACATCGATTCCTATCCCTTCCAGATTCCCCTGGGCGCCTTGTTACCCGAGCGCGTCGAGAACCTGCTTCCGGCCTGCAAGAACCTGGGCACCACACGGATCACCAATGGCGCCTGCCGCGAGCATGCGACCGAATGGAGCATCGGCGAAGCCTCAGGCACGCTGGCCGCCTTCGCACTGGCACGCAAGCAGCCGCTGCGCGCCGTTCGCTCGGACACGCATTCGCTGGGCGACTTCCAGCGCGTCCTGGAGCAGCAGGGCGTCTTGCTGTCCTGGCCCAGCTTCGGCGCACTGACGCCCACGAGGCGGGTGGGATATCAGTTCGCAAAGGGGAAATAGCGGGGGCCAAGGTCGAAGCCTGCCAAAGGCATCTTCGCCGTCATCGAGAGCTCTTGTCTGTTCTCGACGCCGTTGGCTACGGCTCTTTCAGCAGCCTGCGCAGCACCTTCCCCGTCCCGCTGGCCGGCAGGGATGCGCGGAACTCCAGCTGGCGCGGCACCTTGTAGTGGGACATGTTGTCGCGCGCCCAGCGCAGCAGTTCCGCGGCGTCGACGCCCTTCGCCTGCGGCACGACGAAGGCCTTGATCACCTCGCCCTTGTCGGCATCAGGCACGCCGATCACCGCGACCTGCCGCACGCCGGGGTGCAGGATCAGGATGGACTCGACCTCCTCGGGGAAGACGCTGTAGCCCGACACCTTGATCATCTCCTTCACGCGGCCGATGAAGGTGAGGTAGCCCTGGTCGTCCATCTTGCCGATGTCGCCGGTGTGGACCCATCCGTCGCGCAGCACTTCGGCTGTCGCGTCGGGCCGGTTCCAGTACCCGTGGAACACGCCACGGCTTCGCACCGCGATCTCTCCGCTCTCGCCGGGCGGAAGCGCACGGCCTTCGGGGTCGAGGATCTTCAGCTCGACCCCGCGGCCCGGGACGCCGTTGGTGCCCCAGCGCACGGCATCGCGCGGCATGAGCACGTCGTTGGTATGGGTCTCCGAAAGCCCGTAGCCCGCCTCGTAGACCAGGCAATCGTTGGCAAAGGCGCTCCAGCGGCGCGCCAGCTCCTCGGTGAGCTTGATGCCGAAGCTGGTCGCCATGGTGGTGTGCAGCGACGACAGGTCGAAGCGCTCGGCGCCCGGCTCGTTCATGGTCGACACCAGCATCGGCGCCATCGCGTACCACCAGCTCACGCGGTGCCGCTCGATCGCCTGGAGCACGGCCAGCGGGTCCATCCGGTTGAGCAGCACCACCGTGGCGCCGGTGTAGGCCAGCATGGTGACGCCGCAGATCATGCCGGCGATGTGATAAAGCGGTGCCACCGCCAGCATCACGTCGTCGGCGCGGATGCGGAACATGTCCTGCCCGACCGCCGTCTTGTAGAGCGCGTTGCGGTAGCTCAGCATGGCCCCCTTCGGCATGCCGGTGGTGCCGGAGGTGTAGGTCATCAGCGACACGTCGTCCATCGACAGCTGCACCGCCGGCGCGCTCACGTCGCCGGTGCGGGTCACGATCGCGTGGAAGTCGAGCGTGCCTTCGGGCAGCGGCGCACGCAGCGCCACCTCTTCGGGCAAGCGCAAGCTCGGCGTGTCCGGCAGGAGGTCGGCGTAGCGCACGCCGAACACATGCGGCACGCGCACCCGGTCGGCGACCGACTGGACGATCGGCACCAGGTGATCGGCCGCCACGATCGCCTTGGCGCCGAGGTCGCCGACCTGGTAGGCGAACTCGTGCGCCTTGAACATCGGGCTGCAGGGACTCACGATCGCCCCGATCTTCTGGATGCCGAAGTGCGCGATCAGGTACTGCGGGCAGTTCTGCATGAAGAGCGCCACCCGGTCGCCCTTGGCCACGCCGCGCTCGTGCAGCGCCTGGGCGAAGGCGTCGCTCCAGCGGTCGAGCTCGGCATAGCTGATGGCGCGGCCATACCACAGCAGTGCCACCTTGTCGGGCTGGCGGCGGGCGTGGCCGCGCAGGTACTCGTGCAAGGGCTGCTCGCCCTGGAGGTAGTCGATGTCGTCGTCGTTCATTCTCTACAGACCCAGTGCGTGCTTGGCCATGATGTTCTTCTGGATCTCCGTGCTGCCGCCATAGATGGTCATCGCACGGCAGAACAGGTAGGTGGCAACCGGCCCGAGCGCGTGCGCCGGCCCGATCGGCGCGTCGTCACCCCGGCCGAAGAGCGGCCCGGGCTGGTAGCGCAGGGCATCGGGGCCACTGGCCTGCACCAGCAGCTCGGTGATGCGCTGCGCAATCTCGGTGCCGCGGATCTTGATGAAGGACGACTTGCCCGGCCCCGCCGGCGCGCCTGCGTCCATGTCCGACAGCATCCGCAACAGGCCGATCTCGAGCGCCTTGAACTGCACCTCCACGGCGCCGACCTCGGCCATGAAGGTGGGGTCGTCGGCCAGCCGCTTTCCGTCGCTGCGCACCTCCGAGGCCACGCGGCGCAGCTTCTGAAGCTCCTGCGTGATGAAGCGCAGGTTGGCGTTCTCCACGCGCTCGTGCTCCAGCAGGAACTTCGCGTAGGTCCAGCCGCGGCCCTCATCGCCGATCAGGTTGCGCTTGGGCACCCGCGCGTCGTTGAAGAACACGGCATTGAGATAGTGGCGCCCGTCCATCATGCGGATCGGCTGCACCTCGACGCCCGGAGTCTTCATGTCGATGAGCAGGAAGGAGATGCCCTGCTGCCGCTTGGCTTGGCGGCCCGTGCGGACCAGGCAGAACATCCAGTCCGCATGGTGCGCGTACGAGGTCCAGATCTTCTGGCCGTTCACGATGTAGTGGTCGCCGCCGTCCTCGGCCGCCGTCTGCAGCGCCGCCAGGTCGGAGCCGGCACCGGGCTCGGAGTACCCCTGGCACCACCACACCGACGAATCGCGGATGGCCGGCAGGTGCTCGGCCTTCTGCTCGGGCGTGCCGAAGGTGTAGATGACGGGCCCCACCATGGCCGGCCCGAAGACCTGCAGCTCGGGGCAGTGCATCTCGCCGGCCACCCGGTTGAAGATGATGGTCTGCATCGGGCTCCAAGCATGGCCGCCGAACTCGCGCGGCCAGGCGCCGGTGAACCAGCCCTTGCGCCCGAGGATCTGCTGCCAGCGCATGAAGTCGTCGCGCCCGAGGTGCCGGTCCAGACGCACCTTCTCGCGTATGTCCTGCGGCAGCTCGCGCGCGATGAACTCGCGCACTTCCGCCTCGAAGGCCCGCTCCTGCGGGGAAAGATGGAGGTCCATGCAGTCGAACCTTCTCAGGCCTGCGCATAGCGCTGCAGGTGCCAGCTGCTGTCGCCGAAGCTGACGCCGATCATCGAGAGCCGCTTGAAGTAGTGGCCTACCGCGAGCTCCTCCGTCACGCCCATCGCGCCGTGAAGTTGCACCGCTTCCTGCCCCACCCGTCGCGCCGCGCGGTCGATCTCGATCTTGGTGGCCGACAGCGCCTTGCGGCGCGCGCCCGCGTCGGCCTCGCCCAGCATCAGCGCGCCGTACAACGCCATCGAGCGTGCCTCGTCCAGCGCGATGTACATGTCGACCATGCGGTGCTGGAGCGCCTGGTTGGTGCCGATCGGGCGGCCGAACTGCTGGCGGGTCTTCAGGTAGTCGAGCGTCATCTCTACCAGGGTGCTCATCGCGCCGACGGCTTCCGAGGCGATGGCGGCGATCGCCTGGTCGATCACGAGCTCGAGCACGGGCAGGGCGGTGCCCTCCTCGCCCAACCGGTGCGATGCATCGACGCGAACGCCCTCGAACACCAGGTCCGCGGCCCGGCTGCCGTCGTGCGTGGCATAGGGGCGCACCTCGAGCCCCGGTGCCTTGGCGTCGACCACCAGCGCGGTCAGTCCGGCGCGGTCCGAGGCCGGGCCCGAGCTCCGCGCGATCACGACATAGTGGTCCGCGGCAGCGCCGCCGTGCACCAGGGACTTGCGCCCGTCGATGCGATACCGCTGGCCCTCGCGCCGGGCCGTGGTCGCGCAGTGCGCCGTCTCGTAGCGCGACTCGGGTTCGGCATGGGCCAGCGCCAGCTTGTGCGCGCCGGTCATCATCGGCTGGAGCCAACTGGCCTTCTGATCGGTGCTGCCGAGGCCGGCCAGCACGCCACCGGCGAGCACGACGTTGGCCAGGTAGGGCTCCAGCAGCAGGCCGCGCCCGATGCCTTCCATCACGATGCCGGTATCGGTCGCGTCGCCGCCGATGCCGCCGTCCTCTTCACTGAAGGGCACGGCCAGCCAGCCGAAGTCGGCATAGCTGCGCCAGCAGTTCTCGTCGTGGCCGAGCTCGCTCGCGACCAGCTTGCGGCGGTGCGCGAAGTCGTATTCCTCGCGCACGAAGCGCTCGACGCTTTCGCGCAGCTGGTTCTGTTCGGGGGTGTACTGGAGATCCATGGGAAGTCTGGAAGTTGCTTGGAATGTCCGGTCGGGTTCAGAGCGCGAGGTAGCGCTGCTGGACGTCGGGGTGGCGGTCGAAGTGGTCCCAGTCGCCCTCGAAGACCACGCGGCCGGTGTCGATCACGTAGACGTACTGGGTGCAGCGGCGGGCGAACCAGATGTTCTGCTCGCACAGCAGCAGCGCCACGTTGCCCTCGGTGCAGGTGCGCACGACATCGCGCGCCATCTCCTCCACGATGATCGGCGCCAGCCCTTCGGTGGGCTCGTCGAGCAGCAGCAGCGTGGGGTTCGCGGCCATGGCGCGCGCCACGGCGAGCAGCTGCTGCTGGCCGCCGCTGAGCTGGCCGCCGTAGCGCTGCTGCAGCGGCGCCAGCATCGGGAAGCGGGCGATGATGTCCCCCACGGGAACCGCGGGCCGCGTGGCCGAGGCGCCGTAGCGCGCGATGGCGATGTTCTCCGCCACGGTGAGGTGCGTGAAGATGCGCCGGTCCTCCGGCACCAGCGACAGGCCCATGCGGGTGCGCTGGTGCGTCGGCACGCCATGCAGGTCGCGGCCGTCGAAGCGCAGGATGCCGCGCACGCGCGGCCCGGCGTTCATCACGCTCTTGAGCAGGGTCGACTTGCCGGCGCCGTTGCGCCCGAGCAGCGCGACGCGCTGGCCGGCTTTCACCGACACCTGTGCGCCATGCAGGATGTGGCTGTCGCCATAGAAGGCATCGAGTTCGCGGACTTCAAGCACCGAACATCTCCTTGCCGAGGTAGACCTCGCGCACTTTCGGATCGCTGCGCACCTGCCGGGCGGTGCCGGTCGACACCACCTCGCCGTAGTTCATGACCATGATCCGGTGGGCCAGCCCGAACACCACGTCCATGTCGTGCTCGGTCATGACCACGGTGATGCCGCGTTCCTTCTGCGTGCGCGCGACCAGCTGCGCGATGTCCGCCCGGTCGCTGGGCGACATGCCGGCGGTGGGCTCGTCGAGCATCAGGATGGTCGGCCTGCCGGCCAGGGCGATCACGAACTCGAGCCGCTTCTTGTCGCCGTGCGAGAGGAAGCGCGCCGCCTCCTGCGCCAGCGTGTGGAGCTTGACGTCCTCCAGCAGCGCCATGGCTTCGGCCCGCACGTCCGACGAGGGCGCGCAGCGCCAGCGCCCACCGAGCGGCTCGCCCCGGTACTGGCGGCGCGCCTCGACGGCGGCGATCACGTTGTCGAGCACGGTGAAATCGTGGAACACGCGCGCCACCTGGAAGGTGCGGCCGAAGCCCTGGCGCACGCGCTCGTGCGCCGGCAGCCGGGTCACGTCCTTGCCCTCGAAGCGGATGGTGCCGCCGTCGCAGGGCACTTCGCCGGTCATGACCTTGAACATGGTGGTCTTGCCGGCGCCGTTGGGCCCGATGATGGCGAAGACCTCCCCGCGCGCCGCCGACAGGCTCACGCCATGGAGTACCTCGATCGGGCCGTAGTTCTTGCGCACGCCGTCCACGCGCAGCAGCTCGTCGCTCATCGGGCACCTCCTGCCTCGAGCTTGCCGACAGCCGGCAAGCGCGCGTCGTGCGCCATGGGCTCATCCGCCGCATCGCCCGCGGGCACGCCCGTCCGCCGGCCCCACAGCCGCTCCTCCACGCTGCGCCAGAGCCCGACCGCGCCATTGGGCGCCAGCAGGATGATGGCGAGCAGCCCGGTGCCGACG
Source organism: Variovorax sp. RA8 (assembly GCF_901827175.1). Taxonomy (NCBI): domain Bacteria; kingdom Pseudomonadati; phylum Pseudomonadota; class Betaproteobacteria; order Burkholderiales; family Comamonadaceae; genus Variovorax; species Variovorax sp. RA8. The sequence goes on along the minus strand of NZ_LR594662.1, from coordinate 1,956,150 downwards.
ATCAGCTCCGACAGCCCCACCAGCGTGCGCGTGGCATAGGTGATGGCGGCGAACAGTCCGGCACCCACCACCGGCCCCCAGAAGGAGCTGACACCGCCCAGCAGCGTGTTCAGCATCGGCTGGGCCGACGCCAGCCAGTGCACTTCTTCCACCGTCACGATGCGCGACCAGGGCGCGTACAGCGCGCCGGCGACCGCTGCGACCGCACCCGAGATGACAAAGGCCGCGAGCCGGTAGCGCGCGACGTGCGTGCCCATGAAGGCCGCGCGCTCCGCGTCCTGGCGCACTGTCTGCAGCGTGCGGCCGAAGCGGCTGTGAAGCAGCCACCAGAGGAAGGCGGTGATCAGCACCGTCGCCACCAGCAGGAACCAGTAGTACGCGCTGGAGCTGGTGAGGTCGATTCGCAGCAGGCCGAGGTCGAGGACCGGCCGCGGGATGTCGGTGATGCCGTCCTCGCGGCCCAGGAAGGTCGAGAAGCCGATGATGAGGCGCAGCGCCTCCGCCAGCGCCACCGTAAGCACGGCGAGGAACACGCCGCTCATGCGCCGCAGCGCCAGCACGCCGATGACCCAGGCCGCGCAAGCGCCGAACAGGGCCGCCGCCGCCAGCACGCCGAGGAAGGGCACCCCCGCGATGTGCCGCAGCGCCAGCGCGGCGAGGTAGGCGCCGATGGCGAAGAAGCCCGCATGCCCGAAGGACACCAGGCCGGTGTAGCCGAACAGGATGTTCCAGGAGAGCGCGAAGATCACCTGCACCAGGACTGTCCCGACCACGTACAGCGGCCCCGCATTCACCCACAACGGCAGGGTGGCCAGCATGCCGACCGTGGCGACGCCCAGCACCTGCCACACGCCGCGCGGGATGCGCGGGCGGTGCAGCGCGCCCGAGCCGTGGGCCTCGCTGCCGGATTCCGCCTGCGCGCCGACGGAGGGAAACAGGCCGTTGGGCTTCCAGAGCAGGAAGGCGGCCAGCACCACGTAGATCGCGAGACCGGGTACCGAGGGCAGGAGCACGGTGTTGAGGCTCTGCACCAGGCCCAGCACCAGCGAGCCGATGAAGGCGCCGCGGATGTTTCCGAGCCCGCCGATGATCACCGCGAAGAAGGCGTACATCAGGTAGGAGTCGCCCAGCCCGGTCGACAAGCTCTGGTTGGGCAGCAGCAGCCCGCCCGCGAGCCCGGCGAGGAAGAAGCTGGCCATCACGCTCAGCGCGATGCCGAAGGAGACGTTCAGGCCCAGCACGCCCGCCATCCAGGGGTCGGCCGCGAGTGCCTGCATCAGCTTGCCGAACCACATGCGGTGGATGGCGACCTCCAGCACGATGTAGACCAGCACCCCGGCCGCGATCACGAAGATCTGGTAAGCCGAGAAGAACATGCCGAAGGGGTTGAGCGGCTGGTCCAGGCCCGGCGGCGGATTGACGGAGAAGAAGTCGACGCCCCACACCAGCTTGGTCACGCCGGAGCAGACCATCATGAGCGCGAAGGTCGCGATCAGCACGTAGTGCGGATCGACGTTGCGCAGCCGGCGCAGCACGAGCCGGTCGGTCACCAGGCCCAGCAGCGCTACCACGATCCCGCCCACCAGCGCGGCGAGCAGGAACATCCAGAGCGACTGCACGTCGCGGCCCATCACCGAGTAGGCGGTGTAGGCGCCGATCATGAAGAAGCCGCCCTGCGCCATGTTGAGCAGGCGCATCAGCCCGAAGATGAGCGTGAGGCCGGCGGCGACGACGAAGATCGCCATGCCGAACGCCGCGGCATTGAACACCGCGAACATCAGTTCATTGATCACGCTCAGCCCTCGTACTTCTTGCCCGGCGACGGCGGCTCGACGATCTCGGTCTCGTCCAGGCGGACGACCTGCTCCAGGCCATAGCCCGGCGGCGTGTCGCGGGCGCCGATCTTGGCGAAGTAGAACGACCCGACGCCCTGGTGGTCTTCCTTGCGGATGCGGTACGGCCCTGCGGCCGTGTCGAATTGCAGGCCCTCGAGCGCCTGGATCACCGGCTCCGTCTCCGTCGAGTTGGCCTTCTTCACCGCGTGGAAGATGGCCAGCGCGGAGCGGTGCGAGGCCTGCACGATACCCGGCACATAGGGCGTGCCGGCCACCTTGAGGATGTACTCGCTCAGCTGCTTGCTGACGGGGAACTGGCTCTTGAAAGGCTCCAGCTCCGGCGCCCAGAAGGTTACGCCCCACAGGTTCTGCGGCGTCGACTTCTGCATCGCCTTGGCGATCAGCAGCTCAGTGCCTGCTTCGCCGATCACCTTGAACTTCTTGTCCATGCCCACGGCGCGGCCCTGCTGCAGCAAGCTGACGCAGGGCGCGGCCGTGAGACCGATGAACAGTCCCTGGGCGCCGGAGTTCATCAGGTTGTTGATCTCGATCTTGTAGTCGGCCTTGTTGAGGCTGGCGAACACCGGCTCGAGCACCTGGACCTTGCGTCCGGCCTTGGCTGCCGCGCCCATCACGCCGTGCCTGAAGTAGCGCGCGACGTCACGGCCGTTCTCGCTGTCGGGCGCGATCACGGCCCAGGTCTCCACATCGCTGAACTTGCTCGTCATCAGGTTGCCGATGCCGCCGTAGAGCATCAGCGCGTTGGAAGACAGGCGGAAGAAGTTGCGGCTGAAGTTCTCGTGCGTCACCGACATCACGCTCGGCGCGGGCGCCACCACCACGCTCTTGAGCTCGGCCAGGATGGGCGCGATGGCCAGGGCCATGGGCGACTGGCCGGCACCGATCGACAGGTTGACGCCCTCGCCCGCCAGCTCGCGCACCGCGCCGACCGCGCCGGCGCTGGTGAACTTGTCGTCGCGCACCACGATCTCGATCTGGCGGCCGAGCAGGCCGCCATTGGCATTCCATTGCATCTGCGCGGCCTTGATGCCGTTGAGCCAGGCTGCGCCGGCTTCGGCGCCGATGCCGCTCATCGGGAGCATGGCGCCGACCCGGATGGGGGCGCCCTGGGCGTGTGCCGAGGGGATGAACCGGGTGCCCGCGGCGCCCAGCAGGGTCGCCGCGCTGGCGGCTTGCACGAGGGTTCTGCGCTTGAGTGTCATGGTGATGTCCTTCGCACTCACAGCGAGATCGCCTTGCCCGGCGAAGGCGGTTCGGCCACGTCGGCTTCGTTGTAGGCAATGGCATCGAGAATGCCGTAGCCCGGCTCGGCATCGCGTGCGCCCACCTTCGCGATGTACGCGGTGCCCAGGCCCTGGTGGTCTTCCTTGCGCACGTGGTAGCTGCCGACTGCGGTGTCGAAGGTGAGCCCCTCGAGCGCGGCGATGACGGCGTCGGTCTCGGTGTTGCCCGCCTTCTGGATCGCGTTGAAGAGCGCGAGCGCGCAGCGGTGGCTGGACTGCACGATGCTCGGCGGGTTCTTGTCGCCGGTGAGCTTCACATAGCCTTCGTAGAGCGGCGTGCTCAGCGGGTTGCGCTGTCCTGCGTCGGTGCCCGGCACCCAGTAGCTGATGCTCCACAGGTTGGCGGGCGTGGACTTCTGCATCGCCTTGGCGATCATCAGCTCGGTGCCGGCGTCGCCGATCACCTTGAACTTCTTGTCCATGCCCACGGCGCGGCCCTGCTGCAGCAGGCTGATGCAGGGCGCGGCGGTGAGGCCGACGAACAGGCCCTGCGAGGGCGCGTTCATGAGGCTGTTGATCTCGACCTTGTAGTCGGCCTTGTTGAGGCTGGCGAACACCGGATCCAGCACCTTGACCTGGCGTCCGGCCTTGGCGGCTGCGCGCTGCACGCCGATGGTGAAGAAGCGCGCCATGTCGCGCCCGTTCTCGCTGTCGGGCACGATGCACGACCAGCTCTGCACTTCCTTGAAGCGGTCGGTGAGCATGTTGCCGATGCCGGCGAAGGCGATGTAGGCGTTCCAGGACAGGCGGAAGAAGTTGCGCTGGAAGTTCTCGTGCGTGAGCGACATCACGGTCGGGCACGGCGCGACCATCATGGCCTTGAGCTCGGGCAGGATGGGCGCGGTGGCCAGCGCCATCGGCGACTGCGAGCCGCCGATCAGCAGGTTGACCCCGCTGCCGGCCAGCTCGCGCGCCGCCGCAACGGCCCCTGCGCTGGTGAACTTGTCGTCGCGAACGACCAGTTCGACGGGGCGCTTGAGCACGCCGCCCTTCGCGTTCCACTGCTCCGCAGCAACCTTCGTGCCTGCCAGCCACGCGGCGCCGGCCTCGGCGCCGATGCCGCTCATCGGCAGCATCACGCCGATGCGAACCGGGCCGGCTTGTGCGCGGGCCGCTCGCACGGCGGGCAGGCCCAGCACGCCGACGGCTGCGGTGGACTGGAGGAAGTGGCGCCTTTTCATGGACATCGGTGTCTCCTGCGGTGACGCTCCGGAACAATCTCCGTCGCGTTATTTGTTATAACAGATTGAAATTTACAGGTTGAGTGGGGAGAGCCGTACTGGCGGAAACCCGCATGCGTGGATGCGGATCTGTTGGACTAGCGATCCTTCGTTGGATGCACGCCCGGCATGCGGTGCGGACCGGTCGACCCCACCCCAGCGCCTCCGCACCCCCACGCCATCAACGCCTTTCAGCGCACGCAGCAACGCATCAGCACATTGCGAAGCCACCGATTGGCCGCATCGTTATCGGTACTCGCATGCCAATACATGTACGCATCCATCGACGAGTGCGGCGCCGGAAACGCCAGCACCTGGTTGCCGAACTGCCGGTTGGCCATGTGCGCGTAGCTCTCCGGCATCGTGAGCACGAGGTCGGTCTCCGATACCGTGCGGCAAGCCGCAAAGTAGAACTGGCATCGCAGTGCGACCTGCCGCTGGACGCCCATGCGCCGCAGCTCGATGTCCTCGAAGCCGGGCCCCTGCCGGCGCGAGGTCACGAGGATGTGGCGCTGCGCCAGGTAGGTGTCCAGGTCCACCGAGCCATCGATGGCCGGATGCCCCTTGCGCACCACCACCGCCATGCCGTCGACGCTGATCCGCTTGAACTTGACGGCGTCCGACAACGGAAGAAGCACGTCCACCGCCAGGTCGAGCGTGCCGGCCGCGAGCTCGCTCTCCAGGCTGCGACGGTTGGCGCGCACGCTCGAAACCTCGACCTCCGGCGCCTCCATGGCCAGCGCGCGCATCAGCGGCGACATCACCGTCGACTCCATGAAGTCGCGCAGCCCGATCACGAAGCGCTTCCTCGCCACGGCGGGCTCGAAACTCTGCGTGTCGTTCAGCAGCGAGCCGATCGACTGCAGCGATCCGCGCAGGGGGTCGATCAGGCGCTTGGTCAGCGGCGTGGGCACCATCCGGTGACCCTGCCGCTCGAACAGCGGATCGTTGAACAGGTCACGCAGGCGCGCCAGCGCATGGCTGATGGCCGGCTGCGTCAGGTGCAGCTTCTCGGCCGCCTTGGTGATGCCGCCTTCTGTGTAGATGGTGTCCAGCACCACGAGCAGGTTGAGGTCGACTCTCGAGATATGCATTCGCTGTATCCAGGTCTATTCCAAGCATTCATTGGCTTCTCCGGGGGCGGTGCCCTTAGGCTGTCTCCCGAGAGAACGCGCACCATCATGCCGCGAGACGGCCTTCACCTGCATTCACCGAGGAGACAAGCCCCATGACCCCTTTGATCCGCCGATCGCCGCGCGGACCCGCCGCCCCGTGACCGAGGCGTTCAGCGGCACGACGGAGGTCCACGAGCGCCACCGCTTCGACGAAGCATCCCTGCAGCGCTGGTTCGCCTCGCACGTCGATAACCGGGCCGGCGCAGGCTTTCGCGTCTCGCAGTTCAAGGGCGGCCAGTCGAATCCGACCTTCCTGGTCGAGACCGGTGACCGCCGCTATGTCGTGCGCCGAAAGCCGACGGGCACGCTGCTGCCCTCGGCCCACGCCGTCGATCGCGAGTTCCGGGTCATGAAGGCGCTCGCCGATACCGACGTGCCGGTCCCTCGCGTGCATGCGCTGTGCGAGGACCACGCCGTCATCGGCACCGCGTTCTACGTGATGGACTACATGGATGGCCGCATCCTGTGGGACCCGCGGCTGCCAGGCGCGAGCGCGGACGAACGCGGCCGGATCTGCGACGAGATGAACAGGGTCATGGCTGCGCTGCACGAGGTCGACGTGGACGCAGCCGGTCTCGATGACTACGGGCGCCCCGGCAACTACATCGAACGCCAGATCGCGCGCTGGAGCCGCCAGTACCGCGCCAGCGAGACCGAGTGCATCGAAGCCGTGGAGAAGCTCATCGAATGGCTCCCACGACACGTGCCGAAGGAAGCGGCGACGCGCATCGTGCATGGCGACTTCCGCCTCGACAACGTGGTGTTCGCGCACAATTCGCCGCGCATCATCGCCGTGCTCGACTGGGAGCTCTCGACGCTGGGCGACCCGATGGCGGACTTCGCCTACCACTGCATGGCCTGGCAACTGCCGCCGCCGTTTCGCGGGCTCGGCGACCTCTCTGCCAGCCAGCTGCAGGCACTGGGGCTGCCTTCCGAACAAGGCTACCTCGCACGCTATTGCGACCGGCGCAGGCTCCCGCCCGTGACGCAGGCAGCATGGCGCTTCTACACCGCCTTCAACCTGTTCCGCGCCGCCGCCATCGCGCAAGGCATCATGGGCCGCGCGCTGGCGGGGAATGCCTCGAATGCGCACGCGCTCGACGCCGGCCGCCAGGCGCGGCAACTGGCCGTGCTCGGCTGGCAGCACGCCGCACAGGCCTGATCGCGAGATGCCGCCGGTCCTACATCCGCCCTGCTTCCGCGGCTTGCGCTTCGCCGCTGCCGATGCGGCGGCCGTGGCCTCGGTCTTCGACAAGGTCCTGGGCATTGCCGCCTTGCCGCCGCGCGCAGCCGCGGACTCATCGTGCGGGCGCTTCCTGCTCGACGACCAATGGCTCGAAGTCCGCACCGCGCCGGGCGACACCCTCGACCTGGGCTGCGACGATCTCGGCACGCAGCGCACGCACCTGCGGCGCCTCGGCATCGAGGCGTTCGACGGTTCGGCGCTGGGCTGCACGCCACGCCTTCGGGTCGACGCCATGGATACCGGGGCCTGCACCGTCGACCTGCGCGAGCAGGCGGCACCAGCAGGTTCGGCCGAGGCCGGCCGCGCGACAGCCGGAGCTGGCGCCGACCGGCTCTGCGGCTTGGAGCTGGCGGTCCGCGCGCCCGAGCGCGTTGCCCTTCACTGGGCCCAACTGTTCCATGCGAGGCCCTCGCGCGACGACGGCGGACTGCCTCGGGTCGCCCTCGCCCGCTTCGACCTTCGCTTCGCCTTGGCCGCGGACGGGCGCACGGGCGTGACCGCGCTGGAATTCGCCGCCGCCGAACTCGCGCCGCTGGTGCGCAACGCGTCGGCGCAAGGCTTCGATGTCTGCGCGGACGCCCGGCGCGCTGCATTCTGCGCCCAGGGCATCGCGTTCCGCCTCCGATCCGACCCGTAGGCGACCCGGGGGCGCTCAAAGCACCTCGAACACCCCCGCCGCACCCATCCCGCCGCCGATGCACATCGTCACCACCACCTTCTTCGCGCCGCGGCGCTTGCCCTCGATCAGCGCGTGCCCGGTCAGCCGCTGGCCGCTCACGCCGTAGGGGTGGCCCACCGCGATGGCGCCGCCGTTGACGTTCAGCCGGTCGCCGGGAATGCCCAGCTTGTCGCGGCAGTAGATCACCTGCACCGCAAAGGCCTCGTTGAGTTCCCACAGGTCGATGTCTTCGATCTTCAGGCCCAGGCGCTTGAGCACCTTGGGGATCGCGAACACCGGGCCGATGCCCATCTCGTCGGGCTCGCAGCCCGCGACCGCGAAGCCGAGGAAGCGGCCCAGCGGCTTCAGGCCCTTCTTCTCGGCGTAGCTCTCCTCCATCACCACGCAGGCGCCGCCGCCGTCGGAGAACTGGCTGGCGTTGCCCGCAGAGATCAGGCCGCCGGGGATGGCCGGGCGGATGCCGCTGATGCCTTCCTTGGTGGTGCCGGGGCGGATGCCCTCGTCGTTCTCTACCGTGACTTCCTTGGTGCGCAGGCCCAGCACCGGGTCGGCCACGCCGGCCAGCACGGTGATGGGGGCGATCTCGTCCTTGAACAGGCCCTTCTCCAGCGCGGCGGCGGCCTTCTGCTGGCTGGCGGCGCCGTACTCGTCCATGGCGTCGCGGCCGATGTCGTAGCGCTTGGCCACCTGCTCGGCGGTCTGCAGCATGTTCCAGTAGATCTCGGGCTTGTGCTTGACCAGCCAGGGGTCGGCCAGCATGTGCTTGTTCATCTCGTTCTGCACGCAGGAGATGCTCTCGACGCCACCGGCCACGTAGACCTCGCCCTCGCCGGCCACGATGCGCTGCGCGGCGGTGGCGATGGTCTGCAGGCCCGAGGAGCAGAAGCGGTTGATGGTCATGCCCGCGGTGGTGATGGGCAGGCCGGCACGCAGGGCGATCTGGCGCGCGATGTTGGCGCCGGTGGCGCCCTCGGGGTTGGCGCAGCCCATGATGACGTCGTCGACCTCCGCGGCGTCGATGCCGGCGCGCGCCACGGCGTGCTGCACGGCATGGCCGCCGAGGGTGGCGCCGTGCGTCATGTTGAAGGCGCCTTTCCAGCTCTTGGCGAGCGGGGTGCGGGCGGTGGAGACGATGACGGCACGGGTCATGGTGAGGTCCTTTGCAAGGAAATGAGGATGGGGATTCAGCCGAACTGCCTGCCTTCGGCCACCAGCTTCCGGATCAGCGGCGCGGGCTGCCAGAACGCCGCGTCGTCGCGCGGGTTCCTCGCGAAGCGCTTCATCGCCTCGGCCACGTTGAAGAGTCCGACCTGGTTGGCGTAGTGCATGGGGCCGCCGCGCCAGATGGGGAAGCCGTAGCCGGTGAGGTAGACCATGTCGATGTCGCCCGACTTGGAAGCGATGCCGTCCTCCAGGATGTGCGCGCCCTCGTTGACCAGCGCGTAGACCAGGCGCTGCACGATCTCCTCGTCGGAGATCTTGCGCGGCGTGATGCCGAGCTCCTTGCGGTGGTCCTCGATCATCTTGTTGACGAGCTGCGACGGGATCGCGTCGCGCTTGCCCGCCTGGTAGTCGTACCACCCTGCCCCGGTCTTCTGGCCGAAGCGGCCGAGCTCGCACAGCTTGTCGGCGGTGCGGCTGTACTTCATGTCGGGATGCTCGACGGCCCGGCGCTTGCGGATCGCCCAGCCGATGTCGTTGCCGGCCAGGTCGCCCATGCGGAAGGGGCCCATGGCGAAGCCGAACTTCTCGATGGCGCGGTCCACCTGCTGCGGGGTGGCGCCCTCGTCGAGGAGGAAGCCGGCCTGGCGCGAGTACTGCTCGATCATGCGGTTGCCGATGAAGCCGTCGCACACGCCGGAGACCACCGCCGTCTTCTTGATCTTCTTGGCGACGCCCATGACGGTGGCGAGCACGTCCTTGGCGGTGTGCTTGCCGCGCACGACCTCCAACAGCTTCATCACGTTGGCGGGGCTGAAGAAGTGCATGCCGACGACGTCCTGCGGGCGCTTGGTGAAGGCGGCGATCTTGTCGACGTCGAGGGTGGAGGTGTTGGACGCGAGGATGGCCCCGGGCTTGGCGACGCGGTCGAGTTCCTTGAAGACCTTCTCCTTGACGCCCAGCTCCTCGAAGACGGCCTCGATGATGAGGTCGGCGTCCTTCAGGTCGTTGTAGTCCAGCGTGGTGGACAGCAGCGCCATGCGCTGCTCGTACTTGTCGGCCTGGAGCTTGCCCTTCTTGACCTGGGCCTCGTAGTTCTTGCGGATGGTGGCGATGCCGCGGTCCAGGGCCTCCTGCTTCATCTCGAGGATCTTGACGGGGATGCCGGCGTTGAGGAAGTTCATGGTGATGCCGCCTCCCATGGTGCCGGCACCGATCACGCCGACAGATTGGATGGGGCGCTGGGGCGTGTCTTCGGGCACGTCCGCGATCTTGCTGGCCGCGCGTTCGGCGAAGAACGCATTGCGCAGTGCGGCGCTCTCCGGCGTCCACACGAGCTCGATGATCGCGGCGCGCTCATAGTCGACGGCCGCGTCGAAGTCCAGGCGCACCGACTGCGCAACGCAGTCCAGGCAGCGAAGCGGCGCCGGGTAGTTGCGCGAGCTGGCCGCCACCATGTTGCGCGCGAACCGCAGGTAGGCCTCGGCGTTCGGATGCTCGACCTTCAGGTCGCGGGAGCGCGGCAGCGGCCGAACCTGCGCCTTGGCGCGCGCGAACTCGATCGCTGCGGCCACGACGTCCTCCCGGACGAGCCGGTCGAACAGCTTCTGCGACGGCAGCTCGACCAAGGCATCGCTCATCACCGTGTTGCCGGTCACGATCATGTTGAGTGCGGCTTCGAGCCCGATCAGGCGCGGCAGCCGCTGGGTGCCGGTCGCGCCGGGCAGGATGCCGATGCGCACCTCGGGCAATGCGACCTGCGTGCCGCTCTGCACGACGCGGTAGTGGCAGCCCATGGCCAGCTCGAGCCCGCCGCCCATCACGACGCCATGGAGCGCCGCCACCACGGGCTTGGTGCAGCCTTCGACCAGGCGGATCACGTCCACCAGCTCCGGCGACGCGGTCGCTTCGGGTTTGTTGAACTCGCGGATATCGGCACCGCCGCAGAACGCGCGTCCCTTCCCGGTCAGCACGACCGCGAGGACCTCGGCATCGTCCTGCGCACGCGAGATGGATTCCGCGATGAACCGGCGGTTGCCCAGGCCCAGGCTGTTGACGGGGGGATTGTCCATTGTGACGACGGCAATGCCGTCGCGCACTTCGTAGCTGGCTGTCACGTAGGTTCCTTTCGCCATTGGATGCGCACCGATGTTCCTTCAGCCGCCGCTGCAGCTGCATCAACAAGGCGCATGCGCCGGATGAAAAGCCTTCATGCCCGACAGCCCACGGCGCGGCCGGGTCCGGGCACCATCGAGTCATCCCCACTCCGCTGGCAATCCACGCACCTCCGACACCATGCAGTTCGAATACACGCCCAAGGTCCAGGACCTCCGCACCCGCCTCCTCGCCTTCATGGACGAGCACATCTACCCCAACGAGAAGCGGCGCGAGGAGGAAGCCCAGCAGTCGTGGCTCAATGCCCGCGATGGCGGCAGCTACACGACCCTGCCGCTGATGGAGGAGCTCAAGCCGAAGGCGCGCGCCGCCGGCCTGTGGAACCTGTTCCTGCCCGAAGGCGGCCATGGCGCCGGCCTGACGAACCTCGAGTACGCGCCGCTGTGCGAGATCATGGGCCGCCGCTACTGGTGTGCCGAAGCTTTCAACTGCAGCGCGCCCGACACCGGCAACACCGAGGTCATCGCGCGCTACGGCTCGCCCGAGCAGCAGGAGCGCTGGCTGCGGCCGATGCTCGACGGCGAGATCCGCTCCTCCTTCGCGATGACGGAACCGGCGGTCGCCTCGTCGGACGCCACCAATATCGAATGCAGCATTCGCCGGGACGGCGACGACTACGTGATCAACGGGCGCAAGTGGTACATCACGGGCGCGATGAACGAGCGCTGCAAGCTCTTCATCCTGATGGGCAAGACCGACCCCGACAACGCCGACCGGCACCGCCAGCAGTCGATGATCATCGTGCCGCGCGACACGCCCGGCGTGACCGTGCTGCGCGACATGGCGCTCATGGGCCACTACGACGCGCCCTTCGGCCACCCCGAGGTGCTGTTCGAGAACGTCCGGGTTCCGGCATCGAACCTGCTGCTGGGCGAAGGGCGCGGCTTCGAGATTGCCCAGGGCCGCCTGGGCCCGGGGCGCATCCACCACTGCATGCGCATGATCGGCATGGCCGAGTCGGCGTTGGAGATGATGTGCGAGCGCGTGGTCTCGCGCGTCGCCTTCGGCAAGCCGCTGTCGGAGCAGGGCGTCTGGCGCGAGCGGATCGCGAAGGCGCGGATGCTGATTGACCAGACGCGCTGGATGGTGCTGCATGCCGCGTGGCGCATGGACACGGTGGGCAACAAGGTGGCGGCCAAGGAGATCGCGATGATCAAGGTCATCGCGCCCAACAACTGCGTGCAGGTGATCGACGACGCGATGCAGGCCTTCGGCGCGGCCGGCCTGAGCCAGGACACGCTGCTGACCTCCTTCTATGCCTATGCGCGCCACCTGCGGGTCGCCGACGGCCCGGACGAGGTGCACCGCAACGCGATCGCCAAGCACGAGCTCGCGGGCTACCGCGCCGCCGCGGTGCGCTGAACGGAAGACAGCGAACGGGGCCGTGCGCCCCTTTTCAGTTGATCGCCATCGATGCGGCCGGATCGTGCAGCATCCGGCGCAGCAGCTTGCCGCTTTCGGACGACGGCAGGCCGCTGCGGAAGATCACGGTGCGCGGCACCTTGTAGTGCGACATGTGCTGCAAGCACCACTCGATGATCTTCTGGTCGACGCGGTCGGCCTGCTGGCCGGCGCGCACGCGGGCGGCCGCCTCCTCCTTCAGCACCACGTAGGCCTGGACAGCCTCGCCGCGGTCGGGGTCGGGCAGGCCGACCACCGCGGCCTGGCGCACGTCGGGATGCAGGGCGAGGATGGCCTCGACCTCCTCCGGGAACACGCTGTAGCTCCAGACCTTGATCATTTCCTTGGTGCGGCCCAGGAAGGTCAGGTAGCCTTCCTCGTCGACCACGCCGACGTCGCCGGTGCGAAGCCAGCCGTCGAGCAGCATGGCCTGCGTGACAGCCGGCTGCAGCCAGTAGCCCTTGTAGCGGATGGGGCTGCGCAGCAGGATCTCGCCGCGCTGGCCGGCCGGCAGGTCGCGGCCGGTCTCGGGGTCGACGATGCGCAGCTCCACGCCGGGGGCGGGCTTGCCGTTGGTGCCCCACTTGATGGCATCGGGCGGCATCAGCGTGTCGCACGTGTGGGTCTCGCTCAGGCCGTAGCCGGCCTCGTAGACGAGGCATTCGTTCGCGAAGCGGCTCCAGCGCCGCGCGAGCAATTCGCTCAGTTGCACACCGAAGCTCGTGCCCACCGTGGTGCGCAGCGAAGACAGGTCGAAGGTGGTGGCATCATCACAGGCCATCACCGAAGGCAGCGAGGGGGCCATGGTGTACCACCAGCTCACCCGGCAGGCCTCGATGGCCTGCAGCACCGCGGTGGCGTCGAAGCGGCGCAGCAGCACGACGGTGGCGCCGCAGTAGATCGGCAGCGCAAGGCCGGTCATCATGCCGGAGATGTGGTGCAGCGCGACGTCGGCCAGCATGACGTCCGTTTCACCCAGCCGGAAGCCGTCCGCGCTCACCGCGGTCTTGTAGAGCGCGCACTCGAAGCTGATCATCGCGCCCTTGGGCAGGCCGGTGCTGCCGGAGGTGTAGGCCATGAGGCAGACATCGTCCATCGCGATCGTGTCGACCGGCGTGAACGGGCCCGCCTCCGCCAGCGCGTCGGCGAAGTCGATCACGCAGGCCGGCAGGGGCGGTGCGGGCTCATGGCGCAGACGAATGCCGGGCGGCACGTCCATGGCCAGTGTCGCGGGCAGCATGTCGCCATAGCGCACCGCATAGACATGGGCGACGGTGCGCAGGGCGCGAGAGCCGAGCACGACCTTGAGCAGTTCCTCGCCCGCGACGATGGCGCTGGCGTCGAGTTCGGTCAGCTGGTGCTCGAGCTCGTAGGCACGCGCGTCGGGGTTGCACGGGCTCACGATCGCACCGAGCTTCTGCACGCCGAAGTGCGCGATGAGGTACTGCGGACAGTTGTGCAGGAAAAGCGCCACCACGTCGCCCTGGCCGATGCCTCGCTCGCGCAGGCTCTGGGCGAAGCGATCGCTCAGGTCATCGAGCTCGGCGTAGCTGATGCGCCGCCCATACCAGACCAAGGCGGGCTTGTCGGGTGTCCTGCGGGCATGCTCCCGCAAATACTCGTGCAGCGGCCTTTGGCCGTGGCGGTAGGCGATCATCCTGGCGTGTCTCCGGTCGATTGCGCATTTCCGGGCTGGCCCGCGAAGCGAGGCGCCCGTTTTTTTCTTTTGCGATCATGCGGCCACGCGCCGGCTGCGGCAAGTGAACCCCAATGAATATTGGGCATTCAGGTCCATTTCCCTGGTGCATGGACCCGCGGCGCGCCGGTGGCGCGCACGTACCTTGGGCTGGCGCCTCAGGCGGCCTGGCGGGCCGCGCGCCGCGCGGCCGGGGCGGGCTGCGCCGGCGCGTCCTCGCCGCGCTCGCGCAGGTACGCGAGGATCGGCGCGGTGGTGCGCTCGATCTCGTCGTGGATGCCGCGCCGGGCCACCTCGCCGTCGCGCTTGCGAAGCCCGCGCAGCACCATGTGATGCGGGTGCTGCTTGCGCGGCTGCCCCATCGCGTGCGTCTGCAGCGCCTTCATGAGCGGCCCGCACTGCAGCCAGAGGCTTTCGACCATGCGCTGCAGCACCGGCATGTCGGCCAGCGCGTAGATGCCCATGTGGAAGCGCTCCGATTCGAGCAGCTCGCCGGCCGTATCGCCCGCCTCGCGCAAGGCGGCCATGCGCTCGTGCAGCGCCTCGAGCTTCTTCACGTCCTCGCTGCCGGCATGCAGCGCCGCGCGTGCGGCCGCCTCGCCCTCGAGCATCAGTCGCAGTTCGCGCACCTCGGCAAAGCGCCGCTCGCTCATCACCGGCACCCGCACCGAGTGGTGCCCGACCTGCTCGAGCGCCTGCTCGGAGATCAGCCGCGCCAGCGCCTCGCGCACCGGCGTCGGGCTGATGCCCATCTCGGCCGCGAGATCGCGCAGCTTCAGCTTCTCGCCGGGCGCGAACCGGCCTGCCTTGAGGTCGCGGCAGAGGCGGCTGTACGCCTGTGCGTTGAGGCTGTCGCGGGTGAGGATGTCGTCCATGGGATGGGGAGCGTGGGGAAAGCGCGCTCTGTCAAATAGCTTATATGTTATTTCACGGCTGCCGCTCGTCAGCGGCCGGTGAACGCGGGAGGCCGCTTTTCCAGGAAGTGCGCCACGCCTTCGCGGAAATCCTCGCTGCCGAAAGAGGCTTGCATCTCCTCGTCGGCGCGGCGCCAGGCGGTGTCGAGGTCCTGGAACAGGCTGTCGTACACCTGCCGCTTGATCACGCCGATCGAGCGCGGCGAGGCGTTGTCGGTCATGTCCCTCGCGATGGCCTGGACGCGCGCGAGGAAGCCTTCGGCCGGCAGGGCCTTCACCAGTCCCACCGACGCAGCCTCGGCCGTGTCGAGCGTGCGCGCGGACAGGAGCAGGTCCAGCGCCTGGGTGGGCCCGATCAGCCGGGGCAGCATCCACGAGATGCCGTGCTCGGCGATCAGCCCGCGCTTGGCAAAGGCGGTGGTGAGCTTCCGGCCTTCGGCCATGTAGCGGAAATCGCAGAAGACGGCCATGCACAGGCCGATGCCGGCGATGGGCCCGTTGATGGCCACGAACAGCGGCTTGCGCACGCGCAGCAGGTAGCTGAAGCGCCAGGCGTAGTTGGCGTCGATGCCTGCAACCGCGGGCGCGGCCGGCGCTTCGGACGCGGCGCTGCCGGCCGCACCGGCCGCACCGGCCTCGAGGATGTCCATGTCGGCGCCGGCACAGAAGCCTCGGCCCGCACCGGTGACGACGATGGCGCGCACGGCTTCGTCGGCCTCGGCGGCTTCCACCGCCTGGCGGAACTCTGCTTCCATGCGGTGCGTCCACGCATTGAGCCGGTCGGGCCGGTTCAGCGTGACGGTTCGGATGCGGCCTTCGGTCACGACGGTGATGTCCTGGTAGGTCATTGAATGCTCCCGCGCGGCCTTCAGGCCTCGCCGCCGATGGTGGCGCCGCCGTCGATCACGATCGTCGTGCCGGTGATGAAGCGCCCGGCATCGGAGCCGAGCAGCAACGCCGCACCGGCGATGTCCTCCGGATCTCCGATGGCGTTGAGCGGACTGGAAGCCAGCGCGGCGGCCAGCGTCTGCGGGTTGTCCCACAGCGCCTTGGCGAAGTCGGTCTTGATGAGGCCGGGCGCAATGCAGTTGGTCCGAACGCCCTGCTTGCCCCATTCGAGCGCGAGGTTGCGCGCCAGCTGCATGTCGGCCGCCTTGGAGATCGCGTAGGCGCCCAGCACCCGCGACCCCGTCAAGCCCGCGATCGAACTGATGATCACGATCGAGCCGCCGCCCCGCTCTGCCATGCCCGGCGCCACGCGGTTGACCAGCCAGAGGTTGGAGCGGATGTTCACGTCCATCACCTTGGAGAACGCCTCGTCGGTGATGCCCGACATCGGCCCGTAGTACGGGTTGACGGCGGCGTTGCAGACCAGCACGTCGACCGGCCCGTACGCCTTCTCGGTCTGGTCGACCAGCGCGGCGACCTGCTCCTTGCCGGAGATATTGCACGCGATGGCCATCGCTTCCAGCCCTTCGCCGCGCAGTTGCTCGACGACGGCATTGCAGGCGTCCAGCTTCCGGCTTGTGACGACGACACGCGCCCCAGCGCGGGCGTAGGCGATGGCGATGGCGCGGCCGATGCCGCGGGACGAACCGGTGACGATGGCGGTCTTGCCCTTGAGAGAAAAGCGGTCCATGACGGGCTCCTTCAGCGATTGACGAACTTCGGCGCGCGCTTCTCGACGAAGGCGCGGGCCGCTTCCTGGTGGTCTTCGGTCATGCCGCAGCGGATGTGCCGGATGGCCTCGTGGTCGAGCGCCTGCGCCAGCGTGGCGCCCTGCTCCGCGGCATTGAGGTTGGCCTTGATGTGGCCCAGCGTGATCGACGGGCCATCGGCGAGCTGCTGCGCGAGCGCGCGGCCCTCGGCGTCGAGCTCGGCGTCTGCGACGACGCGGGTGACAAGGCCGAGCGCAAGCGCCTCGTCCGCCTTGAGCACGGGCGACAGCAACGCAAAGGCCCGCGCGCGCGGCCCCAGCAGGTGGGTCAGGAAGTAGGTGCTGCCGAAATCGCCCGACAGCCCGACCTTGGCGAAGGCCGAGGTGAGCTTGAGCGTGTCGCTCGCCAGCAGCAGGTCGCAGGCCAGCGCGAGCGACAGGCCCGCGCCCGCCACCGCGCCGCGGGCGACGGCGATGGTCGGCTTGGACATCTCGTGGAGCAGGCGAGAACACTCCATGTGCTCGCGCAGCTGGAGCGTGCGCGACTCGAGTGTTTGCGGTGCCGCGTCATCCTCCGCCATGGCCTTGACGTCGCCGCCGGCGCAGAAAGCACGCCCAGCACCGGTCAGCACCACGGCACGCACGCGCTGGTCGACGGCGGCACGGCGCAGCGCCTCGAGCAGTGCCTCGGTCATGGGCACCGTCAGTGCGTTCAGGCGCTCGGGCCTGTTGAGGGTGAGCGTCAGTACGCCCTGTTCGAGATGCTCGATGAGTTCGGTGGTCAAGTGCCGGTCTCCTGCGGATGGTGGTGGGGTGTTGATCAGAGGGCGCCTTCGGCCTCGAGCGCGGCTACCTGCCCGGCTCGCATGCCGAGCCACCGCTGCAGTACCTCGGCGTTGTGCTCGCCCACCGCCGGCATCGCGCGCTCGATGGCGAGTGGGGTACCCGAGAGGTGGATGGTCACGCCCTGCACGGGAACGTTCACGCCGCCGAAGGGAATGTCGGCGATGGCGCCGCGATGGCGCAGTTGCGGGTTGTCGACCACCTCGTCGAGGGTCGCGACCTTGGCGCAGGGCACGCCCTCGGCTTCGAGGCGCGCGACGATCTCGTCGGCCTCGTGCGACAGCATCCACGCGGCCACGGCGTCCTCGACCGCGTCGCGGTGCTCGAGCCGGGAGGCCATAGAGGCAAAGCGCGGGTCGTCCAGCAGCGCGGGCTGCTTCATCGCGCGCACGACGCGCGGGAACATGTTGTCGTCGCCGCCGACCATCAGCACATAGCGGCCGTCGCCCGTGCGGAAGGTGTTCGACGGCGCCACGAAGCGGTCGCGGCTGCCGACGCGCGTCATCGTGGTGCCGAAGAGCTTCTGCTGCGGGATCGCCGTCATGAGCATGGACGTGGCGCTCTCCAGCAGCGACACGTCGACGAGTTGCCCCTCGCCCGAGGCGTGGCGGGCATGGAGCGCCGCAAGAATGCCGAGCGCGGTGTACATCCCGGTCGTGTAGTCGCACATGAACGAGCCGATCATCGTGGGCGGTCCGTCCTCCTGGCCGGTCATGTCCATCAGGCCGCTCATGGCCTGTGCCACGCCGTCGAAGCATTGCTTGGTGGCGAGCGGACCATCCTGGCCGAAGCCCGAGATGCGCGCCATGATCAGGCGCGGATTGAGCGCATGGACCGCCTCCCAGCCGAGCCCCATCTGCTCCATCGTGCCCGGGCGGAAATTCTCGACCAGCACGTCGGCGCGGGCGACCAGCTCGCGCAGGACCTGCAGCCCGGCCGGGCTGCGCAGGTCGATGGCCAGGCTCTTCTTGTTCCGGTTGACGATGAAGGTGTAGAGGCTCTGCCCGTTGACGGCCGGCGATGCGCGGCGGGCGTACTCGCCGTCGCCGGGCGGCTCGATCTTCACCACTTCGGCACCCATGTCGCCCAGCATCATGGCGCAGTAGGGCCCGGCGATGAAGCGCGAGAGGTCGAGCACGCGCAGTCCAGCAAGCGATGTCATGTGGGGTGGGCCTTGTCTCTTGTGGTTTGTATATTTGTTATATCATATTCAAAATTGCCAGCATTGGCGAGCACAAGGAGACAGACGTTTTGACGACGAGATACTTGAGACTTCGCCAGCTTTGCCTGGTGGCCGCCAAGCTGGCACCGGTGGAGGAGGATCTGTGCGCGGTCTTCGGGGTGCGGGTCTGCCATCGCGATCCCGAAGTCGGCCAGTTCGGCTTGCACAACGCCCTCATGCCCTTCGGGACCAGCTTCGTCGAGGTCGTCGCGCCGCAGCGCGAAGGCACCACCGCGGGCCGCTACCTCGATCGCCGGAAGGGCGATGGCGGCTACATGGTGATCCTCGACAGCGAATCGCTGACGCGCTGGCGCACGCATGTCGATGAGATCGGCGTGCGCATCGCTGCGCCGCTTGCGCTCGGCGACTACGAAGGCATGCAGCTGCACCCGCGCGATACCGGGGGCGCGCTGCTCGAGATCAACACCACGCGCAACGGCGCCGACCTGAACGGCCCCTACTGGCCAGCGGGTCCGCATTGGCGCGAAGCGGTGTCGGATGCGCGCGTGCAGGGCATCACGGGCGCCGTGCTGCAGGCGGACGATCCTGCCGCGCTGGCGGCGCGCTGGGGCCGCATCCTCCAGCGGCCGGTCGAGCGCGCGGGCGATGGCTGGCAACTGCAGGTCGACAACGCAAGGCTTCGTTTCGTGGCGCCGCGAGACGGTCGCGGCGAGGGGCTGGCGGGCATCGAGCTGGCAGTGAACGACGCGTCGGCCATCCGGGCCACTGCGCAGGCTCGCGGGCTCGCGGCGGATGCGGCGGGCGTGAGCGTCGGCGGCGTCCACTTTGCGCTGGGTTCTGAGAACTGACGCGGCAAGCGGCCGCGTCCACCAGGAGACAAGAGATGGAACTGGCTTTTTCGAAGGAAGAGCAGGCGTTCGCCGATGAAGTGCGTGCCTTCATCACCGAGAACCTGCCGCGCGACATCGCGCGCCGCGTGGAGCACGACCTGCACCTGCATCGCGAGGACTTCATGCGCTGGCAGCAGATCCTCGGGCGGCGCGGGTGGCACGCGTACACGTGGCCGGTTTCTCAGGGCGGGCCCGGCTGGAGTGCGACGCAGCGCTACATCTTCGAGACGATCAGCGCGGAGCTGAACTGTCCGACCATCCAGCCCTTCGGGCCACGCATGGTGGGCCCGGTGATCTTCAACTTCGGAAGCGTTGCGCAGAAGCAGCAGCACCTGCCGGGCATCCGGGCATCGACCGTGTGGTGGTGCCAGGGCTATTCGGAGCCGGCCTCCGGCTCCGATCTGGCCTCGCTCGCCACCCGCGCCGAAGACCGCGGCGATCACTACCTGGTCAACGGCCAGAAGATCTGGACCTCATACGCCCACCATGCCGACTGGATGTTCTGCCTGGTGCGCACCAGCCGCGAGGCGAAGGCGCAGCACGGCATCTCGTTCCTGCTGCTCGACATGAAGTCGCCGGGCATCGTGATACAGCCGATCCCGATGCTGGAGGGCACGCACTCCTTCAATGCTGTCTTCCTGACCGACGTGGAGGTACCCAAGTCCAACCTGGTCGGCGAAGAGGGCCGCGGCTGGAGCTACGCGAAGTTCCTGCTGGAGCATGAGCGCGTCGAGAACTCGAACATCGGCTTCTCCACCTTCGCGATGCGCCGCTTGCACCGCATCGCATCGGGCGTGCAGCATCGCGGCCGTCCGCTCATCGAAGACCCGGTGTTCCGCGCCAAGGTGTCGGCCACCGAGGCGCAACTGAAGGCGCTGGAAGTGACGACGCTGCGGGCGCTGTCGAGCATGGGCTCGGGCAGCTCGCCCGGCGCCGGGCTGGCCTCCGCGCTGAAGATCCGGGGCACCGAGATCGGCCAGCGCATCACGGAGCTGATCTTCGAGGCCGCCGGCCCCGATGGCCAGATGCTCGACCCGCCGCTGATGCGCGGCGAAGGGAAACTCGATGGCATCGAGGCCAGCGTGCGCGGTGCGGCGCCCAACTATTTCTGGCGCCGCGCGATGTCGATCTACGGTGGCAGCAACGAGATCCAGCGCAACATCATCGCCAAGCACGAACTTGGCCTGTAGGGCCGCGAACCTTCGCGTCAGACCAGGCGCGTCTCGATCTCCGTCTTGACCTCGGTCATCAGCCGGTGCACCGGGCACTTGCCCGCCACCCGCAACAGCGCCGCCTTCTGCTCCTCGCTCAGCGCGCCGGTGACATGCAGCGTGGAATCGAGCTTGTAGAGCCCTTGCCGCTCCTGGCTGTCGTCGCGGTTCACTGCCACCTCGATCTCCTCGACCGGGATGCCCTTGTGCTGCGCATAGACCAGCACGGTCAGCGCCTTGCACGCGGCCAGCGCGGAGTCGTAGAGGTCGTGCGGCGTGGGGCCGGCGTCGTGCTCGCCGCCGGTGTCCACCGCGATCTCGTGGGCGCGGACCTTGATGATGTGACGGGTGCCGGTGATGCCGTCGCGTCGAACGGTGATGCTCATGGGGTTTCCTTGTTGCGATGGGCTTCGCTGCGAGCGATGGTAGCCGGAAGGAAAGCGGGTCCACTACATGCTCACCGATGCACCTCCGACTCCCCATGTTTCGCCAGCAGCTGCATCATGTGCTTGCGGATCAGCATCCCCGGCCGGTCCGATTCCATCGAGTACTCGACGCCACGCCGGCGCGTGTCGACCAGCGCGTCGGGGTCGGTCGATTCGAGGATGCCCTTGTCCTCGCGCGTGATCTCCGCGTCGAAGTCGATCAGCATCTGCGCCGGGCAGTCGGCCTCGGTGTCGTTGCGGAACAGCCATTGGCACAACTGCATGCGGCCGTCGTCGATGGGCGTGAAGCAGTTGATGATGACGTGGCGGATGCCCGAGGGATATTCGATGTCCAGCCGCCGCGAGAAGGGCAGGAAGTAGGCGTTGCGCATGTGGCGCGTGGTGACCGGCTCGGTCACGCCGCTGATCTTCTGGAAGCGTGGCGGGTTGGCGGCCTCGATGACCGTCTCCGCATGGAAGCCCCCCTCGTTCTCCACCAGCTCGTACTTGCTGGGCTTCGGGCTCGCGGCCACGCCGAATGTGGCGCGGTGCACGAAGCTGAAATGCGAGTTGTCGAAGGAGTTCTCCAGCGCACGCATCGGGCTGGTGTGCCATTCCTCGTAGAACTGGAAGATGGTGCGCCAGCCGGGATCGTCGAACTCGGGGATCGGCGGGATGTCGGCGATCGGCGCTTCCAGTGCCACCCAGGCATAGCCATGGCGCGCGGCGCAGGCGTAGGCGGTGGTGCGGTAGTCGGGGGAGATCGGGCGACCGGCCTCGTATTGCGGGATGCGGATCACCCGGCCGCCGCGGTCGTAGGTCCAGCCGTGGTAGCCGCACTGGATCGCGCCCTGGCCGCAGGCCTGCCCCTGCGCGTCCACGCACCAGCCCTTGGAGAGCTTCGCGGTGCGGTGGCAGCAGCGGTCGCGCAGCGCGGCGGGCTGCCCTTCGGCGTCGAGGAAGAGGACGATGTTCTCGCCCAGCAGCGTGAAGGGCTTCGGCCCCTGCTGCAGATCGGCCAGCGGCATGACGGCATGCCAGAACTTGCGGAAGACGGGTTGCTGCGTGACGAGCATGGGAAAGGAACTCCTTCGATTGCGTGGGGTGACGACCATGAAAGAGCAATTTCCCGCCGCGGGCACCAGGACTGGGTTGCCGGGCTGAACGCTTCTACTCTGCGCAAGTCTTCAAGCAATTTGCGCGCCCGCATTGTGCGCCAGCCAGGCGCTCCGGCGCGCCGAGATCGGCGACGCATCCCGGCATGGCTCGTGCTTTCCGTCAGGTATCCGACCCCGTCCCGATCGGCATCGGCGCGCTTCGATAGCATGAACGCATGGATTCGCTCCTTCTTCCCACCCTTCCCCCGGAGACCCCGCTCGACGAGCGGGACGGGCGCTACCTGCGCAAGGCCATCGTGTGGTCGCATGCCGCGCGGCGGCGCGGCAACCGGCCCTTCGGCGCGGTGATCGTCTCGGCCGACGGCGAGGTGCTGGCCGAGGCTTGGTGCAACACGGCCGAGACGGGCGATGTCACCGGTCATGCCGAGACCAATGCGGTGCGCATGCTGGCCGGGCGCGGTCTCTCGCGCGACAAGCTGGCGGCGGCCACGATCTATTCCTCGGGCGAGCCCTGCGTGATGTGCGCGGGCGCCATCTTCTGGTCCAGCATCGGTCGCGTCGTCTTCGGCATCGACGCCGAGCGGCTGCGCGCGTTCCGCGGCGAGCGCCCCGAGCAGCGCGACGTCGAGTTGTCCTGCCGCGACGTGTTCGCGGCTTCGGCGCATCCCATCGAATGCATCGGGCCGGCGCTGCTCGATGAGGCGATGGCAGCGCATGTGGGGGCCTGGAAGAGCTAGCGAGACCCGTCTTACCTCACCTCTGCCGCTTCCTTGGGCAACCCAGCGCAAGTCCTTGCGGGACAACGCTCTGGGGGGTTATACCCGGAGTTCTCCACAAGCTTGTCCACGTCTTCCGGGGACGGATTCCGACGAGCCGAGCCACCCCCGTCCTACTCCCTACACTCGCCCCATGCCCTGGAACGCGCGACTCGAGCTCGACTACCGACTGGAAGGCACGCGCAGCGTCGCGCGCTTCCGCCACGAAGGCCCGCTGCGGATCCTGCAGAGCCTCTACCCGGAGGGCGATGCGGTCTGCCACAACGTGCTGGTGCATCCGCCGGGCGGGCTGGTGGGCGGGGACACCCTCGACATCCGGGTGAGCGCGGCAGCCGACAGCCATGGGCTGATCACCACGCCGGGCGCCAGCCGCTTCTATCGCTCGGAGGGCGAGCCGGCGCTGCAGCGCACAGCACTGCGGTTGGAGCCGGGGGCGCGGCTCGAATGGCTGCCGCTCGAAGCCATCTGCTTCAGCGGCTGCCGCGCGGAGAACCGGCTCTCGCTGCAGCTCGCCGACGGCGCGGAGCTGATCGGCTGGGACGTGACGGCGCTCGGCCTGCCCGGTGCCGGCAAGCCCTTCGAGCGCGGCACGCTGCAGCAGCACATCGAGATGCCGGGCGCCTGGCTGGAGCGCGGGCGCATCGATGCCGCGGACCTGCGGCTGCTCGATGGCCCGCTGGGCATGGCCGGGCATCGGTGCCTGGCCTCGCTCTTCTTCGCCGCGGGCACCCCGATCGCGCGGGCACGGCGCGACGGCGCACTCGACGCCGCGCGCGCGCTGGTCGAAGCCCACGCGCTGCGCGACAGCGCCGGCGCCACCAGCCCGCAGCCGGGCGTCGTCGTGCTACGCGTGCTGGCGCCCCTGGTCGAGCCGGCGATGCAGCTGCTGCGGCAGGTCTGGAAGGCCTGGCGCGCCGAGCTGTGGCAGATGCGCGGGGCGCCGCCGCGCATCTGGGCGATGTAGCCCGGCGCCCCACTCGCTGTGGGCGCTCGCCCTACCCGGCGGTCCGCCCTTCTCCGTCGCACCGTCGAAGCATCGATGGCTATCTTGAGTGCTCCCAAGTAAAGGAGACCTCAAAATGAAAAGCATCATCCTCTGGCTGGCAGGCGTGCCGATCGGCGTCATCATCCTGCTGAAGGTGTTCGGCGTCTTCTGATGCATCGATAGATCGCAGGCCCCGCACATGGGGCATGCGACTACATGCGCGCCGCTTCGGCGGCATTAGGCTCGCGGCATGGCCTGCCGCGCGAAGCCGACCCGATGACGGATGTCCACAGCGACATCCCGGCCCGCCTCGACCGCCTGCCCTGGTCGCGCTGGCATTGGCGCGTGGTGCTGGCCCTGGGCATCGCCTGGGTGCTCGACGGGCTGGAGGTCACGCTGGTCGGCTCCCTCGGCGGCGTGCTGGAGCGGCCCGACACGCTGGCGCTGACGGCCGGGCAGATCGGCTGGTCGGGCTCGCTCTACATCGGAGGCGCGGTGATGGGCGCCCTGCTCTTCGGCCGCCTCACCGACCGCCTGGGGCGCAAGAAGCTGTTCCTGATCACGCTAGCGGTCTATGCGCTGGCCACGCTGGCCACCGCCTTCTCGCCCAACTTTGCCTTCTTCGCGCTGTGCCGCTTTTTTACCGGGCTGGGCATCGGCGGGGAATACGCGGCCATCAACTCGGCCATCGACGAGCTGATCCCGGCACGCGTGCGCGGGCGCGTGAACCTGGCGATCAACGGCAGTTTCTGGATCGGAGCGGCGCTGGGCGCGGGGCTGAGCCTCGTGCTGCTGGACCCGCGGGTCCTCGGGCCCGTGTGGGGCTGGCGGGCAGGCTTCGCGCTGGGCGCGCTGCTGGCGGTAGCGATCCTGCTGGTGCGGCGCGACGTGCCGGAGAGCCCGCGCTGGCTGATGGCGCATGGCCGCGCCGAGGAGGCCGAGCGCATCGTCGCAGGCATCGAGGCGGAGGTCTCGGCGCAGCATGGGACGCTGCTCGCACCGTTGGGCCGCGTGCACTACAGCCGGCGCGCCAGCCCAGGCTGGCGCGAGGTCGCGCAGGTGCTGCTGCGCCGCTACCCGCAGCGCAGCGCCGTCGCGCTGGCGCTGATGATCTCGCAGGCCTTCTTCTACAACGCGATCTTCTTCACCTATGCGCTGGTGCTGACGCGCTTCCACGGCGTGCCAGAGGGCCGGGTGGCGCTCTACATCTTTCCCTTCGCGCTCGGCAACGTGCTGGGGCCGCTGATCCTCGGGCCGCTGTTCGACCATGTCGGCCGCCGGCGCATGATCGCGCTGACCTATGTGTGCTCGGGCATCGGCCTGGCGCTGACGGGCTGGGCCTTCATGCAGGGCTGGCTCGATGCGCGCAGCCAGGCGCTGGCCTGGTCGGCCGTGTTCTTCCTGGCCTCGGCGGCGGCCAGCTCGGCCTACCTGACGGTGAGCGAGGTGTTCCCGCTCGAGATGCGGGCGATCGCGATCGCGATCTTCTATGCGGTGGGCACGGGCGCGGGCGGCTTCGTCGCGCCGTTGCTCTTCGGCGCGCTGATCGAGACCGGCAGCCGCAGCGCGGTGGCCGTCGGCTATGCGATCGGGGCGGCGCTGGTGATCGGCGCGGGGCTGCTGGCGCTGCGCTTCGCGGTGGACGCGGAGCGCAAGCCACTGGAGGAAGTGGCGCCGCCGCTGGGCACCTCTTCGGGCGAAGACCCGCTCACTCGATGAGCGCGCGCTTGACGTCTTCCTGCAGGCTGCGCAGGTGCGCACGCATGGCTTCGCGGGCGCGCTCGGGATCGCGGGCGCGCAACGCGCCGATGATCGCGCCGTGCTCGTCATGGTTCTCGCGCTGCCGATGCAGCGGGCTGTGCAGCCGGAACAGCCGCGCATTGACGCGCAGCTCCTCCACCAGTCGCGGAAACACCAGGTTGCCGCTGGCGTTGGCGATCAAGAGGTGGAAGCGGTCGTCGAAATGGAAGTGCTCGATCTCGCTGTGTTCACCGCTGTGCAGCGCCTGGACCTCGGCCTCCAGCGCATCGATCTCGGCATCGGTGATCTTGCCCACCGCCAGCGCGATGGCCTCGCACTCGATCACCTCGCGCGCGCGCATGCAGTCGAAGTATTCCTTGGTGCCCAGCGCGCGCACGGCATAGGACCGCGCGTCGCGCCGCACCAGCAGGCCTTCGCCCGCCAGCCGCACCAGGGCCTCGCGCATCGGCGTGCGGGAGATGCGCAGGTCCTCGGCCAGGCGGGCTTCCTGCAACGGGCTGCCGGCCGAGATCTGGCGGTCGAGGATGAGCTGGCGCAACCGCTCGTAGGCCTGCTCGGCCAGACTGGTCGAACGCACCTCCAGCGGCGCGATGGTGATGGTGGCGGGTTGCGCCGGACTGGGGAGGCTTGGCATGCGGGGGTAGCGGGCGAACTCCACGTGGAGCGGGAAAAGCTTATCAGGCCCGCGCCGCCGCACCGGTCGACCTCACAACCATTTCTGCAATGGGTTGCCGGCGTTCGGCGCGCGCGGGCGCAGGCAGGGCAGGAATTGGCCGGAGCCCGGCTC
Organism: Variovorax sp. RA8; assembly: GCF_901827175.1. NCBI lineage: Bacteria > Pseudomonadati > Pseudomonadota > Betaproteobacteria > Burkholderiales > Comamonadaceae > Variovorax > Variovorax sp. RA8. The sequence continues at coordinate 1,929,708 of NZ_LR594662.1, read as the reverse complement.
GGCGCGGAACTCGCCTTCCTGCCACACCGCGCGCCCGCGCGACACGGTGATGCCGGGCCAGGCGCGCAGCTTCATGCCCTCGTAGGGTGTGTAGTCGGCAGCGTGGTGGAGCATGCCATTGGCGATGGTCTTCTCCTCGCCCTCGGCGAAGACATCCCAGACCACGAAGTCCGCATCGCTGCCGACAGCGATCGTGCCCTTTCGCGGATAGAGGCCGTAGAGTCGCGCCGGGTTGGTGGCGGTGAGCTCCACGAAGCGGTGGATGTCGATGCGCCCGGCCAGCACGCCCTCGCTCATCAGCAGGGGAAGCCGCGTCTCCACGCCGGGGATGCCGTTCGGGATGCGGTCGAAGGAGGCGTTCGCGCCCGCCACCCGCTTGCCGTCGGCCCCGTCGATGTTGAAGGGCGCATGGTCGGAGGAGACGATGGTGAAGAGCCCGCTGGCCAGCCCGTTCCAGATGAAGGGCTGGTTGGCCTTGTCGCGCGGCGGAGGGCTGCAGATGCAACGGGCACCATGCATCGGATCGTCCTGGTCCAGCCCCAGGTCCTCGGCGCTCAGGAACAGGTACTGCGGGCAGGTCTCGGCATGGATCGGCAGGCCGCGCCCGCGCGCCCAGTGGATCTGCTCGACCGCCTCGCGGCCCGAGACATGCACGATCAGGATCGGCGTGTCGACCAGCTCGGCCAGCGCGATGGCGCGGTGCGTGGCCTCGCGCTCCACCGCCATCGGCCGCGAGCTCGCGTGGTAGCGCGGCGCGGTGAGGCCAGCGTCGAGCAGCTGCTCGGTGAGCCAGGCGATGCAGTCGCTGTTCTCCGCGTGGACCATGGTCATCGCGCCATGGCGGCGGGCGGCGGCGAGCACTTCGAGGACCTGCCGGTCGTCCAGCTTGAGGTCGTCGTAGGTCATGTAGATCTTGAAGGAGGTGTAGCCCTTCTCGATCAGCGCCGGCATCTCGCGCCGCGTCACGTCGCGGGTCGCGTCGGACACGATCAGGTGAAAGGCGTAGTCGATCACCGCCTTGTCCTGCGCACGCCGGTGGTAGTCGTCCACTGCCGCCTGCAGGCTGAGTCCCTTCTGCTGGGCGGCGAAGGGCAGCACGGTGGTGGTGCCGCCGCAGGCCGCCGAGCGGGTGCCGGTGAAGAAATCGTCGGCGAAGCGCGAGCCGTCGCTGGTGGGCTGGTCGAAGTGGCAGTGGCCGTCGACGCCGCCAGGCGTGACCAGGCGGCCGGCCGCGTCGATCTCGCGCGCGGCGCCGCCCTCGAGGCCCTGCGCGATGGCGGCAATGCGCCCGTCGCGCACGCCGAGGTCGGCGCGGTAGCGGTCGCCGACAGTGGCGATGTCGGCGTTGCGCAGGATCAGGTCGTAGTGGCTCATGGCATTCCCAGTCCCAAGTGGACTAACGCTGCTCGAGCGCAGCCTCGGGCGGTGTCGCCGCGGGCGCACTCGCGTTGCCATAGGCGCGGCCGTAATGGCGCTCGATGCGGCGCTGCACGAAGTCCCAGGCGGTGGTCATCAGCAGGTAGTAGAGGGCCGCGACCAGGAACAGCTCGAGCACCATGAACTTTTCCTGGATCAGCACCTGGGTGCGGCGCAGCAGTTCCTCCATCGAGATCACCGAGGTGATCGAAGTGGTCTTCAGCAGGCCGTTGATGCTGTTGCCCAGCGTCGGCACGATCAGCCGCATCGCCTGTGGCATGACGATGTACCGCATGGTTTGCGCGTTGCTGAAGCCGACGGCACGCGCCGCGTTGGTCTGGCCCACCGAAATCGACTGGATGCCGCCGCGCACGATCTCGGCGAGGTAGGCCGCCTCGTTGAGGATCAGGCCCAGGAGCGCCGACTCGATGACCGACAGTTTCAGACCCAGCTGCGGCAGGCCGGTGTAGATGATGATCAGCTGCACCAGGAGCGGCGTGCCGCGGAACACCCAGATGTAGAAGTGCGCCGGCGCGTTGAGCCAGCGGCGGCTGGACAGCCGGGCCAAGGCCAGCGCGCAGCCCACCACCAGCCCGCCGGCGATGGCAGCCAGCGTGAGCCACAGGGTGGTCACCGCGCCGCTCAGCAGGTAGGGGTTGAACAGGTAGTCGGTGAATCCCGACCAGCTCCAGCCTTGTCCCATTGTGTTTCCTTCGCAGGTTCAGTGGGCACGCGCCGCTCAGCTCGCCGGGCCCTTGACGGTCACGGGACCATCGAAGGGCTTCACGCCGTACTGGTCGAACAGCTTCTGGAAGCTGCCGTCGGCCTTCATGTCATTGAGCACCTTGGCCATGGCGGCGGCGACCTCGCGGTTGCGGGTGGCCAGCGCGACCGGGGTCGGGAACAGGCCGTGCAGGACGCGGTCGAAATCGCCGCGCTTCTGGTACTCGGCGCTGGTGGAATCGATCGACAGCGCAACTTCGACCTGGCCCGCGCGCAGCGCCTGGAAGGCCATCGCGAAGTTCTCGAAGGTGCGGATGGTCATGCCCTTCATCCCCTTGTCCGTGAGCTGCTTGTCGAGCTCGCGTGCCTTGCGCTCCTCGAAGCCGCCGATCTCGACGCCGATGCTCTTGCCCGACAGGTCATCCGGCTTGCTGATCTTCAGCGGATTGCCCTTGGCGGTGCTGATGCTGATGGCCTGGTCCTCGTAGATCAGCATCTGCATCAGCTTGGCGCGCTCCTCGGTGTAGAAGATGCCGGTGTTGATGACATCCCAGCGGCCCGCCTGCAGACCCGGGATCATGGCGGAGAACTCGATGCGCACGTACTCGGGCGTCAGGCACAGGCGCTTGGCGATCGCCTCGCCCAGCTCCACGCGCATGCCCTTGAGCGCGCCCGTCTGGTCGACGAACTGCAACGGCGGCAGTGTGGGATTGACGGACATCACGAGGGTGCCCTTCTTGACCAGTGCCGAATCGGGCACCGGCGACTTGCAGGCCTGCGCGTTCGCGGTGCCAGCGCCGAGAAGGAAGAAAACCGAGGCCGACACGAGAGCGGGAAGCAGTTTCATGGTGATGTCCTTGGGGGAGTGAAGGAGGCGGAGGAGCAAGCGAGCCCGCGGCTCAAGCGCGGATCGAATCGAGGAGTTGCAGGCGATCGAGCTCGCGGCGCAGATCGGCCGCGTCGGCCGGCGGCAGCGGCAGGCGCGGGGCCCGCGGCTTGCCGACCGGCAGGCCCATCATCGTGAGCCCGTCCTTGGAGGCCGCGACATAGCGATGGCCACCGACCCAGCGCACGATCGGCAGCATCTTCTTGTAGAGCGCCAGCGCAGCGGGCATGTCGCGCTCGTCGGCCACCAGCTCGAAGAGCCGCGCCGACATCTTCGGGATCAGGTTGGAGCACACCGCCACCCAGCCCTGGGCGCCGAGCCAGAAGGACTCGTAGCCGAGGATGCCGGCGAACACCGTCATGCGGTCGCCGCACAGTTCGATGATGTCGCGCACGCGGGTCACTTCGAGCGTCGACTCCTTGATGTACTTGCAGTTGTCGATGCGCGAGAGGCGCGCCACCAGCTCGGGCTTGAGGTCCACGTTGGCGGTGGCCGGGTTGTTGTAGACCATGATGGGGATGCCGATCGCCTCGCCCACCTTGCGGTAGTGCTCGAAAAGCTCGTCGTCGGTGGGCGTGCTGTAGAAGGGCGGGATGATCATCACGCCGTCGGCGCCCATGCCCTCGGCCTCGCGGCTCAGGCGCACGCACTCGTCGGTCCACTCCGCGCCGGTGCCGATCAGGACCGGCACGCGTTTTGCAGCGGTGCTGACGCAGGTTTCGATGACCAGCTGGCGCTCCTCCGGTGTCAGGGACAGGAACTCCCCGGTGCTGCCCAGCGGGATCAGCCCGTGGATGCCCTCTTCGATCTGCCAGTCCACCAGCCTCTTCAGGGCCGGCACGTCGACGTGCCGGCCGTCGGGAGTCATGGGGGTGATGAGCACCGTATAGGTGCCTCGAAATGCTGTCATGGGCCGGTCCTGGGTCGAAAATCGGGTGGCGGGTGCTTAGGTATACGTGTAGTATACGTATACATTGCCTGCGGTCAACCTGCTTTTGCCCTTCCTTCTTTGTCCATGAGCGTCCGACTCAGCCACCCTTCGATGACTGCGACCGGACGGCCCGTTCGCTTCTGGTACGACGGCCAGCCCACGGAAGGGCTCGAGGGCGAGACCCTCGCCGCCGCGCTGGCCGCAAGCGGCATCCGCGAAATGCGCCACACCCGTGGCGGTGATCGCCGGGGCCTGTACTGCGGGATGGGCGCCTGCTTCGATTGCCTGGTGACGGTGGATGGGCGCGCCAGCCAGCGGGCCTGTCTCACCAAGGTGGCCGAGGGGCAGCAGGTGCGCTCTGCGATGCCGGGGGGCACGGTCGATGATCCGCTGCGGCCGCTGGCGCCGGAGGCCGGTTCCGGGTCCGGGCCGGCGCGGCGCGAGGTGGACTTGCTGGTGATCGGCGCCGGGCCGGCCGGCCTGTCGGCCGCACTCGCTGCCCGACGCGCCGGGGCCGGCGTGCTGGTGCTGGATGAACGCCTTCAGACGGGCGGTCAGTTCTACAAGCCGCTCGCGCCCTCGCACCACGCCGCCGCGCCCGCCGATCGCCAGTTTGCCGATGGCCTCGCGCTCGAGCGCGAGGCGCTGGGAGCCGGTGTCGACATCGAGCAGGACGCCCAGGTCTGGGCCGCCTTCTCGCCGAACGAGGTCGGCGCGCTCATCGGCGGGCAGGCGCATGTCATCGCGTGCCGGCAGCTCGTGATCGCCCCCGGCGCCTATGAGCGACCGGCCCCCTTCCCCGGCTGGACGCTTCCCGGTGTGATGACCACGGGTGCAGGCCAGACGCTGGCCCGTGCCTACCGCGTGGCGCCGGGACAGCGGGTGCTGATCGCCGGCAACGGGCCGCTGAACCTGCAACTGGCGGCCGAGTTGCTGGCCGGCGGTGCCGAGGTGGTGGCCGTGCTGGAGTCGGCCAAGCGGCCTTCGCCGGGGCAATGGCGCCCCATGTGGACTGCCGCGCGCACCGCCCCCGACCTGCTGCGCGATGGCTGGCGCTACCTGCGGCAGCTGCGCGCCCACGGCGTTCCGGTGATCTGGGGCGCAGCGGTCGTGGCTGCCGAAGGTCCGGGCCACCTGCAGGCCGTGCAGGCAGCGCGCCTCGATGCGCTGGGGAGCGCCGTGCCGGGAACCGCGCAGCGCTTCGAGGCCGACACGCTGTGCCTCGGCTACGGCTTCATTCCTTCCACGGAGCTGGCGCGCATGCTGGGCTGCGAGCACCGGCTCGCGGACCGGCACCTCGGCTACCCGGCCACCGTCACGCGCAAAGACGGCGCGACCAGCCTGGCCGGCGTGTTCGTCGCCGGCGACGGCGCCGACATGGGCGGCTCCCGCGTGGCCCTGGCGCGCGGAGCACTGGCCGGGGCCGCGGCAGCGCGCAACCTGGGCCTGCATGCGCCCGAGCCCGTCGAGGCGCTCGGCCGGCTTCGGCAGGCCGAACGATTCCAGCAGGCCCTGTGGTCGCTCTACGCGCCACCGCCGGTGCGGCTGGTGGAGGTGCCCGACGACACCCTGCTGTGCCGCTGCGAGGAGATCCGCTTCGGCGACGTGCGCGAGCAGATCCGCGCCGGGCGCGACACGCTGGCCGCTCTCAAGCGCAACACGCGCCTCGGCATGGGACGCTGCCAAGGGCGCTATTGCGCGGTGACCGCCGCGCGGCTGATCGGCGAGTTGACGGGCAGCCCCCCAGAGGTCGAGCAGTACTTCGCGCCGCGGCCGCCCGCCAAGCCGGTGCCGGCGGGCGCGCTGGGCTTCGAGAAACCCGAATGGGGCGGCCACAAGCCGGCGATCACGCCCAACCTCGCGCGCCCGGTGGCCGTCGAGTCCTTACCGCCGCTGCGCACCGACGTGCTGGTGATCGGTGCCGGCGTGCTGGGCTCCTGCCTCGCCTACTACCTCTCGGCCGCCGGGCAGGAGGTGACGGTGGTCGATCGCGACGACATCAACCTGCAGGCCTCGGGGGCCAATGCCGGCAGCCTGCATGTGCAGCTGCTGTCCTTCGATTTCGGCGCCCGCGCGCAGGCCGGCGGCGGCCCGGCCGCGGCCACGCTGCCGCTCGGACCGAAGTCCGTGAAGCTCTGGCAACAGATCGAGGCCGATTGCGGCGAAGATCTGGAGATCAAGATCACCGGCGGCCTGATGGTGGCCGACAGCGACGCCGGCATGCGCTTCCTCGAGGCCAAGGCCGCGCTGGAGCGCAGCCATGGCATCGAGGCCGAGGTGATCGACGGCGCCACGTTGCGTCGGCTGTCGCCGGCCTTGTCCGGCGAACTGCTGGGCGCAGAGCTCTGCCCGATGGAGGGCAAGATCAACCCGCTGCGCGCCACCTACGCGGTGGCCCGGCGCGCCCAGCAACAGGGCGCCCGACTGCTGCGCGGCTGCGACGTGCAGGCCATCGAGCGGCTGCCCGGCGAAGGCACGGGTTTCGAGGTCCGCACCTCGCGCGGAACGATTCGCGCCGGCCGCATCGTCAATGCGAGCGGCGCCTGGTCGAGCGCGGTGGGCCGTATGCTGGGTGTGACGATCCCGGTCCAGGGCGCGCCGCTGCAGATGATCGTGACCGAGCCCGCGCCGCCGCTGGTCGATCACCTGATCGCGCATGCCGACCGGCACCTGAGCCTCAAGCAGGCGGCCAGCGGCGGCCTGCTGATCGGCGGCGGCTGGACTGCGGCCTTCCACCCGGACATGCGGCTCAACCGCGCCGAGCGCAACAGCATCGAAGGCAACCTGTGGGTGGCGCGCCGCGTGCTGCCGCCAGTGAGCGGGCTGCACATGGTGCGCGCATGGGCCGGCATGAACGTGAACATCGACGGCGCGCCGATCATCGGCGAGGTACCCGGTGTGCCGGGCTTCTACAACGCCGTCACCTCCAACGGCTACACGCTGGCGCCGATCACGGCGAAGCTGGTCGCCGAGCTGATCGCGCACGGCCGCACCGACTTCGACATCAGCCCGTTTCGCATCGACCGCTTTCTCTGACCACCATGACCAACCACGATCCCGCGCGCGAGAGCCTGCGCCACTTCATCGACACGCATTTCGACGAGCAGGTGCGCACGCTGGCCCGGCTGGTGCAGTGTCCTTCCGACAATCCGCCGGGCGACTGCGCGCCGCATGCCGAACTCACGGCCGGCCTGCTCGAAGCCATGGGCTTCGAAGTCGAACGTCATCCCGTTCCGGTCGAGTTCGCGGCCGAGCACGGCATGCGCAGCGCGACCAACCTGATCGTGCGCGAACGCTTCGGCGCCGGTCCCGTGGTGGCGCTCAACGCGCACGGCGACGTGGTGCCGCCCGGCAACGGCTGGAGCGTCGATCCCTATGCCGGCGAGGTGCGCGAGGGCTGGATGTACGGCCGCGGCGCGGCCGTCTCCAAGTCGGACTTCACGACCTATGCTTTCGCGCTGCGCGCGCTCAAGCAGCTCGCCGCCGATGGCGCGGCCCTGCGCGGCACGGTCGAGCTGCATCTCACCTACGACGAGGAGACGGGCGGCATGACCGGCCCGGGCTGGATTCTTTCTCACGGCCTGAGCCGGCCCGACTACGTGCTCTCGGCCGCCTTCTCGCACCATGTGGTGGTCGCCCACAACGGCTGCCTGCACCTCGAGGTGACGCTGCGCGGCAAGTCGGCCCATGCGGCGCGGCCCGACACCGGCCACGACGCGATCGAGGCCGCCGCGACGCTGCTGCCTGCGCTCTACCGGCATCGCGATGCGCTTGCCGAACGGCCCTCGCAGACGCCCGGCATCACCCACCCGACCCTGGTGATCGGCCTGATCGACGGCGGCATCAATACCAACGTGGTGGCCGACCGGCTCAGCCTGCGCATCGACCGGCGCATCGTGCCCGAGGAATCGCCTGAAGCGGTGGAGGCCGAGCTGCGCGGCGTGATCGTGGAAGCCTGCCGGGCGCTGCCCGGCATCACGGTCGAGATCCGCCGCATCCTGATGGCGCGTCCCTTTGCCCCCGCGCCCGGCGCGAAGGACCTGGCCGAGCTGATGTGCCGCGAGGCGAGCGCCGTGATGGGCAAGCCGGTGACGACGATCGGCGTACCGCTCTACACCGACGCGCGCCTCTACAGCGAAGCCGGGATTCCCACCGTGATGTACGGCGCCGGCCCCGAGACGCTGCTCGAAGCCAACGGCCATCGCGCCGACGAGCGCGTGCCGCTGGATGAGCTGCGCAAGGCGACAGTGGTGGTCGCCAACACCCTTCTGCAACTCTTGACCCGCTGAGGTTCCATGATCGAGATCCGCCAATTGAGCAAGTGGTACGGCGCCTTCCAGGTGCTGGCCGAGTGCAGCACCAACGTTCGCAAGGGCGAAGTCGTCGTGGTCTGCGGGCCTTCCGGGTCGGGCAAGTCCACGCTCATCAAGTGCGTCAATGCGCTGGAGCCCTTCCAGCAGGGCAGCATCACGGTCGACGGCGTCGCGGTGGGTGACCCGAAGGTGGACATGAACAAGCTGCGCTCGCGCGTGGGCATGGTGTTCCAGCACTTCGAGCTGTTCCCGCACCTCTCGATCGAGGAGAACCTCTCGATCGCACAGCGCAAGGTCCTCAAGCGCTCCGCCGAGGAGGCACGCACCACCTCGATGGCCCTGCTCCAGCGCGTGGGCATGGGGGCCCATGCGCATAAATTCCCCAGCCAACTCTCGGGCGGCCAGCAGCAGCGCGTGGCGATCGCCCGCGCCCTCGCGATGAATCCGGTCGCCATGCTGTTCGACGAGCCCACCTCGGCGCTGGACCCGGAGATGGTGAACGAGGTGCTCGACGTGATGGTGCAGCTGGCGCGCGAGGGCATGACCATGATGTGCGTCACGCACGAGATGGGCTTTGCGCGCAAGGTCGCGCACCGCGTGATCTTCATGGACCGGGGCCGCATCGTCGAGGACTGCGCCAAGGAGGAGTTCTTCGGCAACCCGGCGGCGCGCTCGGAGCGGGCGCGGCAGTTCCTCTCGAAGATCCTTCAGCACTGAGCGACCGCGCGTGCGCTCGGGGTCAGGCCTCGGCGGTCGGGTGGCCGGCGCCGACCCAGGCCTCCAGCCCGCCGGCCAGGGGCCGTGCGCGCAGGAAGCCGCGCGCCATCAGGGCCTGCGCGGCGAGGGCGGCCGAGATCTCGTTGGGACAGTTGCAGTAGAGGATGATCTCCCGCCCCATGTCGTCGAAGGGCAGCGCGGCGCGGCGCTGCTGCAGGGCTTGGAGAGGAATCGACAGGGCACCCGGGATGCGGCGCGGATCGACCTGCACGCCGGCCTCTCCGCGCACGTCGACCACGATCGGCGGCGCCTCGCCCGCCAGCAGCGCGAGCAGCTCGTCGATACTGGCGCGCGGCATGCTCGCGATGCGCAGGACGCTGCGGCGGCGCCACCAGCGCAGCGCCAGCATCGCCGCCAGCACCACGACCAGCGCCGCGGTCGCGATGCCGCCGGCATTGGCCAGTGCGTCGAGCACGGCCTCGATCTGCTCCCGGAAGATCCAGCCCAGGCCGAGGAAGACGCCGACCCACAGCAAGGCAGCCACGATCTCGAAGGCCAGGAAGCGCCACGAGGACATGCCCAGCGCGCCGGCCATCGGCGGCGCCACGACCGAGACGCCGGGCACGAACTTGGCCGCCACCAGCGACAGGCCGCCCCAGCGCGTGATCAGGGATTCGCTGCTCCGCACACAGGAGTCGGGCGAGATCGAGATCTTGCACAGCAGCCGCATGAAGCGGTAGCCGTAGACGCGCCCGGCATAGAACCACACGGCATCGCCGAGCACGTTGGCCAGCAGCGCGGCGGCGACCAAGGCGAGGAGCAGCACCGGCTCGGCGATGGCTGCGATACCGCCGGCCACGACCAGCACCGGCGCTGCCGGCACCGGCAGCCCGACGCGGGCGGCGAAGGTGGTGACGAAGACCACGGCCACCGCGTGGTCGACCATCAGGGCGATCAGCGTTTCCATGCGCGACCCCCGGTTGGACGAGGTTGGCGCGAGCAGGCGATGGGCATGGCGAACAGCATACCCACACAGCGCCATCGCCCGCCTGGGCGATGCGCGAACCGTCAGAGATCGAGCACCAGGGGGCCGCGCCGGCAACGCGAGACGCAGAGCATCATGCTCTTGTTGGCCGCGCGTTCGGCCTGCGTCAGGATGCCATCGCGATGCTCCACTTCGCCGGCCAGCACGCGCGTCTCGCAGGCACCGCAGACGCCCTCCTTGCAGCTGTGATCGGCGTCGACGCCGGCATCGAGCAGCGTGTCGAGGATGGACCGGCCCGGCACGACCTCGAGGGTCCTGCCGCTGCGCCGCAGCTCGATGCTGAAGGCGCCCTCCTCCTCCAAGGCAGGCGCGATGCCCGGAGCCGCGAAGCGCTCCACATGCACGTTTGCGTGGCCAAGCGCCTCGCACGCGCGCTCGAAAGCCGCGAGCATGGGCGCGGGGCCGCAGCCGTAGAAGTGCGCTTCGGCGGGACGGCCGGCCAGCCAGTGCCGCAGGTCGGGCGGCGCACCGGCCTCGTCGTCGAAGTGCCACTGCAGGTGCACCCGCTCGCCGGCCAGCCGCTCCAATTCGCCGACGAAGGCCGCCTCGCGGCGTGAGCGTGCGCAATAGAAGAAGTCGGCCGTCCGATCCAGCACCGCGAGACGCCGCAGCATGGCCAGCAGCGGCGTCACCCCGATGCCTCCCGCCACCAGCACGCTGTGCGGAGCTTCCTCATGCAGCCGGAAGTGGTTGCGTGGCGCGGAGATGGGCAGCGTGCTGCCCACGCGCAGCTGCTGGTGCACATAGCGCGATCCGCCGCGGCTGGCACGGTCCTCCTGCACCGCGACCACGTAGCGGTTGCGCTCGCCGGCGGGGTTGATCAGCGAATAGCTGCGCACCAGGCCGTTGGGCAGGTGCAGGTCGAGGTGGGCTCCGGCCTCGAAGGCTGGCAGCTCGCCCTCGTTTGCGGCGCGCAGCTCCAGGCTCAGTACGCCAGGTGCCTCGAGGCGCATCCGCTGGACGCGCGCCTCGATGAGGGTGGAAGCGGACATCGATTGCGCGCCTCACATGATCGACAGCCCGCCGTCCACCATCAGCGCCGCGCCGGTGATGAAGGAAGCCTCGTCGGAGGCCAGCCACAGGATGGGCCGCGCAATCTCCTCGGGCGCCGCCCAGCGGCCGAGCAGTGAGGTGCTCTGGCGCTCGCCCTTGAGCATCTCCACGCTCTTGCCTGCCTGTCCCGCGCGCGCGACGTGGAAGTCGGTCAGCGTGGAACCCGGGCACACCGCATTGGCGCGGATCCCGTGCGCGGCCTCCTCGAAGGCCAGGGTGCGCGTCATTGCCAACTGCGCCGCCTTGGTCGCGTCGTACAGGCCCATGCCCTTGCGGCCGGTCACCGCATAGCAGGAAGACACGTTGACGATGCTGCCGCGGCCGCTCTCGCGCAGCGCGGGCAGCGCCGCCCGGCAGTAGTTGGACGTGCCCACCAGGTTCACGCCCACCATGGCATGCCATTCGGCCGGCTGCGCATCGGCGAGCGCCGAGTAGTTGCGCATCGCCGCGTTGTTGACCAGCACGTCGAGGCGGCCGAAGTCGGCGACCGCGCGGGCGACGGCGCGAGTGGCTGCGTCGCCATCGGCGACATCGGCCGCATGCCCGGCGATGCGTGCATCGGGCATCTGCGCACGCACCGCTTGCATCGTCCTGTCCAGCGCCGCCGCATCGGCATCCACCAGCGTCACGGCCGCGCCCTCCGCGCAGAACAGCAGCGCCGTCGCTGCACCGATGCCGGCGCCGCCGCCCGTGATCAGCGCGGCCTTGTTCTCGAGCCTCTTCATCGCGCTCAATCCGCCTTGGCGCCAGTGGACTTGATGACCTTGCCCCAGCGGGGTATCTCGGTGCGGATCCAGCCTGCGAACTGCTCCGGCGTGCCCGCCACCACTTCGAATTCCATGCCCTGCAGCTTCTCGCGCACATCCGGCATGTGGAGCACCTTGACGATCTCCTTGTTGTAGCGCTCGATGATGGGCTTCGGCGTGCCGGCCGGCGCGAGGAAGCCGATCCACGAGGTGGCCACGAAGTCGGGATAGCCCGACTCCGCGAGCGTGGGCACGTCCGGCGTGCTGGCGAAGCGCCTCTGGCCCGAGGAGGCAATGAGCCGCAGCCGCCCTTCCTTGACGAATTGCTGCACGTTGCCCGGCACGAGAAAGGCTGCGTGGACATTGCCGGCCACCAGGTCGGTGACGGCCGGCCCTGCGCCGCGGTAGGGCACGTGCGTGGCCTGGAACTGCGCGGCCGTCTTGAACATCTCCATCGTCAGGTGCGAGGCGCTGCCCGCCGCCACCGAGGCATAGGAGAGCTGGCCCGGATGCGACTTCGCCCATTCGACGAACTCCTTTACCGTGTGCACCGGCAGGCTGGGGTTGACCGCGAGGTATTGCGGCGAGCTGACGGCGAGCGTGATGGGCATGAGGTCCTTCACGGGGTCGTACGGCATCTTCTCGAACAGCGTCGGGTTGATGGCGATCGGACCGTTGTAGCCGACCAGCAGCGTGAGCCCGTCGGGCGGCGACTTGGCCACGAAGTCGGCGCCGATGTTCCCGCCGGCGCCAGGCCGGTTCTCGACGATGACCGGCTGGCCGATCAGGTCCTGCAGCTTGGCCGCGACGATGCGGCCCAGCACGTCGTTGGTACTGCCGGTGATCGGCACGATGATGCGCACCGGCTTGGCGGGCGACCATTCCTGCGCCTGCGCGGCGGCGGCCAGCAGCAGGCCAAGCGCGCCGGCGGCGAGCCCCTTGAGAAATGCGTTCATCGGGTTGTCTCCTTCTTGTGGATGTCAGATCGAGTAGACGGGCTGGCTCTGGCTGTCGGCCAGGTGCTCGCGCGCCCAGTCGCTCGGGTTCTCGCTGCGCGGCAGCAGCACGCCAGCGGCGCGCACGTGCTGCATCGCGGCGTCCAGCGCCGGGGGCTCGACGCCTTCGGCCAGGCCCAACGCGGCCTCGTGCAGCATGCGGCGCGCCATCACGATGGCCTTGTCGGTGGGCAGCAGGCGCTCGGCCTCGTGGTCCTGGATCGGGCCCATGCTCTCCTGCAGCGAGGCGTCCTGCATCGAGAAGCCGAAGACGCCGCTGTAGGCGCGCTTCTCCTGCTGGGCGCGGCGGTCGATCAGGTAGTCGTTGTCCTTGTTGGCCAGGGGGCGGAAGGTGCCGGGCTCGTAGACCACGTGGATGCCCTTGCCCTCTTCCATGTCACGGCGCTCCTCGTGCGACAACGGCTTGTCCGGATGGAAGTTGATGCTCCAGGCCCAGCAGTGGTGGTCGTCGATCGGCACCCAGACGTGGCCGCCCAGCGCATGCTCGCCAAAGGGCGGGATCAGCGTGAACCACGGGAACAGCCATTGCGTGATGCGCCAGTAGTACGAATCCGGCTCGCCGTTGCGGCGGCCGAAGAGCGTGAGGCCGAAGGGGTTCTTCTCGATGTCGAAGATCACGTTGCCATCGGCCTTGATGTAGTCGTTGGCCTTGGTGCCCTGGTGCATGGGATCGACGTCCACCTCGAAGCGGTGCACGTAGGAGACGTGGCTGGTGTCGATGCCGCCTTCCATCGCCTGCAGGTAGTTGCTCTCCTGCAGCCGCTTCGACACGAAGACATGACTCTCGGGCAGGTTGCACCACTCGACCTCGGGCGGCACGGGCTGCTTGTCGGGAGGGCCCATGTAGGCCCAGACCATGCCGGCGCGCTCGATGCAGGGATAGCCCTTGATGTTCATGCGCGCGCAGGACTGCGGAGCCGACGGCACCTCCACGCACTGGCCGTGGCGGTTGAACTTGAGGCCGTGGTACGCGCAGCGGATGCCGCCCTCCTCGTTGCGGCCGAAGTAGAGCGAGACGCCGCGGTGCGAGCAGAACTCGCTGATCAGGCTGGCGTGACCCTCGGTGTCGCGAAAGGCGATCAGCTTCTCGCCCAGGATCTGCACGCGCACCTGCGGGCCGTCGGGCTCGGCGATCTCGCTGGACAGCAGGATCGGCACCCAGTAGCGCCGCATCAGGTTGCCCATGGGGGTTCCGGGGCCGGTTCGCACCAGCGTTTCGGACATCTCCTTGTTCATGTCTCTGGATCCTTCGTAGGTGGCAGAGCGGACTTGTTTGTCCGTCTGATGAGATCAGTATCCATTAGATGGACAATCTATGTCAAGCCCGGCCCTTGCCGGCCAGCGGCCGGCGCGTCCCGATACCATCGCGAATCGATCGAAGAGAGAAGGAGGGAACAAGGTGGCAGAAAGCGAAAAGCTGAACGACAGCGTGCGCGCGGTGGACCGGGCGCTCGAGATCCTGCTGGCCTTCACGCCGGCGGACCACGCGCTGTCGGCGGGCGAGCTGCTCAAGCGCGTGGACCTGAGCCGGCCCACGCTCTACCGCCTGTTGCACACGCTGGAGCAGAGCGGTTTCGTGCGCTCGGTCGGCGAGCCGCAGCGCTTCCGCCTGGGGCCCGCGGTGGCACGCCTGGCCCATGTGTGGACCGCGACGCAGGACATCAGCGCGGTGGCACAACCGATGATGCAGCGCCTGCGCGAGCGCACCGGCGAGACGGTGGCGCTCTTCGTGCCGCAGGGACTGCATCGCGTCTGCGTGGCCGAACTGCCGAGCAGCCAGCCGCTGAGCTTCAAGCGCGGCGTCGGCTATTCGGAACGGATCGTGGTGGGCGCGAGCGGCCGCGCGATCCTGGCCCACACCGCCCTCGGCGACAAGGGCCTGAAAGCCTACGCGGCGGGAACGAAGGTGGACCTGAGCGGCTACCCGAAGGAGCTCGAGGCCATCCGCAAGCGCGGCTACGCGACCAGCCGCGACGAGCTGCTGCAGGGCGCGGTCGCCATCGCCGCGCCTTACTTCGACGGCAGCGGCGAGGTCGCGGGCTCGATCGCCGTGTTCGGCCCGAGTGCGCGCATCCACGCGCCCGAGGTCGAAGCCATCGGCAAGCTGCTGGTGGAAGAAGCGCAGGCGCTGTCGAAGGCGCTGGGACAGCCCTAGATCGCGACCAGCTGGCGCACCCCCTGCGCCTCCATGTCCTTGCCCAGGCCGCGAGCGATCACCTCGCCGCGCTCCATCACCAGGTAGTCGTCGGCCAGTTCCTGCGCGAAGTCGTAGTACTGCTCGCACAGCACGATCGCCATGTCGCCGCGGTCGGCGAGCATGCGGATCACGCGGCCGATGTCCTTGATGATGCTGGGCTGGATGCCTTCGGTCGGCTCGTCGAGGATCAGGAGCTTGGGGCTGGGCGCCAGTGCGCGCGCGATCGCGAGCTGCTGCTGCTGGCCGCCCGACAGATCGCCGCCGCGGCGGCCCCGCATCTGCTTGAGCACCGGAAAGAGCTCGAACAGCTCGGCCGGGACGGGCGTGCCAGCCGGGCGGTAGGCCAGGCCCATGCGCAGGTTCTCCTCCACCGTGAGGCGCGCGAAGATCTCGCGGCCCTGCGGCACGAAGCCCATGCCGGCACGGGCGCGCTCGTAGGGCGTCTTCCTGTGGATCGGCACCCCGTCGAACTCGATGCTGCCGCTCTTGATGGGGACCAGCCCCATCAAGGACTTGAGCAGCGTGGTCTTGCCCACGCCGTTGCGGCCCAGCAGGACGGTGACCTTGCCCGCATGCGCCTCGAGGCTCACGTCGCGCAGGATGTGGGAGCCGCCGTAGTACTGATGGATGTTCTTGACCTTGAGCATGGTGGTATTGCTGCCTTCTCAGCGTCCCAGATAGACCTCGATCACGCGCTCATCCGCCTGCACCTCGTCCAGCGTGCCCTGCGCCAGCACGGACCCGTCGCACAGGACCGTGACGATCTCCGAGATGGTCCGCACGAAGCTCATGTCGTGCTCGACCACCATCAGCGAATGCTTGCCCTTGAGCTTCAGGAACAGCTCGGCGGTGCGCGCCGTCTCCTCGTCGGTCATGCCGGCCACCGGCTCGTCGAGCAGCAGCAGCTTCGGGTCCTGCATCAGGAGCATGCCGATCTCCAGCCATTGCTTCTGGCCATGGCTCAGGTTGCCCGCCAGGCGCGAAACGCTGTCCTCCAGGTGGATGGTGTGCAGCACCTCGGCCAGCCGGTCGGACTGCGCGGAGTCGAGCCGGAACAGCATCGAGGCCTTCACGCCCTTGTCGGTCTTGAGCGCAAGCTCGAGGTTCTCGAACACCGTCAACTGCTCGAACACCGTCGGCTTCTGGAACTTGCGGCCGATGCCCAGCTGGGCGATGTCGGCCTCCTTGTGCCGCAGCAGGTCGATGGTGCTGCCGAAGAAGACCGTGCCCTCGTCCGGCCGCGTCTTGCCGGTGATGATGTCCATCATCGTGGTCTTGCCCGCGCCGTTCGGGCCGATCACGCAACGCAGCTCGCCGGGCGCGATGTCGAGCGAGAGCTTGTTGATGGCCTTGAAGCCGTCGAAGCTCACGCTCACGTCCTCGAGGTAGAGGATGCGGCCGTGCGTGACGTCGACCTCGCCGGGCGTCGCGTGGCGGCCGTAGCCCGCCTCGCGGCCGCCCGAGGCGGTGAGCTTGCCGAAGTCGCTGTGCTGGCTGTGCCGTGCGATGCGCTCTGCGCCGGCGTCCATCAGGTCGGGCGTCATGCACTCGCTCCTTCCGCGCGCACCGGCAGCGGCGCGAGGGCACCGGGCTCCACCCCGTGCTCCGCAGCGAGGGCACGCTGCGCAAGCTGCCGCGGCTCCTCCTCGAGCGCCTCCCTGTTCTCCCTGGCCGTCCATTTCTTGACCAGGCCCACGATGCCGTTCGGCAGGAACAGCGTGACAGCAATGAACAGCGCACCGAGGAAGTACAGCCAGTACTCCGGATAGGCCACCGTGAGCCAGCTCTTGGCGCCGTTCACGATGAAGGCGCCGAGGATCGGCCCCACCAGCGTGGCGCGTCCGCCGACCGCGGCCCAGATCGCGATCTCGATCGAATTGGCCGCGCTCATCTCGCCGGGGTTGATGATGCCCACCTGCGGCACGTAGAGTGCCCCGGCCACGCCGCACATCACGGCCGAGATGACCCAGATCGTGAGCTTGTAGGGCAGCGGGTTGTAGCCCGAGAACATCACGCGCGACTCGGCATCGCGAATGGCCTGGAGCACGCGGCCGAACTTGCTGCCGATGAGCCATCGGGCGAACAGGAAGAAGCCCAGCAGCGTGAGCCCGGTGAGCGCGAAAAGCGTCATGCGCATCTCCTGCGTCGCGATCGGCGTGCCCAGGATGCGCTTGAAGTCGGTGAAGCCGTTGTTGCCGCCGAAGCCGGTCTCGTTGCGGAAGAAGAGCAGCATCGCGGCGAAGGTCATGGCCTGCGTGATGATCGAGAAGTACACGCCCTTGATGCGCGAGCGGAAGGCGAAGAAGCCGAACACGAAGGCGATCACGCCCGGCACGGCGACGATCAGCACCAGCGTGGCGATGAAGCTGTCGCTGAAGGTCCAGTGCCAGGGCAGCGTCTTCCAGTCGAGGAAGACCATGAAGTCCGGCAGGTCGCTCTTGTAGTTGCCGTCGCGGCCGATCTGGCGCATGAGGTACATGCCCATCATGTAGCCGCCCAGCGCGAAGAACAGGCCGTGGCCCAGCGAGAGGATGCCGGTGTAGCCCCAGATCAGGTCCATGGCCAGGGCGCAGATGGCGTAGCACATGATCTTGCCGACCAGTGCCACGGCGTAGTCGCTCATGTGCAGCGCGCTGCCCGCTGGCACCAGCAGGTTGAGCACGGGGGCCAGCGCGCAGACGGCGATCAGCGCGACGAAGAAGGCGGTCCAGCCCTTGCCGCCGAGGAGCGGGCCTTTGGAAGGAAGTGCGAACCGGGTCATTCGGTAACCTCCGCGCTTCGCGCTGCGGTATTCGCCTTCGGAACGGCCGTGCGGCTCACTGGAATACCTTCGCCTTCGGCTGCGGTGCTATTCGCCTTCGGAACGGCCGTGCGGCTCATGCTTCCGCACTCCGACCTTTGACAGCGAAGATGCCTTGCGGCCGCTTCTGGATGAAGATGATGATGAAGACCAGCACCGCGATCTTCGCGAGCACCGCGCCGGCCCAGCCTTCGATGAACTTGTTGAGCACGCCCAGGCCGAGCGCCGCGTAGACGGTGCCTGCGAGCTGGCCGACGCCGCCCATCACCACCACCATGAAGGAGTCGACGATGTAGCTCTGGCCGAGGTCGGGGCCCACGTTGCCGATCTGCGAGAGCGCGCAGCCCGCCAGCCCGGCAATGCCCGAACCCAGCGCGAAGGCGTAGGTGTCGATGCGTGCCGTGTTCACGCCCATGCAGGAGGCGATGGGACGGTTCTGCGTCACGCCCCGCACGAACAGCCCCAGGCGCGTGCGGCCGATGAGCCAGCCCATGGCCAGCAGCACCAGGACTGCGAAGACGATGATGCAGATGCGGTTCCAGGGCAGCGTGACGTTGCTCAGCATGGTGAAGCCGCCGCTCATCCAGCCGGGATTCTCGACACCGACGTTCTGCGCGCCGAAGAGCGAGCGCACCAGCTGCTGCAGCATCAGGCTGATGCCCCAGGTGGCCAGCAGGGTCTCGAGCGGCCGGCCGTAGAGGAAGCGGATCACGCCGCGCTCCAGCACCGCGCCCACCAGCGCCGAGGCGAGGAAGGCGACGGGAATGGCGGCGACCAGGTACCAGCCGAAGAGCGACTCGGGCATGTAACGCTGGAAGATGCCCTGCATCACGTAGGTGGCATAGGCGCCGATCATCATCAGCTCGCCGTGCGCCATGTTGATCACGCCCATCAGCCCGTAGGTGATGGCCAGCCCCAGTGCGGCCAGCAACAGGACAGAGCCCAGGCTGATGCCGCTGAAGATCGCGTTGATGCGGTCGCCCCAGACCAGCGAACCGTCGATGCTGTCGATCGATGCGCCGATCGCCCTGCGGACATCGGCGTCGGTCTCGTCGGCCAGGCGCTGGTTGAGCAGCAGCTTGGTGTCCGGGCTGCGGCTCTCGCCCAGCGCTTTCGCGGCCGCGAGGCGCCTGGCCTTGTCGGCACTGCTCAGCATGCTGGCGGCGCGCACCAGCTCGAGCTGGGCCTTGATCCGGTCGTTGGTCTCGGCGGCCAGCGCCTTCTCGACCAGGGGCAGGCGGGATTCGTCAGGTTCCTTGAAGAGGGCCTGCGCTGCTTCGGCGCGGACCGCGTCGTCCTTGCTCGTGAGCTTGAGTGCGGCCTGCGCGGCATCGAGCGCGCCGCGCATCAGGTTGTTGTTGACCACGTCCTCGGCGTTGTCGGGCAGCTTGAGCTCGGCACCGGTGACCGGGTCGTAGGCCTTGTCGTCCTTGATGAGGAAGACCTTGTCCTCGGTGTACTTGACCGCGTCGTCGGCCATGGCCTTGATGAAGGCGGCGGTCTTATCGTCGGCCGTGGCGACGGCCTTGTTGAGCGCGGTGATGCGAGCCTCTGATTCGCCCGAGGCGATGGCGCGGGCCTCGTCGAGGGTGAGCGCGTGGGCGGCCAGCGCCAGCAGCAGCGTCGAGGCGCAGAGTGCGCGGTGAAGTGTTCGTCGGAGCATCGTAGGTCGCAGGTCGCTAAAAAGGGGCGGCGGTCACTGCCGCCGCTGCCCCCAGCCCTGCCCTCCCCCATTGGGGAGGAAAGGAGAGGACAGCGCTCGCTCGTTGCTTACAGCGACTTGCCAGCCGGGTAGTCCGGTTTCTTGTCATTGCCCTCGATGTACGGGCTCCACGGCTTGGCCTTGACCGGACCCGGCGTCTTCCACACCACGCTGAACTGACCGTCGGCCTTGATCTCGCCGATGAACACGCTCTTGTGCAGGTGGTGGTTCTTCTCGTCCATCTTCGAGACGATGCCCGAGGGCGCGGTGAAGGTCTGGCCGGCCATCGCCGCGATCACCTTGTCGGTGTCGGTGCTCTTGGCCTTCTCGACGGCCTGCTTCCACATGTGGATGCCGATGTAGGTGGCTTCCATCGGGTCGTTGGTGAGCGGCTTGTCCTTGTGGCCGGCGATGTTCTTGGCCTTGGCGTAGTCGCTCCACTGCTTGATGAAGGCGGTGTTGGTCGGGTTCTTGATCGACATGAAGTAGTTCCACGCGGCCAGGTGGCCCACCAGCGGCTTGGTGTCGACGCCGCGCAGCTCTTCCTCGCCCACCGAGAAGGCGACCACCGGCACGTCCTTGGCCTTCAGGCCTGCATTGCCGAGTTCCTTGTAGAAGGGCACGTTGGAGTCGCCGTTGATGGTCGAGACCACGGCCGTCTTGCCGCCGGAGGAGAACTTCTTGATGTCGGCGACGATGGTCTGGTAGTCGCTGTGGCCGAAGGGGGTGTACTTCTCGTCGATGTCCGTGTCCTTCACGCCCTTGCTCTTCAGGTAGGCGCGCAGGATCTTGTTGGTGGTGCGCGGGTAGACGTAGTCGGTGCCCAGCAGCACCCAGCGCTTGGCGCCGCCGCCTTCCTTGCTCATCAGGTAGTCGACCGCGGGAATGGCCTGCTGGTTGGGCGCGGCGCCGGTGTAGAAGACGTTCTTGCTGAGCTCTTCGCCCTCGTACTGCACGGGGTAGAAGAGCAGGCCGTTCATTTCCTCGACCACCGGCAGCACCGACTTGCGCGACACCGAGGTCCAGCAACCGAAGATCACCGAGACCTTGTCCTGGCCGAGCAGCTGCTTGATCTTCTCGGCGAACAGCGGCCAGTTGGAGGCCGGGTCGACCACCACGGGCTCGAGCTTCTTGCCGAGCACGCCGCCCTTGGCGTTGATCTCGTCGATCGCCATCAGCACCGTGTCCTTGAGCACGGTCTCCGAGATGGCCATGGTGCCCGACAGCGAGTGCAGCACGCCCACCTTGATGGTGTCGGCGGCCAAGGCCGGCACAGCGGAAAGGCCGGCCAGCGCGACCGCTGCCGTGAGCGCCTTGAGGGTGAATCGACGTTGTTGCATGGGACTCTTCTCCTGGGTGTGAATGACACGGAGGAGTCTGCGGAATCGGTCACGCGGCGGAAATACGCCGGGTGGCGTACAAAACTCAACGCCGACCCCATTCCAGGAACACCGCGGAACCGGCTTCGCCGGGCCGCTGGTGTTGCCCCCGGCGAGAGGGTGGGCGGCTACACGAAGTGGGCCGAGCTGGGGGTCAGCCAAAGAACGCCCGCGCGTAGTTGATCGGCGCATGGTCCGCCAGGTCGCGAAGCAGCACGGCGCCGCGCTTCCAGGCATGGTCGACCACGTAGCGCGCCCGTCCTTTTGCACGGTCGCTCTCGATGAAGCCGACGTCGGGGTTGTGCATGCATTGGCCGTCGCAGCTGATGTAGCTGGTCGGCCCCGCATGCGCGTAGAGCGATAAGGCCGGGGGCAGTTGCGTGACGACGTCGCAGCCGTTGACCAGGCGAAGCACCTGGACCTCCGCCAGCGGGGCCACGAAGGCCGTGTTGCCGACGCGCGGCGAACCGAGCGTGGCCAGCAGGCTCGGCGCAAGCACGGTGGCGGCCAGCGTGGCGAGGGCGGCGCCGAGGCTGTGGCCGGTGAGGATCAGCGTGCTGCGGCCGGCGCCCTCGCCTTCTTCCAGCCATTCGCGCAGCATCGGCATCATCGCGCGCGCCGCCCGCGCGAAGCCCGCATGCACCCGGCCGCCGCTCTCGGGCCAGTCGACCTGGTGCGCCTGCAGGTTGGTCGCCAGGTCGCGGATCTCGTCGGGCTGGGTGCCCCGGAAGGACACCAGCGCCGTGCCGTCCGCGTGCAGCGCGGCGAAGGCGAAGCTGTCGGAGTCGGCGTGCGTCATGAGCGTGGGCAGCCCGAAGTCCGCGCGCGCCAGCGCGTCCGCCAAGCGCTGGCGCTCGCCGTCCGAAGCCTCGGCACGGTAGTACGCCAGCCGCGACGCTTCGATGGCCCACTGGGCCGGCGTGCAGCGCTGGCCCGCTTCGAACAGCGTCTCGCTGCGCTCCGGCGAATAGAGCGCGGTTCTGCCGGGCTCGTAGGGGATGCCGCTCATGGCTTCAGGCCGCAGCCGCCGCCTTGAACTGCTTCGAGACAAAGGCCCAGATCAGGCGCGAGGCATTCGGCCCGGCGGCGTCGCTGAAGGGCAGGCGCGGCGCGCCGCCGCTCCACGCATGGCCCAGGCCGGCGACCTCGCACAGCATGACGAAGGTGCGTCCCTTGCGCTTGAACTCCGTCACCCGCATCGCGTGGCGCTTGCCGCGTTGAACCGTGCGCACGACGCCAGGCTGCGCGCCGGTGGCCGCGGCCCAGACCTCCGCGGTGCTCAGCGCATTGCTGGCCGAGACCACGAGATCGGCATCGCCGTGCAGGATCAGCAGCGGCGGCAGCGTGGCGAAGACCGCGGCTGCCCCCATGGCCTTGCCGACCGCGGTGGCGGGCATGGGCGGCACATGGCGCCCGCGCATGGCGCCCAGGGCGGTCGCGGGCGAGCGGGCGGCGCCGGGCGCCACGCCCGAATGCATGGCCAGGGCCCTGAAGCGCACCGGGTAGCGCGTGGCCATCAGCGCCGCCATGCCGGCGCCCGCCGAGAGCCCGGCCACGGCGACGCGCTCGCGGTCCACCGGGTAAAGCACGCACGCCTGGTCGACCGCGGCCATCACGGTCGCAGCCTCGGCATCGGCCTTGCCGAAGCGGCGGTCGTACCAGTTCCAGCAGCCGTGCGGATGGGCGATTCGGTCCTGCTCCGGATAGAGAACGAAGAAGCGTTCGCGCGCTGCCAGCAGGTTCATGCGCGTGCTCGCGGCGAAGTCGCGGCCGGTCTGACCACAGCCATGCAGCATGACCAGGAGCGGCAGGCGCTCGCCCACCTGCATGTCCGGCGGCCGGTACAGGTGGTAGCGCCGCGCGCCACCGGGGCCGAGCGCCGCCCCCGCCAGCCAGTCGCCGGGGCCGCGCGGCGGCTTCAGATGCTCGGCCGCCGCGCGCTGCACCTGCCCCGCAATGCGCCTCTGGTTGCGCAGTGTGGCGGTGGTGAGCGCCTTCATGCTGCGCTGGTAGGCGCGCGTGAACGCCTTGGCGGCAGAGGTCGAGGAAGGGCGGCGGGCCATGTTGCGTGCGGGGGCCGGGTTCGGCTCCGCACCTTAGCAGAGCTTCCGCGCCGCCGGCGGCGCGGCGCAGCGCCTAGTAGACCTCGGGCACGTACATCGAGGCCGGCACCGGCTGGCGCAGGTAGTCCGCATGGCGCTCGCGCGCGGGCAGGTCGATCGGCGGGTGCGGCACCTCCTGGTACGGCATCTGGCCGAGCAGATGGGTGATGCAGTTCAGGCGTGCCTTCTTCTTGTCGACGGCCTGCACCACCCACCAGGGCGCCTCCTCGATGTGCGTGCGCTCGAGCATGGTTTCCTTGGCCTTGGTGTATTCCTCCCAGCGGCGGCGGGATTCAAGGTCCATCGGGCTGAGCTTCCACTGCTTGAGCGGGTCGTGGATGCGGCCGAGGAAGCGCATGTGCTGCTCCTCGTCGGTGATCGAGAACCAGTATTTGAGTAGCTTGATGCCCGAGCGCACGAGCATGCGCTCGAAGTCGGGCACGGTGCGGAAGAACTCCTCGTACTCTTCGTCGGTGCAGAAGCCCATCACGCGTTCGACGCCGGCGCGGTTGTACCAGCTGCGGTCGAACAGCACGATCTCACCGGCCGCCGGCAAGTGGGCCACGTAGCGCTGGAAGTACCACTGGGTGCGCTCGCGGTCGTTGGGCGCCGGCAGTGCCGCGACGCGCGCCACGCGCGGATTCAGCCGCTGGGTGATGCGCTTGATCACCCCGCCCTTGCCAGCTGCGTCGCGGCCCTCGAACAGGATCACCACTTTCTGCCGGCTGTGCTGCACCCAGTCCTGCAGCTTGACCAGCTCGCCCTGCAGGCGGAACAGCTCCTTGAAGTAGGCGCGGCGCGCCGCCTTGTCGGCCGCCTGGCCCGATCCGAGGTCATCCGGGTTGCGGTCCTCGATCTCCAGTTCGAGTTCTTCGTCGTAGCTGTCGATCAGGTCGCGCGCGATGCGCTGCATCAATTCTTCCTGGTCGCTGAGGGTGCTGGGCAGCGTCATGGGGTCTCGAAACAGAGGGGGACACCCATGCTGCCCCTGCGGAATGACCGATTCGTGACAGACGGGGTCGACCGCCGGCGTCGTCACACCACTGACATGGGGCGCGCCCAGCATGGAACGCCTGAACCGCCCCCTCCCGTCCTCACCCCGCGAAATCCCGGCCGCCTCATACGGCGGCGACGAAGCCGGGCTCATCTGCGGCTACCTGTTCGACCCGGCGGCCGAGGAGTCGTCGCGCGCGATCGACTCGAACGCGGCGGCGGCCTGGCTCGCGCAGCAGGCGCCATCCGGGGCCGCCTACCTGTGGCTGCACTTCAACCTGAGCCATGCGCAGGCGCAGCGCTGGCTGCACCGGCATGCGCAGCTTTCCGACACCTTCTTCGAAACCCTCAGGGATGGCATGCATTCGACCCGCATCGAACGTGCCGACGACTCGCTGATCGCCGTCATCAACGACGTGCACTTCGAGTTCAGCTTCGAGCCTTCGGACATCTCCACCCTGTGGATCAGCGTCGGCCCGCGCCTGGTGGTGACGGCCCGCGCCAAGCCGCTGCGCTCGGTCGACGCCCTGCGCACCGCGGTGAAGGCGGGCGACGCGCCGCGCTCCAGCGCCGAGCTGCTGGAGCACTTGCTGCGCGTGCAGGCCGACGTGCTGGTGAATGTCGTGCGCGGCGTGACCACCCGCGTCGATGCGATCGAGGACGACTTGCTCACCGGCCGGCTCGACCACAAGCGCGCCCGCCTCGGCGAGATGCGCCGGCTGCTGGTGCGGCTTCAGCGCCTGCTGGCACCGGAGCCGGGCGCCCTGTTCCGCCTGCTGCAGAAGCCGCCCGCCTGGATGGCGGAGGACGACACCCAGAAGCTGCGCGGCGCGACCGAGGAGTTCTCGGTGGTCCTGCGCGACATGGGCACACTGCAGGAGCGCATCAAGCTGCTGCAGGAGGAGATCGCCGCGAACGTCAGCGAGGACACCAGCCGCAGCCTGTTCGTGCTCACGGTGGTGACGGTGCTGGCGCTGCCGATCAACATCCTGGCCGGCCTGTTCGGCATGAACGTGGGCGGCATTCCGCTGGCCGAGGACAAGCACGGTTTCTGGGTGCTGGTGGCGATCGTGATCACTTTCACCGTGGTCGCGGCCTGGGCGGCCTTTCGCAAGAAGCGCTGAGAGCACCCGCGGGCGCCCGTTGCTCGCTATTTATTCGATAGCACGCTTGGCAGTCCCCATGGGCCCTGCAAGCCCATGCAAGAAAGAATAAGATCGACCGGGTGTCATCCATCCTGAACGCCGACCTCCACTGCCACTCCGTGGTGTCCGACGGCACCCTCACCCCCGAGGAACTGGCGGCCCGCGCGGCCGCCAACGGCGTCGAGCTCTGGTCCCTGACCGACCACGACGAGGTTGGCGGCCAGCACCGCGCGGCCGCGGCGGCGCGCGTGCAGGGCATGCGATATCTCACCGGGACCGAGATCTCGGTCACCTTCGCGAACGAGACCGTGCACATCGTCGGCCTGGGCTTCAACCCGGACGACGCCGCCATCAGCGAAGGCCTCTACGACACCCGCGGCGGCCGCGGCCGGCGGGCCCAGGAAATGGCCGAGGGCCTGGCCCAGGTGGGCATCAAAGGCGCCTACGAGGGCGCGCTCAGGTTCGTCGGCAATCCCGAGCTGATCTCGCGCACCCATTTCGCCCGCTTCCTGGTCGAGCAAGGCCATTGCCGCGACACCGCCGAGGTGTTCCGCAAATTCCTCACCGAGGGCAAGCCGGGCTACGTGCCGCACCGCTGGGCCACGCTGAAGGACGCGGTGCGCTGGATCACCGGGGCCAAGGGCCTCGCCGTGATCGCGCACCCGGGGCGCTACAAGTTCACGGCCAACGAGGAATACGCGCTGTTCCTCGAGTTCAAGGAACACGGCGGCCGGGCGATCGAGGTCGTGACCGGCAGCCATTCGCCGGCCGAGTACGTCGAATACGCCGACAAGGCGCTGGAGTTCGGCTTCGCCGCCTCGCGCGGCAGCGACTTCCACAGCCCCGACGAAAGCCATTGCGACCTTGGCAAACTGCCGCTGCTACCGGGCCAGCTGACGCCGGTGTGGGAACTGCTCGAAGACCGCATCCGGTGAGCAGCCCGACCACGACCACCGGCGGCCTGGCGGAGCGCAAGCGCACGCGCGACCTCGAATCCGAGCGCATCCTCGCCGGCATCGGCCTGCTCCTCCTGGCCGTGGCCTGCTTCGCCACCCTGGACAGCGCCACCAAGCTCTCCACCGCCGGCGTGCCGATCCTGATGGGCGTGTGGTTCCGCTATGCCTTCCAGGCGGTCGCCACCACCGCCGTGCTGCTGCCGCTGCAGGGCACGGCGCTGCTGCGCACCAAGCACCCGAGATACCAGTTGCTGCGAGGCGCGCTGCTGCTGGCGTCGAGCACGCTGGCCTTCTTCAGCCTGCGCTACATGCCGCTGGCGGAGTTCACCTCGATCGTGCTGATCGCGCCGCTGGTCATCACCCTGCTGGCCGCAACGACGCTGAAGGAGCAGGTGTCGCCGCTGCGCTGGGTGCTGGTGGCGGGCGGCTTCATCGGCACTCTGGTCATCCTGCGGCCGGGCGGCGAGGCCTTCAGTTGGGCCGTGCTGCTGCCCATCGGCCTGGTGCTGACCAACGCCTGGTTCCAGGTGCTCACCAGCAAGCTGGCCCGCACCGAGAATCCGCTCACGATGCACTTCTACACCGGCTGGGTCGGCACGCTGCTCGCCTCGCTGGCCCTGCCCTTCGTCTGGACGGCGCTGCCGGGCTGGCACTGGTGGGCACTGCTGTGCCTGATGGGCTTCATGGGCACGGTCGGGCACTTCATCCTGATCCTCGCCTACCAGCGCGCGCCGGCCTCCACGCTCACGCCCTACCTCTATGCCCAGATCGCCTTTGCCATGCTCGGCGGCTGGCTGGTCTTCTCGCAGGTGCCGGACCGGGTGTCGCTGATCGGCATCTCGATGATCGCGGTCTGCGGCGCGGCCGGCGCCTGGCTCACCGTGCGCGAGCGGAGGGTGCCGATCGAGCCCGCGGAGTCCTGACACCGCCTCTGCCGTTTATCGGCAGAATGCATTGCAGCCATGGCCCAGTTTTTCGAACTCCATCCCGACAATCCCCAGCAGCGCCTGCTCAAGCAGGCGGCCGCCCTGCTGGCGCGCGGCGAGATCGTGGCGGTGCCCACCGATTCGAGCTACGCGCTGGCCTGCCACCTGGATGACAAGGACGCGGCGGACCAGCTGCGCCGCATCCGCCAGGTCGACGAGAAGCACCACCTCACCCTGCTGTGCCGCGACCTGAGCGAGCTCTCGAGCTACGCGAAGGTGGACAACAAGCAGTACCGCCTCCTGAAGGCCGCGACGCCGGGCCCCTACACCTTCCTGCTCGAAGCCACCAAGGAGGTGCCGCGGCGGGTCAGCCATCCCCAGCGCAAGACCATCGGCCTGCGCGTGCCCGACCACAAGGTGCTGGGCGAGCTGCTCATGCTGCATGGCGAGCCGCTGCTGGCCACCACCCTGATCCCGCCCGGCGAGACCGAGGCGCTCAACGATGCGCAGGCGATCCGCGAGCGCTTCGAGAAGCAGATCGGCGCGGTGATCGCCTGCGGCGCCTGCCCCTCGGAACCCACCACCGTGGTCGACCTGACGCCCATGGGCACCGGCGGCGAGCCGGTCCTGGTGCGCCAGGGCCGCGGCTCGCTGGCGGCGCTGGGCCTGTGAAGCTCCGCGCGCCCGGCCCGGCCGGGGCCGTCTGAGACAATCGTTCGGTGGATATCTCCAACCTGATCGAAAAAGTGCTGATCTATGCACTGCCCGTGATCTTCGCGATCACGGTGCACGAGGCGGCCCACGGCTACGTGGCCCGCCACCTGGGTGACCAGACGGCCTGGATGATGGGCCGCGTGACGCTCAACCCCATCAAGCACATCGACCCCATCGGCACCATCCTGATGCCGCTGCTGCTCTACTTCGCCACCTCGGGCGCCTTCCTGTTCGGCTATGCCAAGCCGGTGCCCGTCAACTTCGGCCGGCTGCGGCACCCGAAGCGCGACATGATCTGGGTGGCGCTGGCCGGCCCGGCCTCGAACTTCATCCAGGCGATCCTGTGGGCGCTGGCCTTCGTGCTGATGCGGGCCGCCGGCGTCGAGGAGACCTTCTTCCTCGAGATGGCGCGCGGCGGCGTGCTGGTCAATCTGGTGATGTGGGCCTTCAACCTGTTCCCCCTGCCCCCCCTGGACGGCGGCCGGGTGCTCGCCGGCCTGCTGCCGCGCGGCGCCGCGCAGGACTTCCTGGCGCGCATCGAGCCCTACGGATTCTTCATCGTCATGGGCCTGGTCATCGCCGGCATCGTCAGCACCTGGTGGCTGAGCCCGCTGATGAGCTTCGGCTACCAGGCCATCGGCGTGCTCATCTCGCCCGTCACGGCGCTGCTGCGCTGAATACGTTCCTCCAATGGCAAGTCCCTCCCCCAAGCCCATCCGCTTCCTCACCGGCATCACCACCAGCGGCACGCCGCACCTGGGCAACTACGTCGGCTCGGTGCGCCCCTCGGTGCGCTTCAGCCGCGAGGCCCATGTGCAGAGCTTCTACTTCCTGGCCGACTACCACGCGCTGATCAAGGTCGATGAGCCGGCGCGCATCCAGCGCTCGACGCTGGAGATCGCGGCGACCTGGCTGGCCTGCGGCCTGGACCCGCAGCGCGTGACCTTCTACCGCCAGTCCGACATCCCCGAGATCCCGGAGCTGACCTGGCTGCTGACCTGCGTCACCGGCAAGGGCCTGCTGAACCGCGCCCATGCCTACAAGGCGCAGGTGGACAAGAACGCCGCGCGCGGCGAGGACCCGGACGCCGACGTCAGCGCCGGCCTGTTCATGTACCCCGTGCTGATGGGCGCCGACATCCTGATGTTCAACGCGCACAAGGTGCCCGTGGGCCGCGACCAGATCCAGCACATCGAGATGGCGCGCGACATGGGGCAGCGCTTCAACCACCTGTACGGCGAGCACTTCACCCTGCCCGAGGCCGAGATCGACGACGCGGTGGCCACGCTGCCGGGCCTCGACGGCCGCAAGATGAGCAAGAGCTACGACAACACCATCCCGCTCTTCGCCCCGCGCGCCCAGCTCCAGAAGCTGATCGCAGGCATCGTGACCGACTCCCGCGCGCCGGGCGAGCCCAAGGACACCGAGGGCTCGGCGCTGTTCCAGATCTACCAGGCCTTCGCCGACCCCGAGGAAACCGAAACGCTGCGGCGCGCCTTCGCGGAGGGCATTGCCTGGGCCGATGCCAAGCAGCGCCTGTTCGAGCGCATCGATCGTGAGATCGCGCCGATGCGGGCGCAGTACGAGGCTCTGGTCAACGACCCGGCGCAGATCGAGAAGATCCTGCTGGCCGGTGCCGAGAAGGCGCGCGCGATTTCACGTCCCTTCATGGCCGAGCTGCGCCATGCGGTCGGCCTGCGCACGCTGGCGTCGGCCGGTCGCCAGGGTGCGGCGAAGCCCAAGGCGGCCAGGGCTGCCAAGCCTGCGTTCAAGCAATACCGCGACAAGGATGGGCTTTTTTATTTCAAGCTGCTCGACGAACACGGCTCACAACTGTTACAAAGCTTGGGTTTCGCATCGCCGCAGGAAGCGGGCCGCGCGATCGGCACGCTGCGGGAACAGCGCGGCGCGGCCTTGACCCTGCTCGCCGCGCAGCTCGAACCCATCGACAATGCGAACATGCGCGCGGCAACGGACGCACTCGAAGCGCTCGCGGCCGACGTGACGGGCGACACGAGCGACCAGCGACGAACTCCGCGCGACCAACAAGGGCCGGCCAAGCCGGCCCGCACACAGTGAGAAAAATGCTATGAGTATCTATGTCATCGACGACCACCCCTTGATGCGCGACGCCATCGTGATGGTGCTGCGGCGCCTGCGGCCGGCTGAGACCATCGTGGAGCTCGAGCGGCTGGACAAGCTGGCCAGCGCCGTCAAGCAGCATGGGGAACCCGGCCTGTTCTGCCTCGACCTGAAGCTGCCCGACGTCACGGGCGTTTCAGGCGTGATCGCGGTGAAGAAGATCTACCCCGACGTGCCCGTTGCGGTCTATTCGGCCTCGCCGGCCGGCGACATGGAAGAGGCCTGCATCGAGGCCGGCGCCGACACCTACATCGAGAAGTCGGCCAGCTCGGCCGAGCTCACCGCCGCGCTGCGCGGCCTGCTGATGGCCGACACCGAGGCCGAGGAGCCGGTCGCCGCGGCCAGCAGCAAGCTCTCGAAGCGCCAGACCCAGCTGATCGCGATGCTGGACCAGGGCATGAGCAACCGCGACATCGCGACCGAGCTCGACATCAGCGAGCACACGGTGAAGGTGCACCTGTGGCGCCTGTTCAGGCGGCTCGGCGTGAAGAGCCGCACCCAGGCGCTGCATCACGCGCGCACCAACGGTCTACTCTCCAGCAACCCGTAACAGGCGATAGCAGGGCCCAAGGCTCACACAAGGACCGGGCCGCAGGCCCGGTTTTCGTCTTGTCTACCCCACGGCGCCTGAAATGCGGGTCTGCGCCTGCGACTCGTCCGCATCGTGCAGCGCTACCCGGAACACGCTGCCCCGGCCCAGCCTGGAGCGCACGCTGACGGGATGCCCCAGCGCGTGCGATAGCCGCGCGACGATCGCCAGGCCGAGGCCGAAGCCGTCCGAGGTGCCGGCATGGTCGGCCACCTTGTAGAACTCCAGGAACACGTCGCGCAGGTGCTCGCGCGCGATGCCGATGCCGGTGTCCCACACCTCCACCCGCAGGCCGTCGCGGGTGTGGCGCGAGGCCAGCAGCACGCCGCCCTCGGCCGTGTACTTGATCGCATTGGCCAGCAGGTTGCCGATCATGCGGCGAACGCGGATCGGGTCGGTCAGCACGGTGCCCGAGCTCACGTGCATGCGAAAGCTCAGGCCCTTGGCCTCGGCGACCGGGCGGTACTGCAGCTCGAGGTCGTGCAGCAGCTGGGCCACGTCCACCCGCTCGATGTGCAGCCGCACCTGCCCCGAGTCGATGCGCGCGAGGTCGAACAGCGAGTCGAAAAGCGCATTGACCGCGTGCGTGGCGCGCACGATCTTCGGCGCGATCTCGGCCACGAGTTCCGGCTCGTTGCGCAGCCAGTCGGCGTACAGCGAGAGCGCCAGCACCGGCTGGCGCATGTCGTGCGCCGCGCTGGCGAGGAAGCGGTTCTTCATCGCCACCGCCGACACCGCCGCCTGGCGCTGCTGGGTCAGCGAGTTGATCAGGATGTGGTTGTGGAACAGCAGCTCGAAGCTGTTGCGCGCGGTCTCGTGGATGCGCCGGCCGGCGCGCAGGAGCAGCCACCAGTGCAGGCCCGGCAGCAGCAGGAAGCCATAGTGGAAATGCGGGCGCTCGAACTTGAGCTCGATGACGCGGAAGACGATCGCTGCCAGCATGGTGACGAACAGCGTGTTGACGTAGCGCTTGAGCAGCGGTGGATGCAGCGCCAGCCCGTTGAGCGGGAAGGTGGCCACGCCGGCGACGATGAGCCAGCTCATGAACTGGTTCACCAGCGGCGTGCGCTCGAAGAAGATCAGGATCGACAGGCCCCACGCGAAGGCGCTGGCGCTCCAGAGGTAGCGGTACCGCTCGACGAAGTACTGCTGGGCTGCGGAATCGCGGTCGGCGTAGTGCCGGCCGTAGACCTGCTCGCCCCAGATGCGGCAGGCGGTCGCGGTGATGCCGATGGCCAGCCAGACGAAGAGCTGCCAGGCCGGCACATGCCCCCAGCTCAGGCCCACCATGGCCGGCATCAGCGCCGCGGCCAGCAGGTAGGAGCCGCGCGAGGCCCGCATCAGGCTGCGGATCAGCTCGCCGCGCACCCACGGTTCGGCCTCGTCGGCGGAGGCCGGCGCCGGCGTGAGGCTGGCGAAGGACGAGTTGCCCAGCCCCGCGAAGGACGAATTACCCATCATGGCTCACGGTCCCTCCCCATGTCAGTCCGGCCATAAAAAAAGCCCCTGTCGAGGGGCCCCCTGTGTGCGGCACTCGGGCGCGCTGTGAAAAGCTCCGGCAGCCGTCGGGGACATGGAAGCCCGCTTGCGGCGGCCAGCCGTGCCGCGATCTTAACTGCGTGCGCGACGCAAGCGCCGCAGCCAGCGTCGCGCATGCACAACGGCTGCCGACTATCCACTGCCGAAGTGGCGCATGGCCGTGCGGCCGAGCGGTGTCAACGCGGTTACCACCGCGGAGGCCGGGGCGCCTTGCGGCGGCAGGTCGGCTTTCACATAGCCCGCATCCCGAAGGATGCGCAAGTCCTCGATGTCCGCCGGTGAACTCAGCGTCATCGGCAACGAAACGCTGGCGATTTTTCTCAGCAGCTCGTAGGCCATCCAATCCTCCATTCGCTTTTGTCTGTGTTCTTGTGGCGATTGTGGAGCATGGCGCCGCGAAGCAGGTGGCGGCCGTCGAGGCTCAACGCTTGTCCGTCAATAATCCGCCCCCTGGCGGCGATCTCCCTGGACCGGCGAAATCAGATCGATTTCGGTATAGCGGCCATTCCCGCTCCCTGCGCAGCTCGGCGGTGCCGTCCACCCGGCGGATCGCCAGTTGCACCGGCGGCCCGCGGTCCGAGCCCTTGTCCTCGCCGCGCAGGAAGTGATTGAAGAAGCGCTTCTGGATGGCGACGTAGTGCGGCAGGTAGAAGCTGATGCATGAACTGCGGGAGCGCTACCAGGTCGGGGCCAGTCCGCTTCGCGAAGCGCTGGATGACCTTCGAGGCTGTGATGTCGGGTCGACTGGACGATTCGCTTGGCCTGTTGTCGGCCCACTACCGGCGCACGGCCCGCATCATCGAGCGGGGCGGCGCTTCCTGAGCAACTTCAGGCCAGCGCCCGCAGCTCGCGCAGCGCTACCGCCAGCATCGCGGCATCGGGCACCGCGACCGCGCGCAGTTCGCCCATCAGCTGTGCCGCGCGCTCCAGCGTGCGGCCGTTGCCGGCCTGCCAGGCCTCGACCCGGGCCACCGGCGATTCGCCCTCGCCGCCGCCGGTGAGCACCGCATGGGTGATGGCGCGTTGCAGGCCGGAGAGGTCGTCCTGCATCGCGCCCTTGGCCAGCGCCTGCCAGTGCTGATCGCCCGGCAGTGCCGCGATGCGGTCGCGCAGCCAGGGCATGCCGAGCCGATTCGCGATGTCGAAGTAGATCGCCGCCACCAGCTCGACCGGCCAGCGCGCGCTGCCGGCGATCTCGGCGATGTCGAGGGTGGCGTAGAGCGTGCCGAAGTTCACCACGCGCTCGGCCAGCTCGCGCGGCACGCCCCTCGACGTGTAGTGGGCCGCCGCGGCATCGACGCGGGCGCGCTCGTCGGTGTCGAGCAGTTGCGGCAGGCGCGCCGACAGCGTCTCGACGTTGGATTTGAAGTGCTCGATGGTCGAGCCCATGTCCTCGGCCAGCCGGCGCGAGCGCAGGAACCACATGGTGCCACGCTCCAGCTGCCGGCTGGTGTCGATCAGCATGCCGGACTGCACCTCGTCGTCGACCCGGTTGTCCAGCGCCTCGATGGCGAGCCACAGCGGCACCATGCCGAAGATCTCGCGCGACAGCAGGTAGGCGCGCACCACCTCGAAGGCGCGCGCGCCGGTGGTCTCGACGAGCCGGTGCACGAAGGTGCTGCCGACCCGGTTGATCATGCTGTTGGTGACGTGGGTGGCGATGATCTCGCGCTTGAGCGGATGGCGCGGCATCCAGGCCGCGAAGCGCTCGCGCAGCAGCGAGGGGAAGTAGCGTTCCAGCGCGGTCGCGACCCAGGGGTCGTCAGGCAGCGTCGACTCGAGCAGCTCGTCGTAGAGCCAGATCTTGCTGTAGGCGAGCAGCACCGCGCGCTCGGGGCTGGTGAGGCCCTGGCCCTGGGCGCGGCGCTCGGCCAGTTCCTCGTCGGACGGCAGGTACTCGATGGCACGGTTCAGCCGCCCGGCCTTTTCCAGGTACTGCATGAAGCGGGTCTGCGCATCGAGCAGTTGCGGTGCGATGCGGCCGGTGACCGAGAGCACCTGGGTCTGGAAGACGTTGTCGCGCAGCACCAGGGCGGCCACGTCGTCGGTCATCTCCGGCAGGATCGCGTTGCGCTGCTTCTCGGTGAGCTCGCCCTCGGTGATCGGCAGGCCCAGCAGGATCTTGATGTTGACCTCGTGGTCGGAGGTGTCGACCCCGGCCGAGTTGTCGATGGCATCGGTGTTGATGCGCCCGCCCGAGCGCGCATACTCGATGCGCCCGAGCTGCGTGCAGCCCAGGTTGCCGCCCTCGGCGAAGACCTTGCAGCGCAGCTCGCGGCCGTTGACGCGCAGCGCATCGTTGGCACGGTCGCCCACCTGCGCGTGGGTCTCGCTGGCCGCCTTCACATAGGTGCCGATGCCGCCGTTGTAGATCAGCGCGACGGGTGCCTTGAGGATGGCGTTGACCAGCTCGGTGGGTGTCAACGCATCGGCGTGGATGTCCAGCACCTGCTTGACCTGCGGCGTGAGCGGAATCGACTTGGCGCTGCGCGCGTGCACCCCGCCGCCCTCGGAGATCAGGCTGGCGTCGTAGTCGGCCCACGAGGAGCGCGGCAGCTTGAACAGGCGCTCGCGCTCGGCGAAGCTCTTCGCGGCGTCGGGCGCGGGGTCCAGGAAGATGTGTCGGTGATCGAAGGCCGCCACCAGCAGGATGTGCCGCGACAGGAGCATGCCGTTGCCGAACACGTCGCCCGACATGTCGCCGACGCCGGCGACGGTGAATTCGGTGCTCTGGGTGTCGATGCCCATCTCGCGGAAATGCCGCTTGACCGACTCCCAGGCGCCGCGGGCTGTGATGCCCATGGCCTTGTGGTCGTAGCCCACCGAGCCGCCCGAGGCGAAGGCGTCGCCCAGCCAGAAGCCGTACTCCTTGCTGATGCCGTTGGCGTAGTCGCTGAAGGTGGCGGTGCCCTTGTCGGCCGCGACCACGAGGTATGCGTCGTCGGGATCGTGGCGGCGCACCTGTGGCGGCGGCACGATGGCGGTGCCCGCCAGGTTGTCGGTGATGTCGAGCAGGCCTCGCAGGTAGTCCTGGTAGCACGCGACGCCTTCGCGCATGTAGGCGTCGCGGTCGGCGGGCGACGGTGCGCGCTTGAGCACGAAGCCGCCCTTGGAACCGACGGGAACGATGACGGTGTTCTTCACCATCTGCGCCTTCACCAGCCCGAGCACCTCGGTGCGGAAATCCTCCGGCCTGTCCGACCAGCGCAGGCCGCCGCGCGCCACGCGCCCGCCGCGCAGGTGCACGCCCTCGAAGCGCGTCGAATACACGAAGATCTCGAACAGCGGCTTGGGCGCCGGCAGGTCGGGCACCTTGGCCGCATCGAACTTGAAGGACAGGAAGCCGCGCCGCCGGCCGGCCGCGTCGCGGCGCCAGTAGTTGGTGCGCAGGGTGGCCTGGATCAGCGCCAGGTACTGGCGCAACACGCGGTCCTCTGACAGGTTGGACACGTTGTCCAGCGCGGCCTCGATCTCGCGCACCTTCTCGTCCTCGCGCGCCTGCGCGTCGGGCGCCGGCTGCGGATCGAAGCGCAGCTTGAAGAGCTCGACCAGCGCCCGCGCGATGCCGGCATGGGCGGCCAGCGTGCCCTCGATGAAGGACTGCGAAAGCGCAAAGCCGATCTGCCGCATGTACTTGGCATAGGCGCGCAGGATCACGATCTCGTGCACCGGCAACTGCACCGCCGGCACCAGGCGGTTGAAGTCGTCGTTCTCGACCTCGCCGTTCAGCACCGCATCGAAAGCCTCCTCGAAGACCGGGCGCAGCGCATCGACGTCGATCTCGGTGTCGCCCGAGGCGGCAAGCAGCCCCAAGTCGTGGATCCAGACCGGCGACTCGCCCTGCGGCGCGACGCGGTGCGGATGCTCGTCGAGCACCTTCATGCCCAGGTGCTCGAGCATCGGCAGGCTGGCCGACAGGGTGATCGGCTCGCCGCGGCGCAGCACCTTGAAGCGCAGCGTGCCGGGGGGCGCCTCCAGCGGGCGGTACAGGTTCATGCCCAGGCGCCGCTCATCGCTCAGCTGCGCCATCAGTTGGATGTCGTGCACCGCGGCGCGGGCCGCGAACTCGTCGCGGTAGCCCGCCGGGAAGGCGGCGCCGAAGCGCCGCAGCAAGGCGTTGCCCTGCGCCTCGCCGGTGGCTTCGATCAGCGCGGTCTTCAGGTCGTCGCCCCAGCGGCGGGCCGCGGCCACCAGCTTCTCCTCCAGCTCGCGCACATCGAAGGCGGGGATGCTCCCGGGCTTGGTGCGCACGGTGATCTGGATGCGCGCCAGCACCGACTCCGACAGGTGCACGTTGAACTCGGAGGCGATGCCGTTGAACTCGCGCATCAGGATGTCCTGCCACTTCTGGCGCAGTTCGGTGGTGTAGTTCTCGCGCGGCGCGTAGATCAGGCAGGACAGGAAGCGCTCGAAGGGATCGCGCCGCACGAACAGCCGGAAGCGCTGGCGTTCGCCCAGGTGCAGGATGCCCATCGCGGTCTGCAGCAGGTCGTCGTCGCCGGTCTGGAACAGCTCGTCGCGCGGGTAGGTCTCGAGGATGTTGCTCAGCGCCTTGCCCGAGTGGCTGCCGGCTGCGAGGCCGGCACGTTCCACCACCCTTGCGATCTTGCGCCGCAGCAGCGGAATCTCGGCCGGATTGGTGCTGTAGGCGGTGGAGGTGAAGAGCCCGAGGAACCGGTCCTCGCCGCACACCTCGCCACGTTCGTCGAAGCGCTTGACGGCCACGTAGTCCAGGTGGCCGGGCCGGTGAACGGTGGAGCGCGACGTGGACTTGGTCACGACCAGCAGCTCGGGCCGGCGTGCATTGGCGCGTATTTCGGGAGGGAGCGCGGCGAAAGCGGCGTTGGCGCTCGGCGCCTCTGCATCGCGCAGGATGCCGAGGCTGGAATCAGGCACGATCCTCAGCGCATCCTCGCCGTCGACCTTGACCAGCTCGTGGCTGCGACAGCCGAGGAAGGTGAAGTGGTTGTCGGCCAGCCAGCGCAGGAAGGCCTGGCCCTCCGCCAGTTCCTCCGGCGGGATGGGCGGCGGGCGATCGTCGAGGCCCTGCACGATCGCGAGCACCCGCTCCCGCATGAGCTTCCAGTCGGCCACGGCCTGGCGCACGTCGTCGAGCACGCGCTCGAGGTCGGCCGCCAGCGCCTCCATGCGCGCCGGCTCCGGCACGCGGTCGACCTCGACATGGATGAAGGACTCGCGGCGCGCGTCGGGCGATGCGCCCGTCTCGCTCGCCAGGCCCCGCAGCACGCCGTCGGCGCCGCGCTCGACGGCCATGAGCGGATGGATGATCAGGTGCAGCGTGAGCCCGTGGCGGTTGACCTCCATCGTGACTGAATCGACCAGGAACGGCATGTCGTCGTTCACCATCTCGATGATGGTGTGGGTCGACTGCCAGCCGTGCTCCGCGATCGTCGGGTTGAAGACCCGCAGCTTGGGCCTCCCCGCCTCGCGCTTGCGCGCGAAGCCCCAGTGCGAGAGCGCGGCGCCGTAGAGATCGGCCGCCTTCCGCTCGTCCAGGTCTTCCGGGTCGACCTGGCCGAAGTAGCGGCGAACGAAGCCGCAGACCTCCTCCACCGATTCGGCCGGGAGCTTGGCCCGCACCAGTTGCTCCACTTCCTCCAGGCGCTCGTCCTTGCGCGCTGCTTCGGTCGTCTGCGTGGTCATGAGCATGCTCGTCTCCGGGTTGGGCCGCTAATCTACATCGCAATCGGGTCGGACAAATGACTTGCATTGCCAGGCTCACCGTCGCAGACTGCGAAGTTCCAGTGGGGGACATGCGATGACCACCGAACTTCGAGCGACCGTGCACGAGCTCGTGCAGAAGGGCAAGGGCATCCTGGCCGCCGATGAAAGCGGCCCGACCATCGCCAAGCGCTTCAAGGCGATCGGCGTGGAGTCGACCGAGGAAAATCGGCGCGCCTGGCGCAGCCTGCTGCTGGCGACGCCGGGCCTCGGCCAGTACGTCAGCGGCATCATCCTGTACGAGGAGACGCTCGGCCAGCGCGCCGACGGCGGCGATCCGGTGCCGCAGCTGGCCGCGCGGCAGGGCATCGTGCCGGGCATCAAGGTCGACGCGGGCAAGGGCCCGCTGGCGCTGGCGCCCGGCGACGAGATCACGCACGGCCTGGACGGGCTTGCGCAGCGGCTCGAGGGCTACAAGCAGCAAGGCGCGCGCTTCGCGAAGTGGCGCGCGGTCTACAACGTGTCCGGCACCCTGCCGAGCCGAGCCGCGATCGTGGCCAATGCGGAGGCGCTTGCGCGCTATGCGGCGGTCTGCCAGTCGCTGGACGTGGTGCCGATCGTCGAGCCCGAGGTGCTGATCGACGGCGACCACACACAGGCCCGCTGCGCGGAAGTCACCGAGGACGTCCTTCATGAGGTTTTCGCCGCGCTGTACCGTTACGGCGTGGCGCTCGAGCACATGCTGCTGAAGCCCAGCATGGTGGTGCCCGGCAAGGCGCAGGCCCGGCAAGCGACACCGGCCGAAGTGGCCGAGCAGACCTTGCAGGTGCTGCGGCGCACGGTGCCCGCGGCGGTGCCCGGCATCAACTTCCTCTCCGGCGGCCAGTCGCCGGCCGAGGCGACGGCCAACCTGGACGCGCTGAACCGACGCGGACCGCACCCGTGGCAACTGAGCTTCTCCTACGGACGCGCGCTGCAGGAACCCGCGATGCAGGCATGGCGAGGCCAGGCGGCCAATGCGCAGCTTGCCCAGAAGGCGCTGCTGCAGCGCGCCAAGCTGAACAGCGCGGCAACGCTCGGGGAATACAGCGCGTCGATGGAAGCCGCCGATTAGCGCCTGTTGGCGCCTGTTCGCGCAATGCGGCCGAGCGCTCAGAAGGCGTGAATGAATCCGGTCGTGGCGGATTCGTTCACACCTGCTCAGGCGTGCTCGCCCGCGATGTAGTGCTGCAGCTGCTCGATGATGAACTTCTGCTCCGAGATGATGCCCTTGACCAGGTCGCCGATCGAGATCAGCCCGATCAGCCGGTTCTCGCCATCGAGCACCGGCAGGTGGCGCACGCGGTTCTCTGTCATCACCGCCATGCACTCCTCGCTGCTCTGCGAGGGATGCACATAGATGACGGAGGGGGTCATGATCTCGCGCAGCTGGGTGTCCTTGGACGAGCGCGCCATCAGCACGACCTTGCGCGCGTAGTCGCGCTCGCTCAGCATGCCGACGATGCGCTCGCCCTCCATGACCAGCAGGGCGCCGATGTTCTTTTGCGCCATGAGCGCGACGGCCTCGAACACCGAGGCGTCGGGCCCGATGCTGTGCACGGCATGGTCGCCTTTTTCCTTGAGGATTTCTGCCACGGTCTTCATCGCTTGTGCCTCCGAACAGGACGTCGTCCCTGCATGAAAACACAGGCCGGGCGCGCTCGGCAAGTCCCTCTTAAGACCTCCCCTAAGATCTTTCCGTTCGGCAACTCGACCCCGGAGGCTTCATGGATCTTCAACTGGGCGGCAAGCACGTCCTCATCACCGGCGGCAGCCGCGGCATCGGACTGGCCTGCGCCCGCGAGTTCCTGCGCGAGGGCGCGCAGGTCAGCCTGGCCGGGCGCAGCCAGGCGCACCTCGACGCGGCCCTCGCGCAGCTGCGCTCGGAGGGCCATGGCGCGGTGCGCGGCTACAGCGCGGACCTGGGCGACGCCCAGGCGGCGCTCGCGATGCTGGACGCGGCCGAGGCCGGCCTCGGGCCGGTGGAGGTCCTGGTCAATTCCGCGGGCGCGGCGCGGCGCACGCCCTTCGGCGAGCTGCAGCCGCAGGCCTGGCAGGACGCGATGCAGGCCAAGTTCTTCACCTACATCCACGTCATGGACCCGGCGATCAAGCGCATGGCCGAGCGGGGAGCGGGCGCAATCGTCAACATCATCGGCATGGGCGGCAAGGTCGCCTCACCAACCCATTTGGCCGGCGGTGCGGCCAACGCGGCGCTGATGCTGGCCACCGCCGGCCTGGCCGCCGCCTACGGGCGGCTCGGGGTGCGCGTGAACGCGGTCAATCCCGCGATGACGCTGACCGAGCGCATGGCCGAGGGCCTGGCGGCCGACGCCCGCCTGCGCCAGCGCAGCGAAGAGGAGGTGCGGCGCGATGCCGAGGCCCGCATGCCGCTCGGGCGCATCGCGAACCCGGAAGACATCGCCAACGCGGTCGTGTTCCTGAGCTCGCCGCGCGCGGGCTACATCTCGGGCGCCATCGTGTCGATGGACGGGGCGGCGACGCCGCTGGTGGTCTGACAAGGTTGAACGCGCCCGGCATCAGCCCGGGCGCCACGCGGCCACAGACGCGCGGTCGCGTTCCTGCACCGTCGCATGGGGGTGCAGCGGGTGGGTGAGCGTGTCGGCGATCAGGCGCAGCGCCTGGTCGCAATCGTCGCGCGACATCGGGCCCCCCAGGCAGATGCGCACCGCATCGGGCGGATCGCCATCGGTGGAGAAGGCCGCGCTCGCCACCACCCCCACGTTCTGCGTGCGCAGGTAGGAGGCGAACTCGACCGGGCTCCAGCCCGGGGTGAGCGGCAGCCAGGCATGGAAGCCTTCGGGATGCGCCTGCAGGCCGTGCTCGCCGAGATGCCGCGCCGCCAGCAGCTGCCGCGCGACGGATTCCGCGCGCACCGCCTGCAGCATGGCCTCGGCGGTGCCGTCATCCACCCACAGGGTGGCCAGCGCATTGGTGATGGGCGAGGCCATGACGGTGGTGGCGCGCATCGCGCCGGCCAGCCGCTGTGACTGGAGCACCGTCGGCGAGCACACGTAGGCGGTGCGCAGGCCCGCGCCGAAGCACTTCGAGAAGCCGCTCACGTAGTAGGTGAGCGCGGGTGCCAGGGTGGCGAGCGCCGCCGGGGACTGGCGCGGGAGCATGCCGTAGGCATCGTCCTCGATGATCGGCACGGCGTAGCGCAGCGCCACGTCGGCCAGCGCCTCGCGCCGGGCGCGCGAGACCGTCGCTGTGGTGGGGTTGAGCAGCGCCGGGTTGCAGTACAGCGCCTTGGGCTTGAGCGTCCTGCAGGCATGCTCGAAGGCGTCGGCGATCGGGCCGTCCTCGTCCAGCTGCAGCGCATGCAGCTGGACGCCCAGCTGCGCTGCGATGGCCTTGACGCCGGGGTACGTGAGCGACTCCACGCAGATCAGCTCGCCCGGGCGCGCCAGCTGGGAGAACAGCGCGGTCAACACGCCGTGGATGCCGGGGCACACCAGCATGCGGTCGACCCCCGCATCCGGCAGGCGCGGTCGCAGCCAGTGCATCGCCGCCTCGCGGTCGTGCGCGGTGCCGCCGAAGTCCCGGTAACGCAGCAGGTCGTAGAGGTCCGCGTCAGCCAAGGCGCGGCTCGCGCTGTCGTGCAGCCGCGCGAGCAGGTGCTCGTCGTCCGGCTCGGGCGGCATGTTCATCGTCATCTCGGCACCGCTGCCGCCGCGCAGGCGCAGGCTGGGGCTGCCGGAGCGGATGAAGGTGCCGGTGCCGGCGCGCGTGTCGATGAGCCCGCGCTTGCGCGCCTCGGCA
Organism: Variovorax sp. RA8; assembly: GCF_901827175.1. Classification (NCBI taxonomy): domain Bacteria; kingdom Pseudomonadati; phylum Pseudomonadota; class Betaproteobacteria; order Burkholderiales; family Comamonadaceae; genus Variovorax; species Variovorax sp. RA8. Next base: position 1,888,174 of record NZ_LR594662.1, on the reverse strand, counting down.
TAGCCCCGCGCCACGGTCGTGTAGTTGAGCTGCAGATCGGCGGCGAGCTCGCGCAGCGTAGGCAGCCGGTCGCGCACGGCGAGGCGCCCGGTGCGGATGTCCTCGGCGATCAGGTCGGCCAGCAGCAGGTAGGCCGGCTTGGCGCTGCCGCGCAGCTGCTTGCGCCAGTGGGGGGTGATCGGGTTCATGGCAAGTTGATCGCATCCATTGATTGCATCGGGACAGCTTCGAGCCGCAGGAAACGTGCCCGCGCCAGCGTGGATGAATGCTTCGAAGGGGTGCGATCAAGGCCCTTGATCGGGTGCATTGATCGCATGCCGGGCGCTTCGCATCGGTGCGGAAAGGAGGCGGCCGCCCGCCTGAATGCACGACCCGGTCCGGTCCGGGAATTCTTTTCATGCACCAAGGCCGCGCCGATGCGCATTGATCGCAGCTTGATCGCACGTGGCCCGCGCTGCGCTGGCACATCGCCTGCAAAGAGAAGGTGCGCAGGACCTGCGTTCCAACCACTCAACTGGAGTCCCACATGCCCCAAGTCACCCGCCCCCGCAACGAAAAAGGCGAGTTCCTCGTCGACTACGAAGAGAAGGTGTTCGAAGACGTCAAGGCCGAGCCCGGCGAAAAGGCGCTCGTGACCTTCCACACCGTCGCCTTCGAGGGATCGATCGGCTTCGTCAACCTGCTGCAGGCCACGCGCCTGAAGCGCAAGGGCTTCGAGACCTCGATCCTGCTGTACGGCCCCGGCGTCACGCTGGGGGTGCAGCGCGGCTTCCCGACGCTGGGCGACGAGGCCTTCCCGGGCCACCAGAACTTCAACAAGCAGATCGCCAAGTTCATCGAGGAAGGCGGCAAGGTCTACGCCTGCCGCTTCGCGCTGCAGGCGCTGTACGGCCACGGCGAGGGCGCGCTGATCGAGGGCATCCGGCCGATCAATCCGCTGGACGTGCTGGACCTGATCCTGCTGCACCGCAAGCAGAACGCGTTCATCCTCGACACCTGGACGCTCTGACCAGGCGCGCAGCGATGGCATCCAGACCACGCATCGTGCGGGCGGCCGCGGTGCAGATCGCACCCGACTTCGATCGGCCCGAGGGCACGCTCGAGCGCGTGTGCAGCGCCATCGACGAAGCCGCGGCCAAGGGCGCGCAGCTCGCGGTCTTTCCCGAGACCTTCGTGCCCTACTACCCCTACTTCTCCTTCGTGCTGCCGCCGGTGCTGCAGGGGCCCGCGCACCTGCAGCTGGTGGAGCGTGCGGTGGTCGTGCCCGGGCCCGTCACGGCCGCCGTGGCCGAGCGTGCCCGCGCGCATGGCATGGTGGTGGTGCTGGGCGTCAACGAGCGCGACCACGGCAGCCTCTACAACACGCAGCTGGTGTTCGATGCCGACGGTGCGTTGCTGCTCAAGCGCCGCAAGATCACGCCCACCTACCACGAACGCATGGTGTGGGGCATGGGCGACGGCGCGGGGCTCAAGGTGGTCGACACCGCCATCGGCCGCCTCGGCGCGCTGGCCTGCTGGGAACATTACAACCCGCTGGCGCGCTACAGCCTGATGGCGCAGCACGAGGAGATCCACTGCGCGCAGTTCCCCGGCTCGCTCGTCGGGCCGATCTTCGCCGAGCAGATGGAGGTGACCATCCGCCACCACGCGCTGGAGTCCGGCTGCTTCGTGGTCAACGCCACGGGCTGGCTGACGGACGATCAGATCCGGAGCGTCACGCCCGATGCCGGCCTGCAGAAGGCGCTGCACGGCGGCTGCCACACGGCCATCGTCTCGCCCGAGGGCAAGCACCTGGCGCCGCCGCTCACCGACGGCGAGGGCATGGTGGTGGCCGACCTGGACTTCGCGCTGATCGCCAAGCGCAAGCGAATGATGGACTCGGTCGGCCACTACGCACGGCCCGAGCTGCTCGCGCTCGCCATCAACGACCGGCCGACTGCGACCACCGTGCCGATGCATGCCCCGCCCGCTTCTTCCCCCCTCCGGAGCCATGACCATGACCACCCTGACACCCACCCTGCCGGACAGCCGGCAACTGATGACGGAGCTCCAGTCCTTCGGGTTGCGGCTGGCTGACCCGACGGCCGGTGCCGCCAGCCGGCGCGGCGGCGCCGGCCCCTCGGACCACAAGGCGGTGACGGTGGACGGCCACACGATCATGGTGCCGGTCCATACCTCCACCGCCTGGCACTCGCCCTTTACTGCCGAGGCGCCAGACGCCCAGGGTGTGAGCCGGGTGATGCGCGGCAGCATCCCGATCGCCAGCATCTCCTTTCCGAAGCAGCCACGCTTCTACGCGATGCAGACCTTCGACGGCGTGCCCTACTCGCACATCGCCACGCTGCACGGCAGCGACGTGCTCGCCACCACGGTGCTGCAGACCTGCATCCGCTACGAGAGCCGCCGCAAGAGCTGCAAGTTCTGTGCTATCGGCCAGTCGCTCGCGGCGGGCCGCACCATCGCGCGCAAGACACCGGAGCAACTGGCCGAGGTGGCCCGCGCCGCGGTGCTGCTCGACGGCGTGAAGCACATGGTGATGACCACCGGCACGCCCAACGCCACCGACCGGGGCGCCGCCATCCTGTGCGAGAGCGCCTTCGCGATCAAGGCGGCGGTCGAGCTCCCGATCCAGGGCCAGTGCGAGCCGCCCGACGATGACCGCTGGTTCCAGCGCATGAAGGCCGCCGGCATCGACACGCTCGGCATGCACCTGGAGGCGGTCACGCCCGAGGTGCGGGAGCGGATCATGCCGGGCAAGGCGAGCGTGCCCGTCTCGCGCTACATGAGCGCCTTCGAGGCCGCGGTGGCGGTCTTCGGGCGCGGGCAGGTCAGCACCTACATCCTCGCGGGCCTGGGCGATACGCGCGAGGCGGTCCTCGACACCTGCGACCAGTTGCTGGCGCGCGGCGTCTACCCTTTCGTCGTGCCCTTCGTGCCGATCAGCGGCACCCCGCTGGAAGACCATCCCGCGCCCTCGCCCGCGTTCATGCAGTCGCTGCTGGCGCCGCTGGGCGAGCGGGTGGCAGCGGCCGGGCTGCGCTCGGCCGACATCAAGGCCGGCTGCGGCAAGTGCGGCGCCTGCTCGTCGCTGTCGGTCTACGAGGGCTGAGCCATGCTGTGCATCGATGACCTCTGCGAGCTGCCGGCGGACTACGCGCCGGTGGAGTACCTCGTTCGCGAAGCCGCACAGCAATGGGAGATCGACGAGGCCATGGCCCTTAGGCGCGCGGTGTTCTGCATCGAGCAGGGCATCTTCGCGCACGACGACCGCGATGCGATCGACACGCACGCGCAGGCGCTGGTGGCAATGTCCTGCAATGCGGGGATGCCGGAGCAGGTGGTAGGCACGGTGCGCATCCATCGCGGCGATGCAGCGGGCGAATGGTGGGGCTCGCGCCTGGCGGTGCATCCGGCCTTCCGCAGCCAGGGGCACCTGGGCGCGACGCTGATCCGGCTGGCCGTCTCTCGCGCCCATGCGCTGGGCTGCGAGCGCTTCCTGGCCCATGTGCAGATGCAGAACGTGCCGCTGTTTCGCAAGCTGGGCTGGCGCTTGCTCGACGAAACGGCCATCCACGGCCGTCCGCATGCGCGCATGCAGGCCGGGCTGGACTTCTATCCGCCCTGCCACGATCCGGTGAGCGGCTTCGTGACCCGGGCCCGGGTGCTGTCATGACGCAGGCCGCCGAGATTGCCGAGGCCTTGCGCGCCACGCGCGGCTTCGCCCACAAGCGCGACATCGCCGACGTGGTGTCCGCCCTCGGGCGCTCACTGCCCGGCGGCCACGCGGCGCTGGCGCAGGCCGTGCCGGTGGGCGACGACTGCGCAGCCATCCCGGATGGCCACGGCGGCTACCTGCTGTTCGCCATCGAGGGCCTGGTCGAGGACTTCATCGTTCGCATGCCCTGGTTCGCCGGCTACTGCGGCGTGATGGTGAACGTGAGCGACATCTACGCGATGGGTGGACGGCCGACGGCGGTGGTCGACGCGCTGTGGAGCTGCGGCATGGACCCGGCCGACGAGGTCCTGCGGGGGTTGGCCGAGGCCGCGGCGCGCTACGGCGTGCCGATTGTCGGCGGCCACAGCAACAACCGCAGCGAACGGCCCCAGCTCGCGGTCGCGATCCTGGGTCATGCGCGGCGGCTGTTGACCAGCTTCGATGCCCGCCCTGGCGATGTGCTGGTGATGGCGGTGGACCTGCGCGGCGCCTACGAGGAGCCCTTTCCCTACTGGAACGCCTCGACCCGCGCGCCGACCGCGCGGCTGCGCGCCGACCTGGAACTGCTGCCGGCGCTGGCGGAAGACGGCCTGTGCCGCGCCGCCAAGGACATCAGCATGGCGGGGGCGGTGGGCACCGCGATGATGCTGCTCGAATGCTCGGGCGTGGGCGCGCACATCGACCTCGACGCGCTGCCGCGGCCTGCGGGCGTGCCGATGATGCACTGGCTTTCGTCCTTTCCGAGCTACGGCTTCGTGCTCAGCGTCGCGCCCTCGCGGGTGGCCGAGGTGCTCGCGCGCTTTGCGGCGCGCGACATCGCCTGCGGCGTGGTCGGCGAGGTGGACGGCTCGCGCGAAGTGCGGCTGCGCGCGGACGGCGAGGAAGCATCGCTGTGGGACTTCGGTCGCGAGGCCTTCATCCAGCCGCGTGCCGTCGGTGCCCGGGAGATGCGCCATGCCTGAGTTCGACCGCCCCCTGCGCATCGGCCTGCTCACGCATTCCGTCAACCCGCGAGGCGGCGTGGTGCACACGCTGGAGCTCGCGCGCGCCTTGCACGACGCCGGCCACGCGGTCACGGTGATGGCGCCCGCCGCGCCAGGCCAGGCGTTCTTCCGGCGGCCGCCCTGCCGCGTCGAACTGGTCCCCGTGCACGGCAAGCCGGCCGGCACGGTCGAGATGGCGCGACTGCGCATCGAGGCTTTTGTGCGTCACCTGGGCCGCCTTCTGGCCGACGAGGACTTCGATGTGCTGCATACCCACGATTCGATCGGCGGCAATGCGCTCGCGCAACTGCGCGACACGGGCCGCATCGAGGGCTTTGTGCGCACTGTGCACCATCTCGACAGCTTCGACGATGCCCGGCTCATGCGCTGGCAACGGATCGCGTTCGAAGAGGCAGGCCAGGTGCTGTGCGTCAGCCGGTTGTGGCGCGAGCATCTGGCGCGCGAGCATGGCATCGCGGCCGAGGAGGTGCAAAACGGCGTGGACACGGCGCGCTTCTCGCCCGCAGCCGGCCGCGGCGACGCGCTGCTCGCAGCGCGCCTCGGCCTCGTGCCGGGCGCGCCCGTCGTGCTCGCCGTGGGCGGAATCGAGGAACGCAAGAACAGCGTTCGCCTGTTGAGCGCCTTCGCGCTGCTGCGCGCGACGCACCCGCAGGCGCAGCTCGTGATCGCCGGCGGCGCCAGCCTGCTCGACCACGAGGGCTGCGCGCAGGCCTTCCGCGCGCGGATGCAGCGCCTGGGCCTCGCGGAAGGTCCGCTGCAGCCGGTGCGCCTCACCGGTCCGCTGCCCGACGAAGACATGCCCGCGCTGTACCGGCTCGCCGATGTGGTCGCGATGCCTTCGCTGCGCGAGGGCTTCGGGCTGGTCGTGCTCGAAGGGCTGGCCAGCGGTGCGCCGGTCGTGGCTTCCCGCATCGCGCCCTTCGTCGATTACCTCGCCGAGGACGACGTGAGCTGGGCCGAGCCCCACGACGCGGCCAGCATCGCCGGCGCACTGGCCGATGCGCTGGCCAGGCGCGACCCGGCGCGCATCGCCCGCTCCGCCGAGCGCCTGGCGCGCCGCTTCAGCTGGAAGGCCAGCGCCGAGCGCCACCTCGCGCTGTACCGCGCCGGGCTGCGCGCGCGGGCCGCCGGCCGCGTGCCGGCGCAGCTCGCCTGAAGAGAAAGAGGACGCGATGCCTGTCATGCATTTCCATGTGCGCTGGCCCGATGGGAGCGAGACGCGCTGCTACTCGCCCTCCCTGGTGGTGCAGGACTTCCTCATCCCGGGGCAGTGCTACGGACTCCACGACTTCCTGCAGCGCACCCGCGAAGCCCTGGGCATCGCGTCGGAGCGCGTGCGCGCCAAGTACGGCTTTGCCTGCTCGCAGGCCATGGACCAGCTCGCCGAGATCGAGCACATCGCGTCGCGCTTCGCGGGCAGCGCCGATGCCGAGGTGCTCGTCATCGCCTTCGACTGAGGCCCGGCGACGGCAACGGCGACCCCGGTCCTCTTCCCACTTCATTCACATAGAAAGTGATCCCATGTCCCATCCCCACGGCGGGCGCAGCCACTACAGCGTCATCATCGTCGGCGGCGGCCAGGCCGGCCTGTCGGCCAGCTACTGCCTGCAGCAGCGCGGCATCGATCACCTGGTGATCGAGAAGCGCAGCCTGGTCCATACCTGGCGCACGCAGCGCTGGGACTCCTTCTGCCTGGTCACGCCCAACTGGCAATGCCAGCTGCCGGGCTGGCCCTATGCCGGCGGCGATCCGCACGGCTTCATGGTCAAGCACCAGATCAACGAATGGCTGGCCGGCTTCGTGGCGCATGTGAACGCGCCCGCGGTCGAAGGCGTGTCGGTGGAGCGTGTCTGGCGCGAAGGCGCGGGCGAGCGCTTTCGCGTGCAGACCGACGCCGGGAGCTACACGGCCGACCAGGTGGTGGTGGCCTCGGGCGGCTATCACAAGCCCATCGTGCCGCGGCTGGCCGAGAAGCTGCCGGGCGGCGTGGTGCAGTACCACTCGGCCCAGTACCGCAACCCGGCGCAATTGCCGGAGGGCCCGGTGCTGGTGGTGGGCTGCGGCCAGTCGGGCGCGCAGATCGCGGAGGACCTGCACCTGGCGGGGCGCAAGGTTCATCTTGCAACAGGCAACGCGCCGCGCTGCGCGCGCTTCTACCGGGGCCGCGAGGTGGTGGACTGGCTCGCGGACATGGGCTACTACGAAATGCCCGTGACGGAGCATCCGCTGCGCGAGGGTGTGCGTGACAACACCAACCACTATGTGACGGGCCGCGACGGCGGCCGGGACATCGACCTGCGGCGCTTCGCCCTCGAAGGCATGGCACTGTATGGCCTGCTGACGGATTTCGACGGGCATTCGCTGCAGTTCCAGCCGAATCTGCGCGAGCACCTGGACCATGCCGATCGCATCTACAACGGCATCAATGCCTCGATCGACAAGCACATCGCGGCCCAGGGCATCGAGGCGCCGCCGGCGTCCGTCTATACGCCGGTATGGGAGCCGCCGGAGGAACGCACGCGGCTGGACCTGGCCGCCGCCGGCATCCGAAGCGTGATCTGGTGCATCGGCTTTTCGCCGGACTTCGCGTGGCTGGACGCGCCGGTCTTCAACGGCCGGGGCGACCCGGTGCATCTGCGCGGCATCACCCGGGAGCCGGGGCTCTATTTCCTGGGCCTGCCCTGGCTGCACACCTGGGGATCGGGCCGCTTCTCGGGGGTGGCGCGCGACGCGGATTTCCTCGCGCAGGCAATCGAAGCGACGCGGGGGGAATTGCGCCGCATGCGACACGGCGGTGCTGCGTTGCAGGACCTCCACGCGGCTTAGCAAAAACTCCTACGCCAAGAGGCGGGCGAGGTTCAGCAGTGACCAGCCGAACCCGACCATGAGTGCAACGATCAGGGCCGCCTTGACCCATACTTTTTCCGCCCGCCGCCGAGGGAAGGGGCCGGAGATCGGGTTGAATGAAGAAGGCCGCGGCTCCCGCTCGGGCTTGTCAGTCCACCACCCTAGGTTGGTGTCGTGTGCATCTTTCATGGCACCGATTGTGAGCCTCGAATGTAGTACTTTAGACCTCCGCAACTGCAGGAAAACGAAAACTATGTGAAAAGTTCCCATTTTTTGTACTCTTGTCTTATAGTTGAGCGCCGTTTCGAATGATTGCCACTGGGATGAGGAGCACCCCACCATGAACGTGATCCACGATGAACACGCCTCTCAAAGCAGCTTCGAAGCGTTCAGACCTCCGGTCGCGAGCGCGCCATGGTTCGATCTCCTGGTCGAGGCGGGCTCCGTCGGCGTCGTTTTCCTGGTGCTTGCGCTCATCGTCGCTGCGTCCGTCGGGCGATAGGCGGCAATCGTGAACGCCGGCCGGAGCATCGGTTTGCCTTCGAGGTCCGACCTGGACACCCCGTCGACCCTGCGCACGCAGAGGCCAACTCGCGCTGAGTGGATCGATCATCTCCAGCGGCTGGCTGAGACCGAACGCAGAGCCAACCCGTCTCCGCGCTTGCGGGAAAGTTCAGCGCCGCACGAGAAGGTGGCCAGCGATCGAGCGGCTCCTGCACCCGAGTAGCCCCTCCACCCCGCTGCCGGCGTGCTCGCTCGAAGCTGCGCGGAAAGCCGCAATCTCCTCCCCTATTGCTCCATGCCAGGGGCCGGGTTCCGACGCCTCATATCGGGGCGGCCGGCGAGTTTCGCTCTTCCGCACGGTAGTACGTTCGCCTATTTCTGCCGTTACCATGCAATTCCACCCAGAGGAGAGATCGATGCCCCATCCCACTCCCGGAGCCGAGGGCGCACCGCCGCCCATCGACGAGGCGCTGGAGAAGAACAAGCAGGCCACCGAAGCCGTCAAGCAGGTCGCCGAAGAGCTGGCGATCGTTCATCAGGTTCTCGACGCAGGCGTGTCCAAGCGGGTTCGCAGTGATGACGTCGAACGAGCGGTCGAGAAGACGAGCCAAGCCGAAAAGCGCCTGAACGGCTCTGTCGAGCAACTGGAGGAGGTCAATGACGCCCTGGAAAAGCACGCGTCCCGCGAGAGCGAGGACAACGCCGCGGGCTGACGCATCGACACGCCACCTTTCTCGGGTAGTCCGCCTACATGCCCTGCAGTTCGCCCACGCGTAGAACACTGGCACCGGCGCGTGCCGGCAAAAAACCAGAGGAAAGGTCGCGGGCGTGTTGTTGGCCACCATTCTTGTCGAGGACAGCAGGACCATTCGCGACAACCTGATTGCTGCGCTGCTGGAATTTGCCGATGTCGAAGTGCTGGCGACGGCCGAGACCGCCTCCGAGGCCATCCTGGCGGCCGCCATCTATGCCGAGCGATGGAACCTGATGATCCTGGACCTGTTTCTCAAGGAAGGCTCCGGCTTGACCGTGCTGCGAGCTTTCAAGGAACGACGTTCGGACCAGAGGATCGTGGTGCTGACAAACTATGCGACACCGGACATTCGAAGCCGGTGCGTGATGGCCGGTGCGAGCGCCGTGTTCGACAAGTCCACCGAACTCGAAGCGTTCTTCGACTACTTGTCGGCGTAGGCGTGCGGATGGCCTACCGGCCCCACGGCAGGCGTCGTGCGATCCAACCTGTCTTACCGCGCTCGTGCCGAACCTTGATCCATGCGCCGCGGCGGGCACATTGCCGTAGCGCGCCTTGGGGGAGCGCGCAGCGATGGCACCGGGCCGACGTCACTATCATTGCGCCGCAGGGTTCGAAAATTTTCATTGCCGCAGCGCACCCGAAGCGGGTGACAGCACCGATCAATTTCCGTGATTCACCGGACTGGGGCGCCAGTTCGTGATCCCGTGAACCGCGGAGAGCGGCGAACACTAGGCCGATCATTGATTCCTGAAGACGTAAGACGGTTCGTGCTGACGAGCATTCCTTCGGTCCCCTTCCTGGAGGCACTGCTGATCTTCCATGCCCGGCCCAATGCGAGTCTCAGCGTTTCGGAAGTCGCCCGCGCGCTGTACGTGCAGCCCCAGACCGCTGACGCGTTGCTGGAGGCGCTGTGCCTGGCCGGGTTGCTGACGGTCTGCGAGCCTCAAAAGGACGTTTACCGCTACGCGCCGATCAATGCCACCTTGACAGACCTTGTTGATCGCCTGGCGTCGGCATATTCCGAGGACCTGATCGGCATCACGAACCTGATCCATGGTGCCGGTCGCAAGGCGGCGCAGAGTTTTGCCGACGCATTCAAGATCCGAAAGGGCTAGCAGAATGGACAAGTTGATCTATGGGCTGTGCGCACTCACCGCGCTCTCGTGTGCTGCGCTGCTGCTGCGGGGCTACGCAAGAGGGCGCGTTCGATTGCTATTGTGGAGTGGCCTGTGCTTCGTCGGGCTGACCGCGAACAACGTACTGTTGATCCTCGACAGACTCCTGTTCACCGCGGTGGACATGTCCATATGGCGCCTGAGCCTGGCGCTGGTTGCGGTGCTGCTGCTGCTCGTAGGCTTGGTCCTGGAAAGCCATTCCTGACGAAGGCGGCAATGCATCAATTTCTTCTAGGCGGGATCGCCGTCGCATCCTTCACCGTCGCGCTCTTCTTTTTGCGCTACTGGACAAGCACGCGGGACCGCTTCTTTCTGCTCTTGGCGGCATCCTTCCTTATCGAGGCCGCAAGCCGGACGCACATGGCGATCACGTCTTCCTGGAACGAGGAGGAACTGCCGCTGCACTACCTGGTTCGCCTTTTGGCTTACGGCCTGATCTTGCTGGCCATCTGGGACAAGAACCGGCCGGGGAAATCGTAGGACTCGATGCGACCGGCATTCGTCTTAGGGCCGTCGCCACGCGGCAGGCTTCGCGCAGCATGTCAAGGCACTGGCTGCGACAAGCCGGCAAGAAAAAGCCCCGGCTGGCGGGGCTTTTTCAGGGGTCTCGCAGGATCTGGGGCTCTGCGGAACTGATCCTTGGCGGAGAGGGTGGGATTCGAACCCACGGTACGGGGTTACCGTACGCCTGATTTCGAGTCAGGTACATTCGACCACTCTGCCACCTCTCCGGAGTCTGGTGTTTGTCGAGCCGGCGATTCTAGCAGAGACTTCCGACCGCCTTTCAGGGCCGCAGCATTTCGAGGCCGCCCATGTAGGGCCGCAGCGCCGCCGGAACGACGATCGATCCGTCCGGCCGCTGATGGTTTTCCAGCACCGCGACCAAGGTCCGGCCGACCGCAAGGCCCGAGCCGTTGAGGGTGTGCACCAGCTCGTTCTTGCCCTGCGTGTTCTTGAAGCGGGCCTGCAGGCGCCGCGCCTGGAAGGCCTCGCAGTTCGACACCGAGCTGATCTCGCGGTAGGTGTTCTGCGCCGGCAGCCAGACCTCGAGGTCGTAGGTCTTGGCCGCGCCGAAGCCCATGTCACCGGTGCACAGCAGCACGACGCGGTAAGGCAGCTCCAGCGCCTGGAGCACCGCCTCGGCGTGGGTGGTCATGGCCTCGAGTGCCTCGTAGCTCTTCTCCGGATGCGTGACCTGGACCATCTCGACCTTGTCGAACTGGTGCTGGCGGATCATGCCGCGCGTGTCGCGCCCTGCACTGCCCGCCTCCGATCGGAAGCACGGCGTGTGGGCGGTCAGGCGCAGCGGCAGTTGCGCCTCGGCCAGGATCTCGTCGCGCACGAAGTTCGTGAGCGGCACCTCGCTGGTGGGGATGAGGTACAGCGCCGAATGGTCCGGCGCAGGCTCCCCTTCCTGCCCACCCTTCTTGGCCGCGAACAGGTCGCCCTCGAACTTGGGCAGCTGGCCGGTGCCGCGCAGCGTGTCGGCATTGACCACATAGGGCACGTAGCACTCGGTGTAGCCGTGCTGCTGGGTCTGGATGTCGAGCATGAACTGCGACAGTGCCCGATGCAGCCGCGCGATCGGCCCCTTCATCACGGTGAAGCGGGACCCCGCCAGCTTGACGCCGGTCTCGAAGTCGAGTCCCAGCGGCGTGCCCAGGTCGACGTGATCGCGCGCCTCGAAGCCGAGCGCGGGCGCATCGGCGCCGTTGCCGCCCTTGGGGCTCCAGCGCCGCACCTCGAGATTCGCTGTTTCGTCATCTCCTACGGGTACGCTTGCATGCGGGAGGTTCGGCACCGCGAGCAGCAGCGCCTGCAGCTCGGGCTGGATCGCCTCGAGCCGCGTCGCGGAGGATTCCTGCTCGGCCTTGAGCGCATTGACCTCGGTCATCAGCGCCTCGACCGATTCGCCCTTCGCCTTCAGCGGTCCGATCTGCTTGTTGAGCGCATTGCGGCGCGCCTGCAGTTCCTCCGTGCGGGTCTGCAGGGTCTTGCGCTCGGCCTCGAGCGCGCTGAAGCTGGCCACGTCGAGGAAGGTCTGGTTCTTCTTTCGGGTTTCGAGGCGGGCGACGACCGACGCGAGATCCTTGCGTAACAGAGTGATATCGAGCATCGAGCGATTTTAGGCGGGCGCGTAGGATCACTCTCCCCTACAAGCACCCCAAGGAGATTCGATGGAAGCCTATCTGTCCTTCAACGGAAATGCGGCCGAGGCGCTGGCCTTCTACGCCAAGAGCCTGGGCGGCAAGATCCTCTTCAGCATGACCTTCGGCGAGAGCCCGATGGGCAAGGACACACCGGACTCGCACAAGAACAAGGTCATGCACGCCACGCTCCAGGCACGCGGCAAGCAGATCATGGCCTCGGACCTGCCGCCCGGGATGGCCTTCGACGGCTACAAGGGCTTTTCGCTCTCGGTCCAGGCCAAGGACGTGAAGGAAGGCGAACAGCTCTTCAAGGCGCTGTCGGAGGGCGGCAAGGTCACGATGCCCTATGCCGCGACCTTCTGGTCGCCGGGCTTCGGCATGCTCGAAGACAAGTTCGGCGTGCCGTGGATGGTCAACGTCGACCAGCCGCAAAGCTGATCGAGCAGACCTTCCTCAGGCCAGGCTCGCCGGGTCCACGTTCGCGCCGCAGACGATCAGGCAGATCTTCTCGCCTCCGCGCGGCGCATAGGCGCCCGTGTGCAGCGCGGCCAGCGGCAGGGCGGCGGCCGGCTCGACGGCCAGCTTGAGCTCCTTCCACAGCCACAGCTGCGCGGCGCGGATCGCCTCGTCGGGCAGCAGCAGGGCGTCGCGCACCTGGCGTTGCGTGATGTCCCAAGCAAAGGCGCCGATGCGGCGCGCGCCCAGCGAATCGGCCGCCACGCCGCCCACGTCCACGTCCACGGGCTTGCCCGCCTCGCGCGCGCGAAAGAGCGTGGGCGCGCGCTCGGGTTCGAGCGCCACCACGCGGCTGCGCTGCTCGAACCACGCCGCGAGGCCGCCGATCAGGCCGCCGCCGCCCACGCTGACCAGCACCGCGTCGGGCAGGCCGCCCTCTTCCTCGATCTCACGGCCCAGCGTGCCGGCACCGGCCACCACTTCGGCCTGGTCGTAGGCATGGGTCAACAGCGCGCCGCTCTCGCGTTGGCGCTCAAGGCAGGCGGCAAGGGCGTCGGCATACACCTCGCCGCCCACCACCACCGTGGCACCGAGCCCGCGCAGCTTCGCGCGCTTGGCTTCCGGCGACACGATGGGCAGGAACACCTCGCAATGCACGCCCAGCGCCTGCGCCGCCGCGGCGGTCGCGATGCCGGCATTGCCGCCGGAGGCCACGATGGCGCCGCTGGCGGGAATCGCGTTGGCGAGCAGCCGGTTCATCATGCCGCGCGCCTTGAAGCTGCCGCCGGCCTGCAGATGCTCGAGCTTGAGCCAGAGCTCGACCCCCGGTACATCGATGCCGAGCGCGCGGCCGGGCAGCTTCCACAGCGGCGTCCTGCGCAGGAAATGGGGAGCGTGTTCGTGGATGCGCCGTGCAGCGGCCTCGATGTCGCGGCGCCAGTCGATGGTGGCGGTGCCCGTCACGAGATATGGCCCGGCGCGGGCATGTCGTCGAGCTTCAGGCCCTTGGGCAGCGGGAACTTCAGCGTCTCTTCGATGCCGTCCATCTTGCGCACCGCCACCGCACCGAGCGCCTTGACGCGGTCGATCACCTCGCGCACCAGCACCTCGGGCGCCGAGGCGCCGGCCGTCAGGCCCACGCGGGCCTTGCCCACGAACCACGCGGGCTGCAGCTCGTCGGCGGAATCGACCATGTAGGCCACGGTGCCCAGGCGCTGTGCCAGCTCGCGCAGGCGGTTGCTGTTGGAGCTGGTCGGGCTGCCGACCACGATCACGATGTCGACCTGCGGGCTCAGGAGCTTGACCGCATCCTGCCGGTTCTGCGTCGCATAGCAGATGTCCTGCTGCTTGGGCTCGCGCACCTTCGGGAAGCGCGCCCGTACCGCGGCCGAGATCTCGGCGGCGTCATCCACCGACAGCGTGGTCTGCGTGACGACGGCGAGCTTCTCGGACTGCGCCGGCTCGACACGCGCCACGTCCGCAACGTCTTCCACCAGGTGAATGCCGCTCGACAGCTGCCCCATCGTGCCCTCGACCTCGGGGTGCCCCTTGTGGCCGATCATGATGAACTCGTAGCCCTCTTTCGCGAGCTTGGCGACCTCCACGTGCACCTTGGTCACCAGCGGGCAGGTGGCGTCGAAGATCTCGAAGCCGCGCGCCCGCGCCTCGGCCTGCACGGCCTTGCTCACGCCGTGGGCGCTGAACACCAGCGTCGCGCCCGGAGGCACCTCGGCCAGATCCTCGATGAAGATCGCGCCCTTGGCCTTGAGCTCGTTCACCACATAGGTGTTGTGCACGATCTCGTGGCGCACATAGATCGGCGCGCCGAACTTGGCAATGGCGCGCTCGACGATCTCGATCGCGCGGTCGACGCCGGCGCAGAAGCCGCGCGGCTCGGCGAGGATGACTTCTTGTACTGCCATGGTCAGAGCACGCCGATCAGTTGCACTTCGAAGCTCACCGGCTGGCCCGCGAGCGGATGGTTGAAGTCGAAGCGCACCGCCGTCTCGTTGGCCTCGACCACCGCGCCGGCGTAGCTGCCGCTGCCGTCGGGCGTGGGGAACTGAACCACGTCGCCCACCGCGTACTGCTCGTCCGGGTCGCCCATCTGCGCGAGCAGCTTGCGCGCCACCCATTGCTGCATTTCGGGATTGCGTTCGCCGAAGGCCTCGCCGGCCGGGAGCTCGAAGGTTGCGTGCGTGCCCTCGGGCAGGCCTATCAGCCGCTGCTCGACCGCCGGCGAGAGCTCGCCGGTGCCCAGCGAGAGCGTGGCCGGCTTGTCGCCGAACGTGTTGATGATGTCGCCCGCCGGGCCGGCCAGCCGGTAGTGCAGCGTGAGGAAGGAGCCGGGCGCCACGATGGCGCCTGAGAGGGTGGAGGACACGTTCGGGATGGCTTTAGACTGGGGCCTGTATTTTAGGGAGGGGGCCAAGAGCCCATGTCAGCCATGTCTTTCACCGATCTTCCCCTCGAAGCGCGACCGCGCGAAAAACTCATGCTCAAGGGGCCCGGCGCGCTCGCCGACGCCGAGCTGCTGGCGCTGCTGCTGCGCACCGGCATCCGCGGCAAGAACGTGCTGCAGTTCGCGCAGGAGCTCCTCGACAGCTTCGGCGGGCTGAGCGGCCTGCTCCATGCCGGACTCGACGACTTGAAGCGCATCAAGGGCCTGGGCGGCAGCGCGAAGCGCGGCAACCTGGCCGCCGTGCTCGAACTGGCGCGGCGCACGATGGCCCAGCGCCTGAAGGAGCGAGAGCTGTTCGAATCGCCCGAGGCCGTCAAGCACTATGTGCAGCTGCACCTGGCGGCCAAGCCGCACGAAGTCTTCGCAGCGCTTTTCCTCGATGCGCAGCTCCGTCTGATTGCCCTGGAAGAACTTTTCCGCGGCACCCTCACGCAGACCAGCGTGTACCCGCGCGAGGTGGTGATGCGGGCCCTCCACCACCATGCCGCGGCCGTCATCCTGGCGCACAACCATCCGAGCGGCTGCGTAGAGCCCTCGCGCGCCGACGAGGCGCTGACACACACGCTTCGGTCCGCGCTGGCGCTGGTCGACGTGCGGGTGCTCGATCACGTGATCGTCGCCCCGGGCCAGGCCTTGTCGATGGCCGCGCGCGGCCTGATCTGAGTCCGGCGCGGAGGACGTATCCTCCGACGACAAGCCGATGCCAAGCAAACCCAAAGCCCTCAAGAGCCTCGCCGAGCTCAAAGGCGTGCAGAAGGCCCTGGCCGAGCAGCGCGAGCGAGAAGCCGCCGAAGCCGTCGCACGCGCGGCGGCCGAGAAGAAACGCGCCGCGGATCAGGACCTGTTCTCGCGCGCCATCGGCGCCACGAAGCCGCTGCGGCGCCGGGCCACTGTGCATCTGGCGCCCGAGCCGCCGGCGCCGATCGCGGTGCAGCAGCAACTCGACGAGCAGCGCGTGCTGCACGAAGCCATCAGCGACGAGTTCGATGCGACGACGCTGCTGGACATCGACGACGCGCTGAGCTTCCGCAGGCCGGGCATCGGCGTCGATGTCACCCGCAAATTGCGCAAGGGCGGCTGGGCCCTCCAGGGCGAGATCGACCTGCACGGCCTGCGCCGCGACGAGGCGCGCGAAGCGCTGGCCGCCTTCCTGCGCGATGCAACCCGGCGCGGCTGGCGCTGCGTGCGCGTGGTGCACGGCAAGGGGCTGGGGTCGCCAGGCAAGACGCCGGTGCTCAAGGGCAAGGTGCAGAGCTGGCTGATGCAGAAGGACGAGGTGCTTGCGTTCGTGCAGGCGCGGGCTGATGAAGGGGGTGCGGGGGCGGTGGTGGTTTTGCTGCGGCCTGGGCGAGTCGGCGCAGTCATGCCTTGACCGTGGGATCGCAGCATCCTGCCGCCATTCAGCAACTGCATGAGCGCCCCCAGTGGCTTTGCGGCTCGACTCAATTCCTCCGCTCCACCTTCAGCCGACCACCTGACACTGTCTCGAGCCTAGCTAGCATCGGTTCCGATTCGTGGGCCGAAATTGTTTCGTTGGAAACGACCAGTCGCTGCAAAGGCATTGATTGCGATGGATACAAATTCACTATGTGTTCCAACGCATGGTGGAATTTGTAGACAGCGACGCGCCCTTGGTCGTCAAGCCCCCACCCCACGAAAGAGTAGAGATTCAGCACCTCCAGATGTTTTGATTCCTCTATGGCTCCGATCACGTGGCGGATTCCCCGCGCCACCTCCCCCAGGGCGAGCTCTCGCAAATCTACTTCCGGATCTGAAATGATTCTCCCCAGGGTTTCAAGCCCTTTCTCTTCAAGCCTCGGGACGCCTGGCCCGGTCAAGTTCAGAACTTTCGAACCAGCTCTCATGATCAGCCGCTTGGCAAACGAGAATTGTTGGTCATTCAACGCCTTGACCACCCTTTTTGCAAAGGTATGGGTCTCCGTCCGAGGGGGGATCGGGATGATGCGGGTGTTGTCCTCAGGCGGCGCCTCCGCCAACGAATAGTGAATCGGCAGCCCATCAATAAGTTGCGGGCCGGGGTAGGAGGAGAAGTGATTGCCCTCGCTATGGGGAAGAGGAAGCCAAGTAGGAAGGATCAGTCCACGGATAGGCCCCTGCTGCGGCGGGATTCTTCCAGCAGGCAATTCGGGCCGACGAGGAGGGTTCGCCACAACCGGGGGCGTAGCCGTGCGTTGATCTCTGATGCCGAAGTCGATGGGGCCCGAGTTGGAGGGAGGACCCGCCTCGGGTACAGGATTCGAGGACTCGATGACGGACTGGGAGTAAGCCCCAGGCTGCATGCCTTCCGTTGGCTGCGACGGGATATCTTGCTCAGCGGCGGCTGTCTGCGAAGCCTCCTCGCCGTCCAACTTGCGGCCTATCGCATCGATCACCGCACTAAGTTTTTTGGATCTCGCATCTTCTTCATTCGAAGCTTCTAGATATTCACTTGCAAACCAATGCAGCCGCAACAGCTTGTCGTCCTTGCACTGGATCGAGAGGGCCTCGATGGTGTCAATCATGGACTTCCTATCGGTGTCGCTTTCCTCCCTCACCCCAAAAACGACCCCTACCTCACTGAAGAATTCCTTTGTGTCGTCAACGTCGAGCAGTGTGCTCAGGAAGTTTTTTAAGTTGTAATACTTGGAAACCACCGATTCTCCGAACAGCGGGCCAATGAACGTGAACAGAAGCAAGTCCCTATCGAATGTCGCCTTCTGCCCGGAGAACCATTCGATCACTTCGCCCATGGATATGTCTCCGCTTCGCACTGCAAGCACGATGCCGTTGACGGCGCCATTTATGTTCCCGTTCTTCAAAACTTCCTCTTTGTCCTCGACAAGCGAGCACTCCTTGGCGCCGCGAGTGCTGGCAATCAGCTCGATGACCGGGGCCATGTGGGGCTCCGCTCTCCTGGCCCTCATTCGTTTTTCCACCTGGTTGAGGCGCTCGACCAAGTCCGATTTGATGCTGCTCCTCCATTTGATGGAGGCAAGACTGTCAAGGATGACCTGAAGCACCCCGAATCCCATTGCCGATGCATCGGGTTTGACGGCGTCGATCCAGGCGTCTACATGCTTGACGAGCGAGGGGCCGGGCAAAGCCCAATCCGCGACCCCAAGCGCAACCTGCCAGGCAAGCATGCGGTGCGCGTTGCTCGCCGTTGGCGGCACCTCGGCATTGACCAGAACGCCCATGAATACATCCAACACGGTCTGGCGCTCCAACAGGCCACGAACGAGAAGCGACACGAGGTGGCCGCATGCCGGAAGGTGGATGGACGAGCGCAAGGCCTCCACCACATAGGCACTGGCCATGGGGCTGTTCAGGGGCCGCGCGAGCGCTTCGATGGAGTCTTTGAGAACCCCGCCGAGCCCTTCGAGTTGGTCCGGCGTGAGCCTTGCAGTTGGCTCGAGCTTGCGAGCTTCAAAGAGACGGTCCGTGGCGCGACCGACGCACTGGCTTGCTTCCGTGACCAGCTCGACAGCGGCATCTCGCACCATTCCATTCACATGCTCACGCAGCAGCAAAAGCGTCGAGGAACCTTCGACTAGAAGGCACAACGCCTCGATCAGCCTCAGGATGGGCAGGAGTCGCGTGAATGCACGGGCAGCCTCGCCGGCAAGGCGAGCCTCGCGGGCAAGGCGATACACCAGCGCCGCTGCCAGGCTGATATCACCCCCACCATCCAGCAGCGCAGGCGCCATGCACAACACCAGCTCGTCAGGTCGAGCAGCTTCGTCCAACACAGTCCTGAAGAACGCGTGAAGCTCGTCCTCTTTGCTTCTTGCCCGCACCACAAGTACATGCATGAGCGCTGCCACGGTCTTGCTCCCAGTGGCAAGCTGCTCCAGTGCGTCAATCACCTCCTTCAGTGTCAATACCCCGCGGGCGAGTCCATCGACGATGTCACTGCACAGTTGGTTGACCTGCGAATCGTCCCGAACGGGCCTTTTGCGCTGCTCTGCCTCTGCTGGCTGCGCAATGTCCTCGTTTGCCAAGGCGTTTGCCTTTCGCACGGCGGTGTCGAGCTCGGTCACAAGCCTTTCGGCCTCGTGCGTCAGCTGCGCTCGAAGGCGGTCGCATTTCACGCGCGCCGCCTCGACGAGAGGGTCCGGTACATCCACATTGAGATTCAGATCCAGAGTCAGGTTGAAGGCCCCGTCGAATCCATTCAGCAGCGCCAGGACGAAATCCGATGCCGTCGGATGATGACTCTGGACTTGATCGGCGAGAGATGTCATGGCCGAAAGCCAGCGCCGCAGCAGATCACCATTGCTTCTTTGCTTGCAGTCAAGTGCCAGTGACTCGCCCAATTGGGTCCATTCCTGCTTGGATATTGACTCTCCAATGCACAGCGTCCACGAAAGAAGGTCAACCGGACCGCTGCTTTCGATCGCGCAATCCCCCAGGAGCAACGATAGGGCGCGCACCCGACAAGATCGCGGCTTCGCTTCAGTGAGACAGGCGACAACCTGATCCAGTAGCAGCCCGTTCTTCAGAGCCACTGCGACCCGCGTCATTGCTTCAACGACAGTCGGCTTTCCAGAGACCGCTGGGTGGTCGGCAGACAGAGATTGCTCTTCCACGGTCAAAGCGGCGACCAGGTCATCCGTAAGCTTTTTGGCGAGCTGAGGCTTCAATGCCGCTGGGGTGTGCTTGACGTGGTCGGGGAGCTTGCCCAAATCCGACTTGGAGACGACCTCGACATAGACGTCAAACACGTGGTCCCACTCCGGACCCACTGGGAGCGGTTGGCCGAACTGCATCTCATGCATTGCCGGAGGCTCCGACCGACCCTGCAAAGGCGAGTTGACCTGGGAGCTATCGTGCTTCGGCTTTTTCGGAGCGCGCATGCCAACCGATTTCTCAGTACCAGGAGGCTCAGGGCGAGTCTTTCCGGGGGGACGCGAAGGGGGGTAGCCAGGCTTGGTCGGACGGCAGTTGGAGGTGAAGTTCATGGTGAATTCGAGGCACAACAGCGGGATCGGATGTCGAGAGTCCTCATCGGCTCAGGCCGCCGCGAGAACTTCCGTCCATATGTCGAAACGCGACCTCATGCCCGCCACGACCCGCGCGAACTCGGCGTGCCCGATGCCCGGGTGCGTGACCCGAATCCACAGCGTGTGTTTCGGGGCATGCGTGTCATCGATGCGCAGCCACCATGGGCCGCATTCGTCCGATCCGATGGCAAGGTCTTTGAAGCTTTCCTCGTGCTCTTCGTGGAGGGCATCGTCCCGGCGACTCTCCTGCGGGTCATCGTCGCCGGGATGCGCGAAGAACAGCAGCTCTCCATCTTGGTCGTCTGCCAAGACAGCCAAGCGGTGCTGCGAGTCGAGCGGAAGTTCGAAATACCCGCCGGCGGTCACTTGCGGCATGGGCACGTTCTCGCCGCGGCAAAAGTTTTCGACGAGAAAATTCAGGGGCAGGACATACATGGCGCTTGCGGTAGTGAAGAGGACTCCCGCATGAGTAACGGCCGTGTCCCGCCAGTTCCGCAAAGCGCCGTCGGGCAAGACTCACTTGCCCCTGCGCCTTCATCTGCCCCGGGTTAACCCGAGGTCCAGATCAGCCCGCCGAATTCCTCATCCAATCCGCCGTCTGGAAGAACGAGGCGCGCAGCCGTTCGCGCAGTTTCTCGTCGACGCCCACTTCACCCATCGCCTGGTCCATGCACGCTAGCCACTGATCGCGCTCCTTGATGCCGATGGTGTGCCCCCCGATGCTCTGCGGCAGGTGCCGCGCACGCAGCATCGGATGCCCGAAGCGATCGGTGTAGTGCTGCGGCCCGCCCAGCCAGCCGCAGAGAAACCAGAACAGCCGCTGGCGCGCATTGTCGAGCGATGGGCCATGCACAGCGCGCAGCTGCGCGTAGGCGGGCTCCAGCTCCATCAGGTCGTAGAAGCGCTCGACCAGCGCATGGACTTTTTCCTCGCCCCCGATCCACTCGAAGGGCGTGTCGAAGGGGGGCTTTTCCTGTATTTGCATGACGGCAGTATGCATATGTGAAAGAGCTATTTCGCTGCGCAGGCTTTTGTTGCTATGGTCCGGACCCCTTTCCCCAGGAGAACAAGGTACTGACCATCCGCGGCGGCGAATTCGACTTCCGCTCGCACATCGGCTTCGTGTTCCAGCAGTTCAACCTGTTCCCGCATCTCACGTCATGGGCAACTGCACGCTGGCACCGACCAGCGCGCTCGACCCCGAGATGGTCGGCGACGTGCTGCTGGTCATGCGCGACCTCACGCGCGAGGGCATGACCATGGTGGTCGTGACCCACGAGATGGGCTTCGCGCGCGACGTGGCCCATCGCGTGCTCTTCATGGACGCCGGCCGCGTGCTGGAGCGTGCGACGCCCGACGACTTCTTCAACCGGCCGCAACACCCGCGTGCGCAGCAGTTTCTTGCCGAGATCCGCACGCCCTTCGCCCATGCGGTTTGATACGCTGGCTTCGATGAGTACATCGACCCCTTCGCTGCCCGTGATCGACATCGCGCCGTTGGGCACCCGAGCGCCCGGGTGCGCGGAAGTCGCCGCGCAGATCGGCAAGGCGTGCCGCGCGCACGGCTTCTTCTATGTCACCGGCCATGGCGTCGACCCTGCGCTGGCCCAGCGCCTCGAGGCCCAGAGCCGCGCCTTCTTCGCACTGCCCGAGTCCACGAAGATGCAGTGGCGCATGGCGCTGGGCGGGCGCGCCTGGCGCGGCTACTTCCCGCTCGCGGGGGAGCTCACCTCGGGCCGGCCCGACTGGAAGGAAGGCCTGTACCTCGGCACCGAACTGCCCGAGGACGATCCCCTGGTGCTGGCGCGCACCCCCGTGCACGGCGGCAACCTGTTCCCCGACATCCCCGGCTTCAGGCAGACCATCCTCGACTACATGGCCGCGGCCACGCGCCTGGGCCACCAGCTGATGGAAGGTATCGCGCTGAGCCTGGGTCTCGAAGCGGCCTACTTCGCCGAGCGCTACACGGCCGACCCGCTGATCCTGTTCCGCCTCTTCAACTACCCCACCCAGCCGGTGCCCGAGGGCCTGGATGTCGCATGGGGCGTGGGCGAGCACACCGACTACGGTCTCCTCACTATCCTGCGCCAGGACGACATCGGCGGCTTGCAGGTACGCACCGGCGAGGGCTGGATCGACGCCACGCCGATCCCCGGCGCCTTCGTGATCAACATCGGCGACATGCTGGACCGCATGACCGGCGGCCTCTACCGCTCGACGCCGCACCGCGTGGTCCGCAACACCTCTGGCCGCGACCGGCTGTCCTTCCCGCTCTTCTTCGACCCCAACTTCCATGCCCGCGTGAAGCCCATCGAAGGCCTGCCCCGGCCAGCCGTGGTCGACGACAGCGCGACGCGCTGGGACCATGCCAACGTGCATGCCTTCGACGGCATCTACGGCGACTACCTGCTCGCCAAGGTGGCCAAGGTGTTCCCGCAACTGCGTGAAGCCGTGCTGCCGGGCTGAAGCTCATTGCCTGCCTCAATGATCCTTATTGAGGCTTTGTATGGCGCAGCCCGCTGCATGGTGTAGATTGCGAGGGCGCCGCTGCCGCCGGTAGCGACGGTTCCACTTGCCTAGCCAATCCGAGGAGACAGCCATGGACTTGAAAGGATCGAGAACCGAGCAGAACCTGAAGGACGCCTTTGCAGGCGAATCCCAGGCCAACAGACGCTACCTCTACTTCGCGAACAAGGCCGACGTCGAAGGCCAGAACGACGTCGCGGCGCTGTTCCGCTCCACCGCCGAAGGCGAGACCGGCCATGCGCACGGGCACCTAGAGTTCCTCGAGCATGGGTCGGGCGACCCGGCCACCGGCCTGCCGATCGGCGACAGCCGCCTGAACCTGAAGGCCGCCGTCGCCGGCGAGACCCACGAGTACACCGACATGTACCCGGGCATGGCCAAGCAGGCGCGCGAAGAGGGCTTCGACGAGATCGCCAACTGGTTCGAGACGCTGGCCAAGGCCGAGCGTTCGCACGCCAACCGCTATACCAAGGCGCTGGAGGCGCTGGTCGACTGAGCCCCGCGCGGGCGCTCAGCGGGCAGGGGCGTCTTCCCGCACCTCCCGCCCGCTGTTGCCGCGCGAGGCCACGGGCGAACCCATGACGAGTCGAGAAGGCAATCTCGAGGCGCCGACGCGCCATCCGGTGGACTGGAAGAACCCCGAGTTCTACGACCAGGGCGCCTGCGAGCGCGAGATGACGCGCATCTTCGACATCTGCCACGGATGCCGTCGCTGCGTGAGCCTGTGCCAGGCCTTCCCCACGCTCTTCGACCTGGTCGACGCGACCGAGGACGGCGAGGTCCACGGCGTCGACCCCAAGCGCTACGGCAGCGTGGTCGACCAGTGCTACCTGTGCGACCTCTGCTACATGACCAAGTGCCCCTACGTGCCGCCGCATCCGTGGAACGTGGACTTCCCGCACACCATGCTGCGCGCCAAGGCCATCAAGTTCAGGAACGGCGGGGTCTCGGGCGGCGAGAAGCTGCTCGCCTCCACCGACGTGCACGGCCAGTTCGCCGGCATTCCCGTGGTGGTGCAGGTCATCAATGCACTGAACAGGACCAAGCCGGTGCGCAGTCTGCTCGACAGCGCGCTGCATGTACATCCCGATGCCTGGCTGCCCGACCTGGCGAGCCGGCGCTTCCGCTGGAGTGCGCCCAAGGACGATGACACCCAGCCGGTGATCGATGGCGAGCGCACGCCCGGCAAGGTCGCGATCTTCTCGACCTGCTACGTCAACTACAACGAGCCCGGCATCGGCTTCGACCTGATCAAGCTGCTGCGCCACAACGGCATTCCCTACACCATCGTCTCGAAGGAAAGCTGCTGCGGCATGCCGAAGTTCGAGCTCGGCGACCTGGAAGGCGTGGCCAGGCACAAGGAAGCCAATATCCCCGTGCTGGCGAAATACGCGAAGGACGGCTTCGCGATCCTCACGGCCGTTCCCTCCTGCACGCTGATGTTCAAGCAGGAGCTGCCGCTGCTGTTCCCCGACGATGCCGATGTGAAGCTGGTGCAGCAGGCCATGTTCGATCCCTTCGAGTACTTGATGGCGCGCCACAAGGACGGCTTGCTCAAGACCGACTTCAAGACCCCGCTGGGCAAGCTCAGCTACCACATCCCCTGCCATGGCCGTGTGCAGAAGATCGGCCGCAAGACCGAGGAGATGTTCAAGCTGATCGGCCAGACGGTTCCGGTGCAGCTCAACACGGTGGAGCGCTGCTCCGGCCACGCCGGAACCTACGGCGTGAAGAGCGCCTATCACCTGGTGGCGATGAAGATCGGCAAGCCGGTGTTCAAGGCCATGGGCAAGAACGAGCCCGACTACATCAGCTCCGACTGCGCGCTGGCCGGCCACCACATCGCGCAGGGCATGGCGCAGGACGGGCTGCCGGCGGCGAAGCTGCAGCACCCGCTGAGCCTGGTGCGCATGGCCTACGGCCTGGAGTAGCGACGATGACGATCACGCCCGACACCCTGATGACGCTGGAGGCCTACGCGAAGATCCGCAAGAGCAGCGCTCCGGAGTTCATTGCGCATCGGAAGCTGCGCACGGTCCGCCTGGGCGAGCATGTGAGCGTGCAGTTCGAGGATGAGACCACCATTCGCCGGCAGATCCAGGAGATGCTGCACATCGAGAAGATCTTCGAGGAGGACGGCATCCGCGGCGAGATCGACGCCTACCTGCCGCTGGTGCCCGACGGCAGCAACTGGAAGGCGACCATGCTGATCGAGTACACCGACGTGCACGAGCGCAAGCGCGAGCTCGCGCGGCTGATCGGCGTGGCGGACCGCATGTTCGTAGAGGTCGAGGGCCGTGCGCGCGTCTACGCCATCGCCGACGAAGACCTTGACCGCGAGACCGGGGAGAAGACCTCGGCGGTGCACTTCCTGCGCTTCGAGTTCGACGACGCGGCCCGTGCGGCGGTGCGGGCGGGTGCGCAGGTCAAGCTGGGCTGCGACCACACGAACTACCCGGCAATGACCATCATCGCGCCCGAAACGCTGGCCAACCTGGCAGGCGATCTGAGCGCCTGAATCAGATCTTTTCCATCGCCTGCCGCAGGTCGGCGCGCAGATCCTCCAGGTCCTCCACACCCACGGACAGCCGCACCAGCCCATCGCCGATGCCCAGCCGCGCGCGCGTCTCCGCCGGAATGGTGGCGTGGGTCATGATGGCCGGATGCTCGATGAGGCTCTCGACGCCGCCCAGGCTCTCGGCCAGCGAGAAGATGCGTACCGCCTCCAGGAAGCGTCGCGTGCCGGCGAGATCGGTCTTCAGATCGATCGAGATCATTCCGCCGAAGCCCTGCGCCATCTGCTGGCGCGCCAGCTCGTGCTGCGGGTGCGAGGCCAGGCCCGGGTAGTGCACGCGCGCCACCTGCGGTTGCGCCTCCAGCCACTGCGCGAGGGCCAGTGCGCTGCTGCAATGGCGCTCCATGCGCAGCGCCAGGGTCTTCACACCGCGCAGCGTGAGGAAACTGTCGAAGGGCCCGGCGATCGCACCCACCGAGTTCTGCAGGAAGCCCAGGCGCTCCCGCAAGGGCGCGTGGCGTTCCTCGCGGCCGACGACGGCCACGCCGCCGATCACGTCCGAATGGCCGTTGAGGTACTTGGTGGTCGAGTGCACCACGATGTCGAAGCCCAGTTCCAGCGGCCGCTGCACCCAGGGGCTCGCGAAGGTGTTGTCGGCCACGCAGAGGATGCCGCGCTCTCGGCAGATCGCGGCGATGGCGCGCAGATCGGCCAGCCGCAGCAGGGGATTGGTCGGTGTTTCGACCCAGACCATCCGGGTCTCGGGCGTCAGCGCTTCCAGCAGCCGCGCCGGATCGGTCAGGTCGACGAAGCTGAAGCGGTGCCCCGCGCTGCGCGCGCGCACGCGCTCGAACAGGCGGAAGGTGCCGCCATACACATCGTCCCCCGAGACGATGTGGGCATTGGCGTCAAGCAGCTCCAGCGTGGTCGAGATCGCGGCCAGGCCGGAGGCGAAGGCAAAGGCCGCTGAGCCGCCCTCGAGGTCCGCCACGCAGCGCTCCAGCGCCCAGCGCGTGGGGTTGTGCGAGCGGCCGTAGTCCAGGCCCTTGTGCACGCCGGGGCTCTGCTGCACATAGGTGGAGGTGGCGTAGATGGGCGGCATGATCGCGCCGGTAGAGGGGTCGGGCGACTGGCCGGCGTGGATCACGCGGGTGGCGAATGCGAGTCCGTCGTGGGAGTTCCTGTCTTGGCTCACTTCAGCTTCCTCCGGAGATGGTTGAGCAGGTCGGTGCGGGTGATGAGCCCGTGGAAGCCGGCCTCGTCCGCGATCATCGCGACCAGGCCGCGGTCGAGCACCGCTTCGAGTTCGGCCAGGCTGGCGCTGGCAGGCAAGGTCTCGGGCAGGTCGGTCATGGCGCTCTTCACGCTCGAACGGAAGCGGCTCGCGTCCGTGTGCACGCTCAGCAGCAGGTCGGACTCGTCGATCACTCCGGCCAGTTGCTCGCCCTCCAGCACCGGCAGTTGCGACACGTCGGCCAGGCGCATGCGCTGGAAGGCGGTGAGCAGGGTGTCCTCGGGGCCCACGCTGATCACGCTTCCGTCCTCGAAGCGGCGCGAGACCACGTCGCGCAAATCGCCGAAGCGCTCGCGCTCGAGCAGGCCCTGGTCGAGCATCCACTGGTCGTTGTAGACCTTGGAGAGGTAGCGCGTGCCGGTGTCGCAGACGAAGCTCACGACCCGCAGCGGCTTCGTCTGCTCGCGGCAGAAGCGCAACGCCGCGGCCAGCAGTGTGCCGGTGGAGGAGCCGCCGAGAATGCCCTCGGCCCGCAGCAGCTCGCGCGCGGCGCCGAAGCTTTCCTCGTCGCTGATCGAATAGGCCTTCTTCACGCCGGAGAGATCGGCGATGCCCGGGATGAAGTCCTCGCCGATGCCTTCCACCGCCCACGAGCCGGCCTCGCCCACCGTGCCGCTGCGCGTGTACTCGGCGACCACCGAGCCCGCCGGGTCGGCCAGCACGAAGAAGAGCGCGGGCTGCACCTCGCGGAAGTAGCGCGTGAGCCCGGTGACGGTGCCGCCCGAGCCGACGCCGACGACGATCGCGTCCACGTCGTGCCCGCACTGCTGCCAGATCTCCGGCCCGGTGCTGGAGGCATGCGCGAGCGGATTGTCGGGGTTGTTGAACTGGTCGGCGAAGAAGGCGCCGGGGATCTCCCGGGCGAGCCGCGCCGCATAGTCCTGGTAGTACTCGGGATGGCCCTTGCCCACGTCCGAGCGCGTGGTGTGGACCTCCGCGCCCAGTGCCTTGAGGTGCAGCACCTTCTCGGTCGACATCTTGTCGGGCACCACCAGCACCACGCGGTAGCCCTTGGCGCGCGCCACCAGCGCCAGGCCCAGGCCGGTGTTGCCGGCCGTGGCCTCGACCACCGTGCCGCCTGGCTGCAGGCGCCCATCGCGCTCCGCCCCATCGATCATGGCGACACCCACGCGGTCCTTGATCGAGCCGCCGGGGTTCTGCGATTCGAGCTTGAGGAACAGGGTGCAGGGCCCGGTGTCCAGGCGCGTGACGCGCACCAGGGGCGTGTTGCCGATCAGGTCCAGGACGGCGGGGCGGGTCTCTGTCGTCATGCGGTCACCTCTCGCACGATCGTAGCCGCGCCGCACCTATTCCGCTGCGCGCCTGAGCGTATCCACCACCGGCCTGCGCAGCACCTCGCGCAGGCCCCACCAGCCGGCTGCCAGCGCCAGCACGGCACCGGCCAGCGAGCCGGCGAGCGGCACCAGCGGCGAGGCGGTCCAGGTGAAGTCGAACACGTAACGCGCCAGTGCCCAGCCGATGAGCGAGGCCACCATGCTGGCCAGGAAGCCAGCCAGCAGGCCCACGCCCACGAGCTCCGCGCGCTGCACCTGCCGCAGCAGACTGCCGCGTGCGCCGACCGCGCGCATCACCGCGAACTCGCGCGCCCGCTCCTCGCGCGTGGCGGTGACGGCCGCGAACAGCACCACCAGCCCCGCCGCCAGGGTGAAGCCGAACAGGAACTCGACCGCGCGGATCACCTGGTCGAGCACGCGCTGCACCTGGCCGATGGTGGCGCTCATGTCCACGTTGGTGACGTTGGGGAAAGTGCGCACCAGGGCGTTGTCGAAGCCAGGGCGCTCGGGCGCGCGAAAGGCGCTCATGTAGGTGACGGGGACATCGCCGCCGAGTGAGTTCACGGTGTACATCACGAAGAAGTTGGCGTGCATCGAACCCCAGTCGACCTTGCGCACGGAGGTGATGCGCGCCTCGTTCTGCTGGCCGCCGATGTCGAAGCGCAGCCGGTCGCCGAGCTTGAGGCCCAGCGTCTCCATCAGGCCCTGCTCCACGCTGACCTCGCCCTGCTTGCCGGGTTCCCAGCTTCCGGCCACGACCTCGTTGTGCGGCGGCCGCTCGGCGGCGTTGCTGAGGTTGAACTCGCGGTCGACCAGGCGCTTGGCGCGGTCGTCCGCATAGTCGTCGGACGAGACCGGCTTGTCGTTGATCGCGGTCAGCCGGCCGCGGACCATCGGATACCAGTCATACTTCTTGACGCCGCCGGCCTGCAGGGCCTGTCGGAAGGCCTCGCTCTGGTCGGGCATCACGTTGATCACGAAGCGGTTGGGCGCATCGGGCGGCGAGGCGCGGCGCCAGCTCGCGACCAGGTCGGTACGCAGCAGCACCAGCAGCACCAGCGCGAGCAGGCCCACGGCGAGTGCGCTGACCTGCACCACCGCGTAGGCCGGCCGTGCCGAGATCTGGCGCGTGGCCAGCACCAGCCAGCGCGGCGCGGTCGTCTCGTTGACGCTGCGGCGCAGCAGCAGCACAGCCAGCCAGCTCAGCAAGGCGAAGACCGCCACCGCGGCCGCGAAGCCGCCCACCGCGATCAGGCCCAGCTTGAGATCGCTGCTGGCTGCCAGCAGCAGGGCCGCGAAGCCGGCCACGCCGATTCCCAGCACCGCGATCGAGGCCGGCTTGAGGCCGCCCACGTCGCGGCGGATCACGCGCAGCGGCGGCACCTGCGCGAGCTGCAGCACCGGCGGCAGTCCGAAGGCGAAGAGCAGCGTGAGCCCCATGCCCAGGCCGAAGGCCACCGGCCACAGGCTGGGCGCGGGCAGCGAGGTCTCGACCAGGCCAGCCAGCAGCAGCACGAAGACGTAGTGCACGGCGAAGCCGATCGCGACGCCAATGGCGCTGGCCGCCAGGCCGATGGCGGCGAACTCGAAGGCATAGGCCTGCGCGATGGTGCGCTGGCTCTGGCCCAGCACGCGCAGCATGGCGCAATCGTCGAGGTGGTTGGCCGCGAAGCCGCGCGCCGCCAGCGCCACCGCCACCGCCGACAGCAGCGCGGCCAGCAAAGCGACCAGGTTGAGGAATTTCTCGGCACGGTCCAGCGTCTGGCGCATCTCGGGGCGACCGCTCTCGAAGGAGTCGAGCCGGATGCCGCGCAGCTCGCCCTTCTTGAGGGTCGCGTCGGCCCAGTCGCTGAACCGCTTGACCGCGACGGTGTCCCCCGCCACCGCGAAGCGATAGCTGACCCGGCTCGCCGGCTGCACGAGCCCGGTGCGCGGCACATCGGCCTGGTTGAGCATCACGCGCGGCGCGAAGCTCATGAAGCCGGCGCCGCGGTCGGGCTCCAGCGTGATCACGCGCGCGATGCGCAGGCCGGCGTCGCCCAGCAGCAGCGTGTCGCCCATCTTGAGGCCCAGCGCTTCCAGCAGCGAGGCATCGACCCAGGCCTCGCCGGGCGCGGGCACCTCGCGCGTGGGTTGCCCCGGCGCGTCAGGCGCGGCGCTGACCAGCAGGCTGCCGCGCAACGGATAGCCGGCCTCCACCGCCTTGAGTGCCACCAGCTTGGTCGCGCCGCCTTGTTCCTCGCTGGCACGCGCCATGGTCGGAAAGCCGTAGGTGCTGGCGGTCTGCAGGCCGAGTGAGCGGGCGCGCTCGATAAAGGGCGCGGGCGTCGGGTTGTCGCTCGCGAGCACGGCATCGCCGCCGATCAGCTGGCGCGCATCGCGCTGCAGGCCACCCTTGAGCCGGTCGGCGAAGAAGCCGACGGCGGTGAGCGCGGCCACGGCGAGCAGCACGGCAACGATCAGAAGGCGCAGCTCGCCGGCGCGCAGATCGCGCCAGAGCGTGCGCCAGCCTAGGCGGAGGGAGGCGTTCATGGGTGGACGATAGCCGATGCCCGGATGGGATGCTGGAACATCCCGGCTTTCGAACGGCCTAACGCAACGCCAGTTCAGGTTGCAGCGACAGCCGCTCGAAGCCCGCGTAGCAGACGAAGCGCCGGTTGGTCGCGCGCCCGATGGCGCACAGGCCTACGCGCATGGCGACCTCGTGGCCCATCTGCGTGATGCCGCTGCGCGAGACCACGATGGCCACGCCCATCTGGGCCGACTTGATCACCATCTCGCTGGTGAGGCGCCCGGTGGTGTAGAACACGCGCCCGCCTTCGAGCCGCCCGGCCGGCTGCATCGCGATCCAGCCGGCGATGGTGTCGATGGCGTTGTGGCGGCCGACGTCCTCGACGAAGCACTGCATATGCGCATCGTCGTCGCCCTCGCCGAGCGTGAACAGCGCGCAGCCATGCACCGAGCCGGCCGACTTGTAGGTGCTCTCCTGGAGCCGGATCGCGTTGACCAGTGCGTAGAGCTGCGACTGGCGCAGCCGCGTCGCAGGCAGCTCCAGGCGATCGATGCCGGCCATCAGCTCGCCGAACACACTGCCCTGGCCGCAACCGGTGGTGACCACCTTCTTGGCGGTGCGCTCCTCGATTCGGTCGATGCCGGCATGGGTCTTCACCGCGGCGGCACTGACCTCCCAGTCGACGGTGATCGATTCGACGTCGGCCGCGGACTCGATCAGCCGCTGGTTCAGCAGGTAGCCGAGCACCAGCAGCTCGGGCTGGGCGCCCAGCGTCATCAGCGTGACGAGCTCGCGGCGGTCCACATAGACGGTGAGGTCACGTTCGGCCGGGATCGAGACGAATCCGCGCTCGCCGTGCTCGTCGACGATCTCCACCTCGCGCGTCAGCGGCGCGCGCGCCGAGCTCAGCCGCGGGAGCGCAGGGGTCACTGCTTCGGCGTGGGATTCGTCACGGCCGCCGGCGCGGTGGTGCTGGGTGGCTTGGAGGCGGTTTCTGTCGGCGAGTGCGCCCCTGCGGCCTCGATCGGCTTTTGCGCCTCGGGCGGGACGTAGGCGAAGGGCCCTGGATCGGCACAGGGCGGCGTGGCCGGCGGCGCCGGCAGTTGCTTGCCGGCCGCGGCAGCACTCGCGCGGTAACTGGCAGCCACCCGGTCCTGCGACTGGCAGAGCTGGTAGGCGTCGACCTTGTTGCTCCAGGCGGTGCGGGCGGCGGCTTCCGCGGCCTTGGCCTTGGCTTCGGGCGTGGCGGGCGGCGCGGGCAGCTTCGCGAATGCGGTGCCCGCCAGTACCAGGCCGCAGGCGATCACGATCTTCTTCATGAGGGGTTTCCTTCGACGCGGGCGGTGTTCACGGGCATGGCGGGGGCAGGCTCGGCGCTGCGCTGTGCCGGTATCTTGCCGGCGGCAATGTCGTCGTACCAGTACTCGTGGTGCTCGCGCGCCCACGTCTCGTCCACGTAGCCGTGACGCATGGCAGCGTAGGCGCCCGTCATGCCCAACGTGCCGATGTAGATGTGGCCCAGGATCATCGCCATCATCAGCATCGTCGCGACCCCATGGATCATGTGCGCAACCTGCATCTCGCCGCGCGTGTAGACGAAGCCGGGCAGCAGCTTGTCGAGGAACAGGCCCGAACCGGCGACGATGGTGCCGAGCACCAGGACGCCGCCCCAGAACACGAGCTTCTCGCCGGCATTGAAGCGGTGCGATGGCACCTCCTTGCCGCCGAACAAGCCGCCGAACTTGGCCAGCCATTTGAAGTCGACCATGCGCGGCAGGTTGTCTCGCACGAAGGTGATGAACATCAGCACCAGCGTGACCACGAACAGCGGGCCGACGAAGTTGTGGATGGTCTTGAGCGCGTAGGTCAGGGCGCCGAAGAGCGACGCGCCGATGATCGGCAACAGGAAGAACTGGCCGAAAGCCATCACCAGCCCGGAGACCGCCAGTACCACGAAGGCGATCGCGTTGGACCAGTGGGTAGCGCGCTCGAAGGGCGTGAAGCGCTCGATCTTGCGACCGGTCGGCGCACCGTGCAGGCGAATCGGCCCATGCGTGAAGTAGTAGATCGCGATCGCCAGCACGACCACGAAGAGCAGCGCCGCGCCATAGGGAATGATCCAGTCGTTGCGCACCTGGCGCCAGGCCTCGCCGGCGTTGGTCAGGCGCGAGCCGGGGTACTTCACGAAAGGCTGGATCAGGTTGCCGGCCTCGGGCGCCTGCGAAACGGGCAGGCTGCTGTAGCCGGTCACGCCCTGCCCCACCTGACGCCACATCGGCGCGTTGTTGCCGGGCTGCACCTTCATGCGCTCGCCGTTGCTTTGCTGGAAGTAGTTCGGATCGGCGCTGGCCTCGGGCTTGACCTCGAAGATGTTCTGGCTTCGGATGCCACCGGGCTGCTGCGCCGCGGGTGCTTCGACAGAAGGCGCCTGTGGCGCGGGCGCACTGCCGACCGCACCGCCGGCAGCGGGGTTCTGCGCCTGCGCCACGGCCAGGCCGGAGGCCAGCGCGGCCGTGAGCGCCAGGGCATTCAGCAGCTTGTTGATGCAGCTCATGCAGCAGACTCCTTGCGCTTCGTCAGTTGTCGCGGGTGTAGTCGTTCTGGCCGTTCTGGGTCCGGACCTTGAGCTGCTGCTGCCAGGCGTTCTTGTCGCCCACTTTCCAGCCCGAGGCGGTGAACGCCGTACCGGCACTCGCCTGCGTGCCGGAGTTCGCGCCGGTGCTGGTGCCGGTCCAGGGCGCGGCGTCGTACTTCACGCCCTGGGCGTTGGTCTGCGGCTTCTCGCCGCAGGCCGCGAGCAGCGCTACGGCCGCCGCCGTGGCAGCGATGAAGACTGCGCGCCTCACTTGGTGCCTCCGTTGGTTGGCGTGCCGGCCTGCTGCGAGCCATAGGCCGTGCCCCAGCCCCAGACCTCGGCGCCCTTGCCGCGATGCAGCACGCGGGTGCGGAAGATGTCGGCCACCACGTCGCCGTCGCCGGCCAGCAGCGCCTTGGTCGAGCACATCTCGGCGCAGGCCGGAAGCTTGCCCTCGGCCAGGCGGTTGCGGCCGTACTTCTCGAACTCGGCCTGCGAGCCATTGGCCTCGGGGCCGCCGGCGCAGAACGTGCACTTGTCCATCTTGCCGCGCGCGCCGAAGGTGCCCTGGGCCGGGAATTGGGGCGCGCCGAAGGGGCAGGCGTAGGAGCAGTAGCCGCAGCCGATGCAGACGTCCTTGTCGTGCAGCACGACGCCCTCTTCCGTGCGGTAGAAGCACTGCACCGGGCACACCGCCATGCAGGGCGCGTCGGAGCAATGCATGCAGGCCACCGAGATCGACTTCTCGCCCGGCACCCCGTCGTTGAGCGTGACCACCCGGCGGCGGTTCACGCCCCAGGGCACCTCGTTCTCGTTCTTGCAGGCGGTGACGCAGCCGTTGCACTCGATGCAGCGCTCGGCGTCGCAGACAAACTTCATTCGTGCCATTGCGGTGTTCCTCTTAGGCCTTTTCGATGTTGCAGACCGTCGTCTTGGTTTCTTGCATCATGGTCACGCTGTCGTAGCCATAGGTGGTCGAGGTGTTGATCGCCTCGCCGCGCACCACCGGCGCCGCGCCGGCGGGGTAGTAGGGCAGCATGTCCGCCCCCTGCCAGTGGCCCGAGAAGTGGAAGGGCATGAACACGGTGTCCGGCCCCACCCGCTCGGTGACCAGCGCCTGCACGTTGAGCTTGGCGCCGGTGGGCGTGTGCACCCAGGCACGCTCGCCGTTGCGGATGTTCTTCTCGGCCGCGACCTTGGGGTTGATCTCGATGAACATCTCCTGCTGAAGCTCGGCGAGCCACGGATTGGAGCGGGTCTCCTCGCCGCCGCCCTCGTACTCGACGAGCCGGCCGGAGGTCATGATGTAGGGGAACTTCTCGGCCACCTTGTCCGCGATGTTCTTCTGCTGCACGCTCTTGTAGAGGGTGGGCAGGCGCCAGAAGGCCATCTTGTCGTCGTGCGTCGGGTACTTGGCCATCAGGTCCGGCCGCGTGCCGTAGAGCGGCTCGCGGTGCTGCGGGATGGCGTCCGGGAAGTTCCAGACCAGCGCGCGCGCCTTGGCATTGCCGAAGGGGTGGCAGCCGTGGTTCTTCATGGCCACGCGGATGATGCCGCCAGAGGAGTCGGTCTTCCAGTTCTTGCCCTCGGCCTTGGGCTTCTCGGCCTCGGTGAGCTCGTCCCACCAGCCGAGCTTCTTGAGCAGCAGGTGGTCGAATTCCGGATAGCCGGTGGCGATCTCGGCGCCCAGCGAACACGAGCCGTCCTCGGCCAGCAGGTTCTTGCCGTTGCGCTCCACCCCGAAGTTGGCGCGGAAGTTGCCGCCGCCGTCCATCACGTGCCGGCTGGTGTCGTAGAGGTTGGCGCTGCCCGGGTGCTTGAGCTCCGGCGTGCCGTAGCAGGGCCAGGGCAGGCCGAAGTAATCGCCCGTGAGGTCGTAGCCGTTGACCTTGTCCTTGCCCGACTTTGCGCGCAGCGTGCGCACGTCGAAGGCGCCCATGTTGCGCATGTGGGCCTGCAGGCGCTCGGGACTCTGGCCGGTGTAGCCGATGGTCCAGGTGCACTTATTGATCTCGCGCAGGATGTCGTCGGGGATGGGCTCGTCCATGCCCTTGACCTTCTGCATGCGGTAGTTCTTGCTGAGCTCCTTGCCGAAGCCGAGCCGGTCGGCGAACTGCTGCATGATCATGTGGTCGCTGCGGCTCTCCCACAGCGGCTCGATGACCTTCTCGCGCCATTGCAGCGAGCGGTTCGACGCGGTGACCGAGCCGCTGGTCTCGAACTGGGTGCAGGCCGGCAGCAGGTACACCGCGCGCTTGGGGTTCAGGTCCTCGGGCCGCCCCGGCATGGCGGCCATGGCCGCGGTCGCCGAGGGGTACGGGTCGACCACCACCAGCAAATCCAGCTTGTCCATGGCCCGCTTCATCTCGAGGCCGCGGGTCTGCGAGTTGGGCGCGTGGCCCCAGTAGAAGACGCCGCGCAGGTTGGCGTCCTGGTCGATCAGCTCGTTCTTCTCGAGCACGCCGTCGATCCAGCGCGAGACCGTGATGCCCGGCTTGGTCATCATCGCGGGCGAGGCAAACTGCTTCTTGATCCATTCGTAGTCCACGCCCCAGGTGGACGCGAAGTGCTTCCAGGCACCTTCGGCGATGCCGTAGTAGCCGGGCAGCGAGTCGGGGTTGGGACCGACGTCGGTGGCGCCCTGCACGTTGTCGTGGCCGCGGAAGATGTTGGTGCCGCCGCCCGACTTGCCCACGTTGCCCAGCGCCAGTTGCAGGATGCAGGAGGCGCGCACCATGGCGTTGCCGATGGTGTGCTGGGTCTGGCCCATGCACCAGACGATGGTACCGGGGCGGTTCTCGTGGAGCCAGGTCGCGACCTTCAGCATCTGGGCCTCCTTGACGCCGCAGGCCTCCTCGACCTTGTCCGGCGTCCACTTGGCCATCACGTCGGCGCGCACCTCTTCCATGCCGAAGACGCGGTCGTTGATGTACTTCTTGTCTTCCCAGCCGTTCTTGAAGATGTGGTGCAGCAGGCCGAACAGGAAGGGGATGTCCGAGCCGGAGCGGATGCGCACGTACTCGTCGGCCTTGGCAGCGGTGCGGGTGAAGCGCGGGTCGACCACGATCATCTTGCAGCCGTTTTCCTTGGCATGCAGCATGTGCAGCATGCTCACCGGGTGCGCCTCGGCCGCGTTCGAGCCGATGTACAGCGCCACCTTGGAATTGCGCATGTCGTTGTACGAATTGGTCATGGCGCCGTAGCCCCATGTGTTCGCCACGCCCGCGACGGTGGTCGAGTGGCAGATGCGCGCCTGGTGGTCGCAGTTGTTGCTGCCGAAAAAGCTCACGAACTTGCGCATCAGGTACGCCTGCTCGTTGCTGTGCTTGCTGGAGCCGATCCAATAGACCGAGTCGGGCCCGCTGGCCTGGCGCAGCTCCTTGAGCCTGGCGGTGATCTCATCGAGCGCCTGGTCCCAGCCGATGCGCTGGTACTTGCCGTCGACCAGCTTCATCGGGTAGCGCAGCCGGTACTCGCCGTGGCCGTGCTCGCGCAGCGCGGCACCCTTGGCGCAGTGGGCACCCAGGTTGAGCGGTGAGTCGAAGACCGGCTCCTGCCGGACCCAGACGCCGTTCTCGACCACGGCATCGGAGGCACAGCCGACCGAGCAGTGGGTGCAGACCGTGCGCCGGACCTCGATCTTGCCGGTGCCGACGGCTGCCGGCTTGCCGTCCGCTGCCTGCGCCTTGCGCATCAGCGTGAGCTGCCCGGCGGCCAGGCCGACGCCGACCCCGAGGCCCGAGCGCCGCAGGAAGGCGCGCCGGTCCATGGTCGGCAATGCGTTGGAGAGGCCGCGCCGCAGGCTGTGGACGAAGGGCGAGGCGGACGAAGACGAAGAGGCGTGAATCGATTCGCCGTCACGCGCGGTGACGGTCGACTTGCGGGTCAGCAGCATGGTGTGTCGTTCCTCAGGCCGAAGTGGACTGGTAGTAGCGCTTGACGTGTTCGCTCAGGCTGTAGCCGCCGCCCTTCTCGGGGGCCGGCTTGGGGGCGGGAGTGGCGGCGGAGGCTGGCGCCTCCACGACCTTGGGCAGCACCGTGACGGCAGCTGCGGCTGCGCCGACCGAGGCGGCGCCCAGAAAAAAACCCCGGCGGGACGCCGGCTTGGTACCGGCGGCTTGGCTGTCCTGCATATTTTCTCCAGGAGTGGCTCATCAAGACTGGATATGAAACCAGTTACATATGTTTGGATACTAGTCCAGACCCTAATACTTCGGCAATGGAAAGCCCCTCGCGGCTGGGTTGGCCTCAGTCGAGCATGTCGAAGCCCTGGGCCTCGACCTCGGCAAAGGCGCGGGTCAACGCGGCCAGCGCGGCGTAGAAATGCGCCTTCGGATGCTGCGCCACGGCATCGCACAGGGCCGGCATCCAGGGCTGCACATGGGTGCCGAAAAAGGCCTGCTGCTGCGTCAGGTTGGCCACTGCGACGTCCTCGCCCGCGATCAGGTAGCGCATCACCTCGAACAGGCAGGCCACGTGATCCTCGGTTTCGGACACCGCCTGCTCGCGCGCCAGGCCCAGCCGGTCCAGGTCACCGCGCAGGCGCGCGAGCGGCTTGTCGTTGAGGAAGCCGCTGAGGTAGTGCGAGCCGAACAGGTAGACCTCGGGCTTGCCGATGCCGCCGAAGAGCGCGTCGTACTCGTCGCGCGCCGCCGCAGCGTCGAGGCCGCGCGCCACGCCCACCAGCTGGCGCCAGGGCTCCTCGAGGAAGGCGCCGGCGGCCGGCGCCTCGGTGGGCGCGACCTGGAAGGCAGCGAGCAGCTCGGCGTCGGGGGCCGCATACCAGAGCCGCGCGAGCAGCCCATAGAGCTCGGCGCGCGCGAGCTCCTCGTCGAGCGCGGAAGTGGCGGGGAAACTCTCGCTCATCAAAAAACCTCCGCGCAAAGCGCTGCGGTATTCGCCTTGGGAACGGCCCTGCGGCTCATAGCTGGGTGATCTTGAGTTCGTCGGAGGCGCTGTACAGGTCGATGACCCGGCAGTCGCTGCACATCTTGAGGCGCTCCTGCGCCGCGCCCTGGAACATCGCGTGGCCGGCCAGCTTGCCGAGCATGGCCTCGATGGCCTTCTGCGTGCCGAAGGGCTTGTCGCAGCGGATGCAGCGCCAGGGCTTCGCTTCGTTGAGGACCACCGGCTGGCTGCGCTCGGGCGCCACGAGCAGGCGCGGCACGAGCGAGATCGCGTCTTCCGGGCAGGTGCTTGCGCACAGGCCGCACTGCACGCAGTTCTTCTCGACGAAGCGCAGCTGCGGCGCGTTGGGGTTGTCCTGCAGGGCGCTCGCCGGGCAGGCGCTCACGCAGGCCAGGCACATCGTGCACTTGTTCTTGTCGACATCGATGGCGCCGTAGGGCGAGGCCGCGGGCAGCGAAATGGCAAGCGGCGCGTCGCGGCCGGTCTTCATCGCCGGCGCGGCATCGACCAGGTGGTCGAGCGCGAGTTCGAGGGTGCTGCGCTTCTCGGCGCCGACCGCGAAGCGCGCGGGCACCGCAGGGCGTTGCGGATGCACCTCGCACAGTTGCGCCAGCGCCTTGTCCAGCGCCGCGGGCTGGCCCGCCGCGATCAGCCGGAAATGCGTGCCGGCGTAGCCCAGGCCCGCGAGCACGGCCTGCGCGATGTCCATTTGCGCGCGCAGCGCATCGATGTACGCAGGCGCCTCCTCGCCGGTCGCCAGTACCGCCACCTGCGAGGCGCCGAAGGCGACGGCGCTCAGCCACAAGTCGATGCCAGTGCTCGCCGCGTGCCAGAGCCCCACCGGAATCACCTGGGCCGGAACGCCCCGCGCGCGGCCGAGCCGCGCCTCGCGGCCCAACTGCTCGATCAGGACCTGGCCGCCTTCGCGGCCGTGCAGCAGCAGGACTGCATCGCGCCCGCCCGCCACCGCATAGGTGGAGAGCAGCGTGCGCAGCTTCGTTCCCTGGTCGGGCGCATGCGGATAGGCGTAGGCCAGCGCGCCGGTCGGGCACACGGTGGTGCAGGCGCCGCAGCCGACGCAGAGGTTCGGGTTGACGACGATGCGCTGGCGCGCCTTGTCGCTGCTCACGGCATGGGCCGAGCAGACCTCGATGCAGGCGTTGCAGCCCACCTGCTCGTTGCGGCTGTGGGCGCAGAGCTTCTGGCGGTAGTCGAAGAACTTGGGTTTCTCGAAGTCGCCCACGAGCTCGCGCAACTGCAGCAGGGTCGAAGGCGCGTGCGCATTCGCCAGTCCGCCGCGCAGGTGGAAATAGCCCTGCGGCGGCGCGTGCCAGTCGATCAGCGGCGCCTCGCCGAGGTCGAGCACCAGGTCGAAGCCGGCCTCGAGGGCCTCGGCCGGACGGCTGAAGTCGATGGCGCCGGCCACGGTGCAGGCGCGTTCGCAGTCGCGGTGCGACTGGCACTTCGCGTTGTCGATCTGGTAGTCCAGGCCGATCGCCTGCTCGGGGCAGGCTACCAGGCAGGCATTGCAGCGGGTGCAGAGATCGAGGTCGATCGCGTTGTCGCGCGTCCAGCGCAGCTGGAAGGCGCCGAGCCATCCTGCGAGCGCATCGATGCGGCCTGCGACCACCGGCCAGCGGCGCTCCTGGGCGCCGCCTGCATTACCGGGGCCGCGCGAGAAGATCGTGATCTCCAGCGTGTCGGCCAGAAGCGCGGCCACCCGCTCCGCCTCGTCGAGTGCGCCGACCACCAGCACCCGGCCCTGGCTCTTGTAGCTGACGACGCCGACCGGCTCGGGCTCCGGCAGCCGGGCCTGCGCAAGCAGCGCTGCGATCTTGGGGCTGGCGTCCGCCGCATCGCGGCTCCAGCCGCCGGTCTCGCGGATGTTGACGAAGCGGATCGGCGACTCGGCGCCGGGCGTCTGCTGCGCGAGTTCGCCGAACAGGCGCTTCTCCTGCGTGCAGGCCACCACCACCTCGTCGCCGGACTGGATGGCGCGCTGGAAGGCCGGCGCCTCGCGGCGGCACAGCGCGGAATGGAGGGGCAGTGTTTCAGCCAGCGCCGCGCCGAGGGTCTTCGGCTCCAGCGGCATCGTCTTGTTGCAATCGCAGATCAGCGTGGTGGTCATCGGCTTCTTGGCGTGTCGGCTGCGCGTCGGTGGCAACCGGCTGGCTGGGAACGGGCTCCATGGAGGTCGACTGTGCCACGTCCGGCATTGCGTCGCCCTCAGGGTTTTTGTCGGGCTGTTCCTCGAACAGCTTCATGAACTTCGCGCTGGCCATCTGGCGCAGCACGCTCTCGGGCACGGGGGTCGAAACGGAATAGTCGTCGATGTAAGTGTCGAGGCCATCCATGACATTGAAGTGCGGATCGGCGAACAGCTTCTTGAGTGCGGCGTTCTTGACTTCGGGCGCGACGTTGGAGGCGAGGAAGGGCTTGAAGTCCGATTCGGCGTTCAGCGCCTCCGCGTCCGCCAGCGTGGGCGCGGGTGGTACTTCGCCCTCCCCTTCCGTGGGAGGGCTGGGGTGGGGGCCCGCAGCGCCCGCCACCGGCGCAACCGGCGCATCAGGCTCCGGCATCTCCACCGGCTCGTCCGGCACCTCCCCTTCCCTCGCCTGCTGCTTGCGCCTCGACCAGCGCTCGAAAAAACCATCAGACATCGCCCGCTCCCCGCCCGCGCTTCTTCTCCGTCGACACGCTGGCCGCGTTGCCGAAGCGGTCCGTCAACGGCTTGAAGCTCTGGGGCCGCTGGCGGCGCCTGGGTTCGGCCACGTGATGCTCGTCGACCCAGGTGCGCAGCCATTCCACCACCTCGGGCGGCGCCGGCACCTGCTCGACGTTCTCCTGAGCATCCAGCCAGCGGCCGGCCTCGTTGTAGCTCAGCGTCACTACCAACGGGCGCGCGATCGGCTCGGGCGCCACCGTCGCCTCCTCTTCGAGGCGCCACAGCACGAACCAGCCCGGCATGGGCGTGGTCGCGTTGAGTTGGTAGCCGTCGGTGTCGTCGCGAAACAATTCGACCTTGAAGCCGGGGTGCAGCCAGCGCTGCACCTCGTCGTCCTGCTGCAGCAGGCGCGGCGCGCTGCCGAAGCCGGGCTCGTCGGGCACGACGCCCTCGAGCGTCCAGCGCCAGGGCTGCCAATGGCTGGAAGGTCCGTGCAGCCGTTCGCGCCGCATCAAGACCGCGACCTCGAGCGAGGGGCGCGCGCCGTCGTCGATGGCGGGACTGGAAGACGGGTTCATGCGCCCGACGATAGCCGATGCGGCAGATGGACACGCCGCCGCGGCTATTGCGTGGCCGCAGCAGGCGATCCGTTCAGGGCAGCAGGGACAAGCGCCTCGTGTTCGCGCGTGGCCGCCGCCTTCCTCAATGCGCTGCAGCCTCCACCGCCCCCGTCCCGTAGCCGGCCGCCGCCATCGGCACGCCACCCGGCAGCACCTGCACCGCGCAGTACTTGAACTCGGGGATCTTGCCCATCGGATCGAGGGCGGCGTTCGTCATCAGGTTGGCAGCGGCTTCGTAGTAGGCGAAGGGCACGAAGACCGCGCCATTCGGCGTGCCGTCGTCACGGCGAACATGGATCGCGACTTCGCCGCGGCGCGAGCGGATGGTGATCACGTCGCCCGCCTGCAGGCCCAGCGCATCGAGGTCGCCCTGGTTCATCGAGGCCGTGGCCATGGGCTCCAGTGCGTCGAGCACCGTCGCGCGCCGCGTCATGCTGCCGGTGTGCCAGTGCTCCAGCTGGCGGCCGGTGATCAGCACGAAGGGGTACTGGGCATCGGGGCGCTCGTCGGCCGGGATGATGTCCGCCGGCACCAGCTTCACGCGGCCGTCCGCGGTCGGGAAGCTGTCGATGAAGACGGTCGGCTGGCCCGGATCGTCGGCGCTCAGGCAGGGGTACGTCACGCTGGACTCGCGCTGCAGCCGGTCCCAGCTGATGCCGCAGATGGCGGCGTGCATGGCCTGGCGCATTTCCTCGTAGACCGCAGCGACGCCGCATTCCTCGCCCTGGTAGTTCCACAGTAAGCCCATGCGTTCGGCGATCTGCTGGATGATCCAGAGGTCGGGCTTCGCGTCGCCCGGCGGATTCAACGCGCGCTTGCCCAGCTGCACCATGCGATCGGTGTTGCTCACCGTGCCGGTCTTCTCGGGCCAGGCACTGGCGGGCAGCACCACGTCGGCCAGCCAGGCCGTCTCGGTCATGAAGATGTCCTGCACCACCAGGTGCTCCAGGCTGGCGAGCGCATGGCGGGCATGGTTGAGGTCCGGGTCGCTCATCGCGGGGTTCTCGCCCATGATGTACATGCCGCGGATCTTGTGCGGATCGTCATCGGGCGCCAGCGCCTTGTGCATGATCTCGACCACCGTGTAGCCGGGCTTCTCGTCCAGCGGCACGCCCCAGAAGTTCTCGAACCACGCATGCGCACCCGGCTCGTCGACGCGCTGGTAGTTGGGGAACATCATCGGGATCAGCCCGGCGTCGCTCGCGCCCTGCACGTTGTTCTGGCCGCGCAGCGGATGCAGGCCCGAGCCGGGCTTGCCGATCTGGCCGGTGACGGTGACCAGCGCGATCAGGCAGCGCGCGTTGTCGGTGCCGTGCACGTGCTGGCTGATGCCCATGCCCCACAGCACCATCGCGCCACGGGCCGTGGCGAAGGCGCGCGCGACCTCGCGCAGCGTCTCGGCCGGAATGCCGCAGATCGGCGCCATGGCCTCGGGGCTGTAGCCCTTGACGTTCTCGCGCAGCGCCTCGAAGTTGCTGGCGCGATCGCGCACGAAGGCCTCGTCGACCAGGCCCTCTTCGATGACCGTGTGGATCAGCGCGTTGAGCATGGCCACGTCGGTGTCGGCCTTGAATTGCAGGGTGCGCCATGCGTGCCTGCCGATGTCGGTGATGCGCGGATCGGCCAGCACGATCTTCGCGCCGCGCTTGGCGGCGTTCTTCATCCAGGTCGCGGCCACCGGATGATTGGCGGTCGGGTTGGAGCCGATGACGAAGATCAGGTCTGCATGCTCCACATCGTTGACCTGGTTGCTCACCGCGCCCGAGCCCACGCCTTCGAGCAGGGCCGCCACGCTGGAGGCATGGCACAGGCGCGTGCAGTGGTCGACGTTGTTGCTGCGAAAGCCGGTGCGCACCAGCTTCTGGAACAGATAGGCCTCTTCGTTGCTGCCCTTGGCGGAGCCGAAGCCGGCCAGTGCCTTGTTGCCGTGCGTGTCGCGCAGGTCCTTGAGCTTGCCGGCCGCGAGCTCGAGCGCCTCTTCCCAGCTCGCCTCGCGGAAGGTGTCTTGCCAGTCGCCCGGGCGCGGCGCGTCGCTGAAACCCTTGGGCACGCCGGGCTTGCGGATCAGGGGCTTGGTGAGGCGCTGCGGATGGTGCGCGTAGTCGAAGCCGAAGCGCCCCTTGACGCAGAGCCGGCCATGGTTGGCCGGGCCGTCGCGGCCGTCGACGCTGACGATCTTCTCGTCCTTGACGTTGTAGGTGATCAGGCAACCCACGCCGCAGAAGGGGCAGACCGAATCGACCTTGCGGTCGACCTGCTGCGAGCCGATATGGCTCTTGGGCATCAGGGCGCCGGTGGGGCAGGCCTGCACGCATTCGCCGCAGGCCACGCAGGTGCTGTCGCCCATCGGGTCGTCGAGGTCGAAGACGATCTTCGAGCCGGCCCCGCGCATGGCGTAGCCGATGACGTCGTTGACCTGCTCCTCGCGGCAGGCACGCACGCAGCGGTTGCACTGGATGCAGGCGTCGAGGTTGACGGCCATGGCGGGGTGGGAGACGTCGGGTCGGGGCTGTTCGCGGCGCAGGGCCTTGAAGGCCGGGCGGACGTCCACTTCCAGACGCTCGGCCCATTCGCTGAGTTCGCCATGCTGGCCAACCGATCTGCCGCCGGCCGCCTCGCCAAGGCCTTCATCGTTCCACTTGTAGCCCGCATCGGGCATGTCGGACAGCAGCATCTCGACCACCATCCGCTGGCTCTTCAACGCCCGCTCGCTCGTCGCCTGCACCTCCATGCCGGCGGTCACATTGCGGCAGCAGCTCGGCGCCAGCACGCGCTCACCCTTCACCTCGACCACGCAGGAGCGGCAATTGCCATCCGGCCGCAGCCCTTCCTTGTAGCAGAGCCGCGGGATCTCCACCCCATGCCGCTGCGCGGCCTGCAGGATGCTCTCGCCCTCGAAGGCCTGGACCGCACGGCCGTCGAGCTTGAATTCGACGGTCTGCGGCATCAGTTCGTTCAGCTTGGCGGGCGCGTTCATTCGATCTCCTGCGGAAAATACTTCTGGATGCAGCGGATGGGGTTGGGCGCCGCCTGCCCGAGCCCGCAGATCGACGCATCGCCCATGACCTGCGCCAGGTCCTCGAGCGTGGCCTGGTCCCACACCGGCGCCTCCATCAGCGCCGCGGCCTTGGCCGTGCCGACGCGGCAGGGCGTGCACTGGCCGCAGCTCTCATGCTCGAAGAAGCGCATTACGTTGCGCGCCGCATCGCGCGCCTTGTCGTGCTGGCTCAGCACCATCACGGCGGCGGAGCCGATGAAGCAGCCGTAGGGCTGCAGGGTGTCGAAGTCCAGCGGGATGTCGTTCATGCGGGCCGGCAGGATGCCGCCCGAGGCGCCGCCCGGCAGGTAGGCGTAGAGCTGGTGGCCGTCGATCATGCCGCCGCAGTACTCGTCGATCAGCTCCTGCACCGTGATGCCCGCTGGCGCGAGCTTGACGCCGGGCTGCTTCACCCGGCCGCTCACGCTGAAGCTGCGCAGCCCCTTGCGCCCGTGGCGGCCGAAGCCGCTGAACCACTGGGGGCCCCGCTGGACGATGTCGCGCACCCAATAGAGGGTCTCGAAGTTGTGCTCCAGCGTGGGCCGGCCGAACAGGCCGACCTGCGCGATGTAGGGCGGACGCATGCGGGGCTCGCCGCGCTTGCCCTCGATGCTCTCGATCATCGCGGACTCCTCGCCGCAGATATAGGCGCCGGCGCCGCGCCTGAGCTCGATGCGCGGCAGCTCGCAGGGCGGGTCGGCCTGGAGCCTGGCCAGCTCTGCTTCCAGCAGTGCGCGGCAGTCGTGGTATTCGTCCCGCAGGTAGATGTAGCAGGCCTCGGTGCCCACCACCTGCGCCGCGATCAGCAGGCCTTC
Source organism: Variovorax sp. RA8 (assembly GCF_901827175.1). Classification (NCBI taxonomy): domain Bacteria; kingdom Pseudomonadati; phylum Pseudomonadota; class Betaproteobacteria; order Burkholderiales; family Comamonadaceae; genus Variovorax; species Variovorax sp. RA8. The sequence continues at coordinate 1,843,343 of NZ_LR594662.1, read as the reverse complement.
GAGGAAACGGTGCGGATCGCGCTCGAGGTAGGCGCGGTCCTTGAAGGTGCCGGGCTCGCCCTCGTCGATGTTGACGGCCATCAGCCGGGGCGCCGGCTGCTCGCGCACGATGCGCCACTTGCGCCCTGCCGGGAAGCCCGCGCCGCCGAGGCCGCGCAGGCCGGAGTCTTCCATGGCCTGGATCACGGCCTCGGCGTCCTGCTCGCCGTTGACCAGTGCCGCCGCCAGGGCGTAGCCGCCGTGGGCGCGGTAGGTGGCGTAGTCGGTGAAGGGCGGCAGCGTCTGCACCGCATCGAGCGCTGGCGTCACGCTTTTTTCGGCGAAGTCCGAGGGCACGAAATGCCCGGTCTCGCGGGGCGGCGGCGGCGATTCGAGCGCCTGCAGGATCTTGTCCGGGTTCGCCATCGGCACGGCGCGCTGGTGAACCGCCGCGGCGGGCGCCTGCTCGCAGCGGCCGATGCAGGGCGCGGAGATCACACGCACGTCCTGGCGGCCCGCCGCACCCAGCAGCGCGGGCAGCCGCGCCAGCAGGTCCTGTGCGCCCGCCAGCTCGCAGGCCAGTCCGTCGCACACGCGCACGGTGAGGCCGGGAGCCTGCTGGTCGCCGCGCAGGATCTCGAAGTGGTGATAGAAGGTCGCGACCTCGTAGACCTCGGCCATCGGGATGTTCGTGAGCGAGGCCAGGGCCACCAGGTGCCGGTCGTGCAGGCCGAGGCAGGCGTCGTTGAGCCGGTGCAGGTGCTCGATGAGAAGGTCGCGGGGCCAGCCGCCGTCGGGATTCGGGCCGATGAGCTCGCGCACTTCCCGCAGCGCCTCAGCCTCGGGCTGGCGCCCCTTGAGCTTGCTCTTGCGGCGGATGCGGTCGCGCAACTGGTCTGGGGTGGCGAGGGGGATCGCCTGGATCTCGTTCTGGGTGCCTGGGTGGTTCATTGCCTCGGCCGTCGACGGCGGGATGCCGCGGTTGCACTGTGGAGCGGGCCGGGACGCTTGGCAAATTGAATCCACACATCGGGTGATTCAATTTGGAAATGAAGGCCGCCAGCGGCGCGCAGCCCCGCGCAGACCTTTCGCGCTATCCTGACCCGGACGGGGCATCAGGCTCCGCTGGAGACGATCATGCACTTTCCAACGATAGTGGCCACCGCCGCGCTGCTGGCCCTTGCGCAGGCGAGCTTTGCCCAGAACCAGATGCTCGATGCGCTCAAGAACAACCTGGGCGGCGCGAACGCAGGAACCGAGTCGGGCACCGCCGGCAATGCCGGAACGACGGGGGCCGCCGGCGCCGCGCTCGCCAAGAGCCTCGGCATTTCGATGCCAGCCATCGGAGCGAGCAGCATGGGCAATGCAGCCGGCGTGCTCCAGTACTGCATCAAGAACAACTACCTGAGCAACAACGCGGCCGGTGGAGTCAAGGACAAGCTGCTGGGCATGGTCACCGGCAACAAGGCGCAGCAGACGGGGTTCGCCAATGGAAGCAAGGGTCTGCTGCAAGGCAGCGACGGCGCTTCGCTCAACCTCAAGAGCTTGGGCGCCAAGCTCAAGACCCAGGCCTGCGACTACGTGCTCACCAACGCGAAATCGCTCGTCTAGCCGCCGACTCAGGCCATCGGGGAGGAGGCGCCCGTGGAGGCACCGAGCGAGCCGCTGTGCGCCGCCACCTCGGCGCGCCAGGCCGGCTCCTGCAGCATCGCCAGCGCGGCGTCGAGCGCGCGGGAGGGCCGAACGGCCGTCTGGGTCATGAAGCCGATCGGCGTGCGCACTTCCGGCGCCACCAGGGGCAGCGCCTCGAGGGCGCCCTGGCCGCGCACCGCATCCACCATGGCGCCAGGCAGCACCGCGCAGACCTCGCCCGAGATCACGCTGAGCGCGAGCGTCAGCACCGAATTGGTTTCGATGGCCGGCACGACGGTGGCGCCCGCCGTCGCGAAGGCCTGGTCGACGATGGCGCGGTTGTGCATCTCCGGCGTGAGCAGGCACAGCGGCAGGCGCGCCGCCTCGGCCCAGCCGATGGGGGCGCCGATGCGCAGGGTCGCCGTCTCGGCTTGCTTGCCGCGGCGCAGCAGGAAGTAGTGCTCGATGCTCTGCGGCCAGGCCGTGAGCTTGACCTCGCGCAGGTGCATGCGCTCGGTGTAGCCGAGGGCGATGTCCAGCGACAGGTTCTCCAGCCCGGTCTCCAGCTCCAGCGAGCTCATCGACAGCACGGTCGGCGCGATGCCCGGATGCCGGGCCTGCAGCCGCGCCGCGAAGCGCGCCAGCATGGGAATCGCGGTCGGCACGGCGGCCATGCGCAGGCCGCCGCGCGGATGCGCTTCCTCGCTCTTGAGCAGCTGTTGCAGCACCTCGTTCTCGTGCAGCATGCGGTGCGCCGCGGCCAGCACCGCCTCGCCCTCGTGCGTGAGGCCTGCATAGGTGCGTCCGCGCTTGACGATCACCACGCCGAACTCGGATTCCAATGCGCGCAGCGCGTTCGACAGCGCCGGCTGCGTGATGTAGCAGGCCTGCGCGGCGCGGCCGAAGTGGCGGTGCTCGCTCAGCGCGACCAGGTAGCGCATCGAGGCGAGCAGGTTCATGCAGGCAACGTCAAGTGTTTTTGCTGACCGTGATGGTCGGGAATTTCGCCGAGAAGTCCTTGGCCTTCTCGGCGATGCCCACCGCGACCCGGCGCGCGACCGCCTTGTAGATGCCCGCCACTTCGCCATCGGGGTCGGCCACCACCGTCGGCTTGCCGCTGTCGGCCTGCAGCCGGATGTTGATGTCCAGCGGCAGCGCGCCCAGGTAGGCCATGTCGTACTGCTCGGCCATCTTCTTGCCGCCCTCGGCACCGAAGATGTGCTCGACGTGGCCGCAGTTGGAGCACACGTGCACCGCCATGTTCTCCACGATGCCGAGGATGGGAACGCCCACCTTCTCGAACATCTTGATGCCCTTCCTGGCGTCGAGCAGCGCGATGTCCTGCGGGGTGGTGACGATCACCGCGCCGGTCATCGGCACGCGCTGCGACAGCGTGAGCTGGATGTCGCCGGTGCCGGGCGGCATGTCGACGATCAGGTAGTCGAGGTCCTTCCAGTTGGTCTGGCGCAGGAGCTGCTCCAGCGCCTGCGTGGCCATGGGGCCGCGCCAGATCATGGCCTCGTCCTGGTCGACCAGGAAGCCGATGGACATCACCTGCACGCCGTGGTTCTCCAGCGGCTCCATGGTCTTGCCGTCCTCGCTCTCGGGGCGGCGCGAGATGCCCAGCATCATCGGCTGGCTGGGGCCGTAGATGTCGGCATCGAGCAGGCCGACACTGGCCCCCTCCGCCGCGAGGGCAAGCGCGAGGTTGGCGGCAGTGGTGCTCTTGCCCACGCCGCCCTTGCCCGAGGCCACGGCGATGATGTTCTTGACGTTGGGCATCAGCTGCACGCCGCGCTGCACGGCATGGCTGATCACCTTGGTCGCGATGTTGGCCGAGACGTTCTCGACGCCCGGCACGGTCTTCGCCGCCGCGACCAGCGCCTTGCGCAGCGCCGGGGCCTGGCTCTTGGCGGGGTAGCCGAGCTCGATGTCGAAGGAGACATCGCCCTCGTGGATCTGGAGGTTCTTCAGCGATTTGGTGCTGACGAAGTCCTTGCCCGTGTTGGGGTCGAGGACGGTCTTGAGCGCTTCGGCGAGCGCCTGGGGTGTAACGGTCATGGGGGCTCCTGATGGCCGGTAGTCTAGTGCGGCGCCAAGGAGGGGTTCGCCGGCCCCGCGTTCACCCTACACGCCAGCATGCCGTTGGTCAGGAAGGAGGCGGCCGACTCGGCGCCGGCCGCCAGGAAGGCACTTTCGAACTGTGCACGGGTGGGGCAGCGGGGTCGCCCAGGTCGAGGGGCGGAAGAAGACCGCGTCCTTCATGCGCGGGGCTTCAGGCCTGGTCGGCGATGCCCAGTTCCGAACAGATGCGCGCGGTCAGCGCCTTGAGGGCCGCGACCTCGGCCTCGAGCCGGGCGACGTTGGCCTTCAGCGCCGCCACCTCGCCGAGCGAAGCGTCGCCGCGACCGGCCGGCGCCCCCGCCGTCTCCATCGCCTGCTCCGAAGGCGGTCCAGAGAGCAGCTGCATCCAGCGGTTCTCGCGCGCCCCCGGCAGTCGCGCGAGCTTCACGACCAGCGCGCCGGCCGGCCGCTCTGCCAGCTCGTCCAGGAAGGCCTCGACCGAGGAGATGTCGGCGAAGTTGTGCATCCGCTCGGTGGCGATGCGCAGCTCGCCGGCGGTCTGCGGGCCGCGCAGCATCAGCACCGTCAGCAGGATGGTCGACTGGGAGGGCACGCGCAGCACGCGCTCGATGTTGTGCTCGTAGCGCGCGACGCGCCCGCCGCTGGACTCCATGACGAGGCTGTAGCCCTTGAGGCTGTCCAGCGCGGCCTGGACCTCGGTCTCGGACAGCTCCATCAGCGGGTTGCGGCTGGTCTTCTGGTTGCACCCGGCCACCAGGGTGTTGAGCGTCAGCGGGTAGCTGTCGGGCACGGTGCGCTGCTTCTCGGCCAGCACGCCGAGGACGCGGGTTTCGACGGCGGACAGGATCGGCAGGGCAGAGGTCATGGCAGCGGCTCGAATGGGGGCCAAAGTGTAAGCGCCGTGCGCCGCCTAAAATGCCCCTCCCGCCGGCCGCACGGCCGCCGGCTCCCGTCCGTTCCCCCAGAAAGCGCCCTCGATGCCCCAGCGCAAGCTCTTCGTTACCACCGCCCTGCCGTATGCCAACGGCAAGTTCCACGTCGGCCACATCATGGAATACATCCAGGCCGACATCTGGGTGCGGTTCCAGCGCATGCAGGGGCACATGGTGCACTTCGTTGGCGCCGACGATGCGCACGGCGCGCCGATCATGATCGCGGCCGAGAAGGCCGGCAAGACGCCGCAGGAATTCGTCGGCGAGATCGCGGCCGGCCGCAAGGAATACCTCGACGGCTTCCACATCCGCTTCGACAACTGGCACTCCACCGACAGCCCGGAGAACACCGAGCTCGCCCAGGGCATCTACAGGAAGCTCAAGGCGGCGGGCATGATCGCCACGCGCACCATCGAGCAGTTCTACGATCCGGTGAAGGGCATGTTCCTGCCCGACCGCTACATCAAGGGCGAATGCCCGGTGTGCCACGCCAAGGACCAGTACGGCGATTCGTGCGAGGTGTGCAGCAGCGTGTACGCGCCCACCGAACTGATCAACCCGTATTCGACGCTGACCGGCGCGGCCCCCGAGCTGCGCAGCTCCGAGCACTTCTTCTTCAAGCTCTCCGATCCGAAGGTGGTCGACTTCCTCAAGACCTGGACGCAGGACGGCAAGCTGCAGCCGGAGATGGCGAAAAAGGCCGGCGAGTGGTTCGAGGCCGGCATGGCGGACTGGGACATCTCGCGCGAGGCGCCCTATTTCGGCATCGAGATCCCGGATGCACCGGGCAAGTATTTCTACGTCTGGCTGGACGCGCCCATCGGCTACCTGGCCAGCCTGAAGAACCACTTCGACAAGGGCCAGGCGGCGGCCCACTGGCACGAGCCCTCGCGCACCACGCAAAGCTTCGACGACTTCGTGGCCGATCCGGCAGTGGAGCAGGTTCACTTCATCGGCAAGGATATCGTCTACTTCCACACGCTGTTCTGGCCCGCGATGCTGCAGTTCAGCGGCCGCAAGACGCCCGGCCAGGTGAACGTGCACGGCTTCATCACCGTCTCGGGCGAGAAGATGAGCAAGAGCCGCGGCACCGGCATCGACCCGCTCAAGTACCTCTCGATCGGCATGAACCCCGAGTGGCTGCGCTACTACATCGCGGCCAAGCTCAACGCCAAGGTGGAGGACGTCGACTTCAACCCCGACGACTTCATCGCCCGCGTGAACGCGGACCTGATCGGCAAGTACATCAACATCGCGAGCCGCGCGGCCGGCTTCGTCGCCAAGCGCTTCGGCGGCAAGCTGGGCATCGTGAGCACCGATGGCGCCGCGCTGCTGGCGACGCTGCAGGAAGCAGCCCGGCCGCTCGCCGCGCTGTACGACGGGCGCGACTTCGCCCGCGCGCTGCGCGAGATCATGGCGCTGGCCGACAAGGTCAACGAGTACGTGGACCAGAACAAGCCCTGGGAGCTCGCCAAGCAGGCCGGGATGGAAGTGCGCCTGCACGATGTGTGCACCACCTGCATCGAGGCTTTCCGCCTGATGACCATCTACCTGAAGCCGGTGCTGCCGGCGCTCGCCGCGCAGGTCGAGGGCTTCCTGCGCAGCGAGCCGCTGCTGTTCGCCGATGCGGCGCGGCTGCTTGGCGAAGGCCACGCGATCGCCGAGTACAAGCACCTGATGCAGCGCGTCGACGCCAAGCAGATCGACCAGTTGTTCGAGGCGCCCGAGCCGATGGCAGAAGCCGCCGCAGCCACTGCCCTGCCCGGCGGCGAAGGCATCGCGCCAACCATCACCATCGACGACTTCGCAAAGATCGACCTGCGCATCGCGAAGATCGTGGCCTGTCAGAAGGTCGAGGGCTCCACCAAGCTGCTGCACCTCACGCTCGATGCCGGCGAAGGCCGCACGCGCAACGTGTTCTCCGGCATCGCCTCGGCCTACCAGCCCGAGCAGCTGGTCGGCAAGCTCACCGTGCTGGTCGCCAACCTGGCGCCGCGCAAGATGAAGTTCGGTATTTCCGAAGGCATGGTGCTGGCTGCCAGTCATGCCGACGAGAAGGCCGAGCCCGGGATCTACGTGCTGGAGCCCTGGCCTGGCGCTCAACCCGGCATGCGGGTACGCTGACGCGCCCCCGACCTGATCGCAGCCTGCCCATGAAGCACATTGCACTGTCCGCCATCCTCATCCTCGCATGCGGCCTGCCGCTGGGCGGCTGTGCCGTGGTCACCGTGGCCAGCACCGCGGTGAGCGTGACCGCCGGCGCCGTGGGCCTGGCAGCCGATGCGGCCATCGGCACCGCGCGCATCACCGGCAAGGCGGTGGGCGCCGCGGCCGACGCAGTGCTGCCCGGCGACGACGAATCCCGCTGAGCCCGGGCAAGAAGGCGCATCCACAATAGCGCCATGAGTTCGCCCCCACCGATCGCACGCTTTCGTCCCCGGCTGATCGACGCGCTGGCCGGCTACAACCAACAGCGCTTTCTCAAGGACCTCGGCGCCGGCCTCACGGTGGGCATCGTGGCATTGCCGCTGGCCATGGCCTTCGCCATCGCCTCCGGGCTCAAGCCGGAGGCCGGCATCTGGACCGCGATCATCGCCGGCTTCCTGGTCGCGGCCCTGGGCGGATCGGCGGTGCAGATCGGCGGGCCGGCCGGCGCCTTCATCGTGATCGTCTACGGCATCGTCGAGCGCTACGGCGTGGCCAATCTGCTGATCGCCACCGCCGGAGCCGGGGTGTTGCTGTTCCTGATGGGGCTGTTCCGGCTCGGCACGCTGGTGCGCTACGTGCCGGTGTCGATCGTGATCGGCTTCACCAACGGCATCGCAGCGCTCATTCTGATCTCGCAGCTCAAGGACTGGCTGGGGCTGACCATCCCGAAGATGCCGGCCGACATGTTCTCGCAGTTGCACACGCTGGCCATCCACATCGGCTCCTTCAATCCGTATGCCTTCGGGCTCGGCTCGGCCTGCCTCATCGGACTGTTCGTATGGCCTACGCTGCTGCACGACAAGACGCGTTTCGGCTACGGGGTGCGCCTCGTGCTGGGCCGGATCGCCGAGCTGCGCGCCGTGCGCGCCGGTTCGCGCGTACCGGGGCCGATCGTCGCGCTCGTCACGCTCACGCTGGTGTCCTGGGGCTTCAGCCTGCCGGTGGAGACCATCGGCACCCGATTCGGCGGCATTCCGCAAGGCATGGCGAGCTTTGCGCTCCCCGAGTTCACCTGGGAAACCGTCAAGCAGCTGGTGACACCCACTCTCACCATTGCGCTGCTGGGCGCAATCGAATCGCTGCTGTGCGCGCGTGTCGCCGACCAGGTCAGCGGCCTGCCGCGCCACGATCCGAACCAGGAACTGATGGCGCAAGGCGTGGCGAACCTGGTCACGCCCTTCTTCGGCGGTATGCCGGCCACCGGCACCATCGCCCGCACCGTGACCAACGTGCGCGCGGGCGCGAACTCGCCCGTTGCCGGCATCGTGCATGCAATCACGCTGCTGGTGGTGGTGCTGCTGGCGGCGCCGCTCGCCCAGCACGTGCCGCTGTCGGTGCTGGCCGGCATCCTGCTCTTCGTGGGCTGGAACATGGGAGAGTGGCGGGAGTTGTCGCCCTACATCCTGCGTCGCGCCAGCCGCGACTACCGCGTGCTGATGCTGGGGACCTTCTTCCTGACCGTCGTGTTCGACCTCACGGTGGCGGTGCAGGCGGGCATCGTGCTGGCCTGTGCGCTGTTCGTGCGCCGCATGAGCAAGCTGTTCAGCGTCGAGATGGTGGCGCTGGAGCCGCCGGTGCTGACCTTCCGGCTCTACGGAGCCCTTTTCTTCGGCGCCGCCGCCAAGCTCGACCCGACGGTGCAAGCCATCGAGAGGGCGCCTCGCGGCCTGACGGTGGTGCTCGACGCGATGCACCTGATCCTGCTCGACACGACCGGACTCGACGCGCTGCGCCAGGTGCACAAAGCCGTGCTGGCGCGCGGCGGCGTGCTTCGGATCGACTCGGTGCAGGCGCAGCCGCTCGAGGTGATGGAGCGCTCGGGCTTCGCGGAAGAGTTACGGACCGGCATGCCCGCAGCGGCTCACTAGTTGGCGTTCGCCTCGGTGCTGCGATCGGGCGATGAGCCCGCGCTCACCACTCGCTGATCGTCGTTCAGCGTGGCGGTGAACACCATCGGCGAGTTCGGCGGTTGCACCCAGCGCCATTCCCACGCGGTTTCGTTCTTCAGCGGATAGGGCGTGCGCCGCGCCGGCTTGCCCAGCAGCTTGCGCAGATCCTCCATCGCCATCCCGGGCTGCACGCGGGCGAAGTTCTCGGGCGTGAGCACCTGGCGCAGTGCCGCCATCTTGCCGTCGGGGCCGATGGTGATCATGTAGTTCTTCTGGCCCTGCGGCTGGCGGTTGTATTCGAACACCCGTCCGGTGGGCGAGTCCCAGACGTTCTCGGGCTCGCCGAAGCGCGCACGCACGTCGGCCTCGGTCGAGACACCCTCTTCCAGCTCGCTGATGCGCTTCGGGTCGCAGCCCGCGAGGCAGCACGCCGCGGCCAGCACGGCGGCCACCGCGCGCCGGCGTCCCATTCGTCCTTGCACCATTCGACCCCTTCAGTTGAGCAAGGCCGAGTCTATGCGCTCAGTTTTGGGCAAAGCACCCCCCGTGTCCCGCCGCCAGGGATTCGGCCCCGGTAAAATTCGCTTCCAAAGGTCCAACCCCATGTCCATCTTCGCCCGCCCCCACTACACCTCCGAGATCACGAACTTCATCGAGGAGATGAAGCAGAAGAAACCCACGCTCGAAGCCGAACAGCGCGCCGGCCGCGGCCTGCTGTGGGACAAGCACCTGGACCGCTCCATGCTCGAGGAGTACCAGCAGGCCGCAGTGCCGCAGCAGCCCTACGTCTACCAGACCCGAGTGAAGTAAGCAGTGCCCATCCGGCCCGTAGCGAGCCACCGGGACGCGAGCGCGAGCGAGCAGGCGCGCACCGAAGGCCCCGAAATCGTCGCGGACGATGACGCGCCGCCGATCGCCGCCATGCCCGAGGTGATCGACCAGGTCGCGCTGGCCCGGCTCTATGGCGAGCCGCTGTTCGCGCTGCCGAGCGACCTCTACATCCCGCCCGAGGCGCTGCAAGTCTTCCTCGAGGCGTTCGAGGGGCCGCTGGACCTGCTGCTCTACCTGATCCGCAAGCAGAACTTCAACATTCTCGACATCCCGATGGCGGGGCTGACGCGCCAGTACCTGGCCTATGTCGACCAGGTGCGCCAAACCAACCTCGAGCTGGCAGCCGAATACCTGCTGATGGCGGCGATGCTGATCGAGATCAAGTCGCGAATGCTGCTGCCGCCCAAGAAGACTGCCGAGGGCGAGGAGGTCGAGGACCCGCGGGCCGAGCTGGTGCGCCGCCTGCTCGAATACGAGCAGGCCAAGCTGCAGGCCGCCTCGCTCAGCGCGATGCCGCAGGCGGGCCGCGATTTCTGGAAGGCACAGGTCTACATCGAGCAATCGCTCAAGCCGCGCTTCCCCGACGTGAACGTGGTCGACCTGCGCGACGCCTGGGCCGATATCCTGCGCCGGGCCAAGCTCGTGCAGCACCACAAGATCTCGCGCGAGGAGCTCAGCGTGCGCGAGCACATGAGCATCGTGCTGCGCCATCTGCAGGGCCGGCAGTTCGTCGAGTTCGAGAAGCTGTTCGACGTCAACCGCGGCACGCCGGTGATGATCGTCACCTTCATCGCCATGCTGGAGCTGGCGAAGGAGACGCTGATCGACATCACCCAGGCCGAGGCCTTCGCACCCATCTACGTCCGGCTGGCCTACTCGCCAGCATGATGCTGCCCTTTTCAGCGCATCAGTCGACCATTGCCCGACCCGTGATCATCGATTCGAGGGCGGCGAAGCCAGGCCCGTTCGGGAGACACCGCGGAACCGGCTTTGCCGGGCCGCTGGTGTCGCCCCCGGTGAGGGGGTGGGCGGCTACACGAAGTGAGCCAACCTGGGGGTGAGCCAATATATGCATGATTTCGACGTTCTCATCGTCGGCAGCGGGCTGGCCGGCCTCAGCGCCGCGCTGCACCTCGCGCCCACGCACCGCGTGGCGGTGATCACCAAGCGGGCGTTGGCCGATGGCGCCAGCCAGTGGGCGCAGGGCGGGATCGCCGCGGTGCTGGGCGAGGACGACAGCCTGCAGTCGCATGTGGACGACACGCTGGTCGCCGGCGCCGGCCTGTGCGACCTGGCGGCCACGCGCTTCGTCGTGGAGCACGCGCCCGAGGCCATCGCCTGGCTGCGCGGGCTCGGCGTGCCCTTCTCGCTGGAGAACGGCGAGCTGCACCTGACGCGCGAGGGCGGGCATAGCCAGCGCCGTATCGTCCATGCCACCGATGCCACCGGCGCCGCGGTGCAGCGCACGCTGATCGACACCGTGCGCCGCACGCCGAACGTGACGCTGTTCGAGCAGCACACGCTGGTGGACCTGATCACCGGCCACAAGCTGGGCCTGAAGGATCCGGCCTGCCTGGGCCTCTATGCACTGGACGAGGCCACCGACGAGGTGCTCACCTTCCGCGCGCCCCACACCATCCTGGCCACCGGCGGCGCGGGCAAGGTTTACCTCTACACCACCAATCCCGACACCGCCACCGGCGACGGCATCGCCGCGGCCTGGCGCGCGGGCTGCCGGGTGGCGAACATGGAGTTCATCCAGTTCCACCCGACGTGCCTCTACCACCCGCATGCGAAGTCCTTCCTCATCAGCGAGGCAGTGCGGGGCGAAGGCGGGCTGCTGAAGCTGCCCGAGTCGGCAGGCGGCGCCCGCTTCATGCCTGCGCACGATGCGCGCGCCGAGCTCGCGCCGCGCGACGTGGTGGCGCGCGCCATCGACTTCGAGATGAAGAAGCACGGGCTGGATTGCGTGCACCTGGACATCTCGCACCAGAGCCCGGGCTTCCTGCGCGAACATTTCCCCAACATCCTGGCGCGCTGCGCCGAGTTGGGCATCGACATCACGCGCGAGCCGATCCCGGTGGTGCCGGCCGCGCACTACACCTGCGGCGGGGTGCTCACGGACCTCGCGGGCCGCACCGACGTGCCGGGGCTGCACGTTGTCGGCGAGACCGCCTGCACGGGGCTGCACGGCGCCAACCGGCTGGCCAGCAACTCGCTGCTCGAATGCATGGTGTTCGCCCGCGCCGCCGCGCAGGCGATCTCCGAGGCGCCGGCCCGTGGCGGCGCCTCGCTGCCGGCCTGGGACGACAGCCGCGTCACCGACGCCGACGAGACGGTGGTCATCTCTCACAACTGGGACGAGCTGCGCCGCTTCATGTGGGACTACGTGGGCATCGTGCGCACCAACAAGCGCCTGGAACGCGCGGCTCATCGCATCGCGCTGCTGGATCGCGAGATCCAGGAGTTCTACGCCCATTTCCACGTCACGCGCGACCTGCTCGAGCTGCGCAACCTGGTGCAGGTGGCCGAGCTCATCGTGCGCTCGGCGCAGGCCCGGCGCGAGAGCCGCGGGCTGCACTTCAGCCGCGACTACCCTTCGCTCGCCGCGCCCGCGGCGCCGACCATCCTGGTGCCGCCGGCCATCTGAAGAATGGTGAGCTGCAGGCGCGCAAAGTTCCTGACCGGAATTTTTCTTTGAATGGTTCTCCACTAGCATTCGACGCCTTGCTCCCCGCGGCCCGGCTTCAGGCCATCGGCGAGATTCCCCACCCACACTTCGCCTCGACCCCATGTTCCGTACCCTGCTCAAGTCCAAGATCCATCGCGCGACCGTCACCGACTGCGAGCTGCACTACGAGGGCTCCTGCGCCATCGACGAAGACCTGCTGGAAGCCGCGGGCCTGGCGGAGAACGAGCAGATCCACGTCTGGAACATCAACAACGGCGAGCGCTTCGTGACCTACGCGATCCGCGGCCAGCGCGGCAGCGGCATCATCTCGCTCAACGGCTCGGCCGCGCGCCGGGCCTCGCTGGGCGACCTGGTCATCATCGCCGCCTTCGGCCTGGTGCCCGAGGACCAGGTGCGCAGCCACCAGCCGAAGCTGGTGTTCGTGGACGGCGCGAACCGCATCGAGGAAGAGCGCGCACATATCCCGGTGCAGCCCGCATCGGGCGAAGCCGTCCCCGCCTGAGCGCAGTCCCAGGGCGCCTTGCCGCGCGCCCCACCCCCGACCCGGCCTGCGGCCGATCCCCGGAGAAATCTCGACCATGCCATCCACGCCTGCCGCCAGCGCGGCCACGCCCTACGGCACCCTGCCGCCCGCCTCGGCGCCCGCGCAGCGCAAGCCGCTGAGCCTGCCGCGCCTGGCCGACATGCACGCGCGCGGCGAGAAGATCGTCATGCTGACCGCCTACGACGCCACCTTCGCAGCCATGGCCGATGCGGCAGGCGTCGAATGCATCCTGGTCGGCGACTCGCTGGGCATGGTCTGCCAGGGCCTGCACAGCACGGCGGGCGTGACGCTGGAGACCATGCGCTACCACACCGAGTGCGTGTTTCGCGGACTGCACCGGGTGCAGGGCACGTCCTGGCTGATCTCCGACCTTCCCTTCGGCAGCTACCACGAGTCGCGCGAGCAGGCACTGCGCAGCGCTACGGTGCTGATGCAGGCCGGCGCCCACATGGTCAAGCTCGAAGGCGGCGGCTGGACCAGCGAGACCGTGCGCTTCCTGGTCGAGCGCGGCATCCCCGTCTGCGCCCACCTGGGCCTCACGCCGCAGACGGTGCACGCCCTGGGCGGCTACCGCGTGCAGGGCAAGGGCGACGAGGCCGCGGCCCGGCTCAAGCGCGAGGCCCATGCGCTGCAGGACGCGGGCGCGGCGATGCTGGTGCTGGAGATGGTGCCGGCCGCGCTGGCCGCAGCGCTGACGGGCGAGCTGAAGCACTGCGCCACCATCGGCATCGGTGCCGGCCGCGGCACCGCCGGCCAGGTGCTGGTGCTGCACGACATGCTGGGCATGAACCTCGGAAAGATGGCGAAGTTCGTGCGCAACTTCATGCAGGGCGCCGACGGCATCGCCCCGGCCATCGAGGCTTATGTGCGCGCGGTGAAGGACGGCAGCTTTCCCGACGACCAGCTCCACGCCTGGTAGGACACCCCATGCACATTGCACACACCCTTCCCGAACTGCGCGAATTCCTTGGCCGCTACCAGCGTCCCGCCTTGGTCGCCACCATGGGCAACCTGCACGAGGGGCACATGGCGCTGGTGCGCGAGGCCAAGCCACTGGGCGACGTCACGGTGGCCAGCATCTTCGTCAACCGGCTGCAGTTCCTGCCGCACGAGGACTTCGACAGCTACCCACGCACCTGGGACAGCGACTGCGAAAAGCTGCGCTCGGTCGGCTGCGACCTGCTGTTCGCGCCCGACGAGAAGGCGCTCTACCCCGAGCCGCAGACCTGCAAGGTGCATCCCGACCCGGTGCTGGCCGACATCCTCGAAGGGCATTTCCGGCCCGGCTTCTTCGTCGGCGTCTGCACGGTGGTGATGAAGCTCTTCGCCTGCGTGCAGCCGCGCTTCACGGTGTTCGGCAAGAAGGACTACCAGCAACTGATGATGATCCGCCACATGGTGCGGCAGTTCGCGCTGCCGATCGAGATCGTGGGCAGCGAGACGCGGCGCGCCGAGGACGGACTGGCGCTGTCCTCGCGCAACGGCTACCTGAGCAAGGCCGAGCGGGCCGAGGCGGCACAGCTGTCCAAGGCCTTGCGCGCGATGGCCGATGCGGTGCGCTCCGGCGAGCGCGATCTCGCCGCGATCGAGGCGCGCGCGATGCGTTCGCTGGAAGCGCGAGGCTGGAAGCCCGACTACATGGTGCTGCGCCGCCGCGCCGACCTGCAGGCACCGGCGGCCGGCGAGCCGCTGGTGGCCCTGGCGGCGGCCAGGCTCGGCACGACGAGGTTGATCGACAACCTGGAAATCGACCGCTGATTTCTTGATGAGCTACAGCGTCAAGGAGATCTTCTACACCCTGCAAGGCGAAGGTGCCCAGGCCGGCATGCCCGCCGTCTTCTGCCGCTTTGCCGGCTGCAACCTGTGGAGTGGCCGTGAGCGTGACCGCGAAAGCGCCGTCTGCCGCTTCTGCGATACCGATTTCGTGGGCACGGACGGCACGCTGGGCGGCAAGTTCGCGAGCGCCGGGTCGCTGGCTGACGCCATCGCCGCGCAGTGGCCTGCCGAGGATGCCGAGCACCGGCTGGTCGTGCTCACCGGCGGGGAGCCGCTGTTGCAGGTCGACGCGGCGCTCGTGGCCGCGCTGCACGCGCGCCGCTTCCGCATCGCGGTGGAAAGCAACGGCACCATCGCCGCGCCCGAGGGCATCGACTGGCTGTGCATCAGCCCGAAGGCCGGCGCGCCCTGGGTCCAGCGCAGCGGGCAGGAGCTCAAGGTCGTCTGGCCGCAGCCCGGCCTGGCGCTCGATGCGCTGGAAGCGCACGGGCAGTTCGCCCATCGCTTCCTGCAGCCCATGGACGGCCCGGCGCAGGCCGAGAACACCGCGCTGTGCATCGACACCTGCATGCAACGGCCCGGCTGGCGGCTGAGCCTCCAGACCCACAAACTGACCGGCATCCGCTGACGCGAAGCTCACCCTGGGCGGCGCGCAGCGCCCCCACCTGTATCCGATGCCTATCCCGCAATTCACCCTCAGCCAACGCTTCTTCTTCGACGCCGCCCACACGCTGCGACGCGAGATCGAGTCCGACGCCAGCCGACGCATACACGGCCACACCTACCACGCGGAGGTTGCAGTCCGCGGCCCGCTCGATCCCGCCACCGGCATGGTCATCGACCTCGGCCTGCTTCGCGAACGCCTGCGGGCGGTGCGCGTGCAACTCGACCACCATCTGCTCGACGAGGTGCCGGGCCTGGGCATCCCGACCTTGGAAAACCTTTGCCTGTTCATCTCCCGCGCGCTGTCGGACCTGCGGCCGCAGCCCTCGCGAGTGCGCGTCTGGCGCGATGCACTCGGCGACGAGTGCCTGCTCGAGCTCGCCGCCGCCTGACTTCGGGCGACGGGCGTCGCCGGTTCAGGCCACCGTCGGGTCGAGCTCCGCGTCGATCCAGCCCCGCAGGCTGTTCACGAAGGCCAGCGCCTCCACTCGCGGGAGGTCCTGCAGGCACACCACCGACTCCGTCATCCGGCCTTCGCGCAGCCAGCGCTCCCGGCCGACCCCGCCCAGCAGGCCGCAGGCCAGCGGCGGCGTCACCCACCGGCCATCGATGCGCAGGGCCACGTTGCCGCGCGTGCATTCGGTCAACTCGCCCCGCGGGTTCCACAGCAGGGTGTCGAACACGCCCGCGCGCGTGGGCGCGAAGGCCTCGTAGTGCGAGCGGCGGGTGGTCTTGAAGCGCACGAATTCGCTATCCGACGCGCCGAAGGCCCGATCGGCCAACTGCAGGCGCACGCGCTGCGGCGCGGTGTCTTGCGCGAAGGCCTGCGCCCGCAATCGGCCGCCGTGGTCGAGCAGAAGTCGCACGCGCCAGTTGTCCAGCGGATGCGCCTTGCGCAGCGCTTCCAGGCGCTGCGCCGCGGCCTGCTCCGGCCAGGGGTAGCCGAAATGCCCTGCCGCGGCGGCCATGCGCGCGACGTGGGCCGGCGCATCGCGCAATCGGCCGTCTTCGAGCGCGAGCGTCTCCAGCAGTTCGAAGGGCGCACTGGCGCGATCGAGGAAGGCGCGCTTGTGCTGCCATTCCTGCCATTCGCCGTCAGGCTGCGATTCGGCGACGATGCCGCTGCCGATGCCGCAACGGGCCACCCCGCCGCGCAGCGAGACGGTGCGGATCGGCACGTTGAAGGTGGCATCGCCGCCGGGCCGGACCAGGCCCACGGCGCCGCAGTAGACGCCGCGGGGCCCGCGCTCCAGTGCGCGGATCATGTGCATGGCACTGACCTTGGGGGCGCCCGTGACCGATCCGCACGGAAACAGGGCCGCGAACACGTCGGCGAGCGTGCAGCCGGGCCGCGTCCGCGCCTCGACGTCGGAGGTCATCTGCCAGACGGTCGGCAGCGCCTCGGCATGGAACAGGCGTGGCACGCGCACCGAGAAGGGCTCGGCGAGGCGCGACATGTCATTGCGCAGCAGGTCGACGATCATGACGTTCTCGGCGCGCTCTTTGGCCGACTGACGCAGGCGAGCCGCGGCCTCGGCATCTTCGTGCGCGGTCGCCCCGCGCGCGGCCGTGCCCTTCATGGGGCGCGCCAGCAGCCGGCCTGCTCGCCAGTCGAAGAACAGCTCGGGCGACGCCGACAGGACCTGCTCCTCGCCATCGTCGATGAAGGCTGCGTAGCCGCCGGGCTGCGCGCGCTGCAGGGCGGCAAACAGGGCGCGCGCCGCGGCATGCGGGCCGGTGCCCGCAGCGCCGTCGAGACGGCCGCGCAACATCGAGGTGTAGCTGGCCTGATAGAGATCACCGGCGGCGATGGCCTCGCGCAGCCGGGTCAGCGCGTGGTCGAACTCGCCCCGGGACAGCATCTCCTCCCACGTCAATGCCGGCTGGGCCGCATCGTGATCGTCTCCGGGCCAGGGCAGCGCGGTGTCGTGGACACCGAACCAGGCGAGCGGTCCGTCGGGATCGCGCACCGCCAGTGCCGGATCGAAAGCGCAGGCTGCCTCGTAGCGCAGATAACCCACGCACCAGCGTCCGCGCAGGGCCTGCGCCTGTACGGCGTCGAGCAAGGGCCGGACCTCGGCCGCCGTGCGCGCCTGCAGGATCTCGCGCGGCACTCCGAAGGCATGTCGCAGGCGCGGCGCGTCGTGCGTTTCGAAGGGGGAAGAAAAATCGATGAGCGCGGAGACGGGCACCATCAGGCCGCGCCGATGCCCGCCACCAGGCCGCCCGCCGGCTGCCCCTTCTTGAGCCCCGCGGTGAAGGCCAGCATGCGGTCGATCGGCACGCGCGCACGCAGGCCAAGCGCAGGGGCTACATGCACCTCACCCTCGCCCGTTTCCAGCACGCGTGCCAGGTCGGCCAGGCCGTTCATCGCCATCCACGGGCAGTGCGCGCAGCTCTTGCAGGTGGCGCCGTTGCCGGCGGTGGGCGCCTCGATGAAGGTCTTGCCGGGGTTCAGCGTGCGCAGCTTGTGCAGGAGGCCGGTGTCGGTGGCGACGATGAATTCGCGCGCCTCCATGCGCTGCGCGGCAGCGAGGATGCCCGATGTGGAGCCCACGGCGTCGGCAAGCGCGATCACCGGCGCCGGCGACTCGGGGTGCACCAGCACCTTGGCGCCTGGATGGGCCTCGATCAAAAGTTCCAGCTCGAGCGCCTTGAACTCGTCGTGCACGATGCAGGCGCCGTCCCAGCTCAGCATGTCGGCGCCGGTCTCGCGCCGTATGTAGTCGCCCAGGTGCCGGTCGGGCGCCCACAGGATCTTGCGGCCTTGCGCGTGCAGGGCGCCCACCACGTCGAGCGCACAGCTGGAGGTGACCAGCCAGTCGGCACGCGCCTTCACGGCAGCGCTGGTGTTGGCGTAGACGACCACGGTGCGGTCCGGGTGCTGGTCGCAGAAGGCGCTGAAAACATCGGCGGGGCAGCCCAGGTCCAGCGAGCAGGTGGCATCGAGGTCGGGCATCAGCACGCGCTTCTCGGGCGAGAGGATCTTCGCGGTCTCGCCCATGAAACGCACCCCGGAGACGACCAGGGTCTGCGCCGGATGGTCGCGGCCGAAGCGCGCCATCTCGAGCGAATCGCTGACGATGCCGCCTGTTTCCTCGGCCAGGTCCTGCAGGTCGGGATGCACGTAGTAATGCGACACCATCACCGCATTGCGCTCGCGCAGGAGACGGCGGATGCGGGACTTGAGCGCCTCGCGCTCGTCCCGCGAGGGTTCGGCCGGCACGCGTGCCCAGGCATGGCGTGTGCCGCAGGCGGCATCGGAAACCGGCTGCTCGTAGTCGACGCTGATGACGGCTGATGTCATGGATCACGCTTCCTGGAAACGCATCGAGAAATCGATGGCCTTGATGTCCTTGGTCAGGGCGCCGACGGAGATGCGGTCCACGCCGGTCTCGGCCAGGGCGCGCACGCTCTCCATCGTGACGCCGCCCGAGATCTCCAGCACGGCGCGGGTGCCTGCGACCGCATCGTTGCGGCGCACGGCCTCGCGCAGGGTCGGCAAGTCCATGTTGTCCAGCAGGATCATGCGGGCGCCCTGGGCCAGCGCCTCGTCGAACTGGGCCAGGGTCTCGACCTCGATCTCGACGAACCGCGCCCGGCGGCCCGCTTCACCGGCGGCCCGCAGCGCAGCGCTGACGCCGCCGGCAGCAGCGATGTGGTTTTCCTTGATGAGGATGGCGTCGTAGAGGCCGATACGGTGGTTGGTGCCGCCGCCGGCACGCACGGCGTACTTCTGCGCCAGGCGCAGGCCCGGCAGGGTCTTGCGCGTGTCGACGATCACGGCACGCGTGCCGCGCACCGCTTCCATGTAGGCCGCCGTGCGCGTCGCAACTGCGCTGAGCAGTTGCAGGAAGTTGAGCGCGGTGCGCTCGGCGGTCAGCAAGGCGCGGGCGTCTCCCTCGATCTCCAGCACTGCCTGGCCGGCCGCGCAGCGCGTGCCTTCCGCGCCGTGCCAGGCGATCCGCGCCTGCGGATCGAGCTGCCGCACGACGGCCTCCACCCAGGGCACGCCGCACAGCACGGCAGGCTCACGCAGCAGCACGCGGGCAGTGGCGCGGCTGCCGGCGGGCACCAGGGCGGCGGTGAGGTCGCCCTCACCGACGTCCTCGCGCAGGGCGCGCGCGCCATCGGCGGCGGCCAGTTCGGCAATCCGGGCCGGGGAGAAGTCGAAGAAGTTGTCGTCCATGTCGTGTTGTTCTGCTGCGGGGCCGGGCTTCAGGGCGCTTCAACGCCTGGCTCGCGGCTCATCAGTTCCGTGACTGCCTCCGCGGGCCGCAGGCGGCCGTCGAGCAGGGCCACCACGCTCTCCGCGATGGGCATCTCGACGCCGAGGTGGCGCGCGCGCTGAACCACGGTGCGCGCGCAGTAGACGCCCTCGGCCACATGGCCGAGCGAGTCCACGGCCTGCGCCAGCGTCTGCCCCTGGGCCAGGAGCAGGCCGACCTTGCGGTTGCGCGAGAGGTCGCCGGTGGCGGTCAGCACCAGGTCGCCCAGTCCAGAAAGCCCCATGAAGGTGTCGGGCCGCGCGCCCAGGGCCACGCCCAGGCGCGTCATCTCGGCCAGGCCGCGGGTGATGAGGGCGGCGCGTGCATTGAGGCCGAGGGCCAGGCCGTCCGCCAGGCCGGTGGCGATCGCCAGCACGTTCTTCACGGCGCCGCCAACTTCGACGCCCACGATGTCCTCGTTGGCGTAGACACGCAGGCTCGGGCCGTGGAAGGCATTGACCAGCGCCTCGCGCAGACCGGGATGAGCACTGGCGGCGACCAGCGCGGTGGGCCGGCCCTGCGCGACCTCCAGGGCGAAGCTGGGACCGCTGAGCACGCCGGCCACCAGGCCGGGCGCCACCTGGGCCTGGATCTCGTGAGCCAGCAGGCCGTCGGCACCGGCGAGGGCGGGCTCCACGCCCTTGCACAGCCAAGCCACCGGGCAGGCCGCATCGCGCAGCAACAGGAGCTGCTCGCGCAGGGCGGCCATGGGGGTGGCGATGATCGCCAGATCCGCATCGGCGACCGCGGCGGGCACGGTGCCGCTGCGCAAAGCCAGCGAGGCGGGAAGCGGAACGCCGGGCAGGTAGCGCGCGTTCTCGCGCGCCGCCAGCATGGCCTGCACCTGGGCCGCGTCGCGCGCCCAGAGGCTGACCGCATGTCGGGCGGCCGCATTGACCGCCAGCGCCGTTCCCCAGGCGCCGGCGCCGAGCACGCAGATCTTCATCGGCGGCTGCGCATTGTCCCGACGTCTTACTGCGTGATGATCGGCGAGGCCTGGCCGGCCGCCTGGGCCTGCTGCTGCTCGAACATGGCCTGGAAGTTGATCTCGGCCAGGTGCACTGGCGGGAAGCCGCCGCGCTGGATCACGTCGGCCACGTTGCCGCGCAGGTAGGGGTAGACGATCTGCGGGCAGGCGATGCCGAGGATCGGGCCCATCTGCTCTTCGGGCAGGTTGCGGATCTCGAAGATGCCGGCCTGCTTGGCCTCGACCAGGAACACGGTGCGGTCCTGGATCTTGGTCTGCACGGTGGCCGAGACGGTGATCTCGAAGATGCCGTCGGTCACGGGCTGCGCATCGACGCCGAGCTGGATGTCGACGGTGGGCTGCTCCTGCTCCAGCAGGATGGCCGGCGAGTTCGGCTGCTCGAGCGACAGGTCTTTCAGGTAGACGCGCTGGATCTGGAAGACGGGGTCTTGGGCTTGCTGGTCGGCCATGGCAGAACTTTCGAAGGTCAAAACAACGCCCGCCGGGGGAAGAGATGTCCCGACGGCGGGCTGGCGTGTTTGGATGGATGGGAAAAGGGGCGATTATCGCCCCGCGGCGTCAGCCGCCCTGCAGCAGCGGCACCAGTCCGCCGCGGCCGTCGAGGGCGATCAGGTCGTCGCAGCCGCCGACATGCGTGTCGCCGATGAAAATCTGCGGGACGGTGCGCCGCTGGGTGATGTTCATCATCGTGATCCGGGCTTGCGGATCGCCGTCGATGCGGATCTCCTCGATCTGTTCGACGCCCTTGGCTTTGAGAATTTGCTTCGCGCGAATGCAGTAGGGGCAGACGGCGGTGGTGTACATCTTGACGGCTTGCATCGTGCTCATGTGGGATGGGAAGTTCAGGCCTTTTCAACCGGCAGGTTAGCCTCTTTCCAGGATTTCAGCCCGCCAGCCACGGCTTGGGCTTGCTCGTAACCGAGTTTCTTGGCGATGGCCACGGCACGCTGGGCCCGCGCTCCGGTGGCGCACACCAGCAGGAGGGGCACCGTCTTGTTCTTGACCGCGGCAGCGAGCTTTTCCTCGAGCTGGTTGAGCGGCACGTTCTTGGCGCCGGTCATGTGGCCGGCGGCGAATTCCTCCGGCTCGCGCACATCGACCACCACGGCGCGCTCGCGGTTGATCAGCTGCACCGCGCCCTGCGCCGTCAGTGACCCGGAGGTGGCTCCACGCAGCAGCGGCCAGGCCAGCATGCCGCCGGAGCTGAGCGCAATCAGGATCAGCATCCAGTTGTCGACGATGAATTTCACGGTGTTCTCTTGAGTGGCAAATCGCGGATTTTAGAATGTCGGGTTTTGGCAAGCGTTCCCAAAGGCCTCCCCCATGCACAAACTGGTACTGATCCGCCACGGCGAATCGACCTGGAATCTCGAAAACCGCTTCACCGGCTGGACCGATGTCGACCTCACTCCGCTCGGCATCGAGCAGGCCAAGCAGTCTGGCCGGCTGTTGAAGGCCGAGGGGTACGACTTCGACGTGGCCTACACCAGCGTGCTCAAGCGCGCCACCCGCACGCTGTGGCACACGCTCGACGAGCTGGACCGCACCTGGCTGCCGGTGGTGCATTCCTGGCGCCTCAACGAGCGCCACTACGGGGCGCTTCAGGGCCTCAACAAGGCCGAGACGGCCAAGAAGTACGGCGACGAGCAGGTGCTGATCTGGCGCCGCAGCTACAGCGTGCCGCCACCGGCGCTGGAGCCCAGCGATCCGCGCAGCGAGCGCGGCGATCCGCGCTACGCCAAGCTGGCGCCCGAACAGGTGCCGCTGACCGAATGCCTCAAGGACACGGTGGCGCGCGTGCTGCCCTTCTGGAACGAGTCGATGGCTCCGGCGATCCGCGCAGGCCGGCGGCTGGTCGTGGCAGCGCATGGCAACTCGATCCGCGCGCTGGTCAAATACCTGGACGGCATCTCCGACGACGACATCGTCGGCCTCAACATTCCGAACGGCATCCCGCTGGTCTACGAGCTCGACGACGAGCTCAAGCCGCTGCGGCACTACTACCTCGGCGATGCGGCAGCCGCCGAGAAGGCGGCGGCTGCGATCGCCGCGCAAGGCAAGGCCTGAGCTTGAAAATCTGCCGCGGCGCCCTCGGATACGCGGAACCCCGGCAGACAACTTGCTTCCAAGCTGTGTATATTGGTTTGACAGGCGACAAGGACATTTAAATGGGGCAGAAACTCAAGATCACGGGCTGGGTCGCAGCCGGCGCCGTTGCCGGCGCGCTGACCACGGTCTCGTTGCAAACAGTTGCACGAGGTTCACTGGCCCCTCTCCCACTCGAAGAGCTGCAGCAGCTCGCAGCCGTGTTCGGCATGGTGAAGAGCGACTACGTCGAGCAGGTCGACGAGAAGAAGCTCATCTCCGACGCGATCTCCGGCATGGTCGCCGGGCTCGACCCGCATTCCCAGTACTTCGACAAGAAGTCTTTCAAGGAATTTCGAGAGGGCACCACTGGCCGCTTCGTCGGCGTGGGCATCGAGATCTCGCAGGAGGACGGCCTGATCAAGGTGGTGTCGCCGATCGAGGGCTCGCCCGCCTTCCGCGCCGGCCTCAAGCCCAACGACATGATCACTCGCATCGACGACACGGCGGTGCGCGGGCTTTCGCTCAACGAGGCTGTCAAGCGCATGCGCGGCGAGGCCAACACCAAGGTGTTGCTGACGATCTTCCGCAAGGACGAGAACCGCACTTTCCCGGTGACCATCACGCGCGAGGAGATCCGTACTCAGTCGGTGCGAGGCAAGGTGATGGAGCCTGGCTACGGCTGGATCCGCCTGTCGCAGTTCCAGGAGCGCACGGTCGACGACTTCGTCAAGAAGGTCGAGGAAATCTACAAGCAGGAGCCCAACCTCAAGGGGCTGGTGCTGGACCTGCGCAACGACCCGGGCGGCCTGCTCGACGCGGCTGTGGCCATCTCGGCCGCGTTCCTGCCCGAGAACGTCACGGTGGTGTCCACCGACGGCCAGCTGCCCGAGAGCAAGTCGGTCTACAAGGCCGCGCCCGAGTACTACCAGCGCCGCGCGGGCAGCGACCCGCTGCGCAACCTGCCGCCGTCGCTCAAGACGGTGCCGCTGGTGGTGCTGGTGAACGAAGGCTCGGCGTCCGCCAGCGAGATCGTGGCCGGTGCGCTGCAGGACCACAAGCGCGCCATCATCATGGGCAGCCAGACCTTCGGCAAGGGCTCGGTGCAGACGGTGCGCCCGCTCGGCCCCGACACCGGCCTCAAGATCACGACGGCACGCTACTACACGCCCAGCGGGACCTCGATCCAGGCCAAGGGCATCGTGCCCAATGTGCTGGTCGACGAGAGCGCCGAGGGTAGCCCCTTCGCGGCGCTGCGCATGCGCGAGGCCGACCTCGAGAAGCACCTGGCGAGCGGCCAGGGCCCCGAGGCCAAGGACCCCGAGCGGGAGAAGGCCCGCGACGAGGCGCGCAAGCGCCTCGAGGAGGAAGCCAAGAAACCGCCGCAGGACCGCAAGGTGCCCGAGTTCGGCAACGAGAAGGACTTCCCCCTGGTGCAGGCGCTGAACAGGCTCAAGGGCCAGCCGGTGCTCGTGAGCAAGACGCAGGTGATCGTCGAGAACAAGGAAGAGAAGAAGGAAAACTGATCCGGCACGCCAGCTCCCGTCGGGGGAGCGCCGGTATCGGCCCGCGCGGCGCATGGAAGACCAGGACCTGCTGCGCTATTCGCGCCACATTCTCCTCGAGGAATTCGGCATCGACGGCCAGGGACGCGTCAGCGCCGGCCACGCGCTGGTGATCGGCGCCGGCGGGCTGGGCTCGCCGGTGGCGCTCTACCTCGCGGCAGCCGGCGTCGGCCGCATCACGCTGGTTGACGACGACGAGGTCGACCTCACCAACCTCCAGCGCCAGATCGCCCACAGCACCGCCCGTGTCGGCCAGGCCAAGGTCGAATCGGCGGCCGCGGCAATGCGGGACATCAATCCGGAGATTCGCATCGAGACCCATGTGCAGCGCGCCGACGAGGCCCTGCTGCATCGGCTGGTGGCCACGGCCGACGTGGTGATCGACTGCAGCGACAACTTCGCCACCCGCCACGCCGTGAACCGCGCCTGCGTGGCTCACGCCAAGCCGTTGGTGGCCGGCGCGGCGATCCGTTTCGACGGCCAGCTGAGCGTGTACGACACGCGCGATGCCGCCTCGCCTTGCTACGCCTGTCTGTTCCCCCCCGACGCACATTTCGAGGAAACGCGCTGCGCAGTGCTCGGCGTGTTTGCGCCGGTTGTCGGCACCATCGGGATGCTGGAAGCCCACGAAGCGCTGAAACTGCTTGCCGGCATCGGCCCCTCGCTGGCGGGCAGCCTGCTGATGTTCGACGGACGCCGCACGGCCTTCGACACACTGCGCGTGGCGCGCGATCCGGGCTGCAGCGTCTGCGGCCACCGGCCGGCGGCGAGCTGATCGCCACCCGCGAGACTTCCGCCGCTGCTACTGCTTCCGGGCCTTGGCTGCGCCGGCCGCCGCCTCGCCCGCACTGGGCCGCTTGGCCTGGGCCAGTACCCCCTGGCAGTCGGCGTCCGCACCCGGCCCGGTCTCGACGGTAGCGGCAAGCGCGAGCAAGGGGTTGAGCGCTCCCAGCAAGACGGCCGCAGCGCCGCGTGTCACCAGCGACCCGGCCTCCAGGCTGGCGCTGGGCGAGGCAAGCGTGCCGCCGATGATCAGCGGCGTGCGCAGGGACAGGATGCTCCTGTCCTTCGGCTCGGGCCTCACCACGAAGTCCAGCGTTTCCTTCGACAGGCTGATCTGGCCGCTTGCGTTGAACAGGGTGTCCTCGGTATCCAGCACGACGCTGCGGCTCACCATGGTGCCCTTGTCGACGTCGAAGGCCATGGCGGCACAGCGCAGCACCACGTTCTTGTCGCCGCGCAGAAGAAATTTGATGATCTCGCCGCCATCCAGCCCCATGAACTCCAGCAGCAGGTTGCTAAACTCCCCGCGACCGGTGAGCGCGGCGACGTCCCCAGAAGCATGGCCCAGCCAGCTCGCCACCGAGTTGCCGCGCCCGGAGAGATTGATCCGCCCATCGAGCTTGCCGAAACTGGTGCGCATGGTTTCGACCTTGGGGATCAGCCGGCTGAGCTGCATCCCGCGCACGTTCAGCGCCGCGCGGATGTCGGCAGGGTTCTGCGCGCCGTCGATGCGCACGGCGCCGGCGAGCGACCCGCCGGCCACGCCGAGGTTGAGCGGATCGAGCGTCAGCACGCCGTCCCGCAGCTTCACTTGCACGCTGCCCTTGTCCAGCGGCAACTCACGGACGTTCCTGATGCGATCGGCCGTGTACTTCACCTCGGCATTCATAGCGCGCAGCCGCTCGAAGTCGAGCGTGGCGGCGGGCAGCACCTTGCGGCCGGAGTCGCGCCGCGCACGCTTGACCTCGGTAATGCTCGGCGGCGGTGGGAGGCCCTCGATGGCCTTGGCCGAGCGCTCGGTGGGCGGCAGGCCGATCAGCGGGCCGAGGTCGTCCATGTCCATCACGCGCGAGCGCAGGGCGCCGGACAGGAATGGCACCTTCTGCGACTGATCGAATTTCATGTCGCCCCCGATGTCGGAGAGGCCCAGCTTGCCCTGGAGGCTCGCCACCTCCCATAGCTTGGCGCGCTTGCGCAGCTCGCCGCTCAACGCATACGGCGAGGTTTGGGGCAATGCGATGCCGAGCAAGCCGTACAGGTCGCCCAGGTTCTGGCCCTTGAGGTCGAAACGGGCATCGACGCCGTCCAAGTTTGCCAGCTCCGCCACCGTACCTTTCGCCTTCAGGCGCGTATGACCAGCGGCCGCATCGATCTCCAGCGGGAACGGGGGCTGGCCGGCCGCGTTGAGCTGCAGTACGTTGCCGGTCCGGCCCTGCGCCGTCAGCGGCTGTCCCTGGTAGCGCCCCTTGATGCGAAAGTCGAGCGGCAGCTCCCCGCGACTGCTGTCGTAGCTGAAGTCGGCGCGCAGATCGACGCCGAGGTGTGCCGCCAGGAAGTCGAGCGTGCCCTGGTCGACCTCCAAAAGGCCGATGACCGGGACGGTGCCTTCGTCCGCGGTGTTCTTGCCCAAGGCCCAGGTGCGCCGGCCGTCCTCTTCCATCTGCAGGCCCAGCGCCGGCGAGGCCAGAAAGATGTGCGGAATCACGACCCGCTTCGCCAGCAGCGGCCACAGCCGGATGTCGAAGGTCGCGCGCTCGGCCCGGACCAGATAGGGCTCGCGCGCCCATGAGGGGTTGGCAAACTCGATGCCGTCGAGTTTCACGGTGGCGGCCCGCCATCCCAGATCCACATCCAGGCGGCGGGTGATCTCGAACTTGCGGCCCGTCTGTTCGCTGACATAGCGATTGATCGGCCCGCGCAGCGCATCCCACGGAAACAGGGCCAGCACCAGCAGCAGCGCCGCAAACAGCCCCAGCACTACCGCGCCGACCCTCATCCAGGTCGACAAACGCGGCTTGCGGGCGGGCGATGCGGTCACGGCACAGTCGTCTTTCGATCGGGCGTCGAGGTGATGGAGGCGGGCGAGGCGAGGAAGCACAGGGCAGTCGCGCCTACCGTCGCGGCGGCGGTGGCGGCCTCGACCACCTTCAACTCGGCACTCGCGGGTTCCCCGAGAGCCACGACTGCGGCGGCAGCCAGGGTCAACAGGCTGATGGCCCCGTAGTTCCACATCATCTTCATCTTGGCACCTCGGTGACGGAGCTCGAAGCTGCGGCAGGAGCGCTGCAACTCGATGCCTTTGAAGCGTAAAGGCGCGTCGCCGTGCGCGAGGGTCGGCATCCGACAGCAGCGGCTGTGAGGCGCGGCCTACGGGCAGTCAGACCACAAAGCTCGTAAGAACGCGCCTACATCCGCACGGCGGCGCAGGCGGCATGATGCCGTTCAGTCATTGGTAGCAACATTTACAACTAGCCTTCATCGCGGTCATCCGCTAAGGTCGCGGAGTTTCATTCCAGGCAGACGCGCGGTTCTCCATGGACCTCAGATTGAAAACCTACATCGTCGAAGACAACGTCACGATCCGCGAGAACCTCGTCGGCACTTTGGAAGAGCTCACGTGCATTTCGGCCGTCGGCTTCGCCGAAACCGAAGCAGAGGCTGTCCGCTGGCTGGCGGAGAACAGCGAACAGTGGGAACTGGCCATCGTCGACCTGTTTCTCAAGCAGGGCAGTGGCCTGGGCGTGCTGCAGGCCGTCAGCACGCGACGGCCCGATCAGAAGATCGTGGTGCTCAGCAACTACGCCACCCCCGACATCCGTAAGCGGTGCGCCCAGTTCGGCGTGGATGCGGTATTCGACAAGTCGAACGAGATCGATGCGCT
Organism: Variovorax sp. RA8; assembly: GCF_901827175.1. Classification (NCBI taxonomy): domain Bacteria; kingdom Pseudomonadati; phylum Pseudomonadota; class Betaproteobacteria; order Burkholderiales; family Comamonadaceae; genus Variovorax; species Variovorax sp. RA8. The sequence goes on along the minus strand of NZ_LR594662.1, from coordinate 1,815,542 downwards.
CATCGACTTCTGCATCGAGCAGGCCTCAACGCTGCGGCAGACCTCGGGTTCGAGCTGAAGTCACGCTACCTGATCGCGCTCATGGCCCGACCATGCGTCGCGCCCGGCATTGCGAGGGCGCGTTCCGCGACTTAATCGATCAGCTTGTTCTTCAGCGCGTAATACGTGAGGTCGCTGTTGGAGGAGAGGTTCATCTTCTCCATGAGCCGCGTGCGATAGGTGCTGACCGTCTTGACCGAGAGCGACAGGGTCTTGGCGATATCACCCGCCGTCTCGCCCTTGGCCAGCTTGAGAAAGACTTGGAATTCGCGCTCCGACAGCTGCTCGTGCGGGGCCGCGTCGTCCTTGCGGTCGAGCTGCCGTGCCAGCAGCTCGGCCACGGCGGGCGTGATGTAGCGGCGGCCCAGCGAGATGGTGCGAATGGCGTTCACGATTTCCATCGGATCGCATTCCTTGTTGAGGTAGCCGCTCGCCCCCTGCCGGATCAGGTTCATCGCGTAGTGCTCCTCGGGGTATCCACTGAGGATGAGGATGCCGACGTCCGGAGCCTTGGCGCGGATCATTGCCAGCGCGTCGATGCCGCTTTGCCCGGGCATCGAAAGGTCCATCACCAGCACGTCCAGCTCCGTGGTACGCACGAGTTCGATCGCCTCGCGCCCGCTTGCGGCCTCCCCGACCACGCGCAAATCGACGTGCTCCGAGAAGAACTGGCGCAGGCCGGAGCGCACGATGGCATGGTCATCCACAATTCCAATTTTGATCATCTGATACCTTCTTTGTCCTGTCGCGGCCTTTTGCGTCGCAGCAAACTGCCCCCTGATTCACGTCGATTATTCCTGAATTTGAACTGCTCGCGTCCCCCGGAGACCCCATGCGCTGGTTAGCTTTCCCCAAGATGGCCGCCGGCCTCACGCTCGCGATGCTCGCGGCGCTTGCGCTCGTGGGCATCAACGAGGCAGGCTACCGGCAATCCACAAAGGCGCTGATCGAGATCAGCGAGGCGCAGCGCGTACGACTCGCACTCAATCTCCTGCTGCAGAGCATTGTCGATGCCGAAACGGGTCAGCGAGGCTATTTGTTGACCGGGGAAGCACGTTATCGCGAACCTTACGACAGTGCGGTCAAGAAGGTCGATGGGCAGCTGGCCGCGCTCCAGTCGCTTTACGCCCACCGCCCCGCCGAGTCTGCGCGGCTGGCCGAGCTCGCCAAGCATGTCTCGCGCAAGCTTGCCGAAATCGACATGAGCGTGCGGCTGCGGCGGGAGGGGAACGACGATGCCTGGAAATTCGTGATCACCACGGATGTCGGCCGCGAGGAAATGGAGGCCATCCGGCAGCAGACCGGCGAGCTGACCGCGCTCAGCAACGAAGCCCTGATGCGGGGGCAGGCACAGATCGCGAGTTCGCTGCGCTTCTCCCGCATCGGCATCGGGCTGGTGGCGCTGGCGGGGCTGGCGGCCTTCTATCTTTACCTGCGCCAGACGCATGCGCTGCGCTCGGCCGGCGAGCGCCAGCAGGAAGCATTGCAGCGCGAGCGCAATGCGCTGGAGGACGAGGTGCGGGAGCGGACCGCGACGCTGGCCGAGCTCGCCACCCATCTGCAGGAGGTGCGGGAGACCGAGCGCGGCTTCCTGGCCCGCGAGCTGCATGACGAGCTGGGCTCCCTGCTGACCGCTGCCAAGCTCGACGTGGCGCGGCTGAAGTCCCGCCTGGTCGATTCGCCCGAAGCGATACAGCGGTTGCAGCACATGAACGAGCTGCTGAACAGCGGCATTGCCCTCAAGCGCCGCATCATCGAGGACCTGAGACCCTCCTCGCTGGCCAACCTCGGCCTCATCGCCTCGCTGGAGATCCTGGGGCGCGAGTTTGCCGAGCGCTCCGCCATCGAGGTCGAGATGGTGCTTGAGCCGGTGTCACTCGACGAAGCCAACCAGCTCACCGTCTATCGGATGGTGCAGGAAAGCCTGACCAACATCGGCAAGTACGCGCAAGCGACCGAAGCCAGCATCGTGATGAAGAACTACGGCAACCATGTCGTGGTGGAGGTGAGCGACAACGGCAAGGGCTTCGACATGCAGGCTGCCCGCGCGTCCTCCCACGGCCTGGCAGGCATGCAGCATCGCGTCCAGACGGCCAAGGGCAAGCTGACCATCTCGTCGATCCCGGGCCAAGGGACGCGCCTGAGCGCCAGCCTGCCGACCGCTGCGGCGCCCGCCCCTTCCCCGGCCAGCCAGCTGGCCTGACCGCAGGCCCCGCACCCGCAGGTGCCGCCATTCGGCCCTCTCCTACGCCTCCAGGCCTCGGCTGCTGACAGGGTCTTGAAGGGCCCTCCTTTAACGTTCGTTCCATGCTCTCGCCAACGCGAAGGGCCGCCATCACAACGAGACGAGCTCACAAAGGAGTCCAACATGTTGTACTACGCAGTCGTGTTCCTGGTGATCGCGCTGATCGCTGCTGTCTTCGGCTTCGGCGGCATCGCGGCCAGCGCCGTAGGCATCGCCAAGATCCTCTTCGTCATCTTCATCGTGCTGGCGCTTGCCAGTTTCATCGCGGGCTTGATGCGACGATGACTGCGTCGTTACGATGAGCAGGCTCTCGCAACTTTTCTCCCGGAAGGACTTTTCTCATGAGCACGATCAAGACCCCGTCGCAGATGGCTGAAGAGGCACGTCAAACTGCCAGCGACGCCATCGACACCACCCGCGCATATGCCCAGAACGCGGTGAACGCGGCAGGCGAGAAGGTTCGCGACCTGCGCCGCGAGGCCGAACCCACCGTCGAGCAGCTTGCAGCCCGTGTGCAGCAAGCCGTGCAGCGAGGCCTGGATGCCGCCTCGACGACCAGCGCCCGTGCCCAGCGCCGCCTGGAACAGGCTGCCGACGTGACGGGCCGGTACATTGCGGATCAACCGGTGCGTTCGGTGCTCGTCGCTGCCGCGGCCGGCGCCGTCATCACCGCCCTGATCGTGCTCGCCAGCCGCCGCAGCCGGGACGACTACTGACCTGAAAGCGTCACCGTTCCTGCCGCAGCCTGCCGCACCATGTTCCATCCCATTTTTTCCACGGTGCTCAGGCATCCCGAGCTTTTCGTCGAACATGCCTCGAACTATGCGGCGCTGCTCAGGCTCGAAGCGGCAGAGGCCAGCAAGGGACTGATAGGGCGGCTCGTCGCCGGTGTGCTTGCAGCGGTTGCCGGCATGCTGGCCCTGGGCCTGACAGGGACAGCCATCATGCTCGGCGTGGTCCAGGGCGGGTTTCATTGGGTGCTGGTCGCGGTTCCCGGCGTTTCGGCGGCCATCGCGCTGATCGCCGGCTACGTCGCGGCGCGCCCCATCCAATTCCATGGATTCAACGAGTTGCGCGCACAGGTGGATGCCGATATCCATGCCCTCCATGCTGCAGGAGACGCCCGTGGCCGCTGAGCGCGAGAGCCTGACGCCGCAGCAGCGGCTCGCCATTTCGCGCCGTGCGCTGGTCGCGCAGCTGCAGGGCCGCGAGCATCGTGCATCCAACGGGGAACCGGCCGATGAAGCGGCTGCACAACAGACGCGGCGCGAAACGATCATTGACCGCGTTGCTTGGGCCTCGGTAACGCGCAATGTCGTGCAGCGCTGGTGGCGCCGCCATCCGGCCAACGCGGCGGGACAGCTCGCCCGCCCCCTGATCGAGCGTTACGCGCGCGAACAGCCGGGCAAGCTCATCGCCGCCGCGGCCGGGACTGGAGCGCTGGTCGTGCTGATCAGGCCCTGGCGCCTGTTGTCCATCACGGCAGTGCTCGCCGCGGTGCTCAAGACATCCGATGTGGCCGATCTCGTGACCACGCTGATGCACAAGAACCCGAACAGTCCCCCACGAAAGGATTCCCCATGACGAACGCAACAGCCGAGAAGCCCCAGCGCCTGGTGCTGGACCAAACCAAGATCGACGCGGCCTCCAGGAGCCTGGACGAGGGCGCCGTGACGCCGGGCTACGGGCCGTGGCGCGACGACATCGTGCAACTGCTCAACGACGCACTGGCCACGGAGCTGGTCTGCGTGCTTCGCTACAAGCGCCATTACTTCACCGCCAGCGGCGAGGCCTCGCCGGCGATCGCCGACGAGTTCCTAGTGCACGCGAACGAAGAGTCTGCCCACGCGGACAAAATCGCGGAGCGCATCGTACAGCTGGGTGGCGATCCGAACTTCGACCCGCAGACGCTGCGCGAGCGCAGCCACGCCCAGTACGATGAATCCAAGGACCTTCAGTCCATGGTGCGCGCCAACCTGGTGGCCGAGCGCATCGCCATCGAAACCTACCGGCAGATGATTTCGCTGGTCGGCGACAAGGATCCCACCACCCGGCGCATGCTGGAGGAGATCCTGAGCGATGAGGAAGAACACGCCGACGAGCTCAAGGACTGGCTAGGCCACTGAGCACGGCGCGCGAAGCGCCCACCAGGAAAAAGCCCGGCGAAAGCCGGGCTTTTTGTCGACTGCCCAAGGCGGCGGGCGGGCCTACATGGTCTTCACCTGCAGCTGGTTGTCGACCGCGCTGACACCCTTCACCGCCTTGGCGATCTCCGTCGCGCGGAGCTTGGCCGCGGCATTGGGCGCCGGGCCCTTCAGCATGACGGTTCCACCCTGGGTGTCGACGTCGATGCTGGTCGCTCTCAGGTCGGGATCCTTTGCCAAGCCCGCCGACACGGCGGCGGTGATCGCGGCATCGTCGACGGTGGCGGCCGCCGAGGCGCCCGCTGTCTTGGCCGCGTCGATGGCGTCCTGGGACTCCCGCTTGATCGTGGACTCGGCCGAAGCACTCGACGACCCCGCCTTCTGCGCGGCTTCCCGAGCCAGGCGTTCGGCCTTGGCCTTCGCCTCGTCTCCTGCCTGCTCGGTCTTGGCGATGGCCGAATCCAGCTTCTCGCCGGCCGTTTGCTTGCCGCCCTTGTCGCAGGCGGCAAGCACCAGCACACCGCCCACCAGCAGCAGTGCCATCCGGTTGCGATTGGAAATGGGTGTGATCATGACAAGCTCCTTGGATGAACGGTCCGTTCGGACCACCGGGCAAGGGTAGCGAGCGGGCACCAACATTGAGCACCGGCACCATCCGTGAGGTGATGTAGGACTTCAGGCGGTGAGGATCCAGCCTTCCAGGGGGTCCATGGCCGCTGGTAGCCCGTAGCCCGGGCCGGCGCTCGTTTGGCGAGCCGCGCCCCAAGCAGCTTGCACAAGGCACAGCGCCGCATCGAGGCAGTCGCCATGCGCGTCGGCCAGCAGCTGGTCGCGCTCGGCACCGCCGACCGCCAGCCTGAGGCCCAGGCGCGTGGCGCCGCCTTCGAGCTCGGCAAGCAGCTCAGCGCGCGCTTCGCTCCGCGGGGCGCCCTGGAGGGCGGCACCGTCACTCTTGTAGCTGCGCCGGCCGATCAGCTCTCGCGCCAGCAGGCCCGGGTAGCCCTCGAGCGCGATGCGCCTGGCGGCGCCGGCCGGCACATGCAGGCCTGGCAGGGCCGCGCCGGCCTCCAGCAGCCGCGGCACGCCGGCGTGCAGCATCAAGGCCACGGGCGGGTTGACCCATTTCATCGAAGGGCTGGAGCCGGCCGGCGCGTCGGTCGCGCGGTGTGCGAACTTGCCGCCCACGGGTCGCGCTGCGCAGAAGGCGGCGAAGGTCTCGCGGATCAGGGCGCGATCCAGGCCGGCGTAGTGGGCGATCAGTGCCCGCCATTGCATCGGCCAGCCGAGATGCGTGACCAGTTCCCGCGGCAGGCCGAAGGGAAAATCGAACGCGCCGATCCAGGCAGGCTGGTCGGCCAGCCACCCACGCCAGGCTTCGAGCGAGGTGAAGCGCTCGAGCCGCCGCAAGGCCACGCCATCCGGTGTGGCGCAGTCAAGGGCCAGCACGATGGGCTTGCGCGCGCTCGGCGCGCTGGAGAAATCGCAGCCCAGCAGCAGGGCGGGCACCGCGGGACGCCGCCCTCAGTGACGGCCGACGATGGCGGCGGTCGCCATCAGCTCTTCCAGCAGCGCGAGCGAAACCTTGCCCGAGACCGAATAAGGGTCGAGCTCCGGCTTTTCGGAATACTTCAGCAGGGTCGAGACGTTGAGCTTGGACAGGTTGACCTGTCCCATGGTCCAGCCGCCGAAGCGACGTTCCGAGATTTCCTCGTAGTGCAGCAGCACCACGTCCTTGTGGCGCGGGTCTCTCTGGATATGACCATAGAGCTCGCTGATCGCGGTCCGCCCGCCCTCGATGGCCTGCAGGAACACACCGCCGCCATAGCAAAGGATGCCGGTGATGCCGCAGGCGGGGTTGTGCGAGCGCGATTGCGCGAGGATGGCCTCCACTGCGCCGGGGCTGGTGTCGACAGCACGGCTGACATAGAGCAGGCGTACGAGCATGGTGTTCAACTCCGGCGCGGGATCAGCGCGAGGAATTCGCGCCGCAGGTTGGAATCCTTGAGGAAGACGCCGCGCATCACGGAGTTGATCATCTTGCTGTCCATCTCCTTGACGCCGCGCCACTGCATGCAGAAGTGCTCGGCCTCCATCACCAGCGCCAGCCCGTCGGGCTGGGTGCGCTCCTGGATCAGGTCGGCGAGTTGGACCACGGCCTCTTCCTGGATTTGGGGACGGCTCATGACCCACTCGGCCAGCCGCGCGTATTTCGACAGGCCGATGACGTTGGTCTTCTCGTTGGGCATCACGCCGATCCAGAGCTTGCCGATGATCGGGCAGAAGTGGTGCGAGCAGGCGCTGCGCACCGTGATGGGACCGACGATCATGAGCTCGTTCAGATGCTCGGCGTTGGGGAACTCGGTGAGCGAAGGCGGGGCCACGTAGCGGCCCTTGAACACTTCGTTCAGGTACATCTTGGCGACGCGGCGCGCGGTGTTCTCGGTGTTGTGGTCGTTGTCGAGGTCGATCACGAGCGCCTCGAGCACGTCCTTCATCTTGTGCTCGACCTCGTCGAGCAGGCTCTCGAGCTCGCCGGGCTCGATGAACTCGGCGATGTTGTCGTTGGCATGGAAGCGCTTGCGCGCGGCGAGCACGCGCTCGCGGATCTTCACGGAGACGGGCGTGCCCTCATCCCCGGCGTCCTGCTCGGGGCGCTCGGCGGTATCGATTTTCCTTAGCATCAGCGCATCCTAACAGCGAATGAACCGCAGCGAATATCCCTGCAGCGCGCTTCCTGCCTGATCGTCAAGCTATTGTTTTGATAGCACAAAGTCAGCCACCAGCGGTAGATGATCGGACATTCGGGCCCAGATCGGGCCGCGCGGCACGGTGGTCGCCACCGCCTCGACCTGCCGGCCGTAGATGAAGTCGAGCTGCGTCACCGGCAGGCGCGAGGGATAGGTCAGCGTGCGCGGGCCGCGCAGGTCACTGGTGTCGCGCAGACCCATGGCGTTCATCGCATAGCGCATGCGGGCACCCCAATCGTTGAAGTCGCCGGCCACCACCAGGGCCTCGCCCGGCGGAATCTCGCGCTCGATGAACTCGCGCAGCAGGGCAATCTGGCGCACCCGGCTGCCTCGGATCAGCCCCAGGTGCACCACGATAGCATGCACCGGCTGGCCTTCGACCTCGATCGCCACGTGCAGCAGGCCGCGCTGCTCGAAGCGGTGGTCGGAAATGTCCTGGTGGGTCTTGCGCAGCACCGGCCAGCGAGTCAGGAGCGCGTTCCCATGTTCGCCATGCCGCGTGATGGCGTTGGTCTCGTAGATCGCGGTGTAGCCCTCGGGGGCCAGAAAGTCGGCCTGCGGCAGTTCGGGCCAGTGCCGGAAGCGGGCGGCGGCCTGGCGGTTCATCTTGCGCACTTCCTGCAGGCAGACGATGTCGGCGTCCAACTGCTCGATGGCATGGCCCAGGTTGTGGATCTCGAGCCGCCGCGTCGGTCCGATGCCTTGCACACCCTTGTGGATGTTGTAGGTGGCGACGCGGAGATTACTGCCGCTCGGGGTACTGCTCGGCGGATTCATTGCGCAAATTTTGGCAGCAGCAGGATCGCTTCTGCATTCGAAGGGGAAAAGCAGGCATCGGCCGCCTCGCGGTAGGGCAGCCAGCGCCAGGCCGTGTGCTCGCGCGGGTCGAGCCGCGGGCTCATGCGCTCGGGCACGCACAGGCCGAACAGGTGCTCGGTGTTGTGAATGACGCCCGGCGCATAGCGGGCACGCCAGCGGGGGTAGATCTCGTACACGTTCTGGAGCTGCCAGTCGCACAGATTGCAGGCCAGTGCGCTGCCTTCTCGGCAGTCGATGCCGGTCTCCTCTGCGACTTCCCGCGCCGCGGTCAGCGCCAGGGGTTCTTCTTCCGCGTCCTTGCTCCCGGTGACGGATTGCCAGAAATCCTCTGCGTCGGCCCGCCGGATCAGCAGCACCTCGAGCGCCGGTGTGTGAATCACGACCAGCACCGACTCGGGAATTTTCCAGGGCCGCTCGCTCATGCTTGCGCCCCCTTCCCTCTCAAGCGGCCGGCTGGGGGTTGCGCAAGCGGATATGCAGCTCGCGCAGCTGCTTCTCGTCGACCGGGCTCGGCGCCTGCGTCAGCAGGTCCTGGGCGCGCTGGGTCTTCGGGAAGGCGATCACGTCGCGGATGGACTCGGCGCCCGTCATCAGCATCACCAGTCGATCGAGGCCGATCGCGATGCCGCCATGCGGCGGCGCCCCGTACTGCAGCGCGTCCAGCAGGAAGCCGAACTTGTTCTGCGCATCCTCCGGGCTGATCTTGAGGGCGCGGAACACCTTGCTCTGCACCTCCTCGCGGTGGATACGCACCGAGCCGCCGCCCATCTCGATGCCGTTGAGCACCATGTCGTAGGCCTTGGCGATGCACTTCTCGGGAGCGGTGTCCATGAGATCCTCATGGCCGTCCTTGGGCGAGGTGAACGGGTGGTGCACGGCGGACCAGCGCTGGCCGTCCTCGTCGAACTCGAACATCGGGAAGTCGACCACCCACAACGGCGCCCAGCGCTCCTCGAACAGGCCGTTCTTGCGGCCGAAGGCGCTGTGGCCGATCTTTACGCGCAGCGCGCCGATGGCGTCGTTGACGATCTTCTCCTTGTCGGCGCCGAAGAACAGGATGTCGCCATTGCGTGCGCCGGTGCGCGCGATGATCTCGGCCAGCGAAGCGTCGTTGAGGTTCTTGACGATCGGGCTCTGCAGGCCCTCGCGCCCCTGCGCCGCGTCATTGACCTTGATGTAGGCCAGGCCCTTGGCGCCGTAGATCTTGACGAACTCGGTGTAGGCATCGATGTCGCCGCGCGAGAGGCCGCCCTCGGCGCCGCCGCTGGGCACGCGCAGCGCGACCACGCGGCCACCCGTCATGCCGGCCGCTTGCGCGAAGACCTTGAACTCGACATTGCGCATCACGTCGGTAAGTTCGGTGAACTCCAGCTTCACGCGCAGGTCGGGCTTGTCGGAGCCGTACTTGAACATCGCGTCCGCATAGCTCATGACCGGAAAGGGCGGCAGCTCGACCTGCGCCGCGCTGCGGAACACCTTGCGGATCATGCCTTCGAACATCTCGCGGATCTCCTCCTCGGCCATGAAGGAGGTCTCGATATCGATCTGCGTGAACTCGGGCTGGCGGTCGGCGCGCAGGTCCTCGTCGCGGAAGCACTTGACGATCTGGTAGTAGCGGTCGAAGCCCGACACCATCAGCAACTGCTTGAAGAGCTGAGGCGACTGCGGCAGCGCGAAGAAGCTGCCGTCGTGCACGCGGCTGGGCACCAGGTAGTCGCGCGCGCCCTCGGGCGTGGACTTGCCGAGCATCGGCGTCTCGATGTCGATGAAGCCGTTGGCGTCGAGGAACTTGCGCACCTCCATCGTGACCTTGTAGCGCAGCATCATGTTGCGCTGCATGACCGGACGGCGCAGGTCCAGCACGCGGTGCGTGAGCCGGGTGGTCTCGGACAGGTTGTCGTCGTCGAGCTGGAAGGGCGGCGTCACCGACGGGTTGATCACCTTCAGCTCGTGGCTGAGCACCTCGATCTTGCCGCTCTTGAGGTTCTCGTTGATCGTGCCCTCGGGGCGCGCGCGCACCAGGCCCGTGACCTGCACGCAGAACTCGTTGCGCAGGCCTTCGGCGGTGGCGAAGGTGGCGGCGCGGTCGGGGTCGCACACCACCTGGACATAGCCTTCGCGGTCGCGCAGGTCGATGAAGATCACGCCACCGTGATCGCGGCGGCGGTTGACCCAGCCGGACAGGGTGACGGTTTGGCCCAGCAGGGCTTCGGTCACGAGACCGCAATAGTGTGTACGCATGGCCATAGTGGATTCCGGCGCCGTCGGGGGCGCGTGTTTATCTGTTCGCGATGGTCACGGGGCCGCCGGGAACGACCACGCCCATCGACACGATGTACTTGAGCGCGTCGTCCACGCTCATCCTGAGTTCGATGCAGTCGCTGCGCTTGAGCATCACGAAGTAGCCGCCCGTGGGGTTGGGCGTGGTGGGCACGTAGACGCTCAGGTAGTCGCCGCCGCCCAGTTCCGAGAGCACCTCGCCGCCGGGCGCGCCGGTCACGAAGGCGATGGTCCAGACGCCGTCGCGCGGCCACTGGACCAGCACCGCGGTGCGGAAGGCATTGCCGTTCTCGGAGAACAGCGTGTCCGACACCTGCTTGACGCTGGAATAGATGGAGCGCACCACCGGGATGCGGCGCACCACCGCGTCGCCCCAGCCCAGCAGGCGCTTGCCGATGAAGTTGCTCGCGGTCGCGCCGACGACCAGCAGGATCGCCAGCGTCAGCAGCACGCCCAGCCCGCGCACCTTGTGTGCGGTGAGCCACTGCTGCCATTGCTCGGGCAACAGCCACAGCGTCTGGTCCAGCGTGCCGATGATCCAGTTCAGCACACCCAGCGTGATGACCAGCGGCACGATGACCAGCAGGCCAGACAGCAACCATTTGCGCAGGGCGAGCATGGCGCGGGGCGTGGCTCTCAGTCGCCCTTGGAGGCGGCTGGCGCAGGTGCGGGCGCCGGGGCCGCAGCCGTGCCGGGCGATGCGGACGCCGCGGGAGCATCAGCGGCGCCGGTCGAGGCGGAAGCGCCCTCCGCGGGCGCGCTCGTCCCCTTGTCGGCATTGCCCTTCTCGGCCGCTTTCTTGCCGCCGCCATCACGGAAGTCGGTCACGTACCAGCCCGAACCCTTCAGCTGGAAGCCGGCGGCGGTGACCTGCTTGCTGAACGCGCTCGCGCCGCACTGCAGGCACTCCGTCAGCGGCGCATCGGACAGTTTCTGCAGCACGTCCTTGGCAAAGCCGCAGGCGCTGCACTTGTAGGCGTAGATAGGCATGGGTAGGAGGAGAAAAAAGCGGCCGGCGGCCGCTCGCAAAGCCTTTGATTATAGGTTGGCATGGGGTTCCACAAGGGTTGCCCATCCTGGCTACACCACCGGCTCACGGGGTGTACTTCACACCTTCTCAAACAGGATCGACCGCCAGCGGGCGGTGCGGCGTGCGCCGATTGGCGAGCCATTGCGGCGCCAGCGAGCCCGCAAACATGCCTGCGAAGGAGGCCAGCACGCCGGCGAGCTGGGCCGGGAATTCCTCGCCCCACGGCATGGCGATGAACAGCAGCCACACCCCGATGCCGAGCACCACCGAGGCCACCGCGCCCTGGGTGGTCGCCCGCTGCCAGTACAGCCCGCAGACCAGCGGCACGAAGGCGCCCACCAGCGGCACCTGGTAGGCGCCCGAGACCAGTTCGTAGATCGGGGTGCCCTGCATGCGGATCGCATAGGCGAGCACCGCGGCGCTGAACAGCAGCACCGTGATGCGCATGGTCAGCAGGTTCTCGCGGTCGCTGCCGGCCGGGCGGAACTGGCGCCAGATGTTCTCGGTGAAGGTGACGCTGGGCGCCAGCAGGGTAGCCGACGCGGTGGACTTGATGGCCGACAGCAGCGCACCGAAGAAGAACACCTGCATCACGAACGGCATCTTCTCCAGCACCAGGGTGGGCAGCACCTTCTGCGGGTCCTCCTTGAGCAGCGCGGCGGTCTGCTCCGGCATGATGAGCAGGGCGCTCGCCACCAGGAACATGGGAACGAAGGCGAACAGGATGTAGGCGAGGCCGCCGATCACCGGGCCGCGGGTCGAGGCCTTGACGCTGTTGGCGGACATGACGCGCTGGAACACGTCCTGCTGCGGGATCGAGCCCAGCATCATGGTGATGGCCGCGGCGAAGAAGAAGATGATGTCCTTCCAGCTCGGCTCGGGCCAGAAGCGGAACAGGTCCTTGCTGGCCGCGAAGGCCACCACCTTGTCGGCGCCGCCGGCCAAGTTGCCGGCGAACATCGCAATCACCGCCAGGCCAAGCACCAGGATGATCATCTGGATGAAGTCGGTCACCGCCACCGACCACATGCCGCCGAACAGCGTGTAGGCCAGGATCGAGATCACGCCGATGACCATGCCGGCCGAGATGCTGACGACGCCGCCCGACAGCAGGTTGAACACCAGCCCCAGTGCCGTGACCTGCGCGGAGACCCAGCCCAGGTAGCTCAGCATGATGATCAGCGAACAGGCGACCTCGACGGTGCGGCCGAAACGCTCGCGGTAGTAATCGCTGATGGTGAGCAGCGTCATGCGGTAGAGCTTGCCGGCAAAGAACAGCCCGACCAGGATCAGGCAGGTGCCCGCGCCGAAGGGATCCTCGATCACGCCGTGCAGCCCGCCCTCGATGAACTTGGCGGGGATGCCAAGCACGGTCTCGGAACCGAACCAGGTGGCGAAGGTCGTGGTCACGATCATGTAGAGCGGCAGGTGCCGCCCGGCGATCGCGAAGTCGGTGGTGTTCTTCACGCGCCTGGCGGCATACAGGCCGATGGCGATCGTGACGAGCAGGTAGACGATGACCAAGGTCAGCAGCACGGCGAAATCCTCCTATTCAGAACAGACGCACGCGCACCAGCACCTGCATCGCGATCAACCCCAATACAAAACCTATGCCACCGTAGATGATGGCCTGCAGGAGCCGGTTGGTCCGCTTTTGAGCGGCCAGCAGCTCCAGCAGTTCGCGCCGGTGGTCGGCGGGCCGATTTTCGAGGAAATCGTGCATCAGCCGAGGCAGCTGCGGCAGCAGCTTGGCGTAGCGCGGCGCTTCGGCGCGCAGCTGCTCCAGCAGCTTGCGCGGGCCGATCTGGTCGCTCATCCATTTCTCCAGGAACGGCCTGGCGGTGTGCCACAGGTCCAGGTCCGGGTCGAGCTGGCGGCCCAGGCCCTCGATGTTGAGCAGGGTCTTCTGCAGCAGCACCAGCTGCGGCTGGATCTCGACGTGGAATCGGCGCGAGGTCTGGAACAGGCGCATCAGCACCATGCCCAGCGAGATTTCCTTGAGCGGGCGATCGAAATAGGGCTCGCAGACAGTGCGGATCGCAGCCTCCAGTTCGTCGATGCGCGTGCCCTCGGGCACCCAACCGCTCTCCAGGTGCAGCTCCGCCACACGCTTGTAGTCGCGGCGGAAGAAGGCGGCGAAGTTCTGCGCCAGGTACTCCTTGTCGGATTCGGTCAGAGTGCCGACGATGCCGAAGTCCAGCGAAATGTAGCGCCCGAAGGTAGCCGGCTCCAGGCTGACCTGGATGTTGCCGGGGTGCATGTCGGCATGGAAGAAGCCATCGCGGAACACCTGCGTGAAGAAGATGGTGACGCCGTCGCGCGCCAGCTTGGGGATGTCGACGCCGGCGGCGCGCAGGCGGTCCAGCTGCGCGATTGGCACGCCCTTCATGCGCTCCATCACGATCACCTCGGGATGACAGAAGTCCCAGAACATCTCGGGGATCATCACCAGCTCGAGCTTGGTCATGTTGCGCCGCAGCTGCGCGGCGTTGGCGGCCTCGCGCACCAGGTCGAGCTCGTCGTGCAGGTACTTGTCGAACTCTGCCACCACTTCGCGCGGCTTCAGGCGCTTGGCGTCGCTCGACAAGTTTCCGACCCAGGCGGCCATCATGGCCATCAGCTCGAGGTCCTTCTCGATCACGTCGCGCATGCCGGGCCGCAGTACCTTGACCGCGACCTCGCGGACTGCCCCGCCGGGCTCGCGCAGGGTCGCGAAGTGCACCTGGGCGATCGAGGCGCTGGCCACCGGCGTCTCGTCGAAGTCGACGAAGACCTCGCCCACGGGCCGGCGAAAAGCGCGCTCGATGGTCGCGATCGCAATCCTGGAGTCGAAGGGCGGCACCCGGTCCTGCAGCCAGGCCAGCTCGTCGGCGATGTCGGCCGGCAGCAGGTCGCGCCGCGTCGACAGCACCTGCCCGAACTTGACGAAGATCGGCCCCAGGCTTTCCAGCGCCTCCCGCAGGCGCTGGCCCCGGGGCGCATCGAGCTTGCGGCCGACGGACACGATGCGCGCCACCACGCGCAGCCAAGGTTTCTGGAAGCTGGTGAGCACGAGCTCGTCGAGCCCGTAGCGCAGCGCGACCAGGACGATGAAGACGCCGCGGTAGAAGCGCCTCATTCGGCGCCTGCGGAGCCGGCGGGCTTGCCTCCACGCGCACCGACGAATTGCCGCAGTCCCTCCACGACGCGCCGCGCGCCGTTGGCAATGGTGTGGGCGGGCACATCGCCGATCACGCGCGCCAGATCGTCCTCCACGTCCCAGCGCACGTGGTCGACCAGCCAGTTGACCTCGGCGGCCAGCTGCACGTCGCCCTCGATCTGCACCGCCGGCTTCTCGCCGCGCGCGGCAGCCCGCGCCAAGCCGAAGGGCGAGGTCTCGGCCAGCACCAGCATGAGCTCCGGCACCGCGCCTTCGGGTGCCAGGTCGAGCAGGCCGGCCGGCGTGGCGACAACCTTCATGGTCACGAATCGCCATTCGAATTCGACCACCCTGCCCTGCTGGCGCGCCAGGCGCTGCTGGGCCTCGGGTTCCTGCTGAAGCACGTGATTGAGAAAAAGCACGGCGCGATGCTGGACCTCGTGAATCACCCAACCCGGCGGCTGCAGGCGGTTGCCGACGCGGTTGATGAAATCGTCGAGAAAAGAAAAAGGGGACGATGGTGTGACCATGTCCCCATTATCCCGGTCTTGCGACCGGCTTCGAAGCGTCAGGCGCCTACTGCAGGGCCTGCACGCCCGCCACCAGCCAGCCGCTCGAACCGCTGGTCGGCCTGGTCATGTTCCAGACCTCGCGGAAGGGGCTCGGGCCGGAGGACAGGTCCTCGCGGATCATGCCGGAGAACTCGACGCTCGCCAGGTAGGCGTCGGGCAACTCCTCGATGCCCAGCAGCTTGGCGTCCAGCATGACCACTTCGGTCTTGTTGGCCTGACCGCCCGTGTGGTTCTCGCGCTCCCCCAACTGCTGGCGGATCTCGCCGACCATGCCGTCGGTCATCATCGAGCGCAGGGTGCCGATGTCGGCACGGTCCCAGGCGTCCTGCAGCGTCACGAAGTTCCGCTTGGCCGCGGCCAGGAAGCCGTCGGTATCGAAGCCGGCGGGGATGCCCCAGGACTGCGCACCGCTCAGGGCCGAGCCGATCAGGCTGCCGCCGCTGGCCGCCGCCGCGCCCGCCATCGACGAGCCGCCGCGGTCCGCCACGTGCTCAGGTTGTGCCGAGCTGGCGTCGAAGGCCGCGGTGTTGCGCTCCCAGGGACGGGCCGAGGCGTCATTGCCGACGTTGTTGGGGCTGTACTGCACAGGCGAAGCAGGATTGGCAGGACCGCCTGCGCCCTGGAAGGCGAAGCCGCCGCTGCGCTGCGCGCCGTTGGCCCGCGAACGGGCCGCGAAGATGCGCCACACCACCACGGCTGCCAGCACCAGAAGCGCGATCAACAGGATGTTGCCGAAGGCCGCGCCCAGGCCGAGCGAGTTGGCGAGCCAGGCGAGGCCCAGGCCCGCGGCCAGGCCGCCGAGCATCGCGCCCCAAGGCCGCTTTGGCGCTGCAGCCGGCGCCGCCGTGGCCGGCTTGGCAGCCGCGCTGTTCACGTTGCTCTGTGCAGGCGTGCCGGGCGCGGCCGGCGCGGTGGGCGTCGCCTCACGCTGCGTCACGTTGCCCGACTGCTTGCCGAAGGACTTGCCGCCGCCCAGGCGGCGCGCGTCGGCATCCATGCTTCCGACAGCCAGGGCACACACCAACAAAACGGACAATAAACTTTTCATGACGTCTCCTCTAACGGCAAAGAAATCTCTTCTGATCATCAGCACTTGATTCCAACATGCAGGGCGACGACGCCCCCCGTCATGTTGTGATAGTCCACATGCCCGAAACCGCCCTCTTTCATGAGGGTCTTGAGCTCCTCCTGCGAGGGATGCATCCGGATCGATTCGGCCAGGTAGCGGTAGCTCGCGTCATCGCCCGCCACCACCTTGCCCAGGCGCGGCAGCACGTTGAAGGAGTACCAGTCGTAGATCTTCGACAAGGGCTTCGCGACCTTGGAAAACTCCAGCACGAGCAGCTTGCCGCGCGGCTTGAGCACCCGGTTCATCTCCTTGAGCGCCAGGTCCTTGTGCGTCATGTTGCGCAGGCCAAAGGCGACGCTCACCAGGTCGAAATGGTTGTCGGGAAAGGGCAGCTTCTCGGCATCGCAGACCACCGTGGGCAGCGCGACGCCGGCGTCGAGCAGCCGGTCGCGGCCGGTGCGCAGCATGGCCTCGTTGATGTCGGTGTGGACCACTTCGCCGCTCGCACCCACCTTCTTCGCAAAAGCGATGGCGAGGTCGCCGGTGCCGCCCGCGATGTCCAGCACCTTCGAGCCCTCGCCGACGTTGGCGACCATCACGGTGTAGGCCTTCCAGGCGCGGTGCAGGCCACCCGACATCAGGTCGTTCATCAGGTCGTAGCGATTGGCGACCGAGTCGAACACGCCGCGTACGCGCCGTGCCTTGTCGCCTTCCTCGACCGTCTCGAAGCCGAAATGGGTGCTGCTCATGCGTCCGATGTTAGGTCGGAAGCGTTCATGTCAAGCCGACGCCCCTGCAAGGACGCCGGGCATTCGTTGCTTTTGCGGCGAGGGGGCTCGGCTTCTTCAGTGGCTGCCGCAGGCGTGGCCGCCCTTCTCGGCCATCGGCGCATCACGATCGACGCCGGCAGCGGCGAGGCGCCGCTCGTACTCGGCCCACAGTTCGCCCTGCTTCGCACCGAGTTCGTACAGCAGGTCCCACGAGTAGATACCGGTGTCGTGGCCGTCGGAAAAGCTGGGCTGCACCGCGTAGTTGCCGACCGGCTGCAGGTCCAGCAGGCCCACGTCGCGCTTGCCGGTCTGCAGCACTTCCTGGCCCGGCCCATGGCCCTGTACTTCGGCCGAGGGTGAGTAGATGCGCATCAGCTCGAAGGGGATGCGGAAGCTCGCACCATCGGAAAAGCTCACCTCCAGCACGCGCGATTGGCTGTGAACGGTGATCGACTCGGGCGTCGGCGCGCCCATTTGCAAACCTGCCATCAGGAACTCCTTGTTGCCAGACGCCGGGCCATGTCCCGCTCGAGCGCCTCCAGTTTGACCTCGATCGCAGCCTCGCGCTGCAGGTCGCGATCGCGCTGCGCAGCGGCCCAGACCGGCGCCGGGAAGCGCGTGTCCCAGTCGAAGCGTGCGATCACGTGCCAATGCAGGTGCGGCACCATGTTGCCGAGGGCCGCGAGGTTGATCTTGGCAGGGGCCAGTGCGTCGCGCAGGCATTGCTCCACCGCCACCACCGCATCCATGCACAGTACCCGATCTTCCGGCGCCAGGTCGGACCACTCGGCCACGTGGTCCTTCCAGACAAGGCGATAGAAAGCAGGAAAACCCTCTTCGGCCGCGTGGATGACGCGAAACTCAGGCGCCTCGAACACCAGGCGGCCGCCGGGCTCCCAGCACAGCGGGCAACCCGCCACGCGCCGCTGCGTCATACCAGCACCCGCTCGATGCCACCCTGGTTGGCAGCCGCCACGTACGTGGGCATCCAGTCCTTGCCGAGGATCCTGTTGGCCATCTCGACCACGATGTAGTCGGCCTCGAGCAGGCCGTTCTCGAGGTCCTTGCCGTAGCGGCTCAGGCCCTGCAGGCAGCTCGGGCAGCTGGTGAGGATCTTGACGTTGTCCTTGGGCGCGACCATGCCGCCGCTGCGCAGCGCGGCCTCGCCCTTGCGCAGCTCCTCTTCCTTGCGAAAGCGGACCTGCGTCGAGATGTCCGGCCGCGTCACGCCGAGCGTGCCGGACTCGCCGCAGCAGCGGTCGTTCTTGAGCACCTGGTCGCCGACCAGTGCCTTCACCGTCTTCATCGGGTCCTGCAGCTTCATCGGGCTGTGGCAGGGGTCGTGGTAGAGGTAGGCCGAGCCGTTGCCCCCGGCGGCCGAGTTCTCCAGGGTGATGCCCTTCTCGAGCAAATACTCATGGATGTCGATGATCCGGCAGCCAGGGAAAATCTTCTCGAACTGGTAGCCCTGCAGCTGGTCGTAGCAGGTGCCGCAGCTCACCACCACGGTCTTGATGTCCAGGTAGTTCAGCGTGTTGGCGACGCGATGGAAGAGCACGCGGTTGTCGGTGATCATCTTCTCGGCTCGGTCGTACTGGCCGCTGCCTCGCTGGGGGTAGCCGCAGCAGAGATAGCCCGGCGGAAGCACGGTCTGGACCCCCGCGTGCCACAGCATCGCCTGCGTGGCCAGCCCCACCTGCGAGAACAGGCGCTCCGAGCCGCAGCCCGGGAAATAGAACACGGCCTCGGTCTCGGGCGTGGTGGCCTTCGGGTCGCGGATGATCGGCACGTAGTCGGCATCCTCGATGTCCAGCAGCGCCCGCGCGGTCTTGTTGGGCAGGCCGCCCGGCATCTTCTTGTTGACGAAGTGGATCACCTGCTCCTTGAGCGGCGCCGAACCCAGCGTGGCTGGCGGCGCGGCGGTCTGCTTCCTGGCCAGGCCGCGCAGCAGGTCGTTGGCCAGGCGCTGGGCCTTGAAGCCGATGCCGACCATGCCGATGCGCATGGCCTTGATGGTCTGCGGGTTGGTGGCGTTGAGGAACAGCATCGCGGCCGCGTTGCCGGGCCGGAAGGACTTCTGGCCCATCTTGCGCAGCAGGTTGCGCATGTTCATCGAGACGTCGCCGAAGTCGATGTTCACCGGGCAGGGCGTGAGGCACTTGTGGCAGACCGTGCAGTGGTCGGCCACGTCCTCGAACTCCTCCCAGTGCTTGATGCTGACGCCGCGCCGGGTCTGCTCCTCGTAAAGGAAAGCCTCGACCAGCAGCGAGGTCGCGAGGATCTTGTTGCGCGGCGAGTAGAGCAGGTTGGCGCGCGGCACGTGGGTGGCGCACACCGGCTTGCACTTGCCGCAGCGCAGGCAGTCCTTCACGCTGTCGGCGATGGCGCCGATGTCGCTCTGCTGCATGATCAGCGACTCGTGGCCCATCAGCCCGAAGCTGGGCGTGTAGGCATTGGTCAGGTCGGCATAGAGGCCCGGCCCGGCCTGCATCGAGGGCCGCAGCAGCTTGCCCTTGTTGAAGCGGCCTTCGGGGTCGATGCGCTGCTTGTAGTCCGCGAAGGGCCGCAGCTCGTCGTCGGACAGGAACTCCAGCTTGGTGATGCCGATGCCGTGCTCGCCGGAGATCACGCCGTCGAGGCTGCGCGCCAGCACCATGATGCGCGCCACCGCCGCGTGCGCGGTCTGCAGCATCTCGTAGTTGTCGCTGTTGACCGGGATGTTGGTGTGCACGTTGCCGTCGCCTGCATGCATGTGCAGCGCCACCCAGACCCGGCCCTTGAGCACCCGCTGGTGGATCGCGTTGCACTCGGCCAGGATGGGCGCGAACTCCGCGCCGGAGAAGATGGCGGCGAGGGGCGCACGGATCTGCGTCTTCCAGCTGGCGCGCAGCGAATGGTCCTGCAGCTGCCGGAACAGCGTGTCGATCTGATCCAGCCAACCCTGCCACAGGGCGCGCACCTCGCGCACCAACGCGACGGCCTGGGCCACGCGGTCCTCCAGCAGCTCGGCCGGCGAGATCTCGCTGGCGTCGTCGCTCTTGCCCAGCGGCAGATGGCCGCGCAGGAAGAAGGCCTCCAGCTCGTCGGCGAGCGCCAGCTTGTTCTGCAGCGAGAGCTCGATGTTGATGCGCTCGATGCCGTCGGTGTATTCGGCCATCCGCGGCAAGGGGATCACCACGTCCTCGTTGATCTTGAAGGCGTTGGTGTGCCGGCTGATCGCAGCGGTGCGCTTGCGGTCCAGCCAGAACTTCTTGCGCGCCTCGGGGCTGATGGCGATGAAGCCCTCGCCGCTGCGCGAGTTGGCGATGCGCACCACCTCCGAGGTCACCCGCGCCACCGCGTCGGCATCGTCGCCGGCGATATCGCCGAACAGCACCATCTTGGGCAGGCCGCCGTGCTTCTTGGACTTCGTCGCGTAGCCGACGGCCTTCAGGTAGCGATCATCCAGATGCTCCAGACCTGCCAGCAGGACCGGGGAGGGACCCGGTCCTTCACCATCCTTGCCCGAGCGCTTCTGCAGGGCGAACATGAAGTCCTTGATCTCGACGATGCTGGGCACCGCGTCCTTGGCATTGCCGAAGAACTCCAGGCACACCGTGCGGGTGTGCGCCGGCATGCGGTGCACCACCCAACGGCAGCTGGTGATCAGGCCGTCGCAGCCCTCCTTCTGGATGCCCGGCAGGCCCGAGAGGAACTTGTCGGTGACGTCCTTGCCCAGTCCCTCCTTGCGGAAAGTCTTGCCGGGGATCTCGAGCCGCTCGCTGCGCAGCTTCGTGCGGCCATCGGCCGCGAAATACTGCAGATCGAAGACGGCGCTCTCGGCGTCGTGGATCTTGCCCAGGTTGTGGCCGATGCGCGTGACCTCCAGCCACTCGGCGTCGGGGGTCACCATGCGCCACGAGGCCAGGTTGTCGAGCGCAGTGCCCCACAGCACCGCCTTCTTGCCGCCCGCGTTCATCGCCACGTTGCCGCCGACGCAGGAAGCCTCGGCCGAGGTGGGGTCGACGGCGAACACGAAGCCCGCGCGCTCGGCCGCGTCGGCCACGCGCTGGGTCACCACGCCGGCCTCGGTCCAGACGGTGGGCACGGGCTGGTCGACGCCCGGCAGCGAGATCATTTCGACCTCGGTCATCGACTCCAGCTTCTCGGTGTTGATGACGGCGCTGTTCCAGGCCAGCGGGATCGCCCCGCCGGTGTAGCCGGTGCCGCCGCCGCGCGGGATGATGGTGAGCCCCAGCTCGATGCAGCCCTTGACCAGCGCGGCCATCTCGGCCTCGCTGTCCGGCGTCAGCACGACGAAGGGATATTCGACGCGCCAGTCGGTTGCGTCGGTGACGTGCGACACGCGCGAGAGGCCGTCGAACTTGATGTTGTCGCGCGCGGTGAGCCGGCCCAGGGTGCGCGTGGCCTTGCGGCGCAGCGCCGCGACGTCGCGGAACAAGGTGTCGAAGGCCTGCACCGCCTGCGCTACCAGGGCGGTGAGCTCGCCCACCAGCGCATCGCGCTGGGCGGCAGCATCGGGGGTACGCCGCTTCTGCACCTCGGACAGGCGGTGGTTGAGCGCATCCACCAATTGGCCGCGCCGGCGCGGATTGTCCAGCAGGTCGTCAACCAGGTAAGGGTTGCGCTGCACCACCCATATGTCGCCCAGCACCTCGTAGAGCATGCGGGCGGAGCGGCCGGTGCGGCGCTCGGCGCGCAAGGTTTGCAGCAGCTCCCAGCCCCGTTCGCCCAGGAGGCGGATCACGATCTCGCGGTCGGAGAAGCTGGTGTAGTTGTAGGGGATCTCACGCAATCGCGCGGGCTCTGCGGCCTGCGACAACAACGCCGTCAACGCGGTCGGTGCATTCATCGGGGTGGGCCTCGGTCGGGCGCTGCGCGCCCCTGAACCAGGGGCGTGAATTTTAAGTCAGGCCTGACTGTGCTGCCGGGTCCGACCTAGAACAACACCCGGCTGCGGATCGTGCCCGGCACCTTCGCCAGTTTCTCGAGCGCGAGGTCGGAGTAGGCGGCGTCGATGTCCGTCACCACATAGCCCACCTTTTCGTTCGTCTGCAGGTACTGTGAGGCGATGTTGATCTTGTTCTCGGCGAACACGCCGTTGATGTCCGAGAGCACGCCCGGCACGTTGCGGTGGATGTGCAGCAGCCGGTGCTTGCCCGGGTGCGCCGGCAGCGCCACCTCGGGGAAGTTGACCGAGGAGGTCGAGGTGCCGTTGTCGCTGTACTTGACCAGCTTCTCGGCCACCTCCAGGCCGATGTTGGCCTGCGCCTCCATGGTGGAACCGCCGATGTGCGGCGTGAGGATCGCGTTGTCCAGGCCGCGCAGCGGCGACTGGAACTCGTCCTTGTTGCTGCGCGGCTCGACGGGGAACACGTCGATCGCGGCGCCCAGCAGCTTCTTCTGCTTGAGCGCCTGGGCCAGCGCCTCGATGTCGACCACGGTGCCGCGCGAGGCATTGATCAGGATCGAGCCGGGCCGCATGGCCGCGATCTCCTTGGCGCCGATCATCCATTGGGTGGCCGGCGTCTCGGGCACGTGCAGGCTCACGATGTCGCTCTGCAGGAGCAGCTCGTTCAGCGTGCGCACCTGCCGCGCGTTGCCCAGCGGCAGCTTGGTGACCACGTCGAAGAAGGCCACCTGCATGCCCAGTGCCTCGGCCAGTACCGAGAGCTGCGCGCCGATCGACCCGTAGCCCACGATGCCCAGCGTCTTGCCGCGGATCTCGAAGGCGTTCTCGGCCGACTTGAGCCAGCCGCCGCGGTGCGCCACCGCGCTCTTCTCGGGGATGCCGCGCAGAAGCAGGATGGCCTCGGCCAGCACCAGTTCGGCGACCGAGCGCGTATTGGAATAAGGGGCGTTGAAGACCGCCACGCCGTGCTCGCGCGCGGCATCGAGATCGATCTGGTTGGTGCCGATGCAGAAGGCGCCCACCGCGACCAGCTTCTGCGCGGCGTCAAAGACCTCGGCCGTCAGTTGCGTGCGCGAGCGGATGCCGAGGAAATGCACGTCGGCCACGCGCAGCTTCAGATCCTCTTCCGGCAAGGCGCCGGGCAAGGTCTCGATGCTGGTGTAGCCCGCTGCGCGCAGCACTTCGACCGCCGAAGGGTGAATGCCTTCGAGCAGAAGGAACTTGATCTTGCTTTTGTCGAGGGAGGTCTTGCTCATACGCTTGGCGGAAGCCCCGACCGAACTTCAGGAGGAGGCAGCAGTACCTGAAAAAGGGAGGGCGATGCTAGCATGGTGCAGCGCAGCAAGCAGCCCCTTGCAGCCCTGCGGCCCAGACGCAAAAAGGGTTTCCCCTTCTACTGGTGCACCGCGGAGGTGCGACAAAATGTGACGCACCCGTGTCATACGCGCGGCCTAGCATCCGCGCTTTTGTTTCCCCTCAGGAGTTTCTCTCATGCGATTCAAGACGTTCGCCGTGGCATCGGCGCTTTCGGCAACGCTTTCGGTACCTGCCATGGCCCAGACTGAAATCCAGTGGTGGCATTCCATGAGCGGCCCGCTCGGCGAATGGGTCAACGATCTGGCCAAGCAATACAACGAGAGCCAGAAGGACTACAAGGTCGTGCCCACTTACAAGGGGCAGTACGACGAGTCGATGACGGCCGCCATCGCCGCCTACCGCTCCGGCAATGCACCTGACATCCTGCAGGTGTTCGAGGTGGGTACGGCGACCATGATGGCTTCCAAGGGAGCCATCAAGCCGGTGGGCGAAGTGATGAGTTCGGGCGGAGCCAAGTTCGACCCCAGCGTCTACGTGCCCGCGGTGGCTGGCTACTACACGGCGCCGAATGGCCAGATGCTGAGCTTCCCGTTCAACAGCTCGACGACGATCTTCTACTACAACAAGGACGCCTTTAAGGCGGCCGGCCTGGACCCCGAGAAAGCGCCGACCACCTGGCCCGAGGTCATCGCGGCGGCCGACAAGCTGAAGGCCAGCGGCCACAAGTGCCCATTCACGACGAGTTGGATGAGCTGGACCCAGCTGGAAAGCTTCTCGGCCTGGCACAACACCCTGTACGCGACACAGAACAACGGCTTCGGCGGCACCAGTGCGCGCCTGGCCTTCAACTCGCCGCTGCAAGTGCGCCATTTCGAGAACCTGGCCAAGATGTCCAAGGACGGCACCTTCGTCTACAAGGGCCGCAACAACACGGCCGACGCCGCCTTCCCTTCCGGCGAATGCGCCATGATGACCGGCTCGTCGGGTCTGTACGCCCGCGTGGCCAAGGACGCCAAGTTCAAGTACGGCATCTCGACCCTGCCCTACTACCCCGACGTGAAGGGCGCCCCCCAGAACACTGTGATCGGCGGCGCCAGCCTGTGGGTGATGTCCGGCAAGCCGGCCGACCACTACAAGGGGGTGGCCAGCTTCTTCAACTACCTGTCCGATACCAAGGTGCAATCCGAGAGTCACAAGCGCACCGGCTACCTGCCCATCACCACGGCCGCCTACAAGCTGACCGACGCCTCGGGCTTCTACAAGGAGAAGCCGGGCACGGACGTGGCGGTGACGCAGATGATCCGCAAGACCACCGACAAGTCGCGCGGCGTCCGCCTGGGCAGCTTCGTGCAGATCCGCACCATCGTCGACGAGGAAACCGAGCAGATCTGGAGCGGCAAGAAGACTGCCAAGGAGGCACTCGACGCGGCCGTCAAACGCGGCGACGAGCAGCTCGAGCGCTTCCAGAAGGCGAACAAGAGCTGACGCAGGCTCGCGCCTGCGCAGCCCTTCGGGCGTCCACGGCAACCCCACCCTGCCCTCCCCGCCAAGCGGGGAGGGTGCCTGCCGGGGAGGTGGGTGCCGCAGTAGACTCGCACGCCCGCCCTTATCGGAAGACCGAGGGCGGGCGTTTCGTTTTCGAGGGTTTGGAGGGATATGGAGAAACGCGTTCTTTTCCGGTCGGCGTGGCTGCCGTGGCTGCTGGTCGCGCCGCAGATGGCGGTGATCCTGGTGTTCTTCTTCTGGCCGGCCAGCCAGGCCATCTGGCAATCGCTGCAGTCGGAGGACGCCTTCGGCACCTCCACCGCCTTCGTCGGCCTGGAGAACTTCCAGACCCTGTTCGACGATCCGGCCTACGTCGAGTCCTTCAAGGTCACGGCACTCTTTTCAGTTCTGGTGGCCGGCAGCGGCATCGCGCTGTCGTTGATGCTGGCCATCTTCGCCGACCGGATCCTGCGAGGCGGCCTGGTCTACAAGACCTTCCTGATCATTCCCTACGCGGTGGCGCCCGCCATTGCGGGCGTGCTGTGGGTGTTCATGTTCTCGCCCAGCATCGGGGTGGTGTCGTACTTTCTGCGCTACATCGGTGTGGACTGGAACCACCTGCTCAACTCCAACCAGGCGCTGACGCTGATCGTGGTGGCCGCCGTGTGGAAGCAGATCTCCTACAACTTCCTGTTCTTCCTGGCCGGCCTGCAGTCCATCCCCAAGGCACTGATCGAGGCCGCCTCCATCGACGGCGCCGGGCCGCTGCGGCGCTTCGCCACCATCCAGTTCCCGCTGCTGTCGCCCACCACCTTCTTCCTGCTGGTGATCAACATCGTCTACGCCTTCTTCGACACCTTCGCGATCGTGCATGCGACGACCGAAGGCGGACCGGGACGCGACACCGCGATCCTGGTCTACAAGGTGTGGCACGACGGCTTCAAGGCGCTGGACCTGGGCGGCTCGGCCGCGCAGTCGGTAGTGCTGATGGTGATCGTCGTCGCGCTGACGGTGATCCAGTTCCGCTACGTTGAAAAGAAGGTCCAGTACTGATGGCCGCCCACTCCGTCGCCCCTTCCCTCCCCTTCCCCCTGAGGCAACACCATGGTTGAACGCCGCCCCGGCCTCACCGTCCTGTCGCATGTGGTGCTGATCCTGGGCATCGCCATCGTGGCCTTCCCCATCTACCTGGCCTTCGTGGCGTCCACTCACACGCGCGACGCGATCCTGCAGGTGCCCATGCCGCTCCTGCCGGGCGGCCACATGTTCGAGAACTACAGCGCCGCCTTGCTCGGCGCCGATACCCAGGGCGCGCGCGTGGTAGTGGGCCGCATGATGTGGATCAGCCTGGTCACGGCGCTGGTCATCAGCATCGGCAAGATCGCGATCTCGCTGCTGTCGGCCTTCGCCATCGTGTACTTTCGCTTCCCGTTCAAGAAGATCGTCTTCTGGATGATCTTCGTGACCCTGATGCTGCCGGTGGAGGTGCGCATCCTGCCGACCTACAAGGTGCTGGCAGACCTCAACATGCTCAACACCTACGCGGGGCTGACGGTGCCGCTGATCGCTTCGGCCACCGCCACTTTCCTGTTCCGGCAGTTCTTCCTGAGCGTGCCCGACGAGCTGGTAGAAGCGGCACGCATGGACGGCGCCGGGCCGATGCGCTTCTTCAAGGACATCCTGGTGCCGCTGTCGCAGACCTCGATCGCGGCGCTGTTCGTGATCCAGTTCATCTACGGCTGGAATCAGTACCTGTGGCCGCTCCTGGCCACCACCAGCGAGGACATGTATCCGGTGGTGATCGGCATCAAGCGAATGATCGCCTCGGGCGATGCCGCGGTGGACTGGAACCTGGTGATGGCCACGGCAATCCTGGCGCTTGTGCCGCCGGTGATCGTGGTGGTGCTGATGCAGCGCTGGTTCGTCAAGGGCCTCGTGGATACAGAGAAATAACCGACAAAGAAGCAACGACGCAATGGCTGCCATCTCTCTTCGCAACGTCATCAAGCGCTACGGCCACGGGGCCAAGGCCAACCAGGTCATCCACGGCGTCTCGGCCGACGTCAAGGATGGCGAATTCGTCGTCATCGTCGGGCCCTCGGGCTGCGGCAAATCCACGCTCCTGCGCATGGTCGCGGGCCTGGAGGAAATCAGCGCGGGCGAGATCGCCATCGGCAACCGCGTGGTGAACAACATCGAACCGGCGCGGCGCGACATCGCGATGGTGTTCCAGAACTACGCGCTCTACCCGCACATGACGAACTTCGACAACATGGCCTATGGGCTCAAGATTGCGAAGGTGCCCAAGGAGGAGATCAAGGCGCGCGTGGACAAGGCCGCCAAGATCCTCGAGCTCGGCCATCTGCTCCAGCGCAAGCCGCGCGAGCTTTCGGGCGGCCAGCGCCAGCGGGTGGCCATGGGCCGCGCGATCGTGCGGCAGCCGCAGGTCTTCCTGTTCGACGAGCCGCTGTCCAACCTGGACGCCAAGCTGCGCGCCCAGACCCGGCTGGAGATCCAGAAGCTGCACCGCGAGTTGGGCATCACCTCGCTCTTCGTGACGCACGACCAGGTCGAGGCGATGACGCTTGCGCAGCGCATCATCGTGATGAACGCCGGCGTGATGGACCAGTTCGGTACGCCCGAGGAGGTGTATGCGCGCCCGGCCACCACCTTCGTGGCCGGCTTCATCGGCTCGCCGCCGATGAACCTGCTCAAACACGCGCCGGGCGTGCGCCCGGGGATGATCCTCGGCATCCGCCCGGAGCATCTCACGCTCGACACCGACGGCTGGTCGGTGCAGGTCGAGTACGTCGAGCTGCTGGGTGCCGAGCGGCTGATCTACGGCCGCGTCGGGGACGAGCAACTGGTGGTGCGCGCCGACGAAGGCCAGGCGGCGCCGGTCGCGGGCGACACGGTGAAGATCGCGGCGCGGCAGGACAAGCTGCATTGGTTCGACGCCGGCTCCGGGAAACGCGCGGTATGAAGCCCTGGCCCTACCCTTTCTGGATCGCTCATCGCGGCGCAGGCAGGCTGGCCCCGGAAAACACCCTCGCCGCCTTTCGCCTGGGCGCGGAGCACGGCTACCGCATGTTCGAGTGCGATGCCAAGCTCAGCGCCGACGGCGTTCCCTTCCTGCTTCATGACAGCACCCTCGAGCGCACCAGCAACGGCCGCGGCATCGCGGGCGAGCAGCCGT
The DNA here is from genome assembly GCF_901827175.1 of Variovorax sp. RA8. Classification (NCBI taxonomy): domain Bacteria; kingdom Pseudomonadati; phylum Pseudomonadota; class Betaproteobacteria; order Burkholderiales; family Comamonadaceae; genus Variovorax; species Variovorax sp. RA8. The sequence goes on along the minus strand of NZ_LR594662.1, from coordinate 1,787,778 downwards.
GGAGCGCGCTCGCCCAGCTCGATGCGGGTGCCTGGCACTCGCGCCGCTACGCCGGCGAGCCCATGCCCACGCTCGAAGCGCTGATCCGCTTCTGCCTGGCCAACCGCCACCTGCTCGACATCGAGATCAAGCCCACGCCGGGCGTCGAGCGCCGCACCGGCGAGGTGGTTGCGCAACTGGCGGCCACGCTCTGGGTGGACACCGGGATTGCGCCGCCCTTCCTGACCTCCTTCTCGCCCGAGTCGCTCGAGGGCGCGCGCGCGACGCAGCCCGGCCTGCCGCGCGGACTGCTGCTCGACACCCTGCGGGAAGACTGGCTCGACACCGCGCGCCGCCTGGAGTGCGCGGCGATCGTCTGCAACTACAGCTTGTGGGACGCCGCCACCGTGGCGCAGGTGCATGCGGCCGGCATGCGCGCGCTGAGCTACACCGTCAACGACGCGTCCGTGGTCCGCTGGCTGACCGGCCTCGGCACAGACGGCATCGTGACCGATCGCGTCGACCGCTTCAGCCCGGCCGCCTGAGCTTGCGCCGCGCGGGGCCGCTGCAACGCCCTTCTATGATCGGACCCATGAGCTGGATGCCCCGTCTCGCGGCCCTGTTGCTCGCCGCCGTCCTCGGAAGCGCCGTCCTCGCGCAGGATGCCGCCGCCCCGCCGGAGGCAACGGTGGCCGCCCTGCGAACCCAGCTCGACAGCATCCCGAGCTCGGTCGAAAGCAACGCGGAGGTCCGCGAGTTGCTGGGCCGGATCAACGCCATCGGCGGCCAGGCAGACAAGTTCGTCGCCTCCCGCACGGGCCAGCTCAACGACCTCAACGCACGGCTTGGCGAACTGGGCAACCCGCCGGCTGCGGGCGCTCCCCCCGAGGACCCCGACATCACCCGTCAGCGCGCCACCCTGCTGAAGGAGCGCAACACGCTCGACGCCGACATCCGCCTGGCGCGGCTGATCACGGTCGACGCGCAGCAACGCGGCAGCGAGCTGCTCTCCAAGCGCCGCAAACTGTTCGAAGCGCAGCTCACGGAGCGCGCGCCTTCGCCCCTGGGCCGCCAATTCTGGTTCGACATCAGCGACGCGTGGCCCGCCGACCTGGAGCGCCTGGCGAGCCTGCGCAGCGAGCTGCGCGCCGCGGCCGAGACCGCGATGGACCCGGCACATCGCGTGTCAGTGCTGGCCAGCCTGGCCGCGGCGCTGCTGCTCGCACTGCTGGGCAACTGGGCGGCCGAACACGGGCTGGTACGGCTCGCCACGCGCGTGCTGCCGGCGGGGCGGCTGCGCCGCTCGCTGCTGGTGATCGCGGTGGTGGGCGTCAACGTGCTGCTGGTCACGCTGGCGGCGCAGGGCGTGTTCGCCACCCTGGACCGTCACGGGATCCTCGGGCCGCAAATCCGCAAGCTGGGTCAGGCGGTGGTGCAGTCCATCATCTTCATCGCCTTCGTGGTTGGGCTGGGCCGCGCGCTGCTGTCCAACAAGCGGCCCTCGTGGCGGCTGCCGCCGATCCCGGACACGATGGCCCAGCGGCTCGCGCCTTTCCCCTGGCTCACGGCCGTGATCGGGGTGCTGGTCTGGGTGCCGAGCCAGATCAATGCGATCGTCGACGCTAGCTTCGCGGCCGTGGTCGCCACCCACGTGGTCACCGCGCTGGCGCTGACAGCGCTGATCGGCATGATGCTGCTGCGCCTGCACGAGCCCGCCGCAGCCCGCCATGCTGAAGCTGCAACGACGCAGGCGGGAGAGACGCCGCCAGGCGAGCCCGAGCGCCCGCTCTGGATCAGCTTCCTGCTGAGCGCCGTGGCGCTCGCAGTCATTGTGATCTGGGTGCTGGTGGGCATCGGCTACGTCGCGCTGGCCAGTTTCCTGGCCAACCAGCTGACCTGGAGCGGCATCGTCGCCTCAGCCTTTTACCTGCTCTTCAAGTTCGCCGACGACCTGTTCATGGCCACGGTGGCCTCGAAGAGCGAGCTGGGCCAGAAGCTGCAGAAGAGCTTCGGGTTTGCGCCGCGGACGCTGGACCAGGCCGCCGTGGTGCTCTCGGGCCTGGCTCGGGTCGCGCTCTTCTTCTACATGCTGATCGCGCTGGCCACGCCACTCGGCACGGGCCCCGGCGAGGTGTTCCAGCGCAGCGGCCAGTTCGGCACCGGCCTCAAGATCGGCGAATTCCAGCTGGTGCCGGGCGCGATCTTCAGCGCCGTCGCGGTGCTGGCCGTCGGCTTCATCACCCTGCGCGTACTGAAGAAGTGGCTGGAGGCGCGCTACCTGCCGGAAACTGCGCTCGAGCCCGGCATGCAGAGCTCGATTACCACGCTGCTCGGCTATGTGGGCGGCGCCGTGGTGATCGCGGTCGGGCTTTCGGCGCTGGGGATCGGCATCGAGCGCATCGCCTGGGTGGCGAGCGCGCTGTCGGTGGGGATCGGCTTCGGCCTGCAGGCCATCGTGCAGAACTTCATCTCGGGGCTGATCCTGCTGGCCGAGCGGCCGGTCAAGGTCGGGGACTGGGTGGTGCTGGGCACGGCCGAGGGCGACGTGCGGCGCATCAATGTGCGCGCCACCGAGATCCAGCTGGCCGACCGCTCCACGCTGATCGTGCCGAACTCGGAGTTCATCACCAAGACCGTGCGCAACATGACCCTCACCAACGCCGAGGGCCGCGTGTTGATCCGGCTGCCGATGCCGCTGTCCACCGATGCCAAGCTGACGCGAGAACTGATGCTGTCGGCCTGCGCCGACCACGGCGGCGTGCTGGTCGCCCCCGCGCCCTCGGTCACGCTCGAGGGGATCGAGGGCGGCATGCTGATCTTCCAGGCCATTGCTTTCGTGCAGAGCCCGCGACTGGCCGGGGGCGTGCGCAGCGACGTCCTGTTCACCATGCTCGATCGCTTCAAGGAAGCGGGTCTGCCGCTGGTGGCGCCGGCCGCGGCGGCGCCCCAGGGCCCGACGCCGGCGCCCGCGCCGGTCCCGCCGGTCCCTCCGGTGCCCCCGCTTGCGCAGTGAGCGCGCCCGCTCGCCCTCAGCCGCGCCAGCCGCGCAGCAGCCACCACTGGGTAGTGCCGCACACCACCACCAAGGCGGCATAGGTCGCGATGCGCCCGTCGTGGCCGAAATAGACCAGGCCGGCGACCAGGACCACCAGCCCGGCCGCGAAGGTGACCGCGACCTGCATCCAGAGGCTGACGGCCACGCTGCGCCGGTGCATGGCAAGGCGCAACAGCAGGGTCAGCAGGAGGGCGACGCAGAAGGCCGGCGCCGCGAAGTTGAGCAGGTGGATCAGCAGGTCGAGCGCAGACATGAGGGGCAAGGGGAGCGGCAGTCCGGGGTCATCCCTGGAGTGGACGGGCGCCGCTGGCGGCGGATTTTATAATCCTGGGTTATGTCAGTCTGGGCCCTCGGCTTGAACCATACGACGGCGCCGCTCGATCTGCGCGGTCGCTTCGCGTTCGCCATCGACCAGATCGCGCCCACGCTGCAGAGCCTGCGCAACTCCTTCACCACCCACCGACATCCGGAGGTGGAAGCGGCGATCATCTCGACCTGCAACCGCACCGAGATCTACTGCGCAGCGGACCACATGGCCCTCGATCACACGATCGACTGGCTGGCCCAGAGCGGCGGCGTGGCGCCGGCCCTGCTGCGCTCCCACGCCTACGCGCTGCACGACGACAAGGCGGCGCGCCACGCCTTCCGGGTCGCCAGCGGGCTCGACTCGATGGTGCTGGGCGAGGCCCAGATCCTGGGCCAGATGAAGGACGCGGTACGCGCCGCCGAGACCGCGGGCGCGCTCGGCAGCACGCTGAACCAGCTGTTCCAGCGCTCCTTCGCCGTCGCCAAGGAGGTGCGCACCGCCACCGACATCGGCGCCCACTCCATCAGCATGGCCGCCGCGGCAGTGCGCCTGGCGGCCCAGCTGTTCGAGGATTTGAAGCAGACCCGCGTGCTCTTCGTCGGCGCGGGCGAGATGATCGACCTGGCCGCGACGCACTTCGCTGCCAGGGAGCCCAAGTCCATCGTCATCGCCAACCGCACGCTGGAACGCGGCGAGAAGCTGGCCTCGCGCTTCGGCGGCGAGGCCATGCGGCTGGCCGAGCTGCCCGCGCGCCTGGCCGAATTCGACATCGTCGTGAGCTGCACCGCCAGCACGCTGCCGCTGATAGGCCTGGGCGCGGTCGAGCGCGCGCTCAAGCTGCGCAAGCACCGCCCGATGTTCATGGTGGACCTGGCCGTGCCGCGGGACATCGAGCTCGAAGTCAAGGCACTCGAGGACATCTACCTCTACACCGTCGATGACCTGGCCCAGGTCGTGCAGCAGGGCCATGCCAGCCGCCAGGCCGCCGTGGCCGAGGCCGAGGTGATCATCGACGCCGGGGTGCGCAGCTTCATGCACTGGCTGGACCAGCGCGGCAGCGTGCCGCTGATCCAGCAGCTCAACGCCCAGGCCGACGAATGGCGCGCCGCCGAACTGGGCCGCGCTCGCAAGCTGCTGGCCAAGGGCGAGCCGGTGGAGGCCGTGCTGGAGGCGCTGTCCCGCGGGCTCACGCAGAAGATGCTGCACGGCGCCATGGCCGAGCTGCATGCCGGCGACGCCACGGCGCGCGAACACACGGCGCAAGCCATCTCGCGGCTGTTCCTGCGCAAAGAGCGTTAGCGACGCTGCCCTGAAGCCGGCGATCCGACGCCGGACAGCCGACCGCCTCAGCGTTCGGTACCCGCTCCCGCATTCGAAGACTTTCCAGTGAAACCCTTTCTCCGTCATCAACTCGAGCGCTACGCGCAACGCCTCGGCGAACTCGACTTCCTGCTCTCGCGCGAGGACATCATGTCCGACATGACGCAGTACCGGAACATCTCGCGCGAGCATGCCGAAGTGACGCAGGTGGCTGGCCGCTACCAGCGGTACCTCCAGCGCGAATCGGACCTGGCAGCCGCGCGCGAGATGCAGGACGACCCGGACATGGCGGAAATGGCAAAGGAAGAGATCGCCAGTGCCGAGGCCGAGTTGACCGCTCTGGAGGACGAGCTCCAGCGCTTGCTGCTGCCCAAGGACCCGGAAGACGCGCGCAACGCCTTCCTCGAGATCCGGGCCGGTACCGGCGGCGACGAATCGGCGCTTTTTGCCGGCGACCTGCTGCGCATGTACACGCGCCATGCCGAGCGCGCCGGCTGGCGCTGCGAGATCGTGAGCGCCAGCGAGAGCGAATTGGGCGGCTTCAAGGAAGTGGTGGTGCGGGTGGTCGGCGACGAGGTCTTCGGGCGGCTGCGCTTCGAGTCCGGCGGCCACCGGGTGCAGCGCGTGCCCGCGACCGAGACGCAGGGCCGGATCCACACCAGCGCCTGCACGGTGGCCGTGCTGGCGGAGCCGGACGAGGCCCAGGCGGTGCAGATCAACCCGGCCGACCTGCGCATCGACACCTACCGCGCCAGCGGCGCCGGCGGCCAGCACATCAACAAGACCGATTCGGCGGTGCGCATCACGCACATCCCGACCGGCATCGTGGCCGAGTGCCAGGACGACCGCAGCCAGCATCGCAACAAGGCCAAGGCGCTGCAGGTGCTGTCGGCGCGCATCCAGGAGAAAGAGCGCAGCGAGCGCGCCGCCAAGGATGCGGCGCTGCGCAAGGGCCTGATCGGCAGCGGCGACCGCAGCGACCGCATCCGCACCTACAACTTCCCGCAAGGACGGCTCACCGACCACCGCATCAACCTCACGCTCTACAAGCTCCAGACGATCATGGAAGGCGACCTGGGCGAGGTGCTGGACGCCCTGCGCGCGGCGCGCGAGGCCGAGAAGCTGGCCGAGCTGGAAGCCAGCCTGCCGGCATGACGCCCGCGGAGAGCCAGTCGCCATCGACCGCGGCGCAGATGCTGGCCGCGGCCGCCGCGCTGGGCGTGGAGCGGCTCGACGCCCAGCTGTTGCTGCTGCACGTGCTGGGCCGGCACTCGGGTGACCGCGCCTGGCTGCTGGCGCACGACACCGACATCCTGGCCGATGCCGTCTGGCCGGCCTTCGCCTCGCTGTGCGCGCGTCGGGTGGCCGGCGAGCCGGTGGCCTACCTGGTGGGCGAAAAGGAGTTCCACGGGCTCGGCCTGCAGGTCGATGCGCGCGTGCTGGTGCCGCGGCCCGACACCGAGACACTGGTCGAGTGGGCGCTGCAATGCCTGCAAGGCCGCACCTCGCCCGTGGTGCTCGACTTGGGCACCGGCAGCGGCGCGATTGCGCTGGCGATCCAGCACGCCAGGCCTGATGCCAAGGTTACGGCGGTCGATCGCAGCGCCGATGCCCTGGCGGTGGCCCGTGTTAACGCGCAGCGCCTCGGGCTGGCGGTCCGCTTCGTCGAGGCCGACTGGCTCGAAGGCGCGGAGATGGATCTGGACCTGGTTGTTTCCAACCCGCCCTACGTCGCCGCCGAGGACCCGCACCTCACCGCCCTGCGCCACGAGCCCTTGGGGGCACTGGTGTCGGGCGCCGACGGGCTGGACGACATCCGCCGCATCGTCGAGGCCGCGCCTGCGCATCTGCGCGAGGGCGGCTGGCTGCTGCTCGAGCATGGCTACGACCAGGCAGCGTCCGTGCGCGCCCTGCTCGCGCGCCGCGGCTTCGCCGAGGTGCAAAGCCGCGACGACCTGGCAGGCATCGCGCGCTGCTCGGGCGGGATCTGGCGCACGGTGAAATAATCCGCCCAACTCATTTTTTGGAGAGGCCCATGTCCGACGTCCAGCAGCGCATCGACGATCTCGTCAAGACCAACGATCTCGTGCTCTTCATGAAGGGCAACGCCAGTTTCCCCATGTGCGGCTTCTCGGGCCGCGCGATACAGATCCTCAAGGCAGTGGGCGTCGACACCCGCGCGCTCAAGACCGTCAACGTACTCGAGGACGAAGGCATCCGCCAGGGCATCAAGGAATACAGCAACTGGCCGACCATCCCGCAGCTCTACGTCAAGGGCGAATTCGTCGGCGGCTCGGACATCCTGATGGAAATGTACGAATCCGGGGAGCTGCAGCAGATGCTCAACGGCAGCCCGGCGTAGATGTTGCTCGCCCCCAGGTTGCCCGCACTTCGTGTCGGGCGCCCACCCCCTACCGGGGGCAACACCAGCGGCCCCGGCTTCGCCGGCTATGAAGGCGCATCGTGAACCACGAACATTCCGATCATGATCACAACGCCGCCTGGAAACACGACGGCGTGCGGGTGATTCCCGGCAGCCAGCTCGATGCCAACACTGCGCAGACGCCCGGCATGAACCGCGCCGCAGCGATCAATTTCGCGCGCGTCGGCGCCCAGAAGCTCTGGGCCGGTACGGTGACCATCCACCCCGATGCGAAGACCGGCGCCCATCACCACGGGCATCTGGAATCCGTGATCTACGTGGTTCGGGGGCGTGCCCGGATGCGCTGGGGCGAACATCTGGAGTTCACCGCTGAGGCTGGCCCGGGCGACTTCATCTACGTGCCGCCCTACGTGCCGCACCAGGAAATCAACGCAAGCCCGACCGAACCGCTCGAGTGCGTGCTATGCCGCAGCGACGGCGAGGCCGTGGCCATCAACCTCGACATCGAGCCGGTCGAGAAGCCTGAATCGGTGCTCTGGGTCGACCCGACGCATCCCCAGGGCGGCGTCTGACCCGCTTAAAAGCCCTCGAAGCGAGAAAACCTGGACAACCGCCGACACCGGGCACGGCTTATGCTGTGTCAAAGTGTGATCGAACGGAGGTCTGAAAATGGATTCCCGCCCATCCCGCGAGCTGGCCCCAGCGTCTGTCTCGTCATTTCAGTTGCCGGTGGCGCATCTGCGCAGTGTGTTCCGCACGCACGATGTCGAGCGCAAGCTCGCGAAGCTGCCCCACCGCGACCACGAGCACCTGCGGACTACCTACGAACGCATGCTCGAACGCGGCCCCGAGCGCTTCCAGGTCAAGCCCAGCGGCGTCCCCGAGATGGCCGCGCTCTACGCCGAGCTACCCAACTTCACGGATGTGCTGGACGACGTGCGGCGCCATGTCGCACTGGCGCAGGACAGCCGCGACGGGCTCGAGGTAACGCCCATGCTGCTGCTGGGCCCGCCCGGCATCGGCAAGACCCATTTCGCCAAGCGCCTGGCCGAGCTGCTGGGCACCGGGATGTCGCTGGTGCCGATGAGCTCGATGACCGCCGGCTGGCTGCTCTCGGGCGCCTCGTCGCAGTGGAAGGGCGCCAAGCCCGGCAAGGTGTTCGAGGCCCTGGTCGACGGCCAGTACGCTAACCCGGTGATGGTGATCGACGAGATCGACAAGGCCGGCGCCGATGTGCAGTACGACCCGCTGGGCGCGCTCTACGGCCTGCTGGAGCACGACACCGCCCACGCCTTCGTCGACGAGTTCGCCGAGGTGCCGATCGACGCCAGCCAGGTGATCTGGGTCACGACCGCGAACGACGTCCGCGGCATTCCCGAGCCGATCCTCAATCGCATGAACGTGTTCGAGATCGATGCGCCATCGCCCGAGGCGGCCCGGCAGATCGCGCGCCAGCTCTATGCGTCGATCCGCAACGCGCACGACTGGGGCCGCCTGCTGGCCGAGGAGCCGCAGGACGACGTGCTCGACCACCTCGCCACGCTGGCGCCGCGTGAGATGCGGCGTGCGCTGATGACGGGCTTCGGCAATGCCCGGCTGGCCGGGCGCGACGAGGTGCGCGTCGAGGACCTGCCGCGCGCCGGCCCGGGGCGCAGCCGGATCGGCTTCGTGCAGTAGCGCAGGCAGCGCGGCGGCGGCGCCGGAGGCTGCTCTATAAGGCAACCTCCGCCCTGCGGGCTGCGGTGCTATGAGCCTTCGGAGCGGCCGTGCGGCTCATGGCACCATGTCGGTCTTCCGCGACCGACCCATGACGCTGACCCAAAGCCTTCTCATCATCGCCATCCTGATCGCGACCAGCGCCTTCTTCTCCCTGGCGGAGATCTCGCTGGCCGCCTCGCGCCGCCTGCGGCTACGGCAGATGGCCGACGAGGGCGACGCGCGTGCCGAGCGCGTGCTGCGCATCCAGGAGCAGCCGGGCCATTACTTCACCGTGGTCCAGATCGGGCTCAATGCGGTCGCCATCCTCGGCGGCGTGGTCGGCGAGGGTTCGCTCAGCCCCTACTTCGCGCAGCTCTTCGCGCTCTGGTTCACGGTCGAGACGGCGCAGACCGCTGCCTTCCTGGCCTCCTTCGTCACCATCATCTCGGTGTTCCTCGTCTTCGCCGATCTCTTTCCCAAGCGCCTGGGCATGAACGATCCCGAGCGGCTGGCAATGCGCATGGTCGGGCCTATGCAGTTGCTGATCACCGTGCTGAAGCCGCTGGTCTGGCTGTTCACCCAGTGCACCGACCTGCTCTTCAAGCTCCTGGGCATGCCCATGCAGCGCGACGACAAGATCACCTCGGCCGACATCCTGGCCATGACCGAGGCCGGCGCCCGCGCCGGCATCCTGGCCGTGCGCGAGCAGCAGGTGATCGCCAACGTGTTCGAGCTCGACACTCGCCTGGTCAGCAGCGTGATGACCTCGCGCGACCGCATCGCCTGGTTCCAGAAAGACGATCCCGAGGCGGTGCTGCGCGCGCGCATCGTGGCCGAGCCCTATTCGGCCTACCCCGTGTGCGAGGGCGACATCGACCATGTGCTGGGCTACGTGGACGCCAAGGACATGTTCCAGCGCGTGCTCAGCGGCCAGCCCCTGGCCTTCGGCCAGGGCCTGCCGCTGCACAAGGCGCTGATCATCCCCGACCGGCTCTCGCTGACCGAGGTGCTGGAGCAGTTCCAGCAGGCACACGAGGACTTCGCGATCATCGTTAACGAGTACGCGCTCGTGGTGGGGGTGATCACGCTCAACGACGTGATGAGCACCGTGATGGGCGACCTGGTCGGCGTGCAGGACGAGGAGCAGCAGATCGTCCGGCGCGACGAGAACTCGTGGCTGATCGACGGCGTGACACCGATCCAGGACGTGCAGCGCGCGCTCGACATCGACGAGCTGCCGCACGCCGACGAGTACGAGACCCTCGCCGGCTTCCTGATGGTGATGTTGCGCCGCGTGCCCAAGCGGACCGACAGCGTGACCTGGGGCGGCTTTACCTTCGAGGTGATGGACGTGGACAGCCACCGCATCGACCAGGTGATGGTCACGCGCGGCGGCGCGGTGGCCGCCACGCCGGCAGCCTAGCCACCGCCGCTAGCCGCGGTCGTCGCGCCGGTCGTTGAAGACCCAGAGCCGCTGGTTGGAGAACACCGCGTTCGGGTAGGGAGCCTTGCCGCGGCTGCCGTTGTAGCGCCCCAATGTCATGAACAGGTCGCCTGCCTCGCGGTCGAGGTAGTGGCGCAGGATCACGCACCCGAAGCGCAGGTTGGTCTGCATGCGAAAGAGGGTCGAGGAATCACCGTTGCCGATCACACGCGTCCAGAAGGGCATGACCTGCATGAGACCGCGAGCACCCGCGCTCGACACGGCGAACTTCCGGAAATTGCTTTCGACCTGAATAAGACCGAGGACCAGGCTGACCTCGAGCCCCGCGCGCTTGCTCTCGTACCACACGGTCTGGAGGAACTCGATGCGCTCCTGGTGCCCCGGTATCTTCTTCTTCAGGCGCTCGCTCATCTCGCCCAGCCAGCGCAGGTAGGCCAACCGCGAAGCGGTGCCGCTGAACTCCGGCTTCGGGGGGGCGCTGCTCCGGATGGAGGCGCTCAAGGCATTGCGTACCGAGTCGATCAGCGGCTCTTCGATCTGCGCGCCCGCGTGGGCCACGCCGGGCCACAACGGCAGGGCCCCTGCGGCAGCGCCGGCCAGCAGGCACGAACGCCGGGACAGGCTCACCGGATAGCCTCCGCCCTGCGGGCTGCGGCGCCATGAGCCTTCGAAGCGGCCGTACGGCTCATGCCGCCAGTTTGCCTTTCACGAACTCCGCCACGCCCGACGAAGGCACCTTGGTGGCGGCGGTGTCGCGGCGGTGCTGGTATTCGTACTGGCCTTCCTTGATGCCGCGGTCGGAGATCACGACACGGTGCGGCACGCCGATCAGCTCCCAGTCGGCGAACATGGCGCCAGGGCGTTCGCCGCGGTCGTCGAGCAGCACGTCCACGCCGGCCGCGAGCAGTTCCTCGTACAGAGCCTCGGCGGCCTGCTTGACCTCGGCGCTGCGGTCCATGCCGATCGGGCAAAGCACCACGGTGAAGGGCGCGATGGCGTCGGGCCAGATGATGCCGCGCTCGTCGTTGTTCTGCTCGATCGCGGCCGCCGGCAAGCGCGTGACGCCAATGCCGTAGCAGCCCATCTCAAGGAATTGCGGCTTGCCGGCCTCGTCCAGGAAGGTGGCGTTCATCGGCTTGCTGTACTTGCTGCCGAGCACGAACACATGGCCGATCTCGATGCCCCGTTCGATCGCCAGCACGCCTTTGCCGTCCGGCGACAGGTCGCCGGCGACCACGTTGCGGATGTCGGCCACCAGGTCGGGCTCGGGCAGGTCCCGGCCCCAGTTGACGCCCGTCATGTGGAAGTCGACCTCGTTGGCGCCGGTGATCCAGTCGCCCATCACCGCCACCTCGCGGTCGGCGACCAGCTTGACAGGCCGCTTCAGGCCGAGCGGGCCGAGATAGCCGGGCTTGCAGCCGAAGTGCTCGTCGATCTCGGCGCTGGTCGCGAAACGGAAACCCTGGTCCAGGCCCGATACCTTGCTCACCTTGATCTCGTTCATCTCGTGGTCGCCGCGCACCAGCAGCAACCAGACCTGCGAGCCCTCGACCCGGCCATCGGCGTCGAGCTTGTCGGTGGCCAGCACCAGGGACTTGACGGTCGTCGAGAGCGGCACGCCCAGCAGCTCGGCCACCTCCTCGCAGGTGGCCCTGCCCGGGGTCGGGGTCTTCGCCAGCGGCTGGGTGGCCGCGGGCCGCGGGCCGGCGGGCGCCAGCGCCTCGGCCTTTTCCATGTTGGCCGCGTAGTCGCTGCCGGGGCAGTAGACGATCGCATCCTCGCCGGTGGCGGCGATCACCTGGAACTCCTGGCTGACATCGCCGCCGATGGCGCCGCTGTCTGCCGCCACCGCCCTGTAGCGCAGGCCGAAGCGATCGAAGATCCGGCGGTAGGCGTCCGCCATGACCTTGTAGCTCGCCTTCGCGCTCTCGAGGTCCCGGTCGAAGCTGTAGGCGTCCTTCATGACGAATTCGCGTCCACGCATCAGGCCGAAGCGCGGACGGCGCTCGTCGCGGAACTTGGTCTGGATCTGGTAGAAGTTCTTCGGCAGTTGCTTGTAGCTGCGGATCTCCTGGCGGGCGATGTCGGTAACGACTTCTTCACTGGTCGGCTGCACGACGAAACCGCGCTCATGCCGGTCCTTGATGCGCAGCAGCTCGGGGCCGTAGGCCTGGAAGCGGCCGCTCTCCTCCCACAGCTCGGCCGGCTGCACCACCGGCATGGTGAGCTCGACGGCGCCGGCGCGGTTCATCTCCTCGCGCACGATGGCCTCGACCTTGCGGATCACGCGCAGCCCCATGGGCATGTATGTATAGATGCCGGTCCCCAGCTTCTTGATCATGCCGGCGCGCATCATCAGCCGGTGGCTCGCGACCTCGGCATCCGCCGGCGCTTCCTTGAGGGTGGAGATAAAGAATCGGGAAGCTTTCATCGGTCGCGCGGAAGGAATCCAGGTAAGGGCACAGGGGATGAGGCACCGGGCGGCGCCCCTGGAACCGGTCGCTTTGCCGAGTGCGACCCGGCATGCATAATCGACTCAGTTCAAAAAAATTGGGGTTTGATTATGCTCGACCGCGACGGCTTCAGGCCCAACGTCGGCATCATCCTGCTCAACCAGAAGAACCAGGTTTTCTGGGGCAAGCGCATCCGGACCCATTCCTGGCAGTTCCCGCAAGGCGGCATCGATCGCGGCGAGAGTCCCGAGCAAGCCATGTTCCGGGAACTGCACGAAGAAGTCGGACTCCAGCCGGAGCACGTGCGCATCGTGGCCCGTACCCGCGACTGGTTGCGCTACGAGGTGCCGGACCGGTTCATCCGCCGTGACGCGCGCGGGCACTACAAGGGCCAGAAGCAGATCTGGTATCTGCTGCAGCTGATCGGCCACGACTGGGACCTGAACCTTCGCGCGACCGACCACCCTGAATTCGATGCCTGGCGCTGGCACGACTACTGGGTCCCGCTGGACGTGGTGGTCGAATTCAAGCGCGGCGTCTACGAGATGGCGCTGACCGAACTGGCCCGCTACCTGCCCCGACAAGACTTCCGCAACCGATTCCTGCGCAGCAACGTGCGCGCTCGCGAATTCGAGCGTCATCCGCCCGGCCCAGGCCATGAACCCACCTTCGAGCTGCCCCCCGGGGCGAGCTTCGATCCCAATCCCAATGCTCCTCACCCCGCGCCCGATCCGTCCTCCACCAACGACCCTCTTCATGCACCGCGCTAGGCCCGTTCTCGTGCTCGCGCTCGTGGGCGCGCTGGCCGCCTGCGGGTCGATCGCCAGGGACACGGACAACCCTGACTGGGCCCAGGCCGGCATGCCGCCGCCACCCAAGATCACCGCTCAGGCCGACGAGTGGAAAGAGGCCGAGGTGCCGCCGCCCCCCGCCTTCAACGAGAGCCGGCTGATCCAGATCGAGATGCCGCCCTACTCGTCGCTCAAGTTCGGCGTTGACCCGGCCACCCTGAGCGTGACGGACGACGGCGTGGTCCGCTACGTGGTGGTGGCCACCAGCAAGACGGGAGGCGGCGGCACCAACGCTTTCTACGAAGGCATCCGCTGCGCCTCGGAAGAGGTCAAGCAGTACGCCCGCTACAGCCAGGGCGCCTGGCAACTCGTGAAGGCGCCGGAATGGAAGCGCATCGACGACCGCAACTCGCGGTATGCCAAGGAACTGGCACTGCAAGGCGTTTGCCGCGGCCACGCGCCGCGCGCCTCAGTGCGGGAGATGGTCCTGCAGATGAAGGACCCGCTACGCGAGCTCCGTTGAGGCTTCAGCCGGGCATCAGGACCATGTTGTCCCGGTGCACCATTTCTGATTCCGCCACGTAACCCAGCAAGCGTTCGAATTCGGCCGAAGGCTTGCGGCACAAGAGCCGCGCCTCGGCGCTCGAGTAGTTGGCAAGCCCGCGGGCCAGCTCGATGCCGGCAGCGTCCCTCACCGCGATCACGTCGCCGCGCGAGAACTCGCCCTCGACGCCGGTCATACCGATCGGCAGCAGGCTCTTGCCCTCGCCTCGCACCTTGGCCGCGGCGCCCGCATCGACGGTGACCGAGCCGCGCAGCTGTAGGTGATCTGCCATCCAGCGCTTGCGGGCCTGGTGCTTGGCGGTCTGCGCCACCAGCAGGGTGCCGATGGGCTCGCCGCGCGACAGGCGCAGCAGGACATCGGGCTCGCGCCCCCAGGCGATGACGGTGGAAGCGCCCGACCCTGCGGCGCGCTTGGCGGCCAGGATCTTGGTGATCATGCCGCCGCGGCCAATGCTGCTGCCCGCCCCGCCGGCCATGGCCTCCAGCGCGGGATCGCCCGCAGCGGCCTCGTGGACGAAGCGCGCATCGGGGTTCTTGCGCGGGTCGGCGGTGTAGAGGCCCTTCTGGTCGGTGAGGATCACCAGCGCATCGGCCTCTACCAGGTTGGCGACCAGCGCACCCAGCGTGTCGTTGTCGCCGAACTTGATCTCGTCGTTGACCACCGTGTCGTTCTCGTTGATGACCGGCACCACGCCGAGCGCGAGCAGGGTCACCAGCGTGGAGCGGGCGTTCAGGTAACGCTCGCGGTCGGCGAGGTCGGCGTGGGTGAGCAGCACCTGGGCGCTGCCCAGGCCGTTCTCGCGCAGCTTGGTCTCGTAGATCTGGGCCAGGCCCATCTGGCCTACGGCCGCCGCGGCCTGCAGCTCGTGGATCTCGTGCGGGCGCGTGCGCCAGCCCAGGCGTTTCATGCCCTCGGCGATGGCTCCGCTGGACACCATCACGACCTCGCGGCCATCGCGCACCAGGGCAGCGAGCTGGCGGCACCACTCGCCGATGGCCTGGTCATCGAGGCCCCGGCCCTCGTTCGTGACCAGGCTGGACCCAACCTTGACCACAAGGCGGCGGGCATCACGCAGAACGGTCGAGGAAGTCATGGACGGGGCAGTTGTGTCAGGCGAAGCGCGGGTCAATCTCGGTCGGCGGCTGCTCGGCCACCTGCTGCGCCTTGACGTGCTGATAAACGGCCTTCACCAGCGGCTCGCAGCCCTCGCGCGTCAGTGCGGAGATCTCGAACACGGGACCTTTGAAGCGCAGGCGCTTGACGAAGTCCTTCACCTTCGCGGCGCGCTCCTCGGCCGGGATCATGTCCAGCTTGTTGAGCACCAGCCAGCGCGGCTTCTCGTACAGCGCCGCGTCGTATTTCTTGAGCTCGCCGACGATGGCCTTGGCCTGCGCGACAGGATCGGTCTCGTCGAAGGGAGCCAAATCCACCACATGCAGCAGCAGCCGCGTGCGCTGCAGATGGCGCAGGAACTGGTGACCCAGGCCCGCGCCCTCCGAAGCGCCTTCGATCAGCCCTGGCAGGTCGGCGACCACGAAACTCTGTTCGGGCCCCACGCGCACCACGCCAAGATTGGGATGCAGCGTGGTGAAGGGGTAGTCTGCGATGCGCGGACGCGCATTGGAAACCGCGCTGATGAGGGTGGACTTGCCCGCATTGGGCATGCCCAGCAGGCCGACGTCGGCCAGCACCTTCAACTCGAGCTTGAGGCTCTTGCGCTCGCCGGGCCAGCCCGGCGTCTTCTGGCGCGGCGCGCGGTTGATGGCGCTCTTGTAGCGCAGGTTGCCGAAGCCGCCGTCGCCACCCTTGGCAATGATGATCGTCTCGCCCGGCGTCAGCAGCTCGAACAGCACCTCGCCGGTCTCTGTATCGCTGATGATGGTGCCCACCGGCATCTTGAGCGTGATGTCGTCGCCGGCGGCGCCGAACATGTCCGAGCCCATGCCGTGCTGACCGCGCCTGGCCTCGTGGCGGCGCGAAAAGCGAAAGTCCACCAGCGTGTTGAGGTTAGGGTCGGCCACCGCGAAGACATGGCCGCCGCGGCCGCCGTCGCCGCCGTCCGGCCCGCCGAATTCCTTGTACTTCTCATGACGGAACGACACGCAGCCGTTGCCGCCATCGCCGGCGGCGATGTCGATGAAGGCTTCGTCCACGAACTTCATGAGATGTCCAGTTTACAAATGAAGAAGCCCCGACAAAGCGGGGCTTCGAGCGGATCGAAGTGACGGGCTCAGGCCGGCGTCACGCTGACCGTGTGCTTGTTGAGCGCGCCCTTGGTTCCGAACGACACGTGGCCGTCCACCAGGGCGAACAGCGTGTGGTCCTTGCCCACGCCGACGTTGGTGCCGGGGTGGAACTGTGTGCCACGCTGGCGCACGATGATCGAGCCTGCGCTGATCAGCTCGCCGCCGAAGGCCTTCACACCGAGCATCTTGGGCTTGGAATCGCGCCCGTTTCGCGTAGAGCCGCCGCCTTTTTTCTGTGCCATGGTGTCAGCTCCTTAGCCGGCGATCGCGCCGATTTGCAGCTCCGTGAACTGCTGGCGATGGCCTTGACGTTTCTGATAGTGCTTGCGACGGCGCATCTTGAAGATGCGGACCTTGTCGTGCTTGCCATGCGACAGCACGGTGACCGTGACCGTTGCGCCGGACACCAGGGGCGTGCCGATCTTGAGAGCGCTGCCGTCGCCGACTGCGAGCACTTGATCGATCACGATTTCCTGGCCTACGTCCGCAGCAATCTGTTCTACTTTAATTTTTTCGCCGGAAGCAACGCGATACTGCTTGCCACCGGTTTTTATGACCGCGTACATGTAAACCTCTTGAGGAAGATGGCTCTACGGCGAATTCCGCAGAGCCCGAGATTCTAGCACGCCAGGCTGTTTTCGAAGTCCAGACCGAGCCTCGGGGGCGCCGGGACAACCCGGCTCCCTATAATCTGCGCGTTCCGGCCCCGGCCGGCCGTTCTCCCAAAGCAGCGCACGAGCGCTTTCGCCTTGTCAGTTCCCCCCGCCGATAACTCCCCCGCCGCCGCCGTGCTCAGCCTGATCGCCGAGGACATGGCCGGGGTCGATCTCGTGATCGCCCGCCGCCTCGACACCGGTGTCCCACTGGTGCGCCAGGTATCCCAATACATCATCTCGGCCGGAGGCAAGCGGCTGCGCCCGGCCCTGCTGCTGCTGATGGCAGGCGCGTTGGGCTACCAGGGGGAACAGCGATTCAACCTGGCCGCGGTCGTCGAATTCATCCACACCGCGACCTTGCTGCACGACGACGTGGTCGACGAATCCACGCTGCGGCGCGGCCGCCCCACCGCCAACGAGTCCTTCGGCAACCCTGCCAGCGTGCTGGTCGGCGATTTCCTCTATTCCCGGGCCTTCCAGATGATGTTGGATGCCCACAACATTCGGGTCATGGAGATCCTGGCCGAGGCCACCAACGTGATCGCCGAGGGCGAGGTCCTGCAGCTGATGAACATGCACGACGCCTCGCTGGATGAAGAGGCCTATCTCCGCGTGATCCGCTCGAAGACTGCCAAGCTGTTCGAGGCCAGCACGCGCCTGGCTGCAGTGCTGGCCGGCGTTGCACCTGAAACGGAAGAGGCCTGCGCGGCCTACGGCCGGGCCCTGGGCACCGCCTTCCAGGTGATCGACGACGTGCTCGACTACGCCGGCGATGCCAGCGAGACAGGGAAGAATGTCGGCGACGACCTGCGTGAAGGCAAGACGACCCTGCCGCTGATCCTCGCCATGCAGCGCGGCACCCCGGCACAGCGCGATCTCATTCGCACCGCGATCGAAGCCGGCGACACCACGCAGCTGCCCCAGGTCGTCGCCATCGTGCGCGAAACGGGTGCCCTGGACGCCACGCGCGCCGCCGCCGCCGCCGAAGCGCAACGCGCGATCGATGCACTGGCCGGCTTTCCGGCGAATTCGCACTCCGCGGGTTTGCTACAATTAGCGGCTCAGTTGCTTGAGCGGCGCGCCTGACACCTCACGACAGTGGGCCGTAAAGGTCGAATCTTTTTTCTCGCAACCATCGGGGTGTAGCTTAGCCTGGTAGAGCGCTACGTTCGGGACGTAGAGGCCGGAGGTTCGAATCCTCTCACCCCGACCAGATTTTCTGGAAGCAAATCAACAACTTAGCGTCCATGCAATGTGGACCGCCTGCTGAAAAAGTAGGCAAAACAGGCAGGTTGTTCCAAATTTGTTCCAAATCGGGCTGCGTGAAGGTTCGTTAGCCTTCGCGCAGCTTCGTCTCTTTGACCATCTCCCACTTGATTCGACGCGCGCCGCAGTGACGGCGGGTGACACGGCGCTCAGCGTTTTAACGACCGCTTTAAGCGTCGATATTCCAAGTGCCTCGCTACACGGGACTCCAGCAACTTTTTTGGAGAACCCAATGGCAGATTTCACCAACCGCAGCCCGTTCATCGTCAATGTCGCGCGTCGCCCCAATCTCAAGCGCACTTTCGCCTACAGCCGCAAGGACGCCGCGCAGACCTACATCAACAACCTGCGCGAGCAAGGTCTCGAACCCACCGTCGACCAAGGCGACAGCAACTGGCTGGTGCGCGTGCGGCGCGAAGGCCACAAGGACCAGAGCAAGACGTTCAAATCCCTCAGCGAGGCGGAGGCCTTCGTAGCCACGGTAGAAGCCGAACAACGCCAAGGACTGTTCCGCGACTACACCAAAGGCGCGAAGACGACGACCGCCGACCTGATTCGCGCCTACATCGAAGAAGACTGCCCGGGCCTCAAGGGCGGCGTCACTTACACATACATGCTGAACGCGATGGTGGCGGACAGCAACAATGAACTGGCCAAGCGAATCGCACAGCGCAAGCGTGAGCTCAAGGAATTCGGCAAGGTCCTTACCCCCCTGGGCGCCGTCCGCGCGCCGATGACATCGCTTGAGTGGCTCAACTTGCCGCTCACCGAGGTGATGCCCGAAGATATCGAGGCCTTCATCGAGGACCGCCGGGAATACGTGGAAGACTCCACCGTCAATCGGCAGATTCAGCTCCTGAGCGCGGTCTACAACCGCCAGATTAGCAAACAGCGTATCCATCTGGAGCATATGCCTCTGGACGGCGTCAGACGCCTGAAATTCTTCAATGAGCGTGACCGTCGTCTGGTCGGTGACGAAGAAATCCGCCTGATGGAAGCTGCTCGCCGAGAAGACCAGATGCTTTCGCTTGAAGCCCGAGTACAAGAGCTCGCCGAACAGGACGTCAAAGCAGCTCGTCAAAGGGAGACCCACTACGCCGTCAATCGGGACCGCAAAGCGGCCTACGAGCGTGCCCGCGAGCAGGCCATTGCAGAGGGCTTCCCGCACATTCCCACGATGGAGGCGTTCCTGGTCTTCCAGTTGGCCACCGCCGCGCGTCGCAGCGAAGCCCTCGGGCTGTTTTGGGACCAAATCGAATGGGACGGGCGACAGGCCAAGATGCCAACATCGAAGAACGGACGCCCGCGCAAGCTCGCTCTGCGCACCGACGTGATGGCCTTGCTGAAGCAGTTGCCGAGAACGAGCGACCTCGTCTTCGACATCGCCCTCAAAACCTTGCTCAAAGCTTGGCGGCGCATCTGCGACGCCGCCGGCATCGAGGACCTGCGCATCCACGACCTGCGGCACGAGGGCATCAGTCGCGCTGCGGAGTCAGGGCTGTTTCCGACCATCCTGGACCTGCAGGCCTTCAGCGGGCATCGGGACCTGCGCAGCCTCTCGCGCTACACCCATCTGTGCATGACCGCACTGGCCATTCGGGCGGACCAAGCCGAAGCAGCCCGGTTGGAGAAGATGGAGCACAACGGCCGGATGCGCTTGAAGCAATCGGCGCTTTCGAGCCTTGGTGGCGCGACAGCCACGGTGCGCTCGAGCCCATGCGTCTTGGACAAAGCTGACAGCGTGGCTACCGACACCGAGTCTGTTCCGGACAACGTGGTCGTGTTCCGAGCCTTCCAGCGTGCGGTACAGCCGTAATCCGGCCCTCCATAATCTCGGCGCCCTCTAGCGGAGACAAGCCGCGCCATGGAATCGCGCCCCAGACGGGGCGCGATTTTGAATTAGTCAGGACTCGAAGCCACAGCATCCGCTGACTGAAACGTAGGTTCCTCATCTCGAAGCTCCGCAAGGAGTCGGACGATGGTCCCGTAGCTGCCGGTACCCAGTTCCAGTCGCACGTTCGTGGGGCCTATGCGACGTCCTTGAACCGTCAGCGCCTCACACGCACGCCGAACATCGTCGCGCGAAATTCCTCTGCGCCCCCGTCGCGGCGCACTTTTCTCTTCCATCAATGGCCTCGTGCGGTCGGTTGATGTCGACCTCACCGCGTGTAGCCACCGCCTCCTCCATCGCCTCCGGGAATTTCGTAATCGAAATCGATTGCACCCGCCGGTCGAAGCACGGACCATCGGCGCCCGCATGCTGACCCTCAACCTCCAACTGACCGACGAGTTGCGCCGCAGCGTTACGCGCAGTGGCACGATTCGCAACGTCGGAACAACTCACGCACCGCGCCTTGCCACCGAGCTCGCTCTTGGCAACGGCGAGCCCTCCGCCACGTCCACGTGCGAGATGCCTTTCGCATGGGAACTGACCGTTCCGCAGGTCGTCGTGCACTGCCTTGCAACGACGCTCGCGCGCGACAGTAGCCCGCGGCTGGACGTCCGCAAGTCGATGGGTACCGCTCTGGTTTCGGTTCGCAGAGGCTCCCGCGTACTTGTCGCGCATACGGCATGGCGCGTCTATGAAGACATGCACGACGAGGCCGGCGAGTGGGAGCCTCTGGGCCGCCGAGCCGTGACGGCATGGCAACTCGCAATGCTGATGCTGCAACGCCCGCGGGAGCCGGCGTTCGCGACGGCCAAGACGCCCATGCCGCCGGTCTACGTCAAAGCGCAGCGTTCTTACTGCCGCGTCTCGGACCTTCCGGAAGCGCTGCAGGCGGACTACTGGGTGCACGCGTGCCTGCAGCCGCAGCCCATGGTCAAGGGCTTCGCGGACGCGGTCTACCCGCACGAGATGGCCAGGTTCTTGGCGCTGCACAACTGAAAGCGCTGGGTGCGCTTGCACATGCGGCGGTCTGCACGCCGTTGCTACACGGGGTGCAGGCCACTATAGAAAGGATTTACCTGTGCACCTCACCATCAGTCGACGTCTTCATCTGGCGCGGATTCTGACCCCTCAGCAAGCCCAAATAGAAGCCGCCGGGCTCAAGCAGCGTCCGGCCTTGCCCTCGTACATGTTCCACGCGTCGTTGCCCAATGCCGTCGTGCAGCGCTTTGAGGACCCGAACGCGCATATCGCGCGCCGCTTCAACATCTATCCCTTGCCATGTGGCGGCTGCATGGCCGTCGCCACGCTTCAGTCGGACGGGCTGCAGCTGCGCACCGCAGTTCCATTGCTGGACAAGACCACGCATGCTTGGCTGGAGCATCTCATTGCCGCTGGCGAGCTAACCTGGCTGCTGGAAATCGAAGAGCTCAGGCAAACTGCGCATTTCATCGCGCACTGTGCCATCCCCGACCCCATCGAGCTGCGGCGGGTGGTTGCGCAAGCTTCCCCCTTGCGCAGGGAAGAGCTTGCAGGCGCTCTGGAGTGGCAGTGTTCGGCCCTTCTTGAGCCACTGGCAATTGAAAGCTGTCTGCCAGCGTTTCAGGTCACGGAAGCCCATGTTGGCCTCGTCGTTCCCGACATTGCCCAGATGGTCGCCGACGACACCCACTGATTGATATGCCGGGCCGTTGGCTTGGCTTGATTCGAGAAGGCGCCTTTACCGGGCGCCTTCTCTTTTGCTGGCCAGCCGGCCGCCTGGCGCAAGCTCTCGCCAGCTCGATGACATGGACGTTATAGAAAATTATTCGCAGGTCTTATAACGACGCCTCCCTGAAGCGAGTCTGGGCGTCTTAGCGGGCGAACGCAGCAAACGTAGGGCGTGCTGAGAATAGTGCAACGCCGCCAGCCTCGATGGAGTTCTCACACGGCCTCCGCCCCCGAGCTGCACAAAAGAAAAAACAGCCACATGCGTGGCTGTCCGAAGTGCGGAGATTACTCCGCAGGTGCGGTGTCCTGACGCGTCGCGGCCGGCTTGGCCAACTTGGACGCTTCGAAAGCGATGATGAGCAAGGTGCCCGTCGGTTTGCCTTCGCGCGACAGGTAGTAGTCGCACTTGAGCTTGCCCGTGACCTTCACGAAGTCGCCCTTCTCGAGGCCTGGGTTAACGTCTTTCATGATGCGCACGGTGTACCAGGTCGGGTCGTTGTCGACCCCACGTTGGCTCTCGCACACACGCATCTCGTAGTAGCCCTTGCCCGTCGTCTTGCTTTCCTTGCGCGTCGGCGCCGACGCAACGTTTCCAAATGCTTGCATAAATGTCCTTCGATGTTGTGATGAACCGGTTTCATCTCTTCGTGTAGGCACGCGCGGCAAACTGCCTCGCGCTTTCAAAGCAGTGGAGAGGTCGGCATCGGCCAGGGACCGAGCGAGGCCGGCCGCACATACGGCAGATAGTTGTCGCAGAACCAACCCGCCGTGCTGGCGACATTGCGCTCGTCGAGCCGGAACTTGGGTAGGTTGAGCGGGAGCATCTGAATCACCACATGGCCCCGCAACGCCAGCGCCATGGAGGTGCGCCCGTCGCCGTGGGTGATACGGCGCTCGCCCCAGACCTCGTACACGCCGTCCTGGACGCGCCTGAGAGCCACACCGCCACTTGAGGCAAAGCGCAGTTCCCGTGGGTCCTTCACAAGGGCTTCGGCTATGGCGAGGTCGCTCGAGAGGATGCGCTCGCTCTTGGTCAGCACGACCACCCGCTTGAGCCACTGGCCGTTGTTCAATTTGTCTCCCACCCGAGCGAAGAGCGCCTCCAAGGATTTGGCACGCTCATCGCCGCGGCGGCTGCGGTCGATTTCGAACCAGGTCACACCGTCGTCCTCGAAAGCGAATGCGTCAGGACGCAGCGCCCTAGCGAGCGTCTTGGCTCCCTTCTTGACGGGCACTTGCAGCAGGCCGCGCATCGGCGCACCGCCGGACCCGTGGCGCCTCGCCAGGTCCTGCAGCAGTTCACTTTCCGTCTGTGCCCGCAGGCCTCGGACCTCGCAACAGGTGACGATGAACGAGCTCCAAAGAAGATGTTCTGGATTGGTCATGTCCGCGACGCGGTGAACTGTTGCCCGTGCTGGGATGCCTCGGTCTTCGAGGAACTTTGCGCCCGCGCGCGTCAGCCCGTACACGTGCTGCTGCCGGTCGGTACGAAAGCGCTTGAGCACACCGGCCTTGACTAGGCCGCGCATGGCGCGTTGGGCGGCGGTGAGGGCCGCTTTGAAGGGACGCTCGGGGAAGCAGCAGGCGGCGACGTCGAACGTGCGGATAACGCCAAAGCGGTTCACGGCTTCGAGCGCGCGAAGCTGGATGCGGTCCTTCAATGCAAGGGGCGCTGCCGCCGTGGTGAGGCCGCGGTCGACATGGGTGCGCCCCCGACGGGTGCTCCCCGCCTCCCGATGTCGCGACGCGACCGCAACTGTTTCGGGCGTAGCCGGCAACCGTGGCGCGGCCGGGCTCGCCACGTTTGCAAAAGCATCGCGCAATGCTGGCGGAGCGACGGCACCACCTGCATCACGGGCGGAGGTGCTCCCTGTCGTGGGAGAGTGTCGATAGGTGGCGGTGGACATGGTGCGTACTCGAAGTTGCGTGGACGAAGCCGCTGTGCCGTCGAGCGCTGTCGGCGGTGTGCGGAGCTGCTCCGTCTAGCGACGTCGCTTGCGGTACCCCTCTGCAATAGACAGCACACCACGCAGGCGGCCTTCCGCTTGGCTCTCATCGAGGCCTGCGGCACGTCAGTTCGCGGGCAGGGGCCAACTGTTCTTTCCCCTTGACCTGCCTTGCGCGCCGGGGGCGCGCATCCACAACGTTCTCGTCGCGACGTCCCTCTAGGCGTACCGCCCATCTCCCGGCTTCGCCGGCGCGAACCCCCGCCGCCGACCCCATGTTTTTCCAATGCCAGTGTTCTTCCAGGGTCGTCGTCTCCAATCCTTCTTCCGGCATGCCGTTCTGCCGACGGCTGCCCCAGTTTTGAGTTCAAAACTGGGGACCCCGCGCCGTACCTGGACGACGTCTTCGACCTCGTCCGTCCCCCATCAGGCATGCGCTGGTCGGCGGCGGGGGTTCGCCCCGCCTCAGCCGGCCTGTCGCGAGCAACTCGTTCCTCCTTGATGCGCCGACAAGGCCCCGTGCGCCCCACATACGCTGCCGCTCTGACCCAATGAACGCGGCTGGACGCCGCGCCGTCCGCCCGCTGGTCTCTTCGATGTGATGCCGTCAGGTGCCTTCAGGCCGGGCCTGTCCAATACCGTTGAGACAAGGCAGAGGGTTCCTTCACCCTCGGGGCGCGTATCGCCGTTCTCTCGTGGTGCGCCGCCCACCGTATCGGTGGCGCGGGCAGATGCGCCACCGTCGCTACACGACGCAGCACCACCCTTCTGGAGAACGCAATGCTCGTCGTGTATTTCAACAAGAACTCTGCCCGCATCTGCCGCCGACGCGAAGTCCGGCAGGCCGATGGGGCCTACAAGCGCATCGAAGAACGCCTGGGCGAACTGCCGCTGGACGCGACGGCCCTGCCCTCCGGGCTCCCGGAACTCACCGACCGCGAGCGCGCAAGCCTAGAGGCAAAGTTCTTCGCCAAGGCCAAGGCGCAGCTCGAACAGCGTCGACGCAAGGAGCATGAACAGAAGACCGACCCGATGCGCCGCATCGCGGCCGCGCGCACGCTACTCGAGGAAGCCGCCGAGTTGAGCGCCGAGCGCGCCGTCGAGCATGCGGAACTAAAGTCCTTGCTCAAAGTGGTGCTGGCGATGCGCAGCACGGAAGTGCTGTTTCCGCTTGAGGCGGTTCAGGAGGCGGCGATGGTGGCTGCAACGGCCGTCGATAGCGGTGTGTTTGGCACCCGCTCCGACGATGAACCGCTGAAGAACTCAACCGTCACCGCACAATGGAACGAGACGCGGGATGCCGTCGTCGGCACCGACAGCTCGAGCCTGATGCGTGCCCTGCAGCGTCAGAAATGGGCCAGAACGGGCACGACCTGAAATGCACAACGCAAACTGAGCTCACCGAACCCTCTAGGCAACTCGCTATGCCGCCCCACGGGGCGGCCCTTTGTCGCTCGAACATCCGCATCGCATTCGCTCGTGCAATCGGATACATTCTGAAATCTGTAAAGATTACGTAAAGAATGCCCCGGATATCCGAACGAAAGACCGCCCCGGTCAACCTGCGCATGTCGCTTGAGGTCAAGGGCCTCCTGCGCCTGGCCGCCGAGCGCGAGCATCGCACGCTCTCGAACATGTTGGAGCGGCTGGTCCTGCAGCACTGCGAGCGCGAAGGCATTGTCATGCCGCCGGCACCCGCTGCAAGAAAGAACCCAAACGCATGAACCAGGACCTCAAGAAGACCCTCTGGGCCGCCGCGGACAAACTCCGCTCCTCCATGGACGCTGCGGAGTACAAGCACATCGTCCTCGGTCTCATCTTCCTCAAGTACATCTCCGATGCCTTCGACCAGCGTCGTGAAGCGCTCAAGGCAGCCCTCGTCGACGAAAGCTCCGAGTTCCATCTTCCAGATGTGGACGACCACATCGAAGCCCTGGAAGAGCGCGACTACTACACCATGGCCAATGTGTTCTGGGTGCCCACCCAGGCCCGCTGGGAAAGCATCCGCGCCCTGGCCAAGCAGGCTGATATCGGCGTGCGCATCGACGCGGCACTGGAAGCCATCGAAGCCGACAACCCGCGCTTGAAAGGCATCCTCGACAAGCGCTTCGGCCGCACCCAGCTGGAGCCTGGCCGCCTGGGCGAGCTGGTCGACCTAGTCTCGACCATCGGCTTCGGTGAGGGTCACAATGCCAAGGACCTGCTCGGCGAGGTCTACGAATACTTCCTAGGCCAGTTTGCCAGCGCCGAAGGCAAGAAGGGAGGCCAGTTCTACACGCCGGCCTCCGTCGTGAAGGTGCTGGTTGAAGTACTTGCGCCGCATCAGGGCCGCGTCTACGACCCGGCCTGCGGCTCTGGCGGCATGTTCGTGCAGAGTGAGAAGTTTATTGAGGCGCACGGTGGCAAGGCCGACGACATCAGCATCTACGGCCAAGAGGCCAACCCTACCACTTGGCGTCTGGTGGCTATGAACCTCGCCATCCGTGGCTTCGCCGCCGACCTCGGCAAGGAGCCAGCCGACACCTTCCACCGCGACCAGCATCCTGACTTGCGTGCTGACTACGTGCTGGCCAACCCACCCTTTAACATCAGTGACTGGGGAGGCGAGCGCCTGCTTGAGGACCGACGCTGGGCCTACGGCACGCCGCCAGCCGGCAATGCCAACTACGCGTGGCTGCAGCACATCCTGCACCACCTGAGCCCGCGCGGCCAAGCCGGCGTAGTGCTGGCCAACGGCAGCATGAGCAGCAACCAGAACAACGAGGGCGCCATCCGCAAGGCAATGGTGGAGGCCGACGTGGTGGACGTGATGGTGGCACTGCCGCCGCAGCTCTTCTTCAACACGCAGATTCCGGCCTGCCTGTGGTTCCTGGCGAAGGACAAGAGCGGTGTAGCGGTGCCCGGCGGCAGGAAGTACCGAGACCGGCGTAGCGAAGTGCTGTTTATCGACGCTCGGAAGCTCGGCCGGATGGCCACACGCGTGAACCGCGTATTCGACGACGAGGACGTGGCGCGCATTGCCGCCACAGTGCACCGCTGGCGCGCCGATGGCGAAGATGGAACCCGTGAGCCTTACACCGACGTGCCCGGGTTTTGTCGCGCTGTGAGCTTGGCCGAGATTGCCGAACACGGCCACGTGCTAACGCCCGGACGCTACGTCGGTGCCGAAACAGTCGTCGACGACGACGAGGCGTTCGATGAAAAGATGGAGCGGATGGCGGCGCTACTGGCCGAGCAGATGGCCAAGGGGGCAGAGCTGGATTCGATGATTCGGGAGAAGCTGGGAGGCCTTGGATATGCAGTCTGAGTGGGCCACGACCGCACTTGCAGACTGCGTCGACTTGCTAACGGGCTTTCCGTTCAAGAGCGCTAGATACGTTCCAAACGGCGAAGGGATTCGGTTGCTCCGCGGCGACAACGTCGCGCAAGGGACGCTCCGCTGGGAGGACGCTCGCTGCTGGCCTGCGGAAGAGCTAGCGGACTTGGGCGACTATTTCCTTCAGAAGGACGATGTCGTGCTCGCAATGGACCGCCCCTGGATTGCCGCTGGGCTCAAATTTGCGTACATCCGTGAATCTGACATGCCAAGCCTTCTCGTCCAGCGGGTTGCCAGACTTCGTGCTCGCAGGCATCTAGACGCACGGTACCTTCGATACGTCATAGGTGGCGCAGCTTTTACCGACTATGTCTTGGGAGTCCAAACCGGCACCGCCGTTCCGCATATCAGCAGACAACAAATTCTGACCTTCAGGTTTCCGCTGCCGCCATTAAATATTCAAAGAGAAGTGGGTGCCCTGCTTGGCTGCCTCGACGACCGGATACACCTCCTGCGCCAAACCAACGCTACGCTCGAATCCATTGCCCAAGCGCTGTTCAAGAGTTGGTTCATCGACTTCGACCCGGTGCGCGCCAAAGCCGAGGGCCGCGAGCCCGAGGGCTTGAACCCTGCGACCGCGGCGCTGTTTCCCGGTGAGTTCGAGGAATCTGCGCTGGGGTTGATACCGAGGGGCTGGGAGGCACGCTCGCTGGATTCCTTCGCAAGGTACCTGAACGGCTTGGCACTTCAGAAGTTTCCAGCAGAGGGCGACGACGACTACCTCCCAGTCATCAAGATTGCCCAGCTTCGAGCTGGCAATATCGTAGGAGCCGACCGGGCAAGCGCCCGATTGAAGCCTGAGTACGTCGTTCGAGATGGGGACGTGCTGTTCTCGTGGTCAGGTTCACTGGAAGTCGAGTTCTGGTGCGGAGGTGACGGGGCCCTGAATCAACACCTGTTCAAAGTGACCTCGGACGAAGTTCCGAAGTGGTTCTACTACTTGGCCACTCGTCACTTCCTGCCGAACTTTCGGGAGATTGCGGCTCACAAGGCAACGACCATGGGCCATATTCAACGCAAGCATCTGACGGAAGCGAAGATTGCGCTGCCACCGGCGTCTGTGATGTGCGAGCTCGGACGGCACGCCGCGTCGTTGTTGGAGCGGCGCGTTACGAACTCTCTTCAGGCGCGCGAGCTTGCGAACCTTCGCGACACCCTGCTCCCCCGCCTCATCTCCGGCAAGCTCCGCCTGCCCGAGGCACAAGAACAACTCGAGGACGCCCTGGCATGACTACTCCGCTCGGAAAACTCGAACGCATCAACCTGCGCGAAGCCTGGAAGCACGAAGCCACCGAGTTCACGCCGTGGCTGGCCCATGAAGACAATCTGGACCTCCTGGCCAAGACACTCGGCCTGGTCGAGCTGGAACTGGTCGGCACGGAGCATTGGGTCGGCGACTTCAAGCTCGATGTCCTGTGCTCGGACGACGAAGGTCAGGTCATCATCGAGAACCAGCTGGAGAAGACCAACCACTCCCACCTCGGCCAAATCCTCACCTACGCCGCTGGCGTCGGCGCGCGCAAGGTCATTTGGCTGGCGGAGTCCTTTCGCGCGGAGCATGTGGCGGCACTGGACTTCTTGAATCAGCACACCACCGAGGAGTTGAACTTCTTTGCCGTCGAGGTGGAGCTCTGGCGCATTGGCGATTCGCCCATGGCACCCAGCTTCAATGTACTGGTCAAGCCCAACGACTGGACCAAGACCAGCCGCGAGAGCGCCAAGGCAGCTACCACCACCACACCGACCAAGCAGCGGCAATTGAAGTTCTGGACGGAATGGGCAGCCTGGCTGCAGGCCAAAAGCTCGACGCTGCGGACACAGAAGCCGCTGCCCCAGCATTGGACCAACATGGCGCTCGGGCGTGCGGGCCTGCACTTGGCGGCGACCGTGAACTCCAAAGAGAGCCGCTTGGGCATGGAGGTCTATATCGGCCATGCAAACTCAAAATCGATGTTCAAGCAGCTCCAAGCCCAGCAGGCGAGCATCGAAGAGGCCTTGAATGTCAAGCTGCAGTGGAACGAACTGCCGGACGGTCATGCCTGCCGCATCCTGCACGTCCGCCTGGATTCACCGCTGGAAGAGGAGTCGCAATGGCCGGCCTACTTCGCTTGGCTGGAAGACGCGGCGCTGCGCATGTCCACCGTCTTTCGGCCTTTGGTCAAAGCGCTGACCTGAAAAGAGCAACGCACAAGAACAAGGAGCAGCCGCGTGTCCATTCTTTCAGAAGACCACCTCGAACAGGCCACGCTGCAATGGCTGTCCGGCCTTGGATGGAACACCGCCCACGGTCCCGCTATCTCTCCTCCTGACAGCAAGACCCCGGGCACCGAGCGCGACAGCTACAGCCAAGTGGTGCTCCCGCACCGTCTGCGTGCCGCCATCCAACGGCTCAACCCGCACATCCCGACCGGCGCCCAGGAAGACGCGTTGCGCCGCGTGCTGGCGCCCAACATTCCCGGCTTCGTGGCGGCTAACCGACAGGTTCACCGCTGGCTGGTGGAGGGCGTGCCCGTCCAGTTCCAGAAGGACGGCGAAACCCGCGGCGACCGCATCAAGCTCATCGACTTCAACGACCCGGCGCTCAACGACTGGCTGGCCGTCAACCAGTTCTCCATCCAGGGGCCCAAGCGCACTTGCCGGCCCGATGTGCTTCTGTTCGTCAACGGCCTGCCGCTGGTGCTGCTGGAGCTCAAGAACCCCGGCAACGAGAACGCCGACATCTGGTCCGCCCACAACCAGTTGGAGAACTACAAGCAGGACATCCCGGACCTGTTCGCTTACAACGCGCTGCTGGTCATCTCCGACGGCATCTCGGCCCGCCTGGGCTCGCTGACCGCCGACCGCGAGCGCTTCATGGCCTGGCGCACCATCGACGGCGTGACCACCGACCCGCTGGGCGAGATGCGCGAGCTGGAGACGCTGGTCCATGGCATCTTTGAACGCCGGCTCCTGCTGGACTACCTGCAACACTTCATCCTGTTCGAGGACGAGGGCCAGTTGGTCAAAAAGGTGGCGGGCTACCACCAGTTCCACGCCGTGCGCGCCGTGGTCGAGAGCGTGCTCGTCGCCTCGCGGCCCGGCGGCTCCCGCAAGGGCGGCGTGGTTTGGCACACCCAGGGCGCGGGGAAGAGCATCGAGATGACCTGCCTGGCCGGCAAGCTGATGGGCCACGCCGGGATGGGCAATCCCACCCTCCTGGTGGTGACCGACCGCAACGACCTGGACAACCAGCTCTTCGGCGTGTTCGCCGGCGCGGCCGAGTTGCTGCGGGAGACGCCGGTGCAGGCCGACACGCGCCCGAAGCTGCGCGAACTGCTCTCCAACCGACCCTCGGGCGGCATCATCTTCACCACCATCCAGAAGTTCAGTCCTGGAGAAGATGAGGACAGCTTTCCGGTGCTCTCAGAGCGCAGCAACATCGTCGTCATTTGCGACGAGGCACATCGCAGTCAGTATGGCTTTTCCGCCCGGCTGACAGGGGGCGAGAAGAAGAACAAGACGGGCGCCATGCACGTCGTCGCGGAGGAAGCATCCAACATCGCGATGGCCACGGCGCTGACGACGGGAGCGGCCGGGCCATCCGGCGTGAAGTACGGGTATGCCCAGCACCTGCGCGACGCCCTGCCCGGGGCGACCTTCGTGGCATTTACCGGCACACCAGTCTCATTGGAGGACCGCGACACCCGAGCCGTGTTCGGCGACTACGTCCACATCTACGATGTCGAGCAGGCGGTCAAGGATGGCGCCACTGTGCCCATCTACTATGAGTCGCGCTTGGCGCGATTGGAGTTGCGAGAGGACGAGACGCCCGAACTCGACGATGAGGTCGAAGAGCTGACCGAGGACGAGGAAGACGATGCTGCCCGCGCCGCGCAGATGCGCCGCTGGGCCGCACTAGAGAAGCTCGTCGGCGCACCGCCGCGCATCCAGAAGGTTGCCGGCGACATCGTCGAGCACTTCGAGAGCCGCCAGACGGTGATGGACGGCAAGGCGATGGTCGTAGCGATGAGCCGCGACATCTGCGTGCACCTCTATGACGCCATCGTCGCGCTGCGACCCGAGTGGCACGACCCCGACCCGGAGAAAGGCGCCGTCAAGATTGTGATGACAGGCTCGGCCTCCGACAAGCCGCTGCTCCGACCGCACATTTACAGCAAGGACGTGAAGAAGCGCCTTGAGCGGCGCTACAAGGACCCGGGCGACCCGTTCAAGCTCGTCATCGTGCGCGACATGTGGCTGACCGGCTTCGACGCACCGTGCATGCACACCATGTACATCGACAAGCCGATGAAGGGCCATAACCTGATGCAGGCTATTGCGCGGGTGAACCGGGTCTTCGGCAGCAAGCCCGGCGGCCTGGTGGTCGACTACATCGGCATCGCCAACGAACTGAAAGCCGCGCTGAAGGACTACACCCAGGCTAAGGGCAAGGGTCGGCCCACCATCGACAGTACGGAAGCACTGGCGGTGCTGGAAGAGAAGATGGACGTGCTGCACGACTTGCTGGACGGCTGCGACTACGCCGACTTCCGCGCCCAGGCCTGGCAGTTGCTGCCAACGGTCGCCAACCATGTGCTCGGCCTGGACGACGGCAAGCGCCGCTTCGCCGACAACGTGCTGGCGGCGACCAAGGCCTTTGCGCTATGCGGCACGCTCCGAGGGGCATTGGTCCACCGCGATGAGCTGGCTTTCCTGCAGGCAGTGAAATCGGCCATCACCAAGCACGAAACAAAAGACAAGAAGCTCAGCGACGACCAGAAGGAACACGCGCTGCGACAAATCATCTCCAAGGCGGTCATCAGCGCGGAGGTCATCGACATCTTCCAGGCGGCAGGGTTGAACAAGCCCAACATTGGTGTGCTCTCCGATGAATTCCTTGAAGACGTGCGCCACATGAAAGAGCGCAACCTGGCGGTGGAACTTCTGGAGCGGCTACTTAAAGACGACATCAAGTCGCGCTTCAAGACCAACGTGGTGCAGCAGGCCAAATTCTCCGAGTTGCTGCAGCAGAGCCTGACCCGGTATCGCAACCGCGCGGTCGAAACCGCGCAGGTCATCGAAGAGCTCATCGAGATGGCCAGGAAGTTCCAGGAGGCTGCGCGTCGCGGGGAGGAACTGGGCCTCAATCGGGACGAGATGGCGTTCTACGACGCACTGGCGACCAATGAGGCCGCGGTGCGCGACCTCGGGGACGCGACGCTGAAGAAGATTGCAGTGGAGCTGACGATGAGCCTGCGCAAGTCGGTTACTGTGGACTGGGCGGTGCGGGATTCGGTACGCGCTCGGCTGCGCGTGATGGTAAAGACCTTGCTGCGTCGATACAAATATCCGCCGGACCGGCAGGAAGAGGCGACTGAAATCGTGCTGCGACAGGCCGAATCACTTTCGGCGGACTGGGCTACCTAACTTTACAACTCGCGACGTTTGAATCTGCGAAAAAAATCAAAGCCAAGAAGGAAAAACGAGGATATAAATGTCGGACGAAAAAGAAATCGAAACGCTGGCAAATGTCATCGAAGGCTTCAAACCAGGAAAACCTTTGAAGCACTATATTACCCATGCGGTGTTCCCAAAATTCAAAAGCATTGCACCAGGAACACGCATCGATTTTGACTTCCCGCTGACGGCTTTGGTAGGCGCAAATGGCATCGGCAAAAGCTCAATCTTGCACGCACTTTGGGGAATGCCATTTGGGAACTCCACTCATAAATTCTGGTTTGCAACTGCACTGGACCCTATCTCAACTCGGCGCGGTTCCCCGCAACGGTATTTCTACGGCCACTGGAACGAATCATACAACGGCACAGTCGAGACTAGAAAAGCACGCATTGGAAAGAAGGCAGATTACTGGGAACCTTATCGGCTAAGCGAGGCAGATGGAATGAAAGCACTGCCAGATGCTGCATTTGAAGGCAAAGACGCCGACCGCTGGAATCCAGTTAAGCGGAAGGTTGTTTACGTAAATTTAAAAGCGGCGTTTGGCTCCTTCGACCGATATTTCTATTTCGACGATTTCGACAAGAACGACGAAATGCGAAAAGTTATGCAACTCGAAGCGCGTCGACTAAAAACGATAAAGGAGTCCGGACGCCAAAGCTACAAACTGGGGCCAGGAATCGAGCGATTGTTCGAGAATCGCGACCTAAGAAAAAATGACGAACTTCCCCAAGTCTGTCGGATTCTAGGACGCACCTATGAGTCCGCTCGACTGATAAAACACTCGCTTTATCCCGGCGCCCGCGGGCGAGACATGAGCGTGGTCTTTCGACGCGGCGCAGAGTACTCGGAAGCATTCGCCGGAAGCGGTGAGATTGCCGCCGTCCGATTGGTAACGGAAATTCTTAACGCTGAGCCTTATTCTCTTATATTGCTCGACGAGCCGGAAACCTCCCTGCATCCGGGCGCTCAAAGGGCGGTTCTAAGATTTTTGCTCGAGCAGATAAAGCTTCACAAACATCAGGTCGTTTTATCAACACACTCACCCGAATTTCTAAATGGACTTCCTGATAATGCCATTAAGGTTTTCGAGGACAACGGAAGCGGGTTAGCCCGGGTTCTACCCCAAAGCTCTCCATCGGCAGCGTTGATTCGTCTTGGCAAGGTACCTTCGCAAAAGGTACGTGTTTTAGTCGAAGACGAGTTGGCGGCGCTTATTGCTTCCCACGCGTCTAAAACTTTGGACCCGGGCGATGTAGCGCGACTTGAAATACGCGTCTCTCCTGGAGGAGGTGACCACATGCTAAAGTATTCTGGTCCTCTCTACATGGATGCCCAGCAACCTGTGTGCTTGATGTTGGATGGAGACAAGAAACGGGTCCAGACTTTCAGCGACCCTGCGACTATCGCCCCTGCAGACCACGAGGCACTCAGTCAGCGACTGAAGGATGAACTTGGTGTAGACCCACTCTTCAACATCCCCGGTGGCGCTGGCACCGCTGAACATAAGACCGCCAAGGTGAACTCCCAGTTGGGCTATTTAGCGTGGCTACGCAAGCGTGTTGCATTCTTGCCGCAAAAGCTACCTGAGCAAATCCTGCTGGAACACTATGAGCCGGGTCAAGGACATGCGGATAATACGCGCGACGAGGTGAAGGAGGCACTTGTTCATCTCGTGACAGAAGGTGAGGACGTGGGCGAGTACGGCGCCGCGGAAATACTCACGTGGGCGAAGCTGAAAATTGCAAAAATCCCAGCCAACAATTCAGATATCAGTGCAATTCGGTCTCAGTTGAAGACATGGCTTGAAAATATTTAAAAAACTATTCGCAGCACCGCATCCCGGAAAGAAGCAACAAGAATGCATTTTACTTTATAAAGAATCAGACGAGGGTCATGCTTAACACAGCCAACACCATACCGTCGCAGATTGACAGGAACTCTTCTGCAGCCCTGACTGCAATTGACTTATTCAGCGGGTGCGGGGGTCTAACCACGGGACTGAGGGACGCCGGCTTCAGCGTTGTAGCTGCCGTCGAAATTGACGCAAAAGCGCAGATAACCTATCAGCTAAATCACCCGGAAGTCTTCCTCTACAAGGATGACATTCGGAATTTGAATCCGCATGATGTACTTTCGAACGCAGGACTGCGATTCGGCGAGTTGGACCTGCTAGCGGGCTGTCCGCCCTGCCAAGGATTTTCTCGCCTAAGGACTAAGAACCAGCGGGCATTTGTCGAAGACAGCCGAAATGATTTGGTCATTGAGTTCCTCCGCTTTGTAAAATTGACCAACCCAAAATCCATCATGTTGGAGAATGTTCCAGCGCTGGCTCAGGATGGGCGATTTTCAGCTATGAATGACTCCCTAAAAGCGTTGGGCTACAAGACGGTTGTGCAAGTTCTCGATGCTGCGGACTATCGCGTACCGCAGCGGCGGAAGCGCTTAATCATGCTCGCCTCTAGAGTTCATGAACCGGTGGTAGCGCCCATCAGAAGGAACCGAATTACGGTAAGGGATGCAATTCTCGGTCTTGATGCTCCCTCGCGCACCAAAGATAAACTGCACGCAATCCCGGAAAGGCGTTCGAGCGCAGTGAAAGAACTAATAAAGCGCATTCCGAAGAATGGCGGCAGTCGCTCCGACCTAGGCCAAGACTACCAACTGGATTGCCATAAGAGAAGCGATGGTTTTCGGGACGTTTATGGGCGAATGGCGTGGGACGACGTGGCCCCGACCATTACCAGCGGATGCCACAACCCATCGAAAGGACGGTTTCTCCATCCGTCACAGAACCGAACAATTACATTGCGGGAGGCAGCCCTCCTACAGG
Source organism: Variovorax sp. RA8 (assembly GCF_901827175.1). Lineage (NCBI taxonomy): Bacteria > Pseudomonadati > Pseudomonadota > Betaproteobacteria > Burkholderiales > Comamonadaceae > Variovorax > Variovorax sp. RA8. Next base: position 1,752,426 of record NZ_LR594662.1, on the reverse strand, counting down.
GATTCCCTCGTGACTATCGATTCGATGTATCGCACGGAAAGGAGTCCATTGCTCTCATGATAGGTAACGCCCTGCCCCCTCCATTTATTGCTGCGCATGCTGGGGCGTTGCGTGAGGGCCTTACTGCGACTCCGTAAAGCTAGATGCTGAGATGGTTATGGAGGCACAGCGAGTCTGCGGGACTGTGCATTCTGTAGTCACTTTTGCAGGCGTGGCGCGGTTCGCCCTTCAACCGGCTGAAGACTGCGCCCACCGCGCTCCGCAGCACGAGGGCGAAGAAAATGCTGAATTCCTGTTTCGGCATTGCAACCAACGTCCAGCAAAGAAGGTTTCGGCTTCAAGTAGCGCATTCTCTGCGCCACGCCAGACTTGTTCACAGGCAAGGCGGTCGTCGGGACATGCCAGCAGACTAGAAATGTGGCACGGTCATGGTAATGCTGCCTTGTCGTTGAGAAACATCGTCGCAGTAGGTGGGAAATGCAACGCAGGACGCTGTGGGGGCGTGCAGCCACCCGACTGCTGCAGCTTCTGGAGTCCAAGGGCCTAGCGGCGCTTATTGCTTGAGGGGTGCTGCGCTGCCCCCGGAAATTCGTAGAGCTTAGGTCTAGAGTCCGATCAACCCGAAATGGAGATCGGACCGATGAAGAAGCGATACACCGAGGAACAGATCATTGGCTTCCTGCGTGAGGCCGATGCGGGCATGCCGGTCAAGGAGCTGTGCAGGAAGCATGGCTTCAGCGAGCCGAGCTACTACGCCTGGAAGGCTAAGTTCGGTGGCATGAACGTCTCGGACGCGCAGCGCCTGAAGTCGCTGGAGGCAGAGAACACTAAGCTGAAGAAGCTGCTGGCCAACTCGATGCTCGAGATCGACGCCATGCGCGAGGTGCTCAAGGGAAAGTGAAGGCCGTGGCGGCGCGGCGCGAGGTCGTGCGGCAGTTTCGGGGTCTGGGCCTGAGCGAACGCCGGGCCCTCAGGCTGGTGGGCATGAGTGCCAGCACGCTGCGCTACGAACCCCGCGACGACGGCAATGCGGCCTTGCGCGAGCGCCTGAAGGAGCTCGCGGGGCAGCACCGCCGCCACGGCTACCGCATGCTGCACAGCCGGCTGCAAATCGACGGTTGGGCCATCAACGTGAAGCGCACCTACCGGATCTATCGCGAAGAGGGCTTGATGGTGCGAAAGCGGCGGCGCAAGAAGCTGCCGGTGCCAGAGCGCCAGCCACTGGTACGCCCGACACAACCCAACGAGGTGTGGAGCATGGACTTTGTGTTTGATGAGCTGGCCAATGGCCGGCGGGTAAAGACGCTGACGGTGGTGGACGACTGTTCCAAGGAGTCGGTGCAGATCGTTGCCGACACATCGATCCCCGCGCTGTACGTGACGCGCGTGCTAGACCAGGCCAAGGCCGAGCGGGGCTTGCCCAAGGTGATCCGCACCGACAACGGCCCGGAGTTCGCCGGACGCACGATGCAGACCTGGGCGGCGAAGAACGGCGTGGAGCTGCGCTTCATCCAGCCCGGCAAGCCGGTGCAGAACGCCTACATCGAGAGCTTCAACAGCCGCTTCCGCGACGAGTGCCTGTCGCAGCACTGGTTTGCCAGCTTGAGCCACATGCGCAGCGTCATCGACAACTGGCGCGAGGACTACAACCATCGCCGGCCGCACAGTACCCTGGGGTACGTGCCGCCGGCCGTGTTCGCCGCGCGTTGCTGCCAGCTCGCTGGCAGCAACGCGCAAACAGTCGCATCAACTACGATGCAAACCCCTGGACTCTAGATCGAAGTGCTACGAATGCCGGGGGCAGCGCAGTGCCATTGCAATGCGGACCGAGCTCTCCATTGGGCGCTCGTGGACCATGGGAAGGAATATAAATGCGTCACTAGACATGTCACCAAGCAACCGTGACGTGACTACATGACCTCAACCCGAACTCCCGAAGAATGGGATGAAGTGCGCTTTTACCGCGAGCGAGCGGGCGAATACTTTCCCAAACTGCTGCGAAACTCGGGCGTCATGGTCGCCCATTTGCTGCGGTGCGGCCTGTTCGGCTTAGGGCATGCGAGAGGCCAAATCTCGCAGGCGTTCTCGGTGCACAGTCACACGAGCATTGATGCTCTGGTCCCAGGGCAGTCTATTCACTACTGCGGGCCTCGGCTGAGGCAAGTGCACAAGAGGGTGGTGCTCTCCCTTACCTCTCGTGCCTCGCAGAAAGGGGGAGACATCACACTGGAATTCCACGCCGGGGACTTCTTGCGGAGCATGGGAAAGGATGCCTCTTCCAAGAGCGTCAACCTCCTTAAGGAGATTCTTACGGACCTGCGCGCCGCGACCTTCAGGGTTCAACTGTACGAGAGAGACAAAGGAGACATTTTTGGCTTCATTACCGGCGCCGAGTGGGACCAGCGGGACTTCAGCGTGACGATGGACCGACGGTACACGTACGCCCTGGAGTGCTTGAGTTCGACATTTGTTCCGCTCGACCTTCGAAACGAGCTCAATGACAACCTGGAGTCGGGACTGGCCGACCTTATTTGGTCCACGGATGTAGACCTATTCCAAGTGGATGCGCTCGCCAAGATGTGGGATGAGGAGCCGGGTCAGTTCGGGCGCGAATTGACACCCGCACTTAAGAAGCTGAAGGAAGTCGGGGTCATCGCCAACTTTCAGCGCATGCGAGGACAATTCCGCATTGAAAGGGGACGCCGCTTCGCCCGCGCTTAGCGCCGACGCCAAACCAATAGCTTGTGTGCTTGGCGCGAACAACGAGGACCGCACAGGTCCTCTTTTCATTATGGGACGCCGGCCGAAGCTCGCGGGAAAACAACCACACAAGCAATCTTGGTGTGTGGTCGCGCTGCGTTGTCCTGTGACGATTGGACCAACCGCGGAGCGAACGGACATGCTGCTGCCAAGGACGAGGCATCCTCCTGTCCGAGCGAGCGTTCGGCGCCCCACTCAACGTCACATTTCAAGTTCATTGGTTCACCTCGTTCCCGAGGGAAAAGGACCACATAACTAAGCTTGGTCGACCGAAAAGCTGACTCAGACCCCGGCAAGAAGGGAAAAGGACCACACAAGTGCCGCTGCAGGCCGCTTGTAGCCTTGCTGTTTTGATATCTCCGGGTATATCGCCTCGCGCGTTTCGCGCTCGGGCGCAATGCCTCACCTGCAGCCTCCGCTTACCGCTTCGGCAAGACGATACCCCAACCCCAGCTACGTCAAGGGCTTGGCACGTCGTCGAAGCCCTGCAGCAAAGCTATCTTGGAGATAGCAGACTAGTTGCGCAAAACGGGCTGCTTTCGCTCGCGATGCCGCCGCGAATCAATAGACCCGATTGCGCAGCGGACGAAGGTTCACGACAGCGGCGCGCCCATTGGCGCGCTGGTGGCCAAGACGTGACGTCCTAGAACTGCGGGCGTCGACGCATTGACCTGCTGCAGCGAATTCGTGGACCAATCTGAATAGAGCGTCGCGCCTTACTTCGGTGTGACGCAGCGCCATTGACACAGTTCGCCAGGTGGGCGAAATGGCACGTAGCCCGACCAGGAAAGTCGGCCCGCCCCACTGGGTGGTATTCGGCAGGCGGGCAACAGCAGGTGCCCACGTGCGAGAACTGGTCGCGAAACTCATTGGCTTCGTCCCTTTGGCAGCCCATATCATGAGGCAAATCTTGGAGAAGGCTTCCGAATGAACGCCAGTTGGAGCGGGGGTGAGGCGCGCGTGGCAGTGCTCGTAGACTGCGACAACGTATCGCCTGAAGTACTTGAATATGCCTTGCGGGTGGTCGCGCAGTTCGGGCGCGTGGTGTTACGGCGTGGCTACGGCAACCACACGACGCTGGCCGCGAAGTGGCAGGAGGCGCTGGTGCGCCAGGCGTTCACGCCGTGCCTGCAGTACCAGTACGCATCGGGCAAGAACACCGCGGACATCGCCCTCGCCTTGGATGCGCTGGAGGCGATGTTTGATGAACGCGCGGACACTTTCTGCTTGGTCACCAGTGACTCGGATTTCGCCTATCTGTGCCGCAAGCTGCGCGAGCGCGGCGCCACCGTGTGCATCGTGGGCGAGCCCAAGACCCCTGATGCCCTGCGCAATGCAAGCGACCAGTTCTTTGAATGGACGCGTCCCGAAACGGTTGCCGATGCAGGGGCCGAGGCCGGCGCCAAGGCGCTCCCCAAAGCACCAAATGCCAAAGTGGAGCCGCCAAAGGTCGAAGCTCCCAAACCCGTGGCCAAGCGCCGTCCGCGATTCGTCATCGACGCGGTCACCTTGCTTGCCAGCGACACATCAGAAGGCAAGGTCGGTCTGGGACAACTCGGGCAGTATCTCAAGCGCACTGACCCTGCCTTTTCTCCGAAAGTCTATGGTCACTCAGGACTGCTCGACATGGTGAAAACGTACGACCTGCTGTCTTCCAAGCAGGAGCACGGTGGTCACTGGTCGGTAAGCCTGGCACCTCGAATCGAGGCCGCAGAAGAGCAGCCAGAGGGGTAGCCCCGAGGGCGAACCGGCTTGCTTCACCGCCTGGGCGCCTTTCTTGCCAGTCAGCAGCCTTATTCGCTGGCCTCCGACTGCCGTGCCGGCGGGATGGCCGTCAACCGACTTGGCAACCCCGAGCCGCCCGGCATTTTGATAGCGTATTTGATAGCGCTGGTGACGGGCGGACGACGGCGAAAGTCGTACCGAGGCAACCCTCAACGTCTCAGTGTTCTTCGGGTGGGCGCGGGGCAAGACCGCGGACCAGCGCGAAGCGTCACAATCCTCATGCGAGACCAGCCCTTCGGCCATGTGATGAGCTCGCCCTCGTGACCTGTGTCACCCACCAACATGACGCACACAAGACCATTGTTCGAGAAGCCGCCGCACTACTCCCCCGAGCGCGTCCAACGAATCAGAACTCAAGTCGCAAAGATGAGCCCGGCCGCCTTCGCCAACTTCATGAGGGTGAGCGTTTCGACGGTGCGCAGGTGGGAATCCGCCTCCGTCGGCCAGCGCCCAAGAGGTGCGGCCGCTCGACTGCTGCAACTCCTTGAGTCCAAGGGCGTGGAAGCAGCAACAGTGTGAGGGGCGCTCCCGGCCGGTCCTTCAGACCAAGGCGGCCGCAGCCAGCCCGGTGCTCATCCGCCTAAGGCCATCCTGGCGAGTGCGGACTGATTGCGAGAGACCGCCCGCGAGGCGCTCGACAAGCGCTCAGGACTACGCGCCGGCTTTGCTTTGCGCGCTTCCTGATTCAGCTCGCCTGACGCCGTGTCGCCGAGTTGGCATTGACCGCGGCGCATCTTCTGGTCCAGCCAGCTATAAAAAACCGCTGAGTGCCAGTAAACCTTTCCACCAATGTCAACCGCCTTCGGCATGCGCTCGGACTTTTGCCAGTTATCCAGTGTGCGTACGGTCACGTGGAGGATTTCGGCCACCTGAAGGCGTGTCAGGAGCTGGAACGGCGGCACGCCGGGCGCGGACGGGTGCTCCAGGGTGGAAGCAAGGGGAGCGAGGGGGAGAGAAGAGTTGAACATGACATCTACAAAAGAAGTGGTTGGTCCTAGGTCTAGCAACCTCCGCGACCTGAATGCTTCTTTAAAGTGCTTTTACGCGCTCCCGCTTGCCGGCGACCCGGACGCGTACGGGCTCTGTTCCAAATTTGTTCCAACGCCCCCTTCACCTACTTTCGTCCATCTGCGCTCGAATGCACGCTATGATGGCGCTTTCAGAGGGAACGCCCTCGAAAAAGGTCCCAATTGGCGAGGCGGATGGCCTTCGGGACGTAGAGGCCGGAGGTTCGAATCCTCTCACCCCGACCAGATTGAATGTCGAATCCGCCATTTCGGCGCGGAGTTGGCAGAGGCGGCAGCGGGGTCGCAGCTACGATCGTCGACCACGACTCCCGCCCGGCATGCCATGCGCATCGCTCATATCACCATCACCATCGTCATCGCCAGTGTTGCGGCCACGCTTGCCGGCTGTGCGCCGCTGCTGCGGACAGGCTGCGCAACGGGAGAGGAAGCGCTGATCCACGATACGCTGTACTTCGGCACCGGCAAGCCACGCGGCGGCATGGTGACGCCGGCCGAGTGGAGCGAATTCCTGAAGAGCGCTGTCACGCCGCGGTTCCCGCAAGGCCTGACAGTGTCGCCCGCCTCGGGGCAATGGCGCGGTGCCGACGGCGCGATCGTGCAGGAGGCGTCGCAGGTGCTTCAGCTCATCCACCCCGATGACGACGCCAGCGAGAACGCAGTGCAGGTGCTCGTGGCCGTGTACAAGGCGCAGTTCGAGCAGGAGGCCGTCCTGCGCGTCAAGGCCCGAACCTGCGTATCCTTCTAGCCGTCGTCGCAGACATCCCATCGATCCATCCATTCATGGAGCGACCATGTGCCGGAACATCAAGACCCTGTTCAACTTCGAGCCGCCGGCGACGGATGAAGAAATACGGGCCGCGTCCCTGCAGTTCGTGCGCAAGCTCAGCGGCTTCAACAGCCCGTCGAAGCTCAACCAGGAGGCATTCCAGCGCGCCGTGGAAGACGTCGCAAGCACAGCCCGCAGGCTGATCGATACGCTGGTCACTACGGCCGATCCGCGCGACCGGGAGATCGAAGCCGAGCGGGCGCGATCCAGGTCGGCAAACCGATTCGGAACGCCGCCGTACAAGCCGGTTTCCGCCGACTAAGGCCAAGAAGGGCCGCGCCATGACCCAACCTCTCCCCGCGCTCGAAGCCGTTCAGAAGATCCTCGACCCGGTGTTTCCCGGCCTGATGGGCGTTCGCCTCCTCACGCTCGAACCGGAGCGCGTGGTCGCCGAGCTGGTCGTCCGCCCCGACCTCTGCACCGCCGGCGGCATCCTGCACGGCGGCGCCTACATGGCCTTCGCCGACACGCTCGGGGCGGTCGGCACCGTGATCAACATGCTGCAAGGCAAGCGGACCACGACTACCGACTCCAGCACCAAGTTCATCGGCGCTGCGCGCGTGAACACCACGGTCACGGCCGAGAGCGTCGCCCTGCACCGGGGCCGGACCACCATGGTGTGGCAGACCACGATCCGCTCCGCGGAAGGCAAGCTGTGCGCCGTCGTCACGCAGACGCAGCTGATCCTCGACACCTAGCGCACCAGCAGAACGGCTCCTCCTGCGCGCGCTGATATTCATCGTCGGAGGTTTCGTTCTCCTGACCGCCTGCCTTGGCGGCCTGCCGGCGGCGGTTGCCGTGCTCCTCAGGTGGGGGACCCCTGCGCCTCAGTACCGATTCGGATTGTTCGGCCGGCTGTCGTGGCGGTTCGGCACGCCGTCGTTGTCGCGGTCCCGGTCGTAGCGATTGGGCACGCCGTCCCGATCGCGATCCCCATAGCCCGCGCGCGGCGGCGATCGGCCACTGTCATAAGGCACGGCGACGCAGCCGGCCAGGGCGGCGGTGGCAGCGATCACCAGGGTGACAATAGTTTTCATCGGATCTCCTTGAGCAGTCGGTAAGCCCCGACGATGCGTGGTGCAGCAGGCACCTGCAACCCGGGCGCCCGCCCGTTCGCACGTAGGCCCGAACCGCATCCTCGCCCACGCCGCGCAGGTCGCCGCAGGCTGACCGCATCGCTCCCGCCTGTGGCAAGCTAGCGCCCCATGCCGCGCACCCCACACGCCTTCCTGGCGCTGAGCCTGCTCGCCGCCCTGGCTGGCCCGGCGCAGGCGGTGCCGAGCTTCGAGGACGTGAAACGCGACTTCCGCCCTTCCGACATCCAGGTGCTCGATCGCGATGGCGAGCTGCTGCAGCGCGTGCGCACCGACGCCGGCGTGCGCCGCGGACGATGGACTGCACTGGCCGAGATCTCGCCGGCCCTGCGCACCGCCATGCTGCTGAGCGAGGACAAGCGGTTCTACGAGCACAGCGGCGTCGACTGGCGCGCGGTCTCGGCCGCCGCCTGGGGCAACCTGTGGAACGCGCGCACGCGCGGCGCCTCCACCATCACCATGCAGCTCGCGGGCCTGCTCGACGACGACCTGCGTCGCGGCAGCGGCGGGCGCGACCTGGCGCAGAAGCTCGGGCAGACGGTGGCGGCGCAGCAGCTCGAGCGCCAATGGCGCAAGGACCAGATCCTCGAGGGCTATCTCAACACCGTGCCCTTCCGCGGCGAGATCGTTGGCATCGATGCGCTCTCTCGCACCCTCTTCGGAAAGGCGCCGCACGGGCTCGATGCGCGCGAGGCGGCCGTTGCGGCGGCGCTGGTGCGTGCGCCCAATGCCAAACCGGCCTTGGTTGCACAACGCGCCTGCGAGGTGATGCGCGCCATGGACGCAGGCGCCAGGGCAGATTGCGAGACGCTCGACATGTTCGCAAGCGCGGCCTTGCAACGCAGGGCCTTCGAGGCGAGTGAAGGCATTGCGCCCCATCTGGCGCGGCGAGCGCTGAAAGAAGCCGAAGGTCCGCCGAGCGCGCGTGCCCTCACCCGGAGGGAGAGGGAGCAAGGCGGGGACATTCGCACCACGCTGCGGGCGCCACTGCAGCGCTTTGCACTCACGACCCTGCAGCGTCATCTGAGGGAATTGCGCGGCCGCAACGTCCAGGACGGGGCGCTGGTGGTGCTCGACAACGCCAGCGGCGAGGTGCTGGCCTGGGTCGGCTCCTCCGGCACGCTGAGCCGCGCGGCCGAGGTCGACGGCGTGCTGGCGCAGCGCCAGCCCGGCTCCACGCTCAAGCCGCTGCTCTATGCGCAGGCGATCGCCGAGCGAAGGCTCACCGCGGCCTCGCTGCTCGACGACTCGTCTGCGCAGATCAGCACAGCTGGCGGCCTCTACATCCCGCAGAACTACGACCGTCGGTTCAAGGGCCACGTCTCGGTGCGGACAGCGCTGGCGGCTTCGCTCAATGTGCCGGCGGTGCGCACGCTGGTGATGGTGTCGCCGGAGGCCTTCGCGCGCCAGCTGCGCGCGGCGGGGCTGGGACTGGCGCAGAACGGGGACTACTACGGCTACAGCCTGGCGCTGGGGAGCGCAGAGGTCTCGCTGCTCGGGCTGACGAATGGATATCGAACGCTGGCGAATGGAGGGAGGTTCGGGGAGACGCGGCTCCTGGTGCGGCGCGTGCCCCCAGCCCAGCCTTCGGCCCAACGGGCAAGGAGCAATACGAATACCCCGGCGGTCGACCCGCGTGCCGCTTTCATCGTGGGCGACATCCTGAGCGACGCCAACGCCCGCGCCCCCACCTTCGGCGTCGACAGTGTGCTGGGCACGCGCTTCTGGAGCGCGGTGAAGACCGGCACCAGCAAGGACATGCGCGACAACTGGGCGGTCGGCTGGTCCGAGCGCTACAGCGTCGGCGTGTGGGTGGGCAACGCCAGCGGCGCGCCGATGTGGGACGTGAGCGGCACCAGTGGCGCCGCGCCGATCTGGGCCGAGCTGATGGCCTTCCTCCACCGCCGCGAGGCCAGTCGCGCGCCCGCGCCGCCGCCGGGTCTGGTGCGCGCGCGCGTGAGCTTCGGCGACGAGCTCGAGGCGGCGCGCGACGAGTGGTTCATCGCCGGCACCGAGCAGGTCCTGTTCGCATTGCCTGCGGCCGAGGCCGGGCCCGCGCCGCGCATCACAGCTCCCACGGACGGCACGATCATCGCGCTCGACCCTGACATCCCCCCGCGCCATCAGCGCGTCCGCTTCGAGGCCGAGGGCAGCAGCGGCCTGCAGTGGCGCATCGACGGCAAGCCCTTCGCGCGCGGCGCCAGCGCCCAGTGGCTGCCCTGGCCTGGCCGGCACCTGGTGGAGCTGCTCGATGCGCGCGGACGTGTGGCGGACCAGGTCCGGCTCGAGGTGCGCGGCGCCGGCGTGAAGCGCGTGGCGGCCAAGTAAGCTCCGCGCCCATGAAGCCGCAGCCTGCCCGAAGGTCCCCCAGGTCCACCAAGCGCGTGCAAACGCCCAACGGTCAGATCTCGGCCGTGCTCGCGCGCATCGAAAGCCTCTGGTCCTCGCTCGGTCCGGTCGGCCAGCGCATCGCCGACTTCATCGTCAAGAACCCGCAGGAGGTGGTCCACATGTCGGTGAGCGAGGTGGCCGAGCGTACGGGGTCGAGCGAAGGCAGCATCGTGGGCTTCTGCAAGAACCTCGGGGCCACCGGCTTCCAGCAGATCAAGATCGCGCTGGCGCAGGAGGTCGTGCGGCCGGTGCAGTTCATCCACGAGGACCTCGAGCCCGGAGACAAGGTCGCCACCACCGTCCGCAAGATCTTCCAGAGCAATGTGCAGACCCTGCTCGACACCCAGGCCGCCCTGGACGTCAAGGCGATGGAGAAGGCGGTACGGCTGATCAAGAAGGCCAGGCGCATCGAGATCTACGGCGTCGGCAGCGCGGCCACCATCGCCGAGGACGCGCACTACCGCATGCTGCGCATCGGGCTGGACGTCAAGGTCGTGGTCGACTCGCACGTGCAGGCCATCAGCGCCTCGCTCACCGGCCCCGGCGTGGCGGTGCTGACGATCTCGCATTCGGGCAGCACGCACGAGACGGTGACGGCCACGCGTCTCGCCAAGGAGGCCGGCGCGGCGACCATCTGCATCACCAACCTCGGCAAGTCGCCGATCCAGGCCTTTTGCGACGTGCTGCTCTTCACCATGGCCCGCGAGACCAGCTTCCGCACGGAAGCGATGACCAGCCGCCTCGCGCAGCTGGCCATCATCGATGCGCTGATCGCCTGCCTCGCGCTCTCTGACTACGACCGCTCGGTCGAGACCTTGCGCCGGACCTTCGACGTGCTTTCGCTCAAGCGCTACTGAGCTTGGCGCGCATCGCCATCCAATGGATGGCGACGGCCCGCATTGAGCTCTGCTCAGTGCTTTGGCAGTAGCTCTTTGAGCTGAATTCATTTTCCTGTCACGCCGGCTACCTAAGCTCATCGGGGTCAGGCCACCTCCATGTTCAGCAAGAAAAGCTCCGCCATGAGCGCCATCCATGACTGGGGCGCCCTGATCCGCTTCCTTCCGCCCTCCCCCTTCTTCGAGTTGAACCATGACCACGAACATTCCCCCACGACGCGACTTCCTTCGCAAGACCGCCGGCACCCTGGGTGCCGCATCCGCTCTCACCGTGTTGCCGCCCTCGATCCGCCGCGCGCTGGCGGTCGAGGCGCACGTCAAGTCCCGCTCCATCGAGGACGTCCAGCACATCGTCATCCTGATGCAGGAGAACCGCAGCTTCGACCATTACTTCGGCACCATGCGCGGCGTGCGCGGCTTCGGCGACCGCTTCCCGATTCCGCTGGCGAGCGGCAAACCGGTGTATTTCCAGCCCAACCCCAGCGGCGGCGCGGACATCCAACCCTTTCGCCGCGATTCCACCATCGGCAGGGCGCTGATCGGATCCGGCACGCCGCACAATTTTCCCGATCAGCAGGCGGCGTGGAACCAGGGGAAGATGGACCGCTGGATCCAGTTCAAGAACCAGGCGACGATGGGCTACTTCCTGCGCGAGGACATTCCGTTCCAGTTCGCGCTGGCCGATGCCTTCACGATCTGCGACGGCTATCACTGTTCCGTCCTCACCGGCACCGACCCGAACCGCATCGTCTTCATGTCGGGCTCCAACTTCAACCCGGAACTGCGCAAGCGGGGCATCAACAGCACGCACGCGGACGGCGAGCCCGTCAACTCGCGCTGCTGGCCCAACCCGTCCAGGTGGGTCGCGGGAAGGGGGCAGCAGGCCGACGGGTCGGGTCAGATCGACCCCGCAACAGGTGCCTACAACTACAAGTACGTCAACACCGCCTTCAAGTGGGCCACGTTGCCGGATGTCCTGCAAAAGGCGGGCGTGAGCTGGCACATCTACCAGAACATGAACAACAACTGGACGGGCGCCATGCACGGCTGCCTGGCCTTCCAGAGTTTCCGCACTGCGCAGCCGGGTTCGCCGATCTACGAGCACGGCCTGACGGGCGGCCCCGAATCGGCTGACGGCGCTGTCAACTTCCTCGCCCAGCTCAAGCAGGACGTGATCAACGACACCCTGCCGCAGGTCTCCTGGGTGCTGCCCACGCAGGCCCTGGCCGAGCACCCGGGCAGCAGTGAAGGCACCGCAGGCGCTGCCGACTTCACCGCCGATGTGCTGGACGCGCTGACGTCCAACCCGAAGGTCTGGAGCAAGACCGTCCTTTTCGTGACCTTCGACGAGAACGACGGCTTCTTCGACCACCTGCCGATGCCGGCGGTGCCGTCGTATGACGCCAATGGCAACCTGATGGGCAAGTCCACCGTGGCGCTGGACGGCGAGTATTTCGACGCCTCCGTGGGCAACTACCTGAACGTCAATGACACCACCAGCGGCAAGATTCGCCCGTGGGGCCTGAGTTCGCGCGTGCCGATGTACGTGGTGTCGCCGTGGAGCAAGGGCGGCTGGGTCGATTCGCAGGTGTTCGACCATACCTCCGTGGGCATGTTCCTGGAGAAGCGCTTCGGCTTCACGGTGGACGCCATCAGCCCGTGGCACCGCGCAGTCTGCGGCGACCTCACCTCCTGCTTCGACTTCGTCAGGCCGAACGACCCGGTCTTCCCCCAACTGCCCGACACGAGCAACTGGGCCGCGATCAATGCGGCGCAGAGGCTGCTGCCCACGGCCCCGATCACCACTGCCCCCGCCACGCCTCAGCCGCTGTTCCAGGAGGCCGGGGTGCGTCCGTCGCGCGCGCTCCCCTACGAGCTGCACGCCAGCGCGCGGGTGGACTCGCGCGGCATGCTCTCGCTGATGTTCGCCAACACCGGCAAGCAGGGCGCCGTCTTCCACGTCTACGACAAGCTGCATCTGGACCGCATTCCGCGCCGCTACACCGTGGAGGCCGGAAAGACGCTGAGCGACACCTGGAACGCCGGCGCCTCCGACAGCGGCAAGTACGAGCTCTGGGTCTACGGTCCCAACGGCTTCGTGCGCACCTTCGAGGGCGACGCGCTGTTCCACGACACCGCGGCATTCCAGCCCGAAGTCCAGGTCGGCTACCAGGCCCACAGCGGCCATCTCTACCTCAGGGTGCGCAACAACGGCAAGCAGCGTGGTCGCGTCACGATCACTGCCAACGCCTACAACAAGCACGGCCCGTGGACGATGGACATCAAGCCCGGCGACATCGAGACGCAGCACTGGAACCTCCAGACGAGCGGCGACTGGTACGACTTCACCGTCAGCGCCGAGAACTTCGAGCGCCGCTTCGCCGGCCGCGTCGAAAGCGGGAGGCCGGGCGTCAGCGATCCAGCCATGGCGATGCATCTGCAGGCCTGAAGCCAGGGGCGCCCAGGCGCCTTGTCCCACTGACTCACCGGCTCGTGCACAGAGCGTGTCGGTGTAGCTCATGCTCATCTATGCTGTCGAGTGCGCTGTGGCCACAAGGGAGTGAAATGAAGATCTTCCCTTTCGGGCCACGCGCCAAGCCAAGGTAGAAGCCATTGCGGAAGCAATCACGCAGCTTCGAAGCCCCAATCGGACTCATCTTCACGATCGACGCGCGGCTGACTCAGCACAGCTGGCTCGACTGCGGCATGTTCCTCCAGGCGATCGCGGCGCTCAACGGCTAGAACAGCGTCGGCTGATCCGGGGGCTGCTTGGGCTTGGCGCGCTCAGGCTTCTGCTTGGGCACCTTCGGCGGAGGCGGCTCGGGCGTCATCACCAGACGCTCGGCGGGGTACTGGTTCAGGAAAGCCCGCGACCGCTCTACGGGCGCGTCAAGCCACTCCTCGTACTGGGTCTCGGGCAGGATCACCGCCATACGTTTGTCCTGCTGTTCTGGCGGGCGCTTCAGGTCCGGCCGGTGCATCTCCTTGAACAGCGGGTGCGTGTCGGCGTTGATGGTGAGCATCGTGAAGCTCAGTTCCCAGAGGCCGGTCTGCGAATTCCTCCATGGTGCCCACAGACCGGCAACGCCGAGCGTCTCGTCATTGGCCGCAGTGAATCGGGTCGGGATCGCGTTGCCGGTGCGCCAGTCGGGCTCGTAGATGGCCTCGCAGGGGACGATGCAGTGCCGAGCTTGAGCCCACGCGTGCTTGAAGCTGGCGAGCTGATCGACGGTCTCGCTTCGGGCGTTGTACGTGTTCTTGCCATAGCCGGTGTCCTTGGCGAAGCCTGGCATGAGCCCGAAGTGCCCCTCGACGAACTCAAAGTCCGGCACCGCCTCATCCCCGGAACCACGCTGGGGCGGCCGGCGGATGAACGGCGCCATCTGCGTCGGGTAGATGTGCAATCCCCCGGGCGGGGGCTCCCAGCCAGGCTGGCAGCTTGAGCCTGAACCGCTTCTCGAGCTGCTTGCGGCGCTTCTCCGCTTGATAGTGGCTGCAAATGGCCGTCTCCAAACTGGTAGCAGATTCGACAGATTCTGCGACATCTGGAACTGTATATTTATACAGCATGAGAGTCAGAGTTTCACCGCGGCGGATTGGGGGGCGATCCCTGACCTGGAACCAGAAGCCAAGGAGCAGGGCACGCTTCTGAGCATGCGCAAGAGCACCGAAGATCGCATGGTGGTGGTTTTGTTCCTCGGTGGCTCAGACGAAAACGGGCCGTATCTCTACGAGCCGCGGGTGACCTCCGTGCTAGGCGACGAGATCCGTGTCGTTGGACTGGAGAAGCACGAACAAGCGTGGGTGCTGCAGGAATGGCAGATGGAGATTCTGAAATGAACGACGTCTTGGAGCAGTTGGCGAACGACCCATGGTTCAGGTGGCAGCACGCCTTCCTGGCCGAGTGGTGCAGCTTGGCGCAAGGCAATGCCGACCCTCATCAGGTCTTGGACTTGGCCGGCGAGGTCTACAGCCGGAACCCGAGCCGCGATCCTGTGGAGGTGGCTCGGGAGGCGTGGGACGAGGAAAGCAACAGCTCATGGTCGGCGCGCCGCATGCGGTCGGTGAGCTCCAGCACGCCGGCGAGAGGATGCGCCGCCGCCAGCCAGGCCTCGATGCAGCCCAGGAATCGCGGTCGATCCGGGCCACCAGCTCTTCGCCCAGCGTCGTGATGCGGCCTCTTGACGCAAGGCTCACCAGGTCGGGCGAGGAATGCTCCTCATCATCCAATCGGCGGCTTGGTGGCCGGCTCATCTTGATCCTCGATCGGTCCCTCCGCGCGCAAGTACTGCGGCATATGAGAATGAACGAGCTCCTCGACCAGGTCTGCTTGCAGCAAGTCCTTCGTGCGCTTCAGAGGGTCGCGCGTAGGGAAGTTGCCCAGCGCGCGTTTGATCTTTACGAAGTCCATCGGATGCATCGTGTTCATGACCGCCATCTCGCCATTGGTCGCAATGACCATCTGGCTGAATCTGGGCGAGCCTAGGATCCGGTCGCCAGTGGACGCCTGGGCCGCCCACACATCGTCTTCATCGTCGCTCAGACGCAGCGGGTGAGGGTCCCCGTCCTTGGCCATGCGACGGATCACGTCGACTTCGAAGCCGTCGGCGTTGCGAACCGTCTCCTTTTTATCCTCGAGCCGAACGAACGTCTTGTCGGCCTTCTTGAGCAGTCCCACGAAGGAAGCGTCTGCCTCCTTCATGAGCGAAAAAAAAGCCAAGTGCTTGCGCGTGTCGAACAGCAGATCAATGTCTCGCGTGGCCATCGCTGCTGGCAAGAACCGAACACCAGAGGCGCTTTCGTATGCGTACAGCGAATGGGTGCCCACCACAGTGAAATGCTCGGCCAGTCCGGCGGTATCGAGCGCGTTCAGAACGTTTACAACGACCGGAGGTACGCGGCCGACGCGAAGCGCGCGGTTCAAGCGGCGCTGTTCATCGGCGGCCTTCTCGATCGAAGCCAGCCGTTCGGTGACCGCAGCCTTACGCTCGGTGAAGTTCTTGTGGATCTGCAGTGTCTCGGGGCTCTCAGCGCCCAACGACTTATGGGTACCCTTTGGGCTCGTCCGGATCAGATATCTCCCGCCGGAGATCTCCCGCCAGATCATTCCGCCGCGCGTCTGAGCGGCGTCCTTGCGCACACGCCGAAGCTCGTCGAAGACGCTCTCCGCGTCGATGTATTGCCGCTTCTGACTTTCGCTGTTCTCGATGATGCCAGCCATTTTCACTGTATTTTCCTGGTCTTCTATATTATGGTGAAAAACCAATTAAATCAATAACTTACGTCATTTTTCACTGCAACTGCAGGAAGCTCTCCATCGCAGTGAAAACTGTTTAAAATCAATAACTTATGGCATCTCGCAGCGACACGGCGCCGACGCGCTGCTCGTGCTCCATCAGGATGGCCTCGTAAGGGCTGTCCATTCCGAGTCCGTATCGGTGAGAGGGGAATGCCGTGACAAACCACATGATTGACGGAGGTGAGGATGGTCTTCGGATACCCCTGATACCCCACGTTGGCTGGAATAGCGCCCTGGACAATCACGATGTGGTCGTGGCAGATGCGGTCGAGCGCCTCCGTGCTCACCCCCGGCACGACGTAAGGCTCGACCATACTTAGACCTCTGCGGCAAGGAGCGCGGCCCGCCGCGCCATCTCGAATTCCTCGGTGGACTTGATGGGAACACCGTGAGCCATCAGTGCTTCCCCGTCGAGGATGCGCGGAGCTTGCAAAACATAGCGGCCATCTATAAATGCGCGATCTTGTGGCCTAAGGAAATCTTTGATCTGCGCCGAACCATCGGCTAAGCAAGACCAGCGGCTGCAGCAGGACTTCAGCACGCTTAGCGCTTCCTGTGCAACAGCTCCAGGAACTGTCTTGCAGGAACGCTGAGCGGCCGGTCGCTGCGCACGATGCTGCCGTAAGTGGAGAGCTTGTGCCGGATCGGGTAGCGCACGATGCTCAGTACGCCATGCTCGGCGTCGCGCCGCGCGACCGTCGCCGGAATCACGCCCACCATCTGCGACTTGCGAATCAGGTTGATGGTCGTGAGTATCGAGCCGGTCTCGACCAACCCGCGTGGCATCACCGCATGGTGCGCCTGGAACTCGCGCTCGATCACATCGCGCATGGGGCTGTGCGCCGGCTGCAGGACCCACGTGTACTTCAGCAGATCGGCAAAGGCCACGCGTGACTGCCCGGCCAGCGGATGCTCGTTGCCGACAACCACCGCCAAGGACTCGTCTGCAATGGCCCTGAAGGTGCAGGCCGCCGCTTCAGGGCCGACGGGGCGCCCCACCACCAACTCGAGCACGCCCTCGTGCAATTGAGCGAGCAGCTTGTCGCTGGTGTCCACCGCAATCTCGACGGCCAGCAAGGGATGGGCCGCCTTGAGTTCAGTGAGCGCATCGGTCAGCCGTCCGGGTGAGGCCGCCATGATGCTGCCGAGCGAGAACTTGCCGACGCTGCCGAGCTGGAGCTCGTGCAGTTCGCGATTGAGTGCCTCCATGCTGCCGCGAATACCCCGGAAGTAACCCATCACGCGCTCGCCTGCGGCATTGAGCCGCAGTCCGCGCCCTGCCCGCTCGAACATCGCCTGGCCCAGCGCGCTCTCGAGCTCATGCAGCATCTTGGTGGCGGCCGGCTGCGTGAGGCCGAGCTGATCGGCCGCGGCGCGCAGGGTGCGCCGCTCCTCCACCGCCAGCATCAGCGCCACCTGCCTCATCCGAACGCGGTTGAGCAGCCGAGGGGTCGAATCCTGCCTGTCGATGGAGCCCATGATTGATTACCTCAGGATATTGATCGATCAAGAGCTTTCAGTTTACGTGCATCAATCGCGTGCCTACGATTGCCGCCAACGAATCCCCGAAACAGTCTGGAGACAAGCAGATGAAGAAGCTCTTTGCGGCCACGGCCGCAGGGTTGCTGGCGCTCGCCGCGACCGCCGTGCAGGCCCAGGATTGGCCCACCCGCCCGATCAGGATCATGGTCGGCTCTGCGCCCGGCGGCGGCACCGACGCGATGGCCCGAGCGGTGGCCGACCGGCTCGGCCCCTTGCTCAAGCAGCCGGTGGTGGTCGAGAACCGGCCCGGCGTTTCCAACACCCTTGCCGCCGATGTCACGGCCAAGTCGACCGACAGCCACACCATGGTGATGGGCGTCGTTACTGCGCACGCGATCGCGCCGCACCTGCTCAAGCTCAACTACGACAACAACCGGGACCTGGTGCCGGTGGCCTTTGTGGGGGCGGTGCCGAACGTGCTGGTGATCGGCAACAGCGTGCCCGCTGATTCGGTGCAGGCGCTGGTCAAGCTGGCCAAGCAGGACCCGGGCAAGCTCAACTACGCCACCAGCGGCTCGGGGAGCACGCAGCACATTGCGGCCGAGATGTTCAAGGACGCGACGGGCGTCGACATCGCGCACGTGCCCTACAAGGGCAGCGGCCCGGCGCTGGTCGACCTGATCGGCGGGCAGGTCCAATTGAGCTTCGACACGCTGCCCTCGGTGATCGGCCAGATCAAGAACGGCAAGGTTCGCGCACTCGCGGTGACCACCGCCAAGCGCAATGCGCAGCTGCCCAACGTGCCGACCCTCTCCGAAGCGGGCGTGCCGCACGTCGAGATGAGCGCCTGGTACGGCATCTACATGCCGGCCGGCGCGCCCAAGGCAGTGCAAGACAAGGTGCATGACGCGGTCAACCAGGTGCTTGCGATGCCGGAGACCCAGACCCGCCTCCAGGCCATCGGCGCCGAGATTGCGCCCATGACGCAGGCGCAATTCGCGCAGTTCCACGCCGCCGAATACAAGCGCTTCGGCGAGCTCATCAAGAAGAACCGCATCCGCCTGGATTGACATGACGAACACACCCTCCCTTCCCGTCGTCGCGCTCACCCTCGGCGACCCCGCGGGCATCGGCGCCGAACTGATCGCCAAGCTGTTGGCCAAACCGGAGGCCGCCGCGCTCGCCAATATCGTGCTGATCGGCGACCGCTGGCTGTGGGACGAAGGCCAACGCATCGCCGGCACCTCCGTCGCCACCGACGAGGTGAACTCGTTGGCTGAAGTGCGCGGCCGCGCCAGCGCGGCGCGCCCTGCCTTCTTCGCCGTGCACAGCGTCGACCCGGCGCTTGTGCAACGCGGGCAGGCGGCGGCGCCTGGCGGTCGCTCGGTGCTCGAAGTGCTCGACCGGTGCATGGACGCGACGCTTGCCGGCGAGGTCGACGCGATCTGCTTCGCGCCGCTCAACAAGCACGCCATGAAAATCGGCGGCCTGCGGCACGAGGACGAGCTGCACCATTTCGCGGAGCACCTGGGCGTGACCGGCTACTTCTGCGAGTTCAACACCCTCGGCGAGCTCTGGACCTCGCGCATCTCCTCGCACGTGCCTCTGAAGGACGTGGCCGGCTATCTGAGCGTGGAGCGTATCGAGCAGGCAGCCGAGCTGATCTACCGCTCGCTCCTGGCCAATGGCGTGGCGCAACCCAGGATTGCAGTTGCGGCCTTCAATCCGCACGGCGGCGATGGAGGCCTTTGCGGACGCGAGGAGATCGACATCATCGTCCCGGCCGTGCGGCGCCTGCAGGCGCGCGACTGGCCGACCGAGTCGCCCTTCCATGGCCCCTTCCCGGCCGACACCATCTTCCTGAAGGCGCAAGCCGGCGACTACCAGGCCGTCGTGACCATGTACCACGACCAGGGCCAGATCGCGATCAAGCTGATGGGCTTCAGCCGCGGCGTCACGGTGCAGGGCGGGCTGCCGATCCCGATCACCACGCCCGCGCACGGGACCGCCTACGACATCGTGGGCCTGGGCAAAGCCAACGTCGAAGCCACCTGGCAGGCCTTCCGCATCGCGAGCCGCATGGGCGCTGCGCACCGCCGCGCAACCCACGTATCCGCTTGAACCCCTCCGTCAATCAAGAGAGACCCCATGAAGATCAAATCCGTACGCGCCCGTGTTTACGAGTGGAAAGGCAAGACCGTTCCGCCGCAGGGCAACTTCTGCTCCAACGCGATGGACCTGCTGTACGCGCCGCAGGAAACCATGAGCACCTTCCGCTTCCATTCGTGGACGGTGGTCGAGATCGAGACCGACGACGGCATCGTCGGGCTGGGCAACGTCGCCCTCGCGCCTGCCATCGCCAAGGCCATCATCGACCAGTACCTCGCGCCGCTGGTGATCGGCCAGGACCCGTGGGACTACGAGTACCTGTGGCAGCGCATGTACCGCGCCACCCATGCCTGGGGCCGCAAGGGCGTGACCATGGCGGCGATCTCGGCGGTCGACCTCGCGATCTGGGACATCCTGGGCAAGTCGGTGAACAAGCCGGTCTTCAAGCTGCTCGGCGGCCGCACCAAGGAGAAGATCCCCTGCTACTACTCCAAGCTCTATCGCACCGACCTGAAGGAAATGCAGGCCGAGGCGCAGAAGTTCCTCGACCAGGGATTCACCGCCTTCAAGATGCGCTTCGGCTACGGGCCGGCGCACCTGCAGAAGGGCGTGGCGGAGAACCTGAAGTCGGTCGAGGCCGTGCGCGAAGTCATCGGCTACGACAACGACCTCATGCTCGAGTGCTACATGGGCTGGAACGTTGAGTACGCCAAGCGCATTTGCCCCAAGCTCGAGAAGTTCCAGCCGCGCTGGCTGGAGGAACCGGTGATCGCCGACGACATCGACGGCTATGCCGAGCTGAACCGGTTGACCAGCATTCCGATTTCCGGCGGCGAGCACGAGTTCTCGCTCTACGGCTTCAAGCAGCTGCTGGACCGCAAGGCAGTGTCGGTCGTGCAGTACGACACCAACCGCGTCGGCGGCATCACGGCCGCGCACAAGATCAACGCGCTGTGCGAGGCCTACAGCGTGCCGGTGATCCCGCACGCGGGCCAGATGCACAACTACCACCTGACCATGAGCACGCTGGCCTCGCCGATGAGCGAGTACTTCCCGATGCACGACGTGGAAGTGGGCAACGAGTTGTTCTACTACATCTTCGATGGCGAGCCGGTGGCCGAGAACGGCTTCGTGCAGCTCGACGACTACAAGCCGGGCCTCGGTCTCACGCTGAAGACCGAGTACCTCAAGGACTTCAACATCGTCGAGTGACGGCGGGCGCTGCCATGTTGTCCCCAAGATTCCAGCCGAACGCACGCGTGATCCGCCTGCATGCCGAAGACGATGTCGTGATCTCGCTCGATCAGCTGGTCTCGGGCACGCAGATCGACAGCGAATGCATCGCGGTAGCCGGCCTCATTCCGCCGGGCCACAAGATGGCCACGCGCGCGATCGAGCCGGGCGCTGCCGTGCGCCGCTACGGCCAGATCATCGGCTTCGCGAGCCAGCCGATCCGTGCGGGACAGCATGTGCACACGCACAACCTCGCGACGGGCGACTTCACGCGCGACTACGCGATGGGCGCCGAGGCACGGCCGACCGCTTACACCGCAGCGTCGGCGACTTTCGAGGGCATCGTGCGCGATGACGGCCGCGTAGCGACGCGCAACTACATCGGCATTCTCACTTCGGTGAACTGCTCGGCCACCGTGGCGCGCGCCATCGCGGACCACTTCCGCCGCGACATCCACCCGGAGATGCTGGCGCCGTTCCCGAACGTCGACGGTGTGGTGGCACTCACCCACGGCGCCGGCTGCGCGGTCGACCCGGATGGCGAAGGTCTCGCCATCCTGCAGCGCACCTTGGGCGGCTACGCCTGCCATCCCAACTTCGCGAGCGTGCTGGTCGTCGGCCTCGGATGCGAGACCAACCAGATCGCGAAGCTGCTCGCGACGCAGGGCCTGCAGCACAGCGAGCGGCTGCACGGCTTCACGATCCAGGACACCGGCGGCACCACGCGCACCATCGCCCACGGCATCGAACGGATCAAGGCCATGCTGCCGCAGGCCAATGCCGTGCAGCGGCAAACCGTCCCCGCGAGGCAACTCGTGGTCGGCCTGCAGTGCGGTGGCTCCGACGGCTACTCCGGCATCTCGGCCAACCCGGTGCTCGGCGCAGCAGTCGACCTGCTGGTTGCGCATGGCGGCACGGCGATCCTTTCGGAGACGCCGGAGATCTATGGCGCCGAGCACCTGCTTACGCGCCGGGCGCAGACGCCCGAAGTCGGGCGCAAGCTGGTCGAGCGCATCCGCTGGTGGGAGGCCTACTGCGCCCGCAACGGCGCCGCGATGGACAACAACCCCTCGGCCGGCAACAAGGCCGGCGGGCTCACCACCGTGCTCGAGAAGTCACTGGGCGGCATCGCCAAGGCCGGCTCGACCAATCTGGTCGATGTGTACGAGTATGCGCAGCCGGTGACTGCCCACGGCCTGGTATTCATGGATACGCCCGGCTACGACCCGATCTCCGCCACCGGCCAGGTCGCGGGCGGCGCCAACCTGATCTGCTTCACCACCGGACGCGGCTCGGCCTATGGCTGCGCACCCTCCCCCTCCTTCAAGCTCGCCACCAACACCGCACTTTGGGAACGCCAGTCCGACGACATGGACCTCAACTGCGGCGAGGTGCTCGACGGCACGCGAAGCATCGAGGAACTCGGCGCGCTGCTGTTCCAGATGCTTCTGGCCACGGCCTCCGGCCAGCCTTCGCGCAGCGAACGCCACGGCTACGGCCAGCAGGAGTTCGTTCCCTGGCAAATCAGCGTGGTCACCTGACGCGCATTTCTTTCAAGACACCATGACCCTCACCCAGCCTGCCCGCTACCGCGGCATTTTCCCCGTCGTGCCGACGCCGTTCACCGCCAATGGCGAGCTGGACCTCGCGAGCCAGAAGCGCTGCATCGATTTCATGATCGAGTCGGGCTCGGACGGCATCTGCATCCTGGCGAATTTCTCCGAGCAGTTCGTGCTCGCGGACGACGAGCGCGAGCTCCTGACCCGCACCATCCTCGAACACGTGGCCGGGCGCGTGCCGGTGATCGTGACCACCACCCACTTCGCTACCCACGTCTGCGCCGAGCGCAGCCGCCGTGCGCAGGACATGGGCGCCGCGATGCTGATGGTGATGCCGCCCTACCACGGCGCCACCTTCCGCGTGCCCGAGCCGCAGATCTTCGACTTCTATGCGCGGCTGTCCGACGCGGTGGACATCCCGATCATGGTCCAGGACGCGCCGGCCAGCGGCACGGTACTGTCGGCACCCTTTCTCGCGCGCATGGCGACGGAGATCGAGCACGTGGCCTACTTCAAGATCGAGACCGCGGGCGCCGCCTCGAAGCTGCGCGAGCTGATCCGCCTGGGCGGCGACGCAGTCGAAGGTCCGTGGGACGGCGAAGAGGCGATCACCTTGATGCCCGACCTCGACGCCGGCGCGACCGGCTCGATGACGGGCGGCGCCTACGCCGACGGCATCCGACCCATCATCGACGCGCACCGCGCGGGCGATCGCGACAAGGCCTTTGCGCTCTACCAGCGCTGGCTGCCGCTGATCAATCACGAGAACCGGCAATCGGGTTTCCTCGCAGCCAAGGCACTGATGAAAGAAGGTGGCGTGATCACCTGCGAAGCGCCGCGCCACCCCTGGCCCGCCATGCACCCGGAAACCCGCAAGGGCCTGATCGAGACGGCGCGCCGCCTCGATCCGCTGGTGCTGCGCTGGGCGACATAGCGGCCCGCTTTCAACCTGCTTCCCTTGACCCGAGACAGATTCCTACAGGAGACAAACCATGAAACGCATTTCCTTCCTCAAGCTTGCCCTGTGCAGCGCATTGCTCTCGGGCGGCCTGGCCGCCCACGCACAGGTCACCAAGATCCGCTTCGCCCATGCTGGGCCGGAGACCGCCTCCCAGCACCAGGCGGCGCTGGAATTCGCCCGGCTCGTCAAGGAGCGCAGCAAGGGCCAGCTCGAGGTCCAGGTCTATCCCAGCAGCCAGCTCGGCAACGACACGACCACGCTCGGCGCCGTGCGCGGCGGCACCATCGACATGATGATGGCCGGCAGCGGCAACTTCTCGGGACTCGTCTCGAAGTTCGACGTGCTCGACATCCCGTTCCTGTTCCGCGACCCGGCCCATGCCTACGCAACAGTGGACGGCGACGTGGGCCAGGGCCTCATGAAGGAGCTCGAGGCCCACGGCCTCAAGCAGCTCGCCTTCTGGGAAGTGGGCTTCCGCTCGATCACCACCAAGAACCGCGCCGTTCGCACGCCCGAAGACGTCAAGGGCCTGAAGATCCGCACCATGGGCAATCCGGTCCACATCCAGGCCTGGAAGCTGCTGGGCAGCAACCCGTTGCCGATGCCGCTCGGCGAGCTCTACCAGGCGCTCGAATCGGGTGCGGTGGATGCGCAGGAGCATCCGGTGGACATCACCTACGCTGCCAAGTTCTACGAAGTCCAGAAGCACCTGACGCTCACCAAGCATGCCTTCACCGCCATGCCGTTGGTCTACAGCAAGAAGAAGTTCGACGCGCTCAATCCCGAGCTGCAGAAGGTGCTGCTCGACAGCGCCAACGACGCCAAGCTGCTGCAGCGAAGCAGCAACCAGAAGAACGAGGCCGGCATCGTCGCCGACCTGCGCAAGCAGGGCATGTCGGTGATCGAGAGCTACGACCCCGCGCCCTTCAAGGCCGTGGTGGGCGAGGTCGTGCGCAAGGCCTACGTGACCAAGAACGGCCCCGAGCTGCTCGCCGCGGTGGACGCGGTCAGGTAAGCGCGGCGCCAGGGAGCCATCCATGAAATCCCATCTGCTCGCGCGCGCCACGGAGTGGCTGCTGGTTGCACTGCTCGCCGTCATGGTGGTGCTGGTATTCGGCAACGTCGTTCTGCGCTACGCCTTCAACTCCGGCATCGTGTTCTCCGAAGAAGTGTCGCGCTTCGTCTTCATGTGGCTCACGCTGATCGGCGCGCTCGTGGTGATGAAGGACAGCGCCCACCTCGGCATGTCCAGCCTGGTCGACCGGCTGGGCGAAACCGGCCAGCGCGTCTGCCGCTTCGCTTCCGATGCGCTGGTACTGGGCTGCTGCGTGCTGCTGGCGCACGGCGCCTGGAAGCAGGTGGTGATCGGCATGGGCGACCACTCGCCCGTGACGGGGGTGCCGCTGGGCTGGGTCTATCTATCCCTGCTGATCAGCAGCGCCGGCATGGCCCTGCTGCAGGCGCATTCGCTGTGGCGCCAGCTGGTCGGGCGCATGACGCGCGCGGAGCTGGTGCCGCAAGCCGTCAGCGCGGGCGAATGAAAGAGGACAAGACATGACCATCTCTGTCTTCCTCTTCTCCCTGCTCGGCGCCATGATGCTGGGCACGCCCATCGCGTTCGCGCTGCTGGTGTGCGGCGTGGCGCTGATGATCCATCTCAACAGCTTCGACACGCAGATCCTGGCGCAGAATCTGCTCGAGGGTGTCAACAACTATCCGCTGATGGCGGTGCCCTTCTTCATGCTGGCCGGCGAGCTGATGAACGCGGGCGGGCTGTCGCGGCGCATTGTCGCGGTGGCCGAAGCCCTGGTGGGCCATGTACGCGGCGGGCTGGGCTATGTCGCCATCATTGCCTGCGTGGTCGTGGCCAGCATCTCCGGCTCCGCCGTGGCCGACACGGCGGCCGTGGCGGCGCTGCTGATTCCGATGATGCGCGCAGCCGGCTACGACGTGCCGCGCGCTTCCGGCCTGATCGCCGCGGGCGGGATCATCGCGCCGGTGGTCCCCCCGTCCATCGCGTTCGTGGTGTTCGGCGTGGCGGCGCAGGTGTCGATCACCAAGCTGTTCATGGCCGGCATCTTCCCGGGCCTCATGATGGCCGGCGCATTGGCATTCACCTGGTGGCTCTGTGCCAAGAAGGAGCCGGGCGCGGCCGCCGGCCGCTTCGATGCCCGCAAACTTGCGGCGCGCCTGGCCGACGGCATCTGGGCCCTGGCATTGCCCGGGGTGATCATCGGCGGCATGAAGTTCGGCATCTTCACGCCGACCGAAGCCGCGGTGGTGGCGGTGGTGTATGCGCTCGTGGTGGGACGCTTCGTGCACGGCGAGCTCAAGTTCGAGAGACTGCCCGAGCTCATGCTGTCGGCGGCCAAGACCTCGAGCACGGTGATGTTCCTGGTGGCCTGCGCGCTGGTGTCGGCCTGGCTCATCACCATCGCCGACATCCCGGCTCAGGCTTCGGCGCTGCTCGAGCCCTTCATGGGCAACAAGATCCTGCTGATGTTCGTGATCATGATCCTCGTCATCGTGGTTGGCACGGCGCTGGACCTCATGCCCACGGTGCTGATCCTCACGCCCATCCTCATGCCCGTGATCACCAAGGCCGGCATCGACCCCGTCTACTTCGGCGTGATGTTCATCATGAACAACGCGATCGGCCTGCTGACCCCGCCGGTCGGAACGGTGCTCAATGTGGTCGCAGGCGTGGCCAAGACCCGCCTGGATGCCGTGATCAAGGGAGTCTGGCCCTTCCTGCTGGCGCAGATGCTGCTGCTGTTCCTTTTCGTCCTCTTTCCGCAGCTGGTCATGGTGCCGGCCAGCTGGTTCCGCTGATCCCAGAAAGCCGCGCGATGTCCATTCGTGAAACCCTGCTGCTGGTGCAGAAATGCGCCCATACCTTCAGCTTCTACGACGCGGCCACCGGCCGCGCCGAGAAGCACATCGTCCTGCCGAACTTCCCGCACGAGTTCGCGGTGGACCTGGTGCGCAAGCGCGCCTATGTGGGGCACTACGGCATCGAGACCGCCAGCCATCTGGGCGAGGCGGGCGGACATTCGGTGTTCGTGATCGACCTGGACCGGCGCGAGCACGTCGCCACGCTCGATATCTGGCCCTACTACCGCCCGCATGGCCTCTCCGTGGACGCGGAGGGCCGCCTGTACGTGATGTCCGAAGCCCACAACGTGCTGCTGCGCTTCTCCGACCCGGTCCATCGCCATGTGCCGGATCTTGCCGTTGCCTCGGGCGGCTACAAGACCCACCTGTTCGCGCTGACGCAGGACGCGCAGACCGCCTACGCGCTCAACCTGCTGTCCAACACCGTCACCAGGATCAAGCCGCACGATCCGACCTTCGCGCCTGTGGCCGTGGTGCCGGGCCCGGTGCCCGAAGGCAACGCGCTGTCGGCCGACGAGACGCTGCTGTACGTGGCGAACCGGGGTGATGACACCATCGTGGCCATCGACACGGCCAGCATGAAGGTGGTTGCCTCCGGCAAGACGCGGCGCGATCCGAATCGCCTGTACCGCAGCACCGATGCCCAAGGCCATGAAGTGCTGCTCGCTACCAATTCGGGCGAGCAAAGCCTCTCGGTCTTCGGCACCGATCTGAAAGAGCGGCGCTGCGTCGTGCTCCCGGCCAAACCGCTGGCGCTGTCGCTGCATCCCGGTGCGCGCGCAGCCTGGATCTCGTTTCAGGATCAGACGATCCGTCGCCTCAACCTGGACAACTTCGAGTTCGACCGCGAGTTCGCCACGCTGCGCGAACCGGACTCTTCGTATCTCTGGGCCCACTGACATGCCGCTCATGCCCGTCGTCGACGCGCACCATCACCTGTGGGACCTGTCGCGGGGGAACTATCCATGGCTGCAGCAGGCGTACGACCCGCAGGGATTCTTTCTGGGCGAGTACGAAGCGTTGCGCCGGAACTTCCTGCCCGCGGACTATCGCGCGGCGAGCGCCGGTGTCCGGGTGCTGGCGACGGTGCACGTGGAGGCAGAGCGCGATCGCAGCGAGCAGGTGGCCGAAACCGCATGGCTGCACGAGATGAACGCCGCGTATGCGCTTCCGAATGCAGTGGTCGCACATGCCTGGCTCGACCGGCCCGACACCGAGGAGTGTCTGCTCGACCATCTGCGCTATCCGCTGGTGCGCGGCATTCGCTGCAAGCCGGTGACTTCGGCAGTGCCGGGGCAAAGCGTGGCGGGACATGCAGGCAGCATGCAGGACGCGGCCTGGCTGCGCGGCTTCTCGCTGCTGGAGAAGCACGGCTTGAGCTGGGACATGCGCGTACCTGCCTGGCACCTGGCCGAGGCGGCCCAGGTCGCGGCGATGTTCCCGCGCGTGCCGATGGTGCTCAACCACCATGGCCTGGCATGGGACCGCAGCGAGGAAGGCCTTGCGCGCTGGCGTGGCGGGATGGAAATCCTCGCGCGTCAGCCGAATGTGCACGTGAAGCTCTCCGAGTTCGGTCTGCGCGACGCGCCCTGGGATTGGGAGGCCAATGCGCGCATCGTGCGCGACACCATGGCCATCTTCGGCTGGCAACGCTGCATGTTCGCCAGCAACTTTCCCGTGACGGGCCTGCGCATCGGCTTCGAGCCGTTGGTGCAGGGCGTCTCGCGCATGCTGGATGAGCTCACGCCCGATCAGCGGCAGGCCGTGATGAGCGGCAACGCGCTGCGCTTCTACCGCATCGAGCTTCCACCTTCTTCAGAACTCTGCACATGAACAACTTCGACAACCTGATCAACGGCGAATGGCGCGCCGGCGCCAGCTACAGCCCGAACACCAATCCGAGCAACCTGGGCGACGTGCTCGGCCACTATGCGCAAGGCGATGCCGCCCAGGTGGATGCAGCCGTGGCCGCGGCCACCGCCGCCTTCCCGGCCTGGTCCACCAGCGGCCTCCAGGCGCGCAGCGATGCGCTGGACAAGATCGGCAACGAGATCCTGGCGCGCAAGGAAGAACTGGGCACGCTGCTTGCGCGCGAGGAGGGCAAGACCAAGCCCGAGGGCATCGGCGAGGCCACGCGCGCCGGCCACATCTTCAAGTTCTTCGCCGGCGAATGCCTGCGTCTGTCGGGCGAAGTCATCCCGTCGGTGCGCCCCGGCATCGGCGTCGAGATCACGCGCGAGCCCGTCGGCGTGGTCGGGCTCATCACGCCGTGGAACTTCCCGATTGCGATTCCCGCCTGGAAGATCGCGCCGGCGCTGGCGTTCGGCAACTGCGTGGTGCTCAAGCCCGCCGACCTGGTGCCCGGCTGCGCCTGGGCGCTGGCCGAGATCATCAGCCGCTCGGGCATTCCGCCCGGCGTGTTCAACCTCGTGATGGGCCGCGGCAGCGTGATCGGCAACGCCCTGGTCGACCACCCCGGCATCCACGCCATCAGCTTCACCGGCTCGGTCGGCGTCGGCCGCAACATCGCGGTGCAGTGCGCGACCAGGCACAAGAAGGTGCAGCTCGAGATGGGCGGCAAGAACCCGCAGGTGGTTCTGGACGATGCCAACCTCGAGCAGGCTGTCGAACTCAGCGTGCAGAGCGCTTTCTATTCCACCGGCCAGCGCTGCACCGCGTCGAGCCGGCTGATCGTGACCGAGGGCATCTACCCGAAATTCATCGAGGCGATGAAGGTGCGGATGACGAAGATCAAGGTCGGCGATGCGCTGGCTGCGGGCACCGACATCGGCCCGGTCTCCAGCGAGAGCCAGCTGCAGCAAGACCTGAACTACATCGAGATCGGCCAGGGCGAGGGCGCCACGCTGGCCGCAGGCGGCGAGCGGCTGAAGCTGGACACCGAGGGCTACTACATGTCGCCGGCGCTGTTCAGCGAATCGGTGGCGAGCATGCGCATCAACAAGGAAGAGATCTTCGGGCCGGTGGCCAGCGTGATCCGGGTGAAGAACTACGAGGAGGCGCTGGCGACGGCCAACGACACCGAGTTCGGCCTGTCGGCCGGCATCGCGACGACGAGCCTGAAGTACGCGACGCACTTCAAGCGCCACAGCCAGGCGGGGATGGTGATGGTGAACCTGCCGACTGCGGGGGTGGACTATCACGTGCCCTTCGGCGGGCGCAAGGGGTCGAGCTATGGGCCGCGCGAGCAGGGGCGGTATGCGCAGGAGTTCTTTACGGTGGTGAAGACGGCCTACACGGCTGGCGGCTGAAAGACAGGTCGCGTCGTTTGTCTCTGTTCGATGCATCCAGGCTGCTAGCTCACGCCGCTTAGCAGCCTGGACGTGCGGGTCTACCACACGCAACTGCGGACGTCGTGCAGCTCGCTCCGTCACCTCCGCTCATCCGGGTCCAGGCGGAGCTGATCCTTCAAAAACCGCCGCCGTAACGTCTCGAACCAGCTTTACCATTGCCTGCTGGTCAGCGTTGACGGACGGTTCGCAGCGGTGGCGATCGTAAGCTTGCTGCGAAGGCTCGGCTGCACGATCGGATGGGTGACGAAGGCGCGGGGTTGGTCTGACGTTCGCAACGAATGCCTCGGCAGAATGGCGTGGCCTGCGCCGTCGGCTACCAGATCCAGGATTGCGGTAATCCCGTCTATTTCAAGAGCAATGCTCGGCCGGGAGCCGATCTCTGCCATCTGCATTTCCACGAGCATGCGAATTGCATTTGGTCGGGTGGGTATGACCAGAGGCAGCTTCGCCACTTCTGCAAGCGTGCGAGCCGCACGCACTTCTTTTGTCCCGGCCTTCTGACTTCTGCGGACTATTAGGAAGAGCTCTTCCTCCATCAGGGGCGCAATTTCCAGCTCTGGCGACTGCGTTCCAGGACCCAGGCTTGTTGTAGAGACGGTCGCGGACATCGGGAACCTCAGGATTCGAGGCGCAGATTGCATTCCCTACCAGCGTCCACGACCGTCACTGCTCATCCTCGCATTGCACTCTGACGCGCATGTGACTTCTGACTTCCAGCCGCACGGAAAAGCCTTCGAAAAGGCAATTCACTCGTAAGCTTGACGCGGTGGCGCTCGGGGCCCCAGCGCCTCGGCATGTCCGCCAGGGTGAAGCCGTTTCTGTCGTTGCTGCAGGAACGCTTCAGGCCTACTCCGCCATGGCGCGCGCGAGTGAGCCAGCGGCGCCCAAGTAAGCTTGGCGCCCATGAAACAGCAGAACACCAAGAAGAAGCCCCGCAAGAGCGGCGCGCGGCCGGCAGCGGCAGGCTCGGCGCCGAGCCCTCAGATATCGGCGGTGCTGGCGCGCATCGAGACGGTGTGGTCTTCGCTCGGCCCCGTGGGCCAGCGCATTGCCGGTTTCATCGTCAAGAACCCGCAGGACGTGGTGCACATGTCTGTGAGCGAAGTGGCGGAGCGCACGGGTTCGAGCGAAGGCAGCATCGTCGGCTTTTGCAAGAATCTGGGCGCCACCGGCTTCCAGCAGATCAAGATCGCGCTGGCACAGGAAATCGTGCAGCCGGTACAGTTCATCCACGAAGACCTGGAGCCGAGCGACAACGTCGACCTCGCCGTCCGCAAGATCTTCCAGAGCAACATCCAGACCCTGCACGACACGCAGGCAGCACTGGACGTCGGCGCGATGCAAAAGGCGGTGCGTCTGCTCAAAAAGGCGCGTCGCATCGAGATCTATGGCATCGGAAGCGCGGCCACCATCGCCGAGGATGCCCACTACCGCATGCTTCGCATCGGGCTCGACGTCAAGGTGGCGGTCGACTCGCACGTGCAGGCGATCAGCGCCTCCCTCACCGGCCCCGGCGTGACCACGCTCACAATCTCGCACTCGGGCAGCACGCACGAGACAGTGACCGCGACGCGGCT
This sequence comes from Variovorax sp. RA8, assembly GCF_901827175.1. Taxonomy (NCBI): domain Bacteria; kingdom Pseudomonadati; phylum Pseudomonadota; class Betaproteobacteria; order Burkholderiales; family Comamonadaceae; genus Variovorax; species Variovorax sp. RA8. The sequence continues at coordinate 1,721,220 of NZ_LR594662.1, read as the reverse complement.
CGCGAAGGAGGCGGGCGCGTCCACCATCTGCATCACCAATTTCGGGAAGTCGCCGATCCAGGCCTTTTCGGACGTGGTGCTGTTCACGATGGCGCGCGAGACCAGCTTTCGCACCGAGGCCATGACAAGTCGGCTGGCGCAGCTGGCGATCATCGACGTGCTGATCGCCTGCCTGGCGCTCAGCGACTACGAGAGATCGGTGAAGACGCTTCGGCAGACATTCGACGTGCTCTCGCTCAAGCGGTACTGAGGCGGCGCGCCCGTGCGCAGCAGCGCGGCCAGCGTTTTCGCGTCGGCCTGAGGCGTGTTTCCCACGAGCACGCAGCGCATGCTCAACTGCGCCGCGCCGAGCGCGTCGGTCGATGGGTTGTCGCCGACCACGACAGTGCTGGCCGCTTCCGCGCCGAGCCGGCGCAGGCCCTCCTCCAGCAGCAGCGGCCCAGGCTTGCCGATGATGCGCCAGGGTTGCACGCCGCTCGCCGACACGAGCGCCGCCATCAGCGCCCCGGTCTCCGGCACTACCGTGCCGCCAGGGCCCGGATGGTTGTCGTCGCTGTTGGTCACCAGGAGCCGTGCGCCGCGCCGTAGTTGATTGGCCATCATGCCGAGCCGCGCACGATTGAAACTCGGATCCAGCGCGAGCACCACGAAATCCGCATCCGACTTCACCAGCACGCATCCGATCGAGAGCGCATGGCGCTGCAGCGCGGGGCTGGCCGCCAGCAGCATGCGCGCGTGCGGATGTTCGCGGCGGATGTGGTCGATGGTCAGCTCACCGGCCAGCACGATGTGCTCGGGCTCGACCCGGAGACCCATGCGAGCCAGCCGCCTGGCCAAGCCGCGCGCGGTGTGCGTGGAGTTGTTCGAGACGACGACATAGCGGTCGCGAAACCGCGCCAGCAGGTCCGCAGCGCCGTCGAGCACCTCGTCTTCGCGGATCAGCGTGCCGTCGAGATCGACGATGAGGTGGCGGGCCCGCGCGAGCGAGGCACACGCGGTTGAGAAAGGGCGGCTGTCGATTCGCTCGGACGTAGTTTCAATGCTCATGGTGCTGGGGTTGCCCTCGCATCGGCCACCCGGTGCGACAGAGGAACATTGTATTGAACAATTTTCAGTCGCCTAGTTGATTTTCACTGAATGGCGTTCATTGTCCTGTCATCTAAGTTTCCTAACCTCGTCGAAGTCAAGCTGGCCCCCACGCCGGCCGCACCACTGAAACGAATTCAAGGAACATCCCATGAAGAAGCTTTTGACATTCGCCGCCACGCTCACGCTGGCGGCGACTGCCTTGACTCCGGCCGCCGCCCAGGGCGTGGCCGACGGCACCAAGGAACACCCGTTGCGCGTGCTCTTGATCCCGGCCGATGGCGGCACCGAATCGGGCACCAAGGCCGACTACGCGCCCGTCTTCAACGCGATCACGCGCACCACCGGCCTGCAGTTCGACCTGAAGGTCGGCCAGTCGTACGGCGCAGTCGTCGAAGGCATGTGCCATCAACTTGCGGATATCGCGTTCTTCGGACCTGTCTCCTACGTGCAGGCGCACAAGCGCGGCTGCGCGCAGTTGCTGGCAGTGGGAGTGGAGAAAGGCGAATCCGTCTACTACGCAGGCATGTTCGCCAAGGCCAACACGCCGATGGCTTCGGTCAAGGACGTCAAGGGCAAGCGCATGGCCTTCGGCGACGTCAACTCGGCATCGAGCTTCACCTTTCAGGTCGCCATGCTGATGGACGCGGGCCTCGATCCGATACGCGATCTCTCAGCCATCCGCATGACGGGCAGCCACGCCAACAGCCTGGCCGCGCTGACGCAGGGCCAGGTCGACGTCGCCTCGCTCTCATTCGACTCGTACGAGAAGGCCGTCGAACAGGGCGCCGTCGATCCGAAGCAGGTCAAGGTGGTGGCCAAGAGCATTGCCATTCCCTACCCGCCGCTGGCACTCAACTCCAAGCTACCCGAAGGGCTCAAGACACGGCTCAAGACGGCCTTCTCTACCGTCCACAAGGCGCCCGGCGTGACGCCCGACATGATCCGCGGCTATGGCGGCAAGAAGATCGATTCCTTCGACACGAAGTTCTCCGAGGACGAGTTCAACGTCGCGGCCGAGAAGCTGGCGTTGCTCACCGACGAACTCAAGGGCCAGATCCTGAAGAAGGCGGCCGAGCGTTGAACACCTCCGAACCGCACGAGACGGCCCGTCCGCCCATGCTGCGCTTCGACTCTGTCGATATGAGGTACGCGGACGGCACCGTGGCGCTCGAAGGCGTGTCGCTGAGCATCCCGCACGGCGAGTTCTGCGTGGTGGTCGGCGCCTCGGGGGCGGGCAAGTCCACGCTGCTGCGAATGGCCAACGGATTGGTGAGGCCAACCAGCGGCACGGTGCAGGTAGGCGGTGTTGCCATCGAGGCCCGGTCGCTGGCGCAGATCCGCCCGCGCATCGGGATGATCCACCAGCAGTTCAACCTGGTGCTGCGGTCCACCGTGGCAGTGAACGTGCTCAGCGGCACGCTGCCGGCGCTGCCGGGGTGGCGCGCGATGCTGGGCCTTTTCCCGCAATCCGCGCGGCGCAAAGCCTGCGAACTGGTCGACGCCGTCGGGCTGCAGGAACATCACCTGAGTCGCCGCGCCAGCGAACTTTCGGGCGGACAACAACAGCGCGTCGGCATCGCGCGTGCCTTCATGCTCGACCCGCCGCTGGTGCTCGCCGACGAGCCCGTGGCGAGCCTGGACCCGCAGGCCAGTGTGGAGGTGCTGGCGCTGCTCAGGCGCCAGGCGCGCGAGCGCGGCACTACCGTGCTGTGCAGCCTCCACCAGGTGGACCTGGCACGCGCTTTCGCCGACCGCATCGTCGCGCTGCGCGACGGTGCCGTCGTATTCGACGGTCCGCCGGCCGCCTTCGACGCCTCGGCTTCGCGAGCGATCTACGACAGAGGCGCCATGCGCCCGGTGGGCGCGCTCCCTGAACCGCATTCCCAGTCAGAGCTGGCGCTGAGAACAGCATGATGGAACAGGCCCTGAAACCGACCATCGCAGGCGCAGAGCGGCGGCCCGCATCCGCATGGGAGATCAAACGCCCCTTCGGAACGCGCACGGTGGTCGCCGTCGTGCTGGCGTTTATTCTTTGCCTGATGACAGGCCATCGCGTGGAGATGGACCGCATGCTCGCGCTCAGTGGCCAAGGCGCGCTTGCCGCAGTCGGCCTGCGCGAAAGCTCCCAGGTATCGGCCGGCTTGGCGCAGATAGCGAACTCGCTATTTCCTGTGCAGATTTCCGAGCGTACCGAGGTCGGGCGCCTCGACAACTTCGATCCGAATCATCTGCCCTGGATGGCCCATGTGGAGGAACAGGAGACCCGCACGCGGCGCCTCAACCCGGGGACGCTGCAGATGGAGGAAACCGTCGAGCACCGCGAGGTTCTGGTCGAACCGCTGGGCTACCTGTGGCACGTGTCCAGCAAGATGCTCGAAACGCTGGAAATCGCGCTGTGGGCCACGCTGCTGGCGGTGCTGTTCAGCCTTCCCCTCGCATGGTTCAGTGCGCGCAACTACACGGCGAATCGCCTCAGCTATGGGCTTGCGCGCGGCCTCGTGAGCATGCTGCGCGCCGTGCCCGAGTTGGTGACCGCGCTCTTCCTCGTGCTGGCGTATGGCTTCGGACCAATCGCCGGCGTGCTCGCGCTGGCACTCCACTCGGCCGGCTTTCTCGGCAAGTTCTACGCCGAGGACGTCGAGACCGCAGACGACAAGCGGCAGGAGGCGCTGCGCGCCATCGGCGCCGGCAAGCTCAAGGTGATGCGCTTCGCGGTACTGCCGCAGCTGATGCCGCAGTTCATCGGCTACACGCTGTACGTGCTCGATCGCAATGTGCGCATGGCCACTGTGGTCGGCCTGGTGGGCGCCGGCGGCATCGGCCAGGAGCTCAAGGGCCGCTACGACATGTACAACTATTCGCACGTCGGAACGATCCTGATCGCGATCTTCCTGACTGTCTTCCTTCTCGACCAGATCGCAGCGCGCATGCGCCGCCGCTTCGCCTGAGGCGGGATCGACCGCCCCGGACCTCTACACCCCCTCCCCCGCTCCCAAGGACTTCTCTCAACCAAGGAATTCCCCAATGAAACCTGCCTTCTTCACCCGCGGCCTCTGCGCCGCCGCTCTTCTGCTCAGCCTCGCCGCGTGCGGCGGTGGCGGTGGCACCGATGCCGGCGCATTGGGCGCGACGGCGGCCGGCAACCCGGCGCCGACCGCGCAGAAGCCCGATGGCTCGGTGGCCGATGCCTCGGCGGCGGACACGGGCTCCTCGCCACCCCTGAGCTGGGCCCCCTGACCTTTCCTCTCCTCGTCCTTCACATCCCCGAGTTGCAACCATGACCATGAACAACATTCCCCCACGCCGCGACTTCCTTCGCAAGACCGCCGGCACCCTGGGTGCCGCATCCGCTCTCACCGTGTTGCCGCCCTCGATCCGCCGCGCGCTGGCGGTCGAGGCGCACGTCAAGTCCCGCTCCATCGAGGACGTCCAGCACATCGTCATCCTGATGCAGGAGAACCGCAGCTTCGACCATTACTTCGGCACCATGCGCGGCGTGCGCGGCTTCGGCGACCGCTTCCCGATTCCGCTGGCGAGCGGCAAACCGGTGTATTTCCAGCCCAACCCCAGCGGCGGCGCGGACATCCAACCCTTTCGCCGCGATTCCACCATCGGCAGGGCGCTGATCGGATCCGGCACGCCGCACAATTTTCCCGATCAGCAGGCGGCGTGGAACCAGGGGAAGATGGACCGCTGGATCCAGTTCAAGAACCAGGCGACGATGGGCTACTTCCTGCGCGAGGACATTCCGTTCCAGTTCGCGCTGGCCGATGCCTTCACGATCTGCGACGGCTATCACTGTTCCGTCCTCACCGGCACCGACCCGAACCGCATCGTCTTCATGTCGGGCTCCAACTTCAACCCGGAACTGCGCAAGCGGGGCATCAACAGCACGCACGCGGACGGCGAGCCCGTCAACTCGCGCTGCTGGCCCAACCCGTCCAGGTGGGTCGCGGGAAGGGGGCAGCAGGCCGACGGGTCGGGTCAGATCGACCCCGCAACAGGTGCCTACAACTACAAGTACGTCAACACCGCCTTCAAGTGGGCCACGTTGCCGGATGTCCTGCAAAAGGCGGGCGTGAGCTGGCACATCTACCAGAACATGAACAACAACTGGACGGGCGCCATGCACGGCTGCCTGGCCTTCCAGAGTTTCCGCACTGCGCAGCCGGGTTCGCCGATCTACGAGCACGGCCTGACGGGCGGCCCCGAATCGGCTGACGGCGCTGTCAACTTCCTCGCCCAGCTCAAGCAGGACGTGATCAACGACACCCTGCCGCAGGTCTCCTGGGTGCTGCCCACGCAGGCCCTGGCCGAGCACCCGGGCAGCAGTGAAGGCACCGCAGGCGCTGCCGACTTCACCGCCGATGTGCTGGACGCGCTGACGTCCAACCCGAAGGTCTGGAGCAAGACCGTCCTTTTCGTGACCTTCGACGAGAACGACGGCTTCTTCGACCACCTGCCGATGCCGGCGGTGCCGTCGTATGACGCCAATGGCAACCTGATGGGCAAGTCCACCGTGGCGCTGGACGGCGAGTATTTCGACGCCTCCGTGGGCAACTACCTGAACGTCAATGACACCACCAGCGGCAAGATTCGCCCGTGGGGCCTGAGTTCGCGCGTGCCGATGTACGTGGTGTCGCCGTGGAGCAAGGGCGGCTGGGTCGATTCGCAGGTGTTCGACCATACCTCCGTGGGCATGTTCCTGGAGAAGCGCTTCGGCTTCACGGTGGACGCCATCAGCCCGTGGCACCGCGCAGTCTGCGGCGACCTCACCTCCTGCTTCGACTTCGTCAGGCCGAACGACCCGGTCTTCCCCCAACTGCCCGACACGAGCAACTGGGCCGCGATCAATGCGGCGCAGAGGCTGCTGCCCGCGGCCCCGATCACCACTGCCCCCGCCACGCCTCAGCCGCTGTTCCAGGAGGCCGGGGTGCGTCCGTCGCGCGCGCTCCCCTACGAGCTGCACACCAGCGCGCGGGTGGACTCGCGCGGCATGCTCTCGCTGATGTTCGCCAACACCGGCAAGCAGGGCGCCGTCTTCCACGTCTACGACAAGCTGCATCTGGACCGCATTCCGCGCCGCTACACCGTGGAGGCCGGAAAGACGCTGAGCGACACCTGGAACGCCGGCGCCTCCGACAGCGGCAAGTACGAGCTCTGGGTCTACGGTCCCAACGGCTTCGTGCGCACCTTCGAGGGCGACGCGCTGTTCCACGACACCGCGGCATTCCAGCCCGAAGTCCAGGTCGGCTACCAGGCCCACAGCGGCCATCTCTACCTCAGGGTGCGCAACAACGGCAAGCAGCGTGGTCGCGTCACGATCACTGCCAACGCCTACAACAAGCACGGCCCGTGGACGATGGACATCAAGCCCGGCGACATCGAGACGCAGCACTGGAACCTTCAGACGAGCGGCGACTGGTACGACTTCACCGTCAGCGCCGACAACTTCGAACGCCGCTTCGCCGGCCGTGTCGAGAGCGCCAGGCCGGGCGTCAGCGACCCCGCCATGGCGCTGCATCTGCAGGGCTGAGCCGCGAGCCGGGGCTGCCGTCGCTTGCCGCACAATCCGGCGCTTGAGACAACTCGAGCACCAGGAGACCACGACATGACGACAAGCACCCTCGGCCTCATCGTGCCGCCCGCCGCAGGCCTCGTCCCGACCGACGGGCAGGCACTCTACGGCGGGCGCGACGTGCGCTTCATCGCGCGCGGCCTCGGCATCCCGGGCATCTCGCCCGAAGGCTTCGACACCGTGGTGGACCGCATCCTCGCACTCGCGGTCGAGCTGCGCGACGCCGGCGCCCAGGCCGTCTCGCTGATGGGCACGTCGCTCAGCTTCTACCGCGGCCTCGAATTCACCAACGCGCTGCGCGAGCGCATGCAGGACGCCACCGGCCTGCCCTGCACCACGATGAGCCACGCCATCGTCGACAGCCTGCGCGTGCTCGGCATCCGGCGCGTCGCGGTCGCCACCGCCTACATCGACACGCTGAACCAGCGGCTGGTCGCCTACCTGGCGAGCTGCGGCATCACGGTCACGCACATCGAGGGCCTTTCCATCACCGGTGTCGAAGCCGTCGGCCAGGTGACGGAGGAAACGCTGATGGCGCTCGCCGAACGCACCGTCGCGGCGGACCGCTCGGCCCAGGGCCTGCTGATCTCCTGCGGCGGGCTGCTGACGCTGGACATCCACGTGCCGCTCGAAGACAAGCTCGGCCTGCCCGTCACCTCGAGCTCGCCCGCCGGCTTCTGGGACCTGATGCGCGCGGCCGGCCTCGACCCCGCCTCGCCCGGCCACGGCCGCCTGTTCGCGCCCGAGACCGCGCTTGAACGAGCCGCTTGATCTCGCGACGCTGCGCGTGATCGTCGCGGCGGCGGAGCTCGGCTCCATCAGCGCCGCAGGCGACCGGCTGCAGCTCGCGGTGGCGGCCGCGAGCGCGCGCATCACCGCGCTGGAGGAAGCGCTGGGCCTGCGCGTCTTCGAGCGCTCGTCGCGCGGCGTGCGGCTCACGCCCGCGGGCCAGATGCTGGTGCGCCGCGGCCGCGAGATCCTGGTCGACATGGACCGGCTGTCGGTCGACCTGCACGACTACGCCAAGGGCCTGCAAGGCCACGTGCGGCTGGCGGCCAACACCTCGGCCATGCTGGAGGTGCTGCCCGCCAAGCTCGACCGCATGGCGCGCGAGCATCCGTTGATCCGCATCGATGTCGTGGAGCACGGCAGTCTCGACATCCCGCTGCTGCTCCTCGAGGGACGCGCCGATCTCGGCATCGTGGACATGGCGCATGCGCCGCACGGCATCACGCTGACCGACTGCTTCTCCGACACGCTGGTGCTGGTGGTACCGGCCGGGCACGCACTGGCCGGCACCGCGCCGCTCGCGCTGGAGCAGGCGCTCGACGAGCAGTTCATCGCACTGCACGACGGCACCGCGCTCTCCAGCCGGCTGATGCGTTCGGCCTCGCTGGCCGGCAAGGCGCTGAAGATCCGCATGCAGATGCGCAGCTTCGACGCCGTCTGCCGCATGGTCGCGGGCGGCCTGGGCGTGGCCGTGCTGCCGCTGCAGGCGATCGCTCCGCAGCTCGCCAGCCTGCCGCTGGCCGCGGTGCCGCTCACCGATGCCTGGGCCGCGCGCACGCACCGCATCGCGCTGCGCAGCGGGATGGGCCCCTCGCCAGCCACGCTGACGCTGGTCGACTTCCTGCTGCGCTGATGCCCCACCCGGGCAAACCCTTGATTTCGTGCTTCGCGAAAGCGGGCTTCGCGCCGGATGCTTGTGAGTGCCGGGAGGGCCTTCCTACACTGCGCCCAAGCCCTGGAGACACGCCCCCATGAAGATCACCCGCGTCGCGGCCACGCCCCTGCACCTGCCGGTTTCGGTGGAGGTCGCGGGCCGCAGCAAGACCACCTCGCTTTCACTCTGCCTCGTCGACATCGAGACCGACGAAGGCCTGGTCGGCACCGGCATGACCGCCATCACCGAGGAGGAGGTGATCGCCTCGGTCGTCAACGACATCGCCGCCCACGCGCTGGTCGGCATGGACCCCCTGCGCCACGAGCAGATCTGGGAGCGCCTGTACTGGCTGCTCACGCCCCGCGGCCAGTCCGGCTATGCGAGCCATGCGATCGCCGCACTGGACCTCGCGCTGTGGGACCTGAAGGGCAAGGCCCTGGGCCAGCCCTGCTGGCGCCTGCTGGGCGGCGCGCGCGCCGAGGTGCCGGTGTACGCCACCTTCGGCTTCGCCTTCTTCGAGCGCGACGAGCTGGCCGCGGCGGCGCAGAGCTGGGTCGAGCGCGGCTTCAAGCGGCTGAAGATGACCGTGGGCCACCACGGCCTCGCGCGCCGCGACGAGCCGCGTCCGCTGGACACCCTCATCGCCGAGGACGTGCAGCGCATCCGCGCCGTGCGCGAGGCGGTGGGGCCCGAGGTCCAGATCTACATCGACGCCAACTGCAGCCTCGACTATTTCCATGCGCTCTCGCTGGCGCAGCGCATCGAGGAATACGGCATCAGCTTCTTCGAGGAGCCGGTCTCGCAGAACGACATCCCCAACCTGGTGAAGCTGCGCCACAAGACCTCGATCCCGCTCGCCGCGGGGCAGAACGAAGGCCAGGCCAGCCGCTTCCGCGACATGCTGGTCGCGCAGGCGGTCGACGTGGTGCAGCCCAACGCCTGCATCACCGGCGGCTTCACGCAGTGCCTGCGGATTGCCGGCATGGCCTCTGCCTTCAACGCACGCTTCGCCAACGGCGGCGCCTGGCCGCACCACAACATGCACCTGCATGCGGGGCTGGCCAACGGCTCGCTGGTCGAATACCACTCGGTGGCCGTCGACTGCTGCAAGCTGGTGTTCGATGACCTGCCAATACCGAGCCAAGGCGTGCTCGCGCTGCCCGAGAAGCCGGGCCTGGGCTTCGAGCCGAACCGCGAACGCGTGGCCGAGCTGGCCAAGCGCCCGGGCTCGCGCGGCGTCGGCAAGGCCTGAACGCGCACCGAGCACATCACAAGTCCACACAAGATTTCCGGAGACAAGACGATGAAGCCATTCACCCCTCACCGCCGCGCCCTGCTCGCATTCGGTGCCACCCTGCTGGCAAGCCAGGCGGGCCTCGCCGCGGCGCAAGGCACCTACCCCGAGCGCCCGATCCGCCTGCTGGTGGGCTACTCCGCCGGCGGCGGCGTCGATGCGATGGCGCGGCTGATCGCGCCGCGCCTGTCGGCCCTGCTGGGCCAGCAGGTGGTGGTGGAGAACCGCGCCGGCGCGGCCGGCGTGATCGCCGGCGACGCGGTCGCCAAGGCCGCGCCCGACGGCTACACGCTGCTGCTGGGCGACAGCTCGACGCTGATCGCCAAGTACATGCAGTCCAAGCTCAGTTTCGATCCGATCAAGAGCTTCGTGCCGGTCGCGGGGCTGTTCAAGTCGCCGCTGCTGATCGTGGCCGGCAACGACTTTCCCGCCAGGAACCCACGCGAGCTGGTGGCGGCCCTCAAGGCCAAGCCTGGCTTCTATTCCTTCGCCACCTCGGGCGTAGGCACGGTGCAGCACCTCGGCTTCGAAATGATGAAGGGCCAGTCGGGCACCTTCGCGCTGCACATCCCCTACCGCGGCGCAGCGCAGATCGTGCCCGACGTGATCAGCGGCCAGGTGCCGCTGGGCGTCGTCAGCGCGACCGCCGGCCTGGCGCAGGCCAAGGGCGGCAAGCTGCGCGCGCTGGCGATGATGAGCAACGACAAGCTGCCGGGCGCCGAAGACGTGGCCGCGCTGTCGACCGCGGTGCCCGGCGTCGACGTGGCGCCGCGCCTCTTCCTGCTGGCGCCGGCCGGCACGCCCGCCGCCGTCGTCGACAAGCTGGGCGAGGCGGCACGCGCCGCCATGAGCGCCCCCGACCTGCCCCAGGCGGCCGCGCTGCAGGGCGCGGTGCCGGACTTCATGCCCTCTGCCCAGCTGGCCACGGCGATGGCGCAGGAGTCGGCGCGCTGGGGCAAGCTGATCAGCGAGCAGAAGATCAGCTCGCAGTAGCAAGCCGGATGAGCGTCATCACCTGCATCGAGGACCTGCGTGTCCTCGCGAGGAAGCGCGTGCCCCGCATGTTCTACGACTACGTGGACTCCGGCTCCTGGACCGAAGGCACCTACCGCGCCAACGCTGCCGACTTCGACCGCCTCAAGCTGCGCCAGCGCGTGGCAGTAAACATCGAGCAGCGCAGCACGCGCACGACGATGGCCGGCACGGAGGCCGCGATGCCGGTGGCCATCGCGCCCACCGGCATGACGGGCATGCAGCACGCCGACGGCGAGATCCTGGCGGCCAGGGCCGCCGAGAAGTTCGGCATCCCCTTCACGCTCTCGACCATGAGCATCTGCTCGATCGAGGACATCGCGGCGGCGACCGGCCGGCCTTTCTGGTTCCAGCTGTACGTGATGCGCGACCGCGGCTTCATGGCGCGGCTGATCGATCGCGCCAAGGCGGCGAACTGCTCGGCCCTGGTGCTGACGCTGGACCTGCAGATCATCGGCCAGCGCCACAAGGACCTGCGCAACGGGCTGTCGGTGCCGCCGAAGCCGAGCCTGGCGAACCTCGCCAACATGGCGACCAAGCCGCGCTGGTGCCTCGGCATGCTGGGCACGAAGCGGCGCAACTTCGGCAACGTGTTCGGCCATGTGAAGGGCATCGAGACCATGCGCTCGCTGTCCGAGTGGACCAACAAGCAGTTCGATCCGACGCTCTCGTGGGCGGACGTCGACTGGATCCGCCAGCGCTGGGGCGGAAGGCTGATCCTCAAGGGCATCCAGGACGTGGAGGACGCGCGGCTGGCCGTCGATTCGGGCGCCGATGCGCTGATCGTCTCCAACCACGGCGGGCGCCAGCTCGACGGTGCGCCCTCCTCCATCTCGGCGCTGCCCGCCATCGCCGAAGCCGTGGGCCACCGGATCGAGGTGCACATGGACGGCGGCATCCGCAGCGGGCAGGACGTGCTGAAGGCGCGCGCACTCGGCGCCAGGGGCGTCTACATCGGCCGCTCGATGCTCTACGGGCTGGGCGCGATGGGCGAGCACGGCGTGACACGGGCGCTGCAGATCATCCATCGCGAGCTGGACCTCACGATGGCCTTCTGCGGGCACACCGACATCGAGAAGGTGGATGCGGGGGTGCTGCTGGCGAAGTCAGCTTAGGAGTCTGCGCGGCAGACGCTGGCTTGCGCGATGCGAAGCGCGCGGCGGCCGCCTCCGCGCCTCGCGCCAGGATCTGCAGATCCATCGCGACCGCCACGAACAACGCACCGAGCTCCAGGCATTCGCGCGCCCGCACCTCGTCGAGCATGAGAATGCCGGGCGCCTTGCCCTTGGCGCGAATGCAACGGATCGCATCGTCGATGGCGCTGCGCACTTCCGGGTGGTTCGGCTCGCCGGGATGCCCGAGACTCGCCGACAGGTCGGCAGACCCCGATGAAGACGCCGTCGATGCCATCCACCGCGGCGATCTCCTGGAGATGATCGAGCGCCCCCGGGTCTCGACCTGCACCAGCACGCAGAGCTCGTCCTGCGCGCCCTTCACATAGTCGCGGATTCGCCCGAAGTTGGAGGCCCGCACCGACCCGCCCATGCCGCGCACGCCCTGCGGCGCGTAGCGCGTGGCGCGCACGCCGCCTGCGCTTCCATGCTCAATAGGTCTTGTAGGGCAGGAACTTCCCCGAGAGCACCACGTTCACCCGGTCCCCTTTCGGATCGGCCTGGCGCTGGATGTCCATGCTGAAGTCGATCGCGCTCATGATGCCGTCGCCGAACTCCTCGTGGATCAGCTCCTTGATGGTGGTGCCGTAGACGTTCACCACCTCGTACCAGCGATAGATCAGCGGATCGGTGGGCACCGCCGAGGGCAGCGAGCCCTTGTAGGGCACCACCTGGAGCCACTTCTGCTCCTCGGCCGTGAGGCCGAAGATCTCGCCGATGACGGCGGCCTGCTTCTCGTCGAGCGTCATCTGGCCCAGGCAGGCGGCCGTGGTCCATTCCTTCGAGAGGCCGACCTTCTCGGCCACCTCGGCCCACTGGATGCTCTTGGCCACCTTGACGGTGACGATCTTCTCGGTGACGTCGTTGCGGTTCATGCGGATGCTCATGTTCGTGAAGTAGGGAGGGAAGAGGTCACACCAGAGGCAAGCAACAGGCGTGCCGCGTTGGTGCACCGCGATAATCGGGGCCCCCAGCGCATCCCAACAAGGAGACCCCGAGTGCCCGACCTTTCCCGGATCACCTGCATCGAAGACCTGCGAGTGATCGCCCAGTCGCGCGTGCCGCGCATGTTCTACGACTACGCCGACTCCGGCGCCTGGACCGAGGGCACCTACCGTGCGAACGAGGCCGACTTCCAGAAGATCAAGCTGCGCCAGCGCGTGGCCGTCAACATGGAAGGCCGCTCCACGCGCACGACCATGGTGGGCCAGGAGGTCGCGATGCCGGTGGCCATCGCGCCCACCGGGCTCACGGGCATGCAGCATGCCGACGGCGAAATCCTGGGCGCGCGCGCGGCCAAGGCCTTCGGCATTCCCTTCACGCTGTCGACCATGAGCATCTGCTCGCTGGAGGACATCGCGGAGAACACCGACCGCCATCCCTTCTGGTTCCAGCTCTACGTGATGCGCGACCGCGATTTCATCGAGCGACTGATCGAGCGCGCCAAGGCCGCCAACGTCTCGGCACTGCAGCTGACGCTGGACCTCCAGATCCTGGGCCAGCGGCACAAGGACATCAAGAACGGGCTGACGGCGCCGCCCAAGCCGACGCTCAAGAACCTCATGGACCTCGCGACCAAGCCGCGGTGGTGCATGGGCATGCTGGGCACCAAGCGCCGCACCTTCGGCAACATCGCGGGCCATGCCAAGGGGGTGAAGGACCTGTCCTCGCTGTCCTCGTGGACGGCCGAGCAGTTCGATCCGACCTTGAGCTGGGCCGATGTGGAATGGATCAAGAAGCTCTGGGGCGGACCGCTGATCCTCAAGGGCATCATGGACGTGGAGGACGCGCGCCTGGCGGCGTCCAGCGGCGCCGATGCGCTGATCGTCTCGAACCACGGCGGACGCCAGCTCGACGGCGCGCCCTCCTCCATCGAGGCGCTGCCGGCCATCGCCGAGGCAGTGGGCACGGAAATCGAGGTCTGGATGGACGGCGGCATCCGCAGCGGGCAGGACGTGCTGAAGGCGCGCGCGCTCGGTGCGCGCGGCACGCTGATCGGGCGCAGCTTCCTCTACGCCCTGGGGGCCTTCGGAGAGGCCGGCGTGACCCGCGCGCTGCAGATCATCCACAAGGAACTCGACATCACGATGGCCTTCTGCGGACGCACGCAGATCGACGAGGTGGATTCGAGCATCCTGCTGCCGGGGACCTTCTAAGGGCCTAATCAACGCGCCGGCACGCGCGATTCCAGCGGCGCGGGGCGGTACTCGGGCCTGAAGCGGCAGCGGTCCTTGCCGCCGTTGTCGAAGTTCGGTTCGAAGGCCGCGCAGCGGACGGCCAGCGAAGCCGGCGTGGGCTTGTCGCCCTTGTCGATCCAGTCGAGCAGTGCGGCGAAGAGCGCGGGGTACTCGGGCTCGCCCAGGTAGCTGTGCTCGGACTCGTCGCTGAAGCTCTGCACCAGGCGATCGGCCGTCCCCGCACTCTCGCGGATGGCGCGGTAGGCGCTCTCCAGTTCGACGAAGGCGGTGGGGTCGTGGATCGCGTGCAGCGTCAGCGTAGGCAGCGAGGTGCGGCCGGTGGGCCGGCTGTCGAGCGCCAGCGCGCCCTGGGCCTGCGGGTCGGCCGCATAACGCAGCACGCCGGCGTTGAGCGCCGCGTCGTCGGCCGAGCCCTGGTAGACCACGCCGATGTTGCCGAAAGGATTGCGCCCGCCCAGGCGCTCCTGCACCAGGTCCTGGAACAGCCAGGTGGCCCAGTTGAGATGGGCGAGCAGCGTGCGCTCGGGAACCTTCACGACCGAGGTGACGGTCCTGAGTCGCGCGGCCTGTTCGGGCGTGCGCTGCGCCGCCGGCAGCCCCACGCCGGTGCACGCCTTGACGCGCTCCGCCAGCTCGGCGCGCGTGAGCGTCGAATCCTTGGGCAGGCCCATCCACAGCGGGTATTGCGGCTCCTCGGGCCGCGGATGGTTGCGGCAGACGTACTGGTAGACCACGCGCAGGTCCAGCCGGAACTCGTAGGCGCTGTTGCCGCCGCCGAGCACGCCATTGGTCAGCAGCACGCCGTCGAAGGGGCCGGGCTTGCCGCCGACGGAGGCATAGAGGTCTGCGGCCTTCGAGGCCACGGCACCGCAGTAGCTCTGCCCGTGCAACAGCGTGCGGCGCGGCGAGCCGAAGTGCCTCACGAAGAGCTGGCGCAGCCGCTCCGTCACGCCGTAGCCGCCGCGCCGGTAGGTCGAGCCCGCCCAGGCGTAGCCGGCCTTCACCGTGACGGCCCAGCGCTCCAGGTCCTTGCAGCAGCAGCGCAAGCACGAGGTTCTTCGTTGTTGTCCTCATCGAAGCATCACTCCGTTCAGCAGCGACCCGAAGATACGGGCTCTATTCCAATCGTGCGAGCCTGGATAAAGCGTCGGCCGACAGCGCGACTTCACGCCGCCGCGCAGAATCGATCGGGCCATAACAACACGCCAAGATGCAATCATGAGTGCAGTCACGCCCGTTCCCGGCACACCCCAGCAGCCCGCAACACACTACACCGCCGAAGAAAAGCGCCGCAGGATCTTCGCCATCGTCGGCGCCTCCTCCGGCAATCTCGTCGAGTGGTTCGACTTCTACGTCTACGCCTTCTCGGCGATCTACTTCGCCTCGTCCTTCTTCCCCAAGTCCGATCCCACCGTTCAGTTGCTCAATACCGCGGGCGTGTTCGCGGCCGGCTTCCTGATGCGGCCGATCGGCGGCTGGCTGTTCGGCCGCATCGCCGACCGCAACGGCCGCAAGACCTCGATGGTGATCTCGGTCACGATGATGTGCGCGGGCTCGCTGGCCATCGCCTGCCTGCCGACCTACGACAGCATCGGTGCCTGGGCGCCCGCGCTGCTGCTGGTCGCGCGGCTGTTCCAGGGCCTGTCGGTGGGCGGCGAGTACGGCACCACCGCAACCTACATGAGCGAGGTGGCGCTCAAGGGGCAGCGCGGCTTCTTCTCTTCTTTCCAGTACGTCACGCTGATCGGCGGCCAGCTGCTCGCGGTGCTGGTGATCGTGGTCCTGGAGCAATTGCTGAGCGAGTCCGAGCTCAGGGCCTGGGGCTGGCGCATCCCCTTCGTAATCGGCGCCATCACCGCCGTGGTGGCGATGCAGCTGCGCCGCCAGCTGCACGAGACCTCGAGCTCCGAAAGCCGCACCAACAAGGAGGCCGGCACGCTCGCGGGCTTGTTCCGCCACCACAAGGCGGCCTTTTTCACGGTGCTCGGCTTCACCGCCGGCGGCTCGCTGATCTTCTACACGTTCACGACCTACATGCAGAAGTACCTGGTCAATACGGTGAAGCTGCCGATCAAGACCACCAGCTACGTGATGACCTGCGCCCTGTTCGTCTACATGTGCATGCAGCCCGTCTTCGGCGCGCTGTCCGACCGCATCGGCCGGCGCAACAACATGCTGCTGTTCGGCGCGCTGGGCGCGCTGGCGACGGTGCCCATCCTCACGTCGCTGCAGCACGTGACGAACCCCGTGGCGGCCTTCGCGCTCATCATCCTGGCGCTGGCGATCGTGAGCTTCTACACCTCGATCAGCGGCATCGTGAAGGCCGAGATGTTCCCGCCCGAGGTGCGCGCCCTCGGCGTGGGCCTGGCCTATGCGGTGGCCAACGCGATCTTCGGCGGCTCGGCCGAATATGTCGCGCTGGGGCTCAAGGCGCTGGGGCACGAGTCGGCCTTCTTCTGGTATGTCACGGCGATGATGGTGATCGCTTTTCTCGTGAGCTTGCGGCTGCCTCGGCAAGCGAGCTATCTGCATCACGAGCATTGAATCAGGATCGCACGTCACGACGTCAAGGACGCGGCAAAGACGCCGACTTCGAAGCCGGCCCGGCGCTGCGGCTTCAGCCTGTCTTGGGAAGGAACACGAGGCCGGGCAGCCCTGAATGGGCGTCGCACATCGGGTCGTGGATCAACAAGTAGGAATTCACGCTGCGCCAGTTGCGCCTCGCGCCGACATGGTTTCCCATGTCGTGTTCTAGCTTGGCAGGCGCCCCCCCCTTTTCAAGGATTCCTATGCCGCAACATGAAGCCTCGTCACAAGCCGAAAGCATCGATGTCAGTTCCAGCAGTGCGGTAGAAGATCTTGCCAAGCGATTCGACGCGACACCCCAGCAGATCCGGGACGCGGTCAAGGCCGTTGGAAGCCGAGTCGCGGATGTGGAGCTTCACTTGAAGGGAACTCGCAGTTCAAGCAACGAACAACGAGTGGACGGCAAGCCTTGAAGCCCTGAGATGAAACGCAGGCGCACTTCGGCGCACCAGCCCCGTCCACGGCCTCACAGGAGATCGATCCGATGAAATCCAAGATCCTCAATGAAGCCCCGGAGCGAACCATTGCGCTCATCTTCGAAAAGGGCGACGACATCGTCCCGATCCTCGAGCGGTTCGCGAAAGAGAATGCGTTGTCGGCCAGCCGCTTCAGCGCGATCGGCGCGCTGCAGCACGCGGTTCTCGGGTACTTCGATTGGGAGCGAAAGGACTACGAGCGAATACCCGTGGAAGAGCAAGTCGAGGTGCTCTCTCTCAACGGCGATATCGCGCTGGATGGCAATGCGCCGAAGGTCCATGCCCATGCCGTCCTTGGGCGGCGCGACGGCAGCACGATCGGCGGTCATTTGCTGCAGGCCACGGTACGCCCGACGCTCGAAGTGTTGCTGGTCGAGTCGCCAGGCTATTTGCGCAAGACGTGCAACCGCGAGACCGGTCTGGCACTGATCGACATCGACGCCTGAGGCGAGAACGACCACATCGGGTGCGCGGTTCCAGCGCCTAATCCCCCAGCAACTCCCCGATCGGCTGCAGGTCTTCCACCCGGTCGCAGATGGCCTTCACCACCATCATGATCGGGATGCCCAGCAGCAGCCCCCAGATGCCCCAGAGCCAGCCCCAGAAGATCACGCCCACGAACACCGCCACCGGGTTCATGCGGCTGGTCCGGCTGGTGAGCCAGGGCACCAGCAGGTTGCCCACCAGCGTGTGGATCACCAGCGAGACCCCCCCGACCAGCAGCGCCATCTGGATGCTGTTGAACTGCAGGAAGGCCACCAGGCCGGCGGCGGCCATCACGATCACGGAGCCGATGTAGGGAATCAGGTTGGTCACGCCGGCGACGATGCCCCACACGGCCGCGTTCTCCAGCCCCATGGCCCAGAAGGCCAGGCCGGTGGCGACGCCGACGAGCGCGCTGGTGAGGATCTGCACCAGCAGGTAGCGCTCGATATGCTGCGTGATGTCGTCGAGCACGTGGACGGTGATTTTTTTCTTCTGCAGGCTCGGGCCGGTGATCTTCACCAGCTTGCGGCGGAAGGTGTCGCCCGAGCCGAGCGCGAAATAGGTCAGGAAGACGACCAGCGTGAGCTGCCCGAGGGCAGCGATCAGCCCGACCGTGCCGCTCCAGAGGTAGTCGCGCACGTTGAAGGCCGGCCGCTCGATGACCACGCGCGCCACGCCCTTGCGCGCCGCGACCTTGGCCGAGTTCTCCTCGGCCGCCTGCTCGAGCTGGGCGGCCGCCTTCTGCACGGTGTCGAGCGCGCTGGGATCGGTGCTCCTGCCGCCGCGCATGGCCGTGCGCAGCTTCTGGGCCGCCACAGGCAGCGTATCGAGCAGCTCGGTGGCGCTGCCGGAGAGCGAATAGCCGGTCCAGCCCATCCCACCGCCGAGCCCGAGCAGGATCACGGCAGCGGCAATCCAGCGGGAGAGCCTCCAGCGTTCCAGCAAGTCCACCAGCGGCGCGAGCGCATAGGTCAGCAGCAGGCTCAGCATCAGCGGAACGAACACGGCCTTGGCCCAGTGCAGCGCGAACACGATCGCCAGCACGCAGAGCACGACCAGCGCAGCGCTGCGGACGTCGACCGGCATGTGCAGCAGTACGCGCTCGGGCTCGGGGGACTCGGCTGCTGCCGCCACGGTCCGCTCCTGCTCGGGCGAGAGCGGTGGTGGCGGCGGCTCTGCCGGCGGCTCTGCGGCCTTGGGTGCAACTTCGTCGTTCATCGCGGATCCTTTAGCGCTTCGCGCACCGCCGCCAGCTGACGCCGCGACACCACCACCGGCTCGGGAATGCCGTCAAGGCGCAGTGCCCAGCCTTCGGCGTCCTCGCCGTCGTCGTACTTCTGGAGCGCGCGGATCGCCTGGCGCGCCACCAGCGCGTTGCGGTGCACGCGCACGAAGCGCGCCGGGTAGCGCTCCTCGAACTCGGCCAGCGAGCCGTCGTAGATGTGGCTGCGCGCTGCGGTGCGCACGGTGAGGTACTTGTACTCGGACTTGAGATAGAGCACGTCGGACAGCAGCACGCGCTCGGTCCGGCCGCGGTCCTGGATCAGCAGCACCTCCTGCGGCACGTTGGTCATCGGGCCGCGCCGCTCCCGCAGCGAGCGCGCCGCCTTCTGCAGCGCCTGCTGCAGCCGCTCGGCCCGCACGGGCTTGGTGAGGTAGTCGACCGCCTCGAGCTCGAAGGCCGTGACGGCGTGGGTCGCATGGGCGGTGACGAACACCACCGCGGGCGCGCCGGGGCGCTGGCGCAGACTGCGCGCCAGCTCGATGCCGTCGATGCCGGGCATGTGGATGTCGAGCAGCACCAGGTCCAGGTCCAGGTCCGCGGTGAGCAGCTGCGCCTGGGCGTCGGCGCCGTTGGCCGCCTCGCCCACCACTTCGGCCGCCGGCGCGCGGCAGTCGGCCAGCAGCGTGCGCAGCCGCGACCGGGCCAGCGTTTCATCGTCGACGATCAGGGTGCGAAGGACATGCATGGGTGTGGATTTCTCACGCTTGTACCGGAATGGCGATGCGCACGCGGTAGGCCTTTTGCTCCATGCCGGCGCTGAACTGCGCCTGCACGTCGTGCAGCAGGTGCAGCCGGTCGCGCACGTTGGCCAGCGCGATGCCGTGGCCGCGCGGCAGGGGCTCGTCGGCCCAGCGCAGCGGCGGCAGGCTGTTGACCACCTCGATGACTGCCATGCCGCCGCGGCGCTCGGTTCGGATGCGGATCTTCGCGCCCTCGGGGCTGGGCTCGACGCCATGCTTGACCGCGTTCTCGACCAGTGGCTGCAGCAGCAGGGGCGGCAGGCGCGCGCCGTTGGCAGCGGGGTCGATGTCCCAGCGGATGCGCAGCCGCTCCCCGAAGCGGACCTGCTCGATCGCCAGGTAGCGCTCGGCCAGCGAGATCTCGTCGGCCAGGGTGACCGATTCGCCCGCATCCGCCAGGGCGTGGCGGAACAGCTCGCTCAGGTCTTCCAGCATGGCCTCGGCCTTGGCCGGCTCCTCGCGAACGAGCGCGATGGCGCTGTTCAGGGTGTTGAAGAGAAAGTGCGGACGGATGCGCGACTGCAGCTCCTCCAGGCGCGCGGTCATGGCCGCGGGCGTCTGGCCGCGCGCGCGCAGCACCAGCGCGGCCATCACCAGCGCCGCGAACATCGCCCCCGCCAGGGCGCTGGCGATCCACGGCGCGCTGCCCACCACGCCGGTGAGCCGCAGCAGGCCGCAGCCATAGAGTGCGGCGACGGCCCCGAGCAGCGCTCCGGCCGCGTACTGCCCGGCGCGCGGCAGGCGGCCCAGCAGCTTCTTGAGCCAGCAGGCCGCCAGCAGCCACAGCAGCGTGGCCGGCAGGGCGCCACCGGTCACGGTGGCCAGCAGCATCAGCCACTCGGACGGCGTGGGCGCCTGGAACAAGGTGGCGGCCGCCACCACCGCCTCGACGAACATCACGGTGCGCAGCACCACGCCGATCTGGCAGGCATCGAAGATCGCGGCGCCGGCGCGCGCAGGTCCGCGGGTCCGTGCCGGGGACGGCGCCTGAGGGGTGGTCGATAAAATCGATGGGCTGCGCATCAAGCAAAGATCGGGTGCAAACCCATTATTGCCTCCCAACCGGTTCACACCCCATGACCCACAACCAACTCGACAAGAAATCCGAAGCCTGGTCCGCCCTGTTCTCCGAACCGATGAGCGACCTGGTCAAGCGCTACACCGCGAGCGTCTTCTTCGACAAGCGGCTGTGGCAGGCCGACATCCAGGGCTCGCTGGCGCATGCGGGCATGCTGGCGGCGCAGGGGGTGATCAGCGCCGAGGACCATGCGGCCATCGAGCGCGGCATGGCGCAGATCCGCGGCGAGATCGAGTCGGGCGCCTTCGACTGGAAGCTCGAGCTCGAGGACGTGCACCTGAACATCGAGGCGCGCCTCACGCAGCTGGTCGGCGATGCCGGCAAGCGCCTGCACACCGGCCGCAGCCGCAACGACCAGGTGGCCACCGACGTGCGGCTCTGGCTGCGCGGCGAGATCGACCTGATCGGCGGGCTGCTCGGCGACTTGCAGAGGTCGCTGCTGGCCATCGCGGAGAAGAACGCCGAGGTGATCCTGCCGGGCTTCACCCACCTGCAGGTCGCGCAGCCGGTGAGCTTCGGCCACCACATGCTGGCCTACGTCGAGATGTTCGCGAGGGACGCCGAGCGCATGGCCGACGTGCGCGGCCGCGTCAACCGCCTGCCGCTGGGCGCTGCGGCGCTGGCGGGCACCAGCTATCCGCTGGACCGGGAACTGGTGGCCCGCACGCTGGGCATGGACGGGGTGTGCGAGAACAGCCTGGACGCGGTGAGCGACCGCGACTTCGCGATCGAGTTCGCTGCAGCCGCCTCGCTGGCGATGGTGCACATCAGCCGGCTCAGCGAGGAACTGGTGCTCTGGACCAGCCAGGCCTTCGGCTTCATCGACATCGCCGACCGCTTCTGCACCGGCAGCTCGATCATGCCGCAGAAGAAGAACCCCGACGTGCCAGAACTCGCGCGCGGCAAGACCGGCCGCGTGGTGGGCCACCTCATGGGCCTGATCACGCTGATGAAGGGCCAGCCGCTGGCCTACAACAAGGACAACCAGGAGGACAAGGAGCCGCTGTTCGACACCGTGGACACGCTCAAGGACACGCTGCGCATCTTTGCCGAGATGGTGGGCGGCATCACGGTCAAGCCGGAGGCGATGGAGAAGGCCGCGCTGCGCGGCTACGCGACCGCCACCGACCTGGCCGACTACCTGGTGAAGAAGGGCCTGCCATTCCGCGACGCGCACGAGACCGTGGCGCATGCCGTCAAGGCCGCGATCTCGCACAAGGTGGATCTGTCGGAGCTGCCGCTGTCGGTGCTGCAGACCTTCCATCCGAAGATCGAGAAGGACGTGTACGACGTGCTGAGCTTGCGCGGCTCGGTGCATGCACGCAACATCCTCGGCGGAACCGCGCCGGCCCAGGTGCGCAAGCAGATCGCGCGGCACCGGGCACGACTGCAATAAGCTCCCCCGGGGCCTCCTCAGAAACCGTCTCCTCGGGTTTACCCCTGGTCTGCCGTCAGCTTTGTGGCTATTTGTAAAACTGTAGTGCTAAAGTTTGGCATTGCATTGCAACAAAGTGCCGGGCAACCTGTGTTGCCGAAGCCCGCCAGCCGACCCCATCCATGGAACAAAACTCCTGCGTCGTCGTCATCCTGACCTTCAATTCCGCCTCGATCATCCGGGAGACCGTGTCGCAGGCGAAGAAGGTGAGCCCGAGTGTCTTCGTGGTCGACTCGCATTCGACGGACAACACCGTCGCCCTCCTCGAGGAACTGGGCTGCACCGTGGTGCAGCGGCCCTTCTCCAACTACAGCGACCAGCGCAACTGGGCGATCTCGCAGATCGAGGGGACCTGCCGCTGGCAACTGCACCTGGACGCCGACGAGGTGCTGGATGACCAGGCGGTGGGAGAGATCCGGGCCTTGCTCGCCGGCACGCCGCGCTTCGACGCCTACATGCTGCGCCGGCGCGACTACTTCATGGGCAAGATGCTGCGCTTCTCGGGCGTCAACCCCTGGCACCTGCGGCTGTTCCGCTCAGGCGCCGGGCGCTGCGAGTCGCGGCTCTACGACCAGCACTTCATCAGCACCGCCACGCCCGGCCGCCTCCAGGGCTTCATGCACGACAAGAATTCGGCCCGGCTCACCGACTGGATTGCCAGCCACAACCGCTGGAGCGACGCCGAGGCCAAGGAGAAGCTGGGCCCGCGCCTGGCCGCCGACAATGTGCTGAAGCCCCGGCTGATGGGCGACGCGCGCGAGCGCACGCGCTTCATCAAGGAGATCTACTACAAGCTGCCGACCGGGCTGCGCTCGCTCAGCTACTTCATCTACCGCTACGTCTTCCGGCTTGGCTTCCTGGACGGCACCACCGGCTTCTATTTC
The DNA here is from genome assembly GCF_901827175.1 of Variovorax sp. RA8. Classification (NCBI taxonomy): domain Bacteria; kingdom Pseudomonadati; phylum Pseudomonadota; class Betaproteobacteria; order Burkholderiales; family Comamonadaceae; genus Variovorax; species Variovorax sp. RA8. The sequence goes on along the minus strand of NZ_LR594662.1, from coordinate 1,698,224 downwards.
GCCTTTTTTCAGGCATTGTGGTTCCGCATGCTGGTCGACGCGAAGATGTACGAACAGCGCACGGCCCAGCGCCCGGCGGCTGAACTGAAGGCCAAGGCCCCCCAACCGATTCCCCCTATGGAGTGATTTCACAGCATGCGGCAATACAACGCTTCCAAGAAAGTCCTGGTCACCGGCGGCGCCGGCTTCCTGGGCAGCCACCTCTGTGACCGGCTCATCGAGCAGGGCCACGACGTCCTGTGCGTCGACAACTTCTTCACCGGCACCAAGCGCAACATCGAGCACCTGCTCGACCATCCGCGCTTCGAGCTGATGCGGCACGACGTGACCTTCCCGCTGTATGTGGAGGTGGACGAGATCTTCAACCTGGCCTGCCCTGCTTCGCCCATCCACTACCAGCACGACCCGGTGCAGACCACCAAGACCAGCGTGCACGGCGCGATCAACATGCTGGGGCTGGCCAAGCGGGTGCGCGCCAAGATCCTGCAGGCCTCCACCAGCGAGGTCTACGGCGACCCGGAGATCCATCCGCAGGTCGAAGCCTACTGGGGCCGCGTCAACCCGATCGGCATCCGCAGCTGCTACGACGAGGGCAAGCGCTGCGCCGAGACGCTGTTCTTCGACTACTACCGCCAGCACAAGCTGCGCATCAAGGTCGTGCGCATCTTCAACACCTACGGCCCGCGCATGCACATGAACGACGGCCGCGTGGTGTCCAACTTCATCGTGCAGGCGCTCAAGGGCGAGGACATCACCATCTACGGCGACGGGCAGCAGACGCGCAGCTTCTGCTACGTGGACGACCTGGTGGAGGCGATGCTGCGGATGATGGGCACCGGCGACGAGGTGCCGGGCCCGATCAACATCGGCAACCCCGGCGAGTTCTCGATGCTGGAGCTCGCCAACAAGGTGATCGAGCTCACCGGCTCCAAGAGCCAGCTGATGCGCATGCCGCTGCCCGCGGACGACCCCAAGCAGCGCCGGCCCGACATCACGCTCGCCCGGCAGGAGCTCGGCGGCTGGGAGCCGAAGACCCAGCTCGAGGAAGGCTTGAAGAAGACCATCGCCTATTTCGACAAGGCGCTCTCCGAAACCACGGCAGGCTGAACACATGAACGTCACCATCATCGGTACCGGCTACGTCGGTCTTGTCACCGGCGCCTGTCTCGCCGACATCGGCAACAACGTTCTGTGCGTGGACGTCGACAAGCGCAAGATCGACACCCTCAACGCGGGCGGCATCCCGATCTACGAACCGGGCCTCGGCGACCTGGTCGAATCGAACGCCGCGGCGAAGCGCCTCCGCTTCTCGACCGACATCGAGGCCTCGGTGGCGCACGGCGACATCCAGTTCATCGCGGTGGGAACGCCGCCCGACGAGGACGGCAGCGCCGACCTGCAATACGTGCTGGCGGCGGCGCGCAACATCGGCAAGTACATGAACGGATTCAAGGTCGTGGTCGACAAGTCGACAGTGCCGGTGGGCACGGCCGACAAGGTCGCGGCCGTGATCCAGGAGGAGCTCGACAAGCGCGGCCGCCCCGACCTGCGCTTCTCGGTGGTGAGCAACCCCGAGTTCCTCAAGGAAGGCGCGGCGGTCGAGGACTTCATGCGGCCCGACCGCATCGTCATCGGCTACAGCGACGACGAGAACGGCCGCGAGGCGCTGGCGGCGATGCGCAAGCTCTACGCGCCCTTCAACCGCCACCACGAGCGCACCCGCGTGATGGACGTGCGCTCCGCCGAGTTCACCAAGTACGCGGCCAACGCGATGCTGGCCACCCGCATCAGCTTCATGAACGAGCTGGCCAACCTGGCCGACCGCGTGGGCGCCGACATCGAGGCGGTGCGCCAGGGCATCGGCTCCGACCCGCGCATCGGCTATAGCTTTCTCTACGCCGGCACCGGCTACGGCGGCAGCTGCTTCCCGAAGGACATCCAGGCGCTCACGCGCATCGCGCGCGAGAACGGGCAGACGCTGCGAGTGCTGGAGTCGGTCGAGGCGGTCAACGACGAGCAGAAGCGCGTGCTGACGCAGAAGGTGCTCGACCGCTTCGGTTCCGACCTCAGCGGCCGCAGCTTCGCGCTGTGGGGCCTGGCCTTCAAGCCCAACACCGACGACATGCGCGAGGCCCCGAGCCGCGTGGTGCTCGACACGCTGCTGCGCGCCGGCGCGCGCGTGGTGGCGCACGACCCGATCGCGGTCGACGAGACCAAGCGCGTGCTTCAGCTGGACTTCGCGGATGCGCCGGCGCTGCTGGAGCGCATCAGCTTCTCCTCGGCCAAGGACCCGCTGGAGGTGCTGGCCGATGCCGACGCGCTGATCATCGTGACCGAATGGAAGGCCTACCGCAGCCCCAATCTGGAGCGACTCAAGGCGTTGATGAAGTCACCGGTGATCTTCGACGGCCGCAACCTCTACGAGCCTGGCATCATGAAGGAAGCCGGCGTCATCTACCAGGGCATCGGGCGCAACAGCCGCTGAAGCTGCAACCGGCTGCGTTCCTCGCGCCTTCGCCTGCAGCAATTCCGGGGAGACGTCATTCTGCTGCGCACTCCAGGGCAAACAGTGGAAGTTCGGCTTGCCGGCTCAGCCACACGCCGCCGCCCACCTCCTGGAAGTGACGCGAAAGGCCGCGCCGGTACACCTCGGCGCTGTGGCGAAAGATGTGCGGGTCTGTCAGGTCTTCATCCACGATGTCGCGCGCGAAGTCCTCGCGCGTCACGGCCTCCACATACAGGGCGCCCTGACTCAGAAGGCTGAAGTTGCGCAAGGCGCGCTTCAAATCCGGCGGGCTGAGATAGGGCAGCACGCCCTGGCAGATGACGAAGTCGAAAGGCTTCCCCGCCTGGTAGTCCACCACCGAGCCGCGCTCCCATCCGTAGCGCCCGCACAGGTATTCGCTGAACTCCACGCCGTGGTAACTGGCCAATGGGAATTGCCGCGCCACGATGTCGCGCCACAGCCCGATGCCGCACCCGACGTCCAGCACTCGCCTTACAGGCACGCGCAGGTAGCGCAGGTAGGCGCAGACGAACGCGCCCAAGCGCTCGACATGTTGCGGGTCCACCACCTTGGTCTTCTTGTCGAAGTAGTAGCGCCGGTAATAGGCTTCGTCGAAGGTGGCGGCACCGGCTGATTGCATATTCACACTCCTCGTTGTGCCGAATCGTATCGGCAACCCGACGACCGCTCGTGGCACTGCCCTTGCCTGCTGCGCCGTCACGCCCCGCCCGCCACGCTTGAGCACTCCGGGGCGGCATGGCACGATCGTGAAGATGACACCCAGCCCCGCCTCGACGCAGCGCCTGCGCGACCTCGCCCGGCTGCGCCGCGTTCGCGACCGGATCGACCGGGAGTACGCGCAACCGCTGAACGTCGAGGCGCTCGCCCGCGACGCGGGCATGTCGGCTGGCCATCTCAGCCGGCAGTTCCGGCTTGCCTATGGCGAGTCGCCGTACAGCTACCTGATGACGCGCCGCATCGAGCGGGCGATGGCGCTGCTGCGCCGCGGCGACCTCAGCGTCACCGAGGTCTGCTTCGAGGTCGGCTGCGCATCGCTGGGAACCTTCAGCACCCGCTTTACCGAACTGGTCGGTGTGCCGCCCAGCGCCTATCGGCGCGAGCGGACGCGCGAGGCCGCAGGAATCCCGCCGTGCGTGGCGAAGCAGGTGACGCGACCGATCAGGATTCGAGAAGCGACGCCCGGCGAGCCGCCATAGACTGGCGGCCACAGGCACCATCATGCAAAGAGACTGACACCATGGACATCACCATCCACTCGAGCTTCCTGCCGCACAACGACCCGGAAGCATCCCTGGCCTTCTATCGCGACACCCTCGGTTTCGAGGTGCGCAACGACGTGGGCTACAACGGCATGCGCTGGATCACGGTGGGCCCGGCCGGGCAGCCCGGCACGTCCATCGTCCTGTACCCGCCGGCTGCCAGTCCCGGCATCACCGACGACGAGCGCCGCACCATCGCCGAGATGATGGCCAAGGGCACCTTCGCCACCCTCCTCCTCGCGACCCACGACCTCGATGGCGCGTTCGAACGGCTGCAGGCCGGCGGCGCCGAGGTCGTCCAGGAGCCGACCGAGCAGCCGTACGGCGTTCGCGACTGTGCCTTCCGCGATCCCGCGGGCAGCCTGGTGCGCCTGCAGGAGCTGCGCCCGGCACAATGAGCAGGACCAAGAAAACCGACACCCGGTCTCCTGCGCCACCAGCCGCCGACAGCCACGACCTGATCCGCGTGCACGGCGCGCGCGTGAACAACCTGAAGGACGTCAGCATCGAGATCCCGAAGCGCCGGCTCACGGTGTTCACCGGCATCTCCGGCTCGGGCAAGAGCTCGCTGGTGTTCGGCACGATCGCCGCGGAATCCCAGCGGCTGATCAACGAGACCTACAGCGTCTTCGTACAGGGCTTCATGCCGGCACTGGCGCGGCCCGAGGTCGACGTGCTCGAAGGGCTGACGACCGCGATCATCGTCGACCAGGAGCGGATGGGCGCCAACGCGCGCTCGACGGTCGGCACCGCCACCGACGCCAACGCGCTGCTGCGCATCCTCTTCAGCCGGCGCGGGAAGCCGCACGTCGGTTCGCCCAACGCGTTCGCCTTCAACGTCCCCTCGGTCCGGGCAAGCGGCGCGATCACGATCGAACGCGGTGCCGGCAAGACCGTGAAGCAAAGCTTCAGCCGCACCGGCGGCATGTGTCCCCGCTGCGAGGGCATGGGCTCGGTCAGCGACTTCGACATGGCCGCGCTCTACGACGACAGCAAGTCCCTCAACGAGGGCGCGCTCATCATCCCCGGCTACAGCATGGACGGCTGGTACGGCCGCATCTTCCGCGGCTGCGGCTTCTTCGACCCGGACAAGCCGGTCCGCAAGTTCACCAAGAGAGAGCTGCACGACCTGCTCCACAAGGAGCCGACCAAGATCAAGGTCGACGGCATCAACCTGACCTACCAGGGCGTCATCCCGCAGATCCAGAAGTCCTTCCTGTCCAAGGATGTCGATACGTTGCAGCCGCACGTCCGCGCGTTCGTCGAGCGGGTGGTGACGTTCAGCACCTGTCCCGAGTGCGGCGGCACCCGGCTCAGCGAAGCCGCGCGGTCCTCGAGAATCAAGAAGATCAGCATCGCCGACGCCTGTGCGATGCAGATCAGCGACCTGGCCGAATGGGTGCGCGGCCTTGACGAGCCTTCGGTGGCGCCGCTGCTCGCCGCGCTGGCGCAGACGCTCGACTCGTTCGTGGAAATCGGGCTGGGCTACCTCTCGCTCGACCGGCCGTCGGGCACGCTGTCGGGCGGCGAGGCGCAGCGCGTCAAGATGATCCGCTACCTCGGCTCCGCGCTCACCGATGTCACCTACGTCTTCGACGAGCCCACCACGGGGCTGCACCCGCACGACATCCAGCGGATGAACGAGCTGCTGCTGCGGCTGCGCGACAAGGGCAACACGGTGCTCGTCGTGGAGCACAAGCCGGAGACGATCGTGATCGCCGACCACGTCGTCGACCTCGGCCCCGGCGCGGGGACGGCGGGCGGCACCGTGTGCTTCGAGGGCAGTGTCGAGCGACTGCGGGCCAGCGGCACCCTCACCGGCCGGCATTTCGACGACCGTGCCTCCCTGAAGCAGAAGGTGCGCAAGCCCACGGGCGTGCTTCCGATCCGCGGCGCGAAGACGCACAACCTGCGCAACGTGGACGTGGACATCCCGCTCGGGGTGCTGGTCGTCGTCACCGGCGTTGCGGGCTCCGGCAAGAGCTCGCTCGTGCACGGATCGATTCCCGCCGGCGCAGGCGTCGTGACCATCGACCAGGCCGCGATCCGCGGCTCGCGACGCAGCAACCCCGCGACGTACACCGGACTGCTCGACCCCATCCGCACAGCCTTCGCGAAGGCCAACGGCGTGAAGCCGGCACTCTTCAGCGCCAACTCCGAGGGCGCCTGCCCCAACTGCAACGGCGCCGGCGTCATCTACACCGACCTGGGCGCCATGGCCGGCGTCGCCACCCCGTGCGAGGAGTGCGAGGGGAAGCGGTTCCAGGCATCGGTGCTGGAGCACCACCTCGGCGGCCGTGACATCAGCGAGGTGCTCGCCATGCCGGTGGCAGAGGCCAGGGAATTCTTCGGCGCCGGAAAGGCGCGCACGCCAGCCGCGCATGCCATTCTCGAACGGCTGGAGGAGGTGGGCCTGGGCTACCTCAGCCTCGGCCAGCCGCTGACCACGCTGTCCGGCGGCGAGCGGCAGCGGCTCAAGCTGGCGACCCACATGGCCGAGAAGGGCGGCATCTACGTGCTCGACGAGCCGACCGCCGGCCTGCACCTCGCCGACGTCGAGCAACTGCTGGGCCTGCTCGACCGGCTCGTCGACGCCGGCAAGTCGGTCATCGTCGTGGAGCACCACCAGGCGGTCATGGCGCACGCGGACTGGATCGTCGACCTCGGCCCCGGCGCCGGCCACGACGGCGGCCGGATCGTCTTCGAGGGCACGCCGGCCGACCTTGTCGCCGGGCGCTCGACGCTGACCGGCAAGCACCTGGCGGGCTACGTCGCTCGCTGACCGGGGTCGCAGCGCAACCTGCAGAAGCGCCAGAGCACGGGTATCGATTCGTGCACGGCCGCCGCCGATGCGCGGCGCCGTGCAACACCGCTCACATCGCGCGGTAAAAGATGTAGTCGGCCTGGTACTTCACCACCTGCTTCTGCCCCGCCGACGCCGCGCTGCAAGCCGCGGCCGGCGCCGTGCCGCCCTGGGTGGCCACGCGCTGGATGTAGCTCACCCCCTGCATCGCACCGCTGCCCGTCGCCGGGTTGGCCTTCACGAGCTGGTAGGGGATGTTGCCGCTGCCGTTGGGCGCGACCGCGACCTGGCTGCCCGTGAGGCGGGAGCCGTCCATGCTCTCCCAGGTGGCCGGCGGGCCGTAGTACTTGCCGACCTGCCTGCCGCCGCGGTCCAGCAGGCGGGCGTCGGGGCCGACGAAGACCCATTCGTGCTGCCCGGGCGCGTTGGCCCTGGCGCGGCATTCGTAGGTGATGTCGCCCGCGCCGACCGTTTCCATCGCGACCTGGTGGCCGGTGGGCACCTTGACGGCGTCGGGGAGGCCGGCTTGCGAATACGCCATGGGCTTGTTCATGCCCATGCCGGAGCAAGCGGCGAGGCTGGCGGCGGCTGCGAGGAGGGCGAGGAGGCGCAAGGTCATGGTCTGTTCCTTTCGTATGAATGCGGGTGCAGGGATGTTGGCGGACGCTGGCATGAGCGCAATGGCGGCCCCACCTCAGTACGTAGCGCGATCGCGATTGGATTCAGGGAATTGCCGCCGGCCGCGGTCATCGGAATCGCAAGCGCACCGTTAACATCCTCCGACGCGCCGGCGCGGAATCGACCGCACGATGCAATCGGAACTCTTCTCTTGTATTCCATGGTTGTGATGAATGCTGCTCCGCCCGTCAGGGCGGCTCGCCGGCTCCTGCTGTCGATCGCGCTCTTGCTCGCGGCGTGTGCCTCGCAGGCCCAATCCACCGATGTCGATGCCGCCGCCTCCCCCGCCGCCTACCTCGCGGCGCAGGCACGCTGGCGCGCCGAGCTCTCGGCCTTCGACGCCGCCGACCGGCAGCAGTGGCCCAGCGAGGGGGGCGTGGTCTTCGTCGGCAGCTCCACCATCCGCTTCTGGACCCGGCTCGCGCAGGACTTTCCGCAGCTGCCGGTGGTCATCAACCGCGGCTTCGGCGGCTCGACCATGGCCGACTGCAGCTTCTTCGTGCGCGAGCTCGTGCTGCGCTACAAGCCGCGCCACGTGCTGGTCTATGCGGGCGACAACGACCTGGCCGAGGGCCGCACGCCGATCCAGGTGCTGGAGAGCTTCGCTCAGTTCGCCAACGCCGTGCGCGCCGAGCTGCCGGATGCGCGCATCAGCTATATCTCGATCAAGCCCAGCCCCTCGCGCGAGAAGCTGCTGCCGCAGATGCGGGAGACCAACGACATCGTCGCGGCCTATCTGCGGCGGCTGCCCAACAGCGAGTACATCGATATCTTCACGCCCATGCTGGGCGCGGACGGCCGCGCGCGGCCCGAGCTGTTCATCCGCGACCAGTTGCACCTGAACGACGAGGGCTACCGGCTCTGGCGCTCGGTCATCGGCGCGCAGCTGGCGCGGCCGGGGAATCAGGCCGAGCTGTCGACAGCGCCGGCACCGCGGTAGCCGCCTCGGCTGCGCCGCCACCCGCTCCACCACAGCGCCGCCCGCGCCACCCCGTAGAGCCACGCGAACACCACGCCCAGCAGCAGGACGTCACCCCACCAGGGCCGCGCGGTCTGGCTGTCGCCGTAGAAGGCCAGCACCAGCAGCACCGCCACCAGGTGCGCGCAGAAAACCGGCAGCGAGGCCGAGCCCATGGCCTCCAGCCGGTGCGGGCGCGGAATGCGCCGCATCAGGCCGGGACCGAAGCGCATCGCCACGATGCCCAGCACCACCAGATTGACGATGCGCAGCGGGCCGAGCTGCCACTTGTCGAACAGCAGGTTCATGGCCTCGTCGCCGCCGAAGGGCGCCTGGCCATGGATGCCGTGGTGGCGCCACCAGAGGCCGTAGAGCGCCGCCCCCACTGCCAGCGCCACCAGCCACTTCGGAAAGCGGAACGGCTCGGCATCGGGCGCATGCCGGCTAGCGCCCATCCACAGTCCTGCGAACCACAGGAACTGCCACGCGAAGGCATTGAACGCTCCCATCTCACGAAACGGCACCGGCAGGTGCAGGTAGTTCACCGCCAGCCCATACAGCCACTCGCTGAAGCCGAACTGGGCCAGCCCCCAAAAGACGGCACTCGCCACCATCACACCCGTCCAGCCGTGGCGCAGCGCGAAGGCGAGCACCCAGGGGCTCATCAGCATGAAGAAGATGTACATCGGCAGGATGTCGAGCAGCGCGGGCTCGTACACCAGCAGCAGCGAATAGCCGAAGCCCTCGAGCGGATGCGCGAGGTAGAAGGCCAGCAGGTTCTTCACCGCCGCCTGGTCGATGCGCAAGCCGACGCGGGTGATGATGGTGAAAAGGAAGAGTAGCGTCGCGGCCTGTGCCAGGTAGACCTTGAGCGCGCGCCGCCAGAAAGCGCGGCGCATGGCATCCACGCCCTGACGGTCGCTGATGCGGGTGTAGACCAGGCCGGCGACGAAGGCCGAGAGCAGCACGAAGCCCTCGGCCGCGGAGACGAAGCCGAAGGGCTGCCCCAGCGGATCGGTGAAACGCGTGGGCAGGTGCGTGAAGGTCATCAGCACGAGCATGAGCCCGCGCAGTGCGTCGATTTCCCAGTAGCGCTTCATCGGAGCTCGGCACCCGGCATGGACGCGGGTGCTTTCGGTGCTACGCCAGCTTGCGGATGGCGTCGATCACGACCTCGCTGTATTTCTTCCAGGTGTAGCTGGCCGCATGCTGCACGGCCGCCTCGCTCATGGCCGGGAGTTCCTGCCGGTTCTGGTTGAACCATGCGAGCTTCTCCGCAATCTTCTCCGGCGAGCGGATCGGCACCAGGAAGCCGGTCTTGCCCTCGATCACCAGGTCATCGCCGCCGGTGTTGGGGGTGATGACGATTGGCAGGCCCTGGCTCATCGCCTCCTGCATCACCAGGGCGCGTCCTTCGTAGAGCGAGGGCAGGCAGAACACGTCGCAGCTGCGCATCAGGGCCAGTACCTCGGCATGAGGGCGCCCCTTCTCGTGCGTGAAGTCGGCGTACTGGCCGCGGTAGAAGGCGGGCTCGTTGAGCAGCGAGCCCATGACGACCAGCTCGATGTTCTCGCCCTTGAGCAGGTGCATGGCCTGGAACAGGTCGCCCAGTCCCTTGCGCTGCCCCATCGAGCCCACGAAGAGCACGCGCAGCGGCTTCGAGGGGTCCACCGTCTTGCGCGAGGCCGTGGCCGCGGGCAGCGGCGAGCCGAAGGGCGACAGCACCCGCGCCTTCTGCCCGGCCCAGGCCGGCAGCGAGTCGGCCACGAAGCGGCTGGGCACCACCACCAGGTCCGCCAGTTCCAGCTCGCGCGCCTTGCGCTCCAGCTTGGCCGGCGAATCGGACATGCCGCCGCCCATCGCCTCGACCCAGGCCGGCAGGCGCTCGACCTCCTCTTCCATCAGCTTGCGGCCCACCTCCCAATAGGAGATCGGCAGGTCGTACACGCATTTCACGCCCAGGGCCTTGGCGGCCCGGAAGGTGTCGAGGGCGGAGTCCTCGTAGGTGTAGACGGCGCCGACGCCGAAGCGCTCGTGCAGCCGGGGCAGCGCGCGGGCACTGAAGCGGTCGAAGTCCTGCAGCACGCCGTCGATGGAGGCGAAGCCCTCCTCGTGCCGCAGCCAGTAGTTCCAGCCGGCACGGGAGCAGACCGCCCGCGCCAGTTCGCGCCAGGGGTGTTGCAGGATCTTCTCGCGGGGAATGTTGAAGCGGCGCCGCAGCAGGTCGCGGCTCAGGCCCTGGGGCACGAGCTTCAGGGCGACGTTGTCCGGCTCCACCGCCACGGTGGTCGCGAAACGCGCGAGCATGCCGGCGGCCTCCAGCCCGTCGAGCATGGCGCGCACGTTCTGGTTGCCTGCGGGATGGCTGAACAGCAGTTTCATATCGATCGATCATAGTGGACGCCTATGGCGTGCCGGAGTTGCGCTACGCTGCGCCCCCAAAGGAGAAGCTGTTGAAAACGAGAACAATGACGCGGACCTTCGCCGCCTTTGCGCTGAGCCTGTGCGCCCTCTGCGCGCACGCGCTGCAGATCGCCAGCCTCACGCCGCAAGGGGAAGTGGCCCGGATCCGCCAGGTGGTCGCCAGGTTCGACCAGGCGGCCGTCAATTTCGGCGATCCCAAGGCAGCGGCGCCGCTGGCGGTGAGCTGCAGCGACGCGCAGGCCGGCAAGGGTACCGGCCGCTGGACCGGCGATAAGCAGTGGGTCTGGGATTTCGAGAACGACCTGCCGCCGGGCGTGCGCTGCACGGTCACGCGGGTCGCAGGCTTCAAGTCGGCCTCGGGCGCCGACCTCACCGGGCCTGAGCGCTACCAGTTCTCCAGCGGCGGCCCCTTCGTGCGGAGCTGGCAGCCCAGCTACGGCAAGATCGACGAAGAGCAGCAGTTCATGCTCGAGCTCAACGGCCCGGCCACGCTGGAGAGCGTGCGCGCCAACATCTGGTGCCAGGCCGACGGCGTGGGCGAGCGCATCCCCGTCCGGCTGGTCGAAGGCGAGCAGCGCCAGGCCTTGCTCAAGGCCTTCGGCCGCGACAGGGAGGCCGGGAAGACACCGCTGCGCTTCGTCACGCTGCAGTGCAACCGGCGGCTGAGCCCGGGCGGGCGCCTGCAGCTGGTCTACGGCAAGGGCGTGGCCACGCCCTCCGGCGTGGCCAACGCGGTCGAGCGGCGCCTGAACTTCGAGGTGCGCGAGCCCTTCGCCGTCTCCTTCAGCTGCGAACGCGAGAACGCGCAGTCGGCCTGCCTGCCGCTCAAGCCGCTGGTGCTGCAGTTCAATTCGCCGGTGGCGCGCAAGCTGGCGGCACAGGTCACGCTAGAGGGCGGCGGCAAGACGATCAAGCCGAAGTTCGACGACGAGAACACCTCCAGGGACGAGGACGCGGTGGTCGATTCGGCGAGCTTCCCGCCGCCCTTCGCCGAGCAGACGTCCTTCACGATCACGCTGCCGGCCGGGTTCGAGGACGCATCGGGCCGCGCCCTGGCGTCGCCCGGCAGCTTTCCGCTGAAGGTCGCGACCGGCGCCATGCCGCCGCTGGCCAAGTTCGCGGCCTCTCCGTTCGGCGTGGTCGAGCGCCTGGCCGAGCCGGGCGGCACGGCGCTGATGCCGGTCACCGTGCGGCGCGTCGAGCCGGCACTGCAGGTGCAGGCGCTGACGCCCGGCAAGGTCAGCGACATGAATCCGAAGACCGACGCGGACATCATTGCCTGGTTCCGCAAGGTGCGGCGCTACGACAGCAACTACACGATCGCGCGCACGCAGGCGGCGCGCGACGCGAAGGGAGCGCTGCCGAAGGTGATCGACAAGGACGACCGCGAGAACGTCCAGACCCGCATGGTCTCGCTGCTCGGTGGCCAGTCTGGCGTGAAGACCCTCGACATGCCCAGGGCAGAAAGCGGGGACCCACGGCCCTTCGAGGTGATCGGGATCCCGCTCACGCCCGGCTTCCATGTGCTGGAGATCGCATCGCAGAAGCTGGGCGACACGCTGCTCGACGAGCGCTACGGCGCCGGCCGCACGATGTACGTGCGCACCACGGCGCTGGCCACCAATCTGGCCGTGCATTTCAAGCTGGGGCGCGAGAACGCGCTGGCCTGGGTCACCACGCTCGACAAGGGCAAGGTGGTCCCCAATGCGGCGGTGCGGGTCTCGGACTGCAACGGCAAGGAGATCGCTGCCGGCACGACCGATGCGCGCGGGCTGGTGCGGCTGGCGGGTATCCCGCCCACCCCGCCGAGTTGCTCCAGCGAGGAGGACTACGGCGGCGACGCCTACTTCGTGAGCGCCCGCGCCAAGGACGAGGGCGGCGTGGAAGACCTCGCCTTCACCTGGAGCGACTGGCAGCGCGGCATCGAGCCCTGGCGCTTCAACGTGCCCACCAGCCTGGAGCCCGAGCCCGACCGGGTGGCCCACACGGTGTTCGACCGCACGCTGCTGCGCGCGGACGAGACGGTGTCGATGAAGCACCTGATCCGCACCCAGACGAGCGGGGGCTTCGGCCTGCCGAAGACCTTGCCCGATACGCTGGTCGTGACGCATGTGGGCAGCGGCCAGCAGTACACCCAGCCGCTCGCATGGCGCAAGACCGCGACCGGCGGGCAGAGCGGCGAAAACACCTTCGCGATCCCGCCGGCGGCCAAGCTGGGCCTCTACCAGGTCGAGCTGCGCAACGGCAACGGCAGCAGCGGTGCAGACAGCGGGGACGGCGGCGAGCGCAGCTACGCCACCGGTCAGTTCCGGGTCGAGGAGTTCCGGCTGCCGGTGCTCGAGGGCCGCATCGCGCCGGCGGAGAAGAAGCCGCTGGTGGCCGCGACCTCGCTGCCCACCGACGTGCAGATCAACTATGTCGCGGGCGGCGGCGCCGTCAACCTGCCCGTGCGCGTGTCGGCGGCGGTCCGGGCCAAGGGCCTGTCCTTTGCCGACTTCGACAGCTTCAGCTTCGCGCCGCCGCGCAAGGAGGGGCTGGCAGCGGCCGATGCCGAGGAATCGGATTCCACGTCGCAGGAGCTGCGCGTGGTGGCGGACAAGCTGCCGCTGACGCTCGACAAGACCGGCGCCGGCAAGCTCACCATCGAGAAGATCCCGCTGGCCAAGGCGACGCCACGCGAGCTGCTGCTCGAAGCCACCTACGCCGACCCCAATGGCGAAGTGCAGACGCTGCGCAGCGTGCAGACGCTGTGGCCGGCGGCCGTGATCGCCGGCATCAAGACCGAGGGCTGGGTCTCGACCGGCCAGAAATTGAAATTCCAGGCGCTGGCCCTGGACCTCGCGGGCAAGCCGCAGGAGGGCGTGACGCTCAACGTGCGCGCCATCGCGCGCACCACCACCACCAGCCGCAAACGCATGGTGGGCGGCTTCTATACCTACGACAACAAGACCGAGGTGAAAGAGATCGGCACCGTCTGCAGCGGCAAGAGCGATGCGCGCGGCCTGCTGCTGTGCGAGGCCGAGCTCAAGGAGTCCGGCCAGGTCGAGCTGATCGCCAGCGCCACCGACAAGGACGGGCGCGACAGCCGCGCCGCGAGCTCGGTGTACGTCACCCGCCAGGGCGAGCTCTGGTTCGGCGGCGAGGACCATGACCGCATCGACGTGCTGCCGGAGAAGAAGAACTACCAGCCCGGCGAGACCGCCCGCTTCCAGGTGCGCAGCCCCTTCCGCTTCGCGACGGCGCTGGTGTCGGTCGAGCGCGAGGGCGTGATCGAGACACAGGTCGTCCGGCTGGACGGCAAGGACCCGACGGTCACGCTGCAGGTCAAGCCCGAATGGGGCCCCAACGCCTACGTGAGCGTGCTCGCGCTGCGGGGGCGGCTGCGCGAGGTGCCGTGGTACAGCTTCTTCACCTGGGGCTTCAGGGCGCCGCGCGAATGGTGGACCGCCTTCTGGTACGAGGGCAAGGAATACGTGGCGCCGACCGCGCTGGTCGACCTGAGCAAGCCGGCCTTCCGGCTCGGGCTGGCCGAGATCCGCGTCGGCACGCAGGCCCACCAGCTCGACGTGAAGGTGGCAAGCGACAAGCCCACCTACCCCGTGCGCGGCAAGGCGCTGGTCACGATCTCGGCCCGGCTGCCCGACGGCAAGCCCGCTGCGGGTGCAGAGGTGGCGCTGGCCGCCGTCGACCAGGCCCTGCTGGAGCTGATGCCCAACGACAGCTGGCAGCTCCTCGAGGCGATGCTGCAGCGGCGCAGCTGGGGCGTCTCCACCTCCACCGCGCAGATGGAGATCGTGGGCCGTCGGCACTACGGCCGCAAGGCGGTGCCGGCGGGGGGCGGCGGCGGCAAGGGCCAGACGCGCGAGCTGCTCGACACCCTGCTCCTGTGGAACCCGGCGGTGGTGCTCGACGCCGACGGCCGGGCCCAGGTGACGGTGCCGCTCAACGACGCCCTGACCACCTTCAGGATCGTCGCGGTGGCGGATGCGGGCACCGGCCTCTTCGGCACCGGCCAGGCATCGATCCAGGCCACGCAGGACCTGCAGATCATCAGCGGCCTGCCGCCGCTGGTGCGCGAGGACGACCAGTTCCGCGCCCAGATCACCCTGCGCAATACCACGCAGAAGGCAATGAAGGTGGAGGCGGCGCCACGCGCCACGCTGTTGACGCTCGAGCCTCAAACGATCGACATCCCGCCTGGCGAGGCCCGCGAGCTGGCCTGGACGGTGACCGCCCCGGCGCAGCTGGCGCAGACGCGCGCCGAGGCGCTCCTGTGGGAGATCGAGGCGAAGGACCAGATCGGCGGCGCGCGCGACGCGCTCAAGGTGCGCCAGCGCATCGTGCCCGCGGTGCCGCTCACGGTGCAGCAGGCCACGCTCGTGCAGCTCGACGGTCCCTTCACCCTCGACGTCGCGCCGCCGGCCGACGCCCTGCCCGGCCGCGGGGGGCTCAGGCTTTCGCTGCAGCCGCGCCTGGCCGAGGGACTGACGGGCGTGCGCGACTGGTTCGCCGCCTACCCCTACGCCTGCCTGGAGCAGAAGGCCAGCAAGTCCATCGGCCTGCGCGACGGCAAGGCCTGGCAGGCCGTGGTCGCGCAGCTGCCCGGCTACCTGGACGGCGACGGCCTGGCCAACTACTTCCCCCCGCGCGACGGCGATGCCAACCGCGGCAGCGACATCCTGACGGCCTACCTGCTCGCCGCGGCCCACGAGGCGGCCACGCTCGACCCGGCCTTCGCGCTGCCCGACGCGGCACGCGCTCCGATGGAACAGGGCCTGATCGCCTTCGTCGAAGGCCGCATCCAGCGTGAGTTCTGGAGCCCGCGCAAGGACCTGGACGTGCGCAAGCTCGCGGCCCTGGAAGCGCTCTCGCGCTACGGCAAGGTGCAGGGCCGCATGACCGGCAGCATCGCCATCGCGCCCAACCAGTGGCCGACCAGCGCGGTGGTCGACTGGCTGAACATCCTCAAGCGCGTGCCCGACGTGCCGCAGCGCCAGCAGCGGCTGGAAGAGGCGAACAACGTGCTGAAGGCCCGCCTGAGCTACCAGGGCACGAAGCTGATCTTCAGCACCGAGCGCGACGACTACTGGTGGTGGCTGATGGCCAACGGCGACGTCAACACCGCGCGCCTGCTGCTCGCGGTGCTGGACGATCCGGCCTGGAAGGAGGACCTCGGCCGGCTGGCCAGCGGCTTCATCGGCCGCCAGCAGAAAGGCGCCTGGCACACGACGACGGCCAATCTGTGGGGCGGCCTGGCGCTCGAGAAGTTTTCCAGGGAGTTCGAGAACACGCCTGTCGCCGGCATCACCGCCGCCAACTTCGGCAATGCCAAGGCGCAGGTGGACTGGAGCAAGGTCGAGCGCGTCACGACCGGCGACCCGGGCGGAGCGCCGAACCGGACGACCGCCTTCGGCGCCCCCGCAGCCCCCGGCAACCTGCGCAACAACAGCATGTTCCTCCCCTGGCCGGCCGGCACCCCGGCCGCGCGCGACACGCTGCTGGTCACCCAGAGCGGCAGCGGCAAGCCGTGGCTCACGCTGCAGTCCGTCGCGGCGGTCCAACTCAAGGCGCCGTTCGCCGCCGGCTATGCGATCAGGAAGACCGTGACGCCGGTGGAGCAGGCGGTCAAGGGCCTCTACACGCGCGGCGACGTGCTGCGGGTGAGCCTGGAGGTCAACGCCAGCGCGGACATGACCTGGGTCGCGATCACCGACCCGGTCCCCGGCGGCGCCACCATTCTCGGCAGCGGCCTGGGCCGCGATTCCCGGATCGCGACGCAGGGCGAGAAGCGTTCCGGCCCCGGCTCGCCGGCCTTCGAGGAGCGCAGCTTCGAGGCCTTCCGCAGCTATTACGAATACCTGCCCAAGGGCGTGGTGAAGATGGAATACACGGTGCGACTGAACAACGTCGGCGAATTCGCGCTGCCGCCCAGCCGCGTCGAGGCTCTCTATGCGCCGGAAATGTTCGGCGAGTTGCCCAATGAGCGCCTGAAGGTGGAGGCGGCCAGATAGTTCATGGCGGACTCGATGCGTGGCCGCCACAGGGCAGGCACGCACCCCTGGACAACGAGCCGTTTGCCCTGTTTGGGCCTAAACTGGCGCCTTCTTCGAACGCTGGATAAGGTCGGAAATTTCAGAAAGGGCCCCAGGCGCCTGTTTCGATTTTTCCGGGGAGGCCTCCAGCATCGGCTGTGCCGATCGCGCCCTCCCGGAATCGCAGGCCCATTGACCCCGACTTGTTCGTTTCCGACACGTCCTTCCGGCCGTAAACGCAAAATGCTGCGCGCTCCGGTCCAATTGGAGCGGTTTACAGCCCCGGGGCGATCAGCGATGATCGTGACGCTTTTTCACGTCTTGTTACATTCACTGAATGGCCGCTGCTGAACCTCTCTCCAAAGAAAGCGCATCGATCGCCCTGCCCGGGCTGGCGCGCGCCTTGATCTCCGCCGGCAAGTTGCCGGCGAAGACGGCGGAGGAGATCTATCAGAAGTCCCTTAGCGGGCGAAGC
The DNA here is from genome assembly GCF_901827175.1 of Variovorax sp. RA8. Taxonomy (NCBI): domain Bacteria; kingdom Pseudomonadati; phylum Pseudomonadota; class Betaproteobacteria; order Burkholderiales; family Comamonadaceae; genus Variovorax; species Variovorax sp. RA8. The sequence goes on along the minus strand of NZ_LR594662.1, from coordinate 1,681,068 downwards.
AGCTTCATTGCCGAGCTGACCGGCACCGGCGCGGTCTCTGCGGCGGATCTCGCCCACACCCTGTCGAGCGCCTTCGGCGCCCCCCTGCTCGACCTCGACGCCGTCGATTCCCAGCGCCTGCCCAAGGACCTGCTTGACTCCAAGCTGTGCCAGGCGTACCGGGTCGTGGTGCTCAGCAAGCGCAACAATCGTCTCATCGTCGCAACAGCCGACCCCTCGGACCAGCAGGCGGCGGAAAAAATAAAGTTCGCGTCGCAGATGGGCGTGGATTGGGTCGTTGCCGAGTACGACAAGCTCTCGCGCATGATCGAGGCGGCGGCCGTGAGCGCCGCCGAAACCATCGACAGCATCGTCGGCGCCGAGTTCGAATTCGACGACTCCTCGATCGCCGAGAGCACCGACGCGAACGAAGCGGCGATCGCCGAGGTGGAGGATGCACCGGTCGTCCGCTTCCTGCACAAGATGCTGCTCGACGCCTTCAGCATGCGTGCGTCGGACATCCACTTCGAGCCCTACGAGCACCAGTACCGCGTGCGCTTCCGGATCGACGGCGAGCTGCGCGAGATCGCGACCCCGCCCACCGTCATCAAGGACAAGCTGGCCTCGCGCATCAAGGTGATCTCGCGGCTGGACATCTCCGAGAAGCGCGTGCCGCAGGACGGCCGCATGAAGCTCAAGATCGGCCCGGACCGGGTGATCGACTTCCGCGTCAGCACCTTGCCCACGCTGTTCGGCGAGAAAATCGTGGTGCGTATCCTCGACCCGAGCAGCGCGCGCCTGGGCATCGACGCCCTGGGTTACGACGCCGACGAGAAAGAGCGGCTGATGCAGGCCATCGGCCGCCCCTACGGCATGGTGCTGGTCACCGGGCCGACGGGCTCGGGCAAGACGGTCTCGCTCTACACCTGCCTGAACCTGCTGAACAAGCCGGGCGTCAACATCGCCACGGCCGAGGACCCGTCCGAAATCAACCTGCCCGGGGTCAACCAGGTCAACGTCAACGACAAGGCGGGGCTGACCTTCGCAGCCGCGCTGCGCGCCTTCCTGCGGCAGGACCCGGACATCATCATGGTCGGCGAAATACGCGACCTGGAAACCGCCGACATCGCGATCAAGGCCGCGCAGACCGGCCACCTGGTGCTGTCGACCCTCCACACCAACGATGCCCCGACCACGCTGACACGGATGCGCAACATGGGCATCGCGCCCTTCAATATCGCCTCCAGCGTGATCCTGATCACCGCGCAGCGGCTCGCGCGCCGCCTGTGCACCGTGTGCAAGGCGCCGACCGAGGTGCCCCGGGAAGCACTGCTCGAAGCCGGCTTCAAGGACCGCGACATCGACGGCACGTGGAAGCCTTACAAGCCCGTCGGCTGCCCGTCTTGCAACGGCGGCTACAAGGGCCGCGTCGGCATCTACCAGGTGATGCCGATCTCCGAGGAAATCCAGAAGATCATCCTGCGCGACGGAAGCGCGCTCGAGATCGCCCGGCAGTCCGAGGCCGAGGGTGTGCGCTCCCTGCGCAGTTCCGGGCTGCGCAAGGTCATGCAGGGCCTGACTTCCCTCGAAGAAGTGCTCGCGGTCACCAACGAATAGAGAAGCGGACATCGAATGGCAACAGCAGCAGCATCCCGGACGACGCTCAAGGAATACGTCTTCGAGTGGGAAGGCAAGGACCGCAACGGCAAGGTGGTGCGCGGCGAGATCCGCGCCGCAGGCGAGAACCAGGTCCAGGCCGCATTGCGCCGCCAGGGCGTGCTCGCCTCGAAGATCAAGAAGCGGCGCATGCGCGCCGGCAAGGCCATCAAGCCCAAGGACATCGCCATCTTCACGCGCCAGCTGGCGACCATGATGAAGGCCGGCGTCCCGCTGCTGCAGGCGTTCGACATCGTGGGCCGCGGCAATGCCAACCCGAGTGTGGCCAAGCTGCTCAACGACATCCGCAGCGATGTCGAGACCGGCACCTCGCTGTCCGCCGCCTTCCGCAAGTTCCCGAAGTACTTCGACAACCTCTACTGCAACCTGGTCGAGGCCGGCGAGGCCGCCGGTATCCTGGAAGAACTGCTCGACCGCCTGGCCACCTACATGGAGAAGACGGAGGCCATCAAGTCGAAGATCAAGTCGGCGCTGATGTACCCCACCTCGGTGGTCGTGGTGGCCTTCGTGGTGGTGGCGATCATCATGATCTTCGTGATCCCGGCCTTCAAGCAGGTGTTCACCTCCTTCGGCGCCGACCTGCCGGCGCCGACGCTCTTCGTGATGGGCATGAGCGAGTTCTTCGTCGATTACTGGTGGCTGATCTTCGGCGTGATCGGCGGCGGGCTGTACTTCTTCTTCCAGGCCTGGAAGCGCAACGAGCGCGTCCAGCGCTTCATGGACCGCCTGCTGCTGCGCGTGCCGATCTTCGGTGCGCTGATCGAGAAATCCTGCGTGGCCCGCTGGACCCGCACCCTGTCCACCATGTTCGCGGCGGGCGTGCCGCTCGTGGAAGCCCTCGATTCCGTGGGCGGCGCCTCGGGCAACACGGTGTACGGCGACGCCACGGTCAAGATCCAGCAGGAAGTCTCGACGGGCACCAGCTTGACGATGGCCATGACCAACGCCAGCCTGTTTCCCTCGATGGTGCTGCAGATGACGGCCATCGGCGAGGAGTCCGGCTCCATCGACCACATGCTGGGCAAGGCTGCCGATTTCTACGAGTCGGAGGTCGATGACATGGTCGCGGGCCTGTCGAGCCTGATGGAGCCGATCATCATCGTGTTCCTCGGGGTGATCATCGGCGGCATCGTGGTTTCGATGTACCTGCCCATCTTCAAGCTCGGCCAGGTCGTCTGATGCTGGTGTCGCAGGGGGCCGACGCCGCGCTGGCCGGCGTGCTGGGGCTGCTCGTCGGCAGCTTCCTCAACGTGGTGATCTACCGCACGCCGATCATGATGTACCGGCAGTGGCTGGGCGAGGCCGTAGGCAACCTGATGAAGGTCGACGGCGTGCCCTCGTTGTGGAGCCTGGTGTTCGGGCCGAAATCGAACACGCCTCCCCGGCTCGAAGCCGCCGCCGGCGAGGCGGCCGAGGCGGTGGACGCCCTGCCCCCCTTCACCCTGGCCCGCCCGGCCTCGCGCTGCGGGCATTGCGGCCACGCGATCCGCTGGTACGAGAACGTGCCGGTGCTCAGCTACCTCTTGCTGCGCGGACGCTGCAGCGCCTGCAAGACGCCGATCAGCCCGCGCTACCCGCTGGTGGAGCTGGTCACCGCGGCGCTGTTCGCGCTGTGCGCCTGGCGCTACGGGCTGTCGCCGGCCGCCGCGCTGTGGGCCGCCTTCGCGGCGCTGCTGGTCTGCCAGTTCCTGATCGACCTGGACACGCAGTACCTGCCCGACTCGCTCAACTATGCGCTGCTGTGGCTGGGCCTCATCGGCGCGGCAGCAGGCCTGACCGGCGTGCCGCTCGCCTCCGCGGTCTGGGGTGCCGTGTTCGGCTACCTGAGCCTCTGGCTGGTCTATCACGCCTACCGGCTCGCCACCGGCAAGGAGGGCATGGGCTACGGCGACTTCAAGCTGCTGGCGGGGCTGGGCGCCTGGCTGGGCGCCGACTATCTCATCGCGATCGTGCTGGTCTCGTCCCTGGTCGGCGCCATCCTCGGCGCCCTCCTGCTGCTGATCGGCAAGCTGGCCCACAAGGATGTTCCGATCTCGTTCGGCCCCTTCCTGGCAGGGGCAGGGCTCGTGTGCCTCGTCGCCGGGCCCGATACTGTGCGGCAATGGATTCCCTTCGCCTTTCCCCTGGGCGCTCTGACGCCCTGAGCCTGCGCATCGGCCTGACCGGCGGCATCGGCAGCGGCAAAAGCACGGTCGCGTCCATCCTGGTCGCCGACGGCGCGACGCTGATCGACACCGACGCCATTGCACGCGCCATCACCCAGCCGCAAGGCGCCGCGATGCCGGCGATCGAAGCCGCCTTCGGGTCCTCCTTCGTCGCCGCCGACGGCAGCATGGACCGCTCCCGCATGCGGGAGCTGGTGTTTGCGGACCCGGCAGCGAAAGAGCGGCTCACGGCCATTCTTCATCCTGCGATCGGCGCGGAGTGCGAAGCACAGGCGGCCGCCGCCGGGCCGGGGCTGATCGTCTTCGACGTGCCCCTGCTGGTCGAATCCGGGCGCTGGCGTGCCCTGGTCGACCGCGTGCTGGTGGTCGACGCCACCGAAGAGACCCAGTTGCAGCGCGTGATCGCGCGCTCGGGCTGGACCCCCGAAGCCGTGCGGGCCGTGATCGCGCAGCAGGCGCCGCGCAGTGCGCGGCGGGCGGCCGCCGACGCGGTGATCTTCAACGAAGCCTTGTCGCTCGAGGAACTCGCGCTGGAAGTCCGCGCTCTGCCCTGGCATCGCGCTGCCCAGCGATAATGCAGGGCTTGCCGCCCCGGCGGCAGCTCCCCCATCGAACAGAAGAAGACGGCGCACGAGGCCAGCGCGTCCGCCCCATCCGAGATGCTTTTCAATTCGCACGCGTTTCTCTTCGTCTATTTCCCGATCGTCCTGCTCGGCTTCTTCCTGATCGGCAAACGCAACGCACGCGCTGCCGCCGGCTTCCTGGCCCTCGCCTCGCTGTTCTTCTACGGCTGGTGGAGCGTCAAGGCGATGCCGCTGCTGATCGGCTCGATCTGCATCAACTATTGGTTCGGGCTGCGGCTCACGCCCGGGCCGGGACGCGAGGACGCCCAGCGCAAGCGTTTGCTGATCGTCGCCCTGGTGGTCAACCTCGGCGTGCTGGCGGTCTTCAAGTACGCGAACTTCTTCGTCTCGAACGTCAACGAGGGCCTGGCGGCCGCGGGCTTCTCGCCCATCTCGATGCTGCACATTGCGCTGCCGATCGGGATCTCGTTCTACACCTTCACGCAGATCGCCTTCCTGGTCGATTGCTGGCAGGGCAAGGTGCACGAGCGCAGCTTCATCCACTACGCCCTGTTCGTCACCTACTTCCCGCACCTGATCGCGGGCCCGGTGCTGCACCACGCGCAGATGATGCCGCAGTTCGCCAACCCGGGGACCTACAAGGCCGACCCGCACAAGGTGGCCGTGGGTTTGGCGATCTTCAGTTTCGGCCTGGCCAAGAAGCTGCTCATCGCCGACCCGATGGGCCAGTACTCCGACCTGATGTTCAACGGCGCCCACAACGGCATGGCCCCCACGCTCTACACGGCGTGGTTCGGCGTGCTCGCCTATACGCTGCAGATCTACTTCGACTTCTCGGGCTATTCGGACATGGCGGTCGGCCTCTCGATGTGCCTGGGCGTGCAGTTGCCGCTCAACTTCCGCTCGCCCTACAAGTCGACCAACATCATCGAGTTCTGGCGCCGCTGGCACATCTCGCTGTCGACCTTCCTGCGCGACTACCTGTACGTGCCGCTGGGCGGCAACCGCAAGGGGCCGGCGCGGCGCTACCTGAACCTGTTCCTTACCATGCTGCTGGGCGGGCTCTGGCACGGCGCGGCCTGGACCTTCGTGATCTGGGGCGCGCTGCACGGCGCCTACCTGATGGTCAACCACCTCTGGAACGCCAAGGTGCGGCGCAACATTCCGGCGGGGCCCGTCGCCCGCGTGTTCGGCTGGCTGCTCACCTTCCTGTGCGTGATGATCGCGTGGGTGGTTTTCCGCGCCGACGGCATGCACACGGCGGTGGCCGTCTACAAGGGCATGCTGGGCCTGCACGGGGCGCCGCCCACCGCCTTCAGCGAGATGGGCCTGGTGCCCTACCGCAAGTCCGAGTTCTTCAGGACCCTGCTGATCGGCCTGCTCATCTGCGTGGCCTTCCCGCCCACCATCTCGCTCGAGCGCTGGGTGCCTCATCCACAGGCCGTGGCGGGCAACCGGGTGCTGGCCCTGGGCTCGACGGTGCTGATCGCGACCGGCAGCTTCCTGATGTTCGCCTGGGCGGTGTCGAAGCTGGGTGGCTACAGCCCCTTCCTGTACTTCCAATTCTGAAAAAAGCGACATGACGCTCGCAAAAGTCTGGCTCCGCATCTTCGTCACCGGCTATGTGGCCGTGTTCGCGATGTGGCTCGTCTCGCTGACCACGCTGCCGCCCTATGGCGACCTGACCCGCATCGGCCATCTGGCCGAAGAGGATTTCGGCTGGACCAAGCCGGCGCCGACGGTCGATCCGGCCTATCTCAAGGCGGCGCCGGTCGACCAGGCCGACATCCTGGTCATCGGCGACAGCTTCTCGATGACCCTCTACTGGCAGGCCTCGCTGGTGAAGGCGGGCTACCGCGTCGCCACCACCTACTGGGGCCAATACGGCACGGTGATGTGCAAGGATTTCGACCAGTGGCTCCAGCGCGCGGGCTTCAAGGGCAAGCTGATCATCTTCGAAAGCGTGGAGCGCCTGCTCGATGAGCGCACCGTGAGCGGCCAGGCCTGCGACAAGGTCGTCAAGCCCTTCGAGTCGAGGCTCGAGCCCTTCGTCAAGCCCGCCGCGCTTCCCGGCCCCGATGCCCTGCCCAACTGGACCGCGCGGTTCGATACCGGCCCGGAGGCCTACTACAACTCGTGGCGCGCGAAGAAGTCGAGCGTCGACCTCCTGTTCAACAAGAACACCTGGGTTCGGTCCTTCCCGGGAGGTTGCAAGTACTTCTCCCACCGCGAGTGCGACAAGCTGCCGGTCTTCGTCGACGACGAAGGCAATGGCCCGCTGACCACGGGCACCCTCGACCGCATCAAGACCTTTGCCGCGCAACATCCAGCCATCCCGCAGCTGTGGATGGTGATCCCCAACAAGGCCACCGTCTACCTCAAGCCCGAGTTCTCGAAAGACTTCGTGAACGGCTTTGTCGAGGCGAAGCTCGGGCCCGACCTCTACGCCTTCTCTCGCGAGAAGAGCGCGCAGATCCAGGACTTCTATTTCTCGAACGACACCCACCTGTCCATGCATGGACAAATAGCGCTGGGCGAACACATGCTGGCCGTCGTGCGTGAAGTGCTGCCTGTCCCACAGGCGAAGGCACCGTGAGAGGCTTATCATCCCGCGACGGGAACCCCACATACACGTGATCCTCTACGAATACCCCTTCAACGAGCGCATCCGGACCTACCTGCGGCTGGAGCACCTGTTTCGCCGCCTCGGCGAGCTGGTACCCGCCGACTCGCCCCTGTCCCACCACTACGCGCTGGTCACGATCTTCGAGATCATGGATGTGGCTGCGCGCGCCGACCTCAAGGCCGACGTGCTGCGCGACCTGGACAAGCACAAGAACGTCTTCAACGGCTACCGCGGCAACCCCGCGATTTCCGAGGCGGTGCTGGACCAGATCGTCGCCAAGCTCGAAAGCAACTTCGCGACGCTCAACACGATTCCGGGCAAGGCCGGACAGGCGCTGACCGAGAACGAGTGGCTGATGAGCATCCGCAGCCGCGCCAGCATTCCCGGCGGCACCTGCGAGTTCGACCTGCCCGCCTACTACGCCTGGCAGCACCGCCAGGCCCATGAGCGCCGCGCCGACCTGGAACGCTGGTCCTCCACGCTTGCGCCGCTGGCCGAATCGATCTACCTGCTGCTGAAGCTGCTGCGCGATGCCGACGTGCCCTACAAGGTGATCGCCACCGGCGGCCAATTCCAGCAGACCCTGCCGCAGGGCCGCAGCTTCCAGCTGCTGCGGCTGCGCATCGATCCGCGGCTGGGCCTCATCCCCGAGATCAGCGGCAATCGCCTGATGGTGTCTGTGCGGCTGATGCGCCACGAAGCCGACGACCGCCTGCACCAGAGCACGGAGGACACGCCCTTCGAGCTCACGCTCTGCGCTTGAGGGCTGCGATGGCGACGAGCAAGAAGACAGCCGCCGGCGAGCGCATCGTGCGCTGTCCGGCCTGCGGCAACGACAGCGTCTATGGGCCGAGCAACCCCTACCGCCCCTTCTGTAGCGCACGCTGCAAGGGCATCGACCTCGGCGCCTGGGCCACCGAGGAGTTCCGCATGCCGGCGGAGGCCCCGCCCGACGACGAGGCCTTCGGCGACCCCAAGCTTCAGTAGGCAGGCCCGGGCAGGCCGCGCTCCTGCGCCAGCCAGTCGAGCACCGGCAAGGCACCCGGCAGCACCGGCGTCACCGACAGCGGCAACTGCTGCCAGCGCATGGCCTGGCCTTCGCGCATCTCGAACTCGCCCTGCCACGCGCGCACCTTGCACCAGTGCAGGCGCACCAGCGCGTGCGGGTAGTCGTGCTCGGTGGTCTTCCAGACCTCGGCGGCGCCGATGGTGATGCCCAGCTCCTCGTGCAGCTCGCGCCGCAACGCCTGCTCGATGGACTCGCCGCTCTCGATCTTGCCGCCCGGGAACTCCCAGTAGCCGGCATAGGGCTTGCCCTCGGGGCGGGTCGACAGCAGCAGTGCCTCGTCTTCCTCGCGGATCAGGATGCCGACCGCCACCTCGGTGTGCTTGCGTTGGTCCGCCATCGCCGCGCTCAGTGCCGCCCGGCGTAGTCGCGCGCGAACTGGTAGGCGACGCGCCCGCTGCGCGAACCGCGCTCCAGCGCCCAGACCAGGGCCTCGGCACGTGCGCCTTCGATGGTCTTCGCATCGGCGCCGAAGGAGGACAGCCACTGCGCGACGATCGCGAGGTACTCGTTCTGGCTGAAGGGGTAGAAGCTCACCCACAGGCCGAAGCGCTCCGACAGCGAGATCTTCTCCTCGATCACCTCGCCCGGGTGCACCTCGCCGTCCTCGGTGTGGGTGTAGCTGAGGTTGTCCTTCATGTACTCGGGCAGGAGGTGGCGCCGGTTGCTGGTCGCGTAGATCAGCACGTTGGGCGTGGCCGCGGCCACCGAGCCGTCGAGGATGGATTTGAGTGCCTTGTAGCCCGGCTCGCCCTCGTCGAAGCTCAGGTCGTCGCTGAAGACGATGAACTTCTCGGATCGCTGCGACACCACCTCGACGATGTCGGGCAGGTCGGTCAGCTCCGCCTTGTCGACCTCGATCAGGCGCAGGCCCTGCGGCGCATAGGCATGAAGGCAGGCGCGGATCAGCGAGGACTTTCCGGTGCCGCGGGCGCCGGTCAGCAGCACGTTGTTGGCCGGCTTGCCCTCGACGAACTGGCGCGTGTTGCGCTCGATCTTTTCCTTCTGGACATCGATTTCCTTCAGCGCTTCGAGCGGCATGGGCGCCAGGTGGCGCACCGGCTCCAGCGTGCCATGGCCCGAGCTGCGGCGGCGGTAACGCCAGGCAATGGAGGCGTTCCAGTCGGCGGGCGCCGCGAGCGGCTGGGGAAGGATGGATTCGATGCGGCCGATCAATTGCTCGGCGCGCTCGATCAGGCGTTCGAACTTCTCATTCATGACCTGTAGTCGGCGTTGATCGACACGTAGTCATGGCTCAGGTCGCAGGTCCACACCGTGTCCGCGGCTTCGCCGCGACCGAGCGCGATGCGCACGACGATCTCGCTCTGCTTCATCACGCGCTGGCCGTCTTCCTCGCGATAGCTCGGATTGCGCCCGCCCTTGACGGCCACATGCACGTCGTCGAGGTAGAGATCGATGCCGGTCTGGTCGAGATCGGCGATGCCCGCGTAGCCGACCGCCGCCAGGATACGCCCGAGGTTCGGGTCGCTCGCATAGAAGGCGGTCTTGACCAGCGGCGAGTGCGCGACCGCATAGGCCACCTGCCGGCACTCGGCGGCATCGCGGCCGCCCTCCACGCGCACGGTGATGAACTTGGTGGCGCCCTCGCCGTCGCGCACGATGGCCTGGGCCAGCTGGCGGGCGACCGCCTGCATGGCCTCGACCAGCGCGCAGCCATCGGCCGAATCGAGCGAATCGATGGCGGCATGCGCGGCCTTCTGCGTCGCGATCACCACGAAGGAATCGTTGGTCGAGGTGTCGCCGTCGATGGTCACGCGGTTGAAGGAAGCGTCGGCCAGGGCCTTGGTCAGCGGCTGCATCAGGGCCGGTGCGATCTTCGCGTCGGTCGCCATGAAGCCCAGCATGGTCGCCATGTTGGGCCGGATCATCCCGGCGCCCTTGCTGATGCCGGTGATGGTGACGGTCGCGCCGCCGATCTGCACCTGCCGGCTGAAGGCCTTGGGCACGGTGTCGGTGGTCATGATGCCTTCGGCGGCGCGCGCCCAATGGTCGGGCTGCGCATCGGCCAGCGCGGCCGGCAGGCCGGCCTCGATGCGGTCGATGGGCAGCGGCTCCATGATCACGCCGGTCGAGAAGGGCAGGATCTGCTCGGGCGCCACCTCGAGCTTGCGGGCCAGCGCGATGCAGGTGGCGCGGGTGCGCGCCAGCCCGTCCTCGCCGGTGCCGGCATTCGCGTTGCCGGTGTTGATCAGCATCGCGCGGATGCCGAAGTCCTTCTGCAGGTGCTCGCGGCAGACCTGGACCGGCGCGGCGCAGAAGCGGTTCTGCGTGAACACGCCGCCGACCGCGGCGCCTTCGTCGATCAGCACGACCGTCAGGTCCTTGCGGTTGGCCTTGCGCACGCCCGCTTCGGCCACGCCGATGCGGATGCCGGGCACCGCGTGCAGTGCGGCGGGGTCGGGGGCGGAGAGATTCACGGGCATGGGATTCCCCTAGAAGATGCGGCTCAGCTGAGCTTGCCGTGGCAGTGCTTGAATTTCTTGCCGCTTCCGCAGGGGCAGGGATCGTTGCGGCCCACGCGCGCGAAGGCAGCGGCACCCGCCGGCAGGCCGCCGGTGGCCATTGCCGCCAGGCGGCGCTGGCTTTCCTCGTCGACGCGGATCTCCACCTCGCCGGTCTCGGTCGGCGCGCTGTAGGTGATGTTGGCCAGGTTCTCACCGCGGCTTTCCATGGCCTCGGCGGCCTGCTCCAGCTGCTCGGTGGACTGGACGCGAACCGTCATCAGCTGGCGCGTGACTTCGTTCTTGACGGAATCGAGCAGCTGGCCGAAGAGTTCGAAGGCCTCGCGCTTGTATTCCTGCTTGGGCTGCTTCTGCGCATAGCCGCGCAGGTGGATGCCCTGGCGCAAGTAGTCCAGCGAGGCCAGGTGCTCGCGCCAGTGGGTATCGATGCTCTGCAGCAGCACCATCCGCTCGAACTGCGTGAAGTTCTCCTGGCCGATCAGGGCCACCTTGGCGTTGAAGGCCTCGTTGGCCGCGGCGATCACCCTCTCGACGATGTCGTCGTCGCTCATGGCGGTGGCGGCTTCCACTTCCTTCTGCAGCGGGATGTCGATGCTCCACTCGCTCGCGAGCGTCTTCTCGAGGCCAGCCAGGTCCCACTGCTCCTCGACCGATTCGGCCGGCACGTACTGGCGGACCAGGTCGGTGAAGCAGCCCTCGCGCAGGGCCTCGATCTGGGCCGTGAGGTCGCCGGCATCGAGGATGTCGTTGCGCTGCTGGTAGATCACCTTGCGCTGGTCGTTCGAGACGTCGTCGTACTCCAGCAGCTGCTTGCGGATGTCGAAGTTGCGCGCCTCGACCTTGCGCTGCGCGCTCTCGATGCTGCGGGTGACGATGCCGGCCTCGATCGCCTCGCCGTCCGGCATCTTGAGGCGGTCCATGATGGCCTTGACGCGGTCGCCCGCGAAGATGCGCATCAGCGGGTCGTCCAGGCTCAGGTAGAAGCGCGAGGAGCCGGGGTCGCCCTGGCGGCCCGAGCGGCCGCGCAGCTGGTTGTCGATGCGCCGCGATTCGTGGCGCTCGGTGGCGATGATGCGCAGGCCGCCGACCGATTTGATGAACTCGTGGTCCTTCTCCCAATCGGCGCGCAGGCGCGCGATCTCGGACGCCTTGGTGGCAGGGTCCATCACCTCGTCGATCTCGACCGCCTCGATCGCCTTCTCGACGTTGCCGCCGAGCACGATGTCGGTGCCGCGGCCGGCCATGTTGGTCGCGATGGTGATCATCTTGGTCCGGCCCGCCTGGGCCACGATCTCGGCCTCGCGCGCATGCTGCTTGGCATTGAGGACCTGGTGCGGCAGGTCGGCCTGGGTGAGCAGCTCGTCGATGATCTCGGAGTTCTCGATGGACGAGGTGCCCACCAGCACCGGCTGGCCACGCTCGTAGCACTCGCGGATGTCCTGGATGGCCGCCTCGTATTTCTCGCGCGTGGTCTTGTAGACGCGGTCGAGCTGGTCCTCGCGCCTGCTCGGGCGGTTGGGCGGGATGATCATGGTTTCCAGGCCGTAGATCTCCTGGAATTCGTAGGCCTCGGTGTCGGCCGTGCCGGTCATGCCCGCCAGCTTGGCGTAGAGGCGGAAGTAGTTCTGGAAGGTGATCGAGGCGAGGGTCTGGTTCTCGGCCTGGATCTCCACGCCTTCCTTGGCTTCCACGGCCTGGTGCAGGCCGTCGCTCCAGCGGCGCCCGGTCATCAGGCGGCCGGTGAACTCGTCGACGATCACCACCTCGCCCTGCTGCACCACGTAGTGCTGGTCGCGGTGGTAGAGATGCCGCGCACGCAGCGCCGCATTGAGGTGATGCATCAGCGTGATGTTGGCCGGATCGTAGAGCGAGGCGCCCTCGGGCAGCAGCTTGAACTCGGAAAGGACACGCTCGGCCTTCTCGTGGCCATCCTCGGTCAGGAACACCTGGTGCGTCTTTTCGTCGACCGTGAAGTCGCCCGGCTTGGTCACGCCTTCGCCGGTGCGCGGATCGGCCTCGCCTTCCTGGCGGGTGAGCAGCGGCACGACCTTGTTGATCGCCAGATAGAGCTCGGTGTGGTCCTCGGCCTGGCCGCTGATGATCAGCGGGGTGCGCGCCTCGTCGATCAGGATCGAGTCCACCTCGTCGACGATGGCGTAGTTCAGCCCGCGCTGCACCCGGTCCTGCGTCTCGTAGACCATGTTGTCGCGCAGGTAGTCGAAGCCGTACTCGTTGTTGGTGCCGTAGGTGATGTCGCTGCCGTAGGCCTGCTGCTTCTCCTCGCGCGGCATCTGCGGCAGGTTGATGCCGACCGTGAGCCCGAGGAAGTTGTAGAGGCGGCCCATCCAGCGGGCGTCCCGGTTGGCGAGGTAGTCGTTCACCGTCACCACGTGCACACCCTTGCCGGTCAGCGCATTGAGATACACCGGCAGCGTGGCGGTGAGGGTCTTGCCTTCGCCGGTGCGCATCTCGGCGATCTTGCCGAAATGCAGCGCCATGCCGCCCAGCAGCTGCACGTCGAAGTGGCGCATCTTCATCACGCGCTTGGAGCCTTCGCGCACGACGGCGAAGGCTTCGGGCAGCAGATCGTCAAGGGTCTCGCCCCGTCCCAGCCGGTCCTTGAACTCCTGGGTCTTCGCACGCAATGCGTCATCGCTGAGCTTCTCGAAGCCCGGCTCGAGCGCATTGATGCGATCGACCGTCTTGCGGTACTGCTTGAGGAGCCGGTCGTTGCGACTGCCGAAGATCTGGGTCAGGAAATTGGTTGCCATGCGAGCGGGTCGACAGCGACCCCATGGCATGCGGGTCCGCGACCGAAATTCCTAAGAAAGTGAAAGCAGGTGGGCGCGCCTGGCGCAAAATCAACACGCCAAATGGGACGGCCCCCGCCGGCACGAGTGCCGGCAAACCGGGCATTTTAGCCGCGTTGCCATTTCAGCACCTTGTCATGAACCGTCGTCTCCACCCCCTCACCTTGCAGCAAGCCGCCGAGGATTCGCCCACGCTGGCCAGCCTGATGGCGCGCGCGCGCGACGCCTCCGAACGGCTCCAGGCCATTCAGGAGCTGATCCCGCCCGAGATGCGCTCCGCAGTCCAGGCCGGACCGGTGGAAGGCAACACCTGGTGCCTGCTGGTGCGAGGCAGTGCCGCGGCGGCCAAGCTGCGGCAGCTGGTGCCTGCGCTCCAGGCGCGGTTGAAATCAAGGGGCTGGGCCGACGTCACCCTGCGGCTGAAGGTCCATACCCGCCACTGAGAAGCAAACCTTGTCATCCAGAGCCTTTCGCATAGCACTCTCGGCTTCGGCCGCCGCCATCGGCAGCATCGCGGCCTACTGGGCCCTCCTGGCGGCGCGCCAAGGGCATATCCTGTTCAACGCCCGCAAGCACCCCGTCGTCCACCTGTCCGACGACTTTTCCACCTATTCGCACACCGTGCCGGGCGGGATGGTGCGCGGCTACGTCTACCACCCCCATGGCGAGGAAGCGCTGCAGGACCTGTTCATCTACTTCGCGGGTCGCGGCGAGGATGTCCGCGCCACGGCGCAGGCGCTGCACTGGCTTCCGGACGGCTTCGGATTCGCGGCGATCAACTATCGCGGGGTGGCCGACTCCGAGGGGCACCCCTCCGAGCTGGCCTCCGTGCAGGACGCGAGCCAGTTTGCCAATCACTTGCGACGGGCCCTCCCGCACGCGCGCCTGCACGTCGTCGGTCGAAGCCTGGGAACGGGGGTGGCCATTCAGCTGGTGGCGCGGCAGGAATTCTCGAGCCTGCAGCTGGTCACGCCCTACGACTCGATGCTCGAGGTGGCGAAGAAGCGCTTCCCGCTCGTTCCGCTTTCGCTGTTGCTGCGGCACCAGTTCAATTCCCTGACGCACTGCAAGGAAGTCGCCGCGAAAACCCAGGTCCTCCTGGCCGAGCGGGACGACGTGGTGCTGCCGGAGCGCTCGCAGAAGCTCATCGCGGCCTGGCCGACGCCCGTCAGCGTGCAGACGATCACCGGCTCCGACCACCACAACATCATGGGCCTCGAAGCGACCTGGCTCCATCTCGTCGACTTCGCGCTGACGGCCATCCTCCCGGAGCCGAAGGCGGCATGAGACGCCGGGCCGCTCCCAAGTCGAATTGCACCGCAGCCGAAGGTCTCCAATGAGCGCGGCCCGGGAGTTTCACCATGGTTTTGCCATCCCTCTGCCCTCGCGAATGCGCACTGCTGGTCTTCTTCGCCTCGCTGTGGGTGACCGCCTTCGCCGGACCCGCCCTGCCATCCCCTGAACTGGGAAGCGCGCCCTTTGCCGACCGCCGTGCCTGGCACGGACTGCCGAACGCGATGGATGTGCTGAGCAGCCTGCCCTTCGCGGCGATCGGCATCTGGGGCCTGCTGCGGCTGCTCCGGCCGGACCGGGCACGGGAAGCCGCTCAGGACGCCGTGTCGCCGCCATCGGCGTCGAAACAGCCTGGCAACGCACTCGACTGCGCCCGGATGTTCTTCGTGGGACTGATCCTCACCGCCGCGGGGTCGGCCTTCTATCACCTCCACCCCGACAGCCTGAGGCTGGCCGCGGATCGTGCCGGCATGGCCGTCGCGTTCGCCGGCATCGTGGGCGTTGCGGTCTGCGACCGCGTGAGCGCGCGCGCCGGCTCGCCGGCGGCCTGGCTCACGCTGGCCGGCGGGTTGCTGGCGGTGGCCGTCTTTCACAAGACCGGCAATGTGCTGCCGTGGGCGCTGGTCCAGTTCGGCGGCATGGCGGTGCTCCTGACGCTGGCCCTCGCCAAACCGATGGGCAGCGGTATCGGGTTCAAGCCAGGCTGGGTGATCTTTCTCTACGGCCTTGCCAAGTTGTTCGAGCTGTCGGACCATGCAATCTTCGAGGCGACGCACGAACTGGTATCGGGTCACACCCTCAAGCATCTGGCTGCGGCGCTCGCGGCCCTTCCCGTGTTGCATGCAGTTCGGGCGATGGGAAGGCAGACCCTGCGGCAGGATTCGAATCGATCCGGCATGACGGCCTGAGGAGCCAGCGGGCGCCGGCGTCGAAGCCGCGGCAGATTCCGGTGGCGACCAAGCCGGTGACGGCGAGCATGGCCGCAGTGTGGAGGCCGACGGCGGCGAGCGCCAGCATCAACGAGTCCGATGTGCTGATCTCCCGGGCCGGCGCGCCTGCGAAACAAAGCGGGACCAGCGCGGGCACCAGCATCAATCCGGCGCCGTGCGCTGTGGACATCATGAAGGACCAGAGGGCCAGCCCGGCATGTCCCGCCGGCGCACGCGCCCTCTGCGGCGTGCGGCCCCACAGGTGAAGCCCCGCGGCGACGACCAGCAGGCCGCCCGCCACGGCTTGCAGCAGCACGCGGTCCATCGACAGGCCGAGCGCCACCGCGGCCGCCACAAGCGCGACCGAGGCGGCATGCCCGATCGCGATCGGCACCAGCGCCCGCAGCGCCTGCGCCCGATCACGCGAGCGCACGCCCCAGGCAGCAGCCCACATCCAGCCGGTGGCGGGATTCAGCCCATGAAGCGCGCCAAGCCCTGCGATTGCCAGCCAGGGCCAAAGGCTTGCCATGACGTCTGCTCCAGCGGGGCCGCACGGCCTTGAGTCAGGCGTGCCGCATGAATGGGCCGCAGGCTTGGCGGGCGGTTCCGGTTGGCAGCGATCGTGGTGTCACACCCGCTCCATCTTCGAGGACGGCCGCATTCACGATCTGCCCCTGTCGCGGTTCGATACGCCTGCGGGCCTCCGCACGGCGCGCACCTTTCCGCTCCCTCCGCCGCCGGCGTAGAAGAGACCGCCCCCGTCAGACTCGAGCCCGCTGACGCCGGTGCCGCGCGGCATTTCAAGTCGTTCGAGCACGTCGCCGCTTTGCGCGTCGATCCGCCGGATGTCGCTGTCGTCGCCTTCCCAGGTCCCATGCCACAGCTCCCCATCGACCCAGGTCACGCCGGTGACGAAGCGGTTGGACTCGATGGTGCGAATTACCGCGCCTGACGCGGGATCGACCTGGTGGATCTTGCGATCACGGTACTGCCCCACCCACAGGCTGCCCTCGGCCCAGGTGAGCCCCGAGTCGCTCCCATTGCCCGGCGCAGGGATCGATGCCACCACGTCGCCGGTCGCCGGATCGATCTTGTCGATGCGCGATTCGGCAATCTGATAGAGGTGCTTGCCGTCGAAGGCAGTGCCTGCGTCGCCGACGCAGGCCAGGGTGCGCGTGAGCTCGCCGCTTCCGGGGTCGAACGCGACCAGCCCGGCGCTGGTGGCGGCCCAGACGCGCTGGCCATCGTGAGTCACGCCGTGCACGCTGCTGGCGCCGGCGAAGGGGCCGTACTCGCGCACGATCTCGGCCGCCTGGACCGTGGTCTGGGTTCTGTTCTTGCTGGTCTTGCTGGTCACCGGTTGCTCCTTGTGATGCGCCAGGACTGGCGCCCGGAGACAACTCTAGTCAAGCGCGAGCGCGGCGGGGAGTAACAAGATCGTCGTGAATCCCGCCAGGGGAGGCGACAGCCAGCGCTGCGCTCGGGCCCGCCCGATCGAACGCACACGTCGCTGCGCCTCGAGCTCGACGAGCGCGCGTTGAACGGTGCGCTGGCTGGCCCCCAAGGCCAACGCCAGGGCCGAAGTCGACCAGGCCGCGCCATCGGAAAGCAGCGCCACCAGCGAAGCCTGCTCGCCGTCGATGGGCGGCGCCAGTACGACGACAGCGCGCTCATCGCGTGGCTTCAGGACGAAGCCCCGCGCGGTGGCGTCGATGCGGGCCAACGCCTTGACGAGCGCACGCAGACGGCCGATCTCGACCCGCAGACGCGCTCGATGCGTTTCGTCGGGGTCGCGGATGCGGAATGCGCACGCGATCAAGGCTTCCCGATCGACATCGCCTGGCCATGCCTCGGCGAGCGCGCGCGCCAATGCGAAAAGCACCGGCCGCCGCGCCAGCGGCCGCCACGCGGCCTCGATGCCCAAGCCGCGCCGGCAGGCGTCGAGGACCAGCGCGCCGGAGTTCAGGAGTGCAGCAACTTCATCGAGGCGCAGCGGCTGGACACCCCCGGCGCAGAGGCGCCGGGCGGCCGGACGATCCAGCAGTGCGCGCGTCTCCTCCACCTCGGCCAGGAGCGCCGGCACGCGGGCGCGATGGGCGGCCTCGCGCGCACGGGCGAGCGCCGCACGGGCCGCATCGGTGCGCAGCGAGCGCAGTGCCAGCTCGGCCGCGGTCAACTCGGCCACCGCCTCCAGTGACGGCGGTTGCCCACGCGCATCGAGCCATGCCAGCGCGACCGCGGCCTCTTCGAGCCGGCCGAGCAACAGCAACCGGCGCGCCGCGATCAGCCGCGCCTGCAGAGCATTGGCATGATCGCCGCACGCCTCCAGCGTGGCCGATGCCGCCGCCAGCGATCGCGACGACCCGCCGAGGTCGCGCATGGCGAGCGCCACCTCGGCCTCGGCAACGATGCAGCGCGCGCGCGCAAGCTCCTCATGGCTGCCGAAGCCGCGCGCGGCGCTGCGCAGGAGTTCGCGGGCGCGCACGTGCTCCCCGAGCTGAGCCATGGCAATGCCCCGCAAAGCCAGCGCCGGCGGGTCGTCGCGCAGGGCGACGCGCTTGAGGGCGCCAAGCGCGTCGCCGGCGGCGAGAGTGCGTGCAGCGGCGGCAATCAATGAATCCATGACGACAGGCTATCGCACTGCCTCGACAAGGTGAGGCTGCACGGCACCGCGCCCATCGAGCAGCCCGTTGCCGCTGCCCTACAGCGCCCGGACGAGCCCGCCGTCCACCCGAACGTTCTGCCCCGTGATGTACCCGGCACCGTCCGACAGCAGGAAGGCGACCGTTCTGGCGATTTCACGGGTCTTGCCGAAGCGACCCGCCTTGGAAAAAGATCGAGGCCCTCAGCCGGGGCGCCGCCACGGGGTCGCCCGTCGCTCGGTCCACGCCAGCGCGCCGTAGAGCAGGATGCCCAGCAGCGCGAGCATGAACACTGCCGCGAAGACCCGCGTGGTGTCGAAGGTGCCCTGCGCGCTCAGGATGACGTAGCCCAACCCTCGCTGCGAAGCCACGAACTCTCCGACGATGGCGCCAACCAGCGCGAGCGAGATCGCGACCTTCATGCCCGTCAGGATCGAGGGCAGCGCACAGGGCAGCCGCACCTTGAGGAAGAAGTCGAGCGTCGAGCCCTTCAACACGCGGCCAAGGTCGAGCACGTCCTGAGGCACCGAGCGCAATCCGTGCACCGCATCGACGATGACGGCGAACACGGCGATGAGGAATGCGATCGCGATCTTCGGCTCCGAGCCGGTGCCGAGCCAGATGACGAAGAGCGGCGCCACCGCGACCTTGGGCACGCTGTTCAAGGCCACGATCAGCGGATAGATCGAATGCTCGAACCAGCGCGAGCCGACCAGCATCATCGCCAACGCCACCCCGACCAGCACCGACAGCGCGAAGCCGCCGAGCGTGGTCAGGAGCGTGTACGCGGTGTGATCGAGATACCAGCTCCATTCGCTCGCCAGTTCGATGAGCACCGCGCTTGGCGGCGGCAAGGTGATCGGGCGCACATGCAGCAGCCGCACCAGCGCTTCCCACGCGAGCAGGAAGACCAGCATCGTCACCGCGCCGACCAGCCACTGGCGGCCTTTCGCCATCCAGGTATTCATGCCTCCACCTCTTCCTTGACCGCGCCGGGCTCTTCGTTGATGAGTCCCATCTCGTGGAACAGGTCGCGAATGCGGCCCGTGCAGGCGCCGAACTGCGCGGTCTCGCGCACCGCGAGCCGACGCGGCCGCGGCAGGTCGACCTCGATGACGTCGGCGATGCGCCCCGGCCGCGGCGAGAACACGATGACTCGATCGGCCAGGAACACCGCCTCGGCGATGCCATGGGTGACGAACATCACCGTGTTGCGCGTTTCCAGCCAGATGCGCTGCAGCTCGACGTTCATCTGGTCGCGCGTGAGCGCATCGAGCGCGCCGAAGGGCTCGTCCATCAGCAGCAGGCTGGGCTGGTCGATGAGCGCGCGGCAGATGGCAGCGCGCTGCCGCATGCCGCCGGAGAGCTCGCGCGGATAGCGGTCGCCGAACTCGGAAAGGCCGGTCAGCTTGAGCAGCTGCGCCATCGACGCGCGATAGGCATCGGTCGGCTTTCCGGCGAACTCGATCGGCAGCAGGATGTTGCGTTCGATGGTGCGCCATTCGAGCAGCGCATCGCGCTGGAACACCATGCCGACGTGGTCGGGCGGCCCCGCGACGGGCCGGTCGTCGACCCGCAGCTCGCCGCCGCTGATGGCTTCCAGGCCGGCCACGCACCGCAGGAAGGTGCTCTTGCCGCAGCCGCTCGGGCCCAGGATGCTGACGAACTCGCCGGGCCGCACGTCGAGCGAGATGCCGTCGAGCGCGGTGAGCGCGCGCGCGCCTTCGTAGACCTTGCGCACGCCGGCTGCATGGATCGTGGCGGCGCTCATTTGGGTGCCGCAGCGGAGAGCGTGACGGGCCGGACCAAACCGGGGACGAAGAAGTCGTTGCCGTCCTTGATCGACTTGAGGAGGCCGGCGTCGCCGAGCGTCTTCACGGCGACGCCCCAGTCGGCCGCCACCGGCGCGCCGAGCGGCTGGCCGGCGGGCGCCGGCAGCTGGAAGAAGCCGCGCAGTGCATCGATCTGTCCGCGCAGCACCTTCCTGTCGAGCTTGGCCTGCGGGCGCTGCGCGACGATGGCGTCGACCGCCTCGTCCTCGTGGCCGCTGTAGACGTACTGCCAGGCGGCGGCGGTGACGCTGGCGAACTTCGCGATCGCCTCGCGCTTCGATGCGATCTTGGCTTCGGAGGTGAACAGGCCGAAGCTGGGCATGTTCAGGTTGTAGTCGGCAAAGCGGATCGCTTCGGACGGGCGGGTCTGGGACACCACCGGCAGGAAGAAGGGGATGGTGGAGAACGCGGCATCGGCGCGCCCGGCCGCGTAGGTGGCAGCCTTGCCGGCGGCGTCGACATTGATCAGCTCGACGTCGCTCTTCTTCAGCCCGCCGGCAGCCAGGAAGGCGTCGATGAACGGCGCCTCGAGCGAGCCCGCGGTGTAGGCTACCTTCTTCCCCTTCAGGTCCTTCGGCCCCTTGATGTCCGCGCCCTGCGGCACCAGCAGGCCGACGTCGCTCAGCCGCGCGAACACCGCCACGCCCTTCACCGGCAGGCCCTTGTCGCGCGCGATCATCATCGAGGCCAGGGCCGCATGGCCGATGTCGAACTGGTCGCCGGCGCCGACGATCTGCACCGTCGTCACCGAGCCGTTGCCGTCTTCCAGCTGGACGTCGAGCCCGGAGGCGGCGAACCAGCCCTTCTGCTGCGCGAGATGCATCGCCGCGTGCACGCCCCAGGGCGTCCAGTCGAGGCGGACCTTCAGTTTCTCCGCCCCCTGTGCGGCGACGCTCGCCGCCAGGCCCAGGCCGATGCAGCCGGCAAGCAGCCGGCCCAGAATTCTCGGAATCGATGCGTTCATGACAGTGGATCTCCAGAAACGATTGGCAAAACGACGCCCGCGGCACGCGCCGAAGCGCGCGTCGAGGTGGATGAGGGAGTGGTGACGGCCTCTTCGTCAGTCGCCGGCGCCGAACATGCGCCGGATGCGCGACCACAAGACGCTCCAGCCGAGGCTGAAGGCGTTGAGCCGTGCCGGCGGCAGCGGCGCGTCGGGCGAGCGCGCGGGGTCCATGCGCAGCGCCACGTTCTTGCCGAACTCCTGGATCAGGCGTCCGACGAAATCCTTGACCAGGCCCGAGCGCGAGAACTGCGCGAGCGGGCCCTGCAAGGAGTACAGCAGGTCGACGTCGACGCGCGTCGACGTCGACGACACCTCGGCGAGCTTGTAAGCCACGTCACCGGTGGCGCGCGACTGGCTCAGCGTGTCCTGCCCGGCGCCCTTGAGCACCGCCGAGCGGGAAGCGTCGTCGCGCTCGAGCCGCGCCGCGCCGTTGAAGCTGGCGGACATGGGCCCGAATTTGATCGCGACGCGGCCCTTCACCCGGTCGCCGACGTGCTCGGTCAGCTCGGCGCCCGGCAGGCACGAGGCGACGGCGGGCAGGTCGGCCATGAAGCGCCAGACTTCGGCGGGCGCGAACGGAACGTTGAAATGTCCCTGGATCCGGGTTCCGCTGGAGGAGGCCGGGCCCCTCTGCTCGGCCGCCTCGTCCCGGCGCTCGACAGGCGCCGCCTCGTTGCCGGTGTCGACGGCTTCGAAGGTCGCGAACGGTGCGGGCGACGCGCGCGCTGCGGCAACGCCGCCCTCGACACGCAATGCACCACGCAGCGCCGCGATGTCCGCGTGTGCGTCGGTGCTGCATTGCGCCAGCACGTCGCGAACCGCGGCGACGATGCCCATGTAGCCGGTGCAGCGGCAGAGATTGCCCGAGAGCTCGAGGCGGATCTTCGCCTCGTCGGCCTCGGGAAAGCGCAGCACGATGTCGCGCGCCGTGGCCAGCATGCCCGGGGTGCAGAAGCCGCACTGCAATGCATGGTGGCGCGAGAAGGCGGGACGCAGCAGCGCCATCACCGGGTCGGCGTCGTAGCCCTCGACCGTGGTCACCCTTCGGCCCTCGCACGCGGCCGCGAAGGCGATGCACGAGCGCACCGGCCGATCGTCGACCAGCACCGTGCAGGCGCCGCAGACGCCATGTTCGCAGCCCAGGTGGGTGCCCGTCAGCCGCCCCTCTTCCCGAACGAAGTCGCCCAGGTGCATGCGCGCAGGAACCTCGCGCTGGACCTTGCGGCCGTTGAGTTCGATGGCGATGGCGATGGAGGTCATTGCACGGATTCCAATGTCAAAACCTGGGCCAGGCAGCGCTCGACGGCCACGGCCAGCAACTTGCGATCGACGGCGTCCTTGGACGCCGCGGCAACCGCAACGGCCGCCGCGATGGCGTCGCGAGACGGCACGGCGCCGCTGCGCGCGACCTGGGCCGCCAGCGCAGGCAGCGCCTGGGGCGCGCCGTCGAGCGCGCCGAGCACGACGCGGGCCAGCTTGCGCGCCGGATCGAACACCGCGGCGCAACTGGCCTCGGCGAACTCCCCGGTCTTGCGGCAGAACTTGAAGTAGCCCCAGCGAGCGGCGGGACCGAGTTGCGGCACCCGCAGCGCAACGAGCAATTCGCCTTCGCCCAGCACGGTGGTGTAGGCACCCTGCATGAATCCGTCCATCGGCACGCGGCGCGTGCCCGCCTGCGACGCGACCTCGACCTCTGCGCCGAGCGCCGACGCGGCGAGCACCCAGTCGGCCGCCGGGTCCGCATGCGCGAGGCTGCCGCCGACGGTGCCGCGGTTGCGGACCGCCCGATACGCGATGCCGCCCGCGACCGATTGCAGCAGGCCGCCGCGCAGCAGCGCATGCGCGCCGTCCTCGATTTCGGCATGGGTGACGGCCGCGCCGATGCGGATCGCATCGCCATCCTGCGCGACCCCCCGGAGTTCCTCCAGGGCAGAGACGTCGATCACCTGCTTCGGGCGCGTGAGCCGCAGGTTCAGCATCGGGCCGAGCGACTGGCCGCCGCCCATCACCTTCGCGCTGCCGCCGGCGTCGCTCAGAAGGCGCAGTGCCGCCTGCAGCGTGGGCGGTCGTTGGTAGTCGAAGCTTGCGGCTTTCATCGTTCGGTCCTCACGCGGCCTTCCTGTGCCTGCCGGCGATCTGGGCGGCGGCGATGGCTTCGAGCAGGCGGCGCGGCGTGAGCGGCGTGTGCGCCACCTCGGCGCCGAGCGGGCGCAGGGCATCGTTGACGGCATTGAAGATGGCAGCCGGCGGTGCGATCGCGCCGCCCTCCCCCATGCCCTTGGCGCCGAACTCCGTGTGCGGAGATGGCGTCTCGAAATGATGGATGCGCAGGTTCGGCACCTCGGTCGCGCCCGGCAGCATGTAGTCAGCCAGGGTCGAAGCCAGCGGCTGGCCGTTGCGGTCGTACGGCGTCTCCTCGTACAGCGCGGTGCCGATGCCTTGCGCAACGCCGCCGTAGGTCTGCCCCTCGACCACCATCGGATTGATCATGGTGCCGCAGTCCTCGACGACGACGTAGTCGAGGATCTCGACGTGGCCGATGTCCGGGTCGACCGCGACCGTGACCGCGTGGCTCGCGTAGGTGAAGGCGCCGGTATCGACCTTCGGCTTGAAACCGGTCGTGACCTCGAGGCCCTGCGCGTCCACGTCGGCCGGCAGCCGGTCGGGGCGCAGGTACCAGGCCTGCGCCACTTCGCTGATCGGCACGCTGCCCGCGGGGCCGACGACGCGGCCCGCTTCGATCGACACCTCTTGCGGCGTGGCGCCGAGCAGGTGCGCTCCGATGTGCAGGATGCGCGGTGCCAGCGCCTTGCAGGCCTTCGATACCGCACCTCCCGACATCACCAGCGAGCGGGAGGCATAGGTCCCGGTGGAGAAAGGCGTGAGGCCGGTGTCGCCGTGCACGAGCTTGATGCTTGCGATGTCGATGCCGAGGACCTCGTGCGCGATCTGCGCGAAGGTGGTCTCCATGCCCTGGCCGTGCGAATGGACGCCGACGCGCATTTCGAGGCCGCCGTCGGGCGTGACGCGGACCGTGGCCGAGTCGAAGCCCGGGATTACGGGCGTGCCCCAGGTCGCGAACACCGAGGTGCCGTGCGCCGACTGCTCCGTGTAGGTGGCGAAGCCCACGCCGATGAGCCGGCCGTCGGCCTCGTCCGTGCGCTGGCGCTCGCGCACGGCATCGAGCCCGATCATCTCGCACGCCTTGCGCAGGCTGGCCGGATAGTCGCCGCTGTCGAAATGCTTGTTGGCGACATTGACATGCGGCATGGCCGACGCGGGCACCAGGTTCTCGAGGCGCACCTCCCAGGGCTCGCGCCCGACAGCGCGGGCGATGGCATCCATCGTGAGCTCCATCGCGAAGCAGACGCCCGTGCGCGCCACGCCGCGATAGGGCACGAAGCCGGGCTTGTTGGTCGCGACCGCCTCGGTGACGCAGCGGTAGCCGCCGAACGCGTACGGACCGGGCAGGTTTCCGACCGCCTGCCCGGGCTCGAGGCCGATCGTGAAGGGCCACACCGAGTAGGCGCCGCCGTCGATGGTGATGCGGGCGTCCAGCGCCAGCAGGCGGCCGCGCGCGTCGGCATACGCCGTCATCTCGTAGTGGTGCTCGCGCGTGTTGGCGCCGGCGATGAGGTGCTCGCGGCGGTCCTCGATGTAGCGAAAGGGCTTGCGATGCGTCTTGGCCAGCCAGGCGACGCACAGCTCTTCCTGCTGGAGCACGCACTTGTAGCCGAAGGCGCCTCCGACGTCCGGCGAGATCACGCGCACGCGCCCCTGCTCCAGCCCCAGGCACTGCGCGATGACGGTGCGGATCATGTGCGGCACCTGCGTGGCGCTCACCACCACGAGTTGGTCGGCCTGGTGGTCCCAGTAGGCCAGCACCGCCTTGCCCTCCATCGGCACCATGCACTGGCGCGCGAGGTCGATCGAGCGCTTGACGACCAGCGAGGCCTGCTTCGCGTGCAGCTCGAAGTCCTTGTCGGCCTTCAGCGTGACGAAGGTGTTGTCGCGCCAGCCCGGGTGCATCAGCTCGCCCGTCGCGGCACGCGACGACGCCGCATCGGCATAGACCGGCAGGTCCTCGAACTCGACCTCGACCTGCTCGGCCAGGTCCTCGGCCTCGGCCCGCGTCGGCGCGAACACCATGGCGACCGGCTCCCCGACGAAGCGGACCTTGCCGCAGGCGAGCGGCGGCTGGGCCGAGGACTGGTAGGTTGGAAGCGTGGAATCGGCCACGATGTCGAGCGCATCCGCCATCGACTCGCGCAGCACGACGCGCTCGGCGCCTTCCTGCGGCAGCCGTGCCGAGACGATGCGCGCATGGGCGAGCGGGCTGCGCAGAAAGGCGACCTCGCTGAGCTCCGGCATGTCCATGTCGGCAACGAAGCGGCCGCGGCCGTGCAGGTGGCGCGCATCTTCCTTGCGTTCGACGCGGGCGCCGACGCCCTGGCCTTGTGTTCTGGGGTCGTGGCTGGCTGGATCCAACGGGGTCTCCTTGGGGGTGGTCACGGGTTGGCGGGGCCGGGCAGCGCCGGGCTGGCCGCGCCTGCGGCTCCGGGGTAGGCCGACGACGCATCGTCCGCCTGTTGCGGCACCTCGATCCGGATCTTGCTCAGGTCGACCGCCTTCGCCTGGTGGACGTTGCCGGTCACGAGCCGGGGGAAGGCGATCACCAGCGCGACCATCACGAGCTGCAGCAGCACGAAGGGTATCGCGCCGCGATAGATGTCACCGGTCCTCACGTCCTTGCTCGCGACCGAGCGCAGGTAGAACAGCGCAAAGCCGAAGGGAGGATGCATGAACGAAGTCTGCATGTTGACGGCCAGCAGCACGCCGAACCAGATGAGGTCGATCCCGAGCTTGTCCGCGACGGGCGCGAGGAGCGGCACGATGATGAAGGCAAGCTCGAAGAAGTCGAGGAAGAAGGCCAGCACGAACACCATCAGGTTGACGACGATCAGGAAGCCGAGCTGTCCACCGGGCAGGTCGAGCAGCAGGTGCTCGACCCAGACGTCGCCGTTCACGGCGCGAAAGACCAGCCCGAACACCGTCGCACCGACCAGGATGAAGATCGCGAAACACGTGAGTTTGGCGGTCTTGTCCATCGCCTGCTTCAGTAGCGGCAGCGACAGGCGGCGCCGACCCAGTGCGAGCAGCAGCGCGCCGACGGCCCCCATCGCGCCGCCTTCGGTCGGGGTCGCAAGCCCGATGAAGATGGTGCCGAGGACGAGGAAGATGAGCACGAGCGGCGGCACCAGCGAGGTCATGACCTTCAGCAGCAGCGCGCCGCCGCGCAGGGTACGGGCCTCGGGCGGCAACGGCGGCGCCGCCGCCGGCTTCCAAAGCGAATGGAAGAAGACATAGGCCATGTACAGGACCACCAGCAGCAGCCCGGGCACCAGGGCGCCGGCGTACATGTCTCCGACCGAGCGGCCCATCTGGTCGGCCAGCACGATCAGCACCAGCGACGGCGGAATGATCTGCGCCAGCGTGCCCGACGCCGCGATCACACCGGTGGCCAGGCGCTTGTCGTAGCCGTAGCGCAGCATGATCGGCAGCGAAATCAGGCCCATCGAGATGACCGAGGCAGCCACCACGCCGGTGGTCGCAGCCAGCAGGCCGCCTACCAGGATCACCGCATACGCCAGGCCGCCGCGAACCGGGCCGAAGAGCTGCCCGATGGTGTCCAGGAGCTCCTCGGCCATGCCGCTGCGCTCGAGGATGAGACCCATGAAGGTGAAGAACGGAATCGCCAGAAGCGTCTCGTTGAACATGATGCCGAACACCCGTTCCGGCAAGGCCTGGAACAGGGACGGCTCGATCAGTCCGAGCCAGATGCCCACTGCACCGAACAGCAGCCCGTTGGCGCCGACGGCGAACGCCACCGGGTAGCCGACCAGCAGCAGCAGCACGAGACAGGCGAACATGACCGGCGCGAGGTACGCCGTCAGGAGCTCGATCATGGAACGGTCCCCTGCTCGCCGCGCAAGGCGCGCAGTTCGGCCACGTCCTTGATGATCTCGGACAGCCCCTGCAGCAGCAGCAGGCCGAAGCCGAGCGGGATCAGCAGCTTCACCGGCCAGCGGATCAGCCCGCCTGCATTGGCGGAGACTTCGCCGCTCGCCCAGGCGTCGACGAAGGGGGCCCAGGAGAGCACGAGGATCAGCACCGTCATCGGCGCGAGGAACAGCAGCGTGCCGCCGATCTCGACCCACAGCTGCTTGCGCCGCGACAGCTGCGAAAAGATCAGGTCGACCCGGACGTGCTCCTTGCTGAGCAGCGTGTAGCCGGCGCACAGCAGGAAGACCGCCGCAAACAGGTACCACTGGATCTCCAGCATCGCGTTCGAGCTCATGTTCAGCGTCTTGCGGGCGACCGCATTGCCGCTGCTGATCAGAACGGCCAGCAGGATCAGCCAGCAGGCCAGCCGGCCGACGCATCGGTTCAATGCGTCGATCAGGCCCGACGCGCGCAGCAGGAGGTTCATGGCGGCTTCCGGCGTGAGGGGACTCAGGTCTTGTTCTTGGTGACTGCAGCGAAGGTGAAGTTGTCGAGCGCGCTCTCGGCGACCCGGAACCAGCTCGCCTCGCTCTGGCGGAATTCGTTCCACTTGGGATAGATGGCCTTGAAGTCCGCGTTCCTGGCCGAAAGCTCCTCGTACACCTCGTTGGAGGCGTTGTAGGCCGCGGTCATGAGATCCCGGGGGAAGTACGCGAGCTTCGCGCCCTGCCCGATCAACCTCTTCAGCGCATCCGGATTGCGCGCGTCGTACTCGGCCAGCATCCGCATCGTCTGCTCCGAGGCCGCGCAGTCGAAGGCCGCCTTGTAGGTCGGCGGCAATGCTGCCCACGCCTTCTCGTTGACCATGGCCGTGATCGATGCGCTGCCTTCCCACCAGCCTGGCGTGTAGTAGTGCTGCGCCACGCGATGAAGGCCCAGCTTCTCGTCGTCGTAGGGGCCGATCCATTCGGCCGCGTCGATGGTGCCCTTCTCGAGCGCGGAGTAGATGTCCGATGCGGGAATCTGCTGCGGCACTGCGCCCATCTTCGCCAGCACCATGCCGCCGATGCCGCCGATGCGCATCTTCAAGCCCTGCAGGTCGGCCACCGACTTGATCTCCTTGCGAAAGAAGCCGCCCATCTGGACACCGACGTTGCCGCAGACGAAATTGACGATGCCGTGCTTCTTGTAGAGCGCGCGCAGCAGGGGCATGCCGCCGCCGGCGTGTACCCAGGCGTTGTGCTGGCGTGCATTGAGACCGAATGCGAGTCCGGCATCGAAGGCGAGCGCGGGGTCCTTGCCGATGAAGGCCGAGGCCAGCACATGGCTGCATTCGATGGTGCCGTTGCTGACCGCGTCCATGTTCTGCGCCGGCGGAACGATCTCGCCGCCGGCAAAGGGCCGGATCTCGAACTTTCCGTCGGTCAGCTCGGCGACGCGCTTGCACAGGTGGTCGGCCGAGCCGTACATGGTGTCGAGGCTCTTCGGCCAGCTCGTCGACATGCGCCACTTCACGCTGGGCGCCGTCTGCGCCAGCGCGGGTGCGGCAAGGGTTGCCAGGCCCGCCAGGGTCCCGGTCTTCTCTAGAAAGCGGCGTCGCTGCATGGAGTCACTCCAGTTGGTGATGAACAAGTCGGAGCCGGAGCGAACTTCAGTTCGTGGACGGCAGGATTATTGTCAGTATGCTGACCAGATTAAGCAGTGTCAACGCTCTTTCACTAGGACTATCCCGGATGGTGCAGAAAGCATGGACACGCCCGATGCAAGGGCATGAATACTGCAGTTTTGCCAACGATCGGCACTAGGTTGGTGCCTCGGCCAGGCGTGCACCGCCACAGCGGGAATCGTGCCAGGGTAAGCCCGTAGACAAAGGCGATATATGTTCAGTACACTGACGACAACATCTCAGTGTACGTTTCAAAGGACGCCTCATGGCCTGGATCCGGATTGCCGCTGCGACTCAGTTGCAGGACGACGAAGTCATGCCGATCGCACTCGGCGACGCACAGCTCGCGCTCTATCGCAGCGCCGGCGAGTTCCACGTCACCGACAACGTCTGTACTCACCAGTACGCCCTGCTCTCCGACGGCTACGTCGAAGACGGCTGCATCGAATGCCCGCTGCACCAGGCGCGCTTCGACCTGCGCACGGGCGCTGCCCTGTGCGCGCCGGCGACGCAGCCGATCCGGGTTTATCCGGTGCGCGTCGAGGGCACCGATGTGCTGGTCGATGCCTGAGGAGCGGTCGATGTCGCACGAGGACCCCATCCTCATCGTCGGCGCCGGACAGGCAGGCGCCACCGCAGCGGCGGCGCTGCGCGCCTTCGGCCACGCGGGCCGCATCGTGATGGTTGGCAGCGAGCAGCCGCTGCCCTACGAACGGCCGCCGCTGTCCAAGGCTGTGCTGTGCGACGCCGCGATGGACGAACGCATCGGCATCCACCCGGCGGGCTTCCATGCGGACCACTCGATCGAGCTGCGGCTCGGCACCGTGGTCGCCTCGATCGATGCCGCGCGGTCGGTGGCGCATTGCAGCGACGGCGAGGCGCTGTCCTTCAGCCGCTGCCTGCTCGCAACGGGCGGGCGGGCACGCGGACTTCCCGATCTGCCCGAAGGGACCCCGGGCGTCCACACCATCCGCACGCTTGCCGACGCGCAGGCGCTGCGCGGGGCGATGCGGCAGGGCAAGTCGCTGGTGGTGCTCGGCGCAGGGTTTCTGGGACTGGAGATCGCCTCCACCGCGCGCGCCATGGGGCTCGAAGTCGCTGTGCTCGAGAGCGCGCCACACGTGCTGGCGCGCGCAGTGCCGGTGGCGTTCTCGCAGTGGCTGGAACAGCGTGTGCGTCGCACCGGAATCGACCTGCGGCTGGCTTGCCGCTGCACGTCGATCAGACCGTGTCCCGACGGCGTCGAGATCGCCCTGGACGACGGCAGCGCGCTGCACGCTGCTCTGCTCGTGGTCGCCATCGGCCTCGTGCCCGAGGTGGAACTGGCGCGTGCAAGCGGGCTCGAGCTGAATCCGGTCAATGGTGGCATCCGGATCGATGCGCAATGCCGCACGAGCGCTGCGCACATCTTCGCCGCAGGCGACTGCACGAGTCAGTTCCAGCCCCTCCTGGGCGAAGAGATCCGGCTCGAGTCCTGGCAAAGCGCGAACGAGCAGGCGCGCATCGCGGCCGGCGGGATGCTGGGCGTGGCGACCGAGCCCGCCGCCACGCCGTGGTTCTGGACCGACCAGTTCGGCTGCAACGTGCAGATGCTCGGAATGCCGGTGCCGGGCCTGACCTACCAGCTGCGCGGCTCGCAGGCACCCGATGACGCGACGCCGAAATTTCTCCTGCTCGGCTTCGACAGCGAGGCCCGTCTGTGCCATGCCATCGCAGTCAATGCCGGCGGCGACCTGCGCCAGCTGCGCGCGCTCGTCGAACGGCGTACGCCCTGCCGCGCCGCAGCGCTCTGCGATGCATCGATTCCCATGCGGCAGGCGGTGCGCGACACCGTTGCCGCCACCTATTCACTTCCCTGACGGAGATTTCCATGTACAGCACCCACGCGGTCATCAACTGGACGCCGAGCACCAAGGACGCCGCACTGTCCGATTGCAAATGGCCCGAAGACGCGCTGCACTTCATTCCCGACTGGGTCTACACCAGCCAGGCGGTCTACGACCAGGAGATGGCAAAGATCTTCCGCGGCCGCTCGTGGAACTTCGTCGCGCTCGAAGCAGAGATCCCGAACACCGGCGACTTCAAGCGCTCCTACGTGGGCGCGACGCCGGTGGTCGTGGCGCGTGCCGCCGACGGCTCGGTCAACGTGTTCGAGAACCGCTGCGCGCACCGCGGCGCAGAGTTCTGCCGCCACGGCCAGGGCAACACGACCGAGTTCGTCTGCCCGTACCACCAGTGGTCCTACGACCTCAAGGGCAACCTGCAGGGCGTGCCCTTCAAGCGCGGCGTCAACCGGGAGGGCGGCATGCCCAAGGAGTTCCGCAACGAGGACCACGGCCTCCTCAAGCTGCACGTAGCCACGCGCAACGGCGTGATCTTCGCCTCCTATGCGAGTGACATGGAGCCGCTGGAGGAATACCTCACGCCGGAGATCCTGAAGGACTTCGACGTCGTCTTCAACGGCAAGCGGCTGAAGGTGCACGGCTACTACAGGAACGAGCTGCCCTGCAACTGGAAGATGTACCACGAGAACCTGAAGGACCCATACCACGCGACGCTGCTGCATTCCTTCCTCGTGGTGTTCGGTCTCCTGGTCGCAGGCAACGAGGCAGCGATGATCGCGGACCCGGTCCATGGCCGCCACGGCACCATGGCGTCGGCCAAGAAGGAGGACAAGTACGCGGCGGTCAGCGACGAGAACAAGAAGGAGATGCGCTCATTCCACGAGGGCATGCGCCTGCGCGACGACCGCTTCCTCGACTACGTGAAGGAGTTCGACTCGCCCTGGTCGGTCACCATGCAGACCATCTGGCCGAACCTGGTGGTGCAGCGCGAGATGAACACGCTGGGCGTACGCCAGATCGTGCCGAACGGCCCCAACAGCATGATCATGCAGTGGACCATGTTCGGCTACGAGGACGACACCGAGGAGATGGAACAGCATCGCCTGCGCCAGGGCAACCTGATGGGGCCGGCCGGCTTTCTCGGCCTGGAGGACAACGAGGCGATGAAGTTCGTGCAGGAGGGCGTGCGCCGCTCCAGCACCGACCGCAATGTGCTGAAGCTCGACTCGAACCACGTGGGCACGACCAAGTCGTTGATCTCGGAAGCGGCGATCCGCGCGATGTACGGCTACTACCGCGAAGTGATGGGGTTCTGAGCCATGAAGACCCCGACCCATTCCCTCTACCGCCAGCGCGGCATCGATCCTGTCCGTGCGCTCGCGCTGCGCCATGAGATCGAAGACTTCAACGCCGAGTATTGCGCCGTGCTCGATGCCGGCCACGTGGAAGCATGGCCCGACTTCTTCGCCGAGGACGCCACCTACCGAGTGACCGCGCGAGAGAACGCCGAGCTCGGCCTGCCGGTGGGCCTCGTGTACGCGCAGGGCCGGGGCATGATGCATGACCGCGCCGTCGCGATCGCGCGCACGCAGATGTTCGCGCCGCGCTACAACCTGCACCTGGTGACCAACACGCGTGTCACTTCGGAATCGACATCGGGCGAGATCGCTGCGCAGGCCAATTTCCTGCTGCTGCAGACGCTGGTCGAGGGTCCAAGCACGATTCACATGGCCGGCACGTACTACGACCGCTTCGTGCGCGTGGACGGCGGCTTGCTGCTGAAGGAACGGCAGGCGATCTACGACACGACGATCATCGCCAACGACCTGGTGTATCCGTTGTGATCGTCAGCAAGGACTCAGATCGTGCGCAGCACGGTGCGGCTGTACTGGTTGTTGGCCTCGACCAGGATGCGCATCAAGTCCATGAGCATGGTGCGCTCCGCCGGGCGCAGCGGCTCGAGCAGGCGCTCCTGCGCGCGCGCCATGCCGCCGCGCAGCGACTCGACCACCTTGCGGCCTTCCTCCGTCAGTCGCACGTGACGCATGCGCTTGTCTGCAGGGTTCGCCCGGCGCTCGACCAGGCCGCGGTCCTCGAGGCGCTTGACCACGTCGGCAGTGGTCGTGCGGTCGAGCCCGACTTCCTGGCCGAGGGATGTCTGGTCCAGATCGGGCAAGACGGAGACAGCCGTCAGGATGCCGTACTGCACCGGCGTAACGTTCTGGGACTTGCACTCTTCAAAGAACAGCGCGTAGTGGATCTGGTGCAGGCGCCGAACCAGAAAGCCGGGGCGTGCAAAAAGCAGTTCCTTCGCCGGATCGACGGTGGTCATCTCCATTCCGGGCTCCTGAATCGCGGTTTCTCGCGCTGATCGACGCTGCCTGGATGCCACCTGAACCCCTTTTGTTAGCACACTGATCATTGTAGCGACGCGATGTCCACACAGGCCCTTTCTCCCCCGAGCGCCATCCCCGAAAGCCGCATCCGGCGCGCCCATCAGCGCGGCACGCAGGAGACCGACTGGCTGCAGGCGCGCTTCAGCTTTTCCTTCGGCGACTACCGCGATCCCAACCACACGCACTGGGGTTCGCTGCGCGCGCTGAACGACGACTGGGTCGCGCCGGGGCGCGGCTTCGCGTGGCACGGCCATCGCGACATCGAGAGCCTCACCTACCCGATCCACGGGCGCATCCATCACACCGACAGCCTCGGCAACGACTACGTGTTCGGTGCTGGCGAACTGCATCGCATGAGCGCCGGCACCGGCGTCGCGCACGCGGAGATGAATGCATCCGACTCCGAGCCCGAGCGGCACCTGCAGATCTGGCTCTATCCGCGCGAGCGCGGCGCGAGTCCGGGCTGCGAGCTTGTGCGCATCGACGAGAGCAGCAAGCGCGACCGCTGGTGCCTGATCGCTTCGCCCGACGGACGCGAGGGCTCGGCCACCGTCGGCCAGGATGCGCGGCTCTTCGTGAGCCGCCTGACGCGGGGCATGTCGCTGGGCTACAGCCTCGAGAAGCACCGGCTCGGCTACCTGCACGTGGTGGCGGGCGAGCTGCGGGTCGATCCGGGCGTGCTGCTGCACGCGGGCGACGCACTGCGCTTCACGCACCACGACGCGCTCGCCGTCGCGGCGGAGGCACCCGACACCGAAGTGATGCTCTTCGATCTGTAGATCGCACAGCAGACACCTCTTAGTTTTCACCCTGGAGTATTTTTGATGACGAGGATTCGCAAGATTGCGCTGGAAGAGCATTTCATGGCGCCCGGCTTCGAGCGCTATTCGAAGAGCTTCATGCAACACATCGATCCGGCCGTGTACGAGGAGCTGTCGCGCCGGCTCACGGATTTCGATGCGCTGCGGCTCGACGAGATGGATCGCGCAGGCATCGACCTGGTCATCCTGTCGCAGACCGGCCCGGGCGTGCAGGGCGAGACGGACCTGCGCGCCGCCATTGACGGCGCAAAGATGAACAACGACTTTCTCGCCGAGCGCGTGGCGCGCCGCCCGACACGCTACGCCGGCTTCGCCGCGCTGCCGATGCAGGACCCGAAGGCGGCCGCAGACGAGCTCGAGCGCGCAGTCGTTCAGCTCGGCTTCAAGGGCGCCCTGGTCAACGGCCACACGCAAGGCACCTACTACGACGACCCGGCCTACGACCTGTTCTGGGAACGCATGCAGGCCCTCGACATGCCGCTGTACCTGCACCCGATCGACATGCCGTCGATCCCTGCCTCCTTTGCGGGCCACCCGGAGCTGCACGGCGCGGCGTGGGGATGGAACGTAGAGACCGCGACGCATGCGCTCAGGCTCCTGTTCGGCGGCGTGTTCGACCGCTTCCCGCGCCTCACGCTGGTGCTCGGCCACATGGGCGAAGGCCTGCCGTTTCAGCGCTGGCGCTTCGACAGCCGATTCGCCGCCTACCCGCACGGGCTCACGCTGCAGCGCGCGCCTTCCGAATACATCGGCAGCAACATCGTGATCACCACCTCCGGCGTGTGCTCGCACGCGACGCTGGCCGGCGCGATCGGCGAAATGGGTGCCGAGGCCGTGATGTTCTCGGTCGACTATCCCTATGAATCGACGGCAACCGCGGCCGACTTCATCGAGACCGCACCGCTCGACGAACGCACGCGCGCGCTCGTGTGTCACGGCAATGCCGAGCGCCTGTTCAAGCTGAACACGGCCTGAGCCTTCTTGCCCATTCAATCAACGAAGGAGCCACCATGCCCCAGACAAGCTACCGCATCGGCCAGATCGTGCCGAGCTCGAACACCACCATGGAGACCGAGATTCCCGCCATGCTGAGCGCGCGCCAGCTGGTGCGGCCCGAGCGCTTCACCTTTCATTCCAGCCGCATGCGCATGAAGACGGTGAAGAAGGACGAGCTGGCCGCGATGGACGCCGAATCCGACCGCTGCGCGCTCGAGCTGAGCGATGCGCGCGTCGACGTGCTCGGCTATGCCTGCCTGGTCGCGATCATGGCTATGGGCCATGGATACCACCGAAGCTCCGAGCAGCGCCTGCGCGGGCGCACCGAGGAGAATGGTGGCAACGCGCCGGTGGTAACCAGCGCCGGCGCGCTGGTCGACGCGCTGAAGGTGATCGGCGCCAAGCGCATCGCCCTGGTGGCGCCGTACATGCGGCCGCTCACCGAGCTGGTGGTCGACTACATCCGCAACGAAGGCTACGAGGTGGTCGACTGGCGCGCGCTGGAGATCCCCGACAACCTCGAAGTCGGCCGCCACGATCCGACACTGCTGCCGGGAATCGTCGCCGGCATGAACACGCGGGACGTCGATGCGATCGTGCTGTCTGCCTGCGTGCAGATGCCGTCGCTGCCCTCGGTCGCCAAGGTCGAGGCCATGACCGGCAAGCCCGTGGTGACCGCCGCCATCGCGACCACCTACGCCATGCTGAAGGCCCTCGACCTCGAGCCGGTGGTGCCTGGCGCGGGCGCGCTGCTGTCCGGCGCGTACTGAAGCGGACCCGCCGATGACGGACAGCACATTCCTGTACGGCGCGAACCTGCGCGCCAACGGCATCCGCCAGCACTACCTGCGCTACGGTGGCAAGGGCCGGCCGGTGGTCGTGGTACCGGGCATCACCAGCCCGGCCGTGACCTGGGGCTTCGTCGCCGAGCGCTTCGGCCGCCATTTCGACACCTACGTGCTCGATGTGCGCGGCCGTGGCCTGTCGGAAGCGTCGGCCTCGCTCGACTACGCGCTGGACGCCTGCGCGGCCGACGTCGGCGCGTTCGCTGAAACCCTCGGACTCGACGGCTACGCGCTCGTCGGCCACTCGATGGGCGCGCGCATCGGCATCCGCGCCGCGCGCCATCATGGCGGCCGACTCGAACGGCTGGTTCTCATCGATCCGCCTGTCTCCGGCCCGGGTCGGCGCGCCTACCCCGCCAAGCTGGACTGGTACATCGACTCGATCCGCCTCATGCGCGACGGTGCCGGCTTCGAGGCGCTGCGCGCCTTCTCGCCGACCTGGACCGATGCCGAGCTGCGCCTGCGCTCCGAATGGCTGCACACCTGCGACGAGCGCGCGATCGTCGCCACCTACGACGGCTTCCACCAGGACGACATCCACGCCGACCTGAGGCACATCGAGGTGCCGACGCTGCTCATCGCGGCCGGCCGCGGCGACGTGATCCGTCCGACCGATCTCGAAGAACTGCAGCAGCTGATGCCGGCGATGCAGGTCGCGCACGTGCCGAACGCGGGCCACATGATCCCGTGGGACGACGCGTCCGGCTTCTACCGCGCCTTCGGCGATTTCCTCGGTGTTCCTTTCGAAGGAGAAACCCATGCCCGTCAGTGACCATCAGTTGATCGGCGCCTGGAACCAGGTGCTGACCCTGTCGAGGCTCGAGCCCGGCCAGACCGTGACCGTGCTCACCAGCGCCGCCACGCACCCACAGACGCTGCAGTGCGCGCTGGCGGCCGCGCAGGCCAAGGGCGCGATCGTCAACCGGCTGGACCTGCCGCCGGTCAACGCCGAGAAATCGCTGAGCCGCGACAGCCTGGCCTACCTGGGAACCACGCCGCTCACCGGCAACAATGCGGCGATCGCCGCGCTCAAGGCGAGCGACCTGGTCCTCGACCTGATGACGCTGCTGTTCTCGCCCGAGCAGCACGAGATCCTGGCCTCGGGCACGAAGATCCTGCTCGCGGTCGAGCCGCCCGAGGTGCTGGTGCGGATGCTGCCCACCGAGGCCGACCGCGCGCGCGTGAAGGCCGCGGCCGCGCGCATCGCCCGCGCCACGCGGATGCATGTCGTCTCCGACGCCGGTACCGACCTGCGCTGCCCGCTGGGCCAGTTCCCGGCGATCAGCGAATACGGCTTCGTCGACGAGCCCGGGCGCTGGGACCACTGGCCTAGCGGCTTCGTCCTGACCTTCCCCGACGAAGGCGGCGCCAGCGGGCGCATCGTGATCGACCGCGGCGACATCCTGCTGCCGCAGAAGGCCTACGCCGCGGACCGCATCGTGCTCACGGTCGAGAAGGGCTATGCGACGAAAATTGAAGGCGGCCTCGACGCCGAACTCCTGAACGATTACATGGCCTCCTTCCACGACCCCGAGGCCTACGCAATCTCGCACATCGGCTGGGGCTTGCAGCCGCGCGCGCGCTGGTCGACGCTGGGCCTTTACAACCGCGAGGCTTCCATCGGCATGGATGCGCGCGCCTATGAAGGCAACTTCCTGTTCTCGCTCGGCCCGAACAACGAGGCGGGCGGCAGCCGCACGACGGCCTGCCACATCGACATTCCGCTGCGCCGCTGCACCGTGCGGCTGGACGGCGAAGACATGGTGCGCCACGGCAAGGTGCTGGATGGAATGGGGCCCGACGATGCACGCTGAAATCGAGACCTACGAACGCCAGGGCTTCGGCGCTTCGCTGCCGCTGCGGGGCCCGGTGGGCCTCCTGATCGTGGACTTCGTCAATGGCTTCGCCGATCCGGAGGTCTTCGGCGGGGGGAACATTCCCGCGGCCATCGCGAATACAGTCCCGCTGCTCGCCGCCGCGCGCGAACGGGGCTGGGCCATCGCCCACAGCCGCATCGTCTATGCGGATGACGACGCCGATCACAACATCTTCTCGATCAAGGTGCCCGGCATGCTGAGCCTCAAGGAGAAGACACCCAACAGCGCCATCGTGGCCCAGCTCGCGCCGCGCGCCGGGGAACTGGTCGTGCGCAAGACGGTACCTTCAGCCTTCTTCGGGACTTCGCTGGCTGCCTGGCTGGCGCAGCGCGGCATACAGACGCTGCTGGTCGCGGGCGCCGTCACCAGCGGCTGCGTTCGGGCCAGCGTGGTCGATGCGATGTCCTGGGGCTTCCGGCCGCTGGTCGTCTCGGACTGTGTCGGCGATCGCGCGCTGGGTCCGCACGAGGCAAGCCTCTTTGACATGGATCAGAAGTACGCGACGGTGATGAAGAGAGACGACGCGCTCAGGTCACTCGAGTGATCGCAAGCCTTCGGAGGGAAAAGAAGAAAGCCCGGATGGTCTTGGACTCATCTGGGCTTGTTTGTGGTGCCGCTTGTCGGAATCGAACTGACGACCTACCGCTTACAAGGCGGTTGCTCTACCAACTGAGCTAAAGCGGCATCGGAATGGGCGTTGATTCTAACGGCGTCCCCGCGCGCGCCGTCCGGTCGCTTCTGCTGCTACTTGATGCGTTTCAGTGAAGGACGCGAACCACCCGCACCCGGTGGCCGCGGGGGATCTTCCGGGTCCGGCGGCGTAGATGCCGTCGTTGTTGCCGCGGCGTCCTCCGTCGCGCTCTCGCCGCTGATCAGGTGCACCACCTTGCCGGCATCGGCTTCCGCGCCGCGGGAGGCATCGCGCAAGGGCACGCGCGCCGCGGGCGCTGCCAGACCCGCTTGCGTGCCGCCGGCATCGGCCGGCGCCGCGGTAGGAGCCGGCGCCGGAAAGGCCATGCCTTGGCCGTTCTCGCGCGCATAGATCGCGATCACGCGGCCGACCGGCACGCTGATCTCGCGCGCGGTGCCGGCGAAGCGGGCCTTGAACTCGATGAAGTCGTTACCCAGCTTGAGCGAGCTGGTCGCATCGAAGCTGATGTTCAGCACGATCTCGCCGTTCTTCACATACTCGCGCGGCACCTGCACGGTATCGTCGACTTGCACCGCCACGTAGGGGGTGAAGCCGTTGTCCGTGCACCATTCGTACAGCGCCCGGATCAGGTACGGACGGGTCGAAGAGGACTCCAGCGCATTGATCATGGAAAAAGCAGCAGCGTTCGCGTTTACTTGCGCATGACCTTTTCGGACGGCGTCAGCGCTTCGATGTAAGCCGGGCGCGAGAAGATGCGCTCGGCGTATTTCAAGAGCGGTGCCGCATTCTTGCTCAGGTCGATGCCATAGTAATCCAGGCGCCAGAGCAGCGGCGCAATGGCGACATCCAGCATCGAGAAATTGTCGCCAAGCATGTATTTGTTCTTGAGGAACACGGGCGCGAGCTGTGTCAGCCTGTCGCGGATGTGCGAGCGGGCCTTTTCCAGCGCTTTCTCGTTGCCCTTGGCACTGCGGTTCTCAAGCGTGGAAACATGGACGAAGAGCTCCTTCTCGAAATTGAGCAGGAACAGGCGCACGCGGGCGCGGTCGACCGGGTCGCCGGGCATCAGCTGTGGATGCGGGAAGCGCTCGTCGATGTACTCGTTGATGATGTTCGACTCGTACAGGATCAGATCCCGCTCGACCAGGATAGGCACCTGGCCGTACGGGTTCATCACGCTGATGTCCTCGGGCTTGTTGTAGAGATCGACGTCGCGGATCTCGAAGTCCATGCCTTTTTCGAACAGCACGAAGCGGCAGCGATGGGAGAAGGGGCAGGTCGTTCCTGAATACAAGACCATCATGGCTTAAGGCTCCTAAAAACTAAAAAGAGTGGGTTGCTCTGGGCAACCCACTCCGCAAGGACGCGTGCCCGCAAAGCCGGGTCGCGTTCCCTCTGTTACTTCACGTCTTTCCAATACGAGGCATTGAGACGCCACACGAAGACCAGCGCCATGACCAGGAACAGCAAAACCCAGACGCCGACGCGGATGCGGGTGTTCTGCGCCGGCTCGGCCATCCATTGCATATAGGCCACGAGGTCGCCCATCGCCTGGTCGTACTGAAGCGGCGTCATGGTGCCGGGCGTGACCTGCTCCCAACCCTTGAACACCTCGGCCGCATGGCCATGGGACTCGACCTTGTCGAAGACGGGGCGGCGATCGCCCTGCAGTTCCCACAGCACGTGAGGCATGCCGACGCTGGGGAACACCAGGTTGTTCCAGCCAGTCGCCTTGGTGTCGTCGCGGTAGAAGGTGCGCAGGTAGGTGTAGAGATAGTCGGCCCCGGTGCCGCCGTGGCCGGCGCGCGAGCGGGCGACCAGGGTGAGGTCGGGCGGAACGCCGCCGAACCAGGCCTTGGCCTGGAGCGGGTCGAGGTTGGCCTTCATGGTCTCGCCAACCTTGTCGGTCGTGAACAGCAGGTTGTCCTTGATCTGCTGCTCGCTGATGCCGATGTCCTGCAGCCGGTTGTAGCGCATGAACGCCGCCGAATGGCAGTTGAGGCAGTAGTTGACGAACAGCTTGGCACCGTTCTGCAAGGCAGCCAGGTCGTTGGTCTTGTTGGGCGCCTTGTCCCAGGCGAGGCCGCCCTCGGCGGCATGCGCGCCGGCGACGATGCCGAGCGCTGCGATCAACGTGAGGATCAGTTTCTTCATTGTTGTGTGCTCCGGCTCTCTCAGTGCGCGTGGAAGGTCACGCGCTCGGGCACCGGCTTGAATTCGCCGAGGCGGCTCCACCACGGCATCAGCAGGAAGAAACCGAAATAGAAGAGCGTACCGACCTGCGACACGCGCTCGCCCGTCGGTGACGGCGGCTGGACGCCGAGGTAGGCAAGGACCACGAAGTTGATGACGAACAGGCCGTACAGGTACCAGTGCCAGCCCGGACGGTAGCGGATCGAGCGCACCGGGCTGTGGTCCAGCCAGGGCAGGAAGAACAGGATGATGACCGCGCCGCCCATCACGACAACGCCCCAGAACTTGGCGTCGATCGACAGCATCATTGCCGCGACGCCGACGGCGACGATCACGATGACGGCCTTGAAGATCGCTGCGACGCGCGCCTTCCAGACGCCGAAGACGGCGGCCGCGATCACGCAGGCGATCAGTGCATACATCATCTCGCTGGTGATCGCGCGCAGCATCGAATAGTAGGGTGTGAAGTACCAGACCGGCGCGATGTGGTTCGGCGTCTTCAGCGAATCGGCCGGGATGAAGTTGTTGTACTCCAGGAAGTAGCCGCCGGCCTCGGGCGCGAAGAAGATCACGGCCGAGAAGATGGTGAGGAACACCACCACGCCGAAGATGTCATGCACCGTGTAGTACGGATGCGAGGGAATGCCGTCCAGCGGATGGCCGTCGGGGCCGCGCTTGGCCTTGATCTCGATGCCATCAGGGTTGTTCGAGCCCACCTCGTGCAGCGCGATCAGGTGCGCGACCACCAGGCCCAGCAGCACCAGCGGCACCGCGATGACGTGGAAGCTGAAGAAGCGGTTGAGCGTGGCGTCGCTTACCACGTAGTCGCCGCGGATCAAAAGGGCCAGGTCGGGGCCGACGAAGGGGATGGCGGAGAACAGGTTCACGATCACCTGCGCGCCCCAGTAGCTCATCTGGCCCCAGGGCAGCAGGTAGCCCATGAAGGCCTCGGCCATCAGGCAGAGGAAGATGGCGCAGCCGAAGATCCAGATCAGCTCGCGCGGCTTGCGGTAGCTGCCGTAGATCAGGCCGCGGAACATGTGCAGGTACACGACGATGAAGAAGGCCGAGGCACCCGTCGAGTGCATGTAGCGGATCAGCCAGCCCCAGGGCACGTCGCGCATGATGTACTCGACCGAGGCGAAGGCCAGCGCCGCATCGGGCTTGTAGTGCATCACGAGGAAGATGCCGGTCACGATCTGGATCACGAGGACCAGCATGGCCAGCGAGCCGAAGATGTACCAGAAGTTGAAGTTCTTCGGCGCGTAGTACTGGCCCCACTGGTCGTTCCACAGCTTGGTCAGCGGGAAGCGGTTGTCGACCCAGTTCAGCAGCTTTTCGCCGGCGGGGGCGTTGGGCGAGATTTCCTTGAATTCAGCCATGTTCCTTTGCTCCTCAGGCCTTCTTGTCTTCGCCGATAAGAAGGCGCGTGTCGGAGAGGTACATGTGCGGGGGCACCGGCAGGTTGTCGGGTGCGGGCTTGTTCTTGAAGACGCGGCCGGCCAGGTCGAAGGTCGAACCGTGGCAGGGGCAGAGGAAGCCGCCGTGCCAGTCGTCGGGCAGCGAAGGCTGCGGGCCGGCCTGGAGCTTGTCGATCGGCGAGCAGCCGAGGTGGGTGCAGATGCCAACGACCACCAGGACCTCGGGCTTGATCGAGCGGTTCTCGTTGCGCGCGTACTCGGGGGTGAACTCGTCGGGGTTGCGCTTGGACTGCGGATCGGCAAGCTGGCCGTCGAGCTTGGGCAGCTCGGCAATCTGGGCCGCAGAGCGCTTGAGGATCCACACCGGCTTGCCGCGCCATTCGACGGTCAGCTTCTCGCCCGGCTGTAGACCACCGATGTCGACCTCGACCGGCGCACCGGCTGCCTTGGCTTTTTCAGAAGGCTGGAAGGTGCTGACGAACGGGATGGCGGTGGCCACTCCGCCCACTGCGCCGGCACAGCCTGATGCGATCAACCACGTCCGCTTGCTGCTGTCGATCCGCTGGCGGCCGACGGAGATGTCACTCATGGGGGTCCTCAGTCTTCTTCGATGGGGGCTTGGGTCAACCGACGATTGTAGCGGAGCGTCACAAGCGAATTCAACGCGAGTGCAAGGCGTGGCCGCCGGCCAGGCGCCCCCCTATACTGCCGCGGTCCAACAACAAGCGCGCGAGGTAGCCCCCATGAGTTTCCTGAAGGAGTTTCG
Source organism: Variovorax sp. RA8 (assembly GCF_901827175.1). Lineage (NCBI taxonomy): Bacteria > Pseudomonadati > Pseudomonadota > Betaproteobacteria > Burkholderiales > Comamonadaceae > Variovorax > Variovorax sp. RA8. Next base: position 1,638,496 of record NZ_LR594662.1, on the reverse strand, counting down.
CGAGTTCGCCGTCAAGGGCAACGTGGTCGACCTCGCGGTCGGCGTGATCATCGGCGCCGCCTTCGGCAAGATCGTCGATTCCATCGTCGCCGACATCATCATGCCGGTGGTGGGCCTGGTGTTCGGCAAGCTCGACTTCTCGAACCTCTACGTGGTACTGGGCACGATACCGGCCGGTGTGGCCAACAACCTGGCCGACCTCAAGAAGGCCGGCGTGCCGGTGCTGGCCTACGGCAACTTCATCACCATCGTGGTCAACTTCGCGATCCTCGCGTTCATCATCTTCATGATGGTCAAGCAGATCAACAAGCTGCGTCGCAAGCACGAGGAATCACCGCCGGCCGGACCGCCCGAGGACATCATGCTGCTGCGCGAAATCCGCGACGGCCTCAGGCGCCCCTGAAGGCCAGCGCGCGCGCCATCCGGATCGCCTCGACCAGGCTGCTCGCGTCGGCCCGGCCGCTGCCCGCGATGTCGAAGGCGGTGCCGTGATCGGGGCTGGTGCGCACCAGCGGCAGCCCCAGCGTCACGTTCACGCCCTTCTCGACGCCCAGGTACTTGACCGGGATCAGGCCCTGGTCGTGATACATCGCGACCACCACGTCGAATTCGCCGGCATGCTGCGCGGTGGCGCGGGCGCGCATGAAGACGGTGTCCGGCGCATGCGGCCCGTCGGCGGCGATGCCCTCGGCACGTGCGGCCGCGATGGCCGGCGCGATGATGTCGCGCTCCTCGGTCCCGAACAGCCCGCCCTCCCCCGCATGCGGATTGAGGCCGGCGACGCCGATCCTCGGCGCGTGCCCCAGCAGCGAGGACAGCGAGTCGTGCGTGATGCGCAGCGTCTGCAGCACGCCTTCGAAGCTGACGGCATCGATCGCCGCACGCAAGGACATGTGGATGCTCACGAGCACCGTGCGCAGCTCGTCGTTGGCCAGCATCATGCGCACCGGGACATCGGCAACCGGCCGGCCCAGGTAGGCGGCGGCCTCGGCCTGCAGCAGTTCGGTGTGCCCTGGAAAGGCATAGCCGGCGGCGGCCAGCGCCTCCTTGTGCAGCGGCGCGGTCACGATTGCCGCCACCTCGCCGCGCAACGCGGCGCGCGCGGCCCAGACCACGCAGTCGCCCGCGATGCGGCCGGCGAGCGCGCTGATCGCGCCGGGCGCGATTGCTGCATCGGGCGGGCGCACCGCCTGCAGCACGGGAATGCAGCATGGCGGCACGGCGAGGGCCTCGGCTGGCGCCTCGATCAATGCAACCGGCAGCGCGAGTTGTCCCGGCGCTTCGAGCGCCTGCGCCGCTTGGCGCACGATCCCCAGGTCGCCGGCCACGAAGCAGCCTCGAGTGAGTTCGGGCGCATCGCGAAAGGCACGGGCGATGATCTCCGGGCCGATGCCCGCGGCATCGCCCAGGGTGATGGCGAGGACCTGGCTCTTCACGCCGGGTTGTCGATGTCGATGAATTCGTGCGCGAGGCCCAGCTGCGCGGCCACGTGGGCCGCCACCGCGGGTGCGCCATAGCGCTCCGTCGCATGGTGGCCGCAGGCGAGGAAGGCAACGCCCATCTCGCGCGCATAGTGGGCCTGCGGCTCCGAGATCTCGCCCGTGATGAAGGCATCGGCGCCGGCCGCGATCGCGGCCTCGAAATAGCCCTGCGCCCCGCCCGTGCACCACGCGATGTTGCGGATCGGCCGCGGCGCCGGCACGTCGACCAGGGTGATCTTCTTGCCGAGCGCCTTCTCCACATCCGCGGCGAGCGCGCGGGCGTTGGCGAAGGTCTCGCCATTGACTCGCGCGCCGAGGAAGCCGATCTCCTGCTCGCCGAAGCGGCCGGTCGCACCCGCGTGCGCGACCAGGCCCAGCTTCAGCCCGAGCTGGGCGTTGTTGCCGAGCTCGGGATGAGCGTCGAGCGGCAGGTGGTAGGCGAACAGGTTCACGTCGTCGCCGAGCAACAGCCCCAGGCGCTGTTTCATCCAGCCGGTCACGCGGCCGTCCTGTCCGCGCCAGAACAGGCCGTGGTGGACGAAGATCGCGTCGGCCTCGGCAAGGATGGCGGCCTCGATCAGCGCGCAGCTCGCAGTCACGCCGGAGACGATCTTGCGCACCGAGGTGCGACCCTCGACCTGCAGTCCGTTGGGGCCGTAGTCCTTGAAGCGCTCGGGGGCGAGCAGCAGGTCGAAGGCGTGCAATAGCTCGTGTCGGGTGGTGCTCATCGCGCCATTGTGGCCTCGCAGCGCCGAGACTTGAACGGCGGTTCGCCTTGCCATGTTGCCGCCGGGGGTGCTGGACAGCGCGCAGACGGCAGGGTTTTCCATGAGGAGACAGGAGCCATCGGAATAGGCCCCCTTCCGGCTCATGCGCACCGGAACCGCCCGACCGTTGGGGGACAATGCGGCTCTTGAAGCCGGCTTTCACGGCAACGCTGCAACCCTCTTCTCCTCTTTTTCATGAAACGCACCTGGCTGTTGTTCGCCCAAGCCGTGACCGTGATGCTCGCGGCCTATTTCGTCGTCGCCACGCTCAAGCCCGAATGGATCGGCCGCCGCGCCACCTCGCTGGGCGGCATGGTGTCGGTGATCGAGGCGCCGGTGTCCAGCCCCTCGGTGATCGCGCCGGGAAGCCTGAGCGCGGCGGCGAAGAAGGCCTCGCCGGCGGTGGTCAGCATCAACACCAGCAAGGCGGCGCAGCGCAGCCCGCGCAGCGATGACCCGTGGTTTCGCTTCTTCTTCGGCGACCAGGGCGACCAGCCGCAGATCGGGCTGGGCAGCGGCGTGATCGTCAGCACCGATGGCTACATCCTCACCAACAACCACGTGGTGGAAGGGGCCGACGAGATCGACGTCACGCTCAACGACAGCCGCCACGCGCGCGGCAAGGTGATCGGCACCGACCCCGACACCGACCTGGCGGTGCTCAAGATCGAGCTCGACAAGCTGCCGGTGGTCGTGCTGGGCGACTCGGACAACCTGCAGGTGGGCGACCAGGTGCTGGCCATCGGCAATCCCTTCGGCGTCGGCCAGACCGTCACCAGCGGCATCGTGTCGGCGCTGGGGCGCAACCAGCTGGGCATCAACACCTTCGAGAATTTCATCCAGACCGATGCCGCCATCAATCCCGGGAACTCGGGAGGCGCGCTGGTCGACGTCAACGGCAACCTCCAAGGCATCAACACCGCCATCTACTCGCGCTCGGGCGGCAGCATGGGCATCGGCTTCGCGATTCCGGTCTCGACGGCCAAGCAGGTGCTGGAAGACATCGTCAAGGAAGGCAAAGTGACGCGCGGCTGGATCGGCGTCGAGCCCAACGACCTCTCGCCGGAGCTGGCGGAGACCTTCGGCGTCAAGGCCAACAAGGGCGTGATCATCACCGGCGTGCTGCAGAACGGCCCGGCCGCACGGGCGGGCGTGCGCCCGGGGGACGTGATCACCGGCGTCGGCAAGAAGCAGATCGGCAACGTGCAGGAGTTGCTGACGGCGGTCGCGGGCCTCAAGCCCGGCAATCCTTCGCGCTTTGCGCTTCAGCGCGGCAGCGACAAGATGGAGCTGGACGTCACACCGGGCCCGAGGCCCCGCACACCGATGCGCCGCGCAGAGTAGGCCGGCCGCTCAGGGCTGCTGCGCCGAATCGGCGCTTTCCTCGGGCGCCTTGCTGTGCTTGACGAAGTAACGCGCAGCCACGATGCCGACTTCGTAGAGCACGCACATCGGGATCGCCAGCGCAAGCTGGGAGACCACGTCGGGCGGCGTAAGCACCGCCGCCACCACGAAGGCCAGCACGATGAAATAGCCGCGGAAGCTCTTCAGCTTCTCGATGGTGACCATTTCGAAGCGAACGAGCAGCATCACGACGATCGGGACCTGGAAGGCGACGCCGAACGCTAGATAGAGCGACAGGATGGCTTCGACGTACGACGCAATGTCCGGCGTGGCCGCCACCGCCTCAGGCGTGAATTTCTGGATGAAACCGAACATCTTGTCGAGCACGAAGAACTGCACGAAGGCGATGCCCGCATAGGCCAGGAAGCTGCCGAAGATGATGAGCGGCAGCGCGAACTTCTTTTCGTGGCTGTAGAGGCCGGGCGCGACGAACATCCACGCCTGGTACATGAGCCACGGCAGGGTCAGCAGCACCGAGGCCATCAGCAGCGCCTTCAGCGGCACGAAGAAGGGCGAGAACACGCCCACTGCGATCAGCTTGGCATCCGGCGGCATGTGGGCGCGGATGGGCACCGCGATGAGGTCGATCAGCCCGCTCGGGCCGGGCCAGATTGCCAGCAGGATGCCCGCGATCGCGAGCCCGTAGACGCAGTAGAGCAGACGGTCGCGCAGCTCCATCAGGTGCGCGACGAAAGGCTGCTCGGTGCCGGCCAGCTCGTCGTCTTTGTTCTTGTCGGGGGAATCGGCCATGTGGGGGAGCGCTGCGGGCAAAGGTGGGAAGGCGCGCTGCACGCGGCCGGAACGAGCGGACGGCTCTCAGTTGATCTTGTGCGGACGGTAGCGGGCCACGCGCGCCGCGCCCGAAAGCGCCCGGGTGCGCACGCCGTTGCGTGCCTTGTACCACTGTGGCATGGCGCCCTGCTTCAGGCGCCACTTCTTGCGGGGATGCTTGTACTCGGGGTAGCTCGGCGTGGGCTCGGCCAGCTCGGAGCTCGTCTGGCCGATGTCGGAGAACTGCTTCTCGAAGTCGCTGGCGCCGGTCTGGATACTGTGCTCGACATCGCGGGCGGCGTCCTGGACCGTGTCCTTCATCTTGCGCAGCTCGTCCAGGTCCATCGAGCGGTTGACCTCGGCCTTGACGTCGTTCACGTAGCGCTGGGCCTTGCCCAGCAGCGTGCCGACGGTGCGCGCGACCCTGGGCAGCTTCTCAGGGCCGATCACGATCAGCGCGACCGCGCCGATCAGTGCGATTTTCGAGATGCCGAGGTCGATCACGGAATCAGGACTTCTGGCGCGCTTCGACGTCGATGGTCGACTTGTCGGCGTTGGCGCCGTTGGCGCTCACCTGGGGATTGGGGGTGGCGGGCGTCTCGGCCGCCGAGCCGTCCTTCATGCCGTCCTTGAAGCCCTTCACCGCGCCGCCCAGGTCGGAACCCATGTTGCGCAGCTTCTTGGTGCCGAAGATCATCACGACGACGAGCAGCACGATCAGCCAGTGCCAGATGGAAAGTGAACCCATGGATTACTCCTGAAGAAGTGTTCGATTTTAGTCGGCGCGGAAGACAGCCCCTGCGCGCAGCGGGGAATATCAACCCTTGAGCCAGGGGCGGGGGCCGCCCATGACGTGCACATGGAGATGCTGGACTTCCTGCCCGCCCTCGGCGCCGGTGTTGACGACGATGCGGAAGCCGCCCTGCGGGTAGGGCCGGCAGCCCTGCTCCAAGGCCAACTTGGGGGCCAGGGTCATGATCCGGCCGAGCAGCGCCGCATCGTCCGGCGTGACCTGGGCCATCGAGGGGATGTGGCGCTTGGGCACCAGCATGAAGTGCACGGGCGCCCAGGGCGCGATGTCGTGGAAGCCGAACAGCTCCTCGTCCTCGTAGACCTTGCGTGAGGGGATCTGGCCGGCGATGATTTTGCAGAAGATGCAGTTCGGATCAGAGGACATTCGAAGGCTCCATGGAACGGCCCGCATTCATGCGCACCATCCCCTTGACGATGCGATAGAGGAACCACAGTGAAATCAGCGCCCAGGCGATCCAGCCGGGCAGCAGCAACAGCAGCCAGAGCCAGGAGGTCAGGATGTAGGCCAAGCCGGCCCACAGCACAGAGCGGATGCGCCAGCTGAAGTGCGATGCCTGCCAGCTGCCGGCCGCGTCGTCGCGCTTGACCAGGTCGATCACCAGCGCGATCAGCAGCAGCGCGATCGAGGCCTGCGCGCCGGGCAGCACGGCGCCCACCGCCACCACCAGATGCAGGATGTAACTGATCCAGCCCCAGGTCTTGAGCGACGAATCGGGTTCCACGGTCACGAGGTCATTGGGCATGCCGTCCTCTCGGTCTCAGTCGTTGGAAGCTTCGCGGTCTTTCGCCTTGCGCAAAGCCTTCTCCTCGATCCCGCTGGTGCCCTCGCGCCGTTCGAGTTCGGCCACCACATCGCGCGGGGAGAAGCCGTAGTGGGCCAGGGCCACCATGCTGTGGAACCAGAGATCGGCCACTTCGTTCACTATTTTCGTGCGCTCGCCGCCATGGTCCGCGTCCTTGGCCGCCATCACCACCTCGGTGGCCTCCTCGCCGATCTTCTTGAGGAAGGCGTCGGGGCCACGGTGCAGCAGGCGGGCGACGTAGCTCCTCTCGGGGTCGCCGCCTTGCGCCGGCAGGCGGCTCTCGATCACGGCGGCCAGGCGGGCCAGTGCGTCTTCCATGGGGCGTTGTGGGGCGTCGGCGGTCAAAAGGCGACCTTCGCCTTCGGCTGCGGTGCGAGCACCTTCGGGGGGCCGTGCCGTGCTCATCGGGGCGAGGCGGAGTAGATCATTGCGGGGTCTTTCAGGACCGGCTCGGTGACGGTCCACAGGCCGTTCTCGTACTTGCTGAAGAAGCAGCTGTGGCGCCCGGTGTGGCAAGCGATGCCGGGCTCGTGGCCGGTCTGCGTGACCTGGAGCAGGAGCACGTCGTTGTCGCAGTCCATGCGGATCTCGTGCACGGCCTGCACGTGGCCCGACTCCTCGCCCTTGAACCAGAGCTTGCCGCGCGAGCGGCTGAAGTACACGGCGCGGCCCAGCTCCGCCGTCTTTTCCAGGGCCTCGCGGTTCATCCAGGCGAACATCAGCACGTCCTTGCTGCCGCGCTCCTGCGCGATCACGGGCACCAGGCCGCTCGCGTCCCACTTCACTTCGTCTAGCCAGTTCATGTTGGACATTGTCGGGGATTCGCATGACAGGACGCCGGATGCGGACGGATGTCCGCTCCCCTTTCACATCCGCACAGGAATCCCGCGCGCCGCCATGCAGGCCTTGGCCTGGCCGACGGTGTATTCGCCGTAGTGGAAGATGCTGGCTGCCAGCACCGCGTCGGCGCCGCCGGTCTGGATACCGTCGGCCAGGTCATCCAGGCTGCCGACGCCGCCGGAGGCGATCACCGGCACGCTCACCGCGTCGCTCACCGCCCGTGTGAGCGCGAGGTCGAAGCCGCTCCTGGTGCCGTCGCGGTCCATGCTGGTCAGCAGAATCTCGCCGGCGCCGCGGCGTGCCATCTCGACCGCCCATTGCACCGCGTCCAGGCCGGTGTTCTTGCGGCCGCCATGGCTGTACACATCCCAGCCCGGGCCACGCAGGGCCTCGTCCGCGGCGGAGCGCCGCTTGGCGTCGATCGCGACCACGATGCACTGGGCCCCGTACTTGCGCGAGGCGTCCTCGATGACCTGCGGATTCGCGATGGCGGCCGAGTTGAAGCTGGTCTTGTCGGCACCCGCATTGAGCAGCCGGCGCACGTCTTCCACGGTGCGCACGCCGCCGCCGACGGTCAGCGGAATGAAGACCTGCGAGGCGACCGCCTCGATGATCGGGAGGATCAAGTCGCGGTCGTCGCTGGTGGCCGTGATGTCCAGGAAGGTCAGCTCGTCGGCGCCCTGCTCGTTGTAGCGGGCGGCAATCTCGACCGGATCGCCGGCATCGCGCAGCTCGAGGAAATTGACGCCCTTGACGACGCGGCCGCCGGTCACGTCGAGGCACGGGATGATGCGCTTGGCAAGCATGGTGGGTTCGGTCGGAATAAGGTTCAGAGGACGGTGAGCTGCTGCCAGCCTTGCCAGCTTCCCCCCGGCGCCAGCATCACGGGTTCGTCGACGCGCGCGGCCTCGACGCAGAGCATGTGGCGCCAGCCGTCGTTGGGGAGGTCCGACAGTTGGGCGCTCAGCGCCGGACCCGGGTTCCAGACCACCGTTTCGGTGCAGCTCGCGCTCTGCGCGATCTCGAGCGTGCCTGAAGGCTGCACCAGGTGCAGGGGCTTGGCGGGCGCCGCGTAGACGCTGTCGAACTCGGTGCCGAAGCGCAGCGCGGGGGCGAGGTCCACGTGGCGATCGTCACGCACTGCATCCCAGCGGTTGGCGCCCTGCAGGCCTTCGAGCGATGCCTGGACGATGTCGTCGACGCGCAGGTAGCTGTGCAGCGCGGCGGCAAAGGACCAGGGCGCGCCACCGGTGTTGTCGATGGCGAGCGCCACCCGCAGCGAGCGGGGCGCCAGGGTCACGGCCAGCCTGGCGTGGAAGGCATGCGGCCAGATCGCCCGCGTGGCCTCGTCGTCGTGCAGCGAGAAAACAAGGGTGTCCGACTTGTCGCCGCCGCCAGGGGGTTCGGCCCGCCAGGCAACATTGCGCACGAAACCGTGCTTCGGCAGCGGCCCGCGCTGGTTGAACTGCGGCCAGCACACCGGCACGCCGCCACGGATCGCACTCTGACCATCGAAGCGCGCCTCCGGGCTGAGGTAGAGGCGCTCGGCGCCATCCGCGGTGGTCCAGGACAGCACATGGGCGCCGTGCAGCGCTACCGTGCAGGCGCTGCCCTCGGCCAGGGCGAGGCGCAATGCGGGCTGGCCATGGAAATCGAGCTCTTTGAGAGACATGGCCCCATTCTAGGTTTGGCGTGCGACCGCCGAGGCCGCCACGGCAGGGTGAGCTGGGCCGGCTAACGCGATGCGGCCGCCATGGGTGAGCTGTCGCCAGCACTGAGCGCGTCAAGCGCGCGTTCAGCCTACCAGCGCACCCGCAACCCCGCCGAGGCATTGAGCTGCGACTTCACGCGCGTGTCGCCACCCGAAGCCCACAGCTTGCCCACTTCGCCGTAGAGGCTGGTCGATTCGCTCAGCCCCAAGGTGAAGCCCGTTGCCAGTTCGGTGGAGCTGCCGCCCCTGCTGCTCGCGATGGCCGTGCTGGCCGCCGGGTTGGTGAAGCGGGTGACATCGTTGCCGCCCGAGGCGCGGTACAGGTTCACCCGCGCATAGGGCTGCAGCCGGCCTGCGGGGGTGGCGATGTCGCCCTTGACGCGCACGCCCACGCGGGCGAGCCAGCTGCTGTCGCGCGCCTGATGCACGCGCGCGCCGGCGATGTCCACGTCGTCGAGGTCCAGGCGCTGGTGCACCAGTTGCGCCTGCGGCTGGATCTGCCAGCTCTCGCCGAGCGCGAAGGACTGCCCGAGCTCCAGCGAGGCGCTCAGGCTGCTGGCCTTGCCCTTGGTGCGCAGGCTGGCCTGCGGCTTGACCTCGTAGCGATGGCGCCCGGCCTGCAGCACGCCATCGACATAGAAGCCGCTGGTGTCGGTATAGGTCGCATAGCCGCCCAGGTACTGGCTGCGCAGGTCGTTGCTGCCGACGGCGAGGTTGGCGATGCCGCGGGCGAAGCCCTTGACCTGCATGTCGCCGTCGAGCTGGCCGGCATAGACGCCGGCGCGCCAGTGGGCGTTGGTCCAGAGATCGGTGCCGGCCTGCAGGCCGCTCAGGCGGCCCTCGCTGTGCGGGCTGACGGTGCCGCCTTGCTGGATATTGCGGCCGGTGCTGAGCACACGGCCCCAGGCGCGACGCTCGCCGGTGGCGGATGCTGTAGCGGTGCCTTGGGCGCCGGCCGCTGTGCGCACGTCGTCGTCGCCGATGCGCTGGTGCAGGTTGCCGAGCATGGCCAGGTTGCCCTGGCGCAGCTGCTCGGGAAGCGCTGCGAACAGGGGCACTTCGGCGCGGTAGGTCGGCACCTGGATGGGGGCGGCCGATGGAGTCGGCGGCGGCAGCAGCGGTGACGGATCAACAGGTGCCGGGGATGCCGGCGGAGGAGCCGGAGGAGCCGGTGGGGCTGGTGGGGCCGGAGGAGCCGGAGGCGCCGGCGGCGGGATGATGGTGCTGGTGGAGCGCAGGTACCAGTTCTCTCCGGCGCCCGCGGCATCGCCGGGCTGCAGGCGGTATTCGTACGCTCCGGCGTCCACGTGGCCGCCTTGCAGGGCGAAGGCGTCCTTGGTGCTTTGCGCGGTGGTGGTGGCGCCGTTGAGCGCACTCACCAGTTCGATGCCGTTGCCGGTGGTGAGCGCCCCCAGGCCGCCGAGGTTGACGACTTGAACGGTGGTGCGCCCGCCGGCGACGGCACTCGGACCGCTGAGGATCAGCCGATCGCTCGCGCTGGCGCTGTCTCCGAGGAAGGCGCCCAGGCGCAGGAGGCCGTTGTTGCCCGCATAAGGACCGGTGACGGTGAGGGTCGTGCCGGGTGTTGCGCCAATGAGGGAGACGGTGCCGGCGTTGGTAAGGGCAGCGATGCTCTGGCTGAAGCCCGCAGGCGCGAAGGCCAGCGTGCTGCTCGTGCCCTGCATGAAGATGCCGCTGCCGAAGGCCAAGCCGGCTTGCGCATTGCGGCCGGTACCTTGGCCCGCAGCCACGTAGTTGTCCCGCACCTCGGTGCTGCCCCCCAAGGTGAGCGAGCCACCGTGCATAACGAAAATGGCGCCGCCCATTCCTGCACCGCCGCCGCCGTTAACATATCCGCCACTGCCGCCGCCGAAGCCACCGCCTTCCGCAGCAACATTAAAGCTGCCGCCGCCGCCGCCGCCGCCAAAACCCCCCGCCCCCCCTGCGGCGGCGCCGCCGCCACCGCCTCCAAAACCTCCGTCGCCCCCCCAGGAATTTCCCAAGGGACCACTACCGCCACCGCCGCCGCCGCCCAAGCCACCGTTTCCGCCCCTGTTGTCAGCACCGCCGCCACCACTGTAGTCGCCGCCGTCGCCGCCGAGGACCACGTTGCCTCCTGGGCCGCCGTTCGGTCCACCGCCGTTGCCGTCGTCGGAGCCATCCTCGAACAAGCCACCGCCTCCGCGGCCCAGCGAGCTGCCTCCGGCTCCTCCTCCATTGCCACCCATGCCACCGCCACCGCCAGCGCCGAGGTCATTGAATGCTCGTTGGCCGCCATCGCCACCATGGGCGGTCTCGGGAGCGGCAACCCAGGCGCCTAGCGCGGGGTTCCAAAGGCTGCGATGCGTTCTGTTCATGGGAGTTCACGGGTCGTTCAGGGACCCACGCGCGCGCGGCGCGCGTGGCGGGCGATGCCGCCTGAGCGAGGCCCGTGCCCTTCCGCATACGCCGGAAGTTCAGGCCGCAGTTCATGGAACCCGAGGGATCAGCGGCCAGGGGATGCTAGGAATTCAGGGCAGCGCAATCAGAGTGAAGCGACAAAAAACGAGAATTCATCGCTGTGCGGCACGGGCACGGCGCGCCGCTCCCTACCCTCGACACCTGCGGAAAAGAAAAGGGCACGCAATGCGTGCCCTGTCGAGCGGCCGGCGACGTGCCCGGCGCCTGGTCGTAGAACTACTGTTCAGCCAGCTCGTCAGCCCGCGCCTGCGCGGCGGCGAAGTCCAGGTCGCCCGAATAGATCGCGCGCCCGCAAATCACCCCCTCGATGCCATCGGCCTCGACGGCGCAGAGCTTGTCGATGTCGGCCATGTTCGAGAGCCCGCCGGAGGCGATCACCGGAATGGTGAGCGCTTGCGCGAGCTTGACGGTGGCGTCGATGTTGATGCCCGAGAGCATGCCGTCGCGGCCGATGTCGGTGTAGATGATCGACTCGACGCCGTAGTCCTCGAACTTCTTGCCCAGGTCGGCGACCTCGTGGCCGGTGAGCTTGCTCCAGCCGTCGGTGGCGACCTTGCCGTCCTTGGCGTCGAGGCCGACGATGATGTGGCCGCCGAAGGCGCTGCAGGCGTCCTTCAGGAAGCCCGGGTTCTTGACCGCGGCGGTGCCGATGATCACGTAGCGCAGGCCGTCGTCGATATAGCGCTCGATGGTGTCCAGGTCGCGGATGCCCCCGCCGAGCTGCACCGGGATGTCGTCGCCCACCTCCCGCAAGATCGCCTTGATCGCGGCGTGGTTCTGCGGCTTGCCCGCGAAGGCGCCGTTGAGGTCGACGAGGTGCAGCCGCCGCGCACCGGCTTCGATCCACTGGCGCGCCATGGCGGCCGGGTCCTCGCTGAAGGTGGTGGACTGGTCCATGTCGCCTTGCTTGAGGCGAACGCAGTGGCCATCCTTGAGATCGATCGCAGGAATAAGGAGCATGGTGCGGGATTGCGCGGAGCGCGAGCGATGGAGCGCAGCGAAAAAACTGCTTCAGGGATTCCAGTGGAGAAAGTTTCTGTACAGCTGCAACCCATGGTCCGCACTCTTCTCGGGATGGAACTGGGTTGCAAAAATATTATCGCGTGCGATGGCGGCGGTAAAGCGCTCGCCGTATTCGGTCTCGCCCGCGCTGTGGAGGGCATTGTCCGGCCGTGCGTAGAAACTGTGCACGAAGTAGAAGTAGCTGCCGTCCGGTACCCCCGCCCATACCGGGTGGGGGCGGGTCTGCAACACCTGGTTCCAGCCCATCTGCGGCACTTTGTAGCGGCTGCCGTCGGGCTGGGTGCGGCCGGCCAGCTCGAACTTGAGCACCCGGCCCGGGATCAGGCCCAGGCCCTCGGTCGGCCCCTCGTCGCTTGCCGAGAGCAGCATCTGCATGCCCACGCAAACGCCGAACAGGGGCTTGGAAGCCGCCGCCTCGAGCACCGACTCCTGGAGGCCGGAGTCGCGCAGTTCGCGCATGCAGTCGGGCATGGCGCCCTGACCCGGTAGCACCACGCGGGTGGCGCGGCGCACCACTTCGGGATCGGCCGTCACGAAAACCTCGACCCCGACCTGGTCGGCCGCATGCTGGACCGCCTGCGAGACGGAACGCAGGTTGCCCATGCCGTAGTCGACGACGGCAACGGTGTTCTTGCTGCTGTTCAGAGGGATCCCTTGGTCGAAGGAACGACGCCGACCGAGCGCGGATCGAGCTCGAGCGCGGCCCGCAGCGCGCGCGCGAAGGCCTTGAAGACCGTCTCGCACTGATGGTGGGCATTGACGCCCTTGAGGTTGTCGATGTGCAGGGTGACGAAGGCGTGGTTGGCAAAGCCCTGGAAGAACTCGTAGGTGAGCTGGCTGTCGAAGCCGCCGATCATGCCGCTGGTAAACGGCACGTGCATCACCAGACCGGGGCGCCCCGAGAAGTCGATCACCACCCGGCTGAGGGCCTCGTCCAGCGGCACGTAGGCGTGGCCGTAGCGGCGAATGCCCTTTTTGTCGCCGACTGCCTTGGCCACCGCCTGGCCCAGGGTGATGCCCACATCTTCCACCGTGTGGTGGCCGTCGATGTGCAGGTCGCCCTGGCAGTCGATCTCGAGGTCGATCAGGCCGTGGCGCGCGATCTGGTCCAGCATGTGGTCGAAGAAGCCGATGCCGGTCGAGAGCTTGGAGCGGCCGGTGCCGTCGAGGTTGAGCTCGACCGAGATTTTCGTCTCGGCCGTGTTGCGCGTGACAGAGGCCGTCCGCGCGGCGGCAGCAACGACAGCTTCAGGGGCCTTGGGAGTGTTCATAGCGAGGCTTCGAGGGCTGCGAGCATCTGCGCATTCTCTTCCGCGGTTCCGACCGTCAGGCGCAGGCAGTTCGCAAGCAATGGGTGCATTCTAGAAACGTTCTTGACCAGCACCCCGCGGGCCTTCATTCCTTCGAAGGTCCGGTCGGCATCCGGGACCCGCACCAGGATCATGTTGGCCTCGCTGGGCCAGCTCCTGACGCCCTGCAGGCGCGCCAGCGCCTCGAAGATGTGGGCACGCCCGGCGCGGATCCGGGCGGCCTGCTCCGCGAACACCTCCGCGTGCTCCAGCGCGAAGAGCGCGCACTCGCAGTTGAGCACGCTGATGTTGTAGGGCGGGCGCACCTTGTCCACCTCGGCGATCAGCGCCTGCGGCCCGACCAGGTAGCCCAGCCGGACCCCCGCCAGGCCGAACTTGCTGAGGGTGCGCATCAGCAGCACATGGCCGTGACGCGCGATCCGGTCGATGTAGCTGCGGGCCGCGAAGGGCTGGTAGGCCTCGTCGATCACGACCAGGCCGCCCTGCGCGCCCTGGGCCTGAACGACCTTCTCGATCACGGCGTCGTCCCACAGGTTGGCGGTCGGGTTGTTGGGATAGGCCAGGTAGACGATGGCCGGCTTCTCGCGCGCGATGGCCGCGAGCATGGCGGCCTCGTCGAGCTCGAAATCGGCGGTGAGCGGCACGCCCACGAAGCGCAGGCCCTGCAGCCGTGCGCTCATCGCGTACATCACGAAGCCGGGCTCCGGCGCCAGCACGGCGGCCGGCCGGCCGCCGTTCGCTTCGTCCGCGCCCGGCGCCACGTCGCAGGCCATGGCCAGCAGCGAGATCAGTTCGTCCGAGCCGTTGCCGAGCATCAGCGCGAAGCCCTCGGGCAGCCCCGCGTAGGCGGCCAGGGCGCGCTGGAGGTCGCCGCTGCGCGGGCCTGGGTAGCGGTTCAGCGCCAGTGCGCCCAGGCGCTGGCCCAGCGCGGCCTGCAGTGCGGGCGGCAGGCCGAAGGGGTTCTCCATCGCATCGAGCTTGAGCAAGCCGCGGGCGTCCTGCACGGCATAGGCATGCATGGATTGGACGTCGGCGCGGATGCGGCCCAGTGCGCGGGTGGTGTCGTCGGAAGCGGAAGTCATTCGATTCAGGGGCAGCGGTAGCTGTTGCGCAGCGCGGCCGAGATCACCAATTGCACCGGCATGTCGGCCTCGTAGCTGTCGGCGTTGCGTGTGAGTTCGGTCTGGTAGAGCGTGCGCGCCATCGCGGGCTCGAGCCGGCGGCCGTTGACGCAGAACAGCGGCTTCTGCCCGGCGCGCTGCTCGGCCTCACTGGCCTCGCGCAGGCCCTCGACCACACCGACAAGATAGTAGTTGGCGTAGAGCTTGCCGTCTTTCTCATTCGCTTCGAGCATGCGCAGCTCGCGGATGCTCATGGCCTGGCAGACGGTGCCAGCGGCCACCAGGCCCAGGAGGGCCAGGCGGCGAACGGACCGAAGCGCCGGGATCGCCATGCCAGCCCCTCAACGCAGGCGCATGCGGGCGGCCTCGGCGTGCGCCGGCAGGCCCTCCCCTTCGGCCAGGGTCACGGCGATGCGGCCCAGCGGCTGTGCGCCCGCCTCGCTGACCTCGATCAGGCTGGAGCGCTTCTGGAAGTCGTAGACCCCCAGCGGCGAGCTGAAGCGCGCCGTGCCGCTGGTCGGCAGCACGTGGTTGGGGCCGGCGCAGTAGTCGCCCAGGCTTTCGCTGGTGTAGGCGCCGAGGAAAATCGCGCCGGCGTGCCTGAGCAGCGGCTCCCAGCGGTGCGGGTCGCGGCTGCTGACCTCCAGGTGCTCGGGTGCAATGCGGTTGCTGATCGCGCAGGCCTCTTCCATGCTCTTCGTGTGGATCAGGGCGCCACGGCCGTTGAGCGAGGCGGCGATGATCGCGGCGCGCGACATCGAGGGCAGCAGCCGGTCGATCTCCCGTTGCACCTGGTCGATGTAGGCGGCGTCGGGGCACAGCAGGATGCTCTGCGCGAGCTCGTCGTGCTCGGCCTGGCTGAACAGGTCCATCGCCACCCAGTCGGGCGGCGTGCTGCCGTCGGCCAGCACCAGGATCTCGCTGGGCCCGGCGATCATGTCGATGCCCACGGTGCCGAACACCCGCCGCTTGGCGGCGGCCACGTAGGCGTTGCCGGGGCCGGTAATCTTGTCGACCGCCGGGATGCTCGCGGTGCCGTAGGCCAGCGCGCCCACGGCCTGCGCGCCGCCGATGGTGAAGGCACGCGTGACGCCGGCGACGTGGGCGGCGGCGAGCACGAGGGGATTTTTCTCGCCGCCCGGCGTCGGCACGACCATGATGATCTCGCCGACGCCGGCCACATGCGCGGGGATCGCGTTCATGAGCACGCTCGACGGATAGGCGGCCTTGCCGCCCGGCACGTAGATGCCGACGCGGTCCACCGGCGTGACCTTCTGGCCCAGCAGGGTGCCGTCGGCATCGCGATAGCTCCAGCTCTCGCCGCTGGCCTTCTTCTGCGCTTCGTGATAGCTCCTCACGCGGCTTGCGGCAGCCTCCAGGGCCTCGCGCTGGGCAGCGGGCAGCGCCTCGAAGGCAGCGCGCAGCTCGGGGGCCTTCA
This sequence comes from Variovorax sp. RA8, assembly GCF_901827175.1. Classification (NCBI taxonomy): domain Bacteria; kingdom Pseudomonadati; phylum Pseudomonadota; class Betaproteobacteria; order Burkholderiales; family Comamonadaceae; genus Variovorax; species Variovorax sp. RA8. The sequence goes on along the minus strand of NZ_LR594662.1, from coordinate 1,622,554 downwards.
GTTCCAGTGCCTCCAGGCTGCCGACGTCGAGCCGGTCGAAACGCCGCGTGTATTCGAGCACGGCCGCGTCGCCGCGCCTGCGCACATCGGCCAGGATGTCGGCCACGACCTGCTCGATCGCGGCATCGGTGTCGGCCGACCAGTGCAACCGCGCCTCGAAATCGGCTTCGAAGCCGGCGGAGGCAGTCGATAGACGGGCGGGAGCGGCTTTCACGTTCATGTCAGCGCCCGCCCGGCCGCGCGAAGGACGCTGAGCGCCCCCTCGGGGGGCAGCGATACACGAAGTGATGAGCGTGGGGGCATTTCATGTCAGGCTGAGGGGATGGCGGAGGCGAAGGCGTCGATGATGTGCCGGATCGGCGCCTGCTTGAGCTTGAGCGCGGCCTGGTTGACCACCAGGCGCGCGCTGATGTCCATGATGCGCTCAACCTCGACGAGATGATTGGCCTTGAGCGTGTTGCCGGTGGACACCAGGTCGACGATGGCATCGGCCAGGCCGGTGAGCGGCGCCAGCTCCATGCTGCCATAGAGCTTGATCAGGTCCACGTGCACGCCCTTGCTGGCGAAAAACTCGCGCGCCAGGCCGACGTACTTGGTCGCGACCTTGATGCGCGAGCCCTGGCGCACGGCCGAGGCGTAGTCGTAGTCGGCGCGCACCGCCACGCTCAGGCGGCAGGCGGCGATACGCAGGTCGAGCGGCTGGTAGAGCCCCTGGTTGCCGTGCTCGAGCAGCACGTCCAGCCCGGTCACGCCCAGGTCCGCGCCGCCGTACTGGACGTAGGTGGGCACGTCCGATGCGCGCACCAGCACCACGCGCACCTCGGGGCGCGTGGTCGCGAGGATCAGCTTGCGCGATTTCTCCGGGTCCTCGCTGACCTCGATGCCGGCCGCGGCCAGCAGCGGCAGGGTTTCGTCGAAGATCCGGCCCTTGGACAACGCGAGCGTGATCACGGCTGGTACTCCGCGGGCCCGGGCACGCGCTCGATGTCGGCACCCAGGCCGCGCAGCTTGCTTTCCATGCGGTCGTAGCCGCGGTCCAGGTGATAGATGCGGTCGACCAGGGTTTCGCCTTCGGCCACCAGGCCGGCGATCACCAGGCTGGCGGAAGCGCGCAGGTCGGTCGCCATCACGGTGGCGCCGGACAGCTGGCGCACGCCCTCGATCACCGCGACCTTGCCGTCGGTCTGGATCTTGGCGCCCAGGCGCAGCATCTCGTCCACGTGCATGAAGCGGTTCTCGAAGATCGTCTCGGTCACGGTCGAGGTTCCCTCGGCAATCACGTTGAGCGCCATGAACTGGGCCTGCATGTCGGTCGGGAAGCCCGGGTACTCGGTGGTGCGAAAGCTCTGCGCCTTCAAGCGGCCTTGGCTGCGCACGCGGATGCCCTCTTCCGCCGCATCCACCTGCACGCCGGCTTCGTGCAGCTTCTCGATCACGGCGTCGAGGTGGTCGGCGCGGCCGTGGCGCAGCAGCACCTCGCCCCCGGTGGCGGCCACGGCGCACAAGAAGGTGCCGGCCTCGATGCGGTCGGCCACCACGCGGTGCGTGCAGCCACCCAGCTTCTCCACGCCCTGGATGCGGATGCGACTGGTGCCGTGGCCTTCGATCTTCGCGCCCATCTCGATCAGCATCTCGGCCAGGTCGGTGATCTCGGGCTCCTGCGCGGCATTCTCCAGCACGGTCTCGCCGTCGGCGAGCGCCGCGGCCATCAGGAAGTTCTCGGTGCCGGTGACGGTCACCATGTCGGTGGTGATGCGCGCGCCGTGCAGGCGCTGGCGGCCGCCCGCGATGCTCGCCACCATGTAGCCGTGCTCGACCACGATCTCGGCGCCCATGGCCTGCAGGCCCTTGATGTGCTGGTCGACCGGACGCGAGCCGATGGCGCAGCCGCCCGGCAGCGAGACCCGGGCCTTGCCGAAACGGGCCAGCAGCGGGCCCAGCGCGAGAACCGACGCCCGCATCGTCTTCACCAGTTCGTACGGCGCCTCGGGCGCGTGCAGCGGACCGGCGTCGAGACGCACCGTGCCGTTGTCATCGCGCTCGGCTGCCACGCCCATGTTGCGCAGCAGCTTGAGCATGGTCGTGACGTCATTGAGGCGCGGCACGTTGTGCAGGGTGACGGGGCGGTCGCTCAGGAGCGCCGCGCAGAGCTCCGGCAGGGCCGCGTTCTTCGCGCCGGAAATGAGCACCTCGCCGCGGAGCTGGCGCCCGCCGCGAATCAGGAGTTTGTCCATGGAAGTCCGGACTAGGAGTTCTGGGCCGCCCATTCGGCGGGCGTGTAGGTTTTCATCGAGAGCGCATGCACTTCGTCGGTGTGCATTTTGGCACCGAGGGTGGCATAGACGCGCTGGTGTCGCTGGATGGCGCGCTTGCCCTCGAACTCGGTGGAGACGATGGTGGCGTACCAGTGGCGGCCGTCGCCTTCGAGCGTGATGTGCTCGCAGGGCAGGCCCGCCTGGATGATGGATTGGAGATCTTCGGCAGTCATAGTGGGAAAGGGGCCGCCGCTGGGCCGCCCCGAGGCGGCCCAGCCCCCTCGGGGGGTGGCGTTACACGAGCGCAGCGAGTGAAAAGCCTGGGAGCCAACATTCTTAGCCCCGGATCTTGTAGCCGATGCGCAGCAGATGGATCGCGATCGCGCTCACCACCAGCCAGGCGCCGCCGACGATGGCCAGGCTCACCCAGGGCGAGATGTCGCTCACGCCGAAGAAGCCGTAGCGGAAGCCGTCGATCATGTAGAAGAAAGGGTTCAGGTGGCTCACCGTCTGCCAGAAGGCGGGCAGCGAATGAATGGAATAGAACACGCCCGAGAGGAAGGTCATGGGCATGATCAGGAAGTTCTGGAACACGGCCATCTGGTCGAACTTCTCGGCCCAGAGCCCGGCGATCAGGCCCAGCGTGCCAAGGATCGCGGCGCCCAGGAATGCGAAGACCGCGATCCACAACGGCGCGACGAAGCCCGGCACGGCGAAGAAAGCCGTCACCGCGAACACGCCCAGCCCCACCACCAGCCCGCGCACGATGGAGGAACCCACGTAGGCCAGGAACCACCCCCAGTGCGACAGCGGCGTGAGCAGGATGAAGACCAGGTTGCCCATGATCTTGCTCTGGATGATGGACGACGAGCTGTTCGCGAAGGCGTTCTGCAGCACGCTCATCATCACCAGACCCGGCACCAGGAAGGCGGTGTAGCTGACGGAGCCGTAGACCGTCACGCGGCCTTCCAGCACATGGCCGAAGACCATCAGGTAGAGCAGCGCAGTGAGCACCGGCGCGCCGACGGTCTGGAAGCCGACCTTCCAGAAGCGCAGCGTTTCCTTGTAGAGCAAGGCCCGCCAGCCCAGGGCATGGACCATCATGACAGCCCCCACGCTCGACACTTCGGGCGGCTCGGTCCGGCGCTCATCGAGCGACCTCCAAAGGCGTCTGCTCGCCCGCCATCAGGTCGATGAACACGTCCTCCAGATCGGCCTTGCGCATCTCGACATCTTCGACGTCGAGCCCAGCCTCGCGGATTGCGGCCAGCAATTGCTCGACCTCGCGTGCGTTCTGCGCCGGCAGCTGCACGATGCGGCCCGTGATGCGCGCATGCTGGGCCAGCTCCCACGGCAGCATGCCGTCGGTCTTGAAGCGCAGCACGTTGCTGGCGGCCGAACGCAGCAGCTCGCTGGTGCGGTCCAGCGCAATCACCCGGCCTTGCTTGAGCATCGCGATGCGGTGGCACAGTGCCTCCGCCTCCTCGAGATAGTGGGTGGTCAGCAGCACCGTGCTGCCCTGCTTGTTGAGCTTGGCGACGAACTGCCACAGGGTCTGGCGCAGCTCCACATCGACGCCGGCCGTGGGCTCGTCCAGCACGATCACCGGCGGCTTGTGCACCAGCGCCTGGGCGACCAGCACGCGCCGCTTCATGCCGCCGGAGAGCTGGCGCATGTTGGCGCCGGCCTTGTCGGCCAGGCCGAGGCTGCTCAGCAGCTCGTCGATCCAGTCGTCGTTGTTCTTGATGCCGAAGTAGCCCGACTGGATGCGCAGGGACTCGCGCACATTGAAGAAGGGGTCGAAGACCAGCTCCTGCGGCACCACCCCGAGCTTGCGGCGTGCCTGCCTGTAGTCGCGCTGCACATCGAAGCCATGGACGCTGATGGTGCCAGCGCTGGGCCTGGACAGGCCGGCCAGCATGCTGATCAGCGTAGTCTTGCCGGCACCGTTGGGCCCCAGCAGACCGAAGAATTCGCCCTCCTCGATCTGGAACGTGACCTCATCGACGGCACGTAGTCCGGGTTTTCCCTCGGAACGCTGCTGACGCGAGGCAGGATAGGTCTTGGAGACCGATTGGAAGGAGATCGCAGGCATGGGAGCCCGCGATTTTAGGGCCCTGCCGTTTTTCCGGTTTGGGGCCGGACAAAGGCCTGACAGCCTGTCGCAGCCGCCAGCTCATGGCGCGGCGGGCAGAAGGCCCGCCACGCCGTACAGCGACGCGAGTTCCCGCAGGCGCGGCGGCAAGCCCTTCACCGCGAAGCCGCGGCCCAGCGCACTGGATTCGCGGCGGCATTCGAGCAGGACCGCGAGCGCCGAGGAATCGAACTGCGCGAGCGCACTCGCGTCGACCACGGTTGACGATTCGGACTGTCCCGCGAGCCCTTGCCGCAGCATGAGCACGCAGGCCGGCGCCTCGTCGTGCGTGAGCTTGGGCGGCAGGACCAGCATCGGGCGGCTCAACTCCTGACGTTGCGCTTGTTGCGCTCCGACAGCGCTGCGATCAGGCCGTCGATGCCCTTGGCGTTGATCTCCTGCGCGAACTGGCTGCGGTAGGTATCGACCAGCCACACGCCCAGCACGTTGAGGTTGTAGATCTTCCAGCCGCCGGCCTCACCGGGCGTCTTCTCGAGCCGGTAGTCGAGCTGCACCGGGTCGCCGCCGCCGCGAACTTCGGTGCGCACCAGCACTTCCTTGTCGTCGGGCGAGCCGCGGAAGGGACGCACAGCCACGCTCTGGTCGCTGACCTGGTCGAGCGCGCCGGCATAGGTGCGCACCAGCAGCTTCTTGAACTCTTCCTGCAGGCGCTGCTGCTGCTCGGGCGTGGCCTGGCGCCATGCCGGACCGACGGCGGAGGCGGTCATGCGCTGGAAGTTGACGTTCGGCATGATCTTGGTGTCGACCAGGGCCATGATCTTGTTGACGTCGCCGGCCTTGATCGACTTGTCGGCCCTGATGGTCTCGAGCACATCGGTCGACAGGCGTTTGACCAGCGCGTCCGGCGCCTCGTCGGCGGCGTGGACCGGCCGCACGAAGACCGCGGCGCCCGCGAGCAGCAGGCCGGCCAGCATCAGGCGTCCAACGGAGCGTCGTTGCAGGATCTGATTCATCAATGGTTCCCTTGTTGAAAGTCTCGAGCCTTCGTGGCCCGTGAAGAATTGGAGCAGAGGCCTGTCAACGGGGTTCCGGCTCCCGTGCAAAGCGCGCAACGGAATGCAAGCGCCGCATGCACGGTCAATTGCCCTCGTTCGGCAAGTCCCCGTCATGCACGTCGTTCTTTCGGCGCTGCAGATAGGCGTCGCGCGTGAACGTGTACTTGTCGAGCGCCGCGTCGTCGAGCAGCTGGCTCGCACGCAGGAAGTTCGAGCGCGCATCGATCACGCGAAGAAAGTAAAGCGAGTTGCGCCACCGGACGTCGTGCAACTGGTTCAGCAGGTCGCCCTGCCGATCGACCGTCAAGGCCGCCGTGTCGCGCACCGTCGAAGAGCCCAGCAACGGCAGCACCACGTACGGGCCGCTCGGTACGCCCCAACGGCCCAGGGTCTGGCCGAAGTCCTCGGAGTGGCGGTCGATGCCGGCCTCGGTGGCGATATCCAGCAGCCCGCCGAGCCCGAAGACGGTGTTGACGTTCACGCGCATGAAGGTCTGGGCACTGTGCTCCAGCTTGAGCTGCAGCACGCTGTTGGCAAAGCTCCATACATCGGACAGGTTGCCGAAGAAATTGTTGACCCCCGTGCGCACGAAGGAAGGCAGCGCACGGCGATAGGCCGTCGCCGCCGGCACCAGCACGGCGTCATCCACGACGTCGTTGAAACGCATGACGCCGCGGTTGAAGGGTTCGAACGGGTCGGCCGGATTGGCCCTGGGCCCGGAGGCGCAGCCGGTGGCCATCGCCAGCGCTGCAATGGCGCCCAGATAGCTCAGGGCCGAAGCGGTGCCGCGCAGCACGCACGGCAAATCGAGGGGGGATCGTGGTTTCATTTCTTGTTGCCGTTGCCCGATGGCGTGCTGCCCTCGGCCGCCTTGCTGTAGAGGAACTGTCCGATCAGGTTCTCCAGCACGACTGCCGATTGCGTCGCGGTGATGGTGTCGCCGGCTTGGAGGGTCTTCTCCTCAGCCCCCGCCTCGATGCCGATGTACTGCTCGCCGAGCAGGCCACTGGTCAGGATCTTGAGGGAACTGTCCTTGGGGAAACTGTAACGGCTCTGCAACGCCAGCGTGACGCTCGCCTGGAAATACTTGTCGTCGAACGTGATCGATTCGACGCGACCGACCACCACGCCCGCGCTCTTGACCGCGGTCTGCGGCTTCAGGCCGCCGATGTTGTCGAAACGCGCGCTGACGGAATAGGTCTTCTGGAAATTCAGGCTCAGCAGGTTCGCGGACTGGAGCGCGAGGAACAGCAGCGCTGCCGCGCCGATGAGCACGAACAGGCCGACCCAGACGTCATTCTTGGAATGTTGCATGGAGTGCTCTTGTTTTCTAGATACTGAACATCATCGCGGTCAGCAGGAAGTCGAGCCCCAGGACCGCGAGCGAGGCCACCACCACGGTGCGGGTGGTGGCGCGCGACACGCCCTCGGGCGTCGGCTGCGCGCCAAACCCCTGCAGCAGCGCGATGAAGGTGACGGTGAAGCCGAAGACGATGCTCTTGACCACGCCGTTGCCCACGTCCTTCCAGACATCGACGCCGGCCTGCATCTGCCCCCAGAACGCGCCTGAATCCAAGCCGATCATCAGCACGCCGACCACCCAGCCGCCGATCACGCCGACCGCGCTGAACACGGCCGCCAGCAGCGGCATGGTGATGACGCCGGCCCAGAAGCGCGGCGCCAGGATGCGCTGCACCGGGTCGACCGCCATCATTTCCATGGCGCTGAGTTGCTCGCCTGCCTTCATGAGGCCGATCTCCGCGGTCAGGGAGGTGCCCGCGCGGCCCGCGAACAGCAGGGCCGAGACCACCGGGCCGAGTTCGCGCACCAGGCTCAATGCCACCAGCAGGCCCAGCGCCTCCGAGGAGCCGTAGCGCTGCAACGTGTAGTAGCCCTGCAGCCCCAGCACGAAGCCGACGAAGAGGCCCGAGACCGCGATGATGGCGAGCGAGTAGTTGCCCAGGAAATGGATCTGGTCGCGAACCAGGCCAAAGCGGCGCAGGCTGCCCGCGCCGCGCAGCGCGAGGCGCACGAACAGGCGCGCGCCAATGCCGAGATCGCCCAGCTTGGAACGCACGGCGAATCCCACGTCGGCCGGCCGGTACCAGCTCATGCCTGCTCTGCCCCGGCGTTGTTGCCGAAGTCCTGCTCCACCGGGACGCCCGGGTAATGGAAATGCACCGGCCCGTCGGGCAGTGCATTGACGAACTGGTGGACCAGCGGATCGCTGCTCTGGCGCACCTCTTGCGGCCGTCCCTGCGCCGCGATGCCCCCGTTGGCCAGGATGATCACGTGGTCCGCGATGCGAAAGGTCTCTTCCAGGTCGTGCGACACCACGATGCTGGTCAGCCCGAGCGTGTCATTGAGCTGGCGGATCAGCCGGGCGGCGGTGCCCAGCGAGATCGGGTCGAGGCCGGCGAAGGGCTCGTCGTACATGACCAGGTCGGGGTCGAGCGCGATCGCCCGGGCCAGCGCCACGCGTCGCGCCATGCCGCCGGAGACTTCGCTGGGCATCAGGTGGCGCGCGCCGCGCAGGCCGACGGCGTCGAGCTTCATGAGCACGATGTCGCGCACCAGCGCCTCGGGCAGCCGCGTGTGCTCGCGCAAGGGGAAGGCGACGTTGTCGAGCACGCTCATGTCGGTGAACAGGGCACCGAACTGGAACAGCATGCCCATGCGGCGACGCGCGGCATAGAGCGCGTCGCTGTCCATCTTGCCGATGTCCCCGCCGTCGAACAGCACCTCGCCGCGCTGCGCGCGCACCTGGCCGCCGACCAGGCGCAGCACGGTGGTCTTGCCACCGCCCGAAGCCCCCATGAGCGCCGTCACCTTGCCGCGGGGCACGGTGAAGGAGACGCCGTCGAGGATCGCGCGTTCGCCGTAGCCGAAACGGACATCGCGGAATTCAACCAGTGAGGACTCGGGTGGGTTCATGGACAACAGAAAAGCCGGGGCGCCTGAGGCATCCCCGGCTCGCGGTGGTCATCCATGATAAATGAAGCACAGGCCGTGCCCATCCACCGAAGTAAGGGGCTAATGCCCGCCTAATTCAGCACATTCAGCGCGGCAGGTCGCTGTAGCCCATCAGGAACTCGTCGACAGCGCGGGCCGCCTGGCGCCCTTCGCGGATCGCCCATACGACCAGCGACTGCCCGCGGCGGATGTCGCCGGCGGCGAACACCTTGGGAACATTGGTCGCATAGCCGCCGGCGAAGTCGACGCTGGCCTTGGCGTTGCCGCGGGTGTCCTTCTCGACGCCGAAGGCATCCAGCACGCCGGCGACTGGGCTCACGAAGCCCATGGCCAGCAGCACCAGGTCGGCCTTGAGCACCGTTTCAGTGCCGGGCACCTCGATCATCTTGCCGTCCTTCCACTCGACGCGCACGGTCTTGAGGCCGGTGACCTTGCCCTTCTCGCCGATGAATTCCTTGGTGGAGATCGCGAACTCGCGCTCGCAGCCCTCCTCGTGGCTGGAACTGGTGCGCAGCTTGTAAGGCCAGTACGGCCAGGTCAGCGGTCGGTTCTCTTCTTCCGGCGGCTGCGGCATCAGCTCGAACTGGGTGACGCTGGCGGCGCCGTGGCGGTTGCTGGTGCCGACGCAGTCGGAGCCGGTGTCGCCGCCGCCGATCACGATCACGTGCTTGCCGTCCGCGCGGATCTGACCCTTGACCTTGTCGCCGGCATTGATCTTGTTCTGCTGCGGCAGGAACTCCATCGCGAAATGGATGCCGTCGAGATCGCGCCCGGGCACCGGCAGGTCGCGCGACTGCTCGGCGCCGCCGGTCAGAACAACGGCGTCGAATTCCTTGTCGAGCTGCTCGGGCGTGACCGTCTCCTTGGCCCAGTTGGTGACCTTGGAGCCCTTGCCCAGCGGGTCCTTGGCGGCGCCGACCACCACGCCGGTGCGGAACACCACGCCCTCGGCCTTCATCTGCTCGACGCGGCGGTCGATGTGCGTCTTCTCCATCTTGAAGTCGGGGATGCCGTAGCGCAGCAGGCCGCCGATGCGGTCGTTTTTCTCGAACAAGGTGACGTCGTGGCCGACGCGGGCGAGCTGCTGCGCGGCCGCCATGCCGGCCGGGCCGGAGCCCACCACCGCGACCTTCTTGCCGGTCTTGTGCTTGGCGGGCCGCGGGACGACCCACTCCTCATTCCACGCGCGATCGATGATCGCGTGCTCGATCGACTTGATGCCGACCGGGTCGTCGTTCACGTTGAGCACGCAGGCCGCCTCGCAGGGCGCGGGGCAGATGCGGCCGGTGAACTCGGGGAAGTTGTTGGTCGAGTCCAGCACCGCGAAGGCGCTCTGCCAGTCGTTGCGGTAGACCAGGTCGTTGAAGTCCGGAATGATGTTGTTGACCGGGCAGCCGCTGTTGCAGAAGGGCGTGCCGCAGTCCATGCAGCGCGCGCCCTGCACCTTGGCCTGCTGCGCATCGAGGCCGATGACGAATTCCTTGTAGTGCTTGACGCGCTCCTCGACGGGCTTGTAGCCCTCCTCGATACGCTCATGCTCCATGAAGCCCGTGATTTTTCCCATCGTGATTTCCTGGTTCTGTTCTTCGTCTGTCGCGGCGCTCAGGCAGCGACCGCCGGCTTCGTCATGGCGTGCGGCTCGAGTCCCACGTGCGCGTTGTTGCCGCTGCTCGTGAGCTCGACCTTGCGGTCGTGGATCTCGGCCAGCGCGCGCTTGTACTCGTTCGGGAACACCTTGACGAAGCGCGTGCGCGCCACAGCCCAAGTGTCGAGCAGTTCGCGCGCGCGCTTGCTGCCTGTCCAGCGGTGGTGGTCCTCCAGCAGCTTCTTGAGCTTGGCCTCGTCGGTCTCGCCCTCGTGCCAGATCTTGCGATGCACGCTCGCCGTCTGCTCGGCCGTAGTCAGCACCTTGTCGAGCGAGACCATCGCCAGGTTGCAGCGGGAGGCGAACTGGCCGTCCTCGTCGTAGACGAACGCGACGCCGCCGCTCATGCCGGCCGCGAAGTTGCGCCCGGTCTTGCCGAGCACCACCACCGTGCCGCCGGTCATGTACTCGCAGCCGTGGTCGCCCGTGCCTTCGACCACCGCGGTGGCACCGGACAGGCGCACCGCGAAGCGCTCGCCCGCGACGCCGCTGAGGAAGGCCTCACCGGTGGTCGCGCCGTAGAGCGCGGTGTTGCCGACGATGGTGTTGCGCGTGGCCTCGCCACGGAAGTCGAGGCTGGGGCGCACCACCACGCGCCCGCCCGACAGGCCCTTGCCGGTGTAGTCGTTGGCGTCGCCGATCAGGTAGAGCGTGATGCCGCGCGCCAGGAAGGCACCGAAGGACTGGCCGCCGGTGCCCTCGAGCTGGATGCGGATCGAGTCGTCGGGCAGGCCCTGCGGGTGCACCTTGGTCAGCGCGCCCGAGAGCATGGCCCCCACCGAACGGTTGACGTTGCGCGCCACCTCGATGAACTGCACTTTCTCGCCCTTCTCGATGGCGGGGCGCGACTTCTCGATGAGCTTGTTGTCCAGGCTCTTCGCGAGGCCGTGGTCCTGCACCTCGACGTGGTAGCGCGGCACGTCGGTCGGCACGTTCGGCTGCGCGAACAGGCGGCTGAAGTCAAGGCCGCGGGCCTTCCAGTGCTCGATGCCCTTCTTGGTGTCGAGCAGATCCGCGCGGCCGATCAGGTCGTCGAACTTGCGGATGCCCAGCTGCGCCATGATCTGGCGCACTTCCTCGGCGACGAAGAAGAAGTAGTTCACGACGTGCTCGGGCTTGCCCGAGAACTTCTTGCGCAGCACCGGGTCCTGCGTGGCCACGCCGACCGGGCAGGTGTTGAGGTGGCACTTGCGCATCATGATGCAGCCCTCGACCACCAGCGGCGCCGTCGCGAAGCCGAACTCGTCGGCGCCCAGCAGCGCGCCGATGGCGACGTCGCGGCCGGTCTTCATCTGGCCGTCGGCCTGCACGCGGATGCGGCCGCGCAGGCGGTTGAGCACCAGGGTCTGCTGGGTCTCGGCCAGGCCGATTTCCCAGGGGCTGCCCGCGTGCTTGATCGAGGACCAGGGCGAAGCGCCGGTGCCGCCGTCATGACCGGCGATCACGACGTGGTCGCTCTTGCACTTGGCGACGCCGGCCGCGATGGTGCCGACGCCGACTTCGCTGACCAGCTTGACGCTCACGGTGGCATGCGGCGCGACGTTCTTCAAGTCGTGGATGAGCTGCGCCAGGTCCTCGATCGAGTAGATGTCGTGGTGCGGCGGCGGCGAGATCAGGCCCACGCCGGGCACCGAGTAGCGCAGCTGGCCGATGTAGTTGGAGACCTTGCCGCCGGGCAGCTGGCCGCCCTCGCCGGGCTTGGCTCCTTGCGCCATCTTGATCTGCAGCTGGTCGGCCGACGAGAGGTACTCGGCGGTGACGCCGAAGCGGCCGGAGGCGACCTGCTTGATCTTCGAGCGCAGCGAGTCGCCGTCCGCCAGCGGCAGGTCGACCTCGACGTTGGCCTCGCCGATCACGCTCTTGAGGGTGTCGCCCTGCTTGATCGGGATACCCTTGAGTTCGTTGCGGTAGCGCGCCGGGTCCTCGCCGCCTTCGCCGGTGTTGCTCTTGCCGCCGATACGGTTCATGGCCACGGCCAGCGTCGCGTGTGCCTCGGTGCTGATGGAGCCCAGCGACATGGCGCCGGTGGCGAAGCGCTTGACGATCTCGCTCGCGGCTTCGACCTCGTCCACGGGAATCGCCTTGGCCGGGTCGATCCTGAACTCGAACAGGCCGCGCAGCGTGAGGTGGCGGCGGTTCTGGTCGTTGATGAGCTGCGCGTATTCCTTGTAGGTGTTGAAGTTGTTGGCGTGCGTGCTGTGCTGCAGCTTGGCGATGGCGTCCGGCGTCCACATGTGCTCTTCGCCGCGTGTGCGCCAGGCGTATTCGCCGCCGGCGTCCAGCATGTGGGCGAGCACCGGGTCGTCGCCGAAGGCCGCCTTGTGCATGCGGATGGCTTCCTGCGCGATCTCGAAGACGCCGATCCCTTCGACCCGGCTGGCGGTGCCGGTGAAGTACTTGGCCACCGTGTCGCTGTTGAGGCCGATGGCCTCGAAGAGCTGGGCGCCGCAGTAGCTCATGTAGGTGCTGACGCCCATCTTCGACATGATCTTGGACAGGCCCTTGCCGATCGCCTTCACGTAGTTGTAGATCGCCTTCTCGGCGCTCAGGTCGCCGGACAGGTCCTCGTGCATCGCAGCGAGCGTCTCCATCGCGAGGTACGGGTGCACCGCCTCGGCCCCGTAGCCGGCCAGCACGCCGAAGTGATGGACTTCGCGCGCCGAGCCGGTCTCGACCACCAGGCCAGCGGTCGTGCGCAGGCCCTCGCGCACCAGGTACTGGTGGATGGCCGAGAGCGCCAGCGGCGCAGGAATGGCGATCTGCGTGGCGCTGACCGCGCGATCGCTCACGATCAGGATGTTGTGCCCGCCCTTGATCGCATCGACCGCCTCGGCACATAGTGATGCCAGCTTGGCCTCGACGCCCTCCTCGCCCCAGGCGAGCGGGTAGGTGATGTCGAGCGTGTAGCTCTTGAACTTGCCCTGCGTGTAGGCGCCGATGTCGCGCAGCTTCGCCATGTCGGCGAAGTCGAGGATCGGCTGGCTCACCTCGAGCCGCATCGGCGGGTTCACCTGGTTGATGTCCAGCAGGTTCGGCTTCGGGCCGATGAAAGACACCAGCGACATCACGATCGCCTCGCGGATCGGGTCGATGGGCGGGTTCGTGACCTGCGCGAACAGCTGCTTGAAGTAGTTGTAGAGCGGCTTGTTCTTGTTGGACAGCACCGCCAGCGGGCTGTCGTTGCCCATGGAGCCGATGCCTTCCTCGCCGGCCGCGGCCATCGGGCTCATCAGGAACTTGATGTCTTCCTGCGTGTAGCCGAAGGCCTGCTGGCGGTCCAGCAGGCTGACCTGGCTCACCGGCGCCGACACTGCGTGCGCCTCGACGCTGTCGAGCTTGATGCGCAGGTTCTCGATCCATTGCTTGTAGGGCTTGCTGTTGGCGAGGGTGGCCTTGACCTCCTCGTCGTCGATCATGCGGCCCTGCTCCAGGTCGATCAGGAACATCTTGCCGGGCTGCAGGCGCCACTTGCGAACGATCTTCTGCTCGGGCACCGGCAGCACGCCGGATTCGGAAGCCATGATCACCAGGTCGTCGTCGGTCACGCAGTAGCGCGAGGGACGCAGGCCATTGCGGTCGAGCGTGGCGCCGATCTGGCGGCCGTCGGTGAAGACGATGGAGGCCGGCCCGTCCCAGGGTTCCAGCATCGCCGCGTGGTATTCGTAGAAGGCACGGCGGCGCGGGTCCATGGTCGCGTGCTGCTCCCAGGGCTCGGGGATCATCATCATCACGGCCTGGCTGATGGGGTAGCCGGCCATGGTGAGCAGCTCGAGGCAGTTGTCGAAGGTGGCAGTGTCGGACTGATCGGCGAAGCTGATCGGGTAGAGCTTCTGCAGGTCGGCGCCCAGCACCGGGGAGGACATCACGCCCTCGCGTGCCTTCATCCAGTTGTAGTTGCCCTTGACGGTGTTGATCTCGCCGTTGTGGGCGACGTAGCGGTAGGGGTGGGCCAGCGGCCACTCGGGGAAGGTGTTGGTCGAGAAGCGCTGGTGCACCAGGCCCAGCGCCGAGATGCAGCGCTTGTCCTGCAGGTCGAGGTAGTAGGTGCCGACCTGGTCGGCCAGCAGCAGCCCCTTGTAGACCACCGTGCGGCTCGACATGCTGGGGACGTAGTACTCCTTGCTGTGCTTGAGCTTCAGGCGCTGGATGGCGGCACTGGCGGTCTTGCGGATCACGTAGAGCTTGCGCTCCAGCGCGTCCTGCACGATCACGTCGTTGCCGCGGCCGATGAAGACCTGGCGCAGCAGCGGCTCCTTCTTGCGCACGGCTGGCGACATCGGCATCTCGCGGTTGACCGGGACGTCGCGCCAGCCCAGCAGCACCTGGCCTTCGGCCTTGATGGCACGCTCCAGCTCCTGTTCGCACGCCTCGCGCGATGCGTGCTCTTTCGGCAGGAAGATCATGCCGACGCCGTATTCGCCGGGCGGCGGCAACGTCACGCCCTGCTTCGCCATCTCGTCGCGGTAGAGGACATCGGGCAACTGGATCAGGATGCCGGCGCCGTCGCCCATCAGCTTGTCAGCGCCCACTGCACCGCGATGATCCAGATTCTCGAGAATCTTCAAGCCCTGCAGGACGATCGAATGGCTTTTCTCGCCCTTGATGTGGGCCACGAAGCCGACGCCGCAGGCGTCGTGCTCGTCAGCGGCGGAATAGAGACCGTTTTGTTGGAGATACTCGATCTCGGCAGCCGTGGTCATGGGCGCGCTCCTTCAGTTTTTCGCGGGGAAGGGAAGGATATTGCGTTGCACAAACAATGCCAAGCACTTTAATAAGGGTCAGATCCCGATTAAATCCCGAGTTCACGGCTCGGGTTGAAAATGGGGACATATTGAAAAGGGAAGCGGCGCGGCGCGAACCGCACGCATTACGGACTCAGGCTCGGGGAGCTGGGGGCCGCCCGGGCCGGGACTTCAGGACGCGCCGCGCGGTGTTCCTCTGCAGCGCCTCGAGGAAGTCGCGATCGCCGGCGGCCCACCCATGGAGCGTGGCCTCGGTCAGCACGGCCTGGTCGGCCGCCGCAATGCCGCCGCGCACCAGATCGGCGTACGCGGCCTCCCGGGCGAACGGCGTGTTGCCCAGCGTCCAGTAAAGCGGATGCGGCGTCACCAGTTTGTCGTGCCGCAGCCCGGCGTAGTGCGCATAGCTGGACCATGGATAGTCGCCGGCCTCGGCCACGAGACCGGCGCGCACCGGATTCAGGTCGATGTAGGCCATGCAGGTCAGCAGGTAGCGATCGGTCTGGATCAGCGTCGACTTGTAGCGTCCCTCCCACAGGGTCCCGGTTCGCCCGTGCCGATCGTTGAAGTAGCGCACGTAGCGCCGGCCCACGGCTTGCATCCAGAGCGGCAGCCCGTCGGCGCTCGCGGGCGTGGCCAGCAGGTGGTAGTGGTTGTCCATCAGCACGTAGGCATGCAGCGCGATGCCGAAGCGCGCCGCGTTCTCGCCGAGCAGGCCCAGCAGCATTTCGCGGTCCGCGTTGTCGACGAAGATGGCCTGGCGGTTGTTGCCGCGCTGAATCACATGGTGCGGCTGCTCGGCCAGCGTAAGACGGGGAAGGCGGGCCATGGCGGGATCAGCCCAGGCGGAAGCGCGTCTCCAGCAGCGACTCCAGCCCGAACTCGGCCAGCAGCTGCTCGAGCCGGGCTGCGGCGCTGGCTTTGCGCTGGCCGGTACGGCGGGCGATGATCAGCTCGTTCTTCAGGCTGTGCTCCCAACCCACCAGTTCCGTGACCGTGACCTGGTAGCCGTTGGCCTCCAGGTACAGGCAGCGCAGAACGTTGGTGAGCTGACTGCCGATCTCGCGCGTGTGCAAGGGATGGCGCCAGAGTTCGGCAAGGGGCGTGCGTGAAAGCGACAGCGCCTTGGTCTGGCGCAGGCAGGCGGCGACCTCGGCCTGGCAGCAGGGCACGAGCACCATGAAGCGCGCCTGCTTGGCGAGCCCGAAGGCGATGGCGTCGTCGGTGGCGGTGTCGCAGGCATGCAGCGCGGTCACCACGTCGATCTGCGCCGGGAGCTCGGCCGCGTCGGCCGATTCGGCGGCGCTGATGTTGAGGAAGGCCATGCGATCGAAGCCCAGCCGCTTTGCCAGGGCGCGCGACCTGTCGACCAGGTCGGACCGCGTCTCGATCCCGTACACCTGGCCGCCGCCGCGCGGACCGAAGAACAGGTCGTAGAGGATGAAGCCGAGATAGGACTTGCCGGCGCCGTGGTCGGCCAGGCTGGCGTGCGCGCCCTCCTCCGGCAATTCGACGAGCAGCTTCTCGATGAACTGGAACAGGTGGTAGACCTGCTTGAGCTTGCGGCGCGAATCCTGGTTGAGCCGGCCCTCGCGCGTGAGGATGTGCAGCTCCTTCAGCAGTTCGACCGACTGGCCGGGGCGCAGCACCTCCTGCAGCTCGGCTTCGGCCTTCGACGCCTTGGCGACGGCCTTGTCGGTCATCGCTGCGCTCCGCCGGGACCGACATCGAGGGCGGCCCAGCCCTCGGCGCCAAGCTGCTCCAGGATCTGCATGTTGCGCCTGAAGATGGCCTGCGCATCGGGGAAGGCCTCGACGGCACGGCTCACGCTGTCCTCGCGCAGCAGATGCAGCGTCGGGTACGGCGCGCGATTGGTCGCGTTGGTGATGTCCTCGGACTCCGCACCGGCGAACTGGAAGCGTGGATGGAAGCTCGCCAGCTGGAACTTGCCCTCGAAGCCGGCGCGTGCCAGGCGACGTTCGGCGCGCGCCGTCAAATCGTTGAAGTCGAGGAAGTCGGCCAAGGTGTTCGGCGCGATCAGGAGGGTGGTGTCGCGGTCGGAAGCACGGCAGGCAGCCAGCGCGCGCGCTTCGTCCAGCAGCGCGTCGATCAAGCCGCCGTGCTCCTCGTGCAGGTACAGCGCGTAGTGGATCTGGCCGCGCGCATGCACGGCCTTGGCGAAGGGGCAGAGGTTGAGCCCGATCACCGCGCGCTCGAGCCAGCGCTGCGTGTCTGCCTGTGCTTGCGCTGCGGTGATGATGGCTTCGCCGCTCATAGTGCAGTCTCCGTGCGGGATCTAGCGGGTGCCACGCGCGCCGCCAGCGCCAGGCCTGCCAGCGAACATGCCAGGGTTACGCCCCAGGTCCAATGCCAGCCACCGACCCGATGGGCGATCCAGGCGACTGCCGGCGGCGCGATGAACTGGCCGAGCGAGGAGGCCT
This sequence comes from Variovorax sp. RA8, assembly GCF_901827175.1. Taxonomy (NCBI): domain Bacteria; kingdom Pseudomonadati; phylum Pseudomonadota; class Betaproteobacteria; order Burkholderiales; family Comamonadaceae; genus Variovorax; species Variovorax sp. RA8. Next base: position 1,605,351 of record NZ_LR594662.1, on the reverse strand, counting down.
GCTGCATCATCCCCACGGTCGTCGAGACCGTCGACGGGCTGGGCGCGAGCCGGGTGGAGAGCATGAAGAGGGTCGCCGGGATCATCCCGCCGGCCAGCGAGAACAGGCAGACGGCGACGTAGCGCAATGCAGGCGGCAGGCTCGCAGTGCTGCCGGACAGGCCGATCTGCGCGAAGGCCGCGACGCCGCCCAGCGCCATGACGACGAACCCCCAGCGCAGCAGGCGCTCCGGTGCAACGCCGTGCTGCAGGAAGCGGCCGCCGCTGACATTGCCGACGATGTTCATCGCGGCGGCGAGCGCGGTCAGCGCCGCATTCCAGGCGGCCGGGACGCCGGCGTCGGCATAGATCGCGGGAAGGAAGCCGATCACGGCCATCCACTGCGCGGAGTACACCCCGAAGGCCAGGGCCAGCGTTCGAGGGCCGCTGGCGCGGATCGTGTCGAGCAGGGGCGCAGTCCAGCGTGAGGACGAAGAGCCCGCTGGCGTCATGGCTTCCCGCCGGTCCGCCGGCACTGCGAGCAGGACCCACAGCGCCGCGACAGCTGAGACCACCGAGAGTACCCACCACCAGCCCGGCCACCCGGCCCAGGCGATCAAGGCCGGCCCGAGAAGGAGCGCCAGCGCTACGCCCAGAGGCATGTAGGCGCCCCAGAGGCCAAGCGCCTTCTTCTCCGCGCTCGGCGGCGAAAGGGCCCGGATCAGCCCCGGGCCGGGCATCACCGCCAGCAAAAAGCCCACGCCTTCGAGTGCGCGCAAGGCGAGCAGCCAGTGGATGGCGCCTGGGCCGGGATCGACCGTGCGCCCGACCCAGCCGCCGAGCACGCTCGCACCAGTCACCAGGGCCAGACCGGTCAGCATGCTGCGACGCAGTCCGATGGCATCGGCCACCAGTCCGAACACCATGCCGAGGCACATACCGGCGACCTGCACCAGCGACAGCAGGAAGCCTGCTTCCACCAGATCGACACCCAGCGTCGCTTGCAGCGCCGGCACGGCGGGCGGCAGCTTGCCCAGGTGCAGGGCCGCAGCCACGCCGGCGAAAACCACGGCCAGGGCGGTGCGTGGGACGCGGGTGTGCGACGAGGTGCGACTCACCGGAGTACCTTCGCCTCCGGCTACGGTGCTATTCGCCTTCGTAACGGCAGGTCGGTTCATTGGTCCCACTGCCTTCCCGTGAGACGTTCGTACTCGCGGATCGCGAAGCGGTCGGTCATGCCGGCGATGTAGTCGGCCACTGCGCGATGGCCGTCGTCGCGCTGCGCGTAGGAAGCCGGCATCTGCTGGGCATCGTCGATGTAGGCCGCGAACAGCTCGCGCACCACCTCCTTCGCCCGGCTCGTGGTCTGCACGACGCGCGGATGCCTGTAGAGATTGCGAAAGAGGAATTGCTTGAGCTCGGTGGACTGGGTGCGCATGGTCTCGCTGAAGAGCACCAGCGGCGCTGCGCGGCGCACGTCATCCGCATGACCCGGGGCTGCCGCCTCGAGCGCACTGCGCGAGGCGTCGATCACATCGTAGACCTGCGCGCTCAGCATCCGCCGGATGGCTTCATAGAGCACGCGCCGGCCCTGCAGCTGCGGATGCTCGTCCAGCGTCTCGCGCAGATAGCGGCTGAAAAGCGCCACCTCGCCCAGCCGCTCGAGACCGATGAGCCCGGAACGCACGCCATCGTCGATGTCGTGCGCGTTGTAGGCGATCTCGTCGGCGAGGTTGCACAGCTGCGCCTCCAGGCTCGGCTGCGTGCGATCGAGGAAGCGCCGCCCCAACCCGCCAGGCTCCGCGGCCTCCAGGCGCTCGGCATTGGCGCGCGAGCAATGCTTGAGGATGCCCTCCCGCGTCTCGAAGCTCAGGTTGAGTCCGTCGTACTGCGGATAGCGATGCTCGAGCGCATCCACCACCCGCAGGCTCTGCAGGTTGTGCTCGAAGCCGCCGTGGGCCTCCATGCAGGCATCGAGCGCATCCTGCCCCGCATGGCCGAAGGGGGTGTGGCCCAGGTCGTGCGCCAGGGCGATGGCCTCCACCAGGTCCTCGTTGAGCCGCAGCGAGCGCGCGATCGAGCGGCCCAGTTGCGCAACCTCGAGCGAATGGGTGAGGCGGGTGCGGAAAAGATCGCCCTCGTGATTGAGGAAGACCTGGGTCTTGTAGACCAGCCGCCGGAAGGCGGTGGAATGCACGATGCGGTCACGGTCGCGCTGGAAGGCATCGCGCGTGGGAGCCGGGGCCTCTGCGTGGAGCCGGCCGCGGGACTGCGCCGGATGGCTGGCGTGGGGTGCCAGGCTCATCGTCGCCCCGATGTTCGATTCAGGCAGCACAGCACTGCGCCAGCACCTCGCGCACCAGGGCGTCGGGGGCGCTGCGCACGACGGCCGAGCCGGGTTTATCGATCACCACGAAGCGGATCTCGCCCGCTTCCGACTTCTTATCGATGCGCATCAGCTCGAGGTAGCGCTCGGCGCCGAGCGCAGGGGCGACCACAGGCAGCCCCGCCCGCTCGATCAACGCCGACAGCCGCCGGACAAAGGCCGCATCGACGCCGCCGAGCCGCTGCGACAGTTCGCCGGCCAGGACCATGCCGCAGCCGACCGCTTCGCCGTGCAGCCAGCGGCCGTAGCCCAGGCCCGCCTCTATCGCATGACCGAAGGTATGGCCGAAGTTCAGGATCGCGCGCAAGCCGGTCTCGCGCTCATCCTGCCCCACGACCGCGGCCTTGATCTCGCAGCTGCGCCGGACCGCGTGCGCCAGCGCGGCCGGCTCCCGCGCCACCAGGGCGTCGATGTTCGCTTCGATCCAGTCGAAAAAGCGCATGTCGTAGATCGGGCCGTACTTGATGATCTCGGCGAGCCCCGCGCTGAGCTCGCGCGGCGGCAGCGTGGCGAGCGTGGAGAGATCGCACAGGACAAGGCGCGGCTGGTAGAAGGCGCCAATCATGTTCTTGCCGAGCGGATGGTTGATCGCCGTCTTGCCGCCCACCGAGGAATCGACCTGTGCGAGCAAGGTGGTCGGCACCTGTACGAAGGGAACGCCTCGCATGTAGCTGGCGGCGGCGAATCCGGTCATGTCGCCCACCACCCCGCCGCCGAGCGCGAAGAGCACCGACTTGCGGTCGCAGCCATGGCGCAGCAGTGCATCGAAGATCAGGTTGAGCGTGGGCCAGTCCTTGTGCGTCTCGCCGTCAGGCAGCTCCAGCATGTGCACGGCCCGGAAGCGGCCGGCCAAGGCACTGCGCAGCGGCTCGCCATAGAGCGGCGCCACCGTGGTGTTCGTGACGATCAGCGCCGCGGCGGCTGCAGGCACCGCGTCGAAGCTTCCAGGCTCGCGGAGCAGCTCGCTGCCGATCAGGATCGGATAACTGCGCTCGCCGAGCTGGATCTCAACGCATTCGGGGGAGGCGGACACTCGCATGGCTCCGAGTTTAGGCGCATGGCGCCCAGCCAGGCTCAGCCCGGCGGATCGCTTCCGGCGCCCGGGGATATCACCCCAGCGAGCTCCAGCTGCATCACGATGATGTTCACAAGCATCGCCACCGAAGGCCGGCCGGTTTCCACCACGTCATGGGCGGCCTCGCGGTAGAGCGGGTCGCGCGCGCTGTAGAGCTCGTGCAGCCGACCCAGCGGATCGGCCACCTGCAGCAGCGGCCGCTTGACGTCGTGCCGCAGGCGCCTGAACAGGTCCTCGGGCGAGGAGCGCAGGTATATGACGTGGAAATGGGAGCGCAACTGGATCCGATTCGCCTCGCGCAGCACGGAGCCGCCTCCGGTGGAGACAATGCCGCGGGCTGAGGTGGCGAGCTCGGCAATCACGCTCTCCTCGAGGTCGCGAAAACTCTGCTCGCCTTCACGTTCAAAGTAATCCCGGATGGAACAGCCGATGCGGCGCTCGATCACCTCATCGCTGTCGATGAAGGGCAGATGGAGGCGCTGCCCGAGACGCCGGCCCACCGCGGACTTTCCGGCGCCGGGCAAGCCGACGAGTGCGACCGCCACGCGGTGCTGCGAACGCCCACGCGCCTTAGCGCGCGGCGTTCCGGTCGGTAATCATCTTCGGGGTGATAAAGACGAGCATTTCGGTCTTGTTGGCAACGCGATTGCGTGTGCGGAACAGCGCCCCCACATAGGGCACTTCACCGAGCACCGGCACGCGCGATTCATCGTTGGTTTCGGTGAGTTCGAAGATACCACCGATGACCACCGTACCGCCGTTCTCGACCAGCACTTCGGTCTGCACGTGCTTGGTGTTGATCGCGAAGCCGGCGGTCGTCGCCTGGCCGACCGTGTCCTTGTTGACGTCCAGCGTCAGGATGATGTTGCCCTCGGGCGTGATCTGCGGCGTGACCTCGAGCTTGAGGTTGGCCTTGCGGAAGGCAATCGAAGTGGCGCCGCTGGAGGTTGCGACCTGGTAGGGCAGTTCCGTGCCCTGCTCGATCAGCGCCTTGGTCTGGTCGGCCGTCACCACGCGGGGGCTGGACACCACTTTGCCCTTGCCATCGGCTTCGAGGGCCGAGATTTCCAGGTTCAGCATGCGCGAGAAGCTGGAATTAAACAGCGAGATGGCGAAGGTGCCCGGCGCGTTGCCGTTGCCTTGCACGCCGGTGGAGGGCAGGTTGACGAAGTTGGAGTTGGTGAAGGTGGTCAGCGCACTGCCCGGCGTGGTCGCAGTGGCCGGCGTGACGACCGGGAACGCGCCGACGTTGCCGAAGACCGGACGCCCATTGTTCGAGCCCACCGTGCCGCCGGAGATGCCGCCGCCGAGCCGCACGCCCAGCGACTTGCCGAAGGTGTCGGAGGCCTCAACGATGCGTGCCTCGATCAGCACTTGGCGCACCGGAATATCCAGCTTCTGGATGAGTTCGGCGACCTGCTGCAGGCGCGAGGGGATGTCCGAGACGAACAGCTGGTTGGTGCGCGATTCGGCGATCACGCTGCCGCGCGGGCTCAGGATGCGGGTGGTGGTGCCCGAGCCGCCGCCTCCGCTGGAAGCGCCCGTGCCCGTCAGGCCCTGCGCGATCGCGACGGCCTTGGTGTAGTTCAGCTGGAAGGACTGAGTGCGCAGGGGCTCCAGGTTCTGGATCGCGGCCTGGGCCTCGAACTCAAGCTTTTCCTTGGCGTTGATTTCGTCCTTGGGCGCAATCCACAGCACGCTGCCGTTCTTGCGCATGCCAAGGTTCTTCGCCTGCATGATGATGTCCAGGGCCTGATCCCAGGGCACGTCCTTCAGGCGAAGGGTCAGCGCGCCGGTCACCGAGTCCGAGGTCACGATGTTGAAGTTGGTGAAGTCGGCGATCACCTGAAGCAGCGAACGGATTTCGATGTTCTGGAAGTTCAGCGACAGTTTCTCGCCGGTGTAGCCCACGCCCTGGGTCAGCTTGGTCGGGTCCACCTTGCGCGGGCGCACCTCGACCACGAACTGGTTCTCGCTCTGGTAGGCGCTGTGCTCCCAATCGCCCTTGGGCTCGATGGTCATGCGCACGCGGTCGCCGGCCTGCTGGGTGGTGACGGTCTGCACCGGCGTGCCGAAGTCCGACACATCGAGGCGGCGGCGCAGCCCCTCGGGCAGCGTCGACTTGGTGAATTCCACCACCAGACTGCGGCCCTGCTGGCGGATGTCGACGCCTACCTGGTTGTTGGCCAGGTCGACGACCACGCGGCCCGTGTTGTCCGAGCCCAGGCGGAAATCAACGTCGCGCAGCGGCAGCGTGTCGCGGTTTCGGTTCTCGGCGAAGGCCTGAGGCGTCGAGGTCGCGAGTGCGGCACCCGGGACGGGCTCGAGTGAAACCAGGAGCGACTTGCCCTGGATCTCGGCCTTGTACGCGGTAGCCTGCTTGAGGTTCAGCACCAGACGGGTGCGCTCGCCCGCCTGCACCACGTTGATGGAACGCAGATTGCCCTGGTTGACATCGATGGCGGAGCGGCCGATGGCGTTGGTCACGCCGGGGAAGTCGAGCGCGATGCGTGCCGGCGTCTGGATCGCGAAGCCCGTTGGCACGGCGGCCAGAGGTTGCGTCAGGTCGACGCGGATGACCTCGCCACCAGACTGCATCGAACTGGTGACCGACTCGATGGCGTTCTGCGCATGTGCCGCCGCCGCCGCGCCCAGCGCGAGCAGGCTGACGCCGACCACGCGCAGCCACTGCGCGAACCTTGAATTCTTGGGTTTCATTTCGACCTCTCTTGCAACTGCAGCGTCGCCACGCGTTCGATCCATTCACCGGCGGCGTCCTGCACGATTTCACGCAAGGCGAGTTCGGTTTCACTGATACGGGTGATGCGCCCGTAGTTAAGTCCCAGATAATTTCCGACCCGAACCTGGTAGAGCAGCTTGTCGACGGTGACGAGGGCGACCGGCTGACCATTGCGGTTCATGCTGCCCACCATCGCCATCGAATCGAGCGGAAAAGCCTCGAGCGCTTCCTTGCGGCGCGCCAGCTCCGGCGCGATGAGACCGGAAGTGCTCGGCTGGGCCGAGTCGCGGCGCAAGGCCTGCGTGAGCTTCTGCATGTTGAAGGGCTCGAACGCAGTGGCCTCCGTATAGGCCTGGGGCGTGAATTTCTTCGGCTCCGTGATGGGCGGCACCGTGGGGCGCACATTCGCGCGCTGCTCGGCCATCCATTGCTGGAGCTCTTCCTGGTCCGAGCCCATGCAGCCGCTCAGGCCGACAGCCGCAACGCCGACGCACAGCGCCAAAGCAAGCCTGCTCATTTCTTCTTCGCTCCCGCCACAGCGCGCTTCTGCGCCGCCTGCTCTTCGTCGTCCAGGTAACGGAAGGTCCTCGCCGTGGCGTCCATCGTCAGCATCCCATCTTTTCCGGGGACCACGGCGAGGTTGTTCAAGGTCACGATGCGCGAGAGATTGGCAATGTCAGCCGCGAAGGAACCCACATCGTGATAGCGCCCCGTCACGCGCACGGCAATCGGCAACTCGGCGTAGTAGTCCTTCACGACCACCTGGCCCGGGCGGAACAGCTCGAACTGCAGGCTGCGGCCGAGCCCGGCCTGGTTGATGTCGGAGAGCAAGGCGTCCATCTCGGCCTTGCTCGGGAGCTGCTTTTCGAGAAGCGTCACGTACTGTTGCACCTGCTCGCGCTGCTTCTTCAGCAATTCGAGATTGGCGGCCTGACCCACCTTCTTCTGATAGTCGGCCCTGAGCGCGACTTCCTTGGCTCGCTCGGCCTCGAGCTCATCGTTCGAATTGGTGAGCCAGACGAACCACAGGGCCACCAGGACCAGCGCAGTAACCAGCACGCACAGCGCGTAGCGCGGCACCGGGGGCCAGACCGAGGGGTCGTTCGGATTCAGTCCGCGGAACTGGTCGCCGAAGCGCTGCAGACCGCCGGCGAAGTCGATGTTGGAGGATGCGCGTTGGGTTGCCATGATGACGCTCAGCCCTTGCCTGCGGCCGACGCCGGCGCACCGCCCGCGCCGGCGGGCTTCTGCGCATCCGTGGGCCGCTTGAGCCCGATGCGCATCGTGAAGTTCGCCACGCGCCGCTGGTCGCGGGGGCTCAGATTGACATTGCCGGAGGTGATTTCCACCAGCTCCGGCTTGACCAGCCAGGGGCTGTTGTTACCCAGGTTGCGCAACAGTTCCGAGACCCGCTCGTTGGACTGCGCCTGACCCAGGAGGGTGACGGTCTGGTTGTCCTGCTTCATGCTCGTCAGGTAGACGCCGTCGGGCAGTTGCCGCACGAGTTCGTTGAGCAGGTGCACAGGCATGTTGCGGTCGCCCTGGAGATCCTCGACGGCCTGCTGGCGCGCGCGCAAGGCGGCAATTTCAGCCTGGAGGGTGGAGATTTCCTTGATCTCGGCTTCGAGTTTCTTGATCTCTGCCTGAAGGAAGCTGTTCTTGCCCTGCTGGCTGGAGATCTGGGCCTGAAACCAGAGATAGGCACCGCCCGCGATCAGGAAGCCGGCCACGGCGGAGGCGCCCAGCGTCGCATAGAAGGTTTCCCGACGGCGCTTGCGCGCAGCCTCACGGTGCGGGAGCAGGTTGATCAAGATCACTGCAGGAACCTCCGCATGGCAAGGCCGCATGAGGTCAGGTACGAAGGCGCCTCGCGCCGCACCTTCTTCTCGCGGATGCTGCTTCCAATCTCCATGCCGTCGAAGGGATTGACCAGCGAGCAGGCAAAGGAGGTCTGCCGCGTCACGGCGCTGGTGAGGCCCGGCAATGCCGCCGACCCGCCCGCCAGCAGCACATAGTCGACGCGGTTGTGCGGCGTGCTGGTAAAGAAGAACTGCAGCGCCCTCGCGATCTCCTGGGCGATGCTCGCAACGAAGGGCTTGAGCACGCCTGAGCCGTAGTCGTCGGGCAGGTCGCCGCTTCGCTTCTTGGTCTCCGCCTCTTCCGCGGAAAAGCCGTACTGCCGCACGATCAGCTGTGTCAGTTGGGCGCCGCCGAAGGCCTGGTCGCGGTCGTAGAGCACTTCCTGGTTGCGAAGCACCTGCATGCTGGTGGTGAAGGCACCCACCTCGAACAGGGCCACAACGGCGTCGCGGCCCTGGCCAGGCAACTGCTCGATCAGCCGTGCCGTCGCCAGTCGCGAGGCATAGGATTCGACGTCGAGAATCACGGCCTTGAGGCCTGCCGCTTCGGCCAGGCCCTGTCGGTCCTGGACCTTCTCCTTGCGCGAAGCGGCGATCAGGACTTCGACATCGCCGGTCGAATTGGCACTCTGCCCGATGACACAGAAGTCCAGGCTCACCTCATCGAGGGAAAAGGGGATGTATTGGTTGGCTTCGGATTCGACCTGGATCTCGAGCTCTTGCTCGCTCATGCCGCCAGGCAGGACGATCTTCTTTGTGATGACTGCCGAGGGCGGCAGGGCGAGGGCGGCATTCTTGGTACGGCTGCCGCTCTTGCGCACGGCACGCCGGACCGCCTCGGCCACCTCGTCGAACTTCTCGACATTGCCATCGGTGATCCAGCCTCGCTCAAGGGGTTCGATCGCGCAACGTTCCAGAATCAACTTGCCGCTGGCGTCGCGGCCGAGCTCGACCAGCTTGACACTGGATGAGCTGACGTCCAACCCGAGCAGGGGCGCGGGTTGACGGCTGAACAGCGTTCCCAAAGCAGCCAAGTTAAATCCCGTTGTGTTTGTAACGAATAGAAATATTTGCGTGTGGTTGCATGCTAGCAGGAGGCGTACGGCCAACCAAGGGCCTCGGCCTCAGTCGATGCACCAACCGTTGTCAAAAGGGGACGTAACAGTCTCGATTCACAACTTACGTCACAAATGCGAGTACTTGGGTTTTATGTCGCTCCAGAAGACCGTTCGAGACCCCCGCTTTTTATAATTGACGTTGACTTCAACATCCCTTCATGCCCGAAAAAATACGCCCCACCGGGCCTGCCAAGACCCCTACTCCTGCTCAGCGCCCCGTCTGGCTGACCTGGCTCCTGCGCTTCGTGGTGTGGGGACTGGGCATCGCCGCAGCTGGCATGGTGTCCCTGGTCTGCGTGGTCGCCGTAGCCTTGGCCGTCGCCTACCCGAACCTGCCGGATATCTCCGACCTGGCGGACTACCGGCCGAAGCTGCCGCTGCGGGTGTTCTCCTCCGAAGGCATCCTCATCGGCGAATTCGGCGAGGAACGCCGCAACCTCACGCCCATCGCGACCATCCCGAAGGTGATGAAGGACGCCGTGCTGGCCGCCGAGGACGCCCGCTTCTACGACCACGGCGGGGTCGACTACAAGGGCCTGTTGCGCGCAGGGATCGCCAACATGAACCGGGTGAAGAGCCAGGGCGCCTCGACCATCACGATGCAGGTCGCGCGCAATGTCTACCTGAGCTCCGAGAAGACGCTGACCCGCAAGATCTACGAAGTGCTGCTGACCTTCAAGCTCGAACACCTGCTCAGCAAGGACCAGATCTTCGAGATCTATTTGAACCAGATCTACCTAGGCAATCGGGCCTACGGCTTCGCGGCCGCCTCGGAAGCCTACTTCGGCAAGCCGCTCAAAGACATCACCATTGCCCAGGCTGCCATGCTCGCGGGCCTGCCGAAGGCGCCGGGCGCGAACAATCCGGTGAACAATCCCACGCGCGCGCGCGGGCGGCAGCTCTACGTGATCGACCGGATGCAGGAAGCCGGCTTCATCAACGCCGAGCAAGCGGCAGATGCCAAGAAGGAAGAGCTGCACCTGCGTGACGGAGCCGATCCCACCCGCCTGCATGCCGAATACGTGGCGGAGACGGTGCGGCAGCTGATGTACGCGCAATACGGCGACAGCACCTACACGCGCGGCCTCAAGGTCTACACCACGTTGGTCGCTGACGACCAAGCCGCAGCCTACAAGGCGCTGCGCAAGGGCATCATGGACTACGAACGCCGGCAGATCTACCGCGGCCCCGAGAAGTTCGTCGATCTGCCCAGCGACCCCAAGGAGCTGGATGAAGCCGTGGACGATGCGCTGGCCGAGCATCCCGACAACGGCGACGTGATGTCCGCGGTCGTGCTCAAGGCCAATGCCAAGGAAATCAGCGCCGTGCGCGCCAATGGCGATGCCGTGCAGATCACCGGCGAGGGGCTGCGGCCCGCGCAGTCGGGACTGTCGGACAAGGCACCGCCCAACATCAAGATCCGCCGAGGCGCCGTGATCCGCGTCGTGAAGACACCGAAGAACACCTGGGAAATCACGCAGTTGCCCGAAGTCGAGGGCGCCTTCATTGCGCTCGATCCGCGCGACGGTGCCGTCAAGGCCATGATCGGCGGCTTCGACTTCGACAAGAACAAGTTCAACCACGTGACGCAGGCTTGGCGCCAGCCGGGGTCCAGCTTCAAGCCGTTCATCTACTCGGCGGCGCTTGAGAAAGGGTTTACACCCGGAACGGTCGTCAATGACGGGCCGCTCTTCTTCGACGCCGGGACCACTGGCGGCCAACCGTGGGAACCCAAGAACTACGACGGCAATTTCGAGGGCCCGATGTCCTTGCGCCGTGCGCTGGCCAAGTCCAAGAACATGGTTTCGATCCGCGTGCTGCAGTCGATCGGCACGCGCTACGCACAGGACTGGATCGGCAACTTCGGCTTCGAGCGCGAGAAGCACCCGGCCTACCTGCCGATGGCCCTCGGTGCCGGCGCGGTCACGCCGATGCAGATGGCGACGGCCTATTCGGTCTTCGCCAACGGTGGCTATCGCGTGAATCCTTACCTCGTGACGCGCATCACCGATCACAAGGACAAGGTGCTGGTGGAAACCCAACCGCCCCTGCTCAACGAGACCATGCGCGCCATCCCGCAGCGCAACGCCTTCATCATGGACAGCCTGCTGCAGGAAGTCGCACGCAGCGGCACGGCGGCCAAGGCGCAGGCCACGCTGAAGCGGCCCGACATCTACGGCAAGACCGGCACCACCAACGACTCCCTGGATGCCTGGTTCGCCGGCTTCCAGCCAACGATGGCGGCGGTGGCCTGGATGGGCTACGACACGCCGCGCAAGCTGGGCGACCGCGAGACCGGCGGCGGGCTGAGCCTGCCTATCTGGATCAGCTACATGGAAACAGCCATCAAGGGAGTGCCGGTGACCGAGCTGACCGCCAAGCCTCCCCCCGGCGTGGTCAACGTGGGCGGCGAGTGGTATTACGACGACTACGCACCGGGCCGCGGTGTCGCGACCCTGGGCGTCGAGGCGGGTCCGACGCCGCCTGCCGAGGCGATCTCTGGCGCGCCCATCGGTCCGGCGCCGCAGCCGGAAGAGCGCAGCCGCATCCTCGATCTTTTCCGCAACTGATCACTCAGCCGGCACTGAACTGCAGCGGCACGCCGGCCTGGGCGCTCGCCTCCCGTGACAGCTGGGCGAAGAACTCCTCGCTCGTCTTGGTGTCGACCCATGCACGGCCGTCGTGCCGGTAGTGGTATCCGCCCGAGCGCGCCGCCAGCCAGATCTCCTGCAAGGGTTTCTGCAGGTTGATGATCAGCTGGCTGCCGTTGCGGAAGGTGATGGTGATCATGCCCCCCACGCGCTGGTTGTCGATGTCGGCATCGGTCGTATCGTTGATGTGATCGCAGCTGCGTTCGATGGCGGCCAGCGCGGCCTCCGCGCGGTCCATGTACTCGGGGTCGGTCATTACAATTTCGTCATGCTGAATGTTCGTCAAATTCTAGTGAGCGCGATTGGCCTCGCGACCGTCGGGGTCGCGCTCGCCGGTTGCGGCCAGAAGGGTGCGCTCTACCTGCCCACCGATCCGGCCGCGACGAATCGCGCCACGCTTCCAGGGCTGCTCGTCCCGCGTTCGGGTAGTGCCGATGGTGCAGCAAGCCCCGGGGCGGGCGCTGCGCCCGTTCCCGCGGCCGCCAGCAGCGCACCCGCAACTCGCGAAGGAACGAAGTGACGAGCGCCGAACGCCTCCCTGGCCATCCCTGCATCGCGTACAAGAACGGCACGCTGCACGTCGAGGCAGTGGCGCTGCCCGAGCTGGCGCGCGAGCACGGCACGCCGCTTTTCGTCTACTCGAAGCAATGGATGCTCGACGCACTGGCCGCGTACCAGCGCGGCTTCGAAGGGCGCGACGCGCTGGTCTGCTACGCCATCAAGGCCAACTCCGCGCTGGGCGTGCTGCGTATCTTTGCCGAGGCGGGCTGCGGCTTCGACATCGTCTCCGGCGGCGAGCTCGCGCGGGTCCTCGCAGCGGGCGCCGATCCCGCCAAGGTGATCTTTTCCGGCGTCGGCAAGACGAAACAGGAGATGCGGCAAGCGCTGGCGGCAGGCATCGGCTGCTTCAACGTGGAGAGCGAAGCCGAGATCGATGTGCTCAACGCGGTCGCGCTCGAGGAAGGACACCGGGCCGCGATCAGCGTGCGCATCAATCCCAACGTCGACCCGAAGACGCATCCTTACATCTCCACCGGTCTCAAGGGCAACAAGTTCGGCATCGCGCACGACCGCGCGCTCGGCATCTACCAGCACGCGGCCTCGCTGAAGGGCCTGCGGGTGGTCGGTATCGATTGCCATATCGGCTCGCAGATCACCGAGGCCGAGCCCTACCTCGAGGCGCTGGAGCGGGTGCTCGACCTGGTCGAGGCCATCGAGAAAGCCGGCATCGCACTGCACCACCTGGACTTCGGCGGCGGACTGGGCATCGACTACAACGGCGACACGCCGCCCGCGGCCGATGCGCTGTGGCGGCAGTTGCTCGTGCGCCTCGATGCACGCGGCTTCGGAAAGCGCAGGCTGATCGTGGAGCCCGGGCGCTCTCTGGTGGGCAATGCCGGTGTCTGCGTGACGGAAGTGCTCTATACCAAGCCCGGCGAGGCCAAGAACTTCTGCATCGTCGATGCGGCGATGAACGACTTGCCGCGGCCGGCGATGTACCAGGCCTTCCACCGGATCGTCCCGGTGACGCCGCGCCAGGGCGAGACCGTCAGCTACGACGTCGTCGGCCCGGTCTGCGAGAGCGGCGACTGGCTCGGTCGTGACCGCGCGCTCGATGTGCAGGCCGGCGACTTGCTGGCGGTGCTGTCGGCTGGCGCCTATTCGATGGCGATGGCGAGCAACTACAACACCCGCGGCCGCGCGGCCGAGTTGCTGGTCAGCGGCGACCACGCCACGCTGATCCGCCGCCGTGAAAGCATCGAGGACCAGTTGCGCTGCGAGCAATTCGAGGGCTGAGCGCCCTCATTTGCTTAGCTGCACGCGCCCGGCCGGAGCAGGCCCCGACGCCCTCCTGGTCCTCGTGAAGTTCCAGACTCGCCATCCCAGCAGTACCGCGATGATGGCGGCATAGACGAAGACTTCCGCAAAGTTGTTCTTCCCCGCCCGCATCCAGAAGAAGTGCAGCAGGCCCAGGCCAGCGATCAAATAGACCAGCTTGTGAAGCGTCTGCCAGCGCTTCGCACCCATGGCCTTGATTGCGCGGTTGAAGGAGGTGGCCGCGAGCGGCGTGAGCAGCACGAAGGCGCCGAAGCCCACCAGGATGAAGGGCCGCTTGGCGATGTCCTTGGCGATCTCCGGGATGTCGAAACCCATGTCGAACAGGCTGTAGCTCAGCAGGTGGACCACCACGTAGAAGTATGCGAACAGGCCCAGCATGCGCCGAAAGCGCGCCAATGCATTGGTCCGGGTCATCACGCGCAGCGGCGTCACCGCGAGAACGATGCAGATGAAGCGCAGCGTCCAGTCGCCCGTCGACCGGATCAGGTACTCCGCCGGATTGGCGCCCAGCCCGTCGGTGAAGGCGCCCCAGGCCAGCCAGGCGAAAGGCAACAGGCACAGCACGAAGACCAGGGGCTTGGCCGCCGGGTGCAAGAGCAGCTTGTTTATCGTCGCCAAGCCGCCAGGCCGCCCCGGGGCGGCTTGCGCTCCCTTGGAGGCTCGCGATGACACGTCAGTACCAAGCTTTGAGGCAGGCATATCAATAGAACTTCTTCAGGTCCATGCCGGCGTAGAGCTGGCCGACCTGTGCCTCGTACCCATTGAAGATCAGCGTCTTGTGGCGCTTGGCGAACAGCCCGCTGCCGTCGCCGATGCGGCGCTCGGTCGCCTGGCTCCAGCGCGGGTGGTCCACGTTGGGATTGACGTTCGAATAGAAGCCGTACTCCTGCGCCGCCGCCTTGTTCCAGGCCGTGCCCGGCTCCTTCTCGACGAAGCGGATCTTGACGATCGACTTGGCGCTCTTGAAGCCGTACTTCCACGGCACCACGATGCGCACGGGCGCGCCGTTCTGGCTGGGCAGCACTTCGCCGTACATGCCGAAGGTGAGGAGGGTCAGCGGATGCATCGCCTCGTCCATGCGCAGGCCTTCGGCGTAGGGCCAGTCGAGCACGCGCGAGCCGACGAAGGGCATGGTCTTGGGATCGGCCAGCGTGACGAATTCGACGTACTTGGCATTGCCCTGCGGCTCGACCCGCTTGATGAGCTCGGCGAGCGAGTAGCCGACCCACGGGATCACCATCGACCAGCCCTCGACGCAGCGCAGCCGATAGATACGCTCTTCCTGCGCGCTGAGCTTGATCAGGTCCTCGATGGCGTACTTGCCCGGCTTCTTGACCAGCCCTTCGACCTCGACGGTCCAGGGCCGCGTCTTCAGCGTGCCGGCGTTCTTCACCGGGTCGCCCTTGTCCGTGCCGAACTCGTAATAGTTGTTGTAGCTGGTGGCGTCCTTGTAGTCGGTCAGCTTCTCCATGGTCTGCGCGCCGGCCACGGCCGACTTCTCGCCTTTCAGCGGGGCCAGCTTGCCCGGTGCGGCGGCCTGGGCCAGTGCCTCGCGCCCGGCCCAGGAGGCCATGGCCGCGCCGGCTACGCCGGTGGCCAGCAGCTTGAGCAGGTCGCGCCGCCCTTCATAGGCCGCGCGCGGCGTGATTTCGCTGGGATGCGGATGGATGAAGCCTTGGTCCTTGGATCGAATCAACATGGGTCGCCTTTCGCCTGTTTCTGCTGTACTGGGATCTAATTCGTTCCCAATGCTGATTCGGTTACGCGCCGGACGTTCCGCCGGTTTCAGCTTGCCCGCCCGACCTGCGGGCGGCGGCTGCTACAAGGTTCCGTAGCTGTGCAAGCCGCTCAGGAACATGTTGACGCCCAGGAAAGCGAAGGTGGTCACGGCCAGTCCGCCCAGCGCCCACCAGGCCGCAACGGTGCCCCGCAACCCCTTGACCAGCCGCATGTGCAGCCACGCCGCATAGTTGAGCCAGACAATCAGCGCCCAGGTTTCCTTCGGGTCCCAGCTCCAGTATCCGCCCCAGGCATCGGCCGCCCACAGCGCGCCGAGCACGGTGGCGATGGTGAAAAAGGCGAAGCCGACCGTGATGGACTTGTACATCACGTCGTCCAGCACCTCGTTGGCCGGCAGGCGTGCCGCGATGCGCTTGCGGCCCAGCAGGATGCCCGCCGCGATCAGCGCCGAAATGGCCGCGTAGACGAACCAGTAGCTGCCGCCTGCCTCTTGTGCCCGCTGGCGGAATGCCACCGGCACGAAGCACAGAGCCACGCCCAGGAGCCACATCGGCGTGAGCTTGTACCAGCGCGTCTCCTGCGCCTGCTCCTTGATGAGGTAGGCGAAGGCGACCATTGCCGCCAGCGCGAAGGTGCCGTAGCCGATGAAGTTGGCCGGCACGTGCAGCTTCATCCACCAGCTCTGCAGGGCCGGCACCAGGGGCTGGATCTCGTGCGCCTCGCGCACCAGCGTGTACCAGAGCAGGAAACCGACCGCTGCGCTCACCACCAGCATCACGAAGGCGCCCAGCGCCCGGGTTCGGTAGCGCGACTCGAAGTACAGGTAGAAGGCGGCCGTCAGCCAGCAGAACAGCACGAAGACTTCGTAGAGATTGCTGACCGGGATATGGCCGATGTCCGGGCCCAGTTGATGGCTTTCGTACCAGCGCACCATCGTGCCGATCAGCGCCATCGTGACCGCCGCCCAGGCCAGGCGCGAGCCGATCAGGTCCATGGTATCGGCCTGCCGGCCGCCGAAGAAGCCGATCCAGTAGAACAGCGTGCTCATGAAGAAGAGGACGCTCATCCAAAGGATGGCCGACTGGCTGGACAGGAAGTACTTGAGCCAGAAAACGGTGTCGGCGCGCGCCAGGTCGCCCTGGTAGGAAACGATGCCCAGCAGCGCGGCCGCGGCCACCACGATCGCCAGCACCCGCAACGGCCGCCAGAACCAGCCCAGCCAGACGGCGAAGGGCATGGCGGCCAGCAGGATCACCTTTTCGTAGACGTCCATCGCGCCCGCATAGCGCGCAAAGGCGAAGAGTCCGCCGGCCACGACGAGGGCGGCGAACACCCAGTCGAAAGCGTTGCGGCGCGACAGGAAGCCGTCGTTCAGTGTGAGAGTGGTCGTGGTCATTGCTTAAGCCTCTGTGCCATGCGCTGTGGTATCCGCCCTGGGAGCGGCCCCGCAGTTCACTGGAGCACCTTCGCCTGCGGCTACCGTGCTATTCGCCTTCGGAGCGGCCGTGCGGCTCATGAAGCACCGTCCTTCCCGATGGCGAGCAGCCTGTCCTTCAGGCGCTCGAACTCGCGGTCGCTGTCGATGGTCTTGCGGTTTACCGAGTAGGCCATCGTGGCCCTCGTGCCGCCGGCGCCCGCGTCTTTCGCGAGCCATACCCAGAGCCTGCGCTCGCGAACGTACAGCATGGCAAAAATACCCACGATCAGCAACAGGCAGCCGAGGTAGACAACGTTCTTGCCAGGGGCGCGGGCGACCTGGAACACGCTGGCCTGCACCTGCTTGAAGTCGGTCATCATCATCGCCACCGGCGCAGGATAGAAATAGGCGTCGCTGATGGCCAGCACCGCCTGCGTCAGGAAGGCCTGGGATTTCTCGTCGGCGGGCAGCGCCGCCAGGCCCGCCTTCTCGCGGCTCAGGTTCAGCACCTCGAACAGCGCATCGTTGAGGATGCGCACCAGCACCGCGCCGGCCCGCTCGCGCTCGGCCTCGGGCACGTTCGCCTCCATGAACTCGGCGATCGCCTGCCAGCCGCCGCCGCTCACCGCGTCGGCCTTCGCGCGCTCGGCACCCGCGAACAGCGCGAGTGCGCGGCTGGCCGAGATGCGCAGCTGACCGGCCAGCTCGGGCCGCTGGGGGTCGGCGGCGCGCGCGATGTAGCGCTCGATCGCGCGCGTGCGGGTGTCCGCGTCGGCCAGGGCCGCGCGCATGCGCACGAAGCCGTCCATCGATCCCTGCTCGTCGGCCGGCACCCGCAGGTAGCGGAAGGGCTCCTCCGGCCGTTCGCGCATGCCGAGCAGGAACACGGGTTGGCCGTCGCCGGTGTCGACCGGCACCATGTAGTTCTGGTACTCGCGCGCCTGGCCCGCGGCATCGCGCAGCTTGTAGCCGATGCTCGGGCCGATGTTGCGCAGCACCTTGGGCTTGTTGGTCTTGTTGGCCGCGCCCAGGCGCGACTCGATGTCGTTGCGCAGGTCGACCTTGCGCACGTCGACACCGCTCGTCAGGGCCCCGGCGTCGCCGAAGTTCTCGACATTGATCACGCGCAGCGCCGTGTACTCCAGCGTCAGCCGCTCGCTGCCGTTGGTGATCTCCGAGCTGTTGCCGATGATGCCCTCGACCTCGAAAGGCTTGGCAGCCGCCGCCATCGGCACCGCCTTGAGCTTCACGGTGGAGCCGCCGTCGTCGAAGCTGGACTGGTAGATCTCGATGCCCTTGTAGCTGGCCGGATGGTTCACCTCGATCCGCGCGGGCACCTGCTGGCCGGTCGCGCGATCGTGCAGCACCACCTCGCTGGCGAACAGCTTGGGCATGCCGGTCGAGTAGTAGTCGACGATGAACTTCTTCAGTTCGATGGAAAAGGGAAGGTCCTGCAGCAGCACGCCATCGGCCTGGTTCAGGATGGCGACGCTGGACTGCCCGCCTTCGGGCACGAGGATGTTGCCGCGGAAGGTGGGGTTGCTGGGGGACAGGCGATGCTGCGGTGCCACATCGGCGATCAGCCCGCCGCCGGTATAGACGCTCTTGCCGTTGAACCAGGTCTGGGCGCGCACCACCAGATCGCCATCGAGCAGCCCGCCCAGGCATACCAGCACGATGGCGCTGTGCGCCGCGATGTAGCCGAGCTTGTGGGCGCCGCCCGCGCGCGCCGCCACCATCCAGCCGTCGCCATCGCGGTGCTGCAGCTTGACCTTCCAGCCACCGCCCGCGAGCAGTTGGCCGATGCGGTTGGCCGCGACGTCGGGCGTTTCGTCGAGCGCGGTCTCCGCACGCTGGCCGAAGGCACGCAGGCTCTGGACGCGGATGCTCTCCTTGAAGTTCTTCAGGTCGGTGAAGATGCGCGGCGTGTTGCGGGCGATGCACAGCGAGGTACTGACCACCAGGAAAGTCAGGATCAGCAGGAACCACCAGGCGCTGTAGATCGAATCGAGCCGCGCCGCACGGAATACCTCGGCCCAGAAGGGGCCGAACTGGTTGATGTAGTTGTTGATCGGCTCGTGCTGCTTGAGCACCGTGCCGATGATGGATGCGATGCAGATAACCGTCAGCAGCGCGATCGCGAAGCGCATCGACGACAGCAATTCCACCGCCGCGCGGACCGCGTGGGGACCGCGGCGGACGCGAAGGCCGTGGGTGGAGACTGCTGACATGGATGTGGGCGGTGGAAAGCAAAAAGGCGGGCCATCCTTGCTGGACCGGCCCGCCCTGTTGGGGTTTGTTATCGGCGGTTAGTTCACGCTGGCGTCGTGGCCATCAACGCAGGCCGGCGATGTAGTCGGCCACAGCCTTGATCTCGCGGTCATTGAGCTTGGCGGCCACGCCGGTCATCTGGGGGCTGTTCTGGCGCGTGCCGTCGCGGAACTGGTTGAGCTGGGCGGTGGTGTAGTCGGCATGCTGGCCGCCCAGGCGCGGATACTGGGCCGGGATGCCGGCGCCGTTGGGGCTGTGGCAGCCGGCGCAGGCCGGGATCTGGCGCTCGCCGATACCGCCGCGGTAGATCTTCTCGCCCAGGGCGACCAGGTCCTTCTCTTTCGCGAAGCCGGGCTTGACCTTCTTGGAGCCGACGAACCAGGCGACGTTGCGCATGTCCTCCTCGGACAGGGCCGAGGCCAGCGGCTTCATGATCGCGCTCTTGCGCTTGCCGGACTTGAAGTCCTGCAGCTGCTTGAGGATGTATTCGGGGTGCTGTTGCGCCAGCTTGGGGTTGGCCGCGATCGCCGAGTTGCCGTCCGCGTTGTGGCAGGAGGCGCAGCTCTGGCTGTTGGCCGGGGTGTTGTTGAAGACGGTGTCGCCCTTGGCCGGATCGGGCTTGGCTACCTTGGCGGGAGCCGCGGCGGCAGCCGGCTTGGCCTCCGGATCGTCGGCCGCGAAGCTGGTGCTGGCGGCGGCGCCAATGAGGGCTGCAAGCAGGAAACGGGCAAACAACTTCATATCGGGGGCTCTGGATTTATGGCGCAAAACCGCGCGATTCTACAATGGCGCCCCGTTACCGAGGCTCCACCCATGACCACCCCGAGCCGCAAGCCGGCCGCCCCCTTCTCCCGCACGGCCGCTGTCGTGGATGCCGCGGCGGCAGAACGCATCCGCATCGCGCGCGGCTGGCTGCACACCGCCCACTTCCTTACCAGCGCGCCGCAGCTGGAGCACCTGCCGCCCCTCGAGCTGCCGGAGATCGCCTTCGTCGGGCGGTCGAACGCCGGCAAGTCGACCGCCATCAACACCCTCACCCAGCAGACCCGCCTGGCCTTCGCCTCCAAGACGCCGGGCCGCACCCAGCACATCAACCTGTTCGGCGTCGGCAAGCAGAAGGTGGACGACGCCGTGCTGGCCGACCTGCCGGGCTACGGCTACGCGGCCGTGCCGCGCGAGGCGAAGCTGCGCTGGCAGCGCGTCATGGGCAACTACCTGATGACGCGCGAGAGCCTGCGCGGCGTGGTGCTGATGTGCGACCCGCGCCACGGCCTCACCGAGCTCGACGAGATCCTGCTGGAGGTGATCCGCCCGCGGGTCGAGCAGGGCCTGAAGTTCCTCGTGCTGCTGACCAAGGCTGACAAGCTGACACGCTCGGACGGCGCCAAGGCGCTGTCGATCGTGAGACTGCAGGCCGGCGGCGGCGAGGTCAAACTGTTCTCGGCCTTGAAGCAACAGGGAGTGGACGAGGCGGCCGAACTGCTGTGGCGCTGGGCCCATCCGCAGGACGAGCTGCTTCCACAATCGACCGAAGGAGACAGCCCGCCATGATCCAGACCTTTGCCCGAGCGCTGCCCAACGGCACCACGCTCAGCTGCCGCGCCGCAGGCGAACCCGGCCGCCCCTTGATGGTTTTCCTGCACGGCTTTCCTGAAGCCGCCTTCATCTGGGACGAGTTGCTCGAGCATTTCAGCCAGCCCGAGCACGGCGGCTGGCGCTGCGTGGCGCCGAACCTGCGCGGCTTCGAGAAGTCGAGCTCCCCGACCGAGGTGTCGGCCTATCGTGCGCACCTGCTGATCCAGGACATCGAGCAGCTCGCGCAGAGCGAGCGCGAGGACGGCCGCATCGAGGTGCTGGTCGCGCACGACTGGGGCGGGGCCTTCGGCTGGGGCTATGGCAACCAGCACGCGAACAAGCTGGGCCGGCTCGTCATCATCAATTCGCCGCATCCGGGCACCTTCGTGCGCGAGCTGCGCAACAACCCTGCGCAGCAGGCCGCGAGCGCCTACATGAACTTTCTCGCGCGGCCCGACGCCGAAGCGCTGCTCTCGGCCGATGACTACAAGCGGATGTGGCTCTCGTTCACCCAGATGAAGGCCGGGCCGGAAGGCTACGGCTGGCTGACCGAGGAGGTCAAGGCCAGGTACCGCGAGGTGTGGGACCACGGCCTCACGGGCGCCTGCAACCTCTACCGCGTGACGCCGATGAAGCCCGCCGTGCCCGGCCAGCCTGCCGCCGAGCTCCCCGATCTGCCACGCGAACGGCTGGTGGTGGAGGTGCCCACCTTCGTCTTCTGGGCGCTGGACGACAAGGCGCTGCTGCCCGGCTTGCTCGAGGGGCTGGAAGACTACGTGCCGAAGCTCGATCTCAAGAAGGTGCCCGACGCCACGCACTGGATCGTGCACGAGCAGCCGGAATTCGTGGCCCGCGAGATCGAAGCCTTCCTGCAGCGAACTCAATAGACCGGCGCCGCCCCCTCGGGGCGCGTCTTGAAGCGCCGGTGCACCCAGTAGTACTGCGAGGGCATGGTGTCGATGTAGCCCTGCAGGCGCTGGTTCATCAGCGCGGTGTCGGCCACCGCGTCCTCGGTCGGGAAGTCCTGCCATGCCGGCAGTACCTCGATCTCGTAGCCGGTGGGCGTGAGCTTCGAGACGATCGGCACCACCTTGGCCCGCCCCAGCCGGGCGAAGCGCGACAGCGACGGCACGGTGGCCGCCGGCACGCCGTAGAAGGGCACGAAGACGGTCTGGTCGCGGCCGAAATCCATGTCGGGCAGCAGGTACAGCAGGCCGCCCTTGCGCAGTCCCGCGATGATCGGCTTGATGCCGTCGACCCGGTTGAGCGTGATCACGTTGCCGAAGCGCTTGCGGCCCTCGCGGATCCACTCGTCCACCATCGGATCGCGCTGCGTGGTGTAGATGGTGGTGGAGGGCCGCGCCGTGTGCATGGTCAGCGCGGTGGCCGCCGCATCGAGGCCGTAGAAGTGCGGCGCGAAGAGGATCATCGGCTCCTTGCCGTTGGCGATCTCGTCGATCTCCTGCGGCGAACCCTTCACCTGCAGCCGCGCGGCCACGGTCTCTTCGGGCGCATGCCAGAGCCAGCTGCGGTCCAGCCAGGACTGCGCCACGTAGACGAAGGTCTCGCGCGCGATGCGCCGCCGCTCGGCCGGCGACCTGTCCGGGAAGCACAGCGCGAGGTTGGCGTCGACCACGCGCCGGCGCGGCGCGGCGACGGCGTGCAGCACGTGGCCCAGCACGGTGCCGAAACCGCGGACCAGCGGTAGCGGCACATGGGCCAGGGTGCGCATGAAGACGATGCCGAGACGCGAAAACACGCTCATCGCGCGGCCTCCGCTTCGGTCACCGCGGCCGCCTCGCCGCGCGGCTGCTTGTAGCGCGCGTAGTCCCAGACGTACTGGCCCGGCAGTGCACGGATCAGCGCGGCGATGCCTTCGTTCATCGCGGCAGCTGCAGCCTCCGGGGTGGCCTTCGGGTCGCCCAGGGCAGTGCCGTCGAAGGGCGTGAGTCGGATGACATAGCCGGCGCCGCGCGGCAGCCGTTCGCATACGCCGAAGAAGACACGCGCCCCCGTCTGCTGCGCCAGGCGCGGCAGCAGGGTCATGGTGTAGGCAGGCCGGCCGAAAAAGGGCGCCCAGACGCCCTGCCCCAGCGGCGGCACCTGGTCCGGCAGGATGCCGGTGTAGCCGCCGGCCCGCAGCGTGCGGATCAGCCCACGCACGCCCGCCACGCTGGTGGGCAGCGTCTGCAGGCCGCGCCGCTCGCGCGAGCCGGCACCGATCAGCTCGGCCATCCATTTCTTGCGCGCAGGGCGGAACAGGGCCGTGATCGGGCCGTAGGCGTCGACGAAGCGCTCGCCGAGCGCCTGCCCCAGGATCTCCCAGCAACCGACATGCGGCGAGGCGACGATCACGCCCTTGCGCGCCGCCAGCGCCGCCTCGAGTTCGGCCGCGCCCTCCCAGCGCACGATGCGCGGCAGCACGCTTTCGCCCTGCGGCCGGGCCCACAGCCAGGGCAGCTCCGCCGCCATGGCGCCGGCGGCGCCAATGGCCGGGCGGTACTGCGCGGGCGTGAAGCCGGCGTGCTCGGCGTTCTCCTTGAAGCGCTGGCGATAGGTGGGCGAACCCCACCAAACCAGCCAGCCCAGGCAGCGGCCGGCGGCATGCATCCAGCGCAACGGCACATGGGCGAGCAATCGAAACAGAAGGATCATCCGGTTGGAGGGGGTGAAAACCAGGACGCGCACGCGGGCTATCGCGCGGCTCGAATACAATCGAAATTGTCGCTGAGTTATGGAACTACTTGCAGGGCGACGTTAAACATCACTGCTAAAGCGTTCGCCACACTCCGAATGGATTGGCAACGCGCCAATTCAACTGCTTGGAGTTTCATCGATATGGCGAACGACTTTCTCTTCACTTCCGAATCGGTTTCCGAAGGCCATCCCGACAAGGTCGCGGACCAGATCTCGGATGCCATCCTCGACGCGATCTTCGCCCAGGACCCGCGCAGCCGCGTGGCCGCCGAGACCCTGACCAACACCGGCCTGGTGGTGCTCGCCGGCGAGATCACGACCAACGCCCACGTCGACTACATCCAGGTCGCGCGCGACACCATCAAGCGCATCGGCTACGACAACACCGACTACGGCATCGACTACAAGGGTTGCGCGGTGATGGTCTGCTACGACAAGCAGTCCAACGACATTGCCCAGGGCGTCGACCACGCGAGCGACGATCACCTCAACACCGGCGCCGGCGACCAGGGCCTGATGTTCGGCTACGCCTGCGACGAGACGCCCGAGCTGATGCCCGCGCCGATCTACTACGCCCACCGCCTGGTGGAGCGCCAGGCCCAGCTGCGCAAGGACGGCCGCCTGCCCTTCCTGCGCCCGGACGCCAAGAGCCAGGTCACGATGCGCTACGTGGACGGCAAGCCGCACAGCATCGACACCGTCGTGCTCTCCACCCAGCATCATCCGGACCAGAGCGAGACGCCGACCAAGATGAAGGCCTCGTTCAACGAAGCCATCATCGAGGAGATCATCAAGCCGGTCCTGCCCAAGGAATGGCTGAAGGACACCAAGTACCTGATCAACCCGACCGGCCGCTTCGTCATCGGCGGCCCGCAGGGCGACTGCGGCCTGACGGGCCGCAAGATCATCGTCGACACCTACGGCGGCGCATGCCCGCACGGCGGCGGCGCCTTCTCGGGCAAGGACCCGAGCAAGGTGGACCGTTCGGCCGCCTACGCGGCGCGCTACGTGGCCAAGAACATCGTGGCCGCGGGCCTGGCGCGCCAGTGCCAGATCCAGGTGGCCTACGCGATCGGCGTGGCGCGCCCGATGAACGTGACGGTCTACACCGAAGGCACCGGCGTGATCCCGGACGAGAAGCTCGCGGAACTGGTGCAGGAGCATTTCGACCTGCGTCCCAAGGGCATCATCCAGATGCTGGACCTGCTGCGCCCGATCTACGGCAAGACCGCGGCCTACGGCCACTTCGGCCGCGAGGAGCCCGAGTTCACCTGGGAAGACACGAGCAAGGCGGCTGCGCTGCGAGCCGCCGCCGGGCGCTGAGGGGCCCGGGCGCCTCGTCGGTTCAGGCGCCCTCGCCCTGCAGCAGCCGGCGCACCTCCTCGTCGCTGGTCTGCCCGAAGTCCTCGTACCAGATGCCCACCGCGCGGAACGGCTCGGGCGCGTGGACGCAGACCACCTCGTCGGCCACCGTGTTGAGCAGCTGCACGGCCTCTCTCGAACCCACGGGCACCGCCACCACGATGCGCCGCGCCTGCATTGCGCGCACCGCAAGCACGGCTGCATGCATGGTGGCGCCGGTGGCGAGGCCATCGTCGACCAGGAGGACGACGCGCCCGGCCAGCGCCAGCGGCGCACGCTCGCCGCGGTAGAGCCGCTCGCGGCGCGCCAGTTCGGCCTGCTCGCGTTCGATGACCTGCTCCAACTCGGCATCGGACACCGGCCACATCCGCGGGACATCGGACATCACGCGTACGCCCCCGGGGGCGATCGCGCCCATCGCGAGCTCCTCATGCCCGGGCAAGCCGAGCTTGCGCACCACCAGCACGTCGAGCGGTGCCTGCAGCGCCCGGGCGACTTCCCAGGCCACCGGCACACCGCCGCGCGGCAGCGCCAGCACCACCACCTCAGGCTGGCCCCGCCACGCCCCAAGTGCGCTCGCGAGCGTGCGGCCCGCATCGTGTCGATCCCTGAATTCCATCTGAGCTCCTCGTCGTAGCTGCGGGAATTCAGAAACGATACGCCGCCCCCATGCCGATCGTCCAGTAGCGCCCCGGGGCTGGCTCGAAGTAGCGCGCATTCCCCTCGTTGACGATCACCGACCCGACATAGCGCCGATCGAAGAGGTTGTCGACCCGCGCGAAGGCGTTGAAGTCCCAGCGGTCCCAGCGCTTCACGTAGCCGGCGTAGAGCGAGGCAACTGCATAGCCCGGCGCGCGGGCGTTGTTGCGGTCGTTGGCCGCGATGCGGCTGAGCGCGCGCAGCTCGGCGCCGGCGCGCCAGCCCTCGGGCGGCACCCAGCCGAAGGAGGCGAAGAGCGCGTGCTCGGCGATGCCCGGGATGCGGTTGCCGGCGGGCACCGTGCTGCCCGCACTGCAGGGCGAAGGTGAGCAGAAGCCGTCGCGGTAGCGCGCGTCGAGCCAGGTGTAGGCCAGCTGCGTGCGCCAGTGGTTCAGGGTCTCGTGCTGCCAGGCGAGTTCGAAGCCATCGCGCTTCGTGCGTCCGGCGTTCTGGAAGGTAGCGCGGCCGCCGACGTTGGTGTTCGTCACGATCTCGTCGCGCGTGCGGGTCTGGAACAGGGCAGCGGTCAGCAGCCCTCCGGCGAGGCGCGCCTTGGCCCCGACCTCGACGCTGGTGTTGACCGAAGGCTGCAGCCCGAAGTTGAGCCCGCCGATGCCGTCCGCGCGGTAGGACAGCTCGTTGAGCGTCGGCGTCTCGAAGCCACGGCCGGCCGAGGCGTAGAGCGCCAGGTCTGGCGTGGCCTGGTAGCGCAACGAGGCCACGGGCAGGGTCTTGCCATAGCGCGCGCTGCCGCTGTCGTCGCGGTTGGGGCCGAGGATGTAGAGGTCGTGCGAGGAGAAGCGCACGTTGCTGCGGCGCACGCCGGCTTCCAGCGTCCAGCGGTCGGTGAAGCGCCAGCTGCCCTGCACATAGGGATCGAGGTTGCGCACCTCGTTGCGCTCGTCACGGCGCAGCCGGCCCTTCACGCCGAGCGCCAACGGCGCCGCCGCGCGCCCGAAGAAGTTCTCGAAACCGCGGCGCTTTTCTCGCAGGTTGTCGTACGCCAGGCCGGCTACCAGGTCGAAGGGCCGGTCGGCCAGCTGAAGGTTGGCACTCCAGCGCAGGTCCACGCCGCCGTAGTCGCGCGCCAGGTCGATCACACCGCCGGCATGCAGCGGACTCAGTTGTGCCGAGGCCGGGATCGACTGGAACTGCACGGTGCTGCGCTGCCCGCCGTAGACCATCAGGCGCAGCGTGTTGCGCGCATCGACGCGGCGCTCGTACGTGAGGCCCAGCTGCTGCTGGTCCACCGTCTTGCGCGTGTCGAACTGCGCCGCCAGCCCGGCGGCGCGCGGGTCGAGCGCGTACTGCTCGGCCGACAATCCCAGCGGGTCCTGGGCGTAGACATGCACGCTGTTGAAGACCAGGGTGAGCTTGCTGCCGTCGTCCAGGCCAAAGCCCAGCTTGCCGTTCTGGATCTCGCGGTCCGCCGCGCTGTGCTCGCGCCAGCCGCCGGTATGGAAGCGGCTCGCACTCAGGGTGTAGTCGACGGTGCCGGTCGAACCGCTGAGCTTGGTGCCGGCCCGCCAGGTGCCGAAGCTGCCGCCGGCCGCCGAGAAGCCCAGCGTGGGCGGCCCCTCCCCTTCCTCGGTGAAGGCCTGCACCACGCCACCGGACGAATTGCCGTAGAGCGCCGAGAAGGGCCCGCGCAGGATCTCGACGCGGCCTGCCGAGCCGATGTCGATGTTGGAGGTCTGGCCCTGGCCGTCGGGCAGCGTGGCCGGGATGCCATCCACGTAGAGGCGCACGCCGCGCACGCCGAAGGTGGAGCGCGCGCCAAAGCCGCGGATGGACAGCTGCAGGTCCTGCGCGTAGTTCTGGCGGTTCTGGACCTGCAGCCCCGGCACCGGGCCCAGGCTCTCGGAAAGGTTCACCCCCAGCCGCGCATCGCGCATCTCGCTGCCCTCGACCCGGTCGACCGAGCCCGGCACGTCGAAAGGCCGCACTTCGCCGCGCGGCGTGGACACGGTGATCTCGGGCAGCATGGGACTGGGCGGAGCGTCCTGCGCCTGGGCGGCGCATGAGGCGGCGGCGAGCAGGCCGGCCGTGGCGAGGCGGGATTTCATCGCGGCGATTCTGCAGCCAGCCGCCGACCCGCCGTCGCGGGCAAGACCCTATGGCGCGAAGTGCGCCCTAGCCTCTGCGCGGGCGCCGCCAGCCGTACCAGAAGCCCACCGCCGTCGGAATGCCGAGTGCGCCCCAGGCCACCGCATCGCCCAATCCGCCATCGCTGAAGAGCGCCGACACCAGGCCGACGGACGTGAGCACGCCCAACACCATGGGCCACCCCCACAGGTGCCAGAAAGAATGGCGTGGCTTCGTCATGACCCCGCCTTCGCGGTCACGGCCGGCCGCGCCATCGGCGCCGCCGCCGGCGCGTCTTGCGCTGGCGCCCCGGCAGCCACGGCCTTGCCGCGCTTGAGCCACAGGTAGAGACCACTGCCCAGCACGATGATGGTGGCGATGTCCAGCAGCGCCCAGAGGATCTGCATCGGCATGCCGCCGTAGTCGCCGAAATGCAGCGGCTGCGAGACCAGCAGGGCGGTGAGGTACCACGGCAGCTGCGGACTCGCGGTCAATTCGTTGCTCCTGGCATCCACCAGCACCGGCTGCAGCAGGCGCGAGGTGAAGGGCTCGTTGCCGCGCAGGAAGACCGTGTTGTGGTGCGGGCTCGAGAAGGCCGTGCCCGGGAAGGCGATGAACGAGACCTTCATCCCCGGCGCGCGTTCCAGCGCGACCTCCAGCGAACGCTGCACCGAGCCGCGCTCGGCCTTGGGCGTCTCGGGCTGGCCCTTGTAGGGCGCGAGCAGCGCGCTGAGCTGGTCGTATTGCCAGTACTTGATCACCAGGTCGGCCCAGGTGTTGATCATGCCGGTCGCGCCCACGGTGAAGGCCCACACCAGCGTGACGATGCCCAGCAGGTTGTGCAGATCCAGCCACTTCAGGCGCGGCCGGCGCTCGCGCCGCACGGTGCCGAAGTCGAGCTTGCGCATGAAGGGCGCATACAGCACCACGCCGCTGACGATGGCCACCAGCAGCAACAGGCCCATGAAGCCCAGGAACAGCTTGCCGGGCAGCCCGGCGAAGAGGTCCACGTGGAGCTTGAGCATCACCCACATGAAGCCTTCGTCGAACTTGGGCTGCGCCAGCACCTGCCCGGTGCGCGCGTCGACCGCGACCGACTTGAAGTCATCGGTGGGCGCGGGCGTGGGCGTGAGGGTGACGAACCAGAGGCCGTCGTCGTCCTCGGGCTGGGAGACGAACTGCACCACGCGATCGGGATGCAGCGCATGCGCGGTCGCGATCACGCGGTCCAGGCTGGCGCGCGGTGTGCCGGGTGCCATCTTCGGCGCCTCGACCTCGGTGCCCAGCAGGTGGCCGATCTCGTGGTGGAAGATCAACGGCAGCCCGGTCATGCACAGGAGCAGCATGAACACGGTGCAGACCAGGCTGCTCCACTTGTGCACCCAGGCCCAGGTCTTGATTCGTCTGGTGTTCATCGCGGGAGGATTCCTCGGGGCTAGAAGCGGTACGTGGCGCTGGCCACGATGTTGCGGCGCGTGCCCCACCAGCAGTCGCCGCGCGACAGGCAGGTGCTGAAGTACTCCTTGTCCGTCGCGTTGTTGATGTTCAGCGCATAGCGCCAGCTGGCCGTCTCGTAGGCGAACACCAGGTCCAGCAGCGTGACGCTGGGGATGCGGGGACCGTAGCCGCCGAAGGACACGTCGCGGAACGCGCCCATGTGGCGCACGCCCGCGCCGGCCGAGAAGCCGGGCACGCCCGCGATGGCGAAGCGGTACTTGGCCCACACCGCCGCCTGATGCCGCGGCAGGCCTTCGAGTTGCTCGTCGAGGTCGGTGTAGTTGTAGTGCGCCGTGACGTCGAGGTTGGGCGTGATCGAGCCGCGAGCCTCGAGCTCGACGCCGCGGGTCTTGGTCTGGCCCAGCTGCTGGTAGACGTTCGGCAGCGGCTGGGAAATCTGGTTCTTCTCGCGCAGGTCATAAGCGGCAGCGCTGAAGGCGAGGCTGCGGCCGGCGGGCTCGTACTTGACCCCGATCTCCCACTGCTCGCCGCGCAGCGGCGTGAACACGTGGCCCATCCGCGGCGACTGCGGCGTGAACGATTCGGCGTAGCTCACGTACGGCGACCAGCCGGAGGGAAAGGCGTAGAGCACACCCAGGCGCTTGGTGGTCGCGCTGTCCCGGGCGTCCTCGCTGCCCTCGGTACCCGATACGACGCGGTCGTGCCGCAGGCCGGCGATGAAGTTCCAGTTGCCGAGCTTGATCTGGTCCTGCAGGTAGACGCCGGTCGCGCGCTGCTTCGTACGCGGCAGCGCCACGCGCTCGGGCTCCTGCCGGAAACCGTAGAGCGGCGTGTAGGCGTCGATGTCGCTGTACGTGCTGGCGCCCCAGACATTCTCGCGCTGGCGCGAGTAGTCGGCGCCGGCCAGCAGCGTGTGCCTGAGCGCGCCCGTCTCGAAATGGCTCTCGAGGTGGTTGTCCAGCGTGTCGATGCGGTTGCGCGTGAGGTAACTGTCGAGGACGCGACCCAGGCGGCGCTTGAAGATCGGGTCCAGGCCCCAGCCGCCGGGGATCGAGAAGAAGTCGCCGTAGTGGTAGCTGTTGTCGTTCTCGTTGCGCGCATGGCGGAAGTTCTGGCGGAACGTGAAGGTGTCGTTGAACTTGTGCTCGAACAGCCAGCCGAAGGTCTTGCGCTCGCTGTCGTAGTAGTCGCCGGGCTCGCCGATGAAGC
Organism: Variovorax sp. RA8; assembly: GCF_901827175.1. NCBI lineage: Bacteria > Pseudomonadati > Pseudomonadota > Betaproteobacteria > Burkholderiales > Comamonadaceae > Variovorax > Variovorax sp. RA8. The sequence continues at coordinate 1,575,192 of NZ_LR594662.1, read as the reverse complement.
GGCTGGTCGGCAGGCGGCCGTTCGGGTTCGGCAGGATCGTGCCCTCCCACGGGAGGAACTGCGAGGTCGTGCCGCTCTTGTCCTTCTGGTAGAGCCCCTGCAGCGTGAGCGAGGTGGCCGCGCTGGGACGCCAGGTCAGCGAGGGCGCAATCATCCGGCGGTCGTCGGGGACGAAGTCGACCTGCGTGTCGGCTTCGCGCGCGACCGCGATCAGGCGGTACGACCATTGGCCGTCGGCGCTCAGCGGGCCGGTCAGGTCGGCCTGGAGCTGGCGGCGGTTCCAGCTGCCGAGTTGCATGCCGACCTCGCGCTGCGCCTCCTGCAGCGGCCGCTTGCTCACCATGTTGACGATGCCGGCCGCCGTGCCCGACCCGAACAGCATGCCCGAGGGGCCGCGCAGCACCTCGAGGCGCTCCAGCATGTAGGGCTCGGTGCGCGTCGTGCTGGTGTAGTAGCCGTAGGCCTGGCGCAGACCGTCGAGGAAGACATCCGGGTAGGCGCCGCGCACGCGGACCGAGTCGGTGCGCGCATCCAGGCCATAGGCGTCCGAGCGCACACCAGCCGCGTAGGTGAGCGCGTCCTGCAGGTTGGTGGCGCCCTGGTCGACGATCTGGTCGCGCGTGATCACCGTCACCGCCTGCGGCGTCTCGGCCAGCGGCGTGTCGGTCTTGGTCGCGGTCACGGCATTCTTCGCTCGGTAGCCGATCACGGGCGTGGTCGCGGTCTCGACCTCGGCGTTCGCATCGACGCGCACCTCGGGCAGGGCACCGCCGCTGGCCGTTTGCGCAAACCCCGGCGATGAAGCTGAAATGGCCATGTACCCCGCAAGAAGCGATGCGGCCTTGGGCCGCTTGAAAAAGCTGGAAATCAAGTCCTCGTCCCGTGAATACTGTTGAGAGTGATTCGCATTCTATTGACGAATTGTTCTACTTGGAAACCATTTGCCCTCGGCGCGCTGCGGGTTTCCGGTGCTGCCAGCGGGAGCGGGTGCTGGCGCTGCAGAGAGGCCCGCAACGTCCCCGAGCTCCAGCGTCGCGGCCTATTGCGCCGCGAATGCGGGGGGCCGCATGCTGCGCGAGTACGTGGGGCTCGCTCGGCCGGGCAACCGCTTCTTCGCCGGAGCCGGCGGAAGGCACCGGCGGGCCTGCCGGGAGCCGAAGCGCCCGAACAACGCGACGCCGGTCACGGCCGCGATTCGAGCGCGCCCGGGTCCGACTGCAATTGCGCGACCAGCCCGCGCAGTTCCTCGAGCTGGTATTCGTTCGGTTCCGAGTACGCCAGCCGCCAGTCGGCGACCAGCTGCGACACGGACGCGCGACCGATGGATTCCAGGCGCGCCAGCAGTTCGCGTTGCTCCGCAGTTCGGCGGGCCTGGAGTTGCTCGCCCCGATAGCTTTCCAGGCCCAGCAGGAAACAGCTCGCCACGACGAACAGCACGGAGATCCTCAGCACATGCGCTCCCCTGTCTTCTAATTGCCTCAACGTCGGTTCCTTTTGAAAGAGCACAGCGGGCGGCTCAACCCCATGGCGTCGCGCTCCCTGCAAGGGATCTGCACAGGGACGGCCCGGGATCGCCGATCAGGCCGGAGATTGTGTTGCATGCCGAGCTCGGCGGCATTCTCCACCGGCTGCAGGGTCTCGCCACGCGCGGCGGCCAGGCACCGGCTGCGATCAGGCAGGCCGGATCATCGGTCAAGGCAGCGAGGAAGGCTCCGTCCGAGGCCCGGACACATAATTGCCGCCCTAAAGGGCTCACGGTTGCCCCAGGTGTTTCAGTGAACTTAATGCCATCAAAATCCGCACGCGCCCTGCCGGCGGCCGCAACGGGCGCGCACGCTATCGGTACGTCTGCGTTGGGCTCCACCCTGATTGGCGCCGCCGCGCTTGGTGCCCTGGCCATCGGGGCCCTGTCTATCGGTCGGCTCTTTGTGGGTCGGGCTCGAATTCGCCGGCTGGATATTGACGAGCTTGTCGTTCGCCGCATTCGTGTCATTGAACAGCTGACGCCGCCGCCAACGTCGAAACCCGGTGTCGTCAGCCAGACGGTCGGTGTTTCGGCGGAAGTCGCCTACGCCTTCGCCAGTCGAATGGACAACCTGCCGCTTTGGGCGTCGGGCTTGGCCAAGGGTATCGACCAACGTGACGGCAAATGGTTTGCCGACTCGCCGATGGGCGAGGTTGAAGTGGTGATGGCTCCCGCCAATCCATTCGGCGTTCTTGACCACGATGTCACGCTACCGGATGGCTTCAGCGTCCGCAACGCATTCCGGGTCACGCCTTGTGGGGAGGGCTGCTTGCTGACCTTCGTTGTGCCTCGACAGGCGGGCGTCAGCCAGGAGAACTTTGACGCAGACGTCGCTCATGTACGACGAGACCTCGCAAAGTTGAAGGACCTGCTTGAACAGAGAGCATCCTGAGCGATGGACTCGACCCAGGCAAGGCGAAATTCGGCCCGCATTCTGACGGCTATGACGCAGTAGCCGCGACGCTCAGCCCCGATGCGATAGGACCTTGCGCATCAAAGCGTTCTGAAGTGTCACGCCTCGACGGACTGGAAATCGCCGCTCGACAACGTGAAATCCATGGAGGGCAAAAAAAGGCTCGGCACTCTTGCTCACGTCCGACGTTAGTGCAGTCAGACCCAAAGACCTGGCCTCCTCATGGATACGGGCCATCAGCCTGGTCCCAATTCCTTGTCGCGGATGAGCGCCCGACACGAAGAAGTGGTCGATATATCCGTCCTCTTGGACGTCTGCATAGCCGACGACTTCGTCTGCAATCTCTACGATGAAGGGGCGAATCCCCCGAACTCGATGGGCCCATAGGTCCGCGTCGAGGTCCGCCGGGGCCCATGCTTCGACCTGTTCAGGTGTGTAGTCGCGGGAGGCGACGTCATGGATGGCCGAGAAGTACACCCGGAACAACGCGGCTTCATCACCAATCCTGAACCGGCGAATTTTCATGCGCTCCTCACGATGTTTCCAATCCGGAAGTACGCAGTGCTGAAGTCGAGACCCAAAAGCGGCCCTTCACCCGCGGCTACGGCGCCCCACGTCAATGCGGGTGCCACGAAGAGACCACCCTCGGCGTCTGCGGGGTTGAACTGCCAGCAAGTGCGTACGACAACTCATTTGCGGCCTTCATGATCGTCTTGGCATATCGAATCAGCTTGTTCTTCGGCAAGCGTTCCGCAGGCCCCGAGATGCAGACCGATCCGAGCAGTCGCCAATTCAAGCCGAACACTGGCGCGGAGACGGTGGCCACACCCTTCTCGCGTTCGCCGATCGAGAAGTGGTAACCGTGCTGTCGAATTTCCTCGTAGATGGCGCCGGGCTCGCCCGAGAAGGCCAGGATCACGCGGCCTGGTGAACCCTTGTCCAAAGGAAGCGCCGAGCCCATCCGCGCGTGATGGCGGATCGGCTGCGGTCCCTCGACGCGCGCGATGCACGTCCGAATGTTTCCTTCGCGCACATAAAACGCCGCGCTCTCGCCGGTGGCCTGCGTCAATTCGAGCAGCATCGGCTCGACGACATTGTTGACGTCGAATGCGGCCTGATAGCGCGCACCGAGCCATCCTGCGGCCGGCCCCAGACGCCATTCGCCGTCCTCCCGCTGAACCACATAGCCGCTGTGAGCCAGGGTCCGCAGCAGGCGCAAGGCGGTGGTCTTGTGGATGCCGCTGCGGCGCGTCAGCTCCGCCAGGGACAGCCGCTGGTCCTGCATGCCGAACGATTCGAGCAGTTGGAGGGCCCTCGTGACGGCGGTGACGCCGCCTGACCGATCAGGATCGGAAGCTTCAGTTTCGGCTGCGGGAGGGGGCGCCGGCTTGTTGCCCGCTTTGGTTCGTGCCATGGTTCGTGGTTCACACAGTGGACCCCCATTGTACGTATCGGAACGCAAATCTACAGTTCGCCCAAGCCTGGAACGGGCGACGAACTGTCAACTACAAACTGGAGACAACTGTGAAGATTTCGAAGCTCGCATCCTCTCGCCGCGCCGCCTTGGTGGCGGTCGCGGCATTCGCCTCCTGCACCGCTTTCGCGCAGAACTACCCCTCTCGTGCGATCAAGCTGATCGTGCCGTTCCCGGCAGGTGGCGGCACCGACGCCGTGGCGCGCGAGGTGGCGAACAAGGTGGCCGCGCAGCAAGGCTGGTCGGTGGTCATCGACAACAAACCAGGCTCGGGCGGCAACCTCGGCGTCGATGCAGCCGCGAAGGCAGCGCCCGATGGCTACACCATTGTCCTTGGCCAGACAAGCAACCTGGCGATCAATCCGACGCTGTACGCGAAGCTGCCGTACAACCCCGTGAAAGACCTCGCACCGATCGGCCTCATCGCAAGCTCGCCCCTCGTGCTCGTGGTCGCGAGTGACTCGCCCTACAAGACGCTGGCGGACCTGATCGCGGCGGCCAAGTCCAAGCCGGACGCCATCAACTACGCCAGCTCGGGCAGCGGAACCGTCGCCCACCTCGCGGTCGAGCAGTTCCAGAAGATGGCCGGCATCAAGCTCACCCACATACCGTACAAAGGAGCGGCGCAGGGCACCACCGATCTGATCGGTGGTCAGATCCAGCTCTACATGTCTTCGATCCCGACGCTGATCGGCCACATTCGCGGCGGCAAGATGCGAGCGATTGCAGTCACCTCGGAGAAGCGCGTCAACGACTTGCCCAACGTGCCGACGGTGAGTGAGTCCGGCTACAAGGGATTTGAAGCCGTGACGTGGTTCGGCCTGGCGGGACCCGCGGCGATGCCCAAGGACGCCGTCGCCAAGCTCAATGGGGCCTTCAACAAGGCACTGCAGGACCCCGAAGTCAAGAAGCGGCTCGAAGGCCAGGGTGTCGATGTGCTCGGCGGCACGCCTGAGCAGTTCGGCAAGCTGATTCAGGACGACATCGGCCGCTGGGGCAAGGTCGTCAAGGAGTCCGGCGCCAAGGTCGACTGACCCCCCTGCCCAGGAACCTCACAAACTTTCCGCATCTCCGCGACGTCACCGGCTCCCGCAGGAAACGCCAGTCCACAACGCCTACACGGCTCGGCAGGGCGCAGCCATGCCCTGCCTCACCTTCTCCCATCTTCGTACGAAAGACCGTCATGAGCGACCAGCTTCCCGAAATCATTCGCGACTTCCCGCGCGTGCCCGCCGCCATCGTTGCGCAGGCCGCAGAACTTCAGCCCGCCATCCTGGCAGACGTGGCTGGCCGCCGCGGTGCCATGAACGGCCGCATCAAGGCGCTGCGCCCACGCATGAAGCTGGCCGGCACCGCCTTCACCGTCGAGGTGCGTCCCGGCGACAACTTGATGATCCATGCGGCGATCGCCATGGCCAAGCCCGGTGATGTGCTGGTCATCGACGGTAAGGCCGACCAGAGCTCCGCTCTCATGGGCACGATCATGATGACCGCGTGCCAGAAGCTCGGCATTGCAGGCGTGGTGATGGACGGCGCATGCCGCGACAGCCTCGAGATCGACGAGATGGACTATCCGGTGTTCTCCGTCGGCACGAATCCGAACGGACCCACCAAGAACATCGGCGGCCGAATCGGGCACCCCGTGTCCGTCGGGGGCGTGACCGTCCGTCCGGGCGACTTCATCATCGGTGATGGCGATGGCGTGGTCGTCGTCGAGCGCGAGAAGATCGAGGCGTTGCTTCCTCTGGCTGCCAAGAAGGTCAAGGACGAGACGGCCCGCATTGCTGCCATCAAGGAAGGCGACACCGCCGCCAAGTGGCTCAATGCTGCGCTGCGCACGGCCGGCGTGCTGAAAGAAGGAGAGACGCTGTGAGCGCGATCCTCGTCACCGGCGCGGATCTCGCGCCCGAGGCACTGAGCCTGCTCAAAGGTCGCGACGTGGTGTACGCGGGCAGGACGCCGACCGAAGCGGATCTCGTGGCCCTTTGCCGCACGCACGATCCGGTGGCCATCATCGTTCGCTACGGCAAGGTCGGCGGCGCGGTAATGGACGCCGCGCCCTCGCTCAAGGTCATCTCCAAGCACGGCAGCGGCACCGATACCATCGACAAGGCTGCGGCGAAGGCCCGGGGGATCGAAGTGGTCGCAGCGGCCGGTGCAAATGCCGCGGCGGTCGCCGAACAGGCGCTGGCCCTGCTGTTGGCGTGTGCCAAGTCGGTGGTGCAGTTGAATGCGCGCATGCACGACGGCCATTGGGACAAGGCGACGCACAAGAGCCTTGAACTGGGCGGTCGAACGATCGGACTGATCGGGCTCGGCGCCATCGGCTTGCGATTTGCACGCATGGCGGATGCGATAGGTATGAAGGTGATCGGCTTCGATCCGTTTGCCAGCGGCCTGCCGGATCACGTCAAGAGCGTCGAGTTGCCGGAGATCTGGAGCGAGTCCGACGTCATTTCGCTGCACTGCCCGCTAACCGAGGAAAACCGCCGCCTCGTCAACGCCGACACGCTGGCGCAGTGCAAGGCGGGCGTCATCGTGGTGAACACCGCTCGCGGCGGACTGATCGACGAACCCGCGCTCTTGATGGCGATCCGGTCCGGCCGCGTGGCGATGGCCGGGCTCGACAGCTTTGCGGTAGAGCCCATGGCGCCGGGCCATCCGTTCCAGGGCGAAAAGAACCTGGTGCTCAGCCCGCATATCGGAGGCGTCACACGCGATGCCTACGTGAACATGGGTGTGGCTGCCGCGAAGAACCTGTTGGCAGTCCTGGCCCGGCAGGGGGCGCCCGCGTAGTTCCCACAAGAGTTGGGCCAAGACCACCGTTGGACATCGTCCAGCCACAAGGAGACAAACAGATGAAGAACCTTCCGACAACGAGACTGCGCACAGCCACAATTGCCTTGGGGCTCGCCGGGCTCTGCCTGGCGACCCCACCGGGGGCGCATGCTCAGACCGCCTGGCCCACCAAGCCGGTGCGAATTCTCGTGGGCTTCTCGGCAGGCGGACCGACCGACGTGGTTGCGCGAAGCTTCGCGGACTATGCCTCGCGCGCCCTGGGCCAGCCCTTCATCGTGGACAACAAACCGGGAGCGAACACGATCCTCGCGGCCGAAGCCGCCGCGGCGGCGCCGGCGGACGGATACACATTGCTCCTGGCGGCGACCAATCACACGATGATTCCGGCGCTCTACAGCAAGCGGGTGAAGTTCGATGCCGTCCGATCGTTCGAACCCGTCTGCTCGCTCGCGGTGAGCCCAACGGTGCTGGTCGTCGGGCCGTCGATGCCAGTCAAGACGCTTGGCGCATTTCTGCAGGAGGTCAAGAGTGCGCCGGGCAAGCGCACCTATGCCACGCCCGGCAGCGGCAGTTCCGGCCATTTCGCAGGCGCGAGGTTCGCGCAGATCACCGATATCTCCATGAACCACATCCCGTACAAGGGGGCAGCCCAGGCCATCACCGATCTGGTCGGCGGGCAGGTCGACAGTTCTTTCGCAACGCTCGGGTCCGTGCTGCCCCAGGTGCAGTCGGGCAAGCTGACCGGATTGGCGACGGCCGCTCCGAAGCGCTCGTCCCTTCTGCCGAATGTGCCGACCTTCGAGGAGGCGGGAGTCAAGGGCTACGCGGCCGACGCCTGGTATGGCCTGCTGTCGCCTGCAGGAACGCCGCCTCAGGTCCTCGCCCAACTTCGTCGAGTCTCCACCGAGTTCGTGCGCGCGCCGGCGACCATGGAGAAGCTTCAGGCCCTGGGAATGGAGCCACAGAACACTTGCGCCGATGCCTTCAAGGCGCAACTGGTGCACGAAGCTCAGGTGTACGGGGATCTCTCGCGAGCCTTGGACCTGAAGACCGAATGATGACGACCCAGTCCAACGCATCTCCCTTCCGACATAGAGACATGACCATGAAGACGCTGATCAACCTCCTGCTGGCCTCCTGCGCCTTCGCAGGGACTGCAGTCCATGCAGCGTACCCCGATCGGCCCATCACCATGGTGGTGCCCTACGCGCCCGGCGGCTCGGCGGATGCCCTGGCACGGGTTCTCGCCGCGCGCATGGGCGCGAAGCTCGGCACGAGCGTGATCGTCGACAACCGCGCTGGCGCCAGCGGCACGATCGGTGCCACCTTTGTGGCGAAGGCGCCGGATTGATCACCCATGATCAAAGGTGAGATCACAGATCCCGTCCCGCATTCCGCCGGGCTCGACCGGCCCTCGCGCGCATTGCCCGCCAATGCCTGCGACAGCCACATGCATGTGTTCGATCCGAAGTTCGCACCTTCGCCACACTGGAAGCGCCAGCCACCGCATGCCGATGTCGCGGCCTACCGGAAGCTCCAGGCGCGGCTGGGCACCACACGGGCGGTGGTGGTCAATCCATCGACCTACGGCACCGACAACACCTGCACGCTCGACGCACTGGATCAACTCGGCGCTCGCGCGCGTGGAGTCGCGGTCGTCCATGAGGATGTGACGGACGCTGAACTGCGTCATCTAGCCGCACGGCGCGTGTGCGGCTTGCGGGTCAACTTCGTCACCCCGCAGGCGTGGGGCATCACCACGCCGGAGATGCTGAGAACGCTGGCATCGAAGGCGGCGCCCCTGGGATGGCACATCCAGATCTTCGTGCATCCTGAACAGTTGGTGATGCTGGCGCCTATGTTGGAGAGGCTGCCAACCTCTCTGGTCATCGACCATATGGCGCTCATCGATCCGGCTGAAGGGCCTTCCGCCATGGCGTTTGGCGCGCTACGCAATTTGCTCGATCGCGGGAACACGTGGGTCAAGCTCTCCGGCGTCTACATGCGATCTCGCTTTGGTGCACCGCGGTACGACGACGCGCACGCCTTGGGCCAGGCGATGGCGAGGGCTGCGCCGGAGCGCTTGATTTGGGGGAGCGACTGGCCTCACACGACCGCACCGGCAGGCACGGTCAACGATGCGGATCTGCTGAACGTGCTGCGTTCATGGTGCGACGCCGACGCCGTAGTGGATCGCATCCTCGTGGACAACCCGGCGCAGTTGTATGACTTCGATGGTGCCTGATCGACTGCCGGCGCAGTTTCTCTAACGGGTGGCCAAGGCAGCCACGGAGATCGCCATGTTCCTTCTGCAAGCCCCACAGATCAAAGAGCTCGAAATCTTCAGCCGGATGCCGGACCGGCTTCGACGGCGTGAGAACAGCGTGTGGTCCGATGCCAATCGCGGCGGACCCATCACCGATTCCTTCCTTGAGGGTCCGGTGTTCGACGATGCGGACAATCTCTACGTGAGCGACATTCCGTTCGGCCGGATCTTCCGCATCGACGCTGCCGGCGAGTGGGCGCTGATTGCGGAATACGACGGCGAGCCGAACGGAATGAAGTTCCTGGACGCAAACACACTGCTGGTGACCGACTACAAGAACGGCCTGATGCGTGTCGATGTGCAGACCGGCGCGGTTACGCCGCATCTGGAGCGCCGCAATACCGAGCGCTTCAAGGGCCTCAATGACCTCGTGCTCGCAGCATCGTGAGCCCATAGCGCACGCCAATCATGGTCGGTTTGCCGCACTGCAGCTTCAACGCCCGGCGTTCTCGCGGTGTAAGGGACGGCCGGCCTCAGCGCGCGCACCTTCCTCCGATAGCAGAGCCTAGCCGCAGTGGGCGGCTGTAGTTACACCCCTCGGGAGCCTGCCATAGACGTGATTGCGCCAGAAGCGTGTCGATTCACGGCAACGACGCAACGCAACGATAGCTCTCCGCCTTCGTCACGTCGCCCGACACGTACGCCGGGTAGTTCGGATAGCGACACATGGGGCGCGTCGCCAGGGTGGTGAATGGGGCAGTGGGCGAGTTGCGTACCTGCACAAGTGCATCGGCTGGCGCGCTGCCACTCGTCACCCAGTTGTCGAGCGTCGTGAGCAAATCGTGGCTGGTGGGAACTTCGGTGCCTGTCGTGAGGCTTGCTGCCGTACCGCCGTGATTCGACGCGGGCGACACGTAGAGGCGCACGAACTCGTCGACTACCGGCTGCGTCAGCTTGTCGACGACACTCTGGTAGTACTGGATGCCGGCCACCGGGCTCTGCGCCCAGTCACCCGCGTTCTCGCGGATGATGAGCTTGCCGCCTCGTGCGTGGAAGGCCGCGAGATCGGGACTGGTCGAGTCCATCAGCGCCGACACCTGCTGGATGCGCGCCTGGAAGGTCGAGGCGTTCCACGTGCGGATGTCGAAGGCGGCGTTCTTCGCGATCACGTAGCGGGCGTAGCTGCTGCCGTAGATCACACCGCGAGCATCTGTCGCAGTGGGTGGCAGGTTAGGCACTTTGCCCGTCGTCACCCAGCGTCCGATGCCTTCGCCGCCGAGCTGGATCTCGCCGCCGTACAGGCGGCCGGGGTAGGTAGTGAGCCCGTTGGCAAGAGGGAAAGGCATCACGGTCGGTCCGTACGATGCCTTGAGCACGAGCAGCTGCGCGTCGGAAAGGCAGGTGTCGCCCGTGTCCGCACCGTCAGGGCAGCGTAGCGTCTGCAGGTCGACGCGCGACGGGCAAGCGAGGTAGTTGCTCACCACGCCGTCCGCGCTGTTGTCGAGTGCGTCGCATGCGGTGTTCACGTAGTTGGCGAGCACGCGCACCTTGCTGGCGTTGATCGCGCCGCCGGAGAACTGTGGCAACTGGTAATTGATGAAGCCGTTGAAGAGTCCCGTCCAGTGGATCACCGGCACGACCGACACGATGCCATCGAAGTCCTGCGGGTAGCGCTGCGCCATCGTGAGGCCCTCGCGCCCACCCTCGGACCCTCCGTAGAAGTACTGTTTGGACGGCGTGCGCAGGTAATACTGCTGCATCAGCGCGTGCGCGACGTCCTTGACCTTCTTGTATGACTGGTGCGCGAAATTCAGGAACATCTCGTCGTTCAACGCGAACTTGGCGGGGTCGGTCACTCCGTAAGTCGTGCCGTCGTGACCGGAGTCGGTGCCGAAGGTCGCGAAGCCCTGGGTGATCGGCTGCGCTTGGCCCGGCGCTGCGTCGCGAAGCGCGGCGACAGCGTCGATGAGTGTGCCGTTGAACCCACCGCCGCCCACCATGACGGCCTTTCCATTCCAGGCGGTCGGCAAGTTGAGTTGAAAGCGAATCGGATCAGCACCCGCCGTGAGGGGAGCGATCGAGCCCTGCACCTTGCAATATTCGGCGAAAGCAGGCGAGGTGGTGACAGCCGGTACGAGCACGGCCGATGAAACGGTTGCACTGCCGCTGGCCAGCCCGATCTGCCCCGCCGCGACCGTTTTAGCTGCCATGCCGGTGCAAGCCTGTGCGAGCGAGGACTTGTCCGGGACGGGCGGGATGACGACATCGCTGCCGCCGCCACCGCATGCGGCAAGCAGCGTCAAGCAGGCGACAAGGCTACCTGCGCCGAGCCAACGGCTTGAATGCTTTTCTCGCGTCATACGTATCTCCGATTTAAGCTTTATGGGGGCGTTGCAGCACCCCGGCATCGAACACACTCAAGGATCAAAGACACGGAGTGTTTTCCTCCCTCGCGGACATGCACTTTAGTGCTTTCTAGCCAATTGAACAGCCAGAACACATGAAGCATCATGCCGGTCACACAAGGCAGCTTTCTTGGGGTAATCCCCAACATAGGGAATACGCCGTGCACTGAGATGGGCGCTTCTGGTTGCCCTACCCGGTGTGAAAGCCTGGTTCCTCACGTTGCTGCTTCCGCAATATATTGCCTGTTCGGACAGCAACCGTGCGTTCTCCGCTGTGCCCAATGCGAGCTACCGCAAGGAGAGAAATGCCAAGCTATCGAAGGCGCCGGCCGCAGTCGGCTGCGGATTCAACCGGTTGATGCAACACCAACCGAGAAACCTCAGGCCCAAAAGGGGGGCCTCACTCATGACGGGTCACGTGAAAAATCGACGCAAGTAGACTCCGCGGCTTTTTCTTTCTGCAGAGGAGCGACCCGCAGGCTGCCCTACACCGGCGCTTACTTCCACGGCACGCGGGCGGACCTCCTGGTGGCGACCTGCTCACCGCGGGCTTCCGCTCGGATGACCCCAACGTCACCGACAAGAAGTTTCCGGGCAATCCCACACGCTCGTACCGTGGCCGGGAGCCGCTTCGGATCATCGGCGAACTGGAGACCTGGGAACTCTTTGATGCGGAGTACATCCGCCAGCTCAAGGAGCGCGTACGCAGCGCCCCCTCCTGCGTGGTGACTGCAGGCAGCTCGCAGTCGCTTGGCCGTGAGCTTGAGCGACCGCTTTCAAGAAATCTGTACAGCCGGCATGGGCCACCCAAAGCGGCTGTACCGAACACTGGAAAGCTGACGCCCATTCGGGTGGCAGAAGCGGGTGGCCCTTCAGGTTGCAGGTCGCCCATGCGGCGATCTCGCGGTTCACGGTTGAACCGCGAGCTCGGTCGATACGGCTTTGGTGTGACTGAAAGACTCGCCTCTCATTGCGCGTTGCCAACTTGCCGGTCTGCCGATGAAGTCGGTCAGCGCGTCCACAAACGCCTTTAGGCGAGCACTGGGGCGGGGCAGCGCTCGGACGAGGTGGATGCCTGTCACCTTGGCTGCCGGCAGACCTTCCGGATGTAGAACAACGAGAGCGCCTAGACCTATGTCGTGTCCAACCACCCAATCAGGTAAGCGGACGATGCCTGCTCCAGCGACGGCGGCCTGGCGCTGGGCATCAAAGTCGTCGGCTTCGAACACACAATGACCGTACTGCAAGAGGTCATTCCCCAAGACTTCGCGCCATCCCAGGGGACTCTGGCTACGGCGCTTGTCGATGAGGCGGTGGCTTGCCAGCGCATCTAGAGATTGAGGGGATCCGTGCGTCGCCACGTAGCCAGGCGAAGCGCAAACCACATAGGTTTGGTCTGCAAGCTTAGTGCTGATGAGCGCCCGGTCGGGCAGATCGCCAAAACGGATTGCCAAGTCGAGTCGCTCAGTTGTCGGGTCGGCAAGACGCTCGGTCAGGTCCAGCTCCATACTCAGACCAGGGTATGTCACGAACATCTGGGCGAGGCACGGAACAACATATCGACGACCAAACGTCGGTAAACAGCTCACGCGCAGGACACCCTCCACCGCAGCTTCGAACGAAATGACTTCGCTGCGCGCATCTGCGAGGTCGCTCAAGATTTTGACCGCCCGGCAGAACAGGAGATTTCCGGCATCTGTCGGGCGCAACGCGCGTGTCGAGCGCGTGAAGAGCGTTGCTTTCAGCTCCTCCTCGAGCGAGTCGATCTGTCGTGCCACTGAGGACACGGCCACGCCTCTCCGACGTGCGACAGCGGAGAACGAGCCAGCCCGCACGGTATCGACGAAAACTTCGAGGTTCTCCATGGTGCGCGCCTGATTCATATTTGCGTTCCTTGCAAAGACGTTTAGCGAGCCGAGTAGTTGTTCCTAGTGGCCAGCCCTTCTACGATTCTGTCAACTTCAATGGATTTGAGCAAGCAAAGCAAAGGAGACTGGAATGACTGCTTCGTACGACGAGCTGTTTCTATTCATCGATGGAGAGTGGATCGACGGCACCGGCCGCGAAACGTCAGCGGTGACCAACCCGGCAACGGGTTCCGTCGTCGGCCATGTGCCACACGCGCGCAAGGAAGATCTAGACCGCGCTCTGCAAGCGGCAGATCGCGGCTTCAAGGTTTGGCGTACAACACCTGCATACGACAGGGCAAAGGTGCTGCGTCGCGCAGCAGAACTTCTGCGCGACCGCGCGGAGAGCATTTCCAGGCTGCTGACTTTGGAGCAGGGAAAAGCGTTGCATGAAGCCCGTTACGAGTTAGCCAGCTCAGCGGACTACTTCGAGTGGTTCGCGGAAGAAGGGCGACGCGTCTACGGCCGCACAGTGCCGTCAAGACGGCCAGGTGTGCACCAGCGTGTGCACAAGGAACCTATCGGCCCCGTCGCCGCTTTCGCACCCTGGAACTTTCCCGCCATCACGCCGAGCCGCAAGATTGCCGCCGCACTTGCAGCAGGCTGCTCCGTGATCATCAAGCCAGGGGAAGAATGTCCAGCGACGGCCTTGGCGATTGCTCGCGCGCTTGACGACGCAGGCCTACCGAAAGGGGTGCTCAATGTGGTGTTTGGCGAGCCCAACGTCATTTCGCGTTACCTGATCGAATCGCCCGTGATCCGGAAAGTCTCTTTTACTGGTTCGGTGCCTGTTGGACGGCTGCTTGCGGCCCAAGCTGGCCATGCGCTTAAGCCCATCACGCTGGAGCTGGGTGGACATGCCCCAGTGCTGGTTTTCGCTGATGCGGATCTCAACTCTGCCGCCAAATTGCTGGCTGCAAACAAGTTCCGAGGAACGGGACAGATCTGCTTGTCACCTACTCGCATCTTGGTTCAGCGCCCGGTGTATGAAGCCTTCTTGGCCAAGTTTGTCGCGGAAACCAGAGCGTTGAAGATCGGCGACGGCCTGGAGCCAGATACTCAGGTTGGGCCGGTATCAAACGAACGGCGCATTGACGCCATCGCCGCGCTTATTTCCGACGCTCGCGAGTGCGGCGCCACGGTGCGCACTGGCGGTGCGCGCGTCGATCGACCAGGCCTATTCTGGGAGCCGACCATCCTGACAGACGTGCCGGCAACCGCCAAGGTGATGCACGAGGAGCCGTTCGGACCGCTTGCGGTCGTAGTTCCCTTCGACACGATCGATGAAGCACTCACCGAGGCCAATCGCCTGCCGTACGGATTGGCAGCGTATGCCTTCACGGAATCCGCCCGGACCGCAGTGCGGGTGGCCGACGAGCTGGAGGCAGGAATGATCGGCATCAACCACGCCCAGATGATAGTTTGCGAACTTCCTTTTGGCGGTATCAAGGACAGCGGACATGGATCCGAAGGCGGGGCTGAAGGCATCCAGAGTTACCTCAACACGAAGTTCGTCAGCCAGGTCTGAACGATCCTCGAACTAAAAACCAGGAGACAAAAAATGAAGCTCACCAAGCGAAGCTTTTGGCTCAGTGGCATCGCTGCACTGACAACGTTGGCCTGCGGGGTCAGCGGCAACGCCACTGCCCAGGACACGTATCCGATCCGCCCGATCACCTTGGTCGTGCCATTCCCGGCGGGTGGTGTCACCGACGTCGTAGCCCGCGAACTGGCCCAACGGCTGGGCAGCGCACTCGGACAGCCAGTTGTGGTCGACAACCGCGCCGGCGCGGGGGGCAACATCGGCACGCAGGTCGTCGCGCGCGCCGCCCCTGATGGCTACACATTGGGCGTCCTTACCGTCAGCGCTCTGTCCATTGGGCCGCACCTGAGTCGTAAACTGCCATTCGACCCCTCTCGCGACTTCACGCCAATCACCAACCTGGTGAACACCCCCGGCGCGGTCATCGCGGGGCCGGCCACGCCATTCAACACGTTCTCGGAGTTCGTGAAGTACGCAAAGGCGAACCCCGGAAAAGTCACTTATGCCAGCGTGGGCCCCGGCTCAATCCCCCACTTGACTGCAGAGATCCTCGCCAAGGCAGTCAAGGTCGACATGGTTCACGTCCCCTACAAAGGCGCGGCCCCTGCCATGCAGGACCTGATCGCCAGCCATGTCGACCTCTCGTTCGAGACTTCGCTGGCGACGACCATGACCTACCATGCCAACAAGCGCATCAAGGTGCTCGCCATCACCGGGCCGAGCCGTGTCTCCGTGCTGCCGGACGTGCCCACGGTAGCCGAGTCGGGCTACCCGGCATTCGGCGTGCAAGGATGGTTCGGACTCCTGGGACCGCGTGGCCTTCCACCGGCCATTGTGGAAAAGCTTAACAAGGCGGCCGTGCAGGCCTTTGCCGACCCTGCGTTGCGCAATCGCATGGAGCAGCTCGGCATGCAGCCCGATACAGGCAGTCCTCAGCAATTCCGCCAGTTCCTTGCGCAGCAGGACAAGGCATGGGCCGAGTCGGTTAAAGGCCTAAGTATCACCCTCGACTGAAACAGAAAGATGAAATGCAAGCCATAGTTTTCGACGACTTCGGTGGCCCCGAAGTCCTGGTGCCCCGTGAGACCGCACGTCCAGAGGTCCGACCGCACGACCTTCTGGTGCGCAACGTATCCATCGGCGTTAATCGCGCCGACATGTCGCACCGCAAAGGGGCCTATGGCCGCGCATTCTTCGGCGACTCGGACATCATGGGCCTGGAAATCGCCGGAACAGTGGTCGACTTCGGCCCCGAGGTGGAAGGCTTCTCCGTTGGCGATCGCGTCATGGGCATCGTCGGAGGAGGTGCGTACGCCGAGTTCTCACGCATCGACTACCGCATGGCGATGCCCGTTCCGGAGAGCCTCAGGCTTGTCGACGCCGGCGCCATTGCCGAGGTGTTTGTGACCGCACACGAGGCGCTCTTTCACCTCGGTCGCCTGCAAGCTGGCGAATCCGTCCTGATCCATGCCGCGGCCGGAGGAGTCGGTTCTGCGGCAGTGCAGCTCGCCCATGCGGCAGGCGCGCGAGTCTTCGCTACGACCGGCGGCGATAAGCGAGAAGCGGTTCGTGGCTTCGGCGCCGATGAGGTGATCGATTACCGCACCGAGGACTTCCAAACCGTTGTGACCGAGAAAACAGGCGGCAAGGGCGTCGACGTCGTCATCGATTTCATTGGCGCTTCTTACCTGGAGCGCAATGTCCGGTCGCTGGCGGTGGGCGGCCGCATGGTGGTGGTTGGCCTCCTCGGGGGAGCTGCGGGTGCAACGCTCCCGATGGACGCGGTGCTGTACCGCCACCTGCAGATCTTCGGAACCGTCATGAAGTCCCGACCTCCTGAAGTTAAGCAAGCGATGACGCGACGCTTTGCGGAACGTTGGCTCAACGCGTTCGCCATTGGAACTCTCCGCCCCGTGATCGACAGCACCTATCCGCTTGCCGAGGCCGCTCAGGCACATCGGCGGATGGAAACGGGTGAGAGCGTGGGAAAAATTCTTCTACTGCCTGAGCCTGAGCCAAGGTGACTCAGCGTTAATGCATCACGCGCGTTTCATCTGAAATCGTACCCACGGTCATCGAAATTCATCCGCAACGGGTACTTGAGAAAGTTGCTCTGTCGCCGACGCCATATGAAGTGCCAATCGCCGTCAGGCAGCCCACCTCAATCCACTGTCAACCCTTCAAAGGAGTTTCCATGACCGACATCATTCGCACCGACCTCGTTCTCTCGCAATCGGCTTTCTGCCACGTCATCAACGTGCCGATCGAGCAAGTTGACACCGACAAGTGGCTCTTCAGCCTTGCAGAAGCCGAGTACCAACGCTGCGTTCCGCCCGCTGCCCTGAGTCGGAGAACTTAGGCGGTCGCGACGAACTTCCGCTTCTGGCCGAGGCCGTGTGGAAACGGCTTTGACTAGCGAGTATGCCGAACCGGCGCCCATGTGGGCATCATCGGCGCACCGAGTCATCCAGTGGGCCCGTTGCACAAACGCGCGGGTGGTCCGATCGAGCGTGGCTGCGCAAGCTGCAAAGGGCACTTGAAGAGGCTCACGCCCCCACCAGCCTGACCGCCTTCATCGTTCTGGCAATACCCAGGATCGCGATCACCCGCTTCAGGTTGTATGCCAACACGTGCAGGCTCATTTCGGTGCTCACGTGCGCCAGCGTCTTGGTGAGGAAGTGGGTTGAACCCATCCAGTACTTCAGTGTGCCGAACACGTGCTCAACCGTGCACCTTCTCAGCGTCATCGCGACAGGCTTGCGGTCCAGGCGTTGCTGGACGCGCTCAAGCACCTCTTCGTGCTCCCAGCGACGGATGCGGCGATAGTCGCCGGTCGTACACTGCTTTTTCAATGGGCATGAGGGACAGGCACTGGTCCAATAGAGACGCGCTTGGAGGCCATTTCGCTCGAGCGTGCTGAACCTGTAGATGGCCCGTTCGCCCGCAGGGCACTGATACTCGTCGGCCTTCGCGATGTAGATGAAGTCGCTCTTGTCGAAGCGGCCTTCGGCCTTGGCGCCCGAGGTCATCGGCTTTGGCACGTAGGTCGTGATGCCTGCGTCCTCGCAGGCCTTGAGCTCCGTGCCGTTGAAGTAGCCGCGGTCGGCAAGGGCCTGTAGCCTGGTCTTGCCCATCGCCTCGCGTGCAGCCTTGGCCATGTTGCTGAGCTGCGCGCGGTCGTTGCCCTCGTTGGTGACCTCGTGCGCCACTATCAGGTGGTGCCTGGCGTCGACCGCCGCCTGAACGTTGTAGCCCACCAGGCCGGAGCCCTTGGCTTGCGAGTTCATCGAACGCGCATCAGGATCGGTGAGCGAGCGTTGCCCATCAGGCTCCTTCTTCAATTCTTCCTTGGTGCGATCGAGCTGCTTCATCTGCTCGCGCAGCTTCTTGATCTTCTCCGTCAACCGCTCGGTCTTGGCCTCTACCTCCGCCGGCTGCGTGCGGTCGGCTGTCTCCAGTGCATCGAGGTAGCGCTGGATGCTCTGCTCGATCTGCCGCTGACGCGCATCGATCTTGCCGGGCGTGAAGTTGCGGTCGCGGCTGTTGACCGCCTTGAACTTGCTGCCGTCGATCGCAGCGATGGCGTGGGAGAACAGCTTGAGGTCGCGGCACAGGGCGACGAAGCGGCGGCAGACATTGCGAATGCCCGCTCCGTTGTCATGACGGAAGTCGGCGATGGTCTTGAAGTCCGGAGCGAGCCGGCCGGTGAGCCACATCAGCTCGACGTTGCGCTGCGCCTCACGCTCCAGGCGCCGGCTCGATTGGATACGGTTCAGGTAGCCGTAGATGTAGAGCTTCAGCAGGACCGAGGGGTGGTACGAGGGTCGACCGGTGGCTGCCGGATCGACACCTCCAAAACCCAGTGCATGCAGATCCAGCTCCTCGACGAAGGCATCGACAACTCGCACCGGGTTGTCTTCGCCGATATAGTCGTCAAGGCACTCTGGCAGCAGAGTCACCTGCTGTCGATCCTCGCCTTCGATGAATCGCTTCATGTAGCTGCCCTTCAGTAGCGTTGCCACAATCTAGGCGAGCACCGTCACCTATTCAACCCGTTTTCACACGGCCTCGGCCGATTCTCGTCATGCGCACCGAAGCTCAACGATGAGCTTCGAGCCGCCTTCGCGTGCTTTGAGTTCCTGCTCAACATAGTCGACTCCAACGGCCGTACCGATGGCAAAGCGGAATGCTGCGATGCCAGCCGACACCATGCACCCCTATGTCGAGCGCGCACCGTTCGCTTCTTGAAGCTCAAACTCGGGCCAGTCGCCATGGTGTCCTGGCCAGAAACGTCACGAAGGACGTATACGGGGTACATCAGTGGCTCCACGCGTGCTCCAAATTCTGAGGTCCAAGGGAAGGTCCGGTCTTGGCCCCGTTGCTGTCGCTCAGTTTGCGACGGCGAACTGCAGGACGAGGCTGAATGCCGCCGGTTACTTTCAGCCGAATGTCCGCGGTCGACGGCTTCGTTGTCGACCATTCGGGTTCTCCCAAGGACTGCCTAGTCGAGGCTGATTTGGCGGTCCCGAATGAGTTTGGGCCAGTATTTGGATTCATCGCTCCAGTGCTTGGCCATCACGGCCGCATCGCTGGGTGTCGGTTCCAGGCCCATGGTCGCGAATTGCGTCTTGATGGCAGGCGACGCGATTGCCTTCTGGAGCTCCGAACTCAGCTTGGCAATCACATCCTTCGGCGTCGAAGACGGCACGACCAGGCCTTGCCATGCAGCCGCCTCGATGTCGGTGTACCCCAGTTCAATCAGGGTTGGCACCTCCGGCATTGACGGAAGACGGGTCTTGGAGAACGTCGCCAAAGGCTTGAGCTTGCCAGCCTTCATCATCTGCATGCCAGCGGCAGTGTCCACCACCATGAGGGGAAGTTGGCCGCCCACTACGTCCTGGATCGCGGGCGCGGCGCCCTTGTAAGCGACGTGGACCACGTCGATCTTGGCTCGCTCCTTGAGCATCTCCATGGCCAGGTGATGCGGACTGCCGACACCCGGCGTCGCGTAGCTCAGCTTGCCGGGCTGTTTGCGCATGGCTTCGATGAGATCCTTTGCGCTGCCGTAGCCCGCGTTGGGATTGACAGCCAGCACGAGAGGAAATTTGGCCATGAGGCCAATCGGTGCAAAGTCCTTGTTCGGGTCATAGGGCAACTTCTTGAACAGCGCCGTGTTGAAGATCAAGGTGCCATTGTCCGCAGTCAGGATGGTGTAGCCATCGCCGGGCGACTTCGCGACGGCATCCGCACCGATCACAGTGGCGCCACCTGGCTTGTTGTCGATCAGGACCGACTGACCAAGCTGCTTGGAAAGCTGGGCGCCGACTGCGCGCGCCAGCGCATCGGAGCCGCCCCCAGCTGAATACGCAACCACCCAACGAATGGGCTTGGTGGGGTAGACGTCGGCCGCGCTGACCGCGGTCGCCGCGAACGACAGCGTTGCGCAACTCAAAGCGAGGAATTTCGAGAGCTTCATGATTGTCTCCAAAGAATTGATGGACGGGAAATGGATCGATAAGGTCAGGCAACGGCACGCGCTTCAGCCAGGCGCACCAGCGACAGCAGCGTCTCGGTTGTGGGCAGCTTCAAGTTGACGCGCCCTGCTGCCGCGACCGCCGCACCGTTGATGGCTTCAATCTCCGTGCGGCGTCCTGCCAGGACGTCTTGCAGCATCGATGGCTTGTGGCCCTTGTGCTGGGCAATGGCACCCGCGACGCTGGCTTTGCACTTGGCAACATCGACGTCGATGCCCAGGCGCTGCGCAACCGAGAGAACCTCCAGGATCACTTCATCGGCCAGCCGCTTCCCATCAGACACCAGCCCGAGTTGATCAACGGTGCAGCCGGAAACGGCGCAGATGCTGTTGAGCGCGGCGTTGAACGCGACTTTCTCCCAGATCGCAGCCCACACGGTGGAATCGGAAGTGCACGCAAGACCGGCGCCAGAGAGCGTCTCGGAAACCTGGGAAACGATCGGTCGGGAAACGCCATCGGCAGCCATCAGCCGCACAACGCCCTTGCCATGCGAGTGCACATGACCGGGTGCGACCATGTCGGCCGGCCAGGTGGTCACGCCGATCAGAATGCGCTCCGGCGAGACAAACTCGGCAATTTTCTCGACATTGCCCAGGCCGTTCTGCAAGGACAGCACATGCACGTCGGGACCAATGAGGTGCTGCACTCCAGAGAGCGCAGCGCCGGTGTGCAGCGTCTTGGTGAATACGACCAGAAGTTGCGGAAGATCGGTGGCCCCCTCCGGCCGGCAGACCCGAAGCGACCTGACCTGCCGGTCGCCGCTGTCAGTTTCCAGGCGAAGTCCGTCGGCGCTGATCACGTCGATGTGCGCGTCGTTGACGTCGACCAACGTGACGTCATTGCCACTTTCAGCCAGCAGGCCTCCGAAGAAGGAGCCCATGGCTCCTGCGCCGACGATGGTGATCTTCATAATGTCTTCACAGTGGACAGGTTCGGTGGTGGCAACACGCCGAGGACGGATTCCGATTCAAGGGTCATGGCGAACTCCAGGGTGAGCGGTTGAGTGTTGGACTGGGTGGGGCCGTTGCGCCTTGCAGGAACGCCAGTTTCAAGGAAGGACGGGATCCCGGAAAATTGCTTTATTGCGAAAAAGTCATGCCCGCTCGTCATGGCTTTCGGGACGCCGGCGACCGCGTAAGCCTTCAAGTGGGCAGCTCGCGTGTGCTCATTCGTCGAGCGCGTCGAATGGCAGACCGACGTAGTTTTCCGCCAGAGCCGTTGAAGCGGCGCGCGACCCTGTGACGTAGTCGAGTTCGGCGATTTGCACTTTGTGCTGGAACTCGTCGGCACCGGGGAAGCGGTGCAGCATCGACGTCATCCACCAGGAGAAGCGCTGAGCCTTCCAGATGCGCCGCAAGGCGGTGGCGCTGTAGCGCTCAAGCAGATCCTCGCGACCTGTCTTGTAGAACTCGCCGATGGCACGCGAGAGCACGCGCACGTCTGCGACGGCCAGGTTCAGACCCTTGGCACCCGTCGGTGGCACCACGTGAGCCGCATCACCTGCCAAGAAGAGCCTGCCGTACTGCATCGGCTCGGTCACGAAGCTGCGCATGCCCACGACCGTCTTGCTGAAGATCGGACCTTCCTTCGGTGCCCAGCCATCGCGCGTCGCCAGGCGAGCTCGGAACTCACCCCAGATGCGGTCGTCGGACCAGTTTTCGATCTTGTCGGTGGGCTCGCACTGGAGGTACATGCGCTGCACGTCAGGCGAGCGCGTGCTCACGAGGGCGAACCCTCGATCGCTCAAGGCGTAGATCAGTTCATCGGACGAGGGTGGCGCGTTGCACAGGATGCCAAGCCAGCCGAAGGGGTAGAGGCGCTCGAAACCCTTGAGCACGCCCTTCGGGATCGCGGGACGGCTTACGCCTTGCGTTCCGTCGCAGCCCGCGATGAAGTCCGCATCGATCGTCTGAAGTTCGCCGCCTTGCTGACGAAACTGCACGCTGGGCGTCTTGGAGTCCAGACCATGCACACTGACATCGCTGACTTCGAATCGAATGTCGCCACCGGTGGCCAATCTGGCTTCCACCAGATCCTTGATGACCTCGTGCTGGGCATAGATCATCACGGCCTTGCCACCGGTCAGCTCAGGGAAATCGATGCGCCGGTCGATGCCGTCAAAGCGCAGGATCGTTCCTTCGTGGCGAAAGCCTTCGCGCTCCATGCGCGCGCCGACGCCCATCTGCTTCATCAGGTCTACCGTGCCCTGCTCGAGTACGCCGGCGCGTATGGTGGCCTCGATGGCCTCCCGGCTACGGGTCTCGAGCACAATGGACTCGATGCCCTGCAGGTGCAGCATGTGAGAGAGCATTAGGCCGGCCGGGCCGGCACCAATGATTGCAACTTGGGAGCGCACTTTGTTTCCTTCGGTTCTGTGTGTGGGATGGCGTGGTTGAGTTCGTGCTGTGTGAGCAACGCTTCAGTCGCCGAGAATCTTTCTCTCGCGAATGACCTTGCCGAATCGCTTGCCGTCCTCCAGCGCCTTGTCATGGAACTGGGCCGGGGTCATGGGCGCCACTTCACCGCCGAGCGCTGCAATTCGTTCACGCGGTCCCGGCAACGTGAGTGCCTTATTGATCTCACGATTCAAGCGGGCGATGATTTCCGCGGGCGTGCCGGCGGGCGCATAGAAGCCGAACACTGTGTCGGCATCGAAGCCTTTGAGCCCCAACTCGTCCAAGGTCGGCACATCGGGAAACAATGGCGAGCGCTTGGGGCTGCCAACGGCAAGCACTCTCACCTTGCCCGCCTTGATGTGCGGGATGGCCACGCCGGGATCGAACAGAAAGTCCAGCTGGCCCGCCAGCAGATCGTTGAGAGCAGGTGCGGCGCCGCGGTAGGGGACGTGCGTCGCAAAGACGCCCGCCTGTGACTTCATCATCTCGGCGGCCAGATGAGGCGAACTGCCGTTGCCCGGCGAGCCGAATGACAGCTTGCCCGGATTCGCCTTAAGGTGCGCCAGAAAGTCCTTGGCGTCCTTCGCAGGAAAAGATGGCTGCGTCACGAGGAAGACAAGCACGCGCGCTGCCGAAGCCACCGGGACCAGGTCCTTGGCCGGATCGAACGGCATCTTGGGATAGATGTGCGGGTTGACCGAAACCATGCCGCCCGAGCTCATCAGGAGCGTGTAGCCATCGGGCGCGGCCTTTGCCACCGCCTCGCCACCGATGTTGCCGCCGGCACCGCTCTTGTTCTCGACGACCACCGGCTGGCCCAGCGCCTCTTGCAGCGGCTGCGTCAGAGACCTTGCGATCTGGTCCGCCGCGCCGCCCGGCGGGAAGTTGACGATGACCTTTATAGGCTTTGTCGGCCAGACTTGGGCAACGGCGGCGCCGGGCAAGGCGAAAGCCAGGGCGGCGGAGGCGACCAGGCCGGCGCAGCGGGCGGCGGATGTCTTCGCGAACCGTCGAAATTGAATGAAGCTCACTCTTGTCTCCTTAAGTTTTTGGGCGCACCGCCCCACGCCCGGCCGCAAGGCGGTCGGGGTCCTGCCAGCGGGCAGCGAGAAGGTTAGAAGGGGTAGTGACGCGGCGCCGTCTGTACCGTCAGCCAGCGCAGTTCGGTGAAGGCATCAACCCCGGCCTTGCCGCCAAAGCGTCCGATGCCGCTGCCCTTGACGCCTCCGAACGGCATCTGAGCTTCGTCGTGCACCGTGGGACCGTTCACGTGGCAGATGCCGGACTCAATGCGTCCTGCCACTTCGATGGCTCGCGCCACGTCGCGGCCAAAGACCGCGGCTGCCAGGCCGTACTCGTTATCGTTGGCACAAGCGACCGCCGCTTCGACGCCGCTGACGCGCACGATGCCCTTCACCGGACCGAAGGCTTCCTCGCGGAAGATGCGCATTCCCGATGTGACGTGATCGAGCAGCGTTGCGGGCATCAACGTGTCCTTGGCCTTGCCGCCCGTGACCAGCTTGGCGCCCTTGGCGATTGCATCGTCGATCAGCTCGTTGCAGCGCGTGGCCGTGCTCATGTCCACCACGGAGCCGAGCACGACCGGGCCGAGTCTCGGATCGCCCAGCGGAAGGCTGGAGGCTCGTGCGCCAAGCTTTGCAACGAAATCGTCGGCGATGCTTTCGTCGACAACGATGCGTTCCGTCGACATGCAGATCTGTCCCGAGTTGGCAAACGCCCCGAAGACGGCCGCATTGACGGCAGCATCCACGTCGGCGTCATCGAGGACGACCAGCGGTGCCTTGCCGCCGAGTTCAAGCACGACGGGCTTGAGGTACTTGGCGCAGGTTGCGGCGATGAGCTTGCCGACATGCGTCGAGCCCGTGAAGTTCACACGGCGCACGGCCGGGTGGGCAATCATCGCTTCGACCACGGCGGCGGCGTCAGCCGGCGCATTGGTGACGAAGTTCACCACGCCCTTGGGAAGGCCGGCCTCTTGCAGCGCCTCGATGATCAAACCGTGCGTTGCGGGACAAATCTCGCTGCCCTTGAGCACGACGGTGTTGCCGCAGGCCAGAGGGGTCGCGATGGCGCGAACTGCGAGGATCACCGGCGCATTCCACGGTGCAATGCCGAGGACGACGCCTGCGGGCTGCCGCACAGCCATCGCAAGATTTCCCGGTACATCGGAGGGAATGACTTCGCCGCTGATCTGGGTTGTGAGCGACGCAGCCTCCAGTAGCATGCCGGCGGCAAGGTGAACATTGAAGCCCGCCCAGATCGCCGAGGCGCCAGTTTCCGAAGCAACGGCCGCCGCGAAGGATTCGGCCTTGGCCTCTAGCGCCTGCGAGGCTTTCATCAGCAGAGCGCGACGCTCGCTGGGCCCGGTGCGCGACCAGGTCTTGAACGCCTCTGCCGCGGCGTCAACCGCCGCAACCGCGTCTTGCGCCGTGGCGGCGGGTGCGACCGTGGCGACGCTGCCATCGAGGGGGTTGCGGCGCTCAAAGGTCGCGCCGTTGCGGGCCTCGGTGGGCTCGCCGTTGATCAGCATCGAAATCTTCATCGGTTTGTCTCCAGATGGTGGTTTGAACAAGAACAGGGAATGGAAAAAAATGCGAAGAGGCTGAAGCGTCAGGCGACCACGACCTCGACGACAGTGGGCGCATCGCCTGTCAAGGCGCGCTCAAGAACGTCGCGCAGTTCGCCGGGATCGCTGACTCGGGATGCGCTGCAACCCATGCCCTTGGCCAGCGACTGGAAGTCGATATCAGGCAACTCGGTTCCCTGAACGACATCCGAGGCGGAGAACCCGAACACCGGCGCAAAGTCCTGCAGCGCGGCGTAGCGACGGTTGTTCAGGATCACAAATGTGATCGGCAGCTTGTTCTGGGCTGCGCTCCATAGCGCCTGGATGGAATACATGCTGGACCCGTCACCGATCAGGCAAATCACTCGGCTCCCAGGCTTGCCCATTGCGACGCCCACAGAAGCGGGCATTCCGTACCCGAGGCCACCGCTGTCCATCGTGTAAAAGGTTTCGCTGCGCGTCATCGGCAGGTAGGCCTGCATCACGGGCCGGGCGCTGGGCGCTTCCTCCACCACGATGTCGTCGGCTCTTTTGACCTCCGCGAGGGTCTGCAGAGCGTAGGCCACCGACATCAATGGCGACGGTTCTGCTATCGGTGCTGCGCGCCTGGCCGGCGGCAGTGGGCGAGCTTTTTGAGGCGAATGGGTCAATAGATCGAGCACACCGAGTCGAATGCTGCCGAGCGCCGAGATGCCGACCGGCGCCCACGCTGCCGTGTCCGGGTCTTCGGTCAGCTGACACAGGGTGGCGCCAGCCGGGATGTGCGGGCCGGCGCCCTCGACGTGGTACGCGAAGGCAGGCGCGCCAACCGCCAGGATCAGGTCATGGTCGCCCAGCAGTTCGACGAT
This sequence comes from Variovorax sp. RA8, assembly GCF_901827175.1. Taxonomy (NCBI): domain Bacteria; kingdom Pseudomonadati; phylum Pseudomonadota; class Betaproteobacteria; order Burkholderiales; family Comamonadaceae; genus Variovorax; species Variovorax sp. RA8. Next base: position 1,548,995 of record NZ_LR594662.1, on the reverse strand, counting down.
CCGCTCGCGCATGGCAGGCAGGAATCCGGCAAACAGGCGATGGTCTTCGGGAAAGCTGCAGCGACCCGACATTGGTGCCGCCCAGACGCGGGCGTTGTGCGCTTCGGCCAATGAAACGACTTCGTTCCATGCGTTGTCACGGTCGACCGCGGCGCCGACGACGATTGCGGGTCGTTCGCTCGCTTCCAGCGCGGCAGCGATCTGCGCAAGAACGGCAGGCTGGGGGCGCAACTCGGTGCTGACAACCCTTTCGGGGACCAACTCGGCCGGTTGATCCCAGTCGTCGACCGGCACCGACACCAGCACCGGGCCACAGGGCGGCATCATGGCGATGTAGTACGCCCGGGCGATCGCGAGCGGCACGTCCTGCGCACGCGCCGGCTCGATGCTCCATTTCACGTAGGGCTTCGGCAGTTCGGTGGCTTGCGCCGAGGAGAGAAATGGGTCGAACGGGAGAATCGAGCGCGCCTGCTGGCCGGCCGTGATGACCATCGGGGTGCGGTTCTTGTGCGCCGTGAAGATATTGCCCATTGCATTTCCCACGCCAGCGGCGGAGTGCAGGTTCACGAACGAAGCATTGCGGGTGGCTTGCGCATAGCCGTCGGCCATTCCGACCACGCTGGCTTCCTGCAAGCCCAGCACGTAGCGAAAGTCGCTGGGAAAATCGCGAAACATTGGCAGCTCGGTCGAGCCGGGATTGGCAAAAACAGAGGTCATGCCGAAACGGCGCATGAGGTCGACCACGGCGTCACGGACGGTGATGGTCGAAGCGGAGTCTTTGGTCGACCCGAGGGCGGCTTGCGGTACAGGTCCGGTCATTTCGTGCTTTCTGAATGTGCGATGCAAGGGCGCAGCGCTTGCCTCGATGGCTGAAGTGTGGATGCTTAGCACCCCCATGGAAATTGCCATCTTGGGAAAAAGCCATTACCGTTCCGCATGGCTTTCGACCTGCAGCACCTCATCGCCTTCAACACGATCGTTTCAGCGGGCAGCTTGGGACGGGCGGCAGACGTGCTCAATGTGACGCAGCCTGCGCTGAGTCGCACAATTCGTCGATTGGAGGAGCAGGCGGGCGCGCCCTTGTTCGAGCGCCATTCGAAGGGCATGCAGCTCACGGACGTCGGCCGTGCGCTGCAGCCGCACGCGGTTCTTTTGCAACGCGAGTCGGAGCAGGCCAACGAGGACATCAAGGCGATGCTGGGGCTCGCGAAAGGCACGATCCGTGTTGGTGCCGTTGGCAGCATCGCTTGCCTGGTGCTTCCATTGGCCATCGGCAGCATCTGCGAAAAGTGGCCAAATCTACGGGTTCAAATCATCGAAGGCGTCTGGGATCGCCTGGCAGATGCACTTGTCTCACACGAGATCGACTTGGCGCTCGGCGTGGACACCCAGGACACGGATGAAATCGTGGCCGTCAAGGATTGCCGGTGGGAGGACACGAGCTACGTCGTTGCGGGGCGGCGACATCCCTTGCGAAAGCAGGCGAACCTTCAGCTCGCGGACACGCTTGCGGAACGCTGGGCCATTCTTCCAAAGGGCACCGCCCCTTTCGAACACATGATGAGGGTGTTCGCGCGCCAGAACCTGGCACTGCCTAACGTTGTTGTAGAGACGCGGTCGGTCACCGCGCTCAAGAGCCTGATTGGCCGTTCCGGCTTCCTTGGTTGGATGCCCGCCCCGATGTACGACGCCGAGCGCAAGGCAGGGTTGATCGATGCTCTGGACATACCAGGCGCAAGCGATAAACGAACACTCACAGCTTTCCGTCGAAGGGCGGGAATGTTGCCGGGGCCCTCAGTAAAACTTCTCGAGGAGTTGCGGGCTCTGACCGCACATTAGTGCCGGGATCTTGGCGCGAAGGCGGTGCTGAGCAATTTCGGTGCCTCTGCATGCGCGTTGTCGAACGACCAAGGAACAGATACGGCCAATGCGAAGAGCGCAGTGTTTGATGATTGTTGCTCGGTCAACGATCATTCGCCTGGTAGGTTCTCCTGGGCCGTTCTACGCAGCCGATTTCTAACTATGCTGCAACCGAGTTTTTCAACGGAATCACCCGCTGCTTGCTGCGGCAGTTGCAACGGGGAGGATCAGAGATTTTCGGTCTAGTGGCCGACGACCTCGACTGTGCATCGCATCACGATCCTTTCTCAGGGCGCGCCTGGGCCGTCGTGCAACTATCAGATCCAACCGACACCTGTGTACGGCTTTCCAGCTGAGGCGGCGTCGCTGGGTTCCCACTCGTGCTGCCGTTCCACATCGATAGCGGCCCGTGCAAATAGACCTCGGGCGCCAGATTCAAGGCCGACTTAACTAGCGCGGGAGTGCCCCAACAAAGATGACGGAAAATTGGACGGCCGTGACGAACTTCCGGTGTTGGCCGTTTCCGGCTGGCGTCCGCATTCTGCCTGCCCTTCCCTGCCGGCCCTGCTCCGACTGCCCTTGCCTGCTGGCAAGGCCGCCTCTCTAGCATGGTGTCGCAAGCGGCGCCGGCGTGACCGCCCCTACCGGGCCGCTCCCCGCGGGCCGGGCGGCTCCGGCTGCGCCGCGCGAGTTCCAACTAAGCTGCAAAAAATTCCAGCCAAGTTGAAAACCGACACCGACAACATGCACCACCGCCCCTTGAAAGCGTCAGAATTGCCCTTATCATTAGCACTCGCTGAAGAGGAGTGCTAACAACATCCGCTTCCAGTGGACAGGCAGGCGGCCATCCAGCCCCAGCCCAGAACCGAACCCCGTTTCTTATCCAGGAGATGCAATGAAACTTCGTCCTTTGCACGATCGCGTGATCGTCAAGCGCATTGAAAGCGAAACCAAGACCGCCTCGGGCATCGTGATCCCCGACAACGCCGCCGAGAAGCCGGACCAGGGCGAAGTCCTGGCCGTCGGACCTGGCAAGAAGAACGACAAGGGTGACCTGATCGCGCTGAACGTCAAGGTCGGCGACCGCGTGCTGTTCGGCAAGTACAGCGGCCAGACCGTCAAGGTCGATGGCGACGAGCTGCTGGTCATGAAGGAAGACGACCTGTTCGCGGTCGTCGAGAAGTAATCAACCCTTTCCCTGAATTCGGAGAAATCTCATGGCAGCAAAAGACGTAGTCTTCGGCGGCGAAGCCCGCGCACGCATGGTCGAAGGCGTGAACATCCTGGCCAACGCGGTCAAGGTGACCCTGGGCCCCAAGGGCCGCAACGTGGTGCTCGAGCGCTCCTTCGGCGCCCCCACCGTGACCAAGGACGGCGTGTCGGTCGCCAAGGAAATCGAGCTCAAGGACAAACTCCAGAACATGGGCGCGATGCTCGTGAAGGAAGTGGCCTCCAAGACCTCGGACAACGCCGGTGACGGCACCACCACGGCAACCGTGCTGGCCCAGGCCATCGTGCGCGAAGGCTTCAAGTACGTGGCCGCCGGCATGAACCCGATGGACCTGAAGCGCGGCATCGACAAGGCGGTCACCGCCCTGGTCGAAGAGCTGAAGAAGGCTTCGAAGGCCACCACCACCTCGAAGGAAATCGCCCAGGTCGGCTCGATCTCGGCCAACAGCGACGAGACCATCGGCAAGATCATCGCGGACGCGATGGACAAGGTCGGCAAGGAAGGCGTGATCACCGTCGAGGACGGCAAGTCGCTGGAGAGCGAGCTGGAAGTCGTCGAAGGCATGCAGTTCGACCGCGGCTACCTGTCGCCCTACTTCATCAACAACCCGGACAAGCAAAGCGCGATCCTCGAGAACCCGTTCGTGCTGCTGTTCGACAAGAAGATCAGCAACATCCGCGACCTGCTGCCGACGCTGGAGCAAGTCGCCAAGGCTGGCCGTCCGCTGCTGATCATCGCCGAGGAAGTCGAAGGCGAAGCCCTCGCGACCCTGGTGGTCAACACCATCCGCGGCATCCTGAAGGTCGTGGCCGTCAAGGCGCCTGGCTTCGGCGACCGCCGCAAGGCCATGCTGGAAGACATCGCCATCCTGACGGGCGGCAAGGTCATCGCCGAAGAAGTGGGCCTGACGCTCGAGAAGGTGACGTTGGCCGACCTCGGCCAGGCCAAGCGCATCGAAGTGGGCAAGGAAAACACCATCATCATCGACGGCTCTGGCGCCGGTGCCGACATCGAAGCCCGCGTGAAGCAGATCCGCGTGCAGATCGAGGAAGCCACCAGCGACTACGACCGCGAGAAGCTGCAGGAGCGCGTGGCCAAGCTGGCCGGCGGCGTGGCGGTGATCAAGGTTGGCGCTGCCACCGAAGTCGAGATGAAGGAAAAGAAGGCCCGCGTCGAAGACGCCCTGCACGCCACCCGCGCTGCAGTGGAAGAAGGCGTGGTGGCCGGCGGCGGCGTGGCGCTGCTGCGCGCCAAGCAAGCCGTGGGCGACAAGCTCAAGGGCGACAACGCTGATCAAGACGCCGGCATCCGTCTGGTGCTCAAGGCCATCGAAGCGCCGCTGCGCGAGATCGTGTTCAACGCCGGTGGTGAAGCCAGCGTGGTGGTGAACGCGGTGCTGGCCGGCAAGGGCAACTACGGCTTCAATGCGCAGAACGACACCTACGGCGACATGCTCGAGATGGGCATCCTGGACCCGACCAAGGTGACACGCACCGCGCTGCAGAACGCCGCCTCGGTGGCCTCGCTGCTGCTGACGACCGAAGCCATGATCGCCGACGCGCCGAAGGACGACGCACCTGCCGGCGGCGGCATGCCCGACATGGGCGGCATGGGTGGCATGGGCGGCATGGGCATGTAAGACGGCCCCGGCACTTCAGCCAATAAAAAACCCCGCGGTGCGAGCCGCGGGGTTTTTTTCCTTCGTCGGGCCGCCCCAACATGGAAAACGCCCCCATCGGGGGGCAGCGACCACGCGAAGTGAGGGCGCGTGGGGGGCATTTTCGTTGGGCCGGGCAAGCGCCTCAGGCAGCAGTCGCGAGCGGCGGTGCGCCGTATTCGTTGCTCTCTGGCTGGCTCGGCTGGACCATGAAGTACAGCAGGACCAGACCCACCAGCGGGATCAGGCCCAGCAACAGCCACCAGCCGCTCTTGCCGATGTCGTGCAGGCGGCGCGCGCCGACCGCCAGCAGCGGCAGGAGGAAGGCGAGGATGACGAGGCCATAGACGACCTCGTGGATGAAGCCGGCCACGATCGCGACGATCACGTAGGCCAGCACGAACCACCAGTACTCGGCCCGCGAGGCCCGGCCGCTGAAATCCACGTATTTGCTGAAGCAGGTCTTGACGGCTTCTTGAAAATTCATCGAACAGCTCCTCTTGATAGTTCCCACGGGAAAACTCCCGCGGCCATCATAAGGGCCGGTCCTTCCCAAGCTCACACTGCTACTGGCGCGCTGCGGCGGGTTTGGCGAAATAACTGCCGGAATCCAACAATCAGGTGTGTGGCTTCAGCCGTCGTGTAGGACGGGGGCGACCTCTTGTCGCGCTGAGCGCCGCGTCGCCGCAAGGAGTCGCCAGCCGACAGTAGTCCCCTTCGGCCACCGGTCGACTCACTACGAAGGTGCTATGAGCAATCCCTGGACCAAAAAGAACCCGCTGATGAGCATGTGGCTCAGTTCCGCCAACAAAGCAATGGGTTCGGCACGCGGCCAAGCGACGGCGGCTGCAAAACGTCAGGTCGCCGCGACTCAGGCTGAGGCCGCGAAGCAGATCGTCGATTTCTGGAGCGGCAAACCCACGACGCCGGCTGCGCGGAAAAAAACGCGGCGCTGAAGGCACAACCGAAGAGCTTCATCCGCGTCCGGGTCGCGGCCTTGCGCTGCATGCCGTCGAGGCGGCCTCGCTCCCAATCGATCGTTGCAGGCGCTACAGCTGCGAGCTCAGCAATGCCGCCAAGTGTTCCCGCGCCTTCTCGGACCAAGGTCGATTGCGCCAGGCTTCGAGCGTGACGCGTTTGGCTCGCTTCAGGTCCGCTTCGAACTGAACTGTCTGCTCGGCGGCGAACGCCGCGTCGTAGATGTTCAGGTTGGCCTCGTCGTTCAGGCGGAAGGAGCGGTTGTCGAAATTGGTCGAACCGACGGAGACCAGCAGCCCGTCTGCGAGGAAGACCTTGCAATGGAACATGGTGGGCTGGTACTCGCTGATTTCGGCGCCGGCCTCGAGCAGCGGGCCCCAGCCCGCGCGAGAGGCGGCGCGCACGGTCTGCGAATCGATGATGGGCCCGGGCGTGATGACGCGTAGCCGCACGCCGCGCTGCATGGCTTCGACCAGCGCGCGCACCGTGAGTTCGTCGGGCACGAAATAGGCGCTGGACAAGTCGATCGACCTGGTGGCCGCGGCGATCGACAGCAGGTACATCAGCTGCATGCTCTCGCTGCCACCCGACGGCGAACTGCTGAACACCTGGGCGCGCTGCCGGCCCACCTCGGCCAGCGCCGGGAAGTAACGCTCGCCATGCAGCACGTCGCCGGTCGCCTTGACCCAGTTGTCCATGAATACGGCTTGCATCTGCGCTACCACGGGACCCTCGGCCTTGAAGTGCGAATCGCGCCAGTGCTCCGCATCCTGCGCGTCGCCGGTCCATGCCGGAGCGATGCCCACTCCGCCGGTGAAGCCAATGCGCCCATCGACCACCAGCAGCTTGCGGTGCGTCCTGTTGTTCATCTTCGCCAGGTCGTACCAGCTCGGCTTGTGAAACTTGCGGACCTGGACGCCTGCGGCCTCCATTTCCGTGAGGAACGACTCGTCGACCTTCGAGCTGCCGACCCAGTCGAGCAGCACGTGAACCTTGACGCCCGCACGCGAGCGTTCGGCCAGGGCGTCGGCGAAGGCCTTTCCAATGTCGCCGGACCAATAGATATAGGTCTCGAAGGTAATGCTGTGCCGGGCGCCTCGGATCGCCGCAAGCATCGGCGGAAAGATCCTGTCACCGTTGTGAAGCGCCTCGAAGCGGTTGCCATCGGTGATGGCAGGGCCCAGCAGGACGCCGAGGGCGCGCTGGTATTGCTCGTCGTGAAGCGCATATTCGCGCCGGACCTGCTCCTCGAGCTTTTTCTCGCCGCCAGTGAAGTTGAGCGCAATCACGGCAGCCGCGGCTGTCAGCACGAAGGTCCACGCAATCAGCTTCATGCGCTGCTTCATGGGCGCAAGCGACGACTTCATGCAGTGGTATTTGCGGTGCAGCGGCCTAGCGCAACCGGGCCAGCAGCCCGGCCGTCGAAGCATCGAGCCCCGCCATGTCGCCGGAGGCGAGGCGCGGCTCGATGTCCTTGGCGAGCACCTTGCCGAGCTCCACTCCCCACTGGTCGAAGCTGTTGATGCCCCACAGCGCGCCGCTGGTGAACACCCGGTGCTCGTACATCGCGAGGAAGGCGCCCAGCGTCTCGGGGTTCAACTGGTCGAGGACGAAGAAGCTGCTCGGCCGGTTGCCGGGGAAATTGCGGTGCCCGCCGGCGTCCTGCTTGCCCACCATGAGCGCCTGCGCTTGCGCGAGCGCATTGGCCAGCAGCTTGGGATGGTGGCCTTCCAGGTCATGCGCCGGCTCGCGCACGGCGATGAACTCCAGGGGGATCGCGTCCGTGCCCTGGTGCAGCATCTGGAAATAGGCGTGCTGCCCGTTGGTACCGGGCTCGCCCCACAGCACCGGCGAGGTGCCGAAGGGCAGCGCGGCGCCGCTCGCATCGACCTGCTTGCCGTTGCTTTCCATCTCGAGCTGCTGCAGGTAGGCGGGCAGACGCTGCAGCGCGCTGTGGTAGGGCGCGATGCTGCGGCTCGTGAAGCGGTGGAAATTGCGATACCAGACATCGATCAGCCCGAGGCGCACCGGCAGGTTCTGCGCCAGCGGGGCGCTGCGGAAATGCTCGTCCATCGCGTGCGCGCCCGCGAGCAGCCGGCGGAAGCCCTCGGCGCCGATGGCCAGAGCGATCGGCAGCCCGATGGAGGACCACAGTGAATAGCGCCCGCCCACCCAGTCCCAGAAGCCAAAAGTGGTTTCGATGCCGAAGGCACGCGCGGCCTCGACGTTGGTGGTGAGAGCGGCGAAGTGGTGGGCGATGTCGGCATTGCCCGACTGCTCGAACCAGCGCTTGGCCGAGTGGGCGTTGGCCATCGTCTCGGCCGTGGTGAAGGTCTTGGAGGCCACGAGGAACAGCGTGTGCTCGGGCGCCAGTCCGCGCAGAACCCCCGCCAGCTCGTGCCCGTCGACATTCGAGACGAAGTGGAAACGCTTGCCCGGCGCCACGTAGGCATCGAGGGCGCGCACGGCCATCTGGGGCCCGAGGTCCGAGCCGCCGATGCCGATGTTGACCACGTCGGTGATGGTGTGGTCGGTGCGCACCTGCTCGGCATAGGCCAGCATCCCGTCGAGCGTGGCGTGCACCTGGGCCAGCTCGCCCGCCAGCGCGGGCGGCACGGCCGTCGAGGCCGGCGCGCGCAGCAGCGTGTGGAGCACGGCGCGGTCTTCGGTTGCGTTGATGTGCTCGCCGGCGAACATGGCATCGCGATGTGCCTCGAGGCCGGCTTCGCGGGCCAGCGCCAGCAGCAGCGCTTCGGTCTTCGCGTCGATCAGGTTCTTGGACAGGTCGGCGAAGAGGTGCGGAGCCGGCTGGCTGAAGGCGCCGAAGCGCTGCGGATCGGCGGCAAAGGCCTGGCGCAGGTCGAAATTGCGGCCGGCCTCGCCGTAGTGCGCCTGCAAGCGGCCCCACGCCGAAGTGCGGTCGCAACGCGTCCGGGTGCTGGTCATGCGATTTCCTCCATCAGCTTCTCCAGCTTCACCGCGTCGGCCGCGAAGGCGCGGATGCCCTCGGCCAGCTTCTCGGTGGCCATCGCGTCCTCATTGAGGGCGAAGCGGAAGGCCGGCTCGTCCAGGACCAGCTTCGGGATGTCGAGCGCCTGCGCGGCATCCGCGTCCAGCGCATGCGCCAGAGGCGCCTCGATGGCGGCGAGCTCGGCCAGCAGTTCGGGGCTGATGGTCAGCAGGTCGCAGCCCGCGAGCGCCGCGATCTGGCCCACGTTGCGGAAGCTGGCGCCCATCACCTCGGTCCGGATGCCGTGCTTCTTGTAGTACTCGAAGATCTGGCGCACCGACCTGACGCCGGGGTCGTTGGCGCCCGCCCGGGCCGCTTCGTCCCAGGCGCTGCCGGCCGCCTTCTTGTGCCAGTCGTAGATGCGCCCGACGAAGGGCGAGATCAGCTGCACGCCTGCCGCGCCACAGGCCACAGCCTGGGCGAAGGAGAACAGCAGTGTGAGGTTGGTGTGGATGCCCTTCTGCTCCAGCTGGCGCGCCGCCTCGATGCCTTCCCAGGTGGCGGCGATCTTGATCAGCAAGCGCTTCCCGGTGTCGATGTCCTCGGCACGGTAGAGCGCGACGATGCGCTCGGCCCGCGCCACGGTGGCGGCGGTGTCGAAGCTCAGCCGGGCATCCACCTCGGTCGAAACCCGGCCGGGAATGAGCGAGAGAATCTCGGTTCCGAAGCGCACCAGCAGGCGGTCGATGACCTCGTCGGTTGCAAGGTGACCGTGCTTCTTCACGGCCTCTTCGAGCAGGGGCCGGTATTCGGCCTTCTGCACCGCCTTGAGGATGAGTGAAGGATTGGTGGTCGCATCCTGCGGCTTGAACTGGGCCAGCTGGCGGAAATCGCCGGTATCGGCCACCACGGTGGTCCACTGGCGGAGGGCATCGAGTTGGTTCATGCGGCCATTATCCCGCCGCACAACTACAGTTCGTGTGGTCCCCGGCTGACGGGGCCGACCCCCACCCCGGTCTACCGTCAGGGCTTTGACCGACTCGGAGGAATGCCCATGTTCTCTCGCCACACTCAGTCCGCTGCGCCGCAGCGCGTCGCTTACGACGACCGTGTGCACAGCGCGTCCATCGGCACTCTTGCCACGGCCTTCTGCGTCGGTGGCGTGCTGACGCTATTGGCATTCACGACCGCCCGCGCCTCGCGAAACGGGCGCCTCGCCGGCCCGGCCGATGGCGCACCGTTGATGCGCGCGCCCTTGCAGGTGGTCGCCCCGGTGGACCTCCAGCGGTATGTGGGCCTGTGGCACGAGCAGGCGCGCCTGCCCAACCGCTTCGAGAAACGCTGTGCCGGCCCGGCCACGGCCGAATACACGCTGCTGGAGGACGGCAAGCTGCAGGTGCTCAACCGCTGCATGCGGCCGGACGGGGGTTTCGAGGAATCGGCCGGGATCGCCCGTGTTGCCCCGGTCGCCGGGCAGCCCGGCGCCGGACGGCTCGAGGTGAGCTTTGCACCCGACTGGATGCGCTGGCTTCCGCTGGCCTGGGGGGACTACTGGATCCTCAAGCTCGACAGGGACTACCAGGTGGCCCTGGTCGGCACGCCGGACCGCAAGTACTTGTGGGTGTTGTCGCGTGCACCGCGGCTGGAGGATGAAGCGCTGGAGGCCGAGCTCGACTACGCGCGCTCGCTGGGCTTCGAGGTCGACAAGATCGAGCGCACCGGCAGGTAGGCCGCCAGCTGCGACGGCAGCGCGCTCGGCGCCTCGCAATGGATGGCCTCCCAGCCGAGTGCACGTGCCGCCGCCACGTTGGCCGCCGAGTCGTCGATGAACACGGTGTCGGGCGCCATCAGGCCATAGCGCGCGGCGAGAAGCTCGTAGATCTCGGGCTGCGGTTTGATCATGCGGACGTCGCCCGAGAAGATGCCGCCGTCGAACCACCGAAAGAAATCATGGCGTTGCTCCAGCACGCGCGCGTAAGGCGCTGGCATGTTGGAGAGATAGTAGAGCCGCAGCGCCTCGCCGGCATCGCGGCGCGCGCGCAGCGATGCGAGCAGCTCGATGGTGACGTCGATCGGCTCCAGGCGCTCGCCCATCGGCGCCAGCGTCGTGCTGAGCCGCTCCACGGGAAGCGACAGCCGTAGCGCCATGCGCCCGATGGCGTCTTCCAGGCTGTGCGTGCCGCGGTCGAAGTCCAGCCAGTCTTCGTGGTGGAACATCTCGCGCGCCAGCGCATGCGCAGCCTGCGCCGTCGGTGTGTGCGGCGCCAAGACAGCGTGCACCAGCGACACCGGCTCCCAGCTCAGCAGCACGGCGCCGAGATCGAACACAACGTTCTTCATGCCTGCTCGTCCAAAAAGAAAAAAGGCCCCGGGGACCAGCCCGAAGCTTAAGCGAAGTCGCCGGCGCGACAGCCTCCGGTAACATTCGCCGACGGGCTTCGAGCGCTGAGCATCACCACGGCAACACGGATTCATCCATGAGTTTTGACCTCGTCCTTTTCGGCGGTACCGGCGACCTCACCTGGCGCAAGCTGATGCCAGCTTTGTTCCAGGCCTTTCGTCACGGCAGCCTGCCCGAGGGCGGCCGCATCATCGGGGTCGCGCGCGACGAGCTGTCCGACGACGGCTATCGCGAGCTGATCCAGTCGCGCTTCGAGGCGGTCGAAGGCGCCAAGCGGCCAACTCCCGAGGAGTTCAAGAAGTTCGCCGCCCTGCTCTACTACCAGCGCATGGATCTCTCCAGGACGCAGGACTACGCGAAGCTCGCAGATCTGCTCGCGCAGCGCGACGCAAGCACGGTCGTGATGTACCTCGCCACCGCCCCCGCCCTCTTTACCCAGGTGGTCGAACAGATCGCCGCAGCCGGGCTCAACGGCCCTAAGACCCGCGTGGTGCTGGAGAAGCCGCTGGGGCACGACTTGGCCTCCAACCGCGCCATCAACAAGGCGGTGTGCAAGGTGCTGGCGGAGCACCAGGTGTTTCGCATCGACCACTACCTCGGCAAGCCCTCGGTGCAGAACCTGTTCGCGATGCGCTTCGGCAATGCGCTGTTCGAGCCCATCTGGCGCCGCGAGCACATCGCCAACATCGAGATCACTATCGCCGAGGACCTGGGCGTCGAGAAGCGCGGCGCCTTCTACGACCAGACCGGCGCGCTGCGCGACATGGTGCAGAACCACGCGCTGCAGCTGGTCTGCGCGATCGGCATGGAGCCGCCGATCAACGCGCACGCCGACGCCATACGCGACGAGAAGCTCAAGGTGCTGCGTGCGCTCAAGCCTTGGACGGCGGAAGCCATCGGGCTGCACGCGATCCGCGGGCAGTACACCGCCGGAACGGCCTACGGCGAGCGCGTGCAGGGCTACCGCGACGAGCCGGGCGTGGACACGGAGAGCCGCACCGAGACCTTCGTCGCGCTGCGCACCGAGATCGCCAATTGGCGCTGGGCCGGCGTGCCGCTCTACATCCGCACCGGCAAGCGGCTGGCCTCGCGCGATGCGCACATCGCAGTCAATTTCAAGCCGACGCCGCATGCGATCTTCCGGGCGCCCACCAACGCCTTCAACAAGCTGGTGATCAACCTGCAGCCCAAGGACGGCCTGGAACTGCACATGCTCGCCCAGGCGCAGGACGGCCGCCAGCGCAGCAACAACGGCCACCGCTATGCCGGGCCGCAGCTGGCGCCGGTGCAGCTGGACCTCGACTTCGACAAGCGCTTCGGCTCCGAGCGCGTGGGCGCCTACGAGCGCCTGCTGCTCGACGTGATCGACGGCCGGCTCAACCTCTTCGTGCGCAGCGACGAGCAGGAGGAAGCCTGGCGCTGGGTCGAGCCGCTGATCGACAGCTGGGCCTCGGACGGGCCGCCGCGGCCTTACGCAGCGGGGACGTGGGGCCCCAGCGCATCGAGCGCGATGATCGCGCGCGACGGGTTCGCCTGGAGCGAAGAGCTGTAGATACGGAACCTTCGCGCCCTTCGGGCCCTCGGCGTGCGGATGCCCGCTTTCAGATCCGCCCTTCCTCCACGGCGTGGCAAGCCACCTGCACGCCGCGCAGCATCTGCAGCGGCGGCCGCTCGGCCTTGCAGCGAGCGTTGGCGTGGGGGCAGCGCGGGTGGAAGGTGCAGCCGGTGGGTGGGTTGAGCGGGTTGGGGACCTCGCCCTGCACCGGCGTGCGCGCCTCGCCGGCGTGCTTCATCTTCGGGATGGCCTCCAGCAGCATGCGGGTGTAGGGGTGCTGCGGCGCCGCGAAGAGCCTCGCCTTGTCGGCCACTTCCACCAGTCGCCCCAGGTACATCACGCCGACCTGGTCGGCGACATGACGCACCACTGCGAGGTTGTGGGAGATGAACAGATAGGTCAGGCCGCGCTCGCGCTGCAGGTCCTTCATGATGTTGAGCACCTGCGCCTGCACGCTGACGTCCAGCGCGGAGGTGGGCTCGTCGCAGACCAGGAACTCGGGCTGGGTGGCCAGGGCACGCGCGATCGAGATGCGCTGCCGCTGGCCGCCGGAGAACTGGTGGGGGTACTTGACCATGTCCAGCGGACTCAGGCCCACGGACTGCAGCAGCTCGCCCACCCGTGCCTTGAGCGCGGGACCTTCCTTCAGGATCTCGTGCTCGCGCAAGGGTTCGCCCACGATGTCCTCCACCAGCCAGCGAGGGTTGAGGCTGGCGTACGGGTCCTGGAAGATCATCTGGATGCGCCGGCGCAGCTTGCGGCCCTCGGCGCTCTTGAACGCGGCATGGGCGTCCTGACCGTCGAAGTGCATGCCACCCCGGGTGGGCTCGTACAGGCCCACGAGCAGGCGCGCGACGGTGCTCTTGCCGCAGCCGGATTCGCCGACCAGGGCCAGGGTCTTGCCGCGCTCGATGGAGAAGCTCACGCCATCCACCGCGTGCAGCAGAAGGCGCGGCTTGCGCTCGAGCACGCGGTTGAGCCAAGGCGGGGAGACGTCGAAGACCTTGGCGAGGTCCTGGGCGACCACCAGTGGTGCACTCATCGTGCGATCCCGTCGATCGACATGCTGCGCGCGTCATGCAGCCAGCAGGCGGCCCGTGTCGCGCCGGCGTTGAGCAGATCGGGCCGCTCGACCAGGCAGCGGTCGAAGACGCGCGGGCAGCGCGGGTTGTAGGCGCAGCCGCGCGGGATGGCGTTCAGGCGCGGCATGGCGCCGTCGATCTGGTTGAGGCGTTCGCGGTCCATCGTCATGTCGGGGATGGCGGCCATCAGGCCCGAGGTGTAGGGATGCGCGGGTTGGTGGATCACCTCCTGCACCGGACCGATCTCGGCGATGCGGCCGGCGTACATCACGGCCACACGGTCGCAGGTCTCGGCGATCACGCCCATGTCGTGGGTGATCAGCATCACCGCCGCGCCGCGCTCCTTGCAGATGCGCTTGAGCAGCGTGATGATCTGCGCCTGGATCGAGACGTCCAGCGCGGTGGTCGGCTCGTCCGCGACGATCAGCTTGGGCTCGGCAGCCAGGGCCAAGGCGATGACGACGCGCTGGCGCATGCCGCCGGAGAACTGGTGCGGGTAGTGGTCGATGCGCTGCGCAGCGCCGGGGATGCCGGTGTCCTGCAGGAGCCCGATGGCGCGCCGGCGCGCCTCCTCCTCGGTCACGGGCAAATGCGTTCGGATGGTTTCGGTCAACTGCCGCCCGATGGTGTAGAGCGGGTTCAGCGAGGTCAGCGGGTCCTGGAAGATGGCGCCGATCTTGCGCCCGCGGATATGGCGCATGGCCTCGTGGCGCAGGTTGTCGATGCGCTGACCTTCCAGCACGATCTGGCCCGCAGCCACGCGTCCGGGCGGCTCCAGCAGGCCGATGATGGCCGCGCCGGTCAGGGACTTGCCTGCGCCCGACTCGCCCACCACGCCCAGGATCTCGCCCGGCGCGATCTCGAAGCTGATGTCGTCCAGCGCGCGCAGCGTGCCGCGGCGGTGCGGGAATTCGACGACGAGGTTGCGGACTTGCAGAAGACTCATTCGGTGTGCTCCCCGTCCTCAGCGCAGTCGCGGGTTGAGCGCGTCGCGCAACCAGTCGCCCAGGAGGTTCACGCTCAGCGCGATCAGGATCAACATCAGGCCGGGGAAGACGGTGATCCACCATTCACCCGAGAACAGGTAGTCGTTGCCGACGCGGATCAGGGTGCCCAGCGAGGGCGAGGTGGGTGGGACGCCGACGCCCAGGAAGGACAGCGTCGCCTCGGTGATGATCGCTGTCGCGACCTGGATGGTGGCCAGCACCAGCACCGGACCCAGCACGTTCGGCAGCACGTGCCGGCGCATGATGCGAAGCGGCGCGACGCCTGTCACGCGCGCCGCCTGCACGTACTCCTTGTTGCGCTCGACCATGGTCGAGCCCCGCACCGTGCGCGCGTACTGCACCCACCCGGTGAGCGAGATCGAGATGATCAGCACGCCGAAGGCCACTGTGTCGTGGGCGTTGGGGAACAGCGCGCGCCCCACGCCCGCGATCAGCAGCGCGACCAGGATGGGCGGGAAGGACAGCATCACGTCGCACACGCGCATCAGGAAGGCATCGAGCCATCCGCCCCAGAAGCCGGCCAGCAGTCCCAGCAGCACGCCGACCACGACGGACAGCACCACCGAGACCAGGCCAACGACGAGCGAGATGCGAGCCCCGTAGATCAACGCCGAAAGGATATCGCGGCCCTGGTCGTCGGTACCCAGCAGGTACTTGGTCGTGCCCTCGGCCTCCCAGGCGGGCGGCAGGCGCGCATCGCCGAGTTCCAGCGCGGCAAGGTCGAAGGGGTTGTGCGGCGACACCCACCCGGCGAAGACCGAACAGAAGACGCAGACGAAGGCGATCGCCGCGGCGAGCATTGCCACCGGCGAGGTGCGGAAGCTGTGGCCGACGTCGCTGTCGAGCCAGCGGGCCAGTGTCTTTTTCATCGGGAGACCTAAAAAGCGGGCCTGCGTCGCAGGCCCTCGGAGTCACGTGCCGTCCGGCGTCAAGGCTTGGCGGGCGCCTGGATGCTCATCCACTTGAAAGGCATGAAGTTGTCGGCCCGCTGCGTCAGCGCGACCTTCTTGCTCACACCCCAGGCCAATGATTGCTGGTGCAACGGCAGGTGCCCGATATCGTCCGCATGAATCTTGAAGGCTTCCTGGATCATCGCCATGCGCTCGTTCTTGTCGGTGCTCGACTTGATCTTTCCGATCAGTTCGTCGAGCTTGGGGTTGCAGTACGAGCCGAGGTTGAACTGGCCGTCGCCCGTCTTGTCGTCGGGGCAGCGCATCAGTGCGTCGAGCGCGTTGTGCGAGTCATAGGTGGTCGGCGTCCAGCCGAGCAGATAGAAGCTGGTGTCGCGACGCAGGATCTTGGGGAAATACGTGCCCTTGGTCTCGGCCACGAGATTGATCTTGACGCCGATCCTCGCGAGATTCGCGGCCACCGATTGGCAGATCTGCCCGTCGTTGACATAGCGGTCGTTGGGGCAGTTCATCGTCACCTCGAAGCCGTTCGGATAGCCGGCATCCGCCAGCAGCTTCTTGGCGCCCTCGACGTCCTGCGGCAGGCGCTTGTCCTGCGCCTCGGTCCAGCCATTGATGCCGGGACCGACCATCAGTCCCGTTGGCCGCGAGGCGCCACGCATGACGGTGCGCTGGATTCCGGTGATGTCGATGGCCTGGTAGAACGCCTGGCGCACGCGCTTGTCCTTGAAGGGATTCTTGCCCTTGACGCTGGAATACAGCAGCTCGTCGCGCTTCTGGTCCATGCCCAGGAAAATCGTGCGCAGCTCGGGGCCGACCACCACCTGCGCGTTGGGGCTGGCATTGATGCGCGCGATGTCCTGCACCGGTACCGGCTCCATCACGTCGATCTCGCCCGACATCAGGGCCGCCACGCGCGTCGCCGAGTTGGCAATGGGGGTGAAGATCACCTCCTGCGCATTGCCGTCGATCTTGCCCCAGTAGGTGCCGTTGCGCACGAAGACCGTTCGAACATTGGGCTGGCGCTCGCGCACGCGGAACGGTCCGGTGCCATTAGCCTTGAACGAGGCCGTGTTCTCGATGCCCTTGCGACGGTCGACGGGTTTCTCGGCCTTGTTCTCCTCGCACCACTTCTTGCTCATGATCGCGAGGTCCGACAAGACGTCGGGCAGGATGGGGAACGGCCCCTTGGTCTCGATGTCGACCGCGTGGTCGTTGACCTTGCGCACTTCCTTGATGTCGTTCACCTTGGCCTTCACGTCCGAGCCGTCGCCGGCAGCACGCGTGATGCTGAAGAGGACGTCATCGGCGGTGAAAGGCGTGCCGTCGTGGAACTTGACGTTCTTGCGCAGTTCGAAGCGCCACACCGTTGGCGACGTCTGCCGCCAGGAGGTGGCCAGAGAGGGCGCGAGGCTCAGATCCTTGTTGCGATCGGTCAGCGCGTCGTACACGTTGAGGTCGACCGAGAGCTGCAGCGACTCGTTGAGCGAATGCGGATCGAGCGAGAGCGCATCCCCCTGGTTCGCGACGCGGATAGTCTGCGCGCCTACCGGCAGGCAGAGCGTGCCCAGCGCGGACATGACGGCCATCGCGGCCAGCTTGTTTCTCAGGTTCATGGAAGCACTCCTCGGGTTGGAAAGACTCAGGACACCGCCGACGCGGCCACGCTGTGGGTGGCGGGCCGGTCCACGGCATTCAGGGGCATGCCCTGCTCGATCAGGCCCGCATGCAAAGCGGCACCGAGCGGCAGGATCTCGTCGTTGAAGTCGTAGCGGCTGTTGTGCAGGAACGCGCCGCCGCGAGCGTCCTGGCCGATACGCAAATAGGCGCCGGCCTTCTTCTGCAGCATGAAGGAGAAGTCCTCGGCGCCCATGCTTGGCTCCATGTTGCGCTCGACGTTGTGCGCACCCACCAGGGATTGCGCGACATCGCCGGCGAACATCGCCTCGGGCGCGGTGTTGATGGTGGCGGGGTAAATGCGCTCGAACTTCACCTGCGCCGTCGCGCCGAAACCGGCCGCAACGGCGGAGCACAGCTCCACCAGCCGCTGCTCGATCTGCGCCTGCACCCGGACGCTGAAGGTGCGCACCGTGCCCACCAGCGTCGCCTTGCCGGGCACCACGCTCATCGCGCCGAGGTCGCCGGCCTGCACGGCGCAGATGCTGATCACGGCCGCATCGATGGGACGCACATTGCGCGAGACGATGGACTGCACCGCGGTGATGATGTGGGCCGAGACCAGCACAGGGTCGACGGTGAGGTAGGCATGCGCGCCGTGGCCGCCCTTGCCTTCGATCTCGATGGTGATGCGGTCGGCCGCCGCCATCATGGCGCCGCGGTTGATGCCTACCGTGCCGGCGGGCAGGCCGGGCCAGTTGTGCAT
This sequence comes from Variovorax sp. RA8, assembly GCF_901827175.1. Lineage (NCBI taxonomy): Bacteria > Pseudomonadati > Pseudomonadota > Betaproteobacteria > Burkholderiales > Comamonadaceae > Variovorax > Variovorax sp. RA8. The sequence continues at coordinate 1,530,980 of NZ_LR594662.1, read as the reverse complement.
CGCGTAGACCGCGCTGACGGGGAAGCGGTCGAACAGGCCGTCCTCGATCATTGCGCGCGCGCCGGCGAAGCCCTCCTCGCCAGGCTGGAAGATCAGGACGGCCGTGCCGTCGAAGTCGCGGGTCTCGGCCAGGTAGCGCGCGGCGCCGACCAGCATGGCGGTATGGCCGTCGTGGCCGCACCCGTGCATCAGGCCCTTCTTCGCGGAGCGCCAGCCGAAGTCGTTGTCCTCGCACATCGGCAGGGCGTCCATGTCCGCTCGCAGGCCGATCATGCGGCCGCTGGCGGTGGAGCGCCCGCGGATCACGCCGACCACGCCGGTCTTCCCGATGCCGGGATGAATCTCGTCGACGCCGCAGGCCCGCAGCGACTCCTGCACGCGGCCCGAGGTGTAGAGCTCCTCGAAGCCGAGCTCGGGATGCATGTGCAGGTCGCGCCGGAAGGCGGTGATCTCGGGATGGAATCGCGAGATGTGCGCGAAGGGCCGTCCCGAGGCCTGGTAGCGGGGGTTGTCCATCGTCAGTGCCCTCCCGCCCTGCCAATGCGCAGTCGCGGATCGACCACGAAGTACAGCAGGTCCACGACCAGGTTGATGACGACGAAGATCAGCGCGATGAGGCACAGGTAGGCGGCCATCACCGGAATGTCGGCGAAAGTGACGGCCTGGATGAAGAGCAGGCCCATGCCGGGCCACTGGAAGACCGACTCGGTGATGATGGCGAAGGCGATCAGGCCGCCGAGCTGCAGGCCGGTGATGGTCATCACCGGCACCAGCGTGTTCTTGAGCGCGTGCCCGAAATGGATGGCCCGGTCCGACAGGCCGCGGGCGCGCGCAAACTTGATGTAGTCGGTGCGTAGGACCTCCAGCATCTCGGCGCGCACCAGCCGCATGATCAGCGTGAGCTGGAAGATGGCGAGCGTCACCGCCGGCAGCACGATGTGCATCCAGCCGTCTGCGCGCAGCAGGCCGGTGCTCCACCAGCCCAACTGCACCGTCTCGCCGCGCCCGAAGCTGGGAAACCAGCCGAGCAGCACAGCGAAGACCAGGATCAGCAGGATGCCGATCAGGAAGGTGGGCAGCGAGACGCCCAGGAGCGAGACCATCATGAACACCTGGCTCATGAAGGTGCCCCGCCGCAGCGCCGTATAAACGCCCATCGGGACGCCGATCGCCAGGGCCAGGAAGGCGGCGACCAGCGCCAGCTCCAGGGTCGCCGGGAAGCGCTCGCCTATCAGGCGCGAAACCTTGCTGCCCTGGCGCAGGCTGAGGCCGAACTCGCCTTGCGAGGCGTTGACCAGGAAATGCCAGAACTGGACGAAGAAGGGCTTGTCCAGGCCGAGCCCGGAGCGCAACTCGCGGATCTGCTCGGTTGTCGCATCCTGACCGAGCAGGAACACCACCGGATCTCCCACGTACTGGAACAGGAGGAAGGCGATGAAAGCGACCGCGACCATGACGATCACGGCCTGGATCAGGCGGCGCAGTATGAAAGCAATCATTCAGCAGGGCACGTGTTCAACGATGCTAGCAGAGCAAGCCGCATGCCCAGGAGGTGGTTCCCCGGGTTGCGGCCCGCTCGAGCTCGACAGAAAAGCCGGCTGGCCTGCCAGCGATCAATTCACCTTGATCAGCCGCCAGTCGAGCCGGTTGTCGGCGCGATGGACCACCTCGATGTTCTTCTTCATCGCCCAGGGGATGATCTGATTGTGCAGCGGGATGTGCGAGACGTCGTCGTTCTGCAACTGCAGTGCTTCGGTCAGCAGGCGGTCACGCACGGGGATATCGGTCTCCGTCTTCACCCGGTCGACGATCTGGTCCATCTTCGGGTTGCTGTAGCGCCCGACGTTGTAGTTGCCGTCGCCCCCGCTGCCTACCGAACGCGTCAGCGACTGCAGGCTGTAGAGCGCGTCGAAGGTCGGCACGCCCCACCCGAGCATGTAGATGCTGGCCTCGTAGCGCTGGATCATCGGGAAGTAGGTCACCAGCGGCAACGTCCGCAGCTTGGCCTTGACGCCGACGCGCGCCCACATGGCGGTCACCGCCTGGCAGATCTCCTCATCGTTGATGTAGCGGTTGTTCGGGCAGGCGAAATCGACTTCGAAGCCGCTGGGGTAGCCCGCATCGGCGAGCAGGTTCTTGGCGGCTTCGGGGTCGTAGGGATGGCGCTTGTGCACCCCTTCGGTCCAGCCGTTGACCTGGGGCGCCACCAGCGCGCCAGTGGGCTGGCTGAGGCCGCGCATGGTGACGCGGTTCAGGCTCGCGATGTCGATCGCCTGGTAGAGAGCCTTGCGCACCCGCTGGTCCTTCAGCGGGTTCTTGCCCTTGACGCTGGAGCCGGGCAGCTCGTCACGGAACTGGTCCATGCCGAAGAAGATGGTGCGGTTCTCGATTCCGTCGATGACCTTCAGGTTGCCGCTCTGCCGCAGGCGGCCCAGGTCCTGCGGGCTCGGATCGAGCACGAAGTCGACCTCGCCGGAAAGCAGCGCGGCGGCACGTGTGGCTTCCTGCTTGATGGGGGCATAGACCACTTCGGTCACGTTCGAATCATTCTTGCCCCAGTAGTGCGGATTCTTCACCAGCACCAGGCGCTGATCCGGCTGCCATTCCTTCACCATGAAGGGACCGGTGCCCATCGCGTTGCGATGCGCGTAGCTCTCCTCGGGGGTCTTGATGTCCTTCGGCTCCACGGACCTGTTCTTCTCTGCCCAGGCCTTGCTCATGATGCGCAGCTCGGTCAGCTGGTTGAGCAGCACCGGATTAGGGCCCTTGAGCAGAATGTCGACCGTGTTCTCGTCGACCTTGACCACCTTGTCGATGCCCTGGGTATAGACAGCGTAGTTGGAGGTCTTGGCCATGGCACGCGTCAACGAATACACCACATCTTCTGCAGTGAGCGCGGACCCGTCGCTGAACTTGACGCCGCTGCGCAACGTGAAGCGCACCTGTGTGGGTGAGACGTTCTTCCAACTGCTCGCCAACTGCGCCTCGGGCTTGAAGGTCTTGCTGTTGTAGTAGACCAACGAGTCATAGACGGCCGCATGCACACCATTGCCCAGGGCGTTGTTCTGCGAATGGATATCGAGCGTGGGGATGTCGCTCGCACTCGACCACTTGAAGGTCTTGGCATACAGCGCGGGCGTCACCAGCATTGCAGCCGCAAGGGCAACGGGACACAAAACGAGCTTTGAACCCATGGTTAACCTTCCGTCACAGAGTGAAAACGCGGACTATGCAACAGCCACGCCAGCTTTCGAAACGGGAGAACGCCTACCCGAGGGATATCCCTGGTCGCGAAAGTCCGGAAAGAAAAAAGCCGCCCGACTTTCGTCGGACGGCTTTCAAGAACTTCCCGTTCGAAACTGGCTTGCGCCAGCCTCAGATCAGAAAGCGTGACGGATGCCGAAGTCGTAACCCGTCGAGGTCTTCGGCTGGAAGGCCGAGCCGCCGAACGAGGTCACGAAGGACGGGCCACCCACGGTCAGGCCAGCGCCATTCTTGTTGCGAATGCGAGCCACCGTGGCGTACAGAGCCGTGCGCTTCGACAGGTTGTGCACGTAGCCGATAGCGAACTTGTTGGCCTTCGGATCGTCGATGGTACCGAACAGGGTAGCCGGCACGTTCAGGTCGTACTTGACGGCCGAGTATGCAACACGGATCAGGCCGGGGCCGACGGGCACGGTCGCGCCAATCAGGTAACCCTTCAGGTCGATGTCGGTCGTCGGGGTAAAGAAGATGGCTTCGTTGTCGACTTCGTTCTTGGCCTTCGAGTACTCACCGAAGAGCTTCACGACGCCGAAGTCGTAGGAAGCGCCGAGGTTGAAGGTCTTGACCTTGGTCGTGATGCCGTCGAAGAAGTCATCGCCGATGGTGCTTTGGCCGTAGGAGGCAGCCACATCCAACGGGCCGTTTGCGTAGCCGAAGCGGCCGCCGACATAACGACCGGTGCGCTGGCTGTTCAAGACGTCCGGCGTGGCAGCGCCCGGATCATACTTGGTGCGCTCGTGGAAGCCGTACATCACTTGGCCATAGAAGCCACCGAGGTTCGGGGGCAGGAAGTAGCCGACAGTGTTGCTGGCGAGAACATAGTTGCTGCCGGTCACGTTGGTGATGCCGGGGACGCTCGTCGTTGCGCCGCCATTCCAGGCGCCGAAGCTGCTGTTCGCGGTGCTGATCAGGTTGGTGCCGACGCCGTTGGTGCCGAACGGATCGAACACGGTGTCATTCCAGAACGTCGGGGTGTAGTCACGGCCCAGACGAATTTCACCAAAACCGCCCGACAGGCTCACGGTCGAGCGACGTGCGAAGGTCGCAATGCCTTCCTGGCCGTTGTCGTTGCTGATGGGGGCTTCGAGCCAGAAGCTGGCAGCCAGGCCACCACCGAGGTCTTCCGTGCCACGGAAGCCCAGACGGCTGGAGTTGTAGCCCGAGTTGCGCAGTTCGGTGCGGCTGGTCTTGACGCTATCCACGTAGAAGGGATTGGCCAAAGTCGGGAAGCTGATGTTGTCCGACTTGTTCGAGACGCCGCTGACAGCGGCGTCAACCACGCCGAACAGCGTCACGGACGACTGCGCCGAGGCAACACCGGCAACAGCCAGAGCAGCCAGGGCAACTAGAGATTTTTTCATTGCAAGTTTCTCCAAGGTTAAACATAGGGCTCCGGTGCGAAGGGCTCACCGTGACTGGCACTTCTGTGCTCCCACCGGACCCCGGGCCAACCTCCTTTTGGGAAGTTGTCGCTATTGCACCAGAGCCGCTTCGTCTGGGCAAAACAATTCTCCCGAAAACGCGGCACGCTTCGCCGTTTCGTTGCACTCGTGCAACAAAGCACCAACTGCCTGCAATATCCCACGATATGGAATAAGGCCTGCTGCGCAAGTAACCTATTGCGCATGGGTTCCAATCGCTCCATGCTCCCCTCGCTCGACGCTTTCCTGGGTACTGCGGACGCGGCCCTGCGTACCTTGTTTGCCAAACCGCATACAACCCGCGCCATGCCGCAGCCCGCCAGTCCCGGCATTGAACTCAGCCAAGCGGAGCGCCGGGAAGCCGGCGCGTTGATGCGCGTGAATCATGTTGGGGAGGTCTGTGCCCAGGCCTTGTATACGGCGCAGGCGGCGGTCACGCGGGACCCGAAGCTGCGGGCACACTTCGACGAGGCCGCACGGGAGGAAACGGACCACCTCGCCTGGACACAGCAACGGCTCGAGCAATTGGGCGCGCACGCCTCGGCGCTGAATCCGCTCTGGTACCTGGGCGCCTTTGGGCTCGGCCTCGTGGCCGGCCGGCTCGGCGACCCCTTGAGCCTGGGGTTCGTCGCAGAGACCGAACGGCAGGTCGAGGCCCATCTGGACGGCCACCTCGACCGTCTGCCTGCGGCGGATACCGCCTCGCGGGCGGTGGTCACCCAGATGAAGCTGGACGAGGCGCGCCATGCCGCACAGGCCTGGAGCGCCGGCGCACAGGAACTCCCGGCACCAGCCAAGGCCCTGATGCGCCTGGCGTCCCGGGTGATGACCACGGTTGCCCATCGCATTTGAGCGGAGGCTGGGCCGCGCTCAGGTCTCGATGAGATCGAAGCTGGTCGTGATCTCGGCCGTCTTGGCCAGCATGACGCTCGCCGAGCAATAGGTGTCGTGGCTCAGGGCGATCGCACGCTCGACGGCGGCGGCTGGAATTCCCTTGCCCGCCACCGTGAAGTGCATGTGGATCTTTGTGAACACCTTCGGATCTTTTTCTGCTCGCTCGCTGCTCAGCTTCACGCTGACGCGCTCGACCTGATGCCGGCCTCGCTTCAGGATCAGCACCACGTCGTACGCAGTGCAGCCGCCAGTGCCGGCCAGCACCGTTTCCATCGGCCGGGCAGCCAGGTTCCGGCCGCCGTTCTCGGGCTTCGCCGCATCCGGCGCGCCGTCCATCATCAGAACATGGCCGCTGCCGGTCTCAGCGACGAAACCCATGGCCGATAACGTCCCCGCGCTGCCGGTCCAGCTCACTGTGCATTCCATCGTTGCAGGCTCCAGAGTCACGACGCGCGGCAAGGAAAATCACGCCGGCGTCGATTTGTGTTGGAAAAGAGTCACTCCCTTGTTGCAATGCAACAAAGAGTCGATATACTTTATTTCATCGCACACGCAAACGTGTGTACCAGTTGTCTCCTCCACCCTCCCAATTGGTGGATTTAGCCCCGAGCCGCAAGGCCCGGGGCTTTTTTCTTGAAGCCGCGGCAGGGGAAGGCAGGCCTATGATCCCGACCCTATGTCCACGCCGCCTGCCCCGCTTTCCCCTGCCGACTACCTGAAGAAAATCCTGACTGCCCGTGTCTACGACGTGGCGGTGGAATCCGCGCTCGAGCCGGCGCGGGCCCTGAGCGCGCGGCTGGGCAACACGGTGCTGCTCAAGCGCGAGGATCAGCAGGCGGTCTTCAGCTTCAAGTTGCGCGGGGCTTACAACAAGATGGCCCACCTGAGCCACGAGCAGCTCGCCAGGGGCGTGATCTGCGCGTCGGCGGGCAACCATGCCCAGGGCGTCGCGCTCAGTGCCCGAAAGCTGGGCGCGCGGGCCGTGGTCGTGATGCCGGTGACCACGCCGCAGCTCAAGATCGACGCCGTGCGCGCGCTCGGCGGAGAAGTGCAGCTGCACGGCGACAGCTACTCCGATGCCTACGGCTACGCGCTGGAGCAGCAGAAGCTTCACGGCCTCGTCTTCGTCCACCCTTTCGACGACCCCGATGTCATCGCCGGCCAGGGCACGATCGCGATGGAAATCCTGCGCCAGCACCAGGGCCCGCTCGATGCGGTCTTCGTCGCCATCGGCGGCGGCGGATTGATCTCGGGCGTGGCCAACTACATCAAGGCGGTGCGACCCGAGATCAAGGTGATCGGCGTCCAGATGAACGACTCGGACGCGATGCTGCGCTCCGTCGCCGCCCGCGAACGGGTGACGCTGCCCGATGTCGGCCTGTTCTCCGACGGCACCGCGGTCAAGCTCGTTGGCGAGGAGACCTTCCGGATCTCCCGCGAGCTGGTGGACGAGTTCATCACCGTCGATACCGACTCAGTGTGCGCCGGCATCAAGGACGTGTTCATCGACACCCGCAGCATCGTCGAGCCTGCCGGCGCACTGGCGGTGGCGGCGATCAAGCAGTACGTCGAGGCACACGGCACGCAGGGCGAGACGTACGCGGCCATTCTTTGCGGCGCCAACATGAACTTCGACCGGCTGCGCTTCGTGGCCGAGCGCGCCGAAGTGGGTGAGGAGCGCGAGGCCTTGTTCGCCGTCACCATCCCCGAGGAGCGCGGCAGCTTCAGGCGCTTTTGCGAGCTCGTAGGTCAGTTGCCCGGCGCCTCGCGCAGCGTGACCGAATTCAACTACCGGATCAGCGACGCCAGGGAGGCCCATGTGTTCGTAGGCTTGACCACCCAGACGCGGGGCGAGTCGAAGACCATCACCGAGACCTTCCTCGCCCACGGCTATGGCGCCATCGACCTCACGCACAACGAGCTCGCCAAGGAGCACATCCGCCACCTGGTAGGCGGCCGCAGCGGCCTGGCGCACGACGAGCGACTGCTGCGCTTCGTGTTCCCCGAGCGGCCCGGCGCGCTGCTCAAGTTCCTGAGCCTCATGCGGCCCACCTGGAACATCAGCCTCTTCCACTACCGCAATCAGGGCGCCGACTACGGCCGCATCCTGGTCGGGCTGCAGGTCCCGGTGGCGGACCATACTGCCTTCGACGAATTCCTGCGGACGCTGGACTATCCGTTCGTGGAGGAAACCGGCAACCCGGTCTACCGGCTGTTCCTGCAGGCCTAGCGCCGGACGCCGTCACGCCCAGGCGGCGCGACCACGGGCGGCGGCGCATCGGACACGGACGGCGGCGGGCCGTTGACGGCGAGCGGCCGCGCAGGCAGTTGCAGCGTGAAGGCGGGCGCGGCATCGACGCTCGCGCCCAGCGAGGCGGCCCGCGCGCTGACCGAATGCAGCACATAGCCATCGGCCAACGTGGCGCCGACACGGAAGGGCCGCGGAGGCTTGCCGTCGACGGCGATCAGCGCCGCGCCTTGCTGGTCGGCGTCGGCGACCACGCCGAGCAGCTGGAAACGGCTGGCGGCATCGGGCGTCGCCACGACTGCGGCCTGGCTCCGCACCACCCCCAGCATCTGCGCGACGGCCGCCGGATCGACCGTCACCGCAGCGTTGCTGCTCAGGGCGGGCGGCGCGAGCGCATCGGACGGGGACAACAGCCGCAGCCCCCAGAACACGACGCTCGCCGCAGCCAGCGCCCACAGGGCGGTCGTCGCTGTGGCCGAAGGCCAGCGGGCGGGGGCGTAGGAAGCTGCCATGGGGCGGGATTATCATGCAGCGCAGGCGCCCTTGCGCATTCCTCATCTCCCCTCTTCCCACTTTCATGTCCCTTCTCCCCCGCCCCCTCGCGCGCGCCGTGCAGCGCGGCTTCACGCTCATCGAGCTGATGGTCGTGCTGGTCATCATCGGCGTGCTCGCGGCGCTGATCGTGCCTAACGTGATCGAGCGCGCCGACGACGCGCGCGTGACCGCCGCGCGCACCGACGTCAACAACCTGATGCAGGCACTCAAGCTCTACCGGCTCGACAACCAGCGCTATCCGACGGCCGAGCAGGGCCTGCAGGCGCTGCTCGCGCGCCCCACCACCGGTCCCGCCGCGCCCAACTGGAAGCAGTACGTCGAAAAGCTGCCCAACGACCCCTGGGGCCGCCCCTACCAGTACATGAACCCAGGCCTGAAGGGCGAGATCGACGTGTTCTCGCTCGGCCCTGACGGCCAACCCGGCGGCGAAGGCAAGAATGCCGATATCGGCAGCTGGCAATAGGCGCGTCGCTTCCTGCTTCGACGGCGCCCGGCGCCGGGAACCCGGCGGCTTCACCCTGATCGAGCTGCTCGTGGTGATCGCGATCATCGCAATCGCGACGGCCGGCGTCGGTCTCGCGCTGCGCAACCCGGGCCAGGAAAGCCTGGATCGCGAAGCCGAGCGTCTTTCCGCCCTGCTCGAAGCGGCGCGCGCCCAGTCGCGTGCCAGCGGGATGGCGGTGCGCTGGCGCACAACGCCGGAAGGTCCCACCAACTTCAGCTTCGATGGACTGCCGCCCGGCACGCTGCCGACGGCATGGCTTTCCGCCGGCATCGTGGCGCAGCCGCTGGCAGCGGATGGCTCGGCGATCGCGGCGCTGCAGCTCGGGCCCGAACCGATCATCGCGGCGCAGCAGGTGCTGCTCACGGCGGAAGGCCCGCCGGCGCGCACCCTGCGCATCGCGACCGATGGCCTGCGGCCGTTCGCGGTGACCACGCCATGAATTCGAATGGCATCGCACCAACTAGCACCGGTTGCGCAATGCAGCGCAGGCCGAGCCGCGGCTTCACCCTGGTCGAGGTGCTGGTGGCGCTGGGCATCATCGCGATCGCGCTGGCCGCGGGCACGCAGGCCACGAACGCGATCACGCGCAATGCGCAGCGGCAGTCGGACCTGCTGCTGGCACAGCTGTGCGCCGAAAACGAGCTCATCAAGGCCCGCCTCGCGCGCCAGATGCCCGCCGTCGGCGATGCCGGCCTGGTCTGCACCCAGGCCAACACCAGTTTCGCCGTCACGATCTCGACCACGCCCACGCTGAACCCGAACTTCCGGCGCGTCGACGTGCAGGTGCGCGATGCGGCCGAGGCGCCGGTGCTGCGGCTTTCCACCGTCGTGGGGCGCTTCTGATGACGGCGACGCGCCCCACACGCGGCTTCACGCTGATCGAACTGCTGGTGGCGATCACCGTCATGGCGCTGCTCGCGCTGGTCAGCTGGCAAGGCCTCGAAGGCATGGCGCGCGCCCAGTCCATCAACCGCGAGCGCAGCGACGCCGTGCTGACGCTGCAGACCGCGCTGTCGCAATGGACGGCCGACCTCGACGCCACGGTAGCCCTGTCGCAGGCCCGCGCGATGGACTGGGACGGCCGCACGCTGCGCCTCACCCGGCGCAGCACCGACAGCGCCCTGCCGGTGGTCTACGTCGTGGCGTGGACCCTTCGGACCGATCCCGCCGGCGTCGCCCGCTGGTACCGCTGGCAATCGCCCGGCCTCACCGGCCGCCCCGAATGGCAGCAGGCCTGGGACCGCGCCGCCGCGTGGGGCCAGGACAGCAGCAGCAGCAACGAGGTACGCGGCACCGAGCTCGGCCTGGTGCCGCTGGAAGCCTGGCAGCTCTTCTACTTCCGCAACGACGTCTGGGGCCCTGCGGTCGGTGCGGCGGCGCTCGGCGCCGGCACGCCACTGCCCGACGGCGTCCGCCTGGTGTTGAGCCTTCCGCCCGGGCCGGCACTCGCCGGCGTGCTCACGCGCGACTGGGTGCGGCCCACCGCCTCGGCGCCCAAGTCTTCATGAAGCGGCCTGCTCGCCTCGCCTCCCGACCGCAGCGCGGCGCGGCCTTGCTGACCGCCATGCTCACGGTCACGCTGGTCGCCACCTTCGCGGCGGCGTCGCTCTGGCAGCAATGGCGCGCCGTCGAGGTCGAGGCGGCCGAGCGCGCGCGAGTGCAATCGGCCTGGGTGCTGGTCGGCGCGCTCGACTGGTCGCGTTTGATCCTGCGCGAGGACGCCCGGACTGGCGGAGGCGCAGGACCCGATCACTTGGCCGAACCCTGGGCCGTACCGTTGGAGGAAGCCAAGCTGTCGAGCTTCCTCGCGGCCGACAAGAACATTGCCAGCGATGCCCTCGAGGGCTTGCCCGAGGCCTTTCTACAGGGCCGCATCGTCGACGCCCAATCCAAGCTCAACGTGATGAACATGGTGCTGAACGGCGCGCCGGTACCGGCAGAAATCGCCGTCTTCACCAAGCTGTTCGAGATGCTGGGCCTTCCCGTGCAGGAGGTGCCGGTGCTCGCGGCGCAGCTCAGGCGTGCCCTGCCGCCGGCGCCTGCCGCGGGCACCGGCACCGGTACCGGCACCGGCACGGGTACTGGAACTGGAACTGGAACTGGAACTGGAACTGGAACTGGAACTGGAACCGGAACCGGGACCGGCACTGGAACTGGCACTGGAGCCGGCACAGGAACCGGTACGCAGCCCACCACGGACACCTCGGCTTCCGGCCCGCTGTTGCCGCAGCGCACGGCTCAACTGATCTGGCTGGGGCTGTCGCCCTCCACCGTCACCGCCCTGGAACCCTACGTCACCATCCTGCCCGCGCGCACGCCGCTCAACATCAACACTGCCAGCGCCGAAGCGCTGGCGGCCAGCGTGCCTTCTCTTGACCTCGCGAGCGCCAAGCGCGTCGTCGCGCAGCGCGCGACGCGCTACTTCCGTACCCCGGAAGACGCCAACAAGGTGCTCGCCCAAGGCGCCGGCCAATTCAACGCCACGCAGCACAGCGTCTCGACCCGCTTCTTCGAGGTGCAAGGCCGGCTCCGGCTGGACAACGCCTGGGTCGAGGAACACTCGCTGCTCCAGCGCGACAACCTCGAGTTGCGAATCATCTGGCGCGAACGTGGCGCGGGCGCCACGTCCATCGCGCCGAAGTCCTGAGCGGAAACCTTTGGTCACGCTTATGGGATTAAATGCATCGCAGCGCCCATGCCTCGGGCAGAAAGCGCTATCAACTTTGTAGCGCCGGATGTGAACCATCCTCCTACAATGGCGACCCCCTATCGAACATGGCCTTCCTGCTCGTCACTGCCCCTCTACCTCCTGCGCCTGCCGGCGGCGACCACGGCTGGGCGGTCTGGTCCAGCGATGGCCGCAAGCTGCGCTCACAAGGCAGCGCACCACCGGCCCTGCTGCCGAGCGGCGACGAACTGATCCTGTGTGTGCCGGCGACCGCACTGTCCTGGCACCAGGTCACCCTTCCGCAGGGCAGCCTGAGCAACAGCGTGCGCCTGCGCTCGGTGCTCAACGGCCTGCTCGAAGACCGGCTGCTCGATGACCCCGAACAGCTGCACTTCGCACTCCAGCCGGACCCGCGCGCGGGCGTGCCCGTATGGGTCGCGGCCTGCAACCGGCTCTGGCTGCGCGGCGTGGTGCAGACCCTCGAGAGCGCAGGCCGTCGTGTTACGCGCATCGTTCCCGAATTCACGCCGCAACCGGCCGGCGCGGCACCGATGATCTTCGCCATCGGCGAGCCCGGCACCGCCCAGCTGGTGGTCTGCGACACCGAAGGCGTCACCCCGCTGCCGCTCGATCCCGCCGGCGTCGCGCTGGTCGGGACGGTGCCCGAAGGCACGGCGATGCTGGCCGAGCCGGCCGTGGCCGAGCTCGCTGAAAGTCTGCTGGGACGGCGCGTGCCGATCGTCAAGCCCCCCGCGCGCTGGCTGCAGGCCAGCCGCTCGCCCTGGGATCTCGCGCAGTTCGACCTCGCCTCCACCGGGCGCGCGCGCGCCAGCAAGAAGGTGGTGGCGATCTGGCGCGCGCTGTGGCACGGTCCCGAATGGCGACTCGCGCGCTGGGGCGCATTGGTGCTGGTGCTGACGCAGCTCATCGGCCTCAACGCGTGGGCCTGGAAGGAGCGCAACGCGCTCGACAACAAGCGGGCGGCGGTGAACAACATCCTCCGGCAGACCTTCCCCTCGGTGCAGCTGGTGGTCGACGCACCGGTACAGATGGTGCGCGAGGTCGCGACGCTGCAGCAAGCCACGGGTGGGGTGTCGGCGATCGACTTCGAGCCCATGCTCGGCGCCATCGCCACCAGCCTGCCGTCGGGGCGGGTCCCGAGCGCCATCGACTACACCGCGGGTCAGTTGCGCCTGCGCGGCCTTGGCCTGCAGCCCTCGGAAGCGAACCAGGTTGCGGCGACCCTGTCCGCGCGCGGCTACAGCGCGCGCAGCGAGGGCGACCTGCTGCTGGTCCAGGCGGAGGCCCCGCGATGAACTGGCTCGAATCCCTGGAAGCGCGCTGGCAGGCGTGGTGGCCCGAGCTGGAGCCGCGCGAACAGCGCCTGATCGGCGCGGCGGCTGCGTTGGTGCTGCTGGCCCTGCTGTGGTGGGTGGCGCTGGCGCCGGCACTTCGCACGTTGTCCGCGGCACCCGCCGAGCACGCCAGGCTCGACGCCCAGTTGCAGCAGATGACCACGCTGCAGACCCAGGCCAAGGCCTTGCAGGCCCAGCCGCGCGCAAGCCGCGACGATGCGGTGCGCGCCCTCGAAAGCTCGGTCCGCCAGAGCCTCGGACCCAACGCGCAGCTGCAGCCCGCCGCCTCCGGCGACGGCATCACGGTCGCCGTGCGCACCGTCCCGGCCGACACCCTGGCCCAGTGGCTGGCCCAGGCCCGCAGCAATGCGCGCGCCGTGCCGCGCGAAGCACACCTTGCTCGCAGTGCGCAGAGCGCGCCCGCCGGTGGCGCTGCCCCGGCGGCGGGCGCCATGAACAACGAGCGCCCGACCGTGCGCTGGGACGGCACGCTGGTCATGGGCCTGCCGCCCCGTTGAGTTCGATGGCCACCCGACGCGACCTCTCCGCCCCCCGCGCCGCCACCGGCCGCGGCTGGGCCCTGCTCGGCGTGCTGCTCGGTGCGCTGCTGGCGTTCTCCCTCTACGCGCCGGCACGCTGGCTCGCCGCCGGCCTGGCGCGCTGGAGCGACGGCCACCTGCAGCTGGTCAACGCGCGCGGCACGGTCTGGAACGGCACCGGCGGCGTGGTGTTCGCCAGCGGCGCAGGCGGCGCCGAAGCGATCTCCCTGCCGGGTACGGTCGCCTGGACCCTGCGGCCGCGCTGGGACGGCGTGGCGGCAACGCTGCAGATCCCCTGCTGCGCGCCGCAGCCGCTGCAGTTCAGGGCCCAGCCGCGCCCCAGCGGCCTGCGGCTGGCCTGGGCGGACGGTCGCTCGCGGTGGCCGGCCGCGCTGCTCAGCGGCTTCGGCGCGCCCTGGAACACGCTCAAGCCCGAAGGCGTGCTCGACCTGTCGATGCAGGCTTTCGTGATGCAGTGGAGCGGCCAGCAGCTCAGGCTGGCCGGACGCGCCACGCTCGACGCCATGGACATCTCCTCCAGCCTGTCGACCCTGAAGCCGATGGGGAGCTACCGCATCACGCTCGAAGGCGGGCCCTCGCCCACCCTGCTGCTGACCACGCGAGAGGGCAGTCTGCAGCTCAATGGCAGCGGCCGGTGGAACGGCCGCGCCCTGCGCTTCGACGGCGAGGCCAGCGCCGCGCCGGGGCGCGAGGACGCCCTGTCGAACTTGTTGAACATCATCGGGCGACGCGAGGGCGCGCGCTCGATCATCACCCTGGGCTGACCCATGACATCACCATCCCATTGCGCCATGCGCCTGTGTACCGTGGCCCTCGCGGTGCATCTGCTGGCAGCCGCCTGCATGCCGGCTGCCTTCGCGCAGGAAAGCGCCCCGCCGCCGCGCCGCGGCGAGCCGATCACGCTGAACTTCACCAACGCCGAGATCGAGTCGGTGGCGCGCACCATGGCGGTCGTGACCGGACGCGACGTGGTGGTCGACCCGCGCGTCAAGGGCACGATCAACCTTCAGACCGATCGCCCGATCTCGCCCGCCGCCGCCTTCAACCAGTTCGCCGCGGCGCTGCGCCTGCAGGGCTTCGCGGTCGTGCAGTCCGAGGGGCTCTACAAGGTGGTGCCCGAGGCCGACGCCAAACTGCAGAGCAATGCGGTCACCACCTCGACGTCCGCCACCGCCAGCCTCTCCGGCAACCAGATCGTCACCCAGGTCTTCAGGCTCAACTATGAGACGGCCAACAATCTGCTGCCGGTGCTGCGTCCGCTGATCGCGCCCAACAACACGATCAACGTCAACCCGGGCAACAACTCGCTGGTGATCACCGACTATGCGGAGAACATGCGTCGGCTGGCCCGCATCATCGCGGCGCTGGATGTGCCCAATGCCTCCGACGTCGAGGTCATCCCGCTCAAGCACTCCGTGGCGACCGACCTGGTGCCGGTCCTCACGCGGCTGGCCGAGGGCGGCTCCGCCACCGCGCCGGGACAGCCCGGCGCCGCGCCCGGCACCGCCGATGCCTCCTTCCGCACCACCCTGTTGGCCGAGCCGCGAAGCAACGCGATCATCATGCGCGCCGCCAACCCGGCACGCTCGCAGCTCATCCGCACGCTGATCGCCCGGCTCGATCGCGCGCCCATCGACTCCGGCAACGGCGCGGCCGGCAACATCTACGTGGTCTACCTCAAGAACGCCGACGCCGTGCGGATCGCGACCACGCTGCGCGCCGCGTTGACGAGCGCACAGGCCGGTACGCCCGGCGCCCAGGGCACGGCCGGCGCCAGCCCGATCACGGCGGGGGCTCAGCAGCAACCACAGCAACAGCTCAGCCAGATGGCCAGTTCGGGAGGCGGCCTGAGCGCCGCCACCACGCCGGTGAGTACCACCGCGCCGCCCTCCACAGGCGGGCAGATCCAGGCCGACCCGGCCACCAACTCGCTGATCATCAGCGCCCCCGAGCCGCTCTACCGCCAGTTGCGCGCGGTGATCGACCGGCTCGACAGCCGCCGCGCACAGGTGCTGATCGAAAGTCTGATCGTCGAGGTCAACGCCGACAAGGCCGCCGAGTTCGGCATCCAGTGGCAAAGCGGCCTTGGCAGCAGCGGCGACCGCAACGTCGGCGTGATCGGCACCAACTCCAGCCTGGGCGGCGCCAACATCATCGATCTGGCAGTCGGCCTGGCGACCGGCAATACCGCGACCCGGCCTTCCAGCGGCTTCAACTTCGGCATCGGCCATCGCTACGGCGACAACGGCCAGTACGTGCTGGGCTTCCTGGCCCGCTTCCTGGCGAGCAACGGCGAGGGCAACGTGCTGTCCACTCCGAACCTGCTGACGCTGGACAACGAAGAGGCCAAGATCGTGGTCGGCCAGAACGTGCCCTTCGTCACCGGCCAGTACACCAACACCGGCAGCAGCACCAACACCGTCAACCCCTTCCAGACCATCGAGCGCAAGGACGTGGGCCTGACGCTGCGCGTGCGCCCGCAGATCAGCGAGACCGGCACGGTCAAGATGCAGATCTTCCAGGAGGTCTCCAGCGTGGTCGCATCCACCGTCAACAACATCAACGGTCCCACCACCACCAAGCGCTCGATCGAGTCGAACGTGCTGGTCGACGACGGCAACATCATCGTGCTGGGCGGCCTCCTGTCCGACGAGTACTCGAACTCCCAGGAGAAGGTCCCCGGCCTTGGCGACGTGCCGGTGCTCGGCAACCTGTTCAAGAGCGAGGTGCGCAGCCGCAGGAAGACCAACCTGATGGTGTTCCTGCGGCCCACCGTCGTGCGCGACCAACTCTCCGGCGACGCCATCACCGCCGACCGTTACGACGCGCTGCGCGCACTGCAGCAGACGCAGCAGCCATCGACCGACAACCCGATGCTCAACGCGGTGCGCGATTCGGTGATCCTGCCGCCGCTGCCGGCAGTCAGGCAGGGCGATCCCTCGCGCCGCATCGAAGGGACGCAGCTGATTCCGCCGCCCCTGCCGCCCCAGCATGCGCCGCTGCCTCCGGGCGGCCCGCTGCGGGGCGCGCTGCCGCCCACCGCGGACCCTTCCACGGCGCGCGAACTGCCCTGAGGTTCGAGCCATGCGCTATCCCCTTCCCTATGCCTTCGCGCGCACCCAGCAACTGCTGCTGGAAGAATCCGACGATGGCGCCCTCACGCTCTGGATGCCGCAGACGCCGCCCAAGAGCGCACTCAGCGAAGTGGTGCGCAAGTACCCCGTCAAGGCCTTCGAGCCGCTGACGCCCGTTGAGCTGGCCCAGCGCATCTCGGCTGCGTATGCGAAAGGCGAGTCGAACGCCGCCGCGGTCGTCAGCGAGGTGCAGAGCGACGCCGACCTGTCGCGCATGATGCAGGAGCTGCCCGCGGTGGAAGACCTGCTGGAAAGCGCAGGCGACGCGCCCATCATCCGCATGCTCAACGCCCTGCTCACGCAGGCGGCGCGCGACGGCGCCAGCGACATCCACATCGAGCCCTACGAGCGCACATCCTCGGTGCGCTTCCGCATCGACGGCACGCTGCGCGAGGTGGTCCAGCCCAACCGCGCGCTCCACGCGGCGCTGATCTCGCGTCTGAAGATCATGGCCGACCTCGACATCGCCGAGAAACGGCTGCCGCAGGACGGACGCATCAGCCTGCGCATCGGCACCCGCGCCGTGGACGTGCGGGTCTCGACCCTGCCATCGGCGCACGGCGAGCGCGCCGTGCTGCGCCTGCTGGACAAGTCCGAGAGCAAGCTCACGCTGGAGTCGGTCGGCATGCAGGGCGACACGCTGGCGCGCTTCCTGCACCTGATCAACCAGCCGCACGGCATCATCCTGGTCACCGGGCCCACCGGCTCGGGCAAGACCACCACCCTCTACGCCGCCCTCGGCCGCCTGGACTCGGCCCACAGCAACATCATGACGGTCGAGGATCCGATCGAGTACGAGCTGCCCGGCGTCGGCCAGACCCAGGTCAACGCCAAGATCGACCTCACCTTCGCCAAGGCCCTGCGCGCCATCCTGCGGCAGGACCCGGACGTCATCATGATCGGCGAGATCCGCGACTTCGAGACCGCGCAGATCGCGATCCAGGCCTCGCTCACCGGGCACCTGGTGCTGGCCACGCTGCACACCAACGATTCGGTCAGCGCGGTGACGCGGCTGACAGACATGGGGGTCGAGCCTTTCCTGCTGAGCTCGTCGCTGCTGGGCGTGCTGGCGCAGCGGCTGGTGCGCCGCCTCTGCCCGGTTTGCGCCGTGCCCTCCGCGGCCGGCGACGAGGCCGAGCCCGTGGGCTGCGATAACTGCGGCCAGACCGGCTACCAGGGCCGCACCGGCATCTTCGAACTGCTGGTGGCGGACGACACGATACGCTCGCTGGTGCACAACCGCGCACCCGAGAGCCAGCTCTTCGTGGCGGCCGAGCGCGGCGGGCTGCGCTCGATGCGCGAGGACGGGGAGCGGCTGGTCAAGACCGGCGTGACATCGCGGGCGGAGCTGCTGCGGGTGACGCGGGACTAGGGCCTGCCCCTAATCCCGCATCCCTGCCTCACTCCAGCACGACCAGATTGCGCGTCTGGGGATCGGTCTCCACCGCGCGCACGCGGCCGGCGTTGTCGAACAGCACCTGGAACTCGCTGAAGCTGCCCAGCCACATGCGCCAGATCGGCGCGTCGAGGTTCGGGTTCTCGCTGCTGATCGGGTAGCCAACGGCCATGGCGACCTGTTCGCGCGTCATGCCCTTGGTCACGCGCGCCGACTTGATGGCCTCGCGGATCTTGGGCGGAAAGCTCGCGATACGGGCCGCCGGGTCCTCGGCGACCACATAGCGCTTGGCGAAGGTGCCCAGGTCCAGGTCGCGGCTGTAGTCGTTGCCGATGTCCTGCTTCTTGCCGTCGATCAGCACATTGACGCGCTGGCGGCCATAGCCGGTCACCTGCGCCGGCGTGCCGACCGGGATGATGCGCTTGCCGCTCTCGGCGTAGTTGCTGTCGCTGATCCAGCTCCCGTCGGTGCGCAGGTTGCAGCAGAGAAAGCCGTTGTAGGTCGGACGGTCCTGCGCGGCGGCAGGCAACGACAGCGCGCCCAGCAGCGCGGCGACGGCAAGAGCGGAAGTACGAAATGGCATGGCTACTCCTCGGTTTGATGTTATGAAAGCCGTGTGACGAAAAGGCAGCGCCAAACGTCGACAATGCGGACTCGCGCATTTTGCCGCCAGTCCCCATGCCCGCCTATTCATTCGAAGCCATAGACCAACAGGGGCAACCCCGCAAGGGCGTGCTCGAAGCCGACACTGCGCGCAGCGCGCGCGGCGTGCTGCGCGCGCAGGCCCTGATCCCGCTGTCCGTGACGGCGGTCGGCAGCGCCGAGGGCGGCGCACCCGCCTCGGGCGGCTGGCGCCGCCTGCTGGGCGGCAGGCGCATCTTCAACTCCACCACCCTGGCGGTTTGGACCCGGCAGCTCGCCGGGCTGGTGTCCTCGGGCCTGCCGCTCGAACGCGCCCTGACCGCGCTGACCGACGAGGCCGAGACCGAGGAGCAGCGCAACCTGGTCGCCTCGCTGCGGGCCGACGTCAACGCGGGCTCGCCCTTCGGCCGCACGCTGTCGCAGCACCCGCGCGAGTTTTCGCCCATCTACACCGCGGTGATCAGTGCCGGCGAGCAGACCGGCAACCTGGGACTGGTGCTGGAGCGCCTGGCCGACGACCTGGAGCAGCGCCAGGCCCTGCAGCAGAAGCTGGTCGGCGCGGCGCTCTACCCCGCCATCGTCACGCTGGTCGCCATCGTGATCGTGGTCTTCCTGGTCAGCTACGTGGTCCCGCAGGTGGCCAACGTGTTCGCGGGCACCAAGCGCGCCCTGCCGATCCTGACCGTGATCATGCTGGCGCTCAGCGATTTCGTCCGCAACTACGGCTGGCTGATGCTGGGCGCGATCGTCGTGATGGTCATCGTCGCGCGCATGGCGCTGGCGCGCGCCGCCTTCCGCGAGCGCTTCGATGCCGCCTGGCTCGAGCTGCCGCTGGTGGGCCGCCTCTCGCGCGGCTACAACGCAGCGCGCTTCGCCAGCACCCTGGCCATGCTGGCCACCGCCGGCGTGCCCATCCTGCGCGCGCTGCAGGCCGCCTCCGAGACACTGGGCAACCGCGCGATGCGCGCCGATGCGCTCGATGCGCTGGTGCTGGTGCGCGAAGGTGCGCCGCTGGCCGCGGCGCTGGCGCAGAAGAAGCGCTTTCCCGGCATCGTCTCGATGTTCGCGCGGCTGGGCGAGCAGACCGGCACCCTGCCCCTGATGCTGCAGCGCGCGGCCACGCAGCTGGGCGCCGAGGTACAGCGCCGGGCCATGCACCTGGCCACCATCCTCGAGCCGCTGCTGATCGTCGCGATGGGCGCGGTGGTGATGCTGATCGTGCTGGCGGTGCTGATGCCGATCATCCAGCTGAACCAGTTCGTCAAGTAGCCGACGATGCCGGTCTCCCTTGACGACAAGCTGGTGGTCGCGATCTCGTCTCGCGCCCTGTTCAACCTGGAAGAAGAGAACCGCCTGTTCGATGCCGGCGACCCCGACGCCTACATGCGGCTGCAGCTCGAGCGCCTCGACGTGCCGGCGGCGCCCGGCATCGCGTACTCGATGATCCGCAAGCTGCTGCGCTTCAACGACGACGGCATCCAGCGCGTCGAGGTGGTGATCCTCTCGCGCAACGATCCGGTCTCCGGCATGCGCATCTTCAACTCCGGCGCGGCCGCCGAACTGCGCGTGCAGCGAGGCGTGTTCACACAGGGACGGCCTCCCTACCGCTACCTCCGGCCGCTCAATGCCGACATCTTCCTGTCGGCCAACGCATCCGACGTGCGCGAGGCGCTCGCCGCCGGCTTCCCGGCCGCGCATGTCCGGGTCGACGGCGCGCTGGCCAGCGCCCTGCACCCTGACGAAGTGCGGATCGCTTTCGACGGCGACGCGGTCCTCTTCTCCGACGAGGCGGAAAAGGTGTTCCAGCTCGAGGGCCTGGACGCCTTCCAGGCGCACGAGACCAGCAAGGCCGGGGTGCCGCTGGGGGCCGGCCCCTTCAAGCCTTTCCTCGTGGCCTTGCACCGGCTGCAGCAGGCCTCGAGCACCGGCATGCGGATCCGCACGGCGCTGGTGACGGCGCGCGGCGCCCCCGCCCACCGCCGGGCGATCCAGACGCTGATGGACTGGAACATCCGCGTCGACGAGGCCATGTTCCTCGGCGGCCTGTCCAAGGGCGAGTTCCTGCGCGAATTCGAGCCCGACTTCTTCTTCGACGACCAGACCGGCCATGTCGATGCGGCCGCGCGCCATGTCCCTGCGGGGCACGTGTCCAGCGGGATCAGCAACCCACGCTGACCGGCGGCAGGGGCGGCGTTTCAGAACCGCTTAAGGGAGCGGCCGGTGCTGGCGCTACGATGGCCTGGAAGGCGCTGCTTCCAGCCGCCAACCCGAGCCCCACGCCCATGAACGATCCCGTCCGCTCCACGAGCATGCTCGCCACGCTGCGCCGCATCGGGGCGCTCGCCGCGCCCTACTTCCGTTCCGAAGACCGATGGAAGGCGCGCGGCCTGCTCCTCGTCATCATCGTGCTCAACCTCGGCACGGTCTACATGGCGGTGCTCAACAACCAGTGGTTCGGCCGCTTCTACAACGCGCTCGAGAACCGCGACCAGGCTGTGTTCTGGCGCGAGCTGGGCTTCTTCTGCTGGATCGCCTTCGGTGCCATCACGATCGGCATCCTGAAGTTCTATCTGACCCAATTGCTGCAGATCCGCTGGCGCGCGTGGATGACGCGCAGCTATCTCACGCGCTGGATCGCCGACCGCACCTTCTACCGGCTCGAGCTCGCGCGCTACGCGGCCAGCAACGACAACCATTCGCCCGACAACCCCGACCAGCGCATCCAGGAAGACCTGCAGCTGTTCACCGACTACACGGTCACGCTGTCGATGGGGCTGCTCAATGCGGTGGTCACGCTGGTGAGCTTCATCGGCATCCTGTGGGGCCTGAGCGGCGTGGTCGACTTCAAGCTCGGCGGCAGCACCTACGAGGTCGCGGGCTCGATGGTCTGGCTCGCCATCGCCTACTGCGTGATCGGCACCGTCATCACCCATTACATCGGCCGGCCGTTGATCGGCACCAACTTCAGGCAGCAGCGCTTCGAAGCCGACTTCCGTCACCACCTGGTGCGGGTGCGCGAGTACAGCGAGGCGATCGCGCTGGACCGCGGCGAGGGCGTCGAGCACGCCCAGCTGGAGAAGCGCTTCGGCGCCGTGCTGCGCAACTACCTGACGCTGATCCGCCAACAGAAGAACCTGGTCTCCTTCACGCTCTCCTTCGGGCAGGCGGCCGCTGTGTTCCCCTTCATCATCGCCGCGCCGCGATTCTTCGGCGGCGCCTTCCCGCTGGGGCAGCTGATGCAGATCGTGACGGCCTTCGACAAGGTGCAGACGCAGCTGAGCTGGTTCATCGACAACTACGACCGCGTCGCCGTCTGGCGCGCGACGGCCGACCGACTCACCAGTTTCGACGATGCCATGCGGGCCCATGCGAAGCCCGATGGCGCGATGGTGCGCGACAGCGCGAGCTCGCTGGCCACCCATGACCTCGACATCGCACTGCCCAACGGGACCCCGCTGCTTGCCAAGACCGCCCTCAGCGTCAAGCCGGGCGAGCACGTGCTGCTGCAGGGCCCCTCGGGCAGCGGCAAGTCGACGCTGTTCCGTTCCTTCGCCGGGATCTGGCCCTTCGCGAGCGGCAAGGTCTCGATGCCGGAGAACGCGATGTTCATTCCGCAGCGGCCCTATGTGCCCGACGGCAAGCTGCGCGACGCGCTGGCCTATCCTCAGCCGGCAGGCGACTACAGCGACGCGCAGTTGAAGCAGGCGCTCGAGGATGCGTTGCTGCCCGGGCTCGCCCACCGGCTCGACGACGTCGACGCCTGGAGCCAGAAGCTCTCCGGCGGCGAGCAGCAGCGTCTGGCGATCGCGCGCGTGCTGCTCAAGAAGCCGGCCTGGCTGTTCGCCGACGAGGCGACCAGCGCGCTCGATGCGCAGGCCGAGGAGACGCTCTACAAGCGCCTGGCGGACGGCGTGCGCGCGGCCGGCGGAGCGATGGTGTCGATCGCGCACCGGGCCTCGGCAGCGGCCTTCCACGACAAGCGCTGGACCCTCGTGCCGCAACCTGAAGGCACGGGCGCGCGCTACCGGCTCGACGCGGCGTAGCGTTCCCAGCCGCGGGCGCGCAGCTCGCAGGCGGGGCAATTGCCGCAGCCATAGCCCCATGCGTGGCGCTGGTCACGGTCGCCCAGGTAGCAGGTGTGCGTGTCCTCGATGACCAGGTCGACGAGCGGCTGCCCGCCCAGCCGGTGCGCCATGGCCCAGGTCGCGGCCTTGTCGATCCACATCAGCGGGGTCGCGATCACGAAGCGCCGGTCCATGCCCAGCGAGAGCGCGAGCTGCATCGCCTTCATGGTGTCGTCGCGGCAGTCGGGATAGCCCGAGAAGTCGGTCTCGCAGACGCCGGTGACGATCACCTCCAGCCCGCGCCGGTAGGCCAGTGCGCCGGCCAGCGTGAGGAACAGCAGGTTGCGCCCCGGCACGAAGGTGTTGGGCAGGCCGTTGGCCTGCATCTTGAAAGCGATGTCCTGCGTCAGGGAGGACTCGCTGATCTGCCCCAGCACATCGACATTGACCCGATGATCCTCGCCCAGCCGCGGCGCCCAGTGCGGGAAGCGCTCCCGCAGACGCGCCAGCACGGTACGGCGCGCTTCGAGCTCGACGATGTGGCGCTGGCCATAGTCGAAGCCGACGGTCTCGACCCGTTCGTACTTGTCGAGCGCCTCGGCCAGGCAGGTGGTGGAGTCCTGGCCGCCGGAGAAGAGGACGAGCGCGGTGGTGTGCATGGCGAAGTGGTAAGAGAGAAGCGTAAGAATGGTGCCGACCCCAGCGTCACGCTGTCAGAGCTTGGCTTCAAGCAATTCCGGTTCTTGCAGGTCCAAGAACTGTGCGCTTCATAGAAATCGCTCCAGCAGCTTGCGCGACGCCCGATCCAGCGCCTTCACATCCGGAATGCGGAACTGCACCCCATGCGCGCTCGCGATCAGCAGTGCGCCGCCCTCGAGCCGGCGGATGTCTTCCTCGGCCTTGAGCACGAAGCGGGCGTCGCCGCGGTCGGTGCTCACGGTCCAGGTGCTCGGCACGCCGAAGCTCGAGACCTTGTGCAGCTTCAGCAGCGTGGGCGCAAAGTCGCGCGCAGTCAGATCTTCGGCGAGCAGCGATCGCGCCGGCTCGGGCAGGTCGGCCAGTCGATCGATCCACAGCAGCTCGCGGCCTTCGCTGCCGACCAGCGACAGGCCCTCGTCCGGCGCGCTCAACGGGAAGGCGCGCACCGGCACCACGCCGACGTGACGGACCCCCTCGGCCTCGATCAGCACCAAGTGGCCGAAGGCATCGCGTTCCAGCTTGAAACCTGCGCTCATCATGCGTCTCCCGCCGGATGGGCCGCATGCCCACCGAACCCCAGCGCGGCCCCGGCCCGCTCGGCCGCGGAGCCGGGGCTCTCGTCGTCGGCCTGGCGCAGCTGCGCCTGGTAGAGCCGCCAATAGGCGCCCTGCTTCTCCATCAGCACGTCGTGCGGCCCGACCTCGACGATCTCGCCGCGGTCCATCACCACCAGCCGGTCGGCCTTGCGCAGGGTCGAGAGCCGGTGCGCGATCGCGATGGTGGTGCGACCCTGCACCAGGTTGTCCAGGGCCTTCTGGATCTCCTTCTCGGTCTCGGTGTCCACGGCGGAAGTGGCTTCGTCGAGGATCAGGATGCGAGGATCGATCAACAGCGCCCGCGCGATGCTGATGCGCTGCCGCTCCCCGCCCGAGAGCCCCTGCCCGCGCTCGCCCACCAGCGAGTCGTAGCCGTGCGGCAGGCGCAGGATGAAGTCGTGCGCATGCGCCGCGCGCGCGGCGGCCACGATCTCCTCGCGCGTCGCCTCGGGCTTGCCGTAGGCGATGTTCTGGGCGATGGTGCCGAAGAACAGGAAGGGCTCCTGCAATACCAGCCCCACATGGCGGCGGTAGTCGGCCACCGCGAAGCGGCGGATGTCGGTGCCGTCCACCAGGATGGCGCCGTCGGTCACGTCATAGAAGCGGCAGATCAGGTTGACCAGCGTGCTCTTGCCGGAGCCGCTGTGGCCCACCAGGCCGATCATCTCGCCCGGCTCGATCACCAGGTCGAGGTCGCGGATCACCGCCCGGCTGCCGTAGCGAAAGCCCACGTCGCGCATCTGGATGCGGCCCTGCACGCGCTCGATCTTCACCGGGTCGGCGGGCTCGGGGACGTTGCTCACATGGTCGAGGATGTCGAAGATGCGCTTCGCGCCGGCCGCTGCCTTCTGCGTGACCGAGACGATGCGGCTCATCGAATCGAGCCGCGTGTAGAAGCGCCCGATGTAGGCGATGAAGGCGGTCAGCACGCCCACCGTGATGTTGTGGCGCGCGACCTGCCAGATGCCGAAGCCCCAGACCACCAGCAGGCCGATCTCGGTCAGCAGCGACACGCTGGGCGTGAACAGCGACCAGGTCTTGTTGAGCTTGTCGTTGACCTGCAGGTTGTAGAGGTTGGCGGCGCGGAAGCGGTCGGCCTCGCGCTTCTCCTGCGCGAAGGCCTTGACCACGCGGATGCCGGGGATGGTGTCGGCCAGCACGTTGGTCACCTCGCTCCAGACGCGGTCGATCTTCTCGAAGCCGGTGCGAAGCCGGTCGCGCACCACGTGGATCATCCAGGCGATGAAAGGCAGCGGCACCAGCGTGACGACCGCCAGCAGCGGGTTGATGGAAACCAGGATGACGGCCGTCATGGCGATCATCAGCACGTCGGTCAGGAAATCGAGGGCGTGCAGCGACAGGAACACGTTGATGCGGTCGGTCTCCGAGCCGATGCGTGCCATCAGGTCGCCGGTACGCTTGCCGCCGAAGTAATCGAGCGGCAAGGTCAGCAGGTGTTCGTAGGTGGTGGTGCGCAGGTCGGCGCCGATGCGCTCGGAGACCAGCGCCAGCAGGTAGGTCCGGGCCCAGCCCAATGCCCAGCCGGTGAGTGCCGCGAGCAGCAGCAGCCCCAGGAAAAGCGCGACCTTCTCGACGGCGATCTCCTGGCCGTTCTGGAACGGGATCAGGATGTCGTCCATCAGCGGGATGGTCAGGTAGGGCGGCACCAGCGTGGCCGCCGTCGAGGCCAGGGTCAGCAGGAAGCCGGCGATCAGCTGCTTGCGGTAGGGCCGGGCGAAGCGGCCCAGGCGCAGCAGCACCCAGGTGGAAGGCGGGGCCTGCAGTTCGGGCTCAGGCACGGGGGCCTCGTCGGCCTCGGCCTCTGTCGCCGGCGCGACACCGGCGGCCTGCTGGCCGAGGAGCTTCTGCAGCCGCAGCGCCGCAGCCTGTTGTGCCAGGGTGTAACGCCACCGTGCAAGCCTTCCCCGGGCGTCCAGCAGGTCCAGGGTGCCGATGCCGGCATGGTCGGCCATCTGCAGCTCGAGCCCCGGATGGGCCAGCGGCCACTCGGCCCAGGCCCCCTGCGCATCGCGGGCGAGCAGGCGTCGATCGGTCAGGGCGAGCAGGCCGGAAGCAAACCGAAGTTCGCCATCAAGGTCAACCGGGATCGTCGCCAGCACGTTTTCGGCAGCTCTGAGCCGGCTTTTCAGCGCGTCTGGAGCCCCCTCCTCTTCGCCCTTCGGGGTGCCGACTGGATCGTGATGTTGCATTGTGTTTCTGTGTGTCTGGCCCGCCGGGGGCCCCTTCATGGTGCCCGCCGGGCGCCGATTCTGACCGATCACCATGGGCGCGCCTGAAGGCGCCGCCGTGCTCGGCCAAAGCACAACGAACGTTTGCATGACCCGTTTCGACGACATCCGCCTCCTGCGCATCAATTACCTGCGCGGCCCGAACCTCTGGACCTACCGGCCCGTCCTGGAAGTCTGGCTCGACCTGGGCGCGCTGGAAGACCACCCTTCCAACAGGATCGACGGGTTCACCGAGCGCCTGACCACCCTGCTGCCGGCACTGGTCGAACACCACTGCGGCGTCGGCGAGCGCGGCGGCTTCATCCAGCGTCTCACCGAAGGCACCTGGGCGGGCCATGTGCTCGAACACGTGGTGATCGAGCTGCTCAACCTGGCCGGCATGCCCACCGGCTTCGGCCAGACCCGCAGCACCTCGCAGCACGGCGTCTACCGGATGGTGTTCCGGGCGCGCGACGAGCAGGTCGCCCGCGTCGCATTGGCCGAGGGCCACCGCCTGCTGATGGCCACCATCAACAACGCCCCCTTCGACGCCGCCGACGTGCAGCGCGCGGTCGGTGCCGTCAAGGCCAAGGTCGAGGACTGCTACCTCGGCCCGAGCACGGCCTGCATCGTCAGCGCCGCGACCGACCGCGGCATCCCGCACATGCGCCTGAACAGCGGCAACCTGGTGCAGTTGGGCTACGGCGCCCATCAGCAGCGCATCTGGACCGCGGAGACCGACTACACCAGCGCGATCGGCGAATCCATCGCCAGCGACAAGGAGCTCACCAAGACGCTGCTGTCCGGCTGCGGCGTGCCGGTGCCCGAAGGCCAGGTGGTCGCCAGCGCCCAGGAGGCCTGGGAAGCCGCGGAGGACATCGGACTGCCGGTGGTGGTCAAGCCCTCCGACGCCAACCACGGGCGCGGCGTCTCGCTCGAGCTGAACACCCGCGAGGAGGTGGAAGCCGCCTTTGCCGTCGCCGAGCCCGAGGGCAGCGACGTGATGGTCGAGCGCTTCGTCCTCGGCCATGAGCATCGCCTGCTGGTGGTGGGCGGCCAGGTGGTGGCGGCCGCGCGCGGCGAGATCATCACCGTGACGGCCGACGGCCGCTCCACCGTGGCCCAGCTGATCGACAGCCAGCTCAACAGCGACCCGCGGCGCGGCGCCGAGGAGGAATTCCCGCTCGACGTGCTGGACATCGCGACCGACGCCAAGCTCCAGCTCGAGCTCAAGCGCCAGGGCCTGGACGCCGCGGCCGTGCCGGCGGCGGGCCGGGTGGTCACCATCCAGCGCAACGGCAACATGGCCTTCGACTGCACCGACCAGGTCCATCCGGAGGTCGCCCATGCCGCCGTGCTGGCCGCGCGGGTGGTGGGCCTGGACATCGCCGGCATCGACCTGGTGGCGCAGGACATCGCCCGCCCGCTGGCGGCGCAGGGCGGCGCCATCGTCGAGGTCAACGCGGGCCCCGGCCTGCTGATGCACCTGAAGCCCGCGGTGGGCTCGCCGCGGCCGGTGGGCCGCGCGATCTGCGACCACCTGTTCCCCGATGAAGCGCCCGGCCGCATTCCCGTGGTGGGCGTGGCCGGCTCGCGCGGCACCGCCGTGCTGGCGCGCCTGGTCGCCTGGTTGGTGGGCCTGGGCGGCCGCCACACCGGCCTGGCGTGCCGCGACGGCCTGTTCCTCGAGCGGCGCCGCGTCGACGCGCGCGACAGCGCCAACTTCGACGCCGGCCGCCGCCTGCTGATGAACCGCGCCGTGCAGGCCGTGGTGATCGAGAACGGCGCGGGCACCATCCTGCGCGACGGCCTGGCCTACGACCGCTGCGAGGTCGGCATCGTGACCGACCTGGAAGGCGCCGAGGCTCTGGGCGAGTTCGACATCACCGAGAGCGACCAGATGGTCAAGGTGCTGCGCACCCAGGTCGACGTGGTGCTGCCCGAAGGCACGGCCGTGCTCAATGCGGTGGACATGCGCGTCGCTGGTTTGGCGCCGTTGTGCGACGGCGAGGTGATCCTGTATTCGACCAATCCGCAGGCCGAGGCGCTGTTCAAGCACCAGCAGGCGGGCGGCAAGGCCGTGCTGGTGCGGCAGGACCGGGTGGTCCTGGCCAACGGCAGCAGCGAATCCTTCCTGCCCGGGCTGGGACGGCTGACCATCTGGCGCGCCACCCATGCGGGCGTCGACCTCGAGAGCCTGCTGGCCGCCGTCGCCGCCGCCTGGGCCCTGGGCATTCCGCTGAGCCTGATCGGCGCCGGCATCGAAGCCTTCGAAGCCGACCTGCAGGCCGCCCTCGCCTCGCTGCAGCTGTCCCAGACCCTTCTTTCGCCCCAACAACAAATGGCTTGACCGGCAGCGCCCGGCTCCCGAATCGCCCCTTCGCCTCATCGTTATGGACGTCAAACGCATTCGCGCGCTGCGCGGGCCCAATCTCTGGAGCCGCCACACCTGCATCGAGGCCATCGTCACCTGCAGCGGCGACGAGAACGCCGTCGGACGGCTGCCCGGCTTCGAGAGCCGCCTGCGCGCCCTCTTCCCCACCATCGGCGAACTGCACCCGATCGTCCTCGGCCAGCCGCTGGCGCTGGCCCACGTGCTGGAGAACGCCGCCGTCGCGCTGCAGTCCCAGGCCGGCTGCGCCGTCAACTTCGGCCATACCGCGCGCACCGTCGACGAAGGCGTCTATCAAGTCGCCTTCCAGTACAGCGAGGAGGCCGTCGGCCGGCGTGCCCTGGAGCTCGCCGAGCAACTGATCGCCGCCGCCCAGGCCGGCGCCGCCTTCGACGCCCACGCCGCCATCACCGAGCTGCGCGACCTCGACGAATCGGAGCGCCTGGGCCCGAGCACCGGCTCGATCGTCGATGCCGCCGTGGCGCGCGGCATTCCCTACCGCCGCCTCACCAGCGGCAGCCTGGTGCAGTTCGGCTGGGGCTCGAAGCAGCGCCGCATCCAGGCCGCGGAAGTCGACTGCACCAGCGGCGTGGCTGAGTCGATCGCGCAGGACAAGGAGCTCACCAAGCAGTTGCTCAACGCCGCCGGCGTGCCGGTGCCCCTGGGCCGCCCCGTCACGAGCGTCGAGGACGGCTGGGCCGCCGCGCAGGAGATCGGCCTGCCGGTGGTGGTGAAACCGCAGGACGGCAACCAGGGCAAGGGCGTCACCGTCAACATCGCCACGCGCGAGCAGCTGGCCGCCGCCTACGACTCGGCCGCGGCCTACGGCGAGGTGATGGTCGAGAAGTTCCTGCCGGGCTTCGACTTCCGCCTGCTGGTGGTCGGCGACAGGCTGGTCGCCGCCGCGCGGCGCGACCCGCCGCAGGTCATCGGCGACGGCAGGCAGACGGTGCGCCAGTTGGTCGACCTGGTCAACCAGGACCCGCGCCGCGGCGAAGGGCATGCCACCTCGCTGACCAAGATCCGGCTCGACGACATCGCCGTCGGCCGCCTCGAGGCCCAGGGCCTCACGCCCGACAGCGTGCCGGCGCTGGGCCAGCGCGTGGTACTGCGCAACAACGCCAACCTGTCGACCGGCGGGACCGCCACCGACGTGACCGACACGGTGCACCCCGAAGTCGCGGCGCGCGCGGTCGATGCCGCCCAGATGGTCGGCCTGCACATCTGCGGCGTCGACATGGTCTGCGAGAACGTGCTGCGCCCGCTCGAGGAACAGCACGGCGGTGTGGTCGAGGTCAATGCCGCGCCCGGCCTGCGCATGCACATCTCGCCCTCCTTCGGCCGCGGCCGCGCGGTCGGCGAGGCGGTGATGGACACCCTGTTCGCCCCCGGCGACGACGGCCGCATCCCGGTGGTGGCGGTGACCGGCACCAACGGCAAGACCACTACCGCGCGCCTGATCAACCACCTGCTCGCCGGCAGCGGCCTGCGCACCGGCATGACCAACACCGACGGCGTGTACGTCGACGGACGCCAGACCGACAGCGGCGACTGCAGCGGCCCCAAGAGCGCGCGCAACGTCCTGCTGCATCCGGACGTCGACGCCGCCGTGTTCGAGGTGGCGCGCGGCGGCGTGCTGCGCGAAGGCCTCGGCTTCGACCGCTGCCAGGTGGCGGTGGTGACCAACATCGGCAGCGGCGACCACCTGGGCCTGAACTACATCACCACCGTGGAGGACCTGGCGGTGCTCAAGCGCGTGGTCGTGCGCAACGTGGCGCCCCATGGCTACGCGGTGCTCAACGCGGCCGATCCGAACGTGGCGGCCATGGCTGCGAGCTGCCCGGGCAACGTGATCTTCTTCGCCCGCGACCGGCACCACCCGGTCATGGCCACGCATCGCGCCCAGGGCAAGCGCACCGTCTACGTCGACCAGGACACGCTGGCCGCGGCCGAGGGTTCGTGGCGCGAGCGCATTCCGCTGCGCGACGTGCAGATCACGCGCAACGGCAGCATCGGCTTCCAGGTCGACAACGTGATGGCCGCCGTCGCCGCCGCCTGGGCCGTGGGCCTCGACTGGGACAGCATCCGCCGCGGCCTCGCCAGCTTCAAGAACGACGCGGCCGGCGTGCCCGGCCGCTTCAACGTGATGGACTACCGCGGCGCCACCGTGATCGCCGACTACGGCCACAACACCGATGCCATGCGGGCACTGGTCGCTGCGGTCGACACCATGCCCGCGAAAAAGCGTTCGGTGGTGATCAGCGGCGCCGGCGACCGCCGCGACTGCGACATCCGCGACCAGACCGCCATCCTCGGCCAGGCCTTCGACGACGTGATCCTCTACCAGGATGCCGCCCAGCGTGGCCGGGCCGACGGCGAAGTCATGGCGCTGCTGCGCCAGGGCCTCGAGGGTGCAACCCGCACCCGCGCCATCGACGAGATCCGCGGCGAGTTCATCGCCATCGACACCGCGCTCGAGCGGCTGCGGCCGGGCGACCTGTCGCTAATCCTGGTCGACCAGGTCGAGGAAGCGCTCGCTCACCTGGCCAAGCGCATCGCCGAAGCCTGAAGCGCGAAAGCCGGCGCGCTTCCGGCCGGCGTGCGGGACCTGTCCCACATGAAGCCGCGGCACGGCCGCCGGGCGGCGAGCCGTCCCAGTCCCACAGCCCGTGCCCCGAGAACGGCGGAGACTGCCCCTTCGGCCGGCGCATGCTGCGCCAATCCCGAAAGGAGTGCCTACATGAACAAGACCATTCGTTCCAGCCTCGCCCTCGTGCTTGCCGCCAGCAGCCTCGCGCTGCCGTCCCTCGGCGCAGCACAGGGCACCGACTCCAGATACCTGCGCGAGCGCGCCGCCTGCGACGGCGTTCTGCAGGATCGCAATGCCTGCCTGCGAGAAGCGGGCGCCGCCCGCTACGAAGCCCGGCGCGGCGGCCTGACCAGCGCGCCTCCCACAAGCTACGAACAGAACGCCCTGGCCCGCTGCGCCCTGCAGCCGCCTGCCGAGCGCTCCGCCTGCGAGGCCCGCATGCGCGGCACCGGCAGGACCTCGGTCGAAGGCAGCGTGCTGGGTGGCGGCCTGATTCGCGAGACCGTCACGCCGATCCCGACGCCGGTTCAGTGATCCCGTCAAGGGAAAACCTAAGACCTACACTGTCATCAGACTGTCACAAAAGACTAAGTAGGGCTGGCTATAGTTCCGGGTCCATTAGGAGGAACCCAGCCCATGAACGCCATCAAGGTCGCCCGCCGCTTCATCGAGACGGACCCGGCCAACGAATCGGCCCAGATCCTCGCCCGCCTGGTCCTGGCGCTCGAATCCGAGCGCAGTTTCGAGTTGGTCACCCTCTATGACCTCGACTACAAGAGCTTCCAGCTGGCGATGGACATCCTGAAGGAATGGCGGCTCGACCGGTATTACGCGAGCAAGTCCAAGCTTTTCGACCTGTCCCTGCAAGTCAGCGAGCTCCCGGGCTGAGCGCGCTGCCGGCGGGTTGCCGCCTGAAGAAGATGTGACCGAATTCGAGCTCAAGTTCCAGGTCGATCCGCACGACCGCGCGGCCGTCGAAAGCGCGGTTGCGCGCGGCCGCTCGACGCGGGAACGCCTGCAGGCCCTCTACTACGACACCGCCGATGGCACGCTGGCGGCGCAGCGCATCGTGCTGCGCATCCGCAAGGAAGGGCTGCGCTGGGTGCAGACCGCCAAGGCGCCGGGCGGCAGTGCGCTGGAGCGCCACGAGCACAACGTCGCGATCGAGCCTGCCAAGGCCGGCGACGTGCCGCTGCCGCGCCTGGAGCGCCATGCGGGCACGCCGGTCGGCGCGCTCATCGACAAAGCGCTGCGTGACGCCGGCCAGGAGCCGGCCGAGGCACGGCTGATGCCGCTCCACGCCACCGACATCCGCCGCACCTTGCGCGAGATGCGCACCGGCGATGCCCGGGTCGAGCTCGCCTTCGACCGCGGCGAGGTACGCGCGGGCGACCGCGTGCATGCCATATGCGAGCTCGAGATCGAGCTCAAGAGCGGCAGCCCGCGATCCCTGCTCGAGCTCGCGCGCCGCTGGCGCCTGCGCTACCGGATCTCGCTGGACACGGTCTCCAAGGCCGCGCGCGGCGAGCGGCTGGCCAAGGGCATCGAGTACGGCGAGGCGGTCAAGGCCGAGCCGCCCGCCCTGAACAAGCACATGGACGGACCGCAGGTGTTCGGCGCCGTGATCGGTGCCTGCCTGGCGCAGATCCTGCCCAATGCCAGCGAAGTGGCCGCCGGCAGCCCCGACCCCGAGCATGTGCATCAACTGCGCGTCGGCATCCGTCGGCTGCGCACCGCCCTGCGCGAGATGGCCGACTTCGCGCCGGCCATAGACCCGGCCTGGGAGCCCGCCCTGGTGGACGCCTTCCGTGCGCTGGGCCGGCAGCGCGATCGCGAGCACCTGCAGCAGACGGTGCAGCCGCAGATCGAAGCGGTCGGCGGCCCGCCGGTCACCTGGCCCAAGCCCGCCGAGCCGGAGCCCGACCCCGCCGCCGTGGTGCGTGGCCAGGACTTCCAGCTGGTGCTGATCAGCCTGATCGCCGCTTCGCTGCCGCCCGAGGAACAACCCGCCGGCGCGGCCCCGGCCGGGCAGCACGGCGAATCGGCCCGTAAGCAGCTGCGCGCGCGCCTGTCGAAGCTGCACCGCCAGGTGGTGCGCGACGGCCGGCGTTTCGACGCGCTGGAGCCCGAGGCACAGCACCGGGTCCGCAAGCGGCTCAAGCGCCTGCGTTACCTGGCCGAGTTCGTCGCCCCGATCTTCGGGGAGGGCCGTGCCGCGCGCTACCTGAATGAACTGCGCCCCGCGCAGGATGCCCTGGGCGATCACAACGACGCGGCCGTGGCGATCAGCGCCTACCGCGAGGCGGCCGGCCACGATGGCCGAGCCTGGTTCGCGGTCGGCTGGCTCTTGGCGCGACAGCCCCCGGGTGCGCTCCAATGCCGGGCGGCACTGGACAAGATCGCGCAGGCGCGCCGGTTCTGGAAGTCCTAGCGGCAGCAGCCGGCGCCTCAGTCCGGAAGGCGATGTAACACTGCTTTACACCGCGGGTCGCTCCACCTATGAAAGATCGCAGGAGCCGTCATTTCGGAAGACTCCACACTGGAGGAGACATCCCTATGTGCAAACTGTGCGATCAAGGCAGGCCGCAGGACCATTCCCATTCGCCACACGATTCTGCGAGCTATTCACGGCGCAATTTCCTGAAGGCCGGGACGGCGGGGACCGCTGCCGCGGCAGCCGGGCTGGGGCTGTTCACCGAGCGCGTTGCTGCAGCGCAGGACGACGACGATTCCCCCAGGGACAGCGGCCGACACGGACGGCGCTATGTCATTCACGGCGGCCACGTCATGTCGATGGACCCGAAAGTGGGAGATTTCGTCCAGGCCGATGTGCTGGTCGAAGGCAAGAAGATCCTCGCCGTCGGACCGAACCTGCCAGCGTTCGGCGCCGTGATCGACGCCCGCGGCAAGATCGTGATGCCGGGGTTCATCGATACGCACCACCATCAGTTCGAGACCGCGCTGCGCAGCTTCCTGGCTGACGGCCTGCTGTTCAACGACGGCAAGCCGCACGGCGCCATCAACTACTTCGAGCACATCCTCGGCAAGTTCGCTCCGGTGTATCGGCCGCAGGACGTCTACATCAGCGAGCTCTTCGGCGCGCTCAGCCAGATCGACGCGGGTGTCACGACGGTGCACGACATCTCCCAGATCCATCACTCGCCGCAGCACTCCGACGCCGCGATCAAGGGCCTGGCCGATTCGGGGCGGCGCAGCGTGCTCGGCTACTTCGAGAGCGCGGGCAACGTCCCCGGCAACCAGTACCCGGCGGATGCCGCCCGCATCAAGGGGCAATACTTCAGCTCCGACGATCAGCTCCTGTCCATGACCATGGGCGGCGAGATCTACCTGCCGGGCTTCGCGGTGGCCTGGACCCTCGGGCGCCAGCTCGGGCTGCAGGTAGTGGCCCACATCGTCGGCAGCTTCGGCATGGGTCCGACCTTCGATGCGCTCGCAGCGTCCAGCCAGTTCGGCCCTGACAACCTGTTCATTCACATGACCGGGATGTCCGACATGAGTTGGCAAAAGGTGAAGGATGCAGGCGCGGGCGTCTCGCTCGCCGTCCCGATCGAGATGAACATGCGCCATGGCATGCCACCCATTCTCAAGACGCTGTCCCTGGACATCCAGCCCTCGCTGAGCGTGGACGTGGAATGCACCCTGACGGCCGACATGTTCACCCAGATGCGCAGCGCCATGGCGTTGCAGAAGGCCTTCGTGAACCAGATGGCGTTGGAGCAGAACAACCCACCCGCCCTGCCGGAACTCTTGACCACGCGCGATGTGCTGCGCTTTGCCACGATGGAGGGCGCGCGCGACCTGCGGCTCGATCGCAAGACCGGCTCGCTCACGCCGGGCAAGGAGGCCGACATCATCATCCTCGACGCCGAGGCGATCAACGTGGCACCGCTCAACGTCGTGCCGGGTGCGGTGGTGTCGCTGATGGAGCGCTCCAACGTCGAGACGGTGATCGTCGCGGGCAAGGTGCGCAAGTGGAAAGGCAAGCTGCTCGACGTCGACCTGCGCCGGCTGCGCCGGGACCT
This sequence comes from Variovorax sp. RA8, assembly GCF_901827175.1. Lineage (NCBI taxonomy): Bacteria > Pseudomonadati > Pseudomonadota > Betaproteobacteria > Burkholderiales > Comamonadaceae > Variovorax > Variovorax sp. RA8. The sequence goes on along the minus strand of NZ_LR594662.1, from coordinate 1,495,726 downwards.
GGAAGCCTCGCGCGACTACCTTTTCAACGCGGCAGGCATCCCGCAGGACCTCTTCCGTCCCAATTGACGCTGGCGCGCCAAGACAGCGCCACTCCGATAACCTGGACCGTCGAGGCGCATCAGTGGATCGTCGCCGGTGGACGGCGAGCTTGCTTTCGAATCGAGAATGTGACGGTGTAGTCCGGATTGACCACGACCTCGCCCGTTGCGTGCAGCCGGTACTGGCCGGGCTTGGCCTTGCAAAACGAGCGCGTGTCCGGCAGAAGCGCGTAGTGCTCTCCCGCGCGGCGCCCCTCCAGCCGGAGAGAGATGCCGCCGCCCGGCGTGGCAGACAGGACGCGGCCGAAGATTTGCTGCTTGTCGATCAATTTGCCTTCGACGTCAAGGTAGGTCAGGCCGACGAGCAGCAGTTTTCCGGGGAGCCTGGCCGCGAAGGTGGCATCCCAAGGGGCAGGCGCATCGAATTTGTCGTTCATCGGAAGTCCCTGAGGTCAATCTTGTTCGCGTCGCAACCGAGGAGTGGTTACCTGTGCATCAACCCCACGGGGGTGTTCACGGCGTCGCAAGGAATCATTGCGGCCACTCAATTATCCAGCCAGCCTCTTCAAAGAAGCGCTGCAGCATCTCCGCTGAACAACGCAATCTGCGTCAGCGCAAAAGACGAAGTTTCGCCCTCGAACCCGACAGTCCTTTGTGGCAAGTCAGGGACTGAAGCCTTCCACAGCCTTGCGAAGGGCTTCGAGCAGCTCTTGTGCTACGGCCTTGTTCATCGCAACTTCGATGTCACCATTTGATGCTACGGATAGGCAAAGGCAAATGACCTCTTCATTGGCACGCAGTACCGCGATGGCATCACTCTGGGACTCCAGGTCACGGAAAGAAATTGTCGCGACTTCGACCATGGTCAGCTCCACTATCAATATCCCGGGATCTTGTCCCCAGGAAGGAATCGCTCGTCATACCAACCAAGTGGATCGCTCGATACGTACGCGTATCCGTTCCAGCCTCCATCCAGGCCGGTCGGATCGAACTGGATGTAGCGCCCCGTCGTGGGCGAGTACTCGCGTGCCACCACATTCGTGACGAGCAGCGACAGCAAGGCCAGCATGAATGCCAGCGAGCGCATCAGTTTCATTTCTTCCCCCTTGTATTTGCATCAGGATCGCGTGTCCATCCCATCTCATAGGCCTGGTCGTAGTACCGATAGGCAATCTCGCGATACTTGCCGGCCCATTCCAAGGATGACGCGGCTTTGGCCTTGCGAATCCAGAGTGCATGGAGGTTTCTCGGAAAATAGACGTTCCGGGGATCGAGCTCGGCCGCGGATTCGAAGTAGCGGATGGATCTGTCCAGGTCGCCACGGGCACCGATGGCGATGGCGTTCTGCTGAATGAGAACGCCGAGATACTGGCGGCGAGTGAGTGTGCGCAGATACGCACCGTTCCTGATCGCCTTGGGGCTCACGTTCAGGCGGTACGCATAGCCTTCATCCGGTAGCACGGTCAATGGGAGCTTGCCCACACAGGTTTGAACGCATTTTTCAGCGCGTCCATCTCCATGGATGAACGCTCAAAAATGAAATGCAAACCGCATCTTTCTCTTCGACGCCGCGTACTCAGCAAGACGGAAACACTTCATCGCTCGTTCCTGTCGTCGCGCAGGGGCGCCTTGATCAGTCGACTCTCAATGAACGGTTTGGCGCCGACACTCTTCCGTGCCGCAATGCTTCTACTCTCAGCTTCCAATCGATTAACAATTGAAAGCCAATGCGGCTGCTAACGACGACTTCTCAGAACGCAGGCGGCACGGCAACCTGCCCGCGCCGCGCTGCCCCCGGCGAGATGCCGATGAAGCGCTTGAACGAGCGGCTGAAAGCGGCCTCCGACTGGTAGCCCAGCCGGCTCGCCAGCTCCACCGGCCGCGCATTCTTCTCCTGCAGCAGCGTGAGCGCGATGTGCATGCGGCAGCGCGCCACGTAGTGCATCGCCGGCTCGCCGACCATCGACGTGAAACGGGCGGCGAAAGCGGAGCGTGACATCGCGGCCTCGGCCGCCAGCGACGCTACCGTCCACGGCCGCGCCGGCTCGCGGTGGATGAGGGAAATGGCGCGGCCGATCTGCCGGTCCTGGAGGGCACCGAGCCAGCCGGTGCGCGCAGCCGGGTCGCGCGCCATCCACGAGCGGATGGCCTGGATCACGAGGATGTCGGCCAGGCGCGTGATGATGGTCTCGCCGCCCGGCCGCAGGGCGCTGGCCTCCGCCGCCATGAAGCGCAGCGTGCTGCCCAGCCATTCGGCCTCGGGCGAGCGCCCGGCGTCCGTGCGGATCACCGCGGGCAGCAGTTGCACCAGGCGCTGCGCGGCCGGGTGATCGAAGCGGACCGCGCCGCAGACCAGGCTGGTGGCCGCGCCACCGCCGCCGTGGTGCAGCACCTCGTAGCGCTCGCTGAGCTGCTCGCGCGGCAGGTCGAACAGCCCGGCCACCTCGGCGCCCGGCTCGCTCACCAAGCGGTGGCCGGCGCCGTGCGGCACCAGCGCGAAGTCGCCCGGCGCCAGCCGCTGCGGCTCCAGCCCCTCGAGCTCGAGCCAGCAGGGCCCGGATGTCACCACATGGAACATCAGGCAGTGCGCCATGGGCGGCAGCGTCAGGCCCCAGGGCGCGCTGAATTCGGAGCGGCAGTAGAAGACACCGTTCATGCAGCAGGAAATGCAGGGCTTCGCCCAGCGGGTCCACGGGGGTGAAGGCATCGCCGATCTGCATGCGGCAAGTATGGAGGTCACTCTACCTGTCCGTCCAGCCGCCTTGGACGAACGAGCATCGATCAGCGACGCTGAGGCATTGATCAGCCTGAACCTGCCGACCATAGTAGACGCCATGTCCAACCCACCTCCGGAGTCCTGACGTGAGCACCATTCCTCTCTTCGCCGTCATGGGCGCCACCGGCCACACCGGCGGCAAGATCGCCCGTCGCCTGTTGGCGGCGGGCGCCCGCGTCCGCGCCATTGGCCGCAACCCCGAAAAGCTGGCTGTGCTGACGAGCGCCGGCGCCGAGGTGCTGCCCGGCGACAGCCGCGACCCGGCTTTCCTCGCGCAAGCCTTCCGCGGTGCCGACGGGGTCTACACCCTGCTGGCGACCGACCGCCAGGCAACGGACTACGCAGCCCGGCAGGACGAGGAAGGCGAGGCCATCGCGCAGGCCGTGCAGGCCAGCGGCGTGCGACGGGTGGTGGTGCTCAGTAGCCTTGGCGCCGATGTGCCCAAGGGCACCGGCTTGATTGCCGGCCTGCACCGGCAGGAGCAGCGCCTGCGCGAGATCGCCGGCATCGACCTGCTGCTGCTGCGCCCGGTCTCCTTCTTCGAGAACCTCTACGACGCGCTCGGCACCATCAAGGAAGCGGGCATGCTGGCCGACACCGTCGCGCCCGATCTTCCCGTGCCCATGATCGCGGCCGACGATATCGCCGCGGCCGCAGCCCAGGCGCTGCTGGCGTGCGACTGGACCGGCATCGCGGTGCGCGAGCTCCTGGGCCAGCGCGACCTGAGCCATCGGGACATTGCCCGCCTGCTCGGGACCGCCATCGGGCAGCCGGCGCTGCCCTATGTCCAGTTGTCCGAGGCCGAGATGGACGATGCGCTGGTCGGCGCCGGCCTGTCGCCCAGCTTCGTGGCGCTCTACCTGGAAATGACGCGCGCCTTCAACGAAGAGCGGGTCGGCCCGCGCGCAGGCCGCACGCCTGCGAACACGACGCCCACGCGCTTCGAGGATTTCCTCCCCGAGCTCGCTGCTGCCTATCGCCGGATCTGAATACGGGAACGGACGCAGGGGTCGCGAACCCTTGCCTCCTCTGCATCCGGATGTCCACTCCCACTTCTAAAGTCGCGACGCTGTCCGACAAGCTGAAGCGCGGCCGCGGTCATTGCCGGGACGCCGCGGTGCACCTACAACGGTCCGTTCAACGCCGATCCGGCTGCGTTCATCGCATGGCCGCGGCCCTCGAATGCCAAGGACGCCCGCAGTGCCCATCACCTCCGCCGCCTTCAGTGCCCAGGACCGCTACTTCTTCAGCGAGGGCACGCACTCCCGTCTCTACGATCAACTGGGCTGCCACCTCCGCGCCGAGGGCGGCGCCCGCTTCGCGGTCTGGGCGCCGAATGCGGCCTCGGTGTCGGTGGTCGGCGACTGGAACGGCTGGAACGGCGATGCCCATCCGCTGCAGGCGCACGAGGACAGCGGCATCTGGACCGGCGCCGCCTGCGAGGTCGCGCCCGGCCAGGCCTACAAGTACCGCATCCGCTCGCGCCACAACGGCTACCAGGTCGACAAGGCCGATCCCTTCGCCTTCTTCTGCGAGACGCCGCCGGCCACCGCCTCGCGCGCCTGGTCGCTCAATTACGACTGGGGCGACGGCGACTGGATGGCCACGCGCGCCGCGCGCAATGCGCTGGATGCGCCCATGTCCACCTACGAGGTCCATCTCGGCTCCTGGCGGCGCCGCGACGGCCAGTTCCTCAACTACCGCGAGCTCGCCCCCCTGCTGGCCGACTACGTGCGCGAGATGGGCTTCACGCACGTGGAGCTGATGCCCGTGACGGAGCATCCCTTCTACGGCTCCTGGGGCTACCAGACCACCGCCTACTTCGCGCCCACATCGCGCTACGGCACGCCGCAGGACTTCATGTACTTCGTCGACCACCTGCACCAGCGCGGCATCGGCGTGCTGCTGGACTGGGTGCCCTCGCACTTCCCCACCGACGAGCACGGCCTCGGCTACTTCGACGGCACCCATCTCTACGAGCATGCCGACCCGATGCAGGGCTTCCATCCCGAGTGGAAGTCGAGCATCTTCAATTACGGGCGGCACGAGGTGCGCAGCTTCCTGGTCTCCTCGGGCCTGTTCTGGCTGGACAAGTACCACATCGACGGGCTGCGCGTCGACGCAGTCGCCTCCATGCTCTACCTCGACTACGGGCGCTCGCACGGCGAATGGATCCCCAACCGCCATGGCGGGCGCGAGAACCTGGAGGCCATCGAGTTCCTCCAGACCCTCAACCGCGCCGTGTACCGCGAGCACCCGGACACCGTCACCATCGCCGAGGAATCCACCGCCTGGCCACGCGTCTCGCGCCCGACCGACATGGACGGCCTGGGCTTCGGCATGAAGTGGAACATGGGCTGGATGCACGACAGCCTGGCCTACATGCACGAGGACCCGGTGCATCGCCGGTACCACCATCACCAGATGACCTTCTCGCTGGTCTACGCCTTCAGCGAGAACTTCGTGCTGCCGCTCTCGCACGATGAGGTGGTCTACGGCAAGGGCTCGCTGCTGCGCAAGATGCCGGGCGACAGCTGGCAGCAGTTCGCCAACCTGCGCGCGCTGTTCGGCTTCATGTGGGGGCATCCGGGCAAGAAGCTGCTCTTCATGGGCGGCGAGTTCGGCCAGCGCCGCGAATGGACCCACGACGGCGAGCTCGAATGGTGGGTTGCCGCGCTCGATGGCCATGCGGGGCTGCAGCGCTTCGTGGCCCAGCTCAACCGCGTCTATCGCACCACGCCGGCGCTGCACGAGCTCGACTTCTCCGGCGCCGGCTTCGAATGGGTCGTGGCCGACGACGCCGAGCACAGCGTCCTCGCCTTCCTGCGCAAGCCGCGCGAAGGGGCGCCCCTGCTGGTCGTCAGCAACATGACGCCGGTGCCGCGCACCAACTACCTGCTCGGCGTGCCCAGGGGCGGCTTTTGGCGCGAGCGCCTCAACAGCGACGCCAGCGAATTCGGCGGCGCGGGCTGGGGCAACTTCGGCGGCGTCGAGGCCTCGCCCGTCCGTTCGCACGGCCGCATGCATTCGCTCTGTCTCACGCTGCCACCGTTGTCGACATTGATCCTGGAGCACGACCCCCATGCCTAAGGCCGCCGCATCGCCCGCCCCGAAGATCGAACGCACGGACGGCGAGGACGGCCGCGTGCGTGCCGTCATCGATGCGGTGCTGCCGAACGTCGACGGCGGCCGCTTCGCGGTGAAGCGCGTGGCCGGCGAGGCCTTGCGCGTGCAGGCCCACTGCTTCGCCGACGGCCACGACGTGCTGCGCGTGATGTTGCGCTGGCGCGCCGAGGCCGACGCGGACTGGGCCGAGCTTCCGATGAAGGCATTGGGCAACGACGTCTGGGAGGCCGAATTCGCGCCGCCCGCGATCGGCCGCTACCGCTACACCGTCACCGCCTGGGTCGACGCCTTCGAATCCTGGCGCCACGACATGGCGCGCCGCGTCGATCCGGAAGACATCCGCATCGCCTCGCAGGTGGGCGCGCATGAAATCGCCGCCGCAGCCGAGCGGGCCGGGCGCGCGAAAGCTGCCGATGCCCAGGCGCTGGCGCGCTGGAGCCGTGAGCTGGAGGCCGCGGCGGTCGAGAACAGCATGGACGCGACAGCCCTCAAGGCCTTCGCACTGGACGAGGCGCTCTGCGTCCTGGCCGAGCGCTATCCCGACCGCCGCCTGGCCACGCACCACCCGGTGGAGCTGCCGCTCGTGGCCGACCGCGAGCGCGCACGCTTCAGCACCTGGTACGAGCTCTTCCCTCGCTCCACCGCGCCCGAAGGCGACCGGCACGGCACCTTCAAGGACGTGGAGGCGCGCCTGCCGGCGATCGCCGCCATGGGCTTCGACGTGCTCTACTTCCCGCCGATCCATCCGATCGGGCGCATCCAGCGCAAGGGAAAGAACAACGCGCTCGCGGCGCAGCCCGGCGATGTGGGCAGCCCCTGGGCCATCGGCGCAGAGGAAGGCGGCCACAAGTCCATCCTGCCCGAGCTGGGCACCCGCGAGGACTTCCAGCACCTGCGGGCCGAGGCACAGCGCCACGGCCTGGAGATCGCCCTCGACATCGCCTTCCAGTGCGCGCCCGACCACCCCTACGTCAAGGCCCATCCCGCCTGGTTCCGCTGGCGCCCCGACGGCACCGTGCAGTACGCCGAGAACCCGCCGAAGAAGTACCAGGACATCTACCCCTTCAACTTCGAGACCGAGGATTGGCAAGGGCTCTGGACCGAGCTCAAGAGCGTGTTCGAGCATTGGATCGCCGAGGGCGTGAAGATCTTCCGCGTCGACAACCCGCACACCAAGGCCTTCCCCTTCTGGGAATGGGCGATCACCGAGCTCAAGCGCGCGCACCCCGACGTGCTGTTCCTGGCCGAGGCCTTCACCCGACCGAAGGTGATGCACCGGCTCGCCAAGCTGGGCTTCTCGCAGTCCTACACCTACTTCACCTGGCGCAACACCAAGCAGGAGCTCACAGAGTACTTCACAGAGCTCTCGCAGGGCCTCGGCAGCGAGTACTTCCGGCCCAACGTGTGGCCCAACACGCCCGACATCCTGCACGAGCGGCTGCAGGGCGGCGAAACCCCCGTCTTCATGGCCCGCCTGGTGCTGGCGGCCACGCTGTCGGCGAGCTACGGCATCTACGGCCCCGCCTTCGAGCTGCGTGAGCACCTGCCGCGTGAGCAGGGCAGCGAGGAATACCTGAACTCCGAGAAATACCAGTTGCGCCGCTGGAACCACGACGATCCGCAAAGCCTCGCGCCCTTCATCGCGCGCGTCAACCACATCCGGCGCGAGAACCCGGCCCTGCATGCAGACCGCAGCCTGCGCTTCTTCCAGATCGACAACGGCGAGCTGCTCGCCTATGCCAAGCGCTCGGCCGACGGCAGCAACGTGATCGTGACAGTCGTCAACCTCGACCCGCACAACGTACAGTCCGGCTGGCTCGAGCTGGACCTGGACTTCGTCGACTGCGAGCCCGCGCATCCCTTCCAGATGCACGACCTGCTGAGCAACCAGCGCTACCTCTGGCAGGGCAGCCGCCATTTCATCCGGCTCGATCCGCACAGCGTGCCGGCGCATGTGTTCGTGGTGCGGCGGCGGGTACGCGACGAACGCGACTTCGACTACTTCCTCTAGGGGCCTGTTGACATGAACGCACCGGTATCGCACCTGCTCCTGGAGACCGTCGAGATCGACAGCACCGACGATCCGCAGTGGTACCGCGATGCGGTCATCTACCAGCTCAACGTCAAGGCCTTCTTCGATTCGAACGACGACGGCTACGGCGACTTCAAGGGCGTCACCGCCAAGCTCGACTACGTGAAGGACCTGGGCGTCAACACCATCTGGCTGATGCCCTTCTACCCCTCGCCGCTGCGCGACGACGGCTACGACATCGCCGAATATGAAGACGTGCACCCGCACTACGGGACGCTGGCCGACTTCAAGATCATGCTGGAGGAGGCCCACAAGCGCGGCCTGCGGGTCATCACCGAGCTGGTCATCAACCACACCTCCAGCGACCATCCGTGGTTCCAGGCCGCCCGGCGCGCGCCGCCGGGCTCGCCCGAGCGCGAGTTCTACGTGTGGAGCGACACCGACCAGCTCTACCAGGGCACGCGCATCATCTTCACCGACACCGAGACCTCCAACTGGGCCTGGGACCCGGTGGCCAAGGCCTACTACTGGCACCGCTTCTTCAGCCACCAGCCCGACCTCAATTTCAACAACCCGCGGGTGCTGGAGGCGGTGTTCAAGACCATGCGCTTCTGGCTCGACATGGGCGTGGACGGCTTCCGGCTCGACGCCATCCCCTACCTGTGCGAGCGCGACGGCACCAGCAACGAGAACCTGCCCGAAACCCACGTGGTGATCAAGCAGCTGCGCGCAGCCATCGACGCGCAGTACAAGAACCGCTTCCTGCTGGCCGAGGCCAACATGTGGCCCGAGGACGTGCGCGAGTACTTCGGCGATGCCGACGAATGCCACATGGCCTACCACTTCCCCCTGATGCCGCGCATGTACATGGCGATCGCGCAGGAGGACCGCCACCCCATCGTCGAGATCGTCCAGCAGACGCCCGAGATCCCCGAGGGCTGCCAGTGGGCCATCTTCCTGCGCAACCACGACGAGCTCACGCTCGAGATGGTGACCAGCAAGGAGCGCGACTACATGTACCTCATGTACGCCGCCGACTTGCGCGCCCGCATCAACGTCGGCATCCGGCGCCGCCTCGCGCCGCTGATGGAAAACGACATGGACCGCGTGAAGCTGATGAACGCGATGCTGCTGTCGATGCCGGGCTCGCCCATCATCTACTACGGCGACGAGATCGGCATGGGCGACAACGTCTTCGTCGGCGACCGCAACGGCGTGCGCACCCCGATGCAATGGAGCCCCGACCGCAACGCGGGCTTCTCGCGCGCCGACCCGCAGCGCCTCTACCTGCAGCCGATCATGGACCCCATGTACGGCTACGAGGCCCTGAACGTGGAGGCGCAGGCGCGCGACGCCAGCTCGCTGCTGAACTGGACCCGGCGCATGCTCGCCGTGCGCAAGACCAGCCGGGCCTTCGGCCGCGGCCGGCGCGTGTTCCTGCGGCCCGGCAACCGCAAGATCCTCGCCTACCTCAGCGAATACGAGGGCGACACCATCCTCACCGTCTTCAATCTCTCGCGCGCGGCTCAGCCGGTGGAACTGGACCTCTCGGCCTACAAGGGCAGCATCCCGGTCGAGATGCTGGGACGCACCTCCTTCCCGCCCATCGGCGAGCTGCCCTACCTGCTGACCCTGACCTCCTACGGCTTCTACTGGTTCCGGCTCGCGCAGGACGCCGAGATGCCCAGCTGGCACCAGGAAGGCGTGGGCCTGCAGGACCGCCCCACGCTGGTGCTCTTCGACGGCTGGACCAGCTTCTTCCGCGACCGCGTGATGCCCTGGCGCATCGGCATGGCCGAGCGCATGCTGACGCAGTTCGAGACGGACACCCTTCCGCGCTTCATCGAGATCCAGCGCTGGTACGGCGCCAAGGGCTCGGCGGTCGAGCGCGCCCGCCTGGTGGACCATGCGGTGTGGGACGGCGACGGCTTCAGCTGGATGCTGCCCCTGGTCTCGCTCGACGGGCCGCCCGAGGCGTCGGCCTACTTCGTGCCGCTGGCGCTGGCCTGGGAGGAGCAGGACGAAGACCGCCTCAACCGCCTGACGCAGGCAGGCGTCGCCAAGGTGCGGCAGCAGGCCAATGTCGGCGTCATGGCCGATGCCTTCTACGACGAGGCCTTCTGCCGCGCGATGGTGTGCGCCGTGCGCGACGGCATGGAACTGCAGGCGTCCAAGGGGCGCCTGCGCTTCACACCCACCGAGGCCTTCGGCCGCATCGAAGCCGACCTCGCCGCCCTGCCCGTCGGCCGCCCGGCTGCGCAGAGCAGCAACACGGTCGTGACTTTCGACGAGACCCTTTTCCTCAAGGCCTACCGGCGCGTGCGCGACGGCATCAACCCCGAGGTCGAGATGGGGCGCTTCCTCACCAGCGTCGTGCACTACCCGAACTGCGTGCCGGTGCTGGGCGCACTCGAATACATCGGCGATGACGGCCGCACCGCGACCCTGGCCATGGTCCAGCGCTACGTGAAGAACCAGGGCGACGGGTGGGTGTACACGCTGGGCTACGTGGAGCGCTTCCTCGAGGAACTGCGCACCGCGCCCGAGACGCTTGCCACGGTCGCGCCGGCGCAGGCCCATGGCGGCTTCGCCGCGCTCATGGGGGTACTCGGCCGCCGTACCGCGGAACTGCACCTGGCACTCGCGCGCCGCACCGGCGATCCGGCCTTCGACCCCGAACCCCTGGCAGCCAACGACATCCAGGCCATGCGCGAGCATGCGAGCGCTGACGTCGCGACGACGCTGGCGATGCTGCGCGATCGCCTGCCCCAGTTGCCCGGCCCCGCGCAGGAGGACGCCCAGGCACTGCTCGCGCAGGAAGGGCGGCTCGCGGCGCGGGCTTCCGCGGCAATCGGGAACGGACATGGCCTGAAGACGCGCTACCACGGCGACTATCACCTCGGGCAGGTCCTGGTGAGTGACAACGACTTCGTGATCATCGATTTCGAGGGCGAACCCACGCGCGCCTTCGAGGAGCGCCGGGCCAAGGGTTCGGCGCTGCGCGACGTGGCCGGCATGCTGCGCTCCTTCAACTACGCGCGCTGGTCGGCGCTCAAGCGCGTGGCGCAGAACGCCGACGAGCTGCACCGCCTGGAGCTGCCGGTGCGCCAGTGGGAGACGACCAGCCGGGAGGCCTTCCTGTCCGCCTATCTCAAGACCATGAAGGAAGTCGAGCCCACGACGCCCGTCGACCTGCAACTGCTGGACTTGTTCGAACTCGAAAAGGCGCTGTACGAGCTGCGCTACGAGCTGAACAATCGCACCGACTGGGTCCAGGTCCCGCTGCAGGGCCTGCTGGCGCTGGCCGGTCGCGACGCCGCATCCTGACGAACGCCCGCCGAGCACGCACGGGTCAACGGAGAAAAGCATCATGGAAAGCTTCGGAATCCACCTGGAGCCCTTGCGGGCCATCCTGTTCCAGATCGGCGCCTTCCTGCCGCGCCTGCTCATCGCGGTGGTGGTCGTGGTCGCCGGCTGGCTCCTCGCCAAGCTGGCGCGCTTCACCGTGGTGAAGGCCTTGCACGCCATCAACTTCAACGTGCTCACCGAGCGCGCCGGCCTCGACGGCTTCCTGCGCCAGGGCGGCATGCGCGGCGACACCACCAGCGTGTTCGGCGTGCTGGTGTACTGGCTGGTGATCCTCGCCTCGCTGCTGATTGCGTTCAACGGCCTGGGGCTTACCTACATCAGCGACCTGATCGGCAAGGTGATGTGGTTCGTCCCCAATGTCTTCGTCGCGGTGCTGGTGCTGGCCTTCGGCTCGTACTTCGCGCGCTTCGTCGGAGACACGGTGACTGCCTACTGCCGCAACGTCAAGCTGCAGGACGCCGTCTTCCTCGGCAAGCTGGCGCAGTACGCGATCCTGGTCTTCGTGGTGCTCATCGCGCTCGACCAGATCAAGGTCGGCGGCGACATCGTGCGCGAGAGCTTCCTGGTCATCCTGGCCGGGGTGGTCTTCGCGCTGGCCCTGGCATTCGGCCTGGGCGGCAAGGACTGGGCAGCCGAACGCATCGAACAATGGTGGCCACGCGAGAGCAAAGACCCCGCAGAACGACTCGAAGAGCGCAAATTTCGCCGATGAAAACCAACGATCTGATCACCACTGTCTGGCCCGGCCGCCCCTATCCGCGCGGCGCTCACTGGGATGGCGAAGGCGTCAATTTCGCTCTCTTCTCGCAGCACGCGACGAAGGTGGATCTGTGCATCTTCGACGAGAAGGGCCGCCATGAGCGCCACCGCATCACCATGCCCGAGCGCACCGACGACGTCTGGCATTGCTACCTGCCCGAGGCGCGGCCCGGCCTGGCGTACGGCTATCGCGTACATGGCCCGTACAAGCCCGAGGAGGGACATCGCTTCAATCCCAACAAGCTGCTCATCGACCCCTATGCCAAGGACCTGGTGGGCCAGCTGCGCTGGAGCGACGCCCTGTACGGATACACCGTAGGCAGCAAGCGCCAGGACCTGTCCTTCGACCGCCGCGACAGCGCGCCGCTCATGCCGAAGGGCCGGGTGCTCGAGCCGGCCTTCACCTGGGGCGACGATCGGCCGCCGCAGATCGCGTGGCACGACATGGTGATCTACGAGATGCACGTGCGGGGCTTCACGATGACGCATCCCGACGTGTCGCCGCAGCTGCGCGGCACCTATGCCGGGCTGTGTTCCGCGCCGGTGGTCGACTACCTCCGGCGCCTCGGCGTCACCACCGTCGAGCTGCTGCCGGTGCATGCCTTCCTGAACGACCGCCACCTTGCCGAGCAGGGCATGCAGAATTACTGGGGCTACAACACCCTGTGCTACTTCGCGCCCGAGATGCGCTACAGCGCTTCGCAGAAGGTCAAGGAATTCAAGACCATGGTGAAGACGCTGCACACCGCCGGCATCGAGGTGATCCTCGACGTGGTCTACAACCACAGCTGCGAAGGCAACCAGATGGGGCCCACGCTCTCGCTGCGCGGCGTGGACAACGCCTCCTACTACATCACCAACCGCGAGAACCGCCGCTTCTACGACGATTTCACCGGCTGCGGCAACACCGTCAACCTCGAGCATCCGCGCGCCCTGCAGCTGGTGATGGACTCGCTGCGCTACTGGGTCGAGGAAATGCACGTCGACGGGTTCCGCTTCGACCTCGCCTCGGCACTGGCGCGCGAGTCGGGCAAGGTGGAGGACCTGGGCGGCTTCTTCGATGCCATCCGCCAGGACCCCACGCTCAACCGGGTGAAGCTGATCGCCGAGCCGTGGGACCTGGGCCACGGCGGCTATCGCGTGGGCAACTTCCCCTATGGCTTTGCCGAGTGGAACGATCGCTACCGAGACGGCGTGCGCGCCTACTGGAAAGGCGACGGCGGCAAGCTCGGCGAGTTCGCCCAGCGCCTGACCGGCTCGCAGGATTTGTACGGCTGGTCCGGCCGGCATCCGAACTCCAGCATCAACTTCGTCACCGCGCACGACGGCTTCACGCTGCACGACCTGGTCTCCTACAACGAGAAGCACAACGAAGCCAACGGAGAGGACAACCGCGACGGCAACAACCACAACCTGTCGTGGAACTGCGGTGAGGAGGGCCCGACCTCCAACCCTTCTGTGCTTGCGCTGCGCGCGCGCCAGATGCGCAATCTGCTGGCCACGCTGCTGCTGTCGCAAGGGGTGCCGATGCTGCTGGCCGGCGACGAGCGCGGCCACACGCAGAGCGGCAACAACAACGCCTACTGCCAGGACAACGAAAGGACCTGGCTCGACTGGAGTCCCGATGACGAGCGCGAGGCGCTGACGAGCTTCGTGCGACGCGTCATTGCCCTGCGCCGCACGCACCCTTCCTTTCGCCGCCGCAACTTCTTCACGGGCCGGCCGCCGGAGGGCAGCACGGTCAACGACGTCTGCTGGCTGCGCCCCGATGGCGGCGAGATGACGCCCGAGGACTGGAACGACGGCGAGGCGCGGGCACTGGCCATGCTGGTGTCGGGCCTCGGCATCACGGACTCCGGGCCGCGCGGCGAGGCCGTGCGCGATGACGATTTCCTGCTGCTCTTCAGCGCCCACCACGAGGACCTCGACTTCGTCTTGCCGACGGCAGGCGAGCCCTGGCACCTGCTGATCGACACGGCGACCGGGGCCTTGCCGCCCGAGGAAGGCCAGGCGAGCGCCAACTTGCCGCAGCCCTGGGCCGAGCCGGGCTACCGGCTGCAGAGCCGCTCCTTCGTGCTCATGACCCGCACGGCCCGGGCGAGCTTCGAAGCACCTTCGGAGGCACCGGCATGAACCATGCTCACGCCATGCCCTTCGGTGCCAGCCTGCTCGAAGGCGGCGGCGTGCGCTTCGCGCTGTGGGCGCCGGGCGTCGAGCAGGTGGTGCTGGAGCTTGGCGCGGCGCCTTCCGCACACCCGATGCTGCGCCATGGCGGCGGCTGGCACCGGCTGGACCTGCCCGAGGCACGGCACGGCGACGCCTATCGCTTCCGCCTGCCCGACGGCCTGCGCGTGCCCGACCCGGCCTCGCGCTTCAATCCCGACGACGTGCATGGCGCGAGCCGCGTCGTCGATCCGAACGCCCATGCCTGGCAGCACGAGGACTGGCGCGGGCGCCCCTGGGAGGAAGCCGTTGTGTACGAGCTGCACGTCGGCACCTTCACCCCCGAGGGCACTTTCGCCGCGGCCCGGGCGCGGCTGCCCGCGCTCGCGCAGCTGGGCATCACCGCGATCGAGCTCATGCCGTTGGCCGATTTCCCGGGACGGCGCAACTGGGGCTACGACGGCGTGCTGCCCTTCGCGCCCGATGCGAGCTACGGCACGCCCGAGGACCTCAAGGCGCTGGTCGACGCCGCCCACGGCCTCGGGCTGATGGTGCTGATCGACGTGGTCTACAACCACTTCGGACCGGAGGGCAACTACCTGCACGCCTACTGCCCGCAGTTCTTCAACCCGAAGCACCAGACGCCTTGGGGCGCGGCCATCAACTACGACGGCGATGGGGCGCGCACGGTGCGCGATTTCTTCATCCACAACGCGCTGTACTGGGTCGAGGAGTTCCGCTTCGACGGCCTGCGCATGGATGCGATCCACGCGATCCGCGACGACTGGGCGCTGCACATCGTCCACGAGATCTGCCAGGCGCTGCGAAGCGGCCCCGGCCGGGAGCGGCATGTGCACGTGGTGCTGGAGAACGATGCCAACCAGGCCTCCTTCCTCGCGCGCGACGCGCTCGGGCTGCCGTCTTGCGGCACCGCGCAGTGGAACGACGACCTGCACCATGCGGCCCACGTGCTGGCGACCGGAGAGACCGACGGCTACTACGCCGACTACGCGGACGACCCGGTGGCGCAGTTCGGCCGTGCGCTGGCGCAGGGCTTCGTGTACCAGGGCCAGCCCTCGGCCTTCCGCGGCGGCGAGCGGCGCGGCGAGGACGCCAGCCGGCTACCGCTGGCCGCCTTCGTCTCCTACCTGCAGACGCACGACCAGGTCGGCAACCGTGCCTTCGGCGAACGCATCCAGGCCATCGGCGACATCGCCCTGGTGCGCGCCGCCTGGACCTGCCTCGTATTCTCGCCCCACGTGCCGATGCTGTTCATGGGCGAGGAGTTCGAGGCCTCCACGCCCTTCCAGTACTTCTGCGACTTCGGTCCCGAGCTGGCGGCCGCCGTCTCCAAGGGCCGGCGCGAGGAGTTCGGCCGCTTCGCGGCCTTCGCCGACGAGGCGGCACGCGCGCGCATTCCCGATCCCAATGCCGAATCCACCTTCCTCGCCTCCAAGCTGCACTGGGAGGAGTGGGACGACCCCTTGCACGAGGCCTGGCGCGTCCAGTTGGGCGAGATGCTGGCATTACGCCGGCAGCGGCTGGTGCCGCTGCTCGCGGGCCAGTGCGGCCCGGGACGCTTCCACGCCGAGGGCGGCCTGCTGCGCGTCGCTTGGACGCTGGCGGACACGACGCGCGGCGAGGACGGCCCGCGCCTGCACCTCACGGCCCACTTCGGCGACGCGCCGGTCGAGGGGGTCGCGCCGCCGGCGGGAGAGACCCTCTATATCAACGCCGTCGAGCGCGACGGCTACGGTGGCGGCACCCTGCGCCTGGCGCGCGGCGCCGTGCTGGTGACGCTGCAGGAGCCCGGCCTTGACTGAAGCGGCGCACGACGGTGCATCGGAAGCGATCGCCCTGCTCTGCGCCCACTTCGGCATCGCACTCGACTACCACGACATCTGGGGCGCGCACCAGCCGGTGCCGCGCGAGACCCTGCTCGCGCTCCTGGCCGAGTTCGGCGTGCGGCTGCACGACGGCGCGCAAGCCGGCGCGCTGCTGGAAGCCGAGCGTCGCGCGAGTTGGTCGTGCGGCCTGCCGCCGGTGCGGGTGATCCGCGCGTCCAGCGCCGATTGGGCACTGCCCCTGCGCATGCCGGCGTCGATGGGGCGCCTGCGCTGGCAGCTGTGGGAGGAAGACGGCGGGAAGCAGCAGGGCGAGATCGACACCGCCGCACTGCCGGAGACGGCCGCCGTCGAGATCGACGGCACGCGCTGGTGCGAGCGCCAGGTCCCGTTCGCCCGCGGCCTGCCGATGGGCTACCACCGCCTGCGCATCGAAGGGCTGGAGGGCGAGACCCTCCTCATCAGCGCGCCCGAGCGCTGCTGGCGCCCGGCCGCGCTGCGCGACGGCGGTCGGGTCTGGGGCCCGGCGCTGCAGCTGTATGCGCTGCGCTCGCGCCGCAACTGGGGCATCGGCGACTTCACCGACCTCGCGCAGCTCATCACGCAGATGGCGCCGCGCGGCGCCGACATCGTGGGACTCAATCCGCTGCACGCGCTCTTTCCGCACAACCCGGCGCATGCGAGCCCGTACAGTCCGTCCTCGCGGCGCTGGCTCAACGTGCTCTGCATCGATGTCGAGGCAGTGCCCGACTTCGCCCATTGCGAAGCCGCGCGCCGGCTGGTGGGCTCGCTCGAATTCCAGACCCGGCTCGCGGCGCTGCGCGAGCTGCCGCTGGTGGACTACGCCGGTGTCGCGCAGGCGAAGTTCGAGGTGCTCGAGCTGCTGTTCGCGCACTTCCGCGCCTGCCGCCTGACGCAGGACGGCCGCGACGCGCAGGACGACACGGGCTTCGCCTTCCTGGCCTTCGTTGCCGAAGGCGGCGAGTCATTGCGGCGGCATGCGCTGTTCGAAGCGCTGCAGGCGCACTTCCACGCGGCCGATGCGGCGGTCTGGGGCTGGCCGCTCTGGCCCGAGGACTATCGCGACCCGGAGAGTCCCGCGGTGGAGGCCTTCGCGCGGCAGCACGCGCAGCGCGTGCAGTTCCACCAGTACCTGCAGTGGCTGGCCGCGGGCCAGCTGGCGCGCGCCAACGCGCACTGCAAGGCGCTCGGCCTGGGCATCGGCCTGTACCTCGACCTCGCGGTGTCGAGCGACCGCGGCGGCTCGGATGTCTGGAGCGAAGGCGCCCTGTTCGCCGCCGAGGCGAGCGTGGGCGCGCCGCCGGACGAGTTCAACCCCTCCGGCCAGGGCTGGGGCCTGCCGCCGCTGCGGCCCGATCGCCTGCGCGCCGAGGGCTACCGCTTCTTCATCGACACCCTGCGCGCCAACATGCGCCACGCCGGCGCCCTGCGCATCGACCATGTGATGGGCCTCATGCGCCTGTTCTGGATTCCCGCTGGCGGCACCGCGCGCGAGGGCGGCTATGTGCGCTACCCGCTGGACGAGATGCTGGCCATCGTCGCGCTCGAAAGCCAGCGCCACCGCTGCCTGGTGATCGGCGAAGACCTCGGCACCGTCCAGCCCGAGATGCGCGAGGCGCTCGCGCGCTTCGACATCCTGTCCTACCGGCTGCTCTTCTTCGAGCGCGAGGCGGACGGCGCCTTCAAGCCGGCCGCCGCCTACCCCGCGCAGGCTCTGGCCGCGGTGGGCACGCACGACCTGCCCACGCTGGCCGGCTGGTGGTGCGGGGAGGACCTGCGCCTGCGCCTGCAGCTCGGCCTGATTCCCGACGAGGCGCAGCTCGAGCAGCAGCTGCTCGATCGCGCACGCCAGCGCGTGCAGCTGCTGCTGGCGGTGCGGCATGCCGGCCTTCTGAGTGCCGAGGAGATCGCGCAGGCCAGCAGCGAGTCTCGGCTCGCGCCGCGCACGGTCGAGGCCGTGCACGCCTTCCTGGCCGAGGCGCCTGCCTTGCTCATGATGGTCCAGCTCGAAGACGTGCTCGGCGTGGTCGAGCAGGCCAACATGCCCGGCACGACCCACGAGCAGCCCAACTGGCAGCGCAAGCTGCCGGCCGACCTGCATGCCCTGGCCGCGAGCGAGGCGCTGGATGCGCTCGGCCGCACGCTGGCCCGGCTGCGCCCGCAGGCGCGCGTAGCCGACGCCTCGCAGCGCGGCTCGATGCAGGCGCGCATCCCGCGCGCCACCTACCGGCTCCAGTTCCACAAGGGCTTCCGCTTCGACGACGCGATCCGCGTGCTGCCCTACCTCGCCCGCCTGGGCATCAGCCATGTGTACTGCTCGCCGATCCAGCGCGCCCGCGCCGGCAGCATGCACGGCTACGACGTGGTGGCGCACGACCAGGTCAACCCCGAGCTCGGCGGGCGCGCAGGCTTCGAGCGCTTCGTCGCCGCGCTGCGCGTACACGGCATGGGCCAACTGGTGGACCTGGTGCCCAACCACATGGGCGTGATGGGGGCCGACAATGCGTGGTGGATGGACGTGCTGGAGAACGGCCCCGCCTCGCTCTACGCCCAGCACTTCGACATCGACTGGCAGCCGCTCAATCCCGAGCTCGCGGGCAAGGTGCTGGTGCCGGTGCTGGGCGACCACTACGGCGACGTGCTGATGAGCGGCGACCTGGTGCTGCGCTTCGAGGAAGGCAGCGGCAGCCTGGCGGTGTACTACTTCGAGCACCGCTTTCCGTTGGCCCCCGAGAGCTATCCGCGGGTGCTCGGCGGCGCCGCCGCGCAGCTCGACGAGGCGGCGCTCGCGGCTCAGCTGGCGGGCATCTCCTCCGCCTTCGGCCGGCTGCTGGGCCACGACGCGAGCGACGACCCGGCGCGCGCCGAGCGGGCACGCGACAAGGAGCTGCTCAAGACCCAGCTGGCCCAGCTGGCGGCCCGCCAGCCGGCCGTTGTGCGCGCCATCACCGCGCGCGCGGCCGAGCTCAACCTGCCGAGCGCGCGCGACGAGCTGCACGCGCTGATCGAGGTCCAGGCCTGGCGGCTCGCCTACTGGCGCGTGGCGGCGGACGACATCAACTACCGGCGCTTCTTCGACATCAACTCGCTGGCCGGGCTGCGCATGGAGCGCGAGGAGGTGTTCGAAGCGACCCAATCCTTCGCACTCGACCTCGCCGCCTCCGGCCAGGTCGACGGGCTTCGCATCGACCACCCGGATGGCCTCTACGACCCCGCGCGCTATTTCCGGCAGCTGCAGGAAGGCTATGCCCGCCGCGCCGGCCTGGTGCTGGCCGAGCGCGATGCCGAGGGGCGGCCGGCGCGGCCGCTCTACGTGGTGGCGGAGAAGATCAAGGCCGAGGACGAGGAAGTGCCCGAGGACTGGCACGTGCACGGCACCACCGGCTATCGCTTCGCCAACGTCGCGAACGGGGTGCTCATCGACACCGCTGCGGCAGAGAAGTTCGAGAAGATCTGGCGCAACTTCACCGGCGTGCGCGACAGCTTCCAGGCCCTGGCGCGCGCCGGCAAGCGCGACATCATGCGCAGCGCGCTGGCCTCGGAGCTGGCGGTGCTGTCCACCGAGCTGCTGCGCATCGCGCGCGCCGACCGGCGCACGCGCGACTACACCTTCAATGCGCTGCAGCGCGCGCTGGGCGAAATCGCGGCCTGCCTGCCGGTCTACCGCACCTACATCATCGAGGCGCCCTCGCAGCAGGACGAGCGCTTCATCTCCTGGGCCGCGCGCGAGGCACGGCGCGGCAGCCGGGAGGCGGACGTCTCGATCTACGACTTCGTGCAGCAGACCCTGCTCGGGCGCGCCGTGCCCGGCGCCGAAGAAGCGTTGCAGCGGCGCGTGCTGCACCTGGCGATCCGCTTCCAGCAGTTCAGCGCGCCGGTCACGGCGAAGGGCGTGGAGGACACGGCTTTCTACCGCTACTTTCCGCTGAGCGCGCTCAACGAGGTGGGCGGCGAGCCGGCGCATTTCGGCATGACGGTGGACCAGTTCCACGAAGCCAGCGCCGACCGCGCGCGGCACTGGCCGCACACCATGCTGGCCAGTTCCACCCACGACAACAAGCGCTCCGAGGACGTGCGCTGCCGCATCGACGTGCTGTCGGAGATGCCGGGGACCTGGCGCCTGGCGCTGCGGCGCTGGCGCGCGCTGACGCGCGGGATCCGCCGGAAGCTGGAAGCCGGTGGTGCGCCCTCCGGTGCTCCTTCGTCCACGGACGAATACCTGCTCTACCAGACCTTGCTCGGCACCCTGCCCGCCGGC
The DNA here is from genome assembly GCF_901827175.1 of Variovorax sp. RA8. Classification (NCBI taxonomy): domain Bacteria; kingdom Pseudomonadati; phylum Pseudomonadota; class Betaproteobacteria; order Burkholderiales; family Comamonadaceae; genus Variovorax; species Variovorax sp. RA8. The sequence continues at coordinate 1,475,339 of NZ_LR594662.1, read as the reverse complement.
GGCCTGGACGACAGCACCCGCGAGCCCTACACCGAGCGCATCGTGGGCTACATGCAGAAGGCGGCGCGCGAGGCGAAGCTCCACACCCGATGGACGAACCCCGACGAGGCCTACGAGCAGGCGCTGGAAGGCTTCGTGCGCGCAGTGCTGAGTCGCGAGGCCGACCCGCGCTTCGTCGACGACCTGCAGACGCTGGCCCGCACGCTGGCCTGGTTCGGGGCGCTCAACAGCCTCTCGCTCACGCTGCTGAAGTTCGGTTCGCCCGGCGTGCCGGACGTGTACCAGGGCAACGAGCTGATGGACCTGAGCCTGGTCGATCCGGACAACCGGCGCCCGGTGGACTACGCACTGCGCGTGCGCTGCCTGGACGAGCTCGAGGCGATGGTCCGGGCCGGCGACCTGCCGGCCCACGTCGCCGCGCTGGTGTCTGCTGCCGCCGGCGATGGACGCGCCAAGCTCTGGGTTGCCTGGCGCATGCTGTCGCTGCGCCGCGAGCAGCCCGCGCTGTTCCGCGAAGGCGATTACCGGGGACTACAGGTCGACGGGGCGAAGGCCGCGCACGTGGTGGCCTTCATGCGCCGGCATGAGGATCGGGTGCTGGTGCTGATCGCGGCACGCCTGTTCAGCTCGCTCGCTGCCATCAGCGAACCGCCGCTCGGCGAAGTGTGGGAGGACACGACAGTGCGCCTGCCGGAGGTGCCCGAGGGCACGCGCTTCGAGAACGTGCTCACCGGCGAGACCCTCGTGGTGCATGGCGGCGTGATCCGGATGGCGGCCGCCTTCGCCCATTTCCCCGGTGCGGCCTTGTGGGCCAAGCCCTGACGGCATCGGCGCTTCACCGGGTTGTACATCGCGCGCTTCGACGGGGCGCTACCACCGCACCCGCAGCCCCGCGGAGGCATTGAGTTGCGACTTCACGCGGGTATCTCCGCCGGATGCCCACAGCTTGCCCACTTCGCCGTAGAGGCTGGTCGATTCGCTCAGCCCCAAGGTGAAGCCCGTTGCCAGTTCGGTGGAGCTGCCGCCCCTGCTGCTCGCGATGGCCGTGCTGGCCGCCGGGTTGGTGAAGCGGGTGACATCGTTGCCGCCCGAGGCGCGGTACAGGTTCACCCGCGCATAGGGCTGCAGCCGGCCTGCGGGGGTGGCGATGTCGCCCTTGACGCGCACGCCCACGCGGGCGAGCCAGCTGCTGTCGCGCGCCTGATGCACGCGCGCGCCGGCGATGTCCACGTCGTCGAGGTCCAGGCGCTGGTGCACCAGTTGCGCCTGCGGCTGGATCTGCCAGCCCTCGCCGAGCGCGAAGGACTGCCCGAGCTCCAGCGAGGCGCTCAGGCTGCTGGCCTTGCCCTTGGTGCGCAGGCTGGCCTGCGGCTTGACCTCGTAGCGATGGCGCCCGGCCTGCAGCACGCCATCGACATAGAAGCCGCTGGTGTCGGTATAGGTCGCATAGCCGCCCAGGTACTGGCTGCGCAGGTCGTTGCTGCCGACGGCGAGGTTGGCGATGCCGCGGGCGAAGCCCTTGACCTGCATGTCGCCGTCGAGCTGGCCGGCATAGACGCCGGCGCGCCAGTGGGCGTTGGTCCAGAGATCGGTGCCGGCCTGCAGGCCGCTCAGGCGGCCCTCGCTGTGCGGGCTGACGGTGCCGCCTTGCTGGATATTGCGGCCGGTGCTGAGCACACGGCCCCAGGCGCGACGCTCGCCGGTGGCGGATGCTGTAGCGGTGCCTTGGGCGCCGGCCGCTGTGCGCACGTCGTCGTCGCCGATGCGCTGGTGCAGGTTGCCGAGCATGGCCAGGTTGCCCTGGCGCAGCTGCTCGGGAAGCGCTGCGAACAGGGGCACTTCGGCGCGGTAGGTCGGCACCTGGATGGGGGCGGCCGATGGAGTCGGCGGCGGCAGCAGCGGTGACGGATCAACAGGTGCCGGGGATGCCGGCGGAGGAGCCGGAGGAGCCGGTGGGGCTGGTGGGGCCGGAGGAGCCGGAGGCGCCGGCGGCGGGATGATGGTGCTGGTGGAGCGCAGGTACCAGTTCTCTCCGGCGCCCGCGGCATCGCCGGGCTGCAGGCGGTATTCGTACGCTCCGGCGTCCACGTGGCCGCCTTGCAGGGCGAAGGCGTCCTTGGTGCTTTGCGCGGTGGTGGTGGCGCCGTTGAGCGCACTCACCAGTTCGATGCCGTTGCCGGTGGTGAGCGCCCCCAGGCCGCCGAGGTTGACGACTTGAACGGTGGTGCGCCCGCCGGCGACGGCACTCGGACCGCTGAGGATCAGCCGATCGCTCGCGCTGGCGCTGTCTCCGAGGAAGGCGCCCAGGCGCAGGAGGCCGTTGTTGCCCGCATAAGGACCGGTGACGGTGAAGTTCATGAAGACCTCGCCATTCGGGATCGGACTGCGCGCGATGCGCGCGCAGCGCAATGCCGCCGGGGCGGTGGCCCTCGCCAGCGCACTGGCCGGATGCTCAGGCCGCAGGGGTGAGCCCGTGGTGGATCGGCGACCGTCGAATCCTAGAAACCTCGAGCGGCGCATTTAGACGGACGCGACAAAAAGAGAGATTTCGGTCTCTGTTCAGGACCGAAGGAAAGCTTCAGGGGCTCGACCCGGCGCTCATCGACGTAAGTCGAAAGGAGGAAGCGGTCGAGCGCTCAGCGCCCCTGGTTCAACCGGCTGAGCCCCTGGTCGGTGAGCACGCAGGCGCCCTGGTGGTCGGTGGTGACCAGCCCGTTGGAACGCAGGCGGCTGGAGACCTTGATGGTGTGGGTGGGACGCCGCTTGACGAGAGCGTCGCGCAACGCTTCGAGCGTTCGCCACTGTTCATCATTGAGCTGGATCTTCTTCGTCATGGCTGCTGGGGTCCTCGGGGCGGGAGTGTGGCGCGCAGCCCTGCGCGGCGCCTCCTTCAGAAGTGCTCTTGTCAGGAAGCCCCGATTCGGCTATAGCGGCCGGCGCAACCGTGCCTCCTTGCCAACCGGCGCCGGCACGTCCATCCCGAAAATCGCGGGCAAGGCCTCCCGCATCGCCTCGATGAAGCGGCGCAACCGGGCCGGCTGAAAGCGCGCGTGAGGGTAGATCAGGTGGACGGGCAGTGGCGCCGCGCGCCACTCGGGCGCCAGGTGGACCAGGCGCCCCTGGGCCAGGTCCTCGATCGGCAGCCAGGCCGAGACCACGCACGCCCCCAGTCCCGCGAGCGCAGCGTTGTGCATGGCCAGCAGGCTGTCGGTGCTCAGGCGCGGGCGGATCGCGAAGCGCAGGGTTTCGCCGCTCGCCGCGTGCGTGAGCGTCATCTCGTTGCGGTAGAAGGTGCGCAGCGCCAGCCAGGGCAGGCTTGCCAGTTCGGAGGGATGGCTGGGTACCGGCCGGCCCTCGAGCACCGAAGGCGCTGCGATCGCGATGCGCGGCACCTCCGCCAGCTTGACCGCCACCACCGACGGGTCGCGGACCTCGCCGACCTGGATCGCGCAATCGACGCCATGGGCCACGAAGTCCTGCATGTCGTCGTGCAGCAGCCATTCGACGGTGACGCGCGGGTGGCGGCGCAGGAAGCGCGCCAGCGGCTCGACCAGCTGCTGCTGGCCGAAGGCATGCGGCGCGATCACGCGCAGGCTGCCCTCTGGCTCGTCGCCGGTGCCGCGCAAGTCGGCCTCGAAGGCCTCCCAGTTCGCCAGCAGTTCCTTGGCGCGCTCGAAGCAGCGCTCGCCGTCTTCGGTGAGCTTCATCGCATGGGTCGAGCGCCGCAGCAAGCGCACGCCCAGCGAGCGCTCCAGCGCCTGGAGGCGCCGGCTCACCGTGGGCTGGGTCGAACCCAACTGCGCCGCGGCGGCCGACAGGCTGCCGGCCTCCACGATCCGGACGAAGGTCTGCATCAGCGCGATGCGATCGGTGGTGCCCGTAGGCGCGACGTGTTCTTTCATGCGGTCGACGTATATCCGTTGTGCGGGCCTTCCGGCTACCGCCTATGAAGCTTAGCCCTCAAACTCCTCTTCCAACGCAATCCCTAGGGTTTACTCCATGTCTGGTATTCATTGTTCGCATGCTCCGGTGGGCGCCGCGCCGATTCCGGCAAGCCCGGTCGAGGCGCAGGCCCTGCCGGCATCGTTGCTCCTGCTGCTCGCCGCGACGGCCGGCCTGGCGGTCGCGTCGCTCTACTACAGCCAACCCATGCTCGGCGTGCTCGGCGCGGAGATTGGCGCCTCCGATCGCGCCGTCGGCCTCGTTCCCACGCTCACCCAGCTGGGCTACGCCCTCGGCATCGGACTGCTGGCGCCGCTTGGCGACCGCTACGACCGGCGCCGCATCATCCTGATCAAGGCCGGGGTGCTCGGCGCGGCGCTGCTGCTGACAGGCGTCGCGCCTTCCATCGGCGTGCTGCTGGCCCTCAGCCTGGTCGTCGGGCTGTCGGCAACGCTGGCGCAGGACGTCGTGCCCGCCGCCGCCACGCTTGCGCCCGAAGCGCATCGCGGCAAGGCCGTGGGCACGGTGATGACGGGATTGCTGCTGGGCGTGCTGCTGTCGCGGGTGGCGAGCGGCTTCGTGGCGGAGCACTTCGGCTGGCGCGCGGTGTTCGTCGCGGCGGCGGCGAGCATCGCGCTGGTCGGCCTGGCCGCCTGGCAGCGGCTGCCGCGCTTCCAGCCCACGACGCAGCTGGCCTACGGCGCGCTCCTGGGCTCGCTGGCCACGCTGTGGCGGCGTCATCCGGCGCTGCGCCGCGCGGCGTTGGCGCAGGGGCTGCTGGCGATCGGCTTCAGCGCCTTCTGGTCGACCCTGGCCCTGATGCTGCATGCCGCGCCCTTCCACCTGGGCGCTGCTGCCGCCGGCGCCTTCGGCCTGGCGGGCGCTGCCGGGGCGCTGGCCGCGCCGCTCGCCGGGCGCATCGCCGATCGCCGCGGGCCGGAATGGGTCACGCGGCTGGGGGCGGGGCTGGTCGTCGTCTCCTTCGCCGCGATGGCGCTGTCGCCGCTGCTGCAGCCGCAGGCCCGCCTGGGCTTGCTGGTGCTCTGCGCGATCGGCTTCGACCTCGGCATGCAGGCCGCGCTGATCGCGCACCAGACCTTGGTCTACGGCATCGAGCCTGCCGCGCGCAGCCGCCTCAACGCCGTGCTCTTCGTCGGCATGTTCATCGGCATGGCCCTCGGCGCGGCGCTGGGCAGCCTGCTGCTGGCCGCATGGGGCTGGATGGGCGTCACGGCGCTGGCGACCACCTCGGCCGGCGCGGCATTGGCCGTGCGGCTGTGGCCGGCACGGCAAGCGGGCGTGCAGCCGGCCTGAGGGCGAAGGCGCCCACAGCCCCTTGTACGCAACCGGCGCAGCCGGTACAAGCGCAGGATGCGGCCTAAAGCCAGATCCGCCAGATCCGTCGACACCGGCCGGCAGGCAGGGCCGGCGCCCGCCGCATGGAACGGCGGCGTCAAGTTCTTCCATTGGCTGGTCGCGCTGCTGATCCTTGTCCAGTTCGCGCTCGGCTGGCTGGCGGTCTCCTGGCGGCTCTCGCCGGCCAAGCTGGACCTCTTCGTCTGGCACAAGTCGATCGGGGTGCTGGTGCTCGCGCTGGTGCTGCTGCGCCTGGCGTGGCGACTCGCCGCACCTGCGGCGCCGGCCCTGCCCGCGCACATGCCGGGCTGGGAGCGCATCGCGGCACGCGCCAGCCATGTGCTGCTCTATGGGCTGATGCTTGCGCTGCCGCTCAGCGGCTGGGTCATCCAGTCCACTTCGGGCATGCCCTTCCGCATCTTCCGGCAATGGCCGCTGCCGGCGATCGCGGCGGCCGACAAGGCCGCGTCCGATCTCGCGGCGACCGTCCATCTCTCGCTGGGCATCGCCTTGGCCGCCCTGCTGGCCGTGCACATCGGCGCGGCGCTGCGGCACCACTTCATTCAGCGCGACGAGGTGCTCACGCGGATGCTGCCGGCCCGGAGACACCCCTCATGAGCCGCACGGCCGCTCCGAAGGCTCATGGCACCGCAGCCGCAGGCGAAGGTACTCCGATGAGCCGCACGGCCGCTCCGAAGGCTCATGGCACCGCAGCCGCAGGCGAAGGTACTCCGATGAGCCGCACGGCCGCTCCGAAGGCTCATGGCACCGCAGCCGCAGGCGAAGGTACTCCGATGAGCCGCACGGCCTGCCTCGCCCTGCTGCTCGCCTGCGCCGCGCTGCCGCCCGCCTTTGCCGCCGAATGGAAGATGGATCCGGCCGCGAGCCGGCTCGATTTCGCCGCGACCTTCGAGAAGACGCCGGCACCGGGTGTGTTCAAGGACTTCGAGGTGCGGCTGGACTTCGACCCCGAGCGCCCCGCCGATGGCCGCCTCGAGGTCCGCATCGGCGTCGCGAGCGCCGACATGGCGAATGCGGACATCAACAAGGCCATCGCCGGCCCCGAGTGGTTCGACTTCGCCCGCCATCCGCAGGCCGAGTTCCGCGCCACCGAAATCCGCCGCGCGCAGGCCAACAGCTATCTCGCCCGCGGCACGCTGAGGCTGAAGGGGGTGCAGCAAGCCATCGAGGTGCCCTTCACCTGGAACGGCGCGGCGGACACGGCGAGCATGCAGGGCGAGTTCACCGTCAAGCGGCTGCCCTTCGGCATCGGCACCGGCGAGTGGGCGGCGACGGACGTCATCGGCCCCGACGTGACGATCAGGTTCCGCGTGCGACTGCGCAAGGCTTCCTGAAGCAGGGCCCATGCTGCGGCGACCTTTCCTCGCCCTGGCTCTGCTGGCCGCGCTGCTGGCAGCCTGCACGTCGCTACGGCGCGAGGCGCCGCCCGGCGAAGGGTCGTCGGTCCGCGCGGCCCCGGCCGACTTCCCGCGCGCCTTCTACGAGCAGGCGCTGTCCCGGGGCCAGCCGGTCTATCGCATCGAACCCGCACGGTCGCTGGCCGTGATCACCGTGCGCCGCGGCGGGTCGCTGGCACGCCTGGGGCACGACCACGTCATCGCCAGCCGCCACGTGCAGGGCCTGATCGCACCCGGTGACGGCCGCGCGGACCTGTACCTGCCCCTGGCCGAACTCTCGGTCGACGAGCCGGCACTGCGTGCGGAAGCGGGGCTGGACACGCAGCCGAGCGACGCCGACGTCGCCGCGACGCGCGCCAACATGCTCGACAAGGTGCTCGAGGTGCAGCACTTCCCCTTCGCGCTGATCCGGGTGAGCGGCCCGGCGACGATGACGGCCGACGCGCGGCTCGGCATCACGATCACCCTGCACGGAACGACCCGCAGCTTCGACCTCCCGGTGCGCATCGCGATGGCCAACGGCGAGCTGAACGTCGCCGGCACGCTCGAGTTCGACCAGTCCGAGTTCGGCATCGTGCCCTTCTCGGTCCTGGGCGGCGCGATCCAGGTGCAGGATCGCCTGAGCCTGCGCTTCAGCCTCCAGGCCCGCCCGGCCGGCGCCCGGGACGCGGCGAGCCCATGGTCGATGCAGTGAGACGGCGTGCCGGCGCCCTCTTCCTCCTGCAGCTCACCGGCGCGCTGCGCGGCGCGTCGGCCGCGAGCGCGGACCGGGTCAGCGTCGAGACCGACGGCCAGGGCGAGCTCATCACCGTGACCGCCTCTGCCGACATGCAGGTCGACCCGCGCACGGTATGGGCCGTGATCTCCGACTACGACCGCCTGGCCGACTTCATTCCCGACATGAGCAGCTCGCGCGTGATCCGCCGCGACGGCGACCAGGTGCTGATCGAGCAGACCGGCGAGTTCGCATTCCTGTTCTTTCGGCAGCCGGTCGAGGTCCGGCTGTCGGTGCGCGAGTCGCCGCCGCGGCGCATCGTGGCGCACGCCGTCGGCGGCAATCTCCAGTCGATGGAGGGACACTACGCCGTGGAAAGCCTGCCCGGCAACCAGGTGCGCCTGAGCTACTCGGGCCGGCTGGTGCCCGGCTTCCAGGTGCCGGCCTTCGTCAGCCGGATGGCCGTGCGCAGCACGATGGACCGGCAGTTCCGCGCGCTGGTGCAGGAGATCGTGCGCCGCGACGCGTCGGTCCGCGGCAAGGCGCGCTGAGGCACGCGTCGAAGCACCGAGCTACGCGGCCGGGGCTGGGGACGATGCTCCGCGCGGGCAGGCGCTCTCCGGCCGCGGGTACTCCATCTCCTGCATGACCCGGTCGCGCCGCACCGCGCCATAGCGCTCGGCGATCTCGCACAGCGTGCGGTCCAGCTGCTGCACCGGCCGGAGCGCCGGCGAAAGCGGCACGCGCGGCGACCCGCCGGCCGCCGGCTGCGCGACGAGCACCAGCCCGCTCTTCAGCCGCACCGGGCCCGATGCCGACGCGGCTTCCACGCTCACGCGGCCGGTGCGCGACCAGGCGTCCGCGGCGAGCGCCAGGGCGATGTCGTCGCTGCCGCCCTGCACCTCGACGCGCCAGCGCTCATCGCGCCAGAACGCGGCCTTGTCGACCACATAGGTCCACGCCCGCCCTGCATCGAGCCTGAAGGGCGCGCTGTCGTGCGCCGGGCCCCAGGCGGCGACGCCGAGTTCGGCCGCGAGGGCCCGGGCCTTGTCCCGCCCGCCGATCGCCTCCACCAGCGCCAGCATGGCCGGCACGGAGGCGGTGATGCCGGTGGTGGTGGCGACGCCGCGGTCGACCACGTAGCGCCGGTTCGGCACGTAGGTGGCGCCCGCATGGCGCCGCAGCAGCGTGCTGCGGTCGTACCAGTGGCCCGCGAATCGCCGGCCATCGAGCAGGCCGGCCTGGCCCACCACGCGCGCGCCGGAGCAGACACCGATCACGCGCGCGCCCTGCCGCGCCTGCCGCTGCAGCCAGGCCGTCACGGCGGGATCGTCGTCGGTGCGCATCGCGGGGACGATCACATAGTCGGCGCCGGATGGATGCACCCGGTCGAAGCCGGTCAGGTCCTGCGCGCCCTCGACTTCGAGCGCAGCGGGATACAGGCTCACCCGGCCGGCACGCGGCGCCACGATCCGCACCTCGGCCACGCCGGCGCGCTGGAGCACCGCATGCGGCAGCAGGAGGTCGGTCATCTCGGTTCCTTCATTCAAGGCGAGCAACGCGACCACCGGCCGGCCCGGCGCGCGCGGCTTCAAGGCCTCGACGAAGGCTTGTTTGTCGCGCCCGATCGTGGCCGCGTCATCCTGCGCGGGCGCCTCCGGTGCGCCCGCCCCGCAGCCCGCCAGCCCCAAGGCTGCAATACTTGCCCCGATCAGCACCCGCACCCGCTTCCACATGGCCGCCCTTCCGTCACTGCGATGTCCCTGAGAAGCTGAGCCTACGTATGCCCGCCCTGCCCCACAAGGACGAAGAAGCCGCGCTTTCTGCCAGCGACATCGTGCTGGTCGCGTTCGACGGCGTCGAGGCGATCGACGTCGCCGGCCCGGCCAGCGTCTTCAGCAAGGCCGAGCAGATGCGCCCCGGCCACTACCGGCTGCACATCGCCTCGCCTGCCGGCGGCACCGTGTCGACGAACGGAGGGCTGAGCTTCGCGGGCACGCGCCCTCTGCGGCAACTGCCTGCCGCGATCGACACGCTGATCGTGGCCGGCGGCGACGAGCCCGGCGTGCGCGCGGCGATCGTCGAGCAGCGCATCTCGGACTGGCTCGCGGAGATCGCGCCCCGGGTCCGCCGCATCGCGAGCGTGTGCAGCGGCGCCTTCGCCCTCGCCGCAGCCGGCCTGCTCGACGGCCGCGAGGCCACCACGCACTGGCGCGCCTGCGACCAGTTGCAGGCGCTGCGGCCGCAGGTGCGCGTGCGGCGCGAGCGCATCTACGTGCACGACGGCCCGGTGTGGACCTCGGCCGGCGTCACCACCGGCATCGAGCTCGCGCTCGCGCTGGTCGAGGACGACCTGGGCCATGCGGTGGCGATGGAGATCGCCCGCACGCTGGCGCTGCCGATGCTGCGCGGCGCCGGCGAGTCGCAACTGAGCCCGACGCTGCAGGCCCAGGCCGCGGCCAGCCACCGCCTGCGCGAGCTGGTCGCGTGGATCGGCACGCACCCGCAGGAGGCGCTGTCGGTCGAGGCATTGGCCGCTCGCGTGCAGATGAGTCCGCGGCATTTCGCGCGCGCCTTCGTGGCAGAGACCGGCTGCACCCCGGCTCGCTTCGTCGAGCAGACCCGCGTGGCCGCAGCCGCGCAGCTGCTGCGGCGCACGCGCTGGACGCAGGACCGGATCGCGAGCCACAGCGGCTTCAACTCGGTGGACGCGCTGCAGCGTGCCTTCGCGCGGCAGCATGGCCTCACGCCGCAGGCCTGGCGCGAGGGCAGCTAGGGCTTGTGCTTACGACCAATGGCTGTCGACGCTGCCAACCTTTGCGCGTATCCTACAAAAGTTCCTGCTTGTTGATCGCAGGACGCTCACCACCCCGTGCTTCGGTCCAGAGAACTGCGCGGGTGGAGCGATCCTAGCGGGGGAGGACGACTGCCGGTTCAGCGCTCATCGATACATCCAATACGGAGGTGGCATGGAGCTAAGGACGGAGCAACTGGCTGAGGGCATCGAGAAAATCAGCCTGATCGGGCGCCTGGACAGCGCCGGCACACAAGAGATCGACATGCGCTTCGCAGCGCTCGTCGCGACCCGGAAACTCCTCGCCGTGGTCGACATGTCCGAGGTGTCGTTCCTGGCGTCCATCGGCATTCGGGCCCTGATCACCAACGCGAGAGCCCAGAAGCAGCGCGGCGGCGAGATGGCCTTGGCCGGCCCCCCGCCGCTGGTGGCGGATGTGCTCAAGGTTGCAGGGGTCGACACGATCATTCCCCTGTACCCCGATGTCGACACCGCCTTCAGCGCGCTGAAGGCGGGAGCCGAGTGAGGCCCTGATGTCCTCCAGCGACAGGGAGTCCCAGGCCTCCCTGATCGTCGGTTCCGAGTTGCGCGAGCTCTCGCGCGTGAGCGCGTGGGTGCAGGACTGGGCGCAGCGCCAGCGGCTTCCGAGCCGGGTCGCGCAGCAGCTCGACCTGTGCTCGACCGAGGCGGTGACCAACATCATGACCCACGGCAGCGGCGACGAGGCGGCGCATTGCAGCATCTTCCTGCGGCTTCGGTGGCAAGGCGAGGACGTGGCCCTGGAAGTCGAGGACGAGGGCCGCCCCTTCGACCCGCTGCAGCCCCCGGAACCGGGGCGCGCGAGCAGCCTCGATGACGCGCACGTCGGTGGCTGGGGCATCCCCATCGTTCGCCGGTTCTCCGACGGCATGCACTACCGCCGCGAAGACGGCCGCAATCACCTGACGCTCCTCTTCCGGCCGACGGCGCCGCCCTGACCGAGGCACCCCGACATCCACCATCCCGCGGGCGCCGCCCCCACGGCCCCACTCTTCACATAGCAACCACTACGAGGAAACAAGCCATGGGAACCGCAGCCAAATCCCCCCTCCCCACCATCGACGCCCAGAGCGCACTGGCCGCGCAGGCGGCCCTCGCCACCCAGCCCAACGGGCAGGGCGAGGCCTCGGGGGTCGACAAGATGCGCGAGTTGCTGTTCGGCAACCAGATGCAGGACTACGACAAGCGCTTCTCGGTCCTCGAGGATCGTTTCCAGCACAGGCTGCGCGACCTCGAGGCGGAGTCGTCCCGAAGCCTGACCAACCTCGAGGGGACGATCAAGAAGCAGCTCGAATCGGTCGCGGGCCAGTTCCGCGAGGAAAAGGACCTGCGCGCCGACGCCGACAAGGAGCTGGAGCGCAACCTGCGGGAGCAGACGCAGGCGCTGGAAAAGCGTCTTGCCCAGCTGTCCGACCAGCTCGCGCGCCAGGGGCGCGAGTTCACCGACAGCCTCGGCCATGAGGTCCAGGGCCTGCGCGACGACATGCGCAAGCGCCAGGAAGACACCCGCGCCACCATCGAGCGGATGTTCTCCGAGCTCAGCAACGTCAAGACCGACCGCAACCTGCTCGCGGGGCTGTTCGTCGAGATTGCCAAATGCCTGAACCAGGACACGTCGCCGAAGGGCGGCAACGGCGAGCGCGTTTGAGCCGCGCGGCCGCTCCGAGGGCGAATGGCACCGCAGCCGAGGGCGAAGGTGCGCCAGGGCGCCGTGCGCGGCCGCAGCGGGAGCCTGGGGCCGAGGAGGCCACGTGACAGCGCGCCTGCCGCTGGCCGCGACCAGCGCGCCCGGCGGTGCTTCCGAAGAAAGTCCGAACCAGCGGCTGGCCGGGCTGTTGCTGGAGCTGGCGCGATGCGTCGACCCGACGGTGGTCGCGACGCTGCCTCCCCGCCCGGCGGTCGACCCGCGCCTGGAGGCGCTGCGCGACGTGCTGCTCGAACGCGAGCAGGCAGCGCTGGCGAGGCTGCAACGCAAGTTCGACGATCCGCAGGAGTTCGCCGATGCGGTGGGCGCCGTGCTGCCCGCCGCCTTCGAGCTGGCGGCGCAGGACGCGCGCCTCGGCCAGGTGCTCGCCCCCACCGTCGAACGCGCCACCCAGGCGTCGATCCGGAAAAATCCGGACACCATGGTCGACATCCTGTACCCCGTCATGGGGCCGGCGATCCGCAAGGCCATCGCCGAGACCCTGGAAGGCAAGCTGCAGTCGCTCAACCAGGCGCTCAAGCACAGCCTCTCGTGGCGTGGCCTCAAGTGGCGCCTCGAAGCCTGGCGAAGCGGCAGCGCCTTTGCCGACGTGGTGCTCAGGCACACCGCCGTGTTCCGCGTCGAGCACCTGTTCCTGGTCCATCGCAAGACCGGCCTGCTGCTGGCGCACGAGGCGGCGGAAGACGCGACGACACGCGACCCCCAGCTCGTGTCTGCCATGCTCTCGGCGATCCAGGACTTCGTGCGCGATTCCTTCGACGAATCCGCCGAGGGCGGCGCCAAGGGCCGCAGCATCGACAGCCTGCGCCTGGGCGACCTGCTGCTGTGGTGCGAGGAAGGACCATCGGCCTTCCTCGCCGCGGTGATCCACGGCAACCCGCCCCCGGCACTGCGTGAATGCCTGGTGGAGACGCTGGCCGCCATCCACGACCAATGGCGCACCGAACTCGATGAATTCGAAGGCGATACCACCCCCTTCGAAGAGGGTGCACAGCAGCGGCTGCGGCCCACCCTGTGGTCCCAGTCGGCCGAGTCGAAGAAAAGGCTGTCGCCGCTGCTCTGGGTCATTCCCCTGGCACTGCTCCTGGCACTGGGCTGGTGGATCGGGCAGCGGGTGATCGAGAGCCAGCGCGTCGACGACTACGTCGCGGCGCTGCGCGACCAACCCGGCATCGTCGTGATGGGCGCCGATCGCCATGACGGCAAGTGGTGGGTGTCCGGACTGCGCGACCCGCTGGCCATGCCGCCGGAAGCCCTGCTGGAACCCGCGAAGCTGGACCCGGCGCTCATCGTCGGACGCTGGGAACCCTACCAGGCGCTCCATCCGGCCATCATGCTGAAGCGCCTGCAGGCGACCCTGAATCCGCCCCCGACCGTGAGCCTGTCGCAGGACGCGGGCGGCATTCGCGCCGACGGCAGTGCCCCGCAGCACTGGATGGACAAGGCGCGGGCCTTCGTGCAGAGCCTGCCCGCGGGCGCTCCGCCGGTGGACCTGAGCGCCCTCAAGGACGTGCAGGACCCGAACTACATCCGCCTGCGCGACGCCATCCAGGCCCACGTCATCCCCTTCGAGAACAACGCCCCGCGGCCCACGGCCGAGCAGGGCATCGAGCTCGACACCGTGGCGGCCGAACTGCGCGAGCTGGTGCGCGTGGCCCGTGGCCTCGGCTTCTCGGTGCGCGTGACGATCGTCGGCCACGCCGATGCCACCGGCAAGGACACGGCCAACCTGGCGCTCAGCCTCGGGCGCGCCGAGGTCGTGCGCTCCATGCTGCGGGCGCGGGGCATCGACCCCAACCTGCTCTCCGTGCGCGGCGCGGGCCCGCTGGAGCCGCTTCGGCCCGGCGCCAGCGCCGACGAGTTGTCGATGAACCGGCGCGTGTCCTTCGTGGTCGGGACCAGCGACTAGGACATCTCCCCATGCTGCAAAAAAAGATCTGCCTGCTCGGTGCATTCGGCGTCGGAAAGACGAGCCTGGTACGCCGCTTTGTCGACACCATCTTCTCCGACGCCTACCTCACCACGGTCGGCGTGAAGATCGACAAGAAGGTGATGACCCTCGGCACCGAGCCCCTCGCACTGATCCTCTGGGACATCGCCGGCGAGGACGACATGGCGGCGGTGCGGCTGAGCTACCTGCGCGGCGCGGCCGGCTATCTGCTGGTGGTGGACGGCACGCGGCCCGAAACCCTGGAGACCGCGGCTTCGATCCAGTCACGCGTCAACGCGGAGGTCGGCCGCATTCCCTTCCTCGCCCTGCTCAACAAGGCGGACCTCGTGCAGGACTGGGCGCTGCCGCCGGAACGGATCGAGACCCTGCAGGCCGCGGGGTGGACCTTCCGCCGCACCAGCGCCAAGACCGGCGACGGGGTCGAGGCGAGCTTCCAGGACCTGGCGGCGCTCCTGGCGCGCTAGAGCCTGTCAGGCCTTGGCCATGCTGGACCTGCCGGAGCGGATTTCCGACTCGCTCATGGTGCTGGTCCATGGGCAGCGCGTGCTTGCGCACCTGGCCGTCGATGAGGCGCAGAAGCTGGTGCATGCCGGGGGCGAGCTGGCGCACTACGGCCTGGCCGGTATCCAGCCCGGCGATTCCGCCTGCGACCAGATCCCCTTCCTCGAAGGCCTGCTGCCGCTGGCGGAGAACCCCTTTCTCCTTCGTTCCATGGAAATGCCCAGCGGCCGGGTGGCCGACGTCCACTTCTTCGCGGATGACGCCACGGTCTGGATCGTTCTGCTCGATGTGACGACGGAACACGAGGAAGCGCAGCGGGTCCAGCAGAAGGCCTACGACATGACCCTGCTCAGCCAGCGCGAAGCCAGGCTGATCGAGCAGCTCGAGGCAACCAACCAGGAACTCACCCGTGCCCATCGCGAGCTCGCCGCGTCGCGCGAAGCCCTGCAACGCGCCCACGACCGGCTGCAGCAGGAACTGCGCGACGCCGAGCGCTACGTCCTCGCCATCCTGCCGGCACCGCTGTCCGAGCCGATGACGGTCGACTGGCGCTTCGTGCCCTCCACCGAGCTGGGTGGCGATTCCTTCGGCTACCACTGGATCGACGCCAATCACTTCGCGCTGTACCTGATCGACGTCTGCGGCCACGGCGTGGGCGCCGCCCTGCTGTCGGTGGCGGTCGCCGACACGCTGCGCTCGGAGGCCCTGCCGCGGACCAACTTCCGCCGGCCCGCGGAGGTGCTCGCCGCGCTCAACCTCGCCTACCAGATGGAACGCCACAACGAGCTGTTCTGCACCGTCTGGTACGGCGTCTATCACCGCGGCACCGGCCGGCTGCGCTACGCCTCGGCCGGCCACCCACCGGCGATGCTGGTGCCCGGCACGCGCGAGGCTCCCGGTGAATGCCGGCCGCTGAAGGCAAGCGGTCCCTGCATCGGCCTCTCGCCGGCCGCGCTCTATGGCGACGAACAGTGCATCCTGCGGTCGCCGGCGCGGCTGTTCGTGTTCAGCGACGGGACCTACGAGATCACGCGGCCGGACGGGTCCATGCTCACGTTCTCCGACTTCACCGACGTGCTCGCGCGGCCGGTGCGTGATGGACAGTCCGAGCTCGACACGCTGCTGGATTTCGCACGGGAGATGCACGGGCCCGGTGCGCTCGAGGACGACTTCACCGTCATCGAGATGGTGTTGTGAGCGCCGGTGCAGGCTGCTGGAACGTGCAGTGGCCGTCGCATCCTATCTTTTTCGATAGTTTCGGCAGAACGCGATCGGTGATGAAATCCCGCTCCTCCCGGAGTTCCGGGGCAGGATTTCCACATGAACAAGACAGAGATGCTGGCGACCACTGCCGAGCATGAAGAGGCGATCCAATTCATTGCACGGAAAGAGTCCAGCGCAAGAACATACGCACGTACCTTCGACTGCATGATCGCCCGCGGCTCGTTGTCCAGGGTTTGGGACATCGAAGGCCGGGCATACATCGATCTGCTCGCCTGCGCCGGTGCGCTCCCACTGGGCCACAACCATCCTGAAGTGATGGACAGGGTGCATTCGTTTCTGAGTTCGGGGCACATTCTGCAAGGACTGGACATCGCCACACCAGCGAAGCTGAGCTTCGTCGACCAGCTGTTCCAGACCCTGCCCGCCGCCTTCTCGGAAGACGCACGAATCCAGTTCTGCGGACCCACCGGCTCAGATGCCGTGGCGGCAGCGCTGAAGCTTTTCAGAATCGCGACGGGCCGGCAAAGTGTCATCGCATTCCACGGCGCCTACCATGGCATGACTTCCGGAGCGTTTTCGCGCGGCACAACATCACCGGGGGTGTGAGCCAGCTCATGCCTACGGGCGGAGGCCCCTGCTTCTTCGAGGACATTCTGGGCGAGAACGAAGCCATCATCATGGCCGACGACAAGATGTGGCACAACGCATCCCATATTCTGCCGGCGAGCGATGAGGGCGGGCATCGCGACATCATGATCATTGCGTTCAATGCCTGGGAGCGTCGCCGCTATGGCGAGGAATTCGAGCGAAACCAGGGCGCGATCCACATTGACGATCCAGTCCCTGCATGACCATGCCGTCGGCAGATGCGAAACCCGGCACCGTCATCGGCAAGCGGTCGCTCACGGCCTTGCTGTGGGTGATCAACCTGTCGTCCATCTCGGCCAGCGTGCTGGTCTACATTTTCCTTGCGCACCACGCATTGCGCGAACTCGACAGTCTGCTGGTTTCCGAGTTCGTGCTGTTTGCGCCCATGGTGGTTCCGGTGATCCTGGCGCTCCAGTTGAGCAGCCTGGCTGGCCGATTCGAGGTGCGCATGCTGCTGCGACTCACCAACGCGCTGGGCGCGGCGGCATGCCTCGTGCTCTTTCAGTTCTCCACCTTGAACACCTGGGTCATCCTGATCGGGGCCACCGTGATCGGAGCACTGGACGCGATCCAGCGGGTGGCCCGCATCGTCGTCATCAAGCAGTACTTCTCGACCGACGAGATCAAGTTCACCGTGCCTCTGACATTGACGGCACAGTTCATTGCGGGCGCAGTGGCTGGCGCCATCATGGCATTCTTCCCGAGCCAGATGACTGCAGGCGCCACGGCAATCGCCACCATTTCCCTGTTCGCATGTGCCGCACTCTGCACCTTCCTGCTGCCCCCCTCGGCAGGCAAAACGCCGCCCGGGCAAGCCGCCTCCTTCCGGCTGGCCAACGGCCTCCAGCTCGTGCGGGAGTTGCCCGCGCTGCGCCGAAGTCTGGTGAGTTTTGTCTTGCTGGGCTCCTTCTTCCAGGGCTTCTACAACATCTCCCGGGTGGCGTTGCCTGCTTACCATCTCGGCCTCTCCCAGCAATACGTGGGCCTTCTTCAAATCGTCGCCAGCCTGGCCGCGGTGGCGGGTGCGTTGTACTTCTATTTCATGAGCAGGAGAGGCACGGCGTTCGACCTGCGCTACATCTACCCGGCTTGCGCGACTGCCATGTTTGCAGCCTGCATCGGACGAAGCTGGCCTGAAAGCTATCCGCTGTACTTCGCCTACTTCTTTCTGTTCGAGCTGGCGTTCTTTCGGCTGCAGGCGGACATCATGGCAGCAACACCGAAACACCAGATGCCGATGGTGGCCGCGCTTCAGTACGCACTGGTCTACGCCGGCATGATGCTGGCCATATTCGTTGGCGCCTTCACGGTCAAGTGGTTCGGGTTGGCGGCAACGGCGGCCCTCTTTGCGACCGGCTTCGGCGCGGCTCAATTCGTCCGGTGGCGGGCCGCCAGTCGCGCTTCGCTGTACGCCGCATCTCCTGAAAGAAACTGATGATCGAACGACACGTCGTTGTCGTGGACAGCACGCTGGCGGGCCTGTTGGCGTTCAAGACTGCCAAGGATATTGGCTGCCGAGTCACTTTTGTCGAGCCGCAGGACTCCTCGTTCCTGGCAATCTCGACCAAGGATCGGGATCGCATCACGCCTCATCTTGTCCACGTAGACCGGCATGTGGTCGTGCCGACTGTCACGGACGGTCGCCTGGTGAACGAGCTGAGGCAGATTGCCGAGGCACATGCCATCGACGCACTGATCACGACCTCGGAAGCCGCCATCCTGCCGGTCGCGCAGGCGGCGCAGACGCTGGGCCTCCCTGCGCCCGATGCAGAGGCGCTGCAGAACGCCGTCTTCAAAGACCGCTGTCGCCAAAAGCTCGCCGAGGCGGGACTGCGCTCTCCGCGTCACCAGGTGTTGCCAGAGGCAGATTTGCTGGTCGACCGGGGGCGTGTCATCCACGCGCCATTGGTCGTCAAGCCGACCCGAGGATTCGGGAAACAGTTCTCCGCGGTATGCAAGACCGATGCGGAACTTGCTGCTTTCGTCGCCACGCTGGACGCTGCCCGCAAGCAATCAGACCCGATGATCAACCTGATCGTCAACAACAACTACATCCTCGAAGAGTACGTCACGGGCTCCTTGCATTCGTCCGAGGTGATCGTGAAGGACGGGGAAGTGCTGTGCTTTGCCACCACCACTCGCTACCGCTCGCAGCACAATGATCTGCTTGAGATGGGCTACTCCATGCCGTCGGGTCTGGAGGGACACAAGCTCGCGAAGCTCGAGCAGTATGTCAGCGATGTATTCAAATGCCTGGCCCTGGACTTCGGGCTATACCATGTCGAGATCCTGTATGCGGACGACGGCCCGTGCCTGGTGGAGATCAATGGCCGCATGATGGGTGGCGTCGGCCCTCAGGTGTATCAGGCGCTTTCCGACCGTGATGCGTTCGAGATGCTGCTCCGCCTCTACCTCGCCGAAGATGTTGCGGTCGACCAGGACGCCCTGCGCGGCTCGGCGACCGTGGTGCTGATTGGCGCGAAGAGTGAAGGCTTTGTGTCCGAGGACTTCATGCAGGAAGAACTCGATGCCCTCTTGCATCGCTACGGCATCTCGTTCTGCACACTCAGATTGACTCCCGGGATGCCGCTGCCACGCTTCGAAAGCAATCTTTCAGCGCTCGGGCATGTGATCGTGCATGGCGCCAATCCACATTCGTCAGCGCTGAAAGGTGATGAATTTCTGCGAGAGCTGGACGCCGTGCTCGGCGTGGAGTTGGCCAAGTACATCGAAGAGACATCGAAGCCTCCCATGCAGGCCCTCCGCGCGTCTTAGTCGCCCGCTGGAGCCTTCTCAGCAGGGGCCTTCTCAGTTGCCCTTGCACAAGGATGGACTCGGGCCCTGCAACAGATCCAGCACCATGGCACGAGCGATCGCCCCCGAAATGTTGCCCGCGTCCAGTTTGCTCGTGGCATTCTTCAGATGGAACCTGACGGTTGAAAGCGAGATATCGAGGATCAGCGCGATGTCTTTTCCGGTCTTGCCGTCGGCAGCCCATCGCAGGATCTCGACCTCTCGCTCCGTCAAGGCAGACCGCATCGCCCCCATCAGCCTGGAGCGGAATGCATGCAGCATCAGCCGATGAGCGCATTCGGTGAGCATGCGCAGTTCCCGCTCCTTCGACGCCAGCTCGACAGCACTCAAGGGCTCACTGGAACGGGAGAACGTGAGCATGCTGACGATGCCCAATCCATCACGACACGACTGGGCCCGCCCCACCCTCAAGCCGAACGATTGGGCTTCATCCCAGAACTCTTTCGCTGGCCGAAACAAGGAGTCACTCCAGACCACGGGCCGTTGCGATGCGGTGCAGTGAACGACGGAAGGGTCGATGGCGTGGTAGCTCTTCTCCAGGTATCTCTCCCACCATGCGCGCGGATAGTTGTTGAGGACGCTGATGCGAGGGCTCGTCAAGGGAAGCGGAAATCGGATGCCGATAGAGCAGCATTCGAATTCAAAGGCCCTCGCGGCGCCCGAGAGCCATTTCAGGATTTCCGCCTCGCTCCACGCTCCATGGTCAGGCTGCGGAAAATCGAACTGCCACTTCCCCATTCGGGCCTCCTTGCTTTATGGAGGCATCTTAAGGCAGCGCAGCCCGTCAACTGGTCACGCGCCCGAGCTGCAGCTCCCGCAGCCGCTTCACGTCCCGTGCCGGCGGCGAGCCGAAGAAGCGGCTGTACTCGCGGTTGAACTGCGACTGGCTTTCATAGCCCACGCGATGGCCGGCGGTGGCGGCATCCACGTTCTCGCCGATCATGATGCGCCGTGCCTCCTGCAGTCGCAGCTGCTTCTGGAACTGCAGCGGGCTCATTGCTGTGACCGCCTTGAAGTGGTGGTGCAGAGAAGACACGCTCATGTGGACCTCTTCGGCGAGGGCCTCCACGCGCAGCGGCTCCTGGAAGCGCCGCGAGAGTACGCTGATGGCCTGGGTGATGCGCTGGCTGTGGCTGTCCACCATCGCCATCTGCGCCAGCCGCCAACCGTCGGGCGACCTCAGCAGCCGGTACAGGATCTCGCGAATGACCAGCGGCGCCAGCGCCGCGACGTCCTCGGGCGAGGCCAGCAGCTTGACCAGGCGCAGCACCGGGTCGAGCACTGCCGTGGACAGCTCGCCGGTGTAGATCCCGCGCGGCGAGGCGCGCGCGGGAACGGCCTCGCCGAACCTGAACTCGAGCGCCGCGGCGGCGATGTCCTTGACGTCGAAGCTCAGCTTCAGGCCCAGGTACGGCGCGTCCGGCGAGGCGTCGATCACCTGGCCGGACACGGGCAGGTTCTGCGCCACCACGAGGTACTGGCCGCTGTCGTAGATGTAGACCTCGTCGGCCAGCAGCACGCGCTTGCTGCCCTGCGCGAGCACGCAGAAGGCCGGCTCGTGCACCACATGCGCCGGATGCTGCATGTGCGAGACCCGCGCGAGCAGAAATCGCGGAACCGCCGTCTCATAGAGGCCGTCGACACCGCCGGTGAGCCGGTCGATCTGCGCGGCAAGCTCGGCCCGCATCACGGTGACCTGCAGTTGCTCGGAGGAGCGGTCCTCGTGCGGGGCTTTCTGGATGGATGTCAGCATGCGCCGAGCTTAAGCAGCTCGTCGCCGTTTGTCTCGAACGAGGCTTGCGCGTTGCAGGATCGTGCAAACATGCGCAACGATCCTGCAAGCCGCGTCGGGCCCGTGCGCTACTGCCCCACCCGCAGCATGCCGCCGAGCACCCGGTGCTTGGACTGTTCGATGTGCGCCATCATGTGCTTCAACGCCCCCTCGGCGTCGTGGTCGGCCAGGGCGCGAAGGAACTCGAGGTGTTCGCGCATGGCCGGCACGACCTGCACGGGGCGCATCGAATCCGCGTCGTAGCGGATCAAGCGGACGTGCAGACTGTTGACGCGATAGATCTCCGACAGGATCTCGTTGCCGATGGCGTCGACCATGGTGTCGTGCAGTCCCCAGTCGACCGCCTGGGCGTCTTTCTCGAGTGCATCGTCGGGCCGAGGTTGCAGAGCACGCTCGAGGATGGCCTCGTGGTCCGCAATGAGCCGGGCGATGGTCTCGGGACTGGCCACGCGCGCAAAGTGCAGGACGGCTTCACGCTCCACCATGGCACGGACCTGCCACGCGTTGCGGATCAGCTTCATGTCGACCGTGGCGATCTGCAGGCCCCGCTTCGGGACCGCCTTGATGAGCCCGGCGGCCTCGAGCCTGGGCACCAGCTCGCGCACGGCGGCCAGCGGCATCTGGAGTAGCTGCATCAATTCGCGCTGCGAGACGAATTGCCCGGGCCGGATCCGCGCATCGATGATCTGCTGGCGAAACCCCTGGTAGGCCCGGTTTCGCTGCGTGACCGGCTCGGACTCGGCGCCCCGGCGCGAAGACGCGTTCTGCAACTCGGGCGGCGCGATGGCGGAGGTGTTCATGCCCGGATGGTACGGGCAAACATCACTCCGCGACGACTGATGAACACACTAGGGTTACTACCATACTACATCTGACATGTTAGTCGGGTTATAGTGCGGTGCAAGCAACGGGCCTCACCGCGCCGCGCATCGCGTGCGGCGCCACCCAACCCCTTTTCACCACCGCAAACCTGGAGCCTCTTCATGGGTCTTGATCTCTCGGGCGTCATTCCGCCGCTCGTCACGCCTTTCACCGCCGGCGGCGACATCGACGAAGCCGCCTTCCGCAAGGTCATCCGCTTCAACCTGGACAAGAAGGTGCACGGACTGTGCCCCGGCGGCAGCAGCGGCGAAGGCCATACGCTCACGATCGACGAGTTCAAGCGCCTCCTGGAAATCACCGCGGAAGAAGTCGCGGGCGCCGTGCCGATCGTTGCCGGCATCATTTCCAACAGCACGCGCGACGCGATCAACCGCGCCAAGGCGATTTCGCACCTGCCCATCGCGGCGCTGCAGGTCACGCCGGTGCATTACCTCTTCAAGCCCGACGAGGACGCGACCTTGCGCCACTTCAAGGCGCTGACGGAGGCCGTCGACATCCCGGTCATCATCTACAACGTCGTGCCGTGGAACTACCTGAACCCGGCGCAGATGATCCGGCTCATGAAGGAGCTGCCCGGCGTGCAGGGCATCAAGCAGAGCCAGGGCGACCTCAAGCTCATGGCCGACCTGCTCCTGGGCGTGCCCGAGGGCTGCAAGGTCTTCTCGGCGGTGGATGCGCTGCTGTACTCGTCGTTCGCGCTGGGCGCGCACGGCACGATCGCCGCGACCCCGGCCGCGCTGCCGGGCGTGTGCGTCGCGCTCTGGAATGCCGTGCAGGCGGGCGACCATGCCAAGGCCCTGGAGATGCACAAGTCGATGCTGGCGTTCTGGAACGCGATCGTGGCCGACAACCTGCCCGCGAACCTGAAGACCTCCCTCACGCTGCAAGGCTGCAACGCGGGCCTGCCGCGCGCCCCGATGCCGCCGACGAGCGAGGCGCAGCTCGCAAGGATCAAGAGCGCACTGGACGACGTCCTGCGCTTCCAGAACTAGGCTCACCCCCAGGCTCGCCCACTTCGTGTGGTCCGCCAACCCCCTCACCGGGGGCAACACCAGCGGCCCGGCAAAGCCGGTTCCGCGGTGTTCCCCGACTGGCGTGCGCGGGTTATGCATCGCGCGTCGGGCCAAGCGCGGTGGAGCATTGACATACGCATCCCAATTTCCCTCGACACAGCTATCGGAGACAAGCAACCATGAACATTCAACGTCGCAAACTGCTGAACCTCGGGGCGGCCGCTGCCGCCGGTAGCCTCCTGGGCACGAGCGCCTGGGCACAGGCCTTCCCCAGCAAGCCACTCACGCTCGTCGTGCCGTTCGCGCCCGGGGGCAACACCGACATCGTCGCGCGCACGGTGGCCGTCGCGCTGGGCAAGGTGCTGGGCCAGTCGGTGATCGTGGACAACCGCGCCGGCGCGGGCGGCTCCATCGGCGCGATGCAGGTCGCACGCGCCGCGCCCGACGGCTACACACTGCTGCTATGCGGGGCCGGCGTCATCGTCACCGTGCCGGAGATGGTCAAGACCAGCTACAGCCGATCGAGCTTCGCGCCGATCGGGCTGGTGAACAAGAGCTCGATGGTGCTGCTGTCGCGCAAGAACGAGACCCGCTTCAAGAACTTCAGGGAGCTCGCCGCCTATGCACGCTCGGGCGACGGCAAGCTGACTGCGGCCCACTCCGGGCCGGGCACGCCGAACCATCTTGCGCTGCTGCAGCTGGAGAGCCTGCTCAAGACCAAGTTCACCGTCGTCAGCTACAAGGGGTCCGGCCCGGCGCTGGTCGACCTGATCGGCGGCCAGGTCGACGTGCACTTCGACCAGGTGACGAGTTCGCTCCAGCATGTGAAGGCCGGCACGCTGCAGCCGCTGGCGGTCCTCGGCCCGACGCAGGACCCGTCGCTGCCGGGCGTGCAGACAGTGGCGGAACAGGGCTTCGGCGAGCTCGACGGCACCACCTACGTCGGCGTGCTGGCGCCCAGCGCAACGCCGAAGGACGTGCAGGACAAGCTCGCCGCCGCGCTCGCCCAGGCCGTCAAGGACCCGCAGACTGTCAACAGCGCCCGGGAGCTCGGCAGCGTCGCCTTCTCCGGCACGCCGCAGGAATTCGCGCGCATCCTGGACACCGAATACGCGCTGGCCACGCAGGCCACCAAGGACGGCCGGCTCAAGGCGGACTGACCCGTGAAAAAGATCCTCAACGACCCCGACGCCTATGTCGACGAGATGCTCGACGGCCTGTGCCTGGCCCACCCCGAGCTGCGGCGCCGCGGCGAGGGCGCACGCGTGGTCGTGCGCAGCGGGGGACCGATCGGCGGCAAGGTCGGCGTCGTGACGGGCGGCGGCTCGGGCCATCTGCCGGTCTTTCTCGGCTACGTCGGCGAGGGCCTGCTGGACAGCTGCGCCGTCGGCAACGTGTTCGCCGGCCCGCGCATGGACGATTGCATCGAGGCGATGCGCGCGGCCGACGGCGGCGCCGGCGTGCTGCAGCTCTACGGGAACTACGGCGGCGACCGCATGAACTTCGACATGGCGGCCGAGATGCTGGAACTCGAGGGCATGGAGGTGGCTTCGGTGCGCGTCACGGACGACGTGGCGAGCGCGCCTGTTGCGCAGCGCGACAAGCGCCGCGGCGTGGCCGGGCTGGTGCTCGTCTACAAGGTGACGGGCGCCAAGGCAGCCACGCGCGCAACGCTCGACCAGGTCGCCGCGCTGGCGCGCAAGGCCAACGAGGCATGCCGCTCCATCGGCGTGGCGCTCACACCCTGCGTCGTGCCCGAGTCGGGCCGGGCTTCCTTCGCCATCGGCGAAGAGGAGATCGAATTCGGCATGGGCATCCATGGCGAGCCCGGGATCTGGCGCGGCCCGCTCAAGCGGGCGGATGCGCTCGCGGACGAGATGCTCTCGCACCTGCTGCCCGAGCTCGATCTCGCGACAGGCGATCGCGTCGCGGTGCTGGTGAACAGCCTGGGTGCGACGCCGGCGGAAGAGCTCTACATCGTGTACCCCCGCGTCGCGGCCGTACTTGCCGAACGCGGGGTCGCGATCGTCCGGCCGCTGGTGGGCCGCTATGCCACCTCGATGGAAATGGCCGGCGCCTCGCTCAGCGTGATGAAACTCGATGCCGAGCTGGAGGCGCTGTGGACCGCCCCGGCCGAATGTCCTTTCTGGAGGGTGCGTTGATGCTCGACGCGGCGCGGCTCGCGGCCACCCTGCCCCGCTGGTGCGCCGGCGTGCATGCGGCCGCGCCCGAACTCAATGCGCTCGACGGCCGCCTCGGCGACGCGGACCTCGGAGCCACGCTCGACAAGTGCGCCTTCCAGGTGGAAGCGGCGCTGCCGGAGTTGCCCGACAGCCTCGAGGGCATCTTCAGGCGCTGCGCGCAGGCGTGCGCCAAGGCCTCCGGCTCGAGCTTCGGCACGCTGCTGACCGTGGCCCTCATGACCTGCGCCAAGCGCTGCGCAGGCGTCGATTCGCTCAGCCGCGCGGACCTCGCCGCCTTGTTGACGGAGGTCGTTGCGGCGCTCGCCGCACGCGGCGGCGCAAGCCTGGGCGACAAGACCGTGCTCGACGGCCTGCATGCCGTCGCAACTGCCCTCGCGTCCTCGCCTGACGATGCCGATGCACACCGCGTGGCCAGCGCCGCATCGCGTGCCGCACTGGACGCGCTTCGAGACAAGCCGAACCGCATCGGACGCGCGCGCATGTTCGCCGAGAAGACCATCGGGCTCGACGACCCCGGCATGGTGGCCCTGCAGCGCATGATCGACAGCCTGTGACGGCGGACCGCCCCCACAGCGGTCATTGATCGGTTCTCGCAACGTGCCCATTGCGAAGCACATTCGCTCGAAGAATTGCCGCTTCCCGGGTATCCAGTTTTGCAGGGCTCGCCAATAAGATTAAAGTCGAGTCTTCTTCACATCCTGGAATTCAAATCGAATGACTCAGAGTTACGAGCAGATTCAGAAGCAGATCGAGACTCTCCAGCGCCAGGCTGAAAAGCTTCGCGTGCGAGAAATCGATGAAGTCGTCGCCCGTATCAAGGTCGCCATCAAGCACTATGGGCTCTCCGCCGCGCAACTGGGCTTTGGTGCTGCACCCGACGGTGCGAAGAGAAAGGCGACGAAGCCAGCAGCCTCCATCCGCGTAGCGAAATACAGCGATGGCCAGGGCAATTCGTGGTCAGGCATGGGCAAGCGGCCCGGCTGGCTGCGCAATGCACTCGACGCCGGCAGGACACTCGAGGAATTCGCAACGCAAGCGCCCTCCCTGGAAACAGGTGGCGGCAAGCGCAAGGCGGCAAAGAAGCGCAAGGCGAAGATTGCCTACAAGGACGATGCCGGGCATACGTGGTCCGGCATGGGCCCGAAGCCTCGCTGGTTGAAAGAGGCGCTGGACGCGGGGAAGACGCTCGAGGAAATGCAGGCCTGACGAACCGGGTCGCGTTCGATGATCCGGGCCGCTTCGAGCAGCCGCAGTTCGCGGAAGCTTCCAGCGACCAGCTGCACGCCGGTCGGCAGGCCGGCCTGCAGCCCGGTCGGAACATGGAGTCCCGGCAAGCTGAGCGCCGCGACCGCGATCAACGGAGATTGATCCGTGAGGAGCGCACGCATCTTTTCAGGCCCCTGCAAGTCCTCGTCCCATGGCATCGGAGCCCGGCAGGACGTCGGCATGAGAAGCAGGGGATACCGCTCGAAGAACTCGTTCCACTCGCGGCGCAGCACGTCGCGCCGCGCCAGGGCCGTGGCGTAGGTGTGGAATTCCGGGGCCGGGGCGCAGGCCGTCATCGAGCGAACCGAGCTCAGGATGCTCGCGTCACGCATCGCCTCGACGGCCGGCAGCATGCCCAGTCGCACCTCGTTCATCACCACGGCCAGCCAGATCTCCAGGGCCTCGTCGATGCCGGGCGGCACCACCCGCTCGACCCGATAGCCCGCTGCCTCGAGGGAGCGCGCAGCCTGCGATATCGCGGCCTTGACTTCGGGCGCCAGCCGCGTGCCGGGGATTTCATCCACCCAGGCCACGCGCACGGGCGCGGCATCGTCCGGGAAGTCCAGCGGCGCAGCGATCCAGGTCGGATCGCTGGCGCCTTCGGCCGCCATGGCGCGCAGGCCCAGCTCGACATCCTGCACGCGGCGCGCCAGCACTCCCTGCGCCGAGAACAGCTGCAACCCGAGAAAGCGCGTCGCGGCCGTGGGCTGATAGGCCGGGATCCGACCGGGGGTCGGACGCAGGCCCACCACCCCGTTGACGTAGGCGGGATAGCGGATGGAGCCCGCAATGTCGGTGCCATGGGACAAGGCGCACATGCCCGAAGCAGCGGCGACCGCCGCGCCACCGCTCGAGCCGCCAGAGGTGATGTCCGCGCTCCAGGGATTCAAGGTCCTTCCATGCAGCGGGTTCTCGGTGAACCACCGGAAGGAGAAAGGCGGCACGTTCGTGCGGCCCAGGATCACCGCACCGGCGCGCCGCAGGTTGGCCACCACGGCGCTGTCTGCGGGCGCGATGCGGTCGGCGAAAGCGGGAACGCCGTTCGTCGTCGCCTCCCCCGCCACGTCGACGTTGAGCTTGATCGTGATGGGCACGCCGTGAAGGCACCCCATCTCCTGCGGTGCGCGGGCCCGCAGCGCATCGGCCTCGCGCGCCATCTGGAAGGCGCGCTCGCGGTCCGCGTGGACGATGGCGTTGAGCCTGGGATTCACGGCATCGATGCGTTCGTGGAAGGCCTGCATCACTTCCACGCTGGAAATGGCGCCCTCGCGGATCCGGGCAGCAATGTCCGCGGCTCCCCACCGCCATAGCTCGCTGGGCAGTGCGCCCGCCGCCGTTGCGCGTGCACTGGGATTGCTGGTTCCGCTCATGCGTGCCCCGCTCAGTCCAGCCTGATGTTGTTGCTCGTGATGACCTGCTCATAAGTCGCAGTGCGCGCCTCGATCGCGCGACGCGTCTGTGCCGGTGACCACGGCGCGGCTTCGAAGTTGAAGGTCTTGAAGCGGGCCTGCACCTCGGGACTGCCGACTGCGGCGAGCAGGTCTTTGTTGATCCTGTCGCAGATGGACTCCGGGGTTCCCTTGGGCGCCAGCAGGGCGACGAAGCCGCTCGCCTCGAAGTTCGCAGGTCCTCCGGCCTCGGCCAGTGTCGGAACATCCGGCAGGTCCGGCAGGCGTCGCGCGCGCGTGACCGCCAGGTACTTCACCCGGCCGGCCTGATAGGCGAACTGCGTCGACGCCATGGCGCCCAGCGCCCAGTCGGTCTCGCTCGTGCTCACCCCGGTGTAGAGCTGGCCCATCTCCTTGTAGGGCACGTGCAGCATCCGCACGTCCGCCTTGCTCTCGAACAATGCGGATTGCAGGTGCGCCGTGCTGCCGACGCCCCAGGTGCCGTAGCTCAGTGCGCCCGGCTTCGCCTTGGCCGCGGCCAGCAGGTCGCCGACGTTCTTCCACGGCGAGCTCGACGAGACCACCACGAAGAAGGGCGTGTCGTAGAGCACGCCGACCGGCTCGAAGGCATCGAACACGCGGAACCTGCGGCTCTTGAAGAGATGCGGCAAGGCACTGATCGCATCGCCTTCGTGCATCAGCAGCGTATGGCCGTCCGGCGCTGCGGCACGCGCGGCATTGATGGCGATGAAGCCTGCACCGCCGGGCCGGTTGTCGATGACGACGGGCGTCTTCCACTGGACAGCGAGCTTCTCGCCGACAGCACGCATCATCGCGTCCGGCCCGCTACCGGCGGAGAACGTGGTGATGATCGTCACCGACTTGGACGGGAAGGCCGGCTGTGCCTGGGCCGGCGCGTGCAAGCACGCCTGCGCCGCAAGAAGCAATGCGGCCATGCCGCGGGTACCAAGGACTTTGCGCATGAATCCTGAAATCACATCGGCTCCTCGGTAGGTGGGATGCACGCATTCTTGAGCCGGCCTGCTATCCGGATCAAC
Organism: Variovorax sp. RA8; assembly: GCF_901827175.1. NCBI lineage: Bacteria > Pseudomonadati > Pseudomonadota > Betaproteobacteria > Burkholderiales > Comamonadaceae > Variovorax > Variovorax sp. RA8. The sequence continues at coordinate 1,446,629 of NZ_LR594662.1, read as the reverse complement.
CGTGTATGTGGATACTGTGCATCGTCATTTTCGATATCAGAGGAGTCAACCCGATGGCGTCGCTCGATCTGGAATGGATCTCGGTCTTCGACGAGATCTACAAGGCCCTGAACGTTTCGCGCGCCGCAGAAAAGCTCGGCATCAGCCAGGGTGCGGCCAGCACGGCACTCGGGCGCCTGCGAAGCTACTACGGCGATCCGCTCTTCACCCGCACGTCACGCGGCATGCGGCCGACACCACGGGCGGACGCGCTGCACCCTGTGCTGCGCCAGGTGCGCGAGAGCCTCGAGAACGCGAGGACCGGCGCACCTGTCTTCGACCCGGCCAGTGCCCGACGCTCGTTCCGGCTGTGCATGACGGACCTGGGCGAGATCTCCCTGCTCCCCCGGCTGTTGAACCACCTGCAGTCCCTCGCGCCCGGCATCGACATCGAGGCCGAGAAGATTTCCGCCGACACACCCAGGCGCCTTGAAGATGGCGCGGTTGACCTCGCCGTGGGCTACATGCCGCAGCTCGACGCCGGCTTCTACCAGCAGTCGCTCTTCGAGCAGGACTTCCTGTGCATCGCGAGCGTCTCCCATCCACGCATCGGCAAGCGGCTGGGCAAGCAGGCCTACGGCGCCGAGCGCCACGTCGAAGTGAGTACCCCGGGCACCGGCCACGCCGCGATGGTGGAAAAAGCGCTCGTCGCGGCCGGCGTCCAGCGCAGCATCGCCTTGCGGGTGCCGAGCTTTCTTGCCGTCGCGCAGATCGTCGGAGAGACGGACCTGGTGGCCACCGTGCCGCGCCACTATGCGCGCGTGATGCTGGCGCGGGAGCCCATCCGCCAGCTGTCCGTTCCCTGCGAGCTGCCGCGCTACACGGTCAAGCAGCACTGGCACGCGCGCTTTCACAGGGACGCGGGCAACGCTTGGCTCCGGCAGGTCGTCGCGGGCTTGATGCCTCCAGCAGTGATGAGTCCGCCCGCGAAGAGGCGATGAGGGGCGTTCTGCTGATGGCCGCCCGGCAGAACGCACAAGGCTTGCCAGCAGCGGGCGGGAACGGGATCATCCGCATCGGGCCTCTCCCTTCGTACCCTGCATCCTGCGAGTCCACACATGCTGCGCCTCTATGACAGCCGTTTTTCCGGCAATTGCTGGAAAGTCCGCATCCTGCTGAACCAGCTCGGTATCCCGTTCGAGCGGGTCACGCTCGATCTCGCCAAAGGGGAAGCCGCGGACGCCGCGTTCCAGCAGAAGAGCCGCTTTGCGCGCGTTCCGGCGCTCGAGCTCGAGGACGGCCGGACCCTGGTCGAATCGGCAGCCATCCTGCTCTACCTGGCGGAGGGCACCCGATTCATCCCTGAGGACCCGTTCCTGCGCGCGGAAGTGCTGAGCTGGCTGTTCTTCGAGCAGGCGGATCTTCAGAAGCCGATCGCGACACCGCGCGTCTTTCACCTGAGGGGGGTGGCTGCCGACAAGGCGGAAGACATCGCCCGCTTCCAGAAAGACGGCAACGCTGCACTCGGGAAACTCGAGCAATGGCTCGGCGAGCACACCTGGCTGGTCGGCGAGCGGTACACGCTCGCCGACCTGGCGGTCTCATGCTATGTGTCGCTGGCCGGGCAAGGCGGCTACGACATGGCCCGGTACCCGGCCATCCAGGCGTGGACGAGCCGCGTGAGCGAGCAGCCCGGCTGGGTTGCGCTGCTGAACGGCGAATGAGCCGCACGGCCGCCCGGAAGGCGAATAGCACCGCAGCCGAAGGCGAAGGTACTCCAATGAGCCGCGCTTCTCAGGCGGCAGCGTCGACGTTCGACCCGCCCCGCAGCGCCCTTGCGACCGTGGCCACGCGCCGCCCCTGGAAGCGCGCCACGTCGAGGTGCTCGGCATCGGGCTCGACGGTGTCGAGCTTCGAGACATGCGTTGCACCATAGGGCGTACCGGCCTTGAACATCGCGGCGTCGGCGTAGCCGAGCGGAACAATGATCAGGCCCAGGTGCGCCATCGGCGTGTACATCGACAACAGCGTCGACTCGTTGCCGCCGTGCAGCGACGAGGTCGCGCCGAAGGCCGAGCCCACCTTGCCGTTGAGCTTGCCCTGGAACCACAGACCCCCGAGCCCGTCGATGTAGGCCTTGAGCTCCGAGGAGATGGAACCGAAGCGCGTCGGCGTACCCAGGACGATCGCATCGGCCCATTCGGCATCTGCCTCCGTGGGAGCCTCGTAGCGTGCGTTCATCTTTTCCGCTCGCTCGACCCACCCGGGCGACTGCTGCATGACAGCGGGACTGACCAGCTCGCGCGCCCGGCGCAGCCGCACGTCGGCGCCCTCGCCTGCCGCGCCTTCGGCAATCGCCTTGGCCAGCAGCTCCGTCGAGCTGTTGCGCGAGTAGAAGGCGACCAGGACCTTGGGTTTGAAGATCGCGTTCATGCCGAGATGGGCTCCAGGCGGCCGAGCAGTTCCTGCTTGCGGTCCCGCAGCCACGGCGGCAATTGGAACTCCTCGCCGAAATGACCCGGCTCCTCGTCGATGGCAAACCCGATGTCGGTGGTGGCCGCCTCGAAGATCACGCCCCCGGGCATCTTGAAATACATCGAGCGGAAGTAGTTGCGGTTGACCGACTCGGAGGTGTCGATGTAGCCCATGCCCATCAACTTGTCCTTGATCTGCATCTGCTGCTCCTGGCTGTCGACCGCAAAGGCGACATGGTGGATGGTGCCTTCGCCGTAGATCGACGATCCCTGCAGGCGGTCGGGCTCGTGAAGGAACTCGACGATGGTGCCGGGGGCGCCGCTGTGGGTCTCGAAACGGTGGTACGGACCCGACTCCCCCGCATAGCGGAAGTCGATGGCCTCCTGCATGAAGGTGATCGACTCGGCAACCTCGCGCAGCGACAGCGTGATGCTGTGCACACCACGGATGGCGAAGGCCTCGGGAATGTCATCGGCCAGGCACGGCAAACGCTGGTCGCGGTCGGAAGCGACCAGGTCGAACTCGATGCCGCAGGGGTGATGGAAGCGCTGGCGCTGCTCGCCGAAGCGCTCGACCACGTCCTTGTCGAAGGCGACCCCATGGGCCGCGAAGCGCTCGCGCCAGAAATCCAGCGCCCCCCTGGGCACGGAGTAGTTGATGACCCGGATCTGGCCGGAGCCGCGCCGTCCCTTCACGCCCTTCTGCCTGAAGGGGAAGGACGTGACGAGCGTTCCGGCATCGCCCTTCGCATTGCCGTAGTAGAGGTGGTAGATCGGGTCTTCCCCGTCCAGCAGCACGGTCTTCTTGACCAGGCTCTGGCCGAGCAGCTTGACGTAGAAATCCACGTCCTCCTGGGCACCGCTGACGCAGGCGGTCAGGTGATGAAAGCCTTTGATGATCGACATCCGGGTTCCTTGTTGAGTGGTTGGGTGGGGTGAAGCGCTGAGCGCCATTCAGGCGGCGATGAAGGTGGCGAACTCCTCGACCTCCAGCTTGTGCAGGGCCATGCGGTTCTCCGGCATGCTGTTGTCCGCATAGCCGAGCGACATTCCCGCGACGACCATCTCGCCCTCGGGAATTCCGAGCTCGGCGCGAAGCACGGGGTACTGCAGCGACCAGATCTGCTGCGGACAGGTGTCCAGGTCCCGCCCCTTGGCTGCGAGCATGATGTTCTGCAGGAAGCAGCCGTAGCAGATGAAGCTGGCCCACTCCAGGCGCCGGTCCATCGTGAAGATGATCCCGACCGGCGCGTCGAAGAAGAGAAACTGCCGCTCCACGTCCCGCATGCGGCCGGCCTTGTCGCTGCGGTGCACGCCCTGCGCGTCGCCGAGTTGGCCGCGGAAGGTGTTGAAGCGCGACGAGTAGGGATCGTGCAGCGGCTGCGGGAAGAAGGGGTACTCGGGGGCGAGCTTCTCGGGCCCGGCGCGGAACGCCTCGACGGCGGCCCGGGTCACGCGTTCGCGTGCCTCGCCCGTGACCACGTAGCAGCGCCACGGTTGCGTATTGCTCGAACTTGGGGCGTACTTGGCGACCGAGAGGATGTCCCTCACTGTCTCGAGAGGTACGGGGCGATCGAGGAAGCCGCGCTTGGTGCGGCGCTCGCAAATGAGTTCGTCGATGAGCGAGTTCATTGAAGTGTCTCCATCCGTGGGTGGTGGCGGTCGTGAGCGGCTGCTTCGACCAGGCGACCAAATCGTATGAACCGCGAGGACGCTTGAGAAGCCGGCGCGGCTTGCACGCAAGGTTGCGGATTCCTGGACGATGGGTGATTCGTGGCGCCGCGGCGTTATGCTCGCCGCGATTCCCCCCGACACGCCACACCGATGCTCGATCTCAAGGACGTCTACTACTTCGTGCAGGTCGTCGACCGCGGCGGCTTTACCTCGGCCGGCCAGGCGCTGCGCCTGCCCAAATCGACACTGAGCCATCGCGTGCAGGAACTCGAGGCATCGCTGGGCGTGCGGCTGCTCAACCGGACCTCGCGCCAGTTCGGAACGACCGACGTCGGCAAGGAGTTCTACCAGTACGCCGTGGCGATGCTGCGCAGTTCCGAGATCGCCGAAGAGGCCATTCGACAGCGCCTCGGCGAACCCAGCGGGGTCATCCGCATCACGACCGCGGTCGAGATCGCGCAGTTTGCGTTGCGGGACCTCCTGCCGGTCTTCCTCAACCGACACCCCAAGGTCCAGATCGTCGAGATCGCAACCGACAGGCTGGTCGACATCGTGGGCGAGGGCTTCGACCTCGCCATTCGCGGGCATACGACGCCGCTGCAGAACTCGACACTCGTGCAGCGCGCCATCGCGAGCGTGCCGTGGTACCTGTTCGCCAGCCCGGCCTATCTTGCGAAGATGAAGGAGCCGCAAAGCCCGGAAGACCTTCTGCACCACGCGAGCATCTCCATCGTGCGGAACGGCCCGGTGCAGTGGCAATTGAAAGGCCCCGGCGGCAAGGAATTCGTGGTTGCCATGGCCCCGCGCTTCCAGAGCAACAGCATGGTGTCCCTCAAGGAAGCCGCCTGCGCCGGCCTCGGCATCGCGGCATTGCCGGGCTATATCTGCCGCAGTGAGCTCGAGGCCGGATCGCTTAGGCAGATCCTGTCCGGCTGGATCGCGGCCGACGCACGCATTGCCGCACTCATTCCCTATCGCACCGGACTGCTGCCTGCGGTGCGATCGCTGGTGGACTTCCTGGCGGTCGAGATACCGAAGGTCACCAGCTTCGCAGGCCACTGAGGCAGCGCGGCGATCGTCCAGAAGCTTGGACGCAGAGTCCTTGCCTGGGTGGCTCCAGCAAGGTCGCATCGGCCTTATCGTCGCGGTCCACCGACTCCATCGGATCAGGACTGCCGACATGAACCATCTGAACTGCCTGCCGCAAGACGCGGTGTTCTGGGGCGAGAACACGCTGGCCGCTGCGCTCCCGCGCATCGGGGACTACGGCATCGAGCGGCCGATCGTCTTCACGGTCGAACCGCTCGAAGCGCTGGCTCGCGACCATGTCGAGCCGCACCTGAAAGACACTGCCGGCTACTTCGTCGACCTCCCCGCACACGTTCCCGACGTGGCGGTGCACGCAGCGCTCGAGGCCTGCCTGCGCTCGAATGCAGGCGCCATCGTGGGACTCGGCGGCGGCTCGGTGCTCGACGCCGCCAAGGCGGTCTCCCACCTGCATCACGGCCGGACCGGCAGGCATCTGCCGATCGTCGCGCTGCCGACGACCCTCTCGGGCTCGGAGTTCTCGCACTACTTCGGTATCACCGAGACCGACAGGCCGCAGAAGTTCAAGCGTAGCTACGCGGTGCGCGAGACCACGCCGAAGGTCGTGCTCATCGATCCGCTGCTGGTACGCGGCACACCGCGGGCGTTGCTGCTGTCGTCCGCCATCAAGGGCATCGACCATGCCGTCGAGGGAATGCGCAAGGTGATGCGCAGCCATCCGCACGCGATCATGGCCGCCAGCGGCGTGGATCGCTTCCTCCGGGTGCTCGAGAAGTGGCCCGCCAAGCTCGAGACCCGCGCGGCCATGGAGGCGGGGCTCGTGACCGGGGACGACCTGCTGCAACTCCAGCTCGGCGCCTGGCAGTGCTATTTCTCTCCGGCCTCGGTGATCTACGGACTGAGCCACCGCATCGGCCACATCCTGGGCGGCAGCTTCGGTCTGCCGCACAGCGCAACTTCATGCATCACGCTCGCCCCCGTCATCCAGGCATGCGCAGACTTCTACGGCGACAAGCTCGAAGCCCTGTCTCCCGGTGGGCCCGGAGCGGCGGCGCGGCTGGCCGGGCGCATCGCCGCCGTCGTCGCGGCGCTCGGTCTGCCGAGCCGCGTGTCGGACTTCGACCTCGACCATGCAAAGCTGCCGGAGGTGGCCGCGCTGCTCAAGGCCAACTATCCCCAAGAGGTCGCGGATCTCGGCGACGACGCACCCGCGCGCCTCGATGCGCTGCTGGAGAGCCTGTGGTGAGCCTGCACGCGCCGCGCGCCGCGCCACCGCTGCGGCAATCGCTGGACGATCTCGCCGCTGGCCGGATGAGCGCAAGCGAGCTCGTGCGGGACACGCTGCGGCGGGCCGACGACACGCAGCGCAGGCTGAATGCCTTTGCCACCATTCCGCGCGAGCAGGCGATGGCGGCGGCGCTCGCAAGCGATCGCCGCTACGCCGAAGGCACGCAGCGCCCGCTCGAAGGCCTGCCCATCGGCGTCAAGGACCTGATCGACACCCAAGGGATCGAGACGCGCTACGGATCGCCCGCCTTCATCGGCAACATCCCTTCCGCCGACGCCGCCGTCGTGCGCACGCTCGTGGAACAGGGCGCGATCGTGGTCGGCAAGACGACCACGCACGAATTCGCCTGGGGTGTCACTACGGCGAGCGCTGCGTTCGGCGATACCCTCCACCCGCTGGACGCGCGCCGCATTCCGGGCGGCTCGAGCGGCGGCGCGGCCGTGGCCATCGCCGACGGCGTGATGGCTGCCGGGCTTGGCACGGACACCGGCGGCTCGGTGCGCATTCCCGCCGCGCTCTGCGGCGTGACCGGATTCAAGCCGACCCATGGTGCGCTGCCGACGCAGGGCGTGTTTCCACTGGCGGCCAGCCTCGATCATCCCGGCCTTCTGGGGGCGAGCGTCGGCGACGTGAGCGTTCTTGCCGATGCGCTGGGCATCGTCGGCGGCAGCGACGCAGCGGATGAATTCGATGATGCACGGATCGGCGTCATCTGCGGCATCGCTTCGCTGCCCCCGGCCTCGGACGTCGCATGCGCATTCGCCGTCGCGGCCGATGCGCTGGCTTCGGCCCTCCCTTTGGAGGAGTTGAACGCGGGGGATCTCTTCGGCGGCAGCTTCGACGCCTTCGCGCGCATCGTGCTGGCCGAAGGCGGTTTCGTCCACTTCGCGAGAAGAGACCCGGATTGGATTGCCGCGCACTACGGCGCGGAAACGGTCGAGCGGCTCACTCATGCCAGGGCGACGCGAGTGGAAGATTACGCGTTGGCGCAACAGGCGCGGCGAACGTTCGCCTCGGGCCTCGAGCGTCTCATGGCCAGGCACCGCTTCCTCGTGCTGCCCGCCACGCCATGCACCGCACCGCTCGTCGGCGAGACAAGGCTGGCGATCGGCGGCTGGACCGGCAGCGTGCGCGAAGCCCTGATGACCTACACGGCGCCCTTCAACCTTGCAGGCTGCCCCGCCGTTTCGATCCCGCTGCGCCGGCGTACCGGCGCGCTCCCGGTCGGGCTGCAGGTCGTGGGCCGCCCCGGCGAGGACGCCGCACTGCTGCGGATCGCACGGCGGATGGAACGGTTGCTGCATCCAACACATCGGTCTGCCTGCCTGCCATGCCAGACCGAACGTGAATTGTCGACCTGCCCGCCACACAGAGAAGGAGAGATGTGATGACGCCCCCGTTGATGACGATGGCCGCTTCCGCCCGCGCCGCCATCCAGGACCCAGGCCGCACCACGGTCGTGGGTGACAGCGCGAATCCGCGCTTCGAACTGTTCCACGCCGCGAGCTCCCTCTGCTCGCAGAAGGTGCGCACGGTGATGCACGAGAAGGCACTGCCCTATCGTTCCAACGACATGCTCATCCTCAGTTCGATGGGACCGGACGGCCTGGTGCCGGCAGAGCACTACAGCCCGGCCTACATCCGCCTGCGGCTGCTCGCAGCGCGCGGGCTGGATCTGGATTTCGTGAGCGGCTACAGCGGCCGCACCTCGGTCGAAACGGAAGGCTTCGACCCGTGCGTGGTGCCGTTGCTGGTGGACTACCAGGCAGGTCGCGTGGTGGTGGATTCGCGGCAGATCTGCTGCTACCTCGACGCGGTCTCGAGCGCGCCGGTCCAGCTCGTGCCGGACGATCCCGAGGCACGCACAGAGGTGATGCGCCAGGTCGGCATCGTCGACAGGATTCCGAATGGGGCGCTGCTCTACGGCTTTCATCCCGACGCCGACCGGCGGCCTGATCCGCTCAAGTCGTCCATGGAGACGGTCTATGACTACAAGATCATGGTGCTGGAGCGCTTGATTGCCACCCACGCCGACGACGCCGAACTGGTTGCCGCCTGCCGCGCCAAGATCGCGAAGGAGAGCGGCGGCAAGAAGGTGTGCCGCGACCCCGCCTTTCAACGTGCGGCTCGCCAGACGGCGGGCGATCTCCTGAAGGGCCTGGAGCGAGACCTCGAGGCGAAGTCGTTCTCCTGCCTGTTCGGCAACGCCTTCTCGCTCGCCGACGTGCTGTGGGGCGTCAATCTTGTCCGCCTGAACTATCTGGGACTGTCCTCGATGTGGGCAGGCCTTCCCCATGTCGAGCGCTATTTCGAGACGCTCGCCAAGCGGCCTTCCCTCTGCAAGGAGGTGATCCAGGCATCCGTCCGATCGATGCCGCACTCTGCGTACATGGATGGCGTCGCGCACTGTGCCGCCACGGCCGCGGCCTGAAGTCCTCTGCACCACGTGAATACAACCAGGAGCATGAAATGAGCAATAGCCCCCAGAACGTCGAGAGGCCCGACGCGCTGCCCACCGCGGCCGGCCAGACGCCCTACAGCGCGTGGATCCAGACCGACGTGCTTCACTCGCTGCAGCGCACGGTCAGCGATCATCCGGGCGAGCACGCGTGGATCGTTCACGTGCAGGTGTCCGAGCTCTACTGGATGCTCATCATCAAGGAGATCCAGACGGCGCAGACCTGCCTGCGCGCCGACAACCTCGCCCAGGCGCACCGAACCTTGCTGCGGGTGGTTGCCCATCAGGAACCCCTGGACGCGATCTGGCGTTCCATTGCGTGGATGACGCCCAACGACCTGCTGGCCATTCTCTCGCGCGCGGCCGCGACGCACGGCAAGGACACGGCGCTGCAGGGATGGACCTATCGGCACATGGCCTATCTGCTGGGCATCAAGCAGGCGGAACATCTGCAGCACTTCGCTCCCCAGCCTCAGCGCCTGGCACAGCTCACCAAGGCGCTGGCCGAACCGAGCCTCTACGACGACGTGCTGGCCTGCTTCGCACGCATCGGCATGGATGTGCCGCGTGCCTGGCTGGAGCGTGACCTGAGCGCTCGCTACAGCCCCAGCAAGGAGGTCGAGCAGGTCTGGCGCAACATCTATGCGGACCCGGACACTCACACCGAACTGCAGCAGCTCGGCGAGACACTTGCCGACATCGCGGAGGGCTTTACGCACTGGAAGTATCGCCACCTGATGGCAACGCGCCGGACCTTCGGCGCCAGGCCTGCGTACTTCGGCACCGAAGGCATCGCATGGCTGGCGCCCACGATGGACGAGATCCCGTTCCCCGAGCTATGGTCGGCTCGCACCTTCATCGGCGATCCGCAGCTTCGTTCGCCGGCCGTGTGCCCGCACATGGCCAAGCGATGACGCGATTCATTCCGGCTGCGCGTCCAGCGCCGCCGCGCGGGTCCGGCCCCGCTCGCTGTGCAGCATGTAGAGGCCCGATCCGACGAGCAGCGCGATGCCCAGCCAGGCCCATCCATTGGGAATCTCGTCCCATATGGCGTAGCCCAGCAGCATGGCGAAGAGAACCGCCATGTAGCGGAAGGGCGCCGTGAGCGACACCTCGCCGGTGCGCATGCATTGCACCAGCAGAAAATAGCCGGATGCCAGGAAGGCCGCCGCGACGCCCAGCAAGGCCAGGTCGCGCAGCGCGAATGCCTGCCAGCCGCTCAGCAGGGTGAGACAGCCGGCCAGCACGGTGACGGCCAGCGCCGTGGCAAGGGTGATGATGACCGACGGGATGGCCGGATCGATACGCCGCGTCATCAGGTCGCGCATGGCGTGGAACAGCGTGCCGGCCAGGCACAGCAGTGCCCATGCGTTGAAGCCTTCTCCGCTGGGCTGCACCACGCAGAGCACGCCCACGAAGCCCAGCACCACGGCGGACCAGCGCGCCACGCCGGCGCGCTCGCCCAGGAAGAACACCGCGAACACGGTCATGAAGAGCGGCGCGGCGAGATTGATGGCCGTGGCGTTGCCGATCGGCAACCGGAACAGCGACAGCAGGTACATCATGGTCGCGCAGGCATCGACAGCACCGCGAAGCGCCACCCGGGGATTCAGCACCGCGCCCGCGTGGCGCAGCGCGCGCAGGCGGTGGGCAACCAGCAGCACCAGCCCCGAGGCCATCACTCCGCGCACGAAGATCAGCTGCGCCGAGGGCATGAATTGGCTGACGTGCTTGACCAGCGCGTCGTTGAGCACGAAGCAGCCCATGGCACCGATCATCATGGCGATGGCGCGACCATTGACGCGGGCGGAGGACGGGGAGGACAGGAGCTGTGGGGTCATGAGAAGGCTGGGACGTATCGAGGCATGCGCGAGGACCACGCCGCCCCTGATCATGCCAAGCTTCCGCGTTCGCGCTTGCCGCGCAGCCGGCATGGCCAACAACCTCGAAAAAAGGCCCGCACGAGGCGGGCCTGAAGGGGTTGGTCCTTGATGCCCACCCGGGAGAAACCGAAACGAAGATTAGTAGGATGCTTCCTACAAGGCAAGTCCGTAGAAAGTTCGCGTTTCCTGTTACGCGCTTTCGGGTCGACGAAGATCAAGACGTGGCCCTGCCATCTTGCCGTTCTCGAGTTCGAGGACGAAACGCATTTCCCGGCCTTCGGCAAAAAGCTGGAGCCTGACCCGCGCCGTGATCTCGTCGCACGCCAGTTGCGCGCCCTTCCACTTCGCCGCTGCGTCGCGGGCCGACAATGAAGCCATCTCGACGGTCAAGCCGCGGCCCACGGCCTCGGAACGCAGGCCGACCGCGTTGCGCCCTTCGCTGCGTCCCTCCATGCGCGCTTGCAGGCCCGGCACGGCAAGGCGCCCATCGCCGAGTTGCACTTCGCCCGACAGCGCGGTGCGGCCCAGCAGCAGGCGGGCCTGCTCCGTCAGTCCCTGGCCGTGGCCGCCGCGCCCCTGGCGCAGCATCGACTCGGCGAAAGCCTGCAGCCGCAGCTTGCCGCGCTCGGAGACCCACGGGCTCAGCAAGGCGCCGCGCCGCTCGAATTCCACGCCCGCGAGCGGTGCCGACGCGAACTGGTACAGATAACTGCGCCCGTTCGGCGCATCGACATAAAAGCCGAGTCGGCTCACGCCCATGCGCGAGTCCGGCCCCACGTGCTCGACGGTCGCGTCGTTGAAGTCGATCTGCCCGTGCCGTATCGGCACCGTCACGTCGGCGTCGAACAGCAAGTGCGCGTCGGTGATCTCCCCGCGGATGGTGCCGTCGGCCTCGCCGAGCGGACCGAGGCACCAGGCCTCGGCTGCGGCTTGGCGCGCCGTGCCGTCGGTCGATGACGAGGCCGCCCTGCCCGGGCCCAGCAAGGCGTCACGTACTTCCTGGAGCTGCGGCGACATGCGCAAGGGGCCGTGCAGCTTCACCCCGGAGAACTCGGCCTGTGCCGCCCCGAGGGCAGACAGCCGCGGTACGCCGGACTCGATGCGCACCTCGCCCGCCAGTTCGTGCACCGCAATGCGGCCGATCTCCAGAACGATCGCGCCCGAGGCAAGCCGAAGCGCTGCCGCCTCGAGTTCGCGGATCCGGACGTCGATCACGCCCTCCTGCCTGGATGCCCAGGTGGCGCCCTCGATCGAGCAGCGATTCGCAGCCGCCTTGTCGGAAGGCCCGAGTTGCAAGCCGAGCACGAGATCGAGCAGGGAAGCCGCGAGTGGGACGGTCATGAGGCTTTGTACCGCATCGAGCGCCGAAAGGCGCTTTGCACAATTCCAATACTCCGCCTTCCTGAAGACCAGGGGCGATCCCGGTTGAATTCGGCCCACCGCGACAGAACCTCCTCGATGGCCTCCGATGGTCCGCCACGCGTTATTTTTCGGGCCGGCTCCACAGCCAGAGGGTCACCATGCCCATGAGAACCGGCACGCCGACCTTGAGCGCCCAGGGTCCTTCCACAAATTGCAACAAGATGGCGCTGCAGGCCATCATCAGCGTCGCGGCCCACTTGCCGCGGCGCGAGACCACGCCGCCATTGCGCCATTGCCGGATGGATTCACCGTAGCGGGGATGACCGAGGAGCCACTGCTCCAGGGCCGGCCAGCCACGGCCGCCGGCCCACGCGGCCGCCAGCAGAAAGGGCACTGTCGGGACAACCGGAAGAACGACTCCCAGCACGCCCAAGGCCATGAACAGGATCGCCAGCAAACGCCAGAGCAATTGGGCAACTCGAGCCCGCGGCACGGGTCGGGAACTTGGCCGGATTCTTGTTCGAGGCGACATGCGTCGATGGTAGGCGTATTGCGCTCATGGCCCGAAGCTCGATCGCGATTCATCGATTGCACAGGTCCTGCTCATCCGAACCGCCAGCTCTTTCTCCAGTTCGAGCTTCTTGTGATTACAAGAGAAACAGAAGCACCGGCATGCAGACGAGGCCGAGCATTGCCATGAGTTTCTGCGCCCGATAGTAGTCGGCCTGTTGCGCCACCGGAATCCAGTGCAGCCCGTTGCATCCGCCGACGATCACGCACTCGTCCTGCGCTTGCATCTTGCATGCGGTGGGGTTCATTGGCCCGAGCCTCATTCGACCTTGATGTCGTACTTGCGCACGACAGCCGCCCACTTGCTGCGTTCGCGGTTCGTCAGGTCGACGACGCCCTGCGGCGAGCTGCTGCCGAGCTCCATCGCCATGGCGCTGAAGCGCGCCTTCATGGCCGGATCGTCGATGGCCTTGACCACTTCCTTGTTCAGTTTGGCCACGACCTCGGGCGGCGTGGCCGCCGGCGCCACCAACGCGAACCAGACGGCAGCATCGACGCCGAGCAGCCCTTCTTCCGCCAGCGTCGGCACATCGGGAAGCGCTTCGACGCGCCGAGGGCCCACGATGCCGATCGCGCGGAGCTTGCCCGCCTTGATCTGGGGCATCGAGCTCAGCACGATGTCGCAGGTCATCTGCGTGTCGCCGGCAAGCACGCTCGCAACGGCCGGCGCGGTGCCGTTGTAGGGCACGTGCAGCATGTCCACGTTGGCCATCGATCCGAAGAGCGCACAGGCCAGGTGCAGCGGATTGCCGTTGCCGTTCGAGGCATAGGCAAAGTTGCCTTCGCGGCTGCGGATGTAGGGGATCAGCTCCTTCAGGCGGGTGGCCGGCGTGGAGTTTCCGACCACCATCACCAGCGGTGCCGTGGCGACCAGGGAAACGGCTGCGAAGTCGCGATCGGGGTCGTAGGCGAGCTTGCGGTAGACCAGGGGATTCACGGCCAGGCTGGCGGACGAGGCCATGAACAGCGTGTAGCCGTCCGCCGGCGCCTTGGCGACCATCGAGGCGGCCACGATGGTATTGCCGCCCGGCTTGTTCTCGACAACGAACGGCTGTCCCGACGATTTGCCGAGCCGCTCCGCGAGCCCCCGCGCCAGCTGATCCACGGGGCCGCCTGCGGTGTACGGCACGACGATCTTGACGGGCCGCGAGGGATAACTCTCTGCGAACGAGAGCGACGAGGCGAGCGCGAGCACGCTCGCGAGGCCGATCCAGGCCAGGCGCTTGAGGCAGCCGCTTGTCATGGCGTACCCACCTTGATCAGGACCGAATGAAGCCGCTCGTCGAGGATCGCCGCCACGCGGTCGATCTCCGGTTGCCGGAACTGGCTGAATTGCGTCGACGGCTTGTCGTACTCGAAGGTCGAGCCGCCCTCCGCGTTTTCATAGAGGACGACCCGCAGCGGCGCATAGAGACCGGCCGCAAGATCGATGCTCGTCATCTGCACGGCGTACAGCACGTTGCCGATCAGGTACGCGGTCGCATTCCTGCGCTCACCCTTCAGCGCCAGCCAGTCTCCATGCGGGCCGACATAGTGGATGGCCAGTCCATCTTCACCCGCCGCCTTCTGCAGGGCGGCGCGGACGGCTTCGATCTCGTTCTTCTTCAACAGATTCCGAATGGAATCATCGAGCCGGCCGAGCCTGGATTCGAGCGCCGCCTTGACTTCGGCATAGGGCTTCGGCGTGGTGATCTTCACGTGGTCCACGGGAAGGACGGAGGTCGTCACCGAGACATCCGGTGTTCGGGGGGCGTTGATCATGGAAACTCCTGCTACTGTGGTTCGAGCTTGACGAGCTTGGCGATGCGGCGGAACTTCTCGATCTCCTGCCGATAGAAGGCATCGGCCTGTGCGAGCGTCATGGGTTCGACAGGCAACGCGGCCGAGTCGCGAAGAAAGCGCTGGAACTCGTCGCCCTTCACGATCTCTGCCAAGTCCTTGCCGAGCCTGGCGGCCGTGGATTCGGGCGCGGAGGCCGGGATGAAGACAGCTGCCCACGCGCTATAGACAAAGTTCTTGAGGTACTTGCCCTCGCTCAGCGTGGGCACCTGGGCCAGGAAGGGGTTGCGCTTCGTGTTCGCGACGCCGATCGCCTTGATCTTGCCCGTGCGCACCAACTCCAGCACGTTGGGCGCCAGCGGCACGAAAGCCATGTCGATCTCGCGGCTGAGCAGCGCCTGGACGACAGGCGCCGCCCCCTTGTAGGGCACATCCATCAGCCGCGCGCCCGTGGCAGCGGCGAAGTCCGCCGCCACCAGGTAGGGCGCCGAGCCGTAGCCCCAGCTGCCGACCGTCATCTCCTTGCCGCCCGCCTTCTTCGAATGCTCGATGAGCTCGTCGACATTGGCGAAGGCGTGCTCGGCACTCGTCACCAGCGTGAAGTCGGTCGGCAGGATGGTCGCCAACAGCCGGTAGTTCTCGGGCTTGTACTTCACCTGCGACATCGCGAGGGGCGAGAGGATCATGTCGTTGCCGGTCGTCACCAGCAGCGTCTGGCCGTCCGGCGGAGCGTTCAGCACGTTGGCCGCGGCGATCGATCCGCCTGCGCCGGGCAGGTTCTCGACGATGACCGTCTGCCCGAGTGTCGACTGCAGCGGCACCTGGATCTTGCGCGCCGCGACGTCGGCAGGGCCACCTGCGGGATAGGCGACGCGCAGCACCACGGGCTTCGAGGAAGGCGCCTGCGCTACGGCGGCGCCGAAGGGCTGCAGCGCTGCCATTGCGACGATCCAGCCGACAAGGCGGCCGGTCGCTTGATTGCTAGTCTTCATGATGAGCTCCGATGTGGTTGTCGTTGACGAAAGACCGGAATGCCGATTGGCAGAAGCGAAACTATTCCTCGGACTGCGACAGTGCCGCAAGCACCAGCCCATGGTTGAAGCCGAAGCCGATGCGATTGAATCCTTCACGCTCGCACCACCCGTGGAAGATGATCGCGTCCCCATCCTCCAGGAAGCTTCGACGCTCGCCGTTGCCGAGTTGCACCGGTTTCTTGCCGGCAAGCGCGAGCTCCATCAGTGCGCCCGCTTCGGCAGGCTCCGGTCCGGAGATCGTGCCGCTGCCCAGCAGGTCGCCCGGCTGCAGATTGCAGCCGCCGGCGGCGTGGTGAGTGACCATCTGCGCGATGGACCAATAGTGATGAGAGAAGCTGGTGCGTGACAACGCCTCGGCTGCAAGGCCGGCTTCGCGCATGCGATGGGTCTCGATGGACACTTGGAGCCGGATGTCGATGGCTCCTCCTGCGCGGTGAGAGGCGCTCTCCAGGTAGGGCAATGGCTGCGGATCGGCCGCGGGCCGGGTCCACGGCATCCTGTAGGGGGCTAGTGCGTCCATCGTGATGATCCAGGGCGAGACCGTGGTGGTGAAGTTCTTTGCATGGAACGGTCCGAGAGGCGCCATCTCCCAGGCCTGGATATCCCGCGCTGACCAGTCGTTGAGCAGCGAAATGCCGAAGACGTGGTCCTCGGCGCGCGAAAGCGCAATGCGCTCGCCCAGCGCATTGCCCGCGCCGACATAGATGCCGAGCTCGAGTTCGTAGTCGAGGCGCCTGGAAGGTCCGTATTCGGGCGTGGTGCTTCCGTCCCGCAGCGCCTGGCCATGCGGCCGCCGGAACTTCTGCCCCGCGACCCCGATGGAAGACACCCGCCCGTGGTACGCAGTGGGCACCCATTGGAAGTTCCGGGGTACCTCGCCCTTCGGGTCCAACAGACGGCTGATCGTTCGTGCGTGGTGGATCGACGTGTAGAAGTCCGTGTAGTCGCCGATCCGGACGGGAAGCGCGTGCTCCACCTCGGATTGCGGAACCAGGCAGCCTCGGACCGTCTCGACGTGCGACGGCGCAGTGGCGACCTCGCCCGTGTGCAGGAGGTCGAAGAGCGCGCCCCGCAATGTGCGCCATGCCACGGGCCCCATGGCGAGGAAGTCGTTGAGCACCGGTGCGGCGCAGGACTGCGCGGCTCGCAGCGCCAAGCCTTCGAGGCACTGGGTCCTGCTCAAGGCAGCCAGGTCCAGGACCTCGTCGCCGATGGCAACGCCGCCGCGTGGCATTTCGCGGCTCCCTGCCCTTCGGAACACGGCAAACGGCAAATTCTGGATCGGAAAGTCGGTGCCTGGCGTGTTCGCGCTCCCCAGCCAACTGCTCGCCGCGGCATCGTGGGTTCGATCGATCGTGCGCATGGGATTCGCCTCGACGCTGTTCAGTCGAACGCACCAGCCGGGCTGCGACGGCTTCGCAGAACCCCTTGCTTGCGCAGTGCTTCGATTTGCTTGGCCGGAATCCCCAGCTCGCCAAGCACTTCCGCGTTGCTTTCCCCCTGGAAGTAGGGCAAGCCCGGCGCCGGCAGCCGGGAGCGGCCGAAGCGCCACGGAGGCCCGGGCATGCGCACGGTTCCGCCTTCACGGTCTTCGACTTCGACGACCGCGCCCCAATCCTTCGCCCACTCGGAATCCGCGAGATCCTGCGTGCTGCGCACGACGCCGATCGCCAGGCCCGCTTCGCTGACTTGCGCCTGGAGCTGGTCCAGGTCGGTGAAGGTCAGGATCCAGGCCTTGACCTCGGCCAGCAAGCTCGAAAGATTGAGCTTTCGAAGGGTTGCCGTGGCAAAACGCGGATCCTTGAGCAGATCCGTGCGGCGCATCATCGAGCAGTACCGAATGAACATCGGCGAGAACACCGGACTCGTCGCGATCGTGAGGCGCCGTCCATCCGGCAGTTCGAAGATCGGCGACTCGTTGGCGCTCAGGGCGTACGGCTCGTCGTTCACATCAAGCCCTGACAACTGCGCGCCGGCGCGTTCATTGGCCGAAAGCATCGTCGCTGCCATCGAGACGTCGACGTATTGACCCTCTCCGGTGCGTGACCGATGCTGCAATGCGGCCAGCACCGCGATGACCCCATGGAGCCCCGTATAGACGTCGGCATGGCTGCATGCGTCGTTGCGCATCTCGACCATCGCGCCCTCGTAGTGCTTCTGAAGGATGTCCGTCAGGCCGGTCTCGGCATGAACCGTCGGCGCGAAAGCGGGTCGATTGCGCCATGGCCCCGTTTGACCGTAGCCGCTGATCGACACGTAAACGATCTTCGGATTGAACTTCGCCACATCGTCGTAGCCGAAGCCGAAACGCGCGAGCGTTCCGGGACGGAAGTTCTCGACGATCACGTCGGCATCGGCACAGAGCTTCGCCACGATGTCTCGCGCCTCGGGCCAGTTCAGGTCGAGGCTGATGTTGCGCTTGCCGGCGTTCTGCTGGGCGTAGTAGGTCGACATGGCGCCGATATGCGGTACGCCCGCCCGGCCCACATCGCCTGCAGGCGGCTCGATCTTGGTGACGTCGGCACCCAGGTCACGCAGCGCCTTGGTGCAGCCCGGACCGGACAGCACGCGGGTGAAATCGACGACCCTCAGACCTTCCAGTGGCGCGCTCATGTTCAATCTCCTTCGAAGACGGCGGAGCCCGGGCCGGTGGCCGCAAAGGCTGCGAGGCCGCGTGCCTGATCGGCGCTGTTCCACATCGACGCGTTGACCTCTTCCTGTCGCGCGTCGGCGGCCGAGATGCCGCTGCGGGCCGAGAGGTTCGCGACGGTCTTGATGCCACGCAGCGCCACCGTCGCCCCGGCCGCGAGTTGCCGGGCCCACGAGATCGAGACGCCGGAGAGCTCGGCTTCTGCTGCGACCAGGTTGACCACGCCCCAGCGCTCCAGCGCCCGAGGATCGTGACGGCGGCCGAACATGGCCATTTCCTTGCCACGCGCCAGGCCTGCGCGCTGCACGACGCGCTGGACGCCTCCGAGGAGCGGCAGCAGCCCCAGCGAGGCCTCTGCCATGCCGAAGGAAGCGGTGTCTGCCGCGATGATCATGTCGCACATCAACGCCAGCTCGAAGCCGCCGCCCAGTGCCGCGCCGTGAACAGCCGCGACCGTCGGGATCGGCACGTCTTCCAGCGACGCCCAGAGTCTCGCAAGCGCCTTCTGATCCCATCGCTCCGACGCGAGGACGTTGAGGTCGGCGCCGGCGCAGAAGTGACGCATCGAGCTTCGCAACAGGATCGAGCGGCACCCCTCCTCGACTGCCCTCGCGTAGGTGGACGCAAGCTCCTGGAGCATCGTGTTGTCGATCAGGTTGTGCGGTGGCTTGGCCATGCTGACGATGCCGACGGCACCGTCCTTTTCGTACGAAATCGAGCTCATTGATCTTCTCCTTCGAGGTGACATCGCCGGGATGGCCATCGCACCCTTGCGGCCAATGATAACGGTGTTAACAGCTCTAGTTATCAGTGTTAACCCGATAACGTGAGATCCGATTCCCGCGACTCGCGCTTGTAAGATCGGCCGAGTTGCAAGGAGCCCTCCAGCGATGACCAGCAAGGCGTCACAGACACCAAACCGCAGCGCTGCGCGAACCGCTGCCAAGAGGCCGCGAGCATTGCCGCCGCAGCTGCGCGAGCCGGCCTACGAGCGAGGCGGGTTGCGCAATGCGTTGGTGGAGGAAGGCCGCAGGATGTTCGAGGAAAACGGGGCGAGCGAGCTGAGCTTGCGCGCCCTGGCACGCCGGCTGGGTGTTTCCGAAGCGGCTCCGTCGCGCCACTTCAAGGGCAAGGAGGAGTTGCTGGCAGCCATCGCCGTCAGCGGATTCAAGCAGCTTGCGGAGCAGCGCAAGGAGATCTTCGCGCGGCACCTGCCTGCCCTGCCGAAGGCTCGCGAGATGATGCTGAGCTACGTGCGCTATGCCCAGATGCACGCCGGGCTGTTCGACCTGATGACCGGCCCCCGGCTGCTGCAGGAATTCGTGCGCGGCGATGTCGAAGCGACGAGCAACATCTCATACTCGTACTTCTCGGACTCGGTGTTCGAGCTGGCGCTCGAGAGCGGCTGGGACAAGGAGCAGCTCCACTACCTTTCGCATGCGGCCTGGTCGATGGAGCACGGCGTCGCGGCGCTCATCCTGGGTGGACGCATTCCACGCACCGACAGCAACCTCGACACGCAGCGCATGATCGAGTTCTCGATCGATCTGTTTCTGGCTGCTGTCGTCGCGGGGCCCGAGAACTTCAAGCGTGGCCAGATGTAGCCGCCAGGAACAAGGCCCGGATCAGCTCGCCCAGCGCCAGTTCAAGATCTCCGGCATGTCTTCTCCGCGGGAAGTGATCCATGCCCGGTGCGACAGCAGACGATCGCGCAAGTGCTGCTTGACGTGACCTGCGGCATCGCGGACACGCGGCACGCGGTCGATGGCATCCGCAGCGAGGTGGAAGCGGTCGAGCCGGTTCAGCACGGTCATGTCGAACGGGGTCGTGGTCGTGCCTTCCTCCCGGTAGCCGTGCACGTGGAAGTTGGCGTGGTTGGTGCGCCTGTACGTGAGCCGATGAATCAGCCACGGGTAGCCGTGGAAGGCGAAGATCACCGGCTTGTCCTCGGTGAAGATCGAATCGAACTCCGCGTCCGCAAGCCCATGCGGGTGTTCCGACGGAGACTGCAGGCTCATCAGGTCGACCACATTGACCACGCGCACCTTCAGGTCGGGCAACTCGCGCCGAAGCAGATCGACCGCAGCGAGCGTCTCCAGCGTCGCCACGTCGCCGGCACAGGCCATGACCACGTCGGGTGCCTGGCCTTCGTCGTTGCTGGCCCAGGTCCAGATCCCCATCCCGACGCTGCAGTGCCGCACGGCAGATTCCATGTCCAGCCACTGGAACTCCGGTTGCTTGCCGGCCACGATCACGTTGACATAGCCGCGGCTTCGCAAGCAGTGATCGGTCACCGAGAGCAGCGTGTTGGCATCGGGCGGCAGGTAGATGCGCACCACTTCGGCCTTCTTGCTGGCCACGTGATCGATGAAGCCCGGATCCTGATGGCTGAAGCCATTGTGGTCCTGTCGCCAGACGTGGCTGGTCAGCAGATAGTTCAATGATGCGATCGGCCTGCGCCACGGAATGCCGCTGGATACCTTCAGCCATTTCGCATGCTGGTTGAACATCGAGTCGATGATGTGAATGAAGGCTTCATAGCACGAGAACAGGCCGTGCCGCCCGGAAAGCAGATAGCCTTCCAGCCACCCTTGGCACAGCTGTTCGCTGAGCACTTCCATCACGCGCCCGTCCGGCGCGACGTGGTCGTCGCCCGGGAGAATCTCGGCCGTCGAGGTCCGTTTGCTGACCTCGAAGACCGCGCCCAGGCGGTTCGAGGTGGTTTCGTCGGGTGCCATCATTCGAAAATTGCAGTCTGCGGCATTGAGCCGCATGACATCGCGCAAGAACTCGCCGGCAACCCGCGTGGCTTCCGCCTTCACCGCTCCCGGCGCGGGGACGGCCACCGCGTAATCGCAGAATTCCGGCATCCGGAGATCCTTGAGAAGCAGACCGCCGTTGGCGTGCGGATTGGCGCTCATGCGACGCGCCCCGCGGGGAGCGAGATCGGCAATGTCCGCACGCAATGCACCGTCTTCGTCGAAGAGCTCCTCCGGGCGGTAGCTGCGCATCCAGTCCTCGAGCAGTCCGACATGGGAAGGGTTCTCGACGAACCCGTTCAAAGGCACCTGGTGCGCGCGTTGCGTCCCCTCGATCGGCACTCCATCCACGGTCTTGGGACCTGTCCAGCCTTTGGGGGAGCGCAGGACGATCATCGGCCAGTGCCGGCGTCGGCTGAAGCCATCCTCGCGGGCTTCCACCTGTATGGCGTTGATCACATCGAGCGCCGTGTCGAGTGCGGTGGCCATCGTCCGGTGCATCGCATCCGGCTCGTCCCCCGAAACAAAATGAGGCTCGTAGCCGTAGCCGCGCATCAGCTGGGTCAACTCCTCGTCGCCGATGCGTGCAAGGACCGTCGGGCCGGCGATCTTGTAGCCGTTGAGATGCAGGATCGGCAAGACGGCGCCGTCGTGTGCCGGATTCAGGAACTTGTTCGAATGCCAACTGGCTGCCAGCGCGCCGGTCTCCGCTTCGCCATCACCCACCACGCAGCAGGCCAGCAGGTCCGGGTTGTCGAAGACGGCACCATAGGCGTGCAGCAGGGAGTAGCCGAGTTCGCCACCCTCGTGGATCGAGCCTGGCGTCCCGGCCCCGACATGACTGGAGATGCCACCGGGAAAGGAGAACTGCTTGAAAAGCCGTTGCATTCCCTGGGCGTTCTGCCCCACATTCGGATAGACCTCGCTATAGGTACCTTCCAGCCACGCATTGGCCACGACGCCCGGGCCGCCATGACCGGGACCCGCAACGAAGATCGCATCCAGGTCGCGCGCCCTGATCGCGCGATTCATGTGTGCGTAGATGAAGTTCAATCCCGGCGTCGTGCCCCAGTGGCCGAGCAGGCGTGGCTTGATGTGCTCCAGTGCGAGCGGCACACGCAACAGCGGGTTGTCCACCAAGTAGATCTGGCCTACGGAAAGATAGTTGGCGGCCCGCCACCACGCATCCAGGCGGGAAAGTTCATCGGCCGCAGGCCGGCCGGTCGTGTGAGTTCTCATGCGTACCTCGTGCGTTGCTCGCCTGATACTCATGCCCAGGCCATTGCGCAGGCTTGCGGAAGATCAAGGCGCGGCGCTCCAGGTACGACGTCAACTGGCCGCGCCCAACCCAATTGGTGCGGGCACTGCATTGACAATGCGCGTGAAAAGTGCACGGTAGTCCGCTTCGGGTTCGCAGCCGGTCAACGGATCCCGGTTGGCGCGGAAGGCCTCGTCCAGGTCGGCCCAATCGTCGTCGGTGAGCACCCGTTCGGCCAACGGCAGGATCTCCCTTTCTTCCATCGCCATGTGGGCAAGATAGAAGTCGACATAGCGCTCCGCCGCCTGCTCGAAGGCGTGCCGGCGTGGCTCGCCGATCATCTCGAACCCGAGCAAGGCGTGTTCGACCTCGCGGATCTTTCGCTCGCCACGCGCGTGGTCATCGTCCAGGCGATCGAGCAGTTCGCGCGAAAGCGGCGTGCGCGCACGCAGCTTCGGGAACAGCAGCTCCGTCTCCTTGCGATGGTGCCGCTTCTCGGGAAACTCATCGACGTAGAACAGCATCGCCCGCAGCGCACCGAAATCGGGCAGCGTACCTTGCCGGCGATGCTGCGCCAGGAGCAGCAGGATGGAGCGCAGCATCGCCGATAGCGCTGCGTGCTCTTCACGGATGATTTTGGTGGTGGTGTGGACCATACGAATTTCCAGTTGGAAGGCCCTAGCCTCCCATGGCGGTCGCGAGGCGGCCTTGCTGCAGATCAAACGAACGTCACTTCGGCCTGCACAACGGCCCCTGCGCATGATCCAATGCGCGCAGATGGCAAAGCGAAGCGCTGGATTGCTCATGTACCGCCGCCATGAAGGCGTGCTCGAGGTGCTGTTGGTGCACCCCGGCGGCCCCTTCTGGGCGCGGCGCGACGAGGGAGCATGGTCGTTTCCGAAGGGCGAGTACGACAGTGACGTCGAGAATGCCCTCGATGCCGCCAAGCGAGAGTTCACCGAGGAAACCGGCTTTGCGCCGGGAACACGCCATCTGAGCCTGGGAGAGGCTCGCCTGCGCAGCGGCAAGCGCGTGTCGGCCTGGGCCTTCGAGGGCGACTGCGATCCTGGGGCGCTGGTGTCGAACACCTTCGAACTGGAATGGCCGCCGCGATCGGGCAAGGTCAACACCTACGCAGAAGCAGACCGGGCTGCCTGGTTCACCACGGCTGCAGCACGCAAGAGCATCCTTGCCGGGCTGGTCGTCTTCATCGACCGGCTCGAAGCGCTCAGCGTGTGAGCACGACGGGCCGCGTCAGCACCTCAGCGCACCAGCAGGACCGGTACCGTGCATCGGGCCAATACCTTCGTGGCGACGGAGCCGAGCACGAGGCTCTTCAACGCGCCGGCACCGTGCGATCCCATCACCAGCAGGTCGAACTTGCCTGCTTCTGCGTACGAAGCGATCTCGTCGGCCGGATGGCCCACTTTGTGAACGAACGCCGCCTCGATGCCATGCTCCGAAAGAAACGCGCGAACCGGCTCGAGCACCACGCGCGCGTCGTCTTCGTAGTAGCCATGAACGAGCCCGGGCCCTGCGAAAGCGGCAGCCCGATGCGGTACCGGGAGAACTGCATAGAAGACCGTGTAGGCGTGACCCGCTCCCAGCACGTCCTTGTGCGTTGCCAGGTAGGAAAGCATGCGCTTCGTGTAGTCGCTGCCATCCACTGCGAGAAGAATTTTCATGATGCTCCTTCGGTCGAAAGTCTTGGGTGCCCCGATGATCGTCGCGCGCTCATCGATCTCCCTTGCGCCAAATCAATAGTTCAGCGCACTGTCATTCCGATACTGACCGCCTCAACCTGGACTGAAGGAGCGCGTCATGTATCAGCGGATTCTTGTTCCCATCGACGGCAGCCCGACATCGAGGCACGGGCTCGAAGAAGCCATTCGCGTCGCCAAACTCACGCAAGGACGGCTGCGGCTGTTCCATGTGATCGACGAGCTCTCCTTCGCCCTCGCGATGGACGCCTACTCGGGATATGCCGGCGACTGGCTGAACGTGCTTCGTGAAAACGGCAAGCGCCTCCTCGACGAGGCGACGGCCAGCGCCCGGGCGGCCGGCATCGAAGCCGACGCGGTGTTGTCCGACAGCTTTTCGGGCGCGGTCCACGAACTGGTGAACGCCGAAGCCGCCAAGTGGCCCGCGGACCTGATCGTCCTGGGCACTCACGGTCGTCGCGGTGTCGGTCGTGTCGTCATGGGCAGCAGTGCGGAGCACATCCTGCGCTATGCATCCGTGCCGGTGCTGCTGGTCCGCGCCCCGCAGGTCGAATCCACGGCCGAACCGGTTCAGGCGACGAAGACGGTCAGCTTGCCGACCGGCGCCCTGGCCTTCGAGTGATCGGCTGCATGCCTTCGAAGGGCGGGCCACGGAGTCGCGCCGAGGGCTGGATCAGGGGGAAAGCGCAAGCCAGCGCGCGCTCAGTGCAGCCATATCCACCGGCGCGTCCGTGGAAACGTCGAGCGTGAGGGCGCATTCGCCCGGATCCAGGGGCTCCTGGGTCGCAAGCTGCCGCTCCAGTACGTCCAAGGTCGCCTCGGAGGCATCGCGCCCCTGGGTATCACGCGCCACGATCCGCCTGCGCAGCTCCGCTTTGCCGGCGCGGCAACGAAGGATCGAGAAGGGCACACGCAGCTCCGCCGCCAGGGCCCGGAACGCCAGCCGCTCGTCGCGGCGCAGGAAGGCGGCGTCGACGATCACCGGGTAGCCGGCCTGCAGCGCTGTGCGCGCGCACTCGGCCAGGCGGGCGAAAGTGCGCTGCGTCGCATCCTGCGTGTAGATCTCCGCATGATGGTCGAGTGACCGTTGGTGCGCCCCCAATCCGAAGAGGCGTTTGCGCTCGACATCCGATCGGATGCGGATCGCGCCCGCAGCCGCCAGCAGCGCCGCAGCCATGGTCGACTTGCCCGAGCCGGACAGCCCGTGCGTGAGCATCAGGCGCGGTGCGGTGTTCGACGTCCTCGCAAGTCGTGTTGCGCAGGCAAGATAGTCCGGCTCGATGCACTGCACAACCTCGACCCCGGCACGCGCACGCAGGCGCCCGACCAATGCGCGCACCAGTGCCCTGTACACCTCGTAGAAACGCAACACCGGCACCCCGGCGTAGTCGCCGCTGTGCTGCAGGTACGCGTCGAGAAAGCGGAATGCGAGATCCCTGCGGCCATGCGCCTTCAGGTCCATCGTGAGAAAGGCGACGTCGCTCATCACGTCGATCCAGCGCAGAGCAGGATCGAACTCGATGCAGTCGAAGGCGGTCAGATGGTCATCGATCAGCACCACATTGGCCAGGTGAAGGTCGCCATGGCATTCGCGGACCGCACCGCCGCGCTGCCTCGCGAACCAGGCCGTGCGCAACGCCTTCCTTTGCTCGAAAACCCAAGCCTGCAGGGCTCGCGTGCCCTGCGCGCCGGCATCGGCGCGCAGACGTGCCAATGCATCGACTGCTGGACGACCCACCTGGTCCGGAGCACCGAACTCGGAGGCCGGCGCGGCGACCTGCGCCTGGGCGTGGAAAGCAGCCAACCGCTGCCCGAACTGTTCAAGATGGCCGTCCTCCAGCCGTCCAGCCTCCAGCAGGCGTTGCAGCAATGCATCCTCGGGGAATCGCCGCATGCAGACGGCGAAGTCGATCGGGTCGCCTTCTCCTATACGCGGAGCCCGGGTCGTGCCGCACACGGCCACCACGCCGATGTAGAGCGAAGGCGCCAGCCGCCGGTTGAGGCGCACCTCCTCTTCGCAGAAGTGCTTGCGTGCCGGGAGCGTGCTGAAATCGACGAAACCCAGGGAGACAGGCTTTTTCAGCTTGTAGGCCAGCCGCGAGGTCAGGAGCACCCAGGAGATGTGGGTCTCCATCAGCGAGACCGCCTCCCCGGTGTCGGACTGCAGGCGCTCGAGCAAGGCCATCACCAGCGAGCGGTGCGTCGCGACGGCAGTTGATTCTGGCGCATTCATTCCAATAGTGTGCATCCGATTTCCGCCTGTTCCCGGCGCAGCGTCTGCAAGGAGGCGTGCCGACTTGATGCGCATCAATGGAACGCACCGCCCGCTAGGCAGCCGGTTCCCGGCGCGGGCTCGGCGCTTCTGCCGCCCGGAGGCACCGTATCGACCGGCGCAACCATTTCTCCGTCTCGACGATGGCGAATACCACGACTGCGGATGCCAGACATATCCCCAGTTCGCCCATCGCCAGCGCTTCGGTGCGAAACACCTTCTGCAAAGGCGGAACATAGACCACCGCGAGCTGGAGCACGAAGGTCGAGAACACCGCACCGGCCATCGGCCAGTTGCTGCGCAATCCTTGCGTGAAGAGCGAGTCGCTCTCCGAGCGGATGGCCAGCACGTATCCCATCTGCGACAGCGTGAGCACCGTGAACACCATCGTTTGCCAATGCATGCCTGTCTTCAAGGCCCAGGCCTGGACGCCAAGGCACAGGGCCGCGATCAAGAGCCCGACCCACAGCGTGTGCTGCCACATTCCTCCCGCGAACAGGCTCTCGCCGGGCGGGCGCGGTGGCCGTCGCATCACGCCTCGTTCGGCGGGTTCTGCGGCAAACGCCAGCCCGGGCAATCCATCGGTGACCAGATTGATCCAGAGGATGTGCAGCGGCAACAGTGGAATCGGCAAGCCCATGAGCGGCGCGAGAAGCAGGGTCCAGATCTCCGCGGAGTTCCCGGTGATCGCGTAGCGGACGAACTTGCGGACGTTGTCGAAGATGCGCCTTCCCTCGCGGACCGCAGCCACGATACTGGCGAAGTTGTCGTCAAGGAGCACCAGACTCGCCGCCTCGCGCGCGACGTCCGTACCGCCCAGCCCCATGGCGACGCCGATGTCAGCCTGCTTGAGCGCCGGCGCATCGTTGACGCCATCGCCCGTCATTGCAACGAACTGGCCTTGCGCCTGAAGCGCCTGCACGATGCGTATCTTCTGGGCCGGATCGACCCGTGCGTACACATGCACGTCGCCTGCGAGGCGCCGCAGCGCGGCCTCGTCCAGCACGGCGAGCTGCACGCCGGTCAGTACCGGCGAGTGGGCGTCCGCAATGCCGAGTTCGCGCGCAATGGCCAGCGCAGTCGCCGGATGATCGCCGGTGATCATCACCGGCGTGATGCCCGCGCTACGGCAATCCGAGACGGCTGCCTTGACCTCGGGACGCGGCGGGTCTGCCAGACCCACGAGACCGAGCAGGACCAGGTCGGCCTCGACGGCTTGCGCAGGATATCCGGCGGGGTCCTCCGCGAACGAGCGCCTTGCCACGGCGAGGACACGCAAGCCTTGCTCGGCCATCGCTGCCGCCACGCTCAAGGCTTGTGCGATATCGAGCGCTGCCTCCTGCTGCCCGCGGCCCGCGCGCGTGCAGCGCGGCACCAGCGCTTCGGGAGCACCTTTGGTGAGCACGACCCAGTCGCCGCCCTCCCGATGCAACGTGCTCATGCGCTTTCGCTCGGAGTCGAAAGGCCATTCATGAAGCCGCACATGCGCCGCGCGGATTGCCTGAGGGTCCATGCCGCTTTTCATCGCCGCATCGACGAGCGCCGTCTCGGTAGGGTCGCCCACCCACGTGCCGTTGGCGTCCAGACTCGCGTCGTTGCACAGCAGCGCAGCGGCCCACAACGGTTGCGGTGTCCCGCCGCCGGGATACTCGACGGCCTGCACTCGCATTCGGTTCTGGGTCAGCGTGCCGGTCTTGTCGGAGCAGATCACACTGACCGATCCCAGCGTCTCGACCGACGGCAGCCGACGAACAAGGGCGTTCACCTTCACCATGCGACGGGCGCCGAGCGCCAGGAGGACCGTCACGACCGCGGGCAGCGCCTCCGGAATCGCGGCCACTGCCAGGCTGACGGCCGTGAGCGCCATCAGCAGCACCGGCTCGCCCCGCACCACCCCAATGGTGAAAACCAGCGCGCAGATGAACAAGACCACGAGTGAGAGCCGCCTGCCGAAGTCAGCAAGGCGCAGTTGGAGTGGCGTGCTTCGCAGGCCGGTGTCCCGCAACAGACCGGCAATGCGGCCCAGTTCCGTCTGCTGACCGGTGGCGACCACCAGCCCTTCGGCGCGGCCATGCGTCACCAACGTGCCCTTGTAGGCCATATTCAGCCGATCGCCAAGCGGATGTTCACCTTCGCAGAGGTGCGCGGTGTGCTTCTCCACCGTGACGGACTCTCCCGTCAGCGTCGACTCGTCCACGCGCAGTTGAGCCACCTTGTGCAGGCGCAGATCGGCAGGGACAAGGTTGCCCGCCTCGAGCAGCACCACGTCGCCAGGAACGAGGTGCGCGGTGTCGATGGTGAGCGCGAGACCTTCGCGCCGCACGGTGGTGTGCGCGGCGGCCAGGCGCTTCAATGCGTCGAGCGCACGCTCTGCGCGCCACTCCTGCGTAAGCCCGATCGCGGCATTGAGCAGCACGATGGCCGCGATCGCCACCGTGTCCGCAAGATCTCCGATGAAGCCGGACAGCAGCGCAGCCGAGATCAGGACCAACACCATGAAATCACGGAACTGATCGCCGACGCGCCGGATCACGCCGCGCCGAGCGACCTCGGGCAGCCGATTCTCGCCGTGAACGTCCCGCCGCAGCTTCGCCTGTTCACCCGTCAAGCCAATCTGCGGGTTCACCTCCAGGTGCGCGGCAAGGGCCTCCGCTGAATGCAGGTGCGCGTTGTCGATCGCAAGGTCTTGATCAGGCCTCATGGCACCGGCCGGTAGATCTCTCATATCTCGGCGACGAGCCCCGATGCACGGCCTGGCGAGGTCGTGCTGCCATCGGCGGGAACAGGAATGCATTTGCACATGACCAAGTCTTCGGTAGGGCCGGAAGGTGTTCGCTGTCAGTTTCAGCGCCTGGATGCCCATCGGGCTTGATACGCGTCAACACAAGGCCGTCCGGTCGAAGGCGTCCACACCGCGCTTGACACAGCGCAAGTCCCGGCCGGGCCTGCGGAGGTACAACCGTTCATCTCGCCAGCAACGGAGGCCCCCCGATGAGTGAAGCCGAAGATGTCGCATTTCTCAGCGCCGTACCTGCCGGAACGGAAGTTGCGGCTGAGCGTGCTCCAGTCCAGATCGCAGCGCCCTCGGCACCTGGCAAGCGCAAGCACGCGCAAGTGCTGGATGCGATCTACCATGCCGCGATCCGGGAGTTCGCAAGTGAAGGTCCGGCCCGCGCCTCGGCTCAGGCAATCGCCGACAAGGCGGGGTTATCGAAGGCGCAGCTGTACTACTACATCGAAAGCAAGGAAGGCCTCTACCGGCAAGTCCTGAAAGACATCGTCGATGACCTGATCGGTAGCTGCGATTTCAGCCGCGGGGCCTGCGCGCCGCGCAGGGTGCTGGTAGAGCTGATCCACCGCAAGATGCTGTTCTCCTTCGAGCATCCGCTGCGCGCGCGGATCCTGGCCGCCGAGGTGTTGCGCGGTGCGCCGGTGCTCAGGACGATGACGGACTCGAGCAGGCAGCGCACTCACCAGGCCGCAATGATGATCCAGGACTGGATCAACAACGACCTCATGGACCAGGCCGACCCCATGGTGTTCCTGCTCCATCTCTGTGCCGTGACCCAGTTCTACGCCGACCATGCGGCGCAGGTGACGTACAAGGGGAGCGTGCCGGAGAGCGACGACCAGCGCCGGCTGATCGCACAGGTCACGGAACTGCTGCTGAAGACCGCCGGCGTTCGCTAGTTGACATGCCGCAGCATCGCGGCGATCGATGTTGCGGCACCTTGACGTCGATCAAGCGCCTGGCTCGCCCGCGCGTCCAGACTTCGACACCATTGGCATCACATCGAGGATCTAGATGGACGACAGAGTCGAAGCACTGGACCGGACGCTGCACGCCGGACTGGCCCAACTGACGAAAGGGCTTTCACCTGCAGCGCTGATGCTGGCCTGGTCGGACTGGGCCATCCACCTCGCGGCGCAGCCGGCACGCAGTGCACAAGTGCTCATGAGCGGCCCGCTGATGCGGGCGGTAGAGGCCACCGACCAGGCTCTCCAGGCATTGCCCGCCCATGGACCGCCGACGCCGGACTCGCACGAAGACGACCGCCGCCTTTCAGACCCTTCATGGGATGCATGGCCCTTCACCCTGTATCGGCAGGCGTTCCGCGAAAGCGGCCAGTGGTTGCGGCAGCTGACCGAAGGGGTGCCCGGCGTCGAGCGCCACCACGAACAGGTCGTCGCGTTTGCGGCAAGGCAGTTGCACGAGATCTGCTCGCCGGCAAACTGGCCCGCCACCCACCCGCTGGTGCTGCAAAGAACCGCCGCGACAGGCGGACTGAATCTGCTGCAAGGCGCCCGCAATTTTGCAGAAGATCTGCAGCGCAGCCTCAAGCGCCTGCCGCCAAAGGGTGCCGAGAACTTCGTACCTGGGCGCGACGTGGCGATTACCCCCGGCAAGGTCGTCTTGCGCAACCACCTGATGGAGCTGATCCAGTACGCGCCCACGACGGCCACGGTCCATCCAGAGCCGGTGCTGATCATGAGTGCGTGGATCATGAAGTACTACATCCTCGATCTCTCCCCGCACAACTCCCTGATCCGCTATCTGGTCGGCCAGGGCCACACCGTGTTCGCGATCTCGTGGAGAAACCCCGATGCGAATGATCGGGACCTCGGCATCGGCGACTACCTGGCGCAAGGCCTCATGGCCAGCCTCGATGCGATCAACACCATCGTGCCCCGGCAGCGCGTGCATGCAGTGGGCTACTGCCTGGGAGGCACGCTGCTGGCCATCGGCGCCGCAGCCATGGCGCGCGACCGCGACGATCGCCTCGCGACGGTGACGCTGCTGGCCGCGCAGACGGATTTCACGGAGCCGGGAGAACTCGGCCTCTTCATCGACGAGAGCCAGCTCAGCTTCATGGAAGACCTGATGGCGCGCCAGGGCTATCTGGATTCGAGCCAGATGGCCGGCGCGTTCCACCTGTTGCGCGCCGTCGACCTCATCTGGTCGCCCATGGTGCAGAACTACCTCCTCGGCGAACGCGCGCCGACGACCGACCTCATGGCCTGGAACGCCGACGGCACGCGCATGCCCTACCGGATGCACGCCGACTACCTGCGCAGCCTGTTCCGCGACAACGCGCTTGCGCGTGGCCAATACCTGGTGAACGGACGCCCGGTCTCGCTGGGCGACATCGAGGCACCGATCTTCGCTGTCGGCACGCGAACCGACCATGTCGCGCCATGGCGCTCCGTGTACAAGCTGAACCTGCTGTGCGATACCGAGATCAGCTTCGTTCTTACCGACGGCGGCCACAACGCCGGGATCCTGAGCGAGCCCGGCCACGCGCACCGCCACTATCGGGTCCTCCACCGCGCCAGGAATGCGCCGTACGTATCGCCGGACGAGTACACCGCTCGCGCCGAGCAGGTCGGAGGCTCCTGGTGGCCCGCACTGCAAGCATGGCTCGCGGCTCGCTCGGGGCCGCGGCGCAAGCCGCCGCGCATGGGCCACGCACAGCTCGGCTACGCCCCGGTTTGCGATGCACCGGGCACCTATGTCATGGCACGTTGACCGCGCCGTGCCGATCCCTTGATCCAGCGCAACGGTCAACCTCCATGCGCTTCCTAAAGTGGCAGGCACCCATCCACACCAACGAAAGGAATCCCCATGAGATCCGATGCACAACTCAGAAGCGATATCGTCGCCGAACTGAACTGGGACCCGGCGATCACCGCCACCGACGTCGGCGTGATCGTCAAGGACGGCGTGGTCACATTGACCGGCCATCCCTCCAGCCACGCCGAGAAATACGCCATCGAGCGCGCTGCGCAGCGCGTACAGGGCGTGAAGGCGCTGGCGATCGAAATGCCGGTCAAGCTCAGCTCCGACTACACGCGAACCGACGCCGACATCGCCATGGCGGTGGAACGTGCCATCGAGTGGAACGTGCTCGTGCCCGAGGACAAGATCCATCCGATGGTGGAGAACGGCTGGGTCACCCTGAATGGAGAAGTCGAGTGGGACTACCAGCGCAGGGCGGCTGAAGGTGCCGTGCGCGACCTGCTCGGCGTCACCGGCGTCACGAACCGGGTCGTCGTGAAGCCGAAGTTCACGGCGGCCGACGTCGAGAAGAAGATCCAGGAAGCACTCGAGCGCCAAGCCGGTCGCGAAGCCGAGCGAATCAAGGTCGAGGTGAGCGGTGCCCATGTCACGCTCAGCGGCAAGGTCCACTCCTGGGCTGAACGCAAGGCTGCCCAGGGGGCCGCATGGTCGGCGCCGGGCGTCGCGAACGTGATCAACAACCTGCTCGTCGAAGCCTGACGATGCGAGTCGCACTGGTCACCGGCGCAACCGCCGGCATCGGAGCTGCCGTGGCCGAAGCTCTTTCGGCCGCAGGCTACCGCGTCGCCTCCAACTACGGCTCCAACACCCAGGCAGCGGAGGCGTTCACCGCGCGAACCGGCATACCCGCATTCGCGTGGAACGTGGCCGATCCGGCCGCGTGCCAGGCGGGCGTGGCCCGCGTGGAGGCCGCCCTGGGACCGATCGAGGTGCTGGTCAACAATGCCGGCATCACGCGCGACGCGATGCTGCACAAGATGACGCTCGAGCAGTGGCGCGAGGTGCTCGACGTCAACCTGGGCGGTTGCTTCAACATGTGCCGAGCGGTGATCGAGGGCATGCGGGAACGCCGCTTCGGCCGCATCGTCAACATGAGCTCGGTCAATGGACTGTCGGGCCAGGTGGGGCAGACCAACTATGCAGCAACCAAGGCGGGCCTCGTCGGCTTCACGAAGTCGCTCGCGCTCGAAGGCGCGTCTCGCAACATCACGGCCAACGTCGTGGCGCCGGGCTACACCGATACCGCCATGGTCGGCGCGGTGCCGCCCGACGCGCTCGCGCAGATCCTGAAGACCGTCCCGATGGGACGGCTGGCGACACCGGCGGAGATCGCGCGCGGCGTCGTCTTTCTCGCTGCCGACGAGGCCGGCTTCATCAGTGGCATCACGCTGTCCATCAACGGCGGCAAGTACATGCCCTGAGCATGTCATGCGCTTGACACGAGGCCTAGCTGCAATGCGGGCGATGGTGCTCCGCGCCGCGGGCCAGGCGTTGCAGATGGAGCAGCGCCCCCTGTCGGAGCCGGCCGCCGGCGAGCTGCGCCTGCGCGTGCTCGCCTGCGCGGTCTGCCGCACCGACCTGCACGTGGTCGATGGCGACCTGCCGCTGCCCGTGATGCCGATCGTCCCAGGGCATGAGATCGTCGGCGAGGTCGAAGCCCTCGGTCCGGGCGTCGTCACGCACCGCATCGGCGACCGCGTCGGCGTGCCCTGGCTGGGCCACAGCTGCGGCCACTGCACCTTCTGCGCGACCGGCCATGAGAACCTGTGCGATGCGCCGCGCTTCACCGGCTACCACCGCGACGGCGGCTTCGCGAGCCATGTCATCGCCGAGGCCGATTTCTGTTTGCCGCTGGACATGTTGACGCAGGAGCCGGCCCGGATCGCACCTCTCATGTGCGCCGGCCTGATCGGCTGGCGCAGCCTGAAAGCCGCCGGTGAAGGCGCACGGCGCCTGGGCCTCTACGGGTTCGGCGCGGCCGCCCACCTGATCACGCAGGTCGCCGTCGGCCAGGGCCGGCAGGTCCATGCCTTCACCCGGTCGGGCGATACCGCGGGCCAGGCCTTTGCGCGATCGTTGGGAGCCACCTGGGCCGGGGGGTCGGACGAGATGCCCGCCGTCCCGCTGGATGCGGCGATCATCTTCGCGCCGGCCGGCGAACTGGTCCCGATCGCGCTGAGCGCGGTGCGCAAGGGCGGCCGGGTCGTCTGCGGTGGCATCCACATGAGCGACATTCCCTCCTTTGCCTACCGACTGCTCTGGGAAGAACGGCAGCTGGTCTCCGTGGCCAATCTCACGCGCCTCGACGCCCGCGAGTTCCTCGATCAGGTACAAGCGCACCCGCCGCAGATCCACATCACCACCTATGGCCTGGCGCAGGCCAACGAAGCGCTCGCAGACCTTCGCGCCGGCCGGCTTCAGGGTGCCGCGGTGCTGCTGCCCTAGCACACAGTGCAAGCTGAGGGCAGACGGATCTCCGGCGCCTGGTCTCACGACGCTGCCTGCACCGGCACATGGCGTGCCTTCGCCCGGGCGCCATCGCGCAACGCCGCTGCAGGATAGACGACCACCGTTGCGCCTTCGGCGATGCCGCTGCGTATCCACGCCTGGCTGCCGTTGCGCCCGCCCAGCTCCACCGGCGTCAGCCGTGCACGCCCGCCTTCGAGCACGAACACCGCCATGCCGCCGTCGGCATGCGGAAATACCGCACTCACCGGCACGCGCAGCACCGAAGCCTGGGCTTGCGTGACGATGCGCACACCGACGCGGTAGCCGTCACCCAGCGCTTGCCAGGAAGCAGGCGGGCTCGTGAGTTCGATCAGGACATTGACCCGCTGCTCCTCGACACCGAGCGCGGACACCTTGGTAAAGGCGGCAGGCTCGACCAGCCGCACGCGGCCCTCCAAGGTGCCGAGGCCACCCCAGCGCTCGATCCGCACCAGCGAGCCCGGCAGCGCCTGCAGCGCGTCCGTGGTCAGCAGCTCGGCCACGATCTCGAGTTGCGTGGTGTCGCCGATCTCCAGCAACGGCGCGCCCAGTGCCACCGTGGCTTCGCTGCCTTGCGTCACGCGCAGCACGCGCCCGGCCACGGGTGCGCGCACAGGAAAGGCATTCGCCGCGCCCGCCGGTGCGCGCACCGCCAACAGGGCGGCGCGGGCGACCTCCGCCTCGTGCTCGGCGACATGGCGAGACTCCAAGGCGGCCTCGACATCCTTTTGCGCCGCCTGCAGGGCCAACCTGTCGGCGTCGAGCTTGGCGGGCGATAAGAAGTTCTGCCCTGCCAGCTGTTCGTTGCGCCGAAGATCGACGCGCGCCTGCTCAAGCGCTAGCCGGGCCCGCTCCAGCGCGGCCGCGGCCCGCCGCACCGCGGCTTGCGCAGCTTCGGCGCGGGATGCTTGCTCACGCTGAGTGCGCTCGTCCAGCATCGGAGAGAACACGGGCGTCAGTGTCGCCACGATCGCGCCGGCCTCGATCGCGTCACCTTCGCGCAGCGTGATGCGCGCCAGCCGGCCAGCCAGCGGTGCCGTGACGACGTAGCGGTCGCGAAGCCGTGTCTTGCCATCCTCGGGAATGGCCTGTTCGTAGGGCCCGCTCGTCGCCCGCGCCACCTCGACAGCCAAGGGCCGGGGCGCGAAGGCCCAGGCGAGCAATGCCACCAGCGCCAGGCCGCCCGCTGCGGAGATCAGTTGGGTCTTGCGATTCATGGCTTCTTCATTCCCTCGTTTTCAGCGCCGACACCATGTCGAGCCGATCAATGCGACGCCGCACCACCAGTGCGCTCGCAGCAGCAGCAGCCAGCACAGCCAGCGCCGCGAGTGCATAGGTGCGCGGACGGATCGCCACCGGAAAGAAGAACTGGTCGGACTTCAGCAGTCCGGTCACACCATGCACGAGGGCATAGCCCGCCAGCATGCCCAGCGGCAGTGCGACGGCAATGCCGATCGCCATCTCGCCCAGCAGCAAGCCGGACACCTCGGCGCGCGTGAAGCCCAGCACGCGCAAGCTGGCCAGTTCCCAGGCTCGCTCGGCCAACGCGATGCGCGCGTTGTTGTAGACCACGCCGACGGCGATGACGCAGGCGAACAGCGTGAGCACCGTGCTCATGATCAGAATGTTGCGCGCAGTCAGTTCCTGCATGTTGCGCAGCATGGCCGCCTTGCTGAAGGCGCCGGCGGCGCGGGGAAGGCCTTGCGTGGCCTGCAGGAATCGCGTCTCGCTGCCGCGCTCGAGCGCCAGCACGAAGCCGGTGGCGACGTCACCCTCGCGCAGAGCGCGGTTCAACGCAGCACGATTCATGTAGGCGTTCAGTCCCATCATCTCGCGCACCGTGCCGTCCACCGGCAACGTGAAGGTGAGCATGCGGCCCTCCTGCACTTCCACCCTGACGCGATCGCCGACCCGAAGGTCCAGCTTGTCGGCCAGCCGATCGGTGAGCAGCAGGCCATCGCCATGCGGCATCGCCTGCCGGCCGTCGACATCGACGATGCGAAACAGCTCGCTTCGTTCCGGCTCGCCCCGCACCATGACACGCTGGCGCAGGTGACCGTTGACCAGCGTGACCGGCACATCCCGCAACGATTCCAGCGCCAGCACGCCGGGCAGGCGCGCCAGCTGCAGCGCAATGCCGTTGTCGGCCGGTTCGGTCAACCACACCGAGACGTCGCTGCGCATGGACAGCACGAACGTGGTGTCGACGACGACCTCGATCGCGTCGCGGAAGAAGTTGCCCATCACCACGATGGCCACTGCCGCCGCGACTCCGCCGATCGACAGGCTGCTCCGCAGCGGACGCCGCTCCATGTTCCGCAGGATCATCCGCAGGGCCGGGCTCAGGCCGGCGACGCCCAGCCGCTCGGCAAGCGTGCGCCGGTAGCGCCCCGGGGCCGAGGGACGCATCGCCTCGGCAGGAGACAGCCGCACTGTCGCCAGGATGGCCGACAGCGTTCCTGCGACCGCGGTGGCCAGCGTGATGCCGCCGGCGAGCAGTGCGAGGCCGCTGTCCATCCTGTGCTCGAAGCGCGCGAAATGGAACAGCTCGGCATAGAGACCGACCAGCTGGGCACCGAGCCAGTCGCCCAGAGCAACGCCGAGCGCCAGTCCGGCCGAGACGATCACCAGCACCAGCTTCAGGTAGTGGGCAGCGATGGTCCCATTGGCATAGCCCAGCGCCTTCAGCGCGGCAATCTGCTCGCGCTGCGTGGCGACCAGCCGCGAAACGACCACGTTCAGCAGGAAGGCGGCCACGCCGAGAAAGATCGACGGCAGCACGGTGCCGATGACGCGCTGCTCCTTGATCTCGTTCTCCAGCATCGCGTGCGAGGTCTGGTCCACCCTTGCACGGGGCGTCGCGCCACCATAGCGGGCCAGCGGCTGCGCGAGTGCGTCGATGACTTCCGCGTCGGAAACCCGCCGCGCCGCGGCAGGTGCCAGGCGCACGGCCAGGGTGTTGAAGGCGCCCTCCATGTCGTAGGCAGCGGCGAGCACCGCCTGGTCGACCCAGAAGACTCCGAAGCCACGCTGGTCCGGCATGCCCCAGAGACCGGCGAAGACGAACTCGGGCGACAGGGCGATGCCCACGATTCGCAAGCGCCGATGACGACCGTTGATCAGGGCGCCGACCGTGTCGCCGGGCTTGAGCCCGCGTGCACCGGCGAAGCCCCTGGAGACCAGCGCGTCGACCGTATCCCGGCTGGCTCCGGCGCCGTCGCCGGCGTCGAACAAGCCGGCACCGGCCGCGACGCTCACCTGGTTCAAACGCGGCGGCTGCAGGCGGTCGACGCCGATCAACTGCCCCAGCACCGGATCGCTGCTGCCGTCGAGCTGGATGCGGACCACCTGCTCGATCGTCGTTTGCACGTCGGCCACGCCGGGAATGTCGCGCAACTGCTCGACCAAGGCGACAGGTGCCCGCTTGACGGTCGCGAAGATGTCGGCGAAGCGCCCCTCGGCATAGAAGGTGTCGCGCGCCGCGGCCAGCGAATCCACCGCAGACAGGCTCGTGAGGAAGCCGCCCGCACCGCTGGCCACTACCAGCGCGATGGTCAGCGCCTGGCTCCACATCGCCCGCAGATCGCGAAGCAGCTTGCGGTCGAGCGCTTTCATCGTGCAGCTACCAGGACAGCTCTGTCGAAGCCATGCGCCGCGCATTGCGCTCGATCTTCTGGAGCCGGCCATCGGCCAGGTACGCCACGCGGTCGGCCATGCCCGCGATCGCGGCGTTGTGCGTGATCACCAGCACCGTGGTGCCGAGTTCCCGGTTGATCCTGGCGATCACGTCGAGCACCAGCTTGCCCGTGGCGTAGTCGAGCGCACCGGTGGGTTCGTCGCACAGCAACACCTCGGGCCGCTTGACGATGGCACGCGCGATGGCCACGCGCTGCTGCTCGCCGCCCGAGAGCTGCGAGGGAAAGTGATCGCGCCGCGCGGACAGCGCCACCCGCTCCAGTGCATCGTCGATCGGCATCGGGTTCGCGGCGATGTCCGTGACCAGCGCGACGTTCTCGTAGGCGGTCAGGCTGGGGATGAGGTTGTAGAACTGGAACACGAATCCCACATGATCGCGCCGGTAGCGGGTGAGCTGGTCGTCGTTCGCCGCAACCAGGTCGTGGTCCAGGTAGGTCAGGCTGCCGGTGCTCGCCACCTCGAGCCCTCCGAGGATGTTGAGCAGCGTGGACTTCCCACTGCCCGACGGCCCCAGCAGCACCATGAACTCGCCGGCGACGATGTCGAGATCGACATCCCGCAGGGCCACGACGGCCACGTCTCCGGCACGGTACGTCTTGCCCAGGCCGCGGGCATGGAAGACAGTCAGTGGATCTGCGCTCATGTGCCGATCCTGCAACGCGGTCGGCCGGTACGACTTGATGCCTGTCAATCCTTGGGCGCGCTGCAGGAGACCTGCGCGGCGGCCGTGGCGCCTCCTTGTGCTGTGCGCGCCGATGCGGAACATCGCCGCCCGGCCGAAGCGGAATTGCGGACGCACGGCTCGCCCCTCTTCGCCGAAGTGGATCCTCATCCGTTGATGTACGTCAATCGCTTGCCGGCGGCCGCGTCTAGCATGGCTGCATCTATCTCCCCTGTTCAAAGCATGTGAAGGAAGGCTCCCGTATGAACGACACAATTTCCGTTTCAGCCGGCAAGATCGGCGACAAGCTGGTCGAGACGCTCCAAGCGCTTCCCGAGCAGCTGCACGATCTGCAGAACATGACAGAGCACAAGGCGCGCAACGCCGTGTGCCGGGCCGACAAAGCCGTGCACCGACATCCCTACGGTGTGATCGGGTTCGCCGCGGCTGCCGGCTTGATCATCGGGCTGCTCGTCTCGAGGCGCTGACCCCTGATTCGGACAGCCCCTGAGCGGAAGAAGAGATGTCTTCGCTGGAGAACTGCAACGACCGATGATGCCCCGCCGGTTTCACCTCTTCGCGATGGCGGTCTCACGCGAGATTGAAGGCAGGCTGCTCAGGCTGCCGGCGGCGGTCGTGAGCTTGATGCTGCTGCTCCTCGCTTCAACCGCAGGGGCCGACTCTGTCTGGCTGGACGCCGCCGGGCGGCCCAATGCAAGCGCGCGCGACGCCCTGCAGGTGCTGGCAGACGCCCCGGCCGATGGCCTGGTGGCACAAGACTACCAGGCCCGTGAGCTTGCCCTCCAGGCCGCGGACCTCGCCCGCGCGCCAGGGTCGGCGGCGGCTTCCGCGCTGGACTTCGACCGCGCACTGGATACTGCGTTGCAACGATTTCTCCACGACTTGCACAGCGGCCGTGTGGATCCGCGTTCGCTCGGCTTTCGCGTCGAAGCGCAGCGCAAGACGGCGGATGTCGCAGCCTTGCTGCACGCGGCTGCAGACGAGGGGCGCCTGCCGCAGGCCGTGGCGGCCCTGCGCCCTGGCCTGGGCCAGTACGGAAGGCTGCGGGAGGCCTTGCAGCGCTATCGAACGCTGGCTGCGGACCCCTCGCTGCGCTTGCTGCCGCCCATCGCGCCCGCCAAGTCGCTGAAGGCAGGAGACCTCTATGCCGGGGCCGGCGCGCTGCATCGGCTGCTTGTAGCCCTGGGCGACCTGCCGGCCGAGGCGCCGCCTCCCGTCGACCGCTACGACGCCGCGCTGGCCGATGGGGTCAGGCGCTTCCAGGAACGCCATGGCCTGGAGGCCGACGGCGCACTCGGAAGCGCGACCCTGGCTGCCTTGAACGTGCCGCTCAGCCAACGAGTCCTTCAACTCGAACTCGCGCTGGAGCGCCTGCGCTGGCTGCCCGAGCTTGATGATCAACCCCTCATCGGCATCAACATCGCGATGTTCCGTCTTTGGGCCTGGGATCCTGCTGCACCCGCAGACTCCCTGGTCGACATGAACGTCGTGGTGGGCCGCGCGCTGAACACCAGGACCCCGGTGCTCTCGGAAAGGATGCGTTACATCATCTTCCGGCCGTACTGGAACGTGCCGCCATCCATCGTGCGCAACGAGATCTTGCCGGCCATCGCGCGCGACCCGGCCTATCTTCAGCGCCACGACATGGAGATCGTGCGTGGTGCCGGTGACAACGTCCAGCCGGTGGAGGCGAGCACCCCCCAGAACCTGGCCCTGCTGCGCCAGGGGGTGTTGCGGCTGCGCCAGCGGCCGGGCCCGGCGAACGCCCTGGGACGCGTCAAGTTCATCTTCCCGAACGACGAAAACGTGTATCTGCATGACACGCCAGCGACGCAATTGTTCGGCCGCGCGCGACGCGATTTCAGCCACGGCTGCGTGCGCGTCGAGAAACCGGTGGCGCTCGCGCGCTGGGTGCTTCGGGAGCAGCCGGAGTGGACCCCGGAGCGCATCGATGCGGCCTTGGCGGGGCCTTCTTCCCAACGCGTGGATCTCACACGGCCGCTGCCGGTGATCCTGTTCTACATGACAGCCATGGTGACGCCCTCGGATCGAGCGCTGCGCTTTGCGCCAGACATCTACGGCCACGATGCCCGGCTGGTGCGGGCGCTCGCAAGCCGATACGACGGCCGCCGCTAGAGGGCTACCAGGCGCGCACGCGGCCGCAGTCCACGTGCACGAAGTTCGAGGCCGGGTAGTAGCCCACGCCGCCGGCGCGCATGCCCAGCGCCGCCTTGCGCAGCGCCGGCAGCGCTACGTCGGCAAGCCGGATGTCGATGGCCTGGCCCCGCATGTGCAGGCTGCCGGTGGCCACGCCGCTG
The DNA here is from genome assembly GCF_901827175.1 of Variovorax sp. RA8. Lineage (NCBI taxonomy): Bacteria > Pseudomonadati > Pseudomonadota > Betaproteobacteria > Burkholderiales > Comamonadaceae > Variovorax > Variovorax sp. RA8. The sequence continues at coordinate 1,405,660 of NZ_LR594662.1, read as the reverse complement.
CTGCGTTCGACCAGCGCCGCGTTCGTGGCCGGCGAACGGTAGCCCGAGATGACCTGCACGGCACGTTCGCTCCCGGTGAGCGTCACCAGCGCATGCAGCAGATCCAGCAGTTCAGGGGCGATCTCGCCGACATCGCCCGTGCGGAAGTCTCGCAGCGCATGGTTGATGGCTGCGAGCGCGCCCGGGTCGTAGCGCTGGCCCTGAAAATACTCGACCGCGAGCTTCTCGCCCGTGTGCAGGTTGTCGAAGCGCAGGGCGCGCGGGGCTGCAGGTGCGGCCTTCGCCTGGACCGGTCCCACGGCGAACGCGGAGGCTGCCAGCGCGCAGGTGAAACGGCGTCGGGAAAGGCTGTTCACAAGTTCCATCGAAAAGCAGGAGTCATGCGGGAAGCCGCCGAAGTCCGGCGACCGGGCAGACATTATGTTTGATCGAGGGCGAACAGTTGACGGATGTCAAGGCGAGCCGGCCGTCCGGCAGCGACGATTGCCTTTCCTCCCATCTTCCTGTGAGTTCCCCATGAAACATCTGACCGACGCCGACCGCCACCTGCTGGCTGATCGACTCCAGGCCATGAAGCGTAGCGCTGTCGATGAAATCCGCGGCACTTCCTCCGATGTCGAAGCCACGCTTCAACCTCAGGATCACGAGGTCCAGAACCACGCCGACGAAGCCGAGGCCGAGCGGCTGGGCGACGTGCGCTTCGCCGAGATCGAGATTGATCGGGCCAGGCTGCTCGACATCGAGCAGGCGGAGCAACGCATGGCCGCCGGCCGCTATGGCGTCTGCATGGACTGCGGGGATCCCATCCCGCGGGAGCGCCTGTTGGCGCAACCCATCGCAGTGCGTTGCGCGGCATGCCAGACCGCGGCCGAGAACAAGCTGCGCCCCTGATACCTTCCGACACAAGTGCCTCGGAGCAGGCGCGCAGACGGCGCCATCGGGCCCCGGGCCCGATGGCGGGCGGGTCCATGCCGCCGCCGCCGGCCCAAATGGCCCCCATTGATGGCCCGCAGCCACCCGACTAACATCCCTGGGTGACCACTTCCATCCATCTCGCGGTTCTCGACGACGAAGCAGACATCACGGTGCTGCTCGCCAACTACCTTGCAGGCCACGGCTTCCGCGTCAGCCAGCTGCATTCCGGCGCGGCGCTCATGGAACTGATGGCACGCGATGCGCCCGCCCTCGTGCTGCTGGACCTGGGCCTGCCGGGCGAGGACGGCTTCGCCATCGCCCGCCAGTTGCGGGAGCATTGGCGCTGCGGACTGGTGATCGTCACCGGCCGGGGCGATTCCGTCGACAAGGTGGTCGGCCTGGAGGTCGGCGCCGACGACTACGTGACCAAGCCCTTCGATCTGCGCGAACTGCTCGCGCGCATCAAGGCCGTGCTGCGTCGGCTTGCGCCTGCCGAATCCGGGCCGGGCAAGGCAAACACCGACGCCGTGACGCTGCTGCGCTTTGCGCAGTGGGAGCTCGACACCGCGGCACGGCGCCTGTTGGATCCGGGCCGCAACGAGGTGTCCCTGACCACAGGCGAGTTCGACCTGCTGAACACGCTGGTGACGCACCCGGGCCGCGTGCTGTCGCGGGACTTTCTTCTCGAACACACCCGCGGCCGCGACGGCGGCCCCTTCGACCGCACCATCGACGTCCAGATCGGGAGGCTGCGCAAGAAGCTGGAAGCCGACCCGAACAACCCGCAGATCATCAAGTCGGTGCGCGGCGCGGGCTACATCCTGGTCCCCAGGGTCGAGGCGGGTGGATGAAGCAGAAATCCCTCGTTCCCGGAATCGACGATGGGGCGGTATTCCGCTCGCTCTTCGCTGCCTATCCAGACGCGCTTCTGCTGGTCGATCTCCAGGGCATGATCGGACTCGCCAACCCGGCGGCGCTCGATTTGCTGGGCTATTCGGCGGACGAAATCGTCGGGCTTTCCGTCGACGAACTGGTGCCCGACGCGATCCGGCCGCGCCATGCAGCCTATCGCAATGCCTACGCAGCCCATCCGCGCACGCGCCCGATGGGCATGCAGATGGACCTGGTCGCCAAACGGCGAGACGGCAGCACGGTGATGGTCGAGATCGCCTTGAGTCCCTTGCAGGACCACGGCCTGCCCTATGTCGTGGCCGCGATTCGCAGCGTGGGTGCCTATCCCCGCGTCAAGCAGGCCTTGCAAAGAGCCCGGTATGCCGAGCATCTTGCCCAGTTCGGCCGCTTCGCGGTCGACGCGCGCGACCCGCAGGAACTTCTGGAGCGCGTGCCGGCGATTGCCGCCGAAGCACTCCAGGTCGAGACCGCCGAGATCCTCCTGCTGGAGCAGAACGGCCTCGAGTTCCGGGTCGCCGCCGTCACCGGCGCCTTGCAGCATCTCGCCGTCGGCGATCGAGTTCCCAATTCGCCCGACTCGCCTGCCGGCAGCGTCGTGGCCGACGGAAAGGCCGTGCTGGTGGACGATCAAACGCCCGGGCAGCGCTTCCAGCCTGCTTCGAGTGCCATCGAGCACGGCTTGCTGAGCGAACTCGCCGTCCCGCTGCTGGATCGCGGCCGCACCATCGGTGTCCTGACAGTGCATTCGAGCACGCCCAGACGCTTCGGTGAGGACGAGCTTCGATTTCTCGATTCGCTCTCGAGCCTGCTGGGGACCGTCCTGCAGCGCGCACAGAGCGAAGAGGCGCTCAACCACGCGCAGCGGCTGGAAACCGTCGGCCAGCTGACCGGGGGCGTCGCGCACGACTTCAACAACCTGCTGACCATCATCTCGGGCAATCTGCAGGTGCTGGAGGACGCTCCTGCGTGCGCCGGCGATCCCCTCATCCAGCAACTCGTCGGTGCCGCCTCGCGTGCCACACGCCGAGGCGCCGAGCTGACGGGCAAGCTGCTCGCGTTCTCGCGTCGCCAGGTGCTTCAACCCACGGTGGTCGACGCCGCCGCGCTGCTGCATTCCCTGACCGACATGCTGCGCCGCACGCTGGATCAACGCATCGTCATTACGCTCGATGCCGAAGAAGCGCTGTGCCTGGCGGACCCGGGGCAGCTCGAATCCGCGCTGTTGAACGTGGCCATCAACGCGCGCGACGCGATGCCGCAAGGCGGCACACTGGCCTTTGTCTGCCGCGCCGTTCCCTCGCTGCCGGCCAGTCTCGATGCCGAGCGCGGACCGGCCAACGAGGCCGGCTACGTGGCAATCTCTATCGCGGACACAGGCTCGGGCATGCCCGAAGCGGTCAAGGAGCGCGCCTTCGAACCCTTCTTCACCACCAAGGAAAGCGGCCGCGGTACCGGCCTTGGCCTTTCGACCGTCTACGGATTCGCCAAGCAATCGCACGGCGCCGTCGGTCTCAGCAGCGCGCCAGGCGCCGGCACCACGGTCGCGATCTACCTCCCGCGCGTGGACGAGGATGGTTCTGCCGACGAGGATGTCGATGCTGCAGCGTCGGGCAGCGTGCCCGCGAACCTGCGTGTCCTGCTGGTCGAGGACGACTCCGAGGTCCGTAGCGTGGTAGAGAAGTTCCTTGCTTCGATGGCTTGCGAGGTCCTCGCCTGCGCGAACGCCGAAGAAGCGTTGACCGTGCTCGCATCGGACCCGGGCATCGGGCTGCTGCTTACCGACATCCTGCTCGGCCCCGGCATGCGCGGTACCGAACTGGCCGAGGTGGTGCGTACACGGCTGCCCGGCCTGCCGGTGCTGCTGATGTCGGGCTATTCCGGCCAACTGCTCGATGAGCCCCAGGGCTGGGAGCTGCTTCGCAAACCCTACACGCGCAGCGACCTCGAACATGCCATCGCGAGGGCCCTCAACGCAGCTCAGTGAAGAGCGGCGGCGCCCATCGGTGCGGCGAGGCCCTGCATGAAGCTCGTCAGCGCCTCCACCTGCGGGATGTGGATATCGCGCCGGCCCTTCTCGGTGAAACGGATCACGTCGCCACGCGCAAGCCGCGAGAGCGCGCGGCTCACGGTCTCCAGCGTCATGCCGAGGTAATTGCCGATCTCGGCGCGCGTCATGCGCAGCGTGATCTGGTCGGTGCGCAGGCCGCGCTGTGCGAGCGCGTCGGCCCAGTAGCGCAGGAAGCCGGCCACCCGCGCGTCGGCGGGCAGGGTGCAAAGCGACAGCATCGAATCGTGATCGCGTGTGAGCTCGCGGCTCATGGCCTCATGCAGCGCAGTCAGCAGCGCAGGCGTGCGGACCGCTGCCTGGAGCAAGGCGTCATAGCGAACCGACCAGACCTCGCCGGTGTCCATCGCGACCGCGTCGCAGCCGTACCGTGACGTGGCGATGCCGTCGAGCCCGAGCCAGTCGCCCTTGAAATGAAGACCGACCACCTGCTCGCGCCCTTCGCTCGACAAGTTGACCATCTTGAAGAAGCCTGAGTTCACGATGTAAAGGCACCCGAAGCCTTGGCCCGCCTGAAAGATCGTGTCCCCCGCGCGCACGATGCGACGCTGGACCGGAAGGGTGTCCTGCACCAATTGCAGCATGTCTGCGATGCGTTGGGCGGGGGTGCGGGTGCACTTGGGAACGCTCGTCGTTTCAGTCACTTCTTGCTCCTTGCTGGTCGATGGCTGAAGCTTAGAAAGGCCGTGCAACAGCGACGCCAACATGACGGCTGTCTCGGTAACAGTGGGTGAATGCTTTGTGTCTCCTTGGTAGCCAGGCTCATGGAACGCCTGATCGTTGACGGCGATCAAGGTCTGAATCGCTGCAGGCAATACCTTCACGGTTGTGAAACCCTGCCTTCGCATCCCTCCCCACCGCTTGGCGCCAGGCGCGCCGCTCGGCGCCGACGGTATCCGCTCGGTCCTTGCCGCCGCCGAACGCCTGAGAAACGCGGCGAGAGCAGGAACGATGGATGCGCCCCTGCGCGGGAAGAACATCGCCCTGTTGATCGGCACGTCATCCGGAGTAGAAGAGTCGGCCGTCCATCGCGCTGCATTGGAGCTCGGGGCGCGCGTCGCCGAGGTCATGTTCACGGAGCCTGCGGGATCGGCGTCCTCCGACCACGACCTTCGCACGCTGGCACGGATGCTGGGCCGCCTGTACGACGCGATCGACTGCGGAACGATGCCTTCGGAAGCCGCCCTCAGGATTGAAAGGGAAGCCGGGGTGCCCGTCTACCAGGGACTGGGCACGGACGACCACCCCGCGCGCGCGCTGGCGGATCTCATGGCGCTGTGTGAGCAGCGAGTACCGGCAACGTCCCGGGCATCCATTCTCTTCCTTGGTGATCCGTGGACCTTGCGGGGCCGCGCTTTCCTGTCTGCCGCCCGGGAGATAGGCTTCGAGGTGCAGATGGGAAGCCCGTTTCAGGCGGCGTCGAACGATGCGCCTTTCGTAGTCGATGCCACGAACGCCGCGCACTGGTCGCTCACGACGCCGAGCGGGCAGCTGGACCAGGCCGGGCTTTCGGCGAATCACCGCCTCGTGATGCAGGCGGTGCTGCTCGATACCATTGTGGACAGCTGATGGAATGTCGGCGCACGGCCGACAGCATGCGGGCGCCCGCCGCTGCCCGCGCTCATGACAGCGCCTCGATGTGAACGGCAGGCAGCTGCGAGCGCAGGAAGCGCAAGGCGTAGCGGAGCGCACCCGGGCTGCTGGCATGCAAGGTGAAAAGAGGTTGACCCAACTCGACACGGTCCCGTGCACGAACATGCATTCTTGCTCCGGCGGCCGGATCGCGAGGAGCGCCCGCCAGTTTGGCCGCGCGTGAGACGAGGCGCGTGTCGATCGCCAGGACCGTGCCGCTCGCATGCGCGATCACGTCCTCCGTGTGAGCCGCCCTCGGTGGCACGCGCAGGCCGCCTTGCGCTTCGCAGATCGCGAGGAACTTGGCCAGCGCGCGCCCGTCGTCCAGCACCTCGCGCGCCAGCCCCTGCCCGCCGCCGGGAGCAGATTTTCCGGCCATTTCCAGCAGCAGGCCGGCGAGCAGCAGGGCACGCTCCCGCAGGTCCTGCGGCGCGTCCGCGCTGCGTTCCAGCACTGCCATCACGTCCATGGCTTCCAAGGCAGGCCCGATGCCGCGACCCACAGGTTGGGTGCCGTCGGTGAAGACCGTGCGCACCTGCAGGCCCAATGCGGCGCCCACGGACACCAGGCTGCGCGACAGGAGCTCGGCGGCGGCGGTGCTTCGAACCTTGGTCAGCGGGCCGACCGGCAGATCGATCAGCACGCGCTGCGAGCCCGCTGCAGCCTTCTTGGAAAGGATGGATGCCACCAGCAGGCCTTCGCTGTCGAGGTTCAGCGGGCGCTCCACCCGAATCAACATGTCGTCGGCGGGACTGATGCGCGTGGCGCCACCCCAGGCGATGCAGCCGCCCTCGCTTTCGACGACGCGGCGCAGCGCCGCCATGTCGAGTTCGACTGGCGCGAGCGTCTCCATCGCATCGGCCGTACCGGCCGCCGAGGTGATGGCGCGCGAGGAGGTCTTGGGCATCAGCACGCCGCACGCCGTGACGATCGGCACCACCAGCAGCGTGGTCCGATTGCCCGGGAGGCCGCCGATGCAGTGCTTGTCCATCACCGGCGAAGCGCCCCAGTCGATGCGCTCGCCCACATCGACCATGGCTTGGGTCAACGCCACCGTCTCGTCGAAATCCAGTCCGCCGCCAGCACAGGTCGTTACCAGGGACGCCAGGTGGATGTCGGAAAGCCGGCCACGGGCCACGTCTTCCATGAGCTCGCGCAGGGCGGAATAGCCAAACCTCGTGCCGTGAGCCTTGGCGCGAAGATGCGCCAGCGACGCGAGCACCGGCGGATGGCGCACCTCCACTTCATCGCCCTCTGCCGAGCCCAGCAAGGTCCAGGCGACTTCCGACAACGCGATCTCGTCGTCCCGAAGCCAGTCGCTGCTGACGTGATGCAGGATCGCGAGCAGATGGCGTCCGTTGGCGATCACCTCGACCTGCGCCTGCGCTTCGAAGCCTTCCGCCCGGCAGACAGGGCAGTCGCCGCGCATGTACACCACGGGCTGCTGGTAGGTGTCGATGCGGGCACGGCGTGCCCGCAGGCGGTCGAAGGGCATGGGGTGGTTCGTTCTTCAGAGCTTGCGGGATTCGAGGTATTCCGGCACGGTGACCGGCCAGCCGTGACGCTCCTCGATCGCCAGCCGCAGCGCATCGGCGGCCACCGGCTCGCCATGCGTCACGAACACCCGCTTCGGCGCACGCAGTCCACCGAGCCATGCCAGCAGCTGTTCGCGGTCCGCATGGGCCGACAAGGTGTCGAGATTCGCCACTTCGGCACGCACCGGCACATAGGCACCATGGATCTTGACCGCCTCCGCGCCGCCCACCAGCGCGGCTCCACGCGTGCCGGCAGCCTGGAAGCCGGCAAACAGCATCGTGTTCCTCGCGTCGGGTGCATACGTCTTCAGGTGATGCAGGACCCGCCCGCCGGTCGCCATGCCGCTCGCAGAAACGATGATCGAAGGAAAGGTCAGCGTGTTGAGCCGCTTCGATTCCTCCACCGTGTTGACGATCGTGACCTCCTTGCTCATGGCCGCGCACTGCTCGGCGCTCAGCCGGTGCTCGTCGAGGTGATGCCGAAAAATGCGCGTGGCATCTGCCGCCATGGGGCTGTTCAGGTACACCGGCATGTCGGGAATGCGGCGCGCCTTCTTGAGCAGGTGGATGCAATGCAGGAGGGTCTGCGCGCGCCCGACGGCGAAGGAAGGGATGACGACCACGCCGCCGCGCGCCGCGGTGCGATTGAGCACGTCGGCCAGCGCCGTGAGCGTGTCGACGTCGCGATGCCGGCGGTCACCATAGGTGGACTCCACGACCAGATAGTCCGCCTGCTCGGGAGAATCGGGTGGACGCATGACCAGGTCGTCGCTGCGGCCAAGGTCGCCCGAAAACAGGATGCTGCCCCCCGTCCAGCTGATGTGAACGCTGGCCGCCCCCAGGATGTGGCCGGCGCGCTTCAGACGCCACGACCAGCCTGGCCATGGTGACTGCTCCTTGTCGAAGGGGATGGTCTCGAAGTGCGTCAGGGCCGCAGCGGCCTCCTCTTGCGTGTAGAGCGGCAGGGCCGGCTTGTGCTTCGAATGGCCGTGCCGGTTCGCGAAATCGGCTTCCTCTTCCTGCAGCCGGCCTGAATCCGGCAGCAGCAGCTCGCAAAGGTCGCGCGTCGCCCCACTGCAGTACACAGGGCCCTTGAAGCCGAGCTTCACGAGCCGCGGCACGAACCCGCTGTGGTCCATGTGCGCATGCGTGAGCAGCACCGCATCGAACTCGGAGGCCTTGATCGGCAAAGGCTCCCAATTGCGCAGCCGCAGTTGCTTCAGGCCCTGGAACAGGCCACAGTCGACCAGCAGCCGACGGCCGTTGTGCTCCAGCAGGTACTTGGATCCGGTGACGGTGCCGACGCCGCCGAGGAATTGGATGCGCATGGTTTCTCCTTGGTGCCGAGAGCTTCGCATCGCGCTGCGGCTGCAACTTGATGTTCGTCAAGGGCCCGCAACATCAAGCTGCGCATGATGCCCCTTTCTCTTGGAGCCCAGCTTGACAATCCGTCATCTCGACCAGCTCTTGTCGCCCGCTTCGGTTGCCGTCTTCGGCGCTTCCAACCGTGTGGGCAGCGTCGGTGCCGTGGTCTGGCGCAATCTGCGCGCCGGCCGCTTCTCGGGCCCCATCTACGCCGTCAACCCCAAACACAGGGCGCTCGACGGCGTGCCCGTGTTCGCCAAGGCGGCCCATCTGCCCGGCGCCCCGGACCTGGCCCTGCTGTGCACGCCCCCCCACACCGTGCCGCAGTTGGTGGCCGAACTCGGCGCGCTCGGCACCCGCGCGGTCATCATCGTGACTGCAGGGCTGAGCGCCACGCAGAAGCAGGCGGCGCTCGACGCGGCCAGGCCGTACCTGATGCGCCTGCTGGGCCCCAACTGCATCGGCCTGCTGAGCCCCCACATTGGCCTGAATGCCGGTTTCGCCCACACCGATGCGCTGCCAGGCGAGGTGGCCTTCGTGTCGCAATCCGGCGCGCTGGTCACCGCGATGCTCGACTGGGCCAAGAGCCGCGGAATCGGCCTGTCGCATCTCGTCTCGCTGGGCGAACACTGCGATGTCGATTTTGGCGATCTGCTCGACTACCTGGCGAACGACGCCCGCACGCGATCCATCCTGCTCTATGTCGAATCGATCGAGTCGCCGCGCAAGTTCATGTCGGCCGCACGCGCGGCAGCGCGCAACAAGCCGGTGATCATCGTGAAGGCCGGACGCGCGGGCAACGGCGTGCACGCCGCCGCCTCCCACACCGGTGCGCTGGCCGGCTCGGACGTCGTCTACGACGCGGCCATCCGCCGCGCCGGCATGCTCCGAGTCGACACGATGCAGGAGCTGTTCACGGCGGCCGGGACCCTGGCGCGCTTCCGGGGCAACCGCAGCGATTCGCTCACCATCATGACCAACGGCGGCGGTGCCGGCGTGATGGCCGCCGACGCAGCCGCGCAGGCCGGCATCACGCTTGCGCAGCCCGGCAGCGCCCTGATGGAACGGTTGAACGAAGCGCTGCCATCCAACTGGTCGCACGCCAATCCGATCGACATCATCGGCGACGCGCCGATCGAACGCTACACCGCGACGCTATCGGCCCTGCTCGCCGACAAATCAGCCGGGGCCGTGCTGTTCGTCCATGCCCCGACGGCAATCGTGCGCAGCGACGACATCGCCCGCGCCTGCCTGCCGCTGGTGCGCGAGACCGGGCAGCGCGTGATGAGCGCCTGGCTCGGCGACGCCGCTGTCGCCCAGGCGCGCCAGCTGTTCGAGCAGGCGGGCGTGCCCGACTATCCGACGCCCGAGGAAGCCGTCCGGGCCTTCGCGATGCTGCAGACCTACCGGCGCAACCAGGAGATCCTGATGGAGGCGCCGAGTGCAAGCGAGAACGCGGCACCCGATCTCGCCGCGGCGCAGCGACAGCTCGACGCGGTCCTTGCAGAGGGCCGCGAATGGCTGAGCGAGCAGGAGGCCAAGGCCGTCCTGAAGGCCTTCGGCGTACCGGTGGTGCCCACGCTGGCGGTCGCCGCCTCGGCCGATGCCATATTCGCGGCGGCGCGCGAAGTGGGCTATCCGGTGGCGCTCAAGATCGTCTCGCGCGACATCACCCACAAGTCCGACGTCGGCGGCGTGCGGCTGGACCTGCGCGACCAGGCGTCCCTGGACCATGCCGTCAGCGAGATGCTTCGGGCCGTGCGCACCGCGAGGCCCGATGCGCACATCGACGGCTTCACGGTGCAGCCGATGGTGCGTCGGCCGCATGCCCAGGAAGTCATCGTCGGCGCCAGCATCGACAGCGTCTTCGGCCCGGTGATCCTCTGCGGCCAGGGCGGCACTGCGGTGGAGGTGACTGCGGACAGCGCCGTGGCCCTTCCCCCGCTCAACCGCAGCCTCGCGCGCGAACTGGTCTCGCGCACGCGTGTCTCGCGCCTGCTCGCCGGCTACCGCGACCATCCTCCAGCCCGGATGGATGCCCTGTACGACGTGCTGATCGCGGTGTCGCAGATGCTCGCCGACCTGCCGCAGCTGGCGGAGCTCGATATCAATCCGCTCTACGTCGAAGAGGCGGGCGCCATCGCCCTGGATGCGCGCATCCGCGTCGCGAGACAGCCGGTCGCGGGGGCCGAGCGCTTCGCGATCCTTCCGTATCCTTCGCAATGGGCTCGCACGCTGACCTGGAACGGCCGTGAGATCACGATACGGCCGATCCGTCCCGAGGACGAGGCGCAGCACCGGCGCTTCCTGGAACGGCTCGACCCGGAGGACATCCGCATGCGCATCTTCCAGACGCGGCGCGAGCTGCCGCGCAGCGAACTCGCGCGGCTCACCCAGATCGACTACGACCGGGAGATGGCGTTCATTGCCGAAGCCGTCGATGCGCAGGGCGTGCGCGAGACGCTGGGCGTGGCCCGCACCGTGAGCGACCCCGACCGCGTGGAGGCCGAGTTCGCCATCATCGTGCGCTCCGACCTCAAGGGCGCGGGGCTCGGCAGGCTGTTGTTCCAGCAGTTGATCGAGCATGCCAGGCGTTGCGGGACGGGCCGTCTCGCGGGCCTCGTGCTGCGCGAGAACAGCCGGATGCTGAATCTGTGTCGCGACATGGGCTTCGAAGCCGATCCGGCGGAACCGCCCGGCTCGGGCGTGCGGCGCATGGTCAAGACCTTGAACGGCCTTGCCGACAATCCCGGGTCCGACGCAGGCGCACCCGCCCGCGCTTGAATGCACATGCCGATGAGCGCCCTCTCCCGTCAGCGGCACCAGATGTCGATCTGGTGACGCAGGTCGATCCACAGCGCCTGAGTCGCCACCGCTGCCAGCAGGCCACCGGCCAACCGCGTTCCCCATTCCTTGCGCGCCATGCCGGCGCCTGACTGCAGGCGCTGCCACAGCCAAGGCGCCAGCACCAGGGACACGCTGCTCCCGACGGCGAAGAGCGCCATCGTGAGCGCGCCCTGCGCCGGCCCGTTGGCCAGGCCCGCAAGCATCAGTGCCGAGTACAGCAGGCCGCATGGCATGCAGACCCAGAGCGCCCCCGTCGCGAGCACCCCCGTCAATGAACCGGTGACCGACCGCAGCCGTGCCGCAAGCGCGCGCCCGATGCGGTGCGCCCAGACCGGCTGCCGCCCGAGCGCTGCGAGCGCCAACCCCCAGGCCAGCACGAGCACGTGCAGCAGCACCCATGCAGGACGCAGCGCGGCGACCTGTTCGCTCGCAAATGCCAGGCTCTGCATCGCCGCCGCAGCCAGCGCGCCACCGGCCGCATAGCCTGCGATCCGGCCCGCATGAAAAGCGACGGACGCGGAGACAGCCGGTGGCCTCCCCGCGAGCGTCGCCGCGCCCCCCTGCGCAGGCGCGCGCACGATCCGGATCACGCCGGAGCATGCGGCACTGCACATGGCGACGCAATGCGGCCCGCCGACCAATCCCATCAGGAGCGCGGTGCTGGCCAGCGCAGCCTGCATGGTCAGACAATGCGCGAGAAGCGCGTTCGGTTGCGGTCGGCCTGCAGATAGCGATCGAAGACCATCGCGACGGCGCGCACGAAGAACCAGCCCATCGGCGTGACCTCGATCTCATGGTCGCGCAGGTGCACGAGGCCCTGCGCCGCGAGCGGCGCGAGCGCCACGAGCTCGCTGGCGAAATAGCGCTTGAAGTCGACCAGGTGGGCCAGTCCGATCGATTCATAGTCCACATGCCCCTGGCACATCAGCGCCATGATCACCGCGCGCCTCAGGACGTCGTCGCGCGTGAGCGCCAGGCCGCGCACGACCGGCAGGCGACCCTGGTCCAGGAGGTCGTAGTACTCCTCCAGCGTCTTGGCGTTCTGGCTGTAGGTGGCGCCGACCCGGCCGATGGCCGACACGCCCAGCGCCACGAGATCACACTCGGGCTGGGTGCTGTAGCCCTGGAAGTTCCGGTGCAGGCGTCCCTGCCGCTTGGCGATTGCGAGCGGGTCTTCGGGCAAGGCGAAGTGGTCCATGCCGATGTAGACGTAACCGGCCGCGGTGAGCGTGGCGATCGAACGCGACAGCATCTCCACCTTGGTCCTGGCGTCGGGGAGTTCGTCGGCGGCGATGCGTCGCTGCGGCTTGAAGCGCGCCGGCAGATGTGCATAGGCGTAGAGGGCGATGCGGTCGGGCCGCAGCTCGCAGACCTGCGCCAGCGTGCGGTCGAAGGATCCGGTGCTCTGGCGCGGCAGCCCGTAGATGAGGTCGATGTTGATCGACCCGAAGCCGAGTCCGCGTGCGCTCGCCACCAGGTCGAACACCTGCCCTGCCGGCTGGATGCGGTGCACGGCCTTCTGCACGTCGGGGTCGAAGTCCTGAACGCCGAAACTCAGGCGATCGAAACCCATCTCGGCCAGGCTCGCGAGTCGATGGCCATCGACCGTGCGTGGATCGATCTCGATCGACTGCTCGCGCTCCGGCGGCAACGTGAACGCGTCCCCGAGCATGGACAGCAGCTCGCGCAAACCCCCGTCGTGCAGGAAGGTCGGCGTGCCGCCCCCCAGGTGCAGCTGGGTGACAACCGCGCCGCGGCCGAGCTGCGCGGCCTGCAGCGCCACCTCGCGCGCCAGATAGCCGAGGTACTCGCGCCCGCGGCTCTTGTGCCGGGTGACGATCTTGTTGCAGGCACAGTAGTAGCAAAGCGATTCACAGAACGGAATGTGCACGTACACAGAAAGCGGCCGGCCATGCGCGCCGAGCTCGCTGCGCTGCCGCAGCGTCTGGGCGTAGTCGTCGGCCGTGAACGCCTCGACGAAACGGTCCGCCGTGGGATAGGACGTATAGCGCGGCCCTGGCACGTCGAAACGCCGCAGCAGACCCGCCGACGGCAGGACGAGCGATGAACCGGCAGGCGCGGCGGCAAGGGATGAGTTCATTGCGGTAGATATGGGAGGCACCGGCCCACTATGCAGGCAGGCCGCCCCGTCATCCTTGATGTGCATCAAGCCTCGGCTGTGCGCGGCGCCTGAGAATCGCTGCGAACCCCGACGCCATCAATGAAAGCCGAACACATCAAGGTCGCCTGCTCGAGCTGCAACCTGCGCGAGCTCTGCATGCCTGCGGGCCTGGAGCCGAGCGAACTGAAGCGCATCGACGAGATCGTGGCCACGCGGCGCAAGGTCCGGCGCCGCGAGGCACTTTTTCGCAACGGCGAGCCCTTCACCTCGCTCTACGCGATTCGCACCGGCGTCTTCAAGACCCGCGTGGCGACCGAGGATGGCCGCGACCAGGTCACCGGCTTCCAGATGGCCGGCGAGATCATCGGGCTGGACGGCATCGTCAACAACCAGCACACCTGCGACGCGATCGCGCTCGAGGATGCCGAAGTCTGCGTGATGCCCTTCCATCGCATCGAGCAGCTCTCGCGCGAGGTTCCCTCCCTGCAGCGCCACGTGCACCAGATCATGAGCCGCGAGATCGTGCGCGAGCACGGCGTGATGCTGCTCCTGGGCAGCATGCGGGCCGAGGAACGCCTCGCGGTCTTTCTCCTGAACCTTGTCCAGCGGCTGCACGCGCGCGGATTCTCCCGGTCCGAGTTCGTACTTCGCATGACGCGCGAGGAGATCGGCAGCTACATCGGGCTCACGCTCGAGACGGTGAGCCGGACGCTGTCGAAGTTCATGGAAGACGGCATCGTCGAGGTGGAGAAGCGCAAGCTGCGCATCGTCGACGCCGATGCACTGCAGCGCATCGTCAATCCGCCGGGCGGTTGAGCTCGTCCGCGCGCTTGGTGAGCAGCAGCGTGAGCGCGCTCGAGCCGGTCGCCAGCACCCAGAAGATGAAGAAGCCGGCCGCATAGACAGCCTGCCGGGACAAGCCGATATCCTCGCCGCCCCAATGGAGGTCGCTGGGGTCGACCAGCGCGAAAACCAGCAGTTCGGCAACGCTCGCCAGCAGGAAGGCCGGCCAGAGGATCGACATCCAGTCGTGGGACTTCATGATCTTCAACGCCTCGGTGCGGGCAGATCCGCGTCCGGCGTGGCCGCATGGTTGCGCCCTGCCAGCGCAGGCATCAGGTTCTTGGCGGCGAGCTCCTTGTTGATCTCGGCACCCCGGCGGTAGTAGTCCGGCGCCACCACCGGATCGGGCGTGCGCAGCGCGAGCCAGAGCGTCACGAAGCTGGCGACGATGACCACGGCGGGCCCGGCTATCACCATCCACAGCAGCGGGAACTGCCACCAGGGTTCGCTCTTCGGAGCAGTCATCGCGCAATCGTCCATCTCGTCTCCTTTGGAACTCAACGGGGCACCATGAAGGTGGCCTTCTCCGACACCTGCGCGCTGCCCTCGACGGAGCGCACGTCGAGATGGACGACGTGGGACCCTGCGGCGGCGCTGCCGTACGGAACCTGCAGGCGTACCGCGACCCAGCGCGACTGCGCAGGACCGACCTCGAGCGGCTCGGCCGGCGATACGCTGAGACCTTCGAGGCCCCTGGCTTCGATGCGGTAGCGCTGCGGCTGCTCGGTCGCGTTCATGATCTGCAGGCGGTAGACGTTCTCGAGCTGGCCGCCCTCGGCGATGCGCGCGAGCGATGCCCGGTCCCGCACCACATCGACCTTCAGCGGCGTGCGGGCCACCAGGCTCGCCAGCAGACCGATCGTCAGTGCGGCAAGCAGGCCGGTGTAGATCAGCACCCGCGGGCGCAGCACGCGGCGCAGCACCTGCCTGGGCGTCCAATGGCCGGCCATGCCGTTCTGGGTCGCATAGCGGATCAACCCGCGTGGTGTCTTCATCTTGTCCATCACGGTGTTGCAGGCATCCACGCACAGCCCGCAGCCGATGCACTCGTACTGCAGCCCCTTGCGGATGTCGATCCCGGTCGGACAGACCTGCACGCACAATGAACAGTCGATGCAGTCGCCAAGGCCCTGTGCGCGCGCGTTGCTGCCCTTGGCATGCACGCCGCGTGGCTCGCCCCTCTCGTTGTCGTAGCTCACGATGAGCGTATCCCGGTCGAACATGGCGCTCTGGAAGCGTGCGTAGGGACACATGTACATGCAGACCTGCTCGCGCATGAAGCCCGCGTTGCCGTAGGTCGCAAAGCCGTAGAAGAAGACCCAGAACACTTCCCACGAGCTCATGCGGGTCTGCAGGAATTCCAGGCCCAGCTCCCGGATCGGCGTGAAGTACCCGACGAAGGTGAAGCCGGTCCACAGCGCAATGCCGAGCCACACGATGTGCTTGAACCACTTCTTGACCAGCTTCTCGAGCGAGAAGTCGCCCTCATCCAGGCGCATGCGGGCGATGCGGTTGCCTTCGATCTTCTGCTCGACCCACATGAAGATCTCGGAGTAGACCGTTTGCGGGCAGGCGTAGCCGCACCACAGCCGCCCCGCCACCGCGGTAAAGAGGAAGAGCGAGAGCGCCGAGATCACCAGCAACCCGGTCAGGTAGATGAGGTCCTGCGGGTACAGCACCAGCCCGAGGATGTAGAAGCGTCGCGCGCCCAGGTCGAACAGCACTGCCTGGCGCTGCCCCCACTCGATCCAGGGCAGGCCATAGAAGACGAGCTGCGTGAGGAACACCATCGCCCAGCGCCAGCGCGCGAAGATGCCGCTCACCGTACGGGGGTACACCTTCTGGTGCGCGACGAAGAGTCCACCATCCTTCTCGGCGGTGGCGATCGGAATCACCCGCCGCGCGGGCCTGGCCGATGCGGAAGCGGAAGCGGCATCCTTCATGACCGGCCTAGGGAGCCACGACCGGCTTGTTCGACAGGCCCCAGACGTAGGAGGCCAGCACATGGATCTGCGCCTCTGTCAGGCGCCCCTGCTGCGCCGGCATCTGGTTGGTCTTGCCGGTGTTGATGATCGAGATGATGGCTTCCTGGCCGTATCCATGCAGCCAGATCCGGTCGGCAAGATTGGGGGCGCCTATCGCCGGGTTGCCCGCTCCCGCGACGCCGTGACAGGCCGCGCAGGCGCTGAACTTGCTCTTGCCCAGCCCGGCGCGGACCGAATCATGCGGGCTGCCGGAAAGGCTCAGCACGTAGTTGGCGACGTTCTTGACGTCCTCCGGGGTGCCGACCGCCTCGGCCATCGGTGGCATGACGCCGGTGCGCCCCTGGGTGATCGACGCCTTGATCTTGTCGGGCGTGCCGCCGTGCAGCCAGTCACCGTCGGCCAGGTTGGGGAAGCCCTTGCTGCCGCGCGCATCCGAGCCGTGGCACTGCGCGCAGTTGTTCAGGAACAGGCGCTCGCCGATCGCCAGCGCGGCCGGCTCGCCCGCCACGCGCTCGACCGGCATGGCCGCGTAGGCGGCGTAGACGGGCTCGAGCTCGCGCTTGGCCTTGGCAAGGTCCTTCGCATACTCGTTCTCGGTACTCCAGGCGAGTTCGCCCCTGTAGCTGCCCAGGCCCGGATAGGCAACCAGGTAGACCAGGCCGAAGATGATGGTGATCACGAAAAGGCCGATCCACCAGCGCGGCATCGGATTGTTGGCCTCGCGCAGGTCCTCGTCCCACACATGGCCGGTCGTTTGATCGGGCCCGCCCGGGACTTTCGTCCTGGCCACCAGCCACAGCAGCAGTGCGCACAGCGCAATGCTGCCGAGCGTGGCCACGGCCACGTAGGTCGACCAGAAGTCACTGAAAAAATCGCTCATGGGGTTCTCTCAGTCCTGTTCGAACGGCAATTGGGCTGCATCCTCGAAAGCCTCCGCCCTGCGGCGCGAGAAGGCCCACACGAGGATGCCGATGAAGGTGGCGAAGGAGGCCAGCGTGGCCGCGATTCGCAAGACGGTGATGTCCATTGCCTGCTCCTTACTTGAGCGCGAGGCCGAGCGACTGGAGATAGGCGACCAGCGCGTCCATCTCGGTCTTGCCCTTCACATCGGCCGCCGCCTTGGCGAGCTGCTCGTCGGTGAAGGGCACGCCGACGCGGCGCAGGGCCCGCATGTGCGTGGCCGCCTCGGCACCATCCAGCGGCGCCTTCTCGAGCCAGGCGTAGGCCGGCATGTTCGATTCGGGCACCACGTCGCGCGGGTTGACCAGGTGGATGCGGTGCCACTCGTCGCTGTACTTCCCGCCGACGCGCTGCAGGTCGGGGCCGGTGCGCTTGCTGCCCCACTGGAACGGGTGGTCGTAGACGAACTCGCCGGCCACGGAGTAGTGGCCGTAGCGCAGCGTCTCGGCGCGGAACGGCCGGATCATCTGCGAGTGGCAGTTGTAGCAGCCCTCGCGCACATAGACGTCGCGGCCCAGCACCTGCAACGAAGTCGGCGGCTGCATGCCCGTCACCGCTTCGGTCGTCGACTTCTGGAAGAAGAGCGGCACGATCTCCACCAGGCCGCCGACGGCGACGACCAGCAGGATCAGCACGATCATCAGGAAGTTGTTGGTCTCGATCTTCTCGTGCGAGAAGCCGGACTTGGGTTCGTTCGAGTTCATGTTCTTCTTCCTCACGCGTGGGCGGCTGCCGGCAGCGGAATCGATGCGGGTGCCGAGCGCCCTGCGATGACGGTCATCCAGACGTTCCATGCCATGACCAGCATGCCGCCCAGGTAGAGCAGGCCGCCAATCAGGCGCACCACGTAGTAGGGAAAGGTGGCCTTCACGCCCTCGACGAAGGTGTAGGTGAGCGTGCCGTCCGTATTGACGGAACGCCACATCAGGCCCTGCATGACGCCGGCGATCCACATGGCGGCGATGTAGAGCACGATGCCGATCGTGGACATCCAGAAGTGCAGCTCGATGGCCTTGACGCTGTGCATCTCGGTGCGGCTGTACATCCGCGGGATCAGGTAGTAGAGCGAACCCATCGAGATCAGCCCCACCCAGCCGAGCGCGCCGGCATGCACGTGGCCCACGGTCCAGTCGGTGTAATGGGAGAGCGCGTTGACCGTCTTGATCGACATCATCGGCCCCTCGAAGGTCGCCATGCCGTAGAACGACAGCGCCACGATCAGGAAGCGCAGGATCGGATCGGTGCGCAGCTTGTGCCAGGCGCCCGAAAGGGTCATGACGCCGTTGATCATTCCACCCCAGCTCGGTGCCAGCAGGATCAGCGAGAACACCATGCCGATCGACTGGGTCCAGTCCGGCAACGCGGTGTAGTGCAGGTGGTGCGGCCCCGCCCACATGTAGGTGAAGATCAGCGCCCAGAAGTGCACGATCGAGAGCCGGTACGAATACACCGGCCGGCCGGCCTGCTTGGGGATGTAGTAATACATCATCCCGAGGAAGCCGGCCGTGAGGAAGAAGCCGACGGCGTTGTGGCCGTACCACCACTGCACCATCGCGTCCTGCACGCCGGCATAGGCCGAGTAGCTCTTCATCCAGCCGGCAGGGATCGCGGCGCTGTTGACGATGTGCAGCAGCGCAACGGCGATGATGAAGGAGCCGTAGAACCAGTTGGCCACGTAGATGTGGCGCACCTTGCGGATGCCGATCGTTCCGAAGAACACGACGGCATAGGCCACCCAGACCAGTGCGATCAGGATGTCGATCGGCCATTCGAGCTCCGCGTATTCCTTGCCGCTCGTGTAGCCCATGGGCAGGCTGACGGCGGCGGCGACGATCACGGCCTGCCAGCCCCAGAAGACGAACGAGGCCAGCGCCGGCGCGAAGAGGCGAACCTGGCACGTGCGCTGCACCACGTGGAAGCTGGTCGCCATCAGCGCGCAGCCGCCGAAGGCGAAGATCACCGCATTGGTGTGCAGCGGCCGCAAGCGGCCGTAGCTGAGCCACGAAATGCCGAAGTTGAGCTCGGGCCATGCCAGCTGCGACGCGATGATCACGCCGACGAGCATGCCGACCACGCCCCACACGACCGACATCAGGGCGAACTGCCGCACGACGGTGTCGCTGTAGACCGCTGCGGGAGGATTGGATACTTGCATCTTCTGGCCTTCTCGTGAACTGCAGCGAGTGTCCCGGCGAGCGCTGTACCGCTGTTTGATGCAAATCAATCGTTGCGCAGAATCCGCTCGCCCTCGCCCTCGACGTCGTCGAATTGACCACGCTCGATGGCCCACCAGAGCCCGCCCAGAATCACCAGGACGAGCACGACGGAAAAAGGAATCAGGAGAAAGAGGATGTCCATCAGCGCACGGCCTCGGCAGGGCGCGCCAGGCGCGCGGCGTTGAGCACCACGAGCAGCGAGCTCGCCGCCATGCCCAAGCCAGCGAGCCAGGCCGGCAGCCAGCCCGCGACAGCCAGCGGCACGCACAACGCGTTGTAGCCCGCAGCCCACCCCAGGTTCTGCCGCACGATGCGCAAGGTGCGGCGCGCCTGGGCGATCGATTGCGCAATGGCGTCGAGCGAGCCGCCCAGCACGACGAAGTCCGCCCTCGCCTGCGCCAACGGCACTGCGTTGCCGAACGCGAAGGAGGCGTGTGCATGCGCGAGCACCGGACCGTCGTTGAGCCCGTCGCCCACCATCGCGACATGTCGGCCCTGGGCCTGGAGCTGCTGCAGGAAGTCCAACTTCTGCTCCGGCGTGCAGTCACCTCGCGCGTGCCGGATGCCCGCGCGGCCGGCGAGCTCGCGCGCCACGGCCTCCCGGTCGCCCGAGAGAAGATGGACCGAGAGACCCTGCGCCTCGAGCGCGGCGACGGCGGCAGCGGCGTCGGGACGCAGGTCCTCGACCAGGACGAAGCTGGCGATCCAGCCTTGCCCGTCGCTCAGATGGACCTGCGCGGTTTCCACCTGCAGTGCCGCTACGCCGCAGAACGCTGCCGAGCCCATGCGCACGCGACGCGTGGCCTCGCCGCTGCCTTCCTTGCGGCGCACCCGCCCTTCGAGGCCAAGCCCCGCATGCTCTGTCAACTGAAGGAGCTCCCAGGCAGGCGGTGACCGAAACTGCGCGGCCCAGGCGTTCGCAAGTGCCCGGGCGGCCGGATGCAGCGACTGCGCCGCGAGCGCGGCCCCCAGTTCGACGGCGTCGCCCGGGCGCATGCCTTTCCTGCAATAGACCCGTTCGAGACGGGGAACATCTCGCGTGAGCGTGCCGGTCTTGTCGAAGAGCACGGTATCTACTGCAGCGAGCGCCTCCAGGGCTTGCAGGTTGCGCACCATCACGCCGCGGCGCGCCAGCCGGCCTGCGCTTGCGAGCATGGCGGCGGGCGTCGCCAGGGACAGCGCACAGGGGCAGGTCACGATCAGCACCGAGACGGCGACCATCAGCGCCTTGCCGGGGTCGATCGGCCACCAGAACGCTGCGGCCAACGAGGCTGCGGCCAGGACCGCCAGCATGAAGGGCCGCGCTGCCCGGTCGGCCAGCCGCGCGAGACGGGGCTTCTGCACCGAGGCGCTCTCCATCAACGCAACGATCTGCGCGAAGCGCGTGCCCGGCCCCAGCGCCTCGACCTGCATCTGCACCGTCGAGGCCAGGTTGTGGCTGCCGGCCAATACGCGCGCGCCGCAGGGGCGCGGCACGGGACGCGATTCGCCGGTCAACAAGGCCTCGTCCGCAGTGGTATCGCCGGCGGTGATGACGCCGTCAGCCGGAAAGGCCTCGCCCGGCAGCACGCGCACGATGTCCCCGAGCGCGAGGCGCCGCACCGCCACGCGCGTGAACATTCCGTCGGCGCCGAGTCGCTCGACGCTGTCCGGCAGTCGGTTCATCAGCGCCTCCAGCGCGCCGGCCGTGCGCTCGCGCAGCCGTGACTCGAGCCAGCGGCCGGTGAGCAGGAAGAACACGAACATCGTGAGCGAGTCGAAGTAGACCTCGCCCCCCAACGGGCCGGTGTCATCGAAGGTGGCTGCGGTGCTGACGACGAAGGTGATCGCAATCCCGAGCGCGACCGGCAGGTCCATGCCGATGCGGCGACCGCGCAGATCGAGAAGTGCGCTGCGAAAGAACGGGCCGCACGAGAACATGATCACCGGCAGCGTGAGCACCCACGAGGCCCAGCGCAGCAGCTGCGCGGCATCGGGGGTCATGTCTCCGGGCTGCGCGATGTACGCGGGATAGGCGTACATCATCACCTGCATCATGCAGAAGCCGGCGACCAGCCAGCGCCAGAGCGCGAGCCGCGCCTCGCGCGAACGGCGTTCGCGCACGAACATGTCACCGGCCGGCACGAGCCGGTAGCCGGCGGCCGCGGACGCTGCAAACCAGCGCGAGGGCTTCACAGCCGCGGCCGACCACACGACACGGGCGCGCCGGGTTGCGGCATTCACTTCAGCTTTCTCGACGCCCTGCACCAAGGCGAGCGCCGCCTCGACCGTGAAGGCGCAGGCTGCGCAATGCATGCCTTCGACCACCACCTGCGACTCCCAGAGGCCGGTGGCAGGCTCGCCCTCGAGCGAACGCCCGAACGCCGACCACTCGGCCGGGTCGTCCAGCAGCGACCAATTCGCCTGTGCGGCGCCATCGGCGGATACGGGTTCCTCGCGGGCGGATGGGCGGGACACAACTGCGGCTTGCATCGCGCAAGGCTATGGGGGCGCATGCATCCCAGCCTTGATCTGGATCAAACCCCCTTCGGACTCGTTTCGTACGCTTGCAGCATCCATCCATCCTTGTGAATCGAGAAAGACCATGTTCAAACGCATCCTCGTCGCCACAGACGGCTCCGCGCTCTCGAAGAAGGCCGTGAAAAGCGCCGTCGAGCTTGCGGCCCAGAACGATGCCGACCTGGTGGCAGTCACCGTCGTGCCCCGCTACCCCAAGAACTATTTCGACGGCGCGATGGTCTTTTCGCACGACGAGGTCGCGCGCATCGAGCGGCAATGGGCCGAAGCTGCGCAGGGCAGGCTGGACGAGGCCACCGCGCTGGCACAGGCCGCGGGCGTCAGGAGCAAGACGGCAACCGTCAACTCGGACCTGGTGGGGGACGCCGTGATCGCCGCTGCCAAGAAGCACAAGAGCGACTTGATCGTCATGGCGTCGCACGGCCGCAAGGGCATCAAGCGCCTGCTGCTCGGGAGCGAGACGCAGCACGTGTTGACACATTCGGAACTGCCGGTGTTGGTGCTTCGCTAGGCCATCGTACGCATCCCTCCAGGAGTTGATCCCCATGACATCTATTCAGAGCCGAATGCTCAAGGCAATGGTCTTCGTTCTTGCGACTGTTGCAGCGACCGGCGCGCTGGTGGCCGCAGGTCTCGCGGAAGAGCCGCAGCCCGCGGCCCCGAGCGCCTGCTTCTTCTGCCTGCCGGCAACCGCCAGTTGAAGGGTCGTCCGCACGGCGTCGCGACCTTGATCGGTCCCCCGCCGGTCGGGTGAACCATGCGGCGCCTGCGCTTTCTCACCGGCCGGCACCGTACGCCGTCCATCAACCGGCTGCTCGGGCTGTTGCTCGCCTTTGTCGCGGGCGCTGTCAACGCCGGCGGCTTCCTGGTGGTCCACATGTACACCTCGCACATGACGGGCTTTGTCTCGATGCTTGCGGACAACATCGTGCTCGGCAACATGGCGCTCGTGCTCGGCGCGACGGGCGCACTGACGGCCTTCGTCTGCGGCGCAGCGTGCACGGCAGTGATGGTGAACCTGGCGCGCCAGCATCAGCTGCGCAGCGGCTTCTCGTTGCCCCTGTTGCTGGAAGCGATGCTGCTGTTGCTGTTCGGCCTGGTCGGCGCCACGACCTTGAACCGTCCGACGCCATTCGCGGTGCCGTTCACCGTGTTGTTGCTGGCTTTCCTGATGGGACTGCAGAACGCGCTGGTCAGCAAAGTGTCGTCCTCGCAGATCCGGACCACGCACATGACCGGCGTGATCACCGATCTCGGCATCGAGCTGGGCAAGCTCGTCTACTGGAACCAGGCAGGTACGCCGCCGCGCGCCCACGTGCGCGCCAACCGCGCGAAGCTGCGCCTGTTCGGAATGCTCCTGACGATGTTCCTGCTGGGCGGGTTGGTGGGTGCCGCAGGCTTCAAGTACGTCGGGTTCATCTGGGTCGTGCCGCTGTCGGCGCTGCTCTTTGCGGTCTCGATGCCGCCCCTGCTGCGGGACCTGCGGCAGTCCGTCTACCTGCGCGCGACGCTCGGCCGCATGGCGCGCACGTTGCGGCCGCCCGAGGGCCGCCGCTGAGGCCAATGGGGCATTGCGACCATCGCCACGAGATCAAGCTCCTTCGCTGCCCTCGACACCTTGCCAGCGCCGCCCGTCATGGAGCTCCCGCGCAAGAAACTCGATGAACGCCCTGACACTGGACGCCACATGTCGGCGCGCAGGGTATTGCGCGTAGACCCCGAACTTGTGCAGCCCTCGGCCAGGAAAGAGACGCACGAGCCGCCCGGCTCGGATATCTGCGGCGATCAGGTAGTCGGGCCCCACGCTGATGCCGGCGCCCGCCAGCACCGCTTCGCGCAATGCAAGGCTGTTGTCCGCCTGCACGGCTCTGCGCACCACCACCGTCTCTACCTCGCCGCTCTCGGACACGAAGCGCCACTCGCGTGACGGCTTGACGTCGCTGTGGACCAGGCAACGGTGCTCGGCCAGGTCCTGGGGCGTCGTGGGCGATCCGTACCTGGCAAGGTATTCGGGCGCGGCAAAGGCGTAGTGGCGGATGGGCGCCAACTGGCGGGACACCAGCCCAGAGTCTGCCGGGTTCGAGACCCGGATCGCCATGTCGAAGCCTTGATCCACGATGTCCTGGATGCTGTCGTTCATGCGCAGCGCGACCTCGACATCGGGGTAGAGACGGCCGAAATCCGCCAGCAGCGGCGCCACATGCAACACCCCCAACGCAACCGGTGCCGTGATGCGCAGCCTGCCGCTCGGCCTGGCCTGCGAAGCCGAGATCCGCAGCGTTGCTTCGGCGATCAGGTCGATGCCGGCACGCGAGGCCCGCTGCAAGTGCGTGCCGGCCTCTGTCAGGCTCAGCTTGCGCGTGGTCCGGTTCAGGAGCCGCGCGCCCAGGTGCCGCTCGAGCCGACTGATGGCCTGACTCACCGCGGGCCGCGACAACTCCAGGACTTCGGCTGCGGCCGTGAAGCTGCCGCACTCGGCCACGCGGACGAAGACGGCGATGTCGGGGAGGTGCTTCATGGGCGGGATTGGAGCATGGAGGCAAACAATGTGTTTGGCGCCATGTCTTTTTCATCGGTGGCATCAAGGTCAGCATCCAGGCGACGCCGAAAGGAACGCCGATGCCATTCACTTCTCCATCCATACGCCGCCGCGAAGGCCCGCCTTCCAGTGGCGGGCACGCCAGCCGCACGCTGCTTTTCTCGGTCGCCGTCGGCATCGTCGTGCTGGGCCTGTTTGCCTCCCAGGCCCTGTTGCCGGCATTGAGTCAGTCCATGCACCTGCGACCGGGCACTTCGGGCCTGATGACCACGCTGACGTTGCTGGGCTATGCCGGCGGGCTCTTCTTCCTGGTGCCGCTCACTGACGTGGCGGAGAGTCGTTCGTTGATCCTGGGCATGCTCACACTCGACGTGCTCGCACTGGGCGCACTGGGCGCACTGGGCACGACGAGCAGCGTGCCGCTTTTTCTTGCTGCGTGTTTCGCCTCGGGCGTGTCCGCGAGTGCGGTGCAGATGCTCGTGCCGATGGCCGCAGCATTGAGCCCGCAGCGCCAGCGCGGCGAAGTGGTCGGCAAGCTCATGAGCGGGCTCATGCTCGGCATCTTGTTGTCGCGTCCGATGGCAAGCCTCACGGCGCAGGCGCTGGGCTGGCGCTGGTTCTATGGCGGCCTGGCAGCTGCCGTCGGCGTGCTCGCGCTGGTGCTTTGGCGCAGCCTTCCCGCGCTTGCGCCGGCCGGCAAGCTGCCATATCCGAGACTGATCATCTCCATGTGGGCACTCCTGCGCCAGGAGCCGGTCGTGCGTCGCCGCGCCGTTTCGCAGGCGCTGTGCATGGCCGCGTTCAGCATGTTCTGGA
Organism: Variovorax sp. RA8; assembly: GCF_901827175.1. Lineage (NCBI taxonomy): Bacteria > Pseudomonadati > Pseudomonadota > Betaproteobacteria > Burkholderiales > Comamonadaceae > Variovorax > Variovorax sp. RA8. The sequence continues at coordinate 1,380,391 of NZ_LR594662.1, read as the reverse complement.
CGAGCATCGTGCTGCGGCTCGGCCAGGCGCCATTCCATCTTGGCAACACGGGCGTTGCAGTGTTCGCGCTGTCCGGCGCAGGCGGCGTGATCGTGGCGCCGCTCGCTGGCCGTGCCGGCGACCGCGGCTGGACCCGGCCGGCCACTTTCCTCGCACAAGCCGTCATCGTGGGCGCGCTGGCGCTGGCGGCGTTCGCGGATGGCACACAAGCTCATCATGCGCGCGCGATGCTGCTCTTGCTCGGCGTCGCGAGCGTGTTGCTCGACATGGGTGTGATCGCGGAGCAGGCACTGGGGCGGCGCGCTGTCAACATGTTGCAGCCCGAGGCGCGCGGAAGGCTCAATGGCCTCTTCACGGGGATCTTCTTCGTGGGTGCTGCCGCTGGCGCGAGCTTGTCGGGCCCGGCGTGGGTTCTTGGAGGCTGGCTTGGTGTTTGCGCCTGCGGCGTCGTCTTCGGACTGATCGCGTTGATCGTGACTGCGATGCCGATTGGTGGTGGCGACGCTGGCCCGGGCGATCGCCACGCGTCGAATCCGGGATGGAGCCTGGCGCCGAGGCAACTGCTTGTCGGGACGACGCAGCGCACCGATGACAACCTCGCGAGCGTCGAACGATTGTGCTTGCGGACTTCCCACTCCCGACACTAGTGATGCGGCAGCAGGTTGCCGGCGGGTTGGCAGGCAATGCCTCATTGGCGCTGCGAACTACTCGAGGGGCTTCAGCTGCCGCGCCCGCCCCGGGGCCTTTCCCATGACTCGCTTGAAGGCGCGGCTGAATGCCGCTTCGGACTCGTAGCCCAGCCGGTAGGCGGCCGACGAGACGCGCACGCCTTGTTCGCCAATCCATCGGCTGGCCTGTGCCATCCGCACTTGGGCCACGTATCTGGCGGGACTCTCGCCCACCGTACGAGTGAACGCCTCGGTGAAGGTGGAGCGAGAAGCGCCCATCACCGATGCCAGTTGGGGAACAGTCCACCTGGCACCAGGGTCGCGATGGATGGCGGCGAGCACCTTCCCGACGCGGGGGCAGCGCAGCGCCGATACCAGGCCTCTCGTATCCGCCGGCGCCGAGAGCACCCACGCGCGCACCATCAAGGCCGCGAGGGCATCAGCCAAGCGTGCCTGGATGGCCTCCGAGCCCGCCGCGGCGCGCTGCACCTCGCGCTGCATGGCCTGCAGCAGGTCCGGCACATTCGGTTCCTGCCGGGCCAGATCGCTGAGGACCAGTACTTCCGGCATCAGTTGCAGCAGTGGATGCAGCGGGTCCATCTCGAAGCGGAACGTGCCGCAGAACATCGCGTCGGTGGGCTCGGCATGCGGATTGCCTTCCATGCCGTTCACCAACTGCATGTCGTCGGCGAGCACGGTCGCTCGCAGGCGCTCGATCTCCGCCGGGGGGAAATCCGCCGCGCTCGCCACGATATGGAAGCCGCCACGAGGCAGCAGCACGGCGTCCCCTTTGGCGAGAGAGACCGAACCCATGGATGCCGTCCACAGCCGAATGTTGCCGCCGCTGACGTAGTGGAAACGCGGCAAGCCTTGGGGCCCGAACGCCACGCTCCACGGCGAGCGCAGCAAGCAGCGCTGGTAATTCACGCCGTGCAGCCGCAAGGTTTGCAGCAGCGGGCTCATCAACTCTGCGCCTGGGTGGCGCTCGCCTCGTTCTTCGGACAAATCGTCAAGCATTCCGGCTAGTTCGGTATGGATGCGTCGGGATCGTATTCCTAAGCTGGTGACCTCACGCCAATCCGGGATTCACCACGCCATGACACAACCAGTTCGCATGAACCGCCGCATCGTCCTTGCCTCGCGACCGAATGGGCTGCCGACGCAAGGCAACTTCCGCATGTCGACGGAGCCCATCCCCTCGCCTCGCGAGGGCGAGGTGCTGCTGCGCACGCTGTACTTGTCGCTCGATCCCTACATGCGAAACCTCATGGACGAAGTCGGGCCAGGGTATGCGCCGCCGGTGGCTCTGGGCGCCACCATGGTCGGCGGCACGGTCAGCCGCGTCGTCGAGTCGCGGCACCCCGCCTTCAGCGCGGGACAGCTCGTCCTCGCTCACGCAGGCTGGCAGGACTATGCCTCGTCCGACGGAAGCGATCTAATGCCGCTCGGCGACCTGGGCACGCCTTCGCTGGCTTTGGGCGGACTGGGCATGCCTGGCTTCACCGCGCATGTGGGTCTGATCGACATCGGCCGCCCCCGGCCGGGGGAAACGGTGGTTGTCGCCGCGGCGACGGGTGCGGTCGGCGCCGTGGTGGGGCAGATTGCAAGGATCCAGGGCGCCCGGGCAGTTGGGGTCGCGGGTGGTGCGGACAAGTGCCGCCAGGCCGTCGAGGAACTCGGGTTCGACGCATGCATCGACCGTACCGTCGACGACTTCGAGGCGCGCCTGGCGCGGGCCTGCCCGCAGGGCATCGATGTCTACTTCGAGAACGTGGGGGGCAAGGTCCTCGAGGCCGTGCTACCGCTGCTGAACCTCGGTGCGCGGGTGCCAGTATGCGGCTTCATCGCGCACTACAACGACGCCGCGCCGCCGCCGGGTCCGGACCGGCTGCCTCAACTGCTCTCGACGGTGCTGCAGAAGCGGGTTCATATGCAGGGCTTCATCATTCTTGACCACTACGGCGAGCGCTTCCAGGCGTTCCAGACCGAGATGAAGGCATGGCTGGCCGACGGCCGCATCGTGCTGCGCGAGCATGTGGTGGACGGGCTCGAGCGGGCCCCGCAAGCGCTGGCGGCCCTGCTGCAGGGCCATCACACGGGCAAGGTCGTGGTGCGCGTTGACTGCGGTCAGCCGTGATTCGACTTCCCCGGAGGCAACTTCACCTTGATCCACTCGCTCGAACGTACGCCCGGCAGATAGATGCTCGAGCGGCGTTTCGCGACCAGGCCCTTCATCCCCAGCAGCCTGGCAGTCCCCTTCAGCAACCGCTTCGCGCCCTCCTCGAAGTACTCCACCACGACGATGCCCCGGGAAGGCTCGGTAAACAAGCGATTCAAAGCGGCCTTGCGCAGCAACAGCGGCTGGGTCGTGATATCTGCGCCTCGGTCGACGAGGAGGTCGAAGACACAATAGACAACCGGCTTCGCCCTTTCGTACCAGCGCCGATGCTGGGCGCGCTGCTGAAGTGCCCGGGGGTCGCTGCGGCCGAGATCGTCCAGCACGCAGACCTCTCCATCGACGACGAACGGACCGCCTGCCACTTCGGCCAGGCGGTCCGTGATCTCTGGAAACCACTTGGTCGCGTCGGCGCCATTGCGCGTGCGCAACTGCACGGCGTGCGCCCCGAATTCTGCCGTGACGCGTACGCCGTCGTATTCCAGCTCATAGATCCAGCCGGGTTCCTCCAGGTCGAACTGCCGCTCTGACAGCAGCATGGGCTTGAAGTCTGCGAGGCGGACCACTATGGCTCCCCGCGCGCGATCTCGATGCGCTGAAGCAACGCGTCCGTCGCGTGAGATGGCTCATCGCTTCGACCGACGACCTGGGTGAGCGGCGCCGAGCCCGGCGGCTGCGTCGGTTGTGCAGCCTGGGTTGCCGGGGCGGCGGAGTACAGGCCGCTTGGTGAACCGGCTCCCTGCGTGGGGATCCGGACCGGCACGTAGGCCAGGCGCCGGTCGCGCATGACCAGCAATGCGACCGTTCGACCTGCTGGTATGCGCGACAGGCTACGCCGGAAATCGTCGACGTTCCCGAGCCGCATGTCGTTCACGGCGATGATGAGGTCGCCGGAGCGGATGCCCTCGCTGCGCGCCAACCCTGCGGCGTCGCGAACGAGCAGACCGCCATCGACACGCAAGCGCAGGCGCCATGCGGGCGACAACTCGCCGAGCTTCAGTCCGAGCCCGTCGTTCCATTCAGCCGCCGCACGGGTCAACGAGGCGATCCTGGAACGCGGCTGTTCCGAGAGCGTCGCCCAGACGGTGAACATCGCGCCCCGCCGCCACACATCCATCCGGCTGCGGGTCCCAGGCGTGCTGTCGGCGAGGTGCTGCAGCAGCTCGGTGGAGTGCGAAATGGGAACGCCGTCGAACCTGGCGATGACATCGCCCTGCGCCAAGCCGGCCGCTTGGGCGGGACTGCCGGCGTCCACCCGAACCACAAGAGCACCGGTTGCCTGAGGTATGCCGAAGGATCGGGCCAGGGCCATCGTCACTTCCTGCACTTCGGCACCCAGGTGAGCGCGTGGAACCGTGCCGTGTGCGCGCAGCTGGGTGGCGATCTTCATCGCGAGATTGATCGGTACGGAGAAGGAGAGACCCATGTAGCCGCCGCTTCCGCTGTAGATCATGGAATTGATCGCCACGACTTCGCCGCGGCTGTTGAACAGGGGACTCCCCGAGCTGCCGGGATTGATGGCGACGTCCGTCTGGATGAAGGGAACCGCCCCGGCACCACCGATGAACCGGTGCGTTGCACTGATCACGCCGCTGGTGACGCTACCGTGAAAGCCGAACGGCGCGCTGATCGCGGCAACCCAGTCGCCCGGAGCGAGTCGAGAAGAATCGCCGATGACAGCGACCGGCAGATCGTTCGCCTCGATCTTCAACAAGGCCACATCGGTGCGCCTGTCGACGCCGACCACGCGTGCCTTGAATCGGCGGCCGTCGTCCAGGCGGACCTGGGCTTCATCGATATCCGCGACCACGTGCGCGCTGGTGAGGATCAGCCCGTCGCTCGCAAGGATCACGCCCGAGGCGAGATCTCGGATCTGGCTGAGTCGCACACTCGCCGGAAGCGGCCAGGCCAGTCGATCGGCGAAGTCGTTCTCGGGCGCGAACTCCAGTTCGAGGTCCTCCTGGTGCAAGTCGCGACCGACGCGCAGGGTCGTGATGCTGACGACCGCTGCCCGGCGGCTGGCCACGAGCGACGAGAAGGCAGGCGCGTGCCGTGCACGGGCCTCGGTGCCAACGCCTGCCGCAGGCGCTTGCCCAGGGCTCACTGCACAAGCGCCGAGAAGGAGTGCCAGTCCCAGGACGAAAAGATGGGCTGTGGGGCGAAGCATGGATCGGGTCTTCCAGCGTTTGTCCTCGATTGATTCGCTTCCATGCCGCGAAGTTCATGGGCTGTTTCAAATTGGGCGCCCGATGGCCTGCGTCGCGGACTCGCCAAATGAGCGTGCCGAACGCACGACGGGAGCCAGGCATCCGATCCACCCACCGTGCTTGACCTGGCGCGGTACCAACTCTGCGCGAAGAGCGGCGCTGATGCGGACATCTTCGAGCCGGGGACGTCTCAGCGGTGCCGGCGGATGGGATCGTGCGCAACGGACGCATTGGCGGTGTGCTGCGGCTGCGCCGCCAGCAAGGCGCAGCTGACTCCGTTGGTCCAGCCGAAGCCGTCCTGCAGCGGGTACTCGCCACCACCGCCGCCGGCGGAGTTCTCGTGCTCGACGTGCCGCAGCGCATACTTTTCGACCAACTTTCCATCGCGTTCGTAGACCGCCGCCACGGTAGCAAGCCAGCGCCTGGCGATGGTGTTCGAGATCCAGTGGCAGCCGTAGTCGGCAAACCCCTGGCTGCCCATCCACTGAAGCGGCGCCCAGCCGTTCGGCCGGTCCCACTGCTGATCGCTCGTGCATTCGGTCGTCGAGATGCCACCGGGCGCCAGCAGCCGCGCCGTGACGGTGGCAGCCAGCGCCTGCGCATGCAGAGGGTCGGCCATGCCGACGAACAGCGGCACGACGCAGGCCGCGGTCAGGCAGCTTCGCCGCCCCCGGCCACGCCAGTCATAGTCGAAGAACGCTCCTTGCGCGGCATCCCAGCACAATTCGACGATCGCCGCCTTGCGCGCGCTGGCCCGCTGCGCAAACTCGCGCGCGACATGGTCGTCGCCGTCCCGCTTCGCCAGTGCTGCGATCCTGCCTTCCAGCGCGTAGAGAAAGGCGTTGAGATCCACCGGCACGATGTCGGTGGTGCAGATGCTCGCCAGCGACGGGGCAGTGGCGGCGCGGGCCTGGACAGGCCGGGGCGCGGCCTTGCGCGGCGGCGCCTCGCGCAGCCAGCGACTGCTGAAGTCCCAGCCGGATTCGCACGCCGCACGCAGATCCCGGTACACCTCGGCCGGCTCGCGGCTGCAGCCCTCGACGGTCGTCACGTCTTCCAGCCACGACTCCTCGCGCGGTGCGTCACGGTCGTCCCAGTAGCGGTTGAGCAGCACACCGGCATCCAGGCGAACCACCCGCCGGCAGGCCGCGCCGGCCGCCAGGCCCTCGCTGCCGCTCATCCAGTAGGCGTGCTCCTGTCGAAGCTGCGGCAGGAAATCGAGCGCCTCGATGGCGCCATGCCGTTCGGCGAGGTCGACCATGAGCGAGAACACCGGTGGTTGCGAGCGGCTCAGGTAATAGGTGCGCGTGCCATTCGGCACATGCCCGAAGGTGTCGATCAGGTAGGCGAAGTTTTCCACCATGTCCTGCAGCAGCCGGGTGTGGCCGGCAGAGGCCAGGCCCAGCATCGTGAAGTACGAGTCCCAGTAGTAGAGCTCGCCGAACCGGCCTCCGGGCACCACATAGGGATGCGGCAGCTGCAGCAGCGATGCATGCGGCGGATGGGCTTTGGGATGCCGGGTGAGAACCGGCCACAGCGCTTCGATATGCGCGCCGATGGGTTGCCACCGCTGCGACTCGTACTCGCTGGGAGCCGGCCGGACTGCCCTGAAATGAGCATGCACGAACTGCGGGAGATCGAAGCCCGGCTCATGACTGCGCGAGCGATAGGCGTCCAGGATCGCGGACGGCTCAGCCAGCGGCGCGCAGTCCACGAAGGTCTTGCTGTCGGAGAATACGCGCTCGCGTTGCACGGCAATGAACAGCTCCTGGTAGCGATCCGCCGGTGTCAGGAAGTCGGGCGCCGGTGCTTCGGAGGCCTGCTTCGAACGCTGCGCGCCGGCAGGCGCTGCCCTGCCCGTGTCGGCTCTCATTGCTTGGCGATGTCCCGCGAGGCACCGGTGACCACCCACCAGAGCGCATGCGGAAAGATTCGGTTCATCGAGAATCTCCTGGGTTGTCAGGGAAAGAAGGAGGCAGTGATCGATCTGCTCCGCTGCGATGGGAGGGTGGTCAAACGTCACGAACATGTTTGACCGAGCGCACAGCACAAGTTCCAGATGCGCCGCATCCTGGTCGTCGCCGCGCAGCAGCCAAGGCTTCGGCAGGCCCCGGCAAGTGAATGAGGACACATGCACAGGCTGGAAGTTCGCCTACACGCTTTGCGCTCGGCGTCCCTCAGAGTGATTTCAATGAGTCCTCGCCGGGGCCGCACCATGGCGAAAACCCTATACGCCCGGCCATCCCCCTCGACCACGTGCCCATGAACGCCAGAATCCGCAAGTTCATCAACCTGGCCGGCGAATCCTTCTGGCTGGTTCCCGGTGCGATGGTGCTCGCTGGCATCCTGCTCGCATTCGGCTTGCTCGGCCTCGATCGCGGCGGCCACCTCTCCGCACGGCTGACCGAGAGCAGCTGGCTGTACGACGGCGGCGGAACGGGGGCGCGCACGCTGCTGGGTGCCATCGCCTCGTCGACAATCGCCGTCGCGGGTACCGTGTTCTCCATCACGATTGCCGCGCTCTCTCTCGCGGCCGGACAGATGGGGCCGCGTCTCTTGCGCAACTTCACGCGGGACCGCGGCGTCCAGTTCACGCTGGGTGCATACCTCGGGACCTTTTCCTATGCCTTGATGGTCCTTCGCAGCGTCAGGACGCAGGACGAGGGCCCCTTCACACCCCATCTGGCGCTAACGGTGGGAATCCTGCTGGCATTCGTCTGCGTCGCGACGCTGGTCTACTTCGTCGGCCACATGGCGAAGCGGATCAACGTCGACACGGTGATCGAACTGGTGAGCGACGACATCCAGGCTGCCTTGAAGGCCACGGTCGCAGGCGCGGCGCAGCCCGCCTCGCCTGCGGCCAGCTTCTGGGCGCATGCCACGAACATCGTCGATAAGCGACGCGGATACCTCCAGCAGCTCGACGAAGCAGGTCTTGCGGACTGGGCGTCGCACCACCGAACCGCGATCCGACTCCTTGTCCGCAAGGGCGACTATGTCTTTCCAGGAGCACCGATCGCCGTGATTTCAGTGTCGGTCCCCAAGGCCGAGGAGGCGGTGCGCAACGCCACCGCTCTGGGCACGTCGCGCGGCAGTGCGGGCGACGCCGAGTATGCAGTGCGCCAGTTGGTGGAAGTGGCGGTGCGGGCGCTGTCTGCCAGCATCAACGATCCGCACACCGCGATGAGCGTGCTCGATCGGCTCGGTGCAGCGCTCTGCGAACTTGTGGGATCACGGTTGCCGAGCGGCGTGATCATCCGTGAAGATGCGGTCGCGCTCGTAGTGCCCACCCTGACCTACAGCGCGCTTGTCAACGTCATGTTCCACATGATCCGCCAGAATGCCGCTGGCAGCCCCGCAGTGCTGATCCGCTTGCTCGATGTGCTCACCGCCGTGGTCGCTTGCGAGACCAACGTAGAGCGCCGCGAGGTCTTGTTGCGCCACGCTGATCTTGTCTGGGCAGACGCGCGGCGAAGCATCGGCAACGAATCGGATCTGGCCGACATCGGCCGTCGTCATGCAAGGTTTCGACGCACGATGGCCCACGGCGTGCTGGATGCCATCGGGGCACGTGACACCTAGTGCCTGCGCATCGGGGCATAAGGCGCTCAGCCGGTGACCGACCTCTTGGGAAAGCTCCATCCAAGGTTCATGCCAGCCGCGGCGACCAGGATCGCTGCCGAGCCAACGAATTGCAGCGGCTTGAGCTTGTGATCGAAAGCCAGGAAATCCACCGCCATGGCGAAGATGGGATAAAGAAAGGACAGGGCGCCCACCGAGTGCGTCGGTAGCTTCTGGATTGCGCCATACAGAAGGACGAAGACCAAGCCGGTGTACACCACGCCCATCACCACGAAATCGGCCCATGCAGGGGGGGCGGTCGGAAGGTTCGCCAGGTTCGCGAAGGGCGCGATCATGACCATGCCAACACACACATGGATCAATGCAATGAGGTGCGGCGGCATATTGCCGAGCTTCTTCGTCACGATCGCCGAGAGGGCGTAGAGGAACGCAGCGCCGAGCGCCATAAGGACCCCGGAAATGTAGTCGGCGTCGGAACCTGCATAGACCGCAGTCGACGGCCTCGCCTGCACGATGAGCAGGACGCCGGCGAAAGCGATGCCGAGCCACAGGAGCTTGGTTGCAGTGATGCGCTCGGAGAAGAAGACCGCTCCCAGGGCGACCAGCATGAACGGCTGTGTGTTGTAGACGGCAATCGCCACCGAGATCGACGCCCGTGAGAAGGCCTCGAAGATCAGCAGCCAGTTGAGGATGATTGCAGCACCGCCCAGGGCTGCCCAGCCGAGGCTCTTGAGGGTGGGCCTGAGGGCCAACGCCCCAGTGAAGGCACAGACCACCACCAGCGTCGCGGCCCCGAAAACGCAGCGCCAGAACAGCAGATCGATGACAGGCTGCCCAGAGCGCACGACGAACCAGCCGATGGTCCCGGAGATCAACATCGCAGCGGTCATCTCGACCGTGCCGCGAACTTTTGCATTTTTACTGCTCATTGCTCAGACCTTCGCTTCCGGCTGGTGCGCCGTTGCAGAGCTGACGGTGTCTGCGCAGGGCGGTAGACGCGAGGATAACCGCCTGGACCCGCGAGGCGTCGCATTCGGCGGCCCGCCTCTCCTGCGGCGCAGATCACACGACAGCACGACGCGGGATGGCCGCATTCATTGACGGCCGAGGGGGGCCCTCTCGAACTGCGATTGACACGCGAGGCATGCCGAAGCAGCCCGCGCGGCTGCACCTGCGCCTGCTATGTGGCCGAAGCAGCCACGTTGGACAGCAGCGGGCCGAGCCCTACCGCCATCGTCAGGTGCGCAATGACGGCATCGCGCAGCCGGGTGTACGGCGGCGGAGCTGGCCGTGCGGGTGGCCAAGGTGAATTCCACGGTGCTGCTGACGGGAGAATCCGGCGTCGGCAAGGAGGTCGTGACGCGCCTGATCCACAGCGAAAGCCCGCGCTCGGAAGGCCCGTTCATCAAGATCAATTGCGGGGCGTTGCCGCGCGAGCTGCTGGAGACGGAGCGGTTCGGCTACGAGCCGGGCGCGTTCACCGGGGCGCAGCGCCAGGGCAAGCACGGGCTGATCGAGCTGGCCGCGGCCGGAACGCTGTTCCTCGACGAGATCGGCGAGATGGCGCCGGACCTTCAGGTCAAGTTGCTCACCGTGCTGCAGGCGCCTGATCGTGACAAGCCCGCAGCCGCTGATCGGGCTGCCGGATCTGGAAGGCGTGCTGCCCGCCGACGCTGGAACCTTGTCCAGCCGCGGATCGCTGCGGGAGCGGGTCGAACGTTTCGAATCCGGCCTGCTCGAGGAGGCGATGCGCGCGCATGGCAGCACCCGCGGCGTGGCGAAGGCGCTGGGCATCAGCCAGTCGAGCGTGGTGCGCAAGCTCAGGGTGCCGCGCAGCACTGTCTGAAGCAACGCCCGGTTCGACCCGCAGACCCCGCCGGACCCAAGGCGCCGACACCGCAGGCCAAAGACCCGACCACTAGCCGGCCCACGCAAACGGGGCAAAGTGGCCGTTGCGGGTACCACTGGAATCATTCCACTTCATGCCGAAGACGTTGAACACGCTGCGCGTCGCCTTGGCCAGGTTGAGCCGGCTGTTCACGGGGTGCGCCGTGTTGTCCACGCCGAGGGCCTGCCCCGGTACCGATACGCTGGGCACGCCTTCGCAGGCCTGGTCGACGAGGTCACCAGCGCGCACGACGCGCTTCATGCCATCGATGTCGAACTGGATCTGACGACGCTCGACCCCGGCGACCTTCCCCACCAGCGGCGCCAGCGCTGCCATCGGCCCACCGGCCGCCCCAGTGGCGATGGCGCTGATGGCTTCGACCTGCGCATCCGATGCACTGTCGTCGATGATCAGCCCCACCGTTATGTTGCCTGCACCCATCACGCCCGGGGAATGCAACATGACGATGAACGACACGCCATCGAGCTGGACGCCGTCCTTCGCGCCTTGGTCGATGCGCATCGTGATCGCCGCTTGGCAGTCGCCTTCGGTCGGCTTCGCCGCGAGGTTGGCGGTTATGCATGGGCACAGGAAAGTGCAATTGCAGGTTTCCATGTACTCGCCACTGATTTTCCAGCTTGCCATTGCCGCTCCTTGGTGGTGACCGGTGTGCGGGTCGCGCATCGGTCAGGGTGGGCAGAATGACGCCCCCTCATGGCGCCTGCGTCGCTCCACCGTACCCCCGTTGCGCGTCAAGCGCAAGCCCAGGCACCTCGCAGCGCATGCATGTCCGCTTGCAGCTCTGGCGATCCCGGTTGACAGGAAGCGCCGAGCAGCAGATCGTGGAACGGATTACAGATGCGACAACGAGCCTTCATCAATGACCGCAAGATCGCCAGATCGATTGGCGCAGAAGGCACCGACACCAATGTCGTCGAGAACGGCGGCATGGTTGCTGATGCTCAGCCTCGTTGGCTGGGGCTTTCTGGCCTGGATCGCCTTCGACATGGGTCACCCGGTGGCACGGTTGACGATGCCGATGTCATCGGCCTGGCACTGGGACAACCTGCTTGCCGTCTGGTGCATGTGGGCCGTGATGATGGCGGCGATGATGCTGCCGTCGGCGCTGCCGATGGTGCAGGCCTTCGTCGCGCTGTGCCGCCGCAACAGCGACATTGAGCGCTCGCGTAGTTTTGTGAGCGCCTATCTGCTGGTGTGGTTCGCTTTCAGCATGGTGGCCACAGGGCTGCAATGGTTGCTGCAGGCCGCGGGCTGGGTCGACTCGATGATCGTCAGCACGTCGGCCGCGCTCACGGGCGTGCTGCTGCTCGTGGCCGGCGCCTACCAGTTCTCGCCGCTCAAACGCATCTGCCTTGCAAATTGCCGCACGCCAATGGGCTTCCTGATTGGGGAATGGCGTGACGGTGCATCCGGCGCCTTCGTGATGGGGCTGCGCCACGGTCTGTTCTGCCTGGGTTGCTGCTGGGCATTGATGGCGCTGCTGTTCGTTGGCGGGGTCATGAACCTTGCCTGGGTAGCTGCGCTGTCGATCGCGGTGGCGATCGAGAAGCTGATGCCGCAGGGGCAGCGTCTGGCGGCGCTTCTGGGCTTGGGACTGATCGCTGCCGGCGTGCTGCGCCTGTACTCGCTGGTGAGCTGATCGGCCCGCCACGGAATCTCGTCGCGTTGGAGGCAGGCACTCCTCAGGGGCGTCCCGTGCCCAGCGCTCCTCTTGTAGTTGGAGATGACCTCGCTGCGGCTGACCTGGCGGTCGTTGTTGCTGCACGACCAACTGCGGGATGTGGCGCTGGAACAGCCAGGGCGCCAACAGGAACCCGGCAGCGGCGCTCCGCCTTCAGGCGTCGATTCGAAAACGCTCCACGGCGTCGCTGTCCCATGCCAGGCCCGAGCCCGCGGCCTCGCTGGGCACCGCGAGGCCATCTCGGATCCGCAGCGGCGCCTGGAGCAGCGGCTCCGCCCAGTCGACGTACTCGAGCCAGTGCGCGGTGGGGGTGGCGGCCAGCAGGTGGGCCGTCACCTCGGGGAAGAGGTGCGAGGACATCTCGATCTCGTGCGCAGCGGCCAGCGCGGCGGCATCCATCCAGCCGGAGACCCCGCCGATACGCTCGGCATCGGGCATCACGTAGTCCACGCAACCGGCAGCCAAGGCTGCGGCCATGGCCTTGGGTCCGGCGAAGTTCTCACCGAATTGCAGTGGCGTCGACACCGTTTGCCGCAGACGCGCGTACCCGACGTAATCGTCATGGCGCAGGGGTTCCTCGATCCAGAAGACGCCTTCGCCGTCCAGCATCGCGCCGCGGCTCTGCGCCTCGCGGGGCGAGAGGGCCTGGTTGAAGTCCACCATCAGCGCCACCTCGTCCGGCAACGCCTTGCGCACCGCACGCACAGCGGCGAGGTCTGCCTCGGCGCTCGGTCGGCCGAGGCGCATCTTGACGCCCTCGAAGCCGCCGGCCAGCAATTCTTGCGCCTCGTCGGCCGCCGCCTGCGGCTCCACCAGCCCCAGGCCGTTGCTGTTGTAGGCACGCAGCGGCCGGGGCTCGGCGCCGAGGAGGCGCACCAGCGGCAGATCGGCCGCTTTGGCGAGCGCATCCCATGCCGCCATGTCGAGCGCTGCGCCGGCCATGGAGACCACGCCGCGCTGGCCGATCAGGCGCGAATAGTCGGCGACGGCCTTGCGCAGCGAGGCAGGCACCACCGGCCGGCCGCGCAGCCGCGTGCCCAGGTCCTCGACGAAAGCGGCGATGGCGCCCGCCGCAGCACGCAGGTAGCAGAACAGGTAGGCATGGCCGACGACACCTTCCTCGGTGTGCAGATCGACCAGCAGCAGCGGCGCCTCTCGCATGGCCTGCACGCTGGTCCACAGCGGCCGGGCCATGGGGACAACGACGGCGGTGGCAGTGAGCGAGCGCAGGGTGAGGCTCATCGGGAAGCCCCCTCGGCGTGCAACGCGAGGATGTCGAACACCGCCGTGTTGAACGGCGTGGGCAGGCCGAGCTCGAGGCCTCGACGGCTGACGTCGCCGCTCAGCCACTCGACCTCCAGCCGATTGCCGCGCTCGAGGTCGCGCAACATGGATGCTGTCATGTCCGCCGGCAGCTGGTCGCAGAAGCGCAGGCGATCCTGCGCGAAATCCGCTGCCAGCGCCACGCCCTGGGCACGGCCGACATCCACCGCCTCCTGCATGACCGCCTCCAGCAATCGGCGCGATGCAGGATGCGCGCGCACCTTGCCGATGGGGCTGCGGGTCGCGGCCGTGGTCGCCGACAGGCCAACCAGGAAGACGAACTTCTCCCAGATGACGCGGGCGATGTCTTCGCTGACCTCGGCGTCGATGCCGGCGCGCACGCAGGCTTCGTGAAAGCGCCGGATGCATTCGGTCTGCCGCTCCTCGTACGCGCCGAACACGAGCTTCTGCATGGTCCCGGCATGGCCGATCACGCCCGGCTCGATGATGGTGGCGGCGATGTAGCAAACGCCGCCGGCGACCGCGTGCTGCCCGAGCGCGGCGCAGAGCAGTTCGTCCTTGACGACACCGTTCTGGAGCGAGATGACCACGGTCTGCGGGCCGACCAGCGGGCGGATGGCCTCGGCGACAGACTGGGTGTCCCACAGCTTGACACCGAACAGGACGACATCGACAGGGCCGACTTCGGCCGGGGAATCAGTCGCCTTGGGGGACGGCACCTGCAGATCGCCGAGCGCGCTCCTGACCCGCAGGCCGCCAGCCTTGATGGCCGCCAGATGGGCCCCGCGCGCAATGAAGCTGACATCGCAGCCGCCCAGGGCCAGCTTGCTGCCGAAGTAGCCGCCGACGCCGCCGGTTCCCATGATCGCAACTTTCATGTCGGTCCTTTTGTTGAATGATCGTTCTACAATTCTAGTCACACTAAGAAGGCGTGTTCATGCCGGGCGAGAACAACGATCCACTTTTTTTTGATTGATTAATCTACAATTTTGCAATGGGACGTACAAGAAGTTTCGACACCGGCGAGGTACTGGACAAGGCCGTCGACGTGTTCTGGGAGCGAGGCTACGACGCCGTCGGCATGCAGGAGATCTGCCGCGTCACGGGGCTGAACTCCGGCAGCCTGTACGCGGCCTTCGGTGACAAGCGCGGACTCTTCGTCCAGGCCCTGCAACGCTATATGGGCGAGGTGTCGCAGCAGGCGATCGAGCGTTTGAACGGCAACCCGTCGGGTCTTGCAGGCATCCTCGACTACTTCAAGAGCCTCGTCGGCGCGATGGTCGAGGGCAAGCGCAAGTGGGGCTGCCTCGTCACCAACTCGGTCGTCGAGTTCGCCATGACGGACGCCGAGATCGCGCAGGCCTTCCGGCTGCACCTGGCTCGGCTCGAAGCAGCTTTCGCGGGCGCGATCGAGCGCGCCCGGCGCGAGGGCGAGCTGCCGCCGGGCGTTCCGTCCCAAGAGGCCGCGGCCTTTCTCGTCTGCACCGTGCAAGGGCTCAATGTCCTGGCCAAGACGCGGCCCGGCCGGAAGACTCTCGAAACGGCGGTCCGCGTGGCCATCGGGGCGCTGGATAGTCCGAGTGCCGGAGCGAGCGAGCCGCCCACCCCTAGCCGAGCTGCTCGGCAAGCCCGACGATGATGCCCTCAGGCCCACGCATGTAGGCGAGCCGGTACGCTTTCTCGTACTGCATCTGGCCAATGAGTTCTGCGCCATGGGCCTGCATCCGCGCAACGACAGCGTCGATGTCATCGACGGCAAACATGATGCGACGAAGACCCAAAGCGTTCACCGGCGCTTTCACGGGTCCAAACCTGACTGCATCTGGCGTGTGGAACTTGTCCAGTTCAATTCCCTGCCCATCGGGAGTCCGCAGCATCGCGAGGGTGGCTCGGACGTCTCCAAGCCCTATGAGGCTCCCGACAGAAGGCCCTTCAACCGTGGTTTGGCCCTCAAGCTCGAGGCCCAACTCGATGAAGAACGCTTTCACTGCTTCGAGATCGTCGACAACTATCAGGACGTTGTCCATTCGCTTGACTGTCATGTCCTTCGGTCCCTCTTTCAACGATGTCGCATATTCGGGGGGAATTGGCCTCCAGCCGGGCGGATGCTCTTACCGAGCAACCAGCGTACCGGTGCCCTTGTCGACTGGCTGCTGTTGGCCCGGATTCTGAGGATGCCCGACTCGACCACCCGCATGAAATGACGCGGGTACTTGAACCATGTTGCGCCTTCAAAACCCGAAGATCTCCCTGGGCACACCCTTGGCCGATTCACACTCTTGCCGGAAATCGTAGGGCACCTCGTCCGCGCAATCGGGCCACTGGCCGCTGGCGAGCCAAAACTCCACCAGCCCCAGCCGCGCGCACAGCCGCGGGAAGCGTGGGTCGTTGCGCAGCTCGGGCATGCTGGCCTGGAACAGCAGCGCGGTGCGGTAGCCGTCGGGGCCCATGATGTCGGTGCTGGCCCCTGCAGGCCCCAGGCGGGCACCATCGGCAGCACGGAAGGCCTCGTCGACCAGGCCCAGGTGCGCGGCATAGACCAGGCGGGCCACGTCCACACCGCCGGTGATCATCACGTGCGCCTCGAACTCGCTGCGCCAGGCGCCGATGTGCTCAGGCGTCGGGTCGCGCTTGGCGCGGACGAAAGGGATGGTGTCCTGGAACTCGCGCAGCGGGCGCGTGGCCGCGAGCGTGAGCAGGCGATCGACCGCCGTCCAATCCTGCAGGAAGGCATGGGCCCGCAGCAAGCTCGAGATCGGAAAGCTCATGTCGGGGATGCGCGCCACGAGGTCCTCGTACACGGGCACCGCCTCGGCGACCTGTCCCGTGGCCATGCGGGCCAACGCCACCAGGTTGGCCGACATCGGATCGAGCATGTCCAGGCGGTAGATGCGTTCGGCTTCGCCGAGGCTCGCACGCAGGCGGCCGGTCAGGCGCAGCAGCCAGCTGATGTAGCGCCGGCCGGCGCCCGAGCCGGGCGCCTGGCGCAGACGCTCGAGGAAGTCCTCGGCTTCGACGAACCGGCCGAAGGGCGGCATCACGAAGCATCGCGCGACGAGGGCGTCGTTGTTCTGCGCGTCGAGCGCCAGCGCGTGCGAGGCTTCGCGAACCACGTGCCCGGCGCTGGCTGCACGCTCGGCAAATGGCAGGTACATGTGAAGGAAGCTGCGCACGTAGGCGAGCCTCCCCCAGGCCTCGGCGAAATGCGGTGCGCGCTGCGTCACCACCTCGAGCACGCCGACGCTGGTGCGCAGCTCTTCCGGGGCATAGGACTTGGGGCTGGATCGCAGGTACAAGTCATAGACCGCAGGATCGACTGCGCGCGTCGCAACACCGAAGAAACCGTGGTCGAGCGCGCGCGCGATGCTTTCGGCGATGTCGTCCTGGACCTCGAAGATGCCTTCCAGCGCACGGTCATAGTGGTCGGACCACAGCGTCGTGCCGGACGCGGCCTCCGTCAGGTGGGCGCTGATGCGAACCTGGCCAGCCGCGCGGCGGATCGAGCCGTCGAGCACGTAGGCGCAGTTCAGGCGTTGCGCCGCCTCGGCCTTTCGTTCGCCACGGAACTGGAAGCTCGTGGTCCGACTGATCACCCGCAGCTGGGTGCCACGCGCGAGGCGCTGGATGATCTCCTCGCTGACGCCGTCGGAGAAGAACTGCATCTCGGGCTCGTTCGACAGGTTGTCGAAGGCGAGCACGGCGATCACGGGACGGTCGCGCGGAAACGACGACTCGGCCGGTGAGACGGGAGCGTCGTCGTCCAGCAAGGACAGCGTGAATTGGTAGCCGCGCCCCGCCACGGTGGCGATGGCGTCCGGCCCGAGAACCTTGCGCAGCGACGAGATCTGCACGGTGAGATTGTTCTCCTCGACCACCGTGCCAGGCCAGACCCGCGCCAGCAGTTCGTCCTTGGCGACCACGCGCTCGCGCAACTCGATCAGCGCCAGCAGCAAGTCGAACGCGCGTCCGCCGAGCGAGACCGGCTGGCCGTGGACCAGCAAGCGGCGCTCCGCCGGCCGCACTTCGAACCCCTTCGCTTTGAAGACCAAGACCTGGGCGCCTCTGTTGCTTGTCGGCCCCGATTGTCGGGCCACGGGGCGGGCTTTAGCAACGTTTCACATCGCTTAAAGACGTGGGCGTCCCCCGGCGCGCACAGTGCCTGCACCCCGCGAAAGGGCCGCACTTATCCACCATTCGCAAGGAGATCCCATCGTGAGCCAAGCATCCATCAAGATCGGCCTCGTCACCGACCAGACCGGCCCACTGTCCTTCCTCGGCATTGCCAACGCCAACCTCGCCCGCCTGGTGGTCGACGAGATCAACGCCGGCGGCGGCCTGCTCGGGCGGCGCATCGAGCTGATCACCGAAGACAGCGCCACCGACGACAAGGTGGCCGCGGCCAAGGCCGCCAAGCTGGTTCAGGGCGATCGCGTGGACGTGATCTTCGGCGGCATCTACAGCTCCACCCGGCAGGCGATCAAGGGCCCGGCCGTCGTGCAGGGCAAGAAACTCTACATCTACCCGGAGCAGTACGAGGGTGAGGAGAGCGACCCGCTCATCTTCTGCACCGGCCCCGTGCCGGCGCAACAGGTCGATTCGCTGATCCCCTGGCTGATGAAGCACACCGATGCTCGCGAGTTCTACCTCCCGTCGGCCGACTACATCTGGCCGCACGTAATGAACAAGCGCGTGCGTGCCGCGGTCACCGCGAACGGCGGCTCGATCGTCGGCGAGGAGTATTTCCCCATTGATCACGCGGACTACCGCGGCACGGTCGACAAGATCATGTCCAGCGGCGCGCAGGTAGTCTTCAACACCACGGTGCCGCCCGGCGTGGCGCCGTTCCTGCGCCAGCTGTATGAGGCCGGCTTCACGAAGCGCGGCGGCCGCATCGTCTGCCCCTACTTCGAGGAAAACTTTGCGAGCCTGCTGCCGGCCGAGCATGTCGAGGGCCTCTACAGCTGCCTCGACTACTACCAGGCCGTCAGCGACCCGTTCAGCACGGCGCTGCTGCGCCGCTACGACGAACGATTTCCGGGCAGCGCCAAGTTCACAGCCGGCAGCGCCAGCACGGGGCTGTATCGCGGGCTGAAGCTCTGGGAGGCGGCCGTGCGGGAGGCCGGCACGCTTGATCAGGCGGCGGTGATCCGCGCGCTCGACCACGCGCGCATCGCCGAAGGACCGGGTGGGCCCGCCGAAATGGTGCCTGGCCAGCACCACCTGCGGCTTACCATGTACGTCGGCCAGGTGCAGGCAGGGCAGATGAAGGTCATCGAGAACCTCGGCGTGATCGATCCCAACGAGCGCGTGCAGAGCGTGCAATGAGCCACGCCCGGCCGCTCCGAAGGGGCTCGCACCGCAGTGCGCAGCACGGAGGTTGCCGATTTAGCCAGGAGACCTGAGATGAAGCTGTACTACCACCCCGCTTCCACCGCGAGCAGGCCCGTGCTGCTCTTCGCTGCGGAGAGCGGTATCGAGCTCGACCTGAAGCTGGTCGACATCTTCAAGGGCGAGCACATGCAGCCGGCCTATCGTGCGCTCAACCCGAATGCGCTGGTGCCGATGCTGGAGGACGGCGATTTCCGCCTCACCGAGAGCTCGGCTATCCTGAAATACCTGGCCGACAAGATCGACTCGCCGCTGTACCCCAAGGGCCTGCAGCAGCGGGCGCGCGTCAACGAGCGCATGGACTGGTTCAACACCCAACTGAGCCGAGACTACTGCTTCGGCCTGGTGTTCGCCCAGCTGCTGCCGCACCACAAGCGGCGCAGCGACGAGGCGCAGGCCGGCACCGTGCAGTGGGGCCAGGAACGCTCGAAGGTGTGGCTGCAAGTCCTCAACGACCACATCCTCGGCCCCGGGCACAACTACGTGTGCGGGGATGCGATCAGCATCGCGGACCATTTCGGCGCCGGACTGCTCACCTTGGGCGAAGTGATCGGTTGCGATTTCGCGGCTTATCCGTACGTGCAGGGCTGGCTGGCGCGAATCAAGGCGCTGAAGAGCTGGAAGTCGGTGAACGCCACGCTCGACGGGGTCACCGCCGCGCACAAGGGCGAGTCGTTCGTGACCGTGTGAAGCGCCGGGGGGCGGACGCTCAGACGCCGAAGTCTTCTTTCGGCACGGCCCGTGCCTGCTCGCATGCGCGCTGGAAGTCGTAGGGCACTTCGCTCGCGCAGTCGGGCCACTTCCCGCTGGCCAGCCAGAATTCGACGAGTCCGAGCCGCGCGCACAAAGGCGCGAAACGCCGGTCGTTGCGCAGCTCGGGCATGCTGGCCTGGAACAGCAGCGCGGTGCGGTAGCCGTCGGGTCCCATGATGTCGTCGGCATGGCCGGCCGGCCCCAGGCGTGCGGCGTCGGCGGCGGCGTAAGCCTCGTCCACCAGGCCCAGGTGGGCCGCGTACACGAGGCGTGACACGTCGACCCAGCCCGTCCTGCGAACATGCGCTTCGAGCTCGTCGCGCCACGCGCCGATGTGCGTGGGCGAGGGGTCGCGCTTGGCGCGGATGAAGGGAAGCCCGTCCTGGAACTCGCGCAACTGGCGTTGCTCGGCCAGCGCGAGCAGGCGATCCACCGCGGCCCAGTCCTGCTGGAATGCATGGGCACGCAGCAGGCTGGACACAGGAAAGCTCATCGTGGGCATGCGCTCCACCAGTTCCTCGAACAAGGGAATGGCGTCGGCTATATGGCCTGCCGCCATGCGCGCGAGGGCGAGGAGGTTGGCCGACATCGGGTCCAGCACATCGAGCTGGTAGGCCTGCTCGGTGGCCGTCAGCGCCTCGCGCATCCAGCCGAAGTGGCGCAGGCCCCAGCCGATGTAGCGCTGCCCGTCGCCGGTGCCGGGTGCGCGGCGCAGACGAACGAGCGCGGCATCGGCCTCGACGAAGCGCCCGAACGGCGCGATCACGAAGTACTGCCCTGCCATCGCGTCGAGGTTCTGTGCATCGAGCGATAGCGCACGCTCGGCTTCGCGGTCCACCTGAGCCGCGCTGGCTGCGCGTTCGGCGAACGGCTGGTAGAAGCGCAAGAAGGCACGCAGATAGGCCAGCCGCCCCCATGCCGCGGCGAACTGCGGTGCGCGCGAGGTCACCAGTTCCAGCACGCCAACGTGGGTGCGCAGTTCGTCGGGCGCGTATCCCTTGGGCCTCGATCGGAGGTAGAGGTCATACACCGCCGGCTCCACCGTGGGGGCCGGCGCGCTGGCGAAGGCCTGATCGAGCGCGCGGGCGATGTTCTCGGAGATCTCGTCCTGCACGGCGAAGATGTCCTCCACCCCGCGCTCGAAGCGTTCCGACCACAGCGTGGTCTGCGAGGCGGCCTCCATCAGATGGGCACTGACCCGCACGCGGGCCGCTGCGCGGCGGATCGATCCGTCGAGCACGTGGGTGCAATGCAAGGCGTTCGCCGCCTCCGCCTTGCGATCGCCGCGGAACTGGAAGCTCGAGGTGCGTCCGATCACCTTGAGCTGGCTGCCACGCGATACGCGCTGAATGATTTCCTCGCTGACGCCGTCGGAGAAGAACTGCATCTCGGGGTCGTTGGACAGGTTGTCGAATGCCAGCACGGCGAGCAGCGGTCCGGCGGCCGGCGCGGCGGAGGTCGACGATGCGGCGGCCTGGGCCACGCGCTGTGCCTTTTCCGCGCTTGGAGGCGGCGTCAGCGCGCCAGCGCCGGCGACGGCCACTTCGCAGACCTCCACCGGATCGTCAACGCCGGCCATCCGGTACGGCCCATGCACGACCCAGCGCAGTGCAGCCTCGTCGGCATGGCCCACCGCACCCCGGCGCGCGAAGTCGTAGGCCGTGCGTGTCATCAGGATGCGCCCCTGGCCGGCAAGCGACATGACGCGCGCGGCGATGGCCTTGGCCAGGCCCTCGACCTCCAATGCCTTGGCGCCTCGCGCGATGTCGGCGGCCGCGTTCTCGCGCAGCACCACCTCGCCGAGATGAATGCCCACGCGCGAGGCGAGGGAAGCCTTCGACTGGGCGCCGAGTTCGAGCAGTTGCGCCTGGTAGGCAAGCGCGAAGCGCACCGCCTCGACCGGCCGCTCGAACAGCAGCAGGAACCCGTCGCTCTTGTCGATCTCGCGGCCGCCGTGCACAGCGAGCAGGTCGCGCGCGATGCGGTCGTGGCGTGCCATCAACTCGGCCGCGGCGGCGTCGCCCAGGCGCTCGACGAGGTACGTGCTGGCGACCAGGTCGCACAACAGCAGCGCGCGGATCGCGGGGGAGGATGGGCCGGGTGCGGGAGTTGGCATGCAAGGGTCCCTCGATCGAGACCACCGCGCGGTAGCCGCGTCAGGCCACATCTTCGCACAGGAGCCTGCCAGTTCAGCGGCGCATGGCCGTTGCGAGCGATTCGACGTCCGGATCTGGGGAACACCAAGCGTCGAGCGTGCATCCGGCAGGGCTGGAGCGCAGCAACAACCTTGCTGTCAACCGCCGCGATCCGAAATGGCGCGGGTCTGTCATACCCGCGCAGCCAGAAAGTCTAGAAAGCACGCGATTCGCGCCGCCAGCTTCGTATTCCGGTAGTACACCGCATTGATCCCCTGGCGCACGTCGGCGGTGTCGTTCACGAGCAATTGCACCAGGTCACCGCGCTTTCGGTCGCCGGCGGTCATGAAGTCGGAGAGGCAAACAATGCCTGCGCCTTCGAGTGCCAATTGCCTGAGCGTCTCGCCGCTGGACGCTCTGATGCTCGGCGTGATCTGCCATTCGTCGCCGTGCGTGCCGCGCAGCGGCCAACGGTTGAGCGAATCCGGCTGCGTAAAGCCCAGCAGCGTGTGCTTCGCCAGCGCCGCCACGTTCTTCGGGCGGCCCTGCGTCGCGAGATAGGCGGGGCTTGCCAGCACGCGAATGCGGCTGGTGGCGAGCGGCCGCGCGTGGAGGCTGGAGTCGCGCAGCTCGCCGATGCGGATCGCGATGTCGGTGCGGCGCTCCAGCAGGTCGATATTGAGCTCGTCCGTGTCCAGCTCCAGCGCGATGTGCGGATAGGAGCGGTGAAACTCGGGCACCAGCGGAACGATCACGTGCAGCATGAACGGTGTCGCGGCGTTCACCCGCAACTGACCCGCGGGATGCTGGCGCCGCGCGGCCATCTGCTCCTCGGCGCTGTCGATCGACGCCAGGATCGCTTGGGCATGTGCAAGGAATGCGGCGCCCTCTTCCGTGAGCTCGATGCGGCGTGTCGTGCGGCGCAGCAGCGTCGTTTCAAGCTTCGTCTCGAGCCGGCCGAGCGCACGGCTCACGCCCGATACCGTCTGCTCCAGCTGCTCGGCCGCGGCCGTGATGGAGCCGGCATGGACGACCGCGGCAAAAGCCTGCAATTCCTCGAGCGTGGTCTTCATCGGATTCTTGATTTCGAGTCAATAGTGTAGTGATGAATAGGCGCTTTTTCTGCAAGGAGGTCTGACCCACACTCGACCCCGACCTCAACAGGAAAGCTCTCATGCCCATTGCCCTCCTCGCGCTGACGCTCAGCGCCTTTGCTATCGGCACGACCGAATTCGTGATCGTCGGCCTGCTCCCCACGGTCGCGGCCGACCTCGGCATCGGCCTGCCTTCCGCCGGCCTGCTGGTCAGCCTCTACGCGCTCGGCGTCGCCGTCGGCGCGCCGGTGCTCACCGCCCTCACCGGCAAGGTGCCGCGCAAGGCGCTGCTGCTCGGCCTCATGGCGCTCTTCACCGCCGGCAACCTGCTGGCCTGGCAGGCGCCCAGCTATGAAACGCTGGTCGCCGCGCGTGTGCTCACCGGGCTCGCGCATGGCGTGTTCTTCTCGATCGGCTCGACCATCGCCACCGGCCTGGTGCCGAAGGAGAAGGCAGCGAGTGCCATCGCCGTCATGTTCACCGGCCTCACGGTCGCGCTGGTGACGGGCGTGCCGCTCGGCACTTTCATCGGCCAGCACTTCGGCTGGCGCGAAACTTTCCTCGCCGTGTCGGCGCTGGGCGTGGTCGCCTTCGTCGGCAGCTGGCTCTTCGTGCCCGCCGGTATCCGCCACACGCCGCCCGCCTCGCTTGCGCAGCAGGCGAAGGTCCTTGCCGAGCCGCGGCTGCTGCTGGTCTACGCCAAGACGGCGATCGGCTACGGCGGCTCTTTCATCCCGTTCACCTTCCTCGCGCCGATCCTCACCGAGGTGTCCGGCTTCAGCGCCGGCGCTGTGGGCTGGGTCATGCTGGTCTACGGCCTCTCCGTCGCGGCCGGCAACATCTGGGGCGGCAAGCTGGCCGACCGCCGGGGCCCGATCCCGGCGCTGCGCATCATCTTCGCCCTGCTGGCCGCCGTGCTGCTGGTCTTCAATTTCGCGGCGCCGCACAGGTGGTTCGCGCTCGCTACCGTGCTCGCGTGGGGCGCCGTTGCCTTCGGCAACGTACCGGGCCTGCAGGTCTATGTGGTGAAGCAGGCCGAGCGCTTCACGCCACAGGCGGTGGATGTGGCCTCGGGCCTGAACATCGCCGCCTTCAACCTCGGCATCGCCGGCGCCGCCTGGGCCGGCGGCCTGATCGTCACCCACCTGGGCCTGATGCACACGCCGTGGATCGGCGCGCTCGTGGTGCTGGTCTCGCTGGCGCTCACGCACTGGAGCGGTGTTCTCGACCGCCGCAGCGGCATCGCCGTGCGCTCCGGCGGCCCGGCTCCCGTCGGCCACTGAACAACTCACCCGCAGAGAACTTCCCAATGAACACACACGCCATTCCACGCTTCGGCCTCGGCACCTTCCGCCTCCAGGGGCAGACCGTCATCGACTCCGTCAAGACCGCCCTCGAGCTGGGCTACCGGCTCGTCGACACCGCCCAGATCTACGGCAACGAGGCCGAGGTCGGCCAGGCCATCGCCGAAAGCATCACGCCGCGCGATGCGATTTTCATCACCACCAAGATCTGGACCGAGAACTGCGCACGCGACAAGCTCGTCGCCAGCCTGAAGGAGAGCCTGCGAAAGCTGCGCACCGACCGCGTCGATCTCGCGTTGATCCATTGGCCCCCGCCCGGCAACGCGGTGCCCGTGGACGAGTTCATGGGCGCGCTCGCCGAAGCGAAGGCGCAAGGCCTGGCCCGGCAGATCGGCGTGTCGAACTTCACCGTCGCGCTGATGAAGGAGACCATCGCCGCCGTCGGCGCAGAGGCGATCGCGACCAACCAGGTCGAGCTGCATCCGTATCTGCAGAACCGCAAGGTGGCTGATTTCGCAAGAAGCCAAGGCATCGCCATCACGTCCTACATGACGCTGGCCTACGGCAAGGTGCTGGCCGATCCGGTGATCGAGGAGATCGCGGCCGCGCGCAAGGCGACGCCGGCGCAGGTGGTTCTGGCCTGGGCGATGCAGCTGGGCTACGCGGTCATCCCTTCGTCGACGAAGCGTGCCAATCTTGCGAGCAATCTCGAGGCGCATCGGCTGGTGCTCGACGGTTCGGACATGGCGCGCATCGCCGCGCTGGACCGCGGCGAGCGGCTCACCAGCCCCGAAGGCCTGGCACCGGCCTGGGACTGAGAAAGCCTACCGGCCCCTACTTCGCGCCGGGGTGCAGGCCCAGCACGTTGGCACCGATGGCCGGATCGACGAAGCGCTCCAGCCGGTGTGGATGCAGCATCACCGTGATCTCGCAGGAACCCGTGCCCACCGTGAGCCCCAGCAGGTGGCCACCGGCGCCGATGAAGGTGCCGTCGGTCACGATGCCGTGCGCATGGATCGAAGGTTTGCCCTCCTTCCAAGCGATGCTGCCCGTCAGGTTGGCCAGCTCCACGTCCTTGAAAGTCTTGGGATCGAAGACCTTCCTCGAGAAGTCGTAGAAGCCGAACTTGGCTTCCCGCATGAAGCCGATGCCGACGATGCTCGCGCTCGGGATCTGCTCGACCGCCGCGAGCCGCTCGAGATGGGCGATGACGTCGTCGCCATTGCGCAGCACCATCAGGTAGCCCGTGGGCGTGCGCGTGTACTTGCCCGTGAGGTCCTGCGCCGACGCGCCGAAGGCAAGGGTCGCCAGCAGGGCCGGCAGCAATAGAAGGCGTTTCTTGAACATGCGTTGTCTCGATTCCTGGTTCTGAAAGATCACACGGCGCACGATGCGGACCTGCATCGGCGGGGGCCAGTCTAGGAACGCGACCCAGCTCCGGCAAACGAGTTTTTTAAGGGCGAATGCGGAGAAAAAGTTGAAGCGTTTGCACGCACACTCGACGCGTACAAGGAGCCCTACGTGTCACGACCCATCCCGCCACTGAATGCGCTGCGTGCCTTCGAAGTCGCCGCGCGGCACTTGAGCTTTACGCGCGCGGCCGACGAGCTGTTCGTCACCCCCTCCGCCGTCAGCCACCAGGTCAAGACGCTGGAAGAGAACCTCGGCGTCGCGCTCTTCATGCGCGATTCGAAATCGCTGTCGCTCACAGCCGCGGGCAAGGCCTACCTGCCCGGCGTGCAGGAAGCGTTCAAGCAACTCGTCTTCGCCACGCACCAGCTCCACAAGACGCTGGGCGTGCCCTCGCTGAAGATCAACCTGCCGCCGACCTTCGCAGTGAAGTGGCTCACGCCGCGCATGCGCCGCTTCATGCAGGCGCACCCGGACATCGACCTCAAGATCTCCACCGAAAAGGACATGGTCGACTTCACGCGTCAGGACTTCGACATGGCCGTGCGCTATGGCCGCGGCACCTACCCGGGCCTCTACTCCGAGCTGTGCCTGCCTGTGGAGGTGTTTCCTGTATGCAGCCCTGCGCTCGTGCTGGACGAGGCGCACCCGCTGAAGACGCCCTCCGACCTGCGCTTCCACACGTTGCTGCACGACGAAAGCACCTACGACGACGTCAGCAACCCCAACTGGTCGATGTGGCTCGAGCAGGCCGGCGTGGCGGACGTCGATGCAACCCGCGGTCCTTCGTTCTGGCCCAGCCACCTGGTGATCGGCGCGGCGATCGACGGCCTCGGCGTGGCGCTTGCGAAGAAGCATTGGGTGGCCGACGATCTGGCCTACGGCCGGCTTGTGCGCCCCTTCGAAGGCAGCATGCAGGTCGAGTTCGCCTACTACATTGTCTTTCCGGAAGACCGGGTCAACGATCCGCGCATCCGCGCATTTCTCGGCTGGGTGCGCGAGGAACTCGCGCGCGACCGTCAAGCGCCGTCGAGCCGGTAATAGCGCACCGCGTTGTCGTGCCATAGCGCGCGGCGCACGGCCGCAGGGCGCGGCGCGATGGCGGCCTCGAACCCCGCCAGGATCGTGGCGTAGTCCGCCACCAGGCTGTCGACCGGAAAGTTGCTGGCGAACATGCAGCGCGACGGCCCGAAGATCGCAATGGCTTCGCGCATCACCGGCACGTTGTCGGCCTGCGTCCACGGCACTTCGCGGCGCCCGAGGCCCGAGATCTTGATCGCGGTGTTCGGCTGCGCGGCCAGCGCTTCCAGCGCCGCGCGCCAGCCGCGCATGCCGGCCTCGCTGCGGTCCGCGGGCAGGCCGGTGTGGTTGAGGATCAGCATCGTGTGCGGGAAATCGCGCGCGAGCTCGGCCGCCTGGTCCAGGTTCCACCACGGTGCCTGCAGGTCGAACGAGAGGCCGTGGGTCGCCAGCAGCGCATACCCGCCGCGCCAGCGCGCGTCGTCCATCGAACCGGCCAGACCCCGCTTCGCCTCGGCCGGCGATGCGGCGGTGACGGGCTTGTGCCGGATGCCGCGCACCAGCGGGAACGCGGCCTGCGCGGCGAGCACCCCAGCCACGTCGCCGTGGTCGAGCGCCGCATGCGCGACGACCGCCGAAGGCCGCCCGTACGCCTGCGCAAGCTGCGTGAGCCAGCGCGTCTCGGCCACCGGATCGGCGCGATCCCATTCGGCCTCAACGTGCACCGTGGCCGCAGGCGCACGGCCGCGTGTGTCGCGCGCCAGGTCCTCGAGCAGGTAGTTGCGCCGCAGTGCGGAATAGTCCCCGTAGCGAAAGGCCGCCACCGTCTCGCCCTGCAACCAGGGGTAGGGGTTTGCGTCGAGGTCCCAGAAGTGCTGGTGCGCGTCGACAAAGGGTTCGACCAGATCGGGATCCATGGCGTAATTCTCGCGCGCTCAGTTCGAGAGCTTGAGCTTGCCGGCGAGGTTCTTGAAGAACGCACTCTCGCGCGTCATCACCGCTTCGAGCGTCGCATCGTCGGCATAGGTGTCGGTGCTGAAATGCAGCTTCTGCAGCGCGTCGAGCCACACCGGCTCCTTCACCGCCTTGGCGGTCGCGGCCTTCAGCACCGCCATCACGTCGTCGGGCGTGTTGCGCGGCGCGGAGAGCCCGCGCCAGATGCCGATCGACAGGTCGATCTTGCGCTCCTTCAGCGTGGGCACGTTCTCGAAGCCGTCCGCCACGCGCTGGTCCGCCATCACGGCCAGCGCCTTGAGCTTGCCGGCGGCGATGTAGGTCGAGACTTCGGCCGTGCTCACGGTCACCGCATCGATGTGGCCGCCCAAGAGCGCCAGAACGGCCGGCGCACCGCCGGCATAGGGAATGTGGTTGAACTGGGCACCGGTCTTCTCCGCCAGCGCGGCGGCCGCCATGTGCCAGGTCGAGCCGTGGCCGGCGTTGCCGACGCGGACGTTCGCGTCAGGCTTGCGCGCAGCATCGAGAAACTGCTCGAGCGTGGCATACGGCGCGTCGGCGCGCACCACCACCGCGGCGGGATCGGCGTTGAGCCGCGCGATCGGCCGCAGATCCTTGTACGAGAACTTGGCAAGGCCCAGGTGGTTCAGGAAGGTCAGCTCGGTCGACGACAGCACGATCCGGTAACCGTCCGGCTTCGCGTTCACCACTTCGCCCAGGCCCAGCACGCCGCTGGCGCCGGGCCGGTTGATCACGACGATGGGTTGCGGCAGGTGCCTGGCGACGGCAGCGCCGAAGGCGCGGCCGACCACGTCGGCCCCGCCGCCGGCCTGCCAGGGAACGACCAGCTCGATGGGCTTGGCGGGATAGGCGCCGCCCTGCGCCGAGGCGGTCACGGCGAAGGTGCTGCCGAGCAGCATGGCGGCGGGCCAGGTGCGCAGCCACTGGCGGCGCGCGGTGTCGATCGATGGGAGGGTCATGTCTTTGTGTCTCCGTCTGTGATGTCGTTATGCGTTGCGGGCCGCTCCGAAGGCGCCGGACCGGCGCAGCGCGTCGATGCGCGAGGCCGTCATCCCGATCTCGCCCAGGATCTCGTCGGTGTGCTGGCCCAGCAGCGGCGCCGGATGCCGCACCTGCTGCGGTGTGCCGCTGAGCTTGACAGGAAAGCCGAGCGCGCGGGTCTCGCCTTCCACCGGGTGCTGGATCTTCAGCACCATGTTGCGCGCTACCGCCTGCTCGCTCTCCAGCGCTTCGGCGTAGTTGTAGATCGGGGCGGCGGGCACGCCGGCGGCGAGCAGCGCATCGACCCACTCGCCGGCTGTGCGGCGCGCGAACTCGCGCTCGAGCTCGGCGATCAGCACTTCGCGATTGCGGATGCGCAGCACGTTGTCGGTGAAGCGTGGGTCCTGCACGAGGTCCCCGCGGTCGATCACGCCGCACAGCGCCGTCCACAGCTTGGGGTTGGCCGCGCCGATGACGAAATGGCGGTCCGAAGCGCGCACCGCCTGGTAGGGCGCGCTCATGCGGTTGGCGCTGCCGATCGGCACCGGCAGCTCGCCCGTGCCCCAGTACTCGGCCGACTCCCAGACCGACAGGCCCAGCGCGGTCTCGAACAGCGAGGCGTCGACGAACTGACCCTCGCCGGTGAGCCCGCGGCCGATCACCGCGCTCAGGATGCCGTAGGCCGCGAAGAGCCCGGCCCCGAGGTCGGCCAGCGGCACGCTGGACTTGACCGGCTCCTGGCCCGGATGGCCCATCACGCTCATCACGCCGGTCATGGCCTGCGCGATCAGGTCGAGGCCCGGCCGCTTGGCCCAGGGACCGGTCTGGCCGAAGCCCGAGATGCTGGCGTAGACCAGGCGCGGGTTGATCTCGCGCAGCGAGGCGTAGTCGATCTTCAGCCGCGCGGCGACGCCAGGGCGGTTGTTCTCGACCAGCACGTCGGCGTCCTTCACCAATGCGTAGAAGGCTTCGAGCCCGGCCGGGTTCTTGAGGTCGATCTCGACACTGCGCTTGTTGCGGTTGAGGGCCAGGAAGCCGCCGCTGTCGGCGCCCTTGAGACGGAAGCCCATGGACTTGCGGGTCTGGTCGCCGACGCCGGGCGTCTCGACCTTGATGACGTCCGCCCCCATGTCACCGAGCAACATGCAGCAGAAGGGGCCGGCCATGATCTGGCTGACGTCGAGGACCTTGATGCGGGAAAGAGGAAGGGTCACGCGGGAGCTCCGTGGTGTTCTGGGTTCGGTTTGGCTCAGCGGCCCGTGAAGACCGGCCTGGTCTTGGCGAGGAAGGCCTGGAAGCCGATGCGGTAGTCCTCGGTGTCGAAGCAGGCATAGGCCTCGTCGGCTTCCTCGGGCGTGAGCGGTGCCGGCTGCGCCAGCCGCCGCACGAACTTCTTGTGCCAGCGCGCCACCAGCGGCGCGCCGTTGGCGATGCGGCGCGCGGTCGCGTCGCCCTCGGCAAGTACCTCGGCGTCGTCGACCACGCGGTTCACCAGGCGCTTGGCGAGGGCCTCCTTCGCATCGAAGACGCGGCCTTCGAGAACGATCTCCAGCGCGGTGGCGCTGCC
The DNA here is from genome assembly GCF_901827175.1 of Variovorax sp. RA8. NCBI lineage: Bacteria > Pseudomonadati > Pseudomonadota > Betaproteobacteria > Burkholderiales > Comamonadaceae > Variovorax > Variovorax sp. RA8. The sequence continues at coordinate 1,350,257 of NZ_LR594662.1, read as the reverse complement.
GACCAGATCGACCAGGCCGCCGAGCTCGCCATAGGACATCACGAGGCCCAGCTTGTTGACCGGCACGCCGAAGCGGCTCGAGGTGCCGCAGATGCGCATGTCGCAGACCGATGCGATCTCCAGCCCGCCGCCCACGCACGCGCCCTCGATCACGGCCAACGTCGGGTGCCTGCTGTTCGCGATGGCCTGCATCGCGCCGTGCGTGACCTTGGCGTACGCGCCCGCCTGCTTCGAGCCGGCGCGCAGTCTTGTGAATTCTTCGATGTCGGCGCCAGCCGAGAACGCCTTGCCGCCGGCGCCGCGCAGCACGATGCAGCGCAGTTCGTCGTCGGTCGACAGCGCGGCGAATGCGTCGGAAAGGCCCTGCCACATGCCGAGGTCCATCGCGTTCATGCGGTCGGGGTTGTCGAGGGTGATTGTTGCGATGCGTGCTTCGCGCTCGACGAGGATGTGCGAGGTCATGGTGTGGGTCGTCTCTTTGGTGTGAGGGCCGCAGTCTAGGCAGCGGCTCGGCCTGGGCCAAACGAAAAAAACTGGGCTCTTCTTCAAGAAAAAGTCGTGGCTGCGCCTGTGAAATTTTCTCGGCCGGGCTTCAAGTAAATCAACGTTGTGGCGCCCGGCTACCGTTCTTAGACTCGCGGCCCACACAGCAAACAGGACCTCGGAGACACATGGCCCTCGTCAACTACATCACCCAGATCCAGATCGACTTCGGCGCGGTCCAGCTGCTCGCGCAGGAATGCGAACGCATCGGCATTCGCCGCCCGCTGGTCGTCACCGATGCCGGCGTGCGCGCCGCGGGCGTGCTCGACCGGGTGACCGCCCACCTGGGCGCCACCCGCTTCGTCGTGTTCGACGGCACGCCCTCGAACCCGACCGAGCGTGCGATGCGCGAGGCCGTCGCGCTCTACACCGAGAGCAGATGCGACGGCATCATCGCCGTCGGCGGCGGCTCGCCGATCGACCTGGCCAAGGGCGTGGCCGTCTGCGCGACGCACGAAGGGCCGCTCAAGTCCTTCGCCGCCATCGAAGGCGGCGTGGCGCGCATCACGGCGGCCACGGCGCCGGTGATCGCCGTGCCCACGACGGCCGGCACCGGCAGCGAGGTCGGCCGCGGCGCGGTGCTGATCCTGGACGACGGCCGCAAGGTCGGCGTGCTCTCGCCCTTTCTGGTACCGCGCGTCGCCCTCTGCGACCCCGAGCTCACGCTCGGCCTGCCGCCTTTCCTGACGGCCGCCACCGGCATGGACGCCATCGCCCACTGCATGGAAACCTTCATGGCACCGGCCTTCAACCCGCCGGCCGACGGCATCGCGCTCGACGGCCTGCGCCGCGCCTGGAAGCACATCGAGACCGCAACCGCATCGCCCGGCGACCGCGAGGCGCGGCTCAACATGATGAGCGCGTCGATGCAGGGCGCACTCGCCTTCCAGAAGGGCCTGGGCTGCGTGCACAGCCTGAGCCATTCGCTGGGCGGCCTGAGCCCGCGCCTGCACCACGGCACGCTCAACGCGATCCTGCTGCCGGCCGTGATCCGCTTCAACGCCGCGGCGCCGTCGATGCAGAAGGACGAGCGCCTGGCGCGCATGGCGCAGGCCATGGGCCTGGCGCACGCCGACGAGGTTGCGCCCGCCGTCACCGAGATGAACCGGCGGCTCGGGCTGCCGGCCGGGTTGGCCGCGATCGAGGTGTCGCCGGAGATCTTCCCGCGCGTTATCGATGGCGCGCTCAAGGACCACTGCCACAAGACCAACCCGCGCGAGGCGAGCCCGGCCGACTACGAGGCCATGTTGACCGCGTCCATGTAGCGCGGCCTTCCCACAACACCATCGGAGACAAGACGACATGCAAAGACGCCACTTCATCGCCTCGGCCCTCGCCGCCACCGGCGCGCCGCTCGTGGGCGCCCAGTCTCCCCTTCCGAGCGGACCCGTGCGTATCGTCGTGGGCTTTCCGCCCGGCGGCGGCACCGACGTAATGGCGCGCGTGATGGCGCAGAGGCTGTCGGCCATGTGGAGCACACCGGTGACGGTCGAGAACAAGGCAGGCGCCGGCGGCGTGATCGCCGCGGAGTACGTGGCCAGGCAGCCGGCCGACGGCACTTCGCTGCTCATGACCAACATCAGCAACCATGCCATTGCACCGGCGCTCTACCCCACCCTGAGCTACGTGGTGGAGCGCGACTTCACACCGATCATGCTGGTGGGCGTCACGCCCAACCTGCTGATCTGCAACCCGGAGCAGCCGGCGCGCAGCGTCAAGGACATCGTGGCGCTGTGCCGGACGAAACCAGGCACCGTGACCTTCGGCTCCTCGGGTGCCGGTGCGTCCCAGCACCTCGCGATCGAACTCTTCAAGCTGCGCGCCGGCGTCGATGCGTTGCACGTGCCCTACCGCGGCTCGGCGCCGATGCTGACCGACCTGATCGGCGGCCAGATCAACTACAGCTTCGAAACCATGACTTCGGCCACGCCGCACGTGGCGAGCGGCAAGCTGGTCGCGATCGCACAGACCCGGCCGCAACGGTCGAAGGCGCATCCGCAGGTGCCGACCGTTGCCGAGCTCGGCTACCCCGGGTTCGACGCCAGCACCTGGTACGGGCTGGTCGGCCCCGCGCGCATGCCGCCGGCCACGGTGCAGCGCATGAACGAAGACTTCAACAAGGTGCTCGCGATGCCCGACGTCGTCGAGAAGCTCGCGAGCTACGGCGCGGAAGACGGCGGCGGATCGGCGGCGAAGTTCGTCGAGTTCATCGGCGTCGAGAAAGAGAAGTGGGCCAGGGTGGTCAAGGAAGCCAAGGTCACCGTCTGAGCGCAACGCGCGCATCCATCGATACATGCAACAGGAGACACACCATGCAGAAGTTCAATCCCTCACTCAAGCGCATGGCGGGCAGCATGCTCGCTGCATTGCTCGCCTTCGGCGCCGGCACGGCCGCGGCGCAGGCACCCGCCAAGCTGCGCTTCAGCCACACCGTGCCGGAGAGCGACTCGCAGCACAAGGCCGCGCTGGAGTTCGCCAGGCGCGTGAAGGAGCGGACCCAGGGCGGCGTGGAGATCCAGGTCTTCGCCAACAGCCAGCTCGGCAACGACGTGACGCTCGTGACCGGGGTGCGCAGTGGCACGATCGACATCGGCGCCACCGGCAATCCCTTCGTTACCGGCCTCGCGCCCAAGCTCAATGCCCTCGACCTGCCCTACCAGTTCGCCGATGCGCAGCAGGCCTACCGCGCGCTCGATGGCGCCGTGGGCCGGTCGCTGCTCGACGAGCTCTCCACGCACCAGCTCAAGGGCCTGGCCTTCTGGGAGATCGGCTTTCGCAGCCTGGGCAACAACAAGCGTCCGATCAACGCCGCCGACGACATCAAGGGCCTGAAGATCCGCACCACGCCGAACCCCTCGCACCTCAAGGCCTTCCAGCTGCTGGGCGCGAATCCGCAGCCGATGCCCTTCGCCGAAGTCTTCGGCGCGCTCGAATCGGGGGCGGTCGACGGCCAGGAGAACCCGCCGACGCTCATGCTGTCTTCCAAGATGTACGAGGTGCAGAAGTACCTCTCGCTCACGCGACATGCCTACACGCCGCTGGTCGTGATCATGAACAAGGCACGGTTCGAATCGCTCAAGCCCGAGTTCCAGAAGGTGGTCATGGAAGAAGCCGCCACGGCCGCCAGCTTCCAGCGCAAGCTCAACGCCGACGGCGAGAAGGACGCCATCGCCCAGTTGCGCGCGAAGGGCATGCAGATCAACGAGAATCCGGACACCGCCAGCATCCGCAAGCTGGTGCGCGACGAGACCCGCAAGCTGTACGTCGAGAAGAACGGCGATGCGGTATTGAAAGCTATGGACGCGCAACCCTGAGGCGCGCATGGACGGCACGCTTCCGTCGGCCATCGTCGACGCGCACCACCATCTCTGGCAGCTGGCCGAGGGCCGCTACCCCTGGCTGCAGGAAGGCTACGACGCCGGGGCCTTCTTCCTCGGCGACTACAGCGCACTGCAGGCAGACTTCGGCGCCGAGGCCTACCGCGCGCGCACCGGAGGCCTCGACATTGTCGCCACGGTTCACGTGGAGGCCGAGCGCCACCGCGCCGAATCGGTGGCAGAGACGCGCTGGCTGCACGCGATGCATGCGAAGCACGGCTTCCCGAACGCGCTCGTGGTGCACGTCGACCTGTTGGCGCCTGATGCCGACGCGCAGCTCCGCCAGCACCTCGAGTGGCCGCTGGTGCGCGGCGTGCGTTGCAAGCCGCTCACGTCGCCGAGCGCGACCGGCAGCGTGCGCGGGCAGCCCGGTGCACTGCAGGACGCGCGCTGGCATGCCGGGCTCGCGCTGCTCGCCGCGCACGACCTGGCGTGGGACCTGCGCGTGCCGTTCTGGCACCTGGAGGAAGCGGCCGACGCTATCGCCCGCGTTCCCGCGCTGCGCGTGGTGCTCGAGCATGCCGGCCTGCCCTGGGACCGCAGCGAAACGGGCCTCGCGCACTGGCGCCGCGGCATGACGGCACTGGCCGCGCTGCCGAACGTGCACGTCAAGCTGTCGGAGTTCGGCCTGCCCGATGCGGCCTGGGATGCATCGAGCACCGTGCGCGTGATCCGCGAGACGGTCGCGATCTTCGGCTGGCAACGCTGCATGTTCGCGAGCAACCTGCCGGTGTCGGGCCTGCGCGCGCCGATGTCCGAACTGGCGCGCACGGTGAGCGAGGCGCTGGCCGGCCTGGACGCCGAGGCCCGCGACGCCATCTGGCGCGGCAATGCGCTGAGCTTCTACCGCATCGACGCCACCGGCCGCTGAGCGGCGCCGGGCAGGCCCACAACAACTGGAGACAGACATGTTTTCCCGCCTCTTCGAGCGCGGCGCCAATGTGCTGATGATCGCGATGATGGCCGCCATGGTCGCGCTCGTGTTCGGCAACGTGGTGCTGCGCTACGCCTTCAACTCCGGCATCGTCTTTTCGGAGGAAGCTTCGCGCTTCGTCTTCATGTGGCTCACGCTCGTCGGCGCGCTGCTCGTGATGAAGGACAACGCGCACCTGGGCATGTCCACCATCGTCGCGCGGCTCGGCGAGACCGGCCAGCGCATCTGCCGCGGCATCGCCGACCTCGGCGCCCTCGCCTGCTGCCTGCTGCTGACCCACGGCGCCTGGAAACTGGTGGTGATCGGCATGGACGATCGCGCCCCCGTCACCGGCGTGCCGCTGGGCGCGGTGTACGCCTGCCTGCTGGTGAGCAGCGCCGGCATGGCGCTGATCCTCCTGAACTCGCTGTGGCGCCTGCTGAGCGGACGCATGCCGCGCGAAGAACTCGTGAACGACACCGGCAGCGCCGGCGAATGACGGCAACCGAAAGCCCCGCATGACCATCTTCGTCTTCATCACCTCGCTGCTGGGGGCCATGGCCTTCGGCATGCCCATCGCCTTCGCACTCCTGGTCTGCGGTGTCGCCCTCATGATGCACCTGGGCAGCTTCGACACCCAGATCCTCGCGCAGAACATGCTCGAAGGCGTCAACAACTATCCCCTGATGGCGGTGCCCTTCTTCATGCTCGCCGGCGAGCTGATGAATGCGGGCGGCCTCTCCTCGCGCATCGTGAAGGTGGCCGATGCGATGGTCGGGCACGTGCGCGGCGGGCTGGGCTACGTGGCCATCATCGCGGCCACCGTGGTCGCGAGCATCTCGGGCTCTGCCGTGGCCGACACCGCGGCGGTCGCGGCGCTGCTGATCCCGATGATGCGCAATGCGGGCTACAACGTGCCGCGCGCGGCCGGGCTGATCGCCGCGGGCGGCATCATCGCGCCGGTGATCCCCCCATCGATCGCGATCGTGGTGTTCGGCGTGGTCGCGCAGGTGTCGATCACCAAGCTGTTCCTGGCCGGCCTGTTCCCCGGGATCATGATGGCGCTGACGCTCACGGCCACCTGGTGGCTGTGCGCGAAGAAGGAAAAGAAGGTCGAAGTACGAAGCTTCGACCTGGGCGAACTGGGCCGCTGCCTGCTCGATGGCGTCTGGGCGCTGGTGCTGCCCTTCGCGATCATCGGCGGCATGAAGTTCGGAGTTTTCACGCCAACGGAGGCTGCGGTGGTGGCCGTTGTCTACGCCTTCGTGGTCGGCCGCTTCGTCTACGGCGAGCTCAGCTTCAGCCGCCTGCCCGAGCTGGTGCTGAGCGCCACCAAGACCTCGAGCACGGTACTGTTCCTGGTGGCCTGCGCGCTGGTGTCGGCCTGGCTCATCACCATTGCCAACATCCCCGCGCAGGTGGCCGCGTTGCTGGAGCCTTTCATTGACAACAGGATTCTCCTGATGTTCGTGATCATGATCCTGGTGATCATCGTCGGCACCGCGCTCGACCTGATGCCCACGGTCCTGATCATGACGCCCATCCTGATGCCGGTCATCACCAAGGCCGGCATCGACCCGGTGTACTTCGGCGTGATGTTCATCATGAACAACGCCATCGGCCTGCTCACGCCGCCGGTGGGCACTGTGCTCAACGTCGTGGCCGGCACGGCGCGCGTCAGCCTCGACAGCGTGATCCAGGGCGTCTGGCCCTTCCTGCTGTCGCTCACGGCACTGATGTTCCTGTTTGTGCTGTTTCCGCAGCTGATCATGGTGCCTGCCGGCTGGCTGCGCTGAGAACCGGCAACCCGACCCCCCAAGCACACGGTGTGCTGTCCGCCATGATGTTCACATCTGAGCGCCGATCATCCAGGGAACGGTTTCCTCGTTGCCCACGCCCAGCTGCTCGCTCTTCGACTTTTCGCCGGACGCGACGGCCAGCATCTTCTCGAAGATTTCCCTTCCCTTTTGCTCGAGAGTGGCGTCACCGTCCATGATGTCGCCGCAGTTGATGTCCATGTCGTCGCGCATGCGGGCATACATCGTTGAATTGGTGGCGAGCTTGATGGAGGGCGCGGGCTTCGAACCAAAGCAGGAACCGCGGCCGGTCGTGAAAGCAACCAGGTTCGCTCCACTGGCGATCTGGCCAGTAGCGCCCATCGGGTCATAGCCGGGCGCATCCATGAACACCAGCCCGCGGGCGGTGATCGGTTCCGCGTACCGATAGACCGCCATCAGGGCCGACGAGCCGCTCTTTGCGACGGCGCCCAGCGACTTCTCGAGGATGGTCGTCAGTCCGCCCGCCTTGTTGCCGGGCGTCGGGTTGTTGTCGATGCTGCCCTTCTCTCGGTCGGCGTAATCTTCCCACCACTTGATCAGGTCGACGATGCCTTGTCCGACCTCGGGCGAGACCGCGCGACGCGTAAGCAAGTGCTCAGCGCCATAGATCTCCGGGGTCTCGCTCAGGATCGCCGTGCCACCCTGGGCGACCAGCAGATCGACCGCAACGCCGAGCGCGGGATTCGCAGTGATGCCGGAGTAGCCGTCGGATCCACCGCACTGCAGCGCGACCGTCAGGTGCGCGGCGGACACTGGCACCCTGCTGCATTGGTTGGCCTCGGGAAGCATCTTTTCTATGGCTGCAATCGCCGCGTCAGCAGTCTTGCGTGTGCCGCCCAGGTCCTGTATGACCAACGGGACGGTCGTGCGGCCGGGTTCGATATCTTGCGCCACGAACATGGCTCCCATCTGATTGGCTTCGCAGCCCAACCCGATGACCACGACGCCTGCAAAATTCGCATGTTTCACGTAGCCGCCCAGCGTTCGGCGCAACTGATTCACACCGTCCCCGTTATGGTCGATGCAGCAACCGAAGCTGTGCGTGACGGGCACGACCCCGTCCACGTTGGGATAGGCATCGAGCATGCCTGCCTTGGAAAAATGCTCAACGACGAGCTTGGTGACGGAAGACGAGCAATTGACAGTGCTCACCACGCCGATGTAGTTGCGCGTCCCTACCCGGCCGTCCGGCCGCAGGAAGCCCAGGAACGTTGCGGCCTCCGCGGCGCCCTCGGGTTTCCGGGCGTCGGCCCCGTAGGCGTGGTCGCGTTGGAACGCGCCCATTGCCAGGTTGTGCGTGTGCACGTGTTCGCCCCGTCGAATCGGTCGGGTGGCAAAGCCGATGATCTGCCCATATCGCCGGACCGCTTCGGACTGCTCGATATCAGCTATCGCTACCTTGTGTGCCGCCGGTATGTCGGCACCGACGACTACGCCTGCATACTCCGACAGGACACTGCCGCGCGAAAGCGCGTGCCGGGCGATCGCCACGTTGTCGTTCGGATCCAGCCTGAGAGCCAGGGATTCACCAGTGACCATGAAAGAATCCCTCACTCGAGCTTGACGCCGGCTTCCTTGATCACGGAAGCCCACTTGGCCATCTCGGACTTCAACGTGCTGCGGAATTCCTCGGGCGAGCTGGGCGTCAGTTCGAGTCCCTGGTCGCCGAGCTGTTTCTTCACCTCCGCGCGCGCCAGCACGTTGCGCAACGACGCGTTGATGCTATCGACCACGTCCTTGGGCATGTCACGCGGCCCGACGATCCCGAACCATGCGTTGGTTTCGAAGCCCGGGAGACCTGATTCGGAGACCGTAGGCACGTCGGGCATGGCGGGCGAACGCTTGGCACTGGTGACTGCCAAGGCGCGGACCCGGCCCGCCTTCACATGCGGCACAGCGGTAGCCATCTGGTCGAACAACAGCTCGATCTGGCCGCCCATCACGTCGGTCATGGCCATTGCATTGCCCTTGTAGGGAACATGCTTGATGTCCACCTTGGCCGTGCTCTTGAACAATTCGCAGGCCAGGTGCTGGGAGGTGCCGCTGCCCGCCGAGCCGCAGTTCAGGGAGCCGGGCTTGGCTTTCGCCAGCGCCACCAGGTCGCTGATCTTCTTAGCCGGAAAGCTGTTGTTGCTGACGATCATCAGGGGCGACGAAGCGAGCATGGAGATCGGCGTGAAGTCTTCGATCGGGTCGAACGGCACCTTGGCGAACAGGCTCGAGTTGGTGACGTGCGTGATGGGGACCACCATCAGCGTGTAGCCATCCGCCGGTTGCCGGGCGACGTACTGCGATCCGATGATGCCGCTCGCGCCCGCCCGGTTCTCGACGACGACGGTCTGCTTCCAGGCTTCGCCGAGCTTCACGGCCAGCACGCGAGAGAGCAAGTCGGCGGTGCCGCCCGGCGGGAACGCGGCGATGATGGTGACCGGCTTGGCAGGATAAGCCGGCTCTGCAAGCGCCGGGGCGCTGGCGCCCAGCCACAGTGTTGCTGCTGCGGCGGCCAAGAATGAAAGAGCTTTCATGTTGGAGTCCTTGAGTAGAGGGTTTTGACCGGAGGCCTAGGCAGCCTGTGGCACGAGCTTCTCGGCGGCCGAGCCCACGTCGATGCCTTGCTGCCCCAGGACGCTCTGCAACTGGCGCACGTCGAGCGCCGCGGGCGTGAGGCCCTGCTCGGCCGCCAGCGCTGCGCCGACCCCGGCAATCTGGCCGGTCACCAGGCAGCAGTACTGGCCACGGGTCCACATGTCCGCTTCGTGCGTGACGGACAGCACACGGCCGCTCACGGTCATGCCGTCGACCTTGTTCGGCGTGAACACGCGCCAAGGGATCTCGAACCACGTCAGGTCGGTGGTCACGGTGCGGTAGACGGCGTCATTCGGTGCGCCCTCGCCCCCCTCGGCCTTGTGCCAGTCGCGCCCTGCTGCCATGTGTCGCCAGACGCGGATCACGCTGTCGTCGAATGTGCGTTGTGCGACCAGATCTTCCTGCGGCAGCACGTAGGGGCCGCGCACCCGGCGTGTTTCGCGCACGCCGACCGTTGGCGAGGAGTCGATGACGTAGGCATTCTCGAACCCGGGGATGTATTTGCGGATGACGGTCTTCAGCTGGCGGTTCTGGAGCCGGGCCTGGGTGTCGGCGCGCGAGATGTCCCAGGCGTTGGTGCCGTCGACGCCGTAGACGCGCGAGTTGTTCACGGTAACGATGCCGTGCGCGACGTCGATGCCCTCGAACCGAAGGTAGTGGATCTCTTCCGGGAGTTCGCCAGCAGCGCGGGCCTTGTCGGCGATATGGAAGAAGCCGGACAGCCGAACGAGCCCTTTTTCGGGCTGGATGATGTGAAAGTTGGGGTCGGCTGTGAAGTACTCTTTCGGTTGACTGCGGCAGTAGTCGATCACTTTGCCCAGGTCGACACCTCCGAGCCTGAAAAGCACGCTCATCGGGCGCATCTTGTTGTCCGTCTCGCGCCCCTTGACGTACTCGGCGCCGGCTGCTGCGGCGACGTCGGCATCACCCGTGGCGTCGACAACGGCTTTCGCCAGAATCGCCTGGCGCCCGGACTTGTTCTGGATGATCACGCCCTTGATGCGTGAGCCTTCCATGATCGCGTCCTCGATCCAGGTGTAGTTCAGCACTTCGACGTTGGCCTGCTGCAGCAGGTCGACAGCCGCCTGCTTGAAGCCCTCGGGGTCGAAGGGAAAGGTCGGCCCCGTGATGTTGCCTTCGCCGCGCTCGGCCAGCGTCAGCGCGATTTCGCGGGCCACGCCGGTCATCCGCGAAACCGGCACGTTCCAGGTGTTCATGAGGACCGCGGTGGCGGCCCCGCCCAGGAACGCGTTCTTCTCGATCACCATGGTCTTGGCGCCGGCGCGGGCGGCGCCGAGCGCCGCACCGATGCCGGAGACGCCGCCGCCGCACACCAACACATCGACCTCGCGGACGATTGGCGTGTTGCGGGGCGGCTCGACCAGGAAGTGCTCCTGGGAGTTGATGGAAGTGGCTTGCATGGGTAGTTTGCTCCTGGGTTGGTCCGGACTCGCTCAGCCGATGGCTGCAGTTCGGCTCTGGTATGAAAAAAGGGTGGCCTCGTAAGAAAGCCGCACGTGTTCGCGAGCGCGCGCTTCGGCGTCAGCGGCGTTGCGCGCCTTCACGGCGTCGAGGATGGCGCGGTGTTCCCGAATCGCGGCGTCGCGCCGTTGCGCGTCGGCGCGCAGGACCGAGCGGCGGGAGTGGACGATTTGCCCGTTGAGCGAATCGAGGATGTTGGCCAGGCGCTGGTTGCGGGCGGCGGCAACCAGGAGATTGTGAAAGTCCGTTCCGATCTGCACCCAACGATGCCAGTCCTGCTCGTTTTCATAGCGCACGCACAAGGACTCGAGTTCGGCGAGCTCCGCCTCGGTTGCGCGCTGCGCAGCGCAGCGCGCCGCAGTGCCTTCCAGGGACTCGCGCAGATCGAACAGGTCGCGAAGATCATCCATCGAGCGGTGGGGAACGATGTAACCGCGCGCAGGCACTGGCTGCACGAAGCCATCCCGCGCCAGCACTTTCAGCGCCTCGCGCACCGGTGTGCGGCTCATGCCCATCCGGGATGCCAGATGCACCTCGAACAGAGGGGCCCCCGGTGCGAACTCTCCTTGGAGGATCGCCTCGCGCACCTTTTGGTAGGCATGGGTCGCTAAGTCTTCGTTCTTGAGATTCAGCATGTGTCGACTCGGTGTGGACTCTGTGTATACACGGTGTACGCATCATAGAGGCTGCACGCGGCAGCGCGCCAGTGCTTTCAACTAGGTAAATACCCCTGGTGGCGCATGAGACCGGTCGACGCCCCCAGGCAGGCGGGCGGCACGCGCGCGGCACGCGTTGTATGGGCCCGGATTGCAGCTGACGCGTCCCTTTGCAGCTGATCACGGGCCGGGATTGCACCGGACCCGAGCAGCCAACAGTGCAGGCCGGTCAGACGGGCAGCGTGAAACTGAAGGTCTCGCCGCCCTCTTCGTTGGGCGAGCACCATAGCCGGCCTTCATGGGCCTCGACGATCGAGCGGCTGATGGCAAGCCCCATGCCCATCCCGGTCGGTTTGCTGCTGTAGAAGGCGTCGAAGATGCGATCGCGCTCCTGCGGGTTCAGCCCGACGCCTGCATCCCGCACGCGCACGCGCTGCATCTGGGGCCCGTCCTGGCTGACCTGCATGCTCAGGCAGCGCAGCGACGCGGGGGTCGTCGCCATTGCCTCGATGCCGTTCATCACCAGGTTGAGCATCACCTGCTGCAGCTGAACCCGGTCGCCGATCACCGGCCCCAGCACCCGCTCCTGGGGCTCGAGGTCCAGCTTGACGCCGCGCGCGCGCGCTTCGCTCTCCACCATGTCAGCCACCTCGCGCAGTAACCCGTGGAGATCGACCAGCGAGCGCTGGGTCTCGCCTCGCCGCACGAAGTCGCGGATGCTGGCGATGGCCTGGCCGGCGCGGCGCGCCTCGGCGACGATGCGTTCGATGGCGGCAACCGCCTCCTCGAGGTTCGGCGGTCGCATTGCCAGCCAGCGGACGGCGGCATGGCCGTTGGTCGCCATCGCCGCCAGCGGCTGGTTCATTGCGTGCGCGATCGATGCCGCCAATTCGCCCATGCCCACCACGCGCGCCACATGCGCGAGCTCGTCGCGGGTACGCCGCAGCGCGTCGCCCGCCTCGTGGCGCTCGCTGATGTCCTGCACCAGCGCGACGAAGCAATCCACCGAGCCGTCGCTCGCGCGCAGGCATTTGACGGCCATCGTGCAGTAGATCGCGCGACCGTCCTTGTGGATGAAGCGCTTGTCGAGCACATAGCCGTCCTGCTCGCCGGCCACCACCTGCTCGAACTGCACCTGGTCGGCGGTCAGGTCGTCTGGATGCGTGATGTCGGGCCAGCGGATGCGCATGAGTTCGTCGCGCGAATAGCCGACGATGCGGCACAGCTCGTCGTTGACTTCGATACAGCCCGCATCCGGCGCGGTGAGCGCCATGCCGATCAGGCCCAGGTCGAAATAGCGGCGAAAGCGCTCTTCGCTGGCGCGCAGCGCCTCCTCGGCCCGGGTGCGCTCGATGACGTCGGCCGCATAGCGCGCGTACAGGTCGGTGAATCGCAGCACGCCTTGCGAGAACGTGTGGGGCTTTCGGAAGTACGTGGAGATGATCCCGAGCAGCTCGCCCGTGTGGCTGATGAGCGGAGTGGACTGCACTGCCCGAAAGCCGCTGGCCGCGACGATCGCGCGGTGCGGCGCGTAGCCCGGATCGGTCATCACGTCCTCGATGACGGCCCGCTTACCACTGTGCAACGCCCGGCTGCAGGCCATGCCGTCGTCGTGGGTCCGGGCAAAATAGGCGACAAACTCCTCGGACAGCCCGCGCTGCGCCACCAGGTCGCCTCTCTCGCGTTCGACCAGATGCACGAGGCCGAAGTCGGCCCCGTGCAGCCCGATCATCGCTTCGAGCACATCCTCGAGCAGCGGCTGCAAGCCCCTGAGGGTGAGCAGCCGTGTCGAGAACTCGTGCAGGCGCCGCAAGCCCGCGGCCTCGTTGGTGGAGTCCCGCAGCGCCTGCTCGCGCTCCGTCGCCTCGCGGTCCAGGCGTGCCGCCAGGCGGGGCCTCAGCATTCGGAACAGCCTGTTCATGCTGGAGCATAGTCCTGAGCAGCATGCGCTGGAACACGCGTTCGAATGGCCGCCGTCGCGCGGCGTTCAGGCCGTCACCGTGGCGGCCTCCGCTCCTGCTTGCGCCTCTGCCTGTGTTTTCGTCTTCGTCGTGTCGGCGCCCTGCTTCGCGCCCGGCGCCGTCCCGTCGGACACCTTGTCGATGCGAAGCGCCTTCTGGACCGGGTCGTAGCCGAGCTTCACGGTCTGGCCCGCCGACACTGCGCCCTTGAGCATGGCGGTTGCGAGCCGCGATTCGACCTCCGAGCGCAGCTTGCGCTTGAGCATCCGCGCGCCGAACTCGGGGTCGTAGCCGATCTCCGCCAGGTGGTCGACCAGCGAATCGTCGAACTCGAGCTGCACGTCCTGCGCGGCCGCGGTGCGCGCCACACGCTGCAGCTGCAGCCCGACGATGGCACGGATCTCCGCCCTGCCCAGCGCGTGGAAGACCACGACCTCGTCGACCCGGTTCAGGAACTCGGGCCGGAAGTGGTGGCGCAGCAGTTCCATCAGCCGGTCGCGCAGCGCCGGGTACTCGAGAACTTCGCGATCCTTGGCCTTGAGGTTGCGCTGGATCACGTCGGAGCCGAGGTTGCTGGTGGCGATGACGATGGTGTTGGTGAAGTCGATCACTCGGCCCTTGCCGTCGGTGAGCCGCCCCTCGTCGAACAGCTGCAGCAGGATGTTGTGCACCTCGGGGTGCGCCTTCTCGATCTCGTCGAGCAGCACCACGCTGTAGGGCCGGCGCCGCACCCGCTCGGTGAGCTGGCCGCCTTCCTCGTAGCCTACGTAGCCGGGCGGCGCGCCGACCAGCCGGGCGACCGTGTGGCGCTCGGAATACTCGCTCATGTCGATGCGCACCAGCGCGTCCTCGTTGCCGAAGACCGTCGCCGCCAGTGCCTTGGCCAGCTCGGTCTTGCCGACGCCGGTAGGTCCGAGGAAGAGGAAGGTCGCGGTCGGCTTGCCGGCCTCGCCGAGGCCGGCCCGCGCCAGGCGCACGGCTTCGCTGACCGCGTGCACCGCCTCCTGCTGGCCGACCACGCGTTCACGCAGCCGGTCTTCGAGCTTGAGGAGCTTCTCGCGGTCCTCGGTCGTCAGCTCGGACACCGGCACGCCGGTAAGCGCCGAGACGATCTGCGCCACATGCTCCGCGCTCACCTCGGAGGAACTGGTGCCGCGCTTCTTCTTCCAGTCCGCGGTGGCGTCGGCGAGCTTTTTCTCCTCGGTCTTGATGCGATCGCCCAGGCCCTTGGCCTTGTCGTATTGCTTGGCCGCACCGGCGGTGTCCTGCTCCTGGCGCAGCTTGCGCATGTGGGCCTCGATCTGCTGCAGCTCCTGGGGTCGCGAGCTGGCCTGGATACGCACCCGCGCCGCCGCCTGGTCAATCAGGTCGATCGCCTTGTCGGGCAGGAAACGCGCGGCGATGTAGCGCTCGGACAGCTTCGCCGCGGCCTCGATCGCGGCCTCGCTGATCTTCACCTTGTGGTGTGCCTCCAGGCGGTCACGCAGCCCGCGCAGGATCTCGATCGTGTCCGCGACGCTGGGTTCCGGAATGTTGACCGGCTGGAAGCGCCGCTCCAGGGCTGCATCCTTTTCGATGTACTTCTGGTACTCGTTGAGCGTGGTCGCGCCGATCAGATGCAACTCGCCGCGCGCCAGCGCCGGCTTGAAGACATTGGCCACGTCCAGCCCGCCCTCGCCGCCGCCGGCGCCCGCGCCGACGATGGTGTGCAGCTCATCGATGAAGATGATCAGCTCGTCCTGCCGGTCGATGATCTCGTCGAGCACCTGCTTGATGCGCTCCTCGAACTCGCCACGGTACTTGGCGCCGGCCACGATGCTGTTGACGTTGAGTTCCAGCACGCGCTTGCCGCGCAGCACCTCGGGAACCTGGTCCTGCACGATGCGCTGGGCGAGGCCCTCGACGATCGCGGTCTTCCCGACGCCGGGTTCGCCGATCAGCACCGGGTTGTTCTTCTTGCGGCGCGCCAGCACCTCGATCGTGGTCTCGATCTCCCGGGCGCGGCCAATCACCGGGTCGAGCTTGCCCTGCCGTGCCAGCTCGCTCAGGTCGCGGCCGTACTTGTCAAGAGTTGGCGTACCGCTGCGCTGCTTGAGCTTGCCTTCTTCCGCGCCCTTGCCTACGACCTTGACGGTCTTCTGGCGCAGCGACTGCGAAGTGAGGCCGAGCTTGCGCAGCAGCTCACCGGCATAGCCGTCTTCCTCTTCAACCAGGCCGAGCAGAATGTGCTCCGGCCCGACATAGCTGTGGCCGAGCTCGCGCGACGCGATCAGCGCGTGGTCGAGCGCGCTCTTGGCGCGCGGCGAGACACCGATCTGCGGCGTCTCGCCTTCGGCGGCCTTGTGCTCGCCGCGCGGCGCGTTCTCTTCGATGTTCGACTGAATGTCGGGCGCTGACAGCTTCAACTCGCGCAGGACCTCCTGCACCACCTCGTTGTCGACCAAGGCCAACAGCAGGTGCTCGGTGTCAACCTCGTCCTTGCCGTAGGCCAGCGCCTTCTCGGCCGAGACCTGCAGCCGGTCCATCGCGGCTTCGTTCAAGAAGCTGCGCAGGTCCACCGCCTCGCGCGAGCGCTGGCGCCGCGGCGCACCGGCCCGCAGGCGCCCATTCGGACCACTGCCGCCGCCGCCGCCGGCGGCCGGCCGGTCGCCGAACAGCGAAGCGCGATCGCCGAAGAAGCTCTGGAACTCGTCGAACAACCCGCCGCGAAACAGCGATTCGAGCGGCGAGCGTTCGAAGGCACTGCCCATCGCCTCGGCATAGTGTTCGTCGCACAGCGCGACCTCGCGGGTCTTGCCGCCTTCGCGCAGGGTGAGTTGGGTGGTGGCGGGGCGTCCGCACACGTCGCACTTGGCCATGTCCGCTCCTTTTGCGGTCAGACCGCGTATTCAAACTTCGGCAACGCCTTCAGTTCTTCCTTGCTGGCCTTGGGCAGCACGGCCTTCGGCGCGATGTGCGCGAACTGGCGCACAGGAATCGCGACCAAGTGCTTGCCCATCCCGAGGAAGCCGCCGACGTTCACCACGGCGGTGGAGAGCGTCCCGTCGGGCGAAAGCACGAGGTCGTCCACCTTGCCGATCTTGTCGCCCATGTCGTTGTAGACATCCTTGTTCAGCAGCTTCGAGGCACGGTAGCCCTTGGCGACCAGCTGCGTTTCGGCGATGGTCACGCCGAGCACGGCCCGGGCAGCCACCGGTACCTCAGTTGCCTTGGCGGCCTCCGACGGTTTGGGCGTCCCGGACGACTGCGGATTCGACTGTGTTGCCTGACCACCGGCAATCTGGGCGAGGCCCAGCAGCGCGCAGGCGATGCCGGTGCGAAGAAGGTTCGAGTTCATGATGATGCCGCTCCGTTGAAAATTGAGGAAATCACTGGATCGCGAGCTTGTGCGAGGCCTTGGTGTCGCCGGCCTTCTTCGGCAGCCGCAGCGTCAGCACGCCCTGGTCGAAGCGCGCCTCGGCATGCTCGAGGTCGACGCCGTCCGGCAGCGGCAGCACGCGCTGGAAACTGCCGAAGGCCCGCTCCAGCCTATAGCAGCCCTTTTCTTCCTGCTTGGCGTCCACGCGCTTCTCGCCGCTCAAGATCAGGAAGCCGTCTTCGACGACGATCTCCAGGTCCTTCTTCTCCATGCCCGGCAACTCCGCAGTGAGGCGCAAGGCGTTGCCGTCGTCGACGACATCGACCTTCGGCTCGAACATGCCCGGACTGAAGTCGCCGAACCAGCGTCCCGCGCCGCCGAAGGGGCCGCGCAAGAGGCCGGGCAGCATGTTGAAGGGATCCAGGGCCTGGAGCAGTTGCCCCGACTCGACCCCCCCGGCGCGAGGGCGAGGCTGCGGCGAGGCCTCGGCGGCCGAGCCGCTCGATGCCGGCCGCGCCTCTGCGCTGCCCCGTGAGAACTTGAACGGATTCCATTTCTGCAGATCGATTGCCATGTCATGCTCCTTGTCGGATATGAAGATATTCAGTGCCCGCCGGCAGCCAGCGGCTGTTGCGGCGCATGGTCATGCGCTGCGCGCCGGATACGCAGACCCAGGCTCAGCAGAAGCACACCCGTGACCACGGCGTGCAGGCTGATCAGCCAGACCATGGCCAGCGCGCCCGGCCCGGGCGCGGCGAGCACCAGGGCGCCGAATAGCAGTGAGACGATGCCGCTCAACACCAGTGGCCACCTGCCGCGCAGCACGCGGCGCAGGCGGATCGCGAGTGCGATGTCGAGCGCACCGGTCA
This sequence comes from Variovorax sp. RA8, assembly GCF_901827175.1. Lineage (NCBI taxonomy): Bacteria > Pseudomonadati > Pseudomonadota > Betaproteobacteria > Burkholderiales > Comamonadaceae > Variovorax > Variovorax sp. RA8. Next base: position 1,332,674 of record NZ_LR594662.1, on the reverse strand, counting down.
ACACGGCGTTGAAGCCCATCACCAGCACGAGCACGAGGGCGCTCAGCGCGGGATAGACCAACGCATAGACGCCGGCCGCGACGCTCACGATGCCCAGCATCAGAGGCAGCCACCACTGCCGATCGCTGCGCCTCCTCGCGAAGGCGGCCACCACCGAGGCGAAGCCGCCCACCAGCGCATACGCCGCGAACATCGCCACGAACAGGATCAGCGTCAGGCCTGGCCACGCGACCGCGAGCACGCCGAACAGGATCGCGGCGGCGCCGCGCAATATCAGCATCCAGGACGCCGCGCCGTCAGCCTGCGCATTCGACGACTTGTCATTCGCCCCAGGATCTTCCTTGGTCCTCATTGCAATGCTCCTGCGTAAAAGCCGGTGGAGGATCGAGGCTAGGCCGCCGGCGACGGTCTGTCTTGCCCGATCCTGCCGTTCGTGTCGCAAAGCTGCGAGCCAGCCTCAGAGGCCGATCGTGATGCGGTTCTCGACCGCGCTGACGCCGGGCGCCTTCCAGGCCGCGCGCTCCGCTTCCTGGCGCTCGGCCCACGCGCGCACCTTGCCCTTGAGGGTGACCTTGCCGCCTTCCACCTCGACCGTGATCCGCTCGGCGTCGGTCTGCGCGCTGCGTACCAGCGCCTCCTCGACCTTCTTCTTGATGTCCGAAGGTTGCACATCGGGCTTCACCTCGATCAGGTTGCTGACGCCCTTCACGCCGGCGAGATTGCGCACGACGCGCTCGGCCTGTTGCTTCTTGTATTGCCAGGCGACCGTGCCCTTCAGGGTGACCCAGCCCTTGGAAACGGTGACATCGATCTTTTCCCGCTCCAGCAGAATGTCCCATTGCAGGGCGCGCGCTGCGGATGCGGCGATATCGGGGTCGGTGCGCTCGTAGCTGGTGCCTAGCCGGACCTCGATGTCATTGGCCACGGCTTTCACGCCGCGCACGCGATGCGTAGCCTCTTCCGCAGCCCAGCGCTTGGTGTAGGAATCGACATAGCCGGTCAGCGTGACGACGCCTTCCTTCACGGCAACGCCGATCTCGTTGGATTGCACGCGTGGTTCCCATTTCAGTTCGGCCAGCACCTCGTTCTGGATCTCGACGTCGGTACGGGCAGCGGTAGCGATGGTCATGATGTTTCCTTGTCTTTCATCCGGCGCCCGCTTGCGGAAAATGAAGTCGCCTCCGACATCAGCGCGCGGGGCGCGGCGGCGCGGCGGTCGGTCGCATCGACAGTAGGCTTGCCGACCGCTGCCGTCTTTCACAGAGCTGCGCAGCTATATCGCAGGATTGCGCGCAACGCAGGAAGCCAGTGCCGCGCGGGAGTCCAGCCGGAAGGTGCGCGGCGTGAAGCCGGTGTAGCGGCGGAACACGCCGCAGAAATGGCCCTGTGTTCCGAAGCCCGCCTGCGCCGCGACCTCGATGAGCGCCAGCTCGCTGTCGCGCAGCAGCGTCTTCGCACGCTCCACGCGCTGCATCACCACGTAGAGATGCGGCGGCTGGCCGGTTGCCTGCTTGAACATGCGGGCAAAGTGGAAAGGGCTCATGTGCACCTCGGCCGCGAGCTGCTCGACGTGGATGGGTTCGGTGATGTACTTGTCGATGAAGGCCTCGACCCGCCGCAGCTTGTGCTGCAGCAGACCGGTGCGCAACGCCGCAGTCGAAGCCGCTGCGCCAAAATGGCGCGCCAGGTGCACGGCCAGCACGCGGGCCAGCGGCTCCAGGTAGGCTGCGTTCGGCGGCCGGTCGCTCCGGAGCTCAGCCTCCAACGCGTTGCCGACCTCGCGGATGAACGGATCGAGGGCCGCATAGCGGGCCACCAGACGCGGCACCGCATTTCCGAGCGCGGCGCGGGCCTGACACGCAAAGAAGTCCGGCGCAATCCGCAACAGCAAGATGTCGGCAGGCCGCCGGCACTGCACACAGCAAACCTGGCCTTCCGAAATCAGGGCCAAGGGGTGCCCTCAGAAATGTCGCGCGCTCCTCGCCGTCGTCGGCGCGGTAGACGATGCGGACCGCCGCGTCTTCGGTGGGAATCAGGATCTCGATCGCATCCCGCCGGCGCTCGGTCTCATCGCTCGCGAACGACAGGAGCCAACCGACGCGCATTGGCGCGCCGACCGCCTCAAGCAGTGCAGGGACCATGGTCATCACCTCGCAAATGTTCCGGATGAAGGCAACCATAGGCGCTGCCGGCTCGCCATACCATGCCCCTTTGGTTTAAGCCAAAGAAGCGCTGCTCGCGCACAACCACGGCGTATCGGACTACGCCCGCTCCACCATCCTGACCAGCTCGGGCAGCGAACGCACCCCCATCTTCTTCATCAGGTTGTGCCGGTGCACCTTGACGGTGTCCTCCGCGATGCCGAGCTCGGCCGCGGCCTGCTTGTTGAGCAGGCCCTTCAAGACCAGCATCATCACCTCGTGCTCACGTGCCGACAAAGACGCCATCCGCTCGCGGATGTCGGCAAGTTCGGTGCGCTCGCGAATGCCGGCAGCATCGCGTTCGAGGGCCAGCTCGATCGCATTCAGCAACTCGGCATCGCTGAAGGGCTTGAGAAGGAACTCGACCGCCCCCGCCTTCATCGCCTTCACGCTGACCGGGACCTCGCCGTGGCCGGTCATGAAGACGATTGGCAGTGCGTCGCTGCGTTCGGCCAGTATGCGCTGCAGCTCCAGTCCGCTGGTGACCGGGAGCCGCACATCGAGCACGAGGCAAGCCGGCACATTTGGGCGCGTATGGGCTAGAAACTCTGCCGCGGTTGAGAAGGTCTGAACCTGCCATCCGATCGCGCGCATCAGGCTGCTGAGCGCTTCGCGCACGGACGCGTCGTCGTCGACGATGAACACGATCGACTTCCGGCGTTCGCGGTCGCTGGCGAATGGCATGGCACCTCCGAGGGCGCGCAAGTGTGTGCCCCGCGTGAAGTTCTGTCCAGCGCCGCCGGACCTGGTCAGTTTTGCGCAGCAATCTGGAAGACGGCCGCTTCCGCCGCGCCTACGCTGCTGGCGACGGAGAAACCCGATGAAGCGCCTGTTCCTCTTCCTCGCCACCAACCTCGCCGTGGTGCTAGTGCTGTCGGTCACGCTGCGGTTGCTGGGCGTGGACCGCTTCCTTAGCGCCAACGGGCTGGACATCGGCGCGCTGATGATCTTCTCGCTGGTGGTCGGCTTCGGCGGTTCGTTCATCTCGCTGCTGATGTCCAAGCCGCTTGCGAAATGGTCCACCGGCGCGCGGGTCATCGAGCAGCCGCAGAGCGCTGAAGAGGCCTGGCTGCTCGAGACCGTGCGCGCGCTGGCGCGACGCGCGGGCATCGGCGAGCCGGAGGTCGCGATCTATGAGGGCGCGCCGAACGCCTTCGCGACCGGCGCCTTTCGCGACGCATCACTCGTGGCCGTGTCGACCGGCCTGATGCAAACCATGAACCGCGCGGAGATGGAAGCGGTGCTCGCCCATGAAGTGTCCCATGTGGCCAACGGTGACATGGTGACCATGACCCTGATCCAAGGCGTGGTCAACACCTTCGTGGTGTTCTTCGCGCGCATCGTCGGCTACCTCGTGGACAGCCTGGTGTCGCGACGCGAGGACGACCAACACGCCGGCGGCGGAATCGGCTACTACGCGACGGTATTCCTCTGCGAGATCGTGTTCGGCATCGCCGCTTCGCTGATCGTGGCGTGGTTCTCGCGCTGGCGCGAGTTCCGCGCCGACGCAGGGTCGGCAAGCCTGTTGAAATCGCCGGAACCGATGATCCGTGCGCTGGGCCGCCTGGGCGGCATCGAGTCCGGTGGGCTGCCGCAGTCGCTGCGGACCCTGGGCATCAACAGTCCATCGTCGTGGACGCGCCTGTTCGCGAGCCATCCGCCGCTGGAGGAGCGCATCGCAGCGCTGCAGACAGGTCGGCACATGAGTTCCATCCCATGGGCGCGCTGAGGCTTCGACCATGGCCATGAGCGATGCCAGAGACCCACCGTCGCCAGCGGGGCCGGCGCTGGTGAAGATCTATGGGCGACTGGGCAACGCCGCCGCCTGGGCGATACGCGACTTCCTGCACCGCAGCGACGTGCCCTTCGAGTGGGTGCCGCTGCCGAGCGACGACAGCGCACGCAGTGAAGCGCAGGTCGACCACCTGCACGATGCGCGGCTGCCGATCTGCCTGTTCCCCGACGGCACCCGCATGGAATGCCCGACGATTCGGCAGATCACCGAGAAACTCGGCTGGTTCAGGAATCCGTCGCGCGGCGAATACGACCTGGCCATCTACGGCGCCGGGCCGGCCGGGCTGAGCGCTGCCGTGTACGCCGGGGCCGATGGCCTGTCGACCGTTCTGGTCGAGCGCCTGGCAGTCGGCGGCCAAGCCGGCAGCAGTTCGAAGATCGAGAACTATCTGGGATTTCCGCAGGGCATCAGCGGCATGGAGTTGGCGGAGCGTGCCCGCGAGCAGGCCCGCAAGTTCGGCGTCGAGATCCTGCTCGCCCGCGAAGGCGTGCACGCCGAACTGCGCCCCGGACGCGGCGTCGGCGTGCTCGAGGATGGCACTCGGATCGTCGCGCGCGCCGTGATCTGCGCCACCGGCGTGGCCTACCGGCGACTCGGCCTGCCCAACGAGAAGCAGCTGATGGGCTCGGGCCTCTACTACGGCGCTGGCGCCAGCGAGGCGCCGCTGGCGCGCGGGCAGCACGTGTTCATCGTCGGCGGTGGCAACTCGGCCGGCCAGGCAGCGATGCATTTCGCGCCGCACGCGAGCCGCGTCAGTATGGTGATCCGGGACGCATCGCTGAAGGGCACCCTGTCGCGCTACCTGATCGACCGCATCACAGCCAGTCCCAACATCGAGGTCCTTGCGCGCACGGAGGTGAGTGCGCTGCATGGCAACACCGGGCTGCGCGAGATCACGCTGCGCGACCTCGCCACCGGCGCCGAACGTCGCGTCCCAGCGCAATGGCTCTTCGTTTGCATCGGCGGCGAGCCGCAGACCCATTGGGCGGAATCGATCGGCATGGTGCGCGACGAGGCTGGCTATATCGTCACGGGTCCCGATTTGCTGCGACGCGGACAGCACCCGCCGCGGTGGCCGCTGGACCGCGACCCGTATTTCCTCGAGACCAGCATCCCGGGCGTGTTCGCTGCCGGCGACGTCCGGCACAACGCGGTGCGCCGCTGCGCATCGGCGGTAGGCGAAGGGGCGATGGCCGTGGCCTTCGTGCACCGCTTTCTCGACGCCGGCTGAGCGGCGCCTGTTCAGGGGCGGTCGGGATCCCTTCGCTCACGCGCACCGATGTCATCGTGCGCATCGGGCGATTCGATCCTGTCGTCGCGCTCGCGCAGCAGCCAGTACACGATGCCCAGCACCAGGGTCGCGCCGGCCAGTGCGGCTACCGTCTCCGGCTCGGTGGACTTCGTGTCGAGGATGATGAACTTGCGGCTGAGCGCCAGCAGGGCGATCAGCACCACCGTCTTGACCTGAACGATGCCGTTGTGTCGCAGCGCGACGCGGACGATCGAGTGGTTGAACTCCAGCGCGATCAGGAGTGTCATCACCATCCCGAACAGGCTCTGGAACACCTCGTGGTCCAACGGATCGAGTGCGCCGGTCAGAAGCAGCGGCACCACGTGCACCAGCAGCTGGACCAGCGCCAGCGCGACCAGCACCGCGATGATGAATCCGAGCGCGAAGGCGACGAGGTGCTCGAAACGCTCGTTGATTGTCATCAGCGGCCAATAGCGCCGTGTCTCGCGCAGGAACCAGGGCTTGCGTCGCGATGCCATCGGGGACCTCCTCGCTGCTGAGTGCAGGCGATTGTGCCGTGCCGGCGCCGCCCGCGTGGGCCCGCAGCTGCCTTCACCCCAGAAGCAGGACACGAACCGCAGGCCTCAGGAAGACGCGGCGCAGCTTCAGTTCCTATGCTCGACCCATCACATCCCCAACCTGCACTCTCAAGGAGGCCCCATGATGAAGATACTTCCCCTCGTCGTCGCGCTCGCTCTCGCCGCGTGCGCACAGACCGATACCAGCACCTCATCGATGGACACGGCCGATGTGCCCGCTATCCTCACGGGCGCCATGGAAGTTCCCCCGGTGCAGACGACGTCCACCGGCCGGGCGCTGATCCTCGTCGCCGACGACGGCACCGTTAGCGGCATCGTCGAAGCACCTGGCATGGACGGCGCGACGGCCCTCATCGAAGACGACGCGGACGCCGCCGTACCAGTGGTCGTCATGCTGATGCCGGTGGCCGACGGTCGCTGGGAGGTTCCCGCCAACACGCGCCTCACGCCGGCGCAGATGTCGCACCACAAGGCCGGCAAGCTCCACGCCAACGTGCGCTCCAAGGCGCACCCGAAGGGCGAGGTCCGCGCGCAGCTCAAGAGCAAGCCCGCCGCCGGCGCAACCAGCGCGGCCACCAAGTGAGTGGCAGCATGCAGCGCAGCAAGCCCGTCGCGCCGGCGCACCAGGAGCAATGACATGGACGGCTATCAATCCATTCTGGTTCACATGGACGCCTCGCCGCGCTGCGCGGAGCGGCTCGCGTTGGCGCGCAGGATCGCGCCGGCCCACGGTGCGGCAACGCTTGTCGCGCTGCTGGCCATCGAGCCGCGGTTGTTGCCCTTGCCGCTGCGCGTCGATGTCGAGGCCCTGGCCGTGCCGATCGTGCCCCAGATCGACCCCGAGCATCGCGAGTTCGCCCGCGCCCTGTTCGACGAGGCGCTGGCTTCTGGCGATCCGGCAATGACTTGGGCCGAGGTGCCGGGCGATCCGCCCGTCTGGGGCGCGGCGCAGGCCTCGCTCTATGTCGACCTGATGGTGCTGGGCCAGCATGACCCCGAAGACCCGCTGACGTCGGACGTGCCGAGCGACTTCGTGGAATCGGTCGTGATGGAAAGCGGTAAGCCGGCCCTGGTGATTCCCCATGCCGGGCGTTATCCGGTCGTCGGCCAGAACGTGCTGGTCGCATGGAAGCCCACGCGCGAATGCGCCCGCGCCGTCGCCGGCGCGCTGCCGCTGATGCGGCGCGCCAAACGCGTGCACGTCGTGTCCTGGGGACCGGACAACTACGGCCCGGCGGAGACCACCTTCGGCATCGTGCGCGCGCTGCGCTGGCATGGCATCGAGGCATCTGCGAACCGGTACCCCGACGAGCCGGACAAGCTGGGCGAGATGCTGCTGTCCCATGCCGCGGACCAGGCCAGCGATCTGCTGGTGATGGGCTGCTACGGCCACCACCGCATCCACGAGCTGCTGCTCGGCGGCGTGACGCGGACCATGCTGCGCTCGATGACGCTGCCGGTGCTGATGGCGCATTGAAGGAGGAAGGCTACATGTCAGCAGTGATCCATGCAGGCGAACGCGACTTCGACTCGACGCTCGCCGCGCAACAGCATCCGGTGCTGGTCGATTTTTCGGCCTCCTGGTGCGGACCGTGCCAGGCCATGGCCCCGGCGCTGGAGTCCTTCGCGGAGCGCCGGCGTCAGGAACTGTCTGTCGTCAAGGTCGACATCGACGAGGCGCCGTCCATTGCGGCGAAGTATGCGATCCGCTCAGTGCCGACGTTGATGCTGGTCCACCAGGGCCAGAAGCTGGCCATGCAATCGGGGATGATGAGCGAGTCGCAACTTGCCGACTTCGTCAACCGGCATCTGACGCGCAAACGCGCCGCGGTGCAGCAGGATCCGGCGCGCCCGCAGATCGACCTCGACTGGTGATGACAATCCAGATCGGCGCCGGAAGGCGGCGCGTCAGGACGCTTCCTTGCGCGCACGAAGTTCGGTGATGAATTGCTCCACAGGCGTGAAGAACGGGTTCTCGTGCAGCACGCCACCCAGGATGATGACAGGGTGCGTGCGCAGCACGTCGGCCACCAGCGAAGCGCTGGTCTTGGAAAGGTCGTACAGGCAGACCACGGTGTCGCGCCCTTTCGGCACCACATCATTGAGGCGGGCTTCGTACTCGAGGAAGTCTTCCACTCCCGGCCAGTGTTCACCGGCCCACTCGGCGTGTCCGGTGATGCGCGAAATCGAGGTCTGCGAATCGCTTGAAATATGCTGCTGGATGACCCGAGCATGCGCGCCATTCTCCTCCTCGGCACTGCGGAAGAAGGCGCAGATGTGGCGATGCATGCCCAGTGTCGAGCCCGCGATTTCGAGGGCGACCTGTTCACCCTGACCGGACCCGGAGGCAGCAGGGCCGGTGAAGCTTGAATCCATGAGGTTTCTCACGTCCGCGCGCCGCTGGTCCTTGTCGTTCCGCCGGCGCGCCGTCATTCGCTCGCAGACAGGCCCGGTTCCAACACGCTCATCCTCAGCATCGCAGAGCCCTTCTTCAGCGAGACGGCCCGTGCCGCGCTGGGCAGCGACGAGCTGAGCTTTGTCGAACCCCATGCAGCGGCCGATTCGCTGATCCGCGAAGTCGCCGACGCTGTCGACCGGGAGTTCCCGAGCCTGGACCGGCTGACGGCGAGCTTCCTGAACGCATTGGCCGCCCTGCTGACTGCGCACGTCGCCAGGAACTACGCAGCCGCGGGGCCCGCAAAGGCCGTGGCTTGCGGCGGATTGGCGGCCCACAAGATGCGCAGCGTCCGCACGTTCATCGCCGAGCACGTGGGCGAGACGATTCACGTCGAAGAGCTGGCCGATGCAGTGCACCTGAGCCCCTTTCATTTCGCGCGGATGTTCAAGCAATCGACGGGCCAGTCGCCGCACCTGCACATCCTGCTGCAGCGCATCGCGAGCTCCGGTTCCAGTCGCTGTACCAGCAGGGCCGCGCGCTCGCATTTCCCTGTGACCGCGAAGGCCATGTCGCCCTCGACCGTTTCAGCGAGCGCGCCAGGAACAACTATCTGTACGCGAGGGCAATGCTGGGGCGCGAGTACGCGTGGCCGCGGGTCGCGCTTTGCAATCTGGAGAGCCGGTGCAGAAGCTGAAGTACTTCGACCCGCATTGCCGCACGACCTGGCTGGAAGCTGTTCTTCGACGTGTCCTTCGTGATGCCGACCCGGGCGTCTTGCCGTCCGCGTCTGGACCAACAGTCAGTAACGCGCATCGCCATCAGAAGCGCCCCGGAAGGTGCTCAGTGCGCGACGGGAGAGTACGGCCGACCTTCGCACCGGCACTCGCGCAGGGCCTCCTTGTCGTGTAGCGCGATCAAGCCATAGAAGGTGAGTCCGGGCCGCAAGGTCACTGGTATGAGCATGGGAACTGGAATGTGACCGTAAACGGGGGCACCGCCAAGGGCCAGTTCCTCATACGAACGTTGGCTGGCCGACGCACAGGCGCCAAGCCCTGCGCAGTTCTCCATTGTTGGTAACCGGGCGTTTTCCAGGAAGGGCCAGTTTTCGGTGGAGTAAGGAGACCAGTTGCGCGGGCCTGCTTTTGAGAACTCGGGTGACCCGCATTGCGGATCGTGCGTGCAATAATCATTCGGCGCCCTCTGCACATGGAGCAGCCTAGTTGCGTGACGCCGCTTTAGGTGGAGTCATGAAGCTATACGAACGCTGTGCGAACGAGATTGCCGAACTGATCCGCACCGGCATGCTGCGGCCCGGCGACCGCCTGCCCTCGGTGCGCGCCACGAGTGCCGCGCGCGGCCTTAGCCGCAGCACTGTCTTCGAGGCTTACTACCTGCTCGAAACGCGCGGCCTGATCGAGGCGCGCCCCCGCTCCGGCTATTACGTGAAGACAGGCCTCGCGCACACTAAGCTGGAGGCGCCGGCGGATTCGAAGTCCGATGGAAGAGCCAGGAACGTGGACATCGGCCAGCTCGTCTTCGAGCTGCTGGGTCCGATGGCGCGCCGCGAGTTCGTCCCGCTTGGCTCGGCCTTCCTGAGCCCATCGCTGTGCCCGCTCCCGCGATTGGCGCGGCACCTCTGGACCGAGATGCGCGACCTCGAACCTTGGCGCCTGATCGAGGACCTGGCGCCCGGCAGCGAAGCGCTGCGCCGCCACATCAAGCTGCGGTACGCGATGGAAGGCATTGCCGTCGACTCCGCCGAGCTGGTGCTGACGAATGGCGGCTTGGAAGGAATGAACCTGAGCCTGCAGGCGGTCACGCGGCCCGGGGACTTGGTCGTGGTGGAGTCGCCCACCTTCTACGCGGCGCTGCAGGCGCTCGAGCGCCTGCAGCTGCGCTCGCTCGAGGTCGCGACCTCGCCGGCCCGTGGCATTGACATTGACGCGCTGGCCGCGGCGCTCGAACACCAGCGCGTCTCGGCCTGCTGGCTCATGACCAGCTTCCAGAATCCTCTGGGCAGTTCGATGCCCGAGGATCGCAAGAAAGCGCTGGTCGCTCTGCTCGCGAAGCATGCAGTTCCGCTGATCGAGGACGACGTCTATGCCGAGCTCTACTTCGGCGCGAAGAAGCCGCTGCCGGCCAAGGCCTTCGATGCCCAAGGCCTGGTGATGAATTGCGGCTCCTTCTCCAAGTGCCTGGCGCCCGGCTACCGCGTCGGATGGGTGGCCGGCGGACGCTTTGCAGCGAAGATCGAGCAGATGCGTCTTATGTACACGCTCTCGCCGGCCATCCCTTCGGAAGCCGCCATTGCGGCCTACCTCGACCAGGGCGGGTACGACCGGCACCTGCGGCGCATGCGCAAGGCGCTCGCCGGCTACCTGGCCGTGGCCATTGAAGCCGTGCAGACGCACTTCCCCGCCGGCACGCGCATGGCGGTGCCGGAAGGCGGCTATTTCTTGTGGCTCGAATTGCCCACGGCCGTCGACACGATCGAACTGCACATGCTCGCGAGAGAACACGGCATCAGCCTGTCGCCGGGGCCGTTGTTCTCCGCCGCCCGGCGCTTCAGGAACTGCGTCCGGCTGAACTACGGCCATGGCGGCGACCCGCGCTTTGTGCCCGCACTGAAGACCGTCGGTGAACTCGCGACGCAGTGCGCGGCGAGTCGCCATGCGCTGGCCGACGGACGGCACTGAAGCAAAAAGCTCCATTCTCCGGTCGGCGCCCTTGCGTAGCACGCCCAACTTTTGCGGCCTGGCAATCTGCGCCCGCCTCGCGCAACACCCCGGGTGGCCCGCTCTGCTCTCAGGCGTGTGGTACCCCTGGGGCTGTGCATTCAACACATTCGCAGCTTGGTCATCGGGATCGTGCCGCGCGCGGCGCAATGCCGGTGTCAAACCCCGTGTACGGCGACATTCCGGCGGGCAGTGGATGAAGGTTGTCAACTTCTTGGCTTGACCGATGTCGATCGGCTTCCGCGATCTGGCCCGTTCAATTGCCAGGGAACTGATCCTGTTCAGTTGATCCTTGCGGGCCGAGAATTTGCCTAAGTTCGAGCCCGTTGCCCTGATGGCTTGAGATCAAGAAATTGCTTGATGAAGACCACTCAAATAACGCCAATCAACGACTGCGTCGCTCTGACGCCCCCGACCCGCAGCGCGAATGCGGGCGGAGCCCTCAAGACCGCGGACTCCGATTGCTCCAAAACGCTTGCGCTCCTGTCGCCTGCGCCCGACTGTTCCCTTTTGGCGCTCGCTCACCGGCTCCTGAACCCTTAGTCCTTTGGTGAACTGGCGCGTCGTTCGACGGCCTTGCTTTCGAACGGGACCGGCTCGCAGCCGATGCGCGCCCGACCCAGGCTTCGTAGACCTTGCTCGCAGAGCAGTCACACCGGCTTGCGAGTCCACCGCGTCCGGTCTGGACCAGGGCCCCTGTCTGAATGTTCAACAGCTGTTCAGCGCAACGGCCGGAGCGCGCCGCGTCTCCAGGCGATGCACCCACCATGAAGAACTCCGCAAGCCAACATAGCTGCGCGGCGCTCGCGCAGGCATGAGCACGCGCTACGAGCGCTATGCGAGCGAGATCGAGGAGCTGATTTGCGGGGGGGTGTTGCGAACTGGCGCCCGGTTACCCTCGGTGCGCGAAGCCAGTGCCACGCAGAGGCTGAGTCGATCCACTGTCTTCCAGGCCTACTATCTCCTGGAAGCACGTGGCCTTATTGAAGCCCGTCCACGCTCGGGCTACTACGTTAGACCCCGCGCTTTGTCCGCGCCGGCCGCGACAAAGATCTCACAAACGGAGGAGCCATTCTCGGGCGACAAGATCGACAACCTCGTCATCGACTTGATCCGCTCGTCCGGAATGCCCAAATTCGTGCCGCTGGGCTCTGCCTTCCCTAGCCCCCTGCTTTGCCCACTCCCTCAGCTCGCGCGCCATCTCTGGAACGGCATGCGCGATCTGGACCCCTGGCGCGTGGCCGAGGATCTGGTACCGGGAAATGAAGCTCTGCGACGGCAGATTCAGTTGCGCTACGGGCTCAGCGGAATGGCAGTCGATCCCGATGAAATCATCCTGACCTGCGGTGCGATGGAGAGCTTGAACCTGTGCCTGCAGGCGGTCACTTGCCCCGGCGACGTGGTGGCCGTCGAGTCGCCGACCTTCTACCCTGCCCTGCGAGCGATCGAACGGCTCAAGCTCCGGGCCCTCGAGATTCCCACACACCCCCGCGATGGTGTCGATGTCGACGCGCTGGCCCTTGCGCTCAGGCGTCATCGAATCAAGGCCTGCTGGTTCATGCCCACCTTCCAGAACCCGCTCGGCAGCCTGATGCCTCACGATTCCAGGGTCGAGCTAGTGGCGCTCCTTGCTCGCCGCGGCATCCCATTGATCGAGCACGACGTCTGTGGCGAACTTTATTTCAACGACCGCAGGCCCCTGCCGGCGAAACTCTATGACCGCCACGGTCTCATATTGCATTGCGGCTCCTTCTCCGAGTGCCTCGCGCCCGGTTATCGTGTCGGTTGGGTCGCGGGTGGCAGGTTTGCGCGGGAGATCGAGCAGTTGCGGCTCCTGCAGACGCTCTCACCAGCGATTCCATCGGTGGCCGCGATCGCCAGCTATCTGGCGAAGGACCGCTTCGACCGCCATCTGCGCCGAATGCGGGCGACGCTGGCCGGCTACAAGGCCGCTGCGATTGACGCCGTCCGCGAGTTCTTCCCACACGCAACTCGTGCCGCCAGCCCGGAAGGCGGCTATTTCCTGTGGCTCCAGCTGCCGAGAAGCGTCGACGCGCTGGCACTACACCAGCTCGCGCTAGCACGCAACATCACCCTGGCGCCGGGACACATCTTCTCGACCGACCGGCGTTTCACGCATTGCGTACGCATCAACTTTGGCCATGGCGCGGACCCGCGCTTCACTTCGGCACTGCGTACTGTCGGCGAATTGGTGAAGCAAATATCCACAAACTGACCCTAGTCGTGACGCTGCGCCGGGCCTGGTCCGGTCAAGTTCGCACGAACTGACACTGTTCGGCGCAGACTGAACTGCCAACAATCGAAGTTGTTGACCCCGGGCCGACTGAGCGCTTTTGTGCGGCATGTGGCCGTTAGGACAGTCGCGAGTGTGGAATTCCCAATGAAAACAACCGAGATGCTCGAGATCGAACGGGCTCTTCACGCGATCGAGCTGATGCTCGATGGGCGCTACGGCGACCACGAGTTCGCGCCTTGGTGCGGCCCTACCAATCTTGGTGAACTGTCAGGGCCAGCGAAGGAGGCGGCAGTCCGCAGGATCGAGGAAGCCAACAACGCGTCACGGGAGCGGTCAGCGATCCACTTCTGCCTGACGTCCTCGTCCATGCTGCTGAATGTGACGCAGCGCCTCATGCGCGAGCCGGCCCCCCTCTCGCCAAAGGATCGCGCGCAGCGCCAACGCCTGCTGGTCGATGAAATCCGTTCCGCGGCGCGGACTGCCTACCGCGCTGCGCTGATACTCATCGGCGAAGAACCCTGCTTACCGTAGCGCATCGATAGCGAGCGCCAACCGCCTGAGCCAGATAGCATGAACCAAGCGGCACCGCTTCCCAGGCGGGAGGAGGACACCCAGTTCTGCCAGTCAAAGATGACCACGACTCATTTGCCTTGCGTCGGCATCTCGCCAAAAGATGGGAACCTTCTGCGTCCTCGGCCGGAGGCAATGATCAGAACGCCGCGCGATATTGACCCCTCCACTTCCCGAATGAGGAAACCACCATGGGTCAATCCCGAACAATGTTCGTCCCGGCAGGCGAGATGGCTTTGGCTGGTCTTGCCGAATCGAGGTTCGCGTTGGCGTTCGCCCTCGCACTTGTCACATGCAGCGTCGCGCATGCGCAGACGCCTGCCGCACCCAAGCCAAGCACTGCGAGTGCGAAATCAGCGGCGCGGTGGAGGCCGCCAAGGTGCGCATCACGAAGCGCACCGCGGCCTGCTGGCGGGTCACCCTGGACAATCCTCCGCTCAACATCATCGGTGCCGGCGTCGTCAAGGGACTTTCCGCCGTGCTGGACCGGATCGAGGCCGACCCGCCAGGCCGTGATCGACACCAAGAAGCTGGTCAACGTCGCCAGCCTTCCGACCGACGCGGAGCTGCAGGCAAGCTGGGATGCATTCATCACCTCGGTACAACGGCCCGCCGCACAGGCCAGGCTGAAGGCATTGGTCGACAAAGGCTTGCAGCGCCACAGCGATGCCGAGCGGCACCTGGGCCGCTACCTCGGCGAGTACGGAAAGTGACGCCGTAGGGGCGCAGCGCTGCGGGCCGATTTGTACGCCTGTGTGTCCGACGCGTGCGCAAACACACCCGAATGCAAATCAGCCATCGCTCGACACACCGGCGATACAGGTTTCTTCTTTAATCGACTTTGTGGCGCGCCGTGTGACGGGGCGCGCAGCGTTTTCATCAAGAAAGGCTACCCCCGATGCCCCGGCTGACCATTCAAAGGCTCTCCATGTATGCCCTCCTCCTCGGAGCCGCCGTGCTGGCTGCATGCACTCACATCGCCCATCGAAGCCCGCGCGAAGAGATCGGCTTCCTCGAGATCGATTCCGGGATTCAACTCAGGAGGATGGTCGTCCGAAGCTCCAAGCCCAAGGGCAGCGTGCTCTTCCTGCACGGCTTTCCCGAGACCCTGTATGCCTGGAAGAACATCGCACCCACTCTGGCCGACGACTACGAAGTGCATGCTTTCGACTGGCCGGGCTTCGGCCTCTCGACGAGGCCGCCGGCTGACAAGTTCTCCTACGCACCCAGCGAATACGCGCGCGTCTTGAAGGCCTATATCAGGAAGGCGAACATCGACTCGTCCACCCTGACCATCTACGCGACCGACATCGGAGCCCTGCCTGCGCTTCTACTCGCGCTCGAGGATCCGGGCATCGCAAAGTCCATCATCGTTGGCGACTTCGCGCCGCTGAACAGGCCGCAATACATGGTGGACAACCTGCAGGCACTGAAGGCGAAGCCTTCCTCTGACCTGGTGCGCGCCGCGTTGAACAAGAACCGAGACGAGATCCTGGAGAACGCGTTCAGAAGGGGCTTGACAAAGAGCGAGCAGTTCGAACTTTCGCAGGAGTTCAAGGAAGACATGCTGCGCGGCTGGAACCATGGCAGCCTCACCACTGCCGACGCCTTCTATCACTACTACGCTCACTTCACCCGCGACCAACAGTATTTCGAAGCCAACCTTGGCAAGCTTCAGACGCCAGTCAAGGTCGTCTGGGGCGAAAAGGACTTCTACATCAACAAGGAAATGGGTCTCGAGCTTGCGCAGAAGGCGAAGCTGCACATCTCGTTGCTCGCCAACGTCGGGCACTACCCGCATCTTCAAGATCCCAATCAAACCGTCAAAGAAGTTCGTACTTCTGGCCAAGGCGGTCACTGAAGACGTTCATTCACATCACGGAAAGGATATGCAGATGAGCACGATTCGAACAGTCGCCGCAGCGATGCTGGTCATAGGAGGCAGCCTGACAGCACAACTGGCACCGGCGCAGTCTACCGGGCTTGGACGCACCGACGTCCTGCAGCACGATCTCGACACTCCAGGACGCGAGGTCGTCCAGGTTCGGGTGGACTTCGGTCCCGGGGTGGTGGCACCGAGGCACTCGCATCCGGGTGTGGAGGTTGCGTATGTTCTGGAAGGCACGATCGAGTATCAGATCGATGGCAAGCCGCCCGTGGTTCTCAAGACGGGAGACGCCCTGTTCATCCCCAACGGTGCAGTTCACACGGCAAGGAATATCGGCTCCACCAAGGCCTCGGAACTCGCCACCTATATCGTCGAGAAAGGCAAGCCCGCGTTCGTGCCCGCCAAGTGAGCACTGCCCCCTCGGTCCGGTTGATCAGTGACCTGCGCTCTGGCCACCGTCGACGCGCAGGATCTCGCCCGCAAGTGATCTGGTTGCCGAGTTCAAGCCGCCTTTCGTGAGCGATGCCAGGACAGAGGGGACGTTGACATTGGCTTGGTCGACCAGGCTGGTGGTGATGCTCACGACATGACCGGTGCCACTACGTTCCATCACCTCGGCGACAGCTTGGGTGATGTGAAAAAAAGCCAGCGACGTTGGTGGCGATCTTCAACAGGAAGTCGGCCTCCGTGTACTGCGTGAACGGCTTCGCGATGAAGACTCCCGCGTTGTTGACAGGGTGTCAACCCGTCCGAAGCGTTCGAGGCCTTGTGAAATGATGCGCTGCGCTGTGTCGGCTGAGCCGATATCGCCGGCAACCGTCAGGATGTCGGGATCGTCGGATGCCTTGATGGTTCGCGACGTCGCGATGACGCGGTAGTTTCGATCGCGAAAGCCCTTGACGAGGCCGGCACCGATGCCTTGAGATGCGCCAGTGATAAGGGCGACTTTCTGGTGAGAGCTCATGATCTGGATCCTTTCTGTCTGAAGCATGAGTGATGAGTGCCCTCGTGTGGCAGTTCAGGGTCGGCCGTATGGAACTGGTGTCCGGCCGATGTGTAGCTTCGACTTTGGCGCGATCCAGGCCATGGCGTATCTGGCTTTGGGTAGACCCGTGCATATTTCATCGGCGCGAGACCGCGTCAAGGATGCGGAAGTGCAAGGTTGGTCCCGCGTCTTGCGCAGTGCGGCGTGCCGCACTGGCAACACGGTGCCGATACATCACGCTTCTGCGACTTAGGTTGGACGAGCGGGTGCGTCTGTGCAGCTGCAGCGCAGCCGCGGCGAGGCATCCGCTGTCGCCAGCGGGGTGCGCCGGTGCCTACCCAATGACAGATGTCTGCGAGGGAGGCCTGGGTCACACTGGTCCCGGCACTCCCTCGGCACCTTGCCTTCAAGATGCCATCGATCGCGATCAAAAGGACGTCTTCATGAAAACATCACGAAACTCGGCAGCAGCACTGCCTTTCGCCCCGATCCGTGCTGCAGATGCCACACGATCCACCTTCCGCCACCTCGCTTGCGCAGTCGGACTCGCTCTTTGCTGCACGGCGGGATCGGCCCAGACAAATGGCGACATCGGCGGCCCAGCCGCCGTGATTCCGCTGTCCGACGAGGCGCCGCCCAGGCTCGTTGTCTATCCACCATTGGCCGAGCCGCTGGCGCGAGGCGTGGTCATTGTTCAGTACCGTACCGAGAACATGCGCATCATCCCCGTCTTCGGCGATGGCGCGCTCGGTGTGTCACCACGGGTAGGCCACCTTCACGTGACCGTCGATGATCGCCCAGGCACTTGGGCTCACACGAGCGAAGATCCCATCATCGTGGTGGGCTTGCAGCCCGGCCTGCACAAGATGCGCATTGAAGTCGCCACCCCGGTGCACAAGATCGTGGCAACCGAAACCATCGCCATCAGCGTCCCCGGTCAGGCCGGCCCGGACCCTCACAGGCACTGATTGCCGCAACCAGGCACAACCAAGGAGCTGTAATGAGCATGTCAGAAGGCCCCGGCGTTCCGGTGGGAGCGGCCGAACTGTCGAGATCGGATTTCAAGCTCGAGGTGATCACGATCCCCGTCTCGGACGTAGAGCGAGCCAAGCGCTTCTACGAACAGCTTGGATGGCGCCTGGATGCCGACCTCGCCAATGGCGAGTCGTTCCGCGCACTTCAGTTCACGCCGCCGGGATCCTCGTGTTCGGTGCACATCGGAAATGGCATTACGCCTGCGCCCCCCGAATCCGCACATGGGCTCCTTCTCGCGGTGACGAACATCGAAGCGGCCCGATCCGAACTGATCCAGCGCGGCATCGAGGTAGGAGAAATCTTCCACCGAATGCCGGGGGAAGCGCCCGCACCGGGGCCGCATGCGGCCAGGCAGACGTACTGTTCGTACGCCGCATTCAACGATCCGGACGGCAACGCGTGGCTGCTGCAAGAAGTCACGTCTCGCCTGCCTGGCCGGGTCGATACGAAGACCGCGCAATTCAACTCGCGGGCCGAGCTGGAGGCGGCTCTGCGGCGAACTGCCATCGCACACGGCGAGCATGAGGAGCGCACGGGCACGGAGTACGACGCAAACTGGCCGCGATGGTATGCCGACTACCTTTTCGCGGAGCTTACCGGCGGGCCAGTACCCACTTGTTAGCAGGCCCTAGGCAATCCTGATGAGTCCCAGACGATTGGCTTCCAGGATCGCCGCCATTCGAGAGGGTGCATCAAGCTTGCACATGATCGCTCTGACATGAGTCTTGACGGTACCCACGGCCACATCGAGCTCATTGGCGATCGACTTGTTGCATCGGCCGAGTGACAGCAGGTCCAGGACCTGCATTTCGCGGCTGGTCAGGTCCTCCAGTTCCAGCGATTCCGCCAAGTGGGTGGCGATATCGCCGGGAATGTGGCGCTGACCGGTCGCCACCCTCTGCAAAGCGCTGCGAATCTCGTCGATGCCGTCACTCGGTCTGACGAAGCCGAGAACGCCGCTCTTGAACGCCTCGCGCACGGTCACCGTCCGGCAGCCATCGGTAATGAGGACGATCCGCACCAGTCTTGCATGGGAAGCAAGGCGATGGATGAGTTGGGCGACGCTGCCATCGGCCGCAAGGCCGTCTGTCAGCGCAAGACAAGGACCGGCGCGTGAGCACGCTTGCGCCAACTCGGGCAGCGTGCTTGCCGAACCGGCCAGATGCAGTTCCGGCAGGGTACCGATCAGGCCCTCCAGGCCGAAGCGCAGTGCCGGGGAAGTGGTGCCGATCACGACCGTGTCGAGACGTGCCGGGCCCGCCGGAGGTAAACGATCGCTTATGTGGAAAGCGGGCGTCGTGTCTATCGCGTGATAAGGGATCGGCATCTGCAATCTCCTCGTGATCGGCAAAAGTGACCGGAACGCATGACACCCATGATGAACCCTGATCAGCTGGAGGCGCGAGTGAATCCGTGTGAATAGACGTGAAGCCAGGCGCAGTCGGCGAGGACCGGGATGCGATCGACATCCGTGGCCGTATGGCAAAGCTCGCCGCCGCGCCCGGGGGCTAGGCCATTTCTTCGAGCAGGTCGCGTGCCGTGCGGAGATCGGCATCCTCGAGACCCTCGGTGAACCGCTCAAAGGACGAACGAACAAGCTGAGAGGCCGCCGTCGCGCGGCCGCAGGAGCGCCACAGCCGCCCGAGGCTCGTGGCGGCGCGCAGTTCCCAGGCCTGCGCACCCTGTTTGCGCGATATTTCCAGTGATCTCGTGAAGAGGGATTCCGCTTCTGAAACGGTCGCTTCCGTGCTGCCGTGCTTCAGGATGCTTTCGCCATGCCGGCGCAGCACCTCGGCGGCGCACCATCCCACACGACCGTCCAGCACGCGCTGGAGAACGGTCTCTCCAATGTCCTCTTCCGACAGGGTGGCGATGCAATCTTGCACCATCACGTTGGTTGTTTCGGGCATGAGTCCAGAAAGCCGTGGGTCCGCCGACGTAGCCTCGACTTCCTGGATTGACAACACCGCGTGGTAGCAGTGACCCCAGGGTTGCCAGTAGGCCGACGGGTGCCTCGCAGAATGTTCGATCAGCTTGTCCACGAGCTCGCGGGCGCGCTTCTTCTCGCCTCGCCACAGTGCGATGGGACACGCCGCCAGCGCGAGAGACTGGGTGAACGCGAAAGGGTTCGCAGCCGCATACTGCATGCATTCGTCTGCCATCGCAAGGGCCTGATCGGCGGCCCCCTGGAGCCAAAGCGTTCGCGCGAGCACGACGCGCATTGCTACGGAATGAGGAACAGGACTGACGTATTCGAGCGGCATCCTTCGGGATGGCTCGCGCAGCACGCTACGGGCATGGCGCAGGGCCTCCATATGATCACCCATGAAGTGACCGGATTGCGCCAGCAGACGATCAGACAGCAGCAGGGCTTCGGGATCTGCTGCATCCAGCGCGCATGCCTTCATCTCGCGCGCGACCGCCATCGCCAACGCGTACTCGCCCATGCGGAAATGCCTTCCCCACAGGCCGTACAACGCAGCCACGTGGTACTTCGGCTTGCGCAGTCGGCGCGCCAGGTCCAGGTTGCGCTCGACGACCTCGGCCAATGGCTGGCGCTGATAGTCGAGGCGACCGCCCGGGAAGAGCAGCGCCGCGTTGAGCCGCATCTCGATCTCCGGCTGCTCTGGAGTCAGGAGGTGGATCCTTTGAAGGGCCTGATCGATCCGGCCGTAGTGTGCGTCCAGCAACCCGAGCTCGTAGACCGGCAGCAACGCAGCCGCCGTGAGGCGGACGCCGACACCGGCATTCTCGTCGCTCGAGAAGCACCATCCGATGGCAATCCAGACGTCCTCCATGCTCGCGCAATAGCTTTCGATCCAGGCGGCGCGCGGCATGGAACTCCAGTCTTCCTCGGCACGCGTCAGCAGTTCAAGGAAGTAGAGGGCGTGGCGCTCGGACGCGTGGGCGCTTTCGCCGCCGGCAATGAGCTGTTCAAGGGCGTACGCGCGGGTCGTCTCCAGCTGCCGGTACCGAATGACACTGTCGCCTGTGAAGCTGGAGATCAACGACTTGGCGACCAGATTCACCACGCACTCCGCCACCTCGCCGCGCGAGATTCTTTCGTCGGACGCCACCGCCCGAGCTGCGTCGAGCGTGAAGGCTTCGACAAACACTGCGACGCGGCTCAGCACGATCTGCTCCGGTATCGACAGAAGCTTGAAGCTCCAGTCGAGCGTCGCCTTCAGGGTCCGATGGCGCGGCAGGTCTGTGCGGCGGCCGCGTGTCAGGAGGCGCAATCGGTCGCTCAGACCGGCCGCCAGCCCGCGCACGCCAAGACTGTCGACGCGTGCTGCCGCGAACTCGATGGCGAGCGGGATGCCATCGAGCTGCCGGCACAGCCGTCCGAGCAATGGCGCGTCGGCGTCGGAGAGCGAGTAGCCGTCGGCAGCCGCACCCGCCCGCTGTGCAAACAGCCGAATTGCGGGGAACTCGAGGGCGCGGGCCGCAGTCAGTTCCTCCGATGGCGACGGCATCCCGAGCGGAGGCAGCCGGTAGACCCATTCGCCCTCGGCAAGCAGCGGCTCGCGGCTGGTCGCCAGGATCGACAGGTGGGTGGCGCTCTTCAGCAAGATCTCGGCCACATAGGCTGCGGCATCGATGACGTGCTCGCAGTTGTCCAGCACGATCAGGAATCTCTTGTCGCGCAGGAATGAGCACAGCGCGGGTAACGCGTGATCCCGCGACGCAGAGACTTCCAGCGCAGTCGCGACGGCATCCGCGACCCTCGGCTCCTGCGCGATCGGTGCCAGGTCGACGAAGCGCACACCGTCGCCGAACAGGCCCAGAAGCTGCTCGGCCACGGCCAGCGCCACGGTCGTCTTGCCCATGCCTCCTGGTCCTGCAATGGTGACGAAGCGCCGCTCGGGCAATAGCGCACTCAGCTGTTCGACTGCCTCGGCGCGGCCAATCATCGCAGTCAGATGGACCGGGAGGTTGTGCGGGGTGGAAACGGCGTGATGATGCTCATCGTGCGACGAAGGCAATGCCACGACGGGTGAAACAAAGCAGTAGCCGCGACCGGGCACGTTGGTGATGAAGCGAGCTCCGTCGTGTCCGTCGCCCAATAGCTTGCGCAGCGCGGACACATGCACACGAAGGCTGGTTTCCTCGACGACAGTGGCGGGCCACACCAGTGCCTCGAGCTCCTTGCGGCTGACGACTTGCCCCCCGCGCTCCACGAGCGCGACGAGGAGATCGAAAGCTCGGCTTCCCAGTCGAACCGGCTTGTCGCCGTCGAGCAACACTTTGCGGCTTGGCGACAACAGGAAGGAGCCGAACCTGAGATCTGCCTCGGTGGTGTTCCTTGTCATTGCAAATGCTCCGATGCGTGGGGCGAAATCACAAGCCGCACGGTTTGCCAGCGCTCAGGATGGAATGTGGCTGAAGTCGGACGTTGAATCAACGACGGCGTGATCGTTGCGCCAGCCTTCCCGAAACAGGCGCCGCATCAATCCCCTCAGCCACACGGAGCCACCGTCGCGGTGCACCCGCTCGTGCCAGTACTGCGCGATGGTCATTGTCGGCATGGTCACGGGCAAGGGGAGCACCTGAACCTGGTTGCCGCGTGCACACAGTTCTGCGAGGGGCCGCGGGATGCATGCCACCAGATCTGTGCGCGCGATCACCTCTGCCAGGCCGAGTCCGTGGCTGACCTCCAGCACCTTCCGCCGTGGCTTGGCGAACTGCGCAAGCATTTCGAAGATGCCCTCATCGATGGCGCGATGGCTGCCAACAGCCGGACGGTAGACGAGATGGGGTGCAGCCGCGAGTTGCTCCAGCGTGCAACTGCCCTGAATCGAGGGATGCGAGATGCTGGCGATGAGCGCGTATGGCGACTCGAAGAGCGTGCTTCGGTGCAGCGACTCGTCGATGGTCAAGAAGAAGCCAACCGCCAGGTCAATGCCGCCTTCGGCCATCATCCGATTGGCTTGGCGAATATCGCACTGGCAGGTCTGGACCTCCACGCCGGGCGCCTCACGCCGTATCACTTCCAGCAGTGAAGGCAGGAAAACGAGCTGCGCCGTGTCGCTCATGTAAAGCACGAAGCGACGCTTGCTGGTAGCCGGATCGAAGACCTCCCGGGCTGCGAGCGCGCTCGTGATCTGGACCAGGCCGGCCTGGACCGGGCCGGCCAGCTCAAGCGCAAGCCCCGTGGGCGCCATGCCCGCTCCGCACTTCACGAACAGCGGGTCGTTCAGCGCCGTGCGCAGGCGCGTGAGCGCTCCGCTCATGGACGATTGACGCATGCCGGTCTGCTCCGCAGCCACGGTCACGCTGCGCGTACGCAACAGGGCGTCGAACACGAGCAGGAGATTGAGATCGAAGCTGCGCAGGTCCATGGGGCAGGCTGCCGAGCGGGTCCATCATCTAAGACGAGAGCGGCGCTGGTACGCTGCCACGATGCGCTGCGTGTTGTCGGGTACGGCGATGGCGATGTACTCGGCTCTTGTGTGTTCGAGCTCCATCAAGTCGTACGGCTCCAGCATGATTTTGTCCTTCGTCATCGAATCGATCGAGGGTGCAGGTTAGAAAGACGCATGCCGCCCGGTCAACGGCGTTCTGCCGAGTCGTCCGCGCAGCGGACGACCAGCTGGCGTCAGCCGCCGCGAGTCAACGCGGGGTCGTCGCGGCGGTAGCATGCGAGCCACTCCTCTCTTCCCGCCGTGCCGGCCACCGTTCGTCAAGACATGTCTCAGTTCGATCTGACCCTTATGCGCATCGTCCGTCCCATCCGGCGTCATCGACATACAGCTGGCGCTTCTCGCACCAAACGTCGAAGTGGCCACGGCCTCGATAGCGCCCTGCGACCCGGGCGGCGCTCACCATGAGCGAGACCAGCCGCGGCGTGGCGCGCGCCTTGACCGTGCTGCGTACCATCAATGCCCATCCGGGTGCCGGCGTCTCGCGCATTGCGCAGGCCGCCGGCATCTCCCGTCCAGCGGTTTATCGGGTCGTGCGCACCCTCGAAGAGGCCGGCTACCTCCGCTACGACCCGGCATCGGAGTCTCTCCGCCTGACGCCTCTGGTCAAACAGCTCAGCGCCGGCTACGACGAGGAAGCATGGATCACCGAGGCGGCCGGTCCACTTCTTGATGAACTGCAGCGTGAGGTGATCTGGCCAACGGACCTGTTCTGCTTCTTCGATGACACGATGATCATGTGCCGGACCACGCGCCGCGTGAGCCCATGGACCTTCGACAAGGTAGCCGTCGGCCTGCGCATTCCGCTGCTCGTGACCGCCTGCGGGCGTGCCTATCTGGCTCACCAGCAGCCGCGCGATCGCGACCTGGTGCTGGAGCGCCTGATCCCGGAGAACGGGAGGCACAACCAAGAGCTCGCAGCTGCGCGTCGGATGCTGGAGCGCGTACGAGACGACGGGTACGCAATGCGCGAGGTGGGCTTCATGCGAGAGACCAACAGCATCGCAGTACCGGTGCTCGTGGACGGCATTGCCCGCTGCAGCATCGCGGTGACCTATATTGCGTCCGCGTTGAAGCCTGAAGAGGTGATCGTTCGCTACGAGCCTCTGTTGCGCGCCTGTGCCGCGAACATCGCAGCAGCGCTGCTTCAGCCTCACTGAGGCTGAATGCCGGCCGCCTTCAGGATGCGGCCGTATCGCTCCAGTTCCGAGGCGATGATGGTCTGGTAGCCTGCGCCGTCCGTCGGGCGCTGCACCATGCCCAGCCCTTCGATGCGACGCGAGAGCTTCGGGTCTTTCATGGCCGCAAGGAACGCATCCTCCAGAATTTTCAGCCGATCCGCGGGCACGCCCGTGGGCGCGACAATGCCGATGGTCGGCGCCACTTCGAAGCCGGCGATGCCTTGCTCCTGCATCGTCTTCAACTCGGGCAGTACCGCCGAGCGGTGCGCCGTGCTGATGGCGATCGCACGCAGCCTGTTGTCCTTCACGAAAGCCTGGACCGCAGGAATGCCGCTGAAGGCCATCTGCACGTCGCCGTTCACGACCGCGGCCGCCAGTTCCGCGTTGCCCTTGTACGGGATGTGCGTGAGTCTGATTCCCGCTGTCGCGGAAAGGACCTCGACGGCCAGGTGATGGATCGAGCCGACCCCGAGAGAGCCGTAGAGCAGATGCTCGGGCCGGGACTTGGCCTGCGCCACGATGTCGCCGGGCGAATGTGCGCTCGAAGGCTGGGGGACGATCATGACGATCGGAACCGACACGAGCCCCGCGACCGCCGTGAAGCTCCTGCCGGGGACGTACGGCATCTTGGCGTAGAGCCAGGGCGCGATGGAAAGCGGGCCCGAGTCACCCACCAGCAAGGTGTAGCCATCTGCAGGAGCCTTGGCACCAGCGTCGGAACCGAGCATGCCGCCCGCCCCTGGCTTGTTGTCGACGACGATCGGCTGCTTCAGCCTTGCAGCAGCCGATTCGGCCACCAGGCGCGCGAGGATATCGGGATTGGAAGCCGGGGGAAAGGGGACGATCAGCCGGATCGGCCTGGAGGGGAAGGCTTGCGCCAATGCCACATCGCATGTCATGGCAAGCGAAGCAAGCGTCAGCAGCGCACGTCGTCGAATCGGCATGGTTTGTCTCTTCATAAAGTGAGGTCGGCGCGCGCGCCCAGGATGGATTGACGCGAATCTATCGACTTGGTGTCGGCAGCGAAAGCCGACCATTGCGATAAGCCTTATCGCCAAACACGATGTCGTCTGTCGGTCAGGACTTGGCCATGGCCGACCCGTTGAACAAGCTCACCCGAATGTGGATGCCGGCGCGCAGCGGACGCTTGCCGCTGATCCCCGGCGGTATCCAGGTCGCTCTTGCGATAGAGGTCGCTCCCGGCTATCGCAACATCGCGGACAATCATTTCGCGACAAACATCGCGCGCCCAGCAACTTAAGGAGAAGATCATGCCAATTGTCACAATCCAGGTCACTCGCGAAGGCACTCAGCAAGGAGCCAGCGCGGTCACTGCCCAAGAGAAGGCCGCCCTGATCAAGGGAGTCAGCGAGATGCTGCGCGATGTGCTGAACAAGCCGCTCGACAGTACCTTCGTGATCATCGAGGAGGTCGACACCGACAATTGGGGCTGGGGCGGCCTGCCCGCGCTTGAGTTCCGCCGACAGCGCGCCGCGACGCCGAAATAGCGATCAGTACTGAAGATGGTGAGTCGACAAGCTTGGCTTGCGGCGCAGCTCGGGTGCGCATTGCGATAGGGCCACGCCGCGCACATTCATCGGCTTGGTGGCACTGTGATTGCCGCGATGCAGGCCCGCGTCGCAGCCCCGCTCATCCCGGTGGGCTGGTGAGGAGTCATATTGGCCAGGTGCGATCCGCTTGACGCGGAAGCGCCGCTATTCAGGTTGTATGTTTGCCTGTTTTGCGAGCTTTGAAAGCTGATCCATTTCAAGGCTGATCCTCTTGGCAAGTACTTCGGGCCCTCCCCTTAACGGCTCGACGCCGGCATTGGATAGCGCCGTCCGAACAGTGGGGCTATCCAGAATCTGCGCGGCATCGGACGCGATGCGATTGACCAGATGCGCAGGCATGTTCGCTGGCCCCATCAGCGCGTACCAGATCGAGAAGTCCTGGATCGAAAGGCCCTGGCTCTCCAGCGTCGGCGATCCAGGTAGCAGCTGATGGGGCTTTGAACCGGAGACGCCCAGTACCTTCAGCCTGCCGGTCGCCACGTACGGAGCAATCAGGTTGGCCGTTGCAATTCCTAGAGGAACCTGCCCTGCGACGACGTCTGTCACCTCAGGTGAGCAGCCCTTATAGCTCACATGTTCGATCTTCATTGCGAGCTTGATCTTGAGTATCTCCATCGCAAAGTGATGTGGCGTTCCCACGCCGCACGAGCCGTATGACATGGCCCCCGGATCTGCGTTGGCGAGGCTGACCAGATCCCGAATATTGTTGGCCCGCAATGAAGGATGGGCGAACACCGCCAACGGGGAGACGCCGACCAGCATGATCGGGGTCAAATCCTTCTCGGGGCTATAGGGTTTCTTGGCCGAGATCGCGTAGTTCGCAACCATCGAGCTGTTCTGCACCAGGAGCGTGTAGCCATCAGGCGGCGAGCGGACGACATCCAGCGTGCCGATATTGCCGCCACCGCCCACCTTGTTCTCCACTGAAATGCCCTGCTTCCACCTTTGCTGCAGCCCCGCGCCGAGCTGTCTTGCCAGCAGGTCGGCGCCACCTCCCACAGACGAAGGAACAACAATCCTTACGCTTCTCGTCGGGTAGCTATCCTGGGCGATTGCAGGGGCGGTGTGGGCAACCACGAGTGCGAACATGCAGAACGCAGCGCCTGGTGAAATCATATTGTCTTGTCTCCGTATGTGCACTGGGAAAAATAGCCCCTGCATCTTGTTCCTCTGGAATCACGACGACAAGATGCGCCAGTGAATAACCATCATTACCCGCACGCCTCCTGGCGACGGATGTCCGCGCACCGCGGGCCGACGAATCTGCGGGAGTTCAGAGAACTCCGATCGTTTGAGCGACAACCCCGGCCGAGCGTATTGCGGCGTCGCAAACTTGAGCAAGTCTTGCGCCGCACGCGACTGATAGCAAGACGATCTCGCTAATGACCGTGATGCCTCGAACTAATGAATACCTGATCTTCCTTCGCGCCGACATTCAGGCATGTTCGGTGGGCGGACAGATGAGTAGATCGCCATTGACCGACTCAAGTCGACTTCGATAATCGTCACTCCTAGCAAGCATTTCTTTGAAGGAGACACAAGTGCTGGAGCTCTATCACGATTGGCGTTCGTTTTGTTCGATCAAGGTTCGACTCTGCCTGACAGAAAAGAGGTTGCCGTGGCAGAGTCACTACGTCGACCTCATGAAGCTTGAACACACCACGCCGGAGTACTTGAAGCTGAATCCAAACGGCGTCGTTCCGACGCTTGTGCATGACGGGGTGCCGATCCATGAAAGCACCTTGATCAATGAATACGTCGACGAGGTCTTCCCGGATGTTCCGCTCATGCCCGACAACCCGGTCGATCGGGCCAGGGCCCGCTTCTGGGTGAAATATGAAGACGATGTGCTCCATCCGGCCATTCGTCCGGCTACCTTTGCGCTGATGATGAGTCCGGAACTCGCCCAGCGGTCGGACGAAGAGTTGGACGAGATGGTCGCGGCGCACCCAAACAAGCAAAGGGCCGAAGAGCTGCGTCGCGCGGCGCGTGCACCGGTCGACGAAGGGAAGGTCGAATTGGCCCGTCAGACGATGAAGACTGCGCTGGAACGCCTGGAGCGTCGTTTGACCGAAGCGCCGTGGCTCGGTGGAGAAAGCTACTCCCTCGCCGACATCGCGGCCGCTCCCTTCATTGACCGGCTGGAAGAGCTCAATCTCACTGGACTCTGGACCGGCAAGCCGGCTCTCAATGACTGGATCGCACGGACCAAGGCGCGTCCGGCCTACCAAGAGGCCGTGCCCGACAACTCGCAGCGTTTCGCCGCAGCCTACCGCTGACCCCAGGCCTGCCGCGCCGCATGCAGGTACGGCGCTCCCCAAAGTACTCAAGGAAGAATCAAATGGGCTCCACGCCTAGAAACAAGCTACCGATCGTGATCTCAGGCGGAGGAATCGGCGGACTCGCATGCGCCCTTGCTCTTGCCCAGCGGAGTTTCTCCGTGATTGTCTGCGAACAAGCGCCTCAGTTCGGTCAGGTCGGAGCGGGACTGCAGGTGGCGCCAAACGCCCTTTCCGTCCTGGATGCGCTTGGCGTCGGTCAAGAGGTAAAGCAGCATGCTTTGCTGATCGAACGCATGCTGATGATGGATGGCATCCAAGGAACGCAGGTGAGCGACATTCCTTGCGGCGCGGATTTCGTGGCACGGTATGGCAATCCCTATGCCGTGGCGCATCGCGCGGATGTCCACGGCGCGTTGCTGAAAGCTTGCCGAGCGACCGGACGGTTGATCGAGCTGCGCACCGATAGCCGCGTTATCGACTACGTACAGACGGACAGTCGAGTCATGGTGATGTTCGAATCCGGGGAACACCTTCACGCAGCCGCGCTGCTTGGCGCTGACGGCATCCGGTCCAACATCCGGAGGAAGATGCTCGACGACGGTGACCCGAAAGCCGTCGGTGCGGTGATCTACCGGGCCCTCGTGCCCGCATCCGCCATGCCCCATGCCCTTCAGATGCCCTATCCCACACTGTGGACTGGACCCGGCGCACACCTGATCTACTACCCCGTCCGGGACTGGAAGGAGTTCAACGTTGGCGCCACGGTTGTCAAACCCGTGGCGGGCGTGGAAGAGGGAGAGGCCAGCGCAGAAGAAGCAATGCAGGCTTTCGAAGGCTGGACGGATGTTCCCATGAGCGTGCTACGCCTATCGCCAAGCTATCAGAGGTACGTCATCCGCCACAGGGATCCGGTCGAAAACTGGAGCGATGGCCGCGTGACTTTGCTGGGCGACGCAGCTCACCCGATGGTCCAGTACATCGCGCAGGGCGCGGCCATGGCAATGGAAGATGCCATCTGCCTGGCACAGGAGGCAGATCTGCATGACGACGATTTCCCCTCTGCCTTCAGGTCGTACCAGTCGATCCGTATTGTTCGATCGGCACGCGTTCAACTCTCCTCATTGATGCTGGATCGGATTTATCACGCCTCCGGCGTCGAGCGACTGGTGCGCAACTCCATCTTCGTGGATCGAACTCCGACGGAGTACTACGACCGGCTGGACTGGGTCTTCGCACCACCCAGCTACGTGAGGGACTGGCGGTCACGCAAGTAGCCGTGGGGCGCACGTTCTGCGTTTCGAGGACGAACGGCGACTGGCGGCTCGCTCTCCGCCAGGCAGCTTCAAGGGCTTGCCCTTGAAGCTGAACCCACGCCAGCTCACATCAGAATGCGTGACGGATACCGAAGTCGTAGCCGGTCGAACTCTTCGGCTTGTATGCGCCGGGGACGCCAATCACTTTCGACACATAGTTCGGCCCGCCAAGAAGCAGGTCGTAGCCGTTCTTGTTGTCGACGCGCGCAACCGTTGCGTACAGCGCCGTACGCTTCGACAGGTTGTACACGTAGCCGACCGCAAGCTTGTCAGCTTTCGGGTCTCCGTTGATCTGCGGGACGGCCCGATTCGTGGCGAGCTTGACGGCCGAGTAAGCCATGCGGATCAACCCGGCGCCGACGGGCACTGTTGCGGCGAGGAGCCAGCCTTCGGCGCTCGGATTGGAGTTGCTGGCGCCGGCCGGAAGGACGCCATCAGTGTCGGAGTCGACTTTCGCCTTGGAGTACTCGCCGGACAGCTTGACAGGGCCGAAGTCGTACGAGGCGCCGATGTTGAACGTGTTCAGATTGGCGGTTAGCCCCGCATGGAACGCGTCGGCGATCGTGCTCGAACCATATGCGGCGGCCACGTCCAGCGGGCCGCTGGCATAGCCAATCCGACCTCCCACATAGCGACCGGTGCGCGAGCTGTTCGGCACATTGGGCGTTGCATTCCCCGGAACGAACTTGTCCTTCTCATGCAAGGCGTACATGATCTGGCCGTAGACGCCCCCCAGGCCCGGCGGCAGGAAGTAGCCGATCGAATTGCTCGCGCGAACGTAGTTCGCGTTGGCCGAGAAGCCACTGTTGATGGCACCCGAGCTACTGAAGCCGTTGGCGGTCGAGATCAGATTGGTGCCCACGCCGTTGGGGCCGAACGGATCGAAAACGATGTCGTTCCAGAACGATGGCGTGTAGTCACGACCCAGCCGAATCTCACCGAAGCCTCCCAGATAGCTGACGGTCGAGCGGCGCGAGAAAGTCGAGACTCCTGTCTGGCCGTCGTCAGCGGTAACCGGGGCCTCGAGCCAGAAGCTTGCTGCCAGCCCCCCGCCAAGGTCTTCCGTGCCACGGAAGCCCAGGCGACTGGCGTTGTAGCCCGAGTTGCTCAGCACCGTGCGGCTTGCGGTGGCGCTGTTGCCGAGGACGTTCGAAGACTTGCTTTTGTAGCTGCTGAAGGCGGCGTCGACGACCCCGAACAGCGTCACGGACGACTGGGCCGTTGCGACGCTCGCGGCTGAGATTGCAGCCAGGGCGACCAGAGTTCTTTTCATTCTTCATCTTCTCCAAAGTTATGCATAGGTACCGAAATCGATTTGGCGCGTCCACTCAACGAAGCTGGAAACCCAGATCCAGGATGTCGACCGTGATCAATGACCATTGGGCCGTTGGATAGGCGATCTCGGGAAGGCGCTCGAGGCTCGACGGCCCCACCTGGATCAGCACGGACTTCCCGCGCCGCCTATTGCGCTTGAGACGCGCCCGTTAGCCGGTCTGGAACTCGGGAACAGGGTCACGCATCGTGACGAACTCTTCCGCGGAGGTCGGGTGTATGCCGACGGTCAGATCGAACTGCTTCTTGGTCGCAGAGCACTTGAGCGCAATCGCCAGGCCCTGCATGATCTCTGCAGCGTCTGCACCCACCATGTGACAACCAAGCACCAGATCGGATGCGCGGTCGACAATCAGCTTCATGAGGGTCTTTTCTTGGCGCCCGCTCAGCGTGTGGCGCATCGGACGAAACCGAGAACGGTACACGTCGATGGGCTTGCCCAAGCCTCTGGCGTGCTCTTCGGTCATTCCAACCGAGGCAACGGGCGGATGGCTGAAAACGGCCGTCGAGACCAGCTCGGATTCGAAGACGACCGGGTTGTTGTTGAACAGTGTTTCCGCAAGCGCCCGAGCCTCGGCAATCGCGACGGGGGTCAGTGTCAGCCGATTCGTGACGTCTCCCACGGCGAACACGTTCGGCAACGAGGTGCGCGAGAACTTGTCAACGATCACCGCGCCCATCCTGTCGGTCTCGATGCCGACTTCCGCGAGCCGCAGCGCCGAGGTGTTTGGGACGCGCCCGGTGGCGTAGAGAACCTGTTCGAACTTGCGAGAGGACCCATCGGACATGGCGACCGAGAGTTCCTCTCCCTGTTTCCGAATGCTCTCGACGACGACGCCTTCCAGGATCGCGATACCCCTGTGTCGCATCTCGTCGGCAAGGTGCTCTCGTACGTCGTGGTCGAATCCGTTCAACAGCGCGTGGCCGCGCATCGCCACGGAGACCTCCGCACCCAGCGCGCGGAAGATGCCGGCAAACTCGACGGCGATATAGCCACCCCCCACGATGAGCAGGCGTCGCGGCAATTCCTGCAGATCAAGCGCCTGGTCGGATGTGATGGCATGCTCGATCCCAGGCGTCGAAGGCAAGGCCGGGCGTCCGCCTGTTGCGATGAGAATTCGCTCCGCGGTAACAGTGCGTTCCCCAATCGCAATCGTATGTCGATCGACCATGCGGCCTGCCCCCTCGAGCAGTGAAACGCCTGCGTCCTCCAACATCCGCAGATAGACGCCGTTAAGCCTGCTGATCTCCTTGTCCTTGGCCGCTATCAGCCGTCCCCAGTTGAAGCGCGCGTTCCCAATGCTCCAGCCATACCCAGCCGCGTCCGAGATCTCATCGGCAACATGGGCCCCGTACACCAGAAGCTTCTTCGGGACGCATCCGCGGATCACGCACGTGCCACCAACTCTGCTGTTCTCGCATATCCCGACCTTGGCACCATATGACGCCGCTCGCCGAGAGCCGGCAACACCGCCTGAGCCCGCACCAATGGTGAACAGGTCGAAGTCGTACCTCCGCCCTCCGTTGTTGCTCACGCTACCACCCTGCACGGTTCACGCTGTTCGCGGAACAAGCCGAGCTTTTCGAGCGTGGCGCGATCGGAGTAGCTGAAGATGACAGAGTCCTCATCGGCTTCGAGCGAGGCCCACGTCCAGTTGGGCAGGACGAAGACGTCGTTGGGTGCGAAGGTGTAGATTTGATCTCCCACCCGCGCACGCCCGCGTCCCTCAACGACTGTTGCCACGGTAGATTCAGTTGAGCGATAGGGCGAACCGACAAAGCCCTTCGGCAACAACTGGATGAAGCTCGAGATGGTGGGCAGGACATGCCCCCCGGTCACAGGGTTTGCATACTTCATCTTCAAGCCGTTGGACGCATCCCATTCGTCTTCGCGGCGCAGCAGCTCCAGGGCCTCGCGTGCCTTCTCATAGGGGTAGCTGAAGACCGGGGAATGGTGAGTCGTGGCAACCGGCTCGAGCGGCAACAGACCGGAGCCGTAACGCGCACGCGAGTGATCGGGCTTCCTGCTCTCCGCTACCTGCGGCGATTCGTACTCTTCCGAGAACGTCGCTCCCAGATGATTGACCAGTGGAATGTCCAATCCGTCCAGCCAGATCATTGATCCGTCGGTATCCTTTCCGTGGTCGTGCCATGTCCAGGCTGGAGTGACGATGAAATCACCGGGACGCATGTAGGTTTTCTCGCCGTTGACTGCCGTATATGCACCGTCCCCCTCGATCACCAGGCGCAGTGCGGATTGCGTGTGCCGGTGTGCCGGCGCAATCTCGCCCTTCTTGATGAGTTGCATCGCGCATAGAAGCGTTCGAGTCGCGCCGCGAGACAAGGAAGGATTGTTCAGGATCAGCACCCTTCGCTGCGCCTCATCGGCGCTGATGAGGTCAGCAGCCTCCAACAGAGCCGGGCGGATGTCATCTGCGTAGTCCCAGAACGCGGGCTTACAGGCGGGTACCGGTTCAGGAGGCACCGTCTCCGCCATCACGGTCCACAAAGGAGTCAGCCCGCGCAGAGCCATGCGGGCGTAGTACTCGTCACGCGCAACGTCTTCAATATCTGACTTCAAGGTTATCTCCATATCTTGTTCTGGTTCACTCAGCACGGGATCGGTCCATGGCGGCTCCACTGCCGAGCCTCACTTTCGCGTTGACGCACCCCAGTGCACGACAAGGAGGCCGGGCCCTTCGTCGCCCTGATCCTCTCTGTCGGCATTGAGCTATTGGTCAGGGAAGCACACCGTAGATAACCCCTCTGTGATATCGCGCTGAGTCGACGCCTCATTGCGCGGAGTGTTACGCTCGGTCGAATATTCAGCAAGGCCAGGGCGCAAATAACGGTTATGAGCCAAATTGATAACTTCGATCTGAACCTGCTGAGGATCTTCGACTCGCTGTGGCGCCATCGCCACCTTGGGCGCGCATCAGAAGAACTAGGGGTGAGCCAGCCCGCGCTTTCGCATTCGCTCAAGCGCCTGAGGACTCAGATCGGCGACGTGCTCTTTATGAAGTCTCGCGATGGCGTGCAGCCTTCCGCGCGTGCGGTAGATCTCGCACCAGTGGTCCAGTCGTTGCTGGCGAGCGTGCGAGAGAACGTGCTTCTGGCACCGGACTTCGTCCCTCTGACTGCACAGCGCACATTCACGATCGCGATGTCGGACCTCGGCGAGATGACCTTCCTTCCGAAGATGCTGGGAAGCCTGGCAACCATGGCCCCCGGGATTGACATCGTCACTGTGTCCATGCCGCCGCGCGACCTCGCGGCCACGTTGCAGCGCGGAGAAGTTGACCTGGCCATGGGATACTTTCCGGATCTTCAGGGATCCGATGTCTTCCAGCAGCGCCTGTTCAGTCACGGTTTCGTGTGCCTCGTGAATCGGACTCATCCAATGGCAAAAACCGGACTGACTCAGGAGCAATTCCTGCAGTTCTCTCACGCGGTCGTCCAAACTGAAGGCCGAAGTCAGGAGATCGTCGAGCAATACCTGAAAGCCCACGGCCTGAAGCGGCGCGAATTGCTCCGCTGTCCGCACTTCCTCAGCATCCCGATGGTCATCGCCTCCACCGACCTGATCGTGACGGTTCCCGAATCCATAGGGAAGATGTTCTCCAGCTCCGCGAGTCTTTGTTCACTGCAAGCACCTTTCGATTTTCCCTCGTATGACGTCAAGCAACACTGGCACCGATGCCAGCACGATGACCCCGGAAATCGGTGGCTGCGGTCGGTGTTGGTCAAGCTGTTTTGCGAACCCGCGTAGCGGACCTCCATGGAAGCAGAGATGCGCGGTGTTCTCAGAGCATTGGCGGTTCTGCGCGCGCTGAACCTCGACAATGGCGCAAGCATCCTCAAGCTGCACCAGGCGACTGGCATCTCAAGAGCCGCCCTGTACAGAATTGTCGGGACGCTGCACAAGGCCGGATACCTTTCCCCTGACGAACAGACCCAGAGTTATCGTCTCACGCCGCTTGTCAAACATCTGAGTGAAGGCTACGACGAGGACGCGTGGATCACGGAATTTGCCGGGCCACTCCTGGATCGCCTGCAGGCGGAGGTTATCTGGCCGACGGATCTTTTCACGTTCTTCGATGACACGATGATCATGCGTCGAACGACAAGACGCGTCAGCCCATGGACGTTCGACCGTGCCTATATCGGATTGCGAATCCCCTTGCTGGTCACCGCTTGCGGGCGTGCGTATCTGGCAAATCTTCCCGAGAGGATCGTTGATGCTGTGTTGGACCGCGTCATCGGATCCGGCGACCCAAGCCTCGGCGCCGCGGTAGCCCCCGCTGCCATGCGGCAGCTGCTCGCAAAGGTGCGAAACGACGGGTATGCGTTGCGCGAAGATGGATTCATGAAAGAGACAGGCAGCATCGCGGTGCCAGTTCTCGTTGGCGGATTCGCCCGCTGCGCGATCGCCATCACCTACATTCCATCCGCCATCTCTTCGGCCGATGCCGTCCGGAAGTTTGCACCTCGGTTGCAGGAGTGCGCAGCCGAACTTGCGTCCAAACTCACCGGCGAAGGACCTGGCATGGGTGCAGACGGTTATTAGCCGGGCGAATGGCGATGATCGACGGTGCTGTCTTGTCAATGCACCCCTGCTTGAGGATAGTGCTCGATCTACAGCAACGCATGCAGCGACACAGGACAGACCCCATGAAATATGCCTTCGAGCCTAGCCCTCCCACATCGATCCCCATGGCAGATGGCAAGACGAGCTTCCCGGTGCGACGCATCTATTGTGTCGGACGGAACTATGCGGCGCATGTTCGCGAGATGGGGTTCGATCCGGATCGGGAGGCCCCCTTCTTCTTCTGCAAACCGACGGACGCCGTGGTTCCTGCAGATCCATCGGATCACGCTCAGATCCCCTACCCTTCACAAACAAGCGACTATCACTTCGAGATGGAACTGGTAGTCGCCATCGGCTTGGCAGGTCGCGACATAGCTGTTGAGCGGGCCAACGATCACATCTTTGGCTACGCGGCCGGCCTCGACATGACCCGCCGCGACATTCAGGTCGGCGCCCGCAAGGGAGGGCGCCCCTGGGAAGTCGGCAAGGCCTTTGATCAATCAGCGCCGGTCGGCCTGCTGCACCCGGTGGCAGATGTCGGCCACCCGGTGAAGGGCGAGATCTGGCTGCAGGTGGATGGCAAGGATCGTCAGAGAAGCGACCTTGCCAAGTTGATCTGGTCGGTTCCCGAGATCATCGCGCGGCTCTCGAGCTTTTTCGAACTTCAACCGGGTGACCTGGTCTTCACCGGAACGCCAGAGGGCATCGGCCCCGTGGTCCAGGGGGAAACCATGCGCGGCGGAGTAGAGGGCGTCGGCGAGATCGAAGTGAAAGTCATCTGATGAAGGCGCCGGAGATTGATCTGTACTCGTTCTTCAACAGTTCGACGACCTATCGAGTGCGTATTGCATTGGGTCTGAAGAATCTCGAATGGAGGCACATCGGGGTCAATCTGCGCAAGGGCGAACAGCACGCAGAGGCATACAGAGGGGTGAATCCCGCCGGCCTCGTGCCTGTGCTGAACCACGACGATAGGACGCTCACGCAGTCACTGGCCATCATCGACTACCTCGACTGGCTTCAGCCGGAGCCCCTACTGATTCCTCAAGAGAGGGGTCTCCGAACCGAGGTACTGGAGATCTCTCTGTGCGTCGCATGCGAGATGCATCCGCTCAACAACATGAGGGTTCAGCGGTACCTGAGAGATGAGCTCAGGCTGACCGACGACCAATGCCAGACGTGAGTGGAGCATTGGTGGACGACAGGGTTCCGAACTCTCGAGGCCATGCTGCCGGCGCGCGAAGGTTGGTGCGTGGGGTCGACACCGACCCTGGCGGACTGCTGCATCGTTCCCAAGGTTGCGAACGCGATGCGAGGCGGGTACGACCTCAGCCAGTACCCCCGACTCGGGCAGCACTTCGCCTTCTGCCAGAGGCATCCGGCGTTCAACGCGGCAGCGCCGAGCTCGCAGCCCGACTATGTGGCTCACTGACCTGACTTCGCGACGGGATCAGTCCATGCCCACCGTCATTGACTACGACGACTTTGTTGAGAGCATTGCCGCTTCGCTGCAGTACATCAGCTATTTCCATCCCGTCGAGTACATCAGCCATCTCGCCCAGGCCTACGAACGCGAGGAGAGCGTTCCGGCGAAAGATGCGATCGCCCAGATCTTGGAGAACTCGAGGATGTGCGCCGAAGGACGACGGCCAATATGTCAGGACACCGGGATCATCAATGTGTTCCTCAAGATTGGGATGGAAACACGCCTGCAGGGTTTTCGGGGAACCATAGAAGACGCCGTGAACGCCGGGGTGCGGCAGGCCTATCTCGATCCTTCGAACACGCTCCGTGCCAGCATGGTGGCCGATCCTGAGTTCGATCGACGGAATACGGTTGACAACACCCCCGCTGTTGTGCACATGACAGTCGTACCCGGCAACAGGCTGGATGTGGTCGTCATGGCCAAGGGCGGAGGAAGCGAGAACAAGAGCAAGTTCGAGATCCTCATGCCCAGCGATTCGCTTGTGGATTGGGTACTCAAGACCGTCCCTTTGCTCGGAGCGGGGTGGTGCCCGCCAGGCGTGCTGGGGATCGGCGTCGGCGGAACCTCCGAGAAAGCCATGTCGATGGCGAAGGAATGCCTGACCGAGCCGATCGACATGCATGAGCTGAGGAGGCGCGGTCCCACGGACAGGCTCGAGGAACTGCGGTTGGAGATCTTCGAGCGTGTCAACGATCTGGGCATTGGTGCGCAAGGTCTCGGAGGCCTGACCACGGTTCTGGATGTGAAGATCCGGCTTCATGCGACCCATGCGGCAAGCAAGCCGGTCGCGATGATCCCCAACTGCGCCGCAACGCGGCATGCGCATTTCGCGATGGACGGAACTGGCCCGGTCTACCTCGATCCACCGTCGCTCGACCGGTGGCCCGACATTCACTGGTCGCCGAATGCCAGCAACAGCAGACGGGTGAATCTGGATACGTTGACCAAGGGCGAGACAAGACGCTGGAAGCCCGGGGAGACACTGCTATTGTCCGGACGCATGTTGACGGGGCGCGATGCCGCGCACAAGCGCATCCAGGAACTGATCGACAAGGGAGAACCCCTGCCTGTGGACTTCGCCGGACGCATGATCTACTACGTGGGCCCAGTCGATCCTGTCCGGAACGAGGTGGTCGGGCCAGCGGGCCCGACGACTTCCACACGAATGGACAAGTTCACCGGCATGATGTTGCAGAAGACCGGCCTGATTGGAATGATCGGAAAGGCTGAGAGAGGGCCCCTGGCGATCGAGGAGATAAGGAAGAACGAGAGCGTGTATCTGACGGCTACCGGCGGCGCCGCGTATCTCGCGTCGAAAGCAATCAGAACATCGAGGGTGCTGGCCTTCGCCGACCTTGGGATGGAGGCAATCTTCGAGTTCGGTGTGGTTGACATGCCTGTGGTCGTAGCCGTAGACGCCAAGGGCACGAGCGTCCATGACACCGGGCCACGACAATGGAAGATCTCCGTTGAAAACTGAACCAGCGCGCCGCTGGAGTCGTCAATTGGCGAAGCCGATAAGGGTCCCCGCCCGCTATGGACACTTCGTCTTCGCCGCGATGCAGTCGGGCCTCACGAGCTTGGTGGCGTCGGGCATCGCGAGCCATGCATTCTGGAACAGTGGCGACTTTCTCCAAAGGTGGATTCGGTCATGGCTCTTCTCATGGATTGCAATCCTTCCGTTCGTTTTCCTGGCTGCGCCGCTATTCCGGAGTGCTGTGACATGGATGACGCGCGAAAGGTAAGCGCCTGTCACGTCCGGAGCGCCTGGCTCTCACTGCGCCGCCGCCCGGTAGGCCTTTGAACGTGATGGTCGCCCGCAGCGGCGAGCAGACCATCCTCATCGACGCAGGCCTTGGAGGACAGTTCCCGGGCTCTCGCGCGCCGGCCAGTTCCCTCAGCGACTGGCCGCCGCCGGCATCGAGCTCAAGTCGGTGACCGACGCCGGCGTTCGTGCAGCCGGTCGCCTCGGACGACGTCGCCTCGGCGGTGGCGGACTACACCCGCGGTTCGCCGGTGAACGGGGTGGTCGAGATTGCGGGTCCCGAGCGCGTGCGCCTGTGCGATCTCGTGCGGCGCTTTCTGGCCGCAACCCACGACCCGCGCCAAGTGATGGAACACGCGCACGCACGCTATTTCGGTGCCGAGCTGAAGGACGACACGCTCGTGCCCGGCGACAACCCGCGTATCGGCATGCTCGATTTCGAAGCCTGGTTCGCGCTCCCGAAACCTGCGCGCTGAGCAGAGCGGCGCCCGCGGAAGACCGTTCAACCATGGCGCGGTTGCAGGCTCCGCCCGTCGCGCTGCTCGACAAGTACCTGGGGCAGGAGTTCGGGCCTATCTATTCGACGACCGTGACGGTGCGCGGCGGAGAGGCGATGGACTGTTCATGCTCGCGGCCGAGGTGAGGATCCATCTCCCCGGCGTCGAGACCAGCGTGGCCGAGGAGCTGGTGCGCAACACCGAAAGTTTCTGCCCCTACGCCAAGATGGCCAGAAGCGGCATCCCCAACATCGTTGCGCTGGCACCCTGACTCGACTGTCGGCGAAGAACAATTCCGAGAGCGCCCTCTCTACAACGCTATGGAAGGGGCGCGCGCGCCAGCCGATTTGTCCCGAGGTCGACCAGGCGTGCTGGACTGGGGGCGCAATCGGAAGTCTTCAGTCGAGACGAATGTCCAATGGCCGAGTCAAGTTCGAGAAGCGCTCATATGAGCCGGTGGATCGCGCCGCCCTTTTTCTCGCGAACAACTCGCGAGAGGCATGGACGAAACCCGCCGGGCTCCGACGCCCGGCTTCGGACTCACGATTCGCTCAGTCCGGTAAACACACTTTTCATGTTTGGCGGGCGGTTTCAAGTCTGAAGCGCAACAGGGTTGAGTCAGTGAATTGACGCTGGCGGTTGATGGGACGATGCGAGTGTTCGTGCGAACACTTCCAGGGGCGAGTGCCACGCATGCGTGGCGCGTGGCCGGTTGTTCATGCTGTCGGCGATCGCGTCGAGCTCGTCCTGGCTGAACACGCTCAGGTCGGTGCCCTTGGGCAGGTACTGGCGCAGCAGCCCGTTGGTGTTCTCGCAGTGCCACGCTGCCACGGACTGTGCGGGTCGCAAAAGTAGATCTTCACACCGGTCTGTGCCGTCAGCTCCTTGTGCCGAGTCAGCTCCTTGCCCTGGTCGTAGGTCAGGCTCTGGCGCAGCGGCTCGGCAATCGAATTGAGCTTTGCAGAGAAGCCCGCGAGCGCCGAGGCGGCCGTCGCGTCGTCCATCCTGGCCAGCAGCACCAGACGACTCGTGCGCTCGACCAGCACGCCCACCGAGGACTGGTTGCCCGCGCCCTTGATGAAGTCGCCTTCCCAGTGACCCGGCATGACGCGGTCGTCCACCTCGAGCGGGCGCACGTGGATGCTCGCCATTTCGGGGATCTGGCCGCGGCGATCGTCGCCTCGGGTGCGCGGCATGCGCGTGCTGCGCCCGCGGCGCAGGCAGGCGATGAGCTGACGTCGAAGCTCGCCTCGCGGCTGCGCGTAGATGGCCGTGCAAATGGTTTCGTGGAACACGTGGCGCTCGGGCTCGTTGGGGAAGACGCGCTTCAGGGTACCCGCGATCTGCTGCGGCGACCACCTCCAGTCCAGCAGGGTGAGCACCACGCCCCAGCCAACACCCTGCATGTCGAGCTTGCGTAGCGGACGTGCGGCTTGGCGCCGCCCCTTGCTGCTCACCTGCGCCGAGTGCGAGGCGTAGGGCAACTCGGCCAGCGTGTTGCGCTCCAACTCTTGGCTGATGGTGGACGCCGAGCGCCCGAGCATGCGGGCCGTGGCCCGCATGCTCGAACCCTGCTGACGCATGCTTGCCATCGTCATCCGGTCCTCGGGTTGAAGCTGCTGGTACCTTGTTCGTTCATTCATGTGCACACCTTAGGCGATGAGGTGTTGCACTTCAGAATTGAGGCCGCCACAGAATTCCCTGTACTGACGTGTGGGGCCGATTAAGCAGCTGAGCGATCTGATGGAGGGTCCATCCCTGCCTCCATCGCTCCCACATCAATGCCTTCTGGCTGTCTGTGTAGTAGGTTCGCGTCCGGTAAGCCATCTGCAACACTCCTTCTGCCTACGGCAGTCATCAGTGTGTTGCATCGACCGGTGGAATCCGCAACTGATCTC
This sequence comes from Variovorax sp. RA8, assembly GCF_901827175.1. NCBI lineage: Bacteria > Pseudomonadati > Pseudomonadota > Betaproteobacteria > Burkholderiales > Comamonadaceae > Variovorax > Variovorax sp. RA8. The sequence goes on along the minus strand of NZ_LR594662.1, from coordinate 1,291,644 downwards.
GGACGTTCAGCGTGAACGGCAGCTCGGGCTAAATGCTGATAGCGGCCATTGCGCGGCGCAGCTTGTTATTGAAAAGCAACTGCCGAGGCGATGAAGCAGGTCCGCGCCGGCGCAGCGAGCGGTGACGCGAAGCGAGACGCGTTGATCCGTTTTGTCCGGCTGCTGGTTTCATCGAGCGGAACTGTCGCCGAGGCCGACTTGAGTTCAGTGCGCGTCGCTGGCTACTCGGATCAACAAGTCGTCGATGCGGTCCCCGCCATCTCCGCGATCACGTTCACCAATCTCCTGAATCGTGTGAACCACGCACCCCAGCCATGCACCCAGACCGGCCAGCGCCCAGACCACGATCGCCGTGCCGGCCTGGGCTTGCTGATCGATCAGGTAGACGCTGCACAGCTGCTGCGGCGCCTCCTGGTAGAGCAGGCCTGCCGTCAGGGTCATCCAGAACCAGTTCAGCACGAAGAAGCCCTGGACGACGATTCCCGCGGAAGGCCACGATGCTCGCGCGAGCAGGCCGGCCACCACGAGGCTGGCGATCTTGGCAATCGCGAAGCCGTCGTGTAGCACGGCCCGATCCAGTGCAGCCGGAACCATCCAGAATCCCGTGACGCAGAGCGCGAAGAGGAGGCCAGGTACACCGTTGACATTCCAGTCTGCCAGCGCGCCGCTCAGCCTTCCACTGGCGCGGGCCGCTGCAAGCCAGCCCAGAATGAACAAGGCCGGCAGTTCCAGGCCCATGTGGCGTGCCATGGTGTGTTCGAGCCAGGGATGGGCGAACGCAAGCGCGGCCAATAGAAGACTCACTGCCTCGCTGCGAAGCGCAGCGCGCCTCCAGGGCTCGGTGCTCACGTTCCGGCGCCCCCGCGCAGGTAGTCGGCCAGCGCGACATCGGGGCGGTCGACATCGTAGGCGTGGCTCAATCGCCCGTCCCGGCCCACCAGGAACAGCGCCGCATTGTGCGAATAGCCGCCCAGTCCGTCCGGCAGGACGACGATACTGAACAGCTTCAGCAAGGCCTGCAGGTCGCGCGCATCGCGCAACGTAGCGAAGCGCCAGAAATCTGGGTTTGCATCGAGGCGCCTGGCATACGCGGCCAGCTCCGTCGGCGTGTCGTTGTGAGGATCGAAGCTGAGCGTGAGCAGCTTCACGCGATCGGCCAGGCCGCGTGCCGGGATTTCCCCTTGCAGCCAGGACTGGCCCGCGGCGCTTGTCAGGCAGACGGTTTGGCACCGGACATACACCAGCGTGACGAAGGTGACGTGCTTCGACGAGCTGGCATAGTCGCTCAGCGAAAGGCTCCGTCCCATTGAGTCGACGAGTCCGAGCGCCGGCAGTGCGCGGGGTGCGCTGGCGATATCGGCCCGACGCACGCCATCGGATGTCACCGCGGCGAACCCATGGGTGATGCCGCCAAACGCGCACAACGCCGAGACAGCGACCAGCATCGCCGCGGCCGGCGTGCGCCAGTCCGACATCACGGCCTTGCCCCCGTCGAGGCCAGAAACTTCTCGAGGTCGGCAGCACTGGACCACGGCTCGGTGCGCTCCGCGGACACCTTGCGCGCGCTTTGAACCACCTCGACCTCGACGGTAGGACTGCTGTTGCCCCACTCGCCGCGGACAAAGCTGAGCACGGCGGCCAGTTCCGCGTCATTCAACTGCTCACCGAAGGCGGGCATCGCGCCGTTGTACGTGGCGCCTGCGACTTCGATGGGACCGTTGAGACCGTGCAACAGGATCTGGACGGGAACCTCAACCGAGCCCTTCACCCACGATGCGCCGGCCAGCGGGGGGAACACGCCAGGCAAGCCTTGGCCGTTCGCTTGATGGCAAGCCTGGCACTTGGCGACGAACAGTTGGCGCCCATCGACCGCCGCGCCTTGCAGCGTCGCAGTCCCTTGCGCCAGTGTGTTCGGCAAGCGCTGGTCGCCCAGCCCCGCCAGCCCATCGGGACGCGCCATCAGGATGTAGGCGACGGCCCAGACCACGAGAGCCAATGCCAAGCCCAGCACCACACGTGGCACCGGGTTGTACTGCTCGTGCGGATCTGCGTGCTCGCTCTTACGGCTTTGTTCGGGCTGCTGCATCGTTCTTTCCTGCGGGGGCTTCGGGCGTAGGAGCTGCGACGGCGTGCGGATCGACTTTGCGTCCGGCCGGCAGCATGCGCGTGACGAGATCCGCCTGCGCCGGCGTAAGCACCGAGTATTCGTGCTTCAGGCTCTGCAGGTAGGCCACGAGATCCAGCGCGTCCGGGGTCGCGACCACGACCTTGGAAAGCGGCACGGTTCCGGGCGGAAGCACGACGAGCCGTTCGGTCTTGGCCTGCGAGCCTTCGTCCTTGACCTCGAACAGGAAGCGGTAGGACGGCATGATGCTGCCGGGCACATATGCGCGCGGCTGGAACAGGTGGCCGAGGTGCCAGTCACCGCTGGGCTGGCGAACGCCGATGTTGAACAGGTCCGGCCCGGTGCGCATGGTCCCCAGCAACGGCGGCGCGTCGTAGTGGTAGTCGCCGGCGACGGAGGCCCGGCCCCAGCCGCGTCGCGCATCGGCGACGCCCGCGCCCGTGGTGCTGGGCTGCTGCGTGTGGCAAGCGATGCAGCCGTTGGCCATGTAGACCGTGCGGCCTCGCAGCTCCTGGCTGGTGTAGGGCTTGAGCGCCGGCGGCGCGGGCTCATCCTTCAATTGCAGGAAGGGCACGATGATCATCGCGGCCGTGGCGAGCGACAGCGTCACCATGGCGCCGCTGACGAGCTTGAGTTCGTTCTCCATGTTGTTCAGGCGGCGGAAGCCTGGACGGCGACGCGGTCGGTCTGGGTGAACACGCCCGAGCGTGCGGTGATCAGCAACACATGCCACGCAAACACCAGGTGGCCGAGCGTCATCAGCGCGCCGCCGATGGAACGGCCCTGCAGCCACGGCAGCGTGACAGCGACCGAATCCATGAATGGCCGCGCCGGATCGAGCAGGATCAGGCCCTGCAAGATGCCGCCGATGCTCAGGGTGAGCATGTAGACCGAGAAGCCGGCGACGACGAGCCAGAAGTGCAGGCTGATGAGCACGGGCATCGGCCAGCGCGTGTCAAGGATGCGCGGCATGGCGAAGTAGATGCCGCCGAAGATCACCATCGACACGAAGCCGTACATTCCGAGATGCGCATGCGCCACAGTGAAATGGGTGAAGTGCGTGACCGCGTTCAGCGAGCGCAGCGCCTCCAGCGAGCCCTGCAGCGATGCCAGCGTGTACATCACCGCGCCGAAGAAGATGAAGCGCAGCACATGCGAGTGCCGCAGCGCGCTGAAGTGGCCCTTGAGCGTGAGATGCTGGTTGAGCGAGAACGCCACCACCGGGATGATCATCATCACGCTCTGCACGATCGAAAGCGTGATCAGCCACTCGGGTATCGGTCCGCCGATCAGGTGATGCGCGCCGACCTGGCCATAGAAGAAGGCGAGCGTCCAGAAGCCCAGCAGCGAGAGGTTGTAGGAACGAACCGGCCGGCCGATGACCTTGGGCAGGAAGTAGTAGACGCAGGCGAGCGACAGGGGCGTGTAGAACAGGCCCAGCACGTTGTGGCCGAACCACCAGTTCATCGTCGCCTGCTCGACGCCGAAATGCACGCCAGGGATCTTGGCCACGATGTAGAGCGTCGGAAACCAGAACAGGGCCGCACCCATGTACCAGACCGATACGTACAGGTGATGCACCTGGCGGCGTTGCAGCATCAGCGCCATCGGCAGGCCGATGAGCAAGCCGCCAGCGGCGAACAGGCCGCCGATCTGCCATGGGATCTCCAGCCACTCCAGGCCTGCACTCAGGCCGATGGCTATCGCGCCCAGCCCCGCGATCAGACCCGCATTCCAGAGCACGGCGCCGACGATGACCAGGCGACCGCCCTGCAGCTGCGTCCTGAGCAATCGCGGCAGCATCCAGATGGCCAGCCCCAGCAAACCCAACGGAGCCCAGCCATAGGCGACCGCATTGAGATGTACCGTGCGCAGCCGGCCCAGCGTGAGCCAGGCCTGGTCCGTCAGCAGATCGGCCCAATGCAGCTTGAGCGAGCTCAGCAGACCCGCGGCGGAGGCCACGATCAGCCAGACGACGGCCGAGCCGATGAGAACGAAAGCCGGGAACGCGCTGGAACGGTCGGCCTCTTCGCGGACCATCGCTTCGCTGGGTGCCATGCCGCGCGCAGGCGCCGCTTGCGCGGCGGCGACCTCCTCAAGACGGCGTTTTTGCTCCAGGCTCGCCGAAGGCTCCTCGGGCTGCCCCACCTCACCTGACGAAAAGATGGTACGTGCGCCCGTGGATTCGGCGTCGAACAAGCCTTTGCGCAAGGACCAGATGAACGCGAACAGGCCGACGATGGAGAGCAGGAACGTGGCCAGCAGCAGTGCGGTGGGATTCATGCCCAGGATGCTAGGCAAGCCCGATCAGATTTGAAATCAGCAGTTGAACCGGTAAAAACCAGAGCAGAATAAAAATAGAGGCCCAGATGAAACGCTACGAAGCACTTGCCGCAGACGTCGAGGAATCCATTCGCACAGGCGTGCTGCGCCCCGGCGATCGCCTGGCATCCGTACGTCACACCAGCACCAGCCGTGGCGTCAGCCCATCGACCGTGTTCCAGGCCTACTACCTTCTCGAAGCACGTGGGCTCATCCGTGCGAGAGAGAGATCCGGGTACTTCGTATCAGGCGGCATTCGGCGCGTTCCGCCGGAACCTGATCTGACCTCGCAGCCGAAAGACGAGTCGATTTCACTCGACGTGAGCGAGCGGGTGTTCGAGATCCTCGAGTCCAGCATGACGCGCGATGTGGTGCCTTTTGGCTCCGCGTTTCCGAGCCCGCTGCTGTTCCCCCTGGCGCGCCTGGGCCAGGCCATGGCCTCGAGCGCCCAGTCGCTCGATCCTTGGAGCACCGTCGACGACCTGACACCCGGCAACGCGGCCTTGAGGCGCCAGATCGCGCTGCGCTATCTGGCCGACGGGCTGCACGTGCACACGGACGAGATCGTCGTCACCAATGGCGCGCTGGAAGCCTTGACCCTTTGCCTCGCGGCGGTCGCCCGCCCGGGAGACTCCGTGGTCGTGGAATCGCCGACTTTCTATGCTGCACTGCAGGCGCTCGAGCGCATGGGGCTGCAGGCCATCGAAGTGCCGACCCACACTCGGGACGGCGTCGATCTCACTGCGCTGGAACATGCCATCGCACGGCACAAGCCGAAGGCGTGCTGGCTGATGACCACGTTCCAGAACCCTCTCGGCAGCCTGATGCCCGAGGAAAAGAAGAAGGCGCTGGTGGACCTCCTCGCGCGTCACGACCTTCCTTTGATCGAAGACGACGTCTATGCCGAGCTCTACTTCGACAACAAGCGTCCCGCGCCTGCCAAGGCCTTCGATACGCAGGGCCTGGTGCTGCATTGCTCCTCGTTCTCGAAGTGCCTCGCGCCGGGCTACCGCATCGGCTGGGCGGCCCCCGGGCGCTATGCGCGCGCAGTGGCGCGTCAGAAGCTCACAACCACCCTCAGTACCTCCGCGCCCGCGCAGCTCGCGCTGGCCACCTACCTCGAGCGCGGGGCCTTCGACAAGCATCTGCGCAAGCTCCGGCGGACGCTGGCAGAGCAACAGGTCACCTTTGCGCAGGCAGTGGGCCACTTCTTCCCGGCCGGAACCCGCGCAACCCGCCCTGCGGGCGGATACTTCCTTTGGCTCGAGCTGCCGGAAGGCACCGATGCGCTGGCGATCCACCGCCATGCGCTGTCGCTCGGCATCAGCGTCGCGCCCGGGCCGATCTTTTCCGCCACGCGCGCGTTCACGAACTGCCTGCGGCTCAACTACGGCCACGCGTGGGATGCGCGGGCGGAACAGGCGCTCGCAACATTGGGGCGGCTCGCAAAGGCGCACCGCGCCGGATGAGTCGGCCTACGTGGGCGCGGCCATCAAACCATCTGCGCGGAACATGGTTCGGATACCGCGCACCGCCTGCCTGATGCGCGCTTCATTCTCGATCAGCGCGAAGCGCACGTGCGTGTCGCCGTAGTCGCCGAAACCAATGCCCGGCGAGACGCAGACCTTGGCGTTCGCCATCAGTTGCTTGGCGAATTCCAGTGAACCGAGTTCGCTGTAGGCCTGCGGGATGCGCGCCCAGACGTACATCGAGGCCTTGGGTTTCTCCACTGCCCATCCTGCTCCGCTCAAACCCTTGACCAGCACGTCGCGACGCTTCTGGTACTGCGCCGCGATATCGCGCGTGCACTGCTGGTCGCCCTCGAGTGCGGCGATGGCCGCCACCTGCAGTGGGGTGAACGTGCCGTAGTCGTGATAACTCTTGATGCGCGCCAACGCGGCCACCAGGTCGGGGTTGCCGACCATGAAGCCGATGCGCCACCCCGCCATGTTGTAGCTCTTCGACAGCGTGAAGAACTCCACGGCGATGTCCTTGGCCCCTGGCACCTGCATGATCGAAGGCGCCTTCCAGCCGTCGAAGACGATGTCGGCATAGGCGAGATCGTGCACGACGAAGATGTCGTGCTTGCGTGCCAGCGCGATCACGCGTTCGAAGAACTCGAGTTCGACGCACTGTGCCGTGGGATTGCTCGGAAAACCCAGCACGATCATCTTCGGCTTTGGATAGCTGCCGCGGATCGCACGCTCGAGTTCGGCAAAGAAATCCACGTCGGGCGTCAAGGGCACGGAGCGTATGTCAGCGCCGGCGATCACCGCGCCGTAGATGTGGATGGGGTAGCTCGGATCCGGCACCAGGACGGTGTCCCCACGGTCCAGTGTGGCAAGCATCAGGTGCGCCAGTCCCTCCTTGGAGCCAATGGTCGCGATGGCCTCGGTGTCCGGATCGATGTCCACGCCATAACGGTCCTTGTACCAGTGCGAGATGGCTCGGCGCAGGCGAGGAATGCCTTTGGAAGCCGAATAGCCATGGGTATCGGGCCGCTGCACCACCTCGACGAGTTTGGCCACGATGTGTGCCGGCGTGGCGCCGTCGGGATTCCCCATGCTCATGTCGATGATGTCTTCGCCGCGCCGTCGCGCAGCCATCTTGAGTTCGGCGGTGATGTTGAAGACGTAGGGAGGAAGGCGATCGATGCGCGCAAAGCGGCGCTTGCCAGTGGAGGCAGACATGGAGTTCTCTTTCACGTTAGCGCCCGGAACCGTCCGAGCGACGTCGGCTGCAACGCATGCGGGACACGCAGCAGCCGCCAACATCGTAGCGAAGTTCGCTGCTCCGGTTTTTCTGTGGACCACTGCTGCTGTCCAGGCCGCCGGGGCGCCCCTACGCTCGAAGCTCCTCAGCACCCGAGCCGCACGTGTCCTTGATCGAAGTCCGCAAACGAAGCCTCTGCATCGAAACAGTCTTCCACGAAGGCGGGCCGCCTCCCGTGCTGCCCGTGCGCGTCGCCGTGGCCTGCGCCGTGGTTCGCAATCCCTATGCCGGCCGCTTCGAGCCCAACCTCCTGGCCTTCATGGCAGAGCTTCGGTCCCTTGGCGCGAGCCTGGCCAACGAGCTCATCGCCGCGTTGGGCAAGCCGCGTATCGAAGCTTACGGAAAGGCAGCCATAGTAGGCGTGAGCGGCGAGTTGGAGCACGGCGCCGTCTGGCACGAAGCCGGAGGGTGGGCGATGCGCGAAGCGCTGGACGACCCGAAAGCGATCGTCCCCTCCGTCAAGGCTGTGGCCTCGGCAGGGTACCGGCTGATGGTGCCGCTCCACCACATCCAGACGGCTTTCGTCCGGAGCCACTTCTCGTCGATCGAAGTCGGCGTGCAGGATGGGCCACGGCCGAACGAAATTCTCTTTGCGCTGGCCATGGCTACCGGCGGGCGGATCCATGCGCGCGTCGGCGGCCTGTCGAAGGACGACGTCGCGTTAGAACGACGGCCACAGCTGGAAGGAAACTCCCATGTACGTCTATGACGAAATCGACCAGCGGCTGGTCGAGGAACGTGTTACCCAGTTCGGCGACCAGACGCGCCGCTTCCTCGCGGGGCAACTGACCGAGGATGAGTTCCGGACGCTGAGACTGCAGAATGGTCTCTATATCCAACGCCACGCACCGATGCTGCGCGTGGCCATCCCCTACGGCATGCTGAACTCGAAGCAGTTGCGCATGCTCGCGCATGTCGCGCGGCGCTGGGACCGCGGCTACGGCCACTTCAGCACGCGCCAGAACATCCAATTCAACTGGCCCCGACTGGAGGACGTTCCAACCATCCTTGCCGAATTGGCGACCGTGCAGATGCATGCGATCCAGACCAGCGGCAACTGCATTCGCAACACCACAACGGACCACTTCGCCGGTATCGCGCCCGACGAGGTCATCAATCCGCTCGTCTGGTGCGAACTGATTCGCCAATGGTCCATGCTGCACCCGGAGTTTGCTTTCCTGCCACGGAAGTTCAAGATCGCCGTCAGCGGCGCACTCACGGACCGCGCTGCGGTCGGCGTCCACGACATCGGACTGCAAGCTGTCGAGCAGGACGGCCAGACAGGCTTTCGCGTCTGGGTCGGCGGGGGCATGGGCCGCACGCCGATCGTCGGAAAGCTGATCAAGCCTTTCGTCGCATGGCCGCATCTCCTGACCTACCTTCAGGCGACGCTGCGCGTGTACAACCTCCACGGCCGGCGCGACAACAAATACAAGGCCCGCATCAAGATCCTCGTCAGAGACCTGACGCCGGAAGTCTTCGCTGCGCAGGTCGACGAACAATGGCAGCGCATCAAGGAGGGACCTGACACGATTCTTGAGGCGGATGTTCGGCGCATCTCGGGGCGTTTCACGTGGCCTGACTACGACTCGGCCGCAGCCGACTCGGATGACCGGTGCGAATCGCATGCCGCCGAGGACCCGAGGTTCTCACGCTGGCTGCGAATGAACGTGCACGGGCACCGCGTCGCGGGTTACGCTGCCGTGACACTGTCCCTAAAGAAGAACGGCGTACCGCCGGGAGACATCACCGCTGACCAGATGGACGCCGTGGCCGACCTTGCCGATCGCCACGGGTTCGGCGAACTGCGTGTTTCCCATGAGCAGAACCTGATCCTTGCCGATGTGCGGCGTGACCAGCTCTACCAGCTCTGGCGTGAACTGGATGTGCTGGGCCTCGCGACGCCGAACGTCGGGTTGCTGACCAACATCATCTCGTGCCCAGGGGGCGATTTCTGCTCGCTCGCGAATGCGGTGTCCATCCCGATCGTCGACGCGATCCAGCAGCGCTTCGACGATCTGGACCACCTGTTCGACATCGGGGAGCTCGACCTCAACATCTCGGGCTGCATCAATGCCTGCGGGCATCATCATGTCGGTCACATCGGCGTGCTCGGTGTCGACAAGGGCGGCGAGGAGTGGTACCAGGTCACGATCGGCGGGCGCCAGAACGGAGGCATCGTCACGCTAGGCGGCGATGCTGGCGTTCGCAGTGGCGGCGCGGCCATTGGCCGGATCATCGGACCATCCTTCGCGCGCGACCAGGTGCCAGGCGTCGTAGAACGGCTGGTGCAGACGTATCTGTCGCACCGGGACAGCGACGCCGAGCGGTTCGTGGATGTGGTGGAAAGGCTCGGCATCGAACAGTTCAAGCACGATGTCTACGCCGATCCCGCCCTCTCGAGCAATGCATCCAAGGCGAAAGCCGGCACAGAGGCCGACCAGTGAACAGCAGTCCTGCCCCGACCACGCGAGTGCCCCACATGATGCGGAATCGCGGCGTGGACCGCGACGTGACACGGCTGTTCGATCCTGCCAACGCATGCGATTCAAGCGCACCTTGGCCACCTGACGAGCCTGATTGGGTTGTGCCTGTAGCGACATGGATTGCTCATCGCAAGGAGTTGCGCTCACGCCGGCATCCCGTCGGCATCCGGCTGTCTCCCGACGACGACATCTCGGATCTTGCCGAAGTGCACGCCAGATCTCAGGCAATCGATCCGGCCGGTATCGCCTTCATTTCCATCCTCTTTCCCGTCTACACCGACGGGCGAGGTTTTTCATTGGCTCAGCTCTTGCGCCGCGAATACGGCTGGACCGGAGAGATGCGGGCCGTCGGCGATGTCCTTATCGACACGATGCACTACCTGGCCCGCTGCGGCTTCGACAGTTTCGTCTTGAAGGACGGGCATGACCCTCTTCAGGCGCTCAGGGCGCTGGAGACCTTCAGCGCCAGCTATCAGCGTTCCTATTCATAACCGAATAGCGCGGTCCGACCTCACCGCCCCGCCGGCGAAAAATATTCTCGCAGTGCTTGATCTGTCTTGGTCCTAGCATCGGCTACAGCATCGTGACCAAGGCCTGTTCCTTGAACAGAGAAGAAATTCAAATCCTTCAGTCCGATGGTTCCGAGGATGGTTCTTAGGTACGGAGTAAGAAAATCCGGCTGACGCGCGCGCTCCCCAGAGAATCTTCCGCCCGAGGCCACAGCGACGAACACCGGACGATCGCGCAGCGCGCCCACTTTTCCTTCCGCGGTCACGTTGAAGGTCCGGCGGGCCCGAACGACGTGATCTATCCACGCCTTCAGCGCGGAGGGGATGGTCAGGTTGTGCATGGGCGTCCCGATGACCACGACATCTGAACTCTCCAGTTCCTGAATAAGTTCTTCGGACCTGGAAACAGAGCCTTCCTGGGATAACTGTGCCGTGGACGAGTGTTGAGCCAGCGCGTAATTGGCATCGATATGCGGCATGGCGCCGCCGCCAATTGCGCGATTCACCAAAACTGCCGAGGGCTCGGCCTTCAGCAGAAATCCGATGACTTTTTGGGAGAGCTTGTAGCTCTCGGCGGCTTGGCCACGCGGGCTGCAGCTCACATGCAGGATTCTCATCATCTGTCCAATTCCAGGTTTTGATCGATCATTCTAGGAACCGCTTGGCCTATCTTTTCAGGCCATGAATGAAGTTTTCGGATGAGCCATGCTGGTGATACGCTCACCAGCCCATGCCCGCCCCAAAGACCAGCCCCATCTCGCCGTTGGATCCAGCGGCGGCCGAGCCTTTCTATCGGCAGATCTACGATCGATTTCGCGCAGCCATTGCCGGCGGATTGTTGAAGCCGGGCGACCGAATTCCCTCGGCACGCGCGCTGACCCAGGAATTGGGCCTGGCAAGAGGCACCGTGGATGCAGCCTATTCCCTGCTGGCCGCCGAGGGGTACATCCAGGCCCGTGGCCAGGCCGGGACCATCGTGACGCCGGGCCTCAAGCCGCGAATGCCTGTTGCCAGCCCAATTCCTCGAGCCCACAGCGAAATTCCCGAACCCAGTTTTCGTCCGGATTCGATCCTGCCGTTCCAGATGGGTTTGCCTGCCCTCGATGCGTTCCCCCGAAAGATCTGGGCACGCCTGGGCGCGCGATGCATACGTGGCATGCAATCGCCCGGCATGGTTCATCCGCCTGTCTACGGCCTGCCCGAGCTGCGTGCCGAGATCGCCGCCTATCTCCACGTGTCGCGCGGGATCGACTGCTCCCCTTCCCAGGTCTTCGTGACCTCGGGATACCGCCACACGATGGCGCTCATCGGCCATGCCTTGTTGAAGGGGGGGGATCGCGTCTGGCTCGAAGACCCGGGCTACCCGCCCACGCGAGAACTGCTGGCGCATATGCATGTGGCCGCCGTGCCGGTGCCGGTTGATCAGGAGGGGTTGGTCGTCGCCGACGGCATCAAGACGGCGCCACGGGCGCGCGCGGCCGTGGTCACGCCCGCGCACCAGAGCCCGCTGTGCGTATCCTTGTCCCTGCCCCGGCGCTTGGCGCTGCTGGACTGGGCGGTGCGAAACAACGCATGGATCATCGAGGACGATTACGATGGCGAGTACAGGTATGTCAGCCGTCCCCTGCCGGCATTGAAGAGCCTGGATCGTGACGGGCGCGTGCTCTATGCAGGCACCTTCAGCAAGGTGCTATTGCCGAGCATCCGGCTGGCCTATCTCGTCGTGCCGGAAAAGCAGGTCGAGCGCTTCGAGCAGATCAGCCAGGTCTTTGCAGGCGGCAGTCCCGAGCTGACGCAAACCATCGTCACGGCCTTCATCACCGACGGGCACTTCGCACGCCATATCCAGCGGATGCGCAAGCTCTACGCCGAGCGCCGGGAAGCGACCGCGGCAGGCCTGGAAGGCGTGCTGCGCAAGCACATGCGCATCGATTCGCAACCGGGCGGCATGCACCTGATCCTGCGCTTGCAAGGGCAGCGATCAGACCGCCGGCTCGTCGCGCGCATGCGAGGTGATGGCCTGTACGCAGAAGCATTGTCGGATTGGACGATGGGCCCTGATGGCGCCTCGGCCTTGCTTCTCAACTTCACGAATGTCGATTCCCAGCGCACCGCCGAGAAGCTCGGAAAGCGGATCCTGAGGCTGATCATGGCCTAGAGCGCAAGTCGGATCATGGACCTTCTTGAGTAGGCCAAGATGCAGCACGATCGAGTCCTTCAATCAACCCACACAAGGATTCGTCATGAGCAATCGCATTGACTATGCCAAGGCTTCGCCCGAAGGCTACAAGGCCTTCGGCGGCGTGTACGCCACCCTTCAGAAAAGCGGCCTGCCCAAGGAACTGGTCGATCTCGTCTACCTTCGGGTTTCGCAGATCAACGGCTGCGCCTACTGCATCGACATGCATTCCCGCGATCTGCTGAAGTCCGGCCTTGCGGTCGACAAGCTCGTGCTGGTCGCGGTGTGGCGCGAAGCGGGTGACGTATTCAATCGCCGCGAACGTGTCGCGCTCGCCTGGGCGGAAACCGTCACGCGCGTGGCCGAAACCGGCGTGCCCGATGCCGACTACGAAGCCGCCGCTGCCGAGTTCGGCGCCAAGGAGCTGGCCGATCTCACCTACGCGATCGGCTTGATGAATGCGTTCAATCGATTCGGGATCACGTTCCGTTCGACACCTGCTGCGGCAGCAGCAGCCAAGGCTTGAGATACCCACCATGGCATGGGCACTACTGGGTATCGCGGGCATTCTCGAGATCGCATTCGCCTTCGGCATGAAGTCGTCCGAAGGCTTCACGCGATTGACGCCCGCACTGTTCACGGTCGCCACCGGCCTGTCGAGCGTGATTCTCCTTTCGCTCTCGCTGCGCACATTGCCGATGGGGGCCGGCTACGCGGTCTGGACCGGCATCGGCGCGGCGGGCACCGCGATCGTGGGAATGGTGGTGCTGGGCGAGTCCGCGGCGCCGATGAGGCTGCTCTGCATTGTTCTCATCCTGGCAGGCGTTATCGGACTCAAGCTGGTCTCTGGAGACTGAAGGAAGTTTCTTGTTGTGACAGTTTGCGTGAGCGGACCACCCTTGCCTTGGCGGAACGAGCACAACCCAGTTTCCTTTGTAAAAGATGACCACAACTCATCTTTTTAGTGAATCTGGGGGTCCTCGGTGGGGAAAAATGACCACATCTTTTGGAGACCTACGTGCTGCCCTTAGATGCCTAAGGTTGTGGGAATTTTCGACTAAGACCCGCCCCGGTTATGGGATTTTTGCGAGCCTTGACATGGTGAACGTTGCGTGCGCGTCATAGCGCCATCGATGGACCGACGTTGTCGTGACGACATCAAGCGTGGGCTCAGGGGACCGGCGCTCGCGCGCCGTCTTCGTCGCACGACCGCCATCGAAATCCGACCGCTCGTGGCCAGCGCTGAAAGCACGCCTTCATTGCGGGCCCGTGTATTCTGAAATGCGGCCAGGCAAGCGCGCATCCTTCGTACGTCGTCAAGACGTGGAAGCAGGTAGCTGCCCGCCTCAGGAGCTCGTGCATCGACACCCTTTACCGCGCGCAGCACCTTCAAAAGGTCATCCCTGATCGCCTGGTGCTTCGCGATGCGGTCGGCTATCCAACCACTCGGCTCCGCAAACCAGGTGCGAAGCACGGCTTGGCAGTAGCCTGGAGCTCGAAGGGAAACGATCGCCTGTAGCTTCTCCATTCGATCGATCAGACGGGCTCCACCGAAAGCAACGCCCAGACGGAAGCCGCTCAGCGACTCGGTCTTCGATGACTCCATGATGGTGATCAGGTTGTCAGAGCTCATGTCGCTTGCGCGCAGATGGGTGTATTTCACGCCCGAGTAAAGCAGCCGCGAGTACAGCTGATCCACGATCACCGTTGCGCCATGGCGATTCGCTAGGTCCGCGATTCTCCCGATCTCGTCCACCGAGTACACCACCCCCGCCGGGTTGTTCGGATTCGAGAAGAGGAACGTTGTCGCGCCGGCATTGAAGGCTGCCTCCAGCTGGACCAGATCGATCCCAGCACCATCTGATCTTCCCAGGTAGTCCATCGTGATTGGGACGACATCGCCTCCCATGAACTCGACCAGTTTACGATTCGCGAAGTAGTCAGGCCGCACGATAGCCACCTTGCCGCCAGAGACCCGGGCCGCGCGAGCGTCGAGGCGATCGAAGAGCGAGAGGCCAAGGCCTTCGTTGAAAACACCATTTATGTAATCCTGTCGCTCTGTCGCGTGTGGACGGAAGCATCGCAACGCCTGGTGGTGATGCCTAATGCAACTTTTGGAGTGTTGCGCGTTCACGCCCGCGCCCTGGGGATTGCGAACAGGGCTCACGCAGCGGCTGCAATCAAACGTTGAACCAGTGGGTGCAAGACCTTCTTTTCAGTTCCAATCGCAAAGACGTGATCTTCCGCGCTCCCGCATGCCCCAACACTTTTCACGTGATACCGGTCGGTCAGGTCGTCATTGACGATGCTGGCCGCGGGGAAAATGCCCATGCCGCTGGCGCCAAAGGTCTTGAGCAGCGCGCTGTCCTCAAACTCGCCGATCACGCGCGGCCGTACGCCCACCTGCTCGAACCAATGGTCGATGCGCGCCCGCACCGCCGCATGCGCGCTCGGCAGCAGCACTGGTAGCTGCCCCAGCGAAGCTGGAAAGCCCCGCCGTGCCTTGGCCTGCAATGCGGCCGGTGCGTACCAGTGGATCGGCGATGTGCCCAGTGAGTGGCTGTAGAGCTTGAGGTTCGGGTTGGCCGGCGCTGGCCGGTCGGCAAGAACCACGTCGAGCCGGTGCAGCGCCAGGTCGGCGAGCAGGTCGTTGAACTCGCCGACGTGGCATACCAGTCGCAGGTTCGGCTCGGCCATGACGGGCTGCATCACGCGCCAGACCAATAACTTCTGCAGTGCATCCGAGACCCCGGCGAGCAGCCGCACCGCGGGCGCGGTCACCGCGTCGCGCAACACGGCGGGCAGTTCCTCGCCGAGCTGAAAGATCTGGTCGGCATGGCGCATGGCCGCCAGGCCCGCTTCCGTGAGCGCCAGTCCCCGGCCCGCCGGCTTGAGCAGCGCGTGGCCGAGTGAGCGCTCGAGCTCGCGCACTTGGGCGCTGATCGTCTGCACTGCCATGTCAAGCCGCGCGGCCGCACGCGCCACACCACCTTCTTTCGCGACGACCCAGAAGTAGTACAGATGGCGGTAGTTGAACGCTTGGCTCATGTTCCTGTTTTTTCGAATATTCGATCTTCTAGTTTCTGCTTTTTATTGTTGGTAGGCAAATTTATCGTTGAGACCTCATCGCTTACTTGGAGTCTTTGATGAAAGTGTTCTTCAACGGTCCCCTCCAACCTATGGAGCCGCTGCGCGCGGACGCTGAATCACGCGTGCGGCTGGTGCTGCGCCGCGCCGATGCGGCCGTGATGCACGTGCTGGTGCGCCTGGCCGACGTCAACGGACCGCGCGGCGGCAAAGACAAACGCTGCTGTCTGGCAATCAAGTCCCACACCGGCAACGTCATCGTCTCGTCGATGGCGCGCGATTGGCGCACCGCGCTCGACGACGCGCTGGCGCGTGCCGTACGGACTCTGCGCCGGGCGATGAACCGGCTGCGCAGGCCCGCGCGCGTGCGACTGCTGCCTGCCAACTGACGAACGACTACGAAGGAGTCACATGGAACTCAAGCCCATCCCCATCGACAGTCACCCAACCCAACCGCCGGCTCGCGGCGAAGTGCTGTCGTCTCACGTTCCCGAGGTGGCGCGCGTTCTGCGCAACACCTATGCGCTGCTGTCGCTGACGCTGCTGTTCAGCGCCGCCGTCGCCACCACTGGCATGGTGTTGAAGCTGCCGGCGCCCGGCCTGTTGCTCACGCTGGGCGGCTACTTCGGTCTGCTGTTCGTGGTGTATCGCTTCAAGGACAGCGGGTGGGCGATCCCGGCCGTGTTCGCGCTCACCGGCTTCATGGGCTACACGCTGGGGCCGCTCTTGGCCAAGATGGCGGGGCTGCCCGGTGGCGCGCAGGTCATCGCGATGGCGCTGGGCGCCACCGGCGCCACCTTCCTAGCGCTGTCGGCCTGGGTGCTGGCGACCAAGCGCGATTTCAGCTTCATGGGCGGATTCCTGTTTGCCGGCATGGTGATCGCGCTGCTGGGCGGCCTGGGCGCCATCTTCTTCCAGGTTCCCGCGCTGGGCCTCGCGGTCTCGGCGATGGTCGCGCTGCTGTCGGCGGCCCTGATCCTGTACGAGACCAGCCGCATCGTGAACGGCGGCGAAAGCAACTACGTGCTCGCCACCGTCGGCCTGTACGTCTCGATCTTCAACCTGTTCACCAGCCTGCTCAGCCTGTTTGGCTTGGGCGGCGGCGACGACTGACCTGCCCCAAAAGGAGCGCAACCATGCAATGCCCCACCTGCATAGATGCCGTGCTGGCGATGACCAGCCGCCAGGGCGTCGAGATCGACTATTGCCCCAATTGCCGGGGCGTCTGGCTCGACCGCGGCGAGCTCGACAAACTGATCGAGCGCGCCGGCAACGAGCCACCGCCCCGGCCGCAGGCCTCGTCGGCGTAGCGCGATTTCGACGATTCGGGCTACCGCCAGCACGGCGGCCGGCCACACAAGCGACGCTCGTGGCTCGGCGAGTTGTTTGACTGAGGCGCGCTTCCTTTCCTATCGCACAAGAGGAGACTGTCATGCGTTCCTATCCCCTGAACAGCCCGCAGGCCGCCGCCCGTATCGTCGCGACGATGGCGCTGTCGGACGGGAAGCTCTGCAGCCGTGAGCTGAACCTGATCGACCGCTTTGGCAAGGCCGGCGTGCTCAGCCTGTCCCGCGAACAGCTGCACACCGTGCTGCGCGACCACTGCCAGGACATGGCGCTGTACACGAGCTACGAGTGGGCCGAGCGCGGCGAGTGCCTCCCCGAGTCGCTCCACCGTCTGCTGGCCGAGGTGCAGGACCCGCTGCGCCGCGCCCACGTGCTGCAACTGTGCGGCGCCATCGCCGATGCCGACGCCCACTGGAGCGCCGCCGAGCGCCGGATGATCGACACGGTGCGTCGCTGCTGGGCGCAGGAGGCGCGGACATGAGGCGCTACGAGCGAGACAGCGCCGAGGCCGCCACGCGCGTGGTGGTGATGGCGATGCTGGCCGATGGCCACCTGAGCCGCTGCGAGATCGAGGCCTTCGCCCATGCCGACGCCCACCGGCAGCTCGGCCTGGATTCGGCCCAGCTGCGCGACCTGATCAGCGATTTCTGCGATGACATCCTGCAGGCAGCGCCGGGCGATTGGGCGCAGGCCTGCCGTAGCGGCACCGAAAGCCTTTCGGCGATGCTGCGCGAGATCGAATGCCCGACGCTGCGCCGCAAGGTGCTGCGCATTTGCAAGAAGGTAATCGAGGCCGACGCCCACCTGGCCGACGGCGAGGCCACCGTGCTGGCCGAGATGTTCGCGCAGTGGGGCATCGACGCCCGCGCGAAGCACGCCGCAACGCCGGCTGCGCAGAATCTTTCCATGCCCGCGCGAAAGGAGAACCGCCATGCGCAACTACAGCACTGACAGCCCGCAAGCGGCCGCACGCATCGTCTCGTTGGTGGCGCTGTCCGACGGCCACCTGTGCAGCCGCGAGCTCGACCGCATGCACGCGCTGGGCGCCACCGCCGCGCTCGGCCTCACTCGCGAGCAGTTGCTGCGTGTGATGCAGGACTACTACGAGGACATGCAGCTGTACGGCGAGTACGGCTGGGCCGACGCCAGCCGGCTTGACCCGGCTTCGCTGGATGGGATGCTGGCGGAGGTGCGCGATCCGCGGCTGCGCCAGGAGGTGCTGCGCCTGTGCACCGCAGTCGCCGAAGCCGACGCGCACTGGAGCGACAGCGAGCTCCGCGTGATCGACACGGCGCGCGCACGCTGGCTCGACGCCACGGCCACGGCCGGTTGAGGCGCCGCAGCAACGATGAGCAGCCACCACAACGACAACAGCAAACCGCTCATCCTTATCACGGGTTCGGGCGGCAATCTGGGCCGCCGCCTCGCGCAGGATCTGCTGGCCGACTACCGCGTGTGTACTGCGCCTGCCAGCCAGGCCAGCGCATCGACGAGAACCAGGCGCTGGAGCCGCGCTGAGCCTACCCGCGCTCCAGGGCGCGCGCCGAGGCGGCGATGTGGGAGGCGCGCGGCCCCATTCCCTGCGTGGCGCTGCGCCTCGCGGGCGTGTACGACGAGCGCGCGATGGTGCCTTCGCTCGCGCACCAGATCGCGCGCGTGTACGAGCGCGAGGTGCAAAGCCACTTCTACGCCGGTAGCCTGCTGGTCGGCCACGACGCTGCACCGCGACGACATGCTCGAGGCGTTCCGCCGCACCATGCCCTGGCGCGTCATCCTGTTCGACTTGACGATTGTCCCGCTGGGCGTGACATCGATCTTCTTCATCATCATCCAGCCCGTGGTACTCGGCACCTGGAGCGTGGTGGCGCTGATCGGCGCGGCGGCGATCCTGCTGCAGGTTCCGTACTCGCTCGACGAGATCATCGCGACCGTCCAGTTCCTGCGGCGCCGCGCGCGCGCCGGGCGGCCCTGGCTGCGCGTGCTGTTCGTCGGCGACTTGGACGAGCCAGCCGGCCCCCCGGGGGCCACGCGCGTCGATGAGTTCGCGCGGCGGCCCGGCGCCGTGGTGCGCGACATGCTGGCCGGCGGCGTCAACCTGCCATGGACCCTGGCGCTCGGCGCCGGCATCGGACTGTCGCTGCTGTTCAGCCGCGTCACCCTCGGCGCCGAGGGCAGCCTGGCGAACGTGCACACCACGTAGCCGGCTCGCTCGCGCTCATGGTGGTGTCGCTCGCCGCCGCCGAAGTGGCGCGCCCGCTGCGGCTGCTGAACGTGCCAATTGGTATTGCGCTGCTGGCCGCCGCCTTCCTGCTGCCGATGGGCTGACCGCTCGCTGCCTACACCGCGCTCTGCGGCGCCGCGCTGGTGCTGCTGAGCATTCCGCGCGGGCCGATACGCGAACGCTACGGCGCGTGGAGCCGGCTGATCGCCAGAGCGTGAAGAGAACACATGTTCGCCATTAAGAAAGTCTTCGCCTTCGGCTACATCGGCATCGTGGTGCTGTTCGGCATTGGCGCGTTCGGGCTGATCGGTTTCGGCGCTTTCGAGTTGTGGGAGGCGCTGGACCCGCGGCGCACCCTAGCCATGACCGAGCGCCTTAATTCCGTGCTCAAGTGAGTGGCGATGCTCACCATCGCGCTGGCCTCGCTCGACCTGGCCGACACCGTGATCGAGGAGGAGCTCAAGCGCGAGGCCAACATGAGCGCACCGGCGCGTACCCGCCGGGTGCTGTCGCGCTTTCTGGTGGTGGTCGTCTCCCTGTCGATCGAGTCGCTGGTGGCGGTGTTCCAGTTGGTCCACGACGATCCGTCGAAGCTGCCGCACGCAGCGTCGATTGCGCTGGGCGCCGCCGCGCTGCTGGCGGCCTGGGGCTACTTCAACCGCGTCACGTGCACGCAGGGCAAGGGTGAAGCTGCCTGATATTCAGAGAAAACCTGAATGTTCAGCTCTGATTAGCTTATTTTATCGGAGCGCCCGGGCGCCTAAGCTCGCTCCATTCCAATTGAGGAGCAGACGTGGAACCCCTTTTGAGTCTGATACAGCAATCTTTTCTCGGCACGCCGGTGTGGCTGTGGCTGAGCTTCATGGCAGTCGTGGTCGCGCTGCTCGCCTTCGACCTAGGCGTGCTGCACAAGGACGACCGCGAGGTCGGCGTGCGCGAGAGCCTGATGCTTTCGGCCGGCTACATCAGCGTGGCGCTGCTGTTCGGCGGATGGGTCTGGTGGCTGATGGGCGCGCAAAGCGCCACCGAGTACTACACAGGCTTTCTCATCGAGAAATCGCTCTCAATGGACAACGTGTTCGTCATCGCGCTGATCTTTACCTACCTGGCGATTCCTCGGCAGTTCCAGCACCGCGTGCTTTTCTGGGGCATCCTGGGCGTGATCGTGCTGCGCGCCATCATGATCGGCCTGGGCGCCGCGCTGGTCAGCCAGTTCAGCTGGACGCTGTACCTGTTCGGCGCGTTCCTGGTGTTCACCGGCGTGAAGATGTGGCTGATGGCCGACCATGAGCCCGACATCGCCAACAACGCGCTGCTCAAGTTCCTGCGCCGCCACATGCGCGTGACGCCGCAGATTGAAGGCAACGCGTTCTTCGTGCAGCGGCCCGACCCGGCGGCCGGCGGCAGGGTGGTGCGCTGGGCCACGCCGCTGTTTCTCGCGCTGTGTATGGTCGAGTTCATCGACCTGGTGTTCGCGGTCGATTCGGTGCCGGCGATCTTTGCCATCACTTCCGACCCGTTCATCGTCTACACCAGCAACATCTTTGCGATCCTGGGCTTGCGCGCGCTGTACTTCGCGTTGGCCGCGATGATCCATCGCTTCAAGTACCTCAAGTACGCGCTCGCGCTGGTGCTCGTGTTCATCGGCAGCAAGATCTTCCTGGTCGGCATCATCGGCAAGACGCCACCGGTGATTTCGTTGAGCGTGACCTTCGGCCTGATCGCCGGGGGCGTGCTGGTCTCGCTGTGGAAGACCCGTAGCGGCCGCGCACAACCGCAACTCGGCTCGTCGTGAGCGATTCGACCGCTCAGCGCTGCGAGCAGCCGCCGCGGCGCTGACGCAGGAGTGCGAGGTCTCCGGCACCAGCGCCCGCCGCCTTCTGGGCGGGCTCGCCCATTTGTACGGTCTTGCGCAGCGCTTTGCGCGCCTGGGCGGTGAGTTCCGCATAAACCGCGCGATGGCCGCGCTGCTGGCCACCATGGCGGCGCTGATCGTACTGCCCATCCCCTTGGGCAACCTGCTGCCCGCCACCAGCATCGCGGCGCTCGGGCTGGCGGTGGTGTTTGGCGACCAGGGGCTGGCCGCGCTGCGCGCGCTGGCGCTGGCCTTCACGGGCGGCGTGACGGTGCTCGCCGCGCACGGCGGCTGGTGTGCCGTCGCGTCCACTTGCAGCTTGCTCTGATCGCGCGCCATGCAGAACTTCCTGGACCCGGCAATCCTTATCTTCGTGTTCGGCATCCTGGCCGGCCTGCTGCGCTCCAACCTGGAGGTTCCGCAGCCGATCTCGCGCTTTCTGTCGCTCTACCTGCTGATGGCGCTCGGGCTCAAGCGCGGCTTCGCGCTGGCGGAGTCCGGGCTCTCGCACGAGATTGCGGTGAGCCTGGCGTACGCGCTGGGCCTCGCGGTCACAGTACCGCTGGCCGGCTATTCGCGGGCGCTCGCCGTGGCTGCTGGGCTATGCGCTGGGCGCTCCCGTGGTGCACGCGGGCGTGGCGCTGGCGTTGGCGTGGACCGCCGGCATGTCGGCCGTCAACGGTGCGCTACTGATGGCGCGAAGCCAGCCCGTCGCTGTACTTCGGCATGTCGCTGGGACTCACGTTTCCGTTCAACATCCTGTTGGGGGTTCCGCTCTATGCGCTTCTGGCACAGCGGTATTTGTCGTAGTCCAGCATGTCCGTGTCGATCAACCGGCGCAGGGCGAGTTCGAGCTTAGCGCGAGTCTGCTTGCGCGACTCTCGTTGATGCAGTGGCTTCTGCGGTGCGGGCGAGACTGAGGTCACAGATCCGACGCGGAGGAGGCACCAATGGCCAAAGTGCTCGCGAAGGTAGATAAGTGAGGCATCCCGGCAATCACGCGTTCACCTGGTCTCTGTAGGTACAAAAGGGGCGCGCCGCGGTGCGGCTGCGCCCCTGATGCTCAAACTCAACGGTGTCAGCTCTTCTGACCAGGCTGCTGTTGCGTGCCCTGACCAGGCTGTTGGCCGGTTTGTTGCTTGCCGGGATCCTGCTGCTGCTGACCCGGGTTGCTCTGGCCGCCTTGCCCTGGCTGTTGTTGCTTGCCGGGGTCCTGCTGTTGCTGGCCGGGGTTGCCCTGGCCGCCTTGCCCCGGCGGTTGTTGCTTGCCCGGGTCCTGCTGTTGCTGGCCGGGATTGGACGTCTGATTGCCGGACTGGTTGGGGTTGTTCTGACCTTGGTTCATAGGGATGCCTCTCTTGATGGGCGGAGCAACAACGCTCCGACGCCAAGATAGGCACTTGAAAACGCGGTCGCGGTAGTCGCGTAGCCAGTCGGTGCGTAGGACATGTTTTGTCGCTGAGAACCGCTGCTTACGAACCGCTCTGCGTTCTGCATCTTGGTTTGCAGTGAACCTTAACGCCCAAGAACTACAAGCCGTCGAGCATGCCAAAGCCGAGCTGGTCAACGAGAGCGCCACCTTCTTCGCACCTGTCAGCAGCGATGTGCTCGACGAGCTGCTTGGCCAGTACCAGGCGCGCAAGCGCAGCATCGAGCAGCTCGCCGAGGCGCTCCTCGGTGAGGAGTTCAGGACCGCGATGAGCTACTTCCTGGAAGCCAGCGAGATCCGTGGCGGACACTACCTCTCCCTCAGTTCCCTCGCGAACGTGGACGCCGCGCTCGCAGTGCTCGATGCCAGCTACTGGTCGAAGGCGCTCGCGCTCACCGACGTCCTCGACTGCATGCCTCAGAGCCGCAGAGATGAGTGGAACAAGGCGATTGCCGATCGCAAGACCGTGCCGTTCACCGAGGATGCCGTCAGGCCCACCATCGCCGATCTGCTCGCCTCGCGTCACAAGTACTTCTGCGAGCGCGTGGACGGCATCTTCCGAGGCCTTTCTGGGACCCATGCAACAAACGAGCCTCAGGGGTTCTCGAAACGAATGATCCTCAACTACGTGCTCAGTGACGGGTACCCGAACCACAGCCGCGCTGGCCTGATCAACGATCTGCGCTCTGTGATCGCGACCTTCATGGGCCGCCCGGGCTTGAAGCACTACGAGACGGGCAACCTGCTTCGCCGCCTCGCCGAGGGCCGCGAATGGGGCGAGTGGCACGACGTCGACGGCGGGGCGGTGCGCATTCGAATTTATCGAGGCTTCGGGACGGCGCACCTCGAGATCAACCCGGAAGTCGCGTACCGCCTAAACAACGTGCTGGCGAGCCTGTATCCGATGGCCATCCCGGCCAAGTTCCGGTCGCGCCCCAAGAGATGCTCGGTGCTGATCGGCCGGAAGACATCTACCTGCAGCCGGGCGCCGGCATCGGCGGCCTGGCTGGCCTGCTGCCTGTCGACAGGACCACGTGCGTCGAGATCTCGGGCCTGGGGTGCGATGTTCTGCGCGCGCGCGGCTCCACGCGCACAAGGCGGACTTTATCGAATGGGCGGCCGCTCAGCGCGATCGAGGTAGCCCAGGCACAGGGACACAAGGTGGCGCTGGAGGGCCCTCACCGGCTTCGGCGGAGCCTGCCGCTCCACCACACCCCTGGCGTGGCGGGCGCGCATCGCAAGGGGGGAGTACGACGATGCCTCGATCGAACAGGCGTGCAAGGATGCGTGCCACCTCCAAGCGCTGCAACATCGTGACGGCCCGCGCGTTCGCCCGCACGGGCAGCGTGACCAGGACCTACTTCGCCTTCGATCCGGGCTTGATGCCCGGGACGGGGCTCGCGCGCGAGCAGGTCCCGCTGATGCAATGGATCTGGAAGACCGTCCTGCCTCGCCTTGCAAGCCTCCTGCCTGGCACGAGCTCGACGGAGCGCTCCTCGGCGGTCCTCACCGACCTGCTGCTTGGCATCTCGCACAACGGCGCCTACTTCAACTACACGGGCAAGCAACTCGAGCCCGCGCACCCTGCCCAGGAAAAAAGGGTCGAAGAGGACCTGCTCTCGACAAGCAACCAGTTGGACGCGCGTTTCGTCAGCCTGAGGCCCATCCGGTGTGACGGCGTTCCTCCCAGGCGCGCCCACGGGGCGACTGGCAGGGAGGCCGCGTGCAGACCTTGGCGAGCAGAGCGACATTGAACCACGCGATGAGCCCGCGCGAACCTGGTACTTCAGACGCCTGGCCGGCAGTACCAGCGACAACGCCGAGCGATGCTCGTCCGCGCGCGGTGCGACCGGGGCGCTCCGCACCCCGGCGTTGAGATCACGCGCTCTAGATGGGTGGTGGCTTCTACTCGCAGGCGGCCAGCGCAACCGCACATACACCGAGGATCAGGATTCGTTGCATGTCGGCCTCCCCTTCAGTTCCCGTAGAGTTGACCGCAGTGCTGAAAGCGCCGGCGCACCTCGCGGGCGCGCTCCTGCAAGGCGACCTGGCGCGCCTGTTCCAGCGCGGTGGCGCGCTACTTCGCGATTTGGAGCTGCTGCGCCTGCATCGCCTGGCGCGACTGCAGCGCGAGCAGCTGGTTGGTGGCTTGCGTCGCCTGCAGCGCACCGACGGCTGACTGGCTGCGGTTCACCACGTCGGTCACCGTGCGCTCGTCAGCGGCAGAGATCGCGGATCGCCCGCGAGTGGCGGAGCTATGCAGAGGCACGCCTTCAGTCAAGGGTACGCAACCGTGAAGAAACCAGGGCCGCAAGGAAATGACCACGGCGTGCGACAGTGCCGCCCTCACTAGACATTCAAAGTGCGGAAAGGCCAAGTTGGGCGAAATCACCAAACGCGGGGATATGGACTTGCGCACCTTGCTTGTGCAAGGGACTTGATCGGCATTGTTGACCGGCAAACGATGGGATGACCGGATTGGCATTACCTCAGGATCAGTGGCTCTTTCGATCCGTTACCCAAAGTCATTCGGCATCAGCACTTCGCCCTGCATGAGGCGTCGCGCCGTTCGCGGGAAGCTGAGGGTCTCGAAGTGCAGCTGTGGCTGCACCGCGCCGGCGTGCGGCTCTACCTTCACGTACATCACGCCCAGTGGGTGGCCGATGCGCAGCCATGGGGTCCGGGCGACCGCGGGGTCGAGCACTTTGTGCAGCACCGAGCCCGCCACGCGCGAAATGGCGCCGGAACACATGGCGCCCGCGCCTGCCATGCTGTCATGGCACTTGCCCAGGAACACGAGACGCTCGCACGCATCCATTTCCCGCTCCTTCTGCACGACACCGTTCACATCGACATAGTTCTCAGGCGGAGCCACCATGATCGCCAGCGGCAGGCCAGGCAGATGCTGGTCATTCCACTGCCGGTACAAGCCGATCATTGCGCCGGCCTTGCCCTGAATCTCGCCGATGGTTTCGATCAACGCGCGGTCATTGGTGATCGGGATCGGCAGCTCGCTGCCCCCAAGGCCCAGGTCCTTCGCCGCGATGAATACGCATGGGTTGGCCGCATCGCCGATGGTGACCTCGACGCGCCGTCCATCCTCCAGCGTGATCACGTCGATCACATTGCCCGTCGGCAGCAACTTGCCCGTCTTGGCGCCCACCGTGCCCGCATAGTCCATCAGGATCTCGGCGCCCGTGCCCGGGACTCCGGCGATGGCGCAGTCGCCCAGTACGCGCGCCTTGCCGCCCGCCACCTGCACCTTGGCGATCATCATCTTTTGCGTGTTGGTGTTGAAGATGCGCACCGCGGTGACGGGCTCCACGGCATCGACCAGGCCCTCGTCGATCGCGAACGGACCGACGGCCGACGAGATGTTGCCGCAGTTGGCGTCGTAACTCACGAGCGCGCGCTCCACGTCGAGCTGCGCAAAGGTGTAGTCCACATCCGCGTCGGCGCGCGGTGACTTGCTGATGATCGCCACCTTGGAGGTCACCAGCCTCGAGCCGCCCAGACCATCGATCTGCAGCACGTCGGGCGTGCCCATGGCGCGCAGCAGAAACCTGTCGCGCCGAACGCCGGGCGGCGGCACGTCCTGCTCGTGGAAGAAGAGGGCTTTGCTTGTGCCGCCGCGCATCAGCACGCAGCGAACGGCGATCTGGTCGGGAGAGTGGTCCATGCTGCGCAACTCCTGCCGTCAATCGACCTGCGCGCCCGATTGCTGCACGGCGCGCGCCCACTTCTTGACTTCGGCTTCCATGAAGGCCTGGAACTGCGGCGTCGACATCGTCGGGAACTCCAGCCCTGAACTTGCCAGCATTTGCTGCACCGCGGGCGAATGGCCGGCCTTGCGGAAGGCCTCGGACAGTCTCGCCACCACCGGCGCCGGCGTGCCGGCGGGCACCACAATACCGCTCCACGCGGCCACGTCGAAGTCCTTTTGCAGTTGTTCGGCCACCGTCGGGACGTCCGGTAGCGATGGGTTGCGTCGTGGCGAAGTGATTGCCAGTGCCTTGAGTTTCCCCGCTCTCACGTACGGCAGCACGGAGGGCAGTGGCTCCATCATCAGCGGAATCTGCCCACCCATTAGGTCGTTCATTGCTGCTGGCGAGCCCTTGTAGGGTATGTGATTGAGTTTAACGCCAGAGGCCTCTTGGAACAGTTCCATGGCCAAGTGAGCCGTGATGCCGCTGCCACCCGAGCCGAAATCAACTTTCCCTGGGTGCGCCTTGACGTAGGCTAGGAGCTCCTGCACGTTCTTCGGAGCGAATCCGGGATTGGCCACCAACACCAGTGGCGCGGTGCCGGCGATGCCCACGGCAAGGAAGTCCTTCAGCGTGTCATAGGGTAGCTTCTTGTAGAGCGACTGGTTGATCGCGAGTTGGCCCGAAGTGCCGAAGAGCAGCGTGTAGCCATCGGCCTTGGCCGTCTTCACGGTTTGTGCGCCCAGGATTCCGTTGGCGCCAGGCTTGTTATCCACGATGATATTCTGGCCTAGCTCCTTACCCATAGCGTCGGCAAATGCTCGCGCCATCATGTCGACATTCTGGCCGGGCGGATAGCCCACCACGAAGCGCAGAGTGTGGTCGGGGAACTGCTGGCTCATGGCGCTGGTGGCCAGCGCGGCGGCGCCCAGTGCCAGCGCGATGCAGCGGGTAAATGTCATAGCTTGTCTCCTTAAATGTAGATGTGGGCAATGATGTTCAGCGCTGCTGCGGCCAGGCCCAGGGGCGACGTGCGCGGTCGGCCTGTTGCCATGCAGTGATGAGCACCTCGTCTCGCAGGGTGAGGCCGATGTCGTCCAGGCCTTGCAACAGAGCTTCGCGGCGCAGCGCGTCGACCTCAAACGGGAAGCGGGTTCCGTCCGGCGCCACGACGACGCGGCTTTCGAGGTCGACAGTTAGCGCGGCTCCGGAGCCGGCTTGCGCCGCGAGGGCTTCCACCTGCGGCAGCGCCAAGCGGATTGGCAGGACGCCGTTCTGGAAGCAGTTCGCGAAGAAGATGTCGCCGAAGCTCGGTGCCACGATGCAGCGCAAGCCGAGCCCCTGCAACGCAGTTACCGCGGGCTCGCGCGACGAGCCGCATCCGAAGTTGGAGCCCGCGAGCAGGATGGGCGCATCGCGGAAGCGATGCTGGTTGAGGATGCTCTCCGAGTCCTCGCTGCCATCTTCGCGGTAGCGCAGCGGCTCGAGCGCCCACCGACCCCACGCCTCTTTCGGCAGGGCCGTCATGCGCTCAATGCGGATGATGACGTCGGTGTCCACGTTGCTGCGCATCAAGGGGATGGCCGCGCCCCGCACCACGGTGAAAGGCTGGAAGCTCATTGGAGTGTCCTCACGTCCGTGATGCGGCCCGTCACCGCGGCGGCCGCCGCCATCGCGGGGCTGGCGAGGTGCGTGCGCGCGCCGGGCCCTTGGCGTCCGACGAAGTTGCGGTTGGAGGTGGACACGCAGCGTGCCTGCGGTGGCACCTGCTCGCCGTTGGCGGCCACGCACATGCTGCAGCCGGGCTCACGCCACTGGAAACCGGCGGCCTCGAACACCTCGCGCAGGCCTTCGGCCTCGGCTTCACGCTTGACGATCTCAGAGCCGGGCACCACCCAGGCCGTGACGCCCGCAGCCACATGACGCCCGCGTGCGACGTCGGCCGCCGCGCGCAGGTCCGACAGGCGCGAATTGGCGCATGAACCGATGAACACCCAGTCCACCGGCATGCCCGCGAGCGCATCGCCCGCGCGCAATCCCATGTAGTCGAGCGCGGCGGCGTAGGCCTCCCGCCGCGGGCCATCGACTGCGGCCGGATCGGGTACGAGTGCGTCGATGCGAATCGCATGGTCGGGGCTGATGCCCCAGGAGATGGTGGGCACGACCGCGGCGGCGTCGATGCGAACTTCGCGATCGTACGCGGCGTCTGGGTCGCTCGGCAATTGCTCCCAGTCGCGCACCGCGGCATCGAAAGCGTCGCCTTGTGGTGCATAAGAGCGGCCGCGCAGGTACGCGTAGGTCTTCGCGTCCGGCGCGATCAGCGCGAAGCGCGCACCGAGTTCGACCGACAGGTTACAGAGGGTGAGTCGCCCCTCGACTTCCAGCGCTTCGACCGCGGCACCCGCGTATTCCACCGCGTACCCCACGCCGCCATCCGCCCCGAGCGCGGCGACGATGTGCAGCGCGAGATCCTTGGCGCTCACACCTTGCGCCAGCACGCCGTCGCAGACGATGCGCATGCGCTTGGGCCTGCGCTGACGCAGCGTCTGCGTCGCGAGGGCATGCACGCTCTCCGACGAACCCACGCCGAAAGCGAGCGCCCCCAACCCTCCGTTGGTGCAGGTGTGGCTGTCGGTGCACACCACCGTGAGCCCTGGCAGCACCAAGCCCAACTCGGGCCCCATCACATGCACGATGCCTTGGCCCGGCTGGCCCAGTTCGAAGAAGCGTACGCCGGCTTCCTCGGCGCCCCTACGCAGTGCGGCGTGTAGCCTGCCGCCAAGCGGAAAGGTCGTGGCGCTGCGGCCCGGCTGGCTCGACACCGCATGGTCGGGCACCGCGAAATCCAACTCGGGATTGCGCAGTTTCATGCGCCGCTGCGTGAGATCGGCAAAGGCGGGGCCGCCACCCAGGTCGTGCATCAGTTGCCTGTCGATGTGCAGCAGCGCCCATCCGTCGCCGAGGTCACGCACCACATGCATGTCCCACACCTTGTCGAAGAGAGTGCGTGCCATTTCAGCGCCCATCCTTCGTGTGCGTGGCCACCGCGCCCGCGCCGTAGCGCGCGCGCAGAGCGTCCCATTCCTCCGCACCGAAGCGGCGGAATATGTCACCGATAGGTGTGTTGGCCACGGGCACTTGCCGTGTCGCCTTTACCTGCGACAGTGCCGCGTCGCCCGCTTCGATCTGTGCCGTCACCAGCAGGCCAGGCAGGATGCAGACCTTGTAGCCCATAGCCTCAGCCTCGCGCAAGTCGTTCAGCGGCGTCTTGCCGCCGGGAACGAGGTTGAGAAAGCAGGGCCCGCGCACCAGCCGGGGAACGGCCGCGATCTCTTCCATGGTCTGCATGGCCTCGACGAAAGCGATGTCCGCGCCGGCCGCGAGCGCTTCGTTCATGCGCGCGACGGCCTCGTCCATCCCGAGAACGGCCCGTGCATCGGTGCGGGCGATGATGACGGTGTCCGCATTGCGCCGTGCCTCCGCGGCCGCGCGGATCTTGGAGACGAACTCGGCGCGCGGGATAACCTCCTTGCCCTCCAGGTGGCCGCAGCGCTTGGGCGAGACCTGATCCTCGATGTGGAGACCGGCCACGCCGCGCAACTCGTACTCGCGCACAGTGCGGATCACGTTCAGTTCATTGCCGTATCCGGTGTCCGCATCGGCTATCACCGGCAGCCGCGTGGCGCGCGTGATGCGCAGCGCATTGCCCGCCATCTCGCTGAAGTCCACCAGCCCGAAATCGGGAAAGCCGTGCGCCATGGAGGTGACGCCGCCGGTCATGTACACGGCGTCGAAGCCCGCCTGTTCGATCTGGCGCGCACCGATCGCGTCATGCGCGCCGGGGGCGACCAGCATGCCCGGGCGGCCTAGCAGCTGGCGGAGTGTGGATGCAGTCACGGTTGCCTTTCATGAAGTCTGGTTGTTATATCCACGATATCACATGATCATGGTCGGCGCGAATGAACCTCTGCGCCCCTCAGGGTATTGACCGGTTTTCATGCCGCGTGCTTGAATGAATCAACAAATGAATGATGAATTCATACAGTGAATTAACAAGACAGATCCGAATGAATTCCCCCTCCCGAGAAGCGGCTTTGGCCAATTCACTTTCCCTGGACCGCTTCTTCGCACCGCGCAGCGTGGCCTTCATCGGCGCCACCGAGGACACCACCAAGTTCGGCGGCAAGTGTTTCGCCAGCTTGCTGAAGTTCGGCTACAGCGGCCGTGTGATGCCGGTGAACCCCAAGCGCGAGAAGCTCTTCGATGTGCCCTGTTTCGCGGGCGTCGACAAGCTGCCTGAGGTGCCGGACCACGTGGGCATCGCGCTGTCGGGCAATGGGGCGCTGGATGCGCTGGAGCAGTGCGGCCGCCTCGGCGTGCCGTTCGCGACGGTGTTTTCCGCGGGTTTCGCCGAGACCGGCACGCTCGAAGGCCTGCGCCAGCAGGCACGCCTGCGGCAGATTGCCAGCGAGACCGGCATTCGCGTGATGGGGCCCAACTGCAATGGGGTCGTGAGCTTCGTCGACCGATTCGCGCTCTCGTCGACGTTCGCCATCAGCGAAGGGCACAGCCCGCATGGCGACATCGCCATCGCCAGCCAGAGCGGCGGCGCGGGGCAGATCAACGTGATGTGGCGCGCCATGCAGAGCGGCTTGGGCATCAGCTACCAGGTCAGCAGCGGCAACGACGCCGACCTGGACCTGCTGGACTACATGCACTTCATGGTCGAGGCGGAAAGCACGCGCGTCGTGCTGGTTGTCGCCGAGCGCATCTCCAGCGGGGAGCGCCTGCGCAAGCTGGCGCTGAAGGCCGCGGCGCTCGACAAGCCCATCGTCATGCTCAAGGTGGGGCGCAGTGCCGCAGGCAGTGCGGCTGCCGCATCGCACACGGGATCGATCACGGGCGCCGATGACATCACCGACGCCGCGCTCGCGCAATGGGGCATTCTGCGGGTCCACGACACCGAGGAGCTTTACGAGTTCGGGCGGCTGCTGCGGCGCACCAACCGCCCACGGGGGCGCAACGTGGCAGCGGCATCGGTCTCCGGCGGCAGCCTGGTGATCGCGGTGGACACGGCCAGCGATTGCGGGTTGCAATGGCCTGCCCTCAGCGAAAGCTGCGACGAGCGCCTGCAGCAGCAATTGCCCGACTTCGGCAAGACCAGCAATCCACTGGACCTGACCGCAGCGGCCGTGGGTCGCGACGATGCGTTGGTGCTCGCCGGGCAAGCCATCCTGCAAGACGAGAACATAGATGCCTTCGTGCCCGTGGTCACCATGACCAAGCGTGTCGAGTTCGAGGCCCTCGCGATGATGGCGACCACCGGCAGCAAGCCCACGGTGCTGCTGTGGACCGGCAGCTGCGTGGACGACCCGGCGCTCAAGTTGGCCGACTTGGTGCGCCAGGGTGTGCCTGTGTTTGATGACACACGCCGCTGCTTCCGCGCGATCGCTGCCAGCGCCTGGCTGGCAACTGCCCGCGAGCGTGTTCTGGCCGACGCACTGGCTGTCGGCGCGAGACAGCGGCCGGTCGATGCGGCCATGGCCCGGCGCCTGGCCCAAGGTGCGCTGACCGAACGCGAGTCCAAGGCGCTGCTCGCCACCTACGGTGTGCCGGTCACCGTCGAAGCCCTGGCGACCTCGCCGGAGGAGGCGGCCGGCATCGCCCGGCGCATCACGGCAAAGGTGGCGCTGAAGGTCGAGTCGCCCGACATCCCGCACAAGACCGAAGCGGGCGCGATCCGCCTTGGCGTCAGCGGCGCGGATGCAGTGCGGCAGGCCTTCGACGAGGTGATGCAGGCCGCCCGGCGGCACGCGCCGCAGGCGGACATCCGGGGCGTGCTGGTGCAAGAGATGGTGCCGCCCGGCTTCGAACTGCTGCTGGGGCTGGTGCACGACCCGGTGTTCGGCCCCGTCATCACCGTGGGCCACGGCGGCATCCACGTCGAGGTGATGAAGGACGTGGCGCGCCGCGTCGCGCCCGTGGATGCCCGGGCGGCCGGCGACATGCTGCGCTCGCTGCGCATCTGGCCCATCCTGGCCGGCACGCGCGGGCAGGCCGGCTACGACACCGAAGCAGTGATCGCCGGCATCGTGGCCCTGTCGCGGCTTGGCGTGGATTACGGCGCGGCCATCCAGGAAATTGACATCAACCCATTCGTGGTGCAGCACGCCAACGGCGGCGCCCGTGCAGTGGACGCCTTGGTGGTGGGCCGGTGCGCGCGCTGATGCGCAAGACGTTCTTACCAGAAGGAGACAACATGCAGCGTATTTCCAGTGTTCGGCGCGCCCTGCTGGGCGCATTCGGTGCGAGCTTGGTGCCGCGCGCCTTCGCGCAACGCGTGGACACCTACCCCGACCGCGTGATCAAGCTGATTAATCCCTGGACGCCGGGCGGCCCTGGCGAAACCGTGGGACGACCCATCGCCGACATCCTGACCAAGGCCTGGAAGCAGCCCGTCATACTGGATCATCGTCCGGGCGCGAACGCGGTGATCGGCAGCGCCATCGTCGCCAGGTCCGCGCCCGACGGCTACACCCTGCTGCTGGGGCAGACCGGCCCGAACACGATCTCGCCGAGCATCGGCAAGGGGACGCCCTACGATCCGATCAAGGACTTCGCGCCGATCACGCAGGTCACCTCCGCGGCGCTCGTGTTGGCGGTGCGCGCGGACCTGCCGATCCACAACATCGCCGACCTGATCACCTATGCGAAGGCGCACCCGACCGCACTCTCGTTTGGCTCGGTGGGCGCCGGCAGCACCACGCATCTTGCGGGCGAGATGCTCAAGGCGGCCGGCAGCTTCCAGATGACGCATGTGCCCTACAAGGGCGCGGGCCCGGTGATGAACGACCTATTGGGCGGGCAGATCAGCATGACCTTCCTGAACATCGCAGGCATCGTGCCGCACATGAGCAGCGGGCGCATCCGGCCGATCGCGGTGACCACCTTGAAGCGCTCGCCTCAGATGTCCGATGTGCCGGCCATCGCGGAGACCCTGCCCGGCGTGGAGATGGTGTCCTGGTATGCGCTGCTCGCGCCCGGCGGCACGCCGCCCGCCATCGTGGACAAGATCTATCGAGCAGTGGTCGAAGGCCTACGCCAGCCCGAGGTGGCGGCGATCTACCGCGCCGCCGGTCAGGAGCTGGAGCTCAGCACGCCCGCGCAGTTCGAGCAGCGCATCAAGAGCGAGATCGCCAAATTCGCCAAGCTGGTCAAAGACAACAACATCACCACCGAGTGATCGCATCACCATTCATCTGATCGAGGACACATCGTGCAACTGGAAATCAACCCCGAACTCGCCGAAGTGCGCAGCGCGCTGCGAAAGTTCACGCAGGAACAGCTGGAGCCGCTCGCGCTGGAGATCGACCGCATCGGAGAAATCCCCGCCAGCGCCTGGGCGCTGATGCGCGAGGCCGGTTATCTTGGCATGCAATTGCCCGAGACCTATGGTGGCGGCGGTTTCGACATGAGCACCTACTGCCTGGCGCTGGAGGAATTCAGCCGCTCCAGCCGCGTGTTCACCATGCTGCTGGACTACACCAGCGGCCTCGCGCCGCTGGCCATCGCGCGCCACGGCACGCCGCAGCAGAAGGACTGTTATTTGCCCAAGCTTGCTACGGGCGAATTCCGTGCCGCCTTCGGCCTCACTGAGCCGGGCGCGGGTTCGGATTCGGCGGCGATCGCCACCAACGCGAAGAAGACCGACAAGGGCTGGGTGATCAACGGCCGCAAGCACTACATCAGCGGAGGCAACAGCGCGGAGGTGATCCTGGTCATCGCACTCACCGACAAGGAGAAGCGTGCGCGCGGCGGCATCAGCGCCTTCCTGGTGGAGAAGGGAACGCCAGGCTTCGAGGTGACGCGCACTGACACAACCATCGGCTCGGACGCGATCAAGCTCGGCGAGCTCACCTTCGAGGACTGCCATGTGCCCGACTCCGCACTGCTCGGGCAGCCGGGCGACGGTTTCAAGATCGCCATGGGTTCGCTCACCAGCGGACGCCTGGGCGTGGCCTGTGCGTGCATCGGCGCGGCCGACCGCATGCTGGAGATGGCCGTGCAGCACGCCAGGGACAGGCAGACCTTCGGCAAGCCGCTCGCCGAGCGCCAGGCCATCCAGTGGATGCTGGCCGACTCGGCCACCGAGATCAAGCTCGCGCGCGCGCTGGTCTACGAAACCCTGCGCCGCGTGGAAGCCGGCGAGGACATCGGCACGGCCGCGAGCATGTGCAAGCTGTATTGCTCGGAGATGGTGGGGCGGGTGGCGGACCGCTCGGTGCAGATCCACGGCGGAATGGCGCTGATGCGTGGCTTCAACCTGGAGCGCTTCTACCGCGACATCCGGCACTACCGCATCGGTGAGGGCACGTCCGAAGTGCACCGTATGCTGATCTCGCGCGACCTGCTCAAGGCCTAGCGCACCCGTCCAGGAGACACGACATGAAAAAACTCTTGCTTGGCATTGCTGCCGCGTGCATGGTCTGGACGGCGTTCGCGCTCGAGCAAGCGCCGGCCGCGAACTGGCCCACCAAGATGGTGAAGATCGTCGTGGGCTATCCCGCGGGCGGGCCCAACGACATCATCGCCCGCGCCATCGCGCAGAAGATCAATGTGGCCACCGATCAGCCGGTGATCGTGGAAAACCGCCCCGGGGCGAGCGGGACCATCGGCAGCGACTTCGTCGCGAAGGCGCATGCCGACGGACACACGCTGATCATGAACGCGACCACGCATTC
Source organism: Variovorax sp. RA8 (assembly GCF_901827175.1). Classification (NCBI taxonomy): domain Bacteria; kingdom Pseudomonadati; phylum Pseudomonadota; class Betaproteobacteria; order Burkholderiales; family Comamonadaceae; genus Variovorax; species Variovorax sp. RA8. The sequence continues at coordinate 1,256,867 of NZ_LR594662.1, read as the reverse complement.
CATGGTGAACGCGCTGTACGAGAAGCTGCCCTTCGACGCGGACAAGGATTTCACGCCGATCACGCTGGTAGGCGAAAGCACCCTGGTGCTGATCGTGCGCAACGACCAGCCTGCGAAGAATCTTACGGAACTGCTGGCCACGGCGCGCTCGCAGGCGGGCAAGTTGTCGTTCGCATCCACGGGCGCTGGATCCAGCCCGCACCTCGCGGGCGAGATGCTGCGTCAGATGTCCAAGGCCGACATCACACACGTGCCCTACAAGGGCTCGGCGCCCGCCATGACCGACCTGCTAGGCGGACAGGTCACCATGATGTTCGAGCCGCTGCCTTCGGCTTTGCCGCACATCAAGGCCGGCAAGCTGCGACCTATCGGCGTGACCTCGAACAAGCGCATTCGGGAGTTGCCCGAGGTGCCCACCATGGCCGAGGGTGGCCTGCCGGGATTCGACATCACCGTGTGGTGGGGCCTTCTCGGCCCTGCCAACATGCCGCCCGGCTTGGCACAAAAGATCGCCACGACGGTGAACGCCAGCCTGGCCACGCCCGACGTGCGCAACAAGTTCGACACGCTGGGTATCACGCCGGTGGGCACAACGCCCGCGGAGTTTCGCAGCGTGCTGCAGAAGGACATCGCCAAGTACGGCCAGGTGATCCGGGAGGGCGGTATCCGTGCCAATTGATCGTTGCAAGGTCCGCAAGGCCTACGCGGACACGCCCGCGGGGCAGGTCCACTATGCCGAGGCGGGCGAGGGCATGCCGCTGCTGCTGTTCAGCGCCACGCCGCGCACGCACCGCTGCTATCTGCGCCTGATGGTGCTCCTGGCGCCGCACTGTCGCGCGATCGCGGTCGACATGCCGGGCTTCGGCAACTCGCATGCCTTGCCGCAGCGCTTGAGCATCGAGGTGCTCGCGGACTGCATGCGCGATGTCTTGGACGCGCTGGGCATCGCGCAGACGGATGTGTTCGGTCTGCACACCGGCAACAAGCTGGCTGCGGCGCTCGCGGCCAACCATCCGCAGCGCGTGCGGCGCCTGGTGATTGCGGGACAGTCGCACAGCATCATCCCCGAGGCGGAGGGCCGCAGCGCGGCGATCCAGCCGTGGTTCGCCAAGTACAAGAACCACTACGCCAGCGCGCCCGATGGCGCCCACCTGCTGCGCGACTGGCTGAACGCGCAGGTCAATGCCTTCGAGATCTGGTGGCCCAAGACCGTGCTGCACGGCGCCGAGGTGCGCGAATCCGACATCGAGAACGCGGAAGCGCGCACCATCGATTACGTGCAGGGCTGGCGCAGCTGCGTGCCGGTATATGAAGCCGTGCTGGCGTATGACCTCGCGGCGGCCTACCAGCGCATCCGCGTGCCCACGCTGGTGCTGGAGCTGCTCACCGCGCAGGAAAAGCACATTGGCGGCCAGGCGGCTCGCGTGTCCAGCCTGATCACGGGCAGCGTCGCCGCGCAACTCGTCGAATGCGACGGACTCGCGCTCGAGAGGCGTCCGCAGGAGTTTGCGGACGCCATCCTTCCCTTCCTTCATCCCACTGCAGGGAGTCAGCCATGATGATTTCCACCAAGCGGCGCGGCGACGTGCTAGTCCTGACCTTCTGTGATCACGAGCGGCGCAATGCGCTGTCGGTACAGCTGGTGGCCGAGGCCATCGAGGCCATCCGCGCCAGCCGTGCCGAAGGTGTACGCGCCGTGGTGCTGATGTCCGCGTCTTCGGTGTTCAGCGCCGGCGCCGATCTTGCCGCCATGAGCAAGGAGAGCGCGGAAAGCAAGACCGCTCCCCCGGGCAGCCCGTTCGACCTATTCGAGGCCCTCACGCGCGAGACACGTCCCGTGATCGCCGCGGTCAACGGCGGCGCCTACGGCGGCGGCTTCGAGTTGACGCTGTGCTGCGATGCGATCATGGCTTCCACCAAGGCATTCTTCGTGCTGCCCGAACTGGGCCATGGCGTGCTGCCGAACACGGCGCTCGCGCGGCTGCCGGCGTTCATCGGCGTGACCCGCGCCAAGGCACTCGCGTTCACGCGCCGCAAGCTGCCCGCGCAGGAGGCGCAGCAGATTGGCCTGGTGCATGCGGTCACCGAGCCCGAGGTGCTGGAAGACGCCGCGTGCGCGCTGGCCGACAGCATCGTCGCGAGCGCACCGCCGACCGGCATCGCCGAGGCCAAGGCGCAGTTCGAGCGCTGGATCGCGGTCGACTGGGCCTGGGCACGGTCGGGTCGCAGCCGCTCCAACCCGCACGAGCGCAAGGAGGGCACCACCGCCTTCGTCGAGAAGAGGGCGCCCGATTACGAGCGCTTCTGGCGTGCCCAATAGTCGTCCGCCGCGGCAGGTGCGCGTGCGCGCCACCTATATGCGTGGCGGCACGAGCAAGGGCACCTTCTTCCTCGCCGACGACCTGCCCACGCGCGTGCGCAGCGATGCGGCCGCGCGCGACCGCTTTTTCCAGCGCGTGGTGGGCAGCCCGGACGCCTACGGCAAGCAGATCGACGGCATGGGCGGCGCGACCTCCAGCACCAGCAAGGTGGTGATCGTGGCGCGCAGCCGGCAGTCCGGCTGCGATGTGGACTACACCTTCGGGCAGGTGCCCGTCAACGGGGACCATGTGGACTGGGGAGGCAACTGCGGCAACCTCACTGCCGCCGTGGGCCCCTTCGCGATCGCGCGCGGCCTTGTCAATGCGCCGGCCGATGGCGTGGCGCAGGTCCGCATCTGGCAAACCAACCTGCAGAAGCTGATCGTCGCGCGCGTGCCCATGGCGGCAGGCAATGTGGTGGAGCTGGGCGACTTCCAGCTCGCTGGGGTCACCTTCCCGGCGGCGGAGGTGGAACTGGATTTCATAGAGCCGGGCAGCGGCGAATCGCTGTTCCCCACGGGCCGCGTGGTGGAACTGCTCAAGGTTCCTGGCGAGGGCTGCATCGAGGCCACGTACATCAATGCCGGCAACCCCACCATCTTCGTCGATGCGGCCCGCCTGGGCTTGCGCGGGACTGAGCTGCAGGCGGACCTGAATGGCGATGCGCAGTTGCTGGCGCGGCTGGAAGCCATCCGCGCCCATGGCGCCGTGGCCATGGGCATCGCGCCCGACGTGCGGACTGCGTCCGCACGCCACCAGCATGTGCCCAAGCTCGCCTTCGTCGCCGCGCCGCAGGATTACACCGCGTCGAACGGCGCGCGGGTGCCGCGCGGGGACGTGCAGTTGCTCGCCCGCATCCTGTCCATGGGTGTGTTGCACCACGCCATGACCGGGACCGGCGCAGTCGCGCTGGCGGCCGCGCTTTCGGTGCCCGGCACGGTGCCGCAGCGCCTGGGCATCCGCGAAATGCCGGCCTGGTTCGGCCATCCGTCGGGCAAGGCGCGCATCGCTGCGCAGTGCATGCAGGTCTCGGGCCGATGGCACGTGGCCAGCGTGTCGCTGAGCCGTTCGGCCAGGCGCCTCATGGACGGCGACATCTTCATTCCATCCGAGTTCACCTGAGGAATTCTCCATGAACGACAACCCCCCGGCCGCCGGCCCGGAAGCTGCCTATCGCCAGCGGCTGGGAGAGGGCGTCTTCGAAATCCAGCGCTGCGAAGCCTGCAGCAAGCACTTCTTCTATCCGCGGATGTTGTGCCGCCATTGCGGCAGCGACGCGGTGCGGTGGGTCGCACCGAGCGGCCGCGCCACCGTCTACTCCACCACCGTCGTGCGTCGCAAACCTGAGGACGGCGGCAACCACAACGTGTCCGTGGTGGAGCTGGACGAGGGCCCGCGCATGATGACGCGCGTGGAAGGCGTACCGCCCGAGCAGGTGCGCATCGGCGCGCGCGTGGCGGCGCGCATCGCGGACGAAGGCGCTGGCGCGATCCTCGTGTTCGACCTGTGTGAGGAGGGCGCATGAACGGCAGTCTTCGCGGCGTGGCCGCCATCGCCGGCGTCGGAGTGGCCGGCATCGGGGAAGCGCCGGGCTACAGCGCCCTGGAGCTACTCGGGCAGGCCGCGCATGCGGCAGTCGCGGATGCGGGATTGCGCATGAGCGATGTAGACGGCCTCTTCTGCAACACCTCGGCGCATTCGCATCCGGCGCTCTCGGTGGGCGAATACCTGGGGCTGAAGCCGTCCTACTCCGAAAGTTCCAGCATCGGTGGCTCCGCCTTCCTCGGCTACGCGCTCACCGCGGCCATGGCGTTGCAGGCCGGGCTGTGCAATGTGGCGCTGATCTGCTACGGCAGCAACCAGCGCACCGCACTGGGCAAGCTGCAGGCCAAGGGAGGCTCGCAGGACTACGAGACGCCCTACAGGCCCCTCCACCCGATCACCAGCTTCGCGCTGGCCACCGCGCGGCACATGCACGAGTTCGGCACCACGCGCGAGCAGTTGGCGTCGGTGGCGGTGGCTTCGCGCGAATGGGCGGCGCTCAATCCCGAAGCCTTCATGCGCAAGCCGATTACGGTAGACGAGGTGCTGTCCGCGCGCATGGTGAGCGACCCGCTGACGGTGCGCGACTGCTGCCTGGTGACCGACGGCGCGGGCGCGGTGGTGATGGTGCGCTCGGAGCACGCACGGGACCTGCCGCAAAAACCCGCTTACCTCCTGGGCGGCGGCATCGCGCACTGGCACATGCAGATCGACCAGCTGGAGAATTTCACGCGCACCGCGGCCACGCAGTCGGGGCCCGCCGCGTTCAGGATGGCGGGGCTGCAGCCGCCGGATGTCGACGTGCTGCAGATCTATGACGCGTTCACCATCAACGTGATCCTGGCGTTGGAAGACCTCGGCTTCTGTTCCAAGGGCGAGGGCGGCCGCTTCGTGCAGGACGGCCGCATCGCGCCCGGCGGCAGCTTGCCGGTGAACACCAACGGCGGCGGGCTGTCTTGCTGTCATCCGGGGCAGTACGGCATCTTCACGCTGATCGAAGGCGCGCGGCAGATTCGCGGGACCGCGGGTGACAGGCAGGTGGCAGATGCGGAGGTCGTGCTTTGCCACGGCAATGGCGGGCGCCTGGCCAGCCAGACGACGGCACTGCTCGGTGCTTCGCTCTGACGGCGTGGGCGCCCGGGCCTGCGGCGACCTAAAGCACCGCCGAGACGCCCAGGCGCGCGCCGATGCGCCTGGCCAGGTCCTTGAGTGCTTCCGCGGCCGGCCCGCCAAGCACTTCGGGCGTGAGGATGGCGGAGGCGCCGCCCAGGTTCAGCGCCATCACCCGCTTGCCGTCGGGCGACACCACGGGCACCCCGACCGCGTTCACCAACGGGTGCATCTTCCCCAACCCGATCACGTAGCCAGCGGCCTCGTACTGCGCAAGCGCCTCCTTGAAATTCTGGCGGTAGATGGAGAACTTCGCGGGGCGCTCGATGCGGATGTCCTCGAGCACCTGCCGCCGCTCGGGCACGGACAGTCCACACAGGTAAGCCCAACCTGCGGCGGAGTTCATCACTTCGTAGGTCGACCCCACCTGCAGGTTCAACTGCAGGATGCCTTCGCCCGAGGCACGCTGCACGATCAGCATGTCCGCGCCGAAGCGCGAGCTGAAGGATACCGAGCCGCCGAAGCGCTGTGCCAGCTCGCGCATCATCGGATAGGCGTATTCGACGACGCCGGTGTTGGCGGCAGCCGCATGCCCGAGGCGCAGCACGGCCTCGCCGATGCACAGCTTGTCCTGCGCGGTGCCGGGCACCAGAAAGCCCAGCTTCTTGAGCGTCTGGCACAGGCGCCACACAGTGGGCTGCGGAAGGCCCAGCATGCCCGCCAGATCGGTCGGGCCGAGCTCGCGCCGCTCCGCAGTGAAGCACTGCAGGATCGACAGGCCACGCGCCAGGGCGATCACGACACCGCCACGCTCCTCTTCCATGTGGGCACCTTTTGAATTAACGCTTCATTTCAGTGAATTATGACCACAGACTTCATCACCACCGCCCGCCGTGGCGCGGTGCTTGAGATCCGGCTGAACCGTCCGCAGGCGGCCAACGCGCTGAACCGGGACATGCTGGGCGCAATCCAGGCGACGCTGGCGGCCGCGCGTGAGGACGCGAACACCGGCGCCGTGCTGCTCTCCAGCCAGGGCAATGCGTTCTCCGCGGGCGTGGACCTGAAGGAGATGATCGACTCGGTGCCGCAGCGCTCGCAGCAGTTGCGCCGCGATGCGCTGTGCCAGACGCTGATGGCGCTGGCCGCCTTCCCGAAGCCCGTGGTAACTGCAGTGCAAGGGCCCGCGGTCGGTGCGGGATGCATGCTTGCCTTCCTGGCTGACGTGCTGGTCGCCAGCGACGCGGCATTGTTCTCGTTGCCGGAGGTCGCATTGGGTATGCCCACGCCGATCGCCGCGACGATCGCGCAGTGGCGCGGTGGCGCTCCGCTGGCCAGGCACATGGTGCTGGGCGGCGAAAAGTGCGCCGCGGGCGACGCACGTGTGGGCGCTGTCTCGTCAGGGCCGGGCGCTGCCCTGGATGATGTGGCCAGCAGATGCGCGACGCGGCTCGCGTCACAACCTGCAGACGCTTACGCCAGCACCAAAAGCTGGCTCGCCCAGAGCATTCTTCAGCAACTTGAACTGGCAGCTGCCGAAGCGCGTCGTCTCGCCGAAAGGAAACTCCCATGAATTCCATAGGTGCCACGGATCGCCAGATGCGCCGCTTTTCAGCGACGGCGCACGCGCTCGAGTCCGGGAATCGCATCCATGATTCGTCGCGTACGCGACTTCCAGTGGGCTGCCGCACTTGCCATCAGTCGTACTTGAGTAATAATGACAATACAACCTGCCAACAACGTCCATGCAGCGGCGACACCAGGAGACACACCCCATGAAGCCAAGCCATTCTTCGATGAAGTTAAATCGCCGCGCCGCCTTGCACATGCTTGGCCTCGCAGCCAGCGGCCTGGTGCCGATGGTGTCGAGGGCGCAGGATGCGTGGAAGCCGACGCGGCCGATCACCGTCGTGGTGCCGTTCCCGGCGGGCGGCGGCTCCGACATCGCCGGGCGGCTGCTGGCGCAGCAGCTCTCCACGCGTCTGGGCCAAGCAGTGGTAGTGGAGAACAAGGCGGGGGCCAGCGGCGCCATCGGTTCCGAGTTTGTTTATCGGGCGGCGCCCGATGGCTATACCCTGCTGCTGGGCGGACTCGACGCCCAGGGCATGTACCCTCACCTGCGCAAGGTCGGATTCGATTCTGCGCGCTTTGTCCAACTCGGTGGAACGGCCCAGATGGGCTACGCGCTGATGGGGCGCGCGGAACTGCCTGCGGACAACCTCTCTGCCTTGATCGCGCTGGCGAAGCAAAAGGAGCTGACCTATGGCAGTGGAAGCACCGGATCATCGCTACATGTTGTCATGGAGTTGTTCGCGCGTGAGGCGGGCATCAAGCTGCTGCACGTGCCCTACCAGGGTGCCGGCCCGGCGCTGCAGGCCATTGCGGGCGGCCAAGTCGACCTGATGCCGGTACCCATCGCCGTCGCGCCGCAGTATCGTTCGCGATTGAAGGCCTACGGATCGACGGCAGCGAAGCGCGTCGAGTCGATCAAGGACATTCCAACGCTGCGCGAACAAGGCCTCAACGTGGTGTGCGAATCCTGGGGTGCACTGCTCGCGCCGCCGGGTACTCCGCAGCCCATCGTGCAGACGCTGTCGGCCGCGTTGCAAGACTCCGTGGCATCGCCGGAGATGATGAAGAAGTGGGCCGAGATGGGCATGACCCCCGTCGGCCTGCCGCCGGCGCAGTTCGCTCAGTTCTACGCCGACGAGTACCGCAAGTGGGGCGAGGTGATCCGCGTCACCAACATCCGCTTGGACTAATCGACATGACCACGCATGCGAGCAGTCGCGCCTATGCGCGGACGCGCAGCGGGCAGGTGCACTACCAGGTGATGGGCGAGGGATTGCCACTGCTGTTGTTGAGCGAATCGCCCCGCACGCACCGCCAGTTTCGGCACCTTGCACCCTTGCTGGCACCGCATTTCCAGACGATTGCGGTTGACACCCCCGGCTACGGCAACTCCGACCCGCCCGCACAGCCCGTGCGCATTGAAAACGTGGCCGCCACGCTGGTGGAGTTCGTGCAGCAACTGGGGCATGAGCGCGTAAAAGTGTTCGGCGTGCACACGGGCAACAAGCTGGCCGCGGTGCTCGCAGCAGACTGGCCGCACATGGTGGACCGCGTGGTGCTCGCGGGCTATCCGCACAGCATCATCCCGGAGAACGTGGCACGCAACGCGGCCATCAAGCCGATCTTCGATCGCTTCAACCCGCAATACGCAGCGGACGCGCATGGCTCGCACCGGGTGCGGGCCTGGGCGGCGGCGCAGGCAGCACTGGGCAACCTGTGGTGGCCGCAGAAGTTGCTGGTCGGCGCCGAAGTGACCGATGCCGACATCGGCGACGCGGAAGCGCACGCGATCGACTATGTGCAGGGGTGGCGCAACACGGTCGCGATGTACGAGGCAGTCTTCGCCCTTGATCTCGCCGAGCACTTCAAGCGGATCGCGGCGCCCACCCTGGTTCTCGAATTCCGCGTTCCGCAGGAGCAGCACCTGGGTGCGCAGGCGGAACGCGTCGCCGCGTCCATGCAGGACGGCCGCGCCGCCGCCGTGGAGACGGGCTATCCACTTGCGCTGCAGGACAGCGCCGAACCGATCGCGCGCGCCTGCCTGCCCTTCTTGCTGGGCACCCCGGCCGCCTAGACATCTCCACCTCTCCGTCACACCATCATGGAAGCGCCATTCACCATCCCACGTACACCGGAAGCCTATGCATATCCGCTGCTGATAGGGCAGATCCTGAAATCGGCGCAGACCTGCAGCGCAGCACAGGAGATCGTGCACGGTGAGCGGCGCCACACCTACGCACAACTGCAGGAGCGCGTGGCCCGGCTCGGGTCGGCGCTGAAGTCGCTGGGCATCGCCGCGGGAGACACCGTGGCGGTGATGGACTGGGACACGCACCGCTACCTGGAAGCCTACTTCGCCGTGCCTATGTTGGGTGCGGTGCTCATGACGGCAAACATCCGCCTGTCGGCGGAGCAGTTGGCCTACACGCTCAACCACTCGGGCGCCAAAGCGATCCTGGTGAACGCCGAGTTCCTGCCGATGCTGGAGGCGATCCGTCCGCAGCTGCGCACGGTGGACCGCTTCGTGCTGCTGGACGACGGCGACTCGGCCGCCATTCCGTCAGGCTTCTGCGGAGAGTACGAGGAGTTGCTGGACGCGGGCGATCCGCAACACCAGTTCGCCGACTTCGACGAGAACACGCGCGCCACGATCTTTTACACCACCGGGACGACGGGCGCGCCCAAGGGGGTTTACTTCAGCCACCGGCAGATCGTGGTGTACGTGCTCGCAGTAACGGCCGCCCTGGCCAGTGGTGCAAACCATGCTCGAGTACACAGGGAAGACGTGTACATGCCGATCACGCCCATGTTTCATGTGCATGCTTGGGGCTTCCCGTACATGGCCACGATGCTGGGGCTCAAGCAGGTGTATCCAGGCCGGTACGCGCCAGAACGACTGTTGTCATTGATTCGCCGAGAGAAGGTCACCTTCTCGCACTGCGTTCCCACGGTGCTGCACATGGTCCTCTCACATCCACACACCGACGTGCAGGATCTGCGAGGCTGGAAGGTCGTCATCGGAGGCTCGGCGCTTTCGGGTGGGCTGGCCGCCCAGGCGCATGCGCGCGGTATCGACATCTTCACCGGCTATGGCATGTCCGAGACCTGCTCTGCCGTTACGGTTGGGCGCGTCGGCACGGGGGACGAAGAAAGCCTGGCCGCGCGGACCGCCGCCGGGTATCCCACACCGCTGGTGCAGTTGCGCGTCGTGGATGCGCAGATGAACGATCTTCCTCACGACGGCAGCGCTGCTGGCGAGGTCGTTGCGCGTGCGCCCTGGCTGACGCAGGGCTACTTCAACAATCCGGAAGCGTCCGCCAGCCTGTGGTCGCGCGGATGGATGCACACCGGCGACATCGGCGTATTGGACACGCGCGGCAAGCTGGTGCTAACCGATCGCATCAAGGATGTGATCAAGTCCGGCGGCGAGTGGGTCTCATCCATCCAACTGGAAGATCTCATCTCGCGCCATCCAGACGTGTCGGAAACGGCCGTGGTGGGCGTGCCGGATGCGCACTGGGGTGAGTGGCCCTGCGCCTTCGTCGTGGGCAAGGCAGGTACGGCGTTGCAGGCTGCGACGATCCGTGAACATCTTGCATCCTTTGCGCACCGCGGAGAGATCTCCCGCTTTGCGATTCCCGAGCGCATTGAGTTCGTCGAAACGTTGCCCAAGACCAGCGTTGGCAAATTGGACAAGAAGCGCATTCGCGAGCAACTGGCTAGCGAGTGAACAGCGCCATGAGCAGCTTCGGCGAGCAGTTCACATTGCCCTGCGTATTGATGCGCGGCGGTACAAGCAAGGCAGTGTTCTTCCACGAGTCCGCACTACCACCGTCCGGCGCCGCACGCGACGAATTGCTGATGCGCGTGATGGGCGCGGGCGATCCGTTGCAGATCGATGGACTGGGCGGCTCGCGCCTGTCCACGTCCAAGGTAGCAATCATCGCGCCGTCGCGTCGCGACGACGCCGATGTGGACTACACCTTTGTGCAGGTCGATGTGGAGCAGCGTCAGGTATTCCACGACGGGAACTGCGGAAATATTTCCGCTGCGGTCGGCCCCTATGCCGTCGACGAAGGCTTGGTGCACGCGAAGGAGCCGTTCACCGCGGTGCGCATCCACAACGTGAACACCGGCGCGCTGATGGTGGCACGCGTGCCCGTGTCGCGCGGACGCGCACGGGTGCTCGGCGACTGCGCCATTGCGGGAGTCCCGGGCACGGCGGCCGAGATCCTGATGAACTACGCCGGGGCGATCGGTTCCCGCACTGGCCACCTGCTGCCTACGGGAAATGCGCGCGACCTCGTGGTGCTGGAGGACGGCCGCCGCATCGAGGTGTCGTTCTGCGATGCGGGCAATCCCTGCGTGTTCGTGCGCGCCACGGACGTGGGGCTCACTGGCCATGAGGCGCCGCTCGCGATCAACGCCGCACCCCAGCAAGATCTGATGCGGGAAATCCGCGGCAAATGCGGCGTCCGCCTCGGCTTCTGGAGCGACTGGCGTGCGGCGGATCTGCCTGCGATGCCAATGCTCGTGCTCGTGTCCGCACCGGCGAATGCGCAAGACTGCGACGTCATGACGCGGCTGCTCTACGCGAATGTCTGCCATCCCAGCATTGCCGCCACGGGCGCGATCTGCGTGGCGGCGGCTGCGAGCATCCCCGGCAGCGTGGTGCACGCGGCCTGTTCGCAGGCCAGCCGCGGTGTCGTGCGCATCGGCCATTCCACGGGCGTGACCTCCGTGCGCGTGCAGCTGTCCGCTGCGAGCCAGGTCCTGCCGCAGTTCGAGGTGCTGGGCTTCGCCCGCACCGCGCGCCGGCTGATGGCGGGAGCGGTCTTTCTACCCATCGACAAGGAGGCACTCTCATGAACCAACCCGCTCCGTTCGACAAGCGCCAGCTGCGCGACGCGCTGGGCGCCTTCGCTACCGGGGTCACCATCGTGACCACTCGCGATCGCACCGGCGCGGCTCACGGCCTGACCGCCAACTCCTTCAGCTCGGTCTCGCTTGAGCCGCCGCTGGTGCTGTGGAGCCAATCGCACACTTCGCGCAGCCATGCGGTGTTTCAGGACAGCGATCACTTCGCGATCAACATCCTTGCCGAGGGCCAGGTCGCACTGTCGAACCTGTTCGCGAAGTCGGCGGTGGACGACAAGTTTGCCGGGCTGGACCACGACAGCGGCGTCGGCGGCGTGCCCGTGCTGAAGGGAACCGCCGCGCACCTCGAGTGCGTGAAGATCGCGATGTATCCGGGCGGGGACCACACCGTCTATCTCGGCCGCGTGGAGCGCATCGGACGGTCCGGCCTGCGGCCGCTCGTGTTCGAGGGCGGGCGCTATGCGGTCGCGTACGCACACGATGTCGGGCCGCTGGAAGTGCGCACGGGCGCGCTTGCATCGCCCTCCACGGCCCTGATGCGGCGCGTCGAAGATGCGCTGCCGGGCCTGGCCGCGCGCATTGGCGACCATACCCTTTGCCTCGCCGTCTGGGGCAATCGCGGCCCGACGGCGATTCACTGGGAACCATCGGCGAGGCCGGTCAGTTCGGCGCTGCGCCCGGGCCTGGTGATGAACGTGACCGCGTCGGCATCGGGCCGCGCCTTTGCTGCATTCCTTCCCGGGGACGCGACCCAGGCTTTCGTGGACGAGGACTTGCGCCTGTTCCGCACGGCAGGGCAGGACGCCGCTGCGCAACGGCAGGCGTTCGATGCCGAGATGGCGATGACGCGCGATAAAGGCCTTGCACGAGCAGCCGGCCTCTGGCCCGCGGAGCTGCTTCACGGCGTAGCGACCAACGCGTTCAGCGTACCCATCAGGGACGACGCGGGCCGCATGGTGCTGGCCCTTACCGTCGTGTCGCCCGCGGACCGCCTCGCGGACGACTTGGATGGGGCGGTCCCGCGCGCCTTGAAAGAGGCGGGACAGGCCTTCTCGGACTGGAAAGGTGCCGCATGCAAGTGATGACCCAGCCCCCAGGAACCCAGACAGAGCAGATCGCACGCTTCGCCCTGGGGTTGCAGCTGTGTGCGCTCCCACCCAAGGTGCTGGCCCTCGCGAAGCGGCACCTGCTCGACACACTGGGCATCGCGGTCGCATCCACCGGCTTCGACTTCGGCAAAGTCACCCTGGACGCGGTGCAGCCGATGGGCCACGGCGAGGACGCCTCTGCCATCGGCTCGGGACTGAGGCTGCCCGCGCCTTCGGCAGCGCTGCTGAATGCCACACTGGCGCACGGGCTGGACTACGACGACACACACATCGGCGGCGTCTACCATGCGAGCGCCGCAGCGATGGGGGCCGCCTTCGCCGCAGGACAGGCCAGCGGCGCGAACGGGTCTCAGGTGCTGGTGGCCTATGTTGCGGCAATGGAGGTTGGATGCCGCATCGCGATCGCAGGTGCGGGCGAGTTGACGCGGCGCGGCTTCCATCCCACCGCGGTGTGTGGCGCTTACGCAGCCACAGTCGCCGCGGGCATGCTCTATGGCCTCGATGAGAGGGCCTTGGTGCATGCCCTCGGGCTCGCCGGCAGCATGTCCGCAGGCATGCTGGAGATGGGCGACTCTTGGCTCAAGCGCCTCCACCCGGGATGGGCTGCCCATGCGGGCGTAACCGCCGCCTTGTTCGGCCGCGCGGGCTTCGTCGGGCCCACCACCAGCATGGATGGTACGCGCGGCTTCTACGCAACTCACGTCGGTCGCATGCCGCAGCCCGAGGAAATGCCTGCCTTCGCACTGGGCGGGCGCTGGCGCGTGTTAGACATCGCACTCAAGCCCTACCCCTGTTGCCACATCATCCACGCTTTCGTCGACGCAGCACTGGAACTGCGCGAGCAGTTCGATGTCGGTGACGTAGAGCGAATCGAATGCCCGCTGGTACTGGACTGGCACAAATTGATCGCCGAGCCGCGTGCGGAGTGCGTGCAGCCGACAACACCCTATCGCGCGCTCTTCAGCATGCAGTACGTAGTGGCGCTCGCGCTGTTGCGCGGCCGGGTCGAACTAGCTGATTTCTACGACCGTCCGTTGCAGGCGCCCGACATCCTCGCTTTGGCGAACAAGGTGTGGTGCATCGACGACCCGCTCAGCGACTATCCCGCGCATTTTCCGGGCGAGTTGGTGATTCACCTGCGCGACGGCCGCGTACTGCGCTGCCGCAAGCCCGTAAGTCTGGGAACGCCGGAGAGCCCGCTGTCGCAGTCGGCGCTGCAATCGAAGTACCTATCGAACGCAACCCGCGTCATCCATGCCGATGCCGCGCAGCAGCTGCAGGAACTGGTGATGCGCATCGAGACCCTGGACAGCCTGACCCCCATGCTCGCGCTGAGCGTCGCATCCACTATCAAGGAGCACTGAATGCTGCAACTTCTCGCCAATGCCTTCTACTGTGGCTCGCCAGGGCAATCCTGGGCGGGCCTCTGGTCGCATCCCGATTCCAAGGCGACGGAATACAACACGCCTAGCTTCTGGACGGAACTCGCGCAGACCTGCGAGCGCGGCTTGCTCGATGGAATCTTCCTCGCGGACGGGTTGGGCGTCTCCGACGTGTACGAAGGCAAGCCGGACGCCATGCTGCGTGCGGGCAGCTTCGTGCCACTGCTGGATCCCATGCTGTTGCTGCCCCCGATGGCACACGCGACGCGCAACCTCTCCTTCGGCGTCACCGGCAATACCAGCTACGAAACGCCCTACCTGCTGGCCCGCCGCCTCTCAACGCTGGACCATCTCACGCAGGGCCGCGTGGCTTGGAACGTGGTCTCGGGCGTCCTGGAAGCGACGGCTCGCGGGGTGGGCGTGCAGAACCAAGTGGCGCATGACGAGCGCTATGCGGTGGCCGACGAGTTTGTCGAGTTGATGTACAAGCTGTGGGAAGGTAGTTGGGAGGACGGCGCTGCGGTACGTGACAAGGCCAGCCGCACCTTCGTGGACCCAGCCCGCGTGCATGCCATACACCATACCGGCAAGTATTTCCGCTGCGATGCGGTGCACATGTCCGAGCCCTCGATACAGCGCACTCCGCTCATGTTCTCAGCTGGCGCATCGGCTGCGGGCCTGGATTTCGTGGGCAAGCATGCGGAATGTGCATTCATCGCCTACGGCAGCCAGGATTTCGCGCGCAAGCAGGTCCGGCAGATTCGCGACAAGGCAGTAGCGTACGGCCGCGCGCCAGATGACGTAAAAGTGTTCGTGCCCGCCACCATCATTGTCGCGCCCACGGATGCGCAGGCGCGCGAGCTGCAGCGGGAGTACGAGAATCATACGGACGGACCGGGCAATCTGGCCACACGCTCACAGTTGATTGGCATCGACCTGGCCAAGTACAGCCTCGACGATCCGGTGCCCTCGGTGCAGAAGACGAATGCCAGCCAGGCGGCCGCTGCAGCACTCACCACTGGCGCACAGAAGCCATTGAGCATCCGCGACCTGATGGGCTTCGGAGAAGGTCGAGACCTCTTCCTGATCGGCTCGCCGTCCACGGTGGCGGACAAGCTAGTCGCCTGGGCGGAGGATACCGGCGTGGACGGCCTCAACCTGATCCGCACCGTGGAACCCAAGGGCCTGCAGGCCTTCTGCGATCTGCTGGTGCCCGAGTTGCAAAACCGCGGTGCCTTCAAAGCGGAGTATGCGCCCGGCAGCCTGCGCGAAAAGCTCTTCCCAGGGACGGGCGGCCGTGTGAAGTCCACGCATCCGGCGGCGCGCTACCGAAGGGGAAGTGCGCGATGAGGGCAATGCGTATAGAGCGTTATGGCGGGCCCGAGGTAGCGTCCATCGTCGATGCACCCATGCCCGTGGCCGGCCCCGGCATGGTGCTCGTGCGGGTGGCTGCCTCAGGCATCAACTTCATGGACATTGGCACGCGCCAGGGCCGCTACGAAAGCTCGCGCACGTACCAGGTGTCGCTGCCCTGCACTCTGGGCATGGAAGGCGCCGGCGAGGTGGTGGAGGTTGGCGCCGGCGTTACGCGTGTCCGCCCCGGCGACCGCGTGGCCTGGTGCCTGTCCTGGGGCAGCTATGCGGAGTTCGCGGCCGTGCCCGAGAATCTGGTGGCCCGCCTGCCTGACGGCATCGCCTTCCAACAGGCGGCCGCAGCCATGTTCCAGGGAGCGACCGCGCACTACTTGGTACATGACGTCGCGCGCCTTAAGGACGGCGACACCTGCCTGGTGCATGCCGCCTCAGGCAGCATTGGCCAGATCATCACTCAGATGGGCCGCAATCGCGGCGCGCGCGTTTTTGCCACGGCGAGCACCGAGCAGAAGCGCGCCGTGGTGGCCAGCCGCGGGGCCGACGCGGTGTGGGGCTACGAGGATTTCGACCAGCGCGTGCGCGATGCAACTGACGGCGTGGGCGTCGATGTGGTGTTCGACTCTGTGGGCCTCACCACGCTGCGTTCAAGCATGCGTTGCACGCGCCGCCGTGGGCTGGTGATCAACTATGGCTCCGTGTCCGGGCCGGTGACCGACCTTGACCCGCTGGAGTTGGGCGAAAGCGGTTCGCTGTTTCTCACCCGCCCTCGCCTAGGGGATCACATGACCACAGCCGATGAGGTGCAGATGCGCGCCGACGCCATCTTCGGTGGAATCCTGAATGGCTGGCTGCGCATCGATATCGCCGGTACCTATGCGTTGGAGTCTGTGCATGAGGCACTAGATGCGCTGGAGTCGCGCCGGATGATCGGTAAACCTGTCCTTTTACTTTGACACCGAAAAATGCCCTATGCGGTCACCAGCGAATCGCGCGACGCCGAAACCCCAACCGTACCGACGCTGCGCGAGCAGAGGGTCGATTTCGAGGCGGGGTCCTGGAGCGGCCTGGTTGCGCCGCCGGGAACCAGCCCGGCCATTGCCGAACAGCTTTCCATCGCTTTGACGAAAACGCTTGCGGATCCAGGGACGCGGCAGGCGCCGACCACCATCCCTGCAGTTGTGCCGCTTTCGGGTGACGTGAAGAGCTTCAAGAAGTTGTTTCAGGAGGAGTCGATACCCCGAGAACGCGTGTTCGGCGCTGTCGCAGATGTCGGGCACTTCTAGGAACGGAGACCAATCCGCAACTGACCTGCTCATGATCGGGCGATACATCGACCGGTTCGAGGTGCGGGACGCCCATTGGCGGATCGCGCGCCGAACCGTTGTACATGATTCGATGATGCGCTGGGAAACGGCAATTGGATCGGATGCATCCGCCACGGGATTCGTTCTTGGAAAACGAGACAAGTCGGACTATATCTACGAGGCTAGGCGTGGGATCATGGGAGACTGAGGTCATACACCGGCGATTTGCCTCGACCGATGGACTTGGCAATAGCGGGGAGGTGACGTTCTCCCAGTCGGCCGTCGAGACGGTGTATCTGGGGAAAACAGCCGCCGGTGCGCTTCACCAGGAGATCCGCAGGACGTCGTCTCACCGCGTGGTCATGATCGCGAGCAAGACACTTGCGACAACCACTACGTGCATCTCCGGCTTACAACAAGCGCTAGGCGACCGGTACGCCGGTACGTTCGCCAGCATTCCCGCTCACAGCCCGCTGGACTCCATCATCGAAGCAGTTCGATACGTGCGGCACTGCCAGGCGGACTTGCTAGTAGCAGTGGGCGGGGGATCTGTGATCGACGCTGCAAAGATTGTCACCTTGTGTCTGGAGCGCGACCTCGACGCAATCGAAGACCTCCTTGCGTTGCGCATCGGCGGCCAGACCCCATGCCATTGAGACGCTCGCATCCGTGCAATCCAATTCTGTTTGTGATGCTCTGGCAGAAAGCGCGCTGCGCGCACTAGCAACGGCGCTGCCAGCCTGTTCACGCGACCCAGAAAACTTCAGCGCCCGTTTGGAGTGCCTGCGCGCCGAATGGCAGGCCATGATTGCCCTATCAGGGGGGGTTCCCATGGGGCTCAGCCACGCGTTAGGGCACGCGCTCGGCGGCTCGTTCGGCGTGGGTCATGGCCTCACTTCTTGTATTGCGGCACCCGCTGTCCTTGCCTTCAATCAAGACTTCGATGCGGGTAAGCAGCGTCGCATACGCACAGCGCTTGGTAGCAAGAGGCGTCCTGCGGCAGAAAGCTTGGACAGATTGATCCGGGCGATGGATTTGCCTCGGACCTTGGGCGAGGTGGGCTTGGCTGCCGCGGACATTCCCCGGCTAACTGATGCGGTGCTACAGGACCCCTGGTTGCGCACGAATCCGAGGCCGCTTAGCAGTGCTGACGAGGTGAGTCAACTCCTTTCGAAGTTACTTTGAGGCGTGCTTTTTGCGGCGTCTTGCCTGTGTCTGGGCGACCCCGTCATGCACGAACTGGCCCGCAGATAGAGTATTCATCGCCTGCCCTGGCACTTCCATCAGCAGGCGCGTGCGCTCAGGCACCACGTGCACGGTGATGTACTCGACAGGCTGGTCCTGCGGATCGTGCAGCAGCCTCGACACTCTTAGCAGAGGCGATCCGACCTCTATCTCGAGTTGCTGCGCCAACTGAGGGCTCGCAGCCTCCGCGTTGACTTCCTGGATCACGCGGCCGAAGACCATGCCGTGGGCCAGCAGCAGTTCGTAAAGGGGATGCTTCTTCAGGGCAGCCGCTGTAATCTTCGCGCCGAAGCGCTCAGGCACCCACGCGTCTGTGATCATCACCGGAATGCGCTCCAGAATGCGCAGCCGCACCGCGTGGAACGCCGGATCGTCATCGGAAAGCTGCAGCATCCTTGCAATCGCTGGAGGAGCAGGCTGGTGTGCGACATCCAGGACGCGCACATCGGTTTCACCCGCCGCCCGCCGCAGTTCTTCGAGCATCGTAAGCGTGGCATTCGGGCGCGGAAGGTCGATACCGCCGTTCACGAAGGTGCCCACGCCGTGCCTGCGAACAACAAGCCCATCAGCAGCGAGATCAGTTAGGGCGCGCCGAACCGTGATGCGGGATACATTGAACTGCGCGCTCAGTGAGTCCTCGGTGGGCAGCGCGCTTCCTACTGGCCAAGTCCTGTTGAGGATGTCGGCGCGAAGGAACATATATAGCTGTCGGTGGAGCGACATGCCCGGTGTGCGAAGGAGTTTGGGCGAAGGTGAAGGCATAGGTTGCGCGATAGTCCTGCAAAGCATACCGGACCTTATCCGTTGATTCTCTTGCTCGGAACGCATAGTTCGACGAGCTGCTCCCGTGGAACAGCGGCGGGCACCACATCGAGCAAGGGCTGGCAGCCTGAACCACACGCGACCAAGCGGTTCTGTCGCAATAGCAATGAGCCGGCGCTGCTACGCTGGGGATTTGGATGATGACGGGGCAAAGACGGTGATTGAAGCGCTGCGTAAGGTGATCAAGCGGATGCATTACCCGCTGGAGGTGATGCTGGTCTGCGTGCGGTAGTATGCGGCCTACCCTCTGAGCCTTCGTCATATTGAGGAGATGAAGGGCGAGCCTGGCGTGCTCGTCGATCACGCGGCGGTTCATCGCTGGTCGATCAGGATTCTGCCGGTGCTCGCAGCGGCGTTTCGCCGATGCAAGCGTCCGGTGGGCGTGAGTTGGCGGATGGACGAAACTTACATCAAGGTTGCGGGCCAATGGAAGTATCTGTACCGGGCCGTTGATCGCGGCGGCGATACGATCAACTTCCTGCTTCGCGCCAAGAGAGATCACGCAGCTGCCCGAAGCTTTTCCGAACAGGCCATCGGTCTGCACGGTGTACCCCAGAAGATCACTATCGACAAGAGCGGTGCCAACACGGCCGCCATTCAGAGCATTCAAGCCGACTCCGGTGCGGGCATCGAGATGCGTCAGTCGAAGTACCTGAACAACATCGTCGAACAAGACCATCGGGCCGTCAAACGCATCGTGCGGCCGATGCTCGGCTTCAAGTCTTTCCGCTGCGCGCGAGCGCTGATTGCCGGCATCGAGACGATGCACATGATCAGAAAGGGACAGATGGAATGCTTCGAAGGCCAATCCTCGTCCGCAGCGATGAAGTTTTGTTCGCTGGCTTACTGAGCAACTCAGACGACGCGAACTTACTTGGCCCGGCAATGCTATTGCGACAGAACCCTCTCATCCACCATGCGTGGAATCGTTGGTGCCGGGGCTGGAATCGGACCGGCACCTTTTTGGGGGGATTTTGAGCCCCCTGCTTCTGCCGCCTTACACCGCGTTTTCGGACTTCTGGACGCGGCAATCCGGCCGGCGCTTCCAACGCGGAAGGACCACAACCCAGTTTTCTTGGTCAAAAATGACCACAACTCATTTTTATATGTGAATTTGGGGTCCTCACAGGGAGAAAATGACCACAACTTTAGGAAACCTAGGGGCTGCCGACATCAACGTGCGCCGCTACTCCACAGTCACACTCTTCGCCAGGTTGCGCGGCTTGTCGACATCCGTCCCCCTTGCACACGCCGTGTGATACGCCAGCAACTGCAGCGGCACCACGTGCAGCATCGGCGACAGCGCCCCGTAGTGTTCGGGCATGCGGATCACGTGCAGGTCCTCGCCGCGCTCGATGTGCGTATCACCGTCGGCCAGCACATAGAGCACGCCACCGCGCGCACGCACTTCCTGCAGGTTGCTCTTGAGCTTTTCCAGCAGCGCATCGTTGGGCGCGACGGCCACCACCGGCATCTCGCTCGTGACCAGGGCGAGCGGCCCATGCTTGAGCTCGCCGGCGGCATAGGCCTCCGCGTGGATGTAGGTGACTTCCTTGAGCTTGAGCGCGCCCTCGAGCGCGATAGGGTAGTGCAGACCGCGGCCCAGGAAGAGCGCGTTCTCCTTGCGCGCGAAGTCCTCGGCCCAACTGATGATCTGCGGCTCCAGCGCCAGCACGGACTGCAGCGCGACCGGCAGGTGCCTCATCTCCTTCAGATAGCGCGCTTCGTCCGCTTCGCCCAGGCGCTCCTTGGCCTGCGCCAGCGCCAGCGTGAGCAGGAACAGGCCCGCGAGCTGCGTGGTGAAGGCCTTGGTGGAAGCCACGCCGATCTCGACGCCTGCGCGCGTGATGTAGGCCAGCTTGCATTCGCGCACCATCGCGCTGGTTGCGACGTTGCAGATGGTCAGCGTCTGCTCCATGCCCAGCGAGCGCGCATGCTTGAGCGCGGCCAGCGTGTCGGCTGTTTCGCCCGACTGGCTGATGGTCACGACGAGGGTCTTTGGATCGGGAACGGAGTCGCGGTAGCGGTACTCGCTCGCGATCTCGACCTGGGTGGGGATCTTCGCGATGCTCTCCAGCCAGTACTTGGCGGTGCAGCCGCTGTAGTAGCTGGTGCCGCAGGCCAGGATGAGCACCTTGTCGATCTCCTTGAAGACGCGCCAGGCGGCGGCGCCCGGCGTGCCGTCCTGGCCCACGCCGTCGAATAGCTCCGGCACGATGCCCTCGATGCCCTCCAGCGTGTCGGCAATGGCACGCGGCTGCTCGAAGATCTCCTTCTGCATGTAGTGGCGGTACGGGCCCAGCTCGGCGGCGCCGCTGTGGGCGAGCACGGTGCGCACGGGCCGCGTGGCCGGCTTGTGGGCACGATCGACGATCCAGTAGCGACCCGGCTGGATGTCGACCAGGTCGCCCTCCTCCAGGTAGACGATCTGGTCGGTCACGCCGGCCAGTGCCATTGCGTCGCTGGCGAGGAAGTTCTCGCCGCCTTCCTGGCCGGCCCCGAGGATCAGCGGCGAGCCGGCGCGAGCGCCCACGACGCGGTGCGGCTCGTCGCGGCAGATCGCCGCGATCGCGTAGGCGCCCTGCAGTTGCAGCACGCTGGCCTTCAGCGCCTCGAACAGGTCACCGTCGTAGTGGCTGTCGATCAGGTGGGCGATGACCTCGCTGTCGGTCTGGCTCACGAACACATAGCCCTTGGTCTGCAGCTTCGCGCGCAGCGCCTCGTGGTTCTCGATGATGCCGTTGTGTACAAGCGCCACGCGGCTGGGACGGGCGGCCTCGGCGCCCGCCCCGGGGCCGTGGCTGAAATGCGGATGCGCGTTGTGCACCGCCGGCGCGCCGTGCGTGGCCCAGCGCGTGTGGGCGATGCCCGTGCTGCCTTCGATGTGATCGTCGCGCACCTGCGCCAGCAGGTCCGCCACGCGAGCGGTGGTGCGTGCACGCGCCAGGCCGCCCGCATGCACGGCCACGCCGCAGGAGTCGTAGCCGCGGTATTCGAGGCGCTGCAGCCCCTGGACAAGGATGGGAACGATGTTGCGGCCGGAGACGGCGCCGACGATGCCACACATGGAGAGCTCCTGCGAATTGGAAGTTCGAGGATGGTAGTCAGGTAGGATTGAAATTTATTGTCAAATGAATATAAAACAAGATTCACAATTTCATATTGCGCCCGATATGAACTAGCATTTCACCATTTCTGGATTTATGAAATCAACGACCATCGATTCGGTAGACTGGCGACTGCTCGATGCGCTCCAGCAGGATTCGTCGCAGAGCAACCAGTCGCTGGCGGAGCGTTTCGGCCTTTCCACCGCGACCTGCCTGCGGCGCGTCCGCCGGCTGCGCGACGCCGGCTGGATCGTGCGCGAGGCCGCGATCCTCGACCCCGAGCGGGTGGGCGCCCTGCTCACGGCGGTGATCGAGGTCTCGCTGGACCGCCAGGACGCGGCCGCGCTAGAGGCCTTCGAGGTGCGGGCGGTCGCTGACGAAGCGGTGCAGCAGTGCTACCGCGTGTCGCCGGGCCCGGACTTCGTGCTGATCGCCACCGTGCGCGACATGCCCGGCTACCAGGTGCTCGCGCAGCGTCTGTTCACCACCGATGCCAATGTGCGCAACGTGAAGGCGTTCTTCAGCGTCAAGCGCGCGAAGTTCGATCCGCGCGTGCCGCTGCCTACTCCTTCGGCGCCTTCCGCGGTCGCTTCCAGTTTGAGAAGCTGACCTGCCGCCCCCGCGAAATGGTCAGCACACCCGGCTCGGTGCTCTTGGTCACGGTCGAGCCGCCCCCCACCGTGCCACCGGCGCCGATGGTGACCGGCGCCACCAGCACGCAGTTGCTGCCTACGTGCACGTCGTCGCCGATCACCGTGCGGTGCTTGTTGGCGCCGTCGTAGTTGGCGGTGATGCTGCCGGCGCCGTAGTTCACGCGTGCGCCCACGCTGGCATCGCCCAGGTAGGCCAGGTGGTTGGCCTTGGCGCCTGCGGCCAGCGTGGAGTTCTTGACCTCGACGAAGTTGCCGATGTGCACGTCGGCGCCCAGGCGGGTCCCGGGCCGCAGCCGTGCGAAGGGGCCGACCCGGGAGCCTCCGCCGACCGTGACGCCGGCCTTCTCGCCGTCGATGTGGGTGAAGGGATGGATCACCGCGCCAGTCTCGATGCGCGCATTGGCGATCACGCAGTTGGCGCCCACGCGCACGCCGGCGCCCAGCGAGACCGCACCCTCGAAGACGCAGTTGACATCGATCTCGACGTCCGCCTCGCAGGCCAGGGTGCCGCGAACGTCGATGCGCGCTGGATCGGCCAGCCGCACGCCCTGCGCCATCAGCACATCGGCCTGGCGCCGCTGGTAGGCGCGCTCGAGCGCGGCCAGCTGGGCCGGCGTGTTGACGCCGGCCACCTCCAGCGGGTCGTCGATGCGGTGGGCCAGCACGGGTACGCCGTCGATGGTGGCGAAGCCCACCACGTCGGTCAGGTAGTACTCGCCCTGGGCGTTCTTGTTGTCCAGCCGCGCCAGCCAGGGCTTGAGCAGCTGGGCCGGCACGGCCATCACGCCGCTGTAGATCTCCCGGATTGCACGCTGCGCGTCGCTCGCGTCCTTCTCCTCCACGATCGCCTGCACCTCGCCCTCGCCCTCGACGGCGGGCGCACGCACGATGCGCCCGTAGCCCGTCGGGTCCTCGACCTGGATGGTGAGCAGCGCGAGCCGGCGCCCGGCGCTCTGGGCGATCAGCGCGCGCAGGGTGGCGTCGCCGATCAAGGGCACGTCGCCCGAAAGCACCACCACCGTGCCGTCGTCGGGCAGAAGCGGTGCAGCCTGTTGCATCGCGTGGCCGGTGCCCAGTTGCGGCACCTGGCGCGCGAATTGCGGCAGCACGCCCGCAGCGCCGTCGCAGAGCGCGGCCTCGACATCGGTCGCGCCATGGCCGGTGACCACCACCACCTTGCGCGCGCCGATGCGCGTGGCCGTGTCCACGACGTGCGCCACCAGCGCGCGGCCACCTAAACGATGCAACACTTTGGGCAGGCTGCTTTTCATGCGCGTGCCCTTGCCGGCCGCCATGATGACGACATCGACCGGTTGCCGGTTGTCCTGCGGAGTCTTGTTCATGCCACTTTCTCGAATGCGTTGGGTCTGGCTGGCGCGCATTATCGGCGTGCTGCTCGCTGCCGCCACGCTGGCGGCCTGCAGCACCCTCAAGCTGGCCTATAACAACCTGCCGGAGCTGAGCTACTGGTGGCTGGACGCCTACCTGGACTTCGATGGCGCGCAGACGCCCCGGGTACGCGACGACCTTGCCGAGCTGCTCGCCTGGCACCGCCGCCACGAGCTGCCCCGGCTGGTCGAGCTGCTGCGCCGGGCCCAGGCGCTGGCGCCCGAAGATGTCACGACCAAGCAGACCTGCGAGTTCGCAGACCAGATCCGCGAGCGGCTACTGGCAGTGGCCGTGCAGGCCGAGGGGCCAGGAACCGGCCTGGCGCTGAGCCTGGGCGAAGCTCAGCTGCAGCACCTGGAGCGCAAGTACGCGAGGAACGACGCCGAGTACCGCAAGGAGTGGCTCGAGGGCGGCCCGGCACGCTGGCAGGAGAAGCGCTACGAGCGGCTCCTGGAGCGCAACGAGGACTTCTACGGACGGCTCGAGCCGGCGCAGCGCGAAATGCTGAAGCAGCAGGTGGCGCAGTCCGCCTTCGATCCGCACGCCTTCGACGCCGAGCGCCGCCGGCGCCAGCAGGAGGTGCTGGGGCTGCTGCGCCGCTTCCAGGCCGAGCGGACGCCGCCGGCCGAAGCGCGCGCGGCCATCCATGCCTACGTGCTGCGCGTCGCCGACCCGCCGCCCGGTCCCTGGCGCGATCGGCAGCAGGCGCTTCAGCAGGAAGGCTGCCGCAATCTGGCGGCGCTGCACAACAGGACCAGCGCGGCTCAGCGCGAACAGGCCGCCCGGCGCGTGCGGGCCTACGAGCGGGATCTCCGCGAACTGTTCGCGGAGCACTGAACACGGCTCGGTAGAACATTTGTTTACACTCGGCGCGACTTTCCCACACTCTCCATGAACATCACGCTCTGCACGCTCTTCGAGAAAAACTACCACTTCGGCGTCGCCGCGCTGGCGAATTCGCTGATCGCGGCCGGCTACGAAGGCGAGCTGTGGGTAGGCTACCGCGGCGCCCTGCCCGGCTGGATCGTCGACGCGCCGGCCTTCGACCGCACCAGCGGCCGGCTGCAGGTCGCGCCCCGGCTGACGCTGTGCATGCTCGAGCTCGACACGCCGCTGCACTTCACCTACTACAAGCCCACCTTCATCCGCGAGATGCTGGAAAAGCACGCCCCGCAGGCCGACGTCTGCGCCTACATCGACCCGGACATCGTGGTGAAGTGCGACTGGCCATCGCTGGCGGGCTGGTTCACCGAAGACGGCATCTCGCTGGCCGAAGACGTCAACTGGTGCTTTCCGGCGCGGCATCCCAAGCGCCTGCTGTGGGCGCGCTTCTTCGCGCCGCACGGCGCCGCGCCGCGGCGCGGGCTGGACCGCTACTACAACGCGGGCTTCATCGCGGTCTCGCGCGCGCACTTCGAGTTCCTGGACCTGTGGCGCCGGCTGTGCGACCTGGTGGTGGACTACAACGAGGGCGCCAAGCAGCTCAAGGCCGGCGGCTCGGCCGCGCTCTTCCATTCGACGGACCAGGATGCGCTCAACTTCGCCCTGACGGTGTGCGAAGCCCCTCTGAACACGGCGGGCCCGGAGGCGATGGACTTCGCGCCCGGCGGCTACTACCTCTCGCACGCGATCGGCTCGGTCAAGCCCTGGCACGGCGGCTTCATCGGCCAGGCCCTGCGTGGGCGGCCCCCGTCGCTCGCGAGCAAATGGTACTGGCGCTACGCCAATGCGCCGATTCGCGTGTATTCCGACGGCGAGCTGCGCAAGAGCCAGTTGGCGTTGAAGGTCGCAGCGGCGATCGGGCGGGTCTACAAGCGCGCCTGAGCGTCGTCGGGCGGCAGTGGTTTGTCCTTGCGCCACTCGACCCAGCGCACCGCCAGCAACGCGTACTGGTAGAAGAAGTTGGCCAGGCTGGTGGCGATGCCGAACCACAGCACCGAGCGCAGATCGCTCACGCCCACCAGCCACAGGTAGAGCACCTGGGTGACCAGCGTCACTGCGATGCTGTAGGTCTGGCCCGACGTCGCGCCGCGAACCGAGAGCGTGCGAAAGGCAAAGCCGGACGCATTCATCACGATGGATGCCAGGAAGACCATCCACACCAGCGGCGCCATGCTCGCGTACTGCTTGCCCAGCAGCAGGATCCAATACTGCGGAAAGACGACGGAGGTCAGCAGCACGGCTGTGCCCATGGCGAAGTAGGCCACATGGGCCTGCGCCACGATGGTGCCCAGGCGCGGGCCCATCGGCGCACGCGCGATCGCGGGGAACAGCAGCACGTTGGTCACGCGATCCACCACCATCAGCACCATGGCGAGCCGGCCAAAGGCACCGACCTCGGCCAGCATGCTGGAAGTGCCGAACAACGACACCAGGAACACCGTGATCACACCCTGCACCTGGTAGAACACGCCGGGCAGTACCAGCGGCTTCGCGATGCGCAGGATTTCGGCATCCACCTTTTTCGAGTCGCCGGCGTCCAGGTCCGCATCGGGCACCCGCTGCGTGCGGAAGGCCCTCCGATAGAGCAGCACGCTGACGAAGCTGGCGGCCGCCGTTGCAGCCACGATGCCGACCATCGACCAGGAGGTGATGGGCAGGAGCAGCACCGCGCCCACGAATGCAATGCGCACGCTGTGAGAGGCGAACGCGATGCGGTTCAGGGTGCCGATCTGGCTGAGGATGAGCAGCACCGTGTTGGCGTAGTGCTCCCGAAGCGTGAGCAGGACCACCGACACCATCAGCAGCGAGCCCGCCAGGTAGGCGGCGCCGGACCAGCCATGCTGCTGCGAGCTGTAGTACCAATAGGGCCCGACCAGCGCCAGCCCCAGCGCCAGCAGCACCCAGCGCTTGCGGAAGACCTGGTGGCACACGCCCACGACCCAGGGCCGCTCGCTCGCGCGCTGGCCCACGATGGGCATGCAGCAGTGTGCAAGCCCCAGGTCGGTCACCCCCAGGATCAGGGTCATGCAGGCCACCAGGAAGGTGTACGCCGCATACTGGTCCTTGGGCAGCACGTTGACGATGAGCAGGCCGGCGATGCCGCCGATGGCCACGCCGAAGGTTTCGACGCTGCCGACCATGGCGATCTGGCGCAGACGGGGCAGGAGCTTCACGGATGAGCGGGCGACGGTCAAGGGAGTTGGCCGGCAGCTGCCGGGTCGAGACTTCGTCCGCGCGGGCGGACAGGGCCTCTACGATACGCGATGGCTGCGGCGGGACGGCGCCCCGGCGCCGGACGCAGGCGCGCCTGGGCAGGATGAGCGGGCACGGCGGGTTCGTCCACGCCTCTTCTCAGATCAGGGGCGTGGGCTGCAGCGGCCGGTCGAAGTAGTCCCCCAGGGTCTCCAGCGCATGCGGCTCGAGGATGCGCAGCCAGCCCGCATCGAGCTTGTACAGCCGCAACTGCTGCAGCCGCCTCAAGGTCTTGTTGGTGTGTACCAGCGACAGGCCCAGCGCATCGGCGATGTGCTGCTGGTTGAAAGGGAACTGCACCCAGCCATCGCGCGCCATGCCGAGCCGCTCGGCGCGCCGGTAGAGATGCATCAGCAGCATCGCGACCCGCTCGGCCGCATTGCGGCGGCCGGCGGTCACGAGGTTGTCGTCCACGATCTTCTCCCCGCGCGCCGCCAGCCAGGTGATGTGGTAGCCCAGCTTGGGCTGGGCATGGAACAGCTCCCACAAGCGGTCGCGGGCGAAGCAGCAGACCGCGACGTCGGTCACCGCCTCGACGCCGTGCGTATGGCTTTCGGCGAACTCGTCCTGCAGCCCGACGAAGTCGCCCGGCAGCAGGAAGCCCAGGATCTGCCGCCGGCCGTCGCTGAGCGTCTTGAAGCGGAAGGCCCAGCCGGAGTAGATCGTATAGAGCAGGGCGCTGGGCCGGTCCTCCTCGATCAGGAGCCGGCCGGCCTCGAAGGTGCGCGTGCCGGTGCGGAAGGATTCGATGAGGCGCAGTTCCTCGATCGTGACGGGCAGGAAGGCGGGGTTGGAGCGCAGCAGGCAGCGGTCGCAAGGATGCGTGCCGGTGGGCGGATGACTGAGCGCTGGATAGTCGAGAGTCACCTTCCGACTATAGGCGGGCGATCTATGTCTTTTCACATTTCGCTCGCTGCGGGGCACTCCTACACTGCGGGCGCGCTCCACCCCCGGAAAGAATGACAGAACTCCACGAGATCCTCTATTGCAGCCTGCTGGCGCCGGACCAGCCCACCGACGTGGTGGGCCAGATCGTGGCGCAGGCGCGCGCCCGCAACGCGAAGGAGGAGATCACGGGCCTGCTGGTCTTCGACGGCATGCGCTTCTGCCATCACTTCGAAGGCCCGCGCCGCAACGTGCTGCGCCTGATGGAGCGGCTCGAGGCCGACTCCAGGCACGTGCAGATGCGGGTGGTGTATGAAGGCGAGCTCTTGCAGCGCCGCTACCGCGCCTTCGACCTGGGGCTCGCCCAGGTCGAGGACAGCGAGGACATCGCAGTCGTCCAGCAGTTCGACGGGGTGGAGGCGCTCGCGCGCTTCATGGCGCTGCGCCCCCGGCTGGACATCTAGGACCTGTTCAGGCCCGCTCGGAGGCGGAAGCCAGGTCCCAGCTGTAGGTGGCGCCGTGGCCGTCCCACGGCTCCATCACGATGCGCTCGCCGGCTTCGACCCGCAGCGTCTCACCCGGTGCCAGCACCAGGTCCTCGCTGCCCCATCGGGCGGTGGCGTCGCGCGTGACCCAGACGCGCCCCTGCCGGATGCGCAGGATGCTCGCCCCGGATGCCCTGAGGCTGGTCGCCTCGCCCGCGCCCAGTTGCCACGCACCGCGGCGAACGGCCGGCGGGACGGCGGCCGGGCGGGTGTTCAGTGCCGGGGACGACGGGAACGTGGAGGTGGTGCAGGCGGCGGACATAAGAGGCTCCTAGAAGGGGGTTGCTCCGTCAGCGCAATGGCGCGCTTCGGGAATGAATGATCGACGCTGACTCGTTCGCGGTCCAATGAAAACGCGCTACCCTAATGATTCCGCTTTCGCATCAATCCGCGGACCTTGAAATCATCTCCATGCAGCATTCCCAGACCCACCTGCGCTCCCGCCCGATCTCCGCCGGCCACCTGCGGGCCTTCGAGGCCGTGGCCCGGCACCTGAACTTCCGCGCCGCCGCCGAGGAGATGGCGCTGACCCAGTCCGCCGTCAGCCGGCAGATCCAATCGCTGGAGGAAGAGGTAGGCGTGGGCCTGTTCCTGCGCCATACGCGCGCCGTCGAGCTCACCAGCGCCGGCGCCCAGCTGCTGCTGGCGGTGCAGCAAGCGCTGCCGCGCATCGACGGCGCGGTGCGCCAGATCCGGCAGAGCGCGGGGCGCAAGAGCGTCTCGCTCACCACCTTCGCCTCCTTTGCGTCGATGTGGCTGATCCCGCGGCTGGAAGCCTTCCAGCGCGACAACCCCGAGATCGACATCCGCATCGACGCCACCGATTCCGCGCTGGACCTGGACCTCGCGGACATCGACATCGCCCTGCGCTACGGCCCCGGCGAGAACATGCCGGCCGGCTCGATACGCCTCTTCGGCGAGAACCTCACGCCGGTGGCCAGCCCCTGGCTGATCAAGAGCAACCCGCCGATCAAGACCCCGGCCGACATCGCGCGCTTCGCCCTGATCGAGGCCGGCGATGCGCACCGCACGCACCTGGAATGGCTGACCTGGCGCCGCTGGTTCGAGGTGAACGACCTGCAGCGCGCGCAGCCCAGGCGCTGGCTCTACTTCAACTACGCCTATCAGATGGTCCAGGCCGCACTCACCGGCCAGGGCGTGGTGCTGGCGCGCAGCTCGCTGATCGCCGAGAGCCTGGCCAACGGCGACCTGGTGGAGGTACTCCCGCAGCACCGCATGGATTCACCCATGGCCTACTGGCTGATCGTCGGCCCGCGCAGCGCGCAGCGGCCCGAGATCCAGGCCTTCCGCGATTGGCTGGAGGCGCAGGCGGCCATCACGCGGGAGACCATCGGGGAGGTGCCGGACCCGGACACCGTGGATCAGCTCGACTGAGGGAAACCGGGATCGGGAAGCTCTGCGTCCTGTGCGTCCGGATGTCCGCTTTCGACGCCCTCCGAATTCACCCCACCGGCCAGACCACCCCGTTGTCGTTGAGGATCGCGTCCAGCGGCAGATCGTGCGGCTCCGGCTCGAAGTCCTCCAGAAAACCGTTGGTGAAGCCCAGCCCGACCGTGAAGGGCCGGGGCTCCAGCGCCGCCAGGGTCCGGTCGTAGAAGCCACCGCCGTAGCCGAGCCGGTAGCCGCCGGCGCTGTAGCCGACGCAGGGCACGAAGAGCAGCGTGGGCACGATCAGCTCGGTGTCCTTGGGCTTCGGGATGCCGTAGGCGTCCTCCTCCATCGGACAGCCGGGGTGCCAGGCGTGGAAGGTCAGGGTCTTGTGCACCTTGTCGACCACCGGCAGGCCGATGCGGCGGCGCTGCGGCTCCCCCTGCAACTCGCCGTCTTCCTTCCAGCGATGCAGCGCGGGCAGCGGATCGAATTCGCCCTTGATCGGCCAGTAGGCGCCGATCACCGTCTCGGGCCGGCCCACCAGCCAGATCCGCATCACGCGCTGCAACAGGTCGGCGCGCGCCAGGCGGTCGGGCATGGCAAGCCGTTGCGCAACCAGTGCGGAACGCAGCTGTTGCTTGAGAAAGTTGGCAGTTGCCGAGGTGTCGGCACCCTTTGACTTGTCCATAATCCCCCGATGCAGTTCGCAAGCATTTTGGCACCTGCGCGCGGTCGTCCTCGCGCCCCCTTTCCCACCCTCCTTCTTTCGCTCGCAATCGTCGCCGCGGCATGGCTGCAGCCGGCACGCGCGCAGAACGGAAGCGACGACGTGATCATGCAGATGAAACAGGCCGCCCAGCGCGGTGACAAGGCGCGCCTGTCCGCCCTGTTGCCGCAGGCCCGCGGTCACCTGCTCGAGCCGTGGGCGGCCTACTGGGAGCTCAAGGCGCGCCTTGGGGAAGCCAGCCCCTCCGAGGTGCAGGATTTCCTCTCGCGCTACGCCGGCACCTACCAGGAGGACCGCCTGCGCAACGACTGGCTCCTCCTGCTCGGGCAGCGCCGCGACTGGGACGGCTTCGCCGCGCTGCACCCGGCCTTCCGCATGAACGACGATGCCCAGGTGCGGTGCTACGCCGTGCTCGTCGAGGCGCTGCGCTCCGGCAACCCCACCGCCGCCCAGGCCGCGGAGGTGCGCCGCAATTGGCTGGGCCAGCGCGAGCTCGACGACGGCTGCCTGACCGCGGCCGACCGCATGATCTCGGCGCGCATGATGTCGCCCAACGACGCCTGGAAGAAGGCGCGGCTCGCGATCGAGATGAACCGCCCGCAGGCGGCGCGCGCCGCGGTGCTGCTGGCCGCGCCCGATGCCGTGCCGCACTTCGACGAGCTCAATGCCAGCATGGCGAAGTTCCTGGCCGGCCGTGGCGTCGCCCCTGGCAAGGCGCGGCGCGAGCTGGTGACGCTGGCACTGATCAAGATGACCATTGCCGACCCTGACATGGCGGCCTCCCAGCTCGATGGCAAGTGGAGCGTGATGCTCTCCCCCGAGGAGCGCAACTGGGTATGGGGCGCGATCGGCCGCCAGTACGCAGTCAAGCTCTCGCCGGCCGCCGCCGGTGCATTCGCCAACGTCACGAAGAACGCCGACCTGTCCGACGACATGCTGGCCTGGAAGGCCCGCGCGG
This sequence comes from Variovorax sp. RA8, assembly GCF_901827175.1. NCBI lineage: Bacteria > Pseudomonadati > Pseudomonadota > Betaproteobacteria > Burkholderiales > Comamonadaceae > Variovorax > Variovorax sp. RA8. The sequence goes on along the minus strand of NZ_LR594662.1, from coordinate 1,225,321 downwards.
CCCTGCGCAGCGGCAACTGGAAGGAAGTGCGGGCCGCCATCGCCGCCATGAGCGACTCGACCCAGGAAGACCCGACCTGGGTCTACTGGAAGGCGCGCGCCCTGCAGGTGCAGGGCGGCGACGAGCGCCGGGCCGAGGCGCGCACGCTGTACGAGAGCATTGCCGGCACCCGCGGCTTCTACGAGCTTCTGGCGCTGGAGGAACTGGGCCAGCGCGCCAGCGTGCCGACCCGCCCCGCGCCGCTCACCCCCGAGGAGAAGGCAGCGGCGCGCAGCAATCCGGCGTTGGCCCGCGCGCTGTATGCGATCGAGACCGGCCTTCGTTCCGAGGGCGTCCGCGAGTGGAACTACGCCACCAACCTGCACGACAAGGGCGGCATGGGCGACCGCGAACTGCTCGCCGCCGCCGACCTCGCCTGCCAGCGCGAGGTCTGGGACCGCTGCATCAACACCAGCGAGCGCACCAAGGGAATGATCGACGTCGAGCAGCGCTATCCCATGCCCTTCCGCGAAACGGTCGTCGCCAAGAGCGCGGAGATCGGCCTCGACCCGGCCTACGTCTACGGCCTGATCCGCCAGGAGAGCCGCTTCATCATGGACGCGCGCTCCGGCGTCGGCGCCTCCGGCCTGATGCAGGTGATGCCCGCCACCGCGCGCTGGACCGCCCGCAAGATCGGCCTTTCCGGCTTCACGCCGAGCCAGATCAACGACCGCGACACCAACGTCACCATCGGCACCAACTACCTCAAGCTCGCGCTCGACGACTTCGACGGCTCCATGCCGCTGGCCGCCGCGGCCTACAACGCCGGCCCCGGCCGGCCGCGCAACTGGCGCAACGGCCCGGTCGTGGAGGCCGCAATATGGGCCGAGAACGTGCCCTTCAACGAAACCCGCGACTACGTCAAGAAGGTGCTGGCCAACACCACCAACTACGCCGCCCTGCTCACCGGCAGGCCGCAGTCGCTCAAGGACCGCCTCGGCACCGTGGGCCCCCGCGAAGCCGCCGAGCCCGAGCCCAACAAGGACCTGCCTTGATGAGCGCTGGGGAGGTCGTCGAATGACCTGGTGGGACGAGGTCGCAACCACGGTCGCGGCCGAGTTCTCTGACGTGGGCGACGTCACCCAGCTCACTCGCATCACGGTGCGCCTGGTGCTGGCCTCGGTGCTCGGCTTCGCGCTCGGCTTCGAGCGTGAGCAGCAGGGCAAGGCAGCCGGCGTTCGCACCCACATGCTGGTGGCCATCGGCTCGGCACTCTTCGTGCTCGTCCCGCAGCAGTCCGGTATCGAGCCGGCCGACATGAGCCGCGTGATCCAGGGCCTGGTGGCGGGCGTCGGGTTTCTCTGTGCCGGCACCATCCTCAAGCAGGGCCGCGACGAGCGGCATGTGCAGGGCCTCACCACCGCGGCCGGCCTCTGGATGACGGCCGCTATCGGCATGGCCTGCGGTCTCGGCCGCGAGGTGACGGCAGTGCTCAGTACCTTGCTGGCGCTGGCCGTGCTCTCGCTGGTGCCGCATGTGGTGAAGGCCGTCGAGCGCGTGGTCGGCCCGCCATCGGGTGGCGACGGCAAGCGCATGATCGTCCCGCCGGGCAGCGATGCCGATGGCAACGACACGAACAAGCGCTGAGCATCAATCCCGAGCGCCTTCGGCATCAATCGCGCAACGACCGGGCGCTAGCATCGAAAGCTTTTCCAGCAGGAACCGGAGAAACGCGATGCTCAAGCTCTATATCGGCAACAAGAACTACTCGTCCTGGTCGATGCGCCCCTGGGTGCTCATGAAGCAGGCCGGCATCGCCTTCGAGGAGGTCATGGTGCCCTTCGACTCCCTCGATGCCGACTCGCACTTCAAGAAGACCATCGAGGCCCTCAATCCGGCCGGCCGCGTGCCCGTGCTGGTCGACGGCGCGATCGTCGTCTACGACACGCTGGCAATCTGCGAATACCTCGCCGAGAACCACCCGGACAAGCCCCTCTGGCCACGCGACAAGGCCCGCCGCGCGCATGCGCGCAGCGTCTGCGCCGAGATGCACGCGGGCTTCGCCGCGCTGCGCACCCACTGCGGCATGAACATCGAGGCCGACCTGCGCCTGCAGGGCAAGATCATCTTGCGCGACCAGCCGCAGGTGCGCGCCGACCTTGCGCGCATCGTGCAGATGTGGAGCGGCCTCCTGGAGGCCCATGGCGGGCCGATGCTGTTCGGCGAGTTCGGCATCGCGGATGCGTACTTCGCACCGGTCGGGGTGCGCATCAAGACCTTCGGCCTGCCGGTACCTGCCGGGATCGCGGCCTACATCGAGCGCGTGCAGCAGTTGCCCGGCGTCAAGGCCTGGATCGACGAGGCGTTGGTCGAGAAGCGATTCGTGGTCGTCGACGAGCCTTACCGCATCGAGAGCTGAGGGATAGGGAGAGCCGACTCACCCGACAGGCCGCCTGAGGCCCAGCGCCTAAACTGAGGCGCATGCAAACCTACCTCGTCGGCGGCGCCATCCGCGATGCCCTGCTGGGCCGGCCCGGCAGTGACCGCGACTGGGTCGTGGTCGGCGCCACGCCCGAGGAAATGGCCGCGCAGGGCTACCTGCCCGTGGGCCGCGATTTCCCCGTCTTTTTGCATCCCAAGACGCGCGAGGAATACGCCCTGGCCCGCACCGAGCGCAAGAGCGCGCCCGGCTACCGCGGCTTCGTCATTCATGCCTCGCCGGAGGTGACGCTGGAGCAGGACCTCGCGCGGCGCGACCTCACGGTCAATGCCATCGCGCTGCCGTCCGCCAAGGCCGGCGCCACGCTGGACCTCGCCCACCTGGTTGATCCCTTCCACGGCCGGCGCGACCTGCAGCACAAGGTGCTGCGCCACGTGACCGATGCCTTCCGCGAGGACCCGGTACGCATCCTGCGCGTCGCGCGCTTCGCCGCCCGCTTCGCCGACTTCGGCATAGCGCCCGAAACCATGGCGCTGATGCGCGAGATGGTCGACGCCGGCGAGGCCGACGCGCTGGTGCCCGAGCGCGTCTGGCAGGAGCTCGCGCGCGGCCTGATGGAAGCCAGGCCCTCGCGCATGTTCGAGCTGCTGCGCGAATGCGGCGCGCTCGCCGTGCTGCTGCCCGAGGTGGATCGGCTCTGGGGCGTGCCCCAGCCCGAAGCCCACCATCCCGAAGTCGACACCGGCCGGCACCTGATGCTGGTGCTGGACACCGCGGCACGCCTGGATGCGCCGCTCCCGGTGCGCTTCGCCTGCCTGGTGCACGACCTCGGCAAGGGCACCACGCCGGCCGAGTTGCTGCCGCGCCACATCGGCCACGAACAGCGCAGCGTGGACCTGTTGCGCGAGGTCTGCGAGCGCTGGCGCGTGCCGGTGGAGCTGCGCGAACTGGCCGAGGTGGTGGCGCGCGAGCACGGCAACATTCACCGCAGCGGGGAGTTCGGCGCGCAGGCGCTGGTGCGGCTGCTCGAGCGCTGCGACGCCTTTCGCAAGCCGGCGCGCTTCGAGCAGGTACTGCTGGCCTGCGAATGCGATGCGCGCGGGCGGCTGGGAATGGAAGACAGCCCCTACCCGCAGCGGCAACGCCTGCGCGAAGCGCTGGCGGCGGCACGTTCGGTGGCCACCGCGCCGATTGCGGCGCAGGCGCAGGCAGAGGGCGCGGCGGGAACGAAGATCGCAGAAAGAATCGCCCGCGCGCGCGTGACTGCAGTGGCACAGGCGTTGGCGTCGCAGGACTGAAGGCCCGGCAGGGGCCTTCGCGCCCATCGGCCAGTCGGCGCAGTCCCACCGCGTTCGCCTTGTTTCAATGAATTGGATTTCTGCCGACCCCCCTCGCCTTCCGAGTCTGCTATGGTTTTCCCCCATGCAGATGCCTCCCCGCCTCACCCACGATGCCGCGCTCTTCCTCGACTTCGACGGCACGCTGGTGGCGATCGCCGAGACCCCCGAGGCGATCGAGGTGCCCAGCGCACTGGTCCCGCTGCTCAGCGACCTGTCCGACCTGCTGGGCGGCGCGCTGGCGGTGGTGTCCGGCCGGCAGATCGACGTGCTCGACCGCTTCCTCGCGCCGCTGCGCCTGCCGGCCGCCGGCGAGCACGGCGTGCAGCGCCGCGATGCCGAAGGGGACATGCAGGAGCAGCGCCCGCCCGATCTGACCGAGGTGCTGGACACCGCCAACGAACTGGCCCGCGTCTACGAGGGCCTGCTGGTGGAGCGCAAGCACGCGGCGATCGCGCTGCACTACCGGCTCGCGCCCCAACTCGAGGCGGTGTGCCGGGACGCGCTGCTGCGCACCATCACCGACCAGCCGCAGCTGGAGCTGATGCACGGCAAGTTCGTGTTCGAGGTCAAGCCTGCCGGCACCAACAAGGGAACCGCGATCGACGCCTTCATGCGGGAGGCGCCGTTTGCCGGACGCACACCGGTCTTCGCCGGGGACGACACCACCGATGAGAGCGGCTTTGCCGTCGTGCAGCCGCGCGGCGGCGTGGCGATCAAGGTCGGATCGGGTCCCAGCCTGGCGCTGCACCGGCTCGATTCCCCGCTCGCCGTGTTCGAATGGCTGGTCGAGGCACGCAAACTGCTGGCCGACACGCCATCCGGCACCCAAGGAAAACCCGCATGACGAAAAACCTGCAAGAGGTCGAGACCACGGAGGAAGAACTGCAGCAGCGAAGCCGGGCCGGCGACTCGATCGCCGGCGCCGCCAGCGCCAGCGACAAGCCCGCCGCCCAACCAGAAGCCGTGACCAGGCCGGCCGCACGCGGCGGCTTCGGCCCGCCGGCCGATCCCTCGCTCAATGTCGGCGTGATCGGCAACTGCTCCTTCAGCGCGCTGATCGACGCGCGCGGCCGCGTGGTCTGGTGCTGCCTGCCACGCTTCGACGGCGAGCCGGTCTTCAATGCGCTGCTGCACACGGGCGAGGACGCGAGCGCCTGGGCCATCGAGATCGAGGACTTCGCCTCCAGCAAGCAGTGGTACGAGCCGAACACGGCCGTGCTGCGCACCCAGCTCTTCGACAGCGCCGGGCAGGGTGTGGAAATCACGGACTTCGCACCGCGCTTCTACAGCCGTTCGCGCTACTTCCGGCCGCTCACCATCGTTCGCCGGGTGAAGCCCATCCAGGGCACGCCGCGCGTGCGCGTCTCGCTGGCGCCGCGCTTCCAGTGGGGCAGCACGCCGCCGCAGATCACGCGCGGCAGCAACCACATCCGCTATGTGGGCCCGGACTTCGCGCTGCGCCTCAACATGGACGCTCCGGTTTCGCACGTGCTCTCGAGGCAGCCCTTCGTGCTGTCGCGCGAACACAACTTCGTGCTCGGCGCCGACGAGACGCTGATGGATGGCATCGCCGACACGGCGCGCCATTTCGAGCAGGAGACCATCGCCTACTGGCGCACCTGGAGCAAGCGGCTCGCCATCCCCTTCGAATGGCAGGACGCGGTGATCCGTGCCGCCATCACGCTCAAGCTGTCCCTCTACGAGGACACGGGCGCCATCGTGGCCGCCATGACCACCAGCATCCCCGAGGCGCCGGGCAGCCAGCGCAACTGGGACTACCGCTACTGCTGGCTGCGCGATGCCTTCTTCGTGGTGCGGGCGCTCAACAGCCTGTCCGAGGTCGGCACCATGGAGGACTACCTGCGCTGGCTGGCCAACGTGGTGATCGGCTCGCACGGCGAGCACATCCAGCCGCTCTACGGCATCGGCCTGGAGCGCGAGCTGCCCGAGTCCTTCGTCGAGGGCCTGACCGGGTACCGCGGCATGGGCCCGGTGCGCGTGGGCAACCAGGCGCAGGAGCATTTCCAGCACGACGTCTACGGCAACATCGTGCTGGGCGCCTCGCAGGCCTTCCACGACCACCGGCTGCTCAGCCGCGGCGGCGTGGCCGAGTTCCCGCACCTGGAGGCAGTGGGCGAGCAGGCGATCCGCGTCTACGGCACGCCCGACGCCGGCATGTGGGAGCTGCGCACGCGCGCCCGCGTGCACACCAGCTCGGCGCTGATGAGCTGGGCCGCCTGCGACCGGCTGGCCAAGGTGGCGCGCTCGCTGGGCCTGCCGGAGCGCGCGGCCTACTGGCACGGCCATTCCTCGCGGATGCGCGAGGAGATCCTCGCCAAGTCCTGGTGCGAGGAGCGCCAGGCCTTCGCCGAGAGCTTCGGCGGCCACGAGCTCGATGCGAGCATCCTGCTGATGACCGAGGTCGGGCTCATCGACGCGCGCGACCCGCGCTTCATCTCCACCGTCGAGGCGATGGAGAAATCGCTGTGCGACGGCCCCTACATGCGCCGCTACGAGGCAGCCGACGATTTCGGCAAGCCCGAAACCGCCTTCAACATCTGCACCTTCTGGCGCATCGATGCCCTGGCCAAGATCGGCCGCAAGGCCGAGGCGCGGCAGATCTTCGAAACCATGCTGGCGGCGCGCAACCCGCTGGGCCTGCTGTCGGAGGACACCCATCCGGTCACGGGCGAGATGTGGGGCAACTTCCCGCAGACTTACTCGATGGTGGGGATCATCAACGCGGCGGTGCGGCTGTCCGCGCCTTGGGACTCCTGCATATGACCATCACAAGCCCATGAGTCGTCTCGTCGTCGTTTCCAACCGCGTCGCCGATCCCCGCAAGCCCGCCGCCGGAGGACTCGCAGTCGCGCTGGGCGAGAGCCTGCAGCAGACCGGGGGCCTCTGGTTCGGCTGGAGCGGCAACATCGTCGAGGACGGCCCCACCGGCGAAGGCGAGCTGCGCATCCAGCAAGCCGGAAAGGTCACGCTCGCTACCATCGACCTGAGCCGCGAGGACCACGATAGCTACTACCTGGGCTACAGCAACGACGTGCTGTGGCCGGTGTTCCACGACCGGCTCGACCTGGCGAACTTCGACGCCGGCTTCATCGGCGGCTACCGGCGCGTGAACCAGCTCTTCGCACGCAAGCTGCTGCCGCTCCTGAAGAGCGACGACATCATCTGGATCCACGACTACCACCTGATTCCGCTGGCGGCCGAGCTGCGCGGCATGGGCTGCCGCCAGCGCATCGGCTTCTTCCTGCACATTCCGCTGCCGCCGCACATCATCATGGCCGCGATCCCGCAGCACGAATGGCTGATGCGCTCGCTGTTCGCCTACGACCTGATCGGCTTCCAGGCGCAGCAGGACGTGCAGCACTTCGAGCAATACGTGCGCAACGAGGCCAACGGCGAAGCCGTGGGCCGCGACCTGTACCGCGCCTATGGGCAGACGGTGCGTTGCAGCGCCTTCCCGATCGGCATCGACGTCGACGAATTCGCGGCGCTCACTCACGGCAAGGAATCGCGCGACATGTACGAGACGATGCGGCGCGAGTACTCCAGCCGTCGGCTGCTCCTGGGCATCGACCGGCTCGACTATTCCAAGGGCATCCCGAACCGCGTGCGCTCCTTCCGCGAGCTGCTGGCCAACTACCCCGAGAACCGCCGCAGCGCGACGCTGATCCAGATCGCCTCGCCCACCCGCGAGACGGTGGACGCCTACGCCGACATCCGGCGCGAACTCGAGGCGCTGTGCGGCGCCATCAATGGCGACTACGGCGAGCTCGACTGGATGCCCGTGCGCTACATCCACCGCATGGTGGCGCGCAAACGCGTGCCGGGCCTGTGCCGGGCCGCGGCGGTCGGGCTGGTGACGCCGCTGCGCGACGGCATGAACCTGGTGGCCAAGGAATACATCGCGGCGCAGGACCCGGCCGATCCGGGCGTGCTGGTGCTGTCGCGCTTCGCGGGGGCCGCCGAGCAGTTGAGGGAAGCGCTGCTGGTCAATCCCTACGACACCCACGGCACCGCCGAGACCGTGCAGCAGGCGCTGCAGATGCCGCTGGAGGAGCGCCGGGAGCGCCACCAGAAGCTGCTGTCGCGCATCCGCGCGCAGGACGTGCACTGGTGGCGGCGCACCTTCCTCGACGCACTGCGCGAAGCAGAGAGCGTGCGCTAGGCTCAGGCGAGCAGCAGGCGCAGCAACCGCGTCACCGGGGAAGGGCGCAGCGCCGTGCCCGGCGCCGGCTGCGGCAGGCCGCAAATCCGCGCTGGCGCCGGCGCCAGCGCATCGACTTCGACCCAGCCCCCACGCTCGGCGACATAGGCCTCTCCCTCCTCGAACTCGTTCTTCACGCTGAACGCGGTCTCGCCGAACCATGACGGCGGCGAAATGATCCGTACGCGGCCTTCCAGCACCATCAGCGCGGTGCCGGCATCGAGGGCGACGCGCAGCGACTGCCCGGGAAGGAGCCTGGTGGTGGAAGAGAAATCCGTGGAAATCATGGCCGGCCTCGGGGGAGTGGTGGATGCTGAAATCGTAGGCAGCAAGCCGCTCGACAAACAGGCACAGCCGGGGACGATCGAAGGCAGAACAGCCGCCTCCACACCGCATCTGTTATGGTGGTTTTCGCCGCTGTCTGCATCTGTTCCCGCCGCGGTCCTTCCCGCAGCATCGCCCCATGGACTCCACCCCGCTCTACCGCCAGCTGGCCGCGCACTACCTCGACGCGATCCACGCCGGCTCGCTCAAGCCGGGCGACAAGCTGCCCTCGCTGCGCCACCTGATGCGACAGCACGGCATCAGCCTGTCGACCGCGCTGCAGCTGTGCCGCTCGATGGAAAGCGAAGGCTGGGTCGAGGCGCGCGAGCGCTCGGGCTATTTCGTGCGCCGGCCGCGCCGCCTGGCGATGGCGCCGATGGACGAGCCGGCGGCCGACCGGGCGCCCGACCCGGCGCAGTACGTGGGCATCCACGCCAAGGTCTCGGACTTCGTGGCTCGGCGCCGGCAGGTGCCCGAAAAGCTCGACCTGTCCATCGCGCGCGGTGCGCCGGAGCTCTATCCCGCCGAGGCGCTGCGCAACGCGATGACGCGCCTGCTGCGCCAGCGCCCCGGCATGCTGGCGGTCGCCGCGCCGCTGAAGGGCCACCGCCCGTTCCGCGAAGTGCTCGCGCAGCGCAGCCTGCGCGTGGGCATGGCGATCTCGCCGGACGAGATCCTGGTCACCAACGGCTGCATCGAGGCGCTGAACCTCGCGCTGCGCGCGGTCGCGCAGCCGGGCGACACGGTGGCGGTGGAGTCGCCCACCTTCTACGGCCTGCTGCAGGTGCTCGAGAGCCTGGGACTGCAGGCGCTGGAGATCCCGACCAGCCCGCAGACCGGCCTCTCGATCGAGGCCCTGGACCTCGCCATCCGCACCTACGACAACATCAAGGCCGTGGTGGTGGTGCCGCACCTGCAGAACCCGCTCGGCAGCGTGATGCCCGATGCCCACAAGGCACGGCTTGCGCAGCTGTGCGCGCAGCATGCGATCCCGCTGATCGAGGACGACACCTACAGCGAACTGATCGATGCGCCGGTCCCGCCACGCGCGCTCAAGTCCTTCGACGACGCCGGCAACGTGATCCACTGCGCCTCGCTGCACAAGATCCTCGCGCCCGGCCTGCGCCTGGGCTGGATCGCGGCCGGGCGCTGGCAGGCGCGGGTGGAGATGCTCAAGTTCGCGCAGACGCGCAACAACGAGGCGCTCGCGCAGGCCGCGGCCGGCGAGTTCATGGCCACCGGCGGCTACGACCGCCATCTGCGCCATCTGCGCCAATGCCTGAAGGCCCAGCGCGAGCAGACCGCCGACACGATCGCCGGCTGCTTTCCGCCGGGCACGCGCATCAACCTGCCGCCGGGCGGGCTGCAGCTGTGGGTGGAGCTGCCCGAAAGACTGTCCTCGATGCGGGTCTTCGAAGCGGCCCTCGCCGAGCGCATCGTGGTGGCGCCCGGCACGCTGTTCTCGAACTCCTCGCGCTTCGACCACTACCTGCGCATCAACTGCGGCTGGCCCTATGGCGAGGCGGTCGATGCCGCGCTGCGGCGCCTGGGCGCCATCGCCACCGCGCTCGGCGCTAACGCAGCAGGGGCGCCAGCGTCCGGGCCAGCCAGTCGAGCATCGCCTGCACGCGCTGGGAGAGGTTGCGCCGGTTCGGATAGAGCAGCGTCACCGGCATCGGCTCAGCCGTCGCCTGCGGCATGACCTCCTCCAGCAGCCCCTGGTCGATCAGCGCCTGCAGGCCCAGCACCGGCGCCTGGATCAGGCCCAGGCCTGCGAGGCAGGCGGCTTCGTAGGCCTCGGAGCTGTTCACGGTGATCTGGCCACCCATGGGCTGGAAGCGGTAGCGCTCCCCGTCGTGGTATTCCCAGCCGGGCGCCTGGCCGCCGAGCGTGGGCGAGTAGTGGACCAGGCGATGCCCTGCCAGGTCCTCCAGCGTCCGCGGGACGCCGTGCGCACGAAGGTAGCCGGGGCTCGCGCAGTTGATCAGCCGCAGCCGCCCCAGCGGACGCGCCACCAGCCCCGAATCGCGCAACGGGCCGATGCGCAGGACGCAATCGAAGCCCTCGTGCACCGGGTCCACCAGCCGGTCGGTGGTGCTGAGCTCCAGCGCCAGCTGCGGATGCGCGGCAAAAAACTCGGGCAGCCGCGGGATCACGATGCGGCGCGCGAGGCCCACCGGCAGGTCCACGCGCAGCCGCCCTCGCAGGGCACTGGGCGCCTGCTGGAACATCGATTGCAGCTCGTCCGCGTCCGCCACCAGCTCCTTCGCGCGCTCGAGGAACTGCTCGCCGTCCTGGGTCAGGCGCACGCTGCGGGTAGTCCGGTGCAGCAGCCGGGTGCCGAGCTGCCCCTCGAGCTGCTGCACGGCGGTGGAGACGCGCGCCTTGGGATGGCCCAGCTGCTCGGCGGCGCGGGTGAAGCTGGCCAGTTCAGCCACCTTGGCGAAGATGCGAAGCGTGTCGAGGTCCATGGTGAAGAGCCAATTCTCGGCTTATTGTTCTTTCTACCTGAACAGTTCTATCTTTTTCAGCTAGTTTATCCGTTCATTGTTCTTCCATACAGTTCACTTCACCGTAGCACTCTGTCAAGGAAGCGAAATGAACACCCCAACCACCAACCCCATCGCCCGCATCACCGGCGGCAGCCGCGGGCTGGGCAAGAACAGCGCGCTGAGGCTGGCCGAGCGCGGCGTCGATGTCCTGCTGACCTACCGCAGCGGCGCCGATGAGGCGCAGCAAGTGGTGCGGCAGATCGAAGACCTGGGCCGGCGCGCCGTTGCCTTGCGGATCGACGTGGCGGACAGCGCGAGCTTTGCCACCTTTGCGGCGCAGGTGAAGGCGGCCTTGAGCGAGGTCTGGCAACGCGAGCGCTTCGACTACCTGGTGAACAACGCCGGCATCGGCATTCACGCGAGCTTCGAGGAGACGACCGAGGAACAGTTCGAGGAGTTGATGAACATCCACCTCAAGGGGCCCTTCTTCCTGACCCAGAAGCTGCTGCCGCTGATCGCCGACGGCGGGCGCATCGTCAACATCTCGACCGGCCTCGCGCGCTTTACCCTCCCGGGCCATGCGGCCTACGCGGCAATGAAGGGCGGCATCGAGGTACTGACGCGCTACCTGGCCAAGGAGCTGGGTGCGCGCGGCATCGCGGTCAATGTGGTGGCACCGGGTGCCATCGAGACCGATTTCAGCGGCGGCCTGGTGCGCGACAACGCCCAGGTGAACAGCATGGTTGCCTCGCAAACCGCGCTCGGGCGCGCGGGCCAGCCGGACGACATCGGCGGTGCGATCTCCTCGCTGCTCCAGCCGGAGAACCGCTGGATCACCGGCCAGCGAATCGAGGTCTCGGGCGGGATGTTCCTCTAATCGAGCAACGCGAGGGCGGCGTAGTCGCCGACCTTGTCGCCCAGCCCGGCGGGCGCCAGCACCGCATCGCGGGTGAGCGCGACCAGCTTGCCGTCGATCTCGGCCTGCAGGCGCGGCAGCAGGAAATCGCGGTTGTGCCAGAACACGCTGCCGCCCAGGCTGATGCGTTGGAGGTCGAGCGTGGCGATCAGGTTGTAGAGCATGCGGCCCATCACCCGGCACAGCGCCTCGGTGGTGGCCAATGCCTGCGGCTCGCCGGCCGCGGCGGCGGCGAACAGCTCGGGCGGCGGCCGGCCGAAGCGGCGGGCGATGGAGTTGCCGGCGACCAGGGCCTCGACGTCCCCGACGTTGCCGCAGCCGCACAGCGCACTGTTGTCGCCGTCGGCCACGAAGCTGTGCCCCGCGTGGCCCGCATTGCCGTTCTTGCCGTGCAGGATGCGGCCGTCCACGCACAGGCCCACGCCGACGCCGGTGCTCCAGGTGACATAGGCGCAGTGGCCCATGCCTTGCAGCGCGCCCCAGGTGCGCTCGGCCTCGAGCGCGGCCACTGCGTCGTTCTCCACCCGCACCTGGCCGAAGCGCTGCCGCAGCGGCGCCTCCACCACGGCCGTCATCCAGTCGTTGGGCAGGCCGCGCGCCGGGCCCGCGATGCCGCCGCAGATGTTGGGGGTGGCGAGTTCGACCTGGCCATCGCGCAGCACGAAGGGGCCAGCCGAGGACACGCCCACGCGGTCGATCGAGGCGGCGGCGATGCCCTGCTCGGCGCAGATCTCGTCGATGAGCCGCAGGATCTGCAGCGCCACCGCATCGTTGCTGCCGGTCTTGGCGGTCGGCTCGCTGCGGCGGCCGACCAGCGGCGAGCTGCTGTCGGGCGACAGGCTCACGGCCACCTTGGTTCCGCCGATATCGACGCAGGCTCTCATGGGGTCAGATCCATCGTGCAATCAAGGCCGCGATCATGCTGAGCACCACGGTGCTCCCGATCGGCAGCTGCCACTCGCGCCCGAAGGCGCGAAATTCGAAGTCGCCGGGCAGGCGCCCGAAGCCGAAGCGCCGCAGCCATTGCGTCAGGCCGCTCATCAACAGCAGCGCGAGCACGACGACGATCAGCCAGCGAATCATGGGGGACAGTCTAGTACTAGCGCCGCGCGTTCGCGGCCCTTCGGTCTCAGGCTGCCAGCCGAAGCGCCTCGGGTTCGCCGGCGGCGGGCAGCATGATCATGCGCTGCGCAAAGGCCGCCCGCAGCGCGCTGGCGGGGCCGCCCCCCTCGCGCAGCTCGCGCGGCGTGACGCCCGCCGTATCGGAGAAGGCGCGGGTCATGTGGGCCTGGTCGGCATAGCCCTCCTCGGCCGCCACATGGGCCAGCGGCATGCCCTCGGCGATCGCGCAGGCGGCGCGCTGGAAGCGCACCAGCCGCGCATAGCCGGCGGGCGCGACGCCCAGCCAGTGGCGGAAGTCGCGCTCGAGCTGGCGCCGGCTTACCCGATGCTGGGAGGCCAGCTCGTCGACCGACAGCCCGGGCGCCTCGAGCAGCGACATCGCCGCCGCCGCCACGCGCTCGGCCTGCCAGCCCAGCGGGCGGCGCTCGCCGATGCGGGTCTCGAGCCAGCGCCCGAAGACGGCGCAGCGCTGCGGGCTCGCCGCCGCATCGATCAGCGCGCCGTGCAGGATCGCCTCCTGGTACGGGGGGACGATCTCGCGCAGCGGCAAGCGTTCGTTGCAAAGGCTGTCCCAGGGCCGGCCGAAGGCGCGCAGCAGGCCCAGCGGCGTGAGCATCGCGACCGCCATCTGCCCACGGCCCTGCGTCTGGAAGTCCACGGGGCGCGTACGCAGGGCCGAGACCATCACGCGCAGCGCGCGGCCATCGCCGGCGCTGCGGCAGTCCAGCCGCTCGTCGCAGTAGGCCGTGACCATGAAGAGCTCATGCGGCAGCCCCCGGTGCACGCCGCCTCCGAGGGCCTCGACATCGACCAGGCCCAGCGACGCCACGTGCGGCCCCGGCAGCCCGGCAGCGGCGCAGGCATGCGCAACATGGAAGCGCTTGGCGGGCGCGGCATGGATCGCGTGGATGGACATCGAGGACTCCCATGAAACATGAAGGGGAGCATCGATTGTTCGTGGCCGGGTGCGTTCCGTCCCGGGGCGCCTGTCCCGCTTTCGAGGGCCGGGGCCCGTGGCGCGGCGCGCGAGCGGGACATCTGTCCCGTGCGCGGCTCGCAGGCTAGGCGTTCAGGATCGCCAGCGCCTCGCGGTGCAGCGCGGGCGTGGCCGCGGCAACGACGCGGCCGTTCGAGGCCAGGCCCAGCGGCCGGCCCTCCCAGTCGGTGATCACGCCGCCCGCGGCCTCGATCAGGCCCGCGGGCCCGAGGTAGTCGTAGGGCTGCAGGCCGGTCTCCACCACCAGGTCGATGCTGCCGCCGGCCAGCTGGGCGTAGCTGTAGCAGTCGCCGCCGAAGCGCCGCATCGCGCAGCGCCGGCTCAGCCGGTCGAAGGCCTCCCAGTCGGCGGGTCCGAAGATGTCCGGCGAGGTGGTGAAGATCCGCGCCGCCCCGACGCTGTCGCAGGCGCTCACGCGCACCGGCTGCCCGTTGCGCTGCGCTCCGAGGCCGGCCTGCCCGACCCAGCGCTCGCCCAGCACCGGCATGTCGACCATGCCCAGCTCGACGCGGCCGCCGCGCACGAGCCCGATCAGCGTCCCCCACAGCGGTGAGCCGGTGATGAAGCTGCGCGTGCCGTCGATCGGGTCGAGCACCCAGACGTCGGCGGCGTCCACGCGCTCCGGGCCGTGCTCCTCGCCGAAGATGCCGTCGGCCGGCCGCTGCGTGGCCAGGATCTCGCGCATCGCCGTCTCGGCCGCGCGGTCCGCCATCGTGACCGGGCTTTCGTCGGCCTTCGCGATCACCTCCAACGGCGTGCGAAACAGGCGCAGCGAATGGGCGGCGGCGGCGTCGGCGAGGGCGTTGGCGATGCGCAGGGCATCCTGGGGCGAGGCAGTGGAGCTCATGGAGGAACGGGCCAAAGAAGCCGATTAGACCCGAGACGGCTGTTTGACATGCTGCCCGGGCTGGGCGAGCATGGCTTTCAAACAGCTCCAACAAGAGGCCCCCATGCCCGATCGTCGCCGGTGCCTTCGCATCGCCGCCCTCTGCCTGCTGGCCGCCATGGCGCCGCTCGCCGCCGCCACGCCCTCGGAGCAGGAACACAAGTTGATCATGGCCCTGATCGCGCGCGTCCAGGGCATGACGACGATGAAGTTCCTGCGCAACAACGAGGCACACAACGCCGCCGAGGCGGCCGAGCACATGCAGGCCAAGTACAAGCATTTCCGCAACGAGATCGTGACGGCGGAAGACTTCATCGAGCGCTGCGCCTCGCGCTCGGAAGTGACGGGCAAGCCCTACATGGTCACGCTCGCGGACGGCAAGGCGCTCGAGGCACGCGGCTTCCTGATGCAGGAGCTGCACGCGATGCGGCAGCAGGGCCGCTCGCGGACACTGCCCGAACAGCCCCTGCCCGGCCGTTGACGCGCCCGCCAGATTAGGACTGAGGCAAGGCGACTAGGCAGGCCCGTTGCCCATCGCAGACAAGAGGTCGAGCGGGTGCACCATGGCGTCGCGCACCCGCTTCGCGGTTTCGTACTGGTAGAGCGCCGAGCGCAATCGAGGCTCTGTTGCCAGGGCGCTCCACACCGCAAGGAGCTCCGAATCCGGCGGCGCCTCGCCGCGCGCGAGCCGGCACGCGAATGCAAAGCTAGCGGGCCCGCCGAGCAGGACCGCCCTTGTCGCTGCACTCAAGTACGGCGGATGCGATTCCCTCGGCGCGGAACAGCAATAGATCACGTGGGGCGGCAGCGAATGGCCATGGGGCCGGAGCCTGCAAAGCGAGGTGCCCGCGATGTGCGTCTGGCCGTGTACCGAAGCAAAGGCATAGGTGCGGTCGGGGTCGGCATGCGCGAGTCGCCGCAAGCCGCGCAGGAGCCGCGAGAAGTCGGACGTGGCAGCAGCAGGGGATGCCTTGATCTCGGCAAGAAGAACGATCTCGTCGGCGCCGTCCTGGCCGCTTCGCAGGATCGCCGCGTCCCATTCGTCCTTCGCCTTGTTCGTCTCTCCGGGGAACCCTCGCGGCGGGCGAAGGCTTTGCACGACACGGTAGCCGCCGCCGCCTTGTTCGCGGTGCCGGTTCAGCAATTCGGCGATGGCGCCTAAGGCCTGCACGGCGGCGTGCTCGGCCAGTTCACCCAGGCGGGCCGACGCGCGCCCCGACGCGGCCGCGGCATCGCTGCCCGCCGGCGGCCCCCTTCGTTCGCTCAGCCGCAGGTAGCGTTGCACGGCTTCATTGCGCAGCAATGCGCTGCCATGCGCAAGACGCTGCAGTGCCGGGCTCGAGCGGAGCCCCTCCAGCAGTGAACGCACCACCTGCTCCCCTGCCGTGATGTCCTGTGCGAGCGGTTGCCCGGTCGCCGCGGCCAGCTCTGTCCAGGCACTGTCGGCCGCGAGACGGTGCAAGCGGGCCAGCGCATCCCGCGTCGCGCCGGCGGGCATGTCGCGCAGCTTGCCGGGATGTCCGATGGCATCCGTGGCGGCACGAACCGCACGACGGTCGCTCGCGAGTTGCGAGGCCATGCGCACATACTCGCGAACTTCCGCGCTCTGCGCCTGAAGCACGAGCGCCTGGAATACCGGGTCGCCGCCTTCGGGCGCGAGCGCCCTGCGGATCAGGCCGGCAAGGGCATGCGTAAAAAAATCTTCCATGCGCGCCGGCGTTGTCGATCCGCGTTCGCGCACGGCGCGCACAGTCTCGATCGCGAAGGCAAGTGCGGCGTCCACCCCGATCGACGCGGCCGCATCGGCGTCGGCCGGCAACGGCGGCATGCGGTACCTGCGCGGCGCGGCGCGCACGGCGGCCAGGAGGACTGTGTCGAGGTGCCGCAATCGCGCCCGGGCCTCTGGTGCCCGCCTCTCCTGCATCACAGCGTATGGCTGCGGTCGCCTTCGGCGAAGCCGATCGGCTCCCAGCCCTCGCCCGCCGCGAAGCCGATCACCTTGAACAGCTCGCCCATCTCGTGCTCGTGGATCAGCCGCGCCGCCAGCGTTCGCTCGGCGAGCGAAGCCTCTTCCATTATCGGCAGGAGGCCGGCGTTGAGCAGGAACCTCGCCTGGCTGGTGTAGCCCAGCACTGCCAGGCCGGCGTCCTGCCCGGCCAGGGCGATGCCGGTGAAATCGACATGGGCGGTGATGTCCTTGGCGCCGACTTCGACCAGCGGATCGGCATCGGCCTGGTGGCCGCGGTGACACATGACGGTGCCCATGTGGCGTTGCGGGTGGTAGTACTCGGCTTCGGGAAAGCCGTAGTCGATGAAGAAGGCGGCGCCCTGTTCGAGGCGCTCCGCCAGCGTGGCGATGAAGGCACGGGCCTGCGGGTGGATCTCGGTCAGGTAGTCGTGCGCGCCGGCGATCTCCACCGGCGGACGCAGTTCGGTCGGGCGGTCGTCCCAGGCAAAACCCGCATCCTGCGCGATCACGCCGCGCTCGAACCACACCCCGCCGCGGCGCGCCAGCAGCTGGACCGGCATCGCGTCGAGCACTTCGTTGCCCACCACCACGCCGCGCATCCGCGCCGGCAGCTCGGAAAGCCATTCGACCTTGGCGGCCCACGGCGCGAGCGCCTGCTGCTGGCGCTCCCGCAAGGTGCCGGACAGGTCGACGATGCGGTAGCGCGCGACGCGTTCGCCCAGCGCCCCGAGCAGTTGCACCGCCAGGGCTCCCGAGCCGGCGCCGAACTCCCAGATCTCGTCGGTGCCGGTGCGATCCAGCGCCTCGGCCAGCTGCAGCGCCAGGGTCCGCCCGAACAGGGGCGTGAGCTCGGGCGCGGTGACGAAGTCGCTGCCCGAATCGGGCATGCGGCCGAACTTGCGGCTCGCGTTGGCGTAGTAGCCCAGGCCGGGGGCATACAAAGCCAGGGCCATGAAGCGGTCGAAGGACAGCCAGCCGCCGTCGCGCTGCAGGGCGGCGTCGATAATCCGGGTCAGGGGGTTGGCGCGCGCGGCGCCCGGCTCCTCGTTCATAAGACAGGAAATCTATCAGCATGCCCGAATCCACCCTACGCCCCGGCGTTCTCGTGACGGGCGGCGGCCGACGGCTCGGCGCCGCGGTCTGCGAAGCCTTCGCGCGCGCGGGCTGGCCGGTGTGGTGCCAGTACCGCGCCTCGCGCGAAGAGGCCGAGGCGCTGTGCGCCCGGCTGCGCGGCGAAGGGCACCGGGCCACGGCGATCGAGGCCGACATCGGCAGCGCCGCGGGGCGGCGCGCCCTGCTCGAACGCATCGAGGGCCCTGTCGGCTGCATCGTCAACAACGCCTCGGCCTTCGAGCCCGACACCGGCCTGGACTTCGACGAGGAAGCCGCCCTGCGCCAGATCGGCGTGAACCTGATCGCGCCGCTGGACTTCGCGCGCCTGCTGGCGCAACGCGCCGCCGCGGGCGACGGCATCGACCGCTGCGCGATCCACATCCTCGACCAGAAGGTCCACAACCTGAATCCGGACTACTTCTCCTACACCGTGTCCAAGCTCGCGCTGGAGCGCGCGGTGGCGCTGCAGGCGCAGTCGCTGGCACCGGCGGTGCGCGTGTGCGGCGTGGCGCCGGGCATCCTCTACCGCAGCGGGCCGCAGGACGAGGACAACTTCCAGCAGGCGGCGCGCGCCAACCTGCTGCGGCGGCCCATCGATCCGGCCGACGTGGCGCGCACCTGCGTCTTCCTCGCCGGCACGCCCAGCGTGACCGGCAGCACCCTCAGCGTGGACAACGGCCAGCACCTGGTGCCGCTGCCGCGCGACATCATGTTCGTCGTCGACGAGCTGCTGAAAGCACCCAAGTCATGAGCCCGACCTCCATCGACCCGTTGCTGAGTACCTGCAGGCGCCTCTTTCTGCGCGACTACGAGGTCTGGATCAACATCGGCGTGCACGAGTTCGAGAAGCGCGCCGAGCAGCGTGTGGTGATCAACGTCGATCTCTACGTGCCGCTGGACGTCTCCACGCCCAAGGCCGACGAGCTCGACGAGGTGGTCGACTACGACTTCATCCGCCGCACTGTCGCCACGCGTTTGTCCAAGGGGCACATCCACTTGCAGGAGACGCTGTGCGACGACATCCTCACGCAGGTGCTCATGCATCCCAAGGTGCAGGCGGCGCGGGTGTCGACCGCCAAGCCCGATGTGTATCCCGATTGCGCAGCGGTCGGGGTTGAAGTTTTCAGGAGCAAATGAATGGCTCTCCCCCAGGTTGGCTCACTTCGTGTAGCCGCCCACCCCCTCACCGGGGGCAACACCAGCGGCCTGGCAAAGCCAGTTCCGCGGTGTTCCTGGTATCAAGTTCTCTTGTTGGCTGTATTGGAAAGCGGGTTGCACCATGAGTGCTCTTTGGACTGACGTCGAAATCGGGTCACCTTGCGCCACATCGCCCAGGATCGAGCGCGAGACCCACAAGCTGGAGAAGCGGCTGTGCCGAGAGGTCGGCCGCGCCATCTTCGACTACAACATGATCGAGGCGGGCGACAAGGTCATGGTCTGCGTCTCTGGCGGCAAGGACAGCTACGCGCTGCTCGACATCCTGCTCAAGCTCAGGGCCCGCGCGCCGGTGCACTTCGACATCGTCGCGGTCAACCTCGACCAGAAGCAGCCCGGCTTTCCCGAGGAAGTGCTTCCCACCTACCTGAAGGCGCTGGGCGTGCCCTTCCACATCGAGGAGCAGGACACCTACTCCATCGTCAAGCGCGTGATCCCCGAGGGCAAGACCACCTGCGGCCTGTGCAGCCGGCTGCGCCGCGGCATCCTCTATCGCGTGGCCGACGAGCTGGGCGCCACCAAGGTCGCGCTGGGCCATCACCGCGACGACATGCTGCAGACCTTCTTCCTCAACATGTTCTTCGCCGGCAAGCTCAAGTCGATGCCGCCCAAGCTGGTGAGCGACGATGGCCGGCACATCGTGATCCGGCCGCTGGCCTACGTGGCCGAGAAGGACCTGGTGCGCTGGGCGCAGCACCGCGCCTTCCCCATCATTCCGTGCACGCTCTGCGGCAGCCAGGAGAACCTGCAGCGCAAGCAGGTCGGCGAGATGCTGCGCGAATGGGAGCGCAAGCACCCCGGACGCATCGAGAACATGTTCAACGCGCTGCAGAACGTGGTGCCCTCGCACCTGCTGGACGGAACGGCCTTCGACTTCAAGGGTCTGAGGACGACCGGCGTGGCCGACGAGGAAGGTGACAAGGCCTTCGATCCACCGGATTTCCCGCCGCCTTCGCCGCTTCGCGTCGTGCAGCTTTGAGGGCGGGGCCTCGCGCGAGGCTGGCCCGCCGACGAGGAGATCCGCATGAAAAAGTCCAGAGTCGCCGCCCTCGCGCTTTGCACCGGCCTCGCGGGCTGCGCCACCCGCTGGGTGGTCGACAGCGATGTCCGCAGCTTCTCGAGCCTCGGCGCCGTGCCTGCAGGCGCCACCTACCGCTTCGAGCGACTGCCCTCCCAGCAGGCCAGCGAGGCGCAGCAACAGCAGCTGGAGGCGATGGCCGGCGCCGCGCTCGAACGCGTCGGCCTGCGCCGCGACGATGCCAACCCGCAATACACGGCGCAGATCGGCGCACGCGTGACGGCCGAGCTCTCGCCCTGGGCCGACCCTTGGTACTTCCACGGCGCCTGGACCCCGGGCTACCGGCCCTGGGGCTACGGTGCAGGCTGGCACGGGCGCGGCTGGTATGGCGGCGGCTGGTACGGGCCGGCCTTCACGCCGCCGGCCAATCCCTGGTATGCGCGCGAGGTCAGCATCGTGCTGCGCGAGCTCCCCTCCAACCGCGTCGTCTATGAAACGCACGCCCGCAACGACGGCCCCTACACCGCAAGCGGGGCCGTGTTGCCGGTGATGTTCCAGGCCGCGCTGCAGGGCTTCCCGAATCCGCCGGCCGGCGAGCGGCGGGTGGACATCGAGATCCCTGCCGCCAGGAACTGACGTTCGGAGTCCACCCCCTCCTAGAATCTTTCCAATGGAGGCCACCCGACTCATCGCCGTGCGTCACGGCGAAACCGCCTGGAACGTCGACACCCGCATCCAGGGCCAGCTCGACATCGGCCTGAACGACACCGGCCTGTGGCAGGCCCGGCGCGTCGGGGAGGCGCTGGCGGACGAGCCCGTCGCCGCCATCTACGCCAGCGACCTGGCCCGTGCCTGGCAGACCGCCCTCGAGATCGCGCGCCCGCGCGCCATCGAGGTGCTGCCCGAGCCCGGGCTGCGCGAGCGGGCCTTCGGCCACTTCGAGGGCCGCACCTTTGCCGACATCGACGCCTCGCTGCCAGAACAGGCCCGGCTCTGGCGCACCCGCGACCCGGAATTCGCGCCGGAAGGCGGCGGCGAATCGCTGCTGGCGTTCAGGCAGCGGGTAACCGGCATCGCGGGGCAACTGGCGCAGCGGCATCCGGGCGAGTTGGTCGTGCTCGTGGCCCATGGCGGCGTGATGGACGTGCTCTACCGCGCCGCCACCCGCCAGGAACTCCAGGCCCCGCGCACCTGGCACCTGGGCAATGCCGCCATCAACCGCCTTCTCTGGACCCCCCAGGGGTTCACGCTCGTTGGCTGGGGCGATGTCAGTCACCTCGACCACGGCACGCTGGACGAAGCGACGACCTGAGCCGCCCCGCGGGCGAAACGCCTGAAATAGAACTTTTCTATGAGTTCTTACCGCTTTCAAGCCTTTTGCAGTACCCCCTTTGTATTCAAAATGTAAAAACAGGGGCAAAATCGTGACCAGACGGGTTTCAGGCTGACACGCCGAACGCAACCAAATGCGTGGAGTGTCGCAGGGTGTCCGAACGGCATAGGCGGCCAGCATGGCTTTCGTAAGGTGGCGCGATTCGCCCCCGGAGAGCAATATCGGCCCTGGTGGTTTGAATGCTTTGTAGTTAATCACCGCGGGGTCGATACATGTGTCGCCAGTTGCGGCATCGATACACATACGGGGTTAGGAAGGCAAGGGCAGTTCAATGCGGAATCAACAGTTCATGGAGCACGAACCCCTCCCCCCTTCCTCGACCGAGGCCGGCGCGCTTTCACTCGCTGACCTGTTCGCTCCCCGTTCCAGCAAGCCGGGTCAAGCCGCAGTACACGCTTCCAGCCTCGACATTCCGGCGGCGCTCGCAGCGCGCTGGGCGTCGGAAGCCCAGCAGGGCGGCTATCTCCCGGACACCCTGTTCGCCGCGGCTTGGGTGCTGCTGCAGTCCCACTGGCTAGGTCAGCCCTCAGTGGAATTCCACGAGGCGCTGGGCGCCGGCGCCTCGGCCCGGCTCGCATTGCACTGCGACCGGGACAGCTCGGCCTGGCAATGGATCGCACAGGTCGACCGCGCGCGCCGGGACGCGCAGCCGGTCGAAGCATCGGCCAGCCCTTTTGCCCGCTGGCTGCGCGAAGGCGTGGCCCATGAGGCCGACGGCACCGTCATGCTTCAGCTGGGCTTGCAGGCGCCGCCCGGCCTGCCGGCCGCACTGCGGTTGACCGGCGCCGCCTCGCTGATGGACAGCGCGATCGAGATCAGCCTGCTGCTGGCCGTAGCCGATGCCGCGGCCGACCTGCTCGACCACCCGGAAGCCCGCCTGGGCGAGATCCGCACCCTGCCGGCCGCGGACCGGCAGCGGCAGCTCGAGACCTGGAACGCCCCGCCCGGCGCCTTCGACCGGGCGCTGACCGTTCACGCCCTGTTCGAGCGCCAGGTGGCCGCGCGGGGCGACGCCGTCGCGCTGATCGGCGAGACGGGCGCGCTGAGCTATCGCGAGCTGGACCAGCATGCCGAATCGCTGGCCCGCCGGCTGCAGGCGCGCGGCGTGCGCGCCGGCCACACCGTGGGCGTGCTGCTGGATCGCTCGAGCGCCGCCGTGGTGGCGCTGCTCGGCATCCTGAAGGCCGGCGCGGCCTACGTGCCGGTGCAACCCGATTTCCCGGCCGAGCGCATCGCCTTCATGCTGGCGCATTCCGATGTGGGGCTGGTCGTGACGCAGGCCGCCTACAAGCCGCTGGTGCCGGCCGAGCGGCCGCTGCTGGCCATCGACGAGCAAGGCGCCGCCGAGGGCGATGGAAAGGCCGCGCTGCCTCCCTTCGCACCCGCAGCCGCGGATGGCGAATCCGTCGCCTACGTGATGTACACCTCCGGCTCGACCGGCACGCCCAAGGGCATCGAGATCTGCCATCGCTCGATCCTGCGGCTGGCGGTCGATTCGAATTACGTCGAGCTGCCGCCCGGCGAGGCCGTGCTGCATGCGGCGCCGCTGGGCTTCGATGCATCGACGCTGGAGATCTGGGGCCCGCTCCTCAATGGCGGCATCTGCGTGGTGCACGACGAGAAGGTGCCCAGCGGTGCCGGCTTGGCGCGCACCATCGCCCGGCACCAGGTGAAGACCGCCTGGCTGACGGCCGGCCTGTTCAACGCCGTGGTGGACGACGACCCGGTGCAGCTCGCCGGCCTGCGGCAGTTGCTGACCGGCGGCGAGGCGCTGTCGGTGCCGCATGTGCGGCGCGCGCTGGCGGCCCTGCCGGACACCACGCTGATCAACGGCTACGGCCCGACCGAGTGCACCACCTTCGCGGCCACCCACCGCATTCCGCGCGAGCTGCCGGCCGATGCGCGCTCGGTGCCGATCGGCCGTCCCATCAACGAGACCGCGCTGCGCGTGCTGA
Source organism: Variovorax sp. RA8 (assembly GCF_901827175.1). Classification (NCBI taxonomy): domain Bacteria; kingdom Pseudomonadati; phylum Pseudomonadota; class Betaproteobacteria; order Burkholderiales; family Comamonadaceae; genus Variovorax; species Variovorax sp. RA8. The sequence continues at coordinate 1,201,940 of NZ_LR594662.1, read as the reverse complement.
GCCCCTCCATGGCGCTGCTGCCCGCGGGCCTGGTCGGCGAGCTGTGCATCGGCGGCCGCGGCCTGGCGCGCGGCTACCTGCAAAGCCCTGCGCTCACGGCCGAGCGCTTCGTGGCCGATCCCTTCGCCGACGGCGAGCGCCTTTATCGCACCGGCGACCAGGTGCGCTGGCTGCCGGACGGCACGATCGAATACATCGGCCGCATCGACGGCCAGGTGAAGATCCGCGGCCACCGCATCGAGACCGGCGAGATCGAGGCCGCGCTGCTGGCCCATCCAGGCCTCAAGTCCTGCGCGGTCGTGCCACAGAAGGACGCGGCCGGCCGCCTGCGCCTCGTCGCCTACCTGGTGGCGCGGGATGCCGAACTGCCCTGGAGCGCGCTGCGCCAGCACCTGGCCGAACGCCTGCCGGAGCCCATGATTCCCGCGGCCCAGGTGTGGCTCGCGCAGTTGCCCGTGACCACCAACGGCAAGCTCGACCGCCGCGCCCTCCCCGAGCCGCCGCGCCAGCGGCCCGAGCTGGCGCAGCCCTACGCTGAAGCGCGCAACGAGACCGAGCGCCGCGTCTGCGCCGCCTTTGCCCGCGCGCTGGGCCTCGACCAGGTCGGCCGAGACGACAACTTCTTCGACCTGGGCGGCGATTCGCTGCTGGTGCTGCGGGTGCTCAAGGACCTGCAGCAGGGCAGCACGCGCCGCCTCAGCACCAACCTGTTCTTCCGGCAACCTACGCCGGCCGCGCTGGCGGGCGACATGCAGGCCGCCGAGACCACCCCGGTGGCAGCCCCTGCCGAACGCGCGCCCGCCCGGCCCGCGGCCGGCGCCGACAGCGAAGCCGTCGCCCTGGTGGCGATGGCCGGCCGCTTCCCCGGCGCCGCGGATGTCGAGCAGTTCTGGGACAACCTGATGGCAGGGCGTGAGTCGATCAGCTTCTTCGACGATGCGACGCTCGATGCCGGCGTCAGCGCCGCGCTGCGCGCCGACCCGCTGTACGTGCGCGCCCGCGGCGTGCTCGACGGCATCGAGAACTTCGACGCCGCCTTCTTCGGCATCAACCCGAAGGAAGCCGAGCTGATGGACCCGCAGCAGCGCGTCTTCCTCGAGATCTGCTGGGAATGCCTGGAGCGCGGCGGCTACGCGCCCGACCAGGCGCCGGGCCCGGTCGGCGTGTACGCCGGCATGTACAACGCCAGCTACTTCCAGCGCCACGTGTCCACGCGGCCCGACCTGGTCGAGATGGTCGGCGAGTTCCAGGTGATGCTGGCCAACGAGAAGGACTACATCACCACCCGCGTCGCGAACAGGCTCAACCTGACCGGCCCGGCCGTCAGCGTGCACACCGCCTGCTCGACGTCGCTGGTGGCGGTGGCCCAGGCCTTCCACGCGCTGCGCACCGGGCAGTGCCGCATGGCGCTGGCCGGCGGCGCCTCGGTCACCTGCCCGCCGAGGAGCGGCTACCTCTACAACGAAGGCTCGATGCTCTCGCCCGATGGCCACACGCGCAGCTTCGATGCCAAGGCCAAGGGCACGGTCTTCAGCGACGGCGCGACGGTGGTGCTGCTCAAGCGCCTGTCCGACGCGATCGCCGACGGCGACACCATCTACGCCGTGCTGCGCGGCGCGGCCGTCAACAACGATGGCGGCGCCAAGGCCAGCTTCACCGCACCCAGCGTGGACGGCCAGGCCGCAGTGATCGGGGCTGCGCTCGCGCAGTCCGGCGTGGAGGCGCGCAGCATCTCCTACGTCGAGACGCACGGCACCGCGACGCCGATGGGCGATCCGATCGAGGTCGAGGGCCTGGTGCGCGCCTATGCCGCGCACACGGCCGACAAGGGCTTCTGCACCATCGGCTCGCTCAAGAGCAACGTGGGCCACATGGTCACGGCGGCCGGCGCGGCGGGCCTGATCAAGACCGCGCTCGCGCTGCACTGCGAGGCGATCCCGGCCAGCCTGCACTACGAGACGCCGAACCCGGCCATCGACTTCGACGCCACGCCCTTCAGCGTCAACAGCCAGCTGCGCCCGTGGCCGCGCGGCGCCGCGCCGCGGCGCGCCGGCGTCAGCGCCTTCGGCGTGGGCGGCACCAACGCGCACGTGATCGTGGAAGAGGCGCCGCTGCGCGAGCCCTCCGATACGGCCACCGGCCCGCAGCTGCTGGTGCTGTCGGCCCGCTCGCCGGCCGCGCTCGCGACGGCGGCGGCCCAGCTGGCCGATCACCTCGACACCCACCGCGAACTGCCGCTGGCCGACGTCGCGCACACCCTGCGCGTCGGCCGCAAGGCCTTCGCCCAGCGCGCCTGCGTGGTGGCCTCATCCATCGACGAGGCCGTGGCTGCCCTGCGCACCGCGGATTCCCCCGCCCGTGCCGGCGCCGCCGCCCCGGCCTGGGTGCCGCAGCCGGTGTTCATGTTCCCCGGCCAAGGCGCGCAGTACGCGGGCATGGGCCTGGCGCTGCACGCGGCCGAGCCGGTGTTCCGCGCCGCCTTCGACGAATGCCTGCAGGCCTTCGAGGGCGTGCTGGACTTCGATCTGCGCGAGCGCATCGCCTCGGAAGATCCGACGGCGCTCTCGCCCACCTCGGTCACCCAGCCTGCCACCTTCGCGCTCGAATATGCGCTGGCCCGCCAGCTCATGTCTCTGGGCGTGCAGCCGGCCGCGATGATCGGCCACAGCGTGGGCGAATTCGCCGCCGCCGTGCTGGCCGGCGTGATGCGCCTGGAAGACGCAGCGCGGCTGGTCGCACGCCGCGGCGCGCTGATGCAGGCGCAACCGGCGGGCATCATGCTCTCGGTGCGCCTGGCCGCAGCCGAGCTGCTGCCGCTGCTGCCCGAAGGCATCTCGCTGGCTGCGGACAACGGCCCCGCGGTGTCGGTCGCCGCCGGCCCGGCCGAGGCCATCGAGCAGCTGCGCGCCGCGCTCGAGGCCAAGGGCATCGTCGCCAAGGCGCTGCAGACCTCGCATGCCTTCCACTCCGCGATGATGGAGCCCGCCGTCGCGCCCTTCGAGGCCCTGGCGGGCGAGCTCAGCCTCTCGGCACCTCGCCTGCCGATCTACTCCACCCTCACCGGCCGCCTCCTGACAGCCGAGGAAGCGACCGACCCGCGCTACTGGGCCCGCCATCTGCGCGAGACGGTGCGCTTCTCGCCCGCCGTGCGCGAGGTGCTGGCCCAGCTCGCGCATCCGCTCTTCGTCGAGCTCGGCCCACGCAACACCCTGGCCACGCTGGTGCGCCAGCACGCGAGCAAGGCCCAGCCGGCGCCCGCCGTCTCGCTGCTGGCCGACCAGCCCGCGAGCGAATGCGCCGCCTGGCGGCTGGCCGCGGGCCGGCTGTGGGCACAGGGCGCCGAGATCGATCTCTCGCCGCTGGACCGTCGTGCGCGCAAGCACCGCGTGCGCCTGCCCACCACCCCCTTCGAGCGCAAGCGCTTCTGGGTCGACATCGCATCGTCGGCACCGGTCGCGCCTGCGCTCGCTTCTTCTTCCACACCTGAACCTGGACCCCAGGCCCCATCGATTCCGGAGTTGACACCCATGACCGCCGCAGCCGCCATTTCCCCGCCACCCGCGCGCCGCGCCTCGCTCGTCACACGCCTGCGCGAGCTGTTCGAGAACCTCTCCGGTGCCGACATGGCCGAGGTCGACGGGGCCGCGCCCTTCGTCGAGATCGGGCTGGACTCGCTCACGCTCACCCAGGCCGCGCTGCAGGTCAAGAAGACCTTCAAGGTCAACCTGAGCTTCCGGCAGCTGATGGAGAGCTATCGCAGCTTCGATGCGCTGGCCGAATTCCTCGATGCCACGCTGCCCCCGGAAGCCGCGCCCGCGATGCCGCCCGCAGCGCCGATGCCCGCGGCCGTGGCGCCGCAGCAGGCGGCGGCAGCGGTGCCTGCGATGGCGATGCCGGCGGTGCAGGTCCTGCAGCCCCTGCCTGCCGTCGCGCACGCCGGCGGCAGCCTGGTCCAGCAGGTCATCGCGCAACAGATGCAATTGATGCAACAGCAACTCGCATTGCTGTCGGCGGCGCCGACGGTTCCGGTCAGCCCCGCGCTGCCGGTGCCGGCGGTGGAGCAACCCACGCCCATGGCCACCGCCGCGGCCACGGCGTCCAACACCCCCGAGCCGGCTCCCGAGGAGCCGGTCCCGGCGCCGACGTACGACGTCAAGAAGGCCTTCGGCGCGATCGCGCGCATCCACACGCAAAGCAAGGAGCCGACCGAACGCCAGAAGGCGCGGCTGGCCGCCTTCATGCGCCGCTACGTGGAGCGCACGCAGAAGAGCAAGGCGTTCACCGAGCACAACCGCCCGCACATGGCGGACCCGCGCGTGGTCAACGGCTTCCGGCCCGCGACCAAGGAGATCACCTACCAGATCGTGATCGAGCGCTCCAAGGGGTCGCGCCTGTGGGACATCGACGGCAACGAGTACGTCGACACGCTCAACGGCTTCGGCATGAACCTCTTCGGCTGGACGCCGGACTTCATCAACGAGGCGGTGAAGAAGCAGCTCGACCTGGGCTACGAGATCGGCCCGCAGCACCCCCTGGCGGCCGACGTGACCCGGCTGCTGTGCGAGCTCACCGGCTTCGACCGCGCGGGCCTGTGCAACACCGGCTCCGAGGCCGTGATGGCGGCGCTGCGCATCGCGCGCACCGTGACCGGCCGCAGCACGGTGGTGCTGTTCACCGGCTCCTACCACGGCACCTTCGACGAGGTGCTGGTGCGTGCCGGCCGCAGCGCCAAGGGCATGTCGGCCGCGCCCGGCGTGCTGCAGGGCATGTTCGGCGACGTGCGCGTGCTGGACTACGGCACGCCCGAGGCGCTCGAATTCATCCGCGCCAACGCCGACGACCTGGCCGCCGTGCTGGTCGAGCCGGTGCAGAGCCGCCGGCCCGACTTCCAGCCGCGCGAGTTCCTGCGCGAGGTGCGCGCCATCACCGAGAAGTCCGAGACCTGCCTGATCTTCGACGAGGTCATCACCGGCTTCCGCTGCGACCTCGGCGGGGCGCAGGCGCTGTTCGGCATCCGCGCCGACCTCGCCACCTACGGCAAGGTCCTGGGCGGCGGCATGCCCGTCGGCGTGATCGCCGGCAAGCGCACCTACATGGATGCGCTGGACGGCGGCCCCTGGCAGTACGGCGACGACTCGGTACCCACCGTGGGCGTGACCTACTTCGCCGGCACCTTCGTGCGGCATCCGCTCGCGCTGGCGGCCTCCAAGGCCGCGCTGGAGCACCTCAAGCAGGACAACAACAAGCTGCAGACCCAGCTCAACCTGCACACGGCGGCGATGGCCGACGAGCTCACGGCCTTCTGCCGCGAGGTCGGCGCGCCGCTGGAGATCCGCTACTTCTCGTCGCTCTGGCGCGTGAGCTGGCTGGAAGACCATCCGCTGCAGGACCTGCTGTTCGCGATGATGCGCAGCCGCGGCGTGCACATCCTGGACAACTTCCCCTGCTTCATGACCACCGCGCATTCGCAGCAGGACATCGCGACCATCAAGTCGGCCTTCAAGGAGTCGATCGCCGAGATGCAGGAAGCCGAGCTGCTGCCGCGCCGCGCGGCCCCCCGGATGGCCCTCGATCCGGCGCATCCTCCTACGCCCAACGCCCGCCTCGGACGCGACAAAGACGGCCAGCCTGCCTGGTTCGTGCCGGACCCCAAGGCCCAGGGCAAGTTCACGAAGTACCAAGCATGAGCCGCACAGCCGCTCCCAAGACGAATAGCACCGTAGCCCGCAGGGCGGAGGTTAATGAATGAGCGCCGTTGCCACCCTCGCTCCCGAGGACACCACCGAGGACTTCGATCCCTTCGCCTCGGGCCTGATCGAACGGATCGTTCCCACCACCGAGGCCCAGCGCGAGGTCTGGCTCGGCGATCGCCTGAGCCCCGAGGCCTCGCTGGCCTACAACGAGTCGATGCGCCTGCGCCTGAAGGGCGTGCTGGACACCGCCGCGCTCGCCCTGGCGCTGGACCGCCTGGTGGGGCGCCACGAGTCGCTGCGCGCCACCATCTCGCCGGACGGCACGCAACTGCTGATCGGCGAGCCGGCCCCGGTCGTCCTCGCCGAGCATGACCTGAGCACACTCGACCCGGCGGCGCAGGCGCGCCGGCTGGAGGACGACGGCCTGGCCGTGGTGCTCGAGCGCTTAAACCTGGAGCAGGGCCCGTTGTTCCGCGCCGCGCTCTACCGGCTGTCGTCCATCGATCATGTGCTGGTGCTCAGTGCGCATCACGCGGTCTGCGACGGCTGGTCCTGGGGCGTGATCAGCCAGGACCTGGGCGCGCTCTACGCCGAGCAGATCGGCGCCGGCCCGGCGCTGGAGCCGGCCGCCCAGTACTCCGACTACGCCGCCTGGGAAGCCAAGGAGGCGAACAGCCCCGAGATGGACGCCCACATCGGCTACTGGCTCTCGCGCTTTGCCGGCGGCAGCCTGCCGGTGCTGGAGCTGCCGCTGGATCGCCCGCGCCCGCCGGTGCGGACCTTCAACGCCTACCGCATCGACCATCTGCTGGAGCAGCCGCTCATCGACGGCCTGCGAAAGTTCGGCGCCAGTGCCGGCACCAGCCTGTTCGCCACCATGTTCAGCGCCTTCGCGGCCATGCTGCACCGCCTGACGGCGCAGGACGACCTGGTGATCGGCATCGCCGCCGCCGGCCAGATGCCGAGCGACATGCCCTCGCTGGTGGGCCACTGCGTCAACCTGCTGCCGATCCGGGTCGCGGTCGACGCGCAGGCTCCTTTCGACCAGCTGGCACGGACCTCCGGCAGCACCCTGCTCGACGCCTTCGAGCACCAGACCCTGGGCTACGGCGCGCTGCTCAAGAAGTTGCCGGTGCCGCGCGATCCCAGCCGCCTGCCGCTGGTGAACGTGCTGTTCAACGTGGACCGCGATGCGGCGCCCAACGACGGCAACTTCCCCGAGCTGAAGGTCGAGCAGAGCACCATCGGCCGGCGCTACGAGAACTTCGAGCTGTTCCTGAACATCACGCCCGTGGTGGGCGGCATGCAGATGGAGGCCCAGTACAACGCCGACCTCTACGACGACGCAACGGTGCGCAGTTGGCTGGACATGTACGAGCAGCTGCTGCGCGCCGTGGTCCGCCAGCCCTCCCAGGCCGTGGGCCGGCTCGCGCTGCTGTCTGAGGCGAAGGCGCACGCGCTGGCAGCCCTGCAGCCGGCGCCGACGCCGCTCGAAGGCGCGCCGCTGATGCATGCCGGCTTCCTGGCCCACGCGGCCTCCCAGCCCGAGCGCCCCGCCCTGCGCGACGGCGCCCAGCGCCTGAGCTACCGCGAGCTCGAGGAGCGCTCCAACCGCCTGGCCCACGCGCTGCGCGCGCGCGGCATGGGCCGCGGCGAACGCGTCGGCCTGTGCCTGGACCGCGGCTTCGACATGTTCGTCGCCCTGCTGGCCGTGCTCAAGAGCGGCGCGGCCTACGTGCCGCTGGACCCGGCCTTCCCGCAAGCTCGCCTGGACTACTACGCGCAGGATGCGAGGCTCGGCCTGCTGCTGACTTCCTCCACCATCGCCGCCGCGCCCAAGGCCTGGCGCGAGGACGCGGCCGAGCGCGTGCTGCTGCTCGACACCGATTCCGCCTGGCTCGACCAGCCCGCGACCGCCCTGCCGCCCGGCGCGCAGGACGCGCAGGCGGAAGACACGGCCTACGTGATCTACACCTCCGGCTCCACCGGCAAGCCCAAGGGCGTGTGCGTGCCGCACCGCGCGGTCGCCAACCTGATGCAGACGATGCAGCGCGAGCCGGGCATCGGCCCCGAGGACCGGCTGGCCGCCGTCACCACCCTGTCCTTCGACATGGCGGTGCCCGAGGTCATGCTGCCGCTGGCCGCCGGCGCGGAGATCGTGATCGTGCAGCGCGAAGTCGCGATGGACGGCAACCGGCTGCGCGCGCTGCTGGAATCCGAGGCCGTCACCATCCTGCAGGCCACGCCCGGCATGTGGCGGCTGCTGCTCGATGCGCAATGGTCGGGCCCGCGCGGCTTCCGCGCCTGGATCGGCGCCGAGCCGGTGCCCGCAGACCTCTCGCTCGAACTGATGGGCCGCACCAGCGAGCTGTGGAACCTCTACGGCCCGACCGAGACGACCGTCTGGTCCACCGTCTGGCGCATGGAGCGTCCGCTCATCGCGGCGCGCGGCGTCTCCATCGGCAAGCCGATGGCCAACACCGGCGTCTGGATCCTGGATGCCAACCTGCAGCCCTGCCCGATCGGCGTGCCGGGCGAGATCTGCATCAGCGGCCTGGGCGTGACTCTGGGCTACCTGGATCGCCCGGAGCTGACGGCCGAGCGCTTCGTCACCATCCCCATCGACGGCGTGCCGACCCTGATCTACCGCAGCGGTGACCGCGGCCGCTGGCGCAACGACGGCCTGCTGGAGCACATGGGCCGCTTCGACTTCCAGGTGAAGGTGCGCGGCTATCGCATCGAGCTGGGCGAGATCGAGGCCCGCTGCAACGAGGCCGAGGGCGTGGCGCGCAGTGTGGTGATCACCCGCGAGGACCAGCCGGGCGACGTCCGCCTGGTCGCCTACCTGGCCGTCTCGCCGGGCGCCAGCGTGGACCTGGCCGCACTCGACCGCCATCTGCGCAGCCGCCTGCCGCAGTACATGGTGCCGCAGCACGTGGTGCCGCTGGACGCCATCCCGCTCTTGCCCAACGGCAAGGTGGACCGCAAGGCGCTGCCCAAGCCCAGCGCCACGCACCAGGATGCCGGCGAGCGGCTGGCGCCGCGCAACGAGCGCGAGCGCATCGTGCTGCAGACCATGGAGCGGGTGCTCAACCTGCCGGGCCTGGGCATCCGCGACGACTTCTTCTCGCTGGGCGGCCACTCGCTGCTGGCGGCACGGCTGACCACCCTGCTGAGCCGCGAGTTCGAGCTCACCGTGCCGCTGCGCATGCTCTTCGAGGCGCCGACCGCCGAGCGGCTGGCCGCGGCCATCGAGGGGCTGAACGGCAGCAACGCGCCGCGCAGCGCGCCGATCGCGCACATGGCCGAGCGCCGCAGTGCCCCGCTCACGCCGATGCAGGAGCGCATCCGCTTCATCGAGGAGCTGCATCCGGGCCGGCCGACCTACAACGCGCCCTCGGCGCACCGCCTCGGCGGGCCGCTGGACGTGGAGAAATTCAAGGCCGCGCTCGCCATGATCATCGAGCGCCAGCCCTCGTTGCGCACCTCCGTCGGCCCCGATCCGGCCACCGGCGCGCCCGCCGCGCTGATCGCGGCGAAGGTGGACTACGAGCTGCCTGTCATCGACCTGGGCACGCTGCCGGCGGACCAGCGCGAGGCCGAGCTGGTCGAGCGCATGCACGCGCTGGCCGAGCGGCCGATCGACATCCACCAGGCGCCGATGTTCCACGCGGCCCTGTTCCGCATCGCCGAGGACGACCACGCCTTCGTGTTCGTGCCGCACCACCTAGTCTGGGACGGCTGGTCCTTCGACGTGATGCAGAGCGAGCTCTCGGCCATTTACGGCGCGCTGGTGCGCGGCGAGCCGCACGGCTTGCCCGAACTGGCCGTGACCCACGGCGACTATGCCGACTGGTATGCGAAGTGGCTGACCGAGCCCGAGTTCGAGTCGCAGCTGCGCTACTGGAAGGACCGCTTCGCCAACTCGCCAACGCCGAAGGCGCCGCGCACCGACATGCCGCGCAAGGCCGGCATGAGCGGCCAGGGTGGCGCGCACTGGATCACCGTCGACAAGGCGCTGACCGAGCGCCTGCGCGAGATCGGCCAGCGCAACGACGTCACGCTCAACATGCTGACGCTGGGCGTCTACATCCTGATGATGAGCAGCATCATCGACAGCCGCGCCATCGTCATCGCCACGCCGGTGCGCGGCCGCGAGGCGCCCGAGCTGGAGCCGGTGATGGGCTTCTTCAACAACGTGCTGCCGCTGTCCTTCCAGGTCGACCCTTCCCTGCGCTTCGGCGAGTTCATGCGCTACGTCAAGCAGGAGCTCATCGCGGTGATGAGCCACCAGCAGATCCCCTTCGAGCGCCTGGTGAGCGAGCCGGAGTTCGTGGAGCGGGCCCAGGGCGTGGGGCTGTACCAGGCCCTGTTCTCCTTCCAGGATGCACGCGAGCGCCCGCGCGACATCGGCGGCCTCGCGCATCGGCAGATGCACCTGCCGCAGCGCGGCGCGACCGACGACCTCGGCATCTGGCTGATGGACAAGCCCCAGGGCCTCGAGGGCGCCGTGGTCTACAACGCCGACATCTATCGGCGCGAGACCGGCGAAGCGTTCAAGGAGCGCTACATGGAGCTGCTGCGCCGGGTGGCCCAGCAGCCGGATACGACGCTTGCGACGCTCTCCGCGCCCGACGGCTCGGAGAGCGCGGTCTACCTGCAGCGCCTGGCCGCCGACGCGGCACCGGCGCCGAGCGCGGCCGAGACCGTGGCCGCGCGTCCGGCGCAGACGCAGCCTGCGCTGCTCCTGCCCGAGCAGGCCAAGCTGGCACAGATCTGGGCTAGCGCGCTCACCATCGACGTCAACGACATCCGCGCCAACGACAACTTCTTCGACCTGGGCGGCGACTCGCTGCTGGCGATGCGGGTGGTGCAGCAGGCCGAGCAGGTGATGGGGTTCCGCGTGGAGCCGCGCCGTTACGTGTTCGAGAACCTGGGGCAGCTCGCCTCAGCCGCTGCGGGGACGCCGCTCGAGGCGGCAGCCGCACCTGCCGCCGAGGGCAGCGCGAAACGCGGCGGCCTGCTGGGCCGGGTGCTGGGCTGGGGCCGCAAGCATTGAGGGAATCGCCATGACGACGATGCAGCTGCCGTCCTCGATGAACTGCCGCCTCTGGCAGGTGGACCTGGACGCCGCGCCGGCGCCGCAGGCCGTGGCCGCCCTCTCTGAAGCGGAGTGGGACCGTGCCCGGCGCTTCGTCTTCAAGCGCGATCGCAACCGGTTCATCGCCGCCCATGCCGCGCTGCGCGAGACGCTCTCCTCGCAATGCGGCCTCCCGGCCTCCACGCTGGAATTCGCGCTGGGCCCCTTCGGCAAGCCGGGCCTGATCGAGCACGGCGGGTTGCGCTTCAACCTCAGCCACAGCGAGTCGCTGGCCCTGATCGCGGTGTGCGACGACGCCGAGGTGGGCGTGGACATCGAGCTGCTGCGCCCGATGCCCGACGCTGAGGCCCTGGCCGAGACTTACTTCAGCGCGGCCGAGCGACGCGCGCTCGCCGCGCTGCCGCAGGAAACCCGCGACCGCGCCTTCCTCTGCTGCTGGACGCGCAAGGAGGCCTGCCTCAAGGCCACCGGCATGGGCCTGTCGGTGGACACGCGCAGCTTCGAGGTGGGCGTCCTGCCCGATGCGCGCGAAGTGCAGATCGACGCCGCCGACGGCTGCGCGCGGCTGGCGCTATCCTCTTTCCACGATGTCCAGGGAGCGCAGTGCGCCGTGGCCCGCGTGCTGGCCTGCGGGCCGGCCCAGGCAGCGTGCCGGCCCCTGGTCGACAACGAGATGTACGCATGACTCCGATGCTCTTCGGCCCGGCCTCCAGGCAGCTGTTCGGGCTTTTCCACGCACCCGAGCGCGAGGCCAAGCTCGCGGTGGTGATCTGCATGCCCCTGGGCCAGGAGGCCGTGCGCGGGCACCGGCTGTTCCGCGTGCTGGCCGACCGGCTCGCGCGGGCCGGCGTGGCGGTGCTGCGCTTCGACTATTACGGCAGCGGCGACTCGCCCGGCGAGGACACCGACGGCGATCTCGAGGGCTGGCGCCGCGATGTCTGCGCCGCGCACGAGGAGCTGCGGCGGCGCACCGGCAGCCGGCGCATCATCTGGCTCGGCGCTCGGCTGGGCGCGTCGCTGGCGGTGATGGCCGCCAAGAGCGGACGCTGCGACCCGGCGCGACTGATCCTCTGGGACCCCATCGTGGACGGCGCGCGTTACGTCGACGAGCTGCGCGCCGGCCATGTCGACGCGCTGGAGCGCTCCTTCTGCGTGCCCGACGCGGCCTGGCGCCGCCAGCTCGCCCGGGACCCGGATGCCTTCACCGAGGAGACCTTCGGCTTCGGCGTGTCGCCGCTGATGCGCGACCAATTGCGCGCGCTCTCGCCGGCCAGCCTGCAGCTCACGGCGCTGCACGAGACGGTGGTCCTGGCCGATGCCGAGGACCACGCGACCCATCAATGGGCGGCCCAGGAGACGGCCCGCCACATGCCGTTGCGGATCTCGGCCTTCCAGCACCCGCTGGTCTGGACCTCCGATCCGCATCCCAACAACGCGATGGTTCCCACGGAGGCGCTGCAACGACTGCTGGCGGTAATACATGAGTGACTACAAAGAGACACCCGTTCAGTTCGGACCCGACGGCTCGCTGATCGGGATCATCACCACCCCGGCCGAGGGGCCGCTGGCGCCGGTGGCCTGCCTGATGCTCAACATGGGCGCCAACCACCGCATCGGACCGCGGCGCATCAACGTCAAGCTGGCGCGTGAGATGGCGGCGCGCGGCATCAGCTGCATCCGCATGGACCTCGCCGGCCTGGGCGACAGCGGGCCGGCCAGCGGCGCCGAGCACTTCCTCACGCAGGCGGTGCTCGACCTGCAGGCGGCCATGAACCTGATCCAGACCATGCTGGGCGTGCGCCGCTTCATCGTGATCGGCCTGTGCTCCGGCGCGACCAACGGCCTGTCGCTGGCGGTGGCCGACTCCCGCGTGGTGGGCCTGCTGATGTTCGACGGCTATGCCTTCCCCGGCCGGCGCGCGCAGCTGGAGCGCACCTTGTGGCGCGCACTGGCATTGACCAATCCCGCGGTGATCGGCAAGACGATGCGCTGGCTGCAGCGCAAGTTCTCCACCGCCGCCGCGGCGGCCGCCGCGCCGCACATCTTCGAGCCCGATCCGCCGGAGGTCACGGCCGCGCTGTTCCGCCGCTCGATGACGCAGGTGGCGGAGCGCAACGTCGCGGTGCTGCTGCTCTACACCGGCACCATGCACGTGACCGACCGGAAGCGCGACCAGCTCGGCCCCTTCGCGAAGGAGGCCTTCACGAAGCACTTCGAGTACCAGTTCATCGGCGAGATCGACCACAGCCTCACCTCGATGGCTTCGCAGCAGATCTTCATCGAGGTGGTGTGCGACTGGGCCCTGCGGGTGGTGCAGGGTGCGCCAGCGGCTCCCTCGCCGCATGCCGCCGAGCCAGCACGCGCGGGCGGGCAGTTCGCGAGCGGCAGGCCGGCGGTTGCGTTGCAGCGGGATCCGGTGATCTGAGCGGGCTGCCGCCCTCGAGCGGCGTTCCGTGACCCGCGGGAGGAGCATGCCCAGGCCGAGCAAGCCCGTCGACGCGCCGGGGACCACGCGCGTGCGGCAGCATCTCGCGCAGGCTTAGGATCAGGCATCCATCTCCACGCCAGCCACAGCGATGCTCACCCCGACCACCAACCCCGCCCTGTTGTCTCCCTTCCATCTCGCCTTCCCGGTGCACGACCTCGCGCTGGCCCGCCGGTTCTACGGCGAGCTGCTGGGTTGCCCCGAGGGCCGCAGCGCGCAGGACTGGGTGGACTTCAACTTCTACGGCCACCAGATCGTGGCCCACCTCGCGCCCGAGGAGACCGGCGCGTCGCAGCGCAATGCGGTCGATGGGCACGGCGTGCCGGTGCGGCATTTCGGCATCGTGCTGCCGATGCCGGACTGGGAGGCGATGGCGGCCCGGCTGAAGGCGCACGGCGTCCAATTCGTCATCGAGCCGTATATCCGCTTCAAGGGCGAGCCGGGCGAGCAGGCGACCATGTTCTTCCTCGACCCCTCGGGGAATGCGCTGGAGCTCAAAGCCTTCGCCGACATCGGGCGGCTGTTCGCGAAGTGAGGGCCGGCTCGGCTTGGCCCGATGCTCAGGCGGCAGATCCAGGCGCCACGTGCGCCAGCTTCTCCCCCGGCAGCTCCTGCATCGGCCCGCTGCCGCTGTAGCGGTCAAGCGCCAGGTAGATGGCCGGCGTGATGTACAGCGTGATCACCTGCGAGAACAGCAGCCCGCCGACGACCGCCACGCCCAGCGGCTGGCGCAGCTCGGCGCCGGCACCCAGGCCCAGCGCGAGCGGCAGCGCGCCCATGAGGGCGGCCAGCGTGGTCATCAGGATCGGGCGGAAGCGCAGCCGGCAGGCCTCTCGTATCGCGTCGACCGGCTGCATACCCTGGGTGCGCTGCGCGTCCAGCGCGAAGTCGATCATCATGATCGCGTTCTTCTTGACGATGCCGATCAAGAGCAGGATGCCGATGGTCGCGATCAGCGTGAGGTCGAAGCCGAAGAGCTTGAGCGAGAGCAGCGCCCCCACCGCCGCCGAGGGCAGGCCGGCCAGGATGGTGAGTGGGTGGATGTAGCTCTCGTAGAGCACGCCCAGCAGCACATAGATGACCAGCACCGCCAGCACCAGCAGCACCGCCTGGCTGGTCTGCGAGCTCTGGAACACCGCGGCGTCGCCGCCGTAGCTGGTGATGATCGAGGGCGGGATCTTGAGCTCGGCCTTGAGCTGATCGATCTTCGCGGTCGCGTTGCCCAGCGGCACGTCCGGCGCGAGGTTGAAGGACACCGTCACCGCCTGCAGCTGGCCCTGGTGGTTGACGGAAGTCGGTCCCACCGTGCGCTTGACGGTCGAGAAGGCCGACAGCGGCACCAGTTGCCCGGCCTTGTTGCGCACCGACAGGCGCGACATGTCTTCCTCGAACTGGCGGTCGTCGTCGGCCGCCGAGAGGATCACCTGGTAGGTGTTGCTGGGCGCGTAGATGCTGCCGATCTGGCGGTCGCCGTAGGCGTTGTAGAGCGCAGTGCGCAGGTCGCCGACCGCGACGCCGAGCACGCCGGCCTTGTCGCGGTCGATGTCCAACGTGGCCTGCAGGCCCCGGTTCTGCGAGTCACTGGTGACGTCGCGGAAAGCGGGGTCGGCACGCATGCGCTCCATCAGCTTTTCGGCCCACTCGTTGATGGCGCCGGCGTTCACGCTCTGCAGGGTGTACTGGAAGCGTGCCTTGCTCGGGCGGCCGCCCAGGCGCAGGTTCTGCAGCGGCTGCATGTACGCGGCGATGCCGGGAATCTCGCGAAAGCGCGCCCGCAGCGACTCCATCACCTGCGCCATCGTGCCGCGCTCGTTGCGCGGCTTGAGCACCACGAACAATCGGCCGCTATTCTGTGTAGAGCTCGAGCCGCCGACCCCGACAAAGGAGTTGACATAGGCCACGTGCGGATTGGTCCGCACGGCCTCGGCAACGCGATCCTGCAAGGCTTTCATGGCCGGGAACGAGATGTCTTCGGCCGCTTCGGTCGTGATGAAGATCTGGCCGATGTCTTCCTCGGGGAAGAAGCCCTTCGGGATGACGATGAACATCCAGGCCGTCAGCGCGAAGGTCGATGCCGCAACGACCAGCATGAGCTTGCGGCGGCGCAGCGTCCAGTCGAGCGAGCGCAGGTAGGTGCCGTGGACCCAGCGGTAGCCACGCTCGAACGCGCGGCCTATCGCGGTGCCAGGCTCGGCGTGGCCGTCCTCGTGCTCCTCCGCCCCTGCGGAGCGATGCGTCTGCCGCACGAGTCGGCTGGCCATCATCGGCACCAGGGTCAGCGACACCACGGCCGACACCAGCACCGCCAGGCCGACCACGACCGCGAACTCGTGGAACAGGAGGCCGATCACGCCCGGCATGAAAAAGATCGGGATGAACACCGCCACCAGCGAGACCGAGATCGAGACGATGGTGAAGCCCACCTCGCGGGCGCCGCGCAGCGCGGCGGCCATCGGCTCCATGCCCTTCTCGACGTAGCGCATGATGTTTTCCAGCACCACGATGGCGTCGTCCACCACCAGGCCGACCGCCAGCGTGATGCCCAGCAGCGACACGTTGTCCAGGCTGTAGCCGAAGGCGTAGAGCAGCGCGACGGCGCCGATCAGCGAGATCGGGATGGTGGCCGCCGGAATGAGCGTGGCCACCACGCGGTGCAGGAACAGGAAGATCACCAGCACCACCAGCAGCACCGTGCCCAGCAGCGTGAGCTGAACGTCGTGCACTGCCTCCCGGATGGAGATCGAGCGGTCGTTGACCATGTTGATCTCGACCGACTGCGGCAGCTCCTCACGGAACCGCGGCATCAGCGCCCGCACCGCGTCCACCACCTGAACGGTGTTGGCATTGGGCTGCCTCTGCACGGCCAGCGAGACCGAACTCTGGCCGTTGAAGCTGCTGGCGGTCTTGACCGACTCGAAGCTGTCCTCGATGGTGGCTACCTCGTCCAGCCGCACCGGCGCGCCGTTGCGCTGGCCAACGATCACCTTGGCGAAGTCGGCGGCCTTGAGCATCTGCTCGTTGGCCTGGATGGTGAGTGTCTGGCGCGGGCCGTCGAGCACGCCCACCGGCGTGTTCGCGTTGGCCAGGCGCACCGCGTTGGCCAGTTCGTCGAGGGTGATGTTGCGGGCGTTGAGCAGGTCGGCGTTGGCCTTGATGCGCACCGCGAACGCCTTGCGGCCATACACCACGACCTGGGCCACGCCGTCGATGGTGGAAAGCGTCGGCGAGATCAGGTTTTCCGCATAGTCGTTCAGCTCGGACGGGCTCATCGAGGGCGAGACCAGCGCGATGAACAGCACCGGCGCGTCGGCCGGATTGACCTTGCGGTACGAGGGCATCTGCGTCAGTTCGACCGGCAATTGCCGCTGCGCCCGCAACAGCGCGGCCTGCACATCGACGGCGGCGGCATCGATGTCGCGGCTGCTGACGAATTCCAGCGTGATCGAGCTCACGCCCTGGGTGTTGACCGAGCTGATCGTCGACAGGCCCGGAATGGTGGAGAACTGCTTCTCCAGCGGCAGCGCAACCGAGGAAGCCATGGTGTCGGGACTGGCGCCCGGCAACTGCGCGTTGACATTGATGACCGGCGTGTTGTAGCTGGGCAGGGCCGCGACCGGGATCTGGAAGTAGGCAAAGATGCCAGCCACCACCACGGCGGCAGAGAGCAGCACCGTCATCGCGGGACGACGGATGCAGAGCTCGGAGATGTTCACTGGATGGCCTCCCCCAGGCTCGTCACTCCGTGTTCTTCGCGCACCCTCGCCGGAAGAAGGGGGCGAGCGCCTTCGGGCGGCCGGGCGGGGCTCATGTGCGCTCCCGCTCCGCCACCACGCTGGCGTTGCCCGGCGTGGCCGAGGCGGCGCTGCCCGGCGTCGCCTCGGGCGCATTGCCGTTCGGGCGCTGTTGCGGCTGCGCGGCGCTGTCGAGCCGCACCTTGCCGCCCGGGCGCACGTTCTGCTTGCCCTCGATCACCACCAGCTCGCCGGGCTCCACGCCGCGCACCGCGACCTGCGTGCCGAAGGTGTACAGCGCCTGCACCTTGCGGCGCGTCGCCGTCCGCTCGGCGTCGACCACGTAGACCGAGCTGCCCTCGGCCAGCATCATGATGGCGGCCGCGGGAATCACGGTGGCGCCCTCGAGCGTGCGCACGGTCACGCGGGTCTCGACGAACTGGCCGGGCCACAGGCCCTGGTCGGCGTTGTCGAACACCGCCTTGGCCCGCACGGTGCCGATCAGCGGGTCGACGGTGTTGTCGACGAAGTTCAGGATGCCCTTCATTGGCGTCTTGCGCCCGCTCACGAGCGCTTCGACCGGCGTGTGCGAGCGCGCGGCGGCCAGCAGGTCCTGCAACCTGCCTTCGGGCACCGGGAAGCTGACCGCGATCGGATCGAGCTGGGTGATGGTCACCAGCGACAGGCTGGGCTGCACCAGCGTGCCCGGGTAGATGTTGACGGCGCCGATGCGCCCGGCAATGGGCGCGCGCAGCGTGGCATAGCCCAGCGCCACCTGCGCCGACTGCACCGCGGCCTTGTCCGCCGCGACCGCGGCGCGCTGCGCCTCGAGCTGCGACAGCGTGGCATCTGCGGCGGCCTTGGCGATGAAGTTCTGCGCCACCAGTTCCTGGCTGCGCCGGTACTGCCGTTGCAGGTCGGCCAGCGTGGCCTCGTCCTTCTGCTGCTGCGCGCGGGCCTTGGCGAGGTTGGCCTGGTCGGGCCGGTCGTCGAGCGTGAAGAGCAGTTGCCCTTGCTTGACGAACTGCCCCTCCTTCACATGCACCTCGCGCACCGTGTTCGTGACCTGCGGGCGCAGGTCCACGCTGTTGAGCGAGACCACGCTGCCGTTGACCTGCACGGTGACCGGCACGTCCCGCTTCTGCGCCGCGGCGAGCGTAACCAGGGCCGGCGCCGCAGCGCCCGGGCCGGCGCCCTTGCCGGGCGCGGCGGTGCTTCCTGCGGGCGGCGCGCCCGTCTGCGCCCCGTCCTGCGTCCTGTTTCCCGCCCAGCGCCACGCGCCGGCTGCGCTCAGGATCAGCACACCCGCGAGGGCGAGGACGAGTTTCTTGTTCATGAGCACTTCTGGGTTGGGTAGAAAGCCGGCCGCGGTTGTTCGAGGCGCACTTTTGCCTGACAACAGCTATTGGAGCAGGGGTCGGGGACTGCCGTCCATCGGTGCCGTAAAGATAAGTAAAGCGGATATGAAGCACCGCACGGAAGGCGCTGCGTTCTCCGGGGAAGGGCGGGAGGCCACCGCTAGAATCGCCGCTGCCCCACAGCCTCTGGATGAACACCATGAACCGCTGCAACACCCCCTGGACTGCCCTCCTTCTGACAGCGCTGTGCGCCGTGACGGCGCCTGCTGTCGCGCAGGACCCGGTCCAGACCCAGAACGAGGCCGCGCTCGGCGGCCGCAACTTCCCCATCGGCACCCTGCGAGGCCGCTTCATGGTCGTGAATGCGCCCGAGATCCAGCTCGACGGCCAGCCCGAGCGGCTCTCGCCGGGCGCCCGGATTCGCAGCGCCCAGCAGATGCTGGTGATGCCGGCGAACCTCACCGGCCAGAACCTGCTGGTCAACTACAAGCGCGATCCCGCCGGCATGGTGAGCGAGGTCTGGATCCTCACGCCCGAGGAGGCCCAGGCCAAGCGCGAAACCGCCGACAAGCCGCTGCTGAATTTCTGGCCCTTCGTGGCCGACACCGGACCGCGCGACGACGGCAAGACGCCGTTCGACCAGTTGCCCCGCTACGGCCAGTAGCTGTCGAATTCGGGTGCCGGACGCGAAAAGCGCGAAGGACATCCGAAAGCCTTTTCCTGGTTTTCCTTTGCGTCCTTCGCGGATTCCTTCCTTTCGCGGCAGGATTTCCGCTTTCCGATGGCGCCCCCCAAGGAGCCTCCTCATGACCCCAAAAGTTTTCATCAAGACCTTCGGCTGCCAGATGAACGAGTACGACTCGGACAAGATGGCCGACGTGCTGCGCGCTGCCGAAGGCTATGAGCCCACCAACGACGTGGAAGAGGCGGACCTGATCCTCTTCAATACCTGCTCAGTGCGCGAGAAGGCGCAGGAGAAGGTGTTCTCCGACCTCGGCCGCGTCAAGCACCTCAAGGCACGCGGCGTGAAGATCGGCGTCGGCGGCTGCGTGGCCAGCCAGGAAGGCGCGGCCATCATCGCGCGCGCCCCGTACGTCGACGTGGTCTTCGGCCCCCAGACACTGCACCGCCTGCCCGAGCTGCTGCACCAGCGCGAGCGCGCCGGCCAGCCGCAGGTGGACATCAGCTTTCCGGAGATCGAGAAGTTCGACCACCTGCCGCCGGCACGCGTCGAGGGTGCGACCGCCTTCGTCTCGATCATGGAAGGTTGCTCCAAGTACTGCAGCTACTGCGTGGTGCCGTACACGCGCGGCGAGGAGGTGAACCGGCCGCTGGACGACGTGCTTGTCGAGGTCGCCGGCCTGGCCGACCAGGGGGTGCGCGAGGTCACGCTGCTGGGGCAGAACGTCAATGCCTACCGCGGCCGCATGGGCAGCGCGGGCGACGGGGCCGAGATCGCCGACTTCGCGCTGCTGATCGAGTACATCGCCGAGATCCCCGGCATCGAGCGCATCCGCTACACCACCAGCCATCCCAACGAGTTCACGCCGCGCCTGATCGAGGCCTATGCCCGCGTGCCCAAGCTGGTGAGCCACCTGCACCTGCCGGTGCAGCACGGCAGCGACCGCATCCTGATGGCGATGAAGCGCGGCTACACGGCGATGGAATACAAGAGCACGGTGCGCAAGCTACGCGCCATCCGCCCCGGCCTTTCGCTGAGCAGCGACTTCATCGTCGGCTTCCCGGGCGAGACCGACGCGGACTTCGACAAGATGATGAAGCTGATCGACGAGCTCGAGTTCGACAACAGCTTCAGCTTCATCTTCAGCCCGCGCCCCGGCACGCCGGCGGCGCAGCTGCATGACGACACCCCCCACGACATCAAGCTGGCTCGGCTGCAGCGGCTGCAGGCGGTGATCGACGGCAACGTCAAGCGCTTTGGCCAGGCGCTCGTGGGCACGGCCCAGCGCGTGCTGGTCGAAGGCCGTTCGCGCAAGGATGCGAACGAGCTGATGGGCCGCACCGAGTGCAACCGCGTGGTCAACTTCGAGGGCGACCCGCGGCTGGCCGGCCGCATGGTCGACGTGAACATCACCCGCTCGCTGGCCTACACGCTGCGCGGCGAGGTGCCCACCGCGGAATCGACCGCGTCATCGGCGGGCCTCGCCGCGCCGGCCGCCTGATGGCGAGCCTGAAATCGGCGCGCGGCTCGTTCCAGCAGCTGCTGTTGTTCGCGTTCCTGCTGATCACCGCGCTGCTGGTGGGCGTGGCCCTGCGCTCCGTGTTCCAGTACGACGCGCTGATGACCCAGAGCCGCAACGCCGCGGGCCGCGCGCTCACGCTCTCGGGCGCGGCGCAGTCCCTGGCCGAGCGCAGCGCCGCGATGGAGCGCGCCGGGCGCCAGTCGCTGGTGCTCAACGACGCGGTGCTGCGCCGCCGCTTCGACGACGCGGCGCGCGACGCGCACCATGCGCTCGACCGCCTGGGCGCGAACGGCCTGCCCGCCACCGGCCTCGACCTGTGGCGGGCCCAGCTCGCGGTCATCGAGGGCTTGATGAGCGGCGCGCCCGAAACCGCGCTCGCGCGCGAAAGCTCGATGGCGATGCAGTTCCGCGACCTCGACGCGCTCAACACCAACCTCGCCCAGCAGGCCCAGATCCTGATCGAGGCGCAGAACAACGCGCTGGCGCAGCGCATCGAGAACGCACGCCGGCGGCTGATGCGCGAAGTGCTGGCCGCGAGCACGCTGGCCGTGGCGCTCGCATTGGCCTTCGGTGTGTGGCTGGCGCGGCCCTTCAAGCGGCTGCAGCGCGCGATCGTCGGGCTGGGCGAGAACCGCCTCGACGAGCCGATCGACATCCGCGGCCCGGCCGACGTGCGCCGCATCGCGCAACAGCTCGAATGGCTGCGGCTGCGGCTGACCGAGCTGGACGCGGACAAGGCGCGTTTCCTGCGCCACGTCTCGCATGAGCTCAAGACCCCGCTGGCCGCGCTGCGCGAAGGCGTCTCGCTGCTGGAGGATGGCGTGACCGGCGCCCTGAACCCGGCACAGCGCGAGGTGGCGCAGATCCTGCAACAGAACACCGTCGCGCTGCAGGGACAGATCGAGGCGCTGCTGCGCTTCAACGCGGCGGCCTTCGAAGCGCGCGAGCTGCGCCGCCAGCGCACGCCCCTGCTGCCGCTGATCGAGGAGCAGATCGAGGCCCAGCGCCTGCAATGGCAGGCCAACGGGCTCACGGTGCGGGCCGAAGGCGAGCCGATCGCGGTGGTGGTCGACCCGGTGAAGCTGGGCACCGCGGTGGCCAACCTGCTGTCCAACGCGATTCGCTATTCGACGCGCGGCGGCACCATCGCGATCACCGTATCGAGCACGCCCGACACCGTCTGCATCGAGATCCAGGACGCCGGCCCCGGCATCGCCGAGGGCGACCGCGACCGCATCTTCGAGCCTTTCTTCCGCGGCGAGCGCCAACCCCAGCATGCCGTCAAGGGCACCGGCATCGGGCTGTCGATCGTGCAGGAGTACATTGCAGCCCATGGCGGTCGCATCACGCTGCTGCCGGAGGGACCCGGGGCGCGCTTCCGCATCGAGCTGCCGCGCTCCACCTGACCACCGCCCCCGCCTCAAGCGTTTTCTCCGACCCATGCTCTTCAGTTCGATCGCTCGCAGATCCGCCTTTGCCATGACCGTCCTCGTCATGCCGCTGCTGCTCGCTGCATGCGCCGCGCCGCCCGAACCGCCGCCCCAGCCGGTGGCCGTGCAGCCGCCGCCACCGCCTCCCCCGCCACCGCCGGTGCAGCCCGTCGAGGCCGAGCCGATGGCGCCAGCCACGCAGCCGGCGCTGGTCTTCGCGCAGCTCACGCAAGGCCCGGTGGCCGCCCTGCTCGGTTACGCCGACAAGGTGCGCCCGCTGGGCGGCAACGAGCTCGCCAATGAGATCTCACGCCTGGGCGAGCCCGGCGAGCAGCCCCTGGTGCAGATGCAGCTGGCACTGCTGCTCGCGCAAACGCGCGCCCCCGCCGATCTCGCGCGCGCCCTCGGCCTGGTGCAGCGCGTGATCGCCAACCCGGCGAGCGAGGCCCAGGCGCTGCACCCGCTCGCCCGGCTGCTGGCCGCGCGCTACCAGGAACAGCGCCGCGTCGAGGACGAGCGCGACCGCCAGGCGCAGCAGGTGCGCGACAGCCAGCGGCGTATCGACCAGCTGAGCGATCGCATCGAGGCGCTGCGTGCCATCGAGCGCAGCTTCTCGCGTCCCAACAGCCCGCCACCACCGATCGCACCGGCGGCTCCAAAGCCCGCACCATGAACAACACCGGCTCCGCGAAGGAATCCGCCAGCCCGCCCGGCGCCCGCCTGCTGGTGGTGGACGACGACGCGGACATGCTGCGCCTGCTGTCGATGCGGCTCACGGGCGCCGGCTACCAGGTCACCGCCGTGACCTCGGCCGAGTCGGCATTGACGCAGCTCGAGATCGAGCATCCCCAATTGGTGCTGAGCGACGTGCGGCTGCCGGGCCGCGACGGCCTGCAGCTGTTCGACGAGATCCGCAAGCGCCACCCCACGCTGCCGGTGATCCTGCTGACCGCCCACGGCACCATTCCCGACGCGGTCGAGGCCACGGCCCGCGGCGTCTTCACCTATCTCACCAAGCCCTACGACGCCCGCGAGCTGCTCGACAAGATCGCGCAGGCCCTGGCGCTCGGCGCGCCCGCGCCCAGCGGCGGCAAGGGCGTCGACGAGAGCTGGCGCTCGGAGATCGTGAGCCGCAGCAACCGCATGGCCGAGCTGCTGGCCGAAGCCCGGATGGTTGCCAAGTCCGACGCCAGCGTGCTGCTGCGCGGCGACAGCGGCGCCGGCAAGGAACTTCTGGCCCGAGCGATCCACCGGGCCAGCACGCGCGCGGAGAAGCCCTTCGTGGCGGTCAACTGCGGCGCCATTCCGGAGGCGCTGCTGGAGTCGGAGCTGTTCGGCCATGTGAAGGGCGCCTTCACCGACGCGGTGGCCAATCACAAGGGCCTGTTCCAGCAAGCGGACGGCGGCACCCTGCTGCTCGATGAGATCGGCGACATGCCGCCGGCCCTGCAGGTCAAGCTGCTGCGGGTGCTGCAGGAGCACGCGGTGCGGCCGGTGGGCTCGACCCAGTCCATCGAGGTCGATGTGCGGATCATCTCCGCCACCCATCGCGACCTCGATGCCGCCATGGAGGCCGGGCAGTTCCGGGAGGACCTCTACTACCGCCTCAATGTCGTGACGCTGCACCTGCCGCCGCTGTCGGCGCGGCGCGAGGACATCCCGCTCCTGGCCAACCATTTCCTCAACCGGCTCTCGAGCAAGTACGGCAAGCGCCTGTCGGGCTTCGCGCCGGAGGCGCTGAAAGCGCTGACCATGGCGCCCTGGCCGGGCAACGTGCGCCAGTTGTTCAACGTGGTCGAGCAGGTCTGCGCCCTGTCCAGCTCGCCGCTGATCCCGCTGGCGCTGGTGCAGCGGGCGCTGCGCTCGCCCAGCGTCGAGGTCCAGACCTATGCCGAGGCCAAGCAGCGCTTCGAGCGCGAGTACCTGGTCGGCCTGCTCAAATTGACCGACGGCAACGTGGCCGACGCGGCGCGTCTGGCGGATCGCAACCGGACGGAGTTCTACCGGCTGCTGCAGAAGCACGGGCTCACCGCCGGGCACTTCAAATCGGATGCCGTGCCGCCGGGCGGCGACACTGTCGCTGACGAGCGACGCTCCTAAGTACTTGATTTCATTGAGAGTTCGTCCAGAGTTCACTTGCGCTGTCGGGCTACGGCGACAAATTCAGGGTTTTTGGTGGCCTTTTGGTTTCAAAACCGGGCCTCAAGAGTCGCAGACCGCGCTAACTCGTTGATCTGAAAGCGTTATTCCTGGCTGGCACAGGGATTGCCCTTAGAAGGGCATGACAGCCCTTACCAGCCCATCTTTCGCACTGCGTCCGCAGCGCGACGGCCTGCGTCAAAAGCAGTTTTCCCTCTCGCGGTCCCGCGCCGCGGGTCATCCGCCGGCCGGCCTGGCAAGCGCCGGCGGTGCGGCACCGGACTGCGTCTTCAAGCGTCTTCCGGCTATTGGCGACACGCCTTCCGCCGACAAGCAACGGTGGTGAGTCGCACATGAAGCCCAACGACTTCTCCCAGCTCAACGTTCTCACCGAAGCGGATTTCTCCCGCCGCAGCACGCTGCGTGAAGAACGCCATCCCAACTCGGTGACGGCGCCGCCGATCAACCGTGGCTCGATGACGCCCCGCCCCTGGCGCGGCTTCTGGAACAGCATCGGCACGGCACTGCTGGTCAAGCTCGGCGCCGGCGGCAAGGCCGCGGCCAGCGCGTCGCGCGCACCGCAGCGTTCCCAGGCCTGGGAACGCGCGGCCCAGCAGCGCCGCCTCGCCTTCATGGCGCTCACCGTGTTCAGCACGGTCGTCGCCTCGACGTTGTTTGCCCGCGTGCAGCCCGACTACGACAACCTCTGGCTCGAATACAGCCAGATCGCGCTCTACGGCCTGCTCTCGGGCTGGGTGGTGACCGGCTTCGTGACCGCGCTCATGGGCTTCTATGTCTCGGTGCGCGGGGACAAGCACGCGCTGTCGGCCAAACAGGTGGCTGACCATCCGATGAATCCGGAAGCGCGCACGGCGATCGTCATGCCGATCTGCAACGAGGACGTGGCGACGGTCTTTGCAGGCCTGCGCGCGACCTGCGAATCAGTGGCCGCGACCGGCCATGCGAGGCAGTTCGACGTCTTCGTGCTGTCCGACAGCTACACGCCCGAGGTCGCCGCCGCCGAGCGCGCCGCCTGGGAAGATCTGCGCGCCGCACTGGCGGACAGCCCGAACCAGCCGCAGGTCGAGGTGTACTACCGCCTGCGCAAGCGCCGCACCCACCGCAAGGCCGGCAACGTGGCCGACTTCTGCCGCCGCTGGGGTAAGGACTACCGCTACATGGTGGTGCTCGATGCCGACAGCGTGATGAGCGGCGACTGCCTGACCTCGATGGTCAAGCTGATGGAAGCCAATCCGACGGCCGGCATCATCCAGACCGCGACGCAGGCCATCGGCCACGTCACCCTGCACGCGCGCGCCCAGCAGTTCGCCTCGCGCGTGACGGGCCGCCTGTTCACTCTGGGCATGCAGTTCTGGCAGCTCGGCGAGTCGCACTACTGGGGCCACAACGCGATCATCCGCATCGAGCCCTTCATGCAGCACTGCGCGCTGGCGCCGATCAAGGGCACCGGCGGCATGTCGGGCGGCATCATGTCGCACGACTTCGTCGAGGCCGCGCTGATGCGCCGCGCCGGCTACCACGTGTGGCTGGTCGCCGACCTGGTCGGCAGCTACGAGCAGCAACCGCCGGACCTGCTGGCCGAGCTGCAGCGCGACCGCCGCTGGTGCCAGGGCAACCTGCAGAACGCCCGCCTGATGGCCGAGCCCGGCCTGCATCCGGTGCACCGCGCGATGTTCGTCACCGGCACAATGGCTTATGCCTCGGCGCCGATGTGGCTCGCCTTCCTGACGCTGGGCACGGCCCTGTGGCTCACCGGCTCGAGCGTGGTCGCGCATTGGCTCGCGATGCCGATGGAACTGGCCGGCCTCTGGCTGTGGACGTTGTGCCTGCTGTTCCTGCCGCGCATGCTGGGCATTGCCGCCGTGGTGATGCGCCGCGAGCAACGCCAGTACGGCGGTGTCGGCGGCCTGCTCAAGAGCGCCGCGCTCGAAAGCGCGCTGGCCATCGTGCAGGCACCCGTGCGCATGCTGGCCCACTCGCTGTTCGTGGTGGTGGCGCTCACCGGCATCAAGCTGGACTGGAAGTCCCCGCCGCGGGAAGCCGCTGCCGTGCCGTGGCGCATCGCCTTCACCCAGCTGGCGCCGATGTCGCTGGTCATCGCGGCGCTGGCGGTGGGTATTGCGCTGATCGACGCCAGCGCGCTGGCCTGGCTGATGCCCGTGGGCCTCCCGCTGCTGCTGGCGATCCCTCTGACCGTTCTGACCAGCCAGATCGCGCTGGGCAACGCAATGCGCGACCGGGGCTTCCTGGTGATTCCGGAAGAGTCGCGTTCGCCGGCGGTGCTGCGCAGGGCGTGGATGCACGCGGTGCGGCTGGCGCGCGCCTGACGGTTCGCTGCCCAGGAAAAAGCCCGCTCGACGAGCGGGCTTTTTCTTTGCTCAGAAGCGCGGCATGCCGCCGCCTCCACCCATGCCGGGCAGGCCCTTCATGCCGCCCATGCGCTTCATCATCTTCATGAGCCCGCCGCCCTTCATCTTCTTCATCATCTGCTGCATCTGCTCGAATTCGTTGAGCAGCCGGTTCACTTCCTGAACCTGCACCCCCGCGCCGGCGGCGATGCGGCGCTTGCGGGTGGCCTTGAGCAGCTCCGGCTTGCGCCGCTCCAGCGGCGTCATGCTGTTGATGATGCCCTCCTTGCGGCGGATGTCGCGCTCCGCGCGGTTCATGTCGGCATCGGTGGCCTTGGCGGCGAGCTGCTGCGGCAGCTTGTCCATGATGCTGGACAGCCCGCCCATCTGCTTCATCTGCTGCAGTTGGCCGAGAAAATCGTTGAGATCGAAGCCCGCGCCGCTCTTGACCTTGGCCGCCAGCTTCTGTGCCGCCGCCACATCGACGCCGGCCGTGACCTGCTCGACCAGCGCCACGATGTCGCCCATGCCGAGGATGCGGCCGGCATGGCGCTCGGTGTCGAACACCTCCAGGCCGTCGATCTTCTCGCTGACACCGGCGAACTTGATCGGCACGCCCGTCACCTGCCGTACCGACAGCGCGGCGCCGCCGCGCGAGTCGCCGTCGGTCTTGGTGAGGACGATGCCGGTCAGCGGCAGCGCTTCCTTGAAGGCCTTGGCGGTATTGATCGCGTCCTGGCCCTGCATGGCATCGACCACGAACAGCGTCTCGACCGGGTTCAGCGCCGCGTGCAGCTGCTGGATCTCGTTCATCAGCACCTCGTCGATGGCGAGGCGGCCGGCCGTGTCGACCAGCAGCACATCGAAGAAATGGCGCTTGGCGTGATCGAGCGCGGCGCGGGCGATGTCCAGCGGCTTCTGGTCCGGCGTGCTCGGGAACCACTCGGCCCCGGCCTGCTTCGTGACGGTCTTGAGCTGCTCGATGGCCGCCGGCCGGTAGACGTCGCCCGAGACGGTGAGCACCTTCTTCTTGCGCTTCTCGATCAGGTGCTTGGCCAGCTTGGCGGTGGTGGTGGTCTTGCCGGCGCCCTGCAAACCCGCCATCAGGATCACAGCGGGCGGCTGCGCCACCAGGTTGATGTCGGCCACGCCTTCGCCCATGGTCGCAGCGAGCTCGCGGTTGACGATGCCCACCAGCGCCTGGCCGGGCTTGAGCGAGCCCAGCACCTCCTGGCCCATCGCCTTTTCCTTGACGCGGGCCACGAAGTCGCGCACCACGGGCAGCGCGACGTCGGCCTCCAGCAGGGCCATGCGCACCTCGCGCAGCATGTCCTGCACATTGCTTTCGGTGATGCGGGCCTGCCCGCTGACCTGTTTGACGAGGCGTGAGAATTTTTCGGTGAGGGCGCTGGCCATGGTGTTTCCCGCGGGCGGGATCGGTAGGTGGGGAGCGAGGGCGTCTTCGCGAGGGATCACGCAAAGGCGAGACGCTAAACTCCGGTCGATGATTTTAGCGATCCCCTCCCCACTCGGCGTGGCGCTGGGCATCGCCACCGCCGCGGCCTACGGCGCGACTGCCGCAGCCTCTTCCTGGCTCGGGCGGCCTTCCACGCAATGGATGCTGGGCCTGGCCTGGGTGCTGCACGCCTGCGTGCTCGCCTGGTCGCTGGCCGGCGGCGACCCGCACTTCGGCTTCGCGCCGGCGCTGTCGGTCACCGCCTGGCTGGTGATGACCATCTACGCGATCGAGAGCCGCCTGTATCCGCAGCTCAAGATTCGGCGAGTGCTCGCGGCGCTCGGCGCGGCGGCCGTGCTGCTCGCGATGGTCTTTCCGGGCACGCCGCTGCACGTCTCGGCCTCGCCCTGGCTGCCGCTGCACCTGGCGCTGGGCATCGCCTCCTACGGCCTGTTCGGCGCAGCCGTGGTCCATGCCTGGCTCATGACCCGCGCCGAGAAGCAGATCCGGCTGGCGGCCGAACCGCAGGCCGGCGTGCCTCTGCTCACGATGGAGCGGCTGACCTTTCGCTTCGTGACCGCCGGCTTCGTGCTGCTGTCGGCCACGCTGCTCGCCGGCCTGCTGTTCAGCGAGCAGCTGTACGGCGCCAATGCGCGCGGCTGGAAATGGGACCACAAGACCGTGTTCTCGGTGCTGGCCTGGATCAGCTTCGCGGTGCTGCTGGTCGGGCGGGCGCGCTTTGGCTGGCGCGGCCGCACCGCGCGGCGCGTGCTCTACGCCGGCGCGGCCCTGCTGCTGCTGGCCTATGTGGGCTCGCGTTTCGTGCTCGAGGTGGTGCTGGGGCGCGCAGCGACATGAAATACCTGCTGGTGCTCGCGATCATCCTGGTGGCGGTCTGGCTCTGGCGCAAGGCCCGGCGCGAAGAGTTGCAGTCGCGCACGCCGCCGCCCCCTCCTCCGCCTGCACCGCGCAGCATCGGGCCTCCGCAAGCCATGCTGCGCTGCGCGCACTGCGGGCTGCACCTGCCGGCCTCGGACGCGGTGCGTGGTGCCGACGGCACGGCGTATTGCAGCGCGGCGCACCGCCGGGCCGCGACGCACTGAACGAGGCGCCCCCGATGAGCCGCCGGGCCGCTCCCAAGGCCAACAGCACCGCAGCCCGCAGGGCGGAGGTTGCCTTATGAGCACCTTCCTCTGGTCGCGTGCCGAGCCCGGGACCGACTGGACGCCGCTCGACCAGGCGGCCGGCCGTGAAAGCTCCGCCCTGCTGCGCCTGTGGCGCGGCTTCATGACCGCGCGCAGCTTCGTCGCCGTCGTGCTGCTGCTGCTCCAGGCGCTGGTCTTCGCGCTCGGGCAGGCCGTGCAGCCGATCGTCCTCGCGCTGGCGGGCGGCTACCTGCTTGCCACCCTGCTGGTCGCGCGCTATGCGCTCTTTCAACCACCGGTGCGGCGCTTCGGCACGGCCTGGCTGTCGACCATCGGCGTCGACCTGGTGGTCTTCAGCGCGCTGCAGCTTCTGCAGGTGGGCAGCATCAACTACACGCCGCTGTTCGCCCTGCCGGTGCTGATGGGCGCCGTGTTGGGCAGCGGCGCCGTCGGCCTGGGCACCACGGCCGTGGTCACGCTGCTGCTGCTGGCGCATGCCGGCTGGTATTGGCTGCAGCAGCAGGCCGAGCCATCGGCGCGCTTCGTGCAGGCTGCGCTGACCGGCACCGGCCTGTTCGTGGTGGCGCTGCTGGCGCATGAGCTGGCTCGGCGGCTGATACGCGAGGAGGCGCTGGCGCAGCGCAACCGGGGCACGGCGCAGATGCATGCCCTGGTGAACGACCTGGTGATCGAGACGCTCAGCGAAGGTGTGCTGGTGATCGACGCCAAGGGGCAGGTGCACGCGGCCAACCCCGCGGCCGACGCGATTCTCGGGCAGGGACTGGCACAGCTCGAGCTGCCTTTCGCGCTTGGCGCGCACCCGGCCTGGATGCCGCTGGCCGCGATCGCGCGCAACACGTTCGCGCGACGCACGTCGCAGTCGCGCGAGATCCCGATCGCGCAGGCCCAGGGCGCGCCGCGCGAGGTGCGCGTGCGCACTCGGCTCACCCGCGCCGCCGAGCGTGGCATCGAGAGCCTGTGCGTGATGTTCCTGCAGGATCTGCGCGAGCTCGAGGCACGCATCCGCACCGAGAAGCTCGCGGCCATGGGGCGCATGTCGGCCGCGGTCGCGCACGAGATCCGCAACCCGCTTGCCGCAATCGCCCAGGCCAGCGCACTGCTGGGCGAGGACCTGGTCGATCCCGGCCACCGGCGACTGACGACGATGGTCCAGCAGAATGCGCAGCGGCTGTCGCGCATCGTCGACGACGTGCTCGACGTCGCCCGCGCCCGCCAGCAGCGCGTGCTGCCGCTCGGCGAGCAGCTGGTGCTCGATCCCACCGTGCGCACGCTGGCCGAAGAATGGGTGCGGCAAACGCAGCGCCAGGGCGTGCTGCTGGTGCTGGAGGCGCCCGGCAGCGTGGTGCGCTTCGACATCGAGCACCTGCGGCGCATCCTCGTGAACCTGCTCGACAACGCCGCGCGCTACGCGGGTGCGCGCGACGGCTCGATCCAGGTGACGACCCGGCTGAACGCCGCCGGCCGCGCCAGCCTTCAGGTGTGGAGCGACGGCGCACCGCTCGAGCCCGCGGTGCAGCGCCATCTGTTCGAGCCCTTCTTCTCGTCCGAGAGCCGCTCCAGCGGCCTAGGCCTCTACCTGTGCCGCGAGTTGTGCGAACGCCACGGCGCCACCATCGGCTACGAGCGCCGTGCCTTGCCGGCAGGCGGGCCGGAGGGCAATGAATTCGCCGTCGTCTTCATGCCGGGCGAAGGCGGGCTGACACAATAGCGCCGTGAGCAGCCCCAATCCTTCCGCGCCACGCCCCGCCCAGATCCTGGTCGTCGACGACGAGCCCGACCTGCGCACGCTCTACGAGCTCACGCTGCTGCGCGAGGGCTACCGCGTCGAGGCGGCCGGCAGCGTGTCGGAGGCGAGCGAGCATCTGGACGCGGGCCGCTTCGATGCCGTGATCACCGACATGCGCTTGCCCGACGGGTTGGGCATGGAGATCCTGCAGCGCATCCAGCAGGAGCAGCGCAGCGAGCGTTGCGTGGTCATGACGGCCTACGGCTCGGCCGAGAATGCGGTCGAGGCCCTCAAGGCGGGCGCCTTCGACTACCTGACCAAGCCGGTGGACCTGAAGCAGTTCCGTACCGTCGTGGCTTCGGCAGTGCAGGCGCAGGCCGCGCCCGCGCGGCCGGTGCGCCAGGCGGAGGGCAACGGCAGCAAGCTGGCCGCGACCGTCAGCAACGCCGGCACGGCGGCCCTCGAAAGGCTGGTCGGAAATTCCGAGCCGATGCGCCTGGTCAAGTCGCGCATCGCCAAGGTGGCGCGCGGCATGGCGCCGGTGCTGGTGCGCGGAGAGTCCGGCACTGGCAAGGAACTGGCGGCGCGCGCGGTGCATGCGTGCAGCCAGCGCAGCGATGGGCCCTTCGTCGCGGTCAATTGCGGTGCCATTCCCGAGAACCTGCTCGAGGCCGAGTTCTTCGGCGCGCGGAAAGGCTCCTACACCGGCTCCTCGCAAGACCGCGACGGCTACTTCCAGGCCGCACGCGGCGGCACGCTCTTCCTCGATGAAATCGGCGACCTCCCGCTGGCGATGCAGTCCAAGCTGCTGCGCGCGATCCAGGAACGCAGCGTGCGGCCGATCGGCTCGACGCAGGAAGACGCCGTCGACGTGCGCATCGTGAGCGCCACGCACAAGGACCTGCAGGCCGAGGTGCAGGCCGGCCGTTTCCGCCAGGATCTGTTCTACCGGCTCAACGTGATCGAGATCGCGGTGCCGGCGCTGCGCGAGCGCCGCGAGGATCTGCCGGCGCTCTGCGAGGCGCTGCTGGCCCGGATCGCGCGCGACGCCGGCATGCCGATCCCCGCGCTGTCGCCCGAGGTGCTGCAGCGTCTGTCGCAGCATCCGCTCAACGGCAACGTGCGCGAGCTCGAGAACCTGCTGCACCGTGCGGTTGCCCTGAGCGACGGCGATGTGCTGCACATCGATGTTTCGAGTCCCGCGGCGCCGCTCGAGCCGGCGAGTACAACACCCCAGACAGCGGCGCCGGCAGCAGTCGAACAGCCGCAGGCCGCGGCGGTTGCGGCTAAGCCACCCGTCGCGGTCCCGAGCGACCTGCAAAGCTATCTGGACCAGCAGGAACGCGAGATCCTCGTGCGCGCACTGCAGGAAAGCGGCTTCAACCGCACCGCGGCCGCGGCGCGGCTGGGCCTGAGTCTGCGGCAGATCCGCTATCGCATCGCGCGCCTGGGAATTGCGACGCCTGGCGGCGACGACAACAATGGCAGCGGCGCCGACGACTGAGGGCCCGAGCGCCGAGCTCTGGCAGGAGGGCTGGTACCGATTCGCCAGATCGCTGCGCTCCCCGAACTTCGGGCCACGCCCGGCCGGCGCGCAGATCGACCTGATCGTGCTGCACTCCATCAGCCTTCCGCCCGGCCGCTATGGCGGCGACGAAGTGCAGCAGCTCTTCATGAACCAGTTGGACTGGGAGGCGCACCCCTACTTCGACAGCATCCGCGGCCTCGAGGTCTCGGCCCATTTCTATGTGCGCCGCAACGGCGAGCTCTGGCAGTTCGTGAGCTGCGACGACCGCGCCTGGCATGCCGGGCCCTCGCGCTGGCGCGGCCGCGCCAACTGCAACGACGATTCGATCGGCATCGAGCTCGAAGGCCTGGAGGGCGAGCGCTTCGAGTTCGCCCAATACGAAACCCTGGCCAGCCTCTGTCCCGCCATCGCGCAGCGCTACGCCATCGCCTTCGTCGCGGGCCACGAGCACATCGCGCCGGGCCGGAAGGCGGACCCCGGCAGCGGCTTCGACTGGGTGCTCCTGCAACAGCAGCTGGGCTGGCAGCGCACGATGTTTCCCGACACCGTCATGGCGCGCTGAATTTTTTCAATCTTCACCTCGGCCCTGATGCACCGGCGCCACGTTGCCGCCACCGCCGCCCTCGCCCGCGGCCACTCAGCAACCATGCGCCTTCCAAGCCCAAATGCGTGCGCAGGGCGCATGGAGAGCGGTACGCGCTAAGGTCGTGCAGCAACGATGCGGAATAACTCCCCATCGAGGCCCGCTTTCACGGGGATGCATGCCATTGAACTACAAGGAAAACACTACATCTAGTGGGTTGTGGCCCTCTGAGACCCCAGATATAGTGTGCCCTGCCCCGTGCTTCACGCCGAGCAACCGGCCAGACGCGGCACGGCCGCCCCAACAAGAATTGCCTACAGAGGACTGAATGCAAACTGCCCAGAACCATCCCGTCACGTCCCGCGCCGTTCCCTCGACGCCGCAACAAGCCCGTGACAAAGCCGGCTCACCCGCCGGCAATGCGCTTGCCAACTACCAGATCATCCGCCGCAACGGCGCGGTCGTTCCCTTCGAGCCCAACAAGATCGCGATCGCGATGATGAAGGCCTTCCTCGCGGTGCACGGCACCCAGGGCGCGGCCTCCGCCAGCGTGCGAGAGACAGTCGACACCCTGACCCAGGGCGTGGTGCGCGCCATGCTGCGCTCGCGCCCCGGCGGCGGCACCTTCCACATCGAGGATGTGCAGGACCAGGTCGAGCTCGGCCTGATGCGCGGCGGCCACCACGA
Source organism: Variovorax sp. RA8 (assembly GCF_901827175.1). NCBI lineage: Bacteria > Pseudomonadati > Pseudomonadota > Betaproteobacteria > Burkholderiales > Comamonadaceae > Variovorax > Variovorax sp. RA8. The sequence continues at coordinate 1,168,284 of NZ_LR594662.1, read as the reverse complement.
GATCGCTCGCGCCTACGTGCTGTACCGCGAGCGTCGCGCGCAGGAGCGCTCCAGGCAGGGCGAGCAGGACGCCCCCGTCGCCGTCTCGACGCTGCACGTCCTCGACCGCGGCGAGCGCGTGGCGCTCGACCTCAACGAGCTCAAGGGCCTGATCGAATCCGCCTGCGCCGGCCTGGGCGACAGCATCACCGGCGGCCCGATCGTGGCCGAGACCATGCGCAACCTCTACGACGGCGTGCCGCTCGACGAGGTCTACAAGGCTTCCATCCTCGCCGCCCGCACCCTGATCGAGAAGGACCCCGACTACACCTTCGCCACCGCACGCCTGCTGCTGCACACGATCTTCAAGGAAGTGGTCGGCCGCGAAGTGCCGGCCGCCGAGCGTGCCCAGGCCTATGCCGACAACTTCCCGCTGTTCATCAAGAAGGGCGTGGACAACGAGCTGCTCGACGAGAAGCTGCTGCAGTACGACCTGGCCCGCCTGGGCGCCGCGCTCAAGCCCGAGCGCGATCTGCAGTTCGACTACCTCGGCCTGCAGACCCTGTACGACCGCTACTTCCTGCACGTGCGCAAGACCCGCATCGAGCTGCCGCAGGCCTTCTTCATGCGCGTGGCGATGGGCCTGGCGCTGAACGAAATCGACCGCGAAGCACGCGCGATCGAGTTCTACGAGGTGCTGTCCTCCTTCGACTTCATGTCCAGCACGCCCACGCTGTTCAACAGCGGCACGCTGCGCTCGCAGCTCTCCAGCTGCTACCTGACCACCGTGCCCGACGACCTGGACGGCATCTACGAGTCCATCAAGGAAAACGCCCTGCTCTCCAAGTTCGCGGGCGGCCTGGGCAACGACTGGACGCGCGTGCGCGCGCTGGGCAGCCACATCAAGGGCACCAACGGCGAGTCGCAGGGCGTGGTGCCCTTCCTGAAGGTCGTGAACGACACCGCCGTCGCGGTCAACCAGGGCGGCAAGCGCAAGGGTGCAGTCTGCACCTACCTCGAAAGCTGGCACCTCGACATCGAGGAGTTCCTGGAGCTGCGCAAGAACACCGGCGACGACCGTCGCCGCACGCACGACATGAACACGGCGAACTGGATTCCCGACCTGTTCATGCGCCGCGTGATGGAAAAGGGCAACTGGACGCTGTTCTCGCCCTCCAACGTGCCTGACCTGCACGACAAGTTCGGCGCCGACTTCGAGGCCGCCTACGTCGCCTATGAAGAGAAGGCCGCGCGCGGCGAGATCAAGCCCAGCCGCACGGTCCAGGCCACCGACCTCTGGCGCAAGATGCTCACGATGCTGTTCGAGACCGGCCATCCCTGGATCACCTTCAAGGACGCCTGCAACGTGCGCTCGCCCCAGCAGCACGCCGGCGTGGTCCACTCGTCCAACCTCTGCACCGAGATCACGCTCAACACCAGCGACACCGAAACTGCCGTCTGCAACCTGGGCTCGGTCAACCTGCTGCAGCACCTGAAGGACGGCAAGGTCGACCAGGAGAAGCTGCAACGCACGGTCTCGACGGCGATGCGCATGCTCGACAACGTGATCGACATCAACTACTACGCGGTCAAGAAGGCGCGCGACTCCAACCTGCGCCACCGCCCGGTCGGCCTGGGCCTGATGGGCTTCCAGGACGCGCTGTACGAACTGCGCATCCCCTACGCCTCGCAGGAGGCCGTGCAGTTCGCCGACGAATCGATGGAAGCGATCTGCTACCACGCCTACTGGGCCTCGACCGAACTGGCCCGCGAGCGCGGCCGTTATTCCAGCTACAAGGGCTCGCTGTGGGACAAGGGCGTGTTGCCGCCCGACACGCTGGAGCTGCTCGAGAAGGCGCGCGGCGGCTACGTCGAGGTCGACCGCTCGTCCACGCTCGACTGGGACGCGCTGCGCCAGAAGATCAAGACCGACGGCATGCGCAACTCCAATTGCGTCGCCATCGCGCCGACCGCCACCATCTCCAACATCATCGGCGTGGACGCCTCGATCGAGCCCTGCTTCGGCAATCTCTCGGTCAAGTCCAACCTCTCCGGCGAGTTCACCGTGATCAATCACTACCTGGTGCGCGACCTCAAGCGCCTGGGCCTGTGGGACGACGTGATGGTGATGGACCTCAAGCATTTCGACGGCTCGCTGCGCCCGATCGACCGCGTGCCGCAGGACGTGAAGGCGCTCTACGCGACCGCGTTCGAGATCGAGACCACCTGGCTGGTCGAGGCCGCCGCGCGCCGCCAGAAGTGGATCGACCAGGCGCAGTCGCTGAACATCTACATGGCCGGCGCCTCGGGCAAGAAGCTCGACGACACCTACAAGCTCGCGTGGCTGCGCGGCCTGAAGACCACCTACTACCTGCGCACGCAGAGCGCCACGCACGCCGAGAAGTCCACGGTGCAGTCGGGCCGGCTCAACGCGGTGTCCTCGGGCTCGAACGATGCGCCTTCGTCAGGCATGAGCGCGCTCGAAGCGGCCGCAGCGGCTGCGCAGGCGCAGCTCAGCGCGATGCCCGCGACCGACATCGCCTTCTGCGGCGTGGACGATCCGACTTGCGAAGCATGTCAGTGATGTCGGCGTGAAGATGCAGCGATTCGCGGCATCGCCCGACAAATGGCGATGCATGCGAACAACATAACGGCAACATAAATAGAGCGCGATGTGAAGAGCACTTTGCAACTCACATCGTTGCTCACATAATTTGAGCATTGGATTTTTCTATGTTGACCTGGGACGAAGAAGTCAAGCCCTCCTTGCCAAAGGATCTGCAACAAGGCATGCGGCAACCATCGAACAGCGACGCGCAAGCCAGCCGCTCGCTGGAGCATCCGACTTCGCAAACAGCGCCCGCCCTCGCCCCCATTCCGCGCAAGCTCGATGACGGCGCCGTCGCGCGCGCACCGCAGCAGCCCGCGCCCGCGATGCCGGCCGCGCGCCGCGTCAAGGCGGCCGACAAGCGCATCATCAACGGCCAGACCGACGTCAACCAGCTGGTGCCGTTCAAGTACAAGTGGGCGTGGGAGAAGTACCTCGCCACCTGCGCCAACCACTGGATGCCGCAGGAAGTGAACATGACGCGCGACATCGCGCTCTGGAAAGACCCGAACGGCCTGAGCGAGGACGAGCGCCGCATCGTCAAGCGCAACCTCGGCTTCTTCGTGACGGCCGACTCGCTGGCCGCCAACAACATCGTGCTGGGCACCTACCGCCACATCACGGCGCCCGAATGCCGCCAGTTCCTGCTGCGCCAGGCCTTCGAGGAAGCGATCCACACCCACGCCTACCAGTACATCGTCGAGTCGCTGGGCCTGGACGAGAGCGAGATCTTCAACGCCTACAACGAGGTGCCGTCGATCCGCGAGAAGGACCAGTTCCTCATCCCCTTCATCGACGCCATCAGCGACCCCAACTTCCACACCGGCACGCACGAGAACGACCAGACGCTGCTCAAGTCGCTGATCGTCTTCGCCTGCCTGATGGAAGGCCTGTTCTTCTATGTAGGCTTCACGCAGATCCTCGCGCTGGGCCGCCAGAACAAGATGACCGGTGCCGCCGAGCAGTACCAGTACATCTTGCGCGACGAATCGATGCACTGCAATTTCGGCATCGACCTGATCAACCAGCTGAAGCTCGAGAACCCCCACCTCTGGACCGCGGAGTTCAAGGCGGAGATCAAGGCCCTCTTCCTGAAGGCCGTGGAGCTCGAGTACCGCTACGCCGAAGACACCATGCCTCGCGGCGTGCTCGGCATGAATGCCTCCATGTTCAAGGGCTACCTGCGCTACATCGCCAACCGGCGGGCGCAGCAGATCGGCCTGGAAACGCTCTTCCCGAACGAGGAAAACCCCTTCCCCTGGATGAGCGAAATGATTGACCTGAAGAAGGAGCGCAATTTCTTCGAGACCCGGGTGATCGAGTATCAATCGGGTGGTGCGCTCTCCTGGGATTGAATTGTTCCGACAAGAAAAATGCATTCAAGAATAGCCATCACCGTCGACACGCACCGGAGAGTGCGGCGGCGGTGAAGGCGCAGGTGTTCATGGCGCTGGAGCTCGATCCAACGCCATGAATCGCTTCACGATGACCAACATGCGTGGAGTGCTTCAAAGGTTGATTTTTTCAACTTGATCAAGGAGAAAAGAGAAATGGCAACTGCAAAGAAAGCGCCGGCGAAAAAAGCCGCTGCAAAGAAGGCTCCGGCCAAGAAGGTCGCTGCTGCAAAGAAGGCACCGGCCAAGAAGGTCGCAGCGAAGAAGGCTCCTGCCAAGAAGGTAGCGGCCAAGAAGGCGCCGGCGAAGAAGGCCGCAGCGAAGAAGGCTCCTGCCAAGAAGGTAGCGGCCAAGAAGGCGCCGGCGAAGAAGGCCGCAGCGAAGAAGGCTCCTGCCAAGAAGGCGGCAGCCAAGAAGGCGCCGGCGAAGAAGGCCGCAGCGAAAAAGGCGCCGGCGAAGAAGGCGCCTGCGAAGAAGGCCGCAGCCAAGAAGCCCGCCGCCAAGAAAGCAGCGAAGAAGCCTGCTGCCAAGAAGGCCGCGAAGGCGCCTGCCAAGGCCGCCGTCACGCCTGCGCCTGCGGCGCAAACGACGCTGAACCCACAGGCAGCCTGGCCGTTCCCGACGGCCAGCAAGCCCTGAGTCGCTCAGCAGCCTTGAAGGCAAAAGCCCGGCACTTCGGTGCCGGGCTTTTTTTATTGCAGACCGAGGCTCAGAGTCCAAGCGCCTGGCGATCCACCTGGTAGTTCTGCGGGCCGCGCTGCGCGATCTTGAGCGCGCCAAGGCGGTTGCCCAGAGCAGCACAGCGCGAGAGCGGCCAGCCCTGCTCCAGGCCGTACAGCAGCGCGCCGCGCCAGGCATCGCCGCAACCCGTGGGCTCGACCACGGCGGTGGGCTTGACGGCCAGCACATGCTCGCGCTCGCCCCGGGTCCACACCTCGCAGCCCTCGGCCGCGAGGGTGACGACCAAGCCCTGCACGCGTTCGGAAATCTCGGCGAAGCTCCAACCCGTGCGCTGCGAGAGCATCTTTCCCTCGTAGTCGTTGACCACCACCCAGCTCGCCAACTCCACGAAATGCCGCAGCGCCTCGCCGTCGAACATCGGCAGGCCCTGGCCGGGATCGAAGACGAACGGAATGTTGGCCGCGTTGAACTGCTCGGCGTGCTGCAGCATCGCCTCGCGTCCGTCGGGGGCCACGATGCCGAGGCGGATGTCGTCGCGCGCCGTCACCTTCGTGATGTGCGCCTGCTGCATGGCCCCCGGATGGAAGGCCGTGATCTGGTTGTTGTCGCGGTCGTTCATGATCATCGCCTGCGCGGTGAAGCTGTCGTCCACCTGCCGCACGAACTCCGTGCTGATGCCGAGCGAGCGCAGCCGCTCCAGGTAGTCGCCGCCATCGCTGCCGACCGTGGCCATCGGCAACGCCCTGCCACCCAGCGCGTTGAGGCTGTAGGCGATGTTGCCGGCGCAGCCACCGAAATCGCGCCGCAGGCCGGGAACCAGGAAAGACACGTTGAGGATGTGCAGCTGATCAGGAAGGATCTGATCGGCGAACCGGCCCTCGAAGGTCATGATCGTGTCGAACGCAAGAGAACCGCAAATCACTGCTGCCATGTATGAAACCACCGGTTGGGTTGAGGAAGAAAAAGAAGAAAAGGCGCCGTCTTCAGGGATAGAAGGCCAGCAGATGGAAGCCGGCGACCGGCGGCAGCCCCGCGGCCTCGGGGCCGGTGAGCACGAGCGGCAGCGAGGCCGCGCGCTCGGCGCGCGCCGGCAGCACGGACGGCGCACCGAACTCCGCGGGCATGAGGACGCGCCGCACCACCGCCCGCTCCTGGGTGTCGAGCAGCGACAGCTCGATGGCCGGCATCGCGAGCGGCAGCGGCGCGCCATTGCGCAAGGTGAAGTTCAGCCTGTAGGCGTCGCCGCTCTTCTCGCGCGCGAAGGAGGCGCCATCGATGGTGATGTCGCCGATCTGCTTCGGGGCCGAGAGCTCGCAGCCCGTGAGCCCGCACAAGGCCGCGAGCGCCGGGCGCAGCGAAGGCTGCCGCGCCGCGATCAGGTCGCGCTCCTGATGCAGCACCTGCACGACCAGGAGGACGGCCGCGAACAAGGCCACGCCCACCAAGGCGCGACGCGCGCCCGTGCGCTGCCAGAATGCCGCACCGCCAGCCGCCGCCGCCGCGAAGCGGGGCAGGCGCCGCGGGTTGTCGAGCACAGGCCCGGGCTCGCTGGCCGCCAGCACCACGGGCGCCGACTCGCGCGCGGCCCGCTCTTCGCCTCGCGCCTTCGCGCGGGCGATCTTGGCGGACTTGGCACGCGCGCGGCGCAGGGCTTTCTGCAACTGCACATTGGCGGCGTCCTCCTCGGCGGCGTTCGCACGCACTGCCTTCGCCTCGGGCGGCGCCGGCTCCGCTGGACGCGCCTCGCGGCCGATGGGCGGCTGGGCCGGGAGGTTGAGGTCGATGTTCGGGAAGGGCGGAAAGGAAGGGTACGGCGGCACCACATGCGGGTCCGCTTCGACCATTGGCGCCGCCATCTCCCAGGGTTCGTCGGCGACGACGCCGGTGAAGGACTGAGGACCGGATTTCTGCACCGGCGCCTCGGGCTTCCCCGGCGCTTCAGATGCCGGCGCGTCGGCGACTGGTGGCCCGGCGAGCGGCGGCTCGGTCTCGTGCTCGTCATCGAGGAAGTCCGTCTCCTCGACGTGCCGTCCTAGTTCCTCTCCAGGCGGCTCGGCCTCCTCCTGCGCGGGCAAGGCCGGAGCCGGTGCGGCTGCTGGAGGCGGCGCGCTCGCCGCTGTGTCGTCGAGCGGCGCGGGCACCTTGGACGCGGGGGCCGGGTCGGGTGCTTCGTGCAGGTCGAGCGTTGCATCGAAGACCTCGCTGCAGCGGCCGCAGCGCACCCAGCCCTCGGAGATGCGAAGCTGGTCCCTCACCACCTTGAAGGTGGTGCCGCAGGCAGGGCAGCGGGTGACCAGGCTCATGAGGCGCCGATTGTATTGGGGCCCCCAAGGCTGGCGAGCTCAGAAGCTTGAGGTCATCAGGATCCAGCCGTCCTCGGCGTCGCTCACTTCCAGCGAGGCATAGGGCGCATAGGCCAGCTTCAGTTCATCGGCCTGGCGCTCGAGAATGCCGGCCAGCACCAGCGAGCCGCCGGGCGCCACGTGCTCGCACAGGAGCGGCGCCAGCACCTTGAGCGGGGTGGCGAGGATGTTCGCGAGCACGATGTCGTAGCGCCCCCGGGCGAGCTCGCTCAGGCCGGCCTTCAGATGCACGCCATTGGCCTCGGCATTGAGGCGGGTCGAGTCGACCGCGGCCTCGTCGATGTCGACGGCATCGATTTCCGAGGCGCCGAACTTCGCCGCGCCGATCGCGAGGATGCCGGAGCCGCAGCCGTAGTCCAGCACGCGCTTGCCGCCCATCTCGGCGTGCGAGGCGATCCAGCGCAGGCACATGCGCGTGGTCGGATGCGTGCCGGTGCCGAAGGCCAGCCCCGGGTCCAGCCGGATCACCTGCCGCGCTCCCGCCGGCGGCTCGTGCCAGGTGGGCACGATCCAGAACTCCGGCGTGATCTCGACCGGCGCGAACTGCGATTGCGTGAGCCGCACCCAGTCCTGCTCGGGCACGTCGACCAGGTCCAGCAGCTGGCAACCGTCGAAGAAGTCCTGCGCCGCCAGCACGGTCGCCGCTTCGCGCGCCTGCGCCTCGCCGGCGAAGAGAGCGATCACGCGTGAGCGCTGCCAACCCTCCTTCGGCGGCGGCATGCCCGGCTCGCCGAAGAGCGCCTGCTCGGCATCGGTCTGGGCGTCCGCGTCCTCGACCGAGACGCTCAGCGCATCCAGCGCCTCGAGCGCGTCGCTGAGGGTCTCGACACGGTCTTCCGGGACGAGCAGGCGAAGTTCGAACATGGGGCGACCCCGCTCAGCGCTTGTGGGCCGCGAGCCACTCTTCGAGGTAATGGATGTTGGTGCCGCCGCTCATGAACTTGGCGTCGACCATCAGCTCGCGGTGCAGCGGGATGTTGGTCTGGATGCCTTCCACCACCGTCTCGTTCAGCGCGGTGCGCATGCGCGCAAGCGCCTGTTCTCGGGTGTCGCCGTGCACGATGATCTTGCCGATCATCGAGTCATAGTTGGGCGGTACGAAGTAGTTCGTGTAGACGTGGGAATCCACCCGCACTCCCGGCCCGCCCGGCGGATGCCACATGGTGATGCGGCCCGGCGAGGGCGTGAACTTGTACGGGTCCTCGGCGTTGATGCGGCACTCGATGGCATGGCCCCGCATCTCGATCTGGCGCTGCGTGAACGGCAACCGCTCGCCGGCCGCGACCATGATCTGCGTCTTCACGATGTCGATGCCGGTGGTGAACTCGGTGACCGGGTGCTCGACCTGCACGCGCGTGTTCATCTCGATGAAATAGAACTCCCCGTTCTCGTAGAGGAACTCGAAGGTGCCAGCGCCGCGGTAGCCGATCTTCTTGCAGGCCATGGCGCAACGCTCGCCGATCTTCTCGAGCAGCTTGCGCGGGACGCCCGGCGCGGGCGATTCCTCGATCACCTTCTGGTGGCGCCGCTGCATCGAGCAGTCGCGCTCGCCCAGGTAGACCGCGTTCTTGTGCTTGTCGGCCAGCACCTGGATCTCGATATGGCGCGGGTTCTGGAGGAACTTCTCCATGTAGACCGAGGGATTGTTGAAGGCCGCGGCGGCCTCCGCCTTGGTCATCTGGATGGCGTTGACCAGCGCCGCCTCGGTGTGTACCACGCGCATGCCGCGCCCGCCGCCGCCGCCCGCCGCCTTGATGATCACCGGATAGCCGATGGCGCGCGCAATGCGCTTGTTGATGGCGGCGTCGTCGGACAGTTCGCCCTCCGAGCCCGGCACGCAGGGCACGCCGGCCTTGAGCATGGCCTGCTTGGCCGAGACCTTGTCGCCCATGATGCGGATCGACTCGGGCGTGGGGCCGATGAACTGAAAGCCGCTCTGCTCGACGCGCTCGGCGAAGTTGGCGTTCTCGCTCAGGAAGCCGTAGCCAGGGTGGATGGCCTCGGAATCCGTGACCTCGGCGGCCGAGATGATCGCCGGCATGTTCAGGTAGCTCAGGGAGGACGGCGCCGGGCCGATGCACACCGCCTCTTCGGCCAGCTTCACATACTTGGCTTCGCGGTCGGCCTCTGAATACACCATTACCGCTTTGATGCCGAGCTCGCTGCAAGCGCGCTGAACGCGCAGGGCTATTTCGCCGCGATTAGCAACCAGGATCTTCTTGAACATGGTCACTCGATGATGAACAGCGGCTGCCCGTATTCGACCGCCTGACCGTTTTCTCCGAGGATCTGTGTGACGGTGCCGGACTTGTCGGCCTCGATTTCGTTGAGGATCTTCATCGCCTCGATGATGCAGACCGTGTCGCCTTCCTTGACCTGGCTGCCGACTTCGACAAAGGCCGGTGCGCCCGGACTGGAAGAGCGATAGAAGGTGCCGACCATGGGGGACTTGACCACATGACCGGCCGGGGCCGCCTCCGGGGCGGGGGCGGCCGGAGCGGGCGCCGCGATGGCGCCGACCGGCCCAGTGCCAGCCACTGCCGGGGCTGGCGGGGCCGCCACTGTTTGCACGTACTGGATGGGCGCCGCAATTCCGCCCTTCACAATGCGGACCTTGCCTTCGGTTTCAGTGATTTCCAGTTCGGAAATATTCGATTCGGACACCAGATCGATCAGTGTCTTGAGCTTGCGCAGATCCATGGGACTCCAGCGCCGGCTTTGCCGGCCATGAGGACTTAACTCACGAGAAAATCGGTGTACTTCGGCGTTCAGCCGTCAACTGTCCGATTCGGGAGATTGATTCTAGCTGTGAACTATGCCCGCCGCCACGCCTGCAGGTCGGCCGGCTCGATCTTGCCCATTTTACGCGCCGCAATTGCGCCTCCACCGTCCACCACCAAGCTGAAGGGCAGCCCGCCGGCCGTGTTGCCCAGTGCCTTGACCAGTTCGGTCCCTTGCAAACCGGCCAGTCCGATCGGATAGCTGACCGGGGTCTTGGCAAGGAACTTGCGCACCGCGCTGGGCTGATCGATGGCCAATCCCACAACTTGCCAGCCGTTGCCGGCATTTTCGCGAAAGAAAGTGTCAATCATCGGCATCTCCTCGACACATGGCGGACACCACGTGGCCCAGAAGTTGATGAGAAGGGGCTTGCCTCTAAGCTGCTCGAAAGCCAACTCACCGCCCTCCGGTCGCTCGAAGCGCCGGTCCCAGAAAGCGGCGTCCAGCCGCTCCCCGCCACCATCGGCGCGCCGGTGCCATACCGCCCCGCCGATGCCGGCAATTGCCGCCGCCGCGGCAACGCTCCCATAGAGCCAGCCGCGGCGCGTGGGCCTCGAATTCATCCGCTTTCCTTTTCAATCAGCCGCCGCAAGGCAGCCATGTTCCCGCGGGGCACGCGCCCCTGGGCATCGGGTTTGAGGGCGCCACGCAGATCGTCGAGGTCATAGATCAGCAGATGCACGCCGATCTCCTCGCCGAGCGCGCGGCTGGCCACATGGATGCTCAGGGCCTCGACCTGCTCGCCATGGAAGCCCGTGACCATGCGCGGCTCGTAATCCACGTGGTGGTCGATCAACGTGATCTCCGCCGACTTCGGATCGTCGCAGAACAGCTGGATATAGATGTCCGACAGCCGCGTCGCCGTGCCATGCCAGACGGCGCCCCCGATGTGGGGGCGGTATTGGGCCATGTGCTCCATCCATTCGAGCGCCAGCACGCGAAGGGCGTGCAGCTCCTTGGGCTGCGTGTCGGCGCAATAGAGCCGGATGTAGTCCCGCACCTCGCCCTCGACCTCGTCGTTGTGGGGCAGCGGGGTGCGCGCAGGCAGGCCCAGGTCGCGCAGGGCGCGGCGCTTGGCCGGACCGTACTCCAGCCCCTCCTCGACGATGAGGCGGGCTGCGGCGGCGGCAATTTCCTGCTTGGGCACGTCCATCGACCCATTTTGCACAAAGGAAGGCGCGCACAGAAGAGCTGCTCCCCAGGGCATCCCTAGAATCGGCCGATGCACATTCACATCCTCGGCATCTGCGGCACTTTCATGGGCGGTCTGGCCGCCCTGGCGCGCGAGGCCGGCCACCGGGTGACCGGCTGCGATGCCGGCGTCTATCCGCCGATGAGCGACCAGTTGCGCGCGCTCGGCATCGAGCTGATCGAAGGCTATGGCGCCGACCAGATGGCGCTGGCGCCGGATGTCTTCGTCATCGGCAACGTGGTGTCGCGGATCCGGCTCGCCGACGGAACGCCCAAGTTCCCGCTGATGGAAGCGATCCTCGACGCCGGCGCTCCCTACACCAGCGGCCCCCAGTGGCTGGCGGAAAACGTGCTGCAGGGCCGACATGTGCTGGCCGTGGCCGGCACGCACGGCAAGACCACCACCACCTCCATGCTGGCCTGGATCCTCGAGCGCGCCGGTCGCGCGCCGGGCTTCCTGGTGGGCGGGGTCCCGCTGGATTTCGGCGTCTCCGCCCGGCTGGGAGGCGGCATCGCAAGCCCGAGCGCAGCGCCGGGCCGCCCCAAGCAAACGAGCGCCCTCGCCGGGGGCAGCGCAGCACACGAAGTGGCAAGCGTGGGGGCCACGTTCGTGATCGAGGCGGACGAGTACGACACCGCCTTCTTCGACAAGCGCAGCAAGTTCGTCCATTACCGCCCGCGCACTGCGATCCTCAACAATCTCGAGTTCGACCACGCCGACATCTTCGACGACCTGGCTGCGATCGAACGGCAGTTCCACCACCTGGTGCGCACGGTGCCGGCCAGCGGCCGCGTGGTCGTCAACGCCACGGAGGACAGCCTGCAGCGCGTGCTCGCCCAGGGCTGCTGGAGCGAGCTCGCCCGCTTCGGTGCCGGCGGCGAATGGCAGGCGCGGGGGACGCACGATGCCTTCGACGTGCTTCGGCAAGGCGAGAAGGTGGGCCGCGTCGAGTGGGCGCTTTCGGGGCTGCACAACCAGATGAACGCGCTGGCCGCCATCGCTGCGGCGGAGCATGTGGGCGTGACGCCGGCCGAGGCAGCCGCAGCGCTCGCGGGCTTTCGCAACGTGCGTCGACGCATGGAGTTGCGTGGCACGGTGGATCGGGCCGGTGGGCCGATCACGGTCTACGACGATTTCGCCCACCACCCGACCGCTATCCGCACCACGCTCGAGGGCCTTCGCAACAAGCTCGACGCCGACGGCCATCGCGGCGAGCGCATCCTGGCGGCCTTCGAGCCGCGCAGCAACACCATGAAGCTGGGCACCATGGCCGCCCAGCTGCCGTGGAGCCTGGAGCAGGCCGATCTCGCCTTCTGCCACAGCGGCGGGCTCGAATGGGACGCCGCGGCCGCGCTCGCGCCGATGGGCGCACGCGCCCGTGTTGCCGGCGCGATCGAGCCGTTGGTGGCGCAGATCGTGGCCGCCGCGCAACCGGGCGACCATATCGTCTGCATGAGCAACGGCGGCTTCGGCGGCGTGCACGAAAAGCTCCTTTCGGCCCTGCGCGCGGCAGAATGAGCGGATGCGCGCACAGGAACTGATCGACACCCTGAAGCTGGCGCCCCACCCCGAGGGCGGCTGGTACCGCGAGGTGTTCCGCTCCGCGGCCCAGGTCTCGCCGGCGGACGGGCGCACGCCGCGACAGGCGCTCACCACCATCTATTTCCTGCTCGAGGCGCAGCAGCATTCGCGCTGGCACCGCGTGCTCTCCGATGAGGTCTGGGTCCATCTCGAAGGGGCACCGCTGGCGCTGTGGACCAGCGACGCAGCCTTGCGAACGCCGCCGGCGCATATCCGGCTCGGCCCCGTCGACGTGCACGGAACCCATCCGCAGCACACGGTGACGGCCGGCCGCTGGCAGGCGGCGAAGCCGCTGGTGACGCCGGGCAGCGCCGACTACACGCTGGTCAATTGCACCGTCGGGCCCGGCTTCGACTTCAACGACTTCTCCTTCATGCAGCCCGACAGCGACGAGGCGGCGCTGCTGCGCCACCACTGGCCGGCGCTGGCCGAGCTGATCTGAAGCGCCGAAGAGGATTTTTCTTCAGCCCCGGCGCGCCTTGACCGCCTGCGACAGCAACGCCAGCACCTGCGCCGAATCATCCCAGCCCAGGCAGGCGTCGGTGATGCTCTTGCCGTATTCGAGGTTGGCGACGCTGTCCTTGCCAGCGCTGAATTTCTGGGCACCGGCGTTCAGATGGCTCTCGACCATCAGGCCGAAGATGCTGCGGCCGCCATGCGCAATCTGGCCCGCGATGTCCTGGGCCACCTCGATCTGCTTCTGATGCTGCTTGCTGCTGTTGGCATGGCTGCAGTCCACCATCAACGTCGGCGGCAGTTTGGCGGCCTCCAGGTCCTTGCAGGCCGCAGCCACGCTGCCGGCGTCGTAGTTGGGCGTCCTGCCGCCGCGCAGGATGACGTGGCAGTCCTTGTTGCCGTTGGTCTGCACGATCGCAACCTGGCCATTCTTGTGCACCGAGAGGAAGTGATGGCCGCGCGCCGCCGCCTGGATCGCATCGGTGGCGATGCGGATGTTGCCGTCGGTGCCGTTCTTGAAGCCGATGGGCGCCGACAGCCCCGAGGCCAGCTCGCGGTGCACCTGGCTCTCGGTCGTCCGCGCGCCGATCGCGCCCCAGGAAATCAGGTCGCCGATGTACTGCGGCGAGATCACGTCGAGGAACTCGCTGCCGGCAGGCAGGCCGAGCCGGTTGATCTCGATCAGCAGCTGGCGCGCGATGCGCAGCCCTTCGTCGATGCGGAAGCTCTCGTCGAGGTACGGGTCGTTGATCAGCCCCTTCCAGCCCACCGTGGTGCGCGGCTTCTCGAAGTAGACCCGCATCACGATCTCCAGCGTCCCGGCGTACTTCTCGCGCTCTGTCTTCAGGCGCCTGGCATATTCGAGCGCGGCGTCCGGGTCGTGGATCGAACAGGGCCCCATCACCACCAGCAACCGGTCGTCCTTGCCGCTCATGATGTTGTGGATGGCCCGCCGGGTGCCGGTGATCAGCGTCTCGACCGGCGTGCCACGGATCGGGAAGAAGCGGATCAGGTGTTCGGGAGGGGGTAGCACGGTGATGTCCTTGATGCGTTCGTCGTCGGTTCGGCTGGTTTTCTCGACGCTCGCATACCAGTTCTCGGTAGCAGGGACGTTGCTCGTGCTCATGGTTCGTTCCTTCAAGGGATGGAAATCATCGGGGCATAAAAAAACCGCCGGGGCTCGAGGCGCCGGCGGTTCTGGGAGGGGTATTCAGTGTGCTTTACGCGCTCGCCTCTCGTCCGCCGGAGTCCGGGAACCAAAAGTACGAAAAGAAAAATGCGACGCGCAAAGACATAGGGGCGCAATGTAGCACAGGAAAGCGGAATGCCCGTTGCGCAAAAGCCTCAGGCCGTGCCGCCGACGGTCAGGCCATCGATGCGCAAGGTGGGCTGTCCGACGCCCACCGGCACGCTCTGGCCTTCCTTTCCGCAGGTGCCCACGCCGGAATCGAGCGCCATGTCGTTGCCGATCATGGTGACGCGCGTCAGCGCGTCCGGACCGTTGCCGACGAGGGTCGCGCCTTTCACGGGGTACTGGATCTTGCCGTTTTCCACCCAATAGGCCTCGCTGGCCGAGAACACGAACTTGCCGCTGGTGATGTCGACCTGACCGCCGCCGAAGTTGGTGGCGTAGAGCCCCTTCTTGATGCTGGCGACGATCTCCTGCGGCACCTTGTCGCCCCCGAGCATGTAGGTGTTGGTCATGCGCGGCATGGGCACGTGGGCATAGCTCTCGCGGCGGCCGTTGCCGGTGGGCTTGACCTTCATCAGGCGCGCGTTGAGGGAGTCCTGGATGTAACCCTTGAGGATGCCGTCCTCGATCAGCACGTTGCGTTGCGTGGCGTTGCCCTCGTCGTCCACGTTGAGCGAGCCGCGGCGGTCGGCGATGGTGCCGTCGTCCAGCACGGTGACGCCCTTGGCGGCCACGCGTTCGCCGATGCGGCCCGAGAAGGCGCTCGACCCCTTGCGGTTGAAGTCGCCCTCCAGCCCATGGCCGATCGCCTCGTGCAGCAGGATGCCGGGCCAGCCCGGGCCGAGCACCACGGTCATCTCGCCCGCGGGCGCCGGACGCGAATCCAGGTTGACGAGCGCCTGCTGGACCGCCTGGTCGACGAACTCGGCGATGCGCGCCTCATCGAAGTAGGCGAGGCCGAAGCGCCCGCCGCCGCCGCCCGAACCCACCTCGCGACGGCCGTTCTGCTCGGCAATCACCGTGACCGAGAGGCGCACCAGCGGCCGCACGTCGGCAGCCAGGGTGCCGTCGGCACGCGCCACCAGCACCACGTCGTATTCGCTCGCCAGGCCTGCCATCACCTGCGCGACCCGCGGATCGCGCGAGCGCGCGAGCTTCTCGACCTTGCCCAGCAGCTCGACCTTGGCGGCGCTGTCGAGCGTCGAGATCGGATCCACGCCGCCATACAGCGAACGGCTGGACGCGACCTTGCGCGTCGGCGCCTTCACCCGTGCGTTGCGGCCGGCGGCGGAAATGGTGCGGACGGTGCGCGCCGCATCGAGCAGCGAGGCCTCGGAGATGTCGTCCGAATAGGCGAAGGCCGTCTTCTCGCCGCTGACGGCGCGCACGCCCACGCCCTGGTCGATGCTGAAGCTGCCGGTCTTGACGATTCCCTCCTCCAGGCTCCAGCCCTCGCTGCGGGTGTACTGGAAATAGAGGTCGGCATCGTCCACCTTGTGGGCGGTGATCTCGGCCAGGGCGCGCAGCAGATGCGATTCGTCCAGGCCGAAGGGCGTGAGCAGGAGCTGCTGCGCCGTGGCGAGGCGCTCGAGGGTGGGTTCGCGGGAAATCATCAAGGGATTCTAGGCGCGCCCCCTGGATGACGCTCGGAAGCTGTGAATGAGCTTCTCAGCTCTGCATCAGCCTCTTGGCCCGCGCGATCGACATCAGGATCCCCAGCGCCAGGCCCAGCGTCACCATCGCGGTGCCGCCATAGCTGATGAAGGGCAAGGGCACGCCCACCACCGGCAGGATGCCGCTGACCATGCCCATGTTCACGAATGCGTAGGTGAAGAAGATCATGGTCAGCGCCCCGGCCAGGAGGCGCGAGAACAGCGTCGGCGCGTCCAGCGCGATCGCCAGGCCGCGGAAGATCAGGAAGATGAAGCCCGCGATCAGCGCCAGGTTGCCGGCCAGGCCGAACTCCTCGGAATAGGCCGCGAAGATGAAGTCGGTGGTTCGCTCGGGGATGAACTCCAGGTGCGTCTGCGTGCCCTGCATGAAGCCCTTGCCGCCGACTCCGCCGGAGCCGATGGCGATCATGCCCTGAATGATATGGAAGCCCTTCCCCAGCGGGTCCTTGGTCGGGTCGAGCAGCGTGCAGACGCGCTGCTTCTGGTAGTCGTGCAGCACGCGCCAGTCCACGCCGTCGGCGCACAGCTGCGATTCGAAGCCCACGATGAGCGAGACGGCGATCAGCCCGATCACCACCGGTGGCACGATCAGCTTCCACGAGAGGCCGGCAAAGAAGATCACCGACAGGCCGGCCGCCAGCACCAGCAGCGCCGTGCCGAGGTCGGGCTGCTTCATGATCAGGCCCACCGGCACCGCCAGCAGCACCGTCGCGACCACGAAATCCAGGGGGCGCAACTGCCCCTCGCGGCGCTGGAACCACCAGGCCAGCATCAGCGGCATGGCGATCTTCAGGATCTCGCTCGGCTGGATCACCATGCCGATGTTGATCCAGCGGGTGGCGCCCTTCTTGGTGATGCCGAACAGCGCCACTGCGATCAGCAGCCCCACGCCCAGCAGATAGATCGGCACGGCGAAGAACATCAGCCGCTGCGGCGGCACCTGTGCCACCACGAACATGATGAAGCCGGCCAGCAGCATGTTCCGGCCGTGGTCCATGAAGCGCGTGCCGTGGTCGTAGCCGGATGAGTACATGGTCAGCAGCCCCGCGCAGGCCAGCAGCAGCACCGCGAAGGCGAGGAAGCCGTCGAAGCCCTGGAACACGGGCGCGATGCGTCGCGCGAGGGACGGCTGGTGGAACACGGCGGACATGGGCGCGGATTATCCGCTCGCGGCCGGTTGCTTCACGGACAATCGCCGAACACCGTCGGCCCTCGAGTAAGACAAAGGCATGAAGCTCGCGCCCACCACCCACCTGCTGTACCTCCACGGGTTCCGTTCCTCGCCGCAGTCGACCAAGGCGCGGCAGATGGCGCAGCGTGTCCGCGAGCGGCATCCGCAGCTGCACTGGTGGTGCCCGCAGCTGCCGCCTTCGCCGCACGAGGCCATCGACCTGGTCATGCGGGGCATTGCCCAGTGGCCGCGCGACAGCATCGCGGTGGTCGGCTCTTCGCTGGGCGGCTTCTACGCCACCTACGTGACCGGCATGATGCGCTGCCGCGCGGTGCTGCTGAACCCGGCCGTCCACCCGGCGCGCGACCTGGCGAACTACATCGGCGAGCAGACGTCCTGGCACGACCCGGCCGAGCATTTCTACTTCCGCCGCGAGTACATCGACGAGCTGCGCGCGCTGGACGTGGGCCCGCTGGCCCGTCCGGAACGCGTCTTCGCCATCATCGCCAAGGGCGACGAGCTGCTGGACTGGCGGGAGATGGCGGCCCGCTATCCCGGCAGCCGCATCAAACTGCTTGAAGGCGGCGACCACGCGCTGTCCGATTTCGAGCACAACCACATGGACGAGGTGCTCGCCTTCGTCGATCCAGCCTGAGGCGCGGCGCCGCACGCATGGGACAATCCGCCCCATGTTTGTATTGTTCGAAGAAGCCGGCAAGTACCTGGGCGGCCGCGTGCTGTCGGAGGCGGAGTCATCGGCGCAGGTGGAGCTCGATTCCGGCAAGCGCGTCAAGGTGAAGGCCGCCAACATCGTGCTGCGCTTCGAAAAGCCCGCGCCGGCCCAGATGCTGGACGAAGCGCGCGAGCTCGCCGCCGGCATGGACCTCGACCTGGCCTGGGAATTCGCACCCGATGGGGAATTCGGCTTTGCCGATCTGGCCTCCGACTATTTCCAGGCCCAGCCGGCCCTGGCCCAGCAGGCCGCTTCGCTCCTGGCGCTGTTCGAGGCGCCGCATTATTTCCGCCGCGCCGGCAAGGGCCGCTTCAAGAAGGCGCCGGCCGAGATCGTGCAGCAGGCGCTCGCCGCCATCGAGAAGAAGAAGCAGGTGCAGGCCCAGATCGCCGAATGGGCGACGCAGCTCGGCGCCGGCGAGTGCCCGGCCCCGGTGCGCGAGCAGCTCTACAAGATCCTCTTCAAGCCCGACAAGAACGCGCCCGAATACAAGGCCGTGGTGGAGGCCGCGCGCGCCACGCAGCGCCCGCCGCTCGAACTGCTGCAGCGCGCCGGCGCGATCGACTCGCCCTACCAGTTCCACTGGCGCCGCTTCCTGTTCGAGAACTTCCCGAAGGGCACCGGCTTCCCGGCGCTCAAGGCCCCGGCCATCGCCGACGAGCTGCCGCGGGCTGACCTGCAGGCCTTCTCGGTCGATGACTCGCACACCACCGAGATCGACGATGCGCTCTCGGTCACCGGGCTCGGCAGCGGCACGGTGCGCGTCGGCATCCACATCGCGGCGCCGGGCCTCGCGCTGGCGCCCGGCAGCCCGATCGACCAGGTGGCGCGCGCGCGCATGTCCACCGTCTACATGCCGGGCCACAAGATCACCATGCTGCCCGACGAGGTGGTGGAGACCTACACCCTGCAGGAGGGTCGCGACTGCCCGGCGGTCTCGCTCTATGCCGATTTCGACGAGGCCACGCTGGCGCTGAAGGCCACCGAGACCCGGCTCGAACGGGTGCCTATCGTGGCCAACCTGCGGCACGACCAGCTCGACGGCTTCATCACCCAGGCCTGGCTCGAAGACGCGTCGGTCGACAGCGCGGGCACGCCCGAGGTGGCCGCGCGGCTGCGCGAGCCGCTGTCCTTCCTGTTCCGCCTCGCCAAGCAGCTGAAGGCGCAGCGCGAAGTGGTGCGCGGCAAGCCCGAGAGCTTCAACCGGCCCGACTACAACTTCCGCCTGCCCGACGCCCACGGCGAGCCCACCGGCGGCGAGCGGGTGCAGATCACGACGCGCCAGCGCGGCGCGCCGCTGGACCTGATCGTGTCCGAGGCGATGATCCTGGCCAACAGCAGCTGGGGCGGCTGGCTCGGCGAACTCGGCGTGCCTGCGCTCTACCGCAGCCAGGCCAGCCTGGCGCCGGGCATCAAGGTGCGCATGGGCACCAAGGCGCTTCCGCACGCCGGCCTCGGCGTGAAGAGCTACGCCTGGAGCACCTCTCCGCTGCGCCGCTACACCGATCTGGTGAACCAGTGGCAGATCATCGCGGCCGCGCGCCACGGCAAGACTGCCGCGCTGGCAGCGCCGTTCAAACCCAAGGACGCGGACCTGTTCTCCATCCTCTCGGGCTTCGACGCCGCCTACAGCGCCTACAACGCCCACCAGGGCGCCATGGAGCGCTTCTGGACGCTCAAGTACCTGGAGCAGGAGGGCATCGCCGAGCTCGAGGCGACGCTGATCAAGGACGTGGCCAACGGCGCCCTGGCGCGTGCCGACGCGCTGCCGCTGGTATTCCAGGTCACCGGCACCCAGGGGCTCGCGCGCGGCGCCCGCGTGCGCGTCAAGCTCGGCGAGGTCGACGAGATCGCCCTCGACGTGCACGGCACTGTCATCGAGCGCCTCGATGCCGCGCCGGCCGAAGCTGCTGCCGAAGAAGAAGGCGACGAAGAGGAGGTCGCCGGGCCGATTGCCATCGCGGTCGACCTGGCCGACAGCGACGAGGCCGCTCCCCCGGAGAAACTCCCGGCATGAACCTGCGCGACCTGAGCAGCCTGCAGCTCGCGCTCGGCATCTCCGTCGCCGCGCACGCCCTGCTGCTCGCGTTCCGCTTTGCCGACCCCGAGTCCTTCAACCGGGTCTTCACCGAGACGCCGCTGGAAGTCATCCTGGTCAACGCCAAGACCAACGAGCGGCCCGATAAGGCCATGGCCATCGCCCAAAGCTCGCTGGCCGGCGGCGGCGACCTCGATCGCGGCCGCGCCACCAGTCCGCTGCCACCCTCCACCTTCACCACCATCGGCGACTCGATGGAAGACGCCCAGCGCCAGGTGGAGGCCATGCAGGCCCAGCAGATGCTACTGCTGGCGCAGATCAAGGAACAGCTCGCCACGATGCCGGCGCCCGACCCACGCCACCAGGGCAATCCCAGCGAGGCCGCGGCGCGCGAAGAAAAGCGCCGCCAGCTGATCAAGATCCTGGCCGAGATCGAGCGCCGGGTGAACGAGGAGAACGCGCGGCCCAAGAAGCGCTACCTGAGCCCGGCCACGCGCGAGGCCACCTACGCCGTCTATGTCGACGCGCTGCGCCGCAAGATCGAGGCACGCGGCACCGAGAACTTCCCGGAGCTCGCGGGCAAGAAGCTCTATGGCGAGCTCACGATGATGGTGACCGTCAACTTCGACGGCGCGATCCTCGGCACCGAGGTCATCGAAGGCTCCGGCAATTCCACGCTCGACCGCCGCGCGCAGGCCATCGTGCGCAGCATCGGCAACTTCGGCAAGTTCACCGACGCGATGCGGCGGCAGACCGACCAGATCGTGCTGCCCTCGCGCTTCAAGTTCACGCGCGACGAGACGCTCGAGGCGCAGGTCTCCTCGTCGTCCAAGCAGTGAGCGAGCGAGGCACCATGGATCTTTACTGCGTGATGGGCAACCCGGTGGAGCACAGCCGCTCGCCCTGGATTCACACGCGCTTCGCCGAGCTGACCGGCCAGGTGCTGGACTACGGTCGCCGCCTGGTGCCGCTGGACGGCTTCGAGGCCGCGGTGGCGGCCTTTCGCGCCGAGACGGCCGGCACGGCGCGCGGCTGCAACATCACCGTGCCCTTCAAGTTCGAGGCCGCAGCGCTGGCGCAGCACCTGAGCCCGCGCGCCATGCTGGCACGCGCGGTCAACACGCTGCGCTTCGACGTGGACGGCATCCATGGCGACAACACCGACGGCGCCGGCCTCGTCGCCGACATCACGCAGCACGCCGGCGTCACGCTGGCGGGCAGCGAACTGCTGTTGCTGGGCGCCGGCGGCGCCGCGGCCGGCGTGCTGGGCCCGCTGCTGGAAGCCGGCCCGCGCCGCGTGGTGGTGGCGAACCGCACGCTGTCCAAGGCCATCGCGCTGGTGCGGCATCACGCGGCACTTGCGCTGCAGCATGGCATCACGCTGGAGGCCCATGCCCTGCAGTCCGTGCCCGGCGAGTTCGACGTCATGGTGAACGGCACTGCCTCCAGCCTCGCCGGGGGCGAGGTGCCGGTGGCGGCCCGCGTGCTGCGGCGCGGCGCACTGGCGGTCGACATGATGTACGGGCCGGCGGCCGCCGGCTTCCTGGACTGGGCCCGCGAACACGGCGCCGTGCCGCGCGACGGGCTGGGCATGCTGGTCGAACAGGCGGCCGAGTCCTTCGCCTTCTGGCGCGGCGTGCGGCCGCCCTCGGCGCAGGTGCTGGCCGAGCTGCGCGCGGTGGTTGACGGCAAGTGAAGGCCCTGCTGCGCTGGGTGCTGTGCCTGCTGTTCGCAGCGGTCGCGCTCGAGGTCTTCTTCATCGGCCGCATCGCCGCGATGGCGGTGATCGATCCGCAGTCCACCGCATTTCAGCGCTCCGAAGCCTGGCAGCTCACGACTGAAGGGCGACGTAACGGCAATCGCAGCTGGAGACAGGAATGGGTGCCCTATGGCCAGATCGCCGAAAGCCTGAAGCGCGCCGTGATCGCGAGCGAGGACAGCGAATTCATCTACCACAACGGCGTGGAGTGGGAGGCCATCGAGCGAGCGCGCCAGCGCAATGACAGGGCCGAGCAGATCGCGGCGCGTCGCGCGGCACAGATGCGCGCGCGCGGTAAGGAGCCGCGACCGGTCCAGCTGCGAGGCGGCTCGACCATCACCCAGCAACTTGCGAAGAACCTGCTGCTGTCTGGCGAGCGCACGCTGCTTCGCAAGGGCCAGGAGCTGCTGCTCGCGGTCACGCTGGAGCTGCTGCTGGACAAGCAGCGCATCCTCGAGATCTACCTCAACAGCGTGGAGTGGGGCGAAGGCATCTTCGGTGCCGAGGCCGCCGCGCAGCATTACTTCAGGAAGCCGGCCTCGCGGCTCGGCGCGCAGGAGGCGGCACGGCTGGCGGTGATGCTGCCGAGCCCGAAGTTCTTCGAGCGGCGCACCCAATCGGCCTATCTTGCAGGCCGCACGGCCACGATCGCGGCGCGCATGCCCTCGGCCGATCTGCCCTGATCCGACAGCGCAGCGCTGGCGCAGGCGAGGGGAAATCTGGAGCGGGAAAAGAGTCTCGAACTCTCGACCTCAACCTTGGCAAGGTTGCGCTCTACCAACTGAGCTATTCCCGCGTTTGAAGGGTGCGAATCATAGCGGATTCACGAGCCCTCTTCGGCCGCGGCACGAGAAAAACATGCATGCGCCGCCCGTATCATCGCCGCCATGCTTGCAAAGTTCACAGGGTGGGTGCTGCTGGGCCTGATCCGGCTCCTCACCGGTGCCCAGGCGCGCTGGTGGGGCTGCCCGCCCAAGGCCGAGCAGCGCATCTACTTCGCCAATCACCAAAGCCATCTCGACCTGGTGATGATCTGGGCTGCGCTGCCCGAGGAACTGCGCAGCATCACGCGGCCGATCGCGGCGCGCGACTACTGGGCCACGACGCCCTTCAAGCGCTGGATCACCACCGAGGTGTTCAACGCCATCTACGTGGAGCGCGGCGGCAGCGCACCCGTGCCTGCGCCCGCGCCTGTCGCGGCGCCGCGCGAGCGCATCGAGCCCGTTTTCGAAGAGGCGATGCCGATCGTCTCCGAGCCGGTCGAGACGGTGCAGGGAGAGCTGCCGCTGGCATCGCCGCCGGCCGACCCCGCGCCCGCGCCGCAACCGGGCAGCGCCGAAGCGCTGGTGCCGCTGCAGCCGCTGATCGACGCGTTGCACAGCGGCGACTCGATCATCATCTTTCCCGAGGGCACGCGCGGCCACACCGGCGAGCCGCAGAAGTTCAAGTCGGGCCTTTACACGCTGGCGCAGATGTTCCCCGACGCAGTGCTGGTGCCGGCCTGGATCGACAACGTGCAGCGCGTGATGCCCAAGGGCGAGGTGGTGCCGGTGCCGATCCTCTGCTCGGTGACTTTCGGCGAGCCGATCCGCCTCGAGGAAGGCGAGGAGCGCCGCCCCTTCCTCGACCGCGCGCGCGAGGCGGTGATCGCGCTGCGGTACGTGTAGACGACATCGATGAACGAATACCTCCGCCAGCTCTCGCCCACCCACCAGGTCGCGGCCCTGTTCTTCATCGTCTTCGGCCTGCTCGTGGTGGTGAGCACCGTGGCCTTCCTGCTGACCTTCCGCGAGCGCCGCAACCCGCAGCACGACGAGCGCTGGCAGCGCGAGCTTGCGCACTTCCGCCGCCTGCTGGGCACCACCTGGTTCATGGCGGTGATCTTCTGGATCGGCTGGGCCCTGGGCGAGACGGTGGCCACGGTGCTGTTCGCGCTGATCTCCTTCTTCGCGCTGCGCGAGTTCATCACGCTGTCGCCCACCCGGCGCGGCGACCACCGCAGCCTGATCCTCGCCTTCTTCGTGGTGCTGCCGATCCAGTTCTGGCTGGTCGCGACGGCGCGCTTCGACCTGTTCACCGTGTTCATCCCGGTCTACGTCTTCCTCGCCATTGCGGTGGTGAGCGCGCTGGCCGATGACCCGAACCACTTCCTCGAGCGCAACGCCAAGCTGCAGTGGGGCATCATGGTCTGCGTCTACGGCATGAGCCATGTGCCGGCGCTGCTGCTGCTCTCCTTCCCGGGCTACGAGGGCAAGAGCGCCTTCCTGGTGTTCTTCCTGGTCTTCGTGGTGCAGACCTGCGTGCTGGTGCAGCACCTGATTGCGAGGCGCACCGGTCTGCCCGGCAGCGTGGACGGCGACGAAGCTCCCCGAGGCTTTTTGAAGCGTACTGGCGACTGGCTTTTCAGGGACGCGCCGGCCGCGCCGCACGTGAGCAGCAGCTTCAACTGGCGCGGCTGGGCCATCGGGATGGCGATCGCGAGCCTGGTCGGCGCGATGTTCTCCTTCATCACGCCCTTCCGCTTCGGCCAGGCGCTGGCCGTGTCCCTGCTCGCCTGCGTGGCCGGCTCCATGGGTCACCTGGTGATGAAGGCGCTCAAGCGCGACCGCGGCATCCCCAGCTGGGGCGGGCGCGGCATGGGCGTGACGGGCGCCAACGGCCTGCTGGACCGCGTCGATGCGCTGTGCTTCGCGGCCCCGGTGTTCTTCCACTCGGTGCGCTGGTACTTCGACGCCTAGCGGGCATGCGCATCCTCGGCATCGACCCCGGCCTGCAGACCACCGGCTTCGGCGTGGTGGACATGGACGGCCATGCGCTGCGCTACGTCGCCAGCGGCACCATCAGCACCCGCAGCGTGCTCAAGGGCGAGCTGCCGGCGCGGCTCAAGGTGCTGTACGACGGCATCGGCGAGATCGTGGCGACCTACCGGCCCGATGCGGCGGCGGTGGAGATCGTGTTCGTCAACGTCAATCCGCAATCCACCCTGCTGCTCGGCCAGGCGCGCGGCGCCTGCATCACTGCGCTGGTGACGAACGCCCTGCCCGTGGCCGAGTACACCGCCCTGCAGATGAAGCAGGCTGTGGCCGGCCATGGCCGCGCCGCCAAGCCGCAGGTGCAGGAAATGGTGCGGCGCCTGCTGCAACTGCCCGGCGTGCCGGGCAGCGACGCCGCCGACGCGCTGGGCATCGCGATCACCCATGCGCACGTGGGCAACTCGATGGCGCGGATCGGCCAGGCCGCAGTGCTGACGCGCGGCACCCTCAGCGCGTACCGCGGAGGCCGCACGCGCTGAGGGCACCGCCCCCTCGATGTGCTTTTCGCAAGCAATCCAGACCGCCCGCCGCGACGTATACCCTTGCATGCGGCCGCTGGCCCGCATTCCACAATTTTTTCAAGAAGCGCGCATGGCGCTGGGGGGAAAGCGATGACTGCTGCGCCGCTGCTGCTCGCACTTGCGGGGCTGGCGCTCGCAATGGGCCTGGCCCTCCTCACGTGGCTCGCCAGCCTCGTGCGCGGCGATGCGAGTCTGGCCGACCGGGCCTGGCCCTTCCTGATCGCAGGCCCGGCGCTGCTCTACCTCGGGCTGCAGCCCGGCGCAGGCCCGCGCACCTGGCTCATGGCGGCCCTCGGGCTGGCATGGGCGCTGCGGCTCGGTATCTACATCAGCTGGCGCAACTGGGGGCATGGAGAGGACCGGCGTTATCGCGAGATGCGGCAGCGCAACGAGCCCGGCTTCGGCTGGAAGAGCCTGTACCTGGTCTTCGGATTGCAGGCCCTCCTGGCCTGGATCGTCTCGGCCCCCTTCCTCGCCGCAGCCGGCTCCACGCGCCCGCCCGGCTGGCTCGACGCCGCGGGCGCCTTCCTGGCCGCGTTCGGCATCGCGTTCGAGGCCATCGGCGACGCGCAGCTCGCGCGCTTCAGGGCTGATCCTGCACACCGCGGCGAAGTCATGGACCGGGGGCTGTGGCGTTACACCCGCCATCCCAACTACTTCGGTGAAGCTTGCGTCTGGTGGGGCCTCTGGTTGATGGCCCTTGGCGCATCGGGATTCCAAGGCTTGTGGAGCGCGATCTCGCCGTTGCTCATGACGGGACTGCTGCTCAAGGTTTCGGGCGTGCGCCTGCTCGAGAAGGATATCGGGGAACGCCGGCCCGCCTACCGCGAGTACATGGCTCGCACCAGCGCTTTCGTGCCGGCGCCGCCTCGCAGGGCGCGTTGATGAAACCCGCGGGCGCGGGCGGCCGGGTCGGCATCCGGCGTGATCTGTGAACGCCTCCCGAGCGTAGAGAGCCGTGGGGCCGCGTCGGCTCCTTGGTCCCCAGGAGCCTCCATGTCCATCCGCCAGTTCCTCATCGCCTATGCCACCTCGGCCCTCGTGTTCCTGGCGATCGACGCCACCTGGCTGGCCACGATGGCCGGCCGCCTGTATCGCCCTGCAATCGGCCACCTCATGCGGCCCGACGTCGACGTGAAGGCGGCCGTGATCTTCTACACGCTGTATGTCGCAGGCATCGTGATCTTTGCGGTGGCTCCGGCGCTGGAGAGCCGGTCGTGGACGTCGGCCCTGGGCCGGGGAGCCCTGCTCGGCCTGTTCGCCTATGCGACCTACGACCTCACCAACCAGGCCACGCTCAGGGATTGGCCTTGGCGACTGACCCTGGTCGACCTGGCTTGGGGCGCCGTCGTCACGGCGGCCGCTGCGGCGGCGGGCTGCCGCCTGGTGCTGGCTTTCGGCGGCCCGGCTCGCTGAGCCAGGGCGGTGGCGACTACATGCCGATCAGCGCGGCCAGCGTTCGCGCCAGCCGGCTGTCGAAGCGCATGCGGCCCTCGACCGAGGCCAGGCAGATGCAGTCGCCACCGTTCTGCACCATCGGCTGGTGGTGGACGGAGTCGTCGGCGGCATCGAAGTCCCCCGCACCGAACAGGTCGCGGCCGTCATGGAAAGCGCCATGCAGCACCTGCGTGAGCTCGCAATCGCTGTGCGTGTGAGGGGCCAGGCTCATGCCCGCGCCAATGCGCAGCAGGAACAGCTTGGCCTGCGGATCGGCCGGCAGCACCAGCCGGCTCCAGCGCATGCCGGGGCCCAGCCAGCGCCAGGGGGTCGCGCTGCAGGCCTCCAGCGCGCGCGGCCAGGCCATGCCGGGCGGCAGCGGCGGCCGCGCCCTTGGCGCAACGGCCGGTGCGGGCGCACGACGCGGCGGGGCATCGATGGCCGCCAGGGTCCTCGCCAGCGCCTGGGAGGAGAGCATCTCGGGCGCCAACGCCTCCAGCATCACGCCGCCGGCGGTCTCCAGCGAACGCAACCGGCTGCGGCAATCGGCGCAGGTCTCGAGGTGACTGGCCACGACCAGCGCGGGTCCTGCGGACAAGGTGCCGGCCGCCATCGACAGCAGCAGATCGTCGGGCGGGTGGTGGCGGATCATGGTTCGAGCCCCTCGAGCATCCGGCGCAGGTGGCTCACCGCGAGGCGCACGCGCGACTTGACCGTGCCCAGCGGAAGCCCGAGCTCCTCCGCGATCCGGGCATGGGGATGCTCCTCGAAGAATGACAACCGCAGGATGTGCGCCTGGTCTTGCGAGAGGCGGGACATCGCCGCGCGAACGCGCGACTCCCGCTGCCTGGCACTCACCTGCTCGTCCAGCGCGGGCAGCGGATCGGGGATCTGGCTCGCCTGGTCGTCCTCGTCCGCGACCGTACGGTTGCCCGGGCGCCTCAGGTGGTCCACCCGCAGGTTGCGGGCGATGGTGAAGATCCAGGTGGACAGCCCCGCCCGTTCGGGGTCGAACAGGGCCGCCTTGCGCCAGAGGGTGACCATCGTTTCCTGCGTCAACTCTTCGGCCACGGCCTCGCCGGTGCCGCACAGCATCAGGTATGCCTTGACGCGCGGCGCGAAGTGCTTGAACAGGGCCGCGAAAGCCTGCCGGTCGCCGGCAAGCGCCACAGCTCTGAACAATGCGTTGAGTTCCTCGGGGGTCGGCACGGATCCTCGACGCTCTTCCTTGGTCACGATCGACAGCCAGGGTGCTCGCAGTCCGGCGGGTCCGGAAGCGGCGATCTCTGATTGTGGGGCGATGCGCATGCGGGTCTTACGCGTTGCGCGCGGCATTAGATCACACCGCTTTGCGGCATCAGATCCAAAAGCGCCGTGGGCACGTACAACTCCCAGCCCCTCAACCACCACCCTACAGGCCAAGCCATGCGCCTCGCGAACGGCATCGAACAACATCCGCCACCGCCCGTGGGTCCGAAGGGTCCCGTGCTCGACATCGCCGTCATCGGCAGCGGGATCTCCGGTCTGTCGGCCGCGTGGCTGCTGGGGCAGCGGCACCAGGTGACGGTGTTCGAGGCCGATGGCCGGCCCGGCGGCCACAGCCACACGGTCGAGCTTCCCGGCCCGGCCGGCGCCGTCGCGGTCGATACCGGCTTCATCGTCTACAACGAGTCGGCCTACCCGAACCTGAGCGCGCTTTTCGCACACCTCGGCGTGGCGACCGATCCCACCGACATGTCGTTCGCGGTGAGCCTGGACGGCGGCGCCCTGGAATACGCCGGCACCGACCTGCGCGCCCTCTTCGCACAGCGCCGCAACCTGGTCAGCCCGCGCTTCTGGTCGATGCTGCGCGACGTCGTGCGCTTCTACCGCCGGGCGCCGGCGGATGCAGGGTCCTTCGGCCTCATGCCGCTGGACGCCTACCTCGACCTGCACGGCTACGGGCGCGCCTTTCGCGAGGACCATCTCTATCCGATGGCTGCCGCGATCTGGTCCACCTCGCCGGCGCGCATCGGCGAGTATCCGACCGAGTCCTTCGTGCGCTTCTGCGAGAACCACCAGCTGCTGGCACTCGGCCGGCGCCCCGCGTGGCGAACGGTGCGCGGCGGCAGCCGACGCTATGTCGAGCGCCTGACGAACGGGCTGGGACGACGCCTGCGTCTGGGCAGCGCAGTGGTCCGGGTGCAGGGCGGCGCGGGCGGCGTGCTCGTGCAGACGGCGGACCGGCCGACGCCCGAGCGTTTCGACCACGTCGTGATCGCGACCCATGCCGACCAGGCGCTGCGCCTGCTGGCCGATGCCGACGCCGAAGAGCGCAGGCTGCTCGGCGCCTTCGGATACACCCGCAACCACGCCGTGCTCCATGGCGACATCGCCGTGATGCCCCGGCGACGGGGCCTATGGTCGAGCTGGAACTACACCGGCGCACGAGGCGTCGAGGAAGCGCCTCGCGTGAGCTACTGGATGAACCGCCTGCAGCAGCTGCCCGGCGCCGCTGCGCTGTTCCTCACGCTGAATCCCAAGGACGAGCCGGGACAGGTGCTCCACAGCGAGGTCTACGAGCATCCCCTCTTCAACGCCGCCGCCATTCGGGCCCAGCGCGAGCTCTGGTCGCTGCAGGGCCGGCGCAGCGTCTGGTTCTGCGGCGCCTACTTCGGCTCGGGCTTCCACGAAGACGGGCTGCAGGCCGGACTCGCCGTGGCCGAGGCGCTGGGCGGCGTGCGCCGACCCTGGACGGTCGCCGACGAGTCGGGTCGCATCCACCGGCATGCGATCCTGGCCCGCGCTTCATGAGCGAACACTCGGCCCTCTACAGCGGCAGCGTCGTGCACCGGCGGCTGCGGCCAGTGGCGCATCGCCTGCGCTACCGCGTGTTCTCGCTGCTGCTCGACCTCGACGAGCTGCCTCGGCTGGCACGCCGGCTGCGATTCTTCTCTCTCGACCGGTTCAATCTCTTCAGCCTGCACCAGGGCGACCACGGTGCTGGCGGCGAACAGGGCCTGCGACCCTACGTCGAACATCAGCTCCACGCCGCAGGATTCGCCACCGGTGGCGCCATCCGCCTGCTGGCCATGCCGCGCATCCTGGGCTACGCCTTCAATCCCTTGAGCGTCTACTTCTGCCACCACCCGGACGGCGGCCTCCAGGCCATCCTCTACGAGGTCAACAACACCTTCGGCGAGCGGCACAGCTACCTCATCGCAGTGGACGAGGCGCAGCGCCAGGGGGGCGAGCTCACCCAGCAGTGCGCGAAACGCTTCCACGTCTCGCCCTTCCTCGCGCTGGACATGCACTACCGTTTCGGCATCGTGGCGCCGCGTGCAGAAGACGAACGGCTGCGCATCGCCGTCACGGCCAGCGACGCCGAGGGTCCGGTGCTCACGGCCTGCTTCGATGCACGGCGGCGGGCGCTCGACGACCTGCAGCTGCTGCGCGCCTTCATCGCCTGCCCGCTGCTCACGCTGAAGGTGATCACGGCCATCCACTGGGAAGCCTTGCGCCTCTGGGCCAAGGGCCTTCGGCTGCATCGGCGTCCGGGCGCGCCCGAACGGACGGTGACCGTCGTCAACAACAAGCATCCATGAGCACTTCATCTCCCACGCCGCAAGACCCTTCGGGCCTGCTCGACGCGATGGCGACGACCAAGCCCTCTATCGCGCCCCTGTCAGCCTTGGCCGCGCGCCCTTTGCGCCACCTGGTGGCGCGCCTGCTGCGCGGCCTGCAATTCGGCATACTCGCGATCGAGCTGCCGGACGGCGAACGCCTCGAAGCCCGCGGCGCGGCCCCGGGCCCGCACGCCTCGGTCGTGCTGCATCGCTGGCGTCCGCTGCTTCGTCTGCTGCTGCAGGGGGACATCGGCCTGGCCTGTTCCTATCGTGACGGCGATTGGTCGAGCCCGGACCTGGCCGCGCTGCTGGCGTCGGGCCTGCGCAACGAGCCAAGCTGGGCCGGATCGCTCGACGCCGCCCTGCCGGCACGCTGGCTGCACCGGCTGCGTCACCTCGCAAGGCGCAACACGCGTCGCGGCAGCCGCCACAACATCGCCTTCCACTACGACCTTGGCAACGACTTCTATGCGCAGTGGCTCGACGAGGAGCTGATCTACTCGAGTGCCCTCTACGCCCGCGGCGACGAGTCGCTCGAAGTCGCGCAGGCGGCCAAGCTCGACCGCATCCTGGATCTCCTCTCGCTCGAGACCGATACCTCGGTGCTGGAGATCGGCTGCGGCTGGGGCGCGCTCGCAGTGGCGATGGCAAGACGCCATCGTGCGCGAGTGACCGGCCTGACGCTGTCCGTCGAGCAGTTGGCGCATGCGCGGCGGCGAGCCGTGGACGAGGGCGTGGCAGCGCGGGTGGACCTGCGGCTGCAGGACTACCGCGACATCGGAGGGCAGTACGACCGCATCGTCTCCATCGAGATGCTCGAAGCCGTCGGCGAGGACTACTGGCCGCTGTACTTCGACATCCTTCGCCGCCGGCTGAAGCCCGATGGCGTCGCCGTGCTGCAGGTGATCACCATCGCGGACGCCCACTTCGCTCGCTACCGCGACGCTGCGGACTTCATCCAGCGCTTCATCTTTCCAGGCGGGATGCTGCCGTCGGAAGCCGCACTGCACGCGCATGTTGAACGCGCCGGCATGGTGATGGAAAAGGCGCTGTCCTTTGGCGAAAGCTATGCGGCCACGCTGGTGCAATGGCGGGAGCGCTTCCTGCGCGCGTGGCCTGCCATCGAGAAGCTCGGCTTCGACACGTCCTTTCGCAGGCTCTGGGAGTACTACCTCTGCTATTGCGAGGCCGGCTTCCGTGCGGGGCGGGTCGATGTGGGTCTGTACAGGCTGCGCTTCCCGGGCAGGCCTTGAGACGCCCGCGGACGGCCCCGGCGCGGGGAGCGGGACCTTCGGCTAGACGACGCGCTCCGCGATCAGCACGGCGAAGAAGCCCAGGGCCGCCAGCAAGGTCCACTTGAGCACAATCCAGCCGAAGCGTTTGTACTTGGGCTGGCCGGTGCCGGCATAGAAGGCAAAGGAAACGCCGGCCACGAGCAGGAGCAGCAGGATGGCCCAGCGGAACAGCAGCATCGTGTTCCGACGCCTACCAGGCCCGCGCGACCTCGGCGAAGCCGGCCGGCGCCTGCCGCTGGTCGTCGAAGCTGGCGATCTCGTAGGCGTCCGGCTGGGCCAGCAGCTCGCGCAGCAGCTTGTTGTTGAGCGCATGGCCCGAGCGGAAGGCACTGTAGGCCGCGAGCAGCGGGCGGCCGATGACGTAGAGGTCGCCCATGGCGTCGAGGATCTTGTGCTTGACGAACTCGTCGTCGTAGCGCAACCCACCGGCATTGAGCACCTTGGTGTCGTCCATCACGATCGCGTTGTCGAGCCCGCCGCCCAGCGCCAAGCCCTTGGAGCGCATGTACTCGACCTCCTTGGTGAAGCCGAAGGTGCGCGCGCGCGCGATGTCGCGGCTGTAGGAGCCCGAGCCCAGGTCGAACTCGAAGCGCTTGCCGCTGGCGTTGACAACGCGGTGGTCGAAGTCGATCTCGAAGCTCAGCTTGAAGCCGTGGTAAGGCACGAGGCGCGCCCACTTGAGGTCATGCCCCTCGCCCTCCCGAACCTCGACCGGCCGGGTGACGCGGATGAAGCGGCGCGGCGCATTCTGCAACTCGATGCCCGCGCTCTGCAGCAGGAACACGAAGGACGAGGCGGAGCCGTCGAGGATCGGCACCTCGTCGGCCGTGATGTCGATCAGCAGGTTGTCGATGCCCAGGCCCGCGCAGGCCGACATCAGGTGCTCCACTGTCTGCACCTTGGCGCCGTTGTTGGACACGGTGGACGCCAGGCGCGTGTCGGTCACGGCCTCGACCCGCATCGGGATCTCGACCGGCTCGGGCAGGTCCACGCGGCGGAACACGATGCCGGCATCGATCGGCGCCGGCCTGAGCGTGAGCTCGACCCGCTGGCCGCTGTGCAGCCCCACGCCAACGGCGCGGGTGATGGATTTCAGGGTTCGTTGCTGGAGCACGGCAGCGATTTTAGGAGCGTGAGGCATCCGGCGCGCCGTGCGCCTCGCAATGGCTGCGATAGCTTCCATCTTCAGGCACCCCGGATTGAAGGCGCGAAAAGCGTAGCGAGCGGCCCGAGGTTGCGGGGAGGAGCGCAGCCGCACCTGGGTACGGCGAGCACCGCAGTCGCAAGATCGGGCCGCGCAGTCGCCTTGCGCGTCATCAATCGGCCTGGCGGCGCAGGAAGGCCGGGATCTCGATGTCGTCCATGCCACCTGTCGACAGCGCATCCACCTTGGCCGCCGCCATGGTGCGGTTGGTGCGCCACACGCTGGGCACGGCCATGCCGTCGTAGTTGGGCTGGCCGGGCTGGCCCTGCAGCGTGCCGCCGAGCGTCGGGACGCCGAACGGGATGTTGTCGGTTCCGGTGCGGATCACTTCCAGCGTCGGCGCCTGGCGGCGTGCGTCCTGGCGCGACAGGCCGGTGGCGACCACGGTCACGCGCATCTCGTCGCCCAAGCTTTCGTCGTAGGCAGCGCCGTAGATCACGTGCGCGTCCTCCGCCGCGAAGGCGCGGATGGTGGTCATCGCCAGCTTCGATTCACTCAGCTTCAGCGAATTCTTCGACGCCGTCACCAGCACCAGCACACCCTTGGCGCCCGAGAGGTCGATACCCTCGAGCAGCGGGCAGGCCACCGCCTGTTCGGCCGCGATGCGCGCGCGATCCGGGCCGGAGGCCGCGGCCGTGCCCATCATGGCCTTGCCGGGCTCGCCCATCACGGTGCGCACGTCCTCGAAGTCGACGTTCACGCCGCCGTACTCGTTGATGATCTCCGAGATGCCGCCGACGGCGTTCTTCAGCACGTCGTTGGCGTGCGCGAAGGCCTCGTCCTGGGTGACGTCCTCGCCCAGCACGTCGAGCAGCTTCTCGTTGAGCACCACGATCAGCGAGTCGACGTTCGCCTCCAGCTCGGTCAGGCCGCTGTCGGCATTGGTCATGCGGCGGCCGCCTTCCCAGTCGAAGGGCTTGGTCACCACGCCCACCGTGAGGATGCCCATCTCCTTGGCCACGCGCGCGATCACCGGCGCCGCACCGGTGCCGGTGCCGCCGCCCATGCCGGCCGTGATGAACAGCATGTGCGCGCCGTTGATGGCGCCGCGGATGTCGTCCACCGCCGCCTCGGCCGCATCGCGGCCCTTCTCGGGCTTGCTGCCCGCGCCCAGCCCATTGGTGCCGAGCTGGATGGTCTTGTGCGCGTTGCTGCGCTGGAGGGCCTGCGCGTCCGTGTTGGCGCAGATGAACTCCACGCCCTGCACGCGGCGCTCGATCATGTGGGCGACTGCATTGCCGCCCCCGCCGCCCACGCCGATCACCTTGATCTGGGTGCCTTGGTTGAATTCTTCGATCTCGATCATTTCGATGGCCATTTCTGACTCCTTGATATTGCAGTTGCCTTGTTTGTACGAATGGGTTGTTTTCAGGGTCACCGTCTGCGCTCCTTTGGCGGACCGGTGCGCCGCCATCGCTCGTTGAAATGTCGAAGGGGGCTCATGGCGAGCCAAAGTGGTGTGCTGGTCATCGTCAGAAGTTCCCCACGATGAAATCCTTGAATCGGCCGAACGCGGTTTTCACCGAGCCGTTCTTCTGCGCGACCTTGAAGCCGCGCAGCCTTGCAAAACGCGCCTCCTCGAGCAGGCCCATCACGGTCGCGGCACGCGGCTGCGCGACCATGTCCGAGAGCGCGCTCGAATACTTCGGGATCCCGCGCCGCACCGGCTTCAGGAAGATGTCCTCGCCGAGCTCGACCATGCCGGGCATCACCGCGCTGCCGCCGGTCAGCACGACGCCGGAGGACAGCACCTCCTCGTAGCCCGACTCGCGCACCACCTGCTGCACCAGCGAGAAGATCTCTTCCACGCGCGGCTCGATCACGCCGGCCAGCGCCTGCTTGCTGAGCATCCGCGGCCCGCGGTCGCCGAGCCCGGGCACCTCGACCTGCGTCTCGGGATCGGCCAGCAGCTGCTTGGCATAGCCGTTCTCGACCTTGATGTCCTCGGCGTCCTTGGTGGGCGTGCGCAGCGCCATCGCAATGTCACTGGTGATGAGGTCGCCGGCGATCGGGATCACCGCGGTGTGGCGGATCGCGCCGTTGGTGAAGATGGCCACGTCCGTGGTGCCGGCGCCGATGTCCACCAGCACCACGCCCAGCTCGCGCTCGTCCTCGGTCAGCACCGCCTGGCTGGAGGCCAGCGGGTTCAGCATCAGCTGGTCGACCTCCAGCCCGCAGCGGCGCACGCACTTGATGATGTTCTCGGCCGCGCTCTGCGCGCCGGTGACGATGTGCACCTTGGCTTCGAGGCGCATGCCGCTCATGCCGATCGGCTCCTTCACATCCTGGCCGTCGATCACGAACTCCTGCGGCTCCACCAACAGCAGGCGCTGGTCGCTGGAGATGTTGATCGCGCGCGCGGTCTCCACCACGCGCGCCACGTCGGCCTGCGTCACTTCCTTGTCCTTGACCGCCACCATGCCGCTCGAATTGATGCCGCGGATATGGCTGCCGGTGATGCCGGTGTAGACGCGGCTGATCTTGCAGTCGGCCATCAGCTCCGCTTCCTTCAGCGCCTGCTGGATGCTCTGCACCGTGGCATCGATGTTCACCACCACGCCGCGCTTGAGCCCGTTGCTGGGCGCGATGCCCAGCCCCGCCAGCTTGAGCTCGCCGGTGGGCAGCACCTCGGCCACCACTGCCATCACCTTGGCGGTGCCGATGTCGAGTCCGACAACCAGGTCTTTGTATTCCTTGGACATGAATTCCTCTGCTCTCTCTATTTCTTCCTGGGGGGTGGCGGCTCTGTCGTGACCGTGGTGACGCCGCGCAACCGCAGCGCATAGCCTTCGTTGTGCCGCAGGTCGGCACCCTCGACCGAGGTGAGGGTGCGCCCGTACTGCCGGGCGACCGGCGCCACCGTGGTCAGGAAACGCTGCGTGCGCGCGGCCACTTCCTCGGCGCGGCCGCGCCCGAGTTCGAGCACCGCGCCGCTGTCCAGCAGCACGCGCCAGCTGCCGCGGCGCGACAGCGCGAGTTGGTCGATCACCAATTCGTAGGGCGCGAACAGCGGCTGCAGCACGCGGTACATGCCCAGCACCTGGCCGGCCTGCTCGGGCGGACCGTCGAGACGCGGCAGCTCATCGTCGACCTCGGCGACATTGGCATCGAAGACTTCGCCGAATCCGTTGATCAGGCGCGAATCCGCTTCGTTGCCCCAGTGCGCCACCGGCACATGCTCGGTGAGCGTCGCGCGCAGCTTGTTGGGGAACTCCCGCCGCACCACCGCCTTCCGCACCCAGGGCACGGTCTCGAAGGCGGCGCGGGCCTTCGCCAGGTCCACGGTGAAGAAGTTCCCGGCCAGCTGCGGCGTGACGTTGGCACGCAGCGTGACCGCGTTGTTGTGCGTGACCTCGCCGTCGACCTTGATGCCGGCGAGCGGGAAGAAGGGCTGGCGCAGCACCCACCACGCACCCGCCGCCAGCAGCACGAGCGCGAACAACGCGTACACCAGGGTCGCGGTCACGTTCATGAGCTTGACGTCGAAGGGCACGGGGATGCTTTCGGCCATCAGACCTCCGCCTTCGAATCGAGCGTGGCGGAAGCCAGCACGCGCAAGCAGAGATCCTCATAGGAGATCCCCGCCGCGCGCGCAGACATGGGCACCAGCGAATGGCTGGTCATGCCCGGCGAGGTGTTCATCTCCAGCAGGAAAGGCTTGCGGTCGCTGGCGCGGATCATCAGGTCGGCGCGGCCCCAGCCGCGGCAGCCGAGCTGGTGGTAGGCGGCCAGCGAGATGCGCCGGATCTCATGCTCCTCGGCCTCCGGCAGGCCGCTCGGGCAGTGGTACTTCACGTCGTCGGTGAAGTACTTGTTCTGGTAGTCGTAGGCGCCCTCGGGCGCGGCGATGCGCACCACCGGCAGCGCCTGTGCGTGCAGGCCGCTGCCCAGCACGGCGCAGGTGACTTCCTCGCCCTCGATGAACTCCTCGCACAGGACGTCGGTGTCATAGCGCACGGCCAGGGCGACGGCGTCCTGCATCTGCGAGTAGCCCTGGACCTTGGTCACGCCGATGGAGGAGCCCTCGCGCGGCGGTTTCACGATCAGCGGCAGGCCCAGCACGTCGGGGACCGCCATGATCTGCTCGCGGCTCTGCTGGTCGAAGGCCAGGCGCGCGTAGCGCGGCGTGGGCAGCCCGTCGGCCTGCCAGATGCGCTTGGTCATGACCTTGTCCATGGCCACGGCCGAGGCCATGACGCCGGAGCCGGTGTAGGGAATGCCCAGCAGCTCCAGCGCGCCCTGCACCGTGCCGTCCTCGCCGTGGCGGCCATGCAGCACCACGAAGCAGCGCGCGAAGCCCTCGTGCTTGAGTTCGACCAGCTCGCGCACGGCCGGGTCGAAGGCGTGCGCGTCGACGCCACGCGAACGCAGCGCCTCGAGCACGCCGGTGCCCGACATGATGGAAATCTCGCGCTCTGCCGAGGTGCCGCCGAACAGCACCGCGACCTTGCCGAAGTCTTGCGGATTCACAGGGACCTCCCTTCGCGCATGGCGTGTTCGGACGTGCGCTCGGATGTGATGGAAGAAGACGCCGCGCCGCCCTGCTCGACCACCCTGCCCGGCACGGCGCCGATGGAGCCCGCGCCCATGCAGATGACGACATCGCCGTCGCGCGCGTTGTCCAGGATGGCCTGCGGCATGGCCGCGATGTCGTCGACGAACACCGGCTCGACCTTGCCCGCCACGCGCAGGGCGCGCGCCAGCGAGCGGCCGTCTGCCGCCACGATGGGCGGCTCGCCGGCGGCATAGACCTCGCCCAGCAGTACCGCATCCGCGCCGCCGATGACCTTGACGAAGTCCTCGAAGCAGTCGCGCGTGCGGGTGTAGCGGTGCGGCTGGAAGGCCAGCACCAGGCGCCGGCCCGGGAAGGCGCCGCGCGCGGCGGCAATGGTGGCCGCCATCTCGACCGGGTGATGGCCGTAGTCGTCGATCAGCGTGAAGCTGCCCAGGCCCTGGGCGCCGCGCAGCTTGACGTCGCCATAGCGCTGGAAGCGCCGGCCCACGCCCTTGAAGTCGGCCAGGCCGCGCTGCACCGCCTCGTCGGGCACGCTGAGTTCGACCGCCACTGCGATCACCGCCAGCGCGTTGCGCACGTTGTGCTCGCCGGGCAGGTTGAGCACGATGTCCAGGTCGGGCAGCGTGACACCGTTGCGCCGCTGCGCGGTGAAGTGCATCTGCTGGCCGACCGCGCGCACGTTGATGGCGCGCACCTGCGCGTCCTCGCCGAAGCCGTAGCTGGTGACCGGGCAGGAGACCTCGGTCACGATGTCGCGCACCGCCGGGTCGTCGGTGCACAGGATCGCCACGCCGTAGAAGGGCATGCGGTGCAGGAAGTCGACGAAGGCCTTCTTGAGCTTCGCGAAGTCGTGCCCGTAGGTCTCCATGTGGTCGGCGTCGATGTTCGTCACCACCGCCATGATCGGCAGCAGGTTGAGGAAGGAGGCGTCCGACTCGTCGGCCTCCACCACGATGTAGTCGCCGCTGCCCAGCTGCGCATTGGCGCCGGCGCTGTTGAGGCGGCCGCCGATCACGAAGGTGGGGTCCAGCCCGGCGGCGGCGAGCACGCTGGCCACGAGGCTCGTGGTGGTGGTCTTGCCGTGCGTGCCGGCGATGGCGATGCCCTGCTTGAGGCGCATCAGCTCGGCCAGCATCAGCGCGCGCGGCACCACCGGGATGCGCTTCTCGCGCGCGGCCACCACCTCGGGGTTCCCGGCATGCACGGCGGTGGAGGTGACGACCGCATCGGCGCCGGCGATGTTGGCCGCGTCGTGGCCCACGAAGGTGCCGATGCCCAGGCCACCGAGGCGCTTGAGCGTGACGCTGTCGGCCAGGTCCGAACCCGTGATCTTGTAGCCCAGGTTGAGCAGCACCTCGGCGATGCCGCTCATGCCGGAGCCGCCCACGCCGACAAAATGGATATGACGGATGGCATGCTTCATACGCGACCTCCGTTCTTGCGAGCGGCGAGCAAGGCGAAGCCCGTTCGGGAGACACCGCGGAACCGGCTTTGCCGGGCCGCTGGTGTCGCCCCCTTGAGGGGGGAGGCGGCTACACGAAGTGAGCAAGCAACGGGGGTGGGCGTCATTTCGCAAGCTCCTCGCAGGCGCGCACCATGACCTCGACGGCCTCGGTCTTCTGCATCGCCTTGGCCTTCACGGCGCGTTCCATGAGCGCGGGGCGCCCGGTCTTCTGTAGCAAATCGGCGAGCAATTCGGGAGTCAATTCGGTTTGCTGAACGAGCCAGCCCCCGCCCGCGTCGACCAGGAAGCGGGCGTTGGTGGTCTGGTGGTCGTCCACGGCGGAAGGGAAAGGCACGAACAGCGCAGCCGCGCCGACGGCCGCGATCTCGGTGACGGTGCTCGCGCCGGCGCGCGCGACGATCAGGTCGGCATCGGCATAGGCGCGCGCTGTGTCTTCGATGAAGGGGGTGAGCTCGCCCTCGACGCCGGCGGCGGCGTAGTTGGCGCGCAGCTCGTCGATCTGCCTGGCGCCGCTCTGGTGCGTGACCGTCGGGCGATGCTCCGGCGCGATGCGGGCCAGCGCCGTCGGCACCACGGCGTTGAGCGCCTTCGCGCCCAGGCTGCCGCCCACCACCAGCAACTTGAGCGGTCCGTTGCGGCCGGCGAAGCGCGTGGCCGGGTCGGGCTGCGAAAGGAAGGCCGCGCGCAGCGGATTGCCGATCCATTGCGCCTTCCTCATCACGTCAGGGAAGGCGGTGAAGACGCGGTCGGCCACGCCAGCCAGGATCTTGTTGGCGAGCCCGGCCACCGAGTTCTGCTCGTGCAGCACCAGCGGCTTGTTGAGCAGCACGCTCATCATGCCGCCCGGGAAGGTGATGTAGCCGCCCAGGCCCAGCACCACGTCGGGCCGCACGCGGCGCACCACGGCCAGGCTTTGCCAGAAGGCGCGAAGCAGTCGCATGGGCAGCAAGGCCAGGGTGATCGGCCCCTTGCCGCGCACGCCGCCGAACTGCACGGGCTCGAAGGCGAAGCCGCGCGGCGGCACCAGCTTTTCTTCCATGCTGCCCGGGGCGCCGAGCCAGTGCACGCGCCAGCCGCGCTCGCGCAGGGCCTCGGCCACGGCCAGGCCGGGGAAGATGTGGCCTCCCGTGCCGCCTGCCATGACGAGCGCCGTGCGGCTCATACGGCAACCTCCGCGCCATGCGCTGCGGTGCTATTCGCCTTCGGAGCGGCCGTGCGGCTCATACGCGGCCTCCCCGCATCAACACGCGGTTCTCGTAGTCGATGCGCAGCACGAAGGCCATCGCCACCACGTTCATCAGGATCGCCGAACCGCCGAAGCTCATGAATGGGAGCGTCAGCCCCTTGGTCGGCAGCGCGCCCAGGTTCACGCCCATGTTGATGAAGGCCTGGAAACCGATCCAGATGCCTACGCCCTGCGCCACCAGGCCGGCGAACACGCGGTCGAGCGCGATGGCCTGGCGGCCGATGTGCATGATGCGGCGGGTGAGCCAGAGGAACAGGCCGATGGCCAGCAGCACGCCGACCAGGCCGAACTCCTCCCCGATCACCGCCATCAGGAAATCGGTGTGCGCCTCGGGCAGCCAGTGCAGCTTCTCGACGCTGCCGCCCAGGCCGACGCCGAAGATCTCGCCGCGGCCGATGGCGATCAGCGAATGCGAAAGCTGGTAGCCCTTGCCCAGCGCATGCTCCTCGCTCCACGGGTCGAGGTAGGCAAAGATGCGCTCGCGCCGCCACGGGCTGGAAGCCACGATGGTGGCGAAGGCCGCCACCACCAGCGCCGCGATCAGGAAGAACATGCGTGCGTTGACGCCGCCCAGGAACAGGATGCCCATCGCGATCACCGCGATCACCATGAAGGCGCCCATGTCGGGCTCGGCCATCACCAGCATGCCGACCACCACCACCGCCACGCCCATGGGCAGCACGGCGCGGAAGAAGCGCTCCTTGATCTCCATCTTGCGCACCATGTAGCTGGCGGCATAGAGGATCATCGCGAGCTTGGCCAGTTCAGAAGGCTGGAAGCGCATGAAGCCCATCGGCAGCCAGCGGCGCGCACCGTTGACGCTGATGCCGACGTGCGGGATTAACACCGCGATCAGCAGCAGCAGCGAGGCGACGAAGAGCCACGGCGCGCCGCGCTCCCAGGTGCGCATCGGCACCTGGAAGGCCAGCAGCGCCGCCACGAAGGCGATCACGATCGAGGCGATGTGCCGTGTGAGGAAGTAGCTCGCCCCGTAGCCGGCGCGCGCAAAGCGCGGGTTGTCGGGCAGTGCGATGGAGGCCGAATAGACCATCACCAGCCCCCAGGCCAGAAGCGCGACCGTGACCCAGGCCAGCGCCTGGTCGAAGCCCAGCACGCGCACCGGCGCGGCCTTGGTCTGCGTCATGCCGGCGCTGCCCAGGCGCACCGGCAGGTGCATGGGCAAGGCGTCCATGCCGCTCTTGGCACGGCTGAACCAGCCCTCCCAGAAACGGGGGCTCTTGTTGGGCGTCGCGGCGGCGGTGGTCGAACTCATGCACCGTCTCCGTCCGGCAGACCCGCATCGACGCCGCGCGGCGACTCGGCCCAGTCCTGCACGGCCTCGCAGAACACCGCGGCGCGGTGCGCGTAGTCCTTGAACATGTCGAAGCTGGCGCAGGCCGGCGACAGCAGCACTGCATCGCCGGGATGCGCGCGGCCGGCCGCGGCCTTCACCGCCTCTTCCATCGAGGCGGCGTGCAGGAGCGGCACGCCGGTGGAGGCGAGCGCCGCCTCGATCAGCGGCGCGTCGCGGCCGATCAGCACCACCGCGCGTGCATGCTGCCGCACCGGCGCGGCCAGCGGCGCGAAGTCCTGGCCCTTGCCCTCGCCGCCGAGGATCACCACCACGCGGCGCTCCTCGCCGAGGCCGCCCAGGGCCGCCACGGTAGCACCGACATTCGTGCCCTTGCTGTCGTCGAAGTACTCGACCTCGTCCACGATGGCGACCGGCTCCACGCGGTGCGGCTCGCCGCGGTACTCGCGCAGGCCGTAGAGCATGGGCCCGAGCTGGCAGCCCGCAGCGGTGGCGAGCGCGAGTGCCGCCAGGGCATTGAGCGCGTTGTGCCGGCCGCGGATGCGCAATGCATCGGCCGGGATCAGGCGCTGGATGTGGATCTCTTCTTCCTCGACCGCGGCGCCGCGCTTGCGCTTCTGCGTCTCGTCGGCTTCCAGGGCGCGCACCAGCCAGGCCATGCCGTGGACGCGCTCGATGCCGTAGTCGCCGGGACGCAGGGGCATGGCGGCACCGAAGGTCACGACCGAACGGGGCGCCTGGCCCTTGGCCAGCTTGACCGGGGCCGGACGCCTGGCCCCCACGCTGCGCGCCGACGCGTCGTCGCTGCCCCCCGAGGGGGCCTTCGCGGCTTGGGACGGTCCGGCCCCGCTCATCGCCATCACCGCATCGTCTTCGCGGTTGAGCACCATGATGCTTTTCGTGCCGAAGATGCGCGCCTTGGCAGCGACATAGGCCGCCATGTCGCCGTGCCAGTCGAGGTGATCCTGCGTGATGTTGAGCACGGTGGCTGCGGTCGGCTCGAAGCCCTGCACGCCGTCGAGTTGGAAGCTCGAGAGTTCGAGCACCCACACGTCGGGCAACGTACCGGCATCGATGTGCGCAGCGAGCGTGTCCAGCAGCGTGGGGCCGATGTTGCCGGCCACGGCCACCGTCTTGCCGGCGCGTGCGACCAACTGGCCGGTAAGCGCGGTGACGGTGGTCTTGCCGTTGGTGCCGGTCACGGCGAGCACCGCGGGCGCGTAGCCCTTGGGCGCTGGCGGAACGGGGATGGGCACGGGCGCGGCGGCCTCGGCATCGTCGTCGTCTTCCACGGGCGCCGACTCGGACTGGGGCTCGGCCGCAAGCTGCGGCTCGTTGGCAGCCGGGGTTTCCTCCGCCGGCAGCAGCTCCGGTGATTCCGGCGCATCGGCGGGCTGCAGCGGCTCCTGCGCCGACTCCGCCTCCGGCTCGGCCGGCCGCGCTGGCTCCTCCACGCGCTCGGCCACCCGCAGGTCCGCCAACGCGTGCGCAAACAGGTCCAGCTCGCCGCCGACCGGCAAGCCGACTGCCTTGGCCGCATCGACCACCGCCGCGACCGTGGCCGGCGACAGGCCCGGCGAGCGGTACACCGCGCGCACCGCGGTGCCTTCGATCAGCGCGGCCGAGAAGGGCCCGCCGATGAAAACCGCATCGGGCAGCTCGGTACGCAGCGCTTCCAACTGCGGCGGCGCCTCGCGGGTGTCAGCCACCGTGAGCTTCGCTCCGTTGCGCGCGCACCAGCGCGCCATTGCCAGGCCCGAGGCGCCCAGCCCCAGGATCAGCACGTGTTGGTCTTGAAGATGGCGCATCGACGTCACCTCAGCTTCAAGGTCGACAGGCCCACCAGGCACAGCAGCATGGTGATGATCCAGAAGCGCACCACGACCTGCGTCTCGCGCCAGCCGCTCTTCTCGAAGTGGTGGTGCAGCGGCGCCATCTTGAGCACGCGGCGCCCTTCGCCGAAGCGCTTCTTGGTGTACTTGAAGTAGGCCACCTGCGCCATCACCGAGATCGCCTCGACCACGAAGATGCCGCCCATGACGAAGAACACGATCTCCTGGCGCACGATGACCGCGATGGTGCCCAGCGCGCCGCCCAGCGCGAGCGCGCCCACGTCGCCCATGAAGACCTGCGCCGGGTGGGTGTTGAACCAGAGGAAGGCCAGGCCGGCGCCGGCCATGGCGGAGCAGAACACCAGCAGTTCGCCCGAGCCCGGGATGTGCGGGAACAGCAGGTAGCGCGAATAGACCGCGCTGCCGGTCACGTAGGCGAAGACGCCCAGGGCGGAGCCGACCATCACTACCGGCATGATCGCCAGGCCGTCGAGGCCGTCGGTCAGGTTGACCGCGTTGCTGGCGCCCACGATCACCAGGTAGGTCAGGATCACGAAGCCGATGCCGCCGAGCGGATAACTCACTTCCTTGAAGAAGGGCACCAGCAGGTTGATCTTGGGCGGGAAGTCCAGGTCGAAGCCCGAGCCCACCCAGGCGTAGAACAGCTCGAGCACGCGCCAGTTGGAGCTCTCCGAGATGCTGAAGAGCAGGTAGAAGGCGGCGACCAGGCCGACCACCGACTGCCAGAAGTACTTCTCGCGCGAGCGCATGCCCTCGGGGTCCTTGCGCACCACCTTGCGCCAGTCATCGACCCAGCCGATGGCGCCGAAGCCCAATGTGACCCACAGCACGATCCAGACGAAGCGGTTGGAGAGATCGAACCACAGCAAGGTCGCGAAGGCGATCGAGACCAGCACCAGCACGCCGCCCATGGTTGGCGTGCCGCTCTTGCTCAGGTGCGTTTCCATCGCGTAGCCGCGCACCGGCTGGCCGATCTTGAGCGCGGCCAGGCGGCGGATCACGTAGGGCCCGGCCCCGAGGCCGAGCAGCAGCGCGCTCAGCGCCGCCATCAGCGCGCGGAAGGTGAGGTATTGGAAGACGCGCAGGAAACCAAGATCCGGCGAGATCGTCTGCAGCCATTGGGCGAGACTCATCAGCATGTTGCGAACGTGCGCGGCGCATGGATCATGGCCGGCCCTCCTTGTTGTCTTGTTGTCCTGAGGCGCAGGCAAGGGCCTGGACCACGCGCTCCATCCGCATGAAGCGCGAGCCCTTCACCAGCACGCTCGCGATGCGCGGCAGCTGCGCCAGCACGGCGGCATTGAGCGTGTCGATGTCGTCGAAGTGGCGCGCCTCGC
Organism: Variovorax sp. RA8; assembly: GCF_901827175.1. NCBI lineage: Bacteria > Pseudomonadati > Pseudomonadota > Betaproteobacteria > Burkholderiales > Comamonadaceae > Variovorax > Variovorax sp. RA8. The sequence continues at coordinate 1,124,079 of NZ_LR594662.1, read as the reverse complement.
TGCCGCCGGCGCGCGTATAGGCCGTGGTGGCGTGGATCGATGCCTCACCCAGTGCGAACAGCGACTCGATGCCGCGCTCGGCCGCCCAGGCTCCGACCTCGGTATGGAACTGCGGGCCGCGGTCGCCGACCTCGCCCATGTCGCCCAGCACCAGCAGGCGCGGGCCCGGCAAGCCGCTGAGCACGTCGACCGCGGCGCGCACGGAATCGGGGTTGGCGTTGTAGCTGTCGTCGACCACGGTGATCGCCCGGCCGTCGGCCAGCAGCAACTCGCTCGCTCGCGAGCGCCCCTTGACCGGCTCGAAGGCGGCGAGGCCTTCGGCGATCTTGTCGACCGACACCCCGCAGGCCAGCGAGCAGGCGATGGCCGCCAGCGCGTTCACCACGTTGTGTCGCCCGGCGATGCGCAGGGTGGTGCAGATCTCGCCGAGCGGCGTGCGTGCCTCGAACTGCCATGCGCCATGCTTCCACTCGGCACGGCCGAGCGCGATGTCCGCGTTGGCCTGCTCGCCGAAGCTCAGGCAGCGCCGCGGCGCGCCCTCGTGCGCCATTTCGTTCCACAGCGGGGTGAAGGTGTCGCCGTAGGGGAAGACGGCGGTGCCGTTGTCCGGCAGCGCGGCGAACACCGCGCCGTTCTCGCGCGCGACCGCCTCGACCGTGGCCATGAACTCCTGGTGCTCGCGCTGCGCGTTGTTGACCAGCCCGATGGTGGGACGCGCGATCGCCGCCAGCCGGGCGATCTCGCCCGGATGGTTCATGCCCAGTTCGACCACTGCCAGCTGGTGCCGCTCGCGCAGGCGCAGCAGCGTCAGCGGCAGGCCGATCTCGTTGTTGAGGTTGCCGATGGTGGCCAGCGCCCGGTCCACGCCGGCGGCCCGCAGGATCGACGCGATCATCTGCGTGACAGTCGTCTTGCCGTTGCTGCCGGTGACCGCAACGAGCGGCAGATCGAACTGGGCCCGCCAGCCCGCGGCCAGGGCGCCAAGCGCGGCCAGGGTATCAGGCACTTCGAGCCCGGGCAGCCCGGCCGCCTCCAGCCCGCGGTGAGCGATGGCCGCGGCCGCGCCGCGCGCGCGCGCATCGGCCAGGAAGTCGTTGGCGTCGAAGCGCTCGCCCTTCAGCGCGACGAACAGGTCGCCGGCCGCGAGCGTGCGGGTGTCGGTGTGCACGCGCGAGACGGCCACTTCCGGGTCGCCGACCAGGCGCGCGCCGGGAAGCCAGGCGAGTGCCTTGGCTAGCGTCATCATCGGTGCGTCTTCCTGCGGCGCGCTCATCCTGCGCTCCTTGCTTGCGTCAATGCATCGATGGCATGCGCCCGGTCGGAGAACGCGATGCGCTCGCCCGCGATCTCCTGCCAGGCTTCGTGGCCGCGGCCGGCCAGCAGCACCACGTCGTCGGGCGCGGCCTGGGCCAGGGTCTGGCGGATCGCTTCGGCGCGGTCGGGCTCGACCTGGGCCGCCTCGGGGCGCGCCAGTCCGAGCAGGATCTGGCTGATGATCGCGTTGGGCTTCTCGCTGCGCGGATTGTCGCTGGTCAGCACCACGCGATCGGCCTGCTTCTCGGCCACCGCGGCCATCATCGGCCGCTTGGCGGTGTCGCGATCGCCGCCGCAACCGAACATGCACCAGAGCCGCCCGCCGCGCTGGCGCGCCAGCGGCCGCAGGCCGGCCAGCGCCTTGTCGAGCGCGTCGGGCGTGTGGGCGTAGTCGACCACGGCCAGCGGGCGGCCCGGCACGCTCACACGCTCCATGCGGCCCGGCACGCTGTCCAGCCGCGCGCAGGCCGCCACCGCCTGCGCGAGCGTGAGGCCGAGCGCGCGCAGGGTGCCGAGCACGCCCAGCAGGTTGGCCACGTTGTACTGGCCGATCAGCTGCGTCTCCATGCGCTGCGGCGCCGCGCCCTGCTCCACCACGGTGAACTGCAGGCCTTGGGCGTCGTAGCCGATGTCCGTCGCCGTCAGCCGGGCCGGCGCGCCGGCGGCCGAGACCGTCCAGACCTCCGGGGCGCCCTCGCCGCGCTCGACCAGGCCGGCCACGAGGCTGGCACCGTGAACGTCGTCGATGTTGACCACCGCGGCGCGCAGGCCGGGCCAGCGGAACAGCTCGGCCTTGGCCTGCCAGTAGGCATCCATGCTGCCGTGGTAGTCCAGGTGGTCCTGGGTGAAATTGGTGAACACCGCGACGGCGATGCGCGTGCCGTCGAGCCGGCGCTCGGCGATTCCGATCGAGGAGGCCTCGATCGCGCAGGCGCCGAAGCCGCGATCGGCAAAGGCGCGCAGCTCGCGCTGCAGCATCACCGGGTCGGGCGTGGTGAGGCCGGTGTAGGTGAGGTCGGGCGGCACGCCGATGCCCAGCGTGCCCACCACGGCGCAGGGCCGCGTGGCGTCGTGGGCAGCCAGCGCCTGCGCCAGCCACCACGCGGTCGAGGTCTTGCCGTTGGTGCCGGTGACGGCCAGCAGGTCCAGGCGCGCCGACGGATCGCCGTGGAAGGCGGCGGCGATCGGCCCGGTCGCGGCCTTCAGGCCGGCATAGCGCGCGATGCGCTCGTCGCCCTCGTCGAAGCCGAAGGACTCGACGCCCTCGGCCTCCACCAGGCAGGCCACCGCCCCCTGGGCCAGCGCAGCCGCGACGTGGCGCCGGCCGTCGGTGGCCGCGCCCGGCCAGGCGACGAAGCCGTCGCCCGCACCGACCGGGCGGCTGTCGGCATGCAGCACGCCGCGCACGCGGGACTCCAACCAGCCCGCGGCATCGAGAGGATCGCGGAAAGCCAGCATCAGAAGCTCTCCTCCACGCCGTTGGTCACGACCAGCGGTTTGACTGCCAGGTCAGGCGGTACGTTCATCATGCGCAGCGTCTGCTGCACCACCTCGCTGAACACAGGTGCCGCGACCAGGCCACCGAAGTACTGGCCGGCGCTCGGCTCGTCGATCATCACCGCCACGATGATGCGCGGCTTCTCGATCGGCGCCATGCCGGTGAACCAGGAGCGGTACTTGTTGCTGGCGTAGCCCTTGCCGACCTGCTTGTGCGCGGTGCCCGACTTGCCGCCCACCGAGTAGCCGATGGTCTGGGCGCGCTGGCCGGTGCCGCCGGGACCGGCCGCCATCTGCAGCATCTTGCGCACCGCCAGCGCGTTCTGCGCCGAGAACACTCTCACGCCCACGGCCGGCTCCTCGCTCTTGAGGATGGTGGCGGGAATGATGGCGCCGTCGTGCGCGAAGGCGGTGTACGAATGCGCCATCTGGAAGAGCGAGGCCGAGAGGCCGTAGCCGTAGGCCATGGTGGCCTGCTCGACCGGCTTCCAGCTCTTCCACGGGCGCAGCCGGCCGGTCACGGCGCCGGGGAAACGGAGCTGCGGCTTCTGGCCGTAGCCGAGCGCGGTGTAGGTGTCCCACATCTCGTGCGGGGTCATCTTCTGGGCGATCTTGAGCGCGCCCACGTTGCTGGACTTCTGGATCACGCCCTCGACCGTCAGCAGGCCGTAGTTGTGGGTGTCGCTGATGGTGAAGCCGCCGATGCTGTAGCGGCCGGGAGAGGTGTCGACCGGCGTCTGCGGCTTGATGCGCCCGGCCTCCAGCGCCATCGCGACCGTGATGGGCTTCATGGTCGAGCCGGGCTCGAAGGTGTCGGTGAGCGCGCGGTTGCGCAGCTGCTCGCCGGTGAGGTTCTGCCGCTTGTCGGGCACGTAGCTCGGGTAGTTGGCCAACGCCAGCACTTCGCCGGTGACGGCGTCCAGCACCACCACGCTGCCGGCCTTGGCCTTGTTGGCCGTGACCGCGTCGCGCAGCTTCTGGTAGGCGAAGAACTGCACCTTGCTGTCAACGGAGAGCTGGATGTCCCGGCCGTCCAGCGGCGGCACCTCCTCGCCGATGCCCTCGACCACGCGGCCGAGGCGGTCCTTGATCACGCGCTTGGAGCCGGCCTTGCCCGCCAGCTCCTTGTTGAAGGCGAGCTCGATGCCTTCCTGGCCCTTGTCCTCGACGTCGGTGAAGCCGACCACGTGCGCGGCCGCCTCGCCCTCGGGGTATTGGCGCTTGTATTCCTTGCGCTGGTAGAGGCCCTTGATGTTGAGCGCGGCGATCTGCTTGGCGATGGGCTCGTCGACCTGGCGCTGGATCCAGACGAAGGTCTTGTCCTCGTCCTCCAGCTTCTTGTCGAAGTCCTTCTGCGCCATGCCCAGCAGCTTCGCGACCTGGCGCAGCTTGGCCTTGACCTCCGGATCGTCGCGCTCGATGTCCTCGGGAATGGCCCAGATGCTGGGCGCCACCACGCTGGAGGCGAGCAGCAGGCCGTTGCGGTCCAGGATGCGGCCGCGATTGGCGGGCAGCTCCAGCGTGCGGGCGAAGCGCACCTCGCCCTGGCGCTGGAAGAAGGCGTTGCCGACCACTTGCACATAAGCCGCCCGGCCGGCCAGCACCAGGAAGCCGAAGGCGATGGCGGCAACGATGAACTTGCTGCGCCAGACCGGCGTCTTGCTCGCCAGCAGAGGGCTGGTCGTGTATTGGACGCTGCGGCGGCTCATGGCGCGCTCCTCCGGGCCGGCGCGGCGGCGGAACGCTGCGCGCCAGCCTCGCCGGGGCGGACAGCGGGCACGGCCGGCGCAACTGCGGGCGCCACGACGGCCGGGATCACCGTGCCGTCGGCGCGCACGTACTGCGTGATGGCCGGCGTGGTGGTGCGCATCTTGAGCTGCTCCTTGGCCAGGCGCTCGACCCGCAAAGGCGTGGCCTGGGCACGCTTTTCCACCTCCAGCCGGTCGCGCTCGAGCTCCAGCCGGCGCGTCTCGCTCTGCACCCGGTGCAGCTCGGTGAACAGCTGGCGCGACAGGTACTGCGTGTGCACCAGGTAGATCGCCGAGGCGATCACGGCCATGAGCAGGAGAAGGTTGAGGCGCACCACGCTCAAAGTTCCTCGGTGCGTTCGGCCACGCGCAGGATCGCGCTGCGGGCCCGGGGGTTCGCATCCACCTCGGCCTGCGTCGGCTTGATGCGGCCGATGGCGCGCAGCTTCATCGCGCGGGGCGCGGCGAAGGGTGCGCGGCGGTCGTAGACCTCGCGCGAATGCCTGGCGATGAACTGCTTCACGATGCGGTCTTCCAGCGAATGGAAGCTGATCACCGCGAGCCGGCCCTGGGGTTGCAGCACGGAAAGACTCGCCTCTAGCGCCTGTTGCAGCTCTTCAAGCTCGGCGTTGATGAAAATCCGAAGAGCCTGAAATGTGCGCGTTGCAGGGTTCTGGCCCGGCTCGCGGGTTTTGACCGTGCCAGCCACGAGCTCGGCCAGCTCGGCGGTGGTTGAAATTGGGCCCCGTTCTTGTCGGCGAGCTGCAATCGCCTTTGCAATCTGAACAGCAAACCGTTCCTCGCCATAGTCACGAATCACCTCCGCCATCTGCTGCACTTCGGCCGTTGCCAGCCACTCGGCCACGCTCTGGCCGCGCGTGGTGTCCATGCGCATGTCGAGCGGGCCGTCGAAACGAAAAGAAAAACCCCGTACGGGGTTGTCGATCTGGGGGGAGCTCACGCCGAGGTCCATCAGCACGCCGGCGACGCTGCGCGGCGGCAGCTCCCCCAGGTGGTCGAAGCTCTGGTGCCGGATGGAAAAACGCGCATCCTCGATGCGCGCTGCCTCGGCCACCGCTTCCGCGTCCTTGTCGAACGCAATCAGCCGGCCGGCCTCCGACAGTCTTTCCAGGATGGCCCGGGAATGGCCGCCGCGCCCGAAGGTGGCATCCACGTAGGTGCCGGAGCCGGGCGCGGTGCCGGGAAGGAGGGCTTCCACCGCCTCCTTCAACAACACGGTCGTATGGCTCCATGGCGCTTGCACTGCCGGCCTCAGAAAGAGAAATCCTGGAACACATCGGGCATCTCTCCCTGGGTGGCCTCGGCTTCCTTGGCGTCGTAGGTGGCCTTGTCCCAGAGCTCGAAGTGGTTGCCCATGCCGAGCAGCAGCGCGTCGCGCGTGATGCCGGCGGCCGCACGCAACTCGGGGGAGATCAGCACGCGACCGGTGCCGTCCATGTCCACGTCCATCGCATTGCCCAGGAAGACACGCTTCCACCACTGTGCCGACATCGGGAGCGCCGCGATGCGCTCGCGGAATTTCTCCCACTCCGGACGCGGGAACACCATCAGGCAGCCGTGGGGGTGCTTGGTGATCGTGAGCTGGCCGCCGGCGGTCGCGCTCAGGACGTCACGATGCCGGGTCGGCACGGAAAGCCGCCCCTTGGCATCGAGACTGAGCGATGAAGCCCCTTGAAACACGACCGCGAACCCCTGTCCTGGAAAGGCGCCGTGCACCTCGGCGAGGCACGAACAGACACTTTTTCCCACTTAACTGCACTTTTTTGCACTGTAGCAGGAAACACCTACCACGCAACTGGGTGTCGCGGCTATTTTTTGTAATGGAATCAACAACTTAGCGGTGTTTTTGAAGCCTCAAAAATACCGAATTCCGTTGCAGGTGAAGCACTTAGCTCGCGCAATGAATGTGTTGCGTGAACCGCAAGCGCCAGCGCTCGTGCAAAAGCCCGATCAGAGGATGAATCGGGAAAGGTCTTCGTCGTGACTTAGTGCCGACAGACGTGCGTCCACGTAGGCGGCATCGATGCGCACGGTCTGGCCTTCAAGCTTGGCGGCATCGAAGCTCACCTCGTCGAGCAGGCGCTCCATGACCGTCGAGAGGCGCCGAGCGCCGATATTCTCGGTGCGCTCGTTGACCTCGTAGGCGATGCTGGCGAGCCTGGTGATGCCATCCGCCGTGAACTCCAGCGTCACGCCTTCGGTCGCCAGCAGCGCCTGGTACTGCTTGACCAGCGAGGCCCGGGTCTGGGTCAGGATGCTCTCGAAATCAGCCACCGAGAGCGACTGCAGCTCGACGCGGATCGGGAAGCGGCCTTGCAGCTCGGGGATCAGGTCGCTGGGCTTGCTCAGGTGGAAGGCGCCGCTGGCGATGAAGAGGATGTGGTCGGTGCGCACCACGCCGTACTTGGTGCTCACAGCGGTGCCCTCCACCAGCGGCAGCAGGTCGCGCTGAACGCCCTGGCGCGACACGTCGGCGCCCTGCGCCTCGCTGCGGGTGGCGACCTTGTCGATCTCGTCGATGAAGACGATGCCGTTCTGCTCGGCGTTGTGAATCGCCTGGGTGCGGATCTCTTCCTCGTTGACCAGCTTGGTCGCCTCCTCCTCGATCAGCAGGCGCATGGCCTCGCCGATCTTGAGCTTGCGCGTCTTGCGCCGGCCCTGCGCCAGCTGGCCGAACATGCCGCGCAGCTGCTCGGTCATGTCCTCCATGCCGGCGGGGCCCATGATCTCGAGCGGGGCGCGCTGCTCGGCGAGCTCGATCTCGATCTCTTTGTCGTCGAGCTGATGCTCACGCAGCTTCTTGCGGAAGGCCTGGCGGGTGGCGTTGCTGCTCTCGGCGTTCGAGCCGTCGGCCGTGCGAGCCGGGGGCAGCAGCACGTCGAGGATGCGCTCCTCGGCGCCGTCCTCGGCACGCATGCGCACCTTGGCGCTCTCGCTCTCGCGCGTCTGCTTGACGGCCATCTCTGCCAGGTCGCGCACGATCGAGTCGACGTCCTTGCCCACGTAGCCCACCTCGGTGAACTTGGTGGCCTCGACCTTGATGAAGGGCGCGTCGGCCAGGCGCGCGAGCCGGCGCGCGATCTCGGTCTTGCCCACGCCGGTGGGGCCGATCATGAGGATGTTCTTGGGCGTGATCTCGGCGCGCAGCTTCTCGTCGACCTGCTGGCGGCGCCAGCGGTTGCGCAGCGCGATGGCGACGGCGCGTTTGGCATCGGGTTGCCCGACGATGTGGTTGTCGAGCTCGGAGACGATTTCCTGTGGGGTCATGGGCATGGGGTCACTCGCTGGGCTCACAGGGTCTCTACGGTGTGATGCATGTTGGTGTAAATGCAGAGTTCGCCCGCGATCTCGAGCGACTTCTTGACGATGTCGGCGGCGCTCAGCTCGGTGTGGTCGAGCAGCGCTTTGGCAGCGGCCTGGGCATAGGCGCCGCCGGAGCCGATCGCGATGATGCCGTTCTCGGGCTCCAGCACGTCGCCGTTGCCGGTGATGATCAGCGAGCTGTGGGCGTCGGCGACGGCCAGCATCGCCTCCAGGCGGCGCAGCACGCGGTCGGTGCGCCAGTCCTTTGTCAGCTCGATGGCAGCGCGCGCCAGGTGGCCCTGGTGCTTCTCGAGCTTGCCCTCGAAGCGTTCGAAGAGGGTGAAGGCATCGGCGGTCGCGCCGGCGAAACCGGCGAGCACCTTGCCCTGGTAGAGCCGGCGCACCTTGCGCGCGCTGCCCTTGATGACGATGTTGCCCAGCGTGACCTGGCCATCGCCGCCGATGGCGACCTGGTCGCCGTTCGGGGTCTTGCGGCGCACGCTGATGATCGTGGTTCCGTGAAATTGTTCCATCGAAGCAATATGGCGATAGCCTGCACGAATGCAAGCCGGGGATGGGGAGCGGGTGGAAAACAGAATAACGCGTTGCGGCGACCTCTTCGGCGAAGAGGCCAACGCGGCGCATGGCGTGGGCCGGGGCCGGGTTTCAGTTCGCCCTGATCGCGACTTCGGCGTGGTCCGCAATCCCGATCACGCCAAAGAAGGCGGCGATCAGGCGATGCGCGTCGACGAAAGCGACCCGCTCGCCGCGCGCGTCGCGGGCGGTAACCCAGTTCAGCAGGGAACCGGCGGCCACGAAGTCGAGCCGCACCAGTCCGGCGCAGGAAATCGACAGGCCCTGCGCACCGGCGAGCTCCTTGTCGAGGCGCTCCCAGGTCGGGAGCGATTCGCCAGCGAGCTCGCCCGCCAGCGAGCCGTGGCCGGCCGCGGCGTGCGTCGGCGCGGCGTCGGCGCCGATCAGCTCATCGTCGTGCCCCGAGATCGAGAATCCCGACGACACCGAGGGCCGGGCCGTGGCCGCCGACACCTCGAGCTCGCCGAAATCGCCCTTCGGGTCTTCCCAGGGCGGGGGCGACACTTCGTAGGTGATGCAATAGTTGAGCGCCAGCAGCTCGAACTCGTCCGGCCGGTGCATGACACGCAGCGCGGCCATGTGCAGTTGCCACCAGATGGCGTCGACCCGGCGTTCGTTGACCGGGGTGGCCTCGGTGAGCGCGATCTGCAGCCGGTCGGCGCCGGCGAAGCGCAGTTGCACCGCCGAGTCGGCCCAATGGTTGAAGAGCGCACGCAGCGGGCCGGCTGCATCGGGCTCGATGGCGTCGAGCGCACTCCAATCCAGCTTCCAGGTGGGGCCGGCCGCGCCGAGTGCGCGCGTGAGGCCCAGCAGGTCTTCGCGCCTGAGCACGGCGGGGCTGGCCCAGTCGGCGCCGCCCACTGGCGCCGGAGGCGGGGCGCTGACGGTCGATGCCGCGGCGATCTGGGCATGGCGCGCCACCGCGCGCAGCGAGATCCATTCGGGCGGGTTGCGGCTGGTGCGCTGGGTGTAGCGCACAGCCGCCGCCGAGAACTTCTCTGCATCGCCGACGGCGCGATAGAAGTCGAACAGCGCTCGCCAGGTGTCGTCGTGATCGGCGCCCGAGGCGTCGGGCGCCAGCGCCTGCAGGAGGATCGCTTCCGTGCCGGCGTCGTCGCCATGGGCGAAGCGGATCGCGGCCTCCTCGATGCAGCCGTCGGAGACCGAGGGCACGGCAGCCGGGCCGGCGGCGCCCTGCGGCGGCGCTACACCGGGCACGGTGTCGGCGTAGGCGCGGGCGTGCTGGGCAGCCATGTCGCCGCTTGCCTTGCCGTCCCCGGCGGCCTGTTCTCCGCCTGGGCCGCGGTTCTTCCACCACTGCTGCGACATCTGCTCCTCGATCTCGGCGATCTTCTTGAGCGTGAGCGCCCGGCCTTCGGTCTTGCCGGTGGTGCTGCTGATGTTGAAGGAGGACGGCGTGGCCGCCGCGTCGCGCCCGCCGGCCGCCTCGCGCTGGCGCAGCTTGCGAAGCATGTCGAACTCGCGGCGACGCACGAAGTCATTGCGCTGCCGCCGCTCGATCATTTCCTTGAGCATCTCGCGGCTGTAGCCGTTCTCGAGCTGCGAGGACTCCTCGGCATCGAGCTCGGACCAATCCTTGAGCGGATTGCGAACGAACTTGGCCACCTTGGACAGCAGCCGGCCGGTATCTTCCTTGGCCATGCGCAGCGACTCCCTTCGATGCTTCGGTGACTCAGTCGCCGAACATCTTCTGCTTGAGCTCGCGGCGCTGCTGCGCCTCGATCGACAGCGTGGCAGTCGGGCGCGCCAGCAGCCGGCCGAGGCCGATCGGCTCGCCCGTCTCGTCGCAGTAGCCGTAGTCGCCGGCGTCGATGCGCTGGATCGACTGCTCGATCTTCTTCAGCAGCTTGCGCTCGCGGTCGCGGGTGCGCAGTTCGAGCGCGTGCTCTTCCTCGATGGTGGCGCGGTCGGCCGGGTCGGGCACCACGACGGTGTCCTCCCGCAGGTGCTCGGTGGTCTCGCCGGCGCTCTCGAGGATCTCGCGCTTGAGCGCTTGCAGCTTGAGCCGGAAGAAGGCCATCTGCTTCTCGTTCATGTACTCGGAGTCCGGCATGGCAATCACCTCGGCATCGGTGAGCTCCTCGACCGACTTCGTCTTCCAGTTGTTGGCCAGCTTCGGGTCTTTCTTGATGGCGACGGGCGGCGGCGGCACCAGCGCGGTCTTCAAGTCCTGGACGAAGCTGGACTTGGCCGCGGTGGATGCCACCGATTGCGGCATGGAGGGCACGGTCAGCTGCGACAGCCGCGAGACGCGCCCGCCGCGAGCGGGTGCGGGTGCGTTGGAGGGAGAGGTGTCGGAGGGGGTGGTCGGAGTGGTCATAGCAGGTGTCGCTGCGGCAGGGGCCGCAACCGCCTTTTTAACGGGGATCGATGAAGCTGGTGCGGCGGCGCGAGTACCGGCCGCGTGGGTTGATGAGGAAGCACCTGCACCCGCAGCCTTGGCCTTGCTCGTGGCAGAAGGCTTCGGCGGCGCGACAGGTCCGACGGTCTTGGGCGCGGAAACCTTCTTCGCGGCGGGCGCGGCCTGCTTCGCAACCGCCGTCTTCTTGACGGCCGGTCTGGACACGGGCTTTGCCTGGGCGACTGGTTTCTTCACGGTGACTGGCTCCTTCGACGAACTGGTACGCGCTTTCAATGGGGATTTACTCCCATGGGAACCACTGCTGCCCGAGGGCTTCGCGGGACCCCGCCTTGTCAGGGGGCTCGCCAACGGCGAACCCAGGGGTTATACCCCCGAAAGCAGGCCGAAAACGTGTGCTGCTCTATGTCAAAAGTCACACATCGTCCCGGGAAGGACGATGCCTGACCTCCGGAACAGGCGCGCGATTGTATAGAAGGTCAGGCGATCCCGGTCAGACCAGGCACTGTTCCAGCCCCTGCTCCAGGATCTCGCGCGGCAGGTCGATGCCGATGAACACCATGCGGCTGTTGCGCTTTTCGTCCGGTCCCCAGGCCGGGCCGAGGTCGCTGCCCATCAGCTGGTGCACGCCCTGGAAGATCACCTTGCGCTCGGTGCCCTGCATGTTCAGCACGCCCTTGTAGCGCAGCATGCGCGGGCCGTAGATGTTGACGATTGCGCCCAGGAAGTCCTCCAGCCGGGCCGGGTCGAAGGGCCGGTCGGCGCGGAAGACGAAGCTCTTCACGTCGTCATCGTGGTGATGGTGGTGGCCATGACCCTCGTGCTTGTGCGAGGGGTGGTCGCAATGCTCGCCGTGCGCATGGTCGTGGTCGTGCTCCTCTTCCTCCTTCAGGAAGTCCGGATCGATGTCCAGCTTGGCATTGAGGTTGAAGCCGCGCAGGTCGAACACGTCCTTCAACGGCACGTCGCCGAAATGCACCTTCTGCTGCGGGGCACGCGGGTTCATGTGCTTGAGGCGGTGGATCAGCGCCTCGGTCTCCTCGGCCGCCACCAGATCGCTCTTGCTGATGAAGATCTGGTCAGCGAAGCCCACCTGGCGGCGCGCTTCCTGGCGGTCGTTGAGCTGCTGCGGCGCATGCTTGGCGTCCACCAGCGTGAGGATCGAGTCCAGCAGATAGCTTTCGGCGATCTCGTCGTCCATGAAGAAGGTCTGCGCCACCGGGCCCGGATCGGCCAGGCCGGTGGTCTCGATCACCACGCGGTCGAAGTCGAGCAGCCCCTTGCGCTTCTTGGCGGCCAGCAGCTGCAGGGCCTCGCGCAGGTCCTCGCGGATGGTGCAGCAGATGCAGCCGTTGCTCATCTGCACGATCTGCTCCTTGGACTCGGTGACCAGGATGTCGTTGTCGATGTTCTCCTCGCCGAACTCGTTCTCGATCACGGCGATCTTCTGCCCGTGCGCCTCGCTCAGGATGCGCTTGAGCAGCGTGGTCTTGCCGGAGCCGAGGAAGCCGGTGAGGATGGTGGCGGGGATCAGGGCCATGGATGCTCCGGGAAGGGGGACGAGGGGGAAGGCGGGAAGTTTAGCCACGTGCCCCAAGCCGCGCCGCCGCAGGGGCAAAGAGCCGCGACCGGGTCTCCGGAGTACCTTCGCCTTCGGCTGCGGTGCCGTTCGCCTTCGCAGCGGCCCTGCGGCTCACTTGCGCACGACCACCAAGCCTTTCAGGTACTCGCCCTCGGGGAACTCGATGGTCATCGGGTGGTCCGGCGCCGCGCCCAGGCGCTCGCTGATATAGCCGTCCACGCCCGCATCGATGCCGGCCGAGGCCACGATCTTGTGGAACAGGTCGGCGCCGATGCCGCCCGAGCAGGAGAAGGTCAGCAGCACGCCGCCCGGCACCAGCAGCTTCAGGGCGAGCCGGTTGAGGTCCTTGTAGGCCCGCGCCGCGCGTTCGGCATGGGCCACGGTGGGGGCGAACTTGGGCGGGTCGAGCACGATGGCATCGAAGCTGCGGCCCTCGTCGAGAAAGCGGCGCAGGGAGGCATTGACATCGGCGTCCAGGAACTCGGCGCGGGCGCCTTCGAAGCCGTTGAGGGCCACATGGGCCCGCGCGCGCTCCAGCGCCGGCAGCGAGGAGTCGATGGACAGCAGCTCCGCCCCATCGAGCGCGCCCGCCGCCTTCAGCCCGGCCATCGCCGCGACCGTGAAGCCGCCCGTGTAGCAAAAGCAGTTGAGCACGCGCCGGAAGCGCCGGCGCCGCGCCAGCTCCGCGAAGCGCCCGCGGCTGTCGCGCTGGTCGAGGTAGAAGCCGGTCTTGTGCCCGGTGGCGATGTCCAGCGTGAGCTGCCAGTCGTGCTCGCGGATGGTCAGTTCGGTGGGCCCGCTGCCGCGCAGCCAGCCGGCCGCGGGCGCCAACCCCTCGCGCTCGCGGCCGCTCGCGTCGGAGCGCTCATAGAGCTTCGCCAGGCCGGTGGCCGCCAGCAGCGCATCGGCCAGCACGCTCTTCCAGCGCTCGGCCCCGGCCGACAGGAACTGCGCCACCAGCGTGTCGCCGTAGCGGTCGACGATCAACCCCGGCAGGCCATCGGCCTCGCCGTGCACCAGGCGCACGCCGTCGCTCGGCAACTCGAAGCGCTCCCGCGCCGCCACCGCGCTCGCCACCCGCGACGTCATGAAAGCCGAATCGATGCGCTGCTGCTCGTCGAAACTCCAGGCCCGCGCGCGGATCTTGGAATGCGGGCTGAAGGCCGCCCACGCCAGGAAGCGGCCGTCGTCAGCCTCGATGCGCACCGTCTCGCCCGCATCGCCGCCGCCCTTGGCGATGGCCGATTCGAAGATCCACGGATGGCGGCGCAGCAACGAGCGTTCCTTGCCGGGGCGCAGGCGGAGTGTTTTCATTTCTTGCCGCCGTCTTCTTTCACCCGGGCCCGCGGATGTGCCGCATCGTAGGCCTTGGCCAGGTGCTGGAAATCCAGCCGCGTGTAGACCTGCGTGGTCGAGATGCTGGCGTGGCCCAGCAGTTCCTGTACGGCGCGCAGGTCGCTGCTGGACTGCAGCACGTGGCTCGCGAAGGAGTGGCGCAGCATGTGCGGATGCACCGGCGCGGCCAGGCCCGCCTTCAGGCTGCGCTGGCGCAACTGGCGCCAGATGGCATGGGGCGACAGGCGGGTGCCGGTGCGGCCGATGAAGAGCGCCGCGGCGCCGGCCGGATCGCGCAGCCGCGCCGCCGGCAGCGCCGCGCAGTCTTCGCGCCGCGCCAGCCAGTCCGCCAGCGCCTCGGCCGCCTTGGCGCCGACCGGCACGGTGCGCCGCTTGCTGCCCTTGCCGAGCACGCTGGCCTCCTGCGCGTCGAGATCAACCCAGCCGCGCGCCGTGTTGCTGGCGCGCAGGTCGAGGCCGGTGAGCTCGCCGACGCGCAGGCCGCAGCCATAGAGCAGCTCCACGATGGCGCGGTCGCGGGCCTCGGTCCAGGGGTCGGCCTCGTCGTCATGCAATTGCGCAAGTTGCACCGCCTCGTCGACCGCCAGCGCCTTCGGCAGCGGCCGCCCAGCCTTGGGCGCGTGCACATCCTGCACCGGGTTCGCAACGATCCGCCCCTCGTGGCCCAGCCAGCGGTAGAAGCCGCGCCAGCAGGACAGCACCAGCGCGATGCCGCGCGACTCCCGGCCCGCGCTGTGCAACTGCGCCATCCAGCGGCGCACATGGGCGGTCTGCACCTGCTCCAGCGGCAGTCCGGCGGCTGCGGCGTTCACGATCAGCGTCTTGAGGTGGATCGCATAGAGCTCGACGGTGCGATCTGCCAATCGACGCTCGACCCGCACGTGCTCGAGATACCGCTCGACCAGCGGCGATTCAGTGAAGGTATCCATTGGCGGCATTGTTCACGATGGCCAGCGGCTCGCGCAACGCACCCCGGAAGGCCATGCCCCAGCGCTGCCAGCAGGCAGTGGGCGCGGCGGCGTACTGCACCTCGAAGCGGCGGTCGAAGCCGGCCGCGTGCGCAAGGCGCTCGACGCGCCAGAGGTGATAGGGCTCGGAGACGACGATCACGCGCTTCACGCCCGCCGCCTCGAGCAGTGGCCGCGACCTCGCGAGGTTCTCCCGCGTGGACTGCGACACCGGCTCCATCAGCAGCGCGCCCTCGTAGCCCGAGTCGCGCGCATGCTGCTGCATCACCTCGGCCTCGATGCGGCCGTCTTCCTTGTCCACGCCGCCCGAGAGCAGGAGCTGGCGCACCTGCCCCGCGCGCGCCAGCGCGATGGCGGCATCGACGCGCCCGGTCAGGCACGGGTTGGGCCGGCCGTCGCGGTACGCGCGGTTGCCGAGCACCAGCGCCGCATCGGCCGCGCGCGCCGGCGGGTGCGCAAGCCGCTCGCGCGCATGCAGCCAGACCGTGGCGTGGATCGCCGCATAGCCCAGCAGCAGCACGAGGACCGCGCCCGCCAGCGCGCGCCGCGCGATCAAGAACGCAGCCGCGACAGCGCCGCCGAGGCCAGCTCGGCAATGCGCTCCAGGAAGTCGGTGCCCATCTCGGCGTTGAAGCGATGCGCATCGGGCGATGCGAGCACCAGCAGGCCGAAAGCCGCCGCCTCGGGTTCGGGACGCAGCGGGATCAGCGCGATCGACACCGCCGCCTGCGGCTCGGCCAGCCAGCCAGCGACCTCGAAGCCCGCGTTGAGGCCGCAGTAGGGCGCGGTGAGCGAGGTGGCCAGCGCCTTCATGTCCTCGCTCACCTGCTGCGCGTAGGGCTCGTGGAGGTAGCTGCCGTCGCAGTCCCAGATCTTGATCGCGACCTGCGGCACCACGAACAGCGTCTCCAGGTCGCTCGCGATACGCGTGGGCAGCGCGCGCGGGTCGCGCGTGGTCAGCAGGCCGCGGGTCCAGCGCTGCAGGCGGTCGGCGGTGACGACGTTCTCGGTGCCGTGGCGCACCATGTCCATCACGCGGTGCTCCAGCGCCTTGATCTTCTCGCGCAGCATCTCGGCCTGGCGCTCCTGCAGGCTCACGGCGCGGTTGCCGTGCGGGCTGGTGAGCTGCACCTGGGCCAGCAGCTGCGCATGGCGTTCGAAGAAGTCGGGCGTGTTCGAGAGGTAGTTGGCGATATCGTCTTCGGTGATGGGATTCATGGCGTCTCGGTGGATGGAGTTCATGGGGCGTCGGGGACCTCGATGTCGCCCTCGAACACGGTGACGGCGGGGCCCGTCATCAGCACCGGCGCGCCGTCGCCGGCCCACTCGATGGTCAGCAGCCCGCCCCGGGTCTGCACGTCGACGCGGGTGTCGAGCCGCCCGAGGCGGATGCCCGCCACCACCGCGGCGCAGGCGCCGGTGCCGCAGGCCAGGGTCTCGCCGGCGCCGCGCTCGAACACCCGCAGGCGCACATGGCCGCGATCGACGATCTGCATGAAGCCGGCATTCACGCGCTGGGGAAAGCGCGGATGGTGCTCGATCGCCGGGCCCTGCTTCGCCACCGGCGCGGCATCGACATCGGGCACGATCTGGACCGCATGCGGATTGCCCATCGAGAGCACCGCCACCGACACCTTCGCGCTGTCGGCGTGCGTGCCCAGGGTGAGGTGCCAGGTGTGCCAACCGTTGTCGTGCTGCGGGTCCAGGCCGGCGGTGTCGAAGGGCACGCGCTGCGGCTCGAAGATGGGGGCGCCCATGTCCACCGTCACGCGGCCGTCGGCGCCCATCTTCGGCTCGATGACCCCCGACAGCGTCTGCACCCGCACCTGCTCCTTGTCGGTCAGCCCGTGCTCGCGCACGAAGCGCATGAAGCAGCGCGCGCCGTTGCCGCACTGCTCGACCTCGCCGCCGTCGGCGTTGTGGATGACGTACTGGAAATCGACGCCCTCGGCCGGCGCGGGCCGCACGCTGAGGATCTGGTCGGCGCCCACGCCGAAATGGCGGTCGGCCAGGAAGCGGTACTGCGCCGCGTCGAGGCCGAGCGCGCCGCGGGTCTCGTCCAGCACGACGAAGTCGTTGCCGGCGCCCTGCATCTTGGTGAAGCGGATTCGCATCGGGGGATTATCTGCCGCGCCGCGCTGCCGACCAGCGGCCTCTCAGCCGCGCAGCCGGTCCAGCGCCCGGTCCAGGAAGCCCAGCCGGTCCTGTCCCCAGAAACGCTCGCCCTCGAGCACGTAGGTCGGCGAGCCGAACACGCCCTTCTCTACCGCCTCGGCACTGTAGGCGCGGTAGGCGGCCTGCGTCTCGGCGGCCTGCTCGAGCGCCTGCAGCGCCGCGCCGTCGTAGCCGTTCTCGTCGGCCACTGAAATGCGGACGTCGGCCTTCGAGGTGTCGCGCTCCTCGGCCCACAGCGCGCGCAGCAGCGCATGGGACAGCGGTTGCGCGTCCAGCCCCTGCAGCTGGGCGGCGATCACCATCCAGCCGGCGTACTTGTTCCAGTTCGGATCGGCGGGCTTGCCCTTGGGATAGTGCGCGGGCTCCAGCACCAGCGGCATGCCCAGGTAGTCGCGCCAGCGGGCGAGCTCGAGCGCGTGATAGGTACGACGGGCCTCGGGTCGCGTCTTGAGCGGGATGCCGCCGGTCTGCGGCACCACGGCCTGGAAGTCGTAGGGCTTGAGCGTGAGGTGCACGTGGTGGCGACGCACGAGGTCCTGCAGTTGCGGGCCGCCGAGGTAGGCCCAGGGCGAGGAGAGGCTGTAATAGCAGTCGAGGGCGATCATCATCTGGATTATCTTCACGCTATGCCCCACGACACCTCCACCGCCGCATTGCCGCCGGTGCCCCCGCAGTTCACCGCAAGCCCGCGCGACGCCGCGGCGCTCGAAGCCCTGGCGATACGGGCGCGCGCCGACCTCGAACGCATCAACGTCCCGCCGCCCACCTGGATGCTCCCGGCCGAATCCGCCACCGGGGCCTCGCCCGTGCTCGACGTATTGGTGGCCGGCGCCGGCATGTGCGGCCAGACCGCCGCCTTCGCCCTCCACCGCGAGGGCCTGACGAATATCCGCGTGATCGACCGCGCCGCGCGCGGCGAGGAAGGCCCCTGGGGCACCTACGCGCGCATGCTGACGCTGCGCAGCCCCAAGCAGGTCGGCGGGCCGGAACTGGGCGTGCCTTCGCTCTCCTTCCGGGCCTGGTACGAGGCGCAGCACGGCAGCGACGGCTGGCAGGCGCTGCACAAGATCGGCCGCATCGACTGGCGCGACTACCTGCTATGGGTGCGCGACACCGTCGGCCTGGCGGTGGACAACGGCGTCAGCCTGCGCGCGGTCTCGCACGGCGAAGGCGGCCGCCTGCTCTCGATCGAGCTCGAAGGCCCCGGCGGCCGGCGCGAGACCGTGCGCGCCCGTCAGCTCGTGCTCGCGCTGGGCCGCGACGGCAGCGGCGCGCCGCGCTGGCCGGACTTCCCGACACTGCGGCGCGACGATCCGCTCGCGGCCGGCCGGGTGTTCCACTCGGCCGATGCGATCGACTTCGCCGCCCTGGAAGGCCGGCGCATCGGCGTGCTGGGCGCCGGCGCCTCGGCCTTCGACAATGCGGGCAGCGCGCTGGAGGCCGGCGCCGCCGAGGTCCAGCTGTTCGCGCGCCGCGCGCAGTTGCCGCAGGTCAACAAGAGCAAGGCCGCCTCCAGCCACGGCTTCCTGCGCGGCTTCGAGGGGCTGGACGATGCGCGGAAGTGGCGCGTCTACACCTACATCTTCGACGAGCAGGTGCCGCCGCCCTGGGAGAGCGTGCGCCGCTGCGACGCGCACGCGGCCTTCACGCTGCGCCTGGGCACGCCCTGGGTGGACGTGGTGCCCGGCGAAGACGGCGTGACGGTCGCCCTGCCCGATGGCGGCAGCGAGCGCTTCGACGCGGTGATCTTCGGCACCGGCTTCGACGTCGACCTGCTCGACCGGCCCGAGATCGGCCGCTACACGCCGCTGGTCGACACCTGGGCGCGCCACGTGCCGTCCGAAGAGGCGCGGCGCCATCCCGAGCCGGCGCGCTTTCCTTATCTGGGCGCGGGCTTCGAGCTGCGTGCCCACGCGCCCGGCCCGCCGGACGCGACCGAGGCGCTGTCGCGCATGCGCCTGTTCAACTGGGGCGCCACCATGACCCACGGTGCGCTCGCGGGCGACATCCCCGGCCTCGCGATCGGCGCCGCCCGGCTGGCCCAGGCGATCGCGCGCGACCTGTTCGTCGAGGATGCCGACCGCCATTGGGCGCGGCTGCTGGCGCATGACGAGCCGGAGCTGATCGCGACGCGCTGGTATGTCCCGGGCGGAGGCGTCGAATGAGCTGCACGGCCGCTCCGAAGGCTCATGGCATCGCAGCCCGCAGGGCGGAGCTTGCCCTATGAGCCGCGGCGGGACGCGCTGATGGACACCCGCCAGATGCGCTGCATCCTCGCGATCAGCGAGGCGGGCAGCCTCACGCGCGCGGCCGAGCAGTTGGGCATCGCGCAGCCGGCCCTCACCCAGACGCTGAACCGCCTCGAGCGCGAGATCGGCACGCCGCTGTTCACGCGCACGCGGCGCGGCGCGACCCTGACGGAGGCGGGCCTCGCGGTCGTGGACGACGTGCGCGCCAGCATTGCCCATGGCGATGCGGCCGCCGAGCGGGCACGCGCCATCGCGGCGGGCCGCGCGGGCCGCCTCACGGTGGGCTTCGTGACCCATGCCATCTACGAAGTGCTGCCACGCGCGCTGCGTCTGCTGCGCGCCGAGCATCCACGGCTCGAGGTGGTGCTGCGCGAGATGAGCAACGCCGAGCAGGTCGACGCGCTGGCGGGCGGGCGCATCGACATCGCGCTGCTGCACCCCCCGGTCTCGGTCGATGCGCGCGTGAACGAACTGCGGCTGGGGGAGGACCCGATGATCGCCGCGCTGCCCGCCGCCTTCGATGTGGCAGAGGACGGCTGCGTGTCCCTGGCAGAGGTCGCGCAGCACGGCCTGGTCTGGTTTCCCGAGCAGCAGATCCCGGCCTTGCGCAGCCAGATGCTGGGCGCGATCCGCCGCGCCGGCCACCAGGTGCAGGTGGTACAGGACGCTAACCGCACGCTGACGGTGCTGGCCTGCGTGGCGGCCGGCCTGGGCTGGTCGCTGCTGCCGCGCTCCGCGCGCGCGCTGCGACACGAGGGCGTGCGCTACGCCGAGGTGCGCGACGGCGCGAGCCTGCCGGCCTTCGAGCTGTCGGCGATGTGGCTGGCGCGCTCGCGGCCGACTTTTGCCGACACGTTCGCGCAGACACTGGGACCGGTTCAGTCCAGCTGAAGCTTGTTCTCTTTCGCGAGCCGGCTCCACTTGGCGAGCTCGGCGCGGCGGAAGGCATCGAGCTCGGCCGGGCCGGCGCCGATCACCTCGGCACCCAGGGCTTCCAGCCGCTGGCGCACGTCTGCCTCCTTGAGCGTCGCGGCGATTTCCCTGGAAAGCCGCTCGATCACCGGCGCCGGCGTGCCCGCGGGCACGAACACCGCATTCCACTCGTACATCTCGTAGCCCGGCAGGCCTGACTCGGCGATGGTCGGCACCTCGGGGAGTGCCGGCGAGCGCGCACTGCCGCCGATCGCGATCGGCCGCAGCTTGCCGCCCTGGATGTAGGGCATGCCCGAGCCAAGGCTCGCAAAGAACACCGGCACCTGACCCGCCATGACGTCGGTGAGCGCGGGGCCGCCGCCCTTGTAGGCCACGTGCGTCATGCGCGTCTTCGCCATCGAATCGAAGAGCTCGGCGGCCAGGTGCGGCGATGAGCCGTTGCCGGAAGACGCGTAATTGATCTCGCCAGGCCGCGCCTTGGCCTGCGCGATCAGGTCCTGGACGCTCCGGATCGGCGCCGCGGGATGCACCACCAGGATGTTCGGGACCTTGACGAGGAGCGACACGGGCGCGAAGTCGCGCAGCGTGTCGAAGGGCATCTTGCTGCGCAGCGCCGGGTTCTGCGCATGGTTGGACGCATCGAGCATCACGGTGTAGCCGTCGGCCGGACTCTTGGCCACGAGCTCGCCGCCGATCGCGCCGCCGGCGCCCCCGCGGTTGTCGACCACCACCGGCTGGCCGAGACGTGCCGAGAGCTTCGGGGCGACGATGCGTGCCACCACATCCACAGTGCCGCCGGGTGGGTAGGTCACGACCAGGCGGACCGGCTTGGCCGGCCAGGCCTGCGCCTGTACCTGCGCGTGAACGGCCAGCGCCGCCAGCATCAGGACCGTACCGCGGACGGCATGAAGGACGACTCGCGCGAAGCGTGTGCGATGGACCATCTTTATCTCCTTGCAGCGCCCATGCAGGCACGTTGCTTTCTTGTGATCAGGCGAAGCGGAACAGCGCCGCCGGCGTGTCGACCAGGATGCGCCGGCGCGCATGTTCATCCTCAACCCAGTCGGCCAGCGCCCCCCGGGTGGAACCGAAATCGGCCAGCGGCTGGTGCTGCGTATGGGGCCAGTCGCTGCCCCAGAGAAGGCGGCCGGCGCCGAACGCCTGCAGCAGCGCCAGCGCGGCGGCGCGGGCGGCGCTGCCGCGCTGGTCGGGCCAGCTGCGGTAGGCGGCCGCCAGCTTCACCCACACGCGCTGCGTTGCGGCGCTGGCCAGCAGCCATGCGAAGCCTTCGTCGTCGGCGAGCGCCGCGCCGGGGCGGCCGAAGTGGTCGACCACCAGCTTGCACCCGGCATCGAGGATCGGCTGGCCGGCCTGCGGCAGGTCGCGCGATTCGCGGTGCAGCTCCACATGCCAGTCGAGCGCGCGCACCTGCTTGAAGAGCCGCCGCCATTCGGCGCGCGCGAAATCGGGAATGGGCAGCCCCACCAGGTTGAGGCGAATGCCACGGACTCCTTGCCGGTCCAGCTCCGCCAGCGCATCGTCGCCGAGTGTGGGCTCGATGATCACCACGCCGCGCAGCCGCTCCGGGCAGGCACGCAGCGCATCGAGCAGGAAGCTGTTGTCGGTGCCAAGGAAGCTCGGCTGAACCAGTACGCCATGCGAGACCGCATGCGCATCGAGCAGCGCCAGGTAATCGTCCAGCAACGCGTCGTAATCCGGCGCGTGGCGATGCACCGGGGCCAGTGGCAGTCCTCGCCGGAAGACGTGGGCGTGGCTGTCGATGGCAGTGATCGCGCTCGTCGCGCTGGCCGGCTCAGGCATAGCGCTGCTCGAGGGCGTCGTACTGGTTCTTGCGCACCAGCGCCTGACGCTCGGCGAAAGTGGCGACCAGGCCGCTCGCCTCGTCGAGCCGGCCGCCGTCGCGCAGGGCCTGAAGCGCCAGCGTCATGCCGCGCACCGCGCCCTGCAGCGCGGCATTGGCATAGAGCACCAGGCCGAAGCCCATGGCGCCGAACTCCGCCGCATCCAGTGTGGGCGTCTTGCCGCCGATCACCACGTTGACCACCTGCGGGCAGGCCAGCTCGCGCGGAATACGGCGCAGCGCTTCCAGCGACTCGGGCGCCTCGACGAAGGTGATGTCGGCCCCGGCCTCGGCGTAGGCCGCGGCGCGTGCAATCGCGGCATCGACGCCTTCGACCGCGGCGGCGTCGGTGCGCGCGATCACCAGGAAGTCGGCGTGCGCCCGCGCGTCGACCGCCGCCTTCACCTTGCCCAGCATCTCGTCGCGCCCGATCACGGCCTTGCCCTCGAAGTGCCCGCACTTCTTGGGGCTCACCTGGTCCTCCAGCTGGATCGCGTTGGCGCCGGCGCGCTCCAGCGTGCGCACCGTGTGCTGCACGTTGAGCGCGTTGCCGAACCCGGTGTCGGCGTCGACGATGATCGGCAGCTTCACTGCATCGCGCAGCGCGGCCGTGTGCTGTGCCAGGTCGCCCAGGTGGACGAAGCCCAGGTCGGGCATGCCGTAGAAGGTGTTGGTGAGCCCGGCACCGCTCAGGTAGACGGCCTCGAAGCCCAGTTCCTCGATCACGCGCGCGGCCAGCGCGTTGGCCGCGCCCGGCACCACGAGACCGCGCTTCGCCGCGACCTTCTGCCGCAGCAGAGTACCGGGATGGGTGGCGTTGTCGTTCATGTTCATTCGTCCTTCATGCCGGTAGCCTTGACCACCGCGCCCAGACGGGCGCGCTCGGCATCGACGAACTGCACGAAGGAAGCGCGCGTGCCGCCGATGGGCTCGATGCCCATGCCCTTGAGCTTCTCGGCGATGGCCGGCGTCTTCATGGCCGCGTCGATGGCTGCGCTCATCTTGTCGAGCACCGCTTCGGGCGTGCCGTGCGGCGCATGCACGCCGGCCCAGTGCGCGATGCGCACGTCGGGGAAGCCCTGCTCTGCGGCCGTGGCCAGCTGCGGGTAGGCCGAGATGCGCGTGGTCCAGGTGTTGGCCAGCGCCTTCAGCTTGCCGCTCCTGAGGTAAGGCAGCGCGACGATGCTGGCCTCCGATGTGGCCTCGACCTGCTTGCCGAGCACCGCCGTGATCGACTCCGACCCGCTCTTGTAGGGCACCAGGTCCAGCTTGGCGCCGTACTTCGTTTCCAGCATGCCTTCGACGAAATGCGGCGTGCTGCCTGTGCCGGCGGTCGCCCAATGGAAGCCGGGCCCCGCCTTGGAGGCGGCAATGAATTCCTTCAGATCCTTGTAGGGCGCATCGGCCGGCACCAGGATCACCGAGGGTGCGAGGCCGATCATGCCCACCGGCACCAGGTCGCTGTCCTTGTAGGGCATGTTCTTCTTGATCATGCTGTTCGAGATCACGCCGGCCGCGCTCACCAGGAAGGTGTAGCCGTCGGGCGCGCTCTTGGCGACGATGTCTGCGCCCAGCGTGGCGCCGGCGCCCGGCTTGTTGTCGACGACGATGGGCTGGCCCAGGGCCTTGGAGGCGCCGTCGGCCGCAGCCCGCGCCATCAGGTCGTTTGCACCGCCTGCCGCGAAGGGCACGACCAGGCGGATCGGCTTGGTGGGCCAGCCCTGTGCGGCCGCGCCGGTGGCGGCAAGAAGAGCGGCAAGCCCGGCCAGCAAGGCGAGGCGACGGGAGGGGTGCATGGCGATGTCTCCTGGAATGTGCGTGTGCCGGAAGTATCGGCACGCGTCATTTCAAACAGAACACCCTTTCCGGTTGCTTTTGCATAAGCACCGGTTATGACTGCGGCCCCGCCGCGCCGGGAGCGCTATCCCTCTGCCCGGATACCGCGCATCAGGATCACGCCGCCCAGCTGCGAGGTGTCGCTGCGCATGCGGTGGGCCAGCGCCTGCGGCGTACCCGCCTCGCCCTGCCAGCCTGCCTTCAGCAACTTCGCCTGGATTTCGGGAGCGCGCAGCGCCTCGCCCAGCGCCGCATTGAGCCGCGCCACGGCCGCCTTGGCCATCCCGGCCGGGGCCGCCAGTGCCGTCCAGATCTCCAGGTCGGCGCCACGCACCTCGGCCTCGCGCAGGGTGGGCAACTCCGCGAAGAGCGGGCTGCGCAGCGGCGAAGTGACGCCGATGGCCTTGAACTTGCCCGAGGCCACATGCGGCTTGGCGAGCCCGGGCGGCAGCAACGCCAGCTGGATCCTGCCGGCGAGCATGGCCTCGATCACCTGCGGGTTGCCGTTGAAGGGCACGTGCTGCGGCGCGATGCTGGTGCGGGTCTTCAAGAGCTCCATGCCCAGATGGCCCACAGTGCCGACGCCGGGGGTGCCGTACCTGCCCTTGTCGCCCAGGTTGCGCGCCCACAGCAGCAGCTCGGTCGGCGTCTTGCCCGCCGCGTCGCCGGAGACCGCCAGCACCAGCGGGGCGGTGCCGATCAGGCCGACGGGCGCGAAGTCCTTTTCGGGGTCGAAGGGCGTGGCCGGATTGAGCAGCTTGGCGATCGTGAGATTGCCGTTGATCAGGGCGCCGATGGTGTGGTCGTCCTGCGCCTTCGCCACCAGGTCGGCGGCCACGTTGCCACTGGCGCCGGGCTTGTTTTCGACGATGACGGGCTGGCCGAGCAGCCTGGCGAGCGGCTCGGCAATTGCCCGTGCCGCCAGGTCGGGCGAGGCGCCGGCAGGAAAACCGACCAGGATGCGGACCGGCTGGGCAGGCCAGCTCCCCTGCGCTGCACCGGCCCGGGAAGCCCGCGGCACCGCCGGCGAAAGAGTCTGCTGAGCCCAGGCGGCGGTGCCGCACAGGGAAGCGGCCAAGCCTTGTAGCAGGCGGCGTTTGGTGATCATGAAAGGCTCTGGGTGTTGCAAATGTCGGTAACTGGAAGTTACGCGAGCCTTTGCCGCGACGCAAGACAACCAAATGCTTCACCGGCCGCGGGCCGGCCAGGCCGCGTCAGCGCGGCTTCAGCGAGAGCCGTACCGTCGTGCCGTCGACGGTGACCGGATAGCCCAGGCCGTCGGCCAGCGCCTGGAACGCCACGGCGTCGATGGCCAGCTTGCGCGGCGCGCGCAGTGCACCCGCCATCGGAGTGGGATCGGCGGAGACGGAATCGCCAGGGCTGGCGATGAAGCGCAGGCCCTCGGGTCCGTCGGGCTCCACGCGAATCGCGCCGAGCCGCTGGGAGTTGTCATGCAGGTAGCCCAGCGCGCCCAGCACCATGTAGCGCAGGGCCGCGCCCTCCGGAAAGCGCGGTTCGTCCGGCGTGCCGGCGGCCAGGTCCTCGTCCACGTGCAGCCGGATGCCATGGAGCTCGTAGGCTGCGCGCATCAGGGACGTGCAGCGCTGCACCAGCGCGCTGCGCGTGATGCCCTCGTCGCTCGCGGCCAGCTCCCAGTCGCGCAGCGAGCGGACGCCGTCGGCCAGGGCGCCTACCTGCTCGGAGATCGATTGGAGTGCTTGCTCCCGGCCGCCTTCTTCGGCCGTCGCGGCGGCGGCGCGATGTCGAAGAAGCAGCAGGCTCATGCGAATCACCGACAGCGGCGCCGCCATGTCGTGGCGAAGCGCCGGCAGGGCGCGCGTGAGCAGTTCGTGCCGCACCCCTGCGACGATCCAGCTGCTGGCTCCAGGCGAGGCTTTCACTTTCAATCGATGCTTCCGCAAAAAGAGGGCCCCGAAGTATGGGCGTGCTCTGGCGCGCAGCCATGTAGGAGGACGCCTCCTGCTCCGGCGCGCGCTGCGTCTGGAGAATGGCAGGCGCCTCACGGCAGCACCGCTTCGGCCAGCAGCGCCCCGCCGCGCGCCACGATGCGCCCGCCCGACACCACCAGCCGCCGCGGCGGCCGCGCCACCACCGCGTGCGCGATGGTCTGCGCCTCGACCAGCACCAGGTCGGCGCGGCAGCCGGGCGCCAGGCCGTAAGCCTCGAAGCCGCAGCCGCGCGCGCCCGCCCCAGTCACGCAGTCGAGCGCGATCGCCAGCTCGTCGTCGCGACGCAGGTTGTAGCGCAGGCCGATCAGCATTGCACGCTCGAGCATGTCGGGCGTGCCGTAGGGCGTCCAGGTATCGCGGATGCCGTCGTTGCCGGCCAGCACCGTCACGCCGGCGCGGCGGCAGGCCAGCAGCGGCGGCACGGCGCGCGCGGCCGGCGCGCTGGTGATCAGCACCACGCCCAGCTTCGCCATGCGCGCCAGCAGCGCCTCGCACTCGCGCTCGGGCAGGTCGCCCAGGCAGAAGCCGTGGCTGACCGCGACTTGGCCCTGCAGGCCCAGCGCGGCCGTGCGCTCGAGAATCAGCGCCAGCGAAAAGGCGCCCATCGCGCCGGGCTCGTGCAGGTGGATGTCGAGTGGCCGGCCGTGGCGCTGCGCGATCTCGAACAGCGTGTCCAGCGAACGCACCGGGTCGCCGTCGATCGCACAGGGGTCGAGGCCGCCCAGCACGTCGGCACCCTGCGCCAGGGCCTGGCCCAGCAGCTCGGCCGTGCCGGGGCGGCCCAGCAGGCCGGACTGCGGGAAGGCCACGATCTGGATCTGCTGCACGTCCTTCATCGCGTCGCGGGTGCGCAGCACCCCTTCGAGATGGCGCAGGCCGGCCTCGGTGTCGACGTCCACATGGGTGCGCAGCCGCGTCGTGCCCAGCGCCAGGAAGGCTTTGGCCAGTTCCAGCGACTGCGCCGCCGCGTCGTGGCCGCTGGCCCGGCGGAAGGCACGCTCGTTGTCGATGCGGTCGATGAGGCGCGGGCCGACCTCGTTGCGGTACCACTCCAACCCCCACAGCGTCTTGTCCAGGTGGGTATGCCCCTCGACCAGGCCGGGCAGCAGCAGTGCGCCACCGCCCTCCTCCGCCACGCAACCCGCCTCGGCTTCGAGCGCAGGGCCGATGGCGGCGATACGGCCTTCCCGCACCAGCAGGTCGACGGCGGCGGCCCCGAGCGGGCGCACATCGCGAAGCAGCAGCGGGGAAGGAGCGGCACGAGACATGGCAACTAGACCCAGCCCGCGCGCCGGAAGCGGTAGTACAGGATGCCGCAGAGGCTCGCGATGAGGCTCAGCGCGGCCCAGTAGCCGTAGCGCCACTTCAGCTCCGGCATGTGCTCGAAGTTCATGCCCCAGATGCCGGCGAAAGCGGTGCAAACGGCAAAGATCGCCGCCCAGGCGGCAAAGCGCTTGGTGACCTCGTTGTCCTCGATGGTGACCATCGAGAGGTTGACGTGGATCGCGGTGCCGATGGTCTCGCGGATGGCATCGATGGAGCTGTTGATGCGGCCCAGGTGGTCCACCACGTCGCGGAAGTACTCCTGCGTGCCGACGCAGATCTGCGGCACGCGTCCCCCGTGCAACTTGCTGGTGCCCTCGAGCAGCGGCGCGACGGCGTGCTTGAGCAGCGTGACGCGCTGCTTGAGCTCGTAGAGCTGCTTGATGTTCTCGCGCGCCGAGCCCTTGGTGAAGATTCGCTGCTCGATGGCCTCGAGCTCGACCTCGAAGGCCTCGATGACGGGGAAGTAGCGGTCGACCACCGCGTCCATCAGCGCGTAGAGCACGAAGCCCGGTCCGTTGCGCAGCAGCTCGGGCTCGCGCTCGCAGCGCTCGCGCACCTCGACGAAGCCGTGGTCGCTGCGGTTGCGCACCGAGACCACGTAGTTGCGTCCGACGAAGACATCGAGCTCGCCCACGGAGACCTCTGCGGGGGGCTCGGCCTGGTCCGGCTCCATCAGGTGCATCACGACGAACAGCGAGTCCGCGTACTCCTCGACCTTGGGCCGCTGATGGCCGTGCTGCGCATCCTCCACCGCCAGCGGGTGCAGACCGAACTCCTCCTGCACCTCCGCCAGCTCCTGCGGCGATGGGTCGCGCAGCGCGACCCAGACGAAGCAGCCGGGCAGCGAGGCGTATTCGCTGATCTCCGAAACGGGAATGTCGGCCAGCTTGGTGCCGTTCTCGTAGACGACGCAGTTGATGAGCATGCGGGGGCCAAAGGCGATGAGAAGCAGGACGGGGCATCTTGCCACGCGCAGGTGCCGCTCGCCCGGCATACGCCCGAGCCCTTCGATCAACCCGCCGGCTTCTTCTGCAGCCACTGCAACAGCGGCCCCACGATATCCAGCGGCAACGGGAAGATGATGGTCGAGTTCTTGTCCGCCGCGATCACCGTCAAGGTCTCCAGGTAGCGCAGCTGCAGCGCCTGCGGCGAGCGCGCCAGGATCTCGGCTGCCTCCGCCAGTTTGACCGAGGCCTGCAGCTCGCCTTCCGCATGGATCACCTTGGCCCTGCGCTCGCGCTCGGCCTCGGCCTGGCGCGCGATCGCGCGCACCATGTTGTCGTTGAGGTCCACGTGCTTGATCTCGACGTTGGTTACCTTGATGCCCCAGGCGTCGGTCTGCGACTCCAGCGTTTTCTGGATGTCGAGGTTGAGGCGCTCGCGCTCGGCCAGCAGGTCGTCGAGCTCGTGCTTGCCCAGCACCGCGCGCAGCGTGGTCTGCGCCAGCTGGCTGGTCGCCTCGAAATACTTCTCGACCTGGATGATCGCCTTCTCCGCATCGACCACGCGGAAGTAGAGCACCGCGTTCACCTTCACCGAGACGTTGTCGCGCGTGATCACGTCCTGGCTCGGGATGTCCAGCACCATCACGCGCAAGCCCACGCGCACCATCTGCTGGATGCCCGGAATCAGGATCACCAGCCCGGGGCCCTTGACCTTCCAGAAGCGGCCGAGCTGGAACACCACGCCGCGCTCGTATTCGCGCAGGATGCGCAGCGAGGCGACGATGAGCAGCACCGCGAACACCACGACGAGGACAGCAAGCGCAGAGCTGAAGTTGAAGAACATGCTCAGACCTTCGCGGCCGACTCCTGGCCTTCAGGCGCCACCCGCAGCGCACTGCCCTGCACACCGCTGACGCGGACCCGCCGGCCCGCGTACAGGTCGCCCGCGCCGGTCACGCGCCAGTAGTCGCCCTGGATGTGCGCCCAGCCTTCGCCGTCGGCGAACTCGACCAGCTCGCCCGTGGTGCCCACCAGGGTCGTGACGCCGCTGACCACCGGGCGCCGCTTCGCCCTGGCCGCCATGCCCGCGACCACGATGATGAAGAGCGCCGAGACGGCGCTGCTCAGCGCGATCACCCACAGCGGCACGCCGAAGCCCGGCACGTCGTTGTCGATCAGCAGCACCGCGCCGAAGGCAAAGGCCGCGATGCCCCCCAGCCCCAGCACGCCGAAGCTGGGCAGGAACGCCTCGGCGACCAGGAAGGCCACGCCCAGCAGGATCAGCGCGAGGCCGGCGTAGTTGACCGGCAGCATCTGCAGGCCGAAGAGCGCCAGCGTCAGGCAGATCGCGCCCACCACGCCTGGCAGCACGAAGCCGGGGCTGGAGAACTCGAACAGCAGGCCGTAGATGCCGATCATCAGCAGGATCAGCGCCAGGCTGGGCTCGGTGATCACCGACAGCAGCCGGCTGCGCCAGTCGGGCTCGAACACCAGCAGCTGCGCGCGTTGCGTGGCAAGGCGCACGGTGCCGCGCTCCATCTCCACGTCGCGCCCGTTGACCTGCATCAGCAGGTCGGCCACGTCCTGCGCGACGTAGTCGACCACCCGCTTCTCCCGGGCCTCCTTCGCGGACAGGCTGACCGACTCGCGCACAGCCTGCTCGGCCCATTCGGCGTTGCGATGGCGCAGCTGCGCGAGGCTGCGGATGTAGGCCGAGGCATCGGACAGGCGCTTGGCCGTCATCGCATCGGCCGCGGGCTCGGCGGCCTTCCCGTTCTTGCCGCCCTTGTCGCTCTTGTCACCCTGGTCGCCGGGCTTCGAATCCGGCCGGCCCGGCGTCGGCATGCCGATCGCCACCGGCGTCGCGGCGCCGAGATTGGAGGCCGGCGCCATCGCCGCGATGTGGCTCGCATAGAGGATGTAGGTGCCGGCACTGGCGGCCCGCGCACCGCTGGGCGCGACGAAGGTCGCGACCGGCACGCGGGAGGCGAGGATATCCTTGACGATGCTGCGCATCGAGGCGTCGAGCCCGCCGGGGGTGTCGAGCTGCAGCACTGCGAGCTTCGCGTCCTTGGCGGCGGCGAGCGCGAGGCCGCGGCGCAGATAGTCGGCGGAGGCCGGTCCGATGGCGCCGTCGATCTGCATCAGGACCACGAGGCGGGGCGCGGGCGTCGCGGGCGGCGGCGCGGGAGACACGGCTTCGGCGCTGGCCGCCGCTGCCGAACAGGCCAGGAGGACCAGTCCCATCAACCATGTTCTGGCGGACCCCATGCGGCGGATTCTAGGAGTGGGCCGCAGCGATGTCATACGCTCGCAAACCCTCGCGCCGCCGGCTCAGTGGTCGATGAAAAGCAGGGCCGGGGACTCGAGCGCCGCCCGCACTGCCTGCACGAACTCGGCCGCGAGCTGGCCGTCGATGACGCGGTGGTCGAAGGAGCAGGACAGGTTCATCATGCTGCGCGGCAGCATCGCGCCATCTCGCACGACGGGCCGCTGCACGATGCGGTTCACACCCACGATCGCCACCTCGGGCTGGTTGATGATCGGCGTGGAGGCGATGCCGCCGAGCGCGCCCAGGCTGGTGATGGTGATCGTGGAGCCGCTCAGTTCGTCGCGCGTGGCATGGCCGGCCCGCGCGGCGGCGGCCAGGCGCGCGATCTCGGCCGCGCTCGACCACACATCGCGCGCCTCGGCATGGCGCAGCACCGGCACCATCAGGCCGGCCTCGGTCTGGGTTGCGATGCCCACGTGCACCGCGCCATGGCGCGTGAGCACGCCGGCCTCGTCGTCGAAGCGGGCATTGACTTGCGGATGGTGCTGCACCGCCAGCACCACGGCGCGCACCAGCAGCGGCAGCAGCGTCAGGTGCGCTCGCTCGCCATCCCGACGGTCGTTCAGCACCGCACGCAGGCGCTCGATCTCGCCGACATCGATCTCCTCGACGTAGGTGAAGTGCGGGATGCGGCGCGCCGATTCCTGGGTGCGCTGCGCGATGCGGCGGCGCACGCCAGTGATCTGCACAGCCTCTTCGTCGTGGCGTTCCACGCCGCTCGGCGCCTGCGCAGGCTGCTGCGGCGCGCGCTGGGCACCGGGATGACGGGCCAGCCAGGCGTCGAGGTCGGCCTGCACGATGCGGCCGGCCGTGCCGCTGGCGGTGATCTGCCGCAGGTCGATGCCGAGGTCCCATGCCCGGCGGCGCACCGCGGGCGAGGCAATGGGCCGCTCGCCGGCTTCCGAGTGCGCCTGCGCGGGCGGGGACGCGCGTGCCGGCACCGGCTTGAGGGCCGCGGGCGCGGGTGCGGGCGCAGGTGCAGGCGGAGGTGCCGGCCCCAGGGTGGGCTCCTGCGTCTGCGTGGCGGCCACCTCGGCATGGCCGCCCCCCGCCACCTCGATGCGTATCAGCTCCGCACCCACCGCGATCAGCTGCCCCACCGTGCCGCCCAGCGCGATCACCTTGCCTGCCACCGGCGATGGAATCTCGACGGTGGCCTTGTCGGTCATCACATCCGCCAGCACCTGGTCTTCGGCCACTGTCTCGCCGGGCTGGACCCACCAGGCGACCAGTTCCACCTCGGCAATGCCCTCGCCGATGTCCGGCACCTTGATCGCGAGTTCGCCCATTCGCTCAGTCCTCCATCACGCGCCGGAAGGCGGCGCCGACGCGCGCCGGTCCGGGGAAGTACGCCCACTCCTGCGCATGCGGGTAGGGCGTGTCCCACCCGGCCACGCGCTCGATCGGCGCCTCGAGGTGGTAGAAGCAGTGCTCCTGCACCAGCGCCGTCAGCTCGGCGCCGAATCCGCTGGTACGCGTGGCCTCGTGCACGATCACGCAGCGGCCGGTCTTCTTCACCGAGGCGACGAGCGTGGGCAGGTCCAGCGGCCAGAGGCTGCGCAGGTCGATGATCTCGGCGTCGATGCCGGTCTCGCGCGCGGCGGCCTCGCAGACGAAGACCATCGTGCCGTAGGTCAGGGCCGTGAGCGCGCTGCCGGGCCGGAACACCGCGGCCGATTCCAGCGGCACCGTGTAGTAGCCCTCCGGCACCTCGCCCAGCGGATGCTGGGACCAGGGCACCAGCGGCTGGTCGTGGTGGCCGTCGAAGGGGCCGTTGTACAGGCGCTTGGGCTCCAGGAAGATGACCGGGTCGTCGTTCTCGATCGAGGCGATCAGCAGGCCCTTGGCATCGCGTGGGTTGGAGGGCATCACCGTGCGCAGCCCGCACACATGGGTGAACAGGACCTCGGGGCTCTGGCTGTGCGTCTGCCCACCGTAGATGCCTCCGCCGCAGGGCATGCGGATGGTGATGGGCGCGAAGAAGTCGCCGGCCGAGCGGTAGCGCAGCCGCGCGGCCTCCGACACGATCTGGTCGTAGGCCGGGTAGAAGTAATCGGCGAACTGCACCTCCACCACCGGCCGCAGCCCGTAGGCGCCCATGCCGATGGCCGAGCCGA
The DNA here is from genome assembly GCF_901827175.1 of Variovorax sp. RA8. Lineage (NCBI taxonomy): Bacteria > Pseudomonadati > Pseudomonadota > Betaproteobacteria > Burkholderiales > Comamonadaceae > Variovorax > Variovorax sp. RA8. The sequence continues at coordinate 1,091,573 of NZ_LR594662.1, read as the reverse complement.
CGATGCCGCCCTCGGAGATCGGCGCGTCGAACACGCGCGAGCGGCCGTACTTGGCCTGCAGGCCCTCGGTGACGCGGAACACGCCGCCGAAGTAGCCCACGTCCTGGCCGTAGATCACGACGTTGTCGTCTCGTTCGAGCATCAGGTCCATGGCGGAGCGCAGGGCCTGGATCATGGTCATGGTGGGCATGAGGAAGGCTCCAAATCAGCCCACCGAGCGCCCCCACCCCAGCCGTCCCTCAGAGGATGAGAGAGCAAGGCCGAAGCGCGCTGAAGCGACCAGGCGGGGCTCATACGCATCACCCTTTCTGGAACTGCGCAAGCTGCCGCCGCTGCTCCTCAAGATGCGGCGGCATGACCTTGTAGACGTCCTCGAACATCGCCGCCGGCCCGAACAGATGCCCGTCGGCCAGCGAGCCGTAGCGCTCCGCCTCCTTCATCGCCGCGCTCACCTGGGCTTCGAGCTCCGACTGCGCCTGCTGGTGCTCCTCCTCCGACCACGCGCCGATCCCGCGCAGATGCTGCGCGAGCCGTGCGATCGGGTCGCCCAGCGGGAAGTGCTGCCAGTCGTCGGCCGGCCGATAGCGCGAGGGATCGTCCGAGGTGGAATGGGCGCCCGCGCGGTAGGTCACCCATTCGATCAGCGTCGGCCCGAGATTGCTGCGCGCCCGCTGCGCCGCCCACCGCGAAGCCGCGATCACCGCAAGGAAATCGTTGCCGTCCACGCGCAGCGAAGCGATGCCGCAGCCGACGCCGCGCGCGGCGAAGGTGGTGGCCTCGCCGCCCGCAATGGCCTGGAAGGTGGAAATCGCCCACTGGTTGTTGACCACGTTGAGGATCACCGGCGCGCGGTACACGTGCGCGAAGGTCAGCGCGGTGTGGAAGTCGGATTCGGCGGTGGCGCCGTCGCCGATCCACGCCGAGGCGATGCGCGTGTCGCCCTTGATCGCCGAGGCCATGCCCCAGCCCACCGCCTGGATGAACTGCGTGGCCAGGTTGCCCGAGACCGAGAAGAAGCCGGCACGCTTCATCGAATAGCACACCGGCAACTGCCGCCCCTTGAGCGGGTCGCGCTCGTTGGACATCAGCTCGCAGATCAGGTCCACCATCGGCACGTCGTCGCGCGCCAGCAGCAGCCCCTGCTGGCGGTAGGTGGGAAAGCACATGTCGCCTTGCTGGAGCGCGAGCGCATGGCCGGTGGCGATGGCCTCCTCGCCCAGGCATTGCATGTAGAAGGAGATCTTCTTCTGCCGCTGCGCGATCAGCATGCGGGCGTCGAAAGTCCGCGTCTTCATCATCGCAAGCAGGCCGCGGCGCAGCAGCGCGGCATCGGCCTCGGGTGCCCAGGGCCCGACCGCGCGGCCGTCGTCGTCGAGCACGCGCACCAGCGTGTAGGCCAGGTCGCTGGTGTCGGCCGGCGAAGCCTCCACCGGCGGCCGCCGCACTTCGCCGGCACGCGAGAGATGCAGGTAGGAGAAGTCGGTCTCATGGCCCGGACGGCCGGTCGGCTCCGGCACGTGCAGACGAAGAGGGGGTGTGCCCTGGCTCATCGCGCTGTCTCCGCGTTGTTGTGAGCCAAAGCCTAGCGAATTTCGGACGCTTGCGCAGCCGGGCAAGTGCGCGAAGCCGCTTTGACAGCCCTGGGGAGCGGCGCGCGCTCAATCGATGCTGATCTTCGCCGCCTTCGCCACTTCGGCCCACTTCACCCGGTTGGCATGGACTGTCTGCTTGAACTGGGCCGGCGTCTCGATGCGCACGGTATTGCCCTGCGCCTCGAACTTCTCCCGGATCTCGGGTTGCTCCAGCACGGCGCGGATCGCGGTGTTGAGCTTCTCGACGATGCGCGCGTCGGTGCCCTTGGGCGCGAACACGCCGAACCAGATCGAGCTGTCGAAGCCCTGCGTGCCCGGAAGGCCGCTGGACGCGATGGTCGGCACCTCCTTGACCGCCGCCACCGGCTTGGCGGTGGTCACGCCCAACAGCCGCACCTTGCCCGCCTTGTACTGGGGCAGCACGGTCTGCACCTGGTTCATGATGCAGCAGGTCTCGCCGCGCACCACCGAGGCGATGGCCTCCGGCCCCCCCTTGTAGGGCACGTGGGTCATCTCCAGACCCAGGCGCGAATTGAATTCGGCAAAGGCCATGTGCGTGCCGGCGCCGTTGCCGGTGGAGGCGTAGTTGTACTTGCCGGGGCTGGCCTTGACGCGCTCGACGAACTCCTTGAGCGTCTTGACGTCGATGACCTGGGGATTGATGGTGAGCACGTTCGAGACATCGAGCACCGGCGCCACCGGCACGAAATCGGCCTCGACGTCGAAAGGCAGCTTCTTGTAGAGCGCGGCGTTGCTGCCATGCGTGGCCGCCGTGCCGAAGGCCAGGATGTAGCCGTCGGGCTTGGCGCGCGCGACGTACTCGCTGGCGATGTTGCCGGCGGCGCCGGACTTGTAGTCGATCACCACCGGCTGCCCGAGCTTCTGCGCGAGCGGCTCCTGGATGGTGCGGGCCACCACGTCGACGCCGGAGCCGGCCGGGAAGCCCATGATCAGCGTGACCGGCTGCTGCGGCCAATCGGCCTGGGCGATGGCGAGGGGTGCCGCCAGCACGAGTCCGGCAGCGGCAAGGAACGAGCGGCGCAGGGGGCCGCGAAGAGAAGCAGGCATGGCAATCCTTCGAAGGAGACGGGAGCGGAGCGCGCATTGTGGCGCGCGGCCCATGTGCGAATGCATCGAAGCTTATGCAGCAGCAACCATGCCATCTGCAGCCCCGGCCAGCCTCTCGATAATGAGGCCCCATGGCACGCCCCACCCAACAACTCCATCCCGCGCGCGAAGCGGCCGCCGTGCTGCCCGCCGCCACCGTCCTGCTCCTGCGCGACGCCCCCGAAGGCCTCGAGGTCTTGATGACGCGGCGCTCCGCCAGCGCCAGCTTCGCGCCCGGCGCCTATGTGTTTCCGGGCGGGCGCATCGAGGCCACGGATGCCGCGGCCCAGACGATCGCCGCGCGCCGGCCCGCGCAGAGCGATCTGCAGCTCACCCAATCCGTCGCCGCGGTGCGCGAATGCTTCGAGGAACTCGGCGTGCTGCTCGCCCGGCATCCGGACGGCCGCCCGGTCGACCCCGACGCGGTCGCGGCCATGGATCGGAGCACCACCTCCGCGGTGGCGCTGGCGCAACAGTGCGCCGAGCGCGGCCTGCTCCTGGCCACCGACCAGGTCTACACGCTGGCCCACTGGATCACCGACCGGGACCTGCCCAAGCGCTTCGACGTGCCTTTCCTGGTCGCACGCATGCCCGAAGGCCAGATGCCGGTGGCCGACGAGACCGAGCAGTTCGAGCCCTGCTGGGTGCGGCCGGCCGATGCGCTGGCGCGGCACCAGGCGGGCGGCTTCCTCATGATCTTCCCGACGCTGCGCACGCTGGAGCGGCTGGCGTCCTACGCAACGGCCGACGCGGTGCTCGACGCCTGCGCGAACCGCCCGGGCGGCGAAGGCCCGCTGTGGATCAGTTGCCCGCGCGCCGGCCTGCTGCGCGGCAAGGAAGCGCGCTACATGGAGCACGAGTCGCCCTACGGCGAGCTGGCATTGGTCTGCCCCGACGGCCAGATCGTGCATGAGCTCGGCTGGCAGAGCGAGGCGCCGGTGGCGCTGCTGAAGAACCTGCGGCGCCTGACCGCGCCCAATCCCGGCGCGATGACCGGCCCCGGCACCAACAGCTACATCGTGGGCGATGCGGCCACCGGCTACATCGTGATCGACCCGGGCCCGAACGACCCCGCCCACATCGAGCGGCTGTGGCAGGCCACCGGCGGCGACATCCGCCTGATCGTCTGCACCCATTCGCATGCCGACCATTCCCCGGGCGCGGCGCCGCTGCAGGCGCTGTGCGCGGCGCCGAAGCCGCCCATCCTCGGCCTGCCTTCGGCGCCGACCGCGCGCCCGTCGTCGCACTTCGTGCCCGAGCGCGTGCTGCAGGACGGCGAGCGCCTGGTGCTGCAGGACGGCCAAGGCACGGCGCACACGCTGCGCGCCGTGCACACGCCCGGCCATGCGGCCAACCACCTGTGCCTGGTGCTGGAGGAAGATGGCCTGCTCTTTTCCGGCGACCATGTGCTCAACGGCAGCACCACGGTGGTCGACCCGCCCGACGGCAACATGAATGCCTACCTCGATTCGCTCGACCGGCTCGACGCGGTCTGCGCCGAAGCCGGCGTCGGCTTCATCCTGCCGGCGCACGGCCATGTGATCCGCGAGGCGCGTGCCGCCATCGCTCATCTGAAGAGCCATCGCCTCAAGCGCGAGGCCAAGATTGCCGCCGCCATGCAGCGGCTGCCCCAAGGCACCCCCGAGGACTGGCTGCCGCTCGCCTACGACGACGTGCCGCAGCGCATGTGGCCGGTGGCCGCGCGCTCGCTGGCCGCCCACGTGGAGCGCATCCGCCAGCGCGCGTTGCAATGAACGAAGGCGACGAAGGCATCCGCCTGGCCAAGCGCGTGGCCGCGCTGGCCGGCTGCTCGCGGCGCGAGGCCGAACTGCTGATCGAAAACGGTGCGGTGCGCGTCGACGGCGAGCCGGCGCTGCTGCCGCAGTCGCGCGTGCAACCGCACCAGCAGGTGGAGATAGAGGCTGGCGCGCGGCCTGCCCCGGTGGTGCCGGTCACGCTGCTGCTTCACAAGCCGGCCGGCACCGCGATGGAGCAGGCGCACCGCCTGCTCGTGCCCGCGAACCATCACGCACCCGAGCGCGCGGGCCTCAGGTTCCTGCCGCGCCACGTGGCGGCGCAGCGCGGCATGACGCCGCTGGAGACCGCGGCCAGCGGCCTGGTCGTCTTCACCCAGGAATGGCGCATCGAGCGCAAGCTGCAGGAGGACGCGGGACTGCTGGAGCACGAAGTCATCGTCGACGTGGCCGGCCCGGTCGGGACGGAGCAGCTGGCGCGGCTGAACCAGGCGCCGGCACGCGTCAGCGTCAGCCAGCAGGCGGAGGGGCATACCGGCCTGCGCTTCGCCGTCAAGGGTCTTCAGCCCGGCCAGATCGCGCACCAGTGCCAAGCCGTCGGCCTGCAACTGCTGGGCATGCGGCGCCTGCGCATCGGCCGGGTGGCGCTGGCGGGGCTGCTGGCCGGCCAATGGCGCTATCTGCTGCCGAACGAGCGCTTCTGAACTTCTTTGCTCAACCGGCCCCGCGCAATCGCCACGCGGAAGGCGCCATGCCGAGGCGCCTCTTGAACGCGCGGCTGAAAGCCGCCTCCGACTCGTAGCCGACTGCCTCCGCGACTGCGGCGACCTTCCTCGCGCCAGGCTCGGCGAGCAGGCGGGTCGCCAGCTGCATGCGCCACTGCGTGAGGTACTGCATCGGCGCCTGGCCGACGAAATGCGCAAAGCGCTCGGCCAGCACCGAACGCGAGCTGCCGGCCTGGGCGGCGAGCGCCTCCAGCGTCCAGTGCCTGGCCGGCGACGCGTGCAACAGTGCCAGCGTGCGCGCGACCAGCGGATCATGCAGCCCAGCCAGCCAGCCGGCCCCCGCGTCGCCGACCGTCTCGAGGTAGCGCCGCACCACCTCCACGAACATCAGTTCGGCCAGGCGCAACCGCACCCCCCGGCCGCCGGAGGAGGGCTCGCGCAACTCGCACAGCGCAAATTCGATCAGGTGACCCATGCGATCGTCCGGCCGCATGGCGCTGCGCAGATGGATCATCGCCGGCAGCGCGTCGAGCACCGGGTTGAAGGGCCTGCGGTCGCAACCGAGGAAGCCGCAGATCAACTGCACCCGGTCGTCGCCACCGGCGCCTGCGCTCACGACCGAGGGCATTTCGCCGGCCGCCATGCTGCGGAAGAAGGCCACCGCCTCCTCTGGGCCATAGCTCGGCGGCGTGTCGGGTGAATCGGCAAGGAAATAGGCGTCGCCGTGCGGCACGACCAGCACGTCCCCGGTCTCGAAGCGTTCGGGCCCGGCATCGCGCAACCCCGCCCAGCAGCCGCCGTGCGTGACGACGTGATATGAGACCAGGTGCTGCGAGTCGGGCAGCGCGACACGGCGGAACGCGTCCGCCTTCGGCGCCCATGACATCCAGGGCGCCCGGGCATCCACGAGAAACAGCATCGACCCGGTCAGCCGCACGCAGCGCAGCACATCGGACAGGACGTCGAAGCCGGACGCCGCAGCAAGCGATCCGGACGCAGGGTCATGGTTCGCGCTCATGGCCTCGCCGATGCTACTCGTACCCGATCGCAACGATGGATGAGGCAGCCATGAGCAAGATCTTCACGCCCTCGGCCGCAGGCACTCCGCGCTCGCCGGCGCAGGTGTACGAGGAGCAGTTCGTTCCTGCGCTTTTCAGACCGTGGGGACCCGTGCTGTGCGAGGCCGCGCATATCGGACCGGGCCAGTGCGTGCTCGACGTGGCCTGCGGCACCGGCGCGCTGACCGCGGCGGTGGCAGGTCGCGTCTCGCCTGGCGGCGCGGTGCTCGGGCTGGACGTCAACCCCGGGATGCTGGCGGTGGCCCGGCGCAAGCATCCCGAGATCGAATGGCACGAAGGCCGCGCCGAGTCGCTGCCCTTCGCCGGCGCAAGCTTCGATGCGGTCGTAAGCCAGTTCGGCCTGATGTTCTTCGAGGACCGCGTGGCTGCGCTGCGCGAGATGAAGCGCGTGCTGCGGCCCGGCGGCTGTCTTGCCGTGGCCGTGTGCGACGGGCTCGCGCGCTCGCCCGGCTATGCAGCGCTGGCGGCACTGCTCGACCGGCTGTTCGGCGAGCGGGTTGGCAATGCCTTCCGTGCGCCATTCGTGCTCGGGGACGTGGCCACCCTGCAAACGCTGTGCGCCGACGCGGGCATCGACGAGGCGGACGTTGCGCAACACGAGGGCACGGTGCGCTTCGATTCGATCGACGCCTTGGTCTCGACCGAGCGCGCCTGCGTGTGGACGCTCGGCGGCCTGCTGGACGACGACCAGTTCGAGCGCCTGCGGCGCGAGGCGCAGGACGCGCTGCGGCCCTTCGTCGAACCGGGCAGCGGGGTCGCCTTCGCGATGCCCGCGCTGCTCATCACCGCGCAGAAGCGATGAAGAAGAAATAGTGTGAAGCGCGCCTGTAAGCCGGATTCTGTGCGTCGAGGTTTCCCCCGACGTGACCGCCATTACTCTGGGCCGTCTGTCGCCAGACGGCTCGGTGCCACCTACCCGCCAACTCTGCGGAACCACATCGACGTTGGCCTACTTGGTGTTGCTGCGCGCAGAGATTGCCCGTTTCACCCGGCCGGGTTGCCCCGGCCGACTCGTCTCTGTTGCTCTGATCCTCACCTCGCGGTGGAGAGCCGTTAACTCCTGCGCTGTCCTGTGCAGTCCGGACTTTCCTCCAGTGCGCCCTTTCGGGACTTGCACCAGCGGCGGTCCGGCGCGCTTCACGGGCCCGATTATGTCGCCTGCAGGCACGGTCGCCCCGACTCCTACAGAATGGCCGCTTCGCCCCATCGGCCATCCCAAGGAGATCGAATGAAAGCCCAGAACATCCTGCAGACCATCGGCAGCACGCCGCACGTGCGCATCCAGCGCCTGTTCGGCCATGCGACGCAAGAGGTGTGGATCAAGTGCGAACGCGCCAACCCCGGCGGCTCGATCAAGGACCGCATCGCGCTGGCGATGGTCGAGGAGGCCGAGCGCTCCGGTGCGCTGAAGCCCGGCGGCACCATCGTCGAGCCCACCTCGGGCAACACCGGCATCGGCCTGGCGATGGTCGCCGCCGTCAAGGGCTACAAGCTGGTCCTGGTGATGCCCGACAGCATGTCGGTCGAGCGCCGGCGCCTGATGCTGGCCTACGGCGCGAGCTTCGACCTGACGCCGCGCGAGAAGGGCATGAAGGGCTCGATCGCGCGCGCCGAGGAGATCGTGGCCGGCACGCCCGGCGCCTGGATGCCGCAGCAGTTCGACAACCCGGCCAATGTCGAGGTGCACGCGCGCACCACGGCCGAGGAGATCGCGGCAGACTTCCCCGACGGCATCGACGTGCTGATCACCGGCGTGGGCACCGGCGGCCACATCACCGGCTGTGCCCGCGTGCTAAAGAAGAAATGGCCCAGGCTGAAGGTCTTCGCGGTGGAGCCGGTGGCCTCGCCCGTGATTTCCGGCGGCCCGCCCTCGCCGCACCCGATCCAGGGCATCGGCGCCGGCTTCATCCCGAAGAACCTCGATACGGAGCTGCTCGACGGCGTGATCCAGGTCGACGCCGAGCCGGCGCGCGAGATGGCGCGGCGCTGCGCCGCGGAAGAGGGGATGCTTGTCGGCATCTCTTCCGGCGCCACACTCACCGCGATCGCGCAGAAGCTGCCGGAGCTGGCGCGCGATGCGGTGGTGCTGGGGTTCAACTACGACACGGGGGAGCGGTATCTGTCGGTGGAAGGGTTCCTGCCGGCATAGCGCCACGCTGCGACAATCGCGGCTCCCTCAAGCGCCACCTGCCCGATCACCACGGGCCGTCCGCCATGATCCGCGTCTCCGAACTCAAGCTCCCCCTCGACCATGCGCCCGAGGCTCTGCCCGCGCTGGTCGCTTCCACGCTGGGCATCGCGCCCGGCGACATCGCCTCGCACACCGTCTACAAGCGCAGCTTCGATGCGCGCAAGGCCGAGCTGCTCACGGTCTACATCGTCGACGTGGCGCTGGCCGATGCGCAAGCCGAGGCGGCCGTGCTGGCGAAGCATGCGGGCCGTCCGCATGTGCAGCCCGCACCCGACATGGCCTATCGCCCGCCCGCGCGCGCGGCCCAGGACGCGCCGCGCCCGGTCGTCGTGGGCTTCGGCCCCTGCGGCATCTTCTGCGCGCTGATGCTCGCGCAGATGGGCTTCAAACCCATCGTGCTGGAGCGCGGCAAGACCGTGCGCCAGCGCACCCGGGATACCTGGGGCCTGTGGCGCAAGAGCACGCTCAACCCCGAGTCGAACGTGCAGTTCGGCGAAGGCGGGGCCGGCACCTTCTCGGACGGCAAGCTCTACAGCCAGATCAAGGACCCGCGCTTCCTCGGCCGCAAGGTGATGGAGGAGTTCGTCAAGGCCGGCGCGCCGCCGGAGATCCTCTACGTCGCCCATCCGCACATCGGCACCTTCAAGCTGGTGAAGGTGGTGGAGAACATCCGCGAGCAGATCGTCGCACTCGGCGGCGAGATCCGCTTCGAGCAGCGCGTGACCGACGTGCATATCGAGAACGGGCAGCTGCGAGGCCTGACCGTGCTCGACCAGCGCACCGGCCAAAGCCATGAACTGCGCGCCGACCATGTGGTGATGGCACTTGGCCACAGCTCGCGCGATACCTTCGAGATGCTGCACGAGCGCGGCGTGCACATCGAGGCCAAGCCCTTCTCCATCGGCTTTCGCGTGGAGCACCCGCAGGGCCTGATCGACCGCGCGCGCTGGGGCCGGCATGCCGGCCATCCTCTTCTGGGCGCGGCCGACTACAAGCTGGTGCATCACGCGAGCAATGGCCGCTCGGTCTACAGCTTCTGCATGTGCCCGGGCGGCACGGTGGTCGCGGCCACCAGCGAGCCCGGCCGCGTCGTCACCAACGGCATGAGCCAGTATTCGCGCAACGAGCGCAACGCCAACGCGGGCATCGTTGTGGGCATCGATCCGCGCGACTACCCCGGATGGGAGGACGGCCGCACCGGATCGCCGCTCGCGGGTATCGCGCTGCAGCGGGCGCTGGAGTCCAACGCCTTCGTGCTCGGCGGCGGCGACTACCGCGCGCCGGGCCAACTGGTCGGGGACTTCGTCGCCGGCAAGCCCTCCAGCGCACTCGGCAGCGTCGAGCCTTCGTACAAGCCGGGCGTGACGCCGGGCGACCTGCATGCCGCCCTGCCCGCCTACGCCATCGAGGCCATGCGCGAGGCCTTCCCCGCGTTCGGCCGCAAGGTCAAGGGCTTCGATCTGCACGACGCGGTGCTGACGGGCGTCGAGACACGCACCTCTTCGCCGATCAGGATCACGCGCGGCGAGGACTTCCAGAGCCTCAACGTGCGGGGCCTCTATCCGGCGGGCGAAGGCGCGAGCTATGCGGGGGGCATCCTGTCGGCGGGGGTGGACGGCATCAAGGTGGCGGAGGCAGTGGCGCGCGCGACCGCAGAACCCCAGAAAAAAGCCGCCTGACGGCGGCTTCTTCCTCGAACCGAAGGGCCATCAGGGCTGCGCGCTGTTCTGCAGCGCCGCGATGCGCTCCTCGATCGGCGGGTGCGTCGCAAACAGCTTGCCGATGCTGCCCGTGATGCCCATGGCTTCCACTGTCTTCGGCAACTCGCCGGCCGGCAGGCCGCCCAGCCGGGCCAGCGCATTCACCATCGGCTGCTTGCGGCCCATCAGCTGGGCCGCGCCGGCGTCGGCGCGGAACTCGCGCTGGCGCGAGAACCAGGCCACCACGATCGCGGCCGCGAAGCCCAGCACGATGTCGAGCACCACCGTGGTGATCATGTAGCCGATGCCGGGGCCCGTGTTGTTGTCGCTGCCGCGGCGCAGGAAGCCGTCGACCGCGTAGCCGATGACGCGCGACAGGAACACGACGAAGGTGTTCATCACGCCCTGGATCAGGGTCATGGTCACCATGTCGCCATTGGCCACGTGCGCCACCTCGTGGCCGATCACCGCCTCGACCTCCTCGCGCGTCATGTTGGCGAGCAGCCCGGTGGACACCGCCACCAGCGAGGAATTCTTGAAGGCGCCGGTGGCGAAGGCATTGGGTTCGCCCTCGAAGACGCCGACCTCGGGCATGCCGATGCCGGCCTTGTCGGCGAACTTGCGCACGGTCTGCACGATCCAGGCCTCGTCGGGCGACTGCGGCTCGTTGATGATGCGCACCCCGGCCGTCCACTTGGCCATCGGCTTGCTGATCAGCAGCGAGATGATCGCGCCGCCGAAGCCGATCACCAGCGCGAAGCCGAGCAGGGCCGTGAGGTTGAGCCCGTTCGGCGTGAGGTAGCGGTTGACGCCGAGCAGGCTGGCCACGATGCCCAGCACCGCGACCACCAGCACGTTGGTGAGGACGAACAGAAGGATGCGTTTCAAGCTGATTTCTCCGTGGGTTCAGGCGATGCCGCTCGCCGTGGCGAAAAGATGAGGCCCGTCAGCAGGGTTTTCAAGCGCGACAGCGGGGGGCGGAATCGTTGTCTTTGGTTCTGGGCAGCCGCAGCGCCGGGCTTCGGATCGATCATAGGAGCAAAAGTTCGCGCTCCATGAACACGCCACTACGTTCACTCGGGGTAAAGCCGGCCTGCCAACGTGGCACTGGCCTTGCGCAGCGCCGGCAGGAAGGCGTCGCGGAACTCGACGAAGCTCATGCGCTCCGTGCGCACCGCGATGCTCATGGCGGCCACCATCGCACCGCTGCGGTCGTGCACCGGCACGGCCATGGAGCGCACGCCCAGTTCGAGCTCGCCGTCGTTGCCGGCGTAGCCCTCCTCGCGGCACCGCGCCAGCAGCGCCAGCACCGGCCTCAGCTCGTACACGGTGCGCGCGGTGAGCGGCTGCCTCGGCATCGCGCGCACGCGCCGCTCGGCCTCCGCCGGCGGAAGGCTGGCGAGCAGCACGCGCCCCAGTGCCGAGCAGTAGGCCGGCAGCCGCGAGCCGATGCCCAGGCCGGTGCTGAGGCTGCGCCGCGCGGTGGAGCGGGCGATGATGATCGCGTGGTCGCCCAGCAGCTTGCCCAGCGACGCCGACTCGCGCGTGCGCTCCGACAGCGCATCGAGAAGCGGCTGCGCCAGCGAGGGCGTGGCCCGCGAGGCGAGGTAGGCGTGCGCCACCAGCAGCGCCTTGGGCAACATCCAGAAGCGCTTGCCGTCGCCGTCGAGATAGCCCAGCGCCTGCAGGGTCAGCAGCGAGCGCCGCGCCGAGGCGGGCGAGCAACCGGTGAGGCGCCCCACCTCGGAAACGGTGAGACGGCTGTGCTGGCGGCCGAAGCAGGTCAGCACCTCCAGGCCCTTTTGCAGCGAGGCGACGAAGTTCTTGCCTTCGACAACGGCAGCTCCTGGGGATTCGGCGAGTTTCTTGCGCATAGCGCAAATCTAGCTTGTCCGCGATGACGGGGGACCGGACACTTCCCCTACCCGATGAACGTCTGCCACGGAGACAAGACACCATGCTGAAAACCTTCGCACGGCGCGCCAGCGCCGCCTGCCTGGCCGGCGCCTGCCTGCTCGGCACCGCCACCGCCCAAGGCCCCCAGGCGCTGAAACTCGTCGTGCCCTACCCGGCCGGCGGCACTGCCGACATCCTGCCTCGCGTGGTCGCCGAGAAGCTGCGTGCGCAGTTCCCCGGCGGCGTGGTGATCGACAACCGCACCGGGGCGGGCGGCAACATCGGCGCCGAGATGGTGTTCCGCTCCGAGCCCGACGGCAACACCCTGATGGTCTCGCCACCGGCGCCGATCGCGATCAACCAGCACCTCTACAAGAAGCTGTCCTTCGACCCGTCCAAATGGGTGCCCGTCACGGTCCTCGCGACGGTCCCCAACGTGCTGGTGGTGAACCCCAAGCTGCCGGTGAAGAACGTGCAGGAGTTCATCGCCTACGCCAAGGCCAACCCCGGCAAGCTGAGCTACGGCTCGCAGGGCAACGGCACCACTTCGCACCTGACGGCCAGCATGTTCATGCAGCTGACCGGCGTCGAGATGGTCCACATCCCGTACAAGGGCACGGCTCCCGCGCTGGTGGACCTGGTGGGCGGCCAGATCGACGTGTTCTTCGACAACCTCAGCTCCTCGCTGCCCTTCCACCAGGCCGGCAAGCTGCGCATCCTGGGCGTGGCCGACGGCCAGCGCTCGCCCGCCCTGCCCGATGTGCCCACCTTCGCCGAGCAGAAGCTGCCCGCCATGAACGCCGTGACATGGTTCGCGGTGGTGGCGCCGCCCGGCACGCCGACGTCCAAGGTCGCCTCGACGCAGAAGGCCATCGCCGACGCGCTGGCACATCCCGAGGTCAAGCAGAAGTTCGCCGAGCAGGGCGCCGAGCCGCGCGGCTGGGACAGTGCCCAGACGGGCAAGTTCATCCAGGCCGAGTCGGCCAAGTGGGACAAGGTCATCAAGAGCGCGAATGTCTCGCTCGATTGAGGTTGAAGGCATGAACCACATCGCACCCCAACCCGTCCATTGGGCCGGTCCCGGCCTCACGCGCATCCCCTTCGCGCTCTACAGCGACGCGCAGACCGCCGCCGACGAGCAGGCCCGCGTCTTCCGCGGCGAGGTCTGGAACTTTCTGTGCCTCGAGGCCGAGCTGCCCGACAGCGGCAGCTACCGCACCACCTTCGCCGGCGAGACGCCGGTGGTGGTGGTGCGCGACGAGGACGGCGAGATCTACGCCTTCGAGAACCGCTGCGCCCACCGCGGCGCCCTCATCGCGCTGGAGAAGTCGGGCCGCGCCGAGAACTTCCAGTGCGTCTACCATGCCTGGAGCTACAGCCGCCAGGGCGACTTGACCGGCGTCGCATTCGAGAAAGGCGTCAAGGGCCAGGGCGGCATGCCGAGCGACTTCTGCAAGGAGGCGCACGGCCCGCGCAAGCTGCGCATCGCCACCTTCTGCGGTCTGGTGTTCGGCAGCTTCAGCGAAGACGTGCCCGCCATCGAGGACTACCTGGGCGAGGAGATCTGCGCGCGCATCGAGCGCGTGCTGCACAAGCCGGTGGAGGTCATCGGCCGCTTCACGCAGGCGCTGCCCAACAACTGGAAGCTCTACGTCGAGAACGTGAAGGACAGCTACCACGCCAGCCTGCTGCACCTGTTCTTCACCACCTTCGAGCTCAACCGCCTGTCGCAGAAGGGCGGCGTGATCGTCGACGAGAGCGGCGGCCACCACGTGAGCTACTCCATGATCGATCCGGCGGCGGAGAAGGACGCCTCGTACAAGGAGCAGGCGCTGCGCTCCGACAACGACCGCTATCGCCTGAAGGACCCGAGCCTGCTGGCCGGCTTCAAGGAATACGAGGACGGCGTGACCCTGCAGATCCTCTCGGTCTTCCCCGGCTTCGTGCTGCAGCAGATCCAGAACTGCCTGGCGGTGCGCCAGGTGCTGCCCAAGGGCGTGGAGCGCACCGAGCTCAACTGGACGTACCTGGGCTATGCCGACGACACGCCCGAGCAGCGCCGCGTGCGCCTGAAGCAGTCGAACCTGATCGGGCCCGCAGGCTTCATCTCGATGGAGGACGGCGCGGTGGGCGGCTTCGTGCAGCGCGGCATCGCCGGCGCGCGCGACCAGGAGGCGGTGGTCGAGATGGGCGGCGGCAGCACCGAATCGAGCGAAGGGCGCGCCACCGAGGCTTCGGTGCGCGGCTTCTGGAAGGCCTACCGCCACCACATGGGTGCCTGAGTGCCCAGGTGCCCGAGTACGAGTGGTACGAGCGACAAGAGAGACACACGATGATCGACCTGCTGGCGCTGTGCGCCTTCAACGCGGCCTATGCACACACCATCGACAGCGATGCGCTGGAGCAATGGCCCGACTACTTCACCGAGGACTGCCACTACCGCATCACGCACGTGGAGAACGAGCGCGAAGGCCTGCCTGCCGGCATCGTCTACGCCGACTCGCGCGCGATGCTGGAGGACCGGATCGCGGCGCTGCGCGAGGCCAACATCTATGAGCGGCAGCGCTACCGGCACCTGTTGGGCATCCCGCTGGTCCAGCAGGCCAGCGCCGACGGCGCCGAGGCGAGCACGCCCTTCCTGGTGGCGCGCATCATGGCCACCGGCCAGACCGAGGTCTTCGCCACGGGCGTCTACCAGGACCGCTTCGTGCAGCAGGACGGGCAGCTCAAGCTGCAGTCGCGCGTGGCCGTGTGCGACAGCACGGTGACGGACACGCTGCTCGCACTGCCCTTATGAGCAGCACGGCGGCACCCGCGCGCCGGCTGGCGCTAGCGGCCGGGGACCCTAACGGCATCGGACCCGAAATCGCGCTCAAGGCGATGGCAGCCCTGCCGGCCGGCACGCGCGAATGCATCACGCTGTTCGGCCCGCGCAGTGTGTTCGAACGCACGGCGGCGCAGTTGCAACTCGATGCGCTGCTGGCCACGCTGCACCGGGTCGACGTCGGCGAACTGCCGACCCACGCGGCGCAGCCTGGCCGCATCGAGGCCGCCGCAGGCGCCTCGGCCGTGGCCTCGGCCAGTGCCGCCATCGAGGCCTGCCGGCGCGGCGAGTTCGATGCCGTGGTGGCCTGCCCGCATCACGAGACCGCGATCCACCAGGCCGGCATCACCTTCAGCGGCTACCCCTCGCTGGTGGCGCGCGTTTGCGGCCAGCCGGAAGACAGCGTGTTCCTGATGCTGGTGGGCGGGGGCCTGCGTATCGTGCATGCGACGCTGCACGAAAGCGTCCGCACGGCGCTCGGCCGGCTCACGCCCGGGCTCGTCGCGGATGCAGCGCGTGCCGGTGCGCGTGCCTGCGCGCTGCTGGGCGTGGCGGCGCCGTCCATCGGCGTCTTCGGCATCAATCCGCATGCCTCCGAAGGCGGGCTCTTCGGCCCCGAGGACGAGGCCGTCGTCGAGCCGGCGGTGCGCGCGCTGCGCGCCGAGGGCCTTCAGGTCGACGGCCCGCAGGGTGCCGACCTGCTGCTGGCGCAGCGCAGGCACGACCTCTACGTCGCGATGCTGCACGACCAGGGCCACATCCCCATCAAGCTGCTGGCGCCGAACGCAGCCAGCGCGCTGTCCATCGGCGCCGGGGTGCTGCTGTCCAGCGTGGGCCATGGCAGCGCGATGGACATCGCGGGCCGCGGCATCGCCGATCCGGGCGCGCTGCTGCGCACCATCCACCTGTTGTCAGGCATGAGGAACACCACGCCATGAGCCATCGCATCGCCATCGCCGGCAGCGACATCGCCTTCGACTGCGCCGAGAACCAGAGCGTGCTGGACGCGGCCCTGCGCGCCGGCATCGAACTGCCCTATTCCTGCCGCAAGGGCGTGTGCGGCAATTGCGCCGGCGGTATCGCGCAGGGCGAGGTCGCCGGCCTCGAGGGCGCCTCGATCCGCAACGAGAGCTGCACGCCGGAGCAGGTGCTCTATTGCATGTGCACCCCAACGACCGACCTGCAGATCCAGCCGGCAACCTGGCACCGCATCGACCCCGGCGCGCGCAAGCGCTTCACCGCCAAGGTGTTCCGCAACCAGTTGGCCGCGCCCGACGTATCGGTGCTGCAGCTGCGCCTGCCGGCCGGGCAGCGCGCCAAGTTCCATGCCGGGCAGTACCTGCAGCTCGCGGTGGGCGACGGCAGCACGCGCTGCTACTCGATGGCCAATGCGCCGCACGAGAGCGACGCGCTCACCCTGCACATCCGCCATGTGCCGGGCGGCGCCTTCAGCGCCCGCGTGCCGGGGCTGCAGCAGGGAGACCTGCTCGATGTCGAGCTGCCCTTCGGCGCCGTGACGCTGGACACCGCCTCGACGCGGCCCATCGTCTTCGTGGCCGGCGGCACCGGCTTCGCGCCCATCAAGTCCATCCTCGACGACATGGCGAAGCGCCGCGTCGAACGGCCGGTCACGCTGATCTGGGGTTCGCGCCGCGCCGAGGGCATCTACCTGCGATCGGCGGTGGCGAAGTGGCAGCGGCAATGGCCCGCGTCCTTCCGCTTCATCGCGGCCTTGAGCGAGGAAGCCGCCGAGGACACCGAGGACGCCTTCGCGGGCCGCGTGGACCAGGCCCTGCAGGCCCGCTGCCCCGACCTTGCGGGACACGAGCTCTACTGCTGCGGCTCGCCGGGCATGGTGCAGGCGGTGCGCGAGCTGGCGGTGCGGCAGCTCGGCCTTGCCGCCGCCGACTTCCATGCCGACGTGTTCGTCGAGGGGCCGGCGCTCAGTGCCGCGGAAACCGCGGCGGCCTGAAGACCGCCGCGTCGTCGTAGAAGCCGGGCGCCTCGTTGGCCGGCCACCAGCCCGGCACGCCCAGCAGGGGCAGCGGCGCGAAGGGCTTGGCCGCGAGGTGCGCGGGCTGCAGGGCGGCCGCGATGGCCGCATCGTCGATCGGGATCGCGCGGCCTGCGTCCGGCGCCCGCAGCACATGCGCCGTGAGCGCCTTGCGCGGCGCGACGAGCTTTTCGAGCAGGGCGTGGCCGAAGACCAGCAGCCGCGCCTCTTGCCACAGCGCGCGTTCGCTCACGAAGAGGCGCTGCCAGTCGCGCGCGAGCAGCGCCTGCCACAGCGCCGGGGGCGCATCGAGCACCACTCCGTTCTCGTCGAAAAGCGTCAGCGCATCGCGCAACGGACCACGCGTCGCGCCGATGCCGGCGCGCGCGATCTCGGCCGCCTGCAACGCGTTGAGCCGCCGCTTGGCACGCGGGAAATGCAGCCAGACCAGGCCGTTGAAGAAGTCGTGCAGGTTGTCGCGGGTGGGCACCTGGGCCGTTCGGAAGATGAAGGCCTCGTAGGCTTCGCCGGCGGGCGCGGCATCGGCTGGCACGAAGCGCAGGGGGCCGGCCGGCAGCGCGATGCCCGGCGCCGCCTGCGACAGCACCGCCGCCGCGTCGCCGCCCTGCGCCAGCGATGCCGCCATCGCCGCGGCCCGCGGCGCATAGGGCGCAAGCCAGGGCCGGTCGGGGTCGAAGCCCCGTGGCGCGCTCACGGGGCACTCACGACACGGCAGGGCCGACGTACTGCACCTTGTTCGGTGTCTTCTCCGGCGTCAACAGGAACAGCTCCGGGAATTTCTTGAACAGCTTGGGCGAGCTCGCGCTCTTGCCCAGCAGCTTGGCGCCCCGCAGGCGCTCGGCCGCGTGGTTGAGCTCGACCCTGTCGCCGCGCAGGAGCTCGGGCACCGCATCGAGGATGCGCAGCACGTCGTCCGGCAGCATGGGCGCCGGCGGCGCGACCTCCTGGGCCTTGGCTCGCCGTGCGCGGGCGGGGCGCTTGACCGGGGCAGGCCGCCCCGCGGACTGGTGCTGCAGATCGATGAAGCTGTCGTAGACGGCTACCGTCTCCTCGCCCGTCTTGCCCTGCTGGCCGATGCCGCACACGCGGCAGCCCTTCTCGCGCAGGCGAATCACCAGCGGCGCGAAGTCCGAGTCGGACGACACCAGCACCACGAGATCGGGCCGCTCCACCACCACGAGGTCCATGGCGTCGACCGCGAGCGCGATGTCGGTGCTGTTCTTGCCCGAGGCCAGGTTGACCATCGGCCGCACCGAGAGGCGCTTGAAGAGCGCCTGGTGCTTGAGGGCGGTCTCGGCATTGCAGTAGGCACGGCGCACATGGATCGCGCCCTGGTCGGCCAGCGTGCGCTGCACCGCCTGCTCGATCACGTCGGCCGACACGTTGTCGGCATCGATCAGCAGCATCACCATGCTCATGCCAACCTCCAGGCCAGCGTCTCGCCGCCGCGCAAGGGCTTGAGCGTGGCCTCGCCATAAGGCAGCGTCTCAGGCACGGTCCAGCTTTCGCGCTTCAGCGTCACGGTGTCGGTGTTGCGCGGCAGGCCGTAGAAGTCGGCGCCGTGGAAGCTGGCGAAGCCTTCGAGCTTGTCGAGCGCGCCGGCGCTCTCGAAGGCCTCGGCGTAGAGCTCCAGCGCCGTCAGCGCGGTGTAGCAGCCGGCGCAGCCCAGCGCGTGCTCCTTGAGATGCGCGGGGTGCGGCGCACTGTCGGTGCCGAGGAAGAAGCGCGGGCTGCCGCTGGTGGCGGCCTCGACCAGCGCGACGCGATGGGTCTCGCGCTTGAGCACCGGCAGGCAGTAGTAGTGCGGCCGGATGCCGCCGGTGAAGATCGCATTGCGGTTGTAGAGAAGGTGGTGCGCGGTGATGGTGGCGGCGGTGAAGCGGTCCGCGTCGCGCACGTACTGGGCGCCTTCCTTCGTCGTCAGGTGCTCGAACACGATCTTGAGCTCGGGGAAATCGCGGCGCAGCGGGATCATCACGCGCTCGATGAAGACGGCCTCGCGGTCGAAGAGATCAACCGCGGGGTCAGTCACCTCGCCGTGCACCAGCAGCAGCAGGCCGTGCTCCTGCATGGCTTCGAGCGTCGGGTAGGTCTTGCGGATGTCGGTCACGCCGGCATCGCTGTTGGTGGTCGCCCCGGCGGGGTAGAGCTTGAGGGCGCACACCCCGGCCGCGGCGGCGCGCGGGATCTCCTCGGGCGGCAGCTTGTCGGTCAGGTACAGCGACATGACCGGTTCGAAATCCAGGCCTTCGGGCACGGCGGCGCGGATGCGATCGCGGTAGGCCCTGGCCTGCTCGGCCGTGGTCACCGGCGGGCGCAGGTTGGGCATGATCAGCGCCCGGCCGAACTGGCGCGCCGAATGCGGCACTACGGCTTGCAGGGCGTCTCCGTCGCGCACATGCAGGTGCCAGTCGTCGGGGCGGATGAGGGTGAGGGTCTGGGCGGGGCTGGTCATGGGGGGATTGTCCCATTGGGTCGGACTGGCGCGCACGTCGGCGAGTTACGCGCCGCGACAATCATCGTGGTCCACAACCATCCGTCCGGCCACTGCCAACCTTCCGTGGCAGACATCGAAACAGCGTTCGCTTGCATGCACTTGGCGAGCTCCACCAGTTGCTTCTGCAGGACTTCATCATCATTGGGGACGGCGAGTTCTACAGCTTCAGGGAGCACTCGCGCTTCTGATTGTTCAACCTGCGCGCATCGCCACCGCTGCCCAGGTGATGAACAGCAAGGCCTGCGCCCGCTTCAGCTTGAACAACGCGGCGCCGGCAGGAGCCTTGCCCTGCAAGGCCGGCCTCCGCCAAACTCCCTCTCCTCACCACTCGGAGAATCGCATGGCAAAGGGATACTGGATCGCACGGGTCGATGTTGCCGACCCTGAAAAGTACAAGGCCTACATCGCAGCCAATGCCGAACCGTTCAGGAAGTTCGGGGCCCGCTTCCTGGTGCGCGCGGGCAACTTCGAGAACCCGGAAGGGACGAGCCGCAGCCGCAATGTGGTGATCGAGTTCCCCTCTTACCAGGCCGCGCTCGACTGCTGGAAATCGCCTGAGTACCAGGCTGCCATCGCGCTGAGGGCGCCTGTATCGACCATCGACCTGGTCATCATCGAGGGCTACGACGGACCGCAGCCGGGCTGATGGGGGCGATGGACGTCGTCCTGGTCCATGGCATCTTCGACAACGGCGCGGTCTTCCGGCGCCTGGCCGACGCGCTCGCCGACGCGGGACATCGATGCTGGGTGCCGGCGCTCAAGCCGGCGGACGGCAGGACCGGGATCGAGGACCTTGTCGCCAAACTCCATGCGTACATCGACCGGCATCTGGGCAGCGATGCCGAGGTGGCTCTCGTCGGCTTCAGGATGGGGTGCATCGTGTCGCGGTACTACCTGCAGATGCGAGATGGCGTGCGGCGCACCAAGGCCCTGAATGTCGCAACGGGGCCCGATCCGGAAGTTGGCGATGCTCCGAAGCCGACGCTCAGCACTTCTGGCTGTTGATAGTCCAGTACTCACATCTACACGGCGGTGTTTTTGCAGAGCCCTGGCCATCCCTTTTGCAACAGGAAGACCTGCGCCGAATGCCGCAACTTGCAGTCGACTTCTATCGACACGACCTGCAACAGAACACCGGCTACCTCGTCGGCTCGCTGCTTCGAATTGCTAGTGGTTGTCCGCATGGAGAACGACGCGCACAAGCTCGCTACGGTGCCAGTAGAAGCTTGCTCGGCCGACCTAGGGACGAGCCAGAAACCAGTTGCGTAACGCTGGCGCTTCCCTTGCTATTCCTCTGGAGTGGCACCGTCTGGTCAGATGGCGCGATCGTTCTTCCGAACGCTCGGCGCCAGTAAAGGTGCAATCGCGGGAACTCAAGGCTCTGTGACAGACCAGTCGCACTGCCTTTGCAGGACCTCGGCCGCATCGATGCCCGCAAGTTCCCGGTACACCGAAGGCGCCGTGGCGCCCTCGGTGTTGATCAGCAAAATCCTCGATTCCGCATCGATGGAAGAGCGCGCGCGCAGCATCCCCGACTGAGCGAGTTCGCAGAGAGCTGCCACGCCGGCGGCACCCGATTCACCGCTGACGATGGGGATGTCCCCGCGCGATCCTCTAGCCATTCGCCGCATCGCCTCGACGGCCTGCTCGTCCTCGATGGTTAGGAACCCGTCGATGGAGCCTTCGAGGAAACGCCAGGCCAGCGGAGAGGCCTCGCCGCACGCCAACCCCGCCATGACCGAATCGACGGAGCCGGTGGCCCGCGAGGGCCGTCCCCGCATCGCGCTTTGCAGCAAGCAGTCCGCCTGGCGCGGCTCGACAACGGCGAGTGCAGGCCGTGCCGCGCCGAAGGCCTCCCACAGATAGCTAGCGATCCCTGCGGCCAGGCCGCCGACACCGCCCTGCAGGATCACGTGCGTGAATGGCGCAGAGCCACCCTCCTGCTCGAGCAGCTCGTCGACGATCGTTCCGTAGCCCTGCATCACGTCACGGGGCACGGTCTCATATCCCTCGTACGAGGTATCCGAGACCACTTGCCATCCGCTCTGCCGAGCGAGCTCCGCCGCATGCGCGACCGATGCGTCGTAATTCCCCTCCACGCGGATGATCTCGGCGCCGAGTTCCGCGATTTCTGTTTCGCGCTCGGCGCTCACGTGCTTGTGAAGCACGACGACGCAACGCACGCCGGCACTGCGGGCCGCACCGGCCAGTGCCCGGCCGTGGTTGCCATCGGTGGCGGTGATCACGACCAGCCCTCGCAGCTCAGCCTTGTGGGCGCCGCGCAGCAGGTCTTCCGGATCCCATCCGGGATGCTCGCGCAGGACCAGGTGCACCAGCGCAGCTGGCGCGCCCAGCGCCTTGAAGCTGCCCAGCGGCGATCGCTTCGACTCGTCCTTCACGAAGATCCCCGCTACGCCGAGTTCGCGCGCCAGGTCGGGAAGGCGCCACAGCGGTGTCGGCCCGGGTGAAAGCATGGGCCACGTCGATAGCCAGCGTCGCGTTCGCCTTGCCTGCGCGATGCTCAGGATGTCTCGCAGTTCGTCCGGATAGGCGCGCCGGCACGCGTGCGGATTGTTGAAGAGCATGCGTCGGCTCAGTCGGCCTGGACGCCGGCCGCCTTCACGACCTTGGCCCACTTATCCGTCTCGGACTTCACGAACTGGCTGAACACCGCGGGCCCCATCGGCGTGTATTTGAGCCCCTCGTTCTGCAGCTTGGCCTGCACTTCCTCCGTGCGCATGACCTTGTCGATTTCGTCCGACAGCTTCTTCAGCACCACGGACGGGGTGCCTGCCGGGGCAAGGATGCCCGTCCAGTTGCGCACTTCGAATCCGCGCATTCCCGACTCCTCCAGCGTCGGCACGTTCGGCAGCGCGGGTGAGCGCGTCTTGCCCAGCGTGGCCAGCGGAACGAGCTTGCCGGCCTTGATGAAGGGCAGCGCCGGCTGCAGCGTCGCGAACGACAGCGAGACCTGCCCGGCGACAAGGTCCGTCAGTGCGGGTGCGTTTCCCTTATACGGAATGTGCGTCATCGAGGTTCCGGTCGCCGCCTTGAACAGCTCTCCCGCCAGGTGCCCGGTGGTGCCCGCCCCTCCGGACGCGAACGTCATTTCATTGGGCTTGGCCTTCGCCAGCGCGATCAACTCCTTTGGCGTGCGTGCGGGCACGGACGGGTTGACCACGAGCACGGTCTCCGCGTCCGCCACGAAGGCCACCGGCGCGAAGTCCTTGACGCCGTCGAAGGGCACCTTCTGATAGAGCGTAGCGTTGATCGCGTGCGTCCCGATCGTGCCCATCACCAGCGTGTAGCCGTCGGCAGGGCTCTTCGCCACGAGGTCGGCGCCGATGTTGCCGCCGGCGCCAGGCCGGTTGTCCACCATCGCGGCCTGGCCGAAGGACTTGCCCATGTCGAGCGCGATGATGCGGGCCAGCGCATCGGAATACCCGCCCGCCGGGAATGGCACAACGATGCGTATCGGCCGCTCGGGGTAGGTGTCCGCGCGCGTGGGTGCGGTGTGGGCAAGCGCAATGCCGGCCAGGGCGATAGTGAGTAGCGCAGCCCTTCGAGCCGGACGGCAATGGAGATGATGAAAGTGCATGGTGTATGGATCCTCGTGTTCAGAACTTCATGTCGGTCAGCGGTACCAGCTGGATTCCGCGCTGCTTGAGTTGCTCGTGCACCTTGCTCGCCAGCGCGACGGCCGTGGGCTCGTCGCCGTGCGTGCAGAAGGTCTGGATGCGCGCCGCAAGCCGCTTGCCGGACCGCGTGATGACGGCCTGCTCCTCGATGAAGGAGAGCACTTGGCGGACCGCCACCTCCGCGTCCTTGATGATGGCGTCTTCCTCAGTGCGTGAGGTCATGAGACCGGTGTCGGAATAGGTTCGGTCGACGTAGGCTTCCTCGGCGACGCGCAGTCCGGCCGCATGGCCTGCGGTCACCATCTCCGAGCAGGCATTGGCCACGAAGATCAGCTCCGGGTCCGCAGCGCGGATGCCGCGCGCAATCGCCGTCGCCACTTCCAGGTCGACGTGCGCCATGTTGTTCAGCGCGCCATGCGGCTTTACGTGCGTGACCTTGGCCGAAGCACCATGGGCGATCGCTTGCAGCGCGCCGATCTGGTATGTGATCATGTATTCGAGGTCGCGCGCATTCATCCGGATCTGCCGGCGGCCGAAGCCCCAGAGATCGTTGAAGCCCGGATGTGCGCCTATCGACACCCCGTTCTCGCTGGCGAGCCGGACCGTGCGCGTCATCACTGTCGGGTCGCCTGCGTGGAAGCCGCAGGCGATGTTGGCCGACTGGATGATCTTCATCAACTCCTCGTCGTTGCCGATGGTGTATTTGCCGAAGCTTTCGCCCATGTCGGCGTTCAGGTTGACCTGGGTCATGGATGTGTTCCTGTTCAAGAGAGATTCGCGGGAGATGAGGTACCAGACGAAATGGTATTGACGAAGTCGCGGGACAGGTGTGCAGAATTGGCAAGGTTGACGCAACGTTTTTGCGTACCAATCCCTCTGCGCTTGCTCCGAATACCATGACCGACCTCGACGCCCTAGACATTCGTCTGCTCGAACTCATCCAGTTGGACAGCGCGCTGCCACAAAGCGAGCTCGGCAACCGCATCCACCTTTCCACAGCAGCTGTGAATCGGCGGCTCAAGCGCCTCGTGGACAACGGCGTGGTGCGCAAGGTCGCAGCGGTGCTCGAACCGGCCGCCTTGGGCCATCCGCTCACCATCGTCACCCAGGTTGAAACGCAGAGCGAACAGATCGAGCTCCTCGACGCGATGAAGCGCAGTTTCCGAGCCTGCCCCCAGGTGCAGCAGTGCTACTACGTCACTGGTGAGTGGGATTTCATCCTGATCTTCGTCGTGCGCGACATGGCGCAGTACACGGCGCTGAGTCGCGCGCTCTTCTTCGAAAGCAACAACGTCAAGCGCTTCCGCACGTTGGTGACGATGGACCACGTGAAGGTGAGCCTGGACGTGCCATTGGATTGAGCCGTCGGCCAGTGTTTAGAGCGGCATCATCTGCAGGCAAACCCGGCAGGCGGCCAAGACACAGATTGGCGCCGCCGCGGCCTGGCGGTCAACCGCACCTGGATGGGGTCCGGGCTCCGGGCAGCAGGCTTGTCCCGCGCACCGACTGACAGGGCGGTTGCCAGCCCGCGACCGCAAGCACCATTCGCCCGAACTTCCGCTTCTGGCCCCGACTACTGAAGTCCAGCATTCTGCCGGTAAGGACCGTTCCCGCTGCGAACCGTCTGTTTAGGTTGTCTAGGATGAAAGGCAGCATGCGACCGGTACTAGATCATCGCTGCGAAAGATGCTGATCGGAGTGAACAACCGATAAATGACCGAAAGTCCAGGGCTTGGCAAAGTAGATGACAAGTCGTGGGGATCTGTTCACCCCTTCCGTTTCACAAGGCACGAGCCTAGGCCGGGGCCCGCTCCAGCTTGAACACGCTGACCACCTGCGACAGGCCACCGGCCTGCTCCTGCATCGACTGGGCGGCGGCCGAAGCCTCTTCCACCAGCGCAGCGTTCTGCTGCGTCACCTGGTCCATCTGCGCGATGGCCTGATTGACCTGCTCGATGCCGGCGGTCTGCTCCTGGCTGGCGGCGGTGATCTCGCCCATGATGTCGGTCACGCGCCGGACGCTGGCGACGATCTCTTCCATGGTCCGGCCGGCCTCGCCCACCAGCGTGGTGCCGGCGCCCACCTTGCCGACCGAGTCATCGATCAGGCCCTTGATCTCTTTGGCGGCTGCCGCCGAGCGCTGCGCGAGGTTGCGCACTTCGGAAGCCACCACCGCGAAGCCCCGTCCCTGCTCGCCGGCGCGCGCGGCTTCGACCGCGGCATTGAGCGCCAGGATGTTGGTCTGGAAGGCGATGCCGTCGATCACGCCGATGATGTCCACGATCTTCTTCGACGAGGCATGGATCGAGGCCATGGTGTCGACCACCTGGCTCACGACTTCGCCGCCCTTCACCGCGACCTCGGAGGCCGAAACGGCGAGCCGATTGGCCTGCCGCGCGTTGTCGGCGTTCTGCTTGACGGTGCCGGTCAGCTGCTCCATCGAGGCCGCGGTCTGCTCCAGCGAGCTGGCCTGCTCCTCGGTGCGCGAAGACAGGTTCTGGTTGCCGGCCGAGATCTGGCCCGAGGCGGTGGCAATGGTGTCGGTGCCGCTGCGCACGTCGCCCACCACCTTGGCCAGGCTGTCGTTCATGTCGCGCAGCGCCTGCATCAGCAGGCCGGTCTCGTCGCGCGAGCTCGCCACCACCCGGCTGCTGAGGTCGCCGGAAGCCACGGTCTGCGCCACCTGGACCGCCGCGTTGAGCGGGCCGGTGATGGAGCGCGTCAGCAGGACGGCAGTCGCAATCCCCGCCAGCAGCGAGAGCCCGCTGATCAGCATGATCACCCACTTCGCGTTCCCGTAGGCGGCCTGGGCGGCGGCGACGCTCTGGTCGGAGCCTTCCTTCAGCAGCTTCTCGAAGGCGGCCACGTGGGCGATCACCTGGGTCAGCAGCGGCATGCACTCCTGCGTCAATGCGCGCACGGCCTCCTCGGTCTTCGCGGTGGTGGCGAGCGACACGACCTTGCCGGCGATGGGCAGGTACCTGGCCTCGAGGGCCTGCAGCTGCTCGAGCATGCGGCGCTCTTCGGGCGTCGAGGCGCCGGGCTGCTTCATGATGGCCGAAAGCCTTTCCACGCCCTTGTCGATCTCGGTCTGCGAGGACTTGACCAGCTCGAGGTCGCTCTTCTGAAGCGCCGGATCGGCCACCAACGCCAGGTTGCGCGCCGCGATGGCGCGCTTGCCGATGGCGAACTGCACGCCGTTGAGCTCATAGAGCTTGCCCGCTCCGATCTCGTTCGTGATGCGCATCTGATCCGACAGCGTCGCCATCTGGCTCAGGCCGATGGCAGTGATGGCCAGTTGCAGCAGCAACAGCAAGGCGAAACCCAGCCCCAGCCGGGCGCTGATCTTCCAGTTCTTCATCCGTGGAGTCCCTCAAGAAGTTGTGGTAGCCCGCGCTCACGTGCGGTTGATCGATTCTTGGCGGGACCGGGTGGATGCAAATGGCCGATCAAGATTGGAAAATGGCCCCAACTCGGCCTCTGCGTTCTCGCGGAGGGCACCGGTGTCGACGATCGATCTGGTCATCATCGAGGGCTACGACGGGCCGCAACAGGGCTGATGGGTCCGGGCGGGTTCTTCGCATCGGCTGGACGTGAAGGCGATGTTGCACCGGTTCATGCCGGGGAGTGCGGCCGTGTGTGCTGATGTGGTGCGGCATCGCGCAGCGACGGCGCCTGCGTTGTCGCGGCGGCTTCAGACAGTGCGCCGCACCATCATCTGCTTGATCTTGCCGATCGCCGCCGCAGGGACCAGCCCCTTGGGGCAAACGTCGACGCAGTTCAGGATGTCCCTGCACCGGAACAGCCGGTAAGGGTCCTGGAGATTGTCAAGGCGCTCTTCCGTCGCCTGGTCGCGACTGTCGGCGAGGAAGCGGTAGGCCTGCAGCAGACCCGCCGGTCCCACGTACTTGTCGGGGTTCCACCAGAAGCTCGGGCAAGCGGTCGAGCAGCAAGCGCACAGGATGCACTCATAGAGACCGTTCAGTTCGTCGCGTGCTGCGGGAGACTGCAGCCGCTCGCGCTCGGGCGGTGGTTCGTCGTTGATGAGGTAGGGCTTGATCGAGTGGTATTGCGCGAAGAACTGCGTCATGTCCACGATCAGGTCGCGGACCACCGGAAGGCCGGGCAGCGGCTTCAGCACCACCGTTCGCGGAAGCGAGCGCATGTTGGTCACGCATGCGAGCCCGTTCTTGCCATTGATGTTCATGGCGTCCGAGCCACAGATGCCTTCGCGGCACGAGCGCCGGAAGCTCAGGCTCGGGTCGATGGCTTTCAGCTTGATGAGCGCGTCCAGCAACATCCGCTCCCCATCCCCGACTTCGGTTTCGAAGACCTGCATTCTCGGCCTGAGGTCAACGTCCGGGTCGTAGCGGTAGATGCGGAAGGTATGCATGGCAGATCTCTCGGATCCTAGTCTCGAAAGAAGCATGGCGAAAGCCGATGCGGTTGCAGGCCCTCCGCCGCACAAGCGGCGCACGCCGGGTCAGACGCCGCCACCATCCACGGCCATCCCGACCGGAGCGCCTTGTCCCCCCTGCGCCGCGGACATGCCCCGCGCCCGCTCCAGGATGAAATCGATGAAGGTCCGGGTCGCCCGCGTGTGCTGCCGGTTGGGCATGTACAGCATGAACATCTGCGTACCGAAGATGCTCAACCGCCAATCGTCCAGCGTGGTCACGACGGCGCCGCTGCGCACATCGTCCTGTACCACGTAGTCGGGCACCAGCCCGATGCCGAGGCCGGCGAGGATGGCCTGGCGCAGGAACAGGAAGTTCTCGGAGATCAGCGTCGGCTCCAGCACCACCTCGCGCCGCTCCTCGCCCTGGTAGGCCGACATGCGCAGTTGCCGGCCGATCACGGCCGCCGTCACCACCGGCGCGCCGCTCAACTGGTCGAGCTGCGTGGGCAGGGCGTGTTCCTGCGCGTAGGCGCGCGAGGCGCAGGCCACGTAGCGCACCGGCCCCAAAGCGCGCGCGACCAGGTTCTGCGGCGGCTCGGGAATCACCCGGATCGCGATGTCGACCTCGTCACGCAGCAGGTCCTCGATGCGGTTCTCGAACAGCACGTCGAGCACGATGCCGGGGTAGAGGCGCTTGAAGTCGATCAGCCAGTCGGACATCACCAGCTGCCCGTAGCCGCTGGGCACGCTGAGCCGCACCCGGCCCACCAGCCCCTGGCCCAGCGCCGAGGCCGATTCGCGCGCGGCCTGCAGCTCGCTCTGGATCGCCAGGCCGTGCTGGTAGAGCCGCTGCCCGATCTCGGTGGCCTCTGCGCGGCGCGTGGTGCGGCGCACGAGCTGGGCACCGACGGAGCGCTCCAGCTGGTTCAGGTGGTAGCTGACGTTGGCGCGGCTCATCTTGAGCCTGCGTGCGGCGGCGCTCAGGTTGCCGGCATCGAGGATCTCGACCAGCAGGGTCAGCGACTGCAAATCCATGGTGGCGGCATTCTGTCAAAAATTCCTTGACAGTCTGTCAACAGCCCATGCAATTGTCAAAACACGAGAGCTGTCCAAGAATGCTGGGTTCACCCGCAGCCACTCGCGAACCGGCGCAGGTTCGCTTCCCACGGAGACACCCACATGGCAACCACCGCCGCTTCTTCATCCGTTCCCGAACCCGTGCGCTTCCAGCCGCAAGCCGGCGTGCTGGTCGTGACCATCGACAACCCGCCCGTCAATGCGCTCGGCGTGGACGTGCGCCGCGGCCTGGTCGCCGCCATCGAGGCGGCCGAGGCCGATGCCGCCGTGGCCGCGGTGCTGCTGGTCGGCGCCGGCCGCAACTTCATCGCGGGTGCCGACATCCGCGAATTCGGCAAGCCGCCGCAGCAGCCTTCGCTGCCCGAGGTCTGCGGCCGCATCGAAGGCTGCAGCAAGCTGGTGATCGCAGCGATCCACGGCGCGGCGCTCGGCGGGGGCCTGGAAATCGCGCTGTCGGCGCACTACCGCCTGGCCGTGCCTTCCGCCAAGCTGGGCCTGCCCGAGGTGCAGCTGGGCCTGATGCCCGGCTCCGGCGGCACCCAGCGCGCGCCGCGGATGATCGGCGTGAAGGCCGCGCTGGACCTGATGCTGAGCGGCCGCCACGTCGGCGCCCAGGAAGGGATGAACCTGGGCCTGGTCGACCGCCTGGGCGAAGGCGCCGATGCGCTGGCCGAAGGGCTGGCTTTCGCGCAGGAACTGGCCAGGCTCAAGGCACCGGTGCGCCGCGCGCGCAATGCGACCCTGGCGCTGGTCGACAGGCCAGCGCAGCACGCCGCGCTCGAAGCGGCCCGCGCCGAGACTGCGAAGAAGAGCCGCGGCCTGTTCTCGCCGATGAAGATCGTCGAAGCCGTCGAAGCCGCGCTCACGCTGCCGTTCGACGAGGGCATGGCGCTGGAGCGCAAGCTCTTCCTGGAGTGCATCGACAGCCCGCAGCGCGCCGGCCTGATCCATGCCTTCTTCGCCGAGCGCGAGGTGCTGAAGGCCCCCGAGACCAAGGCGGCGAAGCCGCGTCCCATCGAATCCTGCGGGATCGTCGGCGGCGGCACCATGGGCGCGGGCATCGCAGTCGCCATGCTCGATGCCGGCCTGCCGGTGACCATGATCGAGCGCGACGAGCCCAGCCTCGCGCGCGGCCGCGCCCACGTGGAGAAGGTCTACGACGGCCTCATCCAGAAAGGCCGCATGACAGCCGAGGCCAAGGCCGCCGTGATGGCGCGCTTCTCGGGCTCGACGGCCTACGACGCGCTCGCGAAGGTCGACCTGGTGGTGGAGGCGGTGTTCGAGGACATGGCGGTCAAGAAGGCCGTCTTTGCCGAGCTCGACCGCGTGTGCAAGCCCGGCGCGGTGCTCGCCACCAACACTTCCTACCTCGACATCGACGAGATCGCGGCCAGCATCTCGCGCCCGGGCGACGTACTGGGACTGCACTTTTTCTCGCCGGCCAACATCATGAAGCTGCTGGAGATCGTGGTGCCGGCCAAGGTCAGCGCCGACGTGGTCGCCACCGGCTTCGAGCTGGCGAAGAAGCTGAAGAAGACGCCGGTGCGCGCCGGCGTATGCGACGGCTTCATCGGCAACCGCATCCTCGCGGTGTACCGCCAGGCGGCCGACCACATGATGGAAGACGGTGCCTCGCCCTACCAGATCGACAAGGCGGTGCGCGAGTTCGGCTACCCCATGGGCCCCTTCCAGGTGTCCGACCTGGCCGGCGGCGACATTGGCTGGGCCACGCGCAAGCGCAAGGCGGCCACGCGCGACCCGAAGGCGCGCTACGTGCAGATCGCCGACCGCATCTGCGAACGCGGCTGGTTCGGCCAGAAGACGGGGCGCGGCTACTACCTGTACCCCGAGGGCGCGCGCACCGGCACCCCGGACCCGGAGGTCGAAGCGATCATCGAGGCCGAGCGCCAGCGCGCCGGCATCGCGCCGCGCACCTTCACCGACGAGGAGATCATGCGCCGCTACATGGCCGCGATGATCAACGAGGGCGCCAACGTCGTGCACCAGCGCATCGCGCTGCGCCCGCTGGACGTGGACGTGACCTTCCTCTACGGCTACGGCTTCCCGCGCCACCGCGGCGGGCCGATGAAGTACGCCGACACAGTGGGCCTGCCGAAGGTGCTGGCCGACATCCGCGAGTTCGCCAAGGAAGACCCGCTGTTCTGGAAGCCCTCGCCGCTGCTTGTCGAGCTGGTCGAACGCGGCGCGGACTTCGCGAGCCTGAACCAGTCCGAGTAAGCCAGATCAGGAGACATTCATCATGCGCGAAGCCGTCATCGTTTCCACCGCCCGCACCCCGCTCACCAAGGCGCACCGCGGCGAGTTCAACGTCACGCCCGGCCCCACGCTCGCCGCCTTCGCGGTGCGCGCGGCGGTCGACCGGGCGGGCATCGACCCGGCGCTGATCGAGGACGCGATCCTCGGCTGCGGCTACCCCGAAGGCACCACCGGCCGCAACGTGGCGCGCCAGACCATCGTGCGCGCCGGGCTGCCGATCAGCATCGCCGGCACCACGGTCAACCGCTTCTGCGCTTCGGGCCTGCAGGCGATCGCGATGGCGGCGGGCCGCATCGTGGTCGAGGGCGCGCCGGCGATGATCGCGGGCGGCGTGGAGAGCATCTCGCAGATCCGCACCCGCAGCGCCACCGACAGCGGGGATTCAGGCATGGACCCCTGGATCGCGGAACACAAGCCTGCCCTCTACCTCTCGATGATCGAGACCGCCGACATCGTGGCCCAGCGCTACGGCATCAGCCGCGAGGCGCAGGACCGCTTCTCGGCCGAAAGCCAGCGCAAGACGGAAGAGGCACAACTCGCCGGCCGCTACAAGGAGGAGATCGTGGCCTGCACCACCACCATGGCGGTCACCGACAAGGAGACCAAGCTGGTCAGCTACAGGGAGGCGACCGTCGACGCCGACACCTGCAACCGCCGCGGCACCACCTACGAGGCCCTGGCGAAGCTGGAGCCGGTGATGGGCGCCGGCAAGTTCGTCACTGCCGGCAATGCCTCGCAGCTCTCCGACGGCGCCTCGGCCTGCGTGCTGATGGAAGCCAAGGAGGCCGAGCGCGCCAACCTCAAGCCGCTGGGCGCCTTCCGCGGCCTGGCACTGGCCGGCTGCGAGCCCGACGAGATGGGCATCGGCCCGGTGTTCGCGGTGCCGAAACTGCTGGCGCGCAACGGCCTGAAGGTCGACGATATCGACCTCTGGGAACTCAACGAGGCCTTTGCCTCGCAGTCCATCTACTGCCAGGAGAAGCTCGGCATCCCGGCCGAGCGGCTCAATGTCGACGGCGGCGCGATATCCATCGGCCACCCCTTCGGCATGACGGGTGCGCGGCTCGCGGGCCACGTGCTGATCGAGGGCAAGCGGCGCGGCGCCAGGTACGCCGTGGTCACGATGTGCATCGCCGGCGGCATGGGCGCCGCGGGCCTGTTCGAAATCTACTGAGGAGACCGTCGATGGATCTCAACTTCACCCCCGAGGAACAAGCGTTCCGCGACGAGGTGCGCAGCTTCCTTGCCGAGAAGCTGCCGCAGCGCCTCTCCGACAAGGTCGCCAACGGCAAGCACCTGGGCAAGGCCGACATGGAGGAATGGCACGCCATCCTCAACGCGCGCGGCTGGCTCGCGAACCATTGGCCCGAGCAGTACGGCGGGCCGGGCTGGACTGCGGTGGAGAAGTTCATCTTCGAGAACGAGTGCGCGCTGGCGCATGCGCCGCGCATCGTGCCCTTCGGCGTCAACATGCTGGGGCCGGTGCTGATCAAGTACGGCAACGAGGAACAGAAGCGCCGCTGGCTGCCGCGCATCCTCGACGGCTCGGACTGGTGGTGCCAGGGCTACTCCGAACCCGGTGCGGGCTCGGACCTGGCCTCGGTCAAGACCTCGGCCGTCAAGGGGGTCGATGCGCAGGGGCCGCACTACATCGTCAACGGCCAGAAGACCTGGACCACGCTGGGCCAGCATGCCAACATGATCTTCTGCCTGGTGCGCACCAACCGCGAGGCGAAGAAGCAGGAGGGCATCAGCTTCCTGCTGATCGACATGAACTCCCCCGGTGTCGTGGTGCGGCCGATCATCACGCTGGACGGCGAGCATGAGGTCAACGAGGTGTTCTTCTCCGACGTGCGCGTGCCGGCTGAGAACCTGGTGGGCGAGGAGGACAAGGGCTGGACCTGCGCCAAGTACCTGCTGACCTACGAGCGCACCAACATCGCGGGCGTGGGCTTCTCGGTGGCGGCGATGGAGCAGCTCAAGGCCGTCGCGGCCAAGCAGACGAAGAACGGCAGGCCGCTGTCGGAAGACCCGGCTTTCGCGGCGCGCATGGCGCGCGTCGAGATCGACCTGGAGAACATGAAGACCACCAACCTGCGCGTGATCGCGGCAGTGGCCGGCGGCGGCGTGCCGGGCGCCGAGAGCTCGATGCTCAAGATCCGCGGGACCGAGATCCGCCAGGAAATCTCCTCGCTGATCCGGCGTGCGATGGGGCCTTATGCGCGGCCCTTTGTCGAAGCGGCGCTGGAAGAAGGCTTCGGCGGCACGGCCTTCGGCCCCGCAGAGGCGGCGCCGGCAGCTGCCAAGTACTTCAACAACCGCAAGCTGTCGATCTTCGGCGGCTCGAATGAAATCCAGAAGAACATCATCTCCAAGATGATCCTCGGACTGTGAACAAGCTCGCCCCCAGGTTGGCTTCACTTCGTGTAGCCGCCCACCCCCTACCGGGGGCAACACCAGCGGCCCGGCAAAGCCGGTTCCGCGGTGTTTCTGGAATTGCCCTGTTGTTGCCGCTCTTGTCCATGCGGCGTGCGTTGCCCAAGAGGCACAGGAGAGTTGAATGAACTTCGAACACACGGAAGACCGGCGCATGCTCGCCGACAGCCTCAACCGCTTCATCGCCGAGCAGTACACCTTCGAGGCGCGCGACCGCATCGCGAAGTCGGCCGAAGGTTTCAGCCCCAGGATCTGGGAGCAGTTCGCCGAGCTGGGCGTGATCGGCGCGCTCTTTCGCGAAGAGGATGGCGGCTTCGGCGGCGGCGGCTTCGATGTCGCCGTCGTCTTCGAGGCGCTGGGCCGGGGCCTGGTGGTCGAGCCGGTGCTGGGCGCGGTGATGGCCGGCGAGGCGATTGCCGCTGCGGGCAGCGAAGCGCAGAAGGAACAGATGGCCGGCATCATCGCGGGCAGCACCGTCGCGGCGCTGGCGCACGACGAGCCCGGCACGCACTACGAACCCGCGCATGTGCAGACGCGCGCCGAGCGCAGCGGCGACGGCTGGCTGCTCAACGGCGCCAAGGCGGTGGTACCGCAGGGCGAGCAGGCCGGCCTGTTCGTGGTCTCGGCACGCACCTCCGGCGCGGACGACGAGGAGGCCGGCATCTCGCTCTTCCTGGTGCCGGCGAAGACCCAGGGCCTGTATGTGCGCGGCTGCCCCGCCATCGACGGCGGCCGCGTGGCCGAAGTCGTGTTCGACGGCCTGAAGCTGGAAGGCGGCGCGCTGCTAGGCAGCGAAGGCCAGGGCTACCCGACGCTGGAGCGCGCCATCGGCCGTGGCGTGCTTGCCCTGTGCGCCGAGAGCCTGGGCGCGATGGAGGCGGCCAAGGCGGCCACGCTCGAATACCTGCGCACGCGCAAGCAGTTCGGCCAGCTGATCGGCAGCTTCCAGGCGCTGCAGCACCGCATGGCCGACCTGCTGCTCGAAGTGGAGCAGGCGCGCTCGGCCGTGATCAATGCGGCGGCGGCAATCGACGGCGAGGACCGCGTGGCGCGAGAGCGCGCGCTCTCGGCCGCCAAGGCCAGCATCGGGCGCATCGGCACGCTGGTGGCCGAGGAAAGCATCCAGATGCACGGCGGCATCGGCATGACCTGGGAGCTGCCGCTGGCCCACTATGCGAAGCGGCTGGTGATGATCGACCACCAGCTCGGCGACGAGGACCATCATCTGCAGCGCTTCGCCGCGCTCGGCCGGCAAGCCCTCCCCGCCGCGCACTGACGCATCCACAATGGGCCATGCGCGCCGCGGCCAGGCAGCCCGGCGCGCGTCGGCCCACGCCAGAACGAGGAGACCCGTCATGAGCACGAGCGAGACACGCGCTACGGCCGCGCCCTTCAGCGCGTCCTTCCCCATCCGCAGCATCGAGGACGTGCGCCGGCTCGAGCAGACGCCGCTGGCCGAGGCGCTGACGGTGCGCAGCACCTACGAGATCTTTCGCAATTCGGCCGCCGCCTTCGGCGACAAGACGGCGCTGACCTTCCTGCGCAGCGGCGACCCGGCCGACGAGCCGATCCGCTGGTCCTATGCCCAGCTGCTGGCGGGCATCCACCAGACCGCGAACCTGCTGCATACGCTGGGCGTCGGGCCGGACGATGCCGTGGCGATCCTGCTGCCGGGCTGCCTCGACTACCACCTGGCGCTGTGGGGCGGCAGCGCGGCCGGCATCGCGCAGCCGCTCAATCCGCTGCTCACCGATGAGAAGCTGGTGTCGCTGATGAAGGCCGGCCGCGCCCAGGTGCTGATCGCCTGGGGCGCGGACGACGATGCCGGCATGTGGTCCAAGGCGATGCGCCTGCGCGGCCAGGTGCCGACGCTGACCACCGTGCTGCGCGTGGCGCCGCACGACGAGGCGCCGGGTGCCGCGGGCGCGCTGCCCGAGGGCGTGCTCGACTTCGCCACGGAGCGCGCGCGCGAGCCCGACGACCGGCTGGTGAGCGGCCGCGACATCGCGCCCGCCGACATCGCCGCCTACTTCCACACCGGCGGCACCACCGGCGCGCCCAAGCTGGCGCGCCACAGCCACGGCGCCCAGGTGTTCACCGCCTTCGCCAGCGTGAAGATGACGGGCCAGGGGCCGCACGACATCACGATCAACGGCTACCCGCTGTTCCACGTGGCGGGCGTGCTGCCGGCGTCGCTGGCCTCGCTCTCGGCCGGGGTGGAGGTGATCATTCCCACCACCACCCTGCTGCGCAACCGGCAGGTGATGGCGAACTACTGGAAGCTGGTCGAGAAGCACCGGCCGACCTCGTTGTCGGCCGTGCCCACCGTGCTCGCGGCGCTGGCCAATGTGCCGCTGGACGGCGCCGACATCTCCTCCATCCGCTACTGCCGCACCGGCGCCGCGGTGCTGCCGCCCGAGCTGGCGGCGCGCTTCGAGCGCCTGTTCGGCCTGCACGTGCACGAGAGCCTGGGCATGACCGAGATGGCCGGCATCTCCACCATCACGCCGCCCGGCGTGATCGGGCCGCCGGGTTGCGTGGGCTTGCGCCTGCCCTGGACGCAGATCCGCATCGTGGCGCTGGATGCGCACGGCAATGCCAGCGACCAGGAGCTTCCGCCAGGCGAGCAGGGCATGGTGCTGTTCAAGTCGCCCAACCTGTTCTCGGGCTTCGTCGATCCGGCCGACAACGCGAAGACCTTCACCGCCGATGGCTGGCTGGCCACCGGCGACCTGGGCTGGATCGACGCAGAGGAGCGCCTCAACCTCAGCGGGCGCTCCAAGGACCTGATCATCCGCAGCGGCCACAACATCGACCCCAAGACCATCGAGGACGCGCTGGGCGCGCATCCCGCGGTGCAGCTGTGCGCCGCCGTGGGCGCGCCCGATGCCTACGCGGGCGAGCTGCCGGTGGCCTTCGCCACGCTGGTGCCGGGCGCGAAGGCGACCGAGGCCGAGCTGCTGGCCTTCACCGCGGAGCGCGTGGACGAGGCGCCGGCCAAGCCCAGGTCGGTGGTGGTGATCGAGCAGATGCCGATGACCAACGTCGGCAAGATCTTCAAGCCCGACCTGCGCGCACTGGCCGCGTGCCACGTGGCCGAGGCGCTGGTCGAGGAGGCCTGGGCCGACCTCGATCTGCCCGGCGCCGCGCGGCCGACGGTGCAGGCCCAGGGAGAGAAGGCGCTCACGGTGACCATCGACGCCTCTGCGACCGGGCCGGCCGTCCAGGCGCTGCGGGTGCGGCTGCAGGACTCGCTCGGACGCCTGCCGCTCAAGGTGCAGGTGGTGGTGCAGTAGCTGCCGCCCGCCCGATCTTTTCATTCCAAACAGAGACAACCATGCCCATCCACGACTTCACCCGCCGCCGATGCCTCGCCGCCGCGGCCTCGGCCATCGCCCTGTGCGCCGGCGCGCCCGCGCTCGCCCAGACCTACCCCGCCAAGCCGATCAAGATGGTCGTGCCCTTCGCCGCCGGCGGCGGCACCGACGTGCTGGCGCGCGTCATCGGCGAGAAGCTCGCGGCCAGCATGGGCCAGCCGGTGGTCATCGACAACAAGCCCGGCGCGGCCGGCATCATCGGCACCGACGCGGTGGCCAAGGCCACGCCCGACGGCTACACCATCGTGATGTCGCTCTCGAACGCGCTGCTGACCAACCAGTTCCTGTACGAGAAGCTGCCCTACCACCCGGAGCGCGACCTGACCCTGGTCTATCAGGTGGCGATGGGCCCGCTGGTGCTGGTGACCCATCCCAGCGTGCCGGCCAGCAATGGCCCCGAGCTCCTGAAGTACGTGGCGGCCAACAAGGGCAAGCTGGCCTACGGCTCCTACGGGCTGGGCGCCTACCCGCACCTGGCCGGCGCGCACATGAGCGCGACGCAGAACGCCGACATGAACCACGTCGCCTACAAGGGTGAGGCGCCGATGATCGCGGACCTGATCGGCGGCCAGATCCAGATGGCCTACGCCAGCTCGCTGCAGGCCAAGCCGCAGATCGAGGCCGGCAAGCTCAAGGCCATCGGCGTGACCGGCGAGCGCCGCCTCTCCTCGCTGCCCAACGTGCCCACGCTGGCCGAGCAGGGGCTGAAGGACGAGGCCTATCGGCTCACCGGCTGGCTGGCCATCGCCGTGCCGGCGAAGACGCCCGGCCCCATCGTCAAGCGTCTGGCCGACGAGATCCGCAAGGCTACGCGGCAGCCCGATGTGCAGCAGAAGGTGGCGGCCATGGGCTTCGAGCTGAAGGACAGCTCGCCGGAAGCCTTCGCCGCCGAGTACAAGAAGGAGCGGCCGGTGTGGGAGCGGCTGATCAAGCAGTCCGGCGCCAAGCTGGAGTGAGGCCCGCACGATGAAGACCCGCATCACCGAGCTTTTCGGCATCCGCTACCCCATCATCCAGGGCGGCATGCAATGGGTGGGCCGCGCCGAGTTGGCGGCAGCCGTGTCCAACGCCGGCGGCCTGGGCATCCTGACAGCGCTGACCCAGCAGACGCCCGAGGCGCTGCGCGACGAGATCGCCCGCACGCGGACGATGACGGACCGGCCCTTCGGCGTGAACCTCACGATCCTGCCGGCCGTGAAGCCGCCGCCCTATGCGCAGTACGTGCAGGCCATCCTCGACGGCGGCATCCGCATCGTCGAGACGGCCGGCAACAGCCCGCGCGACTTCATCGACCAGTTCAAGGCGCAGGGCGTGAAGATCGTGCACAAGTGCACCACGGTGCGCCATGCGCTCTCGGCCGAGCGCAACGGCGTGGACGCGGTCTCGATCGACGGCTTCGAATGCGCGGGCCATCCGGGCGAGGACGACGTGCCGGGCCTGGTGCTGCTGCCGATCGCGGCACGCGCGCTGCGCATCCCGATCATCGCCTCGGGCGGCATTGCCGACGGGCGCGGCATGGCGGCGGCGCTGGCGCTGGGCGCCGAGGGCGTGAACATGGGCACGCGCTTCTGCGTTACGCAGGAGGCGCCGATCCACTACAACATCAAACAGGCGTTGGTGGCGGCCTCGGAGCGCGACACCAAGCTGATGTTCCGCACGATGAAGAACACGGCGCGGGTGTTCCGCAACGCCATCTCGGAAGAGGTGGTGGCCACCGAGAACCGCCCCGGCGGCTGCCAGTTCGAGGACATCCGTCCGCTGGTGGCCGGCGTGCGCGGGCGTGCGGCGCTGGAGGCCGGCGAAGTCAACGGCGGCGTGATCTCGGCCGGGCAGTGCATCGGGCTGATCGACGACGTGCCGACCTGTGCCGAGCTGATCGAGCGCATGGTGCGGGAATGCCGCGAGCACCTGGACCGGGCGCGCGGCTACTTCGACTCGCCCTGACCCGACGCGGCCTCAGGCGTCGAACAGATAGGACTGCACGGTCGCCCCGACGCGGCGCACGATCTCCGGGCGCTTGAGCGCGACCACCGGCGGCAGTTTCAGCACGTAGCGGCACAGGGCGAAGCCCAGCACCTGGGTGGCGATCAAACCGGCGCGCGCGGCGGCGCCGGCGCGCGCGTCGCCGCTCAGGCGGGCGATCAGGGGTGCCATCTGCGACGAGAACAGCGCCTGCATGCGCGCCGCCGCCGCCTCGTTGGTCGACGCGGTGCGCAGCAGCGCCATGAGCGTCTCGTCATCCTCCCACCGATCCAGGAAGTGCGACACCAGCGCGGCGCCCAGCGCATCGCGCGGCACGCCGGCCAGGTCCGGGAGGCGCAGGTCGAAATCTGCCGCGGCGGCGAACAGCCCTTCCTTGTTGCCGAAGTAGCGCATCACCATCGCGGGATCGATCGCGGCCGCGTTCGCCACCGCGCGGATGGTGGTGGCCTGGTAGCCCACGGCCGCGAACTGGGCACGCGCGGCCGCGAGGATGGTCGCCTTGGTCGCGTCGGAGCGCCGGGCAGGAGGGAGGACGGGGTCGGATTCAGCCATGTCAACAAGTATAGGCCAACAGCTGTTGACAAACTGACAAGCCCTGGTTCAAAATTGCCAACACTTGTTGCCCAACACTTGTTGACTTCTTAGGAGAACCTCATGTCCGACCCGCGCATCCCCTCGTCTTCCTCCTTCGACACCGACGTGCTGGTCGTCGGCGCAGGCCCCGCCGGCCTCACGCTGGCGACCGCGCTCGCCGCCCGCGGCGTGAGCTTCATGCTGATCGACCGTCAGGCCGAGGGCGCCAATACCTCGCGCGCCGCGGTGGTCCATGCCTACACGCTGGAAGCCCTCGAGTCGCTGCAGGTCGCGGCCCGGCTGGTCGAGCGCGGCGTGCAGGCGCAGCGCTTCACGATCCGCGACCGCGACCGCGTGCTGGTGCCGATCGGCTTCGACCAGCTGCCGACGCGCTATCCCTACACGCTGATGGTTTCGCAGGCGGTCACCGAAAGCGTGCTGCTCGACCGGTTGCGCGAGCTCGGCGGCCAGGTGCTGCGCCCGCGCGTGCTGACAGACGTGCGCCAGGACGCCACCGGCGCCACCGCCACGCTCGACGACGGCCGGCAAGTGCGGGCGCGCTACGTGGTTGGCACCGACGGGATGCACAGCACGGTACGCGAACGCGCCGGCATCGGCTTTACCGGCGGCAGCTACGGCGAGTCCTTCCTCCTGGCCGATGTGCGCCTGACGGGCGGCGTGCCTCACGATGAGGTCATCCTCTATTTCTCGCCCGCAGGCATGGTGGTCGTGGCGCCGCTGCCGGGCGGTGCGCACCGCATCGTCGCGACCGTGGCGGATGCGCCGGAGCACCCCGACGCCGGCTACCTGCAAGCCCTGCTGGACGCGCGCGGCCCGGCGAGCGAGCGGGCGGTGGTCCACGAGGTGCTCTGGGGTTCGCGCTTCAGGGTTCATCACCGGCTGGCCGATGCCTACCGCGCCGGGCGCGTGCTGCTGGCCGGCGATGCCGCCCACGTGCACAGCCCGGCCGGCGGGCAGGGCATGAATGTCGGCATCGTCGATGCGATCACCCTCGCAGAAGCACTGAGCCAGGCACTGGCCGGCAACGAAGCCGCGCTCGATGACTACGGCACGATGCGGCGCCCCGTTGCGGGCCATGTGATCGCGCTGGCCGATCGCCTCACGCGCATGGCGACGGCACGGCCCGCCCTGCGCGCGGCGCGCAACCTTCTGCTGCGCACGCTTTCGCGCCTGCCGATGGTCCGCCAGCAGCTCGCGTGGCGCCTGTCGGGCCTGGTCTACCGATAAAGAGTCGGGTCAGTCAACGGCCTGCTTGAAGCCCTGCGGGCCGGTCGCGAACACTTCCTGCATCGCCCGCGGCAGCAGCGCCCGCAGCCAGCGCGACGCCGCATCGTCATGGAAGCGCTCGTGCCAGAACTGTTCGATCAGCAGC
Source organism: Variovorax sp. RA8 (assembly GCF_901827175.1). Taxonomy (NCBI): domain Bacteria; kingdom Pseudomonadati; phylum Pseudomonadota; class Betaproteobacteria; order Burkholderiales; family Comamonadaceae; genus Variovorax; species Variovorax sp. RA8. The sequence continues at coordinate 1,051,041 of NZ_LR594662.1, read as the reverse complement.
TTCGGCAGCCGGATCGGCAGCGGATGCATGCGTACTGCCGCCACGGGAAGCATCAGCTCTGCCAGCGGCCGGGGGATGGTGGCGATCATGTCGCTAGCCGCAACGATGGTCGGCAGGGCGAGGAAGTGCGGCACGCGCGCACCGATGGCATCGAGCAGCCCCATGCGCTGCAGCGCGGCCTCGACGGCATGGTGCCCGGTGCCCTGGGCCTGGGCCACGGCATGGCGCTCGCGCGTGAAGTCCTGCAGCTTCATCCGCCCTCGGATCCGCGGGTGCGTGGCGCTGGCGATGCACACGTACTCGCTGCGAAAAAAGGACTTGTGAAGCAGGCTCGCCCGCAGGGCGGGGCTGAAGCCGATGGCCACGTCAGCAGCGCCGTCGCGCAGCGCGCCGACGACGGATTCGGTGGGCAGCTGGATGGCACGAAAGCCGACCGCAGGCGCCTCGTGCCGGCACAGGCCGAGGATGCGTGGAAGGATGATCGCCTCGGCGATGTCCGTCATCACGATCGTGAACTCGCGTCGGCTCGACGCGGGGTCGAATTCGCCGCGGATGTCGAGCCCCTGCTCGAGCAGGGCCAGGGCTTGGCTGATGCGGCGCGCGATGGTCTCGGCCAAGGGCGTGGGCATGACGCCGCCGGGGCAGCGCACGAAGATGCGGTCGCCGAAATGCGCACGCAGATCGCGCAAGGCATGGCTGACGGTGGGCTGCGAGACACCCAGCGCCTCGGCCGCGCGCGAGACGTTGCGGCATTCCCAGATGGCCCGGAAGACACGAAGACGGTTGAGGTCGATCGCCTGCTTATTCATCCAGCGAATAGTACAGACTAAACCATTCGCATTGCGTGGCGAGGGGCCTGGAACGAATACTTGCCGCAACGAAACCGCAACCGAGACCATGAGCCCCACTCCCCTGCAACAGCACGTCCTCCTGCAGGAAGACGCATTCGAGAGATTCACGGTCCACGTTCGCCGGCCGGACCATGCGGACGCGACCCATGCGGTGGTGCTGCTCCCCGCCATCGCCGGGCTGAACGCGTACGTCGCGGAGCGTGCCGACCAGCTCGCCCGCGCCGGCTACCTGGTCGCCGTCGTCGACTACTTCAGCCGCGGCGCGTCGCAGCCGGACCTGTCCACGCCCGAGCGCATCGATGCCGCCGTGGCGGCCGTCGATGACCATCGCGTGCTGGCCGACGTTCGCCATGTGCTCGACTGGCTCGGCGAGTGCGGCATCGACCGCCGGCACGCAGGCGTGCTGGGCTTCTGCATCGGCGGGAGCTACGCCGTGCTCGCGGCAAGCGAGGCGGACGGACCTGCCTGCGCGGTCGCGTACTACGGGCAGCTGCGTCGTCCGCGCCCGAAAGCGCAGGACCCCATCGGCGTGGCGGCGCGCCTGCAAGCACCGCTGCTCGGGCATTTCGGCGACATGGACAGGCTAATCGGCAAGGAGGAACTGGCCGACTTCGCGGCGCAGCTGCGCGATGCCCAGCGGCACCACGAGATCCACACCTATGCCGGCGCACCCCACGCGTTCGACGAATGGTTCCGTCCTGCCGTCTTCCGGCCCGTCGCCTCCGCCGAGGCCTGGAGAAGAAGCCTGGTCTTCTTCGACTGGCATCTGCGCGGACGCCTGCCCGATTGAGCATTTTCTTCAACCACCCCCAGGAGACACATTCATGAGCGCACAACTCGACACAGAAGACAACGCCCCGCAGACCACGTCGACCGTGGATCGCACCGAGTGGGCACGGTTCATGACCGATGACGAGTACTACCCTTTCCTCGTCAAGAAGAACCTGCGCGCGGCCATCTGGCGCTGGAACGATCTCGAGCCTCGTCTGGAGCAGGTGCTGCGCGACCCGCTGCGCCGCGCCGACCGCCGCTTCATCGCGCTGGTCAACAGCGACACCGGCGAGGCGGGCGGCGTGTTCCCGTCGATCTTTCTCGGCATCCAGATCTTCGGCCCCGGCGAGCACATCGTCGCCCACCGGCACAACTCCTACGCCCTTTATCACATCATCCAGGGCGAGGGCTATTCGGTGCTGGACGGCCAGCGCTTCGACTGGAAGCGCGGCGACACCTTCGGCTGCCCGCCGATGGCCAGCCACGAGCACATCAACACCGGCAGCGAGCCGGCCATCCAGTACGTCATCCAGGACATGCCGGCGCGTGCGATGGACCGCAACCTGATCTGGGAGGAGCCCATCGGCCGCACCTTCCACATGGTCGAGGGCAAGGCGCCGCACCAGGACTGATCACCGCCCGTCCCGACACATACACGGAGAACAAGATGCCCGCGACTCCCTCTGTCGACGCTGCGACGGCGATCGACCAGGCGCCCTTCGGCCGAGCCCAGAAACGTATCGTCTTCCTCTGCGCATTGATCGCGATGCTGGACGGCTTCGACACCCAGGTCGTTGCCTTCGTGGCGCCGGTGCTGGCCGCCCAATGGGGCCTGCCGGTCTCGTCCTTCGGCCCGGTGTTCGGCGCCGGCCTGGCCGGCCTGATGCTCGGCGCGCTGGTCTTCGGCCCGGCAGCAGATCGCTTCGGGCGCCGCCGCGTGATCATGGCGACGACGGCGATCTTCGGCCTGTTCACCCTGCTGACGCCCTGGGCGGATTCGCTCACGACGCTGCTGATCCTGCGGCTGCTGACGGGCCTCGGCCTGGGCGGCGCGATGCCCAACATCATTGCGCTGACCGCCGAGTACGCCCCGGCGCGTTCGCGCGCGACGCTGATCAGCCTGATGTTCTGCGGCTTTCCGCTGGGCGCCGTGTTGGGCGGTTTCCTGGCGGCGCGAATGATCCCCTCGCTCGGATGGGAATCGACCTTCTGGCTGGGCGGCGCGCTGCCTTTGCTGCTGCTGCCTGCGCTCTTCGTGTGGCTGCCCGAATCGATCCGGCTGCTGGCGGCGCGGCGCACGCCTGACGCCGCGCTGCGAGCGCTGCTGGTCCCGATCCTGGGTGCGGAGCGCGCCGCGCAAGTGCATTTCAAGAGGAGCGAAGCGCAGCCGCAGCAAGGCATGAGCGTCATGCAGCTCTTCGGCGGCCAGCGCACGGCGCAGACCCTGCTGCTGTGGGCGGTGTTCTTCATGAACCTCCTGGTGCTGTACTTCCTGGTCAACTGGCTGCCTGCCCTGCTGCGGCAGGCCGGTGTGCCGCTGGACAAGGCCATCGTGTCCACCGCCCTGCTCAATCTCGGCGGCATTGCGGGCGCGTTGATGTTCGCGCGGCTGATCGATCGGCTGGGCCCCTACCGGGTGCTCCTCGCCGCGTACGTCGCCGCAGGCCTGGCGACGTTCGCCATCGGCCGCATGACGCAGGCGGAGTTCCCGGCGCTGATGGCGATGGTCTTTGTCGCCGGCTTCTGCGTGATCGGTGCGCAGATCAGCATCAACGCGCTGGCATCCGGGCTCTATCCCACCGAGATCCGCTCGACCGGCGTGGGTTGGGCACTGGGCGTGGGACGGGCGGGGTCGATCGTCGGGCCGGTGGTGGGCGGCATGCTGGTCGGGACCGGAGTGGCCCTGGAGTCCCTCTTCGCCGTGGCCGCGCTCCCCGCGTGGACGGCCGCTGTCGCGGTCGCGCTGCTGGCTCGCGCAACGATGCACCGCCGCGAAGCGGTGCCCGGTGCAGACGCGCGCCGCGCGGCGGGAGCGCTCGAATGAGCGCCTATGTGCTGCCCCCACCGCCCGCGACGGCCGTGCCGGTTGCAGGCAGCGGCCTGCTCTTTCCGGTGCGCCGTGTCTACTGCGTTGGAAGAAACTACGCGGCGCATGCCCGCGAGATGGGCTTCTCCGATCGCGAGCCGCCCTTCTTCTTCTGCAAGCCCACGGACGCCATCGTCCCCGTCCGCGAAGGCACGACGGCCGAGATCCCCTATCCCGGCCGTACCGTTGACTTCCAGCACGAGATCGAGCTCGTCGTCGCCATCGGAAGGCGCGGCAGCAATATCCGGGTCCGCGAGGCGCTCGATCACGTCTTCGGCTATGCGGTGGGGCTCGACATGACCCGGCGCGATCTCCAGATCCGGATGCGCGAGCAAGGCAGGCCATGGGAAATCGGAAAGTCCTTCGACGGCTCGGCCCTGCTCGGCGAAATCAGCCCCGCCGCCGCCATCGGGCACCCCGGGCGTGCGCGCATCAGCGTCGACGTGGACGGCCAGACACGCCAGGACAGCGACATCAGCCAGTTGATCTGGAACGTGGCGGAGACCATCGCGCACCTGTCCGGCTGGTTCGAGCTGCATCCGGGCGACCTCGTCTACACGGGAACGCCTGCCGGCGTGGGGCCCGTCCAAGCCGGGCAGACGATGACCGGTGCGGTTGAAGGGCTCGGAGAGCTTCGGGTGCACGTCGGCCGGGCTGCAGACCCCGACACCGAGCGGCCGGAACCGAGCACGGATCGCGGCTAAGGAAAGCCCCCATAGGGAAACCGTTATCGATCGTTACGATCGGAGGTTGCCGAATCCCGGCCGCTGCGCCGTTTCCCTGATGTCCTCTCCCCCCGAGTCCGGCCCCTTGCTGGACGCCGCCACCCCTCTCCCCCCCGAGATCGAAGCCGCCGACGAGCCCACGCGCGTGCCGCTGGCCATCGAGGACTGGGCCACGGTGATCATCATGGGCCTGCTGGCCTGCATCACCTTCGCCAACGTGCTGGTGCGCTACTTCACCGATTCCTCCTTCGCCTGGACCGAGGAGTTCTCGGTGTTCCTCATGATCCTGCTGGCGATGGTCGCGGGTTCGGCCGCGGTGGCGCGCGACCGGCACATCCGCATCGAGTACTTCGCCGAGAGCGGCTCCATGGGCCGGCGCAAGCGGCTCTCGCAGTTCGGCGCGCTGATGGTGGCGGCGCTCTTCTTCCTGATCGCGGCGCTGAGCGTACGCGTGGTGTGGGACGACTACCGCTACGAGGAGACCTCGCCCGGCATCGGCGTGCCGCAGTGGTGGTACTCGATCTGGCTGCCGATCGTCTGCTTCGCGATCGGGCTGCGCGCGGTGGGCCTGTTCATCCGGCGCAGCCGCGAGCAGCGCGGCGAGGACGCACGCGGATGATCCCGGCGCTGCTCTTCGCCGCCTTCATCCTGATGATGCTGGTGGGCGTGCCGATCGGCGCGGCGCTGGGCCTCGCGGGCGCCGTCGCCATCGGGTTGGCGAACGCCGATGCCCAGTGGTTCGGGCTGCTGGCGGTGCCGCAGAACTTCTATGCCGGGCTGGGCAAGTACCCGCTGCTGGCGATACCGATGTTCGTGCTGGTGGGCTCGATCTTCGACCGCTCGGGCGTGGCGCTGCGCCTGGTCAACTTTGCGATCGCGATCGTCGGGCGCGGACCCGGCATGCTGCCGCTGGTGGCGATCGTGGTGGCGATGTTCCTGGGTGGCATCTCGGGCTCGGGCCCCGCGAACGCGGCGGCGGTCGGCGCGGTGATGATCGGCGCGATGTCGCGCGCGGGCTACCCCGCCGCCTACTCGGCCAGCGTGGTCGGCGCCGCCGCCGCCACCGACATCCTGATCCCGCCCTCGGTGGCCTTCATCGTCTACTCGGTGCTGGTGCCGGGCGCCTCGGTGCCGGCGCTGTTCGCCGCCGGCATGGTGCCGGGCCTGCTGGCGGGCCTGGCGCTCATCGTGCCTGCCGTGTGGATGGCCCGCCACCACCGTATGGGCGCGCTGGAGGCCACGCTGCTGCGGCCACCCTTCTGGAAGAGCCTGCGCGATGCGATCTGGGGCCTGGCCGCGCCGGTGCTGATCCTCGGCGGCATGCGCGCGGGCTGGTTCACGCCCACCGAGGCGGCGGTGGTGGCGGTGTTCTACGGGCTCTTCATCGGCATGGCGGTGCATCGCACGATCCGCGTGCGCGACCTGTTCGTGATCCTGCGCGAGTCGGGCGAGCTGTCGGCGGTGATCCTGCTGGTGGTCTCGCTGGCGGGGATCTTCGCCTACTCGTTGTCGACGCTGGGCGTGATCGATCCGGTGACGCGCGCGATCGTGAACTCGGGCCTGGGCGAGTACGGCGTGCTGTCGCTGCTGATCCTGCTGCTGATCACGGTGGGCATGTTCCTCGACGGCGTCTCGATCTTCCTGATCTTCGTGCCGCTGCTGTGGCCGATCGTCCAGCACTACAAGTGGGACCCGGTGTGGTTCGGCGTGATCCTTACGCTGAAGGTGGCGCTGGGGCAGTTCACGCCGCCGCTGGCGGTCAACCTGATGGTGTCCTGCCGCATCGCCGGGGTGCGCATGGAAGAGACCGTTCGCTGGGTCGGCTGGATGCTGTTCGCGATGTTCCTGGTGATGGTGGCGGTGATCATCTGGCCGCAGCTGGCGCTGTGGTTGCCGCATGCGCTGGGTTACTAGTCGGGCCGTGACAGCCAACCAGGAAACACGATTTTTTGTTGTTCACATGAAGGAGACACCCCCATGAAATTCCGCCGTTCCCTGCTCGGCCTGCTGGCCGTCGCTGCCACGCTGGGCAGCTTCTCCGTTTCCGCGCCGGCGCAAGGCTACAAGGCCGAATACAAGATGTCGCTGGTGCTCGGGCCGCCCACGCCGTGGGGCCAGGCCGGCAAGATCTGGGCCGACCTGGTGAAGGAGCGCACGCAGGGCCGCATCAACATCAAGCTCTACCCCGGCGTCTCGCTGATCCAGGGCGACCAGACGCGCGAGTTCAGCGCGCTGCGCCAGGGCGTGATCGACATGGCGGTGGGGTCGACCATCAACTGGTCGCCGCAGGTCAAGCAGCTCAACCTGTTCTCGCTGCCGTTCCTGATGCCGGACTACGCGGCCGTCGATGCGCTGACGCAGGGCGAGGTCGGCAAGGAGATCTTCAAGACGCTGGACAAGTCGGGCGTGGTGCCGCTGGCGTGGGGCGAGAACGGCTACCGCGAGATCACCAACTCCAAGCGCGCGATCAAGTCGCCTGAAGACCTGAAGGGAATGAAGATCCGCGTGGTGGGCTCGCCCATCTTCTCCGACATGTTCAGCGCGCTGGGTGCCAACCCGACGCAGATGAGCTGGGCCGATGCGCAGCCGGCGCTGGCCAGCGGCGCGGTCGACGGGCAGGAGAACCCGCTGTTCCTCTTCACGATCCTCAAGATGCACACCGTGGGGCAGAAGTACGTGACGACCTGGGGCTACATGGCGGACCCGCTGGTGTTCGTGGTCAACAAGGACATCTGGGCCTCGTGGACTCCGGCCGACCAGGCGATCGTGCGCCAGGCCGCCATCGATGCGGGCAAGCAGGAGATCGAACTGGCGCGCAAGGGCCTGGTGGAAGCCGACAAGCCGGTGCTGAAGGACATCGCGGGGATGGGGGTGACGGTGACGCAGCTCACGCCGGCAGAGCGCGAGGCCTTCGTGAAGGCGACGCGGCCTGTGTATGCCAAGTGGAAGCCGCAGATTGGTGCCGAGCTGGTGACGAAGGCTGAGCAGGCGATTGCTGCTCGGAAGAAGTGACGCAGTAAGGCGCGTTCCACCGCTGGGGGCGGAGGCGTGCGGTATGCCCTGGGCCGGCCGACGTCACCGGCCCTTCGGGCTTCCCTGCGCTGCTCGCGCCAGGCGGGGTCTCGCTCAAACTCGCCTTCGGCTCAAACAGTCGCGAGCCCTGATCCGCCTGTCGCTGCGCTGCTCGGCGGTGCCTCAACGGCCGGCCCAGGGCATACCGCACGCCTCCGTGGATAGGCTGGGATAGGGCCCAGAAACCTCCGAGGCGCACGCAACGCCCGCACATCCCAAGCCCGGTATGCGGTGCGGGTCGGTCGGCCCCTCTGCGGCGCCGAGGAGCGCAGCCTTTCGCGGATCAGCGCTCGCGATTGTCTGAGCGAAGCGAGTTCGAGCGAGACCCCGCGAAAGGCGAGCACCGCAGGGAAGCCCCGAAGGGGCCGCCGCAGTGGGGTCGCCCGGCCCGCACCGCATGCCGGGCGCCCTCCCCATGGGACAACGCCCCCCAACAATGCAAAGAGCCCGCATCGCAGGGCTCTTCGTTCGGGGGCACGCAGCGCTCAGTGCTGCAGGATCTTGTTGAGAAAGTCCCGGGTCCGCGCCTGCCGGTTCTCCGGATGCGCGAAGAACTCGTCCTTCGAGCAGTCTTCGAGGATGCGCCCGCCCACGTCGATGAAGATCACCCGGCTCGCCACCTTGCGCGCGAAGCCCATCTCGTGCGTGACCACCATCATGGTCATGCCTTCCTTGGCGAGCGCCACCATCACGTCCAGCACCTCGCCCACCATCTCCGGGTCGAGCGCCGAGGTCGGCTCGTCGAACAGCATCACGATCGGGTCCATGCTCAGCGCGCGCGCAATCGCCACGCGCTGCTGCTGGCCGCCGGAAAGCTGGCCGGGGTACTTGTCCTTGTGCGCCATCAGGCCCACGCGGTCAAGCATCTTGAGGCCGCGGGTCCTGGCCTCGTCCTGCGAGCGGCCCAGCACCTTGATCTGCGCGATCGTGAGGTTCTCCGTCACCGACAGGTGCGGGAACAGCTCGAAGTGCTGGAACACCATGCCCACCTTGGAGCGCAGCTTCGGCAGGTTGGTCTTGGGGTCGTGCAGCGGAATGCCGTTGACCGTGATCTCGCCCTTCTGGAAGGGCTCGAGCGCGTTCACCGTCTTGATCAGCGTGGACTTGCCCGAGCCCGACGGGCCGCACACCACCACCACATCGCCCTTGGCGATGCTGACGGAGCAGTCGTTGAGCACCTGGACCGGGCCGTACCACTTCGAGACGTTCTTGATTTCAATCATTTTGTCGGCCATGACTTTGCCTTTCGATGTTCAGCGGATGATGGCGATCTTCTTGTGAAGACGCTTGACCAGGTACGACAGCGCATAGCAGATGACGAAGTACACCACCGCCGCCAGCAGGTAGGACTCGATGGGGCGGCCGAAATTCTTGCCGGCCGTCTCGAAGCCCTTCAGCAGGTCGTACGCGCCGATGGCGTACACCAGCGAGGTGTCCTGGAACAGGATGATTGTCTGCGTCAGCAGCACCGGCAACATGTTGCGGAAGGCCTGCGGCAGGATCACCAGCGTCATGTTCTGCTTGTAGGTCATCCCCACCGCCTGGGCTGCGTAGACCTGGCCGCGCGGGATCGACTGGATGCCAGCGCGCATGATCTCGCTGAAGTAGGCGGCCTCGAAGGCCACGAAGGTGATGATGGCCGAGACCTCGGCGCCGATCGGCCGGCCGATGATGAAGGGCACCAGCAGGAAGAACCACAGGATCACCATCACCAGCGGAATGCTGCGCATGCCGTTGACGTAGATGGCAGCGGGCATGTCCAGCCACTTCTTGCCGGACAGCCGCATCATGGCAAGCAGCGTGCCGAAGAGAATGCCGCCGAGCGTCGCAACCACCGTGAGGAAGACGCTGAAGTACAGGCCCTTCAGCAGGAATCCGCTGATGACGTCCCAGTTGTAGAAGGAGAAGTCGAGGTTGGCCAACATGTCAGTGCCCTCCCCCGCCGGCCTGCACGATGAAGCCGGGCACGCACGTGCGCTTCTCGATCGAGGACATGATCCGGTTGATCGCAAAGGCCGAGATGATGTAGAGCACGGTGACGGCCAGGTACATCTCCATCGGCCGCGCGGTCTCTTCGCCGGCCTGCATCGCGAACTGCGTCATCTCCGCGATCGACACGGCGAAGGCCACCGACGAGTTCTTGAAGATGTTCATCGACTCGCTGGTCAGCGGCGGAATGATGATGCGGTAGGCCATCGGCAGCAGCACGTAGCGGTAGTACTGCGGCGTGGTGAAGCCCACCGCCATCCCGGCGTAGCGCTGGCCGCGCGGCAGCGCCTGGATGCCGGAGCGCAGCTGCTCCGCGATCCGTGAGGAGGTGAAGAAGCCCAGCGCCAGCACCACCAGGACGAAGGGCGGCACGTCGCGCATGACGGGGAACAGCGCCGGCACCACGTGGTACCAGAGGAAGATCTGCACCAGCAGCGGGATATTGCGGAACAGCTCGACCCACGCATTGCCCAGCCGCACCCAGAACGGGCTGTCGGGCAGCGTGCGGATCACGCCTACGATGGAGCCGAGGACCAGCGCCACCACCAGGGCCGACAGGGCCACGGATACCGTCCAGCCCCAGGCCGAGAGCAGCCATTGCCAATACGTCGGATCACTGCCCCCCGGGTCCTGCAGGAAGACCTGCCAATCCCAACTTCCCATCGGGACCTCCTCGTCGTTGTTGCTTGAAGAAGAAAGAAAACCTGAAAACAAACGCCCGCCGCAAAGGGCGGGCGTTTTCGATCAGCCCATGTGCATCACTTCTTGACGTACTCTTCCATCGGCTTGCTGTTGGGCGCGGCCCACGCGGCCTTGGTGGCGTCCGACAGCGGCAGGCCGACCTTGGTGTTGGTCGGCGGGATCGGCTGCATGAACCACTTGTCGTACAGCTTGGCCAGCGAACCGTCCTTGATCTGGGCCTCGATGCTCTTGTTGACGGCGTCGAGGAAGGCCTTGTCGCCCTTGCGCACCATGCAGGCGATCGGCTCGACCGACAGCGGCTCGCCGACGATCTTGAAGCCGGCCGGGTTCTTGGACTTGGAGATGTTGCCGGCCAGGATCTGGCCATCCATCACGAAGGCGTCGGCACGGCCGGATTCGAGCAGCAGGAAGCTGTCGGCGTGGTCCTTGCCCATGACTTCCTTGAAGTCGATGCCCTGGGCGCGCTCGTTCTTGCGCAGGGTCTGCACGGAGGTCGTGCCGGTCGTGGTGGCCACGCTCTTGCCGTTGAGGTCGGCGACCTTGGTGATGCCGGAGTCGGCCTTGACGGCGATGCGCACTTCCTCGACGAAAGTGGTGACCGCGAAGTCCACGTCCTTCTGGCGGGTGGCGTTGTTGGTGGTCGAGCCGCATTCGAGATCGACAGTGCCGTTCTGCACCAGGGGAATGCGGTTCTGCGAGGTGACCAGTTGCTCCTTGACCTCCAGCTTGGGCAGGCCCAGCTGCTTCTGGACGTCGCTCAGGATCTTGCGGGCCATCTCGGTGTGGAAGCCGACGTACTTGCCGTCGCCGATGGTGTAAGCCAGTGCACCGGAGGAATCGCGCACCCCCATCGTGACGGTGCCGCTGGCCTTGATCTTGGCCAGCGTGTCATTGGCCTGCGCGAGTGCGCTGCCGGCTGCGAGCGCCATCACGGCCAGTGCCAATACTTGCTTCTTCATATGGAAAACTCCTGTGACTGAGAGGATACAAATTCTAGACACCCGCATTCTGCGCCACACCCGGGCCAACCCGGTGCGCGGCGCACCGTCCGCAATCGCGCGGACTGTGCCGCAGTTCCGAACCGGTGCACCGTGTTGCAGAGCGCTTCATGGGATGGCACAAAGCAGCCTTTGTGCCCGAAAAAAAGCACGCGCCCGGCGCGTGCTTTCCAGACCTCTGGCGCAGCAAAACGTCGGGCCAGACTTTAGAAGGCCGGTGGGGCCGAAGGCAAATGCTCATTCCAGCAGTCGGCATGCCGGCGCGTCATAGTTTGTGCACTGCACAACATCGACCCGGCTTGCCTCCCCTCAAGCAGCGGGCTGGGTGCCGACGAGGTACGCCCACAGCGCGTCGGCCGTCCCCTTGTTGGCGCGGGTGGCGACACCTTCCCCCTTGCCGGCACGCGTTCCGGGCTTGGCGGAGCCAGGGGCGGAAGCGGCCGGGCGTTCGCGGTAGGCGCGGATCTCCATGGTGGCCTCGAGCTTCTCGATCTCGGGCGGCAGCGCGCTCACCAGGGTGCGCGCCCGCACCTCCTTGCGCACCGCGCTCTGCGGCAGGAAGGCGATGCCGTGGCCTTCGAGCGCCATCACCTTGAGGCCTTCGGCCATGTCGGTCTCGTAGACCCGGTCGAGATGGATCGCCGTGTGCGATTCCTTCAGCAGTTGGTCGACGACGCGGCCCAGGTAGGCGCCGGGGGCATAACCCAGGTACGGCAGCGGCTGGCCCGGGCGGCCCGGAAGGCGGTAGCGCGGCGCGCCATCCGCGTCGGGCTTGACCCAGGGCGCGACCACCTCCTGGCCGAGGCTCACCATCTCGTAGCGGGTGGCGTCCAGGGGCAGCGGCTGCGAGGGATGGTGGTAGGCGATCAACAGGTCGCAGCTGCCCTCGACCAGGCGCAGCACGGCGTCGTGCACGTTGAGCGCGATGAGCCGGCTCTTCAGCGGCCCGAACTGCTCGCGCAGGCTGGTGACCCAGGCGGGGAAGAAGGTGAAGGCCAGCGTGTGCGGCACCGCGACCTCGATCACGTCCTGCGCCGCCGCCGAATGGCCGCGCAGCATGGCGCGCGTGCTCTGCAGGGCCTGCAGCATCTCGATGGCCTGGCCGTAGAGCGTCTGGCCCGCGGGCGTGAGGCGCGTGGGGTAGGAGCTGCGGTCGACCAGGTCGGTGCCGGCCCAGCCTTCGAGCGCCTGGATGCGGCGCGAGAAGGCCGGCTGAGTCACATGGCGCAACTGGGCCGAACGGCTGAAGCTGCGTGTCTCTGCAAGGCTGACGAAGTCTTCAAGCCACTTGGTTTCCATGAGCGGCGATTATGTCCGGGCAGTCCCTCGTGCCTCGAACAATGCGCGGCTGCACACTACACTCCAACTATTAAACGAGCGATTAATTTATGGATTCTCCGAGCCAGTCGCCCCACGCTGCGAGCGACGCAACGGTCCCACGCAAGCACCGCAGCAAGCAGAAGGGACCGGGCCGCCCCGGCGGCGCGAGCGGCGTGCGCGAGGAGATCCTGGACGCGGCAGAAGCGCTGTTCGCGAACCTCGGCTACGCCGGCACCACATTGCGCGAAGTCGCCAACGAGGCCAAGGTCACGCAGGCCCTGATCAGCTATTACTTCGGCTCCAAGTACGGCTTGTACGAGGCGGTGTTCCTGCGCCGCGGCCAGGTCATCTCGCAGCAGCGCATGGACAACCTGGATGCGCTCGGCAAGGGCGGCAAGCCGCGCGTGCGCGACATCGTCCGGGCGTTCCTGCTGCCCACGCTGCAGCTGCGCGGCACGCCGCAGGGGCGCTCCTTCCTGCGGCTGCAGGCACGGCTGCACACCGAGCCGCCGGAGATCTCGTACAAGCTGCGCACCGATGCCTACGGCGGCTCGACGCGGCGTTACGTCGAGGTGTTGCGGGAGGCCCTGCCCAAGCTCGGGGAGCTGGACGCCTACTGGCGGGTGACGCTGATGATCGGCACCTACCTCTACGCCTTCTCCGACACGCACCGCATGGAGGAGATGGCGCCCAAGGGCATGTACGACCCGGACGATACGGACTCGCTGATCGACCAGGTCACGCGCTTCGTGGTCGGCGGCTTCGAGGCGCGCTGAGCGCCTTCAACGAGCGGGAGGCAGGCGCTCGCGCAGTTCGGCCGACGTCATCACGTCGGCGTACTTCTGCTGCATGTCGAACAGGCTGGCCTCGTGCGGCCCGATGGCGCGGTCGCCCACGCAGTCGGCCAGCACCAGCGGCCGAAAGCCCCAGCACATGGCATCGACCACGCTGGCGCGCACGCAGCCGCTGGTCACGCAGCCCGCGACCAGCAGCGTACGCACGCCGCGCTGGACGAGCCAGGGCGCGAGCGTGGTGCCGAAGAAGGCGGACGGGACGTTCTTGCGCACCACCAGCTCGCCCGCATGCGGCGCGAGCGCGTCGACGATCGCGCTGCCGGGAGAGGCTTCCTTCAGCGTCAGCATGCCGGGCACCTTGTCGCTGAAGACGTTGGCATCGCCATCGTCGTCGGCATAGACGATGCGGCTGTGCGCCACCGGCCAGCCCCGCTCGCGCGCGAGGGCCAGCAGCGGGACCGTGTGCTCGATCGCCTGCGGGATGTTGCCGCCGCCGAACACGGCCGGGTCGGCGAAGCCGTTGACGAAGTCGACGATCAGGAGGGCGAGCGGCGGCTGCACGCCCAGGCCGGCGCCGAAGCCCTGGCGGCGGTAGACCTCTGTCTCTTCAGGCATGGGCCCGCTCTTTCCGTGCCGGCTGCGGCGTCATCAGTTCCTCGACCACCTGGCCCTCGCGCACCACCTGCAGTTCGTCGACGAAGACGTTGCAGCGGCGCATCGGGATGTCGATGTGGCAGGCCGTGGTCCGGCTGCCGCCCGCCTCGTTGTTGGGGCCGAGCGAGAACAGGAAGTTGCCGCTGACCGCGCGCGCGTCCATGCCCAGCGTGGCCTCGCGATCGTAGAGGCCGAGCGTCGACCAGTAGGCGCGCTTCTGCAGCCCCCAGCCGATGTGCGAGATGGCGTACGCCTCGGGGTCGCCGAAGGACTCGATGTACTCGCGCAGCATCTCCGCCTCCACTGCGCCATCGATGCGGGTGACGAAACCGTCCCTCACCGTCAGCTCGATCGGCTCGCCCACATAGGACTTCATCGGCAGCAGCACGTCGCCCTTGGCCAGCACGATGCGGCCCTGGGCGCCGCCTTCGTTCGGCCAGGTGAAGGCGAAGCCGCTGGGCCAGTGGTCCCAGCGGCCGGGCTGGTCGACGAAGCCGTACTCGGCGGTGATCGGGTATTCGCCCAGCGGCAGGTGAAGGTCGGTGCCGGCCGCTGAGCTCACTCGCATCGTCTTGCGGCCCTTGAGCAGCGCGACGGCGGCCTGCACGCGCTCGAAGTCCTCCAGCGTGGGCACCATGCGCAGCAACACCTCCGGCGGCTCGACGGCCAGCAGGATCTTCGTGCCGCCTTGCAGGATCTCGTGCTGCTCCGGGGAGAACAGCAGGGTCATCAGGTCGAGCACCAGATCGCTGGCCTTGAGCGCCGCGATCGCAGCGCGGTTGCCGGTGAGCGGCGTGGTGCCGAGGTAGGCCAGGGGGTCGCGGCTCAACGACTTCTCGGCATTGACGGGCGGCAGGTCCAGCCGGCTGACGCAGGCGCCGAGCATCGTCGCGGCGGTGATCGCGCAGCGCAGCGTCTGCGGGTGCGTGTGCTCGCTGGTGAGGACGGTGACGGCGTCGCCGGCCTTCAGTTTCGAAAGGGTGAGGACCTGGGTCCAGGCGCGGATCAGGTCGGTGTCGCGGACAGCCATGAAGTTCTCCTCTCTTTTCAATCGAGCGAATGGCCCAGGAAGTCGCCGAAGGCGCGATAGAAATTCGCCTCGCGGTCCCAGGGAATCATGTGGCCGGCGTCGGGCACGCGCACCTCGGCCAGTCGGGGTGCGAGGGCACGCATCTCCTCGACGTCGCCGGGCCGCACCACGTCGCCGCGCTCGGCGGTGATCAGCAGCAGGGGCACCGCGATGCGCGGCAGGTCGGCATGGATGTCGTCGGTCTGGAAGGCCTCGAAGCTGGTCACGATGGCGCGCTCGTCGCAGGTGTGCAGCCATTGCGCGCGCAGCCGCAGCTGCTCCTCGGTCCAGGTGGGGCAGAACTCGCGCATCTGTTCCAGCGTGATGCCGCGGCGCGCGAGGCGGATCGAGTCCACGTACCAGGGCAGCTTCGCGGGGTACGCACGCCGGCCGGGGCCGGACACCGGCGGATCGACCGCGACCACGCGCGTGAGTCCTGCGGGCTGCCGTCCGGCGGCGCGGATCGCGATGCGTCCGCCCATCGAGTGCCCGACCAGCGCGAAGCGTGGCAGCGCCAGCGCCTGGGCCAGCGCGATCACGTCGGCGGCCTGCGCATCGAGGCTGTAGTCGAGCGTGTCCGAGGCTTCGCTGAGCCCACGGCCGCGCACGTCGAGCACATAGGTGTCGAAGTGGCGGCCGAAGCGCTCGGCCACGAAGCCCCAGGTCACGGCGGGGCTGGTGATGCCGGGGATCAGGATCACCGCATCGCGCGACTTGCGCTCGCCAACGTTGCCGCCGTAGCGCAGGTAGTGCTGGCGGATGCCGTTGGCGTGCACATGCGCGCCGTACAGACAGTGGCTGTCGCTCATCGCTTCGCTCCCGCATAGGCGCCGGAAAGCAGCGCGCCTGCGCCGGGCACCACGGGCTCCAGGCCGAGCGCGCCGAGCATCGCGTAGGTCGTGGCCACGGCGGCCGTGACCACCGGCTTGCCGGTGGCCGCCTCGACGCGCGCGATCGCCGGCAGCGAGGGCATCTGGACGCAGGCAGACAGCACGATCGCATCCACGTCCGAGGTCTTCATGCCGGCCACGATGCCCGGCAGCCGCGCCGGATCGTGGCGGCCGACCTCCAGGTTGTCGGGGATCTCCAGCGCCCGCCAGTCCGCCACCTCGAAGCCTTCGTGCTCGATGTAGTCGATCACCAGCTTGGTCAGCGGCACCATGTACGGCGCGACCAGCGCGATGCGGCGCGCACCGATGACGCGCAGCGCATCCACCAGGGCGCCGGCGCTGGTGACCACCGGCGCCTCGCCCTGGTTGCCGGCAGTGGCCGCGCGCAGGCGGGTCTCCGACTGGCGGTGATAGCCGCGGCCCATCGCCATGATGGCGACCAGACACGCATAGCCGAGCACGTCCACGCGCGCGTCGCTGAGCTCCAGCGCGCAGCGGTCGGACTCGGCGTCCATGGCCGCGAGCTCCTCCTTGTTGACCTGCTTCATGCGCATGCGTGCCGAATGGAAGGTGAAGCGTTCCGGCCGCACCTGCTCGCGCAGGCGCAGCATGGCGGGGATCTCGGTCTCCATCGTGGTGTTGGAACTCGGCACGAT
Source organism: Variovorax sp. RA8 (assembly GCF_901827175.1). NCBI lineage: Bacteria > Pseudomonadati > Pseudomonadota > Betaproteobacteria > Burkholderiales > Comamonadaceae > Variovorax > Variovorax sp. RA8. The sequence continues at coordinate 1,034,464 of NZ_LR594662.1, read as the reverse complement.
CTGGCCGATGCGGTAGCTCTTCATGTTCATCCTCCGGTTCAGGCCGCCGAGGCCACGGTGTCGAAGCGTTCCTCGCAGCGGGTCGCGTCGTATTCGTAGACCCACTCGGCCTTGATGCCCACGGCGTTCGGGTTCTTCGCCTGCTGCTGCTGGAAGGCCAGGTCGCGCTGGCGCTGCTCCTCGGGTGTGGACAGGTGATAGGTGCGGCCCCGCTCGCGCGCCTCGAGCTGCACGCGGGCGGTGCGCGGGAGCCGCTCGGCCTCGTAGGCGCGCAGTGCGGCCGCGCAGTCGCCGGCGTGGTGGGCCAGCGCGGCCGCCAGCACGTAGGCGTCCTCGATCGCCATCGCCGCCCCCTGCGACAGGAAAGGCAGCATCGGATGCGCCGCGTCGCCCAGCAGCGTGACCCGCCCCTGCGACCAGGCGGTCATCGGGTCGCGGTCGAACAGCCCCCACTTGAAGATCTGCGAAGTGTCGGTGCGCTCGAAGAGGCGGATGATGTTCGGGTGCCAGCCCGCATAGGCGGCCAGCAGTTCCTCGCGCGTGCTGGGCTCGGTCCACGACTCGGCCACCCATTTCGCGCTCTCGTTGACGGCCACGATGTTGACGGCCGCGCCGCCCTTCACGTAGTAGGTCACGATGTGCGCCTTCGGCCCCATCCAGAACGAGGCGTCCGGGCTCACGAAAGGCAGCGGATGCTGCTCCACCGGCACCAGCGCGCGCCAGCACATGTGGCCGGTGAAGCGCGCATCCGCCCTGCCCCACAGCGAATCGCGCACCGCCGAATGGATGCCGTCGGCGCCGACGATCAGGTCGGCCTCGAAGCGGGTGCCGTCCGAGAACTGTGCAACCGCCCGCTCGCCGCGCTGCTCGACGCCCGTGCACTGCACGTCGAAGCGCACGCGGTCCGCCGGGATGCCTTCGCACAGGATCGCATGCAGGTCGGCGCGGTGCACGTGATAGAAGCCGGCGCCGAAGAGCCGCGGGCACACCTCGCGCAGCGGGGTGCGGAACAGCTCGCGAGCGTCGTTCCAGTTGCGCCCGACCATCGCCTCGGGCAGGAAGCCGATGCGCTCCAGCCCATCGCCCACGCCCAGGGCCTTCAGCACCTTGGCGGCATTGGGCGTCATCTGCACGCCCGCGCCGATCTCGCCGAAGGCGGGGGCGCGCTCGAAAACGTGGGCTTCGATGCCGCGCAGCCGCAGCGCCCGCGCCAGCGCGACGCCGCCGATGCCGCCGCCGACGATGCCCACGCGCATTGCTTTGCTCATACCAGATCTCCTGTTGGATTGCTTTTGAACGAATCGTTGTTCGATGAAGGCCGCAGGGCGAGGGCAGCGCCCATGCGACTCACTGGAATACCTTCGCCTTCGGAGCGGTCGTGCGGCTCACGCGCCGAGGTAGGCGCTCAGCAGCTCCGGGTCCTGCAGCAGCCCGGCCGCATCGCGCTCCGCGACGACGCGTCCTGTCTCGAAGACATACGCACGCGACGCGACGGACAGCGCGTTGTGCACGTTCTGCTCGACCAGCAGCACCGTCACGCCGTGCGCATGGATCTCGCGCACGAAGTCGAACACCTCCTCGGCCATGCGCGGGCTCAGGCCCAGGCTGGGCTCGTCGAGGAGCAGCAACCGGGGCTCGGACATCAGCGCGCGGCCGATGGCCAGCATCTGCTGCTCGCCGCCGCTGAGCGTGCCGGCCAGCTGCCGGTGACGTTCCTTCAGCCGCGGGAAGCGGGCATACACCTTGGCGATGCGCAGCTCGATCTCCGCGGCCGACTTGCACAGGTAGGCGCCAAGCGAGAGGTTCTCGTACACGGTCATCGCCGGCCAGACGTGGCGCTCTTCCGGCGACTGGGCGATGCCCAGCGCGACCACCCGGTCGGCCGGCATGCCGCCGATGCCGCGGCCATCGAACAGGATCTCGCCGCGCGTCGGGCGCAGCAGGCCGGAAATGGCGCGCAGCGTGGTGCTCTTGCCGGCGCCGTTGGCGCCGATGAGCGCGACCACCTCGCCCGGTCGCACCGCGAGGTTCACGCCGTGCAGCGCGGCGGTCTTGCCATAGCTGACATGCACGTCCTTCAGCTCGAGCAGGTGGCCGCCCGCGGCGCGCGCGCCTTGCAGGGTGGGGTTTGCCATCACGGCACTCATGACTTCCTTCCTCCGCCCAGATAGGCCTCGATCACGCGTGCGTCGCTCTGCACCTCGGCCGGCGCGCCCTCGGCCAGCTTCTCGCCGAAGTGCATCACCACCACGCGGTCGCACACGCCCATCACCAGGCCCATGTTGTGCTCCACGATCAGGATCGACTGCACGAAAGGGCCGCGCAGCTTTTTCAGGATCTCGCCGAAGGTCTTCGCTTCCTGGCTGTTGAGGCCGGCCGCGGGCTCGTCGAGCATCAGGATCTCGGGCTTGGCGGACAGCGCCAGCGCCACTTCGAGCAGGCGAAGCTCGCCGCACGACAGCATGTAAGCCGGAACGTCCATGCGCTGCCCCAGCCCCATGGTGTGCACGATCCGCTCCGCGCTCTCGCGCACGGCATGCTCGGTGCGGCGCACGCGCGCGCCCGGGAAGAAGGTGCGCCAGAGCGGCTGGCGCGCCTCGAGGTAGTGCCCGGCGAGCACGTTCTCGAACACCGTCAACGACTTCAGGATGTTGGTCTTCTGGAAGCTGCGCACGATGCCCAGGCGCGCCATGCGGTAGGGCTTCTCGCCCGTCACGTCGCTGCCGCGGAAGTGCACCCTGCCCTCGCTCGGCGAGTAGAAGCCGGTGATCAGGTTGAAGCAGGTGGTCTTGCCCGCGCCGTTGGGGCCGATCAGGCCGACGATCTCGCCGGGCTGGACATCGAAGCTGATGTCCTTCACGGCATGGATGCCGCCGAAGGACTTGCTGAGGCCGCGGACCTCCAGGGTGCCCGCCGCGTTCATGCAGGCCTCCGGGTCGCACGCGGCGCGGCCGCGGGGGCGGCGGGCGCGGCAGCCACGGCACGGGTCTCCCGGCGCCGCGTGATGAAGCCCATCAGGCCGCGCGGCAGGAAGAGCACGATCGCGATCACCGCCAGCCCGAAGAGGGACAGGCGCAGCTCCTTCGCTTCCCGCAGGTACTCCTCCAGGAAGGTCACCAGCAGCGCACCGATCAGCGGCCCCACCAGCGTGCCCTTGCCGCCGATCAGCACCATGATGATCATGCTGACCATGAAGGCGAAGCGGAACACCTCGGGGCCGACGAAGGAGATGTAGTGCGCATAGAAGCCGCCGGCCATGCCCGACAGGAACGCGCCGAGCACCAGCGCGAACATCGAGTAGGTCAGCGGCCGGATGCCGATCGATTGCGCGACGTAGCGGTTCTCGCGGATCGCGACGGCGGCGCGCCCCGCATTCGAGTTCACGAAACGGTACGACAGGTACAGGGCGATCGCCAGCAGCACCCAGGCGACGGCGTAGTAGAACTGCTTCGCCCCGAGGTTGCCGGCCTCCGCCAGCAGTGCCGGCTGCGGCACGCCTGCGATGCCCATCGGCCCGTTGGTGAGGGCGATCCAGTTGTCCGCGACGAGGCGCAGCACCTCGGCGAAGGACAGGGTCACGATCACGAAGAACGGCCCCTGCAGCCGCAAGGTGATGCCGCCGATGATCACACCCATCAGCGCCGCCAGTGCACCCGCGACCGGGATGGTGGCCCAGATCGGCCAGCCGTGGACGGTCGACAGCAGGGCCGCCGCATAGGCACCCGTGCCGAGGAAGGCGGTATGGCCGAGCGAGAACTCCCCGACGTAGCCCACCACCAGGTTGAGGCTGGTGGCGAGCACCGCGTAGAACAGCACCATGATGGCGATGTGCAGCAGGTACTGGTCGCGCACCAGCAAGGGCACCAGGGCTGCGAGCAGCATCAGCGCCCAGAGACAGCGTCGTTCGAATTTCATGCCCGCTCCACCCGCTTGGAGAAGAGGCCGTAGGGCCGGAACACCAGGGCCAGGATCACCAGCGCGAAGCCGATGATGTCGACCCAGCCGGTGGCGACGTAGCCGCCCCACAGCGCCTCCGCCACGCCGAGCAGCAGGCCGCCCGCGATGGCGCCGGCAAAGCTGCCCATGCCGCCGAGGATCACGACCACGAAGGCCTTCATGCTCACCAGCCCGCCCACCGACACTTGCGCCGAGTAGATCGAGCCGAGCAGCATGCCCGCCATCGAGGCGATCACCGTGCCCATGGCGAAGGTGCTGGCGTAGACGCTGGAGGTGCGGATGCCCACCAGCCGCGCGGCCATCGGATCCTGGAAGGTGGCGCGCATCGCGCGGCCGAGCCGGGTCTTGTGGATCGTGAGCCAGGCGGCCACGATCAGCAGCGCGCACACCGCGACCGCGAACAGGCGCAGCTTGGTGAGCACCACCGTGCCGAGGAAGACCGGTCCCGCGGCGATCGGGGCCTCCACTTTCAACGGCGCGGTGCCGACCATCAGCAGCGCGGTGTTGGCCAGGAAGATCGACAGGCCGATGGTCAGCAGGATGCCGGGCTCCTCGCCCTGGTCGCGGATGCGCTCGATCAGCAGGCGGTCCACCAGCCAGCCGAAGGCGCCCATCGCGACGGCCACCAGCAGCAGCCCGGTGAAGAAGTCGAGGCCGAGCCGCGTGGTCGCCCACCAGCCCATGACGCCGCCCATCATGTACAGCTCGCCATGCGCGAAGTTGACGACGCGCATGAGGCCGAGGATCAGCGTCAGGCCCAGGGCCGACAGGGCGTAGAAGGAGCCCGTCACCAGGCCGTTGACGAGATACTGTGGCAGCTGCTCCATGCCGGTCCTCAGGGCTTCTCGGTCGCGCTCTGGGCGACGACGCGCGGTTCCTTGTTCACGATCTGCACCAGCACCACGTCGAAGCCATAGCCCTCCCCCTTCTCGGTGAAGCGGTAGCGGCCGTTGGGGGCGGCGTAGTCGGTCTTGCGCAGCGCATCACGCACCGCCTCGGGCTCCGCCTTGCCGGCGCGCGCGAGCGCTTCCATCATGATGTTGAGCGCGTTGTAGCCGGCCGCGCCGTACTTGCCCGGCTTCTCCTTGTAGCTGGTGGCGTAGAGATCGACGAAGGCCTTGTTGCGCTCGCCCGGCAGGCTCGACGCGTAGGGAACGGCGGCGTAGATGCCCTCGGAAGCCTCGCCGGCCAGGCCGACGAAGTCCGCCGTCGCCCAGGAGCCGACGCCGAAGATCTTGGTCTTGAGGCCGAACTCCTTGAACTGCTTGACCAGGATCGAGCCATCCTGCGTCTCCGCCGCGACGAACACGCCGTCGGCATTGCTGGCCTTGAGCTTGGTGAGCAGCGTGTAGAAGTCGGTCGCGCCGTGGTCGAAGTATTCCTTCATCACGGTCTTCACGCCCAGCGCGCCGAGGTCCTTGGAGAAGTCCTCGACCCCACCACGGCCCCAGTCGTCGTTCACGCCGATGTAGGCGACGGTCTTGAGCTGCAGCTTCTCGGCCAGGATCTTGCTGAAGGTCTTCGACATGAGCCTGTCGGTCTCTGCCGAGCGGAAGAAGTACTGCATGCCCTTGTCGGTGAGGTCGGCCTTCGACGACACGCCGGTCAACAGCGGCACCTTGTACTTCTCCGCCACCGGCATCACTGCCGCGGTGGCCGAGCTGCAGAAGGCGCCTGCCAGCGCCACGACCTTGTCGCGCTGGATCAGCTTCTCGGCCGCGTTGACCGAGTTGGCCGGGCGGCACTGGCCGTCCTCGATCACCAGCTCGACCTTGCGCCCGAACACGCCGCCGGCGGCATTGCGCCGCTCCACCGCCAGCTTGGCACCGCTCACGAAGGCCTGGCCGTTGTAGGCCACCGAGCCGGTCAGCGGCTGGATCACACCGACCTTCACCGTGTCTTGCGCCCAGGCGCCGCCTGCGGCCAGGCCGAGAACGCCCGCCGCGCCGAACATACGCATCCACTTCTGCATCTCAATCTCCAATCAAGGGGAATGCCCGTGGCCAGAGAGCCGGCAGGGCTTTGAACTAATTAATCACCTAATTAATTAAAACGGAAGATTAGCCGTGCTCCTCGTGCACCGAGATGGGGTTAACCCGGGGCTTTAATTAATCGTTCGCTCAATTAGCAAGAGGGATGCCAACGCGGGTCGGGCCCGCCTGGCGGCGGGCACATCCGACCTTCAGATCGGCGACACCACACCGCGACCGGCGAAATGCCCTTCGGCATTCGCCATGAAGCGGTCTACCGAGGCCTGCGTGGCCTCGGGCGACCAGCCGGCCATGTGCGGCGTCAGCAGCACGTTGTCCAGGCCGATCAACGGCTCGGGGCGCATGGGCTCGCTTTCGTAGACGTCGAGCCCGGCGCCGGCGATGCGCCCCTCGCGCAGCGCGGCGGCGAGCGCCTCGGTGTCGACCACGCTGCCGCGCGAGATGTTGACCAGGAAGCCCTGCGGCCCGAGCGCATCGAGGATGCCGGCATCGACCAGGTGCCGCGTGCCCGGGCCGCCCGGCGTGGCGACCATCAGCACGTCCGCCCAGCCGGCCAGCGCCATCAGGCTGCCGAAGTAGCGGTGCGCCACGCCCTCGCGCGGCTTGCGGTTGTGGTAGCCGACCTCCATGTCGAAGCCGGCGGCGCGCTTGGCGATCTTCTGGCCGATGGTGCCGAGGCCGAGGATGCCCAGGCGCTTGCCCGAGACATTGGGCGGCTGCGGGATCGCCTCGCGCCACACGCCCTCGCGACACTTCCGGTCGAGCATGCGGATGCCGCGCACGATGCCGATCAGCAGGCCGAAGGCATGGTCGGCCACGCAGTCGTCGTTGGTGCCGGCACCGTTGGCGAGCGCGATGCCCCGCGAGCGCGCCGCCTCCAGTGGCAGGCACTCGTAGCCTGCGCCCATCGCGCAGATCAGCTCGACCTTCGGCATCGCTGCCAGCTCGTCGGGCGTGAGCCCGAGCACGCCGATGGTCAGCACCGCGCGGTAACGGGCGCCGTGCGCGGCGATGGCGGCCGCGCGCTCGGCCGCCGTGGGCGCGTAAGTCATGTCATAGACGGCGGCAATCTGTGCCTGGTGCGCGCTCGAGAGGCTGTTGAGCACCAGGAGGGGAATCTTGTCGGGCATCCGATCTCCGGAAACAGTGGGAATCAAAGAACGGGCTCGGCAGCCTCGATCTGCTGCAGGGCCCACATCTGGGCATAGCGCGCGTCCCTGGCGAGCAGCTGCGCATGGGTGCCGCGCTCGACGATCACGCCGCTTTCGAGCACCAGGATCTCGTGCGCGTCGACCACGGTCGAGAGCCGGTGCGCGATCACCAAAGTGGTCTTGTTCTGCGCCGCGCTCTTGAGCTCGGCCTGGATCGCGCGTTCGTTGGCCGAGTCCAGCGCCGAGGTCGCCTCATCGAAGATCAGGATCGGCGGGTCCTTCAGCAGCGTGCGCGCGATCGCTACCCGCTGCTTCTCGCCGCCGGAGAGCTTGAGGCCGCGCTCGCCGACCGGCGTCTCGTAGCCCTTGGGCGTCGCGGCGATGAAGTCGTGGATGCGCGCGGCCCGCGCCGCCTGCTCGACCTCGGCATGGCTCGCGCCGGGACGGCCGTAGGCGATGTTGTATTCGATGGTGTCGTTGAAGAGCACCGTGTCCTGCGGCACGATGCCGATGGCCTGGCGCACGCTGGCCTGGGTCACCTCGCGGATGTCCTCGCCGCCGATGAGGATGCGGCCCTGCTGGACGTCGTAGAAGCGGTAGAGCAGCCGCGCCAGCGTGGACTTGCCCGAGCCCGAGGGCCCGACCACCGCCACCGTCTTGCCGGCCGGGATCTCGAAGCTCACATGCTTCAGGATCGGCCGAGCGGGCTCGTAGGCAAAGCTCACGTCCTCGAAGCGCACGCTGGCATCGCGCCCCGCAAGCGGCCGGGCGCCCGGCGCATCGCGCACCTCGCGCTCCTTCTCCATCAGCACGAACATCTTGTCGAGGTCGGTCAGGCTCTGCTTGATCTCGCGGTAGATCACGCCCAGGAAGTTGAGCGGGATGTACAGCTGGATCATGAAGGCGTTGACCATGACCAGGTCGCCCAGCGTCATCCGGCCCTCGACCACGCCCGCGGTCGCGCGCCACAGCATCAGCACCAGGCTCACCGCGATCAGCAGCTGCTGGCCGGTGTTGAGCAGGCTCAGCGTCCTCTGGCTCTTGATGGCGGCGCGGCGGTAGCGGTCGAGACTCGCGTCGTAGCGGCCCGCCTCGAACTCCTCGTTGTTGAAGTACTTGACCGTCTCGTAGTTCAGCAGCGAATCGATGGCGCGGCTCTGCGCCACCGAGTCGAGCTCGTTCATGGTCCTGCGGAATTGGGTGCGCCACTCGGTCACCGTGACGGTGAACGCGATGTAGAGCACCAGCGCGACACCCGTGATCCAGACGAAGAGCGCGTCGAACTTCACGCCCAGGATCGTCAGCACCAGCGTCAGCTCGATGATGGTGGGCACGATGCTGTAGAGCGACATCGAGATCAGCGAATGCACGCCGCGCGTGCCGCGCTCGATGTCGCGCGTCATGCCGCCGGTCTGCCGCTCCAGGTGGAAGCGCAGCGACAGCGCATGCAGGTGCCGGAACACCTCCAGCGAGATGCTGCGCGCCGCGCCCTCGGTCGCCTTGGCGAAGACCAGCTCGCGCAGTTCCCCGAATAGCGAGGTCGAGAAGCGCAGCAGCCCGTAGGCGACCAGCAGCGCGATCGGCACCACCAGCAGCGCCTGCGCCATGTCGGGCTTGGGCGTCATGGTGTCGACCAGGTTCTTGAGCAGCACCGGCACGCCGACGTTGGCCACCTTGGCTCCCACCATGAAGAGCAGCGCGGCCAGGACGCGCCACTTGTAGCGCCAGAGGTAGGGAAACAGCCGGCGCAGCGTGGCCCAGTCGGAGCGATCGCTCCGGGCCGGCTCGCTGGCCGAGGCGTGATGGGCAGGGGGAAGGGCTTCGCCGCTACGGCGCATGGGGAGACAATCGTGGCTGTTGCTTTTCCCGGATTGTGCCCATGTCTGTTCCTGCCAACGTCTCAGCCACCCTCAAGAGCCTGCCCGCCGATATGGAACTCGTGCTGAAGGTGATCCCGCTGCCGGCCGACGTCAATGCCAACGGCGACATCTTCGGCGGGTGGGTGATGGCCCAGTGCGACCTGGCGGGCTCGGTCATTCCGGCGCGCTACGCCAAGGGCCGCATGGCCACCGTCGCCGTCAACGAGTTCGTCTTCAAGCAGCCGGTGCGGCTCGGGGACATCCTGTCCTTCTACTCGAAGCTGGTGCGGATCGGCCGTACCTCGGTGACGGTCACGGTCGAGGTCTTCGCCGAGCGCTTCAAGGCGCAGGGCGAGTACATCAAGGTGACGCAGGCCACGTTCACCTACGTTGCGATCGATGACAACGGGAGGCCGCGGGCGATCGTCAGGGAGTGATTGCTGGGCGGGTCGGATGCGCAAGCGGTGGTGATGCTGCCTGCGCGCCGCGGAAGGCGGCCTGTCCTTCGGCAGGCGCGCCCGCCCCCAAGGCTGCGCTCCTTATATGGACGCCTCCCGTGTGGCAAGCAGGTGTCGGAATGCTGACGTGGCGGATTGACTGCGGTCTTATATATCCGGCCTTTTGGTGCAGACAGGCTCGCGCCTGCTGCTGGCCCTGACGGTGATTCGCGAGGTCGGAGCTCATCTCGCCGGCGGGTTCTGCGCAAGGCGTACCCGAGGAGCGCATCAGCTTTCGACCCACGGTCCAACCGCTTTGCCATCATTTCCTTAACCTCACTCGCACGCACTCGTTGCGGCCTGAGCCGCGGTCATGGGGTGGCCATCGCTTGCGCGGTCTGGCGTTGTGGTGGCACCGAGTGCGACTGGGTGTCATAGCTGCGCCCGTGGGCGACCAGCGCCCAGGCCGTGCGCGCCAGCTTGTGCCCCAGCGCCACGGCCACGACATTGGCCGGACGCCTAGCGAGCATCTGCGCGATCCAGGGCGTGGGGTTGGCCTGGCTCAGCATTGCACGCGCTCCGCTGACGAGCAAAGTGCGCAGGTAAGGGTCGCCGCGCTTGCTGATGGCCCCGATGCGCACCTTGCCGCCGGTGCCCTCGTGGTGCGGAGTCAGTCCCAGCGCGCACGCAAACTCGCGCCCGTTGCGCCAGCCGCTGCCGTCTCCCAAGGTGGCCGCCAGGGCCGTGGCACCCAGCAAGCTGATCCCTGGGACGGCGCGCAGTTGCCGTGCGCTTTGCGACTCGCGTTGCACGATGGCCAGTTCGGCCTCGATCGTCTGCACGCGCTGCTCGATCTCCCGCAGCATGTGCAGTTGCGCATCGAGCAGGTGCGCCATCAGCGCGGGCATTCGAGCATCGATGTCCGCACGGTGCAAGGCGATCGCCTTCAGGGCCGCCTGCTTGCCCCACAAGTCGCCCGGTCCGCAGACCACCTTCCGCGGGGACACGTCGGGGTTGATCTGAATACCGACCCCACGCCGCAGCGGTTGGGGGTCTTTGGATACCGGCACACCGTCTCTCGCAAAGGTGCCTGCGGGTGTGCGGGGCGGTGCGCCTCTGTGGCGCCGAGAAGCGCAGTGCAGCCGGTCGGCACGCCTGCCGAAGGACAGGCGTGCTTCGTAAACTGACTTGCCGCGGCTGTCCGAGCAGAGTGAACGAAGTGAACGTCGCGAGTTCCGCGGCAGGCCGGCTGCGCGAGCATCGCAGGGGAGTCGGCGCGAAGCGACGACCGCCACAGTGGCACGCCTCCCCGCACACCCGCAGGCGCCTTTGCGGCGCGCAGCCTATCCAAGCGCGTCTTGCACCTTCGATAGAGCTGTCAGACCTTCGAGAAGTCGGGCTTGCGCTTCTCCATGAACGCGGTGAACGCCTCCTTCGCCGCCGGCTCGCGCAGCATGCGGCCGAAGCTCTGGCCTTCCTCGCCCATGCGTTCCAGCACGGCGGGCTGCTGTGCTTTCTTCATCAGCCGCTTCGTCTCGATCAAAGCCGACAGCGGCTTGGTCGCCAGCTTGTGCGCCTGGGCCTGGGCGATGGCATTCGCCTCGGTGGGCGGCACGATGCGGTTGACCAGCCCGACCTCGAGCGCCGCCTCGGCCATGAAGGGCTCGCCCAGCAGCAGCGCCTCCGCCGCACGGTGGTAGCCGAACATCTGCGGCACCAGCAGGCTGGACGCAGCCTCCGGGCACAGGCCCAGGTTGACGAAAGGCATCGAAAAGGCCGCGTTGTCGCCGGCATAGACCAGGTCGCAGTGAAAGAGCATCGTGGTGCCGATGCCCACCGCCGGACCGCACACCGCCGCCACCAGCGGCTTCGGGAAGGTCGCGATACCGTGCAGGAAGCGGAACACCGGCGACTCCGGCGTCGAGGGCGGCGCGTTCAGGAAGTCGCCGATGTCGTTGCCGGCGCTGAAGATGGTGGCGTCGCCCTGGATCAGCACGGCGCGCACCGCGCTGTCCTCGGCGGCCTTCTCGAAGGCGTCGGCCAGCTCCGCGTACATCGCACGGGTGATGGAGTTCTTCTTGTCGAGCCGGTTGAAGGTCAGGGTCATCACGCCGGCTTCGGTGTGGACGAGGATGTCGCTCATGGAAGGTCCTTGCTGCAAAGAAGTGGACGGAGTATGGAGCCTCGCGGAGGCTCTCACTCCTTGAAGTAGACGATCTGGTTCGAGGTGGCGAGCAGGGCGCCGGCCTCGCTCCACAGCTGCGCGGCCTGGTCGAAGTAGCCGTTGCGAAACTGCTGGCCGGTGGCGCGCCCGAGGAGGTGGCCGTCGCCCACCTCGGCGAGCTGCGCAGCGTCGACATGGAAATAGGTGGTGATCGACACCGTGCCGATCGGCACCGGCCTGGCGCGCCGCAGCCAGACACGCGGATAGAAGCAGTCGCACAGTGCGGCCAGCGCCGCGAAGTCGAGCGGGCGGGGCGGCGCGTCGCGCAGCCACATGCGGGTTTCGCTGTGGTCGCCGCTGCCGTCCCAGCGGCTCGGGATCGCGCCGCTGATCGGGCGCATCTCGTAGCGGTCGATCCAGGCCACCTTGGCCGGACCGATGCTCAGGCGCTCGACCTCCATCGGCGGCGGCACCTCGGGCATCGGCAGGTCGCTGGCGCCCCAGGTCTCGCGCCGCAGGGCCGTGACCGCAGTGCCCGTGCTCACGACCTGCGGCTCGCCTTCGGCATCGGCCTGCGACATCTGGATCGTCCAGTGCTGCGTCGAGCGGTTGGTGCGCACCGGCACGGCCAGCAACTCGAAGGCGCCGGCCTCCAGCGCCGCGGCGTAGTTCACTGTCAGCGCGACCGGCGCGCCGAGCAGCTCGGGATGCTTCAGCACCGACTGCAGCATCACCGCCGCGGTCGTGCCGCCGAAGGGCCCGACCATGTTCCAGTAATCCATGCTGGTGGCGCCGGTGAACAGGCCGGCGCGGATGTCGCTGTGCGCGAGCGCCAGCGCCTTGTCCAGGGGGTGTGTGCTCATGGCGGGAGTGTGCTCCGGCTGAAGGACTCAGGCAGTCGTCTGCGGGACGCTGGCCGCCGGCGACGAGGTCAAGGTCGCGAGCCGGTGCAGGCTGTCCGCCAGACGCGGCCAGAGGTCGCGGCTGAACTGCTCGCGAAAGAACCCGAAGTGCCCGATGCGCCGGGCCTGCACGTCGGCCGGCGCGATGCGCTGCATCGCCTTGGGCGCGCCCGCGTAGAAGCTCAGCAGGCTTTGCGTGCCTTCCAGCGTCATCAGCTCGTCGTCGGTGATCGACAGCGCCAGCACCGGGAAGCGCACTCGCCCGTAGCTGCGCGCGGCCGCCTCGCCCTCGGCGCCCACGCTGTAGCGCGGGTTCAGGCACCACCGCCGCCATTGCAGGATCACGCCGCGCGGCAGGTCGCCCACCTTGCGCAACCGCCGGCCTGGGAAGTAGCCGCACAGCCGCGTCGCCAGCGGCACCAGCACGAACCAGAAATAGAGAACGCTGCGCTTGAGCCGCGGCGCGTTCTCGCGCCAGTAGCCGCTGCCGGCGGCGATGCTGACCAGCCCGTCCACCTGTTGCGGCCGCTGAAGAAAGCCCGGCAGCTGTGCGCCCAGGCTGTGGCCCAGCAGGTAGAGCGGGCGGTCGGGCCTGGCGGCCTTGGCGGCGTCGATCACGGCTTCGTAGTCGCGCGCCCAGTCGAACAGGTCGGCCTCGAAGCCGCGCAGCGAGGCCCTGCTGCCGCCTGGCCGCGAATCGCCCGAACCGCGGTAGTCGAAGGTCCAGACGTCGATGCCCTCCTGCGCCAGCCAGCCCGCGAAGGGCTCGTAGAAGGCCTGGCGCACGCCCATGGCGCCGCCGATCACCACGCTCGCGCGCTGCGGCCCGACCGCTTCGTAGCGGCGCAGCGCAAGCTGGGCGCCGTCTTCGAGAGTCAGGGTCTTCGGTTGCATGCCGTATCTCCTTCCTTTCCGCGGCAGCCCGCGTGGCTCGCGCGATCAGACCCGCTCGAAGATGCCGGCGGCGCCCTGCCCCATGCCCACGCACATCGTGACCATGCCGTACTTGAGCTTCCTGCGCTGCAGCGCGTGCACCACGGTGGCCGAGCGGATGGCGCCGGTCGCGCCCAGCGGATGGCCCAGCGCGATCGCGCCGCCCATCGGGTTGACCTTGGCCGGATCCAGGCCCAGGGTGTCGATCACCGCCAGCGACTGCGCGGCGAAAGCCTCGTTGAGCTCGATCCAGTCGATGGCGTCCTGCGTCAGGCCCGCGTAGCGCAGCGCAGCGGGAATGGCCTCGATCGGGCCGATGCCCATGATCTGCGGCGGCACGCCCTTGCTCGCAAAGCTGACGAAGCGCGCCAGCGGCTTCAGGTCGAACTGCTGGCAGGCCTTCTCGCTCGCCAGGATCAGCGCACCGGCGCCGTCGGAGGTCTGCGAACTGTTGCCGGCCGTCACGGTGCCGCGCGCGGCGAATACCGTGCGCAGCTTGGCCAGGCCTTCGAGGCTGGTGTCGGGGCGCGGGCCCTCGTCAAGGTTCACCATGCGGGTCTTGGCGACGGTCTCGCCGCTGTCCAGGTCCGGCGTGCGGTCGGTCACCTCGATCGGCGTGATCTCGTCGGCAAACTCGCCGGCCTGTTGCGCCGCAAGTGCGCGCTGGTGGGACTGCAGCGCAAAGGCGTCCTGCGCCTCGCGGCTCACCTTCCATTGCTGGGCCACCTTCTCGGCGGTCAGGCCCATGCCGTAGGCGATGCCGACATCGCCGTCACGCTCGAAGATCGAGGGCGACAGCGATGGCGAGTTGCCCATCATCGGCACCATGCTCATGCTCTCGACGCCCGCGGCGATCATCACCTCGGCCTCGCCGACGCGGATGCGGTCGGCCGCCATCTGCACCGCTGACAGGCCGGAGGCGCAGAAGCGGTTGACCGTGATGCCGCCGACGCTGGTGGGCAGACCCGCCAGCACGGCGCCGATGCGCGCCACGTTCAGCCCCTGCTGCGCCTCGGGAATCGCGCAGCCGCAGACGATGTCCTCGATGACCTTCGGATCCAGGTTCGGCACCGCCGCAAGCGCCGCCTTCAGCGTGGTCGCGAGCAGGTCGTCGGGGCGTGTGTTGCGGAAGTAGCCGCGGTGGGAGCGGCCGATGGGGCTGCGGGTGGCGGAGACGATGTAGGCGTCTTGGAGTTGCTTGCTCATGGGAATTCCTTCAGTTGCGCAGCGGCTTGCCGGTATTGAGCATCCCCATGATCCGCTCCTGCGTCTTGGGATGAAGAATCAAAGAGCAGAAGGCCTTGCGCTCCAGCGCCATCAGGTACTCCTCGCTCACCAGGCTGCCGGCATCGACATCGCCGCCGGTGACCACGTTCGCGATCAGCCCGGCGATGTGGAAGTCATGCGCGCTGATGAAGCCGCCGTCGCGCATGTTGACCAGCTGGCCCTTGATGGTGGCGGCACCGCTGCGTCCGGCGACCTTGAAGCGCCGGCGCATCGGCGCGCGCCAGCCCGCGTCGGCCATCGCCCCGGCCTGCTGCAGGGCGACATGGAGCAGTTCGTCCTTGTTGGGCACGATCACGTCGCTGTCGAGCAGATAGCCCAGCTTCTTCGATTCGAGCGCGCTGGTGCCGACCTTGGCCATGGCCGCGGCGGTGAAGCCTTCGGTCAGGAAGGGCAGCAGGTCGCTGCCGGTCGAAGCCGCCGCGTTCTCGGCCGCACGGCGCGCAATGTAGGTCAGGCCGCCGGCACCGGGCACCAGCCCTACGCCCACCTCGACCAGGCCGATGTAGCTCTCCATCGCCGCGACGCGCTTCGCCGAATAGATGGCAAGCTCGCAGCCGCCGCCCAGCGCCATGCCGCGCACCGCCGAGACCACCGGCACGCCGGCGTAGCGGATCTTGAGCATCACGTTCTGCAGCTCCTGCTCCGCCCCCTCGACCGCGCCGATGCCGGCGACCACGAAGGCCGGCAGCATGGCCTGGAGGTCGGCGCCGACGGAGAACATCTCGTCGGGCGACCAGATCACCATCGCCTTGTACTCGCGCTCGGCCAGCTCGACGCCGGCCGCCAGCGCGTCAGCCACGTCCGGGCTGATGGCGTGCATCTTCGAATGGATGCTCGCAATCAGCACCTCGCCGTCCAGCGTCCAGAGGCGCACATCGCCCTCGTCCTGGATCGTGGTGCCGGCCTGGCTGGCGTCGGGCGAGTTGCTGCCCAGCACGCTCTCGGGAAAAAGCTGGCGTTCGTGCACCGGCAGGCGCCGCTGCGGCACGAACCGGCTCTCCGAGGCGCTCCACGAGCCCTCGGGCGTGTGCACGCCGCCGGCCTCGGCCACCGGGCCCTCGAACACCCACTTCGGCAGCGGCGCATTCGACAGGGCCTCGCCGGCATCGATGTCGTCCTGGATCCACTTGGCGACCTGCGCCCAGCCCGCTTCCTGCCAGAGCTCGAAGGGGCCCTGCTTCATGCCGAAGCCCCAGCGCATCGCGAAGTCCACGTCGCGCGCGCTCTCGGCAATGGTCGCGAGGTGCACGGCCGCATAGTGGAAGCTGTCGCGCAGGATCGCCCAGAGGAAGCGGCCTTGTGCGCCTTCGCTCTCCCGCAGCAGCTTCAGGCGCTGGGCCGCGGGCTTCTTGAGCATGCGGCCGTAGACCTCGTCGGCCTTCTCGCCCGAAGGCACGTAGTCGCCCTTGGCCAGGTCGAAGCGCAGGATGTCGCGACCCGCCTTTTTGTAGAAGCCGGCCCGGGTCTTCTGGCCCAGGTTGCCGAGCTCCAGCAGCTTGGCCAGCACCGGCGGGGTCGCGAAATTGGCGTAGAAGGGATCGGCCTCTGCGCTCAGGTTGTCCTGCAGCGTCTTCACCACATGGGCCATGGTGTCCAGGCCCACCACGTCGGCGGTGCGGAAGGTGCCCGAGCTCGCGCGGCCCAGCTTCTTGCCGGTGAGGTCGTCCACCACGTCGGGCGTGAGCCCGAACTTCTCGACCTCCTTCAGTGTGGCCAGCATGCCGGCGATGCCCACGCGGTTGGCAATGAAGTTGGGCGTGTCCTTGGCGCGCACCACGCCCTTGCCGAGTGCGCTGGTGACGAAGGCCTCGAGCTGGTCCAGCACCTGCGGCTCGGTGGTCGGCGTATTGATCAGCTCGACCAGGAACATGTAGCGCGGCGGATTGAAGAAGTGGATGCCGCAGAAACGCGGCTTGAGCGCCTCGGGCAGCGCTTCGCTCAGCTTGGTGATCGACAGGCCCGAGGTGTTCGAGGCCAGGATCGCATGCTTGGCCACATGCGGCGCGATCTTCCTGTACAGATCGAGCTTCCAGTCCATGCGCTCGGCGATGGCCTCGATCACCAGGTCACATTCGCCGAGTTTCGCGAGATCGTCCTCGTAGTTGGCCTGCTCGATCAGCTCGGCGTCGGACGCGTCGCCCAGCGGCGCAGGCTTGAGCTTCTTCAGGTTGTCGATTGCGCGACTCACGATCCCGTTCTTGGGACCTTCCTTGGCAGGCAAATCGAACAGCACCACCGGCACACGCATATTGACAAGATGCGCCGCAATCTGCGCGCCCATCACGCCGGCGCCGAGCACGGCGACCTTCTTCACTTGAAACTTGGACATGGAATTTCCAACAAATAGATGTCTTACTGGACGCGAACCCAGGTCTGCGTGCGGCCGATGCCGAGCACCGAGCCGCGCACTTCGAGCTTCTTGCCGCCTTCGATGGGCGTGAGCCGCAGCGTGTAGCTCCTGCCGTTCTCGGGGTCGAGGATCTTTCCGTCTTCCCAGACCTCCTTGCCCTCGGCCTTCTTCGCGCCGCGAATGATTTCGAGGCCCACAAGCGGCTTGCCCTTGCGGTCGTCTGTGCATTCGTCGCACACGGCATCCTGCTTCGCTTCCTTGCGCAGCAGCTTCTCGATGCGGCCGTTGAGCACACTGCCGGATTCGGCGATGCGGATCTGCGACTTGGCCTCCCCGGTTTTGTCGTCGATGCTCTGCCAGACGCCGACCGGCGTCATCTGCGCGAAAGCCGCGCCGGCCGACGCGAAGGCGATGGCTGCAAGAAGAAGGCTTCTCATCGCGATCAAGCCAGGGCGGCGTCGGTGTTCATGAGCGGCGCGGCGCCGGCGCGCGCGGTGCGCATGAGCGTCGCGGTCTCGGGGAAGAGCTTGGCGAAGTAGAAGCGCGCGGTCTGCAGCTTGGCCTGGTAGAACGTGTCGGTGTTGCCGGCCGCGATCGCGGCGAGCGCCACGCGCGCCTGCAGCGCGAACATGTAGCCGAACACGAAGTGGCCCGCGACGCGCAGGTAGTCCACCGCCGCGGCGCCCACCTCGTCGGGGTTCTGGAAACCGCGGAATCCCAACTCGGTGGTGAACTTGGTGAGTTGCTCCCCCAGCACCGCGATAGGCGTGATGAACTCGCTCATCTTCTCGTTCACGCCCTCCTCCTCGACCAGCTTCGCGACCAGCTTGCCGAACTTCTTGAGCGTGGCTCCGTTGTTGCCCAGCACCTTGCGACCCAGCAGGTCGAGTGACTGGATGGTGTTGGTGCCCTCGTAGATCATGTTGATGCGGTTGTCCCGCACGAACTGCTCCATGCCCCATTCCTTGATGAAGCCATGTCCGCCGAAGACCTGCATGCAGGCATTGGTCGAGATGTGGCCGTTGTCGGTGATGAAGGCCTTGACGATCGGCGTGAGCAGCGCGACCAGCTCGCCCGCATCCTTGCGCACCTTCTCGTCGGGGTGGTGGTGCTCCTTGTCGAGCAGCAGCGTGCAGAAGATGGCCAGCGCGCGGCCGCCCTCGGCATAGGCCTTGGCGGTCATCAGCATCTTGCGCACGTCGGGGTGCACGATGATCGGGTCGGCCTCCTTGTCCTTCGCCTTCACGCCCGACAGCGAGCGCATCTGGATGCGGTCCTTGGCATAGGCGAGCGCGTTCTGGAAAGCCACCTCGGTCAGGCCCAGCGACTGGTTGCCCACGCCCAGGCGCGCCGCGTTCATCATCACGAACATCGCGGCCAGGCCCTTGTTGGGCTCGCCCACCAGCGTGCCGCTGGCGCCTTCGAGCACGATCTGCGCCGTTGCGTTGCCGTGGATGCCCATCTTGTGCTCCAGGCCGCCGCAGTAGATGCCATTGCGGCTGCCGAGCGAGCCGTCGGGCTTGACGTTGAACTTGGGCACCACGAACAGGCTGATGCCCTTGCTGCCCCTGGGCGCGTCCGGCAGGCGGGCCAGCACCAGGTGGATGATGTTCTCGGCCATGTCGTGCTCGCCGGCCGAGATGAAGATCTTGTTGCCGGTCAGCTTGTAGGTGCCGTCGGGCTGCGGCTCGGCCTTGGTGCGCAGCAGGCCGAGGTCGGTGCCGCAGTGCGGCTCGGTCAGGCACATGGTGCCGGTCCATTCGCCGCTGGTGAGCTTGGGCAGGTAGGTCTTCTTCTGCTCCTGCGTGCCGTGTGCGACCAGCGCCTCATATGCGCCATGCGACAGACCCGGGTACATGGTCCAGGCCTGGTTGGCCGAGTTGAGCATTTCGTAGAAGCACTGGTTGACCACGAAAGGCAGGCCCTGGCCACCGTACTGCGGGTCGCACGACAGCGCGGCCCAGCCGCCCTCGACGTACTTGGCATAGGCCTCCTTGAAGCCCCTGGGCGTCTTCACCTCGTGCGTGGTCTTGTCGAGCACGCAACCCTCCTCGTCGCCCGTGATGTTGAGCGGGAAAGTCACCTCGGCGGCGAACTTGCCGCCCTCTTCCAGCACCGCGTTGATGGTGTCGGCGTCGACCTCCGCATGCTTGGGCAGCGCCTTGAATTCATCGGTGACCTTGAGCACTTCGTGCATCACGAACTGCATGTCGCGAAGGGGCGGGGTGTAGGCGGGCATGGAAAAGTCTCCGGAAAAAAAGAGGAAGAGCGTTCAAAAAAATGTGATCGGGTGCCGCGCGCTCAGCGCACGGGCTTGAGCCTGCGCGACGACTCAGAGGCCGAGGCGGAGGCGGCCAGCGCTTCGGGCGTTGCGCAGCGCGCGAGGATGTTGTCGAAGCCCGCGTTGGCACGCGCCAGCGATTCGGGCGAGCGCAGGAAACGCGCCTCGTAGTGCAGCGCCAGGATCAGCGCGTGGATCTCGAAGGAGATCTGCTTGGCGTCGGCATCGGCCTGCAGCTGGCCTTCCTCCTGCGCCTGCAGCACGGCACGCAGCATGGCGGCCAGCCAGGTGTTCACCGACTCGGCCAGCGCGTCGCGCACCGGCCCCGGCCGGTCGTCGAATTCGACGGCGCCGCTGATGTAGATGCAGCCGGAGTCGATTTCGGCCGAGGTGCGTTTCATCCAGTTGGCGAACAGGGCGCGCAGCCGCGGCAGCCCGCGCGGGGCCTGCATGGCCGGATAGAACACCTCCTGCTCGAAGCGCGCGTGGTACTCGCGCACCACCGAGATCTGCAGTTCCTCGCGGGAGCCGAAATGGGCGAACACGCCCGACTTGCTCATGCCGGTGACTTCGGCCAGCGCGCCGATGGACAGGCCCTCGAGCCCGATCTGCGCGGCAAGGTTCAACGCCGCGTCGACGATGACAGCCTTGGTCTGCTGCCCTTTTTGGGGCGCGCGGGAAAGTTTGGAGGAGCCGGGGGCGGGCATGAGGGGCCTGGCAATAAAACGAACGATCGTGCTATTTTGCAGGCCTTTCGCCGCCGGCTCGATGAAAGCCCGACAGAAGCGGAAGGTTATCGGCGCCTTTGCGAGGCGCAGGGGGTCAGGCCGTCCGGCCCAGGCCGGCCAGTACCCCGAAGCCCATGCCGGCGCGCGATTGCTGTTCCTGCCAGGACAGCCGGTACAGCAGCCCCAGCACCAGCATCGCCCCGAAGAACTGGTAGGACTGCAGCACGTTCCACGTCGTGCCGGCCAGCAGGTTGGTGACGCCGACGAAGGATTCGCTCGACAGCAGGAAGGCCAGCCACAGCAGCGCCGGCGTCGCTGCGCCGAAGGGCTGGCGCCGCAGCGCGACGGGGAACAGCACCGCGAAGATGTGCAGCAGCACGCCGTAGTGGTGGTCCCATGCGATCGGCGAGGCCACCGTCAGGCTGAGCATGACAAGCGACAGGTCCACAGCGGTCGGTTGCTTGCGCACCCGCCAGAACAGCGCCAGGCCGAGGATCAGCGCCGAGGAGAGCGTGGTTGCGAGGTACACGGTCGGATGGAACGGCGGGAAGTCCGTGCCGGACCAGATCCGCCCCGCGCCCTCCAGGTTCACGCCGTTGAACAGCAGCCGGTTCACCAGGCCGTTGACCGACTGGTTGATGAAATAGCTCTCGCCGTGCTGGCCGAGGAAGGACACCACCGGGATGTAGTCGAGCACGTTGGGCAGCCCGTAGAAGGCGATCGCCACCAGGCCGAAGGCGCCGGTGATCCAGGTCGCGGTCCACGCGAAGCTCCACTGCCGCCGCAATGCCGCCCACAGCACCACGATGATCCATTGCGGCTTGATGATGCAGCACAGGGCCATCATCAGCCCGGACAGGTGCGGCTGCCCGCGCTGCCAGGCGAGCAGGGACAGGCCGGCGGCGAGCGTCATCGCGGTCTGGATCTGGCCGTGGTATTCGGAGCGCAGGAGGGGGTAGAAGAGCACGACGCTCAGGAGGCTCAGGGCCGCCAGCGTGCCGCGCGAGATGGCCGGCAGCGCCGGCGGCTCGCCCGGCCTGGACGGCCACTGCACTGCGCCCATGAAGAGCCGGAGGAAGACCGCCGCGATCGCGATCAGGCTCAGCCGCGACAGGATCTTGAAGATGACCACCACCGTCTCGGGCTCCAGGCCCAGCAGGCGCTGCGGCAGGTCCAGAGGCACCAGCGCGGTCAGCGGATACTGGAACTTCACGTGCTGGCCGAAGAAGACCGACTGGTAGAGCAGCTGGTCCGGATGCTCGCGCAGGAAGGCCGAGGCGCGCAGCATCGGCATCCACGAGTCGTCGCCGTTGTGGAAGGACAGCACGAAGCGCAGGTAGCCGAGCGAGCTCTCCCGCGGCTCCCCGACCGAGAGCGTGACCAGCGCGCTCACGACGAGCCCGCTCAACAGCAACATCAGCCACGCCCGCCACACCCCCGCGAGGCGCTGGGACTGGGCCGAGCGCGGCAGGCCCGGAATGCCCGGCTGCAGGCGCCACAGCGCGATCAGCAGCAGGCAGGAAAGCAGGGTCGCAGCCGCGACCACGATCAGGATCTTCATGTCGATGCAGGGAAGAAGGTGAAGCGGATGCCCGGCGCTAGTGCGCCATCCACAGCGCGGCCGCGCCGATGCCGACCGCCAGGCGGCTGACCCAGTCGCGCGCCGCGAAGACCACCGGGTCCTCGTGCAGCGCGCCGCGGATCGCCTTGAGCCAGATGCGCACGGTCCAGAACAGGAACACGGGGATGAGGATCCACAGCCAGGTCGGCTCCTGGTAGCGCGCCAGCAGCTGCTGGTCCTGCAGATAGAGGCTCAGCAGCACGGCGGACATCTGCCCGGCCGCGACGCCGGTACACAGCACGAAGGTCGCATCGCCCGGCTGGTAGCCGCGGTCGCGCTTGAGCTGGACGGCATCGCCGGCGGCGGAGGTGAGCTCCACGTAGCGCTTGGCCAGCGCGAGGCTGAGGAAGATGAAGAGCGAGAAGGAAAGAATCCAGAAGGAGAGCGGCTGGCCCGTCGCCTGCGTGCCGGCCGCCACGCGGATCGTGTAGAGGGCGGCCAGCGAGAACACGTCCACCACCGCGCGCCGCTTGAGGAACACCGAATAGGCGGTGGTCAGCGCCGCGTAGAGCAGCAGCACGGCCACGAAGGACGGGGGCAGCAGCGCCGCGGACAAGGCCAGCGACGCGACGCCCAGTCCGATCGACATCGCGAGCCCGGTGGCCGACGAGATGTCGCCGGCTGCGAAGGGCCGCCGTCGCTTGCGGTGGTGGCGCCGGTCCGACTCCAGGTCCAGCAGATCGTTGAGCACGTAGATGCCCGAGGCCATCAGGCTGAAGGCGAGGAAGGCGAGCACGGCGTCGACCATCAGCGCCTGCGTGAGGTCGTGCAGCACCGGCATCAGCGGCAGGAAGATCAGCACGTTCTTCAACCACTGGTGAGGGCGCAGGCCCTGGAAATAGCGGCCAAGCCCCGCGCGGCGCGGCTTGATCACCGCCTCCACTTCCGTGAGTCCGGCCGCGCGCCGCGCCAGGGCGCCGGAGCGGCTGACCACCACGGCGGCTTTCGAGCCGCGCCAGACTTCCAGGTCCGCGGCGTGGTCGCCGGCATAGCTGAAGCCCATGCCGCGCGTGTCGCGCAGAATGGCCGCCAGCTTGTTCGCACCCTTGACGTTGCGCTCGCCGTCCGAGGCCAGCACCGCGTCGAACAGGCCCAGGTGGTCGGCGACACGCCGCGCCATGCGCGCGTCGCTGGCCGTGGCCAGGATGGTGCGCCGGCCCGATTCTCGGGCGCGGCGTACGAAATCGAGCACCTCCGGCCGGTACGGCAGGGTGCGGACGTCCAGGCGCGTGCGCCGAGCCACCTCGCGCTTGAGCGCGGCCCGCCCGCGCAGCAGCCACAGCGGCAGCGACAACAGCGCGCGCGGAGAGACCCGTACCAGCTTGAGCAGCGACTCGTGCAGGGAGTCGGTGGCGATCAGCGTGCCATCGAGATCGACATAGAGCGGCAGCGGCGCGGTCATCTCAGCCACGCCCCAGAACCACGACACCCACCAGGATGATGGCGATGCCCAGGATCCGCGAGGCGGTCAGCGCCTCGCCGAAGAAGTGCCAGGCCAGGAGCGCCGCGATCACGTAGCCCATCGAGAGCATCGGGTAGGCGACGGTCACGTCCACCCGCGTCAGGGCCAGGACCCAGAGCCCCGCACTGACAAAGTAGCAGCACAGGCCCACCAGGATCCAGGGCTGGGTGGCGGCATTCCAGCCGGCCGCGAACAAGGAGCTGCCGCTGCCGATCGCCACGGGGCCCAGGGCCCGCGCACCTGCCTTGAGCATCAATTGCGCTGCCGAATTCAGCAGCACGCCCGTGAAGATGAGCGAAAACGTGGCGAAGGTCATCTGAAACTTGCAGTCTTTTTGATTACCGCAAGTATCGTGCCCCAGGCGTATTTGTAGGCTAAGCGTTAGATGCTCTCCGACTCGAATGAATGAAATAGTTAACGGTCGATCTCCCGCAGGCGCGTGACGCAGCGGCGGGATGCGGTCGCCGGTGCGCCGGCGTCAGCGCCAGTTCGGGTGCAGTGAACTGATGAGCTTGTTGCAGTCGCCGTGCGTGAGGACTGCCAGCGCCCTGCTCTCGCGGGGCGTCAGCTCCCGCAGTACGAAAGAATCGGCCAGGTCCTCCGCCATCCGCGGCGAAAGGTAGCGTTGCGACCGGGCAGCCGCGACCAGTGCGGCGCGGATCTCGGCGGGCGGGGCCTCCCTTTCGACGAAACCGCTGGCGCCCCAGCGGATCGCCTCCCGCAGCATGTGCGGCGAATGCATGTCGCTGATGACCACGACGCGCACCCCGGCCGCCATCATGCGCAGCAACTGCATGAATGCGCGCAGCCCCTGCGGACCGAGCGCCGGATCCACCAGCGCGATGCAGTCCCCGGCCTCCATGCAGCAGGCGAGCAGGCGGTCCGTGGTGGGCGCCGAGCCCCTGAAAACCAGGCCTTCGGTGCCGTCCACCAGCGATTCGAGGCTGCACGCCAGCGCGGGCGAGGCGACGCCGACTACGACCGCCACTGCGCTGCGGGCCTCCGCCGCGCATTCCTGGCCCGCGAGCGGCGCGGCGAGAGCCGGACCCTGGGACGACACTCTGCGGCGGGGGTTTTCGGCACGCCGATCGCTCATTGCCTTGCTCCTTCGCTTCAGCCTTGCGCCTGGCACAAGGCCTGCACGCTGGGCCACCCGTAGTCGCGGCCCGTCAGTGCGCGCGCAAGAAGATAGTTGTTGAGCGCGCGTGCGCTCAAGCTGTCCATGTGCACCGTGCCGCTGGAATCGCAGGGAAAGGACAGGGCGCGGCCCGTGCCGCTGAGGGAGGGAAAACGCAGCTCGAAGGCGGACTGGGCATCGCCGGAATCAGGGGCAGCGTGCATGGCGGCGTCGTCGTGGGTCATGGCTGTGAAGCGGCTCCAGGAGAAAGTCCTGCACCTCACGCGGGATTGCTTTCGCGCAGGGCGGTTTCGATGCAGGCGAGGAGGTCTTCCGGACGGAAGGGCTTTGTGAGGAAGCAGGTCACGCCGGTCTCCAGGGCCTGCACGCACGCCTGTTCGTCGGCGTAGGCCGTGACCAGGACCGTGGGAATCCGGGCGCCGCAGGAGGCCAGGTGGCGGTACAGGTCGAGCCCCGACATGCCCGGCATGCGCATGTCGGCAACCAGGCAACGGACGGCGCATGTGCCCTTCGATTGCAGGAAACTCTCGGCCGAGTCGAAGGTGGCGCAGGACACGCCGGCGGAGTCGAGCAGGTCCTTCGTGGTGTCGCGAACCGACGCATCGTCGTCCACGATCGCTACGGTCGGCTTGTCGCGTACCCGGGTTTCTTGTTCGGTGTTGGGCATTGGCGCAAGACTAGGCCGATCGCACGCGCAAGACCATTGCACATGCGTCGCGCGCTCTACGACTTTGGTTTAGGCGCCGCCGCCGGCTCTAGTGGGGCCTAACTGGGGTCTCGGATCGGCAAGGCCGAGCATGTCGGCGATGCGCACGAGCTGCGCCAGGGATCTCGTCTGCATCTTGCGCATGATCTGCCCGCGGTGGACCTTCACGGTTGCTTCGCTGATGCCCAGGTCGGCCGCGATCTGCTTGTTCACGTGCCCGGCACTCACCAGCGCCATGATCTCGCGCTCCCGCTGGGTGAGCGTGGCGAAGCGTTGCCGCAGCTGAGCGACGAGCGCCCTCTCGCCGCGCTGCGCCCGGTTCCGCTCGATCGCGGCGTCGATCGCATCGAGCAGCTCCTGGTCGCGGAAGGGCTTGCCCAGGAACTCGACGGCGCCCGCCTTCATGGCGCGCACCGTCATCGGTATGTCCCCGTGGCCGGTGATGAAGATCACCGGCAGATCGACGCCTGCTCGCGGGAGCTCTTCCTGGAAGGTCAAGCCGCTCGCACCGGGCAGCCGCACGTCGAGCACCAGGCAGCCGGGTGCGTCCGGCCGCTGCGACTGCATGAATTCCTGCGTCGAGGCGAAAACGCGCACGTCCATGCCGACGGAGGCGAGGAGATCCTGCAGCGCCTCGCGCATCGCCACGTCGTCATCGACGACGAAGACGACGGGCTGCTCGGTGGCCACTACGGCTCCCGTTGCCCCGTCGGCAGCGAAAACCGGAACACGGCGCCGCGCGGCAGGTTCGGCTCGGTCCAGAGCCGGCCGCCATGGGCCTCGATGATCGACCGGCTGATCGAAAGCCCCATGCCGATGCCCTGCGCCTTGGACGTGTGGAAGGGCTCGAAGAGCTTGTCGGAAATGTCAGGCGCGATGCCCGGGCCCGAGTCGCGCACCTCGACGCACACCCCACCCTCCGCTGCGCTCGCGCCGATGGCCAGCTGTCGCGAGCGATCGCCGGGAGCGGTCATGGCCTCGATGGCGTTGACGATCAGGTTCAGCACCACTTGCTGGATCTGCACCCTGTCGCCCCACACGGGCGGCAGGCCCTCGGCAAGCGTGCTCTGGATCGCGATGTCATTGCGGCGCATCTGGTCGCGCGTGAATGCGATCACGTCGAGGACGACTTGGTTGAGGTCGACGCGGTCCCGTCGCGGCGGCTGGCGCATGACCAGCGCTCGGATGCGGTCGATGACCTCGCCCGCGCGCTTTCCGTCCCGGGCGATGCGTTCGAGCGAGCGCTGCGCCTTTTCGAGCTCGGGTGGCCGGGCCGCGAGCCAGCGCGCGCAGGACCCGGCGCTCGCGACCATGGCTCCCAGCGGCTGGTTGACCTCGTGGGCGATCGAAGCCGCGAGCACGCCGAGCGTGGTGACACGGTTGACCCGCGCAAGCGCTGCCTGAGCCTCTCGCAGGGCTTCCGATGCCAGGACGTGATGCGTGAGATCGCGCATGATCACGAGCGCAGACGCCAAGCCCTCCGAGCCGAGCTGCAGCGGCGAGTAGGACACCGACAGGTAGACGCGCCCCAGTTCGGTAGTGCACCATTCCGCGAACGTGAACTGCTCGCCGGCAAAGCAGCGGTCGAGGCTCGGCTTCACGGCACGCTCGAAGAGGTCGGTCCCGAGCAGATCGGCGACATGCATGCCGACGATGGCGTCGGCCGGCATCTTCCAATTGCGGCCGTAGACCTCGTTGACCCGTTGGTAGCGGCAATCCCGGCCGATCACGGCCACGCCATCGGAGGCGCACTCGAAAACCTGCCGCGTCAAGTACTCGCTTTCGCGCAGGCTGCGGAACATGAGAAGACTGGTGAGCGCGTCGGAAAGGCGATGGCCGATCTCCTCGAACAGCCGCCTCTCCTGCGCCGTCCAGGTGCGCGGGCGCGAGCACTGGTGCAGCCCGAAGAGGTAGGGCTGGTCGCCCTTGGGGTACAGCGCCATGGCGAGCACGGATCGGATGCTGAAACTTTCCGCGAGCCGTGCCGGCACCTGGAGCTCGCAACCTTCGCCGAAGGGAACGGCGCCGCTCGCGTTGCGCGCGGTCCGGAACACCGTTGCGACATCCGCATCGAGGGGCAGCTCGGCGCCGAGGCTGAAAGCGCCGGGGAACTCGGGCCGCGTCTGCTCCATCACCGCGTGCCAGGAGTCGGCTCCCGGATCGCAGGGATAGGTGAGCCACGCCCGGTCGCAGGCAAAGATGTCGAGGACGGCATCGAGCACATCGCTCATCATCTTCTCGAGGTCGTTGGTCCCCTGCATCGCGCAGTTGACGCGGTTCATGCTTTCCAGGAAACCCAGGTGCTCGCGCAGCGTGTCTTCGGCACGCTTGCGCTCGGTGACGTCCCGCCCGACGCCCCGATAGCCCGTGAAGCCCCCCGCGTCGTCGAACATCGGCAGCCCCGATACCGACACATGGCGTACGCCGCCGTCGGACGTCGCCCGGGCGAGCTCGAAGTCGCGGAATGGAACATGGGCATCGAGCGCGGCGCGGTGCTGGCGCCAGGCCTCCTCGTCCGGCTCCAGATAGGGCACCTCCCATCGCGTCTTGCCGATCTCCGAGCCCGCCGCCGGCGCGCGGTCGAACCTGGCCGAATACTCCTGGCGGGCGAAGCGATGCTGGGCGTCGCTCTCCCAGTACACGTCGAAGGAGAACATCACCAGCGTGCGAAAGCGCTCCTCGCTCTCGCGCAACGCGTCCTCGGCATGCTTGCGCTCGGTGATGTCCTCGCAGGCCGCGAGCAGCACCGGGCCGCCGCGCAGCAGGACTGCGTTCGCAGACTCCCGGACCCAGAGCACCGTGCCGTCCTTGCGGACCTTGCGCGCCTTCCAGCGCATGACGCGGCCGGGCTGTCGGAACGCCTCGTCGGCGTTTCCCTGGACGAAGTCCCGATCGGCTTCGTGGAACAGGTCGATCACCGGCTGGCCGATCAGCTGGCTCACGCGCCAACCCAGCTGCTCCGCGCCTACGGGATTCACCGACAGGATCGCGCCGCCCGCATCGATGATGAAGTACATCGTGGGATTGGCTTCGAAGGCAGCTCTCCATTGCTCCTCCAGGTCCTGCCGTGCCTCCTCGGCCCGCTTGTGCTGCGTGATGTCGGTATTGGTCGCCAGGACCGCCACCGGCTCGCCCCGCGCGTCTCGCTGAAGTGCCAGGCGGCTCTCGACGACCACCGGCGTTCCGTCGCGCCTGTGATGCACCAGCTCGCCTTCCCATCGCCCGGTGCGCAGCACCCGCGATTCGATCTGCTCCAGCGGCACGGCGGAGGAGGTCTTCAGCAGCTCGGGCGCGGACCGCCCGAGCGCCTCTTCGGCCGTCCATCCGTACATCTTCTCGGCGCCGCGATTCCAGTAAGTGATCGATGCCCCCATGTCGCGCACGAACATGGCGTCATTGGTCAGATCCAGCAGGTTGGAATGCTCGCGCAGCAAGGTCTCCGCCTGCCGCTCGAAAGGCTGCGACGGCGGGCGCGGCAGCGTTTCCTCAACTTTAGGTTCCGTCATGAGCGACTCCAGCGCGTCGCGGCATGTAAGCCGCAGCGCGTCGCGCGGCGCCGGCGGTAGGGCCGGCTCCTCCTTGTGTAGGGGCGACCACCATTCTGAACGCCCTCGGGGCCGCTGTCACGACATGGCGCAGCGAAGCATCCGATGAACTGCGCGGAGCCGGATTCATGCCCGCCTTCGAGTTCAGGCAGCGAACCCGTCCTTCAACGACTCCCTCAACCACGCCACGAACACCGTCACCGCCCGCGGCACATGGCTCGCATAGGGCCGCACCGCATAGAGCTGCTCGGCAAAAGCACCCACCGGCGTCCACTGCGGCAACACCTGCACCAGCTTGCCGGCCTGCAGCGCGCCCTGGGCGCTGAAGTCCGGCACCAGCGCGATGCCCAGCCCGGCCAGCGCCGCATCGCGCAGGGCCTCGCTGTTGTTGGCGGCGAAGGGGCCGGCGACCGGGATCGTGACGCGTTCGACCGCGCGGTGGCCGCTCGATGACTCCAGCGTCCACGCCGGCTGGTCCTGCGCGCGCGGGTAGTGCAGGCAGTCGTGTTGCGACAGCGCCTGTGGCGTCTGTGGCGCGGGGCGGCGGCGCAGGTACGCCCGGCTCGCGACCAGCACCGAGCGCGTGGCGCACAGCCGCCAGGCGACGTGCGTATCGGGCACCGAGGCCGCATGCCGTATCGCGAGGTCGAAGCCTTCCACCGCCAGCGCGCTGAGCCGGTCCGACAGGTCCAGCGCCAGCCGCACCTCGGTATTCGCGCGCAGGAAATCAGCCACCCGCGGCACCAGTTGCTGGCGCGCGAAGGCCACCGGCGCGGTCACCCGCAGGAGGCCGCGGGGCACGCCCGCCAGGTCGCGCACGCCGGCGAAGCTGTGGGCGATCTGCTCGAAGGGCGCGCGCGTGTCGTCCACCAGCCGCTGGCCGGCCTCGGTCAGGCGCACGCTGCGGGTGGTGCGGCGTACCAGCGCCACGCCGGCCGCGCGCTCCAGTTCGGCGATGCGCTGGCTCATCGCCGCCTTGCTCACGCCCAGGCGGGCGGCGGCGGCCGTGAAGCTGCCCTGTTGCTCCAGCACGGTCAGCCAGTGGAGATGGGTCCAGAGCAGCTCGATATTTTTGTCATTCATGGTTGGATTGTTCACCATGGCGAACAATCAATTCAGTCCAGGCGCCTTGGCAGGGCGCATCGCGCTTCCTAGACTCGCCAGACCCCAGCACCGCGGCAGCAACCGCAGGAGACCCGCCATGACCAAGCAGCCTTCGACCCCCACGCCCATCGCGCACTTCATCGGCGGCCAGCGCGCCGGCGGCGCCTCCGAGCGTGCGCAGGACGTCTTCAACCCCGCCACCGGCGCCGTGACCGGCCGCGTCTCGCTCGCCGGCCGCGCCGACGTGGATACGGCCGTCGCCGCTGCCCGCGCCGCCTTCCCGGCCTGGGCCGACACGCCGCCGATCCGGCGCGCACGGGTCATGTTCAAGTTCCTGGAACTGCTCAACAAGCACCGCGACGAGCTGGCCCGGCTGATCACCGCCGAGCACGGCAAGGTCTTCACCGACGCGCAGGGCGAGGTGGCGCGCGGCATCGACATCGTCGAATTCGCCTGCGGCATCCCGCAGCTGCTGAAGGGCGACTACACCGACCAGGTCTCCACCGGCATCGACAACTGGACGACGCGCCAGCCGCTGGGCGTAGTCGCGGGCATCACGCCGTTCAACTTCCCGGTGATGGTGCCGATGTGGATGTTCCCGGTCGCGATCGCGGCGGGCAACAGCTTCATCCTCAAGCCCAGCCCGATTGACCCCAGCCCGTCGCTGCGCATCGCCGAGCTGCTGAAGGAGGCGGGCCTGCCCGATGGCGTGTTCAACGTGGTGCAAGGCGACAAGGAAGCAGTCGACGGGCTGCTGGAGCACCCGGACGTGAAGGCGATCAGCTTCGTCGGCTCCACCCCGATCGCCAATTACATCTACGAGACCGGCGCACGCCTCGGCAAGCGCGTACAGGCGCTGGGCGGCGCCAAGAACCACATGGTGGTGATGCCCGATGCCGACCTGGAGCAGGCGGTGGACGCGCTGATCGGCGCGGGCTACGGCTCGGCCGGCGAACGCTGCATGGCGATCAGCGTCGCCGTGCTGGTGGGCGACGTGGCCGACAAGCTGGTGCCGATGCTGGCCGAGCGCGCCCGCACCCTGAAGGTGCTCGACGGCTCGAACCTCGAAGCCGAGATGGGCCCGATCGTGACGCGTGCCGCGCACGAGCGCATCACCGGCTACATCGCGCTGGGCGAGAAGGAAGGCGCCAAGCTGGTTTACGACGGCCGCGAGTTCGACGGCAAGAAGGCTGGCGAAGGGTGCGGCAACGGCTTCTGGATGGGCGGCACCCTCTTCGACCATGTCACGCCCGAGATGCGCATCTACAAGGAAGAGATCTTCGGCCCGGTCCTCTCGTGCGTGCGCGTGCACGACCTCAAGGAGGCGGTGGACCTCGTCAACGCCCACGAGTTCGGCAACGGCGTGGCCTGCTTCACCCGCGACGGCAACGTGGCACGCGAGTTCTCGCGGCGCATCGAGGTGGGCATGGTGGGCATCAACGTGCCGATCCCCGTGCCCATGGCCTGGCACGGCTTCGGCGGCTGGAAGCGCTCGCTGTTCGGCGACATGCACGCCTACGGCGAGGAAGGCGTGCGCTTCTACACGCGGCAGAAATCGATCATGCAGCGCTGGCCGGAAAGCACGCCCAAGGGCGCCGAGTTCGTGATGCCGACGGCGAAGTAGGCAGCTATTGCTCCCTCTCCCAAAAGGCGAGAGGGAACTCGGAAATCAGGCCTTGAAGCCGATCACTTCCTGCCGCTGCTCGCCCAGCCCCTCGATCCCCAGCGTCATCACGTCGCCCTTCTTCAGGTAGAGCGGCGGCTTCATGCCCAGCCCCACGCCGGGCGGCGTGCCTGTGGTGATCACGTCGCCGGGCACCAGCGTCATGAACTGGCTCACGTAGCTCACGATCTTGGCGACGTTGAAGATCATGGTCCTGGTGTTGCCGGTCTGCATGCGCTTGCCGTTGAGGTCCAGCCACATCGACAGCTTCTGCGGGTTGGGCACCTCGTCGCGCGTCACCAGCCAGGGGCCGATGGGGCCGAAGGTGTCGCAGCCCTTGCCCTTGTCCCAGGTTCCGCCGCGCTCGATCTGGTACTCGCGCTCGCTCACGTCGTTGATCACGCAGTAGCCGGCCACGCACTCCAGCGCGCTCTTCTGCGAAACATAGCGTGCGGTCGCGCCGATCACCACGCCCAGCTCCACCTCCCAGTCGCTCTTGACCGAATTCTTGGGCAGCATGACGGGATCGTTCGGGCCCTGCACACAACTGTTGGCCTTCATGAAGACCACGGGCTCGGCCGGGATCGGCAGGCCCGACTCGGCTGCGTGATCGGCGTAGTTGAGCCCGATCGCGATGAACTTGCCAACCTGCGCCACCGGGCAGCCGAAGCGCGGCTTGCCCCTGACCAGCGGCAGCTTGTCGAGCTTGATCTTGCGCAGCTTGGCCAGCGTGGCATCGCCGAGCTGCTCGGGGCCGATGTCCTTGACGACCGCGCTCAGGTCGCGCAGCTGCCCGTTGTCGTCGACCAGCCCGGGCTTCTCCTTGCCGGGGTTGCCATAGCGAACGAGTTTCATGAGGTCCTTTCTTCTGGGAAAACTAGTAGGTGGAGCGGCCGCCGGACAGGTCGAACACGGCGCCGGTGGAAAAGGAGCAATCTTCGGTGCAAAGCCAGGCCACCATCGCGGCGACCTCCTCCACCGTGCCGAAGCGGCCCATCGGGATCTTCGAGAGCATGAAGGCGATGTGCTCCGGCGTCATCTGGTCGAAGATGGCCGTCTTCACCGCGGCCGGTGTCACGCAGTTGACGCGCACGCCGGTGTCGGCCAGTTCCTTGCCGAGCGACTTGGTGAGCGCGATCACCGCCGCCTTGCTCGCGCTGTAGGCACTGGCGTTGGGGTTGCCTTCCTTGCCCGCGACCGAGGCGATGTTGACGATGCGGCCGTAGCCCTGCCTGCGCATCTGCGGCACCACTTCGCGGCAGCAGATGAAGAGGCCATTGAGGTTGACCTCCATCACCTCGCGCCAGGCATCCACCGGGTAGTCCCACAGCTTGACGTTGGGCCCGGTGATGCCGGCGCTGTTGACCAGCGCGTCGATGCGTCCCGCCTGCGTGAGCGTGGCCGCCACCGCCTCGGCCACCGAGGTCTGCTGCGCGACATCGACCTTCAGCGCGAAGGCCTTCGGCCCCAGCGTCCAGGCCGTCTTCTCGGCCGCCTCGGCATCGCGGTCCCACAGCGTGACGCTGCCGCCCGAGTCGATCAGCCGCCGCGCGATGCCGCGCCCCAGCCCGGTGGCGCCACCGGTCACGACCGCATGCCGGTCCCGGAAGTCGAGCTGGTTCATATGGTGATGCCGCCGTCGGCCGCATAAGCCTGGCCGGTGACGAACTGCGACTCGTCGCTGGCGAGGAACACCACCAGCGGCGCGATCTCCTCGGCCTGCGCCAGCCGGCCCATGGGCTGGCGCGCGATGAAGGCCTTGCGCGCCTCCACCGGGTCGGCGTTGGCGTTGATGCGGTCGGCCAGCGAAGGGGTGTCTACCGTGCCCGGGCACACCGCGTTGCAACGGATGCCCTGGCCCACGTAGTCGGCCGCGACGCTCTTGGTCAGCCCCAGCACCGCCGCCTTGGTGGTGCCGTAGACGCAGCGGTTCGGCAGTCCCTTGATGCTGGAGCACACGCTGGCCATGTTGATGATGCTGCCGCGTCCAGCGGCCAGCATGCCCGGCAGCACGGCCTGGATGGTCCACAGCTGGGCCCGCACGTTGAGGCGGAAGGCGAAGTCCAGGTCCTCGTCCGTGGCCTGCAGCGCGGCGCCGTTGTGCACCACGCCGGCGCAGTTGAAGAGGATGTCGAGCGCGGGGAGCGTCTTCACGAAGCCGTCGATCGCGGCCTTGTCGAGCACGTCGAGCTTTGCGGCGGTGATGTTGGCCACGCCCGCGAAGCGGGACAGCAGCGCCTCGTTGATGTCGGTCGCCCAGACCTGCGCGCCCTCGGCGGCCAATGCGAGCGCGCTCGCGTGCCCGATGCCCTGCCCGGCCGCGGTGACGAGCGCGGTCTTGCCTTCGAGTCTCATGGGATGTCCTTCTGCTGTGGAATGTGATCGGCGATCGGCGATTGCGGCCTTCAGGGTTTGGCCCGATGGCTGCATCGCGGAGCACCTCGTATTCTGAATTGGCCTGACCACCTGGCCAATCCAGGACAACCCCTAAGTGCCGCTGCAGACCCTCGAACCCAGACGCCTCTACCGCCAGATCGCCGACCAGCTCAGCGCGCTGATCGCGCAGGGCGAGTTCGCGGCCGGCGCTCGCCTGCCCGCGGAGCGCGACCTGGCCAAGCAGTTGGGCGTGAGCCGGCCTTCGGTGCGCGAGGCGCTGATCGCGCTCGAGGTAGAGGGCTGGGTCGAGGTGCGCACCGGTTCCGGTGTCTACGTGCTCGACCGCACGCAACATGCGCGGGTGCCGGAGGCCAGCACCGAATGGGGCCCGCTCGAGCTGATTCGCGCACGGCGCGTGGTCGAGGGCGAGACCGCGGCCATCGCAGCGGCCACCTCCAGGCGCAAGGACATCGAGGCGATGACGCGCGCCATCGAGCACATGCGCGATCTGGCGGACCGCAATGTGATGCCGCTGGAGGGTGACCGCGCCTTCCACCTGGCCATCGTCGAGTGCTGCGGCAACGTGGTGCTGTCGGAGACGGTGCAGGGCTTCTGGGATTCGCGCCGTGGGCCGATCTTCACGCGCCTGGGGGGCTACTTCGAGAGCGTCAAGTCCTGGCGCTCGGCGATTGCCGAGCACGAGGCAATCCGGGATGCCATCGCCGCGCGCGACGCCGAGGGCGCGCGCCGGGCAATGCACGCCCACATGGACAAGTCGCACCAGCGCTTCAGCGCCAGCTGGCGCCGCGCCAACCTCTTCTTTCAACCACCGATGGAGACAAGAAAATGACCAGCACCAAGCGTTTCGCACTCAAGACGATCGCGGCCTGCGTTCTCGCCACAGGGGCCCTCGGCATGGCCCAGGCGCAGACCAAGCTCAAGTGGGCCCACGTCTACGAGACCTCGGAGCCCTTCCACAAGTACTCGGTCTGGGCCGGCGAGGAGATCAAGAAGCGCACCAACGGCAAGTACGAAGTCCAGGTGTTCCCGGCCTCCAGCCTGGGCAAGGAGGCTGACATCAACCAGGGCCTGACGCTGGGCACCGTGGACATCATCCTTTCCGGCGCGAGCTTCGCGGGCCGGACGTATGCCCCGCTGGCGGTGTCGTACTTTCCCTTCATCTTCCGCGACGCGGAGCACCAGTTGAAGTACGCCAAGAGCGACGTCTTCAAGGAACTGGCCAAGGGCTACGACGACAAGAGCGGCAACCACATCACGGCGCTGACCTACTACGGCGCGCGCCATGTCACCTCCAGCGCCGCCAGGCCGGTGGCCAAGCCCGAGGACATGAAGGGCCTGAAGATCCGCGTGCCCGATGCGCCGGCGTACCTGGCCTTCCCCAAGGCGCTGGGTGCCAACCCCACGCCGATCGCCTTCGCCGAGGTCTACCTGGCGCTGCAGAACGGCACGGTCGATGCGCAGGAGAACCCGCTGCCGACCATCGAGGCGAAGAAGTTCTACGAGGTGCAGAAGAACATCTCGCTGACGGGGCACATCGTCGATTCGCTCCTGACCATCGTCTCGGGACAGCTGTGGGGCAAGCTCTCCGCGGACGAGAAGAAGATCTTCACCGAGGTGATGCAGGAGGCCGCGGAGAAGACCGGGCGCGAGATCATCGCTTCGGAAACGCGGCTGGTGGAAGAGTTCAAGAAGAGGGGGAACAACGTGATCACCGTCGACAAGAACGCGTTCCGCGAGGCGGTGTTGAAGAACACCAAGCCGACGGATCACGGCTACAGGCAGCAGGACTACGACCGGATCACTGCCATCAAATAAGGTCCGTTGGCCCCCCTCCCCTCTGCGGGCGGAGGGGGTGGGGCACAAGGCAAAACCATGACCGAACAAAAAATCATCGACGACGAAGGCCACTTCCACGCCGAGGACGAGGTGGTCGACCTTTCCGACACCATCGCCGAGGGCTGGGCCGCGCTCGCCATCTTCTGGCTGCTCGGCCTCACCGTCTTCTACCAGTTCGTGACCCGCTACGTGATGAACGACTCGGCCGCCTGGACCGAGGAGGTGGCGCGCTACATGCTCATCGGCGTGGTCTTCATCGGCGCGGCCATCGGCGTCTCGAAGAACAACCAGATCCAGGTCGACTTCTTCTACCGCTATCTCCCCGGCGCGATCGGCCGCTGGATGTCGCGCGCGGTCGATGTGCTGCGCGTCGCCTTCTTCCTGGCAGCGGTCGTGATGACCGTGCAGATGATGCTGAAGATCGGCAACCAGACACGGATGACCATCGTCGACCTGCCGATGAACCTGGTGTATGGCCTCTGCCTGTTCGGCTTCGCGGCCATGGCCTGGCGTTCGCTGCAGGTGGCGCGAGTGCACTGGCGGCGCGGCTACAGCGTGCTCGAACGTCCCGAGTCCACGCTGGCCGATTCGTGAGCCCGCGCCCGGCCCGTCCATAACCGACCAGAAAATGCTCAAGATCTTCTTCCTGCTCTTCATGGCCGGCGGCGTACCCGTCGCCATCGCCATGGCCGGCGCCTCGCTGGTCTACATCCTGACGTCGGGGAGCCTCCCGCCTTTCGTCGTCATCCACCGCATGGTCAGCGGCATCGACAGCTTTCCGCTGCTGGCCGTGCCCTTCTTCATCCTGGCCGGCAACCTGATGAACAACGCCGGCATCACCACCCGCATCTACAACTTCGCATTGGCGCTGGTGGGTTGGCTCAAGGGCGGCCTGGGGCATGTGAACGTGCTGGGCTCGGTCATCTTCGCGGGCATGAGCGGCACCGCCATCGCGGACGCCGCGGGCCTCGGCACCATCGAGATCAAGGCAATGAAGGAGCACGGCTACGCGACCGAGTTCGCGGTGGGCGTGACCGCGGCTTCGGCCACGCTGGGCCCGATCATCCCGCCGAGCCTGCCCTTCGTGATCTACGGGATGATGGCCAACGTCTCGGTGGGCGCCCTCTTCCTCGCGGGTATCCTGCCCGGCGCGATGATGGCGCTGCTGATGATGTTCACCGTCGGCTGGTACGCCCACCGCAACAACTGGGGCGGCGACGTCAAGTTCTCCAGCACCCGGCTCTTCAAGGCGCTGTGCGAGCTGGCGGTGGTGATCGGCTGGCCGCTTCTGCTGTGGGTCGCGGTGACCAGGCTGGGTGCGCCGGCGCAGGTCACCGTCTTCGTCGGCCTGGCGCTGCTCTTCGTGCTCGACCGGATCTTCACCTTCGAGGCGCTGCTGCCGATCATGACCCCCGTGCTGCTGATCGGCGGCATGAGCACCGGCCTCTTCACGCCCACCGAGGGCGCGATCGCCGCCTGCGTGTGGGCCATGATCCTCGGCTTCGGGTGGTACCGGACGCTGTCGTGGAAGATGTTCGTCAAGGTCTGCCTCGACACGATCGAGACCACCTCCACCGTGCTCTTCATCGTCGCCGCCGCCTCCATCTTCGGCTGGATGCTGACGGCCACCGGCGTCACCACCGACATCGCGAACTGGGTGCTGGGCTTCACCAAGGAGGCCTGGGTCTTCCTGCTGCTGGCCAACCTGCTGATGCTTTTCGTCGGCTGCTTCCTGGAGCCGACTGCGGCGATCACGATCCTGGTGCCGATCCTGCTGCCCATCGCGACGCAACTGGGCGTGGACCCCATCCACTTCGGCCTGGTGATGGTGCTGAACCTGATGATCGGCCTGCTGCACCCGCCGATGGGCATGGTGCTCTTCGTGCTGGCACGGGTGGCGGGCTTGAGCTTCGAGCGCACCACCATGGCGATCCTGCCCTGGCTGGTGCCGCTGCTGCTGAGCCTGGCCGTCATTACCTACATGCCCCAGTTGGTACTGTGGTTGCCGAAAATGTTCTTCTGATTCCAAGACGCAGGACCCCGCGATGAATCCCTTTATCCGACTCCACCCGGCGGACGACGTCGTGATCGCCCGCGGCCAGCTGGTCGGCGGCACGGCCATCGAAGGCGTGACTGCCCGCGGCCTGATCCCGCCCGGCCACAAGGTTGCCGTGCGCGCCATCGCCCAAGGCGAGCCGGTTCGCCGCTACAACCAGATCATCGGCTTCGCGAGCCGCCCCATCGCGCCCGGCGAACATGTGCACACGCACAACCTCGACATGGGCCCCGACAAGGGCCACTTCGAGCGCGACTACGCCTTCGGTGCCGACGTCAAGCCGCCGCCCGCGCGGCGCGAGGCGAGCTTCATGGGCATCCGGCGCGCCGACGGCCGCGTGGCCACGCGCAATTACATCGGCGTGCTGACCAGCGTGAACTGCTCGGCCACCGCGGCACGTGCCATCGCCGACCACTTCTCGCGCAAGACCAACCCGTCGGCGCTCGCGCCCTACCCGCATGTCGACGGCGTGGTCGCGCTCACGCACAGCACCGGCTGCGGCATGGACGCCGGCGGCATGGGCATGCAGCTGCTGGAACGCACGCTCACCGGCTATGCGACGCACGCCAACTTCGCGGCCGTGCTGGTCGTGGGCCTGGGCTGCGAGGCGAACCAGATCAACGCCTGGCTGGCCACCGGCAACCTGCGGGAGGGCGAGAACCTGCGGGTCTTCAACATCCAGGACACGGGCGGTACGCGCAAGACGGTCGAGAAAGGCGTGGCGCTGATCAACGAAATGCTGCCGCGCGCCAACGCGGCGGAGCGCGAGCCCTGCAGCGCGGAGCACATCACCATCGGCCTGCAGTGCGGCGGCTCGGACGGCTATTCCGGCATCAGCGCCAACCCGGCGCTGGGCGCGGCGGTGGACCTGCTGGTGGCGCACGGCGGCACCGCCATCCTCTCGGAGACGCCGGAGATCTATGGCGCCGAGCACCTGCTGACCCGCCGCGCCGTCCGGCGCGAAGTGGGCGAGAAGCTGGTCGAGCGCATCCGCTGGTGGGAGCACTACACCGCCATCAATGAGGGCGAGATGAACAACAACCCCTCCCCCGGCAACAAGGCCGGCGGGCTCACCACCATCCTCGAGAAGAGCCTGGGCGCCGTGGCCAAGGGCGGCACCAGCAACCTCGAGGCGGTGTTCGAGTACGCGGAGCCGGTGCGCGCACACGGCTTCGTCTACATGGACACGCCAGGCTACGACCCGGTGAGCGCGACCGGCCAGGTAGCGGGCGGCGCCAACATGATCTGCTTCACCACCGGCCGCGGCTCGGCCTACGGCTGCGCGCCCTCCCCTTCGCTCAAGCTCGCCACCAACTCCGCGCTGTGGCAGCGGCAGGAGGAGGACATGGACATCAACTGCGGCGAGATCGTCGAGGGCAACGTGTCGATCCAGGACATGGGCCAGCGCATCTTCGAGCTGGTGCTGGCGACCGCCTCGGGCGCGCCCAGCAAGAGCGAAAAGCACGGCTACGGGCAGAACGAGTTCGTGCCGTGGCAGGTCGGGGCGGTGATGTGATGGCCCGGACGCTCCCCGCCTCCACCCTCCGCACCCAGGTCGCCGCCATCATCGCCGGCACTGGGAGCACCCCCGCCGAAGCCGAGCAGGTCGCCGCCAACCTCGTGCTCGCGAACCTCAGCGGCCATGACTCGCACGGCGTCGGCATGGTCCCCCGCTACGTCGACGCGGCGGCCGAGGGCGGCCTGAAGCCCAATTCCGGCGTCAAGATCAACCTCGACACCGGCCCGATGCTCGCGCTCGATGGCCAGCGCGGCTATGGGCAGATCGTCGGCGTGCAGGCCATGACGCTCGCGATCGAACGCGCGAAGCAGCACGGCACCTGCGTCCTCTCCCTCGCCAATGCCCACCACCTGGGCCGCATCGGCCACTTCGCCGAGATGGCGACCGAGCAGGGCCTGGTGTCGATGCACTTCGTCAACGTGCTCTCGCGTCCCGTGGTCGCGCCGTGGGGCGGCGGCGACGGGCGCTTCGGCACCAATCCTTGCTGCATCGGCGTTCCGTTGAAAGGGGCCGAAGCCTTCATCCTGGACTACGCCACCAGCCGCGTCGCCCAGGGCAAGATGCGCGTCGCCCACAACAAGGGCGAGCGTGTGCCGCCGGGCTACCTCATCGACGAGCATGGCGCCCCCACGGACGATCCTGGCGTGGTGGTGGTGCCGCAGAGCAACGGCCTGTTCGGCGCGCTCATGACCTTCGGCGAGCACAAGGGCTACGGCATGGCGGTCGCCTGCGAGCTGCTGGGCGGCGCGCTCACGGGCGGTGGCACCTGGCATCGCCAGCCCGACACCGCGCGCACCGTGCTCAACGGCATGCTGGCCGTCGTCATCGATCCGGCCAGACTGGGCACGCAAGCCAGCTTCGAGCAGGAGGCGCGCGCCTTCGTCGAGTGGCTGCGCCAGAGCCCACCCGGCCAGGGCTTCGAGGGCGTGCAGATTGCCGGCGAACCCGAGCGCAAGGCGCGTGCGGCGCGCGAGCGCGACGGCATCTGGATCGACGACGCGACCTGGAGCGAGATCGTGGCGGCCGGCGCGAAGGTGGGCGTGGCGATCGGCTGACCGCCCGCGCGCCTGCCTACAGCAGCGCCATGAATTCGCCCAGGTTCAGCGGCTTGAGCAAGTGGTGGTCGAAGCCGGCCGCCGCAATGCGATCGCGGTAGCCCTGCTGCCCCCAGCCCGTCAGCGCGATCAGCTTCAGCTCCGTGCCGCGGGGCCCGGCTCGCAGGTGGCGCGCCAGCTCGCAGCCGTCCATGCCGGGCATGCCGATGTCGAGCACGGCGATGTCGATCTCGTGCTCCCGAGCGAACTGCAGCGCCTCCTCGCCGCCGTAGGCGACCAGCGCGGTCGCGCCCATGGTCGCCAGCAGCTCGGCCAGGCTGTCGGCCGCGTCCCGGTTGTCGTCGACGACCAGGATCGTGCCTTCGATCGAGGGCGCCCAACCGTCCTGCGACACCCGCGAGCGGCGCCGGGACACGGACGCGCTCTTCGCCAGCGGCAGGCGCACCGTGAAGGTGGCGCCGCGCCCCAGGCCCTCGCTCGCGGCCTCGATGCTGCCGCCTTGCAGCTCGACCAGGCTCTTCACCAGCGTGAGGCCGATGCCGAGCCCGCCTTGCGCATCGCGCGCCGTGCCGCTCACCTGGACGAACATCTCGAAGATCGACTTCAGCATGTCAGGGGCCAGGCCGGTCCCCGTGTCGCTGACGGCCACGACGGCCTGCCGGCCTTCCTGGCGCGCGGTCACAGCCACCCGCCCGCCCGCGGGTGTGTACTTGGCGGCGTTGTTCAGCAGGTTCGAGAAGACCTGCGTGAGGCGCACCGCATCGCCCCGCACCACCAGCGGGTCGGCCCCGAGTTCGAGCGTGAGCGAATGTTGCGCTCGATCGAACAGCGGCCGGCTCAGCTCGATCGCGTCCTCGATCACCGCATCGAGCAACACCGGGCCCAGGTGCAGCTCGATCTTGCCGCGCGTGATGCGCGAGACCTCCATCAGGTCGTTCACCAGGCGCACCATGTGCTCGACCTGGCGGCTCATGAGCTCGTAGTACTTCACGGCCTCATCAGGCGGGGGCTTCTTGCGCGACAGCAGGGACAGCGCCGTGCCCAGGGGCGCGAGCGGGTTGCGCAGCTCGTGGGCCAGCGTGGCGAGGAACTCGGTCTTGCGCTGGTCGGCATCGCGCAGCCCTTCGAGCAGGCTGCGCAGCTCGTACTGCCGGCGGCGCGCACGCAGTGCTGTGCGCACCGCGCTCACCAGCGCGGCCACGCGCATCGGCCGTTCGATCACCGTGACGTTGGCGAACTCGTCCATCGCGTTGGCGACGGCGCGGGAATCCGCCCCCTGCCGCGCCAGCACCAGCACCGGCACGTCGGACCAGGGCGGCTGCACGCCCAGCGCACCCGTGAGCTCGACCAGGGCCGGGCCGGCGAGCACCTCCTCGGCCAGCATGATGGCGCCGGCACCGCGCGCCAGCTCCTGTACCAGCGAGCCAATGTCCTCGCACACGTGCGAGACGAAATGCGCGCGTTCCAGCACTGTGCTTGCCATTGCGGCGTCCCTCGAGGTCGCCGTCCGCAACAGGATGCGCTCGTCGAGATCTGAAGGAACAACGCTCACGATGGCGTCCGGACTCCGTCGATGGGGATCGGGATGCCCGTGAGGATGCCCCTGAAATTGCGCAGCGGCTGCCCGACATGGATGCCCTGCGAATCCAGCGAGAAGGAGCGGATGGTGCGCTCGTGCGCGCCGCCGCGCTTCTTGAGCACCGAGATCGCCTGCCTCACCTCGCCTTCGGCCTCGAAATAGCGCAGCAGCACCACCGAGTCCGCCAGGTAGCTTGCATCCACCGCCGTCTGCATCTGCGTCCCGATCAATCCATGCTGCGCGCCGATCAGCATGGTGGCCACGCCGTGCTGCCCGAGGTAGGTCAGCAACTCATGCAACTGGACGATCAGGAAACGCTCGTCGGGCATGGCGTTCAGATAGCCGTTGAGGCTGTCGATCACTACCACCGTCGCCTTGTGCTGCTCGACGACAGTGCGGATCTCATGGACGAACTCGCCCGGCGACAGTTCCGCGGGGTCGATCTGCCGCACGCGGATGTGTCCAGACGCGAGGAACGGCTCGAGGTCCATGCCCAGGCCCTCGCAGCGCGTGCGCAGGGTGTTGATGCTCTCGTCGAAGATGAAGAGCGCCGCGCATTCGCCGCGCCTTGCCGCCGTGATGGCGAACTGGACCGCCACGCTCGACTTGCCGGTGCCCGGCGCGCCCACGAAGAGAGTGCTGGTGCCCTTTTCGATGCCACCGCCGAGCAGGTCATCGAGCGCGCGCAGCCCGCTGGCCATGCGCGTCTGCTGCACCAGCAGCGTGTGCTCAGAGGCCACCAGCCGCGGAAACACCTGCAGCCCGCCGCGAGCGATCTTGTAGTCGTGATAGCCGCCGCGGAACTCCCTGCCCCGGTACTTGGTGACCAACAGCCGCCGGCGCGATGCGCCGTAGTCGGGGTTGAGCTGCTCCAGCCGGATCACCGCGTGCGCGATGCTCTGCACCTGCAGGTCCTGTTCGGTGGCCGTCAGATCGTCAAGCAGCAGGACCGCGCATTGCCGGCCGGTGAAGAACTGCTTGAGCGCCAGGATTTGCCGGCGGTAGCGCAGCGACCCGCCCGCCAGCAGGCGCAGCTCGGACAGCGAATCGAACACCACACGGCTCGGCTTGATCTTGTCGACGTCGGCCAGGATCCTGAGCGTGGTCTCGCCGAGCTCCACCTCCGAGGGGTGGAACATCGTGTACTGGTCGTCCGGCTCCAGCGCATCCTGCGCCGGCAGCATTTCCCGCACCTCGATGCCGCCCAGGTCCCAGCCGTGCGAACTCGCCACGCCCTGCAGCTCCTGCGCGGTTTCGGAAAGGGTGACGTACAGCACCGCCTCGCCATTGGCCACGCCCTCGCGCAGGAACTGGATCGCCACCGTCGTCTTGCCCGCGCCCGGCGCGCCCTCCAGCAGGTACAGCCGGTGGGCGGTGAGACCGCCGCCGAGCACGTCGTCGAGTCCGGGCACGCCCATTTTCAGCAGTTCGGCCGTTCGCTCGTCGTGGTCGCCGCCGGGGGGCGGTGGGGTGCTCGCGCTCATATCCAACTCCGAGAAAGTGCTGTAGCAATGGATCGAAGAGCCGCTGAATGTAAGGCTTGACATCCAGCCGCGTTGTAGGGGGTCATCCCCATCTTTCTGTCCGCCTGTGCCCTGCCCCGGCTCGTTCTTCTCGTCTTTCGGGAGGATGACGGCCGGGCTCGCCCGGGCGCCCAATCGGGTTATGCGGTCGGGGGTCCGGCCGTCAGGGAGCCTGTCATGAAAACACCTCTTGCCGTGTCCGTGCTCGCCCTGGGCTGCGCGCTACTCACAGGCTGCAACGCACAGCCTGGCATCCTCTACACCAGCCACGGCGCCGATTTCGACGTGATGAGCCTCACCGACACCCAGGGCGACTGCGAGGGC
Source organism: Variovorax sp. RA8 (assembly GCF_901827175.1). NCBI lineage: Bacteria > Pseudomonadati > Pseudomonadota > Betaproteobacteria > Burkholderiales > Comamonadaceae > Variovorax > Variovorax sp. RA8. Next base: position 990,896 of record NZ_LR594662.1, on the reverse strand, counting down.
CTTGCCCGCATCGCCTACCTGACCTGGTGGGGCACCGAGACCCTGAAGGGCTGCTGGATGCGGGAGCGCGGAGAGATCGTCGGGCGCTTCCCCGGGGTGGAGGACAGGCGGCTGCCCGTGGGCGAGTTCCAGCGCACGGAGCTGGCGGAGTACCGAGGGGCCACGCTCAACTGAGGCAGCGTGCCGGGGCCGCGCCGCCCCGTTGCATGCGGTGGCGCTTGGACTGACACTCGCCCCCACCGGATTGCGTCACGATGCGCAGATGCCTTCAGAAAACCGCCATGCCGAGCAACACCGCTCCCGGGAAGGGTCCGCGGGGGCCCGCGCAACCCGACCGATGCTTCTTCGCCGAACTCTTGCAGCGCGCCTCGGCCCGCGCCGCGTCGATGCCCTGCGCACGCTGGTCGTGCCGCTCGTGGCCGGTCTGGGCGTCGTGCTGTCGCTGTTGCTGTTTTCGCTCCTGGCCAGCGAGGTCATCGAGGGCGACACGCACGGCCTCGACATGCAGTTGCTCGAGGCCGCCGAGCGCATCAGGACGGCGCACCCGCGCTTCGGCGAGGTCATGCGCGACCTGAGCGGCCTCGGCAGCGGCGTGGTGCTGAGTTTCCTGGTGGTCGCTACCGTGGTCTACCTGGCGCTGCTGTCGTCGCGCACCTCCGCGGTCCTGGTGGCCGCTTCCACCGCAGCCGGCGCCGTGCTGATCCACCTGCTGCTCAAGCCCGCCTTCGGGCGCCTGCGGCCCGAGCTCCCCTTCGCCGACCACGGGGCCTGGGGCATGAGCTTTCCGAGCGGTCATGCCAGCATGTCCGCGATCGTGTTCCTCACGCTCGGCGCGCTCCTGGCGAACACGCGCAGCCGCTGGGTGGAGCGGGTGTTCATCCTGGCGATGGCGGCAGTCGCGACCTTTCTGGTGGGCGTGAGCCGGGTGGCGCTGGGGGTGCATTGGGCGACCGATGTGCTGGCGGGGTGGGCGCTGGGGGCCGCGTGGGCCACAGGCTGGTTGCTGGTGGCGCATCGGGTGCTCCGGGCGGAGAGGACGGACTCCGGCGGTAGACGGCAGTAGACGTGCGGTAGACGGCGGTAGACTGCGACAAGGACGATCGGCGCGGCGGCTGCAAACCTCGGCCAGGCGTGCAGCGTCGACAATGAGCCAAGGAGGGAAGGAAATGCAAAAAGTCGCAGTCATCGGTTCCGGGCCGAGCGGGTTGGTGGCCGCGCGCTACCTTCGATCGGAAGGGTTCGCGCCCGTGCTGTTCGAGCAGGCGGCGACGCCGGGTGGCCAGTGGAGCGGCGACGCGAGTTGCAGCGGCGCATGGCCCTCCATGCGCACGAACACCAGCCGCGTGCTCACGCAATTCAGCGACCTGCCGCACGTGCCGGGGCTGGCCACCTACCCGTCCAACCGCGAGATCGGCGACTACCTTCAGCGCTATGCAGCCAGGTTCGACCTGCCGTCCCGGACTCGTCTGGGGACGCCCGTGCGCGAGATCCGGGCCGAACCCGGCGGATGGGCGGTGCGGCACGGCGCCGAGGCGGAATTCTTCGAGAAAGTCGTGGTCGCCAGCGGCCGGTTCCAGCACGCGTGCATCCCCCGGGTGCCGGGCCTGAAGTCGTTCTCCGGCGATGCCGGCGTGGCGCATACCAGCGCCTACAAGGACCCGGAGCGGTACCGGGGGAAGCACGTTCTCGTGGCCGGCTGTGCGATCAGCGCCCTCGAGATCGCCAGCGACCTCTGCATGCTCGGTGCGGCCCGCGTCGTCGTGTGCAACCGGCGCCAGCGCTACGTGCTTCCGAAGCTGATGGCCGGGGTCCCGTCCGACCATCGCGTGTTCACGCGCTACCAGGCGCTGGCAGAAGAGTCGCTGCCGCCCGGCGAGTTCGGTGCGATGCTGAAGGAACTGGTGCTGGAGGCGGTGGGCAGCCCGGAACAGTACGGCGCACCGAGGCCCGCTGACAGCATCCTCGACGCTGGCCTGACGCTCAGCCAGCACTACCTCCCCCTGGTCGCCGAGGGCCGCATCGAGGTGCGCCCGTGGTTCGACCGTGTCGACGGCACCCAGGTCCGATTCGGTGACGGGCGAACGGAGGCGTTCGACGGCATTCTCTTCGGCACGGGCTTCGAACTGAGCATGCCATTCCTGAGCGAACCGATCCGCCGCACGCTCAACCTGGCTGCGCAGCGCCTCGATCTCTACAAGCACACCTTCCATCCGGAGCTGCCGGGGCTTGCGTTCGTGGGCATGTGGGATCAGTCCGGACCGATGTTCCCGCCACTCGAATTGCAGGCGCGGTGGGTGGCTTACGTATGGAGCGGTGCCGTCGCACCTCCGACCCCCGAAGAGATGCACCTGGGCCTCGCCGCATGTCGCGCCCATGGCGACAAGCCGCGCAAGACGAAGATGAACCTGATGGCGTTGCTGTTCGCGCGCGCCGCCGGCGTAGAGCCCGACCTGGACCGCTGGCCTGGGCTGCAGCGTGCCCTGCTCTTCGGCCCGCTCGCGCCGATTTCATTTCGGCTGCAAGGCCGGGATGCGCTGCCGGACGCGGCGAGCCGGTTCGCCAGCGAGGCGATGGCGTTCGGGTGCATGCAGTCCCCTGATTTCTGCGCTGGGGAGTTGCAGAAACTGGAGCGGCTGGGGTCCGTACCCATCGACTGAACCAAGACCCGGATGCGGGTATCGAGCGCCCAGCGAACGCGCGTGTCGCGCGCCAGTCCCTTGCCGCCATCGGGCGAGCGTTCGTAGGCGGTAATGGTGATGGTCATCGGCGGGCTCTCCTGGCGAATCATCGGCTGCGGGGCTGGCAGGCTTCAACGCAGACTCACCGAGAAATCGACATTCGTCAGAGCTCGCGCCACCTCGTCGTCAGCGAGACCCTGCGGCCTCGCGGGTAGCCGAATACTTCGGACGGATCGGCTATTTCGAGCTCGGGAGGAAGTCCCGGATCGCCGCGGCGATCTGGTCGCAGTGCGTCTCCAGGGCAAAGTGGCCCGTGTCGAAGAACTTCACCTGGGCCTCCTTGATGTCGCGCTTGAAAGCTTGCGCGCCTGCCGGCAGGAAGAAGGGGTCGCCATTGCCCCACACCGCCAACAGCGGTGGCTGGTGCTTGCGGAAGTAGGCCTGGAAGGCGGGGTAAAGCTCGACGTTGCTCGCGTAGTCGAGGAACAGATCCAACTGCGCCTCGTGCGCACCGGGTCGCGCCATGTAGTAGTTGTCCAGGCCGTAGCCGTCCGGCGACACGAGCTGCTTGTCTTGTACACCTGTCACGTACTGCCAGTACGTGGTCTCGGGCGTCAACAGTGCGCGCAGCGCATCGCGATTCGCTTGCGACGGCTCCTGCCAGTAGGCGCGGATCGGATTCCAGCCCTCGCTCAGGCCCTCCACATAGGCATTGCCGTTCTGCGTCACGATGGCTGTCACGCGCTCGGGATGATCGACTGCCATGCGCAGGCCCGTGGGCGCGCCGTAGTCGAACACATACAGCGCGAACCGGTCGAGGCTCAGCAACTCGGTGAATCGGGTCATCACCCTTGCCAGGTTGGCGAACGTGTAGTCGAAACGATCGCGCGGCGGCAAGTCGGATTGCCCGAAGCCCGGCAGGTCGGGCGCTATGACGTGGTAGCGGTCGGCGAGCTTCGGGATCAAGTCCCTGAACATGTGGCTCGAGCTGGGAAACCCGTGCAACAGCAGCAGAACCGGAGCTTGCGCCGGCCCGGCTTCGCGATAGGCGACGCCGAACCCGTCGACGTCGATTCTTTGGTACTTGATGGCATTCATCTTCATGACCTTTCATGGCTTGTCGATAACCCTGAACAACAATCTTGCAGGCTACCCTTGGCATGATAACTAGTTTGATGTCTCTTATTTGGTTACTATATGATCAGTGAGGTGGCGCCGTATGGTGACGACGGCGAATGCGCCATCGGAGATAACTGCATTCCCTGGGGTGGATCTTCTCTGAGCTCTCCTTCACGGCTCCGTCACTCTTGATACGAGCCTGGTCAACTACAGATAACCTCTCCCGTATATAAAACAAAGGTTACATGAGATCGAAAAGCAAGCAAACCGCGCGGACCTTGACCGGTACGCAGGCCACGGGGAAGAAACGGCCGCCGGCCATCCTCGTCGCCGGTGCATCCGCGCTGGACTTCCTGAACTCGATCGCCTCGCCGGTGGACCTCCCGGTCGAGTGGATCGAGACGGGTGAAGACCTTCTCGATTGGCTGGCGCAGGCCAACCTGGTCGAGTCCACGGTGCTCGAACGCATGCGCGCATCGGCGGGCCCGGGCGAGCTCGACGCTGTCGCCCTCCAGGCGCGCGGGCTGCGCGACTGGTTCCGCACCTTCGTCACCGCCCACATGGGCAAGCGGCTTTCGCGCGATGCGATCCGGGAACTCGAACCGCTGAATCGGCTCCTGGCGCGCGACGACGTTCATGGTCGATTGGTGCCTCGCGGCAACAACTCGATCGCGGAGGGGGTCTCTGGCCTCGAGTTCGTCACGGACCGACGTTGGCGTTCGCCGGAGGCCTTGCTGCTGCCGGTGGCCAAGGCAATGGCGGATTTCCTGACCACGGTCGATTTCAGCGACGTGAAGGGATGCGAATGGCACAGCTGTACCCTGCTCTTCGTCGATGGGACGAAGGGCCGCATGCGCCGCTGGTGCAGCATGGCCGTATGCGGCAACCGGGCCAAGCAGGCCGCACATCGGGAACGTGCCGCCAACGCGAATTCCAGGGCTGAATCGAAACTCTGAGGGCGAACATGCGCCAACGGCCCCAGGCGAGGGCGTCAGGCGAAGCTCGGCAGTTCGAAGGCTGTGACGCGCGGCGGCGTGCCTGTGAACTTCTGGACCTGGACGAGGCAGCTCTGTGCCGCACAGCCCTGGGACAGGCGCGAGGCGCCGATGTCTGCCGTCAGCATGTTCGGGTTGCCGTGCTTGTCCGTGCTGGGGTCGCCCCAGTTGTCGGGGTCGAACCAGGCGCCGGTCGAGAGCTTGACTACGCCCTGGCGGATCTCGTCCGAGATTCGCGCCGCCGCGAAGCACGCGCCCCTGCCGTTCCACAGGCGCACCACATCGCACTCGCCGATGCCGCGTGCGGCTGCATCGTCCGGATGCATGAGCAGGGCTTCGCGGCCGTCGATCTTGTGCTCGCGGCTCGACGCGCCATGGTCGAGCTGGCTGTGCAGCTTCGACGCAGGCTGGTCGGAAAGAAGATGTAGCGCACCGCCTCCCTGAGGACACGCGCCGAGCCACTCCCGCGGCGGGATCCACCGGGGATGGCCCGCGCAGTCCGGCACGGCGAAGCCATCGATCCTCGCACTGAAGATCTCGATGCGGCCGGACGGCGTCGCGAGCGGATGCGCCGCGGGGTCTTCGCGGAAGCGATCCAGCATGACCACGGGCGCGCGATGCTGCCCGAGGTCCAGCAGACCCTGCTGCCAGAACACGTCGAAGGGCGGCAGCTCTACGCCGGCGCGTCGTGCGCGCGCGCTGCAATCCTCGTACATCCACTGCAGCCACTCCTGCACCGAGCGTCCCTCGGAGAAGGCCATTTCACAGCCCAGCCGTTGCGCGAGCGCGCCAAAGATCTGGTGGTCGTCGCGCGCCTGGCCTACCGGCGCGATCGCCGGCTTCATCGCGACCATGTAGCGCTCACGCGCCGCAAAGCCGATGTCGGCGCGCTCCAGCGTGGTGGTCGCCGGCAGGACGATGTCGGCCAGCTTCGCAGTGGCGTTCCAGAACTGCTCGTGCACGATGACGTGCGGCACACGGCGCCATGCGGTCAGCAGACGGCGCAAGTCCTGGTGATGATGGAAGGGATTGCCACCCGCCCAGTGGATCAGCGCGATGTTCGGGTAGCAGTGCGAACCACCGTTGTAGTCGAAGCGCTCGCCGGGCCGCTCGAGCATGTCGGTGATGCGCGCGACGGGAATGAAGGCGGACACGGCGTTGGACCCCTGCGGCAGGACCGGGCCGCCGAAGCGCACGTCGCTGTTGCCCATCATGCCGCTCGCGCCGTACCCGACCCCGAAGCCGCCCCCGGGCATGCCGACCTGCCCCAGCATCGAGGCCAGCGTCACCAGCATCCAGAAGGGTTGCTCGCCATGTTCAGCGCGCTGCAGCGACCAGGCGACGTTCACCATCGTGCGTCGGGAGCGCATGCGATCGGCCAGCGCCACGATCTCGGCCATCGGAATGCCGGTGAGCGGCTCGGCCCACGCGGCGTCCTTCGGTTGCCCGTCCGAATGGCCGAGCAGATATGGCTCGAAGCGCTCGTAGCCGGTGCAGCAGCGGCCAAGGAATGCCTTGTCGTGCCAGCCGCGATCGACGAGCGTGTGCGCGAGCGCGAGCATCAGCGCGGTGTCGCCGTGAGGCCGGATCGGCAGCCAGCGGAAGGCAGCGCCGACATCGAGGTCGCTGCGCACCGGGCTGATGTTCACGAACTCCACGCCGGCGCGCGCCATGCGCCGGAGGGCTGCGTCGACCTGGTGCTCGCCGATGCCGCCCGGATTGATCTGCGCGTTCTTCGCCGACACGCCGCCGAAGCTCACGAACAGCCGGCACTCGCGTTCGAGCACGTCCCAGCTGGTGTGCTGCTGCATGAGTTCGTCCATCGGCGCGACGATGTGCGGCATGAGGACGCGCGCCGCCCCCAGGCTGTATGAATCGACGCTGCGGACATATCCGGCGGCGCAGTTCAGGAAGCGATGGATCTGGCTCTGCGCGTGATGGAAGCGGCCCGCGCTGGCCCAGCCGTAGGAGCCGCCGAAAACGGCCTCGTTGCCGCGCTCCGCGATGGTGCCTCGCAGCGCCTCGGCGGCGAGATCGAGTGCCACGTCCCATTCGACTTCCACGAAAGGTTCCAGTCCTCGCTGCGCCGGCGCGGCACCGGGTCCGTCACGAAGCACGCTTTGCCGCACGGCCGGGCGGCGCACGCGCAGCGGACCGGTGCAGGCTTCCAGCATGCCGCGACCGATCGATGCCGGATGGGGGTCGCCGGAGAAGGGGCGCAGCGCGATGCCGCTGCCCCGCTGGATGATCTCGTGGATGCCCCAGTGGGTGGAAGTGAGCCGGGGCATCTGCGGCCGGTGCGCTCACGCGCGTGTTCCCGCGGCATTGGCGTAGCCGGAGACGAATTCCTTGACCGCGCCAGTCTCCGGGTCGAATACATGACGGCGCTGTCGGCCGATGTCGCAACCATAGGCGTGGATGCTGATCGACACCCGGTCGCCGTGGGCGTTGCGAACACGGTGGATGTCTCCTAGCGCGGGCGAGACGAGCGCCGTGTCGCCTGCCTCGAGCGTTTCCTCCGGCCCGTCGGGGACGAGGCGCCCGGTCTCGCGCCGGTAGCTCTGCGACAACTCCGCGCCGCGAAGCATGCCGATCACGCCCCAGGTGCAGTGATCGTGCACCGGCGTCATCTGGCCGGGCCCCCACACGAAGCTCACCACGCTGTAGCGCCCCTGCGGGTCGGCATGCAGCAGGTACTGCTGGTAGAAGCGCGGATGCGGGACGGTGAAGGCAGGGTCCAGCCAGTCGTCCCGACCCACCAGCTGCCGCATCAGCTCGCACGCGCCCTCGTGCACTGCCGCCTCGGGCAGCGCGGCCGCGACCAGGCGGTCCATGCCGGCCACGAAGCGCGAGAGCGCCGGCGAGAGTGACGAGACCATGGCGTTCATCGAGGCGGCATTCACTCGATGCGGATGTCGTTCGCCTTGATGAGCCGGCCCCACTTGGCGTGCTCGTCGGCAACCTGGCGCGTGAAGTGGTCGATGCTTGCATCGGCCTCGCCCAGGCCCGAGGCGGCCAGGAAGTCCTTGAATTCCTTCGACTGGTAGGTCTCGCGCAGCGCCGCATGCAGCTTGTCCAGGATCGGGCGCGGCGTGCCCGCGGGCGCGAAGAAGGCATACCAGCCGACCAGGTCGAAGTCGCTGACGCCAAGCTCCCCGAGGGTCGGCACGTCCTTGAGCGCGGCGATGCGCTTGGGACCGGCGACCGCCAGGATGCGCACGCTGCCCCGGTTGGCGAAGTTGATGGCCGAGACCACGTTGTTGAACATGTAGTCCAGGCGCCCAGCCACCAGATCGATCATCGCGGGCGCGTCGCCCTTGTAGGCGGAATGCACGGCGTCGGTGCCGAGCTTGCCATTCAGGGTCGCGCCAAAGATGTGCGCCGTGCCGCCGTTGCCCAGGCTGCCGAAGTTCATCTGGCCCTTGTGTGCCTTCGCATAGGCCACGAACTCGGCATAGTCCTTGACGGGCAGGGTGCTCGGCACGATCAGCGCATTCGGCGCCAGGGCCGCCAGGCTCAGCGGCTGCAGGTCCTTGAGCGAGTCGTAGGGCATCTTCTGCATCCACGGCAACTGCTCGATGCCGCCAGGTGCGTTGAGCAGCAACGTGTAGCCGTCCGCCGGCGACTTGGCGACAAGGTCGCTGCCGAGGATCGTGCCGGCCCCTGGGCGGTTCTCGATCACGATGGTGGCGTTCAGCCGCTTTCGCAGGTCGTCGCCGACTTTGCGCGCCATCGTGTCGATAGCGCCACCCGGCGGGAAGGGCACGATGAGCCGGATCGGCTTGTTGGGATAGTCGCTTGTTGGCTGGGCGAGGCTCGTGGCGCAGAACATTGAGCCGAGAAGCAGGAGTGCGATGGCGCGGCGTGACGTCAAGATGACCTCCGGGAGTTGAGTGGACGAGGGTGCTTGGACAGCTTTGGGCGGCGGCGGCGGGCGTTCATGGCGAATCCGCGATCAGCGGAATGAAGCCGGGCAGCGCGCGGATGCGCTCGATCCATCCGCATACCGAGGGGTGCGGCCGCAGGTCGTAGCCGCCCATCTCCGCCATGCTGGTATAGGGGAACAGCGCGATATCCGCGATCGTGCAGTGCCCACCGGTGAGGAAGGGCGTGCAGGCCAGCCGCGTCTCCAGCGCGGCCAGTGCCTTCTGTCCTATCTGGCGGAGATAGGCGATCTCGTCGGCATGCTTTTCGCCGAGTCTTGCGATGGACACCAGGTAGCGTGGCCGGGCGAAGTAGCGCAGGTGGTCGAACTGCTCGAAGAACAGCCACTGCAGCACGCGCGACTGCTCGCGCGGTGTGGACGGCAGCCACGGCGTATCACGCGCCAGGTGGATCAGGATCGCGTTGGACTCGACCAGGGGCGTGCCGTCATCCAGCACCAGCACCGGCACGCGCGCCAGCGGGTTCAGGCGCAGGAACTCCAACGTCCTGGCTTCGCCTGCCGCCAAGTCCAGCACCTTGCGCTCGAAGGGGAGGTTCAGGAAGCTCAGCAGCAACCGGACCTTCCAGCCGTTGCCCGATTGCCTGCTGTCGTAGAGGGTGATCATCGTGTGGTCTCAAGCCTGCGGGTCGAGCGCATAGCGCGCCAGCTCCACACCGAGCGCCTGCTCGACGTCGGGATAGACGGCGGGGTCGTAGATGCCCGAGCCCATCGGGAGATCCCGTTTGCTGACTGCGAATATCACCGCGGGTGTGCCCGGCGGCATCTCACTGATCGCCAGCACCTCGCCCGTGCGCTGATCCATTGCCGCGATCAGATCCGGAAAGGTGGCGAGCCGCACGCCGTCCCGGGACGCCGTCATGAATTCGTTGCAAACGCCCAGCGCCACCTCTTCGCCGGTGGCCTCGTCGCGCACATGCACGCTGCCCAAGTCGAATCCCTCGCGGTAGCCCACCGCGTTGACGACGACGACGCCCTGCGCGAGCACCCGGCCCCGCGTGAAGCGCAGTGCGGCCTCGATCTGGCTGGCCGGCGACGCGCCTGCATCGAGCAAGGCCCGGCCCAGCCCCAGTTGGTAGCCGATGGCGCCGAGCGCGCCGGCTTCGCGCACGAGGCCGGCCTTCAGGGGGCCTCGTGCCGCCATCACGAGGCCGCCGTTTTGCACTGCCGCCGCGCGCATCAGCGCGGAGGTCACGAGCGTATTGCCTTGAACGGTGATCTGGACCTGGTCGCCCACGCCGCACTGGAAGAGCGTGAATTGCGGCCGCGACGACAGGCCCAGGCTGCCCATCTTGACCGTCGGATGGCCGCGGCCGTTGCAGGCGGCGTCCAGCAGCGGCACCTTCAGCGCGGCGGCCAGCAGCCACGCGTAAATGCCCGGCACGTGACCGGGTATCACGGCGCCGGGCGACACCCCGGAAGCCGCGACCAGGTTCTTCGCGGCCCTGATGGAATGATCGGGGTTCGCCAGATGCTTGCCCCCGCCCGGCGCGCCGACGGCGGTCGCAATCAGCAGGTCGGCATCGGAGGGCAGGGCATCGATCGGCGCCAGCTGCACTGGACCCAGCGAGAAGGCCTTCTCGGCGAAGGCGCGGTCCTTGGGCGCGCGTGCCTTGCCGCTGCCGCCGGCCGACAGCAGCGTACCGCCTGCGATGGCCGCCTCGGCGTCGCGGGCACCGAGCGTCGTCGTCATTCACCGCCCCCGATCTCGATACCCAGGCCGTGCAGTGCGCGGGTTTCTCGCGCGACCTCGTAGCCGGCGTCGGCATAGCGGATCACGCCGATGCCCGTGTCCGCGTCGAGTACCGACTTCAGCTTGAAAGCAGCCATGGGCGTGCCGTCGGCGATCGCTGTCTGACCGGCGCTGGCGGACTTGTCTCCGTTGGAATGCAGCGCGACCAGGCTTGCGCCGTTGGAGCACGCGAGCATCGCGTTCAGAAGCGGCCAGTCGGAGACCGCGTCGCTGCCGTCCTGCATCTTCTCGGTTTCGCGATAGGGCGAGGCGACCGAGCCGGCATCGAGGTGGTCGCGCGTGAAGGCGATGGGTGCGGAGATGCGGCCGTCTGCAACCGCCTCGTTGACCAGGAGCGCCAGCTTTGAGCGCTCGCCGTGGCCGAGCCAGCCGATGCGTGCAGGCAGGCCCTGGAACTGGATGTACTTCCGGGCCATCGGTATCCACTGGCGGATCATGTGGCCCTCGGCGAAGGTGCTCTCGATGATGCCGTCGATGGCCGCGATGTCCTTGGGATCGCCCGATGCGGCGATCCAGCGGAAGGGGCCAATGCCGCGGCAGAAGAGAGGGCGGATGAACAGTGTCACGAAGGACGGCAGCTCGCCGGCCTCCGGCACGCCCGCGGCGACCGAGCGGGCCCGCAGGGTGTTGCCGTATTCAAAAACCACCGCTCCATCGTCGCGGAAGCGGAGCATGGCGCGCGCGTGCCGCGCCAGCGTGGCCGCCGCCAGCGCCAGGGCCTGTTCGGGATCAGTGCGCACCAGCTGCGCGGCCTCAGCCGGCGACAGCCCGGAAGGCACGTAGCCACGATAGGGGTCGACCATGCACTGGTCGGTCACGATGTCCGGCCGCAGTTCCTTGCGGTGCAACGCCTCGAACACATCGGCCGCGTTGCCGACGATACCGACGGAGCCGCCCTCCCTCTCGGCCGCGAGCGTGCGGATGCGTGCCAGCGCGTCGTCCACCGAGGTCGCGATCACGTCGAGGTATCCCGTGTTCAGGCGCCTCTCGAGCGAGACGGGGTCGACGTCGACGACCAGCGTCGCCGCCCCGGCCATCTTGCCAGCCAGCGGCTGCGCGCCGCCCATGCCGCCGGCGCCGGCCGTCAGGATGATGCGGCCCGCCAGGCTGCCGCCGAAGTACTGCTCGGCGGCGCTCACGAAGGATTGGTAGGTGCCCTGCACGATTCCCTGGCTGCCGATGTATTGCCAGCACGCCGCCGTCATGCCGGGCAGGATCGTCAGGCCGCGCTTCTCCAGCTCGAACATGTTGGCGTCGCCCGCCCAGCGGCCGGCCACGTTGCCGTTGGCGAGCAGCACGCGCGGCGCGAAGGCGTGGGTGCGGAAAAGACCTACGGGCTTGCCGGACTGCACGACCAGGGTCTCGTCGGCCTCCATCGTCTTCAGCGTGCGCACGATGGCGTCGAAGCAATCCCAGTCGCGGGCGGCCTTGGCCGCGTTCATGTAGATGACCAGGTCTTCGGGCCGTTCGCCGTTCTCGATGTTGTTCTCCAGCAGGCGCAGGATGGTCTCCTGCTGCCAGCCCTTGCACCGCAGGGTGGTGCCGCGGGCGGCCTTGATGTTGCGTGGGGTCTTCTCGGCTTGCATGTGGAGTTCTAGGTGTGGCGGGAGAGTTGCGCATCGAGCCTGGCCAGCGTCCGGTACAGGACGCGTGCGCCATCCAGCAGCTGCGCGGGTTCGATCCATTCTTCGGGACAGTGGCTGCGGCCGTTCAGGCACGGGATGAAGATCATGCCCATCGGGCCGCAGGCCGCCAGGTAGGCGGCGTCGTGGCCTGCGCCGCTCGGCAGCCGGCGCGACGCGTAACCCAGGTCGGCGGCGGCAGCTTCGGCGGCGTCCATGACCAACGGCACGCAGGCGGTCGGCTCGGCCCGGCTCAGGTGCGTGACGGCCACGGAAAGGCGCAGGGCGGCGAGGCGCTGCTCCACCGCGCCGAGCACGTCCTCTGCGAAACGATCGAGCACACCGGCATCGTCGCTTCGCACCTCGAGCACCATCTCGACGGAGCCCGGCACGGCGTTGGGCACGTTCGGTGTCAGCGAGAGCCGGCCGATGGTCGCGACCACATAGTGCGGCCGGCCGCTGAGCGCGCAGGCGCGGGCGTGCGTCGCCTCGATGATCGCCGCCGCGCCGACGAGCGCGTCGCGGCGGATGTCCATCGGCGTCGTCCCGGCATGGTCGGGCTGGCCCAGGACCCGGATCAGCACGCGTCGGATCCCCACGATGTGGGTCACGATGCCGATCGGCAGCTTCTCGCTTTCCAGCACCGGCCCTTGCTCGATGTGGAGTTCGACGAACGCGGCCACCGATCCGGCAGGCCGTAGCGGCGCCGACAGCGCCTCGGGCCTGCCGCCCGCGCGGCGCAGCCCCTCGGCGAGCGTCTCGCCTGCCGGGTTCCTGGCGGCCAGCATGGCGGCATCGAGTACGCCGCTCAGGCCGCGACTGCCGACGCACGAGATTCCGTAGTCGCTCGGCTCCTCCGACAGGAAGTCGACAACTTCGAGCGGATGTTCCAGCTCCACCGCGTTTTCCTTCATGGCCCGCGCGACCTCGATGCCCGCGAGCACGCCGATGATGCCGTCGAAGCGCCCGCCGCCGACCACCGTGTCGCAGTGCGACCCTGTCATGAGCGGCATCAGCCCGGGCCTGCGGCCGTCGCGCCGACCGACGAGGTTTCCGGCTTCATCGAGCGAGACCGTGAGGCCGGCCGCTTCCATCTCTTCGCGCAGCCAGTCGCGAGACTGCAGGAAGAGCTCCGAGAACGCTCGCCGGGTCCAGGGCAGCTCGGGCTGGGTGAAGCGCGCGAGGGATTCCACCCGTGCCCACAGGCGCTGCGCATCCAGCGGCGGCATCGCGCTGCTCAAGCCGTCGCCCCCTCGACGTGCGGCGTGCGGGGCCGCAGGAAGCGACCGAAGCCCTTGTCGTTGCGGATGGACGGCTGGGCGCCCAGTTCGAAGGCCGGGACGCCCCTGCAGTAGGTGGCGACCACGCGCGCCGTGAATTCCATGCCTTCGAAGGAGCTCCACTGAACGGCCGCAAGGCTCGCCGACGGATCGAAGGCATAGCGCTCGGGCTTCAGGAGGACGATGTCGGCGTCCGCGCCGACGGCGAGCGTTCCTTTCCGGTCGTCCAGCAGGAAATGCCGCGCCGGGTTCCGGCACAGCTGCCGCACTGCCATGCTGGGCGGAAGGCCATGCTGCTCGCAGCCGGTCCAGAACGCGGGCAGCAGGGTTTCGAGTCCGGGGCCGCCGGAGGAGTTCTTGAAGACGTTGGGGTTCTGCTTGCGCTCCAGGCCCCAGCTCACGTGGTCCGAGGAGACGAAGGTGCAGTCGTCGTTCGCGATGTGGGTCCACAGCAGCTCGGTCTCCGCCTTCGGGCGGATCGGCGGGAAGTGCTTGGTCTTGGCGCCGAAGCGGCGTGTGTGCTCCTCGTGGTTGAGCATCAGGTACTGCACGCAGGTCTCGATGCTGGCCTTGTGGCCGGCACGGCGGTACATGTTGCAGACCTCGAAGCCGCGCGCCATCGAAACGTGCACGGCATGGGCGCGCGCGCCGGTCTCGGCGCCGATCTCGTAGATGAGCGTCGTCGCGAGGTTCTCGATGAGCGGGGTGTGGGCGCGCATGAAGGCGTCCCATCCGGTATCGCCGGCCTCGATCATCCGCGTCACGTTCTTCCGCGTCAGCTCCTGCATCTGGTTGTGAACGCCGCATGCCAGGCCGGACGGCGCGATGAGGCGGAACGCCTCGTACAGGTCGTCTTCCTCGACCCGCGGGAACCGCCCGGGCGTCGCTTCGAAAGTGGAGAACTTGAAGGCGCAGACGCCGCCCTCGATCAGGCCGGCGGCAGCGGCCATGCCGTGCTTGTCGTTGAGCGTGCCGTAGAGCGCGACATCCACATGGCAGTCGCGCTCGACTTCCGCGATCTTGGCCTCGAGCTGCGGGCGCGAAGCCACCGGCTCGGGGTCGTCGTAGGGCATGTCCACCATGACGGTGACGCCGCCCGCGGCGGCCGCTCTCGAGGCCCAGCCCAGGCCTTCCTGGTTCGCCTGGCTGCCCGAATGGACCTGGCCGTCGACCACGCCGGGAAGAATCCAGAGGCCGCGCGCATCGACCTTGTCGCGCGCCGAAGGCGCCGGCCCCGCGCCCCGCGCGGCGACCCTGCCATCGCGCACACCGAGCCATCCGTTCTCGACCCAGCTGTCGGGGTCGACGATGTTGCCCTGGATCACAAGCTCGAAGTCGTTCATCGCGTGGGGGCCTTCGCGTGCGCGCAGGCCGAAGTGGAGTAGATGCGACGCAGTTTAGGAAAGGGCGGTCACAATGTCGCATTCATATTTGCGCACCTTGCATAACACAAAGCTATGACCCACCGGAGGCCGGCCCGATGCGGATGAACCTGCGCCAGATCGAGGTCTTCCGCACCATCATGGTGACGCGCTCGATGACGGGCGCGGCCAAGGCGCTGCACGTTTCGCAGCCTGCGGTGAGCCGCCTCGTCTCGCATACCGAGCTGCGGCTGGGCCTGAAGCTCTTCGAGCGCATCAAGGGCCGGCTCTACCCGACACCCGAGGCCGAGCAGCTCTTCGCCGAGGTCACCGCGGTCTACAACAGCGTGCAGCGCGTCAACCAGGTGGCCGAAGACCTGCTGGACCATCGATCGGGGCTGCTGCGGGTGGCCTGCAGCGCCAACCTCAGCCAGTCGCTGATGCCGCGCGCGATCGGCGACTTCATGAAGCGCCATCCCAAGGTCCGGATCCTGCTGCAGACGGAGTCGCCGCAGGCGCTGCTGCAGCATCTCTTTGCACAGCAGGTGGACATCGGGATCGCCTACATGCCGATCACCCACCCGGCCGTGTCGATGGAACTGCTCTACGAGAACCGCATGGTCGCGGTGCTGCCGGCGGACCATCGGCTCGCCGCGCGCCGCGAGGTGCACATCAACGACCTGGTCGACGAACCCTTCATCGGCTATTCAGGCGACATCCCCTTCGGCCAGCTCGTGCGGCAACTGTTCGAGAAGGCGGAGCGCTTGCCGCAGGCTCGCATCGAGGTCGAGCAGGTGCATGTCGCATGCGAGCTGGTCGCCACCGGCGTGGGCATCGCCTTGGCGGACGCCCAGACCATCGAGGGCCGGGAGTGGAGCGGCATCGTGGCGCGTCCGGTGGCGCCCCATGTGCCCATGCCCGTGCATGTGTTCTACCCGCTGTACAAGCCGCTTTCCCGCGTGGCGCAGGAATTCGTGAAGACGCTCAAGAGGCCGCGGGCGAGGCGCGCATGAGCTGGCGGGCGGTCAAGAAGAGTCCGGGCCCAAGCAATGCCACTCGGTTTGCCCGCCAACGGGCGAAGCAGTCTGGCGCCAGCGACAGCCGCAATGCGTGCACCGGCAAATGCGAGCGTGGCAGCCAACATGGGGCGACGGGGTTGCCGGGAAGTGACTGAGTGCTGGTGTGCCGCAGCAACTCCAGACCAGCGACATGTCCTGTTCCGATGGCATGCCAAGCCAGCGAAGCACGCGCGGGATCGTCCAGTGTCGAGCGATGCTGATGACCATGTCCCCTCGCAGCGCACCGTCATGCCTGGCCTAGGCGCCCACTTTGCAGCCGGCCATCAGTTCGATGGCGCGAACCAGCGCCGAATGGTCCCAGCGAGCCCCGCCCTGTGCGACGCAACTTCCGAACATCTGCTGTGCCGTGGCCGTGTTCGGCAAAGCCATGCCAAGGAGGCGCGCGCTCTCCAGCGCGAGGTTCAGGTCCTTCTGATGAAGTGAGATGCGGAAGCCAGGCTCGAAACGCCGGCCGGTCATGCGTTCACCATGCACCTCGAGCACCTTGGAGGCTGCGAAGCCGCCCATCAACGCCCGACGCACGCGTTCCGGGTCCGCGCCGGCGCGGACCGCAAATACCAACGCCTCCGCAACGGCCTGGATGTTCAGCGCGACGATGATCTGGTTCGCGACCTTGGCCGTCTGCCCGTCGCCGTGATCGCCCACGTGCGTGATGTTCTTGCCCATCAGCGCGAACAACGGATGCGCTGCTTCGAAGACCTCTGCAGGACCGCCCACCATGATGGACAGTGTTCCTTGCTGGGCGCCGATCTCGCCGCCTGAGACCGGAGCGTCGAGGTAATGGCAGCCTAGCTTGCCGATGCGGCGCGCAATCGTCTTGGTCACGATGGGCGAGATGGAGCTCATGTCGATCACGGTCTTGCCAGGCGAAAGGCCGGCCGCCGCGCCTTGCTCGCCGAACAGCACTGCTTCGACGTCAGGGGTGTCGGGCACCATTACGATGATGGTGTCCGCGCGCTGGGCGACTTCGAGTGCGTGGGCACAGGCAAACGCAGAAGCTGCGATGTCCGCAGGCACGTCCCCATGCGTGAAGACCGAAAGAGACAGGCCTCCCTTGAGCAGGTTGCGGGCCATCGGCCGCCCCATGACACCGAGCCCGATGAAGCCGACGGACGGCATTTTGACTGGCATGCGATTTCCGATCAGTCGAGTTGAATGCTGGCGCTTTTCACCACGGCGGCCCACTTGTCGATGTCCGCACGGATGTAGCTGGCAAATTCCGTTGGGCTGTTCGCGGTGGTCCTGGCGCCCTGTCGATCGAACAGGGCCCGGGTTTCCGGCTCGCTCAGCGCGGCCCTGATGGCGGAGTTGAGTCGCTCAACGACCGCCTGTGGTGTTCCTGCGGGCGCAAGCACGCCGAACCATCCAATCACCTCGAAGTCGGCCAGCCCCGCCTCGGCTGCTGTCGGGACCTTCGGCAGGATGGGTAGACGATCCTTGCCGGTTTGTGCCAGCGCCTTGAGTTTGCCTCCCTGGATGGACCCGATAACCGCAGGTACGCTGTCAATTTGCACATTCAGTCGTTGGGCCATCAGGTCGACGAGCGCCGGGCCGCTTCCCTTGTAGGGTATATGCCTCATATCCACCGCCGCGCGGGTTGCGAACAGTTGCCCCGCCAAGTGAGTTGGCGTTCCCACGCCGCCGCTTCCGTACGCAAGGGGCTGCTTTGCGGCCTTGGCCTGCCGGATCAGATCCGCGACGGAATCGACCGGAGAGGCGGCCGATACGACGATGACGTGAGGCGCTTCGACTACGAGGCTCACAGGAGCGAAGCTCTTGACCGGGTCGAAGGGGAGCGACTTGTAGAGCGTTGGATTGATGGCGAGATTGGCCGAGGACCCGAGCAGCAATGTGTAGCCGTCCGGCGCCGCGCGGGCTACGACGTCCGCACCGATGTTTCCTCCGGCTCCCCCCCGATTCTCGATCACGATGGGCTGGCCCAGTTGCTCGCCCAGCGGCTTCGACAGGATGCGCGCGACTGCATCGGCGGCCCCGCCCGGGGCAAACGGGACCAGCAGCCGGATCGGCTTGCTGGGGTACGCGTCCTGCGCGGAGGCGCAGGCAACGAGGCAGCTGAGGCCTAGAAGCAGGGTGATCCAGTACCGTCTTGTCATGGTCGTCTCCATCTGTGTTGCCCGGGTGAGGCGAGGTTGCCGAAGAGTCAGTCCGGCGCCGCGAAGTCGTAGAGCCGCGCGGGATTGGCGGCAAGAATGGCTTGGCGTGCACCCGCATCGGGGACCCAGTTGTTGAACAGGTCGAGCAGGTCGCCGTCGTCGGGCATATGCGCTTGCAGGTGGGGATGAGGCCAGTTGGTGCCCCAGACCAGACGATCGGTGCGTGTCGCCAGCAGCGCATCGAAGACAGGGCGCGCAGAGGAGTACTCGCTCGGATTGGGATATATCCGGTCGGCTCCCGAAAGCTTGACCCATGCCTGTCCAGAGGCAACCAGCGCCAGCATCTGCTGAAAGCCCTGCGAATCGACGTCCTCTGCAGACCTTGGACAACCCATGTGGTCGAACACCAACGGCACCGGCGGCCAATCGCGCAGTTGCGCCATCACGTTGGGCAGGTCGGAGGCGACGTCGATCCAAAGTTCTACGTGCCAGCCGATCTCCAGCAAGGCTGGCAACAACGGCCGCACACTCTCCATGGTCGTCCCACCCGCATAGCGTAGCCGGCCCTGGTGAAGGTAGTGATTCACGCGCACGCCACGCGCTCCCGCGCGATTCAACGCATGCAGTTGCTCGACGGATGTCTGCGGCGGAAGTGCGACCACGGCTCGCAGCCGGTCAGGCGCGCGCGCCACGGCCTCCAGCAGGACGCGATTGTCGGTTCCGTAGGGGCTGGGCTGGACCAGCACGCCACGCTCGAGGCCGAGAGTCCCTGCGCAAGCCAACCAGTCGTCCAGAGGAGCGACGGCAGGGGTAAAGCCACGATCCGGTGCCAGGTTGTCGCGGCCTTCCGCCGGGAAGACATGGAAATGGCAGTCACACGCACCTCGCGGCGAGGCAGCCTTCGGCGTCTTCACATTGCGGGATGGGGGCAGAAAGCCTTCCATGGCGATGCTCCGGATCCGGCCTATCGAGCCATGTGTTCGAACTTGTCGAAGTACCAGTAGCCGAAGCGCGAAAGGCCGCGCCGTGACAGTTCCACGTACAGCAGTTCATGCGGGTAGATGTTGCCGACATTGACCTCCGGACCGAAGGTCTTGAAAGTCCAATCGTGGTAGTCGGGCCAGCCGAAGGGGCCCGGTTCGATCAGCACCTTCTCCAGGCCGACACGCCGGACGAGGTCGACCACCGGGGAAGGGTCCTTGCCCTCCCCTTTGTAGTGGTCGAGTTCGGAGCGTTCGAGGACCACGTGGGCGACGCCCATGCCCAGGTCCCGCATCATCGTGTCGTAGGCCTCTGCGAGGTCGAGGGGAGCCTCGGGATTCTTCTTGCCGAGTTCGGTGTCCACGAACAAGCCGAGGTCGAGCGCCATCTTGATGTGGTCATCGCGTTCCTGGTCCGTCGATGCGCGGTAGCTCATCGCGTCCTCGGCAATTTCGAGGCCGTCGAATCCCGAGTCGCGAACCCACTTCATGAACTGTGGAACCTTGCCCTGCACCAGCGCTACCTGGTAAGGCACGCCGCCGGGGAAGGTCTTGATGCCCTTGGCGCGGTACATGCCGAGCTTTTCCTGCAGCCAGCCGCTCGGAAGGGCGCCCCCGAAGGCGAGCCCGATGTGAATGAGCTTGGCGTAGTCGATGCACTCCGATGCGGTTTCCAGCAGCGCGGCCTGCTCCGCCAGGGGCATGAACATGTCGTAGAGGCCGGTTTCGCCGCCGCGACGCGGCTTGGGGCGAGAGGGTAGATCGAGGAAGCTCATCTGGTTTTCCATGGCGTCGTCCTGTGGCGGTTGTAGGATGTGGCAAATTCGCACTCACTGTGAATTCAAATTGAATGCAATATGAATGCACCAACGAAATCTAGCAGCTTGCCCCCTACCGCGCAAGACAGGGCTTACACCTCGATCAAGGAGGCGGTGATCAATCTCGACTACAGGGCCGGCGAGTCATTGAGGGCGCAGGAGATCGCTGCACGCCTGGGCCTGAGCCGCACTCCGGTGCGCGAAGCCCTCGGGCGCTTGCAGCAAGAGGGCCTGGTGCGGCACGACTCCGGATGGGGCTACGTTGTCCGGGCCATGACCCAGAAAGAGATCAACGATCTTTTCAATCTGCGCGAGGTCCTTGAGGTTTCGGCAGCGGTCGAGGCCATGACCTTCCTGGACGAGGCCGGAATCGAGAAGCTGGCCGGCTTTCTCAAGTCGGCACGGCGTGAGCTGCAGCGCGGCCAACTGGCGAAGACTCGGGCACTCAACAGCGACTTTCGCTTGGCGCTCGCCAGCGCGAGTCGAAACACGCTGCTGTCGCAGATCCTGTTGACCATCAACGACCGAGTACGCTGGCTTGGGTCCATGCAGATCCAGTCCCGGCCAGGACGGGTGCAGGAAAGCCTGGAAGAAAACGAGGAGATCCTCGAGGCGCTGAAGAGCCGCGATGCCGCGCTGGTGAAGAACGCAGTCCTGAACCACGTGAGGCGCGCACGGGAAAGTGTCATGACGAACGTTGCACCCTTCCTCTAGAGAGAAAGTGCTGACCCGGAACGGTGCGAGCCGTGTCGACGAACACGCCTCATCGACTGGAGGGCAGGTCTCAGCCCCGCAGTGCCGCCTCTATCGCGGCGATGTCGATCTTTCCCATGGTCATCATCGCGTCGAACGCGCGCTTGGCTGCCGCGCGATCGGGGTTGACCAGCGCCTCGGTGAGGACGCGCGGGGTGATCTGCCATGACAACCCCCACCGGTCCTTGCACCAGCCGCACGCGCTTTCCTGGCCGCCATTGCCGACGATCGCGTTCCACAGGCGGTCGGTCTCGGCCTGGTCGTCGGTTGCGATCTGAAACGAGAAGGCCTCGTCGTGCTTGAACTGCGGGCCGCCGTTCAGCCCGATGCAGGGGATGCCGGCGACGTTGAACTCGACCACCAGCACATCGCCCTGCTTGCCGTCGGGATAGTCGCCCGGTGCACGGATGATGGCGCCTACAGCGCTGTCGGGGAAGGTTGCAGCGTAGAAGGTTGCGGCGTCAAGGGCGGCGCCGTCGTACCACAGACATACCGTGTTCTTGCTGGTCATCGTTTCGCATCTCCTGAAGAACTGAACCTCCATCCTAAACTTCCCTCCGCTCCGAAACCCGGTCGCTGGAAGGGTCGCCTGCTTGTGTATGCCTTAAGTCGTATTTGAGCCGCCCCATGGCAGGCGTAACCTGCACCTCGACCCAGCGGTGTACAGACATTCGCCGTTCGGCGTCCTGCACAAATGACCCAGCGGGCCGACGCCCGCCCTTGCTCGATGCGATGCGGTCGGTCCGCAGGATCCCCGGCCTCAGCCAACGCACTCCGGTCCTGTCATCACAGGAGCAGTCATGAACTTGCTCAATGTGCTCAAGGCCGCGGCGATCGTGGGCCTGGCATTCGGCGCTGCCGCATGTCATCAAGGCAGACAACCGCTCGAGTCGGCGCAGGCCGCGGCGCGAGCCAACGGCGAGAGCGTCGAATCCGCACAGAACCGGGCAACGGATGCCGGGGTAGTGCGCACGCGTGTCGACGCCTATGTCGGCGAGATCTTCGCGAGGGAGCTGAAGGAACTCGGTTCCAAGCCGCCGGACGAGGACGCTCCGAGCTTTTGAGGCGTAGACAATCGCGCCGCGACGCCTTCAGGACCCGATGACCTGGGGATCCCCGCTCGCCCCCAGGTGCTGGCGCACCTGCTGCGCCAGCGAGCCGAAGATCCTTCCCGCCAGGCTGGGTTCATCGCGGCCGAAGACGATGCGGTCGCAGCCGTAGTCGCGCGCGGCCATGGCAATCGTCTCCGCAGTGCGCCCCACCAGCACGGTGCTGGCGTAGGGCACCCCGGCCAGGTCGAGCAGGCTCTGCGCGTACTGCAGATCCTCGGCGCCTGCCTCCAGCTGCAGCTCGAGCAGCTCGCGTGCACTGAAGAGCATCGCCACATGGCCCGAGACCTTGGGCTGCACCCGCAGCAAGCGAACAGTCACCCGGTCGCTTCGACGCATGCGCAGGACCTGCTCGATGGCCGAGCGGGTTCGTGCCGGCTCCTCCGGATCGATGGGTACCAAGATGCGCGTCATGCGGGCACCTTCAGACGGCGGGTCGCTTGGACGCCTTGGCCGGTTGCGGTTCCTCGCCTTCGCGCGTTGCGCGCCGGCTGTTCAGCCACTTGCCGATCGCCACCACGAACATGGCGCCGAGCGCGGGGACCACCGTGTGCAGCGCGTGCTGGCTGGCAGCCCAGCCGGCAATGGAAGGATCCGACATCGCCATTTCGCCAGCGACCCAACCGAGCAGCGCTGCGCCGAGGACGATGATGACCGGGAAGCGGTCCATCAGCTTCAGGATCAGGGTGCTGCCGAAGATGATCAGGGGAATGCTGATCACGAGACCGAAGACCAGCAGGGGGACATTGCCCTTGGCCGCAGCGGCGACGCCGACGACGTTGTCCAGGCTCATGACGAGGTCGGCCACCACGATGGTCTTGACGGCCGCGGCCAGGCCGGAGTGGCCTTCGAGATTCGTCTCCTCTTCCTCCTCGCGGAGCAAGCCGATGCCGATCCAGACCAGCAGCGCTGCGCCGACCAGCTTGAGGTACGGCAAGGTCAGCAGATAGACGGCAAAGAAGGTCAGGACGACGCGCAACACGATGGCGCCGACGCTCCCGAAGAGGATGGCCTTCTTTTGCTGGGCGGGCGGCAGCGAGCGGGAGGCCATCGCGATGACGACCGCGTTGTCGCCGCTCAGGACAATGTTGATCAGGATGATCTGCGACAGGGCGATCCAGAAGTCGGGACTCGACAAAAACGACACGGTGTCTCCTTGGTGGATGGGTCCGGAACCACAGCGGTTCCGCCTCGTCCGAGCGTAGAGACCTGTGCTGTCACCTTACTGCCGGCGCGCTGACAGCCGGTTGTCCGCGAGCTGTCAGCAAGCTTACAAGGCGCTGCCGTGCCGATCGGCATCGCGCAGCGGGAAGAAGACGCTGAAGGTGTTGCCCACGCCGTCGGTGTCTTCCTCCAGCGTGATGCGCGCGCCATGCATCATGGCGATCTCGCTGACGATCGCAAGACCAAGACCGCTGCCATCCTCCTGCGTTCCGAGGAGGCGATGGAAACGTTCGAAGATGCGGGCGCGCTCCTGGACCGGGATTCGAGGGCCATCGTCGCTGATGGCCAGGCGGCATTGGCCGCTTCCCGCCTGGCCGGCCTGCACGGTCACCCGGCCGCCCGACTGGCTGTAGCGGATCGCGTTGTCGATCAGGTTGTTGACCAGCTCGCGCAGGCGGTCCCGGTCGGCGTCGATCATCAGCGGATGGTCGGCACCTTCGAAGCCCAGGTCGATGTTGCGCTTGATGGCCTGCGGCACCCAGTCCATGCTCACCTCCAGGGCGTGGGCATTCAGGTCCAGCGGCTGCAGTTGCATGGAGTCGAGCGCGCCGGGCTCGTTGCGGGCCAGCGAAAGCAGCTGGCGCACCAGCCTCGACAGCCGGTCGGCGCTGATGTAGAGCTGCGCGAGCGAGTGGCGCACGCGCTGCGGATCGTTCTCCCGCAAGGCCAGCTCGATCTGCGCCTTCAGGCCGCTGACCGGCGTCTTCAGCTGGTGCGCGGCGTCCGCGACGAAGCGGTTCTGGAAGTCGAAGGTGCGCCCGAGGCGTGCCATCAATTCGTTGACGTCGTCCACCAGCGGACGCACCTCTCCCGGAACGTCGTGCGTGTCGATCGGGCTCAGGTCCAGGTGCGAGCGGTTCGATACGGCACGCCGGAGGCGCTGCAGCGGCTCGAGCCCGCGCGAAACCCCGAACCACACCACCGCTGTCGCCATGACGATCAACAGCAGCTGCGGCAGCACCACGTTGGCGACCATCTCCCAGGTGAAGCGCGCACGCTTGTTGAGCGTTTCGGCCACCTGCACCAGGACCCGCGGAGGCCCGGCGTCCGGCCCGACAGGCATCCAGGCCACCATCATCCGCACCGGCTCGCCGCGCACCTCGTCGCCATAGAAGTCCGGCCCGGCGGTTTTCTCGATGCGCCGCGGCGGCAACTGCGCATCGCCGCCCAGGTCGGCGCCGTCCTCGCCGAGGACGCGGTAGAAGAGCTGGTCTTCCTGATCGAGCAAGAGGATGTTGGCCGCGGCCTCCGAGAGTTCGAGCCGGGGACGCGTTCCGTCGAGCTTCACATGCAGCGCGATCTCACGTCCGATCTCGTGCAGCGCGCGGTCGTAGGCGAGGTTGGAGAAGCGCAGCGAGTTCCAGTAGGCAACGGCGGTATCGAGCACCAGCAGCACGGCGAGCGGCCCGAGCAGCCAGGCCAGCAGCTTGCGCTGCAGCCGAGGCTCAGCCCTCCACATCGCTGCTGTCGATCAGGTAGCCCATGCCGCGCACGGTCCGGATCTCGCAACCGAGCGGCTCCAGCTTCTTTCGCAGCCGGTAGACGTTGACCTCGATCGCGTTGTCGCCAACCTCCTCGCCCCAGCCGTAGAGGTGGTTGACCATGTGCTCCTTGCTCACGACACGCCCGGCGCGCATGAGCAGCAGTTCCAGCAAGGCGAGCTCGCGCGGCGACAGCTCCAACGGCCGCTTGTCGTGGAAGACGCGGCGGCCCACGGTGTCGAAGCGCAGCTGGCCATGTTGAAGGTCGGGGGTGGACTGGGTACTTCGGCGCAGCAGCGCCCGCACGCGCGCTTCGAGCTCCGGCAGGTCGAAGGGCTTGGCCAGGTAGTCGTCGGCACCCAGATCGAGTCCGCGCACCCGGTCTGCGAGGGTGTCGAAGGCGGTGAGCATCAGCACGGGCATGGTGGACTTGCGGCCCCGCAGGCGCTTCAGCACATCCAGTCCGCTCAGCCCGGGCAGGCCGATGTCCAGGATGGCCAAGTCGTAGGTGCCCGGGGCGAGGGCATGGTCGGCCTCCTCGCCGGTGGAGACGACGTCGACGGCATGAGCGGACTGCACCAGCGCCCGCGAGAGCGCATCCGCCAGCACCCGGTCATCCTCGACGAGCAATATCCGCATTGAATTCCTGACTGCGTGTCTCCGCAGGCGATGCTAACCGCAAGTCCCTCGCGCGCACCGGCCGCGGCGCGACGGGGGCGCCGGGCGCATACCGCGGGTGGCGCACTTCGCGCACACTCCGGGTTGCCCATCCCAGCCCCCGCACCCATGTCCGCCCCCCGTCCCGACCTTGCCAGAACCACCTTCAGCGTCCTCACGCTGGCCTTGCTCATCGGCTCCTCCCTCTGGATCCTCCGACCCTTCCTGGGCGCCACCATCTGGGCCGCGATGGTCGTCGTCGCCACGTGGCCCGCCTTCCTCTGGATCCAGGCGCGCTTGTGGAAGCGCCGCAGCCTCGCTGTGCTGGTGATGGTGGTGATCCTGCTGCTGCTGTTCGTGCTGCCGCTCACGCTGGCGATCTCGACCATCGTGTCCAACGCGGAGGAAGTGGTCGCGTGGGTCCGGCTGCTGATCAGCCAGGGCCCGCCCACCCTGCCCGGCTGGGTGGAACGCCTACCGCTGGTGGGGACGCGGCTGACGCAGGCCTGGAACGAGTTAGTGGCCGCCGGCGTGGCGGGCCTGGAGGACAAGGTCACGCCCTACATCCGGCAGGTCACCTCGTGGCTGCTCGCGCAGGCGGGCGTGGTGGGCGCGCTGACGCTGCAGTTCCTGCTCACGGTGGTGATCGCCGGGATGATGTATGCGGGCGGCGAGTCGGCGGCGGATGTGGTGCGGCGCTTCGGCTTCAAGCTCGGCGGCCAGCGCGGGGAAGATGCGGTGGTCCTGGCCGGCAAGGCAATCCGCGGCGTGGCGCTGGGGGTGGGGGTCACGGCCTTCGTGCAGGCGGTGATGGGCGGCATCGGCCTGGCGATCGCAGGAGTGCCCTTCGCGGCGCTGCTCACGGCGGTGATGTTCATGCTGTGCATCGTGCAGGTCGGCCCGACGCTGGTGCTGGCGCCGGCGGTGCTCTGGGTCTTCTGGAGCGGATCGACGGGTTGGGGCATCTTCCTGCTGGTGTGGACGGTGATCGTCGGCACGATGGACAACTTCCTGCGCCCGCTACTGATCCGCCGCGGCGCCGATCTGCCGCTGGTGCTGATCTTCGCGGGGGTGATCGGCGGACTGCTGGGCTTCGGGCTGGTCGGCATCTTCGTGGGCCCGGTGATGCTGGCGGTGTCGTATACGCTGATCCACGCCTGGCTGCACGATGCCGAGCCGCTGGCGGGCGACGCCGCGCGGCACTAGGCAGGGCTTCGGCACCTCGCCCGCGCACGGCGAAGAAAGTAGCATCGAGCGGCACTTCATCCCATGAACGAACGCCTCTTCCTCCGCCTCCACGACGACCCGGTGCAAGGGCCCGAGGCGGATGCGCCCGCGGGCACGCTGCGGGCCCTTCCGGTGAGCGCGGCGCTGGATGCGCATGTCTCGCACATCCTGCTGTGCAGCGAGTACGTGGCGGCGGGCCAGGAAGTGATCGAACGCGTGCTGCCCGATGGGGCAGCTCGGTTGATCTTCGATTTCGGCGACGTCTGCAGTCCTTTCGCGGTTGTGGCCGGAGCCTCGACGGCGCCGGCACTGGTGCGCTTGCGCGGCCGGATCGATGGCGTGTCGGTCACCTTGCGACCCGGCGGGGCGGCCGGCCTGCTGGGGCTGCCGGCCGGCGAGTTGGCGGGTACGGCCGTGCACCTGGACACGCTGTGGGGTGGCGAGGGGACGCGGTTGCTGGAGCGCATGGCTCAGGCGCCGGGCGACGCCACACGCATGGCAGTGCTGCATGCTGCCTTGCAGCCCCGGCTGCGCGAGGCCGACGGCGCAGCCGCGACGCGGCGAGCCGCCACGCAGGCGGCACGGCTCATCGCCGCATCGGGCGGAAGGCGGCCGCTGCGCGAGGTGGCGGAGGCTATCGGCGTCGGGGAGCGGCGTCTGCAGCAACTGTTCCACGCCCATGTGGGCCTGTCGCCGCGTGCCTGGAGCAGGCTGGCGCGGCTGCACGGCTGCCTGCGCGCACTGCGCCGGCAGGCGCATCCCGACTGGGCCCAGATGGCGATGGACCATGGCTACTACGACCAGTCGCACCTGGCCAACGAGTTTCGCGCTCTGTGCGGGCTGACGCCGACCGAGTTCCTGGGGCGCGCCGTTTCGGGTTCTTCCAAGACAACGGATTGAAGACGCCCTACCGTTCCCCGACTCGACAAGGAAGCGAAGAAAGGAACAGCGGATGCAGCAACAGCAGCAACAGTCAAGTCTCCAGGATCGCGTGGCCGTGGTGACCGGCGCCAGCCGCGGCGCTGGGCGCGGCATCGCCCAGGAGCTGGGCGCGGCCGGCGCGACCGTGTACGTGACGGGACGCAGCACGCGCGAGCAGCCGGCCGGCACCTATGGGCAGCTGATGGGCCTGTCGGGCCTCGACACCCTCCCCGGCAGCATCGACGAGACGGCAGAGGAAGTCACGCGCCTGGGTGGGCGCGGCATCGCGGTGCGCTGCGATCACACGCGCGAAGAAGAGGTCGCGGCGCTGTTCGCGCGTGTGGAGCGCGAGGCCGGCCGCATCGACCTGCTGGTGAACAACGCCTGGGGCGGACACGAGACCTTCAACGGCGTGTTCGAGGCTCCGTTCTGGGAGCATCCGCTTTCCAACTGGGACTCGATGCTCGACCGCGGCGTGCGAAACCACCTGCTGGCCAGCCGCGTCGCGGCACCGATGATGGTGCGCCGCAGGCGCGGGCTGATCGTGACGACCACCTTCTGGGATCGCGATCGCTACCTGCGCGGCAATCTGTTCTACGACCTGGCCAAGGCCTCGATGACGCGCCTGGCCTTCGGAATGGCGCAGGAATTGCGGCCGCACGGCGTCGCCTCCCTGGCGGTGTCGCCCGGATGGATGCGCACGGAGTTCGTCCTGGCCGGGCACAAGACCGACGAGGCGCATTGGCACGAGCAGCCTGCACTTGCACGCACCGAATCGCCGCGTTATCTGGGGCGGGCGGTGGTGGCGCTGGCGCGGGATGCCGGCGTGCTGGACAAGAGCGGCAGCGTGCACCGCGTCGCGGACCTCGCGCACGAGTACGGGTTCACGGATGTCGATGGACGGCCAGTGCCCGCGTTTGAACTCGACGGAGGCTGAGCCCCCTCACCCCGGCCTTCTGACGCCTGCGGGAGACAACGCGATGGGGCTCAGCTCGCACTGCGGCGGTAGAAGGCGAGCGATCCCGCCAGCGCCAGCAGGGCGCCGCCGCAGCAACGGTCCAGCCACAGCACGGCGCGCCGGCGCAGGAGCTTGACTGCACGCGCGCCGATCACCGCATAGGCCAGCATCACCGAGAAGTCCAGACCCGCGAACACGAGACTGATGGCGGCGTATTGCGGCCATTGGGGCGCACTGGGGTCGATGAACTGCGGCATCAGCGCGGAGCAGAAGAGATAGCCCTTGGGGTTCGTCACCGCCACCAGGAAGGACTTGGCGAAGATGGCGCGCGGGCTGCCCCCGCCGCGGACCGCGTCCTGCTGCGAAAGATCCAGGCTGCCCTGCGAACGCAGCAGGCGGATGCCCAGCCAGGCCAGGTAGCCCGCGCCCACCCACTTGAGCACCGAGAACCAGAACTCCGAGGCAGCCAGCAGCGCGCCGAGGCCCAGCGCGACGGCGCCCACCAGCACGAAGTCGGAGGCGACCGCACCGAGCATGCCGGGCAGCGCGCGGCGCACGCCGAAGCGCGACCCGTTCGCCAGCGCCAGTAGCACGGTGGGGCCGGGGGTGGCGATGGCGATGAGCGCCACGAAGGCAAAGACGAGCAGGGTCGGGGTGTGCATGCTGGCGAGTCCTCCGGTCGGGCGAGCATGATAGTCCTCGGGCCACTGCGTCGCGAGCCGCCCGCCCAGGTTCGCCCGCCTTGCGCCGCGCTGGGCAATCCCGTACCCTGAACCGCCAACCGGGCGGAGCATGCTTTTTCCACCGGACCGCCCAAGGCGCCTCGCGAGGCGCAAGGAGATGTCCATGCCAAGCCGATCGAACGGCCTCGCGGCCGAAATGGAAGCGGTGCGAACCCTGGCACTCGTCGGAGCGCCTGCCTCGGGCAAGACCACCCTGGCCGAGGCCCTGCTGCTCAAGTCCGGCGCCATCGGCGCGCCGGGCAGCGTGGAGCGCGGCAGCACGGTGAGCGACTTCGATCCGCTCGAGCGGCGCATGCAGCACTCGCTCAACGCCTCGGTGATGCATCTCGCGCATGCGGACACACGCATCCACTTGCTCGACACGCCCGGCGGCGCCGACTTCCTGGGCCAGAGCCTGCCGGCGCTGGAGGCAGTGGAAACGGCGGCGGTGGTGATCAACGCGGCCATCGGCGTCGAGCCGATGGCCATTCGCATGATGGAGCACGCGGCCGGACGCAAGCTGGCGCGCATGGTGATCGTCAACAAGATCGACTCGCAGGGTGTCGACATGGCGGGCCTGCTGGCGCAGATCCAGGCCGCCTTCGGCCGCGAATGCCTGCCGGTGAACCTGCCCGACGACGGCGGCACCCGGGTGCTCGATTGCTTCTACAACCGCGAGGGCGGCTGCACGATGGGTGACGTGGAGACGGCGCACCGCGCGCTGGTCGAGCAGGTGGTGGAGGTGGACGCAGCCTTCGTCGACCGTTACCTCGAGCAGGGCGACGTCGATCCCCGCGAACTGCATGCGCCGCTGGAGCAGGCGCTGCGCGAAGGTCACCTGATCCCGGTGTGCTTCGTCTCGGCGCGCAACGGTGCCGGGCTGGGCGAGCTGCTGGACGTGATCGTCAAGCTGCTGCCCGACCCGACCGAGGCCAATCCGCCGGCCTTCCTGGTCGGCGAGGGCGA
This sequence comes from Variovorax sp. RA8, assembly GCF_901827175.1. Classification (NCBI taxonomy): domain Bacteria; kingdom Pseudomonadati; phylum Pseudomonadota; class Betaproteobacteria; order Burkholderiales; family Comamonadaceae; genus Variovorax; species Variovorax sp. RA8. Next base: position 961,136 of record NZ_LR594662.1, on the reverse strand, counting down.
GGAGGCGCGGCCGATGGAGGCGAAGCCCGACCCGTCGCTGCACGTGCTGGCGCATGTGTTCAAGGTCACGGTCGATCCGTACGTGGGCAAGATGGGCATCTTCCGCGTGCACCAGGGCACCGTCACGCGCGACAGCCAGCTCTTCGTCGGCGACGGCCGCAAGCCTTTCAAGGTGAACCACCTGTTCATGCTGCAAGGCAAGGAGTACACCGAGGTGTCGCGCGCGCTGCCGGGCGACATCGTGGCGGTGGCGAAGGTGGAGGACGCCCACTTCGACGCGGTGCTGCACGACGCGGCCGAGGACGACCATGTGCACCTGGCACCGCTGGACTTTCCGATCCCGGTGCACGGCCTGGCGATCGAGCCCCAGCGGCACGGCGACGAGCAGCGGCTGTGGGAGATCCTGGGCAAGCTGGTGGACGAGGACCCCTGCCTGCGGGTGGAACACGTGGCGATCACCAACGAGACGATCGTCTACGGGCTGGGTGAGCTGCACCTGCGCGTACTGCTGGAGCGGCTGCGCGAGGTGTACCGCTTCGAGGTCAACACGCGGCCGCCGCGCATTGCCTACCGTGAGACGGTGACCGGGCCGGCCGAGGGCCACCATCGCCACAAGAAGCAGACCGGCGGGGCCGGCCAGTTCGGCGAGGTGTTCCTGCGCGTGGAGCCGCTGGCGCGCGGCGCGGGCTTCGAGTTCAAGGACGAGGTCAAGGGCGGGGCCATTCCGTATCAGTTCATCCCGGCCGTCGAGAAGGGCGTGCGCGAGGTGCTGGAGCACGGCGCGATCGCCGGCTACCCGGTGGTGGACGTGCGCGTGACGGTCTACGACGGCAAGAGCCACAGCGTGGACAGCAAGGACATCGCCTTCGCGACGGCGGGTCGCAAGGCCTTCATCGCGGCGATCCAGGAGGCGCGGCCGATCGTGCTGGAGCCGGTGGTGAAGATCGACATCGCGGCGCCGGACAGTGCGATCGGCGACATCACCGGCGACCTGTCGTCGCGGCGCGGCCTGGTCAGCGGCACCGCCAACGCGGCCGCGGGGACAGTGCTGGTGCGCGGCCAGGTGCCGATGTCGGAGCTCTCGGGGTACCAGTCGCGGCTCAATGCCATGACCAGCGGCCAGGGACGCTACACCATCGAGCTGTCGCACTACGAGCCGGTGCCACCCTCGACGCAGCAGCAGCTGATGTCGCAGCACAAGGTGCGCGATACGGAGTAAGGCGGCGCGCGCCGGCCAGCCTGCGCCTCGCAGGCGGATGGCAGCGCGATTCCCCGTGCCATCGTCGATCCCGGCCTACACCGGCAATGCGGCGCCGCGTCTATGAAGAAGACGCTCGAACGAGGAGTCCTCTCATGGAACTGAAATCCTGGCTCGCGTCGCTGAAGGAAGCAGATGCGCGCCGGCCCGACCTGCCGGGCGAACACCTGATCGTGCTGGCCACCGGCCTGCTGCTGCTGATGGCGACCGGGCGCAGCCGCTCGCTGATCGGCCGTGCGCTGATCGGTGCCGCGGCGGGCGCCTTCATCGGCCGTGCGGCCAGTGGGACCGGCGGCGTGGCGCGTCTGGCGGCCACGCTGGAGCAGTTCCGAGGCGGCCGAGGGCCACGACGAGGAGAAGCCCGATGACCTCGAAGTACGCGCGGCTGCTTCGCCCGCTGCGGCAACATGGCGCCGTCCTGGTGGCGGCTGCCGCGATGGCGGCGTTGGCCGGTTGCAGTGATCGGGAAGCGGCCAAGAGCCGCGAGAACGTCGACGCCGCCGTCGAGAAGACGCAGGACGCGACGGTCGCCGCCGCGCGCAAGGCTGCGGACCTGGCGGAGAAGGCGCGCGACAACACGGTGAACTACTTCAAGTCGCCGGACGTGAAGGAGGACGTCGATGCGGCCAAGCAGGCGCTGAAGAACGCCGGCAGCGCTCTGGGTTCATCGGCCAACGACACGGCCGTCACGGCCTCGGTGTCGGCCGCGATCGCGCGCGATCCGGAACTCGGTCCGCGGCAGATCGATGTCGCCTCCAACGCCGGCGCCGTGCGGCTGAGCGGCTCGGCGCCGAGCGCCGAGGCGAAGGCGCGCGCCGAGCAGATCGCGCGCACCGTGAACGGCGTCGACAAGGTCGACAACCAGATCACCGTGACCGCGACGAATTGAGCGAAGGCGGCGAGCCGGCCGTCAGGCCCCGGTCGTCACCTGGGCCGGCTTCCCGGTCTGGAGCGCCACTTCCTCGCCCTTGATCCGCGCCTGCACGGCGCGCACGGCGTTCCGCACGCGTTCGCCATAGTCGGCATCGGCCTGGCGGAAATGCCCGATCGAGCGCTCGATGATGTCCTGGCGCGTCACCTGGCCCAGGCTGCCGGCGATGTTGGCGACCAGGCGGCCCTTGGCGGCCTCGTCCATCAGGCGGTAGAGGTCGCCGGCCTGCACGAAGTCGGTGTCCTCGCGATGCGGGGTCCACGCATGGCTGCCGGTCCAGCCGTGCACTTCGAGCGGCGCGTAGATCTGCTCAGCGCTCTGCCTGGGTGCGTCGCCGAAGCTGTTGGGTTCGTAGTTGGGGCTGCGGCCGGCGTTGTCGTAGCGCATGGCACCGTCGCGGCCATAGTTGGCGGCACGGGTGGCGTGCGGGCAGTTCACCGGCAGCTGCGTGTGGTTGATGCCCAGGCGGTAGCGCTGGGTGTCGCCGTAGCTGAAGAGCCGGCCCTGCAGCATCTTGTCGGGCGAGGGACCGATGCCGGGCACGAAGTTGGCCGGGTTGAACGCCGCCTGCTCGATCTCGGCGAAGTAGTTGTCGGGGTTGCGGTTCAGCGTGAGGGTGCCGATGTCGATCTTCGGGTAGTCCTTGTGCGACCAGACCTTGGTCAGGTCGAAGGGGTTGAAGCGGTAGTGCTGCGCCTCGGCCACGGGCATGATCTGGACCTGCACGCGCCAGCTCGGGAACTCGCCGCGCTCGATGGAATGCAGCAAGTCCAGGTGGTGGTAGCTGGGCTGCTCGCCGGCCAGGCGCATGCCCTCCTCCGCCGTCAGGCAGTCGATGCCCTGGTTGGTCTTGAAGTGGTACTTGACCCAGAAGGCCTCGCCCTTCGCATTGACCCACTGGAAGGTGTGCGAGCCGAAGCCGTCCATGTGGCGAAAGCTCCGGGGCAGGCCGCGGTCGCCGAACAGCCAGGTGAACTGGTGCGTCATCTCCGGCGAGTGGGAGAAGAAGTCCCAGACGTTGTTGGGCTCCTGCACGTGGCTGTAGGGGTCGCGCTTCTGCGTGTGGATGAAGTCGGGGAACTTCAGTGGATCGCGGATGAAGAAGATGGGCGTGTTGTTGCCGACCAAGTCGTAGTTGCCCTCTTCGGTGTAGAACTTCAGCGCGAAGCCGCGCGGGTCGCGCTGGGTGTCGGCGCCGCCGGATTCGGGCGCGACGGAGGAAAAGCGGGCCAGCACCTCGGTCTTCTTGCCGGCCCGGGAGAGGAAGCGGGCCTTGGTCCATTTCGTGACGTCGGCCTTGACCTCGAAGACGCCGTAGGCGCCGGAGCCGCGGGCGTGTACCACGCGCTCGGGGATGCGCTCGCGGTCGAAGCGGGCGAGCTTCTCGATCAGGTGGTGGTCCTGCATCAGCACCGGGCCGTTGGGGCCCGCTGTCTGCGAGTGCTGGTTGTTCTCGACGGGGGCACCGCTTTCGGTGGTGAGCTTGCGGGGATCGGTCATCGGGCTTCCTCGTTCGTGGTCAGGAGCCTTGCATTCTGGCCATGAACCCGCGATCCGGGGATGACATCCCCCTATCCTGCCGATAGGCAGCTATCTCGTTGGGAATGGCGCCCGCTTCAGAGCATCAGCGCAACCGCAGCCTCGAGATGCTCCGAGGGCTGGCGCCGGAAACCCGAGCGCGCGAAGCGCTGCAGGCGGCCGACCACGAAGGCGGTGAGCGCGGAGGCACGCACCTGCGCATCGACGCTGGGCGTTGCCGAGCCTTCGGCAGCCGCGGCGCCGCGCAGGGCCTGGCGCAGCGTGGCCTCGATCTTGTCGAAGAACTGGTTCATGCGGTTCTGCAGGCGCTCGTTCTCGTAGACCAGCGCATCGCCCACCATCACACGGGTCATGCCCGGGTTCTTCTCGGCGAACTGGACCAGCATCGCGATGATGCGCGCGGCCTGCTCCTGGCCCGGGGCGGAGCGCTCGGTGATCTGGTTGATCAGCGTGAACACGCTCTGCTCGATGAAGTCGATCAGGCCCTCGAACATCTGCGCCTTGCTCGCGAAGTGCCGGTACAGCGCGGCTTCGCTCACCTCGAGCCGCGCGGCGAGGGCCGCGGTCGTCACCCGCTCGGCGCCCGGCTGCTCCAGCATGGCAGCCAGCGCCTGGAGGATCTGCACGCGCCGTTCGCCCGGCTTGGGACGCTTTCGTGTCGGTGCGGCCACCGGCTCTGGACTCACGGAACTCAGCGGGGCACCAGGGGCGCTTGTCTCTTCGTTCTGCATGGGCAGGGCAAAATGTAAAAAATTGATTCTCGCACAGCGCAGTAAGCGCGTGCCAACCGGGCATGCACTGTACGTCGCGCAGAATCAACGGATTTCAAACGACACCGGCGAAAGAGAACGATGAGCCCAACGATTCTGGTGACCGGCGGGGCCGGCTTCATCGGCAGCCACACCTGCGTGGCGCTGGCCGCGGCAGGCTATGTGCCGCTGATCCTGGACAACCTCGGCAACAGCGACGTGCGCGTGCTCGACCGGCTGGCCCGCATCATCGGCACCGCGCCGCGCTTCGTCGAGGGCGACGTGCGCGACCGCGCGCTGCTCGACCGGCTGTTCCGCGAGGAGGCGATCGGCGGCGTGATCCATTTCGCCGGCCTCAAGGCGGTGGGCGACTCGGTGGCCGACCCGATCACCTACTACCAGAACAATGTGCATGGCAGTTTCGTGCTGACCGAGGCGATGCAGGCGGCGGGCGTGCGCACGCTGATCTTCTCCTCCTCGGCCACGGTGTACGGCGACCCGGACAGTTCGCCGATCCCCGAGAGCGCGGCGCTGCGGCCTGCCAACCCCTACGGCCGATCGAAGCTGATGGTGGAGGACGCGCTGCGCGACCTGCATCGCGCACACCCGGCGTGGCGCATCGCGCTGCTGCGCTACTTCAACCCGGTAGGCGCGCACGAAAGCGGCCTGATCGGCGAGCACCCCCAGGGCAAGCCCAACAACCTGATGCCCTTCGTGAGCCAGGTCGCGGTGGGACTGCGCGACAAGCTCTCGGTGCACGGCGGCGACTACCCGACGCCGGACGGCACCGGCGTGCGCGACTACGTGCATGTGATGGACCTGGCCGAGGGGCATGTGGCGGCGCTGCGCCATGCCGAGAAGCAGCCGGGTCTGGTGACGCTGAACCTGGGCACGGGCCAGGGCGCCTCGGTGCTCGACGTGGTGAAGGCCTTCGAACGGGCCAGCGGCAAGACCATCGCCTATGAGATCGGGCCGAGGCGGCCGGGCGATGTGCCCGCCTACTGGGGCGATCCGGCGCTCGCCGAGTCGCTGCTGGGCTGGCGTGCGCGACGGGGGCTGGACCAGATGTGTGCGGACAGCTGGCGCTGGCAGCAGGGGAATCCGACGGGCTACGCCTGAGCACCGGGCTGCGGCAGGTCGTTCTCCGCAACCCACCGCATGGAACCAAGTTCGCTGGCCTGCCACAGAGGGACTGGAATTTCACCCAGACCCAAGGAGACACAATCATGCACACGTTGAGCAAATCCGCTCGGCTTCGGGCGCCGGCATTCCGCATCGACGCGTTCAACCCACAGGCCCCGCAAGCGCGGCCGGGGCAACAGACCCGGCAGTACGTGAGCTGGTCCGTGCTCAGGCTCCTCCAGCGCAGCCCCTGGGCAGCGACACTTATGCGCAACTACCAGCTCCAGCGCCCGGGAGAGTGCGTGAGCAATTCGGAGGCTATGCAGGAGAACATCCTGCATGATCTACACAGCCGAGGCCACGTCGAGATTTCGGGCAGCAGCGATACCGGCCGGAGTTTGCTCCAGCGACTGCAACAGATGTTCGGCGTGACCAAGGCTCCAGAACTGGATCGGGAGTACCGACACAACCCGACCGTCGACGACATCGTCGGCCTGGTGGAACGGCATGGCCCCTGTGTGCTGAGCCTCGCACGAATGCTCCCATCCGACCAGGGAGGAACGCAGTATGCCGGGCACCATGCCATCGTGGTGATTGGCACCTTCACGGCGGAAGGGAGGAACTGGGCCATAGTCCTGGATGGAAATGACTTGCAGAGCCACCCCGTCATGGAGCGGGTGCGTGCCTACGCGGACAAGTACCACGACGGACATCTTGAAGCGATCACCGAGGGCGCCCTCTCGGCCATCCAAACGGAAATGGACCAGGCCGGCGAGTCTTGGGATTCCAGGCAGATGGTTTACTCGCTGATCGACCTGGACAAGTCGGTTCCGGAAGCAGACAAGGCTTACCGTGCCTACCGGAGGGATCTCGACATGAACGGCAGCTACTCGGACCTGGCGCCAATCACCTTTCCGAATTCGATCTGCGTCACCACCAATGCATCGGTGAAGGCCGATTCGATGCCCGAGGCGATGAAGCACGAACTGGCACGTATCGTGGGATCGCAGCCGGACTCGTTCTCGCGACTGAAGGTGAGAGCGGCGCCCGACGAACTGTAGGCACCGTCTCCTCGAGCCGGATCTCCTTACCTGGCCCGGATCATGGTCCCGTAGGCCTGGTCCGTGAGGATCTCCAGCAGCATCGCATGCGGCACCCGCCCGTCGATGATGTGGACCGCGTTGACACCGCTCTTGGCCGCGTCCAGCGCGCCCTCGATCTTCGGCAGCATGCCGCCGGAGATGGTGCCGTCGGCGAACAGGTCGTCGATCTCGCGGGCGCTGAGGTTGGTCAGCAGCTTGCCGTCCTTGTCGAGCACGCCGGGCGTGTTGGTCAGCAGCATGAGCTTCTCGGCCTTGAGCACGGTGGCCAGCTTGCCGGCCACCACGTCGGCGTTGATGTTGTAGCTCTCGTTCTCCTCGCCGAAGCCGATCGGGCTCACGACGGGGATGAAGGCGTCGTCCTGCAGCGCCTTCACGACCCCCGGGTCGATGGCGACGATGTCGCCCACCTGGCCCACGTCGTGCTCGATGCTCGGGTCGTTGCGGTCCGCCATCTTGAGCTTCCGGGCGCGGATCAGGCCGCCGTCGCGCCCTGTCAGGCCCACGGCCTTGCCGCCCGCCTGGTTGATCAGGCCCACGATGTCCTGCTGCACCTCGCCGGCCAGCACCCATTCGACGACCTCCATGGTCTCCGCGTCGGTCACGCGCATGCCCTGGATGAAGTGGCCCTTCTTGCCCAGCCGGTTGAGCGCAGCCTCGATCTGGGGGCCGCCGCCGTGGACCACCACGGGGTTCATGCCGACCAGCTTGAGCAGCACCACGTCTTCCGCGAAGTCGGCCTGCAGGGCCGGATCGGTCATGGCGTTGCCGCCGTACTTGATGACGATGGTCTTGCCGTGGAACTTGCGGATGTACGGCAGCGCCTGGGCCAGGATCTCGGCCTTGTCGCGCGGGGGAATATTGAGGACAGGATCGGTCATGGTGCTCACGCTGAAAAGACGACGGGATTTTGCCGGCAAATCCGGAAAACACCGCAGGACCGGCTTTGCAGGGACCCCTGGTGTTGCCCGCGGTGAGGGAAACACCGCGGAACCGGCTTTGCCGGGCCGCTGGTGTTGCCCCCGGTAGGGGGTGGGCGGCTACACGAAGTGAGCCAACCTGGGGGCGAGCAACATCCGCACCGCGGAACCGGCTTTGCCGGGCCGCTGGTGTTGCCCCCGGTAGGGGGTGGGCGGCTACACGAAGTGAGCCAACCTGGGGGCGAGCTCAGGTCTTCAGGGGCGCAGCCAGCGCGGGACCTTGAAGCGCACGATCATGAAATACGCCGCCACGTAGGTCGCGACGAAGAGCGCGCAGAAGGCCATCAGCACCGGCGTGTTGTTCCAGAACAGCACGGCCGGCACCACCGTGAGGGCGGCGAAGATCCACAGGTAGGGCGAGGTGCGGTTGTTGCGCGCCAGCAGTTGGCGCGCCTCGTCGTCGGCGAAGGCCACCCGCACGATGCGGCGGAAGATCAGCTGGTGGAAATGCAGCGCGTCCGGGTCGCCCGGCGACTGGCCGCGAACGAAGCGGCGGTAGACCGAGAACACTGTTTCCCACACCGGGTAGATCAGCAGCAGCATCGGGAACCAGGGCGAGACCACGCGGTGCCGCTGCACCAGCGTGACCGCGGCCAATGCGATCACCATGCCCCAGACATAGGCGCCGCCGTCGCCGGCGAAGATCTTGCCGCGCGGGTAGTTCCAGATCAGGAAGCCCGCCGTCGCGCCGACCAGGCAGATCACCATGGCGGCGAGCTGCCGGTCGCCCACCTGCAGGGCCACGTGCGAGATGGCCAGGCAGACCAGGATCGCCACCGTGGCGGCCAGGCCGTTGTAGCCGTCGATGATGTTGAAGGCGTGCGGCAGGCCGCCGATGGCAACCACCGCGAACAACATCGCGGCATAGGGCCAGGCCTGCAGCCAGCCGTCGACAGCGGGAATGCCGACGCGCGCGACGCCGAGCTTGAGCAGCCAGCACAGGAGCAGCGCCGAGCCGATGGTGATGCCGAGGCGGTAGCGCACCGAGACGCGCTGGGTCAGGTCCTCGGCGATGCCGGCGAGCACGGCCGGAGCCAGGCACAGCAGCGCGACGCCGGAGGCCTTGACCGGCCAGTTGACGTTGAAGGGATCGGACGGCAACCCCGCCACCAGCCAGGCGATGCCGGTGCCCAGGAACATGCCGGCGCCGCCGAGCCGCGGCACATGGCCTTTGTGGAAGCGCTGCGGCATGTCGGTACCGTAGCGGCGCGCATGGCGGCGGGCGCGCCGCATGAACAGCTGCACGGCAATGGCGGAGATGAGGAAGCTGACGACGATCAGGGTAAGCATGGGCGGAAGGCGGGAGGCGGGAGGCCCAGGAGCCTGCTCCTAGAATCCCCGGGCGAAATTAGACCATGCCCACATCCCCGTCCCCTTCCCCCGCCGTCACGGTCTCGATCGTGAGCCATGGTCAGCTCGAACTCATCCGCCCGCTGCTGGACCAGCTCGACCGCTTCAGCCGTGCGACGACGGCCAAGGTGCTGCTCACGCTGAACATCCCCGAACCCGATGCGCTGGCGGGCGGGCAATGGGGCTTTCCGATCGAGCGGATCGAGAACCAGCGGCGCATGGGCTTCGGCGCCAACCACAACCAGGCCTTCGCGCGCTGCGAGACGCCGTGGTTCCTGGTGCTCAACCCCGACATCCGCTTCGACGCCGATGTGCTGGCGCCGCTGCTCGCTCACGCCCCGGCGGATGCCGGCCTGCTGGCGCCGCGCATCCTGGAGCCCGGCAAGACCACGGCGGAGCAGCACCGCGCCATCATCACGCCGCTGGAGATCCTCACGCGCCGGCGCCCGGGCTACGCGATACCGGCCGAACCCGCCTGGATTCCGGGCCTCTTCATGCTGTTCCGCAGCGAGGCGTACCGACAGATCGGCGGCTTCGACGAGCGCTTCTTCATGTACGGCGAGGACTTCGACATCTGCGCGCGCCTGCGGCTGGCCGGATGGAAGCTCTCGATCGCGGAGCACCTGCAGACCCGCCACGATGCACAGCGCGCGAGCCACAGCAGCAAGCGGCACCTGTACTGGCACCTCACGAGCCTGCTGAAGGTGTGGAGCTCGGGGGCGTTCTGGCGCTACCGCCGGCTGGAAGCGGCGTCACGCGCCGCAGGGCGTTAGCCGCGCTCCAGCAGGTCCTGCGCGATGGCCTGCCTGCCGCGGCCGAAGCGCTCGTAGCGGCCGCTCGCGGCCTCCCGCAACACCGGCAGCAGGCGGGCCACGCGCGAGGCCGGCAGTTCGGCCCGGAAGCGCTGGTGCGCCACCTTGCCTCGCTGCGCGTCGACGATGGCCGCCGGCACCTGGCCCTGCAACGCCAGCAGGCGATCGAGCAGCGACTGCGCGCGGCGCCAGCGCTGCATGTGCTTGCTGCCGCGCGCCTGCATCGCCTTGGCGAGCTTGTCGGTCAGGGTGGGTCGCTTGGCGCCGATCTGGTTGCTGCCGTGCTGGCGGTAGTCGATGAGGGCTTCGGGCAGCACGTCCAGGCGGCCGGTGGCCGCGGCGAGCGCGGCCAGCCATTCGTCGTGCACCCACTCGTCGGAAAAGGGCAGTGCCGCTGCAAGCAGGCGGCGCCTGAACATGGTGGTCGCGCCGGTCACGAGGTTGCGCCGCAGGAACACTTCGAAGGCGCGGCCCTGGCCGATGGCCTCGAGCTCCCAAGGCTGCACCTCCAGCGCATGGAACAGCGTGTCGCCCAGGGGCCTCAGTTCGCCGTCCACGAGCCGCGCATCGGTGTGCAGCAGCAGCAGTTCCGGCTGCGCCTCGAAGCAGGCCGCCATGCGCGCGAGGCGGCCCGGATGCCAGATGTCGTCCTGGTCGCTGAGGGCGATCAGCTCGTGCCGGCAGGCGCGTATCGCCTGCTCGAAGTTGCGCGTGACGCCGAGGGCCGGCCGGTTCTCGAACACGGTCAGCGCAACACTCGACGCGGCACCGCAGTCCGCCATGGCCTGGCGCACGACGGCCACGCTGTCGTCGCTGGAACCGTCGTCCGACAGCACGATCTCGCGCGGCGGCGGCTCCTGTGTGCAGATGCTCTGCACCTGCGCCGGCAGATAGCGCGCGCCATTGCGCGTGCACAGCGCGACCGAGACGCCCAGTGCCATCAGAGGGGCGCCAGGCGCGGGGGCCAGGCGTAGCTGAAGTCCTCGCGCGCCAGCATGAGGTTGGGGCTGTAGGCGGGGTCGTTCTGGAGGACGTGGTCCCAGCGCTGATGCATGTAGGCCACCTCGCGTTCGAAGCGCGCACGCTTCTCGGGCGACAGGTCCTTGCCGCGTGTCGCGGACTCGTGGTGCATCAGCTCGGCGTACGGCGTCCACACAATCCGGTAGCCAGCCTCGCTCACACGGAGGCAGAAGTCCACGTCGTTGAAGGCCACTTGCAGATTGACCTCGTCGAAGCCGCCGACCTGCTCGTAGATCGACTTGCGCATGACGAGGCAGGCGGCAGTGACGGCCGAGAACGACTGAATCAGGCCGGCACGGCCGCCGTAGCCCTCGCGCCCGGCAGGCATGCCGCGATGCGCGTGGGCTGCGATGCCGCCCACGCCGAGGATCACGCCGGCATGCTGAAGCGTCATGTTCGGATACCACAGGCGCGCACCCACGGCGCCCACGCCGGGCTGCAAGGCGATGGACACCATCTCGGACAGCCAGTCCGGCGTGATCACCTCGATGTCGTTGTTGACCAGTGCGACGAGCTCACCCCGGGCTTGCGCCACGGCCGCGTTATTGAGTGCGGCGTAGTTGAAAGGACGATCATCACGCAGCACGCGGATGTTCGGACGCGTGCCGAGTTCCTTGAAATACGCCAGCGCAGACGGATCGTCCGATCCGTTGTCCACCAGGATGATTTCGTAGTTCGCGTAGCTTGTCTTCGCCTCGATCGACTCGATGCACTGCCTCACCAGCTGCAACGCGTTGCGCGTCGGGATGATCAGCGACACCTGGGGAAGCGCCTGCGGCAACGCGTAGCGCACGCGAAAGCCGAAGCCGAGGTACTCCGCTGCCCCCTGCACACCGGTGCGCGCCAGATGCTCGTTCAGGGCACGTTCGCCGGCCACGGCCGCGTACGGCTTGGCCCCCATCGACTTGGCCGTGCTCTCGCCATGCACGCGCCAGTGGTAGAGCACGCGCGGGATGTGCCGGATCTGCCTCGGCTCGACGCGCTCCATGCAGCGCAGCACCAGGTCCCAGTCCTGCGAGCCCTCGAGTCCGACCCGAAACCCGCCGACCTCGCGCACCAGGTCGGTGGCCAGCACGCCCAGGTGGCTGAACATGTTCTGCGAGCGGAACAGGTCGACATTCCAGTCCGGCTTGAAGTACGGTCCGAAGCGGTGGCCGCCCTCGTCGATCTTGTCTTCGTCGGAGTAGATGAGGCGAGCGTCCGGATGCGCAACGATGCATTCGGCGACGCAGAAGAGCGCGTGGGGCGGCAGCAGGTCGTCGTGGTCCATCAGTGCGAGCCACGACCCGGTTGCGAGTTCGATCGCGCTGTTCGACGAGGCGGAGATGTGGCCGTTCTGCGGCCGGAACACGACCTTGATGCGCGCATCGCTGCGGCTGTAGGCCTCCAGGACCTCGCGCACGTCCTTCGAGGTCGAGGCGTCGTCGGCGATGCACAGTTCCCAGTTGGGGTAGATCTGCGCGCGAACCGACTCGATGGCCTCGCGCAACCATGCCGGGTTAGGGTTGTAGGTCGGCATGACCACCGAGATCAGCGGGCCACCCGCCATCGCCTTCACGCGGCGGGCGAGCTTCTCCAGCAGCTCGGGCGTCAGCGTGTCGTGCTTGCGCACCCAGTTGTCGTAATTGTTGTAGCCGCCCATGCGCCGGCCCAGCTCCCACTGCACACCCGCCCATCCCGACTTGCCGAAGATGCGCCAGGCGCGCTGGATGCGACCGAACAGGCCCGGCCCCCTGAGCAGTCCCAACGGAAAGAGGACGAGGCGGTAGAACAGGGCTTTCATGCGTGGGGGGGGTTCATGCTCTGGATGCGGGGGCGCTCATCGTGCCGACACGAGCGCGGGATCGAGGAAGGTCGCCGCCTTGCGCACGAACCCGGCTCGCAGGTGGGCGCCGTCCTTGTAGACGGGGTCGCCGCCCTCGGCGCTGAGCATGCACTTGTCGTCGGAAATACAGACAGTGGGAGCAGGATCCAGCACGACGGCGCCCGCGCGCTGCGCCAGCTGGCGCAACTGCTCCTGCAGGCGCTTCTGCGTGGGCGGGAAGGGCGCCGACACCGGCGAGGTCGAGGCGGTCATGGTGCCGAGACGGCTGCCGTGAATCAGCAGCCGGGGCTCGAAGTTCGTGCTCAGCGGCGGATTGAGGATCAGGTAGACCTTCTTGTTGGCGGCCCGCAGCAACCCGATCAGCGTCTCCAGCGACACCAGCGAACGCGCCACGCCGTCGCCGCCGCGCAGCATGTGGCGGCCCTGGAGGTCGAGGAAGTAGTAGTGGTCCGGCGGCGGGGGCGCGCTGGAACCCGGGGTCGTCTCTTCGATGTCGAAGTAGCAGGTCCAGCAGGCGCCGAGTATCACGGTGTCGATGTCGTCGCTGAAGGCGAACTTCAGCAGCTGCTCGCGGCGCGGTCCACAGGCCAGGTCGCGGTCCTCGAAGAGGTGCGGCACCGGCGGGCAGGCACCGCGCGTGCCGAAGTACAGGGTCTTCAGCGCGTCCGGCGCGACGCGGTCGAGCTCGACGGCGCGCGGACCGAACTGCTCGACATGGCTGTCGCCGAGCAGCAGCACGCGCTCCTTGCCCTCGCCGATGGTGTAGACGGTCTCGCCCTTGACCTTGGTCTCCTTCAGGCCGTCGGGGTAGGCCCAGTCGGCGCCGGCCGCGACGATGGCCTGGACGCCCGGGTCGTCGTTGCGCGGCGGCAGCAGGCGCCCGGTGAGCACCATGCCGATGACGGCCACCGCCACCATGCCCGAGGCCAGGCCCCTGACCACGCCCTCGTTGCGGCGCCGGCGCAGCCGGAGCTCGACGAAGCGATAGGTGAGCCAGGCCAGCAGCACGGAGGCGATCACGGCCGCGATGCGCGTGGTGCGATCGGGCTCGGCGCCCTCGACGATGCGCGCGTAGGCCAGGAGCGGCCAATGCCACAGGTACAGCGGATAGCTGATCAGGCCCACCCACACCATCGGGCGCGACCCCAGCAGTCGGCGGTTGAGCCAGGCACCCGGCCCCGCGGAAATGCAGAGACAGGCGCCCAGGACGGGCAGCAGCGCCCACCAGCCCGGGAAGGACTTGCCCCGGGTGATCAGCACCAGGCCCAACCCGATCAGCAGCAGACCGGACACGCTGCGCAGCTCGCGCCTGTACCAGTTGCGATGCGGCTCGCGTCGCAGCGCGTTCCACGCCAGCAAGGCGCCGGCGGCAAGCTCCCACATGCGCGGCAACGGCGAATAGAAGGTGGCGGTCGGGTGGCGTTGCACCGCGTACACGTTGAGAAGGAAGGACAGCCCCGTCGCCACCCACATCCAGGTGCCCAGGTGGCGCCCTTGCCCGCCCCGGAAGCGCCAGGCGAGGCCGAGGAACACGGGCCAGAAGATGTAGAACTGCTCTTCTACGGCGAGCGACCACAGGTGCAGCAGCGGCTTGGTCTCGGCGCTGGTGTCGAAGTAGCCGGCCTCGTTCCACAGCGCCAGGTTGACCACGAAGCCGGCGCTGGCCAGCAGGTGCTTGCCCAGCTGGCGGAACTCGTCGGCGAGCAACACATACCAACCGAACGCGAAGGTCGCGGCCATCACGACCAGCAGCGCCGGGAAGATGCGCCGGATGCGCCTGGCATAGAACTCGCGATAGCTGAAGCCCTCGCCGGCCAGGCTGCCGAAGATGATCGTGGAGATCAGGTAACCGGAAATGACAAAGAAGATGTCGACGCCGATGAAGCCGCCCTTGACCCAGCCCGGGAAGGCATGGAAGCCCACGACCGAGAGCACCGCGATGGCGCGCAGGCCGTCGATGTCCGGTCGGTACTTCGGGTGGGCAAGGTGGGGCTGTTCTTCTTGTCGGGGCATGCGAGCGCGGTCTTGGGCTGAGTCGGATCGGTCGGCGACGTGGCGTCGCGGCGCAGCGCGTGATTATCTTCGCAACGGGGTGTGCCCCTCGCGCGCATCGTTCCACAGGGTGCGCTTCGGCTTCGGCCGGTAAAATCGCCGCCTCTCAAAGAGAAGGACAAAAATGCGATTGCTTTCTGTGGTGCTCTCGGGAGGATCCGGCTCCAGGCTCTGGCCCGTTTCCAGGCAGGCGCTGCCGAAGCCCTTCATGAAGCTGGGCGGCTCGACCCTGCTGCAGCAGGCCATCGAGCGCGGACAGGCTTGCGGCACCGGCGACCTGATGGTCGTCACCAACAAGGATCACCAGTTCCTGACCAAGGACGTGCTGCGCCAGATGAGCGATCCGCCGTCGGCCACCTACCTGCTCGAGCCCAAGGGCCGCAACACGGCACCGGCGATCGCGCTGGCTGCCCTGCAGTGCGAGCGCCAGTTCAGCGGCGACACGGTGATGCTGGTGCTCTCGGCCGACCACCTGGTGCCCGACGTGGAAGCCTTTGTCGCCAGCGCGAGCGAGGCCTTCCGGCTGGCCCAGCAAGGCGCGCTGGTGCTGTTCGGCATTTCGCCGACCGTGCCGGAGACCGGATTCGGCTACGTGGAGGTGGAGCGGGTCTCGCGCGAGAGCCAGCCGGTCAAGCGCTTCGTCGAGAAGCCGGACCTGGCCACTGCGCAGGAATACCTGGCAACCGGGCGCTACTACTGGAACAGCGGCATGTTCTGCTTCACCGCGGCCGGAATCATCTCGGCGCTGGAGTCGCATGCGCCCGAAGTGCTCGACGCGGCCCGTCACGCGCTGGGAAGCGCGCAGGCGAAAGGCGACGCGATCAACTTCGACCTGCACGCCTTCGGCCTGCAGCCGGACATCAGCATCGACTACGCGGTGATGGAGCGCGCCGACAACGTGCGCGTAGTGCCCGCCAAGTTCGCCTGGAACGACGTGGGATCATGGCCTGCGGTCGCCAAGGCCCAGCCCTCCGATGCCAGCGGCAACACCTTTCCCGACGACCACGTGGTCGCGGTGGACACCACCGGCACCCACATCCAGGTCGAGAGCCACGGGCCCAAGATCGTCGCTGCGCTGGGGGTGCACGACCTGGTCATCATCGACACGCCCGATGCGCTGCTGGTGGCCCACAAGGACAGCGCCCAGCAGGTCCGGAAGGTGGTGGACATCCTCAAGGCGCGCAGCCACGAGACGGTGCAACTGCCCGCCGTGGTCAACCGCCCCTGGGGCACCTACGCCTCGCTCAAGGAAGAAGACGGCTACAAGGTCAAGCGGATCACGGTGAAGCCGGGCGAGGCGCTGTCGCTGCAATACCACCACCAGCGCGCCGAGCACTGGGTCGTGGTGCAGGGCACCGCCATCGTCCAGATTGGCGACGCGGAACACAAGACCCTGCCCGGCGAATACCGTTACATCCCGCTCAAGGAGAAGCATCGTTTGACGAACATCGGACAGGACGAACTGGTTCTCATCGAAGTCCAGTGCGGCAGCTACCTCGGCGAGGACGACATCGTGCGCCTGGTGGACACCTACGGACGCGTATGAGCAGCACGGCCGCTCCGAAGGCGAATAGCATCGCACCCAAAAGCGAAGGTACTCCAGTGACCCAGGCGCACTCCAATCTTCATCGCAGCGCGTGGTCCGACTGGTGGGAGGGCTCCCGCCGCACCGACATCTGGTGGACGCTGGCTTGGTTCGACATCGTGCTGCGCTACCGCCGCTCGATGCTCGGGCCGCTGTGGCTGACCCTCAGCATGGGCGCCATGATCGGCGGCATGGGGCCGCTGTACAGCTCGCTGTTCGGCACCGAGCTGTCGAAGTTCTTCCCGCACCTCGCGCTGGGCATCATCTTCTGGAGCTTCTTCTCCAGCATGGTGACCGATGCCTGCAATGCCTTCATCGGCTCCAGCAACTACCTGAAGCAGGGCTATTTCCCGATCAGCCTGTTCGTCTGGCGCAGCATGGCGCGCAACTTGATCCAGTTCGCGCACCAGATCGTGCTCTACGTGCCGGTGGCGCTGTGGGCTGGCATCTCGCTGTCCTGGTCGGCACTCCTTTTCATCCCGGCCTTCCTGCTGCTGCTGATCAACGCCCAGGCCCTCGGATTGGCGCTGGGGCTGATCTGCACGCGCTTTCGCGACGTGACCCAGATCGTCACCAGCGTGATGCAGATGCTGATGTTCCTGACGCCGGTCTTCTGGCTCCCGGAGAGCCTCCCCGGCCGCGCGCAGTACATCCTGTACAACCCCTTGGCGCAGATGCTCGAGCTGCTGCGCGTGCCCCTGATGGGCGGCGTTGCCGATGCCCACAACTGGTGGGGCATCCTGGGGTGGACGGTGGCGAGCGTGGTCGTGTCGGGCCTGCTGTTCGCGAAGTACCGCCGCCGCGTCGTCTACTGGCTCTGAAGAAACAATGGCTTCCATCTCCCTCAAGAACGTCTCGGTCAACTTCCCCATCTACGGCGCAGGCGCCGCATCGTTGAAGAAGACGCTGGCCGCCTCCGTCACCGGCGGGCGCTTCGGCAAGGAGACCGGCGTCAACGTGGTGCAGGCGCTGAGCAACATCAACCTGGAGCTCAAGAGCGGCGACCGCCTCGGCCTGGTGGGCCACAACGGCGCGGGCAAGTCGACGCTGCTGCGCACGCTGGCGGGCGTCTACGAGCCGTCCGCGGGAGAGTTCGTCCGCCAGGGCACCGTCTCCAGCCTGATCGATCCTGCGCTCGGCATCGAGCACGATGCCACCGGCATCGAGAACATCATGCTGCGCGGACTGGTGATGGGCATGAGCAAGAAGCAGATCGACGCGCTCACGCCCGAGATCTGCGAGTTCAGCGGGCTGGGCGAATACGTCAACATGCCGGTGCGCACCTATTCCACCGGCATGCTGATGCGCCTGGCCTTCTCGATCTCGACCAGCGTCCAGGCCGACATCCTGCTGATGGACGAGTGGCTCTCGGTGGGCGACGCCGAGTTCACCGAGAAGGCCGAGCAGCGGATGAAGGACGTGGTGGCCAAGTCCGGCATCCTGGTGCTGGCCTCGCACTCGCCCGACCTGATCGCGAAGGAGTGCAACCGCGTGATCCACCTGGAGCACGGGCGGATCGTCGACCGGTCTTCGAGCGAACCCGTCAGCCAGCCGCTCGCCGCCGCAGCGATCTGATCTCCTCGAGCCGGGCGGCGATCCGCCGGCCCGCGGCGTCCAGCGACAGATTGGCTTCGGCGCTCGCCTTGCCGCGCACCCCCACCTCCCGCGCCCAGGCCTGGTTGTCGTAGACGCGGCGCATGAGCTGCGCAGCGTGCTCGATCGACGGTTCGGCCCACTCCAGGTCCGCGTCGTAGGGCGGAATAGGCTTGCCCAGCTTCACCAGCTTGTAGGGGACGAGCAGGCTGTTGCTGTCGTCCATGAAGTCCACGTTGCCGGAGAAGTTGGTGGCGATCACCGGCTTGCCCATGAGCATGGCCTCGGCCATCGTCAGGCCGAGGCCTTCGCTGCGGTGGAGGGAGACGTAGGCATCGCAGGCGTCCATGAGGGAGAGGACTTCGTCGGGACTCAGGACCTGGTCGATGATGGTGATATTGGCGCCGGCGGCGGCATCGCGCAGTTCCTGCATCTGCGCCGGATGGCGGTCGCCGTAGGAGCTCTTGAGCACCAGGCGCACGGGTTCGTCCGGCCGGAAAGCCTGCTTGAAGGCGCAGATCAGCCCCTTCGGATTCTTGCGCTCCATCACGCTCATCATGTGATACGTGAAGAGGAAGGTGAAGGGCCCCTCCTCCAGTCCGAAGTAGCTCTTGCCGCGCTTCGCATAGGGCGCCAGCTTGACGCCGGGGAAGAGGGTGCGAACCGGAACGGAAAGCCGCTCCCGCAGTCCACGGGCAACAAACTCGGTCGCGGCCCACACCTCGTCGACCTTCTCGGCATGCCCGATCCATGACTCGGGGATGGAGTCGAACTCCCAGTACCAGTAGCCGATGCGATAGGTTCGGGGGCTGCGCTCGAACAGGTGGGCGCGCTGGTAGGCCTCGTCGAAGAAGGGTTCGGGCTGGGTGTGGATGATGGTGACGTCGTGCACCTCCATGCCGTGAAAGTCGACGTGATGGGGGTCATCCTTGGCGTCGGTCCACACGTCGCGCAATGATGCGGACACCCCGACGCGTCCCATGGCTTCGACCATGGATTCGGCGGAGACGCGCAGCCCGGAGGCATAGCAGAAGTGGCCCATCATGTTGACGCCGGGACGGACGAGCTCACGAGCGACGGAGCTTGCATCGAGGCGGGCGCACCAGATGCGGGCTGCATCGGACAGGCGCGCTGCCGGCGACAACAGCCAATCGAGCAGCGCGCGCCCGGCGTCTTCATCCACCAACGCATCAGGATGGGCCGCGCGCCACATGTCGCGAGCCCAGTACGCCGTTCGGACCTGCAATGCCGGCTTCTCCCAATCTGGCCAAGTTGACGAATCGACCCAGCGGCCCGAGGCGCCGTACTCGGACGCGAACCAGGCGCAAAAGGCCTCGCGCCCGAAGACCGTGAGGCCATCGGGGTGCAGTTCCTGCCATGCAGGCGTGAAGGAATAAGCCAGCATCAGCTCGCGCGCCGGGTTCTGCGCCGCCTGCAAAAACAGCCACCAGAGCTCTTCGCGCCGCGAACCCTGTTCGCCGGCGCTGTGCCGCATGAGACATCGGAAAAGGCGCGGCATGCCGGCCGGGGTCAAGCCATGCGGCCACACGGGCGCCACCATCTGGTTGGCGAGCAGCGACTGCCGCGCGCGATCGGCCATGCCGGCATCCAGTACGTCCAGCATCAGCTCCAACGCCGCCTCGCCGAGGTGCAGTTCGGCTGCACCTTCGTTCTGCAACCAACGCGCGAAGTCGGTCTGCCGGTTGCCCTCGAGCGCAAGCGGGTAACGCGATCGCAGGTCGCCGCGCTTGCGCCACAGGTCGATCAGGAAGCGCGCGGCCGACCAACCGTCCGTTACGTCCTGAGGCGCCACGGGCGACCACAGGATGCTGTCCAGGGGCAATCCGCCCGCATTGCACACCGCCGCATCGTCAAACAGATCGAGGGGCTCGACCGCAGGAATCGGGATTCCTCTCTCGCGCGACGCGCGCCGCATCCGCTCTGCGTCGACCAGGAGCGCGAACTCGGTCGCGCGCGCCTGTGCTTCCGCACGCTGGCGCAGGAACTCCAGGCGCTCACCCATGCGCCAAGGCGTGGCAAGCCACCAGGCGCCCTTGGCAACGCGCCGCGCATAGCGTCTCAAAATCTGTTCAGCCATGACACTGGAGAAAGTCGCTGTACGCGTTGCTGAGACCAACGTCGAGCGGTGTCCGGGCTTTCCAGCCAAGGGAGCGAAGCCGCGCCACGTCCAGCAGCTTGCGCGGCGTACCGTCCGGCTTGGAGGCGTCCAGCTTGAGCTCGCCCGCGTAGCCAACCGTCGCCTTCACGCGTTCGGCCACCTCGCGGATGGTCACGTCCTCGCCCACGCCGATGTTGATCAGGGGCGTCGCGTCCGCACGGGTGAGCTCGGCGAAGCGCTCCTCGGGGAGTTCCAGCAGGAAGAGGATCGCCTCCCCGAGATCGGAGGAATACATGAATTCCCTGCGCGGCGTGCCGGAGCCCCAGACGACCACCTCGGGATCGCCCTTGATCTTGGCTTCATGAAAGCGGCGGATCAGCGCGGGCAGCACATGCGAGTGCTCGGGGTGGTAGTTGTCGCCCGGGCCGTACATGTTGGTGGGCATGGCGGCCAGGTAGCGTGTGCCGTACTGGCGATTGAAGGCCCAGCAGGATTCCACGCCAGCGATCTTGCCCAGCGCGTAAGGGCGATTGGTGGGCTCCAGCGGGCCGGTCAGGAGGTAGTCCTCCTTGATGGGCTGCGGACAGTCGCGCGGATAAATGCACGACGAGCCGAGGAAGATCATTCGATCGATCCCGGCCTCGTGAGCCGCGTCGAAGACGTTGAGCTGGATGCGCAGGTTGTTGTGCAGGAAGTCGACCGGAAAATTCGAGTTGGCCAGGATGCCTCCTACCTTGGCCGCGCACATCACGACATGGTCGGGGCGGTGCTCCAGGAAGAACGCCCGGGTGGCGTCGCGGTCTTCGAGATCCAGCTCGGCATGCGTGCGCGTGACGATCTCGTAGTCAGGCCGATCACTCAGCGCCTGCAGGGTGGCAGTGCCGACGAGCCCTCTGTGGCCGGCAACGAATACCTTTTTCTTTTCCATCGTGGATTTCATGAACTTCGAACAGGTGCGATGAAGGGTAGCGCATCGCCACCCTCAACGGCCGACCAGTTGCCGGGCCAGGCGGATCATCGGATACCAGATGAAACGCGTGGATCGGAAGAACGCGTGGCGCTGGGAGAGGGCCCGCAAACGCGCCATCGGTGAGGCGACGGGCTGGGCGGCGTCGGGCGGAGGCTCCGAGGGGGCGCCCGCCACGAACGGGTGCTGGTATCGCCCGGCGTAGAGGGCCTCGCTGGGCGTGAGAATGAAGCGCACGAGCTCTTCCTCGGCGCTCTCCCACGCTGCGCGGCCGGCAATCGTGCTTTCCCTGGCTCGCTGGCCCAACCGGGCAAGCTCGGAGAAATCCAGCGGCTTCGGATTGTGGATGTCGAAGAGCAGGCCATTGAGACCGGGCAGGATGTATTCGTTCATGGTGCCCTGGTTGGGTGCCACGACGCATTGCCCCCGCCCCATGGCCTCAAGGAAGGACTGGCCGATTCCCTCCTCCACGCGCGGTGCGAAATAGACGTTGGCACGTTCCATCACGGCATGGAGATCCGCCTTGTGCTCGAACCACGTGGAGGTCGTGATGTGATGCCTTTCGATGTCTTCATCAGAAGGCAGCTGCGGCGCCGGTGTGCCGGGATCGGTCGCGAGATGGATGTGGAAGCTGTCGAAGCGAACGCCCCCGATGAGCTGGCGAATGGTCTTCCACGGCAACTGCAGCTCCCGGCGCAGCCAGAAGAAGCCATGGAGGCCGTTTCGCCCGGAGGCTGGCGACGCGGTGACGGGCTGGTAGTAGCGAACGAAGTGGCTCGCGATGCCGAAAGCAGTCGTCATCGACTGCAGGGCGTTCGAGAAGTTGAGCACCTTCGAGCCTTGGAATGGCTCCCAGAACGCCGAGAGGTTGTAGATCGGCCCTTGCCACAGCCCAAACTGGTCGAGCATCGGGATGTACACGACATTCGGATGGTATCGTCTGAAGTACGCCCCCTCCGGTCGACAGAAGGACTGGAACATGATCACCACGTCATACGGGGCGACATCGCTCCAGGCCACGGCCTTGCCACCCTGCCAAGCGTCGTCCCAGAAATTGTCGACGACGTGCCCGTGACGGCTCAGGATCTCCGGAAGAAATTCTGTCGAGCGTGTGGTTCGATGGAACGAGTGGTCGATATAGGCAATTCGGGCCACGTCGCTCATCCTCTCAGGCGCCGATACCCGCGCGCGGCAGCGCCGTAGAGGCCGGGATGCTTGTGGAGAATGCTCTTGGCGAGTTCCTTGACCGACCGCCTGAAGCTCGGCACCGCAGGCGCCTGGGCCGGAGGTGCCGGCTGAGTCGCAACGGCCGCATCGACCGGGTGTTGCAGCGTCGCCATCGCTGCCCAGCCGAGAGCGCTCACGAAATCAGGCTTGCTCTCATGGGCCGCGAACACCCTGCGCAGAAACTGCGTGTGGTTATTTGGACGGCTGCCCTCGTCCGCCGAGAAGGCCCCCGTGAACATGAAGAAGCTGTGATAGAGCCCGCTCACTTCGACTGGCGAGAGAAAATCGAAGCGCTCGCTCACAACGCGCATGCAATCCATGCTGTGCTGGCGCTGATCACTGGACGTGCCCCCCAGCGAATAATTCACCGTGGGCTCCTTGGTGTAGACGAACTTCGAGCCCGATTCCAGGCACGTCATGATCCACTTGAAATCCGCGGCGATCTTGTAGGAGCTGTCGTAGGGGCCGGAGCGCTCGTAGGCAGCACGGGTGGCATAGATGCCGTTGTGGCAATCGTTGGCGCAGATGAAATAGCTGCCGGGATGGACGAACGCAGGATGCCATTCGTGGAGGATGTCGCGATCGCGCACCAGTGCAGCCGTCATCAGCAGTGCGGGCTCTTCGAACATTCCATGCATGCGGCGCACGGCAATCTCGGCGGCGTGCGGCTCGAGCCAATCATCGGAGTTAAGAACGCAGATCAGCTGTCCCCTGGCTAGCGGGACAGCCTTGTTGACCGCGTCGTACAAGCCGGCGTCGGGCTCGGACACGTAGTAGTCGAGGCGATGCGCGTACTCGAGGATGACGTCCAGGGTGCCGTCGGTCGAGGCACCATCCAGCACGATGTGCTCGACGTTGCCATAGGTCTGGTGCTGAACACTCTCGATGGTCCGCGCCAGCGTGGCCTTGTTGTTGCGCACCACTGTCACGTAACTAACGAGCGGCGTGTCGGACGTGCCGAACTTCGAATGGCCCTGCGTGCGCAAGCCGCCCTCTGGTCGATCGGCCGGCGTGGCCGTGGAGATCGGCAGGCGCTCAGACCATATGGGCCATGCCGCATCCGCGCGATTCGAGAGTGGTGCCCCATGGGCGGCAAAGCTGGGCCCGAGGCTGCCATTCCTGTAGCCGAAGAAGCTGGCCTCGGGCATGCTGTCGACGCTGACGGCAGCCAACCCTTCCGGCGTCGCCGGAAGAACCGTGGCCCGGCGCTTCAGGTTTGGGGGCCGAGCGGCGTGTCGTTCGTAAGCGGCAGACAGGGTGTCCATGACGATTTCAGCGCAGCGATCCCAGTTGAAGAGCAAGGCCCTTTGCATACCCCTGCGGGAAAGCTCCTCCCTCAACGCACCAGAATCTGAAATCTGCTGGATGGCCTGCACCACGCCCTGCGCATCGTCGGCATCCAGCATCACGCCTGCACCACCCACGACCTCCGGGAGCGACGAATTGTCAGCGCAGATCACAGGCGCGCCGCAAGCCATCGCCTCCAGCGGGGGTAGGCCGAATCCTTCGTAGCGTGACAGGTAGATGAAGCAAAGTGCATCACTGTAGAGCGCAGACAGGTCTTCATCGGCCACAAAGCCCGTCAGGACGATGCGATCACGCCATCGACCAGCCGCTGCCAGCGCGGCATCGAGCTTCTCAAGCTTCCAGCCGGACATGCCGGCTAGCACCAGACGCATGGGGCTGCCTTCGTGCTGCTCGAGATACCGTACGAAGGCGTTCACCACCTGGTCCAGGTTCTTCCGGATCTCCAGCGTTGCCAAGCTCAGCACATACGGCACCTCGCTGGGAATGCCGTACTTCGCCCGCATCGAAGACCGCACTTCCGGATCACCGCAGGGTTTGAAGCGTGAGCCCGCGGCCAGGGGAATCAAGGTGACCTGCCCGGGGCTCAATTCGGGGCGATAGGCCAGCAACTCCTTCTTCGTGTGCTCGGAGTTCACGAAAATCACGGTGCGCTCATCCAGGCTTTCAATGATCGCCCGCACTTCCGCGGACGCCTCCTGGCTGAAGTACTCGGGCCGGTAGATCGCGATCAGATCATGGATGATGTGCGCCTTAAGCACGTGGTGGTCATCGAGCCACTGAGGCGGCGCCACGCCGAAAGGTGAAAGAAGAATGTCTGCGCTGGCGGAAGGGGGCGAAAGGCTGCCGTCGAGCACTACGCCTGGCAGCCTGTTTGTGGCGATGTACTCGCCGGCCTTGGCTTCATCGCCCGGCCTGACAAGCAGGCGCGGGCTGAACCGCGGAGAAGCGGCCAGCCGCCCATAGAGCTCATCGCAGACGCGATAAACGCCCGTCTTCACACCCTGTGCGAGCACATACATGTCCAGCGCCAGGCGTGGTGTCATCTTATTCATCATCGAAAAGGTCCAAGCCAACGTGCGGGGTACGGACGAACGACGACGTTCGCACACCGCACGCACCTCCCACTGCGACGCATCCGACTGGGACACAAGGCACAGCACACCGAGCTCCTGCCCGGTCAAAATCAAAAATATCGGACGAAATGTATCGAGCGGTACGGAGCGTGCACGGGTGCTCCAGCGCGCGGGGCGCCGATGCATCGTTGAATCGAGCCACTGGATGTCCCTGCAATCCAGAGCCGCCGCCTATTCGCCTCTTCGGCACCCCCGCGATTTTAAGTCGACGCGGAAAGGCCTAGATCTCCAAGTCGCAGCCCGGCGGAAAAGGGAGCGCCAGGGCTTTAGGGCAAAATCCCAGGGTTCAGCGCCAAGCAGATGGCGCACCTGTATCTATCGGAAGGACCTCATGAAGAAACGTGCTGTAGTCACGGGCATTACCGGCCAGGATGGTGCTTACCTTGCCGAGCTCTTGCTGACCAAGGGCTATGTTGTGTACGGCACGTATCGTCGGACCAGCTCCGTCAACTTCTGGCGCATCGAGGAGCTTGGCATTCAGGACCACCCCGACCTGCACCTGATCGAATACGACCTGACCGACCTCGGCAGTTCACTGACCTTGATGAAGGAAGCGGCCCCCGACGAGGTCTACAACCTGGCCGCGCAGAGCTTTGTCGGCGTCAGCTTCAACCAACCCGACGCCACCGCCCAGATCACCGCGATGGGCGCCTTGCATCTGCTCGAAGCCATTCGGCTCACCAATCCGAAAATCCGCTTCTACCAGGCCTCCACCTCCGAGATGTTCGGCAAGGTGCAGGCTATTCCCCAGGTGGAAGACACCCCCTTCTACCCCCGCAGCCCCTACGGCGTCGCCAAGCTGTTTGCCCACTGGATGACGATCAACTACCGCGAGAGCTACGACATCTTCGGCTGCAGCGGCATCCTCTTCAACCACGAAAGTCCCCTGCGCGGCCGCGAGTTCGTGACGCGCAAGATCACGGATGGGGTAGCCAAGATCAAGCTGGGCAAGTCCAGCGTGCTCGAGCTCGGCAATCTCGGCGCCAAGCGCGACTGGGGCTTTGCCAAGGAGTACGTCGAGGGCATGTGGATGATGTTGCAGGCCAAGGAGCCGGACAGCTTCGTGCTGGCGACCAACCGGACCGAGACGGTGCGCGAGTTCGTCGACATGGCTTTCAAGGCCGGCGGCTATGAGCTGCGATTCGAAGGCGAGGAACAGGCAGAGGTCGGCATCGACGTGAAGAGCGGCAAGACGCTGGTACGGGTGAACCCCAAGTACTACCGACCCGCGGAAGTCGATCTTTTGATCGGCAATCCGGCACGGGCAAAGGAGAAATTGGGCTGGGAGCCGAAGACCACCCTGGAGGAGCTGTGCACGATGATGGTCGAGGCAGATCTGCGCCGGAATGCGGAAGGACGCTCCTTCTAGGGGTTGTGATGGACTGGGCCCATGACGAAAGCCAGACCCGCCAGTTCGCATGCGGTCTGGGCTTCTTCATCCCCCTCGTGCCGCCCGCGTCCTGTGGAACAGGTCCCGCTGCAGTGCCGGTGCCCCGGTTCGACAACAGCTAGGTCGATGCACGCTTGGCCCAGGAAAACGGCCAGGATCATCTTCGATGAACAACACAGAACGAACAGGGCCCGACATCCGCGTGGCGCTCACTGCTGCTGCCCGTGAGCTGTCGCCTGAGCCGATTGAAGCCGGGCCCGAGCAGAAGCCGTCGAGCTCGTCGTTCGCAAAGGCAGTCCTTGGCGGATGGGCAAGCGGCGGCGGAGGGCCGTCGATCAAGGCACGTCTGCGGTCGGCGGTCGGGAGGCTGTACCGCGCCGCGAAGCCGGTGCTCCGGCCGGCAGCCTTTCGCCTGCGGGCCTACCTCGTCGCGCCGCTCCTCACCGAAATCCAAGGGGCCGGACAGGAGCGCCACCGCGCCATCTTTGGCGGACTGCACTCCCTGCGCCTGCTGATCGAGCACAACAAGCAATCGCAGCGAGACGAACTGGCGTCGGTCGGCCTGCAGGTCATTCAAGAAACCCAGTTCGCTCTAGAGTTGTTGACGCAGACCCAGAACCAGCGGCAGCAACGTCTCGAAACGTTCCTGGCAGATTTCGAACGCACCCATAAGGCGGTCGTGACCCGGCTGGAAGGTATCGAGGAGGCGTTCACGGCTCGCCTGGAGCGTACCGACGCGGAGTTCACGGCTCGGCTAGAGCGCATCGAACAGTATGCGTACGCATCGGCCCGGCGCGTGGCCGTTCCCGGCGCGCCCGGGGAAGTACTGGTTCGCTCATCGGTGGGCTATTTGCTTTGCCCGGCGTCCGACTATCCGCTGTTGGCAACTCTTGTCGATGCGGGTGAGCTTGATGCCGAAGTGGGGACGCGTCTGCTTATTCAAAAGCTATTGCGGCCGGGAGAAACTTTTGTAGACATCGGCGCCAATATCGGCATGCATACGCTCGCTGCAGCAGCGGCGATGCAGGCACGCGGCCGCGTCATCGCGTTCGAACCGCATCCCATGACGCACGACCTGTTGCGCAAGTCTCTCGTGCTGAATGGCTTCGCCGGCATGACCGATACGCATCAGGTCGCTGCTTCCAACCGGTCGGGACGCCTCCCGCTCCATCTCGGAGCTACGTGTGGACACCACTCGCTCTACCCGTTCGAAGATGCCGACCAAACCGCCACTACGATCGACGTGCCACTGGCCCGCATCGACGACATGATCGACGCCAGCACCTCGGTGGACCTGATCAAGATCGATGTCGAAGGCGCCGAACTCGATGTGATCGAGGGCGCGGCAGCCACGATCGGGCGCAACGCCGACGTAGGAATCATTGTGGAGTTCGGCCATTCGCATGTCCGCCGTACGGGCCGTTCCACGGGCGCCTGGCTGGGCGTGCTCCAGAAATTCGGCTTGGAGTTTCGTGCCATCGAGCCCACGAGCGGCTCATTGCTGGAGTGGACGCCCGAACAGCTTGAAGCGGTGGACTCCGTCAACCTCCTGTTTGCGCGACCGGCTTCGCAGGTCTGGGTTCGCGCACGAGGCGACGCGTGATGCCGGGAGTCATCGTCCTGGGCTCGGGTGGCCATGCCAAAGTCTGCATTGAACTGCTGCGCTCGGCAGGAGCATCTGTTGCTTATTGCATCGGTGCCCCTGAAAGCGGTAGTGAATGCCTGGACGTACCAGTTCTGCACGGCGATGAGTACCTGAAGGAGTTGCGCAGCCAGGGCTACGAAGAGGTGTTCGTTGCCATCGGAGCCAATGCCCTTCGCCAACGGCTGGCCGCGTTCGCGACCGGGCTCGGCTTCCGCCTCGTCAATGCCATCAGCCCGCGGGCCGTGATTTCGCCGACCGCGAAGATCGGAGTCGGCGTTGCAATCATGGCGGGCGCCGTCGTCAATGCCGAATGCGTGGTGGGCGACCTTGCCATCATCAACACCCTCGCGAGCGTCGACCACGATGGCCGGATCGGCAATGCGGTCCACATCGCACCCCATTGCGGACTCGCCGGCAATGTGACGGTCGGCGAGCGCAGCTTCCTGGGGGTGGGCTGCAAGGTGATTCAGGACATCACCATTGGCAACGATGTCCTGGCAGGAGCCGGATCAGTCATTGTCAAGAATGTCGAATTGAAATCAAGAGTTGCCGGCGTGCCGGCCAAAGTAATGAACAAGAGGGCATAGACCGATGGACCGCATTTCAGTAGCTCACCCGAAACTCGAAGGCAATGAACGGAAGTATGTCTTGGACTGCCTCGACACCAACTGGATTTCGTCCAACGGCAAGTACATTGCCGCCTTCGAAGAAGCCTTTGCCAAATTCTGCGGCGTGAAGCACGCCGTGGCGGCAAACAATGGCACGACCGCATTGCATCTCGCACTGGTTGCGCTTGGGCTGCAGCCCGGCGACGAGGTCATCATCCCGACGGTGACCTACATTGCAACCGCAAACGCCGTACGCTACTGCGGCGCTGTGCCGGTTCTGGTCGACGTCTGCGCCGACACGATGAACATCGATCCCGCAGAAGTCGCACGCAAGATCACGACCCGCACCCGGGGCATCATTCCCGTGCATCTCTACGGCCATCCGGCCGACATGAACGCACTCGCCTCCATCGCCAAGCAGCATAGCCTGTGGCTGCTCGAAGACGCGGCCGAGGCGCATGGTGCGGAGGTGAATGGCAAGCGCGTAGGCTCGCTGGGCGATTGCGCAACCTTCAGCTTCTTCGGCAACAAGATCGTGACCACCGGCGAAGGGGGCATGGTCACCACCAACGACGACGAACTGGCCAAACGACTGAGGCTCTACCGAGGCCAAGGGGTCGACCCCGAGCGCCGCTACTGGTTCCCGGTGGTAGGCTACAACTACCGGATGACCAACATCCAGGCTGCCATCGGCCTCGCACAGATGGAAACAGTGGATGCTGCGCTGGCCGATCGTCAGACGCTCGCGCGCATCTATGACGAGGCACTGGCCCCCCTGCGCGATTCGCTCGTGTTGCCCACCGTGCATCAGAACATGCACCACGTCTATTGGATGTACACGGTCTTCCTGCGCGAAGGTGACGAGACGCGACGCGACGCGGTCATGAAGGCGCTGGACAGCGACGGCATCGAGACACGCCCCGTTTTTCATCCGATGCATGTGTTGCCGCCTTACCGCGAGTCGACCGCCTACCCGGTCGCAGATGAATGGGCGCAGCGTGGAATGAACCTCCCTACCCACCAGTTCCTGACGCCGGCGGACATCAGCCGCGTAGCAGGCAGCCTCAAGCGGGCTTTGGCTCGATGAGGATTGCGCTCTGTTCGTCGTTCGTTCCTTTCGTCAATGGCGGCTACAGGAACATCGTCGAGTGGCTGGAGACGATGCTGCTCGAAGCCGGGCACGAGGTCGAACGGATATACCTGCCTGAGGTCGACTCCCCCGATCTGCTGTTCCGCCAGATGGCGGCGTTCCGGTTCGTCGATCTCTCGGCGGCAGACCGCCTCATCTGCTTCCGCCCGCAAGCGCACCTCATCCCTCATCCAAACAAGATCGTCTGGTTCATCCACCATCTGCGCGCCTTCTACGACCTCTGGGACACGGAGTACCGCGGGTTTCCCGACGACGTCAAGCACAGAGGAATCCGGGACGCACTGCGCGCGGCCGACACCGCGGCGCTGCGGGAGGCACGGCGTGTCTTTTCCAATTCCCGCGTGGTCGGCGATCGGCTCCTGCGCTTCAACGGCATCGAAAGCGAACCGCTCTTCCCGCCAGTGCTTCGTCCTGAGCGCTTTCGCTTCCGCGCCCTCAACGACGAGATCGTCTGCATCTGCCGAATCGAGCACCACAAGCGCCAGCAACTGCTGGTGGAAGCCTTGAAGTACTGCCGCACCCCTGTTCGGCTGCGGCTGTGCGGCATGAGTGCCGGCTCCGGCTTCTCGACTGAAGTGGCACGGTTGGCGGGCGTCTTTGGTGTGACTGATCGCGTGACGATCGATGACCGATGGATCACGGAAGATGAAAAGGCGGAACTACTGGCGGACTGCCTCGCGGCGGCGTACCTTCCCGTCGACGAAGACTCCTATGGCTATCCTTCGATCGAGGCGGCGCATGCCGGCAAAGCTGTGCTGACCACGAGCGATGCGGGTGGCGTGCTCGAGTTCGTGACGCATGGCGCCAATGGATTGGTGGCAGAGCCCGATCCCGCATCTGTGGCAAGCGCGATGGATCAGCTCTTCGAGGATCGCATCGCCACAAGGCGTCTCGGAGAAGCCGCCACCGCGCGCATCGCCGAAATGAACATCGCCTGGCCTCATGTGATCGAAAGGCTCTTGGCGTGAAGGTGCTTGTCGTCAACAACATGGCCCCTTTCGTGCGAGGCGGTGCCGAGTCGCTCGCGGAACATCTGCTGAAGAATCTCGAGATCGCCGGGCACCAGGCCGAGTTGCTCCGTGTGCCATTCCAATGGGAACCGGCCACGCGCATCCCGTCGCAGATGCTGATGGCGCGTTCGCTCGAGCTGCAGAACGTCGACCACGTCATCGCTCTCAAGTTTCCCGCCTATTTGATCCAGCATCCCCGCAAGACGCTCTGGTTGGTCCACCAGTACAGGCAGGCCTACGATCTCTATGACGCAGGCCAGACCAACCTGCCGGACGGACAGATCGGCGTCGATATCCGCAAGCTCATCAAGAATGCGGACGATGAATGTTTCAAGGGAGCACGGCGCATCTTCGCGATCTCCGACGTCACCCAACAGCGTCTTCGGCGTTACAACGGCCCGCATGCCGAGATACTGCGCGCACCGATCAACGATCCCGAGCGGTTCACAGGGGGGCCTTCCGAGGGCTACATCTTCGCAGGCGGACGTGTCAACGGCGCGAAACGCCAGCATCTGCTCGTCGAAGCCGTCGCGCATGCCTCGAAGCAGGTCCGGCTCATCGTCGGAGGCCCTCCTGATACTCCGGGGGACGCGCGGGTGCTACACGAAACAGTGGAGCGCCTGGGCCTCCAGGACCGCGTTCGCCTCGACCTGCGCTACCTCGGTCGTCAGGAGTATGCTGACTACATCAACGGGGCACTCGCCGTTGCCTCTCTGCCTTTCGACGAAGAGTCCTTCAGCTACGTTGCCATGGAGGCAGCTACCGCGGAAAAGGCCTTGCTCAGCACCACAGACAGTGGCGGCGTGCTGGGCCTTGCAAGACATCGCGAGACGGGCTGGGTTGTTGAGCCGACCGCCCAGGCGCTGGCTTCAGCTATCAGCGCCGTCTATGCAGACGTCACGCGCACGCGCAAGTTCGGCGTCGCCGCGAAGTCCCTTTGGGAAAGCCACGGCATTACCTGGCCCGCGACGGTTGCCGCCCTGATGTCATGAAGTTCATCCTGTTCAGTCCACTCGCCAACACGTCAGCTATAGGACGTGTCACGGCGCTGATTGCGCCGCCGCTGTTGGAGTTGGGGCATGAGCTGACGGTGGTGCGCACCGAGCAGGCCCATCTCCTTGGCGTGCCGCCGCATGCTGTGGCTGCACCGGTCATCGACTGGACGGACGAATCAGCAGTCAACGAAGCCGTCGAGGCTGCCGATGCCCTGGTGTACCAGATCGGCAACAGCTACGAGTACCACTGTGGCGGCCTGCATTGGCTTTCAAAGCATCCGGGCATCGTGTGCCTCCACGATTTCGTCGTTGCGCACCTGTTTGCCGCATGGGCCGAGACGCGTCGGGCACAGGCTGAGCAAGTGCTCGGCAGTTGGTACGGCGACGCCGTGCTTCGCGGCTTCTTCTCCGCCCGTGACCATCGAGAGTTCATCGACTCGGCAAGTCGCGATCATCCCATGACCGAGTGGGTCTGCGCCATGGCACACGGGGTGGTTTCCCACAGTCATTGGGGGATGCCTCGGGTCGTCCGATCCTGCGCGGGGCCGGTGCGCGTCGTACCCTTGGCCTACAACGCGCCGTCAGTCCTGTCCGTGGCCGATCAACCCGCCGGGTCCGAACCGGTGCAGATATTGACCGTCGGCCACGCCAACGTGAACAAGCGCATCGAGAGCGTGATTCGCGCCATCGGTTCAAGCGCCTTCTTGCGCAGCCGCGTCCAGTATCGACTGT
The DNA here is from genome assembly GCF_901827175.1 of Variovorax sp. RA8. Lineage (NCBI taxonomy): Bacteria > Pseudomonadati > Pseudomonadota > Betaproteobacteria > Burkholderiales > Comamonadaceae > Variovorax > Variovorax sp. RA8. The sequence continues at coordinate 928,936 of NZ_LR594662.1, read as the reverse complement.
GCGGTCTCATCGACCCGCGCTATGCGTTGGAGCTCGCACAGCTCGCACGCTCGCTCCGCGTTGTACTCACGATCACGGGCGAAGCGGAAGATGCCGTGCTGCAGGCAGCGATGAATGACGCCGACATCGTTTGCTGCCTGCGCTGGCCGAGCCTGGAGGCAGCATCCGCAACCGCGATAGAAGGCCTGCTCTATGGCAAGCCAGTGGTGGTCACCAACACCGGCTTCTACGGCGAACTGCCCGATAACTGCGTGTGCAAGATCTCACCGGATGACGAAATCGCTCAGTTGAGGTCAGTGATCGAGCAACTCATCAGCGACCCTTCGGCGCGACACGACATGGCGGCGCGAGGTCAGCACTGGGCACGGCAGACGTTCCGCGCGGATGGCTACGCCCGCGGCCTCGTCGAGATGTCGCAACTCGTCGCGACCGCGAGACCCATACTGGATATGGCGAACACTCTGTGCAGGCGGCTGGCCGATTGGGGCGCCTCGTCGACGTTGATCGATGCCGAGGAGATTGCCGGTCCGCTGGCGCTGTTTACAACCTCCCCGCGGGAAGCAGGCTCGCATTCCACCGGGCCTCTAAGTCAAGAAGGTACCAAGCCATGATCCCTCTCTTCTCAGCAAGTGCAGCCAACGCAGGTGTTAATCTCGAATCAGCCCTGATGCGAGTCGTCCAGAGCAACTGGTACGTCCTCGGCAGCGAGGTCAGCGCGTTCGAGAGGGAGTTTGCCGCGTACATCGGAACGGCCGAATGCGTGTCGCTTGCCAACGGCACAGATGCCCTCGAACTGGCCCTGCGCGCCGTCGGCGTTTCTGCCGGGGACCGGGTCGTCTGCGTCGCCAACGCCGGTTTCTATGGCAGTACCGCCATCCACGCCGTCGGCGCCACGCCGCTCTATGTCGACGTCGAGGAACGATCGCTCAACATGGCACCCGCCGCCCTGGCAGAAGCACTCCAGCACAAGCCCAAGGCGATCATCGTGACGCATCTCTATGGGCAACTCGCGGACATCGAGGCGCTCGCAAAATTGGCGCGGAAAGCCGGTGTGGCTGTGATCGAAGATTGCGCACAGGCACACGGAGCGACGCTAAAGGGGCGGCGCGCCGGGAGCTTCGGCGACGTCGGCTGCTTCAGCTTCTATCCGACCAAGAATCTGGGCGCGCTCGGAGACGGCGGCGCCGTGGTGTGCCACGAGCCCGAGATCGCACAAGCGGTGCGAACGCTTCGCCAGTACGGCTGGTCAACCAAATATCAAGTGTTGACGCCGCATGGCCGAAACAGCCGACTCGACGAGATCCAGGCGGCGGTCCTTCGCACCAAACTCCCGCGGCTGGACGCGTCGAATGACCAGCGCCGCAATATCGCAGTTCGGTACAACGCGGCTTTCGCAGACCTGCCACTTGCGCTTCCGCCCTCCACCGGCGACGACTACGTCGGTCATCTCTATGTCGTTCGTGTCGACTCACGCGAGGCGTTCAGGGAACATCTGCGATCGCATGAGGTATCGACCGACGTGCACTATCCCGTACCCGATCATCTGCAGCCCGCGTATCCCGCCGCGCAAGGCGCCGGTTCGCTGGAGTTCACCGAGCGAGCGTGCCGCACGGTTGTCTCGCTCCCGTGTTTCCCGGGTCTGTCGGAGAGCGAAGTTGTCCAGGTGATCCATGCCGTGCGCTCATTCTTCCCGCATTGAGGCGGAGCCGTGCTGACCCTCGTGATCCCCGTCTACCGGAACGAAGGCTCGATTCCGGACCTGCTGGACGCCGTCAGCGGCCTGCACCACGATCTTGATGGCCAGATCCAGGCCGTCTTCGTCATTGACGGCAGCCCCGACCGCAGCTTCGAGCTGTTGCGCGACGCACTGCCGGCGCGCCCCTTCGCCTCCAAGCTCGCGCTGCTGTCGCGCAACTTCGGATCCTTCTCGGCGATCCGCGCCGGCCTGGAGCTGTCGGAGACAGAGCGCTATGCGGTCATGGCCGCGGATCTGCAGGAGCCGCCGGAACTGGTGCTCGAGATGGACAAGGCGCTGCGCACCGAGCCGGTGGACGTGGTCGTCGGAACGCGCCAGGGGAGGGAGGATCCGTTGATGACCCGCCTGCCGGCGCAGCTCTTCTGGTGGCTCTACCGAAAGTACGTGGTGCCCGAGGTCCCTCCGGGGGGCGTCGATGTGTTCGGATGCAACCGCGAGTTTCGGGACAACCTGCTGCGACTCGACGAGCGCCACAGCTCTCTGATCGCTCAGCTCTTCTGGCTCGGCTTCCAGCGCAAGCTGATCTACTACTCGCGCAAGCCGCGCCAGCACGGCAAGTCGGCCTGGACTCTGCGCAAGAAGGTCAACTACCTAATGGACAGCGTGTTCTCGTTCACCGATCTGCCGATCCGGCTGCTGGTGCGCGTTGGCGGCGCGACAGCCATACTTGCAGGGCTGTTCGGAGTCATCGTCGCTATCGGTCGATTGATGGGTCTGATCGACGTGCCCGGCTATGCCATGACGATCCTCACCATCGTATTCCTGGGTGCCGTGAACCTGTTCGGGCTCGGCGTGGTGGGGGCTTACGCATGGCGCATTTACGAGAACACCAAGGGGCGGCCCCACACGGTCATGATGCGACTCCACGAATTCAACAAGAGAGCTTGAGCCATGGACTACTTCACTCATCCCAACGCGTTGTGCGAAAGCAGCCAGATCGGTCCCGGGACACGGGTGTGGGCATTCGCCCACGTGTTGCCGCAGGCGCGCGTCGGCGGCGACTGCAACATCTGCGACCACGTGTTCATCGAGAACGACGTAGTCATCGGTGACCGCGTCACGATCAAGTGCGGGGTGCAGGTGTGGGACGGCGTTCGCATTGAGGACGATGTTTTCATCGGGCCGAACGTCACCTTCACCAACGACATCTTTCCGCGCAGCAAGCAATATCCGGAAGTCTTTGGCCGCACCACCATTCAGACCGGGGCCTCACTGGGCGCGAATTCGACCATCCTGCCTGGCATCACCATCGGCCGTCACGCGATGATTGGCGCCGGTGCAGTGGTGACGCGCTCTGTGCCGCCGAATGCCATCGTCGTCGGGAATCCGGCGCGCATCACCGGATATGTCGATACCGACACGCATGCGGCGAGCACACATGACACCCAGGACATTGCCGCCCCGGGAGTCACGGTCACTTCCGTTACTGGCGTTACGCTGCACCAGTTGCGGGCGGTGCCGGATATGCGAGGCAGTCTTTCCGTGGGCGAGTTCGAGCGCGATATTCCGTTCAAGCCGATGCGCTACTTCATCGTCTACGACGTGCCGACTGCTGAAACTCGCGGGGAGCATGCGCACCACAAGTGCCACCAGTTCCTGATCGCGGTGAAAGGTGAGGTCAGCGTGGTCGCTGATGATGGAACCAGGCGCCAGGAATTCAAGCTCGACAGGCCTTCGGTGGGTATCTATCTGCCGCCGATGACGTGGGGCATCCAGTACCGCTACTCGTCGGACGCCGCGCTCCTGGTCTTCGCGTCCGAATACTACGACGGCAACGACTACATCAGGGATCATGCCGAGTTCCTGCGTCTGAAGGCCGCCGGGAAGGAGCGGAACTGATTGCCTACGATGGTTGCCCGACAGATCCCATCGCCATTTCTGCGCTTCCTCGTCTCGGGAGGCGTCAACACGCTGGGCACCTACCTCTTGTACCTGGCATTGCTTGTGTTCATGCCGTACTGGTTGAGCTATGCGATTGCTTTCATCTCTGGGATCGCGCTGGCCTACGTGCTCAACCGGTTCTTCGTCTTCGGGGCCCCGCGGAGTGAAAAGAAGGCCGCGATGCTGCCGCTGGTCTATCTGGGGCAGTACGCGCTTGGTGCGCTGACCGTCTATGCATGGGTCGACACATTTCGCTGGCCTGCCGCTTTCGCGCCGCTGGCGAGCATCGCGCTGACGTTGCCTTTGACCTTTGCCGGGAGCAGATGGCTCTTCAAGTAGGCCACCACCTCCCGTGATCCTTACGTAGCTCATGAATGCCAACCCGCGCGCGAGGGAACGCCACTCCTTTCGAATCGAGGCGAACGCAACGAATGCGCTCCTCCTTCTTGGCCTTGTGCTGTCGTTCGTGCTCGCCAGCGCCATCATGTCCGGATGGAAAGGCGCTCTCATTCCTAATCTCGATCACCCCTTTGTCTATGCAGGCGACGCACTGAGTCACCTGTGGCTTGCTCAACGCGCGTCGGAAGGTTGGATCTTCGCCAATAGCCGAAGCGGCTTTCCTTTCGGATCATCCTTCTTGGACTACCCCGGATCGGACAGCGGGAACCTCCTGATCCTCAAACTGCTCGGCAGACTGCTAGGCAATTACTACTCGGCCGCGAACCTCTATTTTTTGCTGAGCTTTCCGGCGACCTTTGCCGCCACTTTCGTCGTCTGCAAGAAGCTCGACCTGAGAAACGACAGCTCCTTCGCCTGTGCCCTGCTCTTCACTCTGCTGCCGTTCCACTTCGCTCGGCTGCTGATGGGCCATCTGTTCTACACATGGTATTTCGCTGTCCCGATCTATTTCTACATCGGGTATCGGTGCTTCAGACTGCAACCGCTGGCGTCCTCGCGCGCAGGGCTGGTCGGCGTGGCGCTCTTGCTGGTCGCACTGAGTTCCTTCGGCGTGTATTTCGCGTTCTTCGGGCTGATCCTGCTTGCCCTCTTCGCGCTCATGGGCGTGGCCGCCCATCGGACGCTGGCCGTGCTCAAGGCTCCTCTGGCCGCGGGGGCGGTGATCACCCTCGGTGTCGGCCTGAACGTACTGCCGAATGTCATTTACACCTGGAAGAACGGCGTCAATCTGGAGGTCGCTCAACGCATGCCCGTGGAGACCGAGATCTATGCTCTCAAGCTGACCCACCTCGTAATGCCGCATTTGCAGCACCGGCTGAATTTCCTCGGCGATTTCGCCGCGCAGTACGCCACCGCATTTCCGTTGTCGAACACGGTGTCTTACGTCGGCATCGTCGGTCTGGCGGGATTGTTCATCGTTCTCTTCCATGCCATTCAGATGGCGGCCGGCCAACGGGTAGAACCGACCCAGCGCGTCATCACCGTCCTGACCCTCCTGATCCTCCTCGTCGCTACGGTCGGTGGATTCAACGTGTTCTTCGCTTTGCTGGTGTCTCCGACGATCAGGGCTTGGGATCGAATGGGTGTCTTCGTCGGCTTCTTCGTTCTGCTCGCCGCATTCGTCAAGCTTGACCGACTTCTGTCAGCCAGGCAGGTTTCGACGAGGCCTGCCGTCCTGCTTGTCGGCCTTGTCATTGTTGTCGGCGTGTGGGACCAGACGGCCAGGTTCGGGGAGAACGAGGCCCTCAGCGGCCGGGCCAGGTTCGAGTCGGACAAGGAGTTCGTCGGGCGGATCGAAGCCCTGATGCCAAGGGGGGCCAGCATCCTCCAGATCCCGTACATCTCGTTCCCCGAAAGTCCACCTGTTCATCGCATGCACAGCTACGATCAGTTGGTCGGATTCCTCAATTCGAAGGAACTGCGCTGGAGCGGTGGCGGCATGGCCGGCCGCAAAGGGGACAAGTTCTATCGCCAGCTTTCCGCCGCGCCGATTTCTGTCCAGATCGAAACGGCGCGAGCGCTTGGCTTCGCGGGGGTCTATGTCGATAAGCGGGGCTATGCAGACGGAGGGGTCGAGGTGATCGACAGCCTGACGCGGCTGCTGAACAAACCGGCCACCTTGGTCCGGAGCGATGGTGAAGTCGTATTCTTCTCTCTGGTCTGAGTTCGCCCGCGGTGGATCGCGGGCCGGCACATCATCGGGGCTATAGGTCGGACTTTGAAACGCAACACATCTTGTCTGACACAGTCGCCCTGTCGCGCAACACCTTCGGCAGGAACTCGCAGCGCGAAAGGACGCCGCCGCTGTCGATCTTCTTCAAAAAATCCGGAAGCTGCGGTCCGATGTCCATGCCGAAGGCGAAGTCGGACACGTAGAACACGTTGATCGGTTGGCGTCCTTGCTGGAAGAGAAAGTAGGCGGGGCCGTCCAGCACCAGCCGTTCATCGCCATCCTTGATGTCGCAGCGCCTGGCGAGTGCAAGCAGACGGGCACGCTCGTCCTCATGCACGAATGCCGGTGTCGATAGCAGTTGCCCCGTGATCACGTTGTTGCCGATTCGTGCAATCCTCAGCAGTTCGGGCGTCTGGAGGGCGAGCAACAGCACCATGCTCGTTATCGCGAGCCACATCCAGTAGAACGCAAAAGCACCCGAGGCCGACCGCATCCAGTTCGGTGCCGCCATCGCCGTGGGTAGCACCAGCAACAGCAGCACGACCAACGCGGGCACGATCAGGCCGGGCGTGTAGAAATGCCAGGCATTCGGGTTGTACACGCTGCCGTGTAACACCAACCCCGCGACAAGCGCGAAGCCGAGCAGGATCGTCTTGTCGAGCCGCTTGCCCGCCAGTTGCACCGCTAAGCGGAGGACGGCGGCAAGGAGCAACGTCAGCGCCAGCGCGTACAGGCTGGCCTTGAGCAGCATTCCGAAACGGTTCAGCCAGGGCGCTATCCATTCGCTTTGGATCGCCGGCAGCCAGCTTGATTGATATGCGATCGTCACCGGCATGCGATCCATCACCAGTCCGAGCGAGGACGCCAGGTTGCGCAAAGCCTCCAGCAAAAGAGCAGGCTTGTCACTCGCAAGCAGACGAAAGTCCAATGTGTGCTGCGCGAGCACCTTCGCCATCTCGGGCGCGCCCGGACAGCTCGCAGTCAGTTGGGCATACTGGAACGACTGGAAGATGGCAAAGCCGGTCACCAGCATGGCGCCAGCCACCCACTGCCGCCCGGCATTTCGAAAGACCAGCCAGGTCGAAGCCACCATCAGCGGCGCGAAAAACAAGGCCTTGGGATGCGTCAGCAGGAACACCGATCCCATCAGGAAGAGCGCCGCGCCCTTCAGGCTCTTCATGGGCAAGCCGTCCGATGCCTTTGCGGGCCAGAAGAGTGCGAGCATGCAGTACGCGACAAGCCCCAGCACCAGAAGTTGCTCCGACCGCGCGAGGACGAGCACGAAGGGCAGCACGCCAAGCATGTTGAACGACAGGATCAGCGCCTGGAAGCGCCGCCTCGGAACAAGCGTTTGCGGATGGCGGCCAGCCCAGATCCACAGCAGCAGCAGCCAAGCCGCACACAGCGCGATTCCCCTGATCCGGAGACCGATGCCCGTCGCACCTGAGTACACGATGGCGTTGAAGACTGCACCTGGATACCACGATGCCGGTATGGGTGCCAGCAACGGACGGCATTGGGGAAACAGGTTCAGCAGCGCGCCTCCTTCGATGAAGAAACGCGCGCGTGCCATCTGAATCGCGATCTCGTCGGAGTAGATCGGGATCAACATGGCGACGATGAAAGTCGCCATTGCCAGCGCCGCGATGGCTAAAGACATCCAGTCATTCAGCCGGATCGTCGAAGGCGCTTGAAGATGAGCTCTTGGCATTTAGGGCCGACGGCACCGTCCGTGCCAACCGCGCCCGGAGGGCTGAAAGTTCAAGCCGATGACGTGCGGGCAGCCTGCTACTGCCACCGGCCATTGATCCAGTTGGTCGGCTCCAAGCCTTGGAGCTTTCTATCCCAAGCTTCAATGAGGAATTCTTCGAATTCCCTGCTGCTGTCCAGGCTCTCGACATAGAGTGAGGACTTTTGCCTCAGCTCGGTGGCCTTTTCGTTTCTCCAGGCTGAGTCCTTCGCCAATTTCACCGCGATGTCGATGTAGTCATGCTTGTCCCTGGCCGTGAGACCGGTCACGCCGATGTACTCATAGATCGCTGCAGTCCAGCGCCCAAACGGAATTTCCGAAGGAAGGGTCACGATCGGGACGCCAAGCATCGCTCCATCGAAACTGGACGACATTCCGCAGAGCGGGTATGAATCCAGACAGCAGTCCACCGATTGCAGCAGCAAATGTGCATCATCCTTGCTGAGCGCAGGCAGGAATATGACCCTTTCAAAACTTTTCCCAAGTTTTTCCCGCAACCTGATCTTGAGGTTCTTGTACTCCGCGCGCAGGAATACCAGGACGCCGGATCCGTCGCGCTCCAGCAGGTCGCGAAAAATCTCGTCCATCTCCGGATGAACCTTGGGAGGCGTGTTGGCGCAAAGATAGACACGGACGTCAGGACCGCAGTTCAGCAAGCGCCGTCGGACTTCGGCCCGTATCGCTGGAGGTACTGGCCAGGCATTGCTGGATAGCGCCGGCTTTTCTATCCAGTAAGGAGGGTGCTCGAGGAATGAGACAGCGGTCTTGTAGTAGGCGGCTGGATCCTCGGGCTCGGCTTGTCGCCACGAAATGTAGTAATCCGAATTCGTCAGCCCGTCGGTCCAGTTCGGTTCCAGCAAGATCATCTGGAGGGGCGCGAGCTTGGCCATCATTGGATAAAAAGATGTGGCGATGGCTGGACCGGCTACGATGATGTCCAACTCTTGGCTTGCAATCGTTTCGACTGCCGCGTACGTGTCGAGATCGGAAAATTCGACAGTCTTTCCCGCACGTTCGACCCAGCTCTTCGCAGCCGGTGTCTGTCCCGGCTTTCCGGGACGCAGGAATACCGTATCGAAGATGTCCGGATTCAATTGCGTCAGCAGCCCCGACATCATTGGCATCGAATCGTGGACATTGAAGCCAACGCGGATCTTATTTCGTTTCTCGCCGGTGGCAGCGAACCTGCGGCCGATGTGCGGTGCGACAAAGTTCAACTTCGGCCAAGTCTTGAAAACCATCTTTTCAAGCGCGGCCATCGCCTCACCATACAACTCTGGCTTCGCCTGACAGAAAAGCAACTGCCACGGCATCCAATTGATGGTCATGTCGACAATCGGATTCGTGAGTTCGATTGGACTTTCCGCCAAGGACTGACTGGCAAAAATGAATTGACGCAGCACCCATCCAGGATCCATCTGATAGTGGGGGATCATCGGGGGAGAGAGGTCATGAAGAATGCGCAGCGCCCTCTCATCTGCCCTGAACTGCTCATTGTCGGCCCTGTGAGAATCAAGAATTGTGTTCAGTATCTCGGCAGCGAAATCAGCACTGAGATCGAGATATTTCGTAAAAAACACTAAAATCCGGGCCAATTCCATCGGCTGCGGATTTTCTCGAAGAAACAGGATGAAGCGTTTTCTCAAGGTATCGACCATGCCGGCGGGGAGCATTGATTCGAGTTCCTTGAAATTGACGACGAAATCAACGGGCGCGCGCTTGCTGAACCAGTGATAGAAATCCAGCATCGACAGAGCCGACGAGCGAGCCATGGATCCTGAATTCTCGACAAACCTCAGGTAGCGATCATATTCCAGACGACGAGCGCATACCTGCATGTACAACGCCGACATGTCGCCGTCCGCGGGGTACCTTTGTTGTCCATTTTCAAGAGTTTCGAGGCATTTGATGAAATCATCGAGCCTGAGCGATGCCAAGGATGAATAGTAGTAGTCCTCGGCACTCTCAACATCACGTGCAACCAACGCCTTGTAGATCTCGGCTGCTTCATTGCGTCGGCCAAGTTTCGCCAGCAATTCCGCAACATTCCAGAGCGTGGTCGCATCCCTGGAGGTTTGCTGCACAAATATCAGCTTCTGCTCTGCAAGCTCTGCCAGACCATTTTTTGCGCAGTATTCAATAAGGCTGACCTGAACGGGTGAATGGACGAATTTTTCAAAAAGAACCTCGCAAACATCGGCTTCAGTCTTGGCTTCTGGCGCCACGAAGCGGGCGACACGACTCACCTTGTGGATCTCAATGCAGATGCGCGCGAAATGCCCCATCAGTTGCTCGGCCTTCGGGAATTTTTCGAGGCCCGCCTCCAGCAAGTCGGCAGCTTGTTCCGGATTTCTGAGCCGGTATGCGGCGAGGCCGGCGTACATCGCGCTTTCCGGACTGCTGGCCTGCTGCGTAGTCAGGTGACGATAGATCGCCTCCGCGTCTCCTGTCCGTCCGTTCTGCAAAAGGAGATCGGAAAGCTTCCAAAGTGCTTCGCTGTCCACGATGTCCTCGATGGCAGAGCGGATCTTGCGTTCAGCGAGCTCGATCAATCCACTGCGGAGACAGTAACCGATGAGATTGACCTGGATCTGCGGATCCTTGTATGCATCAAAGAGTGCTTCGCAAGCCTGCGTCTCATTGGCCGCGTTCGGCACCAGCACACGGGTGACCCGATCCATCTGTCCCAACTCGGAGCAGATCCGAACCATGTGCTCGCGCAGATTGTGCGCCGCGGGATAGTCTGCCAGCCCTTTCTCTAGCAGGTCGACCGCTCGACCAGGATTATGCAATCTGTATTCCGCGAGTGCGGAATGCATGACGGCTTCTGAATTTTCAGCCGGGCGGACTGCGAGTCGCCGATAGATGACTTCGGCCTCCTTGCTGCGCCGGTTCTGCAGCAGCGCATCGGCTAGCCGCCAAGCCGATGTGGTGTCGCTGAGATTCTCCTGGACGGATTGGAACCTCGCGTCCGCGAGTTCTGTCATAGCATTGTTGAGGCAATACTCAATAAGACTGACTTGGACGTTCGAATGCGGGACCTGGGCGAAAAGCGTTTCGCATGCCCCCGCTTTGCTCGTCGTGCCATTCGTGAACCGTTGAATCGCGCGATTGATCTGCCCGAGCTCGGAACAGGTGCGCACGTAGTGCTCGAGCAACCGCCGATCCTCCGGAAACTTTCCCAAGCCCGCTTCCAGATTTTCGATCCCACGCTTCGGCTCGCCCAGCCTCAGTTGTGAAAGGCCGGAATAGCAATAGTCATCGGCGCTGCGCGGCGTGATGCTGGCCAGGTCGCGGTAGATTGCAAGAGCTTCCGATGGGTTTCCATTGGCGGCAGCCAGGTCGGCCTGCACCCATTGGTCTTGCGCGCTCCGGGAACCGGACAGCAGCCGATTGATGAATGCTTTAAATTTCATGGTACGGGCCTGTCGATGTGCCGATTTTGACCATTGTTCTTTCAGCGATCCCCTTGACGCAAACAGGCGCTGAGATGAAATCGCCAGTTTGTGTCAAAGCGGACCGAGGGATGCGAGGCGATCAAGCTACCCCGCTGCAATTATTGGAAGCCCCGAGTCGGACCCGACGCTGCTTAATATTTCTTCCACACTACCCGGTTCACGTAGTCCACATAGCTGTGGATGATCCGAAGCACCTTGTCGGAAACGTTGGGCATGCTGTAGTCGGCGACCAGGCGCAAGCTGCGATCGGCGCCCCGTAGTTGCGAACTCAGGACAGCCAAGCCTTGGCGGACGCGCTCGACGCCGAGCCCCACCATCATGACGGCGGCCTCCTCCATGCCCTCGGGCCGCTCATGCGCCTCGCGCAGGTTGAGGGCCGGGAAGTTCAGGATGGAGGACTCTTCATTGATGGTGCCGCTGTCCGAAAGGACGGCCTTGGCGGACATCTGCAGCTTCACGTAGTCGTGGAAGCCGAGAGGCTTCAGGAGGCGGACCTGAGGGTGAAAGCTGGTCGATGTGGCCTGGACTCGCTTCTGCGTTCGGGGGTGCGTGGAAACGATCACGGGCAGGTCGTGGTCTTCGGCAATCGCATTCAAGGTGGAGACCAGCTTGCCGAATGAGCCTTCTGACTCGATGTTCTCCTCGCGATGCGCACTGACCACGAAGAAGTTGCCCTCGGTCAGGCCCAGGCGCTGCAGCACGTCGGAAGCCTGGATCTGGGGCATGTAATGGTGCAGCACCTCATACATGGGACTGCCGGTCTTGATCACCTGGTCGGGCGGCAATCCCTCTCGCAGCAGGTAGTCGCGCGCAATCGTGCTGTAGGTGAGATTGATGTCGGCAGTGTGATCGACTATTCGGCGATTGATCTCTTCCGGCACCCGCAGATCGAAGCACCGATTGCCGGCTTCCATGTGGAAGATTGGAATCTTGCGTCGCTTGGCGGGAATCACCGAAAGGCAACTATTGGTATCGCCAAGCACCAGCATCGCCTCGGGCTGCACTTCTGCCAGCACGCGATCGACCTCGATGATGAGATTGCCGATGGTATGCGCCGCGCTCGTGCTGCCGGTTGCGCTGTTCAGGAAATGATCCGGCTTGCGCAGCTTCAGGTCATCGAAGAAGACCTGGTTCAACTCATAGTCGTAATTCTGCCCCGTGTGGACCAGCACGTGTTCGCAGTGTTCGTCCAGCGCGGCGAACACACGGGACAAACGAATGATCTCGGGTCGCGTGCCGACCACCGACATGACTTTCAGCTTCTTCATAACTCAGAGTGTCAGAGCGGACTGGCGTAGGTGTCTGGCTTGGCGCGGTCAAAGAGCTCATTCGCCCACAGCATGACGATCATCTCGTCCTGCCCGATGTTGGTAATGTCGTGTGTCCAGCCCGGCGCGGTCTCGACGATCTCGGCCTCGTCGCCGTTGGTGGTCAACTCGTAAGTCTCGCCGGTTTGCATGTGGCGAAACTTGAAGCGCGCATGGCCCTTGATGACCAGGAACTTCTCGGTCTTGCTGTGGTGGTAGTGGCCGCCACGGGTTATTCCCGGATGGGCGGTGAAATAGGAGAACTGGCCGCTGTCAGGCGTTCTGAGCATTTCCACGAACACACCACGCGCGTCCCCATGGCGCGGGACGCCGTACTTGAACGCATCCACTGGCAGGTAGCTGACATAGGTCGAATACAAGGCCCGCACGAGCCCCGTCCCGACGCGCTCGGTCACCAGGGTCTTCCGGCTTTCCTTGAAGCGGACGATGAGCTCCGCCACCTCGCCCACGGTGGTCGAGTACTGGGGCGTCATCGTTGCGAAGCCGGCAGCATCCAGCGAAGCGTTGGCGCCGTCGAGCAATTCAATGAAACGCGCCACGAGGTCGTCGATGTAGACGAGCGTCAGAGGCGCTGCCGGATCGCGCACCTCGATCGGCAGCCCGCGGGCGATGTTGTGGCAGAAGGTGGCCACGGCTGAGTTGTAGTTCGGACGGCACCATTTGCCGAACACATTGGGAAGGCGAAAGACATGCGCCGGGAATCCATGGCGCTTCGCGGCGGCGAAGACAGCCTGCTCCGCTCCGCGCTTGCTCTGCCCGTAGGCGTTGTCCCGTTCAGCCTGGATGGAAGAGGTCAGGACAAAGGGGATCTTCCTGCCGCTCGCCTCGATCTCCCTGGCAACCGCGTCGCACAGCGATTGCGTCAGCTCGAGGTTTCCGGTGGTGAACTCCTTCGGGTCCTGCGGCCGATTGATCCCCGCGAGGTGGAACACGAACGCCACGCCGCGCAGCAGTTCCGGCAGCTTCGAGACGCTGTCACCGGATTCGAAAGCGACAACCTCCACGTCCTTGCGCTCGGAGAGCGCCAGGCGGAGATTCTTGCCGACAAAACCGCCGGCACCCGTGATGAGCACCTTCACCGGATCACCCTTCCAGCACGGCTGGCTCGCCGCGAGCGACCTTTTGCATGAACTCGAGCCTCAGAAGCAGTTGCTTCATGCCCTCGACGTCCAGGCGCGTGGTGTTGTGCGAGTTGTACTCCTCGCCGTGAAGGGCTCGCGTGATGCGGCTTTCGCCCTGCTCGACAAACTTCGCATAGTTCAGGTCGCGTCCGTCCGGCGGCACACGGAAGTAGTCGCCAAGGTCTTCCGCGCAGGCGCGCTCCTCCTTGCTGAGCAGCGACTCAAACAGCTTCTCGCCATGCCGCGACCCGATGATGGCAATGGGATGGTCCTTCTTCCCCATCAGGTCCAGGATGGCCTGGCTGAGGACTTCCATGGTCGCGGCAGGCGACTTCTGGACGAAGATGTCCCCGTTCTGCCCGTGCTCGAAGGCGTAGAGAACCAGGTCGACCGCGTCCGCCAGCGTCATCATGAAGCGCGTCATGTCCGGGTCAGTGATCGTGATGTCCTGGCCGTCGAGGACCTGCTGCACGAACAGCGGAATGACCGACCCACGGGAGGCCATCACGTTGCCGTAGCGCGTGCCGCAGATCACGGTCGCGGTGCCTTCGAGGTTTCGACTCGCGGCCACCATGACCTTCTCCATCATTGCCTTGCTGATGCCCATGGCGTTGATGGGATAGACCGCCTTGTCGGTGCTCAGGCACACAACCCGCTTGACGCCCGCGGCGACCGCGGCCTCGAGGACGTTCTCGCCGCCCAGCACGTTGGTGCGAACCGCCTGCATCGGATGGAATTCGCACGACGGGACCTGCTTGAGGGCGGCCGCGTGGAACACGTAATCGACGCCGCGCATGGCGGCGGCCAGGCCGTGCGCATCGCGCACATCGCCGATGTAGAACTTGAGCTTGGCGTTGTTGTAACGCTTGCGCATGTCGTCCTGCTTTTTCTCGTCCCGGCTGAAAATCCGGATCTCACCGATGTCCGTCTGGAGAAAGCGCTTGATGACGGCGTTACCGAAGGACCCCGTCCCGCCTGTAATCAATAAGGTTTTGTTGCTGAATGGCGTTTGCATCTGAAATTGGGGCTCGAGGTTCTATGTAGGAAGTGGTCGACTGGGTCGGCGAGGGGAAAGCCTGTCAGGCCGGGCCGCGCGAGCGTCACTTGTCCGAGATGGCGGCAACCAATCGCGCACTTTAGCGCAATCTCCAACCGCGGCTTGCGCGCACGCGCCGCCACGGCCGCCCTGAACAGGCTGCGAAAGCGCCCTCAGGATTGCGCTGAGATCGCGTCTGCCAGCACCTGGACGACGCCATCTTGCATTTCCCGCGTCAGCCCCACCCAGAGAGGGAGGCGGATGAGGGATTCGGATTGGCGATCGGTGACATCCAATGTGCCGTGGGCCCTGCCATAGCGGCGTCCCGCCGGCGAGGAGTGCAACGGAACGTAATGGAAGACAGCCGCAATGTCGGCCCGCTTGAGCGCGTCCAGCACCTTCTGCCGATCGATCCGAGGCGTAAGCACCACGTAGTACATGTGGGCGTTGTGCCGGCAACCCTCGGGCACCCGCGGCCGCCGGAGAGCCCCGGCTGTCTCCAGATGCTCCACAAGGACGTGGTAGCGGTCCCAGGCATCCATGCGCATCTGCGTGATGCGCTCGGCCTCCTCGAACTGCGCCCACAGGAAGGCGGCGATCAGTTCGCCCGGGAGAAAGGAGGACCCGACCGACTGCCACGTGTACTTGTCCACCTCGCCCCTGAAGAAGCGACTGCGGTCGGTGCCCTTCTCGCGGATGATCTCCGCCATCTGGACCAGGGCGGGGTCGTTGACGAGCAGCGCCCCGCCCTCCCCGGAGATCACGTTCTTGGTTTCGTGGAAGCTGTAGGCCCCCAGTTGGCCGATGCTGCCCAGGGGCCTGCCCTTGTAGCTCGCCATGACACCCTGGGCGGCGTCCTCGACCACCGTCAGTCCATGCCGTTCGGCGATGGCCATGATCGCGTCCATCTCGCAGGCTACGCCTGCATAGTGAACCACCGCGATGCCGCGGGTGCGAGGGGTGATCGCCGCCTCGATGAGCGACTCGTCGATGTTCAGGGTGTCGGCGCGGATGTCGACAAACACAGGGACGCCACCCCTCAGCACGAATGCGTTGGCCGTCGATACGAACGTGTAGGACGGCATGATGATCTCGTCGCCCGGCTTCACATCCATCAGCAGCGCCGCCATCTCCAGCGCCGCAGTGCACGAATGCGTGAGCAGCGCCTTGCTGCAGCCGGTGCGCTCTTCGATCCATCGGTGGCAGCGGCTCGTGAACAGCCCGTCTCCTGCCAGCCGGCCGTTGAAGTGCGACTCGGCGATGTAGTAAAGCTCCTTGCCCGTCATGTACGGCCAATTGAAGGGAATCTTGCTGTTTGCCATATCGATTGTTTGCTTGCTGGCGACCGATCCGGTGCCGCGTCAGCGTCCTTGGACGCAACGATAACGACTCGGCCCGCCGCCAGCCTTCAGAGGTCTTTCGGTTTGCTGCAATTGTCCACCGTGGTGCTCCCGGCAGTAAACGCCAAGCAGGCGGATTTCCTCGTCCGAGGCGACCAGCGGCACCCCCTCCCCAGCCAGCAGGCGCGCAATCATGCCTCGGCCCGCGCGGTCTTCCGCGCGGGCGACAGAGAATGGCGCCAGCGTCGACACGCCCAATCCGTAAAGCTTGTAGTCCAAGACTGTCTGCGAGGCGCCGAGGACCGGGTACACCGCCTCGAAGGGAAAGCCTCCGCCCCAGATCACCACCGGATAGTCAGGGAACCCGGCGACGCGGGCGCGCGCGTGCGCGTCGGCTGTGTTCGTCGACCTCGACTCGGAGAGAACGTTGAAAGCATTTGCCGCCGCCGCCAGGAGGAGCACCGCGCAAAGGGCCCGATTGCGAACCGAGCCAGCGCTAGTCCGCTGCAGCAGCGGAGCGATCGCCAGGAGGCTGACCACCGGCAGGTAGACGCGAATGATACCGGGCCTGCCAAGGAAACCCATCGCGACAATCGCTGCGAGGAAGATCGCCCACGCCATGAACAACCCTCGGCTCGGCCGCAGCATGGCACCGAGCACTCCGACGACGACGAAAACCCAGAGCGATGGATGTCCGAGCGCCTTCAGACTGATCAGCGCATTGGCCCACGCGTGATCCTGGCGCGGCAGAGGACCGGCCTCTGCCAGCATGGCGTCCAGCTTTACCGGATCGGCGATCCCTGGATCGACGAAGAACCACTTTTCCATCAAGGCAACATCGTTGAGGCTGTAGCCATGCCGCTCGACGATGTCCGGGCGTTTGCGCAAGGACTCCCCGGCACGAAAGTCCGTCAGTCGTGCGCGAACGGGGTTGAGCGCATTGAACTCTTGCCATTCCTTAGCCTGGTACGCGCGATGATCGAAGATCGCAGCCGCGGCAATGGCACAGCAGACTGCCAGCAGGACCCCCTGCACGCGCCTGGATCGCAGCGGGCGCCAGGAAAGAAGCGGAAGGGCGACCGCCAGCACGAGCAGACACTCCTGACTCCGAATCAAGTAGCTCAGGAGGGCGAGCAACGCGCTCGCCGCCAGCGCCCAGGCGGGGCGTTCGACCGAATGCACGCACCAGAGGATCGCTGCTGCGACCATGAGCATGCCCGCGTTGACCGTGAACTGGGGAAAGAGCATGGGGCGCACGAACAGAAGGCCGGCGGCTGCCAGGCTCGGCACACAACCCGCACCGAGACGCAGCATCCCGTACGTCACGGCGGCGCACGCGATGGAGAGGGCCCCGATCGTCGCGGTCGAGTAGCCCAGCAGTCCGCCGAAAGCTGGAATGCTGCGCGCCATGTAGCCCCACAACACGTTCGAGAACATGAGGTAGGGAGGTGCGCCCGGCGCAGCGATGCCGTAGCCGTGCGTCACCATGGACATGGCGACGTCGTCGTTGGTCTCCCACCGCGGCGGCGAGAGCATGTACAAGACGACCAGCAGTGCCGATGCAGTTGCGAGCGCCGTCGTCAACGCGAGCCGCGCCGGCGAGCGCCGCACTTCCCGGTCTGTTTCAACCACGCGCAATCGCCACCGTACCGATCACGATCATCGCGACGCCAAACACCTTCGCAAGCGTGATCGGCTCATTCAGTAGCCAGGCGCTGAGGACCAGGACGATCACGAAGTTCAGGCTCATGAAGGGATAGGCATGGCTGAGCTGGAACTTGGTCATAGCCGCAATCCATGTCAGCGATGCAAGAAAGGCCGCCGCCAACCCGGAAACGATCCAGGGATCGATCAGCACACCGAAGATGTAGCGGATCTTGTCTGCGAACTCCGCAGGCAGGTGGCCGTGAAATCCGACGCGCCACTTGAGGACGAGCTGACCGTAGACAGTGAAGCCGATGGTCGCTGCGATATAGATGTAATCGGTGAGCCGCGCAATCATGAGCCGTCCTGCACGGCAAGCCCGAAACCGCTCTTCCCGTAGCCGTTGCCGTTGTAAAGCATGTATCTCGAGCCCCGATGTTCGAACACGAAGGGATACTCGATCATCTCGGCATCCCATCCCTCCTCCGAGACGTCGATGCCCGCATCGTCCAGCCGGAGCATCCAGTCGGATCCGTTTTCGCTCGACGCATAGCCGATTCGATAGGTCTGGCCCGTGCCGCTGCGATACGAGAACCACATGTGATAGCCCTTTGCATCCTTCACGACCGTAGGGCGCGAGAAGGCCTGAGCCTTGTCTAACGCGTAGGGCACGGCGACGCCGTCCCGACGCCAATGGTTGCCATCCTCGGACGAGGCATGGCGGATGACGTGGACCATCTCGCCATTTCCGCCGTCCCATGTGAGCGTCGAGCCGTACCACATGCGGCATCGGTCGCCTGGCCCGTCGTTGATGACCCACGGATAGGAAAGGCTGACCGGATCAACCACATCCAGCGACATGAACGCGCTTTCTCCGTCCAATGCGAGCCGCAGATCGCGGTCGACGGCCAGGCGCCCGATCTCGCCGCGCCAGTGCGCGTCGGGCGGGTTCTGCCAGCCCATGAAGAGGATGTAGCGCCCGGAGCTCGTCTGATAGCAGTTCCCGATGCTCACGCCGTCTGCGTAGAAGCTGCCGGCGGGGCCATGCTCGAACAGCGGTGTAAAGTGCTCGTGGAGCACCCGCCGCTTCACGATGTCGATGTCGACCGCACCAACCGATGAGCGCTGCCGATCATCGCGGCCACTGTAGAACACGCGGTAGATATCCCCGGCCAGTGGCACCGCCAACGGGTTGGCCGCATGCGTCAGGAGCTTGGGATGGCGGTCTCCGCCAGGGCAGTAGAGACAGCCCAGCTTCTTCCAAGCAATCGTCATATGCCTCTCAAGCGGGTGCTCGGCACGCGTGATCGCTCTGTGGCCGGACCGATGTAGACCCCTTCGGCTTCGGCATCGGCCAGCAGCAGCGCGCCGGCGCCGATCACGCACCGCTCGCCGACCTTGATGTGATCCCGCAGCGTCGCGTTCACACCTACGAAGCATTGCTCCCCGATCTCGACGCCGCCCGAGACAACCACATGGGAGGCGAGGAAGCAATGGTCCTTGATCGTCGAGTGATGCCCGATGTGATTCCCGCTCCAAAGCGTCACGTTGTTGCCGATCCGCACGAAGGGCTGGATCGTGTTGTCCTCGAAGATGAAACAGTTCTCCCCGATCTGCCCATCGTTGCGCACGGTCGCCGCCGGGCTGATGAAGCTTGCAAGGCGATAGCCTTTTGCCTTGGCGGCCAGGTACTTCTCCTTGCGGACCGCGTTCAAGCGGGAGTAGCTGAGCGCCACGAACATCTCGAAATCAGCCGGGGAATAGCGGTCGAGGACGTCCTCAAAGGGGATCACCGGCAGTCCGCAGAAGGTCGGCGCAGTCACGAAGGCCGCATCCACCGTGAAGCCCGCGACCTCGAAATCGGAATCCGAACTGAAGTAGTAATGGGCCAACTGGGCAATGTCGCCGGTTCCGAAGATGACAAGACGCTTGGTCATACCTGCTTCCTGACAAGAATGGTGAATTCGTACAGCCCGTAGTCATGCAGCAGGGCCACGTTCTTTGCGTAGCGGCGCTTGCACAGGTCGAAAAGACGGCAAGGATCCGCGTAATACAGGTCTGGCCGCATGCGATCGGCGTCGGAGTACGAGGTCAAGCAGTTGAACGCGAAGCCGAGCCGGCTTGTCCGGTCGAGCTGGTCCAAGGTCGCCTCCAGGTACGACTGCCACTCCGCATCCGTACGCTCCATCCGGACATTGAAGATCCCGCTCGCCACCCCATAGTCCCCGATGACGTCCGGAACGCTCGCCTGGATGAAGCGCGCATTGGAATGGTCCTTCAGTCGCTCGCGTGCCGCATCGATCATGCTGGCAGAGACGTCGACGCCCAGATAACTGATCTCCGGGCGATCCGCCGCCAGAAGATCGAACAGGGCACCATAGCCACAGCCCAGGTCGTTGACGGACACCTCCCCGGGCCGGTCGATGATTCTGCAAAGCTGACGGAAACGCAGGATCTGGCTTTCCTCCCCGTTCCAGTCGACGCCTCGTGGGCTCAGACCATGCTCGGCCAGCTTGCCCGAGTAGTAGGCGGCCACGTCCGCCAAGAGATTCTGATTGCCTTCTTCAACCATTTCGCGCTCCAGATCGGGGTTTGGCCTCGAAGTACAGGACCAGGGCTTTCTCGGACCGCGAGAAGCGTTTCTGAATCAGGTGGGCAGGCAACATGGTGCTCCGATTGAGAACCATGCCGAGTACGGATGGAAAGTGCGTCTTGAACTTGACCTGGCGGCGGCCCGATTCCTTCGTACGCTCCAGTTGCGACATGCCGAGTTTGGAACTCTCGCTTCGCTTCACCAGGAAGTTCGAGATCGGCAGCAGGAGGTTCGAGACAGGAAAAGTCAGTCCTGCGAGGTGCTGCAAGCTCCACTGGTTGGCAGCGGCCAAGGCCTCGATGCTCGACCTCGTGTATCGCCTGCAGTGCCCGGCGATGTCATCCTCGATGCCCCAATGCGCGGGCGATCCGGGGACAAGGCCGATCATCAGCCCCGACGGCTTCAAGACTCGCTCGGCCACCCGCAGGAACTGGGACTGCATCGGATCTTCCAGGTGCTCCATCACCATGCACGAGATGACGAGGTCCGCCTTGCTCTCCTCATCGGTCGAAAGGAAGTCCTGGTTGACCGCCGAGAATCGATGTTCGGAAACCTCGGCAGCGAAGCGCTCCTGCAGTCTGCGGATCGTCCTGGGCTCCAGGTCGTAGGAACACCCGGTCCAGCCGCGACGCAGGAGCACCTGCGTGATCTCGCCGCTGCCGGGTCCGATCTCGATGAAGCGGCCGGGCGGAAGCCGCCGCAGCCTCTCGTCGAGGTACATCAGTTGAAGAATGGTTCCGGGTGGCAATACCGCCATGCTGCGACCTTCGATGTCAGGAACGGGCCTCTCGCGATCGTTCAAGCGCCTGGCTTCCTGCGCGACTCGAGATAGCCGTCCACTGAGAGCGGCTCCTGAAAATCAAAGCCCAGGATCTCCCGCGCGTGCGGCGGCAAAAGGTCGCCATCGAGGACGCCCGCGATCTTGATCTGCTGCTTGAAGTAAGGAATGGTGTAGACGTGGTTCACGGCGCGGCGTGCCCGGCTGCTGCGGTTGTAGCCGCCCGAATGGAAGGCCATGCAATCGAGAAGGATGAACTGGCCCGCCCTGGCTTCGACCTGCACGGCATTCTTGCGAACGTGGCCCGGCGACGGAAAGGGCCCGTTCCTGTGCGACGCAGGCAGCACGAAGGTCGCGCCATTGTCGGCCGTGAAATCGTCCATGCAGAACAGGGCGTTGATGGCCAGGGGCGTGGTTGACACGAAGTGCTGGTACGGCAAGTCCCGGTGCCAGGCGCCCTGGTTGTATGTCTCCAGGGGCGGGTTGATCACGCCGTTCTGCTGATTCAGTACGAACTTTCCGCTGATCAGCATGGCGACGGTTTTCAGTACGTGTTCGTTCAATGCCAGCCGCAGGAAGGCGCCGTCGCCGTAGGCCAGCATCAGGCGAATATTGTTCAGTTCGTCGAGGCTCTCGAGATAGGCTTGGCCGTGGCGAGCGATGTAGGCCTCCCGGATCTCATCAAAGGCTTGGGAGAGGACCTGGAGCTCGGCCTGCTTATAGCCCGAATCGATCGTGGCGTATCCGAGGATGCGCACCTGCTCCGCCGCTTCCGCGAGCGGCCCTTCCGCCGCCACCCGCTCCAGAACACCGTAGCAAGCCGATGGAATCTCGCGCGCTTCCTGGTTCAAGGATGGCCCTCCTGTTCCCGGCCGTACACCTGTCGCACGATGGTGTACGGCCGCTGCTTCACCTCCGAGAATATCTTGGCAATGTAGATGCCCTGCACACCGATGAAGAAGATGATGAGCCCAGAAAAGAGCCAGATCGACGCGATGATCGATGTATAGCCGTCCGGCGGTGCCGACGAGGAGAAGTACCGCCCCCCGAGATACAGGATGTAGAACACGGCCGTCATCGAGATCAGCAACCCCGAATAGAACGTGAACACCAAGGGCAGGCTGCTGAACGAAGTCACTGCATTGACCAGATGACTGAGCTTGCGCGACAGCGAGTAGGTCGTCGGACTCGTCGCATGCTTCTGGACCGTGAGTTGCACCTGCTTGAAGCCGGTCGTCACCCAAAGCCCACCGATGTTGAGCTCTCGCTCTTCGTGCCGCAGGAGCCCGTCGACGTACCTTCGCGACATCAGCCGGGCCGTCACGATGTTGTTGGGCTGCGCGACGCCGGTCAGCAGACGAAAGGCCCGATAGAACACGGCGCCGCTCACCTGCTCGAAGAAGCCGCCGCGGCGGCTGGACTGGGCGCCATAGACCACGTCGCACGACGCCGCCTCCATTTGGGCAGCGAAGGGGATCAGCCATTCCGGCTCTTCTTCCAGATCACTGTCGATCAGAAAGATGTACTGGCCCCTGGCGGCCGCGAGGCCGGTCATCATGGCCTTGTGGTGTCCGAAGTTGCGCGAGAGATCGACCACGACGACATGCGGGTCGACCTCCGTGAGCGCGACGGCTCTCGCAAGACTGTCGTCCGGGGAACCGTCGTTGACGAGGACGATCTCGAACGCCTCGCCCACCAGTTGCCGGGCTGCCTCAGTGGCGCGCCGATGGAATTCGGCGATGTAAGGCGCCGATTGGTACAGCGTCGCAACGATCGAGAGCTTCACGCTGCAGACCTCATGTAGCGCCGCGCATCCTTGCCGCAGTTGAACAGGAGATCGAGGACAGTCACGCCATGGACGAATTCGCCCCACAACTGCGGATACTCCGGATAGCCTGCATAGTCGAACCAGGCGAGCGCAACGCCTCGCTCGCGGAAGACTTCCTCGTCCACGTAGCTCTTGGCCGACGGGCCGGAGATGTATTCGGTGGCACCGGCCTGCACGCACAGGTCTGCCAGACGCTCGGTCTTGTCCCCGACCAGGGAATACTGCGCCGAATCACTGATGGTCGTGCCGATCTCCAAGTACTGGCAGATCGTCTCGATAAACCGCCTGTTCAAATCGGACAGGTGCGAATACGTCTGCCCATACAACGGTTCGATCCATTCGGCAATCTCCTCAAAGTGCGCGGCACGCGCATAGTTCTGGGCCAGCGATTTCCAGTGCGTGGCACCCCAACCCTGTCCATCGATTTCCGTATCCCTGATCTTTTGCTCGTACTTCCCCTTCACGCGAACCGGGACCGTCAACCACTGAAGCCCTTGCGGGGTTTTGATCTGGTTCCGGTTGCGCCAATCCCGCTTGGTGTACTGCATTTCGTCGTAAAGAATGAACTCGTCGACTGCGCCGATGAGGTCGAAATAGCCCTTCCAAGGGATGTAGTTCGACTGAACGATGGCAATCTTCTTCAATTCGTCTCTCTCACTCAAAGTTCTCAAGGCACCGCGCACGGCGCCAGGCCGTGCATGCGACGGGTGGCCGTCAGACGAACACCTCTGCCATTCGGAATGCCGTCGCCGCGGAATCCTTGGCCGACAGTTTCGGGGGTCCGCCGACATCAGGCCAGCGGATATCCAACTCCGGATCGTTCCAGGCGATCGCGCGCTCATGGGCCGGCGCGTAGTAGTCGGTCGTCTTGTACATGAAGTCCGCTGACTCGCTTAGCACGAGAAAGGCGTGTGCAAAGCCTGCGGGCACCCACATTTGCTTGTGGTTGTCCTCGCTCAGTTCCACGCCAACCCATTGGCCGAAGGTGCGCGATGACTTTCTGAGGTCCACTGCGACATCGAACACCGCTCCACGAGCCGCGCGGACGAGCTTGCCCTGAGGCTGTTCGATCTGATAGTGCAACCCACGAAGAACGCCCTTGACGGAGCGCGAATGATTGTCCTGGACAAATTCGACGTGCTCACCAATCGCTTCGTCGAAAGCCTTTTGATTAAAGCTCTCCAGGAAGAATCCTCTCGCATCGCCGAAGACCTTGGGCTCAATGATCAGGACGTCTGCAATTGTTGTAGGCGTGACCTTCATGAGCGAACCCCTTCGCCAAGCAAATGATTGAGGTACTTTCCATACCCGCTCTTTTCCAGTGGCCCAGCCAGCTTCGCCAATTGCTCGGTGCTGATGAACCCATTGCGCCACGCCACCTCTTCCGGACAGGCAATCTTGAGCCCCTGCCGGTGCTCCAGCGTCGCGATGAACTGCCCGGCCTCCAGCAGGCTCTCGTGGGTGCCGGTGTCCAGCCAGGCATAGCCCCGCTGCATGATCTGCACGTTGAGCTGGCCGCGCTCCAGGTAGGCCTGGTTGACGGCGGTGATCTCCAGCTCGCCGCGCGCGCTGGGCTTCACGGCCTTGGCGATGTCGACCACCTGGTTGTCGTAGAAATACAGCCCCGTCACCGCATAGCTGCTCCTGGGCTTGGCCGGCTTCTCCTCGATGCTGCTGGCCTTGCCGTTCGCATCGAAGGCAACCACGCCATAGCGCTCCGGGTCGTGCACGTGATAGGCGAACACCGTTGCGCCGTTCTCCTTCTCGTCGGCATCGGAGAGCAGGTGGAAGAAGTCGTGCCCGTAGAAGATGTTGTCCCCCAGCACCAGCGCGCTCGGCGAATTTCCCACGAATTTGTCGCCAATGATGAAGGCCTGCGCCAGCCCGTCGGGGCTGGGCTGCACGGCGTACTGCAGGTTGATGCCCCACTGGCTCCCATCACCCAGCAGTTGCTGGAAGCGCGGCGTGTCCTGCGGCGTGCTGATGACCAGGATGTCGCGCATGCCGCCCAGCATCAGGGTGCTGAGGGGGTAGTAGATCATCGGCTTGTCGTAGACCGGCAGCAGCTGCTTGCTGATCGCCAGCGTGGCCGGATGCAGGCGTGTGCCGGAGCCGCCGGCCAGGATGATGCCTTTGCGTTGCGTCATGGGATTGTTTTCCGGTGGTGAGTCAGAGCGTCTCGTGCAGCATGCGCGCGACGCCGGTCTGCCAGGACGGCAGGCTGAGGCCGAAGGTGGACCGCAGCTTGAGGGTACCCAGGCGCGAATTGTGCGGCCGCGTGGCGGGGGTGGGAAAGGCGCTGGTCGGGACGGCGTCGACCATGGCGGGCCCGGCCTTCAGCGCGACGCCGGCCGCCTCGGCCTGCTCGAGCACGAAGCGCGCATAGCCGTGCCAGGTGGTCTCGCCGCCGGCCGCGAGGTGATACAGCCCGGCCTTCGCCGGATCGCGCAGCGTGTCGCGGATGGCATGGGCCGTCACGTCGGCCAGCAGCTCGGCGCCGGTCGGAGCGCCGAACTGGTCGTCGATCACGGTCAGCCGCTCGCGCTCCTTGGCCAGTCGGAGCATGGTCTTGGCGAAGTTGCCGCCGCGCGCGGCATAGACCCAGCTGGTGCGGAAGATCAGGTGCTTCGGGCCATGGGCGGCAATCAACTGCTCGCCTTCGAGCTTGGTGCGCCCGTAAACGCTGAGCGGCGCGGTGGCATCGTCTTCCTGCCAGGGCCGCTCGCCGCTGCCGTCGAACACGTAGTCGGTGGAGTAGTGCACCATCAGCGCGCCGACCTGCTGCGCGGCCTGGGCAATGGCACCGGGCGCGGTGGCATTCAGCAGGCGCGCCAGCTCGGGCTCGCTCTCGGCCTTGTCGACCGCAGTGTGCGCGGCGGCGTTGACGACCACGTCGGGCCGCAGCGCGAGCACCGTCTGCGCCACGCGTCCGGGATCGCGAAAGTCGGCATGGAGCTCGGTGCTCCTGGAGTCCAGCGCGACCAGTTCGCCGAGCGGCGCCAGGCTGCGCTGCAGCTCCCAGCCCACCTGCCCCGTCTTGCCGAGGAGCAATACCTTCATGCGGCCTCGTACTGCTTCTTCACCCAGTCGCGGTAGGCGCCGCTTTGCACGTTGCGCACCCACGCGGCGTTGTCCAGGTACCACTCGACGGTCTTGCGGATGCCGCTGTCGAAGGTCTCCGCCGGCTTCCAGCCCAGCTCGCGTTCGAGCTTTCGCGCATCGATGGCATAGCGCCGGTCGTGGCCGGGGCGGTCGGTCACGAAGGTGATCTGCTCCTTGTAGCCGCGGCCGTCGACGCGCGGACGCAGTTCGTCGAGCAGTGCGCACACGGTGTGCACGATCTCGATGTTGGGCTTCTCGTTCCAGCCGCCGACGTTGTAGGTCTCGCCCAGCTTGCCGGCCTCGAGCACGCGGCGGATGGCGCTGCAATGGTCCTTCACGTAAAGCCAGTCGCGCACCTGCATGCCGTCGCCGTACACGGGCAGCGGCTTGCCGGCGAGGGCGTTGACGATCATCAGCGGGATCAGCTTCTCGGGGAAATGGAAGGGGCCGTAGTTGTTCGAGCAGTTGGTGGTGAGCACCGGCAGGCCGTAGGTGTGGTGCCAGGCGCGCACCAGGTGGTCGCTGGCGGCCTTGCTGGCCGAGTAGGGGCTGTTGGGCTCGTACTTGTGCTCTTCGGTGAAGGCCGGGTCGCTGGACGAGAGCGAGCCGTAGACCTCGTCGGTCGAGACGTGAAGGAAGCGAAAGGCCGTTTTCTGCTCCGCCGGCAAGGAGCCCCAGTAGCCGCGCACGGATTCGAGCAGGCGGAAGGTGCCCAGCACGTTGGTCTGCACGAAGTCCTCAGGCCCGTGGATCGAGCGGTCCACGTGCGACTCGGCTGCGAAGTTGAGCACTGCGCGCGGCCGGTGCTCGGCGAGCAGGCAGTCGACCAGGGCGCTGTCGCCGATGTCGCCCTGCACGAAAATGTGCCTGGGGTCGTTGTTGAGCGAGGCCAGGGTCTCGAGGTTGCCGGCGTAGGTGAGCTTGTCGAGATTGACCACAGCCTCGTCGCTCTGGGCGAGCCAATCGAGAACGAAGTTGGCGCCGATGAATCCGGCGCCGCCGGTAACCAGGATCATGAAGTCCCCCGCTGTGCAAATGAAAAGGCCGCCTGCCGGCCGGCAATCGGGGATTATCCCATCGCGGCATGCCGCGGAAGGCGCCAGCGCTCCCCCCGGCGCGGACCGCGCCTCGAACGGCAGCAAGGGCATGGGGCACAATACCCGCCGCTGATCGGCCCCGGCCCCAGCCCCAGCGCCGCGGCCTCGTCGCCCCTCTGCTCCCTGTTCTTCTTCCTCCCCTGATGAGCGCCCTCCCCTTCGTCGTCGTGACGCCTGTCTTCGAGGACAGCGAAGCCTCCACCCGCCTGTTCCACGAACTGTTCGATGCCTTCGGCGAGCAGGTGCACGTGGTGGCGGTGGACGACGGCTCGGTCCGGCAGCCGGTCGACATCCGGCAGCTGGAGGCCATCGGCCTCAGCGGCACCGTGATCCGTCTGCGGCGCAACGTGGGCCATCAACGCGCGATCGCCGTCGGCCTCGGCTACGCGGCCGAGCACCTGGCCGAGGTCCAGCGGGTCGTGGTGATGGATTCCGACGGCGAAGACCTTCCCGCCTCCATTCCCGAACTGCTCCGCACGCTGGAACCGGACGAAATCGACGTGGTCGTCGCCCAGCGCCGCACGCGCGTCGAGACACTGCGCTTCAAGCTCTTCTACGCGGTCTACCGGCGGCTCTTCAAGCTGCTCACCGGGCGCAGCATCAGTTTCGGCAACTTCATGGCGCTCAAGCCCAATGCGGTCAAGCGCCTGGCCGCCATGCAGGAACTCTGGACGCACGTCGCCAGCTGCGTGCTCGGCTCCCGCCTGCGCATCGCCACCTGCGCGCTGGACCGGGGCCCTCGCTACGCCGGGCAGAGCAAGATGAATTTCGTCGGGCTGACGTTGCACGGGTTCCGCGGCATCATGGTCTTCGCCGAGGACGTGCTCGTGCGCGTCGGCATCGCCGCGGCGCTCCTGGGCACGCTGACCATCCTGGGCGGCCTGGCCTCCGTGGTGCTCAAGGTGTCGGGCTACGCCACGCCCGGCTGGTTCTCGGTGGCGCTGGGCATCCTGCTGCTGGTGTTCCTGCAGACAGGCACGCTGGCCCTGATGAGCCTCATGCTCACCGGCGTGAGCAGGTCGGGCGCCTCGCTGCAGGCCGCCTACACCGATTTCGTCGATACGGTGACGCACACCGGCCGCCCCGCATGATCCTGCGCGCCCGACTGGCAGATCCCCGCCTCGCCGAGCTGGGGCGCTTCATCCTCAACGGACTGATCGCAACAGCCGTCCACTATGGCGTGCTGAGCTTCAATCTCCGGGTACTGGGCATGCCGTCCGCCGGCGTTGCCAACTTCGTGGCCGCCTGGTTCGGCATCGCGGCCTCCTTCATCGGCAGCCGCTATTTCGTCTTCCGCAAGGCGAGCACGCCCTGGGCGCACCAGGCGTTGCGCTTTCTCATCCTGTATGCCTCGATCGCGTGCCTGCACGGGTTGCTGCTCTTCGCGTGGACCGACGTCCTGCATCTGGACTACAGCATTGGATTCCTGATCGCCACGGTGCTCCAGACCCTGCTGAGCTACGTCGGCAACAAGCTCCTCGTGTTCTCGGGACCATGAAAATCATTCGATTCGCCGCGGCAAGCGCCTTCTTTCTCGTGCTGGCCTGCTTCATCTACTGGGTGCATATCTCCTTCATGCACGTGAACGTGGTGTTCTACAGCGCCATCGTCGACGGCGTGCTGGCTGCGTTCATCACCGCGGGACTGGTCATGGCGCTGCGGTCCTTCTCGTTGTTCAGCGGCTTCGAGAAGCTTCAGATGCTGATCATCTGGCTGCTGGCCGCCTATGCGCTCGCCATCTCGGTGCCCACGGTGCTGGATCGCTCACTGTCCTTCTACATTCTCGAGAAGCTGCAGCAGCGCGGCGGCGGCATCCAGCAGAGCCGCTTCGCCGAAGTCTTTACCGACGAGTACCTCAAGGAGCACCGCCTGGTGGATGTGCGGCTGACCGAGCAGCTGGAATCCGGCACGATCCGCATCGAGAACGGCTGCGTGCGCCTCACCCCAAAGGGCGACGGGCTCGCGAGCTTCAGCCGTTTCTTCCGGCGGCACCTGCTGCCCAAGCAGCGGCTGCTGATGGGCCAGTACAGCGACGATCTGACGGACCCCTTCCGCAACAGCGCCCCGCAGAAGGACTACACCTGCCGATGAGATCGACGGCCACGCACGGAGACTGGCATGCAGCCCCCGGCTATCGACTCGCGCCGCTGGTCCTGGCGGCGGTGGGACTTTGCTTCTACATCCTGCGGGCGACGAACTGGTTCACCGCGGTGCCGGGCGACCTGGGCGATGCGCGCTTCAACAGCGTCATCCTCGAGCACTTGTTCCAGCGGGCGAGCGGCGATTGGCCTTCGCTGTGGTCGCCGGGCTTCTTCTATCCGGCCCCGGGCGCGCTGGCCTTCAGTGACAACCACTTCGGCTCCGGCCTCGTCTACGTTCTCTTCCGCGCACTGGGACTCGCCCGCGAGCCTGCCCTCGATGCCTGGCTGACCGTCGGGTTAGGGCTCGACTTCGTCGCCATGTACCTGGTGATGCGCAGGCTGGGCTTCTCGTCCCTGGGCGCATCGGTCGCCGCCTTCGTCTACACGTTCTCGCTGCCGGCCCTGGCGCAGGAATCCCATGCGCAGCTGACCTACCGGTTTGCCATCCCGTTGGCGTGGCTGGCGCTGCTGCAATTCGTCCAGGAGCGGCGCCTCACGCATCTGGCCCGGCTCGCGGCGTGGGGTGCGCTGCAGTTCTACTGCTCGATCTATCTGGGCGTCTTCATGGCCTACTTGCTCGCGGCAACGGCCGTGGCCATGCTGGTCCCCGCGTTCCGTCCGCCAGCTGCCCGGCGCAGGCCCGGGACCTCCGCAGGCCTGTTCGAATGCACAGCGCTCCTGGTCATCGCGGCATCCGCTGCCGCGGTCGGCTACCTGCTGCTGAAGTACCACGCCATCAGCCGCATCTATGGCTTCAGCCGGATGCCCGACGAGGTGCTGGTCATGCTGCCCCGGCCGCAGAGCTACCTGCTGGCGGACGCGGTGCTGGGCTACCGATGGCTCGGGGCTGCGGTGTCCGGCCTGGAGGCCCGCAACGAGCACCAGATGTTCATCGGCTTCGTTCCGCTCGTGCTCGCCCTCTGGGCGCTGGTCACGGCAACAACCGAAGCGGCGGCGCGCTGGCGCCGGCTTCTCGGGCTTTCGCTGGCGGCGCTGGCACTGCTGGTGGCCTTTACCCTGCATGTGAACGGGCAGTCCTTGTACCAGCACGCGATGGCGCTGCCCGGCATCTCTTCCTTGCGGGCGGTGAGCCGCGTCGTCCTGGTCATGGCACTGCCGGTCGCCGTCATGGCGGCCATCGGCGTCGAGCACCTGCAGCGGCATCGCGGCCTCCGATGGCTGGTCTCGAGCCTGATCGTCCTCGCGTTCTCCCTCGAGACCCTGGCCTATCGTCCGTACTTCACCGGCTTCGACCAGTGGCGCGGCCGCATGGCCGCGGTGGAGCAGGCAGCTGGCGCCACGGCCTTCAAGCCCGATGCCGTGCTGTATCTCACCGGACGCGCGAACGAGCCCTTCTACATGACCGAGCTCGACGGCATGGTCTTCGCGCAGGACCGCAGGATGCCGACCCTGAACGGTTATTCGGGCAATGCGCCGCCGGGCTACATCCACCCCTTGCCCTGCCATTCGGCCGCGGCGCGGATCTACAGCATGGCGCCGGCGCCATGGGCTGCAGGAAGGCTCGTCCCGGATGCGCTGCTGGCGCGAACGGCCTGGGTGTCGCTCGAGCCCTGCCCGGGGGTCCACCTGCCCACCGACGCCGCGCCTCGCCCCCCGGACGAGGCACAGGCCAGGCAGATCCAACTCACTCCCACGGCAACCGAGGCCGACGCGCGCGAGCTGAAGGTAGCCGTGCGCATTCGGAACGACGGCGCGCAGCCTCTCCACTCGCTGTCGCGCGTCGGGCATCCGTTGCGCTTGACCTGGCGCTTCGTACCCGCCTCCGCCGATCCAGCGGCTGCCGCGCCTGCACCCGCATGGCTGGCCCGGCAGGACCTGAACTTCTCCCTTGCCCCCGGCGAGGAGGAAGCGATCAGCGTCATGATTCCCAAGCCCTCGGCCGAAGGCACCTACGACCTGCAGTTCTCGATTGCTGCAGAGGGCTATCGGTACCTGCATGAAATGGACATGCCGGTCCCGCACATCCCCGTCGCCGTCGGCCCTGCCGCCAAGTAGGGGCATGCCCATCGGCGCGCCGCTAGGCCGCGGGCTCTACACGCAGGGCCGCAGGCGCAGCTAGAGTTTCGCCATTCACTCTCAGGAACGGACCATGGCCAGCACGGACGACGACAAACCCGACGACAAGACCGACCGCATCAAGGACTCCGCCCAGCAGATCTGGCTCGCGGGCCTCGGCGCCTTTGCCAAGATGCAGCAGGAGGGCAGCAAGGCCTTCGAGGCGCTGGTGAAGGACGGCCTCGGCGTGCAGAAGAAGACCCAGCACGCCGCCGAGGAAACGCTGGCCCAGGCCCAGGCCCGCATGGCCGGGTTCGCCAGCGAGTTCGGCACCAAGGCCGCGGGTGGATGGGGCAAGCTCGAATCCATCTTCGAGGACCGCGTGGCGCGCGCGCTCGAGAAGCTCGGCATGCCCTCGGCGCAGGAGGTGGCGGCACTGCAGGCGCGGGTCGAGGCGCTCGAAGCCCAGCTCAGGCGCAAGGACTCGACCGACCGGCCCGCACGGACGCCACGCAAGACGGCAGCGCGCCATCCGGCCGAAGCCGCGGCCAAGCCTTCTCGGCGGCGCAAGCCGGGCAGCGACGCCTGATCCACGGCGGCCCTGATCGGCCGCCCGCGACGCGCACCGCAGTGCAGCAATCGCCCCGCGGCCCGGGACTTGCGCTAGAGTGGCCTCAGGAGACAACCGGGGGCTACGAGTTCATGGCCAAGAAGGCGCCACGCCGCACTGCACAACGCATCCTCGAAGCCGCATTGGACCTGTTCAACCGGTTCGGGGAGCCGAACGTCTCGACCACGCTGGTGGCGGGTGAGCTCAACATCAGTCCCGGCAACCTCTACTACCACTACCCCGCCAAGGATGAGCTGATCAACCGGCTCTACGAGAACTACGAAACCGAGCTCAACGAACTGCTCCACGCGAGCGAAGGCGTGCGCGACGTGGAGGATGCCTGGTTCTTCATGCACAGCCTGTTCGAACTGATCTGGCGCTACCGCTTCCTGTACCGCGACCTCAACGACCTGCTCTCCAAGAACCGGCACCTGGAGACCCAGTTCCAGCTGGTGCTCCAGAACAAGGCACGCGCGATCCGGACCCTGCTCGCCGGCATGAGCCGGTCCGGCCACCTGGACATCGACGCGCCCGAGGTCGATCCGCTGGCCCAGAGCATGGTGGTGGTGCTGACCTACTGGCTGAGCTACGAGTACGTGCGCAACCCGCGGGAGGCGCTGGAGCCGGGCCATGCCCAGAGCGCCCTGCTGCGCGGCGCGCACCACACGCTCCATCTGCTCGCGCCCTACCTCGCGGCCGAGCAGCGACAGCATTTGCTTACGCTGAGCAACGCCTACGCGGGCGAAGATCAGCCGACAACCGTCTGAGCATCGCATGGCCCATCCCGATCTCCAACCTCTCTCGCTGCTGGCTACCGGCACGGTGCCCGCTTCGGAGCCATGGGTCCCGATGCCCTACCGTGACGCGCCGCGCTTCGACGCCGCCGAAGTGCTGCAGGAATGGGGCAGGTTGCACGGCGGGCACGGGCTGCCGCCGCCGGCACCCGGTCCACTGGCCGAGGGCTGGGCGCTCTACCACAGCGGTGACTTCGAACGCGCGGCCAAGCTGGGACTGCGGCACGGCGCCGAGGGGCTGATGCTGGCCAACCAGGCCACGGCCATCTATGCCAACTACCTCGAGCCGCGCGAGGCGATGCGCCAGGCCCTGTTCAAGCAGGTGGCCGAGCGCGCTGCCAGCCAGGCGGCGGAGGAGCCGGACAACTGCCACGCGCTCTACTGGCAAGCCTATGCCCTTGGCCGCTACAGCCAGGGCATCAGCGTGGCACGGGCGCTGGCGCAGGGCCTGGGCACCAAGGTCAAGGGCGCGCTCGAACGCGTGATCGCGCTCGAGCCGCGGCATGCCGCAGCCCATGTGGCGCTCGCGGCCTTCCACGCCGAGGTCATCGACAAGGTCGGCGCGCTGGTCGGCCGCATGACCTACGGCGTGCGCGCCGAGACCGCGATCGAGCTCTTCGAGCGCGGCCTGGAACTCCATCCGCGCTCGCCCGGCGCGATGATGGAATACGCCCGCGGAATGCTGATGCTGGAAGGCGATGCGCGCCTGGCCGAGGCCACCAGCCTCTACGAGCGGGCCGCCGCCACGGAACCGGCCGATGCGCGCGAGCGGCTCGACGTGGAGCTGGCGCGCGCCGGGCTGTCCGACTGATCCGACTGATTCGCCCGCTTTATCAACGAAATCGTCACTTAAGATGCGAGCCCCAGCCACACCATCCCCATCATGTCCGACCTGAACGCCCTGTTCGAAGCCGCCCAGGCCAACTCCAAACTGCTCGCCGAGCGCCCGGACAACCCGACGCTGCTCAAGATCTATGGCCTTTTCAAGCAGGCGACACTGGGCGACAACACCGAGAAGAAGCCGAGCTTCAGCGACATCGTCGCGCGCGCCAAGTGGGACGCCTGGACCGCCCGGAAGGGCTTGAGCGCGGACGAGGCCAAGCAGAAGTACATCGACCTGATCGAGTCGCTGCGCGGCTGAACGCCTACGGCCGCGCCGGCGCGGCGTTCAACGCCAGTCCTTGTCGTTGTAGGCGTCGTCGTCATCGTCATCGTCGGGCCGGCCCAGCAGGTCGTCCAGCTTCCGCCGCAAGCGCTCTTCGATCTGCCCGCTGAAGCCGGCGAACAGGCCGGACAGGGTCGCCCGCAGCGTGAAGCTGCCGCCGCTGACCTCGACACTGCCGTCGATGCCTGCGCGGCTGAAGCGGCCGACGTCACGGGCCTGGCCTTCCTCGTAGCTGCAGGCCAGGCCATAGTCCTGCTCGACCTGGCTGACCCATTTGCGCGCGATCGCGCGCGCGGCCTCGATGCCGAGTTGATGGCTGCGTTCGATGTGGATATCAGGCACCGGGCCCTCCCTGTCGGCCGTGCTGGCCGGGTTCTTCGGTCGGCCTGCGGGCCGCGGGCGCCGTGGCGTCCCCGGTCCGCAGCGCCAGCATTCTCTCGTCCTTGGGCAGCGCGGACAGGCGCTTGACTGCCGCATAGAAGCGCGGCCAATCCCGGCCTTCTCGCTCGAACAGCGCCTCGAAGCCGGGCACCAGTTCGTCGTACGCGGCCTGCGCGCCGAACAGGGCGTTGTTGGCCCGCGCCACCCAGCCGTCGTAGGCGCCCTGCCGTGGGCCGCTCCAGCCGGCCCGCAGGGCGGCGTAGCGCTGGCGGAAGTCTTCCATCACGGCCTTCTTCTGCGCATCGACCGTCGCCCAGTCGCCGGCCTGTGCCGCCTTCGAGGCGTAGATGTCCGCGAGCACCCGGCGCGTGTCGGCGGTGAGGGCGCGGAACTGCTGGCGCCGGCGGTCGAACTGCGCGTACTCGACGCGCGCCGCATCGCCGGCCTGGGTCTGCAGCCAGCGGGCGCCGCCGATGCGCTCCACCGCGGTCGCGAAGGACTCGTTGAACATCGTGTCGCCGGGCACATAGAGCACCTGGTGCGCCAGCTCATGGAACACGATGCGGGCCAGTTCGCCTTCCGGGTAGCCGATGAAGGTGGACAGCAGCGGATCGCCGCCGGCCCAGTTCATCCAGCCCAGCGTGGAGTAGGCCGGCACCGGGTAGGCGGCCGCTTCCAGCCCCTGGGCGACCAGCGTGGCGGCCTCCGCGCGGGCTGCCGCCTCGTCGTAGTAGCCCCGATAGCCGACGCAGCCCGCGACCGGGAAGCACCAGGTCTTGAGGGTGAGCGAATGCGCGGGCGACGCCACCACGTTCCAGATCGCGGCCGGCCGGTGCAGGTCGGCGTAGGCCTTGTAGCTGGGGTTGTCCGGCAGGCCGAGCTCGGCGACTGCGAAGCGACGGATGCGCTCCGCCAGTTGCAGCTTGGCCTTGAGCGCGTCGGTGGTGGCCGGGTCCTGCAGCCACTCCGGCACCGGCCGCGCCGCGCGCATGAGCGCCAGATGGCCGCTGGCCGACTGCCAGTAGTAGCCCAGGTCGGCGCAGCCGGCCAGGGCCAGCACGGCCACGGCAGCAAAGGCCGCGCGCCCCTTGCTCATCAGGCAACCGCCTTCGGCTCCGGCACGAGCCCGCTTCGGAGCGGCCGGGCGGGGGCTCATGCCGGCACCTCAGGCATCGGGCATGACCTCGACCAGGCAGTCATAGAAGGTGGGCCCGCGACCGATGTCGGTCAGCCGCTGGCTGGTGAGCTGGTTGACGTTCGTGCCGTCCGCACCGAGCTTGCGCCACCAGATCCCCAGCCCGTGCACCACGCCGGGCCGCGCGCGGCGCGAGACCTCCGCGCGGCAGCGATGCTCGCCGCGGCGGTTGAACACGCGCACCATCGCGCCGTCGACGATCCCGCGCGCGGCAGCATCGTCCTGGTGGATCTCGAGCAGCGGTTCGCCCTCGATCGCGCGCAGGCTCTTCACGTTCACGAAGCTCGAGTTGAGGAAGTTGCGCGCCGGCGGCGAGATCATCGCGAGCGGAAACTCCGTCGAGCTGCCGGCCGGCTCGTAGTTGGGGACGTGGTCGGGCAGGCCGTCCTGGCCCTGGGCCGCGAGGCTCGCGCTGAAGAATTCGCAGCGGCCCGAGGGCGTGGGAAAGCCCCCTTCGGCAAACGGCGCCTCCGGCAGCTTCAGGCTGGTGAAGCCCTGGGCCTGCAGTTCCTCGACGTCGATCGCGCCGGGCGCGAAGGCGGTGCGGCACAGCGTCTCGTCGTCGTCGGAGAAGCAGGGCTCGTCGAAGCCCATGCGGCGCGCCAGCTCGCGGAACACCCAGGCGTTGCTGCGCGCCTCACCGCGCGGCGCCAGCGCGGGCCGGTTGAGCAGCACATCGGTGTGGCCGTAGCTGGTGTGGATGTCCCAGTGTTCGAGCTGGGTGGTGGCCGGCAGCAGGTAGTCGGCGTAGTCGGCGGTGTCGGTCTGGAACTGCTCGAGCACCACGGTGAACAGGTCCTCGCGCGCGAAGCCAGCCACCACCCTGGCCGAATCCGGCGCAACCGCCACCGGGTTGCTGTTGTAGACCACCAGCGCCCGGATCGGGTTTGCGGTGTCGAGCAGCGCATCGCCGATCGCGCTCATGTTGATGGTGCGCGGCCGCCGCCCCGCCAGCAGGTCGGGCCGCTGCAGCGCGGCGCGGTCCACCGGGAACTGGCCCGAGCTGCTCAGCAGCAGCCCGCCCGCGCGCTCGCGCCAGGCGCCGACCAGCGCAGGGAGGCAGGCGATGGCGCGCGCCGCATTGCCGCCCCCGCGCACCCGCTGCATGCCGTAGTTGAGCCGGATCGCCGCCGGCCTCGTGGTGCCGTAGGCGCGGGCCAGCGCGACGATCTGTGCCTCGGGCACGCCGCAGACCGCTGCGGCGCGGGCCGGCGACCATTGCAGGGCGCGCTCGCGCAGTTGCTCCCAGCCGAGGGTGTGACGCTCTATGTAGTCGTGGTCCAGCCAGTCGTTGACGATCAGCTCGTGCATCAGCGCGAAGGCCAGCGCCGCATCGGTGCCCGGCAGGAGCGCGATGTGCTCGTCGCACTTGTCGGCGGTCTCGGTCCGGCGCGGGTCGATGCACACCAGCCTGGCACCCGCGCGCTTGGCGGCCTGCGCATGGCGCCAGAAATGCAGATTGCTGGCGATCGAGTTGCTGCCCCAGATCAGGATCAGCTTCGCCTCGGCGAAGAACTGGACGCGCATGCCGACCTTGCCACCCAGAGTAAAACTTAAAGCCTCACCCCCGGCGGTCGAGCAGATGGTGCGGTCCAGCAGCGACGCACCTAACTTGTGGAAAAAACGACGATCCATCGACTCGCCCTGCACAAGACCCATCGTTCCCGCATAGCTGTAGGGCAGAATCGATTCTGACGAATTGTTACGCCATAGCAGATTCAGGCGTTCGGCGATGTCGGAGAGGGCCGCGTCCCAGCTCACGGGTTCGAACCGGCCGCCGCCCTTGGGCCCGACCCGCTTCAAGGGCTGCAGCAGCCGTTCGGGATGGTCGTTTCGTTCGATGTAGCGCGAGACCTTGGTGCAAAGCACGCCGGCCGTGTGCGGATGCGCCGGGTTCCCCTGCAGCCTGACGGCCCGGCCGTCCTGCACGGTGGTCACGAGGGAGCAGGTGTCGGGGCAGTCGTGGGGACAGGCGCCGAGCACCTGGGTCGGGGAATTCATGGGTGGCCGGGCGATGAGTGGACCGGTCGAGTCTAAGTTCTGCGCCGCGGCGGCGCTCTGGAGTTTTCACGATGATCCATCGCAGGCACTTTTCAATCGCGGCGGGTGCTGCGGCACTCGGCGGCTTCGGCATTGCGAGGGCCCAGAGCGAAGCGCCCGTCATGCTGGGCCAGTCGGCGCCCTTCAGCGGGCCGGCGGCGCAGTTGGGCATCCAGTTCCACCAGGGCGCCAAGCTGTACCTCGACCAGTACAACGCGCAGCCCGGCCACCGCGACGTGCAGATCAAGTTCCTGGACGACGGCTACGAACCCGAGCGCTGCGCCGCCAACACGAAGAAGCTGATCGACGAGGAGGCATTCGCACTCTTCGGCTACATCGGCACGCCCACCAGCCTGGCCGCCTTGCCGCTGGCGGTGAATGCCAGGGTGCCCTTCATCGCGCCCTTCACCGGCGCGATGGCGCTGCGCGAGCCCTTCCACCGCAACGTGTTCCACCTGCGCGCCTCGTACAACGACGAGACGGCGCTGATCGTCAAGCAGCTCACCCACCTGGGCCTGAAGAAGATCGCGGTCTTCTACCAGAACGATGCCTACGGCAAGGCCGGCCTGGACGGCGTGACGCTCGCGCTCTCGCAGCTCGACCTGAAGCCGGCGGCCCTGGCCACGGTGGAGCGCAACACGGTCGACGTCGCGGCGGCGGTGAAGACCATCGTGGCGGCCAAGCCGGACGCCGTGGTCCAGGTCAGCGCCTACAAGTCCTGCGCCGCCTTCATCCGCGAGGCGCGCAAGGCGGGCTATGGCGGCACCTTCTACAACGTGTCCTTCGTCGGCACGCAGGCCCTGGCCGACGAACTGGGCAAGGACGGCGCCGGGGTGGTCGTCACGCAGGTCGTGCCCTCTCCCTATTACGCGGCGAACGGCATCACGCGCGAGTTCAACGAGGCGGTGAAGAAGAGCAGCGGCACGGTGCAGTCCAACTTCTCGAGCATGGAAGGCTACCTGGCCGCCAAGGTGCTGGCCGAGGGCCTGCGCCGCGCTCCCGGCAAGCTCACGCGCGAGGGCCTGATCGCGGGGCTGGAGAGCATCGACCGGCAGCAGTTCGGCGGCTTCGAGGTCTCCTTCTCGCCGCGCAACCACGTCGCGTCGAAGTTCGTGGAGCTGTCGATGATCACGGGCGACGGTCGCATCCGGACTTGAGGTTCAACTCCCTCTCTCTGCGGGAGAGGGAGCAACCCCCGCCAGGCCATCCACCGCCTGGAACATCGCTTGCCGCGCCTGGCTGATCACCTGCCCGCGCCAGGCGTCGGTGTCGCTGTAGAAGGCGGCGAGCATGCGGGTGCGGATGGCCTCGGCCAGCTCGGCCGGTGCCCGGGGGTGGCGATGCAGCCAATGGTCCCCGCGCAGCGCCGCGGTCACTTCAAGCATCGGCTCGGTGCCGTATTCCAGTGCGATCGAGGTGTGCTCGGCCTGGGGGCATTCGTCGTCCAGGGCGTAGCACATCAGCCCGGTCAGGTAGGCGGAGGTCGAGGAGCCGTCATACATCGAGGTGACCGGCGCCGCTGCCGTGCCCCACCACGCATTCGCCCTTGCATACGCGACCTTGTCGTCCCGGCCGGCGAAGATGCGCTCGCCGATGCCGTTGGACCCCAGGCCGGTGTGCAGGTCGATCCAGCCGACGCGACGCGCCCGGCCCGCATGCGTGCGCAGCACCTCGCGCACGGCCCTGTTGCTCCACGTGGGCGCATTGCCGCCGTAGAACAGACCGTCGGGGAACTGGTACTGCCCGCGCGTCACGGCGGCCTGGTAGAAGCCCAGCCCCTCGCGCGCGATGAGGGCATCGATCTCCGCCTGGTTGGCCGCCGACGGTGGCCACTGCTCGGGCAGCAGCAGCGCATGCAGGCTGGCGTAGGCCTCGTTCACCGGCAGCGGCTGCGAGAAGTCGAGGAAATTGCGGTTCAGGTCCACGTTCTCGTGCGTGACGCGCCGGCTGTGCGAGAAGCCGTACGGGTTCAGCGCGTGCACGTACAGCACTGCCACGCCCTGGTCGCGCGCCTTCTCGCGCCACTCGGCGTCGTGCAGCGCGAACACCTGCACGCCGCTGCCGCAATGGCCCTCCACGCCGTGGCAGCCGCTGCTCACGATCAGCAGGCTCTCGGCCTGCGCGTCGCCGTCGAGCGCCACGTCGATGGCCAGCTCCTCGCCATCGCGGCCCAGGAGCGGGTGCACATGGGAGCGCACCGCCAGTCCCGCCGCGGCGCAGCCCTGCAGGAACTTCTGGCGAGCCAGCGCGTAGCGGGGCGCAAAGGCTTCGCCGACGCCGATCATGCAGCGCGCTCCCCGGGCAGCGCGGGGCCGCCGAGGAACTCCTCGGCCAGCCGCACCCAGCAGGTCGCGCCCAGGGGGATCAGGTCGTCGTTGAAGTCGTAGCTCGCGTTGTGCAGCATGCAGGGGCCGCCGCCGTGGTGCAGGTCGCGGTGGCTGCCGTCGCCGTTGCCGATGAAGGCATAGGCGCCGGGCCGGGCCTGCAGCATGAAGGCGAAGTCCTCCGCCGTCATCGCGGGCTCCTGCACCAGCACGTTCTCCTCGCCGACGATGCCGGCCATCACGCGGCGCGCGAAGTTCGCCTCGGCGGCGGTGTTGATGGTGGGCGGGTAGTTGCGATGGAAATGGAAGTCGCACTCGGCCTCGTGCGCCGCGCTCACATGCTCGGCAATTTTCTTCATCCGCGCCTCGATCAGGTCGAGCACCTCCAGCGTGAAGGTGCGGACCGTTCCCTTGAGCTCGCAGCAGTCGGGGATCACGTTGCTGGCTTCGCCGCCGTGGATCATCGTGACGGAGATCACCCCGGCCTCCGTCGGCTTCTTGTTGCGGGTGATGATGGTCTGGAAGGCCTGCACCATCTCGCAGGCGATCGGCACCGGATCGATGCCGGTGTGCGGCAGCGCTGCATGACCGCCCTTGCCGCGGATGGTGATGGTGAACTCGTTGCTCGAGGCCATCGCCGGCCCGGGACTGACGGCGAACTGGCCGGCCTTCATGCCGGGCCAGTTGTGCATGCCGAACACGGCCTCCATCGGGAACTGCTCGAAGAGACCTTCCTTGACCATCTCGCGCGCTCCGCCGCCGCCCTCTTCGGCCGGCTGGAAGATCAGGTAGACCGTGCCGTCGAAGTTGCGGTGCTTCGCCAGGTGCTGCGCTGCCGCCAGCAGCATCGCGGTGTGGCCGTCATGGCCGCAGGCGTGCATCTTGCCGGGGTGCTTGCTGGCATGGGCGAAGGTGTTGAGCTCGGTGACCGGCAGCGCGTCCATGTCGGCGCGCAACCCGACGGCCCGCGGGCTGCTGCCGTTCTTCACGATGCCGATCACGCCGGTGGTGGCCAGGCCGCGGTGGACGGGAATGCCCCATTCGGTGAGCTTGGCCGCCACCACGTCGGCGGTGCGCTGCTCCTGGAAGCAGAGTTCGGGATGGGCATGCAGGTCGCGGCGGACGGTGGCAATGCCGGCCGCCTGGGTGACCAATGAGTCGATGAGTTTCATAAGAGGAGTCTAGGCTCAGCCGAAAGTACGTGCCAGATTAAGCTCGCCCCCAGGTTGGCTCACTTGGTGTAGCCGCCCACCCCCTCACCGGGGGCACACCAGCGGCCCGGCAAAGCCGGTTCCGCGGTGGGCATGTTGCTCGCCCCCAGGTTGGCTCACTTCGTGTAGCCGCCCACCCCCTACCGGGGGCAACACCAGCGGCCCGGCAAAGCCGGTTCCGCGGTGTTCCCGAATGTCGGCGCGCCGAAGCGGGACTTCCGGGGACAATCGCCGGCATGCCGACCCCCCTCCTCTCCAGCCGCAGCCTCGATTTCGCTCAGACCCTGGTGCGCATGAACACCGTGAGCACCCGCAGCAACCTGGCGCTGATCGAGTTCGCGCGGGAGCACCTGGCCGGGCTGGGCGTGCGCAGCCGCCTCACCTACAACGCCGACCGGACCAAGGCCAACCTGTTCGCCACGCTGGGCGCGGGCAAGCCGGCGGGCGTGATCGTCTCCGGCCACACCGACACCGTGCCCTGGGACGGGCAGGCCTGGAGCGTGGACCCGCTCTCGGCCCTGGTCCAGGACTGGCCCCAGGACGAGCACGACGGCGAGGCGATGCAGGTCGAGCCCCGGCTCTACGGCCGCGGCTCGGCCGACATGAAGAGCTTCATCGCGATCGCGTTGGCCAATGCCCAGCGCTTCATCGAGAGCGACTCGCCCTTCGCGGTGCACTTCGCCTTCAGCTACGACGAGGAGGTGGGCTGCTTCGGCGTGCGCGAGCTGATCGCCGACATGAAGGAGCAGGGGATCCGCCCGCTGGCCTGCATCGTCGGCGAGCCGACGATGATGGTGCCGGCCATCGCGCACAAGGGCGTCTACCGCTACCGCTGCTGCGTGCGGGGCAAGGAAGCGCATTCCTCGCTGACGCCGCGGTCGGTCAACGCGATCGAGATGGCGGCGCGCCTGGTCGGCAAGCTGCGCGACATGGCCGAGGGCTTCGAGCGCGACGAGCCTCGCTACGCGGGCTTCGACGTGCCCTACAGCACCGCCAGCGTCGGCCAGTTCCACGGCGGCATCGCGGACAACGTGGTGCCGCGCGACGCCGAGTTCCGCTACGAGTTTCGCGACCTGCCCACTGCCGACGCGCAGAAGATGCAGAAGGAAATGCGGCTGCACGCCAACCGCCTCGAGGCCGGCATGAAGAAGATTGCGCCCGAGGCGGGCTTCAGCTTCGAGACCATCTGCGAGATCCCCAGCTTCCTGACCACGGCCGAGGACCCCGTCACCCGCCTCGCGCAGCGCCTGGCGGGCGAAGCCGGCACCACGCTCGTGGCCTTCGGCACCGAGGCCGGCCTCTTCAAGCAGGCCGGCATTCCGACGGTGGTGTGCGGCCCCGGCAGCATCACCCAGGCGCACCAGCCCGACGAGTACGTGACGCTGGCCCAACTCGCGCGCTGCGAGCAGTTCCTGCAGGGGCTCGCGCAGACCCGGGAGATCCGCTGAAGCGCGTCGCCCTCGCCCTGCTCGGCGCCGCCGCCCTGCTCTATGCGGCGGCGACGGCGCTCGCGGCGCGTCATCCCGATCCCGCCTGGGGCTACGTCGCGGCCTTCGCAGAAGCCGCGATGGTGGGCGCGATCGCCGACTGGTTCGCGGTGGTCGCGCTCTTTCGCCACCCACTGGGGCTGCCCATCCCGCACACGGCGATCATCCCGTCCAACAAGGACCGCATCGGCGCGCGTCTGGCCGGCTTCATCTGCAACAACTTCCTGAGCACGCAGCAGGTGCTGGCCAAGCTGGAGCAGCTCGACCCGGCCGCGCGGCTGGCCCATTGGCTCTCGCAACCCGCGCATGCCGCGACGCTCGGCGACCACCTGGTGAGCGCGGCGCGCTACGGCCTGGCGGCCTTCGACGACGCGCGCGTGCGCGAATTCCTGGGCCGCGCGGCGGCCGCGGGCCTGGCCCAGGTCGACATCGCGCGGCTGTCGGGCCAGGCCCTGGATGCATTGACGGCCCACGGGCGGCACCAGGCCCTGCTGGACGACCTGCTGGCCCAGGTCGCGGCAGCGGTCGAGGGCGAGGAGGTGCAGGTGCAGATCACCGAGGCCATCGCGCGCGAGATCCGGGCGCTGCGCTACGTCGGCCTCGACCAGGTCACGGCCCGGCTGGCCACGCGCAAGGTGGTGGCCGCAGCCGCGCGAACCGTCGCCGAGATGGCGGGCGATCCCGCGCACCCGGTGCGGCAGCGCTTCGACGCATTCATGCACGAGTTCGTCCACAAGCTCAAGACCGACCCCGAGTTCAAGCGCCGCGGCGAAGCCATCCGTGCGGAGCTGCAGGCGCACCCGGCCATCGGCGAATACCTGCACGGGCTCTGGAGCGAGCTGCTGGCCTGGCTGCACGAGGACCTCGCGAAGAGCGACTCGGAGATCCGGCGGCGCATCGTCGCAATGGCCGGGACGCTGGGCGCGCGCCTGGAGGCCGACGAGGCGATGCGGCGCTGGATCAATGAGCAGATCGTGGATGCCGCGCCTCGCGCCATCGAGCGGTACCGGGAGGACATCCGGCGCTATATCGTGGAGCGGGTGGGGCAATGGAATGCCGAGGAGATGAGCGTGGAACTGGAGAAGCACATCGGGCGGGATCTGCAGTTCATACGGGTCAATGGGACGTTGGTGGGGGGTTTGGTGGGGCTGCTGATCCATTGGGTCACGCAGGCGCTGGCTTGAACTCGCTCTCTTGCTCCTTGAAGAGGTGAAGGTGCGCGGGCTGGCGATTCGAACGAAGTCAAGCAAACGAGTGCCTTCCCCTCACCTCAGCGAGAGGGAGCAAAAAGGCATCAAGCCCTAAACCGCTTCCGCGTCAACGCCAACGCCACCCAGAACGCCGCCACCGTATAGACCACCAGCACGACCGCAGGCCACCACCAATCCTTCGGCCACTGATCCATGAACAACGGCCTCACCAGCGCCACCGCATTGGCAAGCGGCAGCCAGCTCGCCACCCCGCGCACCATCTCCGGCAGCTGCTCCAGCGGAAAGAACACGCCGGACAGGAACATCATCGGCGTCATGAACAGCGTGAAGTAGTAGGTGAAGAAGTCATACCCCTTCGCCAGCGCGTTGAAGATCAGCGCAATGCATGAGAACGTCACGCCGACGCCCGCGAGCACCAGCCACGCGACCAGCAGCTTGGGGCTGTGGCTGATGCCCAGCCCCAGCATCACGAAGAGGATCGCAGTGGTGGTGAAGATGGCCTTGAATCCGGCCCACAGCATCTCCGCGAGCACCACGTCGTCCAGCCCCACCGGCGCGTTCATGATGCCGTCCCAGGTCTTCTGCACGTGCATGCGCGAGAAGGCCGAGTAGAGCGCCTCGAAGGAAGCGGCATTCATCGAGCTCATGCAGATCGAGCCGCTCGCAAGGAAGAGGATGTATGGCACCTGGACCCCATCCACCGACACCTGCCCCACCAGCGCACCCATGCCATAGCCGAAGGCCACCAGCCAGATCAGCGGTTCGGCGATGTTGCCGATCAGGCTGGGAATCGCAAGCTTGCGCCACACCAGCAGGTTGCGCAGGAACACCGGCCACCAGCGCATCGAGAGCTCGGGCGGGCGCCACACGGAGGGTGGGGGCGGCAACGCGTCATTGATCAGGGCGCTCACGTATTTCTCCATGCGGGGAACACCGCGGAACCGGCTTTGCCGGGCCGCTGGTGTTGCCCCCGGTGAGGGGGTGGGCGGCTACACGAAGTGAGCCAACCTGGGGGAGAGCTTAATTTCAACCGTCTTCGCGGATCTGCCGGCCCGTCAATTTGAGGAACAGGTCCTCCAGGTTGGCCGGCC
Organism: Variovorax sp. RA8; assembly: GCF_901827175.1. Taxonomy (NCBI): domain Bacteria; kingdom Pseudomonadati; phylum Pseudomonadota; class Betaproteobacteria; order Burkholderiales; family Comamonadaceae; genus Variovorax; species Variovorax sp. RA8. The sequence goes on along the minus strand of NZ_LR594662.1, from coordinate 884,427 downwards.
GATGAAAGGTGCGCAAGCCCTTGTGACCATCCAGCGCGTTCAGCAGGCCACGCGCATCCTGCGTATAGAAGAACACCGTCTCGCCGCTGACCTCGACCCGCGCGGCGTAGTCCTTGAGCGGCGACTGCGCCAGCGCCAGCGCGCCGTTGCCGTAGACCTCGACCACGTCGGGCTCCAGATGTTCGGCGATCAGGTCGCGTGGCCGGCCTTCCGCGATCTTGCGGCCGTGGTCGATCACGATCAGCCGCGAGCACAGCCGCTCGGCCTCGTCCATGAAGTGAGTGGTCAGCAGGATGGACTTGCCCTGCTGCAACAGCAGCTGCAGGCGCTCCCACATGAGATGGCGCGCCTGCGGATCCAGGCCGGTGGTGGGCTCGTCGAGCATCAGCAGCTTCGGGTCGTTGACCAGCGACCGTGCCAGCGACAGCCGGCGCCGCATGCCGCCCGACAGCTCGCCCGGCTTGGCGTCGGCCTTGTGCGACAGCGCCGCGAACTCCAGCAGCTGCGGTATGCGCGGCGTGATCTGGCGCCGGCTCATCCCGAAGTAGCGGGCATAGACCATCAGGTTCTCGGCGCAACTGAAGTCGGGGTCCAGCGTGTCGAACTGGCTCACCACGCCGAGCTGCGCCTTGATCGCGCGCGCGTCGCGCGGCATCGAGAGCCCGCCCAGCGCCTCGATGCTGCCGCCGTCGGGCGCGGTCAGCCCCAGGCACATGCGGATGGTGGTGGTCTTGCCGGCGCCGTTGGGGCCGATCACACCCAGGCATTCGCCGGGCGCGATGGTGAACGAGAGGTCGTCGACCACGGTGGTCGCGCCGTAGCGCTTGTGCAGGTGGTTCGCTTGGAAAAGAGGGGCGGAAGGGCTGGGCACCGGGGCATTGTGGCGCAAGGGGCCAAATTCACCGGGCTCCATGAAGCTACGCGTCTTCGCCGACCCATGAAACGCGCAAACATTCGGGGAACACCGCGGAACCGGCTTTGCCGGGCGGCCGGTGTTGCCCCCGGTAGGGGGTGGGCGGCTACACGAAGTGAGCCAACCTGGGGGCGAGCAACATCCCCACCGCGGCTTTGCCGGGCCGCCGGTGTTGCCCCCGGTAGGGGGTGGGCGGCTACACGAAGTGAGCCAACCTGGGGGCGAGCTAGATATGCAGGCCCTCGAACTCGTTTTTCATCCAGTCGATGAAGGCCCGTGTGCGCGCCGGCAGCAGCCGCGCATGCGGATAGATCACGCTTACCGGCCGCGGCGCCTGCTCGAAGTCCTCGAGCACGATGCGAAGCCGCCCCGCCCGCACCAGCGGCAGCACCTGGTAGGAGAAGAAGAAGCCGAAGCCCATGCCCGCGGCGCAGGCCTCCACCGCGGGCGCGATGTGGTTGAACTCCAGGTTGCCGCGGGCCGCGACCGCGAAGTTGCGACCGTTCTCGCGGAAGTGCACCGGCGCGCCCGGCTGGATGCGCACGCAGTTGGCCTCGAGCAGCTCGCGCGGATGCCGCGGCGTGCCATGGGCGCGCAGGTAGTCCGGGCTCGCGACCGCCACCCGGCGGATGGTGCCGAGCTGCTGGGCCACGAGCGAGGAGTCCTCCAGCGGGCTGATCCGGATGCCGACATCGATGCCCTCTTCCAGCAGGTTCACCGTGCGGTCGTGCAGCAGCACGCTGCAGCGCATCTTGTCGTAGCGCTTCAGGAAACGCACGATGGCCGGCGCCACGTACATGTGGCCGAAGAGCACCGGCGCGGTGACGGTGAGCTGGCCGGCAGGCTCGGCCGCCTCCAGGCTCAGCGCCCGGTCGGCGGCGTCGGCCGCGGCCAGCACCTCGCGCGCGCTCTGCAGGTACTGGCGGCCTTCCTCGGTCAGCGAGATGCGGCGTGTGGTGCGGTGGAACAGGCGCACGCCCAGGTGCGCCTCCAGAGCAGCCAGGGACCGGACCACCGCGGGCAGCGAGCTCTCCAGCGCATCGGCAGCCTTGGTCAGGCTGCCCTGCTCGGCGATCTGCACGAAGGTCTGCATGGCTTTGAGACGGTCCATGGGCGCGATTAGACCGCAGATCGGAGCAGTGAAATGCAGCCTGCCCCATTACTCCGGCTTTCGGATCAACGAACAATCGGCTTCATCAACCCACCAGGATAAGCCGATGACCGCCATCCGTCCCGCTCGCCCGATCAAGGTGTACAGCTCGTCCATTTCCGGCCATAGCCATCGCGTGCGCCTGTTCCTGTCGCTGCTGGATCTGCCCTTTGAGACCGTCGAGGTCGATCTGCGCGCGGGCGAGCAGCGCCGTCCCGAGTTCCTGCGCCGCAATGCCTTCGGCCAGGTGCCGGTGATCGAGGATGGCGACGTGACACTCGCCGATTCCAACGCGATCCTGCACTACCTCAACGAGCGCTACGCGCCCGACCCGGCGCGGTGGATGCCGCGCGATGCGCTCGGCGCGGCCCGCGTGCAGCGCTGGCTTTCCGTGGCCGCCGGCCCGCTGGCGCAGGGGCCGTCGATGGCGCGCGTGATCGTGCTGTTCGGCCTCGCCACCGACCCCTCCGATGTGATCGCGCGATCGCACAACCTGCTGCGCGTCATGGAAAGCGAGCTCGGCAATCGTCCCTTCCTCGCCGGCGAAAGCGAGACCCTGGCCGATATCGCCAACTACAGCTACGTGGCCCACGCGCCCGAAGGCAATGTGTCGCTGCAGGACTATCCGAAGGTCCGCCAGTGGCTGCAGCGCATCGAGGCCTTTCCGGGGTTCGTGCCGATGGCGGCATCTCGCATCGGGCTGGCTGCATGACCGCCGCCTGGCATGAAGGCGAGCGCGTGCTGCAAGCGCGTGCCGGCATCGCCGAGCGCATGGCCGAGATCGGGCCTCGCGTGCTGCGCGACCACATGCCGGAGCAGCACCGCAGCTTCTTCGCCCAACTGCCCTTCCTGATCGCGGGCAGCCTGGACGGCGAAGGCCGGCCCTGGGCCAGCGTGCTGGCGGCCCCGCCCGGCTTTGCGCACTCGCCCGACCCGCGGCATCTGCGCATCGACGCGCTGCCGCAGACCAACGATCCGCTGGCGGCAGCGCTGACGGTCGGCGCGCCCGTCGGGCTGCTCGGCATCGAGCCGCATACGCGGCGGCGCAACCGGATGAACGGCGCGGTCGATGCGCTCGATGCGCGGGGCTTCTCCGTGGAGGTGGGCCAGAGCTTCGGCAATTGCCCGAAGTACATCCAGGCGCGCGAGCCGGTGTTCGTCGGCGGCGCGTCGGCGGCGGGCTTCGGGCCGCGTGTGCATGGCCTGGACGCGGAAGCCCGACGCATGGTGCGCGCGGCCGATACCTTCTTCATCGCCACGGCGCATCCCTCGGCCGGCGATGCGCGCTCGCCGGCCGAAGGCGTCGACGTCTCGCACCGCGGCGGACGGCCGGGCTTCGTGCGGGTCGAAGGCGAAGGCACGCTCACCGTGCCGGACTTCACCGGCAACACCTTCTTCAACACCCTCGGCAACATTGCGCTGAATCCGGTGGCTGGACTGCTCTTCGTCGACTTCGAGACCGGCGACCTGCTGCAGCTGTCGGTGCGGGCCGAGATCCTCTGGGACGGACCGGAGGTCGATGCCTTCGCGGGCGCCGAGCGGCTGCTGCGCATGGAAGTGCTGGCTGCCCAGCACGCCCGGGCAGCGCTGCCGTTGCGTTTCGGGTCTGCGCACCTCTCGCCCTTTCTGGAGGCGACGGGCCGCTGGCCGCAGGAGCCCTGACGGGATGCGCTCCGCCTCAATGAAAGACGGGGATGCGCGCGTTGGCCGAGGGCCGGTAGTGCCAGCCGCGCTCGCGCAGCGCGGCAAGATCGAGTCCGCGCGCCAATAGCGCCTCGACGCCGGCCGCCGCCAGCGCGCAAGCCAGCGCCTGGCCGGGGCAGCCATGCGGGCCGCGGCCGAAGCCCAGCATGCGGCGACCATCGCGCTCGAGCAAGAAGCGTTCGGGCTGCGCGTTCAGCAGCGGATCGCGGTTCGCCGCGCCCATCACCAGCAGCACCGCGTCGCCCGCTTCGAGCCGCGTCCCTGCCACCGTGGTCGGCTCGGCGACGAAGCGGCGGGTGTTCTGGACCGAGGGGTCGTGGCGCGCCGTCTCCTCCACCAGCGCCGGGAGCCATTCCGGACGCACGGCGATCGCATCGCCGAGGCCCGGCTCGCGCGCCAGTGCCACCAGGCTGTTGCCCGCCAGCCCGGCCGTGGCCTCGCAGGTTTGCGACAACAGGCCGACGAGGTTGGCCAGCAGCGCGCGCGATACATCGCCGGGCCCCTGCGCGCGCACCGCCGCCAGCAGGCTGCCCTCGTGCGCCGGCCGTTTCGTCACCAGGGCTTCGAAGCGCGCCATCAGAGCGGCCGCCGCCTCGCTGGCGGTGCCCAATTGGGCCTCGGTGGACAGCGGCGAGAGGCAGGCGACGAAATCGCGCGTCCAATCCGCGAGAACGGGCAGTTCTTCGTACGCGAAGCCCAGCAGATGGGCCACGCCCGCGACCGGCCAGGCGAAGCAGGCCTCGGCCACGGTGGATGCCGGGACCTGCGCCGCGATGCGCGGCATGGCCGCGCGCACGCCGCCGAGATCGAGGCTGCACAGCGCTTTCTGCAGCACCGGCTTGTGGGCGGCATGCGTTGCGCCGTCGTTCATGCGCACCAGTTGGCCGAAGAGTTCGCCGGCCGGCGCGCCCGCGATGGCGCGCGGCACCGGCTCGCCCGGCGGGCGCACCCGCAGCGCGGGGTTGGCGAAGCCCTCCCGCAGCACCTCGGCCCGGCTCGCGACCCAGAGGCCCAGGCGCTCGTCGCGCGCGAGCGCCGGGCCTTCCCGCAAGCGCGCGTACCAGGGATAGGGGTCGGGGTGGGTGACGGCGGCGATGGCGCCGGCGGGCGGGTCGATGTGCGGTTGCTGCATATGCGCAGTGTCGGCCTTCTCGCACATCCACACTTCGCTTAGCATCGAAGTATGGATGCATCGAATGCCGACACGCACCTGGCGCGCCTGGCCGGCGCGATCGCCGAGCCGGCCCGAGCGCGCATGCTCTGCTGCCTGCTGGACGGCCACGCCCGCACGGCCACCGAGCTGGCGGCGGTCGGCGAGGTCGCGGCCTCGACCGCGAGCGCACACCTGGCGCGACTGAAGGAGCAGCGGCTGGTCGAATCGGTCGCGCAGGGCAAGCACCGCTACTTCCGTCTTGCCGGCAGCGAGGTGGCCGCGGTGCTCGAGGGACTGCTGGTGGTGGCCGGTGCGCCGCGCAGCAAGTTCCAGCCCGGCACGCCGAGCCGGCTGCGCGCCGCGCGCACCTGCTACGACCACATGGCCGGCACGGCCGGCGTCGCGCTGCACGACCGGCTGCATGCCCAGGGCTGGCTGCGGGCCACAGCCGAAGGCGATGACTACGAGCTCACGGCCGAGGGCGCGGTGGCGCTGGAGAGCCTGGGCATCGACATCGACGGCGCGCGCCGTTCGCGCCGACGCTTCGCTTGCGCCTGTCTCGACTGGAGCGAGCGGCGGCCGCATCTCGGTGGCGCGCTGGGCGCCGCCTGCCTGCAGCTGTCGCTGCGCCGCGGCTGGGTGCGGCAGGCGCTCGACGGTCGCGCGCTCGCGCTCACGCCCAAGGCGCAGCGCGAGATGCCTGAGCTGTTCGGGCTCGACTAGAGATCCAGGGAATTGATCGAGCCGTCCACATGGTTCAGCTTTTCAGCTTCAGGATATAGGTCAGCACGCCGGCCATCGACTGGTCGAGATCGAGGAAGCCCTGGAAGTCCGAGCCTTCCATCCAGTAGCTGTCCCAGTTGCTGCGCTTGAGGGCTTTCTGCCAGACGTCGGTGGCGACCGCGCGCCTCACGGCGTCGAGCAGCACGGCCTGACGCGATGTCGGCACCGCCTTGCCGGTGAACACCCCGCGCCAGTTGGCCAGGTCGGCGTCGACGCCCTGCTGCCGCACGGAGGGCACGCCCATGAACGCACTTCGCGATGACACGCCGATCGCACGCAGCTTGCCGCTGGCGATGTGCTCGCTGAATTCGCTGTAGCCGGAGATGCCGGCGATGGCCTTGCCCGACTCCACCGCCGACACCACCTGCGCGCCGCCCGGGAAGGGCAGGTAGACCAGCGCGGAGGTGTTGCCGGCCGCGCGCGACAGGATGCCCGCGAACATGTGATCGACGCCGCCGGCGGAGCCGCCCGCGATCGCGGTATTGGCCGGATCGGCGCGCATCTTCGCGATCAGGTCCTTGGCGGTCACGATCGGCGAGTCACCCTTCACCACCACCACCTCGTAGTCGCTGGTCAGCCGCGCCAGCGGCGCGATGCGGCTCATGTCCACCGCGGGCTTCTGCAGCGCGATGGCGCCGACCATCACCATGCCGCTCATCAGCACGGCATCGGGGTCGGCGTCGTACTTCTCGACATAGCGCGCCAGCCCGATGGTGCCGCCCTTGCCGCCGATGTTCTCGTACTCGACCTGCGCCACCGCGCCGGCGGCCATCATCGCCGCGCCGAGCGCGCGGCCCGTCTGGTCCCAGCCGCCGCCCTCGTTGGCGGGAATGATGATGCGCAGCCGCGGTATCGCAACTGCGGCGGCCGCGGGCTTCGAGGCCTGGGCCAGCACCGATGCCGGTGCGATGCCGGCTGCCGTGGCTGCGAGCCACGAAGTGAAGATGCGTCGAGTTGAATCCACCATTCGAGTCCTCCCTGACAAGTGTGTCAATTTGTTGCAACGGAAGGAATCGTACCGACGGCTTGCGAAATCGCCACGGCTGCTGTCGTGAAGAAACAGCCGCCGCCTGCCAACAAAATCTCGGAATCGGGGCGGCGTACGGAGGCTATTGGAATGCCACCTCCGCAAAGCTGCGCAGCTTGCGGCTGTGCAGGCGGCTCGAGCCCTCGCGCCGCAACACGTCGATCGCCGCCATGCCGATGCGCAGGTGCTGTTCGACGCGCTCGCGGTAGAAATGGTTGGCCATGCCCGGCAGCTTGATCTCGCCGTGCAGCGGCTTGTCGCTGACACACAGCAGGGTGCCGTACGGGACGCGAAAGCGGAAGCCGTTGGCGGCAATGGTGGCGCTTTCCATGTCCAGCGCCACCGCGCGGCTCTGGCTGAAGCGGCGCTGCGGCTGGTTGCCGGGCAGGAGCTCCCAGTTGCGGTTGTCGGTGCTCGCCACGGTGCCGGTGCGCATGATCTTCTTGAGCTGGGTGCCCTGCATCCCGGTGACATCGGCCACCGCGCTCTCCAGCGCGAGCTGGATTTCCGACAGCGCGGGGATCGGCACCCACAGCGGCAGTTCCTCGTCGAGCACATGGTCCTCGCGCACGTAGGCGTGGGCCAGCACGTAATCGCCCAACTGCTGCCCCTGGCGCAGGCCGGCGCAATGGCCCAGCATCATCCAGGCATGCGGGCGCAGCACCGCGACGTGGTCGGTGATGGTCTTGGCATTGGCCGGGCCGACGCCGATGTTGACCATGCTGATGCCGCTGCAGTCCTCCCGCACGAGGTGGTAGGCCGGCATCTGCGGCAGGCGCCCGGGCGGCGTGCCCTGGCTGCCGTCGAGCAACGCGCCGTAGAAGGCGCTCGAGCCCGCCGCCAGCCCGCGCCGGCGCGTGACGACGTTGCCGGGTTCGATGAAGGCGATGTACTCGCTGTTCTCGTCGGCCATGGCCTCGCGCCCCAGGCGCACGAACTCGTCGATGTAGAACTGGTAGTTGGTGAAGAGCACGAAGTTCTGGAACCACTCGGGCGCGGTGCCGGTGTAGTGGCGCAGCCGGTGCAGCGAGTAGTCCACCCGCGCGGCAGTGAAGAGCGCGAGCGGCTGCGCCTCGCCCGGCCGGGCTTCGAAGGTGCCGTTGGCGATGCCGTCGTCCATCGCGGCCAGATCGGGCAGGTCGAAGACGTCGCGCATCAGCACGCGCCGCTCCTCGCTCATCGTGCCCTCGATGTGCTCGTTCTCGGCGAAGGAGAAGTGGATCGGGATCGGCTGGGTGCTGGTGCCGACCTCGAGCTCGACTTCATGGTTCTCGAGCAGCAGGCGGAATTGCTCGCGGTAGTAGCGCTCGAAGAGGTCGGGACGCGTCAGCGTGGTCTCGTAGCGGCCCGGGCCGGCCACGAAGCCATAGCTGAGCCAGGCGTTGGCCGCCGGGGTGCGGCGCGAGACCGTGTGGGTGTGCACCCGCACGAAGGGATAGCAGGCGCGCACCCGGCCCGGCAGGCTCTCGCCGGCGACGAAGCGCTGCATCGCCTCTCGCAGGTGCGCGAGGCCGCTGTCATAGATCAGCCGCACCTGCTCGAGCACGGCGACGGGATCGGCGAAGCGGGCCGGGGCGATGAAGGTGGGCATGTAGGGCATGGCACGATTGTGCCGCCAGTGCCGGGGCCTGATCCGGGTGCACCGCAGTGCTCGGCGCCCGCGCTGTCTCCGCCTCACAGCAGCTCGTTGAAGACATACAGCAGGTTGTCCTTGCACCGATGCCGCAGTCCACGCCGGGCCCATGCGTCGCCGTTCAGCTCGCTGCAGTCATGCATGTCGCGCTCGAAGATCGCCTCGAGCTGCGCGGCCAGGGCGTCGTCGCGCAGGCCGAGCGTGATCTCGTCGTTGGTCTCGAAGGACCGGTCGTCGAAATTGCTCGATCCGATCGCACACCACGCCGTGTCCACGGTCATCACCTTCTGGTGCAGCAGGCACTTCGAATACTCGAAGATCCGCACGCCGCCCGCCAGCAGGAGGTGGAAGTTCCGATGCGCCGCATGCTGGACCATGGGCATGTCCGAGGCTTCGGCGGACGGCACCATCACCCGGACGTCAACGCCGCGCTTCGCCGCATCGCACAAGGCCTCGATCGCCTCGCTGTCCGGCAGGAAGTAGGGGTTCTGGATCCAGATCCGCTTGCGCGCGATGCACGGCACCAGGTGGTGCAGGATCTTCACGGCCGGCGGGGACCCTTCCGGCTTGAGACTGGCCACGTGAATGGCAACCTCGCCCACACGGGCGAGCGGCGGAAACACCTCGTCACCGACGAACAGCTCGCCGGTGTCCTCCACCCAGTTCTCGCTGAAGGCGCCCTGCACGGCATGCACGATCGGCCCGCGCAGACGCACGCCCAGGTCGCGCACGTGCTCGCGGCTCTCGCCGTTGCCGAGCCAGCTGTCCACGATGCAATGGCCGCCCACCATCGCCACGCGGCCGTCCACGACCAGCAGCTTGCGATGATCACGGTCGTTGAAGACGCCGATGTTGCGTATGTGCCGGGGGTGATGCATGCGGAGATTGCAATCTCCGGAGCGCAGGCACTCTGCATCGCGGCCCATCTCCTTGCCGCCGTCGGCATCGACCAGCACGCGCACCTTCACGCCGGCACGCCGGCGTTCGATCAACGCGTTCGCCAGGCGCTCACCCAGCTTGCCTTCCTTCCAGAGAAAGGTCTCGAAGTGGACGGAAGCCCGGGCCTTGGCGATCTCCTCGAACATCGCGTCGAAGAACGCGCCGTTCTCCAGCAGTTCGACCGCGTTGCCTTCGTAGACCGTGCCCTGCGTCAAGCCCGAAAGCGACGGCAGGAGGTCGGCGATGGAAGCATCGCACTCGACCACCAGCCGGGGATCACGATGCCTGCGGATGGACCAGATGACCAGCCCGAGCACGACGACGAGCGTTGCCAGCGCCAGCAGGGCCCACCCGGACCTCAGCCAATCGAGCAAACCGGGGCCCATGCCGACCGCAGCCGCGTGTCAGCGCTTGGGATCGATGCCCTTGATCGGATCCTTCCGCACATCCTTCCCGATCTCCACGACCTTGTCCTCGTTGGCCTCGTCGCGAAACTCGCCGGGTTGTTTCTCGGTGCTCTTCTCCATGTTGTCCTTGACGCTCTCGCGGTCGGTCGTTTGCGACGGCTCCTTCGTGTTCATGGCAGCTCCTTCAGGTGGGCGCCCGGTCCGCAGCGTGGCATCGTGCGGATCCTCCGGCGCATCCACAGCATCGTCAAGGCGACGGCGGCGCGCTGTCAGGCAAGAAGAAGTTCGTGCGTCAGCTACACGGCCCGGTCCTCCAGCGCCCTGCTTGCCCGGCGATAGATCAGGATCATGGAAAAAAGGCCAAAGAAGGACATCATGGTGGCGGTCAGCGCGCCGGCGAAGAGGACACTTGGAACCGCATCGTCCGCCGCGAGGAGCGCGAGCACCAGGCAGGCAGCCCACAGCAAACCCCAGCGGAGGATGTAGATGTCCATGTACGTCTTCAGCCACACGTAGTTCCGGGTCCTGATCGCCGCACGCTCGGGCGCGCTCACATGCGCCGGCGTCGGCTCCAACGCGGCATTGGGCCACCAGAACCGGATCCAGACCGAGCCCGCGCGGGCACTTTCCTCGGAGGGGGTCATCGGGACGAAGCCTCTACCCCGGCATCGGTTCGCGCATGGTGACGAACTCTTCCGCCACGGTCGGATGAATGCCGATCGTGCTGTCGAACAACCGCTTGGTCGCGCCCGCGCGCATCGCGACCGCGAAGCCCTGCACCACCTCGCCCGCATCGGGCCCCACCATGTGCAGGCCCACCACGCGGTCGGTGTCGCGCTCGACCACCAGCTTCATGAAGGTGCGCTCGCCGCTTTGCGAGAGCGTGTGGCGCAGCGCCTTGAACTCGCTCGAGAACACCCGGACCTTGCCGAACCTCGCGCGCGCCTCGGCCTCGGTGTAGCCGCAGGTGCCGATGTTGGGATGGGTGAACACGGCCGTGGGCGTGAACTCGTAGTCCAGCTCGCGCGGCCCCGGGCCGAACAGGGTGTCCACCACCACCATGGCCTCGGCCAGCGCCACCGGGGTGAGCTGCTGCTTCGTCGACACGTCGCCCACGGCGTAGACCGAGGGCACGGAACTGCGGTAGTGCGCATCGACCACCACGCCGCCGCGCTCGTCGAGCTCGACACCGGCCGCCTGCAGGCCCAGGCCCTCGGTGTTGGGCACCCGGCCGGTGGCATAGAGGATGACATCGGCCTCCACGCGCTCCCCGCGCGAGAGCAGCGCGCACAGGCCGCTGTCGAGGCGCGTGATCATGTCGATCTCGCAGTTGAAGCGGATGTCGACGCCGGCGCGGCCCATCTCCTTGGCCAGGAACTGGCGCACGTCCTCGTCGAAGCCGTTGAGCAGGTGCGGCCCGCGGTACAGCTGCGTGACCTGCGCGCCCAGGCCGTTGAAGATGGAGGCGAACTCGCAGGCGATGTAGCCGCCGCCCACCACCAGCAGGCGTTTGGGGAAGGGGTCGAGGTCGAACATCGCGTCCGACACCACGCCGAGCTCGCGGCCCGGGAGCTCCGGCACGAAGGGCATGCCGCCGGTGGCCACCAGGATGTGGCGCGCAGTGTGCTTCTTCTCGCCGATCTGAACGGTGTGCGCATCGGCCAGGCACGCCCAGCCCTGGATCAGCCTGACGCCCGCGCCCTCGAGGAGGTTGCGGTAGACGCCGTTGAGGCGGGCGATCTCCTTGGCGCGATTGGCCTTGAGCTGGTTCCAGTCGAAGCGCGGGGCGCCGTCGAGCGTCCAGCCGTAGCCGGCCGCCTCCTCGAAGGACTCTGCATAGCCGGCCGCGTAGCTGTAGAGCTTCTTGGGAATGCAGCCCACGTTGACGCAGGTGCCGCCCAGCTCCGCGCATTCGGCCAGCGCAACGCGTGCGCCGCGCTGGGCCGCCATGCGTGCCGCGCGTACGCCACCGCTGCCGCCGCCGATCACGAAGAGGTCGAAGTCGAATGTTTGCATGGAAGCCGCTCCTTGCGGCCGACTGTAGCCGGCCGAAGGAAATGCTGCCGCCGCATGAGCGGGTTCGCTCACGCTTTCACAGCCTCTCAGGGCCGGTCGAACTGCGGCCCGGAATCCCGCGAGGTCCAGCGCTGCCGCGGATCGCTGCCGCCCGCACGCTGCTGCTGTTGTTGCTGTTGCTGCAAGGCACGCTGCTGGTGTTCCTGCGCCTGGCGCAGCGTGTTCTGTTGCTGCATCTGCATCTGCTGGATCTGTTGCTGAGCCTGCATCTGCTGCTGCGCGCGCAGGGCCTGCTGCTGTTGAACCAGCTGGAGCTGCTGGGCCTGGGCCTGGGCGGCGCGCTGCTGCATCTCCTGCTGGGCGCGCAGCGCCTGCTGTTGCTGTTGTTGCTGCTGCAGCTGGAACTGCTGCTGGGCCTGAGCCTGCGCGGCGCGCTGCTGGAACTCTTGCTGCTGGCGCAGCGCATCGCGTTGCTGCATCTGCTGGAGCTGCTGGCCGGATTGCGGCTGCTGCGCTTGCTGCATCTGCTGGAAGCGCTGCATCTGCTGCAACTGAAGCTGCTGCTGTGCCTGGGCCTGCGCCTGGACGGCGCGCTGCTGAAACTGAAGTTGCTGCTGCGCCTGCTGGGCTTGGTGCGCCTGCTGGGCTTGCTGCAACTGCTGCGCCTGCTGGAACTGCTGCTGTCGACCGCGCAGGTCGGGCGGCGGCAGGGCGCTCGCCGAACGCCCGAAGCCGCCGACATGCCGGTCGCCGCGCGCCGGGATCGGCGCGGTGGCGACGATCGGCAGTTGCGCAGTGGCACCCTCCGGCGTGCGCAGGAAGTCGCGGCGGGCGATGGGCCCGCGGCCGAAGATGTCCACCGGCACCAGCGAGAGCGCACCCGGCGTATTGCGGTGCAGGTAGTCCGCGCGCGCAAGTTGCCGCTGGTAGGCGACGGCACGGTTGGCCTCGTCGATGTAGCGCTGGCTGGCGCGGTAGCCCGGGCGCCACGGTTCGCCGGGCGCGAGCGGGAACCACCCGACGCCCGGGCGTCCGCCAGCCGCCACGTTGGCATGCACGCCGCCGCCCACGAAACCGACCAGCGCCGGCGCATACACCGGCCGCGTGTTCGCCCGCCCCGGCACCCAGGCCCAGCGCGGCCCGATGCGCGCCCAGCGGCCGTAGTGCGAAGGCGCGAAGCCCCAGGGTGCGGCGTCGACCCAGGTCCAGCCCCAGGGCGCGATGTCCACCCATTGGCCGTCGCGGTACGGCGCCCAGTCGGCATCGACGCTGCGCGGATACCAGACGTTGCCGTAGGTGGGATCGCTCTGCCAGTCGCCATAGCGGTCGAGCTGCTGGTAGCCCAGCACGTCGCGCGAGACATAGCGCGCAGAGATCGACTGGTCTTCGAGCCGGTCGCGCTCGGCCACCCAGCGGTCGAACGCGTCGCCGGCGCGCACGGGAGTGCTGCTCACCGCCGCCAGCTGGCGTCCCGACACCGTGAGCTGCTGGTGGGCGCCGAGGGCCACCGATTCGCCGTTCTCGCCATAAAGCGTGAGGCCGCCGGCAGCGACCGCCACGCGCGTGGTGCCGGCGGCCGGGTCGACCTCGATGCGGTAGTCGCCGGGGGCCTCGACCACCACCGCCAGGTTGGCGGTGTCGATCTCCAGGCGCTGCCCGGCCGGGGCCTCGCGCACGCGCAGTTGCAGGCGGCCGCGGGTCGCGGTGAAGCGGGCGCTGTCGTCTTCGAGCTCGGACACCACCAGCATCGTCTGGTCGTCCAGGCGCAGCGCGGTCGAATCCACATGCAGCTCGGCCCGCGCGTTGCGGTCGGTCCAGAGCCGGTCGCCGGTGGTGATCGGCCGGTTGGGCACTGCGTCGTACCAGCTGTCGTCGCCCGCCGGCGAGAAGCTGACGGTGCCCTGCTGCTCGTCGAGGCGAGCCACGCGGCCCGGGGGGTCCTGCTGCGCCCAGGCCGCGGCGCCGGCGGCGAGCAGCAGCACCAGGCCCAGCAGCCAGCCGACGGCGCGGCGGGCGCCGTGTGAAGTGGTGCGATGTTTCATGATCGGTCCTCGGGTCCAGACCCTGCAACGCGCCAGGGCGGGCCGGCGCTGGCAACTGCATTGCAAAGCTTTGGAACTATCCCGCGAGCGGCGCAACCGCGTGTAAGCAAGGGGCTTATCGCATCCCAGTCCGGTTGCTCATCGGATGGCTGAGGAAGAAACGCAGCATCTCGGCGCTCGCATCCGGCCCGGCGGGGTCGGTGAAGGAGCCGTCGGCGCTGCCGCCGGCCCAGGCGTGGCCGGTGCCGTGCAGCAGCCAGTGCTCGACCATGATGCCGCCGCGGGCATCGGCATAGGTCCAGCGGGTGAAGGCGCGGCCACCCTCCGAGCGTCCCCGCATCTCGTGCGCCGGCGGATGACCGCCGCCCCCCAGCAGCGCCCCCACCGCATCCGCCGCCACCTGCGCCCCGTTGCGCGGATGCACCGTCTCGTCGGCGTCGCCGTGGAAGACGATGGTCGGCCGCATCGGACCGCCGGCGCTCGCCTTGCCCGGGCCGTTCTTCATCGCGCCGAGCGCCGAGAGGAGGTCGCGCGCCACGCCGCTCGGCAGGCCCGAGTGCACGCCCACGGCGGCGAAGAGCCCGGGATAGGTCCGGCCCAGGATGTCGGCCATCGAGCCGCCGGCGGACAGGCCCGCCACGTAGACGCGTGCCGGATCGGCCCCGTGCTCGCGCATGGCCGCCTGCGTAAGCGCCGCCAGCAGTGCGGGCTCGCCCCGCCCGGCCTGCTGGTGCTGCGGCAGGAACCAGTTCCAGCACTTGCCCGCGTTGGCCCTCTGGGTCTGTGTCGGATAGATCACGAGGAAGCCGAGCTCGGCGGCGATCCGGTTCATCCGCGTCCCTGTGGCGAAGTCCTCCGGATCCTGGGTGCAGCCGTGCAGCATCAGCAGCAGCGGGCGGGGCCTGCCGGCACCGCGCCCGGGGACGAAGAGCTTGTAGTCCACGTTGCGGTGCTGGTGCTCGAAATGGCCATCGAGCCACTGGTCCGGCGCCGCGGGCGGCAGCAGGCCGATGCGCCGCAAGGCGCGCGGCACGGCGCGCGCCCAGCGTGCAATTCGTTCGAACAGGGATGTCAAGGGAGGGGCGGGCAAAAAGGGCCGATTGTCGGCCCTCGTGCCCCCTGCCTGCCTATTTGTACAGCAGCTGCGGCAACCACAATCCGATCTGCGGCCAGATGTACAGCATGAGGATCGCCAGCACCTGGATGCCCATGAAGGGCAGCATGCCGAGGAAGATCTGGTTCAGCGTCACATGGGGCGGGCTCACGCCCTTCAGGTAGAAGGCCGCCATGGCGACCGGTGGCGACAGGAAGGCAGTCTGGAGGTTCATGGCCACCAGCAGCCCGAAGAACAGCGGGTCGACGCCGAAGTTGTCCAGCAGCGGTATGAAAATGGGCATGAAGATCACGATGATCTCGGTCCATTCCAGCGGCCAGCCCAGGATGAAGATGATCACCTGGCTCAGCACCAGGAACTGAACCTTCGAGAGGTTCATGCTCAGGACCCATTCCTCGACCAGCTGCTGGCCGCCGAGCAGCGCGAAGGCGGCCGAGAAAATGGCCGAGCCCACGAACAGCCAGCACACCATGGCCGATGTCTTGGCCGTGAGGAAGACCGATTCCTTGAGCACATCCAGCGTCAGCCGGCGGTAGGCGGCGGCCAGCAGGAAGCCCCCGAGGGCGCCCATGGCTGCCGCCTCCGTCGGCGTGGCCAGGCCCAGCACGATCGACCCGAGCACCGCCACGATGAGGATCATCAGCGGGAAGAACGAGGCCAGCAGCATCTTGAAGATCTCGAGCCGCGCGAAGCTGAGAAACAGGTAGAACAGCGCGACCATCGCACCGATCAGCGCGAAGCAGACCCACCACCAGGTGGGCGCCGGCCGCGTGGTGGCGCCCTCCGCGGCGCCGGGCTTCGCGACGGGGGCTACCGCAGCACTGCCGGACGGCAGCTGCGCGGCGCGTGTGCCCGCACCCGGGGGCTCCTGCACGGCGCCGGCGCCTGGCGGCTCGGCAAGCCCGCCCTCGCTCGGTGGCTCCTGGAGGCCGCCCTCGTTCTCGGCGGGCGGCTCCTGCAACCCGCCCGAGGCCGGCTCGGGTGCGCTGCGCCGGGCACCGATTTCCTGAATGTCGTACTGCTCCGCCGCCTCCACGGTGGTCACGGCGCGATAGGTGGTGACGGCCATCAGCGCGAAGAGCAGGCCGGGCAGCAAGACGATGCCGAGTTGCCGCAGCAGGAACCCGGCGGGCACCTCGGCATTGCGGCGGCCCTTGAGCCCGGCCACCAAGCCCGCGAACGCGTGGCGCGTCGGATCGGGCGTGATCAGCTGCGTCAGCGGCGGCAGCGGCACCGCGCGATCGGCGGCCGAAAGCGGGGGCGCCCAGGCGGGCTTGAGCTTGGCGACCAGGATCACGTAGAGCACGTACAGCGACGCCAGCAAAACGCCGGGAAAGAAAGCGCCGGCGTACAGCTGCACCACCGATACGCCGGCGGTAGCGCCGTAGACGATCAGCAGCACCGAAGGCGGGATCAGGATGCCGAGGCAGCCGCCCGCCGTGATCGCCCCCGCGGACAGCGGGATGCTGTAGCCGGCGCGCAACATGGCAGGCAACGCCAGCAGCCCCATCAGTGTCACCACGGCACCGACGATGCCGGTGGCCGTGGCGAAGATCGTGCAGGTCACCAACGTTGCCACCGCCAGCGCGCCCGGCAGCCGGGCAAGTGCCAGGTGCAGGCTCTTGAAGAGGGTCTCAATCAGGTTGGCGCGCTCGACCAGGTAGCCCATGAAGACGAACAGCGGTACCGCGATCAGCACGTCGTTCGCCATCGTCTTGTAGGCCGCCTGCACCATCAGGTCGAGCGTGTGCGTGATGTTCCTGTCATAGGCGAACCAGGTGAAGATCATGCCCATGCCCATCAGCGTGAACGCCGTGGGAAAGCCCAGCATGATCGCGACCACCACCAGCGACAGCATCAGCAGGCCGAGGTGGCCGTTGGTGATCGTGTCGGCGCGCAGCAGCATGATCCCCGCCGCGGCGACGATCAGCACCATGAACGACAGGCCGAACCAGAGTTCGCGCCGGATCATGGCCTGGCCTCCTTGGCAACCACCACCGCGTCCAGAGCCCGGATGTCGGCATCGTCCACGTGCACCATTTCCTTGAGCTTCGCGACGTCCACTTCCTCGACGTCCTGCTCGCGCGAGGGCCATACGCCGTCGCGAATGCACTGCACGCAGCGCACGATCTCGACGACGCCCTGCAGCAGCAGGGTGACGCCGGCGAGCGGGATGACGTACTTGAACGGATAGAGCGGGAGCGGATCCGCGGAGAAAGTCTGCTCGCGGATCGACAGCGACTCCCCGGCATAGATCCAGCCGGCCCAGGTCAGCGCGACGATGCCCGGGAGGAAGAAGAGGATGTACAGCGTCAGGTCGACGATCGCCTGCGTGCGCGGCCGGAAGAAGCCGTAGAGCACGTCGCCGCGCACATGGCCGTTCTTGGCGAGCGTGTAGGCGCCGGCGGTCATGAACAGCGTGCCGTACAGCATGATCTGCGCGTCGAGCACCCAGGCATGGGGCCGGTTGAGCGCGTAGCGGGAGAACACCTCCCAGCTGATGAGCACGGTGAGCAGCACCGCGCACCAGGCAAAGGTCTTGCCGACCCAGGTCGAGAAGCGGTCGACCGCCAACAGAAAAGATTGCATTGAGAAACCCTGGCGCCCGGGGCGCGGAAAAAAGGAGGGGCACCGCAGTGCCCCTTGCCATGGCCGGTGAAGGTCAGGACTTCTTGGCCTGGCGGCCGAAGTAGTGGTTGTAGGCCATCTTGAAATCGACGGTGTAGTCGTTGTACCACTGGCCTGCACGCTCCGCGAAGGCTCGTTGCGAATCCAGCACCTTCTTGAACGCAGGGTTCTCCGTCGCCTTCTTGGCCACTGTCTTGTCCCACGAGGCGAGCTGCGCGCGCAGGATCGCGTCGGGCGTCTTGTAGAACTTGATGCCGGCCTTCTTGAGCTCGATATAGTCCGCCGAATTGCGCTCGATCGCCTTCCAGCTCATGTCCGCGCTTGCGGCTTGCACGCCGTACTCGATGATCGCCTTCAGCTCGGGCGGCAGCGCGTTGAGCTTGGAGCGGTTGAACAGGATCTCGAACTGCTCGCCCGACTGGTGGAAGCTCTGCAGCATGCAGTTCTTGGCCACGTCGGGGAAGCCGAGCACGCGGTCGCTGGAGGCGTTGTTGAACTCGGCAGCGTCGATCAGACCGCGGTCCAGTGCAGGCACGATCTCGCCGCCCGGCAGCGGATTGACCGCCGTGCCCATGTCGGTGAAGACGTCCACTGCCAGGCCCACGGTGCGGAACTTCAGGCCCTTCATATCCTCGACCTTGGCCACCGGCTTCTTGAACCAGCCCAGTGGCTGGGTCGGCATGGGACCGTAGAGATAGGAGGCGACATCCAGGTTCAGGCCCTTGTAGATCTCGTCCAGCAGCGCCTTGCCGCCGCCGTAGTTGTGCCAGGCGAGCACCATGTTGGCGTCCATGCCGAAGCCCGGGCCCGAGCCCCACAGCGCGAGTGCCGAGTTCTTGCCGTACCAGTAGGCGACCACCCCGTGCCCGCCATCGAGCGTGCCCTTGGCCACGGCATCCAGCAGCTGGAAGGCCGGCACCACGGAGCCGGCGGGCAGCACCTCGATCTTGAGACGGCTGCCCGCCATGTCGTTCACCTTCTTGGCGAAATCCTGCGCGTACTCGTGGAAGATATCCTTCGCCGGCCAGGTGCTCTGGAAGCGTAAGGACGTGGTCTGCGCCATGCTGACCATGGGCGCGGACATGGCGCCGGCCGCCACAGCTGCGCCCTTGAGGAGGCTGCGGCGGCGGTTCGGTTTGGTGTCGGTCATTGTGTATGTCTCCGTAGATGTGACTGGAAAAAACCCAGACTCCCATCTTTGACACGTGAACAAGCGTGACAAAGAGGGTTTTCACGAACTGGTGAAAAATCATCTATCGGGCTGTGCCCCGCTCTACGCACAAACCCTAGTCCACTGAAAGGAAGAAAGCGCCATGACCCCAGCAGCCTCCAACTCGCCAGCCGCGGACAGCACATCGGCTGGTGAACAGCCGGACATCCGGCCCGCGGAGGGCTACGCCGGCGACGTGCTGCCCGAACTGGCCCACGCCTGGATGACCCATGGCGAGGCCGTGCTCGTCGACGTGCGCAGCGACGCGGAGCGCGAGTGGGTGGGCTATGTGCCTGGCGCCATCGGCCTGGCCTGGAAGCAGTGGCCGGGCATGGCCTTCAACCCCGGCTTCGATGCTGGCCTGCGCGCTGCCGTGCCGCCCGGCAAGAAGGCCGTGCTGTTGTGCCGCAGCGGTGTGCGCTCGATCGCGGCCGCGCGCCGCGCCACCGAGCTGGGCCTGGAGGCCTACAACATCCTCGAGGGCTTCGAGGGCGACGCCGACGCCGAGGGCCACCGCGGGCGCAAGGGCGGCTGGCGCCTGCGCGGCCTGCCCTGGAAGCAGAACTAGGCGCGAGAAACCCGAAGTCCAGTTGCCGGCCATCCAGTGCGCCGACGAGGCGGCATGTGGAAGTCTCTACCCGCCGCGCGACGCTGCGCTCATTTCTGGGGCGGAATCCGCAGCTTCTGGCCCGGATAGATCTTGTCCGGATGCGTCAGCATCGGCTTGTTGGCCTCGAAGATCGCGTTGTACTTGTTCGCGTCGCCGTAGTACTTCTTGGAAATGGCTGAGAGCGTGTCGCCCTTCACCACGTCGTGGTACTGCGCCGGGTCGGCGGCAGGCGCGACGAGCTGGTTGTCGACCTTCGTCACGTTGGCCACGTTGCCGGCGGCCAGCGTGGCCTTCTCGCTGGCTTCCTGCGAGGGCGCGCTGCCCTTGAGCGTCACCAGGCCTTCGGCAGCGACGTAGGTCACTTCGAGATTGGTGAGGCCGAGGTTCTGCGTCTCGATGTAGGTCTTGATGGCGGCGCCCGCCACCTTGTTGGCATCAGGCTCGGCGGCTTGGGCGGACGAGCCGCCGAACAGTTTTTCTCCGGCCTCCTTGATGAAACTGAGCAATCCCATGGGTTTCTCCTTGTGCCTAGGTTGAGGGACGCCCACTGTAACGGCTGGCCGTGACGCCCCCACGTAGGCGGGCATCGCAACTGCAAGCATCTGTCAGGACTAGGGACCGCAACAGCCAATTCGGAAGTGCCTGCCTTCACTCCCGAATCGACTGTTACGGCCCACGCCGCAATAATGCGCCGCATGGCATTCCTCGCAATCGACATCGGCAACACCCGGCTCAAGTGGTCGCTCTACGACGCGGCCAGGCCGGGTGCATCGCTGCTTGCGCACGGCGCCGAGTTCCTCGACCACATCGAACGGCTGGCCGACGGACCCTGGGCCGAGCTGCCCGGACCTTCGTCGATGCTGGGCTGCGCGGTGGCCGGCGACGCGGTGCGGCGGCGCGCGGAAGAACAGGTGGTCGAGCGCTTCGATTGCTCGCCGCGCTGGGTGGTGTCGAGCGCGGCCGAGGCCGGGATCGTCAATGGCTACGACCACCCGACGCGGCTGGGTGCCGATCGCTGGGTCGCGATGATCGGCGCGCGCCACCGCATGCTCGCCCAGGGCCCGGCGCGCCCGATGGTGGTGGTGATGATCGGCACCGCCGTCACGGTGGAGGCGGTGGATGTCCACGGCAAGTTCCTCGGCGGCCTGATCCTGCCGGGCCACGGCATCATGCTGCGCGCCCTCGAGTCGGGCACTGCCGGCCTGCATGTGCCCACCGGCGAGGTGCGCGAGTTCCCCACCAACACCAGCGACGCGCTGACCAGCGGCGGCACCTATGCCATCGCCGGCGCGGTGGAGCGCATGGTGCAGCATGTGCGCGCACACGGCGGCGCCGAGCCGGCCTGCTACATGACGGGTGGCGCGGCATGGAAGATGGCGCCGAGCATGAACGGGAACTTCGAGCTGGTGGACAGCTTGATCATGGACGGGCTGCTGGTGATCGCGCAGGAACGCTTGCTGGCGTCTTGATGTCAAGGAGCCAAGAGTGCCTCGTGCCTTCGCCGCCGCCCTGCTCGCTTCGATGCTCGCGCTCGGCGCCTGCACCGTTCCGGCCCCGCGCACCGCCACCTCTGCACCCACCCGCCCCGCGAGCTGGGGCCCGCCGGAGGCGCTGGTGGCGCCCTCTTCCTTCTCAGGCGTCCACGGCCTGGCGATCGATCGCCAGGGCCGCCTGCTCGCCGGCACGGTGGTCGGCAGCCAGCTGTGGGTCGTCGACCGCGCGACCGGCGCCGCGCGTGTGCTGATCGATGCGCCCGACGGGCAGGCCGACGACGTCGCGGTCGGCCCCCGGGGCGAGCTCGCCTGGACCAACTACCTGACGGGCATGGTGCGCTTGCGCGAGCACGACGGCGCGCCCATACGCGTGCTCGCCAAGGACCTGCCCGGCATCAATTCGCTCGATTTCGACCGCAGGAACGGCAAGCTCTACGCCTCGCAGGTCTTCCTCGGCGACGCGCTGTGGGAGATCGACGTCGCCGGCCAGAAGCCGCCGCGCCTGATCAAGAAGGACATGGGCGGCTTCAACGGCTTCGAGGTGGGGCCGGACGGCCTGCTCTACGGTCCGCTGTGGTTCAAGGGCCAGGTGGCGAAGATCGACCCCGCCGACGGCCGGCTCACAGTGATCGCCGAGGGTTTCCAGGTGCCGGCCGCTGCCAACCTCGACGGCAAGGGCAACCTGTGGGTGGTCGACGCCCGCAGCGGCGAGCTGGTGCGCGTCGAGCTCGCCAGCGGGCGCAAGACGGTCGCGAAGCAGTTCAAGCCCTCGATCGACAACCTCGCGATCGCGCCCGAAGGAACGATCTACGTCTCGAACATGGCCGACAACTCGGTGGAGGCCTTCGAGCCGGAGACCGGCACCTCGCGCCTGCTGACCGGTGGGCAGCTGGCGGTGCCGGCCGGCCTCAAGATCGACGGCGATACGCTCTTCGTGGCCGACATCTTCGGCTTCCGCCAGGTCGATGCGAAGACCGGCGCCGTGCGCGACATCTTCCGCATGCAACGCGACCCGGAGCTCGACTATCCGTTCAGCGTGGGGCTGTCGGCCTCGCAGATCGCGCTGTCCTCCTGGTTCACCGGATCGGTGCAGCTGGTGGATCGCAGGACGCTCAAGACCACGGCCGTGCTGCACGGCCTGAAGGCGCCGGTGGATGCGATCCCGATGCCCGACGGCAGCCTGCTCTATGCCGAGATCGCCACCGGCAGCGTGACCCGTGCGAGCGGCCCCAACTTCGAGACCCGCCAGCTCGTCGCCAGCGGCCTGGGCGGGCCGGTGCAGATGGTGATGGGTCGGGACGGCGCGCTCTACCTGACGGAGGCCGCGGGCAAGCTCACGCGCATCCCGCTCGACGCGAGCGCCCCGCTGCGCGTCGTCGCCAACGGGCTGGCGCTGCCCGAAGGCCTGGCCCAGACGCCCTGGGGCAGCTTCATCGTCGCGGAGAGTGCGGCACGGCGGCTGGTGGAGATCGACCCCGCGAACGGCACGCGCCGCACGGTTGCCGAGAACCTGCCGATCGGCCTGGCCGGCGGCCCGGGCCTGCCGCCGTCCTATGTGCCGACCGGCGTGGCGGTGGGTGCCGACGGCACCATCTACCTATCGGCCGATCGCGACAACGGGCTCTATCGGATCCGGCCGCAGCGCTGATCGCGCTGGATGAGCCTAAGGTGGGCACGCCGCGCCGCGCATAGCCAATTGGCGCAAGCGGCGTGCCGGCGGCGCGCCTAGAGTGGGGCATGCAGTACACCCACGAACACGTCGCGATCCAGAAGACGCTGCGGCGCTTCATCGACGAGGAGATCAACCCGCATGTGGACGAGTGGGAGGCGGCAGAGAGCTTCCCCGCGCACGCGGTGTTCGCGCGGCTCGGCGCGCTGGGCCTGCTGGGGCTCAACAAGCCCGAGGACTACGGCGGCGCCGGCCTCGACTACTCCTACGCGATGGCGATGGCCGAGGCGCTCGGCCATGTGCGCTGCGGCGGCGTGCCGATGGCCATCGGCGTGCAGACCGACATGTGCACGCCCGCGCTGGCGCGCTTCGGCAGCGATGCGCTCAAGCGCGAATTCCTGGCCCCCGCGATCGCGGGCCGGACCGTGGGTTGCATCGGCGTCAGCGAGCCCGGCGCCGGCAGCGACGTGGCCGGGCTGAAGAGCCGCGCGCGCAAGGACGGCGGCGACTACCTCATCAGCGGCCAGAAAATGTGGATCACCAACAGCCTGCAGGCCGACTGGATGTGCATGCTGGTCAACACCGGGGACGGGACGGGAGAAGCGGGCGGCAGTCCTCATCGCAACAAGTCGCTGGTGATCGTGCCGATGGACAGCCCCGGCATCGAGCGTGCGAAGAAGATCCGCAAGATCGGCATGCATTCGAGCGACACCGGCCTGATCTATTTCGACGAGGTGCGGGTGCCGCAGCGCTATCGCATCGGCGAGGAAGGCCAGGGCTTCGTCTACCAGATGCAGCAGTTCCAGGAAGAGCGCATGTGGTGCGCCGCCAGCTCGCTCGAGCCGATGGAGGACTGCATCCGCGAGACCATCGAATGGGCGCAGGAGCGCCGCCTCTTCGGCGGCACGCTGGCCGACCAGCAGTGGGTGCAGTTCAAGCTGGCCGAGCTGCAGACCGAGGTGGAGGCGCTGCGTGCCCTGACCTACCGCGCCTGCGACCTGCATGTGCAGGGGGAGGACGTGACCGCGCTGGCTTCGATGGCCAAGCTCAAGTGCGGGCGCCTCACGCGGGAGGTGGCGGATACCTGCCTGCAGTTCTGGGGAGGCATGGGGTTCACGTGGGAGAACCGGGTTTCGCGTCTTTATCGGGACGGGCGGCTGGCCTCGATCGGGGGAGGGGCCGATGAGGTGATGCTGGGGATTCTGGCGAAGACGATGGGGATTGCGAAGCGGCCTTTGCGCGATTGACTTGGATCCCTTCCCCTTTGGGGGAGTTCGTCTGATTCAGTCTGATTTCATACGGTGCGCTTGGGTTTGAGGCAGGAGCCGGAAGTTCGCCCCGGCGGGCGAGTCACTTTCTTTGTCTCGCCAAAGAAAGTAACCAAAGAAAGGCGACCCCACTGGCCGCGACCCGCAGCGAAGCTGCGGGCAACCTGCGGTGCTCGCTTTTCGCGGGGTCCGCGCAAACTCGCCTTCGGCTCAAACACGCGCGGCCCTTTATCCGCGAAAAGCTCCGCTCCTCGGCGCGGCCAGAGGGGACTTGGAATCCAACGCGCCATGGCGCGTCCTTGTGTGGTGTGCAGGTTGGCGTGAGCTCCGGGTCTTCGCTCATGCTGACACTCGCGCACACGCACGTGCTCGTGCTCGTGCTCGTGCTCGTGCTCACGTTCGTACCCATACGCACACACCTGTTCGAGGCCTCGCGCAGCGAGGCCGTTGATGGCCGAGCGAAGCAAAGGCCCGTCCCATATCCCCTCTGCGCGTGCCGAGAAGCGCAGCTTCAGGCGGAAAAAGGGCCGCGCGTGTTTGAGCGAAGCGAGTTTGCGCGGACCCCGCCTGAAGCGAGCACCGCAGGTTGCCCGTAGCGAAGCGGAGGGACGCGCGCAGTGGGGTCGCCTTTCTTTGGTTACTTTCTTTGGCGAGACAAAGAAAGTGACTCGCCCGCCGGGGCGAAATCCCGGCTCCGGCCTCAACAGAACAGCACCGTACGAAATCGACAACCCGACGGCCCCCCCGGCCTCCAAAAGAAAGAGCAAGCCAGCAGAGCCCACTACGTGGAAGTCCGTACACCCCCGGTCAGCCAGCAGTCAGCCGCCCCCGACGACCCTCGAACGGTTCACAACGAGGATCGAGACAATGCGTATCAAGAGTCAGGCTGACTTCTATTCGGGGGTCATGTTCACCGTGGTCGGAGGGAGCTTCGCCATCGGCGCCACCAGCTACAACATCGGAGACGGCGCCCGCATGGGCCCCGGCTATTTCCCGCTCATGCTGGGCATCCTGCTGGCACTCCTAGGCGCCGGCATCATGTTCCAGGCCCTGGTCATCGAAACGGCAGACGGCGAGAAGATCGGCAAGTGGGCGTGGAAGCCGCTCACCTACGTGCTCGGCGCCAACCTCGCCTTCGGCGTGCTGCTCGGCGGCCTGCCCTCCATCGGCCTGCCGGCCATGGGCATGATCATCGCGATCTATGCGCTGACGATCATCTCCAGCATGGCCGGCGCGCATTTCAAGCTGCGCGACGTGCTGGTCCTCGCCACCATCCTGGCGGTGGGCAGCTACGTGGCCTTCATCTGGGCGCTCAAGCTGCAGATCCAGGTCTGGCCGACCTTCATTTCGGGCTGAGGACGAGAGCGCCATGGACCTGATCCACAACCTGGCGACCGGCTTCGGTGTCGCCTTCACCTTCACCAATCTGCTGTATTGCCTGATCGGCTGCATTCTCGGCACGCTGATCGGCGTGCTCCCCGGCATCGGCCCGGTGGCGACCATCGCCATGCTGCTGCCGGCCACCTACGCGCTGCCGCCGGTGTCGGCGCTGATCATGCTCGCGGGCATCTACTACGGGGCGCAGTACGGCGGCTCCACCACGGCCATCCTGGTCAACCTGCCGGGCGAGTCGTCCTCAGTGGTGACCTGCATCGACGGCTACCAGATGGCCCGGCAGGGACGCGCGGGTCCAGCGCTCGCGGCGGCCGGCCTGGGGTCCTTCTTCGCCGGCTGCGTGGGCACGCTGATCCTGGCCGCCTTCGCACCGCCGCTGACCGAACTTGCCTTCAAGTTCGGCCCGGCCGAGTACTTCTCGCTGATGGTGCTGGGCCTGATCGGCGCGGTGGTGCTGGCCTCCGGCTCGCTGCTCAAGGCCGTGGCGATGATCGTGCTGGGCCTGCTGCTGGGCATCGTCGGAACCGACGTGAACTCGGGCGTGGCGCGCTTCAGCTTCGACATCCCGGAACTGACCGACGGCATCGGCTTCGTGGTGATCGCCATGGGCGTGTTCGGCTACGGCGAGATCATCGGCAACCTCTCCCAGCCCGACGACGAGCGCGAGGTGTTCACCTCCAAGGTCAAGGGCCTGTGGCCGACGAAGGAGGACTTCAAGAACATGGCGCCCGCGGTGCTGCGCGGCACCACGCTAGGCTCGGCGCTGGGCATCCTGCCCGGCGGCGGCGCGCTGCTGGCGGCCTTTGCGGCCTATGCGCTGGAGAAGAAGATCAAGATGCGCCCCGGCGAAGTCGCATTCGGCAAGGGCAACATCCGCGGCGTGGCCTCTCCCGAGTCGGCCAACAACGCCGGCGCGCAGACCTCCTTCATCCCGCTGCTGACGCTGGGTATTCCGCCCAACGCGGTGATGGCGCTGATGGTGGGGGCGATGACCATCCACAACATCCAGCCCGGTCCGCAGGTGATGACCAGCAACCCGGAACTCTTCTGGGGCCTGATCGCCTCCATGTGGCTCGGCAATGCGATGCTGATCATCCTGAACCTGCCGCTGATCGGCATGTGGATCAAGCTGCTCACCGTGCCCTACAAGTTCCTGTTCCCGGCCATCGTGCTGTTCTGCGCGATCGGCGTCTACTCGACCAACAACAACACCTTCGATGTCTGGATGGTCGCGATCTTCGGTTTCGTGGGCTACGCCTTCCTCAAGCTGCGCACCGAGCCGGCGCCGCTGCTGCTGGGCTTCATCCTGGGGCCGATGATGGAAGAGAACCTGCGGCGCGCGCTGCTGCTGTCGCGCGGGACCTGGAGCGTGTTCGTGTCGCGGCCGCTGTCTGCGGGGCTGCTGGCTGCGGCGCTGCTGTTGCTGGGGATCGTGCTGCTGCCGTCGATCAAGGCGAAGCGCGAAGAGGCATTCGTCGAGGACTAGGCTCTCATACTTGCGGGGCACGTCATCCCTTCCGGGGCAACACCTCCACGCAAAAAAGCCGGGCCCAGCCCGGCTCTTCTCTTTGTGGAGCGCTGCGCTTCAGATCGCCAGGCGATCGCCGCGCGCGGCTGCGCGGGCCTGGATGCGCGCGCTGGCGCGGTCGACGGTCGAATCGACACGCGTCACGCCTTGGCCGTAGCCTTCCGCGTACGGATTCGCGCTGCGAGCGGCAGCGATTCCTTCCGAGCGAACCGAAGCACGCTCGACCGAACTGGCGATGCTGGTCACGCCCTGCCCGGCCACATCGCTGAATGGATCGCCGCTGCGCGCAGCCGCGACGCCTTCGGCGCGGACCGCGGCACGGGCCTGGGTCGACGTGACCTTGGCGACGCCGTCATAGGTTTCTGCCTGCACGCCTGCGGCAGCGAGGATCGCGAGCGCAAAGCCGGAGAGGAGCTTGGAAGCGGTGTTCATGTCGGATTCCTTCAAGGAGTTGAATGGGTTGGTGTGGAATGAAGTTTGCGCCCGCAAGGCACCTTGCGGATGTGCGTTTTCGCACCCCGGCGTTCATGTCGTGGAAACAATGCGCGGCGATGCAGCGGTGTCGTTCACGCTGTGGCAGGGGTCGTCTGCGCATGGCCGTTCGCGGTGGCAACCGTCTTCGGCTCCAGGAAAGCTTCCATGCCGAAGACGCCGAACTCCCTGCCGATGCCCGATTGCTTGACGCCGCCGAAGGGCGCGCTCAACTCGGGTGCGATGCGGTTGACCAGCACGGTGCCGGCGCGCAGTCGCGAGGCCACGCGAAAGGCACGCTGCGGCTGCGACGAGAAGACGTAGGCCTGCAAGCCGTACGGCGAGTCGTTCGCGATGTCGACGGCTTCGTCCTCGTCGCCATAGCCGATCATCGAGAGCACCGGTCCGAAGATCTCCTCGCGCGCGATGTCCATGTCGTTGCGCACGCCGGCGAACACCGTGGGCCGGGCGAACCAACCCTTGGCGAGACCGTCCGGGCGGCCCTCGCCGCCGGCCACCAGCGTCGCTCCCTGCGCCAGCCCGCGGCGGATGAAATGCTGCACGCGCTCAAACTGCGCCTTGCTCGCGAGCGGTCCGACCGCGGTGGCGGCGTCGCGCGGATCGCCCACGCGCAGGGCGGCCACCGCTGCCCGCACGCGTTCGATGGCCTGCGCCATGTGCAGGCTCGGGACCAGCAGGCGCGTGCCGGCCACGCAGGCCTGGCCGTTGTTCATGAAGGCGGCGTTCAGCGCCATGGGCAACGCGGTGGCCAAGTCGGCATCGTCCAGCACCACGGTGGCCGACTTGCCCGAGAGCGCGAGGCTCACGCGCTTCATGGTCTCCAGGCCCGCGCGCGCAATGAGCTTTCCAGTCTGCGTCGAACCGGTGAACGAGATCTTCGAGATCCCCGAACTGGTGGCAATCTCGTCGCCCACGTCGCTGCCGCGCCCGAGCAGCACATTGACGACGCCGGCCGGAAGACGCGCGTCATGCAGCGCCTCGGTCACGACGTGCGCCTGCAGCGGGCCCAGTTCGCTGGGCTTGACGACCGACGCGCAGCCCGCGGCAATGGCCGAAGCCAGCTTGCTGCAGATGCTGCCGGCAGCGCTGTTCCACGGCGCGATGAGGCCGGCGACGCCGACCGGTTCCATCACCACCGTGGCATCGCCCAGGCGGCGTTCGAAGGCGTAGTCCTGCAGCATTTGCGCCGTGCTGGCGAAGCATTGCGCGGCGTAGTTGCTGACCCATTGCGAACGGGCCAGCGGGCCGCCGTACTCTTCGATCGTGGCCTCGCAGATCTGGTCGGTGCGCGCCACCATGGCAGCCTCGAGGCGCCTGAGCATCTCGATGCGCTGTGCCCTGGTGCTTCGCGCCAGCGCCGGCTGGGCCCGGTTCGCGGCAGCGATCGCGCGTTTCGCATCCTCGCGATTCGCCAGCGTCACCGTGCCGATGACTTGCTCGGTCGCCGGGTTGCCGATCTCCAGCCGCTCGCTGCCCTGCACGGGCACGAAGGCGCCGTCGATGTATGCCTGATCGATGTGCCACATGGCCGCTTCCCCTGCCTCCCGGGCTCACCCGCGCGCCACGTCGATCACGGCCTTCGCGAAGGCCTGGGGCGCTTCCTGCGGCAGGTTGTGGCCGATGCCGCCGCTGACCAGCCGATGCTCGTAGCGCCCCGAGAACTTCTTCGCATAGGCGCTGGGGTCCGGATGCGGTGCGCCGTTGGCATCGCCTTCGAGCGTGATCGTCGGCACGCCGATCACCGGCGCCTTGGCGAGCCGGTTCTCGAGCGCCTGGTACTTCGCCTCGCCGTCGGCCAGGCCGAGGCGCCAGCGGTAGTTGTGGACCGTGATGGCAACGTGATCGGGGTTCTCGAGCGCCACGGCGCTGCGCTCGAACGTGGCCGCATCGAAGTTCCACTTCGGCGATGCGAGCTGCCAGATCAGCCTAGCGAAGTCGTTGCGGTTCTTCTCGTAGCCCGCGCGGCCGCGCTCGGTCGCGAAGTAGTACTGGTACCACCACTGCAACTCGGCCTGCGGCGGCAAGGGGATCTTGCCGGCCTCCTGGCTGCCGATCAGGTAGCCGCTGACAGAGACCAGCGCCTTCACGCGCTCCGGCCACAGCGCGGCCATGATGCACGCCGTACGAGCGCCCCAATCGCAGCCGGCAACAGTGGCGACCTGGATCTTCAACGCATCCATCAGGGCGATGATGTCGACGGCGACCGCCGACTGCTGCCCGTTGCGCGGCGTGTCGGCCGACAGGAAGCGGGTGCTGCCGTACCCGCGCAAATACGGCACGACCACCCGGAAGCCCGCGGCGGCCAGCAGCGGTACGACGTCGACGAACATGTGGATGTCGTAGGGCCAGCCGTGAAGAAGAATCACCGGGGCACCGTCGGCCGGCCCTGCCTCGACATACCCGATGCGCAGGCCACCGGCTTCGATGCTCTTGAGCGGCTCGAGGCGCTTGACGCTGCCTGGGCCGGCGGATTGGGCGAAAGCAGGCACGACCGAAGCCAGCTGGGCGGCGGCGATGCCAAGCGCGGCCTTGCCGAGGAACGAGCGACGGGGCAACTGTTGCGAAGCGGTCATTGAGATCTCCTGGATCTGAATTGATTGAGTAGGGGTTGTCAGCCGGATCGCATGCGCTTGCCGAACTGATGGCGCGATTGTTCGGCGGGGAGACGGCCCGGCGGGCGGTTTGCGTATGCCTCTGTATCTGAGCCCGGCGTCGCAAACACTAAATTTCAATGCAGACGCTCATCAAGGCGCACGCCGTTTGCAAATGAAGGTCGCAGGACGAAGCCAGGACACACTCGCCTACAGGGGAAGACCGGCCGGCTGGCATCCAGGGACGAACGTGATTGCCACGCCGGCGGCGCACTGGGCGCGGCGGTCCCGGCCTTGGTCGTTCGTGCTTGTAGGGTCGGCTCAAGGCCCCCCCGTTTGATCCACGTCAACGTTGGGTCGCCTTGTGTGCGGTAGCGTACCGATGGCCCTCCGCCTTCCTTCTAGACTGGTTCTGGCGGGCGCTGGCCTGCAGTTTCGTCTCAAACCGTTCAAGGGAACATCATGACCTTAGGCACCATTCTGCTGATTGTTCTAATTCTTTTGCTGATCGGTGCCATTCCGACTTGGCCCCACAGCAGAAGTTGGGGCTATGCGCCTAGCGGCGTGCTCGGTCTCGTGCTGCTGGTGCTGATCGTGCTTTTGGTGCTGGGACGCATCTAGGAAGCCTTGGCTGGGCTTCGCCGACGTGGACCCCTCCATGCATCGATTCCTCCATAACAATCGGGACGAGCTCATCGAGCGGTGCAAGGCCAAGGTCGCCCAGCGGCCCCGGCGAGCCGCGACGGCCGCGCAACTCGCCAATGGCATTCCGATGTTCCTGGACCAGTTGATCAGAACACTGGCGTCACAGGAGATGGGTGAGGTCGACGAGAGTTCCAGGATTTCAGGTGCCGCTGGCGGTGACTCAGTCGCCTTGTCCGAGATGGACCAGGGCGCCGCTGCGCACGGCAAGAAACTCCTGGAGCTCGGCTTTTCCGTTGACCAGGTGGTGCATGACTACGGAGCGCTGTGCCAAGCCATAACAGACCTCGCGGTTGAGCGCGATGCCCCCTTCTCCGTCAAAGAGTTCCGCACGTTGAGTCGTTGCCTCGACAACGCCGTCGCCGATGCGGTCACGGACTTCGACGCCTGGCGGGATGCGCACGTCGCACTTCAGCAGACCGCCGAGGAGAACGAGCGCCTCGGCGTCCTGGTGCATGAGCTGCGGAACTACTTGCATACCGCAACGCTTGCCTTCGCCGCCCTGGAAGCGGGAAAGGTTCCATTCAATGGTGCAATCGGCGCCGTGTTGAAAAGGAGCCTGACTTCGATGACGGCCCTGCTCAACCTGTCGCTGTCCCAGGTGAGGGGCACGGTCGAGCCGCCGCGGGAGCCTGCGTTTTCAGTCGCATCGTTCGTCGCGGAGGCCGCGAATGCCGCTGCACTCGACGCGAGTGCCAAGGGCTGCACGTTCTCGGTCCTCGATGTCGATGCCGCACTGGGCATCTCCGGAAACAGGGAGCGTCTCCTCGCGGCCTTGGTGAACTTGCTGCAGAACGCATTCAAGTTCACCCACGCCCACACCGAGGTCACACTTGGCGCCTACGCCGAGGGAGACCATGTTCTGATCGACGTCAGGGACCACTGCGGAGGGCTTCCTCCAGGCGCTGCCTCACGCATCTTCCAGCCCTTTGTTCAGGTCGGCGAGAACAAGAGCGGGTTGGGACTTGGTCTGTCCATCGCGCGACAAAGCGTTGCGGCTGATGGAGGCTCCTTGACCGTCCGGGACGAACCTGGCACAGGGTGTGTGTTCACCATCAAACTTCCGCGCAGGGCGCTTGGCTAGCAAGGAGTGCGCGAGCGCCCGCGTTGGTCGGCATCGATGCGGTGTGGCTGGCCATCGAGCCGATCGCCGTGCGCGCCGGTACGGAGACCGCGCCGGCGCGCGACCCGCCTGACGCTAACGGTCTCGCCCATCACCAGCGGCAGCGGCAGCGGCAGGTAGCCGCAGACGTCTTCGCAGTTGCAACTGCAACGCCTCTACAAGGTCGTACGCCTCCATGTAGCTTTCGCTGAACCCGGTTTGCCTCCATGCCTCGCAGTCGGCAACAGCTTTGGAGATACGTTCTTCCAACGTGGGGATCGATTCTTCTGTAGTCATTGCAACTCCTTCGGCTCGGCGCCGCACACCATTGTCTGCCTGCGAGAGCGCTTGAACATCGACGGCCATCGACGCTGAGCAGCCGTTCTTGATCTGCGTCAACGGATTTCGAGAAGAGTCTCCGCGTCGAGCTTTGCGGTCGGCGCGCTGCTGCCGTTGGCAGTCACGTCCCACGATTCGAGGCCGAGCAGTTGCAGGGCTCGCCGGTGCGTGCGCGAGCGCGGGTCCGCGAGTTCGTGCAGCACGTCCATGTGGTTGCGCCCTGGGACGCACTCCGACGCGCGCACCACGCCCGGCCCCCAGGCCTGCGCGATCAGGTCGGCCTGCCGCAGGAACTCCTCGCTCTCGTCGCCGCCCACCACGGTGACCAGTGCGCCGCGCTCCGGCGCGGGCATGGCGGCGGGGCTGAGCCGCAGGGCCGATGCCGCTGTCAGGCCGATATCGCCTGCCAGGAAGGGCGCATGCCGCAGCGGCTCCAGCTCGTAGAGGCCCGAGATCGAGAGCGCTGCCTTCACCAAGTCCCCGGGCAAGTCAGGCGCCACGCCTTTCCAGTCGCAAGCCAGCAGCATCGTTGCCAGGTGCCCGCCCGCCGAATGGCCGGCAACCACGATGCGGGCGGGATCGCCGCCATGCCCGGGCGCGTTCCGATAGACCCAGGCCACGGCCTGGACCAGCTGCAGCACGATGCGCTCGATCGCGACCGCCGGGCACAGCGCGTAGTTGGCCAGCACGACCATCGCGCCCGCGTCGGCGAAGGGCGGCGCCACGAAGCTCTGGTCGCGCTTGTCGAGCGCGCGCCAGTAGCCGCCGTGGATGTAGACCAGCACGGGCGCGCCCGGTCGAGCGGCAGGCAGCACATCGAGGCGCTCGCTGGCGTCGTTCCCATAGGCGAGATCGAGCACCCAGCCCGGGCGCGCATAGGCGCGGGCCGAGGCCTCGGCCCAGTGCTGCAGGATCGCGGGATGCCCGGGAATGCGCGCGCGGTTGTTGTACTGCGCGTCGTACCAGGCAGGGGGTGGGATGACTTCGGCCATGTTCAGGCACAGCTGCGGCGAAACTTCGGCCGCATTCAGCGCCGCTTCGCAGCGGCCGCTGCCGGCACCCGTGCACCGTTCGGCTTCGGGCGGCCGCTGGACGCGGGCTTCTGCTCGGACTCGCGCAGCGCCGCATCGATCAGCGCATCGGCCATCCACAGCGCGGTGCGCTCGACCTCGCGGTCGCCGAGGCCCCATATGTCCTTCAGGATCACGTAGGGCTCGATGCCGTACACCACCGACAGGGCATGGTGCAGCCGCTTGCGCACGGCGGGCCGCAGCTGCGGCACCAGCGGCTCGATCGCGTGCTCGAGGATGCGCACGCGATGGCCGCGCCGGTAAGGCTCCTCCTCCAGCAGCCCGGCGCGCTCGAGCCCCCACTGCTCGAGCGAGAGCTGGGCGGCGGCGCGCAGCTGGGCCTCGAATTCCTTGAAGCGCGGGAAGGTCTGCAGGAACAGCTCGTGCACCCGCTCGCGGCCGCTCGGGTTGTCGGAAGCCAGCCTGCGCACCGGCCCCAGCGAGCTGTCGATGACAGCCGTGACCAGCGCGCTGCGGCTCGGGAAATAGCGATACGCCGTGGCGCGCGAGACCTTCGAGCGCGCCGCCGCCTCCGCCACCGAAGGGATATGGCCGCTCTGCCGGATGATGTCCATGGCGGTATCGAGCAGCAGCTTGAAGGTCGCCGCCTTGACGCCGCGCTCGGGCGGCACCGGAGGTTCGCTCAGCTTGTGCTTCAGTCGCGTCATGGGGTTTGTACGGAGTGCGGAAGGGCTTTGCCTTGCTTGTGGAGTGCCGAGCTCGGCACGTATGATGCACCGATCCCGATTTGAGACGCAAGTCTCAAAAACCACGATTCCCTGATCTCGAGGCGGCGCGGCGCGAGCCCCGCATGACATTCGAGACAAGACGGAGACAACGGCGATGCGCCTGGCAAGCTGGAGTTGGGGCGGCCGCGACTACGCGGGCATGGTCTCGGCCGACGGCCGCGAGGCCACGCCGCTGGCCGTGCGCGACGCATCGGCCGGCGTGCTGCCGCTGATCCAGGCGCTCGCGCGCGACGAACCCTTGCCCTCCCCTTCCGGCGCCCGGCTGCCGGTCGAGGTCCTCACGCTGCGCGCGCCGCTGCCGCGCCCGCTGCGCAGCCTGTTCTGCGTCGGTCGCAATTACCGCGCGCATGCCAGCGAGCTCGCCGGCACCGTGTTCCGCGAGTCCATGCCGCAGAGCGACCCCTGGCCCATCGTCTTCGGCAAGCTGGGCGAATGCGTGATCGGTCCGCGCGACGTGGTGCGCCTGCCCTCGCCCGCCACCTCGGTGCAGATCGACTACGAGTCGGAGCTCGCGGTGGTCATCGGCAGCGGCGGGCGCGACATCCCGCGGTCGCGCGCGATGGACCATGTGTTCGGCTACACGGTGGTCAACGACGTGACCGCGCGCGACGTGCAGATGCGCCACCAGCAATGGGAGCTGGGCAAGAGCTTCGACGGCTTCTGCCCCATGGGCCCGTGGATCGTGACGGCCGACGAACTCGACGGCCGCGCCACGCGCGTGCGCGGCTGGGTCAACGGCGCGCTGCGCCAGGACGGCCAGACCCGGGACATGATCTTCGACATCCCCACGCTGATCGAGACCTGCTCGCGCGGCATCACGCTCCACCCCGGCGACGTGATCGCCACCGGCACGCCGGCCGGCGTTGGCATGGGGCAGACACCGCCGCAGTGGCTGAAGTCCGGCGACGTGGTGCGCATCGAGATCGATGGCGTGGGCGTCATCGAGAACCCCTTCGAGTAGGCAGGCCCGACGATGTCATTCCAACTGATCGACCGTGTCGCGGTGGAAGAGGAAGGCGAAGGCCCGGCCGTGGTCTGCGTCCACGGCCTCGGCGGCAGCTCCAACAGCTTCACGCCGCTGATGCCTGCGCTGGCGCGGCACCGCGTGCTGCGCGTGGACCTGCCGGGCAGCGGGCGTTCGCAGCGGGCCGAGGGCGAGCTCTCGATCGAACGCTACGTCGAAGTGCTGCTGCGCATCTGCGATCGCCTCGGCGTCGCGCGCGCCCACTGGGTGGGGCATTCGATGGGCACCATCGTCTGCCAGCACATCGCGGCCGCGCACCCCAAGCTGGCGGCGAGCGTCGCCCTCTTCGGCCCGCTGATCGCGCCGCCGGACGCCGCGCGCACGGCGATGAAGGCGCGCGCCGCCAGGGCCCGCGAAGGCGCGGCCGGGATGCACGAGATCACGCAGGGGTTGCTCCAGGCCGCGGTCTCCGCCGACACGCGCCAGCGCCTGCCGCTCGCCGTGGCCTTCGTGCGCGAGAGCCTGATGCGGCAGGAAGGCGAGGCCTATGCGCGCAGCTGCGAGGCGCTGGCCGGCGCGCAGGCCGCGGCAGTGGAGCGCATCGAGGCGCCGGTGCTGCTGGTCACCGGCGACGAGGACGGCGTGGCGCCGCCGCAGTCGGTGCGCGCCATGGCCGACCGGCTGCACAACGCGGCGCGCAAGCGCGTGGTGGTGCTGTCGCGTTGCGGCCACTGGACGCCGGTCGAGCGTCCCGACGAATGCCAGCGCGAGCTGCGCGACTTCCTGGCCGCGAACGCGAGGAGCTGAAACCATGGCGGACGTTCTCTTCACCAATGTCCGTGTCTTCGACGGCGGCGGCGAGGCGCCCTTCACCGGCGACGTGCTGGTGCAGGGCAACCGCATCGCACGCGTCGTCAAGACGGGCTACGGGCAGCGCGCCGCGCCGGTCATGGGCGCGCAGACGATCGACGGCGCCGGCGCCTTCCTCATGCCCGGCATGGTGGAGGCGCACACGCACTTCTCGTGGAACGACCAGCCCAGCCTGGATGCCATCCAGCGCATGCCGCCGGAGGAGCACATCCTCTGGTGCGCCGAGGTCGCGAAGCGCTATCTCGACATGGGCTGGACCAGTTGCGTGGGCGCCGCCGCGGCCAAGCCTCGGCTTGACGTGGTCATCCGCAACGCCATCGCCGACGGGACCATCATCGGCCCGCGCTACCTGGCCGCCAGCCAGGAGATCACCGTGCCGGGCGGCTTGGGAGACACCACCCAGCCGCACCTGCCGCAGCCCGAGTTCGCCTTCGGCGCCGTGGTCAGCGGCGCCGAGGAGATGCGCCGCTGCGTGCGCATGTTCGCCAAGTACGGCGTGGACTCGCTGAAGATCAATCTCTCGGGCGAGTCCATCACCGGCATGTCCAGCGAGATGAGCCAGTTCACCGAGGAAGAGATCACGGTGTGCGTGCAGGAGGCCAAGGCCTGGGGCAAGCGGGTGGCGGCGCATGCGCGCTCGACCTGGTCGATCAAGCAGTGCGTGAGGCACGGGATCGAGGTGATCTACCACGCCAGCTTCACCGACGAGGAGGCGCTGGACATGCTCGAGGCGCACAAGTTCGAGCACTTCATCGCGCCCGGCCTGGCCTGGCTGATCAACACCTGCCATCACGCAAGCGAATGGGGACTGACGCCCGAGGTGACGCGGCGCATGGGCTACCACCGCGAGCTCGAGGCCGCCGTCGAGAGCATGCGGGCGATGCGCAAGCGGGGCATCCGCATCCTGCCCGGCGGCGACTACGGCTTTGCATGGACGCCGCACGGGACCAACGCCAGGGACCTGGAGTACTTCGTCAAGTACGTCGGCATGAGCACCATGGAAGCGTTGCTGTCGGCCACCGCCTGGGGCGCGCCGATGATGCGCATGGGCAAGGTGCTGGGCTATGTGCGCGAAGGCTATCTCGCCGACCTGCTGCTGATCGACGGCGATCCGCTGGCCGACATCACGGTGCTGCAGGACAAGGCCCGGATCCTGGCGGTGATGAAGGACGGCGAGTTCCACCGTGCGCCGCCGGTGCGGCGCGCGCACATGACGCGCTGGGCGGCTTGAGATGGCACCGGGTTCGCTGTCTTGTTCCCTCTCCCTCCGGGACAGGGAGTCAAACGGGAGAAGCACATGAGCGATGTCGTCTTCACCAACGTCCGTATCCTCGACGGTACGGGCCAGAACCCCTACACCGGCAGCGTGCTGGTCCGCGGCAACCGCATCCGCCAGGTGGGCCGCAGCACAGCCCCGATCGCACCCGGCGGCGCCATGGTGGTCGACGGCGCCGGCGCCACGCTGATGCCCGGGATGTGCGAGGCCCATACGCATTTCTCCTGGAACGACGCGGCCACGCTGTCGGCGATCCAGCGCATGCCGCTGGAGGAACACGTCCTGTGGTGCGCAAAGGTCGCCAGGCGATACCTGGAGGCCGGCTTCACCTCCTGCGTCGGGGCCGCCTGCGCCAAGCCGCGGCTGGACGTGGTGATCCGCAATGCCATCAACGCCGGCCAGATCCCCGGCCCGCGCTACCTGGCGGCGAGCCAGGAGATCACCGTGCCGGGCGGCCTGGGCGACGAGACCTTGCCGCACCTGCCCTTCCCCGAGTTCAGCTTCGGCGTCAACGTGAACTGCGCGGACGAGATGCGCAAGGTCGTGCGCATGTTCCTCAAGTACGGCGTCGATTCGATCAAGCTCAACCTCTCGGGCGACAACTTCACGCCCGACTCGCCGGCCGACACCACCTGGATGAGCGACGCCGAGGTGGCCGCCGCGATGGAGGAGGTCCGCGTGCGCGGCAAGCGCGGCACCGCGCATGCGCGCTCGGCCGCGTCCGTCAAGCAGGCACTGCGCCACGGCATCGAGGTGATCTACCACGCCAGCTTCACCGACGAGGAGACGCTGGACATGCTGGAGGCGGCGAAGGACCGCATCTTCGTCGCCCCCGGCATCGCCATCCTGTACGCCATGCTGCACGAGGCCGAGCCCTTCGGGATCACCCACGACAAGGCGGTGGCGATGGGCTACCAGGTCGAATGGGATGCGGCGCTCGAATCGCTCAAGGCCATGCACCGGCGCGGCGTGCGCATCCTGCCCGGGGGCGACTACGGCTTCGCCTTCACGCCGCACTGCCAGAACGCGCGCGACCTGGAGTTCTTCGTGCGCTACCTGGGTTTCACGCCGATGGAGGCGATCCGCTGCGCCACGCTCTACGGCGGCCAGATCATGAAGCGCGGCGACGAGCTCGGCACCATCCAGGACGGCTACCTCGCGGACCTGCTGCTGGTCGACGGCGACCCGCTGGCCAACCTGGCGATCCTGCGCGACCCGAAGCGCATCCTGGCGGTGATGAAGGACGGCGAGTTCGCCAAGGCGCCGGAAGTCGCCTCGCAGCGGACCTGGGAGCGCGCCGCATGAGACATCCTGTGTCAACCCGCTGCTGTGGCGTGGTGGAGCACGGCACCGCAGCCGAAGGCGAAGGTACTCCATGAAGAAGTCGCGCTGGATCCCGTGGCTGCTGTTCGGCCTGCCCGTCGCGGTGTTCGCGGCCTGGGCCGTCGCCGACAACTCGCCGCTTTTCTTCAAGACCCTGCTCAACGGCCTGACGCTGGCTTCCCTCTACTTCCTGGTCGCCAGCGGCTTCACCCTGGTCTTCGGGCTGATGCGCAACGTCAACCTGGCGCACGGCTCGCTCTACCTGATCGGCGCCTACGTCGGCTGGATGGTGGGCGAGCGCACCGGCTCCTGGGTGCTGGCCGTGTTCGCTGGCTTCCTGTCGGCCGCGGTGCTGGGCCTGCTCATGCAGCTGCTGGTGTTCCGCCACATGCAGGGGCAGGACCTGCGGCAGACGCTGGTGACCATCGGCCTTTCGATCGTGCTGGCCGACGTCGCGCTGTGGATCTGGGGTGCCGAGATCTACACCTTCGACCCGCCGGCCTGGATCTACGGCTCGACCACGCTGCCGCTGGTCGACAAGTTTCCGACCTATCGCCTGTTCGTGCTGCTCGCCTCGATCCTGATCGGCGTCGGCCTGTGGCTGCTGCTGGCGCGCACCCGCATCGGCATGATGATCCGCGCCGGCGTGGACGACCGCGGCATGCTCGCGGCCTCGGGGGTCAACGTGCAGCGCGTATTTGCCCTGACCTTCGCGATCGGTGCCGGCCTCGCCGGCCTCGCCGGCGTGGTCGGCGGCACGGCACTGTCGATCTCGCCGGGCGAGGACACGCGCTACCTGCTGGCCTCGCTGGTGGTCGTGATCGTGGGCGGCATGGGCAGCGTGGTGGGCGCCGCGATCGGCGCGTTGCTGATCGGGCTCGCCGAGCAGTTCGGCCAGGCCTACGCGCCGACCTACAGCGTGGTCTTTACCTTCGTGATCATGGTCGTCGCGCTGGCCTTCAAGCCGCGCGGGCTGATGGGGAAGGCATCATGAGCGTGGGGGCACCATGAGCGCCGCTCAATGGCGACGGGCGATGAATTCCTCGGCGGCGGCGAGCGCGGCGCGGCGGCCGTCCGGCACGGCGCCGCTGCGGCCGGCCCCGGCACCAGGCGCGGTCGCCGTGCCGACCGGCGCAGGCTGGGCGCAGCGGCTGCGCGATGTGCTGGGCGCGATCCGCCCGCGCCATGTCATCGTCATGGCCTTCGTCCTCGCCTACCCCTTCTTCGCCTCGCCCTTCTTCACTTTCCAGATCGGCGCGCAATCGCTCGCGCTCGGCCTGATCGCGCTCTCGCTCACCTTCCTCGGCGGCT
Source organism: Variovorax sp. RA8 (assembly GCF_901827175.1). Lineage (NCBI taxonomy): Bacteria > Pseudomonadati > Pseudomonadota > Betaproteobacteria > Burkholderiales > Comamonadaceae > Variovorax > Variovorax sp. RA8. The sequence goes on along the minus strand of NZ_LR594662.1, from coordinate 844,956 downwards.
ATGGCGGCATGGTGTCGCTGGCGCAGATGACGGTGGCGGGTTTCGCGGCCTACATGCTGGCCATCTTCGGCACCAGCAGCAACGTCGCGATCAGCCTGGGCTGGCCCTGGTGGCTGGCGCTGGGGATCGCCGTCGCGCTCGCCACGCTGTTCGCCGCGGCGGTGGGCTGGCTCTCGGTGCGCACAGAGGGCATCTACACCATCATGATCACGCTGGCGGTCGGCGTGGCCTTCTTCTACTTGGCTCAGCAGAACTACACGCTCTTCAACGGCTTCCAGGGCTTCAGCCGCATCGCGGCGCCGACGCTCTTCGAGCTCGACCTGCGCGAGCCCCTGCCCTTCTACTTCCTGGCGCTGGCGTGCGCGCTCGGCGGCTACTTCTTCGTCAAGTACCTGGTGCGCGCTCCCTTCGGCGTGGCGCTCCAAGGCATCCGCGACAACCCGCGCCGCATGTCGGCGCTCGGCTACGACGTGACCGCGCACCGGGTCGCCGCCTATGCCGTGGCGGGATTCCTCGCGGCAGTCGGCGGCGTGCTGATGGTCTGGTACAACGGCCGCATCTCGCCCGGCACGGTCGGCACCGGCGCGATGATCAACATCCTCATCATCGCCGTGCTCGGCGGCATGAAGCACCCGATCGGCGCCTTCGTCGGCGCGATCGTGTTCGTGCTCCTGCAGAACTTCGCGATCGACCTGGTCGACCGCGAGCGCTTCAACCTCGTCATCGGCGGCGTGTTCCTCGCCATCGTCCTGTTCTCCCCCGATGGGCTGCTGGGTTTGTGGCAGAGCCTGCGCACGCGCCTAGGCGGCCCGTTCACCGCCCGCGGCCTCGGCCGTATTCGTTCATCAATGACAACCAGGAGCGAGACATGAAGACAAGCAGAAGAGTGTTCGGACGCAGCCTCGTCGGCGCCGCGGCCTTGATCGCGGCGGTCGGCCTGGCGCAGGCGCAGGAGACCCTCAAGGTCGGCCTGCTGGCCTCGCTGGAAGGCCCCTTCGCGGCACCGGGCCAGGACGGCATGCGCGGCGCGGAGCTTGCGCTCAAGCAGAAGAACGGCATGGCCGGCGGCAAGAAGATCGAGTTCGTCAAGGTGTCCTCCGACGCCACGCCCGACAAGGCGGTCAACGCCACGCGCAAGGCGGTGGAGCAGGACAAGGTGCAGGTCATGATCGGCCCGCTGTCGGGTGACGAAGGCATCGCGGTCAAGAACTACGCCAAGACGCAGCCCAACATCACCTTCATCAACGGCTCCTCCGGCGCGCAGGCGGCGACGCTGACCGACCCGGCGCCCAACTTCTACCGCTTCAACACCGAGGGCGCGCAGTGGATGGTGGGCCTGGGCGAGCACGCGCTGTCCAAGGGCTACAAGAAGACCTTCCTGATCGCGGAGGACTACGGCTTCCCCTATTCGCAGGTGCAGGGCTTCATGGCCAGCTATTGCGCCAAGGGCGGCAAGGTGGTGGACAAGGCCTGGGTGCCGCTCGGCACCAAGGACTATGCCTCGGTGATCGCCAAGATCCCGAAGGACGTGGACGCGCTGGTGGTGGTGCTGGGCGGCTCGGACGCGGTGAACTTCCTCACGCAGTACGAGCAGGCCGGCGGCGACAAGCCGATGATCGGCGGCTCCATCACGGTGGACCAGACGGTGCTCAACTTCAAGGGCAAGCGCCGCGAGTCCTTGCTGGGCACCGCCTCCGCGGGCCCGATGGCCGATTCGATCGACACGCCCGAGTGGAAGAAGTTCGTGGCCGACTACAAGGCCAACTTCAAGGACGGCTTCCCCAGCCCGTCGCTGTTCGCGTACCTTTACTACATCAACACCAAGGCCGCACTCGATGCGCTCGATGCGGTCAAGGGCGATCTTTCCGGCGGGCAGAAGGCGTACCGGGACGCGCTGCAGAAGACGAACTTCAAGGGCCCGGCCGGCCCGGTGAAGATCGATGCCAACCGCAACGGCGTCGGCACCACCTACATCACCGAGGTGACGAAGGCGCCGGACGGCTCCTTCTACAACAAGGTGGTGAAGTCGGTCCCCGACATCTCGCAGACGCTGGGCTTGCCCGAAGCGGAGTTCAAGAAGATGGGCCTGGGCACGCGCGACGTCCCGGACTGCCGCAAGTAGGGGCGAGAAAGCGCGCGGCACGATGGCCACGATCACTTCCCTGCGGCCGCCTGTGCCGCGCAGCAGCGGCAGCGGCGGCGGCGCGCAGCTGCTGTCGGGCGATGCGCTGCGCCTGGCGGGGGTGACGCGCGCCTTCGGCGCACTGCGCGCGGTCGACGATGTGTCGCTCACCGTCGCGGCCGGCCAGAAGTACGCGATCCTCGGCTCCAACGGCGCGGGCAAGACCACACTCTTCAACGCCATCACCGGCGACTTCCCGCCCACCGCCGGCCGCATCCATTTCTTCGGCGAGGACATCACCGCGCTGCCTCCCTTCGAGCGCATCCGCAAGGGGCTGCGGCGCACCTATCAATCGTCCCTGCTGTTCCGCGAACTGACGGTGCGCGACAACCTCTTCCTCGCGGTGCGCGGCGTCGCGAGCGGCCGCTTCGGCCTCCTGCGGGCCGGTCGGGGGCATGCCTCCACGCTCGCGGCGCAGGATCTGCTGGAGCGCACGCGGCTGGCCCATCTGGCCGATGAACGCGTGGCCAACCTGGCCCATGGCCAGCAGCGCCAGCTCGAGATCGGCATGGCGCTGGCGGGGGCGCCGCGCCTGATCCTGTTCGACGAGCCGGCCGCCGGCCTCTCGCCGGCCGAGCGGCGCGAGCTGGTGGCGCTGCTGCGCTCGCTGCCGGCGCACATGAGCTTCGTCCTGATCGAGCACGACCTCGACATCGCCTTGCGCGTGACCGAGAAGGTCACGGTGATGCACAACGGCCGCACGCTGCGCACCGGGAGCCCCGAGGAGATCGAGAACGATGCCGAGGTGCAGGCCATCTACATGGGGAGCCGGCACTGATGGCCTGGTTCGGCAGCACCCCCGACAAACCGGCGAGCAGCACCGCACCGGTGCTGGCGATCGAAGCGCTGGATGTGTTCTACGGCCGCGCCCACGCGCTGCAGGGCGTGAGCCTGGCGCTGGAGCGCGGCGTGCTCGGCATCGTGGGCCGCAACGGCATGGGCAAGACCACGCTGTGCAACGCCATCACCGGCCTGGTGCCGGCCCGCGGCAGCATCCGGCTGGCGGGCGAACAGATCCTGGGCCTCAAGCCGAACGAGATCACGAAGCGCGGCATCGCCTACGTGCCGCAGGGCCGGCGCGTCTGGGCCTCGCTGTCGGTCGACGAGACCTTGCGGCTCGTGGCCACCCACCGGCGCGAGGTCGAGCGCATCTACGCCATGTTCCCGCGCCTGGCCGAGCGCCGCGGCCACGGCGGCGCGCAGCTCTCGGGCGGCGAGCAGCAGATGCTGGCGATCGGGCGTGCGCTGCTGCTGAACCCCCGGCTGCTGGTGATGGACGAGCCTACCGAGGGCCTGGCGCCGGTGATCGTGGAACAGGTGGCAGAGGCGCTGCGCGAGCTCGCGGCAGAGGGCCGCATCTCGGTGCTGCTGATCGAGCAGAACCTGGGCGTCGCGATCTCGGTGGCCGACCGCATCGGGGTCATGGTCAACGGACGCATCACGCAGCAGATGCCGGCCGCGCAGCTGGCCAGCGACCGCGAGCTGCAGGAGCGCTTGCTGGGCGTGCGCTCGAACGGGCATGACGAGGAAGCCGCCAAGCCGGGACCGGAGGCAGAGGCCGGCGGTCCCGCGCCGGTGCAGGTCTACACGGTGCGCCGCGCGCACGGCGAAGGCGCTCCCTCGCTCGACGACGTCGCGCCGGGCAGGGTGCGCGGCTTCACGCGCTGGAATGCGGGCGGCGCGGCAGCGCCGGTGGTGGACATCGTGCGCGCGGGGCCAACGGTCGCGCCCTCGCCCCAGCCCGCTCCCGCAAGCGCGATTGGGAGCACCGCGCCGGCGGATGCGCACGGCGCCCGCCCCGCCGGACAGCTCTTCGATTTTCCCGTTGCCGCCGGCAGCACCCGCGCCGCCTACATCGCCGGTACCTTCGACACCAAGGCCCGCGAGCTCTTCTTCCTGCGCCAATGCCTCGAGCGGCTGGGCCTGCGGGTGGTCACCGTGGACCTCTCGACTTCCGGCAAGACCTCGCCGGCCAGCGTGCACCCGCGCGAGGTGGCGCGCCACCACCCGCAGGGCGAGGCGGCCGTCTTCAGCGGCGACCGCGGCAGCGCGACAACCGCCATGGCGCAGGCGTTCGAGGCTTTCGTGGGCACGCGGCGCGACCTCGGCGGGATCATCTCCGCCGGCGGCTCGGGCAACACCTCGATGGCCACGCAGGGCATGCGCGCGTTGCCGATCGGCGTGCCGAAGGTGATGGTCTCGACCATGGCCAGCGGCGACACGCGGCCCTACGTGGGGCCGAGCGACATCTGCATGATGTATTCCGTCACCGACGTGCAGGGCATCCATCGCATCAGCGAGCGCGTGCTGGCCAATGCGGCGCATGCGCTGGCGGGGATGATCGCGCATCCGCCCACCGTTTCGGCCGACAGCAAGCCGGCGCTCGGCCTCACCATGTTCGGCGTGACCACGCCCTGCGTGCAGGCCGTCGCCAAGCGCCTCGGGGAGGCCTGGGACTGCCTGATCTTCCATGCCACCGGCGTCGGCGGCCAGTCGATGGAGAAGCTGGTGGATTCGGGCCTGCTCGCGGGCGTGATCGACGTGACGACCACCGAGATCGCCGACGAGATCGCAGGCGGCGTGCTCTCCGCCGGGCCCACGCGCATGGACGTGTTCGCGCGCCACGCCGTGCCCTACGTGGGCTCCTGCGGCGCACTCGACATGGTGAACTTCGGCGCCTGGGACACGGTGCCGGAGCGCTACAGGGCCCGCAAGCTGTACCGCCACAACCCCACCGTCACGCTGATGCGCACCACGCCCGAGGAGTGCCGCGCGATCGGCGCGTTCATCGCCGCCAAGCTCAACGCCATGCGCGGGCCGCTGCGCTTCCTGATTCCGGAGGGCGGCGTGTCGGCGATCGACCGCCCAGGGCAGCCCTTCCACGACCCCGAGGCCGACCGGGCGCTGTTCGCCGCCATCGAGCAATCGTTCCGGGCGGGAGCGGATCGCAAGCTGCAGCGCCTGCCCCTGCACATCAACGACGAGGCCTTCGCCGATGCGCTGGTGGCGGCCTGGCAGGAGCTGTCCATGACCCCCACCCGCGCGCGACGCGCCTGACGACCATGCCCCGCATCGCCCGATCCACGCTGCTCGAACGCTTCCACGCGAAGATTGCCGACGGCCGGCCGATCATCGGCGGCGGCGCCGGCACGGGCCTCTCGGCCAAGTGCGAGGAGGCCGGCGGCATCGACCTGATCGTGATCTACAACTCGGGCCGCTACCGCATGGCCGGCCGCGGCTCGCTGGCGGGCCTGCTCGCCTACGGCAACGCCAACGAGATCGTCTGCGAGATGGCGCACGAGGTGCTGCCGGTGGTGAAGCACACGCCGGTGCTGGCGGGCGTCAACGGCACCGACCCCTTCATGATCCCGGAGGAGTTCCTGCGGAGGCTGATATCGCTGGGCTTCTCCGGCGTGCAGAACTTTCCCACGGTGGGGCTGATCGACGGCACCTTTCGCGCCAACCTCGAGGAAACCGGCATGGGGTACGCGCTGGAGGTCGAGCTGATCGCGCGCGCCCACGCGATGAACCTGCTGACCACGCCCTACGTGTTCAGCGAGGCCGATGCGCACGCCATGGCCGCGGCCGGCGCGGACATCATCGTGTGCCACCTGGGCCTCACCACCGGCGGAGCGATCGGCGCGGAGACGGCGCTCACGCTGGACGACTGCGTGGGCCGCATCAACGCCTGGGCGGCGGCGGCGCATGCGGTGAACCCGCAAGCCATCGTGCTGTGCCACGGCGGCCCCATCGCCACGCCCGATGACGCGCGGCATGTGCTCGCCCGCTGCCCCGCGTGCCACGGCTTCTACGGCGCCAGCTCGATGGAGCGGCTGCCCACCGAAACGGCGCTGATGGAGACCACGCGCCGCTTCGTCCAGATCACGCGATAAACAGAGGAGACCTCATTCATGTCAGGCGCTCAATTCGGCAACTTCATCCTGGGGCTGATCGTGGTCGCGATCGTGGTCGCGATCGCGGTCTGGCTGCTCCACTGGCTCTACCTGCGCAGCTCGAAGGAACGGGCCTTCGTGCGCACCGGCCTGGGCGGGCAGAAGGTGGTGCTCGACGGCGGCGCCTTCGTGCTGCCCATCGTGCACGACGTGATCCCCGTCAACATGAACACGCTGCGGCTCGAGGTGAGCCGCGGCCGCGACAAGGCGCTCATCACCAAGGACCGCATGCGCGTCGACGTGATCGCCGAGTTCTACGTGCGGGTGGCTGCCCATCCCGACGCGGTCGCCGCGGCCGCGCAGACCCTGGGCCTGCGCACCATGGAGCCCGAGCAGCTGAAGGAGCTGGTCGAGGGCAAGTTCGTCGATGCCCTGCGCACCGCCGCCGCCGAGATGACGATGGAGCAGCTGCACGAGAAGCGCGGCGCCTACGTGAAGTCGGTGCGCGAATCGGTGGCCGAGGACCTGACCAAGAACGGCCTGGAGCTGGAGGCCGCCTCGCTGACGCAGCTGGACCAGACCGGCATGGAGTTCTTCAACCCGAGCAACGCCTTCGACGCCGAGGGCCTGACGCGCCTGACCGAGCAGATCGAGCATCGCAAGAAGCAGCGCAACGATGTCGAGCAGGACACGCTGATCGCGATCCGCAACAAGAACCTCGAAGCCGAGAAGCTCTCGCTGGAGATCGACCGCGAGGGCGAGCACGCGCGCCTCACGCAGCAGCGCGAAGTGGAGATCGCGCGCGCCCGCCAGCGCGCCGAACTGGCGACCGAGCGGGCCCAGCGCGACCAGGACGCCGAGGGCGCGCAGATCGCGGCCAAGCAGAGCATCGACGCCGCCCGCATCCGGGCCGAGCAGACCATCGAGCAGGAGCGCATCGCCAAGGAGCGCGCGATCCAGGGCGCCGAGATCGAGCGCCGGCTGTCGCTGGAGCTGGCCGAGCAGCAGCGCGCAATCGCGGTGGCGCGCGAGAGCAAGGCGCAGAGCGAGGCCCAGGCCGAGGCGGAATCCGCGCGCGCACAGGCCGTCTCTGCCGAGGAGAAGGTGTTCACCGCACGCGAGGTGGAGATGGCCGAGCGCAGGAAGGCCATCGAGCTGATCGGCGCGGCCCAGGCGGCCGAGCGCGATGCGCTGCGCCTGACGACCGCCGCGCAGGCCGAGAAGGAGGCCAGCGCCGACCGTGGCGCCGCGCTGCGCGCCCAGGCCGAGGCGGATGCCGATGCGGACAAGATCAAGTCGATGGCGATGCGCGTGCGCGCCGAGATCGAGGCCGAGGCGCAGCGCATGATGAACGAGGCGCACAACATGCTGTCGGCCGATGCCCGCATGTCGGCGCTGCGCATGAAGCTGGTGGAGAAGGCCGAGGCCATCATCCGCGAGTCGGTGCGGCCGATGGAGCGCATCGAGGGCATCAAGATCCTGCATGTGGAGGGACTGGGCGGAGGCGGGTCGCACGGGGGCATTCCCAACGGCGACGCGAACGGGGGCTTTGCCGACGGGCTGGTGAACTCCGCGCTGCGCTTCCGCGCGCAGGCGCCGCTGGTGGACCAGCTGCTACGCGAGATCGGCATCGAAGGCGGCGATATCCAGCGCCTGGTGGGCGACCCCGCGGGCACGCAGGCTGCGCTGCTTTCCGGCGTCGGCAAGAAGAAGGAATGAGGGATGGTGCAGGTCTATGTCTCGAGCGTCATCGATGCCAGCGCCGACAACGTGTGGTCGCGCATTCGCGACTTCAACGGCCTGCCGCAATGGCACCCGTCGATCGCGGACAGCCGCATCGAGAACGGGCAGCCGGCGGACCGCGTGGGCTGTATCCGGCAGTTCCACACCAAGGACGGGGGCGCCATCCGCGAGCGCTTGCTGGCCCTGTCGGACTACGAGTACAGCTGCAGCTACGAGATCCTCGAGAGCCCGATGGGCGTGGCGAACTACATCGCCACGCTCAAGCTCACGCCGGTGACGGACGGGGGGCGCTGCTTTGCGGAGTGGAGCGCGGAGTTCGAGTGCGACGAGGGCCGCGAGCGTGAACTCGCCGAGTCGATTGGGCAAGGCGTCTTCCAGGCAGGCTTCGAGGCGCTGAAGCGCCACTTCGGGCATCGCTGATGATGCTGCAGCGCGTCGTTCGCTCGACCATCATCGATGCGCCGATCGAGCGCGTCTGGGCGGTGCTGCGCGATTTCAACAGCCACGACCAGTGGCACGAGGCCGTGGAGGCCAGCCGCATCGAGGGCGGCGAGCGCAGCGACCAGGTGGGCTGCGTGCGCAGCTTCACGCTCAGGGACGGCAACCGCATCCGCGAGCAGCTGCTGACGCTGTCGGACAGCGAGCACAAGAGCACCTATTGCATCGTCGAGGCGACGGTGCCGCTGCAGCGCTACGTGGCCACCGTCACGCTGAAGACGGTGACCGACGGCAACCGCACTTTCTGGCATTGGGAATCGCGCTTTGCCACGCCGCCCGGCATGGAGCGCGAGCTGCGCGACATGGTGGCGAAGGGCGTGTACGAGACGGGTTTCGAGAACCTGCGGCGCTACCTGCGCCAGGGCGGCGACCTGCGCGGGAGCGGTAGTTCGGAGGCGATGCCGGCCGCCCTGCCCCTGCCCACGCGCCGCGTGGTGGTCGAACATCACGGCGGCCCCGAGGTGCTGCACCCGCAGGAGGGCGAGGCCCCGGCGCCGCGCGCGGGCGAGGTGCGCATCCGGCAGCGCGCGATCGGCGTCAACTTCATCGACATCTACCTGCGGCGCGGCTGGATCCCGTCGGCCTTGCCGCTGGTGCCGGGCATGGAGGCCGCGGGCAGCGTGCTCGATGTCGGGCCGCAGGTGAGCGGACTGCTGCCGGGCGATCGCGTGGCCTACCTCGGCCCGGCGCCCGGCGCCTACTGCGGCGTGCGCTGCGTGCCGGCGGACTGGGTGGTGCGCCTGCCCGCGGCGATCGAGGACGAGACCGCGGCCGCCCTGCTGCTCAAGGGCATCACCGCCGACTACCTGCTGCACGACCTGGGCCGGGTGCAGCGCGGCACGCGGCTGCTGGTGCACGCGGCGGCCGGCGGCGTGGGCCTGCTGGTCTGCACCTGGGCGCGCAGGCTGGGCGCGACGGTGCTGGGCACGGTATCCAGCGAGGAGAAGGCCCGCGTCGCGCGCGACCACGGCTGCGAGCATGCGATCGTCACACGCGACTACCGCTTCGCCGATGCCGTGCAGCGCGCCTGCGGCGGTGCCGACGTACTGATCGACGGCCTGGGCGATGCGGCCCGCGACGAGAACCTGGCGGCGCTGGCGCGACGCGGCCACTGGATCAGCCTCGGCCAGGCCAGCGGCCCGCTGGCGCCGCTGCCGCCCGATGCGCTGGTCGCGAAGTCGCTGAGCTTCTCGCGGCCGGTGGTGTTCGACTACGTGGCGAGCCAGGCGCAGCTGGCCGAGCGGGCGCAGCGCGTCTGGGATGCGCTCGCCGACGGCAGCATCCGGTTGCCGCCGATCGAGCGCCATTCGCTGGAGGCCGCGGCGCAGGCGCACGCGCGGCTCGAATCGCGCGCCACGCTGGGCGCATTGGTCCTGCTGCCCTGAACAACCAAGAAGGAGCCATCCCATGATCGTCGGCATGAACCACTTCACCGTGATCGCGGAGGACGAGAAGAAGACGCTGGATTTCTACACCGGCCTGCTCGGGCTGCGGATCGGCCACCGGCCGGACCTCGGCTTCCCCGGGGCCTGGCTCTACGGCGAGGGGCCGCAGGCGCTGGTGCACCTTTACTTCGACCGCCCCGTGCCGGCGCAGCGCGCGGGCGTGATCGACCACATGGCATTCACGGCACGCGACCTGCGCACGGTGAAGGGGCGCTTCGATGAAAGCGGCACGAAGTACGAGCTGCGGCGGCAGGCGGGTGCCGGGACCTGGCAGCTGTTCTGCCACGACCCCAACGGGGCCAAGGTGGAGCTGGACTTCGACGCGTCCGAGAAGGCCGACTGAAGGCCGACTGAAGGCCGGGGCTAGCTCAGCGCGGGATCGAAAGGCGTGTGTTCGCGCCCATCCGCGCTCGCGAGCAGGCGCGCGGCTGCACCCGCGGCGACTTCGAGGCGCCGCACGTCGCGCTCGTCCAGCTCGGTCACGCCTCTCATGTTGAAGCCGCACAGCATGCCGTAGAGCCTGCCGTCCGCCATCCGGACCGGCACCCCGATGTGCGTGCCCATGCCCTCGAAGTTGCGCGGCAGCCCCTGTGCCTCGCGCACGGCGTTGACGTCGCGTACCACGTTCGGCATGCGGCCGTCGAGGATGCGCTGGCAGATGGTCTTCTCGAGCGGGGCGGACTGGCCGGGACGGATGGTCGCCGTCCCGTCCTGCGACTCGATATGGCGGAAGACGCGCCGGCCATCCACGATCTCGCTGACGAACACCACCTCGAGCTGGAGCAGATCGCGCACGAGGCTCAGCAATTCGCCGATCGCGCGCTGCACCGACACCTCTCCGGCATGAAAGCGCCCGGCCGCGGTGACGATGCGCAACTGCTCGACCCATGCCTCCGGGGCGGGGTTGGTGCGAGGGTCCGGGTAGGTTTCCATGTATAACGATCTGGAGAGTGCGGCAATCGTAAGTGCAGGCTTGCTTCGCCGGGTGTGAAGGACGACGCAAAAATTTGGCCGGCGCTGCAACTTGTCGCGTCGACGTGATTTCCGTCGTCGGGCATTAGTTCTAGCGCGTGGGTCGGCAGACGGCTGAGGCAGTCCGTTCGTGGCTCAGGCGATCATGACTTCGAGGTCGGCGGCCAGCTCCGAGGGCGTCGGCATGTCCTCGAGGCTTTCCCGCGAGAGGCCGACCGCGCGCCCGACCTCCGAAGGCCAGGCCTCGAAGTCGGACGACAGCGCCGGCCCGTCGCGATCCAGCGCCACGCGCCAGACGGCCAGGTGCACGATGCCGGCCAGCGCATCGAAGGGCTGCACGCGCAGCGGCCGCGCGAACCCGCCCAGCGCGGTGACGAACTCGTCGGAGAAATTCCAGCGCGAGGCCAGCCTCGCGCTGACATCGCCGAAGTGGTAGCCGAAGGCTTGCTCCTCGGCCTCGAGCCGGCCCATGGCGTCGACCGGGCAGGCCGTGTTGAGCGGCCCCATTTCGTCGGGCATCACGATGCACATGATCAGGTGCCCGATTGCATGCATGCTGCCCACGGTAAAGGCAAGGTTCGGGTCGGCGGCGCGGCTTGCGCCGGCCAGATGGCGGGCGGCGGAAGCGACGCGCAGGCTATGGCGCCAGAACTTCGGCAGGTCCACGTGGGGGACTTTCTTGAAGGTTCCCGTGAGGTTGGAGCTGATGACCAGGGTCCGGATCGACGACAGGCCCAGCATCCGGATCGCCTCCTCCATCGTCGAGATCTTCCGCCGCACGCCGTAGAACGGCGAGTTGGCCAGGCGCAGCATCCTGGCGGTGAGCACCTGGTCGACATCGATCTTGCGGGCCACCTGCGAGAGCGTGGCGTTGTCGTTGCTCAAGACCTCGATCAGGTCGCGGACCACCTTCGGGACCGAAGGAAGCGAATGGCTCTCGGCAAACAGCTCGTCCAGGCTTGCTGCGGTCATGTCTCGGTGGGCTCGAGTGAATTTCTTTGGAGAAGGCGCCATTCTCCTACACCACCGGGGGACTTCGGCACGCCATCAGGTCAAGCCAGGGATGTCGCTGTGGATGTGCGCCGGCGTTGGCGGCCACGGGCGGCTTGCGGGGCCGGGTGGCGGCGCTCGGCCGCATGCTCACCTTCTTCCCGGTGCTGGTGACCAGCATCGCCGGCTTGAAGGCCATCGACCTGAACCGCATGGCTAGATGCCGGTCGAGGACGCGCACAAGACCGTGAGCGCCTGATTCCCCAACCTCATCTTCTTCAGAAAGCGGGGACTGCATGATCGATCGCCGTCACTTCAACCTGGGACTCGGCGGCCTCGCGCCCGTCTGGGGCGCGGGCGTCTCGGCCCAGGGCCGCAAGGTGTTCCGCGGCGCGAACTCCGCGCGGTCGCCAAGTCCACACTGTTCGCGCACACCAACCTCGGCGAGGCGATCAGCATCCACTGGGCGCTCTATCCGGAGACCAAGTCGAAGAACAAGTCGGACGCCGAGAGCCGCAAGGAGATCGAGCTGTTTCTCGGCCGGCGCAAGGACAACTGGATCCGCCGCCCGGACGATCCCCGATCTGCGCTGGGGCGCCTCGCGCCAGGAGGAATGGCAGCAGATCGTCGCCATCACCGCAAGCTCGACCGCCAACCCGCAGCTGCCGCAGCAACTGGGTGACCTGCGCAACGTGTTCACCAACGAGCTGATCGATGAGATCAATGCCTTCGACAAGGCAGCGGTGGTGAGGCAGGCGCAGGAGTTCAGGTTGGCGTGATGACGGTGATGGCGGTTGGAGGACATGCAGGCTTGTTGAAGTCTCTCGATGACACGGCAAGTGCTACTTCAGCACCCTCGAACTGACGTGGCTTGAACTTTCTCCTGCCTGTTGTGTTGTGGCTTGCGTGACTATGATCCGCGCCACCAATGAAATGGATGCGGCGGCCGGATGTCGTTGCCGCCGCAACCGCTCTCATTGAATCGCCGCTGCGCGCCATGACGCGCAGCGAGAAGATCAATCACCCAGGGAGAACCCATGGCAAGCCGCCAACGGCGCGCACGCGTGCGCGCTGCACTTTCAAACCCGTTCGCTCGAAGCCAGTCCAGCATCGCGACTCGGAAGCGACCTGGCGCTTTCACCAACAAGAGTCTGTGGCACGCGATGCTCATCGCGTTCGTGTGCTTCTCGGGCCATGCGAATGCGAAGACTTGGTACTACTTCTCAGGGCACACCCCCCATTCGGAACTGCCGCTGTTCGAGAGCATGGACGACTTCTGCAAGGCATACAAGTTTCCGGAGCAGAGCTACTTTGTTCCCAGCTACAGCCCGACGACTTGTGAGTACTACTCGACGCGATATCCCGACGCCGATGAACTTTTCGCCGCGATGGACGCAAGCACCGTCGATTGCGGGGACCCCAATTCCAAGCCCGTCGTCCCTGCTTGGGGGGCGCCATCGTGCGAGTGCTCCGCCGGCTACAAGGCGGATCCTTCGGCCTCTCCATTGCGATGCATTCCGGCGACACCGCCCGAGCCAGAGCAGAACTCCTGTGGCGCACCTGACGGGTTGTATTCCGGCAATCCCTTCTTCCTTGCGGGCGCCGAAAAGTTTCGTGCCGAAACCGACTGGACGGATTCCGGACCTGCTGCGCTCGGCATGGTGCGCTTCTATCGCAGCAACTGGGGCAGCGGCAGGCCCGGCACCCCAACCGGGCTGGGGCAGGCATGGAGCCACAACCACGCCGTCCAGCTTCAACTCGGCGTGACTTCCCAGACGGTCGCCATCATCGGCCCCGAGGGCCATCAGCGCACCTTCTCGAAGGCGTCGTCGAGCGCAGCCTGGACCGCGGACAACAGCGCCGACTCGCTGAGCGCGACGCCCTCAGGCTGGAGCTACAAGCGCGCGGACGACGATACCCTGCTCACCTTCGATTCGTCCGGCAGGTTGCAGACGAAGACCGGGCGTGGTGGCCTCGTCACCACGTACGGCTACGACGGCCTGGACCGCCTGGCCACCATCAGCAATGGCTTCGGCCGCACCCTGTCGCTCGGCTACGACGGCGCGGGCCGGCTCTCGACTGTGACCACGCCCGATGGCCGCACGATCGGCTATGCCTACGACACGATGGGCCGGCTCGCATTCGTGACCTACCCAGACGGCAAGAGCCGGGGATATCTGTACGAGAACGGCAGCTACCCGCATGCCCTCACGGGCATCGTCGGCGAGAGCGGCGTGCGCTGGGGCACCTTCGGCTACGACGACCTCGGCCGCGCCACCAGCACCCAATTGGCCGGAGGCGCCGAGCGCTACGAGGTCTCCTACCCCTACAGCAACAGCGCCAGCGTCCGGGACCCCGTGGGCACCCAGCGCACCTACGTCTATGGCAGCAACAAGGACAAGCTCGCCGTCACGAGCGGTTCGCTGCCATCGGCGTCGGGCAGGGCCGACGCTGCCAACCGCGTGCAGGATTCCAACGGCCTGGTCACCAGCGAGACGGACTTCAAGGGCGTGACGTACGGCGACAAGGAGAGCGGCCTATACGACAACTGGAATCGAAGCTACTGTCCTGCTTGCGGCCGGTACACGCAGCCTGATCGGATTGGCCTCGGCGGAGGGTGGAACAGGTTCCCCCATGCCAACTTGAATCCACTGAAGTACGCAGATCCGGATGGCCGCTTTGCATTCCTGCTACCGGCAGCACCCACGGTCGGTGGTTGGATCGCAGGCGCTGCAGGGGCCACGGCCGGAGCTGTGCTCGGCTGGGATGTGTTTGGGCCGATGTTTCAGGACAGGACGCCCAACAATGGCGAGCCCGCCTCATGGCATGTGAACCCTGGTAGCGGGCAAGAGCGCAAGTACGGCGCAGATGGCAAGCCGGAACTCGACATCGACTGGGATCACGATCACGGACAAGGTGCGCCGCATGGTCACAATTGGGGGCCTGGCGGACGCGACAAGGGTTGGCCTCTGTCACCTTGGCCCCGCGGCAGAAAATCATGCAACTAGAGGAGGCAACATGAGTCGATTCGTCATGCTTATCCTGCAAGCGGACAGTCAACTGTTCGTCCGGCGCATCGCCCGAGAAGTCCCCGTATGGATAGCCGACACGCAGGCGAACGCACAGATCAAGGCTAGTTCGACAGCTGATCCCGAGCAAATGACTTGGTTTCCACTAAGAGCAGGCGAATCGCTTGAACAGGCAGCAGCGCGAATCGCCATGTCCCTGGATGATCACTACAACGAGTACTCGCAGCAGCCCGGCTATGACACGCTTGTAATGCAAGGGGTCAACGCGGCAGCAATGCCGATGGACACGCTCAAGGATCTAGGGTTTGTTGATTTCGAGGAATCGCGCTTCGGCCTTGTTGCATCCAAATGAGCGCCTTCGCCTCATGACATTCCGCTCACGGACTGTGTGGATGACTCATGCGGTGCGTGCTCGATCTTCCAATGTCATAAACCAATGTTTGCAAGTGGGCGTAAAGCGCGTTCGGTGACAAGAAGCCCACGACGGCACACAACCGGGCTGCCCCTCGATGTCATGCCAAATCCTGACATCACGAGCTTTGCCGAGCTCGCGTTCAACGGACTGAACCGCATAGCGACTTCAGAGAAACAAGACAATGACAAGCAGAAACGCCTCCTCCCGGGAAGTGGCATTCGAGCCGAAAGGCATCCAAGCAACCGAGGAACAGTTGGTCATCCAATCGGCAACGGATCGCGCGATCATTGTTGAAGCCAATGCTGGTGCCGCCAAGACGACGACCCTGGCCCTGCGCATGGCCGAAAGCTGGCGACGTGGCACGAGTCCCGATCTGTTCCTCGCCCTCACCTACACACAGCCTGCTTGCGATGCCTTGAAGGGCGCTCTCGCCAAGATCGGCGTCCCTTCCAGTGTGGTGGGCCGATTCCGCATTCAAACCTTCGAGGAGTTCTGCGAACAGATCCTCTACGAGATCGTCGGGGCGCGCGTCCCCGTCTACGGTTTGGACGAGGAACTGCGCCCCTTCGTCTGGCAAGCCGTCAAGCGCGTCGAGGAAAACGAGAGCGAGCGATGGCGCTCCGAACTCATCCTGCCGGCTCTGGGCGACAGCGGGATGGTCGAAGAGTTCCTCAGGCTGAGTACAAGGCTGAAGGGCACCATGCGCGACACGCTCGAGCGCGGCGACAGTTCGGTGTCCCCGGACTATGCAGCCGCCATCGGCGTCGAGTACACCCAGCTGAGAATCTTCCTGGCTTACGAACGGATTCGCCGCAGGGAGAACGCGGACCGCCCGCTGTTCCGCGGCCCGCTGGACGCCACCTACGATCTGGCATGCCTGCTCTACAAGGACGAGCCCGTTCAGGGACTGCAGAGCTGGCCGTTCTCGACCAAGGTATTGGTGGTGGACGAGATGCACGACCTGAATCAAGCGATGTTCAGGGTGCTGCAGGAACTTCTCAACACCACGCCCAGCTTCTTCTGCGGCGTGGGTGACGTCGATCAAGTCCTCCACGAAGCGACGGGTGCCGATGCGAGCTTCATGGGCAAGGTCATGGAGAGCTACACACGCCGAACTGTTCGTCGCTATCCGTTGACGCACAGCTATCGGTTTGGCCGATCCCTTGCAATCAAGGCAGGTCGCATCGCGGCCAAGCCATACAGTTCCATGGCAGCTCACGAGACGAAGCTCCTGCTCGCCGGCTATGGCACGCCGGAGGAATGTGCAGGTCTGGTCGTGGATACGGCGAAGGATTGGCAGGGCCAGCCAAAGGCCAGGATGAATGAGTTCGCGATCCTGCTGCGGCATTCGCACCAGTCGGTGCTCATCGAGAACGCTTTGCTGGAGAACGGCTTCTCGTACACGATGAAAGGCTTGGACAGCTACCTGATGCGCCCGGAAGTGCTTTTCGTCCGAGGATTGCTCGCCGTGGCGACAGACAACATCGCCAGCGTTGCGGATGATCAGACCCGCGAGAAAGTGATGAAAGCCCTCTGCTTTTTCAGCGGCAGCAAGATCGATGTCAAAGGCCGCGAACACGAAAGCCAGGAGGCGCTGCTGTCCGATGCCATCCGGAGCGTCAAGGAAGCCCCCGGCTTCCTCACGCACTTCTTCGAGAATCAAGTCTTGCGAACCGCAGGGCCCGGCATGAACAGGCGTCTGAAGGCAGCCGTGAAGGTCGCTCGCGAGCAGGCTGGCCCGAGCCTTCTCGCTCAGCTGCTGGCAGCCCTGGACATCGAGAGCATTGTCAAGGAAGTCTATGTGTCCAGGCAGCGACGCCAGGACGCGCTGGGCAACATCGAGGGACTCAAGCGGGCAGCGACAAAGTTCGATACGGCCCGAGACTACTTCCAGAGCCTCAACGATGCGGAGCAAAAGCAGCGCCAGTCAAAGAAGACCTCCAGCCTAGTGATTGCCAACATCGCCAGCGTGAAGGGCCTGGAGTTCGATCACGTCGTGCTGCCCAACCTCGCGCAGGGCGAGTTTCCGATGCCCACGGCATCCAACAAGGAAGAGCAGAACCTGTTCTATGTGGGAATGACGCGCGCCAGGCGGTTCCTCACACTGCTTGCGAGCACGGAAAAGCCCAGTGGCTTCGTTCACAAGGCGGGATACAAGCTTTCTGCCGGCGCAAAATCAGAGTAGGCCGCCAAGCACTCACCCGGCGATTCACCCCTCAAGGCGCCACGTAGTCCGAAACCACCTTCCACTTCCCATCCACAATCTGCGACAACCGCGACAGGTCGTTGCCCAATCGCTTGGTGGCGGTGTATGTGCTCTTCGGCGAGCCGAACATGTCGGGCTCGAAGGTCATCGTGTCCATCGCCTTGACGAAGCTGTCGGTCGTGAGGTTGGGCCCGGCCTTCTGCGCGGCCTTGATGAACTGGTCGATGATCGTGTAGCCGTAGACCGAGAACACCGTCGGGTCCTCGTTGAACTTGGTCTTGTACTTGTTGGCCCAGAAGCGCATCGGCTGCGAGGCCTCGTCGAGGTACGGGTGCTGGGCCGTATGGGTGGCATAGATGCCGTCCATGGCCTTGCCGCCGAGCTTGTGGATCAGGTCAGTGTAGGCGGCGCTCGAGCCCAGGAAGGTCGGGTTGAAGCCGGTCTTGCGCGCCTCGCCCACCGTGCCGATGGTCTCGCGGATGATGGTGCCGAGCACCACCAGGTCGCAGTTGGCCGCCTTCATCTTCGCGACCTGCGACGAGAAATCGGTGGCGCCGCGCTTGTACGAGGTCTTCTCGGCCAGTTCCATGCCCACGGTCTTGAGGCCGGCCTCGGCGCCGCGCTGCACCTCGAGCCCGAACTCGTCGTCCTGGTAGATGGTGCACACCTTCTTGGCGCCCTTGTCCTTGATCATCCTGGGCAGCGCCAGGCGGATCTGGTCGTAGTAGGTGGCGGCGAAGGAGTACTTGAGCCTGTGGTGCGGCTCGTACATCTCGCGCGCCGCGGTGATGGGGAGGAAGTTGACCACGTTCTTCTCGAACTGCACCGGCATCGCCGCCATGTTCTGGGCGGTGCCGATGTGGCCGGCCATGATGAAGATCTTGTCCTGGTTGACCAGCTTCTGCGCGGCCAGCACCGCCTTCTTGGGGTCATAGCCCGAGTCCTCGACGAAGAGCTTGAGCTTGCGGCCGTTGACGTTGCCCTGCTCGTTGAGCTCGTCCACCCGCAGCTGCATGCCGTTGCGCGCCTGCTTGCCGAAGCCGGCGAGCGGGCCCGACAGGTCCTGGATGGTGCCGATGCGGATCTCGTCCTTGGTGACGCCCTGCGATTGCGCGCCGGCCAGGCCGGAACTCAGTGCGAGGCCGGCCGTCGCGGCCAGCGGAATCAGAGCCTGGATCTTCATGGCGTGGTCTCCTCGGTTGTGGCAAAAACTAGGCGTACATCGCGTCGATGCGCTCGGCATACTTGGTCTGCACCAGCTTGCGCTTGAGCTTCATGGTGGGGGTGAGCTCCTCGTCCTCGGCGCTCAGCTGGGTCTCGAGCAGGAAGAACTTCTTGATCTGCTCGACGCGGGCGAATTTCGCGTTGACGCGGTCGAGCTCGCCCTGGATCAGGTCCTGCACCTCCCGCGCGCGCGTGAGGCTCCGGTAGTTGCTGAAAGGCACGTCGTGGTCCTGGGCGAATTTTTCGACGTTCTCCTGGTCGATCATGATGATCACCGTCAGATAGGGCCTGGCATCGCCGATCACCACGGCGTCGGTGATGTAAGGGCTCAACTTGAGCTCGTTCTCCAGTTCGCTGGGCGTGATGTTCTTGCCGCCTGCCGTGATGATGATGTCCTTCATCCGGTCGGTAATGCGGAAATACCCGTCCTCGTCGACGGTGCCGACGTCGCCGGTGTGCAGCCAGCCATCGGCGTCGATGGTCTCGGCGGTCTTCCCGGGCAGGTTGAGGTAGCCCATGAAGACGTTGGTGCCGCGCACCAGGATTTCGCCGGTGGCGGGATCGAGGCGCACCTCGTTGTAGCCCGCGGCCGGGCCGATGGAGCCGGGCTTGATGCGCCCCGCCGGCGCGCCGGTTGCGGCGCCGCAGGTCTCGGTCATGCCCCAGACCTCGACCATGGGCACGCCCAGCGCCAGGTACCACTTGACCAGTTCCGGCGAGATCGGCGCCGCGCCGGTGACCAGGAAACGCGCGCGGTGGATGCCGATGAGCTTGCGCACGTTGTCCAGCGCCAGCCAGCGCGCCAGCCGGAACTTGAAGCGCCATCCGGCGCCCACTGGCCGGCCCGCGAGCACGCGCTCGGCGATGGCGGCGCCCACGCCGATGCTCCAGGCGTAGGCTGCCTGCTGCAGGCCGCTCGCCTCCTTGAGGGCGATCATGACGCCCGAGTAGAACTTCTCCCACACGCGCGGCACGGCGGTGAAGACGGTGGGCGCGATCTCGCGCACGTTCTCGGGCACGGTCTCGGGGTTCTCGACGAAGTTCAGGATGGCCCCGGTGTACATCGAGAAGTACTCGCCGCCCAGGCGCTCGGCGATGTGGCACAGGGGCAGGAAGCACATGCGCTCGTCATGCTCGTCCTGCGCGATCAGGGTGTTGTAGCCGCGCGTGATGTGCACCAGGCCGCGGTGGCAGTGCATCGCGCCCTTGGGCTTGCCGGTGGTGCCCGAGGTGTAGACCAGGATCGCGAGGTCTTCGGGACGGCAGGCGGCGACGCGCTGCTCGAGCGCCTGGGGGTGGGCCTGGAGATGGCCGCGGCCGAGGGCGCGCAGGGCATCCAGGCTCATGACGCCGGGGTCGTGGAGATCGCGCAGCCCTTCCATGTCGAAGACGATCACCTTGCGCAGCAGCGGCAGCCCGGCGCGCACCTCCAGCGCCTTGTCGAGCTGCTCGTCGTCCTCGACGAAGAGCACGGTGGTGCGCGAGTCCTCGCAGAGGTAGTGCGCCTGCGACGCTGCATCGGTCGGGTAGATGCCGTTGGCCACGCCGCCGCAGCTGAGCACGGCGAGGTCGGCCAGCACCCATTCGACGACGGTGTTGGCGAGGATGGAGGCGCACTCGCCGGGCGCGAAACCGAGGGCCATCAGGCCGCCGGCGATCTCGCGCACCGCCTCGGCGGTCTGGCGCCAGCTCCAGCTGCGCCAGATGCCGAATTGCTTCTGCCGCATCCAGACCTGGTCGCCGCGCGAGGCAACGGCGTTCCAGAAGACGGCCGGGATGGTCTCGCCCGGCACGATGATGTCGTGGCGCGGTTGGATGCGGGCGGTGTCCCAGAGTCCCTGCATGGCGTTCACCTCCAGGTCTTCTTCCTTTTCCAGCGCCGCTCGCCGCGCACGCCCTCGTCCTTCAGGCCGAGGTAGAACTCCTTGATGTCCTCCTTCTCGCGCAGGCGCTCGCAGCTGTCCTCCATCACGATGCGGCCGTTCTCCAGCACGTAGCCGTAGTCGGAGGCATTGAGCGCCATGTTGGCGTTCTGCTCGACCAGCAGGATGGTGGTGCCGCGCTCGCGGTTGATGCGCACCACGATCTCGAAGATCTCGCGCGTGAGCTTGGGCGACAGGCCGAGGCTGGGCTCGTCGAGCAGGATCAGCTTGGGCGCGGCCATGATGGCGCGCGAGATGGCCAGCATCTGCTGCTGCCCGCCGGAGAGCAGGCCGGCGGCCTGCGAAGCGCGCTCGCGCAGGATGGGGAAGTAGGCGTAGACGGTCTCGATGTCTCGCGCCACGCCGTCGCGGTCGCCTCGGGTGTAGGCGCCCATCAGCAGGTTGTCCCTGACCGACAGCAGCGGGAAGACTTCGCGGCCCTCGGGGACGTGGCTGAGGCCCTGCTGGACGATGTGGGCCGGGTCCTGGGCGGTGATGCTGCGACCCTCGAATGCGATGCTCCCTTTCCTCGGGTCGATGATGCCGGAGATGGTCTTGAGGATGGTGGTCTTGCCGGCGCCGTTGGAGCCGAGCACCGTGGCGATCTCTCCCCGGCGCACCTTGAGGCTGACGCCGCGTATGGCCTTGATGGGGCCGTAGGCGCTTTCTACGTTGAGGAGCTCGAGGACGGGGTTGTCGTCCTTCATGTCGTTCATGAAGACCCCCTCCTCAAGCTGCTCAGGTCATCCACCGTCCCCAGATAGGCCTCGATCACCCGCGCATCCGACTGCACCTCCCGCGGCGTCCCGGAAGCCAGCGCCTCCCCCATGTTCATCGCCAGCACGCGGTCCGACACCTTCGACACCAGCGACATGTCGTGCTCGACCATCAGCACCGAGATGCCCAGCTCCTTCTGGATGTCCTGGATCCAGAAGGCCATGTCCGCCGTCTCCTCCACGTTGAGCCCCGAGGACGGCTCGTCGAGCAGCAGCAGCTTCGGCTCGGTGCACAGCGCGCGCGCCAGCTCCACCACCTTGCGCACGCCGTAGGGCAGCCCCGCCACCATCGAATCGCGGTGATGCTGCAGGTCCAGCAGGTCGATCACCCGCTCCACCTTCTCGCGCGCCTCGATCTCGGCGCGCCGCGTGGCCGGGGTGAAGAAGATCTCGCTCCAGAAGCCCGAGCGCCGATGCGTGTGGCGGCCGATCAGCAAGTTGTGCAGCACCGTCGCATGCTCGAAGAGCTCGATGTTCTGGAAGGTGCGCGCGATGCCCAGCGCCGCGATCTCGTGCGGCGCCTGGCCGGTCAGCACGGCCGGCGCGCCCTCGCCGCCGTGCCACAGGATCTCGCCCGTGGTCGGCGCGTAGATCCGGCTGATCAGGTTGAACACCGTCGTCTTGCCGGCGCCGTTGGGCCCGATCAGCGTGAACACCTCGCCGCGCCGCACCTCGAAGCTCACCTTGTTGACCGCGAGCACGCCGCCGAAGCGCACGCTCAGCTCCTTGGCGGACAGGAGGATGTCGCCAGCCGCCGCCGGGCCGCCCCAAGGCGGCCGGGCCTCCCCCTCGGGGGGTGGCGCAGCAGACGAAGTCGCAAGCCGGGGGGCAGTCATCATCGGAGACGGTCCGACTTGGTGAAGGCCTTCTGCCGCTTGAACAGCCCCTTGCGGTAGAACGGAAAGAGCTGCAGGTAGGTGCGCACCTTGAGCCAGCGCCCGTACAGTCCCAGCGGCTCGAAGAGCACGAAGCCGATCAGCACGAGCCCGTAGACCAGCCCCTGCAGCCCCGGCGCCTGTCCGATCACCGGCGGCAGCCAGTCCTTGCCCAGCGCGATCAGCTGCGGCATCGCGATCAGGAAGATGGCGCCCAGGAAAGCGCCGTGCACCGAGCCCAGCCCGCCGATCACCACCATCAGCAGGAGGTCGATGGACTGCAGGATGTTGAACTGGTCCGGCGAGATGAAGCTGAGCTTGTGCGCATACAGCGCCCCGCCCAGCCCCGCCATGGCCGCCGAGATGGCGAAGGACAGGGTCTTGTAGCGCGCCAGGTGGATGCCCATGCTCTGGGCCGAGATCTCCGAGTCGCGGATGGCGACGAAGGCACGGCCGGTGGGCGAGCGCAGCAGGTTCAGGATCGCGAAGGTGCACAGCACCGCGATGAGCAGGCACACGATGTAGAAGCTTTCGCTCGAGCTGATGTCGAGCCCGAAGAGATTGGGCGACTTCACGTGCAGTCCCGAGTTGCCGCCGGTCACGCGTTCCCAGCGGGCGAATACCTCCTCCACGATGAAGCCGAAGGCCAGCGTGGCAATGCCCAGGTAGATGCCCTTCACCCGCAGTGCGGGCAGCGCCACCACGACGCCCACCGCCGCGGACAGCGCCGCCGCCGCCGCCAGCGCAATCGGAAAGGGCACGCCCGCATTGGCCAGCACCGCCTGCGTGTAGGCACCCGTGCCCAGGAAGGCGGCATGCCCGATCGAGAACTGCCCGGTGAAGCCGGCCAGCAGCATCAGGCCCAGGCCGACGATGCCGTAGATCAGCACGAAGGTCAGCTGCGCCAGCCAGTACTCCGGCAGCAGCCAGGGCGCCGCGATCAGCACCGCGCCCAGCAGGCCGTACCAGAACACGTGCCCGCCGTGCCTGGCCAGGGCGATGTCCTGGGCGTAGCTGGTCTTGAAGATGAAACGCATGTCAGGCCAGCCGCCGGGCCGCCCCAAGGCAGGCCTGCGTCCCCTCGGGGGGCAGCGAGTACACGAAGTGACGAGCGTGGGGGCACATGTTCTAGACTTTCTTGCGCAGCTTCTCGCCGAACAGGCCGTTGGGCTTCACCATCAGCATGACCAGCACCACGATGTAGGGCGCCGTGTCCTTGAAACCGTCGGGCAGGTAGAAGCCGGCGAAGGACTCGACGATGCCGATCACCAGCCCGCCGACGATCGCGCCCGGCAGGCTGCCGAAGCCGCCCACCACCGCCGCCGGAAAGGCCTTGAGCCCGATGAAGCCCATGTTGGCATGCACGAAGGTGATGGGCGCGAGCAGCATGCCGGCAATGGCCGCCACCGCCGCCGCCAGCCCCCACACCAGCCCGTTGAGCCGCTTGACCGGGATGCCCATGTAGTAGGCCGCGAGCTGGTTCTGCGAGGAGGCCTGCATCGCGATGCCCAGCTTGCTGTAGCGGAACATCGCGTAGAGCAGCCCGCACAGGACGGCCGTGGCGCCGATGATCGCCGCCTGCTCCACGTTGACCACCAGCGCACCGAGCTTCCAGATCTCGTCCTTGTAGGGGACGGCGAGCGCGTGCGTGTCGGTGCCGATGCCGGGGACCATGGTGATCAGCCCGCGCGCCACGTAGCCGATGCCGATGGTCAGCATCACGATCGAGAACTGCGGCTGCCCGAGGATGGGCCGGATCACCACCAGCTCCAGCAGCACGCCGAAGGCCGCCATCGCGGCGATGGCCAGCAACGCCGCCAGCCAGAAGGGCAGCCCGACCAGCGACATGCCGGCGAAGGCACAGAAGGCGCCCAGCATCATCAGTTCACCCTGGGCGAAGCTCACCGTCTCGGTGGCCTTGTAGATCAGCACGAACCCCAGCGCGATCAGGCCGTAGATGCAGCCTTGCGCGATGCCTGAAAGGAGGAGTTGGAGGATTTGAAGCAACGGCGCCTCGGTGGGATTGGCGGTTTATAGGGCCGCCCGTCCACGCGGCGCAGAGGGTTGTCCCGCATGGCCTGCCCGGCAGCCGGGCGCAGCCTCATCGATGCACTGCGAGGCGGCGCGATCCGGCGAGGATGTCGCTGGGCCGAAGGCCGTAGACCTGCCGGATCGAGTGGCTGAAATGGGTGGAGTCGGGGTAGCCGGTGTCGAGCGCGATGTCGGTCAGGCTCGCCGGCTGGTCGACGTGGTAGAGCAGGCCGCGGGCGCGCTTCCAGGCGCGGAAGGCGCGGAAGGTGACGCCGGTCTCCTGCTTGAAGAGATGGAGGAAGCGCGAGAAGGACAGCCCGACCGCGGCGGCGCATTCTTCGGCCGGGCTCGGCGCCGCGGGGTCGGCGTTGATGCGCGCGATCGCCTCGCGGATGCGGGCGTCGAGCACCGGCGGCGGCAGCGCGCCGCCGAAGAAGAGCGCGTCGAAATCGGGGAAGCCGGCCGGGCCTTCGCGGCTCGCGAGCGCGAGCAGCTGTGCATGGCTGTCGCGCACGCGCTGCGCGAAGGCAGGCGCTTCGACGGGCCCGCAGTGGCGCAGGAAGGGCGGCAGGCGCGCCGGGTCGATCGACTCCGATTCGAGCAGCAGGTTGAGGACCAGCGGATGCTCGGTCGCCACCTGGTGCGACACGCGGGCCGGCACCGCCAGCAGCTCGCCGCTGCGCCACGCCCCGCCGGCCACGCGCATGCGCAGCGGCTCGCCGGTGGGGGAGACGTAGATTCCGTGGCCGCCCAGGCTGCGCTGCGAGGTCGCGCCCAGGAGGCCGGCGTAGAACACGCGCGTGGGGCCGAGCCACATCAGCCGACCGTCGCTGCCACGCAGCGCTGTCTTCGTTTGCCGCGTTGCCACGATGCGCATTCTCCTGTGCGGGGCGCTCAGCCGGATCGGCGTCGCGCCGGGCCATCGTAGCGGCGTGCGCCGGCCCTGCGCGCGCGATTCCCGCAGGGACTTACCCTAGACACTGCTGGCGGCGGCTACTGCGGCTCAGCGGGCCACGCGCCGGGTCACTTCGGGATTCCGCCCAGCGCCTTGAGCAGCAAACCGGCCTTCAAAGAATCGAGGCCCATGATCGACAGCTTCAACGACTGCACGGGGAAGCTGGCCGGCATGCTTTCTATCCTTCGACGGGCTCGCTGCTCACGTAGTCGTTGAACAGCTTCTGGAACCCGGGGGCCCTTTCCTGCCAATCATGCAGAGAGGTCTGCAACTTCAACCTGAGCGAGGCCTTCCAGTTGCCAGACGTTGGATTTCTTACCGTATTGGGAATGTCGAGCGGGGTGGTAGAGGTGTCGGGCGAGCGCTCTGCCGGCGTCGCTCAAGACCCGGCTTTTCGCAGGAACTCCTCGTGCGCCTCTCGAGTCGCTTTATTGAGCGAAGAGAGGGTCAACGCATCTTGTTCGCTCAAGCCCTGTCCGATGATGTGCCTGACGAATTCCTTTGGCAATTGCCGGCGGTTCAGGAATTCCTCTTGGTCCTCCGGGCCCATGAGGAGCCGAGGCATGACGAACGCCGCGGCGGTCTGCGAGGCCGCGTCCATGAAAGCCTGCTTCCTGTTGCGATCAAGGTAGGCATCCACGCTTGCACGGTGCTCATCGATGGGCCAGGACCAATGGAACTCGAGCTCCAGCAAGCACTTGTTCTGCTCCATGGCTCCAACCAGCTCATTCAGCACTCCCACTTCGTCATGGAGATTCGCTTGACTCAGAGAGGGTTCGAAGGAAAGGCGACGGAGCGTCTCGTTGTCCCGCAGGAAGGACGCCATTGCGGAATAGGTGTTCTTTGAGATCAAGTTTCTATTCAGGTTCAGGATCTCGAGGCGGTTCGGCGTCTTCTGCAACTCCGCGAGCAACGCCACCGTCGGCTCCGGTGGAAGAAGATTGTCACTGAGATCCAGGTGCGCGAGGCTGTTCATGCCGGCCAGGGGCAAGAGGTTGATCCCGATCGTCTCCCCGTGCTTCTTGTGGCGAGCCACCCCGCAGCGGCTGAGTGAGAGACTCGCCAATGCGGACTGTGTTTGCGGCAGCGCTTCGAGCAGTTGGTTGAGGTTGTATGCCCCGATACAACAGCTGCTCAGATCCAGATGGACGAGTGGTGTCGGTGTCTCGCCGCAAAGGAATGGCATATAGCACTCAAACTGCTTCGGCGTGTCGCGATGCTCGATTTTCAATCGCAGGGAGTCCAGCAGGGTTTGCTCGGGCAGCAGTTTGGCAAGCTGCAAATGCTTGTCGATGCTGATCGCTCCAGACTCTTCGATGCTCAGGCGCTGAACCTTGCAAGCCCTGAGAATTTTCAGCGGCAGCCGAAAGCCGCCAGCTTTCGGATCGGATTTCGCAAAGACATCCAGGTCCACGAGCTCTGGCAAGTCTGGGCACTCCAATTGGTCGAAGAGAATGCCCCCCTCTTCCGTAACCTTGCTCAGAGAGATCTTCTGCAGTTCAGGCATGTGTTTCAGCACCCTGAACAGCTGCTTGCACTTGTAAGCATCGAAGCCATCTTTCGACACCGTCAGCTCCGTGGCATGGAGGGCATCCGGGATGGCCTTGGCCAGGGCTTTCCATCCTCGCCCGCTGATCGGACCCTCTATGTGCAGGCTCTTGATGTCCTCGTTCGCCAGGATGTAGGTAAGCACGTCCACGTTACCGTGCTTCATGCATTCGCAGACCAGGGAACTCAGGTCCGATTTGTCGTCCTCGATGAGATAGTCCCTGATCCGTTGGTTGAATGGAGACGCGTCATGAGGAGGCAACTGCTTGACGAGCCTGGCCTTCCAGGCGCCGGTGTCTGTCAGTTCGTTATTGACCAATGGGGTGTAGTTATGCCGAGCAGGAGTAATTCTCTTGTGAATGAATCGCATGTTTGTATTGCTGTGGGGGTTTGGAAAGACGTTCCGCATGCCACGCGAGAACCTTGATAGGTGGCACCGGTGCGCTAAACGTTCCATGGACCATCACCAGCAATAGCTGCATGCGGGTCGAGAGCGAGGCGCCGTGCGCCCCCGCCCATTCCATTCACTACTCGGCGGCCCTGCTTCCCAGCGCACGCCGCAGCTCGGCCGCGCACATCGACACCGCCGCGTTCGCCTCGTCGATCAGCCGCCCCATGGTGATGAAGCCGTGGATCTGGCGCTCGAAGCAGACGTACGCCGCGCGGTTGCCGGCCGCGGTCAGCGCCCGCGCATAGTCCAGGCCCTCGTCGCGCAGCGGGTCGTAGCCGGCCGTCAGCACCAGCGCCGGCGGCAGGCGCGACAGGTCGGGGTGCAGCAGCGGCGAGGCGCGCCAGTCCAGGTCGTGCGCCGGGTCGTCGATGTAGTTGTCGTGGAAGTAGCGGATGCTGTCGCTGGTCAACACGAAACCCTGGCCGTTGCTGGTGTGCGAGGGATGCACGCAGCGCATGTCGGTGGCGGGATAGATCAGCACCTGGAAGGCGACGGGCAGGTCGCCGGCATCGCGGGCCGCGATCCCGACGACGGCCGCGAGGTTGCCGCCGGCGCTGTCGCCGCCGACCGCGAGGCGGCTCGCATCGACGCCGAGGGTCGCCGCCTGCGCGCGCACCCAGTACGTGGCTGCCAGCGCATCATCGACCGCCGCAGGAAAGCGATGCTCCGGGCCCATGCGGTAGTCGACCGCCACCACCGCGCAGCCGGAGAGATTGCAGAGTTCGCGGCACAGCGTGTCATGCGTGTCGAGGTCGCCGATGGTCCAGCCGCCGCCGTGGTAGTAGACCAGCACCGGCAGCACGGCCCCGGCCTGGCTGCCGAGCGGGCGGTAGTACCGCAAGGGGATCGCGCCCTGCGGGCCCGGCGCACTCAACTCGCGCACTTCCGCGACCTGGCTGGGCTCAGGCTGCGTGACCGCGCGGCGCTCGCGGTAGAACTTGCGCGCGTCCGCCGGCGTGAGCGTGTGGGTGGGCGGCACCTTGCGTTCGATGAGCAGATCGATGAAGGCCTGGGCCTGGGGATGCAGCATGGCAAAGACTCCTGCTTGGGGGGATTCAGGCGATGCGCGGCTCGACGCGCGAGGCGGCTTCCTTGGCGTTGCGGCGCGCCGTCTCGACGTCGGCGGCATGCGCCAGCGCGACGCCCATGCGCCGCTTGACGAAGCTCTCGGGCTTGCCGAACAGGCGCACATCGCTGCCGGGCACCTGCAGGGCATGCGCCACGCCGTCGAAGACGATGCCCTGCGCGTCCACGCCGCCGTAGATGACGGCGCTGGCGCCCGGGCTCTTGAGCGTGGTGTCCACCGGCAGGCCGAGGATGGCGCGGGCGTGCAGCTCGAATTCGTTCTGCCATTGGGTGGCCATGGTCACCATGCCGGTGTCGTGCGGCCGCGGGCTGACCTCGCTGAACCAGACCTGGTCGCCCTTGACGAACAGCTCCACGCCGAACAGGCCCTGGCCGCCCAGGTCGGCCGTCACGGCCTGGGCAATGCGCTGCGCCTTCTCGAGCGCGGCCGGGGCCATCGGGTGCGGCTGCCAGCTCTCGACGTAGTCGCCGCTGACCTGCACATGGCCGATGGGCGCGCAGAACTGCGTCTGCACCGTGCCGTCGGCGGCGAGCGCGCGCACGGTCAGCAGCGTGATCTCGTAGTCGAAGTCGATGAAGCCCTCGACGATCACGCGGCCGTGGCTCACGCGGCCGCCTGCCATGGCGTAGTCCCAGGCCTTCTGCACGTCGGCCGGGCCGTCGATCCGGCTCTGGCCCTTGCCCGAGCTGCTCATCACGGGCTTGACGATGCACGGATAGCCGATGCCGGCGTCGATGGCGGCCTGCAGCTCGGCCAGCGAGTCGCAGAATTTGTAGGGGCTTGTGGGCAGGCCGAGCGTCTCGGCGGCGAGGCGGCGGATGCCCTCGCGGTCCATGGTGAGACGCGCGGCGCGTGCGGTGGGGATCACGCGCACCGTGCCGGCCTCCTCCAGCTGCTGCAGCATGGGCGTGGCGATGGCCTCGATCTCGGGCACCACCAGCTGCGGCTTCTCGGCCTCGATCAGCGCCTTGAGCTGCTCCGGGTCGCTCATTGCGATGGTGCGCCCGTGGTGCGCTACCTGCTGGCCGGGCGCGTTCTCGTAGCGGTCGACCGCAATGGTCTCCACGCCCAGGCGCTGCAGCGCGATCAGCACCTCCTTGCCGAGCTCGCCGGAGCCGAGCAGCATCACGCGGGTGGCGGTGGGGGAAAGGGGCGTGCCGAGGGTGGTCATGGTGCGGTCCGTCGCTGGTGGGTCGATTGGAGATCGCGGCATTTTGAATCACCGCGGCTGTCACCGGCGGCAACACCTGGCCGGCACGGGCTGTTCCACAATCGCGGGTTTCAGTTCAAGGAGCATTCACATGGCTATCCAGACCGTCGGCATCATCGGCGCCGGCACGATGGGCAACGGCATCGCCCAGGCCTGCGCCGTCTCGGGCGTCAACGTCGTCATGGTCGACATCGCACAGGCTGCGGTCGACAAAGGCGTGGCCACGGTGGCCGGCAGCCTCGACCGGCTGATCAAGAAGGACAAACTGAGCTCGGCGCAGAAGGACGCGGCTCTGGCGCTGATCAAGGGCTCGACGAACTACGAGGACCTGAAGGCCGCCGAGCTCGTGATCGAGGCGGCTACCGAGAACCACGAGCTCAAGCTCAAGATCCTGAAACAGATCGACAGCCTGCTCGCGCCGGAGGCCATCATCGCCTCCAACACCTCGTCCATCTCCATCACCCAGCTCGCCGCCGCCACCTCGCGGCCGGACCGCTTCATCGGCATGCACTTCTTCAACCCGGTGCCGATGATGGCGCTGGTGGAGATCATCCGCGGCTACCTGACGAGCGACGCGACCCACGACGCGGTGAAGGCGCTGGCCCTGCGCCTGGGCAAGTCGCCCATCACGGTGAAGAACGCGCCGGGCTTCGTGGTCAACCGCATCCTGGTGCCGATGATCAACGAGGCCTTCTTCGTGCTCGCCGAGGGGCTGGCAACGGCCGAGGACATCGATGCCGGCATGAAGCTGGGCTGCAACCAGCCGATCGGCCCGCTCGCGCTGGCCGACATGATCGGGCTGGATGTGTGCCTGGCGGTGATGGAGGTGTACCTGGCCCAGTTCGGCGATTCCAAGTACCGGCCGTGCCCGCTGCTGAAGGAGATGGTGGCCGCAGGGCAACTGGGGCGCAAGACGGGGCGCGGGGTGTACACCTACTGAACGCGGACGGCACCATGACCACCACGCCCACCACGCCGCCGCCGGAAGGCTGCATCGACACCCAGGTGCTCGACCATGTGCTGCTAATCGGCATCAACCGCCCCGCCAAGCGCAACGGCTGGACGCCGCGCATGTTCCGCGAGCTGGCCGAAGCCTACACGCGGCTGGACGACGACCCCGCGCTGCGCGTGGGCGTGCTGCATGCCTTCGGCGATCATTTCACGGCCGGCCTGGACCTGCCGGCCGTGGCGGAGTACATGAAGCGCGGCGAGAAGGCGATTCCCGAGGGCCTGGTGGAGCCGCACGACTTCGGCACGCCCGGCTATCGCCGCCGCAGCAAGCCGATGGTGGTAGCGGTCAAGGGCATCTGCTTCACCGTCGGCATCGAGCTGATGCTGGGCGCCGACATCGTGGTGGCGGCGGACAACTGCCGCTTCTCGCAGATGGAGGTGCAGCGCGGCATCATGGCCACCGGCGGCGCCACACTGCGCATGGCCGAGCGCGCGGGGCTGGGCAACGCGATGCTGCACCTGCTGACGGCGGATGAATTCGACAGCGCCGAAGCCTATCGCCTGAACTTCGTGCAGAAGGTGGTGCCGCCCGGGCAGGAGCTGGACGAGGCCCTTCGCATCGCGCAGCGCATTGCCGCCCAGGCGCCGCTGGCGGTGGTGGCGACGCGGCTCAATGTGATGAAGGCGATCGAGCAGGGGCCGTTGGCGGCGGTGGAGGACTTCATTCCGGTGCAGCAGCGGCTGGCGAACAGCGAGGACGCGGCGGAAGGGGTGCGCTCCTTCGTCGAACGCCGACCCGCCCGCTTCAGCGGACGCTGATTGTCCTGTGCCCTATTCCTCCGGAAGGGAGGACAAGGCAGGACAGGGACCGGCCTGAGGTAGCGCTCACAATTAAGTTGCACACAACTTAGTTGGGCACTACAATTCAGCCCATGCCCTCCAAAGCCCCCACCGCCGACGAGATGCTCCAGCTCGACAACCAGCTGTGCTTCGCGGTCTATTCCGCCTCGCTGGCGATGACCAAGCTGTACAAGCCGCTGCTCGACAAGCTCAAGCTCACCTATCCCCAGTATCTTGTGATGCTGGTGTTATGGGAGCGTGACGGCCTCATGGTCTCCGAGCTGGGCGAGCGCCTGTCGCTCGATTCGGGCACGCTGACGCCGCTGCTCAAGCGCCTCGAGGCCAACGGCCTGGTGGCGCGCATCCGCGACGTGGCCGACGAGCGCCGCGTGCACGTCAGCCTCACCACCGCCGGGCGCCGCCTGAAGGCGCGCGCGGCTTCCGTTCCGGCCTGCCTGATGGCCGCCAGCCAATGCTCGATCGAGGAGCTGGTGGCGCTCACGCAGCAGATCCAGCAGTTGCGCGACCGCGTGAAAGCGGCCGCCTAGTTTCCCCGCCCGCTTCGGCGTCGAAGCATTCTTTTCACCACCAACCTAGAAGGAATCATCATGGTCAAGCAGCTCGACAAGGTCCTGTACACCGCCCAATCCCACACCACCGGAGGCCGCGACGGCGGCGCCGGGCAGTCCAGCGACGGCGCGCTCGAGGTCAAGCTCAACCCGCCCGGCTCCGGCAAGCCCGGCACGAACCCGGAGCAACTGTTCGCGGTCGGCTACTCGGCCTGCTTCATCGGCGCGATGAAGGCGGTGGCGCCCAAGATCAACGTCAAGGTGCCGGAGGACGTCGCGGTCGACGCCAGCGTCTCGCTGGGCCCGACGGACGGCGGCAAGGCCTACGGCATCGCGGTCAAGCTGGCGATCACGCTGCCGGGCCTGGACGACGCGCAGAAGAAGCTGCTGGTCGAAACTGCCCACCAGGTCTGCCCGTACTCGAACGCCACCCGCGGCAACATCGAGGTCGAACTCGCGATCGCCTGATGCGCGACGGGCGCCCGCCCGCCAGGCCCGGCAGCGCGTCACCTGGGTGACGGGCGCCGGGTCTTTTTTCATGCGGCGGACGCGGCTTCGCGCTAAGGTGCCTTTCATGAGCTGCCGGGCCGCTCCCAAGGCGAATACCGCAGCCCAAGCGAAGGCACTCCAATGACCACCACCACCCAGCTGCTGATCCGCAAGGACGATCTTTCTTCCACCCGCATTCGCACGACCGAAGACGCAGCGCTGGCCAAGGGCCAGGTCCGGCTGCGCATCGACCGCTTCGCGCTCACGGCCAACAACATCACCTACGCCGCCTTCGGCGAGTCGATGAACTACTGGCAGTTCTTCCCGACCGGGGAGGAAGGCTGGGGCTGCATCCCGGTCTGGGGCTTCGGCTCGGTCGTGCAGTCGCTGCACCCCGGCGTGGCGGTGGGCGAGCGGCTCTACGGCTATGTGCCGATGGCCTCCAGTATCGTGTTGGCGCCCGAGCGGCTCTCGCCCGCGCGCTTCGCCGACGGCGCGCCGCACCGGGCCGCGCTTCCGGCGGTCTACAACCAGTATTTCCGGTGCGCCAGCGACCCGCTCTACACCTCCGGCACCGAGGACTTGCAGGCCCTGCTGCGCCCGCTCTTCATCACCTCCTGGCTGATCGACGACTTCTTCGACGACAACGATTTCTTCGGCGCGCGGCCGGGCGTGGTCCTGCTCTCCAGCGCCTCGAGCAAGACGGCCTACGGCACCGCCTTCCAGATGCACCGGCGCGATGGCATCGAGGTGGTCGGCCTCACCTCGGCGACCAACAAGGCCTTCTGCGAGAGCCTGGGCTGCTACCACCGGGTGCTGGCCTACGAGGAGCTCGACCAGGTTGCGGCCGACGCCGCCTGCGTGTACGTGGATTTCGCAGGCAATGGCGAGCTGCGGCGGGCGATCCACACGCGCTTCCCGCAGCTGCGCCACGACTGCGTGATCGGCGGCACGCACGTCGAACAGCTCGCACCGGCCGGCAGTGCCAAGGAACTGCCCGGCCCGCGCGCCACCTTCTTCTTCGCGCCGGCCCAGATCAAGAAGCGCACCACGGAATGGGGCGAGCAGGCCTTCGGCCAGCGCATGGTGCAGGCCTGGCAAGACTTCCTCGCGACGGTGGCGCAGCCCACGGCGCCCTGGCTGGTGGCCGAGCACCACGATGGCGCCGCGGCGGTGCAGGCCGCTTATGCGCAGGTGCTGTCGGGGCGGGGCGATCCGCGCATCGGGCATATCCTGTCGCTCTCCAGGTAGCGACAATGGGCGGATGACCTCCGCAGAGAAATCGGCCAGCACCCATCCCTACGAATCGCTCACGCCCGATGTGGTGCTGGACGCGCTCGCCGGGCTGGGCCTCTACGGCGACGGCCGCCTGATGGCGCTGAACTCCTACGAGAACCGCGTCTACCAGGCGCACCTGGAGGACGGCCGCGCGGTGGTGCTCAAGTTCTACCGGCCGGGCCGCTGGAGCGATATCCAGATCGCCGAGGAACACCGCTTTTCCGCCGAACTGGCCGCGGCCGAGATCCCGGCGATCGCGCCGCTCGCGCTGGAGGGCCGCACGCTGCACCACCACGACGGCTTCGCCTTCAGCGTGAGCCCTTACCGGGGCGGGCGCCGGCCGGAGCTGGACGACTTCGAGGTGCTCGAATGGGTGGGCCGCTTCCTGGCGCGAATCCACACGGTGGGCGCGGCGCGGCCCTTCGTCGAACGGCCGGCGCTCGACCTGCAGACCTTCGGCCTGGCCTCGCGCGACTGGTTGCTCGAGCACCAGATGATCCCGCTGGACGTGCAGCGCGACTGGGAGAAGGCGTGCACCGAGGCCTTCGAGATGATCGCCCTCACCGCGCTGGGCGCCGACACCTACACCGAGATGCAGAAGCTGCGGCTGCACGGCGACGTGCACCCCGGCAACATCCTGTGGACCCCGACGGACCGCCCCGACGGCGGGCCGCACTTCGTCGATCTCGACGACGCCCGCACCGGCTTCGCGGTGCAGGACCTCTGGATGCTCCTGTCCGGCGACCGCGCCCAGCGCACGGCGCAGCTCAGCGGCCTGCTCGAGGGCTACGAACAGTTCCGCCCCTTCGACCGCACCGAGCTGGCGCTGATCGAGCCGTTGCGCACCCTGCGCCAGATCCACTACAGCGCCTGGCTCGCGCGGCGCTGGCGCGACCCGATCTTTCCGATCAACTTTCCCTGGTTCGGCTCGAGCGATTACTGGAAGGAGCAGATCCAGATGCTGCAGGACCAGTGCGAGGCGATGGCGGAGGAGCCGCTGTACGCGTGAGCGTTCCGACGAAGCTCTGCACCACGATGTTCTCCGGGCCATTGCGCCATACGCAGTAGGCGTCCGAGCGCGCCACATCGTCTTCCAGCGGCCGGAACACCGCGCCGCGCAGCATCGCATGCCGCAGCGCGCTGGGCACCAGCGCCACGCCCAGGCCCTGCGACACCAGCGAGACCACCGACAGCCAGTGGCGCACCTCATGCCGCACCTCGGGCCGGAAACCGGCGTCGGCGCAGATGGCGAGGATGCGCTCGTGGTAGTCGGGCGAGGCGCTGCGCGAGAACAGCACGAAGGGCTCCTCGCGCAGGCTCGACAAGGCGATCGAGCGGCGCCGCGCCAGGCGATGCGCCGTGGGCACGCAGGCGACGAAGGGTTCCGACAGCAGCAGCGCATGGCTCAGCTCCGCCGGCATGCGGCTGGTATGGACGAAACCCAGGTCCATGCGGTCGTGCAGCAGCTCGGCGATCTGCTCGCCCGAGTTGAGTTCCGCGAGCGTGATGCGCACCGCCGGGTGCTTGGCCTGGAACTTCGCCAGCGCCTGCGGCAGGCCGCGATAGAGCATGGCGCCGACGAAGCCGATGCGCAGCCGCCCGGCCGCGCCGCGCGCGATGTCGCGCGCCTCCAGCGCGGCCTCCTCGGCTTGGCGCAGCAGGCGGCGAGAGGAGGCCTGCAGGGCCTCGCCGGCCGGCGTCAGCCGGACCTCCTTGCTGTTGCGCTCGAAGAGCCGTGCGCCGACCGCGTCCTCCAGCTGCCGGGTGGCCACGCTCAATGGCGGCTGCGAGATGGCGAGCCTCCGGGCCGCGCGGCCGAAATGCAGCTCCTCGGCCAGCACGACGAAATAGCGCAGGTGGCGCAGTTCCATGCTCGTCCTCCAACGATAGCCGAATCGAATCGAATCAGACCCAATCGATATTAGACAGGAATCGTCAGGCGCCCAAGAATCCGGTCAAAAGGAGACAAGCCGCCATGACCCGCGCCGCCGAACACCCGGTCCCCGACCGCCACGGGCAGAACCTCTACAGCACCGACGCCGAGCTGCTGAAGCTGCTGCCGCTGTACCTGCCGCCCGCGCTGCTCGCCCACATGCAGCCGCACTTCGAGCGCCTGGGCGCGCTGGCCGGCGGCCCGCTCGACGATTTGGCGCACGTTGCCGACATCAACCCGCCCACGCTCTCGCAGCGCACCCGCACCGGCCTGGATGAGCAGAAGGTGATCAAGCACCCGGCCTACGTCGAGATGGAGCGCCTCGCGCTCAGCGAATTCGGCCTGGCCGCGATGTCGCACCGCGAGGAGACGCTGGGCTGGAAGGGAAAGATGCCGCCCCTGGTCAAGTACGTGCTGACCTACCTCTTCGTGCAGGCCGAGTTCGGGCTGTGCTGCCCGGTCTCGATGACCGATTCGCTGGCGCGCACGCTGCGCAAGTTCGGCAGCCCCGAACTGGTGGAACGCTTTCTGCCGCGCTTCCAGTCGCTGGATTTCGACACCCTGGCCCAGGGCGCGATGTTCATGACCGAGCAGGCCGCCGGCTCGGACATCGCGGCCACGGTCACATCGGCTTCGCAGGACGAGGCCGGGCAATGGCGCCTCAGCGGCGACAAGTGGTTCTGCTCGAACCCCGACGCCGATTTCGCGATGGTGTTGGCGCGCCCCGACGGCGCGCCCGCGGGCATGAAGGGCGTGTCGCTGTTCCTGCTGCCGCGCCGGCTGGACGATGGCACGCTCAATCACTACCGCATCATCCGGCTCAAGGACAAGCTGGGCACGCGCTCGATGGCCAGCGGCGAGATCCGGCTCGAAGGCGCCATCGCGCACCTGGTGGGCGAGCCGGGACGCGGCTTCCAGCAGATGGCGGACATGGTGAACAACTCGCGCCTGTCCAACGGCGTGCGCGCCGCCGGCCTGATGCGCCGCGCAGTGGCCGAGGCCGAGTACATCGCGAGCCGGCGCCAGGCCTTCGGGCAGCGCCTGGACCAGATGCCGCTGATGCAGCGCCAGTTGCAGAAGCTGCGCCTTCCGGCCGAGCAGGCGCGAACGATGGTGTTCCAGACCGCACTGGCGCTGGCGCGCTCCGATGGCGGCGACGCGAACGCCTATCCGCTGCTGCGCATCCTCACCCCGCTCATCAAGTTCCGCGCCTGCCGCGATGCGCGCAAAGTCACGGGCGATGCGATGGAGGTGCGCGGCGGCTGCGGCTACATCGAGGAGTGGGCCGATCCGCGGCTGGTGCGCGACGCGCACCTGGGTTCGATCTGGGAAGGCACCAGCAACATCGTCGCGCTCGACGTGATCCGCGCGGTCCAGCGCGAGGGCTCGCTGCCGGCCCTGCAGGCGCACTTCCGGGACCTGCTCGCCGAAACTGCGATCGCACCGGCATTCGCCGCCGCGTTGCGCGACGCCCTGGCACGCGCCGCCGATCTGGCTGGCAAGGCCGCGCAGGAAGGCGGCGCCGTCCTCGCCCGCCAGACGGCCTCCGCGCTCTACCACTGCTGCAGCGCGATCGCCATGGCCTGGGAGGGCGCGCGCGCCGGCTCGGCGCAGCGCGTCGGCTGGGCGCAGGCCGTGCTGCTGCACCGCGTGCTGCCGCGCGACCCTTTGTCGGCAGAGGTTGTGCCGGCCGATTGGACCTCCGCGGCTTGATGCCGCCGGGGGTCCGTACATCCGATTTCAACTGGAGACAAAACATGCGACGACTCGCCATCCTCACCCTCGCTTGCGCGGCAGCCCTCCTGCTGCTGCCCTCAGCCCACGCGGCCGACTTCCCCGACAAGCCCGTCACGCTGGTCGTGCCCTTCCCGCCCGGCGGCCCCACCGACGCGATGGCGCGCACGCTGGCCGCCGAGATGAAGGAGCGCCTGGGCCAGCCCATGATCGTGGAGAACCGCGCCGGCGCCGGCGGCAACATCGGCGCCGAGTTCGTGGCACGCGCGCCGGCCGACGGCCAGACCCTGCTGTTCGGCACCTCCGGGCCGCTCGCGATCAACGTCAGCCTCTCCCGCAAGATCGGCTACGACCCGGTCAAGAGCTTCGCGCCGGTGATCCAGGTGGGGCATCTGCCGAACATCCTGGTGGTGCACCCCTCGGTGCCGGCCAAGGACGTGAAGGAGCTCATCGCCTATGCCAAGGCCAACCCCGACAAGCTGAGCTACGCCTCGTCGGGCAACGGCGCGTCCTCGCACCTCGCGGGCGTGCTCTTCAACTCGATGGCGGGCACCGACCTGCAGCACATCCCGTACAAGGGCACGGGGCCGGCGCTCAACGATCTGCTCGGCGGCCAGGTCGGCATGAGCTTCACCGATGTGCTCACCGCCCTGCCCTACATCAAGGCCGGCAAGCTGCGGGCGCTCGGCATGGCCAGCGCGGCGCGCTCGCAGGCGCTGCCCGAGGTGCCGACCATCGCCGAGCAGGGCCTCAAGGGCTATGACGTCAGCGTGTTCTTCGGCATCGTGGCACCCGCCGGCACGCCGGCCGACCGGGTAGAGAAGCTCAACCGCGCCTTCGCCGAGGTGCTCGCCTCGCCCAAGGTCAGGCAGCAGTTCGCGGCCCAGGGCCTGGAGCCGCCGCCCGCCACCACGCCCGAGCAGCTCGCCAAGTTCATCCCGGCGCAGCTGCAGATGTGGGCCGCGGTGGTGCGGCAGTCCGGCGCACAGCTCGATTGAGCAACGGAGCCCTCGCATGAACAACACCACGACCGGCGCGCTCTCCGGCATCCGCGTCCTCGACCTGTCGCGCGTGCTGGGCGGCCCCTACTGCGGCCAGGTGCTCGGCGACCACGGCGCCGACGTGCTCAAGATCGAGCCGCCGCAGGGCGACGACACGCGCACGTGGGGCCCGCCCTTCCGCGATGGCGTGTCCTCCTACTACCGCGGCCTCAACCGCAACAAGCGGGTGCAGCATCTGGACCTGGGCACGGAGGACGGCCGCGCCGCGCTGATGGCGCTGCTGCCCGAGGCCGACGTGCTGATCGAGAACTTCAAGACCGGCACCATGGAGCGCTGGGGCATCGGCTACGAGACGCTCGCGCAGCGCTTCCCGCGCCTGGTGTGGTGCCGCGTGTCGGGCTTCGGTGCCGATGGCCCGCTGGGCGCGCTGCCGGGCTACGACGCCGCGGTGCAGGCCATGACCGGGATCATGAGCATCAACGGCGAAGCCGAGGGCGGGCCGCTGCGCGTGGGCCTGCCGGTGGTGGACATGGTGACCGGGCTCAACGCCACCCTCGGCGTGCTGCTCGCGCTGCAGGAGCGCGCCAGGAGCGGCTGCGGCCAGTTCGTCGAGGCGGCGCTCTACGACAGCGGCCTGTCGCTGCTGCATCCGCACGCGGCCAACTGGTTCCTCGACGGTGCGACGCCGAAGCGCACGGGCAATGCGCATCCCAACATCTACCCCTACGACGCGCTGGCGACCGGCACCGACCCGATCTTCGTCGCGGTGGGCAACGACCGGCAGTTCGCGAGCTTCTGCGGCTGCATCGGCCTGCCCGGGCTGGCCGAAGACCCGCTGTACCGCGACGCCCGCTCGCGCTCGGTGAACCGCGAAGGGCTCAAGCAGCAGCTGGAAGCCGCGCTCGCGGGCTTCGACGGCCGCGCGCTGGTCGACACGCTGATGGCTGCCGGCGTGCCCGCCGCGCCGGTGCTGCCGGTGGACGCGGCGCTGCAGCATCCGCACACCGCGCATCGCGGGATGGTGGTCGAGCTCGAAGGCGGCTACCGCGGGATCGCCTCGCCGATCAAGCTGAGCCGCACGCCGGCCAGCTACCGCCATGCACCGCTGACGCCGGGGGAGCGGTTCCTCGAAGGCTGAAGCGGCCGGGGTGGTCCTACCTCGCTGCGATGACGAAGATCCAGCGATGGACCCGCAGCGTTCACCTATGAGGATCTCGATGCGACCATCGATTCGATGAGGCGAGGCAATGCCTTCGAGCGATCCCTGGTCGAGCACCAGCTTCTTTGGCCCGAGGGCGTGGGCAACGACGACTCGCCTGAGCAAGCCGAAACACGCTTTCGGTAAGCGTGGTGCACCTAGGACTCGATCGGCAGCCCCAGGCTCAGCGGCACGCGCAGATAGCCGCGAAAGCGCACGCGCCCACCGCGCACCACCGGCCCGCAAAGCCGGTAGTCCGGGAAGCGGGCGAGAAATGCGGATATGGCGATCCGCGCTTCCAGCCGCGCGAGGTTCATGCCGACGCATTGGTGCGTTCCGGAGCCGAAGGCCAGGTGGCGATTCGGCGACCGCGTGATGTCCAGCCGATCCGGCTCGGGGAACACCGCCGGGTCGCGATTGGCCGCGCCGATGCACAGCGTGATGCGAGTGCCGGGCTGCACCTCGACGCCGCCCACGCGGGTCGCCACGGTGGCGATGCGATTGCCCAGCTGGTTGGAGCTCTCGAAGCGCAGGAACTCTTCGATCGCGCCGCGGATGAGCGAAGGGTCGTCCAGCAGCCGCTGCTTCTCCTGCGGCCATTCGAGCAGTGCGACCAGGCCATTGCCGATCAGGTTGGTGGTGGTCTCGTGCCCGGCGTTGAGGATGAAGATGCAGTTCTGGTACAGCTCGTTCTCGGTCAACCGGTCGCCACCATCCGCTTCGCCCTGGATCAGGCGCGTGAGCACATCGTGCGCGGGGTCGCCTGGGTGCCGGCGGCGTTCGAGCACCAAGCCGCGCAGGTAGGCGACCATCTCCGTCACGGCGCGGTTGCCGGCTTCCAGCTGCGCCGCGCTGGGCTGCGGCTCCAGCGCGCCGAGGATGGCGAGTGACCAGTGGCGCAAGGGGCCTCGCTCCTCGCGCGGCACGCCGAGCAGGTTGCCGATGACTTCCACCGGAATGGCCGCGGCGAAGTCCTCGATCAGGTCCACCTCGCCGCCGGCGCGCTGCCGCTCCTCCATGCGGTCGAGCAGGCCCGCGACAAGGTGCGTGAGCCCGTCCTCCATCGATTCGATGGCCCGCGCCGTGAGCGCCCCGGCGATCAGCCCGCGCACGCGCGTGTGCAGCGGCGGGTCGTTGAACACCAGGCTGGTGGTGTGGTGCTCGTAGAGCGGGCTGCCGATGCCGTACTTGGGTGCGTATTCCGCGCGCTTGTCGGAGCTGAAGCTGTGCGTGTCCTTGTAGACCGCCACGCAGTCGGCATGACGCGTGAGCAGCAGCGAGCCGTCGGGCATGCGGCGCACCGGCGTCGCCTCGCGCAGCGCCGCATACCAGGGGTAGGGGTTCTCGTAGAAGGCCGTGCGGGGACTTCGCAGGTCGAAGCCCGAGAGGTCGACGACACGGGGCTCGGCATTCATGGATCGCCCTCGTGCGGGATTCGGGCCGGCCGGCGGCGCGGCCTCGGGTTCCCGCTTAGACCAACAGTGCGTTCACTCGCCGCACATAGGCGGCCGGGTCCGCGGGCAGGCCGCCCTCGGCGAGCAGTGCCTGGTCGAAGAGGATGTTCGCCAGGTCCTCGAAATGCGGCGAGCCCTCGAGCTTCTTCACCAGCGGGTGCTCGGCATTGACTTCCAGCACCGGCTTGAGTTCCGGCGCCGGCTGGCCGGCCTGCTTGAGCATGCGCGCGAGCTGCGTGCTCATGCCGCCGTCCTGCACCACCAGGCAGGCGGGCGAATCGACCAGGCGGGTGGTGACGCGCACGTCCTCGGCCTTGTCCTTGAGCGTTTCCTTGAGCCGCTCCAGCAGCGGCTTGAAGGACTCGGCCGCTTCCTCGGCCGCCTTCTTCTCGGCCTCGTCCTGCAACTTGCCCAGGTCGACCGCGCCCTTGGCCACGCTCTGCAGCGGCGTGCCGTCGAATTCGGTCAGGTAGTTGAGCGCCCATTCGTCCACGCGGTCGGTCATCAGCAGCACCTCGATGCCCTTCTTCTTGAAGATCTCGAGTTGCGGGCTGTTGCGGGCGGCGGCCAGGGTCTCGGCCGTGATGTAGTAGATCGCCTCCTGGCCTTCCTTCATGCGCGCCTTGTAGTCGGCGAAGCTCACGCTCACCGTGTCGCTGGTGCTGGAGGCGAAGCGCAGCAGCTTGGCAATGCGCTCGCGGTTGGCGAAGTCCTCGCCCAGGCCCTCCTTCAGCACGGCGCCGAACTCGGCGTAGAACTTGGCGTACTTGCCCGATTCGTCGCCGTACTCGGCCGCGGCTTCGGCAGCCAGGGTGGTGTCGGCGTTCTTGTCGACCACGTCGGTCACGCCGTCGGCCGGGTTGGGCGCGGGCACCGACTCGCCGGAGCCGATGTCGAGCTTGCCGTCATCGCCGCTGCTGCCGGCGCCCTTGCGCTGCTTCTTCGCCAGGTCTTCCAGCATGCCGAGCACGCGCTTGGTGCTGCCCTCGCGGATCGCCTTCACGTCGCGGCTTTCTTGCAGCAGTTCGCGGCTCACATTGAGCGGCAGGTCGGCCGAGTCGATCACGCCCTTGACGAAGCGCAGGTAGCTCGGCAGCAGGGCTTCGGCGTCGTCCATGATGAAGACGCGCTTGACGTAGAGCTTGACGCCCGCGCTCTTCTCGCGGTTCCAGAGGTCCATAGGCGCCTTGGAGGGGATGTAGAGCAGCTGGGTGTACTCGGTGTTGCCCTCGACGCGGTTGTGGCTCCAGGCGAGCGGCGGCTCGTAGTCGTGGCTGATGTTCTTGTAGAACTCGACGTACTGCTCGTCCGTGATGTCCTTCTTGGGCCGGCTCCACAGCGCGTTGGCCTGGTTGACCGGCTCCCACTCGCCGGTCTTGACCATCTGGCCGCCCTTGTTGTCCTCGCCCTCCTTCCACTCCTCCTTCTCCATCAGGATGGGCAGCGAGATGTGGTCGGAGTATTTGGAGATGATGGACTTGAGCTTCCAGAGGTTCAGGTACTCCTCTGCGTCGTCGCGCAGGTGCAGCGTGACGCTGGTGCCCCGCTGCGGGCGGGTGATGGTGTCGACCTCGAAGTCGCCGGCACCGGCGCTGACCCAGCGCACGCCCTCCTCGGCCGGCAGGCCGGCGCGGCGCGATTCCACCGTGATCCGGTCGGCCACGATGAAGCCCGAATAGAAGCCCACGCCGAACTGGCCGATGAGCTGCGCGTCGGCTTTCTGATCGCCCGAGAGCTTGCTCATGAACTCCTTGGTGCCGCTCTTGGCGATGGTGCCCAGGTTGTCGATGGCCTCCTGCTGCGACAGGCCGATGCCGTTATCGGCGATGGTGAGGGTCTTGGCGTCCTTGTCGAAGGACACGCGTACTTCCAGCGTGGGCTGGTCCTCGTAGAGCGCCGGCTGGTCGATGGCCTCGAAGCGCAGCTTGTCGCAGGCATCGGATGCATTCGAGATCAGCTCGCGCAGAAAGATTTCCCTGTTCGAGTAGAGCGAGTGCGTGACCAGGTGGAGCAGCTGCGCAACTTCGGCCTGGAAAGGAAGTTTGGTCTTGGAAAGCGTCATGACTGGCTGGAGCGGAATGGAAACGTGGGTGAGCTCGGGGCGAACAGAGCACTTTACAAGACCGCGCCTGCGCCGACGCACGCGTCCGCAGGACCTGACAGATCTTCGCCCCGACCTGCAAGGAGGCCGCGACCTGGAGAAAACCCCTAGCGAAGCTCGAAAACAAAAGCACTCCTCCCGCAATATATGAATGCTTAAGTTCTAAAAAAATGAGCAATTTCTCGCCTACATTTGCCCTCCTTCCGCCCAGAGCAACATGATGAAACGACTTCTCCTGCTAGCCGCTCTTGCCGCTACCGCGCCGCTGGCTGCGTGGTCCGAATCGAATTCCGCGACCGGTGCCAGCGGCCTTACGGCCAGCGCGAGGCTGGACTTCGGGATCAGCATTCCGAAGGTGCTGTTCCTGCAAGTGGGCACGGGCACCAGCTACACCGACAACGCGGAGGTGGACAACATCAATTTCACCGTGCCGGCCAACAGCGTCGGCAACGGCACGGCATTGGTGGGCACGGGCGGCGACCTCTTCTCCATGAGCGTCGTCACCGTCCGATTGCTCGGCAACAGCGGTGACATCTCGCTCAACAGCACAACCACCGGCCCGCTGGACAGCGGCATCGCAGGCAACCCCACTGTGCCGTGGAGCGACATCCTCGTGACGCCGGGAGCCCTGCCGAGTGCCACCTCGCGCTTCACCAACGGAGCCATCGCCCACCCCGCCTTCAACACCGGCGCCAGTGGAGGCCCGGGCGCCCCCACCACTGTGGCCGCGACAGGCCGCATGGTGCGCCGGGAAGGCCTCTGGCTCTACACCTACGCCAACACGAAAACGCTGCCGGGCGGCACCTACGGCGGCTCGGTCGCCAACAACGGCCTCGTGGTTTACAGCGCCACCGTGCCCTGATGCGGAGAGCGCGAGACGCATTCCGGGCGAACCCTTTCAACGACATGCGGCTTATGTCCAAGGTACTGCAACAACTTTTTAACGGAAGCATTCGATATCGATTTACCGAAAACTAAAGTATTCACTTTTCAAAGAAATAGCGACCTACATTGCGGCCTCCGCAACCCACCTTCCTCGGAACAAACATGAAGAAACTTCTTGTCATCGCTGCTCTGGCCACCATCGCACCGCTGATGGCCCAGGCCGAGTCCAAATTCGTCACCGGCAACAGCGGCCTGTCGGCCAGCGCCAACCTCGATTTCAGCGTCACCATCCCGAAGGTGCTGTTCCTGCAGGTGGGCACGGGCACCAGCTACGCGGACAACAGCGCGGTGAACAAAATCGCTTTCGACGTGCCGGCCGGCAGCGTCGGCAGCGGCACGCGGGTGGCTGGGTCGGGTGGTGACCTGCCCGTTGGCGGCGGCGTCACGGTTCGCGTGCTCGGCAACAGCGGCAACGTCACCCTGGACAACACGACCACCGGCCCGCTCAGCAACGGCGTCAGCGGCGACCCGACCGTGCCGTGGAGCCATATCGAGGTAACCGCCGGCGCCCTGCCCACGGGCACCGCTGGCTTCACCAACGCCGCCATCACCCATCCACCATTCAACATCGGGGCCGCCGGCGGGAACTCGACAACGCCCACCAGCTTGACCGCCACCGGTGGCGTCGTGCGCCAGGAAGGCAGTTGGAACTTCGCATACGCCAACACCGCGACGCTGCCGGCAGGCACCTACGGCAACACGGCCGCCAACAACGGCCGCGTGACCTACACGGCGACCACGCCCTGATCTTCGGTGCAGGCCCCGCCAGCACGTAGAAGCACCCTGCGGCAACCCTG
This sequence comes from Variovorax sp. RA8, assembly GCF_901827175.1. NCBI lineage: Bacteria > Pseudomonadati > Pseudomonadota > Betaproteobacteria > Burkholderiales > Comamonadaceae > Variovorax > Variovorax sp. RA8. The sequence continues at coordinate 800,214 of NZ_LR594662.1, read as the reverse complement.
TGCCCTCGGCAATCAGGAAAAGGCCGCTTGAACACCCCGTCCCGCTCTTTCCGCCACGGCCAGCGAGGCCCGTGGGTCCTTGCCGCCCTGGTGCTGGGCGGGCAGGCGGCGCTGCCAGCGGCGCACGGTTTCACGGTCGACATCACGCCCGGCCCGCGAGCGCTGTTCCTGCAGGTCGGCGTCGGAACGATGACCGGGGGCACCTTCAACAACAACGGCACGCCGGGCGACAACGGCAGCGTCAACATGACATCGGTCACGGTACCCAGCGCGCAGATCGGCTCCGGCACCGCGCAGGCGATGACCACCAACAGCACGGTCACAGCCAGCGCGTGGAATGGCGCCGCGCTCTGCAACTCGCCAGCCACCACGGGGCAGGTGTATGTGGGCGGCTTCTATCGAAGGCCGGGCAACAGTGGCGGCGCCGCCACGCTGAGCGTCAGCACGCCTGCCGCCCTGATCAGCGCCAAGGGCGACACCCTGGGTTTCAACAACGTCGCCTGGACCTCGTCCGGCAACGGCGACCCCACGCCGACGATCCCGAACGGCTTGTTTACCGCGGGCACCCAGACCTTGCTCGTGGTCACGCGCAACACATGGTTCGAGAGCTGCCTGGCGTTCCGTTACCTCAATACCCAACTCGTCCCCGCCGGCACATTCACCGGGCGCGCAACCTTCACGCTGGCCGCTCCATGAAGGCGCGCCACCTCTTCCACCTCTTGCGCGTCATGGCCGCCTCGCTGCTCGCGTGGGCGGCCGCGGCACCGGCCGCCACCACCTACCGCGTCGACGACACCGGTACCTACCTGAGCCAACCCACGACGCCGATGCGCTGGCGCCAGCTGGCACCCGGCCGCGCCGGCGACAACACGGTGGAGGGGCGTGCCACGGTCGCGCTGCGTCTCAACCTCTCGCGCTGGCTGAACCGCCCCGCACGCCTCTACATCGGCTTGGGGCCGACCGAGGGCGAACAGATGATCGCCACCTGGCGCACCCAGGGCCGGCTGCTGCCCGGCACCGTGCGTGGCGGCGGGCGCGCCCTGGTGTTCGAGGGCGTGGTACGCGAGCCCTTCCTGCAGGAAAGCATCGTGCTCGACCTGACGGCCGACGGGCGGAGCGTGGACCGTACGCAGTCCCTGCAATTCTTCTTCGAGATCGAGGTCACGCCGTGACGCATCCTCCCGAGTTCCTGCGCCGCCACCGCGCCGCCTTCCGCGTTGCCCTTGCCCTGGCGTCATCGGCGGCGGCCGTCCTGCCGGCCCAGGCCCAGTTCTCGCTGGCGGTCTCCCCACCGCGCTTCGAACTCTCCACCAAGCCTGGCGAGCGGGTGCGCGAGGTCCTGGAGCTGACGCACAGCGACGCACGCTCAGGCGCCTACAAGGTCAAGACGGCCGACTGGACGCTGCGTCCCGACGGCTCCGTCCATTTCAGCGACGAGCTGCTGCCCGGCAGTTGCCGCCCCTGGGTGGCGATCGAGCGGCGCGAGCTCAGCATCACGCCGGGGCGCCCCTATCGCTACAGGTTCGAGATCGCACCGCCCGCCGACACGCCCCCGATGGAGTGCCGCTTCGCCGTGATGATCGAAGGCCAGGAACCCGCGGCCGCGTTGGGCATGCCCATCGCACTGGGTGCGCGCATCGGCGTCATCGTGTACGTCGCGATCGGGGATGTGGCACCCGTCCTGGAACTGGCCGAGACCGCCGTCACGACCGTCAACGGCCGTCCGACGCCTGTGCTCAAGGTCCGCAACACCGGCAACGCGCACGGGCGGCTGGCCGGCTTCCTCGGCGGCAAGGATGCCGACGGCACGGCACTGGAGGTGCAGGCCTCCAACACGCCCATCATGGCCGGCGAGACGCGCGAGATCGCGCTGGTGGCGACCAAGCCCGGCGACACCGAGACCGCTGTCGCGATCCGCTTCCCCCTCGCCGGCAGCGGCAAGCTGGAATGGGGCCGCAAGGGCTCGATGGCCGTCGAGCAGCGATTCGCGCCGTGAGACGAGGGCTCGTGCGTCACGCCCTCGGACTGTGCTGGGCGGGCGCCGCCCTGGCCGGCGCGGGCGCGTGGGCGCAATCCGCGCCGGCCGGCGCCGAGTACGTCGACCGCGTGCTCGACGACAGTCCTCAGGCCGCGGCGACCGACGACGAGCCTGCCGCCCGCGACACCGGCTGGCCGCGCGGCTGGAGCGTGGAGGCGCAGTCGACCCGGCAGAACGGCGTGGTGCGCCAGACCAGCCAGTCGCTGCTGTTCTCCGGCCACCTCGACACGCCCGGCTACGGCAGCTTCTCGGCCAACCTCAACCTGAACCGGGACAGCGCGCCGGCCGCCGGCCTCGGCCTCCTCGGCAGCACCGGCATCCCCACCACGGCAGTGCCCTACACCTACCGCACCGGCAGCACCTGGCGCATCGACCAGCGCGGCATGCCCTTCGACGGCGGCTGGTTCGGCAACAACAGCGTGGGCAACATCAACATGGCGAGCACGCCGCTGGCGCGCGGCATCGGCCGGGTCTACCTGCCGAGCCTGCCGATCGAGGGCGTGGCCGCCACGCTGGAGCAGCCGGGCCGCACCAGCTTCAATGCCTCGGCGGGCCGGCTGGGCTACTTCGACGGGCTGAACTTCCAGGGCTTCACGACCGGGCACGGCACCGCTGCCGGCCTGGGCGCGCAGACGCAGTTGGCCGGCGCCGATGGCGCGCTGGCGCCGAACCGGATGGACGCGGCGGTGCAGATGATCGAGACGGGCGACGTCAACCGGAACGGCGTGCCCGGCTACGCGCAGAACACGCGCTCGGTTTGGACCGCCATGGCCTGGCAGGGCCTGGCACCGTGGGCCGATACGTTGGGCAGCGGCTTCGGCGGCCTGGCCGACAAGGTCGGCGGCATGCGCATCCAGGCCAACCTGGCGCGCAGCGAGGGCCGGCCCTCGGCGGCCGGCTCGCTGGCGCCGCGCGACTCGGCCACCGGCGCCTGGATCGACGCCGCCTGGCGCAGCCAGCTCCTGCAGCAGGCGGCCTCGGTGTTCTATTTCGAGCCCTCGCTGCGCTGGGGCGGCGACACGCTGCCGAACGACCTGCGCGGCGCTTCCTGGCGCGGCGACATTTCGACGCGCCAGTGGCAGCTGGGCGGCAACATCGAGTTCAGCGACAGCGTCAGCGGCCCGTCGCGCAGTTCGGTCTTCGGCAACCTCTTCGGCCGCTGGCGTTTCGACTCGCGCGATGCGGTCTCCGCCACCCTGGCCGCGCGCAGCGGCAGCTTCGCCGCGCAGTCGGCGCAGCTGAGCTGGGAGCACAAGTCCGACTGGGGCTACACGCAGTGGCGCACCGATCTCGCCCACGGCAACGGGCTGCGCGTGCTGCGCAGCGGCGTCGACCATGCCTGGGCCGTGGGCGAGACGCAGGGGCTCTCGACCTCGCTGGCCCTGGAGCACTCGCGCGAGCAGGGGGTCAGCAAGCGCACGCTGCACTGGGGCGTACTCGGCACCACGCCGCTGCCGGCCGGCGCGCGCCTGGACCTGAGCGTGCGCGGCAGCAACGGCACGGGCGACAACAGCGCGCGCTTCGTGAGCGCCAACGCCCGGCTGAGCTGGCCGCTGGGCCTGGGCTGGGCCTTCATCGCGCAGTACACCGCGGCACGCGGGCAGGAATCGCTCAACCCGGCGGTGATCTCGGCGCTCGCCGCAGCGACACAGGCACCGGTGCTGACCACGCCCTCCAGCCGCAGCTTCATGGTGGCGCTGCGCTACGAGAACCGCAGCGGACTGGCCAGCGCACCGATCGGCGGCATGCCCGGCAGCGGCGCGGGCCGGCTCGAGGGCCATGTGTTCTTCGACCAGGACAACAACGGCCGGCGCGAAGCCAGCGAGGGCGGCGTGGCCAACATCACCGTGGTGCTGGACCGCCGGTACGTGGCGCGCACCGACGCCCAGGGCTTCTACAGCTTTCCCCAGGTGGTGGCCGGCCCGCACGAGATCGAACTGGTCCAGGACAACCTGCCTCTGCCGTGGAGCAGCGCCGCCGCGGCCCCGCGGCGCATCGAGGTGCGCGTGCGCGACACCGCGACGGCCGACTTCCCGGTGCAGAAAGAGCGGTGAGGGGCCGGTAGCGCGGCCGGCCGCGCGATCCTTTTTTGTCCGGCCATGTGAGCTCTCGGCCGATTACGCAAGACACCTCCCTCGGATTTAGTGCGGGCAGGTAGACGGCCGTTCAGGGCCATCGTGCCGCCGGTGTTCCGGGTGCTGCAGGTGACGCCCATGGCGGGCGGCTTCGAGTACCGCACCTGGACCAACCAGCGCTCCGTGATACTCGACGGCCGCGAGTGTCGCTTCGACCAGGTTGGCGAAAACACGCTGAAGGTGCCCGCGGCGCCGTCGGCGCTGTACGTGGTGCACGGGCTTTTGGGGCCCAGGTGGACTGACGCGTCTGGCTGCGCTGCTCAGTGGGTGCTGCCCGCGGGCGGCATCGGCGCCGTGCTCTGTCCCGGCAGTTCGGTGCCGCTCCCATGCGAAGCGGCGACCGCGCCTGCGTAGATCTCGGTGTCGGACACCTTGGACACCATCGCCGGGGCGCTGGTCGACTGGCCGATGGACTCGGTGCCGGCGGGATGCGCCGCGGCGATCGCGCCGGCCTGCACGTCGGCGTTGTCGGGCGAATTCATCATCAGCGGGTGATAGTCCGAGCCGTCGGTCTTCTCCTGCGCCTGGGCGCCGAAGGCAACGAACGCCATCAGGGCAAGAATCGGGAGGAATCGGGTGGATGCATGCATCGCTGTCTCCTGGACCCACTCGCCGCGGGGCACCATGCCACGCGGTGGAAGTCCATGGATGCAATCTAGGTTGCAGACCTGAGGACAGTCTGACCAGGGCGCGCCTGAGGCAGCCGTGACCCGTTCGGACATGCACCGTCCTGCCGCTGCCCCAAGTCTTCCGCGCGCCGGACCACGGCGCCGCCGACGCAACCCGCGGCCAGCCCGGCCCCCACGGTTGCGAGCATGCGGCGGCGGTTGACGCCGGCTCCGACGCCGGTGGTGCTTCGGTCCCAGTTCGCTTGCGACATGTATGTTCCTCCTGGCCAAAAGCTCAATCGGCCTGCGCCCACCAGGCCACGGCGGCAAGCGGCGCGGCATGCGCCAGATGACGCGGGGCACCTCGCGCCATCTGGCCATCGCCGGGGCGGACGCGCATCAGAGCCGGCTGCCGCCGTTGGCGTTGGAGGTGCGCATGTCCATCGGATGCGGCATGGTCGAGATGACCTTGCTGTTCACGCGCGAGCCGGAGGACACGTTCTGGTCCGGCGCCGCGGCCGCGCGCATGGCTTCCTGTGCCACGGCCCTGGAATCGGCGACCGCCGCGAAGGGCTCCGCGCCGCGCGAGCCGCGCACCACGTTCTGGTTGGGCGCGGAGGCGGTGCGGACCGCTTCCGCATCCACCTCGGCGCGGCTCAGGGCCGAGGTGTGCGTTTGCACGCCGTCATAGGTTTCGGCCTGGGCTGCCACCGAGGCCAGGCCCGCGAGGGCGCTCAGGGTGGTGACGACGAGGAACTTCAGGGAGGCTTGCATGGCGATCAACTCCGGGGTGACTGGCAGGTCTCGAACCGGATGCGACATGCGTCTCGGGTGACCTGGCTGCACTCTAGGCAGCCACACTGAGACGATCGTTAGGGAAAACTTAGCCCCGCATTAGAGTCTTGGCCCCTCGGTGAGGCTCGCCCGGATTCAGGCGCGCGCAACCGAAAGGAGGCCGTCGATGGCATGGACCACGCCTTGCCGCGCCTCGGCAGTGGGCGCGCCCTCGACCAGCATCTTGCGGATCAGGCCCAGGGTGTTGAGGAGCTCGGCCTCCATGTCGGTGAGCAACGGGATCACCTCGTAGCGCGGGTACTGGCCCCGCGCCCCCAAGGGACGGCCGGGTCCGGACAGATCCACGTTGTAGCCTTCGCAAATTGCTTCGGTTTGGGTCTTCATGGTCTCAGTTTGCCGAATTCCGCACGGGGCGGGGATGGCCTCAGCTCAGCTGCATCAACTGCGACAGCCGGCGGCCGACGGCCTGCATCCGCGTGCTCTTCTCCTGGACGCGACGCTGCGCCAGTTGCTCGAGCGCCATGGCCACGGACTCGGCACCCTGGTCGCCCTCCTCCGAGCGCCGGCGCCACTTCTGCGCAAGCGCCGACAGCTGCTCGCTGCTGAGACGCTTGGGCGGAGAGTCCAACTCTGATGCGGCCTGCGCCCGGCGTCCGCCCGACTGCGGAAGCGTGGCGCGCAACAGGCGAAGAAGGCCGTTGGACGACCACTCGGTGCGGGTGTTGGTGTGAACTTGCATGTAATACATTGTGCCTAGTTAAACACAAAGTAACAAGCAATTTTTTACTACTTTCGCCTGCATTCAATGCAGCAGGCTCAGGCCGGCAGATAGACCCGCGCAATCAGCCCAGTACCGCCTTCCTCCTGCTCGCTGCGGTTGCTGAGCGCGATGCGCAGGCCGTGCCGCAGCGCCGCGGTACGAGCGATGGCGAGGCCGAGCCCGCTGCCGCCGGCCGAGGTGCCGGGCACGCGGAAGAAGCGGTCGAACACCCGCGCCATGAACTCCGGCGGAATGCCCGGCCCGTTGTCCACCACGTCCACCACCGGCCGGCCCTGCACCTCGTGCAGGCGCACGTCGACCACCCCGCCCTCGGGTGCGTGGCGCAGGGCGTTGTCGATCAGGTTGTCGAACACGCTGCGCAGCTCGGCCGCGGGGGCCTTGACCACGGGCGCGACCGTGCCGTCGAAGCCGACGTCGATGCGGCGCCGATCCGCCACCACCATCAACTGGCCCACGCTCTCGCGCAGCAGCGCCGCGACGTCGACCGGCTCGGCGGACAACGCCGGTGCAGCGCTTTCCTGTCGCGACAGCCGCAGCAGTTGCTCGATCAGGTGCTGCGCACGGGTGACGCCGGCCTCCAGCTGCGCGAAGCGCACGGCGGCATCGCCGGGCGGCACGTGCGCGCGCAGGTTTTCCAGCTGCAGGCCGATGGCCGCGACCGGCGTGCGCAGCTCGTGCGCCGCGTCCTGCACGAAGCGGCGCTGGGCGGCGAAGGCATCGCGCAGGCGCGCCAGCAGGCTGTTGAAGGCGCTCACCAGCGGCGCGATCTCGTCGGGCACGCGCGCCAGCGAGAGCTGCGAGAGGCTGTGCTCGTCCTGCGCGGCCACCTCGCGCGCCACCGCGTGCAGCGAGTAGGAGCTGAGCCACACCACCATCCAGAGCACCGCCAGCGAGACCGGCAGCAGCAGCGCGATCGGCAATGCGGCGAACAGGGCGCGGTGCGCCACCTCGTGACGCAGGAAGCTGCCGCTCTGCGCGATCTGCACGCGCGGCTGGTTGGGCCGCGGGCCGGCCTCGGCGGTGTAGACGCGCCACTCCTCGTCGCGGTCGGCGCCGGTGCGCACGTTGCGCAGCCCGGGCTCGGCCTGCAGGGGCACGGCGAGCCTGGGCCAGGAGCTGGCGAGCAGCCGGCCGTCGGGGCTCCAGATCTGGACCACGAAGGCACCCCACTTGAAGACGCTCTGGTCCGCCTGCGGCTGCAGCACCGGCGTGTTGTCGTTTGCGGCGTAGGAGTTGGCCAGCAGCTGCATCTGGTCGTCCATGAAGGTGTGGACCATGCGCCCGTAGCTCATGTAGGACGCCCAGGCAGCGACGCCGGCCGCGATCAGGTGCAGGGAAACCAGCCACAGCAGCAGCTTGCCCCGCAGCGAGCAGGGCATGTACCACGGGCGGGGGTACATCTCTTTCTTCATGCCGCCGCCACCCGCCATCCGAGGCCGCGCACGTTGCGGATCGCGTCGGGTCCGAGCTTGCGCCGCATGCCGTGGATCAGCACGTCCACCGCGTTGCTGGTGACCTCTTCGCCCCAGCCGTAGATGCGGTTCTCGAGCTGCTCGCGCGACAGGATGGCGCCCGGCCGCTCCAGGAGCGCATGCAGCAGCGCGAACTCGCGCGCCGTGAGGGCCTCGCGCTCGCCGTTGCGCAGCACCTCGCGCGTGGTCAGGTCCAGCTGCAGGCCGGCGCCGCCGATCACCGAATGCGCGGCGCCGTCGCGGCGGCGGATCACCGCGCGCATGCGCGCCAGCAGCTCGCGGAACTCGAAGGGCTTGAGCAGGTAGTCGTCGGCGCCGAGGTCCAGGCCCTGGATGCGGTCCTCCAGGCCGTCGCGCGCGGTGAGCACCAGCACCGGCGTGGTGTCGCCCCGCTCGCGCGCCCGGCGCAGCACCTCGGTGCCGTCCTGCCTGGGCAGGCCGAGGTCGAGCAGCACGCAGGTGTAGCCGCCATCGGCGAAGGCGCTCTGCGCCAGCGCGCCGTCGCGCACCCAGTCGACCGACCAGCCGGCGCTTTCGAGCGCATGCCGCAGGCTGCTCCCGATCATCTCGTCGTCTTCCACCAGCAGCGTGCGCACGGAGCCTCCATTTTGGCGAAGCAGTGGAGGCTACACGGGGATTCTTAGCGTGTCATGAGGGGTTGGGGGTGGCTTTGCGCAGACCCCCTCAGAAGCCCAGAAGCTCAGAATCGCTCGTGCGGCCCCAGGTACCGCCACTGCCCCACGGGCAGGTGCCCCAGCACCACCCGCCCGATGCGGATGCGCTTCAAGCCCACCACCTTGAGCCCGACCTGCTCGCACATGCGGCGGATCTGGCGCTTCTTGCCCTCGGTCAGCACGAAGCGCAGCTGCTCGGGGTTCTGCCAGTCGACCAGCGCCGGCTTGAGCGGCTGGCCGTCCAGGCTCAGGCCATGGCGCAGGCGCTGCAGCTGCTCGCGCGGGAAGGCGGCCTGCGAGTTCTGCGCCACCTCGCCGTAGCTCACGCGCACCAGGTATTCCTTCTCCATGCCCGAGTCCTCGCCGATCAGCTGGCGCGCGACACGGCCGTCCTGCGTCAGCACCAGCAGGCCCACCGAATCGATGTCCAGCCGGCCGGCCGGCGCGAGGCCGCGCAGCTGGGGCGGCGAGAAGCGCAGGCGGGTCGGATCCTCGCGCCAGTGCGTGCGCGGGTTGATCAGCACCACGGCCGGCTCGTGGCCATCCTCGGCCTGGCCGCTGACATAGCCCATGGGCTTGTGCAGCAGGATGGTGACCTGTTGCTGCTGCTGGTTCTGCGCCTTGCGGTCGACCTCGATGCGGTCGGCGGCCGCGACCTTGAGCCCCATCTCCGCGACCCGGCCGTTGACCTTGACCCACCCCTGCGCGATCCAGTCGTCCGCCTCGCGGCGCGAACACAGGCCGAGCTCGGCCATGCGCTTGTTGAGTCGGGTCGGTTCGGGGGTGTCGGACATGTGGAACGAGAGGCTCGGGACGCGGCGCGCCATTGTCCGCCATTCGACAGAGCGCGGGCCGATGCACTGGCCGGATGACACATCGCATTTCGAAGCGCCGCGGACCATACTGTCGGCCGCGCTTCGCACCTTCATCGGAGGACACGCCATGCCACGCTATGTTATCGAACGCACGCTCCCGGGCGCCGGACAACTGTCGGAACGCGACCTGAAGGCGCTCTCCATCAAGTCCCGCGGCGTGCTGTACGAGATGGGGCCCGAGATCAACTGGGTCGAGAGCTTCGTCACCGACGACAAGATCTACTGCATCTACGTCGCGCCCAACGACGAGATGATCCGCGAACATGCCAGGCGCGGCGGCTTCCCGGCCGACAGCGTGTTGCAGGTGCGCGCCATCATCGGCCCGACGACGGCGGAGTGAGCGAGTGTCCAGGGCCTGTCGACCGGCCTATGGGACCAGGCGGTAGCCGACGGCAGTCTCGGTCAACAGGTACCGCGGCTGCGCCGGGTCGATTTCCAGCTTCTGGCGCAGGTGCCCCATGTAGATGCGCAGGTAATGGCTCTGCTCGGCATGCGAGGGGCCCCACACCTCGCGCAGCAGCTGGCGCTGAGTGAGCACGCGGCCGGCATTGGCGACCAGCACCGAGAGCAGCCGGTACTCGGTGGGCGTCAGGTGCACCTCGACGCCGGCGCGCCGCACCAGGCGCGCCGTGCGGTCGACTTCGACTTCGCCGAAGCGGAACACCGGCTCCGGCTCCTCGCTGCCGTTGGCGGCGCGCGGCCGGCGCAGGTTGGCGCGCACGCGGGCCAGGAGCTCGCCGGTCCCGAAGGGCTTGGTCAGGTAGTCGTCGGCGCCGGCGTCGAGCGCGGCGATCTTGTCGGCCTCGTCGGTGCGCGCCGAGAGCACGATGATCGGCACGCCCGACCACCCCCGCACGTCACGGATCAGCCCGACACCATCGCCGTCGGGCAGGCCGAGATCCAGCACCACCAGGTCGGGGTGTCGCGTGCCCGCGGCCGCCAGGCCATCGCGCAGCGTCCCTGCCTCGTGCACCCGCCAGCCCTCGGCCTCCAGCGCGCCGCGCACGAAGCGCCGGATCTGGGGCTCGTCCTCGATCACGATGGCGGTGGGGGATGGCATGGATGTCCGCATTCTCACCCCGCCTCCTCGGTTACAGGAGCCTCCCGCCGAGGCAGCGTCACGGTAAACACCGCACCGCCGCCCACCGCATTGGCGGCAGTGACCTCGCCGCCGTGCGCACTGACCACCGCCTTGCAGATGGCCAGCCCCAGCCCCACGCCGGGCGTGGCCGACTCGGCCTGCCCGCGCGTGAACTTGTCGAACAGCGTCTGCTCGCGCCCCGCGAGCGCCGCCGGCAGGCCCGGCCCGTGGTCGCGCACGCTCAGCACTAGCGAGCGCTCGGTGGCACGCGCGCCGATCACGACCGGCGCGGCGCCGTACTTGCCGGCGTTCTCCAGCAGGTTGACCAGCACGCGCTCGATCAGCACGGCATCGAACTCGACCAGCGGCAGCTCGGGCGGCAGGTCGGTCTGCACCGCCATCTCGCCGAGGGCGGGCCGCGCGGCGCGGATGGCCGCGCCCACCACTTCCTCGACCGACTGCCATTCGCGCCGCAGCTGGACTGCGCCGCGCGCGATGCCGCTCTCCAGCCGCGCCATGTCCAGCAGGTTGTTGACCAGCGCATGCAGCTGGTGCGCCTGCGCGACGATGGCCCGCGCGACCGCAGACGGGTCGACCCCGGCCACGCCGGGCGGCGCCTGCAGCGATTCGGCCAGCGCGATCAGCGCCGTCAGCGGCGTGCGCACGTCGTGCGAGATCGCGCCGAGCATCGCGTTGCGCAGCCGCTCCGATTCCATCTCGACCACCGCCTGCTGTGCCACCTCGACGTAATGCACCCGCTCCAGCGCGATCGCGATCTGCCGCGCGAGCGTGTCGAGCTGCTGCGCCTGCTCCGGGATCATCAGCCAGCGCGGCTGCGCCGGCTCCAGCGCGAGCACGCCGCGCACCCGCATCGGCGCCTTGAGCGGCACGTAGTGCCAGGGCTGGGCCGCCAGCGTGGCGGTGGCGAGGCCGGCCGGCTGGCCGTGGCGGAAGGTCCAGTCAGCGACGCTGGGGTCGAAGCCGGGCGGCAGCTCGGCAGGCATCGCCAGGCGGTCGCCGGCATCGGTCATCAGCACCAGCGCGCGGCCGCCGAAATGACCCTGCACCGCGGCCGCGCCCAGCTGCAGGACCTGCGAGCTCTCGAGCGCGGCCGACAGCTCGCGCGTCAGCTCGAACAGCGACTGGGCACGCCGCTCGCGGCTGGTCGAGACCCCGGCGGCAAAGCGCAAGCCGGCGGTCAGCTGGCCCACCAGCAGGCCCACACCCAGCATGACCGCGAAAGTCACGAGGTACTGCACGTCGCTGACCGCGAAGGAAAGGCGTGGCGAGACGAAGAAGAAATCGAAGGCCGCGACATTGAGCAGCGCCGCGAAGGCGGCGGGCCCGCGGCCGAAGCGCATCGCGACGCCGACCACGCCGAGCAAGAACAGCATCACGATGTTGGCCAGCTCCAGCACGCCCGCCAGCGGCGTGGCCAACAGGGTGACGGCGACGCTGCTGGCCGCGGCCCAGGCATAGCCGGCCCAGCGCGCCTGCGGGCGATCGCTGTCCTCCACGCCGGGGTCGCCGCGCCCGCCGGGCCGCGGCTGGGCGAGGCGGCGCGAGCTGTCCGCGCGCGCCGCCTCGACGATGTCGATGCCCGGTGCGTGGCGCGCCAGCTCGCGCGTCAGCACGCGCTGCGGCCACCAACGCCGCCAGCCCTGCTCCGGCTCCGGCCGCCCCACCACCAGCGTGGCGCAGTTGAGGCGCTGGGCCTGGGCGGAGAGCGCGCGGGCCACGTTCTCGCCGGTCAGCACCGCAGTCTCCGCGCCAAGCTCCTCCGCGAGCTGGAGCACCGCCAGGATGCGGTCGCGCCGCGGCGCATCCAGCCGCTGCAGGCGCGGCGTCTCGACATAAGCCGCATGCCAGCGCACGTTGAGCTGGCCCGCCAGCCGCGCGGCGGTGCGTACCGTCTGGCCCGCGCCCTCGTGCGGCCCCACGCAGGCAAGGATCGCTCCGGAGGTGTTCCAGGCCGGCGGCCCGGCCTCGCCCCCCCGCCCGGACTGCTCGATGCGCCAACCACGCACGTCGTCCTCCACATGCTCGGCGGTGCGCCGCAGCGCAATCTCGCGCAGCGCGATGAGGTTGCCCTTGCGGAAGAAGTTCTGCGCCGCCCGCTCGGCCTGCTGCGGCAGGTAGACCTTGCCGGCCGCGAGCCGCGCCGTGAGCTCGTCGGCCGTGACGTCGACCAGCACCACCTCGTCGGCCTCGTCGAGCACGGTGTCGGGCACGGTCTCGTGCACGCGCACGCCGGTGATCGCGCCCACCGTGCCGTTGAGGCTTTCCAGGTGCTGCACGTTGAGCGCCGACCAGACCTCGATGCCCGCGGCCTGCAGCTCCTGCACGTCCTGCCAGCGCTTGGCGTGGCGCGAGCCGGGCGCGTTGGAATGCGCGAGCTCGTCGACCAGCAGCACCGCGGGCTTGCGCGCCAGCGCGCCATCGAGGTCGAACTCGGCCAGGGTCCGGCCGCGGTAGGACACGTCGCGCAGCGGCAAGGTCTCCAGGCCTGCCAGCAGGGCCGCGGTCTCGCTGCGGCCGTGCGTCTCGACCACTCCGATCACCACGTCGCGGCCGCCCGCGCGCTCGCGCTGCGCGGCGCTCAGCATGGCCCAGGTTTTGCCGACGCCGGCGCTGGCGCCGAAGTAGATGCGCAGCTTGCCGCGCTGCGCCTGCGCCTCCTGCGCGCGCAGCTCGGCCAGCAGGGCGTCGGGGTCGGGGCGGGCAGCGTCGTTCATGGGACGGACACGGGTCAGGTTATCGCATCGGACTGCTCCTTCGATGGCCACCGGTTCAGCGTGCGGCGTCGAGCGCCAGGTTGAGCGCGAGCACGTTGACGCGCGGTTCGCCGAGGAGGCCGAGCAGCGGGCCTTCGGTATGGTCCTCGATCAGCGCCTCGACGCGATCGGCCGGCAGCTTGCGCAGCCGCGCCACGCGCCCCGCCTGGTAGCGGGCCGCGGCCGGGCTGATGTGCGGATCGAGCCCGCTGGCCGAGGCCGTGACCAGGTCCACCGGCACCGGCTTTGCGTTGCCCGGATCGGCCGCCCGCAACGCCTCGACGCGGCGCTTGACCGCATCGGCGAGCGCCGGGTTCAAAGGACCTTGGTTGGAGCCGCCGGAAGCGGCCGCGTTGTAGGGCATGGGCGCGGTGGCCGAGGGCCGGCCCCAGAATTGCGCCGGATCGCTGAAGTTCTGGCCGATCAGCAAGGAACCCACCGGCTTGCCGCCGCGCAGCACCAGGCTGCCTCCGGCCTGCGCCGGGAACAGCGCCTGGGCGGCGCCGGTCACGGCCAGCGGATAGAGCAGGCCGGTCAGCGCACTGAGCAGCGCGAAGACGACGAGGGTGGGACGAAGAATCTTGAACATGGGATGCTTCTTTCAGACCAGGCCGATGGCGACCAGCAGCCCGTCGATGAGCTTGATGCCGACGAAGGGCGCGACCAGGCCGCCGAGGCCGTAGATCGCGAGGTTGCGCCGCAGCAGCGCGGCGGCACCCACCGGCCGGTAGCGCACGCCCTTCAGCGCGAGCGGGATCAGGAACACGATGATCAGCGCATTGAAGATCACCGCCGACAGGATGGCCGACGAAGGACTCGCCAGCCGCATCACGTTGAGCGCCGCGAGCTGCGGATAGGTCGACACGAAGATCGCCGGGATGATGGCGAAGTACTTCGCTATGTCGTTGGCGATCGAGAAGGTGGTGAGCGAGCCGCGTGTCATCAGCAGGGCCTTGCCGGTCTCAACCACTTCCAGCAGCTTGGTCGGGTTGGAGTCCAGGTCGACCATGTTGCCGGCCTCCTTGGCCGCCTGCGTGCCGGTGCCCATGGCCACCGCCACGTCGGCCTGGGCCAGGGCGGGCGCGTCGTTGGTGCCGTCGCCGGTCATCGCGACCAGGCGGCCTTCGGACTGGTACTTGCGGATCAGCGCCAGCTTGTCCTCGGGCGCGGCCTCGGCCAGGAAGTCGTCGACGCCGGCCTCGGCCGCGATGGCGGCGGCGGTCAGCTGGTTGTCGCCGGTGATCATCACCGTGCGGATGCCCATGCGACGCAGCTCGGCGAAGCGCTCGCGGATGTCGGTCTTGACGATGTCCTTGAGCTCGACGATGCCCAACACCCGCTGGCCCTCGGCCACCGCGAGCGGCGTGCTGCCGCGGCGCGCGACCTCGTCGGCGGCGCGCAGCAACTCGGCCGGCACCGCGCCGCCGAGCGTCTCCACGTGGCGGCGCACGGCATCGACCGCGCCCTTGCGCAGCGGCAGGTGGTCGGTGTCGACGGCACCGGGCGCAGCGGGCAGGTCCACGCCGCTCATGCGCGTCTGCGCGGTGAAGGGCACGAAGCGCGTGCCTTCGGCGGCCGGCTCGTCGATACCGCCGCGGCGCGCCAGCTCGACGATGCTGCGGCCCTCTGGCGTCTCGTCGGCCAGCGAGGCCAGCAGCGCGGCGCGCCCCAGCCGCTGCTGCGTCACGCCGGGGGCGGGCAGGAAGGTGTTGGCCCGGCGGTTGCCGAGCGTGATGGTCCCGGTCTTGTCGAGCAGCAGCACGTCGACATCCCCCGCGGCCTCCACCGCGCGGCCCGAGGTCGCGATCACGTTGGCCTGCATCATGCGGCTCATGCCGGCCACGCCCACCGCCGACAGCAGGCCGCCGATGGTGGTCGGGATCAGGCACACCAGCAGCGCGACCAGCGCCGTCAGCGGCACCACCGTACCCGCGTGCATTGCGCCGACGCTGAAGATGGAATACGGCAGCAGCGTGACCGTGACCATCAGGAACACCAGCGTCAGCGCGACCAGCAGGATGGTCAGTGCGATCTCGTTGGGCGTCTTCTGGCGCTTGGCGGCCTCGACCATGCCGATCATGCGGTCGAGGAAGGACTCGCCCGGGCTGACGGTGACGCGCACCACCAGCCAGTCGGACAGCACGCGCGTGCCGCCGGTCACGGCCGAGAAGTCGCCGCCCGATTCGCGCACCACAGGCGCCGATTCGCCGGTGATGGCGCTCTCGTCGATCGAGGCCACGCCTTCGATCACCTCGCCGTCCAGCGGGATCACGTCATGCGCCTCGACCAGCACCACATCGCCGCGGCGCAGTTCGGGTGCCTGAAGAGGCAGCCATTTGCCGCCGTGAAACGGCTCGACCATCTTCTTGGCCCAGGTGTTCTTGCGCAGGCCGCGCAGCGAGGCGGCCTGCGCCTTGCTGCGGCCCTCGGCCAAGGCCTCGGCGAAGTTGGCGAAGAGCGCGGTGAACCACAGCCAGATCGAGATCGCCAGCACGAAGGCCGGCGCCATCCCGGTGTCGCCCGGGAAGCTCAGCGCATGCGCCCACAGGAGTGTGGTGAGGATGCTGCCGATGTAGACGATGAACATCACCGGGTTGCGCCACTGCACTCGCGGGTCCAGCTTGGCGAAGGCGGCCCACAGCGCGGAGCGCACCAGGGAGGCGTCAAACAGAGGAAGGGACGATTTCATTTGCATCTCGATTGCGGGGCGAATCCAGCGGCCGGCGAAGCCAGGCCCGTTCGGGGAACACCGCGGAACCGGCTTTGCCGGCCGCTGGTGTTGCCCCCGGTGAGGGGGTGGGCGGCTACACGAAGTGAGCCAACCTGGGGGAGAGCGTCAAGGCCTCCACAGCATCAGGTGTTCGACCACCGGCCCGAGGGCCAGCGCCGGCACGTAGTTGAGAAGGCCCACCAGCATCACGGTGCCGATCAGCAGCGTCACGAACAACGGGCCGTGCGTGGGCATGGTGCCGGCCGTGACCGGCAGGCGCTTCTTGGCGGCCAGAGAGCCCGCGATGGCGAGCACCGGCACGATCACGCCGAAGCGTCCGAACCACATCGCGACGGCCAGCATCGCGTTATAGAAAGGTGTGTTGGCCGAGAGGCCGGCAAAGGCGCTGCCGTTGTTGTTGCCGGCCGAAGTGAAGGCGTAGAGGATTTCCGAGAAGCCATGCGCGCCTGGGTTCGCGATGCCCGCCTTGCCGGGATCGGCGATGACGGCGACGGCGGTTCCGGCAAGGACCAGAATGGGCGCGACCAGAATCGCGATCGAGGTCAGCTTCATCTCGCGGATCTCGATCTTCTTGCCGAGGTACTCAGGCGTGCGGCCGATCATCAGGCCGGAGATGAACACGGCCAGCACCGCAAAGATCAGCATGCCGTAGAGGCCGGTGCCGACGCCGCCGAACACCACCTCGCCGAGTTGCATGAGCACCAGCGGCACCGTGCCGCCCAGCGGCGTGAAGGAGTCATGCATCGAGATCACTGCCCCGCAGGAGGCGGCGGTAGTGATGGCCGCGAAGAGCGCGGAGGCGTCGACGCCGAAGCGAACTTCCTTGCCTTCCATGTTTCCGCCGGCCTGCAGCGCGCTCGAGGCTTGGTCGACGCCAAGCTGCGCCAGGCGCGGATTGCCGGCGTGCTCGGCCGGGATTACGGCGATCACGGCCAGCACGAACATCACCGTCATCGCCGCCAGCAGGGCCCAGCCCTGCCGCGTGTCGCCGACCACGCGGCCGAAGGCGAAGCACAGCGCGGCCGGGATCAGGAAGATCGCGATCATCTGCACGAAGTTGGCGAGCGCCGTCGGGTTCTCGTAGGGGTGCGCGGAGTTGGCGTTGAAGAAGCCGCCGCCGTTGGTGCCCAGCAACTTGATCGCCTCCTGCGAGGCGACCGGGCCCATGGCGAGAGTCTGGGTGGTGGTGCTCGCGTCTTCGGTCACCGGGTCGCCCGACGCATCCTTCAGCGTCTGGCCGCGGGCGTCCAGCTTGGGTTGCTGGTGGGCCGTGGCTTCCAGCGTGGTGACCGTCTTGTAGGCTTCGAAGTTCTGGATCACGCCCTGGCCCGCGAGCACAACGGCGATCGCGAACGAGATCGGCAGCAGCAGCCAGGCGGTGATGCGGGTCACGTCGACCCAGAAGTTGCCGACGAGGCCTTTGCCGTCCTTGTTGCGCGCAGCGAAGCCGCGTGCCAGCGCGAAGGCGACCGCGATGCCGGTGGCGGCGGAGAAGAAGTTCTGCTCCGCGAGCCCCAGCATCTGCGTGAGATAGCTCATGGTCGACTCGCCGGCATAGCCTTGCCAGTTGGTGTTGGAGACGAAGCTCACGGCCGTGTTGAAGGCCGAGTCGGGCGACACCGCGCCCATACCGGCCGGGTTGAGCGGCAGCACGTGCTGCAGGCGCTGCAGGCCATAGACGGCGAGCGCGCCGACGGCGTTGAAGGCCAGCAGCGCCAGCGCATAGCCGCGCCAGTGCATGGCCTGCCCGACGTCCACGCCGGCGAGCTTGTAGAGCGGCGCTTCGGCGCGCTGCATCCAGGCGGGGACGCGGCCTTCGCACAACGCCGCGAGCCAGCGGCCCAGCGGCCAGGCGAGCACGCCCAGCACCGCGAGGAACAGCCCCAGAAGCATCCAGGCAGCGCTATTCACGGAAGCGGCCTCCGCAGTGGAATGCCATGGCCGGCGAACACTGCGGAACCGGCTTTGCCGGGCCGCTGGTGTTGCCCCCGGTGAGGGGGTTGGCGGACCACACGAAGTGGGAGAGCTTGATCATCAGAACTCCTCGGCGCAGATCAACGCGAACACCAGGTAGGCGAACAGGACCACGGCCAGCAGGCCGGCGAATCCATAGAGCACATCGAGGCTGATCACTCGACCTCTCCCTGCGGCGCGTCGAGCTTGCCGAGGCCGATGACCGCCTCCGCCATGACGACCCACAACACTGCAATGCCGGCGATCCATACGAAATCCATCTTTCAACTCCTGCATGCGAAGCACGTGCGGGCAGTCTCGCGACGGGCGCGTAAAGATGGGGAACAGAGTCAGGCGCCGGACGTAAAAAAAGCGTAAAGGCCGCAGGCCGTGCGCATTTGCACACTCGCCAGGCTTTTGTGGCGCGGCGGGGCGCCGCTTTGTGAATTCCTCGCTACCGGATCGCCGTGGGCCTGCGTACAACCGGTGCATGAACTGAAAGACGAGGATTCACATGGAAACCGAAGCCATCGCACTCATCGTGGACGAACCGATTGCCGGCCACTTCTACTGGGTGCTGCAGAAGCAGGACGGCAACGACTGCCGCCCCATCGACGCCGCCGAGGGGCCGATGCCCACCTACGGCGCGGCCATGATGGCCGGCATCGCGGCGCTGCAGCGGCGCGCCGATGCCCGTGGCAGCAATGGCGCGCAGACGATGCATTGAGGCGCAGAAGGCGGGCGGACGCTCACGCTGCAGCCAGGTCATCGATCTGCTTCGTGGTGGCGCGACGTCAATAGACGGGTCGATCATCCGATCGACCTTCAGCTTGACGGGGCCCAGGTCCATCGGCGACTCGGGCTGCTGCAGCAGCGCACGAACCGCTTTGAGATCGGATGCGTAAGAAGCGGGATTAAACCCTTATGAGAACGCGCTCATGGCCTCGATGGGTCTCCAGCTCTCATCGCCAAGCCCCGGCATTCGCGCTTCGATAAGATCGCCATCGCGAATCGCGCACCCTTCATCACCCCCGATCCGGCACACTGCCCGCCCATCCCGCGCAGCTTCAGGCTGCGCCTGAAACGAAGAGACAACACCCCATGATCCGAAAGCTGCTGACCTCCGCGGCCCTGGCACTGGCGTTCGCCGCCGTGCAGGCCCAGCCCTATCCCGCCAAGCCCGTGCGCCTGATCGTGCCCTTCCCGCCCGGGGGCGGGACCGACATCCTGTCGCGGCTGGTGGCGACCAAGCTCACCGAGGTCAGCAAATGGACCGTGGTGCCGG
The DNA here is from genome assembly GCF_901827175.1 of Variovorax sp. RA8. Classification (NCBI taxonomy): domain Bacteria; kingdom Pseudomonadati; phylum Pseudomonadota; class Betaproteobacteria; order Burkholderiales; family Comamonadaceae; genus Variovorax; species Variovorax sp. RA8. The sequence continues at coordinate 781,012 of NZ_LR594662.1, read as the reverse complement.
ACAACCGGGCAGGCGCCGGTGGCACCATCGGCATCGCCGAGGCTGTGCGCGCGCAGCCGACCGGCTACGACATCGTCATGGGCCAGAAGGACAACATGGTCGTCGCGCCCTGGCTCTACAAGAACCTCAGCTACGAGCCGACCAAGGACCTGATGGCCGTGGCGCACGTGGCCTATACGCCGGTGGTGATCGTCACGCGCACCGAATCGAAGTTCAAGACCCTGAAGGACGTGGTCGACGCGGCGCGCGCAGTGCCCGACAGCGTGACCTACGGCTCGCCCGGCAACGGCACCACCATCCACCTGGCCGGCGAGATCTTCAAGAGCGCCGCCGGCATCAAGATGCGCCACGTGCCCTACAAGGGCTCCAACCCGGCGATGATGGACGTGCTGGCCGGCAACGTGGACCTGATGGTGTCCTCGCTGCCCTCGGCGATGGGGCAGATCAAGTCCGGCAAGCTGCGTGCCCTGGCCGTGACGTCGGCCAAGCGCAGCAGCTCGCTGCCCGACGTGCCCACGGTCGCCGAGCTGGGCTACAAGGACTTCGACGTGAGCACCTGGTACGGCCTCTTCGCGCCGGCGGGCACGCCCAAGGAAATCGTCACCACCTTGAACGCCGAGGTGAACAAGCTGCTGGCCACGCCCGAGATGAAGGCCGCGATCATCGCCCAGGGCGCCGAGCCGCAGGGCATGACGCCGGAGCAGTTCGGCACGCTGCTGAAGACCGACTACCTGAAGTGGCGCGACATCGTGAAGGCCTCAGGCGCGACTATCGAGTAGATAAGCTCCCCCCAGGTTGGCTCACTTCGTGTAGCCGCCCACCCCCTACCGGGGGCAACACCAGCGGCCCGGGGATGTTGCTCTCCCCCAGGTTGGCTCACTGCGTGTAGCCGCCCACCCCCTCACCGGGGGCAACACCAGCGGCCCGGCAAAGCCGGTTCCGCGGTGTTCCTGGAAGAGGAAGGGCGCCGGTCTAAGCGTCGCGGACGTCGGCGACCGGGTTGTTGCCGAAGTCCGGGCGGGCCAGGTAAGCCAGTACCTTTGCCGCCGCTGACTCCGGCGTATCCAGCTGGCCCTGCGCCTTCAGCCGCTCGAAGCGGGCGCGATCCGGGAACATGTCGGCCTCCGCCCCGCGCAGCTGCACCTGCATGTCGGTATCGATCACGCCGGGCGCGAGCGAGACGATCTTCGCGCCGCCGCCCAGCGCCTCTTCCTCCAGGGCCACCGCGCGCGAGAAGTGGTCCATGCCGGCCTTGGCCGCGCAGTAGGGGGCCTGGCTGGCCATGGCGTTGCGGCCGAGGCCGGAGGAGATGTTGAGCACCTTGCGCTCGCCGCGCCAGCCGCGGGTTGCAGCGAGGAAGGCCGAGGTCAGCAGCAGCGGCGCTTCCAGGCCCACGCGCAGCGCCTGCGACAACTCGGCCGCCACGGCCTGCGAGAGCGGCCGGGTGCGGCCGACGGTGCCGGCGTTGTTGATCAGCACGACGCCGTCGAAGGCCTGTCCGTCCAGCCCCTGCAGCCAGGCTGCGAGCCGGGCGGCCGCCGGCACCGGGTCGGCCAGGTCCTGCTGCCATTGCTCGAGCTCGACGCCGGCTTCGCGGGCGCGGGCGGCGAGCGCGTCGTCGGCACGCCGGGAGATGCACAGCAGGCGCTGCCCGGGCACGGCCAGCAGTTGCTCGGCCATGGCCCGGCCCAGGCCGCGCGAGGCGCCGGTGATGATCGTGAGTTGCGGTGAATTCATGAATGATCCCGTGAAATGCGTCATCGACGGCAACATGCCGTGTGGCGTCCATCCTATAGGTGGATTGACGAAGCGCGGCGCGCCTTCTTAAAGTCAGCCAATGCCCATCCAATACGAGCCTACGCGCGACGCGCGCCATTTCCTCGAGGGCTTTGGACTTTCAAGCCCCGCACAGCCGCCGGTGATCCGGCCCGGCGGGCAGGGCACCTTCATCCGCCGCCCGCGGGGCGACCGCGAAGGCAGCGCCGTCACCGCGCGCTTCGAGGCAGCCCAGGGCCGCTGGGGCCTGATCCCCCTGTTCGCCAAGGAGCGCGACTACCCCTTCACCTTCGAGGCCCGCGGCGAAACGGCCGCGAGCGAGCGCAATTTCTACCAGCCGTGGAAGCGCGGCCACCGCTGCGTGGTGCTGGCCGATGCGCTGTACCGCCGTGGCGACAGCGAAGACTCGATGGTGCGCGTCACCCGCGCCGACGGCCAGCCGCTGGCGCTGGCCGGCCTGTGGAACGGATGGCGTGCGCCCGATGGCGAGTGCGTCGAAAGCTTCGCGCTGCTGACGCTGCCCGCCGTGGAGCAGCCCGCCCAGCGCCGCGTGGTCTTCCTGCGCGAAGCCTGGCTCGACGACTGGCTGCATTGCCCCGTGGAAGAAACGGCCGCCTACCTGCGCCCCTATGCGCTCGACAGGCTGGTGCGCCGCACGATCGTGCACGACCCCTCCATTCCCTTGCCCGAGCGCGCGCCCGCGGCTTCCTGATCACGCCCCACCGGCGCGCAAGGCTGCGAGGTCGAGCACACGCACCCCTCCGTATTCGACCCGGATCGCCCCCTTCGCCTGCAGCGTCCGTAGCGCCTCGTTGACGCGCTGGCGCGACAAGCCGATCAGGTAGGCCAGCTCCTGTTGCGTGATGCGCAGCAGTTCCCCCACGCCGGGGAAGAGCACCGGGTTGAACAGTGCCGCCAGGTTGCGCGCGACGCGCGCGTCGGGGTTGTTGAGGCGGTCGGCCTCGCGCGCGGCAATGAACTGGCCGAGCCGCTCGTTGAGCTGGTTCATCACGAAGCGGTTGAAGCCGATCGAATGGTCCAGCAGCCAGTGGAAGTCGTCCACCGGCAGGCCTGCCACCACGCTGCGGCGCAGCGCCTGGATGTTGTAGCGATAGGGCTCGCGCTTGAGCGCCGTGCCCTCGCCGAACCAGCCCCCGGGCGGCAGGCCGCTGTAGGTCATCGAGGTGCCATCGGCGTTGTCGTTGCTCATCTTGAGCAGGCCTTCGACGACGCCGAACCAGAAGGTGGGCGGACGTCCGATGCGGCAGACCAGGTCGCCGGACTCCGCGTCGCCCACCACCACCGCGGCTTCCGCGCGGCGGCGCTCGGCGGGCGTGAGGGTGTGAAGCCAAGGAATGTTCTGGAGCTCTTCCGCGGTGGCCGGCCGCACGCGCTCACGCAGGGAAGAGGCACCATTCGAACTGCCGCGGGTCATCGGGAAACTCCGGGGGGTAGTGTCCCTAGGATTGTCGTTGAAACGACAAGCTGACGACAAGCGCGGCTCTACAGTCCGCCCATCGTGCAAACCACCGCCAACACATTTCCCCGCCTGTTGCTGGCCCATGCGCAGCGCCAGCCCGACGCGCCGGCCGTGCGCGAGAAGGACCTCGGCATCTGGCAGACCTGGAGCTGGTCGGCCGTGGCTCGCGAAGTGCGCGAGATCGCCTGCGGGCTCGCCAGCCTGGGCTTCAAGCCGGGCGACAACCTGGCGATCGTCGGTGCCAACCGTCCGCACCTTTACATGGCGGTGCTGGCGGCGCAGAGCCTGCGCGGCGTGCCGGTGCCGCTCTACCAGGATGCGGTGGCGGGCGAGATGGTCTTCATGCTGGAGGACGCGGCGATCGACTTCGTGATCGCCGAGGACCAGGAGCAGGTCGACAAGCTGCTGGAATGCCGCGAGCTGATGGCGGCCCAGGGCAAGCAGGGCCTGCGCCACATCGTCTACGACGACCCGCGCGGGCTGCGGCACTACGCGCAGCCGGGGCTGCTCGGCTACGAGCGCCTGCGTGAGCTGGGCCGCGCCTTCGACAGCGCGCAGCCCGCCTTCTTCGAACAGAGCCTGAACGGCGTCGAGCCCGGCGATGTCGCCGTGATCCTCTACACCTCCGGCACCACCGGCCGGCCCAAGGGCGTGTGCCAGACGCATGCCAGCTTCATCGCGGCGGGCCGCGGCGGCGTCGAGACCGACAGGCTCGGCCCCGGCGACAACATCATGAGCTACCTGCCGATGGCCTGGGTCGGCGACCACCTGTTCTCGGTGGCGCAGTGGATGGTGGGCGGCTTCACGCTGAACTGTCCCGAGTCCTCGGCCACGGTGATGAACGACATGCGCGAGATCGGGCCCAGCTACTACTTCGGCCCGCCGCGCACTTTCGAGGGACTGCTGACAGCGGTGTCTATCCGCATGGAGGACGCGGCGGCGCCCAAGCGCTGGCTCTACGCGAAGTTCATGGCGCTGGCGCAGCGCGTGGGCGCCGACATCCTGAATGGCGCGAAGGTGGGCCTGGGCGACCGGTTGCTCTACGGCCTGGGCGACGTGCTGGTCTACGGACCGCTGCGCAACGTGCTGGGCATGAGCCGCATCCGCGTGGCGTACACCGCGGGCGCGGCGATCGGGCCCGACCTGTTCCGCTTCTACCGCTCGATCGGCGTCAACCTCAAGCAGTTCTATGGCCAGACCGAGACCTGCGCCTACGTCTGCCTGCAGCAGGACGGCAAGGTCAAGCTGCAGACCGTGGGCAGCGCGGCCCCCGGCATCGAGCTGCGCATCGCGCCGGACGGCGAGGTGCTGGTGCGCGGCGTCTCGGTGCTGAAGGAGTACTACAAGCGGCCCGACGCCACGGCCGAGGTGCTCGATGCCGAGGGCTATTTCCACACCGGCGATGCCGGCGTGATAGACGCCGAGGGCCACCTGCGCATCATCGACCGCGCCAAGGACGTGGGCAAGCTCTCGCGCGGCGCGATCTTCGCGCCCAACTACATCGAGAACAAGCTGAAGTTCTTCCCGCAGATCAAGGAAGCGGTGTGCTTCGGCAACGGGCGCGAGGAGGTCTGCGCCGCCATCAACATCGACTACGAGGCCGTGGGCAACTGGGCCGAGCGCCGCGGCCTGCCCTACGGCGGCTACGTGGACCTGGCCGGCAAGCCCGAGGTGCTGCAACTGATCGCCGAATGCGTCGAGAAGGTGAATGCCGACCTGGCGAGCGAGGAAGGCATGGGCGAGACGCAGATCGCGCGCTTCCTGGTGCTGCACAAGGAGCTGGACCCCGACGACGACGAGCTCACGCGCACGCGCAAGGTGCGGCGTGGCTTCATCGCCGACAAGTACCGCGTGCTGGTCGATGCGCTCTACGGCGGCAAGGCCGAGCAGTACATCGAGACGCAGGTCAAGTTCGAGGACGGACGCACGGGCGTGGTGAGCGCCACGCTGAAGATCGTCGAAGCCAAGCGTTTCCCACCGTTGAAGGCCGCCGCATGAACGCGCAGAACATCGCCGAGGCCGCCATGCTTGCCGGCGCCACCCAGGGCGGCCGGCGCATCGGCGAGGTCATCCTCGATGTGCAGAACATCTCGCTGTCCTTCGGCGGCGTCAAGGCGCTGACCGACATCAGCTTCGACGTGCGCGAGCACGAGGTGCGCGCCATCATCGGCCCCAACGGCGCGGGCAAGAGCTCCATGCTCAACTGCATCAACGGCGTCTACCAGCCGCAGCAGGGCTCCATCACCTTCCGCGGCCGGACCTTCCATCACATGAACTCGCGCCAGGTCGCCGAGATGGGCGTGGCGCGCACCTTCCAGAACCTGGCGCTGTTCAAGGGCATGAGTGTGCTCGACAACATCATGACCGGGCGCAACCTCAAGATGAAGAGCGGCCTGCTCGCGCAGGCGCTGCGCTGGGGCCCGGCCGAGCGCGAGGAAATCGCGCACCGCGAGTTCGTCGAACACATCATCGACTTCCTCGAGATCCAGCCGCACCGCAAGACGCCGGTGGGGCGCCTCCCCTATGGCCTGCAGAAGCGCGTCGATCTCGGCCGCGCACTGGCGATGGAGCCGCAGGTGCTGCTGCTGGACGAGCCGATGGCGGGCATGAACGTGGAGGAGAAGCAGGACATGAGCCGCTTCATCCTCGACGTGAACGACGAGTTCGGGACCACCATCGTGCTGATCGAGCACGACATGGGCGTGGTGATGGACATCTCGGACCGCGTGGTGGTGCTGGATTACGGCAAGAAGATCGGCGACGGCACGCCGGACGACGTGCGCAACAACGAGGACGTGATCCGGGCTTACCTCGGAACGGAACACTGATGGGCTTTTTCCTCGAAACCCTGTTCGGCGGCCTGATGGTCGGCATGCTGTATTCGCTGATCGCGATCGGCTTCGTCCTGATCTACAAGGCCTCCGGCGTCTTCAACTTCGCGCAAGGCGCGATGGTGCTGTTCGCGGCGCTGGCCATGGCGCGCTTCGCGGAATGGTTCCCGCGCTGGCTTGGCTTCGAGAGCCAGGTGCTCGCCAACGTGCTGGCCTTCGTCGCCGCGATGGCGGTGATGATCGTGGTCGCGTGGCTGATCGAGCGGCTCGCGCTCAGCAGGCTGGTCAACCAGGAAGGCATCACGCTGCTGATGGCCACGCTGGGCATCGCCTACTTCCTCGACGGGCTGGGCCAGACTCTGTTCGGCAACGACATCTACAAGATCGATGTCGGCATGCCCAAGGAACCGCTGATGGTGCTGGAGGGCACTTTCCAGGGCGGCCTGCTGCTGAGCCAGGAAGACCTGATCGCCGCGGGCGTCGCGGCCGCGCTGGTGGCGGTGCTGGCGCTCTTCTTCCAGAAGACCGCGACCGGCCGCGCCCTGCGCGCAGTGGCCGACGACCACCAGGCCGCGCAGTCCATCGGCATTCCGCTCAACCGCATCTGGGTCATCGTGTGGTCGGTGGCCGGTTTCGCGGCGCTGGTGGCCGGGATCATCTGGGGCTCGAAGCTGGGGGTGCAGTTCTCGCTGTCGCTGGTGGCGCTGAAGGCGCTGCCGGTGGTGATCCTGGGCGGCCTGACCTCGGTGCCGGGCGCGATCATCGGCGGGCTGCTGATCGGCGTGGGTGAGAAGCTGTCCGAGATCTATCTGGGTCCAATGCTCGGTGGCGGCATCGAGATCTGGTTCGCGTATGTGCTGGCACTCGTGTTTCTGCTGGTGCGCCCCCAAGGCCTCTTCGGCGAAAAGATCATCGATCGGGTCTGAACATGCTCTACAGAGAAAACGGCCAGTTCAAGTCCAGCTACCGCGCCGACCAGCAGGTCTTCCCGATCCTGCAGGACCGGATCTTCATGCTGGCGCTGCTCGCCATCGCCTTCGCGGTGGTGCCGCTGGTCGCGTCGGAGTACTTCTTCCGCGCGATCCTGATCCCGTTCCTGATCCTTTCGCTGGCGGCGCTGGGCCTCAACATCCTGGTGGGCTATTGCGGCCAGATCTCGCTGGGCACCGGCGCCTTCATGGCGGTGGGCGCCTACGCGGCCTACAACTTCCACGTGCGCATCGAGGGCATGCCGCTCATCGCGTCGCTGCTGCTGGGCGGGCTGTGTGCCACCGTCGTGGGCGTGCTCTTCGGCGTTCCCAGCCTGCGCATCAAGGGGCTCTACCTGGCGGTCGCGACCCTGGCCGCGCAGTTCTTCCTCGACTGGGCCTTTCTGCGCATCAACTGGCTGACCAACAACTCGGCCTCGGGCTCGGTCAGCGTCGCAGGGCTCAGCGTGTTCGGGCTGCCGGTCGAGTCGGCGGTGCAGAAGTACCTGCTGTGCCTTACGCTGCTGGTGCTGTTCGCGGTTCTGGCCAAGAACCTGGTGCGCAGCGCCATCGGGCGCGAGTGGATGGCGATACGCGACATGGACGTGGCCGCGGCGGTGATCGGCATTCGCCCCGTGTACGCCAAGCTGACCGCCTTCGCGGTGAGCTCCTTCATCGTCGGAGTGGCCGGCGCGCTGTGGGGCTTCGTGCACCTGAGTACCTGGGAGCCCGCGGCCTTCAATATCGACCGCTCCTTCCAGCTGCTCTTCATGGTGATCATCGGCGGCCTGGGCTCGATCATGGGCAGTTTCTTCGGCGCCGCCTTCATCGTGCTGCTGCCGATCGTGCTCAACCAGATCCCCGGCTGGTTCGGGATCTCGATGTCGACCGCGCTGGCCTCGCACCTCGAGTTCATGATCTTCGGCGCGCTGATCGTGTTCTTCCTGATCGTGGAGCCGCACGGGCTCGCGCGGCTGTGGTCCACGGCCAAGGAAAAGCTGCGCCTCTGGCCCTTCCCACATTGATTCCAACCACCATCAACGAGCCTTTCCAAAGGAGACAACCATGAAGCTGAAGTCACTCGCACTCGCCATTGCCGCGATCTCGGCGCTGGCGGGAACGGCCCCTGCGTTCGCGCAGGCCAAGGAGCAATTCTTCCCGCTGCTGGTCTACCGCACCGGGCCCTACGCGCCCAACGGCACGCCCTGGGCCAACGGCAAGCAGGACTACATCAAGCTCATCAACGCGACCGGCGGCATCAACGGCGTGAAGATAAGCTACGAGGAATGCGAGACCGGCTACGCCACCGACAAGGGCGTGGAGTGCTACGAGCGCCTGAAGGACAAGGGCGCCACGCTGATCGATCCGCAGGCCACCGGCATCACCTTCGCGCTCACGGACAAGGCCCCGGTCGACAAGATCCCGCTCATCACGCTGGGCTACGGGCTCTCGGCCTCGCAGGACGGTAGCGTCTTCAAGTGGAACTTTCCGCTGATGGGCAGCTACTGGACCGCGGCCGACATCCTGATCCAGCACATCGCGAAGAAGGAAGGCGGTCTCGACAAGCTCAAGGGCAAGAAGATCACGCTGGTCTACCACGACTCGCCGTTCGGCAAGGAGCCGATCCCGCTGCTGCAGGAGCGCGCGAAGATGAACGGCTTCGAGCTCTCGCTGATCCCGGTCGCCGCGCCCGGCATCGAGCAGAAGTCGGCCTGGCTGCAGGTGCGCCAGCAGCGGCCCGACTACGTGCTGCTGTGGGGCTGGGGCGTGATGAACTCGACCGCCCTCAAGGAAGCGGTGGCCACCGGCTACCCGCGCGAGAAGATGTACGGCGTGTGGTGGGCCGGCGCCGAGCCCGACGTCAAGGACGTGGGCGCCTCGGCCAAGGGCTACAACGCGCTGGCGCTCAACACCTCGGGCACGCAACCCAAGGTGATCCAGGACATCCTGAAGACCGTGCATGACAAGGGCCAGGGAACGGGCCCGCGCGACGAGGTCGGCTCGGTGCTCTACACGCGCGGGCTGATCATCCAGATGCTGGGCGTGGAAGCGGTGCGCCGCGCACAGGAGCGCTTCGGCAAGGGCAAGGTCATGACCGGCGAGCAGGTGCGCTGGGGGCTGGAAAACCTCGCGCTCGACCAGAAGAAGCTCGACGCGCTCGGCTTCTCGGGCGTGCTGCGGCCGATCAGCACATCCTGCCAGGACCACATGGGCTCGACCTGGGCGCGTATCCATACCTGGGACGGCAGCAAGTGGGGCGGGATGAGCGACTGGTACCAGGCCGACGAGCAGATCATCAAGCCGATGGTGAAAGCAGCCGGCGACAAGTACGCCACCGAGAAGAAGCTGCCCAAGCGCGAGGCCTCCGACTGCCAGGCTTAGCCCGCTGCGCGGACCGGTGCCCGCACTGACAGCACCTGCCCCCGTCCCCTCCCGCCAAGCGGGAGGGGGCTCCCGCCGATCGGGCGGCATCTGAAAGTGTGGCCACCCCGCTTTTTCGAATGCTGATGAAAACACCATGAGTCAAGCCGACATCCTCCTCGACGTCAACGGCATCGAGGTCATCTACAACCACGTGATCCTGGTGCTCAAGGGCGTCTCGCTGAAGGTCCCGGAGCGCGGCATCGTGGCGCTGCTCGGCGGCAACGGCGCGGGCAAGACCACGACGCTGCGCGCCGTCTCCAACCTGCTGGCGGGCGAGCGCGGAGCGGTGACCAAGGGCACGATCGAGCTGCGCGGCGAACGCATCGAGGCGCTGTCGCCGGCCGAGCTGGTCAAGCGCGGGCTGATCCAGGTGATGGAGGGCCGCCACTGCTTCGCCCACCTCACCATCGAGGACAACCTGATGACCGGCGCCTACACCCGCACCGACGGCAAGGCCGCGGTGGCGCAGACGCTGGAGAAGGTCTATGCCTACTTCCCGCGCCTGAAGACCCGGCGCGGCTCGCAGGCCGCCTATACCTCGGGCGGCGAGCAGCAGATGTGCGCCATCGGCCGCGCGCTGATGGCCAACCCGAGCATGGTGCTGCTCGACGAGCCTTCGATGGGCCTGGCACCGCAGATCGTGGACGAGGTCTTCGGCATCGTGAAGGACTTGAACCAGAAGGAGCACGTGACCTTCCTGCTGGCCGAGCAGAACACCAACATGGCGCTGCGCTATGCCGACTACGGCTACATCCTGGAGAACGGCCGCATCGTGATGGACGGCGAGGCGCAGAGCTTGCGCGAGAACGAGGACGTCAAGGAGTTCTACCTGGGTGTCGGCGGCGCGGACCGCAAGAGCTTCCGCGACGTGAAGAGCTACAAGCGCCGCAAGAGGTGGCTGGCATGACCGAGTTCTACGACAAGCTGGAGGTGCGCGATCCGGCCGAGCGCGAGCAGGACCTGCTCGCGGCGTTGCCGAAGCAGATCGCCCAGGCCCAGACCGCTGCGCCCGCCTTCGCGAAGATCCTCGACGGCGTGAAGCCCGGCGACATCGCCAGCCGCGAGGCGCTGGCCAGCCTGCCCGTCACGCGCAAGTCCGAGCTGCTGGAGCGGCAGAAGGCCGAGCGCGCGCGCGACCCCTTCGGCGGTTTCTCCGCCATCCGCTTCGGGCCGCGCATGCTGCGCGTGTTCGCCAGCCCCGGGACCATCTACGAGCCCGAAGGCGAGGCACGCGACTACTGGCGCACGGCCCGCGCGCTGCACGCGGCAGGCTTTCGCGGCGGCGATCTGGTGCACAACGCCTTCAGCTACCACATGACGCCTGCCGGCGCGATCATGGAAAGCGGGGCGCGCGCCCTGGGCTGCACGGTATTCGCCGGCGGCACCGGCCAGACCGAACAGCAGGTGGACGCGATCGCCGAACTCAAGCCCGCGGGCTATGCCGGCACGCCGAGCTTCCTGAAGATCCTGCTGGAGAAGGCGGCCGAGCGCGCCGTCGCCCTGCCCTCGCTGACCAAGGCCCTCGTCTCGGGCGAGGCCTTCCCGCCCAGCCTGCGCGACTGGATCGCCGAGCGCGGCGTGGCCGGCATGCAGTGCTATGCGACGGCGGACCTGGGCCTGATCGCCTACGAGACCGCGGCACGCGAAGGCCTGGTGCTCGACGAAGGCGTGATCGTCGAGATCGTGCGCCCGGGAACCGGCGACCCAGTGCCCGAGGGGGAGGTAGGCGAGATCGTGGTCACCACGCTGAACCCCGACTATCCGCTGATCCGCTTCGGCACCGGCGACCTCTCGGCCGTGCTGCCGGGCCCCTGCCCGACCGGCCGCACCAACATCCGCATCCGGGGCTGGCTCGGCCGTGCCGACCAGACTACCAAGGTGCGCGGCATGTTCGTGCATCCGGGCCAGGTGGCGGAGATCGCGCGGCGCTTCCCGGAGGTGCGGCGCGCGCGGCTGGTGGTCGAGGGCGAGATGGGCGAGGACCGCATGACGCTGCGGCTCGAATGCGCCTCCGAGCCCGAGGGCCTGGTCGAGCGCGTGGCCGAGGCGGTGCGCGATGTCACGAAGCTGCGCGGTGAGGTCGAGCTGATGGAGCCGGGCAGCCTGCCCAACGACGGCAAGGTGATCGAGGACGCGCGCAGCTACCGGTAGCGCCGGCCGCTCGCCGGGCGCGAGGGATGACCGGATTGGCCGGCCCCCGGTCTCGACGGCGCGATCCCCTCTCAGGCATGCGCGTGCACGCCGGCGAAGGTCTCGAGCATCACCCGGTTGAAGGCCGGCAGATCGGCGGGCTTGCGGCTCGTGATCAGCGGGCCATCGGCCACGACCTCCAGATCGACCCACCTTGCGCCGGCGTTCTTCAGGTCCGTGCGCAGTGAGGGCCAGGAGGTCATCGTGCGGCCCTTGACCGCGTCCGCCTCGATCAGGGTCCACGGGCCGTGGCAGATCGCGGCGATCGGCTTGCCGGCCTTGACGAAGTCGCGCACGAAGGTCACGGCCTGTTCGTCCATGCGCAACGCGTCGGGGTTCATGACACCGCCCGGCAGGACCAGGGCATCGTATTCGTGGGCGGCAGCCTGCTGGAGCGGCACATCGACCTCGAAGCGGTCGGCCGGCGTGTGGTGCTTCCAGCCGCGGACGCCGCCTTTGCTCGGCGACACCAGGCTGGTGTCCGCGCCTGCGGCGTCCAGCACACGGCGGGGCTCGATCATCTCGGACTGCTCGAAGCCGTCCGCGACGAGGATGGCAACCTTCATGCCCTCAAGCTGGCGTTTGATCATGGAAAGTCCTTTCAATTCGAAGCCTTCACGCTAAGCCGCAGCGGGCGCTGCCGGATCGGCGCGCGTCGGCTCACCATGTCGGACAAGTCGCCTTCCCCGGCATGGAGCTTGCGTAGAAGTGCACCTCTTACGATTGCCAAGATGACCCACGCCTTCTTCGAGCCTCCCGCAACCTCCCGCTACGCGCTGCGCAAGCTGAGCGCGCCGCGCTGCCTGCTGCCCGGTGACTTTGCGGGCAGCGGCGCGGACTCCGAGCTTGCGGCCATCGACCTGCTGGTGGACCAGGGTCGCGTCGCCGCCATCGAGCCGGCCGGCACGCTGCCCGCCGAGCTCGGTCCCGACCTCGATGCCTCCATGGTGCTGCCCGGCCTGCTGGACTGCCACACCCACCTCGACAAGGGCCACATCTGGCCGCGCCAGGCCAATCCCACCGGCGACGGCGCAGGCGCCTCGATGGCCACGCAACGCGACCGCCAGGCCCGCTGGCACGCCGAGGACGTGCGCCGTCGCATGGAGTTCGGCCTGGCAACCGCGTATGCGAAGGGCGTGGTTGCGATCCGCACGCATCTCGACTCGCTGGCGCCGCAGGCCGCGATCTCCTTTCCGGTGTTTCGCGAAGTGCGCGAGCGCTGGGCCGGGCGCATCGCGCTGCAGGTGTCCTCGATCGCGCCGCTCGACATCTTTCTCGCGGAAGAAGGCCGGCATCTGGCGGACATCGTGGCCGAAAGCGGCGGGCGGCTCGGCTGCGTGACGCGCTCGACGCGCCACCCCGGCGACCCGATGCCGCCGGACCTGGACGAAGCACTGGCGCGCGTGTTCCAGCTCGCGGCCGAACGCGGGCTGGATCTCGACCTGCATGTGGATGAATCGACCGATCCGCGCGCCCGGGCGCTGATCCGCGTCGCCCGCACCGCGGCCGCGCAGGACTTCGCGGGCCGCATCCTCTGCGGCCACTGCACCGCCCTGGCGCTGCAGACCGACGAGTTCATCGAAGAGACGATCGCTGCCTGCAAGGACGCCGGCATCGACATCGTGAGCCTGCCCACCGTCAACATGTACTTGCAGGACCGCAGCCCCGCAGGGCGCACGCCGCGCTGGCGCGGCGTGACGGTGCTGCACGAGATGAAGGCGCACGGCCTGCGGGTGGCCGTGGCCGGCGACAACTGCCGCGATCCCTTCTACGCCTACGGCGACCATGACATGCTGGACACCTTCACTCAGGCCGTGAAGATCCTTCACCTGGACCATCCGCTGTCCGACTGGATCCGCGCGGCCAGCGAGACGCCGGCGGCGATCATGGGACTGGACCTGGGCTTGCTGAAGCCCGGCATGGCGGCCGACCTGCTGGTGCTCAAGGCGCGCAACTATTCGGAGATGCTCTCGCGCACGCAATTCGACCGTACCGTGCTGCGTGCCGGTCGTGCAATCGATACCACGCCGCCGGATTACCGCCTGCTGGACGACCTGATGGATGCGTGAGCCGCACGGCCGTTCAGAAGGTGAACCGCACCGCAGCCGAAGGCGAAGGTGCCGGCGAGATCGCGGCCATCGCCTCGGCAAGCGCCGGCCTCTGAAGCAGTGTGTAGGAGATTGCCGACAGACAGGCGTGAGTTCACGTGGACAGTGAATGACTTCTGATTCAACGGAGGAATTCGTCCATGCCCGTCGTTTGTACGGCTTGCGGGAGCAATAACCGGGAGAACGCGAAGTTCTGCATCGGCTGTGCACGCCGCCTGCCCGGCTTCGTACCCACGGGACCCTCGGCCCTGGAGGCCATCAACAATGCGCAGCCGCCGCGTGTGCCTGCCCGCACGCCCCGCCGCGCCTGGCGGCGCGATGATCCGCTGACGCTGCTGCCGGCGGAAACGGCAGGCTTCTGGCTGCGCCTCGCCTTGCTGGGCCTGGCGATGGGGATCGGCTTCATCGGCTGGTATCTCTACGTCACGCGCCAGTTGACGGAGCCGCCCTTCCTGAGCCAGGTCACGGCAGCGTTGGCAGGGGAAGACCGGAAGCCGGCCGCGGACGAATCGATCGCGCTGGCGGCGCCGAGCGCCTCGACGACGCCGGCGCCGGCCAAGGCCGCCGCACCGACACCTGCGCCCCCGCGCGCTGCTGCGCCCAAAACCGCCGCGCCCACCCCCGTGCCCGTGAAGGCGGAGCCGGCCGCGGCGACCGCGACCGCGTCTCGCGCGCCATCGGCCGCGCCGGCCGAGCGCCAGGGCGACAGCGCGCCAGCCCCGCCACGGCGCAGCCGCGCGCCGGCCCGGGCCGATGATTCTCCGGCGCCGCCACTTGCAATCGCGCCGGCGGCGCCGGCGGCCCCTTCGCCCGGGCCGGCGCGCGCGCCAGCCTGGACCCGTGACGATCCTGGCCCGCCGATCGTCCCGGGCCCGGGTCCGGTGTACAGCTCGACACGCAGCACCATGTCCTGGGGCCGCGACGACCCGGGGCCGCCGGTCGCTCCAGGAGCAGGGCCGCTGGTCACTCCATCCAGGAGCCCTTCGCCGGTCGTGGCCCGCGACGACCCGGGGCCGCCGATCGCGCCCGGCCCGGGGCCTCTCTACAACTTCGAGCGCACGCCGAGTTGGACGGCCAACGACTCTGGCCCCCCGGTCGCAATCGGACCCGGCCCGGTCTACAACCGCGCGCGGGACCGGTAGCGCGCCCCAAAAAAAGAAAGCGGCCCGCCAATCCGAGCAAAGAACATGAGCGAGACGGAGACATCGATCCCCGGCCGTTGGAGGCCGCAGCAGCCAGCGGCGGCCTCTCGACCCGCGAAATACCCGCGAAATCGTGCGGGCTTCCTATGGAGTTCCCGGTATTGGCCGCCCGACGTGCGGCGATAAGATCGCGGCCCTTGAACTCGGATTGAACACGGAGAAGAGACATGAAGAAACTGCTCGCCCTCACGGCAATTGCCGCCGTCGTCACGGGCGTCCACGCCCAGGAATTCCCGGGCGGCAAGCCCATCAGCATCGTGGTCCCCTTCGCCGCGGGCGGGCCGACCGACCGGGTCGCACGCGACTTGGCCGAGGCCCTGCGCAAGCCGCTGGGCGGCGCCAGCATCGTGGTCGACAACGTGCCCGGCGCCGGCAGCTCGATCGGCGCCGCCAAGGTGGCGCGCGCCGCGCCGGACGGTCACACGCTGCTCCTGAACCACATCGGCATGGCAACCGTCCCGACGCTGGTGCGCAACGTGCCCTTCAAGGTCGAGACCGACTTCGAATACCTGGGCATCGTCAACGACGTGCCGATGACGCTCATCGCCAAGCCCTCGATGAAGGCCAACAACTACAAGGAGCTGACTGCCTGGCTCGCCGAGAACAAGGGCAAGATCAACCTGGGCAATGCGGGCGTGGGCTCGGCCTCGCACCTGTGCGGCCTGCTGTTCCAGAGCGCGACCAAGACCGAGATGACGCCGGTGCCCTACAAGGGTACCGCGCCCGCCATCACCGACCTGATCGGCGGCCAGATCGACCTGCTATGCGACCAGACCACCAACACCTCGCCGCAGATCGAGGCCAAGAAGGTCAAGGCGTATGCCGTGACCACCTCGAAGCGCCTGGCCACGCCGCTGCTCAAGGACCTGCCCACACTGCAGGAATCGGGGCTGAAGGGCTTCGAGATCACGATCTGGCACGGCCTCTACGCGCCCAAGGGCACGCCGCCGGCGGTCACCAAGAAGCTCAACGATGCACTCAAGGTGGCACTGAAGGACCCGGACTTCATCAAGAAGCAGGAAGGCCTGGGCGCCGTGGTCGCCAGCGACAACCGCGTGGAGCCGGCCGAGCACAAGAAGTTCGTCGCCGCCGAGATCGCCAAGTGGAGCCCGATCATCAAGGCGGCGGGGGTCTACGCGGACTGATGTGCCCCGTCGGCCGGCGCGCGATCATGTCGCGTGTTCGGCCTGCGGCTTCCCGTGGGGCCGCTTGCCTGCGATGATCATGCCGAGCACCTCGTCCTCGTTCACATCGGCGGTGCGGTAGGTTCCCACCAGCCGGCCGTTCTTCATCACTGCGAGGCGGTCGCTCAGGGCAAACACGTCGGGCATGTCGTGCGTGATCAGGAAGATGCCTACGCCGTCAGCCTTGAGCTGCTTGACCAGCGCGCCGACCATCGCGGTCTCTTCCGGGCCGAGGGCGGCGCAGGGCTCGTCCATGATCAGGATGCGCGCGTTGAAGTACAGCGCGCGCGAGATCGCCACCACCTGCCGCTGGCCGCCCGAGAGCCGTCGCACCGGCACGCGGATGTTGGTGAAGTTCTTGTTGAGGCGGCGGAACACCTTGCGGGCCTCGTTCTCCATGAAGTGATCGTCCAGCGTGCGCCAGGGCGTGAGCTTCTCGCGGCCGAGGAAGAGGTTGGCCACCGAGTCCAGGTTGTCGGCCAGGGCCAGGGTCTGGTAGATGGTCTCGATGCCTTGCGCCTGCGCCTCCGAGGGCGTGCGGATGTGGACCGCCTCGCCCGCGATGCGCGTCTCGCCCGAGTCGACGGGGTAGGCGCCTGCGAGCATCTTCATGAGCGTGGACTTGCCGGCGCCGTTGTGGCCCAGCAGCGCGACCACTTCGCCGGGGTAGAGGTTGACGCTGACGCCATCGACCGCCTTCACGCCGCCGAAGGACTTGCGGATGTCGCGCAACTCGACCAGCGGGGGAGCGGCGCTCGCTGGAATACCTTCGCCTTCGCCTTCGGCTGCGGTGATACTCGCCTTCGGAGCGGCCGTGCTGCTCATCGGCCTTCCCCGAAGTGCTTGCGGTAGAGCACGTCGAATACCACCGCGACGATCAGCACCTGGCCGATGATCACCATGCGCTTGCCGATCGCCACGTCGAGCAGCAGCATGCCGCTGTCCAGCGATTGCATGATCAGCGCGCCCAGCACGGAGCCGAAGATGGAGCCGCTGCCGCCCGCCAACGCCGCGCCGCCGATCACGGCGGCGGCGATCACGTAGAGCTCCATGCCCGAGCCCAGCGAGTTGGTGCCGGCGTTGAGCCGCGCGATCGAGACGATGGCAGCCACCGTCACCAGCACTGCCAGGAGCGCGAACAGCAGCAGGGTCACGCGCTTGACCGGGATGCCCACCAGCGCCGCGGCATCGGGGTTGCCGCCCATCGCGAACACATAGCGGCCGAAGCGGGTCCGATGGACGATGAAGGACAGCACCACCGCTACCACGGCCCAGATCAGCACCGGGATGGGAATGCCCTGCGGCTCGGTCTTGGAGGAGATCTGGTAGCTGTTCATCGTCGCGGCAAAGGCGAACACCACCACCACCGGCACGGCCGTGAGCAGCACGTCGAGCCACAGCGGCTCCACCGGCATCTCATGCCGTTGGCGCGCGCGGCGCTGCTGCAGCATGCGCGCGAACAGCACAAGCGCCACCAGCGCCGCCAGCGCCCAGCTGGCCGTGGTGCCGATCCCGCCGTCGTAGCCGCCGCCCAGGCGCTGGAAGAATTCGTCGTTGACCGGCTGCGTCTTGCCGTCGGCCACCAGAAAGGCAGCGCCGCGGAAGGACATCAGGCCGCCCAGCGTGACAACGAAGGAAGGCAC
Organism: Variovorax sp. RA8; assembly: GCF_901827175.1. Taxonomy (NCBI): domain Bacteria; kingdom Pseudomonadati; phylum Pseudomonadota; class Betaproteobacteria; order Burkholderiales; family Comamonadaceae; genus Variovorax; species Variovorax sp. RA8. The sequence goes on along the minus strand of NZ_LR594662.1, from coordinate 763,206 downwards.
GCCCAGCATCGCGGTGAGCCCGCCCTGGTAGAGCGAGACCAGCAGCGCCACCGCGAGGCCGGCCAGGCAGGCAGCCGGCCAGGACCAGCCCGAGGTGTACTGCAGGTAGGCCACCAGCACGCCGACGAAGCCCATCACCGAGCCGACCGACAGGTCGATGTGCCGGGCCACGATGACCAGCACCATCACAGTAGAGACGATGCCCACCACGGCGGTCTGCTGCGCGATGTTGTAGAGGTTCTCGGGCGAGAGGAAGACGCCGCCGGACAGCCAGTGGAAGACGATCGCCATCACGGCCAGCAGCGCGCACATCAACAGCAGGCGCAGGTCGATCCCGCTGCGCTTCCACAGCGATTGCGAGTCGCTCATCGATCGGCGCGCGTCACTTGCAGGCCGCGGGAGCCTTGTCGCCGCTCACGCCCCTGCAGAGCTCGTCCTTCTTGATCCAGCCTTCCTTGACCACCACGTCGAGGTTGTCGCGCGTGATCGGCACCGGCGTGAGCAGGCGCGAGGAGATCGCCACCTTCTTCTCGCCGCCGCTCCAGTTGGCGGCCTTCTCCGGCGTCTTGCCCTGCGTCAGTGCGATCGCGGCGGAGGCCGCCTCGCGGCCGAGCTCGCGCGAGTCCTTCCAGACAGTGACCGTCTGCGTGCCGAGCGCGACGCGGTTGAGCGCCGCGAAGTCCGCGTCCTGGCCCGACACGGGAATACCGCGGATGCCCTTGGCCGTGAGCGCCGCCACCGCGCCGCCCGCGGTGCCGTCGTTGGCCGCGACCACCGCGTCGACTTTGTTGCCGGCCTTGGTGAGGATCTGCTCCATGTTCTTCTGCGCGACTTCGGGTTTCCAGCCGTCGGTGTACTCGTCGCCCACGATCTTGATGTCGCCCTTCTTCACCGCCTCGGCCACGATCTCCTGCTGCCCGGCGCGCAGGAAGTTGGCGTTGGGGTCGGTCGGCGAGCCCTTGATGAACACGTAGTTGCCCTTGGGCTGCACCTTGTAGACCGCGCGCGCCTGCATGCGGCCGACCTCGACGTTGTCGAAGGTGATGTAGAAGACGCCGGGCGTCTCGATGAGCCGGTCGTAGGCCACCACCGGCACCTTCTGGCGCATCGCCTTGTTGACCGCGGGCAGGATCGCGTCCTTGTCCATTGCCAGCACGATCAGCGCCTTGGCGCCCTTGGACATCAGGCCCTCGATATCGCCCAGCTGCTTCTCGGGCGAGCCGCCGGCATCGGCGCTGATGTACTTCGCGCCCAGCTTCTCCAGCTGCGCCTTGATCGCGGCCTCGTCGGTCTTCCAGCGCTCCTCCTGGAAGTTGGACCAGCTGACGCCGACCACGGTCTGGGCGGAGGCGGCGATGGCGGAAAGGCCGAAGGCCAGGGCGCCCAGGGCGCGCAAAGGCTTGTTCATGGGCGGATCTCCGGGAGTTGCAGGGGGAGGCCGCAGGGTCGTCGGCGGCCAGGGAAATCAACTATGGCGAGGGGCTTTGGGTGCGGCCATCGGGAGAATCCCTGCGGGAGAAGGCACTACAGGCGACGGTGCGGACGCGGCCGACGATCGCCGCGGCATGGCCCGATGCGCGCGTTTCCGCGCGCACAGCAGCTCAGGCCGCCTGCACGGCAACGAGCCAGAGCTGGGCTCCCTGCAGCGGCGTCGACGTCCAGGTCACGTTGTAGGTGCCGGCCGCGCCCACCTGCCTGACGGCCACGGCGCACTGGACCAACGCGCCGGCAGCCAACACCGAATCGATGACCGTGAAGCCGTTGTCGGGCACGGCCGTCTTGTCCAGGTCCACGCCTGCATCGCCCCACCACCAGGCGACGAGCAGTGCAGCGCCGGTAGTGGTGACGCTGGCGCTGGTCAGGGGCTGACCCGACAGCACCTCGCGCCATTGCACGTCGCGCACGTCGCCGCCGCTGGTGATCTCGACGACGCTGAGGGTGGTTTCATCGGTGACCTTGGGCTTGTCCGCGGTGACCACGTGCCCGTCCCTGCCCTGGGCCTTCACGCAGCCATACAAACCCGTGCCCGAACTCGGCCACAGGGTGTAGGTGTGCGGCACACCGAGCGGGACGAAGGTGTTGCCGGCGTTGTCGGTCGGCACGGAGGCGGCAAGCAGGCCTCGCCCGACGCAGACCAGGAGCGTGCTGCCGGCGGACTGCGTGGCGATGGGGGAAATGGACAGCGACGGTGAAGAAACGCCGTCGAGGTTGAAGGCAAGGGTGTGGGCGCCGAGAACCGGCGCCGCTGGAGCGGGTGCAGGTTCGGGTGCAGGCGCAGGTTCGGCTTGGGGTTCGGGTGTTGCAGTCGGCGCGGGCGGAGGCACCTGCGTCGGCGCAGGGGCCGGCGCTGGAGGTGGCGAAGCGCCAGGTGCCGGAGCGGCTGCAGCCAACGGCGCGATGCCTCCTCCGCCTCCTCCGCCTCCTCCTCCGCAGGCTGTGAGCGTTGCGCTGCCAGATGCCATGCCGACCGTTGCAAGCGCGCAGAGGCGATTCAACAGCACACGGCGTTCGTTCTGCAGCGCAGCTGCGGCGGCGTCGGAGGGTTCATCCATGTCGGGACGTCATTGGAAGCTGACGCGAGTCGCGATGAGCACCCCATTCACCACCCGAGCTCCCTCGATGTTGACGCTGACCCCATTGCCCAGGTTGGCCGCCGTGCCGTTGACGAACACCACGCCGGGGCCGCTGGCGTCGACGGGCTGGCCCCTCACGCGGAAACTCGCGGCCGAGCTGAAGTTGCCGACGGTGCCGATGAGGGTGAACGAAGAGGGTCCGCCGGTGCCCGGCACGTGGCGGATCTTGAGCTTGGTGGCCTGGAGCACGCCGTTGGACATGGTGCCGCCCACTTCCACCTTGACGCCGTTGCCGACCGAGCCGGCAGGGCCGCCGGTGATCTGCGCCGACGCAGCGTTCACGGGGACATTGAGCACGCGCAGCGAACCGAGTCCGCCATAGTCGGTGACGATGCCCGCGAGCTGGACCGGCGTGGCATTCGCCCTCGGCACCGGATACCACCACTGGACTTGGGTGGCGGTCAGCCGGCCCGGCAGCAGCACGGTGGCGGCGCGCACACACACCAGGGTGCCATTGGCCAGCGGGCTGCCGTCCAGGCTCCCGGACAACACCGCGGTGCTGTAGTCGACGGTGAATGCGCCGATGGTGAAGGCGCGGCGGAGCGGATCGAGGTTTTGCACCGTGCCCGTCAGGACCGGCGCGGAGGGGCCGCGCTGCTCCACGCGCGTGGCCCGCAGGACGCCCGGCGCCCCCGGCAAGCCCCACACCTGCAGCGTGCTGCCGGGCGGGATGGCTGCGAGGCCGGTGGAATCAGCCCACACCGTGGCATCGTCCGTGGTGACGGTGGTGCCCAGGATGACGAAGCTGCCTTGCACCAGATCGACCGAGGACAAGGTCCCGCGCAGATCCGCGGCGGAATCGACCCGGCGGGCGACACCGCTGGTCAAGTCGGCGTTGAAGGGCCCCGTGACCTTCGCGCTCATGCCCAATTGCAGGGCGGAGGCATCCTCGACGTTCAGGACGGCTGTGTCGGTGTTGTAGCGCACGCCGTTGACGATGATGCTGCCCACCCCATCGACGCCGCCGACGCCGGACGCATCGGCGGTGCTGACGCCCGTACCGCCCGAGCCCACGCCCGATCCGTCGTCGCCCGAGGCCGCCGTCGAGGTGCCGCCGGTGCCTGCCGAACCGCCGCCGGTGCCTGCCGAACCGCCGCCGGTGCCGGACGCGCTGCCGCCCTGGCCATCGGCCGCGCCACCCACCGGGCTGTTGCTCCCGTCGCCCAGGCTCGACCCCGTGACCGAGGCCGTGCCTCCAACGCCGACGAGCGCAACGCTGCCGCCGCCACCACTGCCACCACCGCCGCACGAAAGCAGCAGCGCGGTCGACAGGGCGAGCAGGGCAGCGCGCAGGAAGCCATTCGTCATGCTTCTTTTCCCTTGGATTTTTTCGGGGGAGTCACCGGCCCATTGTGTGCCACATCCGCGGCGTCCTCATAGTAGGTGTAGATCCCGACGCGGATGCGAGCCGCGGCCGTGCTCTCCGCGGCCTCGTACGCGCGCGTCATCTCGCTGGTCAGTTCGTGGTGCAGTGCGTTCCAGCGTTGCCGCGCGAGCTGGTGGATCCGCTCGCAATCCTCGACCGCGATGCCGGTAGCGAACACCGCGCGCTCGAGCATGGGCGGCGCCTCGCCCAAGGTGTTGGCCACGCTGGCCAGCAGGTGGTCCCGCGCGTTGTCGCCCAGGAAGGCGAGCATGCCCTTGAGATCCTTCGACGGCACGAAGCCGGCGGCGTTGAGCGCGACGCGGCCTGCATCCTCGGTCACCAGGTTCAGCCGCACCAGCTCATCGAGGATGGTGCGGTGGTGCACGTTCCCGCGGCTGGCATGCCGGGCCACGGCCTCGAAGGAGGGTGCGCCGCCCTCTGCCACAAGGGGCAAGGCCTGCAGGGCCGGGTCATCGGTGGACATCTGCAGCCACAAGGTGAGCGTCTTTGCCGCCGCTGACATCTCGGTGTGCGGCAGCGGCTCCTCGGCTTCACGCACCTTGGCCGTCACCGCCTTGCGGTTCAATCCGGTGGTCACCGAAAGCTGGCTGAGGTTTGGCTCGACGCCCTTGTCGAGCCAGGCCCGCCGAGCCTCGTCGATGAGAAGCTCGCGCAGCATCAGCTCGAGATGGGCGTGCTTCAGCCCCAGGGCCAAAGCGAGCCGGACGATGGGACGCATGACGCGCGCGCAAGCCTGGAGGGCCCAGCCCATCGGGCCTTCGCCGCCGGGCGCGCCCGCTTCGACGGGCGCGGCGTCATTGCCTGGTTCAGGCCTGGCGCTTTTCGATCCAGTGCGTTTGGTCGCCATAAAGTGTGTTGCCCAAGGCCACCGCCTTGTCGAGCCGGTCCCGATTGCGCGGCGTGTCGGGAACCCACAAGCCGCCGACGTACGGGCGAGGTTCCTCCTGGATGACTTTGTCGGACCAGCGCAGCCTGATCTCGAACAGAGCGCGCAACGTCTTGCGAGACACGATGCTCCTCGGTGCAGAAGATGGCGGCACTAACGCCCCGTTACGAAGTGGACAGTGACATGCGTAACCGTCTTACAGAACGGTGCACACGACTATAAGACAAGAGCACTATTGATGTGAAGTTTTCACATCAACCAAATAGCCGATTTGCCAGAGGGTAGAAATGTCAAAGCCTGTCACACACAAGAAGAGTGCCGCGGCGTGGCGCAGTAGCCGATCGATCGGGGCGGCGCGCTACGCGAGATCGTCGTCGCGGACCTGGCGGGAGCCCCGCGAGAAGAAGGCACGTGGCGCCTGGATCGCCGCGATGCGGGTGAGGAAGGCCATGCAGGCGCGCATCGTCGAGGCCTTCGGCACATACGTCAACGGGTCCGGACCTGGGCCCACGGACGAAGACCTTCTGGTCTTCGCACGACTGGCGATCGCAGAACAGCGACTGGCACGCCGCCTGCGCCAGTCGCCGTGAATCCATCTGTCCCGAGGAGAGCACCATGACTTCAGTCGCCATTGCCAATTCGTCGTCTCCTTCGGACGTTGCCTTCGGAAATCTGATCGATCTGGCCATGCTTCGAACGGGCGCGGTGTCTGTGGAAGTCTGCGAGGCCTGCAACACCATCAACCTCGGCGCCGCGCGATTCTGCAAGGGCTGCTCGCACAAGCTGCCGGCGTTCTATGGCGCAACGCCGGCCGACGAGCCAACGGCACCTCCCGCCGGATGGGGCGGCACACCGAGGCGGGGTTGGACATGGGACCTGGCCGCCTTCTGGCTCGTCATCAATTCGCTGGCCGGCGCGACCGCGCTCGGCAGCGTCTGGTAGCGCTCGTCACCGGCCCGTGCCATGCGAGAAACAGTCAAAACCAGCCAGCTGATGCCCGGCACCAGCGAGGCGTCGATCCGCTCGCTGTCGTTCGATCGTGCGGCCGACCCGGCCGCCAACGAACCGCTGCCGAAGGAGGTCTCGCCGTCGCCGCAGGCCACCTCGGCGCAGCCCAACTGGACCGATTGGCAGCCGCCCGGGCCCGCCATCCCGCCGCATCAGCTGACGCGCGTCTGCGACGCCTGTCAAACGCTCAACCGGGACACCGCCCAGTACTGCCGGCGTTGCGCTCATAAGCTATTGCCGCAAGGCGTCGGCGAAGCCGCCGTGACGGCGCCGCCGGGCGGCCGCCCTGCGCATCCGGCACCGGTGGCGGCCCTCGATGACTGGCCTCCGGTGCGCGCCCGCCGCGGGGGCGCGAAAGCTCGGCGTGTGCTGGGCATCCCGGTGCCGCCGGGCGTCGATTCGTCGATCGTCTGGTTGCTGCTCGTGCTCGCGGTGTCGCATGGCGCCTTCGTGCTCTGGTACCTCGGCCGCTCGGCGATGCAAGCCCCGCCGCCGCCCTCCCCTGAAGTTTCCAACGTGTCACGGCCGGCGGCCTCGCAGGAGAGCCCGACGGCAGCGTTGCCGCCTGTGCAGCCCGCAGCGCCGACGACCGAACCCCGCGGCGAACCCGATCGACCGCAGGTGCCGGAGACGCGCGTTGCCGAGCCGGCAGCGCCCGCTGCGCCTCGTGCACAGGAAGATGCCGCGCCTTCTCCGGCCGTCGAGACGGCTGCGGTGCCACCGCCGGTCGACACGGCGGTGGCGGCATCGCCCGACGATCCTGCAACGGCGCAGCCCGAAGCGGCAACGGCAACGACGCCGTTGCCGGCGCCGTTGCCGCTGCCGAGGTCTTCGTCTGTCGAAACGGCCAGGGCTCCCGCAACCGCGAGGGCGAACGAATTTCGCAGGGAAGTCGCGCCTACAAGGGCTGCCGAGCGTACGAATCTTGCGGAGCCCGCACGAGCCGCCGAGCCCGCAAAGCTCGCCGAGCCGGCCAGGGTCACCGAGCCCAAGGCCCAAGGCGACACGAGCGGCGGCACGACATCCGCGTCGGCCCCGCCGACGATCTCTCCGCCGCGAGCGGGCGTTGCGGACGCACGGACGCGACCAGTCGCTGGCCCGCAGCCCCAGGCCGCCCTGCCCCGGCCTTCGACGCCTCCGAGCTACTGCGACCGCTACAACCCGTTCGGCGAAGCCGTCTGCATGAATGCCAGGCCATCGGGGGCGGTGGTGCAGTCATCTCAGAGGACTCCAAGCACTGCAGGCGGCGGGAACTCCAAGGGGCCGAGCATCGGTGCCAACGACCGTTGGACCTTCGCCGCGGGTGGCAGCGGCGGTTCCGCGGGTGGCGACGGTAGCGCAGGCGGAAGCGGCGGTGCTGGTGCTGGTGCTGGTGCTGGTGCTGGTGCTGGTGCTGGTGCTGGTGCTGGTGCTGGTGCTGGTGGCGGCGGCGCTGGCGGTGGCGGCGCAGGTGCCGGTGCCGGTGGTGGTGCTGGTGGTGGTGCTGGTGGTGGTGCTGGTGGTGGTGCTGGTGGTGGTGCTGGTGGTGGTGCTGGTGGTGGTGCTGGTGGTGGTGCTGGTGGTGGTGCTGGTGGTGGTGCTGGTGGTGGTGCCGGTGGTGGTGCCGGTGGCGGCGCTGGTGGTGGTGCCGGCGGTGGCGCTGGTGGTGGTGCCGGCGGTGGCGCCGGTGGTGGTGCCGGCGGTGGCGGCCCCGGCGGCGGCGGACCCGGCGGGGGTGGCGGCCCGGGTGGCGGCGGTGGCGGCCCCGGCGGCGGTGGCGGACCCGGCGGCGGTGGCGGCCCCGGCGGCGGCGGCGGACCCGGCGGGGGTGGCGGCCCGGGTGGCGGCGGTGGCGGCCCCGGCGGCGGTGGCGGACCGGGTGGCGGCGGACCCGGCGGCGGTGGACCCGGTGGTGGCGGTGGACCCGGTGGCGGTGGCGGACCCGGTGGTGGTGCTGGCGGCGGTGGCGGTGGCGGGCCAGGCAGGTAAGACACGACGGCGAGGCCGGTAGGGCCGCGGCGTAGACGCGCGGGTTAGCCCGCTCACGCACGCTTGGTCACGATCGATACGATTTCCGGCAAGGCGCAGCCGTGCTCTGCGCTGGAGCCGAGATGAACACCGAGATCTCCGAGACCGAGCGCCTGGCGCTCTACCGAATGATGCGCCGCATCCGCGCCTTCGAGAACGCTGCCGAGGTGGCCAGCCAGGGCGGCGTCAGCGCTTATGGCCAGGAAGCCGCGGGCGCCGCCAGGGTGCGCGGCCCGCTGCACCTGTCGACCGGGCAGGAGGCGGTGGCCGCGGGTGTCTGCGCGCATCTCGCAAAGGCCGACTACCTGACCTCCACGCACCGCGGCCACGGCCACACGCTGGCGAAGGGCGCCGACCTGACGCGCATGATGTGCGAGCTCTTCGGAAAGGCCAGCGGCTTCAACGGCGGCAAGGGCGGCTCCATGCACATCGCCGACTTTTCGGTAGGCATGCTCGGCGCCAACGGGGTGGTCGCCGCCGGGCTGCCGATCGCGGTGGGCGCGGCGCACGCGCAGAAGCTGCAGCGCAAGGACGCGATCACCGTGTGCTTCTTCGGCGACGGCGCGATCAACCGCGGACCCTTCCTGGAATCGCTCAACTGGGCGCGCGTCTACGCGCTGCCGGTGCTCTTCGTCTGCGAGGACAACCAGTGGAGCGCGACCACGGCCAGCGGGCCGATGACGGCCGGCGACGGCGCCTCGGCCCGCGCCGATGCGCTGGATATCGCGGCGACGCGAGTGGATGGCAACGATGTCTTCGCCGTGCACGCGGCCGCGCGAACGCTGGTGGGCGAGGTGCGCAGCGGACTCGGGCCGCGGCTGCTGCATGCCCTCACGTACCGCGTCAAAGGCCATGTCTCGGTCGACCCGGCGGGCTACCGCGATCCGGCCGAGCTGGCTGCTGCACTCGAAACCGACCCGATCGAGCGCGCCCGCATGCGCCTGCTGGCCGGCGGCGCCGAGGCTGCGGTGCTCGATGCCATCGAGCACGAGGCGCAGGCAGAGGTCGAGGCCGCCTTGGCCGTGGCCGACGCCGCGCCCTGGCCCGAGGCCGCGGCCGCCTTCACCGACGTGCAAAGCACCGGAGCCGGCCAATGGACATGAGCAGCGATACGGCGCCCGAGCGCGGGGCCGCGGCCACGGTGGGGGAACTGAACTACGCCGAGGCCGCCGCGCTCGCCGTGCAGCGCGAGATGGAGGCCGATGCCCGCGTGGTGGTGCTCGGCGAGGACGTGGGCCGGGGCGGCATCTTCGGTCAGTACAAGGGCCTGCAGCAGCGCTTCGGCGCCGAGCGGGTGATCGACACGCCGATCTCCGAGGCCGCGATCATGGGTGCCGGCGTGGGCATGGCGCTCGCGGGGCTCAGGCCGGTGGTCGAGATGCGGGTTGTGGACTTCGCGCTGTGCGGCATGGACGAGTTGGTGAACCAGGCCGCCAAGAACCGCTTCATGTTCGGCGGCCAGGGCCGGGTGCCGCTGGTGGCGCGCATGCCGGGTGGTATCTGGGATGCGTCGGCCGCGCAACATTCGCAGTCGCTGGAGGCCTGGTTCGCGCACCTGCCCGGCGTGGTCGTGGTGTGCCCATCGACGCCGCAGGACAACCACTCGCTGCTGCGCGCGGCACTGCAATGCGGCGATCCGGTGGTCTACATCGAGCACAAGAACCTGTGGGGACTGCGTGGTGCCGTGGACGAATCGCTGGACGTGCCGCTCGGCAAGGCGGCGCGACTGCGCGCTGGCGACGCGTTGACGATGGTCAGCTGGAGCCGCCAACTGCAAGCCTGCAGCGCGGCCTGCGATGTGCTCGCCGCCGAGGGCATCGCGGTCGAGCTGATCGACCTGCGCACCCTGTGGCCGTGGGACCGCGAGGCGGTGTTCGGCTCGTGCGCGCGCACCGGCCGGCTGCTGGTGGTGCACGAGGCTGTCCAGGCGGGCGGCTTCGGCGCCGAGATCGCGGCCAGCGCGGCCGAGGCCACCGGCTGCCGCATCGCGCGGCTGGGCGCGCCACGCATTCCGGTGGGCTATGCGCCGGTGCTGGAAGCGCAGTCGCGCGTGGGCGCCGGGCGCATCGCCGATACGGCCCGAGCCCTCTGCCGATGAGCGATGCCGGCAGTCTCGAGGATTCGGTCTTTCTGAAGCTGGTCCGCGTGGTGAACCTGACGGCGCGGCCTTTTCAGCAGCGCGTGGGGCGGCGCCATCAGCTCACGCTCAACGAGTGGCGCACGATGGCCGTGCTGGGCCGGCAGCCCGGGCTCACAGCGACCCAGCTGGCGGAAGCGACGGGGCTGGACAAGATGGCAGTGAGCCGCGCGCTCGCGGGCCTGAAGCGCCACAAGCGCCTGCACCGCCACGAGGACCCGACGGACCAGCGCCGCAGCCGGCTCTACTTGAGCAGCGAAGGCAAGGCGCTCCACGCCATCGTCAGTGTGGAGGCCCGGGCGCGCGAGGCGGAGCTGTTCGCGCTGGCCGATGCGCAGGAACTGGGGCGGCTGGGGGCGACGCTGGACAAGCTGATCGCGTCGGTGACGCAAGCGGGAAGCGAGCAGTCGCGCACCGCATGCCCGCGAGGGCCCACCTAAGCCGCGAAGCCGCCGTCGATGTTGAGGCTGGCGCCGGTGACAAAGCCGGCCTCGGGCCCTGCAAGGTAAGCCACCATGCCCGCGATCTCGTCGCCGCGGCCGTGTCTCGAAAGGGCCATGAAGCTGTGCATGGTGGAAGCCATCGGGCCGTCGGCCGGGTTCATGTCGGTGTCGACGGGACCGGGCTGCACGTTGTTGATCGTGATGCCGCGTGGCCCGAGGTCGCGCGCGAAACCTTGCACGAGTCCCGTGAGTGCGGATTTGCTCATGGCATAGACACCACCGCCGGCAAAGGGCATGCGCTCGGCGTTGGTGCTGCCGATATTGATGATGCGGCCCCCTTCGCCCATGTGGCGCAGCGCCGCCTGGATGGCGACGAAGACGGCGCGCACATTGACCTTCAAGGTGAGGTCGAAATCTTCCAGTGAGACCTGGTCGACGGCACCGAGTTTGAGAACGCCTGCGTTGTTGACCAGGATGTCGAGCCGGCCGAACGCATGTGCGGCCTGGTCAATGGCCGAGCGCAGCGCATCCGCATCGGCGCTGTCGACGCGCAACGGAATCGCGCGCCCGCCTGCGGCTTCGATGCTTGCGGCCAGGTCCCTGGCCGCGGCATCGTTGCTGGCGTAGCTGAAGGCGACGGCGGCGCCGTCCTGGGCGAGACGCCGCACGATCGCGGCGCCGATGCCGCGCGAGCCGCCGGTGACGAAGGCGGCCTTGCCGCCCAGGATGGGCTTGGGGGAGGTAGCTTGGGACATGGTGAAGCTTTGGAAGTGAGTTGCGATGACTGAAGTGTCCAGCTTCGATTGCACCTTCGGTAGCTCCCCACAAGCCCTATCAATTTCAACTTTGGGTTGAAAATCCGCGCGTGCAACCCTTGAGCCATCTCGAGTCCTTCGTCCGCAGCGCCGAGACCGGCAGTTTCTCTGCGGCCGCGCGGCAACTGGGCCTGACGCCCGCGGCGGTGAGCAAGAACGTGGCGCGGCTCGAAACCAGCCTGGGCCTGCGCCTGTTCCAGCGCAGCACCCGCAAGCTGACTCTGACCGAGGGCGGCGAGCGGCTGCTGCACCAGGTCGCCGGTGCGCTCGGGACGCTGGCCGACGCCGTGGCCGGCGCAGCCGAAGCCGACCGGCAGCCCGCCGGCACCCTCAAGGTCAGCATGGGGCAGGCCTTCGGACGCGAATACGTGGTACCGCTGCTCGGCGAGTTCCTGGCGCGTTATCCGGCCGTGCTGCCCGACTGGCACTTCGACAACCGGCAGGTGGACCTGATCGGCGAGGGCTTCGACGCGGCGATCGGCGGCGGCATCGAGCTCACGCCGGGGCTGGTGGCGCGCGAGCTGGCGCGCATCCATGTAGTCGCCGTCGCCGCGCCGCACTATCTGGCCGGCAAGGCGATGCCGTCGCACCCGGCAGAGCTGGCCGCCCTCGACAGCATCGTGCGCCGTTCCTCGCCCACCGGGCGCATTCGCCCATGGACGCTGCGCAACACCGCCGGCGACGAAGTGGCGGTGAACACCCGGCCCCGCCTGATCTTCAGCGACCCCGAGGCGATATGCCGCGCCGCGATGCAGGGGCTGGGCGTCGCGCTGGTGCCGATGCCCTTTGCGCTGCCTGGGTTGCAAAGCGGCGCGCTGCTGCGCCTGCTGCCGGGCTGGTATGACGACGCCGGCCCGTTGTCGCTGTACTACTCGAGCAAGAAGCTGCTCCCGGCGAAGACCCGCGTGTTCGTCGACTTCGTGGTGGAACAGTTCCGGGCGGGGCGCTTTGCGCAGCGCATGCATGGGGCGTCCCCGGCGCCGGGATGAGCCGCATAACCGCTCCGAAAGCGAATAGCGCCGTCGCCGCAGGCGAAGATGCTCCAGCGAACACGGGGTAATTCCCTGCGGCGGATGTGGCCAGCGCCCTGTACAACACGGCGCCATGTACCAACAGGAATTCCGCATGAGCTCTGCATTCATTTCCCGCCGCGCCGCACTGGCCCTCGCGGCCGCAGCGGTACTCGCCGCAGGTCCCGCCGCCGCCCAAGGCGCCTGGCCGACCAAGCCGGTGCGCATCGTCGTGCCCTTTGCGCCCGGCGGCACCACCGACATCCTGGCGCGCGCGGTGGCGCCCGAATTGTCCAAGGCCTTCGGCCAGCAGTTCATCGTCGACAACCGCGCGGGCGCCGGCGGCAACGTCGGCGCCGACATCGTCGCCAAGGCGCCCAACGACGGCTACACGCTGCTGATGGGCACGGTGGGCACCCACGGTATCAACCGCGCGCTCTACCCCAAGCTGCCCTATGACCCGATCAAGGATTTCGCGCCGATCACGCTGGTGGCGGCGGTGCCGAACGTGATGGAAATGAACGTCGACAAGGCGAAGGCGCTCAACATCAACAGCGTGGCAGACTTCGTGAAGTACGCCAAGGCCAACCCGGGCAAGCTCAACATGGCTTCCAGCGGCAGCGGCACCTCGATCCACCTGGCAGGCGAGCTCTTCAAGACGATGACCGGCAGCTTCATGACGCACATCCCGTACCGCGGGTCGGGCCCGGCGCTGCTGGACCTGGTGGGCGGCAATGCCGACGTGATGTTCGACAACCTGCCTTCGTCGATGCAGCAGATCAAGGGCGGCAAGCTCAAGGCGCTGGCCGTGACCAGCGCGCAGCGCTCGCCGGCCCTGCCCGACGTGCCCACGGTCGAGGAAGCCGGCGGCCCCGCGCTCAAGGGCTACGAGGCGAGCTCGTGGTTCGGCCTGCTGGCGCCGGCCGGCACCCCGCCGGAGATCGTGAATCGCATCCAGCAGGAGGTCGCCAAGTCGCTGGGCACGGCGGCCATCAAGGAGAAGATGGTCGCCCAGGGTGCGATCCCGAGCGGCAACACGCCGGCCGAGTTCGCCAAGCTGATCGACAGCGAACACACCAAGTGGGCGAAGGTGGTGAAAGCTTCAGGCGCCAAGGTCGACTGAAATGGCAGGCTGGCGGCTCCGCGGAGCGCGCAAGCCTTGGGCATCGCGGTCGAGCGCCATCGACCTGCGCATCCCCAGGCCGTGGGCCCCGCGAGACGGTGTTCGGCTCGTCAGCCCTGCAAGAGGGTGTGAATGGCCAATGCCGCGATCAGCATCAGCCATTGCACCATCACGGCTTGTCCGCCATTGGTCGCGGGTGCCCAGAGCTCTTTGTGGCTCTCTGCCCAAAAACCCACGTTGTTCAGAGCGACCGCGGTCTTCCCCTGGCCGTCCAAAGGCTGCACCCGCTCGGACTCGGTAGGGCATTGCGACCACAGCGGCTTGGAGAGCCAGCCGTCTGGGATTTCGCCTGGTGCAGGGGGTTGGGCATACGGCGGGCCGACGCTGTAGGCGATTTCTTCGGCCATGTTTTTGCACTCACCCGGTCCAACCGCGAACCCACAGTCGCAGAGCCATTTCTGGATCAGGTCTGTGAAGCGTTCAACTTGAGTCTGGGTGCTTCCGATCGGCCTACCTCCCTCCCCCCGGGTCACGATGACGCCGGTCACTACGCCCGCAGCAACAAGACCCAAGGCGACCGTCGCGGTCCTATAGGGATGTCTGCGAACCGCTTCCAGCACTCTGCTCACGGCGCTCGTTTGCGGGGTCGTGGCGCTTGGTTGTTGAGGAATCCCGGCGGCGTTGAAAGGCACCACGACGACGGTGTCGTCATTCCGTCCCGGTGGCCCAGAACTGTCGACGGACCTCGGGATGACGATATCGACATGGCTTGTTGACGAACCCGCGTCAGTGTCGGAAGAACTGCCAGTGTCCTCGACGGGCGTAGGCACGATTTGGTCGTGACTAGGCGCGCGAACGACATCGTCTGTCGACGGCTTTGGTGGCGCACCTTCATTCCATTTCCCAGAAGGTTGCGCGGGTTGGAGACTGGGATTGTTCAAGGGGCTAAGGAGGGATGGATCCGACGCGGTACGAAGCAGATTGGGAGGCGAGTTGACAGGCCGCATGGTAGATATCGAGAAAATGTCAAATGAGTACTTAATGAGCGTTCCGAAGCAGGGCTGCCTTTTCGAGGGCAATGTCTTGCAGCTGCGCATACTCGGAATCAGATCGCGCGATCTCGACGGCTGCTTCGAAAGCCTCGATGGCCCGATCATTCAGGCCCATGGCAGCAAGGCATTCACCCGAACGCAGCAGAGGCCCCGGCGTGGGGCTCTCGGCTTCGTTGATGGTGCTCAGTCCGAACATTCCCAGAGCGACGTGCGGGTGATCGAGGCGCTGCAGGCAACTGCCGGCGAGGAAGGCGTAGCGCGCCTCGCGTTCCGGCCGGCCGGCGAGATGCAACGCGATGGGAAGCGCATGCGCGAACTCACCTGCATCGCAGAGGCGGGCGGCGATTTGATAAAGCTCATCCGGGCTCTGGCCCTCGGGCAGATCGCCGGTGGGCAGCGGCCGGTTCGCCTGGAGGGCGGCAAGGAGTTCGTTCGGTTGCTCGCTCAGACGACGCAACTGCGAAGTCAATTCTGAAACGATGCTTGCGATTTGGGGATCGGGATGTGCTTGAAAAAAACTCATGAGTTCTGTTTTTGGTTGGGTAGGCGCAGACAAAAGCAATGGTCCGTGGACCGAGCAGTCGGGTAGGCAGGGGGTTTGTTTCTCCGGTCTCGTTATTCGCACAGACTGGGTAACAGCCGACCACGGATCGGTTCCACCTTTAGTGGCGGGCGGGCATTGAGACCCGATCGAGGACTTCGTGCCGATCGCGCTGGTGGCAGCCGTGCCTAACGTGGTGGAGGTGAATGTCGAAAATGCGAAGGCGCTCAACCACAACCGCGTGGCGGACTTGGTGAAGTACGCCAATGCCAACCGCGTCGTTCAAGGGCTACGAGGCGAAGTCGCGACCAGGGGCTGCCCGCGCCCGCCGACGGTGGTGAAAGCCTCGGGCGCAAAGGTGAACGGAACGGCAGGACTTCCCGTCGGCGCGCGACGCGACGCTCTTTCGAGAGACCGCGGAACCGGCTTCGCCGGGCCGCTGGTGTCGCCCCCGGTAGGGGGTGGGCGGCTACACGAAGTGAGCCAACCTGGGGGCGAGCAACATCTCCACCGCGGAACCGGCTTCGCCGGGCCGCTGGTGTCGCCCCCGGTAGGGGGGTGGGCGGCTACACGAAGTGAGCCAACCTGGGGGCGAGCAACATCTCCACCGCGGAACCGGCTTCGCCGGGCCGCTGGTGTCGCCCCCGGTAGGGGTGGGCGGCTACACGAAGTGAGCCAACCTGGGGGCGAGCTAAACCTCCCAGGTCACGTCCTTGCCGTCGGCCAGGGACTCTTTCAGCATGTGCAGCAGCGGCACGGCGCGCTGGTGCAGCCCGATATGCTGCTTCTCGGCCTCGTTGTCGTGGCCCTCGACCGCGTAGTCGTCGTAGTTGTGCGCGTTGCGGCTTTCGCGCGCAATGGCGGACTCGAGGGCGGAAATGGCCGCCGGCATGTGCTCGACCGTGATGACCCCCTTGGGCGCCGACGCCTTGCCGATGATGTCGAACAGCTGCTGCGCATGGGTCTCGAGCATCACGAAGGGAGGGGTGGCGCGGGATTTGAATCGGTACAGCATGGGTGCCTCGCTTTACTTGTAAATGTAGTTGCGAACGAAAGGGTACGCCGACTGTGCGCCGAACAGCGGCCCCGCCTTGACGTTGCCGTCGGGCTTGGTGGACAGCATCTGGTGCAGTGCGATCCAGCCCTGCTCGAAGCTCATGGCCGAGCCCGCGAGATAGAGGCGATATGCCCGCAGGACGCGTTCGGCCTTCTCCGCGCCGCTGGTGCGCACCAGGACCTCTCGCGCCTCGTCGAAGCGAGCTTCGAGCGCGTCGGACCAGTGCCACAGCGTGCGCGCGTAGTGCGGCCGCAGGTTCTCGGTGTCGACCATCTCGAGTCCTGCTGCCGCGGTTTCGCGCAGGATGGTGGTGACGTGCAGCAGCTCGCCGCCCGGGAAGATGTACTTCTCGATGAAGTCGCCCAGGCCGGCACCCAGCTGCGCATAGTCGAGCTGGCCGGACGTGATGCCATGGTTCATGGCCAGGCCGCCGGGCTTGAGCAGAGCATGGATCTTGCGGAAGTAGGCGCCCATGTTGGCGCTGCCCACGTGCTCGAACATGCCAACGGAAGAGATCTTGTCGAAGGGCTTGTCCTCCTCGAGCAGGCGGTAGTCGCGCAACTCGACCCGCACCCGGCCTTGCAAGCCCTTTTCCTCGATCAGGCGCGTCACGTAGGCATGCTGATTCTTCGACAGCGTGATGCCGGTCGCATCGACGCCGTAGTGCTCGGCCGCCCACAGCAGCAGCGCACCCCAGCCCGAGCCGATGTCGAGATAGCGCTCGCCGGGCTGCAGCATGAGCTTGCGGCAGATGTGGTCGAGCTTGGCCTCCTGGGCCTGCGCCAGCGTCATGTCGGCGTCACGGAAATAGGCGCATGAATAGACCCGGCGCGGGTCCAGCCACAGCGCATAGAAGTCGTCGGATACGTCGTAGTGGAACTCGATCTGCTGGGCGTCCTTGCCCAGCGAATGCGAGCTGCGCGAGCGGGCATGCCGCTGCAACTTGCTCCACCAGCCATGCGTGATCTCCACCGGGTTGCGCGGCAGCAGCCCGACCGTGACGTCGACCAGGTCGCGCATGGCGCCCTGGATCTGGACCTTGCCTTCGACGTAGGCCTCTCCGATGGCGCCGAGCTGCCGTGCGCCCAGCTTGGCGAGCGCCGACCAGTCCGAGAAGGCCAGCGTGATTCGCGATCCCGGCCGGCTCACCTGCCGGCCATCGGGCAACTGCAGCGTCAGCGGAACCGGCAGATCGGAAAGCTGCGACTCGATCTTCGGCATCAGGCTGGGCACGGAGCTTGGCATCAGACTTGGCATGGAGCCATTCTTGCCAGCACGCGCAAAGTCGTCAACCGACCCTCAGGGAAAGCCCTTCATGGAGTTGACATCATATTGTTTAGGTCTAAACTATTGATCCATGAATAGCTCAGCATCCACCCTGCAGCGCATCCTGTGCATCGGCGGCGGCCCCGCCGGCCTCTACTTCGCGCTCCTGATGAAAGCCAGGCAGCCCGGGCTCGAGGTCACCGTGGTCGAGCGCAACCGCCCCTTCGACACTTTTGGCTGGGGCGTGGTACTGAGCGATCAGACGCTGGACAACCTGCGTGCAGCCGATCCGCAGACCGCCTCGCTGATCGGCAACGAGTTCCACCATTGGGACGACATCCAGGTCTTCTTCAAGGGCCGTCAGGTGCGCTCGGGCGGCCACGGCTTCTGCGGCATCGGGCGCAAGCGGCTGCTCAACATCCTGCAGGAGCGCTGCCTGGCCCTGGGGGTCAAGCTGGTGTTCGAGACCGACGTGACGGACGACCAGGCCCTGGCCGCCCAGTACGACGCCGACCTGGTGATCGCCAGCGACGGCCTCAACAGCCGCATCCGCCAGCGCTACGCCGAAGTCTTCGAGCCCGACGTCGACCTGCGCCAGTGCCGCTTCGTCTGGCTCGGGACGCACCAGACCTTCGACGCCTTCACCTTCGCCTTCGAACAGACCGAGCATGGCTGGTTCCAGGCCCATGCCTACCAGTTCGACGACAAGACCTCGACCTTCATCGTGGAGACGCCCGAGGAAGTCTGGAAGGCCCACGGCCTGGACCAGATGGAGCAACCAGAGGCGATTGCCTTCTGCGAGAAGATGTTCGCGAAGTACCTGGGCGGCCACGCGCTGATCAGCAATGCCTCCCACCTGCGCGGCTCGGCCAACTGGATCCGCTTCCCGCGCGTGGTATGCAAGCACTGGACGCACCGCATCGACGTCAAGGGCAAGAGCGTGCCGGTGGTGCTGATGGGCGATGCGGCGCACACGGCGCATTTCTCGATCGGCTCGGGCACCAAGCTCGCACTCGAGGACGCGATCGACCTGTGCAACGAGTTCGCGAGCGGCGGCGAGATCGATACCGTGCTCGAGGCCTATGAAGCGCGGCGCAGCGTGGAGGTGCTGAAGATCCAGAACGCGGCGCGCAATTCGACCGAGTGGTTCGAGAACGTGAAGCGCTACACGGGCATGGAGATCGAGCAGTTCGCCTACTCGCTGCTGACGCGCTCGCAGCGCATCAGCCACGAGAACCTGCGGCTGCGTGACACGGAATGGCTAGGGGGCTATGAGCAATGGCTTTCGGGCGGCAAGTCCGTGCCCCCGATGCTGTTGCCGCTGAAGGTGCGCGGCCTGACGCTCAAGAATCGGATCATGGTCTCGCCCATGGCGACCTACAGCTCAGTGGATGGCGTGCCGCAGGATTTTCTGCTCGTGCATCTCGGCGCACGCGCACTCGGCGGCGCAGCCATTGTTTTCGTGGAGATGACCAGTCCCACGCCGGAAGGGCGCATTACGCCGGGATGCACCGGGCTCTACAACGATGCGCAGTCGGCCGCCTTCAAGCGTATCGTCGACTTCGTCCACTCGCAGACCAGCGCGAAGATCGGCATGCAGCTAGGTCACAGCGGACCGAAAGGCTCCACGCAACTGGGCTGGGAAGCGATCGACGAGCCGCTGCCCGAAGGCAATTGGCCGCTGATCGCCGCCAGCCCCGTGGCCTACGGAGAACAAAATCAGCTGCCAGCCGCGATGACGCGGGCCCAGATGGATGAGCTGCGCGAGCAATTCGTGGCCTCCACCCGGCGTGCCGCCGCGGCCGGTTTCGACTGGCTGGAGCTGCACTGCGCGCACGGCTATCTGCTGGCCTCCTTCATCAGCCCGCTGACCAACCTGCGCACCGACGAGTACGGCGGCAGCCTCGAGAACCGCTGCCGATATCCGCTGGAAGTGTTCCGCGCCATGCGCGCGGCCTGGCCCGAGGACAAGCCGATGAGCGTGCGGATCTCGGCCCATGATTGGGCGCCGGGTGGCAATACCGACGCAGACGCCGTGGTGGTGGCACGCCTGTTCAAAGACGCGGACTGCGATTTCATCGACGTCTCCTCCGGCCAGACCACCCGCGCGGCGAAGCCGGTGTACGGCCGCATGTACCAGACGCCCTTTGCCGACCGCATCCGCAACGAGGTGGGCATCTCGACGATCGCGGTGGGCGCGATCACCGACGCCGACCAGGCCAACAGCATCATCGCCGCGGGCCGGGCCGACCTTTGCGCTATCGCGCGACCGCACCTGGCCGATCCGGCCTGGACCCTGCACGAGACGGCCAAGCTGCAAAGCCGCGACATCGACTGGCCCAGGCAGTACCTGAGCGGCCGCGACCAGATGTACCGCGAGATCGCCAAGCAGCAGCAGCTCGCCGCCGCAATGGCAGCAAGCGCGGCGCCGCGCGATCCCGAGGAGGAGCAATAGGCATGGACCTCGAAGCGCGCGTCCACAGCGAGCATCCGGAGGAGTTGCGGCTCTGGCTGCGGCTCCTGACCTGCACGCAGCTGATCGAGAAGCAGGTGCGCAACGAACTGCGCGAACAGTTCGGCACCACCCTGCCCCGCTTCGACCTGATGTCGCAGCTGGAACGCGCGCCCGACGGGCTCAAGATGAACGAGCTGTCGCGCCGCATGATGGTCACCGGCGGCAACATCACCGGCATCACCGACCAGCTGGTGGCCGAGGGCCTGGTCGAGCGCGTCGATGTGGAGGGCGACCGCCGCGCGTGGCGCGTGCGCCTCACGCCGCGCGGGCGACGGCTTTTCAACGACATGGCGCAGCAGCACGAGGCATGGATCGTCGACGCCTTCGCGGCGCTCAATGCCAAGGAGATCGCGCAGCTGCACAAGCTGCTCGGCAAGGTCAAGCAGCATTCCCATCAGCAATTGGCGGAGGCCCTATGAAACACTACATCGGCGCAGGCAATCCCATGCACGCGCAGTTCGAACCGAAATCTTCCTACAAGGCCGAGCACTTCAGCTGGGCCTTCGAGGCCGGCGTCGGCACCATCACCCTGAACAGGCCGGAACGCAAGAACCCGCTGACCTTCGATTCCTATGCCGAGCTGCGCGACCTGTTCCGTGCGCTGAACTTCGCGACCGACGTCAAGGCCATCGTGGTGACCGGCGCGGGCGGGAATTTCTGCTCGGGCGGGGACGTGCACGAGATCATCGGTCCGCTGACCAGGATGCGCATGCCGGAGCTGCTGGAGTTCACGCGCATGACGGGCGACCTGGTGAAGGCGATGCGCCATTGCCCGCAGCCCATCGTGGGTGCGATCGACGGCGTGTGCGCGGGCGCCGGCGCGATGATCGCGTTGGCCTGCGACCTGCGCTACGGCACGCCATCCACGAATACCGCCTTCCTGTTCACGCGCGTCGGGCTGGCCGGTGCCGACATGGGGGCCTGCGCGTTGCTGCCGCGGGTGATCGGCCAGGGCCGAGCCTCGGAGCTGCTGTTCACCGGCCGCGCGATGACGGCGCAGGAGGGGCAGGCCTGGGGCTTCTTCAACGCCTTGCACGAAAGCGACTCGCTCCTGTCCGCCGCCACCACCATGGCGCGCAAGCTGGCCGAAGGGCCGAGTTTCGCGCACGGCATGACCAAGACCATGCTCTCGCAGGAATGGGCGATGACCATCGACCAGGCGATCGAGGCCGAAGCCCAGGCCCAGGCGATCTGCATGCAGACCGAGGACTTCAAGCGCGCCTTCGAGGCGTTCGCGGCCAAGCGCAAGCCGGCGTTCGGCGGGGACTGAAGCGATGGCTGCATCCGCAACGCCCCCCTCCACAGCGCATCTGGCGCTGCCCTTCTTCGACGACGCGCACCGCGCGCTTTCATGCGAGCTGCTGCCTTGGGCGGCGGCGCAATCGGTAGATGAGCGCGACGACCGCGTCGCCTGCCGCGACTGGGTGAGACGCCTCGGCGAGGGCGGTTGGCTGCGTTATTGCGTGCCGGCCGCATCGGGCGGCGCGCTGGAGCGCCTGGACTCGCGCGCGCTGGTGCTGCTGCGCGAGACGCTGGCCTTCCATTCGCCGCTCGCCGATTTCGCCTTCGCCATGCAGGGCCTGGGCAGCGGCGCGATCACGCTGGCGGGCAGCGCCGCGCAGCAGCGCGACTACCTGGGCGCCGTGGCGCGGGGCCACAAGATCGCGGCCTTCGCGCTCAGCGAGCCCGAGGCCGGGTCGGACGTGGGCGCGATGGCGATGCAGGCAGTCGCCACGCCGCAGGGCTGGCGCCTTGACGGCCAGAAGACCTGGATCAGCAACGGCGGCATCGCCGACTTCTACTGCGTGTTCGCCAAGACCGACCCGGGCGCAGGATCACGCGGCATCACGGCCTTCGTCGTCGACGCGAGCACGCCGGGGCTGGACACCTCGGACCATATCGAGGTCATGGCGCCGCATCCGCTGGCCACGCTACGCTTCGAAGGCTGCGCGGTCCCCCGTGAGACACAGCTGGGCGAGCTGAACGGCGGCTTCAAGCTCGCGATGCGCACGCTCGACATCTTCCGTGCCTCGGTCGCCGGCGCTGCGCTCGGCATGGCGCGCCGCGCGCTGGCCGAAGCCGTGCGGCATGCGAGCAACCGCCGCATGTTCGGTCAGACCCTGGCGGACTTCCAGCTCACGCAGGCCAAGCTTGGCGAGATGGCCGCGCTGATCGACAGCGCCGCGCTGCTGACCTACCGCGCCGCCTGGATGCGCGACGACAGCGAGAGTCGCGGCGCCCCACCCGCAGGCGACATCACGGCGGCGGCCGCGATGGCCAAGATGTGCGCCACCGAGAACGCGAGCCGCGTGATCGACATGGCGCTGCAGATGCACGGCGGCCTGGGCGTGAAGGTGGGCACCAAGGTCGAGAGCCTCTACCGCGACATCCGGTCGCTGCGCATCTACGAAGGCGCGACGGAGGTGCAGCAGCTGATCATCGGCAAGGCCGTGTTGCGGAGCTTGTCATGAGTGCACAGGTCGATCGCTTCGTTCACGATCGGCTGCCGCCAGCGGAGCAGTTGCCGATGTTGCGCTACGACCTGCCGGAGTTGCAGTTGCCGGACCCGTTGAACCTCGTGGAGGAGCTGCTGGACAAGGCCGCCTCCAAGCCGTGGGCCCGCCAGCCGATGCTGCGTTCGCAAGCGCGCACGCTGACCTATGCCGAGGCCGCCGCGGAGGTTAATCGCATTGCGCAGGTGCTGGTAGAAGACCTGGGCCTGATACCCGGCAACCGCGTGCTCCTGCGCGGCGGCAATTCGATCGCGATGGCACTGGGCTGGCTCGCGGTCGTGAAGGCGGGACTGATCGCGGTCGCCACTATGCCACTGCTGCGCGCCAAGGAGTTGGGCGACATCATCGAGAAGGCGCGCCCCTCGGTCGCACTGTGTGACGGCCGCTTGCTGGGTGAGATCCAGAGCGCGCAGCAGGCCCATCCAGTGCTCGAGACGGTGATCGCCTTCAATCAGCCCGAGGTGCCGGGCTCCTTGGAGATGCGCGCCGCCACCAAGACTGGGGTCTTCAAGGCCTGCCCCACCGCCGCAGACGACATCGCCTTGCTGGCCTTCACTTCCGGCACGACCGGCAAGCCGAAGGCGCCGGTGACCACGCACCGCGACGTGCTCGCGATGTGCGAGACCTGGCCGCGCCACGTGCTGCGCGCCCGCAGCGACGACATCGTGCTGGGCTCGCCGCCCTTGGCCTTCACCTTCGGGCTCGGCGGGCTGCTGATCTTCCCGATGTGGGCCGGCGCCTCCGTTTATTTCAACGATGGCGCGTACACGCCGGAGAGCATGGTCAAGACCATCCGAGACGCAGGCGCGACGATCTGCTACACCGCGCCCACCTTCTATCGGCAGATGGCGCCCTTTGCCAAAGCCTTGGGCGTCCCCACGTTGCGCATCAGCGTGAGCGCCGGGGAGGCGCTTCCGGATGCGACGCGTCAGCTGTGGAAGGAAGCGACCGGCATCGAGATGGTGGATGGCATCGGCGGCACCGAGGTGTTCCACATCTACATCTCTTCGGCCGGCGCTGAAGTCCGGCGCGGCGCAGTGGGCAAGGTCGTGCCCGGATTCACCGCCAAGGTGGTCGACGATGAGGGGAATGAGCTGCCGCGCGGCACCGTCGGCAAGCTGGCATTGATCGGCCCGGTCGGCTGCCGCTATCTCGACGATCCGCGCCAGACCGACTATGTGAAGAAGGGCTGGAACTACCCAGGCGACGCCTTCATGCAGGACGAGGACGGCTACTTCTTCTACCAGTCGCGCGCTGACGACATGATCATCACGGCCGGCTACAACGTGGGCGGGCCGGAGGTCGAGGATGCGCTGCTCAAGCACCCCGCCGTCGCCGAGTGCGGCGTCGTCGGCAAGCCGGACGAGGAGCGCGGGATGATCGTCAAGGCCTTCTGCGTGCTCAAGCCCGGCCACACCGGCGATGCAGCGATGGTCAAGGCACTCCAGGACCACGTCAAGGCCACCATTGCACCCTTCAAATACCCACGGGAGATCGAGTTCGTTGGCGGCTTGCCGCGCACCGAAACCGGAAAGCTCCAACGATTCAAACTGAGGCAGATGACACCATGAACAAACTCTTGCAACCGGCAGGCTGGGCACCTCCCAGGGGCTACGCGAACGGGGTCGCCGCGCGCGGCACGATGATTTTCGTCGGGGGACAGGTTGGCTGGGATGCGCAGCAGCAGTTCGTCTCCGACGACTTCATCGAGCAGGCCGGCCAGGCACTGCGCAACATCGCCGAGATCCTCCGCGAGGGCGGAGCCGGCCCCGAGCACATGGTGCGCATGACCTGGTATGTGACCGACCGTGACGAGTACAACCGGCGCCTCGCCGAGCTGGGCCCGGTTTATCGGGACGCAATGGGGCGCAACTTCCCGGCGATGACCGCCGTTCAGGTCGCAGCGCTGGTGGAAGCGCGGGCCAAGGTGGAGATCGAAGTCACGGCCGTCGTGCCCGATTGAGCTTGGCCGCGAACTTGGCGGGAGGTGTTGTTCTCGGCGTCGGGATCGAAAAGGATCAGCGCCGCTCGGTTGGCGGCTCGGCCCGCGATCTGGTTCGTCGATCGACCAGCCGCAGGTGCTGTCTCCGGTTGAACGCAACCGGCTGTGGAAGCGGGCTGGTGTACGGTATCCATCGAGTTTCAATCAGCTCACGCGGAATCGAGGGATTCGTCATGAATTTTTTCTCGCCGACATTCACGAGCTCTTCGTTAGCAGCCAGATGTCGCCAATGTGTATTGCCGATTTTCGTGCTGGCAATTGCGAGTCCTGTCGCGTCGTAGTGCAAAAACAAAAACGCCCACTCGGAAGTGGGCGTTTTGCAATTTACGAGAAACTCGACCCCGTAAAAAATCTGGTTGCGCGAGCAAGATTTGAACTTGCGACCTTTGGGTTATGAGCCCAACGAGCTACCAGGCTGCTCCATCGCGCGGCAGATAAATATTATAGCTTATTCTTCGCCGGTTTGCTCGTCAGCAGGGGTATCGGCGATTTCCGGACGGTCGACTAGCTCGACCAGAGCCATGGGAGCGTTATCGCCCACGCGGAAGCCCATCTTCAAGATGCGCGTGTAGCCGCCGGGGCGCGCCTGGTAGCGCGGACCCAGTTCGCCGAACAGCTTGACCACACTGTCGCGGTCGCGCAGGCGATTGAATGCCAGGCGCTTATTGGCGACCGTCGGCTTCTTGGCCAGGGTGATCATCGGCTCGATGACGCGGCGCAGTTCCTTGGCCTTGGGGACCGTGGTCTTGATGACCTCGTGCTCGATGAGCGAGTTCATCATGTTCTGCAGCATCGCCAGGCGGTGCGAGCTGGTACGGTTGAGTTTGCGGAGTCCGTGTCCGTGACGCATGGTGAGTTCCTTTCTTTATAAGACTCGCAGCCGTATCAGGTACTGCAAGGTGCTTCGCGGAGGAGAAAACAAGGCTTGCCGCGCGCGGCAACCTTGCACTTTTGGCTATCGCTTGTCCAGACCGGCCGGCGGCCAGCTCTCGAGCTTCATGCCCAAGGTCAACCCGCGGGAGGCGAGCACTTCCTTGATTTCGTTGAGCGACTTGCGACCCAGGTTCGGGGTCTTGAGTAGCTCGTTCTCGGTTCGCTGGATCAGATCACCGATGTAATAGATGTTTTCGGCCTTCAGGCAGTTGGCCGACCGCACCGTCAGCTCGAGCTCGTCGACCGGGCGCAGCAGAATCGGGTCGAATTGCTGAGCGCTGCGCGGCGCAGGCTGGTCGAAGGCGGCGAGCTCTCCCCCCTCCAGCTGGGCGAACACGGCCAGTTGCTCAACCAGGATCTTGGCCGAGGCGCGAACAGCGTCTTCCGCAGTGATCGCACCATTGGTCTCGATCTCGACCAGCAGTTTGTCCAGGTCGGTGCGCTGCTCGACGCGAGCACTTTCGACGGTGTAGCTGACGCGCTTGACCGGCGAGAAGGAGGCGTCGAGCACGATGCGGCCGATCGACTTGGTCGGTTCGTCCGCATAGCGGCGCATGGTGCCAGGCACATAGCCACGGCCCTTCTCCACCTTGATCTGCATATCCAGCTTGCCGCCTTGCGACAGGTGTGCGATCACGTGGTCGGGATTGATGATCTCCACGTCGTGCGGGGTCTGGATGTCCGACGCAGTGACAGCGCCTTCGCCGTCCTTGCGCAGGCTCAGCGTCACTTCGTCGCGGTTGTGGAGCTTGAACACCACACCCTTCAGGTTCAGCAGGATGTTAACGACGTCTTCTTGCACGCCATCGATGGACGAGTACTCGTGCAGCACGCCGGCGATCGTCACTTCGGTGGCGGAGTAACCCACCATCGAGGACAGCAGCACGCGGCGCAGCGCGTTGCCGAGCGTGTGGCCGTAGCCGCGCTCGAAAGGCTCGAGCGTGACCTTCGCCTTGTTGGCGGCCAGTTGCTCGACCTGAATGGTCTTGGGTTTCAACAGGGTGGTTTGCATGCAGACTTCCTCTCAATACCCCCGGCTCGTTACACCGGTAAGGCTGGTGAAGTGCCCGGCCGCGCTATCCGCGACAGGGAACAAGAATCAAAAATTCGGGCCGCCGGCAGGCGGCACGTCATCGCCTGTTACCTCGAGTACAGCTCGACGATCAGCGATTCGTTAATGTCGGCCCCGAATTCGTCACGATCGGGCACCTTCTTGAAGGTACCTTCGGCCTTGTCGATGTTTACTTCGACCCAGGCCGGAATCCCGACCTGCTGGGCCAGTTGCAGAGCCTCAACGATGCGGTTCTGCTTCTTCGATTTGTCCCGCACCGCGACCACGTCACCCGTCTTGACCAAGTACGACGGAATGTTGACCGATTGGCCGTTTACCGTGATCGCCTTATGCGAGACCAGCTGACGTGCCTCGGCGCGCGTGGATCCAAAGCCCATGCGGTAGACCACGTTGTCCAGCCGCGACTCGAGCAGGAACAGCAGGTTGGCGCCAGTGTTGCCGCGGCGGCGATCGGCTTCCTCGAAGTAGCGGCGGAACTGCTTCTCAAGCACACCGTACATGCGCTTGACCTTCTGCTTCTCGCGCAGTTGCAGACCGAAGTCGGAGGTGCGCTGGCCCGAGGTGCGGCCATGCTGGCCGGGCTTGGAATCGAACTTGGCCTTGTCCTGGATGGAGCGACGCGCGCTCTTCAGGAACAGGTCGGTGCCTTCGCGGCGGGAGAGTTTGGCCTTGGGGCCGAGGTAGCGTGCCACTTGATCTTCCTTTGTGTCATCTGCCGCAGAGGTCTGCGGGAGCCATCAGCGGCGTGCCGATGGCGGTGGGCTTGTTAAAAAACAAAAACAAATGCGCAGCCGGCCCGGAAGCTGGCTGCGCCGAACGCCTTCGCCTCAGATACGACGACGCTTTTGCGGACGGCAGCCGTTGTGAGGAACCGGCGTCACGTCGGCGATCGAGT
Source organism: Variovorax sp. RA8 (assembly GCF_901827175.1). NCBI lineage: Bacteria > Pseudomonadati > Pseudomonadota > Betaproteobacteria > Burkholderiales > Comamonadaceae > Variovorax > Variovorax sp. RA8. The sequence continues at coordinate 735,911 of NZ_LR594662.1, read as the reverse complement.
TGATGCGAATGCCCAGTGCGGCCAGCGCGCGCACCGAGGACTCGCGACCCGGGCCAGGGCCCTTGATCTCGACGTCGAGGTTCTTGATACCTTGTTCCACCGCGGCACGGCCGGCAACTTCCGAAGCAACCTGGGCAGCGAAGGGCGTCGATTTGCGCGAGCCCTTGAAGCCCTGGCCACCCGACGAAGCCCACGACAGGGCGTTGCCCTGGCGATCAGTGATCGTGATGATCGTGTTGTTGAACGACGCATGCACGTGCGCGATGCCGTCCGCCACGTTCTTGCGGACCTTCTTGCGAACGCGCTGTGCAGCGTTGTTGGCAGGAGCTTTAGCCATGCTTGTCTATCCTTACTTCTTCAGGGACTGCGCGGCCTTGCGCGGACCCTTGCGGGTACGGGCGTTGGTGCGCGTGCGCTGTCCGCGCATCGGCAGGCCGCGACGGTGACGGAAGCCGCGGTAGCAACCGATGTCCATCAAGCGCTTGATGTTCATCGTCGTTTCGCGGCGCAGGTCACCTTCGATGGTGAAGAGCGCGATCTGATCGCGGATCTTCTCGAGATCGGCATCGGTCAGATCCTTGATCTTCTTCGAATACTCGATGCCGCTCGCTTCGCAAATCTTGCGGGCGCGGGTGCGACCGATGCCGAAGATGGCGGTCAGGCCGATTTCAGCGTGCTTGTGCGGCGGAATGTTGATGCCAGCAATACGTGCCATGTGCGTCCTCTTAAATCTCTAACTCAACCCTGGCGCTGCTTGTGGCGCGGGTCGGTGCAGATCACGCGCACAACACCTTTGCGGCGGATGATCTTGCAATTGCGACAAATGGTCTTGACCGAAGCCGAAACTCTCATTTCACTCTCCTAAACTCTGTTCAACCCGGCGACTCACTTCGCCCTAAACACAATGCGCGCCCGGCTCAAGTCGTAGGGCGTCAACTCGACGGTGACCTTGTCACCTGGAAGGATGCGGATGTAGTGCATCCGCATCCTTCCGGAAATATGTCCCAGCACGATGTGTCCGTTTTCCAGTTTGACCCGGAAGGTCGCATTCGGAAGGTTCTCCAGAACCTCACCCTGCATCTGGATGACATCGTCCTTCGACATCTCGCTCGCCTGCTAGGAAGTCTTGAAATTGGCTTTCTTTAGCAGGGATTCGTACTGCTGCGACATCATGTAGTTCTGCACTTGGGCCATGAAGTCCATCGTGACCACCACGATGATCAGCAGAGAGGTGCCGCCAAAATAGAACGGCACGTTGTATTTCAGGATCAGGAACTCTGGCAGCAGGCAGACGAAGGTGATGTACACCGCCCCGGCCAGCGTCAAGCGAACCAGGATCTTGTCGATGTAGCGCGCGGTCTGATCACCTGGGCGAATGCCCGGGATGAATGCACCACTCTTCTTCAGGTTGTCGGCGGTCTCGCGGCTGTTGAACACAAGTGCCGTGTAGAAGAAGCAGAAGAACACGATGGCGGCCGCATAGAGCAGCACGTAGATCGGTTGCCCCGGCGTCAGCGCGCTAGCAATGTCCTTGATCCAGCGCATGCTGTCGCCGGTGCTGAACCAGCTCACCACCGTGGTCGGCAGCAGGATGATCGACGAGGCGAAGATCGGCGGGATTACGCCAGCCATATTGAGCTTTAGCGGCAGATGGGAAGACTGGCCGCCATAGACCTTGTTGCCGACCTGCCGGCGTGCGTAGTTCACCAGAATCTTGCGCTGACCGCGTTCCACGAACACGACGAAGTAGGTGACCAGGATCACCACCGCAACGATGAACAGCGCGACGAGCACATTCATGGCGCCGGTACGCACCAGTTCGAGCAGCCCCCCGATCGCGCTCGGCAGGCCGGCCGCGATGCCAGCGAAGATCAGGATCGAAATCCCGTTGCCCAGGCCTCGCTCGGTGATCTGCTCGCCAAGCCACATCAGGAACATCGAGCCCGCCGTCAGGCTGACCATCGCCGTGAGGCGGAAGCCGAACCCGGGGGAGATCACCAGCCCTGCCGAAGATTCCAGCGCCACTGCAATGCTGAAAGATTGGAAGAGTGCGAGACCCAGCGTCCCATAGCGGGTGTACTGCGTAATCTTGCGCCGGCCGGCCTCGCCTTCCTTCTTCAGCTGCTCGAAGGTCGGCACCACGTAGGTCATCAACTGCATGATGATCGACGCAGAGATGTACGGCATGATCCCCAGCGCGAACACCGTGAAGCGCGATAGCGCCCCGCCTGAGAACATGTTGAACAGGCTCAGGATGCCGCCTTGCTGGCCCTGGAACAGCTGCGCCAATTGGTCCGGGTTGATGCCCGGCACCGGAATGTGCGCTCCGATGCGGTAAACCACGAGGGCGAGCAGCAAGAAGACCAGCCGGCGACGCAGGTCGCCGAACTTGCCTGTCTTTGCGAGCGTCGCCGCGTTCGTTGCCACTATGACCTTCTTTCGCTTGCGATCAGGCCACGCTGCCGCCGACCGCTTCGATCGCGGCCTTGGCACCGGCGGACGCGCCGATACCCGTCAGCTTGACGGCCCTGGTCAGTTCGCCGGACTTGATGACCTTCACCACCTTGGCAATCTGGCCCACCAGACCAGCTTGCTTGAGCGCGAGCAGGTCCACTTCGGCCAGGCCCAGCTTCTCGAGCGCCGTCAGCGTCACTTCGGCGTTGTACTTGAGCGTTTGCGACTTGAAGCCGCGCTTGGGCAGGCGGCGCTGCAGCGGCATTTGGCCGCCTTCGAAGCCCACCTTGTGGAAGCCGCCCGCGCGGGATTTCTGACCCTTGTGACCGCGACCCGCGGTCTTGCCCAGACCGGAGCCGATGCCGCGGCCGACGCGGCGCTTGGCGTGCTTGGCGCCCGCCGCCGGCTTGATGCCATTGAGTTCCATATGCGTCTCTCTCAGCGACTCTGTTTAGAGCACTTTGACCAGATAACTGATCTTGTTGATCATGCCGCGCACCGCGGGCGTATCTTGCAGCTCGCTCACGCTGTTGAGCTTGCGCAGACCCAGGCCGCGCACGGTGTCGCGATGCGATTGCTTGGTGCCGATCGGGCTCTTGACCAGTTGCACCTTGAGCGTCTGTTGTTGTGTCGTCATGTCGATGCTCCCGATCAGGCGAAGAGTTGCTCGACGGTCAGGCCGCGCTTGGCTGCGACTTCGGAAGCCGTCGTCGAGTTGCGCAGGCCATTAAGCGTGGCGCGGACCATGTTGTACGGGTTCGACGAACCGTGGCTCTTGGCCACGATGTCGGTGATGCCCATCACTTCGAACACGGCGCGCATCGGGCCACCCGCGATGATGCCGGTACCCTTTGGCGCCGGGATCATGACCACCGAGGCGGCGCCCCAATGCCCCGTCACGCGATGGTGCAGCGTGCCGTTCTTGATCGAGATCTTCGCGAGATTACGACGCGCTTCTTCCATCGCCTTCTGCACTGCGGCCGGCACTTCCTTGGACTTGCCCTTGCCCATGCCGACGCGGCCATCGCCGTCGCCGACCACGGTGAGTGCTGCGAAACCGAGGATACGACCGCCCTTCACCACCTTGGTGACGCGGTTGATCGCGATCATCTTCTCGCGCAGACCGTCTTCGGGGCCTTCGCTTTGCGTTCTTGCCTGAATCTTTGCCATGTTGAATCTCGTGTCCGGTTAGAACTGCAGGCCGGCTTCGCGGGCCGCATCGGCCAGCGCCTTGACGCGGCCGTGGTAGGCAAAACCGGCGCGGTCGAAGGCGACCTTCTCGACACCGGCGGCCTTCGCCTTTTCGGCGATGCGCTTGCCGATGATCGTGGCTGCGGCGGCATTGCCGCCCTTGCCGGAACCGCCCAGCGAGTTGCGCACTTCGGCTTCCGCCGTCGAGGCGGAGGCGATCACCTTGGTGCCGTCGTCGGAAATGACGGCGGCATAGATGTGCAGGTTGGTGCGGTTCACCGTCAGGCGCGCCACGCCTTGCGTCGCAATGCGGATGCGGGTCTGGCGCGAGCGGCGAAGACGCTGTGCTTTCTTGGTCAACATCATTTTGCTGCCCCTTATTTCTTCTTGGTCTCTTTGATCACGATCTTCTCGTCCGAATAACGGATGCCCTTGCCCTTGTACGGCTCAGGCGGACGAACAGCTCTGATCTCAGCGGCCACCTGCCCGACGCGCTGGCGGTCGGCACCCTTGATCACGACTTCCGTCGGAGTGGGCGTTGCCACAGTGATGCCTTCCGGCATCAGCTTGTCGACCGGGTGCGAATAGCCGACTTGCAGGTTCAGCTTGGCGCCTTGCGCCTGGGCCTTGTAACCCACTCCGACCAGGTTCAGCTTCTTCTCGAAGCCCTTGGTCACACCAACCACCATGTTGTTCACCAACTGGCGCACCGTTCCGCTCATCGCGTTCGCATCGCGCGATTCGTTGGCCGGCTCGAAGCTCAGCTTACCGTCCTTGTTGACGATGTTCACCAGGGTATTCAGCGGCAGGCTGAGCGTACCGCCCTTGCCCTTGACGCTGATTTGGTCTTCCTTGATCGCCACATCCACGTCTTGGGGGATGTCGATCGGCATTTTTCCTACTCGGGACATTTCAGTGTTCTCCTCGATGTCTCGGTCAGGCGACGTAGCACAGCACTTCGCCGCCGACGCCGCTGGCGCGAGCCTTGCGATCGGTCATCACGCCCTTGGGGGTAGTGACGATGGCGACGCCCAGACCGTTTTGCACTTGCGGGATCGCGGCGCTGGCCTTGTAAACGCGCAGGCCGGGACGACTCACGCGTTCGATGCGCTCGATGACCGGACGGCCGGCGTAGTACTTCAGCGCGATTTCGAGTTCACTCTTGCCGGCTTCGGTCTTGACCTGGAAGCCGTCGATGTAGCCCTCGTCCTTCAGCACCTGTGCGATCGCAACCTTCACCTTGGAAGACGGGACCGACACCGTGGGCTTCGCCACCATCTGCGCGTTGCGGATACGCGTCAGCAGGTCGGCAATGGGATCACTCATGCTCATGTTTTCTGCTCCTGCCTGGCTTACCAGCTGGCCTTGGTGACACCGGGAATGTCGCCGTTGAAGGCCAGCTCACGGATCTTGGCGCGGGCCAGACCGAACTGGCGGAAGGTGCCACGGGGACGGCCGGTGATTTCGCAGCGGTTGCGCTGGCGCGTCGGGTTGGCGTTACGCGGAAGCTTCTGCAGGGCCAAGCGGGCAGCTGCGCGCTCTTCGTCGCTCTTCTTTGCGTCGTTGGCGATCGCCTTCAGTTCCGCGTGCTTGGCGGCGTACTTTGCGACCAGTTTTTCTCGCTTGAGCTCGCGCTCGATCAAAGCTACTTTAGCCACAAGTCACCTCAGTTCTTGAACGGGAAACGGAAGCCCGCGAGCAGCGCCTTGGCCTCCTCGTCGGTCTTGGCCGTGGTCGTGATGCTGATATTGAGACCGCGAAGGGCGTCGACCTTGTCGTACTCGATCTCCGGGAAAATGATCTGCTCTTTCACGCCGATGTTGTAGTTGCCGCGGCCGTCGAAGGCACGGCCGGAGATGCCGCGGAAGTCGCGGACGCGCGGCAGCGCCACGGTCACGAAGCGGTCCAGGAATTCGTACATCTGGACGCCGCGCAGCGTGACCATGCACCCGATCGGCTGGTTCTCGCGGATCTTGAAGCCGGCGATAGCCTTCTTCGACTTGGTCACGACGGGCTTCTGGCCGGCGATCTTGGTCAGATCGGCGACCGCGTTGTCGAGAACCTTCTTGTCGGCAACTGCTTCGCCCACACCCATATTGAGCGTGATCTTGGTCAGGCGCGGGACCTGCATGGGCGACTTGTAGCCGAACTTTTCGGTCAAGTCCTTCGCGATCTTTTCGCGGTAGTGTTGTTGGAGACGTGCCATGTGAGTACCCCTTAGGCGGCCTTGATTTCTTCGCCGCTGGACTTGAAGACGCGCACGCGCTTGCCGTCCGTGACCTTGATGCCCACGCGATCGGCCTTGCCGGTCGCGGCATTGAAGATCGCCACGTTGGATTGGTGAATCGGCATGGCCTTCTCGACGATGCCACCGGTCGTACCCTTGAGCGGGTTCGGTTTGGTGTGCTTCTTGACCAGATTGATGCCGTCGACGATCAGGTGCGAGTCATCCTTGCGCAGCGACACCGTGCCACGCTTACCCTTGTCGCGCCCAGCCAGCACGATGACCTGGTCGCCCTTGCGAATCTTGTTCATGGCGTTGTCCTTACAGAACTTCGGGGGCCAGCGACACAATCTTCATGAACTTCTCGGTGCGCAGCTCGCGCGTCACCGGTCCGAAGATGCGGGTGCCGATGGGCTCCAGCTTGGCGTTAAGCAGAACGGCGGCGTTGCCGTCGAACTTGACGAGCGAGCCGTCGGCGCGACGGATGCCCTTGGCGGTACGAACCACCACAGCGCTGTAGATCTCGCCCTTCTTGACGCGACCACGCGGAGCGGCTTCCTTGATGCTGACCTTGATGACGTCGCCCACGCTGGCATAACGCCGCTTGGAGCCACCGAGCACCTTGATACACAGGACGGATTTCGCGCCTGTATTGTCGGCCACATCGAGCCGGGATTCAGTTTGGATCATTTCGTGTATTCCCAACTTGTACCGATCGCCACTCCGAACACCGGAAGCAGCTAGCGGTCAGTCTTGGGCCCGTCGTCCACGCATCGAAACCACTTCGGTGCACTTCCGTTGGGCAGAAGCTCTATCGCTGTTTTTCGCCTTTTGAAAAGCGAAGCCCGCGATTGTGGCATGGGAGTGCATGGCTGTCAAACGCTGGTGTTGTGCGACGGCCTGGGTTCCGTGCCGTCGATAGATCGCACGCTATCGAGACCGGCCAAAAACATCGATGTGAGTGCAGGCTTCTCGATAATTGCCGATAGAGCCTGATTGTTGTGCAATGTCGCCCTAGCGAGATTGGCCTTGTCCGACACGGCCGGCGCGGAAGCAGCATGTGATGCGGCAAGCGGCGACAATTTCAATCCGCTGCAGCTACCCCAGCTCGCCGCTTTCGAATTCATCAGATAAAACATGAACATCGCCGTCACCTTCCTGCCCCGCCAGGAGCGGGCTCCCCTTCCGCCGATCGGCTTCATCGGCGGCGGGAACATGGCCAGTGCCATCATCGGTGGGCTAATCAAGCGCCAGGTGCCAGCCACGACCTTCGAGATTGTCGAACCCCAGGCCGAAGCCCGCGAGCGGCTACGGCACGACTTCGGCATCACGGCCCAGGCCGAGGCTGGCGCAGCGCTCCAGCGCTGCGGGGTGCTGGTCTGGGCCGTCAAGCCGCAGAGCTTTGCCCAGGCCGCGCAGGCCGTCCGGGGGCTGGCCAAGGACGCGCTGCATCTCAGCGTCGCCGCCGGCATCCCCTCCGACAGCATCGCGCGCTGGATCGCCACCGAGCAGGTGGTCCGCGCCATGCCGAACACGCCGGCGCTGGTCGGCAAGGGCATGACCGGCCTGTTCGCGCGGCCGGCCGTCGACCCGGCTGGGCGCAAGCAGATCGAGCAAGTGCTGGAAGCTACCGGCGAATTGCTCTGGGTGGACACCGAGAGCGCGCTGGATGCAGTCACTGCGGTATCCGGCTCGGGGCCCGCCTACGTGTTCTATTTCATCGAGGCCATGACCGAGGCTGGCGTCGAGCTGGGTCTCACGCCCGAGCAGGCGCACCGGTTGGCCGTCGGCACCTTCACTGGCGCCTCGGCCCTGGCGAACGATGCGAGCGAGCCGCCCGCCGTGCTGCGCGAGCGCGTGACCTCCAAGGGCGGGACCACCTACGCCGCGATCACCTCGCTCGAGCACGCCGATGTCAAGGCGAAGTTCAAGACGGCGATCCGCGCCGCCCACCAGCGCGCGGCGGAACTGGCCGAGGAGTTCGGCCACGGGTGAGACCGCGGGCCCTCCGGATTCAGCGCATCAGATAGCCGGCCACGACGCCCGCAAACACGGTGAAGCCCAGCCAGTGGTTGAGCCGAAAGGCCTTGAAGCAGCCATCCCGGGTGCGCTTGCGGATCAGCCGCCAGTGCCACAGCGCTTGCGCCGCCGCCAAGGCAACGCCGGCGTGGAAGACGGGAGCCAGTTGGCGGCTCGTGCCGGCGGCGGCCCAGATGCCGAGATAGATTGCATAGCTCGCCATGACTGCGGTCACATCGAAGCGCCCGAAGGTGATGGCCGAGGTCTTCATCCCGATCTTGAGATCGTCGTCGCGGTCGACCATCGCGTACTCGGTGTCGTAGGCCAGCACCCAGAACAGATTGCCCGCCAATAGCCACCAAGCGAAGGCCGGCACCGAGGACTGCACCGCTGCAAAGGCCATCGGAATGCCGAAACTGAAGGCGATTCCCAGCACCGCCTGTGGGACGGACATGAAGCGCTTGGCGAAGGGATAGACCAGCGTGACCGCCAGCGCAGCGAAGGACCACAAAACCGTCGCACGATTGGTCGTGAGCACCAGCGCGAAAGCGGCCAGCGCGAGCACGGCCCCCACGGCAAGCGCCTCGGCAACCGAAAGCGCACCGCTGGTGACCGGCCGTTGCGCAGTGCGCTTCACGTGCCGATCGAAATCGCGGTCGGCAACGTCATTGACGCAGCAGCCGGCGCTGCGCATCAGGATGGTACCGAGCACGAAGACCGTGAGCAGGTGCCAGCCGGGAAAGCCATCAGCCGCGAACCAGAGCGCCGCCAGCGAAGGCCACAGCAGCAGCAGCCAGCCGGCCGGCCGGTTCCAGCGGATCAGGTCCAGATAGAGCGAGAGGCGGCCGCGGGGAGCAATGGCGGTGGATGCGGACATGCCGCGATTTTGCGCCACGTCCACGGAAGAAGGCCGCACGCGCTGGGCCTTCCCCGAGCGACGCGGTTCGGAATACAGCTCAGTCTTCGAGCAGCGAACGCAGCATCCAGGCCGTCTGGTCATGCACCGTGCAGCGCGCGGTCAGCATGTCGGCGGTCGGGTCGTCCCCAGCCTCCTCGGCCACAGGGATGAACTCACGCGCGATGCGCGAGACCGTCTCGTGGCCCTTGACCAGAATGCGCACCATCTCCATCGCCTTGGGCGGGTCCCTTGGCACATCGGGCACGGTCGCGATCTTGCTGAACTCGGCATAGGAGCCCGGCGCGTAATGGCCCAGCGCACGGATGCGCTCGGCGATGACGTCGGTCGAGCCCCACAGCTCGGTGTACTGCGCCATGAACATCGCATGCAGCGAGTTGAAGTGCGGGCCGGTCACATTCCAGTGGAAGTTGTGGGTCGTGAGATAGAGCGTGTAGGTGTCCGCCAGCACACGGCTCAGGCCTTCGGCAATGGCGGCACGGTCTTCGCGGTCGATGCCGATGTTGATGATCGGCGCATTGCGGCCGCCCGATTCCTGGGCCACCAGCGATCCACCCTTCCTGGGCACCTTGCCAACGGAAGTGGCCGGTGCATTGGCGACGGGGGACTTGGACTTCTTGTCGACTTTGGCCATGGCGAAAATTCTTTCTTCGAGGTTGGGGAACTGGAGGAAACTTTAAAAGCCGAGGGCTGGCTTCGCAACAGCCGCACTCTATCGCAGCGATTGCGTCGGAGTCCGTTCGAAGAGCGTTGGCCGATGGCACCACTTGTGGGCTATCGCGGCTGCTACGAGAGCCGCTTGACGCCCGGCAGCTCGCAAGCGTAGATCGCGTTACGCAGCGCCGCGATGGCCTCGTAGCGGGTAAAGCTGCGGCGCCAGGCCAGCACCACGCGGCGCGTCGGCGGCTCGCCGCCCTGGAGGTCTCGTACCGGCAGGTAGCGCACGATCTGCTCGGGCTCCCTGCCGCGCCCCTTCCCGGCCCGGGGCTTGAGCGCATCGGCCGGCACCGACAGGCGCGGCACCAGCGTCACGCCCATGCCGGCCGCGACCATGTGCTTGATGGTCTCGAGCGAGGAGCCTTCGAAGCTCTTGCGGATGCCCTCGGCGTCACTCGAGAAACGCGCGAACTCAGGGCAGACCTCGAGCACGTGGTCGCGAAAGCAGTGGCCCGTGCCGAGCAGCAGCATGGTCTCCTTCTTGAGCTCGTCGGAGCTCACGGACTCGCGCTCGGCCAGCGGATGGTGGACGGGAACGGCCGCCATGAAGGGCTCATCGTAGAGCTGCGCCACCGCGAGCCCGGTATCCGGGAAGGGCTCGGCCATGATCGCGCAGTCGATCTCGCCGGCGCGCAGCATCTCCAACAGCTTGGCGGTGAAGTTCTCCTGCAGCACCAGTGGCATCTGCGGCGTGCGCGCGATGTTCTGGCGCACCAGGTCGGGCAGCAGGTACGGGCCGATGGTGTAGATCACGCCCAGGTTGAGCGGCCCCGACAGCGGGTCCTTCCCGCGCTTGGCGATCTCCTTGATGCTGGCGGCCTGGTCAAGCACGCTCTGCGCCTGCTGCACGATCTGCTCGCCCAGCGGCGTGACCGTGACCTCGCCGGCGCTGCGCTCGAAGAGCTTGACCTCCAGCTCGTCCTCCAGCTTCTTGATCGCGACCGAGAGAGTGGGCTGCGAAACGTAGCAGGCCTCGGCCGCCTTGCCGAAATGCCGCTCGCGCGCGACCGCAACGATGTATTTGAGTTCGGTGAGGGTCATAGCTTTCGTCAATTATGCGCAAGAGCTCCCTAAGCGTGCCGGGGGCATCGCGCATTGACCCGCATTCAGGCTTTGAGGTATTCGGCCTTGCTGCCCAGCCAGCGGTCGACATGTTTCTCGGCCAGCTCGGGATGCCGGTCCAGCATGCGCGGGGCCAGCGCGCGGGCCCAGTCGAGCAGCAGGACGTCGGTGCTGAGGTCCGCGAAGCGCAGCAGCGGCGCCCCCGACTGGCGCGCGCCGAGGAATTCCCCGGGGCCGCGGATGTCGAGGTCGCGCCGCGCGATCTCGAAACCGTCGCTGGTTTCGGCCATGGCCTTGAGCCGCGCCCGTGCCGCCTCCCCGACCCGGCCGCCCTCGTTGGGCGCGTAGAGCAGCACGCAGGCCGAGGCCGCCGCGCCGCGGCCCACCCGGCCGCGCAGCTGGTGCAGCTGCGAGAGCCCGAAGCGCTCGGCGTGCTCGATGACCATCAGCGAGGCATTGGGGACGTCGACACCAACCTCGATCACGGTGGTGCTGACCAGCACCTGCACGCGGTTGGCCGTGAAGCCTTCCATCACCGCCTGTTTCTCCGCCGTCGGCATGCGCGAATGCAGGAGCCCGACGCAGACCTGCTCCCCCAGCGCCGCGGCGAGCTCGTCGCGCGTCTCGGTGGCGTTGCGCAGGTCGACCGCCTCGCTTTCCTCGATCAGGGGACACACCCAGTAGACCTGCCGGCCCTGCTCCAGTTGGACGCGGATGCGGTCGACGACCTCGTCGCGCCGGTGCTCGGCCACCAGCTTGGTGACGATGGGCGTGCGGCCCGGCGGCAGCTCATCGAGGGTGGAGACGTCGAGGTCGGCGTAGTAGCTCATCGCCAGGGTGCGCGGGATCGGAGTGGCGCTCATCATCAGCAGGTGAGGCTCCAGTTGCCCGCCCGCCTTGCCACGCAGAGCCAGGCGCTGCGCCACGCCGAAGCGGTGCTGCTCGTCGATGATCGCCAGTGCCAGCCGGCGAAAGCGCACCTTCTCCGAGATCACCGCGTGCGTGCCGATCACCAGCGCGGCCTCACCGTTCTCGGCCGCGGCCGACATCGTGTCGCGCTCCTTCTTCTTCTGGCTGCCGGTGAGCCAGGCCACCCGCAGGCCGCGCTCGGCCAGCAGAGGATCGAGCCACCCGACCAACTTGCCGAAATGCTGGGCGGCCAGGATCTCGGTGGGCGCCATGAGCGCGCACTGGTGGCCCGCGTCGATGCAGCGCGCGGCGGCAAGCGCCGCGACGACGGTCTTGCCGGAGCCCACATCGCCCTGCAGCAGCCGGTGCATCGGCACCTCGCGCGCCAGGTCACGGGAGATCTCTTCCACCACGCGCTGCTGGGCGCCGGTGAGGGCGAATGGCAAGGCAGCCCGCAGCGCGTCGCCCAGCGAGTCTTTGGAGGACACCGCCGCCAGCACCGGGGCCCGCTGCACGGCGCGGGCCCGCCGCGCCTGCAGCTGCGACAGCTGCTGTGCCAGCAACTCGTCGGCCTTGAGCCGCTGCCAGGCCGGGTGGGTGTGATCCTCCAGCGTGGCCATCGCGACATCGGGTGCCGGGTAGTGCAGGAAATGAAGCGCACGCCGCAGTTCCCAGGCTCCATTCGGCGCGTGGGCGGCAGGAATGGTCTCGTCGAGCACCGCGCGCGCCAGGCCGGAGCGCACCTCGCGCCGCAGCACGGGCTGGGGCAGACCAGCGATGGTCGAGTACACCGGCGTCAGCGCCTGGGGCAGCTCCGTGCCCGCGGCCTTGACGTTCGGATGCATCATCTGCCGCCCGACGAAGCCGCCCCGCACTTCGCCGCGCACGCGCACCCGTGCGCCCACCGCCAGTTGCTTCTGCTGCGAGGGATAGAAGTTGAAGAAGCGCAGCTGGCAGGTGTCGCTGCCGTCGTCCACCGTCACGATCAGCTGGCGGCGCGGGCGAAAGACCACCTCGCTCTCGGTCACCACCGCCTCGATCTGCGCCGTGTCGCCATCGCGCGTGTCGGCCAGGCGAACGATGCGGGTCTCGTCCTCGTAGCGCATCGGCAGGTAGAGCGCGAAGTCGATGTCGCGCAGCAGGCCCAGCTTGCGCAACGCGCGCTGCACCGCACTCAGGCCGGTCCCGGGCGCCGCCGTCTGCACGGGCTTTTCCGATGGCGAGGACTTGGCGGTGGCGGGCATGGGACAATTCTGCCCGCCTCTCCGGCTTCCCCCCTCGTCTCCTTGGCACGGGCCCGTCCGGCCCTCAAGACTCATGCGCGCCTTCACGCTTTCCGACTTCGATTTCCATCTGCCGCCTGAACTGGTGGCCCAGCATCCCGCAGCCGAACGCAGCGCCTCGCGCCTGCTCGACGGCACTGCGAACGCACCCGCCGATCGCATCTTCAAAGAACTGCCTTCGCTGCTGCGCGCGGGCGACCTGCTGGTCTTCAACGACACCCGCGTGGTCAAGGCGCGCCTGTTCGGCGAGAAGCCCACCGGCGGCAAGCTCGAGCTGCTGGTGGAGCGCGTGCTGCAGGACCACGAGGTCGTGGCCCACATGAAGGTCAGCAAGAAGCCACCGAAGGGCACCGTGCTGGCCATGGCGGGCGGCTTCCAGGCGACGCTGCTGGGCCGCTGGCCCGACGAACAAGGCGCGCTGTTCCGCCTGCGCTTGAACAGTCCCACGGGCGAGGACCCCTATGCGCTGATGGCGCGCTGCGGCCACGTGCCCTTGCCCCCTTACATCACGCACGCCGATTCGCAGGAGGACGAGCGCCGCTACCAGACGGTGTTCGCCCGCGTGCCCGGCGCGGTGGCCGCACCCACGGCGGCGCTGCACTTCGACGAGGCGCTGCTCGACGAGCTCGAGGCGCGAGGTGTTCAACGCGCCAACGTCACGCTGCACGTGGGCGCCGGCACCTTCCAGCCCGTCAAGACCGAGAACATCGCCGAGCACCAGATGCACGCCGAGCGCTACGAGGTGCCCGAGGCGACGCAGCACGCGATCACCGAGGCCAAGGCGCGGGGCGGCCGCGTCGTCGCCGTCGGCACCACCACCGTTCGCACGCTCGAATCGTGGGCCAAGAGCGGCGAAGCCGGCGGGGACACGCGTATCTTCATCACGCCCGGCTTCGCCTTCGAGCACGTGGATCTGTTGGTTACCAACTTCCACCTGCCCAAGAGCACGCTCATGATGCTGGTGAGTGCCTTCGCCGGCCACGAGCGCGTCATGGCGCTCTATGCCCACGCGATCCGTGCGCGCTACCGCTTCTTCAGCTACGGCGACGCGATGCTGCTGGCCCGGGCGAACTGATCAAGAGACGACGCATGCTGAATTTCGAACTCCTCGCCACCGACCCCGACAGCCACGCCCGCCGCGGCACGCTCACCCTCAACCACGGCGTGGTGCAGACGCCGATCTTCATGCCCGTGGGCACCTACGGCACCGTCAAGGGCGTGATGCCGCGCAGCCTCGAGGAGATGGGCGCGCAGATCATCCTGGGAAACACCTTCCACCTCTGGATGCGCCCCGGGCTGGACGTGATGGCCAGCTTCGGCGGCCTGCATCAATTCGAGAAATGGAACAAGCCCATCCTCACCGACTCGGGCGGCTTCCAGGTCTGGTCGCTGGGCGCGATGCGCAAGATCAGCGAAGAAGGCGTCAAATTCGCCTCGCCCGTCAACGGCGACAAGCTCTTCCTCACGCCCGAGGTCTCGATGCAGATCCAGACCATTCTCAACAGCGACATCGTCATGCAATTCGACGAGTGCACGCCCTACGACACCAACGGTCACATCACGACCGAGGCCGAGGCGCGCTCGTCGATGGCCTTGAGCCTGCGCTGGGCGCGGCGCTGCCAGGCCGAATTCGCGCGGCTGGCGAACCCCAACGCGCTCTTCGGCATCGTGCAGGGAGGCATGTATGAGAACCTGCGCGAAGAGTCGCTGGCGCAGCTGGTCGAACTCGACTTCCCCGGCTACGCCATCGGCGGTGTGAGCGTGGGCGAGCCCAAGGAGGAGATGCTGCGCATCATGGCGCACACGCCGCACCGGCTACCCTCCCTCAAGCCGCGCTACCTGATGGGCGTCGGCACGCCCGAGGACCTGGTGGAGGGCGTGGGCCAGGGCGTCGACATGTTCGACTGCGTGATGCCCACGCGCAATGCGCGCAACGGCACCCTCTTCACTCGCTTCGGCGATCTGAAGATGCGTAACGCGCGCCACAAGAACGACCCGCAGCCCATCGACCCAAGCTGCCACTGCCATGCCTGCGCGGGCGCCTCCGGCGTGTCGTGGAACAACGGCGGGCGCGAGGGCTTCAGCCGCGCCTACCTGCATCACCTGGACCGCTGCGGCGAGATGCTTGGGCCGATGCTCACGACCATCCACAACTTGCATTACTACCTGAACCTGATGCGCGAGATCCGCACGGCGCTCGACGAGGGGCGCTATTCGGCGTTCCGTGCGCAATTCAAGGCCGACCGCGCACGCGGCATCTGAGCCGCGGCAACCTCGAGGAGCCGGGTGCGGCGCAGCTACCGTGCACCCGCGACCAGGCTGGCCGCCGACAGCAAAGCGGCGATGAAGGATGCAAGGTACAGGCCGGCGGCGGCGTGGCGGCGGAGGAACTGGCTGAACATGGCTGGGATGACTGGGATCGAAGGCTTCGAGCGTAGCCAGAAGCCGCGCGCGCAGGAACACGACCTAAGCCATACGCCGCACGCGCGAGGCGGGTGCGCGGACTGGCGCGCACCGCCCGCGACGTAGAGAATCACTCGGCCGCGCCCGCCGCGGCGGCTCCCTCCACTCGCACGGACATCCTGATCATGACGGCAACGACCTCCTTCTATTCGGCGCGCTATCCGTCCCTCGTCGGTCGCAGCGCTTTCATCTCCGGCGGTGCCACCGGCATCGGCGAGGCCCTGGTACGCGCCTTCCATGCGCAGGGTGCGCATGTCGGCTTCTGCGACATCGACGCAACGGCGGGCAACGCACTCGCGGCCCAGTTGCAAGGCGACAACAGCGTGCTGTTCCACGAGTGCGACGTCACCGACGTCGCCGCGCTGCAGGCGGCCATTGCCGCAACGCGGGTGCGCTTCGGGCCGATCCGCGTGCTGCTCAACAACGCCGCCAACGACCGCCGCCACGACATCGCCGACGTCACGAGCGAGGATTTCGATGCGCTGGTGGCGGTCAACTTCAAGCACCAGTTCTTCGCCGCGCAGGCCGTGGCGGAGGACATGCGCGCGGCCGGCGGCGGCTCGATCATCAACTTCGGCTCGATCAGCTGGATGATCAAGGGCGCCGGCTATCCGGTCTACCAGGCCTGCAAGGCCGCCGCGCGCGGCCTCACCCGCTCCCTGGCACGCGACCTCGGCAAGGCCAACATCCGCGTCAACTCCATCGTGCCGGGCTGGGTGATGACCGAGCGCCAGCTCATGCTGTGGGTCAAGCCCGAGTCCGAGGCCCAGATCGACGCCGCGCAGTGCCTGCCCGGCCGCGTGATGGCTCAGGACATCGCCAGCATGGCGCTCTTCCTGGCGGCCGATGATTCGAGGATGTGCAGCGCGCAGGACTACGTGGTGGATGCCGGCTGGACCTGAGGCCGCAGGCCCTCGGCCGCGGGCGATGCCGCGACGGCGCCGCAGGCATGGCAGAAGCGCGAGAAGGCGCTCTTGCGCGCCTTGCACGCACGGCAGTGGTCGAACAGGCCGATGCCGCAGTGCGGGCAGAAGTCGATCTCGGTGTTCTTGAGATCCACCGGCCGCTCGCAGCCGGGACAGACGCTCTTGGCCAGCCGCGCCAGCGCGGTGTCGTAGCTCAGCTCGTTGCGCCGCACCGTGTCGGGCTGCGCCTCGGCCAGCTTCTGGCGCGCGAGGTAGCGGTTGAGCGCGATGATCGCGTAGCGCCCGACCAGCACCGTGAGCACGATGCCCACCGCGTAGCGCACATAGCCTCCGTAACTCGGCAGGTAGGGCACGAGCTCGACGAAGAAGGCGAACAACGCGAAGAAGATGAAGCCCCAGACGAAGGGCCACCAGGTGCTCTTGCGCTTCTTCGCGAACAGCCAGCCTGCGACCACCAGCAGCGGCAGAGTGAGCGCCAGGCGGTACGCGAACACGCGCAGCTCGACGCGCCGGTTCTCCGCCTCGAGCGCCTTGCGCGCCGTCTCTTCCAGGACTGCGAGCTTCTCCTGCGCAGTCTGGCGCGCCTGGCGGGCGTCGAGCGCAATCTGGCGCTGCGTTCCCACTGCGCGCTGCGCTTCGTCTTCCTTGGCCTTCAGCGCGTCGAGCGCCTTGGTGCGCGCGATCAGCTCGCTGTCCTGGTCGGGCTGCGCGGTCGCGCGGCGCGTGGCAAGCCAGTTGCCGAAGGTCTCGCGCCCCGCGCGGCTGGCCTGCTGCGCGGCGAGCAGTGCGAGCTCGGCCTGCTCGCGCTCGCGCGTGGATTCCTGCTCGGTACGCTGGCTGGCCCGGATGGTCTGGCGCAGCGGCTCGGCCGCCGGGCGGTCGATGAAGTCGTCGAGCGTGAGCGTGCGCTCGACCCGCGGCAGGTCGCCCACGATGGTGCTGCCCAGCCCGATCAGGAAGCTCGCGAACACCAGCGCCACCACCCACAGGCCACGGCGGAACCACTTCTCGGACAGGCGCAAGGATTTACTGCTCATTTCACTCCTCGTTGTTGAAGCGCAGCATTAGAGCCTGAGCGTCACCGGCGACGCGCCTAAGCCCGCTCGGGGCAGCCAGGCAAAGACCGAGTCGACTGTCACGGTCTCGATGCGGTCGGAAAATCGCTTCTCGTTGGGATGGTCATCGAAGGCGACGTTGGCCGCGCTGACGCGCCCCCCGAGGCGCGTCAACGGCCCGAGCTTGAGCGTGGCGGGCTCGTAGCCCTTGAATTTCAGCCACGCCTGCGCCTGCCCACGCGTACGGATCGTCGCGGGCTCCATCGCCGCGGCAAGCGTCTCGATGACCCACTGGTTCGACTGCTGGTACCTGTCGCCCCAGACATAGCTCACGATGCTGTAGGGCGCCGTGTGCAACCGCGTGACGCGCGAGGGCGATTCGTCGAGCGCGGCCCGCAGTCGCGCCTGCACGGCGGGGCTCGGCACCACCCATGCGGCTTCGTGGCGCCACAGGTCGTCGAGGAAGAACTCGCCCAGCCCCTGGCGGTAGATCGCCGCCGTCGCAGTGTTGCACTGGTTGAGCTTGTGCACCACGCGCCAAGCCCCCGCCTCGGTCTTGTAGGCCAGGCCCATGTGGGAGTAGCGCAGCCCGTACTTGCCCAGGTCCTGCCCCGCCCGCGCCAGCAGCACTACCTGCGCGCCGCTGGCGTCGAACTGCTGCGCCGTGCGCTGCGCGAGCTCCATGCCCTTGATGATCGATGCCGCGCTCACCTTCTGCTCCTCGCAGGACCGGCCGGCGTGCGCGTTGAGCGGGAAGAGGAAGAGCCCCGCCAGCACCACCGCCACCGCGGCCGCGAGCAGGTGCATCACCGCCCGCAGACCGCGCCGCGCGCGCGACACGCGGCTGCGGTACTCGGTCTCGTAGCTGCCGAAGTTGGTGGGGATGCGTCTCACGACAGCCTCTCGTTGTAGAGCAGCGCGCGGCCGATGGCGTTGGGAACGAAGGCCAGCACCTCGCCGGCCGCCGACAGCACGACGCCCGTGCCGATCACGCTGACCGTCACCACGGTGCCGGCCACGACGGCGCTGCCATGCACGGAGCGGCCCAGCACCTTGACACTGGCGCGGGCGCCGTCGGATGCGCGCTCCAGCAGATAGACGGTGCCGTCCACCGACGCCTCGACCGCCACCACTGTGAGCGCCGTCCCGCCCACCGACAGCGCCGCAGGCACGGCCACCACCGCGCTCGCCGCGCTGGCGGCCAGCGAGGCGGTCCCGACCACCGAGGCCACCGGGAGCATCGACAGCGCGGCCGAGCCTTCGCTCTGTGCATGAGCCTGCAGCGGGGCGGCGGCGCCGGCCAGCGCGGCACAGGCCGCGATCAACGCCGTGACCAAGGACTTCTTCATGATGTGTTCTCCGGAAAAGAGTGATGGAAGGGGCTGGGCGTTCATTCGCTTCGATCTGCTTCGGCGCGGGCTTCGCGGCGGCCTTGCAGGCGCGCTTCGGCGATGTCGGCTTCATGGCGGTCCCGCAGGGTCTTGGCCAGGGTGAAGGCACTGCTGATCAGGAACAGCCAGCTCACGCCGAGAAAGGCCTTGTAGGTCTCGCCGATCTCCATGCGTAGCAAGCCCCACCCGGTCAGGCCCATGGCGGTGAAGAAGCCGCCCCACACCACGAGCTTCCACATCGGCGTGTCGCCGGCGCCGGGCGTCGCGCCGCGCTGGTTGTCGCGCACGAACTTGGCGAGCACGAAGGCAGCCGACAGGCAGAACACGTAGCCCATCACCATGAACGCCCGATCCAGCGCCTGTCCCGGCAACCAGCCGAGGCCGGTCGCGCAGAGGAACACGGCGAGCCCGAAGGAGATCCAGACCTGGACTTGCCAGGCGCGGGTGTCGCGCTGGATGGAGACGGTGGAGGTAGAGGGTTGCATGAATGCCTCGCGGCGTAGTGAAGGTGCGCGAATCATGGTTCGCTCGTTCACCGCGGGGCGCAGATTCCTGCACCAGTGGCGGATCTGGCCGCCACCGGTATCGTCAGTCGGTACCGATGCGCTGCTGCCGGCGTCGCAGCAGGTCGTCGCGCGTGAAGGCCCGCTCGGCGCCGGCCAGCCGCACGGCGATTACCTCGAGCGCGTCGTGCGTGGGCGCCGGCGTGCCGGGGCGCAGGAACAGCAGCGGCGACGCGATGCTGATCAGCAGCAGGACCCAGTGGAGCCGCGGAGGCCGGTGATGCTGGCGCCAGAGGAAGACCGCGCTGACGGCCGCGCCAAGCAGGAAGCCGGCCGCCACCTCCGACTTGGAATGGGCATAGATCGCCAGCCTCGACAGCCCGATGAGCGCGGCAAAGACCCAGCCGAGCGCAGCGACGGCCGCGCGCACGCGCGGCCGCCAGTGCGCGGCGACCAGCCAGAAGGCGACCGGCCAGATGCTGGTCGAGAGCATCGTGTGCCCGCTGATGCCGGTGAAGTTGAGCGTGGCGCTGCCGATGCCCCAGCCCATGAAGGCAATCTTCGAGGCCGCCACCAAGGCGCCGGCCGAGCCGAAGAGCGCGAGCCAGCGCCAGGCGACCGGCCGCGTGACCGTCCGCACGCCCAGCCACACGGCGATCCAGGCCGCGACCGGCAGCAGGAAGCCGCTGTCACCGAACCAGGTAATCGAATACCAGAAGTCGTCGGGCAGGAACAGCATCAGGCCGGCTGGCTCCCCAGCAGGCTGCTCACGCGCCGCTGCAGGGACTCCGGCTGCACTTCGGCGCGCGCCATCGCGCTGCCGACACGGAGCCCGACGCGGCTGAAGAAGCCGCGCCGGAAGGGACGCACCATCGCCACGCGCTCGCCGTCGCGAACCTCGATGCGGCTGAAGTAGGAGCCCCAGAGGTTGGTCAGCGCCATCGGGATGACCGGCGCGTCGACGCCTTCGGCGCGGGCGTCATCCAGGATCTTCATCACCCCGCCCTTGAAGGTCTGTAGCGTGCCGTCCCGCGTGATCGCGCCCTCGGGGAAGATGGCGAGCAGGTCGCCCTCGCGCAGCACCTGCACCGCGCTGGCGAAGGCCGCCGCGTAGGCGGCGGGATCTTCCTTCTGCGGCGCGATCGGAATGGCCTTGGCCAGGCGGAACAGCCAGCCGAGCACCGGCACGCGGAAGATCCGGTGGTCCATGATGAAGCGGATCGGCCGCGGGCTGGCGGCCATCAGCAGTACCGCGTCGATGAAGCTCACATGGTTGCAGACCAGCAAGGCCGGGCCCTCCGCGGGGATGTGCTCCTCGCCCTTCACCTCGAAGCGATAGACCAGGTGCGTCAGGACCCAGGCGACGAAGCGCAGCAGGTACTCCGGCACCAGCATGAAGATGTAGAAGGCCACCACCGCATTGGCGATGCCGGTGAAGAGGAAGATCTGCGGGATGGTGAAGCCGGCCTTGAGCAGCGCCCCCGCAATTGCCGCGCTGGCGATCATGAAGAGCGCATTGAGGATGTTGTTGGCCGCAATGATGCGTGCGCGGTGCGTGGGCTGGCTGCGCAGCTGGATCAGCGCGTACATCGGCACGCTGTAGAGGCCGGCGAAGAGCGAGAGCAAGCCCAGGTCGGCCATCACCCGCCAGTGCGGGACCTGGGCCACGAAGCCTTGCAAGCCCATCTCGGTCGCGGGCGACAGGCTGCGCGAGGCGAAGTAGAGGTCGATGGCGAACACGCTCATGCCGATCGCGCCCAGCGGCACCAGGCCGATCTCCACCTGGCGGCGGCTCAGCGTCTCGCACAGCAGCGAGCCGATGCCGATGCCGACCGAGAACACCACCAGCAGCAGCGAGGCGACCTGCTCGTTGCCATGCAGCACCTCCTTGGCGAAGCTCGGGAACTGGCTCAGGAAGACGGCGCCGAAGAACCACATCCACGAGATTCCCAGCAGCGAGCGGAACACCACCAGGTTGCCGTGCGCAAGCCGCAGGTTGCGCCAGGTCTCGCCCACCGGGTTCCAATTGATCGCCAGGCCCGGGTCGGTTGCCGGCGCAGGCGGAATGGCCTGCGCCACGCCGCGCCCCACCAGCGCCAGCAGCAGGCAGGCCACCGCCACGGTGGTATGCCCGATGCCCGGCAACGCGACCAGCACGCCGCCGGCCACCTGGCCCAGCAGGATGGCGACGAAGGTGCCCATCTCGACCATGCCGTTGCCGCCGGTCAGCTCGCGCGCATCGAGCACCTGCGGCAGGTAGGCGAACTTGACGGGGCCGAAGAGCGTCGAGTGAAGCCCCATCAGGAACACGCAGCCCAGCAGCAACACCGCATCGGCACGCATGAATCCCCACGCGGCCAGCACCATGATCGCGATCTCGAGGTTCTTGACGAAGCGGATCATCTTCGTCTTGTCGTACTTGTCGGTGAGCTGCCCCGCCGTCGCCGAGAACAGCAGGAAGGGCAGGATGAACAGCGCGCCGATCACCAGCCCCGCCATGGCCGGCGGCATCCAGCCGAGCTGCAACTGGTAGGTCACCATCACGGTGAAAGCGAACTTGAACAGGTTGTCGTTCGCGGCCCCAGCGAACTGGGTCCAGAAGAAGGGCGCGAAGCGTCGCTGGCCAAGCAGGGAGAATTGGTTGGCGTGGGAGTTCGGCGCGGGCGCGCCGACGAGCGGGGAGGTATCGGTGGATATCGTCATTCGAAATCTCCCTGGCGGGCTCCTCAGGCCGTCAATGCGGCCGCGCCCGGATTGTGCCGCAGCGTCTCGCGCCCCATGGCCTGCAGTGCATGCAGTACCGGCAGCGCCGCCAGGGCCGCCGTCACGTGCTTGAGGCTGTGGCCGGCCAGCAGATGGTGCGTCGCCTCGTAAACGGCATGGTCCGCGAGCTCGAAGAGCTTGGCGAGGGCATAGAAAAAGATCACCCATCCCAGCCGCAGGCCGATGGCACCCTGCGCGGGCCTGACCAGCGCCAGCGCGAGCACCAACAGCATCCCGCCGAACTGGACCAGGGCCCAGGGCAGCACGTTGTCCGTGGCCTGGCAGACCGCGACCGCCAGCAGGCCGGCAGCAAGCACGAACCAGGCGGCGGGCCAGCCGGCGCGCGCGCTGACCCGCTCGCAGACGGCGCAACCGATCAACCCGGCGAAAGCCACGGTCATCCCGGCACGGTCGGCCGCCAAACGCAGGGCGTCGGGTTGCAGATGGTAGAAGGCCGAGCCCGCAGCCGTGATGACCAGGCCGGCGAAGAACATCCAGGCGCAGTCGAGCAGGTTGACCGGCGGCTGGGTCACCGCGTGGTGCAGCGGCACCGCGTCCTGTACGTGCTCGTGCGTCCTGTCGTGCCAGTGCAGCCAGCGCAGGCCCCAGACGCCTAGCGCCGCGAAGGGCAGGTTGCTCAGCACGTCCATGGCGTGCGGCAACCCGGCCCAGCCGCGTTCGTCGGCAAAGGGCCCGTCGCCGATCCCTGGCGCGCCCAGCGCGGGGCCGAACATGCCGGTCAGCAGGAGCAAGGTGAAAAAGAGCAGGAGAGCACGTTCGCGGCGGGAGAGAAGAGACAAGAGGGACATGGCGGCTCCGGGGGTGGAATGTCGGTGCGGCGGAATGTAGGTTGCCAGCGCCTATGGCAGCATCGAGAATCGATACGGAGTACTTTTTCACGCCCTTCGGTATCGAAACGCTATACCCGGACCCATGAGCACCACCGTCGATCTCATCCAGGCTCTCAAGAACGAGCTCAAGACAGCGCGCATGACCTATGCGGATCTCGCCAAATCGCTGGACATGGCCGAATCGAGCGTCAAGCGCATGCTGGCCAAGGGCGACATGCCGTTGACCCGGGTCGACGCGATCTGCCGCGCCCTGAAGATCGACTTCGCGGAACTGGCGCGGCGCGTTGCCGACGCGCAGCCGCTGCTCAAGGAGCTGACGCTGGAGCAGGAGAAGGCCGTGGTCAAGGACAAGAAGCTGCTGCTCATGGCCATCTGCGTGCTGAGCCAGTGGACGCTGGAGCAGATCGTCGCCGCCTACCGCCTCAGCGACGCCGAATGCATCGGCTACCTGGCGCAGCTGGACCGCATCGGCATCATCGAGCTCAGGCCGCTCAACCGCTACCGGCTCAAGCTGGCCAAGACCTTCCGCTGGCGCCCGCACGGGCCGGTGATGGACTTCTTCCGCGAGAACGTGGTGCTGGACTATTACCGCGGGGGTTTCGACGGGCCGGCCGAGGGCCTGCTGCTGGTACACGGATCGATCAGCAAGTCCCTGGCGCCGGCCTTCCTCGATCGCCTGCAGCGCGTGGCGCAGGATTTCGCACAGCAGCACCAGACCGACCAGAAGCTCTCCCCCAAGGAACGCGAGGGCTACACGCTGCTGCTGGGCATGCGCAACTGGGAATTCGAGCTGTTCACCCGCCTGCGCCGTTCGTGACAACCGTCCAAGAAACCGGTTTCAAGCTAGAATCCCCGCTTGCAGCAGGTAAGCGGATGCCCGCCATCCCACCGTCGGCGAAAACTCCCATGAACGCCCAAGCGGTAGACCCACGCGGTTCGATCACTGCTGCCTTCGTCAATCGCCGACTGGAGAGTCATCACCCCGCGTGATGCGCCGAAGGAGCAAATCCGTTGCGACAGCGCAGCGGGTGAATCTCTCAGGCACCAAGGACAGGGGGAGCGGCAAAACTGGAACCCGGGTCCAGGCGCCTCCCAAACCGGGTGCCGCGGCTCGCCGTTCATGCCATCCCATAAGGATTCGGACATGCGCGTGCTCGTACTCGGCGCCGGCCTGCTCGGCGTCACATCGGCCTATTACCTGCAGCAGCTGGGCCACGAAGTGACCGTGATCGACCGGCATGCGACGCCCGGGGCCAAGGCCCGCGGCCTCGCCGCCGCCGGCCTCTCGCCGGATGCCGCCCGGCTTCTCCAGCAGTCGTCCCTCGCCTGGCCCACGCAGGCCGGCTGGAAGGCGCTTCGACGCCAGCTGCGCGGTCGCGTGGGCCGATGGCTCGACCACGCGTTCGGCCCCTCGCCCCGCTTCAATCCCCTCGAGCACCTGGTGCGGCTGGGTGCCTACAGCCGCGCCAGCGCGCGCGCCCTGCGCGATGAGGTCGGCGTGTCCGGCGGCGCGCGCAATGCGGGCGTGCTGAGCTTCTACACGGATGCCAACGCCTTCGAGGGCCGCCTGGCGCGCCAGCCCCGCTGGGACGCGCTGGGCTGCGAGGAGCGGCTGCTCTCGGCAGAGGACGCGCTCGCGCTCGAACCCGCGCTGAGCGGCGCGCGCGAGGCGCTGGCGGGCGCGGCCCATGCGCTCGACGACCCGTCGCGCGATCCGGCCCAGTTTGCCGCGGGCCTCATCTTCCTGTGCCGCGCGGCGGGCGTGCGCTTCCTGACGCGGCACCAGGTGCTCTCGCTGCACGAGGGCGCCGGCCGCATCGACCATGTGAAGGCGCTGGACGCCCATGGCCGCCCCGTCAGGCTGCAGGCCCAGGCTTATGTCCTGGCGCTGGGCGCCTCCAGCGTGACGCATGCCGAGCAGTTGGGGATCGCGATGCCGCTGCGCTTCATGCGC
The DNA here is from genome assembly GCF_901827175.1 of Variovorax sp. RA8. Classification (NCBI taxonomy): domain Bacteria; kingdom Pseudomonadati; phylum Pseudomonadota; class Betaproteobacteria; order Burkholderiales; family Comamonadaceae; genus Variovorax; species Variovorax sp. RA8. The sequence goes on along the minus strand of NZ_LR594662.1, from coordinate 711,230 downwards.
GAACACATCCTCACCCTGCCGATCAAGGATCCGGCGCGCGCTCCGCGCATGGCGCTGCGCGATTGGCAGGGCCGGCTGCGCATTCGCCGCGTCGAGACACCGGCCGGCGACTGCCTGCGGGTGTCTACGACCGTGCACGCCAAGGCCGGCGCCGGGAGCGAGTCCGACCCGGAGTGCTTCGAAGCGATGCTGCTCCGGGTCGAGAAGATGCTGCCGGGCGCCGTGGACGCCGGCCAGGCCGGCTTCGAGACGGCCCTGCACGCGGTGAGCAGGAGCGGCCTGCCGACCATCGGCAAGACCCGACTGCGCAATCTCTTCCTCAACTCCGCGCCGGGCGCGCGCGGCTGGATCAACGCCTGCGGCGCCGGCAAGTCCATCGCGCGCATCGTGAGCGGCCTGCGACCGGAACTGGAGTTCGCCTTCCGCCGCTTGTAGCAGGCTGCGCTTGGTAGGGCGCAAAGGGCCACCTACAATCCGCAGCACTGCAGGAGAGCGGGTCGACGTCAAGACGGCCCCACCGAAGGCGCAAACTCCCATAAACGCTCAGGTCGGCTCGCAACGATGAGCCTGTACTGCACCAACTGTCAGAGCCGTCTGGAGAGCCATCGCGCCACGCGCGATGCACCGAAGGAGCAAATCCGCTGCGGGCGCAGCGGATGAATCTCTCAGGTACCGAGGACAGGGGGAGCGGCAACTCGGACGCGTGCGCCGGTTGCTTTCTCTTTCTTCACAAGCTGCCGTTGCCTTCCCCACGTCCGAGCGCTGCAACCTGAAAGGTTCCTGCAATGCGCGTGATCGTTCTCGGCGCCGGCCTGCTCGGCGTCACCTCGGCCTACTACCTCCGCCAACTCGGCCACGAAGTGACCGTGATCGACCGGCAGGCCACGCCAGCCGCCGAAACCAGCTTCGCCAACGGCGGCCAGATCTCGGTCAGCCATGCCGAGCCCTGGGCCAATCCTGGTGCACCGCTCAAACTGCTGCAATGGCTGGGCAAGGAAGATGCGCCGCTGCTCTTCCGCCTGCGCGCCGACCTGCGCCAGTGGCTCTGGGGCCTGGCCTTCCTGCGCGAGTGCACGCCTGCGCGCACCCAGCGCAACATCGAGCAGATCGTGCGCCTGGGGACCTACAGTCGCGAGCTGCTGCAGCAGCTGCGCCGCGACAAGGGACTGCAATACGACCAGCGCACCCAGGGCATCCTGCACTTCTACACGACGCAGAAAGAATTCGACGCCGCCCTGAAGCCGGCCGAGCAGATGCGGGCCCTGGGTTGCGAGCGCCGCGTGGTTTCGGCCGACGAAGCAGTCCGCATCGAGCCGGCTCTGGCCCACATCCGGCCGCGGCTGGCCGGCGCCACCTACACGGCCGAGGACGAGTCCGGCGATGCCAACCGCTTCGCGCGGGAACTGGTCGCGCTGGCCGTGGCCGACGGCGTGCAGTTCCTCATGAGCCACACCGTCACCGCGCTGCGCGAAGCGGGCGGGCGCATCGACCATGTCGAAGCCACCGATAGCGAGGGCCGATTCCAGCGCATCCGCGGCGATGCCGTGGTGCTGGCGATGGGCTCGCTGTCCCCGCTCCATGCCGCGCCGCTCGGCATCCGGTTGCCGATCTACCCGGCCAAGGGCTACTCGGTCACGCTGCCGGTGAAGGACGCCTCGAAGGCGCACCAGGTCTCGCTGACCGACGACGAATACAAGCTCGTCTTCTCGCGCTACACCTCGGAAAGCGGCGACCGGCTGCGCATTGCAGGCACGGCCGAACTCAACGGCTACGACCGCGACCTCAACCGCGTGCGCTGCGAAGCCATCGTGCGGCGCGTGGAAGAACTCTTCCCCGGCGCTGGCGACACCACACGGGCGCAGTTCTGGACCGGCCTGCGCCCCGCCACGCCGAGCAACGTGCCGCTGATCGGCCGGACGCGCCTGCCCAACCTGTTTCTCAACACCGGCCACGGCACGCTGGGATGGACCCATGCCTGCGGCTCGGGCCACGCGATCGCGCGCATCGTGAGCGGGCTGAAGCCCGAGGTCGACTTCGCCTTCGTCGGCGCCTGAGCTCAGTCGTCGCGGATCAGCGCCTGCATCAGCGCGCGCAGAATGCCCAGCGCCGGCGCCTCGGTGCGCCGGCGTAGCGTCACGAGGCCGAAGCGGGCCACGGCGTCGAACGGCGGATTCATCTTCAGCTCGACCAGCCCGGGCGCCGCCGCGCGGACCGCCAGCAGCACGGCGTCGCTCTGGCGCGCCACCTCCACCAGGCTGGGGATCTCCTCGCATCGCAGCGTCACGCAGTGCGCCGGATGCGCCTCGGGCCCGTAGGCCTCGACCAGGGTTCGCGCCACCTCGTCGCTCAGCGGCGTGGAGGCGATCGGATAGCGCTGCACCGCCTCGAAGCGCACACCGGCGCGCAGCCGCGCGAGAGGATGGCCGCGGCGGCACATGAAGGTGCCGCGCATCTCGCGCACCAGCCCGAGCTCGAGATCGGGCGCCGGGTTTAGCGAACGCGCGTCGATCACCAGCGCATCGAGGGTGTGCGCACGCAGCGACTGCACGAGCAGATCGGTGCCGCCGCGCGCCACCGCGACGCGCATCCTCGGGTGGTGCTTCGCCATGTGCATCAGGAAGGGCGTCATCAGCATCGCGCCCGGGCCCGAGCCCATGCCGATGCGCACCGTGCCGCCCTCCCCCTCGCGCAGCCGGCGGCCGCTGTCGCGCAGTTCGTCGGCCTCGAAGACCAGGTGGCGCGAGCGCTCCAGCACCTCGCGGCCGAAGGCGGTGAGCTCATTGCGGCGACCCACGCGGTCGAACAGCGGCATGCCCAGCTCCTCTTCCAGCGCGCGGATGCTGCGGCTCAGCGCGGGCTGCGTCAGGTGCAGGGCCTGTGCGGACTTGCTGAACGAGCCCGTGTGGGCCAGCGAGATGAGGTGCCTGAGTTGGACCAGCGTCATGGCGAGGGCCTGCGAGAAAGCTGCATTGAACTCATGCTAATGCAGCCAACAATGCATTGGACGTGCGCATTTGCCGCTCCTACGATGAGCCGGCATTCCCATCCCAGCCCTACCGGAGTTCCGATGACATCGATCTTCCAGCGCTCGCATCTTCTCGCCTGCACCCTGTTGCTGGCAGCGGGCACCGCCCTCGCTCAGAGCTACCCGGCCAAGCCGGTCAACCTGATGGTTCCCTACCCCGCGGGCGGCCCCTCCGATGCCGCCGCGCGCATCTTCGCCACGCCGCTGGGCAAGGAGCTGGGCCAGCAAGTGCTGGTGGAGAACCTCGGCGGCGTCAGCGGCGCGATGGCGGCCCAGAAGGTGCTGGCGGCGCCGGCCGACGGCTACTACATTTTCCAGGGCTCACCCAACGAGGTGATCCTCTCGCCGCTGGCCAACGCGGCCGTCAAGCTCAAGGCCGAGGACTTCCGCCTGGTGCATCCGGTGGCCGACGCGGTGATGGTCTTCGTCGCGCGCAAGGACCTGCCGGCCAACAGCGTGGACGAGCTGATCGCGCTCGCCCGCAGGTCGGCCGACAAGCCGCTTTCCTACGGCAGCGTGGGCGTCGGATCGCTCTACCACCTGATCCTGGAGAAGGTGCAGCAGGACGCCGGCATCAAACTGATGCACGCCCCCTACAAGGGCAACGCGCCGCTCCTGCAGGACATCGGCGGCGGGCAGGTCGATTTCGCGGTGCTGGTGTACAGCGCCGCCATGGGCGCACTGGCCGAGCAGGGCCGGCTCAAGGTGATCGGGCAGCTCGGCGCGCAACGCTCCGAGCTGCTGACGAACGTCCCCACCGCGAGCGAAGGCAAGGAGCTGAAGAACTTCGCCTACAAGACCTGGAGCGGCTTCATGGTGCCGAGGAACACGCCGGAGGAGGTGGTGCAGAAGCTGCACAAGGCGATCGGCGCGACCCTGAAGGACCCGAGCGTCCGTACGCAGCTCGCGGCCCAGACCCAGGTCGCCTCGCCGCCGATGTCGCTGGCCGAGTCGGCGAAGTTCTTCGAGGCCGAGACCGCGCGCTACCGGGACATCGCCAGGTCGATCCACCTGCAACCGCAGTAAGCTGAAATCCATGAGCACGCTTCTCGAAGACCTGCACGCGCAGGCCGGCGCCTTCATCGACATCCGCCGCGACATCCACCACCATCCCGAGCTCGGCTTCGACGAGCACCGTACCTCGGCCCTGGTCGCCGAGCGGCTCGAAGCCTGGGGGTACCAGGTCGAGCGCGGCCTCGGAGGCACCGGCGTGGTGGGCCGGCTGGTTCGCGGCGACGGCGAGCGCCGCCTGGGCCTGCGCGCCGACATGGACGCCCTGCCCATCGACGAATCCACCGGCCTGGCCTATGCCAGCAGCCACGCCGGCGTCATGCACGCCTGCGGCCACGACGGCCACACCGCGATGCTGCTGGCCGCCGCACACCACCTGGCCGAACGCGGGCGCTTTTCGGGCACGCTGAACCTGATCTTCCAGCCGGCCGAAGAAGGCGGCGGCGGGGCGCTGCGGATGATGGAGCAAGGCCTGTTCGACAAGTACCCGTGCGACGCCATCTTCGCGATGCACAACATGCCCGGCCTGCCGCAGGGCCGGCTGGCGCTGCGCGAAGGGCCGGCAATGGCCTCTTCCGACTACGCAACGGTCACGCTCGCCGGCATCGGCGGCCACGGCGCGATGCCGCATCGTACGGCGGACCCCATCGTGGCGGCAGCCAGCATCGTGATGGCGCTGCAGACGGTGGTCTCGCGCAACATCGACCCGCTGCAGATGGCCGTGGTGACGGTGGGCGCCGTGCATGCCGGCAAGGCCAACAACGTGATCCCGCAAAGCGCCACGCTGGAGCTCAGCGTGCGCGCGCTCGACGGCGACGTGCGAAGCCGGTTGGAGGAACGCATCAAGGCGCTGATCGCGGCGCAGGCCGAGAGCTTCGGCGTCAAGGCGCAGATCGACTGGCGACCGGGCTACGCCGTGCTGGTCAACACGCCGCAGGAGACCGCCTTCGCGCGCGAGGTGGCGCTGGAACTGCTGGGCCCGGAACGCGTCACGCTGCAGGCTCCGGCACTGCCCGGCAGCGAGGACTTCGCCTTCATGCTGGAGCGCGTGCCCGGCAGCTACCTGTTGATCGGCAACGGCGAAGGCGACGGCCACGGCGCGTGCATGGTGCATAACCCCGGCTACGATTTCAACGACGGCAACGTCGCGATCGGCGCGGCCTACTGGGTGCTCCTGGCCGAGCGCTTCTTGAGCTAGTCGTTCGCAGCGAACACCGTCAGCACGCCCGTATAGCCATACAGATGGTGCCGCGCGATCTCGCCGGCGGCAAAGAAACCGACCAGCGGCACATCACCGAGCGCATGGCGCACGATCTGCAGCTCGGCGCCGGGCGCGCCGAAATGCGGGCCGCCCCGCCCCGAGCAGCTCACGTACACGGCGCCCGCGATGCGGCGCGCCGGATGGGGCGCGGCCTCGGCCTCGCCGGCCGCCACCGCACGCGCGGTGGCGAGCGTCTGCTCCTGCGGCTCGAGTTCCTCGCGGACCTCGGCACAGATGCGCATCAGATCGGCGCGCGCGGCCTGCGCGTTGCGGCGCACGAAGCTCATGCGCATGCCCGCCTGGGCCACGTCGGCGATGGCGACTCCGCGGCGCGTGGGATCGAGACCGATGATGTGGCGCACCAGCACGTCGGCGCCGAGGTCGCCGGTGCGCCGGATACCGTCGCTGCCGGCGTCGACCAGGCCCACCAGCGTGGCGCGCACCGCCTCGATCGCTTCCTGCGGCGCCTCCAGCGACACGCCGAGTTCGGCCAGCAGCACGTCGAGCGCCGGCTCGCCGTCCAGCCTGAGCAGCAGGTTGCCTTCGGCTTCGGTGATCTCCCGTTCGCGCGAGACCGGCTGGCAGCCCTGGGTGACGCGCGACACCAGGCGCACTCCCTCGCCGAAGGCCACGCCTGACAGGCCGCCCGAGAACACGCCGCCAGCGGCCCCGTGGCCGCGGATGTTGCCGTTGCCCCCGATCGCGAACTGGAGCGCGCCGCTGCGGCCCGAGGACAGGCCGCCGAAGAGATAGCCGGTGTCGGTGCGCCCTGCCATCTCGGCCACCAGCTCCGTGAGGTCCGGCGTCTCGGGATCGGCGTGCACCAGGGCCGTGTGGGCCGCGAACCCGCTCATTTCCGAGCCGGCCAGCGGCGCCACGCCCGAGAACACGCGGTACTGGTCGCTCGGAAGCATGCACAGCATGACGGACAACGCCGGCTCGTCGAAGTACTCCGCGTTGTTGGCCGATACGCCGACGCCGACCGTGCCGGACCAGTCCGTGATCTCCGGCAGCTCGGCGCCCAGGTGGTCGAGGATCTCCTGCGCATCGGCGGCGTAGTGGTCCGTGATGTAGAGCAGGCCCAGCGTGGGCGCACGCGCATAGTCCGGCAGCGCCATCTGCGCCCGCAGTTGCGCGAGCACGAGCCCGGCTGCCATGCGCCATTGGGGATGGGTGGCGTGGCCCGTGGGGAACAGCTTCATGGCCTCGGAATCCCAGGCAAGGGTTGCAAATCAGCGCGCGCGTGTTCGCTTGCGCGCCGCCGTCTTCTTGGCTGCGGCCGGTGCCTTCTTCGCGGTGGCGCCTGTCTTGCGCGCCGCGGGACGCGCCGCCGCGTTCATCGCCTCGCCCACCGCATCGGCGATCGGCTGGGCCACGGCGGGCATCTTGAGTTGCGACGCATCCTGCAGGGCGGAGCTCGCGATCTGCTGGAACTGCTGCGTGAGCGCCCCCCACCACTGAAGCGGGTCGACCACGCCGCCGGCGGCATCCGGCGCGGGCCCGTTGGATGCCTTGGCCTTGGCACCGCGCCGGGGCGCCGGCACTTCGGCCGGCTCCTCCGGCTCGGCGACGTCCTCGGGTTCGGCTTCCGGTTCGGGCGCCTGAGCCTGGGGTGCGGGCGCCGTCGGGACCGGCGGCGCGGCCGACCGGGTGAAGGCATTGGCCAGGTCCTCCATGCGCACGTTCATGCCGCGCAGGGTCGACAGCGTCATCTTCTGCACTTCCAGCGCCTGGATGGTGGCCTTGAGCGCGTGGCCGTTCTGCTCCAGCCAGTACTGCACCGTCTTGAGCTCCTGGATGCGTTTGTCGACCTCCTCCACGCTCAGCGTCGGCGCGACCCAGTTCGACAGGCCGGGCATGCCCGGCAAGGCGCTCGTGCCGCCAGAAGCACCCTTCGCAAGGCTCTGGAGGAAGTCGAAGCCCGGAACGAACTGACTGAAGGCGAAGGGCTTGGCGTCGCTCATGGGAGGGTCTCCTGCAAGAGGGTTTCTTGTGTCCGACCAGCTTACTCCATGCGCATGAACTTGGAAGCGCTCAATGCTTGTGGGCGCCGGCCGCGGGCGCGGCGGGCCCGGCGAGCACCGGGACCTTGAGCTCCAGCGTGCTCTTGTGGCCCTTCGCATCCTCGAAGCTCAGTGTCAGGGGCACGGTGCTGTCCTTGGCCAGGGGCTGCTTCAGGTCCATGAGCATCAGGTGGTAGCCGCCGGGCTTGAGCTCGACGGTCTGCCGCGCCGGCAGTTCGAGGCCGCGTTCCAGCCCGCGCATCCGCATGGTGTCGCCTTCCATCTTCATTTCGTGGACTTCGGCCACGCCGGCCACGGGCGTGGAAGCGCCGACCAGGCGCGCGCCCGCAGGTGCGTTGAGTTTCATGAAGGCGCCGGTACCGCTCTGGCCGGGCACCGAGGCGCGGATCCAGGCATCCCGCACGTCGACCGCCGGCGCCTGGGCGAGGGCGCTGCCGGCGAGGGCCAGCAGGAGGAGGGAGGCGGCGGTACGGCGGGGGAATGGGGAAAGAAAGCGAGCGTTCATGGCAAGGTCCTCGGCGAAGTGTGAATCAAAGGTCGAAGCGGAGTTCAGCGCTATAGGTGCGCTGCGGGTAGGGGTGAAAGTTCCAGTACTGCTCGTTGTTGGCGTTGTCGATGCCAAAAGCCGCCGACCAGCGCTTGTCGATCTGGTAGCGCACGCGGAGGTCGACGGTGAAGTAGCGGCTGGCGCCGAAGTAGGCATTGGCGTTCACGTCACTGTTGTCCAGGTTCGAGTATTGGCGGCCGCTGTAGCGCGCCGCCACGGTGAAGGCCCAGCGCGCGTCGGGCTTGTAGCTGGCGTAGACCGTGGAGCGCCAGCGCGGCACGCGCGGCTGCCACTTGCCGATGCTGGCAGGGAAGGCGGCGTTGGCGACGATCGTCGAATCGGCGTAGGTCAGGCTGGCGCCCAGGTCCAGGCCGCGGACCCACACGTCCTGGCCGGTATAAGCCAGCTCCAGGCCGGTGGTGCGTACCTTGTCGACGTTCTGCACGCGCGAGACGGTGGAGTTCGGGATCAGCTGGCTGTAGAGCGCATCCCTGGTGGTCTCGTGGAACAGCGTGGCGCGCGCCAGTCCGCTGCCCAAGTCCTTCTCGGCGGAAAGCTCGCCGGTCCACGACTTCTCGGGCTTCAGGTTCGGGTCGTTGATGAAGGAAAGCGCCCCGCCCGAGGTCGCGCCGTAGAGCTCTCCCACGGTCGGGTAGCGCACCGCACGGCCGACCGACGCCTTCAGCACCATGTCCTTCGCCAGCTGCCAGGCGAGCGCGGCCTTCGGCGACAGGTCCGATTCGCTGCGCGTGGCATAGGCCTGCGAACCAGTGCCGGCCGTGGTGAAGCCGTCCTTCGCCTGCCAATGCTCGTAGCGCAGGCCGAGCACGGCCTTCCATCGCGGCGCGAAGCCCCAGCTGTCCTGTATCCAGGCGCTGCGGGTCTGCGTGCGGCCACCGACATGGCTGACCAGGGACCCGGGCAGGGCCGGGCCGTCCAGCCAGTTCCCCAGCACGTTGTTCTTCGCGATGGAAAGCTTGTAAGCATCGCGGCCGATGCCGAAGTCGACGATGTGCGCGCCGCCGACGCCCCAAGGCCGCCAGGTGCCCTTGGCCGCCAGCGTGTTCCAGCCGGTGCCGTCCTGGTCCTGCAGCGTGCCGGTGCCGCCGATGGCCGCCAGCGGCAGCGCGACGGTAGGCGCGCGCTGTCGGTCCCGGGCGTAGTCGTACAGGCTCGCCGCCACTTCCCAGTCCCATTCGCCTCGGGTGTTGCTCTTGACCGAGAGCCCGTGCATGTTGTGCGTCTGGGCGTCGTTGGTCAGGGGGAAGGCGGTGGGCGCCAGCGTGTAGCCGCGCCCGCCGATGCGGATGGGTCCGCTGAAGACCGGCTGGCCGGCCGCATTGACCAGGTAGCTGTCGGGCCGGCCTTCCGCGCTGTTCTGCCACCAGCCCAGCGTGTAGGTGGCGCGGATGGTGGGCGAGAAGTCGTAGGCCAGCTTCAGCTTCGCGTGATCCTGCACCGTGCGATAGGCGGTGCCGGTGCCCAGGATGTACCAGGGCGTGTTGGTAGTGTTCAGTCCCGGCACGAAACCCGCCACCGGCGCGCCGGCGCGGCCCGGCACGCCCGAGGCTACCGTGGCGGTCGTGAAGGTCAGCGGCTGGCCGCGGCTGTCTGTGTGGTTGACGTCGATCCACCAGGACCAGTCGCCGCTCCTGCTGCCGAGCGAGGCGCTGGTCTGCCAGCCATCGAAGGTCCGGTCCGTGTTGTAGAGGTCGAAGGGCTGAGAGAAGTAGCCGGCCTTCACATGCGCCTCGAGCCGGTTCGGCATGCGCGTCACGTAGTCGACCACGGCGCCGGCCGAGTTGCCGGGGTAGGCGGCGGAGAAGGGCCCGTACATCACGTCGACGCGCTCGATCTCCTCGGGGGTGACCAGGCCCCAGCGCGGCGCGTAGTTGGTGCCGTTGGCGATGCCGTTGCCCAGGTAGTTCGACAGCAGGATGCCGTCCGCATAGACCGCCGAACGCGCGCTGTTGCCGGTGCCGGAGGCGCGGGTCGAGAGGATGGCGTGGTTGTAGTCGCCGATGTAGCGCTTGCGCACCAGCAGGCTGGGCAGGTACTTGAGCGCGTCCTCGCTGTCGGTGGCGTTGATGCGGGTCTCGATCTCCTCGCGCGTCACGCCTTCGATGGTGGTGGGAATCTGCGTGGGCAGAGAGGTCGGCTGGCCGCCGGTGACGGTCACCACGCCGAGCGACTTGATGCGCTCGGGCCCCTGGTCGTCGGCAGGGCTCGGAGGGGCCTGGGCGAAGGCCGGCCCGGCCAGCCACGGGAAAGCTGCGCCCAGCGCGAGCGACAGCACGGTTTTCTTGTTCATGGAGAGCGCTCCTCGGCGCCGCAGAGCGCCGGTGCATTGCAGGGAGATCGGCGCGCTGCGCGCCCGGACGACGCGCAGCGCGCTACGAGATCGACGGCAAGCTCAGAGCGCGGGCGGCCCGCGCGCGGGCAGCGGGGCCGCAGTGGCCGCTGCGATGCGCGCGGCCGGGATGGGCTGGACCGCATGGGCCAGCGGGAGGGGATGTGGCAGCGCCGCCACCAGCGCCGGCGGCGGTGCGCCGGTCAGCAGGCACAGCGGGCAATCGAGGTGGGTGGTGCCCAGGTCCTGCGCACCGTCCTCGCCCTGGACCATCACCTTGATGGTGCCGACGCTGGAACACACCAGCTCCATCGCCTGCGGATGCACGATCGGCGAGGCAATCGCCGCGCCCAGCGACAGCGCGAACCACAGCAGCACGAGGCGGCCGAGGCGGTGGGCGTGACGCAGGCAGGACATGGGATGGGGATTATCGGCGAGACGGGCGGCCGCATCGCGCGGCCGCACGACGAGGCCAGGGTGAATGTATCCAGGGGTGTCAACACGGCGGCAGCGCCGCTATGCTCTTCGGATGCGCAGCATATTTCACCTCGCCTTCAACGTCCGGGATCTCGACGAGGCTCGTCGCTTCTACGGCGGCCGCCTCGGTTGCACCGAAGGCCGCAGCACCGACACCTGGGTCGATTTCGACTTCTTCGGCCACCAGATCTCGCTGCACCTCGGCGAACCCTTCGCCACCGCACGCACCGGCCATGTCGGCGATGTCATGGTGCCGATGCCGCACCTGGGCCTGATCCTGGAGCTGCCCGACTGGCAGGCGCTGGCCGCGCGCCTGGAAGCCGCCGGCACCGAGTTCGTCCTGAAGCCGCAGGTGCGCTTCGAGGGCCAGCCCGGCGAGCAGTGGACCATGTTCTTCTGCGACCCCTTCGGCAACCCGATCGAGGTCAAGGGTTTCCGCTCCCTGGATGCCGTCTACGCCACCTGATTCCGCCATGCCCCAGTCCCTGCGCCCGGCCGGACTTGCAGCCGCGCTGCTCGCCCTGTTGCCGCTGGCGGCGCAGGCGGTGCAGGACTGCGAGCTCAACGGCCAGCACGTGAACCCGGCCAACGGCCAGACCACCGCCGGCAAGACCGGCCTGATGCGCTGCAAGGATCGCGGCAGCGGCGAGCTGGTGCGCGAGCAGCAGCTCCAGAACGGCGTCTTCATGGGCCTGGTGCGCTACTACGAGCGCGGCAAGCTGGTGAAGGAACACAGCCTGAACGCGCGCGGCAACATGGAAGGCCCCGCGCGCGAGTTCTCGCCTGCCACGGGCCGGGTGCTGCGCGAGGCCGTGTACGACGACGGCCACGAGACCGGCCTCTCGCGCAGCTTCCACCCCGGCGGGCAGCTGCGCCGCGCCACCTTCTACGCCGAGCCGGGGGAGCGCGCCTATGCCGAATTCACCGAACGCGGCCAGCTGTCGGCCCTGCGCTGCGGCGACAAGCCCCTGCTCGCCCCCTTGGTCGACGATGCGCGGCTGTGCGGCTTCGTGGGCAGCACCCCCTCGCAGGTCGAGCTCTTCGACGCCAAGGGCATCCTGCGCACGCGGCTCGCCTACCTGGCCGGCAAGCGGCTGCGCAGCGAGGAGCTCTACGACAACGGCAAGCCGGCAATGCAGGACGAGATCAGCGGCAACCAGCGCACCGAGCGGCGCTGGTCCTCCGAGGGCATCAAGCGCCGGGAGATCGTCTATCTGCTGCTGGAACGCGGCGCGATCAAGCGGAGCGAGCAGGAATTCTCCGAAAAGGGCACGCTGGTGCGCGACCAGCGCTGGAGCGCGGCCGGCGAGCCGCTGTCCGACGAGAGCTACTACCTCAACGGCCAGCCCCGCAGCAAGGCGGTCTACGGCGAGGGCAACGAGGCGCGCACGGTCGAGATCACCGAGTTCCACGATAACGGCCAGCGCGCCGCGCAGGGCCGCTTCGCCGTCGTGAGCCGCTTCCGCCAGATCCCGATCGGCCTGCACCAGCGCTTCGGCGATGGCGGAAAGCTGCGCGCCGAATCGAGCTACGACGACAAGGGTCGCGTCACGCGCGAGCGCAGCTGGAACGCCGACGGCAAGCTGGAGCGCGACGACGAGGTCTTCGAGGACGGGTCTCGGAAGGCCTACGCAAGGTAGCCCTTCGAAGCCTCAATCCAGCTTGATACCGGCCGACTTGATGATCGGCCCCCAGCGCTTCGACTCGGCGCGCGAGAGCGCCGCGAACTGCTGCGGCGTGCCGGGCATGGCCTCCATGCCGAAGTCGTTGAAGCGCTTCTGCACGGCCGGCACGCTGAAGGCGCGGTTGAGTTCCGCGTTGAGCTTGCTCACCACGGGCGCGGGCAGGCCGGCCGGGCCCAGGATGCCCTGGAAGGCGAACACCTCGGTGTTGGGCACGCCCACTTCCGCCAGCGTCGGCACATCGGGCAGCAGCTTGGAGCGCGCGCCCGAGCCAATCGCCAGCACGCGCACCTTCTGGCCCTGCATGATCGGCAGGCCCGAGGCGAGGTCGAGGAACATGCAAGGCACCTGGCCGCCCATCACATCCGCCATCGCCGGCGCAGCGCCGCGGTAGGGAATGTGCGTGATAAAGGTGCCGGTGCGGTTCTTGAACATTTCCATCGCCAGATGGTGCGGCGAGCCGTTGCCGGGCGAGGCGTAGTTGACCTTGCCGGGATTGGCCTTGACGTAAGCGAGGAAGGCCTTGAAGTCCTTGGCCGGGAAGTCCGGGTGCACCACCAGCGCCAGCGGGAACTTGCCGATTGCGCCGATGTAGGTGAAGTCCTTCTCCGGGTTGAAGGGCAGCTTGCCGAACAGGTATTCGTTGAAGGCCAGCACCGCGTTGTCGGCCGACATGATGGTGTAGCCGTCGGGCTTGGACTTGGCGACCAGGTCGGCGCCGATGTTGGTCGATGCGCCGGGCCGGTTGTCGATCACGATCTGCTGGCCCAGGGTCTGGCGCATGGCCTCGGCCAGGGTGCGCGCGATGACGTCGGTGCCGCCGCCGGCGGGATAGGGCACCACCCACTTGATGAGCTGCTCGGGGTAGTTCTGCGCGCGCGCCCAGGGTGCGGCGCCGGCGGCCGCGGTCGCGGCGAGGGTGGTGAGCAGGGTTCTGCGGTCCATCGATGAAGTCTCCTGGGGTTCGAATGAATGAATCAAGCCGTATCGGCATCGTCCGGCGCTGCCGCCGACAGCGAAGGCACCGGCAAGTCGCGCAGCGCCTCCGCCAGCGAGGCCCGGCAACGCGCCTCGTCGCCGAGTTGCTCGAAGAGCAGCAGCACAAGTCGCGCGAGGAAGAGCGATTCTCGCTCGGCGCCGGCTTCGCTGATGGCGCGGGCGCATTCGGCGTAGAGCCGGTCGCGTGCCTCGAGGCTCAGGGCAGTCATGCGGCCTCCTTCAGGGCCAGCGCCGAGGCGCGTGCCAGTGCCTGCGCCAGCGCCCCTGGCGTGACGCGGTGCCATCGCGCGGCCACATGGCCATCGGGACGCACCAGGTAGACCGCGCCATCCTGCGCGCCCAGCGCTTCGAACACCGGGGCATGCGCCTCGGACGGCGGCAGCGTGCGCAGCACGGCCTCCAACGGACCGGCCTGCGCGGCGCGGAGCTCGGCCTCGAAAGCGGGATCCAGGCGCTCGATGTTGAGCACGAGAATGGTGAACCGCGGGCCCAGCCAATCGGTGAGATGCAGCCGCGGCCCCAGCGGCTGCTCGGGCAGGGTCTCGCCGGGCCGGGGCCCGGCCGGCAGCGCCTCGCTCTCGCTGGACAGCGCGGAGTCCTCGTAGTGCACCGCCTGCGTCTGCCGCGGGTTGATCAGGTTGGCGATCCCGCGGTGCGCGCCCGCGAGCGACAGCGCCGCCTCGCGCAGCAGATCGAAGCCGCGCGAGGGCGGCGACATGAACTCGGTGCTGCGCATCGCGCTCTCGGCGTTGATGTGGAAGGCGGCGATGCGCTCCTGCGAATAGCTGTCGAGCAGCGCATCGCCGGACACGCCGCGCGCCACCAGTGCGAGCTTCCAGGCCAGGTTGTCGGCGTCGTCGAAGCCCGAGTTGAGGCCGCGCACGCCGAAGATGGGCATCGCATGCGCGGCGTTGCCGGCGAAGAGCACTCGGCCGTGGCGGTAGCTCTGCAGCGTCATCGCGCCGGCCCGGTAGACCGAAGTCCAGACCGTCTTCCACGGGAGATGGCCCTCGCCGATGGCGTCGAGGTGGCGCTGCACGAACTCGGTCACCGCGTCGGGCTTCAGCGCGTCTTCCGTGCTCTGGCCGGCGCGCAGCTGGTAGTCGATGCGCCAGATATCGTCGGGCTGGCGGTGCATCAGCACCGTCGAGCCGGGGTTCCACGGCGGGTCGAACCAGGCCCGGCGCTCGGTCGGGTGCGCGCTGTGCAGCTCGATGTCGATGATCACGTAGCGACCTTCATAGCCCGTCCCCTCGAGGTTGAGGCCGAGCGACCTGCGCACGAAGCTCTGGCCACCGTCGCAGCCGGCCAGCCACGCGGCGTTCAGCGCATAGCTGCCCAGGGCATTGCGCGCCTGGAGCGAGACGCCATCGGCCTCCTGCGCGAGGCCGGTGAGTTCGGTGCCCCAGCGGATGTCGATCAGCCCCGGCTCGGCCGCGTTGCGGCGCACGATCTCGTCCAGCAGGTACTGCTCGATGTAGTACTGCTCGAGGTTGATCATCGGCGGCAGCTTCTGCCGCTCGTCGTGCGGCATCTCGAAGCGGAATACCTCCTCGGTCTTGTAGAAGCTGCGCCCGCCGGTCCAGGGCAGGCCCTTGGCCAGGAAGGATCGGAGCACGCCCAGCCGCTCGACGATCTCCAGGCTGCGGCGCGAGATGCAGGCGGCGCGACTGCCCACGCAGACGGTGTCGTCGGCCTCCAGGATCACACTGCGCACGCCGTGGTTGGCCAGGCCCAGTGCCAGCGCCATGCCGACCGGGCCGCCGCCCGCGATCACCACCGGATGACGGCCGGCCTCGACCCCGTTCTGGAGCGGGGGCAGTACGGGCGCGAAGCGGGTGTAGCGGAAGTCGCCGACCGGCGGCGGCAACGCGCCGGCCGCGGGCGGCAGCGGGCCGGTGGCGGCATCGCCGGGGCGCGCGGCTGGCGAGGACAGGACTGCGGTGTTCATGCGAAGGGATTGTCCCGATGCGTCCCGCCCGCCGGTGTCATAACTTCGTACGAAGTGTTAACCCTGAGACTTCTATGAGGCGCTGGCCCCTGAACAGCGCGGAAGAGCGCCTGCTTGCGGCTCCCGTGGTCAGCGGCGTGCTCGCCGGCATCGGCACGCCGCACCTGGCGGCCAGCTACCTGAGCGCCATGCACCGGGTGCTGCCGGTGACCTTCTGCACCGTCTTCACCGTGAGCGCCGCCGGCCGCATCGAGACCGTGTCGGCCGCGAGCAGCTACGGCAGCACCGCCGAGCGCACGGCCGAGCGCTATGTGGCCCAGCGCTTCGACCGGCTCGATCCGAACATGGTGTGGCTCGCGGCCCGCAAACTGCCCAAGCGGCCCCAGCTCTGGATGGGGCACCAGGTCGCCGAGGAGGTGGCGGACCCGGCCTACCGCGCGGCCTGCTATGGCGACGTCGGCATCCGCGAGCGCGCCTCGGTGCTGTTGCTGCTGCCGACCGGGCAGCGCACGGCGGTGAGTTTCTATCGCAGCCTGGCGCAGCCCGAGTTCGGCGATGCGGACTTCGCGCTGCTGGAGGTCCACGCCACGGTGCTGGCCGATGCGACCCTCGCACACGGCCGCAGCGCGATGGCGGCCCGCGAGGCGGCCGAACCTACGCTGAGCACCCGTCTGCTCGCGCTCAGCCTGCGCGAACGCGAGGTCGTCGGCCATCTGCTGGCCGGCAAGACTGCCAAGGCAACGGCGCGCGAAATCGGCGTCGAGCTGACCACGGTGCGGACCCACCAGTACCGGGCGTTTCGGCGGCTGGGGATCAGGAGTCTGAAGGATCTGCTGCGCGGCGCTTCGGCTTGACGTGTCGTCAACACCGAAAATGTGCGACACATCCCGAGGTTCATGTCGCGGTCAACGACATGAGGGCAAGCTCATGTCGTCGAAATTGAAAAATAACGACACGTTCCGTTGGAGCGATCAGGGCGCCGCCACTTCCTGATCGATCGCCCCGAACACCGACTGCCCGTCCCGCCCCTTCATCTCGATGCGGATCGTGTCCCCGTACTTCATGAACTCGGTGGAGGGCTGCCCGTCCTGGATGGTCTCGATGCAGCGCTTCTCGGCGATGCAGCTGTAGCCCTTGGGCCACTCCATCCGGCCGTTCTTCTCGACGCCCTTGTTGCTGACCGTGCCGCTGCCGACGATGCTGCCGGCGCGCACGTTGCGCGTCCTGGCGATGTGCGCAATCAGCTGGCCGAAGTGGAAGGTCATCTCCTCGCCGGCATCGCACATACCGACCTTGCGGCCGTTCCAGCTGCTTTGCAGCGTGAGGTGCACGCGGCCACCTTGCCAGGCCTCGCCAAGTTCATCGGGCGTGACGGCCACGGGGCTGAAAGCGGTGGCGGGCTTGCTCTGGAAAAAGCCGAAGCCCTTGGCCAGCTCGGCCGGAATCAGGTTGCGCAGGCTCACGTCGTTGGCCAGCATCAGCAGGCGGATGCCGTCGAGCGCCTGTTCGGGGGTGGCGCCCATCTTCACGTCGCCGGTGACGACCGCGACCTCGGCCTCGAAGTCGATGCCGAAGGCCTCGCTGGGCACCACGATGCGGTCGCACGGGCCGATGAAGTCGTCACTGCCGCCCTGGTACATCAGCGGGTCGCTGTAGAAGCTCTCCGGCACCTCGGCGTTGCGCGCCTTGCGCACCAGCTCCACGTGGTTGAGGTAGGCCGAGCCGTCGGCCCACTGGTAGGCGCGCGGCAGCGGCGCCATGCATTGCGCGGGGTCGAAGGGGAAGGCGTGGCGGGCGCGGCCGGCGTTGAGGGCATCCGACAGATCCTGCAGCTGCGGGCTGATGAAGCCCCAGTCGTCGAGCGCCTGCTGCAGACGGTTGGCGATGCCGGTGGCGTAGTGGGCGCTGGCCAGGTCGCGCGAAACGACGACGAGCTGGCCGTCGCGCGAGCCGTCTTTGAGAGTGGCGAGTTTCATGGATGAAGCGGGGTGCGGATGCCGACGTGGCATCGCTGCTACTAAACTGATTGGACGGGCCGGCAGTGTACCGAGCTGCACCTTGGCAACGGCCTCCGATCCACTCCCGATGCACCTGCGCCCCGCCGCTCCAGCCCTCCCCGGCGTCCCGCGCCCACCGTGGCGCGCCTTGGCGCTGCTGGCCGCTGCCGTGCTGCTCACGCACCTGGCCTTGCTGGGCCTGGCGCCGCTGGCAGGAGGGCCGCATCCCTCGCCGTTGGCGGGCAAGTTCGTGACGCGAACCATCGTGATCGCCCCGCCGCCGGTGGCGGCGCCGGAGCCGCTGGCAGCGCCAGCGCCGCCGGCCGCCTCCAAGCCCCCCGCGCCCAAACCCGTGCGGCCACGCCCCCCGGCCCGGCCCGAGGCGCCCGCGGCCCCGAGCCCGCCGCCTTCCGACAGCCCGGCTCCCGAACAGGCGGCCCCGGCCGAGGTCACGGCTCCGGCGGAGCCGGCCGCCGCGGAGGCACCTTCCGAACCGGCCGCGGGCGCCGCTGCCGGCGCGGCATCCGACGGTTCCACCGCCGGCGCTGGCGCCGCCGCGGGCCAGGCCGAAGCCCCGCCGCCCACGCACGTCCCGGGTTCGGTCCAGCTCGCCTTCGCGGTAACGGGCCAGATGGGCAGCGCGCCGATGCAAGGCGTGTTCGGCACGCTGGTCTGGCAGCAGGACGGCCAGCAATACGATGCCCAGCTGTCGCTTCGCTTTCTCTTCAAGACCATCCGCAGCCAGCACAGCAACGGCGCGATCGGTGCCGGAGGCATCGAGCCCGCGCGTTTCTCGGACACGCGCCGCAGCGAGGTGGCCGCGCATTTCATGCGCGAGCAGGGCCAGGTGGTGTTCAGCAACAACGCGCCGAGCGTGCCGCTCCTGCCCGGCGCGCAGGACCGGCTCAGCGTGATGCTGCAGCTCGGTGCCCTGATGGCCGGGGACCCGGCGCGCTATCCGCCCGGCGGCGCCTTCGCGATCCAGACCGTCGGGCCGCGCGACGCCGACCTCTGGATTTTCAAGGTCGAGGACGACGAGCACCTGACGCTCCCGGCTGGCCAATACAACGCCCGCAAGCTCACGCGCAACCCGCGCAAGCCTTACGACGACAAGGTGGAGCTCTGGCTCGCGCCCGAACTCGGCTACCTGCCGGTGCGGATCCGGCAGACCCTGGCCAATGGAGATTTCGCGGATTTCCAGTTGCGCGACGCCCAGGGCGCGCGGCCCTGAAGCCGAACAAAGCACAAAAAATAACGGCCCGTGCCTACAAAACAACAGCGCTTATTGAAACTGGCGCGTTGATTGCTATCTAACGACCATGAAGGCTATCGACATCCTCACTGGACCCGCCATGCAAATGCTTTACGACTCCGACTCCTTCGTCGTCGTGCACGTACAGCCGACCGAAGGCGACACGCCGGTGGCGCCGAACATTCCCGTGCTCGCACGCCATGGCTTCGAGATCGTGGACAAGCGCTCCGGCAAGGAGGTTTACCTCGACGGCTCGTGGGCGGAGCTGTTCCAGCAGCAGATCGCCGCGTGGCAGGTCAACACCCCGACCCAGGAAGAGGTCGAAGACACGCTCGAGGGCTACGCCGAGCTCGCCCACACGCCCGTGCTGGTGCACTAAGCGCCAGGAGTCCGGCTTCCTTTCGTTCCGTACAAGCGGCCATACATCGGCCCGACGATCAGCAGCACGGCTACCAGCCGGCACACCTGGAATGCCGTCACGACCGGCACCCCCAACTGAAGCACCTTGGCGGTGATCGCCATCTCGGCGATGCCGCCCGGCGAGGTGCCGAGGATCAAGGTAGCCGGATGCAGCCCCGTGCCCCATGCCAGCAGCCACGCGAAGCCGGCGCACAGAACGATCATCCCCAGGGTTCCCAGCGCCACCGTCGCCAGCCAGCGCGGCGCCGTGTGCAGGAACTCGCGGCTGAAGCGCACGCCCAGGCTGACAGCGATCACCAGTTGGGCCGTGTTCGACAGCCAGGCTGGCACGGCCGAGAGCGACTGGCCCGCGACGGCGAATCCCATGGAGACCACCAGCGGCCCGATGAACCAGGGATTGGTGCGCCCCGCGAGCTGCATCGCCAGCCCGCCCACCCCGGTCGCCAGCGCCAGCAGGCCAAGCCCGCCCCAGCGCACCTCGCGCGGCCCCGCCGCATGGAGCTCGAGCCCGTGCAGCCCGCTCCATTGCATGGCGAAGGGAATCGCCACTGTGACCAGCACCAGCCGCAGGCTGTGGGCCGCGGCCACCAGATCGGTGCGCGCACCCGCCCGCTCGGCCAGCAGCGTCATCTCCGAGGCGCCGCCGATCGCGCCTGAGAAGTAAGTCGTGGCTCTCATGGAATGCACCGGCACATGCGGCATGCGCGTGGCATGCATGACCTGCAACCAGTTGCCGAACAGCCAGCCCAGGCCGAGCGCCCAGGCGATCGCCAGGACGATGGCCCACCAGAGGCCGGCCACCAGCCCCACCATCTGCGGCGTGAAATAGAGCCCCAGGGCCAGCCCGATCGCCCACTGCCCCGCATTGCGCAGCAGCGTATAGCTGGCCGTCGGCGCCCCGGCGATGGAGGCGAGCGACACTGCCAGCAGCGGCCCGATCATCCACGGCAGCGGGGTGTGCAGCGCGAGGCAGGCGCCTGCGGCCACGAGCGCAAGCAACAGGGTGGCGAGGATGCGCAGCGTCAATCGAGGCGGGGGCACGGACAGGAGGAAGGGACGATGGATGGCGACGCGGCGCGGCCGCCCTCGCGTAGTATGGCCCGATGCCGCATCGCCCCCTGCTCCCGCCCGGCTGGCTGCCGTCCCTGCTGGCCGCGGCGCTGCTCGCCGGCTGCTCTGCACCGGGACCGGCGGGTGCGCCGGTCGCCCGCCGCGCCATGGCCCTGCTGCCGGCCGACGCGCTGCTGCTGGGCGAGCAGCACGACGCGCCCGAGCACCACGTGATCGAGCGCGAGACGGTGGAGGCGCTGGCCGCGCGCGGGCGCCTGGCTGCACTGGCGATCGAGATGGCCGAGGAAGGCAGCGGCACGGCCCACCTCGGCCCCGCCGCGACCGAAGCCCAGGTGCAGACCGCCCTCGGTTGGAACGAAAAGGCCTGGCCCTGGAGCGCCTACGGCCCCGCCGTGATGGCCGCGGTACGCGCCGGCGTGCCGGTGCTCGGCGCCAACCTGCCGCGCGAGCGCATGAAGGACGCCATGGCCGACGTGTCGCTGGACGTGCAGTTGGGGGCCGAGGCGCACAAGGCCCAGCAGGAGGCCGTGCGCAGCGGCCACTGCAACCTGCTGCCCGAGTCGCAGATCGCGCCCATGACGCGCATCCAGATCGCACGCGACCGCGCGATGGCGCAGACCATCGTCAAGGCGCGCGTGCCGGGCAAGACGGTGCTGTTGCTGAGCGGTGCCGGCCACACGGCCAGGGCGCTCGGCGTGCCGCAGCACCTGCCGAGCGATCTCGCGGTGAAGACGGTGCAGCTGCAGGCCGGCGGCACGTCCAACCCGCCGCGCGAGCCGGGCGCCTTCGATGCCGTGTGGCAAACGCCCGCGCTGCCGGAGAAGGACTATTGCGCGACTCTCCGGGCGCAGGCCGGGCCCGGGAGCTGAAAGGCGCGGAAGACGCGAAAGACGGGCCGATTCAGGTTCAGGCGTTCTTCCGGATCGAGTCCGCCAGCGTGTTGACCAGCGTGTCGATGTGCGACTTCTCCACCACGAAGGGCGGCGCGATCACGATCACGTCGCCGGCCGGGCGCACCAGCGAGCCCTTGTGGAAGCAGTCCAGGAAGATGTCGTAGGCGCGCTTGCCCGGCGCGCCGGCGATCGGCGCGAACTCCACCGCCGCGGCCAAGCCGAGGCTGCGGATGCCGATCACGTTGGGCAGGCCCTTGAACGTGCCATGGAAGGCATCGCCCAGCACCTTGGCCATCTCGCCGGCGCGGGCGAAGAGCTTTTCCTGCTGCAGCAGCTCGAGCGTCGCGATCGCCGCGGCGCAGGCCACCGGATGGCCCGAGTAGGTGTAGCCGTGGAAGAACTCCACGACGTACTCGGGCGCCGAGGTGTTCATCATCGCGTCGTAGAGCTTGTCGCGGCAGATCACGCCGCCCAGCGGGATCACGCCGTTGGTCACGCACTTGGCGAAGTTCAGCATGTCGGGCACAACGCCGTAGAAGTCCGACGCGAAGTTGGTGCCCATGCGGCCGAAGCCGGTGATGACCTCGTCGAAGATCAGCAGGATGCCGTGCTTGTCGCAGATCTCGCGCAGCTTCTGCAGGTAGCCCTTGGGCGGCAGGTACCAGCCCGCAGAGCCTGCTATCGGCTCCACGATGATCGCGGCCACATTGCTCGGATCGTGCAGCGGCAGGATGCGCTGCTCCAGGTCGGCCAGCGCGTCCTCGGCCCACACCGGCTCCTGGTTGTGGATGTAGGCATGGTTCACCGGATCGTGGATGAAGCGCATGTGGTCCACCCGCGGCAGGAAGGCCGAGCCGAACACCTTGCGGTTGCCCGGGATGCCGCCCACCGACATGCCGCCGAAGCCCACGCCGTGGTAGCCCTTCTCGCGCCCGATGAAGACGTTGCGGTGCCCTTCTCCGCGCGCGCGGTGGTAGGCCAGCGCCACCTTCAGCGAGGTGTCCGCCGCCTCGCTGCCGGAGTTGCAGAACAACACCTTGTTGAGGTCGCCCGGCGCCATCGCGGCGATCATCTCGGCCGCCTTGAAGGCCTTGTCGTTGCTGACCTGGAAGGCCGTTGCGTAGTCGAGCGTGTCCAGCTGCTTCTTGATCGCCTCGTTGATGGGCTTGCGGTTGTGGCCCGCGCCCACGCACCAGAGCGAGGAGATCCCGTCGATCACCTTGCGCCCGTCGTGGGTGGTGAACTCCATGCCGTCGGCGGCCACGAAGACGCGCGGATCCTTGCGGAAATGGCGGTTGGGGGTGAAGGGCAACCACTGGTTGTCCATGCTGAAGTCGTTGTAGGCCATCTTGTTCGCTCCTGCAGGGTGGACGCTGGGGGGAAGGGCATTTTGGCACCGGCCGCGTTCTTCGGCAGCCCTGCGACAATCCTGCCCCTTATGACCCCCGCGTACATCCTCACCCTTTCCTGCCCCGACCGCACCGGCATCGTCCATGCCGTATCCGGCTTCCTGCTCGAGCGCGGCGGCAACATCGAAGAAGCGGCGCAGTACAACGACCACGGCACGGGCCTGTTCTTCATGCGCGTGCGCTTTGCCTGCGCCGACCACGGCGAAGCGGCGCTGCGCGAGCAGATCGGGGGCCTGGCTGCGAGCTTCGGCATGCGCTGGAAGCTGCACGTGGCGGCCGAGCCGATGAAGACGGTGATCCTGGTCAGCAAGGAAGGCCACTGCCTCAACGACCTGCTGTTCCGCTGGAAGAGCGGTCTGCTCTCGATCGACGTGCGCGCCATCGTCTCGAACCACCGCGACTTCTACCAGCTGGCCGCCAGCTACAACGTGCCTTTCCACCACATCCCGGTCACGGCGGCCACCAAGGCCCAGGCCGAGGCGAAGCAGCTGGAGATCATCGAGGCCGAGGGCGCCGAGCTGGTGGTGCTGGCGCGCTACATGCAGATCCTCAGCAACGACCTGTGCACCCAGCTCGCCGGCCGCGCGATCAACATCCACCACTCCTTCCTCCCCAGTTTCAAGGGCGCCAAGCCCTACTACCAGGCGCACGACCGCGGCGTGAAGCTGATCGGCGCCACCGCCCACTACGTGACGGCCGACCTCGACGAGGGCCCGATCATCGAGCAGGACGTGGAGCGGTCCGACCACACCGACACGGTCGAGGACCTCACCGCCCGCGGCCGCGACACCGAGACCCAGGTGCTGGCCCGCGCCGTGAAGTGGCACAGCGAACACCGGGTGCTGCTCAACGGGCACCGCACGGTGGTCTTCAAATAGCACGCCCCGCGGCCCTTGCCGTAGAGTCGGGTCCATGAACGCGCCCACGACCACCACCCAGCGCGAGCTGCTGCAGGCTTCCGAACGCCAGGCCGAGGTGGTCCGCGCGCTCCAGGCCCGCCTGCCCGCCCATGCGCTGATCTGGCAACCCGAGGACACCACGCCCTACGAATGCGACGGCCTCACCGCCTATCGCCAGCGCCCGCTGGCGGTTGCCCTGCCCGAGACCGAGGCGCAGGTGCAGGCCGTGCTCCAGAGCTGTCACGCGCTCGGCGTGCCGGTGGTGGCGCGCGGCGCAGGCACCGGGCTCTCCGGCGGCGCGATGCCGCATGCGATGGGCGTCACGCTCTCGCTCGCCAAGTTCAACAACATCCTGAAGGTCGATCCGGTCAGCCGCACCGCGGTGGTCCAGTGCGGCGTGCGCAACCTCGCGATCAGCGAGGCGGCCGCGCCCTTCAACCTCTACTACGCCCCCGACCCCTCGAGCCAGATCGCCTGCACCATCGGCGGCAACGTGGCCGAGAACTCGGGCGGCGTGCACTGCCTCAAGTACGGCCTGACCCTGCACAACGTGCTGCGCGTGCGCGGCTTCACCGCCGAGGGCGAAGCAGTGGAGTTCGGCAGCGAGGCGCTGGACTGCGCAGGGCTCGACCTGCTGGCCTTGGTGGTGGGTAGCGAAGGCATGCTGGCCGTCACCACCGAAGTCACGGTCAAGCTGGTGCCCAAGCCGCAGTTGGCGCGCTGCATCATGGCCAGCTTCGACGATGTGCGCAAAGCCGGCGATGCGGTGGCGGCGGTGATCGCGGCCGGCATCATCCCGGCCGGCCTCGAGATGATGGACAAGCCGATGACGGCCGCGGTCGAGGACTTCGTGCGCGCCGGCTACGACCTCGAGGCGGCGGCCATCCTCCTGTGCGAATCGGACGGCACGCCGGAGGAGGTCGAGGAAGAGATCGGCCGCATGAGCGACGTGCTGCGGGCCTCGGGCGCGACCGCGATCTCGGTGAGCACCAGCGAGGAAGAGCGCCTGAAATTCTGGAGCGGGCGCAAGAACGCCTTCCCGGCCTCGGGCCGCATCAGCCCCGACTACATGTGCCTCGACTCCACCATCCCGCGCAAGCGCCTGGCCGACATCCTGCTGGCGATCCAGCAGATGGAAATCAAATACAACCTGCGCTGCTGCAACGTGTTCCACGCGGGCGACGGCAACCTGCATCCGCTGGTGCTCTTCGATGCCAACGACCCCGACGAGCTGCACCGCTGCGAGCTCTTCGGCGCCGACATCCTGGAGACCAGCGTCGCCATGGGCGGGACGGTCTCGGGCGAGCACGGCGTGGGCGTGGAGAAGCTCAACAGCATGTGCGTGCAGTTCACGGCCGAGGAGAACGAGCAGATGTTCGGCGTCAAGCGTGCCTTCGACCCGGCGGGCCTGCTCAACCCGGGCAAGACCATCCCGACGCTGCAGCGCTGCGCCGAGTACGGCAAGCAGGTGTTCCGCGCAGGGCAGCCGATGCCGCACGGCGACCTGCCGCGCTTCTGAGATGAAAGGACTGCGCGGCCTGGCCTGGCTTCTGGTCCTGCAATCGATCGGCGAGCTGCTGTCGCGAGGGCTTTCTCTTCCCCTGCCCGGACCGGTGCTGGGCCTGGTGCTGCTGCTCGCCGCGCTCAACTTCGAACCCGTGCGCGAGCCGGTGGCCGAATGCGCGAACTTCCTGCTCTCGCACCTGTCGCTGCTCTTCATCCCGGTCGGCGTGGGCGTGATGACGCACCTCGCGCTGCTTGCGCAATATGGCGGCCGCATGCTGTTCGTGATCGCACTATCGACCTGGATCGGGCTGGCCGTGACGGCCACGGTGCTCTATTGGCCCGATCGCAAGCGCAGCCGCGAGGAGGAGCGCTGACCCATGCCCCGCTTCGTCGAACTGTGGATCTATCTCTCGGCCACGCCGCTCTTCGGCCTCACGGCCACGCTGGTGACCTACCTTCTCGCGAATGCGGCCTACGCGCGGCTGGGCAGCGCACCCTGGGCAAATCCCGTGCTGTGGTCGGTGATCGCGCTGGCCGGCGGCCTGCTGGCGACCGGCGTGGACTACCCCAGCTATTTCGCGGGCGCCCAGTTCATCCATTTCCTGCTCGGCCCCGCGGTCGTCGCGCTGGCCTGGCCGCTGTGGCAACGGCGCGCCGAGCTCAGGACGCGCTTCGGCCGGCTGCTGCTGGCGGCGCTGCTGGGCGGCGTAGCGGCGAGCGCCTCGGCCGTGGCGCTGGCCTGGGCCGTGGGACTGCCGCACGACGTGGTGCTTTCGCTGGCGCCCAAGTCGGTCACCGCGCCGGTGGCGATGGGCATCTCCGAGAAGATCGGCGGGATCCCGGCGTTGTCCGCGGTGTTCGCGGTGCTGACCGGCATGATTGGCGCGCTCTCGGGCAAATACCTCTTCGATGCCCTGCGCATCGGCACCAGCCCCCACGGCTTCGCAGCGCGCGGCTTTGCGCTCGGCACCACCGCCCACGGCATCGGCGCCGCGCGCGCCCTGCACGTGGATGCGAATGCAGGGGCCTACGCGGGACTCGCGCTGGGGATGCAAGTGGTGCTGGCGGCGCTGCTGATGCCGCTGGTGTTCAGCATGCTTCGCTGAATGCCTCGACAGAAGAAAAAACGCCCGCTGCGCGGGCGTTTCCTTCTGGCTCATATCAGCTGCGGTTCGGGTTGTTGGGACGGTTGTCGCGGCGGTTCGGCACGCCATCGTTGTCGCGGTCGCGGTCGTACCGGTTGGGCACGCCGTCGTTGTCGCGGTCACGGTCGTAGCGGTTCGGCACGCCGTCGCGATCACGGTCCCAGCGGCCGCGGTTGTATTCCCAGCGCCCATCCCGCTCACGCCATTCCGGCGCACGGTAGGCATAGCCCGGCCGGGCGCGGACCCAGGCGCCGCGCACCCAGACGTGGCGCCCACGTTGCCACTCGTAGTGGCCCGGTGCCCACACGTAGCCACGGCGCGGCGGCGGCACGCGCTCGGAGCGCGGCGGGGGCGGCGGGGTCTGGATGACGATCGCGGGCTGGGCCTGTGCGGTCGTCGGGACCATCACGGCGGTGCCCAGCGACAGGAGCGAGGCGGCGCCCACGGCAAGAGAAATCGCGAGTTTTTTCATGGGGAGGCCCTCATGAGTTGTTGGAGCCTTCATCCTCGCGGGACGGTGTGAAGCGCGTGTAAGCCCGCTGCGCAGCTTCTTGTAAACGTGTGTCGCTTTTTGTTGCAACCCCAAAGCGCGCTATTCGCTCAGCTCGCGCAGGTCGATCGCATCGCCCATCGCCGCATAGCCGGCGGGACCGGGGTGCAGGTGGTCGCCGCTGTCGTACAGCGGGTTCATGGTGGCCGGATCGGCGGGGTCGCGCAGTGCCTGGTCGAAATCCACCACCGCATCGACGTCCTGGCGGCCACGGATCCAGCGGTTCAGGGCCTGCCGGCGCAGCTCCTTCTCCTCGCTCCAGTAGCCGGCACCCTTGAAGGGCGTGATCGTGCCGAGCAGCACCTTCACACCGCGGCCGCGCGCCTCCCCGATCAGCTGCCGCAGCCCGGCCGCCAGCTGCTCGGCGCTCGGCGGCCTGAAGGCCCGCGACAGCCCCTGCATCGCGGCCGGCAGGCTGACACCGAGGTCGTTGATGCCGATGAGGATCAGCACATGCGTCACGCCGCTCTGACCCAGCGCATCGCGCCGGAAGCGATCGACGCCGCGCGGACCCGTGCCGTCCAAGAGGAGCCGGTTGCCGCCGATGCCGGCATTGATCACCGCGAAGCCTCCTTGTCCACCGGGCTGCTGCTCGCGCAGGCGCTGGGCCAGCCGATCCGGATAGCTCGCCGGCGCGGCCTCGCCGTTGCCCGTGCCCTGGGTGATCGAGTCGCCGAAGGCCACCACCACGCGCGGTGTGGCCTGCATGGCGACGTCCAGGCCGGTGACGATGTGGTTGATTGGCGAGGGAGCAGCACCGCGCCAGCTCGCGCGCATCGCCGCGGCGCCGGGCACCATCACCGTCGCGCCGAGCGGATGCATGGTTGCGAAGGGCGTGCCCGCTTCGACCAGGTAGCTCACGGCGACGGTCTGGCCGGACTCGACGGCAAGCGGCGTCCCGTCGCTCCAGGCCTCGCGCCCTGGCGCGATCGTGACGCCGCTACGCCCGCCGAAACGCAGGCGCTGCAGCGTGGCCGGCGCCACCACGTCGGCGCCGGCGGCAAGCCCCACGCTGGCCTCCAGGATGCGCAGGGGTTGGCGTCCGAACAGGTTCGAGAAGCGCACACGCACGCGCCCGCCCGCGAGGGCCGACACCATCAGTTGGCGCAGGCTCTGCCCTTCGAAGCGCTGCGGCCTGGCGGGCAGCGCCGGCAGGCCGGGGAACAGCGGCGCCGGCACGTAGTCGAACGGCGCCGCAGCCCAGCTCGCGGCCCAGCGCGGCGCTTGCGCTGGTTTCGACTGCGCGCGCAGGGGAAGCGGAATGATGGCCAAAAGCCCCAGGCCCGCGCAGCGCGCGAGCCCGGCCTGGGCGAATCGTCGTCGTGTCAACAGGTCCGTGCGCAAGCGCGGCAGTTTACGCATGAGCTCGCGCCCCGGCGTGTCGGACGCAGGCCCGTGAGGGCTACCAGGTATCCACGAACGGCGTGGCCGGCCGCGGCGCCACCGAGGCCGAGGCCAGTCCGCGCACCAGCCAGGCGCGCGTGTCGGCCGGGTCGATCACCGCATCGATCTCCAGCGTCTGCGCCATGTGGATCGCCTCGCCGTTCGCATACTGCTGCGCCACCAGCTTCTTGAACAAGGCATCGCGCTCGGGGCCCTCGGCCGCGGCCTCGAGCTCCTTGCGAAAGCCCAGGCGCACCGCGCCTTCCAGCCCCATCGCACCGAACTCGCCGGTGGGCCAGGCCACGGTGAAGACCGGCGCGTCGAAGCCACCAGCCGTCATCGCCTGCGCGCCCAGCCCGTAGCCCTTGCGCAGCACCACCGCGAAATACGGCACGCGCAGGTGCGAGGCCACCATGAACATGCGACACACATGGCGCACCTGGGCCTGTGCCTCGATCTCCGGGCCCACCATGAAGCCAGGTGTGTCGCACAGCGCGACCAGCGGCAGGCCGTGCGCGTTGCACAGCTGCATGAAGCGCGCGGCCTTGTCGGCGGCCTCGACGTCGATCGCGCCGCCGAGGTGGTGCGGATTGTTCGCGAGCAGGCCCACCGGCTTGCCTTCGATGCGCGCCAATGCGGTGACGATCCCGGCGCCGAAGCCGGCGCGCAGCTCCAGCAGCGAGCCGGTGTCGGCCACGCCGCGCATCGCGGCGCGCACGTCGTACACGCGCAGCCGGTTCTCGGGCACCACATGGCGCAGCGCGCGCGGGTCGGCGCACTGCCATTCGCGCATCGAACCCTGGAAGTACGAGAGGTACTGCTTCGCCGCCGCCACCGCCGCCGCCTCGTCCTCCACGAGGATATCGATCACGCCGTTGCGCGACTGCACGGCGCTGGGCCCGATCTGCTCGGGCGCGAAGGTGCCGAGCCCGCCGCCCTCGATCATGGCCGGCCCGCTCATGCCGATGTTGCTGGCCTCGGTGGCGATGATCACGTCGGTGCAGCCCAGCAGCGCCGCATTGCCGGCAAAGCAGCGCCCGTGCACGATGCCCACCACCGGCACCTGGCCGGAGAGCGCCGCGAACCGGCTGAAGGTGTGGTTGTTGAGACCGGCGACGATCGGCATGTCGGTGTCGCCCGGTCGCCCGCCGCCGCCTTCGGCGAACAGCACCACCGGCAGCTTCAGCTGGTGCGCGATGCCCAGCATGCGATCGGTTTTCTGGTGGTTGCGCAGGCCCTGCGTGCCGGCAAGCACCGTGTAGTCGTAGGCCATGACCACGCAGCGCGACTTCTCGGGGCCGAACTGCTTCGCGTTGACGCTGCCGATGCCGGTCACCATGCCGTCTGCCGGCGTGTTGGCGATCAGGTCCTCCAGCGGGCGGCGGCGCGTCTGCGCCGCGATCGCGAGTGCACCGTATTCATTGAAGTTGGCCGGCTCCTCGGCCAGGTCGCAGAGGTCCGCGATATTGGCGCGCGCGGTGCGGCCGCCCTTAGCCTCGCGCTTCGCGACCGCTGCGCCGCGGTTGGCGTCGAGCGTGAAGGCGTGGCGATCGATCACCTTCTGCAGGTCGGGCCGGATCGCATCGAGGTCCTGCTCGGGATGCAATTCGGCCTCGGCGGCCTGCGCATCCACCGGCTCGAGCCGCAGCAGCGACTGGCCCTCCACCAGGTAGTCGCCGGGCGCGGCGAGCAGCGCGACCACGCGGCCTGCTGCAGGCGCATGCAGCAGATGCTCCATCTTCATCGCCTCGAGCACGCCGAGCTGCGCACCGGCCGGCAGGATGTCGCCCACCTCGACCTCGAACTGCACCAGTCGCGCCGGCATCGGGGCCTTGACCACCAGGCCGCTCCCGTCCTCCTGCGGCGGCATCGCCTTCGGCTCGACCGCCGGCGGGTGGGCCGCCTCGGCCGTCGCCGCATCGATGCGCGAGGCCGCCGCGAGCAGGTCGGACAGGTGCTCCTCGACGAAGCGGGTGTGCAGCTTCTGCGTCGCAAACTCCGGTCGCTCGCCGATCGCACGCAGCAGCGCAAGGTTGGTCGAGACGCCCTCGATGCGGCATTCCTCCAGTGCGCGCAACGAGCGCCGCAGCACGTCGTCGAAGCGCGGCGAGGCGGTGTGGACGATCAGCTTGGCGAGGAGCGTGTCGTAGTGCGGCGAGGGCGCGAGCCCCGTGTAGCCGTGGGTGTCGATGCGCACGCCGAGGCCGGCAGGCAGGTCGAAGCGCGACAGCACGCCGCCGGCCGGGCGCGCCTGGCCCTGCGCGTCGAGTGTCTCGGCGTTGAGGCGCCACTGCACCGCGAAGCCGCGCTGCGGCGCGCTGCGATCGGCTTCGATGCCCAGTTCATCGAGCCGCTGCCCTGCCGCGACGCCGATCTGCAACTGCACCAGGTCGAGCCCGGTGACCGCTTCCGTCACCGTGTGCTCGACCTGCAGGCGCGGATTGGCCTCGATGAAGACGAAGGGCAGGCTCGTCGATTCTTCATCCACCAGGAATTCGAAGGTGCCCAGGCCGCGGTAGCCCACGGCCTTCGCCATCCGCAGCGCGGCCTGCGTCAGGCGCTCGCGCAATTCCGTCGGCAGCGAGGGGCTGGGCGCGATCTCGACCAGCTTCTGGAAGCGCCGCTGCAGCGTGCATTCGCGCTCGCCCAGGCTCGCGACCGCACGTCCATCGCCCAGCACCTGGATCTCGATATGTCGCGCGTGGCGCATCAGCCGCTCGACGTACACGCCCTCGACGCCGAAGGCGGCCTTCGCCTCGGACACGCAGCGCGCATGCGCTTGCGGCAGGTCGGACGCACTCAGCACGGCGCGCATCCCGCGCCCTCCGCCCCCGCCGATGGCCTTGACCATGACGCCCGCCTTGTCGGCCTGCTGCGCGGCGAAGAAGGCCTGCGCCTCGGCCAGCGTCACGGCACCGGCGCTGCCCGGCATGACCGGCACATCGCATTGCTGCGCCAGCGCGCGGGCACGCGCCTTGTCGCCGAAGAGCGCGAGCTGATCCGGCGCAGGGCCGATGAAGCACAAGCCCGCGTCCGCACAGGCCTGCGCGAAATCGGCCCTCTCACTGAGAAAGCCGTAGCCGGGATGCACGGCATCACAGCCCTCGGCACGCGCGATCTCGATCAGCGCGGCGCCGTCCAGGTACGCGGCAGGCCCGGTGAGGCCGAGCGGGACCGCCGTGTCGGCCAGTTGAACGTGCAGGGCCGCGGCATCGTCCTTCGCATGGACGGCGACGCTCGCCATGCCCAGGTCGCGCAGCGCGCGCACCAGCCGCACCGCGACCTCGCCGCGGTTGGCCACAAGGATCTTCTTGAACAACGCAGGCCCTTTCAGGGATGGTCTTTCAGCAGCCGGCGCAGCACCTTGCCGGCGCCCGTGGTGGGCAGCGCATCGATGAAGCGCACCGTGCGCGGCGCCTTGTAGGGCGCCATGTTCTCGCGCGCCCAGGCCACCAGCGCGTCGGCTTCGAGCGCAGCGCCAGGCTTGCGCACGATGAAGGCCTTGACCACCTCGCCCTTGTCCGGGTCGGGCTCGGCGATCACCGCCGCCTGCGCCACGGCCGGGTGCTTGACGAGGAGGGTCTCGACCTCCTCGGGGAAGACGCTGTAGCCCGAGACCTTGATCATTTCCTTGAAGCGACCGATGAAGGTCAGGTAGCCGTCCGCATCGAGCTTGCCCATGTCGCCGGTGTGCACCCACCCGTGCCGCAGCGTCGCGGCGGTCGCTTCCGGCTTGTTCCAGTAGCCCTTGAAGCTGCCGGGGCTCGTGAGCACGATCTCGCCGATCTCGCCCACGGGCCGGTCGGCGCCGGAGTCGGGGTCGATGATCCGGATGGTGACACCCGGCACCGCGATCCCCTGCGTGCCCCAGCGCGGCGCATGGTGCGGCGTGTAGGTGTCGCAGGTGTGGGTCTCCGACAAGCCATAGGCCGCCTCGAAGGATGCGCAGTTCTTCGCAACGCTGCGCCACTGCGCGGCCAGGGGCTCGGTGAAGGTGATGCCGAAGCTGGTGACCGGATTCATCCGCAGGCTGGACAGGTCGAAGCCTTCGATGCCCTCCACCTGCATGCATGCCACGTTCATCGGCGCAATGCTGTACCACCAGCTGACGCGGTAGCGCTCGATGGCCTGGAGCACCGCGCTAGGCTCGAAGCGGTGCAGCAGCACCGAGGTGGCGCCGGTGAGCACCGGCACGTTGACGCCCATCAGCATGCCGGCGATGTGATAGAGCGGCGCGATGGACAGAAGCACGTCGCCGCCTGCCACGCCGTTGCAGTCGGCGGCGGCGCGCGTCTTGAAGAGCGCATTGCCGTAGCTCAGCATCGCGCCCTTGGGCAGGCCGGTGGTGCCGGACGTGTAGGTCATCAGCGCAACGTCGTCCATCGACAGGGCGACAGGTGCCGGGCGCGCTCCGCTTTTCATGACGGCCAGGAAGTCCTCGCATCCGTCCGGCACGAGCCGCGGCTCGCGTTGCGCCGCGGCCAGGTCGCCTGGAAGGTCGAGCGTGGGCGCCTGCGGCAGCAGGTCCGCGTAGTGCACCACGAATACGTGCGCCAACGCACTCTGGCCACGCACCTTGTCCACCACCGGCAGCAGCGAGGAGGCCGCGACAATCACCCGCGCGTTCAGGTCATTGACCTGGTAGGCCAGCTCGTGCTCCTTGTTCAGCGGGCCGCTGGGGCAGACGATCGCGCCGATCTTCTGGATGCCGAAGTGCGCCGCCAGGTACTGCGGGCAGTTGTTGAGGAAGAGCACGACCGGGTCGCCCTTCCTCACGCCGATCGCCTGCAGCCGCGCCGCGAAGGCATCGCTCGCCGCGTCGAGCTCGGCGTAGTTCATCGAATGGCCGTACCAGATGCATGCCGGATGGCTGCCGCGCTCGCGCGCATGCGCGCGCAGGTACTCGTGCAGGGGTTGCTCGGGGCGATCGGGGAGCCGGGTCAATGTCTCCATGGCGTCACTCTCACAGGGTTATCGATAGGACTGGCCGCTTGCCAAGCCCCGATGGTGCTCCAACAATCCTACCCATGGGTATAACTTCGGCGACACCTCGCAAACCCTCTGACCGCACCGACCTGCCGCAGGGCACCGGCCGCCAGCGCGCGGCCACCGCGGGGACCGACGTCCAACGCGAGCGCATCCTGCAGGCGGCCGCGCAGCTCTTCGCAACGCAGGGCTATGCCAACACCACCATGGCCCAGATCGTGCGCGCGCTCGAGGTCACCAAGCCCTTCGTCTACTACTACTTCCGCGACAAGCAGGAGATCTTCGAGACGCTCTCGTGGCAGCCCACGGTCGATTGCTTCACCTCGCTGGACTTCGCCGAAGGCGATCCGCGCCCCGCCGTCGAGAAGGTGAAGGAAGGCATCGAGCGCCTGATCCGCGCCACGGTGGCCCATCATCCCTGCGCCTTCTTTCCGTACCGCGAGCCGCAGGTCTACCGGCCCGAGTACGTCGCGGCGCAGAAGAAGCTGGCGCACCATTTCTACGACCGCCTCTGTCCCCTGCTCGAGGAGGCGCGGCGCGATGGCGACCTGGACTTTCACGAGACCAAGATCACCGCGCTGGCCGCGCTCAGCCTGCCCGGCTTCCTCTACAGCTGGTACCGGCCCGAGGGCCGCCTCTCGCCCGACGAGGTGGTGGCCGAGCTCACGCAGCTCTCGTGGCGCGTGCTGGGCCTGCGCGAGCGTGGGGGCTGACCGGCCCGCGCGTCCTTCCCTTTCGTCCACCCCAACTTTCCGAGACAAGCCATGAAGTCCACCTTCGCGCTCGCGCCTCTGGCCGCCGCCGCAGTGCTCGCCGCCGGCGCCGCACACGCCCAGCAGACCTACAAGATCGCCTACATCGACCCGCTCTCGGGCCCTTTCGCGAACGTCGGCGAGCTGATGCTCACGCACACGCAGTACGCGATCGAGGACATCAACGCCAAGGGCGGCGTCCTCGGCGGCACCAGGCTGCAACTGCTGCAGTTCGACAGCAAGCTCTCGGCGCAGGAGAGCCAGAGTGCGCTGCAAGCCGCAATCGACCAGGGCGCCCAGGCCATCGTGACCGGCGGCTCGGGCTCCTCGGTGGTGACGGCGCTGGTGCAGTCGGTCAACCGCTGGAACCAGCGCAATCCGGGCAAGGAACTGATCGTGCTCAACCACTCCTCGATCGATCCCGAGATGACGGGCAAGGCCTGCAGCTTCTGGCATTTCCAGACGGAGGCCAACACCGCGATGAAGATGAAGGCGCTGGCCAACCACATCAAGAAAACGCCGGAGATCAAGAAGGTCTACCTGCTCAACCAGGACTACGCACATGGCAAGCAATGGGCCAGCTACGGCCGGCAGCTGGTCGGGCTGGCGCGGCCCGACATCCAGTTCGTGGGCGAAACGCTGCACCCCATCGGGCGCGTGAAGGACTTCGCGCCCTACCTGGCCAACGTGCGCCAGGCCGGCGCCGATTCGGTGATCACCGGCAACTGGGGGCAGGACATGACGCTGCTGCTCAAGGCCGCGGGCGACGCGGGCTACGACCTGCATTATTTCAACCACAGCGCGGGCTCGGTTCCGGGCACGGTGCTGGCGGTGTCGCAGGCCAAGCTGGGCAAGCTCACCTGGGTGGCCGAATGGCATCCGGGGCAGGCCGACCGGCCGAAGGCCGATGCGCTGGCCAAGGCCTACAAGGCCAAGACAAGCAAGGACTTCCTGGCGCCGCGCATCGAGCTCACGCCGCGGCTGCTGGCAGCTGCCATCAACAAGGCCGGCAGCACCGACACCATCAAGGTGGCGCGCGCGATGGAAGACATGAGCTTCGATTCGGTGGTCGGCCCCGTGCGCATGCGCGCCGAGGACCACCAGCTGTTGCTGCCACAGGTGGTCAACACCATCGCGCCTGTCGACGGCAAGGCGGTGAAGGTGGGTTGGGAAGGCACGAACTACGGCTTCCGCACCGATGCAGTCTATACGGGCAACGAGCTGGCGCAGGGCACGGAGTGCAAGATGGTGCGGCCCGCTTCCTGATCCCCTTGCGCTAAGGGATAGCCCTGCCCGCCGCGCGCGGCGGCATCGAGATACTGCGATGTCGCTCGCAAAGGGCTGACCAGGAGGTCGAAGAACACCATGGCAGGCAAGAACCCGCTCTATCCGATCCCGCATCCCGCGAGGAAGCCTTTCGTCGGCAACATCCTGTCGATCGGCTCCGAGTCGCCGGTGCTCGACATGTGGAGGATCGCGCAGGAGCTGGGCCCGATCTACTGGCTGGACATGCCGGGCATGCCGGTGATCGTGGTCTCCTCGGCCGCGCTGGTCGACGAGCTGTGCGACGAGAAGCGCTTCGACAAGAGCACCAAGGGCACGCTGCGCCGGCTGCGCGCGCTCTCGCATGGGCTCTTCACCTCCGACACGAACGAGTCGACCTGGTCCAAGCCGCACAACATCCTGCTGGCCAATTTCAGCCAGCGCGCGATGCAGGCCTACCACCCGATGATGCTGGACATCGCCGAGCAGCTGGTGACCAAGTGGGAGCGCCTGAACTTCGACGAGGAGGTGGACGTGGTGCGCGACATGACCGCGCTCACGCTCGACACCATCGGCCTGTGCGGCTTCGGCTACCGCTTCAACTCCTTCTACCGCGAGGGCTTCCATCCTTTCGTCGACGCGATGGTGCGCACGCTCGAGACAGTGCAGAACCGGCGCGGCATCCCGCTCGAGGAGCTGATGCTGAAGAAGGAGCTGGCGCAGCAGCGCAAGGACATCCGCTTCATGCACAAGATGGTGGAGGACATCATCCAGGAGCGTCGCCAGAGCGGGGCCGACATCGCGACCAAGCCCGACCTGCTGAGCTACATGATCGCCGGCGTCGACAAGAAGACCGGCGAGCGGCTGGACGACCGGCAGATCCGCGACGAGTGCATCGAGTTCCTGATCGCGGGCCACGAGACCACGAGCGGGCTGCTGTCCTTCGCGATCTACTTCCTGCTCAACAACCCCGAGGCGATGGCCAGGGCACAAGCCGAAGTCGACCACGTGTTCGGCCCCGACCCCTCGGTGAAGCCGACCTACGCGCAGGTCAACCGCCTGGTCTACGTTCTGCAGGTGCTCAAGGAATCGCTGCGCATGTTCCCGACCGCGCCGGCGGTCGCGATGGCCGCCAAGGAGGACACGACCATCGGCGGCCAGTACACGATCAAGCGGCGCAACATGGTGATCCTGCACGCGCTCGCGCTGCACCGCGACAAGACGGTTTGGGGCGAGGACGCGGACCGCTTCAACCCCGACCATTTCAGCCGGGAGGCCGAGCGGGAGCGGCCGGTCAATGCCTTCAAGCCCTTCGGCAATGGGCAGCGTGCGTGCATCGGGCGCCAGTTCGCGCTCCAGGAGGCGGTGCTCACGCTGGGCATGATCCTGCAGCGCTTCGATCTGGTCGACCACACCGGCTACCAGCTCAAGATCCGCGAGGCGCTCACGATCAAGCCGGAGGGCTTCAAGATCCGCGCGGTGCCGCGCGATCCGGCCACGCGCGCGCGAGGCGACTCCACCGCATCGCAACCCGTGCAGGCGGCGGCCCCGCGGCCTGCCGCGGCCAAGCCGCAGGCCGCACGCCATGGCACCTCGCTTCTGGTGCTGCAGGGCTCGAACCTCGGCACCGCGGAAGACCTGGCGCGCCAGTTGGCCGAAGCCGGCGAGATGCGCGGCTATTCGACCCAGCTCGCATCGCTGGACGACTATGCCGAGCGGCTGCCCGCCAGCGGCGCGGTCGCGATCGTCTCCGCCTCCTACAACGGCACGGCGCCGGACAACGCGGCCGAGTTCCATCGCTGGCTCGACACTGCCGACGATTCGCTCAACGGCGTGCGCTTCAGCGTCTTCGGCTGCGGCAACACCGACTGGGCCTCCACCTACCAGGCCGTGCCGCGGCGCATCGACGAGCGCCTGGCCGCGCTGGGCGCCACGCGCGTGCATGCGCGCGGCGAGGGCGATGCGCGCGAGGACATGGATGGAAGTTTCCAGGACTGGAGCGATGCGCTGTGGCCGCAGCTGGCGAAGGCCTTCGATCTGAAGGACGCCGACTCAGCGCCCTTGCAGAGCGAGCCGCTCTACACGCTGGAAGAGATGCCGCCGCCGCAGAAGAACGCGTTGGTCGATGCCCTGGGCGCAGTGGGCCTGCGCGTGCTCGAGAACCGCGAGCTGCAACGCTGCGGCAACGACCCTTCGCAGGACCGCTCCACGCGCCACGTCGAGCTGCAATTGCCCGAAGGCGTGAGCTACCGCGCCGGCGACCACCTGAGCGTGGTGCCGCGCAACGGCGCGGCGCAGGTGGAGCGAGCCATGGCGCGCTTCGGCTTCGACCGCAAGGCCCACGTGCGGCTGCAGGCCGCGCCGGGGCGCAAGGCCGCGCTGCCGGTGGACGAAGTGATCGCGGTGGACCGGCTGCTGGGCGACTACGTCGAGCTGCAGGACGTGGCCACGCGCAAGCAGATCGCCCAGCTCGCGGCGCATACGCAATGCCCCTTCACACGGCCCAGGCTGGAGGCCCTGTCGGGCGCCGACGAGGCCTCGGCTGCGCTCTACAGGAGCGAGGTGCTGCACAAGCGCAAGTCGGTGCTCGACCTGCTGGAGGAATTCCCGGCCTGCCAGCTGCCCTTCGCGCTCTTCCTGGAAATGCTGTCGCCGCTCTCGCTGCGCTACTACTCCATCTCCTCATCGCCGCTGGTCGATGGCGGGCGCTGCAGCATCACGGTGGGCGTGGTGGCCGGGCCGGCGCGCTCGGGCCTGGGAAGGTTCGAGGGCGTGTGCTCCAGCTACCTGGCGCGCGCCGAGGCCGGCGAGCTGGTGCACGGCGTGGTGCGCGAGACCACGGCCGAGGGCTTCCGGCTGCCCGAAGATGCGCAGCGGCCGCTGGTCATGGTGGGGCCGGGCACGGGCCTCGCGCCCTTTCGCGGCTTCCTGCAGGAGCGCGAGGCGCAGATCGCCAAGGGCACGGCGCCCGGCGAGGCGCTGCTCTTCTTCGGCTGCCGCCATCCGGAGCAGGATTTCATCTACGCCGACGAATTGAACGGCTGGGCCGAGCGCGGCGTGGTGCGGCTCTTCACCGCCTTCTCGCGCGCCGGCGAGCGCAAGGTCTACGTGCAGGACCGCATTCGCGAGCAGGGCGCCGAGGTCTGGCGGCTGCTGGAGCAGGGTGCGATCGTCTATGTGTGCGGCGACGGCTCGCGCATGGAGCCCGACGTGCGGCGCGCGTTGTCCGACATCGCGCGCGAGCATGGACAGGATGGCGATGCCTGGCTCGAACGCATGATCGCCGACAGGCGCTACGTGCTGGACGTGTGGGCGGGCAACTGAGCCCCGCCCGGGATTTCAGGCGCGCTTGCGCGCGGTGACCTCGATCTCGATCTTCATCCGGGGGTCGGCGAGCCCTGCCGAGATCATCATCGCGGCCGGCCTGGACTCGCCGAAGTACTTGCGCAGCACGGGCCAGCAGGCGGGGAAGTCGTCCGCCTTGGGCAGCACGTAGGTGACGCGCACCACGTCGGCGAAGGAGGCGCCGGCTTCGGCGAGGGCCGCGGCGATGTTGCGCAGGCATTGCTCGGCCTGCTCGACCACGCCGTCGCGAATGGTCATGGTCGCGTAGTCGAAGCCGGTGGTGCCGGAGACGAACACCCACTCGGCGTCCACCACGGCGCGGGAATAGCCGATCTCCTGCTCGAAGGTCGAGCCGGAGCTGATGAGTCTGCGTGTCATGGGCTGGCTTGCGAAGTCGAGGGAATGCGATTCTCGCCCTGGCCGCAGCGCAGCCTCAGGCTTTTCTTTTGTCTTCCTCAAGCACGGCGCGAAGACGCGATCGGGCCGCGTGCAGCAGCACCCGCGAATAGAGCTTGTGGAACCCGAGCAAGGCCTTGAAGAGAAAGCCCATCCTCGCTTCGCCGGACACCTTGTCAACGACTGGCACCACGGCCGAGCCGAAGTACAGGCGCGTGGAGGATGAATCGCCGGGCGCCTGCGCCACCATCAGCCACGAACGCGTGCGACCGGCAAGATCGCACATCAGCAACTGATCTGCCGTTCGCGCCTCTACCTTCCAGGCAGAAAAGCTGTCTCGTTCGCCGGCAGCGAGCTGCCTCACCTGCGCGTCCGTCGACGGCTTGGATGCGAGCCGCGCGAGCAGGAATCTTTCCAGCCTGAAGATGGCACCGGTGTAGAACGCTTCGACGTACGCCGCGTGCGACACGACACCGGCGACTTCGGTCGCGTAGCAATCCGCATAGGCACCGCCATGCGCATACCGTGCGAGTAACGATTGATCCGGCAGTTCGCAGGCGTGGATAGAGGACACACTCACCTGGCCGATCAATGTCTGGCCGCCGAAATTCGGCTTTCGATGCTGATGGTCACCTAGACAGCCTTGATCGAAGGCGACGCAAGGCTTCGGGTCCGGCGACTGCCGTCGCCCCGCCGGTGTTCAGTTCCGCTTCCCTTCTGTCCGCCTCGCGCTCCCACGCTTCCTCGGTCCCAGGATCCGTATCAAGGCTCACGATGAACCGCTCGAGAAGGTGCGAAC
Organism: Variovorax sp. RA8; assembly: GCF_901827175.1. Taxonomy (NCBI): domain Bacteria; kingdom Pseudomonadati; phylum Pseudomonadota; class Betaproteobacteria; order Burkholderiales; family Comamonadaceae; genus Variovorax; species Variovorax sp. RA8. Next base: position 671,837 of record NZ_LR594662.1, on the reverse strand, counting down.
GATCGGAAGGGGCAATGGGCATGGTCGTGAAGTGTGTGTCCCGGCGTTCGGCGGATGGATCAGCCCGAGCCTACTCCGGCCGCCCCGGGTCCGGATACACCAGCGGCCCCCACAGCCCGCGATCGAAAGGCTTCCACTGCCCCTCGGCCTGCGCCAGCCGGTCGGCCAGCGCATAGAGCACGGCCGGATGGGCGCCCAGGCCGAGGTGGCTGGCGATCACCTCGATGTTCTCGGCTTGCGGCCCGGCCTCCTCGACGCTGCAGCGCCAGGCGACCACGCCGTCGCTGCGGCTGAAGATGGAGGTGGTGGGCACCGGTGGCGTGGGGCGCACGTGCTTCATGCGGCGCGGGTCCTCCGCGCTCTGGCCGCTCACGCCTTCGTAGACTCGCCACGCGTTGGTGGCGCGCGCGCTGCCGGTGAAGGGGCTGCCCAGCGTGACCACGCTGCGCACCCATTGCGGATGGCGCGCGGCAAGCAGGCGCGCATACACGCCGCCCAGGCTCCAGCCCACCAGGCTGACCTTGCGGCCGCTCTCGGCGTGCAGGGCCTCGAGCTTGGCAGTCATGCCGTCCTCGATGCCCTCGCGCGGGCCGAGGTTGCGGCCCAGGCCCCAGCCGTGGGCGTCGTAGCCGCGGCCTTCGAGATAGCGCCGCAGCAGCCTGGTCGACATGTCGCTGGCCACCAGGCCCGGTAGCACCAGCACGGGATGGCCGTCGCCGCGCGGCGTGAGTTGCAGGAGCGGCCACAGGGCCAGCGCGGCGCCGGCTTCCCAGAGCGCGCGTCCTTCGGCCAGCAGCAGCAGGCGCGAAGGGGGTTTGATCGGATCACCGGCGGCTGCCATCATGAATCTCTCCTTCGTTCTGAGTCCCCGCGCGCATGCGCACGGTTCCCTTGTGTGCGGGACTGTGCCGGTTATCCGAGGTATTTGCCACGCAGGTAATCGAGGTAAGCCCTCGATTCGCGGGAAACATACGGCGAAACCAGCGTCAGCGTGTAGAAGGCCGCCAGCCCCGGATCGGCCTGCTGCAGCGCATCGCGCCCCGGCACCAGCCGCTCGAAGGAGAGCCAGCAGGTGGTGGTGAAGACCATCTGCAGGGCCAGCATCTGCGCATCTTCTGCCGTCGCCTCGATGACGCCGGCGGCCACGAGCGTCTCGCACAGCGCTTGCGCGGCCAGCAGGTTCTGCGCGGTCAGGGCCTGCGCCCGCTGGCCCAGCGCCGGGTATTCGCCGGCCAGGAAGGCCATGTCGCGGTAGACGAAGCGGTAGGCGTCGATGGCCTCGAAGCGCAGGTGCAGCGCGAGCCAAAGGTCGTCGATCGCGCGCACCGTATTCGAGGAGGCGTTAAGCAGCTCCAGCCGCTCCTCGAAGCGCCGGAACAGGCGATCGACGATCAGCTGCTTGGCCTTGAAGTGGTAGTGCAGGTTGCCGGGACTCATCTCCAGCTCGGCCGCGATGCGGTGCGTGGACACCGCGGCGAGCCCCTGCGCGTTGAACAGCGCCAGGCTGGTCTGCAGGATGCGCTCGCGCGTGTTGATGCTGGCCACGGGCTCTGGATTCGACTCAGCGCTTGCGCTGTCCCGATTCGATGCGCTCGGATTCGATGCGCTCCAGGTGTTCGAGCAGGCGCTTCATCTGGTCGCGCAGCTCCTGGATCTCCTGCGCAGTCGGCATGCCCAGCCGCTGCAGCGCAGTGGCCACGCGCTGGTCGAACACGTCCTCGAACTTGCGGATTCCGAAGCTCTCGAGCGCGAAGCCGCGCGGCGCCGCATCGCCCTTGGGCTGGCCGATGCCGAGCAGGCTCTCGATGACGTTGGTCTGGCGCTTGACGACGTCGTCGCGCACGTTGCCCAGTGCCTTCAGGCCGGCGCGCAGCAAACCCTGGGCGCCGGCCTGCTTGCCGGGTGGCAGGGCCTTCTTCGCGGGGGCTGCCTTCTTCGCCGGGGCCGCCTTCGTGCGCGGCGCCGTCTTCTTTGCGGGAAGCGTCTTCTTGCCGGCCGCAGCCGCCTTCGTCTTCATGCTGACAGTTTCATCGCGGCGAGTCGCCATGCGTTGCTCCAGGACAGGTCAATCGGAAAGGCGGCCGGCCGGCCATGGCGCCTGCGCTCAGGCGGCCTTGCGCGCGGTGCGCACCGGGCGGCGCGCGGCCGTGCGGGCCTTGGCCTTCACGGTCTTGACCGGCGCTGCTTCGTCGGAAGCACCCGCCACGCGGCTTTCGAGCTGCTTGGCGCCGGCGGCGATGCGATCGGCGATCTGCACCGAGACGGCGGCGATCGGCTGGTGCAGGTTGCCCAGGGCCTGCAGCATCGAGTTGCCAAGCGGCGACTCGATGCGGCCAGCAGCGTTGGCGACCGTCTCGATACCGCCGGCAGTGGTGCCGGCAATGCGGTCCATCACGGCGACGACGCGGCCGGTGTCGATGTCGAGGCGGTTGGCCAGGAAGCCGTTGACCTTCTCCTGCGCGCCGATCAAGCGGGCCTTGAGCGTCTCGCTCACCAGCGGCAATTGCCGGGCATTGAGGAATTCGCTGGTGCGCGAGGCGGCGCCGTTCAGCAGGCGATGGGCACCGGCGCGGTAGGCACCGACCAGGGTCTTGCCGGCATCGTTGTACTGGCCGATGACGTGGACGGCGGCGGTGGAGATGTTCTGCGTGGACATGATGATTCCTTGAAGTTGGATGGGGACACACGACAGCGGGAACCGATCCTGCCATCGCACGCGCCATGGTTCCGACGCGATGGCCCCATCTTCTTCGCAAAGCCCTAGGCCTGAAAAACTAGAAGCGTCGGATAGTTAGGCCAACTGCCCCAATTTCCCGGGCCTCGCGATGCTACGACGACCCACGCAGCCGCCGCGCCCCTGGCTCCCCGGGCTTACCCGCTATCGGGGCCCGCGGACATTGCGGATCATTTTCGATCGCTCCATCGCGCACCATGCGCCCACGACAACAAGAGGAAACATCCGAATGAAGCACCTGAGCGGCCTGGACGCGACCTTCCTGCACACCGAGACACCCGAGACGCCGATGCATGTCGGCGGCCTGCACCTGCTCGAGCTGCCGGCCGGCTACAAGGGCGATTTCTACGAGGACGTGCAGGCGCATGTGGCGAGCCGCATGCACCTGTCGGAGATCTTCACGCGCAAGCTCGCGCTGATGCCCTTCGAGCTGTCGAACCCGGTGTGGGTGGAGGACGACGACGTGGACCTCGACTACCACGTGCGCCGCGTCACGCTGCCGCGGCCGGGCACGCTGCGCCAGCTCGAGCAGTACGTAGGCCGCCTCCACTCGACGCTGATGGACCGCAGCCGCCCGCTGTGGGAGTTCTACGTGATCGACGGGCTGCAGGGCGGCCGCGTCGCGATGTACACGAAGGTCCACCACGCGGGCATCGACGGCCAGGCCGGCACGGCCTTCGCGCAGGCCATCATGGACCTGGAGCCGCATCCCGAGCCGGTCAAGGCGCCGCGCCAGAAGGCCCGCCGCCACAACCGCTACCAACTGGGCGTGGCCGAGCTGGCGGGTGCCGCCGTCAGCAACACGTTGCAGCAGTACGTCAAGCTGGTGAAGACCTTTCCGGACATGGCACGCGCGGTGCAGAGCCTGATCGTGCCGCAGCCCCGAAGCGAGGGGGCCAGCTTCTGGCAGCAGCCGAAGAACCTCAACCTGCTGGGGCCGCGCACGCCGCTGAACGTGGCCATCACCAACCAGCGCGCCTATGCGGTGCGCTCGATCCCGCTGGCCGAGGTCAAGCAGGCCGGCAAGAAGCTGGGTGCCAGCCTCAACGACGTGGTGATGGGGCTCTGCGCCGGCGCGCTGCGCCGCTACCTGGCGGACCACGGCAAGCTGCCGAAGAAGCCGATGAGCGCGGCGATTCCCGTGACGCTGCGCGCGCCGGGCGACACCTCGTCGAACAACCAGGTGTCGATGACGGTGATGACGCTGGCGACCGACGTGGCCGATCCGATCGAGCGGATCGAGCGCATCCGCGAATCCTCCACAGCGGCCAAGAACCTGATGGGCAGCATCAAGGCCGCGATCCCCACCGACTACCCGTCCTTCGGCGCGCCATGGCTCATGTCGGGCCTGGCCTCGATGTACGGCCGCTCGCGGCTGGCGGACCGGCTGCCGCCGGTGGCCAACGTGGTGATCTCGAACGTGCCGGGCGCGCAGGCCGCGCTCTACTTCGCGGGCGCGAAGCTCCTGACCTACTACCCGGTGTCGATCCCGGCCCATGGCATGGCGCTCAACATGACGGTGCAGAGCTACAACGGCAGCCTGGACTTCGGGCTGATCGCCTGCCGCCGCGCGGTGCCGGACGTGGACGTGATCGCGGACTACCTGCTCGTCGAGCATCGCGAGATCCAGGCGCGGGTCAAGGCGCTCGAAGCATCCGCGCAAGCCGCGCCGGCGGCCAAGGCATCCCAGGCCCCGGCCGTCGAAGCGGCGGCGCCCGAGAAGCCCAAGCCGCGCAAGACGCCGGCGCGAAAGGCCGCGCCCGCCAAAGCCGCCGCCACGCGCAAGACCCCGGCCCGCCGTGGCGCGGCCGCAGCCGCTACGCGTTGACGCGCAGGCCGGCCGGCCCGGCCTCCATGCGGCCGATCGCGCGGGCGGTCTCGAAGCCCTGTTCGTGGAACAGCGCCAGCACCTGCGGCACGCTGTCCGGCGCACAGCTCACCAGCAGCCCACCCGAGGTCTGCGGGTCGCTCAGCAGATCCTGCGCCACCGGCGGCAGCGCGGCATCGAGCCGCACCTCGGCGCCATAGCCGGCCCAGTTGCGGCCCGAGGCGCCGGTGACGAAGCCCTCGGCCGCCATCTCGGCGACACGGGGCAGCAACGGCACCTGCGGCCAGTCGATCACCGCCTGCAGCCCGGCGCCGCGCGCCATCTCCAGCGTGTGGCCGGCCAGGCCGAAGCCTGTCACATCGGTCAGCGCATGCACGCCTTCGAGCGCGGCCAGCGCAATGCCGGGCTTGTTGAGCCGCGTGGTGTTGGCGACCAGCTGCGCATAGCCTTCGGCATCGAGCTTCTCCTTCTTGAGCGCCGCTGACAGCACGCCCACGCCCAGCGGCTTTCCGAGCACGAGCACGTCGCCGGCCTTCGCATCGGCATTGCGCTTCAGACGTTTCGGGTGCACCAGCCCCATGACCACCAGCCCGTAGATCGGCTCGACCGAGTCGATGGTGTGGCCGCCCGCGATCGGGATGCCGGCTTCGCGGCACACCGCCTGGCCGCCGCGCACCACCTCGCCGATCACCTCCAGCGGCAGCTGGTTGACCGGCATCGCCACCAGCGCCAGGGCCATGATCGGCGTGCCGCCCATGGCGTAGACGTCGCTGATGGCATTGGTGGCGGCGATGCGGCCGAAGTCGAAGGGGTCGTCGACGATCGGCATGAAGAAGTCGGTGGTGGCGATCAGCGCCTGCTCGTCGTTGAGCTGGTAGACCGCGGCGTCGTCGGCGGTCTCGATGCCGACCAGCAGCTCGGGCGGGATGATGCCGCTGCCGCTGTTTCGCAGGATCTCCGACAACACGCCCGGCGCGATCTTGCAGCCGCAGCCGCCGCCGTGGGAGAAGCTGGTGAGACGGATGGCCGGGGCGGCGATTCGATCGTTCATGGTGGTGTCTCGCTTTCGAGGTCTTGCCGATTATGGTGGCGCGAGCAGATCGCGCAGCAGGCGCCGCACGCATTCACGTTCGGCCTCCGGGGTGAAAAGCGGCTCGCGCAGGGCGCACTGCGCCGCCAGTCGCGCCGCGAAGGCGGGCTCGGCCGCAAAGCGTTCCATCAGCGCCGCCAGCGCCGCGGCGTCGCCGGCGGGAAAGTAGCCCTCGTACTCCGCGCCCAGCAGCCCCAGGTTGCCGCCGATGCGGCTGGCCAGCACCGGCACACGCGAGCGCACGGCCTCGATCACCACCTGCGCGCCGCCCTCCATCCGGCTCATGTGCACCAGTGCGCGGGCGCGCGCGATCCAGCGCCGCGCTGCGTCGCGCGGCAGGCCGCCGAGCCAGCGGTAGAGCGGGCATTCGGCCATGGTGCGCCGCGCCGCCTCGGCCAGCTCGGGCGCCAGCGCCTCGCCGATGTGCACGATGCGGATCGGCGTGTCCGCCGGCAGGCGCCGCGCCGCGGCCATCAGCGTGAGCGGATCCTTCTCCTCGCGCAGGTGGCCGACGGCGACCAGGTCCACGGTGCGCGATGCCGCATGGCGGCGCAGGCGAGTCGCGGACTGGAGGATGACCCGGGTCTTCGCGCGCTCGTCCGCGCCGAGGCGATCGAGCGCATCGCGCTGCAGCACCACCAGTTGGCTGGCACACTGGAGCGAATGCCGAGCAGCCTCGTTCTCTTCGATGTCGCGGTAAACGTCGGTGCCGGTCAGGACCAGCGCGATGGGACAGGCCGGTCGGGCCGCGCGCAGCTGTGCGATCGCCTCGGCCGAGCGGCGCGCGTGCAGCGCGATCATCGCGTCGCAGGCCGCGCCGTCCCAGCCGCGCGCGATCTCGACCTCGGCCACCCCCGCGAGGAACCGGCCCCATCGCGAAGCGGTGCGCCAGTTGCCGTTGTTCGCATCCGCCAGCGCGGGCGAGACGATCAGGACGCGCGGCCTCTTGCTCATTGGCCCATTCTGGCAGGGCGGCACCGGCATGCCTGACGCGCGCACGCTCGCCGGCGAGCCGCTCGCAGCCGCGCTGCGCGAATGCCGCGCACGCACGCGGGCCTGGACCTTCGACCTGAGCGACGCGCAGTGGCGAGTGCCGCGCCAGGCCGGCGTGAACCTGGTCGCCTGGGAGCTGTCGCACCTCGCGTGGTTCGGCGAATTCTGGGTGCTGCGCGGTCCGCACGCGGTCGATGCGCATGGCCATGTGCAGGCCGGCGCGCCGGCGCGGATCGCAGGCCCCGACGCCCTGTTCGACTCGTCCCGGCTGGCCCACATCGCGCGCTGGTCCGTGGCGCTGCCGACGCGGGACGAGATCGACGCGCGGTTCGATGCCCAGCTCGAGGCCTGCCTGGCCACGCTCGCGCCCTGCGACGGCAGCGACGAGGCCCTGTACTTCCATCGGCTGACACTGTTCCACGAAGACATGCACGGCGAGGCCTTCGCGTGGCTGCGCGCGACGCTCGGCTACCCCGCGCCCAACGGGCTGGCTGCGCTGCCGCGGCTGGCCGAAACGCCCGCCGTCAGCGTGCCGGCCGCGCAGGCCCGCATCGGCTGGCCGGCGGCGCGCGGCGGCTTCGCCTTCGACAACGAGCTCGGCGAACATCCAGTCACCCTGGCCGGCTACGAGATCGACGCCACGCCGGTCACGGCGGGCCGCTACCTGCGCTTCGTGGAATCCGGCGGCTACGACGATCCGGCCTTCTGGCCCGGCGAGGCCGGACGCTGGCGCGCGACCCAGCCGCGCAGCCACCCCGCGCGCTGGCAGCGCGTGTCGCGGCACTGGGAGGCGCGCTGGTTCGATCGCTGGCTGCCGCTCGACCCCGAGCAGCCCGTGATCCATCTCAGCGCATGGGAGGCCGAGGCCTTTGCGCGCTGGGCCGGCCGCCGCCTGCCCACGGCCGGCGAATGGGAGCATGCGGCCGCCACGCAGCCCGCCTTCTCCTGGGGCCGCAGCGTGTGGGAATGGACCGCCAGCACCTTCACGCCCTACCCCGGCTTCGCGCCCGGCCCGTACCGCGACTACTCGGCCCCCTGGTTCGGCGACCACCGGGAACTGCGCGGCGGCGCCTTCGCCACGCACCCGCGGCTGCACGACCTGCACTATCGCAACTTCTTCCGGCCCGGCCGCAACGATGTGTTCGCCGGCTTCAGGACCGCTGCTCCTTAAACTGCGGACCTCTTCCCTCCTCGGCAAGGCCATCATGAAACGACAGTTCCTCCAGACCACCCTCTTCTGCCTGCTCGGGCTGGCCGCCGGCCTGCCGATCCATGCGCAAACGGCCACCACGCTGCGCGTCTCGGCCATCCCCGACGAGGCACCGACCGAGCTGCAGCGCAAGTTCAAGCCGCTGGGCGAGTACCTGAAGAAGGAGACCGGGCTCGACGTGCAGTTCACGCCGGTCACCGACTACGCGGCCGTGGTCGAGGGCCTGGCCGGCAACAAGATCGACCTGGCCTGGCTCGGGGGCTTCACCTTCGTGCAGGCCAGGTTGCGCACCCAGGGCGGCGTGGTGCCGCTGGTGCAGCGCGCCGAGGACGAGGTCTTCACCAGCAAATTCATCGTGCCCGCCGACAGCAAGGCCAAGGCCCTGGCCGATCTCAAGGGCGCCACCTTCGCATTCGGTGCACCCTCTTCCACCTCGGGCAGCCTGATGCCGCGCCATTTCCTGCTGCAGGCCGGCATCGACCCGGACAAGGATTTCAAGACCGTCGCCTATTCGGGCGCGCACGACGCCACCGTGGCCTTCGTCGCGGCGGGCCGGGCCGAGGCCGGCGTGCTCAACGCGTCGGTCTGGGACAAGCTGGTCGAGGCGAAGAATCCCAACGCCGCCAAGGTGCGCGTGCTGGCCACCACCGCGCCCTACTACGACTACAACTGGACCGCGCGGCCCGGACTCGATCCCGCGCTCCAGAAGAAACTCACCGACGCCTTCCTCAAGCTGGACGCGGCCAACCCGGCGCATCAAGAGATCCTGTCGCTGCAGCGCGCCTCGAAGTTCATCCCGACCAAGGCCTCGAACTACGACAGCATCGAGGCGGCCGCGCGCTCGGCCGGGCTCATCAAGTAGGCGGGCCGCGCCGTTGACTGCCGAAGCCGCGCTGGCGCTGGAGGATGTCGGCCTGGTCCATGCCAACGGCCAGCGCGCGCTGCAATCGGTCACGCTGCGCATGGCGCCGGGTGCGCGCGTGGCCATCATCGGCCCCTCCGGGGCCGGCAAGACGAGCCTGCTGCGCATCGCCGCGACCGCGCTGCGCGCCAGCGAAGGGCGCGTCGAGTTGCTGGGCGCGCGACCCTGGCAGCTGCGCGCCCGGCCGCTGAAGGCGCTGCGCGCGCGCGTGGGCCTGATCCACCAGGCGCCGCCGATCCCGCCGCGGCTGCGCGTGATCACGGCGGTGCTGGCCGGCCGGCTGGGCGCCTGGTCGGGCGCGCACGCCCTGGCCTCGCTGCTGGTGCCGGCCGACATCGCCGGCGCGCACGCCGCGCTGGCCCGCCTGGACCTGGCGGACCGGCTGTTCGACCGCTGCGACCGCCTCTCGGGCGGCCAGCTGCAGCGCGTCGGCATGGCGCGCGTGCTCTACCAGGCGCCCGAGCTGCTGCTGGCCGACGAGCCGGTGTCGGCGCTCGACCCCGCGCTGGCCGACCTGGCGGTGGGCGAGCTGATCGCGCAGAGCCGGTCCACCGGCGCCACGCTGGTCGCCTCCCTGCACGCGGTGGACCTGGCGCTGAAGTGGTTCGACCGCATCGTCGGCCTGCGTGCCGGCGTGGTGGTCTTCGATGCGCCGGCCGCCGCCGTCAGCCGCACGATGCTGCAGGAGCTCTATGCGACCGAGGGCAGCGCGCTGCCGACCCAGGCGCCGGACTTCGTGCTCGAAGAGCGTCGCGCGACTGTGCTGCCGATCGCCTGCCGATGAACGCGCTGCAGCACCCGCCGCCCTTGCGCGACCCACTCGCGCGCCGTCGGCTGGGCGCGCTGCTGCTCGCGCTGGTGGTGCTGTGGCCGATGCTGGTGATCGCCGAGTTCAAGCCCCAGGCGCTGCTGGCGCCCGGCAGCCTGCGCGTGATGGGCGGCTTCCTGGCGGGCTTCCTGCCGCCGGTCCTGAATGCGGATTTTCTCGGCCTGCTGGCGCGTGCGACGCTGGAAACCCTCGCAATGGCCACCGCCGGCGTGGCACTCGCCTTCGTGCTCGCGGTGCCGCTGGCCTTCGTGGTGACGCGCTCGCTGTCGATCTCGCGCATCGGCCCCGGTCCCGGGCGCCGGCGCGGCGCGGCGATCCGGACCGCGGCGCGCGGCCTGCTCACCGTGCTGCGCGCGATCCCCGAACTGGTGTGGGCGCTGCTGCTGGTGCGGGCCTTCGGCCTGGGCCCGGCGGCCGGCGTGCTGGCGCTGGCGATCACCTACGGCGGCATGCTCGGCAAGGTCTACGCGGAAATCCTCGAATCGGGCGACACGCGGCCCGCGCGCGCATTGCTCGAGGCCGGCAGCGGGCGCATCGCAGCACTCTTCTACGGCCTGCTGCCGGGCGCGGCGCAGGAGCTTGCCTCCTACACCGTCTACCGCTGGGAATGCGCGGTGCGCGCCTCGGTGGTGATGGGCTTCGTGGGCGCCGGCGGGCTGGGGCAGCTGATGGACCAGTCGATGAAGATGCTCAACGGCGGCGAGGCCTGCAGCATCCTGATCGTGTTCCTGCTGCTGGTGCTGATGGCCGATGCCTTGAGCGCGGCGCTGCGGAAGTGGCTGGCATGAGCCGAACGGCCGTTCCGAAGGCGACTAGCACCGCAGCCGAAGGCGAAGGCGAAGGCGAAGGTACTCCAGTGAATTCGATGCGCCCCACGGCCACCGAACGCGCGCGCGCCGCCGGCCCCTGCCTCGGCTGCATGTTGGCAACGGCCGCGATCCTGGTCGCGGTGATCGCCAGCTTCCTCTACCTCGGCATCGACTTCCGCGCGCTCGTGGCACGCGAGTCGCTGGCCTCGATGGCGAAGTTCGTGGCCGAGTTCTTTCCGCCCGACGTGTCGCCCGCGTTCCTTGCCAAGACGGCCTGGGGCGCGCTGCAGACGCTGGCGGTTTCGGCGGTCGGCACGCTGCTCGCGATGCTGGGCGGCGCCGCACTGGCGCTGCCCGCCTCGGGCCGCTTCGGCCCGGCGCTGCGCCAGGCCTCGCGCTTCGTGCTGAACCTGCTGCGCAGCGTGCCCGAGCTGGTGTGGGCCGCGCTGATGGTGCTGGCGGCCGGGCTCGGCCCCTTCGCCGGGGTGCTGGCGCTGGCCTTGCACACCACCGGCGTGTTCGGCCGCCTGTTCGGCGAGACGCTGGAGAACGTGCCGCCCACGCCCGAGCGCGCGCTGCGCGACGCCGGCAGCGGCGCGGTCGCGGCCTTCGCCTACGGCAGCTTGCCGCTCGCATGGCCCCAATGGCTGGCCTATGCGCTGTACCGTTGGGAGATGAATATCCGCATGGCCGCCGTGCTCGGCTTCGTCGGCGCCGGCGGGCTCGGGCAGATGCTGTACTTTCATCTCTCGCTGTTCCAGCAGGCGCAGTCTGCGACGGTGATCGGCGCCATGTTCGTGCTGGTCTTCATCGTGGACACTGCGAGCGGCCGGCTTCGGCGCGGCCTGGCACCCGCCCACGCGTAAGAAGGCCCCTCCGGAGATTCGCCCATGAGCACCTTCACCACGGTCGAACTGATCGGCGCTCCCACCGACATCGGCGCCAGCGTGCGTGGCGCCGGCATGGGGCCGGACGCGCTGCGGGTGGCGGACATCGCCGGCACCCTCTCGCGCCTGGGCTTCGAGATCGTGGACCGCGGCAACCTGGCCGGGCCCGCGACCCCCTGGGCCGATCCGGCCAACGGGCTGCGGCACCTGAACGAAGTGGTGAGCTGGAACCGCGCGGTCTACGATGCCGTCGACCGCGCGCTGGGCGCCGGCCACCTGCCGCTGCTGATGGGCGGCGACCACTGCCTCGCGATCGGCTCGATCAGCGCCATCGCCTGGCATGCGCGCCGGCGCGGCAAGAAGCTGCGCGTGCTGTGGCTGGATGCGCATTCCGACGTCAACACCGAGCGCACCAGCCCCAGCGGCAACATTCACGGCATGCCGGTCGCCTGCCTGCTCGGCCACGGGCCGCAGGCGCTGAGCGGCTGGAGCGGCGAGGCCGCGGCGCTGGAGCACGATGCGATCCGCTTCATCGGCATCCGCAGCGTCGACGCGGAGGAGAAGGCGGCGATCCGCGCGCTCGGCCTCAACGTCTTCGACATGCGCCACATCGACGAGCACGGCATGCGCACCACCATGACCGAGGCGCTGCAGGACATCGACGAGGAGACCCACCTGCACGTGAGCTTCGACCTCGACTGCCTGGATCCCGACTACGCCCCGGGGGTGGGCACCGGCGTACGCGGCGGCCCGACCTGGCGCGAGATGCAGCTGTGCATGGAGATGATCGCCGACACCGGCCGGCTCGCCTCGCTCGACGTCGCCGAGCTCAATCCCGCGCTGGATGTGCGCAACCGCACGGCGGAAGTGGCGGTGGAGCTGATCGAGAGCCTGTTCGGCAAGTCGACGCTGGTGCGCTGAAGTGCGTCGTCAGAGGAGACGCGCGAACACGCTGGGGAACACGCGCACCGAGATGCCCAGGCTGCGCCGCACGGCCACGTCCTCCAGCCGCGCCCATTCGGTGGACGAGACCAGCGGCTGGCCTGTCTCCGGCAGTGTGCCGGCATTGCTTTCTTCCAGGGACCGGGCCCACTCTTCAAAAGTGCGCTTTTGATGGCTGGCGGACATCAAGGGGAATCTCCATCGACAAACAAGATGGGCGAAGCGTACCGGCCACCCTCCGAAACGGCAGTGAATAAATTCACCGAAGAAAACAAAACACTAAGCGCTACGGCACGCTCTCGCATGCGCTTAGAACCTTAGAGTTCCTTTTATTGGTTGATGAGGTTGAGGATGTTGCCGTCGGGGTCCTTGAACCACGCGACTTTCATCTCGCCCATGACGTGAATGTCGTCTTCGAGCCGCGTGTCAGGCATGTCGTAGTGCTCGAAGCGCACGCCCTTGGCCTTCAGCGCACTGACCAGCGCCTCGATCTCGCCGCCGACGGCCCAGGTGACCGCGGTCGCCTTGTTGGTGCCGGCGTACTGCGAGCGGTAGACGTTGAGCGTCGAGACACCGCTCTGGAAGACGATCAAGTCGTCGCCCTCGGCCTCGACCGGCGTCAGGCCCAATATCTCCTCGTAGAACTGCTTCGCCCGGTCCAGATCCTTGACCGCGAGGTTCGCGACCGCTTCCTTGTTTCCCAGCATGGCCTTGCTCCTTCAGAGAGGGTTGACGTCGAAACCAGTCGGAACACCGTCGCACAGCACCAGCCCGAAATCAATCGGCGGAGGCGACAAGCGGGGCCGACACCGCAAAACGCGCCGAACCGTGAACTTTTCAGCGGCGAGAATTAATCCCATCGTTTTACATTCTTAAGTACTCATTTGAAGCTTTTGAGCGAGGAGCAAGAACATGGATGTGAGAAAGATCGGGTTGCTGGTGGAACAACCCTTCGATGGTTCCTATTACTGGGTGATCCACGAGGACGTGCGCCACGACGGCCGCTTCGAGGCGCTGCAGCGCGCCGAGCGCCCCTTCGCCACCTACGCCGCTGCGCTCGCGCAGGGCTATGGTGTGCTGCAGCGCCTCTGCGGCCTGACCGGCCTGCCGGCCTACGCGGCACGCTCGGTGTCGATCTGACGCGGATCAGCCCCGCGAAGGCGACAGCGGCACCGGACGCAGCGGCGCGTCGGTGCTCGGCGCCGGCAGCGCGGGCGGTGCGACCGGTGTGCTCTGCACCGCCTCGGGCACGAGGAAGCGGTCGATCAGGGCGAAGAAGCGATCGTAGAAGCGCTCGTCGGTCAGCGTCTCGCTGGCCACCTTGACCAGCGCATCATCGCTCGATGAAAAAGGCAGGGACAGCGACCCGAGCGCGCCGACGCCCACGCTGGCCGAGTTGTTGACCTTCTTGAGGCTGTAGCGGTCCTGCAGCGCGCTGGCAAAGGCGATGGTGCTCACGCCGCCGCTGTCGCGCGCGCAGACCACGCGCAGTTCGACCTCCACATGGACCTCGCTGGCAGGCTGGAAGCTCTTGCGTCCCGCCACCAGGTCGGCGTTGGCCGCCGTCACCAGATAGCCCTGGCTCAGCAGCGCGCGCCGCGCAGCCTCGCAGGTCTGGGCCTGGGGCGCGCGAAAGCTGCGCGTATGGGTGGTGGTCGAATCGAATTCCTCGGGGTCGTAGGAGACCTGCCGAGGGGAAGTGATGCCGCAGCCCGCCAGAAGGAGCGTGAACAGCAGCGCGAGGGCTGCGTGCGGGAGGGGAGGACGCATGAGAAGGAAGCCAGTGTCGGGGATGCGGAATGCTACCGGCTGCGGCCGCCGCTGCGGCCGGCTTCGGCCACGATTGGAGGCGGCCGCGCCCCCGGTGTTCCCGGCCTCGATCTCCAATGCGCATCGCGCTCACAGCGCTCACGGATACAGGCCGCGCTCCTGCCGCGCCATCAGGATGCGCTCGCAGGCCACCGCGAAGGTCGCGGTGCGCAACGTGATCCGGTGCCTGTCGGCGGTGTCCCAGATCTGGTTGAGCGCGTTCATCATGATGCGGTCCAGCCGCTGGTTGATCTCGTCCTCGTCCCAGAAGAAGGACGAGAAGTCCTGCACCCACTCGAAGTAGCTGACCGTCACGCCGCCGGCGTTGCAGATCACGTCAGGCACCACCAGCACGCCGCGCTCGGCCAGGATGTCGTCGGCCGCGGGCACGGTCGGACCGTTGGCGCCTTCGAGCACGAGCCTGGCCTGTGTTTTCTGCGCGCGCTCTGCGGTCACCTGGCCCTCGAGGGCCGCGGGAATGAGGATGTCGCAAGCCACGTCCCAGAAGGATTCGTTGGCGATCACGTCGCCGCCCTTGAAGCCCACCACCCCTTCGGCGCGCGCCAGCGGCAGCAGCGTCTTGAGGTCGAGCCCGTTGGCGTTGACGATGGTGCCGGTGTGGTCCTGCACCGCGACGATCTTCGCGCCGGCCTCGGCGAACAGCTCCGCCGCCACCGAGCCGACGTTGCCGAAGCCCTGCACCGCGATGCGCGCGCCGCGCAGGTCCAGGCCCAGGCGGCGCGCCGCCTCGCGCCCGGTGACGAACACGCCGCGGCCGGTCGCCTTCACCCGGCCCAGCGAGCCGCCCAGGTGCAGCGGCTTGCCCGTGACGACGCCGGTGGCGGTGCCGCCGACGTTCATCGAGTAGGTGTCCATCATCCAGGCCATCACCTGGGCATTGGTGTTGACGTCGGGCGCGGGAATGTCCTGCTGCGGGCCGATGATGATGCCGATCTCGCTGGTGTAGCGGCGCGTCACCCGCTCGAGTTCCTTGTGCGTGAGCTTCTTCGGGTCGACGCGGATGCCGCCCTTGGCGCCGCCGTAGGGCAGGTTCACCGCGGCGGTCTTGACCGTCATCCAGGCCGACAGGGCCATCACCTCTTCCAGCGTCACATCGGGGTGGAAGCGCACGCCGCCCTTGCCCGGGCCGCGCGACATGTTGTGCTGCACGCGGTAGCCCTCGAAGTGGGCGATGCTGCCGTCGTCCATCTCGATCGGCACGTCGACGATCAGCGCGCGCTTGGGACGCTTGAGCGTCTCGGCCCAGCGGGACAGCTCGCCCAGGTAGGGCACCACGCGATCGACCTGCGAGAGGTAGGTGCCCCAGGGGCTGTTGGGGGTCGGTTGGACGTAGGACAGATCGGCGCTCATGGCACTCCAGGCATTGTTGCGAAGCCGCGCACGATAGTCGTGCCCGCGGCCCCGCGCCACGGTCTATGCGCGATGCGTTGCGCCTTATGCGCTTGCGGCAAGCAGGGCCGCGTTGCCGCCGGCGGCGGTGGTGTTGATGGTGAGCGTTTGCTCGGCGCAGAAGCGCGGCAGGTAGTGGGGCCCGCCGGCCTTCGGGCCGGTGCCGCTGAGCCCTTCGCCGCCGAAGGGCTGCACGCCGACCACCGCGCCGATGATGTTGCGGTTGACGTACACGTTGCCCACATGGGCGTGCGCGGCCAGCACCTGGGCGCGGCTGTCGATGCGCGTCTGGATGCCCAGCGTGAGACCGAAGCCCAGCGCGTTGATGCGGTCGATCACCGCCTGCGGCTCGCCCGACCAGCGCACCACGTGCAGCACGGGGCCGAAGATCTCGCAGTGCACGCGCTCGATCGAAGGCAGCTCGTAGGCATGCGGCGCGATCAGATGGGGGATGGTGCCCGCAGGGGCGCCGCCGGCCACCAGCGCGCGGGCTTCCGAATCCAGCCGCGTCAGGTGCCGCCGGATGCCTTCGAAGGCCTCGCGGTCGATCACCGGGCCGACGTCGGTCGAGAGCAGGGCGGGGTCGCCGACCACCAGCTCGGCTGCCGCCCCCTGGAGCATGCGGATCACCTCGTCGGCGATGCTCTCGTGCAGGATCAGCAGGCGCAGCGCCGAGCAGCGCTGCCCGGCCGAGCGGAAGGCGCTCTGGACCACGGCATCGACCACCTGCTCGGGCAGCGCGCTGGAATCGACCAGCATCGCGTTGATGCCGCCAGTCTCGGCGATCAGCGGCACGATCGGCCCGTCCTTGCCGGCCAGCGCGCGGTGGATGGCCTTCGCGACCTGTGTCGAGCCGGTGAACACCACGCCCGCGACGCCCGGC
Source organism: Variovorax sp. RA8 (assembly GCF_901827175.1). Classification (NCBI taxonomy): domain Bacteria; kingdom Pseudomonadati; phylum Pseudomonadota; class Betaproteobacteria; order Burkholderiales; family Comamonadaceae; genus Variovorax; species Variovorax sp. RA8. Next base: position 655,491 of record NZ_LR594662.1, on the reverse strand, counting down.
GCCGCCACCAGCGCGGCACCGACGGTCTCGCCGGGGCCGTGCAGCAACTGCAGCGCATCGGCGGGCACGCCGGCCGCGTGCAGCAGGCGGATGGCTTCCGAGGCAACGGCGGGGGTTTGCTCGGCCGGCTTGGCCAGCACCGTGTTGCCGGTCGCGAGCGCGGCCGCCACCTGGCCCAGGAAGATCGCGAGCGGGAAGTTCCAGGGGCTGATGCAGACCCAGGGGCCGCGTCCGGTCAGGCGCAGTTCGTTGCTCTCGCCGGTGGGGCCGGGCAGCGTCACCGGCTGCATCACGCGCTCGGCCTCGTCGGCGTAGTAGCGCAGGAAGTCGATGGCCTCGCGCACCTCGGCCACCGCGTCGCCCCAGGTCTTGAAGGCTTCCTTGACCAGCAGCGCGCAGAAGCGCGGCAGCTGGGCCTGCAGCGTGTCGGCCGCGCGGCGCAGGACGGCGGTGCGCTGCGCGACCGGCGCCTTGCGCCAGGCGGGGTAGCTGGCCGTCGATTTCGCCACGGCCAGGGCCGCCTGCGCGGGATCGAATTCGGCGACCGCGGGCACGACGCAATCGGCATAGGCTGCCAGCAAGGGCGCGCGCATTGAGGCATCGGCCAGGTCCAGGCCACGGCTGTTGCGCCGCGCCGGCGGCGGGCCGTAGAGGTCGGCGGGCAGCGGCAACGCGGCACGGCTGTCCAGCCACAGGGGCAATACCAGCAGCTCGTCCAGGCCGACGCTCTCGTCGCCCAGCTGGTTGACGAAGGAGGAATTGGCGCCGTTCTCCAGCAGCCGGCGCACCAGGTAGGCCAGCAGGTCCTTGTGGCGGCCGACCGGTGCGTAGATGCGCACCGGCGCGCTGGTGCGCTTCATCACCTCGCGGTAGATGCCCTCGCCCATCCCATGCAGCCGCTGCAGCTCGAAGGGCGTGCTCCCCGCCATCTGGAGGATGGCCGCGATGGTGCCCGCGTTGTGGGTCGCGAACTGCGGATAGACCGCGTCGGGCGCGGCCAGCAGCGCGCGGGCGCAGGCGAGGTAGCTGATGTCGCTGTGGTGCTTGTGCGTGAACACCGGGTAGTGCGGCAGGCCCAGCTCCTGGGCGCGCTTGATCTCCGCATCCCAGTAGGCGCCCTTCACCAGCCGGCACATCAGGCGCAGCTTGTAGCGGCGCGCAAGGGCGACAAGATGCTCGACCAGCTCCAGCGCGCGCGTCTGGTAGGCCTGTATCGCGAGGCCGAAGCCGCGCCACTGCGGTCGTTCCGCCGCCACCCGCGCGGCCAGCGCCTCGAAGACCTCCAGCGAGAGCTCGAGCCGGTCGACCTCCTCCGCGTCGATGGTGAGGTTGAGGCGCGCGTCTGCGGCCAGCTCGCACAGCTGCCACACGCGCGGCACCAGCTCGCGCAGCACGCGCTCGCGCTGTGCGTCCTCGTAGCGCGGATGAAGGGCGCTGAGCTTGATGGAGATGCCGTCGTTGTGCTCGGGCGCGCCCTCGCGGTCGGCGCGGGCGGCGATCGAGCGGATGGCGTTGGCGTAGCTCTCGAGGTAGCGCCGCGCATCGGCGTCGGTGCGCGCGCCTTCGCCCAGCATGTCGTAGCTGAAGCGCAGGGCCTGGTGCTTCTGGTGCGCCGAGCGCGCCTCGCCCATCGCCTCTTCGATGGTCTGGCCCAGCACGAACTGGCGGCCCAGCAGCTGCACCGCGCGCAAGGTGGCGGCCACGACGGTGCGGGCGCCGACGCGGGCCACCAAGCCGGGCTCGGCGCCGGTCTCGCCGGGCGTCGGCAGGAACTTCTTCGACAGCGCGATGGCGGAGCCGGACAGGCGCGCCAGCGTGGAGTCGGCGGCGCCCTCGAAGTCGGCGCGGCCCAATTGGTCGGCGGTCAGCGCGATGGCGGTCTCGGCATCGGGCACGCGCAGCAGCGCCTCGGCCAGGCGCATCAGCGCGAGGCCCTCGGCGCTGGAGATCGGGTACTCGCGCAGCAGGCTTTCCATGGCCCAGAAATGCGGCGGATGCTCGCGCACGGCCCTCACCCAGGGCGCCGCCGCAGAGGCGGCCGAGGGCCAGTCGAGCGTGCCTTTCAATGAAGCCAGGCGGTGGGAAACGATCTCGGCTTCGGGCCGGTAGGGGGTGGGCAGGCGCATGGCGAAGACTCCGGTGGGCGGTTCGCCGATGGTCCGCCTTTCGCTGCCGAGTTAATCACTAAAAATCCGCCCTTGACTGGATAATTCGCCAAGCATGAACGCCGAATCCATCAACCTCGACCGCATCGACCTCAAACTCCTGAAGATTCTTCAGCAGGACGGCCGGATCTCCAACCTCAAGCTGGCGGAGGCGGTGTCGCTCTCGCCCACCGCCGTGCTGGCACGCGTGCAGCGGCTCACGCGCGAAGGCTTCATCCAGGGCTACGAGGCGCGGCTGGACCCGCACAAGCTGGGCCGCGGCTTCACGGTGTTCGTCGAGGTGCTGCTGGACCGCACCACGGCCAATGTCTTCGATCAGTTCAAGGCCGCGGTGCATGTGCGCGACGAGATCATGGAATGCCACATGGTGGCGGGCGGCTTCGACTACCTGCTCAAGACCCGCATGGCCGACATGGCGGCCTACCGCGAGTTCGCCGGCACGGTGCTGTGGCAGCTGCCGGGCGTGCGCGAGACACGCACGTATGCGGTGATGGAGGAGGTCAAGAGCAGCGCGCGCATTCCGCTGGGCGCTTGAACGCGCTCAGCGCGCGCCAAAGATCGCGGTGCCGATGCGCACCAGGGTGCTGCCGGCGGCGATTGCCGCCTCGAGATCCGCAGACATCCCCAGCGACAGCGTGTCGACCTCGAGGCCCGCGCCGCGCATCTCCTCGAAGACGGCCGCAGCGCGCAGGAACGGGGCACGTTGCGCTTCGAAGTCCGGCGCCGGCTCGGGGATCGCCATCAGCCCGCGCAGGCGCAAACGTGGCAAGGCCGCAACAGCACGCGCCAAGGCCAGCGCGTCTTGCGGCACGACGCCGGACTTGTTGGCGCCGGCATCCACATTGACCTGCAGGCAGACCTGCAGCGGCGGCAGCTCGGCCGGCCGCTGCTCGGCCAGTCGCTCGGCAATCTTGAGCCGGTCGATGCTGTGCACCCAATCGAAATGCGCCGCCACCGGCCGCGTCTTGTTGCTCTGCAGAGGGCCGATGCAATGCCATTCGAGCTCGGTACGCAGGTCGGACAAGGCCTCGATCTTCGCCACGCCCTCTTGCACGTAGTTCTCGCCGAAGGCAATCTGGCCGGCGGTGCGAGCCTCGCGCACCGCCTCGGCCGGGAAGGTCTTGGACACCGCAAGCAAGCGCACGCTCGCCGGATCGCGGCCGGCCGCCGTGCATGCGGTCACGATCCGGGCCCGAACTTGCTGGAGCTTGTCACCAATCATCGTCATAATCGTCAAAACGTATCAAAACGTCACCGAGGAGCTTCGTGGACATCACCCAACTGCTGGCCTTCAGCGTGAAGAACAAGGCCTCGGACCTGCATCTATCGTCCGGGCTGCCACCCATGATCCGCGTGCACGGCGACGTGCGGCGCATCAACGTCGACGCGCTCGACCACAAGGCCGTGCACGCCATGGTGTACGACATCATGAGCGACACGCACCGCAAGCACTACGAAGAATTCCTCGAGGTCGACTTCTCGTTCGAGATCGACGGCCTCGCGCGCTTCCGCGTGAACGCCTTCAACCAGGCCCGCGGCGCGGCGGCGGTGTTCCGGACCATTCCCTCGAAGATCCTCACGCTGGAGCAGCTCAACGCGCCCAAGATTTTCGGCGACCTCGCGCTCAAGCCTCGTGGCCTGGTGCTGGTGACCGGCCCGACGGGTTCGGGCAAGTCCACCACGCTGGCCGCGATGATCAACTACCTCAACGAGACCGAATACGGCCACATCCTGACGGTGGAGGACCCGATCGAGTTCGTGCACGAGTCGAAGAAGTGCCTGATCAACCAGCGCGAGGTCGGGCCGATGACGCTCTCCTTCGCCAACGCCCTGCGCTCGGCGCTGCGAGAGGATCCCGACGCGATCCTGGTCGGCGAAATGCGCGACCTGGAGACCATCCGCCTGGCGATGACCGCGGCCGAGACGGGCCACCTGGTGTTCGGCACCCTGCACACCTCCTCGGCCGCCAAGACGATCGACCGGATCATCGACGTGTTCCCGGGCGAGGAGAAGGAAATGATCCGCGCCATGCTCTCGGAGTCGCTGCAGGCCGTGGTCTCGCAGACCCTGTGCAAGACCAAGGACGGCCAGGGCCGGGTGGCGGCGCACGAGATCATGCTGGGCACCTCGGCCATCCGCAACCTGATCCGCGAGGGCAAGGTGGCGCAGATGTATTCCTCGATCCAGACCGGCAGCGGCCAGGGCATGCAGACGCTGGACCAGTGCCTGACGGACCTCGTGCGGCGCAATGTCATTTCCGCGGCAGAAGCCCGCGGCAAGGCAAAGATCCCCGAGAATTTCCCCGGCTGAATATGGCTCACCCCCAGGTTGGCTCACTTCGTGTAGCCGCCCACCCCCTACCGGGGGCAACACCAGCGGCCCGGCAAAGCCGGTTCCGCGATGTTCCCGGAATGGGGATAACCTTGAATGCCGTGCTCGTCCAGCGACGCCGGCCAAATTGACCTAGGAGTCGTCAGATGGAACGCGATCAAGCCAGCCAGTTCATCAACGAACTGCTCAAGCTCATGGTGAGCCGCAACGGCAGCGACCTGTTCATCACCGCCGACTTCCCGCCCGCGATCAAGATCGACGGCAAGGTCACCAAGGTGTCGCAGCAGGCATTGGGCGCGCAGCACACGCTGGCGCTCACGCGCTCGATCATGAACGACCGCCAGACGGCCGAGTTCGAGCGCACCAAGGAGTGCAACTTCGCGATCTCGCCCACCGGCATCGGCCGCTTCCGCGTCAATGCCTTCGTGCAGCAGGGCAAGGTCGGCATGGTGCTGCGGACCATCCCGGCCAAGCTCCCCACCATCGACGGGCTGGGGATGCCGCAGGTGCTGAAGGACGTGACGATGACCAAGCGCGGCCTGTGCATCCTGGTGGGCGCCACGGGCTCGGGCAAGTCGACCACGCTGGCCGCGATGATCGACTGGCGCAACGAGAATTCCTTCGGCCACATCGTGACGGTGGAGGACCCGGTAGAGTTCGTGCACCCGCACAAGAACTGCGTGGTGACGCAGCGCGAGGTGGGCATCGACACCGACAGCTGGGAGGCCGCGCTCAAGAACACGCTGCGCCAGGCGCCCGACGTGATCCTGATGGGCGAGATCCGCGACCGAGAGACCATGGAGCATGCGGTGGCCTTCGCCGAGACCGGCCACCTGTGCATGGCCACCCTGCACGCCAACAGCGCCAACCAGGCACTGGACCGGATCATCAACTTCTTCCCCGAGGAGCGCCGCTCCCAGCTGCTGATGGACCTGTCGCTCAACCTGCGCTCGCTGATCTCGCAGCGCCTGATCCCGACCGAGGACGGCCGCGGCCGCATCGCCGCGGTGGAGATCCTGCTGAACACGCCGCTGATCACCGACCTGATCTTCAAGGGCGAGGTGGGCGAGATCAAGGAGATCATGAAGAAGAGCCGCAACCTCGGCATGCAGACCTTCGACCAGGCGCTGTTCGACCTGTTCGAGACCAACATGATTTCCTTCGAGGACGCGCTGCGCAACGCCGACTCGGCCAATGACCTGCGGCTGCAGATCAAGCTCAACAGCCAGCGCGCGCGCACGACCGACCTGTCCGCCGGCACCGAGCACTTCGCGATCGTCTGAGCACACGGGGGCGGCAAGGGCGATAAGCTCGCCTCATGAGCAGCCTCAACCCCAAAACCTACGACCCCATTCCGGCGCACAAGACCGCCTTCCTCGGCCTCGGCGTGATGGGCTACCCCATGGCCGGGCACCTCGCCTTGGCCGGCCACAGCGTCGCGGTCTACAACCGCACCGCCGCCAAGTCAGCCGCCTGGCAGGAGGAGTTCGGCTCCCAGGCCAAGGGCACCCTGCGCCATGCACCCACCCCGCGCGAAGCCGCAACCGGCGCCGACATCGTGTTCTGCTGCGTCGGCAACGACGACGACCTGCGCTCGGTGGTGCTGGGCGAGGATGGCGCCCTCGCCGGCATGGCCAAGGGCGCCGTCTTCGTCGACCACACCACCGCCTCGGCCGACGTGGCGCGCGAGCTGTCGAAGGCCGCGCTGGAGCGCGGCGTGCAGTTCATCGACGCCCCCGTCTCCGGCGGCCAGGCCGGCGCGCAGAACGGCGCGCTGACGGTGATGTGCGGCGGCGACGCGACGGCCTTCGAGCGCGTGAAGCCGGTGATCGCCGCCTTCGCGCGCGCCGTTACGCGACTCGGCGAGAGCGGCGCGGGCCAGCTCGCGAAGATGGTCAACCAGATCGCGATTGCCGGCCTGGTGCAGGGCCTGTCGGAAGCCATTGCCTTCGGCCAGCGCGCCGGGCTCGACATGAACGAGGTGCTGGCCGTGATCGGCAAGGGCGCCGCGCAGAGCTGGCAGATGGACAACCGCGGCAAGACCATGGTCGAAGGCAAGTTCGACTTCGGCTTCGCCGTCGACTGGATGCGCAAGGACCTCGGCCTGGTGCTCGACGAGGCCAAGCGCAACGGCGCACGGCTGCCGGTGACCGCGCTGGTGGACCAGTTCTATGCCGACGTGCAGCAGGCCGGCGGGCGGCGCTGGGATACGTCGAGCCTGATCACCCGATTGAAATAGCTCTCCCCCAGGTTGGCTCACTCCGTGTAGCCGCCCACCCCCTCACCGGGGGCAACACCAGCGGCCCGGCAAAGCCGGTTCCGCGGTGTTCCTGGAATTTCCTATCGGACGGGGGTGGCGATGGCACCGCCGGAGGGCTGCGAAGGCCCGGCCGGCGGCAGCGGCTCCATGGGTGGCAGCGGCACGTTGGAGCGCGAGCCGCCCGGCGCGGCACCGGTGCCGCCCTGCTGCGGCTGGCCGGCCAGCTCTGCCTCGCTGACGATCTCGACCACGCGCACCACCTTCTGCACGCCGGAGACGCCGCGCGCGATGTCGGTGGCGCGATCGGTCTCGCGCCGCGTGGCCAGGCCCATCAGGTAGACCGTGCCACGCTCCACCACGACCTTGAAGGAGTTGGCGAAGACGTCCTTGGCGTCGAGCAGGGAAGCCTTGATCTTGCCGGCGATCAGGGTGTCGCTGGAGCGCTCCTGAAAGGTGCTCGGCGCGCCGATCGTGAGCTCGTTGACCACCGAGCGCACGTTGTCGACGCGGCGCACCACGTCCTCGACGCGGCGGCGGTCGGCCTCGTTGCCCACCGCGCCGGTCAGCAGGACCTGGCGGTTGTAGCTGGTGACGCTGACGTACATCTGGTCGTTCGCGATCTCGCGCACCCGCGCGCTCGCGCGCAGCTCGATGCCCTGGTCGTCGAGCTGCGCGCCCGAGCTGCGGCGGTCGGTCGCCACCATGCCCGCGCCGACCACGGCCGCGCCACCGACCACCAGCGGCACACAGGCGGAAAGGCTGGCAGCCAGCGCAGCGCCCGCGGTCAAGGCCAACGCGAGGCGCTGGAGGGATGTCGTCGTCATATGGAAACTTCCTGTTCTCCGAGTAACTGGGCATCCACGCCGTCGCACAGGCAGTGCAGCACGAGCAGGTGGACTTCGTGGATGCGCGCCGCGCGCTCGTGCGGCACGCAGATCTGGACATCGGTTTCGCGCAAGGCGCGCCCGACGGCGCCCCCGGGATTGCTGCTGCCGCCGCCGCCGCCCGCGGCGTTGCCCAGCAGGGCCACCACGGTCATGTCGCGCGCATGCGCCGCCTCGAGCGCGGCCAGCACGGCGGCGGACTGGCCGCTGGCGCTGAGGGCCAGCAGCACGTCACCGCCCTGCCCGAGTGCGCGCACATGGCGCGCGAAGCGGTCCGGGTCGCCCACCTCGGGCGTGTCCGCGGCCGGGTCGATGGCGTCGAACGGCAGCGCGATGGCACCGAGCCCAGGGCGATCGCGTTCGAAGCGGCCGACGAACTGCGCGGCGAACTGCGCCGCCAGCAGGCCCGAAACTCCCGCGCCGCACGCCAGGATCTTGCCGCCGCTGGTCATGCAGGCGAGCAGCGCCTGCATGGCCTGGGAGATCGGTTTGCTGAGAAGCGGGCCGGCCTGGTACTTGAGGTCTGCGCTGTCGATGAAGTGCTGCTGGATCCGTTGCTCGAGCATGGGGCGGGATGATAACTGCGGGCCGCGCAACAAAAGGTTATTGCCCCGCTTGAGTGCGGCGGGCGGCCAGGGTTCCCCGCCCTGGAAGAATATCAATCGGCATCGAAGGCGGCGCGGATCCATTCGATGCGCCCCTCCACCAGCACCACGTCGAAGCGGCAGGGCGGCAGCGTGCGCAGGCGGCTCAGGTAGTGCCGCGCCGCGAAGACGATGCGCCGCCGCTTCACGCCGGTGATGCTGGAGGCCGCGCCGCCATGGCTCGCACCGGCGCGATGGCGCACCTCGACGAAGACCAGCGTGCCGTCGCGCGGATCGCGCATGATCAGGTCGATCTCTCCGCCACCGCGGCCCGGGGTTCGATAATTGCGCGCGACCAGCACCAGGCCGGCCGACTGCAGATGCGCGAGCGCGGCCGCCTCGGCCGCATCCCCGCGCTGCTTGGTGGTGGCCTCGGCCACCTTCTTGTTCTGGAGAAACACGTTTGAGCTCCCTCGCCCCCGCCTCCTTCGGCGCAGCCCTGCCGGCCGCGCGCGATGCCGCGGGCGCGCAGCATTATCCCGAAGGCGCGCTGTACGTGGTCGCCACCCCGATCGGCAACCTGGCGGACATCACGCTGCGCGCCCTCCACGTGCTGCAGCTGGTCGATGCCGTGGCCTGCGAGGACACGCGCCACACGCAGGGCCTGCTGCGCGCCTACGGCATCGAGCGGCCCGCGTCCCACCTGCTGGCGCTGCACCAGCACAACGAGGCCGCGGCGGCGCAGGCCGTGATCGCGCGCCTCATGGCCGGCGAGCGCATCGCCTATGTCAGCGATGCCGGCACGCCCGGCGTCAGCGACCCCGGCGCGCGCCTGGCCACTGCGGTGCGCGCTGCAGGCCTGCGCGTGCTGCCGCTGCCGGGCGCGAGCAGCGTGACCACGCTGGTGTCCGCCGCAGGGCTGGTCGCGGACGGCGACGCCGGGAGTGCCTTCGTCTTCGCCGGCTTCCTGCCCGCCAAGCCCGGCGAGCGCGATGCCGCCGTGCAGGCGCTCGCCGCCGAGCCGCGCAGCGTGGTGCTGCTGGAGGCGCCGCATCGCATCGAGGCCCTGGCGCGTTCCCTGGTCGTGCTGGGCGACCGGCGCGTGACGGTGGGGCGCGAGCTCACCAAGCAGTTCGAGGAGATCGCCACGCTGCCCGCCGCCGAACTGCCTGCCTGGCTCGCGGCCAGCCGCGACCGTACGCGCGGCGAGTTCGCGCTGGCGCTGCATCCTGCGCCGGCGGCGGGGGACGACGACGCCGAAGCCCGGCGCGTCCTGCAGCTGCTGCTGGCCGAGCTGCCGCTCAAGAGCGCGGTGCGTCTCGCGGCCGAGATCAGCGGCGCGCCGCGCAATGCGCTCTACGAGCTGGCGCTGCGCCTGCGCGAATCGCCCGGCGACTGAAAGCGGGCATCCGGGTGCCTGCCTTCAGCGGCCCCGAGGTCGATCAGCCGTCGAGCTCGGGGTAGTGCCTGAAGATGCCTTCCTCGTTGAACGGAATGCGCCGCGGGCTCTGCAGGTACTCGTGCACGCGCTGCCGGCGCGCGATGTTGGCATGCAGCTTGACCACGGCAGGGGTGCGGGCCAGCGCACGTGCCGTCGCCTTCGGGAAGGCATAGCGCAGTCCCGCCACCAGCTGGAACAGCGAGAGGTCGGCATAGGTCAGGCTGTCGCCCACGAGGTGCAGGTCGCCCGCCGGGTTGCGCTGCAGCACGCGCTCGAACCAGTCCAGGAACTTCGGGATGCGCTCCTCGCGGAAGCACTTGGCGCGCGCCTGCGCCGCCTCGCGCTGCTCCTCGTAGTAGGCGCCGCTGGAGATCGGGTGGTGCGTGTCGTGGGCCTCCGCCACCACATCGGCGATGGTGAGCTGCAACTGGTGCGTCCAGAGCGCATCGCGCTCGCCGACGCCTGCCAGGCCCAGGCGCGGGCCCAGGTACAGCAGGATCGCCGCGGTCTGGCCGACCACGATGTCGCCGTCGACCAAAAAGGGCGGCGCGAAGGAAGCGCGCGGATTGCCCGGATCGCTCAGCCGCCGCCCCAGCGCCGCCTCGCCCCCGCCCCGGCCCGCCGGCTCGCGCGCCACGTCGACATAGTCGGCACCGGCCGCCTCGAGTGCGAGCCGCACGAATTCGCCGCGGCCCTGGATGGTGGGCCAGTAGTGGAGCTGGTAGGTCACGCCGAGTCCTTTCGCGCGCATGCTATCGCGCCAAGCTCTCCCGTCAACGACCCCAGCGCAGCACCATCGGATCGAGCCGCCTGGCCGTCTCGATCAGCCCCTTGCGCGTCTCCGGATGCAGCGCCGGCCACGGGTGGCGCGGCGCCTCGCAGGCGATCACCCCACCCTCCTTCATCAGCGCCTTGGCGGCCAGGAAGCCGGCCTGCCGGTTCTCGTAGTTGATCAGCGGCAGCCAACGCTCGTAGAGCGCATAGGCCCGCTCGCGATCGCCGTTGCGATGCGCCTCGATGATGGGCCGTATGCCGTCCGGATAGCCGCCGCCCGTCATCGACCCGGTGGCGCCGGCGTCCAGGTCGGGCAGCAGCGTGATCGCCTCTTCACCGTCCCACGGCCCTTCGATCGCCTCGCCGCCCAGGCGGATCAGCTCCCGCAGCTTCGATGCGGCGCCCGCGGTCTCGATCTTGAAGTAGGCCACGTGCTCGATCTCCATGGCCAGGCGCGCGAGGAACGACGCGGACAGCGGCGTGCCGCTGGCCGGCGCGTCCTGGATCATGATGGGGATGTCGATGGCGTCCGACAGGCGCGCATAGAACGCGTGGATCTGCGGCTCGATGCAGCGGAAGGTGGCGCCGTGGTACGGCGGCATCACCATCACCATGGCGGCCCCCAGGTCCTGCGCGCGGCGGCTGCGCTCGGCGCAGACGCGGGTGCTGGTGTGCGTGGTGGTGACGATCACCGGCACGCGGCCCGCGACATGCGCGAGCACGGTGCGCGTCAGCACCTCGCGTTCTTCGTCCGACAGCAGGAACTGCTCGGAGAAGTTCGCCAGGATGCAGATACCGTCCGAGCCGGCGTCGATCATGAAATCGATGCAGCGCTTCTGGCTGTCGAGGTCGAGCTCGCCCGATTCGGTGAAGGTGGTGGGCGCGACGGGATAGATGCCTCGATGGCGGGGGTTGTCCAGGGTCATGCAGGCTCCACGGAGAAAGTGCGGATCAGTGGGATCAGTGGCATCAATGGGAATGGCGCGGCACCTCGGCACCGCGGCAGCCCACCAGGAAGTCGAAGTCGCAGCCCTCGTCGGCTTGCAGCACATGGTCGATGTACAGGCGCCGGTAGCCGCCCCGTGCCTTTGCTGCGGGCAGTTCCTCGGCGGGCGCGGCCAGTGCAGCCAGGCGGGCGGCCAGTTCCTCGTTGCTGATGTCCAGGTGCAGGCGGCCCCCTTCGCAGTCCAGCTCGATCCAGTCGCCGTCGCGCACCGCCGCCAGCGGGCCGCCGGCGGCCGCCTCGGGCGCGACGTGCAGCACCACCGTGCCGTAGGCCGTGCCGCTCATGCGCGCGTCGGAGATGCGCACCATGTCCTTGACGCCCTGGCGCAGGAGCTTCGGCGGCAGGCCCATGTTGCCGACCTCGGCCATGCCGGGATAGCCGCGCGGGCCGCAGTTCTTCAGCACCAGCACCGAGCTCGCGTCGACCTCCAGCGATTCGTCGACGATTCGGCGCTTGTAGTGGTCGAAGTCCTCGAACACTACCGCGCGGCCACGGTGCTGGAGCAGCTCGGGCGTGGCAGCCGAAGGCTTGAGCACCGCGCCGCGCGGCGACAGGTTGCCGCGCAGGATGCGGATGCTGCCATCGTCCATCAGCGGCCGGTCCAGCGGGCGGATCACCTCGTCGTCGTAGCTGGGCGCTTCACGCACGTTGTCCCACAGCGTGCGGCCGTTGACGGTGAGCGCGCCGGGATGCGGCAGCAGCCCCGCCTCGCCCAGCCGGCGCAACACGGCGGGAAGACCGCCCGCGTAATAGAACTCCTCCATGAGGAAGCGACCCGAGGGCATCAGGTCGACGATGGTAGGCGTACCGCGGCCGATGCGGGTCCAGTCTTCCAGCGCCAGGTCGACGCCGATGCGCCCGGCGATGGCCTTCAGATGGATCACCGCGTTGGTCGAGCCGCCGATCGCCGCATTCACGCGGATGGCGTTCTCGAACGCCTCGCGCGTGAGGATCTTCGACAGCGTCAAGCCCTCGCGTGCCATCGCGACCGCGCGCGCGCCCGACATCTGCGCCAGCACGTAGCGGCGCGCGTCGACCGCCGGGATCGCCGCGTTGTGCGGCAGCGAGGTACCGAGCGCCTCCGCCATGCAGGCCATGGTCGAGGCTGTTCCCATGGTGTTGCAGGTGCCGGCTGAACGCGACATGCCGCCTTCGGCCGCGAGGAAGTGGTGCAGGTCGATCTCGCCCGCCTTGAACGACTCGTGCAGCTGCCACACCGCCGTCCCCGAGCCGATGTTGCGCCCCTCGAGCTTGCCGTTGAGCATCGGCCCACCGGTCACCACGATGGCGGGGACGTCGCAGCTTGCCGCGCCCATCAGCAGCGCAGGGGTGGTCTTGTCGCAGCCGGTGAGCAGCACCACCGCATCGATCGGGTTGCCGCGGATCGCCTCCTCCACGTCCATGCTCGCGAGGTTGCGCGTGAACATCGCGGTCGGCCGCAGGTTCGACTCGCCGTTGGAGAACACCGGGAACTCCACCGGAAAGCCGCCGGCCTCCGAGATGCCGCGCTTCACATGCTCGGCGATCTTGCGGAAGTGCGCATTGCATGGCGTGAGCTCCGACCAGGTGTTGCAGATGCCCACGATCGGGCGGCCGTCGAACTCGTGGTCGGGGATGCCCTGGTTCTTCATCCAGCTGCGGTACATGAAGCCATTCTTGTCGGCCGGGCCGAACCATTGGGCGGAACGTAGTTTCTTGGGGGCATCCGGCATGAGGCGGGCTTTCTCGGGAACAGTGTTTGGAGGACTCAGCGCCGCGGCGCGCGCGCGGTGAAGAAGCGCTGCAGCAGGCAGAAGAAGAAGAGCAAGGCGCCCACGACGATGCGCGTCCACCAGGAGCTCAGCGTGCCGTCGAAGGCGATCAGTGTCTGGATGATTCCGAGGGTGAGCACGCCGAACAGCGTGCCGGCCACATAGCCCACGCCGCCGGTCAGCAGCGTGCCGCCGATCACCACGGCCGCGATCGCGTCGAGCTCCAGCCCCATCGCGTGCAGGCCGTAGCCCGAGAGCATGTAGAAGGTGAAGATCACGCCCGCCAGCGCCGAGCAGAAGCCCGAGAGCGCATACACGCCCACGAGCGTCGAGCGCACCGGCAAGCCCATCAGCATGGCCGAGTGCTCGCTCCCGCCGATCGCGTAGACGGTGCGGCCGAAAGGCGTCCAGTGCGCGACGAAGACGGCGAGCACCAGCACGGCGAGGGCGATCACGGCGCTGACCGACAGCGAGGCCCCGAAGCCCACCGGGATGCGCAGCTGCGAGACCGATGCGTAGAACTCGTTGGTGATGCTGATCGAATCGATGCTGATCAGGTAGCAGAGCCCGCGCGCCAGGAACATGCCCGCGAGGGTGACGATGAAGGGCTGCAGCCGGAAGCGCTCGATCAGCACGCCCATCACCCCGCCGAAGGCCGTCCCCATCAGCAGCACCAGCGGGATGACGGCCGCGGGGTTCCACCCATGCTTCTCCACCAGCGAGGCCGAGACCATGGTGGTGAGCGCGATCACCGAGCCCACTGACAGGTCGATGCCGCCCGACAGGATCACGAAGCTCATGCCGACCGCCACCACGATCAGGAAAGCGTTGTCGATCAGCAGGTTGAGGAAGACCTGCGCCGAGAAGAAGCTGTCGTAGAGCACCGAGCCGAGTGCAGCCATCGCGACGAAGAGCGAGATGGTGGCAGCCAGCGGCAGGTACTTGGGGTTGAAGCGCGGGCGCCGCGCCGTGCCGGTCGCGGCGCCTAGCGCGGCCGTCTCCTGCTCCTGCATCACCGCGCTCATCGATCCGCTCCTTCGAGTGACGGCCGCCGCGCCAGGCTGCCGACGGCGGCACGGAACTCCGGAGACTGCAGCAGCATCACCGCGAACACCACCACCGCCTTCACCACCAGGTTGATCTCGGGCGGCACGCCCAGCGAGTAGATGGCGTAGGTCAATGTCTGGATGATGAGCGCGCCGATCACGCTGCCCACCAGGCTGAAGCGCCCGCCGGTGAGCGCGGTACCGCCGAGCGTGACGGCCAGGATGGCGTCGAGCTCGAGCAGCTGGCCGGCGTTGTTGCCGTCCGCGCTCTTCACGTTCGAGCTGATCAGCAGCCCCGCCACGCCGGCGCAGGCGCCGCAGAAAGCGTAGGCGCCCACCACCAGCCGGCGCGCCTGCACGCCGGCCACGCGTGCCGCCGTCGGGTTGATGCCCACCGCCTGGATGAACAGTCCAAGCGCGGTGCGCGTGAGCGCAAGGTAGAGCGCGATGAAGACGAGCGCCACGACGAAGAGCGCGAACGGCAGGCCCAGCAGGTAGCCACTGCCCAGGAAGAAGAAGGGCTGGTAGTAGATGGTGATGATCTGCCCGCCGGTGATGAGCTGCGCGATGCCGCGGCCCGCCACCATCAGGATCAACGTGGCGATGATGGGCTGCATGCCCACGCGTGCGACCAGCAGGCCGTTCCACAGCCCGCAGACCAGGGCAACGCCGATGGCCGAGGCGATGGCCACCGGCATCGGGAAGCGGCTGACGTTGCCCGAGACCGAGCCGCCGATCATCCAGGCCGCGAGCGCCGCCGCGATGGCGACCACCGCGCCCACCGAGATGTCGATGCCGCGCGTCGCGATCACCAGCGTCATGCCCAGCGAGACGAGCACCAGCGGCGCCGCGCGGTTCAGGATGTCGATCAGGCTGCCGTAGAGATGCCCGTCGCGCCACTCGAGATGCAGGAAGCCGGGGTTGAATGCCGCGTTGAGGGCGAGCAGCAGCACCAGCGCGAGCAGCGGCCAGGCAAGCCGGTGGCGCAAGGCGGTGGCGACAAAGCCGGAGGAGGGAGCGGTGCTCATGATGTGGCCGCGATCAGTTCGCATACTTCGTCTTCACTGCTGCCGGCCGGCAGCTCGCCCACCTTCCGGCGGTCCCGCAGCACCACGATGCGGTGCGCCACGCGCACCACCTCGCTCATCTCCGACGAGATGAAGAGCACCGCCATGCCGGCCTGCGCGAGCCGCAGGATCTGGTCCATGATTTCCTGCTTGGCGCCGACGTCGATGCCGCGCGTCGGTTCGTCGAGGATCAGCAGCCGCGGCTCGGTGGCGAGCCAGCGCGCGATCATGGCCTTCTGCTGGTTGCCGCCGGAGAGCAGGCCGATCGGCGTCTCCACGCTCGCCGTCTTGATGTCGAGCGCGGCTACGTAGCGCTCGGCCAGCGCGGTCTGCTCCGCGCGCGAGAGGAAGCGGCGCGTGCCCATCCTCGCCTGCAGCGCCAGCGCGATGTTCTCGCGCACGGACAGCTCGGCCACGATGCCGTCGGTCTTGCGCTCCTCGGGGCAAAGCGCAAGGCCGCGGCGGACCGCGTCGGCCGGACTGGCGAAGCGCACCACCTCGCCGTCGATGCGAAGCTGCCCGCGATCGGGCGCCTCCAGGCCGAAGAGCAGGCGCGCCAGCTCCGTTCGCCCGGCGCCCAGCAGGCCGGCGAGCCCGACGATCTCGCCGGCGCGAATGCGCAGGTCCACCGGCTGCAGCAGCCCCGACTGGCCAAGCCCCTGCGCTTCCAGCATCGCGGGTGTGTCGACGGCGACCACGGGCAGCGCGGCCGCCCGCGCCGACTGCGCGGCCAGCTCGCGCCCGAGCATCGCGGCAATCAGCGCCTGCGGCCCCAGCTCGCTCGCACGCCATTCGCCCACCCATGCGCCGTTGCGCAGGACGGTGATGCGGTCCGACACCTCGTACACCTGGTTCAGGAAGTGAGTGACGAACACGACGCACAAGCCCTCGCCGCGCAGCCGGCGCAACACGTCGAAAAGCTTGCGAACCTCGTCCTCGTCCAGGCTGGAGGTCGGCTCGTCCAGGATCAGCACCTTGGAGGACAGGCCGAGTGCGCGTGCGATCGCGACCATCTGCTGCACAGCGACCGGGTAGCTCGACAGCAGCCGCCCGACGTCGATCTCCAACCCGATGCGGGCCAGCAGCTCGCGCGCACGCCGATGCACGGCCGACCAGTCGATGCGAAAGCCCTCGATCGCGCCGCGCCGCGGGTAGCGGCCTGCGAACACGTTCTCGGCCACCGAGAGGTTGGGACAGAGATTGACCTCCTGGTAGACGGTGCTGATGCCCAGCTTCTGCGCCTCGAGCGGCGAGGCGGGCCGGATCGGCTGGCCGTCCAGCCGCATGGTGCCGCCGCCCGAGGGAAGCGCGCCGGTGAGCACCTTGATCAGCGTGGACTTGCCCGCGCCGTTCTGGCCCATCAACGCATGGATCTCGCCCGCATACAGCCGCAGCTGCACGTCGCGCAGCGCGCTGACGCCGGCGAACTGCTTGTGGATGCCCGAGAGCTCCAGGACCGGCTGCATCTCTGCGCTCATCACGGCCTCACTTGTTCTTGTTGTACACGTCGACGAACACCGCCGCCAGCAGCACCAGGCCCTTGATGACCTGCTGGTAGTCGATGCCGATGCCGAGGATCGACATGCCGTTGTTCATCACGCCCATCACGAAGGCGCCGATCACCGCGCCCATCACCTTGCCCACGCCGCCGGATGCCGATGCGCCGCCGATGAAGCAGGCCGCGATCACGTCCAGCTCGAAGCCCAGCCCGGCCTTGGGTGTGGCGGTGTTCAGGCGCGCCGCGAACACCAGCCCCGCCAGCGCGGCCAGCACGCCCATGTTGACGAAGGCCAGGAAGGCCAGCCGCTGCGTCTTGATGCCCGAGAGCCGCGCCGCCTTCTCGTTGCCGCCCAGCGCATAGATGCGCCGCCCGACGGTGGTCCGCGTGGTCACGAAGTCGTAGGCCACGATCAGCACCGCCATCACGATCAGCACGTTGGGCAGCCCCTTGTACGAGGCAAGCAGCCAGCTGAAGAACAGGATGATGGCCGCGAACAGCGCGTTCTTCAGCAGGAAGAAGGCGAAGGGCTCCGCCTCCATGCCTTGGCGCGCCAGCCGGGCGCGTGCGCGCAGCTTGAAGAACACCAGCGCCACTGCAGCCAGCGCGCCGAGAAGCAGCGAGGTCAGGCGCAGGCCGTCGGTGGCCAGGGCCTCGGGAATGAAGCCCGAGCTCAGGCGCTGGAAGGCGACCGGAAAGGGCCCGACCGACTGCCCCGCCAGCAGCGCCAGCGTCAGCCCCTTGAACACCAGCATGCCCGCCAGCGTGACGATGAAGGAAGGGATGCGGAAGTACGCCACGAACCAGCCTTGCGCGGCGCCGATCGCGCCGCCGGCGATCAGGCAGGCGAGGAAGGTGGGTACGAAATGCCACTCGTACTCCACCATCAGCACCGCGGCCAGCGCGCCGACGAAGCCGCACACCGAGCCCACCGACAGGTCGATGTGGCCGGCGACGATCACCAGCAGCATGCCCAGCGCCATGATGACGATGTAGCTGTTCTGCAGCACCAGGTTGGTGAGGTTGAGCGGCTGCAGCAGGGTGCCGTCGGTCAGCACCTGGAACAGCACCATGATCGCGACCAGCGAGATCAGCATGCCGTACTCGCGCAGGTTGCTCTTCAGGAAACCGGGGTGCATGGCGGCCTTCCCGGCCACGCCCTCCATGCCTGTTGCGGCCTTCGCCGCCTGTGCCTCATTGGCCATGGACGCCACCTCCCGAGTTCACGATCGCGCGCATGATGCGCTCCTGCGACGCCTCGGCCACCGGATATTCGGCGACGAAGCGTCCTTCGTTCATCACATAGATCCGGTCGCACATCCCGAGTAGCTCCGGCATTTCCGAGGAGATCATCAGGATGCCCTTGCCCTCGCTCGCGAGCTGGTCGATGAGGCTGTAGATCTCGTACTTGGCGCCTACGTCGATGCCGCGCGTCGGCTCGTCGAGGATCAGCAGCTGCGGCTTGGCGAAGAGCCACTTGCCCAGCACCACCTTCTGCTGGTTGCCGCCCGAGAGGTTCACCACCTGCTGGTAGACATCGGCGCTGCGGATGCGCAGCGCCTTGCGGTAGTCGTTCGCCACCTTGTACTCGCGCCCTTCGTCGATCACCATGGCGCTCGACACGGCCTCGAGGTTCGCGAGGCTGATGTTGGTGCGGATGTCTTCCTCCAGCACCAGGCCGGCGCCCTTGCGGTCCTCGGTCACGTAGGCGATGCCGTGGTCGATGGCCTTGCGGACGGTGTCGACGTCGACCTCCTCGCCGTGCATGCGCACCGTGCCGCTGATGCGCTGGCCGTAGGAGCGGCCGAACACGCTCATCGCGAATTCGGTGCGCCCGGCGCCCATCAGGCCCGCGATGCCGACGATCTCGCCGCGGCACACGTGCAGGTTCACGCCCTTGATCTGCTCGCGGTCGGCGTGCAGCGCGTGGTGCACCCGCCAGTCGCGCACCTCGAACATGCGCTCGCCGACGCGCGGCGTGCGCTGCGGATAGCGGTGCGCCATGTCGCGCCCGACCATGCCCCGGATGATGCGGTCCTCGCTGATCGGCTCGCGCCGGCAGTCGATGGTCTCGACCGTGCTGCCGTCGCGCAGCACGGTGATTGCATCGGCCACCTTGGCGATCTCGTTAAGCTTGTGCGAGATCAGGATCGAGGCAATGCCCTGCGCCTTGAGCTCCAGCAACAGGGCCAGCAGCGCTTCGCTGTCGCTCTCGTTCAGGCTGGCGGTCGGCTCGTCGAGGATCAGCAGCCGCACCCGCTTGGACAGCGCCTTCGCGATCTCGACCAGCTGCTGCTTGCCCACGCCCAGGTCCGAGACCAGCGTGGTCGGCCGCTCGTTCAGGCCCACCTTGGCCAGCAGCTCGCGCGTGCGGCGCCAGGCCTCGCTCCAGTCGATGATGCCGCCCCGCGCGGTCTCGTTGCCGAGGAAGATGTTCTCGGCGATCGACAACAGCGGCACCAGCGCGAGCTCCTGGTGGATGATGATGATGCCGAGTGCCTCGCTGTCGGCGATGCCGCGGAAGCGGCGCGGCTGGCCGTCGAAGTGGATATCGCCGCTGTAGGAGTCGCAGGGGTAGACGCCGCTGAGCACCTTCATCAGCGTGGACTTGCCGGCGCCGTTCTCGCCCACGACCGCGTGGATCTCGGCCGGGCGCACGGCGAGGTTGACCTTGTCCAGCGCGTTCACGCCGGGGAAGGTCTTGGTGATGCCGCGCATCTCGAGAAGAACGGCGTTCCTCACGAGGCTCGCATTGCTCACATCGATCACATCGCCGACATCGCTCAAGGGGCCTCCTTCGCAGCCGCGGGACGCACCGCCCGCTCGCCGTGCCGCACGCTCACTTGACCTGGCTTTCCTTGTAGTAGCCGCTGTCGACCAGCACCGGCTTCCAGTTCGAGGCGTCCACGCTCACCGGCTTCAGCAGGTAGGAAGGCACCACCTTCACGCCGTTGTTGTAGGTCTTGGTGTCGTTCACTTCCGGGGTCTTGCCGGCCAGCATGGCGTCGACCATCGCGACCGTGACCTTGGCCAGCTCGCGCGTGTCCTTGAACACGGTCGAGGTCTGCTCCTTGCGCAGGATCGACTTGACCGAAGGCACTTCCGCATCCTGCCCCGACACCACCGGCATCGGCTGCTGCGGCGTGCCGTAGCCTACGCCCTTGAGCGACGAGAGGATGCCGATCGACAGCCCGTCATAAGGCGAGAGCACCGCGTCCACGCGCTCCTTGGTGTAGTAGGCCGACAGCAGGTTGTCCATGCGCGACTGCGCGACCGCGCCGTCCCAGCGCAGCGTGCCGACCTTGTCCATCCCCATCTGCTTGCTGCGCACCACCAGCTTGCCGCTCTTGATGTACGGGTCCAGCACCGACATGGCGCCGTTGTAGAAGAAGAAGGCGTTGTTGTCGTCGGGCGAGCCGCCGAAGAGCTCGATGTTGAAGGGCCCCTTGCCGGACTTCAGGTCGAGCGCCTTCTCGATCGACTGCGCCTGCAGCACGCCGACCTGGAAGTTGTCGAAGGTCGCGTAGTAGTCGACGTTCTTCGAGCCCTTGATGAGCCGGTCGTAGGCGATGACCTTCACGCCCTTGTCGGCCGCCTTCTGCAGCACGTCCGAAAGCGTGCTGCCGTCGATGGCCGCGATCACGAGCACCTTCGACCCCTTGGTCACCATGTTCTCGATCTGCGCGAGCTGGTTCGGGATGTCGTCGTCGGCATATTGCAGGTCGGTCTTGTAGCCCTTCTCCTTGAAGTACTTGACCATGTTCGACCCGTCGGAGATCCAGCGGGCCGAGGACTTGGTCGGCATCGAGATCGCGATCGGGCCCTTGTCCTGGGCCTGGGCGAGCGAGGGAATGCCGGCCGAGCCGGCGATGGCGAGGGCGGCCGCGGCGAGCGCGGACTTGAGGAAGCTGCGTTTCATGGACTGTGTCTCCTGGGGTCGTTGGCGAGGCGAGCGGGCGTCGCGGCGCGCCGCTCTTTCAATACTTGCGCTTCGGGAATTCCTTCGCGGCGACTTCCATCGGGAAGATCGTCTCCTCCGTCACGATCCGCTTGGGCAGCGGCTTGCCGGCCTTGATGTCCTTCACGGCGGCCATCAGTTGCGGGCCCAGGAGCGGGCTGCACTCGACCGAGACATTTAGCTTGCCGGCCATCATGGCCTCGAAGGCGCCCTTCACCGCGTCGATGGAGATGATGGTGATGTCCTTGGCCGGCTTCAGCCCCGCCTCCTCGATCGCCTGGATCGCGCCGATGGCCATGTCGTCGTTGTGCGCGTAGAGCACATTGATCTTCTTGCCGTCGGCCTTGAGGAAGGCCTCCATCACCTCCTTGCCCTTGGCGCGCGTGAAGTCGCCGGTCTGCGAGCGGATGATCTTGAACTTCGGGTCGGCCTTGATGATTTCCTCGAAGCCCTTCTTGCGGTCGATCGCCGGCGCAGAGCCCACGGTGCCCTGCAGCTCGACGATGTTGACCTCGCCCTTCTGGTCCTTCATCTTCTCCACCAGCCAGCGCCCGGCCTTGCGCCCTTCCTCGACGAAGTCGGAACCCATGAAGCTCACATAGAGCGAGTCGTCCTTGGAGTTGACGGAGCGGTCGGTCAGCACCACCGGGATGTTGGCGGCCTTGGCCTCGCGCAGCACCGTTTCCCAGCCCGATTCGACCACCGGCGAGAACGCGATCACGTCCACCTTCTGCGCGATGAAGGAGCGGATGGCCTTGATCTGGTTCTCCTGCTTCTGCTGCGCATCGGAGAACTTGAGCTCGATGCCGGCCTCCTTCGCGGCCGACTTGATCGACTCGGTGTTGGCGGTGCGCCATTCGCTTTCGGCGCCGACCTGGCTGAAACCCAGGACGATCTTCTTCTGCGCCAGCGCGGTGGCCGGCAGGAGCGCGGCCAGGGAGGCGGCGGCGATGGCGGAGGTCAATGTACGGCGGGTCAGTTTCATGCTGTCGTCTCCTGGTTGGTATGGGCTGAAAGATCCGTCAAGCGTGCATGTAGCCGGTCTTCACCGTGGTGTAGAACTCGGCGGCGTGGCGCCCCTGCTCCCTTGCGCCGTAGCTCGACGCCTTGCGCCCGCCGAAGGGCACGTGGTAGTCGACGCCGGCCGTCGGCAGGTTGACCATGGTCATGCCGACGCGCGCATGGCGGCGGAAGTGCATCGCATGGCGCAGCGAGTTGGTGCAGATGCCGGCGCACAGGCCGAAGGGCGTGTCGTTGGCCAGCACGAGGGCATGCTCGGCATCGTCGGCCCGCAGCACGCAGGCCACCGGGCCGAAGACCTCCTCGCGCGCGATCCGGTGCGTGGGCCGGGCGAGGAACAGCGCGGGGCTCATGTAGTGGCCTTCGCTCGGCCGCTGCAGCAGCTCGCCGCCCCAGACGTGCTCGGCCCCCTCCTCGCGCGCGCTCGCGATGGCAGCCATGTTCTGCTCGAGCTGCGCGCGATCGGCCACCGGGCCGATGTCCACGCCCGGCTCCAGCGCATGGCCGACCTTCAACGCGACGATGCGCTGCTTGAGCCGTGCAACGAAGGCGTCGTGCACCGGCGCCTCGACGATGAGGCGGCTCGAGGCCGTGCAGCGCTGGCCGGTGGAGAAGTACGCACCCTGCACCGCGCAGTCGACGGCCAGTTCCAGGTCGGCATCGGCCAGCACCACCAGCGGGTTCTTGCCGCCCATCTCGAGCTGCACCTTGGCGCGCCGCGCGGCGGCAGCCTGCAGCACGCGCTCGCCGGTGGCGGCCGAGCCGGTGAAGCTGATCGCATCGACCAGCGGATGCTCGACCAGCGCCTGGCCGACCTCGCGGCCGCTGCCCATCACCAGGTTGAAGGTGCCCGCCGGCAGCGCGGCGCGGCTGATGATCTCGGCCAGCGCCCAGCCGCAGGCGGGCACCAGCTCGGAAGGCTTGAACACCACCGCATTGCCGCAAGCCAGCGCCGGCGCGATCTTCCAGGCGGGAATGGCGAGCGGGAAATTCCAGGGCGTGATCAGGCCCGCCACGCCCACCGGCTCGCGCGTGACGTCGACGTGCACGCCGGGCCGCAGCGAGGCGACGCTCTCGCCGCTCACGCGCAGGGCCTCGCCCGCGAAGAACTTGAAGATCTGCCCGGCGCGCGCGGCCTCGGCCACAGCCTCCGGCAGCGTCTTGCCTTCCTCGCGTGCCAGCAGCAGGCCCAGCTCGTCCCTGCGCGCAAGGATCTCGCTGCCGATCTGGTCGAGCGCGTCGGCGCGGCGCTGCGGCGTGGTCATGCCCCAGGCGCGGGAGGCGTCGGCCGCGGCCCGCACGGCCAGCTCGGTCTGGCTGCGGTCGGCGCGCGCGTACTCGGCCACCGTCTCGCGCAGGTCCGAGGGGTTGGTGCTCTGCCCGCTGGTCACGCCAGTCTCCCAGCGGCCATTGATGTAATGGCGGGCACTGAGCTGGACCTCGGGGCTGCGCTTCAACGTCGGAACTCCTGCTGGATGAGTGCGGCGGAGTGTAGGAATCGCACCGATATCTTTCCAATAGAGATTTGGATCGAATTGATACCCGAAACAGGATTCAGGAAAACCCGATGACGAACTACACGCACTGGTTCATCCGCGCGCGCCTCAAGACGCGACAGCTGCTGCTGCTGGTCGCGCTGGCCGAGGAAGGCAACATTCACCGCGCCGCGCAGGTGCTGAACATGACGCAGCCAGCCGCGTCGAAGCTGCTCAAGGACCTGGAGGACGTGCTGGAGGTGCCGCTTTTCGAGCGGCTGCCGCGCGGCATGCGGCCCACCTGGTACGGCGAGAGCATGATCCGCCACGCCCGCATGGCGCTGGCCAGCCTCAACGAGGCGCACGACGAGCTCGTGGCGCTCAAGGCCGGGCGCTTCGGCCAGGTGAGCGTGGGCACGATCACCGCGCCGGGCCTGACCCTGATGCCGCCGGCGATCGCGCTGGTGAAGCGCGACCAGCCCAACTTGCGCGTCGCCCTCGAGATCGAGACCAGCCGGGTGCTGATGGAGCGCTTCGAGCAGGGCAAGCTCGACATCCTGGTGGCGCGGCTGTCGGCCGAGCACGACAAGGCCAAGCTGCACTACGAGCCGCTGACCGAAGAGCCGGTGTCGGCGCTGGTGCGGACCGGCCATCCGCTGCTGGGGATGACCGGCCTCACGCTGCGCGACCTGGTGAGCGCCGGCTGGATCGTGCCGCCGGCGGGCAGCGTGCTGCGGCACCGCTTCGAGCTGATGTTCAGGGAGGAAGGGCTCGCGCCGCCGATGAACGTGATCGAGAGCTCGGCGCTGCTCTTCATCACCCGCATGCTGCAGCAGTCGGACATGCTCGCGGTGCTGGCGACCGACGTGGCGCGCTACTACGCGGCGCACGGCCTGGGCGCGATCTTGCCGGTGGCGGTGCCCTGCCACATGGACGCCTTCGGCATCATCACCCACACCGACCGCCTGCTCTCACCGGCCGCGAAGGTGATGATGCGCGCGCTCAAGGCCGCCAGCCTGGCGGTCTATGGGCGACAGCTGGAGGTCGAAGGCTGAAGGTGCGGGGTGCCTGACTTGCCGACCGCCCTCAAACCCAGCCCGCGTCGACCTTGAACTCCTGCGCGGTGCACATCGCGCCGTCGTCCGAGGCCAGGAACAGCACCATGCGGGCAATGTCGCGTGGCTGCAGGCGATCGGGCAGGCACTGGTTGCGCGCGAGGGCCTGCTCGCCTTCGGCATCGAGCCACAGGCGCACCTGGCGCTCGGTCATGACCCAGCCGGGCGAGACGGTGTTGATGCGAATACGGTCGCGGCCGAGGTTCACTGCCAGGCCGCGCGTGAGGCCGTTGACCGAGGACTTGGCGATCGCGTAGCACGGGTAGGCCCCGCCCTTGCCTTGCCAGCCGGTGGAGCCGAGGTTGACGATCGCACCGCCGCCCAGGCGCTTCATGCCGGGCACGACGGACTGGATGGCGAAGAAGGCCGGGCGCTCGTTGATCGCCATGCGCTCGTCGTAATAGTCGAGTGTGACGGACTCGAGCGTGTGGCGGTCGTCGCTTGCGACGTTGTTGACGAGCACGGCGAAGTCGCCGAGCTCGCGCGCGGCATCGGCGATCGCCGCCTGCAATGCGGCGATGTCGCGGACGTCGCAGCTGCGCCACCACGGCGCGCGATGGCCTGCTTCGGCGATCTGCGCCGCGAGCGCCGCGCTGGCCTCTTGCGCGATGTCGACGAAGGCGACCCGCGCGCCCTGTTCGGCGAAGGCGGCGACCATCGCGGCGCCGATGCCGCTGCCGCCGCCGGTCACGAAGACGGTCTTGTCGCGCAGGCTGGGGTAGGTGGAAAAGGGGGATGCGGGCGCGCGCGAGGCGGTAGCGGTCAAGAAGGTCTCCTGTGGATTGACATTGCAAATCGCGTATCAATCAATACGCGTTTGCCTACTTTCTCTTATCAATATGCCTTGCTACGATGCGGCGCGTCAAGGGCACTGCGTGGCCCGCGAGCCCTGCATCGGAGACAACCCGTGAGCACTTCCCCGACCTTTCCCGCCCCGCGCTTCGAAGGCGCGCTGCGCTGCATCCAGGCCGCGGGGGCGAGCCTCGGCGAAGGGCTGATGTGGTCGGTACGCGAACACGCGCTGTACTGGGTGGACATCCTCGAGAAGCGGCTGTGGCGGCTCGATCCTGCGAGCGGCGAGCAGGACCAGTGGGGCTTCGACGAGGAG
Source organism: Variovorax sp. RA8 (assembly GCF_901827175.1). Lineage (NCBI taxonomy): Bacteria > Pseudomonadati > Pseudomonadota > Betaproteobacteria > Burkholderiales > Comamonadaceae > Variovorax > Variovorax sp. RA8. Next base: position 630,008 of record NZ_LR594662.1, on the reverse strand, counting down.
ATCTCGGCACTGGCGGAACGCGAGAACGCGCCGGGCCTGATCGTCACGCTGAGGCGCGGCTTCGCCTTCTTCGATCCGGCGAAAGCCGGCGCAGGGCCCCGGTGGCTGCACCGGCCCGAGCGGGCGCTCCTCACCAACCGCTTCAACGATGGCAAGTGCGATGCCCGCGGCCGGTTCTGGGGCGGCACCATGGACTTCGACTGCGTGGCCCCGAGCGGCGCGCTGTACCGTTTCGACCCCGACGGGCAGTGCACCCAGCATGACAGCGGCTTCGCGGTCACCAACGGGCCGACCTGGTCGCTGGACGGGCGCACGATGTACTTCAACGACACGGTCCAGGGCGGTATCCACGCCTATGACTTCGATCCCGAGCATGGCACTCTCGCCCACCGCCGGCTCTGGCTGCGCTTCGCGCGCCGCGACGGCCTGCCCGACGGCATGACCACCGACGCGGCCGGCCGGCTCTGGATCGCCCATTGGGCGGGCGGCTGCGTGAGCTGCCACCACCCGCTGAGCGGCGAGGAACTGGGGCGCATCGCGCTGCCGGTGAGCCAGGTCACCAACTGCACCTTCGGAGGACCCGAGTTGCGCACGCTGTACATCACGTCGGCCAAGGCCGGCCTGGACGAAGCCCGCCGCGCGGCCGAGCCGCTGGCCGGCGGGCTGTTCGCGATCGAGGTGGACAGCCCCGGGCTGCCCGCCTTCCGCTTCGGTGGCTGAGCCCATGACCGCGGACCTTGCGCACCCTGTCGTCTGGCTGCGCCACGGCCGCCAGCGCCTGGGCCTCGTGCCTTCGCTCGGCGGCAGCGTCGCTGCATGGCAGATCGAGCGCGCGGACGGCCTCTTCGACCTGTGGCGGCCCTGGGATGGCATCACGCTCGACCTCTACCGCATGGCCTCCTTCCCGATGGTGCCGTGGTCCAACCGCATCAGCGGCGGCGGCTTCGAGGAAGGCGGCCAGTTCCATCCGGTGCGTCCCAACCGCGCGGGCGAGCCCTGCCCGATCCACGGAGACGGCTGGCTGCAGGGCTGGCAGCTCGACAGCCCGGTGGACGATGCCGCGACGATGACGCTGCATTCACGGCGCTTCGAAGGCAACCCCTACGAATACCAGGCGAGCCAGCACTTTCGCCTGGTCGACGAGGGCCTGGACCAGACGCTCGAGGTCCGGCACCTGGGCCACACGCCGCTGCCCTACGGCCTGGGCGTGCATCCCTGGTTCATGCGAACGGCCGGCACGCGCATCGTCGCGCCGGTGCAAGGTGTCTGGCTCTGCGGCAGCGATCCGCTGCCGACGCGGCACACGGGCGAGATCCCGGAGGATTGGGACCTGGGACGGGGCGCACCCGCCTTCGGGAGCTTTGTCGACAACGCCTACACCGGCTGGGGCGGCCACGCGCGCATCGAGTGGCCGGAGCATCGCCTGCAGCTCAGCCTGACGATGCCGGACTTCGTCGAGGGCGGCGGCGCGGCGCGCCACTACTGCCTGATGTATCGGCCGCCCAAAGGGCCGGCTTTCTGCTTCGAGCCGATCACCCAGCCCATCGATGCTTTTCACCTGGAAGGCCGGCCGGGCTTGCGCACACTCGGTTCGGGAGAGACGCTGAAGATGCGCATCCAATGGCGCATCGAGCCCTTCGGTGGCCAGCCTGCGGCGGGTGACGGCAGCCCCTGACCACATCGCTCACGCGGCAGAGGCCAGCAGATGCTCCGCCCGCATCGGCAGGCTGCGCAAGCGTCGGCCGGTGGCATGGAACACCGCGTTCGCGATGGCCGGGGCTACGCCCACCATCGCGACCTCGCCCAGGCCCTGGATGCCGAGCGGGTTGATCAGCGGATCCGGCGCACCTGCGTCCAGCAGGGCTGCAGGGCTGCAGGGCCAGCCAGCTTCCGCGCTTCCACGACTTCTAGCTAGGACCTGCGGTTCTTCAGCACGACAAGCTTGGAGAGGCCGAGCAGATTGACCGACTCGATGCCGACCACTTCCCAGTCGTGGGAGAGGATCTGCTCCTCGTAGCGGAAGTCGGAACGAAAGCCGATGTGCTCGGCCGCAGAACGAAAGGCCCGTTCCATGAGCCACCAGAAGCCGCTTCCACTGAAGTGGTTGAGCACGACGATGGTCCCTTCGGGCTTGCACACGCGGCGGATCTCGCGCACCAGTTCGGCCGGCCGGGGCGTGACGGACAGCACGTAAGGCAGGGTCACGCAGTCGAACGTTCCATCCGCAAAGCTCATGCGCTCCGCGTTCATGGACTCGATGGTGATCTGGTGATCGGGCAGACCGCGCGCCCGTTCACGCGCCCGCTCGAGCATCTCGTGGGACAGGTCGATGCCCACGATCCTCGAAGCGGTTGGGTAGCGCCCCAGGGCGAGCCCGGTCCCGACACCGACCTCGAGGAGCGACGCGGGCTGCAGCGTGCGAACGACCTCCGCCATGCGGCTTCGTCCGGGCTCGAGCACTTGTCCGAAAAGCAGGTCATACACGGGCGCGAGGCGCTTGTAGGCGCGGGCAACGCCGGCTTCCGACAGGGCCGGCTCCGGCCTTGACTGGACCGGGAGACTCGGCTGGCCGAAGTGTTCGGATCGTGCTCTGCTTTCCTTCATCGTTCTGGCCTCCAGGCTGTGCGGCGTTGCTGCGCCTGCGCGCGGATCGTGGGGACCTTCGGTTTGCCGGGCGCAGTGACGCACAGCCCGAGGCGCGAATCAGCTTTGTTCCAACAATCACAACGCGAAGGCCATCGAAGAACAGTTCCGCAAAATGGGGCGTGGCGCAAGTGCCTTCATGCGGTGATTCTGGCGCGGCTCGCTCCTACAGGCATCCGCCGAGGAGCCGGACGTAGTGCAGGGCGTTGTGTCTCGCATGGTCCGGCGCCGCGGCACCGATGAGTGCAGGCGAACGGCCGGGGATTGGACGATCCATTCGTTCGTCTCGGCGGGCTACGCGCCTCAAGCCAGGTTCGCGGCCTTCCCAGGCGAGTACATGACCACGAGTGCAGTGGCCGCACCCGAAAGACTGTGGCCACGGTGCGGCATGCGCGAATCGAAATGGATCGTGTCGCCGGCCTCGAGGATGTACTTGTCCATGCCCACCTGCCATTCGATGCGCCCCGTCAGCACGTGGAGCAGCTCCTCGCCGTCATGCTCGAAGAAGACGAACTTGTCGACCTCGGCAGGAAAGGAGAACAGGAAGGGCTGGAGCGCCCGCCCCTCGGTCGCGTCGGTGAGCGCGAAGTAGTCGTAGCCGAAGGCACTGCCGCCGAGCACGGTCGCGCGCTTCTCGCTTTTGCGCACGACGCTGGCGCCGCGCCATCGGCTGCGCACGCCCGCAGTCTGCAGCAACGCCGCGGCTTCGATGCCGAGCACGTCGGCGATGCGGGAGAGCGTGCCGATGGGCGGCACCTTCTTGCCGTTCTCGATACGCGAGAGGTAGGCCTTGCCGAAGCCTGCGCGCTCAGCGAGCTCAGCCAGGGTCAGGCCGGCAGCGAGCCGCTGCTGCTTGATCCGCGCGCCCAGATCGACAGGCAGGGGCGCGTCGTCCTGCGGTGTGGCGTTCGTTTCGCCATTTGCTCTTGTCTCAGGGCGTTTGGTCGTTGGCATGTCGCCCGATTTTACGGACGCACCTCCGGCGTGCCGGCGTCGAGCTGCGCGAGCTTGGACTTCTTGGGAGCCCATTCGTCGGCATCGGGCAGCGGCCCGCGGAAGACGGCGCGCGGCCAGGTCCGGGCAAGCGAGGCGTTCAAGGCGACGAAGGGGCGCAGCGCATCGCCGAGGCCTTGCTCGGGGAAGATGGCCTGCACCGGGCAGACCATCTCGCACAAGGCGCAGTTGGCGCAGGCATGCGGATCGATCACGACGAAGTTCGGCCCTTCGCGGAACGCGTCCTGCGGGCAGACCTCGATGCATTCGCCATAGCGGCAGCGGATGCAGGCGTCGGTGACGACGTACGCCACGCTTTCGCCCTCAGGCCGCGGCCTGGAACCCGGCGGTGTTGAAGAACACGTTGGGCTTGCGATACACAGCCAGGAGCAGGCAGCCTTCGTCGGAGCGTGTCTCGTGCAGCGAGCCAGGTGTGCGCCAGACGTACTGGCCGGCGCGGCAGATGCCGTCGTGGTCGTAGAAAGAACCTTCGAGCACCCAGCTCTGCTCGATCTCCGGATGCTTGTGGAAAGGCAGCACGGCGCCGGGCTCCCACTTGAGCAGCACCGTCATCTCGCCCGCCTCGTCGTTGCGGTAGAGCACCTTCATCCAGATCTTGTCGAACTGCGACTTCTGCCATTCGAGCTTTTCCGGATCGACGTAGATCGAGCCGCCTTTGGTGGGCTCGAGCTTTCCGGACAGGCGTTGTGCGGTATGGGTGTTGGACATGGAAACTCCTTTGGAACGAATAAGCGAAGGGATGGAATCCGCCTACAAGGCAGACACCGACTTGTTGCGTGTCTCGTGCGCGAAGAGCGCGGCCGTCAGCGTGATGAGCGCCAGTACGATGAGCATGATCGAGATGCCTGCGGTGCCACCCATCTTCTCGCTCAGCACGGTGGCGAGCACCGGTGTCAAGCCGCCGCCGATGGCCGCCGCGACCTGGAAGCCAAAGGATGCGCCGCTGTAGCGCGACCTGGCGCCGAAGAGCTCCGGAAAGTAGGTGGCTTCTGGCGCGAACATGAGCCCGTGGCCGAAGCTGAGCGCCACGGCGACTGCGGCGACGATCACGAGCGGGTCCTTCGTCCCCAGCAGCCAGAACATGGGAAACGCGAACGCGATGGTGAACAACGATCCCGCGAAGTAGAACGGCCTCCGGCCAAACACATCCGACAGGTAGCCAAACAGCGGAATGGTCACGATCTCGATAGCGGCGGCGATCATGATCGCGTCCAGGATCTGCGACTTCGGCAAGCCAAGCTTGGTCGTCGCATACACCACCACGAACACGGTGAGCATGTAGACCCACGAGACCTCGGAGATCTTCAAGCCGATGGCGATGAAGAAGCTCTTGGGATGCTTGAAAAGCGCCTCTGCCAGCGGATTGCGCGCGATCTCCTTCTTCGCCTTCATGGCCTCGAAGACGGGCGACTCCTCCACCCTCATCCGTATGAAGGCGCCGAGGATCACCAGCACCAGGCTCGAGAGAAAGGGCACGCGCCACCCCCAGGACAGGAACTCTTCCTCGGGCAGCTTGGACACGAGCGCGAACACGCCCGCCGAGAGGATGAGGCCTATCGGAAAGCCGACCTGCACGAGACTGCCGCACAGGCCCCGCCGGCGGGCGGGCGCATGCTCCAGCACCATCAGCGCGGCCCCACCCCATTCGCCGCCAAGACCGATGCCCTGGATGATCCGCAAGAGCACCAGCAGGATCGGTGCCCAGATGCCGATCTGCGCATAGGTGGGCAGCAGGCCGATCGCAAAGGTGCCCAGCCCCATGATCACCAGCGTCAGCAAGAGCATCGACTTGCGCCCGAGCCGGTCGCCGAAGTAGCCGAACACCGCGCCGCCGAAAGGCCGCGCGAAGAATCCGACCGCGGCGCTTCCCAGCGCGGCGAGTGTGCCGACGAAGGGATCGTCAGCGGGAAAGAACAGCTTGTTGAACACGAGCGCCGCGGCCGCGCCGTAGATCAGGAAGTCGTACCACTCGATGATCGTTCCAAGCGCGCTCGCAAAGACGACCCGCTTGACCCGGTGGTCCGACTTGGTCGCAGGGACGGCGCCATAGGCACCTGCATCCGTAATTTCCATCGCCTTCTCCAGTTTCGACAAACACGAGCCGCTGAGCTAGCGGTGATTCAGGCAACGAGTTGTTGTCTGTTGGGAAACTATAGGTTTCCCAATTCGAGGTGTCAAACAATCCGGAGATGGGACAAACCCGCGGTTCAGGCGAGGGTCGGCAGGCGCGCTTTGTTGGCTTGCCATGCATGCGCGTACTCGATGATGCGGGCGACTTCGGCCGCTTCATCGGCGCCGATGCGCGTGGCGAGCACGTGCAGGATGGCGTCGATGCACAGCGACACGCCGCCACCGGTGATGATCGTCCCGGAATCGACGACGAGCGCCTTGCGCGCATCGACATCCGGATGTTCGCGCGCCAGCACGGCCAAAGGAGAAAGCTCGGGCGCGCGGACCTCGCACTTGGTCGTCGCCACTCGCCCGTCGAGCAGGCCCGCCGTAGCGAGGATCATGGCGCCCGTACAGACGGAGACCAGTGTTGCGCTGCCGCTGCGGCGCTGAAGAAAGGAGCGGATGGCGGCGTCTTCCGATGCCGCCGGCCAGCCGGGTCCGCCGGGGACGATGATCGCATCGACATCAGGGCAATCGCCGAGGGTGAAGTCCGGTGCAACCCTGAGCCCGTTCGAGAGCCGCTGCAGGCCTCCATCGGCCGCCACCGTCAGGTAGCTGAGTTCTGGGATCACGCGCTTCGCCATCGAGATCACGCCGATGGCGGCCAGGTCGATGGGCTCAACGCCCTCGTACAGCAGGAAGGCAAACTTCATCCAATGCTCCGTGGGAGGCGGCAACACAGGCCGCCAAGCAACACTTTACGGAAAAGTTTACCAATGAGCAACTCAGGGAGTAGTCGCGCAGATCCTGACCTCCTGCAAGCGACAACCCGTCCGTGGGCCCTGTGCTGCCAGCAGCTATCGGACATCGGGCGGTTCCTCAAGCGCACTGACCCGTCGACGTTCAGTCTGTGGGAAAGGAAGTGTTGGCGGCTCAGACGCGGGCGCGCGACTGTTGTCACGGGGGGCGTGCGTCATGCAGGCACAGACCCAAAAAATAAACCCGCGATGCTAAGCAAGCATGCGGGTTCTGAGCTGTTTTGAGATCGTGCGAAACGATGTTCTGGTCCGCCGCCAGGAATCACAAATCCTTTGGAACCCCGCACGGATGCTGGATCAGACGACTTCAGCCTTCACAAATACCGACAGAAATACCGACGAAACTCTAGTCGTTGCATCCACGCAACGCAGGCACAAGGCAGTGACGGACCACAGGCGCTCAATCCGGACAGTGCGTTTGACCGCGGATCAATCGCCTGACGGAACGTCGTAGCCACGCCTGTCTAGAAGCTTCACCCAGCGTCGAATGCGTGCCCGCATGCTGCGCTTGTCCGCGTCGCCAAGAAGGTGCATCTGGTCGACCATCTTGATGGCATCGGGCGCCTTCACGAAGCCGTGCTGCAACAAGGCCATGTTGAACTCACGGTCCTTTTCTCGGTTGGCCGCAGCCTTGGACATGAACAAATCGATGACATCCAGGCAAAGACCGAGACGGCCGTTGGTCCCCTTCTCGCTCTGAACGCGATGCAGGCGCCCCTCCCAACCCAGCGGCAGTTTGGCAGTCGTCGAATCGACGCCCTGTGCATAGTATCCATACGTCGTATGGAACTGCGAACCCTCGCCCAAGGCTCCTTCGATCAGCTCTGATTTCTCCTCGGCATCCCTCGGATAGATGTCCGCTTCCGCCGACAGCCTGAAAACGTCCGGAGGGTATGGGATCGGCCCGAGGATGGACTGGCTGCCAACGATGATGAACTCATATTCGTCGGTTACGTCGCCAGCGGCACGAATGATGTGCTCGAGGTCCTCGCGGTTCATCTAGACCCCTCTTCGGAAGCGGACGTGCGCGACTTCGACCCTAGCAGGACTCCCTTTTTCAGGGCGCTTACTTGTTCAAGGACGGCCGCACGGAGGGACGCCGGCAAGATGGTTGGCAGGGGCGACGCCTGCCGCAGTTCCCTGCCGCGGCGCGACGTGCTCAGGGCGCGACGCCAATCGCGCCGGTGCAGGATGACTGACCATTCGTCCCACAGGAATCGCGAATGACTGCTGCCCGAGCTGCGCCATTCCTCCAGGGTTGCGAGAGCCTGGTCGATCAATTTCGGATCGCTGCGCATCAGCTTGATCGCCTCCTCATGCAACATCAGGCTTTGCAGATCTTGCGCATCATGACTGCCGTCAGCCCTGACCAACACGGAACCGGCAGGCGCTGGCCGTTTGCGCGGCCCACCCTCAACACCGGGGGTGATTTGCAGGGCATCGCTTGCCAACAAGGCAAGGTCTGCTGAGACTCCTAGGGCCGACATCACGCGCACGTAGTTCCCCATGGAGGGTGATGAGTCCCCAGACTCGATGGCTGCTAGTGTGGTGCGCGAGATGCCAACTAGCTCAGCCAAGGCTGTGCTCGAGAAGCCTTTTTGGCGGCGAACGCGCTTGAGCCTCTCCCCCAGCTGCAGAAGCAACTGGCGATCCAGAACCGAGGTCACATCCGTTTGGGCTGTCATTTGTCCAGAATTCTAGTCAATTTCCCCCTGGATTTGACTACTTTACTGGTCAACCTTCCGAAGGACGAGGTCTTGCCCACGCCTTTGGACTGCGATGCAGATCGACCCCATCACCCTGATGCGGCGCAAAGGGTGGTCGGCGGAACGAATCGTCCAGCCGTCTCATCGTGAAACAAGCCTTCGGTGAATGTGTCAGGGCCGCGCATCGGGGGTGGTTTAGTAGGTCTGCAAGGACAACGCGCCAAGCCCGCTGACGGGGAACCTTCGAGTTAGGTACTTCAGCAGCCTGCTAGGGGCGTGTACCCGACGGCTTTGTGCGCGCAATCAGCTGCTGCAAATCATCCGGACTACGGTTTGCGAAAGTTCACCGCTGCCAACGCCGAGTGCATCGACCGCATCGAAGTGATGGCCGGTCTTCAAGTCGACGACCCTAAGCAGTGAGCCTTCCTGCTTCAGGAGCTGCTCGTATTCCGCTTGAAGACGGAAATACTCAGGCGACTCAGCGCCGCCCACGGTCAGGATCATCGGCACCTTAAATGGGCGTGGGGTCCGTAGGGGACTGAAAACTGCGACATCGTGCGCAGTAAGGCCTACGACCTTGTTGAGATAGCAGAGACGAATTGGCTCCAGGTCATACAAGCCGCTGATTGCACAACCACCCTTGATGAGATCGGCCGGATATCCGAGCGCTTTCCAATCGGTGCCAGCGAGTACGGCTGTCAGATGTCCACCCGCGGAATGTCCGGAAACAAAAATCCTGTCGCGACTGAAGTTCAGCCTTGAAGCGTTGTCGAAGAGCCACGTCAACGCTTTCTGGTTGTCGCTCACGATTTCGGACATCGTTGCACTGGGAGCCAACCGGTAATTCACGACCGCAACATTGATGTTTTTCTCAAGATAAGGGCCTGCAATTGAGCTGAAATCAGACTTGTCCAGCGATTGCCAATATCCGCCGTGAATGAAAATGAGTAAGGGCTGATCCGGATCGGTAGCAGGAAAAAAGTCCAGCTGCTGCTTCTCGTCTTCACCATAGGCCAGGTTTTCTTGCACGACATGCGCAGACCTGAAGGCAGCCCCATCCGATTTCCAGCGAGCAAAGATTTCCAAGTAGTTCGGAATTCCGGCGCGTACGTTGTACTGCGCGTCGAGCTGTTCTTGGTTAAAATTTCTGTAAATAGCCATGGCGTAATAATGAGTCGTAAGGATTGCGAAGATTTCATCGCTATGAGACTATACGAAGCCCAAGCCCGTAGCGCTCGCCTGCAGATGACAACACCTATCGAGGAAGTGACATGTTCGGGAAAAGCGAGAATAGAGAAGACTATCAAGGAATACCTAGGCCTGTCGGCGGCATGGCACGTGATCTCCCTGCCCGGTTTTTTATTCCATATCACGAGCACCCGCGCGGACAATTGATCTACGCCACGTCGGGGGCAATATTGGTGCATACGCAAGTAGGCTCCTGGATCGTGCCGCCGCAGCGAGCAGTCTGGGTCCCGCCCCAAACCCAGCACTCCATGCAGACGTGCGGGCCCACCGCCCTGCGCACCTTGTATCTACGAGCAGATGTGATTCCGGAAGAAATCACCAAATGCTGTGTCATCGCGGTCTCCCCCCTGTTGAGGGAACTCATCGCGGAAGCTGCCGCGATGCCTGTCGATTACGATGAAGCGGGCCGGGACGGTTTGGCCATCAAGTTGCTTCTGTGGGAACTGAGGCCCGTGCAGATTATTCCCCTGCATTTGCCTTTTCCGCTTGACAGTCGAATACTGAAAATATGCCAGGAGATCGTCAAAAATCCGAACGACGAAACGTCGATTGACGGATGGGGAGACAAGGTCGGGGCCAGCGGCCGAACGATCATCCGGCAATTTCAATCCGAGACCGGACTGTCCTTCCGCAGATGGAAACAGCAAGCAAGATTGATGTCGGCAATTCAAATGCTTGCAGAGGGAAAGAATGTTGCAGACGCAGCGTCTCTCTCAGGCTACGAAAGCCCAAGCGCATTCAGCGCGATGTTCAAAAGACTCCTGGGCGTGACACCCAGCGAATATTTCGTGAATAGCCAGTGACACCACGCCGTGAGGCGCCACGATCTGAATCGATCCAATGCTCCGACGAGTTGGCACTTCGGCGATAGCAGCTGGCACATTGAAGCGAATGAAACGCAAGGCTACGCACTACAGTTGCATGTAGTTCTACGTACGACCTTCTTCATTCACGATTCAATATGTCGATCTCCGAAAATATCGTTCAGCTTGGCTTGGAAATTCCTGTTCTTGCCAAATCCAGTGCATTGTTCCAGCCCTATGCTCTCGAGGGAACGATTCTTACCGTCTCAGGACAACTGCCGATCCTGAACGGCAAGGTCTCCGCCATCGGCAGTGTTCCGAATGAGGTGCCCTTGGAAGCTGCGCGCGAAGCAGCGAAGCTGTGCGTGCTGAACATTCTGGCGAGCGTAAGAGACGCCACAGCAGGGGATTGGGAGCGCGTCTCCTCGTTGGTGAGGCTGGGCGGTTTCGTCGTCACCTCGCGCGATTTCTTCGACGCGCCTGCGGTCATCAACGCGGCCTCCGAGCTCATGCTCAGCGTATTCGGCGAGAAAGGCCGTCATGCACGGGTCGCCATTGGCGTGGCCAGCCTGCCACTCGGTGCCGCCGTGGAAGTGGAGGCCACCTTTGCCTTGAAGGCCTAACGTGTCCGGGTACGCAGACGTACTCGTCGGGCTCCAATACGGAGACGAAGGCAAGGCCAAGGTCATTGACATTCTGGCGCCCGAATACGACATCGTTGGAAGGTTCAACGGCGGTGCCAACGCGGGGCACACGGTTGCAACCGAGCGTGGCACCGCGAAGCTGATGCAAGTGCCATCGGCGGCGTTTCACGAGCAAAAAACCCTTTACATAGGCTCGGGCTGCGCAGTCAACGTAGTGAAGCTCGCAGCCGAAATCGCGCAACTGCGTGAACTGGGAGTCTCGATGGAGGGTCGTCTTTTCATCAGCAGCCGGGCAGCACTCATCCAACCCCATCACCTCGAAGTCGACAGGCAGGAAGGGAGGCAGATCGGAACGACCGGGAACGGGATCGGACCCTGCTATGCAGATCGCGCGATGCGGATGCGCGCAGGATTGCGCGTGGGCCTGCAATTGAAGGACTTGGCCTCCGATGTCGGTGCCGTGTATTCCACCATCGACGGAAATGCAAGACGACTGGGGAATGCTGCCCTTGATTCCTCGGAACTTGCGGCGAGCCTGGAGGAACTGGACGTCGCCTGGCAGCAAGTCAAATCGCTTGTAATAGACGACCCACTCTTCCTGACGAAAAAGGTGCGCGCCGGTGCGCGGGTCCTTTTCGAAGGAGCGCAGTCGGTTCTTTTGGACGTGGGATATGGCGACCAGCCCTACGTGACGGCAAGCCACACGGATCCAAGTTTCGCATACGTCGGCGGCGATCTGAATTGCAGGTTTCACCGGAAGACCATAGGTGTCGTCAAGGCGATTGTCTCTCGCGTTGGGATGGGCAGCTTTCCCTCGGAACTTGGCGGGGAAAAGTCGGCGGACTACTGCGCCGCCGCGGCGGAACTGCGGCGCGGAGCAGAGTACGAAGCAGGGAAATATCTTCCATTCGAGCTGCTCAAAACGGGCGATGGCTTCGAGCTCGGGGTGGCCCTGCGAATGCTGACTGGCGAGTATGGCACGGGGACTGGTCGCCCGCGGCGCATCGGGCTCATCGATATTCCGCAGCTAAGGCAGACCATTGAGCGATTCGGAGTCGACGAAATATTCGTCAACAAGGTTGATTGCCTCCGCCTCTTTGGAGAAACCCCTGCAGGCAAGATCCCGGTGGTTGTGAAATACCTCGGGACCGATCAGGTTCCTGTTCTTGAAGAATTGGCCGTCTTTGACGATGCCGCCTTGAGAGCATCAACGCCGGCTTCGATTGCAGATCCAGTTCTTGCATTCGTTCGCCTCTTGCAGGCCTCCTTGGGCTGCGAGGTCCGAGCGCTCGGCACCGGGCCCATGCGTTCACAGCTTATTTACTTCCAAAGGGAAAAATGAAAACTGCCACGCCCGCATTTCTCAACAATGCTTCCATGCGAAGAGCAGACCTTGCCTGGACCGACTGGGAGGCGATACAAGCATTCCTCAAGGACGAGATGATCTGCAGAATTGCCGTCAATGACGGCGAGTCGCCCTACGTGGCGGCGCAGAGCTTTACCTTCATCGGAAGCGAGTTTCTCTTGCATTCTTCAAGACATGGTCGCTTGGCAGGCTTGCTCCAAAGCGATCCACTCATAACCATCGAAGTTGACAGGCCCATCGCGTTGCTGAAAGCACCGAAGGGTCAGAACACCAGCCTGGAGTACTACAGCGTCATCGCCAAGTGCAGAACGAACTTTCGCAAGGTAGTGGCCGATGTCATCGAACACCAGATGCGGGCGTTAGGCAAATTCCGGCCAGAGAATGATTATCTGCCTATAGAGCAAGGTGCTGCCGAGCAAATCGTGGCCTATCGGTGCGAGGTTCTGGAAATGACTGCAAAGAAGAGAATACTGGCCGATGGCCAATATTCGCCGCCGGGTCAACCTCAGGCGCCCTATCTCCGGTATCCCTTTTCGCCCGGTGCGACGATTTCTGGCCTAGGGCCGGAAGCTTTCGACAGCATGCGTTTTCGGTAGCAGGCATTTTGCTCCCACAGAGACCTCAGACTAATCGCTGAGGTTTTTTTTTCGACTGAGAGACGCCTCACCGCCATTCGCGGCTCAGCAAAACGCTGTCGGTTACCACTATCGATGCGCTGGCGCATCCAGCGCCAAGGCGCAGGCAAAGCTCAGGGTTTTTACGGATGATGCGGGCCGAGTGGCGACGTCAATCCGTTGTGAACAAGCCTCGTCGCTCGCGCCAAAACAAGTTGGCAGTCTCGAAACAGTCGACGTCACTTTGTCGAATCCGGTGGTTGATCGAAAGGAATATCTTTGCGCCGTGTCATCCAGTTTTAAGCAAATTGACACTCAACGCTCATCGCTCAAACCCAACCGAGGTCAAATCATGTCTAGCCTACCCACCGCTGCGGACCGTCTAGAACGGCTTCCGCTATGCGGGTACCACCACAGCCTTTTCATTGTCATTGCCCTGGCCTTTTTCTTTGACAATCTGGACCTCGCAATGATGAGCTACCTGCTCGGTTCCATCAAGACCGAGTTCGGTCTTACAACTGCCGAAGCCGGGTTGTTGGGAAGCGCCAGCTTCTTGGGAATGGGAATCGGCGCGTTGATGTCAGGAATGTTGGCCGACCGGTTCGGCAGGAAGCCGATCTTCCAGGTCAGCATGCTGGTCTGGGGCATCGCGAGTTACCTTTGCTCCACGGCACAGGATGCGACCACACTTGGCATTTACCGGGTTGTTCTAGGGCTCGGCATGGGCATGGAATTGCCATTGGCGCAGACCATTCTGTCGGAATTCATTCCCGCCAAGCGCCGCGGAAAGTACCTCGCGCTCATGGATGGCAATTGGCCAATCGCATTTATCTGCGCTGGGCTGATGTCTTATTACGTGTTGGCCTCGTATGACTGGCGCACGATGTTTTTTCTGGGGAGCTTGCCGGCGGCATTCTTGTTTGTTGTTCGGCGTTATGTTCCTGAATCGCCCCGTTGGCTCGAATCGCGCAGCCGCTTCAAGGAAGCATCCGACGTGGTGGACAGGATAGAAGCTTCCGTGATGAGGAGGCTGAAGGTCTCTTCCCTGCCGATTCCAGCGGCGGGCCCTGGGGTCGAGCACTCGTCTGAATCTGGCATGACGGTCCTGTGGTCCAAGGTGTACAGACGGCGGACTCTGACGGTCTGTGGACTGTGGTTCTTCGCCCTGCTTGGTTTTTACGGGCTGAATACCTGGATCGGCGCGCTCATGCAGCAGTCCGGACTCGCTGTATCGAAGTCGGTCCTCTACACCGTCTACATCGCATGCGGTGGCATCCCAGGGTTTCTTTGGGCTGCATGGATGGTCGAGCGGTTCGGACGAAAGCCGGCTTGCGTCGCAACCTTGGTCGGCGGCGGGGTCATGGTGTTCATCTACGGTCAGATGGCCTCCACAGGAGCGTCGCTGCCTTGGCTGATCTCGTCGGGCGCTCTGATGCAGTTCTTCCTGTTTGGCATGTGGGCTGTGCTCTACACCTACACGCCGGAGCTGTTCCCGGCGCGCGCTCGCGCCACGGGTTGCGGTCTCGCGTCAACCACCGGTCGGGTCGGGTCGCTCATCGGGCCGGCCGCAGTGGGTGTGATCCTGCCGGCTACTGGGCAGATCGGAGTGTTCGGTCTCGGATCGCTTTGTTTCGTAGTCGCTGCCTTCATCGTCTATCAGTTTGGGATCGAGACAAGAGGTTCGTCGCTCGAGCAGCTCTCTGAGAATCCGGACCATGATCCGCTGTACGAAAGCGAGCGTCCCGCGCCGGGGGTCGCAGCTCGGCAGCTTTGATGACGTTCGGCAGTTGTGCAGCAGATGTCATGCCGACGTGTCCCGGACGCGCGCCACTGCATGTGATCGGAGCGGGCGCAGCCAACGCGCCTGCCCGGTTGATGGTGTTCGGCGCCCGTACCTCACTCGCATGCAGTTCATCCAGCCCTGCGGGCCGAGTCCCCTTTTGTTCAAGGCGTCCGACACGGCCGATCCCGTCTCCCGATGACGCCGCACAGCCATTGAGCGCCGCGACCACCCAAGACAGCGAACCGGAAACGAATGACCAGAGAACCATTGAAAGTCGGCTTTGTCGGCCCCGGCATCCTCGGGGCGCCCATAACAACCTATCTCCTCGCCAGCGGACATCAGCTCTTCGTCTACACACTTGGCAAGATTCCGATTGCAATTGCCGAGAGCAGCGCGACCAAGTGCGTGACTGCTCGCGGCGTGGCGGAACGTGCCGAGGTCATCATCACGATGGTGCCGGAGCCGCTGGACGCCCAATCCGCCCTGTTCGGCATCGACGGCGTCGCCGCGGGTCTGAGTAGAGGCAAGGTGGTGGTCGACATGAGTTCGAACTCGCGCATTGTTGTCAACGCCTTCGCGCAGAAGATCAACGCATTGGGGTGCAACTACCTCGAGGCATCGGTGCCACACGGCGAGTCCGCCGTGGGGAACGCGACGCTCTCCATCGTTATCGGTGGAGCAGAAGCAGCATTCGAGCGGGTCAAGCCCCTCTTGGCGCGAATCAGCAAGAACATCAGGTTTGAGCAGCAACGGCGACGATCTGACCACGAGAATCCCCAATCAGATCGTCATTGATGAACCCGCTCGCCAAACCGGAAGAATCGCGGGCACTGCTGCGACGCATGTTCGACGCAGCCATCGCGAGTGCGCAACCAGCGTTGTGCCTGCCCAGGCATCTGCCGCCACCTCCCCGAGGCAGGTTGGTCGTCATCGGTGCCGGCAAGGCTTCAGCCGCCATGGCGCGCGCGGTGGAGGACCACTGGACCGGCTCGATGTCGGGCTTGGTTGTGACGCGCTACGGATATGCCGTCCGATGCCGACAGGTGGAAATCATCGAGGCGGCTCACCCTGTGCCCGACGCAGCGGGCTTGCGCGCCGCGCGGCAGATGCTAGAGCGCGTCAGCGGCCTGACCGAGGACGATCTCGTGCTGTGCCTGATCTCGGGCGGTGGCTCATCGCTGCTTCCGCTGCCGATCGAGGGGCTCACGCTGGAAGACAAGCAGACTGTCGGCCGCGGACTGTTGAGATCCGGCGCGACCATCGGCGAGATGAATTGCGTCCGGCGGCACCTTTCGGGGATCAAGGGTGGGCGATTGGCGGCCGCCTGCTATCCGGCTCGTCTCCTCACACTGCTTGTCTCGGATGCTCCTGGCGACCGAGCGGTCGACATCGCCTCAGGCCCGACGATCGCCGATCCCACGACGTGCGCCGATGCGCTCGCGATCGTGCGGAGATACGGTATCGAGTTGCCCCTCCGTGTGCGCGAGGTGCTGGAAAGCGGCACTGGCGAGTCGATCAAGCCGGACGACCCGCGACTCGCTCGCGCGGAATTTCAGATGATCGCCACGCCGCGGATGGCGCTGGAAGCGGCTGCGACGGTGGCCCGCGAAGCGGGTGTCGCCGCGCACATCCTGGGCGATGCCCTTGAGGGCGAAGCGCGTGACCTCGGCAAGGTCTTGGCAGGCATGGCCCTGCACCAGGCGAATCACGGCCAGCCCTTCGACCTGCCATGCGTGCTGCTTTCCGGCGGTGAAGGCACCGTGACGGTACGCGGCAGAGGGCGCGGCGGGCGCAACGTCGAGTTCCTCCTGTCACTCGCGCTTTCGCTCGGGGGCCATCCGCAAATCAGCGCATTGGCGGGCGATACCGACGGTGTCGACGGACAGGAGGAAATTGCCGGCGCACATGTCGCACCGGACACCCTGGAACGTGCCAGGTTACTCGGGCTGCGCCCTCAAGACATGCTTGCAGACAACGATGGCCACAGCTTCTTCGAGGCGCTAGGCGACTCCGTAGTGACCGGGCCGACCCTCACCAACGTGAACGACTTTCGCGCCATCTTGATCGAGGCCGAAGTTCCCAAGGAAACCTGAAATGCGCAGAACCCGAAATGCCAAGATCGTCGCCACACTCGGCCCCGCCAGCTCCGACAGGGAGACAGTGCGCCAGATGTTCATGGAGGGCGTGGACGTGTTCCGACTCAACTTCAGCCATGGAAGTGGATCCGACCACCGTGCCCGCATGGCGCTCGTGCGCACACTGGAGCAGGAGACCGGCCGGCCGATCGGCATCCTCGCGGATCTGCAAGGTCCGAAGTTGCGCGTGGGCACCTTCAAGGACGGTCCGGTACTGCTGGTCGCGGGGCAAGCTTTTCGCCTGGATCTTGACCCGGCACCGGGCAGTGTGTGCCGCGCCGAGTTGCCCCATCCGGAAATCTTCGCCGCACTGGTGCCCGGGGCCGAGCTCCTGCTCGACGACGGCCGGCGCCGATTGGTGGTGGAGCGCTGCGGCAAGGACTTTGCCGAGACCCGGGTGGCGGTCGGCGGCATGTTGTCCGACCGCAAGGGTGTCAACGTGCCTGAAGTGGTGCTGCCGCTGACCGCGTTGACGGCAAAGGACCGAAGAGACCTCGATCTCGCGCTGGAGCTCGGCGCGGACTGGATCGCTCTGTCATTCGTCCAGCGTCCCGAAGATGTCTCGGAGGCACGCGCCTTGATCGGCACGCGCGCGGCGATCGTATCGAAGCTCGAGAAGCCCTCGGCAATCGAACGGCTGGATGAGATCGTGGCCTTGTCGGATGCGATCATGGTGGCGCGAGGCGATTTGGGCGTGGAGCTCCCCGCAGAGCGCGTACCGGCAATCCAGAAACGCATCGTGCGCGCCTGTCGCCAGCAGGGCAAGCCCGTGATCGTCGCCACACAGATGCTGGAATCGATGGTCGACAGCCCCGTGCCCACACGGGCTGAAGCCTCGGACGTGGCGACTGCGATCTACGACGGCGCCGATGCAGTGATGCTCTCCGCGGAGTCTGCATCCGGAAAGCATCCGATTGCAGCCGTCGGCATGATGAACCGCATCATCGAACAGGTGGAGTCAGATCCGATGTATCGCCAGTTGGTCGACGCATCACACACACCCGCAGCGGCGGGCCACATCGACATGGCAGAGGCCGTTTGCTGCGCGATGCGGCGCGCCGTGACGCTGCTGCACGCGGCAGTCATCGTCTGCTACACGAGCTCCGGCCACACCAGCCTGCGCGCAGCTCGCGAGCGACCCGAGGCGCCGATTCTGACTCTGACGCCCAACATTGGAACGGCGCGCCGGCTGGCGCTGGTATGGGGCGTCCATTCAGTGCTCACCGCGGACGTTGATGACGTGACTCAGATGACAACGATCGCATGCGCGACTGCAAGGAGCGAGCTCTTCGCGTCTGCAGGGCAAACAATCGTCGCGATCGCCGGTTTGCCCTTCGGCGCCGCCGGCACCACCAATCTCTTGCGCATCGCGACTGCCTAGGCACAACATGGCTGGCAACATTCGTGAGTACCGACGCAAATCGAAACGCCGTGCCGGCGTAGGGTAAGCTGGCCAGCGCGAAGGAAGCACTCACGAGAGGTTGATTACCCTGAGGGGCAGTTCATCACGGCGTTTAGTCTTCGCAATCACCTGGCTTATCAGCACCGGGGATGGCTGCGCACCTGCCGAGGCTTCTGAAGGCCGGAGGCGCCACGCTCGCCGCGGCCATGGCCTTCGGCGCGTTGGTCGGTCCGGCCGAAGTCGGCGGTCGGATCCCGGAATTCAGTGTGCTTCGAAAGGTCCATCCGCTGCACTCTGCGCGATTGGCGACGCTCATGCCCCCTGCAGGCGCCGCACTCCTTGCGCTGGCCGGCGCGCCGATGCGGCCGTGTTCGTGATCTCAACGGAGCGGGCAATGGCGTTCTCACGATCGCAAAGGGCACGCTGCCCCTGGTGCTCTTCGAGCCTGAGGGCTATGGAGCGAGCCAGGGTCAGCTCATGGTCCCCGCTCGCACTGCGCAGGCGCTCTCGCCCTGGCTGTTCGAACTTTCCTGGATCGAAGGGGTGCCGGTGCGCATTGGCGTTCGGGGGGCCTGGGCGCCATTGCCTTCGCGGCGCGGATGCTCCTACGAGCTGATGAAGCGAGCGAACGGCTGCACGCCCCTCACGCCGCGCCCAGCAACTCAGTCCGCTTTAGGCGCGCCCCTTGCCACTCCTGAAGGTCAGCGTTGGGCCCTTGAAGAGACATCCACTTTCCCAATCTCGGAAAGCTGCCGGCCGAGCCCACCCCGACGCACGTGAAGGAAGTCCCGCTGCGGAGGGCACACATCGGCAGGCAGCAGAAGCAGCGGTTGAAGCGCCGGGCAGGGCTTGAGGCTTACCATCGCCGCATGGACTCACGCGAGATCGCCCGCGCCCCCGAGCGCAACAAGCAGCCGATCCTCGAGGTACTCTCGCGCGTATTGCCACCGCGCGGCCTCGTGCTCGAGATCGGCAGCGGTACCGGGCAGCACGTGGCGCACTTCGCCAGGGCGTTGCCCGCCCTCACTTTCCAGCCCAGCGAGATGGACGTGGAGCGCCATGCTTCCATCGAGGCGTGGGTGGCCGAAGGCAACCTGTCGAACGTAAAGCCGACCCTCGCCATCGATGTCACGAAGCATCCCTGGCCCGTATCCGCGGCCGACGCGGTCGTGTGCATCAACGTGATTCACATCTCCCCGTGGGAGGCCACGCTCGCATTGATGGCGGGCGCCGGCAGGATCCTGCCCGCCGGTGGCGTGCTTGTGACCTACGGCCCGTACATGCGCGGCGGCGCGCATACGTCGCAGAGCAATGAAGCGTTCGACGCGAGCCTGCGCGCAACGAATCCGCTCTGGGGCGTGCGCGACATCGACAAGGTGGCGGAAGTCGCGGCCAATGAAGGCCTTGCGCTGGAGGAGGTCGTACCAATGCCAGCAAACAACTTTACTCTGGTCTGGCGGAGACCAAACGGCGCACTGCCCGGCGCGCGGTCGCTCTGATAGCAGCCCTTGGCGAGCGGGGGTCGAAAGTCCGCTGCCGGGCTCGGCCGCGAACTGTGGTCGCCGTGGTCCTGCCGATAGCGGCTGCCGGATCACGGTACCGATCAGACCACGGCGCAGCGACAACCTGAAGCGGGCCGAGACCCGTAGACTGCGAACTCTTGGTTGCACACTGCTGTTTCCTCTCTGATACTAGCGCTCCTTTAAGGAGAAGAATGTGAACCAGAGAATTGATGCGCTTATTGCAGGTTGCGGCATCATGGCGAGCGCATTGATGCCCATTGAAGCATTTGCGACGGATTACAACGCCAAGCCCTTGAGAATTGTCGACGCTGCAGGTCACGTCGTCGGGAATCTCTACGGTAAGGGCAACAGCGACTTCGTCGTTTTCAGGTACGGCGACGCGCTAGTCTCGCTCAGGGTCGAAGGCCCGCACGGCGACATTCGCCCTGTCGAAGCCACTGGCGGCGGCGGCCTTTGGTTTGGCGCACCTAACTGCGCGGGCAACCCTATTCTTCAGGGGATGACGGTGAGTGTGACTGGCACGATTCCGGTGACTGGCTTCAAGGATACGAATGGCCGCTACATCGCCTATTTGCCAAAAACAACGACCATCGGAAGCTTCCCGATTTACTCGCAGCGTGCGCCTGAAGGCAACTGCCAACCGCTCCAACCGGTGCCCCGGCTTGGTTATCCTGCTGAAGCTGTGCCGCTCGATACGTACTTTGTGGCGCCCTTCAGATTGGAATAGGTCATTCGACTATCGGCGCCGCCTTTTCATAGTCGTCTGCTCTTCTTTCCAGCCGGGTCGCAATGCTAATTCACCATGGACGGAATACAGCCGCCACCAATCTGCTACTTGGTCGCGACGCCTGACGTTAAGAAGCGCCGCAGCCGGTTGCACGATAGTCCTTCTTCGCTCATGCGTCGGAGGACCTTCAGCTTGAATGCAGGATCGTAGTTGCTGCGCCGTTTCGTTACTACGCCCGCATCACCCAGAGAGTCATAGCCAGCGACCCATTTGCGCAACGACGCCACGTTCACGCCCTGGGCCGCTGCCGTCGCGAGTATGCCCCCGCCACCTTTCCTGTACGCCTTCACTGCGTCCAGCTTCCTTTTCTGTGTACCTGATCATCCCGTTTCCCCTAGATTCGGTCCGTCCAGGTTTCGGGGGTCAGATCACGATCTAGGTGGACACGTGGACAGAGATCCAAGCGCGTCAGCCGCCGGCGGGATACAGCCGAACTCAACCGGACAAGTTGTGTCGCGGACCCGTCTCCACCCAAGGACGTCATCAGGCGGAATCACGGCGCGTTGCGGGAAGTCGTACGCCGTATCCCTCGGGATCGTCAATCCAAGTTTGAAGCGCTGCACGCGGCCATCCGCAGGCGCGCCCTCCTAGGTGTACAGGGGGCGGGAACTTTCCTCCTGCGATCCTTCGATACAAGGTTGCACGACTCAATGCGGTGATGCGGATCACATCCGCCATGCGAAAGAACGCAGGATCTGCTACAGACTTCGGGTCGATGAGGCGACCGTTGGCATGGTTTTCAGAATGCATGACAAGTCCTCGAAGTGCAGCCGCGGTCTTCAGCGAGGGATGGGTGTTTCCATGGCGCAGTTCTCAGCTTCGCAAAGAGATACATGAATGCAGCACCCGAATGATTCGAAGTTGCGACTCTGCCCGTACAACGCGGTCAACAATCAACACCCACCTGTCGGCCCCTGGCTCGACTCTCTCACCTCGCCGCTGGATGGCTTCTTGCGAGCGTGCGATGAAGGGCAGCTAAGTTCAACTGTCAGTTTCTGCAGGGACTCATTGCATGTGGGAAAGGGCGAGCTGGTAGGACTATGTCAAGCGACATCAGGAACTGTCCCCCCATGTTGCCTCACGGCGCAATGTTACCGAGCGCGTGAAGCGCGGTGTCGTTGCTTCCTTCAGCGATCATGTGTTCGGCGCAGGCGCAGGCGGTGGTCAACGCGAAGCGTTGTCCACGGCCGGTCATGCCGAGTTGGCTTATTTAATGATTTATTGCCAGGCGCGCAGCGCCTGGCCCCCTTCAGAGCGCAGCAGCCGCAATCCGCGGAGGCACACTTACTTCGGTTTCAAGTCGGCATTGATCGATCCACCGACGGATTGCGTCTGCACGCCATGCTGAGAGAGCACGCTGCACCGTTCTCAGTTGTTTGTCCGTGAACGTTCCTGTCGGCGCCAGTTCTCGCAGCCGTTTGAGGATTTCGACGGCCGTCATTCCCGGATGCCGCTGGAGCCAGTTGCGCACCTGGTTTTCATAGGCGTCCAACATGCGCGCCTTTTGCGGTAAGGGCTTGCGGCGCTTGTAGGGTCGCCGATGGATCGCACGCTGCTCTCCGCTGTGGACTCAGGGCGTCGCAGCGACCGGGCTGCCGAGGGCTTCGTCGGCGTTTGCACAGGGCCCGCCTACGCCACGTTGGTCCACGCGACGTCCCAAGTCTTCCTGAGCAGCCCGGATCTCGTTCAGAAGTACGACAGGGTCGGCTCTGCCAGGACTCGCACCAATCTGGCCTTGGCCCCGGGGCCGACTCCATCATGTGCCAGAACGCGCCTCGCCGGCGGAACGGGTGGGTGGTATCGCTTGACGACCTTGGCGCCGATGCGCGATTTGCGGCGCAGTTTGAACGACGGCTGCAACACGTTGGTGTGGATACGAGCTGCCGCGTACAACCGGGTCAGTGCGCGCACTGACTCCAATCCCTCGAAGCGGCCATAGCCGACCAACCTGCGAACGATGGCGCCGTTCTTCTGCTCGACCCAGGCCTGATCGTTCTTGCGGTAGGCGCGCGCTCTCGTTACCTCAAGACCGTGAGCACGACACCAATCCACGACCCGCTCGTTCATGAAGACGCTATCGTTTGTCAAAGTCCACGCCGCGCATCGGGAAAGGGAACAGGACCCTAGCCCTGTCGATCGCGTCGATGACGAGGGTGCTGTCGCGCGTCAGCACCGGGACGCACTCCGTCCAGCCAGTGGCAACGTCGGTCAGCACCAGTGTTTGAACGAAGGTGCCCGCGAGCTGAGGTCCACAATGCGCGACGAAGTCGACTTCCAGGTAACCCGGTGCGGGATCGTTCCAGTCACCGAAGGTGCGGATCGGTACCGCACGGCGGACTGCCGAACTTTGCCCGGCGGCCCGACGCCTGCCCTTGCTGGCGGCGAGCCGCAGCGGAGCAAGGAGCCGGTCGATGGTGGCCGGACTGACCGCGACCAGCTGGGCATGCAAGCTCGGGTCGTCGCTGATCCGGCCGTGTCGAAGCATCGCAGGCAGCAAGGCCGGGATCATGACCTTCAGGCGTTTGGAGCAGACGCGGTCGGAGACCTCCCAGAGTGTTCCCAGAGCCTCGCACACGGCAGGGCCGTATCGAACGTTGGGCCGGCGCTCGTTCGGTGGCGTCTGCGGCTTGGACAATAAACGGATGCAGTGCTTGCGGTGATAGCCGGTAATCGCCACAAACTCGTCCAGGATCGAGCTCCGCTCGGTCTTAGAACCCAACCGGTACCGCGCGCCGACGGCGTCGATCAACTCCCTGCGTGTTGACATGCTCACTTGCCTCGTCACATTCGGGCGCTCCGGCTGGCCCATCCAGCAGGTGGCACGTTACGTGAGGCTTGGGCTCAGGCTCACCCGGTAGCAGTCCGGATGAGTCAATGCGGGGGGGCAGTTTCTCGTGTCGCCTGACAGGACTAAGCATCGCTGTATTTTGCAGATGCCGAGCCGACGTCCCCGCAAGTCCCGTCAGGCGCGCTGCCACCCTCACCGGATCGCATTGCAGCTCACCGCACTTGCTGGTCCGGCGACCTGGAATTCGCGCGCTCTAGCGCTTGGATTCTGCCCTGCTCTTTCCAGCGCTCAGCCATTCGCCGCCCATCGGTCTGCACCAGCGGCATGCGCGCAAGGAAGCGATCGACTCGCGCGGCAAGATCATGTTCGCTCTGTTTTCGAAGCGCATCCGCAGTCGTGTGCCAGTCCGCCGCCACCTCCTGCCGCGTGCTCTGCATTACCTCCTTCCCGGCATCCAAGGAGCCGCGCCCCGACCGCAGGACCTGGAGCACGCCATCCAGCTTCGCGCGCATGAAGGTCGAGCTCCTGGGCGGCTGACGCCTGGCGCGTTCGTCAGCCGGCAACTGCCCGAACGCCCGAAGCGCGCGAAGCCGATGATGAATCGCGTCCCGGTACGGCGTGCGGATCTGGCCCCGCACCTGCCGTGGCGTCGCATTGGCCGTCACGCCCTGTTCGCGCAACAGCGCGGCGAACTGTTCGCGCCACTGCCGCAGGGTCGCCTTTCGGATGTACAGGCGCCTGCCGGGCTCGAACTCATGCTCGCACTTGACCACCAGGTGCACGTGCGGGTGTGCCTGGTCGTTGTGCAGCACCATGGCATAGCGGTGCTGCAGCGCGAAGTTCTCGCGCGCGAAGACGCGCGCCGCAGCCAGCACCTTCTCGGCAGGCGTGCCCGCCGGCATCGACAGGACGATGTTGTGGACGAGCTTCGAACGGGTGTCCTTCCGGTCCTCGGCTGGCTTGGGCTTGTACTGGCTTCTGCAAAGATCCAGCTGCCAGTCTGCCGTGATCTCCTTGGCGGCGCCCCGGCCCTGTTGGGTCAGCCCCTCGTCGGTCTCTACCGGCAGCTTGCCGTGCCGGCCGATGTAGCGCAGGTGCGCTTCGACGCCACCAACATCCCGCCCACCACCGGAGACCTTCACCATCACCTCGGGCGTGCGGCCTACCGTGCGCTGGATCTGCGCGATCTGGTCGGCGCCGAAGCGCAGCGTGCCACTAGGTCCCCGTCGGCCATAGCTCACGATGTCCAGCGCCATGTCGCGCTCCGCCTTGGCAGGCGCGCAACTGCTTCGCGGCAATCTCACCGTCTGCTTAGGCATGGCCCATCTCGCCGCCAGTCTCGCCGCCGGTCTCCCAACTGATGAGGTTCCGCCGCACGACAGCGGCCGTGGCTTCGCGTGCCGCCTCGACCTCGCGCCGGGCCAGCGCGATCGCATCGCGCAGTTCGGACGCCAACGGCTCCGCCAGCGTGTTCGGCATGCCGAACCTTCGAAGCTGCCGCCCGAGGGCAGCCAGTTGCGCCCCGGTCGCCTTGAGCAGATCCAGCTCGTTCGGCGGAAGCACCGCCGAGCTGCGAACATGGTTGTGGACCAGCATGGCCAGGTAGCTGCCGGTCTTCATCCCGCGGGCGCAGGCCCGCTCTGCCGCGAGCATTCGATCGCCATGGCGAAGCCGCAGGGTGATGCGATCGTCCACCGCCGCACGGGCGTCCAGGCCGTGTTCGGCGCCATGCTCGCTTTGCTCGCGAGCCGGACCTCCATTGGACTTCAGCACTTCATCGACGAGCTTGGCGAGCAACGCAGACTCGCTGAGCCGATGACGCGCAGCAAGCGAGGTGAATCGGGACTTCGTCGCGGACGGCAGCCTCGTCGAGATCACAGCGGACCGGGGAGCGTTGGGCATAGGCAGCACCACGGGTAAACAATGTCTGACGGCAGTCTATCCTGCCCTCATAGCCAAACAAGGACTCTGCGTTCGGCATGCACAACAACCTCGCCCGTCGAGTCATGAAACGCATCGCGGCTGCAATTCAAGTCCATCGTTCCGCTGCCTTGTTCGGCGTGCCGAACACGCAAGAACTGCATCTAGGGAGCGAGCAGCGTTCGGCACGCCGAACACAACACGCACGCACAGCATCGAGAACACGAACGACGGCAGCATCGCTGCTGTCCCCGCCGGAGCTGGCTCCAATACGCCACCATCACGTACGCAGGCGAGTACGCATTCCCACGCGCAACTTCTCGACGTTCGGCATGCCGAACATCGAGGGAGGGGAGGAGATATGCGATGCTGCCGCGTGGCGAGCGTGCGAGCAATTCCATCCTCGCCCGGGCGCGACGGCACCGTCGCGGGAGAGCGTAGAGGCAACGATGGCGCGAACCAATGCGCCGAATCACTGATGGATGAGGACACCCCTCGACTCAGATGGACCACCGAGCCCGACTCATCTTCAACTTGACCAAGCTCTGGCGATCGAGATCCTGCAACTACCACTGAAAGGTTCCGGCACCGCCCACCCACGATTCGCCGCGAGCGAGCGTGCGTGCAACCACCGGCAACCGGAAACGCCCTGGCCACGTCGTCATTGATTCAGCGCGGAAGTTCTTCGGGCTCGGAGATGCCGAGCAAGTTGGAGTGCTTCCGACCGAGACCAGGGGTAGGGGCGGCACACAAAGGTGCAAAAAGTCAACGAGCAGTTCTTCCAAAAAGACTTGCCCGCCCCGCCGCTCTCACTCGCGCAGCGTGAACACCACCGAGAGATAGGAGACCGGTTGGACCTGGATCGCTTCGATGCCATGCAGCGCAGTCGCATCGAACAGCAGCGAGTCCCCTGCCCTCACCGCGACCGTCTTGGCACCGTAGCGGTAGGTGACGTCCCCGGACAGGAAGTACAGAAACTTGAGGCCCGGATGCTGGAAGGTCACATAAGGATCGGCGCCGGGCATCAACGTGACCAGGTAGGGCTCGACGAACAGGTTGCCCGACAGCAGATGGCCCAGCAATTCGTAGCGGTAGTCCGCCACGGCGCCGATGCGGTCGACTACCGGACCACGCCCTGCGCGTACATGGCAGAAGTCCGTTCGGCGTGCCTGGTCGCTGAAAAAGCGCGACGTCGGCACGTGCAAACCCCTGGCGAGGCGCTCCAAGGTCTCCACCGAAGGCGAGACCAGCCCGCGCTCGATGCGCGAGAGCATAGAGGAGGAAATCCCCGAGAGCTGTGCCAACTCACCGCCAGACACATCAGCCGCCATGCGAAGCGCCCTCACCTGCGTACCGATGCGCGATGCGGACAGGCTGCGCACGGCAGGTGCGGGTTGCCGCGGGCGGACGCGCGTCACCGAGGCCGGCAGGCGCAGAGGTCGAGCCATTGGCAGGGGCGAAGCAATCTGTCGACGCGTCATTTGAATCTCACAGCAGAAGAATCTCGAGAAAGGCCAAAACAGCATTTCTCTCTGCTGCCCATGATAATCAAAAAAGGGCGAAATGGCCTTTTTCGATTGGCGTCTGAGCATCGAGAAGTGCCACCGTCCATTCACCATCGCCGATATGAGGTGCTAAGAAAGCATCTGCGCTCCCTTCGGCGCTCAGCTGGCTTGACGCAGGCGGAACTTGGAGTACGGCTCAAAGTAGACCAGTCCCATGTATCAAAGGTCGAGCGAGGCGAACGGTATATGGACGTGCTGTTCTATCTGGACTGGTGTCGCGCTTGCAAACAACATCCCGAGATCGCGATCGCGGTTCTGGTCAAGGCTGGAGCCTAGCTGCGGCCGACTCGGAAGCGGCACACCCGCAGAGCCTCCTCACATTCCCCAATGGCGGCGAGTAGTCCTAGCGTATGTGCTCCTGTTGTGCCAACTTGCAATATGAACCACAAGTTCATGGGCTAGCCAAGCGCTGCAAATAACCCAAATCGATAACCTCGTAATTCGAGGCCTTGACCCAGGCCCGCCCCTGCGCTGCATGTGCGTTGCCATAGCCCCAAGCCGCAACGCGATGGGCGGCCTCCTCGTCAGTGACCACGCCCGCGACTGCGCCGATCTCAGCAAGTTGTGGTGAGCGCGCTGTTAACCGATCGAGCCATCGCGCCAGATGCACCTTGCCGGCAAGAGAGTCCGACTTGCTCCTATTGCACTCCGGGTGTGCCAACACGAAGTTGTGCACAAGGTTGCGCGGGTACAGCGCGAACGGAACGAAGTGATCGACGTCAGCCTCGTGCAGCCCTTGTCCGCAGTAAAAGCACCGCGGACCATCTAGCTTCCGCAGGCCGGCACCAATGATAGAAAGTGACTGCCGAGAGATTCCAAAAAGAAAATCCTCTAGATCCCCGGCATCGCCCAAGATCCCGTGGTTTCGTCGATTGGCCTTGACGTGACCCACCCAGTGATTGCGGGCCAAGTGTTGCACCAGAGGGTGAAAACGGCGCAGACAATAGCTGACATTCGGCTTCAACACCACGATGCCACGCCCTGGTCTCTGGTACAGGAACGGGTCGGTGATGCCCCCGAAATTCTGCAGATAGCTCAGAGGCTGCGCAGAAACCACCGTTGCAACTTTGGAAAGCAAGGGCCCGTAAGCGGCCTCGCTGCGGGCCTGCTGAAGCGTCGTCGAGCTCGATGTGCACCGAAACTCCTCGATGGCCGTAAGAACGGCTGCTTGCACTCCCAGATTCTGTACAAGCACGCCTGGTCTCGCGTGGGGCTGCCCTGTCCCATAAGGCAGTGCGTGCCGCCAATACAGCTGCACGAATCGCTCCGCGATCTGCCGGATCAATGATGGCGCCGCTGCGGGGCAGACAGTGCCCCACCTTCACATCCATCTCATTCCGCGCTTCCTGGGTGACCAGTCTGACCCACGGGGTGGTGTGCGATGGGTGATTCCAGACAAAGCGGACTACTGGAGTTCGCGCGATTGATCGCTAAAACCTCCCCATCTGCGGAGCAGCAACTCGAATTCCTGACGAAGCTCCAGCGCCTCTTTGCCGAGGGCGATTTCACGGCCACCTACAAGTTTGCGTTGCTGATCGTGCTCTCCGATCTCGCTGTGGAATTGGGGGCGGACGACGGGTCCGAACTTTCGCTGACTACCCCAATGTTGAATCCATCCGGGTGAAACTCAGTCCCTGCAGCTGCCCGGGCTTGATCCAGTAGCTCCAACAGTGCGGCGCGTTCCTGCGGACTGGCTTCGAAGAAGGAGCCGATGTGACGCTTGGGAATCACCAGACTATGCCCAGGCGAAACGGGAAAGCCGTCACGAATCCAGAGCGCGTTGGCGTTCTGCCCCAGGACACGCTCAGCAGGCAAGGCGCAAAAGGGGCAAGGCTTTTCAGTCATTGCAGATCACCCCACTAAACGTCGGAACGAAGCTCGATAGTCAATGGGTTCCAGATGAACCTGGTCTACCAAGCTGCCCTTGAGGATGTAGAGCTTTGGCTCATCGCGGAACTGAAACACACGATAGAGATGAAACGCCTCCTCCGCCTCTGCGGCAAAGTCCAACTCGTTGCGACTGATGATGAAGGAGGAAGCATGGCCACCGTTGGTGGTCTTGACCTCGAGAAGCGATGCTCGCCGGGCCGCTCATGCGAGAGGATGTCGTAGCCAATCCCGTCACCGAGGCGATCCGAGACCCAGTCCAACTGCTGAAATAGTTCCGGATACCCGGCGTCTGCGAGCCGCCGCTGCTCGAAGCCGATGACCCACTGTTCACCGGCACGGCCAAGATTTCGGTTCGCCTCGTCGCGCTGAGCCCAGTTCGTTTTGCGCGGAAACCTGACCTTAGGCCCCTCCTTTGCCACCTCCACCACCGTCTCAAGATTCGGGGGTTCCACCACGGAGGCGTGAAAAGCCTGTTGGCCTGGCCCCTGGACCTCCTCCATCGCATCGACAACCTGAGATACCAGGCTCGGCTGATCCACGACGAATTGCTGGACCGCCTGCCGCAAAAGGAGCTGTGCATTGCTACGAGGCTTGTAGCCGCGGATAAAGGGCAGCTCCAGGTCGTGTAAGACGGCACTGATGTTCTGGTACTTCAGCTCAACCGAACCTTTGCTGCGCCCTCGCAGATGCTGGCGAAGCTGCGCATTGAACTCCGTCTTGGTGAAGCGCTGCTGCGCAGCCTCCAATCGGAGCATCTCGAAGTACGACGCGACCGTGGCTTGCACCTCGTCCGACGTCCAGTCCTCACCGATGCGCACGACCTCGAAGCCGAGGCGTTGCAGCTTGGGAACGACGGTGGCCTCCCCGCCGGAAAAGTCGGCGGGTTTGAGCGGGCCCTCGTCAGGAAACTGATACCCAAAAGCTGCTCCAACGATCGCTTTGGAATCGCACAACTGTCCGGTTTTTCCATCACGAACCAGAAAATCGCGCGACTTTCCAAACCCGTATCGCGCCAGAAACACCGTTCGACCAAGGCGGGAAAACTCATCCAGTGCAGCTTGAATGGCAGCAGGACTTTGGAGGCGCGATAGTTCAACAGCCATCAGCGTTCTGGAAGAGCCGCTTTAGCGGCATAAATACCGCCATATGGGTCAGGGTGGCAAACATCCTGCCGTGGGGAAACAACACTATGTTACAACGCCCTACTCTCACACTTGCTGCTGTTCGCCCGGCCTTCGTTGGAAACGCCTGCCCTCGACTCCTTGCATGCACGTGCTCGGCGCATCGCCGCCGAGGGTCGAATTGTTTCCGTCGACGTTGAAGCCCATCCTGAAAAGGGCAACCAGATCTTTGCTGTCGGCGCCGTCCGATCGGACAACTCGGATGCTTACCGCAGCGCCTGTTCCCCTGCCAGAGCAGCCACGGTGGCGGTATCCCTCAACAGCTTTGCCCGTGACGGCCAGGTCCTTCTGGGCCACAACCTCAAGCGCCACGACATACCGCTGATGCGCGACCAACTGCCGCAGCTGGAATGCCTGCGCTGGCCCATGCTGGACACTCTGGAACTGTCCGCCCTCGCCTTCCCTAGCAACCCATATCACCGGCTGGTGAAGGGCTACAAGCTGCTCTCCGACGAACGCAACAACCCGACAAAGGACGCTCGGGTGGCGCTCAACGTGTTCGAAGAGGCCGTCGAAGCGCTGCTGGAGGCGAACGAGCAGGAGCCTTGGTGGCTGGCATTGCTGCACTTCCTGCTTCGCAACGACGAGAGCATGGCGACGCTGTTGGCTCAGGTGCGTGACGAGACCGCTCCCGCTGGCGAGGCGGTCGGGCCGATCGTTGCCAGCCGTTTTGCGGATCGCTGCTGCGCCACCCGGTTGCAGTCGCTGGTCGCCGACATAGGGACTTCCTTCGACAGCCACGACCCTTGGTCGATCGCGTTTGCCCTGGGCTGGATTCGCGTCGCGGGAGGAAACTCCATCCTCCCCCACTGGGTCTTCCACGAACTGCCCGCCGTCAGGCAATTGATCGCACAGCTACGGGAGATCGACTGCGGTCAGACCAACTGCCCATATTGCCGCCGGAACCACAATCCTGAAGCGCAGCTGTCCTCTTTATTCGGCAAGCCAAGCTTCCGAGCGCACCCGACAACCACCGATGGCTCATCGCTTCAACGCGCGATCGTCAGTGCAGGACTGGCACGGGAGAGCCTGTTGGCTGTCCTACCCACCGGCGGCGGCAAATCCATTTGCTACCAGCTCCCAGCCCTCGTTCACTATCGCCGCTCAGGGAGGCTCACCGTCGTCATCTCGCCGCTGCAGTCGCTGATGCGAGATCAGGTGGACAACCTGATGAAAGCCGACATCCAGTGCGCGGCAACCGTCAATGGGATGCTCACCCCGCTGGAACGACGAGATGTGCTGGACCGTATTCGCCTGGGCGACATCGGCATCGTGCTCGTCTCACCCGAGCAGTTCAGAAGCAAGACGTTCGTCGAAGCCATCCGCATGCGGGAGATCGCGGCCTGGGTTTTCGACGAAGCCCACTGCCTGTCCAAATGGGGGCACGACTTCCGCACGGACTATCTGTACGTCTCGCGCTTCATCCGGGAGCAGTTTCCTGGGCAAGCACCGATCGCTTGTTTTACCGCCACTGCCAAGCCGGACGTCATCGAGGACCTGTGCGACCACTTCCAGGAAGGCCTTCAGATCAAACTGGAGACATTCCTCGGCGGCCACGAGCGCACCAACCTGTCCTATGCCGTAGTGCCGACTTCGGGCGGTGAAAAACCGCAGCGCATCGTGGAGCTGCTACGCGATGGCTTGCGACAAGAAGACGCTGCCGTAGTCTTCTGCGCCACGCGCAAGAGCGCTGAGACCATCGCACAGATCGTCGCGCAACAGGGCATCGTATGCGGCTGCTACCACGGAGGGCTCACCGCTGATCTGCGCAAAGAGACCCAGCGCCGTTTCCTAGACGGCGAGCTGCAGGTGATCGCCGCCACCAACGCGTTCGGCATGGGTGTGGACAAACCCAACGTTCGGCTGGTGATCCATGCCGAAATTCCTGGTTCCCTGGAGAACTATCTTCAGGAGGCTGGAAGAGCCGGGCGCGATGGGGACGAAGCCAAATGTGTCCTGCTGTTCGACCCCAAGGATGTGGAAACCCAGTTCCGCCTGTCCTCCACCTCCCAGCTATCGCAGCGAGATTTCATCGGACTGCTCCGTGCCTTGCGCTTCCAGGCCAAGAAGCTGGGAAAAGACGAGATCGTCATCTCAGCGAAAGAGCTGCTCGCGCAAAGCGTCGGAACCGGCATAGAGATCGATGCCCCTGACGCCTCCACCAAGGTCACCACAGCTCTGTCGTGGCTTGAGCGCCATGGTTTCTTGAAGCGCAACGAGAACGCCACCAAAGTCTTCCCTGCCAGTCTTCGGGTGACCTCACTGCAGGAAGCCAAAGAGCGCATCGACAAGGCGGATTTCTCGGCCAGCGTTCAACAGAAATTTCTCGCCGTCGCCACAGCCCTGTTCCGGTCCGACACCCCTGAGGGGCTGAGCACCGACGAGCTCATGCTCAACGCGGGCATCCGACCGGAGGAATGCTTCCGCATCGTTCACCAGTTGGCGAAGCTAGGGATCTTAGTCAATGACCTCGGACTGACGGTGCGCCTGATGCGTGGCGTAAGGGGCGCGTCCGCATCCCGTCTGGAATATCTGAGCGCCATGGAGAAGGCGCTCGTCGAGCTCATGGCTGAGAACGCCCCTGACGCCGATCAAGACGAAGCGCAACAACATCTAAACCTCCGAGCGATCTGCACTGAGCTGCGCGGCCGTCTGAAACTCGACGACGAAAAGGGGCAACTCGACCCCACTCAGGTCCGAGCCTGCTTGCGAGCCATGGCCGACGGTTTCGGCTCTGGTAACGACAAGCGCAGCATGATCCAGTTGCAGTCGCTGGGCGATGACACCTTGCGCGTCACCTTGCGTCGCCCTTGGTCCCAGATTCGCAGAATCTGCGAACTGCGACGTGCCGTCGCCCAAGTCACGCTCACCCGGTTGCTTGCAGAGGTCCCAGACGGCGTCAAAGGAGCATGCCTGGTGGAGTGCAAGGCCCAGGCACTGATCGACGCGCTCAGTGACGATTTGGTTATGAAAACCCAACTGCGCGAGCCCGACGTGGCGCTGGAGAATGCGCTGCTCTACCTTCACCAGACTCGTGTGCTCGAATTGGACAAAGGTAGATCCGTCTTCCGCTCTGCGATGACCATCCAGATGGACGAGGACACCTCCAGGCGGTTCAACCAAGCATCGTTTGCGCCTCTGGAAGAGTTTTACAAGGAACGGACGCTGCAGACGCACGTCATGCACGAGTACGCCAAGCTGGGCGCGGAAGATCCGGCGAAGGCGCTTGCCCTGGTCAAAGCCTACTTCACACTGCCCCACAAGCAGTTCATCAAGGAATTCTTTCGCGGACGCGCGGACCTACTCGAGCGCAAGACTACCGACGAGTCCTATCTGCGCATTGTTGATGACCTGCAGCACCCAGTGCAGCAGGCCCTGGTTACACAGCCGCGGACAGGTAATCACTTGGTCTTAGCGGGTCCGGGTTCCGGCAAGACGCGGGTGATCGTCCACCGCATCGCTTACTTGCTTCGCGTTCAGCGCGTGAATCCGGGATGCATCATCGCGCTGGCCTACAACCGGGGAGCGGCCATCCAATTGCGCCGCCGACTGCTGACGCTCGCCGGAGACGATGCGCGCGGTGTGTTGGTCATGACCTACCACGCCATCGCGTTGCGTTTGACAGGGACCAGCCTGGCCGGCGCGGAGCGCACCTCCAGCAGTGTCGACTTCAGGAAGATGCTCCAGGACGCCATCGATCTGCTCGAAGGCAAGAGCTCGGCTCTGATCGACGCGGACGAGATCCGCGATCGGCTACTGCAAGGCTACGAATACATTTTCGTCGACGAGTACCAGGACATCGACGCGCAGCAGTACGCGCTGGTCAGCGCCCTGCCGGCCGCCGGCGATCAGACGCCGACACCAAGCTGAGCATCATGGCCGTGGGAGATGATGACCAGAACATCTACTCCTTTAAAGGCGCGAACATCGAGTTCATCCGGCGCTTCCGGTCCGACTATGAGGGAGAGCTCACCTACCTGGTTGAAAACTTCCGCTCCACCCAGAACATCATCTCGGCCGCCAACCACGTGATCCAGCGCGGTGCGGACCGCATGAAGGTCGATCACCCGATTCGGATCGACGCTCGGCGCAAGGATGATCTACCGGGTGGTAGGTGGGCCGCGATCGACAAGCAAGGCCGCGGCGCAGTACGGTTGATCACTAGCCCTCCGGCCCCGAACCTCCAGGCCCAACTGGTTCACGCAGAGATCGAGCGCATCCGGCGCATCGATCCGACGGTCAAACTCTCGGAAATCGCGGTGCTCTGCCGCACACACGCCCCGTTGGAAAAGATGAGGGCTATCTGCGATGTCGAAGGACTGCCCTGCGAGATCACCGGCCCAGAAGCGGCCAAGGGACAAATCACGCTGATGCGGACTCGCGAAGGCTGGGCACTAGCCCAGGCACTGAGACGGCGACAGCTGCGCATGTTGCGCCTCAGCGCGCTACGCAGATCCCTGAGCTATCTGCAACGCGCTCAGCCCAGAAACGCCGCGCTGCTGGATCTCCTAGACATCGTCGATGACGTCGCCTCCTCGCTGCAAGCAGACATCGTTCCAGCAGCCGAAGCGCTCGACCTGTTCTACGAAGCTGCTGGCGAAATGCGACGGGATGGCCGCGACAGCGCCATCAAAGTAATGACTGCACATGCTGCCAAGGGCCTGGAGTTTGACCACGTCATCGTGATGGACTGCGCTGACTGGCGCTGGGATGAAGAAGATGAACGGCGACTTCTCTACGTGGCCATGACGCGCGCTCGACAGTCGCTTAGCTTGATGCGCGCAGAGGGTGGACGCAATCCCTATCTCGCTGATCTGGGGACCATAGATGGGGTACAGGATCAGCTGCCGCGTGCCCGACCACAGCACCGCGCGGATCTTGAGCGCCAATACGTCATGCTGGGCCCGGCCAGCGTGGACATTGGATTTGCTGGACGCGCGTCGTTGACGCAGCCAATTCATCGCGCGATCGCCGCTTTGCGGACCGGAGATGTAGTCGAGGTGAAAGGACGATACGTCCATTCGCCCTCTGGACAGATCGTTGGCCGGCTGGCCGCAAGCGTAGATGCGACGCCTCTCCAACGAGGGGTCGCAACCGTGGTTGCGGTAATGGTGCGAACGCGGTCTCAGACGCCCGAAGAGTACTGGCCGGCCCTACAGGCAGATCACTGGGAAACGCCGCTTGCGGAAGTCCGGGTAGACGTCTGAGATGTAGGTGATCCAACCGCGACGTCGGCTGCTGATGAGTTGCAGGCGCTTGGTCGCCAGTAGCGAAGGCGACTGCCCTTTAGACCACCGGTGTTAAATTTGAATCGAGAATCCATGGCAATCAAAACCAGCTGGGTATTACCTCCGCACACCATAGGTGGTCTAGACCACGTTGGTACGCAAGGCCCGTGCATCCTGATCTACTCGCAGCTGCTTCCCGGCATTACGAATGTCACTGACAGAGCCCGGTACTACAGTTTTTATCCATGGTTGATCCGCTCATACGCGGAGCGTGACAGCCACCGCGAGAACTTCAACGCATTCGTGGAGGGTTACCGGAAAGCCGATTGCCTCTTTACGATGATCGCCGAGCGCCATGCGCAAGTCATGGGCGACGACGCAGCACGCCACGGGCCTGCGATGGTCGGACGGGACACGCTCAACGATGCAGTCAAGTTGATCGGCGAAGGACAGTCGGTTCGTCTCTCGACCTACGCGACCCGAGAGGACTCCAGCGAGCGCTATTTCGCCAACAAGCTTGGCGGCCTCGGTCAGTATTACGCGGGGACGTTGACGCAGCTCGACATCTTGGCCGCAGTCGAAAAGCCATGGCTGAGCTACACACATGAGCGCGGCGAGCCGATCGCGCGGGCGTTCGACATGGGTGTCGACGGTCGTGCCTTCTGGCAAGCCGTGGATGCCGACACTGTTTCAGCGCAGACGCTGGATGCGCTCCAAGACTTCTGCCCTTGTTGCCTGCCCCAGCGGCAAGGCGAACAGGCTGCCTTGCTCGACATCCTCTTCGACCGGAAGTCCGAGTTCGAGGCAGAAGGAGTCCAGCGGCGCAAGAGTCTGGCGCTCTTGCTGCATCTGGCCGGTGCATTGCAGGCGGCAGAACTCTCAGCTCTCGACGAACCGACTTTCCGCGCAGCCGTCTACACAGAAACCCTCGCGGACCGCACAGAATGGCGCCCTCCAACGCCCTTGGCCCCCACCCGGTCGGCCTGGGCCTACTATGTCCGGAATGACCTGATGTCCGTTGCGATGCAGAAGGCCTTCGCCATCTCGCTCAACGCGCTGGCAACGGAGCCAACGCCGCCGGCTTCCATCGAAGAATTCAGCCAGTCGCTGGCGAGGCACCCCGAACTCCTCAAGGCACTGGGCAAGCTGAAGGCAAAGACCTTTGGCGCGCTGTGCAGTTCGCTGGAATCCGGCGCACCGCCGCTCGGCGACTTCATGGCCGACGGGCACGAGTTGGCATGGGCTGCTGCCCGCGTTTCCAGGGAGCGCCAGCAGTTGGACCGGGAGCCTGCCTTCCTGGCGTCCGTCGTGAGCGTACTGGCGCTTCTTCGGATGCGGGAGAACCAGGATATCCCCGCCTATGGCCATCTGGCCATGGACCCTACGCAGCTTCAGGACTCTCCGATCAACCTGAGATCGTTTCGGGAGCGCTGCGTGAAATGGAACGACATGGCGCTTTCAGCCGTCGTCGCGGACCTGGTCGCCTGGATCCTGGAAACTCATCTGCGCGTCGCACTGCGCAAGCTGCGACAGAGTTCGACCGCCACCTTCCGAATCCATCCCACCGAGCGGGGAATCGAGGCACGCGGTGACGTCCCCGTGCCCGCAAAGACCAATCCCCGTATCCGGCAAGCGATCAAGATCCTGTGGGATGTCGGCGCCCTGGCCCGTGAGCCCGACGGCAGCGGAGACCTGCGGGCCACCGCGCTTGGCATCCAGCTCTTCGAGACCGCCCATGGGTGACACCAACCACGACATCTCGCTGCTGGCAGCTCTAAAAGGCGCGAAATTTGAGGCGTCTCTGGTGACGACCTTTAATGCGGCGCTCCCGTTTTACGAGGAAGTCGTACTTCGGCGCCTGCAGGCGGCCGAGTCGCGGCACAACGTGGTGCTCATGGACACCGTCCAGTGCGCGCGTTCATGGGCCACGCCATCCTTGAGACCGCGCCTGGCCGGTTCGGCGTATGCGCTCATCCCCATGGCCGCGCCTGGTGCTTTCCACCCAAAGATCTGCCTGCTTGCCAGCAAGAAGCGCTGTATCCTGTTCATTGGCAGCCACAACCTCACGCTTTCAGGCTTCGGCTTCAATCGGGAGGTCACGACGCACATCGACGTGGGTCCGGACGGCGACCCTGCTCACAAGCGGGTGCTGAGTCACATCTGGAGCCTGGTCCGCGAATGGCTTCGGACCCAGGAGGGGGCGCTGGCGCCGTCCGTACTGGAGGCCGCGCACAGGATCGGCGAATTTGTTCCGGAAGCAGATGGCGCTGAATCGAAGCTTTCCGACATCCGCCTGCTCGGACAATCGAACAGCGGGCCGTCGTTGCTCGAACAGCTCGACCACGCGATACCGGTGGTGCCCAGGCGCGTGGTGGTTACCGGCGCGTTCTTCGATACCCAACACGCCTTCCTGAAAGCGCTGGAGGCCCGTTGGCCCGGAGCCACGATCAAGGTGATCATCGACCCCGAGACCGTCAAGCTCGGTGGCCATCCCAAAGGGCTTCGTTCGCAGTTCGTTGATGCGCGAAAGCTCTGGGCGGAGAAGGCAGGGCGTTATCTTCACGCCAAGGCGCTCCTTCTCGACTTCGGCGGCTCGCACATGCTCGTTGCAGGCAGCGCGAACCCGAGCCGGCCAGCCTGGCTTGGAGGCGCGCGCGCCAACTTCGAGACCATGCTCGTTCGGCCAAACCTTGAGGTGGCAAGTTCGAGCTTCGCCAGCGATCTTGCGCAGGGTTTTTCGGCCCGCGCAATGGATGACGCAGACCTGCGCGCAATACCGATCACGCACCAGGATGACGAGAACGACGCCGATGGCCCGAGCGCTCCGGTGCGGATCGTCGCTCTTGCCGCGGGGGCTTCGACAGTCCTGATCCCGGCGTCGGGCTCTGTGGGATTCGCCGTGTTCATCATGCACCTGGAGGATGGTTCCCACACCGCACCAGCGGGCCTTGGACGTTCCGAGGATGGGGACGCGATCGTGGAGCTGGGCGAGAGGGCGTCTGAAGTGCGGTGGCTGGAGCTGAGCGGCCGCGGTGGCAAGCTCCTGCGCGTAATCGTGCACCACGATGCGGCTCTGGGCCGAAGTGTGGTGCGCTCGCACAGAGCCGCACTTCAGGATGCGTTGGCCGGCTTGGACTTCAGCGGTGCCAACATCGAATCGCTTATCCAGCAAATCGAGAAGGCCATCTTCGACGATCCGGAACAAGTGGTGTCGCCACCGCCCGGCACCGTGCGGCCTGGCGCGGGCGAGCAAACTCCGATTGCTTCGGCACGCCCGGCATCGCTCGCCGTCCACATCGGCGAAAGTGCCAACGCAAGGAAGAGCAAGAAGAAGCGCCTTCTGCAAGCGGGAAGCCTGCTCGACGTGCTCGATGCCCTCCTCTACCGCCTGGGCCAGGGATTGCCAAGATCGGCCGCATCGGCCACCGAGACACCGCCGCTCTCGGAAGAGGAGCTTGTAGGAACTGAGCATGAGGAGGCCAGCCAAGAGCCTCCCGCTGCGCTGACCCTGCAAGCGGTCGACGCGGTGAGAAAGCGGCTCAAAAAAGTCGTCCGTCGCATGATCAAACAGCTCAAGGCGGCGCAAAGCGAGACCAGGCCTGACGTGCGTGCGGCCAAGACACGAACAGGGGTGGTCCAGCTCGTCGCGGTGCTGTCACTGGTGCGGGAGTTCAGGCGCCTTCGGCACCTGCCCCAATGGCGCCGCATGGGAGGGTTCATCGACCCGGAAACCCGTCAGGATCTCTTGTCGCAGTCGATGGTCATCCTTTTCGGGCGTGCGCAGGGCATCGCGCGCGATATCCGCGTCCACGACGGCGAGGCCGACGAAGTCGTAGAACTCGGTCAAGTGCGGGCACTGCTGGCGTGGCTCGCCTGGGACATTGGTCACAGCCTCCTGAAGCGCATTGAGCCCATGGCGCCGAAAGCCACAAAGGACTATTTGGTTGCGACGTACGCATATCTTTACGACCTGCTCCCGGCCATCGCCGTCGATGACGAGGACACAGCGCAACTTGCCTCCAGCTTGCGAATGACCAATGCGCCAACGGCTGACGAAAGCGCCCATGGCGAAAACTGGCTCGCGCATCACATCACGACCGGTCTGGAAGTCGCCACAGCCCCTGCCACGGCCTACCTGGACCGAGAAGGCATCAAGGCCGGCGATCTGATGCATGTTCCCCATTCCAGCCCACCCCAGTTCAGCGTCGTCGTTGATGCGACCGCACAGGACATTTGCCTGAGTGAACTGGACGCAGAGCGCAGGTTTACGCGCTTCGCCTGGCGTCCAGCGAGCCGGGCTCGTGTGGCGCAAGCCAGCTGATAAACAGGTCCATTGCGATGGAAGCTCAAGCAGAGATAGACAAAGATGAGAAGCCGGGCGGTCGAGGGGGTCTCCGGCAGCGCCGCCTGGCGCAGATACAGGTCGCTTGCGCCCACGCGGGAGAGTTCCTTGCCCTTGCCAGTTCTTCTCACTCCCGCATCGTGTATAGGATGACCAGATAGCTGACCGGGACCTCCTGAACTTCCTCGATGCCATGCAACGCGCTCGCTTCGAACAGAAAGGAGTCTCCGGGATTCAAGTCCATCGCCTTGTTGCCGTACCGGTAACGCACCCTGCCCGAAGTCAGGTGGAGGAACTCCATTCCCGGGTGCTGGAAGCCGGCATAGGGCTTGGCGTCAAGCAACAGCCGCACAAGATAGGGCTCGACGAACATACTGCCCGACAACAGGTGTCCCAGCAGCTCATACCGATAGCTCTCCACCGCGCCGATGCGATCCACAACGATGCCCTGGCCGGCGCGCACCAGCGACAGATCCGACCTGCTGCGCTGGTCTGAGAAAAAGCGCGATGGAGAGACATCCAGGCCCTCGGGGATTCGGCTGAGCGTCTCCACCGAAGGGGACACCAACCCGCGCTCGACGCGCGAGAGCAGCGAGCTCGAAACTCCGCACTGGGCAGCAAGCTCCCCGCCCGTTTTGCCTGCCGCAATGCGAAGCGCCTTGATCTGTTCTCCAAGTCGCGATAGCGGCTCGCTTTTCGCGGGTGCGATCCGAGCACGCGGGCGCGACAGGCTGGCAGGAAGCCTCAGCTTCTCCGCCGTTGGGAAGGGTGACGCCTGTGCTCTAAGCACAGGCGCCACCATAAGAAGTTTCAGGTCTTTTTGACCTTCGGAGCCGCATGCGCCTGAGGACGTGAAGCGTTCTACTCGGCGGCGAGACATAGCCGCGCTCGGTGCGAAGAGACTCAGGCCGCAAGCAATTCTTGCTCACGGCGAAGATGACGTGGCTGTTGATTGAATCGCCGCACTTCGCAAACCGGGGTGGCTTCAACGACGCGGGCGCTGTACAGCGCGGCCTGTCCATCGTGCAGGCGATGAACGCGCGCTAACCCGCTCGACAAGGCAGCGACATCCCAGAGTCCCAGCGCACGCCTGTTTCGCGCAACCCCGACGCGCCCAGGTCTTCGCTGCCCCTCCTTTCGCCACGTGAGGACGTCGGCGCAAAGCGGCCGATTGAACACTTGCCTCACTTCGGTCTGCAGAGCCAGCGCGACATTCCTCAGCCGCATCGGGGCCATTCCGCTTAGATCAAGCCGCGTCGCTCCTGCATCCAGCGCAAACGGTCGAGCAGCGGCTGTTGCGGGGCTACCTCCACAATGTCACCAAGCGAAGTCATGAACACCGCTCTGAGCTTCCGAAGATCACCACCGCTGAGAAACACCGCCATGAAGTCGAGCCACTTCGTCGCATCAATATCCATGCAGAGTTCTGCTGAGCGGCCGTGCGAAATCTCGACATGTGTTGCGCTAATGTTGGGGACATTCTGACGGCAGTATGTGCGCCGATCACCGGGCGCGTAGATGGCCCATCCAAACTCAACGATTGTCACTGACCGATTCCCCGCGTTGGTCGCGCGCATGAACATCACCTCCTCGACGCAGCCATTTGAGCGAGCCTCAGGCACTAGCGATGCTACACAGGCAAGGCTGACACGATCGGCCGTCCGCGCAAGGAGAAGGGCGACAGCCACGGCCGCGACCGTTCCTAATGCAGCGAACCATGTGCCGATCGCGTTCGCGATCTGAATCCATTGGTCGGTCGAGAGAGTCGCTGACATCGATTAGGGTAGTCCAAGGTTGAGGGCTGTTGAAACAGGGTACGCGGGGCGCGGCGGCGACGTGGCTGTGCTTCCCATATCGCTGGGCCGCTGTTGCGCACACTTTGGATGCGTGCAATCAAACTGAACAACTCTACCCTCCTCACATGCGCGCGCTGCGGGAATTGGTGTCTCGTCGCCCGTCCTTCGGCCTGTGCGTGTGCAGCGCAAGGTCACAGAGCGCATCGTCGTACTGATTGGCCTGGGCCACGACCGTCGAGTAGACTTGCGCGTGTGGTTCCCCAGCGTAGAGCCAGACCGACACCGGCTACGCCTGCATGGCCTCGGCGAGCAGCTTTCACCGTTGCGACAAAACGTAGACGACGACCAACGCCAGGGCGCATGCCTGATCGTCGGGCGCGGATTCGATATGTGTAGTGCAGCCCCGACTCGGCGAAATAGTACTGCCCATCGAAGCGCTTTTTGGGCGTGACTTCCGAGACACTCGTCATCCCCGGATTCGGATTCACCTCCAGGTTCGCAAACCGGTACTTCGCCACCGTCGCCTTTTATCCCCGACGCCAAGTACCCCACTGCCACACGACCTACCCGCTCTCGTCGGTCATGCGACTCGGCGTGTTCAAGTGATCCACGCGCGCTGCATTTTGGGCTCCAGCGTCAAGCATGGACGGCGACAATCACTCCGGTGTTGCCCGATTTTTAGTGCATTTCGATGAGTAGGATTCGATTCGAGCGTCGCACGACCTCGGGCAGCGGGAGACGTCCAACGGCGGCACGAAGTGCCCGCCGATCGATGATCTCGAAGCCATGCACGCGGACTGATCATCGAGAAACTCGAAGCCACGCGGCGCGAACAGCTCGGGCGATGGCCGGGACGGGTAGCCGTTTTCGCCTTCGACATCGCGCAGGAACAGCAGCGCGGTGAGCTTCCCTTCGATATCGCGCGGCGGTCATCAGCCGGCCGCGAAGGCCGAGTTGCTGACGAAACCGCGCGACGAACTTGCCCTCGTGACGCCTCAACTCGATCCTGACTTTTACGCCAGATACTGTACATGTATCCAGTATTTTGCCGATTGCGATTTGTCGACGCCCTAGAACATGCGTTGGTCGAACAGGAACGGGTTGCGCTCGACCGTGATCTTAATGGCCGCGTACTGCTCGTGGTCCGGGTTCAGCACCATGTTGGACTCGCCCGGCTCGACCGCTGACGGCACCCACAGGCCCAGCGACATGCCCGAGGTGCGCCAGAGGGTCCCGACGCTCTGACTCCACGGTTCATCTGCGCGCCAGTTGTGCGGCATGCCTGCATCGCGGATGTCCGTCAGCTCTGCGTCGTCTGGCAGGTCCAGCCGCAGCAGCGTCTGATTGATCGGCTGCACACCGTTGCAATGCACGCGCTTTTCAAGCTGGCACAGCGCGCGGCTGCCACCCGCGTAGACGACCGGCTGACCCGCCGGTGGCATGCGGTGCCAGCGTCCAGGCTCGAAGGTGGAGCCGAGCCAGAGCGTCGCGAGCGTCAGGCCCTTGGTGCTGCCGATGCGCCAGACGCTGACGCTCAAACGACACCGCCGTATTCGATCGCGTTGAGCATCGCGCGCACCTTGGCGCCGCCGTACTCGTTGCCCGCGAACTCCATCGGCGTCTTGCCTTCGAGCAGGTCATGCCGCTTCGTGAGCCACGTCTTGCCTTCCTCGCCGAACACTTCGGCGGCGCGCACCAGCAGGTCGCTGTGGCGCAGCATCCGCTCCGTGACCGAGGCGTCCATCTCGGTCTGCGGCTCGGCGCGCGACAGCGTCGAAGGATGCACATGCAGCGCGTGGTACAGGTCCTTGCGCCGCTCCATGCCGGTCGCGTCGAACCATTTCCTGATCGCG
The DNA here is from genome assembly GCF_901827175.1 of Variovorax sp. RA8. Lineage (NCBI taxonomy): Bacteria > Pseudomonadati > Pseudomonadota > Betaproteobacteria > Burkholderiales > Comamonadaceae > Variovorax > Variovorax sp. RA8. The sequence goes on along the minus strand of NZ_LR594662.1, from coordinate 586,847 downwards.
GCTGCGGTCACTGGCTTCGCGGCGAGCGTCGCCGCTGCGTCGCGATTGAGGCCCACGCGATGATGGCCGATGTCGTGCATCGAAACAAAGACCTTCAGGTCGGTCGCGACGGCGCCCTTGCGCTTGCCGCCTGCGCTGCGCGGCTCGAACACCGAGTCAAACACGATGTTGAGCTTCGTTGCCAGTTCAACCGCCTCCCTCGACGGCGGGACGATGTCCTGAGCTGCTTCCGCGATGAAAGACCGCATGGTCTCTTCGACCGACATCTTCGGGGCGGGGATCAGTCGCTCGGCGGCTGGGCCGGGCTGGTGGTGCGGGGTATGTCGTGCCATTGCGGAACGCTATCACAAATTGCAAATGCAACTCTATCGTATTGCAAATGCACGCGCTAAGATGATGCCCCAATGAAGTGCGTGCACTGCCTCAGAGCGGGCTGGCTCTGCTAAGACCGCCTGGACAGGCCGTCAGCGGGCGTCGTGGAGGGCGGCTGTGACTGCGGCGGCGCCGCCGTTCCGTGCGCGTGCACCCCCGGGCGCGGAAGTCGCGTGGACGTCGGTGATCGCACCGGTCGATGATCCGGCCCTGGTCAGAGTTCATTGGTCGCTTATGAGAGATATAAAGCTCTGTTCGTAATTCTGCGACGAAGAATCTATAGCAATCCCGGAGGATGAAGAATGGAATTTGCACTGGTTTCCGTGGCACTCAGCGGAAGGGACGACGTGCATCTCAAGCGCGCCGGTCAATGTATCGATGCCGCGCAGGATGTGATCTCGCTACGTGCCGTCGCTTCCGAGTCGCTCGCAAACGATCAAGCGGTGTCCTGGCCGATTGACCTTTCTTTCCTGGAGGATCATGGTCCCAACGTGATCGCGGTAACGTCCTTGCCGTTTGAAGACAACTGGTTCTCCCACTCTACGAGGGGAGTATCCATTATCTCGACCGCCGGTTGGTCTGATCAGTTCTCCCCGCCAGGTCTTGCGAGCTTCTTGATGATGGAGATCGCTCTGTCCGTATACGCACAGGTCTCAGATGTCGGGGAAGACAGCTTAAAGCCCCACGATAAATCGATTGGCTGCCTGCTTGACTGGTGCGTTGACAAGCAAGAGATTTCCTGGAAGCTGAGGTGTGGGAGTCTTTGTGCTGAGCATGAGGGCCTGTTCAAGCAGCATGGGGCATCGAACCGTCAGCTTAAAGCCGTCCAAAGAATCCTGGAGGCGTGTCGCTTGACGGCATTTGGGCGCCTTGCGTTTGACGATCTGCCTAGAACGCAAAAGCGCTATCGCGTTTTCATCGGGTCTTCAGGCGAGACAAAGACGGTCGCCTACGCACTCCAGCAATGTCTGGAGAGCGCGAAGCCGGACATTGAATGCACGGTGTGGACGGACGGAGTCTTCAAACCTTCGAGCGATTTCATGTCGGCGCTGTTGACAAAGACGCGCGATGTGGACTACGCGATCCTCATCGCCGGCAGAGACGACATCGCTACGTGGCGAGGAGAGGACGTGAACATTCCGCGCGACAACGTGACGTTTGAACTGGGACTTTTTATTGGCGCCCTGGGAAAGGATCGAACATTCCTGGTGTGCCCAGAAAACGCACCCAAGCTTCCCACCGACCTGAGCGGAATGGTTCATGTCCGTTATCGTGATGATCGTCTCGACGACAATTTGGAGGCAGCTCTCCGCTCCGCAGCCACAAGCATTGCCAATGCGATCAAAGAGACCGGTCGTCGAGATAGATGGAATGCCTACATCGAGCGCTAAGCTAGCGCCCCAAGGCAGTGAGGTGCTTGTGATTGAATCGGAATATGACGATTGACCTGTCCAACCCTCAAGACGTTGTCGCAGAAGTCTTTGATCCTGACGAGTCAGTGCGGAAGGATTTCCAGAACGCTGTTGCGGCGGACGCAGTGGCGTTTGCAGAGGCATTCGCCCCCGCATACAAAATCTTCAGCGGCTTTCAAAAGGAGTGCGAAGGTGGAGTGCAACGGGCCCTAGTCGGCGCTTTCATGCACGGTGTACTGGACGATTGCCTCACATCCGTGAAGCTGCTCCTTTCGGGGAAGCTTGGTGCATCGGGCAATCTGGCTAGGCAAGCCGTGGAGGGGATTTGCATGGCTCTGTTGACCGCCTCCCCCCAAACCTTGCGCTTCAAGGATCAGGAGTGCGACTACTGGAAACTTGTCGTCGATGAGGACGAACGCGCAGAAGGGAACCGGGCTCCATATCAAGTTGTTGCTAATGAAGCGAGACTGGGCTTGTCCACAGGAGCGGCGGCTCAATTGAAGCAGAACATTGATAGCCATCATGCCCACAGTCACGCCGGGCGGCTTGCCATCGCACTTCGCATGGATTTGGCTCGAGGCGGAAAGATTTATTTCGGCGGGCACTTCGATGCCGAAAAGCTCGACGGATACCATGCGGAATTGCGGCAGCGCGCCGCGATCTGTAAGTGGGCAGTGGAAGTGATGCTGGAACTATCCAATATGGTCCGAAACCTTCCGAAGGACGCCTCTGATAAGGTAACCGTAGACGGCCACAACTCCTACCGACAGCGATGATGGGCTCTAGCCATAGGCACCTCAACTGTACCGATTTCCATCCCCGACAGCCCGTGGATGCATGCCTTTGAATTGAGGTTTTCACCTCAATTACGATTCGCACACGGCTCGCCGCGCGCGCAGCGTCCGGCCAACAGGTGAAATTAGCCGTTGCCCATCACGAAAGCCCCGCAGTCCTTCACTGTGATGTCGCCGGGCCCGTAGGCCTTGCCCCCGGTGAACCCGCCGCGCACGCGGAATCCCGAAGTGCAGATGCGATGCCAGTCGCCGCTGTCATCGCCGGCTCGGCCTCCATATCGCGAACGGCCTTGAACATCGGCCCAGGAAGTGCTGCACGCGACTGCCCTCGCGATGGACGCGCGCCTCCCACGCGGGCGCGTTACCGAAGGGTCCAAGCGCGCTTCGAGTTCGGCGATCCGATCGGTCAGCGCCTTCGTCCCGGCCCTGCGCTCACCGGTCTCTTCGCCCATGAGACTGCGTATCGTCCTGCACAAGAGGAAGTCGAACTACGTCACGCCCTTCGTAGCACCTGCCCGGGGGCTCGGCTTGGCGCCACAGCAAGAGAGCAATTTCAATGACTGGGTTGGGCCCAAGACCTCGGTAAGCAGATCAAAAGGTTGCCAACGGGCAGCATAGTGGTTGTGCCGATGGATGAGGCCGACGCGCGGTCGCAGCGGACATGGGTGCCACAATCTAAAGAGGTGCGGCGAAGCGCTATGCTTGACCATGACAACTGATCCAAGTTCTTCTGTGGTCCATTTGACCATGCGCAGAGGCAAGCATCCTCTAGCGGTGGGCTCCGGCGTCTTGTATGAACGGAATGGGCAGCACTACATCGCCACGGCGTGGCATAACCTGAGTGGTAGACATAGCGAATCTCTGCGGCCCCTCTCCGACAAAGGAGGTGTTCCGGATAACGTGGTCGCAATAGTTCCTCAGGTCGTAAGCAGCCACGTGGGCCCCGGGCTCATTCGCACGCCCTTCACACTTCCCGTGGAAACGGATAGCCAAACATTGTATCTAGTCCACCCAGTTGGCTGGCCGCGAATAGACGTGGCAGTACTTCCGATCGACCCAGAAGCAGTCTTTGAGCAGGAGATGCACGTGAGCAACGGTCGGGATATTGTTATGCCTGGTCGTATGCGCAACGGCGTCAATCCAAGCGGGGTCTCGACGGATATTCAGCCAATACAACGATGTGCAGGTGCACACGCCCGATTGACTGTCCCGCCAGATGCATTGGTCCATGCAGGCGACGACCTTTTCGTTCTTGGGTACCCCAAAGGCATCGCTGACTTCTCTGCTGCCCCCATCTGGAAGCGAGCCACTGTGGCGTCAGACCCGAACGTCGGCTGGAATCGTCAGCCCAAATTCCTCATTGACTGCGCATCACGAGAAGGCATGTCTGGTGCTCCGGTCATCGCGTATCACAAGAATGGTCGCATTCATTTTGGAACGTCAAGCGTTGCAAGTGCAGGACCTGCCGCGCTACTTCATGGCATCTATGTTGGAAGGATCGTGGACAACGAAGTATCCAAGGAAGATCGGTTCTTCGAGGCCCAGATTGGGACTGTCTGGAAGCGGCTAGTAATCGACGAGATCATCGACGGTCAAGTTCCTGCGCTTCATTCATCTCTGGTAGGCGCTCCACCGAAGGCGGTTGATCAAGCCGTTCGAGAAAAATGGCCAGATGATCCTGCCTACTTTCTCAAGATCCTCGCAGTCTCGGAATATCGCTCGGGTATGACGCAAGTCGCACTTGAACACCTGAACGGAAATGCAGACCCACGGCTGGTGTATGAGGCGGTGATCGCTTATGCGCGAGAGCTCGACTCCCAGGCCAAACCCGGGTAGTTGTCCGCATCAGCTCTCGCAGGACTGCATTCCTGCGTTGCCACGAATCCTGCCACATCGAAACCCAGCAGGCATCCCTGGCGACTGGACTGGCGGGCGATCAGTTGCCGACGCCGCTGGCGGCATAGTGCCAGCACGGCGCGCACGCGCGGACCCGCGGACCGTCGTGACGTGAGACTGCAGTCGTTGACTCTCCAGTTAACGAGGGCGCTCACCGCGCCCCTTCAGCCCCGCCTCGCGCGGGTCTCTTTTTGCCCGGCAGGCGCCAGCCCTACTGGCGCGCGGTCGCGGCAGCAGGAGCGCAAGCGGTAAGGTCACGAGAGGGCACCACGGCCGGGCATTGCCGACACCAACATCGAGGCAGTCGCGGACACTTCCCGGCAAACTCCGCAATGCTGAAAAGAACGGCACTATGCTTCGGTCGGATATTTGCTGCGCATCACTGAGGGGGTTAGCAATGAAGAGATACCTGTTTGAGGCGCTGCGCCGGGTTGACGGTGGCGATCAGCGCAGAAAGGGCGTCGTATGCATCGGGGGCCTCCACGTCTATCTCCATTGGCTACAGGCTGATGGCACCGCTTGTTTCGAGGGAAGCAACGGCCGCGATATCGTGGGCATCCCCGATCAAGAGGTTGAGTTCGACGAGAACGGCGCGGCTAAGGTGGTAGACAACCAGGGTGAAGAGCATCAGCTCCGCATCCTGGTGCGTGTGCCACGCGATTGGCCAATTCCGATTGGGCCGGAGGGACTGGTGCCGTTCAACGCGAACTTGCTAATGGCCGACCTGATACTGCCATGTGAACAGGATGCCAAATGAGCGGCATCCCCCTGTAGGCCGTCTCGCGTCATTGGCGAATGCGCTCTCCAGACTGCAGTGATCTCGCAGGCAGTCTGGAACAGCCAGGGTTTGCACCCCGCGTCTTCGTTGGGAAGGGTGGTTGACCCGTACCCCGACGGTCGAGCGGCGCGCAGGCACATCGCCGCTTCGGTCTCACGAGACGGTCGTGACTAGAAGCTCTCGTCTTCACAAGACGAACGCGCCATGTCCCAGACCGCCGCCGACAAGGCCAGCCACAAGGACCCGTGGAAGCGGGGCCAGCGTTGCATCATCCCGGCCACGAGCTTCGATGAGCCGTATTGGGGACCATTCGAGCAGCCGTTCTCAAGGTGCGAGTGGTGGCGCTTCCGTCGCGCTGACGGACAGCCTTGGGGACTGGCTGGCCTGTGGAACGTCTGGTGGACAAGGTCACAGGCGAAGAGCACGAGAGCTACACCATGCTCACGCTCAATGCTGACGCGCACCCCCTCATGGGCCGCATGCATAGGCCCGCGGTGGACCCGAAGACGAAGCTGGTGCTACCACTCCAGCTGCAAGACAAGCGGTCGGTGATCCCGATCGAGGCGGCAGATTTCGACCAGTGGCTTGAGGGCGCGGTCGAGCATGCACAGCTGCTGCTCAAGCTGGCGCCGGTTGAGATTTTTAAGGCTGCCCCGGCGCCGCCCGATCCGCCTCGGGCGCCGACGCCCAAGCCGGAGCGTGCGCAGCCGAAGGTCCCGCCGGCAGACGCTTCGCTTTCTGAAAAACGCACATGAAGATGATCCTGCGCGTGGAAGGCGCAAGCCCCGAGGAGCTGGAGCGAGGATTGGCGGCCGCGCGCGCAGTGTTCGAAGCGGCGGATGTCGCCCCCTGGGCTGCGGCGGTCGCGCATCACGCGCGCGAAGGCTGGGACGCTGGCGGGTTCGTCGACGAACTCGAACCGACACCCGAGCAGCACGCGGCGGCCGCCGTTCTGGACGATGCCAGGGCGGCTGCCATCGAAGCCTGCTGTGCAGGCTGGTCAGTGCCGCTGCCGGCGGCTGATCTGAGCATTTCGCCACCGAGGTCCTGAGGGAGATTCCAGGTCTTCGACCGAGGCATACACCTCCTCGAACTCGAAGGCCGCGGCCGGGTTGCATCTGCACGGCGCGGCGGCATCGCGGTGTTTGGCGGGCATAGCGGCCTCACTTTTTCTTCAGGTGCTCGCGTACCTTGTCGGCGTCATTGCCGACGGCCGCCACCGCCATGCGCAGGTGCTCCTCGGTCGCGCCGAGCGACTTTGCCCAGTCCCTGACCTCGTAGTCCTGGCTCAGGTTGATGCGCTGTCGGTCCTGGCCGCCCACCTTCGTCCTGTCGTCTGCCATGTTGGTCTTAGGCCTACGAAAACGTGCTTTAACCAGCTGGTCCGAACGCCGCCGCGATGTGCCCTCGGGCCCCTTTTTCCTACACCTATATCCCAGGAGCACATAGAGCACAGCGAGCACAGGGAGAAACAGGAGGACGAGGAGCACCGCATTTTCTACGTAAGTCCTTGATAACACATTAATTTTTCTAGTTCAGTCTGCGTAATCATGCAGACTGGCCGACGTAAAGCCGATCGAATCCGCTCGTCTGGCTAGTCGGAGATGCTCACGAATGCAGACCGAGGCGCGCGACATCGCGCGCATTCAGACCTTGCAGTTACTTACTCAAAAGCGCCTTCGTCCAAGTCCATGGACCAGCACAGCATCGACCAGCTATGCAAGCACTGGCCGGCGGAGGTCATCACCCATGAAGATATCGCCACCTACGTCACGTCCGGCGAATCGACCGTTTTCACCCAGGCGATGCGGCGCGGCCTGGAGGATGCGCGGGCAAAGCAGTTCGATCGCCAGATCAAGATCGACAACCATCCCAAGAAGATGTGGGCGATCCGCAATGCCGATCACTGGGTCGCTATCAAGAACAACGACGCTTTGCGCCGCGAGGCGCAGAAGGCACGGCCCCACGGGTCGATGCTAACTGCGTCCGCGATCATGGCAGCCGTGACCAGCGGCGAAGAAGAAGCCGTCCTGTAGAACCTGGCCCTGACTCTGGCCCCAGCCGGCATCGTCGAAGTGGGCCGGTAACGCAGTAACGCTGGTAACGCTCCCCCTGAGAGGCGTAGTTTTGGGTAGTTCATTGAATATTTGGGCCCTATGCAGGGAGCGTTACCGGCGTTACCCGCGTTACCTTTGAACAGCAGGCAACTTCCTGGCACAACAAAGGGGGTTGCGTGCGCGGGTTCAGCGGGCCGGCGACTATTCAAGGCAGGTTGAAGGGCATCCAGCCGGGTTCGATTGCTGTGCTGAAGAGGCGTCGAACACACGCCCCAGCCCCTCGGCCGGCCAAGCATAAAAAAACGCGCGCGGGCGCGAGGGCGGCCGACGCTGGTGCGCGATCGACGGTACATTCCGGACCCCGCCGCGGTGGCGGGGCGAGGAGAACAACGATGTGGATTTTTTTGCCGGGCGGCTCGTTCGTGAGCGTGGTGCAGAAGGAGGCCGACGTGGCGGCCGACCGTTTGACCATCCGATCGCGGACTTCGACAGATCTGGTCGAACTGCGGAAATTCATGCCGACGATGGGCGAGATTGAGCGCGGTAGCGGCAGCGACTACGCCTACAGGGTTGTAGCGCCGCGCGCCGAATTCGCTGCCGCGCTCGCCCGGATGGCCGAGGCGATCCGATACACGAACTACAAGGACAACGTGAGCGCGACCAAGGGTTCGGGCCGGGCGCGCGTGCTGCACAGCATCTGGACCTTGTTGCTCAAGCTGCAGAGGCCGTGACCGCCTTTCACCCGCGCCTCGATGACGCCGGCAAGCCGGTGGCGATCCTGCGGCCCAGCACGGCCAGCCCGCCCGCAGCCTGGAACGATCCGGATGCGATCGTCACGGTGCCACCGGGTGGCGCAATGCCGGCCGAGCTCCACGGCGTGCCCTTCGTGCCCTGGTCGCCGACCGATGACGACTGGTGGAATGCCGAGGCCGCGCGCCAGCCGGTCGTCGAGCCACCATGGCACTGTCCCGAGGGTAAGGCGGCGGCCGCCGGCATTGCGATCGTGGAGCCTGATGGTCGGCTTTGGCTGGCGCAGCCTTCAAATGGCTTCGGCGGCGTCGCGCACGTGGTGCCCAAGGGCAGGCGGCACGACGCGGGCTCGTTGGCCGCCGCGGCGCTGCGCGAGGCATGGGAAGAAGTTGGCCTGCTGGTGCGGGTGACGGGGCACCTGATCGATCTGCCGCGCTCGATGACCTTCACCCGATATTTCATCGGCCGGCGCATCGGCGGCAGCCCGGCCGCAATGCACTGGGAAAGTCAGGGGGCCGTCTTGTGCCCGATCGCCCGCTTGCATGAACTGCTCACCGGGGCTCACGACGCGCCGCTAGTGGCTGCAATCCTGGTGCATCTCGGATGACGCCGCCAATTGAGTGCGGCAACCCCTGATCGGTCGAGCTGATATCTTCAAAAGCCCAGAATCTTGGCTGTCTACCTCGGCGTCCGCCCCAGTCCTTAACCTCTACGATCTGCTTTGCAAGCCTCGATTGTTCGATAAAAAGTCCGCGTCGAATTGGACTTGATCATGCGATCAAAGTACATATAGACGATTTTGTCGGGGCCTTCATTCACGGAGCGAAGCTGAATCATGCCATCGCTTTCGCTTTCCCGACCCCAGCGCCTCGCCTCTTCGAAAGAGCTGACCAGATCGTTAGTCGTGCATTGGCCGCCAGGAAACCCCTGCACGTCCAGTACCCACGGTATCGCTCCTCGATTTGCGTTGTCAGCGGCGGATGCGTCCACGGGTCCTACGAGGAGCAGCGCGGCTGAAAAGACAAAAGCCAGTTTGTTCTGCATTTCAAATGTCACGATTAGTGTGTTCTCGATTAGATCACATCTCGCGAGCATCGAGGTGCATGAAGTCCGTCCGCGTTCGCTTTGGAAATCGCATTCGCGAGCTGCGCTTGGCGACGGGCTTGAACCAGGAGGAATTCGCTGAAAGGTGTGGTTTCGCGCGGACGTACATGAGCCGGGTCGAGACTGGAGGCGCGAACCCTTCGCTTGATGCGATTCAGACCTTGGCAACGGCGCTGAAGATGCCGCTTCGCGAGTTGTTCACCGGAATCTAGTTCGATGCTGGCAGAAGGCGAGTTCGGAGGCCACGGGACACAGTCTCGTGGCGGTGATGGGCGCGCCTTGTTGGCGACGGCCGGCACTTGCCCAGCAGCTTGCCGACGCCTTCATCCAGCGCCTCGCTGCCAGTCGGAAGATCGGCGAGACACGCCTCGTGGTCCCGGCTGCTCATGCAGGGGCAGCGTCCCGCACTCGCATGATTGTGGCGCGGCTGGTCTTCATCGCTCGGGCGACGGCGGCCACAGCTTCGCCCGCTGCAAGGCGACCGAGCGCTTCCTGTGCCTGGGCCTTGGTCAGGGCGCGCGGGCGCCCCAGCGTCTTCCCTTCCGCCTTGGCGCGCGCCAGCCCGCTCTGGGTGCGCTCGACCAACAGGTCGCGCTCGAACTCGGCGACGGCCGCGATCACGCCCATGGTCATCTTGCCGGCGGGGCTGGTGAGGTCGACGCCGCCCAGTGCAAGGCAGTGCACGCGAACGCCCATGCCGGCGAGGGCCTCGACAGTGGCGCGAACATCCATCGCGTTGCGCCCCAGGCGATCGAGCTTCGTGACCACCAGCACGTCGCCGGCCTCCAGCTTATCCAGCAACTTGCCGAAGCCGGCGCGCTCGGCTGCAGACGTGGAGCCCGAGATGGTTTCGGAAACGATGCGCGCTGGCGTGACCGCGAAGCCGGCGGCGGCAATCTCTTGCGCCTGATTAGAAGTGGTTTGCTCGACGGTGCTCACGCGGCAGTAGGCAAAAACGCGGGACATGTTCTGGTGCTCCTGGCAACGATTGACCGAAATCGGTGACCGGACTGTGCCCATGTTCAAAAAGGCAGTCCAGCTAATTTTTGAGCACTCGTCGCTGCCCTGACCACAACCGCTCGATTTCGCCCACTTGAGCATTGAATCAAAGTAGCTGTCCGGTCTAGGACGGCGAACTCGAATGAGACGCCGTCGAATTCGTCCTTCGCTCCCCATTGATGATCGTTTTGACCAGTAAAGTCTGCCCCTCCCTCCCGACGATTCTCCAGATACGCAAAGCATGCCGATCATCACCATCAACGAAACCCGCCGGCGCCTGACGGCCTTTTCCCAGCAATGGCGCAACGCTTCATCGGAGAAGTCGCAAGCGCAGGTGTTTTGGCTGCGCTTCTACGAGTGCTTCGGAATCAGGGCGGAGTCAGCCACTGTCTACGAGAAGGCCGTGAAGAAAATCTCGGGGGCTCCGGGGTACATCGACAGCTTCATCCCGGGCAAGCTCATTGTTGAGCACAAGAGCCAGGGCAAGAATCTGGACAGTGCCTTCATCCAGGCGACCGACTACTTCATTGCCCTCAAGGAAGTAGATCGCCCGCGCTACATCATCACTTCTGACTTCAGTCGCATTCGTCTTTATGACCTTCTGCTGGACACCCAGCACGAGAGCACGCTGGCCGATCTGGCCAAGAATGCCGACTGGTTCAAATTCCTAGCCGACGACGAGGCGGCGGACATCGTCGATGAGTCACCGGTGAACCGAGAGGCCGCATACGCTGTGTCTCGACTCCACGAGGCCTTGGTGAAAACGAACTTCAAGGGGCGGTCTCTCGAAGTTTTCATGACGCGTCTGCTCTTCTGCCTCTTTGCAGACAAGACAGGAATCTTCGGCGAGAACGGCATTTTCCGCAGAGTCGTTGAAGGCACAAGGGTCGATGGTAAGGATCTAGGCGGCGCGCTGCGCGAGCTATTCAGCGTGCTCGACCAGTCGATGGAGGAGCGTCCCTCAACGTTGGATGAGGCGATTGCCGCCTTCAGCTATATCAACGGCAACCTGTTCGCAGAACGACTTGACTTTCCGGCCTTCGACAAGACTCTGCGCGACGCTTTGCTTGAATGCGCCAGCCTCGACTGGAGCGGAATATCTCCGGCTATTTTTGGCGCCATGTTCCAAGGGATCTTGGAGGACCAAGCTTCGACGAAGGCGAAGAACAAGACGACGCGCCGCGAACTTGGTGCGCACTACACAAGCGAGCGCAACATCCTGCGCGCCCTTAATCCGCTATGTCTTAATGATCTCAATGCTGAGCTCAGAAGTGCTAAGGGTAGCAAAGCCAAGCTCAAGGTCCTCTACGACAAACTCCCGACCCTGACATTCTTCGATCCGGCCTGCGGATGCGGTAATTTCCTGGTTATCGCCTACAGGGAGCTACGCAAGATCGAGAACGAGGTGATCAAGGCACTGTTTGGTTTCGAGAAGAAGAGCATGGGCCTGCTGGACGTCACCACGCTGTGCCGCGTGAAGGTCAGTCAGTTCTATGGTGTGGAGATTGACCCAGCGGCGGCGCACATTGCGCGCGTGGCCATGTGGATCACCGACCACCAGGCCAACTTGGAATCGGCAAAGCAGTTCGGCACCACCAGGCCCACAGTGCCGCTGGTGGACAGTGCCACCATCAAGATTGGCAACGCTCTGAGAACGGACTGGGAGGAGGTACTCGCCCCAGACGATTGTCGTTACCTGGTGGGCAATCCGCCTTTCATTGGGAAGCAGAACCAAACTGTGGATCAGAAGGCGGACATGGTGCATGTCTGTGGTGACATCAAGAACGCTGGCGTGCTCGATTATGTGGCCGGCTGGTACGTCAAAGCTATGCACTACATCGCGGGCCATCCGAATATCGACGTGGCCTTCGTATCGACCAACTCCATTACCCAGGGAGAGCAAGTGGCGGTCCTTTGGAAGCCGCTGCTGGACGCAGGTATTCACATCCGCTTCGCTCACCGCACCTTTGCATGGAAGAACGAGGGCAAGGGGAATGCAGCCGTGCATTGCGTGATCGTTGGCTTCGGTCTCCGCAAGCCTTCCAAGTACGAACTCTTCGAATACGGCAGCGATTTGAAAGCAGACGTATTGCCGAAGACCCCGTCGCGGATCAACCCGTATCTGGTCGAGGCTGACGATGTTCTACTGCCGAATCGAACCAATCCAATTGAAAACATTCCAGCGATGATCTACGGCAGCAAGCCGACCGATGGTCAAAACCTCCTTCTGGAAGATGGCGAAAAGATCGCCTTGCTCGAGCTCGAACCCGCGGCCCGTAAGTGGATCCGCCCGTTCCTCGGGGCTGACGAATTCCTCTACAACGAGAGGCGCTGGTGCCTTTGGCTTGATGGGATCACGCCCACCGAACTTAAGACGCTTTCGGAAGTTCGCAAGCGTGTGCAAGCCGTGAAAACCATGCGGCTCAAGAGCACGAAAGGTCCAACGCGAGATATGGCGGAGACGCCTTGGTTGTTTGCTGAAGACCGGCAGCCGAAGACGGGTACATATCTGCTGGTTCCTTTGCACACTTCCGAAAATCGGAAGTTCGTGCCCATTGGATTCAACGACGCGAAGACCATCTGCGGTAACGCAAACTCCATGGTGCCAGGCGCGAGCATCCTTCACTTCGGAATTCTGAATAGCACGATGCACAACGCGTGGACGCGATCGGTTTGTGGACGCCTCGAGAGCCGATACCGCTACTCCAACACGATCGTCTACAACAACTTCCCTTGGCCCGAACTAGATGCCGCCCTGCAGGCTAAAATTTCTGCAGCAGCGCAGGCAATCCTCGACGCGCGTGCCAAGTTCCCGGGGGCTAGCCTAGCCGATTTATATGACCAACTGGCCATGCCGCCCGCACTTCGCACGGCGCACAAGTCACTCGACAAAATCGTTGATGCTGCCTATGGCTACGCGGGCGAGAAGGATGACGCAGCGCGCGCCTCATTCGTGTTTTCGCTCTATCTCAAGCGGACGACGCCGGTACAGCCGGATCGCGTGCAGCCATCGCTGAGAAGGAAGAAGACCAGCAGCTGATCCTGACGGCTCCGCGATCCCTTTCGCAACGCATCGAATGGGGTCATGCGGATGCCCGGGATACCGCCGCAGCCTGCTTGACCATCTTGCCCGCCCCTTAGCCCATCGCCGCCTGCTTCGCCTTTTTCGGGCCCGCTTGCGGGCCTCAGGGCGCCTGGAGGTGCTGCACAGGCACTCGAAGCGCCGGGCACGGCGACCCCGCGCCAGCTCAACCGCGCTGTTGTCGCCGCCGCCGCAGCGGCCGGAATCGACAAGCGTTTACCGGGTACATTGCTTCGACCGCACCAACAGAGGCCTCATGGAATACCAGCACTACACGATTCGAAATATCTTGGACTCCGTAGTCAGCGGCGGAGTCCGCATCCCCGCCTTTCAGCGCGGCTTCGTGTGGGAGATGGATCGCGTTGCATACCTGCTAGACAGCATTTACAAGGGCTACCCGTTCGGCTCCCTCTTGTTTTGGCGCACGAAGCAACAACTTCTGACCGAGCGCAGGTTGGGGACGTTCACACTGCCTGACCCAAAGGATGATTTTCCAATCGATTATGTGCTGGACGGCCAGCAACGATTGACCTCGGTCTTCACGGTCTTTCAGACCGATTTGAAGCCAGAAGAGAACCCGGACTGGGCAGAGATCTACTTCGATTTGGACGCGACAGGCAATCCTCAAGACAGCGCCTTTATTGCGATTCCGGAGGGTGATGAGTTCGACAAGAATCGCTACTTTCCGATGAACGTCCTTTTCGACTCAGTCCGGTATCGGGCGGCGACAGCGCATTTGCAGTCCGAGCAGATCGCTATCGTCGACAAGCTTCAGGAAAAATTCAAGGAAGTTCAGATTCCAGTGCAGGTTTTGAAGAGCGAAGATCGCTCGATCGTCGCGATCGTCTTCGAGCGAATCAATCATCTGGGTGTGGCGCTCGATACATTGCAGCTCCTATCAGCGTGGACTTGGAGCGATGAATTTGACCTGCTTGAGAAGTTCAAAGAGCTGCGCGAGGAGCTTTCCGACTTTGGGTTCGAAGGCGTCGGCGACGATGCTGATTTGGTTCTCAGTTGTGTAGCTGGAATTTTGACCGGCGAACCTGGTGCGGAGAAGCTTCTCGGCCTGAATGGCGCGGAGGTGCGAGCGCAGTTCTCGACCGTGGAGAATGGCATTCGTGGCGCAATCGACTTCCTTCGAACGGAACTCAAGGTTGTGCATCTGAAGTTGTTGCCGTACCCGTCGATGCTTGTGCCACTCGCAGTGTTCTTCGCGGCGCCCGACGGCAAAGAGATTGTTTACGATGGCCCGACCCTCCATGCATTGAAACGTTGGTTTTGGCGCACTTGCTTTTCGTCCAGATACACCAGTCAAACCCGAAAAACCACAATTGGTGATATCGAGCAGATCGCGCTCCTTAAGCAAGGCAAGGCAAACACGCTCGACTCGATTGACGTGAAAGTCGAGCCAGCTCTTTTCTACTCCAGCACATTCCGGGTCGGCGCCGCAGCAACGAAGACATTCGTTCTGCTCTTGGCGAATAACGATCCAAGGAGCTTGCTTTCGGGCAAGAGCATCGACCTCGACAAGGTATTACAACGGTACAACCGTTCTGAGTTCCACCATATTTATCCGCGCGCCTTTCTCCGCGACCGCGGCGTAACGGACGCTCAGATCAACGTGCTTGGAAACTTTTGCTTTTTGAGTGCCGCAGAGAACAAGAATATTGGCAAAAAGCGGCCGTCGGTGTACGTGAATGACCTCGGAACGCCAGCAACACGAGCAGACACATTGGCGACGGCCTTTTGTGACCCCGCCGAATTCAACGATGACTATGAACCGTTCCTCAACGCGCGATGCGAACGGCTTGCTCTGTTCGCAAGCAAGCTAGTTGAGTGAGACACCTCACATTCGGGCGGTAAAGATCTTGACGAGTTGGTCGTGCCCCGAGGCGAAAACGTCTTCCGCGACCCGTCAAGCGCCGTGCGCGGGCCGCAGCGGCGAAGTTACTGGGGCGCCGGCGCGGCGAGAATCGGCGGGCGCCGTGCTCCTCCTGCGGCAGCCGAAAGGTCCTGCCGCCCATGGCTCGCGTAACGACGTTGAACTTGATCTTCGACCAGACCATGCATCGCGAGACCACCGAGCGGGCCGCTCGGATCGCGAAGGCGCGGCCGAAACAGCTCGGTGAGTTCGAGAACGCGCTGCTGTTCCTGCGCAGCGTGTACGCGCGCACGGAGCGCATTCTTCCTGCGCTCTACCTCTATCTCGGTGCCAGCCGCTTGCGGGCGGCGGCAGAGGGGCGCCACCAGGACCTCGTGCTTGCAGAAGCCGTCCGGTTCGCCACCATCGGCGCCATCGCCATCACATGCCGCAAGATTTTTGACCACTCCAAGGGTGGCATGACGGGGCATCAGTTCGCCAAGTGCTCCAAGGCGGGCGTCGAGCAGATCGCCGAGCAGTGGGCGAAAAGCCCAGGAAGAAACGCCGAGTCGGCCTTGGCGGCGATCGCCCTGCTACTCGCCTTTTTCGACAAGTGCTCGGGCAGCCCAAAACAACTTCTTGAGGGCAAGACGCCGCTCGAAAAGCGCCTCGGATTGCTCAAGCACTACGCCAACAAGTCGGGCGCGCACTTGACCGCTGAGCCATTCGAGGTCGGCATTGTTGACTGTGCGCATCCTGTCGCGGCCCTGGTCGTCGTCGCTTGCATCATCAGGACCTTCGATGACCCGGCGTGCCCTGTGGCGTACTTCGACGTGCTCGATGCTGTGGCCTGGGATGCAGCCGTGCGCGTCTTTCCTGTGCTGCCGCCGAGCGGACCACGAATGTTTCAGAAGTTGAGCGTGGCCGATCATGCGGCCTCCTGCTGGCAGTTGGGTGCGGCGTGGGGGCTGCGCAAGCTGACGGTGCAGCTTCCCCTCGCGACGAACTGGTACTGACCGGCTGTCGCTTTCGCGCGCGCTGAGCCGGGGCTGGCGGTACGTGCCTCGGCGTCTTCTGTTCGAATGCGTCTCGCGTATCGGGCAGAAAGCTGGGCAGAAACGCCCGTCGTGACGGAATAGTTGGCGGCATGAGTAATCAAACCTCTCCCCCCGTCCGCTCCTCGGTCAGCGCCGCTGCCGAGGCCGTTCAACATGCCGAAGAGGTGCTCGACGGCGCCCTGTTCGCTGGCGTCGACACCACCTCCGCGAGGTCCTCCCTCGCCGCCGCCCGCGAGGCACTCGCCGCCGAGCGGGCTGCTGCCGCCGAGACCGCAAGCGCTGCTGCTGCCGAACACGCCGCTGTCGCTCAGCAGGCCGAATCCGCAGCGATCGTTGCCGCACAGGAACAGGTTGCCGAAGCCATTGAGACCATCGAGTCCGCACCCGGCGCCGAGCCGCTGCCCGAGCCTCCGGCGCCGCCGCCCATGGTTCGTCTTGCTGCGCAGGAATCGGCCCGAGCTCGTGCGGCCCTGGCAAAGGCGCAGGCCCCGCACGCTGAGGCGGTCAAGGCGCGTGATGCCCTGCGCGCTCGCATGCAGCCCAAGCAGGCCGAACTGGACGCGATCCGCGCCCGCCGCACTGCTGGCATTGAGCAGCCTGCAGACGCCGCCGCCATGAACGCCCTGGCAATGGACCTGGAAGACCTGGGCCGCATGATGAAGCCGATGGAGGACGCGGTGATTGCCACGGAGCCCGCCGCCCAGCAGCAGGCCGTTGTGGCTGCAGAAGCCGCCCTGGCGAAGGCGAAGGTCAGCGCCGAACTCGACGGCCTGGCCGACCGGGTTCGCGCGCTGGAGCAGCACTTCGTCGCCCAAGTGCGCACGCTTCGTCTGGAGGCGCAGAAGCGAAACTGCAACAATCTCGGGTCGATCTACATCGCCAGCGATTTGCTGCGCAAGGTCGCGCATGGAGCATGGCTGTGAGCGCCGGCAAGTTCAAGACGGGCGCCCCGAGCGCGAACCCCGTCGGTCGCCCCACCAAGGAAGACGCGCTGCGGCGTGACCTCGATTGCGTCCGCGTGGAAATTGGCCTTGAGGACTTCGAGTTCAACACACTGATCGCAGCGATGTTGACCGGCAAGCCTGAGCCCCTCTTTGTGGCGTTCGAACTCATTCATCGGCGGCTCTACGACGACCTGCTGCGGTTCCGCGCCGAACCCAACGACGACGAGGAGGCCCCCGCCGATGACGACATTTTCTAAGGGCCGGCCCGGGCGCATCGAATACCTGGGTGCTTACCGCGACTTGGTCGAGGGCATGCGGCGCGTCTCAGCGGCCAAGGTTGGCGGCAAGTACGCAGGCGTTACCTGGGGTGATGTTCGTCGTGCTGCCGAACGGCTCGACGAGCAGCGCATCACTACTGGGCGGTACAGCGCCGCCATCTTCGAGAAAATCCTCAGCTTGACTCTCGCCCGGGCCCAAGCGGAGGCGAAGGCCAAGCGCACTCGCGTAGTGTTCGTGAAGTCGCTGATCCCGACCGCCGCGCACGCCACCGCCAAAAAGCCGCTGACGGATCAGGAGCTACGCGCCATCGCCCGGCGCTTGTCGCTGCGCTGATCTGGTTTCGCTGCACCGAAGGAGGCCCGCCCTGCAGCGGGCCTTTTTTCAATGCGCGTGCCCTGCGCCGCATGCGGCACATCGTGCCTCGACGCGCCCGTCTGCTGTGCTTCGCGCCTGGAGCACGGCGGTACCGCACGCTTCGCAGCCGAACTGCGTTGAGGCCCAATGCGCCGGCGGGCGTTCGCCCGTGAGCTCAAGCCAAGTCACCAGCATGGCGGCCGGCAGCAAGATGACCGGTGCGCTGGGCCTCGCCAAGGCCCAGGCCGGGCCCGTGGGCGCGCACTGGCAGGGCAATGGTGGCGTCGCGTCCCGCGCGCTGTGCGCTCAAGCAGGCCTGCATGGCCGCAAGTCGAGCAGGCGATGACGAAGCGGTTGTGCTGCCCGCTCCAGCAGGTCTCGCCCGGACGGGCCGTGCTCAGGCGTGTGCCCTTGGGCAGCCGCGTCGCGATCACGCCCACGGCCTCGGCCGCGTGGCGCGCTTCGACGGCGTGGTGCACCACGGCCCCTTCGGCGATCTCGGTCGCGACGGTAAAGACGTCTAGCGGCTTGAACATCACGGGCCGCAGGCCCTTTGCGTTCCGACCCCTGCGCCATTCATGCTGACGATTCCAGCAACTCACGCAAATGCCGTCCTGCTGGATCACCCGCAGATGGGTCCGGCCGCAGCGCAGGCATTCGCGCAGCCGATCCTTCTGCTTCAAGAAGGGCGAGCTGGTCGGCGACGTGCTCGCGTGGTGCTTGGTGCCCAACCGAGCAGCCGCTGCACGGTGAGGTGCTGGGGGCCGCACTCCAGCGCTGCGCGCACGACGTGGTGGTTATTACGGCACTCAGTCGGGCGCACTCGAAGTACGAAGCTCCCGCCGGTGCTCCCGCCGGCGCTGGCACGTGCTCGACCACGATCACTTGGCGGCGCAGGTCGCGGGTTCGGCGAGCGCGCACTGGGGCGAGCAGCGAGGCGAGCTGCAGTACGGAGCCCATCGATTGCTGGTGCTCGCGCGCCATGGCACGCAGGCGCATGGCCGTGGCGCCGTCGACGGTGATGCAGATGCTCGTCGAGCCCATTTCGGCAAGGCGTTTGCGGTACGTCCGGTTTCGTTCGGCGGCGGTCTGGGGCATGGCGCTCGTTCGTCTTGTGGAGACGAGAAGCTTCTGGTCACGACCGTCTGGTGAACCGATGCACCCGCTTGGCTGCCACGGTCTCAGATTTACCACAGGCGGCCCCAGCAGCCGGGGGCGCTGTACCCGGAGCCAAGCAAGTCAAACTATCTCCATAGTTTCAGATTCGTTTCCTAATGATTTGCATAATATTGGCTTCGTAGCTCATAATTGCCTCTTCATAACTCAAAGGTAAGGCATGACAGAAAAGAAAGAACATCACAAAGCAATCTGCGTTCTCACGGCTCGCGGCCTCGATAGGATCCTGGCCGAAGGCGGAACGCAGGCCTGGGTGCTCGATAACGGGCGTGCCGCCCGTTTCAAGTACGTGGTCTGCGTGCAGAACCGCGGCTTCGCGGACGACTGGGGCAAGGCTTCTGCGACGCATCACGCCGCCTTTGTCGTTGGCAAGCTCAAGGACGTTGTTGAAGTCCCGAACAACAGCTCGGACAAGCCGCGTTGGCTTCTGACCTTCAGCGAGTACGCGGAGGTCGATGTGCCCGGTGCATGGCCTGGGTATCGCAACCCCGTCTGGTACACGGATTTGGAAGGGATCGGCATCGAACTTGGCAAGCTGAGCTTCAAGCCAATGCCCGCGCTCTCCTCCAGCGTAGAAGAAGTTCTCTTGACGATCCCCGAGGCGAAGCGTCGGCTCGCGAAGACCTTCGGCGTCGACCCAAACGCCATTGAAATCACAGTCCGTGGCTAGTACGACCAAAAAACGCCGGGCAAAAAAAGACCCGCACGAGGCGGGCCGAAGGGGGCTCAGCGCCCGCCGTTAACTGTGGCTGCAGTCTCGTGTCACGACGTCGGCGCCCGCGCGCGCCGGCCTGGGGCTACGCTGCCAGCGTTGCCGCTGCTGGGGCGTCGACGGCGCCCTCGTTCGACGCAAAGGCTCCGGCAGAAGGGGTGCCGTGCCGCGCCCGGATGCAGCCACCGGGCGGAGCGCGCCGTTAGGGCGATGGCCGTCATGGCGCTGCTTCTGAAAATCCGATCGGGACACGGACCGGGACAGAATCGGGAATGACCCTGAAAATGGAAAAGCCTGCTACAAAATTCATAGCAGGTTTTTCAATACCCATGCGGGTTAGATTGGTAGGACGTACAAGATTCGAACTTGTGACCAACGGATTAAAAGTCAGTTGAGAGGCTCAGGTCGCCGGTCGCCGGTCGCCGGTCGCCGGTCGCCGGTCGCCGGTCGCCGGTCGCCGGTCGCCGGTCGCCGGTCGCCGGTCGCCGGTCGCCGGTCGCCGGTCGCCGGTCGCCGGTCGCCGGTCGCCGGTCGCCGGGTAGATTGATTGGAACATCTCAACAGAGCAATAGGCAAACCGCTGCAAGCACAACAGAAGATCATGTCGCCTTGAACACGATGACTTTGGCGCCTTGGCCTAAGTCGTCCAGGTAGTCCGCCCAGCGCTGCATCATTGCCCTGCGCGCCGGCAAGTGAGCGGTGCGGTTGTAAGCTCGCCCGTTGGGATCTTTCACCGTGTGCGCGAGTTGGTGTTCGATCAAGTCAGGGCGCTCGCCCAGCACTTCGTCCATGATCGTCCGGGCCATCGCTCTAAAACCGTGGGCAGTCATCACTTCCTTCGCATAGCCCATGCCCCGCAGCGCCGCGTTGACGGTGTTCTCGCTCATGCAGCGCTCTCCAGTGCGGATGCTGGGAAACACGTACCGACCGTGCCCGCTAATGGGCTGCACCTCTCGCAGGATCCTCACAGCCTGCCGTGAGAGCGGCACAAGGTGCTCAACCTTCATCTTCATTCGTGGACCAGGAATTCGCCATTCGCCCGCGTCCAGGTCCACCTCGCTCCACTCAGCCGCGCGAAGTTCGCCGGGGCGTACGAATACCAATGGCGACAGCTGCAGCGCCGCCCGCACGATCGGGTGCCCTTCGTAGGCATGGATCGACCGCATGAGTTGCCCGACCTGCTTCGGGTCCGTGATCGCGGCATAGTTGGTCTTGTCGACCGAAACCAGCGCGCCGCGTAGGTCGACGGTGACGTCGCGCTCCACCAGACCGACCGCCACCGCATAGCGGAAGACCTGCGAGCAGATCTGCACGATGCGATGGGCGCTTTCGTGAATGCCGCGTGCCTCCATGCGACGCGCCACCTTGTCCAGGACGTCCTTGGCCCGGATGGTCGAGATGGGAAGCTTGCCTATGAACGGGAAAGCATCTTTCTCGAGCCAGTTCGTGACCTTGGCCTGCGTGACCTCTGCGCGCTTGTTCGCCGTCCTGGCGAGCCAGTCCCGTGAAACAACCTCGAAGGTGTTCGCCGCGGCATCGGTCCTGGCCTGCTTTTCCTCGCGCTTGGCGACGCCGGGGTCTATGCCGTCCGCCAGGAGTTCGCGCGCCCTTTCGCGTCGCTGGCGAGCCTTGGCGAGCGATACGTCCGGGTAGACGCCCAGGGCGAGGGTCTTTTGCTTCCCTAAGAACCGGTAGCTCATGCGCCAGTACTTGCCGGTCGCCGTCACGTGCAGGTACATGCCGCCCCCGTCCGCGTACTTCTCCCCGTTGGCCGCGCCCCCATGCTTGAGCTGCCTCACCCGGGTGTCGTTCAGTGCCATCGCCTTGCCTCCTGTTGGTATCGGCCTTTCCTGAATCAGCGGGTACCAACAAAAATGATGGTACTTCCGTGCGATGTGATGGTACGCAGCGAGATTGCCAGGGGCAACAAAAAACCCGCAATGCTAGGAAGCATGCGGGTTTTGAGCTGTTTTGAGACTGTGCGAAACGATGTACTGGTCCCGCCGCCAGGAATCGAACCTGGATCTCAGCCTTCGGAGGGCCGAATTCTATCCATTGAAATACAGCGAGAGAGGCTTCAGGCCGAGACCCGAAGCCCGTGATTATCACTGATCACGCAAGCTGCTTGCAGTTCCCCTTCCCCACCGCAGGCCTGCGCTCGAATCCGAGCCCCGCGAGATAGACGTTGAACAGATGCCGCCCCGCCGGCACGAGGTCGAAGGCGCCGGGCTCGAGCAGCCAGTCCTGGATCAGGCCGCTGATCACCGCATGCAGCCCGTAGGCGGCGGTCTTGACTGGAATGGGCAGTTCGATGCCCGCGCGGCTCGCGGCATGCTGCAGTGCGTGGACGAAATCGGTCACGCATTCGTTGCGCGCGCTGCGGTGACGCTGCTGCACCGGCGCCATCTCGTCCGTGTACTCGACCTTGAGCGTCGCCACCTCGAAGACCCGCCGCACCTGGGGGTCGGCGACCATCAGGTTCAGGGCCTGCACCATCACCTGCTCGATCGCCTCCAGCGGGTCTTCGTTGGCCGCGCTGGCTTCGCGCGTGGCGCATTCCAGCGGCAGCGTGACGCGCTCCATCATGGCGTTGAAGAGGTCCGGCTTGTCCTTGAAATGCCAGTAGATCGCACCGCGCGTGGCGCCGGCCTCCTGCGCGATCTGCTGCAGCGTCGTGCGCGAAACACCCTGGGACTGGAACAGCACTTCCGCCGCATCGAGCAGCCGATGCCGGGTGGCCAATGCCTCTTCCTTGGTACGACGGACCATGTTGCCCCCCTTTCCTCAAACTTGTAAAACTATCGAACCCGTGTTCGCTGCCACTATACATTCACGAATGTATGTAAACTCGGGTCCCTCCTGATGGCCAAGCTCGCCGTGTTGCTTTAGGCACTCGCCGCGACATCGCGCCGTTCCCCGTCCCTGCTTCAAAGGAATCGCATGCCCGCTCTGCATGTCCCGCGTCATTCGTTGTTGTCCATGACGCGTCGCCCCGTCTTCGCCGCCGTCGCAGCCGCCGCGGTGCTGGCGCTCGCCGCTTGCGGCAAGAGCGAGGCGCCGGCCGGAGGCGCCCCGGGGGGCGGTGCCGGTGGTGGCGCCCCGCCGCCGCCCGAAGTGGGGGTGGTGGTGGCGACGCCGACGGATGTCGGCCTGGTGACCGAGTTGCCGGGCCGCCTCGAAGCCTCGCGCGTGGCCGAGGTGCGCGCCCGTGCCGCAGGCATCCTGCAGCAGCGGCTGTTCCGCGAAGGCAGCGACGTGAAGGCCGGCCAGCCGCTGTTCCGCATCGATCCGGCCCCCTACCTGGCGACGCAGCAGAGTGCCCAGGCGAGCCTGGCACGCGCGGAGGCCAATGCGGTCCAGGCCAAGGCCCTGGCCGAGCGCTACAAGCCGCTGGTGGAGGCCAACGCGGTCAGCAAGCAGGAATACCTGAACGCCGTGGCCGCCGCCAAGACCGCCGAAGCGGACATCGCGGTGGCCCGCGCCGCATTGCAGACCGCCAGGATCAACCTCGGCTACGCGAACGTCACCGCGCCGATCTCAGGCCGCATCGGCCGCGCGCTGGTGACCGAAGGCGCGCTGGTCGGCCAAGGCGACGCCACGCCGCTGGCGGTGATCCAGCAGATCGACCCGGTCTACGTCAACTTCACGCAGTCGGCCAACGACGTGCTCAAGCTGCGCCGCGCCATGGAGGCCGGCCAGTTCAAGCGCGCAACCGGCAGCGATGCGGCCAGCGTGCGCATCCTGCTGGAAGGCGGCAGCGAGTACGCGCTGCCCGGCAAGCTGCTGTTCTCCGACCTGACGGTGGATTCGACCACCGGCCAGGTGACGCTGCGCGCCGAGGTGCCGAACCCGAAGGGCGAGTTGCTGCCCGGCCTCTATGTTCGCGTGAAGGTGGAGCAGGCCCAGGCGACGAATGCGATCACGGTGCCGCAGCAGGCGGTCACGCGCACCCAGCAGGGCGACACGCTGACCGTGGTCGATGCCGAGGGCAAGATGCACAAGCGCACGGTGAAGATCACCGCGGCACAGAACAACCAGTGGGTGGTGACCGAGGCCTGAAGGCCGGCGAGCAGGTCATGGTCGACGGCTTCCAGAAGCTGATGATGATGCCGCCGGGCGCGGCAGTGAAGGCGGTGCCATGGAAGGCGCCGGCGCCGGCCTCCGCCGCCGCCCCGGCTGCCCCAGCGAATGCTGCCTCGGCTCCGGCCACGAAGCCGTAAGGAGCGCGCCCGCATGGCAAAGTTCTTCATCGACCGGCCCATCTTCGCGTGGGTGATCGCGCTGTTCATCATCGTGGTGGGCGCCGTGTCCATCACGCAGCTGCCGATCGCGCAGTACCCGCCGGTGGCACCGCCGGCCATCGTCGTCAACGTCGCCTATCCCGGCGCCTCGGCCCAGACGCTGGAGGACAGCGTGCTCTCGGTCATCGAGCGCGAGATGAACGGCTCACCGGGGCTCATCTACATGGAATCGGTGGCGCAGGCCGACGGCACCGGCACCATCACCATCACCTTCGAGACCGGGACCAACGCGGACCTCGCCCAGGTGGACGTGCAGAACCGCCTGTCGCGCGCCACGCCCAGGCTGCCGGCGGCGGTGACGCAGCAGGGCGTGCGCGTGGACAAGTCGCGCAACAACTTCCTGCTGTTCACGATGCTGTCCTCCGACAACCCGGCGATCGACACGACGGCGCTGGGCGACTACGCCTCGCGCAACGTGGTGCCGGAGCTGCAGCGCGTGGCCGGCATCGGCCAGGCGCAGCTGTTCGGTACCGAGCGCGCCATGCGCATCTGGATCGATCCCGCCAGGCTGCAGGGCTACAACCTGTCGGCGGCGGACGTCAACGCAGCCGTGCGGGCGCAGAACGCCCAGGTGTCCTCCGGCACCATCGGCGACCTGCCCAACGTGCCGGGCCAGGCGATTGCGGCGACCGTGGTGGTCAACGGCCAGCTCACCACGACCGAGCAGTTCGGCGACATCGTGCTGCGCGCGAACACCGACGGCTCCACCGTGCGGCTCAAGGACGTGGCGCGCATCGAGCTGGGCGGCCAGGGCTACGCCACCTCGGCGCGGCTGAATGGGCAACAGGCCGTCGGCATCGGCGTGCAGCTCGCGCCCAGCGGCAACGCCCTGGCTTCGGCCAAGGCGATCCGGGCCAAGATGGCCGAGCTCGAGCGCTTCTTCCCGCAGGGCGTGAAGTGGACCATTCCCTACGACAGCTCGCGCTTCGTCAACATCTCCATCACGGAGGTGGTGAAGACGCTGTTCGAGGCGGTGGCGCTGGTGTTCCTGGTGATGTATCTGTTCCTGCAGAACTGGCGCTACACGCTCATCCCGACCATCGTCGTGCCGATCGCGCTGCTGGGCACCTTCGCCACCTTGCTCGCGCTGGGCTTCTCGATCAACGTGCTGACCATGTTCGGCATGGTGCTGGTGATCGGCATCGTGGTGGACGACGCGATCGTGGTGGTGGAGAACGTCGAACGCATCATGAGCGAGGAAGGCCTCTCCCCGCTCGAAGCCACGCGCAAGGCGATGCGGCAGATCTCCGGCGCCATCATCGGCGTGACGGTGGTGCTGATCTCGGTGTTCGTGCCGCTGGCCTTCTTCGCGGGCTCCACCGGCAACATCTACCGCCAGTTCTCGGCGGTGATGGTGGCTTCTATCGGCTTCTCGGCCTTCATGGCGCTGTCGCTCACGCCGGCGCTGTGCGCCACGCTGCTGAAGCCGGTGGAGGCCGGCCATCACCACGAGAAGCGCGGCTTCTTCGGCTGGTTCAACCGCGGTTTCAGCCGCACGGCAAAGGGCTACGAGAGCCTGGTTGCGCGCATCCTCAAGCGCGCGGCGCGCTACCTGGTGATCTATGCCGCGATCATCGGGGCGGTGGTGCTGGTGTACCGGCAATTGCCGACCTCGTTCCTGCCGCAGGAGGACCAGGGTTACCTCATCGTCAACGTGCAGCTGCCGCCGGGCGCGACCCAGGAGCGCATGCTGTCGGTGATGCAGGACGTCGAGAAGTACGTCCTGAAGCAGCCGGAGGTGCAGAGCATGGTCGGCGTGCTCGGCTTCAGCTTCTCGGGGCAGGGCCAGAACGCGGGCCTCGCCTTCGTGACGCTCAAGGACTGGGACCAGCGCCACGAGCCGGGCCAATCGGCCGAAGCGGTGGCCGGCCGCGCCTTCGGCGCGCTGTCGAGCATCCGCGACGCCTTCATCTATCCCCTGTCGCCGCCGCCGATCCCCGAGCTGGGCAACGCCAGCGGCTTCAGCTTCCGCCTGCAGGACCGCGGCGGTGCCGGTCACGAGGCGCTGACCAATGCGCGCAACCAGCTCCTGGGCATGGCGAGCAAGAGCCCGTTGCTCACGCAGGTGCGCCCGGACGGGCTGGAAGACGCGCCGCAATTGCAGATCGACATCGATCGCGACAAGGCGAATGCGCTGGGCGTGGACTTCGCTGCCATCAACAGCACGCTGTCGACCGCGCTGGGCTCCAGCTACATCAACGACTTCCCGAACCAGGGCCGCCTTCAGCGCGTGGTGGTGCAGGCCGACGCGCCGGCGCGCATGCAGCCGCAGGACCTGCTGCGGCTCAACGCGAGCAACAGCAAGGGCGAGCCCGTGCCGCTCTCGGCCTTCGCAAGCACGCGCTGGATCACCGGTGCGCAGCAGACGGTGCGCTACAACGGCTATCCGGCCGTGCGCATCTCGGGCTCTGCCGCGCCGGGCTACAGCTCGGGCGCCGCGATGGCCGAGGTCGAGAAGCTCGCCGCGCAGCTGCCCCCGGGCTTCGGCTACGAGTGGACCGGCCAGTCGCGCGAAGAGAAGCTCGCGGGCGCGCAGGCGATCCTCCTGTACGCCTTCTCCATCCTGGCGGTGTTCCTGTGCCTGGCCGCGCTGTACGAGAGCTGGACCATTCCGCTGGCGGTGATCCTGGTCGTGCCGCTGGGCGTGCTGGGCGTGCTGCTCGCGACCCTGCTGCGCGCCTATTCGAACGACGTGTACTTCCAGGTCGGCCTGATCACCATCATCGGTCTGTCGGCGAAGAACGCGATCCTGATCATCGAGTTCGCCAAGGACCTGCAGGCGCAGGGCAAGGGCGTGATCGAGTCGGCGCTGGCGGCCGCCCACCTGCGGTTCAGGCCGATCATCATGACCTCGCTAGCCTTCGGCCTCGGCGTGCTTCCACTGGTGCTGGCCTCGGGTGCGGGCTCGGCAAGCCAGCGCGCGATCGGCACCGGCGTGATCGGCGGGATGGTGACCGGCACGGCGCTCGCCGTGATCTTCGTGCCGGTGTTCTTCGTGGTGGTGCGCAGCCTGTTCAAGGGCAGCGAGCGCCAGCGCGAGGTAGACAGGCGCCACGCCCAGGCCGCAGGCATTGAAGAAAGCCCCGCCCATGATTAAGAAGAACTTCGCTTCGACCGCCCTCGCCGGCGCAGCCGCCATGCTCCTGGCCGGCTGCTCGCTGATCCCGACCTACGAGCGCCCCGCGGCGCCGGTGCCGTCCAGCTATCCCGGCGCGCAGCCCGCCGCCACCAGCGCGTCGCCGGTCTCGACGCTGGCCTGGCAGGACTACTTCACCGATCCTCGGCTGGCGAAGCTGATCGAGACGGCGCTCGCCAACAACCGCGACCTGCGCGTGGCGGTCGCCAACATCGAGCAGGCCCGCGCCCAGTTCCAGATCCAGCGCGCGGCGCAGTTCCCGGCGCTCGACCTGGCGGCCAGCGGCTCGCGGTCCAGTCCCAACGCGCTGCAGGCATTGGGCCTGGGCGGCAGCGTGTCGTCGACCTATTCGGTCAACCTCGGCATCACGGCCTGGGAGCTCGACTTCTTCGGCCGCGTCGCCAGCCTCAAGGAGCAGGCGCTGGCGCAGTTCCTCGCCACCGAGGAGTCGCGCAAGGCCACGCAGATCAGCCTGGTCAGCGCGGTGGCCAGCGGCTGGCTCACGTTGATCGCGGACGACGAGCTGCTGGCGCTCACGCGCCAGACGCTGGCCACCCGCGAGGAGTCGCAGAAGCTCACCAGGCTGCGCTTCGACAGCGGCGTGGTCTCCGAGATCGACCTGCGCCTGGCCGATTCGCTGACCGAGGCCGCGCGGGCCTCCTACGCGGAGCAGCGGCGCCTGCGCATGCAGGACGAGAACGCGCTGGCCCTGCTGCTCGGCGCGCCGGTGCCGCCGGAAGCCACCGAAGGCGGCGCGCGCGGCCTGGGCGCGGTCGCGCCGATGGCGGAGCTGCCCGCGGGCCTGCCTTCCGACCTGCTGAGCGAGCGGCCCGACATCCGCGCCGCCGAGCAGCAGCTGATCGCGGCCAATGCCAACATCGGCGCGGCGCGCGCGGCCTTCTTCCCGCGCGTGGCGCTGACCACCTCGATCGGCACCGCCAGCAGCGAGTTCTCGAACCTGTTCGAACGCGGCACCAAGGCCTGGGCCTTCTCGCCGCAGCTGACGCTGCCGATCTTCGACGCCGGGCGCAACCAGGCCGGGCTGGATTCGGCCAAGGCCGGCCGCGACATCGCGGTGGCGCAGTACGAGAAATCGATCCAGACCGCCTTCCGCGAGGTCGCCGACGCGCTCGCCGGCCGCGCCACCCTGGGCGAGCAGTTGCGCGCCCTGCGGGCGCAGACGGAAGCCGAATCGGTGCGCTTCAGGCTCTCGGACCTGCGCTACCGCAACGGCATCGCCAGCGCGCTCGACCTGCTCGACTCCCAGCGCTCGCTCTACAGCGCGCAGCAGGCCGCGGTGCAGATCCAGCTCGCGCAACTGCAGAACCAGGTGGTCCTCTACAAGACGCTGGGCGGCGGATGGGCCACGCGCTGAGGCCCGGAGGGGCCGTCACGGGCGCCTTCGGGCGCCTCTCTATAATCCGCGGTTGATTACAAAAAGCCCGACGAGCCCCCCCACACTGAGGACCCAATGAGCGACGACGCGCACTACCAGGCCACAGAAGATGCCCACACGGGCCCGATCAAGAACCCCAAACAACTGCTGCTGGCAGTCTTCTTCTCCTTCATCGCGCCGATCCTGATCATTGTCGGACTGGTCTCGTACGTGACCTCCGCCAACCACCCCTCGGGGGAGGTGCAGGGGTCGGGCATGGCTCTCTACGGCGTGACGAAGGAAGCGCGAGACCGCGAGCTCGCCGAGCGCCTCAAGAAAGTCGGCTCGATCGAGATCCGCGACGCCAACCGGCCGCTGGCCACCGGCGAGGCGGTGTTCAAGGCCCAATGCGTGGCCTGCCACGGCGCCCCGGGCATCCCTGGCGCCCCGCACCTCAACGACGCCGCGGCCTGGGGCCCGCGTATCGGGCAGGGCTACGCCACGTTGCTGGAACACGCACTCAAGGGCAAGGGCGCCATGCCACCCCAGGGCGGCGGCGACTTCGAGGATGTCGAGATCGGCCGTGCGGTGGTCTACCTGGCCAATGCCGGCGGCGCCAAGTTCCCGGTGCCCGACCGTCCGGCGGCCGCGGGCGCACAGGCGGCGGCGGGCGCACCGGAGGCCGCAGCCTCGAATGCGGCAGAGGCGCCGGCGTCGGCACCTGCCAAGCCGTAAGCAGGTCTTCGAACCCCGCAAAAAAGAGCCCGCATGCGGGCTCTTTTTTTTTGGGCGTGCGGGCGTTCGGCTTCTTCAGTGCGCTGCCTGGACAGGCGTGGCCGCCGCCGGGCTCATGACATGCCCATAGCGTCCCGGCAGGTCCGCGGCACGCACGTTCTCCGCCACCCAGCGCCCCTGCTCGATCGCCTCGGCGGCGAAGCCCATGTCCTGCGTATGCACGAGGCCCAGCCCGCAGGGCGCTGCCAGGTAAAGCCGGCCCTGCTCGTCGACGAGGCAGGCCGAGGGCTCGACCAGGTCGCCGGCGTGCGATCGCACGCTAAAGTCCTCGCCGATCCGCCACACCCAGGGTGCGGCCTCGAGCTCCACATAGACGCGCTGCGGCCCATTCTGGAAGAACCACTGGCCGCGCTCGTCATGCTCGTAGTTGCGCTGGATGAAGTCGATCAGCTTCTCGTGCTTGAGCAGCGAGCCCTTGGCGATCGGGAACGGCCCCGCGGCCTGCGTGCGGTCGTCGCGCATGTACCAGTTGCCGCGTGCGTCGAGGCCGAGCCAGCCATAGCAGTGCGGCACGTTGGGCCATTTGGCGAGCGCTTGTTTGACGATGTCGTCCATGCCGCGGATTCTGGCGCGGATGGTGCCCCGGCGCCATCGGACGAAGCCGCGTCAGAGGTGCTGCGCCAGCCAGTCGCCGACCCGCTCTGGCATGCCGCGCACATGACCCGGCGGCCGCCCCATCGGAAAGCCCACATGGCCGCCATGGGCCGGCTGCCACAGCGTGACATGGCGGCCCGCCTCCTCCGGGCGCGGCAGGCTGGCGGCCGGCACGAAGGGATCGTTGGTCGCGTTCACGACAAGCGCCGGGATTCGGATCGCGCCCAGGTGCGGCTTGGCCGAGGCGCGGCGCCAGTAGTCGTCGGTGTCGCGAAAGCCATGCAGCGGCGCGGTGAACACGTTGTCGAAGGCATGCAGGTCGGCGGCCGCCATCAACGCCTCGCGGTCGAACAGGCCCGGATGCTGGGCCAGCTTGGCCAGCGCCTTGGGCTTCATGCTGGCCAGGAACATGCGCGTGTAGACCAGCCGGTTGAAGCCTTGCCCGATGGCTGCCCCGCCGGCCGCCAGGTCCAGCGGTGCGCTGATCGAGGCGGCCGCATTCACGAACTTCGAGGCTTCCGATCCGGCCTCCTCGACCCAGCGCAGCAATGCGTTGCCCCCCAGCGAGACCCCGGCCGCGAGGATAGGTGCCCCCAAGCCGGGCACTTCGCGTCCTCGCTGCCCCCCGAGGGAGCCCTCGCTTGCTGGGGACGGCCCGGCGCTGCGCCCGCGGCCCGCCTGCCGCTCGCGCAAACGCGCAAGGATCCAGCCCACCTCCTCGAAGTCCCCCGAGTGGTAAGCCCGCGGTGCAAGGTTGATCTCGCCGCTGCAGCCGCGGAAATGCGGCACCGCGTAGTCCCAGCCGCGCGCCAGCGCATCGGCCGCGAAGGCCTCGGCATAGTGGCTCTTCGAGGAGCCCTCGAGCCCATGGAACAGGACCAGCAGCGGCCGCGGCGCGACACCTTCGGCCGCGAGGAAGTCGACGTCGACGAAGTCGCCGTCCGGCGTGGTCCAGCGCTCGCGGCGGTAGGCCGGCAGCGGCGCCTCGACGCGCCGCGCCCAGAGCGCGGGCCAGATGGTCTGGAGGTTGCCGCCGGGCAGCCAGCGTGGCGCAACGTATTGCATCAGTGAAGAACCTGCGGGATCTCGTCCGCCTCGTCGGGCGCATGAACCATGCCCGGGCTCGCATGGTGGGCCACCATGCGCCAGCCCTGCGCGGTCTTGTGATAGACGTTGGTGGCCAGCACGAAGGCATGCCGCGGCCCCTCGGCCGTCAGCACCTCGATGCGCTCCAGCACGTTGTGCACCGCGCTCGCCAGCGACTCCACCCTGCGCACGTGGGCCGGCGTGGCATGGATCGCGCCGTTGGCGAACATCTGCTCGAAGGCCGCCCGGATCGCGCTGGCGCCCACCAGGCGCGGACCGCCGGGATGCACGCAGAACACCTCGTCCTCATCGGCCCAGCAGGCCATCAGCGCATCGATGTCGCCGCGCTGCAGCGCCTCGTAGAAGGTCGCCTCGATATCGTCGGCAGTGCCGGCCACGGCGGCGGCGCGGAGTTTGGACTTGGACATGGTGGCTGCGGCTGGAAGTGGCAATTTTGCCTCGGGCGCGCGACCTGCATCGGTCGCCCGCGCATCAGAAGGCCGGAATGAGCCCGACGTGGCGGGCTCGTTCACGCCTCCTCATTGCGAACCTCGCCCCCGCGCGCCGAGCAGCCAGCCCTCGGCCACCGCCTGCAGCTGGCCCTGCGCGGCCTGCCACACCAGCTCGGGCGCGGCCACGTGCACACCGGGCGGTGCGATGCGCAGCGCCACGTCGACCAGCTCCGCCACCTTGCCGGCGCGCACCGGCTGCTCGCTGGCCGGCACCATGAAGCGCGCGACGGACAGCATCCAGGCCGCCAGCCGCTCGGCCGGGTTGGCGAAGCGTGCCGCGGCGGGCATGCGCGCCGTGCGCACGATGATCACGCGCTCGAAGCCCTCGGCCACCACCGCCTCCTCGTCGAGGCTGGCCAGCCCGCGCTTGAGCGCCTCCGGCAGCCGGCCCTGGTCGTGCGGCTGCACGACGGCCAGCGTGCGCACGCCGCAAGCCTTCAGCCAGGCCGCGAGCGCGGGCAGCTGCGCCGGCTCGGGCGTCCACAGCGCGCGTTCGCGGTCGTAGTAGAGGCGCGGCGGCTCGAACAGGACCAGCGCCGCGTCGGCCGCGGTGCGCGGCCAGTGTGCGACGTCAGCGTCCGGCGCCAGCACGCTCTCGACGCCGCGCAGCCCGTCGCGGATGGGCTCGCGCGCCAGCACGCGCGTGTGCTCGAAGCGATGCCGGCCCGCGAGCCGCCGCACCAGCTCCTGGCCCAGCGCTCCCGTGGCGCCGGCGATCAGCAGCGTTCCCTCGTCCCGGCGCAAGGGCGGCGCCCCGCGGTTCGCGGCCTGCAATGCCTGGAGAGGATCGACCGCCATCGGCCTATGCTACCTTTGCCACTTCGCACGAACGACGAAGAGGCTTCGATATGGTGATCATGAAACGCTGGCTCCTGATCCTTCTTGCAACGCTGTCGCTCGCAGGCTGCGGCTACAACGACTTCCAGCGCCTCGACGAGGCGAGCAAGTCGGCCTGGAGCGAGGTGCTCAACCAGTACCAGCGCCGCGCCGACCTCGTGCCCAACATCGTGGCCACGGTCAAGGGCGAAGCCAACTTCGAGCAGGAGACGCTGACCAAGGTGATCGAGGCGCGGGCCAAGGCCACCTCGATCCAGGTCACGCCCGAGACGCTCAACAACCCCGAGGCCTTCAACCGCTTCCAGCAGGCGCAGGGCGAGCTCTCCAGCGCCCTGTCGCGCCTGATGGTGGTGGCCGAGCAGTACCCCAACCTCAAGGCCAACCAGGCCTTTCGCGACCTGCGCGTGACGCTGGAGGGGACAGAAAACCGCATCACGGTGGCGCGCAACCGCTACATCCAGACGGTGCAGGAGTACAACGTGCTGGCGCGCAGCTTCCCGACCAATATCACCGCCAAGATCTTCAGCTACGACCCCAAGGCCAACTTCAGCGTGCAGAACGAGGCCCAGATCTCCACCCCGCCGACGGTCGATTTCGGCCAACAGCAACAGCCGAAGAAGTAAGCCTCGATGACGGCCGCCCGCATCCGGCGCGCGCTGGCAGCTCTCTTCCTCCTGGCCTTCACGCTCGCGGGCGCGCAGGCCCAGGACCTGCTGCCGGTTCCGCCACTCGGCGCGCGGGTGATCGACCAGACCGGGACACTGGACGCCACGCAGCGCCAGGCACTCGAAGCCAAGCTGGCTGCCTTCGAGCAGGAGAAGGGCTCGCAGATCGTGATGCTGATGGTCGCGACCACGGCACCCGAGGACATTGCGAGCTACGCCAACCGCGTGGGCAACGCCTGGAAGATCGGCCGCAAGGAAGTGGGCGACGGCATCCTCGTCGTCGTCGCCAAGAACGACCGCAAGATGCGCATCGAGGTGGCGAAGACGCTCGAAGGCGCGGTGCCCGACATCGCGGCGGCGCGCATCATCGATTTCGCGATGAAGCCGCGCTTCCGCGAGAACGACTTCGCGGGCGGACTCGACGCCGCGGCCGACCAGCTGATCGCGCGCATCAAGGGCGAGCCGCTGCCGCAGGTCGATGCCAGGAGCGGCGACTTCGGCGGCGGGCAGGAGGAGCCGGGCTTCGACTGGGGCGACCTGGCCATCTTCCTGTTCTTCGGCGTGCTGATCGGCGCGCCGATCGCGCGCGCCATCCTCGGCAAGGTGCTGGGGCCGGTGGCGCTGGGCGGCGTGACGGGGGTGGTGGTGATGGCGCTGACCGCGAGCCTGGTGATCGCCGTGCTGGCGGGGCTCGCGGCGCTGCTTTTCACGCTGCTGTCGAGCGCCTTCGGCGCGGGCGCCGGCCGGCGCGGAGGGCGCGGCGGCGGCTGGGGGCCGGGCGCCGGCGGGCTCGGCGGCGGCCTGGGGGGTGGCGGAGGCTGGGGCGGCGGCTCCTCGTCCGGCGGCGGCGGCTTCAGCTCCGGCGGGGGCGGTGATTTCGGCGGCGGCGGCGCCTCGGGGGACTGGTAACGATGGCCACGCAATCCTTCCTCTCCACGCTGCGGCGCCTGTGGCGCCATCGCTGGGTCGACGGGGCCGACGTGCGTCGTGTCCTGCCGCCCGAAGCGCTGGAACGTCTGAAGGCCCGGGTCGCGGCCAGCGAGCGCCGGCACCGCGGCGAGGTGCGCATCTGCATCGAGGCCGGGCTGCCCTGGTCGTACATCCGGCGCGCCGCGCCGGCGCGCGAGCGCGCCATCACCCTGTTCGGCAAGCTGCGCGTGTGGGACACCGCGCACAACAACGGCGTGCTGATCTACCTGCTGCTGGCCGAGCACGCGATCGAGATCGTGGCCGACCGCGGGATCGACGCCCACGTGAGCGCGGACGAGTGGGCGGCGATGGCCAGGCGGATGGCCTCCGCCTTCCGCGAGGGCCGCTTCGAGGACGGGCTCACGCAGGCGCTGGAAGAAGTCTCGGCGCTGCTGGTGGCGCACTTCCCGCTGGCCGAGGGCGAGCCCGACCGCAACGAGCTGCCCGACGAACCGGTGGTCGTGGTGTAGCGAGCTAGCGGCACTGACTTCGCCTTCGCAGCGGCCGTGCGGCTCAGCCGCCGCGCCCGGCCTGCTCCTCCAGCAGCCGCCGGTTGACCGCATGGACTGCGTCCAGCTCCAGCTGCAGCGCGCGCGACACCTGCGACAGCGTACGCAAGCGCCGGTTGCCTTCGCGCAGGCGCCCAGCGAGGATCGTGGAGATGCCCAGCATCATCCGGGCCGCCACCATCGGATGGCTTTCGATCATGCCCAGCAGCGAAGCGCGCGGGAGCACGCCCAGCTTGACGTCCGTCAGCGCCGTGCAGCTGGCGGAGCGCGGTCCGCCGTCGATCACCCCCATCTCGCCCAGCAGGCTGCCGGCGCCGAACCGTGATCACGACTTCGCCGTCAGGGATGCCGGAGCTGTTCACGGCCCGCAACTGGCCTTCCAGCACCAGCACCAGGTAGTCGCTGTCGGCCGCGTCACCCTCCTCGAACAGCAGCGTGTCGGCCAGCACATGCACCGGCTTCATGGCGTCGACCACGACTTCCGCCTCGGCGCGGCTCATGCCGGCCAGGGGAGCGGCTTGCATCATCAGCTCGACAGCATGTTCGCGCAGGTCGCTGCGGTGGGGAGGCTTGGGTGCTTGTGCCATGAATGGGAGTCGTCAGATCGGCAACGGCCACACGGCATCGCCGCCGATGCCATAGAAACAGCGGCCCGGCATGGCCTCCATCAGCCAACCACCAGTGAACTCGCCGAAGGCAGGCAGGATCAGCCGCCGTTCCTCGCGCACGAAGCAGGGCATGCGCAGGCTGTCGCGTCCGCTGCCCTGCAGCTTGCAGACCGGATGGAGGTGACCGCCGAGCACGAAGTGCGTCGGATGAGGCCGGGGGTGGTGAGAGGCGGCGAAGGGGCCGGTCAGGTAGGGCTCGTCGACGCTCTCGAAGCGCAGCGCGGCCGGCGGGTCGCCGGCATGGCTGTCGTGGTTGCCGCGCACCAGCGTGCAGCGAAGCTGCGCGTGCTGTTCGCGCCAGGTCTGGAGGCTCGCCAGCAACTGCGGCGTGCGCGCCTGTGCGTCATGCAGGAAATCGCCGAGCACGACGAACTCGCGCGGCCGGTACTGCTCGATCAGGCGGTCGAGCCGGGCGAGGTTCTGCGCCGTCGTGCCGTGCGGCACCGGTTGCCCGAGCGCCCTGAAGCTGGCCGCCTTGCCCAGGTGGAGATCGGCCACGAACAGCATTTCGCCGGCCGGCCACCAGAGGGCTCGCTCTGGAAGGAGCTCGAGGGATTGGCCGGCAACGTCGAGCCGGCAGGAGGGGGAAGCGGCATGCACGAGTTCGAGTTTTACAGAAGCTCGCGCATCGGAATCTTGCGAATTGTCACGCCGCCCCCGGTCCTTCCGGGACTTTTCCGCGCCCGGCCTGACCTTCCTCCACGGGCCTCTCGAAGGCCAGTGTCCTGCGCACGCGGTCAGGGTCGGCCGGCTCGGCGCCGCCGCCCGCGGCCCGCTCCAGCTGCGCGACCATGCGCGCGATGCGCTCAGCCGCGCTCTCGTTCGACAGCTTCTCGCGAAACAGCTCCACCATCAGCGGAAAGGCGAAGGGGGTGGGCCGCTGCGGCGTCTGTACCATGAGCCGCTGCGAGGCCATGCGCGCGAGGACGGCGCTCAGCCGCCCGATCTCCAGCTCCTGCGCGAGCAGTTCCTCCTCGGCCTGCTGCAACAACCGGTTGGCAGGGTCGTACTTGCGGAACACCTCGTAGAACAGCGAGGAGGAGGCCTGCAGCTGCCGGCTGCTGCGCCGCTCGCCGGGATAGCCCTGGAAGATCAGGCCGGAGACGCGCGCGATCTCGCGGAAGCGCCGGCGCGCCAGCTCGGTGGCGTTGAGGGAGGCGAGCACCTCGTGCAGCAGTTGCGTCTCGTCCACCGGGGCCAGCACCTGCGGCAGCAGCGCCGGCCAGTCAGGGTCGGCCGCGCAGAGCAGCTCGAAGCCGTAGTCGTTCACCGCGATCGAGAAGGTGCGCGGCTGGTGCTGTGCGATGCGCCAGGCGAGCAGGCTGGCCAGGCCCAGGTGCACCAGCCGCCCCGCAAACGGATAGAGGAAGAGATGCCAGCCCTCGCGCGTCTTCAGCAACTCGGCCAGCAGGGTGTCCGGCGTCGGCAGCGCCGACCAGCGCTGCTGGATCTCGAGCAGCGGCCGAACGGATTGCAACTCCGGGGTGTCGTAGCAGCCGGCATCGGCCAGCGCCAGCTGCCGCACAACGGCATCGGCCAGGGTGCTGGTCAGCGGCATGCGCCCACCGTTCCAGCGCGGCACGGAGGGCTTGCGGCCGCTAGCGCGCCGCACCCAGGCCGTCATGTCGTGCACTCGCACCAGCTCCAGGAGCCGGCCGCCGAAGAGGAAGCAGTCCCCCGGCTTCATGCGGGCGACGAAGCTTTCCTCCACGCTGCCGATCCTGGCCCCACGCAGGTACTGCACGGCCATGCTGGCGTCGCTGACGATGGTGCCAATGTTCATGCGGTGCCGGCGCGCCAGACGCGTATCGGGCACGCGCCACACCCCCTCGGCGTCGGGCACCGCGCGGCGGTAGTCGGGGTAGGCCACGAGCGAGGGCCCGCCCTGAGCCACGAAGTCCAGGCACCACTGCCAGCTCTCGCGGGACAGCCCGGCGTAGGCCACCGTGGAGCGCACCTCCGCATAGAGATCGTCGGGCACGAAGCCGCCGCCGAGCGCGACCGTGACCAGGTGCTGCACCAGCACGTCCAGCGGCTGCGCCGGCGACCGGCGCTCCTCGATGCGGCCCTGCGCCACGGCTTCGCGCGCGGCGGCGCCCTCCACGATCTCGATGCTGTGCGTGGGCACGAGGGTGATGCGCGATGGACGCCCGGGCGCATGGCCCGAGCGTCCCGCGCGCTGCAACAGCCGCGCCACGCCTTTGGCCGAGCCGATCTGCAGCACGCGCTCGACCGGCAGGAAGTCCACGCCGAGGTCCAGGCTGGAGGTGCACACCACGGCCTTGAGCGCGCCCGACTTCAGGCCCAGCTCCACCCATTCGCGTACCGCGCGGTCCAGCGAGCCGTGGTGCAGTGCGATCTGCCCCGCCCATTCGGGCCGCGCCTCGAGCAGGGCCTGGTACCAGATCTCGGATTGGGAGCGCGTGTTGGTGAAGACCAGCGTGCTCGCGCTGGCGGCGATTTCCCCGATGACTTGCGGCAGCATGGTGAGCCCCAGGTGCCCGCCCCACGGAAAGCGCTCGGCGCGCCCAGGCAGCAGCGAGTCGATGAGCAGCTGCTTGGGCACGTCACCCTGCACCAAGACGCCGTCGCCGCCGGCCAGCAGCGTGCGCATGGCGTCCTGCAGATTGCCGAGCGTGGCCGACATGCCCCAGGTGCAGAGGCCGGCATTCCAGCGACGCAACCGTGCCAGCGCGAGCTGCACCTGCACGCCGCGCTTGTTGCCCAGCAGCTCGTGCCATTCGTCGATGACGACCAGGCGCAGCGAGCCCAGCACCTCCCTGGCATCGGCGCGCGCAAGCTGCAGCGAGAGGCTCTCGGGCGTGGTGACCAACACCGTCGGCAGACGCAGGTTCTGCGCGCTGCGCTCGGCCGAGGAGGTGTCGCCGCTGCGGGCGGCTGCGCTCCAGTCGGGCTGCAGGGCATCGAGAGCCTGCTGCAGCGCGCGCAAGGTATCGGCGGCCAGGGCGCGCATCGGCGTCAACCACAGCACGGTCAGCGGCGGCGGCGTCTTGCCCGCTGCCTTCGTCGCGAAGGCGTGCAGCGCGCCGAGCCAGACGGCGTAAGTCTTGCCCGCGCCCGTGGTGGCGTGGAGCAGGCCGGAGCGGCCTTCGGCGAGGGCTTGCCAGACGCTGCGTTGAAAGTCGAAGGCTTCCCAGCCGCGCGACGCGAACCAATCGTCCAGTCGGCTCATGGGGTTCACTGGAGGACCTTCGCCTTCGGCTGCGGGCGATTCGCCTTCGGAGCGGCCGTGCGGCTCATGGCGGCAGCAGCGCCGCCAGCGTCTGCAAGGTATCCGCCTCCTCCACCGGCTTGTCCTCGCGCCAGCGCAGCATGCGCGGAAAGCGCACTGCGATGCCGCTCTTGTGCCGGGCGCTGCGCGCGATGCCCTCGAAACCAAGCTCGAAGACCAGCGTGGGCTTCACGCTCCTGACCGGCCCGAAGCTCTCGATGGTGGTGCGCCGGATGATCGCGTCGACGCGTCCCATCTCGGCATCGCTCAGCCCGGAATAGGCCTTGGCGAAGGGCACGAGCTTGCGCCCCTCGACCTCGGGCGGCGCATCCCACACCGCGAAGGTGTAGTCGCTGTACAGGCTCGCGCGCCGCCCATGTCCGCGCTGCGCGTAGACCAGCACGGCGTCCACCGAGAGCGGGTCGATCTTCCACTTCCACCACAAGCCCACGTCCTTGGTGCGGCCGACGCCGTAGGCCGCGTGGCGCTGCTTGAGCATCATGCCTTCCACGCCCATCGCCCGTGCCGATTCGCGCTGGCGCGCGAGATCCTGCCAGCTCTCGCCGTGCAGCATCGGGCTCGCGATCAGAGCGGGGTGCTGCGCCGTCGCGACGAGGTCGTCGAGCAGCACGCGCCGCTCCTGCTGCGGCATCGCCCGCAGGTCGCGGCCTTCCCACTCGAGCAGGTCGTAGGCCAGCAGCACCACGGGGATTTCGCGCAACAGCTTCGGCGTCAGCGTCTTGCGGCCGATGCGCTTCTGCAACTCGGCAAAGGGCTGCACGCGGCCCTCGCCGTGAGGCGCGGTCGAGTCCCGGTGCCAGACCACGATCTCGCCATCGAGCACCGCGCCGTCAGGCAGCGCTCGGCCCATGTCGGCCAGCTCGGGAAAGCGGTCCGTCACCAGCTCCTCGCCGCGCGACCACAGGCATACCTGGCCGGCGCGCCGCACCAGTTGCGCGCGGATGCCGTCCCACTTCCATTCGATGAGCCACTGCGAGGGCGGGCCCAGCACCGCATCGAACTGATCGAGCGGCAGTGCGAAGGGATGCGCGAGGAAGAAGGGGTAAGGCTGCCCGCTCGCCTGGCGGTCCTGCTCGTTCCCGCTCTCGGGCGCGATCAGCGCCGCGAAGTCGGCCGCGCCCGGCCGGCCCGCGATGTGGGTGTAGCCCATCAGCCGCTGCGCGACTTGCTTGGGGTCGAGCCCGCTCATCGCCGCCAGCACCTGCGTGACCTGCAGGCGCGAGACGCCGACGCGGAAGGCGCCGGTGATGAGCTTGAAGTAGACGAGGCGCTCCTCCGGCGCCAACTGTCGCCACTGGGCGCGCAGGGCATCGGCGAGCGGTTCGGGGGGCATCCCGCGCAAGGGCAGCAAGTGCTGCTCGATCCACGTCGCGAGGCCCAGGTCGTGCGCCTCGGTGGGGGGCGGCAGCAGCAGCGAGAGGGTCTCGGCCAGGTCGCCCACCGCCTCGTAGCTCTCGTCGAACAGCCACTCCGGCAGGCCGGCGGCCTGCTGTGCCAGCAGCCGCAGCAGCTTGGTCGGCACCAGTTGCCGCGGCCGGCCGCCCGCCAGGAAGTACACGGCCCAGGCGGCGTCCTCGGGGTCGGCGGCCTGGAGGTAGCGCTGCAGCGCCGCCTGCTTCACGAGGTTGGAGGTGCTCGCATCGAGCTCGCGGTACAGCGCGGCGAACTGCTTCATGGCTCGGCTGTTTCTCCTTCGCCTGGGATGGGGCTCCCCGCACTCGCGTCGCCTTCCATGTCCTCGTCGCCGTACTCGGTGTGGAAGGACCGGGCATCCACCCCGTTCTCGCCCAGCCAGCGGACCATGACCGCCACATTCCCATGCGTCACGAACACCCGCTCGGCCCCTGTGCCCGCGATGGCCTGCTGCAGGCCCGGCCAATCCGCGTGGTCCGACATCACGAAGCCCCGGTCCACGCCGCGCCGCCTGCGCGTTCCGCGCAGCTGCATCCAGCCGCTGGCGAAGGCATCCGAGTACTGGCCGAAACGCCGCATCCATGGCGTGCCGGCAGCCGATGGCGGCGCCAGCACCAGCGCGCGCTTGAGCAGCGCTGCGTCCACGCCGGGGTCCGTCACGCGCAGCGTGGATGGCAGCGCCACGCCCGCCGCGCGGTAGACCGCGTTCAGCGGCTCCACCGCGCCATGCACCACGATCGGCCCGATGCTCGCGTCCACGCCGTGCAGGATGCGCTGCGCCTTGCCGAAGGCATAGCACAGCAGTACCGAGGCGCGCCCATGCTTCGCGTTGGCACGCCACCAGTCGTCGATCTCCGCGAAGAGCGCGGCCTGCGCCGGCCACCGGTAGATCGGCAGGCCGAAAGTGGACTCGGTGATGAAGGTGTCGCAGGGCAC
Organism: Variovorax sp. RA8; assembly: GCF_901827175.1. NCBI lineage: Bacteria > Pseudomonadati > Pseudomonadota > Betaproteobacteria > Burkholderiales > Comamonadaceae > Variovorax > Variovorax sp. RA8. Next base: position 546,170 of record NZ_LR594662.1, on the reverse strand, counting down.
CGGCTCGAAGGGCGTGCAGGTGCCGTCGGACTCGGTCTTGTAGTCGCCGGAGGCCACCCACACGCGGCCCCCATGCTCGAGCCGCACCTGCGCCGAGCCCAGCACGTGCCCGGCCGGATGCAGCGACAGGCGCACGCCGCGGTGGTCGATCGCCGCGCCGTAGGGAAGCGTCTGCAGGGTGATGTCGCCGAGGCGAGCGCGCAGGGTGCCGGCGCTGTCTTCGTGCGCGAGGTACTGGCCATGGCCCACGCGCGCGTGATCGGAATGCGCGTGGGTGATGACCGCGCGGTTCACCGGCCGCCACGGGTCGATGTAGAAGTCGCCGGGCGGGCAGTACAGGCCTTCGGGACGCGCAACGACGAGGTCTTGGGGGGGCATGGCGGGCCATGCTAGCCCGGCCTCGCCCGGCGCGCGTGTAGGCCCGCGTCGCGCGCGATGCCGGGCTTTCGCCGCCTACTTGCCGCGCGCGGCAGGCATCTCGAGCAGGTTCATCTTCATGCCGTTGGGCAGCACGATGTCGCCCGGCTTCTGGCCTGCCTTGCAGGGCCCGACCCACTTGGCCTCGATGACGGCCGTGCCTTCGCTGCGACCCATCATGGGCGGGCTGTAGGTCGATCGGCTTTCCATTCGGTAGGCGCTGCCGAAGTCACCCGTCACCACGGCGTGCGTGGTGGCGGTGCTGGTGCCGATCTTGCAAACGGAGTCGATCACCATGCGGCCGGCTTCGTTGCGCATGTCCTGCTTCGAGCAGTCCTGCCGGTCCGCGCCATTGCCCATCTCGCGCATTGCCTTGTCGGTGGCGGCGTCGATGCATTGCTGGGTGCTCATCGCGGGCGCCTTGGCGCCGCCGTCGGCCTGGATCGTCATCTCCCAGAGCCCGGGCTTGCGCGCGGGGTAGTCCATCGCCGCACCCGCCGGCATGGCGGCACAGGCACCGCACGCGAGAAGGATGGAACAACCGGTGCGGGCGGCGCGGGCCACGAGCGACCTCGAAGGAAAGGGATGGTGCATGGCGAAGCAGGCTGTGAACGATTCGCGGCGTTTTACCTGCGAAAGGGTGGCCGGGAAATAGCCCATCCGGCCAGGCCTTCCCGAATGCATCATTTTGTTTGCAACGAACAACCGAATCCATGACACTGGCCCCGGCCGCCGGTGCCCAGCCCGGTGCATCTCCGGGGGTCGCATGACGCAGCGCGATGGTTTGGCAGGTGGAAAGTGGCAGAAATGGCGCCGTCGAGACGTGCTGCGCCTGGTCCATGGCCTGGACGCGCGAGACGCAGGCCGGGACGGCGCCGAGCACCTGGGGATGCCGGCGGAGTTCAGCTATGTGCGCTGCCAACTCCCACCTCAACTGGCGCGCCGGGTCCCGAACTGCACCACCGACGCGCGCGGCCAGGCGCTCGACGGCGAGACGATCGCTACCTGCATGTTCCCCGGCCTGCCCATCGCCGCGTGGTCGCGGCAGCGAGACGCCGAGGCCGGCACGCAACGGGAATACATGTTCGCGTGGATCGAAAAGGGCGAGGAAACGACGCCTGCTCGCCTGCGATGGCAGCGGGTCGGCGTCACGCAGGAGGGCGGCGTCCAGCTCGGCAAGCTGTGTTCGCTGGAGCCCTTGGCCGACCCGGCGCCGGGCAGCTCCGGCGAGGACGCGCCGCCATCGCGATCGCCGCCCCCCGGAGCCGCCCCCCAGGAGAGCTTTGCCGAACGGCTGGAGAAATGGCACGAGAAGGTCTTCGGGAAATGCCGGGAAAGCGGCCTCTTCCTGGAGCGCGCGGCCGATCGAAAGCCGATCGCCGACCTCGATCGATGGAGGAAGAAGACCATCGAGCGGGTCGATCTGGCGCCAGACTCCGACCTGCGGCGCTTCTTCGACGAACAGGCCGTGAACTTCGCACTGCCCGGTGGCGCAGGCCATGTCAAAGGCTGCACCGTGCTGCAGGGCGACGCAGCGGACGCAGAACCGCGCACGCAGGCCATCGAGGTGCGCCGTCGGCCGCTTCCTTTCTACGGCGAGGACGTTCATCTCTACGAGATCACCGACTACCGCGCCCTCCCCACCCGCACGGCGTGCCTCGTGATCGACGCGAAGCATGGCATTGCGGCTTCGCTGGGCCCCGACTCGCGGCCCGTTCACCGATTCAACAAGGTGGAGCTCGCGCACGGGAATCTCCAAGCGGTGCTGCGGGATGCCTCCGCCGCAGCAGCGTACGTGGATTTCTTCTGCAGCTTTCTCTACGACGGCGCCAGGCGCTTCGCATTCCCCATCATCTGCAAGCAGGAGGACCTTCGCTGGATCGAAGGGCCGGGTGAAGCGCCCGATGGCGACACTGGACTGCTGCGCGCCGCATCCAGTGAAGTCCTGGGCATCTGGAAGCTCGACGTGGCGAAGGACGAGCGCAAGCGCGGGGAGAAGGACGCGGGACCTCCCGCGATGTCCCACTTCTTTTCCGCATTGCTGCTGTTCGGACGCGACCTGTTTCTCTGCGTGTTCGAGTTGCTCTCGGACGGAAAGACCGAGGTCAAGGTGGAGATGCGCGACGACCATGAGGTCATCCCGATCCTGCCCGTCCTGCCCCAGACCTTCGATCCCGATCGGCGCTTCCAGGTCACCTTCGCCCACGAACCCGGCCGCCGTGGCGACCTCAGTGGCGCGTTCGCGACCTCGCACCCGCTCTTGAAGCGCCTGCCGCCGGCCGGACCGCCCTCCGCGGAGTCCGCCGACGCCGCCGTCGGCGCGGCAGAATTCGTGCGCCTGTTCAAGGACAAGGACAGCTTCGGCCTGCCCTGCGGGCCCGCCGATCCCAGGCTGGTGGTGCGCGACATGGTCGAGCTGCGCGGCTACCAGGATCTCGAGCGATCGCGATGCGCCTTCGGCGTCGTCTTCAAGGGCCGGGTGGATCTTCGAGAGCTTCGCATCAGGGGATCGCTGGACCTCTCCTACTGCGTGTTCGAAGACGAACTGCTTCTGCAGGACGCCGAGATCGAAGGCTCGCTGAACCTGGAGGGCTCGGTCTTTCTCCAGGGGGCGCGGCTGCGCGGCGCCATCGTCAAGGGCAATGCGAACCTGCGCTCGACCCTGATCGGCCGTTCGGCGCTGCGCGCGGCCGGGAGCGCATTGGAGCTGTCCGGCATGCACATCGACGGCGACCTCGATCTGCGCGCCGTCGTGGAAAAAACGCGCAGCGATTGGAGGACACCCGGCATACGACTGCGCGGCACGCGCATCGGCGGCCGATTGCTGCTCGGCTGCGATCCGCTCCTGGGCCGCAAGGTGCCCTCGCGGGTGGGGGGCGTGGATGCCATGGGCGCCCGCATCGAAGGCGACGTTTCCATCCGCGGCGGCATCGGCAAGTCGGGTACCCACACTGCGCTCGACCTGAACATGGAGGGGGCGCAGCTCGGCGGGCGTTTCGTGTGCGGTCCCTTCGGCGCGGAGGGTTGGAGCGGCACGCTCGAACACCAGTTCTGGAACAGGCTTTCCGAGGACCAGCGCGACGAAGCGTCCATTCCTGTCTTCGGCTATCTGACGCTGAAGGGCGCCACGACGCAGGGAGACGTGCTGATCGTCGGCGCCCGGTTGTACCAGCTCGACCTGACGATGGCCCGCATCGAAGGCTCGGTTCTGCTCGACGGCCCGGTCGCCTGGAACGAGGCGGCAATGGATTCGAAGAACCTGGCAAGGCCTTCGTATTCCACCTGGCCCGTCGTCGTCGACCGCGGCATCGTGGCGCCTGGTCTCATCGTTCGAGGCAATTTCAACCTGACGGGCACCTGGCTGGGCCTCGGCCTGGATCTGAGCCACGCCGCCATCGATGGGACGGTGATGGCGAACCCCCATCACACATGGTGCGAGAACACGAGGCCCTCCCGCGTTCCCCCCAGCTTGCTCTGCAAGATCGAAGGCGATGTGAACCTGACCGCCCTGCGCTGCAAGGGCGCCCTGCGCCTTGGAGGCGTGTCGGTCCAGGGAACGCTCCTCCTGTTCAAGACCGAGCTCGCCAACCTGGCGCTGATGCCCGAGTTCAGCGAAGGGAGGCGTGGGGACATCATTCCGACCCGGCTCGGCGGCCTCACGGCCAACATGAGCCAGATCCACGGTTTCGCCGTGTTGCGATACCTGCAGGTTCGCGGGCCGGCACTCCCGGCCATGCGAGGCGGCCGCGGCGTGCTGTTCAATGGCTGCACGATCATGGGCGACTTCGTGCTGTGGCGCATCGGCGGCCTGCGCGACATGGAGGGCGTGCCGGACGGCGCGCCGGACCCCTGGGACTTCTCCGCGTCCATCGTCGGCGACCTGAAGCTGCTGAAGTGCACGATCCACGGCGATTGCCTGCTCTCCTTCACCAAGGTGAGCGGCACCATCGACCTCAGCGATTCCAAGGTCATCGGCGACGTGAGCTTCGGCTCCCGCCTCAGCCACCATGAAAGCCTGGAGGGCGATCACCAGCTGGCACGCCGCATGCGCCGCTCGGCCCGGCCGTCCGGCGGGCTGCTCCACGAGGATCTGATCGGCCGGGCTTTCTGCCGTCAGCTCGAGGGCCGGATGCTGCAGGCGGAGAACGACGTCATCCTCGACGGCCTCTCGGTGGCCGGCGACCTGAACGCCCCGCATCTCTCCGTGAGGGGCAGGCTCAAAGCCTGGGCACGGGACGACGAAGACCCGAGCTCGACCCTGAGCTCGGCGCTGTGCGTGCACGGGCGCACCGATCTCTCCTTCGGCCGGTTCAACCACGTCGTCCTGTCGACCGACCGGCCGCAGGGCGACGAGGGGCATGCGCCCCACATCCTGCTGTCACGCAGCCGGATCGAGACACTGAGCATCCCGCCCTCGCAGCACACCGGCCGGCCGCAGGCACGCATGGACCTGATCGGCCTGGAAACCAAGGTCTGGGATGTGCCGCTCGCGGGCGATGCGCAGGACACGCCGGACGTGGACAGGCTGGCAGGGCTGCTGCAGGACTCGCCCGCCAGCATGTGGCAGTCGGTCGAAGCCAACCTGCGCAAGCGCGGGGACGATGACAACGCCGATGCGATCTATCGCAAGATGCGCCGCAGGAGCGCAGCAGACGCGCTGCCGCCGAGCCAGGACACCAACGGACGCGCGCTCTACCGCTCGCTCCTCTGGGGCGCCGGCGGCATCGGCGCGCTGTGGGCGGCCCTCTTGCTGGTGGACCAGGCCGGCGCAGTGCCGCTGTGGTGCTGGGGCCTGTTCGCGGTGCTGGCCGTTGGCCGCGCGGGGCAAGGGATCGTGAGCGGTGCCGGCTGGGAGGGCGCCATGGCGCGCATCAACGGCGGCATCGATCATGCCTACGGCGCGCTGCTGGGCTACGGAACGCGCGTGTTGCAGGTGGCGGTGGTATGGCTGGCCTTCGTCATGGCCGCCTTGCCCTTCTACGTGGCCGCCGAGAACTTCGAGCCTTCGAACGCCGCCCTGGCCGGCAAGTGGCGCCACGTGTCCGCCGCCGACGAGCCTGCGCGCCTTGCCGAGGCACGCTCGGCCTGGCGCCTCGGCCACGTGCTCGGCGTGGTGGTCAACAACCATGTGCCCATCCTCAGCCTGACGACCAACGATGACTGGAGCCCCAACGACGACGCCGGCTTGACGGCCTGCCTTCCAGGCTTCGAGACATTGCCGAAACTGGTGTGCACCCGACACGCGGTCAAGGTGAAATGGATCTCGCCCGAAAGCTTCAGCACGGCGATGCAGATGGTCAACTGGATGCTGTGGCCCATGTTCCTGACGTTCATCGCCTTGCGGCTGTGGCGCCGCGGCGCGGCTGCGTGACGGGAGCGCGCGGCCCCTGAGCCGGCTCAGGGCGCCGGCACGCGCTTCAGGTCCTCCAGCCACACCTCGGCCTCCGAATCGCTGGGCGCCCGCCAGTCGCCGCGCGGGGAGAGCGAGCCGCCGGAGCCCACCTTGGGCGCGTTGGGCACGCAGGAGCGCTTGAACTGGCTGGTCTTGAAGAAGCGGTAGAGGAAGGTGCCCAGGTGACGCTTGATGTCGGCCAGCCCGTACTCGTTGCGCTCCTTCTGCAGTTCGTCGGGCCAGCGTCCGCGTTCGCGGTCGCCCCAGGCCGCGTGCGCCAGGAAGGCGACCTTGCTCGGCCTGAAGCCGTAGCGCAGCGTGTAGTAGAGATGGAAGTCCTGCAACTCGTAGGGACCGATGGTGTCCTCGGTGCGCTGGCCGGGCTGGGCCTCGATGCCTTCGCCGGTCGCGGGTGCATTGGCCGTCGGGATCAGCTCCGGGCTGACCTCGGTCTCGAGGATGTCGCGCAGCACGCCACTGCCCTCGTCGCCCAGCAGCTTCGTGGTCTCGACCCAATGCACCAGATGCTTGATCAGCGTCTTGGGCACGCTCGCGTTCACGTTGTAATGCGACATGTGGTCGCCTACACCGTAGGTGCACCAGCCGAGCGCGAGCTCGCTCAGGTCGCCGGTGCCCACCACGATGCCGCCATGGAAGTTGGCAAGCCGGAACAGATGGCTGGTGCGCTCGCCGGCCTGCACGTTCTCGAAGGCGATGTCGTACTGTGGCTCGCCCCGCGCGAAGGGATGGCCCAGGTCCTCCAGCATCTGGCGGCAGCTGGGGCGGATGTCGATCTCGCGCGCGGTGCAGCCGATGCTGGCCATCAGCCGGTGCGCCTGCGCCAGCGTGCGGCCGGTGGTCGCGAAGCCGGGCATGGTGAAGCCCAGGATATCGGAGCGCGGCTTGCCCAGCCGGTCCATCGCCTGCGCGCACACCAGCAGCGCATGGGTGGAGTCGAGGCCGCCGGAAACGCCGATCACCAGCTTGTCGATGCGGGCCGCCTCGATGCGCTGCACCAGGGACTGCACCTGGATGTTGAAGACCTCGCTGCAGCGCGCATCGCGTGTGGCCGCGTCCGAGGGCACGTACGGGAAGCGCGCCACCTGGCGCAGCAGGCCGTGCGGCACCTGCGCAGGGACGGGCAATTTGAACTCGACGGTGCGCCAGCCCGCGAGCGCCTCCTTGTGCTTGTGGACCGAGGTGCCGAAGCTGTTCTGCCGCATGCGCTCGCGCGAGACCCGCTCAAGGTCCACGTCGGCCGCCACGAAGTGCGAGCTGTTGCGGAAGCGCTCGCTCTCGGCCAGCATGTCGCCGCTTTCGTAGATCAGCGCCTGCCCGTCCCAGGCCAGGTCGGTGGTCGACTCGCCGATGCCGGCCGAGGTGTAGAGATAGGCCGCCAGGCAGCGCGCCGACTGCAGGCTGACCAGGCGGTGCCGGTAGTCCGATTTGCCGATCGTGATGTTGGAGGCCGAGAGATTGACCAGCACCGTCGCGCCCGCGAGCGCCGCGTAGCTGGAAGGCGGGATCGGCACCCACACGTCCTCGCAGATCTCCACGTGCAGCTTGAAGAGCGGCAGCTGGCGCGACTGGAACAGCAGGTCGGCGCCGAAGGGAATGCGCTGGCCGCCGAGCACCAGTTCGGTCGCCAACGCGGTGTCGGCGCCGTTGAACTGGCGGCCTTCGTAGAACTCGCCGTAGTTCGGCAGGTAGGTCTTGGGCAGCACGCCGAGCACCCGGCCTTCGGCCACCACTGCGGCGCAGTTGAAGAGGCGGTGGTCCACGCGCAGCGGCAATCCCACCACGGCCACCGCGCCGATGTCGCGGGAGGCGGCGGCAACCTCCAGCAGGGCATGTTCGCAGGCATCCAGCAGCGCGGCCTGGTGGAACAGGTCGTCGCAGGTGTAGGCCGAGAGTCCCAGTTCCGGGAAGGCAACCAGGACGGCGCCGTCATCCGCCGCCTCGCGGTACAGGCGCAGGGTCTCGGCGGTATTGAACACCGGGTCGGCCACCCGGTTGCGCGGCACCGCGACGGCCAGGCGTGCGAAGCCGTGGGTGTAGGGATTGAGGAACTCGTGCTCGGTCATGGCCGGATTGTGGCCTCACGCGGCGGACGCCGCCCGCGGCCTGCAAACCCGGCCCTTCCGCGCATGGCTCTGCCTTACTTCGAGGCGCCACCCTTGCGCAAGGCCGGATCCTCGCCCTTCGCATGCGACTTGCCTTCCTGCTCGGCCTTGCGCATCTCTTCGGCTTCGGCCTCGCTCTGCGGACGGGCATTGCGCGCCGCTTCGTCGACCTTGCCTGATTTGACGAAGTCCGTGGTGGCCTTGTCGTAGCGCCGGGTGGCTTCGTAGTTGCCTTCGCCCTGGATGTCGGGGCTCTTGGGCTCTTGGGGCTCGTTCATGTCGCGCTCCTTTCAAGGTGGGAATCCCACAGTACGCAGCCTGGCCGTGGCGTGGCGAGCGGAGTACACCGACGGCCGGGATCGGACAGGCCGCCGCCGCCCGTAGGAACGCGCCGACGTACATGGCGAGCTGCGCGCGGCGCCGCATTGTCTGTCGGCGGCGTCACACGGCGCGCGCTGGAACGCCTTCACGACACCCGTGTCGCGATCATTCCTTCGCGGTCAGCTGGCCGGCGGCGCCGCCGGCCGTCGATTTCGCGCTGCGCCCGGTGCTGGCGCCTTCGGAAGAGCGCCGCTTCGGCGCGACAGGCCCGACGCGCTGCCGCAGGAAGGGCGTGTGGCCGGGAACTTTGCCCATGTCGCGCGGCGGCGAGTCCGCTTCGGTTCTTTTTTGCGCCATCACGCTCTCCGGCTCACAGCGAAAGCAGCCGTTGCATGAAGGCACGATAGCGACGCAGCGCCACGCGCAACTTCTCTGTCGAGGCGGCGTCGGCCACCGCGTCGCCGCCGCCGTCCAGCCCCGCCCGCTCGTCCGAGAAGGTCTGCGACAGGTTTTGCAGCATCTGCCGAACCAGCTCGTCGGCCTGGCGCACGGCCTGCTGCGGGTCGTCGACGAAGCCGATCTGCACGGCATCCCAGCTGGCACGGAAGTCCCGAGCTGCCTCGAGCGTGAAGAGCGGGGCCAGCGACTCGTCGGCGACATCAGCCTGCGCCGTATGAGGCCGCTGTGGCACCAGTGATGCCTGTGATTGCTCCGGTTGCTGTGGCTGCTGTGCGACCGGCCGCTCGAGGTCATCCGGCGCGACGACGCCGGCATCAGGGCCCCGGTCCTGCGTGGGCCGGGCCGCAACGGCCCGATCGTTCCGCTCGTTCCGCTCGTTCCGCCTGGTATCGAAGATCATGATCGTGCCTCCACCGGTCTCGCGGGCATCCGCCGCGGGGGGTCTTCCACCCGGACTTCGAGCAGCTCATCGAACAGCGCACGGAAGTGCACCACGGCCTTGCGCAGCTCCTCGGTCTCGACCTCGCCGCTCAGGGTGCGCGCGTGGATGGCCTGCGCCGCGCGGTAATTCCTCACCACTGCCGGATGGTCCACCGAGATGTCGGCCGCGCGATGCTCGAAGTCGCCCATCGGGTAGCCGCGCTTCTGCATCAGCTCGCGTACCAGTTGGTCCGCCTGCGTCACAGCGCCGGCCGGGTTGTCGACGAACTCGGCCTGCACCCTGTTCCACGCACTGCTGAAGCGCGCCGCTTCGCCCGGAGCCAGCGGGACGATGTGCAGTTGCCCGACCCGCGCCGCGCGCTGCCGGAGCTCGGCTTCTGCCTTGGCCCGGCTTCCATGTTGCTTCACGGCGTGGTCGTACTCGTCGCCGAAGCGTGCCGCGAGCAGGCCCGACTGGCGTCTTCGGTAGAACAAATAAGCGGCCAGCGCGACCAAGGCAAGAACCACGATGATCCCCAGTATCCACAGGGCTTGCATGCTCTCGGTGTCCATACCTCTCCCCTTCACATCGAAGCACCGTCCGTGCGCGCCACGGGTGCGGCAGCGACCACGTGCGGATGCTGAATGCTGGTTTCGGCTGCGGCCCCGGCTCGGCAGTGCAGGGACGTTACTGCTGTGGGACCGGGCCTACGAAACCTCGGCGCACGTGCGCCTTCGCGTGCCGGACAATGCAAGGCCTGCCCCCGTGGAGACCCGGCGACCAAGAACGCGACCATGCAACAGCCCCGACCTCCCCGGCCTCGCGTCTACCTCGCCGGGCCGGACATCTTCTTTCATGACTGCGAAAGGATCTACCAGGACCTGAAGGCCGCGTGCGAGCACCTGGGCCTGGAGGGCGTCGAGCCCTCGGACGGCGGCCTCGGCGCGGACTTCGCGGGCAGCGACGACGAGCGGGCGCGCCGCATCTACGAGGGCAACATCGCCCTCATCCGGCAGGCCGACGGCGTGATTGCCAACTTGATGGACTTCCGCGGCCTCGAGCCGGACTCTGGCACCGTGTTCGAGGTCGGCTTCGCGGTGGCGCTGGGCAAGCCGGTGGTGGCCTACGGCGTGCCGGCGGGCAGTTATGCGAGCCGGGTCTGCGCGGCCATGGCATGCACGCAGGACGCACGCGGCGTCATGCGTGAGCGCGACAGCGGCGTGACGGTGGAAGGCTTGGGCCAACGGCTGAACCTGATGTTGGCCTGCTCCGTGGCGATCGAGGCGACGGCCGAAGCAGCCCTCGCGCGGTTGGCGATGGTGGTGCTTCCTGCAGATCCGCAGCTCACCACGCCGTCCACTTCACCTCGCTCCCGGCCGACGCTACCACGCGCTCGATGAAGCGCACGCCGCGCGCGCCGTCCTCCACCCGCGGGTAGTCGGCCTCCAGCGCATCGGCCTGTCGGCCGGCGAGCCGCGCGCGAATATCGGCCACGACGCCGCCGTACACGTTGGCGAAGGCCTCGATGAAGCCCTCGGGATGCCCGCTGGGCAGCCGGCTCGCGCGCCGCGCCGACTCGCCCAGCCATGGCGCGCCGCGCGTCAGCACGCGGCGCGGGCCGTCGTGGGGCAGGTGCAGCAGCTCGCTGGGCTGCTCCTGACGCCAGACGAGCGTGCCGAGCGTGCCCGAGACGCGCAGGCGCAGGTCGTTTTCCAGCCCGGTGTTGACCTGCGATGCGATCAGCACACCGCGCGCCCCGCCGCGGAAGCGCAGCAGCACGCTGCCGTCGTCGTCGAGCGCGCGGCCCGGCACCAGCGCGCTCAGGTCGGCGCAGAGGCTTTCGATCTCGAGCCCCGTCACGGTGGCGACCAGGTTCTCGGCATGCGAGCCGATGTCACCGATGGCGCCGGCCGCGCCGCTCTTCGCGGGGTCGCTGCGCCAGGCCGCCTGCTTGTTGCCTTCCTTCTCGAGCTGGGTTGCGAGCCAGCCCTGGTTGTATTCGACGACCACCTTGCGGATCTCGCCAAGCCGGCCGTTCCTTGCCATCTCGCGCGCCTCGCGCACCATCGGGTAGCCGGTGTAGTTGTAGGTCACGGCGAACACAGTGCCCTGCCGCGCCACGGCCGCGACCAGCGCATCGGCCTGGGCGCCGGTGTGTACCAGCGGCTTGTCGCAGACCACGTGGAAGCCGGCCTCGACAAAGGCCTGCGCCACGGGGAAGTGCAGGTGGTTGGGCGTGACGATGGAGACGAAGTCGATGCGCTCTTCCTCGGGGCGCTTCAACTCGTCGTCGAGCAGGGCTCGCCAGTTGCCGTGGTTGCGGTCGTCGGCCAGCCAGAGCTCGCGCCCGGAGGCCTTCGCCTTCTCCGCGCTGGACGACAGCGCACCGGCCACCAGCTCGGCCTGCCCGTCGAGCGCGATCGCCTTGCGGTGCACCGCGCCGATGAAGGCATCGCGCCCGCCGCCGACCATGGCGTAGCGCAGCTTGCGTATCGCCGGCATCGGGGCCTCAGAAGGGAGAGTTGGGGTGATAGAACTCCTTGGCGTTTTCCTTGGTGATCAGCACCGAGGGAATGATCGTCGTCGCCGGCAACTTCTCGCCCTTGAGGCGCGCCTCGGCCGTGAGCTTGATGGCGTCGTAGATGAACTTGGGCGAGTAGCTGACGTCGGCCTGGATGCGCGGGTCCTTGCCGTCGAGGATGGTCTTGACCATGCCCTTTGCACCGGCACCGCCGAAGATGACCTTGATGTCATCGCGCTTGGCCTGCTCGATGGCCTTGAGAACGCCGACGGCCATGTCGTCGTCGGCCGCCCAGATGGCGTCGATCTTCTTGAAGCGCGTCAGGTAGTCCTGCGTGACCTTGAAGGCATCGTCGCGGTTCCAGTTGGCGTATTTGGCGTCCAGCAGCTTGATGTCGGGGTAGTTCTTCAGCACGCCGTTGAAGGCGTCCATGCGCTCGTTGTCCAGCGTGGTGGCGATGCCGCGCAGCGCGACGATGTCGCCCTTGCCGCCCAGCTTCTTGGCGATGTACTCCGCCGGGATCTTGCCGAAGGCGGTGTTGTCGCCGGCCACGTAGGCGTCCTGCGCGCTGGTGTCTGTCAGGCCGCGGTCGACCACCGTGACGTAGGTGCCCTTGGCCTTGACCTGGGCCACCGGCTTGGTGAGCGCGGCGGATTCGAAGGGGAAGATCACCAGGGCGTTGATCTTGGTCACCGTCGAGAGGTCCTGCAGCTGGTTGGCCTGCTCGGGCGCGTTGGCCGCCGTCTTGATCGTGATCTTGAGATCCTTGTGCTCCTTCTCCAGGTCCTTCTTCGCCTGGTTGGCCCAGTAGTTGATGCCGCCCATGAAGCTGTGCGTCGCGGCCGGGATCGAGACGCCGAGGCTCACCTTCTCGGCGGCCAGGACCGGACCGGCGGCAAGCGCGGCGGCGGCAACCGCGGTGAGTGCGAGGCGTCGGGTGATGGGATTCATTTGCTGTCTCCTTGTTGAAAAAACTGTCGTCGGAAAAATTCTTTGACTTCTCGGGAAGGGTTTAGCGGCGCCCGCGCTGAAGGAAGGCGACCACGATGATCACGAAGCCCTGCACCGCGGCATTGAGGTACACGCTGATGATGCTCGTGAGGTTGAGGATGTTGCTGATGACCGAGAGCAGGATGGCGCCGATCACGGTGCCGGTGATGCTGCCCGCGCCGCCCTTGAGCGCGGTGCCGCCGACGATCACTGCCGCGATCGCCTCCAGCTCCCACAGGAGGCCCGTGGTGGGCGAGGCCGAACCCAGCCGCGGCACGTAGAGCAGCGTCGCGATGCCCACGCAGACGCCCAGCAGCATGTAGGTGAGGATCTTCACGCCGTCGACACCCACGGCGGCGTAGCGCGCGACCTGCTCGTTCGACCCGATGGCCTGCACGTAGCGGCCATAGGCGGTACGGTTGAGGATCAGGCCGCCGATCACCGCGACGACCAGGAACACCCACACAGGCACGGGAATGCCGAGCAGGCTCGCGTAATAGACCGGCGCATAGAGGTCGGACAGCTCGTTGTCCAGCGTGAGCGCGCCACCGTCGGCGAAGTAGGTCAAATAGGCGCGGAAGATGCCCAGCGTTCCGAGCGTGACGATGAAGGGCTCGATGCGCCCCTTGGTGATCAGCAGTCCGTGCGCCAGCCCGAAGACCGCGCCGAGCCCCACCGCGAGCACGGCGCCCAGCACCACTGCCAGCAGCGGCGAGCCGAGTGCCGGCCCCATCGCGTTGATGAACATGATCACGCAGCCCGCAATCAGCGCGGCCATCGAGCCCACCGAGAGATCGATGCCGCCCGAGATGATCACGAAACACATGCCTACGGCGATGATGCCGATGAAGGCGGTGCGGGTGAGCACGTTCATGGCGTTGTCGACGGTGGCGAAGTCGCCGTTGAGCAGCGTGCCGGCGATGCACAGCAGTACCAGGCCGATGACGGGGCCGAGGCCGTGCAGGTGCTCGGTCCAGCGCGGCTTGGATTCGCTGCGGTGCATGGCGCCCGCGGCTTCAGGCGTGGCTTGCTGCGGTTCCGGTGGCATGGGCGATGAGTTCCTCTTCGGTCAGTTGGTTCGCGTCCAGCGTGGCGACGAGCCGGCCTGCACGCATCACCGCGACGCGGTGGCACAGGCCGATCAGCTCCATCAGCTCGGAAGAGACGACGATCACGGCCAGCCCCTCGCGAGCCAGCCGCTGGATCAAGAAATAGATGTCGCGCTTGGCGCCGACGTCGACGCCGCGCGTGGGCTCGTCGAGCACCACCACCCTGGGCTTCGGCTGCAGCACCTTGGCCAGCGCGAGCTTCTGCTGGTTGCCGCCCGAGAGCGAGGAGGCGCGCGCGTCGAGGTCGCCGGTGCGGATGCCGAAGTCCTTCACCGCCGCGGCGAGCGCCGCGCGCTCGGCCTCGGGCTTGAGCCAGGGCCGGGCATAGCGCTCCAGCGCCATCAGCGTGAGGTTCTGGCGCAGGCCCAGGTGCACATGCAGGCCCTTGCCCTTGCGGTCCTCGCTGAGGTAGGTGAGGCCATGGCGCGCGGCATCGCGCGGGTTGCGCAACAGCACGGGCTTGCCGCCGATCTCGACCTGGCCGCTTCCGGGTCGAAGGCCCATCAGGCCCTCGAAAAGCTCCGTGCGACCGGCGCCCACCAGGCCGGCGAAGCCGAGGATCTCACCGGGGCGGACCTCGAAGCTGGCCTTGTCGGCCCAGCCGGGCACGCTGAAATCGCGCACCCGCAAGGCCGGCGCCGGCTCCGCCGCGACCGGATCGCGCGGCGGGTAGAGGTCGGCCAGTTCGCGGCCCACCATCAGGTTGGCCATCTGGTGGCGCGTGAGTTCCGCGGTAGGGGCGCGCGTGACGAAGCGGCCGTCGCGCATCACGATCACCTCGTCGGTCACACGCTCGACCTCGTCGAGCTTGTGCGAGATGTAGACAATGGTCACGCCGTCGTCGCGCAGCTGCGCGATGAGGCGGAACAGCCGCTCGGTCTCGCCGGGCGTGAGCGTGGCGGTGGGCTCGTCCATCACCAGCAGGCGGGCATGGCGCGAGACCGCCTTGGCGATCTCGACCAGCTGCTTCTCGGCCACGATCAAGCGGCGTACCTTGGTGCGTGGGTCGACCTTCAGCCCCACCTGCGCGAGCGCTGCCGCGGCGTCGCGCTCCATGGCGGCGTCGTCGAGCAGCCAGCCCTTCTTCTTTTCGTGGCCGAGAAAGATGTTCTGCGCCACGCTCAGTTCCTCGGCCAGGTTGAACTCCTGGTGGATCAGCACGATCCCCAGCGCCTCGGCCTCGCGCGAGCTGGCGAACTGCTGCGGCTCGCCGTTGACGCGCACCGTACCACCCGTGATCGGCTCGTAGCCGGCCAGGATCTTCATCAGCGTGGACTTGCCGGCGCCGTTCTCGCCCAGCAGGCCATAGACGCGCCCGGGCTCGAGCGAAAAGCTCACGCCGTGCAGCACCTGCACCGGCCCGAAGGCCTTCACCACCTGCTCGAACTCGACGGCGACGCTGCGCTTGGGCGAGTGCTGCTGCGTCATGGCGCCACCCCTCTGACCTTGAGCGTCTCGTGCATCGCCAGCACGCCCGCGCCGACCAGCCCGGCCTGGGCACCCAGCGGCGTGTACTGGATCTCCAGGTGCCGCGTCGAGAGCGCCAGCGAGCGGTGGTAGACGCTCTGGCGAAGCGCCGCCAGGAACAGCGGCCCGATGCGGGTGATGCCGCCGCCGATGAACACATGCGAGGGATTGAAGAAGTTGACGATGGAGGCCAGCATCTGCCCGATCAGTTGGCCCGCCCGCTGCACGATGGCATTGGCGGCCGCGTCGCCGGCGCGGCTGGCCTGGCCCACGTCGACCGCGTCGATGCGGCCCTGCGCGCGCAGCCGCTCGGCCAGCGCGCGGCTTTCCCCCGCTTCCGCCGCGTGCACGGCCATGCGTGTGATGGCCGGGCCGGCCGCCATCGCCTCGACGCAGCCCAGGTTGCCGCAATGGCACAGCGGACCTTCCTGGTCGACGCAGATGTGGCCCACGTCGCCCGCCGAGCCGGCCGCGCCGCGGTACACCTCGCCGTGGCAGACGATACCGCAGCCGATGCCGGTGCCGATCTTGATGACGAGGAAGTTGGACAGCGAGCGTTTCAGGCGCCAGAGCTCGCCGAGCGCCATCAGGTTCACGTCGTTGTCGACGAAGACCGGGGCTGAGTAGTCCTCGCGCAGATAGTCGCGGATCGAGAAGCTGTCCCAGGCGGGCATCAGCGGCGGGTTCACGAGCTGGCCGATCTCGAAGTTGACGGGGCCAGGCACACCGATGCCGATGCCGATCACCTGCTTCGGTCCGAAGCCGCAGCGGCCGAGCAGCTCGCGCATCAGCACGCAGACCCGGGCCAGGACGGCGCCGGGGCCTTCGCGCACGTCGGCCGCCTCTGCATGCTGGGCCAACACACTCAGGTCGGGCCGAAGCACGGCGACGTCAAGGCTGGTGGCGCCGATGTCTACGCCGACCAGCACGCCCAGGCCCTCGTGCAACTGGAGGTTCTCGGCGCGGCGCCCGCCCGAGGAGCGCTGCAGGCCCGCCTCGGCCAGCAGGCCCTGGTCGACCAGCCCGGCGATCAGCGCGTTGGCCTTGCTCTTGGAGAAGCCGAGCCGCTCCGCCATGGCATGACGCGAGCCGCCGGCCGACCAGAAGGTCGTTTCCAGCAGCGCCATCTCGTCGGCGGTGAGGCCGTTCCAGGGTGCCACGCGTCTGTCTCCGTTATTCGTCTTCGGCCGAGGCAGCAGGGGGCCCCAACCGAAGGCGAATACTAGGCGCTGGGCTTCAGCCGAACAAGATTGAACTTCGGCCTGATCAAGACCGAAGTAAGGGCGCAGCTCAAAGCACAAGGCCGCCCGAAGGCGGCCTTGGCGCAGTTGGCACTCCGCGGAACCGGCTTTGCCGGGCCGCTGGCGCTGCCCCGGCTATTTCTTTTGGCGGTACTTGCGCAAGGCGGCGATCTGGGCGGCCATCACGGCCAGCTCCGACTGGGCCAGCGCGATGTCGATGTCGCTCTTGGCGTTTTTCAGCGCTTCCTCTGCGGCGGCCTTGGACTTTTTCGCCTTCTCCTCGTCGAGGTCCTTGCCGCGGATCGCGGTGTCGGACAGTACGGTGACGATATGGGGCTGCACTTCCAGGATGCCGCCGGCCACGAAGACGAATTCCTCGCCGCCGTCGGCCGTCTCGATGCGCACGGCACCCGGGCGGATGCGCGTGATCAGCGGCGTATGGCGCGGATAGATGCCGAGCTCGCCGGCTTCACCCGGCAGCGCGACGAACTTGGCCTCGCCCGAGAAGATGGACTCCTCGGCGCTGACCACGTCGACGTGAATGGTGTTTGCCATCTGGATTCCTATGCAGCCGCTTTACGCGACCTTCTTGGCCTTCTCGAAGGCCTCGTCGATGCTGCCCACCATGTAGAAGGCCTGCTCCGGCAGGTGGTCGGCCTCGCCGTTCACGATCATCTTGAAGCCGCGGATGGTCTCCGCCAGCGGCACGTACTTGCCGGGCGAGCCGGTGAACACCTCGGCCACATGGAAGGGCTGCGACAGGAAGCGCTGGATCTTCCGGGCGCGGGCCACCGCCAGCTTGTCGTCCGGAGCCAGCTCGTCCATGCCCAGGATGGCGATGATGTCGCGCAGTTCCTTGTAGCGCTGCAGGGTGCCCTGCACGGCGCGGGCCACGTTGTAGTGCTCTTCGCCGACCACGTGCGGGTCGAGCTGGCGCGAGGTCGAGTCCAGCGGGTCCACGGCGGGGTAGATGCCCAGCGAGGCGATGTCGCGCGACAGCACCACGGTGGAGTCCAGGTGGGCGAAGGTGGTCGCGGGCGACGGGTCGGTCAAGTCATCCGCGGGGACGTACACGGCCTGGATCGAGGTGATCGAGCCCACCTTGGTGGAGGTGATGCGCTCCTGCAAGCGGCCCATTTCCTCGGCCAGCGTCGGCTGGTAGCCCACGGCGGAAGGCATGCGGCCCAGCAGTGCGGACACTTCGGTACCGGCCAGCGTGTAGCGGTAGATGTTGTCGACGAAGAAGAGCACGTCGCGGCCTTCGTCGCGGAAGGACTCGGCGATCGTCAGGCCGGTCAGCGCCACGCGCAGGCGGTTGCCCGGGGGTTCGTTCATCTGGCCGTAGACCATCGCGACCTTCGATTCGGGGAGGTTCTCGAGGTTCACCACGCCCGATTCGGCCATCTCGTGATAGAAGTCGTTGCCCTCGCGGGTGCGCTCACCCACGCCGGCGAACACCGACAAGCCCGAGTGCGCCTTGGCGATGTTGTTGATGAGCTCCATCATGTTCACGGTCTTGCCGACGCCGGCGCCGCCGAACAGGCCCACCTTGCCGCCCTTGGCGAACGGGCAGACCAGATCGATCACCTTGATGCCGGTTTCCAGCAGGTCCTGCGAGGGCGACAGCTCGTCGTACTCGGGGGCCTTGCGGTGGATGGAGGCGGTGAGTTCCTGGCCGACGTCGCCACGCTCGTCGATCGGGCGGCCGAGCACGTCCATGATCCGGCCCAGGGTGGCCTTGCCGACCGGCACCGTGATCGGCGCGCCGGTGTTGGTGACCACGATTCCACGGCGCAGGCCGTCGGACGAGCCCAGCGCGATGGTGCGCACCACGCCGTCGCCGAGCTGCTGCTGCACTTCGAGCGTCAGGCCGCCTTGTTCGTACTTCAGGGCATCGTAGATCCTGGGCATCTGGTCGCGCGGAAACTCCACGTCCACCACGGCGCCGATACATTGAACGATCTTGCCTTGAACTGCTGCTTCTTGAGCCATCATCTGCTCCGATAAAAATTGAATCTGGTTGAGGTCGGACCGAGGCTCAGACACCGGCGGCCGCCGCGGCGCCCGACACGATCTCCGACAGCTCCTTGGTGATGCCGGCCTGGCGGGTCTTGTTGTAGACCAGCTTGAGCTCGTCGATCACGCTCCCCGCGTTGTCGGTGGCGGCCTTCATCGCGACCATGCGCGCCGACTGCTCCGAGGCCATGTTCTCGGCCACCGCCTGGTAGGCCAGCGACTCCACGTAGCGCACCAGCAGCTCGTCGATGACGCTCTGCGCGTCCGGCTCGTAGATGTAGTCCCACGAGTGCTGGCCCTTCTCCATCTTCAGCGCGTCGGCCGCCAGCGGCAGCAGCTGCTCCACCACCGACTCCTGGCGCATCGTGTTGATGAACTTGGTGTAGCACAGGTAGACCGCGCTCAGCTTGCCCTCGGCATAGGCGTCGAGCAGCACCTTCATCGGGCCGATCAGCTTGTCGAGGTGCGGCGTGTCGCCCAGCTGGGTGACATGCGAGACCACCCGCGCGCCGATGCGGTTGAGGAAGCCCAGGCCTTTGTTGCCGATGGCCACCGCCTCGACCGCGTTGCCGGCCTGCTGCTGCTCGCGCAGCTTGGCGGTCACGGCGCGCAGCACGTTGGTGTTCATGCCGCCGCACAGGCCTTTGTCGGTCGTGACGACGATGAAGCCCACGGCCTTCGCCTCGTTGACCTTCATGAAGGCGTGCGTGTACTCCGGGTTCGCCTGGCCGAGGTTGGCCGCGATGTTGCGGATCTTCTCGCTGTACGGCCGGGCGGCACGCATGCGGTCCTGCGCCTTGCGCATCTTCGACGCGGCCACCATTTCCATGGCCTTGGTGATCTTCTTGGTGTTCTCCACCGATTTGATCTTGCCGCGGATTTCCTTACCGGCTGCCATTGAGACTACTCCTTGGGTCGATCAGGCGAAGGACTTCTTGAAGGAAGTGATCGCCGCCATTAGCTCGGCCTCGGAATCCTTGTCGAGCGCCTTGGCCTGCTCGATCTTGTCGAGCAGCGCGCCGTGGCTGGACTTGAGGAACTGGTGCAGGCCGTGCTCGAAGGGGAGCACCTGCTTGACCTCGAGGTCGTCCATGAACCCCTTGTTGACCGCGAAGAGCGAAGCACCCATCAGCGAGATGGGCAGCGGGCTGTATTGCGCCTGCTTCAGCAGCTCGGTCACGCGGGCGCCGCGGTCCAGCTGTTTGCGGGTGGCTTCGTCCAGGTCGGAGGCGAACTGCGCGAAGGCCGCGAGTTCGCGGTACTGCGCGAGGTCGGTACGGATACCGCCCGAGAGACCCTTGATGACCTTGGTCTGTGCCGACGAGCCCACGCGCGACACCGAGATACCGGCGTTGATGGCGGGACGAATGCCGGCGTTGAACAGGTTGGTTTCCAGGAAGATCTGGCCGTCGGTGATGGAGATCACGTTGGTCGGCACGAAGGCCGACACGTCGCCGGCCTGCGTCTCGATGATCGGCAGAGCGGTCAGCGAGCCGGTCTTGCCCTTGACCTCACCCTTGGTGAAGGCCTCGACGTAGTCGGCGTTCACGCGGGCGGCGCGCTCCAGCAGGCGGCTGTGGAGATAAAACACGTCGCCGGGGTAGGCTTCGCGGCCCGGGGGGCGGCGCAGCAGCAGCGACACCTGACGGTAGGCTACGGCCTGCTTGGACAGGTCGTCATAGATGATCAGCGCATCTTGCCCGCGGTCGCGGAAGTACTCGCCCATGGTGCAGCCCGAGTAGGCGGCGACGTACTGCATCGCAGCCGATTCGGAGGCGGAAGCCGCCACCACGATGGTGTAGTCCATCGCACCGGCCTGCTCCAGAGCGCGCACCACGTTCTTGATCGAGGAAGCCTTCTGGCCGATCGCGACGTAGACGCAGGTCATGTTCTGACCCTTCTGGTTGATGATCGCGTCGATGGCCACGGCGGTCTTGCCGGTCTGGCGGTCGCCGATGATCAGCTCGCGCTGGCCGCGGCCGATCGGCACCATCGAGTCGATGGACTTGAGGCCGGTCTGCATCGGCTGGTCCACCGACTTTCGCGCGATCACCCCCGGGGCAACCTTCTCGATCACGTCCGTCAGCTTGGCGTTCACCGGGCCCTTGCCGTCGATCGGCTGGCCCAGGGCGTTCACCACGCGGCCGATGAGCTCGGGGCCGACCGGCACTTCCAGGATGCGGCCCGTGCACTTGACGGTGTCGCCTTCGGAAATGTGCTCGTACTCG
The DNA here is from genome assembly GCF_901827175.1 of Variovorax sp. RA8. NCBI lineage: Bacteria > Pseudomonadati > Pseudomonadota > Betaproteobacteria > Burkholderiales > Comamonadaceae > Variovorax > Variovorax sp. RA8. Next base: position 525,465 of record NZ_LR594662.1, on the reverse strand, counting down.
CCCAGAATCACCGCGCCGACGGAGTCCCGCTCGAGGTTCAGTGCCAAGCCGAAGGACGGGGTGCCGTCGGCGGAAGGCGGAAACTCGAGCATTTCGCCCTGCATCGCGTCCGACAGGCCGTGCACGCGCACGATGCCGTCGGTCACCGACACCACGGTGCCCTCGTTGCGGATGTTCGCGCTGACGCCGAGGCCCTCGATGCGGCTCTTGATCAGCTCGGAAATTTCTGCGGGATTGAGTTGCATGACTCTTTCCTTCTTTCGTTAAGGGGGCTGGCGGCCTCAGGCTGCCAGCGCAACTTTCATTTGTTCGAGGCGCGCCTTGACGGAGGTGTCGAGCACCTCGTCACCCACCACCACGCGGATGCCGCCGATCAGGGACGGATCCTGTTCGACGGTGAGCTGCAGCTTGCGGCCGAAGCGCTTCTCGAGCGCGGTGGCCACGCCGTTGAGCGCCGCGGCGTCGATGGGGAAGGCGCTGAACACCACCGCATCGGACGAGCCGCTCTGTGCATTCGCCAACGCCCGGAACTGCCTGGCGATCTCCGGTAGCGCCGTGAAGCGGCCGTTTTCGAGCAGGGCCATCAGGAAGTTGTTGGCGGCGGGGGGGAGCGCGGCACCGTTGGCGCCGGCAATCACGCCCAGCACCTGCTCGGGCGTGGCCTTGGGGTTGTCGGCGAACTGCTGCAGCTCGGGATTGGCGGCGATGGCCGCCACTCTCTCGAGCCAAGCGCCGGCGCCGGCAAGATCCGACGAAGACGCCTTGAACAGCGCTTCGGCATAGGGGCGTGCAATGGTGGCGAGTTCAGCCATGGCGTCGTTTCAGAGTTCGGTCTGCAGACGCGAAAGCAGATCGGCGTGTACGGCCGGATTCACTTCCTTGCGCAGGATCTGCTCGGCGCCCTTGACGGCCAGCACGGCCACCTGCTCGCGCAGCGCCTCGCGCGCCTTCACGGCCTGTTGCTCGGCTTCGGCGCGGGCGGCCGCCACGATCTTGTTGCCTTCTTCCGTGGCGCGGGCCTTGGCCTCTTCAACGATGGCCTGCGCACGACGTTCGGCATCGGCCAGGCGTTGCGCGGACTCGTTGCGCGCCTTGCCCAGCTCGACTTCCACCCGCTTGTCCGCCTCGGACAGCGCGACCTTGGCCTTGTCGGCCGCAGCCAGGCCTTCCGCGATCTTCTGGGCACGGTCATCCAGCGCCTTGGCGATCGGCGGCCACACGAACTTCATCGTGAACCCGACCAGGATCAGGAACACGATCATCTGGACGATCAGGGTACCGGTAATGCTCACTTTTCACCCTCTCTTTGAGATTGAAATCCAGCGCCGTCCTTCATGAAAAAGAAGCACGCGCGGTTTCGACGAGAAGCTTGCGCTCGATTACTTCGGCAGGTTGGCGATTTGCGAGAGGAAGGGGTTGGCGGTGGCGAACCACAGCGCAATACCGGTACCGATGATGAACGCGGCGTCGATCAGACCGGCCAGCAGGAACATCTTGGTCTGGAGTTCACCCATCAGCTCGGGCTGGCGGGCGGCCGACTCGAGGTACTTGCTGCCCATGATGCCGATACCGATACAGGCGCCCACGGCACCCAGACCGATGATCAGGCCGGCGGCCAGAGCGACAAAGCTAATAACTTCCATGATGACTCCTAAGGACTTTGGTTGAAGAGAAAAAGAAAAAACGAAAGCGGAACGAACGCAGATCAGTGATGGTCGTGGGCCTGGCCCACGTACACCAGCGTCAGCATCATGAACACGAAGGCTTGCAGCGTGATGATCAGGATGTGGAAGATGGCCCAGGCGGTGCCGGCGACGATGTGGCCGAGCGCCAGCAAGACGCCCGTGGCCGACAGCGTCCACGCGCCGCCCATCAGGGCGATCAGCAGGAAGATCAGTTCGCCGGCATACATGTTGCCGAACAGACGCATGCCATGCGAGACCGTCTTCGCGACGAACTCGATGATCTGCATGGCGAAGTTGAAGGGGTAGAGCGCGATCTTGTTGCCGAACGGTGCGGTGAAGAGCTCGTGCACCCAGCCGCCGGCACCCTTGATCTTGATGTTGTAGTAGAGGCAGATCAGCAGGACCGAGACCGACATGCCCATGGCCACCGAGAGGTCGGCGGTCGGCACAACGCGCAGGTAGGCGTGGTGCGGGTCGCCGCCGGCGGCGCCGAAGAGCTTGGCCCAGATCGCCGGGAGCAGATCGACCGGCAGCAGGTCCATCGCGTTAAGCATGAAGATCCACACGAAGATGGTGAGCGCCAGCGGGGCGACGAACTTGCGGCTTTCGGCGTTGTGGACGATGCCCTTGGCCTGCTGGTCGACCACTTCGACCAGGATCTCGACGGCGGCCTGGAAGCGGCCCGGCACGCCCGAAGTCGCCTTGCGCGCCGCCAGCCAGAGCAGCCAGCAGCCGAGCACGCCGAGCACGATCGAGAAGAAGAGGGAGTCGAAGTTGAAAACCGAGAAATCGGCAACACCTGCCGGCTTGGAGCTTTGAAGATGGGTCAAGTGGTGAACGATGTATTCACCAGCGGTCTGACCATGTTCCGCAGCGTTTTCAGCAGCCATCCGTTACTCGTCTTTAAGTTTTGGGCGTTTGGGCGCCAGCATCACCGCCACCCACGCCGCCTTCATTGTCACCACCAAGCCCACCAGCATCGCCGGCCAGCTCAGCGCCACTATCAGTCTCGGGGCGGCGAGCAGCATCGCCACCGACAAGACCAGCTTGACCATTTCCCACAAGAAGAATCCGAGCACCGCGGTGCCCGCATTCAGCGAAGAAAACCTCCCGGTCAGTCCTCTTGCGAACACCGCGGAAGGAATCACCACCGCGAGTGCGCCGTATCCGGCGGACCACCCCAAATTCTGCCTCCCCGACAAGCCCCAGGCGGCCAACGCCACCAGCAGCCCCGCCGCGACCTGGACCGCAATCACGCGCCATGGCGAGATCAACGGCTTTCGCTCGCGCAACCGCTGGGCCTCCTCGGCAGTCAGCGGCTTGAAGTCGGCTTCCGGGTCTTGCCCGTCCTCACGGACATCCACATCGCGGGCGATTGTTTTCATCTTGAATGAAGCCCGGATGACGACCCAGAATTTCTACAAAGCCGCTGATTATAAGTAGAAACCCACAGCCCCCCCGCCAGCTTCCCGTCAGGTTTGGCAACGCCCTTGCCGGCCATGCGGGCGCCCGGGTCGGCATTGGAAAGCGCGGCGCCGCCCCCACCATAATTCCTCATGCACCCGATCGCCGAAGCCCTTCCCGATTCTCTCTGCTATCTCGATGGCGCCTACACGCCGCTGCGCGACGCGAAGATCAGCGTGCTCGACCGCGGCTTCATCTTCGGCGACGGCGTCTACGAAGTGGTACCGGTCTACAGCGGCGTGCCTTTCTGCTTCGAGGAGCACATGGCGCGGCTGGACCGCTCGCTGGCCGAGTTGCGCATCGCCAACCCGCTCACCCATGAAGCGTGGCGTGCAATCGTGATGCGCCTGGTCGAGGCCAGCCCCGCCGACCAGCGCGCGGGCGTGCAGGCCCTCTACATCCAGGTCACGCGCGGCGTCGCGCCGCGCGAGCATGCGATGCCCCAGGGCCTGGCGCCCACCGTGTTCGTGATGCTGAACCCGATGAAGCCGGTGTCCGATGCGGTGCGCGCCACGGGCGTGCCCTGCGTCAGCGCGCAAGACTTCCGCTGGCAGAAGGCGCACATCAAGAGCACCAGCCTGCTGGGCGCGGTGCTGGCGCGCCAGATCAGCGTGGAGGCCGGCGCGGCCGAGACCATCATGTTCCGCGGCGATTGGCTGAGCGAAGCCTCGTCGAGCAACGTCTGGGTCGTGAAGGACGGCGCGGTGAGCGGGCCGCCCAAGGACGAGCTGGTGCTCGCGGGCATCCGGTACGGCCTGATCGAGCACATCTGCGCCGAGGCCGGCATCCCCTTCTCGCTGCGCCGCATCGCGCGCGACGAGGTCTTCGGCGCCGACGAGCTGCTGCTGTCCTCCGCCAGCAAGGAGGTGCTGCCGGTCGTCACGCTCGACGGACAGGCCATCGGCACGGGGCGCCCGGGTCCTGTCTTCCAGGCCATCGATGCCGGCTACCGGCGCGCGAAGGAACGCAGCGCACGGGGTCACGAGACCCCCTCCGGCGACCCGGTCGACGCACGCAAGGAGTCTCTGATCGAGTACCCCTCGAAGTTTCCGATCAAGGTGATGGGCGCCAAGGCCGACGGCTTCGTGCACGCGATCACACGGATCGCCGAGCAGTTCGACCCGAGCTTCGACGCCGCCACCGTCGAGCTGCGCAACAGCAAGGCCGGCAACTACCTCGGCGTGACTATTACCGTGACCGCCACCAGCCGCGAGCAACTGGACGAAATCTACCGCGCGCTGACCGCGCACCCGATGGTCAAGGTGGTGCTGTGACGCTCGAGGTCGACTGGCTGGGCCAGGTCGACTATGCGCCCACCTACGCGGCGATGCAGCGCCTCACGCAGGGGCGCACGCCTGAATCGGGCGACCTGCTGTGGGTCTGCGAGCACGCGCCGGTCTACACGCAAGGCCTGGCCGGCAAGGCCGACCATGTGCTGAACCCCGGCGAGATCCCCGTGGTGCAGACAGACCGCGGCGGACAGGTAACCTACCACGGGCCGGGGCAGGTGGTGGCCTATCCGCTGATCGACCTGCGGCGCGCAGGCTACTACGTCAAGGAGTACGTGTATCGCATCGAGGAGTCGGTGATCCGGACGCTGATGCACTTCGGGGTGACCGGGCATCGCGTCGGCGGCGCGCCGGGCATCTACGTGCGACTCGACGACCCCTTCTCGCACGCGGCCCTGACCGGCCCGGCGCATCCCGCCGATCCGTTCCGGGGCTTGGGCAAGATCGCCGCCCTCGGCATCAAGATCACCCGCCACTGCACCTACCACGGCGTCGCGCTCAACGTCGCGATGGACCTGGAACCCTTCTCGCGCATCAACCCTTGCGGCTACGCAGGCCTGCAGACGGTCGACCTTTCTACAATCGGCGTTCAAACAACCTGGGTCGAAGCCGCGCAGGTGCTGGCCAGCAAGCTCGCCATCCATCTCGCGCCCTGAACCCCGCCCACGCACCATGAGCACCCCCGAAGTCGTCCGCGACGCCCAAGGCCCCGCCACCTACAACCCGCTGGCCAAGCAGAAGGCCGCGGCCAAGCTCTCGCGCATACCGGTGAAGGTGGTGCAGGGCGAGGTGCTCAAAAAGCCCGAGTGGATCCGCGTCAAGGCCGGCAGCCCCACCACGCGCTTCTACGAGATCAAGCAGATCCTGCGCGAGAGCAATCTGCACACGGTCTGCGAGGAGGCCTCCTGCCCGAACATCGGCGAGTGCTTCGGCAAGGGCACGGCCACCTTCATGATCATGGGCGACAAGTGCACGCGGCGCTGCCCCTTCTGCGACGTGGGCCACGGCCGGCCCGACCCGCTGGACAAGGACGAGCCGCTCAACCTCGCCAGGACCATTGCGAAGCTGCGGCTCAAGTACGTGGTGATCACCAGCGTGGACCGCGACGACCTGCGCGACGGCGGCAGCCAGCACTTCGTGGACTGCATCCGCAGCATCCGCGAGCTCTCGCCGCAGACGCAGATCGAGATCCTGGTGCCCGACTTTCGCGGCCGCGACGACCGCGCGCTCGAGATCCTCAAGGCAGCGCCGCCGGACGTGATGAACCACAACCTCGAGACCGCGCCGCGCCTCTACAAGGAAGCGCGTCCGGGCAGCGACTACCAGTTCAGCCTCAACCTGCTGAAGAAGTTCAAGGCGCTGCATCCGACCGTACCGACCAAGAGCGGCATCATGGTGGGCCTCGGCGAGAGCGACGAGGAGATCCTGCAGGTCATGCGCGACATGCGCGCGCACGACATCGACATGCTGACCATCGGCCAGTACCTCGCCCCCAGCAGCAGCCATCTGCCGGTGCGCCGCTACGTGCATCCCGACACCTTCAAGATGTTCGAGGAAGAGGCCTACAGGATGGGCTTCAGCCATGCTGCGGTCGGCGCAATGGTGCGCAGCAGCTACCACGCCGATCAGCAGGCGCACGCCGCCGGGGTCTGACGGAAGCCCGCCGATGAGCGCGCTCGACGCCGCGATGGCACGCGAGTTCGGCGTCATCGCCGATTTGATCCACCTGCATGCGCAGGAAGCCCCGTCCCGAACCGCGCTCGCCGATTCCCAATGCACGCTTGACTACGGCGCGCTCGATGCGCTGATGGACCGCGTGGCCGCGAGCCTGCAGCGCGACGGCCTGCGCGCGGGAGACGCCATCGCGATCTGCGCTGCCTCGAGCACGCACTACGCGGCACTGTTCCTCGGCGCGTTGCGCGCCGGCATCGCGGTCGCGCCGCTGGCGCCCGGCTCCACGCCCGCCAGCCTTGCAAGGATGATCGAGGACGCGCAGGCGCACATCCTCTTCCTCGATGCCGCGGCGGCCGAGGTGATCGGCGCAGCGGCGAAGGACGCCACCCCTCGCATCGCGCTCGACGGCTCCGCAGCCGGGCAGGCCTTCGAAGCCTGGCTGGCGCCGCCGGGAGCGCGTCCGCAGGCGGTCGAACTGCAGCCGTCCTCGCCCTTCAACATCATCTATTCCTCGGGCACCACCGGCGAGCCCAAGGGCATCGTGCAGGGCCACGGCATGCGCTGGGCCCATGTGCAGCGCGGCGCGAAGTACGGCTACGGCCCAGACACCGTGACCCTGCTGTCGACGCCGCTGTACTCCAACACCACCCTGGTGGTCTTCTTTCCGACCCTGGCCTACGGCGGTAGCGTGGTGTTGATGCCGAAGTTCGATGCCGCCGGCTACCTGAAGCTCGCCGAGCAGCACCGCGTGACGCACACGATGCTGGTGCCGGTGCAGTACCAGCGCCTGATGGCGCATCCGGACTTCGACACCTGCGACCTCACCAGCTTCCGCTTCAAGTTCAGCACGAGCGCGCCGTTCGGCGCGGCACTCAAGGCCGACGTGCTCAAGCGCTGGCCCGGCGGCCTGGTCGAGTTCTACGGCATGACCGAGGGCGGCGGCACCTGCATCCTGGAAGCGCACCTGCACCCCGGCAAGCTGCACACCGTCGGCCAGCCGGCGGAGGGCAGCGACATCCGCCTGATCGACGAAACGGGCCGCGAGGTCGCGCGCGGCGAGGCGGGCGAGGTGGTAGGCCATTCAGCCGGCATGATGGTCGGCTACCACCGCCAGCCCGAGAAGACGCGCGAGGCCGAGTGGTTCGATCCGGCGGGCAAGCGCTTCATCCGCACCGGCGACATCGGCCGCTTCGACGAGGAGGGCTTCCTCACCCTCTTCGATCGCAAGAAGGACATGATCATCAGCGGCGGCTTCAACATCTACCCGAGCGACCTTGAAGCCGTGCTGCGCGGCCACGCGGCAGTGGCCGAGGCCGCCGTGGTCGGCATGCCCTCCGAGCAATGGGGGGAAACGCCCGTGGCCTTCGTGGTGCGCCGTGCCGGCGACGAAACGCCGGGCGAGGCGCTGCTGCAATGGGCCAATGCCCAGCTCGGCAAGACGCAGCGGCTCGCGCGCCTGCACCTGGTCGACGAGCTCCCGCGCAGCGCAATCGGCAAGGTGCTCAAGCGCGAGCTGCGTGAGCGCGACGCCCGCTGAAGCCGAGGACACCGCGGCCGAGCATGGCGGCGGCGGCCACGGCCTTCTGTGGGTGCTGCTGGCGGTGGCCGTGGTCTTCGCCGTCGTGCGCCCGCGCGCGCCGCTGGACTACCTGAAGCTGGTCGACTGGCAGACGCTGGGCGCCCTGGCGGGCCTGCTGGCCATCACGCAGGGTGTCGAGCGCAGCGGCATGCTGCAGTCCGTCGCCGCGCGACTGCTCGCGCGTACCACCGAACTGCGCCACCTGGTCTTCTTCCTCGTCGCGACCGCCGCAGGGCTCTCTGCGCTGGTCACCAACGACGTGAGCCTGTTCCTGCTGGTGCCGCTCACAAGGGTGCTGGCGGCGCAGGCCCACCTGCCGCTGGCGCGGCTGGTGGTGCTGGAGGCGCTGGCCGTCAACGCAGGCTCTGCCCTCACGCCGATCGGCAATCCCCAGAACCTGTACCTCTGGCACCGCTCGGGCGAGAGCTTCCTCGGCTTCATGGGCATGATGGCGCCGACCGTGGCCGTGATGCTGTTCTGGCTCTTCGTCGCGGTGCGCTTCCTGGTGCCGCGCGTGGAGATCCAGCTCAAGCCCGCGCGCGATGCCGCGCCCGTGCAGCCGCGCCTGCTGGCGCTGTCGGCCCTGCTCTTCATCGCCTTCGTGATCGCGCTCGACCAGGGTTGGCTGGGCGCCGGGCTCGGGCTGGTGTTCGGCGCCTTCCTGCTGCTGCGCCCGCGCGTGCTGCTGGGCATCGACTGGGCGCTGCTCGCGATCATCGCGCTGATGTTCGTGGATCTGCGCCAGCTGGCCGAGCTGCCGACCGTCGCCGCGCTGCTGCAGCAATGGCCGATCGGCGAGGGCTGGCGCGCCTACCTGGCCGCCATCGGCGTCTCGCAGTTCATCAGCAATGTGCCGGCCACCATCCTGCTCGACCGCTACGTGCACGACCTGCCCGCGCTCGCCGCCGGCGTCAGCGTGGGCGGCTTCGGCTGCGTGCTGGGATCGCTGGCCAACCTGATCGCGCTGCGGCTGGCGAAGGTGGAGCACGGGCTGCGCGAATTCCATCGCATCAGCATCCCCTTCCTGCTGGTGTGCGCGGCCTCGGCCCTGCTCCTCAGGCTCTAGCCAGCCAAGCCCGCCATCGCCCTCGGGTCGACGAGGCGGTCGTAGTCCGCGGCGCTCAGGAAGCCCAGGGCGACGGCGGCATCCCGCGGGCTCGTATTCCGCTCCAGGGCGGTCTTCGTGATCTGCGCGACCCGGTCGTAGCCCAGCACCGGATTGAGCGCGGTGACCAGCAGCAGCGCGTTGTCGACCTGCGCCGCAAGTCGCGGCCGGTCGACCTCAATGTCCTTCACCATCCGCTCGGCGAACACGCGCGCGCTGTCGGCCAGCACGCGGATCGACTGCAGCAGGTTGTGGATCAGCACCGGCTTGGCGACGTTGAGCTCGAAGTTGCCGGAGGCGCCGGCCATGGTGATGGTGACGTGATTGCCCATCACCTGCAGGCTCGCCTGCACCACCACTTCGGCAATGGTCGGATTGCGCTTGCCCGGCATGATCGAGCTGGTCAGGCCGTCATCCGGGATGACCAGTTCGCCCAGTCCGCACCGGGGCCCCGAGCCGAGCAGGCGGATGTCGTTGGCGATCTTGACCAGCGAGGTGGCCACTACGTTGAGTGCGCCCGAGACCTCGACCAGCGTGTCGTGCGCCGCCATTCCTTCGAACTTGCTGGGATTTGGCGCGAAGGCCGTGCCGGTCAACGCACTCAACTCTTCGCAGAAGGCGGCATCGAAGCCCGGCGGCGCATTCAGCCCGGTGCCGGCCGCGGTGCCGCCCTGCGGCAGCAGGCACAGGCGCGGCAGCGTGCCGTCGATGCGGTCGATGCCGTGGTCGATCTGCCGGGCGAAGGCATCGAAGGCCTGGCCCATGGTCATTGGCACCGCATCCATCAGGTGCGTGCGCGCGATCTTCAGCACCCCGGCGAAGGCGGCGGCGCGCTCCTCCAGCCGCTGGCGCAGCAGCAGCAGCGCAGGTCGCAGGCGCTGCGCGAGTTCCTGCTGCGCCGCGAGGTGCATCACGGTCGGGAAGCTGTCGTTGGACGATTGCGATGCGTTGACGTGGTCGTTGGGGTGCACCGGCGCACGCGTGCCCAGCGGCTGGCCGAGCAGCTCGTTGGCGCGGTTCGCGATCACCTCGTTCGCATTCATGTTGGTCTGCGTGCCCGAACCCGTTTGCCAGATGCTGAGCGGGAAGTGGTCGTCGAAGCGACCGGCGCGCAGCTCTTCGGCGGCGGCGACGATCTTCTGCGCCAGCGCGGCATCGAGCGCGCCGCAGCGCAGGTTGGCCCGCGCGGCCGCCATCTTCTGCAAGCCGAAGGCGCGGATCAGGCAGGCGGGGAAGCGCTCCTCGCCGATCTCGAAGACGCCCAGCGCGCGCTGCGTCTGTGCCCCCCAGTAGCGATCGGCCGGGATCTCGACCGGCCCGAAGGCGTCGGGCTCCACGCGCATGGCGATCATGGGCTTCAGTCCAGCGAGATGTGGGTCTTGGCCGCGACCGCTTTCCAGCGCGCGACTTCCGCCTCCGTGTGCTTGCCCAGCGCAGCGCCCGTGTACTGCTCGGCCGGCAGCATCTGGATTGCCTGGCTCGCCATTTTGTCGGTGAAGGCCTTGTCCGTCATGGCCTTCAGGTAGGCCTGCTGGACCTTCTCGAGCGCCGCCTTGGGCGTTCCCTTGGGCGCGTAGATGCCGTACCAGGTCGAGGCCTCGAAGCCGGGCAGCACCGTCTCGGCCATCGTCGGCACGTCCTTCAGTTGCGGCAAGCGCACCTTCGAGGTCACGGCCAGCGCACGCACCTTGGACTCGGTGATCTGCGGCAGCGCGGTGTTGGTCTGGTCGAAGATGCCGTCGACCTGGCCACCGATCACGTCCACCAGGGCCGGGCCCGCGCCCTTGTACGGCACCAGCGTCACCTTGATGTTCGCGGCGCTCGCGACCAGCGCGGCGATCAGGTGGGAGCTGGAGCCCACGCCGGCGTTGCTGATGAAGAGCTTGTCGGGGTTCTTCTTGCCGAAGTCGATCAGCCCCTGGATGTCCTTTGCCGGATGCTCCTTGCGCACCATCAGCACCAGCGGCGTGTCGGGGAAGCGGAAGACGGGCTCGAAGTCCTTCACCGGGTCGTAGCTGAGCTTCTTGTAGAGGGCCGGCGCGGCGCCCATGTAGCCCATGTGGCCGACCAGCATGGTGTAGCCGTCCGGCGTCGCGCGCGCAGCCTTGGCTGCACCGATGGTGCCGCCCGCTCCGGCCGAGTTGTCGATCACGATCGGCTGGCCGAGCTCGCGCGCCACGCGCTCGGCGATGCTGCGCGCGAGCGCATCGGTGGGGCCGCCCGCGGCGAAGGGCACGATCCACGTGATCGGCTTGGTCGGGTAGGCCTGGGCCTGCGCGGCACCGACGGCAGCGGCGGCCGCGAATGTGCAAAGAAGGGTCTTGATGAAACGCATGCTCATGTCTCCTGGAATGGAATGAAGAATGGGATCGGGGAAGTTCAGTGCTGCGCCTTCGCCGAAAGCGCGAGCGCACGATCGACCATCTGCGGCGCAAGGCCGAGATAGTTGGCGGGGTCGGTCAGGCGGTCGATCGCGGCGCGGTCGAGGTGCCGGGTGACTTCGGGCAGCGCGGCCAGCGCCTCGCCCAGCGTGCCGCCCTGCTCGTTGACACGGCGGCAGGCGTCGTAGACCAGGTCGTGCGCCTGCTGGCGGCCGGTGTGCGGCGCCAGGCCCATCATCACCGCCTCGGCCACGATCAGGCCGCGGCTGATGCCCAGGTTGTGCTTCATGCGCTCGGTATCGACGATCAGGCCGCCCAGCGCGAACTTGGCCTGGTGCAGCGCGCCCGCCGTGAGGATGAAGCTCTCGGGAATCGCGATCCACTCGGCATGCCAGGGTCCGGTGGCGCGCTCGAAGTCCTGCACCATCGCGTCGACCATCAGGCCGGCGTGCTGCCGCACCGCCTTGGACGCGGCCAGCATCAGCTCGCTGGAGATGGGGTTGCGCTTCTGCGGCATCGTGCTGCTCGCGCCGCGACCTTTCACGAAGGGCTCGTAGACCTCGGCGAATTCGGTGGACGCCATGATCATGATGTCGAGTGCAATCTTCCCGAGCGAGCCGGTCACCAGCGCCAGCAGGTTCACCGCCTCGGCGAAGCCGTCGCGCGCCACGTGCCAGGTGGTGGCCGGCACGCCCAGGCCGAGCTCCTCGGCCATCGCCTGCTGCACCTCGAAGCCCTTATCGCCGAGCGAAGCCAGCGTGCCCGCGGCACCGGCGAACTCGACCACCGCGACGCGCGGGCGCAATTCGGCCAGGCGCTGCTGGTGGCGATCGAACATCGCCAGCCAGATCGCCGCCTTGTAGCCGAAGGTCACGGGCAGGGCCTGCTGCAGGTGGGTGCGGCCGGCCATCGGCGTGTCGCGGTATTTCTTCGCGAGGCCGGCCAGGATGGCGCGCAGCTCGCGGATATCGGCGTCGATGCCGTCGAGCGCGTCGCGCACCTGCAGCGCCACCGCGCTGTCCATGATGTCCTGCGTGGTCGCGCCCCAGTGCACGTAGCGCCCCGCCTCGCCGCACATTGCCACCAGCTGGTGCACGAGCGGCAGGATCGGGTAGCCGACGATGTCGGTCTCTTCGCGCATATGGTCGAAGTCGATGCGCGCGATGGTGGATTCGCGCGCGATCGTCTCGGCCGCCTCGCGCGGGATCACGCCGACGCGCGCTTCGGCCTTCGCCAGCGCGACCTCGACGTCGATGTAGCGCTGGATCAGGGCACGGTCGGAAAACAGCGCGCGCATCTTCGCAGTGCCGAAGGCGTCGCGGAACAGGATCGAATCGACGACCGTGCTGGCCATCGGAATGGAGGTGGAGGACATGGGAGCACTCATATGTTCGGACATATTGAATGTAATATGTCCGAACATATTCTCGCGTCAGTACTAACCCTGAGCCTCAAAATCGCGTTCACGATGATCAAGCCCCGCTTTTCCGATATCGCCCTGCACCTCAAGGAAGGCATCACCTCGGGCCACTACCCCGTCGGCACGCTCCTGCCGACAGAGCTGGAGCTGCGCGATCACTACAAGACCAGCCGGCATACCGTGCGCGCCGCCCTGCAGGAGCTGCAGCAGCTGGGCCTGGTGTCACGCCGCAAGAACGTCGGCACGCGCGTGGAATCGGCAACGCCGCAGGTCGGCTTCCAGCAATCGCTGGCCTCGGTCGAGGACGTGGTGCAGTTCGGTGCGACGCACGTCCGTGTAGTGCGCGAGGTCGAGACGCTGCAAGCCAAGGGTGCCCTGGCGCGCCTGCTCGGCTGCGCGGAGGGAACGGCCTGGCTGCGCATTTCCAGCCTGCGGATGGACGAGGAGCAGCTCGGGCTCCCGATCTGCTGGACCGACCTGTACATGGACCCGGCCTACACCGAGCTGGTGGAACTCGTTCGCGACTCGCCGGAGACGCTGGTCAGCACCTTGATCGAGCAGCGCTACGGCCGGCGCGTGGTCGAGATCGTGCAGCAGTTGCAGGCGGTGGAAGTGCCCGCGGCGATGGCGCGGCAGCTGGGCGTGGACACGGGCTCGGCAGCCATGCAGGTCGTGCGCCGCTACCTCGACGCCGAGGGCGACACGATCGACGTCACGGTCACCCTCCATCCGGCGGACCGCTTCTCGCTCACCATGCGGCTGCAGCGCTCGGCCGGCTGAGCGGGAGGACAATCGGCGCCATCCCATGCCATCGCACGACACCACCCCATTGCCCTCGCACGCCCTTTCGCTGCGGCGCTACGGGGCCTCGCGCGGCAGCCATGTGCATGAGCACTTCCAGGTGCTGGTCGGAATGGACGGCGTGCTGGAACTGGAGGTCGAGGGGCGCGGCCGCCGCGTCGGCGCGGGCGAGGGCTGGGTGGTGACGCCCGGGGAGCGCCACGACTTCGAGTCGCGCACCGGCAGCCGATGCCTCGTCCTCGACACCACCCAGGACCTGTGGGCCCAGTGCGCGGGACGCACGCCGATGGCGCCGCAGCTCCTGTCGCTGGCGCGCTTTCTCGCGCTGTGCGTGACGCAGGCTTCGCCACCCGCGGCCGCGCTGCATCACGCACCGGCGCTGCTGCTGGAGGCCTGGGGGCCTCAGGTTCCGAACGGCCGCCGGCGCGCTATCGACTGGCCGGCACTTGCCGCGTGGGCACAAGCGCGCTGGCACCAGCCCTTGAGCGTCGCCGACCTCGCGGCGGTCGCGTGCCTGAGCCCCAGCCAGTTCGCCCAGCGCTGCCGCGACGAGCAGGGCATGGGGGCCATGCAATGGCTGCGAAGCCAGCGGCTGTTGCAAGCCAGGCAGTTGCGCATGGGCGGCATGAGCGTCGCCGAGGCGGCCCGCCGCACCGGCTACCGCTCGCCGTCAGCACTCACCGCGGCCCTTCGAAGGAACTGAAGACCGTCGTTCCCCGACGATGCGCCGTCGTTGCGCGACGAGCGCGCCGCTTAAGCTCGGGCGCATGTCCGCCGCCACGCTGTACGCCCTCGCCGCCATCGCCCTCTGGGGCACGCTCGCCTCGCTGGGCACATCGCTCTCCCACCTGCCCCCCTTTCTCCTGACCGGGCTCGCGCTGATGATCGGCAGCGTGATGAGCTGGCCGGTGGTGCTGCGCAACCGCCAGGCCTGGGCCGTGCCGGCGCGCACGCTCGCGCTGGGCATCTACGGCCTGTTCGGCTTCCACTTCCTGCTCTTCATTGCGCTGCGCCACGCACCGCCCGTCGAGGCGAACCTGGTGAACTACCTGTGGCCGCTCTTCATGGTCGTGCTGGCGCCGGCGCTGCTGCCGGGGCTGTCGCTGCGCCCGCTGCATCTGGTGGCAGCACTGCTGGGCTTCGCGGGCGCCGCGATCGCGATCCTCGGCGCGCGCAACGCCGGGCCGGCGACTACGGTTGCCTCGTACTGGGGCTTCCTGCCCGCACTGGGCTCGGCCTTCATCTGGGCCAGCTATTCGCTGTGGACGAAGCGCGTGGCCGCCTTCCCGACCGCGGCCATCGGTTTGTTCGGCCTGGTATCGGGTGTGCTCGCGCTCGTCTGCCATGCACTGCTGGAACCGCAGGCGTCGCTGTCAGCGCGCGACTGGCTGCTGGTCGCGCTGTGCGGCCTGGGCCCGCTGGGCGCGGCCTTCTTTCTCTGGGACATGGCGCTCAAGCGCGGCGACGCGCGGCAGATCGGCATCCTGAGCTACATCACGCCGCTGGCCTCGACGGCGCTGCTGATGGTGGTCACGCAGCGGCCGCTGAGCTGGACCATTGCGCTGGCGGCGTTCCTGATCCTGTCGGCGGCGGTGATGGGGTCGCGGGTACGGGCTCGATGACCCGACACCCGCTTTCGATCAGTCCTTCGCCACCTGCAACACCAGCTTGCCGAAGTTCTGCCCCGTGAACAGCCGCGCGAGCGCCTCAGGGAAGGTGTCGATGCCCTCGACCACATCCTCGCGGCTCTTCATGCGGCCGTCCTTCAGATAGGTCGCCAGCTCGGCCACGGCAACGTGGTAGCGGTCGGCATAGTCGAACACCACCATGCCCTGCATGCGCGCGCGGTTCACCAGGAGGCTCAGGTAGTTCTTCGGACCCTGCGCCGGAGCGCTGTTGGCGTTGTTGTACTGGCTGATGGCGCCGCAGATGATGATGCGTGCGCCGCGCGCCAGCCGGGCCAGCGCGGCATCGAGGATCTCGCCGCCGACGTTGTCGAAGTAGATGTCGATGCCCTTGGGGCAGTGCGCCTTCAGGCCGTCGCGCACGGCGGAGGGACCGGCCTTGTAGTCGATGCAGGCGTCGAAGCCGAGCTCCTTGACCACCCAGTCGCATTTCTCCGGGCCGCCGGCGATGCCGACCGCACGGCAGCCCTTGATCTTCGCGAGCTGGCCCACCGTCTGGCCAACGGCGCCGGCGGCGCCCGAGACCACGACCGTCTCGCCGGGCTTCGGCTGGCCGATGTCCATCAGGCCGAAGTAGCCGGTCATGCCCGGCATGCCCAGGACGTTGAGCCATTGCGTGATGGAGCCGGCGCGCAGGTCGATCTTGGTGAGCCCAGCGCGCTTGACCTCTTCCTGCGGGATCAGGATGTATTCCTGCACGCCCAGCGTGCCGTACACCGTGTCGCCAACCGCGAAGGCCGGGTTGCGCGAGGCGATCACGCGGCCGACGCCGCCGGCGCGCATGACGGCGCCGATTTCGACCGGCGGGATGTAGCTCTTGCCCTCGTTCATCCAGCCGCGCATGGCGGGATCGAGCGAGAGCGACAGGGTCTTGACCAGGACGCCGCCCTCGGCCGGTTCGCCGACCGGCTCGGTGGTGAACTGCCAGTTGTCGCGTGTGGCCGCGCCTTCGGGGCGCTTGGCGAGGCGGACCTGGCGATTGCTGAGGGTGCTGCTCATGGGTTTGTCTCCTGCCTGGGTGTACGGGGGAAGGATCGTAGCCCCGCCCGGAAGGCACGCCGGTAGCACAGGCGACAGGGATCGAGTTCGTTCAAGCGCCGGGCAGCACGGCGCTGACCGCCAGGCCCGGCTGGGCGTTGCGCACCGTGAGCGTGCCGCCATGCGCCTCGGCCACCAGGCGGCAGAGGTACATGCCCAGCCCGACCCCGCCGGTGGCGCGCTGGCGTGCACTGTCGGTGCGGTAGAAGGGCTCGGTCAGGTGCTCCAGCTGCGCGGCATCGACGCCGGGGCCGAAGTCGCGCACCTCCAGCGCGATGCCGCCCTGCCCCGCAGCGCGCAGCGCGATGCGCGGCGGCTGGGACGCGTCGACGCCGTAGCGCAACGCGTTCTCGAGCAGGTTGCGCACCAGCACGCGGATGCGCAGGCGGTCCACCGCCACCGCCGGCAGGCCTTCGGCGATGTCGAGCACGACGCGGCCGCCCTCGGGATGCTCGGCCACCACATCGTGCACCAGCGCCGCCAGGTCGACCGGCTCGCGCTGCAGCGCCACATGCGGGCTCGCGAGGCGCTCGCTCTCGAGCAGGTCGCTGATCAGGTCGCGCATCTCGGCCAGGTCGCGCAGGAGCGCGGCGCGCTCGGTCTCGCCCTCGGGCGTGGCCGGCAGCAGCTCGGCATTCAGGCGCGCTCGCGTGAGCGGCGAGCGCAGCTCGTGGCTCAGCGCGAGCAGCAACGCGCGCTTGGCGTCCAGCATCCCCTGGATGTCGTGGGCCATGGTGTTGATGCGCTGCGCCAGGTCGCCCAGCTCGTCGCGCCGGCGCAGCGGGATCGGCTGGTCGAAGGCGCCGCGGCCGAAGCGCTCGGCGCCGTCGCGGATGTCGTCCAGCGGCCGCAGGAGCCTGCGCACATAGGCGTACGCGATCGCGATCAGGGCGAGCAGCAGCGCCAGCGTGATCCAGCCGATGCCATGCGGCTCGCGCTGCCACGGCAGTGTGCCCAGCCCGAAGCTGATGCGATGGCCGTCGGCGGTGCTGCGCGTGAGCCAGTCGCCCCTGCCCGGGCCGAAGTTGCGCCAGCGGCGCTGCGGATGCGAGTCCCAGTTGACCGCCGGACCCTCGATGCGGATCGAGATCGGCAGCCGCGTGACCAGGGCCTGCGCGCGTGCCACGTCGGGCGGCGTGCCGAGCTCGGCCACCAGCCGGTCCATGTAGTCGCCGACCAGCGGCTGCGCCGCCTCGCGCCAGCCGTTGGAGAAGGCGCGCTGCATGCCGCCCAGGAACACCGCCGCCATCGCCATGGCGAGCAGCACGAAGACGGTGATCAGCCGCAGGCGCAGCGAATGCCGCCAGCGGCTTCGCCAGTGCCGGGGCGAATGCGGGCGCCGGTTCACGGATCGCTCTTGCCGACCGCGAGCATGTAGCCCGCGTTGCGCAGGGTCTTGATGCAGTCGAGCGGCTCCAGCTTCTTGCGCAGGCGGCTCACCACGATGTCGACGGCGCGGGTGTAGAGCTCGGCTTCGTGGCCGCGCAGCCGGTTCAGGATGTCGTCGCGGCTCCAGACCTTGCCGGGCGGGTCGGCCAAGAGGGCGAGCAGCTCGAACTCGGTGCCGGTCAGCTCCACGCGCTCGCCCTGGCGCAGCACCTCGCGGCGGTCGAGGTCGATCGACAGGCCCTCGAAGACCCGGCGCTGCGCGGGCGCCGCGGCCGGCATGGCGCGCTGGCGGCGCAGGATGGTCTGCACCCGCGCGACCAGCTCGCGCGGCTCGAAGGGCTTGGGCAGGTAGTCGTCGGCGCCGAGCTCGAGGCCGACCACGCGGTCCATGACGTCGCCGCGCGCGGTCAGCATCACGATCGGGATGTCGCTCTCCTTGCGGATCTCGCGGCACAGGGCGAAGCCGTCCATCTCGGGCAGCATGACGTCGAGGATGGCGCAGTCGTAGGCCTGGGCCCGCAGCTTGGCCAGGCCATCGCTGGGGCGCTGCGCGCTCTCCAGCACGCAGTCGAAGCGCGCAAAGTAGCTCGCCAGCGGCGCGGCCAGGTGCTCGTCGTCGTCGATCAGCAGGATGCGGGGCATGCGATGGCGATTGTGCCTACCGGCGAACAGCAGGCTGGTGATCAGGCCGGCCGCCATCGCAGCGCGAAGGCCAGCCCCGGGGGTGGCCGGCGGATTCCATCATGCGGCGTGATGCTCACCATGGGTCGGTGGGGCCGACGCGGCCGAGGTGGGTGACACCGAACTCGCTCCCGTACTTGAGGCCGTAGCCCAAGGCGTGGTCCAGTCCGATGTGCGCGCTCCAGATCAGCCCGAGCGCCACGGCGGCCGGCATGTCGCCGACCAGGCCCAGCCCCAGCAAGGCGACCGGACCGATGTAGGAGTGCGCCATGTTGTACGCGGAGGCACCCACGCGCGAGCCGGCGAGGTAGCCGAGGAAGCTCAGGTCGGGCAGCAGGAACAGCATGGCGAAGGCGCCCCAGCTCGCGCCCAGGTCCACATAGGCGGCCACGGCCGCCGCGAGCACGGCCAGGCCTTCGAGCCGTAGCAGGATGCGTACGCCGCCCTGCGCGGCGCCAGGCAGAGCGTTCCGGGTGTCCGGCACCGGCCGCGCCCACGGCGGGTTCGAGACCCTCGCGGGCGGAATCCGCGCTGCGGAAAGATCAGCCACGGTGGCCCCAGCGGCGGCCACGCTCCATGAACTCGCGCACCTTCTGCTGCTGCGTGGGATTCAGGTTGTCGAAGAAGTCAGCTGCTGCCGCAATCACCTCGGGGCTGCCGGCCTGGACTGCCGCCGTCTTGTCCGCGACCAGCTTCTTCGCGCGCTCCTGGTCGAGCTTGGCGCCGGCGAACAGGGCGCGGAATTCCGCGCGCGGATCGCCGCCGCCGCGCAGCGCCTGGCGCTGGGCCTGGATCTTCTCGGCCAGCACTTCGAGCTTCTGCTTCTGCGTGGCATCGAGCTCCAGCTTGCTGCCCACGCGCTCGACCATGCGGGCGCGAAACTCGGCGCGGTCCTGCTCGGAGCCGCCGCCCCAGCCGTGACGATGGCCGGAGCAGCCGGCGAGGCTGCCGGCGACCAGCGCCGCGCCGGCAAAACCAAAGAGGGAGCGTTTGAACCAGGGTTTCATGAGAGTCTTCCTTCCAGTGCGATCGGGATCGATCAGGGAGACTCGATGGTGCGATCCGGCCGTCACGAAGTCCTTTCGCGGCCGTTTCGGCGTGTTTCGTTTTATTGCGGCGCGGCCGCAGGCGTCATCAGGCTGGCCGGATCGTCGGCCTCGAGCACCTGCTGCGTCCACGCCTGCAGCTTGCTCGTGTCAGCGCGCAGCACCTCCTGCTTGACCGCCAGGATCTGCGAGGGGTGCATCGAGAAGCTGCGCAGGCCCATGCCCAGCAGCAGGCGCGTGAAGGCGACGTCGCCGGCCATCTCGCCGCAAACGCTGACGCCCTTGCCCTGGCGCCTGCACTCGGCGATCGTCTCGGCCACGAGGCGCAGCACGGCCGGATGGGCAGGGTCGTAAAGATGGGCCACCGATTCATCGGCGCGGTCGATGGCCAGGGTGTACTGGATCAGGTCGTTGGTGCCGATCGAAAGGAAATCGAAATGCTTGAGGAAGATCTTGAGCGTGAGCGCTGCGGCCGGCACTTCGATCATCGCGCCCAGCTTGACCTTGCCATGCACCATGCCGCGGTTGTCGAGCTCGGCGCGCGCGAAGTCGATCAGCGCCAGCGTCTGGCGGATCTCGCTGACGTGCGCGAGCATGGGGATCAAGAGGTGGATCTCGCCATGCGCGGCCGCGCGCAGGATGGCGCGGATCTGGGTCAGGAACATCGCAGGATCGGCCAGGCTCCAGCGGATCGCGCGCAGGCCGAGCGCCGGGTTGAGGTGGGACTCGTCGTCGCGCACCATCTTTCCGTCGAGCGGCTTGTCGGCGCCGACGTCGATGGTGCGGATGGTGACCGGCATGCCCTGCATGCCCTCGATGGCGCGCCGGTAGGCCTGGTATTGCTCTTCCTCGTCGGGCAGGCGGGTCATGCGCTGGGCCTCGCGGCCCATGAAGAGGAACTCGCTGCGGAACAGGCCGACGCCGACCGCGCCGGCCTTGACGGCACCCAGCGTGTCCTCGGGCATCTCGATGTTGGCCAGCAGGTCGACCTTCTGGCCATCGAGCGTGACGGCCGGCTTGTGGCGCAGGCGCGCCAGCCGGCCGCGCTCCAGGTCGCCCTGGCGCTGCTTGAAGCCGTATTCGGCCAGGATGATGGGAGAGGGATCGACGATCACCACGCCGGCATCGCCGTCGATGATGACCCAGTCGTCCTGCCGCACCAGCTGGCTGGCGCTGCGCGCGCCGACCACGGCCGGGATGTCCATGCTGCGCGCGACGATCGCGGTGTGCGAGGTCCGCCCGCCGACGTCGGTGACGAAGCCGGCGAACACGCTCTTCTTGAACTGCAGCATGTCGGCCGGCGAGAGGTCGTGGGCGATCAGCACCAGGGGGGCGTCGATGGCGTCGCGGGCAGTGGGGTCGCTGTCCTCGTCCTCGGCGGTGCGCTTGCGCCGCGGCGGCGTGGGCGCCAGCACCGCGGCCGTGCCTTTCATGCGGTGCAGCAGGCGCTCCACCACCTGCTCGAGGTCGGCCTTGCGCTCGCGCAGGTACTCGTCCTCCATCTCGTCGAACTGGCGCGCGACCACCTCCAGCTGGGTGGTCAGCGCCCACTCGGCGTTGTAGAGACGCTCGACGATCCAGTGCTTGACGCCGCCGGTCAGCACCTCGTCCTGCAGCAGCATCAGGTGCACCTCGAGCAGCGCGGCGAGCTCATGCGGCGCGTCGTTGGGGCCCATCAGGGCGACGCTGGCCTGCAGCTTCTGCAGCTCCTCGGCGACGGCGTTGCGCGCGATGCGCACGCGGTCGATCTCCGTTTCGACCTCTTCCGGCTTGATGAAGTAGTGGGCGACGTCGAGCCGGCTCGAGACCACGAGCACGGCGCGTCCGATCGCAATGCCACGGGCCACGGGCAGCCCATGGACGGCAAAAGTCATTCGCCTTCTCCGAACTTGTCGTTCATCAATGCGACGATGGCATCCATCGCTTCCTGCTCCCGCTCGCCGTCGGTCTCGATCTCCACTGTCACCCCGATGCCTGCGGCCAGCATCATCACGCCCATGATGCTCTTGGCATTCACCCGGCGATCACCGCGTGCCAGCCAGACCTCGCAGGGATAGCTGCCCGCGAGCTTGGTGAGTTTGGCCGAGGCCCGCGCGTGCAGACCCAGCTTATTGCTGATGGTCACGGATGTCTTGATCACTGTGCTTTCTTCTTGCCTGATTCTGGGGTGCCGCCACCGCCACCTGCATCACCCCCGCGGTGCCACCGGTGAGAGCACGCTGCACCAACGTCTCGAGCGGCTCGTTGCGATAGCTTACGGCACGCAACAGCATCGGCAGGTTGACGCCGGCCACCAGGCGCGAGCGCACGCCATCGACCAGCTTCTGCGCCACGTTGCAGGGGGTGGCGCCGAACACGTCGGCCAGCACCAGCACCTGCGAGCGGGGCGTGCGCTCCAGTTGGGCCAGGGTGATGCGCGCCGCCGCCAGGGTTTCGTCGGGCGACACGTTGGGCAGCACGTCGAGCGCCGCGATCGAGGGCTCGCTGTCGGGGAACACATGCAGCGCGCACTGCCGCAGCGCCTGGGCGAGCGGCGAGTGGGCAATGATGAAGATGCTGTTCATGCGGGGCGAAGGCGGGTTCGTCGATTATGCGGGGGCGCCCAAAGGAAGTAGAAATAAGATAACAAGCAGCATCCCAGGAACAGTCCCAGCGCGCCGCGGAAGGCGCCCGGCGCATCGAAGCCGGCCCGCCCGAGCAGGTCGATCAGCAGGCCGACGCACCACTGGATCACGAAAACACCCAGAAACACCATCAGGTTGTACGCCGACAGTGCCCGGCCCGCCAGCGCCGGGGGCAGCGCCATCGCGACGGCCGGCTGGGCCACGGCCACGACGGTGGAGCTGCAGAGGAAGACCATCCACGCCAGGGTACCCGCGGCCGGCCCGAGCACCAGGATGGCGCCCAGCGCCAGCATGCTGAGCGGCAGGCCCCAGCCGATCAGCCGGTCGGCGGCGATTCCGCGGCGCGCGAACCAGGGGTTGGCGACACCCCACAGCCAGTAGGCTGCCAGCATCGCGATGCTGATCTGGAAAAGCGCATCGGCCGCCTCTCCGGGCGCGTAACCGGCCACCTGGGTGAGCCAGGGAACGACCCAGAGCGTCAGCATGGCGACGAAGCCGCCGTAGTTGAAGAAGCCGATCGGGGCCAGCTTGCGGAAGAAGGGGTCGCGCCACACATCGGAATACCCGCCGTCCTGGGTCATCCCCAGGGGTTCGCCGCCGGCTTGGCGCCAGGCCGGCGCGGCCCAGGCGATCAAGAGCATGGCGACCAGCAGGCCGGCCGCCACCAGCCAGAACAGCGGCCGCCAGCCCCAGAGCGGCATCAGCCAGTGCACGGGCAGCGTGGCGCCGACCAGGCCCAGCGAACCGACCATCAACATCCAGGAGTTGGCCCGCAGCTGCAAGGCGGGGTCGAACCAGCGCCTGTAGGCGGTCAACGGCGCCATCAGGCAGGCGCTGACGCCCACGCCGGTGAGCACGCGCGCGGCCATCAACACCGAGAATTGCGTCGCGGCCGAGAAGAGCAGGCAGCCGGCGACGGCCGTCGACAGGAAGCACACGATGACGCGCTTGGGGCCGTGGCGGTCGAGCCAGGTCCCCATGGGCAGCTGGGTGATGGCGAAGCCCAGGAAATAGCCGCCGGCCAACAGGCCGAGGTCGCGCGCGTGCAGCTGGAAATCCGCCGTCAGCGTAGGCGACAGGGTGGCGGTGATGGCGCGGATCAGCGTGGAAAGGAAGTAGGCGAAGGCGAAGGCCAGGAAGACCGCGGCACTGCGGCGGCGCCCGAGGAAGAGGCTGCTCCCTGGCGTACCTCCGCCGTCGGCTGCGGTGCTGTTCGCCTTCGGAGCGGCCGTGCGGCCTCGTGGAGCACCTCCACCTTCGGCTGCGGTGCCATTCGCCTTCGGAGCGGCCGTGCGGCCTCCTGAAGCACCTCCACCTTCGGCTGCGGTGCCATTCGCCTTCGGAGCGGCCGTGCGGCCTCCTGAAGCACCTCCACCTTCGGCTGCGGTGCCATTCGCCTTCGGAGCGGCCGTGCGGCTCATGGAAGCCGCAGCCCTTCGAAAAAGACCGCGGGCGCGTCGGCCGACGCAGGCCGGCCGAGCACGGTCGCCTGGTAAAGCGCCGTCTTGCCGCTGCGTTGCTGGGCGAACCAGAGCATCTGGGCGGGCGCGGGGTCTCCGGCGCCCTGTTGCCGGACCTCGAGGCGCACGGGCGCCGGAGAGGCCGCGGCCCGAGGCAGCGTGGCAGGCGCTTCGGCGATCGCCGCGCCGGCCAGCTGGTTGCGGGTGGCGCTGCGCCAGGCGCGCATCCAGCTTTCGGCCTGGACCGCGTCCTCGGCCGTGGCATGGGCCACGGCAAAGGTGGCACCGCCAGCCTCGCAGCCGGTCATGTCCACGGCGATCGATGCGCTGCCGCCCAGCGGCAGGTTGCGGGTCGCGCGGTCGGGCTTGCAAGGCAGCAGCGCGACCAGGCCGTCATCTGCGATCGGGACCTCGCGCCAATTGAAGACCGGGCTGCAGGCGCCGAGGGCAGCGGCGAGAAGGACAAGGGGCGCCAATCGGGAACGGAGCGGTATGGGCATCGGGAGGCTGATTATCGAGCCGCCTCCGGGTGACCAACAAAGGTGCCCTCGCGCGGGCGCGGCACCGCCGGCGGAACTAAAATCGCACTCGCCCCTTTATCCTGTGCCCATGAAAAAGCTCGTCCCCGCCGTTGCCGTCGCGATCGCCCTGATTGCCGGCGTCGGTGTGTACCTGGATACGGGTGTCGCGGCGGCGCCGGCATCGACCTTCGTGCTGCTCGACGGCAGCAAGAAGAGCACGGAGGACCTGAAGGGCAAGGTCACCCTCGTCAATTTCTGGGCCACCAGCTGCGTCACCTGCGTTGCCGAGATGCCCAAGGTGATCGCCACCTACGACAAGTACAAGGACCGGGGCTACGACACCTTGGCAGTGGCGATGAGCTACGACCCGCCTAGCTACGTCGTGAATTTCGCCCAGACGCGCAAGCTGCCTTTCAAGGTTGCGATCGACAACACCGGCGCGGTGGCCCAGGCCTGGGGCGACGTGAAGCTGACGCCCACCACCTATATCGTCAACAAGCGCGGCGAGATCGTGAAACGCTATGTGGGCGAGCCCGACTTCGCCGAGCTGCACCGGCTGATCGAGAAATTGCTCGCCGAAGCGTAGTCCGACGGCGGGCGGTGTCATTCGACAGCGCCCTTTGCTTTCATTTGCTTCGGAAGGTGTCGTGGCAGGACTTGCAGGTCTCGCCGACGGCCGAGACTGCGGCCTTGAGTGCGTCCAGGTTGCCGGCCTTCGAAGCAACGAGGAGCTTTTCGGTCTCGCTCACCAGCTTGTCGCTGAGCTCCTTGAATTTCGCCTGCTCTTTCCAGATCTCCGGTTTGGCCTTGCCGCCCTCCGTGCCGGCGGCGAAGCCGATCCACGGCAGCTTCGAGATCTGCGCCACTACCTCGGCGTTCGATGTGGCACTCGCGGCGTCATAGGGCGCGCGGCCGCTGGCCATGGCGCCCAGGCGGCTCATGTGATGGTTCTGGATGAACATCGCGCTCTGGCGATACTTGATGGCGTCTTCGGTCTTGGCGAACTGGGCGATGGCCGGCAGGGACAGCGCGGCACCGGCCGCAGCAAGGGCGAACGAGGCAAGTCGATTCATCGTGGTTCCTACTTGTTGGGGCAGCGCCGCGGGACCGGCGGCGCGCGCCAGTTTAGGGGCGTGTGATGAGGGTCCGTGCATAGCGACAACCCGTAGGCGCGCTGGCTCCGACTTTGCTAATCTGCGCCTTCCGACGCTTCGCGCCCAGCCGCCCCTCGATGCCGCCAGCCCTTGAGTCCTCTACGCGCCCCGCGAGCCTGGACGACGCCAGCGCCGCCCGCACCCGTGTGTGGGACCTGCCTACGCGCATGTTCCACTGGGCGCTCGCGGCGGCGGTGATCGGCCAGCTCGCGACCGGCCTCGGCGGGGTCATGGAGTGGCACTTCCGAGTCGGCTACGCCGTGCTTTCGCTGCTGCTGTTTCGGGTGATCTGGGGCTTCATCGGTGGGCGCTGGTCGCGCTTCGCCGCCTTCGCCTATTCGCCTGGGTCGATCATGGACTACCTGCGCGGACGCGCGCATCCGGACCACCTCATCGGGCACACGCCGCTCGGCGCGCTCTCCGTTTTCGCCCTGCTGGCAATCCTGGCACTGCAGGTGGCGACCGGCCTGGTGGCTGACGACGAGGTCATGGCGTCGGGGCCGCTCACGCGCTTCGTCTCGGGCGCGACGGTGAGCCTCGCCACGGCCTGGCACACCACGTTCGGCAAGTGGATCGCGATCGCGTTGGTGAGCCTGCACGTGCTGGCGGTGCTCTTCTATGTGGCGGTCAAGCGCCATCGGCTGGTACGGCCGATGATCTCCGGCGACAAGCGGGTCGCGGACGGCAGCGCAGCGCCCAGCCGCGACGACGCCGCGTCCCGCTTGCTGGCGCTGGCGGTGTTCGCGGCCTGCGCCGCCTTCGCGGCGTGGATCGCGTCGCTTCGAGCATGAGCTTTTCCATCTCCCGCCCGCTACCGCTGGAAGGCACACCCGACATCGTGCTGGTGACGCCCGACGAGCCGCACGAGTTCGAGGCCACTCAAGCGATCTTCAGGGACTATGCGGCCTCGCTGGACATCGACCTGTGCTTTCAGAATTTCGAGGAGGAGCTGGCCACGCTGCCCGGGGACTACGCCGAGCCGCGCGGCGCGCTGCTGCTGGCCCTCGTGGACGCTGAAGGAGACGGCGCGACCTCTCGGCAGATCGATGTACCCAGGATCCGGCGCGCACAGGGCGGCATGGCCTACGTGGCCGGCTGCTGCGCGCTGCGCCCGCTGGACACCGCCGACTATCCCAACGCCGCCGAGATGAAACGGCTCTACGTGCGCCCGGCGTTCCGCGGCCTCGGGCTCGGCCGCCAGATGGCCGAGGCCATCCTGGACGCGGCACGCGGCGCAGGCTACGCCTGCGTACTGCTGGACACGTTGGACGACATGGAGTCGGCCCGAGCCCTCTACGAAGACCTGGGCTTCGTCGAGGTTCCGCCTTACTATCACAACCCCATCGCCGGGGCGCACTACCTCAAGGTGGAGCTCTGAGCACGTGAGCGCTCAGCCGCGCGCCTGCTTGAGCAGCGTCTCGGCGTCGCTGACCTCGAACTTGCCGGGCGCCTCGACGTTGAGCGCGGCGACCTTGCCATCCTTCACCAGCATCGAATAGCGGTTGCTGCGGACCCCCATGCCGCGCGCCGTGAGGTCCAGCGTGAGTCCGGTCGCGTTCGCGAACACGCCGCTGCCGTCGGCCAGCATGCGTACCTTGGTGCCTGTCTTCTGGTCGCGCGCCCAGGCGCCCATCACGAAGGCGTCGTTGACGCTCACGCACCAGATCTCGTCCACGCCCGCGGCCTTGAGCGCTTCGTGGTTCTGCACATATCCGGGCACGTGCTTGGCCGAGCAAGTCGGCGTGAAGGCACCGGGTAGGCCGAAGATCGCGATCGTCTTGCCTGCCGCGGCCTTGCTCACTTCGACCGGGTTGGGTCCGATGCTGCAGCCTTCGCCTTCGACCTCGGAATACTCCTGCAGGGTGGCGGAAGGAAGGGTGTCCCCGACTTGGATCATGGAATGTGCTCCTGAAAAAGAAAAACGGCCCACATTGTGGGCCGCTTTTGTCTTGACTGCGTCGCCGCTGGGATCAGACCAGCACAGCCTTCTCGACCAAGCGGGTCACCACCCAGTTCTTCGACTTGGAGATCGGCCGGCTCTCGGTGATCTCGATCAGGTCGCCCATCTTGTACTCGCCCTTTTCGTCATGGGCGTGGTACTTGCTCGAGCGGATCACGATCTTGTCGTAGATCGGGTGCTTCACACGGCGCTCGACGAGCACCGTCACGGTCTTTTCACGCTTGTCGCTGACCACCTTGCCGATCAGGGTGCGCTTGAGGGATTTTTTAGCTTCCGTCATGGTCACTCCTTACTTGGCGGATTCTTGCTGCTTCTGCGCAAGAATGGTCTTGGCACGCGCGATGTCGCGACGCGTGACGCGCAGCGTGGCCGTGTTCGACAGCTGTTGAGTAGCCTTCTGCATGCGCAGGCCAAAATGGGCCTTCTGCAGATCCTTGATCTCGGTCTGCAGCGCGGCGACGTCCTTGTCGCGCAGCGCTGCGGCCTTCGACACCTTGGCCGAAGCCGCCGCGTCCTTCTTCTTACGTGTTGCCATCAGTGTTCTCCTCGATCAGGCGCCGAGCTGGCGCGCGACGAAGGTGGTGCGCAGCGGCAGCTTGGCGGCAGCCAGGCGGAACGCTTCGCGGGCGAGCTCTTCGGGCACGCCGACGATCTCGTAGATCACCTTGCCGGGCTGGATTTCGGCCACGTAGTACTCGGGGTTGCCCTTGCCGTTACCCATCCGCACTTCGGCGGGCTTCGTGGAGATCGGCTTGTCGGGGAACACGCGAATCCAGATGCGACCGCCCCGCTTGACGTGGCGCGAGATCGCGCGACGGGCGGCTTCGATCTGGCGTGCCGTCAGGCGGCCACGGTCGATCGACTTGAGGCCGAAATCACCGAAGGACACCGCGTTGCCGCGGGTCGCGATGCCGGTGTTGCGGCCCTTTTGTTCCTTGCGGAACTTTCTGCGTGCAGGTTGCAGCATGTTTCTTACTCCGTAGTTCTAAGAACGATCACTCGTTCTTGGCACCGTCCGCTGCTGCAGCGGGCGCGGCTTTGCGGACGCGCTTAACGGCGGGTTTCGAGTCTGCACCCGGTTGTGCACCGGTAGCTTCTGCGGGCTTGTCGCTGCCGTCTGCCGGGGCGACGTTGCCGCCGATCGGGCCGCGGGCACCGGCACGGGGGCCGCGACGGTCCGAGCCCGGGCGGTCGCCGCCGGGGCGGCCATCACGGCGGGGGCCACGCGGGCGGCGCTCTTCTTCGGGACGCGGGGTCTCGGCGGCCGGCAGGTCGTTGCGGCCGAGCGTGTCACCCTTGTAGACCCAGACCTTGACGCCGATGACGCCGTAGGTGGTCTTGGCTTCCGAGGTGCCGTAGTCGATGTCGGCACGCAGCGTGTGCAGCGGCACACGGCCTTCGCGGTACCACTCGGTGCGGGCGATCTCGATGCCGTTCAGGCGGCCGGCCGACATGATCTTGATGCCCTGGGCACCCAGACGCATGGCGTTCTGCATGGCGCGCTTCATGGCGCGGCGGAACATGATCCGCTTTTCGAGCTGCTGCGTGATGCTGTCGGCGATCAGCTGTGCATCGATCTCGGGCTTGCGCACTTCCTCGATGTTCACGGCGACCGGGACGCCCAGCTGCTTGCCGAGCTCGCGCTTCAGGTTCTCGATGTCCTCGCCCTTCTTGCCGATCACGACGCCCGGACGTGCCGAGTAGATCGTGATGCGGGCGTTCTTGGCGGGGCGCTCGATCATCACGCGCGACACGGACGCGTTCTTGAGCTTCTTCTTTAGGTACTCGCGCACCTTGATGTCTTCGGCCAGCATGCCCGCGAAGTCGCGGTTGCTCGCGTACCAGCGGCTGGACCAGTTACGGCTGACCGCAAGGCGGAAGCCGGTCGGGTGGATTTTCTGTCCCATATATGTTCCAGCCTGTTAGTTGCCCACCGTCACGTACACGTGGCACGTGGGCTTGCTGATGCGGTTGCCGCGGCCCTTGGCGCGTGCGGTGAAGCGCTTGAGCGTGGCGCCCTGCTCGACGTAGATGGTCTTGACCTTCAGCTCGTCGATGTCGGCACCGTCGTTGTGCTCGGCATTGGCGATGGCCGACTCGAGCACCTTCTTCACGATCACGGCGGCCTTCTTCTGCGTGAACTGCAGGATGTTGAGCGCCTGATCGACCTTCTTGCCGCGGATCAGATCGGCGACCAGACGGCCCTTATCGACCGAAAGGCGGACGCCGCGGAGGACTGCACGTGTTTCAGACATGGTCGTTCCTTACTTCTTCTGGACTTTCTTGTCCGCGGGGTGCCCCTTGAACGTGCGCGTGAGCGCAAATTCGCCGAGCTTGTGGCCGACCATTTGGTCGGTGATGTAGACAGGCACGTGCTGCTTGCCGTTGTGCACGGCGATGGTCAGGCCGATGAACTCGGGCAGAACCATCGAGCGGCGCGACCAGGTCTTGATCGGCTTCTTGTCCTTGTTCGTCACGGCCTTGTCGGCCTTGGCCACCAGGTGGTGGTCGACGAAGGGACCTTTCTTGAGAGAGCGAGTCATTGTGCTGTCCCTTACTTCTTGCGACGCGACACGATGAAGACCTGCGTGCGCTTGTTGTTGCGGGTGCGGTAACCCTTGGTGAGATTGCCCCACGGATCGACAGGATGGCGGCCTTCGCCGGTCTTGCCTTCGCCGCCACCGTGCGGGTGGTCGACCGGGTTCATCACCACGCCGCGAACGGTCGGGCGGATACCCATCCAGCGCTTCACACCGGCCTTGCCAAGCTGGCGCAGGCTGTGCTCTTCGTTGGCGACTTCACCGATGGTCGCGCGGCACTCGACGTGCACCCGGCGCACTTCGCCCGAACGCATGCGGACCTGGGCGTAGACGCCTTCGCGGGCCAGCAGCGTGGCCGAGGTACCAGCCGAGCGGGCGATCTGCGCGCCTTTGCCGGGCTGCAGCTCGATGCAATGGATCGTCGAACCCACCGGGATGTTGCGGATCGGCAGCGTGTTGCCGGCGCGGATCGGCGCTTCCGCTCCGCTCAGCAGCGTCGCGCCGGCTTCCAGGCCGCGCGGGGCGATGATGTAGCGGCGCTCGCCGTCGGCGTAGCACACGAGCGCGATGTGGGCGGTGCGGTTCGGGTCGTACTCGATGCGTTCGACCTTGGCAGGGATGCCGTCCTTGTTGCGCACGAAGTCCACCACTCGGTAGTGGTGCTTGTGGCCGCCGCCCTTGTGGCGGGTCGTGATGTGACCGTTGTTGTTGCGGCCGGCCTTCTGGAACTGGGGCTCCAGCAGGGCAGCGTGCGGCGCACCCTTGTACAGGTGGTCTCGCGAGACCTTCACCGCGCCACGCTGGCCCGGCGAAGTGGGTTTCATCTTGATAACGGCCATGATTAAGCGCCTTCCCCGACCAGATTGAGCTCTTGCCCGGCCTTGAGCGTGACGTAGGCCTTGCGAACGTTGTCGCGGCGGCCGACCGACTTGCCAAAGCGCTTGCTCTTGCCCTTGGTGTTGAGCACGGATACGCCCTTCACTTCGACCTTGAACATCAGTTCGACAGCCGCCTTGATCTCGGGCTTGGTGGCGTCCTGCAGCACCTTGAAAGTGACTGCATTCGACTTCTCGCCGACCATCGTGGCCTTCTCGGACACGATCGGTGCGACCAGCACGTTCATCAGACGACCCTCGTCGAACTGACGCTGCTGAGGCGTAGGATTCATGCGGCTCATGCGAACATCTCCTTGAGCTTGTCGACGGCGCCCTTAGTGACCAGCACCTTCTTGTAGTGAACCAGCGACACTGGATCGGCGTAGCGCGGCTCGACCACGAGCACATTCACCAGGTTGCGCGAGGCCAGGTACAGGTTCTCGTCGACTTCTTCGGCGATCACGAGCACGGACTCGAGATTCATTGCCTTGAACTTGGCAGCCAGCGCCTTGGTCTTGGGCGAATCGACCTTGATCGATTCAACCACGGCCACGCGGCCCTCGCGTGCGAGCTGCGAGAAGATGGACGCCATGCCGGCACGGTACATCTTCTTGTTGATCTTCTGCGAGAAGTTCTCGTCAGGCATGTTCGGGAAGATGCGGCCACCCCCGCGCCACAGCGGCGAGGACGTCATACCGGCACGCGCGCGGCCCGTTCCCTTTTGCTTGAACGGCTTCTTGGTGGAGTGCTTGACCTGCTCGCGGTCCTTCTGGGCACGAGTGCCCTGGCGGGCATTGGCTTGGTAAGCGACCACGACCTGGTGCACCAGGTCTTCGTTGTAGTCACGGCCGAACACAGTCTCGGGCGCGTCATACTTGGACGCGGCCTGGCCTTGTTCGTTCAGGAGTTCGAGTTGCATTGCTTTTGCTCCTTAGGCCGCCGGCGTGGCCTTGGCCTTGACGGCCGGACGCACGGTGACGAAGCCACCCTTGGCACCCGGAATCGCGCCCTTGATCAGAAGCAGCTGGCGCGCTTCGTCGATACGGATCACGTCGAGGTTCTGGGTCGTCACGGTGACGTCGCCCAGATGACCCGTCATGCGCTTGCCTGGGAACACGCGACCGGGATCCTGCGCCATGCCGATGGAACCCGGCACGTTGTGCGAACGGCTGTTGCCGTGCGAAGCGCGCTGCGAGGACATGTTGTGGCGCTTGATGGTGCCGGCGTAGCCCTTGCCGATCGAGGTGCCCTGCACGTCGACCTTCTGGCCCACCGCGAACACGCTGGCCACGGCGATCGCGCCGCCAGCCTTGTGCTGAGCGGCGGCGTCGGGGGTGACGCGGAATTCCTGGATGATTTCGCCGGCTTCGACGCCAGCCTTGGCGAGATGGCCTGCTTCGGGCTTGGTGACGCGCGATGCCTTGCGCGAGCCGAACGTCACTTGCAGCGCGACATAGCCATCGGTCTCTTGGGTTTTGATCTGGGTCACGCGGTTGTTGGACACATCCACCACCGTGACGGGAACGGCGTCCCCGTCATCGGTGAAGAGACGCATCATCCCCACCTTGCGGCCCAGCAACCCGAGGGAGTTGCTCAGACTCATGGTTTTTCTCCAAGACTCCCGCCGCTGCCACTTCAATTGGTGACAGCGTTTGGTATGCGGAAGAAGGTTGATAAAGCCCTGCACCTAGAAAGCGCCGGGCAGGCGCAGATCGGGCAGAGCCAAAGATTATAGCCTCGAAGGGTTTCGAAGCGCAAGCCGCCGGCCGGTCCAGCTCACTTGACCGGCATGGAGAGGATCTTGTCGCCGTCGGGTACCTGCTTAAGTCCGCTGCTGGCGGGCATGGCGGAAGGCGCCTTGCCGACCTGGACGGCAATCGACGTGGCGCTGGTCGCGCCATTCTGGGTCGTGAACACGTGGAGATAGCCAGTGCCATCCGCGTCGGGAACAACCTGGACGGTCAAGGCCGAGGCTTGGCCGGCCGGCAGTGTGTGGGGCCCGGCCGAGCCGACGATGGCCAAGCCGCCGTCCGCTGTCAGCTTGACCGTGCCGCCAGCAGGATCGCTGACCCCATCGAAGCTCAGCAAGACTGGAACGGGACTACCGGGCTGCGGGGTGCCGTCGATGCGGTACTGAACGGCGATACCGGAGCCACCGGGCTTCATGGGTGCGGCGGTCACTCCTGTGGAGGTGGCATGCCCAGGCTTCGCGTTGTGCGCACAAGCCTGCAAGGACATGCCCATGGCCAGCGCCGCCATTGCGATGGCTCTGAGGCTGCGAGATGCACGCATGGCTGTGCTCCTAGTTGACGGTGACGGTGAAGCATGTGCTCGCCGCCGAGTTGTTGAAGTCGTTGACCACCAGAACAGCCTCGCCCGCCGCCAAGGTGACGGAGCCTGTTTCGCTACCACCGACGGTGGACAGGCCCTGCCCTGCGCGCCGCCCCTGGTAGACCACGAAATCCGGATCCGAGACGGCCGGCCCACCGGTAACTGCGATGCTGTAGGCCCGCTGGGTCGGAACGGTGAAGCGCAGGTAGGCATAGCTGCCCAGCTTGTTGCCCGCACGCGCCGGATCGGCGTCGCTTGTCACGCAGGCCGGCGTGGCGGCCCCCAGCGCCGTCGGCTTGTACATCGGGAGGGCGAATGTGGCGAGCCCACCATCGTTGGTCTCGTTGTCCGCAAACGGATCATTCGGAACCACGATGCTTTGGCCGGCCAGCAGCGAATTCAACGCAGCGGCACTCCCCGGCGCAACGGCATTGAAGGCGACGGAGAAGGGATGGATCGAAGTCACGGCGACACCGCTCTTGAACGACGGCGCAGTGAGCGCATCATGGATCGGCTTGAAGCCGACTTGGCTGTTCAGGTTCCAGAGGAGGGACTGGATCGAAGCCTCGCGGAACCACCCGGGATTGGACGTCGTCCCAGCGGTCAGATCGAGATTGGACCCCAGGGCCTGGTTGGCGCCGGCAGAATCGGTGTAGTTGCTGCGCGCCAGGGCGATGCCGGACCAGGCATTGCCCCAGCCCTCTGAAAAGGCCAGGCGCCGGTCCAAGCGCTCGCTGAGGGAATGGCTACCGCCAGGCGAATCGTCACGGCTGAAGGCCGACTGGTAATAATGTCCCCATTCGTGCGCGACCACCGAGCTGTCGTACTCATCGGTGTCGACGTTCTCCTTGCCCAGCACATAGATGGCGCGGGCCGCACCTGCCGCGTTCGAACTGGTGAAGTAGGTCGTTCCGATCTGGCCAAGCGCCGGATTCCCTGAAGCCGGCACGTTGTTGACGCTCCAGAAGATGCGCAGAGGCGGGAAGACCGTGCTCGGTGCGACCGAGAGGACCTTGGTCTGGGTCGCGTAGACGGTGTCGAGCACCGCGAACGGCCCGGCGACGCGGGTCGAATCGTAGCTCGATCCGTTCCAGCCTGAAGGCGCATGGACGTTGCGCGTCACCGCTGCACTGCCAGTGGAGAAACTCCCGCTCTCCATCGCGTAAAGGGCCTCGCTCTGGGTGTTGTCGCGCACGCTGACGTCCCAGCTTGCCCCCGACCCGGTCTGCAGCAGTTGGGCCTTGACCCGTACGTTGACGGTCGTGTTGGCAGGCACTGACACAGCGTAGGCGCCGTTGCCATCGGCGGCTGTGCTGGCCAGCACAGCGGCATTGGCATCGAGGATTTCGACGACCGCGCCGCGAACCGGCTTGGCGCTCATGGCGCCATAGCTCAGCCCACCGGTGGCGTTGGGCACCGAATCAAAAGTGACGTTGCCGCTCAACGTCACTGTGGTCGCGCCCGGGACGCCCGGCACGCCCGTGATCGGGAAGAAGCCGCCACCGCCGCCTCCCCCGCCGCCGCACGCTCCGAGCACGGCCAGGGCAAGCAGCGCCACGCTTCGCAGGAACCAAGTTTTCATGATCTCTCACCCCCCAGAGCGTCCATGCCCGGCCGATCGCCGTTTACGAAGGATGCCACATTCAAAAGCCAAAAAATAAGCCCGCCAGCGTTTCCGCAGGCGAGCTCATTCCTACAACGCCTAATGGCTTTTACTGCAGCTTGATCTCGACGTCCACGCCGGCCGGCAGGTCGAGCTTCATCAGCGCGTCCACTGTCTTGTCGGTCGGATCGACGATGTCCATCAGGCGCTGGTGCGTGCGGATCTCGAACTGGTCACGGCTCGCCTTGTTGACGTGCGGCGAACGCAGGATGTCGAAACGCTTCATGCGGGTCGGCAGGGGCACCGGCCCCTTGACGATTGCGCCGGTGCGCTTGGCGGTGTCCACGATCTCAGCAGCCGACTGGTCGATCAGTTTGTAGTCGAATGCCTTCAGGCGGATGCGGATTTTTTGCTTGGCAGCCATGGTGATTCCTTTGCGTTCGATCAGATGTCGAGGATCTTCGCCACCACGCCGGAGCCCACGGTGCGGCCACCCTCGCGAATGGCGAAGCGCAGGCCTTCTTCCATGGCGATGGGGTTGATCAGCTTCACCGTGATGGACACGTTGTCGCCGGGCATGACCATCTCCTTGTCCTGCGGCAGCTCGATCGCACCCGTCACGTCGGTGGTGCGGAAGTAGAACTGCGGACGGTAGTTGTTGAAGAACGGCGTATGACGCCCGCCCTCGTCCTTGCTCAGCACGTACACCTCGGCGGTGAAGTGGGTGTGGGGCTTGATGGAGCCCGGCTTGCACAGCACTTGGCCGCGCTCGACTTCCTCACGCTTAGTGCCGCGCAGCAGCACGCCCACGTTGTCCCCAGCCTGGCCCTGGTCCAGCAGCTTGCGGAACATCTCCACGCCCGTGCAGGTGGTCTTCTGGGTCGGGCGGATGCCGACGATCTCGATTTCCTCGCCAACCTTGATGACGCCGCGCTCGACGGCGCCGGTCACAACCGTGCCGCGACCGGAGATGGAGAAGACGTCTTCCACGGGCATGAGGAAGGTGCCGTCCACCGCACGCTCAGGGGTGGGGATGTAGGTGTCCAGGGCCTCGGCCAGCTTCATGATGGAGCCTTCGCCGAGTTCGCCCTTGTCGCCTTCCAGGGCCAGCTTGGCCGAGCCGTGGATGATGGGGGTGTCGTCGCCCGGGAATTCGTACTTGTCCAGGAGCTCGCGCACTTCCATCTCGACGAGCTCCAGCAGCTCCTTGTCGTCGACCATGTCGCACTTGTTGAGGTAGACGATGATGTAGCCCACACCCACCTGGCGCGCCAGCAGGATGTGCTCGCGGGTCTGGGGCATCGGGCCGTCGGCGGCCGAGCACACGAGGATGGCGCCGTCCATCTGGGCGGCACCGGTGATCATGTTCTTGACGTAGTCGGCGTGCCCGGGGCAGTCGACGTGCGCGTAGTGGCGGTTGGCCGTCTCGTACTCGACGTGGGCGGTGTTGATGGTGATGCCGCGCGCCTTTTCTTCGGGCGCCGCGTCGATCTGGTCGTAGGCCTTGGCCTCACCGCCGAACTTGGCCGACAGCACCGTGGCAATCGCCGCCGTCAGGGTGGTCTTGCCGTGGTCCACGTGACCGATCGTGCCCACGTTCACGTGCGGCTTCGTGCGGGTGAATTTTCCTTTTGCCATTTTTCAATCCTTGAAAGAGCAGGCCCGTGTGTTGGTTTTACGTCTGCACCTTGTTGCTGGCTCCTTCGCCACGGGCAACGAAGGGCACAAGATCGCAGACAGAACTGGGAAGAACAAGGACGGCCGAGCCGCTCTCATTCGGGACGCAAGCTTACTTGGTGCGCGCAGCAACGATGGCTTCGGCAACATTTCGCGGGGCTTCCGCGTATTGCTTGAATTCCATCGTGTACGTGGCGCGGCCTTGCGACATCGAGCGCAGCGTGGTTGAGTAGCCGAACATCTCCGACAGCGGAACTTCGGCCTTGATGGCCTTGCCGCCGCCGACCATATCTTCCATGCCCTGGACCATGCCGCGGCGGGAGGACAGGTCGCCCATCACGTTGCCGGCGTAGTCTTCAGGCGTCTCGACTTCCACGGCCATCATCGGCTCGAGGATCACGGGGCTGGCCTTGCGGGCACCTTCCTTGAACCCGAAGATAGCGGCCATCTTGAAGGCCATTTCGTTCGAGTCCACATCGTGGTACGAGCCGAAGTGCAGCGTGACCTTGACGTCAACGACCGGATAGCCGGCTAGCACGCCTTGCGTCAGCGCCTCCTGCACGCCCTTTTCAACCGCCGGGATGTACTCGCGCGGCACCACGCCGCCCTTGATGGCGTCGACGAACTCGAAGCCCTTCCCGGCTTCCTGCGGCTCAATCTTGAGCACGACATGGCCGTACTGGCCCTTGCCGCCGGACTGGCGCACGAACTTGCCCTCGGCATCTTCGACGGTCTTGCGGATGGTTTCGCGGTAGGCCACTTGCGGCTTGCCCACGTTGGCTTCCACACCGAACTCGCGCTTCATGCGGTCCACGATGATTTCGAGGTGCAGTTCGCCCATGCCCGAGATGATGGTCTGGCCCGATTCCTCGTCGGTCTTCACGCGGAACGACGGGTCTTCTTGCGCGAGACGCTGCAGGGCGATGCCCATCTTTTCCTGGTCCGCCTTGGTCTTGGGCTCGACGGCCTGCGAGATCACCGACTCGGGGAACACCATGCGCTCGAGCATGACGATGGCACTCGGATCGCACAGGGTTTCGCCGGTGGTCACCTCCTTCAAGCCCACGCACGCGGCGATGTCGCCAGCGCGGATTTCGCTTACTTCTTCGCGGTTGTTGGCGTGCATCTGCACGATACGGCCGATGCGCTCCTTCTTGCCGCGCACCGGGTTGTACACGCTGTCGCCCTTGGACAGCACGCCCGAGTACACGCGCACGAAGGTCAGTTGGCCCACGAAGGGATCGGTCATCAGCTTGAACGCGAGGGCCGAGAACTTTTCTTCGTCGTCGGCCTTGCGCACCACCGGCGCTTCGTCTTCGTCGGTGCCGGCAACCGGGGGAATGTCGGTCGGCGCGGGCATGTATTCGATGACGGCGTCGAGCATGGCCTGCACGCCCTTGTTCTTGAAGGCCGAGCCGCACAGCATCGGCTGGATCTCGCCGGCGATGGTGCGCTGGCGGATGGCCTTCTTGATTTCTTCCTCGGAAAGCGTCTCGCCTTCGAGGTACTTGTTCATCAGCTCTTCGCTGGATTCGGCAGCGGCTTCCACGAGCTTTTCGTGGTATTCGTTGCAGACATCGACCAAGTCGGCCGGAATTTCACCATAGGTGAAAGTCACGCCCTTGTCCTCGTCCCAGATGATGGCCTTCATCTTCACCAGATCGACGATGCCGCGGAACTTGTCTTCGGCGCCGATCGGGATCTGGATCACGACCGGGTTGGCCTTCAGGCGGTCGACCATCATCTGGCGAACGCGTAAGAAGTTGGCCCCAGTGCGGTCCATCTTATTGACGAACGCGAGACGGGGCACCTTGTACTTGTTGGCCTGGCGCCAAACGGTTTCCGACTGAGGCTGCACGCCGCCGACGGCGTCATAGACCATCACGGCGCCGTCGAGCACGCGCATGGAACGCTCCACCTCGATGGTGAAGTCCACGTGGCCGGGGGTGTCGATGATGTTGATGCGGTGCTCGGGGAAGTTCTGCGCCATGCCTTTCCAGAAGCAGGTGGTGGCAGCAGAGGTGATGGTGATGCCGCGCTCTTGCTCCTGCTCCATCCAGTCCATCGTGGCGGCGCCGTCGTGCACTTCACCGATCTTGTGATTCACACCGGTGTAGAACAGGATGCGCTCGGTAGTGGTCGTCTTGCCGGCGTCGATGTGCGCAGAGATACCGATGTTGCGGTAGCGCTCGATGGGGGTCTTGCGGGACATGAAATTACTCCATTAACGGATGAAAGCCCGCCCACCACACGGTGGGTCGGGCTTCCAGCCAGTACTCTTGTTGAGGGCGGTCTTCTAGAAGCGGAAATGGCTGAAAGCCTTGTTGGCCTCGGCCATGCGGTGCACTTCGTCACGCTTCTTCATGGCGCCGCCACGGCCTTCCGTGGCTTCCATGAGTTCGTTGGCCAGGCGCAGGGCCATCGACTTCTCGCCGCGCTTGCGGGCGGCTTCCTTGATCCAGCGCATCGACAGCGCCAAGCGGCGCACCGGGCGCACTTCCACAGGCACCTGATAGTTCGCGCCGCCGACGCGACGCGACTTCACTTCGACCATCGGCTTGACGTTGTTGATGGCGATGGTGAAGGCCTCAAGCGGATCCTTGCCCGGATTCCTCTTCTCGATCTGGTCGAGGGCACCGTAGATGATGCGCTCGGCCACAGCCTTCTTGCCGCCCTCCATGATCACGTTCATGAATTTGGACAGCTCGACATTGCCGTACTTGGGATCCGGCAGGATTTCACGTTTAGGGACTTCGCGACGACGTGGCATTTCTCTAACCTCTTTTGCTTCAGTTGGCGCCTCTTACAGAGACACCGCGAGAACCGACGGGAGCTCTCACTTACTCGACCCGACAGTGGGTCACTTCGTTCGATGCAACCGCCAGGCGCGCCGAACACCGATTGAACATTCGAAGGCTCAAGCCTTCTTGGGACGCTTCGCGCCGTACTTGGAGCGCGACTGCTTGCGATCCTTCACACCCTGCAGGTCCAACGAGCCACGCACGATGTGGTAGCGCACACCAGGCAGATCCTTGACACGACCGCCGCGAACCAGCACCACGCTGTGCTCCTGGAGATTGTGGCCTTCACCGCCGATGTAGGAAATGACTTCGAAGCCGTTGGTCAAGCGGACCTTGGCGACCTTGCGCAGCGCCGAGTTCGGCTTCTTGGGGGTCGTGGTGTAGACCCGGGTGCAGACACCGCGTCGTTGCGGCGAGTTCTGCATGGCAGGGCTCTTCGACTTGATCTTTTCGACCTCGCGACCCTGACGCACCAGTTGATTGATGGTTGGCATGAA
This sequence comes from Variovorax sp. RA8, assembly GCF_901827175.1. Classification (NCBI taxonomy): domain Bacteria; kingdom Pseudomonadati; phylum Pseudomonadota; class Betaproteobacteria; order Burkholderiales; family Comamonadaceae; genus Variovorax; species Variovorax sp. RA8. The sequence goes on along the minus strand of NZ_LR594662.1, from coordinate 486,185 downwards.
TGAATAAGTCCCAAAACACCCCGGCCGAACTCCTCACCGTGACATGAGGCAACCGAGAGATGACGAAAACGTGAAACCCTTCGGAAATTTCCGAAAAGCCCGCGAGTATAACACTCGCCCCGAGGCCTGCCCCCCCCCCCCCCCCGCGCGGGGCCGCCCCACCGACGGCGGCGCCTACGGCCGGCTAGAAAAGAACCGCCGCCAGGACGAGTTCTACTTGATCCAAAGGCGGATGGCGTCCCAGGCGCGGCCCAGGACACCGGCCTGCTCCACCGGCTCGAGCGCGACCAGCGGCACGTCGGCGACCGGCTGGTCGGCCAACGTTATCTTGAGCGAGCCGATCGGCTGGTTGCGGGTGAATGGGGCGACCAGGGGATCGGGCCGCGCCACTTGTGTCTTGATCTTGCCAGCAGAGCCCGCCGGCACCGCCACCACGATCGGCTCGGCGCGGCCGAGCTTGACGGTGTTCTCCTTGCCCTTCCAGACCGGCGGCGTGGCGACCGGCTGGTTGGCGTCGAACAGGCGGACCGCATCGTAGGCGGTATAGCCCCAGTTCAGCAGCTTCTGCGATTCGTTGGCGCGAGCATTCTCGCTGGCCGCCCCGAGCACGATCGACAGCAGGCGCCGGCCACCGGCGAGGTTGGGAAAGTCGCGCTTGGAGGTCACGATCATGCAATAACCCGCCGCATCGGTATGGCCAGTCTTGAGGCCGTCGACTGTCGGATCGCGGAACAGCAGCAAGTTGCGGTTGGTGTCGTTGGTCGAGGGGGTGCCGGGATAGCGGTACTTTTTGATCGAGTAGTAGTGCACATACTCGGGAAAGTCGCGCATCAGCCGCGTCGCCAGGATGCTCAGGTCTCGCGCCGTGGTCGTGTGGCCCGGTGCGGTCAGGCCCTCGGGGTTCTTGTAGCCGGTGTTCTTCATGCCCAGCGCCTTGGCCTGGTCGTTCATGAGCTCGACGAAATGCTCCACCGTGCCGCCCACGCCCTCGGCCAGCGCGACGGTGGCGTCGTTGCCCGACTGCACGATCAGCCCTTTGATCAGGTCCTCGACCGGCACCTGCATCTTCGGGTCGATGAACATACGCGAGCCGGGCATCTTCCAGGCGCGGGTGCTGACCGGCAGGGTCTGCTGCAGGGTGATCTTCCTGGCCTTGAGCGCGTCGAAGACAAGGTAGGCGGACATCAGCTTGGTGAGCGAGGCCGGCTCGACGGGCGTGTCGACGTCCTTCTGCGCCAGGAGCTGGTTGGCCGTCACGTCCAGCAGCAGGTAGCTGCGCGCGGCGACTTCCGGAGGTTGCGGCACCTGGGCCGCGGCGATCAGGCAGAAGGATGCGGCCGCGGCCGCTGCGAAGGCGCGCAGCGCGCCGAGAAGACGATTCATGGAGATGCGAAGAGAGACGAACACTAGCCCGCGCGCAGATGGCGGACGACCAGACCTTTGAGCAGCGGCAATTGTCCGTGAAAGAAATGGCCGCCCCCGGGAACGACCGTAACAGGAAGTGACTGCGGCCGCGCCCAATCCAGCACGGCAGCCAGCGGAACGGTGTCGTCCTGCTCGCCGTGCACGACCAGCGTGCGCTCGTGCACCTCGGCCGGCAGAGTCGCCACAGAGAAGCGGGCGGCGGCGGTGCCCACCAGCACCAGTTGGCGGATGTCCCGCCGCTCCCACAACGGCTCGGCGGCGCAGCTCGCCACGAAGGCCCCGAAGGAAAAGCCGGCGATGGCCAGCGGCCCCTCCGGGGCCACCTGCTCAATGACCTGGAGCATGTCGTCGCGCTCGCCGCGTCCCTCGTCGTGCACGCCCTCACTGCCGTCGACGCCGCGGAAATTGAAGCGCACCGCGGTCCAGCCGCAGGCGACGAAGGCGCGCGCCAGCGTCTGAACCACCTTGTTGTCCATGGTGCCGCCGAAGAGCGGATGCGGATGCGCGATCACGGCGACGCCTCGCGGCGCAACGCCCTCGACCGCGGCATCGCGCAACGCGGCGATCGCGCCGGCGGCGCCTTGGAGCTGGATCTTTTCGGTCTGCGAGTTCATGGGTCTCAGCGCCCCACTTCCGGTGGCAGGAGCAAGCGCTCCACCAACTCGCCGTCGCGCAGGTGCGAATCGACGATCTCGTCGATGTCCTGCTCGTCGACGAAGGTGTACCAGACGGCTTCCGGGTAGACCACCGCCACGGGACCGCCGGCGCAGCGGTCGAGGCAACCGGCCTTGTTCACCCGCACCTTGCCGGGTCCCGCCAGGCCCGCTTCCTTGACGCGGGCCTTGCAGCGGTCGAAGCCCTGCTGCGCGTTGTGCTGCGAGCAGGAATCCTCGCCGTTCTTGCGTTCGTTCAGGCAGAAGAAGATGTGGCGGCCATAGTAGCCGCGCGGCGGCGCCGTGCTGGAGGTGGACATCGTCTCATTCTATTGAGCGTGCACGGCCCGCGCGCCGCAAGGGGCCTAGGCGCGCGCCCTGCGCGACAGGGCCGCCAGCACGTAAAGCAGCGTGGCGAATGGCCAGAGCCAGCCCAGCCACTGCGCCAGCCCGTGGAAGCGAATGAAGCGCCCCTGCTCCCAGGTCGCCAGGGTCTGGGCGAAGTAGGCGCTCTCGGGTGCCTGGTTGAGCAGGCTCAGATGGACCACGAGCGCGACCAGCAGCAGCGCCGCGCACAGGCGGCGCGGCGCGGGCAGCAGCAGTACGCCCAGGAACAAGGCAGCCGCAATGCCGACCCGCACCGGGAGGCTGAGCCAGGCCCAGGCATGCTCGGGTCCATAGCTCAGGGCGGCCGACAGGGCGGAAGCCGCCACGCCGCTGAGCAGCACCAGCGGCAGTAGCGTTGCCCGGCGCGCCACGGACCGTGTCACCAGGAATCCCAGCAGGCAAGGCACCAGTGCGCCGAGGGCGACGCACAGGAGCTCGACGCCCGGCACCAGTGGTTCCAATTCGAATTGGCGCACCGGCATCCAGTCGATGAAGGGCGTGTCCAGCAGCCACTCGGAAATGGCCGCCTCGAGGCGCTCGAACACCTGGCCGAGCCCGAAGGTGACCGCGGCCGGGAACAGCAGCGCCAGCGGCCACAGCGCCAGCAGCACCAGCGCGCCGCGCGAATCCTCGATAAACCAGTTGGAGCGGGTGCGGTGCCAGTGCGCCACCGCCCCCAGACGCTCGAGCGCCGCCGCCAGCACCGCGCCCGCCAGCACGCCCAGGCTGTTGAGGCCGAGGTCCACGTTGGACGGAATGCGCGCCGGCAGGTAGCTCTGCAGCGTCTCCATGACGAAGGCGATGGCGGCGCCGATCAGCGTCGCCGCCATCACCGCGCGCACCGACCCTATTCCGGGCTGTGTGCGCAGCGCGGCAATCGTCATCAGGACGCCCAGCGGCATGTAGCCGGCCACGTTGATGCCGAAGTCGAACCCCGTCCAGTACCTGGGCCAGGGCGCCGCCAGGTAGGACCAGGGGGCAATGCCCTGGTCGCGCCAGTCGGCGAAGGGGTAGAGACTCGCGTAGACGATCAGCGCCGCATAGGCGAGCGCCAGGGGCAGGGCTGCGGACTTGTGTTGCTGCGTGGCCACCGCTCAGAAAGGCTTGACCACGACCAGCACCACGATCGCCAGCAGCAACAGCACCGGCACCTCGTTGAACCAGCGGTACCAGCGCTCGCTGCGCAGGTTCTGGCCCGTCACGAACCTGCGCAGCAGCACCCCGCACCCATGGTGGTAGCCGATGACCCCCAGCACCAGCGCCAGCTTCGCATGCATCCAGCCGTTGCCAGGACCGCGCCCGACGCCGTAGCCCAACCAGAGCCAGAGGCCGAAGACGATCGCGGGCACGGCCAGGAAGGTGGTGAAGCGGAACAGCTTGCGCGCCATCAGGACCAGCCGGGCCCGCTCCGCCACCGACGCCGGCGCGACCATGGCCAGGTTCACGAAGATGCGCGGCAGATAGAACAGTCCCGCGAACCAGCTGGCGACGAAGACGATGTGCAGCGATTTGACCCAGAGCATGCCGGCAGTTTAGTGGGCCTCCATTCGCAGACGGGGCGATCGCCGGGGCAAAAAAAAGCCCGGCGCCAAAACGCCGGGCTGGGAAGCCCTTTTGCTGTCACACATCAAGGCACCCGCTCAGGGAGGAAAAGCGGGGAGCGGCAAGCCGCCCACCGCGGAATTTAGCAAAGGCATTACGTGCGATCAAGCAAGTTCTAATTTTCTGTCGATTTTTCTCGGATTGAGTAGTTGAAAGGTGTTACTAAACTGAGCAATCTGGGGGTCCGCCGTGGTCCAAACGCACTTGGGGCACAATTTTCGTCATGATCCTCCACGCCCCCTTCCCGTCGAGCCGGCCGCGCCGGCTGCGCCGAGACACCTTCACGCGCAATCTCGTACGTGAGCACTCGCTCAGCGTTCACGACTTGATTTATCCGGTGTTCGTGCAGGAGGGCGAGAAGCGGCGTGATGCCGTATCGTCGATGCCCGGGATCGAGCGGCTCAGCCTGGACCTGCTGCTGCCGGTGGCCGAGGAATGCCTCTCGCTGGGCATTCCGGTCATGGCCCTGTTCCCGGTGATCGACGCCGGCCTCAAGACGCCGGCCGGCGACGAGGCCTTCAACCCCGAGGGTCTGATCCCGCGCGTGGTGGCAGGGCTCAAGTCGCGCTTCCCCGAGTTGGGCGTGATGACCGACGTCGCGCTGGACCCCTACACCAGCCACGGCCAGGACGGCCTGCTCGACGAAACCGGCTACATCCTCAACGACCCGACCGTCGAGGTGCTGGTCAGGCAGGCGCTGGTGCAGGCCGAGGCCGGCGTGGACATCGTGGCGCCCAGCGACATGATGGACGGCCGCATCGGCGCGATCCGTGGCGCCCTTGAATCAGCCGGCCGGATCCACACCCGGATCATGGCCTACAGCGCCAAGTACGCGAGCGCCTTCTACGGCCCCTTCCGCGACGCCGTGGGCTCGGCCGCCAACCTCGGCAAGAGCAACAAGAAGGTCTACCAGATGGACCCCGGCAACAGCGACGAGGCGCTGCGCGAGGTCGGCATCGACATCGCGGAGGGCGCCGACATGGTGATGGTGAAGCCCGGCATGCCCTACCTGGACATCGTGCGCCGGGTGAAGGACGAATTCCATGTGCCGACCTTCGCCTACCAGGTCAGCGGCGAGTACGCGATGCTCAAGGCCGCGGCACAGAACGGCTGGCTGGACCACGATGCCGTGATGCTGGAGAGCCTGCTGGCCTTCAAGCGCGCCGGCGCCGACGGCGTACTCACCTACTTCGCGCTCGACGCCGCGCGGCTGCTGCCGAAGCGCTAGTCCCGGGCGCGTCCCGAAGGCCGGCAGAACAACAGCACCGCACGCATGCGCATCTTTGAGATCAGCGGCTCCCGCGTCACCGAGCACCCCACGCTGGCGCCAATGGCCGCGCCTGGCGCGTGCGCCGGCTATCTGTGGCTGTCGCTCACGCGCGACGAGTTCCGCAGCGCGCTGGCGGAGGTGCAGGGCATCCTGCAGTCTCTCTGCGGCACGCACCTGGTCGACCTCCACGTCGCGGACCTGCTCAACGATCAGTTGCCGTCCCGTTACGACTTCACGTCGCAGTACGACGTGCTGGTGTTTCGCCGGCTCGCCGCCGCCAACGGCCCTGCTGCGGGAGGCGCAGACGCCGGGCCGCCGCGAGGCGGGCCGCCGGTGCTGCGGCGCATCGACACGCGGCCGGTGGGCTTCGCCATCTTCGATCGGGTGCTGCTGTCCGTTCACCCGGAGGACGGCACGGTGCGCGACGCCTTCGCGGCCCGGCTGATGAACGCAACGGCGCCCGACGCGCGCGGCGGCGCGGCAACGCCCGCGCTCGACGTGCGCGCCGTCTCCACCCGCGTGCCGGCCGGTCCGGCCGACCTGATGCTGCGCGTAATCAACCTGATCGTCGATGCCTACCTGGAGCTGCGCCGCGACCTGACCAGGCAGCTGGACCATTGGCAGGCCGAGCTGATCGATCCGCGCAGCCGCTTCATGAACTGGAGCGCGCTGATGCAGGCGCGGCAGTCGCTCCACCATCTGGACGAAATCTGTGAAGACCAGCGCGCCGCGGTGCAGGACTGGATCGACGCCCTCGAAACCGCGCCCCAGCCCGAGGGCACGGCCGAGTCGCGCGAACGCGAGCTGATCATGGTGCGCAGCCGGGACGTGCTCGAGCACATCCAGCGCGTGGTGCATCACGTGCGGCGGCTGGAGCAGAACGCCGAGACCGCGGTGCAGTTGCATTTCAGCGTGCAGAGCCACCGCACCAACGACATCATGCGGGTCCTCACGGTGCTCACCGCGGTGTTCCTGCCGTTGAATCTCATTGCCGGCATCTTCGGCATGAACTTCGAGTTCGTGCCGCTGGTGCACAAGGCCGGCGGCTTCTGGATTGCCATGGCGGCGATGGCCACGGTCGCACTGCTGCTGGTGCTCGTGTTCTGGCGCAAGCGCTATCTGGAGAGAAACAGATAGCAGCAGGCAAAAGAAGGACCGGCCGGCGCTGCAGCGCCAACCGGTCTTCCTTCGGGGCCTGGCGGATTACTTGGCCGCAGGGGCGCCCTGCTTCTGTGCCTGCTGCAGCGTGGCCGCGCGGTTCGGCATCGTCGAGATCACGCGGCTGTTGACGCGCGAGCCGCCAGTCACGTTCTGGTCCGGCGCGTTGGCGGTCGCGACGGCTTGGGCGTACACAGCCTCCGGATTGGCGACCGACTTGAAGGGCTCGGCGCCGCGCGAGCCGCGCACTACGTTCTGATTGGGGGCGGCAGCCGTGCGAGCGGCTTCGGCTTCGATGTCGGCGCGGCTCAGCGCGGAGACCGGCGCTTCCACGCCATGGTAGGTTTCTGCATGGGCACCGGCTGCGGCAAGGAGAGACAGCGCGGCGGCGGCGAGAATGTGAGAGGTCTTCATTTCAGGTCCTTGTTTGTCGGAGGTGGGTTCAAAGCAGGCTCGCAGCAGGGCTGGCCTGTGCGAGGAAGTGTCCTGTCGAACATCCTCGGGGAACTACCTAGAAAGGAGACACGGCGTTTCCTCGATTGAAACAATCCCGCAACGATTCCCGCTATGCGCGTGGCGAGAATGCAAGGGCGGCATGGGCCTCTGCGCGACGAGCAGGGGGAACGAAACCAGGATGCAAAGCTGCGCGTGACCCGTCGCATTCACGAGATTGAAATACTGAAAGCCTAATGGACGGCCTCGACCTGCTGAAAGCCTTTCGCGAAGTTGCCGAGCGTGGCAGCTTCTCCCGCGCGGCCACGGTGCTCGGCACCTCGAAAGCCACCGTCAGCAAGTACGTCGCGCAGCTCGAGGAGCGTTTCGGCGTGCGTCTGCTCAACCGCTCCACCCGCGCGGTCAGCCTGACGGACGCCGGCCAGTTGCTGCTCGAGCGCAGCAAGCCGCTGATGGAGATGGTCGAGCTGACCCAGACCGAATTGCAAGAGCATGCAGGCCATCCGCGCGGACGGCTGCGCATCACGGCGCCGCACGGTTTCGCCCAGAGCGCCTTCCCCACCGTCCTGGGCGAGTTCATGAAGACGTACCCCGATGTCCATGTGAGCCTGCACCTGAGCAACCGCGTGATCGACCTGGTCGAGGAAGGCGTGGACATCGCCTTGCGACTGGGCCGCATCCGTGACGAGAACCTGATCGTGCGGCGCCTGCGGCAGATGGAGCTGGTGCTATGCGCCAGCCCTGCCTATTGGTCCCGGCGCGGCTTGCCGAACAAGCCCGATGACATGCGCCGCCACGACGTGCTGACCTACTCGCTGACCGAGGGCCCGCCGCAGCTGCCCTTCGAGGTCGACGGCAAGCCCTATGCCGTGCCGGTGCAAAGCCGCATGGACGCCAACGATGCCGCGCCGCTGATCGCCGCTGCGCTCGCCGGCCTCGGCGCAATCTGCGTGCCGGCGATGATGGCGCAGGCGCACGTGGAACGTGGCGCGCTGGTGCCGGTGCTGAAAGATTACATGCCGCGCGACATGTGGCTCTATGCCGCCTATGCGCAGCGCCGCCACAACAGCGCGGCAATGCGGGCGCTGCTGGACTTCCTCGAGGCCCACGGGAAGATGCGGGAGCCGACGGGGCCGGTGCCCCCGCCCTCTTCCACGGCCGTCAAGACGGCCAAGACGGCCAAGGCAGCCAAGGCGGCCAGACGTGCGCGGCACCCGGTGGCGGCAACTTGAATCCGTCGAATGCTGACGCTCAGCGCAACCCGAACAGCGCCGCCGCGTTGCCCCAGGCGATGCGCTGCGCCACCTCCGGCGGCAGCGCGCCGAGCCAACGGCGGTAGCCGCCCATGATCTCGTCGTAGGCACTCCAGCGCTGGTTGACCCAGGTGTCGGAGCCGACCAGGAAGCGGTCGGGGTACTTGAGGATCAAGGCGCGCCACTCGGGGCAGAGCGCGCCGCCTTCGCAGGTCAGGCCCGGCCGGTATGAGAGCTCTCCCATCAACAGCGGATAGCGCTCCAGCAGCGCCTGCACGCGCTGCACCGGCGGCCCGCCGATGCCGGTATGCGCCCAGATCAGCCGTAGCGACTGCCCCCCGGAGGGGGCATGTGCCATCAGCAGATCGATCGCCGTATCGTCGACATGCGCAAGCACCGCCAGCTTCTTCTGTTCGGCCAGCACGATCAGCTTGCGGGCGACCGGCCCGTTGGCGTTTGCGCTGTCGTAGAGGTGGAACTCACCCAGGCCACGGTACGGGCCGCTGGCAGTGCCGCGGGCGAGCTCGGATTGCACCATGTCGTAGATGCTCTCGTCGCGAAACCAGTTGCCGTAGTCGTCGCGGTTGCGGTAGAGCCGCACGAAGGGCACCACTGCGACGCCGGCCTCGCGCGTCTCGCGCGCCGCCGCCAGTGTCTGCGTGCCTGCATTGGGCCGCGAGTTGGCGATGATGGCCTTCACGCCATTGCGCTGCATCCGCGCCAGTGCCTCGGCCGGCGGGTAGGGGCCGGTGTTGCCGTCCCAGGCTTCCTGGTTGTAGTGCAGGTGGGTGTCGAACAGGGGACCTGCGTAGTCCTGCGCGTGCGCCGTCGAGACCAGGGCGGCTGCCAGCATGGCCGCAGCCCACGTCCTTGGATGCCGCAGGCCCATGCCCCTCCCGATCAGCCGAGATGCTTGGCGAAGAAGGCCAGCGTGCGCTCGCGCGCCAGCTTGGCAGCCTCGGCGTTGTACGAGCCGCGCTGGTCGCAGTTGAATCCGTGGCCCGATTCATAGACATGCACCTCGACCTCCGGGTGGGCCTTCTTGAAGGTCTCGATGGTGTCGAGCGGAATCCAGTGGTCGTTGTTGCCGAAATGGGCCAGCACCGGTACCTTGGGCGTGATCGCGCTTTCCTCCGGCGTGGTCATGCCGCCGCCGTAGTAGGGCACCGCGGCCGACAGGCCCTGCACCTCCGCCGAGGCGCGCCAGGTCAGGAGCCCGCCCCAGCAATACCCGACGATGCCGACCTTGCCGCCACGGGCCGCGTACTCGACCGCGGCCTGGAGGTCCTGCAGCACGCCCGGCGCCGGCAAGGCTTCGACGGCGGTCTTGAGCGCGAAGCCGGCTTTCATGTCCTCCTCGCTGTAGCCGAGCTCGACGCCGGGCTTGACGCGATGGAAGGTCGCCGGGGCGACGGCAAGGTAGCCGTCGGCCGCGTAGCCGTCGGCCACCGAGCGGATGTGCGAGTTGACGCCGAAGATCTCCTGCACGACGACCACCGCGCCCTTCGGCTTGCCCGAGGGCTCCGCCACGTAGGCGGGAAAGCTGAAGCCATCCTTGGCGGTGAGATCGATGAATTGGCCCATGGTCAATGCTCCTGTGTTGGTGAGGGGGATTGCTGTCAATGCGCGTTCAATGCGCGGGCGACGAAATCCAGCCGGTCCTGGCCCCAGAAGATCTCGCCGTCGATCACGTAGCTCGGCGCGCCGAAGATCTTGGCGTCGATCGCCTGCTGCGTGTAGTCCTCGTAGCGCTCCTGCACCGCCTGGCTCAGCGACTGCTCGATGCGCTTGGCAGGCAGGCCGCATTCGGCGGCCAGCGCCTCCAGCACCTTCGGGTCCGCGATGTTGCGCTCCTGGGCCCAGACCGCGGCGAATATCGCGCCGCACAGCTTCATCGCGGCCTCGCAGCCGTCGTGCAGGTCGACGGCGATGATGAGCTTGGCAGCGTCGTCGCCCGCGACCGGGAAGAACTTCGGCGTCGGGTTGAGCGGGATGTCCAGGTGCCGCGAGAAGCGCGCCAGGTCGACCAGCCGGTACGCCTGGCGCTGCGGGGCGCGCTTGCCGAGCGGCAGGCCGCCGGAGACGGGAAAGATGGCGCCGAAATCGACGGGTCGCAAGCGCACGGCGGCGCCGGCCGCCTTGGCAAGCGCGGCGAAGCGCGCGTGGCCCAGGTAGGTCCAGGGGCTCTGGGGTGTGAAGTAGTAGTCGACGCTGCGGGTCACAAGCCTCTCCTCGATGATGTAATCGACGCGAACGTTTTAACTGAGGCACGGCTTTCGTGCAGGAGGTGGGATTTGGACCAGGTACTCTTGATCACGGGCGGCAGCCGCGGCATCGGTGCCGCCACCGCCCTGCTCGCGGCGCAACGCGGCTTCGCGGTGGCCGTCAACTATGCCAGCAATTCGCTGGCTGCCGACGAGGTGGTGCGCACGATCCGGGAGCGCGGCGGCCGCGCCATCAGCGTGCAGGCCGATGTGGGCGACGAGGCGCAGGTCAAGGCGATGTTCGAGAAGCTCGACGCCAAGTTCGGCCGCCTCGGCGCGCTGGTCAACAACGCCGGCATCGTCGACGTGCAGGCGCGGGTCGACGGCATGAGCGTCGAGCGGCTCGAGCGCATGTTCCGCATCAACGTGATCGGCAGCTTCGTCTGCGCGCGCGAGGCGGTGCGCCGCATGAGCACGAAACACGGCGGCAGCGGCGGCGCCATCGTCAACCTCTCCAGCGCGGCGGCGCGCCTGGGCTCGCCCGGCCAGTATGTCGACTATGCGGCCAGCAAGGGCGCGATCGAGAGCTTCACCATCGGCCTGGCCAAGGAGGTCGCAGAGGAAGGCATCCGCGTCAACGCCGTGCGCCCGGGCCTCATCGACACCGAAATCCATGCCTCGGGCGGCATGCCCGATCGCGCCTTCCAACTCGCTTCCACCGTTCCGATGAAGCGCACCGGCAGCGCGCAGGAGGTCGCCAACGGCATCGTGTGGCTGTTGACCGAAGAGGCCAGCTACGTCACCGGCACCTTCCTCGATATCACCGGGGGACGTTGAGTGGCCACGCCCGCCATGGACCTGGTCAAGCCGCTCATCACGCTGCTGGCCATCGTCAATCCACTGGCGATCGTGCCCTTCTTCATCCACTACACGCAGGGCTACACCGAGGCACAGCGCAAGCGCACGGCCTGGGTGTCGGCGTTCAGCGCCTTCGTGGTCATCGCGATCAGCGCGCTGCTCGGGCTGCAGTTGCTGGCTTTCTTCGGCATCTCGATCGCGAGCTTCCAGGTGGGCGGCGGCATGCTGCTGCTGATCAGCTCGCTCAGCATGCTGAACGCCCAGCCGGCGGAGGCCAAGACCAACGAGGAGGAGATCCGGGCCACGGAGATCAAGGCCTCGCTGGGCGCGTCGATCGCCGTGGTGCCGCTCACCATTCCGCTGCTGACAGGACCGGCCACCATGTCCACCGTCGTGATCTACGCCGACAAGACGCAGCACATCTGGGAGCTCGCAATGCTGGTGGGCTACGGCATGGTGATCGGCGCGGTAACCGGCGTCATCTTTTCCCTGGCCGACCCGATCGCGCGCGTGCTCGGGAAGACCGGCATCAACGTGATGACCCGCCTCATGGGCCTGATTCTCGCGGCGCTCGCCGTCGAAGTGATGGCCGACGGGCTGTCCACGCTGTTCCCGGCGCTGGCCCGGACACACTGAGCGCTCAGCGCTTCACCAGCTCGACGATCCGCGGGACGACGACGCCGTTGTCCAGGTTCAGTTCCGCCGCCGAGATCGGCAGCCGGAAGCGCGGCGGGCCGGCGCTGCCGGGATTGACGTACCAGACACCGCCGCGCTCCTCGGCCTTGGGCCGGTGCGAATGGCCGCACACCACCACGCGCACTCCCTCTGCGGCCGGATCGATCTCCAGCTCGGCGAGATCGTGGATCACATAGAGCCACAGCCCCTGCAGCTCCACCCGCGCCGTGTCCGGCACGGCGCCGGACCAGGCATCCCGGTCGTTGTTGCCGCGCACCGCCGTCACTGGCGCAAGCGCCGCCAGTTGCTCGAGGATGCGCGGATCCCCGATGTCGCCGCCGTGCACGATGTGCTCGCAGCCCTGCAGGAAGGCCAGCGCCTCAGGCCGCAGCAGCCCGTGCGTATCGGAGATCAGGCCGATGCGGTGCATGGCCGGCCTGCCTCAGCGCGGCTGCTCCACCCAGGCCACGAGTTCGGCCACCGCCGCATCGCTCGCCGCCGCCAGGCCCTTGACCCCGCCAGCCGCGTCGGGAGTCGGCGCCGGCCGCTGCACCGCGAAGCTGCGCTGCGCCAGCACGCGATCGCCGCCGCTGCCGCTGCGGATCAGCGTAGCGCGCAGCCGCACCAGGCCCACGCTCCTGGCCGGCGACTCGAAGTAGTGGCTGAATTCGTCGAGCGAGACCCGCAGGGTGTCCGGCACCCGGCCCTCGGCCCGTGCGATGGTCGCACTCTCCTCCGGGCCCAGCACGGTGCGGCGCGCGGCCAGCGCATCGCGCAGCCGCTGATGCAGCAGTTGCGCCGGCGCCAGGCTCCAGCGCGCCTGGCCATAGGGCCGCAGCTCGTTGGCGTCGGCGTAGCCCAGGCGGTAGAGCAGCTGCGTGCCTTCGAGCCGCGTGCTGGCGTCGATCTCGGCCAGAGAGATCGGCGGCAGCGCCGAAGGGTTCGCCGATGCCGGCGGCGCCGCCGCGCCCGCCCCGAGCTCGGGCCCGAAATCGTAGAGCGTCGCGCGGGCGGGTTTGTCGGGCAGCGCGCCGCAGCCCGACACGAGCAGCGCGGCGCCTGCGGCGAGCACGGCAAGAATGGGAAGGCGCCGGGCGGGCGTCGGCGTGTGCGGGTGAGCGTTGTTCTTCATGTTCGTCACGGTCAGGGGCGCGCGGCCGGCGCGGAGAAACCGGGCTCGCCCGGCCCCGCCACCACGCCGCCATTGCCGAAGAGCAGCGATTGCGGGTTGTCGTTGATGCTGTCGGCCGTCCGGCCCAGCCGGCGCACCGCGCGCGAGGTGTCGTCGGCGACGCGATTCACGCGCGGCAGGGTGGCGGCATTGAAGGAGTCGACCGCCTGCGCCAGGGCCCGGGTGCCATCGCTCAGGCGCTCCATCGGACCGTCCTTGGCGTTCAGGCGGGTCACCGTGGTGTTCGCGTTGTTGGCCACGCGCGAGACGTCGCTGGCTGCCGTCTTCACCGTGCCCATCGTGTCCTTGGTCCGCTCGATCAGCGGCGGCAGCGCCGCGAGCGCCGGGTTGAGCCCGTTCTTGACTGTGTTGTCGAGCGAGCGCGTGAGCTGGTTGGCGCTGGCCGCGGCCTGCGCGATGCTCTCCAACGCGTCGGCGATGCGCTTCTGGTTCGGGTCGCCCAGCAGAACGTTGGCGCGCTTCGTCACCTCCTCGATCTGGTTGATGATGGCCTCGCCGCGGTCCTGCAACTGGGCCAGCACCGAGGGCCTGAGCGGGATGCGCGGCGGGTCGTCGTTGTTGGGCGTCAGCGGCGTCTGCGACTCTCCCTTGTCGTCCAGCGCGATGAAGGCAAGGCCGGTCACGCCCTGGTAGGCCAGCGTGGCGTAGCTCGACGTCGTGAGCGGCACTCGCTGGTCCACCGTGATGCGCACCCGGACATTGCCCTTGACCTTGGGATCGAAGTCGATCAACGACACCTTGCCGACCGCGATGCCCCGGTAGCGCACCATGGCCTGCGGCTGGAGGCCGCTGACCGCGTCGCGCGTGGAAAGTTCGTACGTGTTGCGCACCGTGTTGTCTCGCGTGAGCCAGACCACCAGCGCGACCAGCGCAGCGACCAGGCCGATCACGAAGGCACCGGCGGCGAGGGCGTGGGCCTTGTTTTCCATGGCAGCTACCTTTCAGTGGATGGGACCGCGCGCGCGCCGGGGCGCCCCGCGACGAGCGCCGAGGGCGCGCCTTCGTGCAGGGCCTCCATGGCGCGCTGGCCGCGGCCGCCGAGGAAGTATTCGTGGATGAAGGGATGCGGATACGCGATCACGTCGCGCGCGGTGCCGGCGACGATCACGCGCTGGTCGGCCAGCACCGCGATGCGGGTGCTGAGGTCGAACAGCGTGTCGAGATCGTGCGTGACCATGACCACCGTCAGCCCCAGTTCGCGGTGCAGGCTGCGCAGCAGGTCGCAGAAGCCGTCGGCGCTCTCGGGGTCCAGCCCTGCGGTCGGCTCGTCGAGGAGGAGCAGCGGCGGGTCCATGATCAGCGCGCGCGCCAGCGCCACCCGCTTGATCATGCCGCCCGAGAGATCCGCCGGGCTCTTGGTGGCCTGCTGTGGCTCGAGGCCGACCATCTGCAGCTTGACCAGTGCGGCATCGCGGATGAGGTCCTCCGGCAGCAGCTTGAGCTCGCGCAGCGGGAAGGCGATGTTGTCGAGCACGCTGAAGGCCGAGAACAGCGCGCCGTGCTGGAACAGCATGCCGACGTTGGCGGCGCCCGTCGCGCTCATCCGCCCGGGCGGGTGGCCAAGCACCGAGACCTCGCCCTTCGAGGGCGTCTCGAGCCCGAGGATCTGGCGCAGCAGCACGGTCTTGCCCGTTCCCGAACCGCCGACCAGCGAGAGCACTTCGCCACGCCGGATCGTGAGGTCGAGGTCGCGGTGCACCACCTGCTCGCCTTCGGGAGACTTGAAGACGGTCCAGAGCTTGCGGATCTCGACGACCGCGGGCGCCTCGCCGTCGCTGTGACCGTTGCTCATGTCCTGAACCCCACACCCTTGAACAGGACGGCGAACAGCGCATCGACCAGGATCACGACCGTGATCGAGGCCACGACGGAAGACGTGGTGCCGCGCCCCAGGCTCTCGGTGTTGGGCTTGACCTTCATGCCGAAGTAGCAGGCGATCAGCGCGATCAGCACGCCGAACACGGCGGACTTGCCCAGCGCCAGCCACAGGTTGCTCAGCGGCACCGCCCGCGGCAACGCCGTCATGAAGTATGCCGGCCCGATGTCGAGTGTGAGGTCGGCCGCGATCATGCCGCCGAACAGTGCCGCCATCGAGGTCCACATGCTGATCAGCGGCATGGCGATGGCCAGCGCCAGCACCCGCGGCATGACCAGGCGAAAGCCGTGCGGGATACCCATCACGCGCATGGCATCAAGCTCCTCGGTCACGCGCATCACCCCGATCTGGGCGGTGATCGCCGAGCCCGAGCGGCCCGCGATCAGCACCGCGGCGAGCACCGGGCCCAACTCGCGGATCAGCGAGAGGCCGAGGATGTTGACGATGAAGGCCTCGCCTCCGTACTGGCGCAGCTGCTGCGAGGTCAGGTAGGCCAGCACCACGCCGATCAGCAGGCCCACCAGCGCGGTGATCGGCAGCGCGGTGGCGCCGAAGTGGTAAAGGTGGCCCGAGAAATCGCGCCATGGCGCGCGGTGCGGCGCACGCAGCAGGCGGCCGACGTCGAGCGTGAGCTGGCCGATCAGCCGCAGGAAATCGCGCGCGACGAACAGGACGCGCGGGCCGATGTGAGCCAAGGCGCGCAGGTACTCGGCCAGCGTCTTGCCGGTCTCGGCCGGCGCACTGCAGGTGTATCGCGCCACCTGGTCAAGCACTGCCTTGTGCTGCGACTCCATTTCCAGCCGAGCTGGCCAGGCGCGGCGCCAGTGGTTCCACAGCAGCTGGGCGCCGATGTGGTCGAGCTGTTCGATGGGGCGCAGGTCCCAGGCCTGGTCGTCCTGCGGCGGCAGGCCCTGCAGATTCTTCTCGAGCGCGTTCCAGGTGGCCTGCGAGGACATCGCCATCGCCGTCCAGCAGCCGCGGGCAACCGCCCAGCGGCTGCCGGCCTCGTCGCGCCGCTCGACGCGGGGGCGCAGGCTGTCGGCGTCTTGCGCGGCGGCGGTCGGCAGCGGGACAGTCGACATGGAGTGTGGGCGCTTCTGAAGAACGGAGATCGCGACATCGTAACCGCCGCAGTTGATTGACCCACACCCTTTCCCCGCGCCCGGGCGTAGGCGGTCGCGCAATGCGCGGGCCTTTGCCACAATGCCCGATCCGGCCCGCGGCCAGCCCCTGCAGCGGGAAGGCCGAACGACAACGAGAGCGAGACGAATGCACAGGCACGAGCGGCCCGGTCGCTCCGAAGGCTCATAGCACCGCAGCCCGCAGGGCGGAAGTTTTTTCCAATGAACGACGACACCACCTTCGACTACATCATCGTCGGCGCCGGCACCGCCGGTGCCCTGATGGCCAACCGCCTGAGCGCCGACAGGAACCGCCGCGTGCTGCTCATCGAGGCCGGGCGCAAGGACGACTACCACTGGATCCACATCCCGGTGGGCTATCTCTACTGCATCGGCAACCCGCGCACCGACTGGCTCTACACGACCGAGCCCGACGCCGGCCTCAACGGCCGCAGCCTGCGCTATCCGCGGGGCAAGACGCTGGGAGGCTCTTCCTCCATCAACGGCATGATCTACATGCGCGGCCAGTCGCGCGACTACGAGCAGTGGGCGCAGCTCACCGGCGACGACACCTGGCGCTGGGACGAGGTGCTGCCCGCCTTCAAGCAGCACGAGGACTACTACCTGGGCGCCGACGAAATGCATGGGGCCGGCGGCGAGTGGCGGGTAGAGCGCCAGCGCCTGCGCTGGGACATCCTGGACGCCTTCGCCCAAGCCGCGGAGCAGGCCGGCATCCCGCATTCGACCGACTTCAACCGCGGCAGCAACGAGGGCGTGGGCTACTTCCAGGTCAACCAGAAGAACGGCTGGCGCTGGAACACCGCCAAGGCCTTCCTGCGGCCCACCTGCTACGGCCGGCCCAACTTCGAGCTGTGGACCGGCGCGCAGGTCTCGCGCCTGCTGCTCGATACCGCAGCCGACGGCCGGCGGCATTGCAGCGGCGTGCAGGTCTGGGACGGCCACGAGATGGTCCTGGCCCACGCCACCCGCGAAGTGATCCTGTGCGCCGGCAGCATCGGCTCGCCCCAGATCCTGCAGCTCTCGGGCATCGGCCCGGCCGAGCTGCTGCGCCGCCACGGCATCGATGTGGCGCTCGACGCGCCGGGCGTCGGCGCCAACCTGCAGGACCATCTGCAGATCCGCGCGGTCTACAAGGTCAAGGACGCACCCACGCTCAACGTGCTGGCGTCCTCCTACTACGGCAAGGCGAAGATCGGCTTCGAATACCTGCTCAAGCGCAGCGGTCCGATGAGCATGGCCCCGTCGCAGCTCGGCGCCTTCACCCGCAGCGCGCCCGAGCACGCATGGCCCAACCTCGAATACCACGTGCAGCCGCTCTCGCTCGATGCATTCGGCGAGCCGTTGCACAGCTTCCCTGCCTTCACCGCGAGCGTGTGCAACCTGAACCCGACCAGCCGCGGCACGGTGCAGATCAAGAGCCACCGCTTCTCGGATGCGCCGGCGATCGCCCCCTGCTACCTGAGCACCGAGGAAGACCGCAAGGTGGCCGCCGACTCGCTGCGGGTGACGCGCCGCATCGTGGCCCAGCCCGCGCTGGCGAAGTACCGGCCGGAGGAATGGAAGCCCGGCCCCGAGTACCAGAGCGACGAGGAACTGGCGCGGCTGGCCGGCGACATCGCGACCACCATCTTCCATCCGGTGGGCACCACCCGGATGGGTGCCGATGGCGATCCGATGGCCGTGCTGGATTCGCGGCTGCGGGTGCGCGGCATTGCGGGCCTGCGGGTGGTCGATGCCGGCGCGATGCCCACCATCACCAGCGGCAACACCAACAGCCCCACGCTGATGATCGCGGAGAAGGCGGCAAGCTGGATTCGCGGAACGGAAGGCACCTGAGCGGCGTCTCTTTGTTTCCAGTTGTTGCGCAGTGGCGGGTAATCCCCGATGCACTGGCACGGTGCATCCGCCTAAAGTCTCGCCACTCGCAAACGGGCCTGCCCCGCAGCGCGGGGGACCGAGGAGACACATGGAGAAGAACTAGAACAGGCTTCAGACAAGGCATCCGCACGAGATGCCCGTTTTTTACAAGGCGCCGCTGGTCGGCGCCTTTTCTTTTGCCGAACGGCCTCGGAAATGCATTCGCCGCACGGCCGACCAACAAGCGCGTGCGGCGCCTCCACCTGGGGCGGCCGCCGCCGCGCACGTCACTTGACCAGCGCCTTGACGGCGATGAAGCCTTCGATTCCCCACCCGCGGCGATGTTCAGGGGGCCGTTGCGGCACCGCTCACGATGGGCCAGGACAACTCGCTCGCCACCCGCGGCTTGCCCAACGGCGCGGCGGCCTTGCCGGCCTGCACCGCCGCCAGGTCCTGCTCGTTGGGGTACTGGTCGGCCAGCCAGTAGTCGAACACGCGGCGCACGATCGGTGCGGCCGCCGCGGCGCCGAAGCCGGCGTTCTCCACGATGATCGCGACCGCGATCTTCGGCGCCTCGGCCGGCGCGAAGGCCGCGAACAGCGAGTGGTCGCGCTGGTGCTCTTCCAGCGCCTTGGCGTTGTACTTGGTGTTCTGGCCCCATGCCACCGCCTGTGCGGTGCCGGTCTTGCCGGCCGAGCTGTAGGGCGCGCCCGCGAAGACGCGCGTGCCGGTGCCGCCCTTGTTCACCGCCACCAGCGCGTTGCGCACCAGGTCCACATGCTTGGGCTGGTAGCCGAGGTTCTCGCCCGGCGGCTGCGGGAGCTCGTTCACCTCGCCGGTGACCGTGTCCTTGATGGCCTTGACCACGTGCGGGCGGTGCCTGATGCCGCCGTTGGCCAGCGTGGCCTCGGCCACCGCGAGCTGCAGCATGGTGAAGCTGTTGTAGCCCTGGCCAATGCCCAGGGAGACGGTCTCGCCCGGGTACCACTTCTTCATCTCGGGACGCTTGTAGGCCTCGCGCTTCCAGGTCGTGCTGGGCAGCAGGCCGCGCACCTCGCCCTGGAGGTCGATGCCGGTAATCTGGCCAAAGCCGAGCGGCTTCATGAAGTCGTGGATGGTGTCCACGCCCATGTCGACGGCCAGCGAATAGAAATACGTGTTGCTCGACATCTGGATGGCGCGGTGCATGTCCACGCCGCCCAGGCCGCCCTCGTGGCTTCGGAAGGTGTGGCCGCCGAAGGTGTAGAAGCCGGGATCGTTGACCACCAGGCTCGGCGCGCGCTTGTTGAGCTGCAGCGCAGCCAGCGCCATGAAGGGCTTGTAGGTGGAGCCCGGCGGGTAAGTGCCGCGCAGCGCCCGGTTCAACAGCGGCTTGTCGATCGACTCGTTGAGCGCCTGCCAGCTCTCGGTGTCGATGCCCTCGACGAACAGGTTCGGGTCGAAGGTGGGCTTGGAGACAAAGGCCAGGATCTCGCCGGTGTTGGGATCGATCGCCACCAGGGCGCCGCGACGCTCTCCGAACATGTCTTCGATCAGCTTCTGCAGCTTGATGTCGAGCGAGAGCTTGACCGTGTTGCCCGGTGTCGCCGGATGGCTGCCGAGGCGGCGCACAGCGCGGCCGCCGGCCGAGGTTTCCATCTGCTCGACACCGGTCTGTCCGTGCAGCGTCTTCTCGTAGCTCTGCTCGATGCCCAGCTTGCCGATGTAGTCGGTGCCCTTGTAGTTGGCCTGGTCTTCCTCGCTCCACTCCTCCATCGCCGCCTTCTCGCGCTGGTTGATGCGGCCGATGTAGCCGAGCACGTGGGCGGCGAGCTCGCCGTTGGGATAGTTGCGGAACAGCCGCGCCTTGATCTCGACGCCGGGAAAGCGGTAGCGCTGGGCCGCGAAGCGGGCGACTTCCTCATCGGTCAGACGGGTGCGGATCGGGATCGAGTCGAAGCTGCGCGAGTCTTCGCGCAGGCGCTTGAAACGGCGGCGGTCGCGGTGCGAGACCTCCACCACCTCGCCCAGGCTGTCGATGGTGTCCTCCAGGCTGCCGACCTTGGAGGGCGTGATCTCCAGCGTGTATGCCGAGTAGTTGGAGGCAAGCACGATGCCATTGCGGTCCAGGATCAGGCCGCGGTTCGGCACCACGGGCACCACCGCCGTGCGGTTGCTCTCGGCCTGCTCCGCCAAGTCCTCGTGCCGCACCACCTGCAGGAAGAAAAGCCGCGCGCACAGCAGCCCGAAGGCTACCAGCACCACCAGCCCGATCACCAGCACCCGCCGCCTGAAGCGTGCGAGATCTGCGGCGACGTTGCGGAGTTCGGTCATGGCGCGCGAAGCCTACGCCGCCCGCGGCCGTGGAGCAAGACGGCCTCGGGGTCTGTTATAGGGGCCGGTTGGCATCGGGTTCGGGGGCGCGTCGTTGCGGCGCCAGCAGCAGCAGGGTCACGAAAGGCCAGAGGGCCGCCTCGACCACCGGCGCGATCAGGAAGCCCCAGCCGGGGAAGATCCCGCCGCCGATCATGCGGATCGCCACTTCGATCAAGTGCGAGATGGCAAACAACGGCAGCACCTGCAGCGCCTGGGAGAGCAGCGGATACCAGAGCAGCCGCCGGTGGATCATGATCGCGAAGAAGCCCAGCGTGGTGTACGACAGGGCATGCTGGCCCAGAAGCGCGGTCTGGTGCACGTCCATCGACAGCCCGAACACGAAGGCTGCGCCGATGCCGATGCGCGCCGGCTGGTGAACGCTCCAGAACACGATGGCCAGCGCCAGCAGGTCGGGCAGCCAGGCGGCGCGGCCGATCGGCACCATGTTGACCAGCAGCGCCACGATCAGGCTGGCCCAGATGAACAAGGGATTGACCGGCAGCAACAGCTGCTGGTGGCCGGGACGCATGATCATGGGGTGCGGCCCTCCTTCTTCTCTGCCTGGCCGGCCTTATCGGCCTTATCGGCCTTGCCGGGCTTGGCGCTGGCCCTGTCGGCCTTCTTCTTCGCCGCCGGATTGGCGTCGGCCGCCGCGGCCGGCGCCGGCTTGGGCATCTGGTTGCCCGTAGGCGACAGCACCAGCACGTAGCGCGCAGCCGCCACATGGGCCATGGGCAAGCAGTGGATGCGGGCGAAGGCGGAATCGGCACGGCGGTCGATGCGGTCGATCTTCGCGACCGGCAAGCCTGGCGGGTAGACGCCGTCGACCCCACTGGTGGTGAGCAGGTCTCCCTCCTGCACGTCAGCGCTGGGAGCAACGAAGCGCAGCTCCAGCCCTCCGCCATGGGCGCTGGCGTCGCCGAAGGCCACGCTGCGCGCACCGGTGCGCACGTTCTGCACCGGGATCGACAGGTCGCGGTCGATCACCAGCGTGATCTCGCTGGTGAAGGGCTGGACCTGCGTGACCTGCCCTACCACGCCGTGCTCGTCGATCACCGGCGAGCCGGCCACGATGCCGTTGGCCAAGCCCTGGTCGATCACCAGCTTGCGGGTGTAGGGGTCGGCCGCGTCGTAGAGGACCTCGGCCGCGCGGCCCGGCGTCTGCGTGGTCTGGCGCAACTCGAGCAGCGAGCGCAGCCGGGCGTTCTCCTGCGCCAGGGTGTCGGCCTGGCTGGCGCGTTCGGACTGCAGCGCCAGCGCCTTGCGCGCATCGGCCTCCTTGGACTGCGCGGTCTGGAGGTCTTCCAGGTAGCGGCCGCCGCCGACTGCCAGCTGCACCGGCTTCATGGCGAGCCACTGCACCGGATAGAGCACCGCCCCGATGGCCGCGCGCAGCGGCTGGACGATGTTGAAGCGGGCATCCGCCACCATCAGAAAAAGCGCCAGCGCGCTGAAGAAGATCAGCTTGCTGAGTGCCGACGGGCCCTGGTTGAACAGGGGTGGCGCGGTACGGTCAAGGGTGCCGAGCGGCATGTTGCGTTATGCCACGAGCCGGACTGTTCGGGGGGGGCCGCGGGACCGGCATTGCCGGACCGCAGGCGCCGCCCCCGGCCGGGGGTGGGAGCGCGACACATAGTGCGCGCGACCTGGGGGCGAGCAACATTACTCGCTGGTGAAGATGCTGCCCAGGCGGTCCATGCGCTCGAGGGCGATGCCGCAGCCGCGCACCACGCAGGTCAGGGGGTCTTCCGCCACCAGCACCGGCAGGCCGGTTTCCTCGGCCAGGAGGCGATCCAGATCGCGCAGCAGGGCGCCGCCGCCGGTCAGCATCATGCCGCGCTCGGCGATGTCGGCACCCAGCTCGGGCGGGGTCTGCTCCAGGGCATTCTTGACGGCCGAGACGATGTTGTTGAGCGGGTCGGTCAGCGCCTCCAGCACCTCGTTGCTGCTGATGGTGAAGCTGCGCGGCACGCCCTCGCTGAGGTTGCGGCCCTTGACTTCCATCTCCTTGACCTCGGAGCCGGGGAAGGCCGAGCCGATGCTCTTCTTGATGACCTCGGCCGTCGGCTCGCCGATCAGCATGCCGTAGTTGCGACGGATGTAGTTGATGATGGCCTCGTCGAAGCGGTCGCCGCCGACCCGCACGCTGCCTTTGTAGACCATGCCCCCCAGCGAGATCACGCCCACCTCGGTGGTGCCGCCGCCGATGTCCACGACCATCGAGCCGCTGGCCTCCGACACCGGCAGGCCGGCGCCGATGGCGGCCGCCATGGGTTCCTCGATCAGGTAGACGGAGGTGGCGCCGGCCGCCTCGGCCGCATCCTTGATGGCACGGCGCTCCACCTGGGTCGAGCCGCAGGGCACACAGATGATGATGCGCGGGCTGGGCGTGAGCAGCGATCGCGGGTGCACCATCTTGATGAACTGCTTGATCATCTGCTCGGTGATCACGAAATCGGCGATCACGCCGTCCTTCATGGGTCGGATGGCCTCGATGTTGCCGGGCACCTTGCCGAGCATGGCCTTGGCTTCGCGGCCCACCGCCTGGATCACCTTCTTGCCGTGCGGCCCGCCCTCGTGGCGGATGGCGACCACCGAAGGCTCGTCGAGCACGATGCCCTTGTTGCGGGCAAAGATCAAGGTGTTGGCGGTGCCGAGGTCGATCGCGAGGTCGGTCGAGAAGTACCGACGGAAAGCTCCGAACATTCTGGAATCCTCTGGAGCACGGCATGCGCGCCGGCATGTCGTCGCCCTCTTGCTGGGTCGTTTTTGGACGGGATGGATGGACGTTTTTGCAGCAAATGCCGGCGCGTTCGCGGGGGTTGCGGCAAAGGCGGGATAATACCCGAATCCCCCCCGCGTCCCGCCTCCGGCGCACTCTCCCAAGGTGCAAAGTGCGACCTTTGGCGGCCCTTTGGGGCTCTGTCCTTTCTCGCTGTTTCCGATGTCCCTCACTTCTTCAGATATCGCGCGCATCGCATCGCTCGCCCGGCTGGCGCTCGCGCCCGACGAGAGCGAACGCATGCTCGGCCAGATCAACGGCTTCTTCGAACTCGTGGAGCGCATGCGCGCCGTCGACACCGGCGGCCTGGAGCCGCTGTCCCATCCGGTGGCGACCATTCAGGACGTGACGCTTCGCCTCGCCGAGGACGTGGCCAGCGAGCCGAACCAGCGCGAGCTCAACCAGCGCAGCGCGCCCGCGGTCGAGAACGGGCTGTTCCTGGTGCCGAAGGTGATCGAATGAAAGGCGAACTGCACCAGATGGGCGTGGCCGAGCTGGCCCGCGCGATTCGCGAGCGCAAGGTCTCGGCCGTGGAAGCCACCCAGCACCAGCTGGCCCGCATCCGGCAGCACCGGGACCTGGGCGCCTTCGTGGCTCTGGACGACGGATTCGCCCTGTCCCAGGCCCGCGCCGCCGATGCGCAACTGGCCGCCGGTAACGCCCGGCCCCTGGCCGGCGTACCGATCGCGCACAAGGACATCTTCGTCACCGCCGACCTGCCGACCACCGCCGGCTCGCGCATCCTGGCCGGCTACCGCTCGCCCTTCGACGCGACCGTGGTGCGCAAGCTGGCCGACGCCGGGGCCGTGAACCTCGGCAAGCTCAGCTGCGACGAGTTCGCGATGGGCTCGGCCAACGAGAACGTGGCCGTGCCCGCCGTGGGCTTCGACCACGCCGTGCCGGTGCGCAACCCCTGGGACCGTGCGCGCATCCCCGGCGGCTCCTCCGGCGGCAGCGCCGTTGCCGTAGCCGCGCGCCTGGTGCCGGCAGCCACCGGCACCGACACCGGGGGCTCGATCCGGCAGCCCGCCTCCTTCTGCGGCGTGACCGGCATCAAGCCCACCTACGGACGCGCCTCGCGCTACGGCATGGTGGCCTTCGCCTCCAGCCTGGACCAGGCCGGCCCCTTCGCCCGCTCGGCCGAGGACTGCGCCCTGATGCTGTCGACCATGTGCGGGCCGGACCCGGAGCGCGACTCGACCTCGCTCGACAAGCCGGCCGAAGACTTCACCCGCAGCTTGGGCGATTCGCTCGAGGGCCTGCGCATCGGCGTTCCGCGCGAGTTCCTGGGCGAAGGCGTGGCACCCGGCGTGCGCGCCGCCGTCGAGGCCGCGCTGGCCGAGTACGAGAAGCTGGGCGCGAAGCGCGTCGAGGTCACCCTGCCGCGCACCGAGCTTTCGATCCCGGTCTACTACATCATCGCGGCGGCCGAGGCGAGCTCGAACCTGAGCCGCTTCGATGGCGTCAAGTTCGGCTATCGCGCGAAAAACTACCGCGATCTGGCCGACATGTACGCCAGGACGCGCGAGGAAGGCTTCGGCGACGAGGTCAAGCGCCGCATCATGATCGGCACCTACGTGCTCTCGCACGGCTACTACGACGCCTACTACCTTCAGGCGCAGAAGGTGCGCCGCATGATCGCCGACGACTTCCAGCAGGCCTTCGCGCAGTGCGACCTGATCGCCGGCCCGGCCGCGCCCACGGGCGCATGGAAGCTGGGCGAGCATGGCGACGATCCGGTGGCCGACTACCTGGCCGACATCTTCACCCTGCCCGCTTCGCTGGCGGGCCTGCCCGGCATGAGCGTACCGGCCGGCTTCGACGGCGGCTTGCCGGTGGGCCTGCAGCTGATCGGCAACTACTTCGGCGAAGCGAAGCTGCTCAACGCCGCGCACCGCTTCCAGCAGGCCACCGACTGGCACCAGCGCACGCCGGAGGGCTATGAATGAGCTCCCCTCCATGCTTGCCCACTTCGTGGGGTCGCCAAGCGTGCTGCGGCCAGAGGCCTTGCCCTTCAGGCCGTCCAAGCCTGCGCAGGCAGGCTTGGAGCCGCGGCCCTCAGCCCCCTCACCGGGGGCAGCACCAGCGGCCCGGCAAAGCCGGTTCCGCGGTGTTCCCCGAACAAACCGGATTCCTTTGAAATGAGTGCTGCCATCTCCTTCGAAAAAGCGCAGGAAGGCCGCCCGACCGGCCCGCTGGTGCAGGGCTACGAAGTCATCATCGGCTTCGAGACCCATGCCCAGCTCTCGACCGCAAGCAAGATCTTCAGCCGCGCCTCCACCGCCTTCGGCGCCGAGCCCAACACCCAGGCCAGTGCCGTCGACCTGGCGCTGCCCGGCACGCTGCCAGTGATGAACAAGGGCGCCGTCGAGCGCGCCATCAAGCTCGGGCTGGCGCTCGGCTCGCACATCGCGCCGCGCAGCGTGTTCGCGCGCAAGAACTACTTCTACCCCGACCTGCCCAAGGGCTACCAGATCAGCCAGTACGAGATCCCGGTCGTGCAGGGCGGCTCGGTGAGCTTCTTCCTCGGCGACGAGAAGAAGACGGTGCGCCTGGTGCGTGCCCATCTGGAGGAAGACGCGGGCAAGTCGCTGCACGAGGACTTCGTCGGCCAATCGGGCATCGACCTGAACCGCGCCGGCACGCCGCTGCTGGAGATCGTGACCGAGCCCGACATGCGCTCCACCGCCGAGGCTGTCGCCTACGCGCGCGAACTGCACAAGATCGTGACTTGGATCGGCATCTGCGACGGCAACATGCAGGAAGGCAGCTTCCGCTGCGACGCCAATGTCTCGGTGCGCCGGCCCGGCGCCCCGCTGGGCACGCGGCGCGAGATCAAGAACCTCAACAGCTTCAAGTTCATGCAGCAGGCGATCGACTACGAGATCCGCTGGCAGATCGGCGAGCTGGAGGACGGCCGCGCGATCCAGCAGGCCACCGTGCTGTTCGACCCCGAGACCGGCGAGACCCGCGCCATGCGCACCAAGGAGGACGCGGCCGACTACCGGTATTTCCCCGACCCCGACCTGCCGCCGCTGGCGATCGCGCCCGAGTGGATCGAGCGCGTGCGCGCCGAGATGCCCGAGCTGCCGCGCGCCATGGCCGAGCGCTACGTGCGCGAGCACGGGCTGTCGGACTACGACGCCGCGCAGCTCACCCAGGGCCCGGCCCTGGCCCGCTACTTCGACGAGGCCGTGCGCGCGGGCGCCGCACCCAAGCTCGCCAGCAACTGGATCACCGGCGAGATCGCGCGCCGGCTGAACCTGCAGGACATCGACATCGCCCAGGCGCCGGTCACGGCCACCCAGCTCGCCGCGCTGATCGGGCGCATCGGCGACGGCACTGTGTCGAACAACGCGGCACGCCAGGTCTTCGACGCGCTGTGGACCGGCGAGGGCCAGGACGTCGACGCGATCATCGACGCCAAGGGCCTGAAGCAGATGAGCGATACCGGCGCGCTGGAGAAGATCGTCGACACCGTGCTGGCCGCCAACCCGAAGAACATCGACGAATACCGCGCCGGCAAGGACAAGGCCTTCAACGCGCTGGTCGGCCAGGTCATGAAGGCCAGCCAGGGCAAGGCCAACCCGGCGCAGGTCAATGCGCTGCTGAAGGCGAAGCTGGGATAGGGATCGTCAGCGCGTGGTGATGGCCGGCGCGGTGCCGGCCCACAGCGGCCGCAGGCGCGTGCGCTCCTCGTCGAAGCGTGCGTTCACGCGCTTCTTCTCGTCTTCCTGGTCGGCAATGAAGCGGTTCTGTACCGCCGCGCTCTTGGTGTTGTCGTCGACCTTGCGACGCAGGGAGGCGGGGGCCTTGCTCACATCATTGGCGTAGAACTCGAGCTCGTCGTCGATCTTGCGACGCTCCTCGGCCAGCTCGCTCAGGCGCCTGCGTGCGGCGGTGATCACCGCATCGATCTGCACCAGCGCCTCGGCGCGCTCGCGGTCGTGCGCGGCCGAGTTGGGGTAGCGGATCAGCAGCGCGCGCTCGCGCCGCCGCTCTTCACGCAGGCGGGTTGCCTGTAGCTGTACCTGGCGCTCGCGCTCCTCGCGCTCGGCCTGCTCGCGCGCCGTGTAGGTCGGTTCGAGCTTGCGCCGTACGCTGCCGCTGGGGCTGAGCTCGCGCTGCTCGCGGTCGGCGCAATCGGGAATCGGCCGGTCGGCCGTGATGGTGCGGCCGCGGGCGTCCGTGCAGCTGTAGATGCCGGGACCGGCGGCAGGTTGCTGGGCGTGGGCCACACCCGCTGCGGCCAGCGGCAGCAGCGCCAGTAATCCGATGCGTGTGTACTGCATGCGCGCCAACATCGATCCTTCGAGCGGTTGAAGTCAGCCCGCGCCGTAGCGGGCCCGATAGTCCAGCACTCCCTGCCGGTGGGCGCTCAGCTCGTCGTCCGCGCGCCCCGACAGATACTGTAACAAGTCGTCCAGCGTGGCGATCGCCACCACCTGCATTCCCAGCTGTTGGCGGACATATTGCACAGCGCTGTGGTCGACATCGACCCCGTTCTCGGTCGCCTTCTCCTGTCGGTCCAGCGCGATGATCACGGCATGCGGCGTGGCGCCCGCACCGCGGATGGCGGCGATCGACTCGCGCACTGCCGTGCCGGCCGACATCACGTCGTCGACGATCAGCACCCGGCCCGACAGCGGCGCACCGACCAGGGTGCCGCCCTCGCCGTGATCCTTGGCTTCCTTGCGGTTATAGGCGAAGGGCACGTTGCGCCCGCGCCGGGCCAGCTCGGCCGCCAACGTGGCGCCCAGCGGGATGCCCTTGTAGGCGGGGCCGAATATCATGTCGAATTCGAGCCCGCTGGCGATCACCCGGTCTGCATAGAATTCCGCCAGCCGCGCGAGCTTGGCGCCGTCGTCGAACAGCCCCGCATTGAAGAAGTAGGGGCTCATGCGGCCGGCCTTGGTCTTGAACTGGCCGAAGCGCAGCACCCCGGATTCGAGTGCGAACTGCACGAATGCCTGGGCCAGCGCGCCTTCTTCTCCTGCCATTGCCACCTTTTCAGCCATCGGGAACCTCCTCGTGTTCAAACTCACCAGCCTCAACCTCAATGGCCTGCGCTCGGCCGCGACCAAGGGCGTCGCCGACTGGGTGGCCGAACTGGCGCCGGATTGTATTTGCATGCAGGAAATCCGCGTCCAGGCGAGCGACATCGAGGGCCGCTTCGAGGCCATGGCAGGCCTCAAGGGCCACTTCCATTTCGCGGAGAAGAAGGGCTACGCCGGCACTGCGATCTACACCAGGCACGAGCCCGGCGAAGTCGTGGTGGGCTGGGGCGACAGGGAATTCGACGCCGAGGGTCGCTACCTCGAGCTGCGCTTCGACACGCGCGAGCGCAAGTTCTCGGTGATCAGCTGCTATTTCCCGAGCGGCTCCTCGGGCGAGGAGCGGCAGGCGGCGAAGTACCGTTTCCTCAAGGGCTTCTTCCCGCATCTCATCGCCCTCAAGCGCGAGCGGGAGTTCGTGCTGTGCGGCGACATCAACATCGCGCACAAGGAGATCGACCTCAAGAACTGGCGCGGCAACCAGAAGAACAGCGGCTTCCTGCCTGAGGAGCGGGCGTGGATGACGCAGCTGTTGGACGAGGGCGCCGAGGGCGCGGGCCTGGTCGACGTCTACCGCATGCTCAAGCCCGACACCACCGACGAGGCCTACACCTGGTGGAGCAACCGCGGCCAGGCCTATGCGAAGAACGTGGGCTGGCGGCTGGACTACCACCTGGCCACACCGGCGATCGCCAGGCTCGCGCGCAACGAGCAGATCTTCAGGACCATCAAGTTCAGCGACCACGCGCCCATCACGGTGGACTACGACCTCACGCTCTGACTGCGCAGGCGAGCTATCGCGACAGGGCCGGCAACGCCTTGACCAGTGTCTTGCAGAACGCCTGCATGCCCTCGGTTTCCTGCGTGCCGCGCTTGGTGATGCGGTAGAAGTCCAGCTCGACCTTCGGCTTGACCAGCAGGTCGGTGCGCACCCGGTGCCGCCGGCAGGCCGCGAGCGCAAAGGTCGGCATCACGGCGCTGCCGAAGCCCGCCTCGACCATCGAGATCAGGGTGCCGAAGAAGTTGAAGGCCGGACGGTCCGGATCGGCCTGGCCGATGTTTGCAAGGTGGCTGTCGATGAGCTTCTGGATCGGATTGCTCGGCGGCAAGCCCAGCAGCTGCTCGCCGCGCAGCGAGGACCACGGGGCGCTGCCGACGGGCGTCGTTTCATCGTCTTGCGCCGGTGTCACGCGCATCAGCTGGAAACGACCCACCGGTGAGCGGTCCAGCCCCGGCGCAGGCTTGAAGAAGAAGCCCAGGCCCATGTCGGCCTCGCCCTCGGCCACCATTGCTTCCACGGCGCGAAGGTCGGCATCGAAGAGCCTGAGCCGCATGCGCGGATGGCTTTCGCGGAAGCGGGCGAAGACCTGCGGCAGCAGGTGCGAGGAAACCAGCGGGGTGGCGGCGACACGCAGCGTCTGCCGAGCCTCGTCGCCCTCGGCGCCGAGGCGGCCCGTCACCTCGTCGAGCTCGCCCAGCACGCGCTCGACCACCGGCAGCAGGCGCCGCCCCGCTGCCGTCAGGCCGACCATGCGCGTGGTGCGATCGAACAGGCGGGCGCCGAGTTGGCGCTCCATCTCGCGCACCAGCGTGCTCAGGCCCGCCTGCGTCATGTGGGCCTGCTCGGCCGCGCGGGTGAAGTTTCCGATCCGCGCTACATGCAGGAAGGCGCGCATCTGGCGCATGGACAGATTCATACCAGATCATGATAAATCCATACGACATCTAAATTTCCCATATGAACGACGCCCGGGTCTAATCCGGATTTCCCCCTGCGAGAAGAGAACCGGAGACATGAGCGAGACATCGACCCAAGTGATCGTGCTGGGCGCCGGCATCGGCGGCCTCACCCTGGCACTGAGCCTGCACCAGGCCGGCATTGCCTGCCGCGTCTATGAAGCGGTGCCCGAGCTGAAGCCGCTCGGCGTCGGCATCAACCTGCTGCCGCATGCGGCGCGCGAGCTCGGCGAGCTGGGCCTGCTGCCGGCGCTCGACGCCGTGGGCGTGCGCACGCAGGAGGCGGTGTTCTTCAACTCCCATGGCCAATTGGTGTTCCGCGAGGCCGCGGGGACGGCAGCGGGCTACGACTGGCCCCAGTACTCGATTCACCGCGGCGATCTGCACACGGTGCTTCTGGATGCCGTGCGCGAACGCCTGGGGGCGGACAGCGTGGTCTGCGGCCACCGCTGCGCGGGCGTCGAGCAGGACGCGCATGGCGTCACCGCCCGCTTCACCGCGCCCGACGGCGCCGCGTTGCCCTCCGTGCGCGCCGAGCTCGCCGTGGGCTGCGACGGCATCCACTCGGTGCTGCGCAAGCAGCTCTACCCGAACGAGGGGCCGCCGCGCTACTCCGGCGTCAACATGTGGCGCGGCACCGCGAAGCACAAGCCCTTCCTCTCGGGCGCGAGCATGGTGCGCGCAGGCTGGCTGGACGAAGGCAAGATGGTCATCTACCCCATCCGCAACAACGTCGACGCCGACGGCAACCAGCTGGTCAACTGGGTGGCCGAGATCCACGCGCCGCAGCCCGCGCTGCAGGACTGGAGCCGCCCTGGACGGCTCGCGGACTTCATGCCCGCCTTCGAGGATTGGCATTTCGACTGGCTGGACGTGCCGGCGCTGATCCGTTCTTCGGACTCGATCCTCGAGTACCCGATGGTCGACCAGGACCCGCTGCCGCGGTGGACCCATGGCCGCCTCACGCTGCTGGGCGACGCGGCCCACCCGATGGTGCCGCGCGGCTCCAATGGCGCGGGCCAGGCCATCATCGATGCGCGCTACCTCGCGGGCGCACTGAAGCGACTCGGCGTCGGCACGAAGGCGCTGGAGGACTACGACCGGGTGCGCGTCCAGGCCACGACCGACGTGGTGCTGACCAACCGCAGCAACCCGCCCGACACCATCCTGCGCGAGGTGTTCCAGCGTTCCGGTGGCAAGCGCTTCGAGCGCCTCGAGGACATCGTCAGCACCGCGGAGCTGCAGGCCATCTCCGACAACTACAAGCGCGTGGCCGGCTACGACCCGGCGGCGCTGAAGGCTCGGCCTTCCTACCTTTGAACACAAGACCGACGGAGACAACACCATGCTGCCATTCAAGAAGATTCTCGCCACCCTGCTGCTGACCGCCGGCGCCGCGGCTGCCCAGGCCTGGCCCGACCAGCCGATCACGCTGGTGGTGCCCTACACGCCCGGCACCGGCATCGACCTGATCGCACGCCAGCTCTCGGCCCGGCTGCCGGCCGTGCTGGGGCAGCCCGTGGTGGTCGACAACGTGGCCGGCGCCAGCGGCAACATCGGCAGCGAGAAGGTCGCGCGCGCCAAGCCCGACGGCTACACGCTGCTGGTGCAGGTCAATACGCTGGTGATGAACAAGAGCCTCTACAAGTCGCTGGCCTACGACCCGCTGAACGACTTCACGCCGGTCTCGCTCACCTCCTGGGGCACGCTGCTGCTGGTGACCAACCCGAACGTGCAGAAGACCACCTCGGTGGCGCAGGTGGTGGCGGCGGCCAAGGCCAACCCCGGCAAGTTCACCTACGCCACGCCGGGCGTGGGCACGCCGCACCACCTGTCGATGGCGCTGCTGCTGCAGAGCACCGGCACCGAGATGCTGCACGTGCCCTACAAGGGCACGGCCGGCGCTGTGACCGACCTGCTCGGCGGACGCATCGACTACATGTTCCTGCCGGTGCACGTGGCGCTGCAACACATCCAGGCCGGCAAGCTGAAAGCGATCGCGACCGGCAGCGACAAGCGGCTGGCTCAGTTGCCCGAGGTCCCGACCTTGGCCGAGGCCGGCATCAAGGTCGGCAATGTCGACATGTGGTACGGCGTGCTGGCACCCAAGGGCACGCCCGAGGCGGTGGTGGCGCGGCTCAACAAGGAAATCGGCGCGGTGCTGAAGCAGCCCGAGGTCGCGACCGCGTTCGAGTCGCAGGGCATGGTGCCGGCGAGCTCGGCCCCCGGCGAGTTCAAGGAACTGATGGCCAAGGATGCGCAGCGCTGGGCCGGCGTCGTGCAGCGCGGAAACATCACCGCGGAATAAGCGCAACCTCCCAGCCAGGGTTCATCGGCGGCCGGCGGTCCGTGCCATGTGGACCTGGTGCAGCGTGATCTTGCGCACCTCCGCCTGGCTGGTCTCGATGTGCGCACGCAGCAGCATCGCCGCCTGGTCGCCGCGGTTGGCGCGGATCGACTTGAGGATCTTGGCGTGCTCCTCGTAGGTGGCGTCGACGCGCGACTGCTGCGTGAAGTCGAGCCGGCGGATGATGCGGATGCGGTCCGTCACATCGCGGTGCACGCGGGCCATCTCGGCGTTGCCGGCGGCGGCGACCAGCGCGCAGTGGAATTCCTCGTCCCATTGCGCGACCTGCACGGTGTCGGCGCTGCGCTGCGCCGCGGGCACCAGCCAGATGCCCGCCAGGCTCTCCAGCAGGCTGCGGTCGACCCGATGGTCGCTCTCGCAGAGCCGGTGCACGGCGGTGGTCTCCAGCACCATGCGCAGGTCGTAGAGCTGCTCGAACTGGTCGAAGTCGAAGGGCAGCACGCGCCAGCCGCTGCGGAACAGCACCTCGACGTAGCCCTCCTGCTGCAGCCGGAACAACGCCTGGCGCACCGGCGTACGCGAGACGCCCAGGCGTTCGCTGATCTCGCTTTCGGTGAAGCGGTCCCCCGGCACCAGGCTGAACTCGGCGACGTCGCGCTTGAGCTGGGCGTAGACCTCGTCGGCGCGGGTGCGGAACGCCGGGTCTTCCGCCGCGGGTCGGGTGGGAGCGGTGCGGGTCTTGACGGAGGTGGGCACGGAGAAGATGTTAGTCGCCCAGCGCGGCGAGCAGGCGCACGCTCGGCGCGGTCCAGCCGACGATCGCGCCCTGGGCGCGGATCATCTCCAGCGCCGCGGCCTTGAAGGCGGGGAAGTAGCTCTCGGTGCAGTCTTCCAGCAGCAGGCTGTCGTAGCCGCGGTCGTTGGCCTCGCGCATGCTGGTCTGTACGCAGACCTCGGTGGTGACGCCCATGAAGACCAGGCTGCGGATGCCGCGCTGCTGCAGCAGGGACTGCAGGCCGGTCGCGTAGAAGGCGCCCTTGCCGGGCTTGTCGATCACGATCTCGCCGTCGATCGGCGCCAGGGCGTCGATGATCTGGTTGCCGGGCTCGCCGGCGATCAGGATGCGGCCCATCGGGCCCGGGTCGCCGATGCGCAGCGTGGGCTTTCCACGGTTGCGCTTGGCCGGCGGGCAGTCGGCCAGGTCGGGGCGGTGGGCTTCCCTCGTATGGACCACGAGGCCGCCCCTGCTTCGCCATGCGTGGAGCACCGACTGCGTGGCGGGAACGATGGCCTGGAGCAGCGAGACGTCGTTACCCAGGCTTGCGCCGAAACCGCCGGGTTCGATGAAGTCGCGTTGCATGTCGATGATGACGAGGGCTGTGCGGGGGAAGTCGAATTCGCAGGGGAAGGGGGTGGCGTCGATTTGCATGTCTTTTACTGCCTCTTCCGGCTGGGGGAGGACGATTTGGCGACGGCGCTCGTTCGTGTGAGGGGAAGGGAGCAAACCGGGACATACGCCCTCATGCGTGATGCCCTCCCCCCATATGCGCCCCCAGCACATGCCGCTGCGCAGAGGCCGCCGGCGTCTCGAACACGATCCTTCCCTCGCTCATCACCACGATCCGGTCCGCCATCTCCATCAGCTCATCCAGGTCCTCGCTGATCAGGAGCACCGCGCCGCCTCGCGCCCGCACCTGCCGGATGCGCCCGTGAATCTCGGCCACCGCTGCGAAGTCCAGCCCGAACACCGGGTTGGCCGCGATCAGCACGTTGATGTCCCCGGCCAGCTCGCGCGCCAGCACCGCCCGCTGCACATTGCCGCCCGAGAGGCTGCGGATCGGCGCGCCCTCGCCCCGGGTCTTCACCCCGTACTCGACGATCCACTCGCGCGCACGGCTGCGCCACGCCGCGAAGTTCAGCACGCCGGCGCGCGCCAGCGGCGGCTGGTCGAAATCGCGCAGCGCCATGTTCTCCGCAACGCTGAGATCGCCCACGCAGGCGTTGCGCAGCGGCTCCTCGGGCAGGCTGCGCACCTTGAGGCGGCGGTTCTCCCCGCGGCGCGCCGCATAAGGCTCGCCCATCACCCTCACCCCGCCGGCCAGCCGCGCGCGCTGTCCGACGAGCGCTTCGACCAGCTCCCGCTGGCCATTGCCCGAGACGCCGGCCACGCCGAGGATCTCGCCGGCACGCACCGCGAGGCTCAGGTCGTGCACCGCCAAGGTCCCGCGATCGCCCTGCGCGCGCAGCGCGTCGACCTGCAAGGCCACGGGGGCATCGGCACGCGCCGCAGGCTGCGCCTCGCCCGATGCCGCGGCAACCCCGGCCTCGCCTTCGGGCGGCGGCGCCGCGCCTTCGCCCATCATCGCGGCGGCCAGGCGCGCCGGATCGGTGTCGGCGACGCGGCAGTGATGCACCGCCTTGCCTCGACGCAGCACGGTCACGCTGTCGGCATAGGCCATCACCTCGCGAAACTTGTGCGTGATGATGAGCACGGTGCACAGCCCGCTCTGCGCGAAGGCGCGCACATGGCCC
The DNA here is from genome assembly GCF_901827175.1 of Variovorax sp. RA8. Classification (NCBI taxonomy): domain Bacteria; kingdom Pseudomonadati; phylum Pseudomonadota; class Betaproteobacteria; order Burkholderiales; family Comamonadaceae; genus Variovorax; species Variovorax sp. RA8. Next base: position 451,412 of record NZ_LR594662.1, on the reverse strand, counting down.
AGCACCTCGTCGGCCTCCTGCGGCGTCAGCACGGAGGTCGGCTCGTCGAGGATCAGGAGGCGCGGCTTCAGGTACAGCTGCTTGAGCAGCTCCAGCTTCTGCTTCTCGCCCGCGGCCAGCTCCGAAGGCCGCAGGTCGAGGTCCAGGCGGAAGGGCGTGGTCGCCAGGAAGGCCTCGAGCTCGGCGCGCTTGCGCTTCCAGTCGATCACCGCCGGCGTCCGGCCGCCGGCCAGCAGCAGGTTCTCGGCCACGGTCATGCCCGGGGCCAGCGTGAAATGCTGGTAGACCATGCCGATGCCGAGGGCCCGCGCCACCACGGGATTGGCGATCTCCTGCTCGCGCCCGTCGATCAGGATGCTGCCCTCCTCCGCGCGCTGGTAGCCGGCCACGCACTTGACCAGCGTGCTCTTGCCGGCGCCGTTCTCGCCGAGCAGCGCATGCACGCTGCCGGGCTCGACGCACATGCTCACGCTGTCCATGGCGCTGAAGTCGCCGAAGCGCTTGGTCAGGCGGTAGGTGTCGAGCGCGAGCGCGCCCGTGGCGGCGGGCAAGGCGCCGATGGGTTGTTGCTGGAGTGGGTCGGGCATGGGCAAGGCTCCCTGCTACATCTCGCCCAGTGCGTCGAGCAGCGCGGCCGAGCTGGCATGCGCGCCGAACACGCCGCCCTGCATGGTGATCATCTTCAGCGCCGCGAGGTGGTTGCCGTGGTCCGTCGCGGCGGTGCAATCCGACAGCAGCAGGCACTCGAAGCCGCGGTCGTTGGCGTCGCGCATGGTGGTGTGCACGCAGACGTCGGTGGTGATGCCGGCGAGGATCAGGTTCTCGATGCCGCGCGTACGCAGGACCAGCTCGAGATCGGTGGCATAGAAGGATCCCTTGCCGGGCTTGTCGATCACCACCTCGCCGGGCAGCGGCGCGAGCGCCGGAATGATCTCCCAGCCCGGTTCGCCGCGCACCAGGATGCGCCCGCACGGGCCCGCATCGCCGATGCCCACGCCGCCGGCGCCGATCTGGCGCGAGCGCCAGCGCTTGTTGGCCGGCAGGTCGGCCAGGTCCGGCCGGTGGCCTTCGCGCGTGTGAATGACGTGGAAGCCGAGCGCGCGCAGGCGCGCCATCGTCCGAGCGATCGGCTCGATCGGCGCCTGCACCAGCGACAGGTCATAACCCATCACGTCGACGTAGCCGCCCTGGCCGCAGAAGTCGGTCTGCATGTCGATCACGATGAGCGCCGTGTTTTCGGGCCGCAGCGCACCGTTGTAGGGCCAGCGATAGGGGTCGGCGTGGACGAAGCGCCCAATGCCCTGCGTCTGACTGCTCATCCCATTTCCTCCGGCCCCTTGTAGGCGCGCACCGGCGGCCCGAAGCCGAAGCCGCTGCCGTCCTTCACCTTCACTTCCTCGCTCCACGGCAGCCGGTAGCGGCCGGCCGCCATGTCCCGCATGTAGGTGTACGGGCAGTCCTGCGCACCGCCCTTCACCGCCACGTAGCCGCGGTGGTAGAGCTGGTAGATGTTGTTCTCCACGCCCCAGCCGATGCGCGCCTCGCGCACCAGGTCGGGCCGCAGCTCGGCGGTGACGATCTCGTCGGGCCGGCCGCCGCCCTCGACCAGCACCGTGCCGTCGAAGTTGCAGAACATGCCCTCGCCCATCGAGTCGAAGGTGCCGTCGCTGCCGCACATGCACACGCTCGCGGTGCAGGCCAGGTTGCAGAAGGCATTGGCCTGGTTGGTGATGCGCCAGGCATGGCGGATCGGCGCGGTGTAGCCCGCCGTGCGGATGATGATCTCGGCGCCCTTGTACGCGGCTTCGCGCGCCATCTCGGGCAGCATGCCGTCGTGGCAGATGATCAGCGCGAGCTTGCTGCCGTTGGGCCCGTCGCACACGGGGATGCCGATGTTGCCGGGCTCCCAGGGCTCGACCGGCACCCAGGGATGCATCTTGCGGTAGTAGAGCCGGATCGCCCCCTGGTCGTCGATGATCAGCCCGCTGTTGTACGGATTGCCGCCGGGATTGGCCTCCATGATCGAGAAGCAGCCCCAGATCGCGTTGTCGATGCAGGCCTGCCTGAAGGCCGCCACCTCGGGGCCGTCCAGCGTGCACATGATCTCGGGCGCGGTGTCCATCGACAGGCCGTGCAGCGAATACTCCGGGAATACCACCAGGTCCATCGTTCCCTGGTTGCGGCGCGCCTTGGCAACCAGCTCGCAGATGCGCTGCGTCTGCGCCGCCAGGTCGGCGGGCGTCTTCACGACCGGCAGTTGCAGCTGCACCAGCCCGAGGACCACTCCATGGGCCGACTTGTTCAAACCACCCAGACCGCTCATCGGCGTCTCTCCTTTCAACGGGTCGATGAAAGCTCGCCGGGGCTTCCGGCGGCCACGCTGCCCGGCTTGCAGGTCAGCACCAGGATCACCAGCGTGAGCACGTAGGGCACCGTATTGAAGAGGTGGTAGCCCCAGCCCACGCCGATGGACTGCAGCGCCGGCCCGATCGCGCCGGCGCCGCCGAAGAGCAGCGCCGCGCCGATGCAGCGCAGCGGGCTCCAGCGCGCGAAGATCACCAGCGCCACGGCGATCAAGCCCTGCCCGCTCGAGATGCCCTCGTTCCAGCTGCCCGGGTAGAAGAGCGTCAGCGACGCGCCGCCCAGCCCCGCGATGAAGCCGCCGGCGGTGGTGGCCCCGATGCGCAGGCCCGCCACCGAATAGCCCAGCGCCCGCGTCGCGTTGGCCGAGTCGCCCGCCATGCGCACCAGCAGCCCGATGCGCGTGCGCGCGAAGGCCCACCACAACACCAGCGCCAGCACGATGCCCAGCGGCACCAGCGCATTGACCTGAAGCGCGGAGCGCACCACCGGGTTCTCGCTCCAGTTGCCCAGCGGGATGGCCGGCAGCTGCGGCGCCTGCGGCTGGATCAGCGGCTTGCCGAGGTAGAAGGCGAGCCCGGTGCCGAACAGCATCAGCGCGATGCCGGTCGCCACGTCGTTGACGCGGTCGAGCGAGCACAGCAGGCCATGCAGCAGCGCCAGCAGCGCGCCGGCCGTGGCGCCGATCAGCACCCCCAGCCAGGCCGAGTCCGTGAGCCAGGCTCCCCCGAAGGAGGCCATGGCCGAGAGCACCAGCACGCCTTCGAGACCGAGGTTGATGCGGCCCGACTTCTCGGTCAGGCATTCGCCGAGACTGACGAACAGGAAGGGCGCGCCGACACGCAGGGCGCCGCCGACGATGCCGGCGACGAGCGCGATCCACGGGTCCGGCGTCATACGGGCTCCTTGCGCATCCGGGGCTCGGGGGATTGAGGCATCCGGTTGCGCAGCAAGGTCTTCCAGTCGACCATGCGCAGCCCTTCGCTCGCCAGGATCAGCACGAAGGCCATGCCCTGCAGCACCAGCACCGAGGCGTCGGGCAGGCCGACGCGCCGCTGCAGCAGGCTGCCCGCGGCGCCGAAGCCGCCGAACAGGATCGCGACCGGGATCACAGCCACCGGGTTGTGGCGCGCGATGAAGGACACCAGGATGCCCGCATAGCCGTAGCCCGCGATCAGCGAGGCGTTGGCATTGGTATGGACCGCCGCCACCTCCACCGCGCCGGCCACGCCGGCGCAGGCGCCGCCGAGGCCGCAGGCCGCGAGGATCAGCCGGCTCGCGGGCAGCCCCACCAGCTGCGCGGCGCGCGGATTGCCGCCGACCACCCGCACCGCGAAGCCGGAGGCGGTGGCGCGCAGCCACAGCCCCGAGGCCAGGCAGGCCACGATGCCGATCGCCAGGCCCCAGTGCACGTCCGAGCCGCCGATGCCGCCGATCGACAGCCCTTCGGCGAGCGAGCGCGTGGCCGGCTTGTTGAGGCTGGCCGGATCGCGCAGCACGCCCTCGACCAGGTGCTTGAAGAGGCCGATCGCGACATAGGCCAGCAGCAGGCTGCTGATGGTCTCGTTGATGCCGCGGTACTGCCGCAGCCAGCCGGCCAGCATGATCCACAACGCGCCCGCCACGGCCCCGGCGATGCAAAGCAGCAGCGAGCCGAAGGCATTGGCCGGCAGCGGCAGCACATAGGGCAAGGCCGCGCAGGCCAGGCCGCCCAGCACCAGCGCGCCTTCGCCGCCGATGATGACCAGGCCGGCGCGCGCCGGAATGGCGACGCACAGCGCGGTCAGCATCAGCGGCGCGGCGCGCTGCAAGGTGTTCTGCCAGGAGAACCAGTCGCCGAAGGCGCCCTTGAAGAGGATCACCCAGACCTCCACAGGGCTCGCCCCGGCGAACCACACGAAGACGCCGAACAGGAGCAGCGCCGCCGCGATGGCGAACGCCGGCAGGGCCGCTTCCTTCAGTGCGTTGCGCATGGCCGGGCTCGCGATGAAATCAACCGATCGAGCCGACGACGCCTTCGACCAGGTAGTTCATCTTCTCGAGCTCGAGGTCGGTCTGCTTCAGCGCCTTTCCGGCCGGGATGACGACCGCGCCCTTGTTGTCCTTCAAGCCGCCCTGGAAGATGTCGAAGGTGCCGGCCAGCATCTTCGCCTTGATGTCGTCGGCGTTCTTCTTCGCCGCATCGCTCACCATCGGCCCGTAGGCGGACATCTTCACGTAGCCTTCCTTCAGTCCGCCGCGCAGGAAGTTGGGATGCGGCTTGCCGCTCTGCGCCGCCTCGACCGCGGTCTTGTAGGCCGTGAGCCAGTTCCACTCGGCACCCGTGAGATAGGCATTGGGCGCGAGCCTGGCCTGGCTCGCGTGGTAGCCGCAAACCATCTTGCCGCGCTTGGCCGCGGTCTCGACCACCACCTTGGGTCCGTCCACGTGCATGGTGAACACGTCGCAGCCCTGGTCGGCCAGGCTGTTGGTGGCCTCGGCCTCCTTCACGGCCATCGACCAGTCGCCGGTGAAGATCACGCTGCAGGTGATGCCGGGCTTGACCGAACGCGCGCCCATGGTGAAGGCGTTGATGTTGCGCAGCACCTGCGGGATGGGCTTGGCCGCGACGAAGGCGATCTTGTTGCTCTTGGTCATGTGGCCGGCGACCACGCCGTTCAGGTACTGGCACTCGTCGATGTAGCCGAAGAAGCTGCCCACGTTCTTCGGATGCTTGCCCTCCGACCAGAGGCCGCCGCAGTGCGAGAAGCGCACCTCGGGGTTCTTGGGCGCGACCGCGAGGATGTGCGGGTCGAAGTAGCCGAAGGAGGTGGGGAAGAGCAGCTTGGCGCCGTCCTGCGCGATCATGCCGGTCATGGTCTTCTGCACGGCCGCGGTCTCGGGCACGTTCTCTTCCTCGACCAGCTTGATGCCGGGCATCTTCTTCAGCTCGGCCGCGGCCTGGGCGTGCGCCTGGTTGTAGCCGTAGTCGTCGCGCGGGCCGACGTAGATCACGCCCACGGTCAGCGGCTTCTGCGCACTTGCCAGCGCGCCCCAGCCGCCCAGCGAGGTGGCGGAGGCGAGCGCGGCGAGGGACTTGAGGGAATCGCGGCGGGTGAACTGGCTCATGGGTGCTCCAAAGTGATGAGGGGGAGGGCTGGGATCGGTCAGGCAAGCAGGCTCACGTGCGCGGCCACCACGCGCCAGCCCTGGCCGGTGCGCATCCAGGTCTGGCTCTGGCGGCCGGTGCGCGCGCTGCCTTCGCGGCGGAACTCGCAGTTGGCGGTAGCGAGATCGCGGCCGTAGGTGGTGATGACGGTGCGCAGCAGCTCGCGCGCCAGGCCCTGCGATGGGCGCGATGCGCGGAAGGCCTGGATGGCCTCGTAGCCGTAGAGGTTCTCGGTGGCGCCGTAGCGCAGCGTGTGCGGGCTGTTCCAGAACAGTTCGTCGAGCACCTCGACCTTGTTGTGGACCAGCGCGTCCTCGTAGCGGGCGAAGGCGGCCGTCACTTCGGCCAGCACATCGGGAAGGTTGATTTCCAGTGTCGTCATGGCTTCGCTCATGCCAACCTGGCGACCGGCGCATGTGCGACGCCGGCCGATTCGAGCGTCGCGGCCACGCGCAGCACCAGGTCCTCGCGCCAGGGTGCGCCGATCACCTGCACACCGATCGGCAGGCTCGCATGCGCTCCCCACACCGGCACCGCACAGACCGGCAGGCCGATGCACGAGATCGGCTGGGTCAGCACGCCCATGTTGGCGCGCAGGGGGACGCGCTGGCCATTGAGTTCGAGCCACTCGGTGCCGATCGGCGTCGCGGCGCAGGGCGTGGCCGCGGCGAGCAGGATGTCGAAACGCTCGAATACGCGCGCCGCCTGTTGCGCATAGAGCCGGCGCACGCGCTGCGCGCGCGCCACCCAGGCCGCCGGCAGCAGCGCGCCGGCCAGGAAGCGGTCGCGCGACAGGGGCTCGAAGTCCTGCGGCCGCGTGCGCAGATCGTGCAGATGCAGCGCCGCGCCTTCGGCATTGGTGATGAGGAAGGCGGCGGCACGGCCGGCCTCCACCATCGGCAGCTCGACCGTGCGGACCGCGCCCAGCGCGAGCGCCACGGCATCGACAGCGCCCCGCGCCTCGGGCTGCGCGCGCTGCCGGAACCAGCCGCCCAGCACGCCGATGCGCAGGCCCTGCACGCCGCGCGACAGCGACTGGACGACCGGCTCGACGGGCCGCTGCGCGCAGCCGGGGTCGCGCGGCGCCAGGCGCTCCGGGCCCTGCATCGCGTCGTAGGCCAGGGCCAGGTCGCGCGCCGTGCGCGCAAAAGGGCCGAGATGGTCCAGGCTGGAGACGAAGGGGTAGCTGCCGGTGCGCGGCAGCCGGCCGAAGGTGGGCTTGAGCCCGAACACGCCGTTGAGCGAGGCCGGCACGCGGATCGAACCGTTGGTGTCGGAGCCGAGCGTCAGCGGCACCTGGCCGGCTGCCACCGCGGCGCCCGAGCCGCCCGAGGAGCCGCCGGCGATGCAGTTGAGGTCGTGCGGGTTGTGGGTGGCGCCCACGTGGCTGTTCTCGGTGGTGAAGCCGTAGGCGTACTCGTCCATGTTGAGCGCGCCGACCAGCACCGCGCCGGCGCTCTCGAGGCGGCGCACCAGCGTGGCGTCGCCGCGCGCGGGTTCGCGCTCGCGCTCGATCTTGGAGCCGGCCAGCGTCGGCAGGCCGGCGATGTCGAACAGGTTCTTGACCGCGAAGGGCACGCCCAGCAGCGGCAGCTCGCGCGTGCGCACGCCGTGCTCGGAGGCCAGCGAGGCATCGACCTGGGCGGCGCGCCGCAGGGCACGCTCGCGGACCACATCGGTGAAGGCGTTGATGCGCGCGTCGGTGGCGGCGATGCGCTCCAGGCTCGCCAGCACCAGCGCGACCGCACTCACCCCGCCTGAGCGCACGGCCTGCGCCATGGCTGCGGCGTCCTGCAACAGCAGCGCGGCCGGCGTCATTCCCGGGACTCCGTCGGCACGGGCGAGAAGTGCACCGCGGTCTCGTCGTGGGGGTCGAGCGGCACCGCCTCCACGACGGCCGCGAACTCGGCCGCCAGCCCGAAGTAGCGCAACACGCCGGCGCGGTGGTCCGGCCGCAACCGCAGGTCCAGCGCAGTTGCGGCTGCATCGACATAGGCCTCGATCTGCTTGGGTGTCATGAGCTGTCCTCTCGTTCTGGCTCCACCCACGCGAGGACCATGCCAGGAACACCGCGGAGAGCCTGGGGGCGAGCTTCATCTGCGCACTTCGCGCTGGAAGATCTCGAGACTCAGCTTCTTCGTGGCGATGAAGCTGGGCGCGCTCAGCGTCTCGAGGGTGCGCGGGCGCGCATCGCCGTACTCCAGGATCTCCGCCACGCGGGTCGGCCGCTTGGTGAGCAGCAGCACCTGGTCGGCCAGGTACACCGCCTCCTCCAGATCGTGCGAGACCAGCAGCATGGTGGTGCCGGTCTGCATGAAGACCTCCTGCAGCTTCTCGCGGATGAACAGCGTCATCTCGAAGTCGAGCGCCGAGAAGGGCTCGTCGAGGAACAACACCTCGGGGTTCGGCGCCAGCGCCCGCATGATCGAGGCCGTCTGCTGCTGGCCGCCCGAGAGCTCGTAGGGGAAGCGGTGAAGGTCGAACTTGACATCGAAGGAGGCCACCAGTTCCGCCATGCGGCGGTCGACCTCGGCCTTGGAGCGGCCTTCCAGCTTCAGCGGGTAGGCGATGTTGTCGATGGTGCGCATCCAGGGGAACATCGCCTCGCGGTAGTTCTGGAACACGTAGCCGATCTTGGTGTCCTTCAGCGACTTGCCGTCGAACAGGATCTCGCCCGAGTCGATCGGGATCAGGCCCGCGATCATGTTGATCAGCGTGGACTTGCCGCAGCCGTTGGGGCCGAAGACCGACACGATCCGGCTCTTGGGAATGTCGAGGTCGAAGTCCTCGTACAGCGGCCACCCGGCAAAGTACTTGGTCAGCCCGCGGATGGTGATGTGGGTGCCGGCCGGGCCGGGCTGGAAGACCGGCTTCGGCACGTCGGCGTAGACCGGGCCGTTGATCACCGTGTCGGCGGCGGCCCTCATCGTCCGCTCCAGTGCACGATGCGGCGCTCGGCCAGCAGGAAGAGGATGTTGAGCGCATAGCCCAGTGCCCCGGCGGCCAGGATGGCCGCATACATGCTCTTGACGTTGAGCACCTGCTGCGCATCGATGATGCGATGCCCCAGGCCGTTGTCCGAGCCGATGAACATCTCGGCAACGATCACGATCACCAGCGCCATCGAGACCGCGGAGCGCAGGCCGACGAAAGAGGGCTGCAGGCTTTCCCACACCAGCACGTCCTTGAAGATCTGCCAGCGCGAGGCACCCATCACACGCGCAGCCATCACGCGCTGCTTGCGCGCGTTGATCACGCCGTAGGCACTGTTGAAGACCACGATCAGCAGCGCTCCGAAGGCCGCGATCGCGACCTTGTTGATGTCCGACACGCCGAAGATCAGCAGGAACAGCGGGATCAGCGCCGACGAGGGCGTGGAGCGGAAGAAGTCGATCAGGAACTCCACGCTGCGGTAGGCCTTCTCGTTGCTGCCCAGCAGCACGCCCAGGGGCACGCCGATGGCCGCGGCGATCAGGAAGGCCTGCAGCGTGCGCCACACGGTGACCGCGAAATCCAGCAGCAGGGGCCCGCCCGCCAGCCCGGTGATCAGCGCAGCGAGCGTGTCGGCCGGGGTGGGCAGCAGGATGGGCTTGATGAAGCCCAGGCGAACCACCAGGTCCCAGAGGATGAAGAGCACCACCGGGCCGATCGCCGGCAGCCACGGCGCCCAGGAGAACTTCTTCGCTGCCGCCGGCGCGGCGCCGGCGGCGGGCGGCGACCAGGGCGCGCCCGCGGCGGGAGTGGAGTTCGCGTCGGCCATGGTCAGCCCCGATAAATCAACCCGTCGACCGACACCTTCTTCTCGAAGATGCCCTTCTCGGTGAACAGGTCGTAGAACTTCTGGAAGTGGGCCAGGTCGGTGGGCTTGAACTCGTTGTAGAGCATGTACGAGGCCAGCGGCACCTCGGCGGTCAGCGCGCCCTCGATGGCGGTGTAGCCCTTCATGTGCGTGCGCGCCTCATCGGGCCTGGTGCGCACCAGCTCGATGCCGCGCGCATAGGCGGCGATGAATTTCTTCGCCGCCTCGGGGTTCTTCTTGATGAACTCGCTCGTGAGACTCGCGGCACCGCCGTGCCACGGCGCCATCGGATCGCCCAGGATGTATTTCGCGACCACGCCGGCCTCCAGCACGCGGGTGGTGCCGTTCATGCGGCCCACGGTGCCCGTGGGCTCGAGCGTGTAGCAGGCATCGACCTGCCCTGCCACCAGCGCGGCCACGTGCTGGCCGATCGGCAGTTCGGAGACCGCGGCGCCGGTGGCGCCGGCGCGCTCCAGCATCGTCTTGCACAGGGTCACGTTCTGGATGCCCGGGCCCGAGGCCACCTTCTTGCCCTTGAGCTCGGCCATGCTCTTGACCGGGCTGTCCTTGGCGACGATGAACTCGTCGAGCACGTACCTGGCGTTGCTCGGGTTGGTGCAGAAGATCTTGAAGAGCCCCGGCTGCGCGATCTCGCCGATCGCCAGGTTGGCGGAGCCGGTGCCGTTGGAGCTGCCGTCGGAGCGGCCCGCGAGCATGGCCTCCATCACCTGCTGCGCGCCGGCGAACTTGAGCGGCTCCACATCGAGCCCGGCCTCCTTGAAGTAGCCGCGGTCGACCGCCGCGAAGAAGGGCAGGCCGGCCGCCACGGGCCAGAAGCCGATGCGGATCTTGGGCGCGGCCTGGGCGAGCACGGCCGGCGCGGCCAGCGCCGCGATGCCTGCTGCGCCGGCTTGCAGCACGCGTCGGCGCGAAGTACCGGGGATCTGTCGGGATGCGCTCATGGGGAACTCCTTGTCAAGCTTGGCGGGATTCGATGTAGCGGCGCCAGCCGCCCAGATGCGTGATGTCCTCGGCGCCCTCGAGCGCCAGCCCTTCGCACAGGAAGCCCTGCACGCTGCTGCCGTCGGCCAGCGCGAGCGTGCCGATGCCCAGCGGCGCGGGGATCAGCGCGACGAAGCTGCCGTAGTGCGCGAGCGGCATCTGCCACACCTCGACGGCGATTGCCGCGCCCTGTCCCGGCGCCACGCGCACCAGGCCGGGCTTGGGCGGCACCGTGCCGGGCAGCGCATAGAGCCGGTACTGCGGCGCGGTCGAGGTCTGCGCCACCAGCGTGGCGCCGCGCTCGGTGAGCTGGGCGTTCAGGGGCATGCCCGAGAGATGGGCGCCGACGACCGCGAGCTTCACCAGGGGCTCCGGCGGCGCCATCGGCAGCGCCTCGGGCGCAGGCAGCGGCCGGCTGGTGGCGCCTTGCGCCAGGCCCGTGGCGTGATGGAAGCGCTGCCCCAGTTCCGCCAGTTGCAGGTCGCTGCCGCAGGGCCCGATCAGGGTGATGCCGAAGGGCAGTCCGTCGTCGCGCAGGTTCGCAGGCACCGAGAGCGCCGCGTAGTCGAGCAGGTTGACGAAGTTGGTGTATTCGCCGAGGTTGCGGTTGAGCACGACCGGCGCCGCGCGCATCGCCTCGATGGTGTAGTGGGCGGGCGCGGTGGGCACGAGGAGCAGGTCGATGTCTTCCCACATCGCGGCTGCGCGCTGACCCAGCGCTTGCAGCCGCGTGCGGGCGTCGACGAAATCGGCCGCGCTGTAGCGCCGGCCGGCGGCCAGGATGCCGCGCACCGGCTCGACGACCTGGTCCTCGTTGACGTCGAAGAAACTGCGCACGGCGGCATAGCGCTCGGCCACCAGCGCGCTGTCGTAGAGCAGCGCGGCGGCATCGGCCAGCGGCGCGTAGTCGATGGCGACGGGCGTGCCGCCCAGCGCTTGCATCTGCGCGAGCGCGCGCTCGAAGGCGGCGGCCGACAGCGTGTCGCCGAAGAAGCGCGGCGCGCGCGGCACGCCGAAGCGAAAGCGCGCAGGCAGCGGCTGCGTGGCGAGCGCGAGCCGGCGCGCGTAGGGGTCTTCGGCGTCGAAGCCCATCGCCGCCTGCAGCACGCGCACCGCCAGGCCCACGGTCGGCGCGAAGATCGACACGCAATCCACGCTCTGCGCCGCCGGCACCACGCCGCGCGCGCTGATCAGGCCGCGCGAGGGCTTGAGGCCGACGATGTTGTTGAGCCCGGCCGGCACCCGCCCCGACCCCGCGGTGTCCGTCCCCAGGGCGAAGTCCACCTCGCCGGCCGCGACCGCACAGGCAGAGCCCGAGCTCGACCCGCCGCTCACATAGCGCGCGTCGAAGCTGTTGGGCACCGCCCCGTAGGGCGAGCGCGTGCCGTTGAGGCCGCAGGCGAACTGGTCGAGGTTGGTCTTGCCGGCCAGGCTTGCACCGGCATCGAGCAGCCGCTGCACCACATGCGCGTGGGCCGCCGGCGTGCGCGCGAAAGCGGGGCAGGCGGCGGTGGTGGGCACGCCGGCGACATCGATGTTGTCCTTCGCCGCGAAGCGCAGCCCGGCGAGCGGGCCATGCGCCGCGCCGGGCAGCGGCGGATCGATCCGCGCGATCCAGGCCTGCGCGGCTGCCGCTCCCCCAGCTTGCTCCGGCGTCCCGCTGCGACGAGAGGCTGTTTCATGCACCATCATCAAGCATCCTGTCTTGTGTACAAGACGAGACGCAAGGTGCGTGCCAATGGCTCACTGGATGCGGGATGCCCCGACGGATGTGTACCGCGCCGACGGGTGAGGTACACCCATGACCGCGTCCGGCGAACAATCAGGGCACGTCGAGCTTCTCGATCAGCTCGGGGCCGCAAGAATCAAATGGAAAGAAAGTGATGCACCACGGGCTTCTGGGGCCCGATGTGGAAACGGGCGGCTTCGTTCTGCAGTTCGGCATCGGCATGCGATACGCGGTGGTGCTGGCGCAGGTGCTCGGCCCAGGATTCGACGAGGAACCACTCCATGACGCGCTCCGGGTCGGTGGTGTCCTCGGTCACGCCCCAGGCGTATGCGCCGTCGCGGCGGCGCTCCAGCGACAGCCGCCTCATCGCGTCGAGAAACGCCGGGCGGTCTTCCTTGCGGATGCGGTATTCGACCTGCACCATCACCGGGCCGCGGTCGTGCGCGATGGGCTCGGCCACCAGCGGCTCGGGCCAATGGTTCGAGGGCTGCAGGTCCGACTCGCCGGTGGGCAGGCGGGCGCGGTGGAACAACAAGGCAGCGGTCACCAGACCGACGGCACCCGCCACCAGCGCGTAGGGCACGCCGACTTCCTGCGCGGCCAGGCCCCAGCCCAGGCTACCGGCCGCCATTGCGCCGTTGAACACGGTCAGGTACACCGCCAGCCCTCGGCCGCGTACCCAGTTCGGCAAGATGGCCTGCGCCACGCCGTTGAGTGTGGTCAGCGCAATGATCCAGCCCAGGCCCAGCAGCAACAGCAGCAGCACGGCCAGCCACTTGGGCGGCCCGAACACCAGCACGACCATCACGCCGGCAGTGATCAACGAGGCCAGCAGGACGAGCCCGTCTGCGTCGAGGCGTGCGCGCAGCCGTGGCATGACCAACGCACCGACGATGGCGCCCGCGCCCACGGCGCCGAGCAGGATGCCGTAGAAGCCGGCACTGCCGCCGAGCATCTGGCGCGCCACCAGTGGCAGCAAAGCCCACACCGCACTGGCGAACACGAAGAACACGGCCGCGCGCAGCAGCACACGGTGCAGCTCCTTGCTGGCACGCGTGTAGCGCAGGCCGGCGCGGAAGGCACCCAGGAAGTTCTCCGACAGGCCGCTGTCCACCGCGGCGGGGCGCTTCCACCAGATCAGCGCCGCGACCACGAACACGTAGCTGAGCACGTCGACGCCATAGGTCACGGCGGCGCCGAAGCTCGCGAGGATCAGGCCGCCCGCGGCCGGCCCGATGGAGCGCGCGATGTTGATGCCCAGCGAGTTCAGCGCCACCGCGCTCTTCAGGTCGCTGCGCGGCACCAGCTCCGGCACGATCGATTGCCAGGTTGGCCCCATCAGCGCCGCGCCTATGCCACCGGCGAAGGTCAGCGCGACCAGGTATTCGACCGTGAGCGCGCCGGTGTGCGAGAGCACCAGCAGCGTGCCGCTCACGGCCGCCAGCACCAGCTGCACGAAGATCAGGAAGCGCCGCCGGTCGAGGATGTCGGAGAGCACCCCGGCCGGGATCGCGAGCAGGAAGATCGGCAGTGTGGCCGCGGTCTGGATCAGCGCCACCGCCGTGGGGCTGGCCGAGAGGTCGGTCACCAGCCACGAGCTCGCCACGTCGCGCATGAAGCTGCCGATGTTGCCGAGCACGGTGGCGGTCCACAGCACGGCGAAGACCGGCTGGCGCAGCGGGGCGAAGCTGCCGCTCGGCCTCGCGGCCTTGGCGGCATCGGCGAGATCAGCCATTCGCGCGCTCCTTCAGGTCGTACCAGGCCACCAGCAGGAAGCCGCCAACCAGGCCCAGGTGCTCGAAGAACGAATTGGCGGCCATGAAGCGCTCGGGCTGCGGCATTTCCCAGAACCGCAGCGCGACGAAGGTCGCGAGCAGCGTGAAGCCGCCCAGCGCGAGCGCGCCGAGCCAGCGCAGGAAGCCCGTGAGGATGAGCGCCGAGGCGCCGAGCTCGAGCACGATGACAGCGATCGCGAGCGGCGCCGCGGGCGACAGGCCGAAGTGCTTCATCTCCCCGACAGCGGCGCTGAAATCGACGGCCTTGTTGAAGCCGCCTTGCAGGTAGGCCGCACACAGCAGCAGCAAGGCGATCCATCGCAGCGCGGGGGTGGGTTGCCAGCGTCTCGTCATCACACCGCCCAGCAGGCGCAGCCCAGCGCGCCCCAGAAGCTCTTGAGATCCGCGATCGGCAGCTTGCTGCTCCAGGCCGTCGCGTGCTGGTGGCCGTGCACTTTGCAGTTGTTGGCGCAGGCGCAGGACATGGCCGCGTGACGCAGGGCCTTCTGCAGCGGTGCGCCCTCGGCGTCGCCCCAGCCGGCATAGCCGCCGAAGCTGCGCACCGGCGACCAGTCGGGCATGGCCGGCGGCGGTGCGCCCTCGTCATGCGACTGAAACGGGCCCGCGGCGTACACCACCTTGCCGCCGACCATGGTCAGAAGCGCCGTGGTGTCGGCAATCTCCGATTCGGGGCAGGCGAAGAAGTCCCGGTCGGGCACCACCAGGTCGGCGAGCATGCCGGCCTCGATGCGGCCCTTCTTGCCGACCTCGTTCGAGAACCAGGTCACGTTCTCGGTCCACATGCGAAGCGCGGCCTCGCGGTCCAGGCAGTTGCGCTGCGGGTAGAGCTGCATGCCGCCGACGGTCTTGCCGGTGACCAGCCAGGAGAGCGACACCCACGGGTTGTACGAGGCCACGCGCGTAGCGTCGGTGCCCGCGGACACCTTCACGCCCTTCTCGAGCATGCGCTTGACCGGTGGCGTAGCCTCGGCCGCGCCTGCGCCGTAGCGTTCCACGAAATACTCGCCCTGGTAAGCCATGCGGTGCTGCACCGCAATGCCGCCGCCCAGCGCGGCGATGCGGTCGATCGACTTCTCCGAAATGGTCTCGCAATGATCGAAGAACCAGTTCAGCCCAGCGAGCGGGGTGTCGCGGTCCACCTTCTCGAACACGTCGAGCGCGCGGTCGATGGTCTCGTCGTAGGTGGCATGCAAGCGCCACGGCCACTTGTTCTGCACCAGCACGCGCACCACCTCCTCGAGCTCGCCTTCCATCTCGGGCGCCATGTCGGGCCGCGGCTGGCGAAAGTCCTCGAAGTCGGCGGCCGAGAACACCAGCATCTCGCCCGCGCCGTTGTGGCGGAAATAGTCGTCGCCCTGCTTGTAGTTCGACGTGGCGGTCCAGTTGAGGAAGTCCTCTTTCTCCTGCTTGGGCTTCTGCGTGAAGAGGTTGTAGGCGAGGCGGATGGTGAGCTGGCCGGCGTCGGCCAGTTGCTGGATCACCTGGTAGTCCTCGGGGAAGTTCTGGAAGCCGCCGCCTGCGTCGATCGCGCCGGTCACGCCCAATCGGTTGAGCTCGCGCATGAAGTGGCGGGTGGAGTTGAGCTGGTAGTCGAAGGGCAGCTTCGGCCCCTTGGCCAGCGTGGCGTAGAGGATGCTCGCATTGGGCTTGGCCAGGAGCAGGCCGGTCGGGTTGCCGGCCGCGTCGCGCACGATCTCTCCGCCGGGTGGCGCGGGTGTGTCCTTGGTGTAGCCCACGGCGCGCAGCGCCGCGCCATTGAGCAGCGCGCGGTCGTACAGGTGCAGCAGGAACACCGGCGTGTCGGGCGCCACCGCGTTCAGCTCGGCGATGGTCGGCAGGCGCTTTTCCACGAACTGGTGCTCGGTGAACCCGCCCACCACGCGCACCCACTGCGGTGCGGGTGTGATCGCGACCTGGCGCTTGAGCATTGCCATCGCATCGGCCAGGCTGCGCACGCCGTCCCAGCGCAGCTCGAGGTTGAAGTTGAGGCCGCCGCGAATGATGTGCAGATGGTTGTCGATCAGCCCGGGCAGCACACGCCTGCCCTGCAGGTCGATCACGCGGGTGTTGCTGTCCGCCAGCGGCAAGATGTCCTGCGCGCGGCCCACGCGGGTGAAACGGCCGTCCCTGATGGCCACGGCATCGGCGACGGGATTGGCGCGATCCAGCGTGGTGATCCGGCCGTTGTGCAGGATCAGGTGGGGGGCCGAGTAGCCTGCCATGTCGGGTGTCCTTGAAGGGTTGGATTGGGCCATTGCCGTACCGGCAAGCGCGGTGCCGAGCGCACCGAGGCAGAGCCGGCGGCGCTGTTCGTCGAATGATGGATCGCTCATGTGTCTTTGCGGGGTGCCGCGGACGAGCCGGACTTGGCGCATTGAGGCAACTCGCCGAATACGTGCGGCTTCACCTGCTGGTGCAGCCACGAGGTGACCACGGCATCGGGCTTGACCCAGCTCTTGATGAGCGGCGGAATCTGCTCGCCGAGCAGGATTCCGAGCAGCCCCACCAGGGCGATGACCGGCGGCGCCGGCGAGCGCACCTGGAACAGCGCGTAGATGACGCCGACCAGAAGGCCGAGCGCGAGCGACAGGAGATAGGGCCTCATCTTCTCCACCGCGGCGTTCAGCCTTCGTGCGCGCCGAACATGGTCTTGGCGTAGGTCACGCCCAGGCCGTAGGCGCCGCCGAACTTCTTCGCGATGCCGGTGGTCATCTCGTACGTGTCGGTGCGCGCCCAGTCGCGTTGCAGCTCGAGCAGGTATTGCAGCGAGGTCATGGGCTGGGCGCCGGCTTGCACCATGCGGTCCATCGCGCGGTTGTGGGCCTCGGCCGACACGTCGCCGCACGCGTCGGCGATCACGAACACCTCGAAGCCCTGGTCGATGGCCGACAGCGCCGGGCCGACGATGCACACGCCGGTCCAGAGGCCGGACAGCACGATCCGCTGCTTGCCGATCTCGTTCACGCGGTCGATCACCGCCGCGTCTTCCCAGGTGTTCATCGAGGTGCGGTCGAGCATCTTCTGGCCCGGGAAGGCATCGGTGATTTCGCTGAACATCGGACCCGAGAAGCTCTTCTCGGCCACGGTCGTGAGGATGGTCGACACGCCGAATCCGGCCGCTGCATTGGCCACGAGAGCGGCGTTGTTCCGCAGGGTGACCGCGTCGATCGAGTGCGTGGCAAAGGCCATCTGCGACTGGAAGTCGATCATGACGAGCGTGTGGTCGGTGGGGGTCAGCAGCTTGGCGCCGGCGGTGGGGGTGGCTTTGATGGGCATGAGGCTCTCCGTGAGTGGGTGATTGGATGAGAAAGGGGCTTGCCGCGCCATGCATCCTCGTTTCGGTGCGGATGCATGTCTTGTCGTTAGTCAGGCGGTTTGGTTGTCATGATTCGATCTGATTCACAATGGCCTCGAAGAAGGTTTCTCCAAGTCATGGTGGGATCATCTTTCTTTTGATGACGTCCGTTGACGAAACTTTTAGCCGTCAATCATCGAATTCTTCGATCATTTATTTCCAAGGACGAGCCCGTGCTCAAACTCAGCCTCGAAGCCATTGAACTCGTGGACGCCATTGCGCGCCACGGGTCCTTCGCCGCCGCGGGCGTGCGCCTGAACAAGGTGCCTTCGACCATCTCGTACGCGGTTTGCAAGCTCGAGGAGCAGCTGGGCATGCTGCTGTTCGTGCGCAACGGGCCGCGCGTGACACTCACCGCGGCCGGGGAGGAAATGCTCAAGGAGGGCCGCTGGCTGCTCGACGCCGCGAGCGATCTCGAATCGCGGATGCGGCAGATCGCCACGGGCTTCGAATCGGAGCTGCGGCTGGTGCATGACTCGCTGATTCCGACGCAGGCTTTGATCGACGACATTCGCGCATTCGAGGCGTTGCGCTGCGGCACTCGGCTGCGCGTGGACTGCGAGGCGCTCACTGGCAGCTGGGAGGCATTGCGCGAAGGGCGCGCCGACGTTGTGATTGCGGCCGGCGAAGGGCCGGCCGGCGGAGGCTACCAGGCCGCGATGGTGGGCAGCCTCGATTTTGCGTTCTGCGTCTCACCGATGCATCCGCTGACCCGGCTCGAGCAGCCGCTGAGTCGCGGCGACCTGCTTGAATACAACGCCATGGTGGTGAGTGACAGCGCGCGCACGCTGTCCGACCGCACCGTGGGGCTGCTTGCCGGCCAGCCTCGGGTGGCTGTACCGACGATGGCCGCGAAGATCGCCTGCCAGCGCGCGGGCCTGGGCCACGGTTTTCTGCCGCGGGCCTGCATCCAGGGCGACCTGGCGCGCGGCACGCTGATTGAGTTGCAGACTGAAGAGCCGCGCAAACCCGAGGCGTTCTGGCTGGCGTGGAAGACTGGCGCCAAGGGCAAGGCGCTGCAGTGGTGGGTGACGCAGCTGAACCGCCAGCTGGTCCCGGCGCTGTTGCCGAGGTCGACCTGACCGCCCTCTGGTCAGGACGCGTGTCAGTGCGCGTTCAATCGTCGCCAGCGCGCTGGCGACGTGCCGGCGTGCGCGGTGAACACTCGCGTCAGATGGCCTCGCGATCAGGCGTGGGCAAGACGGGGAAAGGCGGTCTCGCCGGCGCCCGCATCCTGCGGCCGATCGATCGCGAGGGCGATGGCGCGCTCGATGGCGTCCGGCGCAGTGATGGCGTGCACTTCAAGCCTGCAAGAGGCGCCCGGCACGGACGGTACCGCATGGACGATCACGTCGACGCGGCCGAAGACCACGTTCGCCTCGTCGATGAAGCATTGCATGCTCGCGCGCTGCGTGACGTCGAGCGCCTGGTAGTGCGCCGAGCCGCCGGCCTCGACGATCTCCCGGGCGAGCGCGTTCAACCGGCCGATCCGGCGCGCACCCAGCATCACCTTGGCGCCGCGTCCGGCCAGTACCCGGGCCACGGCTTGGCCGATGCCGCCGCTGGCGCCGGTGATGGCGATGACCTTGTCCTGGATTCCCGACATGCTGCGCTCCTTGATGAAGACCCCCGCGCATATGCGGCGGGGACTGGAACGAGTCTAGGAATGAGGAGGCGCCAGGCGTTAGCCGATTCGGGGACGCTTCTTGCCCGATCCTGCAAAGGCGCAGCGACCGGCAACGCATGACTTACTTCGCCGCGCGGTAGAGCCCCTCGACCTTGGGCACGTTGGCCTGCAGCTTGGCGATGCGGTCGGTCCCGCTTGGATGGGTCGACAGGAAGCTCAGGCCGCCCTGGCTCTTGGAGGCCTGCGCCATCTTCTTCCACAGCGACACCGCGGCCTGCGGGTTGTAGCCCGCGCGCGCGGCGAGCTCGAGCCCGACCAGGTCGGCATCGGTCTCGTCGCTGCGGCTGAACCTGAGGGTGAGCAGTTGCGTGCCGGCGCGCGCCGCGAGGTCGCCGGCCTGGCCCAGGCCCAGCAGCTGGGCTCCGAGCGACAGCGCGGCGCCGGTGCCCGCACTCTTGGCCAGGCGCGCACGCGCATGCTCTCGCAGGGCGTGCGCCATCTCGTGGCCCATGACCATCGCGACTTCGTCGTCCGTGAGCTTGAGCTGGTCGAGGATGCCGGTGAAGAAGGCGATCTTGCCGCCCGGCATGCAGAAGGCGTTGATCTGCTTGCTGCCGATCAGGTTGACCTCCCACTTCCAGCGGGCGGCGCGTTCGTTCCACTGCGCCGCGAAGGGAATGATGCGCCCCGCGATGGCGTGCAGTCGCTGCAGTTGCGGGTTGCCCGCGCCGGCCAGCGCGCCCTTGGCCTTGGCCTGGGCGAGCAGCTCGCCGTACTGCTGCACGCCCGCCTGCTCCACGTTCTCGGCCGGCACCAGGTTGCGCGCCACGGAGGCCTTGCCGACCTCCACCTGCGCCAGGGCCGGCGTGCCTACCGCAGCGGCGGCGGCAAGCAGGAAGGCGCGACGCTGCTGCCACGGGCCGGGGCGGGAGGGGCAGTGCAGACACATGCGGGAATAATAAGAGAGCCTCAAAGACCTTCCTTCATGCCCCTACCCCCGGCTGACCAGACTCTCCCCGCCCTGCCCTGGCGCGACGCGCTCAAGGTGTACCTCGAACCCGCGACCCTGCGCATGCTCGCGCTGGGCTTCTCCGCGGGCCTGCCCCTGCTGCTGGTGCTGGGCACGCTCAGCTTCCGGCTGCGCGAGGCCGGCATCGACCGCACGACCATCGGCTACCTGAGCTGGGTGGGCCTGGCCTACGGCTTCAAGTGGATGTGGGCGCCGCTGGTGGACCGGCTGCCGGTGCCGCCGCTGACCACGCTGCTCGGGCGGCGGCGCGGCTGGCTGCTGCTGGCGCAGCTGACCGTGATGACCGGCCTCGTCGGGATGGCCTTCAACGATCCGCGCGCCGGGCTCGCGCCGCTGGTGTGGTGCGCGCTGCTGGTGGCCTTCGGCTCGGCCACGCAGGACATTGCGCTGGATGCCTTCCGCATCGAATCGGCGGCCACGCGCAAGCAGGCGGCGATGGCCGCGGCCTACCAGACGGGCTACCGGCTGGCGATGATCTGGGCCGGTGCGGGCGTGCTGTGGATCGCTGCCTGGGCCGAACTCGCCGGCGGCGCGGGCTACCAGAACGGCGCGTGGAAGACCGCCTACCTTGCAATGGCCGCCTCCATGGCCGTGGGTGTGCTCACCGTGCTGCTGTCGCCCGAGCCGGCGCGCGTGGCGCTGCCGAAGGCAAGGAACGCGGCCGAGTGGCTGGAGGGCGTGCTCATCGAGCCCTTTGCCGACTTCTTCCGCCGCTACCGCTGGCAGGCGGCGCTGATCCTGGCGTTGATCGCGGTCTACCGCATCAGCGACGTGGTGATGGGCATCATGGCCAACCCCTTCTACGTCGACATGGGCTTCACCAAGGACGAGGTGGCCACGGTCAGCAAGATCTATGGCGTGGTGATGACGCTGGCCGGCGCCTTCGTGGGCGGCGTGCTCTCGATGCGGCTCGGCGTGATGCGGGTGCTGATGCTGGGCGCGGTGCTGAGCGCCGCCAGCAACCTGCTGTTCGCCGCGCTGGCCACGCGCGGGCATGACCTGACGGCGCTGGTGCTGGTGGTCTCGGCCGACAACCTGGCAGGCGGCATCGCCTCGGCCGCCTTCATCGCCTACCTGTCGAGCCTGACCAACGTCAGCTACTCCGCCACGCAGTACGCGCTGTTCAGCTCGCTGATGCTGCTGCTGCCCAAGTTCATTGCCGGCTATTCCGGGGCCTTCGTCGACGCCTACGGCTATCACGCCTTCTTCACCAGCACAGCGGCGCTGGGGGTGCCAGTGCTGCTGCTGGTGGCGCTGGCGGCGAGAAATGCGCCAGTGCAGCGGGCGGATGCCGCCTCCAAAGCGGCGCCATAATGGCGCCACTTTGGAGGTATTCATGGCAAATCTTTCGATCAAGGACGTGCCCGACGATCTGGCGGAGCGGCTGCGGCAGCGCGCGGCGCGCAACCACCGGTCTTTGCAAGGCGAGCTGATGGCCATCATCGAGCAGGCCATCTACACGCCGGAGCCGGCCCCCGTCCCCCGCCCCGGTGTCGTCAGCATCGGCTGGGGCGGACGCCCCATCCTGCGGCGCGGCGGCAAGCCCATCGAGCAGATCGCAGCCGAACACCGGGTGCGCTTCCCGCAGCCCATTCGCAGCGGGCCGAACGGGGTCGACATCCTTCGCGCCGAGCGCGACGACCGATGAGCCGCACGGCTGCGGCCTTTTACGTCGCCGAGCCGCCGGCGCCCTTCAGCATGCGCCCGCCCATGGTGGTGGATTGCAGCGCGCTCGGCGCCGTCCTCTTCGACGAGCCGGCGCGCGACGAAGCGCTGGCGCGGCTGGTCGGCCGCAGCCTGCATGCGCCCAACCTGCTCGATCACGAAATCGTGAGCGCCGCGATCAAGAAGCGTCGAGAGGATGGGCCGGCCGAGGCGATCACACAGGCGCTGCGCGACTACGCAGCTTCCGAGATCGAACTTCACCCTGTCGATCCGATCGCCCAATACGAGCTGGCTGCGCGCTACGAGCTCAGCGCCTATGCCGCCGCCTACCTCTGGCTCGCCGCCGAACTGAGGGCGCCGCTCGCCACCTTCGACCGCCGGCTCGCGGAGGCGACCCAGGCGCACCTCGGCTCCTTGTCCTGAGGGCCCGTAGGACATTCACGCCCCCGCGATGGGCGAAGTAGCTGGTAGGCTGTGGCGTTTTTCACGCTCCGCATCACCGCCTACCGTGCCGCCCTCCCGCATCCCACCCCTCCAGATCAGCGCCTTCACTGCGACCTCGGCCGTCGGTGTCGGCAAGGAACCCCTGCTCAGCGCGCTCGAGCAATCGACAAGCGGCCTGCGCGCCAACGACTTCGGCGCCACGCCGCTGCCCACCTGGATCGGCCGCGTCGATGGCCTCGAGGAAATGAGCCTGCCGGAAGAGCTCGCGGGCTGGGATTGCCGCAACAACCGCCTGGCCTGGCTCGGGCTGCAGGCCGACGGCTTCATCGAGGCGGTGGCGGCGGCGCGCGAGCGCTACGGGCCGGCGCGCATCGCCCTGATCCTGGGCACCTCCACCTCGAGCATCGGCGAGACCGAGCTCGCCTACACCCAGCTCGACGCCGACGGCGGCTTCCCCGCGGAGCAGCGCCGGCCCCGCGTGCATACGCCGCATTCGCTCACGATGTTCGTGCAGGAGGCGCTGGGCCTCGAAGGGCCGGCCGAGACCCTCTCGACCGCCTGCTCCTCGAGCGCCAAGGTCTTCGCCTCGGCCGAGCGCCTGATCCGCCTGGGCCTGGTCGACGCGGCGGTGGTCGGTGGGGTCGACACGCTGTGCGGCAGCGTGCTGTTCGGCTTCAACTCGCTCGAGCTGGTCTCGCCCGAGCCCTGCCGGCCCTTCGACGCCGGGCGCAACGGCATCAGCCTGGGCGAGGCCGCGGGCTTCGCCCTGCTGGAGCGCGGCCCCGGCCGGCTGGAGCTGCTGGGCTACGGCGAGGCGAGCGACGCCCACCATATGTCCACGCCGCACCCCGAAGGCCTGGGCGCCGAGCGGGCGCTCGACGACGCGCTGGCGCGTGCCGGTCTTGCGGCCGAGGCCATCGACTACATCAACATGCACGGCACGGCCAGCGCCAAGAACGACGAGGTCGAGGGCGCCCTGGTGGCGCGCCGCTTTCCGCCGGGCACTCACGCCAGCTCGACCAAGGGCTTCACCGGCCACACGCTGGGGGCGGCAGGCGTCGTCGAGGCAGTGATCAGCCTGCTCGCCATCGAGCGCGGGCTGATGCCGGGCACCGTCAACACCGCCGTGCTCGATCCGGGCTGCGGCCCGCAGATCCGCCTGGAGCCCGCACGCGGCGAGGTGCGCTACGCACTCTCCAATTCCTTCGGCTTCGGCGGCAACAACTGCGCGCTGGTGTTCGGCAAGGGGACCACGGCATGAGCCGCACGGCCGCTCCGAAGGCTCATAGCACCGCAGCCGAAGGCGAAGGTACTCCGGCGAGCGCAGCGACGCCCACCCTCTACATCGAAGGCCCGGCCTTCTGGGCTTCCACGCTGCCCGGCTGGAACAGCGCCCGCGCGGTCTTCCGCGGCGAGGCCGCGCCGGCCGATCCCCCGGCCAAGCGGCCCTCGCCGCAGATGCTGGCGCCGGCCGAGCGGCGGCGCGCGCCCGATACGGTCGCGCTCGCGCTGGAGGTCGCAGCCGCCGCCGTCGAGGCCTCGGGACGTGCGGCGAAGGACCTGCCTTGCGTGTTCGCCTCGGCGCACGGCGACCTGGGCATCAACGACTACATGTGCGCCACGCTGGCGAACGACCCCAAGCTGCTGTCGCCGATCAAGTTCCACAACTCGGTGCACAACGCCGCGGTCGGCTACTGGACCATCGGCACCGGCTGCACGGCGGCGAGCAATTCGCTGGCTGCCTACGAGCACAGCTTCGCGGCCGGCTTGCTCGAGGCGGCGACGCAGTGCGCGGCCGATCAGCAGGCGGTGCTGCTGGCCGGCTTCGACATCCCGTCGGTAGGCGCGCTCGGCTCGGTGATCACCAGCCGCGAGCTGCTGGCCGTGGCACTGGTGGTCGCCCCCTCGCGTACCGCGCGCACGGTGGCCGCGTTCGAGTGGTCCCTGGCCACCGGCACCCCGGCGCCGCAACGTCCGCTCCCGGATGCGGCGCAGGCGCTGAAGGCCAACGCAATGGCCGACGCGCTTCCCTTCTTCGAGGCGCTGGCGCGCGCGCAGCCGGACTCGCTGGACCTGCCGCTCGGCGCCCGCCTGTCGCTGCGGCTGCGGCTGGAACCGCAGGACTGACCCACTGTGGACACCATGCCCTCCCACCACGATGTCGTCATCATGGGGGGAGGGCTCGGGGGGCTCACGCTCGCGCTGCAGCTCAAGCGGCGCTTCGGCGACATCGACGTGGTGGTGCTGGAGCGCCGCGCCCATCCGGTGCCGCATGCGGCGCACAAGGTGGGCGAGTCCTCCGTAGAGATCGGTGCCCATTACTTCGACACGGTGCTGGGCCTGAAGGCCCACATGCACGGGGCCCAGCTGCGCAAGTTCGGCTTCCGCTTCTTCTTCAGCGAAGGCCGGCGCGACATCGACCAGGTGACCGAGATCGGCTCCAGCCGCTACCTCTCGGTGCCCAGCTACCAGATCGACCGCGGCATCTTCGAGAACTACCTGGCCAAGGAGGCCACGCGGGCCGGCGTGCGCTTCATCGACGACGCGCTGGTGCGCCGCATCGAGCTGGCCGAGGATGCCCATGCGCCGCACCGGCTCGAATGGACGCAAGACGGCGAGACGCACGTCGTCCACGCCAGATGGCTGGTGGACGCCTGCGGCCGCGCCGGCCTGCTCAAGCGCAAGCTGGGGCTCGCGCAGCCCAACGCGCATGTGTGCAATGCGGTGTGGTTCCGCATCGGCGAGCGCATCACCATCGACCACTGGTCCGACAGCGCCGAATGGCACGAACGCTGCGACCCGCAGGCGCGCTGGCTGTCGACCAACCACCTGGTCGGCACCGGCTACTGGGTCTGGCTGATCCCGCTGGCATCGGGCTCGCATTCGGTCGGCATCGTGGCCGACCCGCGGCAGCATCCGCTCGGCGGCATGGACAGTTTCGACAAGGCGATGGCATGGCTGCGCACCTGGCAGCCGCGCCTCTTCGACGAGCTCGACGGCAAGCGGCACCTGCTGCAGGACTTCGCCTTCTTCCGCGACTTCTCCTACGGCTGCAAGCAGGTGTTCTCGGGACAGCGCTGGGCATTGACCGGCGAGGCGGGGCTTTTCCTCGACCCCTTCTACTCGCCGGGCAGCGACTTCATCGCGATGAGCAACACGTACATCACCGACCTGATCGCGCACGACCGCGCCGGGCACTCGGTGGAGGCGCGCGCCCGGCTCTACGACCAGATCTATCACTCGTTCTACGAGAGCACGCTCGCGCTCTATACCGACCAATACGCGCTCTTCGGCGACCCGGAGGTGCTGCCGGTGAAGGTCATCTGGGACTACACCTACTACTGGGGCGTGCTCTCGCAGATCTTCTTCCAGCACCGCCTCACCGATCTTGCGCTGCTCGGCAGCCTGCGCGAGGAGTTGCAGCACTGCCAGCACCTGAATTTCGCAATGCAGGACTTCCTGCGCGCCTGGTCGGGGAAGAGCGCCAAACGCAACCCGGCCGTGATGCTGGACCAGGCCGCCCTGCCATGGTTCGCCGAACTCAACCGCAGCTTGGGCGACCGGCTGGACGATGCGGCTTTCCGGGCGCGCATGCGGGCCTCGGCCGAGCAGTTGCGGGCCCTGGCCGGCGAGATTCTGCGCCGCGCCTGCGGTGAGCATCCGGACCTGGACGACCGGGCCCTGCGCGCCGTGCTGGCCGAGAGGCCCGCGTCCGCGCCGTTGGCCGCCGGCGCCGCAGCCCCCATGCTGTTTGCTGCCCCATGATGGATACCATCGGCTGCGAGGTTTACGCCAACTTTACGGAGCGTTCAAGCCTTCTTGTCGCCGCCCGGCGACGCTAGGCTTCAGCTTCCCCCGGCTTCCTGCCGGCCCGAACAAAACCGGCGGGAGCGCCGGCCGAGGACCCCGATGAGCACACCCCAACTCCTGATGATCGAAGACGACGCCCGCCTGGCTCAGATGGTCGGCGAGTACCTGGCGCAGTCGGGCTTCGGCTTCCACCATGCCCTCGACGGCGCCAGCGGGCTCGAGATGCTGCAGCAGCGCTCGCCCGACCTCGTGATCCTCGACCTCATGCTGCCCGACACCGACGGCCTCGAGGTCTGCCGCCGCATCCGTGCCCTGCCCAACAGCACGCTCGCGAAGGTGTCGGTGCTGATGCTCACCGCCAAGGGCGACCCCATGGACCGCATCATCGGCCTGGAGATCGGCGCCGACGACTACCTGCCCAAGCCGTTCGAGCCGCGCGAACTGCTGGCGCGCATCCGTGCCGTGCTGCGCCGGCGCGGCGAAGGCGGCAGCGAGTCGGCGCCCGCCGCCGTGATGCGCTTCGGCACGCTGGAGATCGACCGCAACGCCCGCAGCGTGACCGTGGGCGGCGCGCTCGCCGACCTCACCTCCTACCAGTTCGACCTGCTGGTCGCCATGGCCGAGCGCGCAGGCCGCGTGCTCACCCGCGACCAGATCATGGAAGCCGTGCGCGGCCGCGAGCTGGAGGCCTTCGACCGCTCGATCGACGTGCACATGGGCCGCATCCGTGCGGCGATCGAGGCCGATGCGAAGAACCCCAAGCGCATCCTGACCGTGCGCGGCGTGGGCTACGTCTTCGCCAAGCAGCAGGACTAGGTGGCGCCATGCTGCTCAACCTGTACCGCCGCCATCTCTACGTCCGCATCTGGCTGGCGGTGGTGGGCGGCGTCGTCATCCTCACGCTCTGCGCCAACTGGGTCGTGCGGGAAGCCGCCGAGAACGAGCGCGAGCGGCTGTCGGCCGTGCCGCGCGAGGTGGTGGTGCTCGACGGCAAGGACCGCGCGATCGGCGTTGGCAGCGCGGTGCGGGTGCCGGGCCAGGGGTTGGAGTTCGACGTGACGCTCGAGGACGGCCGCGCGATGTCGCTGCGCGTCGCGCCGCGGCCGCGTCCGACCGGGAGCACCGGCCTGGCCGCCTGGCGCACTCCCTTCGGACTGGGCTGGATGATTGCGCTGGTCGGCGTGGCGGTGGCGCTGGGCGTCTATCCGATCGTGCGCCAGATCACCAAGCGGCTGGAGACGCTGCAGCGCGGCGTGCAGCGCTGGGGCGAAGGCGACCTGTCGGTCCGCGTGTCGGAGGAGGGGCAGGACGAGGTGGCCGACCTGTCCAACCGCTTCAATTCAGCCGCGGCCCGTGTCGAGGAGCTGGTGCGCTCCCACAAGTCGCTGCTGGCCAACGCCTCGCACGAGCTGCGCTCGCCGCTGGCGCGCATCCGGATGGGCCTGGAGCTGATGAGCGAGCGGCCCAGTCCGACCGCGCGCGACGAGATCGCGCGCAACATCGCCGAGCTCGACCAGCTGATCGACGAGATCCTGCTGGCCAGCCGGCTGGACGCCAAGGAAGCGGACATGGGCACGGTCGAGTCAGTGGACCTCACCGGCCTGGCCGCCGAGGAGTGCGCGCGCGTCGACGCCGAGCTCGACGTGGCCGAGAACGCCAGCAGCGAGGCGCTCACGGTGCGCGGCGTGCCGCGTCTCCTTCGCCGCGCGATCCGCAACCTGCTCGAGAACGCGCGCCGCTACGGCGCCGGCGAGATCAGCGTGGAAATCGGCAACCGGCACGGCAGGGCGGAGATCCGCGTCAACGACCGCGGCCCCGGCGTGCCGGCTGCGCTGCGCGATCGGATCTTCGAGCCCTTCTACCGGCTGCCGGGCGCGAGCGAGCGCAACGGCGGCGTGGGCCTCGGCCTCGCGCTGGTGAAGTCGATCACCGAGCGCCACGGCGGCAGCGTGCGCTGCGAGGACCGGCCGGGCGGTGGGGCGAGCTTCGTGATCGCGCTTCCGAACTAAGGCGCAGCGCGCCGGGCGCCTTACCACAAGCGCAATCTCGCCTTTTGCACGCTCGATGGGGCCAGGTGGTTCCGGGGCTTCTTCATCGGCTCGGGCACCACCACTGTCGATCGGCTGACCATGCAGAACCTGCTTGCCCAGGGGGGGCGGGGCGGGCGGGACCTCATGGCGACGAAGACGGGGGAGCCTCTCTCAGCCGCGGCAGGCTTGCTGGTGAAGCATTTGGCGGGGCTGTCGGAGACGGACAAAGGCGCGGAACGCGGGTGACCTTTGCGCCGCTCCGTGCCTTCCGACGGAAGCCGGCGAGCGCGAATGAATTCTTGCTTTTTGTCGCGATGCTCTGACGATTCCAGCGGCGATTCCTAGCAT
This sequence comes from Variovorax sp. RA8, assembly GCF_901827175.1. NCBI lineage: Bacteria > Pseudomonadati > Pseudomonadota > Betaproteobacteria > Burkholderiales > Comamonadaceae > Variovorax > Variovorax sp. RA8. Next base: position 423,268 of record NZ_LR594662.1, on the reverse strand, counting down.
TTGCCGATCCTCCGGCGATGCACGCTGAGGCCTGAGTGTCAGGCGTGTGTGGACGGAAAGGATGGGCCCAAAGACGTGGTCGAGTTCAACAAGGTCATCAGCGGCACCGGCAGCGTGGAAAGAAGCGGCCCGGGGATAGTGGCCCTGTCCGGGACGAACACCTATAGTGGGACGACAGACATCTACAACGGCACGCTGCAAGCCGGGGCGGCGAATGCCTTCAGTCCCAACAGCGCGGTGACGCTCGGCTACAACAGCACACTGGACCTGAACAACTTCAGCCAGACCATCCGCAGCCTCGCCAGCGTGCTCCCCGGCTCCGGCTCCGTGACCCTGGGCGGCGGCACGCTGACGGCTGGAGACAACAACAACACCACCTTCAGAGGCGTGATATCTGGAAGCGGCGGACTGACCAAGAGAGGGTCCGGAACACTGAACCTCTCCGGCACCAACACCTACGCCGGGCCGACAGCCATCAACGTAGGCACCCTGCAAGCCGGGGCGGCGAATGCCTTCAGCCCCAACAGCGCGGTGACCCTCGCCGGCCAGAACAGCTACGGCGGCGGCACCGATCTCAAGCAAGGCGGCATTGCCGTCGGCACCAACAGCGCCTTGGGCACTGGGGAGCTCGCCATGCATGAAGGCACCACACTGCGCTTTGCTGCCGACGGCCTCACCCTGGCCAATCCCATCGCCTTCACCGATGCCGTCGATCCCATCATCGACACCGGCCCCTTCACCGCCACGCTCACCGGCGCCATCACAGGGCCTGGGGACCTCAGCAAGATCGGGAGCGGCACGCTCGTTCTCTCGGGCGCCAACAGCTACAGCGGCGCCACCGCCGTCACCGAAGGCACCCTGCGCGCCGGTGCTGCCAATACCTTCAGCCCGGCCTCTGCCCACAGTGTTGCCGCAGGTGCCACCCTTGACCTTGCGGGCTTCAGCCAGGGCATCGGTGCCCTTACCAACGCCGGCACCGTCTCCCTCATCGGCAGTGCGCCGGGCACCACTCTTACCTTCACTGGCCCCTACGTGGGCAACAACGGCCTGCTGCGCCTGGGCACTTTCCTCGGAGACAGCGCGAGCATCAGCGACCGGCTCGTCCTCAGCGGCCTCGCCGCCGTGGCCAGCGGGCGCACCACCGTGCAGGTCGTCAACCTCGGCGGCCTGGGGGCGCTCACCACCGGCAACGGCATCGAACTGGTGAGTGCGCTCAGCCTCTATGGCGAAGTGGGCAAGCTGTGGGCTTCGGGTGGCGACACGCGCGTGAAGTCGCAGCTCAATGCCTCGGCGGGGTTGCGGGTGCGCTGGTAGACGCGAAGAGCGCTGAGCAGATGCCGAGTCGGTCGGACAAGGCCACTGTTCGTCGCGAGCATCGCGAGCGGCCCGGCCGCCCTCATCTGACGGGCAGAGTCAGGAAGGGTCGGGGCCGCCGCCCCTAGAATCCGCCCCCATGCAGAGATCGCAACTCGTCCGCCCCGCGGCCATGTTCTGGGGGCTGACGGTGTTCATGCCGGTCGGCGTTCCTTATCTCGCAGCCTTGCTGATGCTTGCCGCCTTGCTCGTGGCCGGGGATTGGCGCGAGCGCGCGCGGCGGCTGCGCGCCAATCCGATGTGGTGGCCGATCGTGGCCTATGTGGCCTGGACGCTGGTGGTGCTGGCGCTGCGGCCCTGGTATCCGCAGACGCCGTCGAACCTGGCCCATGGCCTGCGCATCGCCGCCACGCTGCTGATGGCGTTGGCCCTCACGCGCGAGGAGGCGATCTGGGCGTTGCGGGGCTTCCTGCTCATGGCGCTCTTCAACATCGTCCTGATCGCGATGTTCTGGTCGGCGATCTTCCTGAAGATCTATTTCCCGGTGCTGGAGCCCTGGCGCGGCGTGATCTTCCTGATCGGCAACAAGTCGATCAGCAACGCGCTGCTGTTCACCATCCTGGGCGCGACCGCGGCCGTATTCGGCTTGCAGGCGCTCTCGGAGCGCCGGCCGCTGCGCGGGGTGGCCGCCTTCGCGGTGACGCTGGCGGTGATCGTGATCATCACCTTCAGCCTGCCCTCGCGCACCTCGCTGCTGGCTCTGCTGCTGGTGATCCCGGCGGTCTGCGTGCACCAGTGGCGGCGGCAGCTCAAGGTGCTTGCGTTGGTGATGGTGGCGGGCGGCGTGATCGTGGCCGTGGGCCTCTGGAACTCGCCGGCGGTGCAGCAGAAGTTCGAGCTCGGCGTGCAGGAGCTCGAAGCCGCCCAGGCCGGCGCGGTGTCGGAAGGCAGCTGGGTGGTGCGCTACTACATGTACCGCGATACCGGACGCATGATCCTCGACCGGCCCTTCACCGGCTGGGGCATCGGCGGCTGGACCGAGCAGTGGCATCTGCGCGGGCCCGAGCTGCTGGCCGACTACAACATGCCGCACAACGATTTCCTGTGGATGGGCTCGCAGGCCGGCATTCCGGGCGCGCTGACCTTGCTGGCCATCCTGCTGACGGGCGTGTGGGTGGCCTGGCGGCGCGACGACCTGTACGGCCGCTACGCCTTCGCCGCGCAGCTGATCGCGCTGATCGCGACCAATGCGAACTCGGCCCTGCGCGATGCGCAGATCGGGCTCAGCCTGCTGTGGGTGTCGACGATCTACCTGCGGCTTGCGCAGGAGCCCGGCGATTCGTGGCGCGGGTTGATCCCGCGCCGGGCGAGGGCCGCCCTCAGTGGCGATGCCCCACCGCCTCGCCGGCCCTGAGCCGGTAGACGGTTCCGCAGTAAGGGCACTTGGCCTCGCCGGTGCGCGCCACGTCCAGGTAGACCTTGGGGTGCGCGCTCCACAGCTTCATGTCAGCCTTTGGGTTGGGGCAGAACACCCCGCCCTGGTGGTTCAGGTCCTGGGCCGACAGTTCGATCACGGCGTTGGCACTCATTTTTTCTTTCAGACCTTGGTGAGCCAGTGGGCGTACTTGGGATTGCGGCCGTTCACGATGTCGAAGAAGGCACTCTGGATCTTCTCGGTGACGGGGCCGCGCGAACCCTGCCCGATCTCGACGCGGTCGAGCTCGCGGATGGGCGTGACCTCGGCCGCGGTGCCGGTGAAGAAGGCTTCCTCGGCGATGTAGACCTCGTCGCGCGTGATGCGCTTCTGCACCACCTCGATGCCGAGGTCCTTGCAGATGTGGAGGATGGTGTTGCGCGTGATGCCGTTCAGCGCGCCGGCCGACAGGTCGGGCGTGTAGACCACGCCGCCCTTGACCACGAAGATGTTCTCGCCCGCGCCCTCGCTCACGAAGCCGGACGCGTCGAGCAGCAGCGCCTCGTCGTAGCCGTCGTCCAGTGCTTCCATATTGGCGAGGATGGAGTTGCTGTAGTTGCTCACCGCCTTGGCCTGCGTCATGGTGATGTTGACGTGGTGGCGCGTGTAGCTCGAGGTCTTGACGCGGATGCCGCGCTTCATGCCTTCGTCGCCCAGGTAGGCGCCCCAGGCCCAGGCCGCGACCATCGCGTGGATGCGGTTGCCCTTGGGGCTTACGCCGAGCTTCTCGGAGCCGATCCACACCAGCGGGCGCAGGTAGCAGCTCTCCAGATTGTTGGCGCGCACCACCTGCTTCTGCGCCTCGTTGAGCTGCTCGGGCGTGAAGGGGATCTTCATGCGCAGGATCTTGGCGCTGTTGAAGAGCCGCTCGGTGTGCTCGGCCAGGCGGAAGATCGCGGTGCCGTCGACCGTCTTGTAGGCCCTGACCCCCTCGAAGGCGCCGCAGCCGTAGTGCAGCGTGTGGCTCAGCACGTGGATCTTGGCGTCGCGCCACTCCACGAGATCACCGTCCATCCAGATCTTTCCATCACGATCGTCCAGTGCAGGGGGCAGCGCGCTCATTTCTTTGTCCTTTTGGGGGAGGGATGTCGCAAAAGCTTGCGATTTTACGGCGCGGCCCGCGGTCGTCCCACCGACAATGCTCGGCTTTGCCAAACAGCCAGGAAAAGGGTTCTCTTCTCGTGTCCGTCTTCAAGAACGTCATCGTCTATCGCATCGAATCCACGTGGTCGCAAACGCTCACTGACGCCGAGCAGCGCCTGGACGCCTTTCGCTTCGTGCCGTGCAGCCCTTCGCAGGAGAAAGCCGCCGGCTGGACCGAGCCCCGCGGCGAGGCGCATGGGCCGCTGGTCGAATCCGTGGGCGGCCAGTGGCTGCTCGAGTACATGATCGAGAGCAAGACCCTGCCGGGCTCCGTAGTGCGACGCAAGGTCGAGGAACGCGCCGCGCAGATCGAGGCCACCACCGGGCGCAAGCCCGGCAAGAAGGAGAAGAAGGAGCTCAAGGAAGACATCACGCAGGAGCTGCTGCCGCTGGCCTTCACCCGCCACGTGCGCATCGCGGTCTGGATCGATCCGGCCGCGCGCCGGCTGGTCGTGAATGCGAGCAACGCAGCGCGCGCCGACGAGGTCGTGACCAGCCTGGTGAAGGCGCTCGAAGGCTTTGCCGTGGCACAGATCAACACGCAAGTGGAGCCGGCTGTCGCCATGTCGGATTGGCTGTCGACACAGGAGCCGCCGGCCGGCTTCACCATCGACCGCGAATGCGAGCTCAAGGCCACCGACGAATCGAAGGCGGTGGTGCGCTACGCCAAGCACCCGCTGGACATCGACGAGGTCCGCCAGCACATCGCGGACGGCAAGCGGCCCACGCGCCTGGCCATGACGTGGGACGACCGCGTGTCCTTCGAGCTGACCGAGGGCATGCAGCTGCGCAAGATCGTGTTCCTCGAAGGCACGCTCGACGAGGCGCCGGGCTCGGCCAAGGAAGACAACTTCGACGCCGATGCCGCGATCGCGACCGGCGAGCTCGGGCAGCTGGTGCCGGAGCTGATCGAGGCGCTGGGCGGCGAAATGCAGCTGGGAGCGGCGCCGGCCGATGCCCCACCAAAGGCCGCAGCGCCCACGGAAGAACTGGCCGACGAGTCGGCGCCGTTCTAGACGGGCGGGCGCAGGGCGTCGGCGGCACCGGGCTTGACGGCGTCCGCGTTCGGCGGGTCGGCCGGCTGCTCGTCGTTCTCGGCCGGCGCCTCGGGGCGCACCAGCTTCCATTCGATCAGCTTGCCGTTGACGAAGGTGGCGTCGACCCAGGAGCCGCCGTTGTCGGTCCAGCGATAGACCTCGGGCTGCGCATCCTTGGGCGTGCGCTGCTCGCCGAGCGCGCGGGTCATCGCGATCACATGGAGCAGGGTCACCTTGGGCTTGAGCTTGGCGTTGAGCATCACGGCACTCGCCACCGTGCCGATGGGCCGGTCGGCCGCGCGCTTCAGGACCTGCATGGTGCGGTTGAAATGCATCAGCAGGAACATGATGATTGCGCCGCCGGCGAAGGCGACGCCCGCCCATCCATAGGCGCGATAAGAGGCGCCGAGCAGAAGCAGGCCCGCGAGGGGTACGAAGACTTTCCCGAAATTCATGGGCTGCATTGTCGCCGGGCCCGAAGCCGACGGTCGGCGGTTCAATCGAGACTGCGGACCACCTCCATCGCTTCCTCGATACGCTCCACCGCGTGGATCGTCAGCCCCTCGATCTCCTTGGCGCCCTTGCGGGGCGCGTTGGCCTTGGGCACCACCGCCACGCTGAAGCCCAGCTTGGCGGCTTCGCGCAGCCGCTCCTGCCCGCGCGGCGCGGGCCGCACCTCGCCGGCCAAGCCCACCTCGCCAAACGCGATGAAGCCCTTGGGCAGCGGCTTGCCGCGCAGGCTGGAGGTGATGGCCAGCATCACCGCCAGGTCGGCCGCCGGCTCGCTGATGCGCACGCCGCCCACCGCATTGACGAACACGTCCTGGTCCATGCAGGCCACGCCCGCATGGCGGTGCAGCACCGCCAGCAGCATGGCGAGCCGGTCGCGGTCGAGGCCGACCGACAGCCGCCGCGGACTCGGCCCGCCGTCATCGACCAGCGCCTGGATCTCGACCAGCATCGGCCGCGTGCCTTCGAGCGTGACCAACACGACGCTGCCGGGCACCGGCTCGGCATGCTGGCTCAGGAAGATCGCGCTGGGATTGGCCACGCCCTTGAGGCCGCGCTCGGTCATCGCGAACACGCCGATCTCGTTGACCGCGCCGAAGCGGTTCTTGATGGCGCGCACGAGGCGAAAGCTCGAATGCGTGTCGCCTTCGAAGTACAGCACCGTGTCGACCATGTGCTCGAGCACGCGCGGGCCGGCCAGCGCGCCCTCCTTGGTCACGTGGCCCACCAGCACCACCGCCGTGCCGCTGGCCTTGGCGAAGCGCGTGAGGTGGGCCGCGCATTCGCGCACCTGCGCCACCGAGCCGGGGGCCGAGGTCAGCTGGTCGGAGTACACGGTCTGGATCGAATCGATCACCGCGATCGCCGGCCGCGTGGCGTCCAGCGTGGCGAGGATCTTCTCCAACTGGATCTCGGCCAGCACCTGCACCTGCGACTGCTCCAGGCCGAGCCGCCGCGAGCGCAGCGCTACCTGGGCGCCGCTCTCCTCGCCGGTGACATAGAGCGCGTTGCGCCCCGCGCGCTGCAGCGCATCGACCGCCTGCAGCAGCAGCGTGGACTTGCCGATGCCCGGGTCGCCCCCGATCAGCGTGACGCCGCCGTCGACGATGCCGCCGCCCAGCACGCGGTCGAGCTCATCCAGCCCGGTGGGCGTGCGCGGGACCTCGCCAGCTTCGATCTCCGACAGCATCGCCAGCTCGGACGAGCCGGCGAGCGATGCGAAGGGCGCGCCGAAGCGGTTGTTGCTGCCGCCGGCCGCCGCCGCGGCCACCTGCTCGATCAGCGTGTTCCAGGCACCGCAGCTGGGGCAGCGGCCGAGCCACTTGGGGCTGGTACCGCCGCACTCGGAGCAGACGAAGAGAGTTTTTTCCTTGGCCATCGCCCGAGTGTAGGGAGGGCTCGGCGTCACAGTCCCTTCGAACCCCGGGAAAACCCGGCCGCGGAGCCGATCGGAAGGCCTTGCAATAAATTTAACATGTTAAATAATCGAGGCTTCATGAACACTACCTTCGTCCATCGCAACCTGCCCCGCCTGCTGCTGCAGGCCCGCGAGGCGGTCATGGCGCACACCCGGCCCAGCCTGCGCGAGCACGGCCTGAGCGACCAGCAATGGCGCGTGTTGCGGGTGCTGGGCGAGCACGGGCTGGTCGAGACCGGCCGCGTCGCGCGCGAGGCCTTCATCCTCGGCCCCAGCCTGACCGGCGTGCTCGCGCGCATGGAGCGCGACGGCCTGATCCGCCGCGCGCGCGATCCCGCCGACCAGCGCCGCACCGTCGTCGAGGCCACGGCCAAGGGCATGCGCATGGTCCGGCAGCTCTCGCGCAGCATCGAGGATCACTACGCGTGGATGGAGAAGTCGCTGGGCAAGCAGAAGCTGTCGCAGCTCTACGTGCTGCTCGACGAAGTGATCGAACTGGAGCAACCATGAGCCGCACGGCCGCTCCGAAGGCGAATAGCACCGCAGCCGAAGGCGAAGGTACTCCAGTGAGCCGCACGGCCGTTCCGAAGGCGAATAGCACCGCAGCCGCAGGCGAAGGTACTCCAGCGAGCTTCCTGCCCATCGGAACGGTCTATGGCGTGCTGCTCAACTTCCGCGCGGAGTTCGAGGCACTTGCGCCGCAGATGACGCAGCCGCCCTACAAGGCGCCGCCCAGGGCACCGGTGCTGTACGTGAAGACGGCCAACACCTGGAGCCCCCATGGCAGCGCGATTGCCGTGCCAGCGCGCATCCCGGAGGTCGAAGTCGGCGCCACCATCGCGATGGTGATCGGCGCCGACGGCGACGTCGAAGGCTTCGTGCCGATGAACGATCTCTCGATCCCGCACGCGAGCTTCTTCCGTCCGCCGGTCAAGTTCAAGTGCGTGGACGGTTTCCTGGGCATCGGCCCCGCGATGCGCGACGCGCAGGAGGTGGCGGACCCGGCCGAGTTCAGGCTCGAGGTCCGCATCAACGGCGAACTGCGCCAGTCGGTCGACTTCTCGCACCTCATGCGCAACGCGGCGCAATTGCTGGCCGACGTGAGCGAGTTCATGACGCTCGCGCACGGCGATGTGCTGATGCTGGGTTGCGACGCAGGCCGTCCGCTCGCCCGCCCCGGCGACCGCATCGAGATCAGCGCGCCGGGCTTCGAGACGCTGGTCAACACGCTCGTGGGAGAGGCGGCATGAGCCGCACGGCCGCTCCGAAGGCGAATAGCGCCGCAGTGCATGGCACGGAGGTTGCCCAATGAGGCACGCACGCATCGCCTTCGAAGGCGTCGAACAGGCCGCCATCGAGCGCGACGGCCGGCTGCTGCTGGACGACGGCCGCAGCATCGCCTTCGATGACGCGCTGTGGCTGCCGCCGCTGGCACCCACGCCGCGCCCGCGCACCATCCTCGCACTCGGCCTGAACTACGCCGACCATGCGAAGGAGCTGGAATTCAAGGCGCCGGAGGAGCCGCTGGTCTTCGTCAAGGGCCAGAGCACGCTCATCGGGCATCGCCAGAAAACGCGGCGCCCGGCCGATGTGTCCTTCATGCATTACGAATGCGAGCTCGCGGTCGTGATCGGAAGGACGGCGCGCAAGGTCCGGCGCAATGACGCCTACGACTTCATCGCCGGCTACACCGTGGCCAACGACTACGCGATCCGCGATTACCTGGAGAACTGGTACCGCCCCAACCTGCGCGTGAAGAACCGCGACACCTGCACGCCCATCGGCCCCTGGCTGGTGGATGCGCAGGACGTGCCCGACCCGATGTCCCTCGCACTGCAGACCACCGTCAACGGAAAGGTCACGCAGTCGGGCAACACGAAGGACATGATCTTCGACGTGCCCTTCCTGATCGAGTATTTCTCAGGCTTCATGACGCTCGCGCCCGGCGACCTGATCCTCACCGGCACCCCCGACGGCGTGGTCGATTGCAGGCCGGGCGACGTGGTCGTTACGGAGATCGAGCACATCGGCGCGTTGGTCAACACGATCACCGCAGTTTGAAGGCGGACATCCGCCCTGTTCCCTAAAAAACCAGGAGACACCATGATCAAGACACCGAGACTCGCCGCAGCCCTGCTCGCACTTTGTGCATCGATGCTCGCCCTCGATGCCCCTGCCCAGTCCTACCCGAACCGGCAGGTGCGCTGGGTGGTCGGCTATCCGGCCGGCGGTGGCACCGACTTCCTCGCGCGCACCGCCGGCGCCCAGCTCTCGCAGCAGCTCGGCCAGCCGGTCGTCATCGACAACCGGCCTGGCGCCGCCGCCATGATCGCCTCGGAGCACGTGGCGCGCGCGGCGCCCGACGGCTACACCGTGTTCTCGGCCGACAACGGCGTGCTCGTCTACAACCCCGTGCTCTACAAGAAGGTGCCCTACGACGCCGAGAAGGATTTCGCGCTGCTCGGCATGATGGGCCGCTCGGCGCTGGTCATCACCGCCGGGCCCAACGCCGGCTTCGCGGACGCCAAGGCGCTGCTCGCCGAGCTCAAGCGCTCGCCGGGCAAGTACAGCATCGGGACGCCCGGCAACGGCAGCCCGCACCATCTGGCGCTCGAGCTGTTCCAGCGCGAGGCGGGCGTCTCGCTGCTGCATGTTCCGTACAAGGGCGGCGCGCCGGCCATGCAGGACCTGTTGGCCGGGCAGGTGCCGCTGATCGTGCTGGATCTGCCGAGCGGCGTGGGCGCCGTCAAGGCCGGCAAGATCACGCCGCTGATCGCCCTGTCGGCCGAACGCATGCCGCAGCTGCCCAACGTGCCGACCGCCAAGGAGCTCGGCTTTGCCAATGTCGAGGCCTACGCCTGGCAGGGGCTGGTGGCGCCGGCCGCGACGCCCAAGGACGTGCAGGCCCGGCTCGGCGCCGAACTCGGCAAGACCATGAACGATCCGGCCGTGCGGCAAAAACTGTTCGAGGCCGGCTGGGAGGCACGCCCGGCCGACGCCGCCGAGATGGCGCGCTACGCCGAATCGGAGCGCAAGAAGTGGCACGCGCTGATCAAGGCGCGCGACATCAAGCTGGACTGAGAGCCCCATGAAGATCGATCACCTCATCGACGGCAAGCCGGTCGCCGGCACCGACTATTTCGAGACCGTCAATCCGGCCACGCAAGAAGTACTGGCCGAAGTCGCTTCGGGCGGCGAAGCGGAAGTCAACGCGGGCGTCGCCGCCGCGAAGGCCGCCTTTCCTAAGTGGGCCGGCATGCCCGCGCCGCAGCGCGCGAAGCTGATCCGCAAGCTCGGCGACCTGATCGCGGTCCACGTGCCCGAGCTGGCGCGCACCGAGACCGACGATTGCGGCCAGGTCATCGCCCAGACCGGCAAACAGCTGGTGCCGCGCGCGGCCGACAACTTCTACTACTTCGCCGAGATGTGCACGCGGGTCGACGGCCACACCTACCCGACCGAGACGCACCTCAACTACACGCTGTTCCACCCGGTCGGCGTGTGCGCGCTGATCTCGCCGTGGAACGTGCCCTTCATGACCGCCACCTGGAAGGTCGCGCCCTGCCTGGCCTTCGGCAACACCGCGGTTCTCAAGATGAGCGAGCTCTCGCCGCTGACCGCCGCGCGCCTGGGCGAACTGGCGCTGGAAGCCGGCATTCCGCCTGGCGTCCTGAACCTGGTGCACGGCTACGGCAAGGAGGCCGGCGAGCCGCTGGTGGCGCATCCGGATGTGCGGGCCATCTCGTTTACCGGCTCGACCGCCACCGGCAACCGCATCGTCAAGGGCGCGGGCCTGAAGAAGTTCAGCATGGAGCTCGGCGGCAAAAGCCCCTTCGTGATCTTCGACGACGCGGACCTGGATCGCGCGCTCGACGCGGCCGTGTTCATGATCTTCAGCAACAACGGCGAGCGCTGCACCGCGGGCTCGCGCATCCTGGTGCAGCAATCGATCTACGCCGACTTCGCGGCGAAGTTCGCCGAGCGCGCGAAGCGCATCGTGGTCGGCGACCCGCTTCATGAAGCGACCATCGTCGGCCCGATGATCTCGCAGGCCCACCTCGCCAAGGTGCGCAGCTACATCGAACTGGGGCCGAAGGAAGGCGCGACGCTGCTGTGCGGGGGCCTCGAAGTCCCGCAGCTGCCGGAGCGCGTGCGGCGCGGCAACTACGTCGCGCCCACGGTCTTCGCCGACGTCGACAACCGTATGAAGATCGCGCAGGACGAGATCTTCGGACCCGTGGCCTGCCTGATCCCCTTCAAGGACGAGGTCGACGCGATCCGCCTGGCCAACGACATCCAGTACGGGCTGAGCAGCTACGTCTGGACGGAGAACATCGGCCGTGCGCACCGCGTGGCCGCGGCCGTCGAGGCCGGCATGTGCTTCGTCAACAGCCAGAACGTCAGGGACCTGCGCCAGCCCTTCGGCGGCACCAAGGCTTCGGGCACGGGCCGCGAGGGCGGCACCTGGAGCTACGAGGTCTTCTGCGAGCCGAAGAACGTGGCGGTGTCGCTGGGTTCGCACCACATCCCGCACTGGGGAGTTTGACCATGGGCACCCTCGCACTCGCCGCCAAGATCACGCACGTCCCCTCGATGTACCTGTCGGAATTCCCCGGTCCGAACTTCGGCTGCCGCGAGGCAGCGATCAATGGCCACAAGGAGATCGACCGGCGCTGCCGCGAACTGGGCGTGGACACCATCGTGGTCTTCGACGTGCACTGGCAGGTCAACAGCGAATACCACATCAACTGCGGTCCGAAGTTCGAAGGCACCTACACGAGCAACGAGCTGCCGCACTTCATCAAGAACATGCCTTATGCCTACCCGGGCAATCCGGCACTGGGCCACCTGATCGGCGACATGGCGAACGAGATGGGCGTGAAAAGCCGCGCCCACAGCGACACCACGCTGGAACTCGAATACGGCACGCTGGTGCCGATGCGCTACATGAACGCCGACCAGCACTACAAGGTGATCAGCATCAGCGGCTGGTGCGACTGGCACGACCTCGCCGAATCGGGTCGCTTCGGCCTCGCCGTGCGCCGCGCCATCGAGGAGCGCTACGAGGGCACGGTGGCGGTGTTCGCCAGCGGCTCGCTGTCGCATCACTTCGCCGACAACGGCCGCGCGCCGGAGTTCATGCACAAGGTGTACGACCCCTTCCTCGAGGAGGTCGACCATCGCGTGGTCGAGCTGTGGAAGGCCGGCGAATGGAAGACCTTCGTCGGCATGCTGCCGATGTATGCCGAGAAATGCTGGGGCGAAGGCGACATGCACGACACCGCGATGCTGCTGGGCCTGCTGGGATGGGACCGCTACACCGCGCCAGTGGAAATCGTCACGCCCTACTTCGGCAGCTCGGGCACGGGGCAGATCAATGCGATCTTTCCGGTGACGCCGCTGCCGGCACGGGCCGCCGCCTGAGAAAGCCCCGCACATGCCCCATCTCGTGATCCTCTACACGCCCGACGTCGAAGCCGACGCCGACATGCCGGCGCTGTGCCGCGCCCTCGCCGACACCATGATCGAGCAGCGCGACGACCAGGACCGCCCGGTCTTCCCGATCGGCGGCACGCGTGTGCTGGCCTACCCGGCCGCGCACTTTGCGGTGGCAGACGGCTCGGGCGAGCATGGCTTCGTCTACCTCAACCTGCGCATGGCGGCGGGGCGCTCCGATGCGGTGAAGAAGCGCGTCGGCGATGCCTTGCTCGCCCGGCTGAAACGGCATGCCGAGCCCCTGCTTGCGAAGCGGCACGTCGGCATCACCTTGCAGATCGACGAAGCGCCCGGCCAGGTGTATGACGGCAAGTGCGGCAACCTCCATCCCCTGTTCCAACCCTGACATGCTCGACAAGAAGCTGATCCAGCAACTCGCGGCCGAGCTGCACGAAAGCGAGAAGTCGCGCGTGCAGCTGCGGCATTTCTCGATGCGCCATCCCGGGATGACGGTCGAGGACGGCTACGCGATCTCGCGCGAATGGGTGAAGACCAAGCTGGCCGAAGGCCGCGTGGTCAAGGGCCACAAGATCGGCCTGACCTCGCGCGCCATGCAGCAGGCCAGCCAGATCACCGAGCCGGACTACGGCACGCTGCTGGACGACATGTTCTTCGAGCAGGGCGGGGACATCCCCTTCACCCGCTTCATCGCGCCGCGCATCGAGGTCGAGCTCGCCTTCGTCCTGGGCAAGCGGCTGCAGGGGCCCAACGTCAGCATCTTCGAGGTGCTCGCCGCCACCGACTACGTGGTGCCGGCCATCGAGATCATCGATGCGCGCATCGAGCAGCTCGACCGCGAGACCGGCGCCATGCGCAAGGTCTTCGACACCATCGCCGACAACGCGGCCAATGCGGGCATCGTGACCGGCGGCCGCCCGGTGAAGCCCGATGCGGTGGACCTGCGCTGGGTCGGCGCCCTGCTCTACAAGAATGGCGTGATCGAGGAGTCGGGCCTGGCCGCGGCCGTGCTCAACCATCCGGCCACCGGCGTGGCCTGGCTGGCCAACAAGCTCGCGCCGTGGGGTGAGTGCCTGGAGGCGGGCGAGGTGGTGCTGGGCGGCTCCTTCACGCGGCCGACCACCGCCAGGCCGGGCGACACCTTCCATGCAGACTACGGCCCCTTGGGCTCCATCGCCTTCCGTCTTGTTTGAAAGGAACACCATGCAAACCCCCACCAATCCCTTCAAGCAGGCCCTGGCCGAGAAGCGCACGCAGATCGGCCTGTGGCTCGGCCTGGCCGACGCCTACAGCACGGAGATCTGTGCCGGCGCCGGCTTCGACTGGCTGCTCATCGACGGCGAGCATTCGCCCAATGGCCTGCGCAGCGTGCTGCAGCAGGCGCAAGCCATTGCGGCTTATCCGGGCGTGAACGCCATCGCGCGCGTTCCGGTGGGCCACGGCGACGCAGGCACGGCGCTGATCAAGCAGTACCTGGACCTCGGCGTGCAGACCCTGCTGGTGCCGATGGTCGACACGCCCGAGCAGGCGAAGGCCCTCGTGCGCGCCATGCGCTACCCGCCGCAGGGCCTTCGCGGCATGGGCGGCGCGCGCGCCTCGCGCTGGGGCCGCTACCCGGCCTATGCCAGGGAGGCCAACTCGCAGGTGTGCCTGCTGGTGCAGGCAGAGTCGCGCGAAGCGCTGGCGAACCTGGATGCGATTGCCGCCGTCGACGGCGTCGATGGCGTCTTCATCGGGCCGGCCGACCTGTCGGCCTCGCTCGGCCATGTCGGCGACTCGAACCATGCCGAGGTGCAGGCCGCCATCGAGGACGCCATCGCGCGCATCCAGCGGGCCGGCAAGGCCGCCGGCATCCTGACGCCCGACGAGGCGCTGGCGCAGAGGTACCTGGACCTGGGTGCCCTCTTCGTCGCGGTCGGCCTGGACACCAACCTCCTGGTGCGCAGCACCAATGCGCTGGCCGCCCGCTTCAGGGGCGGCCCGAAGCCGACGCCTGCGGGCGGGACGTATTGACATCATGAGCCGCAGGGCCGCTCCCAAGGCGAAGGTACTCCAGTGACCGAATCCAAACGCTTCCGCTCCGCAATCATCCGCGAGGGCACCATCCGCGCCACCACGCGCAGCTTCCTGCATGCGCTGGGCCAGGACGACGAGGACATCGCGCGCCCGCATATCGGCGTGTTCCACACCGGCGGCGAGATGAGCCCCTGCAACCTCAACCTGCGCGAGCAGGCGCAGCATGCCAAGACCGGCATCTACGCCGGCGGCGGCACGCCGCACGAGTGCCCGGTGGTGTCGGTGAGCGACGGCCTGACGATGGCGCACTCGGGCATGCGCTTCTCGTTGATCTCGCGCGAGCTGATCGCCGACAGCGTGGAAGCGTCCACCCGCGGCCACCAGTGGGACGGCATCTTCGCCATCGGCGCCTGCGACAAGAACCTGCCCGGCCTGATGATGGGCATGGTCCGCTGCAACGTGCCCGGCGTGTTCGTGCACGGCGGCTCGGCCCTGCCCGGCCAGATGCCGGGGCCGGACGGCCGCGACCTCAACGTGGTCGACACCTACGAGACCATCGGCAAGGTGCTCGCCGGCGACGCGACGCACGAAGAGCTCGACGCCATGAGCCGCGCCTGCCTGCCCACCGCCGGCGCCTGCGCCGGCCAGTTCACCGCCAACACCATGGGCATGGTGTCGGAGGCGCTGGGGCTGGCGCCGATCGGCTCCAGCATGGTGCCGGCCGTGTTCAGCGAGCGCGCGCCGCTGATGCGCCGCGCGGCGCGGCAGCTGATGAAGGCCGTCATGGGCGAGGGCCCGCTGCCGCGCGACATCGTGACGCGCCAGGCGCTGGAGAACGCCTGCGCCCTGGTCTCGGCCACCGGCGGCTCGACCAATGCGGCGCTGCATCTGCCGGCCATCGCGCACGAGGCCGGCATCAAGTTCCACCTCGACGACGTGGCGGAGGTCTTCGCGCGCACGCCGCTCGTCGCCGACCTGCGCCCGGGCGGGCAGTACCTGGCGCGCGATGTGTTCTACATCGGCGGCGCCGGCGTGATCCTGCGCACGCTGCTCGAACAGGGCTACCTGCATGGCGACGCGCTCACCTTCACCGGCCGCACGCTGGCGGAGGAAGTGGCCGATGCGCCCGCGCCCGATGGCCGGGTGGTGCGCAAGGCCGGGGACCCGATCACGCGCGACGGCGGCCTCGCCGTGCTGAAGGGCAACCTGTGCCCGGACGGCGCCCTGCTCAAGACCGCGGGCCTGAAGACACTGGTCCACCGCGGCCCGGCGCGCGTCTTCGAGTCGGAGGAAGAAGCGCAGGCCGCCGTGCAGAACCGCCGCTACCAGGCCGGCGACGTGATCGTGATCCGCAACGAAGGCCCCAAGGGCAGCCCCGGCATGCGCGAGATGCTGGGCATCACCGCCCTGCTCTACGGCCAGGGCATGGGCGACAAGGTCGCGCTCCTGACCGACGGCCGCTTCTCCGGCGCGACGCGCGGCCTGTGCATCGGCTACGCGGGGCCGGAGGCGGCCGCTGGCGGCCCCATTGCGGCCTTGCGCGACGGCGACATCGTCGCCATCGATGCGCGTGCCGAGGCGCGCAGCATCACGGTCGAACTGAGCAACGGGGAGATCGCGGCGCGGCTGGCCGGACGTCAGGTAAACGCGGGGGTACGGCACACCGGCTTGCTGGAAAAATACGCGCTCACCGTGCGCCCCAGCCATCAGGGCGCCGTGACCCATTCGGGCGCAGTCACCTGGCTGCGCGACGAATCCTGAAACGCCCTCACACGGAGACTCCCACATCATGACCATCACCCGCCGCCACTTGCTGCAGACCACCGGTGCCTCCGCCCTGCTCGCCAGCCTGGGCCAGCACGCCTTCGCCCAGGCGCAGCCCTTCGAGACCGCGCGCCTGATCACCGGCTTCGCGGCCGGCGGCACCTCCGACACCCTGTGCCGCCGCGTCGCGAGCCGCCTCCAGCCCGACTACGGCAAGGCCGTGGTGGTGGAGAACCGCACCGGTGCGGGCGGCCAGATCGCCGTCACCTACGTCAAGGGCCAGCCGGCCGATGGCGCGACGATCCTGCAGACGCCGACCTCCATCCTCACCATCTATCCGCACATCTACAAGAAGCTGCCCTACGACCCGCTGGTGGACCTCACGCCGCTGACGATCGCCTGCCAGTTCGACTTCGGCTTTGCCGTCGGGCCGGCCGTGCCGGCCTCGGTGAAATCGGTGCCCGAGTACCTCGCCTGGGCCAAGGCCCATCCCGAAGGCGCCAACTACGGATCGCCCGCGGCCGGCTCCACGCCGCACTTCATCGGCGCGCTGCTCGGCAAGAACGCTGGCGTGGATCTCAAGCACGCGGCCTACCGCGGCACGCAACCGGCCATGCTGGACCTGCTGGGCGGCAACGTGGCGGCAGTGTCGGGCCCGATCGGCGACATCACCCAGCACCTGGCCTCGGGCAAGGTACGCATCCTGGGCGTCTCCGGTGCCAAGCGCAGCCGCTTCGCGCCGGACGTGCCCACCTTCGAGGAACAGGGCGTCAAGAACGTCACGCACAGCGAATGGTTCGCCTTCCTGCTGCCGGCCAAGGCGTCACCCGAGGTGGTGGCGCGTGCCAATGCGGCCATGAAGACGGCGCTGGCGCAGAAGGACGTGATCGACGGGCTTGCCACATTCGGTCTGGAGGCGATGTCCTCCACGCCGGGGGAGCTGACCGAGCTGATCAAGAAAGACACCGCCAAGTGGGCCCCGATCGTGAAGCAGATCGGCTTCACCGCAGAGGGCTAGATATGCAAAGGAACTGCCGATGAACACGCCATTCGCCACGCCGGCCACCCCGGCCCGTCCCGCCATCCATCCCGACGAACAGGAGGCGCGCCTGCAACTGGCCGCCTGCTACCGCGTGTTCGCGATGCTGGGCTGGACCGAGATGATCTACAACCACATCACGGTGCGGCTGCCCGACAGCGGGACGGGTGGCGAGAAGCAGTTCCTGATCAACCCCTTCGGCCTGCACTACAGCGAGGTCACCGCCAGCAACCTGGTGAAGATCGACCTGCAGGGCAAGGTGCTCGACGGCTCGCGCCATCCGGTCAACCCCGCCGGCTTCACCGTGCATGCCGCCATTCACGACGGCCTGCCCGATGCGCATTGCGTGATGCACACGCACACCACGGCCGGCGTGGCCGTGGCCTGCCTGCAGGGTGGCCTGCAGCAGACCAACTTCTACACTGCCCAGCTGCACGACATGGTGGCCTACCACGACTTCGAGGGCATCACCATCCATGCCGACGAAGGGCCGCGCCTGCTGAAGAGCATCGGCAACCGGCCGGCCGTCATCCTGCGCAACCATGGCCTGCTGGCATGGGGCCAGACGCTGCCGCAGACCTTCGCCATTCTCTGGACCCTGCAGCGCGCCTGCGAGATCCAGATGGCCACCCTGTCGATGGGCACGCCGATCCCCGTCTCGGAGGACATCGCGCGCAAGTGCACTCGCGACGCGCTGCAGTTCAACCCGAAGCACGGCGGTGGGCAGGACGTGTTCGACGCGCTGGTGCGGCAGGTCGATCGCATCGACGATTCCTACAAGCACTGAGCGGACAGCGATGAAAGTCTGCATCTACGGCGCCGGCGCGATCGGCGGTTGGATCGGCGTCGGTCTCGCGCAGGCGGGCTGCCGTCTCAACGTGGTGGCGCGTGGCGCGACGCTCGAAGCCCTGCAGCGCGAAGGCTTGGCCCTGGTGCGCGGCGACCAGCGCACGCGCGTCGCGGTCCATGCGGTGGCCGACCCGGCCGAGCTGGGCGTGCAGGACCTGGTGGTGATCGCGGTGAAGGCCCCTGCCCTGCCCGCGGTCGCCGCGCGGATCGCGCCGTTGATCGGGCCCGACACCCTCGTGTTGACCGCGATGAACGGCGTGCCGTGGTGGTTCCTGCAGGGCGGTTTCGGCGGCCCGCTCGCCGGCACGCAGCTGGAGGCGGTGGACCCGGGCGGGAAGATCGACGCCGCCATTCCTGCGCGCCATGTGATCGGCGGCGTGGTGCATGCCAGCTGCTCGCTCGACGGACCCGGCGTGGTCCGCCATCACTTCGGCAACGGCCTGATCATCGGAGAGCCTTCCGGCGAGGCCACGCCACGCGCGCAGCGGCTCGAGGCGCTGTTGAAGCAGGCCGGCTTCGAGGCCCGCCTGTCGGCGCAGATCCAGAAGGACGTCTGGTACAAGCTCTGGGGCAACATGACGGTCAACCCGATCAGCGCGCTGACCGGCGCCACCACCGACCTCATCCTCAACGACGAGCTGGTGCGCGGCTTCATCTCCACCATCATGCTGGAGGCGCGCGAGATCGGCGAGCGCATCGGCATCCCGATCGCCGAGAGCCCCGAGGACCGGCACGCGGTCACGCGCAGGCTGGGCGCGTTCAAGACTTCGATGCTGCAGGATGTGGAGGCGCATCGGCCGGTCGAGCTCGATGCACTGGTGTCGGTGGTGCGCGAACTAGGGCAGCGTGCAGGCGTGACTACGCCCTTTACCGATGCGTTGCTGGGGCTGGCGCGATTGCAGGCGCGGGGGCTGGGGTTGTACTGAGTTCATGCCCGGTGCCGCCCCAGCAGCACCCGCACCGCCTCCGGCAGCGAATTCACCTGCGGCATGAACCGATCCAGCGCCGCGCCGAGCAGCACCGCGCAAAGCAGCGCACCCAGCAGCGGCTTCCAGGTCAGCCGCACCGCGGCGGTGAGCCAGCCCTCGCGCGCCACGCGCATCGCCGCGGTGGCGGTGACGTAGCCGAAGGCCAGTTCGATCGCCACGGCGAGCAGGGCCTCGGAGCTAAAGTACAGGAGCACCAGCGCGCCGGCGCCGAAGAAGAGCGCTACACCGATCAGGAAAATGGCGAGCACCGGCACCACGACGATGGCGCCCTCGTCCGCCCCGGCCGCAGCCTCTAAGGCGCCGCCGGCCAGATCCCCGACGCCATGCCCTGCGCCGGTGGGGCTGGTGCCGCCCCGGACCGAGGGCCAGTCGCCGATCTGCGGGTCCGGCAGATCGGGATTGAACTGCGTGTTCTTGCGGATCAGCATCGTGGCCCACCAGCGCAGGATCCAGAGGTACCCGAGGTAGCCCACGCCCAGCGTGAGCAGGTAGCGCAACGCCAGCGACTCGACGCCGGCCTTCATCTGCAGCCAGGACGAGAGCCACATGAGCAGCAGCGTCGAGGTCCCGATCAGCAAGCCGTGCAGGCGCAGGTCGTGCTCGCGATGCAGGTCGCGCTCGACCTGCGTTTCCCACAGGCGCACGGAGCGCCAATTCGACAGAACCTTCAAGCGGCCAGCGCCTTGGTCAGTCCACCGCCACCGGCACGCGCGGCGCCACGGCGCACATCAGCTCGTAGCCCACGGTGCCCGCGGCCTGCGCGACCTCGTCGATGGGCAGCACGGCGCCGTTCGAGGCCCGCCCCCACAGCGTGACCTCGGTGCCGAAACGCGCATCGGGCACGGGGGTGAGGTCCACGGTGATCATGTCCATGCTGACGCGGCCGACCATCCGGGTGCGCACGCCGTTCACCAGCACCGGCGTGCCGGTATCGCAGTGGCGCGGGTAGCCGTCCGCATAGCCGACCGCGGCGACACCGATGGTGAGCGGTCCTTCCGCGGTGAAGCGCGAGCCATAGCCGACGGTCGCGCCCGCGGCCAGGGTCTGCACCGAGATCAGCCGCGTGGAGAGCGTCATCGTCGGCTGCAGCTGCCAGTGCGCCGCATCGTGCGCGGGAAAGTCGGGCGCGCTGCCGTACAGCAGGATGCCGGGGCGCACCCAGTCGGCGCGCGTCGTGGCAGCATGGCGCAAGGTGGCGGCGCTGTTGGCGACCGAGCGCTCGCCCGGCAGGTCGCGCGTGAAACGTTCGAAGACCTCGAGTTGGTGGGCCACGCCGCGCTCGCCGTCGGCGTCGCTGAAGTGGGTCATCAGCGAAATCTCGTCGACCTGCGGCAGCGCGTCGAGGCGCGTCCAGGCGGCGCGGAAACGTTCGGGCGGGAAGCCGAGGCGGTTCATGCCCGAGTTCATCTTGAGGAACACACGCTGCGGCGCCTGGGTCTTGTGGGCGGCCAGCATGTCGATCTGCGCGTCGCAGTGCACGGTGTGCCAGAGCTCGAGGCGCGAGCACAGCTCCAGGTCGCGCGGCTCGAACACGCCTTCCAGCAGCAGCACCGGGCCGCGCCAGCCGAGGGCGCGCACGCGCTCGGCCTCGGCCAGGTCGAGCAGCGCGAAGCCGTCGGCGGCACGGAAGGACTCGAACACGCGCTCGATGCCGTGGCCATAGGCATTGGCCTTGACCACTGCCCAGACGCGGGCGTCGACGGCGGCGCGACGCGCGCGCTCGAGGTTGTGCGCCAGGGCGGCGCTGTGGATGGTCGCGAGGATCGGACGAGGCAAGGCGAAACCCGTTCAGGACATGAGGACAAACACCCGGACGACACGGGGCGTGACGTCATTTTGACACTGCACCCCCATGCTATAACCGCGCATTTCCGCCAGTACCGCGGCCCACTTCCACTATTGCCAGCAGCCCCTCTGGCCAGCCAGCCCATCGATGAAGCGCGGTTTCTACACGATCATGTCGGCCCAGTTCTTCTCGTCGCTGGCCGACAACGCGCTTTTCGTTGCGGCGGTGGAATTGATGCGAACCAGCGGCGCGGCCGAGTGGCAGCGCGCCGCGCTGGTGCCGATCTTCACCATCTTCTATGTGGCGCTGGCGCCGCTGGTCGGCGCCTTCGCCGATGCGCTGCCCAAGGGCCGCGTCATGTTCATCAGCAATGCGATCAAGGTGGTCGGCTGCGTGATGATGCTGTTCGGCACGCACCCGCTGCTGGCCTATGCGGTGGTCGGCCTCGGGGCGGCAGCCTATTCGCCGGCCAAGTACGGCATCCTGACCGAGCTGCTGCCGGCCTCGCAGCTGGTCAAGGCCAACGGCTGGATCGAGGGCCTGACGATCGCCTCCATCATCCTGGGCATCGTGCTCGGCGGGCAGTTGGTGGGGCATGCGCTGTCGACCCGGTTGCTGGCGCTGGACTTCCCGGTGCTCGACACCGGCATCGACACCCCGCCCGAGGCAGCGATCGCGGCGCTGATCTTCATCTACATCATCGCGGCCTGGTTCAACACGCGCATCCCCGACACCGGCGTCGAGATGCGGCCGCTGCGCGCCAATCCGCGGCACGGCATGCTGCGCAACCTGCTGGCGCTGCTGCCCGACTTCTGGCACTGCAACTCGCGCCTGTGGCGCGACAAGCTGGGCCAGATCTCGCTGGCGACCACCACGCTGTTCTGGGGCGCCGGCGGCAACCTCAAGTACATCGTGCTGGCGTGGGCTTCGCTGGCCCTGGGCTACAGCACGGCGCAGGCGTCATCGCTGACCGGCGTCGTGGCGATCGGCACCGCGGTGGGCGCTATCGTGGCGTCGATGCGCATGCGCCTGGACATGGCCACGCGCGTGATCCCGCTGGGTATCGGCATGGGCATCCTGGTGATCGGGATGAACTTCATCGGCAACATCTGGGTCGCGGTGCCTTTCCTCATCCTGCTGGGCGGGCTGGGCGGCTTCCTGGTGGTGCCGATGAATGCGCTGCTGCAGCATCGCGGCCACAACCTGATGGGCGCCGGCCGCTCGATCGCGGTGCAGAACTTCAACGAGCAGGCCTGCATCCTGATCCTCGGCGCCTTCTACAGCGCCTGCACCGGCCTGGGGCTGTCGGCGTATGCGGCGATCACCGCCTTCGGGCTGGTGGTGGCTGGCTTCATGTGGCTCATCAAGCGATGGCATCGCAACAACCTGCAGCGCTATCCCGAAGAGGTCGAACACCTGCTCGCGATCGCCCGCAGCGACAAGCATCACTGAGCCTTTGCCGCCTTGCCCGCACTAGCGCTCGTCTTCAACGCCTTCGTCTGGGGCGTCTCGTGGTTTCCCTTCCGCCAGATCGAGGCCCATGGGCTGCATCCGGTCTGGGCCACCGCGCTCATCCATGCCTTGATCGCACTGGCGATGGGATGGCTGCGCCGCCATGCCTGGCTGGCCTTCGCGCAATGGCCCGCGCTAACCTTGCTGGGGGTGGCGGCCGGTTTCACCAACGTGGGCTTCAACTGGGCGGTGACGCAAGGGGACGTGGTGCGCGTCGTGCTGCTCTTCTACCTGATGCCGCTGTGGAGCGTGCTGCTGGCCTGGATCTTCCTCGGCGAGCGGCCCCGCCCCTCGGCACTCGCGCGCATGGCGCTCGCGCTGGCCGGCGTGGGTGTCGTGCTCAAGACGCCCGGGACCGACTGGCCGGTGCCGGCGAGCCTGCCCGACTGGCTGGGCGTGGCGGCCGGCTTCTGCTTCGCGGTGACCAACATCCTGCTGCGCCGGCTGCGCGCCGCTCCTGGCGAATCGCGTGCGCTCGCCATGTTCGGCGGCTGCGCGCTGGTCGCGGGCCTGGCGGCGGCGGTCGGCACAGCGCTGGGCGCGATTGCGCCACCGGCGTTGCAATTGCCGGCGGCTGCAGGATGGGCGGGGTGGGCCGTGTTGCTGGGCGCCGGCTTCGTCTTCGCCAACATCTGCCTGCAGTACGGCGCCGCGCGGCTGGCGGCCAGCGCCACCGCGGTGATCATGCTGTCGGAAGTGCTGTTCGCCAGCGTCTCGTCAGTGGCGCTGAGCGCGGCCACGCTGGATGCCCGCGTCTGGGCCGGCGGGGCGCTGATCGTGCTGGCGGCCTTGTGGTCCTCGTTTGCACGAACGAACGGCCGCGAGGATGATCGGCATTCCCGCATCCTGGAGGACACGCCATCATGACCAGCGTCTACGACTTCGAAGCCCGGCAGATCGACGGCACCGACGTCCCGCTGTCCAGGTACAAGGGCCAGGTGCTCCTGATCGTCAACACCGCCAGCAAGTGCGGCTTCACGCCGCAATTCGAGGGCCTGGAGGCGCTCTACAAGAAGTACGCCGGCCAAGGCCTCGCGGTGCTCGGATTCCCCTCCAACCAGTTCGGCAACCAGGACCCGGGCACCAACGAGGAGATCGGCGCCTTCTGCGTGAAGAATTACGGCGTGAGCTTCCCGATGATGGAGAAGATCGAGGTCAACGGCTCCGGTGCGACGCCACTCTACAAGTGGCTCGCGAAGGAGGCGCCGGGCCTGTTGGGGAGCACGGCCATCAAGTGGAACTTCACCAAGTTCCTGGTCGGCAAGGACGGGCGGGTGCTCAAGCGCTACGCGCCGCTGGACACGCCGGCCTCGATGGAGCGGGACATCGAGAGGGCGCTGGCGGGCTGAGATGCCAGGCGCTCAGAAGCGGAAGTCAGCGGTCTGCGAACCGCGGCCGACGTTCACGGTGTGGGTCTTCACCACGCCTTCAGTCGCCGCCTCCACCGTGTAGCGGCCGGCCGGCAGGTCGACCAGGCACACGGGACCGGAGGCACGCATCGCCAGTGCCGTGTCGCCACCGGCGGACTTGATGGTGACGTCCACGTTCGCCAGGTAGGCGCCGTCGGCGCGCGCGAACAGCAGCGCGAGGGGATGGTCCTTCATCGCGGCGCGCATGGCGTTGGACTCGTCCGAGCCGATGCCGCCGCAGGCAAAGCGCGCGTTGCCCTGCACCTTCATGGCGGGTAGCGTGCCGGTGCCAGGATTCATCGTCTGCGCGTAGGAGGCCAGCGGTACGGCTGCGCAGGCACAGGCGAACGCCGCGCCGCGGAACAGCCGTTGGACACAAAGGTTTCGCATGTCTTGCTCCCGAGGTGAACACAGGGGCATCGTGCGGCGCCAGCGCGGGATGAGCGGGTCGGACCAGGGCGCCTTCGCTTGTGCGAGCAGGCCGCGGTCGCGGCCTCAGGCACCTGGGGAAGGGCGCGGGATGAGGGTTTGCACCGCCCTCTGCCGCGAACATTCGTCAGATTTGACGTCGGAGTTCGCGACAAGAATCTCGCCGTCCATCTCGGCGCCAGCATGGATGAACAGAGGTCGGTATGCCCGACGTCGGCGCCCACAACCATCAGGTCCTTCGAACATGAGCCTCCTCACCGCACCTCTTCGCCCCCTGGCTTCCGCCGTGCTCTGCCTGTCTCTCGCTGCCTGTGGTGGCGGCGGCGATGGCGGCTGCTCGACATGCGCGCTCCTGGCCATGACGCCGAATGCCCCGGCATCGACCACCACGCCCCCGAGTGCTGAGGGCTTGCCTTCGACAGAAAATCCGGGACCAGCGACGGACCCCGCGAATCCTGCGGTGCCGGTGGGGCCCGCGGTGCCGGCTGAACCCGGCACTCCTGCAACGGGCGATCCGGCACCTCCGACTCCCGGTTATGCCATCGGCGGCACGCTCACCGGCTTGGCCGCCAACACCAAGCTGGTCCTTCTCGACAACGGTGGCGACGCGCTGACATTGGCAGCCAATGGTGCCTTCAGCTTTGCTGCGCCCATCGCCTTCAATACCGCCTATGCGGTGACGGTGGGCACGCACCCTCTGTGGCAGAACTGCAGCGTCAGCAATGGCAGCGGGACGGCCACTGCGGATGTGAACAGCGTCCAGGTGAACTGCGCCGACGCGCTGGCGCAAGTCACGACGCTGGCCGGATCAACGGTGGGCGGTTCGGCTGAGGGCACGGGCGCTGCAGCACGGTTCAACGCCCCGCAGGCCCTTGCGGTGAACTCCAGCGGGACCGTCTACGTTGCGGATGCGAACAACCACAGGATTCGCAAGATCACTTCGGACGGCTTGACGACCACCTTTGCCGGCTCCGGGATACAGGGTTGGGCCGACGGCACGGGCGCCGCCGCACGGTTCACCTGGCCGGACGGCGTCGCAGTGGATGGCAGCGACAACGTCTATGTGGCGGACGGCACCGCGATCCGCAAGATCACGCCGGAGGGTGTCGTCAGGACCCTGGCAGGCGGCGGCGCGAATGGTGGTTTCACCGACGGCACCGGCGCCAACGCATTCTTCTCCGGACCGGCGGGGCTGGCCGTTGATGCCGACGACAATGTCTATGTAGCGGACTACTACAACTACATGATCCGCAAGGTCACCCGCGAGGGCGTGGTGACGACCCTGGCTGGCTCGACAACGCCTGGCTCTTTCGACAGCACAGGCGCAGCTGCATCATTCAGCGGGCCGAAGGCTGTTGAGCTGGATGCCGCAGGCAACCTCTACGTGGCCGACTACAACAACTGCATGATTCGCAAAATCACGCCCGAGGGCGTTGTTAGCACACTGGCTGGCTCGACGACTTGCGGCTTTGCCGACGGCACCGGCACTGCCGCACGCTTCGACGGGCCCTATGGGCTGGCGATCGACGCCAGCGGTTATCTCTACGTGGCTGATGATGGAAACAACAGGATTCGAAGGATCACGCCGGATGGGGTCGTCACCACCCTGGCCGGCGCTGGCGTGCAGGGCTCGACGGACGGGATCGGCAACGCTGCCCAATTCAGCGCTCCCACCGACGTGGCGGTGGATGCAGAGGGCAATCTGTGCGTCAGCTCCGGAAACTCGATCCGCAAGATTGTCCCGGTGCGTTGACCCGCCGTGCTGAAGTGCAGCGCAAGGGCGGTTCATGCCGAGGCCGCATCCAATGCCTCGTCCAGCACCTCCACCCAATGCCGCACAGGCAGCCCGCTGCCGCTTTGCAGGTGCGTGATGCAGCCGATGTTGGCCGAGATGATGGCGGTGGGCCGAAGCTGGTCCAGGTGCCCCAGCTTGCGGTCCCGCAGCGCATAGGCCAGCTCGGGCTGCAACACGGAGTACGTGCCGGCCGAGCCGCAGCACAGGTGCGACTCGTTCTTGGCGACTTGGATGTCGAAGCCGAGCGCGCGCAGGTTCACCTCGACGCCGCCGCGCAGCTTCTGCCCGTGCTGCAGCGTGCAGGGCGGGTGGTAGGCGAAGACGCCTGGCGGCGCGCTCACGCGATCCTTCAACAGCGGCACCAGTTCAGGCAGCAGCTCGCTCAGGTCGCGCGTGATTGCGCTGATGCGCGCGGCCTTCTGCGCATAGGCCGGCTCGTCGCGCAGCAGGTGGCCGTACTCGCGCACCGTGACGCCGCAGCCGGAGGCGTTCATCACGATCGCCTCGACCACACCCTCGTCCACGAAGGGCCACCAAGCGTCGACGTTAGCGCGCATCTGCGCCTTGCCGCCCTCCTGGTCGTTGAGGTGGAACTTCACCGCGCCGCAGCAGCCCGCGGCCGGCGCGATGACCGCCTCGATGCCGGCTGCGTCGAGCATGCGCGCCGTCGCGCTGTTGATGTTGGGCGCCATCGAGGGCTGCACGCAGCCCGCGAGCATCAGCATCTTGCGTGCATGCGTGCGCCTGGGCCATTCGCCCGCCGATTGCGGCGCGGGCACCTTGGCCCTGAGCTTGGCCGGCAGCAGGCCGCGCACCGACTGGCCCAGCTTCATCGCGGGACCGAAGAGCGGCGAAGGCAACGCCTCCTTCAGCGTCCAGCGCAGCGCGCCTTCCATCGCGGGGCGCGGCACCTTCTCATCGACGATCTTGCGGCCGATGTCGACCAGGTGGCCGTACTGCACACCGCTCGGACACGTGCTCTCGCAGTTGCGGCAGGTGAGGCAGCGGTCCAGGTGCAGCTGCGTGCTGCGCGTGGGCGGCTTGCCTTCGAGCACCTGCTTGATGAGGTAGATGCGCCCGCGCGGGCCGTCGAGCTCGTCTCCGAGCAGCTGGTAGGTCGGGCAGGTCGCGGTGCAGAAGCCGCAGTGCACGCATTTGCGCAGGATGGCCTCGGCCTCCTGGCCGTCGGCGGTGTTCCGGAATTCGGGGGCGAGCTCGGTTTGCATCTCAAGTCGTTGGCAAGAGCCGCGCGCGATCGAACACGGCATGAGGATCGAACTCGCGCATCAGCGCTTCGTGGATGCGCCGCAGCGGCGCGCTCAAGGCATCGAAGCGGCGCGTGACGGTGCTGGCACCGTCCGCGGTCATGAACAGTGTCGCATGGCCGCCTGCGGAGCGAGCCGCTTCCCTGAGTCGTTCGCCCTCGCCGGGCGAGACCAGGTACCAGCGCTGCGCACCATGCCATTCGATCAACGGTGGCTCTTCCAGCGGGAGCACTGGCGCGGTCTGCGGCACCGACAGGCGCCACAGCTCGCGCCCCTCGCGCGCTGCGAACCAGGGCAGGCGCAGGTCGCGCGCAGCCTCCCAGTCGGCCTGGGCCTGCGCATCGTCCTGCCGCTCGCCGCCGAGGTGGGTGCAGGCAGCGGCCACAGCGGCCGACGCGCCGCGCAGGCGCAGCCAGAGACGGCCCCGGCCTTGCTCGTGCGTCCAGCGGCTCGCGTTGAGCGGCAGCGGCTGGCCGCCCCAGCCGTTGAGCAGACGCAGCGCATCGGCCTGGTGGCAGTCGAAGACCAGCGTGGCCTCGGCCGGCGGCACGGGCAGCACCTTGAGGCTCACTTCGGTGATCAGCCCCAGAACGCCCAACGAGCCGGCCAGCACACGGGACACGTCGTAGCCCGCGACGTTCTTCATGACCTGGCCACCGAAGGTGAGCAGCTCGCCCCGGCCGTTGAGAAGCTGCGCGCCCAGCACATAGTCCCGCACGGCCCCCACGCTCGCGCGTGCCGGGCCGCTCAGGCCGGCGGCGACCATGCCACCGACGGTACCGCCGCTGTCGCCGAACCGCGGCGGCTCGAAGGGAAGGCACTGGCCCTGCTCGGCCAGCAGGGCTTCCAGCTCGACAAGCTGCGTGCCGGCGCGCGCGGTGACGACGAGCTCGCTGGGCTCGTAGCTCACGATGCCGTGCAGCCCGGCGGTGGAGAGCGGTTCGCCGCGCGGCGGCTCGCCGTAGAAGTCCTTGGTGCCGCCGCCGCGGACGCGCAGCACGGTGCGTTCGGCAGCGGCGGCGCGGATGCGTTCGGCGATCGGGCGGAGGGCGGGATCCATGCGGGGGATGGTAGCGCCCGCTCAGGCCGGCGCCGGGCCGCCCAAAGGCGGCCGGCGCCACCCCGGGGAGCAGCGGGTACACGAAGCGACGAGCGCAGGGGCCACATCAATCCTCGAAGAAATGGACGGGCAGGCCCGACACTTCCGCACGCAATGCGATCACGTGGCCCGAGGCCGGCCGCTGCTCCAGTTCCTCGGCGGACCGCCCGTGGCGTGCACTGGTGACGAACAGCGTGCGCAGGTCGTCGCCGCCGAAGCAGGGCATGGTGGGGCATTGCACCGGCACGGGCAGCGTGGCCGCGAGCTCGCCCGTGGGCGAGAAGCGCAGCAGCTGGCCGCCCTCGAACATCGCGACCCAATAGTGGCCCTCGGCGTCGACCGTCGCGCCGTCCGGGCGCCCTTGGTAGCCCTGCGGCGATGCCGGCGACCAACCCTCGGGCTTGGCGCCGAACTGCCGGAACGCTCGCGGGCGCGACAGGCGGTTGGCCTCGGCGTCCCAGTGCCAGGCGCTCACGCGGTGCGCGGCGGTGTCGGCCCAGTAGAGCGTGGCCGCATCGGGCCCGAAGGCCAGGCCGTTCGCGGTGGTGACGCCATCGGCCACGCGTGCAAGGACCGGCGTGCCGCCGCCGCGCGCATCGAGGCAGTAGAGCGCGCCGCTGGCGCAGTCCTTCGCCTCGTTGAGCGTGCCGGCCCAGAAGCGGCCCTGCGCGTCGCACTTGCCGTCGTTGAAGCGCATGCTGCGCACGTCGTGGTCCACCCGCGCGAGCGCCTCCAGCGCCCCGCCCCATTCGCGCGCGCGGTAGATGCCGTCGCGCAGCGCGATCACCAGGCCGCCGCGGGCCGCAGGCGCCATGCAGCCGGGCTCGGTGGGCAGGCCCCAGCGCTCGACAGTGGGCTCGCTCTCGATCCCGCCGCGCGTGCGCAGCACCGCGCGGCCCGGGATGTCGAGCCAGTAGAGCGAGCGCTCATGGGGATGCCAGAACGGCGATTCGCCGAGCTGGCAGAGGCTGTCGTTCAGGGTGGTCCACATGCCGCCAGCTTAGGGCCTGTTGTGCATCGACCCCAAAAAAAAGAGCCCGCTCGCGCCAAGGCGCTTGCGGGCCGAACATCCAAAGGAGACTCTTGCTTTGAATCGTTTCTTGCAGGCAATGCCGCGGGCCGCGCGAGGCGACCCGCGCCCACCTCAGCGGTTGTAGGCGGTTTCGCCGTGGGACGAGATGTCCAGGCCCTCGCGCTCTTCCTCCTCGCTCACGCGCAGGCCGATGGTGAGGTCGACGATCTTGTAGGCGACGAAGGAGACCACGGCGGACCACACGATGGTCAGCAGCACCGCCTTGAGCTGGATCCAGACCTGCGCGCCGATGCCGTTGGACACCACGCCGGCCGTGACCCAGTCGCCCACCAGGCCGGGGCCGCCCAGCGCCTGGGTGTTGAACACGCCGGTCAGGAGCGCACCCACGATGCCGCCCACGCCGTGCACGCCGAACACGTCGAGCGAGTCGTCCGCGCCGAGCATGCGCTTGAGGCCGTTGACGCCCCAGAGGCAGGCGAAGCCCGCGACGAAGCCGATCACGATCGCACCCATCAGGCCGACGTTGCCGGCCGCGGGCGTGATGGCCACCAGGCCGGCGACCGCACCGGATGCGGCGCCCAGCATCGAGGCCTTGCCCTTCATCAGCGCTTCGCCGATGGACCAGGCCAGCACCGCCGCGGCGGTTGCCGAGAAGGTGTTCATGAAAGCCAGCACGGCGCTGGTACCCGCTTCGAGCGCGGAGCCTGCGTTGAAGCCGAACCAGCCCACCCACAGCAGCGAGGCGCCGACCATCGTGAGCGTCAGCGAATGCGGCGTGAAGGCTTCCTTGCCGTAGCCGATGCGCTTGCCGATCAGGAAGGCACCCACCAGGCCGGCGACCGCCGCGTTGATGTGCACCACCGTGCCGCCCGCGAAATCGAGCGCGCCCCACTGCCAGATGAGGCCGGCCTTGGCGTTCATGGCATCGACCACGTCCGTGCTGGCGTAGGCGTCCGGGCCCATCCAGAACCAGACCATGTGCGCGATCGGCGCATAGCTGAAGGTGAACCACAGCACCATGAAGAGCAGCACGGCCGAGAACTTGATGCGCTCGGCGAAGGCGCCCACGATCAGGCAGCAGGTAATGCCGGCGAAGGTGGCCTGGAAGGCGGCGAACAGCAGCTCGGGGATGTAGACGCCCTTGCTGAAGGTCGCGCCCGGCGCGAAAGTGCCGGTGGCGGGGTCGAAGATGCCCTTCATGAAGAGCCTGTCGAAGCCGCCGATGAAGGAGTTGCCCTCGGTGAAGGCCAGGCTGTAGCCGTAGATCAGCCACAACACCACGATCATCGAGAAGGTGACCATCACCTGCATCAGTACCGACAGCATGTTCTTGCTGCGCACCAGGCCGCCGTAGAAGAGGGCCAGGCCGGGAATGGTCATCATGATGACCAGCAGCGTCGACAGCAGCATCCAGGAGGTGTCGCCCTTGTTGAACGAAGGCGCGGGGGCGGCGGCCGGCGCAGCCGCGGCGGCATCGGCGGGTGCGGCTGCGGCCGGAGCCGCTGCAGCGGGTGCTGTGGCGGCCGGGGCCGAGGCGGCGGGCGCTTCGGCAGGCGCAGCCGGGGTCTGGGCGAAGCCCGCGGTGCCGGCGACCAGCACGCTCAGGCCGAGGGCGAGAGAGACAAGCAGTTTTTTCATTGGATCTGTTCTTTCGTGCCTCGAAGTCAAAGGGCTTCGCGGCCTGTTTCTCCGGTACGGATGCGCACGACCTGCTCGAGGTCATAGACGAAGATCTTGCCGTCGCCGATCTTGCCGGTGCGCGCGGCGCTCTCGACCGCCTCGATCACGCGCTCGACCAGCTCGTCGGCCACG
This sequence comes from Variovorax sp. RA8, assembly GCF_901827175.1. Classification (NCBI taxonomy): domain Bacteria; kingdom Pseudomonadati; phylum Pseudomonadota; class Betaproteobacteria; order Burkholderiales; family Comamonadaceae; genus Variovorax; species Variovorax sp. RA8. Next base: position 392,122 of record NZ_LR594662.1, on the reverse strand, counting down.
GCTGCCTCGATCTTGACCTTGGGCAGGAAGTCGACCACGTACTCCGCGCCGCGGTAGAGCTCGGTGTGGCCTTTCTGGCGCCCGAAGCCCTTGACCTCCGTCACGGTGATGCCCTGCACCCCGATCGCCGAGAGCGCCTCGCGCACCTCGTCGAGCTTGAACGGCTTGATGATGGCTGTGACCAGCTTCATGATGCTTCCCTCATAGATTCCATGATGTTTCTCCTCTGGATCGCTCGGAACGACGCGTCGCCGTGATCAGAGCGTCTTGGTCAGCGTGACGATGAATCGGGCCTTGTTGGGCGACCAGGTGCGCTCGCCGATGGGCCCGAAGCCCAGGTCCAGGCCCGGGTCGGCCACCAGCAGGTACGAGCTCTTCCTGTTGGCGCCCTGCACCGAGCCGGCCAGCGACAGGCCGTTGCCGAAGTCGTAGGAGGCGCCGACGTTGTAGTCCACGTAGTTGCGATAGCCGAGGCTGCGGATGTCGCTGCTCATGTGCGTGTAGCCGACCGCCGCCTTGAAGGTCACCTTGGGCACGATTTCCTTGGTGTAGCTCAGGTTCAGGTAGCCGGTGTTGCGGCCCTTCAGGCCCGAGCCGTCCTTCTCGCCGGCGTAGTTGAAGTAGTCCTTGGACACCGTGTGCGAATACTTCAGCGTGAACGCGCCGATCGCCTCGTCGGCCCAGGTGCCGGCGCCGTAGAGCTCGGTGGTGTTGCCTCGGGTGTTGCCCGGATAGATGTACGTCAGCACGCCGACGTCGAGGTCGAAAACGCCGGCCTTGAACTTGTAGCCGCCGTAGATGTCGCTCTCGATGCTGTTGCCGTTGAGCCAGTTGACGCTGGAGTTCCAGTTGCCGATGTAGAAGCCGCTCTCGCCGAAGGCATAGTCGAAGCCGCCCTGGATGGCGGGCTTGAAGCCCTTGGTCTTGGCGAAGTCGTTGTTGCCCAGCACGTCCTGGTCCTGGCCGCGGAACTTGTAGTTGCTGGTCAGCGCGACGTTGCCTGTGAGCTGGGCACTCGCCAGCATCGGCAGGGCAGCGAGGGCGGCGACGGCCAGGGCAGACGCGGTTTTACGGTGCATCATCGGGAGACTCCTCGGTCAGTTTTGAAATGGTTGGATACCGTTTCAAAGCAGGGAGCGTGCCAAATCTCGCGACCCGTGGACAGCGGAGCCTGGGACAGGTGCATGACGGCGCCATGAACAAAAGATGGGCGCACCATCTTGGTGAAAGGGAGAGAAATGAGCTTATCTTTGGTGCAGAGCCGTGCTTTGCTGGGCCTGGAAGCGGCAAGCGTCACGGTCGAGGTGCATCTGGCCAACGGGCTGCCCAGCTTCACGCTGGTGGGATTGGCCGACGTGGAGGTGAAGGAAGCCCGGGAGCGGGTGCGTTGCGCCATCCAGAACGCCGGCCTCGAATTCCCGAGCAACAAGCGGATCACGGTCAACCTGGCGCCGGCCGACCTGCCGAAGGACTCGGGCCGCTTCGACCTGCCGATTGCCCTGGGCATCCTGGCGGCGGCCGGGCAGATCGAGGCGGCCCGGCTGGCGGGCCACGAATTCGCGGGGGAGCTCTCGCTTTCAGGGCACCTGAGGCCCGTGCGTGGTGCGCTCGCGATGGCGCTGGCGCTGCATGGCCGCGGTGTCGCGACCAAGCTGGTGCTGCCGGCAGAGAGTGCGAGGGAGGCCGCCCTGGTGCCGGGCGCCGAAATCTACGGTGCAGCCCACCTGCTCGATGTGGTGCGGCAGTTCCTGCCGGGCGGCCCGGCACCCGGCGATGCGGCGGAAGATGGCTGGCATCGTGCGCAGGCCGCCGCCGCCGGCCCGGCGGCGGCGGAGGCCGACCTGGCGGACGTCAAGGGCCACGCGGGCGCCAGGCGCGCGCTCGAGATCGCGGCGGCCGGCCAGCACAGCCTGCTGATGGTGGGCCCGCCGGGGTCCGGCAAGTCGATGCTGGCCCAGCGCTTCGCCGGCCTGCTGCCGTCGATGAGCGTGGACGAGGCGCTGGAAAGCGCCGCCGTCGCCAGCCTGCACGGCCGCTTCGCCGTCGAGCGCTGGCGCCTGCGGCCGACCTGCAGCCCGCACCACAGCGCCAGTGCGGTAGCGCTGGTGGGCGGCGGCTCGCCGCCGCGGCCGGGCGAAATCTCGCTGGCGCACAACGGCGTGCTGTTCCTGGACGAGTTCCCGGAGTTCCAGCGCGCCGCGCTCGAAGCGCTGCGCGAGCCGCTGGAGACCGGCAGCATCACCATCGCGCGGGCCGCACGGCGTGCCGAGTTCCCGGCCCGCTTCCAGTTGGTCGCGGCCATGAACCCCTGCCCTTGCGGGCACCTGGGCTCCTCGCTCAAGCCCTGCCGCTGCACGCCGGACCAGGTGGCCCGCTACCAGGGCAAGCTCAGCGGGCCGCTGCTGGACCGCATCGACCTGCACATCGAGGTACCTGCGGTGCCGGCCACCCAGTTGCTGGAGACACCCACCGGCGAAGCCAGCGCCGAGGTTCGCGCGCGCGTGGTCGAGGCGCGCGAGCGCGCCCTGCGGCGCCAGGGCAAGGCCAACCAGGCGCTGCAGGGCGCGGAGATCGACCGCCACGCGCAGCCCGGTGCCGCGGCCCTGCAGTTCCTGCAGGCCGCCGCGACGCGGCTGGGCTGGTCGGCGCGCGGGACGCATCGCACGCTCAAGCTGGCCCGCACGATCGCGGACCTGGCCGGCGCCGGCACGGTGCAGGCGGCGCATGTGGCGGAGGCGGTGCAGTACCGGAGAGCGCTGCAGAAGGTCGAGTGATCAGCGCTTGAAGCGCCCCCCGCTGATGATCGACAGGTCGACGTAGTCGATGCCCGAGTGGTCCTGCGGCGAGTAGCTCACCTCGAGTCCGCCGCCGGGGTCGTAGCGGAGGTCGTTGAGCACGGCCAGCAGCTTGGCGCGTGTCGGCTTCGGGCCGGCGCGGCGCAGCGCCTCGACCATCACCTTGGTGGCAACGAAACCCTCCAGCAGCGCCGGCGAGAGCTCGATGTCGCCCTTGGCCTTGGCGAGATCCGAGGCCTCCTTGACCAGCGGATGCGCCAAGCCGCGCTCCGATGGCAGCACCTGCATCACGACCACCCCGCCGCTGGCGCTGCCCAGCTCCTTGATGAAGCCCGATGCCGCGTTGTTCGACAGCGTGATGACCTGGGCCGCCGAACCGGTGGCGCGCAGCGCCTTCACGCCTTCGGTCACGGCGGTGCCGGAGCCGATCCACAGCACGGCCTGCGCGTTGGCCGCGGCGAGCTTGGGCACGATGGCCGCGTAGTCGGGCTTGTTGCGATCGGCCAGCGCCAGCACGACCGGCTTCAGGCCGGCCTTGTCGAAGCCCTTCATCGCGCCTTCCATCGCGTCCTTGCCGAAGGAGTCGTCGGCCTGGACCACCGCGATGCGCTGCATGCCCACCGTGTGCAGGTGCTGGACCGCCTTCTCGGCCTCGCGCTGGTAGGTGGAGCGCACGTTGAACACATGCTTCTGCAAGGGTTTGTGCAGCGACATCGCCCCGGTGGAAGGCCCGATCAGCGGGGTGCCGCTCTTGTCGAGCAGCGGAATGACCGCCAGTGCATTGGGCGTGCCGCGATTGAGCAGCAGCGCGACCACCTTCTTCTCCTCGATCAGGACGCGCGAGTTCTCGGCCGAGCGCTTGGGGTCCAACCCGTCGTCCAGGCGGATCACCTCGATCTTTTCGCCGTGGATGCCGCCCTGCGCATTGACGTGGTCGATGACCAGCTGCGAGCCGAGGATGGTCTCCTTCACACTGGCTGCGACCGGCCCCGACATGTCGGCAGATTGGCCGATCAGGATCTGGGCCTTTGCGTTCGCGGCGCTCAGCGCCAGCGCGGCGGCGCAGAAAAATACTCGCACGGTCTCCATGGGCTGCTCTCCAGAAGGCCGGGCTGAAAACGCGCGGCGCAATTTGTGTTGAATTGTTACCGGGCGCTCACCTCCCCTCCTCCAGAACAAACCCTTGAGGCATTTGTCTTAGTTTTCGGACCATCCGCGCTACTGCGCCTCGATGCCGAAGGCCCGGATGCGCTGCGTGATCACATCGAACTCGGCCCTGTAGCCGCCTGCGAATTGCTCGGGCGTGGTGTTCATGATCTCGAAGCCGCGTTCGACCAGCACCGGGCGCACGTCTTCTGCGGCGACGATGGCGCGGATCTCGGCCGCGAGCCGTTGCACCACGGCCGGCGGCGTGCGCGCCGGCGCCAGCACGCCGAGCCACACGTTGGTGTCGTAGAGCGGGTCGGTGAAGCCGAGCTCGCGCAGCGTCGGCACCTGCGGCAAGGCTGTCGAGCGCTCGCGGCCCAGCACGGCCAGCGGCACCAGCTTGCCCGCCTGCACATGCTGCTTCGCGCTCGCCACCGACGACAGACCGATGCTCACGGTCTTCGACAGCAGGTCGGTCACCACCGGGCCCTCGCCCTTCTGCGGCACATGCACCATGCCCGCCTTGAGCTCGCGATTGAGCGATTCGCCGGCCAGGTGCCCGAGCCCGCCGACGCCCCAGGAGGCGTAGCTCAGGCTCGCGGGCTGCCGCGCGGCGAGGCGGCGCAGTTCGTCGATGCTCTTCGCCGGCAGGTCGGCGTTGGCGGAGATGAGCGCCGGGCTGCGCACCATCTGCGTGACGAAGGCGAAGTCCTTCTGCGGGTCGTAGGGCAGCGTCTTGAAGAGGGCCGCGTTGTTGATCTGCGAATCGGTGATGGTCAACAGCAGCACGCTGCCGTCGGCTGGCGCGCGCGCCACGTCGGCGGCGCCCAGCGCACCGGCGGCGCCGGGCTTGTTGTCCACCACCACGGGCTGCCCCAGGCGCCTCGCCAGGCGCTCGCCGACCAGGCGCGCGACGAAATCGGTGGCGCCGCCGGCCGCATAGGGCACCACCAGCCGCACGGGTTTGGCGGGCAGCGGCGATGGTGCAGTGGTTTGCGCGGGCGCGCAAAGCGGCAGGGCGGCCAGGCAGCAGGCCGCCATCCAGTTCCTGAACATGGTGGGTCTCCGGTGGTGAATGAAGGGGCGGTGACGGAACGGCGGCGCTCAGGCGCGCTCGGCCTCGACCGCCTGCGCCAGCAAGCGGCGGAACTGCATGAGTGCCGCGTCCATCGCGAGCGGCAGCATCGGGGCCTCGGGCCCGCGTTCGAGGTTGCGGGCCTGCGCGGTGATCATGTCGCGGTCCTCGTTGAAGGCGACGATCAGGCCGTCGTGGATCATCTGCGTCAGCCATTCGCCGCCCAGTTCGGCGCGGTGCGACTGCTGGAAGAAGTAATGGGTGCTGCTCTCGGTCTCGGGTGTGAGCGTCTGGCAGCTGTGCAGCTCGACCGCGCGCCGCATGTCGCCCTCGGCATCGCCGGCGGGACGGCCGCCGGAATGCATCAGCAGCGTGCCGGGCAGCACGAAGTCGTAGATGAACCAGCGGTCCACGTGGCCGCCGCCGAAATCGCGCGCCCGCGCCCAGTAGGCGGGCGGCGGCACATCGTGGACCTTGCGGGTGACCCGCAGGCCGCGCGGGATCTTCTCGATGACGGGCCGCGCCTGCGCGATCGCGGTGGAACCGCCCAGCGTCTTCTCGTGCACATAGCTCAGGTGCGAGAAGTCCAGGAGGTTGTCGCAGATCAGCAGGTAGGGCGTGTCGTAGTGCAGATAGCCGGGAACGTTGCGCCAGCCCGGGTCGTCGCAGGAGAAGTTGTCGGGCAGCAGCGCCGGGTCGGCCAAGGCCGGATCGCCCATCCAGACGAAGACCCAGGCATGGCGCAGCGCCACCGGATAGCTGCGCACCCGCGCCTTGGGCGGCACGCTTTCGAGGCCGGGCACCTCGATGCAGGTGCCGTCGGCATCGAACTTGAGGCCGTGGTAGCCGCAGCGCACGCAATCGCCTTCCTTGCGGCCCTTGGACAGCGGCGCCAGGCGGTGGCAGCAGCGATCCTCGAGCGCGACGATGGTGCCGTCGGCGCGCCGGAACAGGAGCAGCGGCTCGCCGATCACGGTGCGGTTGAAGAGGCCGTCGGCCGGGATCTCGTGGTCCCAGGCGACGACATACCAGCAGTTGCGCAGGAACATGCGCTTGTCTCCATCGGTGGTTGTGTTGTGAGCCGATGGTGGCGCGCACCGCCGCGTGCCCGCGTCCCCTGCGCAGGGGACAGGTGCCGAAGCTCAGGCCGCCAGGCGGATCAGCTCGGCGCGATCGTGGATGCCGAGCTTGCCGTAGGCGCGCTTGCGCAGCGTGAGCACGGTGGAAGCGGCGACGTCCAGGTCGGCCGCGATGCCGTCGGCCGTCATGCTGCAGGCGATTCGCGCGCAAACGTCGAGCTCGCGCGGGCTGAGCGCGGCGGCGCGGGCGTCCAGCCGGGCCCGCGCCAGCGCGATGCGCGTGGCCATCTGCCGTGCGGCTGCGCCGGTGCCGACGGCATTGCGATGCACCTGGCGCAACAGTGGCGCCACCGCCAGCACGCGTTCGATCTCCTGGGCAGCGAACGGGCCTTTGGCCTCGCTGCGGTAGAGGTTGATGGAGAAGGCGGTGCGCGGTGCCGGCGTGAAGAGCAGCGTGAGCCGGTCCGACAGGTGCTCGCGTTCGTAGATGCGGTGGCGCCAGCCCGAATCGGGAATCTCGCCGGCGCGAAAGCGCAGCGCCGTCACCTCCGCGTTCTCGCCAGCCTCGGCGCGCATGCGGCCGGCGATGCGGATCGCGTCGTCGAAGACGTAGAAATAGCGGCGGTACTTGTCGAAGCACTGGCCGGTGACGTTGCGCAGCTCAGGGCCGAAGGCATGCCCTTCGAGCAGCGCCGGCGGATCGTCCATGTGCGAGACCAGGCTGATGTAGTCCACCGGCAGCAGCGCATTGAGGAAATGCAGCATGGCACGGGTCGGCTCGGCCTCGCGAGGCGCTTCCAGCAACAGCGAGACCGCGCGCAGGTCGAGCGTGTGCTGGTGTGGAACGGCGGGAACGCGCCAGGAGGCGGACATGCGGGCATTGTCCATTCGCACGCTGGCTGGTTGAACCCGACGCGGCTCGGGACAAACCCGCGCCGCCGACGCGCTCAGAGCAGGCCGCGCCCTGCCAGGTTGCGCATCAGCGCGCCGATGCCGAAGGACCAGCGCGCCGCCTGGTCGGAGTGCACCACGCGGTTGTCCAGCGCGCCGAGTTCGGGCGCCGAGATGGTGACGCGGTCGCCCACCACGTGGGTGAAGCCCTGCCCGGGGCCATGGCGGTCCTGCGTGGGCGCGAACATGGTGCCGAGGAAGAGCATCAGCCCGTCCGGATAGGCGTGGTGCGGCCCGATGGCCTGCGACACCAGGTCCAGCGGGTCGCGGCTGATCTCGGCCAGCGAACTCGATCCCTCGAGCACGAAGCCCTCGGGCCCGGCCACGCGCAGCGCCACCGTGATGCGGCGCACGTCGTCGATGCCGAAGTGCGTGTCGAACAGGCGGATGAAGGGGCCGATCGCGCAGGAGGCGTTGTTGTCCTTGGCCTTGCCCAGCAGCAGCGCGCTGCGGCCTTCGAAGTCGCGCAGGTTGACGTCGTTGCCGAGCGCCGCGCCCAGGGTGCGCCCGCGGCTGTCGACCGCCAGCACCACCTCGGGCTCGGGGTTGTTCCAGACCGAGCCGGAATGGATGCCGACATCGGCTCCGGTGCCAACGGCCGACAGCACCGGCGCCTTGGTGAAGATCTCGGCGTCGGGGCCGATGCCGACCTCGAGGTACTGCGACCAGGCACCCTGCGCGATCAGCACCTCCTTGACCTGGGCGGCCTGCGGCGAGCCGGGCACGATGCCGGCGAGGTTGTCGCCCAGCACGCTGCCGAGCGCGGCACGGATGGCCTCGGCCCGGGAAGCATCGCCGCGCGCCTGCTCCTCGATCACGCGCTCCAGGAGGCTGGCGACGAAGGTCACGCCGCTGGCCTTCACCGCCTGCAGGTCGCAGGGGGCGAGCAGCCAGGGCAGCTCGGGATCGCGCCGGGCCTCGTCGCTGTTGGCGAGCGCCGCATCGAGCGCCGCGATGCGCGGTGCGTCGTTGTCGCGCAGGGCCTGGCGCACCAGGCCCACGGGATCGTCGAGCTCGAGCAGTTGGCTGGTGGTGGGCGCCAGGCGCGTGAGGTCGTGCAGGCCGCCGTCATGCACCGCCACCGGCGTCGGCCCGACATCGGGTTGCCAGAGGCGGCCGATCAGGGCGGCGCGATCGGCATCGCGGGGGAGGCTGGCGGCGGGCGAGAGGACTTGGGGCATTCGTGTTGTCTCCAGATGTGGGTACGGAACGCAGAAGAATTCAGAAGACGATTCTGAATGTCTTTTGTGCGTACTCGCGCATCTTCGCGCCTTCTGCGTTCGGCCAGGCCCTTGTTCAGTGGCCGCCTCGAACCCGCGCCACCTCCGACCTCAGATCCTTCCACGCCGGCTCCTGTGGCGCGAAGCGTGCGCGCATGTAGCCGGCCAGCTCGGCGATCTGCGCATCGCTGAGGGCTTCGCGAAAGGCGGGCATGAACCCGATCTCGCGCGTGGCGGGCTCGCGCACGCCGTCGAGGATGGTGCGCAGCAGGTTGTCGGGCCGCGCGCTCGTCAGGTTGCTGTTGAGCGCGAGCGGCACGTTGGCGCCGAGCAGCGTGGGACCGTTGCCGTCGTGGTGGCAGGCGGCGCAGGCGCCATCGAACAGGCGCTGGGCCGGGCCGAGCAGCTGGCCCTGGCGAACCGCGGCGGTGGCGACGACGCGCTGCGCCTGCGCACCGGCCTCGGGCTCGCCGCTTTCCGCATGGAAGGACGCGAGGTAGCTCGCCATCGCACGGATGTCGGCGTCGGGTACGGTGGCCAGTTCGCGCACCACCTCGGCCATTGGGCCGCCGGCCGTGCCGTGCTGCGGGCTGTGGCCGTTGCGCAGGTAGCGGTAGAGGGACTCGGCATTCCAGGGCACGGCGGACTTCGAGGCCGCGCCGGTGAGCGCAGGCGCCTCCCAGCCCTCGACCATCGCGCCCGACAGGTAGGCGCTGCCGCCCTGCTCCGCGCCCAGCGCATTGCGCGGCGTGTGGCAGGCACCGCAATGCCCCAGGCCGTTGACGAGGTAGGCGCCGCGGTTCCATTCGGCACTTTGCTGCGCGACCGGCTGCATGGGTGCGGGATCGTGGAAGAGCGCGTTCCAGCCGGCCATCAGCGGCCGGAGGCCGAAGGGGAACTTCAGCTCGGACCTCGGCGTGGGCGCCTGCACCGCGGGCAGCGACATGAAATAGGCATACAGGGCCTGCAGGTCGTCGTCGCTGGTCTTGGCGAAGGCGGTGTAGGGGAAGGCCGGGTAGAGGTGGTGGCCATCGCGCGAGATGCCTTCGCGCATGGCGCGCTGGAAGGCGCTGAAGGACCAGCGGCCCAGGCCGGTGTCGGGGTCGGGCGTGAGGTTGGTGGTGTAGATGGTGCCGAAGGGCGTGTCCATCGCGCGGCCGCCGGCGTTGGGCATGCCGCCGGGGGCGGTGTGGCAGACGGCGCAGTCGCCGACGGCGGCAAGGGTGCGGCCCCGGTCGATGGTGGCCTGGCTGTAGACGGGGGCGCTGAGGGCGACGGGGGCGATGGCCGAGCGCCAGCCCATGAGCCCCGCAATCACACCGACGGCGCCGACCAGCAACGCCGCAGCGCTCGCCCACAGGGTCTTGCGCCTTCCCCCGCTGGAAGGCGGGGATGGGGGCACGGCAGCGCCACCGTCGACCGCCCGCGCGCTCCCACCCCCGCCCTCCCCCAGAGGGGCAGGGAGTGAAGACGGGTTCAGCGCAGCCTGCACCACTTCCGGCGTGAACGGCGGCGCCCTGAACCGCACCCCCGTCGCATCGAAGATCGCATTCGCAATGGCCGCCGTCCCCGGCACCGAGGACGACTCCCCCGCGCCCAGCGGCGGCTCGCCCGGCCGCTGCATGTGCACCACCTCGATCACCGGCACCTCTCGGAAGCTGAGGATCGGGTAGCCGCCCCACTCGCGGCTCGCGACCACGCCCGCCGGCAGCACGCCCGGCAGCGCCTCGCCGGCGGACGGTTCTGCCGGCGGCGCGAACTGCACGCGCTCCTTCAATGCCCGGCTGGTGGTCTGGATCACGTTGCCGTGGATCTGATGCTCGACCCCGGCGGGGTTCACCATCAGCCCCGCATCGTGCCCCACGACCACGCGGCGCACATGCACCTCACCGGTGGTCTTGTGGACCTCGACATCCGCGACCCAGGCGGACCAGGCCGCGCCGAAGCCGGGCCATTTGCTGTGCACGTAGCGGGCATAGGCAAAGCCCTGGCCGAAGAGCACGTCGCCGCCCGGGCCCACGCGCGCGTCGGCGCGCCTCGAAGGGTGATCGCCATCGGCATCCTCCTGCGGCCCGGTGCGCATGCGCCAGCCGGCCTTCTGCGCGGTCTCGCGCACCAGCTCGGCCGCGCGCGGATCGCGCAGGTGGCGCAGGCGGAAGGCCACCGGGTCCACGCCGGCCGCGGTGGCCAGCTCGTCCACGTAGGACTCGTGCGCGAAGGAGCTGGGCAGCGCCGAGACGCCGCGCAGCCAGGAGGCGCGCACGATGGGCGCCATGTCGTTGACCTTGACCCGCAGGTTCTCGTAGGCATAGGGCGGGCGCGCGGTGCGGTCGCCCATCTCGAAGGCCTGCGCGACCGGCTCGACGGTGCGCGTCAGCAGCAGTGCCAGCGTGGGGGCGCCGTTCGAGGGGTAGGAGGTCTCGAAGTCATAGGCGGCGACCCCGCCCTCGGCATCGAGCCCGCCGTTGACCTGCATCAGCTGCGCCGCACCCTTGGGCTCCCACGCATGCTCCTGCTCGCGCGTGAGCTGCACGCGCACCGGCGCCCCGGCCGCGCGCGCGAGCAGGGCCGCGTCGGCCGCCACGTCGTCGGCGCCGTTGCGGCCATAGCAGCCGGCAGCCTCCATGCGCACCACGTCGACGACCACATCGTCCAGGCCCATGAGCTTGGCGAGATCGGCCCGCAGCACATGCGGGTTCTGCGAGCCGGCCCAGACGCGCAGCTGCACGCCCGGTTCGCCCTCGGGCTGCCAATGCGCGAGCGCGCAGGAAGGCCCGATGGAGGCATGCATCTGGTAGGGCCAGACATAGGTGCGCGGCATCGGCTGGGCCGCGTTCGCGAGCGCTTCGTCCACCCGGCCCTCGTCGACCAGCAGGCGCTGCGTCGACGGGTTGGCGCGGATCGCGCCTTCGAGGTCATCGAGCGCGGGCAGCCCCGGCCAGGGCTTCCAGCGCACGCGCAGCTCGCGCAACGCCTGCTCCGCATGCTCCTCGCGCTCGGCCACGATGCCGACGAAGTCGCGGATCACCACCACCGCGCGGATGCCGGGAATGTGCGCAATGGAGGATTCGTCCACCGACTCCAGCGTGTTGCCGATGAACTCGCCGTGGTCCGCGCCCGCATAGGGCGGCCGCACGACCCGGCCGTGCAGCATGCCGGGCACACGCATGTCGTGCACGAACACGGTCTCGCCCGCCAGCTTGGCCGGAATGTCGACGCGCGGGACCGCGGTGCCGACGAGGCGATAGTCCTTGGGGTCCTTGAGCCGGGCCGCGCCGTCCAGCTGCAGCAATGTGCGCGTGCCGGAGACCAGCTCGCCGAAGGGCACGCTGAAGGCCGGGTCCTCGCCGGCATGGATGCGGCCCTCGCGCACTTCGAGCAGCGAAGGCTGCACGCCGAAGCGCTCGGACGCCTGCGCCAGCAGCCAGGCGCGCGCCTGCGCCGCGGCCAGCCGCAGCGGCGCGGCGTGGATCTGCAGCGAGGCGCTGGCGATGGTCGCGCCCTGGTTGGGCGCACGCGCCGTGTCGCCCAGCACCATGTGCACCTGCGCCAGCGGCAGGTCGAGCTCCTCGGCCACCACCTGCGCCAGCGCGGTGCGGATGCCGGTGCCCAGGTCCACGTGGCCGTTGAGCGCGGTCGCGCTGCCGTCGCTCCACAGCGCCAGCAGGATCTCGGGGCCTTCGGCCGGGTTGCCGAAGACCACGGGGGGCTGGCCGTTGGCGGCGGGTGGCGCGGGCGGCGTCTCGCGCACCACTACCAGCACGTCCTGTGCGCGGAGGAAGTCGCTGCGGGTGCGCGGCTGCTCGGCGCGCCGGGTCACTGGAGTACCTTCGTCTTCGGCTGCGGTGCTATTCGCCTTCGGAACGGCCGTGCGGCTCACGTCGTCTCGTCCTTGGCCATCCGCAGCGCCGCAACTTGCACCGCGGCCAGGATCTCCACGTGCGTGCCGCAACGGCACAGGTTGCCCGACAGCTCCGCCCGGATGCGCGCATCGCTGGGGTGCGGCTCGCGCGCCAGCAGCGCGGCGGCCTGCATCACCATTCCGTTGAGGCAGTAGCCGCACTGCGCGGCCTGGGCCTGCTCGAAGGCCTGCTGCACGGGATGCCAGTTGTCGCGCGAGCCGAGTCCTTCGAGCGTGGTGATCGCGCGGCCGGCCACGCCATGGGCCGGAATCACGCAGGCCCGCGCCGCCACGCCGTCGACCCACACCGTGCAGGCCCCGCACTGGCCGAGGCCGCAGCCGTACTTGGGACCGTTGAGCGAGAGATCGTTGCGCAGCACATGCAGCAGCGAGGCCTGCGCGGATACGGAAAGCTCGATCTCGCGTCCGTTGACCTTGAAGGCGAGTTCCGGCATCAAGCGCGCAGGTCCTTCAGGCACTGATCTCGATGTCGCCGGACTGGATGCGCTTGACCCCCTTGGCCTGCATCTCCTTCCAGGCCTTGGCGAGCGAGCCGTTCAGGTCGATGGCCCGGGTCGCGTCCTCGATCACGTAGGCTTCGAAACCGGCCTTGCGCGCATCGAGCGCAGTCCAGGCCACGCAGAAGTCGGTCGCCAGTCCGGTGACGAACACGGTCTTGATGCCGCGCTGCTTGAGATAGCCGGCCAGTCCCGTGGGCGTCTTGCGGTCGGCCTCCTCGAAGGCCGAGTAGCTGTCGACGCCCTTGTGGTAGCCCTTGCGGATGATCAGCTGCGCGCTCGGCAGCTTCAGGTCCTTGTGCAGGGCTGCGTCTTCCGTGCCCTGCACGCAGTGGTCGGGCCACAGCACCTGGTTGCCATAGCCGAGCTTGATGCTGCTGAAGGGCTTCTGCCCCGCATGCGCGCTCGCGAAGGAGGCGTGGCCCTGGGTGTGCCAGTCCTGCGTGAGCACGATGTTCTCGAAGGCGGTGGAGAGCTTGTTGATCACGGGCACCACGTCCGCGCCACCCTTCACGGGCAGCGTGCCGCCGTCGACGAAGCAGTTCTGCACGTCGACCACGATCAGCGCCGACCTGTCGGAGGGCTTGATCTTCGCAGCCGCGAACAGCGGCATCGAAAGGCCGGTGAGGCTCAGGGCGGCGGCGGACTGGAGAAAGGCTCTGCGGTACGTGTCATGCATGGTGTTCGCTCCTCGACAAAAAATCAGACGGACAGGTACGCCCGACGCACTTCCTCGTTGGTCGCGAGATCGGCCATCGGGGCCTGGTAGCGGATCTGCCCCTTCTCCAGCACGTAGGCGCGGTCGGAGACCAGCTCGGCGAAGTGCATGTTCTGCTCCGACAGCAGGATGCTCACGCCCTGCGCCTTGAGCTCGAGGATCATGTTGGCCATCTGCTCGACGATCACCGGCGCCACGCCTTCGGAGGGCTCGTCGAGCAGCACCAGGTAGGGGTTGCCCATCAGCGTGCGCGCCACGGTCAGCATCTGCTGTTCGCCGCCGCTCATGCGCCCGCCCGGGCGGTTCGGCATCTCGCCAAGGTTGGGAAAGAGCTTGAACAGGCGCTCGGGCGTCCACAGCGGCGCATCGCTGCCGTCGGACCAGCGGCGCGGAGCCTGCTTGCCGACTTCGAGGTTCTCCATCACCGTGAGGTCGGTGAACACGCGCCGGTCTTCGGGCACGAAGCCCAGGCCCAGCTTGGCCGCGTGGTGCGGCTCGCTCTTCGAGATGTCATGGCCCAGGAAGCGCACCGCGCCGCGGCGCTTGCCCAGCATGCCGATCAGCGCCTTGAGCGTGGTGGACTTGCCGGCGCCATTGCGGCCCATCAGCGCCACCACTTCGCCGCGCCGCACTTCGAGATCGACGTCATAGAGGATCTGCGCCGCGCCGTACCAGGCGCACAGGGCCTTGGCTTCGAGCAGTTGTTCGTGGGAGCTCATGCGGCTTCTCCTACCGCGGCGTTCACCGCCGCTGCCTTCTCGGCAATCTTCTCGAAGGTCTTGCCGCTGCCGAAGTACACCTCCTGCACCTTCGGATGGTCGCGGATCTCGAGCGGCTTGCCCTGCGCGATGAGGCGGCCGCGCGCCAGCACGATCATGCGGTCGGCGTACGCGAAGACCACGTCCATGCTGTGCTCGGTGAAGAGCACGGCCATGCCGCGGTCGATCACCAGCTGCTTGGTCAGGGCCATCAACGAGTTGCGCTCCTTGGGCGCCATGCCGGCGGTGGGTTCGTCCATCAGCAGCAGCTTGGGCGAGTTGGCCATCGCGATCGCGAGCTCGACGCGCTTGACGTCGCCATAGGCGAGCACGCTGCAGGGCCGGTCGGCCTGCGCCTTCATGCCGACCTGGTCGAGCAGCACCAGCGCCTCCTCGCGCTTGTGGTCGGCGGCGCGGCGCCAGGTGGAGAACAGCTTGTGATCGTGCGAGAGCAGGGCCATCTGCACGTTCTCCACCACGGTGAGCGAGGCGAATGTCTCGGCGATCTGGAAGGTGCGGCCCACGCCCATGCGCCAGATCTCGCGCGGCTTGCGGCCGACCAGCTCTTCGCCATTGAGCAGGATCGAACCGCGGTCGGCCTTGAGCTGGCCGTTGACCATGTTGAAGGTGGTCGACTTGCCGGCGCCGTTGGGGCCGATGAGCGCCAGCAGTTCGCCGGGGGCGAGGTCGAAGCTGATGCCGTCGACGGCCTTGACGCCGCCGAAGGACTTGCCTAGGTCTTGGACTTTGAGGAGGCTCATTGGGGTCTTGGTCCTTCTCCCTTCCCCTGTGGGGGAGGGGTGAGGTGGGGGCGCTCGTTTGCTTGTTTCGGCGTTGCTGTTGGGTTGAGGCAGGAGCCGGGATTTCGCCCCGGCGGGCGAGTCACTTTCTTTGTCTCGCCAAAGAAAGTAACCAAAGAAAGGCGACCCCACTGCGCGTGACCCTCCGCTTCGCTACGGGCAACCTGCGGTGCTCGCTTTTCGCGGGGGCCGCGCAAACTCGCCTTCGGCTCAAACACGCGCGGCCCTTTTTCCGCGAAAAGCTCCGCTCCTCGGCACGCGCAGAGGGGACTTGGAGTCCAACGCGCCATGGCGCGTCCTTGTGTGGGGTGCAGGTTGGCGTGAGCTCCGGGCCCTTGCTCACGTTGTCTCTCGCGCACACGCACATGCAGATGCATGCGCTCGTGCTCGTGCTCGTGCTCGTGCTCGTGCTCACGTTCGAGCGCATCCGCATGTCCTGTTCCAGGCTTCGCGTAGCGAGGCCGCCGGTGGCCGAGCGAAGCAATGGCCCGTCCCATATCCCCTCTGCGCGTGCCGAGGAGCGCAGCTTCAGGCGAATCAAGGGCCGCGCGTGTTTGAGCGAAGCGAGTTTGCGCGGACCCCGCCTGAAGCGAGCACCGCAGGTTGCCCGCAGCGAAGCGGAGGGACGCGCGCAGTGGGGTCGCCTTTCTTTGGTTACTTTCTTTGGCGAGACAAAGAAAGTGACTCGCCCGCCGGGGCGAACTCCCGGCTCCGGCCTCGGAACAAGCGCAACGCATGAAATCAAACGAACGGACGCCCTTACCCCAACCCAAATCGAAGCCCGAGGCAATCATGCCTTCGCCTCCTTCAGCTCCCCGGAATCCTTCGCATGCCGCTTCCGATCGAAGAGCTGCTTCGCAAACCCAGCGATCCCCTGCGGGAACAGCAGAACCAGCAGCAGGATGATCCCCCCCAGCATCGCCCGCCAGTAGTCGGTATTGCGCGCCACCGTGTCATGCAGCCAGGTGAAGGTGACGGCCCCCACGACCGGCCCCGCGAGCGTCTGGATGCCGCCCAGCAGCACCATTACCAGCCCATCCACCGACTTGCCCACGCTCAGCGACTCCGGCGAGATGCTGCCCTTGGAGAACGCATAGAGCGCCCCGGCCAGCCCCGCCGCCGTGCCCGCGATCACGAAGGCCGCCCACTGCATGCGCTTGACGTCGATGCCGATCGCGTCCGCGCGCAGCGTCGAGTCGCGACCCGCGCGCAGCGCATAGCCGAAGGGCGAGAACAGGACGCGGCGCAGCCACAGCACGCCGAGGGCCACGAGCGCGAGCGTGAGCCAGTAGTACACGCGCTTGTCCGAAAGCCACTCCGCCGGCCACACACCCGTGAGCCCGTTGCTCCCGCCGGTGAAGCTGTCCCACTGGTAGGTGATGGCCCAGGTGATCTGCGCGAAGGCCAGGGTCAGCATCGCCAGGTACACGCCCGACAGCCGCACCGCGAACCAGCCGTAGACGAAGGCGCCGGCCGCAGCCGCCAGTGGCGCGACGACGAGCGCCAGCTCCATCGGCATGCCGCTCGCCCGCACCAGCAGCGCGGCGCCGTACGCGCCGAGCCCGAAGTAGGCCGCGTGCCCGAAGGAGTGCATGCCGGCCGGGCCCATGATGAAGTGCAGGCTGGTGGCGAAGAGCGCGGCGATCATCAGGTCGATCATCAACACCATCGTGTACGGCGAGTCGGCCGTGAAGACCGGCAAGGCTGCCAGCACCAGGCCGAAGATGGCGGCGGCCACCAGGTAGGTCTTGCTCGGGCGGCGCAACGGCTCCTCCTGCATGCCCACGTAGCGGCTGGGCGCCTGCGGCCGGCCGAACAGCCCCCAAGGGCGCCACACCAGCACCGCGGCCATCACGAGGAAGTCCACCACCAGCGTGAGCTTGGAGAAGGAGACGCTGAGGCCGAAGACATCGACCACGCCCAGCCAGATGCAGATCGCCTTGATCTCGGCGATCAGCAGCGCGGCGGCGTAGGCGCCCGGGATCGACCCCATGCCGCCCACCACCACCACCACGAAGGCGGCGCCGATGGTGTTGAGGTCCATCTCCAGCGTGGCGGGCTCGCGCGGCAGCTGCAGCGCGCCGCCCAGGCCCGCGAGCATCGCGCCGAGCGCGAACACGGCAGTGAAGAGCCAGGCCTGGTTGACGCCCAGCGCGCTGACCATCTCGCGGTCCTGCGTGGCGGCACGCACCAGGGTGCCGAAGCGGGTGCGCGTGAGCAGCATCCACACCAGGCCCAGCACCACCGGGCCGACCACGATCAGGAACAGGTCATAGGACGGGAACTGGCGCCCGAGGAGCGTCACCGAGCCGGAGAGTCCGGGCGCACGCGGACCCAGCAGCTCGTCCGGGCCCCAGAGCCACAGCACCGCATCCTTGATCACCAGCACCAGCGCGAAGGTCGCCAGCAGCTGGAAGAGCTCGGGTGCCTTGTAGATGCGGCGCAGCAGCACCACTTCGATCAACGCGCCGAGCACGCCCACGGCCAGGGCCGCCAACACCAGCGAGGGCCAGAAGCCGAAGCCGGTACCCAGCCGCTCGACCAGCGTGTAGGCGATGTAGATGCCCACCATGAAGAACGAGCCATGCGCGAAATTCACGATCCGCGTGACGCCGAAGATCAGCGACAACCCCGCCGCCACCAGGAACAGCGAGGATGCGCTCGCCAGCCCGTTGAGCAGCTGGACGATGAAACCTGAAAAACTCATGACTCGTCGCTCCGGCTCAGTCGTTGGCGCGGGACTTCTTCAGCTCTTCGACCGGCGGCTGGTACTTGGGGTCGGCGCCATCGAGGTACACGTAGTTGACCATCACGCCCTTGCCGCCCTCGTTCTTGGTGCGGCCCACGAACGCGCCCATGGTCGACTGGTGGTCTTCCGGGCGGTAGCTGATCTTGCCGAAGGGCGTGTCGACCTGCAGGCCCTTGAAGGCCGCGACCAGCTTGTCGGTGTCGGTGCTTTTGGCCTTGGCAATGCCCGCGGCGGCCGACTTGATCATGCTGTAGCCCACCACCGAGCCCAGGCGCGGGTAGTCCTTGAACTTGGCCTGGTAGGCCTGCTCGAACTTCTTGTGCTCGGGCGTGGTGATGCCGTACCACGGATAGCCGGTCACGATCCAGCCGTTGGGCGCCTCGTCCTTCAGCGGGTCCATGTACTCGGGCTCGCCGGTCAGCACGCTGACCACCTCGCGGTCCTTGAACAGGCCGCGCGTGTTGCCCTCGCGCACGAACTTCGAGAGGTCGGCGCCGAAGAGCACGTTGAAGATCGCGTCGGGCTTGGCGTCGGCCAACGCCTGCACCACGCTACCAGCGTCGACCTTGCCGAGCGGCGTGGCCTGCTCGGCCACGAACTCCACGTCGGGTTGCGCCGCCTTCATCAGGTTCTTGAAGGCCGCCACGGCCGACTGGCCGTACTCGTAATTGGGGTAGACCACCGCCCAGCGCTTCTTCTTGAGCTTGGCGGCCTCGGGCACCAGCATCGCGGCCTGCATGTAGGTGCCGGGGCGCAGGCGGAAGGTGTACTGGTTGCCGCCCTGCCAGGTGATCTTGTCGGTGAGCGGCTCGCCGGCCAGGAAGAAGAACTTCTTCTGCTTGGCGAAATCGGTGACCGCCAGGCCGGTGTTCGACAGGAAGGTGCCCGCGAGCATGTCGACCTTCTCGCGCGAGACCAGCTCCTCGGCCACGCGCACCGCGTCGCCGGGATTGGCGTTGTCGTCGCGCGTGATGAGCTCGATCTTCTTGCCGTTGACTCCGCCCGCGGCGTTGATCTCGTCGACCGCCAGCTCCATGCCCTTCTTGTAGGGCTCGAGGAAGGCAGGCTGGGCCTTGTAGCTGTTGATCTCGCCGATCTTGATCACGCCCTGCGCTTGCGCGGCGGGAATCAGTGCGAGGGTGAGAGCGGCAATCGACACCGCGCTGAACGCGAAACGCATGGTCATGGAGAACTCCTCGTTGGAATGGTTGATGGGATGTGACAGGTGGCAGTGAGGCTCAGCGGAGCCCATCCTCACCCTTGATCTCGGAGACCTGCAGCCCGCCGATGCGCGGCAGCGGACGGCCGCTGTCGGTCACGGCGACCGCGACCACGATCTCGTTGGCGCGCGGTGCATCGGACACGCGTGCCTCGACCGCGTCGAAATGGCTGCGAACAAAGGCCGCGTCCTTGTGGCCCAGCGGCACGTCGATGGCGGTGCCGAGGGTGCCGCGCTTTTTCGCCGAAGGCACCAGCGCCGCGCCCTTCTCCACCGCCACGCGCAAAGGCGCGCCGAGCTTGGGGTGCAGGATCGCCGCCGCATGCTCCGGCTCGCCGCTCTCGCCGACGATCGCAGCCTTGCCGTAGCTCTGCGCCTGGCCGGGCTCGATGCCCAGCGCCTTGACGGCCTTCTGGCCCAGCAGCGCGCCGAGCTCCTCCCCGATCGCGATCAGCTCGTCGAGCGATTCGCTGTAGCGGCCCGCGTACGGGTTCTCGATCACCGCGATGGCGACGGCGCGACGCGTGGGCGGCTCGATCGTCTTTCCCATTTCCTTGCGGGTTTCGTCGATCTGCACGACGAGCTTGCGGATGTTGGCGCTCATGGTTCTTTCCTTTTGTCTCTGGGTGAAGGGCGGTGCGCCTCAGCGCAGTCCATCCCACTTGGCGATGTTCTCGGCGCGAAGGCCGCCGACACGCTCGTGCACGCGGTAGCCCGTGCTCATCGCGAGGATGAAGACGATCTCGTCGGCAGCGGGCGCACCCGGCACGCGGACCTCGATCGCATCGAACTGGCCACGCACGTAGCTGGCATTGATGTTCGTGAGCGGCACGTCCAGGGTCGCGCCGGGCGGCCCCACCTTCTTGGTCGAAGGCACGATCGACAGCGCGTTGCCCGGCTGGCCGGTCTTCTTCTCGTCCACGGTGCCGGCGGCGTAGGCCGCGCGGTCGCCCTTCCAGCCCAGCAGCTCGCGCATCGCGTAGCCGCCCGGCACATGCCACAGCGCGCCATGCTCGAGCTCTCCGGCGGCGCCGACGATGGCGCCCTTGCCGTAGGTCGCGATGCGATCGAGCGGGACGTCCATCGCGCCGTGCAGGCGGTGCGCCATGTCCACGCCCACCGGATCGAGCAGGGCCATCATCGGCAGGATGTCGGGCTCGTAACGGCCGGCGAAGGGATTGGTCAGTACCGCGCCGATGGCGCCGCGCACCAGCGGCGTCGCGGCGCGCGGGCCGAATTCGTGGTGGATGTACTCGACCTGAGTGAAGACACGGCGTATATCGATCATGAAAACAAATCCTGCTTTTCGTTAAGCAAATACTGAACCAACTGCAGCGGCCTGCGGTGAATTCCCGAGCGCGAACATGCCGGATGCCTGCGAGCTTAAGGGCTCCACCAGCCGCCACTGCCCCTGGCAAACGAGCATGGCGGAGCCGATCAGCCCCGCACGCTGCAGTTCGGCGGCACGGGCCGCGCCCGCCTCCAGTGCGCGCTGCACCTGCGCGGGCGCGAGTGCCTCGACATCCACCGTGACCGGAATGTCGCCGAGGTCGCTGTCGTCCTTGCATTCGCTGGCGGGGCGGCGATGGATCCCCGCGTCTTCCACATCGACCGCATTGGCGATCACCGTGGCGGCCGCATCGGCCTGCGCCGCCGTCGCCGCGAGCACGGTCACGCTGTCGGCGATGCCCCGCGAGAAGCTGCGCCCGCGCCAGCCGCTGGTGGCGACGCCGCGCACGGGCGTCTCGGCGCGCAGCTCGAACTGGCCGTCGGTGGTGAGCAGCCCGCATTCGCGAATGTCGAAGCGCGCCAGGTCAGCGAAGAGCCCGACGCGCGCAGACTGGCCGGGCACGAGGTGCAACGCGATGTCGCCGCCGTTGTTGATCCAGGCGCGCTCGATGCCTTCGCGCTGATAGCAGGCCACGAGCTCCTGGGCGACGGCACCCGCCACCGCGGCCATCGGCGTGATGAAGCCGGCGCGGAATGGCGCGCAAGCCTCCCACATGCGGCGTGCGATCGGGCCCTGCAGCGCGCATGCCTCGCCCACGGGCTGGCGCAGCAGGCGCAGTTCGGCCACCAGTTCGTCGAGCACTGTGCCGAAGCGCCGCCATGCGAGCTCGTGCGCGACGGCGACCTCGACCTCGTTGCCATGCGCCTCGGCCACGATGTCGATCGGGCCGTGGTTCAGGTGCCATCGGCCGCCGCCGATCGGCTGACGTTGTGCGCCATTCATGCGAGTGCGCAGCCGGCCAGCGATTGCACGCTCGCGCGGCTCGCCAGCGTATCGGGATGTCCGGCGCCCAGCGTCTGCACGCGGCCGCGCCAGGCCTGGCGTGCCTGCTCGCAGGCAGGCTGTGCCTGGCCGAGCCGGCCCAGCACCACGCCGAGGTTGTGGCGCGACAGCAGCGTCGGCGCTGCCAGCGGGCCGAACAGGCGCTCGCGGATCTGCAGCGCCTCGGAAAATGCCTGGTGTGCCTCCGCCAGCGCGCCGAGCGTCGCCAGCGATGCCCCGAGATTGTTGAGCGTGGCGGCGCGGTTGGCGGCGCTCGCCCCATCGGCGGGCAGCATGGGCAGGGCCTCGCGGTACAAGACCACGGCCTCGGCATGCTGCCCCTGGCCCGCCAGCGCATGGCCCCGGTTGTTGAGCTGCACTCCGCGTGAGGACGAGGCACCACCGCCCTGCTGCGGCGGCGCCGTGTTCGCGCATGCCGTCAGCGCCAGGGCGAGGGCCAAGGCAAGGCACGGGAGCAGCCAGGGGGTCAACATGGCGCCTCAACCCAGCATCGGCGGATGGCCGAGCGGCCACGGGTTGGCATCGTCCATGCGACGCCATTGGCGCGCCAGCGGTGCGCCGTCGTTCTGCCACGCGCCGCGCGCCAGCGCCTGCTCGAGCGAGAACACATGCTCCATGTGGCCGCCGAGCGCCGCGTAGTCCTCGCGCCGCATGCTGAACTCGATGGGCGCCACGATGGCCGGCGTGGGCACGGTGCCGAAGCTGTTGTCGGGCATGCGCAGCACATCGGCCATCACCGTGATGCCGCCGCCCGGCCACACATAGGCCGGCGCGCCGCCGCAGGTCACGTTGACCAGCGCGCGCTTGATGGCACGGGTGAGCAGCACCGGGTTCTCGGTCACGCCGGCGCGCAGGGACCCGCCGGCGCCACCGAGGAAGAGCACGCTGCACAGCGAGGGCTCGCAGTTCTCGCCGATGCGCTCGACGACGCGGCGCACCTCGGCGGGCATCTGCTGCTCGACTGGCTTGAGCTCGTCGTCCAGCACGTACCACTGCGCATGCTCGCCGGTGGTGGATGTCATCAGCAGGCGCAGGCCCGGCTTGGCCACGCCCTCCTCCCAGCCCTCGATGATCGAGAGCGGGTCGTCGATGTCGGTGCCGCCCCAGCCGTTGCCCGGATTGGCCACCTGGAAATAGCGCCCGGGCGTGGACTTGCGTCCGCGCATCTGGATGCCCGAGGGCACCATGTCGAGGCAGCGCCCGGCCTGGTGCTCGGTGAGCACGCCGGTGATGTGGTCGTCGACCACCACCACCTCGTCGGCCTGGCCGAAGAGCTGGCGCGCGAAGATGCCGATCGC
Organism: Variovorax sp. RA8; assembly: GCF_901827175.1. NCBI lineage: Bacteria > Pseudomonadati > Pseudomonadota > Betaproteobacteria > Burkholderiales > Comamonadaceae > Variovorax > Variovorax sp. RA8. The sequence continues at coordinate 369,602 of NZ_LR594662.1, read as the reverse complement.
GGCCGAGCCGCAGCCCACGCGCATGCGCTGTTCCTCGACGCCGTTGACGATCGGCGCGCGGCCGGCCTGGATCAACATGCTGGCCCCGCCGTCGATCACGCATTCGACCGCCTTCTTGTTGCCCAGGAGCTGCATCACCTCGGCCGTCATCCGGCCTTCCTTCTTGCTGCCGCCGGTGAGGTGGTGCACACCGCCGAGCGAGAGCATCTGCGAGCCGTACTCGGCGGTGGTGACATGGCCCACCACCTCGCCGCGGTAGCGCACATTGGCCTGCTCGGCGCCGAGGAAGCGGTCGGTGTCGATCTTCACCTTGAAGCTGCAGTAGCTGAAGATGCCCTCGGTCACCACCGTCACCATGTCCACGCCCTGGGCCTTGGAGGCCACGATGAAGGGCGCGGGCTTGTAGTCGGGGTAGGTGGTGGAGGAGCCCACGCCTGTCACGAAGACCTGGTCGGCGTGGAGGAGATCGCCGCTCCAGTCGGGCTCGGCGCCGGGTGCCGCCGGCTCGGCAGCGGGGCGCGCGAACGGCACCAGCGCCGGCGATTCGCTGGCCAGCTGGCGGCGCAGCAGCAGCACCGGGTCGACGCGTACCAGCACGCCATCGCGGTTGGCATAGCGGTCGCAGGCGCCGGTGCGGCCCTCGGAGATCTGGCACAGCACGGGGCAGGCGTTGCATTCGACCTTGGCCGCACTCATGCGCTCGTTGCGCAGGGGCGAGCGGCCCGTGGCCTCCGGCGGCAGCGGCAGGTCCATGCCGGGCAATCCGTCTGTCTTGGTGTGTTCGGTCATCGCGGGCTTCTCGTGGAAATCGTGGCGGCGGGGGTGCAACAAAAGTGCCGGAGGGCTCTCTTGTGCTGGAACTTCTCTTTGTGTAGCATTCACTACAAATTCATGTTGTGATCACTACATGAAGTCAATGTAGCAAACAGACCCGATGCTTGCAATGGTGTTTTCTCAGGTGTCGCCGACAATCGGAGGGTTGCGGCAGACTGACGGTGTTCGGCTCCGCGTCACCGCGCACCCGATCCGTGCGCGTTTTTTCGTCCACAAACATTCCTGATTCCTATGAGTGCATTCAGCGAAGAACGTGTGTTGAGCGTCCATCACTGGACCGACCGACTGTTCACCTTCACCACCACCCGCGATCCGGCGCTGCGCTTCTCGAACGGCCACTTCACCATGATCGGCCTGAAGGTCAACAACAAGCCCCTGCTGCGCGCCTACAGCATCGTGAGCCCGAACTACGAGGAGCATCTGGAGTTCCTCAGTATCAAGGTCGAGGAAGGTCCGCTCACCTCCAGACTGCAGCACATCCAGGTGGGCGACACCATCATCGTGGGCCGCAAGCCCACCGGCACGCTGCTGATCGACTACACCCTGCCGGGCAAGCGGCTTTATCTCTTCGGCACGGGCACGGGCCTCGCACCGTTCATGAGCATCATCCGCGACCCGGAGACGTACGAGAAGTACGAACAGGTCGTCCTGGTGCACGGCGTTCGCCAGATCGACGAGCTGGCCTATCACGACCTGGTGACCGACCACCTGCCCAAGCACGAGTTCCTGGGCGAGATGGTCGAGAAGCAGCTGCTGTACTACCCGACGGTCACGCGCGAGGAATTCCGCAACATGGGCCGCATCACCGACCTGATCGCGACCAACAAGCTGACGGACGACCTCGGCCTGCCGCCGCTGAATGCCGCCGAGGACCGCGTGATGCTATGCGGCAGCCCCGGCCTGCTGGTCGACCTGAAGCACATCCTCGAAGGCCGCGGCTTCAAGGAAGGCAACACGTCGACCCCGGGCGACTTCGTCATCGAACGCGCCTTCGCTGAAAAGTAGATGGCAGCGGCCCGCGCACCCAAGCCGGCTACGCGCCGCACCGGCGTGCGCGAGGCCGCCGCGCAGGCCACGCGCGACAGCATCCTGCGCGCGGCGACCAAGGTGTTCGCCAAGTACGGCTACGACGGCGGCAGTGTCGAGAAGATCTCGAAGGCCGCCAACTCGTACGACCGGATGATCTACTACTACTTCGGCAGCAAGGAAGGGCTGTTCATCGCGGTGCTGGAGAGCATCTACCGCCGCATGGACGATGCCGAGGCCGCGCTTCACCTGGATGCAAGCCGGCCGGTGGAGGCACTGGCGGCGGTGATCCGATTCGTGCTCGGCTACTACCGCAAGAACCCCGAGTTCGTGACCCTGCTGAACACCGAGAACCTGCACAAGGGCAGGCATATCGCGAAGTCGCTGCGCGCGCGCGAGTATTCGTCGCGGGCGATCGCGATCATCCAGGAACTGCTCGAAAGCGGCGTGGCGCAGGGCCTGTTCCGCGATGGCGTGTCGGCCCGCGACCTCTACCTGCTGATCGCCTCCACCGGCTACTTCTACACCTCCAACCGCCACACGCTGACCGCCTTCCTCGGCGAGCCGCTGGAGACGCCGGAGGCGGTCGCGCACTGGGAAGACTTCGTGATCGAGACGGTGCTGCGCACGGTCGATGCGGGCGCTCCCGAGGAAGAAACACCACCACCCCACGAGGACAAGAAATGGCAGAAGTCGCAACTGGCGCAAAGTCGGGCAAGGTCGTCATCCGGAACATAGGTCTTCTGCTCTCGGGCGACCTCGACCGCCCCATCCTGGAGGCGGACACCATCGTCGTGAACGACGGCCTGATCGTCGCTGTCGGCAAGGAGAAGGACTGCGATACCGAAGGCGCGCAGATCGTCATCGACGCGAAGAAGACCTGCGTCGCGCCCGGCCTGATCGACAGCCACGTGCACCCCGTCTTCGGCGACTGGACGCCGCGCCAGAGTCAGCTGGGCTGGATCGATTCCACGATGAACGGCGGCGTCACCACCATGATCTCCGCCGGCGAGGTGCACCTGCCCGGCCGCCCGAAGGACATCGTCGGCGTGAAGGCCCTGGCCATCACCGCGCAGCGCGCCTTCGACAACTTCCGCCCCGGCGGCGTCAAGGTGCTGGCGGGCGCGCCGGTGCTCGAGAAAGGCATGGTCGAGAGCGATTTCAAGGAGATGGCCGAGGCCGGCGTCGGGCTGCTCGGCGAAGTGGGCCTGGGCTCGGTGAAGGCCGGCTACGAGGCCAAGGAGATGGTGGCCTGGGCGCGCAAGTACGGCATCCAGAGCACCATCCATACCGGCGGGCCCTCGATCCCGGGCTCGGGCCTGATCGACAAGGACGTGGTGCTGGAGGCCGACGCCGATGTCATCGGCCACATCAACGGCGGCCACACCTCGCTGCCCGAGGCCCACGTGTGCGAGCTGTGCGAGAAGTCCTCGCGCGCCATCGAGATCGTCCACAACGGCAACGAGCGCGTGGCCATCGCCGCGGCCAAGGCCGCGCTTGACCTGAAGTGCCCGCACCGCATCATCCTGGGCACCGACGGGCCGGCCGGCTCGGGCGTGCAGCCGCTGGGCATCCTGCGCATGGTCGCGATGCTGTCCGCGCTGGCAAACATCCCGGCGGAGCTGGTGTTCTGCTTCGCGACCGGCAACACGGCGCGCATCCGCAAGCTGAACTGCGGGCTGATCGAGCCCGGGCGCGCGGCCGACTTCGTCTTCATGGACCGGGCCCAGCACACGGCCGGCAAGACGCTGCTCGAAAGCGTGCAGCTGGGCGACATTCCCGGTGTCGGCATGGTGGTGATCGACGGCATCGTGCGCTGCGGGCGCAGCCGCAATACGCCGCCGGCCACGGAGATTCCGGTGGTCGTGTCAGGCGCGCACTAGAAATCCCTCGCCCGCAGGACGACCGGCTCCTGCGGAAGCTGCTGGTACCGGTAGGTCGCCGCCACATGGATGGCGAGATGGTTGGCCTCGTAGGCATCGACCGCGCGGCTGCCGCCGTCTTCCCCGAAGGCGTAAGCGCCAAAGTGCGAGGCCAGGGCGTCGTAGGTGATCAGCGCCGACACGTCGCGTCCGCGCATCGGGAGGGTGAAGGCGACGCCGTCTCCGACGGACTCGGCGCGCCGGGGCCGCGGCGCCGGCGACGTAAGCTCATGGGCCCTCGGCGATGCGGTGGCGACCAACAACCCGGGGATCGTGGCCTGCGCATCTGGGCCTGGCGCCGGCCTGGCCTGCGCGAGTTCCGCGGCCGGATCGTCCATGCGGCAGAACAGGAGCTCGACGTCGGCCAGTAGCAGCCGGTCGCCGTCCAGGACGGGCATGGCGTCGATGCGCTCCCCGTTGACGAAGGTCCCATTGGTGCTGCGCGCATCCTTGATTGCCGCGGAACCGCCGCGGCAGCTCAGGAGCGCGTGGATCCGGCTGACCATCCGGCTGGGGAGAACGACCTCGTTGCCGTCCCACCGCCCGATCCGGACCTCCCCTTCGGGAATCCGGATGCTTCGCACGGCGCGAGCACCTTGCATGACAAGCAGAGTCGGCACCTTCTCTCCCTTGAATGATCGGCAATTCGACCCTTCGCCCTTGAATGGACCGAGTGGATAGTACTTTTCTCTAACTTTTGCAGCAACGGCTGTTACATGCCGCTGCGAGGCGCGCCGCCGCTTTCAGTGCCCGCGCCGCGACTTGAAGATCAGCTGGCGCGCGGCGAAGAAGTTCAGCGCCAGCCCCGCGCAGCTGCCCAGCGCCACGCCGAGCGCCGGCACCCAGACCCCGCTGAATGCATGCAGCACGACCACGTACACACCGTAGTTCACCACCGCGCCGCCGAGCATGGTCAGCAGGTAGCCGAGGTATTCGCGCGCCAGGGACGCATCCGAATGGCGTGCGCCGAAGGCGTAGCGCCGGTTCAACGCCCAGGTGGCGGTCGCGGCCGCGAGAAAGGACAGCACGCGCGCCGCGTACCAGCCCAGCAGCGGCGCCGCCAGGTACAGCACGCCCACGTCGACGCCGAGACCGATCACGCCGGCGAGCGCGAACAACAGGAACTCACGTCCCGCCTTCATCGTCAGTGCCGCTCGACGGGTGCGCGTTGCAGCACTCCCGGAATGGCGAGGTAGCGCAGGCGCTTGGCCTCCCGGCGGCCCATGGTCACGGCATGCAGCACGATGCCGCAGACGAAGGCCAGCATCGCGGTCAGCATGGTGCCGGTCAGCAGCACCGCGGTGGGCAGGCGCGGGACCAGGCCGGTGGCGAGGTAGGTCAAGGCCAGGGGCACGGCCGCCGCGATCGAGCCCAGCGCAAGCACGGTCGCGATGCCGGAGAAGAACAGCAGCGGCCTCTCGCTCACGAACAGCTTGCAGATGGTCTTGAGGATGCGCCAGCCGTCGCGGTAGGTGGACAGCTTGCTGTGCGAGCCCTCGGGCCGCGAGCGGTAGCGCACTGGCAGCTCGGCGAAGGGCATGCGCAGCTCCAGCGCGTGGACGGTGAGCTCGGTCTCGATCTCGAAGCCTTCCGACACCGCGGGGAAGGACTTGGCATAGCGCCTGGAGAACACCCGCAGGCCGGAGAGCATGTCGGTCAGCCGGCCGCCGAAAAGTGCCGCCACCGCGCCGGTGAGGAGCCGGTTGCCGAAGCGGTGGCCGGTGCGGTAGGTGTGGGTGTCCTCGCCGTCGTCGACGCGCGAGCCGACCACCATGTCGAGGTTGCCTTCCACCAGCGTGTCGACCAGGTGGCGCAGCCCGCCCAGGTCGTAGGTGGCATCGCCGTCCACCATGACGTAGATGTCGGCCTCCACGTCCGCGAACATGCGGCGGGCGACATTGCCTTTGCCGCGCAGGGCCACATGCGTCACCTGGGCACCGGCCGCCCGCGCGACGGCCGCGGTGCCGTCGGTGGAGGCGTTGTCGAACACATGGATCTCGATCTCGGGCAGCACGGCCCGGAACTCGTCCACCACCTGCGCGATGGCGAGCGCCTCGTTGTAGCAGGGGATCACCGCGGCGATGCGCAGCGCGGGCCACGGGGTGTTGGAGGCAGGAGCTTCGGTCATGGTGCGGGGGGCAGGATACGGTACGCCTTGGCGCCGTCTTGCTCGTACATCAGGGCGAAGTAGCGGTTGAAATCCTCGTGGCCGGCCAAGGTGCGCGCTACCGCGTCGGGCATCACGATGGCTTCGAAGCCCAGCCCGGCGAACCTGCGCGCAGCCTCGGCCGCCGGCAGCAGCGGGAAATCCGCATAGCGCCACGGGCCGAGCGTATCGCCCCAGACCGGGTTGGGCCCGTAGTAGATGGCCTCACTCAGTGCGATCTGGTAAACGCGGCCGGAGACCTGCTCGCGCACGTGGTTCATCACGGCATAGCCCGGCACGTTGGCCCGCAGGAAGGCCTCCCTGGCCGCGGGCGTGGGCGACACCTTGGCCAGCTCGCGCGCGGTGTGCCGCAACGACACGGCCGCCAGCACGGCGAGAAACAGGCCGGCCGCGATGCCACCCGCACGCACCGGCCAGCCGGCACGGCCGGTCGCCGGCAGCAGCCTGCGCAGCCCCGCCGCGACCCATCCCAGCAGCACCTGCCACCCCAGCACCGCGACCAGCGCGAGCAGCGGGAAGGAGGCAGTCATGTAGCGTGGGTAGCGCGACGTCAGCGCCCACACGAGCAGCGAGTAGGCGCAGAACACGATCGCCGCGTGCACCGCCGGCGAACGCCGCCACGCCAGGCTGAAGGGCGCGAGCACCACCGGCCAGATCAGGAAGTTCGGCAGCGCCGCATGGGCGTGCACGTCGTCGACCTGGTTCTTGTAGTCGGCCAGGTTCCAGTTGCTGAAGCCGAACAGCTTGGCGCCGATCGGGTTGAAGGGGTCGCCGGTCATGACGGCATTGCGCGCGTACCAGTAGACGCAGGGCAGCAGGAAGCACACGAGCCCCACCGCCCAGACGTCGGGCCGCCGCTCGCGCCGGACCACGAACCACGCGGCCAGCGGCAGGAAGGTCAGGGCTTGGTACTTCGAGCCGGCCGCCAAGCCCAGGAAGAAGGCCGCCAGGGCCAGCCAGCGCGCACCCTGCGCCGGCTGCGCCGCGTGCGACTCGTTCCACCACCAGAGGGCGATCCACGCGGACAGCACGAACAGCGCGACGCCCATGTCGATCAGCGCGTTCGAGTAGTCGCCGATGCCGAGCCAGATGCCGGCGGCCGCGCAGGCCAGCACCCGGTTGAGGTGCTGAACGCCCAGGCGGTAGACCATCCACACCGACAGCCAGCCCGCCAGTCCGTTCATGAAGTGCGGCAGCGCGTCGTCGCCGACCAGCAGCGCGCCGGCGTAAAGCAGGTTGTAGTTGTACGGGAACCAGGGGTAGCGCAGCCACTCGTGGATGCCCAGCGTGCCGCTCTGCGCCACCTGGCGCGCATAGGGCAGGTGGTACATCAGCTCGTCGAAGGCCGCCGGCGGCGCCAGCGGTGCCACCAGCGTTGGCAGCGCGACCAGCGCCAGCGCGGCCAGGCCCGCCTTCTCGACCCACGTGAGGGACGGCCCGGGCTCCAGGGCGCGCGCCTGCCGCAGCCACGCGGGGAACTGCACGCAGGCCGCGGCGAAACCGATCGCGACCGGCAGCAGCACGCCGGGGACATTGAGCAGCCCCGCGATGCCGAGCGCCTGGAACACGCAGATGAAGATGCCGACGCCGAGCGCCGTGGCCATGGCCATCTCGAGCCAGAAGTCGCGGTGCACCGGCGCACCCAGGCGCACGAACAGCGCCCGGCCGAAGCCCCAGCAGGCGGCGACGAAGATCGCCAGCGCCGCGTAGTGGGCGGCTGCGAACATCAGTTTCTCGACAAGCATCAGAGATTGGGCGCCAGCAGCCGCTCCAGGTCTGCTTCGCTCTCACGGCGCCGCGCGGCCTGGTCCTGCAACTGGTCGCGCCCGATCTTGCCGACGTTGAAGTAGGTGGCCTCGGGATGGCTCAGGTAGAAGCCGCTGACGCTGGCGGCGGGCATCATGGCCAGGCTTTCGGTCAGCGTCATGCCGATGTCCTGGCACTGCAGCAGCTCGAACATCGGCCGCTTCACGCTGTGGTCGGGGCAGGCCGGATAACCGGGCGCCGGGCGGATGCCGCGGTACTTTTCGGCAATCATCGCCTCGTTGCTCAGGGCCTCGTCGGGCGCGTAGCCCCAGAGGTCGGTGCGCACGCGGTGGTGCAGCGCCTCGGCGAAGGCCTCGGCCAGCCGGTCGGCCAGGGCCTTGAGCATGATGGCCGAGTAGTCGTCGAGGTCGTCGAGGAAGAACTTCTCCTTCTTCTCGACGCCGATGCCCGCCGTGACGGCAAACATGCCCACATAGTCGGCCACGCCGCTCTCGCGCGGCGCCACGAAGTCGGCCAGGCAGCGGCTGGGGCGCATCACCCCCTCGATCGCCTGCTTCTCGGTTTGCTGGCGCAGGCCGTACCAGGTGAGCGCGGCCTGGGTGCGCGTCTCGTCGGTGTAGAGCGCGATGTCGTCGTCGTTCACCGCGTTGGCGGGCCAGAAACCGATCACGCCGTTGGCGGTGAGCCAGCGGCCCTCTATCAGGCGCTTGAGCATGCGCTGCCCGTCGCCGAAGACGCGCACCGCTTCGCTGCCCACCACCTCGTCCTTGAGGATCGCAGGGAAGGGCCCGGCCAGGTCCCAGGTCTGGAAGAAAGGCCCCCAGTCGATGTACTTCGCGAGCTCGCTCAGGTCGAAGTTGCGGAACATGCGCCGGCCGGTGAACTTCGGCACCGGCGGCACGTAGCCCTTCCAGTCGATCGGCGTCTTGTTGGCGCGCGCCTTGGCCAGCGGCCACAGCGGCACCTGCTTCTTGTTGGCATGCAGGTGCCGCACCTTGTCGTAGTCGGCGTTGAGCTCGTCGATGTAGGCTGTAGCCTGCTCCGAGAGCAGCGACTGCGCCACGCTCACGCTGCGCGAGGCGTCGGGCACGTAGACCACCGGCCCCTCGTAGTGCGGCGCGATCTTCACCGCCGTGTGCACGCGGCTGGTGGTGGCGCCGCCGATCAGCAACGGGATCTTGCGGATGCGGAAATGCTCGTCCTTCTGCATCTCGCCGGCGACGTACTGCATTTCCTCCAGGCTGGGCGTGATCAGGCCCGACAGGCCCACGATGTCCGCGCCCTCGACCTTGGCGCGCGCCAGGATCTCGTGGCAGGGGACCATCACACCCATGTTCACCACCTCGAAGTTGTTGCACTGGAGCACGACGGTGACGATGTTCTTGCCGATGTCGTGCACGTCGCCCTTCACGGTAGCGATGACGATCTTGCCCTTGGTGCGCACGTCGCGGCCGGCGGCCTCGTCCTGGCGCTTCTCTTCCTCGATGTAGGGAATCAGGTGGGCCACCGCCTGCTTCATCACGCGCGCCGACTTCACCACCTGAGGCAGGAACATCTTGCCGGCGCCGAACAGGTCGCCGACCACGTTCATGCCGTCCATCAGGGGGCCCTCGATCACGTGCAGCGGGCGGCCGCCCTTGGCCAGGATGGCGCGGTAGGCCTCCTCGGTGTCCTCGACGATGAAGTCCGTGATGCCGTGCACCAGCGCATGCGACAAGCGCTGGTTGACCGACACCGGCTGCTCCGGCGTGCCCCGCCACTCGAGCTTCTTGCTGTCGTCCTTGGCGCCGCTCTTGGCGCTCTCGGCCACTTCGACCAGGCGCTCGCCCGCGTCGGGGCGGCGGTTGAGCACCACGTCTTCCACGCGCTCGCGCAAGGACGGCTCGAGGTCGTCGTACACGCCGACCATGCCGGCGTTGACGATGCCCATGTCCATGCCCGCCTGGATCGCGTGGTAGAGGAACACCGTGTGGATGGCCTCGCGCACCGGGTCGTTGCCGCGGAAGCTGAAGCTCACGTTCGACACGCCGCCCGACACCTTGGCGCCCGGCAGGTTCTTCTTGATCCAGCGCGTGGCCTCGATGAAGTCGACCGCGTAGTTGTTGTGCTCCTCGATGCCGGTGGCAATCGCGAAGATGTTGGGGTCGAAGATGATGTCCTCGGGCGGGAAGCCCACTTCATCCACCAGGATGCGGTACGCCCGCTCGCAGATCTCGATCTTGCGCTGGTAGGTGTCGGCCTGGCCCTTCTCGTCGAAGGCCATCACCACCGCGGCCGCGCCATAGCGGCGCAGCAGCGTGGCCTGGTGCTTGAAGCCCTCCACGCCCTCCTTCATGCTGATCGAGTTGACGATGCCCTTGCCCTGGATGCAGCGCAGGCCCGCCTCGATCACCTCCCACTTGGAGCTGTCGATCATGATCGGCACGCGCGCGATGTCGGGCTCGCTGGCGATCAGGTTCAGGAAGCGCACCATCGCCGCCTTGCTGTCGAGCATGGCCTCGTCCATGTTGATGTCGATCACCTGGGCGCCGTTCTCGACCTGCTGGCGGGCCACCGCCAGCGCCTCCTCGAACTGGCCGTTCAGGATCATGCGGGCGAAGGCCTTGGAGCCGGTGACGTTGGTGCGCTCGCCGATGTTGACAAACAGCGTGCCCGCGCCGATCTGCACCGGCTCCAGGCCGGACAGCTTCATCGGGGGGACTTGGACGGAAGAGGAGGAATCTGAAGACATGGGCTCACCTGTGAACGGGTTCAGGCGAGCGTCGTTGCACTCCAGCGAATGGAAGCCCAAGCCTGACGCGGCGCCCTGGTCAAGGGAGGCCGCGCTGCAACGCTCCTTGGGAGCCGGCGATTTTACGCCGGCTGCGCGGCCCCGGACGCCGAGGCGGGCAGGCCGAAGATCCCGTCGAAGGCCCAGTTGAAGGCGAAGGTGTAGACCAGGAAGAACACCACCAGGCCCAGGTCCATCACCAGCGCCTGCCACAGGCTCACGTCCAGCCACCAGGCGAAGACCGGCACCAGGAAGGCCACCAGCCCGCCTTCGAAGCCGATCGCGTGGGCGATGCGGCGGCGCAGGCTGCGGCCACGCGTCACCTGGCGCGACTCCCAGCGCTCGAACAGGGCGTTGAAGGTGAGGTTCCAGAGGATCGCAATAGCCGAGGCCAGCACCGCCGCGACGCCCGAATGGCCGGCGCTCTGCCCCGTCATCAGTGCAAGTCCCGCACTGGCCACAATGATGGCAATGCCCTCGTAGAGCGTGATGTAGACGACGCGGCGCTTGAGCCCTTGCATGAAATCGTTCCTTTTGGTGGTGCTGCTGGATCGGGCTCGACTTTATGTGTCAATTGCTGATATAAAAAGTCATCTTCTTTCAGATTTTCTGATAGTCCGATGAGTTTCACCAGCGACAACGTGGAGGTTTTCCTCGCCGTGCTCGACCACGGCTCGTTCTCGGCCGCTGCGCGCGCGCTGCACCGCGTGCCCTCGGCGGTCAGCATGGCGATCGCCAACCTCGAGGCGGAGCTGAACCTCGCCTTGTTCGATCGCAAAGGGCGCGAGCCCCAGCCGACGCCCGCCGCGCGCTCGTTGGAGCCGCAGGCCCGTTTGCTGGCGGCGCAGCTGCAGCAGCTTCAGGTGCAGGCGCTGGCCCTCACGCAGGGCCTGGAGAACCGCCTCACCCTCGCCATCGCGCCCGAGCTGCTCGCCGCGCCGTGGAGCGGCGCGCTGGCCACGCTCGCGCAGCAATATCCGCAGCTGGAGGTCGAAGTGCTGGCCGCGCCGCAGGACGATGCGCTGGCGCTGCTGCACAGTGGCCGCGCCCAGCTGGCACTGGTCTTCGAGCGCCCGAGCCTGGACGGCCGCGAGGCCTTCCAGGAGGTGGCCAACGAGATGATGGTGGCCGTGATCGCGCCCGGCCACCCGGTGCTGGCGGGCGCCGGCGGCCGGCTGCGCGAGGACCACCTGAGGACCACCCGGCAGATCGTCGTGGCGGGCCGCGACCTAGCCACCCGTGACCCGCGCTTCGAGTTCGCGCGCCATGTCTGGCGCACCGACAACGCCCTGGCGGCGCTGAGCCTGATCACCGCCGGCCTGGGCTGGGGCTGGCTGCCGCGCAACTTCGCCCGGCCGCACGTGGCGGCCGGCGCGCTGGTGGAGATCCCTTTCGAGAACCTCTCGAACGGGCTGGACCTGTGGGTGGACGTGGTCTGGTCCCGCGAGCGTCCGCTGGGGCTGGGCGCGCAGCGCTTCGTGGCGCTGATCGCGCGCAAGAAGGACTGAAGGACTAAGGACGATCGTTCGACGGCGGCCGGTTGATCCGGTCCAGCTGCCGTTGCCGCAGATCCGCGCCAGGCATGGCCGGCGCCGGACCCGGTGCAGGACCGGGCGCCTGCGGGCGACCGGCGGCTTGGCCCGGGTGCATCTGCGGCGGACGAGCGCCCGGCTGAATGCCCGGCGGCTGGGCGTGCTGGGGCGGCCGCACGCCGGGATCGCCACGCGGAGGACGGACGTCCTGGCCGGGCTGCGGCGGACGAACGTCACGATCGGGCCGCGGCGGCCGGAAACCGTGCTCCGGCGGCGGGCGCTGCCCGGGCGGCGGCTGCCAGCCTGGCTGCGGCCGGAAACCCGGGTCGGGATGGGGCTGATAGCCTGGTCCCGGGCGCGGCCGGTAGCCCGAGTCGCGGTCATTCCAGGGCCGGGGCTGCCAGTTCGGCCGCGGCGGCGGCACTGGACGCCAACCGGCCACCGGCGGCGGCGGCCGCCCGTGCCACCAGCGCGGCTCGCGGTACCAGGGCCGGTCGCGATAGTGGTCAGCCCAGTAATTGCCGATCGTGAAGCCAATGATCGGCACGCCGATGGTCGCGCCGTAGGTGGCCAGGGGAAAGCGCCGGTCCTCGTAGACGTAGTCGATGGCGCCTGAATACACCCAGCCCCGAAGGCCGTCGGGCAGTACCACGTCGCACCAGCTGTAGCCGCTGATGCAGCCCAGCACTTCGAAGGGCTGGCCGGGGCCCAGCCGGGCCACGACCGGGTAGTCGCCCGAAGGGCCCGCCCGAAGATTGACGGTGTTGCGCGCGACGGCCTCCTGGGCCGCCGCGGCGATCGGAAGCGCGAGTGCGAGGATTCCGATGCCGATCCAGCGTTGCGCGAGCTTGCTGTTCATGGTGCCTCCTTGATGAACTTCAGGGCAGACCGCGTGCCCGGCATTGCCATTCGGCGACGGCCTGACCGTCCAACGGGCCCGCTCGTGCGGCGGTGCACCGCCATAACCCTTGGAGAGCTTCTTCATCCGGCCTTTACAGGGAAGCCGGCGGCTGGGCCAGGCTCAGGCGGCTTCGGGATAGAAGGCGGCGCGATGCAGCGCCCGGCCCGCCAGCGGCGACACCGCCTGCCCGATCGCGGCGATGTGCTCCGGCGTGGTGCCGCAGCAGCCGCCCACGATGTTGACCAGCCCCTCGGAGGCGAACTCGTGCAGCAGGCGCGAGGTGACATCCGGCGTCTCGTCGAAGCCGGTCTCGCTCATCGGATTGGGCAGGCCGGCGTTGGGGTAGCAGCTGATGAAGGTGTCGTCCGCCACCCGCGCCAGCTCCTGGATGTAGGGCCGCATCAGCGCCGCGCCCAGCGCGCAGTTCAGCCCGATCGCCAGCGGACGCGCGTGGCGCACGCTGTGCCAGAAGGCGGTGACGGTCTGGCCGCTGAGGATGCGCCCGGAGGCATCGGTCACCGTGCCGCTGATGATCAGCGGCAGGCGCTCGCCGCTCGCCTCGAAGTACTCGTCGACGGCGAACAGCGCGGCCTTCGCGTTGAGCGTGTCGAAGATGGTCTCGACCAGCAGCACGTCGGCGCCGCCCTCGACCAGTGCCTCCACCTGCTCGTAGTAGGAGGAGCGCAGCTCCTCGAAGCTCACGTTGCGCGCGCCGGGGTCGTTCACGTCGGGGCTGATGCTGGCAGTCTTGGGCGTCGGGCCGAGCGCGCCGGCCACGAAGCGCGGCTTGTCGGGGGTGCTGAACTTGTCGCAGGCGGCGCGGGCGATACGTGCCGATTCGAGGTTCATCTCGCGCGCCAGGTCGGCCATCTTGTAGTCCTCCTGCGCGATGCGGGTCGCGCCGAAGGTGTTGGTCTCGATCAGGTCGGCGCCGGCGGCCAGGTAGGCCTCGTGGATGTCGCGGATCACCTCGGGCCGCGTCAGCGAGAGCAGCTCGTTGTTGCCCTTCACGTCGCGCGCAAAGTCCTTGAAGCGCTCGCCGCGGTACTGGGCTTCGGTGAGCTTGAAGCGCTGGATCATCGTTCCCATGGCGCCGTCGAGGATGGCGATGCGGGTGGCGAGGATGGCGGGGAGCTGCTGGGCGCGCGTGTAGGCGAGGGGCTTCATAGGGGGCGATTGTAGGAAGGGCTCGATGCCCTCGTTCGAAGCCGTGGCCTTGCGGCCCGATGGAACTAATCCGCAGGCGAGGGTTACGCATCTGGGCGTGCTGCCGCGTCCACGGTGGACAAGGCCGCGATCAGGAACACCACCATGAACCAGCTCCAATTCAACGGCATCTGCGAAGCCGCCGCCCGCGCATTGCATGTCGAAGCGTCGCCGCAGGACGGACGCTACTCGCTCTCGATCGACGAGATCGAAGTCCTGTTGGACTTCGAGGATGCGGAAGACGGCGACGCGCTGTTCTTCTACATCGACCTGGGCGACACCGTCTCCCACGAGCGCGCCGAGGTCTGCGAGCAACTGTTGCAGCTCAACCTGCGCACGCATGGAACGCTCCGTGGCGCCTACGCCTTCGACGCTGGCTCCTCGCGCGCCATCTTTTGCGGGGAGCTTCGGGATGACGAAGCGCTTGACGGGGAGTTCGTGGCGGAGATGCTTCGGTTTCACCTGGAGGAAACCACGACTGCGCGGGACGTCATCGGCCTGCGTGCGTCGGAGGGCCACGGCGTCCTGCTGACCAGCGTGCTGGCCTGACTGTCGTTGCCATTTTTCAACTTCTTTATTCAATCATCAAAAATTCAACTCCATGAGCGCTGGAAAAACATATAAAAACCCCGGACGAGCACTTCCCCCAATCCCGATCAGCTCGGCCAACAGCTCCCCAAACAAAAATAAAAATCTGCAAATATCTCAGAAAGCAGAGAGCCTGGCATCGATTATCCCGAAAGAACCATCACCACCTTCAGCGCGGCCTCAGCTCCACCAACAGGAATCTTCAGACAAAGTGGAGCTTGAAGCGACAGGAAACCCGGAAAGCCAACCACACACGCCGCAGCACCCGCCTCAACCAACAACCCGAGATTTGCCAGCGTCCCCCACCAAATTCCAGCGCCGTGTTACGGCATCGGGCAAGAGGCCGGTTCTCCTCATGCCATCGATCAAATCACCCAGGCTAACAGTGCAGGAAAGTCCAAGATTTTCACCAACTTTTTCACTGAGTCCCAGGACCTTGACCCCGGTTAGTGAAAATTCCCCGGTCAACTATTCCCAACAATTTGACGATCTCGCAGCCGAACTCGCAGACATCCTGGATTCCGAGACAAAAACATCCGAAAGAACCACAAAAAACAATTCGGAACCCAATACCCCGAACAAGAAGCCGGCGAAATCGAGCAACCTCTCAATTTCCTTGGAAGACCTCGAGATCTCAGGCCAAGATCTATCGGGACCCCGCAGCCCGGAAAAGACGTCCGCTCGGCTAGAAAAATTGCGGAGCGTCAGCCTTGTGAAGCCATTGCCCACGGAACATCGGCTCCCACGAGTGAAGGCCCCTCCTTCAAAAACAGCCGCTCAAGAAGATCCGGGCGGCACAGGCCCTGGGTCTGACAACAGAGACATTAAAAACAATTAATATCAGAGAACGCACAGATCGTATGCAATCCAAATCGTGCAATGGCTTGCGCATTGCATCGGCATGTTCCAGCAGTGCCTTTCTAGCGACGCATTTCAGCGGCTCAATTCTAATAATGCGTGACGCGTAATTGCATCACATCAGAGTCGCTGGCGTTTGCGATTCATATTCATCACTCCAAGGAAAATTTCATGACTCCACACGGCACTTTACCCACCTCCACCTTCATCAATCTGATTTACGAAGCCAGGGAAAAAGGGAAAAAAGAAGAAACTCAGCAGCCCGAAGAAAGAAACTTACGAACTATCGTTCCTGAAAAAAAGGGGCAGGTATTGCCAAAAAAATATAAATCAACCACCCCGCGCGGCTCCAAGACAACCACGGAAAGAAAACCTCAAAATATCACTGTGATGCCCGCGCGCCCTGAAAAGATAATAGGAGGGCTAACCAAGATTGCCCTCCCCTCCTCTTTCGGGAAAATGCCCGTGAGTCCGCGAGACAAGTTCGAACCGAATGAACGGTCCAGGGTCCGGTTGAAAAACATTGCACCTGACATCATTGATGAAGACGGGAAGAGCAGCGGAGAGTCCTCAAAGACCAAGTCCTCGGAGGACGACTATATCCAGCCGGCCAAGTCACCCCATTTTACAGTTGACGAGCTGAAATCCCGCATTCTCAATAAAAAACCTCCACCTCTTCCAATTACCCGCGAGAAGCCATCAGAGTTCAAAAGAGTTAAGCCAGCGAGCACAACCAGATCGAACCTGGGCATGATCCTTTCTCCTAGAGAAAGGAAAAATTCTCCTGAGCCAACGGACGCATGGAAAGCACCATCCGACGACGCTGACTTCCAGGAGCGCGGTCGTGAATTTCCAAAGGTGCCATTGCTGCGCACCGACCGCGTCCTCAACCTGGAAAGAGCGGGGTTCGGGAGGGCTTCTAGCCTTTCCCGGCCGCTCACGCAGCGCCGCCGCGTCGTTCCAATGCCAGAAGCCGCTGTGCTCTTGAACCAGCCAGACGCGCAGCAGCGGGACTCGAACATGGGAGACCAAGAACTCTTAGACGTAGAACCAACCGTCGGGACTTTGCCGCCAAGAATCGAGATCGAACAGTCAGGCATAATTGACCCTCAAATTTCAATTCCCTCGGACTCCGATCAGGCGCAACCGCAAAAAGACATCCGTGACGACGCAGATGAATTCGTAGAGCGCTCCGAAGAATTTCCAGATGAAATAGACAGCGGAGCCAAAGGATCGCAAGAAGGTGTGCAAAAACGAGAACAACAGAAGTTTTTAATGCGCGGAAAAGGGCTCTCCAAGGTCAATCCGAAGACAAGCAGTGATTTGGCTGAGACAATCACATACCTGATAAAGTGTGAACCAAGTCCCGAAGTAGGCTCAGTGCGAGCCATGAACGCGCTCTACTGGGCTGCCGGTGGCCGCGT
Organism: Variovorax sp. RA8; assembly: GCF_901827175.1. NCBI lineage: Bacteria > Pseudomonadati > Pseudomonadota > Betaproteobacteria > Burkholderiales > Comamonadaceae > Variovorax > Variovorax sp. RA8. The sequence continues at coordinate 352,607 of NZ_LR594662.1, read as the reverse complement.
TCCTGTCGACCCAAACAAACCGGAAACCAGGGTTTATGCAGATAAGCTGATCGACACTCCAAATGAGCAAAGATATGAGTATTTGAAAGCTCTTTTTGATCAATTGGAACTCCATCTGCCCTCTGCCTTAAAGCAAGAAATAAGAGGTTCACTCGCGAACCTCTATAGCAACACGTATTTTGGAGGGATCAGCCTCCTAGAAGGTGACCTCAAGTCGATTCGCACGAAACTTGAGAAAGAACTGGCCAGTCTTTTGTGAAATAGCTCACGCGGTGAAATCATGCCCTCACTGAGAAGGCCGAGTGTGCAGATTGGCCTCCTCGCTCAATCGGGCACGCAGTCTCCCTGACCGACTTTCAACGGACACCAGAGTAACCACTACCATCGGCCGAACCACCGGCCGTATACGGGATGGCTGTCTCCGGCCGGTACGAAAAAGCAGCTGCTCCTCCATGTAGCTGGCTGCGTCATTTCCCACCGCACCGCATGCACGCCGCCCGCTCGATCCCGTGACGCCGTCGACGACGGCGATGCGGGTGGCGAGGATGGGGGGGGGGGAACCGCCTGGGAGCGCGCGTGGGCGAGGGGCTTCATCACCCCTTCTCGCAGTCTTGGCAGGGTTCCCCAAATGAAACCAATCCGCGCGAGCCGGGATTACGCATTCCTGCCATCCTCGGGTCTCTCTGGTTAGCTGGGCCAAGATCGTGACTAAGCTCAAAATTTTGAGCGAGAAACCCACGGCTGGGTCCAAGGGGTGTTCGACCTTCAGGGTTGAGCCAAAAATTTCCCATTGCCGCGACCATCGAGCTGCGCACGTCCACAGACGGGTTGGTTCCAGTCAATCAAGACAACAGAGCCCGTGGGAAGATTCTTACCGGCTTCCAATAAACTCCACCACCGCCTCCACCATCCGCCGCACCACCGGCTGCACGCGGATGGCGGTCTCAGGCAGGTACGCAAAGGGCAACTGCTCCTCCATGTAGCTGGCCTGCGTCATTTCCAGCTGCACTGCATGCACGCCGCCCGCGGGATTTCCGTAAGTGCGCGTGATGTGGCCGCCCTTGAATCGGCCATTCAACGCCGCGGTATAGCCGCTTGCCGAGGAGGCGATCCGGATCAGCTCAGCAGCCAGCGCCGGATCGCAGCTCGTCCCTCCCCCAGTCCCCAGATTGAGATCGGTCAACCGCCCTTCGAAGAAGCGCGGCAGCACCGAGCGGATCGAGTGCGCGTCCCACAGCGCGACGGTGCCGTGCACCGCCTTCATGCGCGCGAGCTCCGCCGCCAGCTTATGGTGGTACGGCTTCCAGATCGCATCGACGCGCGCCGCAATCTCGGACTCGTCCGGCACATCGCCGGCGGCGTAGAGCGGGGTCTTGTCGAAGGTATCGATGGGGCACAGGCCGGTGGTGTCCTGGCCCGGGTACAGGTTCTGGTTGTCCGGCGGCCGGTTCAGGTCGATCACGTAGCGTGAATGCGTCGCCACGAGCACCGAAGCGCCCAGTTCGTCGGCGAAGTCGTAGAGGCGCTCCAGGTGCCAGTCGGTATCGGGCACCTGCCTCGCTTCCTCGGTCAGCCGTGCGGCCAGTGCAGGCGGGACGTGGGTGCCGACATGCGGCATGGAGATGAGCAGCGGCCGCGTGCCCTGGCGGAAGCGGAAGGGAGGCTCGGTGGTTTCGAAGAAGTTCATGATGAAGCAGTGAGCAGTTGGCTGCGCGCGGTGACGAAGGCCGCCGCCGCATCGTTGTGAAGAGGATGCAATCCGCCGGCGACGCGCCGTTGGCCGGCCACCCAGGCCGAGGCGATCGCGTTGGTGCGATGACTGGCGAAGACGTGCGAGGACAACATGTCGGTCGCGCAGAGGCCGGCGAGCGCGGGATGGTTGGCGTCGAGCATGACGAAGTCGGCCTGCTGGCCGACGGCCAGGCCCGCGACAGCGCGGCCGGCAGCCTGTGCGCCGCCCTGCACGGCCGCAAGCGTCATGGCCATCGCGACGCAGGGCTGGGCCGCATCGGCGCCGATGTTGCGCTGCCGGGTCGCGAGCCGCTGGCCGTATTCGAGCATCAGCAGTTCCTCGGCCGCGTTGACGCACGCATGGCTGTCGGAGCCCACGCCCCAGCGCCCGCCATGCGCGCGCCAGGCGCCGAAGTCGAAGAGGCCGTCGCCGAGATTGGCCTCGGTGGTCGGGCACAGCCCCGCGACCGCGCCGCTCGCGGCGGCACGGCGATATTCGCTGGCGTCCATGTGCGTGGCATGGACCAGGCACCAGCGCGCGTCGACCGACGCATGGTCGAGCAGCCAGGCGACGGGGCGCTGGCCGCTCCAGGCCAGGCAGGCATCGACCTCGGCGGTCTGCTCGGCGATGTGGATGTGGATGGGTGCGGTGGCATCGATCGCGTCCAGCCCCGAGAGCGCGTCGCGCAAGGCATCGGGCGCAACCGCCCGCAGCGAATGCGGCGCAAGGCCGAGGCGCGCTCCCTGAGACTCGCACAGGGGCCGCAGCCGCTCGAGCAGCCGCAGCATCGAATCGGTCGAGCGGATGAAGCGCCGCTGCCCCGGGTTGGGCGGCTGGCCGCCGAAGCCGCTTGCCTGGTAGAGCACGGGTAGCAAGGTCAGGCCGATGCCGGCTCGCTCGGCCGCGCGCAGCAGGGCCAGGGCGAGTTCTGCGTCGTCGGCATAGGAACGGCCATCGCGGTCGTGGTGCAGATAGTGGAACTCGCAGACCGAGGTGTAGCCGGCCTCGAGCATCTCGACATAGAGCCAGGTGGCGATGGCCTCCACCTGCGCCGGCGAGAGCTGGGCCGCGAATCGGTACATCAGCGTGCGCCAGCTCCAGAAGCTGTCTTCCCCGCTGCCGCGGAATTCGGTGAGCCCGGCGAAGGCGCGCTGGAAGGCATGCGAATGCAGGTTGGGCATGCCGGGGATGACGGGGCCGATGGAAAGGGGCGCATCAGCCTGCGCTTCCGCATCGGGCTCCACCAGCGTGAGCCGGCCTGCCGCGTCCCAGCGCAGCAGCACGTTGCGCGCCCAGCCCGAAGGCAGCAGCGCATCGCAGGCATGCAGGGCGCCGGGCTCGCTCATCGCCCGCCCTCCTGCGCAATGCGCCCCTGGCGGACCACGCGCTTCACGGCGCGGCGTCCGAACCAGTAGGCGAGCTCGGAGGCGTCGGTGGCGTCCCACAGCACGAAGTCGGCGGACCGGCCCGCTCCGAGCACGCCATGCGTGTCCGACAAGCCCAGTGCGCGCGCCGCGTGCACCGTCACGCCCGCCACCGCCTCGGGCACCGTCAGGCGGAACAGCGTGCAGGCCATGTTCATCATCAGCAGCAGGCTCAATGCCGGAGAGGTGCCGGGGTTGTGATCGGTCGACACGGCCATCGGCACGCCGGCCGCGCGCAGCGCTTCGATGGGCGGCAGGTGCGTGTCGCGCAGTGTGTAGTACGCGCCCGGCAGCAGCACGGCGACGGTGCCGGCCGCTCGCATGGCGGCGATGCCCTCGGGGGAGAGGTGCTCGATGTGGTCGCACGAGAGCGCGCCGTAGCGCGCCGCCAGTGCCGCGCCGCCCATGTCGGAAAGCTGCTCGGCGTGCAGCTTGACGGGCAGGCCCAGCGCGCGGGCGGCCTGGAACACGCGCTCGGTTTCTTCCAGCGAGAAGGCGATCCGCTCGCAGAAGACATCGACCGCATCGACCAGCCCTTCGGCGGCGAGCGCGGGCATCATCTCGCTGCACACGGCGTCGATGTAGTCGCCGCTGCGGCCCGCGTATTCGGGCGGCAGCGCATGGGCGCCCAGGAAGGTCGTGCGCACGGTCACGCCATACGCTTCGCCGAGCCGCCGCGCCACGCGCAGCTGCTTGCGCTCGTGTTCGAGCGAAAGGCCGTAGCCGGACTTGATCTCGATGGCGCACACGCCGTCGGCCAGCAACTGTTCCAGGCGCGGCGCGGCCTGGGCGAAGAGCTCATCCTCGTTGGCCTCGCGCGTCGCGCGGACCGAGGAGACGATGCCGCCGCCGGCTTTCGCGACGTCCTCGTAGCTGGCACCCGCGAGGCGCATTGCGAACTCGTTGGCGCGCTGGCCGCCGTAGACCAAGTGCGTGTGGCAGTCGATCAGGCCGGGCGTGACGAGCGCGCCTGCGCCGTCGTGGCGTGGCGCATCGGCAAAGCGCTCGGGCACGGCGCGGCTGTCGCCGATCCAGGCGATGCGGCCCTGCGCCACGGCGATTGCCGCTTGCGCGCCTTCAGCCAGCGCCACATCGGGCGCCGCGCCGGGCGCGAGCCGCAGACCGGTCCACAGACCATCGGCGGAAGGAAGTTGGTTCAGGGCTTTCATCGTTCGTCTCTCAAGGCTGCGGATCGGCGGGCAGGATGCGCACCACGGCCAGACGTGCGTCCGGGCTCGCTGGCACGACCTGCCACGCGTGCGGCGCTTCGGCCCAGTGCAGGCCCTCGCCTTCGCGGCAGGGCTGATCCTCGCCATCCAGGCGCCAGTCTCCACGCAAGGCCAGCAGCACGCCATGCGAGGCGGGCGCAATCCTGGCGGCGCCGTCGAGCACCTGCAGCTCAGCGCGCCATTGCCCGCGCCGCGTCATCACGTTGAAGTCGCTCGACGCGCCGCCCTGCAGCGTGCAGTCGATCTCCACATCGCCGGCAAAGGCAAAGGGCCGGTGCGGCAGGTCGAGGCGGTGGTCGACGCGGCCATCGCACGACTGCAGGCGAACGCCCTCGCCCTCCAGCAGCATGATGCTGCGATCGATGCCCGCGAAGACCGAGAAGGGGCCCGGCGCCGCGATGGTCGCGATGCTCACGCGCCAGCCGAAGTCGGAAAGCCCCGCGCCCGGTGGCCAGCAGGCGATCTCCTGCGTGGTGCCGCCGCCGTTCTTCCACGGCGTGACGGCCAAGCTGCGGCGCGAGAAGTGCGTGAGGGCCATCAGGTCAGTCGGGCTTGATGTTCTGCTTCCTGATCACTTCGGACCAGCGCGCGGTTTCCGTGCGGATCGTGGCCGCGAGGTCCTGCGGCTTGCCGCTGCCGGGCTCCAGGCCCTGGGCGGCGAACTTCTCCTTGATCGCAGGCTTGGCCAGCGAGCGGGTGCTCTCGGCATTGAGGCGATCGACGACAACGGCAGGCGTTCCGGCGGGCGCCATCAGCGCGTACCACGACACGGCCTCGAACTTCGGCAGGCCCTGCTCCGCGATGGTCGGCAGCTCGGGCATGGCGGCCGAGCGCTTGAGGCTGGCAACGCCGAGCGCGCGCAGCTTGCCGGACTTGACGTGCGGCAGCACGGCCGATATGGAGCCGAACATCATGGTCACCTGGCCGCCGACCAGGTCGTTGATGGCCGGGCCGACGCCTTTGTAGGGCACGTGGATCAGCTTCACGCCCGCCTCCAGCGCCATCAGCTCGCCGGCCAGGTGGGCCTGGCTGCCGGCGCCGGGCGAGGCGAAGCTCAGGGTCCCGGGCTTCTGCTTCGCCAGCGCGAGCAGCTCCTTGAGCGATTGAGCTGGCACCTCGGCATTGACCACGAGCACGTTCTCCACGGTCGCCAGCATCGCGACCGGCGCGAGCTCGCTGGCCTTGTAGGGCAGGGCCGGAAAGAGGCTGGGGTTCACCGCGACATTGCCCACCGGGACGATGCCCAGCGTGTAGCCGTCCGGCGCGGCCTTGGCGATCTGCTCGACGCCGATGTTGCCGGCCGCACCCACCTTGTTCTCGACGACGAAGGGCTGGCCGAGCGTGTCGGAAAGCTCCTGTCCGATCACACGCGCCAGCACGTCGGCCGGGCCGCCGGGGGCGAAGGGCACGATGATGCGGACCGGTTTGGCAGGCCACGCCTGCGCGTGGACGACGGACGCGAACAGAAGAGGCAATAAAAGGGCAAGACGACGCTGGATCATCAGAGTTCCTCGAAAGTGGGAAGGTTGGAATGGGCGATCCGCGCGAGGACGTCGTAGTCCGCGGGATCGGGCACGGCAAAGCCCGCAAGCAACAAGCGTTCCGCCACGGCGCGCAGCTCGGGCGCCTTCGTGCTGGCCTGCAGCGCAGCGCGCAGGCGCGCGAGTTCGTCCGGCTCCAGTGCGGCGGTGGCCACCAGCGGCGGGATGGGCCGCGCTGCGGTACTGGCGATGGTGCGCACCTGCTGCGCGAAGGCAGGCTCGCTGTGCCGCAGCAGGTCGTGGTAGTAGCTGTCGAGCGGGCCGACGTCGATGGTGCCGGCGGCCAACGCATCGATCACGCCGCGCGCGTGGATCAGGCTGCCGACCGCCTTGCGGTAGAGACGCCCTCGCCGCGCCTCGCGATAGGGCGCGAGGTGGTGCGCGAGGGCGACGCCACCCGACATCGAGTCGGCCAGCGTGTAGCCCACCACGTCGCCGAAGGTGTCCTCGAGGCGCTGGTACGGCGCATCGGCGCGCACCACGATGTCGGTGAAGTAGACCGGCCGGCCTTCGTAGCGCTCCGGCGAAGGCACCGGCGCGGCGACCAGCGTCGGCCGCGGCGTGCGCTGCGAGAAGGGCAGCCCGCACATCATCGCCAGGCCCAGGTCCTCGCGCGCCCACAGCGCGGAGAGCGGCGCGGGCGCGTCGTAGTCGATCACCGTCCACCCGAGCTCCGCGCGTGCGAGTACCCATGCGAACAGGGTCTTCCAGTCGGCCCGCGCCGAGGCGGTGGCCGAGTACATGCGCGCGTTGGCGACGCGAGCCATGGCGTCAGCGGAAGCGAAGCTGCTGGCCGAGCCCCATGCGCTTGGCCTTCTCGAGCATGGCCGAGCCGAGCGCGATGTCCGACAGCGAGAGGCCGCGGTGCCAGAAGAGGTTGGTCTCGTCCTCGCTCTCGCGCCCGGGCTTGAGCCCCGCGACGATCTGGCCCAGCTCGGCGTGCAGCGTCTGCTCGGAGAGCTTTCCGCTGTCGACGTGCGCGCGCAGCGCGCCGAGCGGACCGGCCTTGGCCTGGCCCCAGTCGTCCATGACCATCTTGTCCATGATGTCGGTGAGCGAGAGCTCGACCGCGCTCATGGTGCCGTAGGGAATGACGCAGGCGCCCTTCTTGATCCACTCGGTCTTGAGCATCGGCGTGGGCTTCTCCAGGCGCGAGGCCTCGACCACGATGTCGGCGCCGCGCACGCAGGACTCCCAGTCCTCGGTGACGGTGATCTTCGTGCCGAGGTCGCGTTCCAGCCGGGCGGCGAACTTCTCGCGGCTCTCGGGCCGGCGCGAGTGCACGCGGATCTCGTCGAAGTGGAAGATCGAATGCAGCAGGCGCACGTTCCAGTACGAGGTGCCGCGCGCGCCGATGTGGCCGAGGATCTTCGAGTCCTTGCGCGCGAGGTGCTTGGCGCCGATGGCGGTCACCGCGCCGGTGCGCATGTCGGTGATGTCGGAGGCGTCGATGATGGCCACCGGCACGCCGTTCTTCGGATCGAAGAGGTTGAGCAGCGCCAGTTCCGAGGGCAGGCCTTGTTCGTAGTTGCGGTAGAAGTCGCCCACCACCTTCACGCCCGCGACGCCGAGCGGCCGCACGTAGCCGCGCAGCACGTTGAAGTGGCCCGGGTAGTCCTTCTCGGGCACGAGGTGCATGCGTGGCTCGATGGTGGTCTCGCCGCGGCCTTGCGCGAGCAGGCCGGCCTCGACGGCGGCGACGATCTCGGCATCGGTCATCGCCAGTGCCTGGACGTCGAGGTGGTTCAGATAGTGCAGGTAGATCTCGGACATGGGGTTGGGCTCACTTGATCATGGGGAGTTGGAGGGAATGCTTCTTTGCCGTTGCGACGGCCTGTTCGTAGCCCGCGTCGGCATGGCGCATGACGCCGGTGGCCGGGTCGTTCCACAGCACGCGCGCGATGCGCTTGGCTGCGGCGTCGGTGCCGTCGCACACGATCACCACGCCCGAATGCTGCGAGTAGCCCATGCCGACGCCGCCGCCATGGTGCAGGCTGACCCAGGTCGCGCCGCCCGCGGTGTTGAGCAGCGCGTTGAGCAGCGGCCAGTCGGACACGGCATCGGTGCCGTCCTTCATGGCCTCGGTCTCGCGGTTGGGGCTGGCGACCGAGCCGGTGTCGAGGTGGTCGCGGCCGATGACGATCGGGCCCTTGAGCTCGCCCGACTTCACCATCTCGTTGAAGGCCAGGCCGGCCTTGTGGCGCTCGCCCAGGCCCAGCCAGCAGATGCGCGCGGGCAGGCCCTGGAAGGAGATGCGCTCGCGCGCCATGTCCAGCCAGCGGTGCGTGTGCTTGTTGTCGGGGAACAGTTCCTTGATCTTGGCGTCGGTCTTGTAGATGTCCTCGGGATCGCCGGAAAGCGCGACCCAGCGGAAGGGGCCCTTGCCTTCGCAGAAGAGCGGGCGGATGTAGGCAGGCACGAAGCCGGGGAAGTCGAAGGCGTTCTTCACGCCCTCGTCGAACGCGACCTGGCGGATGTTGTTGCCGTAGTCGACGGTGGGGATGCCCATGGCCTGGAAGTCGAGCATGGCCTGCACGTGCACGGCGCAGGACTTCGCGGCCTCGGCCTTCAGGCGCGCGTGCTGCGACGGGTCTTTCTGCGCGTCGATCCATTGCTCGACGCTCCAGCCGGCGGGCAGGTAGCCGTTGATCAGGTCGTGCGCCGATGTCTGGTCGGTGACGAGGTCGGGCTTCAGGCCGCCGGCCTTGGCGCGCTTCACGAGCTCGGGGAGAATCTCGGCCGCATTGCCGAGCAGCGCGATCGACACGGCCTCCTTCGCCGCCGTGTGCTGCCGGATGAGCGCGATGGCGTCGTCGATGTCCTTGGCCTGCTTGTCGACGTAGCGGGTGCGCAGGCGGAAGTCGATGCTCGACTGCTTGCACTCGATGTTGAGCGAGACGGCGCCGGCGAGCGTGGCGGCCAGCGGCTGCGCGCCGCCCATGCCGCCGAGGCCCGCGGTCAGGAACCACTTGCCTGCGAGATCGTTGTTGTAGTGCTGGCGGCCGGCCTCGACGAAGGTCTCGAAGGTGCCCTGCACGATGCCCTGGCTGCCGATATAGATCCAGCTGCCGGCGGTCATCTGGCCGTACATGAAGAGGCCCTTGCGGTCGAGCTCGTTGAAATGCTCCCAGGTCGCCCATTTGGGCACGAGGTTAGAGTTGGCGAGCAGCACGCGCGGGGCATCGGCATGGGTCTTGAAGACACCGACGGGCTTGCCGGACTGGATCAGCAGGGTCTCGTCGTCTTCGAGCGTCTTCAGCGAGGCCAGGATCTGGTCGAAGCATTCCCAGTTGCGCGCGGCGCGGCCGATGCCGCCGTAGACCACCAGGTCCTGCGGGCGCTCGGCCACCTCGGGGTCGAGGTTGTTCTGCAGCATGCGGAACGGGGCCTCGGTGAGCCAGCTCTTGCAGCTGAGCTGGCTGCCGCGCGGGGCGCGGATCACGCGGGTCGGGTCGTGGCGGGGGTCGGTGGCGGTCTGGGCGACGAACTTGTCTGGAGCGTTCATGGCGGCATGTCCTTTCGTTGGCGGGATTCAGGGGCGGCTGGGGAGGATGTCCAGCAGGGTGGCGGGCCAATCGCTGCGGCGCGCCCACTGGCGCATGGCCTCGATGTCGGTGGCGATGAAGTGGTCCTGGTCGATGAAGGCGACGCGCTGGCGGATGGCGGTGAACTCGGCTTCGAGCAGGGGCGAACTCTTCAGACCGCCGCCGGGCCGACCCAAGGCGGGCTGCGCCCCCTCGGGGGGCAGCGAGGACACGCCAGTGCCGAGCGTGGGGGCCATGCTGCCACGCTTCAGCTCGATACCTTGCGCGGCGGCCATGGCCTCGATGCCCACGATCACCGCGGTGTTCTGCACCATCTCGGCGAGTCGCCGCGCGGCGAAGGTGGCCATCGACACGTGGTCTTCCTGGTTCGCAGAAGTGGGCAGGCTGTCCACGCTCGCCGGATGGGCAAGCGACTTGTTCTCGGAGGCGAGCGATGCGGCCGTGACCTGCGCGATCATGAAGCCGGAGTTGACGCCGCCATCGCGCACCAGGAAGGCCGGCAGGCCCGACAGGCCGCTGTCCAGCAGCAGGGCCATGCGGCGCTCGCTGATGGCGCCGATCTCGGCCACGGCCAGCGCGATGATGTCGGCCGCAAAGGCCACGGGCTCGGCGTGGAAGTTGCCGCCGGAGATGACGTCGCCGTTGTCGAAGACCAGCGGGTTGTCGGAGGCCGCATTGGCTTCGATGCGCAGCACGCGCGCCGCGTGCACAAGGTTGTCGAGGCAGGCGCCCATGACCTGCGGCACACAGCGGACGGAATACGGGTCCTGCACGCGGCCGCAGTCGGCATGCGAGGGGATGATCTCGCTGCCCTCGAGCAGCGTGCGCACCGCGGCCGCGACCGCGATCTGACCCGGCTGGCCGCGCGCCGCATGGATGCGCGCGTCGAAGGGCTTGATCGAACCCTGGATCGCCTCGAGCGACAGCGCGCCGGCCATGAGCCCGGCCGCGAACACGTCCTCGGCGCCGAAGAGGCCGGCCAGCGCCAGCGCGGTCGACACCTGCGTGCCGTTGAGCAAGGCCAGGCCTTCCTTGGGGCCGAGCACGAAGGGCTCGAGGCTGATGCGCGAGAGCGCCTCCGCGCCGCCGATCACCGCGCCCTCGGGCGTCGTGACCTGACCCTCGCCGATCAGCACGCAGGCCAGGTGGGCCAGCGGCGCGAGGTCGCCCGAGGCACCGACCGAGCCCTTCGACGGGATCAGAGGCAGCAGGCCGGCGTTGTGCAGCGCGATCAGCGCATCCACGATCTCGGGCGCGATGCCCGAGTGGCCACGCGCCAGGCTCACGGCCTTGGTGGCGAGCACCAGGCGCACCACGCCGTCGGGCAGCGGCGCGCCGGTGCCGGCGCTGTGCGAGAGCACCAGGTTACGCTGCAGCTCGGCCAGGCGCTCGTGCGGGATGATGGTCTGCGCGAGCTTGCCGAAGCCGGTGTTGATGCCGTAGACCACCTCGCCGGCATCGACGATCTGGCGCACGGTTGCTTGCGCAGCCAGCAGGCCCGCGCGCGCCGCGGGGTCGAGGGCGAGTTGCACGCCGCCGGCATGAACGCGCCGCAGCGCGGCAAGCTCCACCTCGCCGGGCGTGAGCAGCAGCGGTGCGGTGGAGAGGGAAGCGTTGTCCATCGATGAGTCCTGTCTATACAAGTAGGTGCGTGCGAAGCGAAATCCGGGTTCGGCGGCCTTCGTTCAGCCGAAGCTCGGGTTGCCGTCCGCGCGGAAGCGGCTGCCCAGCCGGTAGCGCGAGGCTGGATGCAGGCAGCGCACCATGGTTACGGGGGTGCTGCGCGACCAGGTGCGCCGCGTCAGCAGCAGGCAGGGGTCGCTGGACGGCATGTCGAGCCGCTCGGCCTGCTCGGGCGTGGGCAGCACGGCGTCGACCACGTGCTCGATCTGGTCGAAGGGCACGTTGCGCACCAGGTACTCGCTGGGCGAGGTGGCAGAGAAGTCCTGCTCGAGGAAGGCGGGCACCATGCGCGGGTTGACGTGGCGGTCTTCCAACTGCACGGGGAGGTTGTTCTCCAGGTGCAGGCACACGGTGTGGAACACCGACTCGCCGGGCCGCAGGTCCAGCCACACGGCCACGTCGGGCGAGGCCGCGATGCGCTCGGCCACGAGGAACTTGCAGCGGTAGTCGTGGCCGCGCGCGCGGATCTCGCTCGCGATGTTGGCGATCTGCAGCAGCGTGGACTGCGGCTTGTCCTCGGCCACGAAGCTGCCCACGCCCGCCACGCGCACGATGCGGCCCTGCTCCATCAGCTCGCGCAGCGCGCGGTTGACCGTCATGCGCGCCACGCCGAACTTCGCCACCAGTTCGCTTTCCGAAGGCAGGCGATGGCCGGCGGGCCAGGAGCCGTCCTGGATCTTGTGGGTGATGAAGGACTTGACCTGCTCATAGAGCGCCAGCGCAGGCTGCGCCGGCGCCGCCGATCTTTGCGCGGTCGTGCTGCTGCGTTGCTTGGCACTGGTGGTCATGTCTTCGTTCTTCAGTGTTCGGCCGCGGCCATGGACTCGGCGCGGATCTCCTCGGTCAGGCGCGCCTTGATCTCCATGAACTCGGGCGAGGTCTTGATGGTGTAGTGGCGCGGATGCGGGAAGTCGACCGCGATCTCGCTCTTGATGCGGCCCGGCCTCGCGCTGAACACCGCGACGCGGTTGGCCATGAAGATGGCTTCGTCGATGTCGTGGGTGACGAAGAGCACGGTCTTCTGCGCCGACTCCCAGATGCCCAGAAGCAGCTCCTGCATCAGCACGCGGGTCTGGTTGTCGAGGGCGCCGAAGGGCTCGTCCAGCAGCAGGATCTTGGGGTCGTTGGCGAGCGCGCGCGCGATCGCGGTGCGCTGCTGCATGCCGCCCGAGAGCTGCTTGGGGTAGTGGCTCTCGAAGCCGCGCAGGCCGACCTTCGCAATGAAGTAGTCGCTGCGCTCCTTCTGCTCGGCCTCGCCCATGCCACGCTCGCGCAGGCCGAAGCGGATGTTCTGCGCGATGGTGAGCCAAGGGAAGAGCGTGTAGCTCTGGAACACCATGCCGCGGTCGGCGCCCGGCCCTTCGATGGGCTGGCCGTCCAGGAGCACGCGGCCCTCGCTCGGGTGGTCCAGCCCGGCCACGATGCGCAGCAGCGTGGACTTGCCGCAGCCGGACGGGCCGAGGACGGTGACGAAGTCGTTCTCGCGCACCTCGAAGTCGATGGGCAGCAGGGCCTGCGTACGCTGGCCGCGGTTGCCGGTGAAGGTGCGGGACACGCCGCGGATCGAAAGCTGGCTTTGCATCACAGGGTGCTCCAGGCGAACAGACGGCGGTTGATGAACTTGAAGACGAAGTCCGAGACCAATCCGATCACGCCGATGACGATGATCCCGAAGATGATCTGGCCGGTGTTGAGCAGCGCCTGGCTGTCGGTGATCATGTGGCCGATGCCCGATGAGGAGCCGATCAGCTCGGCCACGATCACGTAGGTCCAGGCCCAGCCCAGCACCAGCCGCAGGGTCTCGGCGATGCCCGGCGCGGCGCCCGGGATCAGCACGCGCGCCACGATGCCGCGGCTGTTGGCGCCCAGCGTGTAGGCCGCCTCCACCAGGTCACGCCGCGCGCTGCCCACGGTGACGGCCACCATCAGCGTGATCTGGAACACCGAGCCGATGAAGATCACCAGCAGCTTCTGCGCCTCGCCGATGCCGGCCCACAGGATGAGCAGCGGGATGAAGGCCGAGGCCGGCAGGTAGCGGCAGAAGGAGACGAAGGGTTCGAAGAAGGCCTCGATGGGCTTGTAGGCGCCCATCGCGATGCCCAGCGGCACCGCGACGATCGCCGCGAGCACGAAGCCGCCGACCACGCGCCACACCGTCATGCCGATGTCGTGGATGAAGTTGAATTCGGTAAAGAGGCCGTAGCCCTCCTTCACCATCGTCACCGGGCTCGCGAGGAAGGTCGGCGGCACGAAGCCGCCGAGCGTGAAGGCGGCCCAGACCGCGAAGAACAGGACGAAGAAGCCCAGGCCCAGCATCCAACGCGCACGGGGGCTGACAGGCTCGAGCGGCGCCATGCCGCGGCGCTGTCGGGGCGCTGCCGTGGCCGGGATGGCGGCGGGTGCTGCAGGCGCAGCGGCGGAGACGGCGGTGGTCGCTTGCATGGCAGTGGCCCGGGCAGGTTCGTGCGCGGCGCTCTTACTTGATGAAGCTCGCGTCGAAGGTCGCCGAGAGGTCCTCGGGCGCCTTGCGGATCACGCCGGCCTCCAGCAGGATCGGGACCGAGTCCTTCATGAACTGGGTGAGCTCGCCCGCGAAGAACTTCTGGTTGGCCGCCCTGTCCTGCCAGCGCAGGTAGGCCGAAGATTTGGCGAACTGCTCGCCGCTCTGCTTGACCGCCGAGCCCATCAGCTCGTTGGCCTTGGCCGGATCGCTCTTGATCATCTCGAGCGCCTCGAAGTAGGAATTGGTCAGGGCCTGCGCGGCCTTGGCGTTGGCCTTCAGCCAGGTGGGCGCGCAGCCCACGGTGTCCATCACCATCGGGTAGTCCAGCGTGGTGGCGAGGATCTTGCCGGCCTGCGGGTTGGCACGCACGGTGGAGAGGTAGGGCTCGTAGGTCATGGCGGCGTCGTTCTGGCCGGCGACGAAGGCCTGGGCGGCAGGCTGCGGCTCGAGCGAGACGGTCTTCACGTCCTTGAGCGTCATGCCGTTCTTGCTCAGCATCCAGGCCAGGCCGAAGAAGGGGGCGGTGCCGGGCGCGCTCACGCCGATGGTCTTGCCCTTGAGGTCGGCGAAGGACTTGACGTCGTTGCGCACCACGATGCCGTCTGCACCGTAGGACTTGTCCATCTGGAAGATCTGCACGATGGGCACGCCGTTGGCGTTCCAGGCCACGTGCGTCTCGACGGTGGTGGCCGCGCACTGGATGGCGCCGGAGGCCAGGGCCAGGTGGCGGTCCTTCTGCGGGATCATCTTGATCTCCACGTCGAGGCCGTTCTTCTTGAAAATGCCGGCCTTGTCGGCCAGCGAGAGCGGCGCGAAGCCGGTCCAGCCGGACATTCCGAGGGCGATCTTGCTTTCCTGGGCGTGGGCGCCTGCCATGCCTGCGGCGCAGAGGGCGGCTGCGAGCAGCGAGGCGGTTTTGGCGAGGGGGTTGGTCATCTGAGGTACTCCTGTTGCGTTCGTAAAAGCCTGGCTCGCCCGGCGTGACATACGCGGCAAGCAGGGATGTTGCCGGCCCGCGATGCACCTGTATATACAGGCAAACCCCAAACAGGCACATCTTCATGACGTCGCGCGCTCAGTTCAGGTGCATTAGGGCTCGTCGGGCACCCTGCGCAGGCGCCGGCAGGGACATGCAAAGCAAGGCGCGTGCCGCACATGCAACAGCGCTTTGCCATCGGCCCTGCCGCTCGGCGGCTATGCGCCCCCGAGGCGCTGGGCTCTCATCCCCGTATCAACGGGATCACGGCGCCCTGGTCCCTATGAGCGAAGCCTTCCAACTCTTTGACAAGAACGTCCATCTCTCTCTCCATGGCGCGCTTCTTTTGCTCGGTCTCCCGCTTGACGAGGCCGTCGAACTTTTCACGAGCCGCATGGCGCTGTTTTGAATAGTCCGCGAAGCCTTGCAGCATTTTCAAGTACGGGGTCTCGGGAAGGTTCCGCGCCTGCGCCTTTGCCAAGAAAGCCCCGACGGCAGTGTCGAAAGCCTGCAAGCCTGCCTGAGGGTCGGGATAGATCCTGGCCAGTTCCTCGTGAATTGCGGGATACAGGTCGGCCGAGTACGAGCGCAGGGGCGTCGAGTCATCCCCCATGTAGATGGGCGGCGCCGCCGTCTCCCACGCCGTATCAAAATGTCCGAGAAAGTGGGACACATGGGGCAGGGCCTCCTGCTGAAGCTCGCCTTCCATTCGCAGCTTCATGTCCAGCCGGGGTGCGATTCTCGACTTGATGTAGTCCAGTTGCACATTCGCCGGCTTGGCCGAGGCCGCCTTGCAGATGGCAAGCAGCCTGACCGCGTCGATGCCCACGGCGTGCAGGAGCTGAATGAAGGGGGACTTGGAGTCGTAGCTGCCCTCCTTCAGGATCAAGTCCTGCACCCGAAGCGCCAGCGCGTGAAGTGCGAGGTACTCGTTGTTGGGGGCGTGGAACTCCATCTCACGGCGGCCGGCGAAGTGCTCCTCTCCAGGCAGGTACTCGCCTTCCTGGAACTTCACGTGCAGACCAGAACCCTTCGGGTGCGTCCCCGCCAGCTTCTGCTCCAGTTCCTCGCGGGGCATTTCGAATGCCAGGGCACGCGCGGCCCGCTGCCGCCATTTGGACTTGTGCTCGATCCGGTGTTGCTCATAGCTGCGCTGGGCTGATGCGCCTGCCCATATGAGCCCAGGCAGGGTAGCCACTCCCGCCACCGGACCGAGCAACGGTGCGGCGAGAACACCGCCCAGGACCAGAGCTCCAGCTGCTCCCAGTGCCGTCATCCCGCCAAAGGTCCCACCCGCAGTGCTGATGTGAGTTCCGGCGAAGACGTCCCCCCGTTCCGCCTGCTGAATCAACTGGCCCTGCCATCCGCCCAGGCCCTGCACGATGCCGGACAGGAGTGCGTAGTCGGGATGCCCCGCATGGGTCTCCAGGACGTTCCCCATGGCCACCTTGCGCTGCTCGGCCTGCTGCCTCCGGTCCGCCAGGCTCCTGCGTTCCAGCCGCCCTTTGTGAACTTCGACGGCTGCACCAGCAGCGGCCATCGGCGCCAAGACGACGGCGCCAGGGCCCGCCATCGCAACCGTGGGCGCGGCCAGGCCGGTGACCGCCGTGGCTGCCAATGCGGAGGCAGCCACGGGTTGAACACCCGCCTGATTGGCGGCGCCCACCTGGGCCGCAGCCATGTCTGCGCGTTCCCGCCGGGTCGGAGCGAACAGCTTTTGGCCGGCTTCGTCGAAGTCCAGGAAGAGGTCCGCCTCCTCGGGGGTGGCTCTTTCGAGGTGTTGGTAGTAGCGGGCGGCATCATGAACACAGTGCAGCAGGCTCGCCTTTGCCTTGTCCCGCTCGCTCATGAGCGACGAGACAACGGCCGTTGCGGCGACTGCACCTGCCGCCGCCACCACCGGCGCGACGAGGCCCAGCGTGTTGCCTACCACGCCCGCACCGGCCGCAAC
This sequence comes from Variovorax sp. RA8, assembly GCF_901827175.1. Lineage (NCBI taxonomy): Bacteria > Pseudomonadati > Pseudomonadota > Betaproteobacteria > Burkholderiales > Comamonadaceae > Variovorax > Variovorax sp. RA8. Next base: position 336,023 of record NZ_LR594662.1, on the reverse strand, counting down.
GGCTGGCTGGTCCAGCCCCCCGCTAGTGACGCCAACAATGCGGTTGGCGTACGCGAATCCGGTATACGCGGCCCCGGCGTTATCTAGCAGCAGCGTCTTGTTGCCGGTCAGCAGTCCTTCCGTGCCCTTGGCGCTCAAGTAGTTGCTACCGGTGGTGCGAGGTGCGTCGGCCAATTGGCGCACACGCTCGCCTGTGCGATTGAGCGTCGTCTGTACCAATGCTCCTGTTTCAGTCTGCCAGTCCGCGAAGCGCTGAACTCTGGTCTTCTTGGTTCTGACCAGTTCGAGCTCCACTCCAGACTTGCCGCCAGGACCGACGAAGATCTTCTCTCTTTTCTCGTAGCGCTTGCTGCTGGCTTTTTTCTCCGCGCGCTGCTTTGCCAAGTCGTAGTGCCGAGAAAACGTTGCCTCGCCGTTTGCTCTTTGCTCCTTCAACGTCTCCGGGTCGATTCCGAAGGAAACAGCCTGCCTGGCCTCCCGCGGCTGCGCGGCGTCGTCCTCGGGCACCGGCTGGAACAGGTCGGACGCCTTGAGTTCGTCAACGTGATCGAGAAAGCCGGCTTCATCGGCGTTCCTGCGGGCCGGGAGGCGCGCGGCCGGCCTGTCGAAAAAGGCAGCCGACTGTTTGACAAGCTTGACGCGTCGGGGCGTCACTTCTCCGGCCAGGCTCTTCGAGTTGGCGCGAGGGCTGTCGATGTGAAGCTGGAGACTGGTTTGGAGGCCGCCGGGTTTCATAGGAAAGGTCCTTTCATTCAGCAAATGTTCCGCTTGAGGGCAAAGCTCCGCCGTCGGAGCGCACATGACTGAGCACTTGCCGAATGACAGACTTCCATTTGTCGAGCAGCGGTATCAACTGCTCGTCGAGCACCAAGGCGAGCCCGATGTTTTCTTCGCGCAGGATCTTCAGGGGCAGGTGGTACGCCACGACCGCGTGCCCGCTCTCGGGATGAATGCTGAAGATCGGCAAGTACAGGCCGTTGTTGGCCGAATTGAATTCCAGCAGCAGAGCGAACAGCGCTGTCCTGTCTTCTTCCGCCTCCAGGTCCCCGAGGTCCATGAGCAGGCGAATCTCTTTTCTCTCATCCAGGTACTCGATGCCGATGAGCGTGTCGTCCAGTTGCAGAACACCTTGGTCCAACAACTCGCCTGCTTCTTCGAAGCCGATCTCTTTGCAGAAATCCCCTATCAGCTCGACGTAGTCTTCCCTGCTCACACGAGTCCCCTTGCTTTTCAAACCAACGAGCCAGGAAGAGGCAGGGCGGCGGCACCGGAAGAATCCCCATCGAGCGCCTCCCGCAACCTGAGCTTCCAATCGTCCAGCAAAGAGGGCAGCCGCTCAGTGAGCACGAATGCGAGATCGACGTCTTCCTCCAGCAATGCCGGCAAAGGGATGTGGTAGGCCACCACGGGGCGATGGCTCTCGGGGCGCATGCTGAAGGTGGGCAAATAGAAGCTGGTGTTGCCCAGGTTCAGCTTCAGCAGCAGTTCGAGCATCGCGCTCCCGTCGACGCATTCCTCGACCTCGTCGAGGTCTGCAAGCAGGCGGATCTCATCGCGCTCCTCGAGGTACTCGATGGCGATCAGGGTGTCGTTCACCTGAAGCAAGCCGCGACCCAGGAACTCGCCGGCGTCGCCGAGCTCCTGCTCCTCGCAAAGATCCTGAACCAGCTCGACATAGTCTTCCCGACTCATGGGCCGTCTCCTCATCAGATCGAACAAAGGAAATCCACTTGGCTAGTTGGTAACAATGGTGTCCTTGGTACTCCGCCAGAAGCCTGACTTTTTGTGACGGCAGCTGAAGCGACAATCAGCTTTCGGCGCCCAATGCGGTGCCGGTCAGTCCTCCCCCGAAAATCTTCACGCCATCGGTGCCACGCCCGTGTCCGTCTTGCCGTCCCCATCATCCGATCGCGAGTTGTCGCAGATTCTTCGCGACATCTTCGGCTACACCGAATTCCGCGGCCATCAACAAGCCATCATCGAAAATGTCACCGCCGGAGGCGACGCGCTGGTGCTGATGCCTACTGGCGGCGGCAAGTCGCTGTGCTATCAGATTCCCGCGATCGCGCGGCAGCGCGCGGGCCGTGGCGTGACGGTGGTGGTGTCGCCGTTGATCGCGCTGATGCATGACCAGGTGGGCGCCCTGCATGAGGCCGGCGTCAATGCGGCCTTTCTCAATTCCACACTCGACTGGGAAGAGACGCAGGACGTGGAGCGCCGCATGCTGCGCGGCGAAATCACCTTGCTCTACGCGGCACCCGAACGCGTGACGACGCCACGCTTTCTTTCGCAGCTCGACGGGTTGCACGAGCGCGGCAAGCTGTCGCTGTTCGCGATCGACGAGGCGCACTGCGTGAGCCAGTGGGGGCACGACTTCCGGCCCGAGTACCGCGCGCTGACGGTGCTGCACGAGCGCTATGCCGGCGTGCCGCGCATCGCGCTCACCGCCACCGCGGACGCGCTGACGCGCGCCGACATCGTGGAGCGGCTGCAGCTCGAGGAGGCACGCCAGTTCGTCTCGAGCTTCGACCGGCCGAACATCCGCTACACGATCGTCGAGAAGAAGGATCCCACCACGCAGCTCTTGCGCTTCATCGAACGCGAGCACGAGGGCGACGCGGGCGTGGTGTACTGCCAATCGCGCAAACGCGTCGAGGACACGGCCCAGACCCTGCGCGACGCCGGGGTCGAGGCCCTGCCCTACCACGCCGGCCTCGATGCCGCGGTGCGCCAGAAGCATCAGGATCGTTTCCTGCGCGACGAGGGCATCGTGATGGTGGCGACCATCGCCTTCGGCATGGGGATCGACAAGCCGGACGTGCGCTTCGTGGCCCACCTGGACATGCCGAAGAACATCGAGGGCTACTACCAGGAGACGGGCCGCGCGGGCCGCGACGGCGCGCCGGCCGACGCCTGGATGACCTACGGTCTGCAGGATGTGGTGAACCAGCGCCGCATGATCGACGAGAGCCCTGCCGGCGAGGAGTTCAAGCAGGTGATGCGCGACAAGCTCGACGCCCTGCTTTCGCTGGCCGAGGCCAGCGATTGCCGGCGGGTGCGCCTCTTGAACTACTTCGGCGAGCACAGCAGGGCCTGCGGCAACTGCGACAACTGCCTGAATCCGCCTCAGGTGTGGGACGGCACGGACGCGGCGCGCAAGCTGCTCTCGACCATCTATCGCGTGCAGCAGCAGAGCGGCATCAGCTTCGGCGCAGGCCACATCATGGACATCCTGCGCGGCAAGACGACGGAGAAGGTCACGCAGTTCGGCCATGCGCGGCTCAGCACCTTCGGCCTGGGCGCCGAGTTCAGCGAAGCGCAATTGCGCGGCGTGATGCGGCAGCTGATCGCCACCGGCGCGCTGTCGGTCGATGCGCAGGCCTACAACACGCTGCAGCTCACCGAAGGCTCGCGCGCGGTGCTCAAGGGCGAGCTGCCGGTGCTGTTGCGCGAGTCGGTGTCGTCACCCGCCGAGCGCAAGAAGTCACGGCGCAACAAGCCGGCGCGCGGCGCACCCTCGCCCGCCGCAGCCACGCTGGACACGGCGGGCCAGGCACGCTTCGCCGCGCTCAAGGCCTGGCGCGCCGAGGTGGCGCGCGAGCACAACCTGCCGGCCTACGTGATCTTCCATGACGCGACGCTGGCAGCCATTGCCGAGCGCGCGCCGGCCACGCTCGAGGACCTGCAAGGGCTGAGCGGAATCGGGAGCAAGAAGCTGGAGGCGTACGGGACCGACGTGCTGCGAGTCTGCGCGGCGTTCTGATCCGGCGGCGTCGGGCTCATCGCGTACGGCCGTCACCACAGGAACGGATCCACACACTTCCCGGGGGGCGGGCGTCCAGATATCAAATCAAGGGCGCCTCAGCCATTTGTTGCTCCATGCGGGCGAGCGTGCAAGATAGGGCGTGCGGCTTGCCTCGGCCTTGCGAAGAGCGGTGTTCGCCTTGCCGAGCGGAGGCGCAGGGCACGTGCCGTTCTCGATCAGGCTGAATGCTGCCGCCAGTCGCGCTTCGCTCTCGTCGCCGAGCGAGTGCCCGAAATCGTCCGGCACCACGCAGGTCGGTGCGATGCCGTCGCCGTAGTCGCCGAAGCCTTGATGGTTGACACCCTGGAATTGGATGGCGTAGTAGGTGGTGCCGCAGTTGTCCTGCGGGGTGAATCCATAGGGCTTGCCGCAGGTGGCGCCGCCGACCACGTTCACCGCCACGCCAATGCCGCGCAGCCCGTTGATGACCGATTCGCTGGCCGAACACGTGTCCGGCCCCGTCAGCACGGTGACGCTCGAGGGCTGCAGCTGCGGCAGGGTCGCCCCCGGCATCGCGGAGAACCCGAGCGTCTGGTCGTGGAATGGCATCTTCAGCTGGTCAGGCGTCAACTGGAACGGGTTCTTGTTGTTGTACTGAAGCTGCTCGAAGGTCTTGCTCGTGGTTGCCCCAGGTGGGCTGAGCATGAATGCCAATTGGCTCGCGATGTCGAGATAGCCGCCACCGTTGTAGCGCATGTCGATCACCATGTCGGTCGTTCCGATACTGCGAAACAGGCCGATCGCATAGGCAAGGCCATACTCGGCCGTTGCGATGTGGCTGTTGAAGACCATGTAGCCGATGCGCCGCTGCCCCCTGTCGTAGTAGTACGCATCTCGCAGCGGCACCGGATCGCTCGTGATCGAAGCGGATGTCAAGCTGACGGTGCGCTCGGTGCCATTGATGGCGCGCAGCTTGAAACTGTGCGTCTCGCCTTCCAGCTGCGGCGCGAGCCCGGCATTGAGCGCTGCCACATCGGCCCCGTTCTCGACGTCGACGCCGTCGATCTCGATCAACCGGTCGCCGCGATGCACCTCGGCCGTTTCGGCAGGCGAGCCCGGCTCGATGAACGCGACACGCACATCGCGCGGCGGGGCGGCGCTGAGAAACGCCAGGTTCATGCCGTAGCCCGCCTCGACGCCGTTCTGTGAAAGGGCCTGGGCCTGGGCCGTGTCGGCCGTGAAGTGGAATCGATCCTTGGCGCGGCCGGACGCCGTGAGCTTCGGCGTCCGCAAGACATCGAAGTAGGTGACGGGCGTGGCGTAGTCCTTCGCCAGCAGGTTGGTGGGCACTTCGTCGTACCACAGATAGGTCTCGTCGATCCATGCGCGCACCCAGTTCTTTTCGAGGGTCAGGGTGCCTGGCAAATCGGCAAACGCAGCACCGGTTGAAGGATCGATGCCGGTGCGCGGCGCGGCGCACTGAGCGGCTACGTCGGAGGACTTGACGATCTCTTCCCGAATGTCCGGCGCGAAGGGCACTGGAGGGACGCTCGGCGTCTCCGGCGTGGGCGAAGGAGGGTTGGCGGGCGAAGGAGGGTTGGCGGGCGACAGCGGTGCTGCGGGATCCAGCGGCGTCGCATGCGGCGGGGGCACCGCCGAGTCCTCGGGTGGCGGCGGCACTGGCGCTGGATCGGAAGTGCCCTGTGCGGAGGGTGCCGTGGCGACAGGCAGCAAGACAGGCCCACCACCGCCGCCACCACCACCGCCACCACCACCGCCGCATGCCGCCAGCGCGACGATCCATGCAAGGCCGAGCGCGCATCGCGCGAACTTCTTTTCGTGAACTCTCCCCATGCTTCCTCCGATGAGACATTGCTGTCGCTTTGCAGTGGGGGATGCTAGGAACACTCCGGTCCAAGAAGTTCTCGCAACGACATTTCTTCAGAATGCGGAGGGGGGTCCACGATCCATCGGAGCACCTGCGATCAGTTGGGCAGGTCTTCAACAAGGAGAAGGCAGGGGCATCGCCGCCATTGACGGGCCGCGACACTGCACAGCCGTGAGCGCCGCTTCAGGGCTGCGTCGCGCGCGGCGTGGCGACCAGCCGGTTTTCACGGACCGGCGATCGCATCAGGTAAGGCGTGCCCTGCGCCTCCGCCTTGCGCAGCGCCACCTCCGCCTTGCTCGAACCCGGCGCCGGGCACGCCCCGCTGCTGCGCAAAGTCAACGCCGCTGCGAGCCGCGCCTCGGCGGGATCGCCCAACGCGTGATCGAAGTCGTCGGCCACGGCGCAGGTGGGCGCAAAGCCGTCGCCGTAGTCGCCGAAGCCCTGGTTGTTGACGCCCTGGAACTGGATCGCGAAATAGGTGGTGCCGCAGTTGTCCTGCGGCAGGAAGCCATAGGGCTTGCCGCAGGTGCCGCCGCCGATCAGGTGGACCGCGACGCCGACGCCGCGCAGGCTGTTGATCACCGATTCGCTGGCGGAGCAGGTGTCGGGGCCCGCGAGCACGGTGACGCGCGACAGGCCCAGGCGCGGCAGCGCCTGCCCGGCCGGCGTGGAGAAGCCGCGCGAAGTTGCGTGGAAGGGCACGGTAGCCTGCGCGGGCGCCAGGCGAAACGGGTTCTTGCTGTTGAAGACCAGGCGCTCGAACACGGCGCCGGTGGTCGCGCCCGCCGAGCTGACCATGGAGGCCAGCTCGCTCGCGACATCGAGCAGGCCGCCGCCGTTGTAGCGCATGTCGATCACCAGGTCGACGATGCCTGCAGCCTGCAGTTGGTTCACGGCCGCGATCAAGGCGGCCTCCGCCGTTGCCAGATGGTCGTTGAATTGCACATAGCCTACCGGCCCGCTCGCGGTGGCGATGGTCTTCACGTTCTGCACCGGAAGACGGGTGACGCGCGCCGCGGCCAGCGCGAGCGAACGCTCGGTGCCGTCGGGGGCGCGCAGCCTGAAGCTGTGGGTCTCCCCTTCGCGGGCGGGTACAAGGCCTGCGTTGAGCGTGGCCGTGTCGCTGCCGTTGGCGACATCGACGCCATCGATTTCCACGACGCGCGTCCCTCGCACGATGCCCGCCTGCGCAGCAGGCGAGCCGGGCTCGGTGTAGGCCACGCGCACATCACGCGGCGGCGATGCGCTCAGGAAGGCCAACTCCAGACCGTAGCTCACATCCACGCCGCCCTGCGACAGCGCTCGATAGGCGGCCGTGCCCTGCGTGAAGTGGAAGCGGTCCTTGGCTCGGCCGGAAGGGGTGAGCCGAGGGGTCTTGAGCACGTTGAACCAGGCGATCGGCGTGGCGTAGTCCTTTTGCGCCAGCGTGGTCGGCACTTCGTCGAACCAGAGGTAGGTTTCGTCGATCCAGCCGCGCACCCAGCGCTTCTCGTCGACGGTGGTGCCGCTGCGGTCGGGGAAGGCGGCACCGGTGTCCGGGTCGATGCCGGTGCGCGGCGCGGCGCACAGGCCCGCGACGCTGGCGGAAGCAAGGATGGCGTCGTCCTCGGCCGCCGGCTCGGCCGGGCGCTGTGGTGCCGTGGCCAGAGGCAGGAAGGCGCCGCCGCCTCCGCCACCGCCCCCGCAGGCCGTCAACGCCACGGCGGCCGCGCACACGACGATCAGTGCAGCCCGCCGCTGCATTCGAAGCTCCATGAAGAAACCTCCCTCGCGCGCCGGCACGGCGCGACCGTCGCAGTCTAGTGAACGAAGCCCATGCCGCGCGATTCGCGCACCTCCGGCTTGATGCGGTGTTCGGCCTCGAGCTGGTCCAGGAACTCGTCGGCCGAGAACGCGACCCCGAGGATATCGGTCTGCCGCTTGACGGCCGCGAAATCGCCGGGACACAGCTGCTGCAGCCTGGCCAAGCGCTGTTGTCGCTCGCTCGTCAGGCCGTCAGCATCGCCGCCCAGCGCCTCGGTCAGGAACATGCGCTCGCGCTGCACCGGCGTCAGCGGCATGAACTTGATCTTGAAGGTGAAGCGCCGCAGCGCCGCCTGGTCGAGGCGGTCGAGCAGGTTGGTGGTGCAGACGAAGATGCCGTCGAAGCGCTCCATGCCTTGCAGCATCTCGTTGACCTCGGTGACCTCGTAGGTGCGCTGTGCGCCGCGGCGGTCCTGCAGGAAGCTGTCGGCCTCGTCGAGCAGGAGGATCGCCTCTTCGGCCTCGGCCTCCTTGAACATCGCGGCCATGTTCTGCTCGGTCTCGCCGACGTACTTGCTCATCAGGTCGCTCGCCTGCTTGATGATCAGCGGCCGCCCGATGGCACGTGCCATGTGCTCGGCCAGCGCCGTTTTGCCGGTGCCGGGCGCGCCGTAGAAGCAAAGGGTGCCGTGGCCGCGCACCTTGAGTGCCTCGACGATGCGCGGGATCTCGAAGCGGCTCTCGACGTTGAGCATGTCGAGGTCGTAGGTGGTCACGCTGCGGCGCGCGCCCAGGCCGCCCTGCGTGCCGAGTGCCAGGTCGGCATTGCGCAGCTGGCGTTCGATCAGGCTCTCGATGGAAGTCCCCTCCGACGCGGCCAGCCCCGCGAAGCGCACCGCCGTGCGGATCTGGGCCGGCGTGAGGCCCTTGCGGGCGGCCAGTTTCGCGGCAAAGGCATCGGACACGGCCACGCCCTCGAGCGTCTTGCGTACCAGTTGCTCGCGCGCGCCAGGCGGCGGCGACTTGAGCTCGAGGTGGTAGGCGAAGCGGCGCCGGAAGGCGGGGTCGATCTGCTCGATGCGGTTGGTCACCCAGATCGTGGGCACGGCGTTCGATTCGAGGATCTGGTTGACCCAGGCCTTGCCGCTCACGCTGCCGCTGGCGGATGCGGGAATCTGCTCGGCGCGCGCCATGAGCTGGGCCGCCTCGGTGCTGATCGGCGGGAACACGTCCTCGACCTCGTCGAAGAGCAGCGCCGCCTGCGCGCTCCCCTTGAGGAAGACCTGCGCGATCTGCAGCGAGCGGTAGCGGTCGCGGCCCGAAAGCGAGTTGCCGTCGCGGTCGGCGTACTCGACCTCGAACAGCTCCAGGCCCGCGGCCTGCGCCACGACCTTCGCGAGCTCGGTCTTGCCGGTGCCGGGCGGGCCGTAGAGCAGCACGTTCACGCCCGGCTCCTTGCGTGCCACCGCGGCGCAGAGCAGGGTGATGAGCATCTGCGCGTCCTCCTGCACGAAGCTGAAGTCCTGCACGACGAGCGCACTCTTGGCAGAGGGCCGCGTGAACACGGCCATCAGCTCGTTGTGGTCGCGATATTCGCGCATCAGCACCGGTGGCAGCTTCTCGCTGACCTTCATGAGGTCGGCCAGGTCGGTGATGTTGTGCTCGGAGATCAGGTTCTCGACCAAACCGATTCGCTCCAGCCGCGAGCCGGCGCGCAGCGCCTCGCCCACGTCGCTGGCATCGACGCCGGCCACCTCGGCGATGGCGGCATAGGCCTCCGGCGCATTGTTGACCTTGAATTCGACGAGCAGGGAGCGCAGGTCACGCTGGTAGCGCGCGAGCGTGCCGTAGAGCAGGAGTGCGCGCTCGGCCTTGTTGAGCTGCAGCAGGCCTGCGAGCGCGTCGATGTTCTTCTCGACCAGGGTCGACTGCTTGCGCAGCGCATGGGTGAGCCAGTCGCGCGTGGCCGAGAGCACCGAGAGCAAATCCTTCGGCTGGTCCTTGGCGTACTCGTCGAGATAGAAGAAGAGCGTGCCTTCCTCGTAGGGGCCGCGCCACACGCCATGACGCTCCAGCAGCGTGCGGCCATCGAAGTGCTCGACGCCTTTCCAGACTTCGTTGCCGGCGCAGCGCCGGCCCAGGAATTCGCGCAGGCGCTGCAGCACGGCCAGCGGCCAGACCAGGTGGCGCCCGGTCAGCGAGAGCAGGCCATTGAGGTCGCGCCGCACGTTGAAGCGCGGGCCCTGCTTGGCCGCGAGGGTGAGGACGAAGTGCGAGCACATGAGCTCGAGCACCGGCGCCTCCTTGAGTCCGGGCGACGGCAATGCATGACCGCGGGAAGCCGCAGCCACGACATCGGCACCGGAACGCTTGACCATCGAGCAACCTCCAGCTAGGAAACCAGAATCGGAAACTGATCGCGACCATAGCGCAGAGTTTTGGCTTCGGGAAGACTCGGGCACCGTAAAAACCCGGATGTTGCGATTCCGTCCACAATGCCGCCCATGCTTGGGATCGACGACATCGAATGCGCCGCCGAGCGCCTGCGGGGGCAGGTGCTCGATACGCCGTGCGTGGAATCACGGACGCTTTCCGAGATCGTCGGGGCGCAGGTCTTCCTCAAGTTCGAGAACCTGCAGTTCACTTCCTCCTTCAAGGAGCGCGGTGCCTGCAACAAGCTGGTCGACCTCTCGGAGAACGGCGTTCGGGGCGTGATCGCGATGTCGGCCGGCAATCATGCCCAGGGGGTGGCCTACCATGCCCAGCGTCTGGGCATGCGGGCCCTGATCGTGATGCCGCGCTTCACGCCAGGCGTGAAGATCGAGCGCACCCGCGGCTTCGGCGCCGAGGTGGTGCTGCATGGCGACACGCTGGAAGCGGCCAGCGCCCATGCGCTGGCGCTCGCGCAGCAGAAAGGGCTGGCCTTCGTGCATCCCTATGACGACGAGGCGATCATCGCCGGCCAGGGCACGGTGGCACTCGAGATGCTGGCCGCGGTGCCGCAGCTCGATGCGCTGGTGGTTTCGGTGGGCGGCGGCGGCCTGATCGCCGGCATGGCGCTCGCTGCCCGGGCGCGCAAGCCCGGGATCGACATCGTGGGCGTACAGACCCGGCGCTTCCCGGCCATGGTCAATGCCGTTCAGGGCACGCATCATCCTTCAGGGCAGAGCACCATCGCCGAGGGCATCGCCGTCGGCACGCCGGGCGTGCTGACGCAGGCCATCATCGGCGCGCAAGTCAACGACCTGCTCCTGGTCGACGAGGGCGACATCGAGCAGGCGGTGCTGATGCTGCTCGAGATCGAGAAGACGCTGGTCGAGGGCGCGGGCGCGGCCGGGCTGGCGGCGCTGATCCGGCATCCCGAGCGCTTCAAGGGCAAGCGGGTCGGGCTGGTGCTCTCGGGCGGGAACATCGACCCGCTGTTGCTGGCGGCGATCATCGAGCGCGGAATGGTGCGCGCCGGCCGGCTGGCGCGCGTGCGCGTCAGCGCACGCGACGTACCGGGCTCGTTGGCCCAGATCACGGCCACTGTGGCGGAAGCGGGCGCTAACGTCGACGAGGTGCATCACCAGCGTGCCTTCACCATGCTGGCGGCGCAGAACGTGGACATCGAACTGGTGCTGCAGACCCGCGGGCGCGCGCATCTGACGGCGGTGCTCGAGGCCCTGCGCAAGGCCGGCTTCGAAGCGGACGAGCAGCGCTGAGGGGCTGGCAAGCCCCTAGACTGCGGCGCGCGGGTCCGTCGGTAAAATGGCCTCAGTTTGCGTACCTGAGGAATAACCATGTCCAATCCCACTCCTGTCGATCCGGCCAAGGCCGCCGCTGTCGAGGCCGACGCGGTCGAGTCGATCGTCCATCTCATGCCCCTGGTGCTGCCCGTGGCGGGCGGGGTGCTGATGCTCCTGCTGGCCTCCATAGCCGTCTACTTGGCCTGACATCCGGCTGCGGCAGGGGCGGACACCCCGCCGGCTGCCGCCGTTCGAGGATTGCGAGCCCCGTCTCGGGGTGCGATCCCCCTCCCGAGGCTGAAACGTTTTTTCCAACGGACCTCGACGGCCCGGCGCCCGAGCCCCGTTCGAAAAGACGATTTTTCAACTTAGGAGCCTCTATGAACGCACCATTGAAGGGCCTTGCCGTACAGGCACCCTCATACGTCAAGAACGCGAAGCTGGTCGCCTGGGTCGCGGACATGGCCGCGCTGTGCAAGCCCGAAGCCATCCACTGGTGCGATGGCAGCCAGGAGGAATACGAACGCCTGTGCCAGTTGCTGGTGGACGCCGGCACCTTCAAGAAGCTGAACCCCGCGAAGCGGCCCAACTCCTTCCTCGCGAGCTCCGACCCGAGCGACGTGGCCCGTGTCGAGGACCGCACTTTCATCTGCTCCGAGAAAAAGGAAGACGCCGGCCCCACCAACAACTGGATGGCGCCGGCCGAGATGCGCACCACGCTGCAGCCCCTTTTCGACGGCTGCATGAAGGGCCGCACGATGTACGTCGTGCCCTTCAGCATGGGCCCGCTGGGCTCGCCGATCGCGCACATCGGCATCGAGCTGTCCGACAGCCCGTACGTGGCGGTCAACATGAAGATCATGACCCGCATGGGCAAGGCCGTGTACGACGTGCTGGGCGCCGAGGGCGAGTTTGTGCCTTGCGTTCACACCGTGGGCGCGCCGCTGCAGCCTGGCGAGAAGGACGTGGCCTGGCCTTGCAACAAGACCAAGTACATCGTCCACTACCCTGAGACGCGCGAGATCTGGAGCTACGGCTCGGGCTACGGCGGCAATGCGCTGCTGGGCAAGAAGTGCTTCGCCCTGCGCATCGCCTCGAACATGGGCCGCGACGAAGGCTGGCTGGCAGAGCACATGCTGATCCTCGGCGTCACCAACCCCGAGGGCAAGAAATACCACGTGGCTGCGGCCTTCCCCAGTGCCTGCGGCAAGACCAACTTCGCGATGCTGATCCCGCCGGCCGGCTTCGAGGGATGGAAGGTCACGACGATCGGCGACGACATCGCCTGGATCAAGCCCGGCGCCGACGGCAAGCTGCGCGCCATCAACCCGGAAGCCGGCTACTTCGGCGTTGCGCCCGGGACCAACATCCAGACCAATCCGAACTGCATGGCCAGCCTGGACCGCGACGTGATCTTCACCAACGTGGCGCTGACCGACGACGGCGACGTCTGGTGGGAAGGCATGGGCGAGCCTCCGGCCCACGCGATCGACTGGCAGGGCAAGGACTGGACGCCCGCCATCGCGAAGGAGACCGGCGCCAAGGCCTCCCATCCGAACGCGCGCTTCACGGTCGCCGCGTCCAACAATCCGGCGCTCGACGAGGCCTGGGACGATCCCAAGGGCGTGGCCATCGACGCCTTCATCTTCGGTGGCCGCCGCTCGACCACGGTGCCGCTGGTGACCGAGGCGCGCAACTGGGTCGAGGGCGTCTACATGGCCGCGACCATGGGTTCCGAGACCACTGCGGCCGCCGGCGGCCAGCAGGGCGTGGTGCGGCGCGATCCGTTCGCGATGCTGCCCTTCGCCGGCTACAACATGAGCGACTATTTCCAGCACTGGCTGGACCTGGGCGAGAAACTCGACGCCGCGGGCGCGCGTCTGCCCCGGATCTACACCACCAACTGGTTCCGCAAGGGCGCCGACGGCAAGTTCGTCTGGCCGGGGTATGGCGAGAACATGCGCGTGCTGAAGTGGATGATCGATCGCATCGAGGGCAAGGGCGAAGGCACCGAGCACGTGTTCGGCGTCAGCCCGCGTTACGAAGACCTCAACTGGTCCGGCCTGGACTTCAGCGCCGAGCAGTTCGACACGGTCACCCACATCGACAAGGCCGCCTGGCAGGCCGAGCTGAAGCTGCATGCGGAGCTGTTCCAGCAGCTGGCGCATCATTTGCCGAAGGAACTGCCGGCCACCAAGGCCGCGATCGAGCAGCGGCTTGCTGCCTGACGAGGCCCCCAAAAGAAAAAAGCCGCCCTCGGGCGGCTTTTTTTATCGGTGCGGCGGAATCAGTAGTGCTGGCCCAGGTTCACGCGGCGCAGCGCGGAGTACAGGGTCGGCACGTCGGCCGAGTCTGCCTCCTGGCGCGTGCTGATTGCCTGCAGGTCGCGAAGAATGCGCGGGTCCTGCTTGGCATAGGCCAGGAACTGCTCGTCGGCGCGGGCCGCGGCGCGGCGGCGGGCCGCCGCGCGAACCGCGGTTACAGCGCGAACGGCCAGACCGCGCGCGGTGCCTGCGAAAAGTCCGATCGCGGCGAAGGCCACGCCCCACAGGACAAGCCAGGCGACCAGCAAGCCGCCGTCGTTCCAGGTCGAGATGAGCGAATCGGCGACGACAAGCAGCGAGGCGACGATGGCCGCCAGCAGCAGAGCCGCCAAGCCGCGGGCGCCGTCGAAGCGGCGGCGGGCAGCGCGAATGTGGTCAATGACGGCTTCCGCGCGGGCAACGCCCGGGTGAGTGGCCGGTTGTTCAACGTGTACAAAGCTGGTCATGGTGAGGTCCCTCCTAGGAACGGTACTGAAGTCGATGCAGTGATATTAGTGGTTTCCCTAATGCTTTTCCACTTTAGCTTCATGATGTCTATCATTCACGATGATGATGGATGTCAACTTTCGCACACTGGACCTGAACCTCCTGCGCGTCTTCGACGAGGTGATGGCGGAGCGCAATCTCACACGCGCCGCGCGCAATCTCTCGATCACGCAGCCGGCCGTGAGCAATGCGCTGCGCCGCCTGCGCGAAACGCTGGGCGACGAACTGGTGCGCCGTTCAGGGCCGGGGGTCGAACCCACCCCGCGCGCGCTGGCGTTGTGGCCGACCGTGCGCGGTGCGTTGCGGCAACTGCAGCACACGCTCGCGCCGGGTGAATTCGACGCCGCCATCGCCGACGACACCTTCGTGCTCGCCATGGCCGATGCCACTGCGGCGGAGCTGATTCCCGGACTGGTCAAGATCGTCGAGGAAGAGGCGCCCGCCATCTCGCTGCGGGTCCTGCCCCTGACCACCCGCGATCCCCGGCGCCTGCTCGAGAGCGAGGAGGTGGACATGGCCATCGGCTACTTCCCGGCCGTGATCGCCAACCTGGCGGCGCGCGGCCAGTCCGACGCCGCCCTGCTGCCTTTCGACACCCAGCGGCTCTATGTGGGCGAATACGTCTGCGTGATGCGGCGCGGCCATCCGCTGGCGAAGCAGCCGCTGACGCTCGACGCGTTCTGCGCCGCGCGGCACCTGCTGGTGAGCTTCTCGGGCCGGCCCTACGGCTTCATCGACCAGACGCTCGGTGCGCTGGGGCGGGAGCGACGCATCGTGGTCACCGTGAACCAGTTCTTCACGGCCGGGCGGGTGGTCGCCAATTCGGACCTGCTGACCGTGCTGCCCCGCCATTTCGTCAAGGTGACCGGGATCGACGAGCAGTTGGTGCTGCAGGAACTGCCTTTTCAGCAGCCGCTGGTGCATGTCGACGCCATCTGGCATCGCCGGGCGCAGCACGGGCACGCTCATGGCTGGTTGCGGCAGGCGCTGCTGCGCTCGGCGAAGGCTGCCTTTGCCGGCGCGCCGGGTGGACCGGCCTAGCGAACGACGCTGAGCCAGGCGCTTGCGGCAGCGCGCAATTCCCGGGCGTCATGGGCGTCCAGGCCGGCGCGGGAGTCGGCGCTTTCCATCAGGGCAGCGGCCGGGCTCGAAGCCTCGAGTGGATTGGAGCGAAACAGGCGTGCCACTTGGGCAACAAGGCTGAACATGGTGTGTGCGGGGCGCAAGGCCGCCGCTGAAGTGGTGATGAAACAAGATTAAGGGTTTTCCCCAATATTTCCAGAGGGCTCTCATGCGCTTTATGCATGGGGCGATTCGCCTAGACTTTCGGGATGAAGCTTCAGCTGCTCTCGGATCTGCATCTGGAAGTGCATCCCCAGCTCCGGATTGCGCCGGCACCCGGCGCCGATCTGCTGGTCCTGGCCGGCGATATCGGCTCCTACCAATCGGGCTCGCGCTTGCTCGAACCCGACTTCGGTCTCACCCGCTTTTCACCGCGTCACGGCTGGCCGACGCCGGTGCTCTATGTGCCCGGCAACCACGAATACGACGTCGCCGATTTCGACCTGACCCACGAGCGCCTGCGCGCGTTGTGCGAAGCCCTGGAGATCCAGTGGCTGGAGCGCGAAACCCGCGTGATCGACGGCATCCGCTTCATCGGCACCACCCTGTGGGCCGATTTCGATGCGCTGGTCGAGCACGGCGACAGCATGAGCGAAGCCCTGAAGAAGCGCGGCAAAGCCATGCGCGCCGCCAACTTCTACTTGGAGAAAGCAGGGACGATGCGCGCCGGCGAAATCTTTCTCGCCGAGGCGTTGAGAGAGCACTCACTGACGTGCCAGGCGTGGCTGCGTCAGGCGCTGGCCCAGGACTTCGAAGGTCCGACCGTGGCCGTCACGCACTTCGCGCCGACGCTGGCCAGTGCCGATCCGCGCTACGGACTGAGCCCGGGCACCGCGGGTTTCTGCAACTCGCTCGACGAGTTGCTGCCCCGCGCCGACCTGTGGCTGCACGGGCACCTGCATTGCGCCTTCGACTATGTGAAGGACGGTTGCCGGGTGGTGGCGAACCCGCTGGGGTACATGACCAAGGGCGAGCAGGAGGGTTTCAGGCCCGACCTGCTCATCGAGGTCCCGCCGAAGCGGCCGGATCGCATCGCCTAAAGCAGGATCAGGCCGGCTTCACGCCGGCGCGACCGGCTTCGACGGCGAAGCGCGCCTGGGAGTGAAAGCGCGCGTCGGCGACCGCGGGATGCGCGGTCGCGCGGAACTCGCAGTGCATCGCCTTCGGCGTGGCCTCGATCAAGGCATAGCCGCGCTCGTCGCCGCGCGCATGCACCACGTCGGGGTTGTCGCGCCGCAGCCATTCCATGGACGTCAGGCTGGCGCCACGCGAGCTGATCGAGCCGCCCACGAACTCGCTGGCGACCACCGGCGACGCCGCATCGTTGGGCACCACGCGCAGGTCGGCCGCCACGAATCGATGCACGTCGCCGCCCAGCACCACCACGTCGCGTATGCCGCCCTCGCCGATGCCCTGCAGCAGCTGGCGACGCGCCTCGGGATAGCCGTCCCAGCCGTCGGTCCAGAACTGGCGGCCCCGCGGCGCCTCGAGGCTGGTGGGGCTCATCTGGGTGGACTGGCCCAGCAGCTTCCACTGCCGTCCCGATGCCCCCAGGCCCTTGGCCAGCCACTGCGCCTGATCGGCACCGAGCATGGTGCGCGACGGGTCCGCCAGCGCCTCGCAGCCGATCACCAGGCGGCCCCAGTCCCGCGCCGGGTCCGGGCAAGCGTGGTGACTGCGGTACTGCCGCGTGTCGAGTGTCCAGAGCTCGGCCAGCCGGCCCCAGGCAAAGCGGT
Source organism: Variovorax sp. RA8 (assembly GCF_901827175.1). NCBI lineage: Bacteria > Pseudomonadati > Pseudomonadota > Betaproteobacteria > Burkholderiales > Comamonadaceae > Variovorax > Variovorax sp. RA8. Next base: position 319,251 of record NZ_LR594662.1, on the reverse strand, counting down.
CGTGGATGCGCATCGCGGCCCCTTGCGGCGGCAGCAGCAGCGGCATGTGCTCGAAGTAGGCACGGTAGGCGGCCGCGCGACGCTGCAGGAACAGCGCGGGCTCGGTATACGCCGGGTCGCGATCGTTCGCGTAGTCGTTGACCACCTCGTGATCGTCCCAGGTCAGGATCCACGGGTGAGCCGCATGCGCGGCTTGCAGGTCGGCATCGCGCTTGTAGAGCGCATGACGCGCACGGTAGGCCTCGAGCGTGAGCGGGATGGGCGCGCCATGCCGGCGCGGCGCCGGGCCCTGGCTGCTGCCCTCATAGATGTAATCACCGGCGAACAGTACGAAGTCGAGCTCGCGCGTTGCGATCTCGCGATGGGCTGCGTAGTAGCCATGCTCGTAGTTCTGGCAGGAGGCGAGCGCAAATTGCAGCCGCGGCACCGCCGCATCCGCGGCAGGCGCCGTGCGCGTGCGGCCGACCGGGCTCTGCGCATCGCCGCAGCTGAAGCGGTACCAGTACTCGCGCTGCGGCGCCAGGCCCTGCGCATGCACGTGGACGCTGAAGGCGTGCGCGGCCTCGGCCTGCACCGCGCCCTCCGCGACCGGGCGCCTGAGCTCGGCGTCGCCGAAGATCTCGTAGCGCACGGCGCAGCGCTGCAGGGCGTCGAAACCCGGCTCGTCCTCGGCCGCCAGCCGGGTCCAGAGCACGACGCTGTCCGGCCGCGGCTGGCCGCTGGCGACACCGAGCGTGAAGGGATTCGAACGCCAGCGCGGCGCCGGCTGCGCGCGCGTGGGCCGCACCGCCGCCCAGCCGCACAGGGCGAGCCACAGTGCGGCGCGGTTCAGATCTCGACGGTGAAGGTTCATGGCTTTTCTACAGGACGGGCGACGCGGCATCGCCGCCTATGATCGCGCGCATCTTCGAAGCATCAGCAAGGGATACGCGTGCTCAACGGCTTGTGGCTCGGCTTTTTTCTGGCGGCAGCGCTGGCGGCATTCTCGCGCTGGCTGATCGACGGTGATGCGGCGGTGTTCGCTGCCCTGGTCGAAAGCCTGTTCGGCATGGCCAAGCTCTCCGTCGAAGTGATGGTTCTGCTGTTCGGCACGCTCACGCTGTGGCTGGGCTTCCTGCGCATCGCCGAGGCGGCAGGCCTGGTCGCCGGGCTTGCGCGGCTGCTGGGGCCGCTGTTCCGGCGACTGATGCCCGACGTGCCTGCGGGTCATCCGGCGCTGGGGCTGATCACCATGAACTTCGCGGCCAATGCGCTGGGGCTGGACAACGCGGCCACGCCCATCGGGCTGAAGGCGATGCGCGAGCTGCAGAGCCTCAATCCGAGCGCGACCACGGCCAGCAATGCGCAGATCCTGTTCCTGGTGCTCAACGCCTCTTCTCTCACGCTGCTGCCGGTCACCATCTTCATGTATCGCGCGCAGCAGGGCGCGGCCGACCCGACGCTGGTGTTCCTGCCGATCCTGCTCGCTACCAGCTGCTCGACGCTGTTGGGCCTGCTCTCGGTGGCCTTCATGCAGCGGCTCAGGTTGTGGGACCCGGTGGTGCTCGCCTACCTGGTGCCGGGCGCGCTGCTGCTCGCCGGCTTCATCGCACTGCTGGCCACGCTCTCCGCCGCGGCACTCGCCTCGCTCTCCTCGCTGCTTGGCAACCTCACGCTGTTCGGGATCGTGCTCGTCTTCCTGCTGGCCGGCGCGCTGCGGCGCGTGAGGGTCTACGAGTGCTTCGTCGAGGGCGCCAAGGAAGGCTTCGACGTGGCGAAGAACCTGCTGCCCTACCTGGTGGCGATGCTGTGCGCGGTGGGCGTGCTGCGAGCCTCGGGCGCGCTGGACCTGGTGCTGTCGGGCATCCGCTGGGCGGTCGGCCTGACGGGCTGGGACACGCGCTTCATCGACGCGCTGCCCACCGCGCTGGTCAAGCCCTTCTCCGGCAGCGCCGCGCGCGCGATGCTGATCGAGACCATGCAGAGCCACGGTGTCGACAGCTTCGCCGCGAAGCTCGCGGCCACCATCCAGGGCAGTACCGAAACCACTTTCTACGTGCTGGCCGTCTACTTCGGCGCGGTCGGCATTCAGCGGGCACGGCATGCCGTGGGTTGCGCGCTGCTGGCCGAGCTCGCCGGCGTGCTGGGCGCGATCGGCGTGGGCTACTGGTTCTTCGGCTGAACCCGCGCCACGGCGCCCGCCGAAGCGATCGGCCAGAATAGCCCCTCACTTCGCAGCTCCCCCGTGACCGCTCCCGCCCAGGCGAAACCGCCCTCCTTCACGACCGACGAATTCCGCGCAGCCCTGGGCATGTTCGCGACCGGCGTGACCATCGTCACTGCGCGCGCTGCCAACGGGCGGCTGGTCGGCCTCACCGCCAACTCCTTCAACTCCGTGTCATTGGCCCCCCCGCTGGTGCTGTGGAGCCTGGCGCGCAGCGCGGCCTCGATGGCCGCGCTCAGCACCGGCTCGCACTACGCGATCAACATCCTGGCCTCCAACCAGAAGGACCTGGCCGAGCGTTTCGCCACCAAGGACGTGGACCGCTGGGCCGATGTCGCCTTCACCGAGGGCCTCGGCGGGGCGCCGGTGCTGGCGGGCGTGGCCGCGAGCTTCGAATGCTTCAACCGCAGCCGCTACAACGAGGGCGACCACGTGATCTTCGTCGGCGAGGTCGAGCGCTGCACGCACAGCGCCGGTGCCTCGCCGCTGCTGTTCCACGGCGGGCGCTTCTACACAGAGCACCCCCTCTAGGGCTCAGCGCCGGAGGCTGAGCTTGTAGCGGAAGGTGTCGGCCCGGTAGACCGCGGTCTCCACATGCACCGGGCCGCCGCCGGCCAGGTGCAGCAGCCGCTCCACCTGCAACACCGGCGCGCCGGGCTTGAGCTGCAGCAGCTTCGCCTCCTGCGGCTTGGCCAGGCCGGCACCGATCTCGAGCTGGGCCTCGCCGATCTCGACGCCGCCCTCGTGCTCGAACACCTCGATCAGGTCGCGCTGCGAGAAATCGACGCGCGCCAGCCGCTCGCCCAGGAAGCGCGGCAGCCAGGAACTGTTGACCGAGAGCGGCTCGCGGTCGAGGTAGCGCAGCGTCTGCAGGTGGTACACCGTCTCGCCGGCCGGCAGCTGCAGCTGGCGCGCCACCATGGCAGGCGCCTTCACCTCCCGCCATACGAGCCGCTTGCTGCTGACCGCGTGCTGTTCCAGCGCGAGCGCCTCGTTCAACCCCTGGAGCCGGTTGAGGCTCTGGGACGCCTTCGAATGGGACACGAAGGCACCTTTCCCGTGCAGTTTGACGATCAGGCCCTCGGCCTGCAGCGCGCCCAGCGCCTGCCGCACGGTGATGCGGCTCACGCCGTGCGCAGCCGTGAGCTCGGATTCGGAAGGCAGCTTGGCCCCCGGTTCCAGCTCGCCGTCGAGGATGCGCGCGCGCAGTGCATCGCGCAGCTGCGCGTGCAAGGACTGGGGAAGCTCAGACATCGATGGCCTTGCTGCCGACGCTGGCATGCGACTTGCGTCGCTTGTCATAACTTGTCATAACAAGTAGATTCTGCACCGCCAGGGTGCTTCTTTCCGTTCATTCACCGACCAAGGAAACGATCATGTCCGCAGCCCGAGCCTTCTTATTCCGTTCCGCCGCCGCCGCGCTGGCGCTCGCCGCCGGCACCGCCGCCGCCCAGGCGCAGAGCTATCCCGCCAAGCCGATCACGCTGATTGTGCCGTTCGCCGCCGGCGGCGGCGTCGATGCCACGGCGCGCCTGCTCACCGCCAAGCTGGGCGAGCAGCTCAAGCAGCCGGTGGTCATCGAGAACGTGGCAGGCGCGGCCGGCACCATCGGCACGCAGCGGGTGGCGCGCGCGCCGGCCGACGGCTACACCCTGCTCTTCGCGGTGGCCAGCCCGCTCAACGTGGCGCCGCTGGTGGCGCCGTCTGCAGTGCGCTACGACAGCTTCAAGGATTTCGTCCCCGTCGCGACGGTGGGCACCTCGCCCTTCGTGCTGATCGGCAAGGCCGCCCTGCCCGCCCGCACCACCGCCGAGCTGATCCAGCTGGCAAAGGCGCAGCCCGGCAAGCTCAACTTCGGCACCGACGGCGTCGGCACGTCGCTGCACATCACGGCCGAGATGTTCAAGCAGCGCGCGGGCATCGACCTGATGCACGTGCCCTACAAGTCCGGCCCGCAGGTGCTGACCGACGTGGCCGGCGGGCAGGTCGACCTCGCGGTGCTGCCGCTGTCGCTGGCGCTGCCCTTCGTGAAGGACGGCAAGGTCAAGGCCTTCGGCGTCACCTCGCTGGCTCGCTCGGCGATCGCACCGGCGATCCCGACACTCGCGGAGTCGCCCGAGCTCAAGGGGATGGAGATGGATGCCTGGCTCGGCGTCCTCGCCCCGGCCGGCACCCCGGCCGCGGTGACGGCGGCCTGGGTCAGCGCCCTCGATGCGACCCTCAAGGATCCGGAAGTCATCCGCAAGCTCGGCGAAATCGCCGTCAAGCCCCAGCTGATCGCCGGCCCCGCCTTCGCCGACTACCTGGCGAAGGAACGCAAGACCATCGCGGGCGTGGTGCAGACCGCCGGCATCAAGGTCGAATAGAAAGAAGTCATCCCCATGCTGATGTCGCTCGCCAGTGCCTGGATCGTGCTGCCCGCCGTGCTGCTGGCCGGCGGCCTGATCGGCGCGAGCGGCATCGGCGGCGTGCTGCTGGTGCCGGTGCTGACCAAGCTGGGCGCGGTGCCGCTGCCGCAGGCCATCGCTGCCGCCTCGCTGGGCTTCGCGCTGCCGGCACTGGTTGCGCTGCGCCCGCTTGCGCGCCAGCGGGCGGAGGCGGCGCGCTGCGTGCCGTTGCTGGCCGGTGCCCTGGCCGGCGCGTGCGCGGGCGCGCTGCTGGTGCGCTGGCTGCCCGCCGCCGCGCTGATGACCGGCGTGACCCTGCTGGTGCTGTTCTCGGGCTGGCGCGGGCTGCGTTCCTCGGCGAAGGCATCGCAGCCCGCGGCACCGCTCGGCACGCCGGTGCTGCTTGCACTCGGCGTAGCGGTCGGCCTCGGCTCCGCGCTCACGGGCACCGGTGGCCCGGTGCTGGTCCTGCCGCTGCTGATGCTGCTGCGCCAGCCCGTCGGCTTTGCGGTGGTGGCCGCGCAGGCCGTGCAACTGCCCGTGGCCCTGGCCAGCAGCGCGGTTCATGCGATCGAAGGCCGCCTCGACCTCCGGCTGGCCGCCCTGTGCGGCCTGCTGATGCTGGCGGGCTCCATCGCCGGGCAGCGCGCCGCCGCCGGGCTCGACATGCGGCAGCTGCAACGTTTCGTCTCACTGCTGCTGCTGGCCGTGGGCGCCTGGTTTGCCTGGCTGCTGCTGGCCTGATCGATCATTCAAGGAAAACGCCATGCTGTCTCCCGAACTCCTGCAGTCAGGCCGGCCGCTGCTGCTGGCGCCCGAGTGGGTGATGCTGACCGACGGCCCGCGCCAGGGCCTCGGCGTCTTGGTGCGCGACGGGTACTTCGCACAGGTGGCCCCGCTTGCCGAGGTGCGCGCCGCGCATCCGGGCCTGGCAGCGATCGATCTCCCGCAGCGCCTGCTGATGCCGGGCCTGGTCGATACCCACACCCATCTCACCCAGTCCTTCGGCAAGGCATTGGCCTTCGGCGAGCCGTCGGAAATCTTCCGCCGCATCTGGGTGCCGATGGAGGCCACGCTCGACGCCGACGCGGCCTATCTCTCCGCCAAGCTCTCGGCACTGGAATCGCTGCGCGGCGGCTTCACCACGGTGGTCGATGCGGGCACGCGCTCCGAAGCCGGGCTCGATGCGGTGGCGAGCGCAGCGCGCGACGCCGGCATCCGCTGCGTGCTGGGCATGATCTGCAACGATGCAGGGCTGGAAGGCGACGAGGCCGCCGGGCGCCGCATTCTCGATGCCGCCGCCACCTTCCTCGCGCGCCTCGAGCACGACCCGCTGGTGCACCCCTCGCTCGCGATCTCGATCCCCGAGGCCGCGACCGACCGCATGCTGCGCGCGGTCGCCGCGCTGACGCTCGAAAGCGGCCGGCGCTTCCAGACGCACGTCAACGAACACCTGGCGGCCGTCGAGCGCTCGCTCGTCGCGCGCGGCCTGCGCCCGCTGGAGGTGCTGCAGGCCTGCGGCGCGCTCAACGCCTCGGCCCTGCTGGCCCATGCCACGCTGCTGACCCCGCGCGAACTGGGCCTGTTGCGCGACAGCGGTGCCGCGGTGGCCTATAACCCCGTCGCCAGCCAATGGAAGGGCAACGCCGTGCTCGACGCTGGCCTGCTCGAAGTGCTCGGCGTGCCCTTCGGCCTGGGCACCGACGGCACGCGCGCCGATGGCTTCCGCCTCATGGACGCCGCCGAGGCCACGCAGCGCCTCACACACGGCTTGGCCAACGGGGACTCCTCTTGCGGCGGGGGCTGGCTCTGGCTCGACCACGCGACGCACCGCGGCGCCGAGGCCGCGGGGCTGGGCGCGCTCACCGGCCGCATCGCCGACGGCCTGGCCGCCGACTTCCTGCTCCTCGACCTGGACGTGCCGGAGTTCGTCCCGAGTTGGGACCTGAGCTGGGAGCTGGTGCGCCTGGCGAACCGCGACCAGATCGAGGCGGTGTTCGTGCACGGCGCGCTGCGCCTGTGGAAGGGCTGGCCGGTCGACTGGGACGCCCGCGCGCTGATGCGCGAAGTGGCGGAGATCGCACGTCGCGATGTCAGCCGCGCGCCGATCCAGCGCGTGCATCCGGTCGCCGATCTGCACCGCGCCCGGCAGCGCCCCGGCAATCCCGCCTGAAGCTTTCATACGGGCGGGCTACGATCGGCCCATGCCTTCACGCTCGCCCCGCGACACCCTGGCGGCACTGCTCGCGCTGGCCTGCACAGCGGCTTGGGCCGGTCCCGAGAAGAAAAACTGGTTCGACGATCCCTTCTTCCAGGTGTCGTCGGGCGCGCGCGGCTGCCCCGTGCCGGAAGGCCCGCTGTACACCGCCGAGGAGCGCCGCTCCCAGATGCATGCGCGGCTGGAGCGCGGCACCAGCTGCTGGCTGGAGGGCCGCTGCAAGGACAGCAACGCCTACCGCTACGACAAGGTCATCGCGCCCCAGGTGCAGGCCGCCCTCGCCGCCGTGCCCGGGGTTGGCCGCGCCAGTGTGTGGGCCGTGGTACAGCGGCGCTGGGTCTACCTGCAGGGCTGCGTGCCCTCGCGGGTGCTGGCGCGCAGGCTCGAGCAGGCCGCGCGCGCCGTGCCCGAAGTCGAGCTGGTCGTCGACGACCTGATGGTCGGCACGCGCGACAAGCCGCCGTATCCCGTTGCAAGCCCCTGACGTCATCGGCAGAGAATCAGAGACGTGCAGAACAAGAGACATTACAGAGCAAGAACAATGACCGATCGCAAGAACCACCTCGACACCCGCGCCACCACCCTGTTGCTCGCCTGCTGCGCCTTCTGGGGCCTGCAGCAGATCCTGATCAAGACCACGGTGCCCGAAGTGCCGCCGCTGTGGCAGGCCTCGATCCGCATGGCGGGCGCGGTCGTGCTGCTGTGGCTGTGGTGCCTGTGGCGCCGCGTGCCGCTGTTCGATCGCGATGGCACGCTCGGTGGCGGCCTGCTAGCCGGGCTGCTGTTCGCGGGCGAGTTCGTCTGCATCTACATCGGGCTGCAGCACACCACGGCGTCGCGGCTCACGGTGTTTCTCTACACCGCGCCCTTCGTGGTGGCGCTGCTGCTGCCGCGCTTCGTGCATGCCGAGCGGCTGCGCGGCGTGCAGTGGCTGGGCCTCGCGATCGCCTTCACGGGCGTGGTGGCGGCCTTCAGCGAGAGCTTCGGCCACAGCAGCTCCGGCCAATTGCTGGGCGACGCGCTGGGCCTCGCGGCCGGCGTGCTGTGGGGGCTGACAACACTTGCGATCCGCACCACGCGGCTCGCCACCGCCAGCGCCGAGAAGACGCTCTTCTATCAGATCGCCGTCACCGCGGCGGTGTCGCCAGTGCTGTCGCTGGCGCTCGGCGAACGCTGGGGCTTCGCCTACTCGAGCTATGCGTGGTTCTCGATCTCGGTGCAGACCGCGATCGGCGCCTTCGCGAGCTACCTGGCGTGGATGTGGATGCTCAGGCACTACCCGGCCACGCGCATCTCTTCCTTCACCTTCCTCACGCCGCTGTTCGCGCTGGTGTTCGGCGTGGTGCTGCTGGACGAACCGCTCACGCTGCAATTGGTGCTGGCGCTGGCGGGCGTGGCCCTGGGCATCGTGCTGGTGAACCGGCGCACGAGCCCCACGGTGCAAGCCGAAACCGTGCGCCGTGCAAACTGAAGAGTTCTTCGATCTGCACGACATGCGGAGACTCCAGCGATGAACTTCCAGCCTCTCCTCGACGAGATCAACGAAGAGATCCGCCCGATGCTCGGCGAGGCCGGCACGGTCGCCAGCTACATCCCCGCGCTCGAGCGCGTGCCGGCGCGGCAGTTCGGCATCGCGCTGCGCACCTGCCAGGGCGAGGAGGCCGCGGCCGGCGATGCCGCCACGCCCTTCTCGATCCAGAGCATCTCCAAGCTCTTCACCCTCACGCTGGCGATGCGGCACCTCGGCGATGCGCTGTGGGAACGCATCGGCCGCGAGCCCTCGGGCAATCCCTTCAACTCGCTGGTGCAGCTCGAGAGCGAGCAAGGCAAGCCGCGCAATCCGTTCATCAATGCGGGCGCCATCGCGGTCGCGGACCGCCTGCTGAGCGGCGGCGATGCCAAGGCGGAACTGCTGGCGCTCATGCACAGCCTGTGCGGCGAGCCGATCGGCTTCGATGCCGAGGTCGCGGCCTCCGAGGCGGCCACGGGCTACCGCAACTACGCGCTCGCCAACTTCATGAAGAGCTTCGGCAAACTCGACAACGCAGTCGACGCGGTGCTGGACCTCTACTTCCACCAGTGCGCGCTACGCATGAGCAGCGTGCAGTTGGCGCGCGCGGCCGGCTTCCTGTGCCGCGACGGCCGCCACCCGCGCGCTGGCGAGGCCGAGATCACCACCGAGCGCCATGCGCGGCGCATCAACGCGCTGATGCTGACCTGTGGCACCTACGACGCCGCCGGCGATGTCGCCTTCTCGATCGGCCTGCCCTGCAAGAGCGGCGTGGGCGGCGGCATCGTGGCGGTGGTGCCCGACCGGCTCACGCTGTGCGTCTGGTCGCCGGCGCTCGACGCGACGGGCAATTCGCTGCTGGGGCGGGAGGCGCTGGAGCTGTTCGTCGCGAAGACGGGGCTGTCGGTGTTCTGAGCGTTGCCCGGCCCCGCGCGCGCCGGGCCGCAGAAGCGCCATCGGCTGCAACGGCTAGCCGAACTCCAGCAACGTTTCGATGACCCGCTGCGTGGCACCGTCGAGCGTGGCCTGTGCGCGGTACGCGATGGCGAGTTGGCGCGTGAGCTTCGGGCTCAGCGGCCGCGTCTGCACATGTGCGTCGGCGACCGTCCCCTTGTCGGGCGCCGGGAGCAGCGCCACGCCGTAGCCGGCGGCGACCAGCCCGCGCATCGCGACGTCGTAGTCGTGCTCGATGCGTGCACGCGGCGCGAAGCCGCCGCGGGCGAACCATTCCATGGTCAGCGCGTACATGCGCGAACCCGGCTCGTTCATGATCAGCGGGTGCTGTGCCAGCCACGCGGGCGTGACGCGGCGCGGCACCTGCCAGCGCGCTGGCAGGAAGGCCATCATCGAATGCTGGCGCCAGGGCTTGAGCGCCAGGCCCGGCATTGCCGGCTGGGGCAGCGCGATGATGGCCAGGTCCAGCGTGCCGGCCAGGATGCCTGACACCGAGTACTCGGAACCCAGGAAGCTCGGCGTGAGCACGATGTCAGGGTAGCGCTCCAGCAGGGCGTGGAACACCGGCGGCAACAGGTCGACGACCACGCTGGTGGTGCTGCAGCCGATGCGCACCCGGCCGGCCAGCCCCTGGTGCTGGCGCCGAACTGCGTCGATCGCATCGTCGGCGTCGCGCAACAGGCGCCGGCCACGCTCCACCAGAACAGCGCCGGCGGGCGTGGGCATGACACGGCGCGCGCCGCGCACGACCAGCGGTGCGCCCAGGCGCGATTCCAGCTCGCTGACGTGCAGGCTCACGGTGGGCTGCGCGAGATGCAGCGCCTGCGCGGCAGCGGAGAAGGTGCCGAGGTCGGCGATGGCGACGAGGGTGCGGACTTGATCGAGGTTGAGCTGTCGCATCAGGAATGCTGATTGGTGGCTTCAGAAATCTCAACTTCCACAATAGCACGTGGCGCCGCACCATCGGCCTCCATGACAGGAGAAGGCGCGATGGAACTGAAGATGCAATGGCTGGGCCGCGAGCCTCTGCAAGCAATGAGGAGCTGGCTGGCAAAAGCCATGTCCCGCCGCCGCGCGATGCGGCACGCGCTGCAGCTGAAGGCCATGAGCGAATACGAGCTGCGCGACCTCGCCATTGGCCGCAGCGAAGTGCCGGCCCTGTTGCGCGGCCCGGCGGAGCGCGGGGATCAGCCGGGCCGCACCGGTTCGTAGTCCTTCTGATCCGCGAGGATCGATGCCGCCCTGTACGCGGAGCGGCCTGCGGTCTTCGTGTAGACCACCAACGTCTTCCACTGGCGTTCGCGCTCCTGAGGAGTCATGGAAGTGCCCTGCTTGAGCAGCACCTGGCTCACTTCGAGCAGGGAAATCGCGGCCGTGAGGCAGAAGTGGACCGCCGACTCCTCAGGGTCCTGTTGATACCTCGCCCGCTCGGCGTGCACTGCCATGGCCTGGTCCTTTTCGCTCATGGCGGCGAGAAGCGTCGGTCCGTAGAAGGGTATGGCGCGCCGGTCCGGCTTGCCGCTGCCCACGGCCTGGTCGAGTTCAGCCAGGGCGCGTTCGATGTTCAGCATCGTGTTCATGACGTTTTCCTCAGGCTGCGCAATCGACGATCGCGAAATCGACACGGCGATCCGGCGCATCGACGACATCGTCCGTGCCGCTGCCCACCAGGTTGTGCCTGGAGCCCATGCCGATGGTGCGGGTGCGTGCCGCCAGTTCGGTGGCCTCCGCGCTCAGCTTCTGCTTGATGAACAAGGCACGCCGGGCGGACAGGCTGTCGTTGACCTCCTCCGGGCCGGTTCTGCTGGTGTGGCCCACGATGTCCATGCAGATCTTGGCGTTGCTCGCCTGCCTGGCAATCTGGCGCAGCCACATGCCATACGCGGTGGTGAGACGGGGGTCGGCCCAGAACTCCGTGCTCCCCGGATTGAAGAGGAACTTCACGCTCAGGTTCTTCTGCGCGAGCCCGTAGGCGACCAGGCGCCCGAACGCGCTCTCGGCCTCGGCCGTGCGCCCGAGCTTGACGCTGCTCAGGTAGATCCCGCTCAGGACCCGGATCTGGTTGCCGGCCGGTGTCGCCGCCAGTCCTCGGTATTCGACCAGCGCCTCGCGATAGCGGCCGCTGTTGTAGAGCCTGGCTGCGTCGTTGATGGACGCTGCCGCGCCGATTCGGCCCAGATAGCCCGCGTCGGCCAGGTTGCCGGGACGCGTAAGGGTCGTGCGAACGTAGCCCTCTACCGTCTCGTCCTTCATCAGCACCGGGCTGTCCCGGTAGTAGCCGATCGGCTTCATGTCGGCAGCGTCCAGGCGCGCCAGGACCGAAGTCTGGGCCAGCACGCCGCCGGTCTTGAGATCCAGCAGCGCAAGGTCGAGGCGATGCCCGCCCTGGGCGCGCGACATGGACCCGACGATCAGGTACTTCGCGGACTTGAGGTTGGCCGCCTCGAAGGGGACGAGTTCGAAGTACCGGGCCTGCTGCACGCGCTCGCTGATGGCAACGTCCAGCTGCTGCGTGGCGGACGTCTGCTGTCCGCTGTCGGCATCGAGGGTGGGGTCGAGCACGACCGCTCGCCGGTCCGACCCGGCCAGCATGCTGGAGAACGGCTGCGCCTCGTCGAGCAGCGCGTCGGCGGCAGCGCGGATGGCGCGGTCGAAGGGCAGGGCCTCGGCGGCCACCTGCGGGGTACTGCAGCCCACCAGGGTCGATGCGCCAATGCCCAGCAACAGGCTGGACAGCAGCGGCAAGGTGAAGACACGGGTTCCTATTTGCATTGGCTCTTCTGGAAGGTGAGTTCGTCGGGACTCAAGCTGTCCAGCGACGATTTCAGGACGAGGTCGCTGCATCGCTGCACCGTGCCTGCCGCCGCGAGGGCTGGCACCGGATCGGCGTTCGCGCGCGCAGCGCGCGGCCCGGTTTCAGCGGGCTGCAGCGCGGAGACCGCGGGTTTGGCTCGCGGTGCAGCAGGGCGAGCTGCTACGGCAGGGACCGGTTTTGAGGGCGCCCCCGAATTCGCCGATCCCCGAGCTGCGGCTTCGGACGACTCCGCCGGGGCCAGATTCGAGAGGACCGGCGTGAGTTTTTCAACGTCCTGCCTGGGCGGCACCGCAGGGGACTGCGGCTCGGGAACCGCTGCCGCGGCCGGCACGACTTGCGCGGACGCCTCCGCCTGCACAGGACCGTGCCGAGCGCCCACCCACCATGCGGCGCCGCAGGCGAGGACGAGCGCGAGGAGCATCAGCGCGCGGAATCCGGTGCGACGCGGCAAGGGCGCCATGAGCACTGCCCCACCGGTAGGCGCGAAATCAGTTGGGGCCGGCTGCGAAGCGGGACTCTCCGCGGCTGCCACGGCGGTGACGCTGGCCGCAAGTGCTGCCCCCGCTTCGGAAGCGAGCGCTTCGGCGGGCGTCAAGGATGGCCGGATCGCGACGATCGGCTGCGCATCGATCGATGCCCGGAACTGCGCCACGTCCTGGGGCCTGGCTTCCGGGCGCAGCGAAAGGGAGGCGTCGATGGTGCGCAGGAACTGATCGCTATAGAGGCCGCCATAGGTGTCCGCCAGGGGCTCGAAGCTGTCACTCACCACACGCCCCGCCGAGGCCGGCGGCAATTGGCCGGAGATGGCGTAGTAGACGACCCCGGCCAATGCGTAGATGTCCGTCCAGGGACCCTGGGCCATGGCGCCGCCGTACTGCTCGATGGGCGCGAATCCCGGCTTCAGCACCGCGGTCAGGCTCTGGGTCATGTCGCTGATCACGCGCCGGGCGGCGCCGAAGTCCAACAGGACCGGCCCAGCGCTGGTGAGCAGGATGTTGTCCGGAGAGATGTCGCGGTGCAGACAGTTCTCGCGGTGGATGACCGCCAGCGCATCCAGCAGTGGATGCAGCCATTCGCAAAGCTGGTCCTGCGAAGGCGCAGTCTGCTCGCCGGCCAGCATCTCCTTCAGCGTCGGGCCCTCGTAGTAGGGCATCGCCATGTAGGCGGTTCCGTTCGCTTCCCAGAACCGCAGTACCTTGAGCAGCGCGGGATGGTCGAACCGGGCGAGGAGGCGGGCTTCGTTCAGGAAACTCTTCAGGCCCGCGTCGAAGGTACCTCGGTGGCGCTCGGAGCGCATCGACACGCCCAGAAAGTCCTCGCCGCGGATCGCCAGCGTCGAGGGCATGTACTCCTTGAGCGCCACGTGCCGCTCCAACACCGGGTCCCAGGCCAGGTAGACGATGCCGAATCCGCCTTCGCCCAAGGGACGCAGGATCTGGAAGCCCTCGATCGTTGTTCCCTCGAGCAGTGCCTGCCTCGAAAGCGCGCTGGTCCATCGCCGGTCTCTCTCGCCGGCGGCTTCCACCCTTGTGTCCGGGAGTGTGGCCGTGTACGCGGGCTGCAGCACGGTTCGAGTCTGCGCACGCAGGGGCGCATGCTCCAGCGGCCTGACGCAGCCCATACAGAACCTTGCCGCCACGCGATTTGCGGCTCCGCAGCTCGGGCAGATCGCCTCCATCCGGGGACTTGGGCGGGCGGCTTCAGGCGACAGCGGCGTGGCGGACATGACGTGTACGCACCGGGTCGAAGCCCTGGCGGCTCAAGCAGCCGCCAGCCGGAGAAGTGCGAAGCCGAAGGACGCCGTCAGCGCAATCACCAGCAGCGCCTTGAGCCATACCCTTTCCCTGTCTGCGCGCATCGAACTGCCGCCCAACGACGCGTACGAGGAAGGCCGCTCGACCCTTCCAGGTTTCTCGGTCCACCAACCGGTATTTGTTTCGTGTTCTTGCATGCCTAAAAGTATTAATCCTTTAGGAAATGGCACGTACGTCTTTTTACATAGCTTGCAAGTTGCATCGTGATCTCCGTCACGAAATTTCGCACCAATGTGGTGCCAGCGCGGCTGGCTACGTCGAACGCGGCCGCGTCGACTCGCGCACCACGAGCTCGGGCCGCAACACCACCGTGGAAGCCGACAGCGACTTTCCCTCGATCTCGTCGAAGAGCATCTCGGCGGCGCGCCAGCCCAGCTCCCGGTGCGGCAGGCGGATGGTGGTGAGCGGCGGATCGACCATGTCGACCAGCGGCATGTCGTTGTGGCCGGTGATCGAGATGTCCTGCGGCACGCGCAGGCCCTGCGCGCGCAGCACGTCGTAGGCGCCCAGGGCAACGAGGTCGTTGCAGCACACCACGGCGTCGGGCCGCTCGTGCCGGGCGAGCAGTTCCCCCATCGCTTGTCGACCGGCCTCGCGGCTGTAGCTCTCGCATTCGACGACCGAGGCAAGCTCCAGGCCGCGATCGCGCAGCGCCTGCTCCACGCCCTGCCGCCTGGCCACGCCGGTGGGCACGTTCTGCGGCCCGGCCAGGTGCGCGATGCGCCGGTGGCCGGCCCCGACCAGGTGATCCACCGCCAGCTTCATCGCCAGGCGGTCATCGCTGACCACCGCCGGCAGGCGTCCGCTCTCGTCGGCGCGGTTCACCAGGACCGTGTGCATGCCGGCCTTCTGCAGGTAGTCGACGAGCGGGTCGTCGCGGGTGGCGATCGCCATTACCAACCCGTCCACCTGTTGCGCCAGCATGCGCTCGACCACTGGGCGCGCCAGCGCGTGATCCATCACGTTGGTCACGAACACGAAGTAGCCGCGCGCCGCGGCACTGGCCTCGATGCCCTGGAGGATGGGCGGGAACACCGGGTTGGTGATGTCGGGCACCAGAACGCCGATGGTGTGGGTGCGGCCGGTGCGCAACGCCGAAGCGGCACGGTTGGGCCGATAGCCCAGCCGCTGCGCCGCCTCCTCGACCACGCGCAGCACCTCCTCGCTGATCATCCCGCGCTTGTCCGGGTTGAGGGCGCGCGAGACCGTCGAGACGTGCACGCCGGCGGCCTGCGCGACGTCGCGGATCGTGACCGGGGAAGACAAATGGGTGCTCATTTCATGCAAACGATTGATGCAAAGGCTGGTGCAAGCATCGCCTTATTGTCATTGGGGATTCTCGCAAACCCCGATTTTGCTGGAAATCTTGCCTCCCCCATAATTGCAAACGTTTGCAGACCACCAGAGGCACCCCCATGAACATCGTGACCACCCCCGATTCCGTGCTCCGGATGGCGACCGCCGCCATGTCCCGCACGCCCGACGAGCGCCTGAGGACCGTGATGGAGGCCCTCACGCGCCACCTCCACGCCTTCGTCCAGGAAGTGCGCCTGACCGAGGAGGAGTTCGAGCAGGCGCTGGAATTCATCGTCGGCATCGGCCAGGCGACCGGCGAGAACAAGAACGAGGTGGTCCTGGCCGCCGACCTGCTGGGCGTCTCCACGCTGGTCGCCTTGCTGAACAACCAGGACCCGCAGGGCGAATCGCACGCGGCGCTGCTCGGCCCTTTCTGGCGCGCCAATGCACCGCTGTGCGGGGCCGGCGAGTCGATTGCGCGCTGCGAAACGCCCGGCGTACCGCTGGAGGTGACGGGCGTCGTGCGCGACACGCAGGGCCGCCCGATCGCCGGCGCCATCGTGGATGCCTGGCAGGCCTCCCCCGTGGGCCTCTACGAGAACCAGGATCCGCAGCAGGACGACATGAACCTGCGCGGCCGATTCGAGACCGATGCCGAGGGCCGTTTCCATTTCCGCACCGTCCGCCCGGCGGGCTATCCGGTGCCCACCGACGGCCCCTGCGGCGTCCTGCTGCGCGCGCAGCAGCGGCATCCCAACCGGCCCGCGCACCTGCACTTCATGGTGAGCAAGCCCGGCCACAAGGTGCTGATCACGCAGGTCTTCGCCGACGACGACGAGAACCTCGAGAGCGACCCGGTGTTCGGCGTCACGCGCCGGCTGATCGGCCGGTTCGAGGCGCAGCGAGACGGCCAGGCCGCCACCCTCGCGCACGACTTCGTGCTGGAACCCGGCGAAATGAAGTTTCCCCGTCCGCCCATTCCCTGAATTCCTTCCTTCTTAATCACCTGCATCGCATGAGCTTCGATCCCACACCCCGACTCGACGGCAAGGTGGCCGTCATCACCGGCGGCCTAGGCGCCATCGGCTACGCGACGGCGCAGCGCCTCGCGGCGCTCGGCGCCAGCTGCGTGCTGCTGCACCGCGGCACCGGCGATGCGGCCCAGCGCACCGCCGCGCTGCCTGCCGCGAGCGGCCAGCGCCACGCCGCGCTGCGCGCCGACATCGTCGACACGCCCAGCCTGCAGAAGGCCGCAGCCGACGTGAAGGAGCGCCTCGGACGCTGCGACATCCTGGTCAACAGCGCGGGCCACACCCAGCCCGTGCCCGCGGCCGATCTCGACGGCCTGACCGACGAACTCATCGACGACCTGATGCGCGCGAACTTCCGCGGCGTCTTCGCCACCATCCGCGCCTTCGCGCCGCTGCTCAAGGCCAGCGGCGACGGGCTGGTGGTCAACATTTCCTCGATCGCGGGCTTCACCGGCGTCGGCAGCAACCTGGCCTATGTCGCGGCCAAGGCCGGGCTGGACGTGGTGGGCGACGCACTGGCCAAGGCGCTGGCGCCCGCGGTGCGGGTCGTCTCGGTCTCGCCGGGCGCGGTCGAATCCGGCTTCGTGGCGGGCCGCGGCGAGGACTTCAAGGCCAAGATGGCGACGACGACGCCGCTCGGGCGCATCGGCAAGCCCGAGGATGTGGCGGCCACGGTCGAGGCGCTGGCGACCACCCTGCGCTTCGTGACCGGCACACGGATCGTGGTGGATGGCGGGAGACACTTGTGAAGGCCAAAACCTTGATTACCTGCGCGGTCACCGGCAACCTGGTGAAGCCCGAGCAGACGCCGCACCTTCCGATCACGCCTGCGCAGATCGCCGACGAGTGCCTGGCCGCGGCCGAGGCCGGCGCGGGCCAGGTGCACATCCATGTGCGCGATCCGGAGAGCGGCAGGCCCTCGATGCAGGTCGAGCTCTACCGCGACGTGGTGGACCGCATCCGCAAGCAGAACCGCGAGCTGATCATCAATCTCACGACCGGCCCCGGCGGCCGCTTCATCCCGAGCGAGGACGACCCCAAGGTCTACGCTCCCGGCACCAGCCTCCTGCCTCCGGAGAAGCGCGTTGAGCACATCGCGCTGATCAAGCCCGACGTGTGCTCGCTGGACCTCAACACCATGAACTCGGGCCCCGACGTGGTCATCAACACGCCGAAGAACGTGCGCCGCATGGCGAAGGTGATCCGCGAGGCGGGCGTGAAGCCCGAGCTCGAGATCTTCGACTCCGGCGACATCCACATGGCACTGGACCTGATCGCCGACGGCACGCTCGAGGGCCCGGCGATGTGGACGCTGGTGCTGGGCGTGAAGTACGGCTTCATGCCCACGCCGCAGACCGTGATGTACGCGCGAGACATGCTGCCGCGCGGCGCCTTCTGGAGTGCCTTCGGCATCGGCCGCATGGAGTTCCCGATCGTGGCCCAGGCCTGGCTGCTGGGCGGCCATGTGCGCGTGGGCATGGAAGACAACATCTACCTCGAGAAGGGCGTGCTGGCCGAGAGCAACGCCCAGCTGGTGGCAAAGGCGCGCGACATCATCGAAAGCCTCGGCGGCGAGATCGCGAACCCGCGCGAGGCTCGCACGATGCTCGGGCTGGCGGGAGGAACCGGCCGATGAGCGCAGTCCTGAACACGGCGACGGCCGCCCGCGCCGTGCGCGTGCACGAGAAGGCCGCGACGCTCGACGCCTTGAAGCTCGACATCGCGGCGCAATCCGAGCCTGCCGCCAGGCCCGGCTTCGCCGTGGTGCGCGTCGGCGCGGCGGCGGTGAACCCCAGCGACGTGAAGGCCAGCCTGGGCCTGATGCCCCAGGCCGTGTGGCCGCGCACCCCGGGCCGCGACTTCGCGGGCGTGGTGGTCGCGGGCCCGACCGAGTGGGTGGGCCGCGAGGTCTACGGCTCGGGCGGCGACATCGGCATCACGCGCGACGGCTCGCACGCGCGCTTCCTCTCGCTGCCGGTGGCCGCGCTGCATGCTCGCCCGCGCAGCATCTCGATGGACGAGGCCGGCGCCGTGGGCGTGCCCTTCGTCACCGCCTTCGAGGGCTTCCGCCGCAGCGGCATGCCGCAGGCGGGGCAGACGGTGCTGGTGCTGGGCGCCAACGGCAAGGTGGGCCAGGCCGCGGTGCAGCTGGCCGCGCAAGGGGGGGCGCGCGTGATCGCGGTGCAGCGGCGCGCGGGGCCCTTCGAAGGCTTCGCCTGCGGACCGGTCGACGTGGTCGACGCCGGCGCGGGCGATGTGGCCGCGCAGGTGCGCGAGCTTACGAACGGGCGCGGCGCCGACATCGTCTACAACACGGTCGGCAGCGCCTACTTCGAGGCCGGCAACAAGGCGATGGCCAAGGGTGCGACGCAAATCTTCATCGCCACGCACGACCGCGCGGTGCCCTTCGACATCTTTGCCTTCTACCGGGGCATGCACACCTACGTGGGCATCGACTCGCTGGCGCTGGACTGCGTGGCCGCCACCGCGCAGCTCGATGCGATGCGGGAGGGCTTCGAGCGCGGCACCCTGAAGCCCTTCCCGGTCGCGCGCGCCTTCACCCTCGACCAGGCGGCGGACGCCTATCGCCTGGTGCTCTCCGGCAGCACCGACCGCGTCGTACTGCGGCCCTGAGGGAGTGGCCATGCACGTCACCCGACTCGACCAGGCGCCCGCCTACGAGGCGCCGAACCACTTCGACATGCGCTGCCTGCGCCTGCAGGGCAAGGAAGCCGGGCCCAGCGCGCAGATGTGGATGGGCATGAGCCAGATCCTGCCCGGTGGCCACACCGGGCTCGACGGCTCGCCCATCGAGAAGCTCTACCTGGTGCTCGAAGGCCAGCTGCATGTCGTGTCCGAGCTCGAGGGCCAGCGCGACGAGCAGGTGCTCGGCCCCTACGACTCCTGCCGCTTCGCGCCGGGCGAGAAGCGGCAGCTGGTCAACCGCAGCCCGCGGCCGGTGCTGGTCGCGCTGGTGATGGCGAACGCGCCACCCGCCGGCACTGAGCTCATTCCTTCCCCTTCACCCATCGAAAAGCAGAGACAACCATGACGCCATTCATTCACGCCCGCCGCCGGCTCCTCGCCGGGGCGCTGGCCGCCCTCGCCTTCACCGGCGCGCACGCCCAGGGCGACTGGCCCAAGGGCCAGACCATCAAGCTGATCGTGCCCTTCACCGCCGGCAGCGGCACCGACATCGTGGCGCGGCTGGTGGCCGAGCGCCTCGGCCCCGCGCTGGGCACCAACGTGATCATCGACAACAAGCCCGGTGCCGGCGGCACGCTGGGCGCCGCCCAGGTGGCGAAGGCGCCGGCCGACGGCTACACGCTGCTGGTCCACTCGGCGGGGCACCTGGTCAACCCCTCGATCTATCCCAACCTCAGCTACGACACTCTGAAGGACTTCGCGGGCATCACGCCGATGGCCAGCCTGCCCAACATGCTGGTGGTCGCGCCCAATCGCTTTGCCGACGTGAAAGACCTGGTCGCGCAGGTCAAGGCCAAGCCCGGCAGCTTCAACTACGGCTCGGCGGGCAACGGCTCGGCCACGCACATGAACGCCGAGGTGTTCCGCCTGGCCGCAGGCGTGCAGGCGCAGCACGTGCCCTTCCGCGGCACGCCCGAGGCGATGACGGAGGTGATGGGCGGGCGCATCGACTGGTTCTTCGCGCCCATGGTGTCGGCCCTGCCGCTGGTGAAGGACGGCAAGCTCAAGGCGCTGGCAGTGGGCACCGGCAAGCGCTCGGGCGTGATGCCGCAGCTGCCCACCACGGTGGAGGCCGGCGTGCCGGGCTCGGAGTACCTGTTCTGGGTCGGGCTGTTCGCGCCCGCGAAGACGCCCAAGCCGGCCATCGAGCGGCTGCAGGCGGAGGTCGCGAAGATCATGACGGCGCCCGACCTCAAGGAGCGGCTGGACAAGCTGGGCGCCGAGCCCTTCGTCATGCCCTCGGCCCAGTTCGACAAGTTCATCGTCGAGGAGACCGCCAAGGCGCAGCAGGTGGTGAAGGCCGCCGGCATCAAGGTCGATTGATGGCCATGACGCCGTCGGGAGATGCGCCGGCAGTCGGCCGAGGCGCTCACTCGTAGAGCGTCAGCGGCCCGCAGTTCTCGTCGGTGACGAAGAAGGCGATGAGCTTCGCGGTGCGCGCCGGGTCCGGATTCTCGGCGAACACGTGCAGCGTGCCGGGCGGCTCGAAGAAGCTCTGGCCGGCCTGGTAGTCCGCGGCCGGCGTGCCTTGCAGTTGGGAGCGGACCGTCCCCTCGACCACCACCGCGGTGACGGAGCCCGGATGCCGATGCGCCGGCGAGTAGGCCAGCGGCGGAAACTCGACCAGCACGGTGGTCTGGGACTTGCCGGGCACGTTGGGCAGGGGTTCGCAGGACAGCGGCTTCACCACGGTCGCCGGGCGCGCGGCCGCGCCATCGGCGGCGGCGGCGGGGGCCGAGGCGAACATTGGCCGGCCCAGGCTGCTGCACAGATCGTCGAACCACCGTGCGGCCGCACGCGGCGCAGCGGGCGCAAGCAGCATCCACCCGGCGGCCAGCCCGATGGCCATGATCGCCGCGTTGCGGCGCGGGGCAACGAACAGGGCGCTCATTGCAGGATCTCCGCCGGCCAGCGCAGCGCCGCATGCCAGCCGAGTTCGCGCCGTGCCTTCTCGGTGCTGAGCTCGGGGCCCTCCTCGGCAATGTTGTAGATGCCGCGCGCGTCGCGTTGAACGGCCAGCAGCGCCGCCCATGCGGCTGCTTCGACGTGGACCGGGGTGGTGCCGCGCGGGGTTGGCGTCGATGTGCCGGGGCCGTAGAACTGCCCGTAGCGCAGCACGGTCCCCGCCAGGCCGGGCGTTTCGAGCGCCAGTGTTTCCAGCGCCGCCACCCCGCGCACGGTGATGCCGCGCGAGTCCCCGGCCGTGACGTCCAGCGGCTGCTCCTCGCGCCAGGGTTTCGGGCCGGGCGCGTAGCCCCAGGCGATGCTCTGCGCAATCAGGCGCTGGCAGCCGGCTGCGAGCGCCGCGGCCACCAGGTTGCGTGTGCCTTCGCTGCGGATGCGCGCATTGCGCACCACCGCCTCTGCCATTCGCGCGGGGTCCAGGTCGCGCGGCAGGTCGGTGAGTTGGTGGATCACCACATCCGGCGCGACGCGCTTCAGCGCAGAGGCCAGCGCCGCCGCGTCGAAGATGTCGACCACCACCGGCGCCACCTCCTGCGCCTCGAGCGCGCTGGCCCGGTCGGCGCGGCGGGTGCTGCCGTACACCGCGTAGCCGGCGTCCACCAGCAGGGGCGCCAGCACCGAGCCGATCGCGCCGGTGGCGCCGGCGAGGAATATCCTGTTCTGGGTCATGGGTCCTCCGTGTCCTTTCCTGCGATCTCGAGGCTTCAGCTTAGGGCTACCATGCACCGCCCAAAAGATCCAAGAATCGCGAAAACGACCAAGCCATGATGAGCACCGAAAGCGCCTTTCGCGCCGATCTGCTGCAGCTCGATCGCAGCCGATCGGAGCCGCTGTACCGGCAGATCGTTCAGCGGCTGCGCGACGCCATCGAGCAGGGGCTGCTGCGGCCCGGCGCGCGGGTCGCCTCGGCCCGCAGCCTGGCGGGCGAGCTCGGCGTGGCGCGCGCCACGGTGGAGCTGGCTTACGGTCAGCTGGCCGGCGAGGGTTATCTGCTCGCGCGCGGGCAGGCCGGCACGGTGGTCTCGCCTCGATTGCCGCCGCGGGCGTCGGCGCGCGTGGACCGTGGCAGCACGACAAGCCTGCTGACGCTGGCACCGGTCGGCGCGCCACCGCCCTTCCAGCTCGGTATCCCGGCGCTCGACGCCTTTCCCCGCAAGCTCTGGGCGCGGTTGGCGGCCCGCCGGATGCGCGCGACCACCATCGCCGACATGAACTACGGCGACCCGGCCGGCTACGCGCCGCTGCGCGAGGCCATCGCGGCGTACTTGCGGGTGTCGCGCGGCGTGGCCTGCAGCCCGGCCCAGGTGTTCGTCACCGCCGGGCATCGCGCGAGCATCGCGCTGGTCTCGCGCGCGCTGCTTGCCCGCAACGACAGCGCCTGGGTGGAAGACCCGGGCTTTCCGCCGACGCGCGAGGTGCTGCAGGCCGCCGGCCAGCGCGTGGTCTCGGTCCCGGTCGACTCGCAGGGCCTGCGCGTCGCCGACGGCCGGCGCCGCGCGGCCGGTGCGAAGCTGGCGGTCGTCACGCCCTCGCACCAGTCACCGCTGGGCTATTCGATGAGCATGGCGCGCCGCCTCGAGCTGCTCGCGTGGGCCGAGGATGCGAAGGCCTGGATCGTCGAGGACGACTACGACGGCGAGTACCGCTACGCCGGGCATCCACTGCCGGCGCTGAAGAGCCTGGACGGGCAGGACCGGGTGCTGTACGCCGGCACCTTCTCGAAGGTCCTCCATCCGGGCCTGGCGCTGGCCTACCTCGTCGTGCCGGAGCCGCTGGTCGAGCGCTGCACGCAGGCCGCGGGTGTCGCGTCCAACGGATGCCCGCAGCTTTCGCAGGCGATCGTCTGCGACTTCCTCCGGGAAGGCCATTTCGCGCGGCACATCAAGAAGATGCGGCTGCTCTACGCGCGCCGGCGCGCAATGCTCGCGGCCGAACTGCAGCAGGCCTTCGGCAAGGCGGTGCACGTCGAACTGCGCAGCGGCGGCATGCACCTCATTGCGCGCTTCGAAGGCCTGGGCAGCGACGCCGCGCTGAGCCGGCGCGCGCAGGCAGCCGGGCTCCACTGCCGCGCCTTGTCGGAGCGCTACGCCGGCAAGCCCGGGATCGAGGGGTTGCTCATGGGTTTCACCAACATCGCCTCGCAAGCCGAGGCGCATCTTCTCGTAGCCAGGCTGCGCGATGCGCTCTTTGTGGTCTAAGCTGCGCCGCCATGACCCAAGCCGTCCTGCTCCTGCTGCACCTGCTGTCCGCCGCCTTCTGGGTGGGCGGCATGGCGGTGATGCATTTCGCCGTTCGTCCCTCCGCCGTCGCGGTGCTGGAGCCGCCGCTGCGGCTGCCGCTGATGGCGCAGGCGCTGTCGCGCTTCTTCGCCGGCGTCTCTGCCGCCATCGCCGTGCTGCTGGCCAGCGGCCTGGGCATGGTCTGGCTGGCGGGCGGCTTCGCGCGCGTGCACTGGAGCGTGCATGGCATGCTGGTTCTCGGGCTGGTGATGATGGCGGTGTTCCTGCACATCCGCTTCGCGCCCTACCCGCGCCTGCTGCGCGCCGTGGCCGGCCGCGAATGGCCGGTGGCAGCGGCCCAGCTCAACATGATCCGCCGGCTGGTGGAGCTGAACCTCGCGCTGGGCGTGGCGGTGTTCGCGCTGGCGATCGTCGGGCGCGTCTTCTGATGTCGCGCCTCAGGGCTGCGTGACCAGCTCGTAGCTGGTGCTGCGCCCACCGGACGCGGACTTCTTCAACACCCCGCGTTCCACCAGGTCGCCGATGTCGCGCAAGGCCGTGTCGGCAGAGCACTTGGCGATGGCAGCCCACTTGCTGCTCGTGAGCTTGCCCTCGAAGCCGTCGAGCAGGCGGTTGAGAAGCTTGATCTGCCGCTCGTTGAGCGGCAACTCTGCCCAGCGCTGCCAGGCGTGGGACTTCAGCAGCACCGCGGACAGCGACGCTTCCGCCCCCTCTACGGCGCGCAGCAGGCAGCCCAGGAACCAGTCCAGCCAGGGTGTCACGTCCAGCGGACCCTTCTGGGTACGCTCCAGCATCTCGTAGTAGTCCTTGCGCTCGCGCTGGATCTGGGCCGAGAGACTGTAGAAGCGCTGCCCGGAGCGCTCGGCGCGAGCCAGCGCCATGTCACCGACGGCGCGTGCGATGCGGCCGTTGCCATCGTCGAACGGATGCAGAGTGACGAACCAGAGGTGCGCAAGGCCTGCATGCACGAGCCGATCGCCTTCGGTGGACTGCTCGAACCATTCGAGGAACCGAGCCATTTCCGCCTCGAGCCGCGCCGCAGGCGGTGCCTCGAAGTGCACCGTTCGCCGGCCTATCGGGCCGGAGACCACCTGCATCGGCCCCGATGCGTCGTCGCGCCACGCGCCCGTGCGGATCGGCGCCAGCCCGCTGTAGCCAGTGGGAAACAGTGCCGCATGCCAGCCAAAGAGGCGCTCACGCGTGAGCGGCAGCCCATGCGCACCGGTGGCGTCGAGCACCATGTCGACCACGCCGTCGACATGCCGGTCCGCGGGCGCCAGCGCGCCGATGTCCAGCCCCAGCCGGCGTGCGATGGAGGATCGCACCGTCTCGGAGTTGAGCCTCTCACCCTCGATCTCGCTGGTCTTGACGACGTCGTCCGTCAGCACCCGCAGCGTGGTCGCGTCGCGCTGGGACAGCCCCAGGTCCGCCATCCGGCCCAGCAGGTAGCCTTGCGCGGCATGGACCGCGGCGAGCGGCGCGGCGAGAACCGAGAGGTCGTAACGCAGGCGCGGCCAGTCTGGGTTCTCCCAGATGTAAAGGCCCTCGTCGCTTTCTCCGCTGTTCATGCGGAGATTGTGCGCCTATTCGCCGCAAGTGGGAGCCTCATTTGCCGCAAGTAATGCGGTGAATAGCGCCACATTCGCCGCAGGACCGCTTAGATCACCCCCGCATCGCGCAGCGCTGCGCGCTGCGACTCCCCGAGCCCCATCTCGGCCAGCACCTCGTCGGTGTGCTGCCCCAGCGCGGGGGGCGCCCGGCGCAGTACCGGCGGCGTGCCCTGCAGGCGCAGCGGACTGGCGACGCCGGCGATCTGCGAGATGCCGTCGCCGGCGTCGCGCGGCAGCGTCACCGCCAGGCCGCGCGCCTTGACCTGCGCGTCCTCGAAGGCCTGGGCAATGTTGTTGATCGGGCCGCAGGGCACGGCCTTGTCCTCCAGCAGCGCGATCCACTCGGCGGTGGTTCGGGTGCGGGTGACGGCCTCCATCATCGGGATCAGCACCTCGCGGTGCCGCACGCGCAGGGTGTTGGTGGCAAAGCGCGGGTCGCTCGCCCACTCGGCCTGGCCGGCAGCCTCGCAGAAGCGCGTGAACTGGCCGTTGTTGCCGATGGCAAGCAGCATGGCGCCGTCCTTCGTGTGGAAGTCCTGGTAGGGCGCGAGGCTCGGATGGCTGTTGCCCTGCCGCTGGGGCGCGACGCCGGTGTTGAGAAAGGCGCTGGCCTGGTTGGCGAGGATGGCCATGCCGACGTCGAGCAGCGCCATGTCGATGTGCTGGCCTTCGCCGGTGCGGTGACGCACTTCGATCGCGGCCAGGATGGCCGTGGCCGCGTAGACGCCGGTGAACAGGTCGGTGAGCGCCACGCCCACGCGCAGCGGACCGCCGCCGGGCTCGCCGTCGGGGCGGCCGGTGATGCTCATCATGCCGCTGGTCGCCTGGATCATCAGGTCGTAGCCGGCGCGCGAGGCATGCGGCCCGTCGTGGCCGAAGCCGGTCACGCTGCAGTAGACCAGGCGCGGGTTGATGGCGCGCAGGCTCTCGTAGTCCAGCCCGTATTGCCTGAGTCCGCCGGTCTTGAAGTTCTCGACCACGATGTCGGCCTGCGCCGCCATCTTCTTCAGCAGGTCCTGACCCTCGGGCGTCGCCATGTCGATCGTGACCGAGCGCTTGTTGCGGTTGCACGAGGTGAAGTAGGTGGCCTGGTCGGTGTCGCGGCCGTGCTCGTCCTTGAGGAAGGGCGGGCCCCAGGTGCGCGTGTCGTCGCCGACGCCGGGCCGCTCGATCTTGACCACGTCCGCACCCAGGTCCGCGAGGATCTGCGTGCACCACGGGCCGGCGAGGACGCGCGAAAGATCGAGAACCTTGATGCCGTCGAGTGCTGCTGGGGTCATTTGACTTGGGGGCTGTCCGTACCCGGCCTTCAGTTCGAGAACGCCGCGATGCCGGTCTGCGCACGCCCCAGGATCAGCGCATGGATGTCGTGCGTGCCCTCGTAGGTGTTGACCACCTCGAGGTTCACCAGGTGGCGCGCGACGCCGAACTCGTCGCTGATGCCGTTGCCGCCCATCATGTCGCGCGCCAGGCGGGCGATGTCCAGCGCCTTGCCGCAGGAGTTGCGCTTGAGCAGCGAAGTGACCTCGACGGAGGCGGTGCCCTCGTCCTTCATGCGGCCCAGGCGCAGGCAGCCCTGCAGGCCCAGCGTGATCTCGGTCTGCATGTCGGCCAGCTTCTTCTGGACCAGCTGGTTGGCAGCGAGCGGGCGGCCGAACTGCTTGCGGTCCAGGGTGTATTGGCGCGCGCGGTGCCAGCAGTCCTCGGCGGCGCCCAGCGCGCCCCAGGAGATGCCGTAGCGGGCGCTGTTGAGACAGGTAAAGGGGCCCTTCAGGCCGCGCACCTCGGGGAAGGCGTTCTCTTCGGGGCAGAACACGTTGTCCATCACGATCTCGCCGGTGATGCTGGCGCGCAGGCCGACCTTGCCGTGGATCTCAGGGGCCGACAGGCCCTTCATGCCCTTCTCGAGCACGAAGCCGCGGATCGGGCCGACCGCACCGCCCTCGCTGACTTCCTTGGCCCAGACCACGAACACATCGGCGATCGGGCTGTTGCTGATCCACATCTTGGCGCCGGTGAGCGCATAGCCGCCCGGCACCTTCTTGGCGCGGGTGACCATGCTGCCGGGGTCGGAGCCGTGGTCGGGCTCGGTCAGGCCGAAGCAGCCGATCCATTCGCCGGTGGCGAGCTTGGGCAGGTACTTCTGCTTCTGCGCCTCGGTGCCGAACTCGTTGATGGGCACCATCACCAGCGAGCTCTGCACGCTGGCCATCGAGCGGTAGCCGGAGTCGACGCGCTCGACTTCGCGCGCGATCAGGCCGTAGCAGACGTAGTTGAGTGCCGGGCCGCCGTACTGCTCGGGGATGGTCGGCCCGAGCAGGCCGAGCTCGCCCATCTCGCGGAAGATCTTGGGATCGGTCTCGCCGGTGCGGAAGCCTTCGAGCACGCGGGGCGCGAGCTGGCCTTGGCAGTAGGCATTCGCAGCGTCGCGCACCTGGCGCTCTTCGCTGGTGAGCTGCTGGTCGAGCAGGAGCGGGTCGTCCCAATGAAATGCGGCGTGGGCCATGGCGGTCTCCGGTGTAGGTGGCGGGGGAAGCTGAGTGCGATCCTAAGCTGCCGCCCCTTCGAGCGCAAACGAAGATTCGGCAACCAGTTATGCGCTTTGCTCACTTCATCGCACAATGCCCCACCAATTCTCATTGGGAAGGTCGCTCGTCAATCCATGTAAGCCCCGCATACCATGCGCCGTAGACTGCCTTCCACCCAGGCCCTGATCTGCTTCGAGGCCGCCGCCCGCCACGAGAGCTACACCCGCGCCGCGCAGGAACTCGCGCTGACGCAGAGCGCAGTCTCGCGCCAGATCACGGTGCTGGAGGACTTCCTCGGCATGGCGTTGTTCCGCCGCACCCGCCATGGCGTGGCGCTGACGCCGGCCGGCGCCGACTACGCACGCCAGATCGCGCGCCAGCTCGACAGTATGGAGCGCGACACGCTCGACGCGATGGCGCGCCAGGGCGTGGGCGGCTCGCTGCAGCTGGCTGCGGTGCCCACCTTCGCCACCCGCTGGCTGATCCCGCGCCTGCCGGACTTCGCCCGGCGCCAGCCCGACATCACGGTCCACATCGAGACCCGCACCCGTCCCTTTCTCTTCAACGACACGCCCTTCGACGCCGCCGTCTACACCGGCACGCCCGCCCAGGCGGCCAACTGGGCCGGCACGCGCTCGGTGCTGCTGCTGAACGAGGATGTGGTGCCGGTCTGCAGCCCTGCGCTGCTCGGCGCGAGGGCGCAACTGTCGCCGGCCGCGGTTGCACGCATGCCGCTGCTGCAGCAGAGCACCCGGCCCGATGGCTGGCGCCAGTGGTTCGACGCCCAGCAGGTCGACGCGCCGCGCGCGCGCAGCGGGCCGCGCTACGAGCTGTTCTCCATGATCGCGGTGGCCGCCGCGCACGGCCTCGGCGTGGCGCTGATGCCGCGCATGCTGATCGAGCCGGAGCTGGCGCGAGGCGAGCTGGCGGTGGCCTGCGACCGGCCGTTGCGCGCGCAGCGGGGCTACTTCCTGGTCACCCCGGCGAGCGCGGACGAGCGGCCCGCGCTCTCGGCCTTCCGCGACTGGCTGGTCGCGCAGGCCTCGGGCGAAGCACCCCCCGCGGAACGCCGCTGAACGGCTGGCCCGCGAAGGGCCTTTGGGTTTAGCATTCCCCCCCGGCATCGGAGCCGGCTCGCCCGCGGGGCGCAGCGCCGCTTCCGGCCGTCACGATGGAGACGCGCGCCATGCCTACCTACCAGTACCGTTGCCAGAAGTGCGGCGAGGTGTTCGAGCACGCCGAGCACATCGCCGAACATGCGACCGTCCAGCTGCGCTGTCCCAAATGCGGGAGCGAGTCGATCGAGCACAAGCCGACGCAGTTCTTCGCGAAGACTTCCAAGAAGAGCTGAACGGTCCGGGCCCGGGCCTGGGCGCGATGGTGCGCCGCGGCAAAAGACGGGGCAGCGCGGGCCGCGTTTCCGATGCTGGCATCCGGCGCGTCAGTCTTCTATGCTGTCGTTCTCGCCGCACGGGCGACACCGGCAGCTTTTGTTGTCACTCAGTTCTTTTCTTCGAGGAGCGACCATGTCACTGCGCATCAACGACGAGGCCCCCAACTTCAAGGCCAAGACCACGAAGGGGGACATCGACTTCCACCAATGGATCGGCGATCAGTGGGCCGTCCTGTTCTCGCATCCCAAGGACTTCACGCCGGTGTGCACCACCGAGCTGGGCTACATGGCCAAGATCGAGCCGGAGTTCACCAAGCGCAACGCCAAGCTGATCGGCCTGAGCATCGACCCGGTCGACGCGCATGACCGCTGGTGCGACGACATCGAGGAAACGCAGGGTGCCCGCCCCAATTACCCGATGATCGGCGACACCGACCTCCAGGTGGCGAAGCTCTACAACATGCTGCCGGCCGAGGAGCCGGGCAGCTCCGAGGGCCGCACCGCGGCCACCAACGCGACGGTGCGCTCGGTCTTCGTCATCGGTCCCGACAAGAAGATCAAGCTGATGCTGACCTACCCGATGACCACCGGCCGCAATTTCGACGAGATCCTGCGCGTGCTCGACTCCATGCAGCTGACCGCCAAGCACAAGGTCGCCACGCCGGTGAACTGGAAGCAGGGCGAGGACGTGATCATCGCCGGCTCGGTCTCGGACGAGGATGCCAAGAAGCTGTTCCCCGGCGGCTGGGAGGCGCCCAGGCCCTACCTGCGCGTGGTCAAGCAGCCCGGGTGAGCCCGGCAGCCGCATGGTCTTCGAGCAGGTCGCGACCGGTGGCTGCCAGTCCTATCTGATCGGCTGCGAGCAGAGCTGTGCCGCCGCACTGATCGATCCGGAGCTGAGCCAGATCGACCACTACCTCGGCCTGGCCGCGCGCCACGGCGTGCGAATCCGCTACCTGATCGATACCCACACCCACGCCGACCATTTCTCGGCCACGCGCGAACTCGCGCGGCAGCTCCAGGTGCCGGTGGTGATGCACCGCGCCAGCCCGGCGCCCTTCGTCGATTTACGGCTGGCCGACGGCGAGATGCTGGTGCTGGGGAAGCTCCGGCTGTCGGTACTGCACACGCCGGGCCATACGGCGGATTCGATGTGCCTGCAGGTCGAGGACCGGCTCTTCACCGGCGACACCCTGCTGATCGGCGCCACCGGCCGCACCGACCTGCCCGGCGGCGACCCCGAGGCGCTCTACGACAGCCTGTTCAACCGCGTGCTGCGGCTGGACCCCGCGCTCAAGGTCTGCCCGGCGCACGACTACAAGGGACGCACGCACTCGACCATCGGCGAGGAGCTGGCCAACAACCCGCGGCTGCAGAAGCGCGAGCGCGCCGAGTTCGTCGAGATGATGAGGAGCCTGAACCTCACGATGCCCACCCACGTCACCGAGGCGCTGCGGACCAACATGAGCGGCGGCAAGACGGTGGCGCGGCTGCTGGCCGAGGCAGCCGCGACGGTGCCCTTCATGTCGCTCGCCGAACTCAAGGCGCGCGTGGAGGCCGGCGAGGACGACCTGATCGTGCTCGACGTGCGCGAGCGCGAAGCCTACGAGGCCGGCCATGTGCCCGGCGCACGGCTGCTGCCGCGCGGCCAGCTGGAGCTGCGCGTCAACCAGGACCTGCCCGATCCCACGCGCCGCATTCTCAGCTGCTGCGAGCTGGGGTACATCTCGACACTGGCCGCCGCCACACTGCGCAACATGGGCTTCCAACACGCGGTCGCGCTCGACGGGGGCATGAAGGCGTGGCGCGAGGCGGGCTACCCACTCAAGGTCGGCAAGGAACCCTAGTCCATCGGCGACCCGGCGCCGCGCGCAGCCCACGACAACCAGAGACAACAGACATGGCTCGACTTTCCCCCGGCGAGATCGCCCACTACCAGCGCGAAGGCTGGGTCATCCCCGAGTTCCGCCTGCCGCCGCGCCGCGTGGCGCAAATGCACGACGCGCTGGGCGAGCTGATCCGCCGCAACCCCGGCGTGCGGCCCGAGAAGCTGGTCTCGGCCCATATCGAGGGCGACAACGGCGAGGGCGTGCGCGGCAGCAGGCAGTTCCTCGAGCTGGCGATGGACCCGGAGATCGTCGAGCTGGTCTCCGGCGTGGTCGGCGAGGACGTGATCCTCTGGGGCTGCCACGTCTTCTGCAAGCCGGCCAGCGAGGGCTTCGAGACGCCCTGGCACCAGGACGGCCACTACTGGCCGATCCGGCCGCTGGCCAATTGCACGGTGTGGGTAGCGCTGGAGCCGTCGACGCGCGCCAACGGCTGCCTGCGCGTGATCCCGCGCTCGCACCGCGGCGGCGTGCTGCATCCGCACCTGCACGAGGAGCGCGAGGATCTCACGCTCAACCAGCGCATGGCAGCCGGCAGCTTCGACGAAAGCGAGGCCGTGGACCTGGAACTGCAGCCGGGCCAGATGTCGCTGCACGATGTCTACATGATCCACGGCGCCCGCGCCAACACCTCGAACCAGCGGCGTACCGGCGTCGCGCTGCGCTACATGCCGTCCACCTCGGTATTCGAGCGCGACCTGCGGCCGGCCGACGGCAAGACGGGGGTCGCGGTGAACTTCGCGCAGCGGCCGCTGTGGCTCCTGCGGGGCGTGGATCGCAGCGGGCGCAACGACTTCGAGGTGGGCCACCGCCGGCACGTGGCCGATCGACCGCAGCCTGCTGCGCCGGGCCGCGGCTGAGATCCGGACCTCCCGAACCCCGCCCCAGGCCACGCCTCAGGCCTGCGTGCTACGGTCGGGCGCCATGCGATTCGACCTCATCGACCTGCGCCTCTTCCTGAACGTGGTGGAAGCCGGCACGATCACCGGCGGCGCGGAACGCACGCACATGACACTGGCATCGGCCAGCGAGCGGGTGCGTGCCATGGAGGCCGAGATCGGCGTCGCGCTGCTGCTGCGCGACCCGCGCGGGGTGCAGCCCACCGAGGCCGGCCGCACGCTGCTGCATCACGCACGCACGGTGCTGCTGCAGATGGAGCAGATGCGCCGCGAGCTCGGCGAGTACGGCGCGGGCTTCAAGGGCCATGTGCGCCTGATGTGCAACACCTCGGCCCTCACCGAGCACCTGTACGAGGCCTTGAGCGGCTTCCTGGCGCGGCACCCGCGCATCTCGGTGGACCTGGAGGAGCGCACCAGCCCCGACATCGTGGAGGCGCTGCGCCATGAACTCGGCGACCTGGGCATCGTCTCGGATGCGGTCGACCTGGCCGGACTCGAAGCCTTCACCTTCCGGCAGGACCATCTCGTGCTGGTGGTGCCCAAGGGCGATGCGCTGGCCGGGCGCAGGCGCGCCGGGCTGCACGAGGTGCTGGAGCGCGAGTTCGTCGGGCTGGGCGGCACCAGCCCCCTGCAGGAGCTGGTCTCGCACAACGCCCGCCGGCTGGGGCGGCGGCTGGCCTACCGCGTCCGTGTGCGCAACCTGGAAGCGGTATGCCGCATGGTCGAGCAGGGCGTGGGCGTCGGCGTGGTGCCGCAAGCGGTGGCGATGCGCTGCGCGAAGTCGATGGCGATCGCGCGCATTGCGCTGACCGACCCCTGGGCGCTGCGCAACCTGGTGGTCTGCATGCGCCGGCGCGAGTCGCTGCCGGCCAATGCGCAGCTGCTGCTGCACCACCTGCTCGGCAGCCCCTGAGCCCCCGGGCTCAGGCGAGTGCAGCCATGCTGCTCGTCGGCGCGTCGGCGTCGGGGAGGGCGCTCTCCGCGCCTGCCAGCACCGCCGCCGCGTGGATCTTGTCGTGCCCATGGAGCCAGGGAATGGTCTCGTCGTTGCGCAGCATGGCCAGCTCGCGCTCGTAGAAGCTCATCAGCTCGGTGCCCGTGCTGTGCGAGAGATACAGCCGCATGTCGTGCTCGGCGATGCCCAGGTAGCCGTCCAGCACCAGCTCGACATGCAGGTGATGCAGGCCGCTGGCGCGCAGGTTCATGCCGGAGAGATAGAGCGCCTCGGCCGTCATGGCCGTGGACATGGCCAGCGTGCCGCGGGTGCGCAGCAGCGCCTCGGCCTGCGTGATCCGGGCGATGAAGCCGGCGAGGTTGTGGCCGCGATAGCGCGGATGCACCCAGCCCGCGCCGATGTAGCCGAAGAGCGCGTGCGCGTTGAGCTTCGGGCCCGTGTCCGGCAGCCAGCCTTCCTTCTGCTTGCAGCGGTAGAGCGCCCCCTGGTCGTAGGCCTGCCCGACGCGGCGGACCGTGTGGTCGTTCTGCATGGTCCGGAAGCCGCTCAGCGCCACGGGTGCGGTGCCGTCGTCGAAGCAGACCCAGAAGTTGTAGGGGTTGGCGTCCTTCGGATCGTCCAGTACGAAGGGCAGCTGCACATAGCCGGTGCCGGTCGCAGCCTCGTAGGTCTTCAGGAGCACCGACAGATCGTCGCCGAAACTAACCGTCAGGCCGGATTCCTCCAGCTGCTGCACGAGTTGATCCTGGTATTCCTTGATCTCCGAGAGTTGCATGACGGGTCCTTCAGGTGATGGCATTAGTTGGTCTGGTTCATTCGCAGCCAGGGTGCCCTGGAGCATTCCGACGACAGATTGCGCATTACTCCACTTGCGCAGCTACGACGCAAGTTGTATGTGACGCTCGTCCAAAAACCAGTGGGGCAAATAGTACAAAGTGTTACGTGAAGTAATCACATTTTTGTACTTGCCGAATTCGTGGTAGTACTTTTGTGCGCCTTGGAGGAGCCCCAACGTACGCCGTGCGACCCGGCGCAGCCGTCAGTCATGTCCGCATCGCGGCGCCGGCAACGGCGTAAACCCCCAGCTTGTAGGCAAAGCCATACATGGCCGCCGGCGCCATACGCCATATGGCGGAAGACGCCGTTTAATTGGCCCTCCATCATCCGCAATTGCCCGCAAAAATCGACTAAATCGATGAAACAGTGCGCCTGCAAGCAACGCGCCGATCTACAGTGGGGCACTCAAGGGAATCATGACCAGAGCGAAACTGCGAATCACTGGACCCAAATCAAGCCCCTATGTGCTGGGCGAGCCGATGTACCTGTACGACGGTTCGCTGCACATTGCGACCCTGGACCCGGTCCCGGTCAATCGCGAAGGCACTGAGGTCCACATCGAGCATTTCGCGCCGACGGCCACCGTCACGCAGCAGAAGCTGGAAATCAGCAAGCTCGCGCTGGTCGAGATGGTCTACTTCATCGCCGAGAATTTCACCTCGGTACAGGCCATCAGCCTGTCGCTGAGCCGCCAGGTCGAGGGCTACGGCGACGGCATGCGGCTCGCCGGCGCCCGCTCGGCCTTCCTGCAGAGCCTGGGCGCGAGCAACATCGTGATCGCGCCGAAGCCCAACGCCGAGCACATGGGCCACT
This sequence comes from Variovorax sp. RA8, assembly GCF_901827175.1. NCBI lineage: Bacteria > Pseudomonadati > Pseudomonadota > Betaproteobacteria > Burkholderiales > Comamonadaceae > Variovorax > Variovorax sp. RA8. Next base: position 285,191 of record NZ_LR594662.1, on the reverse strand, counting down.
TCATCGTCAGTGGATTGTGGGAGTACAACCCCGCGAACCTCGAGGCCCTGGTCTCCGTCCTGCAGCACGAGCGCGACACCTACTACGGGGGGCGACCTGCGCACGCCGAGCAGGCACGGCGCCCGGGCCTGGGCGCCTGGGTGCGGCGCTTCATTACCGGCGCTGCGCCGCGCACCGGCACCGGCACCGGCGAAACCGAGCGCTGAGGCCGATCCGATGCTGAGCACCCTGGCGCCCTTTCTCCTCCACTGGGCCATCATCGCCCTGTCGCTGTGGGTGGCCAGCCACATCTTCAGCGGCATCCGCTTCGAAAGCACCTCGGCGCTGGTGGTCTCCGCGCTGCTGCTCGGCTTTGCCAACGCGATCGTCAAGCCGATCCTGGTCCTGCTCACCCTGCCGCTGACCTTGCTGACCTTCGGCCTGTTCCTGCTGGTCATCAACGCGCTGGTGCTGCTGCTGGTGGCGGCGCTGGTTAAGGGCTTCAAGGTCTCGGGCTTCTGGACCGCCCTGTTCGCCAGCCTCTTCGTTTCGCTTCTGAGCATCGTGTTCGGCGCGCTGGTCGGCGGCGGCGACCCGGCCACGACAATCCAGATGCCGGACGGCGGCAACTGGCTGTAAGCGCGGCAGAGGGCTCGAGCGCCGCGGCCAGGGGCTGCGCGTCGCCCGCCACGTCCATCACAATGGCGCCCCACCCTGCGCCCGCTGCGCGGCGAAGTCCACGTACCAGTCCAGGCTGCCCGGGTTCGCCATGGCCTCGCGGTTCACCACCTTCTCGATCGGCTGGCCCAGCAGCAGCTTCTTGATCGGCAGTTCCTGCTTCTTGCCCGAGAGCGTGCGCGGGATCTCCGCGACCTGGAAGATGTCGTTGGGCACGAAACGGGGCGACAGCCGGGTCTTGATCGCGTCGTTGATCTTCGCGCGCATCGCCGCGTCGAGCGCGAGGCCTGGCCGCAGAACCACGAACAGCGGCATGTAGCTGTCGCGGCCCAGGTACTCCAGGTCGACCACCATCGAGTCGAGCACTTCGGGCAGGCCTTCGACCGCGCTGTAGATCTCGCTGGTGCCCATGCGCAGGCCCTGGCGGTTGATGGTGGCGTCGCTGCGGCCGTAGATGATGCAGCCGCCGTCCTCGCCGATCTTGAGCCAGTCGCCGTGGCGCCACACGCCCGGATAGGTGTCGAAATAGCTCGACAGGTACCGCGCGTTGCCCTCGTCCCCCCAGAAGTACAGCGGCATGGCCGGGATCGGCTTCGTGCACACCAGCTCGCCGACTTCGCCGATCACCGGCTGCCCCTGCTCGTTCCAGGCCTCGACCGCGGCGCCGAGGAAGCGGCACTGCATCTGCCCCGGCACTTCGGGCAATTCGCGGTTACCGCCGACGAAGGCGCCGCAGAAGTCGGTGCCGCCCGAAATGTTGTACCACCACACCGCAGGCGAGCCGGCCGCGAGCAACTGCGCCGTGCCCCAGCGCTGCACCTCCTCGGAGAGCGGCGATCCGGTGCTGCCGAGCGCACGCACGCGAGAGAGATCGCCGCAGGCCTTCGCCTCGATGCCGGCCTTCATGCAGTTTGCGAAATAGGCCGCGCCGGCGCCGAGGAAAGTGACCTTGTGCCGCGCCGCGAAGCGCCACAGCACGCCCCAGTCGGGCTTCTCCTTGCTGCCGGAGGGATTGCCGTCGTAGATGCACACGGTCGTGCCGAAGGCCAGCCCCGACAACTGCGAGTTCCACATCACCCAGCCGGTCGAGCTGTACCAGTGGTAGCGCTCGCCGAAGTTGTTCGCGCCGTAGCTGGGGCCCAGGTCGTGATGCAGGCCGCAGGCGTACATCGTGAGCAGGATGCCGCCCTGGCCGTGCACGATCGGCTTGGGCAGGCCGGTGGTGCCGCTGGAATAGACGATCCAGATCGGATGGTCGAAGGGCAGCCATTCGGGTTCGAAGGCCGCGGTCTCGCCGTCGTCGCGCGCGATGGCGCCGGTCCATTCGGCCTCGGCGGGGATCTGCTGCGCCGCGAAGGGCGTGCGCAGCAGCAGCAGCTTCTCGACGCTGGGTAGCGCAGCGCGCAGTTCCTGCACCACGGCGCTGCGGTCCAGCGCCTTGCCGCCATAGTGCACGCCGTCGGCGGCGATCAGCAGCTTGGGCTCGATCTGGCGGAAGCGGTCGACCACTGCGGCCGTCCCCATGTCGGGCGCGCAAACGCTCCACACCGCGCCGAGGCTCGAGCAGGCGAGGAAGGCGACCATCGTCTCGGGCACATTCGGCAGGTAGGCCGCGACGCGGTCGCCGCGCCGCACGCCCAGCGCGCGCAGCGTGAGCGCGCACGACGCGACCTGCCGGCGCAGTTCGGGCCAGGACATCTCCCGCACCTCGCCCAACTCGTTCTCGCTGACGATCGCCGGCATGCCGGCCGCGTGCGCGGCATCGACGTGGCGCAGCACCTCGTGCGCGTAGTTGACCTGCGTACCCGGGAACCAGCGCGCGCCCGGCATTCGCGCATCGGCCAGCGCGACCGTCGGCGGCACGGGCGAGCGGACGCCGCTCCAGTCCCAGACGCTGCGCCAGAAGGCCTCGAGGTCGGTGACCGACCAGCGCCACAGCGCATCGTAGGAATCGAAGTCCAGGCCGTGCTGCTCGCGCAGCCAGTCCTGGTAGAGGCGGATCTGGGGAACAAAGGGGGAGGAGATGGGTTTCACGGATGCAGCCTAACGCGCCGGTGCCCGTGGCTTCAATGCGGGAAAGCACAGGCCGGGGCCGGTCATGCAAGCGGCAATCCTGGGCCCAGGGTTCCGCACCGGCGCGAAAACAGGCATGCTCGGCGCTCACATGCCCCCTTCCCATCCCCCGCACTGGCGCGCCGAGCTCCTGTTCCGCATGCGCCACCTGCTGGCCCTGAAGATCGTCGGCGTCACGGTCTTCACCTGGCTCTTCTTCATCGGCTACTTCCAGCTGCTGCGCCATCCGGCCTACCCGATGACCGTGATGCCGCTGACCGCGCTCGACCACCTGGTCCCGTTCCAGCCCGAGATGCTGGTCGCCTATTTCTCGCTGTGGTTCTACGTGGGGCTCGCGCCGGGGCTGCAGCTCAATTTCAGGGAGCTGGTGGTCTACGGCCTCTGGGTCGGCGCCCTGTGCCTCGCCGGCCTGGGCTTCTTCCATTTCTGGCCGACCCAGGTCCCGCCGCTGATGGCCAGCGGCTCGGACTTCCCCGGCTTCGCGCTGCTGCAGGGCGTCGATGCGCCCGGCAACGCCTGCCCCTCGATGCACGTGGCGGTCGCGATCTTCACCGCCATCCGGGTGGACGACGTGCTGCGCCGCACGCGCGCGCCCCAGGCCCTGCGGCTGGCCAACTGGCTCTGGTTCGCCGCCATCGCGTACTCGACGCTCGCGGTCAAGCAGCATGTGCTGCTCGACGCGCTGGCCGGTGCGCTGCTGGGCATCGCCTTTGCATGGCCCTCGATGCGCTGGCGCCCCATGCCGGGCCGGGCGGCCGCCGTCGCCTTCGGGGGAGCGGATATCATCCCCCATCGATGACCCATGGCCCGCGTGAAGACGCACATCGCCCAATGAGTTCGCTGAAAGAATTACAGGACCTGATCCAGGAAAAGTACGGCCTCGACCCGGCGGCGCTCGACCCCAACGCCTCCATGCGCGACAAGGGTTTCGATTCGCTCACGCTGGTCGAATTCGTGTTCGCCGTCGAGGACCATTTCAAGATCTCCATGCCCGACCAGGACGTCAACGTCGACACGCTGGCCGAGCTGGCGGCCATGGTCGACAAGACCCTGGCCGCGCAGGCAGCCCAGGCCAAGTGAGCGCCGTGGAGGTCGTGGTCACCGGCTTGGGCGTCGTGAGCCCGCACGGCGACGACCCCGGCGCGATGTTCGACGCGCTCATGCGCGGCGAGTCGGCGCTGCGGCCCGTACTTCCCGAGTTGCCCAAGCCCACTGCCGCCGCGCTCGCACCCTTCGACGTGGCGCGCTGGTTCACCAAGCTGCAGTTGGCCGGGGTGGACCGCGTGAGCCAGATGGCCGTGGCCGCCGCCGACCTGGCGGTGCGCGACGCCGGCACGCTCGGCGATGCCGACCCCGAACGCATCGGCGTCTACGTCGGCTGCGGCATGGGCGGCGCCGCGGCGGTCGAGACCGCCTACCGCGGCGCCAGCACGCGCATGCCGCCGCTCACCGTTCCCTCCTTCATGCCCAATGCGCCGGCCGCACAGGTGGCGATGCGCCAGCAGGCGCAGGGGCCCGTGCTCACCTACTCGGTCGCTTGCGCGTCATCCAGCGTGGCGCTGGCCGAGGCCGCCAAAGCGGTGGCGCGCGGCGAGGTCGACGTGGCCATCGCCGGCGGCAGCGAGGCGCTGATCGTGCCCGGCGTGGTGCTCGCGTGGCAGGCGATGCAGACACTGGCCACCTTCGCCCCCGGCGAGGAGGCGCGCGCGATCCGCCCCTTCGCCAGCGACCGCAGCGGCTTCGCGCTGGGCGAAGGCGCCGCCTTCATGGTGCTCGAATCGGCCGAGCGCGCCCGCGCCCGCGGCGCAAGCAGCTATGCGCGGCTGGCCGGCTGGGGCATCGGCTCCGACGCCACCCATCTGACCAAGCCCGACACGCCGGGGCAGGCCCGCGCGATGCGCGCCGCCCTGCGATCGGCCGGGCTCGCGCCGCGCGACATCGGCTACTGCAATGCCCACGGCACCGCCACCCGCATCGGCGACGTGGTCGAGCGCAACGCGCTGGCGGAGGTCTGGGGCGAGGCCGCGCTCGACGAACTGCAGGTGAGCTCCACCAAGGCCCTGCACGGCCACCTGCTCGGCGCCGGCGGCGCGCTCGAAGCGGTGATCACCGTGCTGGCGCTGCACCGGCGCCAGCTGCCGCCGAATGCGCACTGCACGGCCATGGACCCGGAATGCCGGCTGAACCTGGTGCCGCAGCCAGGCGTGGCGGCGCCGCAGCTCGAAGCCGCGATCAGCAACTCCTTCGCTTTCGGCGGTACGAACTCGGTGCTGCTCTTCCGTCGCGCCTGAAGGCGCTCAGTCCGCGAGCTGGAGCCCCCGGCGGTTCACGCTCTCGACGATCTCCCGCAGGGAGTTGCGGCCCAGCCGCGAGAGCACGAAGAGCTTTCTTGCCGGCACGCGGGTCACATCGCGCACCGTGTGCAGCTGGTTGAGGCGCAGCACGTTCGTGGTGCGAAGCGAGAGCTTCAGGACTTCGATGTCGGCATCCAGCAGCGACTCGGTCGCGGGGCGGACTGCGGTGGCTTGACCAGCATCCATGGGGTGTCTCCGGAAAACGATGGCTGGAACTTGCACAGTTCATGCCATCGCCCAAGCCCCAGTGCAGTTGACAATTTTCATTGGGAAGCTGCCTCTCAAGACTGAAATTCAAGCAACCGAAATGCCTTGATTCCAGTCAATTGTCTTGTTGGCACACAGGGTTTTCCAGTGTCCGGGCGAGCTAATTTTTCGTCCACCGGTTGCGAAAAACGGTTCTTGGAGGCAACGCCTTCACCTCCTAGCATTCCTGTCACAAAGCCTTCACCGCCGCAGCTTTTGCGACACGAAGGCCCAGGTCGCGCTCTCATTTTTCTTGCCTTCAAAGGAATCTGCCATGGCCAATCTCCGGGACCCCGGTCGCCGCCGCCTTCTCAAGACCTCGCTCATGGCCGCCGGCCTCTCCAGCGGCGGGCTGCTGTCCATCGACGCGCTGGCGCAGGGCAAGGCGAAGATCAACATGCAGCTCGGCTGGATCGTCGGCGTCAACCAGATCGGCGAAGTGGCGGCCAAGCGGCTGGGCTTCTACGAGCAGGAGGGCATCGACTTCGCCATCCAGCCCGGCGGGCCCAACATCGACGGCGTGGCCATCGTCGCGTCCGGGCGCTACGAGGTGGGGCAGGTGTCCTCCAGCCCGTCGGTGATGCTGGCCGTCTCGCAAGGGCTGCCCATCAAGTGCTTCGCAGTCGGCGCGCAGAAGCATCCCTTCACCTTCTTCTCCCTGGCCAAGAACCCGGTGCGCAAGCCGGCCGACCTGGTCGGCAAGAAGGTGGGCATCCCGTCCACCGCGGCCATCCTGCTGCGCGCGCTGCTGGCGAAGAACAAGATTGCCGAGAAGGACGTCAAGGTCATCACCGTCGGCTCCGACATGGCGCCGCTGCTGACCGGCCAGGTCGACGTCGTCACGGGCTGGCTCACCAGCACCACCGCCCTCAAGGTGCTGGGCCCCGACCGCGTCGACCTCACGCTGTGGGACGCCGGCGTGCAGCTCTACGCCCTGCCCTACTACGCCTCGACCAAGACGCTGGAGTCGCAGCCCAGGGTGATCGAGGCCTTCGTACGCGCCACGGCGAAGGGATGGCAGCACGTGCGCGCCAACCGCGACCAGGCGGTGGAGCTGCTGGTCAAGGAGTACCCCAACCTCAAGGCGGAGGACGAGCGCGTGGCGGTCGACGTCATGCTCGACTACAGCTTCGGCGGCCTCGCGCAGACGCAGGGCTGGGGCGCGATGGACCCCGCCGTGTGGCAGCAGCAGATCGCAACCTATTCGGAGCTGGGCCAGTTCACGGCGCGCACGCCGAAGGTGGAGGATGTGATCACGCTCGACGCGCTGAAAGCCACCTCCGCCTCGCGCATCGGAAAGGCCTGACCCCATGGCCGCCGTCATGAACGCCGCGCCGGCGATCTCCTGCCGCGACATCGGCATGCGCTTCTTCACCGAGCGCCGCGATGTCACCGCGATCAAGAGCCTGGACCTCGACGTCGCGCAAGGCGAGTTCCTGACCCTGCTCGGCCCCTCGGGCTGCGGCAAGTCCACCTTCCTGCGCGTGGTGGCCGACCTGCTGGAGCCCAGCCGCGGCCGCATCGAAGTGCTCTCCACCAGCCCGCAGGCCGCACGCAGGAACCGCGACATCGGCTTCGTCTTCCAGGACGCGGCGCTGCTGCCCTGGCGCACCGCGCTGCAGAACGTGGAGCTGCCGCTGCAGGTGGGCGGCGGCGCCAGCCGCAAGGGCCGCCGCTCGCCCAAGGAGCTGCTGGAGCTGGTGGGCCTCAAGGACAAGTTCAACGCCTGGCCGCACGAGATGTCGGGCGGCCAGCGCCAGCGCGTGTCGATTGCGCGGGCGCTCGCCAGCGACCCGAAGATCCTGCTGATGGACGAGCCCTTCGGCGCGCTCGACGAGATCACCCGCGACCGCCTCAACGAGGAGATCCGCCGCGTGTGGAAGGAAACCGGCGTGACCATCCTCTTCGTCACCCACAGCATCCACGAGGCCGCCTACCTGGGCCAGCGCGTGCTGATGCTGGCGGCCAACCCGGGCCGGGTGCGCGAGATCGTCCCGGTCGAGCTGCCGGAGGACCGCACCCTCGACATCCGCGAGACCCCCGAGTTCGTGCGCCTCACCGCCCATCTGCGGCGCGTGCTGGAAACCTGCTGAGCGAGGCCCGAGCCATGAACACATCTTCCATCGACGTGAGCAGCGCATCCGCGGCCACCCTTGCCGCCCCGGACACCGAGTACCAGGCCTGGGCCACCGCGCGCCAGCGGCGCCTCTGGCGCCGCCGCATCCTGCCCGCGGCCGGCATCGCCGGCCTGATCGTGCTGTGGTGGGCGGTGATCGCGGCCTTCGACGTCAAGCCCTTCATCGCACCCACGCCCTGGGCCGTGCTGGAGACGCTCTACGCCAAGCGCGCGGTGCTGCTCGACAACCTGCTGCCCACCGCCATGGAGGCGGCCGGCGGCTTCCTGCTGGGCAACCTGGCGGCCATCGCCATCGCCACCGTCTTCGTGCACAACAAGACGCTGCAGGACATCTTCTTCCCCGTGGTGCTGATGTTCAACGCCGTGCCGCTGGTCGCCAAGGCCCCGGTGCTGGTGCTGATCATGGGCAACGGCATGGAGCCGAAGATCACCATCGCCGCGCTGGTGTGCTTCTTCCCCACGCTGGTGAACATGGTGCGCGGCCTCGAGTCGGTGAACCCGCAGGCCATGGAGCTGATGCGCGTGCTGTCGGCGAGCAAGACCGAGATCTTCTTCCGCCTGCGCCTGCTCAACGCCCTGCCCTACCTGTTCTCGGCGCTGCGCATCGCGGCCTCGATGTGCGTGATCGGCGCGGTGGTGGGCGAATGGGTCGGCGCCACGGTGGGCATCGGCGCGATGATTTTGCAGGCCACCTTCAACTTCGACTCGCCGCTGCTGTACGCCGCGATCGTCATGAGCGCGAGTCTCTCGGGCCTGTTCTTCCTGCTCGTCACCCTGGCCGAGCGCTGGGTCATCCGTTGGCACCCCGAGAGCACGAATTGAGACCACCCCCGTATCGGCTCACTTCGTGTAGCCGAGTACCCCCTCGAGGGGGCAACACCAGCGGCCTGGCGAAGCCAGTTCCGCGGTGTTCCCGAACTGTCAGATTTCACTAGGAGACCCCTATGAGCCGTATTGGCGACTGGATGCAAGAACCTGCGCACGACATTCGCGTCGCAGCCGAATCGGACGTGGTGGTGGTCGGCGGCGGCCCCGCCGGCCAGGCGGCGGCCGTGGCTGCTGCGCGCAACGGCGCCAGCGTGACCCTGCTGGAGCGCTACAACCACCTGGGCGGCCTGGCCTCGGGCGGCATGGTGCTGGTGCTCGACGACATGTGGGACAGCCACCTGCGGGAGATCTCGGTGCGCGGCATCTGCCTGGAGATGATCGAGCGCATGGCCGAACGCGGCCTGGCCGAATACCCCAGGCAGAAGGACTGGGGCACCCTGCCCGAGTCGGTGCGCCGCTGGAAGCGCTGGGGCACCTTCGACTTCCACAGCAAGTCGAAGCCGCACCCGATCTGCTTTGCCGCGGCCTTCGACCCGGACGCCTTCAAGCGCGCCTCGCTCGAGATGGTGCAGCAGGCCAGCATCAACCTGCGCCTGCACTCCTGGTTCTCGCGCACGCTGGTGGCAGACGGGCAGGTCAAGGGCGTGGTGGTCGAATCGAAGAGCGGGCGCGAAGCCATCCTGGGCAAGGTGGTGATCGATGCCACCGGCGACCTGGACGTCGCGGCCTCGGCCGGTGCGCCGCACATCAGCGGCGCCTACATCGTGACCACGGTGTTCCGCCTCGGCGGCGTCGACACCGACGAGGCCGAGCGCTTCGAGCACGAGGAGCCGGAGGCCTTCGCGGCGATCGACCGCGAGGTCAAGCACATCCTGGGCGGCGCCTGGGATTCGTGGTGGCTCAAGACCCCGCTGCCCGGCGTGGTGTGGTGCAACTGCCCGCACATGTCGGGCCTGGACGGCCTCAAGGTGGCCGACCTGACGCGTGCCGAAATACAGGGCCGCGCCACCATCCACAAGGTGATCGAGTTCATCCGCGCCAGGCTGCCCGGCTTCAAGGACTGCTACCTCGTCGACCTGGCGCCGCAGACCGGCATCCGCCAGACGCGCCTGCTGGAGGGCGAGTACGTGATGACCAAGGAAGACGTGGCGCAGCGTGCCCGCTTCGAGGACAGCGTGGCGCGCGGCCGCGATTACTACTACCCCTACCGCACGCTGGTGCCGCGCAGCCTGGAGAACCTGCTGGTGGCGGGGCGTCACTACTCGTCGACCTCGGCCGCGCAGAAGATCTCGCGCGAGATCCCGCCCTGCATGGCGATGGGCGAGGCCGCCGGCACCGCCGCCGCACTGTCGCTCGATGCCGGCGTCGCGGTGCGCGACGTGGACATCGCCAAGCTGCAGCGCACCCTGCGCGCGCAAGGCGCCGACCCCGGCGACCAGAAGGGGCCGAACGCCGACACCCCCGCCCTTGCCCGTTCCTTCGCGGAGGCCGCATGACGAATGGCAACAACCTGCCGCTGGCCGGCATCCGCGTGATCGACTTCACGCAGGTCATGATGGGTCCGGTCTGCACCCAGATGCTGGCCGATCACGGCGCCGACGTGATCAAGGTCGAGCGCAAGGGCGCGGGCGACCTGAGCCGCTCCACCTTCGCGCCGGTCGCGGGCGAGGACAACCCGATCTTCTGCAGCCTCAACCGCAACAAGCGCAGCGTCGAGATCGACCTGCGCGACGCGGCCCAGATGGAGCTGGTGAAGGCGCTGATCGCGGATGCCGACGTGGTCTGCAACAACTTCCGCGCCGGCGTGATGGAGCGCCTGGGGCTGGGCTACGAGGACTGCCGGCGCATCAACCCGCGCATCGTCTACGCCGTGGGCACCGGCTTCGGCGAGACCGGGCCCTACGCGCACAAGGGTGGACAGGACGTGCTGGCGCAGGCCCTGACCGGCGTGATGGCGCGCCGCGCCGATGCTTCCGTGCCGGTCTCGATCTACCCGACCGCGCTGGCCGACTACACCGCCGGCATGCACATGGTGCAAGGCATCCTGTTCGCGCTGCTGCAGCGCGAGCGCACCGGCGAAGGCCAGAAGATCGCCGTCTCGCTCTACAACTCCATGCTCGCCATGCAGATGCAGGAAGCGGCCATGGTCATGATGGAGGACTCCGAGGTCAACTGGGCCGCGATGCCGCTGTCGGGCGTGTTCGAGACGCAGACCGGGCCGCTGGTGCTGGTCGGCGCCTTCAAGGCCAACCCGCTGCGCGACATCTGCGCGGCGCTGGAGATCGAGGACCTGTCGCAGGATGCGCGCTTCGCCGACCTCGCCGCGCAGTTCGCGCACAAGGCCGAGCTGCACGCGATCTTCCGCGAGCGCTTCGCGAGCCACACACGCGAACACTGGCTGGCACGCCTGGAAGCGCAGGACCTGCTCTCGGCGCCGGTGCGCGACATGCGCGAGGCGCTGGTCGATGCGCAGACGCTGCACAACGAGATGATCCTGGAGGGCAACTCCCCCTCCGGCCGCAAGCTGAAGTTCATCGCCAGCCCGATCCAGATGTCGAGCGCACAGGCCGAACTGCGCCGCGCGCCGCCCAGGCTGGGCGAGCACACCGCCGAGCTGCTCGCCGAGGCGCGGGCCTTGATCGAGGAGGCCGACGCATGAGTGGTGTTCTGTTCGAAGTCGCGAACCACGTCGCGACCGTCATCATCGACCGCCCCGAGGTGCTCAACGCCGTGGACATGGCCACCGAGGCCGAGCTGCTGCGCATCTGGGACGAGATCGAGCGCCGCGAAGACGTGCGCGTGGTGGTACTCACAGCCACCGGCGAACGCGCCTTCTGTGCCGGCGCCGACCTCAAGAACACCTCGAACCTGAAGGGCGTCGAGTACTGGGGCGCAGCGCGCCCCGGCGGCTTCGGCGGCATCGCGCTGCGCGAGACGCTCGACGTGCCGGTGATCGCGCGCGTCAACGGCTTCGCGCTCGGCGGCGGGCTCGAGATGGTGCTGGGCTGCGACCTCGTCGTGGCCTGCGAGGAAGCGAGCTTCGGCCTGCCCGAGCCGCTGGTGGGCCGCCTGCCGCTGGACGGCGGGATGGTGCTGCTGCAGCGCCAGATCGGCTTTCGCCATGCGATGGGGATGATGCTCACCGGCCAGCGCGTCAACGCCCGGCGTGCGCTCGAGATCGGGCTGATCAACGAAGTGGTGCCGCGCGCCGAGCTCGAGACCGCCGTCGAGCGCTGGGTGCAGCAGCTGCTGGCCTGCGCGCCGCTCTCGCTCAAGGCCATCAAGCAGGTGGTGCGGCAAACCGGCACGCTGTCGCCCACGCAGGCCCACGGCCAGCGCCTGCCCGCCCTGATGGCGGCCCTGCGATCGGAAGACGCCAACGAGGGCGTGCTCGCCTTCCAGCAGAAGCGCAAGCCGCAGTGGCTGGGCCGCTGAGCCTGGGCAGCGCAGCAGCCGCCATGGCCCACGTCATCACCACCGCCTGCATCGACTGCAAGGACGGCGCCTGCGTGCCGTGCTGCCCGGTCGATTGCATCTACGAGGGCGAGCGCACTCTGTACATTCAGCCTGATGAATGCATCGACTGCGGCGTTTGCGTGTCCGCCTGCCCCGTCCAGGCGATCTACGAGGAACATCGGCTGCCGCCCGAGCTCACCCGCTATATCGCGATCAACCGCGAGTTCTTCGGTGCCGAGGTCAGCGGCCTCGGCTCCCCCGGCGGGGCCGAGGGGCGGCGCGTCGCCTGCGACCATCCGCGCATCGCGCTGGAAGTGCCGGACGCGGCCGCCGCGGGATAAGAACGCCGGCGGCTTCTTCTCCGGGAGGGTGCAGCCATGCACGCCAGCGTCCTGAAGTACTTCATCGAGGTGGCGAGCTGCGGCTCGGTGCGCAAGGCCTCCGAGCGGCTGTTCGTCGCGGCCAGCGCGGTCAACCGCCAGATCCACAAGCTGGAGGACGAGCTGGGCGTGGAGCTCTTCGACCGCATGCCGAACGGGCTGCGCCTCAACCCCGCCGGCGAACGCCTGCTCAAGCATGCCCAGGAAACGCTGCACCAGTTCCAGGTGATGCGCACCGAACTCGATGCGCTGAAGGGCGAGCGCACCGGCCATGTGAAGGTCGCGTCGATGGACTCTTTCTTCGAGGAGCTGCTGCCGGCCGCCGTCGAGGAGTTCCTGCAGATCTTCCCCGCGGTGACGTACACCATCACCTCGACCCAGCCGATGGAGGTGCCGCAACTCGTGATGTCGGGCCAGGCCGACGTGGGCCTCAGCTTCGTGAGCCGGCTGCCGGGCGGCGTGAAAGCGGTGAGCCTGGCCAACCTGCCGATCGGCATCGTGCTGCCGCCCGGCCATCCGCTCGCCAAGCACGAGCGCATTGCGCTGAAGGACTGCGCGGGCTATCCCTTCCTGCGCTCCAGCTCGCACCCGGTGATCAGCGCCACGCTGTCGGCCGAGTTCGCGGCGTTCTGGGACGACATGGAGCCGGCCGCGACCTGCAACTCCACCCCCTTGCTCAAGCGACTGATCATGGGTGGCAAGGGCATCTCCTGCTTCTCGAAGATCGCCTTCATCGAGGAGCTTCGGCGCGGCGATCTGCTGTGGCGGCCCTTCGCGCTGCCGGCACTGAACCAGCTGCAGGTGGGCATCGTGGTGCCGACCCAGCGCGCGCTGCCGCACGTGACGCAGAACTTCGTGGGGCGGATGGCGCGAAGGCTGACGCAGCTGGAGCTGACCGCGGCGGCGCTGTGACAGGCGCGAGGTGTCGGCGCGCGGTGTCGGCTGACAAGCGCTTCGCGCCAACGGCAACAAAATGATTCACCGGCCCCCCCCGCGTGCGCACCCGCCCGGCCCACCTGAAGGAGACGATCATGAAGCTTCGGACACTCTGCCTGCTCCTGGCCTCCCTGGCATTCGCGGCCCTCGCCGGCTGCGACCCCAAGCCGCAGCCGCCCAAGGCGCAGCAGGCCTCACTTGCCGAGGTGGTCGCGCACGTCCTGCACTGAGCTGCCGACCGCAGCCACCGCGAGCCGCAGCTCGGTCTCGCTCACGCAGAGCGCCTCGGTCCAGTGGTCGACGTCGCTCGGGTCGGTCACGTCGATGAGGCGCACATTCGCGTCGGCGACGGACGGAATGAACAAGCGGGCGGGGGAGGTCACGACTTCGGGCATGGAGATGGTGGGTGAAGGTGGATCTTGGATCAGAGCGTGCCCTCGCCCGCACCCCGGGCTCGTAGGAAAAGCCTGCATCGTCCTACCCGCCAAAGGCGGACGCTGTCAGTCCCGGCAGGTCAGGCCCAGGTCTCCAGCACGGCTGCGCGCACCGCGTCGACGGCGGGCGCCCGCCGGCCCTCGGGTTCCACCCAGCACAGCCAGGTGTGCGAGCGCCAGCCCGGCCAGATCCGCAGCTCGCCGTTGCGCTCGGCCTGCTCGGCCTGGTCCCGTCGCAGCAGGCCCGGGCCCAGGCCGCTGGCGACCATGCTGCGTATCGCGCTCTCGCTGTCGGCCGTGCGGTTCGGGCGGTACTCGCGGCCGACGCCGGCGAACAGGCTGTCGAGGTGCCTGCGCATCACGCAGGATGTGGGCGTGCCCACCCACGGCAGCTCGGTGAGCTCTTCCAGCTGGAGCCCAGGCCGCGCCTCGGCCAGCGGCACCGGCAGCGTCACCACCAGGTCGACGGCGCCCAGCCGATGCAACGACAGGCCGTCGATCGCCTCGGCGTCGCCGAGCGAATAGGCGCAGTCCAGCTCGCCGCGCTGCACGGCCGCCAGCGTCTGGTGCGACAAGCCCTGCTGCAGTTGCAGCGAGACCTGCGGATGGCGCTGCGCCAGCTTCACCAGCACCTCGCCCAGCCGCAACGCCACCGGGTCCACCACCGTGCCGAAGCGCACCACCCCTTGCGCCGCGCCGCGGATCTGCTCGGCGGCCGAGCGCATGCGCATCGCCGAGGCCAGGGTGCGCTCGGCTTCCTCGAGCAGGGTCTGGCCGGCCTCGGTCGCCACCATGCCGCGCGGCGTGCGCTCGAAGAGCTTGACCCCGAGCTCGTCTTCCAGCGCCTTGAGCTGAGCGCTCACCGCCGGCGCGCTGGTGAACACCCGCTCGGCGGCCCGGGTCAGGCTGCCTTCGCGGGCGATGGCGACGAAGGTCTTGAGTTGGTAGAGCTCCATGGCGGCGATTGTGAGCGTCCCGCGCGCGCGAGGCCATTCGCAAATCCTGAGGCCCCCGTCCAAAGAAACGAATGGTTTTCCGCGGCGCCGGCGCCCATTCTTCCGGGCATCCACCCATCTTCAGGACCTGTTTTCATGCGTACGTCTTCCCCTTGGCTCGGCATCGCCGCGCTGCTCGCCGCCACCTCCTCGTGGGGTGCCATGTTCCTCGTCAGCAAGGAGGTGCTTCAGCACGTCGACCCCTTCTGGTTCACCTTGATCCGCTACAGCCTCTCCGCCCTGTTCCTCGCCGCGCTGCTGGTCCCGCGCGGGGCCGCGCCGTGGCACCAGCTGCGCAGCCACGCCGGCCCGCTCGCGCTGCGCGGCGTGGCCGGCTTCGGCGTGTTCAGCGTGATGGTGCTGACCGGCCTGGCCCATTCGGTGCCCTCGCACGGCGCCATCATCATGGCCACCACCCCGATCACCACGCAGCTGCTGCGCTGGCTGCTGGACGGCGTGCGGCCCACCCGCATCACGCTGCTGACCAGCGCGCTCGCACTGGCGGGCGTGGTCGTCGTCTCGGGCGTGCTGGTTTCATCGAACGGCGATGCGGCATCGACCGCGTGGGGCGACGCCATCGCCCTGGCCGGCACCCTGGGCTGGGTCTGGTACACCCGCGGCGCCGCGCAGTTCGCGGGCCGGCTGGACGTCGTCGAATACAGCGCGCTGACCGTGCTGGCCGCCTGGCCCCTGCTGCTGATGGGCGCGCTGGGTGCGACCGCGCTTGGCCTGGCGGAGCTTCCGCAGGTGCAAGGGCTGGAATCGTCCTGGCACGCGCTGCTCTACGTGGGGCTGGTTCCTTCCGCCGTTGCCGTGCTGGCCTACAACTTCGGCGTGCGCAAGCTGGGGCCGGTGACCGGCACCGCCTTCATCAACTTCGTGCCGGTCTCGGCGCTGCTGATGAGCGTGGCGCTGGGCAAGCTGCCCTCGGCGAGCGAACTGCTGGGCATGGGGATGGTGGTGGGGGCGCTGTTGATCCACACGGCGGGCAGCCGGCTCGGGGCGGCGCGGATCGAGCTCCATGTCGACCGCGCATGCCGCGCGTCGTCCTGAGGCATTGCGCCCTCCCCGGGAAGGGGGCAACTAGGCGTAGCGCGCCGCGACCTGGGAGCTGGACAGCCGCCCCGACATCGCCCGCCGCGCCGCCTCATAGGCATCCCACTCGGCCTGGTCCGGCAGCGAGGGGATCGTGACCGTCTCGCCCAGGTCCAGCCCGGCGAGCGCGGCGTCGACCAGGTTCTCGGCCGTCATCACGATCTCGCTCGGGAGATGCTGCACCGGCAGCCCCGCCGTATCCCAGAACTCGGTGGCGGTCGCGCCGGGCAGCACCGTCTGGATGCGCACGCCCTGGCCCGCCAGCTCGTGCTGCAGCGACTGCCCCAGCGCAAGCACATAGGCCTTGCTGGCGCCGTAGACCCCGTTCAGCGTTTCCGGCGAAACGGCCACGATGGAGGCGATGTTCACCAGCGTCGCGCCCGGGCGCTTCACGAAGGCCGGAACCGCCGCGTAGGTGAGCCGCGTGAGCACGTTCACGTTCAGCGCGATCATGGCTTCCATCTTCCCGATGTCCGAGGCCAGCAGCGGCGCGGTCGCCCCGACGCCGGCGTTGTTCACCAGCATGTTGATCTTCTCGTTGCTGCGCAGCACCTCCTCGACGCGCGCCAGGTCGGCCTTGTCGGTCAGGTCGGCGGCCAGCGTCTCGACCCGGCGCCCGGTGTCGCGGACGAGCCGGTCGGCCAGCGCTTGCAGCCGCTCGCGGTTGCGCGCGACCAGGACCAGGTCATGGCCGCGGCGTGCCAGCCGGTCGGCGTAGAGCGCGCCGATGCCGGATGAAGCGCCGGTGATGAGGGCGGTGCCCCGGGTGTTTGCTGAAGTCATGGCGTCGAGTCCTTTTTCGGTGGATGCGGGCCCGTCGCAGGGCCGACGGTCCATCGAAGTGTGCGCCGTGGCCTCCTGTCCCGAATGACGTATATCCCACCTTTCAGGACATCCGAATCCATTGACCATCCGCACCGCTGCCCGTACCCTGCGCGCCATGCGTCGCATCGGCATCCTCGTCTTTCCCGGTTTCCAGATCCTCGACCTGGCGGCCATCGCCGCTTTCGAGCTGGCCAACATGCTGCTCGGCGAGCCGCACTACCGCGTCGAGCTGTTGTCGGAGGATGGCGGCATGGTCGCGAGCTCCAGCGGCGCGGCGGTCGATTCCCGCCGCTTCACCACCGCCCGTTTCGACACCCTGGTGATGACCGGCGCGCTGGCTCCCGCCCCCACCACTCCCAGGCTGTGCCGCTTCCTGTGCTCGGGCTTGCGGCATGCGCGGCGCGTGACCAGCATCTGCACGGGCGCCTTCGCCCTGGCAGAGGCCGGCCTGCTCGACGGCCGGCGCGCCACCACGCACTGGGCCTTCGCGCAGGAGCTGCAGCGCCGCCATCCGCAGGTCCAGGTGCAGCCCGACCGCATCTTCATCAGCGACGGCCCGGTGTGGACTTCGGCCGGCATGACGGCCGGCATCGACCTCGTGCTGGCGCTCGTGGAGCAGGACCTGGGCGCCGAACTCGCCCGCGCCGTCGCCAGGAAGCTGGTGGTCTATTACCGCCGGCCGGGCGGCCAGTCGCAGTTTTCCGCGATGCTGGAGCTGGAGCCCCGGTCGGACCGGATCCAGAAGACGCTGGCCCATGCGCGCGCGCATCTGCGCGAACCGCTGTCGGTCGACGACCTGGCCGAAGTCGCACACCTCAGCCCGCGCCAGTTCAGCCGCGCCTTCAAGGCCGAGACCGGTCAGTCGCCGGCGCAGGCGATCGAGAGCCTGCGCGTGGAAGCCGCCCGCACGCTGATCGAAGCTGGCGAGCTCGCGCTCGGCGTGGTCGCGCGCGAAGCCGGCTTCGGCGATCCGGAACGCATGCGCCGGGCCTTCCTGCGCACGTTGGGGCAGCCGCCGCAGAGCATCCGGCGCAGCGCGCGGGCAGCGGGTGGGACCGCGCAGGCACAGGCCACGTGATCCGCCACGTTGCTTCCGCCCACGCTGCGGCGGCCTGGATCGCTGCGCTACCTGCGGCAGTCGCCGCCCATCCTCACCGTGCCGTCCCTGCACTCGGTCAGCATCTGCTCGTCGCGCGACCGCGCCGGCGCCGGGGCCGATTGCTGCGCCGGACGCGTAGCCGAGACCGCGCCATGCGTGGCCCCCCGCTCGTACACGATCTTCTTCGTGCCGAGCTCGCACGTGCCGACGACGCGCCCGCCGGCATCGGCCGCGGCATCCACCGTCGTGAGAGTGAACTCTGCGACGCCGGACGCGCGGATCTTCGCGTCGATCTCGGCCGCCAATTCCTCGCAGCCGACCGCATGCGCGGTGCCTGCGAAGGCCAGCGCCACTGCCGCGAGGCAAGGACGCGCGACGCAAAAGCGTGCGATGACCATCAGGCGTAGTTCGTGATGCGCCGTCGCGGGTAGGACGTGGCGGCCAGGCGGCTCAGCAGCTCGAGCTCGCGCGCCTCTTCCGCTTCGCGCAGGCTCCTGGCAGCACGCAAGGCAACGTATTCATCGAAAAGCGCATCGACCGCTGCCCGCCAGGGCTGCGTGCCCTCCGCCGGCAACCCGGGGACGGCAACGCCGTTGCAGCGCAGCAGGCTGGCCTTCTGGGCAGTGTCGAGCATGGAGATCCTCTTTAGTCTGCGATTTCTCCAGCAATCTAGCCACCGAGCACGGCCGCGGACATCGGCCGCATGGCCTATGCCCGTGTCGGACAAGATGTCGCGTTCCTTCAATATGGGACACGCTCCCGCGCCTAAGCTGGGCTCCTTCACCGGTCATCCGACCGCCCAAGGAATGAAGGAGAGAGCCATGCACGACTTCGATGGGGCCATTGCCACGGCCGCGGGCTGCCGCATCCGCGCCGCCGCGCGCCACGAGGCCACGCCGATCGCATCGATCCGCATGGCCGCCTATTCCCAGTACAGAAAAAGCGTGCAGCCGGCCGTCTTCGAGGCCTACCTCGACGACCTGCGCCATGTCGAGAAGCCGGGGGACGGCACGCAGCTGCTGGTTGCCGAATGGCAGGGCCGGGTGGTCGGCAGCGTGGTGTTCTACCCCGACGCGGGCCTGGAGGGCCTGGGCCTGCCCAAGGGCTGGGCCGGCTTCCGCAAGCTCGCGGTGCACCCGGACGCCCGCGGCCGCGGGCTCGGGCGCCGGCTCGCGCGGCACTGCGTGGAACGCGCGCACGAGCTCGGCGCACTGACACTGGGCATCCACAGCTCGTCGTTCATGACGGCGGCGTGCAAGCTGTACCACCGCATGGGCTTCATCCGCTGCCCCGAACATGACCTGCGTGCCACGGCCATCCTTGGGTTGGCGCCTGTGGAAGACGACGTGGCGTTGATTGCGTTTCGGATGAACCTGCGCGGGCGCTGAGCGCGGCCGGATGCCAGCGCTGCAGCAGGGCGCACAACGCCGGCTGCGCTGCAGCAGCCTCGACGCCAACCGGAGAGGCAATGGCCTGGTTGTCGATGTCGCCTCGCAAGGTTTCGTCGAGAACCGGATCCTCGCCCCTGGTCAGTCGTGAGGCGACGACCCACACCACGGCGTCCTGGAGGACCCGAGGCATCGTGCGGCCGTCCAGGTAGATGCGAACCAGCGATTCGGCGGTATTTTCGAAGGGAGTCATGGCAGTCCTCTCGGTCAGGGAGGTATACAGAGCTGCAACGGTACCGCCCGGGAACGATTTGCACTGTGCGGTGGCGCACGGACGGGGGCAATGGATCGCCCCATGCTCCGGGTTGGCAGTCTGCCGGCGCTGGTAGAGGTCGCTTCGGCACTCGCCCGCGATGGGCGGTTCCTCGATGCCGGCGACTGTCCCTGTCGTCCGTCCGGCGGCGCGAGGCGTACGTGCGCTACCGCACAGACGCGCAACCTGCCCGCCCCTACCCTCGATCGCAAAGGGCGCACCACCGGAATGCCGGCGAGGCGATTCGAGTGCAGGCGCCTTCGTGGCTCGCCACAGGGCCGCTTCCAGGCGTGAACCGACGGCGGGCGGTCGATCCGTTCCTTCTGGAGTTCAGTCATGTCACAGCCCCCTTTCTTCCACGAGGCGTCCCGCACCGTGCGCTTCTGGGTCCAAGTCGATACGCAGTGGATCGGTGCCAGCGTCGGCAAGGAAACCCTGCACTACCGCTACCGTCCCGATGGCCAGGACGATGATCCGATGGAGACCTACCACAGCCACGCACCGGACATCGAGGCCGCCGTGCGCCGCAGGGTGGCTCAAGGCGCCAAGGAGCCGGTGATGCTGCGAGAGTTCGACCTTCCTGTGGCCTAGGGCCTGTCAAGCTATGCAAGGGGTCGCCCCCGCGCACCCGAGTTCGCGGAAAGGCGTTCATGGACTTCATTCTTTCCCCCCTCGCCTTCTGGCGTGGCTCCCCATCCACCCCATGGGCCGACAGGGCACCGGTTCGAGAAGAGCTCTTCGGCATCGAGCGCCTGGAGCAGCACGCGCAAAGCCTGGCCGTGGCGCAGACCGTCACGCCGAAGCCGACCGCCGCGCGCCCATTGCGCAGCAGGCTGGACGAAAACGCCCGGGTGCTGCTCGCAGCCTACCGGGCCAGCGCCGCCGAGATCGAGGCGGGCCGGCGTGTCGCACCCGCCGCCGAATGGCTGCTCGACAACTACCACCTGGTCGAGAAGCAGATCCGCGAGATCCGTAGCGACCTGCCCGCCGACTACTACCGGCAACTGCCCAAGCTCGCGACGGGACCGTTCGCCGGCTACCCGCGGGTCTTCGGCCTGGCCTGGGCCTTCGTCGCGCACACCGACAGCCACATCGACGCGGCCGTGCTGCGCCGCTTCGTCGCCGCCTACCAGCGGGTCCAGCCGCTGACGATCGGCGAGCTGTGGGCCGTCGCGATCACGCTGCGCATCGTGCTCATCGAGAACCTGCGCCGGCTGGCCGACCAGATCACGGTCGGGCGTACGGCGCGGGCGGATGCCGACCTGCTTGCAACTCGCCTCACGCTGCCGGGCTCGGCGCGTGCCGCACTCGAGGAAGACATCGTCGCGCGCTCGCCGCTGGCGCTGTCCGAGCTCTTCGCCGCCCAGCTGGCCAAGCGACTGAGGGACCACGACCCCCACACCATGCCGGCCCTCGGCTGGCTGGAGGAGCGGCTCGGACGGCAGGGCGCCACCATCGACGACGCGGTCGCGCATGCCCAGCAGCGCCAGGGGGCCTCCAACGTCACGGTGCGCAACGTGATCACCAGCCTGCGCTTGATGTCGGACATCGACTGGGCCGACCTCTTCGAGAGCGTCAGCCTCGTCGACGCGCGGCTGCGTGCGGACAGCGGCTTCGCGGCCATGGATTTCCAGACCCGCAATCTCTACCGCAGCGCGATCGAACAACTGGCGCGCGGCTCGTCCTGCTCCGAACTCGACATCGCGGGCCATGCGCTGGCGGCGGCGCGGGCCGCCTCGGCCGGCGAGGCCGACGCGCACGAACGCGCGAGGGTCGAAGACCCCGGCTACCACCTGATCGCGGAAGGCCGGCGCGCGCTCGAGAAAGCCATCGGCTTCCGCCCGCCGCCGCACCTGCGCATCCGCCGCTGGCACAGCAAGATGGGCGTCGGCGCCTATGCCGGCACGATCCTCGGGAGTGCGGCAGCGTTGCTCGGGCTGGCGCTGTTCCTGGTTCCCGGCGGCAGCAGCGCCGGCGTGCTGGCGTTGTGGATGCTCGGGCTCCTGCTGCCGGCAACGGAGCTGGCGACGGCCCTGGTCAATCGCGCGGCGACCTGGCGCTTCGGCGCCACTCCCCTGCCGGGCCTGGAGCTCGCCGGCGGCGTGCCCGCGTCGCTGCGCACCCTGGTGGCCGTGCCCACGCTGCTGACGAACGAGGCGGACCTGCTGGAGCAGATCGAGCGGCTGGAGGTCCACCACCTCGCCGGCGGCGGCGGCGACATCGTCTTCGCCTTGCTCACCGACGGGCCCGATGCGGACACCGAAGAACTGCCTTCGGATGCACCGCTGCTCGCCATTGCCACCGAGGCCATCGCGGCGCTGAACCAGCGCCACGGCCCCGCGTCCGAAGGCCCCCGCTTCCTGCTGCTGCACCGGCGCCGCGTCTTCAACGAGGCCGAGAACACCTGGATGGGCTGGGAACGCAAGCGCGGCAAGCTCCACGAACTCAACCGGCTGCTGCGCGGCGCGACCGACACCACCTTCGTGTCGCACGGCGGCGCATCGCTGGTGCCGGCCGGCGTACGCTACGTGCTCACGCTCGACGCCGACACGCGCCTGCCGCGCGATGCCACATTGCGGCTGGTCGGCAAGATGGCGCATCCGCTGAACCGGCCGCGCTTCGACAGCGCATTGCAGCGTGTCGTGGGCGGCTACGCGATTCTCCAGCCGCGCATCACGCCGGCCCTGCCCGTGGGCCGGGAAGGCTCCGTCTACCAGCAGATCTCCTCCAGCCGCGGCGGCATGGACCCGTATGCGATGGCGGTCTCGGACGTCTACCAGGATCTCTTCGGCGAGGGTTCCTACACGGGCAAGGGCATCTACGACGTGGATGCCTTCGAGGCCTCGCTGCGCGCGCGCGTGCCCGACAACGCCATGCTGAGCCACGACCTGTTCGAGGGCGTGTACGCGCGCGCCGGCCTGGCCAGCGATGTCGAACTGGTCGAGGAAGCGCCCGCGCGCTACGACGTCGCGGCCCGCCGCCAGCACCGCTGGACCCGCGGCGACTGGCAGCTGCTGCCATGGATCGTCGGGCATCGCGCAGGCCTGCAGGCCGTGCCCGCCCTCGGCCGCTGGAAGATGCTCGACAACCTGCGACGCTCGCTGGTAGCGCCGTCCGCACTCGTGGCCCTGTGCGCGGCCTGGCTGATGCCCGCGCCCGCTGCGCCCACGGCCGTGCTGCTGGTGCTCGCGGCGCTGGCGATCCCCGTCCTGCTGCCGGCGGTCCTCGCCCTGTGGCCGCCGCGTTTCCGTGTGCACCTGCGCAGCTACTTCATTGCGCTGGCGGCAGACCTGAAGCTGGCCGTGCTCCAGGCAGGCGCGACGCTGGCCTTGCTGCCGGACCAGGCGTGGCGCGCGGTGGACGCCATCGTCCGCACGTTCGCGCGCCTGTTCGTCACGCGGCGGCACCTGCTCGAATGGACGACGGCCGCGCAGTCGGCCCGGTGCCCGCGGCCCGACCTGCCGGGCTTCTACCGGCAGATGGCCGGCGGCACGGCACTCGGGCTGGTCCTCGGTGGAGGCGCCCTGCTGCTCGCGCCCTCCCCGCCCGCTGCGCTCGCATGGGTGCTGCCCTTCATGCTGCTGTGGGGGGCGGCGCCGGCGCTGGCCTTCTGGGCGAGCACGCCGCCAGCCGTTGCGCGGCGGCGCGTTCTCCGGCCAGCCGACGCCCACGCGCTGCGCCTGATCGCGCGGCGCACCTGGCGCTACTTCGAGACCTTCGTCACCCCCGCGGACCACATGCTGCCGCCGGACAATTTCCAGGAAGATCCCCGGCCGGTGCTGGCGCGGCGCACCTCGCCCACCAACATCGGGCTCTACCTGCTGGCTGCCGCGGCGGCCCGCGACTTCGGTTGGGCAGGCATGGTGGACACCGTCGAGCGCCTGGAGGCGACCTTTGATACCTTGCGCACGCTGCCGCGCGTCAAGGGCCACTTCTTCAACTGGTATGGCACCGAGGATCTTCGCGTGCTCGAGCCCCCCTATGTCTCGTCGGTCGACAGCGGCAACCTCGCGGGCCACCTGATCGCGCTGGCCAATGCCTGCGAGGAGTGGCGGCAGCACGCGCCCGTGATGGATGCCAGGGCCGGCATGGAAGATGCCCTGCAGCTGGCCCGCGAGGCCGCCGGCAACCTGCCCGCCGCGCACAGCGGCCGGGGCAAGCGCATCGTCGCGCTGCTCGACGACATGGCTGCGCAGCTTGCCGGGCCGCTCGCCATCGACGCCATCGCGCCGGCGCTGGGTCGCCTGGCGGACAAGGCCGCCGCCTCGGCCCGCGGCCTGCGGGAGACGGAAGAAGACCACGCGGCGGACGAGCTGGTGTTCTGGATCGCAGCGCTGGGCCGCTGCGCCGCCGCGCATGCGCGCGACCGGCTCCACAGGGATGCACCGCAGGCAGAGGCGCTCGCGGCCCGCCTCCAGGCGCTCGCCGACACGGCGCGCGAGATGGCGCTCGCCATGGATTTCGCCTTTCTTGTCGATCCCGAGCGCAAGCTGCTGTCCATCGGCTATGCGCCCAATGAGCAGCGCCTCGACCTCAATTGCTACGACCTGCTCGGCTCCGAAGCCCGCCTGGCGAGCCTGTTCGCCATCGCCAAGGGCGATGCGCAAACGCGCCACTGGTTCCGCCTCGGCCGGGCCGCCACCCCGATCGGCAGCGGCTCGGCGCTGATCTCCTGGTCGGGCTCCATGTTCGAGTACCTGATGCCATCGCTGGTGATGCGCGCGCCCGCCGGCAGCCTGCTCGAACAGACCAACCGCCTGGTGGTGCAGCGGCAGGAGGCCTATGGCGACTCGCTGGGCATCCCCTGGGGCATCTCGGAGTCGGCCTACAACGCGCGCGACCTGGAGTTCACTTACCAGTATTCCAACTTCGGCGTACCCGGCCTCGGACTCAAGCGCGGGCTGGCCGACAACCGCGTCATTGCGCCCTATGCCACCGGCCTCGCGGCCATGGTGGACCCGCAGGCTGCCTGCCGCAACTACGCCCGCCTGGCCGCGATGGGCGCGCTCGGCCACCACGGCTTCTACGAAGCGCTCGACTTCACGCCCGCGCGCGTGCCGCAAGGGCAGACGGCGGCGATCGTGCGCAGCTACATGGCCCACCACCAGGGCATGACCATCGTGGCCATCGCCAACATCCTGCAGGGCGGCATCATGCGTGCGCGCTTCCACCGCGAGCCGATGATCCAGTCCTGCGAGCTGCTGCTGCAGGAGCGCCTGCCGCGCAATATCGCGATCGAGCATCCGCGCGCCGAGGAGGTCCATGCATCGCGCGAAGAGAGCGGCACGCAGGCACCGGCGGTGCGGCGCCATTTCGCCTCGGTGCCGGGCCCGGCGCCCGCCACCCACCTGCTGTCCAACGGCAGCTACACCGTGATGCTGACGGCCGCGGGCGGCGGCTACAGCCGCTGGCGCGGCCTGGCCGTGACCCGCTGGCGCGAGGACGTGACCCGCGACCCCTGGGGCGCCTTCGTCTACCTGCGCGACGTGCGCAGCGGCCGCGCCTGGTCTGCCACCGCGCAGCCGCTGTCGGTCGGTGCGCGCCAGTGCGAGGTGCTGTTCAGCGAAGACCACGCCACCTTCACCCACCGCGAGGGCAGCCTCAGCACCACGCTCGAAGTGCTCGTCTCCGGCGAGAACGACGGCGAAGTGCGCCGCGTGTCGCTCGCCAACGCGGGGCGGCGTGCGCGCGAGATCGACCTCACCTCCTACGCCGAGGTGGTCCTCGCCGCCCAGTCGGCCGACGAAGCCCATCCCGCCTTCTCCAAGCTCTTCGTCATCACCGAGTACCTGCCCGAGTTCGGCGCCCTGATCGCGAGCCGGCGCACCCGCACGCCCGAAGAGCCGCAGGCATGGGCCGCGCATTTCGCGGTGGTCGAAGGCGAGATCACGGCCGAGCCGCAGTACGAATCCGACCGGGCGCGCTTCCTGGGCCGCGGCCGGCATGCGGGCTCGGCCGCCGCCGTGCTGGACGGCCAGCCGCTGTCGAACACGGCGGGCACCGTGCTCGACCCGGTGTTCTCGCTGCGCCAGCGCGTGCTGGTCCCGCCGGGCGGGCTGGTGTGCGTCTCGTTCTGGACCGTGGTCGCGCGGTCGCGCCTCGAGCTGCTGGACCTGATCGACCAGCATCATGACCGCAACGCCTTCGACCGCGCGGCGACGCTGGCGTGGACGCAGGCCCAGGTGCAGCTGCGCCACATCGGCGCCGATGCGCAGGAGGCCGCCGACTTCCAGCGCCTCGCAGCGCCCCTCTTGTATGCCGACCGGCGCTTGCGCGCATCGCCCGATGCCATCCTGCGCGGGGCGGGGCCGCAGTCCGGCCTGTGGCCGCACGCGGTGTCGGGCGACCTGCCCATCGTCCTGCTGCGCATCGACGAGATCGAGGACATGGAACAGGTCCGCCAGCTGCTGCGCGCCCACGAATACTGGCGGATGAAGCAGCTCTGGGTCGACCTCGTCATCCTCAACGAGCGGGCGTTCTCCTATGTGCAGGATCTCCAGGTTGCCATCGAGACCGCCGTGCGCAGCAGCCAGTCGCGTCCGCGCCTCAATGCGGAGCTCGCGCAGGGCGCCGTCCATGCGCTGCGCGCGGACCTGATCGGCGCCCCATCGAGCGCCCTGCTGCGATCGGTCGCGCGGATCGAGCTCATCGCCCGCCACGGCGCCATCGCCGACCGGCTCGCCCGCCTGGCGCCTCCGCGTCTCGGCTCGACCGACGAGCGCTCGCCGCCGCCGCCGGCCGTGGTCCGGCCCGTGCCGGCGGCCCAGGCCTCGCAGGACCTGGAATTTTTCAACGGCCTGGGCGGCTTCGACCACGACGGCCGGGAGTATGTCGTGCGCCTCCATGCCGGGCAGACCACGCCCGCGCCGTGGATCAACGTCATCGCCAACCCCGGCTTCGGCTTCCAGGTGCCGGCCGAAGGCGGCGGCGCGACCTGGTGCGGCAACAGCCGCGAGAACCAGCTCACGCCCTGGTCCAACGACCCCGTCACCGATGCGCCCGGCGAGGCCTTCTACGTGCGCGACGAGGCGAGCGGCGAGCTGTGGACCCCCACCGCACAGCCGATGCGCGGCACCGGCCGCTACGAGGCCCGGCACGGCCGCGGCTACAGCCGTTTCGCGCACACCGCCCATGGCATCGTGCTCGAGCTGCTGCAGTACGTGCCGCTGGCCGACCCGGTCAAGATCTCGCGCCTGAGCTTGCGCAACAACTCGGACGAGGTGCGTTGCCTGACGGTGACCGCCTATGCGGAATGGGTGCTCGGCACCTCGCGCGGCGCATCGGCCCCCTTCATCCTGACGGAGATCGACACGGCCACCGGCGCGATGCTGGCCACCAAGCCCTGGGCCACGGCGTTCCAGGGCAAGGTCGCCTTTGCCGACCTCGGCGGCCGCCAGACCACCTGGACCGGGGATCGCACCGAGTTCCTCGGACGCCACGGAGACCCGGGCGCCCCCGCGGCGCTGACCGGCCCGGTGCCGCTGTCGGACACCACCGGCGCGGGGCTCGACCCCTGCTGCGCATTGCAGTGCGTCGTGGAGCTGGCCCCCGGCGAATCGGTGGAGGTCGTCGCCCTGCTCGGCCAGGGCGCCTCGAAGGAAGAAGCGCAGGCGCTGATCGCCCGCTACCGCGCAGCGGACCTCGATGCCGTGCTGGCCGAGGTAGCCGCCTACTGGGACAAGACGCTCGGCGCGGTGCAGGTGCGCACGCCCGACCGCGCCATGGACATCATGCTCAACGGCTGGCTGCTCTACCAGACCATCGCCTGCCGGCTGTGGGCACGCGCGGCCTTCTACCAGGCCAGCGGCGCCTACGGCTTCAGGGACCAGCTGCAGGACGGCATGGCGCTGAGCTTTACCCACCCCGACCAGGTCAGGGCGCACCTGCTGCGCGCGGCCGGCCGGCAGTTCACCGAGGGCGACGTGCAGCACTGGTGGCTGCCGCATTCAGGCCAGGGCGTGCGCACCCGCATCTCGGACGACCGGGTGTGGCTGGCCTATGCCGCGGCGACCTACGTGACCGCCTCCGGCGACGCGGCGGTCCTCGACGAGAGCGTGCCTTTCCTCGAAGGACCGGCGCTGCGGCCGGGCGAGCACGACGCCTTCTTCCTGCCCGAGCCGTCAAGCCATTCGGCCACGCTGTTCGAGCATTGCGCGCTGGGCCTGGACCAGTGCCTGGCCCTCACCGGCCCCCTCGGCATGCCGCTCATGGGCACCGGCGACTGGAACGACGGCATGAACCGCGTCGGCGCCGGCGGCCGGGGCGAGAGCGTGTGGCTGGGCTGGCTGCTGTTGCGCACCATCGCCCTCTTCGCGCCGCTCGCCGAGGGGCGCGACGACGCGCGCGCCGCCCGCTGGCGCGCGCATGCCGAATCGGTGCGCGCCGCCATCGAGCGCGAAGCCTGGGATGGTGCCTGGTACCGCCGCGCCACCTTCGACGACGGCACCTGGCTCGGCGCGCAGACCAACGAGGAATGCCGCATCGATGCCATCGCGCAATCGTGGGCCGTGCTCTCCGGCGCCGCGGACCCCACCCGTGCGGCCACCGCCATGGACTCGCTGGCGGAGCACCTGGTCCGGCAGGACGACGGCCTCGCGCTGCTCCTGGCGCCCCCCTTCGACAAGATGAACCCCGACCCGGGCTACATCAGGAGCTACCCGCCCGGCCTGCGCGAGAACGGCGGCCAGTACAGCCATGCCGCGATGTGGGCCATTCTTGCCTTTGCGCAGCTGGGCGACGGCGAGCGGGCCGCGTCGCTCTTCAGCCTGCTCAACCCGATCAACCACGCACGCACCCCCGAGGAGGTCGGCCGCTACCGGGTCGAGCCCTATGCCGTCGCGGCCGACGTCTACGCCACCGCGCCCCACACGGGACGCGGCGGATGGACCTGGTACACCGGGTCGGCGGGCTGGATGTACCGCGCCGGCATCGAGGGCATCCTGGGCATCCGCCGCCAAGGCGCGTGCCTGCTGATCGACCCGTGCATCCCGGCCGATTGGCCAGGCTTCGAGGCGACCGTGACCATCGAAGCCACCGTCTACGCCATCCGGGTGCTCCACCCGTCGCGTCGCGGCCGCGGCATCTCCAGGATGCTCCTGGACGACGAGCTGGTCCCGCTTGGCGAGCACGGCGTGCGTGTGCCGCTGGACGGCCAGCCGCACCGCCTGCTGCTGACGATCTGAGCGCGAGGGCGCCGGGTCAGCGCAGCAGCTCGGCGTAGGTGCGCCGGTCGGCGGCATAGCACCCGCACGCCATCGCCTCGAGCCCGCCGCGGTCGAGCACCTTCAGGTCGCCGCGGTGGTATTGGATCAGCCCGCTGCGTTGCAGGGCACCGGCGGCCGTCGTGATCCCGACCCGGCGCACGCCGAGCATGAGCGCGAGAAACTCGTGCGTCACGCGGAAGCTGTCGGAATGCGCACGGTCCTGGCTCATCAGCAGCCAGCGCGCCAGGCGAGGCCCGAGCAGGTGAAAGCGCAGGCATGCGGCCGTGCCCGCCAGTTGCGACATCAACACGTAGATGTAGCGGTTCAGGCTGCGTCGCAGTGCCGCGCTGCGCACAAGCTCCCGCCGAAAATCCGCACCGGCGATGCGCCATGCCGCGCCCGGACCTTGCACCACCGCGTGCAGCGGCACCGTGGACACGTCCAGCGCCAGCTGCGCACCCACCATGCCCTCGCGGCCGACCAACCCGACCTCCAGGGATGCATGCTCGCCGATCTGCGCGACGAGCGAGATGAAGCCATCGATGGGGAAGTAGACATGCCGGGTCGGCTCGCCGGGCTCGCACAGGACCTCGGCCATCTTCAGCTGGATCGGCTCGCACAGGGCCAGCAGGCTTCGCCGATCGTGGCGGGGAAGCAGTTCGATGAGATGGTTCTCGACGGTGGCCACGGGTTCTCCGGCGTGTTGCGGCCACTTTCAGGTGACGCAGGATCGCTTTTGCCATCGAACGCCTGTCCGACCGCGCTGCCAGTCTGCGGCAAGCGCCGCGCCTCGACTGTCTGCTAGCGCACAGAGCGGCAAACTAGGCTTGCGCTCGATACCCGATCCACCTGGGCCGCCCCCGCTGCCGAGCCTTCTCAGGTCGCCAGCTTCGCCGGAAGCAGCCGGTCGTATTCCTTCTTGACCACGCCATAGCACTCGCAGGTGCGTTCTTCGAGCCCGGCGCGGTTCAGCACCGAGATGCGGCCGCGTGCGTAGCGGATCAGCCCGGCCTGCTGCAGCTTCAGCGCGCCTTCCGTCACCCCTTCGCGGCGCACGCCGAGCATGTTGGCGATCAGCTCCTGCGTCATCACCAGGTCGTTGCCCTGCAGGCGGTCCAGGCTCAGCAGCAGCCAGCGGCACAGCTGCTGGTCCAGCGAATGGTGCCGGTTGCACACCGCCGTTTGCGCCATCTGGGTGATCAGCGCCTGCGTGTAGCGCAGCAGCAGATGCAGCACCGGCCCGGCCCGGTCGAACTCGTCCTTCATCAGCTGGGATTTCAGCCGGAAGCCTTCGCCCGCGCTCTGCACCACCGCCCGGCTCGGCGTCGACTCGCCGCCCATGAACAGCGAGACGCCGACGATGCCTTCGTTCCCGACCACCGCGATCTCGGCCGAGGCGCCGTTCTCCAGCACGTACAGCAGCGAGACGATGGCGGTGGTGGGGAAGTAGACGTGGCCGAGCGTGCCGCCGGATTCGTACAGCACCTGGCCCAGCGGCATCTGGACCCATTCGAGCTGGGGCAGCCAGCGCTGCCACTCGGCGTCCGGGAGGGCGGCGAGCAGGCGGTTCTGCTTGGGGTCGGGGAGTGGGGTGGGCATCGGCTGGCGAGGTGTTTTTGGGGAGTATGCAGCCGCCGAGCGGCTGGTGGGCCAGCTTCGACCTGTCGGGCTTGCCGCGCGCGCGGCAACTCGCCCGACGCTTGATTTGCAAAAACCTCGCGACCGTTCGCACAATGCTCTCCGATCGCTCGCGGCTTGCAGACGCCGTGTGAGATAGAGAAGCACCTCGGCCAAGCCACGGCGGGCTTTCGAAAGTGAACGGCCCTATCACCTGAGGAGATCCACATGAAGATCCTGCTTGTCCTGACTTCTCACGACCAACTCGGCGACACTGGGCGCAAGACCGGCTTCTGGCTCGAGGAGCTGGCAGCGCCGTACTACCACTTCAAGGATGCCGAGGTCGAGGTCACGCTCGCGTCGCCCAAGGGCGGCCAGCCGCCGCTCGATCCCAAAAGCAATGAGCCCGACTCCCAGACAGCGTCCACCCGTCGCTTCGAGGCCGACGCCGCAGCGAAGGCGCAGCTGGCCACGACGAAGAAGCTGTCTGAGGTTTCGATCGACGACTACGACGCCGTCTTCTACCCGGGCGGCCACGGCCCCTTGTGGGACCTGAGCGAAGACAAGAACTCGATCGCATTGATCGAGCGCGCCGCCGCCACGAGCAAGCCGATCGGTGCCGTGTGTCATGCGCCTGCCGTGTTCCGTCACGTCAAGGGCGCCGACGGCACACCGTTCGTGCGCGGCAAGCGCGTGACCGGCTTCGCCAACACCGAGGAAGAAGCCGTCGGCTTGACCAAGGTCGTGCCATTCCTCGTCGAGGACATGCTGCAGGAAAGAGGCGGCATCTATTCGAAGGGCGCAGATTGGAGCTCATATGCAGTGACGGACGGGCTGCTCGTCACGGGGCAGAATCCACAGTCATCCGAAGCGGCCGCGGCGGCGCTGCTGGGGTTGTTGCGCAAGTGACCTTCACACGATCTTCAGCACGACCTTGCCGCGCACGTGACGGCCAAGCACCAGGTCGAGCGCGCGCTGCGCCTCGTCGAACGGGACGATCTCGTGAACGACCAGGCGCAGCGCACCAGTATCGAACCGCTGGGTCAGGTCGGCCAGCCGCGCGCGGCTCCCGCGCACGACGTAGTCCGAGATGATTTCCGCGCCAGGTCGCTGCACCGATACGGCGCCCGGCAGGTCGACCATCCTTCCGCCATCCTTGAGCGCCGCCACATAGTCGTTCGCCGCTTTGCCCGTCACGCAGTTGAGGGCCTTGTCGACCCCGCCCGGATACTTCTCACGGATGGCCTGGATCACGTCGCCGGTGGTGTCGTAGTCGATCACTGCGGCGGCGCCGAGGCTGGCCACGAAGTCATGGTTGCGGCAGCTGGCGACGGCCACCACCCGGGCGCCGAGGCCGGAAGCGAGCTGCACGGCGAGGTGGCCAACGCCGCCGGCGGCCGCGTTGATCAGCACCACATCGTCCCGGGTCACGCGCAGGACGTCGATCAGGGTTTCATGGGCGGTCAGGCCGGCGATCGGCACGCCGCCTGCCTCGATCGGCGTGAGCGACGCCGGTATCGGCGCAACATAGGTCTGCGGCACCAGCATGAACTCGGCCCAGGCGCCGTTGTCGTGCAAGGGATAGCTGTAGGCGTAGACCTGCTGGTTCTCGAAGAAATCGGTGACCGCGGCGCCGACCGCGGCAATCCTGCCCGCACCGGCCAGGCCGAGGATCAACGGAAACGGCCGCTGCATGTCCCATTCGCCGGTGCGCACCAGTTCGTCCCAATCGCCGACTTCGGCGCTGCGCATTTGCATCAGGATGTCGTGCGGACCCGGTGTCGGAATGGGCAGGTCGTCCCTCAGCACCATCTCTTCGCCATAGGCCCGGATGCTCCAGCCACGCATCGTGGCGAGAGAACTTGCTGTGTCGCTCATGGCTTGTCTCCTGATACGGCTGTCACGCCTCCTGCAACTGCGGCTCCGGCGCCAGCGCCACCTCCAGCACGTCGTCCACCGTCTCCAGCCACACGAAGGTGAGCCCGGCGCGCGCATCGGCCGGGATGTCCTCCAGGTCGCGACGGTTGCGCGCCGGCAGCATCACGGTCCTGATGCCGGCACGCTGCGCGGCCAGCACCTTCTCCTTGACCCCGCCGATAGGCAGCGTCAGCCCGCGCAGGCTGATCTCTCCCGTCATCGCCACATCGGCCCGGGCGGGCCTGCACGTGAGCAGCGAGGTCAGCGCCACGCACATCGCGACGCCGGCGCTCGGGCCGTCCTTCGGCGTCGCGCCGGCCGGCACGTGGATGTGGATGTCGGTCTTGTCGAACACGCCGGGCGCGATGCCGAGCTTGTCCGCCCGCGCCCAGCTTGTCGATCTCATCCAGCATCATCACGCAGTTGCGCGTACCGGCCTTGCGGATGGCCTGGACGATGTTGCCGGGCATGGCGCCGACATAGGTGCGCCGGTGGCCGCGGATCTCGGATTCGTCGTGCACGCCGCCCAGGCTGACCCGCACGAACTTGCGGCTGGTGGCCTTGGCGATGCTCTGCCCGAGCGAGGTCTTGCCCACGCCGGGCGGCCCGACGAAGCACAGGATGGGGCTGCGCCCGGAGGGGTTGAGCTTGCGCACCGCCAGGTATTCGAGGATGCGCTTCTTGATCTTCTCCAGCCCGAAATGGTCCTCGTCCAGGATCCGCCTGGCCTCGGTGAGGTCGACCTGCGGCTCCGCCTCGGACTTCCAGGGCAGGCCGACCAGCCAGTCCAGGTAGGTGCGGATGATCGAGCCTTCGCCGGCCGCATCGGGCATGCGCTGCAGCCGCTTGAGCTCCTTGCGCGCCGCCTCGTCGACTTCCGGCGGCATGCCCGCGTCGGCGATCGCGCCCTCCAGTTCCTGGATCTCTGCCGCCTGCTCGTCGTCGCCGCCCAGCTCCTTCTGGATGGTGCGCATCTGCTCGCGCAGCAGGTGCTTGCGGTTGACGTCGCCGATGGACTCGCGCGTGCGGTCGCTCACCTCGCGCTGGATCTTCAGCACCTCGATGCGGTGCGCCAGCTTTTCCAGCAGCCGCTCCAGGCGCAGCTTCAGGTCGAAGGTTTCCAGCAGGGCCTGCTTGTCCGCGTTGGGGAGGTCCAGCACGCTGGCCACCACGTCGGCGATCTCTCCCGGCTCTTCCAGGCCCTGGATGCCGGCCACCGCTTCCATGGGCACCTGCGGCAGCAGCTGCAGCGCCTGCAGCGCCTGCTGCTTCAGGGCCTGCGCGCGTCCTTGGATCTCGGCGTCGGCTTGCCCGGTCTCCTCGACGTATGCGACGCGCGCCATCAGGAAGGGATAGCCATCCAGGAACTGCAGCACGCGAAAGCGCCGCAGTCCCTTGACGATGGCATGGTGCACGCCCTCGGGCGTGGTGACGTAGCGCAGCACCGCGGCGCTGGTGCCCACCCAATGCAGGTCCTCGGCAGAGGGATCCTCGACCTCGGGCTTGTTCTGCAGCAGGACGCCTAGCGGCCGCTCCAGCCGCACCGCCTCCTGCGCCGCCGCCTGCGAGCGCTGGCGGCCGATCGCCAGCGGCTGCAGCGTGCCCGGGAACAACAGGAGGTTGCGCATCGGCAGGACGATGAGCGCGTCCTCCGGGATCGGGCGCGGCGCTTCGCTCATGTTCCTCCCACCTTGCGCAGGCGCACGATCAGGCAGCCCTGCTGCACTTCGGGCGGCTCGAGCTCCAGGCCGCGGGAGGGCAGGAGGATGCGCCGCTCGAAGATGCCGTACGGGATTTCCAGCCGCCGCACAGACAAGCCGGGCACCAGCGGCACCGGGCGCGTTCCGCGCACGACGATGGCGCCGGGCTCGGCGGCCACCTGGATGCGTTCGGCGCTCACGCCCGGCATGGCGACCACAAGGACGATCTCGCGCTCGTTTTCCAGCAGGTCCACCGGCGGCTCCCAGACCACCTGGGCCTGCTGCACCGCCGCGGGACGGAAGAACTGGCGGTGCAGCCGCTCGGCCTGGTCCATCAGGTCGCAGGCCTGCCCCCACATCCAGCCGCTGGTATCCCTTTCGCGCGCCATGGTTGCGGAGCTCAGGAGGCTGCCGCCGCGACCAGCATGATCGAGGCGAGCAGGGAAGCTTCGTCGTACCCGCCCCGGTGGAGCACGCCGTTGATGAAGAAGGCCGGCGTTCCCTGGACGCCGCTTTGCAGCCCGCCCGTCATGTCGTTCTGGACCTTGGACAGGAACGCGTGGCCGGAGAGGTCGCTGGCGAACCGCTCCAGGTCCAGGTGCAGGGCGGCGGCGTATTTCAACAAGTCGGCGGGCGCCAGTGCGTCCTGGTGCTCGAAGAGCAGGTCGTGCATCTTCCAGAACCGGCCCTGGGCCCCCGCCGCTTCCGCGGCCTCGGCCGCGATTTGCGCGTGCGGGTGCACGTTGACCAGCGGGAACTGGCGGAACACGACGGCCAGCGTGTCCGCCAGGTCCTGCTCCAGCTTCTTCACGACCCGGTAGGCCGCACCGCAGTACGGGCACTCGAAATCGGCGTATTCGACCAGCAGCACCGGTGCGTCCGGTGAACCGCGCAGATGGTCGCGCTCGTTGATGGGAATGGTGAGTTTGTTCATCCACCGAAGTTAGCCCCGCGCCGCGGGCGTTTATTCCGTTTTCCTGCTGTCCATGGCGGCCGCCGGCTGATATTGGAGCCTGGACACGCGGCGCCCGGTTTCGCCGCCGGCCCAGGGTCGACACTCTCGTCATGCCCCCCGGAAGAAGGAGTTCTTTATGTCCGCCACCATCGAGTCGCCCGCCGCGACAAACCAGGCCGCCGAGCCCCCGGACGCGGAGCAGCGGCTGTTGTTCCAGCCCATCAGAGTCGGTCGCTTCCAGTTGCCGCACCGCATCGTCATGGCCCCGCTGACCCGGTCGCGTGCACGCCAACCGGGGAACGTGCCGTGGGCGCTGAACGCCTGCTACTACCAGCAGCGCGCCTCGGCCGCGTTGCTCATTTCCGAGGCGACGCAGATCTCGATGCAGGGGCAGGGCTACGCCTGGACTCCGGGCATCCACAGCCGTGAGCAGGTAGAGGGGTGGCGCCTGGTCACCGATGCGGTGCACGAAGCCGGCGGACGCATCGTCCTGCAGATGTGGCATGTGGGCCGGATCTCTCATCCTTCGCTGCAACCCGACTGCATGCCACCGGTTGCGCCCTCCCCCGTGCGGCCGGAGGGGATGGCCTTCATCGAGAACGACAAGGGCGAAGGCCAGCTGGCGCCCTTCGTGACGCCCCGAGCGCTGCAGCTCGAGGAAATGCCTTACCTCGTGCGCCAGTACGAGCGCGCGGCGCGCAACGCGATCAAGGCTGGTTTCGACGGCGTGGAGGTCCACGCTGCCAACGGCTACCTGCTCGACCAGTTCTTGTGCAGCGGCACCAACCGCCGAACCGACGCGTACGGTGGTCCGGTCGAGAACCGCGTGCGCCTGCTGCTGGAAGTCGTCGACGCGGTAACGCAGGTCTGGGACGCCGACGCGGTCGGGGTGCGCCTGTCGCCGATGGCAACGGCCAACGACATCCGCGACGACGATCCCCTGACCACCTTCACCCATGCCACGCGCGAGCTGAACTCCCGCAAGCTGGCCTACCTGCACGTCGTCAACCCGGCCATGGCCGCGCTGGACAGCAAGTCGACTCCCAGTGCGGCGGCCATGCAGATGCTGGAGCGCATTCGCCAGGCCTGGAGCGGCCCGCTCATGCTCGCCGGCGGCTTCGACGCCGAGACGGCCGAACAATGGCTGAGGGAGGGCCGAGCCGACCTCATTGCCATCGGCCGCAAGTTCATCGCCAACCCGGACCTTCCGGAACGGCTGCGCGCGCACGCGTCTTTGAATCCGGACGACGGGTCCACCTACTACGGCGGCGGCGAGAAGGGCTACACGGACTACCCCAGCCTGGCGCAGGAGCGCGGCGAGGCGCCCAAGGCTTGCGTGGACGAGAGCTGGCGCTAGGCTCAACCGAGAGGGTTGGCGCGCCAGATGTCCTGCGCATGCGGAGAGCAGGAGAGCAGGAGAGGTCTGACCGCGGATCGCTCGTGGGCACCGGGCCCTGACGCGAGCCGAGCGGCGGGCGCGGCGACAATGCTGCCATGGCGCAAGGCAAGAGAATTTCGGCAGACATCGGCGGCGACGCCTTGCGTTCAATCCGTGAATTGGGGGCAGCGGCAAGGCTGGCCCGGACGGCGGCCGGGGAGGGTCAGGCCGCCGCGGCCGCGCGCCTGGGCGTGCATGTCCAGACCATCGGCCGCATCGAAGCGGGTGAGCCCGGCGTGGCCATCGGGCACGTGCTGGGCCTGCTCGCGCTCTACGGCATCGGCGTCAGGCTGCAGCAGCCTGAAGGCCGCTGAGCCATGGGCCGGCTGCCGGCGAAGCGCGCCACCTTCGCCCTTCACACGCTTGCCAACGGGGTGCGGCTGCTCGCCATCCCAATGCCCCACGTGCAGAGCGCCAGTGTGGGCGTGTTCCTGCGCGTCGGCTCCCGCGACGAAACGCCGGGCACAAACGGCATCGGCCATGTCCTGGAGCACATGGCGTTCAAGGGGACCACCACCCGCTCCGTGCAGGCCATCAATCTGGATGCGGAGCGGCTGGGCGCGGAGGTCAACGCCTTCACCGGCAAGGACACCACCGGCTACTTCATGACAGGCCTGGGCCGGCACGCGGAGCACCTGCTGCGCATGACGGCCGACATCGTCCTGAACAGCACATTTCCCGCCCATGAATTGCAGCGCGAGCTGGAAGTGATTCGCCAGGAGGCCATCGAGTACGAGGAAGATCCGGAGGATGGCTCCAGCGAGCTGCTCGACCGCGCCATCTGGGGCGACGACCCGATGGGCATGCCGGTGATCGGCACCGTCGGGAACATCGAAGGCTTTACACGGCACGATCTGGTCCGCCACGTGCGGTCCCACTACGTCGCGGAAAAGACCGTCGTCGCTGCGGCCGGGGACTTCGACGTCGAAGCCTGGGTGGCGCTCGCCGGGGAACTCTTTGCAGCGATGCCCCGATCGGCCGAACCACACGTGCCGCTACGGCCGGCGCCCGCGAAGTACGTCGGTCATGCCATGGCCCGGCGCTTCACGCAGGTGTCGCAGGTGTTTTTCAACCTCGCCTACCCGCTGGCGCCCGCGCGGCAAGAAGAGATGTCGCAGCAGCGCTGGCGGCTTGCCGCAATGCTGGCGGCCAACTTGTTTGGAGGCGGGATGTCGGCGCCCCTGGTCGACAGGATCCGGGAGCAACTCGGCCTGGCCTACACGGCCCATTCCACGATGGACAGCGGAGACGTCTGGGCCAACTTCGTGGTGCATGCGGTCACGACCCCGGACCAGCTCGAGGCGCTGGTGACGGAGACGGGCGGCCTGCTGCGCGCGCAGGCCACGGCCATCGATCCTGTGCACCTGGAGCGGGCAAAAAATCAGCTGACCGTGTCGCGTGTGCGCGCCGGAGAGCGGACCTACGCAACGATGGAGCAGGCGGTCGAAGAGCTCTTCGCCACTGGAACCGTGACGCCGATGGCCGGAGCGATTGCCATGATCGACGACATCGGCGCCGAAGAAGTGCGGGCGGTCTTCGGGACGATGCTGGCCCACCCCCCGGCGCTGGCGATTACCGGCAAGGGCGCCAGCGCGCGAACCGCGCGGCAGTTGGCAGCGTGCCTGGCTGCCGGCGTCCGTTAGCGGATCGGACCCGGCAGGCTGGGCGCGCTGCAGCCCCATGTACGTCGCAGCTGGCTCTTTGCGCGCGCGCGCCGCCCTCAAGCACTCGAGGCGCTTGGCTGCCGGCTCATGGCGTTGCACGCTTCAAGCAACACAGGGGGAGCTTGCGCGAAGAGGTACTTCGAACTGAAGTGTTGAGGAGCCTGCTTCAAGGCACCCGATCGCCCGGCGCCCTGCCCAGAGGTCGCCCCTCACTCTCCTTCCCTGGCCAACCGCTCCAACGCCGCCCTCCCCGCCGCCGTGAGCTCCGTCACCACGATCCCCGGCTGCGGACCTCCGCCCCAAGGATCGAGCGTCACCTGCATCGCGGCCTTGACGTGGCCTGCGTGGATGAGGGGGAGGATGGCTTGGATGTCGGGGTCGGAGGTGAGGACGAGGGGGAGGGGGTGGTGGGCGATGCGGTGGAGGAGTGTGAGGGGCATGAGAGCGGGAAAGGCGGATTCACCAGTCTCTTCGCCCGACTCTCTCATGTCAGCCGCGTTTGAGTCACAAACTGCGCGCTTGCTCTTTGCTTCTGGGACTGGCGCCTTCCGGATCGGGAAGCTAAGGCTTCGTGAATACCCGCTTAAGACTGATCTCGGACCTTCGGCGTGATCGGCCGCAAGGCGGTTCAGGGCCCAATGCTGACGGACGACCGCCACTTTTCGGCGCCGGCAAGCGGTCATTTAGCTAGTGCATGGATAGTCCGTGGTGGACCGACCATCCGCGCTGGCGTGCAGCCGCAGCTGCATTAAATGACAGCAGCGCCGACGTGGCCAACCCACACTCCATTGCTGCGCGGACTTGCGCAACACGGGAGTCGCTTATCGCAAGTTGGTATGAGCCGGGGCCTTGGCTCATGGCGCTGCATGCGCTGCGCCACATACGCCAAAACCGTGCGTGCCGGGATGCCATGGCTCAGCGCTGCGGCGACTGATGGCTGTTGAACGCATCCGCTACGGCTGCGACTTTTCTGTTGTCATCATCAGCACGCCGCCAGACCAGCGAAATGCGGCGGAAGGGCGTGGTGCGGCCCAGCCCGATTTCCTTCAATTCGTACGCCTGCAGCATCGGGCGGCGCGGCAGCGGCAAGACCGTTACGCCCATCCCTTCGGAGACCATCGAGACGATGGCATCGACCGAGCGCAGCTCCATGGTGCTTTGAATGTTGGGCTCCAAGCCGCGCACCTGTCTGGCTGCCGTCCTGCCACCAGCCAAGCTCATGTCGTAGGCAATCCAGCCGTAGGTGCGCAGCAGCACCCTCGGGTCTGACGATTTTGCGTCTGCAGGCGCAAGCATCACGTAGGGCTGCCGATAGACCTCGCGCCAGACCATCCGAGTGGAGCCCCCGTTGTCAGGGCGCACGAGTAGCGCGGCATCGATGCGTCCTGCCCGCAATTCAGTCAGCAGCTCGTCGGAGTCGTTCAGCGGCGGGATGCGCACGCTCAGCAAAGGGTGACGGGAGCGCAGCGTGCGAAGCGCGAGCGGCAGAACATCGCTTTGCATGCTCGTGATGACGCCGAGGCGGAACAGGCCCTCCACTGTCATCGACGGCCGCGACCGCAGCGACTCCACCTTGGCGATGAAGTCCGTGGCCGCTCCCGCGATCTCCAAGGCGAACGGTGTGGGTCTCACGGAACGTGTGCTGCGGTCGAACAGTGGCTGTCCGAAGAACTGCTCCAGCTGTTTGATCTGCAGGCTCACGGCGCTAGGCGTACACCCGACCGCCACACCCGCGGCCGTGAAATTTCCGTGCACCAGGATGGCGCGAAGGGTGTTCAGAGCGGAAAGATTCACGAGGATTTCTCAAAACTGAAATCGGATCTTATCAATTCCCTTCACAGCGTGAACTGCATAAATTACTTCCACGGCGACGCGGCGTTCACGTACCAGTCACCAAACGCAACTAATCAAGTCCATGAGCATCACCGCTTTTTCCAATACCGTCGATCTGCGTAGCGACACCGTCACGCTGCCGACCGAGTCGATGTACGACCGCATGCGCCAGGCGCCATTGGGCGACGATGGACTGGACGGCGACCCGACTGCCGTTGAGCTTGAGCAGTACACCGCTAAGCTCTTGGGCAAGCCCGCCGGGCTCTATGCGCCGAGCGCCACGATGGCCAACCTGCTGGCCATCCTGGCGCAAGCCAGCCGGCAGGACGTCGTCATCGCAGGCAGCGGTTCCCACATCTACACCGCCGAACGCGGCGCAGCAGCCATCACGGGGGC
Source organism: Variovorax sp. RA8 (assembly GCF_901827175.1). Taxonomy (NCBI): domain Bacteria; kingdom Pseudomonadati; phylum Pseudomonadota; class Betaproteobacteria; order Burkholderiales; family Comamonadaceae; genus Variovorax; species Variovorax sp. RA8. Next base: position 245,252 of record NZ_LR594662.1, on the reverse strand, counting down.
GTTCTACCAGCCCATCCCTGACCCTGAGGGCGCGCTTGACCTGGCCTCACTGCAAGCAACGCTTGCGTCCACGAAGGGAGGCCTGAAGGTCCGCCTCGTGTGTGTTGAAACTTCGCACAACAACGAAGGTGGCGCGGTGGCTTCCCTGGACCACATGCGCCAGGTCTTCGAGTTGGCGCGCGCTGCGGACGCTCGCGTCCATTTGGACGGTGCGCGCCTGTTCAACGCGGCTCTCACGCTGAGCGTTCCTGCATCGAGCATTGCCGCGCAGGCCGACACGGTCTCTGTCTGTCTATCCAAAGGACTGAGCGCGCCCATGGGCGCCGTTCTTGTCGGCCCTGTCGAGACTATCCAGCGCGCGCGCTGGCTGCGCAAGCTGCTGGGCGGAAGCCAGCGCCAGGTTGGCATTGCCGCGGCAGCAGGCCTGGAAGCACTGCAGTCGATGGTGGACCGCTTGTCGCAAGACCATGCCTGCGCACGGCTGTTGGCTGACGGGCTGGCCAGCGTTGCAACTTTGCGCATCAAGCACCCGCAGACCAACATCGTCCAGGTGGACGTGCTGGCGACGGGGCGCACTGCCCAGCAATGGGAGGCCTCTCTGCGCAGTCAAGGTGTCCTGGTCCGCCCGTGGGGGCCCACCCTGATGCGGTGTGTCACCCATCGTCATGTCTCGGAAAGCGGCATCAGAACTGCCGTGGAAGTCTTCAAAGCTGTTGCCGCCGAACGCGGCACCCACGTACGCGGCTCCTGAAAGCGCGCGCCCCACCACCACCAAACGGACCACTCAGCCATGAACAAGGACATCAACTTCGCCAAACAACCGCCCAGCTACTACGCAGGCGACGAACTGCATGCCATCAAGCAGCAAAAGCTGCAGAACGCACTGGAGAAGTCAGGCTTCGACGCATTCCTCTTCTTCAAGGCCGAAGCGGTGCGATGGGCAACCGACTTCTACGTCAAAGGCTTTCGCCCCTTCCTGGAGCCAGAGTACGTAGCTTTGGTCGTCAAAGGCCGGCCGCCTGTGGTCGGCTACATCTCCGGCAGCGACGACCTGCGCATCCGCTTCAAGTCGGACATCGAGGACGCTCGCCGGCTGCCCCACGTATCGAAGTGGCATGAGGTCATCGAAAAGATGCTCGCGGACTACGGCGTGAGCGAAGGACGCATCGCCACGGACATCATGCCGCACATGGTGTTTCAGGGGCTCACGAAGCGCTGCCCCGCGCTGCAGATTGGCGACGTCACGCCGATGTGGCTGCAGCTGACGGCGGTCAAGCACCCCATCGAGATCGAGCTCATCCGCAATTCGCTGCGTGTGGCCGACCTGGGCGCGCTGGCCGCCATTGATGCCATCCGGCCCGGAGTGACCGAGCAGTCGGTCTCTGCGGCCGCGGTGACCGCCATGCGCCGCGCAGGATCCGAGTTCGAGCCCTTCATCCCGCTGATCGCCTCCGGCGCGAATGCCTCGATGTTCGAGCGCATCGCAACCGAGAAGGTCATCAACTCCGGCGAGATGGTCATCGTGGACCTCGGCGCGGTCGTCAAAGGCTACACCGCCGACCTTGGCCGCACTGTCCTGTGCGGCGACGAGCCGACGGAAACGCAGCGGTCCATCTACAAGGCCACTTACCTTGCTCTGCAGGAGGCCAAGAAGATGATTCGCCCTGGTGTGACGGGCAAGGCCATCGATGCGCGCGCGCGTGAGGTCATCGCGGACAGCGGCTGGGGCGACTACACCTACACCGGCAATACGGGCCACCAACTCGGCTACGGACTGCACGGCGAGCCTCTCGTGGACCGCCGTGTCGACTTCGTCGTCGAGGAGAACATGGTGATGTGCCTGGAGCCACGCATCGTTCTGCCCGACCAGCCGCACGTGGGCGGCGCCCATTTGGAAGACGTGGTGGTGGTGACCGCAACCGGCTGCGAGCAACTCAACACCACGCCCTACGACGCACGTCTGCTGGGCTGATGCCCTTTAAGCCAACCGGGGAAGCTCGAGTCCGGGGCTGGAAACCCTTGCTCTTGCGGACCGCCACGCCGGTCACACCTTCAACCAACCCTGGAGTTCTGAACATGCCCTGTCCTCAAATGTCCCGCCGCCTGTTCTCCCGTGCCCTCGGAATGACGGCTGCAAGCGTGGCACTGCCTCGCATCGCCATTGCCCAGGGCGACAAGCCATTGCAGATCATCGTCGGCTACCCGCCAGGAGGCAGCACCGATGCCTTCGCGCGGCTGATCTCGGTTCCGCTGCAGCAGGTGATGAACCGGACTGTCGTGGTGCGCAATCAACCGGGCGCCGGTGGTCAGTTGGGTGCCAGTGCATTGCTTCGTGAGGGCCGCGACGGCTCGGCGGTGCTGGCGATCAACCAGCCGGACTTGAACCTTGCCATTGCCCGCGGAAACGCAGGGTTCAAGGGGACCGACTTTCGGGTCATGATGGCTGACCTGCACGAGTCGCGGGTCTTCCTCGTCAAGAATGACTCCGGCATCCGCGACTTCGTGGACTTTGTCAACAAGGCGAAGGCCAACCCCGGAAAGCTTTCCATCTCGGTCACAGGCGGGACGGCTCAGGAGGTCCTGGCCAAGTGGCTCGTCGACACGCTGAAGATCGACGTTCTCGTCGTCAACTACAAGGGCGGCGCCGAAAGTGCCACCGCTCTTCTGGCAGGCGACGTCACCGCCAACTTGGGCGACGACTTCGTGCGCTCGGTGCTGCGCCCGAAGACAACGGCGCTCTTCATCGGCTCGGACCGCAAGAGCCCCCGATGGGACGAGGCGCAGACCCTGCAAAGCCAGCTCGCAAAGCTGGGCCACTCCATGCCGTCGCCTAACTTCCTCTCGCGCTACGGTGTTTACGTCGTGTCCGCCGAGTTCGTGAAGAAGGACCCGAACGGCTACCAGGCATTGCAGCAGGCATTCCTCAAGGCCAGGAGCGGGGCGGCCATGACGGACTACATCCAGAAGAACAACCTCACGGACATGTCGCTCGGTCTTCCAGGCGAGCAGTTCGAGAACGTGTTCAGGTCTGAGATGAGTGAGATCGAACGCATCACCAAGTAAACCCGTGAGGGTAGCCGTCGCCGCATTGGAAGGACTCGAGCCTTTTGGCTGGCCGCCATCCAACTCAATCTGCCTCCCCCACTAGGCAAATCGCTCATGAGAAGAGCAATGTTCCCTCAACCCCCCGATCGAGAGTTACCCATGAAAAAACAAATCCTTGGAACCATCGCGGCGCTGGCCGTCAGCCTTCCTCTTTGCGGTTGGGCCGCATGGCCAGAGAAGCCGATACGCATGGTGGTGCCCTACGCTGCCGGCGGGGGCGCCGACATCACCGCGCGCATCGTGACGCAGGAGATGAGCGCTGTGCTGGGCCAACCGATCGTCCTCGATTACAAGCCGGGCGCAGGGGGAGTGATCGGCGCCGACGCCGTTGCCAAGTCGGCCGCCGACGGCTACACCGTGCTGTACGACGCGTCAGCCTTCTCGGTCAACCCGTCGCTTTACAAGTTGCCGTTCGACGCCGCCAAGGATTTCATCCCGGTGTCACTGGTTGCCACGGCGCCGCAAGTCCTGTTGGTGCCTGCCGCTGCGCCATATAAGACGGTGCCCGAAATGCTTGATTTCGCGCGCAAGAATCCCGGCGCGTTCAACTTCGCATCGGCCGGATCCGGCTCCGGCTCGCACTTGGCCGCAGAAGCGTTCAACCAGCAAGTCAAGCTCAACGTGATGCACGTGCCGTACAAAGGGGGTGCGCCTGCGATCACCGACCTGATGGGCGAACGGGTGTCGATGTACTTCAGTGCGCTGCCCCCGGCATTCGTAGCACTTCGATCTAGAGTCCAGGGGTTTGCATCGTAGTTGATGCGACTGTTTGCGCGTTGCTGCCAGCGAGCTGGCAGCAACGCGCGGCGAACACGGCCGGCGGCACGTACCCCAGGGTACTGTGCGGCCGGCGATGGTTGTAGTCCTCGCGCCAGTTGTCGATGACGCTGCGCATGTGGCTCAAGCTGGCAAACCAGTGCTGCGACAGGCACTCGTCGCGGAAGCGGCTGTTGAAGCTCTCGATGTAGGCGTTCTGCACCGGCTTGCCGGGCTGGATGAAGCGCAGCTCCACGCCGTTCTTCGCCGCCCAGGTCTGCATCGTGCGTCCGGCGAACTCCGGGCCGTTGTCGGTGCGGATCACCTTGGGCAAGCCCCGCTCGGCCTTGGCCTGGTCTAGCACGCGCGTCACGTACAGCGCGGGGATCGATGTGTCGGCAACGATCTGCACCGACTCCTTGGAACAGTCGTCCACCACCGTCAGCGTCTTTACCCGCCGGCCATTGGCCAGCTCATCAAACACAAAGTCCATGCTCCACACCTCGTTGGGTTGTGTCGGGCGTACCAGTGGCTGGCGCTCTGGCACCGGCAGCTTCTTGCGCCGCCGCTTTCGCACCATCAAGCCCTCTTCGCGATAGATCCGGTAGGTGCGCTTCACGTTGATGGCCCAACCGTCGATTTGCAGCCGGCTGTGCAGCATGCGGTAGCCGTGGCGGCGGTGCTGCCCCGCGAGCTCCTTCAGGCGCTCGCGCAAGGCCGCATTGCCGTCGTCGCGGGGTTCGTAGCGCAGCGTGCTGGCACTCATGCCCACCAGCCTGAGGGCCCGGCGTTCGCTCAGGCCCAGACCCCGAAACTGCCGCACGACCTCGCGCCGCGCCGCCACGGCCTTCACTTTCCCTTGAGCACCTCGCGCATGGCGTCGATCTCGAGCATCGAGTTGGCCAGCAGCTTCTTCAGCTTAGTGTTCTCTGCCTCCAGCGACTTCAGGCGCTGCGCGTCCGAGACGTTCATGCCACCGAACTTAGCCTTCCAGGCGTAGTAGCTCGGCTCGCTGAAGCCATGCTTCCTGCACAGCTCCTTGACCGGCATGCCCGCATCGGCCTCACGCAGGAAGCCAATGATCTGTTCCTCGGTGTATCGCTTCTTCATCGGTCCGATCTCCATTTCGGGTTGATCGGACTCTAGACCTAAGCTCTACGAATTTCCGGGGGCAGCGCATCAGCAATGTGGCCTTTAGCCTGAGCTACATCAAGGGCGGCAAGGTGAGGGCCATTGGCGTCACTTCTCCCATGCGTCTGGCGTTGCTACCCGAGGTTCCCACTTTGGCTGAACAGGGTCTGCCGGGCTTCAACACGTCGGAGTGGAACGGCGTGTTCTTGCCCAAGGGAGCGCCGCCTGACGTCGTGCAGCGCCTGGGCAAGGCTCTTCAATCGGCGTTGAACGACCCGAAGGTCAAGGAAAAGCTTTTGCAACTCGGCCTAGAGCCGGGCAACACTACGCCCGAAGAGTTCTCCAAGTTCGTGCAGAACGAAACAAGTCGAGCCAATGCTTTGGTGAAGGCGCGGAACATCAAAGTAGATTAGGTGCGCTGCAGCGGACTGGCGATGCCTTCATCCAAACCACTTGCGCGCGAACGATTGCTGACCCTGGCGATCCTGAGTGCGAGGCGTCTTTCATAACAAGCAGTCACTTGACATCAACTCAATCATGGCCACCCAGTTGTCGGTTCCGCCTCACGCCTGCGATTCACATCTTCACATCTTCGATCCTCGGTTCAGAGAAATCCTATCTGCAGACGACATGGGCGCAATTTCGTGCACTGCGTCTGCTTATGCAAGGGTGCAACGAGCACTGAAGGTCGATCGCGCCGTAGTGGTCACGCCCAGAAATTACGACACGGACAACGCCGTCACCTTGGACGCAATCGCCCAAATCGGCGTTGACCGTGCGCGTGGTGTCGCGGTGTTGCGTCCGGACGTAGATGATTCCACGCTTGTCCGACTCAACGCGCAGGGCATTCGTGGCGTCCGTTTCACCCTCTACACGCCAGAGCACGCGCCGACCTCGTTCGACATGATCGAGCCAATTGCGGCGCGGATCAAAGATCTTGGCTGGCACGTGCAACTCCATTGGACCGCTGATCAGGTCGTTGCGCATGAGGAACTGCTTGACCGGCTCCCAGTGGACATCGTGTTTGATCATCTGGGCAGGCTGCCTGTTGCGCGTGGGCTCGATCACCCTGCCGCGGCGATCATCGAAAGGTTGATGCGCGACTGTCGCGCATGGATGAAACTTTCGGCTCCATACCTGGATTCGCTCGTCGGCAGCGATGGGACTTACGCGGATGTGGATTGCGCAGCCAGGCATTGGATCAAGGTAGCGCCCGAGCGTGTCGTCTGGGGAAGCGACTGGCCCCATACCTCGTTGAAACAACCACCAGACGCAGCTCTCTTGATGGAGAAGCTCTTTTCGTGGGTCGAGGATCAGGCCTCGCTAGACCGAATCCTTGTATCGAATCCCGCACGTCTCTATTGGGGCACAGCTTGAAGATTTTGATGGTCGAGATCGCTACTCGAAACGGTTCAGGGTACCGTCTACAGCCGGCCGGCAGGCCAGCAGCACTAGCGGTACGATCGTCTCGCTCAACGGGAAGCTGGCACCAGAAAGCAGCTAGTGGCGAATGACTGGATATGGCCGATCTGAGTCGTAGGTCGCGGCGATGCGAAGGGCGGCAAACGCTGCGGAGCCGAAGTTCGGCCCGCCCCATTGAGGCGGGAGCAGGCACGAAGCGCACGTGCATGTTCGACGAAACCACTTCACCGAAGCACATAGCTCGCCAGCACACTCTGCACCTCATAAATACTAAGCCTCTTATTGAACTGCTTCTGTACCGGCGCAGCAGTCCCCGAGATCCAGATCTTGAGTTCCGCATCGAGATCGAAGGTGCCCCCCGTCTCCACACTGAAGTGCGTGATGCTCTTGTAGGGAATGGAGTGGTAGTCGATCTTGCTCCCTGTCATGCTCTGCTTGTCGACCAGCACGAGGCGCTTGTCGGTGAACACGAAGTAGTCGCGGATGAGCTGGTAGGCGTGCTCGACCACTTCGCCCTTCGCCAGGATCTGGCTGAACTCCTGCTGGATCTTCGCCGGGTCGATCTTGGCTGCGTTGCCAAGCATTCCGTCAAGTAGGCCCATGGTTGCTTCCTTCCAAACTCGATCGATACACGCGACCTTGGCCGGTCGTCGAAGGCTGCCGGGGGTGCAGCGCGTGGCTAATGTAATGGGCTGACAAGCGCGACCCTGCGCTACTGGATGAATTCTCCCGGCCCAAACCGGGCTGAACGCGTGCGGCTGCCACTTCGACATCGGGCGGGCCGGGCCCTGGTTGGCTTGGGGGCGTTGGCAGCCTGGTGCGGGTTCACAATTCCGGTGGTCGGCGGGTCCGTTCGTCAAGGCAGCCGGCCAAAACCCGGCACCCGCAAGGCCCTGTCGTCCACATCGACGCCGAAGCCCAGCCCCAGCAGATTCAGTTCCAGGCCCTCGTCGCGTGCCACCGTCACCCCCGCCAAGCCCAGCAACGACAGCTGCCACCCGGTGCCGCTAGGTGCGCGGTCGATGAAGGTGGTCATCCCGAGGTAGTCCTTGCCGATGGCGGTAGTTGGCAGGTCCAGTCGCAGCTCGGGCACCTGTCGGGCCACCCAAGCCACGAACGTGTTGCTGTTAGGGCCCGGCCACAGGCGATAGGACGAGCGCCAAGGATAAGCCGCCACTGCAGATTCGATCTGGTCGATCATGGCTTCTGCCCGGGCACCTCGATGGTCAGCCAGCAGCTGCGGATTGGCACCGAACCATTGAACGCTCGGATCGTCGACTTCGCTGGTGACCAGGGCATCACCGCCGCGCCGGGCCCGCCAGCCGACGATGTGATAGGTGGTGTAGCGTTCCGCGCCAGCGCGCTTGACCGCGATCCAGGGGTGGATGCCGAAGGCGCCGCGCCACCGCACGATGCGAGCGCCGTAGACCTGCACGACCGCACCGCGTTCGGACGCAGGGTCGGGCGCCTGTTGGGTGCTCTCACGACTCATCATGTACCAAGGCGTGTTCAAGTCCAGGTCGCCGGACGCCAGCACACCCACCGGGCCGAGCATCAACAGTGCGACCAGGCCCAGGAACATCAGCGGCCAACGTAACCAGCGCGAAGAGCGCTTCCGGACGGGAGGCGAAGTAGAGGCGTCGGTCATGTCGGGAGTATGTGGGGAGAGCGGCCGGCAGCCTGTCCGCCGCCAGACCGCCCTGAGGGCCGAGATCTCGTTGGTCGAGGAGAGAGGGTCAAGGCACCCCTGGCGCCAGCACCTGCTGCATCGCAAGGCGGATCTGCGGCAGACGCTCCAGCGCCGTGCGCCGGCCACAGTCGACCATGGCCTCGGCCGCCGCAAAGTTGAAGCCTTCGCCGACCGGGATCGGCACGGTCAGCGACAGGTCGGCGCGATTGGCCTGGGCGGCGGCGTCCCACCAGCCCTGCAAGCGCCAGGCACCGCCCATCGCGGCGCGCAGGCCGAACGGGCGACGCAGTCGCTGTTCGAAGCGATCGGCGGCGCGCGCAGCATCGGAGGGCGCCTCGGGATAGGTGGGTCGGACCAGCGTGGCGAGCCTGAAGCCGCAGCCGCGCGCGGCGAGCAGGTCGACCGGCAGGCGCGACACGACCGCACCGTCGACGAGTACCGAGTCGCCGAGCCGGACCGCGGCGAACACGCCCGGGATGGCCGCCGTGGCCCGTGCCGCCGGCGCCACGGCGCCGCTGTCGAGCACGACACGCTTGCCCATCGTCAGGTCGGCCGCGACGACCGCGACCGGCAACCGCAACTGCGCAAACGTGGCATCGCCAAACAGCTCGCGGGTGAGCGTCGTCATGCGCGATGCGGAGATGAGCGAGGCGCGTGGCAGCCATTGCATGCCCCTGGCGCGCGCGAAGTCCGCGACTACGCGCAGGACGTTCTCGGTCGCCGCGCGCGCGCTGCCGAATCGGGCAAAGGCCAGTGCCACGGCACCCCCCATGCTCGAGCCGCAAAGGAAGTCGATCGGCAGCCCGTCGCTTTCCAGGACCTCGAGCACCCCCAGGTGCGCCAGCCCGGCAGCCGCGCCCACGCTCATGGCCACGCCCACTTCCCGGCCGCAAAGCCGCCGCACGAGGTGATCGAGCGCCGGCTGGCGCGCCCGCGACCAGTCGCCGCCCGATGCCGCAGCGTCGACCTCGTCGCGCGGCACCGCGTGGCACCAGCGCTGCAGTGCCGCCGCCCCGGAGAGCGCACCCGGGCGCCAGATGACGGGGTCGGCGTGCGTATCCGGGAGGCGGCGCAGATCTTCTGCGGTGACCAGCAACGCGTCATCGGCATCGAGCTCCGCCAGCAACGCCGCGCTGCCGGCCTGGCCGGTACCGAGCAGCAGCACTGCGTCGCTCGGCCCAACGTCCCGCCAGCGGCGGATGCGCTGCGCGCCGCTTTCCGCGTCGTCGCGCGACTCGTCGTGCTCGGAGCCGGGCGCGTAGTGCTGCAAACCGCGGGCAAGCGCCGCCAGCAGGATCGGGTTGCCTTCCTCCCCCGTCGGCACTAGCACGACGCGCGGCCGCGCCGCCGGCGCACGGCGCGTCCGCTCGCGAAGGCGCAGCCCCAGCAAGGTCGCGACGTTGCGGAAGAACGCGACCTCCTGCGCCATCGCCTCCAGGAGAACGGGGGCCGAGAGGACCCAGGTTCTCACATCGCGCTGGGCGACGACGTTGGCCGAGACCGGATCTCCGGTCAGCGCCGACAGCTCGCCGAAGCACTGGGGCGGCAACAGCAGCAGCCGCCGGCCACCGCCGGCCAGATCGACGCGCACAGCGCCGTCCATCAGCCCGAACAGCTCGGCCGACGGCACGCCGGCGCGCAGGATGATGTCGCCCGCTTGGAAGCGGCGCGTTTGCAGGCATCGTTCAAGGGAGGCGAGCGCCTCGGACGAAATGCCGGCGAACAGCGGGTGCAGGGCGAGCGCAGGCGTCATCGTGCCAGGCCGGGCACCAGGGCGTCCCGGCGCGCGACGTTCTCGGGCGGCGGTTCGGCGAGCATGGCCGCCAGTATGCCGCGGCGCGAGGGCGCCGGGGTGATCGGGTCGGGCGTGCCGTGGGGCAAAATCGTTCGTCCCATCCGCCACGCTTGCAACCCGCCGGCCTTCGCACCCGACACCCATGCCGAAGATCGCCAAATCCGCCATCGTCGTCCCGAGCAGGCTCGACCCCGCCGCGCGGCAAGAGTTCATCGATGCGCTCTACAGGGTCCATTGCGAGGTGTTCGACGGCGTCAGCCGCGACTCGTTCGCGAAGTACGTGGTCGAGTCCCCGGCCGAGCACACCTGGATCAACGTGCACCGCAACCACGCAGGCGAGATCGTCGGCTACTTCGCGCTGCACATCTTCGAGCGTGAACTGGCCGGCCAGGCGAGCGCCATCTTTCGCGCCGAGGCCGGTACGCTGCGCGCTTACCGGGGTGGCAATACCAACACACGCTTCGGTCTCAAGCTCGGCGTGCCTTACCTCCTGCGCTACCCCGGGCGGCGCGTCTACTACCTCGGCTCGCTGGTGCACCCTTCGAGCTATAGCCTGTTTGCCAAGCACTTCGACGTGGTCTGGCCGAGCACCCGGCATCCGCCGCCGCCGGCCGTGCTCTCCTTCATGGACGAGCTGGCGAACTCGTTCGGCCTCGAGCGCGTGAGCCCCGACAACCCGCTGACGCGGCAAGTGCACTGGATCACGCGCGACTCCGAGGTCGAGCGCAGCTATTGGCGCAACTGCGACAAGCCCGCGGCGCGCTTCTTCATCGAAGCCAACCCCGGCTACAGCGAAGGCGATGGACTCGTCACGCTGATCAGGGTCGATGCGCACAACCTCTGGCACGCGATCTCGGCCTTCTTCGCCGAGCGCTACACACGGCGCAAGGAGGGCTTGATGGTGACGCTGTACCGCCTGCCGATCGGCGGCCAGCTGCTGCGCCCCGCCGAGGTCATCCGGCGCCTCAAGGCGACCGCACTGTTCGGCTCATTCGACGCACCCAGCCTCGCCACGCTGGCAGAAAGCGCGCAGATCGTTGCGCTCCCCGCGGGAAGAACAATCTTCCGTGCCGGCGACCCCGGCAACGAGCTCTACGTGATCGCGCGCGGCGCCGCCTATGTGCTGGCCGGCAGCGAGAGCGAAGGCGAAGACCACATCATCGACCAGCTGGCCACCGGCGCCATGTTCGGCGAGATCGCCATGCTCAGCGGCGAACGGCGCAGTGCCACTCTGCGCACCGCCACCGCCACGCTGCTCATCCAGATTTCGCGCGAGGCGTTGTTCTCCATCCTCGAAGCGCACCCGAAACTGAGCGAGGTCCTCTGGAAGAACTTCGCGGCGCGGCGCTTCGACGACTGCGTGCGCGGCCTGCCGGCGTGGAAGACGTTGGAGCGCGCGGCGCGGCTGGCGGTCGTCGACGCGGGGCAACACCGGCTGCTGGCCGCGGGCGAGCGCGCCGAAGTGAGCGCCGGGGAGATGCTGCTCGTGCTGCTGGGCAACGTGCAGGTCGAGCAAGCCGGCACATCGACCATCGTGCGCGCGCCCGCCTTGTTTGATACGAAGCAGGCGATGGCAGTGACCGCCAACGGCGCGGCGCGCATCGTGTGCATCGCGCGCTGAAGGGCCGCTACAAGTCGTCCTCGGACACAAATAACGATTGCAGCCACAGCGAAAAGTCGAGCCCCAGGCTCGCGTGCGGCTCGTCGCGCCGCACCTGTGTCTTGCCGTCGTCGCCGCGCAAATGCCATTCGAGCGCGCCGTCTTCGCCGAGCTGCAGCCGGTACATGCTGCCGAAGGCATCGGCGCGCAGCAGCCCGAGCGCTTGCTGCGTGAGCGCCGCGCAGTCGATGGTGACGCCCAGTTCGGTATTCAGCGTCGCCGAGCGCAGGTCGAGGTTGACCGAACCCACCACCATCCGCCGCCGATCCACGCCTGCCACCTTGGCGTGCAGGCGCGGCGTGGATTTGCCGAAGACCCCGAAGGTGTTCGACCGCCGCACCAGGTCGGGACCGAACTCGTACACCTGCACACCCAGCCGCAGCATGTCGGCGCGGTAGCGTGAGTAGGCGCGGTACACCAGAGGTTCGTCGGTGGAGCCGAGCGAGTTGGTGACGATCAACACACGCGTGCCGCGCTTTTGGGCCTCGCCCATCATCCGCAGGCCCACCGGGCCAGGCAGGAAGTAAGGATTGACGATGACCACTTCCTCGCGCGCGGCGGCGATCACGTCGAGCTTGGCGCGCATCGCCGGGCTGGCCTTGTTCGGGTCCACGGGTTGGAGCACCTTGTCGGGCGGGTCGTCATGCACGCGGGCACTGCCGCCCAGCAGTCGCACCCGGCCCTGCGCGATCTGCACGCGGACCGTGCTCTGGCCCAGGTAGTCCCGCGGTGGCACCACCGGCGGTGGGCCGGCGATTCCTTTCAGCTGCACGTCGAAGTCGGCGCGCCGCTCGGCGGGTTTGGCGGCGCGTTCCAAGGCGTGCAGCCTCTGCTCCAGCGCCCACACCTGTTCGCTGTTCCAGTAGCGGTCGAAGCTTGCCGACAGATCGCGCACGACGGTCCCGGCGGAGAGGACGTCGAGGTCGATGAAGTTGGCCTCGCCGTGGCGCGTGAAATATTCGTCGGCGATATTGCGCCCGCCATAAACGGCGAACTGGTTGTCGGCGACGAAGAGCTTGTTGTGCATGCGACGGTTGACGCGCGTGAAATCGTGCAGCGACAGCAGCAAGCGACGGATCGGCGTGCCGTAGCGCTCGGGCAGCGGGTTGAACAGGCGCACTTCGGCGTTGGGAAACGCGGCCAGGCCCCGCAGCATGGGGTACAGATCGCCGGCGTGGTAGTCGTCCACCAGCAGCCTCACACGCACGCCGCGCACCGCGGCATCGCGCAGCGCCGCCAGGAAGGCTGCGCCGGCGGTATCGTCATGGATGTGGTAGTACTGCGCGTCGATCGAACGTGTGGCGGCCTCGGCCAGCGCGAGGCGCGCATCGAAGGCCATTTCGCCGCTCGGCAACAGCATGAAGCCCGAATTGCCACCGGGTGCCTCAGCCAGACTCGCCGCAGCAATGCGCCCGAGAGGCGTGTCGCCGGTATCGGCGATGGCGCTGCTGGCAGGCGGCGCGATGCGCGGCGGCAGCATGGTGCAGCCGGCGAGCAGCAGCACGAAGAGGGCGATCAACCAGCGTCTCATGGCTTCGGCTCCGAATCGCATCGCCTGGAAGCGAGCGTTCGCCTCAATTCTGACGCCATCCGGAGGGCAGCGGAAGGTCCTGCTTGCCAAGCAGCCGGCGTCCTCTGCGCACCGCACGCCGCATCGTGGTCTTGTCCGGTGCCATCAAGGCAGCCGGCCAAACCACCCAGCCTACGACGCGATGGCGCCGATACCCAGGACCGCCAGCGCTACGAACACGATGGCGACGATCAGGAAGATGAAGAACAGGATCTTCGCGATCTTTGCCGCACCGGCGCTGATCCCGGTGAAACCAAAGACCCCTGCGACGACCGAAACGATGGCGAAGATGATGGCCCACTTGAGCATGGAGGCTTCCTTGTTGGAACCTTGTATTGTTCGCAGTGGTCGGCATGACCGAGTAGGGCTGTGGCTCACAGGAGCGTAAGCGAGCTGCGTGCCGGCCCCCCCGAACCATGAACCAAGACCCATCTCTTCCCTCCTGAAGACGCGCCATGAACCGCCAAGCTGTTCCGCCCGCATCGCTGGTTACGCATCTGCGCACCGCACGACGCATCGTGGTCTTGTCCGGTGCCGGAATGTCGGCGGAAAGCGGAATCCCCACTTTCCGGGACCAGGGGAGCGGGCTGTGGTCGCGCTTCGATCCGCAGGCGCTTGCGACGCCAGAGGCGTTCACACGCGATCCCGAAACGGTGTGGGCGTGGTACGAGTGGCGGCGCCGCCATGCGTCCCTCGCCGTACCGCATGCGGGCCATTTCGCGCTGACCGCACTGGCCGCCCGGCCAGAGGTAGAGGCGTTCACCATCGTGACGCAGAACGTCGACGACCTCCACGAACGCGCGGGCGCCAAGGCTGTCCTTCATCTGCACGGGAGCCTGTTCGCGCCCCGTTGCTTCGACTGCGGACGCGCGTGCGTCGGCCTCGCGGACACATTGGGGAATGAACCCGAGCACGTCACCACGCGCTTGGCCCCTCCACGGTGCGCCACTTGCAACGGCCTGATCCGTCCTGGCGTGGTCTGGTTCGGCGAAGGCTTGCCGGAGGCGGTCTGGCTCGAGGCACGTCGCGCGATCGAGCGTGCGGACCTGTTGCTGGTGGTCGGAACATCCGGCCTGGTGTACCCGGCAGCGGGCCTGCCAGACGCTGCGCGCAGCCGCGGCTGCGCTGTGTCGGTCATCAATCCTGATGCCTCCAGCATGACGGGTCGCTGCGCCATGGATTGGCAGATCGAGGCAGGCGTGGGGCTTCCTGCCTTGGTGTCGAGCCTCGACACTTGAAGGCACTGCAAGCCGGCAGCCGCATCAGCGCACGGCCATGCGCACAAGCCGCGCCGCCTCTTCGGCGCGCGCGTCTTCCACCTCGCGCAGCACCCCGCCCAAGTCCACCGGCCCGCTCGGACGTGCGAAGCTGCCCGTGAGCGCCGAGCCCGTGTGAAGCTCGCCACGCTCGTAGAGGTTCCATATTTCCTCGCCGTAGCGGGTGGAAAGCAGCTCGGGCGCGAACTGCCCGAAGAAGTCCGCAAGATTCCCCACATCGCGCAACAGCATCCGCCGCGCGTGGTTGTTGCCCGCGGCATCGACGGCCTGCGGCAAGTCGATGATGACGGGGCCGTCGGCAGCGAGCAGCACGTTGAACTCGGAAAGGTCGCCGTGCACCACACCCGCGCAGAGCATGCGAATCACCTCCACCAGCAGCGTTGCGTGATGCAGCCGCGCGTCCTCTGGGGTGAACATGACGTCGTTGAGGCGCGGTGCGGCATCGCCGTGCTCGTCGGTGACCAGTTCCATCAGCAGCACGCCGTCGGCAAAGTTGTAGGGCTCCGGCACGCGCACGCCCGCCGCCGCCAGCCTGTAGAGCGCATCGACCTCGGCGCTTTGCCAAGCTGCCTCGGTGGCCTGGCGGCCGAACTTGGTGCCCTTGGCCATCGCGCGCTGCAGACGCGTATTCTTGACCTTGCGGTTCTCGGTGTAATCGACCGCCTGGCGGAAACTGCGCTGGGTCGCTTCCTTGTAGATCTTGGCGCAGCGCGTCTGGTCCCCGCAGCGCACCACGTAGACCATTGCTTCCTTGCCGCTCATGAGCTGGCGAACCACGCTGTCGATCAATCCTTCGTCGATCAGCGTCTGTAGTCGAGGGGGTGCTTTCATGGCTCATTCTGCCTGCCTGCCGGGTGGGCCCGCGATGTGAAGGCCAAGGCGTGGCTGCTCTTCGGATGGCGGAAGGCCTCCATGGCGAACGTTGCAGCGAGAATGGGGCATGGCTACCGCAAGGTCTTTCGAGACCACCGACTACAAGCTCTTCCCTTCGCCACGCAACGTGCACCGGGTCGTGTTCGAACATCAAGTGTTCGTGCCGCAGCCGTACGCGCTGATCGACCTGCCAAGCTACGGCCTGAAGGGCCGCTACAGCCTGTTCGCCGCCTGCCGGCTCTCCGACGGCAAGATGGGCCAGCTCGTCACCCTCGAAGAGGCGGATGACATCGCGAGGTTCAAGGCGAAGTTCGTGCCTGATTAGCTTGCGTGGTCGCGGCCCCGTCAATCCGGATCAGGAAAGGTTTCCGTGAAGGCTGCCGCAAAGGCACGGGAGCCAGTCAGGGTGAGGGCAAGGGTCACTCGCCCAGGCACGCGCGGGATGGAAACCGTTGCGCGCTCGCGGTCGTAGGTGACCTCAAGCGGGACATCATGCTCGGCCACTGCTTGCAACTCGAAGTCCCATTCGCCGCTTTCTTCGACAGAAGATGGTGCGCCGAAGTTGCGACAGGCCCAAGCGAGCACGGTTTCGACCTCATGGATCAGGGCCGGCAAGCGATCGGCAAGGACGGACGCCATCGCGTCGAAGCTGCAGGCGCCGGTCTCCTCGTCGGTCATGTCGAAGAGCAGGTATTCGAGGGGCATCCCTGGAGGATGCCGCAATGTCGAAAGGTCCGACCTGCGCTAAACCTTGGCAGCTACCGGCAAATCAACACCGGGAGCAATCACCTTCGACCTTTCACTGGTGTGCACCATCTAGCTCCCCCTTTTGTCCATGGGGACCGACGAGCGCGTCGATCAGCGCGGTCGAGGCAGCCGACAAAGGCACCCTGCTGTTCCAGGCGATCTTGCTGATTCGCTCGGCCCACGGTTCGTCCAGGGGAATCGCGACCAAGCCCTGAAAGCGGCCCTGCTGCTCGAGGCTCGCCTGCGGCAGCACGCTGACGCCGAGACCGTTCTGCACCATGCGGCGGGTCGAGTCCATCCCCTTCACCTGAAGGCGCTGCCGCAGATGCACGCCGCGCGACTGCGCCTGCCGTGCGAGGAGTTCGGCCAGGGCCGTGCCGGCGGGGAGGCCTACCCAGTCCTCATCGATCAGCTCATCGAAACGCACACTCGCGCTGGCGCTCAGCCGATGCGACTCTGGCAATACCGCAACCAGCCGCTCGTGTCGATAGTTCTGCATCTTCAGACCCGGCACCTGATCGGGCACCACCAGCACGCCGACGTCAGCGCCGCCCTGCAGCAGCTTCTCGACGATGCTGTCGCTCGAGTGCTCTTGCAGGTCGACCCGGATGTTGGGTTGCGCGCGGAGGAAGCGCGCCAGGTCTTCCGGAAGATGCTGCACGATGGCCGAGGCGGACGCGAGCAGCGTGACATGCCCGCTCACTCCATGGCGCAGGTCCTGCAGCTCCCAGTCCAGCGCCTGCACATCCGCGACGATCTTGTGTGCATAGCGGGCTACCGCGCGGCCGGCTGGCGTCAGAACGGCGCCGCGCGGGACTCTGTCGAGCAGCTCGAACCCAATCGCTTCCTCGAGATGGCGTACGCGTCGACTCGCTGCCGAGGGCACGATGTGCGATTGCGCAGCAGCGCCCGCCAAGCTGCCTGCCGCCTCCAGCGCGGCGATCAGTTTGAGAACCCTGAGGCTCAACACGTCATAGAGCCGGGAAGGGGCTGCTCGCTTCATTGCATCCTCTGAGGTTGGAAACACGCGGCTGTCGCAGCGGGAAACTGGCAGGGTCGCATCTGGTACCGGGCCGTGCTTTTCAAGGATCTTCCGGGCGTGACGTTTGGGCAATGCCTCGGTGCAGAAATGTTAATCGACTTGGCTTGAAGCGCTCCCCATACTTCCCTTCCATGTTCCACAGGAGACCCGGAAAGCCATGCACCACGTCACCAATCTGCGCGATGTTCCATTGGAAGATCGGCCACACGCGCGAGGCGGCCTGTTCCACAACTACTCGTTGCTGCACGGCGAAGACGGCACCCCGGAGAATTTCTACCTGCAGCTGGCAAGCACGTACGGCGACTTCGACTCGCCGCGTCACAGGCACAACTTCGACCAGGTGCGACTGCAACTCGAGGGCGAGGTCGACTTCGCCCGCAATGGCGTGATGGCGCCGGGGACGGTCGGGTACTTTCCCGAAGGCGTGTACTACGGTCCGCAGAGCGTGCCCAAGGGCAAGTCGAAGGTGCTGGTGCTGCAATACGGCGGCGCCAGCGGCAGCGGCTACGTGGCGGAAGCCAGGTTGCAGCAGGGCATGGCCGAACTCAGGAAAACCGGCACCTTCGAGAAGGGCGTGTACAAGACCCACGATCGCAATGCCACCAAGCGCAACCAGGACGGCTATGAGGCCGTGTGGGAACACGTCAACGGCAGGCCGCTGCACTATCCGGAAGACCGCTACCTGACGCCCTTGTTCATGCGCCCCTCGGCGTTCCGGTGGCGGCCGACCGACACTGCCGGCGTCGAACGCAAGCACCTGGGCACTTTCTCCGAAGGCGGTACGCAGATCGCAATGCTTCGCCTGGCTTCGGACGTCAGCTGCGACGTCCGGGACCGCACCGTGCTGTTTGTTCTGGGTGGCGAAGGCCGCGCGGGGGGAAAGGCCTGGGAGACTCACTCGGCGATGTACAGCGGCGCGTCGGGCTCGCGCATCACGGCGCACAGCCTTTGCGAGCTGCTCGAAGTGCAGCTGCCCCGCCACTGAACCGACAACACGACAGCACCAAGGAACCAAGATGCGACTCTTTCAGCACAGAGTGGGGCGGGCCATCGCACCGGCAGTGGTCGCGATCGTGGCCTGCGTTGGAGGCGCGGCCTTGGCCGATGCCTATCCCTCGAAGCCGATCAAGATGGTCGTGCCCTTCCCGCCGGGCGGCGGCTTCGATGCCATTGCTCGCCCCTTCGCCGAGAAGCTGGGCGGCGCACTGGGCCAGGCCGTGGTGGTCGAGAACCGCGCCGGCGCAGGCGGCAACATCGGCGCCGAGTCGGTCGTGCGTTCGGCAGCCGACGGCTACACGCTGCTGTTCGGCAACGACAACCTTGCCACCAACCCGAATGTCTACAGGAACATCAAGTACGACCCGCTGAAGGACTTCGTTCCGCTGGGCATGGTCGCCACCATTCCGATCGCGATCGCCGTCAACCCCAACGTCAAGGCCGCGACCTTGCCGGAGCTGCTGGCGCTGTCGCGGACCACGCCGCTGAACTACGGCACTCCGGGCATCGGCACTTCGCCGCACCTGCTGGCCGAGATGGTGAGCTTCTCGAACAAGGCCAAATTCGTCCATATCCCCTATCGCGGTACGGGGCTCGCGATCACCGACGCGATCGGCGGCCAGATTGACATGGTGGTCGCGCCCGCGAGCGCCGTCGCCCCCCACATCCGGTCGGGAAAGCTGCGCGGCGTGGTCGTTCTCAGCGCCGAGCGCTCCCCGCTGCTGCCCAACCTGCCCGCGGTACCCGAGACGGGCCTGACAGGCATGGAATACGACATCTGGTATGCGTTGTTCGCGCCGGCGGGCACCCCCGAACCGGTGGTGCGCAAGCTGCGCGATGCGAGCCGGGCCGCCATCGCCCAGCCCGGTTTTGCCGAGAACCTGCGCGAACTGGGGATCCAGGTGAAGCCCGGGCAGACGACCGACATCACCGAACTGCTGAAGACCGATCTGGCGCGGTGGAAGGCCGTCGTGGACAGAACCTCGATCGTGGCGGACTGAGAGCGACGGCCATCGATGACGACACTCGGGATCCCCGTGCCCTCCACGCCCTCCCTCGACGCCCGTTATGAGATCGAAGACGGCGCTGTTTTTCTCAGCGGCATCCAGGCACTGGTGCGCCTGCCGATCGAGCAGATGCGGCGAGACCGCCAGGCCGGCCTGCGCACCCGCGCCTTCATCAGCGGCTATCCGGGCTCGCCGCTCGGCGGCTACGATCTTGCGCTGAACCGCGCCGCCTCGGCGCTTGAAGCGCACGGGGTCATGCACCGGCCGGGCCAGAACGAGGAACTGGCCGCCACCACGCTGATGGGCACACAGATGCTCGATGAGCATCCGCACCCGGATCTCGACGGTGTCGTCGCCTACTGGTACGGCAAAGGGCCCGGCCTCGACCGTTCGGGCGACGCCCTGAAGCACGGCAACTTCGCCGGCACCAGCACGCACGGCGCGGTCGTCATCCTGAGCGGCGAGGACCACGAGGCGAAGAGCTCGACCGTGCCTTACCAGCAAGAGCACGCCTTCGAGCACCACGGCATTCCCGTGCTGTATCCGTCGTCGGTGCAGGAGTTCGTGGAGTACGGGCTGCACGCGGCCGCGCTGTCGCGCTACAGCGGCTGTTGGGTCGCACTCAAGCTGGTAGGGCCGCTGTGCGATGGCGGCGAGGTGGTTCGCTTCTCGCCGCAACCTGCGCTTCCCCGGATCCCGCAGCTCTCGTTGGACGGCAAGCCTTTCAGGAAGATTGCGAACTTCCAGTTCTTTCCTGTGAAGAACATCGCCACCGAGCGCCAGCTCTACGTGGAACGGCATGCGGCGGTGCGCGCCTACGCGGAGCTCAACGAGCTGAACCGCGTCGTCGTTTCCACGCCGACCGATCGCATCGGCATCGTCAGCGCCGGCAAGAGCTACGCGGACACGCGCCAGGCGCTGCATGACATGGGCTTCGACGACGACAGCCTGCGCGCCGCCGGCATTCGCCTCGCCAAGATCGGGATGTCCTGGCCGCTCGAGCGCGCATTCGTGCGCAGGTTCGGCCAGGGCCTGCCGCGCATCATCGTCGTCGAGGAGAAGCGCGACTTCATCGAGCGCCAGCTCGGGCACGCACTGTGCGAGATCGGTCCGGTCCAGGTGCTCGGCAAGCACGATGCCGACGGCAGCGAGCTGTTCCCCGTCGAGGGCGGCATGAACGGCGATCTCATCGCGCGGGTGCTCGGCCGCGTATTGGCGCGCGAGCTCACGCTCCCCGCGGCAGCAGAGGAGCGGCTGGCCGAGCTCGACGCGCTCGGCGCCCGCGGTGAGAGCGTGCAGCCCAAACGCAGCCCGAACTACTGCTCCGGCTGCCCGCACAACGTGTCGACCAAGCTGGCGCCGGGCCAGGTCGCATGGGGCGCGCCGGGCTGCCACATCTTTGCCGCGCTGATGGACAAGCCGGACAAGCGCATCGAGGCCGTGACCCAGCTCGGCGGCGAAGGGCTGCCCTGGATCGGGCTCGCGCCCTTCACCAGCCGCAAGCACATGGTGCAGAACCTCGGCGACGGTTCGCTCATGCATTCGAGCTATCAGAACATCCGGTTCGCGGCGACGGCGGGCGTGAACATCACCTTCAAGATCCTGTTCAACGGCGTCATCGCCAATACCGGCGGGCAACGCTCGGTCGGCGCGCCCTCCATCGTGACGCTGCTCTCGCACCTCGTGCTCGAAGGCGTGTCGAAGATCGTCCTGATCGCCAAGGAGTTGCCGCGCTACGAGAAGGTGTCGCTTCCCTATGGCGTGCTCCTGCGGGACGTGAGCGCGCTCGAGGCGTCGATGAAGGAACTCGAGGCCACGCCCGGCACGACCATCCTTCTCTACGACGGCGAATGCGCGAACGAGCGCCGGCGCCAGCA
The DNA here is from genome assembly GCF_901827175.1 of Variovorax sp. RA8. Lineage (NCBI taxonomy): Bacteria > Pseudomonadati > Pseudomonadota > Betaproteobacteria > Burkholderiales > Comamonadaceae > Variovorax > Variovorax sp. RA8. Next base: position 224,304 of record NZ_LR594662.1, on the reverse strand, counting down.
GAAGCGCGGCAAGCTGCCGGCGCCGACGCGCTTCACAGTGGTCAACGAAGACGTGTGCGAGAACTGCGGCGACTGCGGCCGCACCGCCAATTGCATGTCGCTGCAGAAGGTCGACACCGAGTTCGGCGCGAAGACGCAGATCCACCAGTCGTCCTGCAACCAGGACCGGGCCTGCCTCGGAGGCGAATGTCCCTCGTTCGTCACCGTCGAGGTGAAGCCGGGCACCGAGGTGCGCAGGCCTGCGCCGGCGGCGATCGACGATGCCGCGATACCGCAGCCGCGAGTGCCGGCCTTGGACCTGCCGTACAACGTGTACATCCCCGGGCTCGGCGGCACCGGCGTGCTCACCGCCAACGCCATCCTCGCCCAAGCGGCCGCGCTGGATGGCACTGACGTCAAGAGCTACGACCAGACCGGCGCAGCCCAGAAATGGGGGCCGGTGGTGTCGAGCCTGGTGCTCTCGTCGCCTGCGAACCCGTCGATCACCAATCGCGTCGGAGCGGGCCGCGCCCACCTGTACCTCGCGCTGGACCTGCTGGCCGGCGTCGACGCGCAGAACCTGGCCAGCTGCGGACCAGCGACGCGGGCGGTGGTCAACACCGGGCTGCTGCCGAGCGGCGAAATGATCCGCGACCCGCAGCTTGCGATGCCGATCGAGCACATGCTCGGCGCCATCCGCTCGGCCACGCAGGGCGGGACCTGCATCGCCATCGACGCCCGCCGCATCGCCGAAGGGTTGTTCGGCGACTACGTGATGGCCAACATGGTGACGATCGGGGCGGCGTACCAGGCGGGGCTGCTGCCGATCACGGCCTCTAGCATCGAAGCCGCCATCCGGCTCAACGGCTCGCAGGAGAAGGTGAACATCCTGGCCTTTCGTGCTGGACGCCTGGCACAGCACGACCACGCGACGCTGGAACGCATGCTGGCGCGGCCGTACGAGACCTTGGCCGATCGTCTGGAGGAGAATGCCTGCCGCGGCAGCATCGCCGGCGATCGCCGCATCGACGACATGATGGCGGCAGTCGAGCTGCCCGACGATGAAGCCGGCTACGCGCTGCGCGCGAAGGTGCGCCTGCGCGCCGAGGACCTGATGCGCTACCAGAACGCGGCCTACGCGCGGCGCTACGTCCAGACGGTCGGGCGCGTCGCGAGGCTGGAGCGCGCCGTTCTCGGCGAGCCGACGGACCCTTCGCTCGCCGGCGCCGTGGCGCGCAATCTGCACAAGCTCATGAGCTACAAGGACGAGTACGAAGTCGCGCGCCTGTTGACCCAACGCACCTTCGCGCGCCGCGTGGAGGAGATGTTCACCGGCCCGGTGCGGATGGTCTTCAATCTGCAGCCGCCGTTCATGCGCTGGTTCGGCCTCAAGGGCAAGATTGGACTCGGCCCGTGGATGCGACCCGTTCTCCAGGCGCTGGCATGCATGAAGTTCGTGCGCGGCACCCCCTTCGATCCGTTCGGCTATGGGGCGGTGCGCCGCCAGGAGCGCGACGTACTGCGCTGGTACACCGAACTCGTCGAGTCGACGATGAGCCGCTTGACGCCTGCGACACGGGCGCTGGCGTTGGAACTGCTGTCGCTGCCCGAAGGCATCCGCGGGTACGAGCACATCAAGACAGAGGGCATTCACGCGACGAAGATGAAGGCAGCCGAGTTGAACGAGCGCTTCGCTCTTCGCGAAACCAGTGCTCGCGTGATCAGGGTCTCGCCGGCGCCCGTGACATGAAGATGATCCCTTGCGCGCGGAGCGTAGCCGTTTCCCGGGCTCGATAACAAGCGGGTGGCTCTGCGGCTCGCGCGACGAAGCGCTGGGCGAGCGGGCTTGCCGGTCGCATCGCGGCGCGCTCGGCCGCCAGCGCTGTTGCGAGTGACCGATCGCCGCTGCGCAGCGCCGCCTCGATCAGCGTCAGGTCGAGCAGGTCGCGCTGCGCGTGGCTGCCGCCGAAGCGATGTGCGCGCGAGCGGATCTGCCGCAGCAGCGCGACGACCGTCGCTTGGTCGCCTGCCACGAAGGCCTGCACGGCGCGCGTCGCTGCCTCACCCACCTCGGCGGTGAAGGCGCGGTTGTCGCCGTCACCGGCGAGCGCTGCGCGCTGTGTCTCGCGCAGCTGCGCGGCGAGGTCGACGCGCCCGGCGCTCGCAAAGGCCATCATCGCGTGCAGGTCGTTGAAGGCGTAGTTGCCCGCGGTGGCATGCGGCGCCCAGCGCTCGGCCAGCGGCTTCCAGCGATCGCCGACGTCCACGCCGCGCAGCGCCAGGCGCCACAGCAGTGCGCTTTGATCGATCATGTCGAGCACGACCGCGGAGCCCGGCCCGCCAATCGAAGCGTCGTACATCGCGAGCACCTCGTCGTGCCGGTCCTGCTCGAGCTTGAACAGCGCCAGGTGCCACCAGTTGTGCACTGCGAAGAAGCTGTCGCGCGACCAGTGCGCCGCATTCGCCTCGAGCCAGGCGATGCCGTCATTCGGCGCATTGCGCATCTCGTGCACATGCGCCACCGCATGCCAGGCCCAGGTGTCGCGCGGCTGCAATTCGATGGCCCGGCGTCCGGTGCGCTCGGCCTGCGCATAGTCGCCGGTCTCCTCGAGCCCGAAGGCGTGCATGCCGAGCACCGCATGATGGCCGGGCATCGCGTCGTTCCAGTGCGGTCGCACGCGCGCGATGCGGTCGCGCAGCATGCGCGAATCGCCGGTGAAGAAGTCCACCTGGTGGCCGGATTGCAGGGCGAGCAGGTCGCGCGGGTGCTGCGCCGACAGGTCCTCCAGCACGCGCGCGGCATCGCGCCAACGGCCGGCGGCGACGAGCGCAGCGGAGCGCGCATGCATCCGCTCGCGATCGGTTCCGGCGTGGCGCGCCGCAGCCTCGGCCGCCTCGCGCGCGGTCGCCAGCGCCGGCACCTCGGTGCCGAGCAGGTGCAGCCAGGCTCGCAGCGTGTGCGCGATCGACATGCCTGGCGCCTCGGCGAGCGCACGGTCGATCGTCGCGAGCGGGTCGCCGATCAGGCAGCGCATCTCGTGCGCGGCCTGTTCGTAGTAGTCGATCCCGGCAGCGGTGGCACCGCTCACCGGGTGTCCGAGGGTGTCGATCAGTGCGGTCATCGTCGGGCACTCCGGGATCAGGCGATGGCCGCCACGTCGGCGGCAAAGTCGGCGGTCCGGTATCCTCCGGCCGGCTTGTCGCTGGCGCCATGGCCGCGTTGGGTGAGCGCGATCACGCGCAGCTCGGATGGCAGGCAGGGGAGCACCGGCTCGAAGGAGCGCCACGAGTCGGTGACCCCGTGCAGCGCAATGACCGGCGTGCCAGAGCGGCCGCCCTGTTCGGCGAACTCGAGCCGCGCGCGGCCGGGGAGTTGAATCTGGCGAAGGGTGAGCTTCATCGAGGGTTCCTCAGGTGGTGCGGGTGGAGATGGACGGGACACCCTGCGGGTGATCCGCATGTCGGGCACTCGGGCCGCGGTGCCGTCCCAGAAGCCCATGCGAAAGTCTCTTGCGCGGACGTATCTCGCATGTTTCGGGACCGCCGGACTTTGTTCTCCATTTGTTATCCGCGTGTAGGCGGCAACCAAAAGGCACATCCCTGGCGCTCAGCTTGCCGGGACGAAAAGCGGAGACGTCGGCGAAGTTTCGCTCCTGGCTCTGGCCGCTCATCGTGTCCATGCCTTGTGCGGGCGATGGGTTTGAACGCTCCTCCTTCCTGTGGATTGCGCCCTGAGGCCGAAGCCGCCTATGCTCGCTGAGGAGGTCAGGCGCCATGAACCCAACGATCCGGACGCTGAGTGCGTCGCTGCTCGCCATTGCGTGCACCGGGTGCATCTCGCTGCAGCAGACCGAGGACCAGGTTGCCATCCGGCCACCCGGCAAGCGCTTGATCGCCGAGCTGCGCCCCTATGAGCCCGAGGCAAGGCGCCACCTGCCTTATGCATGGCTATCCCAATCCGCGTATGAAAAGACGCCGGCGGGCAAAGAAGAGGCCGATCCATGCCGAGACGCGGATCAAGCGCTAGGCGAAGCCCATTGGAAGCGCTGGGACGGGTTTCCGCGCGAAGAGAGCTTGAAGACCGAGATCGAGAAGTACCACCTTCGCGTCGAGGTGTGGAGCAAGGAGAGCCCGCCTCAAGTGGCCGTGGCCTTCGGGGGGACGGTTTTCGACAACCGAAACGACTGGCGAGCGAATCTGCGCTGGTTTCTTCCCAAACACGACGACCAGTACACCCTTGTGGTGAAACACCTGGGGCCTGCATTCAACGAGGAGTTCAAGCGCAGGATGGCGCAACGGGAATGGGGCGACGCCAAGCCGTCGGTCGTGTCCACCGGTCACTCGCTGGGCGGAGGCCTTGCGCAGCAGTTCGCCTATGCGCTCCCTCTGGACGGCAACGTCCCGAGGGTTTCAAGGGTCTACGCCTTCCACCCCTCCCCCGTCACCGGCTACTTCTCCGTCGAGCAACACACGCGCGAAAAGAACTCGGAAGACCTGGAGATCGAGCGGATCTACGAACGCGGCGAGATCCTGGCCTTGCTGCGCTCCCTTCAAAGCGTCTTCTTCAAGCCGTCGGAAGCAGACCCTGTCGTTACCGGCTATCGATACAGCGTTGTTCTCAAGGCAGATCCGGTCAAGGATCACTCCCTCGGGAAGTTTGCGTGCGCCTTGGCTGAGAAGCTGGGGATGAACGGAGCACGGGTGGCCAAGGCCAAATGAGGGACGGTCTCGCGCGGCAGCGTTCAGGTCGCGCTGCTCACGTTTCGTAGTGCCTGCGCCTTCTCATCATGGAAAGCAGCAATGTCATCAGGAGTGCGCCAGCGCCGGCGGCAATGAGTGCCGAGCGCACCGGTTCGTTGGCGATGTACCGCGTGCAACTTTCCTTCACCTCGTCGACTTGCCCCTGCCAGTCGCGCAGCTTCCGACCCGTGGCGCCCACGGCTTTCTGAGCATAGGCCTTGCTCGTCGCGCCAGCGCTCCTCGCGATGTCCTTGGCGTCATGGGAGAGGCCCCTGACGGTGTCCAGGGCCTCCGCGCCGGTCTCCTTGACGTCTTCGACGGTCGACCTGATTGACTGGGCGGCGTCTCTGCCAATCTGTCCACTCTCTTGGGCATACCCTTTCGCAGCCTCAAGGGCGTCTTGCGCAACCTGCCGGGCCTCGTCAGCAAGCTCGGCAGGACTCTTCACGTTGTCGGTTGCCATGCAGTGCTCCTCGTCGTCTTACTTCTTTCTCGCCTTCAGGTGCTGCTCGACGGTTGGCGCATGGGTGCCAACGGCTCTCACCGCGGCTTTGAGCTCGTCCGCGGAGACACCAAACTTCTGGGACCAATCCCTCAGCTCGTAATCTTCGTTGACGTTGATGCGCGAGCGGTCCTGCCCGCCGGGTTTCGTCTTGTCGTCTGCCATGTTGTTCCTTTCGTTCGCGCATTGGCGCAGTGGGAACGGCGAGCTTTCTCCGACGACCGGGCACAGCGGGTCGGAGAACGACGGCGCCCGTTGGAAGGCCAGTCCGACATTGGAACGACCGCAGCCTACGCAGGACACACGGCAAAGCGTCTACGATGTTCTGCAATGCTGACCCTGCCTGGATCGACAGCCCCGTGTACCTGCCTGCTGCTCGCGGGAGACTCCGGTGAAACTTGAGACGTTCAAATTCAAGCGCATCGTCGTGGTGTGTGCGGACTGCGAAGACCGCTCGGATGGCCCGCGACATCTCAGCAGCAAGTCGGCAACCAAGGAACTGCGCCGCCTCTCCGCCGACTCCCCGGTGCGTGCGCGCGTCACACGCACGCGCTGTCTGGGGCTGTGCCCGCACAAGGCGCTGGCGGCAGTGGCGCTGGGCGAATCCCTGCCAGCGATGAGCGCGGAGATGGACGACGAGGCCGATCTGCGCGTGCTGGCACGCTATGCCTTCGGGCCGGATGGGGTGAAGCGCTGAGCTGTCCGAAAGGGCATGGCCCAGGCAGCCGATGGCGTTCTCGGCCGTGCGAAGGCCCTATGCAGCACGCCTTATGACGGACGACACCGTTTGAGCCAACGCGCCTCCCGGACAACACGGTGCGGTCTTACAGCTCACTGTACCCCGCGTTCGAGATGCTCCAGGAGCAACAACTCAAACGGAGATTTTCATGAAAGCCATCGCATCAATCGCCATCGCCATCTGCAGCGTCGTGACGCTCGCCGCGTGCGACGTGAAGAAGACGGCCGAGGGGAACGTTACGGTGCCCAAGTACGAAGTCGAGAAGAAGCAGGCCGGCGACGTGACACTTCCCAAGTATGACGTGACGACGCCTGACGTGAAAGTGACCAAGGAAGAGAAGACCGTGACAGTTCCAACGGTGAAGACCGAGGAGAAGGTGATCGAAGTGCCGAAGGTCTCTGTCACTCCAGCCAAGGAAAAGTAGCCAGCTTTCGCTTCCTCGCGTGGCTGTCGAAACCGAGCTACGCTGCCTTTCGCTCAGACGTGCTCTTCTTCGCCGGCGCACGCCTGGGCTTGGACTTCTTCGCTGGAGCAGTCTTGGCCGCAGACTTGTTCGCGGCCTTGCCACTTGCCTTCGAGCGGCCCTTCAAGCTCCTTTGCAGCAGCTCGGTGAGGTCGATGACGTTGGAGCTTTCCGGCGCTTCCTCTTCGGGCTCCAGGACGGTTTCGGTCTTGCCCGCCTTCACCTTCTTGTCGACCAGCTTCATCACCTGGTGCCGGAACTCGTCCTTGAAATCTTCCGGGTCCCACTTGCCGGACATCTCGGCGATCAGCTGCCTGGCCATCTTCATCTCTGCGGCGCTGACGTTCTTTCGCCCGGCAGGCGGAAGGTCCAGCGAGTCCAGCGTTTTGACTTCGTCACCCCAGCGCAGCAGGTTCAGGACCAGGACTGCGCCGGAGGGCACCAGCGCGGCAAGGTGCTGCTTGGTGGCGATCACCACCTTGGCAAGCGCGATTTTCCCGCTGTCGACGAGGGCCTCGCGCAACAGGGCATAGACCTTGTCGCTCTTGTTGATGGGCGCCACGTAGTAGGGCCGCTCCAGGAAGATGAAGGGCATCTCGGCCGCATCGATGAAGCGCTCGATCTGGATGGTCTGCGTCGTCTTGGGAAAGACCGCCTCGATTTCCTCGGGGCTGATGATGACGTACTTCCCGTCCTCGTATTCAACGCCCTTGACGATGTTGTCCTTGCTGATTTCCTTGCCGGTCCGCTTGTTGATGCGCTTGTAGCCGACAGGGTCCATCGAGCGCTTGTCGAGCCAGTCGAAGTCCACGCCTTCCTCGGTCGCTGCCGTGTGAAGACCCACGGGGATGTGGACGAGACCGAAGGTGATGGCCCCCTTCCAGAGCGTGCGACTACCTGTTGCCATGCCTCAGCTTCCTTACGACGGGATGACCCCCGCAGCGCGCAGCCTGCGGCCCCTGAGCCGTTGCGGCGTAGGTGCGCGTAGCACCTGGCCGTAGGGAGGCTGCGCTTTCGAGCGTGACCGAATGACGGAACGGCTACCCTACGGGCTATGTCAAGTCTGCGCCACATCGCGGTCTACGTCGAGGAGCCGAAGGCGGGCCGCTTCGCGTGGGTCCTGGCCGAGCTCAAGGGCCGCAGTTGGCGGCAGCTGGAAAAATCCGACTCGCCGGTGGCGAGCTACAAGGCGGCCATGGCCGAAGGGCTGGTTGCGCTGCAGGCCACGGCGGAGGACCTGGACATCGGGCCACGCGAAGCTGATGCGCCTGAGCTCGAAAGCGATGCCGGCGAGAGCCCCCATCAAGAAGCGAAGCGCGCCGCTCCTGCGAAGGAGACCGCACCTGGAAAGCGGTACTTCGGATTCGGGCCCGCGCAGTAACTTCGTAGCAACCGTGGCTGCTGACTGCCCAGAGATTCAAAGCCGTGCGGATCGCAACCTGGAACATCAACAACGTCGTCAAGCGCCTGGACCTGCTGTGCGACTGGCTCGAACGCGCCAAGCCCGATGTGGTGGCGCTGCAGGAGCTGAAGACCTCCACGGCCGAGTTCCCCGCCGAGCGGCTCAGTTCACTCGGCTACCAATGCCTGGTCGTCGGCCAACGCAGCTGGAACGGCGTCGCCCTCCTCGCCCGCGGACATGAACCTCTGCCGGTCGTCACGGCTCTGCCGGGCGATCCGAAGGACAAGGATGCCCGCTATGTCGAGGCCGCGGTCAACGGGGTCCTGTACGCCTGCCTGTACCTGCCGAACGGCAATCCTCAGCCCGGGCCCAAGTTCGACTACAAGCTGCGCTGGTTCGAGCGCATGCGCAATCGCGCCGAAGAGCTCTGGTCGTCCGGTCAGCCGGTCGTGCTGCTGGGCGACTGGAACGTGGTCCCGACGGACGCCGACATCTACAAGCCGGACACGTGGCGCGACAACGCATTGCTGCAACCCGAGCCGCGCGAGGCCTTTGCCGCGATCCTGGCCCAGGGCTGGACCGATGCGCTCCAGGCTGCCCATCCCAAGCACAAGCTGTTCACCTTCTGGGACTATCGCCGCAAACGCTGGGAGCGCGATGCGGGCCTGCGCATCGACCACATCCTCGTGAGCGAGTCCCTGAAGGTCGTGGATGCGGGCGTGGACCGCGAGGAACGTGGACGCGAGAATGCCAGCGACCATGCTCCCGTATGGGCAGAACTCCGAGCGGCCAGGCCAAGGCGGGCGGCCGGGAAAAAACAGCAGACCGAGCCGCTCTCGAGCTACAAGGCCAAGCGCGATTTCTCCAAGACCGCAGAGCCGGCCGGCACCCCGGTGCGACGAAGCAAGGCAAAGCGCGACCGGCAAGTCTTCGTCATACAGAAGCATTGGGCCTCGCGATTGCACTACGACGTGCGGCTGGAGCTCGACGGCGTGATGGTGTCGTGGGCCGTGCCAAAAGGGCCGTCCTACGACCCGGCGGTCAAGCAGATGGCCATCCATGTCGAAGACCACCCCATCGACTACAACACCTTCGAAGGCGACATCCCCAAGGGCGAGTACGGCGGCGGAACCGTCATCGTCTGGGACCAGGGAACCTGGGAGCCGGTCGGCGACCCACGGGAAGGGCTTGCCAAGGGCAAGCTCATCTTCAAGCTGCACGGACAGAAGCTCGCGGGGCTGTGGGAGCTGGTGCGCATCTCGAAGCCAGGCGACAAGAAGCAGGAACAGTGGATTTTCTTCAAGAAGCGCGGCGATGCGTGGGCCCGCCCGAGTACGGAGTACGACGTGATAGCCGCACTGCCGGACAGCGTCATCACGCAACCGCTGGGCCTGGTCGAGGAGCGCGAGCCCCGCAGCGCAGCCGTCTTGCGGCCGCGTGCCGACACGGCCGACCTGCGGCAAGCCAAGCGGGCACCGTTGCCTGCGAAGCTGCAGCCCCAACTTGCCACGCTGGTGTCGTCCGTACCGCAGGGGGATGATTGGATTGTCGAGAGCAAGTTCGACGGCTACCGCCTGCTCGCACGCATTGATGAAGGCGATGTCCGGCTGTTGACCCGCAACGGCCATGACTGGACCAGCAAGGTCGAGTCCATTGCACGGGCCGTCGCGGACCTAGGCCTGGACAGCGCTTGGCTCGATGGTGAGATCGTGGTGCTGAACGAGGCCGGCGTGCCCGATTTCAACCGGCTTCAGAACGCCATCGACAACGCCCGCACCAGCGACATCCAGATGTTCGTGTTCGACGCGCCGTTCCTGGGCGGCATGGACTTGCGCGACGTGCCGCTGGCCAGTCGGCGGGAGGCGCTCCGAGCGCTGTTCGAGCAGCGCGAGGACGGCATCGTCCGGTTCAGCCAGTCCTTCGACGTGCTGCCAGGGCAACTGCTGGATGCCGCCTGCCGGATGGGCATGGAAGGCATCATCGTCAAGCGCGCCGACTCGCCCTACACCGCGGGTCGCACGGAAACCTGGCTGAAGTTGAAGTGCACGCACAGGCAGGAGTTCGTGGTGGTCGGCTTCACCGACCGCGCCGGCGCTGCCCGCGAGGTCGGCAGCTTGCTGTTGGGCTACCACGAAGGGGACGCGCTGCGGTTTGCCGGCTCTGTCGGCACCGGGTGGGGCTCGGCGACCGGGCGCGAGTTGAAGACGGCGCTGTCCAAGCTGCGGGTCAGCCAGCCCACCGTCGCGCCCGAGGAGGCCAAACCCGGCCGATGGTCCAGGCGCAGGGCCGGCTCCGAGCACTGGGTCAAGCCCGACATGGTGGTCGAGGTTGCATTCTCGGAGTGGACGCCGGACGGTCGCATCAGACATCCTGTGTTTCGCGGCGTGCGCAGCGACAAGCCGGCGGCGGACATCGTGCGCGAGGACGCCAAGCCGACGGGGGCTGCGCGTTCCGCGCCGAAGATGCCGCAGGCCACCGGGGTGAAGGTCACGAACCCCGAGCGGGTGATCGACCCTTCCACCGGCATGCGGAAGGTGGACCTGGTGCGGTACTACGAGAGCGTGGCCGAATGGATGCTGCCGCACTTGAAGGGTCGTCCGGTGTCGCTGGTGCGGGGCCCCACGGGCATCACGGGCGAGCTGTTTTTCCAGAAGCACGACGACAAGCTCTCCATTCCGCATGTGCGCAATTTGCCCGCGCATCTCTGGCCCGGCCACGCCGAGCTGCTGGAGGTGTCCAGTGCGCGTGCGCTGGTGGCCTGTGCCCAGATGAACGTCATCGAGTTCCATACATGGAACTCGCTCGCAAAGAACGTCGACAAGCCGGACCGGATGCTTTTCGACCTCGACCCCGGGGAAGGCACGAGCTGGCAGCACGTCCAGGAGGCCGCGACCCTGGTTCGGGCCTTGCTGTCGGAGCTCGGGCTCGAGTCCTGGTTGAAGACAAGCGGCGGCAAGGGCCTGCACGTCGTGGTGCCGCTGGCGCCGCGCTTCGACTACGACACCGTCAAGGCGTTCTCGCAGGCGGTGGTCCAGCATCTGGCCAGGACCATTCCATCGAGGTTCGTCGCCAAGAGCGGCGCTTCCAATCGCGTGGGCAAGCTCTTTGTCGACTACCTGCGCAACGGCCACGGCGCAACGACGGCCACGGCGTTCTCGGCGCGCGCACGTCCGGGCCTTGGCGTATCGATGCCGGTGAGCTGGGATGACCTGCCCAAGCTCAAGAGCGGCGCCCAGTGGACGATCGGGACCGCGCGGGAGTACCTGTCGTTTCAAAGGACGGACCCGTGGTCGGCGTACTGGACCACCAGGCTGTCGCTCACCGCGGCGATGACGACGTTGGGATTCGTTGCCCCCAAGCGGAAGTCGCGGCCGTAAGCCCCGACCGTCGCCGGCGCGCGAGGGTGGCGTGAGCTGGACGCCCTGTTGCAGTCGTGGCAACCATGCAGCGCAGTAGTCCCGCGCCCCAACATCAAGCAACACTTGTGGCGCGGTGTTACAGTCGCTGCCAAAAAAATCGGCCGTCCCATGTAGCGCTTCATAGCGCTCGCATCGGGAGGGAGGTGGCCCTCCGTACGAAGCGATCCTCGGTAGCGCCGTCCTCGAACGGTGGCCTCCAGGCGCTTCCAGAAAGCAACCCGCTGACGGATTCACGGCCACCACATGATGATTTCTGCTGTCCCCGTAGCCACGCCCGCGCCGTTCGCCGGCCTGCGGGCACTCCGCTGCCTTCTCCGCGCCCTTCTCCTCCCCCTGCTCCTCGGCATCATCGCGATGCTGTCCGCATGCGGTGGCGGCGGCTCCGGGGGTGGTGTTGGATTCTTCTTCCCTCCCGAGGGCACATCGCCGCCCGCCGGACTGAGCTATGCCATGACTTCGGCGGTGTACGAAGTCGGCTCTCCCATCGTGCCGAACCGGCCCAGTGCCAGCGGCGGGGCCGTCGCGCGCTATACGGTAGCACCGGCGCTGCCGGCCGGCCTGGTGCTCGATGCCGCCACCGGGGTCATCAGCGGCACGCCCACGGCGGTCGTACCGTCGGCCGTGTACGAGGTGACGGCCGAGAATGCCGGGGGCAGCGCCACCGCGCGCGTGCAGATCGAGGTGCGCAGCACGCCGGCCGCGCCGACGGGATTGACGTACCGCGAGACCGCCGCCGTCTACACGGCAGGCGAAGCCATCGCCAGCAACGCACCCACCAGCAGCGGCGGGCCGATCACGAGCTACAGCATCGCGCCCGCGCTGCCCGCGGGGCTGCTGTTCGACATGCACACCGGCGTGATCAGCGGGACGCCCGCCGCGCCCGCTGCCGAGTCGACCCACCTCGTGACCGGCACCAACGCTTCGGGATCGACCGCTGTCGCGCTGCGGGTGACGGTGAATGCGGCTCCGGTGGCGCCCACCGCAGTCGCCTACGGCACGCCCCAGGCGCTGTACGTGACCACCGAACCCATCGTTCCCAATACGCCGCAGGTGACCGGCGGGACACCGACCGGGTTCACGGTATCGCCGGCGCTGCCGGCGGGCCTGAGCCTCAACGCACTGACCGGTGCGATCACCGGTACGCCGACGATCATCCAGTCACAGGCGACGTACACGATCACCGCCAGCAACAGCGCAGGTTCGGCGCAGGCGCAGGTTCGCATCATCGTCACCGGACGCGGCAGCTGGACGCCGACGGATGCCATTCCGTCCGCGCGGCACTACTTCGCGATGACGCTGCTGCCGAACGGCAAGGCGCTGGCCGTGGGCGGCTTTACCGGTTCGGGCGTCACCAATTCCGTCGTCATCTACGACCCGGCAACCGGCCACTGGACGGCCGCAGCCCCGATGCTGTCCGCCCGCTCCGATCCTTCGGCCACGGTGCTGCCGGACGGCCGGGTCCTGGTCGTCGGGGGGGATGCCCCCGGCAACGTGAGCCTGGCGAGCGCAGAGATCTACGACCCCGTCGCCAACACATGGACGGCGACGGGCAGCATGGCCGAGGCCCGGACCCGGCACTCGGCGACGCTGCTGCCCAACGGAAAGCTCCTGGTCATCGGCGGCTACAGCCGGGCCCCGGCGCTGAGCTTCTCCCAAACGGCCGAACTGTATGACCCGGCCACCGGCACCTGGACGCCGATGGCAACGCCGATGTCATCCCAACGCGCGCAGCACGCGGCGCAACTGCTGCCCGGCGGCAGCAGCGTGCTGCTGATCGGCGGCGTCAACGGCTCGGGGTTCGTGACATCCGCTGAATTGTTTCCGGTGAACGACAGCGGCAGCACCACGCCGGTCGCGGGCGCTGTTCCCGGGGGCAATGTCTACACGTCGGTGCAGCTGCCCGACGGCAGCGTGCTGGCGACGACGGACGGCAGCAGCACCGCGTGGCGCTTCCATCCCGCCACGTCGAGCTGGACGACGAGCAGCCTCAACGGCTCGAGCGCGCGCTCGCTTCCGACGATGACCACCCTGGCCGATGGACGCGTGCTGCTGGCCGGCGGCACCGCGTCCGGCGGCATTCGCCTGAACACTGCGGAGATCTACAACCCCGAGGTCAATGTCTGGACCACGGCAGCCACCATGGCGACCGGGCGCTCGGCAGCCTCGGCGGTCCTGCTGAATGACGGGAGCGTGCTGACCGTCGGCGGGTTCGACGCCGGTGAGATCGACGCCGCAGAGCGCTACATGCCCTGATCCGGCACTCACGCAAATTCCGCATGCCTCAGGTCGTGAGGCTTTCATCAAACGAGGTCTTGACCATCTTCGACAAGGATAGAAATGAATCGGAGCTCCAGAACGGCGTGGGTCGCGGTCAGCGAGAACAAGGACGAGAACGAGACGGCGCGCCGCGTCGGCCGAGGCAGCGGGGCGCAGCGTTCGGCTGTTGCAGCCGCTGTGGCAGTGGCGTTGATGCTGGCCGGGCAGGCAGTGCGGGCGGAGGGTGGTGCCGGCTTCCCGGTCTTCCCGAACGCCCCGACCCCCGGCGGCACCGACGGCACCGCGGATGAAGCAGCCGGGAGGAACGGCACCGACGTCACCAACGGGTCCAACGGAAACGCAGGCGGTGGGGGCGCGGTCGACCTGTCGACGGGTTCGGGCGGCCATGGCGGCGCGACCGGCATCGGCACGAATGGCGGCGTGCACGGCACGCCCGGCGCGACAGGGGCGGTCGGCCTCCGGATCGATGCACCGGCCACGGTCGGCGGGACCATCGCGGGGGGCGCGGGCGCGCCCGGCGTAGCCCAGGTGATCGGCGTCAACACGGCAGGCGGCGGAGGCGGCGGAGGGGCAGCCGTCTCGGCCACGGCGGACATCGTGATCGATGCAAGCGCGCGCATGCAGGGCGGCACCGGCGCGAGCAACCGCACGGCAGGCGCGGGCGGCGGCGGCGTCGGCGTGTTCTCGACGGCCAACGTGCAGGTCCAGGCCGGCGCCCAGGTTACCGGCGGCACTGGCGGCGGCAATACCTATCCCAACACCAATCCCCTGAGCCAGAGCCACGCCGGCGGCGGCGGCGGGATGGGCGTGCTCGTGCGCGGCGGGGGCTCGGTGACCAACAGCGGCACCCTCACCGGCGGTGCGGGCGGCGACGGCTCCAGCCTTGGCCTCACCGGCGGCGGCGGCGACGGCGGCGCCGGCGCGCAGATGGTGGACGGCGGCACCGTCACCAACCTGGCGGGCGGCCAGATCACGGGCGGTGCCGGTGGCGACGCGCGTGTGCTGGCCAACGGCATCGTGCCCGGCCGCGGCGGCGCGGGGGTCAAGGGCGCCGGTCTCACGGTGATCAACGCCGGCACCATCACCGGCGGATGGAGCGGGAACCGTCTTTCCGGCCTGGCCTATACGCCGACGCAGGCCAACGCGGTCGAGTTCACGGGCGGCGTCAACGCGCTGGAAGTCCACGCCGGCTCGGGTGCTCAACGGCAACGCCGTCGCGTTCAGCGGCGCCGATACGCTGAGGCTGGGTGGCGCGACGGACTCCACCTTCGACGTTTCCGCGATCGGCGCCGCCGCCCAGTACCGCGGCTTCGGCATCTTCGAGAAAGCGGGCGCCTCGACCTGGACGCTGACGGGCACGACAACGGCGGTCTCGCCCTGGACGATCTCCGGCGGGACGCTGTCGATCGGCACGGATGCCAACCTCGGCGACACGAGCGGTGTCCTGACCTTCAACGGCGGCACGCTCAAGAACACCGGCGCCATCGACACCACGCGCGCCATCGCCGTGAACAGCGGCGGTGGCGTGATGCAGACCGATGCGGACTTCAGCACCTCGGGCACGGTCTCGGGCAGCGGCGGCCTGATCAAGACCGGCGCCGGCACGCTGACGCTCACCGGGCAGAACACGTACACCGGCGGCACCACCATCGCGGCCGGCGCCGTGGTCGGCTCGTCCACGAGCTTCGGCTCGGGCGGCATCGTGAACAACGCGGCCCTGGTGCTCGACCAGGCGGGCGATGGCGTGCTCGCGAACAGCATCGGCGGCTCGGGCGGCGTGACCAAGCAGGGCGCCGGACAGCTGCGGCTCGCCGCTGCGAACAGCTATGCCGGTGGCACCCGCATCGCGGCGGGCACGCTGGTCGGCTCGGCCGCGAGCTTCGGCTCGGGCGCGATCGTGAACGATGCGGCCCTGGTCGTCGATCAGCCCACCGACGCCGTGATGGCGAACAGCGTCAGCGGTGCCGGCAGCTTCACCAAGCAGGGGGCGGGGCGGCTGAACCTCGTCGGCACCTTCGCGATGACGGGCCCCGTCAGCATCGAGGCCGGCGCCCTGGCGGTGAACGCATCGCTGGCCGGCTCCCCCGTCAATGTCGCGAGCGGCGCGACGCTGTCGGGCAACGGCACGGTCGGCGCGACGACGGTCCGGTCCGGCGGCAACATCACGCCGGGCAACTCGATCGGCACCCTGCACGTGAACGGCACCCTGGTACAGGAAGCGGGATCGGTCTACACCGCGGAGCTGGACCCCACCTCCACAGCCTCCGACCTGGTCGCCGTGAACGGCGCGGCCACGCTGGCGCCCGGGTCCGGGATGACCATCGCCAAGGCGCAGCCGGGCCTCTTCTACTCGGTCGGCACGACCTACACGGTCCTGAGCGCCAGCGGCGGCGTCAGCGGCACCTATGCGCTGGGCGGCGACAAGGCCCTGACGCCCTTCCTGGCCTGGACGGATACCTACGACGCCAACAACGTGTACGTGACGGTGATCCAGACCAAGCCGATCGGTGCTGTCGCGGTGACGCCCAACGAGATCGCCACCGCCGGCGGCGCGAGCGGCTCGGTGGTGGAAACGCCGCTGCTGAACTCCCCGACCGAGTGGGCGGCGCGCAGCGCGTTGGATCTGCTGTCGGGCAGCGCGCTGGCCTCGACCAAGGGCGCGCTGGTCTACGACAGCCGCTACACGCGCGAGCTCGCCGTCGATCGGCTGCGCAACGCCTTCTGCACGGTCGGCCATGCCTCGCAGGGCCGGCTGTCCGAGGGCGGGCCGGCCGCCGGCGGCTGCACGTCGAATCGCGACAGCCACACCGTGTGGGCCCAGGCCTTCGGGGCCCGCGGCCGGACCCGCGGCGACGGCAATGCCGCGGGCATGGATCGCTCGAGCGCGGGCCTTGTCGTGGGGCTCGACAGATCGGTCTCGCCGAACTGGCGCGCGGGCGCGCTGGCCGGCTACAGCCGCGGCGATTTCGACGCAAATACCCAGGGCGCCGGCAGCGAAAGCGACAACTACCACCTCGGCATCTACGGCGGCGCCCAATGGGACCGCCTGGTGCTGCGCCTGGGCGCGGGCTACACACGGCACGACATCTCGTCGCATCGCACCGTCGTGCTGCCCGGCTCCTTCAATGCCCTGAAGGCCGACTACGACGGCACGACCGCGCAGGCCTTCGGCGAACTCGGCTACCAGTTCCAGGCCGGAAACGTCGCCATCGAGCCCTTCGCCAACCTGGCCCATGTCAAGCTGCGCACCGACGGCTTCATGGAGCGAGGCGGTGTGGCGGCGCTGACCAGCGGCAGCAGCAGCACGAACACGACCTTCAGCACGCTCGGCGCGCGCGTGGCGACCGACGTGCAGATCGGCCAGGTGCCCGGGACCTTGCGCGGCACGATCGGCTGGCGCCATGCCTACGGGGACATCACGCCCAGGTCCAACGTGTTCTTCGCGGGCGGGCTGCCGTTCACCGTCAGCGGCGTGCCGATCGCCAAGGATGCCGCCGTCGTCGGCGCGGGGCTGGACCTGCAGCTGTCCAGGCGGGCGACGCTGGGTCTGTCCTTCGAAGGGCAGTTCGGCGATGACACGAGCGACAGGACGCTGCGCGGGACCCTGACCGTCGTGTTCTGAGCCGGGTTGAAACGCTGCTGACGTGTCCGGCCGATGGCCCGGCTCGAACTGCGCCTGGCCTATCGCGCCGCTGCGCAGGCCTGCGCCTGTTTCGCAACCTCCTGCGCGTCGAAGTCGTTCACGCGCTCGAAGAATCCTTCGGTTGCGACAATGAAGGTCGCTGGTGCGATCTTGCGATCGATCAGCTTGGCGTCGAGCATGAAGTCCTGCATGCGTCCGAAGCCCTCGGGTGTCGCCCGGCCCCAGAGTTTGCCGCCGTTCATCTCGAAGGCCGCCTTCATCGACTGCACCTGGGCACGCAGCAGATTGTCGTCCCAGCGTGCGAGCGTGGCGTCATCGGACCCGGTCGGCTTGCTCTCGGGGAAGCGCGCCCAGTGGAGCTTTCGCACGCACTCGGGGTTGGAGACGGCAAACAGGCTGGCCTTGGCTGCCCCACGCACGATGGCTTCGACCATCGCCGGATCGCGCTCGATGGCGCGCTGGGTCGTGGCCAGCGAGAAGTCGGGCAGGCGCTGCCACTCGGGACTGCGGAACAGGCGCAGCTTGGCACCTGCGTTCTCGAACCCCGCGATGGCGGCATTCCAGAACATCAGTCCTTGCACGCGATTGGATTTCAGCGCCTCCAGGGCGGGCGCGCCGGCGCCGGTCGCGATGATGTTCACGTCCTTGTCGGGGTCGAGGCCGTTGGCCTTCAACAGCGACCGCAGGAGCGGCAGGCCGCCGCTCGCAAGGCTCACGATGCCGATGTTCTTGCCCTTGAAGTCGCTCACCTTCTGCATGGCACCGTCGGCCTGCACGGCGAGGGCCCAGTCGATCACGCTGTTGTTCATGACCACGCGCGCCGGAATGTTGCTGGTGACGTTCGCCTGGATCGCGACGTTGGAGCTCACCTGCGCGAAGTCGACGTTGCCGGTGGCGAGCTGCTGCACGGCCTGGACGGAGCCGGGCGCGGCGATGACCTGGACGTCGTAGCCCTCGCTCTTCCAGTAGTCCAGCGCGATCGGCATCATGAGCCACGGGTAGGTCACGTTCAGTACCGTCACGCCGCCGGCAGCGATGGTCACCTTCTTCAGCGGCTTGGCGGACTGCGCCAGCGCCATGTCCGGCGAGATGGCCGCGGCGGCAATGCCCAGGGCGGCCAGTACACACTTGATCTTCATCAGTCTCAGCATCTGGAAACCTGCCTTCTTTGCTTGAATGAATGGAACAACAGAGGAAAGAGGAAAGAGGGAAGACAACGGTCGAATGGCAGTCCGGCCGATCAGGCGCCCGAAATGCGACGGCGCTCGTCCTCCGCCCAGAACACCACCTTGCGCTGGACGGCGTGCACGAGCCAATGCAGGCCCAAGCCCATCGCCGACAACAGGATGAGGATGGCGAACATGCCTGCCGTGTCCATCGAGAAGGTGCGCTGCAGGATGAGGTAGCCCAGCCCCGCCTGCGCGCCGACGAACTCGCCGACGATGGCGCCGATCACCGACAGGACGATCGACACGTCGAGCCCCACGAAGATGTAGGGCAGCGCGTGGGGAATGCGCGCCATGCGAAAGACCTGCCAGCGCGAGGCCGTGAAGGCTTTCAGAAGTTCGAGCTGGTCTTCGGGCACCGAGCGCAGCCCGGCCACCGTGTTGGCCAGTACCGGAAAGAAGGCGATCGTGGCGGTGATCACGATCTTCGAGGTCATGCCGTAGCCGAACCAGATCACGAACAGAGGCGCGATGGCGACCTTGGGAATGGTCTGGAAGGCGACCACGTAGGGATACAGCGTGCGCTCGACCAGCGGAAACTGCGCAATCACGGCGCCCAGCACCAGGCCCAGGGCGGCACCGAGAACGAAGCCCGCCATGGTCTCGTAGAAGGTAACGCCGAGATGGTAGGTGAACGTGTTGTTGCGGATGCCTTCCCACAGCGCCACCGCAACCGCCGACGGCGCCGGCAGCAGCAGCGGCGTGACGCCGAGCACGCGCACCGCCAGCTCCCAGCCGCCGACCACCACGATGAAGAGCAGCGCCGAGAGCGGCAGCTCCGGCCTGGGGCCGAGCCAGGCGAGCGCCGGGCGTTGTGCGGCCGGATCGTCGTCCAGCGCCGCGGCCATGGCAACGGAAGCGGTGTTCATGCGTCGAGTCCCAGGGAATGAAAATGCTTGCGGATGGCAGACACGTAGCCGCCGAAACGCTCCGAATTGATCATCTCCAGCGTACGCGGGCGCGGCAGGTCGACGTGCAGGATCTCGCTGATGCGACCTGGGCGGGGCGACATCACGATGACGCGATCGGCAAGGAACACCGCCTCCGGAATGCTGTGGGTGACCAGCATCACCGTCTTGCGGCTCTGCGACCAGATGCGCAGCAGCTCCAGGTTCATGGTCTCGCGCGTCATGGCATCGAGGGCGCCGAAGGGTTCGTCCATCAGCAGGAAGGCCGGCTCGTGCACCAGCCCGCGACTGATGCCCACGCGCTGCTGCATGCCGCCCGAGAGTTCGTTCGGGTACTTGTTCTCGAAGCCCTCGAGTCCGACGAGCTTGAGGTAGGCGCGCGCCCTCGGTTCGTACTCCTTCATGCTCAGGCGCTGGATCTCGATCGGCACCAGCACGTTCTCGAGCACGGTGCGCCATGGCAGCAGCACGGGCGACTGGAAGACCACGCCGACGTCGCGGCTCGGCCCGTCGATCGGACGCTGGCGCACCTTGACCGAGCCGGTGGAGCGCCGCAGCGTGCCGGCCAGGATCTTCAGCAGCGTGGACTTGCCGCACCCGCTGGGGCCGACCACGGTGACGAACTCGCCGTCGGCGATGTCGAAGCTCACGTCCTTGAGGGCCTCGATGTGCTGGCCCTCCCGGCTGCGATAGATCTTGTTGAGACCGGTGACCTCGATCATCGCGCTGTTGCCGCGCTCGGCCGGCGCAGTGGAAGGAATGACGCTGAGCTTGGCGGATGCAGTCATGGCCGGTGCCCTAGGCGACGGTTTCGCCGGCGAGCGCGAAGCGCGCGTCGCGCCACTTGAAAGCGGCCTTCAGGCCCTGCTTTGCCGCGACCTCGAAGAAGTCGCGCGACTCCTGCGACTCGGACATCAGCACCAGGGTGAAGATCTCTGCCCCGAGGTCGACCGTCGACTGGAATCCACGCAGGTCGTAGGCGCGGTTGAGGCCCTGCTTGTTGAGCTGCATGGCGGGCGGCGGGATCATCGCGAGCTTCAGCGCCAGGCGCTGCGCTTCCTGCATCAGGTTCGCGGCGGGAACCACGCGATTGGCCAGGCCGATGCGCACCGCTTCTTCGGCGCCGATGCGATCCCCCGTGAGCAGCAGTTCCTTGGTCTTCTTCATGCCCAGGACCCAGGGCATGATCGCAAAGGGCGGCGCGGACTGGAACTGGATCTCGGGCTCGCCGAACTCGGCCTTGTCGGAGGCGATCGTGATGTCGCACACCATCGACAGGTCGCAGCCGCCGCCCAGGCAATAGCCGTTGACCGCCGCGACCACCGGCAGGCGCGAGCGCCAGATGCGAAACCAGGTGTCGTTGCCGAGCTTCACGTGGTCGCGCCAGTCCTTGACGGTGGTCAGGGGCTCTTCGCGCGGGCTCAGGTCGAAACCGGCGCAGAAGGCGCGGCCTTCGCCGGTGATGATCAGTGCGCGCACCGATTCGTCCTGCTCCAGCGCATCGAGTGCATGCTGCATCTCCAGCAGGATGTCGTCGTCGAGCGCATTCATCTTCTCGGGACGGTTGAGCGTGAGGGTCGCGATCCAGCGGTCGACGGACACGCTGATGCATCGGTAGTTCATGGTGAGTCTCCAGAGTTCATGGATGGAAGGCTGGGGCCCGGAGCTCGACGAGCGCGTCCAGCACTCGCACGCCTTCGCCCTGGGCGAGTACGGCAACGGGATTGAGGTCGATGGCCTCGATGTAGTCGGCGTAGGCGCTGCCGATCTGCGACAGGCGCACGATCAGCGCCTCGAAGGCCCGGCGATCCGCCGGCGCGGCGCCACGGAATCCGTCGAGCAGCCGTGCGGCACGCGTGCTGCCCACCAGCGCAGTGGCGCGCGGCGCATCGACCGGCGACAGCGCGAGACTGCTGTCGCGCACCAGCTCGACCCACACGCCACCCGAGCCCGCGACCACCGCATGGCCGAAGGGCGCCTGGCGCGACAACCCGGCGATCATCTCGACGCCGCCGTGCACCATCTCCTGGATCAGCACACCGTCGACGCGCGCCGCGGGCATGCGCTCGCGCACCGTCGCCAGCATCTCGCCGAATGCAGCGCGCACCTCCGCTTGCGTACGCAGCGCCAGGCGCACGCCGCCGGCCTCGGTCTTGTGGGGAATGTCCGGCGAATCGATCTTCATAACGACGGGAAAGCCGATCGCTTCCGCTGCCTGCACGGCCTGCTCCGCGTCCGCGGCGCGCGCTTCGCGGGTGGTGCGGATGCCATGCGCCTCGAGGAAGCGCTTGGCCTCGTGCTCCGAGAGCGCCTGTCCGCTGGCGAGTCGATCGGACCATGCCGCATCGGCTTCGAGCACGGCGACATCCCCGGGCGCGAGGGGCGGCTGCCAGAGATGCCAATCGATGAAGTGCCGCATCGCCACCAACGCAGCCCGCGCGCCTTGCAGCGCGGCCACGCCGCTGCCCGCCAGTGGCTCGATGGCGTGCGGGTGCAAGCCACCGCCCACATTGCTGTAGAAGGCGATCGGCTTGTCCGTCCGTGCGGCCGCGGCGGCTGTCGCGGCGGCGATGGCCCGGTACGTCTGCGCCCCCTGGGCGCCCAGGCTCACCGGGCAATCCTGCGAGACGGCCAGCAGTGCGACGCCCGGGTCCTCGAGCAGGGCGTCGACGGCCCGTGCATACATCGTCATGTCGAAGACCGCCGCGCCGGTGGCATCCAGCGGATTGCTCGGCGTGGCGAAGGCCGGCAGGCAGGCGCGCAAGGCATCGAGCGTGGTCGCAGCGAGCGGCGGGAAGCGAAGCCCCGCCGCCTGCGCCAGGTCGCAGGTGAGCGCCACCTCGCCGCCACTGACGTTGATCACGGCGAGACCATCGCCTGCCGGCCGCCTGGCCGACTCGACCATGAGCGCGCAAGTCTCGACCATCTCGTCCATGTCCTCGACCAGCACCACGCCGGCCCGGCGAAAGAAGTCCACGGCCGCCGCGTGCGAGCCCGCCAGCGAGCCAGTGTGCGCAGCCGTGGCGGCCGCGCCCTGCGCCGAACGCCCGACCTTCAGTACCACCACCTGCTTGCCTGCCGCACGCATGCGCGCCGCGGCTTCCAGGAAGCGCGCGGGATGCCGGACCGATTCCATGAAGAGCGCGGCCACCCGCGTGTTCGGATCGTCGGCAAAGAAGCCGAGGTAGTCGTCCACGTCGAGCACGGCCGCATTGCCGACCGACACGAGGTGGCTCAGCCCGAAGCGGCCGACCCCGGCCAGGGCAATGCAGCCCGAGCCCGAATGCGACGCAATGGCGACACCGCCCACCCGCAGCGGTTCCGGCAACGGTGCGCTGTAGAGCGAGATGCGGTCGTGCAGATTGGCGAGCCCCAGGCAGTTGGGCCCGCACACCAGCAGCCCGGTGCGCGCGCACAGCTCGGCCAGCTCGGCCTGCAGCGCGCGACCGGCCTCGCCCAGTTCGGCAAAACCGCTGGCGAAGATCACCGCCGCACGGAGGCCGCGCCGGGCGGCCTGCGACAGCGCGGGCAACACCTTGTCCGCCGGCAACGCGACCACGGCGCAGTCGGGTGCCTCGGGCAGATCCTGCAGGTCGGCGAAACAGCGCAGCCCTTCCACCTCGGCAGCCGAGGGATGGATCGGGTAGATGCTGCCCCCATAGCCCGCGGCGAGCAGGTTCTTCACCACCGAGTTGCCGAAGGAATCCGGCCGCGGCGAAGCGCCCAGCACGGCCACGGAGGCCGGGCGCATCAAGGGGGTGAGATCGCGCAGAGGCACGGCGTCGGAGAAAGGAGCGTGCATATCAGGCACGCACGTTCACGACGGTGCGGCCGCGCACGCTGCCCGCAAGCAGCGCGGGCGCGGCGTCGAGCGTCGAGGCCAGCGGGATCTCGTGCGTGATCAGGGCCAGCCGCTCGCGGTCGAGTTCCTGCGACAGCCGCTGCCAGGCGCTCAGCCGATCTGCGCGCGGCGCCATCACCGAATCGACGCCGACAAGGGTCACGCCGCGCAGGATGAAGGGCGCCACCGTGCCGGGCATGTCCATGCCCTGCGCCAGGCCGCAGGCCGTGACCACACCGCCATAGCGGGTGGTGGCGCAGGCATTCACCAGGGTGTGGCTGCCCACCGAATCGACCACCCCGGCCCAACGCTCCTTGCCGAGCGGCTTGCCCGGAGAGGAAAGCGTTGCGCGGTCGACCACTTCCGCTGCGCCGATGCGCTTGAGGTAGTCCGCTTCGGCAGCGCGGCCGGTGGATGCGACCACGCGGAAACCACGGCCGGCAAGCAGACTGATCGCCACGCTGCCAACGCCGCCCGAGGCGCCGGTCACGAGGATCTCGCCATCGTCCGGGCGCACGCGATGGCGTTCCAGCGCCTGGACGCAGAGCATGGCCGTGTATCCCGCGGTGCCCACGGCCATGGCGGTGCGCGCATCCAGCCGATCGGGCATCGGCACGAGCCATTCGCCCTTGAGTCGAGCGCGCTCGGCCAGGCAGCCCCAGTGCTGCTCGCCGGCACCCCAGCCGTTGAGGATCACGCGGTCGCCGGCCGAGAACTCGGGATGACGGCTGTGCTCGACGACCCCTGCGCCGTCGATGCCCGGCACCATCGGCCAATGGCGCACCACGGGGCCGCGGTTCGTGATCGCCAGCGCGTCCTTGTAGTTGAGCGACGAATATTCGACCCGCAGCGTCACGTCGAAATCGGGCAGTGCCGAGTCGTCTAGATTGCGCAGCGAAGCATCGAATCGCTCCTCGCGACGCTCCAGCAATATGGCCTTGAACACGCCCATTCCGGTCCTTCTTGGTTGTCGATGAGCGCGAATCTATCGACGGCCAATGCGCCCGGCAAGAATGAAAAGCGTCCATTTGCGTTCGCAATATTCGAACGCAAGGGGAAACCCTCCCCATGCTGTTTCCCTCTGGGCGCCGCCTTAGAGCTTGTGGCGCAACGCGTTGCGGATCTCTTCGATCAGCGAAAGACTGGCCACCGAAAGATGGCGCCCGGCGCGCGTGCAGCACACCAGCACTTGCGGCTTGATGCGCGAGTCGCGGATCGGCACGAAGGCTGCGTCGGGATGATTGGGGTCTCGTCCGAAGAGGTACTGGGTGAGGATCGCGATGCCGACGCCGGCGGAGGCCGCGCTGCGCATCAACTCGTAGGAATTGGTGGTGAGCACCGCGCGCGGCTTCATGTCCACGCGCGCGAACATCTGGTCCAGCGTGGCGCGCAGCGCCAGGCTGGTGTCGGGCAGTACCAGGTCGTAGGCCGCGCAGTCGGTCAGCCGCACCCAGCTGCGCTGGGCCAGCGGATGCTTGCGCGGCACCATCACGCAGGAGCCCACGTCGCGCTTGGCCAGGATAGTCAGGCCCGCATGCGCGGGCGTGTTGTAGCCGAGCGCGAAATCGATCTCGTCGCCGAGCGCCAGCTCCACCAGCCGGGGCGAGCTCGCGACCGTGACTTCGTAGTTCACGCCCGGGTACTTCTTGTGAAAAGAAGCCAGCATCTGCGGCAGCAGTTCGCGCGAAAAGCCTTCGTTGACGCCGAAGTTGATGGTGCCGCGCTGCAGCCCGCGCAGCGCATCGACCTCGGTGCGGGCCGTCGCGATCTCGCCCATTGCGCGCTTGACGTGGTGGATGAAGACCTCACCGGCGGAGGTGAGCTTCAGGCCGCCGCGCCCGCGTCCGCGCTCGAAAAGCATTGCACCGATCTCCTCTTCGAGATTCTTCACCTGCCGGTTGATGGCGGATGCCGCGACATGCGTGCGCTCGGCCGCACGCCGGAAGGAGCCGGCTTGCGCCACTTCGTAGAAGTAACGCAGCGAGGTCGGGTTCTTGAGGTGGAGTCCGGGGTCTCGGGACATGGTGCATGTGCCTGCAGGTGATCGACCAGGCCAGCTTAACCGGCGATTCGATGCCGAGCCGCCGGCGTCCCGATCATGGCCGGTCGATCGCAACCGCCGCGCGATCGGTGATGGGGTCAGCCTGCGGCCGGCAGGCCAGCAGCAAGCCCAGGCTATATTGCTCGCTCAGCAACAGAGAGAGACGAATCACCATGGCAAAAGCCTATTGGGTCAGCGCATACCGTGCCATCAAGGACGCCGACAAAATTGCCGCCTACGCGAAGCTCGCCGGCCCTGCGATCACCGCCGGCGGCGGGCGCTTCCTGGCGCGCGGCCTGCCCGCGAAAGTCTATGAGTACGGATTGCCCGAACGCACCGTGCTGATCGAGTTCGACAGCGTCGAGCAGGCGCTGGCCGTGCATGACAGCCCCGCCTACCAGGCCGCGCTGCACGCGCTCGGCGACGGTGCCGAACGGGATCTGCGGATCATCGAAGGGGCCTGAGCCACCCTGGGCCGCCAAACTCGTGTACCCGCGCCGCCTTCACTGTGTTCGTCGGCATGGGTTTGCTTCTTCGCCATCGAAGGCTTAGGTTCAACGGGATGCAGCGTCGCGGGTCAGCGCCTGCGCGATCCAGGCCCGCGAGAGCGTGCCGCGGCGGATCGCCTCGAAGGTCTCGCGCTCGCGCGCCATGAGCTGCAGGCAGGCCTCGTTCGCGGCCTGGGCCAGCGCCTGCGGCACGCAGACCACGCCGTCGAGATCACCCACGACCAGGTCGCCCGCACGCACCACCGCGCCGCCCACGCCGACCTCGCCGTAGACCTCGCCGCCGCCCGTTCGCGTGGGGCCACGCGGCGAGACACTGCGCGAATAGACGGGCAACGGCCCCTGGCGCAGGTACTCCAGATCGCGCACAGCGCCGTCGACCACGAAGCCGGCGACGCCGCGCGCATGCGCCCAGCGGGCCATGGTCTCCCCCACGAGCGCGCGCTCCGGGCCGGCCGCACCGTCGATCACGATCACGTCGCCCGGCCGCGCCAGGTCGATGGCGTGCTGGGCCAACAAGTTGTCGCCGGCATCCACGCGCACCGTGAGCGCGGGTCCGCACAGCACGCCGGCCGCGGCATGGCGCGGCACCAGGCCCAGGGCGACCTGCACCTGCGGCAGGCCGTCGGCGAGGTTCGCGGTCGCACAGGCGCGCAGGGCCTCGACGAGCGTGGCGGGCGGTGCCGGCGGCGCCTGGAGGATGCGGTGGCGCGGCTGCACGGGCGCGGATGCACCGTCCCTCATGCAGGCACGCGCTGCAGCTGGCGCTGCAGGAAATCCACCGCCTCGGCCATTTGCGGCTCGCCGATGTCGATGTGCCGGCCCGGGTGCAGCGTGAGGCGCTTGTCGGCCGAGCCGAGCGCCGCGAAGACCGCGCGCGCACCGGCGATCGTGATGATCTCGTCGTCCGGCTTGGACTGGAACAGCACGGGCACGCGCACCGCCGCGGCCTGCTGCAGGATCTCGTCGGCGCGCGGGCGGCAGGCGCCCCAGAGCCCGAGCACGGCGCAGCGCACGCGCGGCGTGCGGCCGACGACGGGCAGGCCGTACGCGGTGCCCATCGAGAGGCCGTACCAGCCGATGGCCGTGGCATCGACGAGGGGCATGGCGCACAGCTCATCCAGGGCGTCGGTCCAGTCGGCCACCATGGGCTCCACGCTGCCGCCATCCGCCCAGAGCATGCGGAAGCGGTCGCGCACGGCGTCGGCGCCCTCGCCCGCCGCGGCGCGTTCGCCGTGCACGGGGCCATCGATTGCGGCGACCACGAAGCCGGCCTGCCGGACCAGCGCATGTGCCACGCGCTCGACCGCGGGCGCGGTCTTGTGGCCGGCGCCGCCATGGCCGATCAGCACGAGCGGCCGCGGCGCGTCGAGGCCCGCACGGTGCCAGATCGCCAGCGGCACGCCGCGGCGCGCGGTGCGCACCACCTCGCGCGCGATGTCGTCTGCGGCGCCGCTCACATGAACTCGCAGTTGGGCGCGTTGCCCGGCTGCACCGCGAGCAGCAGGCCCTGGGTGCTGCCTTCGCCGGGCTCGAGGTTGATGAAGCGGCGCGGCGTGTAGGCCGGCATCGAGCAGACGTCCAGCGGGTCGAGGTCGACCGAGTGCTCCTCGTTCAGGCCCCAGATGACGCGCCAGCGGCCCTTGATCGCGACGAAGGTCTCGTTGGTGTCGTGGTTGTGCAGCTTCGGGCCGTTGCCGGGCTCGGCCTCGACGTACGACATCTGGAAGCCCTCGTCGATGGCGATCGCCGACATCGGGTCCTTGCCGCCCTCGACGACGAGACCGCGCCCGATCACGAGGTAGTTGCGCCGCACGTGCCCCGGCAGCTGGCTGTCGGGGTAGCGGTCGGGCGGGTAGCGCAGGTTCTTGAAGCGGGCCACGCGAGACTGCATCTGCTGCGGGGTCGGCGTCTGGATGGGCATCTCGTAGGTCTTCTGGACGGCGGTCATGGGTCGGCTTTCTTGTGGACGGGTTGGAAAAGTGCAGGACGGGCCGGCGACGCGCTCATTCGCCGATCTTCACGCCGGTCTCGTGCACGAGCTTGTCCCAGCGCGCGATCTCGTTGCGCACGAAGGTGGCGAACTGGTCGGCGGTGTAGGGCTTGGCCTCCGAGCCCGTCTTGGCCAGCGCCTCGCGCACGTCGGGCGTGGCGTTGGCGTTGCGGATCGCGCGGTTGAGCTTGTCGACGATGGCGGGCGGCGTGCCCGCGGGCGCGAAGAGGCCACCCCACGCGATCAGGTCCATGTCGGCATAGCCCAGCTCGCCGAGCGTGGGCGTGTCGGGCATGTACGCGTTGCGCTGCGTGCCCCCCAGGCCCAGGGCCCTGGCGCGGCCGGCCGAGGTGTGGCCCATGGCTTCGGCCGGGTAGCCCACCATGCCGTCGAGCTGGCCGCCGATCACGTCGGTCATGGCGAAGGCGGTGCCCTTGTAGGGCACGACGTTGAGCTTGACGCCCGCGGCCTTCTCGAACGAGGCGACGAATACCTGCTGGAATGCGTTGACCGCCGCCCAATTCACCTCGCCGGGCCGTGCCTTGGCACGTGCGACGAGCTGGGGCACGGTCTCGAGCTTGGACGCGTTGCTCGACACCAGCACCGGGTTGCTGGTGAACAGCAGGCCGACCGGGACGAAGTCCTTGGCCGGGTCGTAGCTCATGCGAATGCCGGCCGGCTTGTTGATCGCCATCTCGCTGATGGTCGCGGCCAGCAGCGTATAGCCGTCGGGACGCGCCTTGGCCGCGGCCTCGCCGCCGATGTTGCCGTTTGCGCCGGGGCGGTTCTCGACGTAGAAGGACTGGCCCAGCTCTGCGCTGAGCTTGGCGGCCACGCGCCGCGCCGCCACGTCGGTCGCGCTGCCGGCGGGAAACCCGAACACGATGCGCACGGGCTTGGAGGGGTAGCTGTCGGCCTGCTGCGCGAACGCTGCCTGGCCGAGGGCGAGCAGGGTGCCGGCCATGACGGCATGAATGGCGAATGACTTCATCGTGTGTGTCTCCTTGGGCTTTGCGACGATTGTGGTCAGCGGCGCACGCGCCCGCCATGTCCTGCCCGGCATGCGGACATGCCATGGGCTGTATGGCGACCCCGCATGCTTCATGGGGGCACGGGGATAATCCGCGGGCCATGCAAGCCCGCCATCTCGACGTCTACCTGCTGCGCTGCGTGGTCGCCTTGGTGGCCGAGGGCCACGTGACGCGCGCGGCCGAGCGCATGGGCATCACACAGCCGGCGATGAGCGCAACGCTGGCGCGGCTGCGCACCCTGTTCGCCGACCCGCTGCTGGTGCGTACCGAAAAAGGCATGGTGACCACGCCGCGCGCCCGGCAGCTGGCCGCCCGGTTCCAGCAGGCGCTGGACCTGGTCGACCAGGCCGTGGCCGATGGTGCCGACTTCGACCCCGCGGCGGCGACCGAGCGCTTCCGCATCGCCGCCAGCGAGACACTGGGCTACCTGCTGATGCCTTCGCTGATCGCGCACGTGCGGCGGCTCGCGCCCGCCGTGCAGCTCACGGTGCAGCCGCCCGACCTGGGCCGCGTGCGCCACGACCTCGAGGAAGGCGGCATCGACCTCTTGGTCGCCTTCATCCGCGATGCGCCGGCGGGCCTGCGCTTCACGCCGCTCATGAGTCAGCCCATGCGGGTCATCGCGGCGGCCGGGCACCCCGACGTGCAGGGCCGGCTGACACGGGCACAGTACGTGGCGCACCCGCACGTGTTCTATGCGCTGGGCCGGACCGGGGCGTCGACGCTCGAAGCCGTGGTCGACGAGGCGCTGGAGCGCGCGGGGCTGGTGCGGACCATCGGCGCGCGCGTGTCCTCCACCCTGGTCTCGCCGGGGCTGGTTGCGCAGTCGGACCTGCTGGCCACGCTGCCCGAGCGCATTGCCCGGCACTTCTCGGCGGTCTGGCAGCTGCAGGTGCTCGAGCCGCCGGTGCCGCTCGAGGACGTGAGCACCTCGATGTTCTGGCACGAGCGCATGCACCACAACCCGGCCCATCGCTGGCTGCGCCAGCAGTTCGAGATCGTCGCGCGCAGCACGGGCACGGCCTGAGCAACTACCATCCTCGGCCATGCCGACCCTGCGTAGATCGACAGTCCTGTGCACCTGCCTGCTGCTCGCGGCCTGCGGCAGCACACCGCCCCGGGCGCCCGGGACCTTGCGGCCATCGTTGATTTCCGCCGAGCAATCGAGTGATGCGGCCATCCATGCCATGGGACTGGTCGGCACGCCCTACCGGTACGGCGGCAACACGGCCGATGGCGGCTTCGATTGCAGCGGGCTGATCGGCTTCGTGTACCGCCAAAGTGCCGGACTGGCAACGCCACGCACCGTGGCGCAACTCGCCGATTTCGGGAACCCGATATCGCGCAACGACCTGCGCACCGGGGACCTGGTGGTCTTCGGCGGCAGCCGGCCCACGCACGCCGGCATCTACGTGGGCGAGAACCGGTTCGTCCACGCGCCTTCCACGGGCGGCGAGGTGCGGCTGGACCGGCTCGACGGTCCGTACTGGTCGCGCCAGCGGGTGGATGTTCGGCGGCCCTGAGTTCGAGACACCCGGGCTTGCTGCATCACCGCTCGATCATCGCCCTCAAGGCAGCGGTGTGTAGGGAGAGCCGAAGGGCTTGACCATCATGGCGCCCGGCACCCCACCGCCTGCGCCGAACACGTAGCGCAGATACGCATTCCCCGTGACCTGCCGGTAGTCGCGCGCATTGTTGAACCCGAGGGCGCCGCCCAGGTAGAGCTGCGGGCCGATCTGGTACTCGGCGATTGCCGCGACGTTGTAGGCGATGCCCCGGTGGCGCGTCGGGACGGCGAGGAAGGCCGCGGGGCCTGCCACGGCGTTGAAGGGCGAAGGGTCCTCCCTGAAGGACTGTATGCCGATGGACGCGTTGATCCGCCAGGCAAGCCGCCCGTCGCGCCCCTGCCAATCCAGCGGGAAGGTGAGGCTGGAGAAGTGCTGGGGGCTGAAGTAGCCGCCCTCGCCGTAGATGAAATGGCTCAGGTTCTTGTCGTACGACATCAGCCCCAGGTTCACGCCCAGCGTCAGGGACGAGCCGTCGCCGCGCAGGACGGGCACGTACACGCCGCCGCCGAGTTCACGGCGCCGGTTGCTGGCCACGCTCGTGCCGGTGATGCCGTGAACGGCGCCGTACCCGTAAACGCCATACGGCCCCAAGTCCCGCGCGAGATCCAGGCGTGCGCCGGTGGCGACCACGCCGCCCCATTCGAGGCCGGTGCGCGGGTCGCGCGTGCCGGCAAAGGACAGCAGGCTGTCGGTCACGGGCCGGCGTGAGAGTTCGGCCTTGAGCGAGAGCGTTTCCGCGAGCTGCGCGCTGTAGCCCAGGTGGCCGATGACGTTGCTGCGCGTGAAGCCGATGGGCGTGGTGCCCAGGCTGGCGCTGAAGTTCGGTCCTTCGTAGCCGACGCTCAGCCCGACGCCGCTTTCGGTTTGCGCGCCCGGCGGTGCGGCCGCACCGGTGGCCTGCAACTGTGCGGCCGGCGTGCCGCCGCCGAAGCGGGCCGCGGTGGCGGCGTCGAATGCCAGCGTGCCGGCACGCAGCGAGGTCGGCGTCACGCCGAGCGAGAGGCGGCCGTCGCCGAACGGGAGCCTGGCCTCCAAGGGGGTCTGCACATCGGTCAACCGCCCGAGCCCCGCCTCGCCGCTGCGATGGCGGTACACCGGCCCGGCCGCAATTTGCGGTGCGCGTTCGGCCTCGGCTTGCCGGGCTCGCGCCTCCTGGGCATTGCGCTCGGCGCGCAGCCGGTCGAGTTCGGTGCGCCGGGCCTCGTCCCGGGACTGGAGGCTTTGCCGCAGCGCATTCATGTCGGCCGTGCGCGAAGCTTCCGGAATGCGGTCGAGGTACTGCAGGCCCGCAAGCGCATCGCCGGCCTCGCCGGCCTGAAGTGCCTGGACATGGAGTCCTTCCGGCGTGTCGCGCTGGGCGGCAGGCATGGCGTCGACGAGCTCGCGCGCCTGCGACGCCAAGCCCATGCGGCGATAGACGAGCGCGAGGTCATGACGGACCCAGAGGCTTTCCGGAGCCTCGGCCAGCGCTGCTTCCAGCGTGCGCCGCGCACCGGCCATGTCGCCAGCTTCGGACTCGCGGCGGGCCTGCGCACGTGCCTGCTCGGCGCGCGCGGACCGCAGGCTCGCGAGTGCATCGCGCGCGGCGGGCCCCGTCGGGTCGAGCTGCATGGCGCGGTCCAGCAGTTGCCGCGCACGCGTCGGATCGCCGCGGCCGCGCGCGTCGGCCGCCTGCCCGACAAGGTTCCAGTAGGTGGCGCTGCGAAGCGCAGAAGCCCAGCGTTGGCCGCCCGTCCTCGAGGCACGGGCCAGCAGCGCTTCGGCTTCGGCGAATCGCTCCTGCCGCAACCGCACCACACCCAGGCCGCCGAGCGCATCGGCGTCGGCCGGGCGCAGGCGCAGCACTTGCTGGAAGCGCCGCTCGGCGCCCGGCAGGTCGCTGCGCTCGAGCGCAGCGAAGCCCATGCGCAATGGGTCCGGCGGGGCGGGCCGGGCGCCCTGCACGGGGGCGCCCTCCGGTGCGCGGGGCGGTTCCGGGGACCCCAATTGCGACAAGCGCTGCGCCACCGCGGGATCCGGCTGCAGCGCCAGGTAGTCGCGGTAGAGCTCGGCATCGGTGGCGCGGGCATCGAGCCACAGCAGGGCCTGGCGCCATGCATCGCGGGCCGGCGCGCCGGCCGGCTGCTTCGCGAGCTCGGCCAGGCTATGGATGCCTTCGCGCCGCGTGGCCTCGCGATAGGTCTGCAACTGCGCCAGTGCGAGCTTGTAGTCGGAGCGGTCCGGCCTGCTGCGCGCCAGGCGCTCCAGGCCTCGGCGGCTTTCGTCCCAACCCTGAGGGGTGCCGCCAAGCGCCTGGTAGTACTCCAGGGCCAGCGGCTCCGGCGGCGCGCGGTCGCCGAGGAAGGCACGGTAGGCCTGCAGCGCCTCGGCGGTGCGTCCGGCGCGGGCGGCCGCGCGAGCGGCTTCCAGGTCGCTGGCCGGGCCGCCCGGCTGGGCGATGCGTGCCTCGAGCTGGATCGCCCTGGCATCCGCCGGATGCGCGGCGCGCAGGCGTACGAGCCAGCTTCGCGCCGCATCGGCCCGGCCGCGCGCGAGCTCGACCTGGGCCATGCCGTACAGCGCCTCGGCGGACTGCGGGTCGGCGCTGAGCAGCTTGCGCCAGCTGGCTTCGGCCAGCTCGAGCCGGCCCAGGCTCTGCCAATGGATGGCCTGCTCGGCCAATGAGGCGCGTGCGTCGGCCTGCGCCAGGACCGGCCCGGTGCCCAGCGCGGCCCATGCCGCGACGCAGACCCACCGTCTCATGCGGAACGCGGCACGGGGCACAGGCGTCTCCAGTCAGGTTGCAGCTCGCCATTGCGGCCGAAGGCATAGCGCCCGTCGAGCCAGGCTTGGCCGAAGAGCAGCAACACGCTTTCGTAATAGGGCAGGGGCG
This sequence comes from Variovorax sp. RA8, assembly GCF_901827175.1. Taxonomy (NCBI): domain Bacteria; kingdom Pseudomonadati; phylum Pseudomonadota; class Betaproteobacteria; order Burkholderiales; family Comamonadaceae; genus Variovorax; species Variovorax sp. RA8. The sequence goes on along the minus strand of NZ_LR594662.1, from coordinate 191,154 downwards.
CGGGTGCCACGGCGGCCTGCGTGCGCTCGCGGATGCGGGCGAGCTGCTGCGCGAGCGCGTCCTGCAGCCCCTGGGCCTGCAGATAGGGCAGGAGCGCTCCAGCGAAGCCGACCGGCGCGGTTCCGCGCGTGGCGCCGGTGTCGGTGTCGACGTATTCCGGAAAGGCCGCCGACTGCAGCAGCTGCGTGCGCGGCCCGCGCAGGAACTTCAGCAAGGCCGCACGCGCAGGCTCCTGCGCGTGCAACATGCCGGCCCACAGGTAGACGCGGATCGCGTCGTAGCTGCCCACGGCACGTTTCTGGGGATCGGCCACGAAGGCGCGGTCCTTCTCGGACCAGGCGCACCAGTCGGGCGCAAAGCCGCGAGGGGCGACGGCTTCGAGCATCCGCACGGTGTGCTGTGCAATCTCGCCCCACGGGCCCTGCGGCTCCTCCTGCTGGAAGCGGCGCAGCAACTGCACGGGCAGGTAGCTCGGATTGAGGCGCCATACCGGTCCGTTGGCGACGGAGCGCGGCCAGGGCAGCAGCATGCGGCCCAGGCCGGGCAAGACGCTCACCTCCTCGCGCACCGCGTTCTCGAGCACGCTGCGCCCCAGCGCCTGGTAGGCCGGGTGGTTCCACAGCCGCCCGGCCTCGATCAGCGCGTAGGCGACCCACAGGTCCGAGTCGGAGGCCGGATTGGCGTCCAGCACGCCCCAGCTGCCGTCGACCTTGCGGCCCCATCGCCACGCGGGCAGGCGCTGCGCGAGCCGGCCTCCAGCGAGGTTGGCGTCGGTCCATTGCAGCACGCGGTCGAAGGCGGCCCGGTCGTTGTGGACCAGCGCAAAGAACAGCCCGTAGGACTGCCCTTCGGAGGTCGAGTGCTGCTCCTGGGTGTCGAAGTCGATGACGCGCCCGTCGGCCTGGAGATGGCGGGCGGCGAAGCCGGTCCAGTCGGCGATCGGCAGGCAGGCGGTGCGGGCCGCGCGCGCCGGGCCCTGCGACACCGCGGCCAGCGGTGACAGCGCGAGCGCCGCCAGGCAGCGGCGGCGCCCCGAACGGATGGGCGTGGGAGGCATGCCGCGCGCGCTCACGACGGCGGCCCTTCCCGCAGCCGCCGGTGCGCGCGCCGCTGCAGGCTGAAGTACGCGGCCCCGGCGCCGATGAATGCCAGCGCGAGAACCAGCCCGGCCAGCAGCAGGGGGTTGCGCGAGAGCTTCCACTGCACCCAGGCGACGGGGGGCAGGCGGCCCACGTAGTAGGTCTCGCCGCCCAGCAGACTGTGGACCTCGGTGCCCCGCACGATCGAGGTGCTGCCCTGGATGCGGCGAAGCATCTCCGGCGACATCATCGCGTTCAGCAGCGCGGACTGCGACTCGGCGCTGGCGACCACCGCCACCACGCTTCGGCCTGCCGCAAGCGGCGATTCGAAGCCCGCGAGCGCGGCATCCTGCCCACCGACCGAGATGGCCATCTGCGCGACCGAGGGGAGGTCTTCGCGCCGGCGCGTGCCGGCCACGAACTTCAAGGCCTCGTCGAACCACGTGCCCACCCGGAACGCCTGCACGCCATGGCCGTGCGCGAGCGGCATGCGCCCGGCCCATTGCGCGAACAGAGGCTGGCCCTGGAGACTGCCGAGCACCAGGAGATCCTTGCCGGCCCATTGCGACACCTTCGACGCACCGCCGACCGAGACCCGCAGCGCCGGATAGCCGGTCGCATTGCCGAGCTGGCCCATGAGCGCAAGGAAGATCTCCTGGTCCGCCTGCCCCGGCGCATCGGGCAGCACCACCGCGGTGTCGGCCAGGTCGGCCAGGCGCGTGAACGGAAAGCCACCGTTGGCGAAGGCAGCCAGCTCGGGCATCGCCAGGTAGTGGGGCAGGCGCGAGATGTCGACGGTCGAGTCGGCATCGATGCTGCCGCGCACGTTGCCCAGCAGCGCCTTGCAGGGTCCGGCATCGGGCTGGAAGTAGTAGTGCAGGCGCAGCTGGCTGCGGGCGCCGAGCGCGAGCGGCGGCAGGTGGATGGTCTTGCGTTCACCGGCCGTGCCGTCTGGCAGCAGCGTGCGCGCGAACGGGTTCCACCAGGGGTTCGGGTTGGCCGCGCGCAGGGGCAGCGAACCGATGAAGTTTTCGCCGAGGTTGATGTTGAGGGTCGACTGGTCGGCGTGGGCCCTCGGCGTGTAGCGGTACCCGAGTTCGAGCGGGATGCCGCGCGAGCGCCAGGCGAAGAGGTCCGGGGGCACCTGCAGGTTGACCTTGACCACGTCCGGCGTGTAGCCCTCCACGTTCAGGTCCTCGGCCGCGGCGAGTTCGCCGAGCCGCACCGGCCGGTCGCCCGCGATCCAGCGCGGCGCGTCGTAGGGCCGGCGCACGGGCGGCTCCTGGAAGTTGGCGACGGCTGTCGTGCTGCCGCTCAGGGCGCGGCTGTTGAGCGCAAGCGCGGCGGCGGCCGTGCGCAACTCGGCCGGGTTGCGGCCCATGACGAGCAGCAGCTTGCGAATCGGATCGCCCGGCCGGTCGATCACGGCGAGGCCCGGTCCCTGGATGTCAGGCAACTGCAGCCCAGGGACGGTGGTGCCGGGCATCGCGAAGACCACGGCATTCGAATCGGCCGGCAGCACACCCGCCGACACCGGGAACACGGCCCCGCGGTAGCCCGCCAGCGCCCCGAACCAGGAAGACACGATGCCCGCGGCCTCGAGCGTCGGGAAGCCGTTATCGCCAAGGACAAAAGGCAGTCGCAGGCGGCGCGGATCCCGCGGGTCGAAGAAGGGCACGGGCAGCGTGCCGAGGTCGGCATGGGCTGCGAAGGGCTCGGCCGTCAGGCGCAGGCTGCTCGATGCGTCCACCTTCGCCCACAGGCTGGAGTGGGCGGGGTCTTCGCACTCGCGCGTGTAGTGGCCGATGAGCTCGATGTTGATGCGGTTGTAGTCGCCCACCAGGCGGCGGTCGATGGGGATGGTGGCGCTGCGCGGCTGGCCCGCGCCCTCGCGCGGCAGCGGCAATGTCGCCACCGCCACGTCGTTGACGGTCACGGCGAGGTGCGAGAGCTCGGGCAGCAGTGCGGGCGAGTACGAGTAGTGGAGCTGCAGCGAGGCTGCCGTCACCAGCTCGTCGCCACGCACGCTGAACGGAATTCCGACGCTGGCCTGGGTGCCGCGCAGCGTGATCGCGTAGTCGACGCCGAGCTGCGCAAGGCTCATTTCCCGCACGGCGCCGGCGGCAGGGTTCGCCGTGGCATGCGGCGCCGGAACGTGCGCCGGATCGTGCGCCGGCTGCACCTGCGCTTGCGCCGCGCCGCACCCCATCGAGACCAGGATCACGGCGAGCAGCAGCTTGGGAGCCGGCATCAGGTCGACTCCCTCGAATCGGCCGAGCGCCTCGCGGCCGCTGGCGAACGCAGCCTTCCGGCCACGGCGTCGCGGTAATGCGCGAACATGTCCTTGAAGCCGACGGCGCTGATGCGCGCGATGTGCGCGAGCACGCCGATGGCACCTGCCCGCGGGTGCCGGCCCCAGCGCCGCGACCAGATGTCCGGACGCGAGATCGTGCAGCGCACGAGCGCCTGTTCCTGCGCCAGGCTCAGGCCTTCGAAGCGCAGTCCCAGCCGGTTGTCGCGGCTGAATCGCACGGTGGCGGGAAAGCGGTGTTCGACCTCCCCGTCGAACAGCGACACCTCCAGCGCGGCGTCGTGGGGGTAGTGCATGCCGGCGGGCAGGTCGATCCCCAGTCCGCTCGCGGAGAAGTCGAAGGTCCGGCAAGCCACGCTTGCCTGGCCCGACATGTGCACCACCGCCGGCATCTGCAGCGTCACGCGGTGCGCGGCACGCATCTGGCGCGATTCGTTGGCGGCCGCCACGCAGGCGCCGAGGATCACCAGGTTGTAGAACGTCCAGGCCAGGTTGAGCCATACGGTGGCGATGCGCTCTTCTTCCACCCAGGTCAGCCTCCACAGCCCGAAGCCCGCGCCGATGAAGTTGAGCAGCAGCAGGAAGATGCTGGCCCTGGCGATCTGTGTGTCGAAGTAGCGGCGCCGGATCAATCCGCCCTTGGCCGTCACATTGAAGGCACCCAGCTTCGGGTTGATGATCGCCATCAGCGTCGGGCGGAAGATGTGCCACGCCAGCACCGCCTCGTACACCTCGTTCCAGAAGAGATAGCGGAAGCGCCCCTGCACACGGCTGTTGGTCAGGTTGGCATGGAGGATGTGCGGCAGCGCGTAGGCGAAGATCATCGCGGCCGAGGCATGGATGACGCTGGCGCCGAACACCAGGTACGCGAGCGGCGCGGTGAGGTAGATGAGCCGCGGCAGCCCGTAGAGGAAGTGCAACATCGCGTTGAGGTAGCACAGCCGCTGCGCCCAGCTCAGCCCGCGGCCGAGCAGCGGGTTGTCGGTGCGGAAGATCTGCGTCATGCCTCGCGCCCAGCGGATGCGCTGGCCGACATGGCCCGACAGGCTCTCGGTGGCCAGGCCGGCCGCCTGCGGAATCGCGAGGTAGGCGGTGTCGTAGCCTGCCCGGTGCAGCTTGAGGGCGGTGTGCGCGTCCTCGGTCACCGTCTCGACGGCGATGCCACCGACCTGTTCGCAGGCGCTGCGCCGCAGGACTGCGCACGAACCACAGAAGAAGGAGGCGTTCCACAGGTCGTTGCCGTCCTGGATCAGCCCATAGAACAGCTCGCCTTCGTTGGGCACCGTGCCGAAGGTGCCGAGGTTCTTCTCGAAAGGGTCGGCCGAATAGAAGTAGTGCGGCGTCTGCACCATCGCGAGGCGTGGCTCGCGCCCGAACCAGCCCATCGTCAACTCCAGGAAGGAGCGTACCGGCGCATGGTCGCAATCGAAGATCGCGACGAACTCGCCGCCGGTGTGCTTCAGCGCCGCGTTGATGTTCCCGGCCTTGGCATGGCGGTTGTCGCTGCGCGTGACGTGGGCCACGCCAACCGCCTCGCAGAACGCGCGAAACTCCTCGCGGCGGCCGTCGTCGAGCAGGTGGATGCGCAGCTTGTCGCGCGGCCAGTCCATCGACAGCGCTGCCAGCACGGTCGGCCGCACCACCGCCAGCGGCTCGTTGTAGGTGGGTATGAGCACGTCGACGACGGGCCAGGCGTTGCGGTCCGCCGGCAACGGATGGGGCGCGCGCCCGAGCGGCCAGACGGTCTGCAGATAGCCGAGCAGCAGCACCACGAAGGCGTAGATTTCGGCGAGCAGCAGGCCCCAGGCCAGGACCAGGTCGAGCGCATGGTCCATGTACATCGTGTCGGTGATGCGCCAGTACAAGTAGCGCGAGGACACCACCACGGACATGAACATCAGCGCCAGGGTCGCGAACCTGCCGGCGAACCGGTTCACGACCAGTGCCGCGATGAAGATTGCAACCGAGAGGGTGAGTTGCTGATACAGCGTCAGCGGCACGATGACCAGCGCCGGCAGCGTGCACAGCGTGAGAACCCACGCGGCCGCATGGATGGCCGCGCGGGTCGCACCAGGCGCGGGTGGCTGTGGGGGCAGCCTGCCCTCGCTCACCAGCGGGAACGCGGCGTTGCCGCGCTGCGGTGGAGCCAAGGGGTGCGAGCGCGGGATGCGCCGCCACGGCGCGCAGCGTACGGAGGGTGGGCCTGGTCGTTCATCGAATGTTCGCGATATGTGCTGGTGCGATGGTGCGTGAGATTTGCACAAAAACCGCGGTGCGGATGCCAGATATCTCCCGCATGTTGTAAACGCGCATGTCGCGGTTTAGGTGATAGGTATGCATTCGGCGCGACGCGGGGAGCGCGACTCCCAACTCCGCGCTGTTCGCCTCGACGGCAGAAGGCCGCTGAAGATCTCTACTTGAAGCTGACGCCCAGTTCCTTTCCGATCTTGACGTACATCGCGTGTTCGGCTTCAAGTTCCCGTCGGAACTCATCCTGCGAGCTGCCGATGGGCGTGATCGCCATTTCCTTGAGACGTCCCACGACGGCAGGATGCGCAAGGGCCGCAACGAATGACCGCTGCAACTTCGCCACCACGTCCGGGGGTGTTCCGGCAGGAGCCAGCACGCCATACCACGGCACGATGGCCACGCTCGCGTAACCGGACTCGGCCATCGTCGGAACACCGGGCGCGAGTTCGGAGCGTGTCGGCATTGCGATCGCAATGGGCCGAACTCGCCCACCGCGTTGATAGGTGAGTACCTCCGGCAGGTTCCCGAAGGCGAGCTGGATGTGGCCTCCGGCGAGCGCGGTCATCGTTTCGGCCATGCCCTTGAACGGGATGTCCGTGAGCGCGACCCCCGTGACCTGTTCGAGTCGCTTGCCGTTGATGTGACCGCCACTGCCCGGACCCAGCGAGCCGACGCTCAATCCCCCAGGCGTCGACTTCGCGAGAGCAACGAATTCCTTCATGGTCTTTGCCGGCAGGTCCTCCGGCACGGCCAAAGCCTGCGCGATGTTGCCGAGCTTGGTCACCGGCGCGAAGTCCTTCTTCCAGTCGTAGTTGACAGGCGCACCGAGCGCCGGCGCCGAGACGATGTTGGCGGCAGTGATGAGCAGGGTGTACCCATCGGGGCGCGCGCGCGCGACCAGGGCGGTGCCGATCGTGCTGCCGGCACCCGGTCTGTTCTCGACAACGACAGGCTGGCCCAGGCTTTGAGTCATCTGCTCTGCGAGCAGGCGAGCCATGACGTCCAGTGATCCTCCGGCAGCGAAGGGATTGATGATCGTCACGGTCTTGGTGGGATAGGCCTGCGCCGGAGCAAGCCCCGGGATGCCGGCCAGTACGATCCCTGCCGCAGCCACGATCGTGGCGCTCAGAAGACGCTTCATTCTCATACGAGACTCCTTTCCTGGTTGATGCTGGTGGTTCGGACTCAGTTGCGCTGAGTCGCAATGCGGCCGGAGCCGAATGAGCGTTCGAACGACGGCAGCTTTCCTTGCTGCGCCGCGATCCCGCTGCGTGTCGCATTGATGCGGGGATCGAGAGGGCGCCAGTCGTCCGCCGTCAACCACAAGCGCAGAAGAAGCCGTGCCTTCTCCGGCTCGGGCCAGTTCTCGAATGCAGTGCGCGCATGGAGCACGGTGTAGTTGTTGAGCAGATAGATCTCGCCTGGATCGAGCTGGAACTCGAATGCGAACTCGTAGGTCAAGCGCTCGAGGCAGTTGAGTGCATCGACCTGCAGCTGGCTGAGCGGGGCACCGCCTTCGCGCGCAGCGGTCTCGATGTAGGAACGTGTGTACCGGCAGCTCAGCTGCCCCTCCACATAGGAGAACACCGGAATGCGATGTGGCGTGATCGGCGCCTCGCCGGGCAGGTTCTCGCCGCGGCGGTGGTACGGGAAGCCTTCATACAGGGGCTCGAGATAGTCGGGGAATTGCGCCAGGAGCGCGTTGTGTACCGCCGCCACGCTGGACGCAATGGAGATCCCGCCCTCGCGCGCGGTGCGTATGCACATCAGGCCGACGATGTCCGACGTGTCGGTGTGCGGTGTGAGTTCCTGCTTGTTGCGGTAGGCACGTGCATGGGGATCCGTTGCCGTCTTGTCCTGGACATGGCCCAGCCGGTCGCCAAGTACGCTCTGCGACACACCCAGACCGAGGTGAGTGCCGATGCCCCAGTAGATCATCTCCAGCTCGGGCAGGCTGTAGCGGCTGACGTCGATCCCGCGCAGGATCACGATGCCGCGGCCAAGGCGAAGCGCTTCGCGCGCAGCTCGCAGGAGCGATGCCGTGCGAGGCAGCTCGAAGTGCTGGCGCTCGACGGTCTCCAGCCGCAAGCCGGCTTGTACTGCGGCCTGGAGGGTCCGATCGATCTCTTCGAGATGCTCCGCCTCGAAGTGCAGCGTGATGTCCTCCTTCGAACGGAAGTCGCTGCCCTTCCAGGCGCTCGGATGATGAATGGGTTGCTTCAGGATTTCCATGGGGGCTCCAGTGGTGGGGTATGTCGGTTCTCCGGCCAGCCCGCGCCAGTCCAGTCCTTGAATGCAAAGCGGGGGCCAGTGGGAGGCGTCACGCCGCCGCGAACATCACCCGGCTCGGTGCTGCCCCAGACCTCTTCGCGCTCGCGCGGAAGCCGGCGGCTGTCGGGTGTGGTGAGCCACGTCCGCAGCAGGAGCCTCATCCTGGCCGGGTCCGCGTGGTCTTCGTAGTTCGTGCGCGCGTGGTACATCACGTGGTTGTTCAGGAGCTGGATATCGCCGGGCTGCATCTGGAACGTGATGCAGAGCTCTTCGGCGACCGTGGCCACGAGGCGGATCGCCTCTTCCTGGGATGGGGTGAGGCGCGGCACTTCCGGATAGCGTTGCGCCGACTCGATGTAGGTCAGCGAGAACTGGCTCATGAACTTGCCGTCGAGCACGGCATAGACCGACCCGGCGTACCAGGGCCGTTCTCCCTCGACCTGCTCGGACTGGCGGCTGAAGTAGAAGGGCTGGTAGAGCGTTTCCATCAGGTCGGGGCGCCGCCGCAACACTTCGTTGTGCACCGCCGCGGAGCTGACCGCCATGCTCAGGCCGCCGCTTCGGGCCTCGCGCACGCACAGCAGGCCGAGGATGTCGCATCGGTCCATGTGGAAGCGCAGCGCACCGCCGGTGCGATAGGCCCGTGAGTCGGCCTCGCCTTTCTTGACGCCGACGTCCCGCACCTCGCCGAGGAACTCGCCGTTCCGGCTCTGCGACAAGGGGATGCCGAGGTGGACGCAGACGCCCCAGTACAGGGTACGGATCTCTTCCTGCGTCAGGCTTTCGAGGCCGAGGCCGCGCAGGAGCTGGTGGCCGCGGCCAACCTCCAGCTCGCGGCGCACCTGCAGCAACCATTCACCGAATCGCGGCAGCGGGAAGCTCGCGCGATGGATCTGCTGGAGCGGCAGTCCGCGCGCCTGGACGGCGCGCACGGCATCCAGGGCCTCCTCGACGCAGTCAGGGGGAATCCGGACGACAAGGTCGTCGAGTTCGACGGAACGCCGGTCCCATACGCAAGCACCTTCAATCGGACTGATCTTCATCGCGGGCTCTTCCTTATCCCTTATTGGCATGCCATTCTGGTCCACATATAAATTCGCGTCAATGCGCGAAATCCAGGTTCTTGACGTTTGGTATACCTTCACGGTATCCTCAGCATCGCCGAAACAGGAACATCCCATGACCATCGACATCGAGGAACCCGTGAGCCGCGTCGACCTGTCGTCCGTCTTCGAGGACATCGTCCGGCAGCGTCGCTCCGTCTATTTCTATCTGGACCAGGACGTGCCCAGGCATCTGCTCGAGCGTGCGCTGCAAATGGCCGTGCTGGCGCCCAGCCACTACCACACGCGGCCCTGGCGCTTCACTGTGTTCCGCGGCAGCGCTCGCGCCGAACTTGCCACTGCCTACGAGAAGGCAGCGGTGCGCATCGGCTGGCACCCGGGCCGGGCGCGGTGCCGGGCCTTCGATGCGCCCGTGATGGTGGTGATCGGGTGCGTCCCCGATGTCAGCCATCCGAGGGTGCGCCCCCTCGAGGAGGAGTTCGCGACCGCGGCGGCAACGCAGAACCTGATGCTGGCCCTCACCTCCATGCAGCTATCCTGCGCGATGAGCTCATCGCCGCTGCAGCTTTCCGACGAGGTGGAACAGGCCGCCGGCATCGAGGGTGGCCGCGTCGTCGGCGTGCTGCAGGTCGGATACAGGGACTCCGAACGCGAGTTGTTCAAGCGGCCGCAGCCGGGCACCGCGGGCGTCGTGCGCTGGCGGTAGGAGAAGGCGGCCGCCTTCAGGTTTTGCGAAGCCTGGCGGCGACCTCTTCGCCCAGGCTGAGCGCCTGCTCCACCTGGCTGACCGGCGCGCTGGCCATGGAGAACCGCGGCTCGGCGCCGCCCTGGCCTTGATGCGCGGCTTCCAGGTGCATGACACCGGCGCTCAGGCGCGCGTAGGCGGCAAAGGGTTGCGAGCAGCCTGCATCCATGTGGCGCCCCACGGCCCGCTCCGCCGACACGCAGAGCTCGGTGCAGCGGTCGTTCATCGGCGCAATGATCTCCTCCAGGTCGCACCGGCCGCTGCACGTTTCGATGGCGATGGCGCCCTGCCCCACGGCAGGCAGCATGCGAGACGGCTCGAACACTTCCGTGACACGCTGCTCCAGGCCGAGGCGCCGCAGCCCGGCCAGTGCCAGCACGATGGCGGCGAACTCGCCGGACGCCAATTTGGCAAGGCGACCCTCGACGTTCCCTCGGATGAACGCAATCTGCAGGTCCGGGCGCATGCGGCTCAGCATCATGGCGCGGCGCAGGCTCGAGGTGCCGACGCGCGCGCCTTCCGGCAGCTCGGCCAGCACTTGCCCGCCGCTGGCGACCAATGCATCCCGAGGATCTTCACGCGGCAACACCGCGGCGAGCCTGAAGCCCGCCGGCAGCGCCATGGGCATGTCCTTGAGCGAATGCACGGCGAGATCGGCTTTTCCCTGCAGCAGGGCCTGTTCGATCTCCTTGAGGAACAACCCCTTGCCGCCCACCTTGTCGAGGGCGCGGTCCAGGATGCGGTCGCCGGTCGTCGTGATCGGCTCGAGCCGAACGGGCCTTCCGCTCGCCTGCAGCCTGCGCTGGACCTCCCTGGCCTGCCAGAGCGCGAGAGGGCTCCTGCGCGTGGCGATCACCAGCGGGTTCAGTTGACCCGCTGGCCGTCGATGGAGGGCCAGATCCTCTTGTACAGGCGCATGAGGATCTCGCCGCTGGTGAGCCCCTCCTCGATCCCCACGGTCGTGTGGAACACGGGCTCCGCCTTGCCCGTCCCTGCGTCCTCGAGGATGGGGCGGACCAGCGCGTCGTGGGTGGGATTCATGAAGAACGGAATCGAGTACCGCTCCTTGCCCGAGCGGTTGATGACGCGGTGCGGGGTGGCCATGAACATCCCGTTCGTCCAGATCTTCATCACCTCGCCGAGGTTGATGACGTAGCTGTCCGCGACCGGCGGCACGCCTACCCATTCGCCGTCTTCGCCCATGATCTCCAGGCCACCGGTGTCGTCCTGCGCCAGGATGGTGAACGCGCAGTTGTCGGTGTGGGGACGGGTGCCGAAGCGGCCTTCCGTTTCGGAGGGTTCCTGCGGCGGGTAGTGGATGAGGCGCAGCAGCGACAGGGGCTCGTCGAAGTGGCGCAGGAAGGTGTCCTGCGGCAGGCCGATGCCGAGCGCCGCGATGCCGATGAGATCGCGCGCGAGCGCGGTCACCATGCCCGCGTAATCCATCACCTCCTCCTGCATGCCGGGCAGCTGCGCGGGCCACACATTGACGCCGTGCAACGGCTTGCCCGCTGCGACGCCGGGGTCGCCCGGCGCATGCTCCTGCCAGGCATGGAAGGCCTCCAGCAGCAGGCCCTTCATGGTCGGGTCGTTGCCGGTGGTCTTCATCGGCAGGTAGCCGCGGTAGGAATTGTTGTTCGCCATCGAGAGCTGCTGCTTCTGCTCGCCCGTCAAGCCGAAGAACTTCTGGGCGATCTCGAACATCCGCTGGATCTTCGCCTTCGGGATGCCGTGGTTCACGATGTAGAAGAAGCCGACCTCGCGGCAGGCGCGCGCGATCTCGCCACCCAACCGCTTGCGCCGTTCGATATCGGGGCTGCGCAGATCGGTGAGGTCGATAATCGCCACCTTGGTGGCGTTGCGATTTGCGTTGACTACTGCGTTCATGGGGTCTCCGGTGCCTTATTCGGCCTTGATGTTCTCTTCCTTGGCGATCGCCTGGTAGCGGCTGAGCTCGCCCGCAATGCGATCGCTGAACTGCGCCGGCGTGCTCGCCACGATGTCGATGCCGAGTTCGGTGAGCTTCGCGCGCACATCCGGCAGGCCCAGCACGTTGAGCAGATCCTTGCTCAGCGCGTCCACCACGGGTGCCGGCGTGCCAGCGGTGGTCAGCAGGCCGTACCAGGCACTCTCGTTGATGCCGGGGATGCCGGCCTCCGTCAGCGTCGGCACGTCCGGCGTGGCGGGCGTTCGCTTGTCCGTCATGGTCGCGAGGATTTTCACCTTGCGATCGCTCGCCTGCTTGATGGCCGAGGGCATGTTGATCATGGCCATCTGCACATGCCCGCCCATGACCGCCAGCATGATGTCGGCCTGCCCCTTGAACGGCACCTTGAGGAAGTCCACCTTCGCCGCCTTGGCGATCTGCGCCAGGACGAACTCGCTCTGGCTGCCGGGGCCACTGGTGCCGAACGCGATCGGCTGCCTGGACGCGCGCGCCGCACTAAACACCTCGGCCAGGGTTTGAGACTTCGAGTCGCCCGGCACCACCAGCCCATAGGGCGCCAGGCCGACGAGCGTGAGCGGCGCCAGGTGCTTCTGCAGGTCGTAGGGAAGGTCGCTGCGCACTGCCGGTGTCGTCGTCAGGCCGTTGGCCTGGATCAGGAAGGTCCGGCCATCCGGCTTGGCCTTGGCGACGAAGGACGTGCCCAGGATGCCCGCCGCTCCCGGCCGGTTGTCCACCACCACGACCTTGTGCCTGGAAACCTCCGGCAGCTTGTTGGCGATCAGCCGTGCCAGCGCGTCGATGGTGGAGCCGGCGGCGAAGGGAACGACCAGGCGCAGCGTGCCCTCGGGCTCCTGGGCCCGTACCAGGCCGGAGGCGCTCAAGGCGCCGAGCGCCAGGACCGAGCGCCGACTGAGAGCGGAAGTTGGAAGACCATTCATGGTGGAGCTTTCGTGTTGAACGTGGAGAAGCAGCCGCTGCGGGCGAGGAGCACGGGCGTTGGATCAGGCAGCGGCGATCCGGTTTCGCAAGACCATGGCGGGCGCCTCGAACGCACATTCGACGACGTCGCCCGGCTTCAGGAACAAGTCCTCGGCATTCGCCTTGCCCACGGCGACCCCGCCCGGGGCACCGGTGGAGAACATGTCGCCCGGCAACAGCGGCACCAGGCGCGAGAAGTGCTCGATGATCCGCGAGAGCTTCCAGATCTGTTCGCTGGTGTTGACGCGCATGCGCTGTTCGCCGTTCACGCTGCAGGTGACCCAGATGTCATACGGATCAGGCACTTCCTCCATCGTGATGATGAACGGCCCCAGGGGACCGAAGCCCGGCGCATTCTTTGCCGTCCAGAAGCGCGAACCCGACGCGACTTCCCGCTTCTGCGTGTCGCGGCATGTGAGGTCGTTGAGGATCGTGATGCCCGCCACATAGGACATTGCATCGTCCGGCTTCACGTTGTGGGCGGGTTTGCCGATGACGAAGACCAGCTCGGGCTCGTAGTCCAGGCGCATGACCGTGGCCGGGCGCACCACCTCGGCGTCGTGGCCGGTGAGCGCGTCGTTGAGCTTCACGAAGCCTGTCGGCTCGCTCGGAAGTTCCTTGATCAGGTCCGTCCTCTTGAGCTCCTCGAGGTGGGTGCGGTAGTTCTTGCCGACGCAGAGGAACTTGTTGGCGTCCGGCACCGGCGGCAGGAAATGGACATCCTGAAGGGCATGCCCCGGACCGGGCCAGGTTTCGACCTTGCCCGCGAGCGCATCCAGCGCCTCGCGGCCACGGGCGAGCAAGGCCTTCATGGACGGCGCGTCGACTTCCAGCAGGCGGTCACCGCGCAGCACACCGACAAGCTGCCTCTCGGGCGACGAGCGAAGGGAAAAAGTGGCGAGTCTCATGGGAGCTCCTGGTTCTGCTTATGAATGACGTCAGGGTGTGTCAGGGCTAGATGTCCAGCGTGATGGTCGCGCTGGTGCAACGCGACACGCAAGGAAGAACCAGCTTGTTGGCCTCCTTTTCCGAGGCCGTCAGGTAGGAGTCGAAATGGGCTGGGACGCCCTCCTTCACCCCCACGGCACACCAGCCGCAGACGCCGTACTCGCACTCGCTCTTCATCGGGAGGCCGGCCTCGCGCAGGGCCGCCAGCATGGTCTTGGTCTTCGGGACCGCGATCCTGCGGCCGGTGCTGGCCTGCACCACCGTGAACTCGCCGTCCTGCGCCTCGTCGCGCTGCACCTGCGGTGCGGCGAAGTATTCGAAGTGGAAGCGCTCGGCACGGCCCACGGCTTCGCCGTGCTGGCGGACCGCGTCCATCATCCCTGTCGGTCCGCAGCAGTAGACGTGGGTCTCGGCAGGCGCGCGGCCCAGCTCGGCCTGGAGGTCGAACAGCCCCGCATCGGCATCGAAGTGGAGGTGCACGTCGTGGAAGGCCGCCACTTCCGACAGCCAGGCCTGGAAGCCCAGGTCCGCGCGCGAGCGGCACATGTGCACCAGGCGCGCCCGAATGCCCCTGGCCTGCAGTTCGTACAGCATGGAGATGATCGGGGTCGCGCCGATGCCTCCGCTGAGAAACAGGAACTGCCCCGCCTGCGCGACGAGCGGGAAGTGGTTGCGCGGCCTGGAGATGAGCAGCCGCGATCCGACGGCCACGTGGTCGAACACCCATCGGCTGCCGCCCTGGCTGTTTTCCGCGCGCTTGATGCCCAACTCGTACAGCCCCGCGTGCCGGCGCGCGCCGGTGAGCGAGTAGTGGCGCGTCACGCCTTCGCCGCACTTCAACGCCACGTGGGCGCCGGGCTCATGCGGGGGCAACGGGTCGCCGGTGGCCGACCTGAGGCGCACCAGCAGGGTGTCGGGGGTGAGCTTCACGGCCTCGCAGACCGTTGCCTGCAGCCAGTCGCCGGCTTCAGCCTCGACCTCGACGGCGCTTGATTCGATGACTTCCATTTGACTCACCTGTTCAGTGGGACGCTCGAGACCGCAAGCGATCGCTCGTGCCCCATGCGGCGGCGGGTCGGAAGGGAGTCTGCCCGCGGCACGAGCTCGCCGCCCTTGTAGACCGCAGCAATGCGCTTGCGATCGCTCAGCACGCGGATGTCCGCCATGGGATCTCCGTCCAGCACCAGCAGGTCGGCCCAGCGGCCCGGCTGCAGGCTGCCTACCTCTTGCTCCCAGCCGAAGGCCTTCGCATTGTTGAAAGTGCCTGCCGTGATGGCATCGAGGGGCTTCATGCCCAGCAGCTCGACCATCAGTTCGATCTCGCGTGCGTGCCATTGGCCGTAGGGGGTGACGGCAAAGCCCGCCTCCGAGCCGGCCATCATCGGCACACCGGCCTCGATCGCCTTGCGGTGAGCCTTGACCAGCGCGTCGAGCTCGCGCTTCTTGACCTCGATGTAGTTGGGATCGACGCCCACGTCGCGCCCGTGCTGCACGATGTTGGCGGTGTAGGTCATGGTGGCGCATATGGGGACCTGCCGGTCCAGCAGGAGTCCGATGTCGCCGGGATCCATGTAGGACGCGTGAATCACCCAATCCACGCCAGCTCGCGCGGCGGCAGCCACGGTCTTCGCGTAGCGCGAGTGGATGGTGACCTTGCGGCCGAGGCCATGTGCGGTGTCGACGATGCACGACAGTTCCTCGGCGGAGAAGCACGGCCCGGCATCGAGGCGCGTGTCCTGGGCCTGGCTGTCGCCGCTGATCTTGACGAGGTCGACGCGGTTCTTGACCTGGCGCCGCACCTCGCGCCGCATCTCGTCGCTCGTCGAGCACAGCACACCCTCGGCGGAGACCGGCATGCCGAGCCAGCTGGGGAAGTAGTCGGCGAAGCCTCCGTCGGCGCTGATGTGGCGGCCGGCCGCAAGGATGCGCGGGCCGTCGAACATGCCGTTGTTGATGGCGTCGCGGCAAGTGACCGCCACGTTCCAGGTGGAGCCTGGATCGCAGAAGCTCGTCACACCGCTTTGCAGCACCTTCTGCGCATTCCAGACCGCGCGCACCGCGGCCCACTCCGGGCCGCCATAGATGTCAACTTCCTCGGCCGTCTTGCCCTCGCCGTAGGAGATATGGCAATGCGCGTCGATCAGGCCCGGGATCACCGTCTTGCCCCGCGCCTGGACCACCTGTTCGGCCGGCCCCTGCGGGTCGGCCGGGCGCTCGCCGTTGCGCCATACGGCCGCGATGCGGCCGTCGACCACGCGCAGCGTCGCGTCGGGTATCGGCGCGCGCCCGGTGCCGTCGATCAGCGTGCAGCCCGCGATCTCCAGGATCCTTCTCATGGCCAGCGCCTACAGGTCGATCTTGAACAACTTGGCCGCGTTGCCCGCCACCACCTTGAACCGGTCCTCCGGCGAGAGCTCGTTGAGGATGCGATCGATGTTCTGAGTCGTGTTGGGATAGGGGCAGGGCGGGTGCGGGAAGTCCGAGCCCCACATGATCCGGTCGATGCCGATCTCGTTGCGCAGCTTGGCGGCCAGCGGATCGTTGATGATGCCGGCGTAGATGTTTTCCTCGACGTAGCGGCTCGCCGGCTTCTTCTGCAGGTGATCGAAGCCGGGGAAGGTCTGGATGCGGTTGAGGCGGTACTTCAGGATCGGCAGCCAGGACGCGTCGTACTCGGACAGGAAGATCTTCAGGCGCGGGAAGCGGTCGAAGATGCCGCCGAAGATGAATTCGTTGGCCAGCGCGGGCTGCACCTCGTAGAACAGGTCGAGGAAGCTGGCCGGGATGTTCTCCCGCTCCTTGTCGCCGTGATAGGTGAAGGGGTCGCGTACGCGCCCCGTGACGATGTGCAGCGTGACCGGCAGTTCCGCCTCCTGGGCGGCAGCCCAGAACTTGTCGTACTTGCGGTCGCGATAGGGAGCGGCGCCGTCCACCGGATTGGTGCCGATCATGATGGCCCGGGCACCGCGCTTGACGACGCGATCGAGCTCCTTCACGGCCCAGTCGACATCGACGATCGGGATCATCGCGACGGCCAGCAGGCGCTTCAGGTTCTGCGAGCAGTACTCCTGGATCCAGTCGTTGAAGACCTCGGCGCAGGCGTTGCGCGCGGCGCCATCGGCCATGCGGGGAATCCACAGGCCCCACGTCGGGTTGAGGACTTCGGCGTAGATGCCGTCCTTGTCCATAAGTTCGAGGCGGTAGACCGGATCGGAACCGGCCTTGGCCAGGTCGTCCAGGCGGCGGTCCTTGCCGTCGTCGGAAACCAGCTCTTCGAGGCGCGCCGCTTCGCCCGGCCGTCCGACGTAGAAGAAGTTGCCCTCGTGGCCCTCGAAGTTGGTGACGCCCTGGGGCAGGTTGTCGCCGAAGCGGCTGCCCAGGGTGTTCTTCCAGAGGTCGGTCGGCTCGAACACGTGGGAGTCCGAAGAAATGATGATCTTGTCCATGATCTTTCAGCTGGTGTTGGTGAATCGATGGGGAAATATATGCCGTATTGGTATGCCAGTCAAGGACTCCGATTTTTCAGGAGGAACTCCAGAGCGCTGCGAGTGAACCCGGCGGCCTCGAAGTTCAGGATCCGATGCGGCTTGTCGGGAAACACGGTCAGCGTGGAACCCGCGATCAGCTGGTGCATGCGCTGCGAATGCCAGGCCGGCGTCACCGCATCGGTGGAGCCCACTGCGATCCAGGTCGGGCAGCGGATATCGCCCAGGCGGGTGGACGTGTCATGCGCAAGGATGGCCCGGTAGTGGCCGGCCAGTCCCGTGCGCGAGGGCGCGTCGCCCTGCCTCCATCGATCGACCCGCTTCGCGATCTCATCCCGAAGCGCACGCTCATGCGCATTGATGAACTCCGGCCCGAAGGCGGAGAACGCGCTGTACATGGCCCAGAGCTCGGGCGTCGTCTCCTCGACCACCTTGATCAGGATGTCGTAGCGCAGCCGCATGTAGGGCAGCGGCCGCTCGTAGCTGGAGTACAGCGACAGGGAAAGCACGCGCTCAGGCTGCGCCAGCGCCATTTCCTGCGCGATGGCCCCGCCCAGCGAATAGCCGGCGACGTGGGCCCGATCGATCTCCAGCGCCGACATCAGCGCCAACGCGTCCTTCGCCATTTCGGCGGGCGTGTAGCCTGACTCCGGCACCTCGCTCGACCCGATGCCGCGCAGGTCGTACACGATGCAGCGAAAGTGCTCTGCAAACACCGGCAACTGCTCGTCGAATGCGGTGTGGTCCATCCCATTCCCGGCGATCAGCAGGAGGGGCGGGCCCTCCCCGAGCGTGCGGTAGAAGGTCCGCACGCCGTTGGCTGTGATGTGGGGCATGGCCGGAATCAACGCCGCGTCAGGGGAGCGACTTCGCGGTCCCACGCGTCCTGCCATTTGCCTCGGCCGGCCGCGGTCGCCTGCTCGTCGAACACGATCAGCTTCTGGAACTCCGCGTCCGCAAGCGTGTACTTGGCGTGCTCGGGCGTGATCTTCGCGTTGCGGTTGACCGGTGTGATCTTCAGTTCCCGCGTGACGTTGGCGATCGTCTCCGGGCTCAGGTAGAAGTCGACGAACTTCCTGGCGTCGGCGGCATTGGGCCCGTTCTTCACGAGGGCGATGACGTCCATGCCGGCGGGCGCGCCCTCGCACGGGATTGCGAACTTCGCGGGCACGCCTTCGTCGATCATCTTGTAGGCGGGGCTCGACACCATGGGCACGGCCCAGACTTCCTGTTGCGCCAGCAGGCGCTGCTGCCCGGCGGAATCGTCCACCACCGCCACCAGGTTCTGGCCCATCGTCTTCACGAGCTCCAGGCCGGGCTTCACGTCAGCCTCCGTGCCGCCGGCGAGCTTGTTCGCCATGAGCAGGAAAAAGCCGTTCATGTACTTGGGGGAGGAGACGCCGACCTTGTTGCGCAGGTCGGGGCGCCAGAGGTCCTTCCAGCACTTGATTTCGGTCTTGACCTTGTCCGTGCGGTAGACGATGCCGTAGGGGTACACCCACATGCCGGCGAACTTGACCGCGCCGCTCGCGTCGCGGCGCAGCCCGCTGGCCGGCAAGCTGGCCAGGACGGGGATTTCCTTCGGGTCCAGCGTCGCGAGCAGGCCGTCGTCGTACGCGGTCACGGCATCCTGCGATGTCGCCATCACGAGATCGATCTTCGGGCTGGCCCGCTGGGCCGAGATCATCTGGATGTTCGCGAGCGATACGCCGGAGATGACCTTCACCTTCACGCCGGTGGCTTTCTCGAAAGGTGCGATCGCCTGCTCCGCGATGGCCTTGCCCCAGGTTCCTCCCCAGGTGGCCAGCACGACCTCCCGGGTTTGTGCTGCGGCGTGGAGGGCGGCGAAGGCGGCGATGGCGATGGCGGATCGCCGGAGGCAGGTGTGCAGTTTCATGGCGGGGTCCTCGTTGTGAAGTGGACGGTTCGGGATATGGTATGTATTATTGGCATACCATTTGAGTATCCTGAACATCATGAACGCTTCTGTCAATCCCGCCGGGCCCGCACCCAGCTCCTTCGGCGAGCTGGCCCAGCGCCGCCGCTCGGTCTACGCCTACGTGGACGAGCCCGTGCCTCGCCACGTCATCGAGCGTGCGCTGGCCGACGCCGTGCTGGCGCCCAACCACCACCGCACCGCCCCCTGGCGCTTCTTCGTGATCACGCGCGACGCACGCCACAGGCTGGTCAGCGCCTATGAGGCCGCGGCACGGCGCACGGAGCGCGATGTAGCGCGCGCGGCCCAGCGCGCCCAGGATGCGCCGGTGAACGTCGTGGTCGCGTGCGTGCCCACGCTGGACAACCCCAGGGTCGTGGCCAGGGAGGAGGAATTCGCCACCGCGGCCGCCGTCCAGAACTTTCTGCTGTCGCTCGCGGATGCGGGAGTCGGCTCCCTGCTCACCACGGGCGCACTGGCCGAGTCTCCCGAGGTTGCCGCCCTCGTCGGGCTGGACGCGCCGGGCGCCCACGTGGTCGGCGTGATCAACGTGGGCTATCCGAATCCGCAGCGACCCATCCCGCGACGACCTGACGCGCAGCCGGACCGCGTGGTCCGCTGGCTCGACGCGCACTGAATCATCAACCCAAGAAAGGACTGAACAACATGAGCGAAATCACACGCGGAGATCCCGCCGGCCTGGCCAATGTGCGCAAGACCGTCTATCACCATTTCATTCGCGTCGACAAGCCCTCGTCCCTGATCTTCCTCTCGGGGCAGCTCGCGCGCGATGGCGATGGCAAGCTCGTCGGACCGGGCGACATGGCCGAGCAGACGCGCCAGTGCATCCGGAACATGCGCACCGTCCTGGAAGCCGCGGGCGGCACGCTCGAGGACATCGTCTCGATCGTGGTCTACACGACGGACGTGCGGCAGTTCAAGGAGATCGTTGCGGCGCGCATGGAGTTCTTCAAGGACCGGCTACCCACCAGCACGATCGTCGAAGTCAACCACCTGGCGGACCCAGGGCTCTTGATCGAGTTCCAGGCAATTGCTGCACTCTGAGCGGCGTGGGGCGAGGCGGGTGCGTTCGCCGCCCCCGTCGGTGTCAGGCGACGGCCTTGCCGCGCACCGGCTTGGCCGCAGGCTTCGGCTTCACCGTCTTCGACGCGGCGCGGCCGGGTGGCTGCTTGGGCCGGGGCGTCTTGGCCACCACCACCGGCATCGCGCCGGCGGAAGCGCTCCATGACGGCGCCTGCAGCCGGTTCTCGTAGGTGGCGATGGCCGCACTGATCTGCTGGCAGACCAGTTGCACGAACACCTCGGTGTCCTTGGCCTCGAGCGCCTTGATCATCTGGTTGTGGATGTCCAGGGTCGCTGAAGCGCGGTCGAAATCCTGCCAGTGATAGTGGCGAACGACATAGGCCTTGTCGCGCAACATCACCAACACCTCTCCGAGCCATCGGTTGCGCGTGGCCCTGCCGAGAAGTGCGTGGAAGTCGGCACGAACCTCGAGCATCCTCACGAGGTCGCGCTGCTCCAGCGCCTGCTTGAACTCCTTGTTGATCTGCTTGAGCGAAACGATCTCCTGCGGGGTGATGTTCGCCACGATCTCGCGCGCCGCCGTGCTCTCCAGTTGCAGTCGCAAGGCATAGAGCTGGCGCAATTCCTCGGAGCTGACGTCGACGACGACGGCGACGCCGCGCGGACCGGTCTCGATGAAGCCACGCTCCAGCAGCCGCTTGGTGGCCTCACGCACCGGCGTGCGGCTCACCTTGAAACGGGACACCAGCTCGCGTTCGGAAAGCCGCTCCCGGGGACGGATCGCGCCGGCCAGGATATCAGTGACGATGCCGTTGAAGACACGATCGGCTTCCGTAGATTTGCTCATGATGCGTGCACGACTGACTGGCTGCGGTGAGTTCGGGAGGGGGTCCGCACGAAGTCTATCGTGAAACGCACGGCCCTCTTCCTCGTCGAAGCCCCCCGCGCGCTCATGCAGCATGACCGCCTCTGAACATGCGAAGCTCGGCATCCGTCCAGCCAGCGCTGCGCCAGTCTGCAAAGGCGAAGCGCCGCCCCGATGGAGGCATGACGCCGCCCCGCATCGCGCCAGGCTGCGTCGAGCCGAAGAACACGCTTGCGCCGTCGGGCAGGTGGCGGCTGTCGGGCGTGGCCAGCCAGAGCCGCAGCTGCGTACGCCTTCTCGCGATCTCCTCGTGGTCCTTGTAGTCGGTGCGCGAGTGGTAGACGACGTGGTTGTTGAAGAACTGCATGTCCCCCTTGCGCAGCTCGATCGTCGTGCTCAGTTCATCGGCCAGCTGCGCAACCAGCTCCAGCGCCTCGCGTTGTATCGCGGTGAGTCGCGGCACCTCGGGCAGCCGCTGCGCGCTCTCGATGAAGGAGAGCGAGAACAGGCTGGTGAAGCTGCCGTCCGCGCCCCGGTCGAAGACGGGCCTCTCGTACCACGGCGCCTCACCCTCCACTTCCTCGCCCTGGCGACTGAAGCAGAAAGGCGCGTAGAGAACCGGCAGCATGTCGGGCCTGCGCCGGATGACCTCGTTGTGGATGGCCGCCGAACTCACCACGCGGCTGTGGCCGCCGGAGACGGGCTCGCGAAGGCACAGCAGAGCGAGCGCGTCGCATTGGTCGGTGTGGAAGCGCAGCGGCCCGCCCGCGCGATAGGCGCGCGTGGTGGCCTGCCCCATCTTCTCGCCGACGTCCCTGACTTCGGCGATGTAGTTCTGCAGGCGGCTTTGCGACACCGGCGCGCCCAGCTGGTGCCCGATCCCCCAGAACAGGAACTTGCATTCCTCGTCCGACAGGTCTTCCACGGGCACGCCACGGACCAGGACGAAGCCGTGCCCGTGCTCCAGTTCGCGGCTGATCCGGACCCAGCGTGACTGCAGCTGCGGCACCTGGAAGTCGCTGCGCCGCACCGCCTCCAGCGGCTTGCCGCTGGCAATGACCGCGCGGGCAGCGCGCTTCAGGGCGGCGGCCTCGTCGGCGCTCAGGACCGAGCTCCAGCCTTCAGCCGCAGCCAGCGCCTCGCCGGTCCAGACGCAAGGTCCTTCCAGGGGTGTCAGGTTTGATGATTCCATTTGCTCTTTCCTTGTCACTTGTCTCAACTTGTCTCAGGCACGCAGCCCGATGAAACGATCCATGCCCAGGACCTTGTCGATCACCAGCACGCCGACGACCGACAGCAGCACCAGCATGGCGGAGACCGCCGACACGGTGGGATCGAGATTGAATTCCATGTACTGATAGATGGCGATGGGCAGGGTCTTCGTCCCTGGCGTGATCAGGAAGATCGTGGTGGCGAAGTCGTCGAAGGACATGACGAACGCAAACAAGGCGCCGGCGAAGAGGCCCGGCCGGATCATGGGAAGCGTCACGTGCCAGAAGGCCGTGGCCGGGTGCACGCGCAGCGATGCCGCGACCTCGTCGAGCTGCCTGTCGTAGCGCGCGAGCACCGCCAGCACCGAACGGAAGCTGTAGGGGAAGGTGACGATCACGTGGGCCAGCACGATGCTCCACAGCCCCGTGTAGAGATACCCCCGGTTGAAGAACACCAGCAAGGCCAGCCCGGTCACCACCAGCGGCAGCAGGATCGGCGCCATCAGCAGGGACTCCAGGGCCCGCGCGCCGGGACGCGGGTACTTCCACAGGCCGTAGGCTGCGAGTGTCCCAATCACCACCGACAGCGGCGTGGCGAGCGCCGCGACCTGCACGCTCGTCATGAAGCTCTCGACGAACTCGCCCTTGGAAATCGCGTTCGCGTACCAGCGCAGCGAATAGCTCTGCGGCGGGAGCGTGGTGTAGGCATCGCCGGAAAAGGAAAGCAGGACCACCAGCAGGATAGGAAGGAACAGCAAGCCGAACGCGGCAGTCCTGAGGGCCCAGACGGCGCCGAAGGCCAGCGAGCGGCGGGCGCGATGGGCGCGGTTGCGGTGTTTACGCATGCTTCCTCCCGTGGGACAGGCGCCCGGCTGCGTAGAGGCAGGCAATGGTGAACAACAGGGCCAGCACGCTCAGCGCGGCGGCCACGGGCATGTTCTGCGCGAACATCGCCTGGTCGTAGATGACGTTCGCCACCATTCGCACGGCGCTGCCGCCGAGGATCAGGGGCGTGGCGAACGCGGTGCCCGCCAACACGAAGGCCAGCGTGCAAGCGGCAAGGATGCCGGGCGCCAGCAGCGGGAGCGTGATGCGCACGAAGGTCACCACCTCGTCGGCACCGAGGTTCTGCGCGGCGTCTTCCAGCGTGCGGTCATACCGGCGGAAGCTGCCGGCCAGCGTGAAGATGACGAAGGGCAGCACGAAATAGGTCAGCCCGATGGAAACGCCGATCTCATTGCGCACCAGCGCGACGAAGTCGTTGTCCGCGATCCAGCCCATCGCCTGGAACAAGGTGTTGAGCAGGCCGCTGTTGCCCAGCACCAGCAGCAGCGCATAGAGGCGGACGATGAGGCTCGTCATGAACGGGACCGCCACCAGGATGATGAGCAGCGCCCTGACGCGGCTCGATTCGGTGCGCACGATCCAGTAGGCGACCGGCAGACCGAGCGCGAGGCTGCACACTGTCGAGACTGCGGACAGGCGGATCGTGGCGAGGATGGCCCCCATGTAGAGCGGGTCGCCCAGGATGCGGCTGTAGGTAGCCCAGCCCATCTCGCCGCTGGGTGCCGCGCCCAGCTTGCCGCCGCTGTAGAAGCTCCAGTTCAGCAGGTCGAGCAGCGCGATGGCGAACACGCCGAGCACGAGCAACGCAGGCGCCAGCAGCAGCCATCTCTGCAGCGAGCCCGCGACCTTCGGGGCGCGAATCGATGGCACCTCGCCCGGAGGCCCGTTGCCTGAGTGGACAGGGAGGACGGTAGTTGCCGTGCGGCTCATGGCTGCAACACCTTCACGGCCTCTGGTGCCCATCGCATGAGAACCGGCTGGCCAACTTCGAATGCCGGCGCATGCACCCCAGCTGGCAACTTGACCAGGAGCCGCTCCGTGCCCACCCGCGCCCTGATCTCGGTGAAGGCTCCCATGTACGCGGTGCTCACGATACGAGCGGCCAGTCCGCTCATGGAATCGCTGCCGGCCTCCTTGCCCGTGACGTCGACTTCGATCAGTTCCGGCCGGATCAGAAGGCGCGTCGTCTGCCCATGCTGCGCCCCGGCAGCCGTCCCCCGGATCACCATTCCCTCGGCGCAGCGGTACAGCGAATCGCCGTCCGGCGCAAAGCCCACGTGCCGCGCTTCGACGACATTGGCGTCACCGACGAAGTTGGCCACGAAGGAATCAGCGGGGTGCAGGTAGATGTCCGCGGGTGTTCCCACCTGGCGGATGCCGCCCTCGGCCATGACCACGATGCGGTCCGACATCCCGAGCGCCTCCTCCTGGTTGTGGGTCACCGCCACGGCGGTCATCCCCAGCCGCTTCAGCAAGACGAGCAGCTCCACGCGCATCTCGGAACGCAGCCTCGCGTCCAGGTTGGACATCGGCTCGTCCAGGAGCAACAGCGAAGGCCGCATGGCCAGCGCCCGCGCGATGGCCACGCGCTGCTGCTGGCCGCCGGACAGTTCATGGGGATACCGCTCCCGCAGCCGCTCCAGCCGGACTTGAGCGAGGACCTCGGCGACGCGGGCTTCGATCTCGGCTGCGGGCACCTTCATCATGCGTGGCCCGAAACTCAGATTGCCCGCCACCGTCATGTGAGGGAACAGCCCGTAGTTCTGGAACACCAGGCCGACGTCGCGCTGGTAGGCCGGGACTTTTTCCATCGGCTCGCCGCGCAACCGGATCTGGCCGGCACTGGCCGGCATGAAGCCGGCAATCGTCCTCAGCAGCGATGTCTTGCCGCTGCCGCTCGGGCCCAGCAGCGTCACGAACTCGCCCTCTCGAACGTCGAAGGACGCCCCGGAAACCACCAGGTTTCCGCCATAGCGAATGTCCACGCCCTGCACTTGCAGGACGGGGGGAGACTTGCGTGCTTCCATAACGATCCCCATCAAATGCATTCCCAAATGGTATGCCAATAAGGATGCTACATGATTGGCCTGCGCTGTCAACGCCCCGCCGGTGGCAGGCGTCGCCGGACCTCGGCATGAGGTGCCCCGCTTTTGGAAGCAGAATCCAGTTTCCTCAACTTGCCCTCAGGGAGGAAGGCTCAATGGAAATGGAAGAAGTCGATGCGCGACTCCGTGCGCTCGAGCTGCGGGCAGTTGCCCAGACCACGGCGATCGCGGTTCTGCTCCACGAGCAGCCCAATGCAGCGGCAAAGCTGCACATGGTCGCCGAGCACCTGGTCGACGCGCCGCCGATCCCGCTGTCCGACGAGGACCTGGTGAAGGTCGCCGCCTATATACAAGCCATGCTGGGCGGTCCCTGGATCGATTAGGGCTCCCCCGGATTGGGGTTGACGGAGCGCAGCCCAGGCCTGAGCATGCGTGCCATCCAATGCCGGAGGGGCGGTTCGCATGACATCGACCTTGTTGTTCATCCATGGAACCGGCGTTCGCCAACAAGGCCTTGCCGCGTCGATGAAGCTGCTGCAGGCGCAGGTGGCCGAGTACCTTCCAGGCTGGAAGATCGCGCCCTGCCCCTGGGGCGATGCGTTCGGCGCCGCCCTCAACAAGCACGGCGCCTCGGTGCCGAGCTATGTGCGCACCGGCGACCCGACGCCCTCGCTCGACGCGCAGCAGCGCGCCCGCTGGACGCTGCTGGCCGACGATCCGCTCATCGAACTGCGCGTCGCGCCCGACGAGGCCTACCTCGGTGCGCCGCCCGGGCCGGACATCTGGGGGGTGCGTATCGCCGCGCTGCGCGACGACGCGGCGATCGAGGCGCTGTTGTCCAACGCCGGCCTGCCCGCGCAGTGGGCGCCCTTCATCGACTCGGTGCTCGCCGACGTGGAATGGCAGACCGTGGTCACCGCGCTCACGCTGTCGGAGGCAGCCGCCAGCCCGCTCGTCGCACGCGCGCTGGTGGCCGGCCTGCAGGCGCGGCTGCGCGAATTGAACCTGCCGACGCTCGCCGTGGCCATGCGCGATGCACTGGCCGATGCGCTGGTGCCGCCGCTGGGAGGTCCGCCGGCCGGCATCAAGGACTGGCTGCTCGAGCGCATGACCGCCTACGGCCGCCGGCGGCGTGGCAGCCTCACCGACCTCACCAGCCCGGTGGTCGGCGACATCCTGCGCTACCAGGCGCGCGGCTCGACCCTGCGCGACTTCATCGGCCTCAACGTCGAGAACACCGGCGCACGGGTGCTGCTTGCGCACAGCCTGGGCGGCATTGCTGCGGTCGACTGGCTGGCGCTGGAGAAACGCCCGGTGGATGTGCTGATCACGGTCGGCTCGCAGGCGGCCTTCTTCTACGAGATCGATGCGCTGGCCTCGCGCGTGCTCGGCTCCGGCCTGCCGGACTTCTTTCCGGAGCGCTGGCTCAACATCTACGACGAGAACGACATCCTCGGCTACCCGGCCGCCGGGATCTTCAAGGGCAAGGTGCTCGACCTGCAGGTCGACAACGGCGCGCCCTTTCCCGAAGCGCACGGCGCCTACTTCAGCAACCGCACGCAGGTCTGGCCGGCGATCGCCGACTTCTTGAAAGGCGGATGAGGCGTGGCCTCCATCCTGGCGTGGATCGTCGCGGTCGAATGCCACGCCGCGCCGCCCGGCAAGCGCAACAGTCTCGACTTCAAGGCGCCGGTGTCGCGCCGGGCCCTCGAGTGGGCCGAATGGCTGCGCGACCGGCAAGAGGTCGAACTGCTGCTGAACGTGAGTGCCGCGCCGGGCTCGGATGAAGCGGCCCGCATCGAGGCGCTGCGCCCACGGCTGCGGAACGGCGCCGAGGCACACCGTGCCGACGCGGCGTCGCTGCGGGCTTCGGTGGGCAAGGTGGCCCGCACCCAGCCCGCCGACATCCTGCTGCTGCTGTGGATCGGCCATGGCGTGATGAACAACCGGCAGCGCTACCTGCTGACGCAGGACACGGAGGACCTGGAGAACCTGCAATCGTGGGACCTCGACTCCCTGCTGCAGCACCTGCGCAGCGCGCGGATGCCTCCCCTGCAGATCGGGGTGATCGACAGTTGCGCGCAGGTGATCAGCGACCGGCCCGGCAATGTGCAGTTGAGCGGCACCGGCAAGACCTCGCGCCGGCAGCACTTCTACTTCGCGTCCACGGCTGCCGCCATCGCTTCGGTGAACCCGTTCGAGCCCACGCTGGCGAGCATGGCCCTCGACGTCTTGAAGGCCATCGACTGGCCGCCGCTCCCGCGACCGCTCGACACGCTGCTGATGGACCGGGTCGAGAGCCTGGCCTCGCGGCCGGTGCGCTTCGAGTGGACGCAAGGCTCGGGCGACCAGTGGTCCAGCCGCTCCAGCTCGGGCGATGACGACAAGGCCATGGCGGCGCACGCCAGGCGGGCCCGGCTCTCGGAGGTGCTGTTTCGCCACCTGTGGCTCGACGTTGCATCGACCGGCGAGACACCGGCCGCGCTGGCCAAGGCGATCCGCGACGACACCGTCGAGGCGATGGCGAGGAAGATCGAACGGAACGCGCCCGATGCGCCCGAGCCCGACCTGCTGCGCGACGCCTGGGGCCGCGTGAAGCTGGTGCAGCAATGGGCCCCCGGCCTGGCCGCGCTCGGCCTCAGCGTGCCGCAGTGGACCGAGCTCGCGCGGCACCTGGTCAACGAAGACGCGCGCCACGCGCCGCAGTTCGCCGAGCTGCGCGAGCTGCTGCTGTGGTCGCTCGACATGAACCGCGACGTGGCGCGCAACCAGGGCCGCTCCCATGCCGCCCTGCTGCGCCTGATGCTGATGGCGATGAAGCAGTCGGCCGCGCCCGGCGCTTCCGCACGCTCGGCGGCCGCCGCGGCGCGGCTCGATGCCGACCTCCAGGCCGATCCCCTGATGGCGCCGCTGCTGGCCGCCGTGCAGCCCACCGCCGAGCTGCCGAAGGGTTCGGTGGTGATCTACGTGGAACTCGAACTCCCGGCCAATGCCGCGGAACCTTCGGTACAGCGGTATTGGCTGCTGCGCGAGTCCGTCATCGAGCCGGGCGCGGAGCTGGCGCTCGAAGGGCCGATGGGCGAGCAGCTCAACACCCTCATCAACCATGTCCAGGCGGGGGAGGTGCGGCCGGTGCGCGTGGAACTGCTGGCCCCCTTCCTGCTGCTGTGCGGGCAGCGCGAGTGGCTGAGCTACAGCATCGACATGGGCGAGCTCACCGGCATCCCGGCGGAAACCGGCGCGGCGCTGCAGCGTGTGGGGCTGGACGCGGTCTGGCCGATCTGCTGGCGCTGGAAGGACCGTCTGCAGGGCAAGCAATCGAAGCTGCAGCCGGCACTTTGGCAGCAGCGTGGCCGGCAGGCCCAGGAGCGGGCCCGCGCCAGCGCACAGCTGCACTGCCGCTTCGACGACGAGCAGCCCGCGGCCGGCGAGGACGAGGCGCACGTGCTGGGCCTCATCTACCTGCCGCCGAGTCCCGCGCAGCGAGGCCGCAACCTCGAGAAGTTCTTCAAGCAGCTGATCGACGGCGAGCCCTACATGCTGTGGCCCGGCGTGGAGCCGGCCGACGCGGCCGCCTTCAAGGCCACGGTGCGCAACTGGCTCGCCGGCCAACGCCTGAACAAGCTGCCCGAAGCGCTCTGCCAGGCGCGCAGCGGCAGCAAGCTGCCCGAGCTGGTGCTCTTCCTCGACGAGCCCGACCGCAATCCCTATGCGCAGACACAGCGCTTCCAGACCCTGGGCGCAGCGCCGACCTGATCCACGCAACGAGGACCCGACATGGCCACCTGGAAGATCTACGACCCGGATGCCAAGCCTGCGAAGAGCAAGGTGAAGCTGCCCGCCCCGCCGCCCTGGCGCCAGCCTGGACCGCGACGCCGCGCCGTGATCGCGAGCACCTTTCGCGCGACCGACGAGGTCCGCGACGCGGTCAATGTCGCGCTGCACCTGCGCCGGCCGCTGCTGATCACCGGCAAGCCGGGCACGGGCAAGAGCTCGCTGGTCTACTCGGTGGCGCAACAGCTCGGGCTCGGCGAAGTGCTGGTGTGGCCCATCAACTCGCGTTCGGCGCTGCAGGAGGGCCTCTATCGCTACGACGCGCTGGCGCGGTTGCAGCAGATCCAGCAGCAGCAGGCGCGCTCGGCGGCCAAGCCCGAGAGCGGGCTGCCGGCGCAGAAGACCGCCAGGAACGCGGTCCGCGCGGCCGCCACCGCCGCCGCCACCGCAGATGATCTCGACGAGCTGGGCGCCTTCGTCACGCTCGGGCCGCTCGGCAGCGCGCTCGCCGCGGCCGATGCCCCGCGCGCGCTGCTCATCGACGAGATCGACAAGAGCGACGTCGACCTGCCCAACGACCTGCTCGGCGTGCTCGACACGGGCTCGTTCAGCATTGCCGAGTTGCAGCGCGTGGCCGCGCGCCAGCCCGACGTCGCGGTGCGCTCCATCGAGGGCAAGCCGGTGACGGTGCGCAAGGGCGTGGTCAGCTTCAGCGAATACCCGTTCATCGTGATGACGAGCAATGGCGAGCGCGATTTCCCGGCGCCCTTCCTTCGCCGCTGCGTGCAGTGCACATTGCCCGATCCGGACGAGACCCAGCTCGCCAGCATCGTGCGCGCGCATCTGCCGGCGATGGCGGGCGACCCCCAGATGCAAGACCTGCTCAAGGAGTTCCTCGGCCGCCGCGAGCAAGGTGCGCTGGCCACCGACCAGCTGCTCAATGCCCAGTACCTGAGCCCGCAGCGCCAAGGCCTGTCGAAGGAGGAGCAGGAGCGCATCCTCGACGTGCTGTTCAAGAGTCTCGACTGACGCAGAGCCCACGGAACCCACGCATGGCCCAGACGACCGCACCTGCACCGGGGCCGCAGGACTGGCGGCGGCGCTTCACCGAGGCGCTGCGCCTGCTGGGCACCGACATCGCTGGCGCCGATGCGCTGGAACGTGCGGATGCACTGTGGCTCGCGCGGCTCCTGCCCGTGCCGGCAACGCCCGCCGGCGTCCCGGCCAAGCTGCCCACGGCGGGCGCCGGTGCGCACGCGGGCGGCACGCCCGCGGCGAAGAAGTCTTCTTCGGCAGACCGGCACCATGGCGGCGACCGCACCGAGCGTGACGGCACGCCGCAGCAGTTCGGCGGCAGCACCTCGCTTTTCGTGGCGCAACCCGGCAAGGAGGGAGAGGAGCAGCTCAGTGCGCGCCGCGTGCAGGTCCCGGTGGCCGACGCCTTGCCGGGCCGCGCCGCGATCGAGCGGGCGCTGAAGCCTTTCCTGCGCAAGCGGCCGTCGGCCAATCGGCGCGTGGTCGACACCCAGGCCACCGCCGAGGCCAGCGCGCAGGCCTGCGCGGAACTGCTGGCCGGCGCGGCGCCCGGTACGCGCGCCTATGCGCTGGTGCCGGTGTTGCGGCCGGTGGCGGAGCGCTGGTTCGACGTCGTGCTGCTTGCCGAGCGCGACGAGGCGATGCTTGCCTTCGAGGACACGCTGATCGAGTTGCGCAACCTGCTCGCGCGCCACGGTGCGTTCGGCCAGGTGAGGTTGTGGCGCTGGTCGATCAAGGCGGGTGCGGTGAATGTGGAGTCGCCGTCGGGCATGCCTTGCGCGCCGCGCGCGATGCTGCAATCGCAACGGCCACTGCTTGCGCTGGTGTTGACGCATGGCGCGTCTGCGCAGTGGGAAGGGCCCGTGCTGCGCAAGTTCGTGCGCGACCTCGGCGCGCGTTCGGTGCTGGCGATCGTGCAGATGCTGCCGCCGAAGGCCTGGGGCTTCACTGCGCTTGGCGAGGCGCCCGAACTGGTCCGCGCGCGCGAGCGCGGCAGCGTCAACCGATTGCTCCAACGGCTCGACGTGTGGCGCGGCGGCTTCCGCGATCGCGGGGGCCTGGACGCCGTGCCGATGCTCTCGCTGGACGCACCCGCGCTGGAGGCGTGGGCCGACTTCGTCATGTCGCCGCGCCTGCTTCAGCATGCCGCCGTGTCGCTCGAAGACGACCTGGCGTCGGTGCTGCCGCCGGGCGTGCCG
The DNA here is from genome assembly GCF_901827175.1 of Variovorax sp. RA8. Classification (NCBI taxonomy): domain Bacteria; kingdom Pseudomonadati; phylum Pseudomonadota; class Betaproteobacteria; order Burkholderiales; family Comamonadaceae; genus Variovorax; species Variovorax sp. RA8. The sequence goes on along the minus strand of NZ_LR594662.1, from coordinate 160,120 downwards.
GCCGCCGGCGCGGCGACCGCGCCCGCCGGTACGCCGGAAGCCGCGCGCGAACGCGTGCTGCGCTTTCGCGCAATCGCATCGGCGCAGGCTTTCGCCCTGCTGCGCCTGCTGGCCGGCACATGGATCACCCTGCCGGTGATGCGCCTGCTGCTGCATTCGCTGCCCGGCCCGCGCTCCCTGGCGCCGGCTGCCGAGGTGTTGCTGTCGGGGCTGCTGGTGCGCGTTTCGCCGCCCGGCGGTGCACCGCAGGACATGGTGTTCGACTTCGTGCCCGGCCTGCGCGAATGGCTGCACGGGTCGCTGTCGGGCGAGGAGCAGCGCCAGGCCAGCAGCGCGATGGCGGAATCGCGCGAGGCGATCCGGCGCTTCGTCGAGGCCAAGAGCGGCGTCAAGCTGGCCAGCTTCAGCGCCCTGCTCCGGGACCCGCGCGGTACCGAGTTCCTGCCGGCGTCCGCGCGTTCCTTCCTCGAGCTCTCGCGCCGCCTTCGCGCACTGCGCGGGGGTGGCGCGTCGATGCCGGGGATCGAACGCGGCGGGGTCCATGTGCAAGGGGCAGCCGCCGAGCTGGGTGCGCTTCGCAATTTCCCGCCGCTGATGGAAGGCCTGGTGCCAAGGCCCGCGCTCGAGGATCGGCTGGCCGAGCGCGTGCTCGCGCTGGCATCGGGTGGCGTGTTGCGCCTGCGCGCGATGCCGGGCGCGGGTGTGCGCACGCTCCTGGGCAATGTGCTGCGGCGGCATTCGGTCCGCTCGCGCTTCGGCGGGGGAATCTGGTTCGACGTCGACCCGCCGGCCGAGCCCGCAGCGGCCCACCTGCAACGGCTCGTGGTCCGCTTCGGCGCAAAGGGCCGGGTCGGCGGCGACACGTGCATCGACGTACGCATGCAACGCCAGGGCGACATCGATGTCGGCCACCTGGACGCCACCGAGGCCCAGGCCCATCTGGTGCAGATGGGCCTGCAAGGTACGGAGGCGAGGGATCTGTGGTCCGTGCACCAGGGCGTGCCCTCGCTGGTGCCGATCGTGGGCGCCGGCTGGCTGCGCGGGATCCGCCGCTGGCCGCGCCGCGATACCGAGCGCCCGGAGTCGAACTACGGCGCACTCAGCCTGAAGGTGCTGCGCCAGCTGACTGCGGCAGAGCGCGACGGGCTGATCGTGATGTCGGCGCGCCGCCCCGGCTACCCCGATCGCAAGACCGGCAGCGAAGCCCTCGCGGTGCAACTCGCCTGGCAATGCCGCACGCCGGATGGCACCGCCGCCACGCTGCACCCGGCGGTGTCGCAGTTCCTGCAGAGTGCCTACCGAGAAGAGGTGCGCGCGGCCCATGAAGGCATCCTGGGCGAACTCACGCTCGGCACCCCCACGCCGCTTCTGCCGCCGACCTATCTGCGCGACCACCTGCTGCATCATGCGATCGCCGCCCGCGGCGCGGAGGGTGCGCGCCGCGTGCTGTTCGACCGCCACCTGCTCGTGCAGATCCTGCACGGCGACCGGTCCCGGATGCTGCGCGCGCTGGCGCCGCTGGCACGCAAGGACAGGCAGCTGGCCAGGGTGGCCGACGAACTGCAGTCGGGCGCGCCCATCGACGTGCTCGCCGACCACGCGCGCGAGGGCCTTGCGCCGGCGCCCAACTGGCCGGCGTGGCTCGGCCTGCCCGAGCTGCGCTTGCGCGAGACCTTCGGCATAGGGGTGCGGGTGGCGATCATCAGCACCGGCGTCGATGCCACGCATCCTGAGCTTCAGCATCTGGTCATCGACGGCGCGCGCACGGATCCGCAGGGCCATGGCACGGCCGTCGCGAGCGTGATCGCAGGGCGCTTCGTCGGCATTTCACCGATGGTGCGGCTGCAGTCCTACGCCGCACTGGACGCGCAGGGCCACGGCGCGACCAGCACCGTGCTCAGGGCCGTCGACGCCATGCTGAACGTGCCGCCCGATGAACGTCCGGACATCCTGTGCGTGCCGCTCGGCATGGGTTCATCGGATGGCGCGATCGCTCACGCCCTGCGCCTGGTCGCGGCGCAGGACATCCTGGTGGTGGCCGCGGCCGGCAACGAGGGCGCGCAGGAGCCCGTGCAGTTTCCGGCCTCGATGCCCGAGGTGCTCGGGGTGGGCGCGCTGGACCAGGAAGGACGGCCGCTCGGCTTCAGCAATCGCGCATCGGCGACATCGGAGGGCAATCTGCAGAAGGAGGGTCCGGATCTTTGGGCGCCTGGCGCCAATGCGTTGGCCGCCGTGGGTGCGGGAACGCGTGGCGACTCAGGCGGGCCGGTACTGCCGCCGGCGCGCTACACCACGATGTCGGGCACGTCGTTCTCGTGCGCAGCGGTCGTGGGCCTGGCAGCCCGCTACATGGAGATCACCGGGCTTCGGGGGGCGGCACTTCGCGGCTTGCTGCTGGCGCATGCCACGGAGGAAGGCCGTGCGAGATACGTGCCTGGCATCGGCAAGGCGGCCGGGAACGCGCCCGAAGCGTTGCCCTCTTCCGCGCGGCAATTGGAGTCTGCGGTCGCTGGCGAGGACGTGGTTGCCATCGAGACCTCCGACGGCGCCACGTTGATCCTGCACCCTGCGAATGCCGCCGAGCTGTTTCGCCGCGAGGGCAACGCAGATGCCCAGCGCTCCGGCGGCCTTGCGCAGCCATCGCCGCTCCTCTCGCGCATCGAGGTCCTGGGCGGCGTCGTGAAGGACCCAAGCGCCACGCTGGCCGAGGCGCTGCATCGGCTCGATGCCCAGGTCGACGCCGGGTTGTACGCGTTGCGGCCCGACTCGCTGGCAGCACTCAAGGGCAGCCCCACCGCCGACTCGCTGGCATGGGAGTTTCCGGGCGGCGTTCCGATCCTGGTGTTCGTGCACGGAGTCTTCCTCACTACGGCCAGCACGTTCGGCGCGTTGTGGACCGCGCATGACCAGGCACGCCATGAGTTGTTCCGCGCCTATCGAGACCGGGTGTATGCGCTGGACCATCCGACCCTCGGCGTCAGTCCCGTCGCCGCCGCTCTCACGCTCGCCAGGGCTCTGCCGTCCACGGCGCCGGTGCATCTGGCGACGCATTCGAGCGGAGGGCTGGTGGCCGAGGTGCTGGCGCGCGTTGCCGCGCAGCCCGCGCAGATCGAGCGTGTCGCTTCGACCTTTTTCTCCGCCGATGCCGATGCGGCCGACCGCCGCGCGCTGCTGGAACTGGGAAGCGTGATGCGCGAGAAGCACGTCAGCATCGATCGCGTGGTGCGTGTGGCCTGCCCTGCGAAGGGCATCAGGATCGAGGAAGAGCGTCTCGACATCTGGCTGTCGCTGCTCAGGAACGCCCTCCGGCTTGGGCACATCTCCACTCAGCCCGCCTTGGAGGCCTTCCTCGTGGAAGCGGTCCGCTCCCGCACGGGGCCCTCGAGGGTGCCCGGGATCGCATCCCTGCTGCCCGACGCGCCGCTGATTCAATGGCTCAACAGCCCGGTCGAACCCTTGCCGGGCGATCTGCGCGTGATTGCCGGGAACACGCGGGGCTTCGGCAATGCGGCCTGGGTCGAAGTCCTGGGAACCCGGGGCGCCTCCTGGGCGGAGAGCGACCTGGTGGTGCAGACCGCTTCCATGTACGCAGGCGCGCGACGGCGCGGAGGCTCGAGCTCCTGGCTGGCCGAGGGCCTGGACGCAACGCACTTCAACTACTTCGGCGGGGCGCCCAGCGCCCGCGCCTTCGTCGATGCATTGGTCCTGGACCAGCCGACCCTCTTTCAGCCCTTCGAGCCATCGTGAAGGGACCGAGCGCGCTTTGAGCGCGGCCGGCAGCGCCACACGTGCAACGCACGACTCAGTGCATCGGCTTGCGCGAATGCTCGAAGAAAAAGCGCAGCATCTCCGCGCTCGCATCCGGCCCGCGAACATCGGTATAGGAGCCCTTGGTGCTGCCGCCCGCCCACGCATGCGGCGCGCCGTGCACGGTCCAGTGCTCGGCAACGACCCGCCCGTCGGCTGACCGGTGCAAGCGGCGCGTCGCGGCGCGGGCGCCGTTGGCGTTCAGACGCTGGACTTCGACCGTGGTCGTGTTTCCGACGCTGGCGGCGATGACCTGTTCGCCATTGCTCGCATGGACGGTCGCGTCGGCATCGCCATGGAAGACGATGGTGGGCATGCCGCTGGAAGCGCGGCTTTGCAGGGCACCGCCTTTCTTCATCGCCATCAACGCAGCCGGCAGGTCGGATGCGACACCGGCCGCCAGGCCGGAGTGGACGCCGACGGCTGCGTACAGATCGGGATAGGCATCGCCGAGGATCGCGGCCATCGCGCCGCCGGCCGACAGCCCCGCAACATAGACGCGCTGCGGGTCGATTGCGTGTTGCGCCATCACCGACTGCGTCATTCCGGCCAGGAGCGCCGGTTCTCCGCGACCGCGCTTCTGGTGGCTGTGCTTGAACCAGTTCCAGCACCCCTGGGGGTTGGCCTGGCGCGACTGCGCCGGATACAGCACGTAGAAGCCGTGCGCCAGTGCGGCTGCGTTCATCGCTGTGCCGGCCGCGAAATCGTCAGGGTCCTGGGTGCAGCCGTGCAGCATCACGACCAGCGGCAAGGGGCCTCGGCCCGCCTCGGGCGGGATGTAGAGCTTGTAGTCGCGGCGGCTGGCCGCGTCGGCAAAACTGCCGGCGATGAAGCGGCCGGGTACGGAGACCTCGTCGTACGCCCCGGGCGCATCGTCGACGATGCCGGCCGGCGAGCCCTCGGGCACTTGCCTCGCCTCGACATCGATCGCGCCGCCTGTTTCGCGGGTCGTCGGCTGAACCGGTTCGAGCCCGCGCAGCGCGGCCTGGATCGCGGCAGTGGCCGCCTGCAGGTCACCGGCGCGGGTCAGACGGGTTGCTTCTGTCATCAGGTGCTTGAGGTCAAAGTTCATCGGGGTCCTTCGGGTTGATGGGTCAGCGGATGCGGGCGGCCAGTGCCGCCTTGACGGCCGGGCTCGCGTGGAGCGCGCCCAGTACCGTGATGGATTCGATGGTGGCAAGTGCGAGCGCCGGCGTGACATCGGCCGCGATCACGGCCAGGCCGAGCACCCGGATCTGCAACTTCTGTCCGGCCGCTTGAATGGCCTGCAGGCCGGCGGCGTCGTAGTGCTGGATTCCGAGCACCAGGGACTTGCTCGACACGACCTGGCGCACGACGTCGACCTGCGTGGCGAGCTGGTTGCGTATGGCGGTGCGGATGAGATCGGTGCGATTGGCATAGAAGCCTTCCTGCACGAGCAGGTCGATCTGGCCGAGGTCCACGCAACCGACGTTGATGGTGATCTTTTCGTCGGCCGGCCTGGGCGAGGCCGAGAGGGAAGCGCTTTTTCGTGGCATATCCCATCCTAACACCATCCAAGTGGATGGTCAAAGCGGGAAAAACTGCAACGCATGAGCGACACATCTCGCCGACGGCCGGCTCCCACGCCCTCCAGCGCCGGTTCCCCACACGGTGCGACGCGGACGCTTCCCTATGGTCCACCCGGACCGGCGCCCAAGCCGGTTCTCTCTCTGTCAGTGACCATTCATCAACGAAAGGGACCGTCACACATGAAGCAACAACACCCGAACCGCATCGCTCTCGGCGCCCTGCTCGCGGGCCTGCTGGCCGCCGGCGGGTTCGCCAACGCGCAAAACGTGCAGACACCGAAGGTGGGGGTCGGCGTCGGCGTGCAGGCGGACGTCAACGCATCGGGCGACGCTGCGGCCGCACCCGGACAGCAACAACGCCAGCAGCGCGGCAGCCGTGCCGCAGGGTCCGCGCAAACCCGGGCCGGTGCGAGCGCGGGTGCCGACACCGGCACCAGCAGCACGCCGGCGAGCACGCTGGGCAGCACGGTGGGCGGCGTCGGCTCCACGCTGAGCGGGGGGGTGCAGGGCGCGACCAGCGCGGTCGGCGGCGCCACCAATGCAGTGGGCGGCGCCACGAATGCGGTGAGCGGTGCGGTGCCGGCCCTCGGCGGCGGCGCCAATGCCGCCGGCTCGGGCGCGATCGGCGTGAGGAAGTAAGCGAAGGAAAGGAAGAGCCCGCGGCGCGCGCGTCGCGGTGCTTTTTTCTCTGGTGCTTGCGCGCTCTCGTCACATCACGAGGGCATGCTCGAGGACATGAGCACCGTGGGCACCATAGGCAGGTCCCAGGCGCGGCATTCATGCATTGTTCGAGAATCCCCCCATGTCCGAAGTCACCATTTATCACAACCCCGCCTGCGGCACCTCGCGCAACACGCTCGCGCTCCTGCGCCACGCGGGCATCGAGCCCACGGTCATCGAATACCTGAAGACGCCGCCCACCCGCGAGCAGATGCGCGAGATCGCGGCCGCCACGGGCCAGCCCCTGCGCGCGCTGCTGCGCGAGAAGGGAACGCCCTACGCGGAGCTGGACCTCGGCAACCCGAAATGGAGCGACGACGAGCTGCTCGACTTCATCGCGCAGCACCCGATCCTGATGAACCGCCCCATCGTCGCGACACCGCTGGGCACCAAGCTCTGCCGCCCCTCGGAGGAAGTGCTGGAGATCCTGCCCGTGGGCAGGATCTCGCCCTTCACCAAGGAAGATGGCGAGTCCATCGAGGACAGCGGGGCGCGCCGCACGCGCTGAGGCGCGCGTGGAGCGACGACGTGCAAGGCCACGCCGTCGACGCAGGCCACTTCTTTCCAGAGGAAGCGCCCCGCCCGACGGCCGAGGCCTTGCAGCGCTTCTTTCCGGCTCCCTGACTGACAAGCAAACGAAGCACGCGCGGCGGCACGTGCGGGGATCGGTGTGTGACAGCCTGGCGAGATGCCCGATCCCTGGGCTCGATTGTGGACAGGTGCGCGCGTCCTGGCGATCCCGCGTTCACGCGATGCGCCTGCGGGAGCGGCCCTCATCGCACGACGCGCCGCGCGATGCGGAGGTAAGCTGCCTGTTCGTCATGGCACCTCATCCAGTCAAGGAGCAACACGACATGGAAACCCCCGAAGACGCACCGGACACCCCGACGGGCGAGCCGCGCAGCAGTTCCTACCTCGAGGAGAAGGCCTTCAAATCGCGCACGCTGCTGATCTTCGGCGCGATCACCGACGCCTCGGCCCGCGACGTGACGCGGCGCCTGATCGCGCTCGACGCCGACAGCGACGCGCCCATCGACATCCTGGTGAGCTCGCCGGGCGGGCACCTGGAGTCGGGCGACACGATCCACGACGTGGTGCGCTTCATCGCGGCCCCGGTGCGCATGATCGGCACCGGCTGGGTCGGCAGCGCGGCCACGCACCTGTACCTGGCGGCGCCGCGCGAGCGGCGCTTCTGCCTGCCGAACACGCGCTTCCTGATCCACCAGCCCAGCGGCGGCGCCGGCGGGCCAGCGAGCGACATCGCGATCCATGCGCAGGAGATCCTCAAGGCCCGCGAGCGCATCGCAAGGACGATCGCGCGGGAGACCGGCAAGTCCTTCGAGGCGGTCATGACCGATATCGAGCGCGACCGCTGGCTGTCGGCGCAGGAGGCGGTGGAGTACGGGCTGGTGTCGCGCATCATCGAGCGCAAGCGCGAGCTGAACGGCTGAGCGCCGCTGCGGCTACGTCAAACGGTACGTGTCAGGCAGCCTCGAGGAGCTCGATCGTTGCGAGCTCTTCGGCAAGCTCTTCCTTGGCGATGGCTGTCTCATAGTCCTTCTGAAGCTTCGTCCAGAAGCTGTCGCTCAGCCCGACCGCGCCCTGGCGTTCTCGAAATCGGCCACGCTCACGAATACATGTGAAAACATTTCTGTCTCCTTGAAGCCGCACGGCAACGGCGGGATCATCGCATCGCGGCCGGAAGGCTTGCCCTGCCTTGCAGCCTTCAGATAAGGTCGTTCGTTTGCCAGACGCCTTGTCCCTGTCTTGATGAACAAGCCCCTCCTGACATCGCTCGTCCTCGCCGCTTGCTGCGCGGCCGCCCTTGCACAAGCGCCGAAGCTCCCCGTCGAGAGCAACGACGAAGGTTCCATCTACGTCAGTCCGAACTTGTCCCCGACCGAGAAGGCGGCGACCGCGAACGGCGGGACGCTGGGCGTGCAGCGAAAGGACGGCAGCGGTCTCTACGGCGGCATGGACACCTCCGGTGCGCGCCCGAACTACTCGCTCGGCGCCAGCACGGGCGGCGACGTCTCCTTTTCCGCCGGCGCGCACTCGGATGGGAGGGACAACAAGGGCATCAAGGCGGGCGTGAAGATCCGCTACTAGACCCTCCCGCTTTAGAAGGGCGCCGGCAGCTCGGCCCCCTCCTCGGCATTGCTCGACGCCTGCAGCGCCGCCAGTAGACGGCGCAGCGACTCGTTCTCGGCCGTGAGCTCGGCGACGCGACGGCGCAGGGCCTTCAGTTCGTCGTCTCCGGGTTGCGCGCCTTCCTGCGGCGCATCGGCCGAATCGTCGCGCGGCTTGCGCTTCGATTCGCGCACGCGCTTGGCCGCCTGCTTGAGCTCGTCCTTGCCGGCGACCACGGCGGCGACCTGTTCCTCGGCCGGCAGGGTGGCGACGGCGGCCGCGGCGTTGATGGAGATGGTGCCGGACTTGACGGCCGCGACCAGCTCGGGCGCGGCCTGCTTGCGGATCTTCTCGATCATCACCACCTGGCTGCTGCTCAGGCGTGCCGCCCTGGCCACGGCCTCGCGGCTGTCGAGCGGGGCGGGCGGCGCGGCGCTGTCGTTGGCCTCGGCGGGGACTGCGCTCGCCGGGATGTCGGGAGTCGGCGCCGGGCTGGCCGCCGCACGGGCGCGCCGCTCGGCCACGATCTCCTTCTTGCGCAGCGCCAGCACGCCGCGCTGGAAGTCGGAGATGCTGCGGCGGCCCAGGTGCTGGTCGATCATCCACAGGTGCACGTCCTCGAGCGAGCGGAAGCGTGCGTTCTGCACCGTCTGGAAAGGCAGGCCGTGCTTGCGGCAGATGCCGTAGCGGTTGTGGCCGTCCACCAGCACGTCGCCCCACAGCACCAGCGCATCGCGGCAGCCTTCGGCGAGCAGGCTGCGCTCCAGCGCTTCGTATTCCTCGGGCGTCAACGGGTCGATATAGGCTTTGAGTTCTTCGTTGACGACAATGTCCATGGCGCGCGAATCAGGGGCAGGGAAAGGGCCCGCATTGTAGAGACGGGGCACCGAGCCATCGGCGGGCACCTGCACGCGGTCGCTGCTGACGGACCGCGAGCCGGGACGACGGCATCTTCCACGCGTGCCTCGTCTACAACAATCCAGCGCCATGGACAGCCCGGCCTCTTCGACCGCCGCCCGCAAGCCGGGGGCGCTGCTGGTGCCCGGTTGGGACGACGACCACCGCGAGCGCTACCGCGCGCTGGCGAGCGACCTCTGTGCGCAAGGCTGGGCCTGCCGGTTGGTCGACCTGCCGAACGAGCGCTGGTCGCCGGCCGAGCGGGCAGCGGTGACGCGCGAGGACAACCTGCAGGATGTGCTGGCGGCGTACGACGCGCTGGCGGCCGAGCCGGAAGTCGACCGCGACGCGATCGGCATGGTGGCGGTCAGCTATGGCGGCTACCTCGCCGCGTTCGCGAGTGCCCTGCGCCCGGTGCGCTGGCTCGCGCTGCGCGCCCCGGCGCTCTATCGCGACATCGGCTGGACGACGCCCAAGGAGGAGCTCGACAAGGACGACCTGGCTGCCTATCGGCTGCTGCGGCTGCGCGCCAAGGACAACCGCGCGCTGGCCGCCTGTGCCGGCTTCCGGGGTGATGTGCTGCTGGTCGGATCGGGCAGCGACGACACGGTGCCGCGCCCGGTCATCGAGAACTACGCGGTGGCCTTCGCGCAGGCGCGCTCGCTGCAGGTGCGGATGCTGGAATGCGCGGACCATGCCCTCTCCCATCCGGCATGGGATGCGGAGTTCCGGCTTTGCCTGTTCGACTGGATCGCGCAGCGGCGCGCCGAGCTGGCCAGCGGCACCGCCGCCGCCCGCGTGCCGGCATCGACACGCAAGCTGCGCATCCTGGTGGTCGAGGACGATCCCGACATGCTGGCGGTCACGCTGGAGCTGCTGCGCACGCTCGGCCACTGGGCCGCGGGGGTGAAGAGCGCGGAGGTGGCGATCAACCGCTTTCTCGACGGTGCCTTCGACGTGTTGATGGCAGACATCAACCTGCCCGCCCTCTCCGGGCTCGAGCTCGCCCAGAAGGTGCAGCGGCAAAGCGGCTTTCCGGTGATCTTCGCGACCGGCCTGCCGCGGCCACCGCGGCTCGCGCCCGGCACCTTCTGGTTGCAGAAGCCCTACACGGTGGAGCAGCTCGAGAAGGTGCTGCGCGTCGCAGCCGCTCTCGCCCCCGCCCGCGACGGCAGCGCGCGCTGAGGCTCGTCGGTTCGCCGGCGGTTGCCGGGCTCCGACCCTCAGCCCAGCGCCAGCCGCTCGTGCTGGTGGCCCAGCGTGCGTGACAGGGTCTGCGCCGCCTCGCGCAGCGCCTGCGCGACCGGGCCGTTCCAGCGGTGGTCGAAGCCGGCCTTGTAGCCGAGCACGGTGATGGCGAGCACCAGGCGCCCGCGGTCGTCGAGCACCGGCGCCGCGAAGGCGCTCATGCCTGCCATGAAGTCACCCATGGCGCGCGCCATGCCGCGCTCGCGCACCTGGTCGACGGTTTCATCGGTCTCGGCCGGCTCTTCGCGGTTGGCGGACGAGGCCAGGTAGGCCTCCATCTGCTCGGGCTGCAGGAAGGCCGCGAACACGCGCCCCGTCGCCGAGCGGTAGAGCGGAAATACCGAGCCCAGGCCGATGTTGACCATCACCGGCCGCGCCGGCTGCTCCCAGCGCACCACCGTCGGGCCGAAGCTGCCCCAGACGGAAACCGCGACCGTGTGGCCCAGCGACGCACAAAGGTGCTCGGCCGCGCGCGTGGCGAGCGAGACAGGCTCGAGCGTCGCGAGGCACGACAGGCTGAACTCCAGCGCCACCGGGCCCATGCCGTACAGGCCGGTCTCCGGGTCCTGCGCCAGGAAGCCGGTGCGCACAAAACTCACCAGGTAGCGGTGCGCCTTGCTGGGCGCGATGCCCGCCTGCTCGGCGATGTCGGTGATCTTCATCGGGCGGCGATGGTGGGCCACGATCAACATGAGGTCGAGGCCGTTCTCCACCGACTGCACGCCGGCCTTCGGGGCCGTGCTGGCGCCCGGTCGCTTCCGGCGGGCGGGGGATGCGGAGGTGCTCATCGGGGGCGACTGTACGGGATGGCGGGGTTCGGGTTGTCCTCGGATTGACATCGGCGCCTCGGCGCATTTACGCTAAACGAAAATATTTTCCGCATTTCGTAAAGGTATTGGAAATGCTGACAGGAGACATGCTGCGCCGTTCGGCACACCGGTTCCCGGACAAGACGGCCATCGTCCTGCGCGGGCCGCAGGGCAGCGAGCGCGTGCCCTACCGCGAGCTCGATGCCCTGGCCGACCGCGTCGCGCACGCGGTGCTGGGCCTGGGCCTGCCCCGCGGCGCGACCGTGTCGATGCTGTGCCGCAACCTGTCCGCCTACGGCGCCGTGTTCTTCGGCGTGGCGCGCTCGGGCTGCGTGCTCAACAACATCTCGATCCTCTATGCGCCGGAGGAGCTGGCCTACGTGCTGGCCAAATCCGACACCCGGGTGCTGATCTACGACGCGCAGTTCGCCGACAAGGTGGCGGCGGTGCGCGAGTCCTGCCCGGAGATCCGGCACTTCGTCGCGATCGGCAGCGGCAGCGCCGAGGTGCCGGGCGCCATCGCATTCGAGCGCTTCATCGACGGCCAGCCGTCGATGCCGCCCGAGGTCGCCATCGACGAGCGCGACCCCTTCTGCATGACCTACACCGGCGGCACCACCGGCCATCCCAAGGGCGTGCTGATGAACCACCGCGCGCGTGCCATCACCGCCCACACGGTGGTGGTGGAAGAGCACCTGGAGGCGGGCGACGTGGTCGCGATCGTCACGCCGCTGTTTCACGTCGCGGCCCTCAACATCATGTTCCAGCCGGCCATCCTGGTCGGCGCCACGACGGTCTTCGTCACGCCGTGGTCGCCGCAGGCCTTCATCGATGCGGTGGAGGCCGAGCGCATCACTGCCACGTTCATGGTGCCGACCCAGGCCAATGCGCTGGCCATGCTGCCCGACCTGGAGCAGCGCCAGCTCCAGAGCTGGACCAAGCTTTCCTTCGCCGGCGCGCCCATGCCCGACTGGGTTCAGGTGGAACTCATGCGCAAGCTGCCGCAGTTGCGCCTGACGCAGATCTACGGCCAGTCGGAAATGGGCGTGATCGCCGCCCTGCCCTGGCAGCGCGCGCACGACAAGCTGGGCAGCGTGGGCCGCCAGCCCTACAACGTGGACGTGGCGGTGCTGCGCCCCGACGGCACGCCCGCCGCCGCTGGCGAGCTGGGCGAGGTGGCCTCGCGCGGCGACAACCTGATGATCGGCTACTACGGCGAGCCACAGCAGACCGCCGAGTTCTTCCGCCTCGGCAACGGCTGGGGCCTGTCGGGCGATATCGGCGTGATAGATGCCGAGGGCTTCATCACGCTGATCGACCGCGCCAAGGACATGCTGATCTCGGGCGGCGAGAACGTCTACCCGAAAGAGATCGAGCAGGTGCTCTACGAGCTGCCCGAGGTGGCGGAGTGCGCGGTCTTCGGCATTCCCGATGCCAAGTGGGGCGAGGTGCCGGCCGCCTACCTGCAGCTCAAGCCGGGCTGCACGCTGGAAGAGGCGCGGGTGGTCGCGCAGTGCGAGCAGAAGCTCGCGCGCCACAAGCGGCCGCGGCTGGTGCGCTTCGTCGAGGGCTTTCCCAAGACGCCGATCGGCAAGATCCAGAAGAACCTGCTGAAGGAACCCTACTGGGCCGGAAGGAAGAAGATCTGAGCTCTCTTCCCATCCCGACAAGGACTTTGAACATGGCCAACGAAAACCCCTACGCGCACTACAGCGCGCTCACGCTGAAGCCCCACCCCAACGGCATCCTCGAGGTGGTGATGGGCGCCTCGCAGAGCGCCAACAAGAAGCTCTCCACCGCCGACCACAACCTGCACCGCGAGCTGGCCTCCATCTGGAGCGACATCGACAAGGACCCGGCCACGCGCGTGGCGCTGATCCGCGGCGAAGGCAAGGGCTTCTCCGCCGGCGGCGACCTGGGCCTGGTGGAGGACATGGCGAACGACTTCAATGTGCGTGCCCGCGTCTGGCGCGAGGCGCGCGACCTGGTCTACAACGTGATCAACTGCGGGAAGCCCGTGGTCTCGGCGATGCACGGCCCGGCCGTCGGCGCCGGGCTGGTCGCGGGCCTGCTGGCCGACGTGTCGATCGCCAGCACCACGGCGCGCATCATCGACGGCCACACGCGCCTGGGCGTCGCGGCCGGCGACCACGCGGCCATCGTGTGGCCGCTGCTGTGCGGCATGGCCAAGGCCAAGTACTACCTGATGCTGTGCGAGGCGGTCTCGGGCGAGGAGGCCGAGCGCATCGGCCTGGTCTCGCTGGCCGTGCCGGAGGACCAGTTGGTGGCCAAGGCCTTCGAGGTGGCGGAGAAGCTGGCCGCCGGTTCGCAGACAGCCATTCGCTGGACCAAGTACGCGCTGAACAACTGGCTGCGCCTGGCCGGGCCCACTTTCGACAGCTCGCTGGCGCTCGAGTTCATGGGCTTCTCGGGGCCGGACGTGCAGGAAGGCATCGCCTCGCTGCGCGAGAAGCGCAGCCCGAAGTTCGACCCTTCCTGCCCCTTCTAGAAGAGACCCGCCATGGACCTCGGCATTGCGGGCAGGACGGCGCTGGTACTCGGCGGCACGCGCGGGCTGGGCCTGGCCTGCGCGCGTGCGCTCGCCGAGGCAGGCGTGCGCGTGCTGCTCAATGGGCGCGATGCCGCCCATGGCGAGGCGACCGCGCGCGGCCTGTCGGCGCAGGCCCGGTTCGTGCCCGGCGACATCGGCGACGAGAACCAGCGGGCGCGGTTGATCGAGGCCGTCTCGCGCATCGGCGTACCGTCGATCGTGGTCACCAACGCCGGCGGCCCGCCGGCGGCGCCCTTCGAGGAGACGAAGCTCGCCGCCTGGCGTGCCAGCCACGAGACCAATGTGATCGGCCCGCTCGAGGTGGTGCGCGCGTTCCTGCCCGCGATGCGGGCGGCGCGCTTCGGGCGCATCCTCAACATCACCTCCTTCGTGGTGAAGGAGCTCTATCCGAACATGGCCCTTTCCAACAGCCTGCGCGTGGGCCTGACCGGCGCGATGGGCTCGCTGGCCCGGGAGGTGGCGCCGCACGGCATCACGGTCAACGGCCTGTTGCCGGGACTCATGGACACCGGCGCGCTCCAGCGCGTGATCGCCGACCGCCAGCGGCGCACCGGCCAGGACGAAGCCGCCGTGCGCGAGGACATGGCCCGCAGCATCCCCATGCAGCGGCTGGGCACGGCGGAGGACTTCGGCGGGCTCTGCGCCTTCCTGGCCTCGGTGCACGCCAGCTACATCACGGGCCAGAACATCTGCGTGGACGGCGGCCTCACCCGCAACGTGATCTGACAACGAAGGAGACATCATCGTGAACAGAATTGCAGGGGCATGCGGCGCCGCCGCCCTCGCCATCGCCTCGATCGCGCAAGCACAGGCGCAGGGAGATGGCATTTCCGACGGCGCGGTGCGCATCGGCGTCATCACCGACATGGGCGGCGTGCTGTCGGAGCTGTCGGGCCGCGGCTCGGCCATGGCGGTGAAGATGGCGGTGGAAGACTTCGGCGGCCAGGTCCTCGGGAAGCCGATCGAGGTGCTGGAAGTCGACCACCAGAACAAGGCCGACATTGCCGCCAACAAGGCGCGCGAGTGGTTCGACGTGCAGAAGGTGGACATGATCACCGACCTCACCAACTCGGCCGTGGCCCTCGCCGCGGTGGACATGGCGAAGCAGAAGAACCGCATCGCCATCATCAATGGCGCCGGCGCGCTGCGCCTCACGAACGAGAGCTGCACGCCCAACAGCATCCACTACGCGTGGGACACCTACGCCATGGCCAACGGCACCGCCCGCGCGATCGTCAAGAAGGGCGGCGACAGCTGGTACTTCCTCACGGCCGACTACGCCTTCGGCCAGCAGATCGAGCGCGACGTGACGGAGGTGGTGACCTCGGCCGGCGGCAAGGTGGTGGGGACCTCGCGCCATCCCTTCAACGCGAGCGACTTCTCGTCCTTCATGGTGGCGGCCAAGGGCTCGGGCGCGAAGATCATCGGCCTGGCCAACGGCGGCAGCGACACCGTCAACGCGATCAAGTCGGCGCAGGAATTCGGCATCGACCCGGCAAAGCAGAACCTGGCCGGCCTCGCGGTGTTCATCACCGACATCCACGGCGTCGGCCTGAAGGCGGCACAAGGCGTGATGCTGACGGAGGCCTTTTACTGGGACAGCAACGACGAGACCCGCCAGTGGTCGCGCCGCTTCTTCGAGCGCATGAAGAAGATGCCCACCGCGATCCACGCGGCGAACTACTCGTCGACGATGCACTACCTGCGGGCGGTGCGCGATGCCGGCACCGACGCACCCGGCACGGTGATGGCGAAGATGAAGGCCACGCCGGTCAACGACTTCTTCGCGAAGAACGGCCGCATCCGCGAGGACGGCCGGATGGTGCACGACATGTATTTGATGCAGGTGAAGACGCCGGCCGAGTCGAAGTACCCGTGGGACTACTACAAGCGGCTGGCGGTGATTCCGGCGGCGGAAGCGTTCCAGCCGCTCGCGAAGTCGGCGTGCCCGCTGGTCCGGAAGGGGTCCTGATCCTGCGCGGTCTCGCTGCGGCCTGCGCGTGGTTCGACCGGCCTAGGCCGTGCCGGTGGCCTCATCCTGGCCGAGGTCCAGCTCGCGCGCGTGGTTGCTGCGCACCCAGCTGACCAGACCAGCCTCGGCGTTGCGGGCCTGCCAGGCGCGAAACTCCGGATCGACCGACAAGCCGTCGACGACCTGGGCGAATGCGAGGGCGTTCTCGAACTGCACGCTGAGCACGTAGTTGCCCAGCTCGCCGGCGGTGATGGCCCACAGCCGCGGGCTTGGCGCCCCATGCTTGCGCCAGAGCGCCGCGCCCTGCTCCATCGTCTTCATGATGGCAGCCAGATCGGCACTCGGGTTCGGCTTGAAGACATAGCGGGCTTCGTAGGCCATGGCGCCTCCAGTGTGTACATGCGGGGAGCCGACCATTGAAGCACCGCCGGCCCGCTGGTGCAACACGCATGCCACGAAGGTCCCGAGCACTTGCAACGCCGCAGCGCGCCCGTATCGGGAGGACGACCACCGAGCAGTTTCAGTGATTCAGTGGACTAGCCTTGAAGGCCGCGCTCCCACGCGCGCAGCCCGCGGTGCCACGCCTGGAGCCGTTCGTCCGCGGCCCCACCGGCGCCGGAAGTCGTGGCGCAGAGCTGGTCGAGCAGGATCTGCTGGTCGGTGCTGAGCCGCTCCGGGAAGACCGGCACCAGCGTGACCCATTGGTCGCCGCGCGCGCCGCGGCGCTCCACCGGAAATCCCTGGCCCTTCAGGCAGTAGGCCAGCCGGCCGCGGCTCAGCTGCAAGGGCTGGAGGCCGGTGAGGGTCGGCACCTGGAGCTGCTTGCCCGCGATCCAGGCAAAGCCATCGACCGGGATCTCGCAGCGAAGGGTGCCGTCATCGTCGAGCTTGAAGAAGGCATGGTCCAGCAGCTCGACGCGGATTTCGAGATCGGCCGGAAGCCGCTCGGGGCGCAGGCGCCGGCCGTCGACGTGGAGCAGGTCGCCATGGCGCAGGCCATGCGGAATGCGGACCTTGAGCTGGTAGCTGCGCGGGGCCGCCTTCCCGGTGCTCCTGCAGGCCGCGCACGGCTGCCTCGCGATGCCGCCGCCGAGGCAGGCCTCGCATTCGACCAGGCCGGTGGGCCAGCCGAAGAAGGAGCGCTTGGGCACGGCGCCCGAGCCGCCGCACCGGACGCAGTGGCCGCCGAGCACCTGGTGGCCCGCGCCCGCGCAGGTCCGGCAGGTCTGCGTGACCTTGCCTCGCAGCACCTTGATGCAGCCGGCCGCGGCCTCCTCGAGCGTCAACTTCACCTTGCGGTAGATGGGCCGCCGCTGCCGGGCCGTGCCGTCGCCGTCGCCGTCGCCGTCGCGGTACGCGGCCGGGTCGCCATCGCGCTCGTCGTCCGCGCAGCCGGGATCGGTTGCCGAAGCGGGCGTCGTGACATCGGCTTCGGCGGCCGGTGCTTCGGGAGCGGCACAGAATCCGGCGCGGCGGATCTCCTCGAAGGCCTGGTTGATGCGCTGCATCCTGGCGACGGCATCGGCGCTGTCGTTGCGGTCCGGGTGCCACTGCGAGGCCAGCCGGCGCCATGCCGCCTTTACTTCGCGCTCGCTCGCGCCGGATGCCAAACCCAATTCGGCGAAAGCGTCGTCGGTGCCCAAGCGCAGGTCCTCGATGCGCCCCGCCGTCCCGGACGAAGGTCCATGGACGCGGCAGGAACGTCAGCGCGAATGCTATCCGACGGTGGTGGCGTGCAGGCAACAGAACACACCGGCCGGGCCGCTATGCGCCGGCGTTCGTGCTCGGTGCATGCGCATGTCCGGACCGTTCGTGCGCCTCGGCCGCGCGGCCGTGCGCGAGGAATTCGGCCACCGCGTCATTGACGACGTCGGGATGCGTCACCGGCCCCATGTGCCCGAGAGCCTCGAACTCGACCACGCTCGCATCGGCCAGCACGCCGGTCAGCAGCCGCGCGACGCCGCGCGCCGAGGCCGGCGATTGCGCGCCCGTCATGTACAGCACCGGCACCTCCAGCGCGCCGAAGGCCTGCAGCGGCGTGGGCTCGGAAAACAGGGCGCGGGCCCAGCCGGCGACATTGGCCATCGACGACGCGATCGGCGCGCGGCGGGCCTCGGGCATGCGGCGCCAGCTGCCCGCGCCCATCCAGTAGTCGATGAAGCGTTCCGCGGCGGCATCGAGGTCGCCGGCCGCGACGGCGGCCGCGGCATCGGCGGCGGCGAAGCGGATGCCGTTCGCCGCCTCCTGCCCGGGCGCCTCCTGCTCCAGCAGCGAGAACAACGTAGGCTCGTACAGCGCGATGGCACGCACCCGGTCGGGCCATGCGAGGGCGGCCATCAGGGCCACGGCGCCGCCGTACGAATGGCCGACCAGGCAGAAGGGATTGCCGGCGGCCGCGAACACCGGCTCCAGCAGCGCCACCTCGTCGGCCAGCGTCACGATGCGGTCGGCCGGCCAGGCGGGACTGCGGCCGGCCCCGAGCGAATCGGGCGCGAGCACATGCCAGCCCGCGGCCAGTCGCTCCATCAGTCCGCGCCACTGCGCGCAGCTGCTGGCATTGGCGTGGAGACAGACCACGCCAGGGCCGGCGCCGCCTTCGCGGAAGTAGGGAACAAGGGCTTGCTGCATGGCCTGAACTGTGACGCGCCCAGGGCGCGGCGTCCTGCTCCGGCGTCTGCGGCGCCTGCCTCATCGTCCGCTTGTCCGTCCCCGCAGCCTGCCGTGCCCGGTGAATGCGGCGCGGGCTCGCCAGCCACTGCCGAGCGGCAGGAGGCACGCGAAACCCGGGCATCTGTCCGACTGCGCACCCGGTTCCGCGCCGCTAGACTGCGACGATTCCGCCCCGGCGCATCCCGGCACCCCCGAGGACGCGCCGGCTCTACGCAGCCGTGCCAGCCTCATGGCGGACGCGGCAACCGGCCTCGATCGACCCACAGCATGGCAGATGCCCGCGAAGTCCCATTCCCGCCCGTCGCCCCGCCGCCGGCGCTGACCGCACCCGGCGACGCGGACTTCCGGCTGATGGTCGACGCGGTGGGCGACTACGCCATCTTCCTCCTGGACCCGGGCGGGGTGGTTCGCAGCTGGAACACCGGTGCACGCAGGATCAAGGGCTACGCGGCGCACGAGGTGATCGGGCGCCATTTCTCCATCTTCTATCCGGCGGAACAGCTCGAGCGCGGCTGGCCCGAGCACGAGCTGAAGGTGGCGCGCGAGACCGGGCGCTTCGAGGACGAGGGCTGGCGCCTGCGCAAGGACGGCACGCGCTTCTGGGCCAACGTCATCATCACTCGGCTGATCGACGCGGACGGACACTTCCGCGGCTTTTCCAAGATCACCCGCGACCTGACGGATCGCCGCCGCCACGAAGAGCAGCTGCGCATGAGCGAGGAGCGCTTCCGGCTGCTGATGGAGGGCGTGAAGGACTACGCGATCTTCATGCTCGACCCCAGCGGCCACGTGGTGAGCTGGAACGCCGGCGCGCGGCGTTTCAAGGGCTACGAGGCGCACGAGATCATCGGCCGGCATTTCTCGACCTTCTACCCGCCCGACGCGCAGGCCACCGGCTGGCCCAACGAGGAGCTGCGCATCGCACGCCGGGACGGGCGGTTCCAGGACGAAGGCTGGCGCGTGCGCAAGGACGGCACCCGCTTCTGGGCCGGCGTGGTGATCACGGCGTTGCACGACGAGACCGGCACGCTGCGCGGCTTCGCCAAGGTGACGCGCGACCTTACCGAGCAGCGCCGTGCCAGCTCGCTGGAGGACGAGGGCCGGCGCATCAGCACCTTCCTGGCCATGCTGGGCCACGAGCTGCGTAACCCGCTGGCGCCGATCTCGAACGCGCTGGCGCTGATGGCCCGCGAGAAGCTGGAGAGCCGCACGCTGCGGCTGGCGCAAGAGACGATCGCGCGCCAGCTCAAGCAGATGGTGCGGCTGGTGGACGACCTGCTGGACATCGGCCGCATCACCAGCGGAAAGATCCGGCTGGAAGCGAAGCCGGTCGACCTGAAGGAGGTGGTGGCGGAGGCCATCGAGGCGACGGCACCCGCGGCCGAGAACAAGTCGCAGCAGCTGCGGATCGAGGCCGATGACACGGCGCTGTGGGTCACCGGCGATCGGGCGCGCCTGATCCAGGTGCTGAGCAACCTGGTGGGCAACGCCATCAAGTTCACGCCGGCCGGTGGCCATGTGCACGTCCGCGCCGACCGCGACGGCGACAAGGCGGTGCTCACGGTGCGCGACGACGGGCCCGGCATCGCGTCGCAGGACATCGGGCGCATCTTCAACCTCTTCGAGCAGGGCGAGCAGGACGTCGCGCGGCTGCAGGGCGGGCTGGGGCTCGGGCTGAGCCTGGTCCAGCAGCTGGTCAGCCTGCATAGTGGGGACGTGGCTGCCTACAGCAGGGGCGTGCCGGGCGAAGGGAGCGAATTCGTGGTGCGGCTGCCGCTGTCGGTGCCGCCGACGATCGCCGAGCGGGGGCAGGCGGACGGAACACAGCTCGACGGCCGTCCGTTGGTGCTGGTGGTGGACGACAACCAGGACTCGGCCCACACCATGGCCGAGCTGATGGAGGTGCTGGGCTGCCGCGCGTCGGTGCGGCACGACGGCCCGACGGCGCTGGACGCCATCAAGCAGCTGGCGCCCGACCTGGTGCTGCTTGATATCGGGCTGCCCGGACTCAGCGGCCTGCAGGTGGCCGAGCGCGTGCGCGCCGAGGTCGCGAACCCGCCCCCGCTGATCGCGATCACCGGCTACGGGCAGGAGCGCGACCGCCAGCTGAGCTTCGACGCCGGCTTCTTCGCACACCTGACCAAGCCGGTGGACGCCGACCAGCTCGAGGACCTGCTCAGGCGCCTGCTCGACAGGCGCTGAGCGTGCGGCGTCGCGTGCCGCCGGCCTGAGGGTTGCTGCATCGCGGGTCTTGCGCGCGCCATGCTCACGATGGCTGCCGCCAAGGCCAGCACGGCGCCGATGGCGAGGCCGATCCGCGGCGCCAGATCGTCGGGCGCGACGCTGAAGAGCAGGCTCGTGATGACCCCGCCGGCGGTCTGGCCGGCCAACCTGGCGGTGCCTTGCATGCCGCCTGCGGCTCCACTTCGTTCGGGTGGTGCCGAGAGGAACATGCTGCGGTTGTTGGGCACCTGGAAGATGCCGAAGCCCAGGCCGCACAGCACGGTGAGCAGGACCAGCGGCACCGGACCCTGCAGCGGCCAAAGCGAGGCAGCCGCGAGGCCGACGGCGACCAGCGCACCGCCTGCGGCACAGAGCCAGGCGGTCGATACGCGCTCGGCGATGCGCCCGGCGAGCGGCGCCACAAGAGCCACCGTCAAGGGCCAGGGCGTCATGCACAGCCCGGCCGTGAAGGCGTCCTGCCCCAGGCCATGCTGAAGATGGAAAGGCAGCGCCATCAACCCGGCGGTCGTACCGGCGAAGCAGCAGACCGACGCGACCACGGAGATCCGGAACGGCATCGCACGAAGCAGGTCGAGCGGAATCATGGGCGCGTCCTTGGGCATTTCGCGCCGGACCAGCGCCGTCAGGACAAAGCCGCCCACGGCCAACAGTGCGGCCGCCGCCAACGGCTTCTCCAGCAGCAGGTCGGCGCCCAAGACCAGCGCCGCGAAGGCGCCGGCATTGAGCGCCACGCTGAGCCGGTCCAGCCGTCGACCGGTACCGCCGCGGCGCGGCAGCGCCCGGGCGGCGAGCAACACGGCGCCTCCCAGGGGCAGGTTCAGCGCGAACAGCCAGTGCCAACCCAGCCCCGACAGGATCATCGCGCCGATCGCCGGACCGGCTGCGGAAGACAGCGCAACCGCAAGCGCATTCCAGCCGATGGCGGCGCCAAGCTGCCGGTGCGGAACGACGGCACGCAACAGGGCGACGCCGAGCGCCATGACGCCAGCCCCACCGAGGCCCTGGAGGAAGCGGGCGGCGACCAGCCACGGTAGCGACGGCGCGCAGGCGCACAAGACCGATGCTGCCGTGAACACGGCAACGCCGGCCGTGAAAACCCGGCGATGGCCCACGCTCTCCCCGAGTGCGGCCAAGGGCAGCAAGCCCATCACGAGCGCCGCCTGGTACGCCGTAACGATCCATACCGACATGGCGGGCGTCACCTGCAGCGCTCCTGCGATCGTCGGCAATGCCACGTTGACGATGCCCGCGTCGAGCACCACAAGCACCATGGCCGCGAGCACAGCCGCGACCGCGACGGCGCCCGACGGCAAGGAAGGCGCGGGGGCCGCATCGAGCGCGCTGGATGCCATCGACCCCGGCGCCACGCGGCTTCCCACACCTGGGGTGAGGCGCTTCGTCATGGCGTGCCGAGCGTCCAGTTGCCGTCACGCTCCACGAACCTCGACACCCGATGTTCTTCCTGGTCCTCCTTCTTCAAGTCGCGCTCCGTGAAGCGGAACAGAAGCGCGGTCCCGGTCATGCAACGCGTGTCATGGATGTCGCCTGGCAGATACACCTGCACCTGCCCGGGGCGCAGCAAGGTCGAATCCCTGCGCACCAACCGTACGCTGCCATCGGCATTCGCGACCCGGGCATAGGTTCTCATCTCGACCTGGCCGTGCTGGACCGCATAGATGACCCAACCCCTCCCGTGGTCGTGTGGCGGCCTGTAGAGCCCCGCATGTTCCGTGTGGGCCAGGAGCACGAATCCGTGCGTCGGGTCCCGGTACAACTCCTTGTTGGCCGGTGCTTCGCGGTGCAACGCCGCCAGCCACGGCTCCGTGGCTGGGGCCCGCAGGAGGTTCTCGAGGTGCCGGCTGCAGCTGGCGATCACATGGTCGTCGAGAGGCCCCCAAACCGACCTGATTCCATCGATCGACATCTCAAAGGTATTGCTGTTCATGAGTACTCCTTGATTCATGTCCAGGAAGATAGGTCGCCGCCTGAAATAGCGGAAGACGCAGCAGTTGCAGGATATTCATGCGTTTGACGCCATGTCACGGCCGTCCCGTGCTAGCGTTGGCCGATGTCCGCGCCCGACTTCAACCTGCTTGTCACCCTGGATGTCCTGCTCGCCGAAGGCAGCGTCGCGCGCGCGGCCCGGCGGTTGCGGCTGAGCCCGTCGGCGATGAGCCGGGCGCTGGCGCGACTGCGTGACACGACCGGTGACCCGCTCCTGGTCAGGGCCGGGCGCGGCCTCGTGCCGACGCCACGCGCCGTCGAACTGCGCGAGCAGGTCAATCGCCTTGTCCAGGAAGCCGAGGCGGTCCTGCGACCTGCCGAGGCACTGGATCCGAAGGAGCTCAAGCGGATATTCACGCTGCGGTCCAGCGAAGGCTTTGTCGAAACCTTCGGCCCCGGCCTCATCGACCTGATCGGCGTGCAAGCGCCTGGCGTACGGCTGCGCTTCGTGCAGAAACCGGACAGGGAGAGCACCTTGCTCCGGGACGGGAGCGTGGATCTGGAGACGGGCGTCATCGGCGAGACGACGAGTCCCGAAGTCCGTGTGCAGGCATTGTTCCGCGACCGGTTCATCGGCGTCGTGCGCCCAGGGCATCCGCTGTGCCAGGCCGAGATCACTGCGGCCCGCTATGCAGCCGGGAGGCATGTCGCCGTGTCGCGCCGCGGCTTCGACAAGGGTCCGATCGACGAGGCATTGAGGCCGTTCGGCCTGGAGCGGGATATCGCCACGGTCGTCGGCGGCTTTTCGACCGCGTTGGCACTGGCACGCACCTGCGACCTGATCGCCAGTGTTCCCGAACGGCACACCGCGGGACTGAGAAGCGGGCTGCACAGCTTCCCGCTCCCGATGGCGGCACCGGAGCTCACGGTGTCGATGATGTGGCATCCACGAATGGATGGCGATCTCGCGCATCGCTGGCTACGCGCCCGTGTCCGAGAGGTTTGCGCATGACACCACGCGCGCAGAGGTGAGGCACGCTTCGACGCCACTGATCGGCCATCTCTTCCCGCCAGCCAACCGACCCGCGGCCCGGCCATTCGGCACATGGACGCGCCGGGCCGCGAGGCGTAGCATTTCTCTCCCCTCTTGCCGCCCATCGCGGCGACAAGGTCCCTGTCAGTGATGCTGCAACGGAGGTCGCAATGAGCTATCACCTGGAAGGTCGCCTGCTCGAGGTCTGCAACTGCAACGTGCTGTGCCCCTGCTGGATCGGCGAGGACCCGGACAACGGCACCTGCGACACCATCGTCGCGTGGCGCATCGACAAGGGAACGGTCGATGGCCTCGACGTCGGCGGCAACACCATCGCAGCCGTGGCCCATGTGCCCGGCAACATCCTGGAAGGCAACTGGACGGCGGCGATCTTCGTGGACGACAACGCCTCCAAGGAGCAGGAGGAAGCGCTGCTCAAGGTCTATACCGGACAGGCCGGCGGGCCGATCGCAGACCTGGCCAAGCTGATCGGCACGGTGGTGTCGGTGGAGCGGGCGCCCATCGGCTTCCATGTGAACGAGGGCAAGGGCAAGCTCGAGATCGGCACCGCCTACTACGCCGAGCTCGAACCCTACCGCGGCGCGACCGGCGGGCAGACGGTGCTGTCGGACACCGTGTTCTCCACCGTGCCGGGCGCGCCGGTCTTCGTCGGCAAGGCGCCGGTCTATCGCTCGAAGAACGCCGCGTTGGGCATCGACGTCGACATCAAGAACCACAACGCGCTGCAGAGCACCTTCGTCTTCGACGCCTGAAGCGGTGAGGCGATGGACGCCCCTGCGGGCATCGCGCGGCCGGCCCGGCTTCGCCCCGGCGCCGCGCGCCATCGGCGGGTGTTCCTGCCGCTGCTCGTGGCCCTCGTCGCGCTGGCCTGGGTGGCGCTGTGGGCGTGGGCCCGCAGCCCCTACGGGCGCTACCTCGAGCACGGCGACTGGCTGGCTTCGGGGCCCGCGGCCTCCCTCTGCCGCGCCCTGCCCGCAGGCGAGCTGCTGGTGCCGGCGATGCTCTATGCCCTGGCCTGGATCCTCATGACCGCGGCCATGATGCTGCCCACCACCCTGCCCCTGTTCGACGTGTTCGACCGCATGACGGCGCGGCGGCCGGACCATGGGCGCCTGCTCGCGCTGCTCGGCCTGGGCTACATGGCGGTGTGGGGCGTCTTCGGGCTGCTCGCGCACGGGCTGCACGAGCTGATCCTCGCGCTGCTGGCGCGCTCGCCCACGCTGGCGTGGCACGGCTGGCTGATCGGCGCCGCGACCCTTGCGCTGGCCGGCGCCTTCCAGTTCAGCCGGCTCAAGCACCGGTGCCTGGACAAATGCCGCACGCCGCTGGGCTTCGTCATGGCGCACTGGCGCGGGCCGGCGCCGGCGCGCCAGGCCTTCGCGCTGGGCGCGCACCACGGCCTGTTCTGCGTGGGCTGCTGCTGGGCGCTGATGCTGCTGATGTTCGCGATGGGCACCGGCAGCCTGGGCTGGATGCTGTTGCTGGCTGCGCTGATGGCGGTCGAGAAGAACGTTCCGTGGGGCCGGCGGCTCAGCGCGCCGCTGGGCGTCGCGCTGCTGGGCGGGGCCGCGTTGCTGGTGGTCCTTCATGCCTGAGCCGCGCGACGGCCCGCCCGGCTTGCGGGTCGTCGCTCTCACCGTCGCGGCCATGCTGGCCTTCGCGGCCAACTCGCTGCTGTGCCGCATGGCGCTGCAGCAAGGCGGCATCGACGCGGCCAGCTTCGGCAGCATCCGGCTGGTGGCGGGCGCGCTCACGCTCGCGCTGGTCGTGCGCCTTCGCTCTCGGCCGGAGGCGGGCGGGCGCGCGGACTGGCTGGCGGCGGCGATGCTGTTCGCGTATGTCGCTTTCTTTTCCTTCGCCTACCTCAGCCTGCCGGCCGGGACCGGGGCGCTGATTCTGTTCGGCGCGGTGCAGCTCACGATGCTCGGCGCCGGGCTGCGCGCGGGCGAGATGTTCGGGCCGGTGGCGTGGTCGGGCTTTGTGCTGGCGGTTGCGGGGTTGGTCTACCTGGTGTCACCGGGCGTGGCGGCGCCGCCGCCGTTGGGCGCGACGCTGATGGCAGTCGCGGGCGTGGCCTGGGGCGTGTATTCGCTGCGCGGGCGGGGCGTGGCCGACCCGCTGGCCGCGACGGCGCGCAACTTCGTGCGGGCGGCGCCGATGGCATTGGCGCTGAGCGTCGTGTTGGCCGGCAGCGCGCACGCCGATGCGGCCGGCGTCGCGCTCGCCGTGGCCTCGGGCGCGCTGACCTCGGGCATCGGGTATGTGATCTGGTATGCGGCGCTGCCTGGGTTGTCGGCGATGCGGGCGGCGACGGTGCAGCTGTCGGTGCCGCTGATTGCGGCTTTCGGGGGGGTGATTTTTCTGTCGGAGGCGATTACGCCGCGATTGATGCTCTGCTCGGTCGCGATTCTCGGGGGGATTGGGTTGGTGCTGGCAGCGAAGACTAGAGCGGTGCGGTCGCAGGGGTCGTCGTAGCCGAGGGATCCATGCCGGATGAATGAGGAGTTTGCGCTTTGGACTTGAGGCTCCAATTGCAACCTCAGGACTCTCAGCCGACAGATTCTTCCGTTTCCATATGCCAATCCAGGAGAAGGACCGTCAAAGTTGGTACGCGTCCACAACTCTTTCCCTGCTGACGGGCGCGATGCTCACCGTCATGTTGGGGCCGGCTGGGTTATCCGGCCGGGCAACCTGCTGGGTCAGCGAGTACACCCGGCCAGCGGCGTCATAGGCGTACTCCAGCAGGGTTTGGCCGCCGGCGGTCACGATCGCGGCTCAAGCGTTGTTTAGACCTCGAGCTTGAACAAGCTCGTCGCCTCCAGATCCAGCGCCAATTGCTCCCGCTGATTGAACAGCCGCCATCTCCACCGCAAGATGCCCAGCGTCGGACGCTTCTCCGAACGCCGCACCTCGATCACATCCGCGACGAGGCGCAGCGCATCGCCGGGCCGCACGGGGTTGGGCCACTTCACATACGCCAGGCCCGGCGAGGCAAAAGACTCCGAGCCGGCCAATGCCGCATCGGTCACCAGCCGCATCGCGATGCCGCCGGTGTGCCATCCACTCGCGATCAGTCCACCGAAGGGACCCTCCGCGGCTGCCGCGGTGTCGGTGTGGAACCACTGCGGGTCATAGGCCTTGGCGAACTGCAGCAGCTCGGCCTCGGTGACGAGATAGGGCCCGGCCTCGATGACCTGGCCCACGTGGAATTCGGCGAACTTCATGCCCCGAGCTTAGTAGGTCTCGAGGTGCAGGCGCCCTTCGCGCTTGAGCGCGGCGCCGACCGTGTCCCAGTCCAGGCCTGCCTCCGCCGCCACGTCACGCAGCGCGAGCACCACTCCCTCTTCCATGCTCTTGAGGCCGCAGACATAGAAGTGGCTCTGCCCATCCTTCAGCAATGCGGCCAGGTCCGCGGCGCGCTCGCGCATTGCGTCCTGCACGTAGCGCTTGGGTTGGCCCGGCGTGCGCGAGAAGGCGAAGTTGATGTCGATGAAGTCCTTGGGCAGGGTCTGCAGCGGGCCGAAGTAGGGCAGCTCCTGCTGGGTGCGCGCGCCGAAGAAGAGCAGGAGCTTGCCGCTCTCGAACTTGCCGCTCTTGCGCAGGCGGCGGCGCCACTCGGTCATCGCCCGCATAGGCGCGCTGCCGGTGCCGGTGCAGATCATCACGATGTGCGACTTCGGATGGTTGGGCATCAGGAACGATGTGCCGAAGGGCCCGATGACCTGCACCTTGTCGCCGACCTTGAGGTCGCACACGTAGTTGCTGCAGACACCGCGCACGGGGTTGCCGTGGTGGTCCTGGAGCACCCGCTTCACCGTCAGCGAAATGTTGTTGTAGCCGGGCCGCTCGCCGTTGCGCGGGCTGGCGATGGAGTACTGGCGCGCGAAGTGCGGCTTGCCGTTGGCATCGGTGCCCGGCGGGATGATGGCGATCGACTGGCCCTCCAGCACCGGGAAGGGCATGGCGCCGAAGTCCAGCACGACGTGGTGCGTCTGGTTCTCGTAGCCGGCCTCGGTGCAGTTGAAGTTGCCGACTACGGTGGCGGTGGTCGGGCTCTTCGGCGGGAACAGGTTGGTGTAGGCATGCGCGGCCGACCAGGGCGGCACGGTGGCACCGTACTGCGCGGAGTTGAAAGCCACTTCGCCGGGTCCGGAGGGCGGCTGCGGCGCGGCCGCCGCCTGCGCCTGGATCACGACCTCGTCGGAAGAAGCGATGCCCTCGGCTTCCAGCTGCTCGGGCGTGAGCTCGGCGGGCAGTTCGTCCCAGGTGAGCTGCTCCTCGATCGAGTACGCGCGCGCCACGGGCATGGTGCGCCAGTTGTCGATGGAGCCTGTCGGGCAGGGCGAGATACACGCCATGCAGCCGTTGCAGACATCGGCACGCACCACGTAGTTGCGGTCATCGTGGGTGATGGCGTTGACGGGGCAGGTGGCCTCGCAGGTGTTGCAGCGGATGCAGATCTCGGGGTCGATCAGGTGCTGCTTGATGACGCCGATTTGGATGGTGGCCGTGTCCATGATTTATCTCCTTTGCCGCCCAACGGCCCATAACCGTTCAGGGCCTTGTATCGCCCCAAGGCCGCGCAAAGCGCAGGCCCCTTCGTGAAACACCGCGGAGCCGGCTTCGCCGGGCCGCTGGTGTTGCCCCCGGTAGGGGGTGGGCGCCCGGACACGAAGTGCCGGGCAACCTGGGGGCGAGCAACAGTCACCCGAGCAACAGTCACCCGAAGCGGACGTACTCGAAATCCACCGGCTGGCGGTTGATGCCCATCACCGGCGGCGCAATCCAGCCGGCGAACTTGCCGGGGTCGACCACGCGGCCCATCAACGATGCCACGAAAGCGAAGTCTTCGGGCGTGGGCAGCCATTCGCTCTTCTTCGCGGCCCACTCGGCCTCGTTCACCACGCGGCCGTCGGGCGACATCTTGATGCCGGCCAGCGCGCCGATCTGGCGGTTGAAGGCCTTGTGCGGGACGGTCAGTCGCGTGGGAATGCCGGCCTTTTCGAGCACCTTGTTCCAGCGGCTCACGCCGGCGACCGAGTCCTTGATGAAGTCGTCGCGCAGCACTTCGTTGAGCGCGTTCAGCATCGGCACATCCTTCTCGACCAGCTGGCCGTTCTGGACTTCGAGCACCTTGTAGGTCTGGCCCTTGAGCACGTGGTCGTCGGTGCGCTTGCCTTCTTCGTAGCGGCCCTTTAGGCCGGAGCTGTAGAAGATGGCGGCGTTGCTCGACTGGTCGGCGCCGAACAAGTCGATGGTCACGCTGTAGTGGAAGTTCAGGTAGCGCTGGATGGTGCCGAGGTCGATGGCACCCGCCGCGCGCACCTTCTGCGGGTCGTCGGTCTTGAGCTCGTTCATCACCTGCGCGGTGCGCTGCAGCACACGCGAGACGCCGCTCTCGCCCACGAACATGTGGTGCGCTTCTTCCGTCAGCATGAACTTCGTCGTGCGCGCCAGCGGATCGAAGGCGCTCTCGGCCAGGGCCGACAGCTGGAACTTGCCGTCGCGGTCGGTGAAGTAGGTGAACATGAAGAAGGCCAGCCAGTCCGGCGTCTTCTCGTTGAAGGCACCGAGGATGCGCGGGTTGTCCTGGTCGCCGGACTCACGCTGCAGCAGCGCCTCGGCCTCTTCGCGTCCGTCGCGGCCGAAATACTTGTGCAGCAGGTAGACCATGGCCCACAGGTGGCGGCCTTCCTCGACGTTGACCTGGTACAGGTTGCGCAGGTCGTACTGGCTCGGGCAGGTCAGGCCGAGGTGGCGCTGCTGCTCGACCGATGCGGGTTCGGTGTCGCCCTGCGTGACGATGATGCGGCGCAGGTTGGCGCGGTGCTCGCCGGGCACGTCCTGCCAGGCCTTCTCGCCCTTGTGGTCGCCGAAGTGGATCTCGCGGTTGGCGTCGCCCGGGTTCAGGAAGATGCCCCAGCGGTAGTCGCGCATCTTCACGTGGCCGAACTGGGCCCAGCCGTTCGGATCGACGCTCACGGCCGTACGGAGGTAAACCTCGTAGTTCGTGGAGTCGTCCGGGCCGACGTCGTCCCACCAGTGGATGAAGTTGGGCTGCCAGCCCTCCAGCGCGCGCTGCAGCGTGCGGTCTTCGCCCAGGTTGACGTTGTTGGGGATCTTCTCGCTGTAGTTGATCGTGCTCATCGTTGTTCCTTGCAAAGTCAGACGTTCAGACGCGGTTCAAGTCGAAGCCGGCTTTCTCGCCGGTGCCGTAGACCTTCAGCGCACCCTTCTCGCCGACGGCGTTCGGGCGGTTGAAGATCCAGTTCTGCCAGGCGGTGAGCCGGCCGAAGATGCGGGTCAGCATGTTCTCCTGGCTGGAAAAGCGCAGGTTGGCCTCCAGGCCGGTGAGGGCGTCGGGCGACATGGCGGCGCGCTCCTCGATGGCGATGCGGATCTCGTCGTCCCAGTCGATGTCGTCCGGCGCCGCGGTGACGAGCCCGAGCTTGAACGCTTCGTCGGCATCGAGCGGCTTGCCGGCGGCGGCGCGGGCCGCCTCCAGCGGTGCGGACTCTTCGTAGAAGCGGCGCTGCAGGCGGCTCTGGTCGTTGACCATCGGGAAAAAGCCGAAGTTGAACTCGTCGAGCACGAGCTTGGGCGCGCGCTCGGGCTCGTCGGGCAGGGCGAGCATGTAGGCGCGGTCGGCCGCGAAGGCCAGCTCGGCCAGGGTGCCGGCGAAGCAGGAGCCGGGCTCGATCAGCGCGAACAGGCTGCGCGAGGAGACGTCCAGGCGGGCCAGCGTGCGGCGCAGCGCGCCGATGGTCTCGCGCACCAGCCAATGGTCCTTGTTCGCGAGCAGGGTCTGGTCGCTGGCGAGCACGGCCTGGGCATCGCCCTCGGTCTTGAGCAGCCAGGTGCCGACGTCGAGCTCGTTGGTGCGCAGGTTGAGGATGGCGTCGTCGAGCTGGCGCGCCATCGCGAGCGGCCACCAGGCGGCGCCGGCGGCCTCGATGCCGGCGATGTCAGTGGGTTGCTCGCCACTCGGGGCCTTGATGGTCAGCGCGGCGGTGCGGCGGGCGCGGTCGATCTCGACGGTGACGAATTCATAGCGGATGCTGTCCGGGCCGTCTTCGCGCTCGACGCGCGTCAGGGTCACGCCCGTGGCGGCGGCCGGGCGGTTGCTGCCCTCGGCCAGCTTGGCGGCGCGCTCCTGCACGGCGGCGGCGAACTGCGCGGGCTTGGCGATCGCATCGACCAGGCGCCACTCCACCGCGCGCTGGCCGCGCACGCCTTCGACGCTGGTGCAGAAGATGTCGGCCAGGTCGTGGCGCACGTGGCGCTTGTCGGTCACGCGGGTCAGGCCGCCGGTGCCGGGCAGCACGCCCAGCAGCGGCACCTCGGGCAGCGAGACGGAGGAGGAGCGGTCGTCCACCAGCAGGATCTCGTCGCAGGCCAGCGCCAGCTCGTAGCCGCCGCCGGCGCAGGCGCCGTTGACGGCGGCGATGAACTTGAGGCCCGAGTGCTTCGACGAATCCTCGATGCCGTTGCGCGTCTCGTTGGTGAACTTGCAGAAGTTCACTTTCCAGGCGTGGCTGGAGACGCCCAGCATGAAGATGTTGGCGCCCGAGCAGAAGATGCGGTCCTTGGCGCTGGTGACGATCACCGTGCGCACTTGCGGATGCTCGAAGCGCACGCGGTTGAGCGCGTCGTGCAGCTCGATGTCCACGCCCAGGTCGTAGCTGTTGAGCTTGAGCTTGTAGCCGGGGCGGATGCCGCCGTCCTCGGCGATGTCCAGCGACAGGCGAGCCACGGCGCCCTCGACGCTGAGCTTCCAGTGGCGGTATTGGGTCGGGTCGGTGCGGTAGTCGACGCGGGCGGGATGGGCAGCGGTCTCGGTCATGTCGCGGTCTCCTGGGTGCCTGGGGTCAATGAATAATAGTGCAGTTATCGATCGGCGTGACATGCATCATGCTGCATGTTTCCGGGCGCGTCAAGCTGCTGGCTGCTTTATTACAAATGCACGGACCGATCCGGCCTTCAGCTCCGGCTCATCGCCTCGCGCACCGCCGTGCGCAGCACCTGGAAGCTCTCGGCCAAGTCCCGCCCGGTGGTGTCCACGCCGAGATCGGCCTTGGAATAGAAGGCGGCGCGTCCGGCCAGGATGCGGCGCAGGTCGTCCATGGCTTCCTTGCTGGCGGCCATCGGGCGGGTGTCGCCCTGGGCGGCGACGCGGCCCATGTGCTCCTCGGGGGCGGCCTGCAGCCAGACGGTGGTGCAGTGCGACAGCAACTCGTTGAAGGTGGCAGGGTCGGAGACGATGCCGCCGGGGGTGGCGATCACCACCTCGCTGTAGATCTGGATCGTCTCTTCGAGCGCGCGGCGCTCGTAGCGGCGGTAGGCGTTGGTGCCGTACAGGTCGTGGATCTCGCGCACGCTGCAGCCGGCGAGCTTCTCGATCTCGCGGCTGAGCTCGATGAAGGGCACGTCGAGATCGTCCGCCAGCATCTGGCCCAGGGTCGACTTGCCGGCGCCGCGCAGGCCGACCAGCGCGATGCGGCGATGGCGCGCCGGGTCGCCGGCGGCGGTGCCCAGCAGTTCGCCCAGGGCGATGCGGGCGCGCCGCAGGTCGGCCTCGCCGCGGCGCTCCAGCAGCTCGCGGATCAGCAGCCACTCGGGCGAGCTGGTCGTCACGTCGCCCACCAGCTCGGCCAGCGAGCAGTGCAAGGCGGTCGCCACCTGCTGCAGCACCAGGATGGAGGCGTTGCCGATGCCGTACTCGAGATTGGCCAGGTGCCGCTCCGAGACATCGGCCGCCTGCGCCACCGCCTTGCGCGTGAGGCCCCGGCGCGCGCGCAGGTTGCGCACGCGCTCGCCCAGCGCCACCAGCAGCGGGTTCTTCGCTTCATCGGCCGGTGGGGCCGCATCGGCGGGTGCGCTCAGCACCGCCTCGGCTCGGTCATTCATGTCGCTCCTTCCGCTACGCGGTCCTGTCTTATCCGGGTAAACACCATAGATGCACTATATTGCTTGACACCTTTTGTGTCGGTGCTTATGGTTCATGCACAGGCAAGATACTGCACGCAGCCGTTTGCCGCAAGTTTCTCTTTCCACCCATGAATGAGCGCACCACGATGTCCAAGGAATCCTTCCACCAGATCGTCGCCGACGTGACCTCGCAGATCGCCGGCCGCCCGCTCGACGCCGAGCTCGACCGCTGGCTCAACACCGTGCATGGCGCCGGCAGCGAGACCTACGAGCGCCTGAAACAGGCCTGCATCGACGGCGTGACCGAAGGCTGGCTGTGCGACCGCGAGGGCGGCGGCATCAAGTACGGCCGCGTGTTCAAGGCCGATGACGAGCTGCACCGGTTCTCGGTCGACGTGGTGGACATGCAGGACATCGAAGGGCCGCACCACACGCATCCGAACGGCGAGGTCGACCTGATCATGCCGCTGGAAGGCGATGCGACCTTCGACGGCCGGCCGGCGGGCTGGTGCGTCTATCCGCCGGGATCGGCGCACCACCCGACCGTGGCCCAGGGCCGCGCCCTCGTGCTCTATCTGCTGCCCGAGGGGCAAATCCACTTCAGCAAATGACGCTCTCCCCCAGATTGGCTCACTTCGTGTAGCCGCCCACCCCCTCACCGGGGGCGGCACCAGCGGCCCGGCAAAGCCGGTTCCGCGGTGCCCCCCGATCAAAACCGGAGCCCATGAAATGACAGAACTTCTCTCCAACTACATCGCCGGCCGCTGGCAGGCCGGCAGCGGCGCCGGAACGCCGCTCTTCGATCCGGTGCTGGGCACGGAGCTGGTTCGCGTCGATGCGGGCGGCCTTGATCTGGCCGAGGCCTTCGGCTTCGCGCGCGAAACCGGGGGCGCGGCGCTGCGCGCGCTGACGTACAAACAGCGCGCCGGCCTGCTGGCCGCGGTCGTGAAGGTGCTGCAGGCCAACCGCGATGCCTACTACGAGATCGCCACCGCCAACTCCGGCACGGTGAAGAACGACTCGGCCGTGGACATCGATGGCGCCATCTTCACCCTCGGCCAGTACGCCAAATGGGGCGACGCGCTGGGCGACGTGCGCGCGTTGCGCGACGGCGACGCGGTCAAGCTGGGCAAGGAGCCCGTGTTCCAGTCGCAGCACCTGCAGGTGCCTACGCGCGGCGTGGCGCTCTTCATCAACGCCTTCAACTTCCCGTCGTGGGGCCTGTGGGAGAAGGCGGCACCGGCCCTGCTCTCTGGCGTGCCGGTGATCGTGAAGCCCGCCACCGCCACCGCCTGGCTCACGCAGCGCATGGTGCGCGACGTGGTCGAGGCGGGCGTGCTGCCGGCCGGCGCGCTGTCGATCGTCTGCGGCAGTTCCGCGGGATTGATGGACCAACTGCAAGGCTTCGACGTGGTCTCCTTCACCGGCTCGGCCGACACCGGCGCGGTGATCCGCTCGCATGCCGCGGTGGCGCAGCGCTCGGTGCGCGTGAACATCGAAGCCGACAGCCTCAACTCGGCCCTGCTGCTGCCCGACGCCGCGCCGGACAGCGAGAGTTTCAAGCTGCTGGTGCGCGAGGTGGTGCGCGAGATGACCGTCAAGTCGGGCCAGAAGTGCACCGCGATCCGCCGCATCCTCGTGCCGGCCGCCTTGTACGACGCAACGGCCGAAGCGATCGGTGCCAAGCTCGGGGGCATCACCGTCGGCAACCCACGCAACGAAGGCGTGCGCATGGGCTCGCTGGTGAGCCGCGCGCAGCTGAATGCCGTGCGCGAGGGGCTGGAAGCACTCAAGGCCCAGGCCGGTGTGCTGCACGACGGCAGCCAGGCGCAACTGATCGATGCCGACCCGGCCGTCGCGGCCTGCATCGGCCCGGTGCTGCTGGGCGCGCGCGATGCCGACGCGGCACAGCAGGTGCATGACGTGGAGGTCTTCGGCCCGGTCGCCACCCTGCTGCCCTACCGGGACCTCGACCACGCCATCGCGCTCGCGCATCGCGGCCAGGGTTCGCTGGTTACCTCGCTCTACGGCGCCGACGAGGCCGCGCTGGGCCAGGCCGCGGTCCAGCTCGCCGCCAGCCATGGCCGCGTGCATGTGATCACGCCCGACGTCGCGCAGGCCCACACCGGCCACGGCAACGTCATGCCCCATTCGCTGCACGGCGGCCCCCGCCGGGCGGGCGGCGGCGCCGAGCTGGGCGGGCTGCGCGCGCTGGACTTCTACCACCGCCGCGCCGCCGTGCAGGCCAGCCCCGGCGTGCTGGCGCAGCTGGGCCTGGCGCAGGCGTGAGCAACAACACAGGGATGACCCGAGGAGAAAACACGATGAGCCCGCCCGCCCGATTCAATTTCGCCGAACACCTGTTCGCCCTCAACCGGAGCCGCGCGCAGAAGATCGCTTATGTCGACGACCGCGGCACCCTGCCCTACGGCCAGCTGGAAGAGCGCGCGCGCCGGCTCGCCGCCGCCCTGCTCGCCGCCGGCGTGAAGCGGGACGACCGCGCGCTGCTGCTGATGCTCGACAGCAGCGACTGGCCGGTGAGCTTCCTCGGCTGCCTCTACGCCGGCATCGTGCCCGTGGCCGTCAACACGCTGCTGACCTCGGACGACTACGCCTACATGCTGGCCAACAGCGACGCCAAGGCCGCGCTGGTTTCCGGCGCGCTGCTGTCGGTGCTGCAGGATGCGCAGCGCAAGGGCTCGCATGCGCTGAAGGCGCTGTTCGTCTCGCAGCCGGCGGGCCCGCTGCCCGAGGGCGCGCAAGAATTCGAGGCGGCCCTCGCCGCCCACGAGCCGCTGGCGGAGCCCGCCGCGACCGCGCCGCAGGACCATGCCTTCTGGCTCTATTCCTCCGGCTCCACGGGCAAGCCCAAGGGCACGGTGCACACGCACGGCAACCCGTGGTGGACGGCCGAGCTCTACGGCAAGCCGGTGCTGGGGCTGACGGAGAACGACGTCTGCTTCTCGGCCGCCAAGCTCTACTTCGCCTACGGGCTGGGCAATGGGCTGACCTTCCCGCTCTCCGTGGGCGCGACCGTGCTGCTGATGGCGGAGCGGCCGACGCCCGATGCGACCTTCAAGCGCTGGACCTCCGAGCACAAGCCCACCGTCTTCTTCGGCGCCCCGACGGGCTTCGCCGGCATGCTCGCCTCGCCCAACCTGCCCGCGCGCGACCAGGTGTCGCTGCGCATGTGCTCCTCCGCCGGCGAGGCGCTGCCGGGCGAGCTGGCGCAGCGCTTCAAGCAGCATTTCGGCTGCGAGATCATCGACGGCATCGGCTCCACGGAGATGCTGCACATCTTCATCTCCAACCGGCCTGGCGACATCCGCTACGGCACCACCGGCCGCCCGGTCGAAGGCTATGCGATTGAGCTTCGCGGCGAGGACGGCAAGCCCGTCGGCGTGGGCGAGGTGGGCGATCTCTATATCAAGGGCCCCAGCACCGCAGTGATGTACTGGGGCAACCCCGAGAAGAGCGCCGAGACCTTCCGCGAGGGCTGGACCAAGAGCGGCGACAAGTACTCGCGCGACGCCGACGGCTACTACACCTACGCCGGCCGCAGCGACGACATGCTCAAGGTGAGCGGTATCTACGTCTCGCCCTTCGAGGTCGAGGCCACGCTGATGCAGCACCCGGCCGTGCTCGAGGCCGCGGTGATCGGCAAGGAAGATGCCGACGGGCTGACCAAGACCAAGGCCTACGTGGTGCGCAAGGCTGGCCAGGGCGTGACGGACGAGGAACTGAAGGCCTTCGTGAAAGAGCGGCTCGCGCCCTACAAGTACCCCCGCTTCATCGAGTTCGTGGAGGAGCTGCCGAAGACGGCCACCGGCAAGATCCAGCGCTTCCGCCTGCGAGAGCGGGAGAAATCATGACCCCCACGTTCGGCACTTCGTGTCCTCTCTGCCCCCCGAGGGGGCGCGTTTCGCCTTGGGGCGGCCCGGCGGCGAAACCATGAACGCAGTCTCCGAGTTCGCCGCCATCCGCTGGCGGGGGAAGGATGTGCGCGTCGAATACCTGCGCATTGCCCCCGAACGCACACACGCCCCACTCCTCGTCTTCCTCCACGAGGGCCTGGGCTCGATCGCGATGTGGAAGGACTTCCCGCAGCGCCTGTGCGACGCGGGGGGTTTTCGCGGCCTGGTGTTCTCGCGCCCCGGCTACGGGCGCTCCACGCCGCGCGCGCCGGACGAGATCTGGGACGTCGACTTCATGCACCGCCAGGCCCACGAGGTGCTGCCGGCCTTCTTCGAGGCCATCGGCCTGCAGGAGAAACCCTGGCTCTTCGGCCACAGCGACGGCGGCTCCATCTCGCTGCTGTACGCGGCGCGCTTCCCGGAGCGCGTCGCCGGCCTGGTGGTGCTGGCGCCGCACATCTTCGTCGAGGACGTGACCGTGGCCAACATCGCGCTCGCACGACAGGCCTACCTCGAGACCGACCTGCCGAAGAAGCTCGGCCGCTACCACGACGATGTCGATTCGGCCTTCTGGGGCTGGAACCGCATCTGGCTCCATCCCCCTTTCAAGCAATGGAGCATCGAGGCCGAGCTCGATGCCATCCGTTGCCCGGTTCTTGCTATCCAGGGCATCGACGACGAGTACGGCACACTCGCGCAGGTCCGCGGCATCGCCGAGCGCGTGCCCGGCACCACATTGGTGGAACTCCCCGACTGCGGGCATTCCCCGCATCGCGACCAGCCCGAAAAAGCGATAGTTGCGACCGTTTCATTCATCAACGACGACAGGAGATCTCCATGACCCCCCGCACCACAGCACGCAGCACGCTCACCGCCCTGGCGCTGGCCTGCATCGCCACGCTGGGCCACGCCCAGCAAGGCAAGCTCAAGGTCGGCCTGATGCTGCCCTTCAGCGGCACGTATGCCGCGCTCGGCACGGCCATCGAGAACGGCTTCAAGCTCAATGTCGAGGAGCACGGCGGCAAGCTCGGCGGCCGCGAGATCGAGTACATCAAGGTCGACGACGAGTCCGACCCGGCCAAGGCCACCGACAACGTCAACAAGCTGATCAAGCGCGACAACGTCGATGTCATCATCGGCACCGTGCACTCCGGCGTGGCGATGGCGATGGCCAAGGCCGCCAAGGAAAGCGGCACCGTGCTGATCGTGCCCAACGCCGGTGCCGATGCGGTGACCGGCCCCATGTGCGCGCAGAACATCTTCCGCAGCTCCTTCTCGAACTGGCAGCCGGCCTACGCCATGGGCGAGGTCGCGGCCAAGCAGGGCAAGAAGACCGCGATGACGCTCACCTGGAAGTACGCGGCCGGCGACGAGTCGGTGGCCGGCTTCAAGGAAGGCTTCGAGAAGGGCGGCGGCAAGGTACTCAAGCAGCTGACCGTGCCCTTCCCCAACGTCGAGTTCCAGGCGCTGCTGACCGAGATCGCGGCGGCCAAGCCCGATGCGGTGTATTCCTTCTTCGCGGGCGGCGGCGCGGTGAAGTTCGTCAAGGACTATGCGGCTGCGGGCCTGAACAAGACTATCCCGCTCTACGGCCCCGGCTTCCTGACCGACGGCACGCTGGACGCGCAGGGCGAGGCGGCACAAGGCATGCTCACCACGCTGCACTATGCCGACGGCCTGAACACCCCGCGCGACAACAAGTTCCGCGCCGACTACGCCAAGATGTTCAAGATGCAGCCCGACGTGTACGCCGTGCAGGGCTACGACGCCGCGCAGATGCTGGCCATCGGCCTGAACGC
Organism: Variovorax sp. RA8; assembly: GCF_901827175.1. Lineage (NCBI taxonomy): Bacteria > Pseudomonadati > Pseudomonadota > Betaproteobacteria > Burkholderiales > Comamonadaceae > Variovorax > Variovorax sp. RA8. Next base: position 121,862 of record NZ_LR594662.1, on the reverse strand, counting down.
GACCAAGGGCGACATCACCAAGAAGGCCGACTTCGCCGCCGCCATCGAGAAGGCGAAGATCGACAGCCCGCGCGGCGCCTTCACCATGGGCAAGTCGCACAACCCGGTGCAGGACATCTATCTGCGCAAGGTCGAGGGCAAGGAGAACAAGGTCGTGAACGTGGCCGTGAAGGGCCTGGCCGACCCGGCACGCGGCTGCAAGATGTGATCGGCCTCCAACCTTGAAAGACGACCTGTCGTGGACTTCGGTACCTTTCTTGTCCAATGCCTGAATTCGGTTCAGTACGGGCTTCTGTTGTTCCTGGTGGCCTCCGGACTGACGCTGATCTTCGGCATCATGGGCGTGATCAACCTGGCCCACGGCAGCTTCTACATGGTCGGCGCGTACATGGCGTTCGCGCTGTCGCCGCTCTTCGGTGACCAGTTCATCCTGATGCTGCTGGCGGGCGTGGTGCTCACGGCGCTCTTCGGCTACGTGCTGGAGTGGGCCTTCTTCAGCTACCTCTACCAGCGCGACCATTTGCAGCAGGTGCTGATGACCTACGGCCTGATCCTCGTCTTCGAGGAGCTGCGCTCGATCCTCGTGGGCAACGACGTGCACGGCGTGCCGGTGCCGCCGTGGCTGAGCGGCAGCTTCGCGCTCGGCGACCTGATGAGCTACCCGTGGTACCGGCTCTTCGCCTCGGCCGCCTGCATCGTGCTCGCGATCGGGCTGTACTACGTGGTCAACCGCACGCGCCTGGGCATGATGATCCGCGCCGGCGCCAGCAACCGCGACATGGTGCGCGGCCTGGGCATCGACATCCGCCGGCTCTATCGCATCGTCTTCGCGGCCGGCGTGGCGCTGGCCGCGCTGGCGGGGATGATCGCGGCGCCGATGTCGTCGGTGTACCCGAACATGGGCGCCAGCGTGCTGATCATCTGCTTCGTGGTGGTGGTGATCGGCGGCATCGGCTCCATCACCGGCGCGCTGGTCGCGTCGCTGCTGGTGGGCTTCGTCGATACCTTCGGCAAGGTATTTTTTGCCGAGCTGAGCGGCATCGGCGTGTACGTGCTGATGGCGATCATCTTGATCTGGCGTCCCGAAGGCCTGATGGGGCGCAAGACCTGACATGAAAAGCTTTTCTTACTACCTGCCGCTCCTGTGCGCCATTGCGCTCGCAGTGCTCGGCCCCTTCCTCGGCCCCTATCTTGGCGACCTGGTGGTCAAGGTGATGATCCTCGCCATCTTCGCGCTGAGCCTGGAACTGCTCGTTGGCATGACCGGCCTGGTGAGCCTGGGCCATGCGGCCTTCTACGGCATCGGCGCCTATGCCACGGTGCTGGGCTCGGGCAAGGAAGGCGGCTCGATCGCCATGCTGCTGCCGCTGGCCATGGGCTGTGCGGCAGCCTACGCGCTGGTGACCGGTGCACTCAGCCTGCGCACGCGGGGCGTGTACTTCATCATGGTCACGCTCGCCTTCGCGCAGATGGCCTTCTTCGTCTTCCACGACACCGCGGTGGGTGGCGGCAGCGACGGCATCTACATGTACATCCGCCCGGTGCTGGGTGCGCTCGACATGGAGAACAGCAGGGTGCAGTTCTACTTCGTGCTCGGCGCGCTGGTCTTCACCTACGGGCTGCTCGCGCTGATCCGCCGCTCGCGCTTCGGCGCCGCGCTGGCGGGCATCCGCGTCAACGAGCAGCGCATGCGCGCGGCGGGCTTTCCGGTGTACCTCTACAAGCTGGCGGCCTTCGTCATCGCCGGCGCGCTCGCCGGGCTGGCGGGCTTTCTCGTCGCCTCGCGCGACGGCGTCGTCAACCCCGAGCTGCTGGCCTGGCACAACTCCGGCGAGGTGCTGCTGATGATCATCCTGGGCGGCCTCGGCCACCTGCGCGGCGCGGTGATCGGCGCGGTCGCCTTCACGCTGCTGAAAGAGCTGCTGTCCACCCACGCCATCGTCGGGCCGCTGGCCGACCACTGGCAGTTGACGCTGGGCCTGGCCATCATCGCCTTCGTCGCGCTGCTGCCCAAGGGCATCGTCGGCCTGCGGGTGCGCGTGATGCCGAAGAAGGAGGCTGCGGCATGAGCAAACTGCTGGAGGTCGAGACGCTGACGCGCCGCTTCGGCGGGCTGGTCGCGGTCAACAAGGTGACGCTGGACCTGCACCGCGGCGAGGTGCATGCGGTGATCGGCACCAACGGCGCGGGCAAGTCCACGCTGATCAACATGCTCTCGGGCGAGATCGAGGCGTCCGACGGGCGCATCACGCTGGACGGCGAGGACATCACCAAGCGCGCGCAGTTCCGCCGCGCGCTGGCCGGGGTGGGCCGCAGCTACCAGCGCACCACCATCTTTCCGGAGTTCACCGTGCTGGAGAACTGCCGCCTCGCAGCGCAGGCCGCGGCGCCGAAGCCGTGGGCGATCTGGCAGTCCTCGGAGAGTTGCGAATACAGCAATGGCGCCGCCCGCGAGGCGCTGGAGGCCGCCGGCCTGGGCGCGGTGGCCGGCCGCATCGCCGGCACGCTGAGCCATGGTGCCAAGCGGCAGCTGGAGGTCGCGATGTGCCTGGCGACCAAGCCGCGCGTGCTGCTGCTCGACGAGCCGCTGGCGGGGATGGGGGCGGAGGAGACGGAGCGCATGCTGGGCCTTCTCAGCAACCTCAAGGCCACGCACGCGATCCTGCTGGTGGAGCACGACATGGATGCGGTGTTCCGCATCGCGGATCGGATCACGGTGATGGTCAATGGGACCGTGATTGCGACGGGCGACCCGGCTTCGATTCGCGTGAATCCGGAAGTGCGCACGGCCTACCTGGGCGAGGACCACTGAGATGCTGCAGATCGAAGGGTTGAACACCTACTACGGGGACAGCCACATCCTGCGCGGCGTCGATGTGGCGCTGCCCACGGCCACCTCCATGGGGTTGCTGGGGCGCAATGGGATGGGGAAGACGACGCTGATCCGGTCGTTGATGGGCTACGTGCGGCCGGCCTCGGGGCGGGTGAAGCTGGATGGCGACGACGTCACCGGCTGGGCGCCGGAGAAGATGGCGCGGCGCGGCATCGGGTATGTGCCGGAAGGACGCGGGATCTTTCCCAATCTCTCGGTGCGGGAGAACCTGGTGATGAGCGCGCGGGCCGGGATCGATGGGAAGCGGGAGTGGACCTTTGATCGGGTGATGAGCACGTTCCCGCGGCTGACGGAACGGCTGTCGCATGGCGGGCAGCAGCTGTCGGGTGGGGAGCAGCAGATGCTTTCGATCGGGCGGGCGTTGATGACGAATCCGCGGTTGCTGATCCTCGACGAAGCCACCGAAGGGCTGGCGCCGTTGATCGTGGCGGAGATCTGGCGGGTGATTGCGAGCATACGGGCCACCGGGATCGCGACGCTGATCGTGGATCGGGACTGGCGGAAGGTGCTGGGGCACACCGAGCAGGCTGTGGTGATGGAGAAGGGGAAGATTGTTAGGCAGGGGCCTTCGGCGGGGTTGTTGGCGGAGCCGAAGGTGTTGGAGGAGTTGTTGGGAGTGTGAGTGCTGAGGCGAGCCTCAGGTCAGCTGATCCAGAAAGCTCGACCGCAGCAGCACGTTGTCCCGATGAAACCCCAAGAATCTTCGCTGCCCGGTCGAGAAGCTGCCCACCTTGGGCGGGCGCTCGGGTTCGATCCCCATCCGCGTCAGTGATTCGCGGTGAGCGACTGGCGATACGATCACCTGCCCGTTGTCTTCAAAGCCGATGAAGCCACGATCGAAAAGATGGTCGATGCTAGGGGTGAGCAGCAGACCGTTTTCGCCATCAAGCCGCTCCTCGTTGGTTGCGTCGCGCCATGGCTTGCAGTGACTGGCGCGCAAGTGCTCTTCGCGGTCCACGCCGGTGATCCTGCAGGCACGTTCGATCGTCATCACGCGCTTCTTGAAGAGACCTTGGCCCCGACGCGCTAGCACAATGGCTTGCCGTTCAGTCTCCGGCAGAGACAGATCGGACTGCACTTGGTTCAGTTCGTGTTCTTCCCACTCCAACAGGCCAACGGCTGTGGCGACTGATGGCTCCTCGGCCACGCGATAGCCCAGCACCAAGTCACGTGCCTCGGCGCCCAGCAAGTCGACCAGCGCGGCTGCGAGCCGGTCGGGGATGCGAGTGAGGTATACGCTCTGCAACCCGGCCCCGTTGAAGCGCAACGGCGCATAGCGGGCAGGCAATAGCGGCGCCAGCACAGCCATGTGTTCGGAGGGCTTGATCGGCAAGCGCAGCTCACTGAAGCGCACATCGATGCGCCAGCCAATCTTGTCCCAATAGGCGCCGGCAACACCAAACTCCAGCGGCTTGGGGCCCTCGTAAGCATGCGAACCGGCGATTCCGATGGCGCGAATGACAGTGTCCGCGAACGAAAAGACGACATCGCCTGGTGCCACCTCGCGCATGAAATCGTAGAAGGGGTTCTGGGCTTGATTGGCCTTTCGCTTCGGCGACCATAGGTAGCCACCGCGCACTTCGTGGCGGTAAGTTTGGTTCTGGTTGACCCACCAAAAGCGCATATGAATGAGCAGCTACCCGTGGCCGCTCGGCACCTTCGCATGAACCCGCGATGTGCTCAAGACGCCCGCTCCTTCTCCGAATACCTCGGAGCGACCGTACGGCAACGCCGCTGCACTTGGTGCACAACGCGTTGAACATCTTGATCGGACAGGGGCTGGCCCCCCGTGACCTCAGCAGTGCCCTTTGTCTCCACTGCAAAGATGCCTTCCGGGGCGATCACAACATGGTCGATGTTGAAATTGCCTGCCGGAAACTCATGGAACACATGCGCACCATGGCGCATCAACTGGTCGAGTTCCTGTCCCACGGCGAGCTCGGCGTCATAGTCAGCCTTGAGCTTGTCGAGTTGCTCGCCTGCCCTCCAGAGCTTTCGCACGACGACTGCCACGAAGATCAGGACAAGTACCGCGTAGATCGGAACGAGATGCGACATTTTCTGAGGGCCGCGAAGGTGACTCTGCGCGAGGAAGGTTGCAAGCGCCAGCAACGGGACCAGCATCAGCATGAACACGTCGGACAACACGTCGGCGCCGACGTCGTCGAGCTGCTCTCGAAGCGTATGCACGGGCCCACGAAGCAAGTCAATGGCGACAGGTGATCTGCGGCGAGCCCTCGCCCGGCGTTTACGAACGACAAGAAAGCCTATTGCTAGCAATGGGCCGGCAAAGCTCGCGGCGAGCAGGCCGATGATGATTGAGACTTGCTGGGCGATCTCGTTCATCACGGTACTCCGACGAGTTGCACCGCGCTCCTGACTTGATGGCGCACCGGCGCAACGCTGTTTCTCCGGCGCAGCGCCGTTTGCTCGGCCGGCAGGCAGCTATTCTTTTGTGGCGGCATGTTTCTCCTCATTTTTCGCGCGGCGGCAACAGCGTGACTGCTTGGCAAGCTATCTGACCGCGACGGCGCATCTTCATGATTTCGAGCACGGGACGCAATTGCGCTCGTAGGACTTTCTATCAAATCGAGGTCCATTCGTACAGATCGGAGGGCGCTGAGCGCGGCTTCGGCTGGCCTTGCAGCCGCGGGCTTCTCCTATCATCAGACGCATGCCGATCCCGACCTACAAAGACTGCATGCTCCCTTTCCTTGCCCAGCTCAAGGACTGCAAGGAGCGACACATCCGTGAAGTTGAAGAGGCCCTGGCTCAACACTTCGCACTCACTCCGGCCGAGCGCGCCGAGTTGCTGCCCAGCGGCCAAACCGGCATCTTCGTCAACCGTGTCGGTTGGGCCCGCACCTACCTCAAGAAGGCGATGCTGATCGAGTCGCCGAGGCGCGGTGTGTTCAAGATCACCGCGCGAGGGTTGACCGTGCTGGGCGAAGGCCTGAAGGCGCTTGACGCAAAGTACTTGGCACGCTTCCCCGAGTTCCAGGAGTTCCAGAGGGCTTCACAGTCGAGCGACGAGAGTCCCTCTGCCGCGCTGGTGGCCAGCGCCGTGGAGACGGAAGCGACGCCCGAGGAGGCCATCGAGAGCGCGTACCAGGGATTGCGACAGCAACTTGTCCAGGAGCTGCTGGCCCGAATACTTGGCTGCTCTCCAACCTTCTTCGAATACCTGGTCGTCGAGCTGCTGGTCAAGATGGGCTACGGAGGAAGCCGCCGCGATGCTGGCGAGAGGATTGGCCAGAGCGGCGACGGCGGTATCGACGGGATCATCAAAGAGGACCGCCTTGGACTCGACACGATCTTCATCCAGGCCAAGCGCTGGCAGGGGTCCGTGGGCCGGCCGGAGATTCAGAAGTTTGTGGGCGCGCTGCAGGGTCAGCGAGCGCGCAAGGGCGTCTTCATCACCACCTCGACGTACACCGCTGACGCGGTCCACTACGCGGCGCAGATCGATACCAAGGTGGTCCTTATCGATGGCCAAACCCTGGCCGGCCTCATGATCGACTTTGATGTTGGCGTCGCTGCGGCAGCCAGCTACACGGTCAAGAGGATCGACTCGGACTACTTTGACGAGGCATGACTCGATTCCCCATTTCCTGGACTTCCTCCGCGCGCCTGCAAGCCGCGCGCCGCACGCTACACCTTCATCGGCGCGGTCGGCCTGTAGGTCCGCTTCAGACTGATCTCGGACCTTCGGCGTGATCGGCCGCAAGGCGGTTCAGGGCCCTGTACGGTCGTTCAGCAACAACGGAAGCGGACCTTCGCCAAATTTGCTGGCGACTACAAGCTGACCTTCGTCGACCCGCCGGCCTGCGGAGGAACTCATGGTTCCCGCCATCGCCAGCGGCGCACGTCCCGCTCTTGGCGGTAGTGCATTGCGCCGAAGCCCGCCCCGAGAAACCTTTATGAGTCGAGGTACCTTTGGGCGTCAAGGGCCGCCATACAGCCGCTACCCGCGCTGGTGATGGCCTGCCGGTAGACATGATCCTGCACATCACCTGCAGCGAAAACGCCGGGGACGCTTGTCATGGTGGAATAGCCATCCGCACCCGATTTGGTCTTGATATAACCGTCCGCCATGGAAAGTTGCCCACTGAAGAGAGTCGTATTGGGCTGATGGCCAATTGCGATGAAGCAGCCTCGGGCCTCGACCGTCTCAGTGGTGGCGCGTAGCTGGTCGCGCAGTTGCACGCCAGTTACGCCAGCCTCGTCACCCACGACCTGCTCGACGACGCAGTTGATCTTGAGCTCGATCCTGCCATCTTCGACCTTCTTCTTAAGTCGGTCGAGAAGGATCGGCTCAGCTCGGAATTTCTCGCGCCTGTGGACTAGCGTGACCTTCCTGGCGATGTTGGACATGTACAGAGCTTCTTCCACTGCGCTGTTTCCCCCGCCTACCACGCATACATCCTGATCCATGAAGAAAAACCCGTCGCATGTTGCGCATCCCGAGACGCCACGCCCAAGGAACGCTTCCTCCGACGGTAGTCCTAGATACTTTGCCGAGGCGCCCGTTGCAATGATGAGCGCGTCGCACGAATAGCTGCCTGCTTGCCCTCTCAGCACAAAAGGTCGACTTTGCAGATCAACGCTGAGGACGTGGTCGGCCGCCACGCGTGTGTTGAAGCGCTCTGCGTGCTTCAAGAATCGTTCCATTAGATCCGGCCCCATGACGCCTTGCACATCGGCAGGCCAATTCTCGACGTCCGTGGTGGTGGTCAGCTGGCCACCCTGGACGTTGCCGGTAATGAGCATGGGCGACAGATTCGCTCTGGCCGCATAGATGGCCGCGGTGTACCCGGCGGGGCCGGAGCCCAAGATTATCAGTTTGGAATGTTCGACCATTTGGAGGTAGTCCACGAAGTTTTGTAAGACGCCTTGGCGACCTGCTACTCCCAGAGTCCTTTGGGCACGGGCAGACCTTCCAAGACCTCTTCGGTTAGTTGCCTTTCGACAACGAGTCCGTTTTCGTTGCACCACCAGAGCAACTGACGCGTGTGCTGCGCGGTATGCCATACAGAGCGCTCCAGGAAAGAATGCGTCGGGTGAACGCCATAGAACATCTTCAGCGGCTTCTTGCAGCTTCGGTCTTCGAGGGTGTCCCACCATTGAGAAATACCATCCTTTTGCTCGTCCGCATACGCAAGAATGCCCGCTATGTCTAAGTCTGGCGGCGCATCGACGTTCGCGACCACCGTCCAGTCCTCAAGACCGTGATTCACAACCTGCAGATAGGCGTCCGGCACCTGGAAGATGTGATAGGCCACGTCCCGAACTGTGCGCGCACGCGGGGGCGCTGGCAGCTCCTCCAACAGCGCGTCGGGAATTTTTGAGATCGCCGTCGTTGCGATCTCCATGATGATCTTCCACCGCTCAACAAGAACGTCCGGCGGCAGCACATCAACGGCATGCTCGATGCCTACGAACGTGGCGACATCATCGAGCGATTGTGCGAACGTGAACTCTCGGCCACGAACAACGACAGGAATCGATCGGGCGCCGAGCGACGCCAAGAACTTCATTGCCGCGGGGTTGGTAGCGACGTTGATCGATTCAAAAGGAACACCCTTACGAGTCAAAAACTCCTTGACCCTGACACAGCTGGAGCACCCAGTTGTCCAGTAAACGCTGATTGCTTCCATGGTGCGGCTTCATTTGAGTGACGATGACTGCACTCTAGAAGCATCACCGCCACGGCGCTATTCAATGTTCAGAAGGCGCGTTCGCTCAAGCCGATGGCGCGTCACTGATGGGGCGTATGCCTCTCCAGCGGCCTTCAGACAACGCCTGCCGGATCAGGCTCTCCAGGAGCTCGTAGACGGCGGTTGCTGTCACACCAAGCGGAAGGTGCTCGGAGGTACACAATACGACATTCCGGGAGATCTCCAGAGGATTGATCACCAGTGGATGAGGGCCCCGATCGCGAAAGTGCCTTTGGAGGGCGGATGCTGGCAGGATCGTGTGGGCAAACCCGGCTTCGACAACATCCACGAGCGTCCGGAGGGAGTCCACTTCCGCAATCGCTTCTACGGAAACATCGTGTGTGGCAAATTCGGCTTCTACGATGCGTCGCATCCCTGTCTGGCGGCTTGAAAGAACCAGAGGGAATTTTGCGACCTCGGGAATCGACATCGTGCGTGTGCTCGTCTTGACTTTCGAAACTGCGGGCGACACAAGATAAATCATTTCGTTGAAAAGTGGCTGCTCCAGAATTCCGGGCGACTGCTCGAACTGGTAGGTGACAGTCATGTCGAGCCTGCCCTGCAGCACCATCTCTTTCAGCAGGTAGCTCATGCCCTCGGCCAGATGGAGGCGGACAGACGGGAGCCGCTCGTGCGCCGCCTTCAACAGATCGATCGCGAGGAGATCTTGGACGACCACGGGCAATCCCAGCGATGCTGGTCCGCTCACTTCGGCAGCTGACCGTTCCACGTCCAGAGCAGCGCGTTCCACCTGGCGCAGGATCGCCACTGCATGGTTGTAGAGCGTCTGGCCGGCTTTCGTAGGGAAAACACCCGTAGAGCGTCTGATCAGCAGCTTCTGCTGAAGGCGCGTTTCAAGATTTGAGATCTGCAGGCTGAGTGCCGACTGGGCCACGTGCAGCTCTACCGAAGCCCGTGACATGCTGCGTTGCTCGACGATCTTGACGAAATACTTGAGTTGGCGGAGGTCCATGGCGCTCAAGAGGAAGTGTAGACCGCGGACCATCTTCTGTTTCGATCCCCGCATCTGTCGATTGAATAGCGGGCGCCCAAAGCGAAACAGATACTCTGGCCACTACTACTCCAAGGCCACAGATGAGACAAGCACCCTTGATTCGCCGGCGCACGCTGATCGCAGCCTTGGCTGCCACGTCCGGATTGTGCGCCCTACCAGCGTTCTCGCAGAGCCCGAAAGCGCTCCGCCTCGTGGTTCCATACCCGCCAGGAGGAGCCGTTGACGCGCTCGCAAGAGTGCTCGCAGAAAAGCTACCAGCTACGCTGCAGGGCAGAACGGTCATTGTTGATAACCGTCCAGGCGCCGGAGGCAACATTGCTGCCGGCCTCGTCGCCAAGTCAGATCCCGATGGCAGCAGTGTGCTGGTTACGTCCAACAACCATACGATCAACCTAGCGCTCTACCAGAGGCCGGGCTACACCCTCGAGGAATTTGAACCTATTGCGCAGATTGGGGTGACAGGTTTTGCGATCGTGGCGCACCCTTCGACAAACTTCAAGACGCTCGCGGACATGTTGAGCGCGGCGCGGGCAAAACCGGGTGCCATTTCCTTCGGAACCGGTGGCAATGGGCACCCTGCGCATCTTGCAACTGAGCTGCTGAAGGATCGTGCCAAGGTCTCCATGCAGCACGTGCCCTACAAGGGCTCCGGTCCGCTTACTGCGGATGTGGTTGGTGGGCAGTTGCCTGTCGGCGTGATTTCGGTGGTCGCAGCCCAGCCTTTCATCCTTTCGGGACAATTGATTGGACTGGCAGTGACAACCAAGGAACGCTGGCCGGACCTGCCGAAGGTTCCGACAGTCGAGGAATGCGGGTTCCCCAAATACGAATACAGCGCTTGGATGGGAGTCCTTGGCCGGAAGGGCATGCCGGAAGCGGAAATCGCGAATCTAGAGCGACAGTTGCTTGCGATCGGCGAAACCGACGAAGTGCGCTCAAGACTGTTTAAGCAAGGCATCGTCCAAGCGCCCAAAGGACGTGCTGACTTCAAGGCCTCATTGGCCCACGATGCTGCCTTGAATCGAGAGCTTGTAAGAACAATCGGCGTGCAACTGGATTAGTCCGGAAGCGGCGGAACAATTTCCGCTTTGGCTATGAGCGGCGTCGAGCGGCTGCTTTCAGGCATCCACATCGAATGGCTGGATATGGCCGATCTGAGTCGTAGGTCGCGGCGATGCGAAGGGCGGCAAACGCTGCACAGCAGACAGGTCCGTTGGCATGAGGGCCGACGCCCTCTCCAAAATGAGCACTCTAGTCCGTGGACTTATCGTCATCACTTGATGACGATCACCCGGTGAAATATGACCCGTTGGAAATACCCCGATCGCGCCTCCGCGAGAAGCGCAACAAGCACAGCTTGCTCCGTCGCATCGCCAGCGGGCCTCTCCCTTGTGTTTTGACAGGTGACGAAAACCTCCTCGCCGTCAGCGCCCTGTTCCAAGCAGGTCATGTAGACGCCGTAGTCCGCGTCGTAGTCGATCCACTTGGCGGCGGCCCACATGTCGGCGTGGTAGTCAGCCAGATCACCCCCTCGGGCTGGTTGCTGCTCCGGCGCTCTCGCCCGTAGCCATGCATCGCAGCTGCCACCCGCACAGCTAGTGATCGAAGTGAAACCCGACCGATGCCCGCAGCCCCGAACGCCGCGAAGTCACGCGATCCGCAAAGGTCCGCAGAAGAAAGCCAGCGAGCCGCCGCTCCCCGTCATCCGAATCGACAATTTCATCGACTGTCGGCCGCTGGTGCGGCAGCTCGAGGTCGGCACCTTCGTACGACACCTGCAGGTCGAGGTTGAACTCGTCGAACGAGGCTTCAATCTCGAGCGGACCCGAGATAACGCCAAGCGACACCAACGTCTCCACCGATTGCACCAGGTTGAACTTGGCGCGCGCGATGACGTCGCTGCGCGCCCCCCAGGCAGCCCCGTGTTCGTCGAGGAACCGCTCCAGCGCGATCGGATCGACGGCGCCCGGCGCCACCGTCATCGATACGCTGCGCCGAAGGCCGATGCGAAACAGCAGGTTCAGCCCCAATCCCACCAGCGTGCCCAGCACCAGAGAATTGCCGAACGAAGGCCGCATCGACGCCGGCAGGACCACCAGCAGCCCCGGAAAGATTTCCACCGCCAAGCCGAACACGATCGCCAGGCCAATCACCAATGTCTTGCGCGCGTCGAGCAGCCGCGAGGTCATGATCAGCAAGCCGTTGATGACGATGAAGGTGGACGAGAAAACAAGCGCCGCACCGAGCACCGGGCGCGGGATGAGGTTGAACAGCATGCCCAGCTTCGGCATGAAGGCGAACAGCAGCAGGATCGCCGCGACTGACCAGCCGATGCGCCGGCTGACCACGCCGGTCGCGGTTGCCAGGCCGACCGCGGCGGTGGACGAGTTGATGCCGGGCGCTCCCAACGAGCCGGCCGCGACCGCGCCAAGCCCGTCGGCCAACACGCCGCGGCTGATGGAGCGCATGTCGGCGCGTACCCACCCGGCCTGGCTGGCCTTCTGCGCAGTCGTGACGTTGCCGATCACCTTGAGCACGGCGGCCACCGAGGCGATGAGGAAGGGCAGCACCAGCGTCGCATCGAAGGACCAGCCGACCGGTCCCAAGGCGGGAAAGGCCAGCAACGGTGCGGCCGCCACCCGAGCCACGTCGTGGACGTCGAGCCGGCCGAGTGCCGCGCCGATCAAGCAGCCGGCGCCCAGGCCGATCAGCACGCTGAACACGCGCATGCGGCCACGGCCCCAGACGTTGAGGGCGACCATCAGTGCGAGCGTGCCCAGGCCCAGCAACAGGTCGATCTGCGCCGGCTGCGTGTCGGCTTGCGGGCCGCCCAATGCGGTACGCAGGCCGACCACGCCGACCGAGATCCCGGCCAGCAGCACCACCAGGCCGGTGATCTCCGGCGTGAAGAGCGCACGCAGGCGCGGCAGCACGCGCGACAAGGCCATTTCGAAGAGGCCCGCCAGGATCGTCATGCCGAACACCGCCGAAAGTTCGCCGCTGCGCGCGGCGATCAGCGAGGGAACGATGTAGACCACGCTGGGCGAGGGCTGGCAAAGATAGCCGGAGCCGATGGGCCCCACGGTGATCACCTGCAGCACCGTACCGACGGCCATCGCGATGAGCGTGGCGCTGACCATCGCTGCCGCCACCTCCGCCGTGCTGCCAGCCGCCTGCGCAATCAGCACCGGGTAGACCAGGAAGATCGACATCAGGCCGACATGCTGCAAACCGCTGAAGATGTTGACGCCGAGAGGAGGCGTCTCGTCGACCCCATAGACCAACCCGACGGGTTTGTGCGACATCGGCTTGCCTTCCTTTGGGTTGAGGCGCTTGCGGGCGAAGGAAGTCGTCCACTTGGCGCTGGTTGCCGGAGCCAAGTTCGACCATTTTGTTGACGTCAACACAATGGTCCGCGAAGGGTGACCAGATACCTCACAGACCAACTTGGCTCATCCAGATGCCGAGGGTGGCGCTCACCAGGAGCCTTTCTTTGGCGGGATAACGAGGGCCTTGGGCGGTGTACGGGCTGCCGCTTGCCTTGCTGCTGGCTTCGCCAGCGCCTTCGCAGCGGGTTCACTGGCCAGCACGGCTGAAGAGCTGGGTCTGAGTCAGCCCGCGCTGCTTGCGCAGGGCGCGAAGATGCGCCCTCAGTTGGTCTGCGAGTCGGATTGGGTAGCAGTCCATGACTGTGAGTGCATTTATCGGCCAAAGCCACTAATTGCACCTTATTGCTCAAAGGCGATATGTGCAAAGTACTGGCGTTGGGCGATAAACGTGCTCCGGCGCTAGACGGCGCCTTCCCTCGCACGCGGGCTCCGCCTGGTGCTGGCAGGACGGGTCGATGACGCCGAACGGCTGCGCCACGCCTCCGGAGAGCAGCCGAACTGGGTGCCGAACCACCGGGTGAATGCGCTGTGCGTGGTGTAGCCCAGCATCGCCGCCACCTCGCCAAGGCTGTGGTGGGTATTGGCAACGTAGCGGCGCGCGAGCTCCTGCCTCACTTCATTGATCAGCGCCTTGAAGGTGACTTCGCGTCCATCGAGCTCCCGTTGCAAGGTGCGCATGCTGATGCCCAAGCCTGCCGCGACGGATTTGCAGGTCGCACGGCCCGTCGGCAGCATCAGGTAGATCGCCTTGCGAACCTCCTCGTCCATGGAGCGCTGCCGGTCATCCGGGAGGTCCGCAATCATCTTCCTCGCGTACTCGGCGAGCACCGGGTCGGCGGCCGGGTTGGGCACGTCCAGATCGGCGGCGCGGCACACGAGCCCGTTGAAGGCGCCATTGAAATCGATGCGGCATTTGAAGAAGCGGCGATGAAATGCCGGGTCCGCAGGCGCTGCGTGCGTGAAGCTCACGCTCGTGGGACGCCAGCGCTCCTGGAGAAGGACCTCGCCCATGCGGTAGAGAACGCCGATCGCCAATTCGATCGACTGAGGGGCAGCCACCGAAAGCGCCAGCTCCTCGCGCAGGACGACCATGTTGCCGACGTCCTCGACCTCGATGGCCAGTCTCTCGTTGAGCAGATGCAGGTGCTCGATGAGCGTGAGCAGCACCTGGCGCAGGGTGGGTTGGTGCATGAGCAGCAGGCTGACCACGCCGAAGTTCGACAGCTGGCGCCGCGCCGCCATGCGCAGGCCGAAGGACTCGCACCCCGTCCTGCGGGCGGCCTCCTCGAAGAGGCGTGCAACCCGATCGGCTTCGACCAGCTGGTCGGGCTGGCGAATGAGCGTGGTGCGCAGCCCTGCCCGGCGCAGCGCTGCGCCGGGGTCGAGCCCGAGCTCCTGTGCAACTTCGGAAAAGTTCGTCAGCGCGGCTGCGCGCACCAGGGCGGCCATGGCGGAGCCTTTCAGTGGTGCGTTGATTCTGGCATCAAATGTCAAGCGAATGGCATGAAGTGCAAAGCGCCGGCATGGTGCGACTCCTACAGTTCGATCACTGCCCGAGCCCTCGAGGTTCAGGGCAAAGAAGGAGACAAGACATGCAGATCGAAGCGCTGACGTGCGCCATCGGAGCACAGCTCCATGGCGTGAACCTTGCCGACGCGATTCACGGCGACGCGTTGTTTTCGGAGATCAAGGCGGCGCTGTTGCGGCACAAGGTGCTGTTCCTGCGCGACCAGGTGTTCAGTCGCGAGGACCACGTGGCCTTCGCCCGCCGCTTTGGCGAACTGGAAGACCATCCGGTCGCCGGCAGCGATCCGGAATACCCCGGGCTGGTGCGCATCTACAAGACGCCCGATGCGCCCAACGACCGCTACGAGAACAGCTGGCACACGGACGCGACCTGGCGCGAAGTGCCGCCGATGGGCTGCGTGCTGCGCTGCATCGAGTGCCCGCCGGTGGGGGGCGACACGATGTGGGCCAACATGGCGCTGGCCTACGAAAGGCTGCCCGAGCACATCAAGACGCTGATCGCCCCGCTGCGGGCGCGCCACAGCATCGAGGCGACCTTCGGCGCTGCCATGCCGGCCGAGAAGCGGCTGATGCTCAAGGCGCAGTTCCCGGACGCCGAGCATCCCGTGGTTCGCACGCACCCCGAAACGGGCGAGAAGGTGCTGTTCGTCAACAGCTTCACCACGCACTTCACCAACTTCCACACGCCGGCCAACGTGCGCTACGGGCAGGACTTCGTGCAAGGCTCATCGGCCCTGCTGCAGTACCTGATCAGCCAGGCGGCGATTCCCGAATACCAGGTGCGCTGGCGCTGGCAGCCCAACAGCGTGGCGATCTGGGACAACCGGGCCACGCAGCACTACGCGGTGATGGACTACCCACCCTGCCATCGAAAGATGGAACGCGCAGGAATCATCGGCACGCCGACGTCCTGACTGCGCCCCTATTCCCCTCGACACCCCTCGACATTCCCCGGAGCCTTCAATGAACTTCCTCGACGGTCACCTGTTCCCCGAGAACCAGCAGCCCTTGGTCATCACGGCCGCGCCCTACGCGCCGTCGTGGGTGCCCTCGGATTTTCCCGGCGAGATCGCCGTGACGATGGAAGAGCAGATCCAGAAGGCGGTGGACTGCTACGAGGCCGGCGCCACGGTGCTGCACCTGCATGTGCGCGAACTGGACGGCAAGGGCTCGAAGCGGCTTTCCAAGTTCAACGAGTTGATCGCCGGGGTGCGCGAGCGTGTGCCGGAGATGATCATCCAGGTGGGCGGCTCGATCAGCTTTGCGCCCGAGACCGATGGCGCGGCCGCCAAGTGGCTGAGCGACGACACGCGCCACATGCTGGCGGAGCTGGAGCCCAAGCCCGACCAGGTGACGGTGACGATCAACACCTCGCAGATGAACATCCTGGAGCAGTTCGACGCGCGGGACATCCAGGGCACCTCGATGGAAGACCCGGCGGTCTTCAATGCCTACAAGGAGATGACGGTGCCGGCCCAGCCCGGCTGGGCCGAGGAGCACATCCGCCGCCTGTCCGCCGCGGGCATCCAGAGCGCGTTCCAGTGCTACAACATCAACAGCTTCGAGTCGGTGGAGCGCCTGATGCGCCGCGGTATCTACAAGGGTCCGCTGGCGTTGAACTGGGTCGCGATCGGCGGCGGGATGGACGCGCCGAACATCTACAACCTCGCCAACTTCGTGCGTGCGGTGCCCGATGGCGCGATGTTGACGGTGGAGAGTTCGGTGCTGAATGTGCTGCCGATCAACATGATGGGCATCGCCCTGGGGCTGCACGTGCGCTGCGGCACCGAGGACAACCTCTGGAACCAGACGCGCACCGCAAAGATCGGCACGGTGGCGCAGATCGAGCAGCTGGTGCGCATCGCCGGCGAATTCGGCCGGCCGATCGCGACCGCGCAGCAGGCGCGCGAGATCTGCAAGATCGGCGTGTTCTACGACACGGTCGAAGAGACGCTGCTGGCCAACGGCTTCGCACCCAATCGCAATGGCGGCCAGCAAGGCTTCCTGCGCAAGGCCGCCTGAACGCGGCACAGGAACACCCATGAAGCGCATTTTCAATCTCGCCGTGTGTGCCGCGCTCGCCGCCACGGGGCTGGCCCCGGCTTCGGCATCTGCTTTTGGCGACAAGCCGATCAAGATGATCGTTCCGGCGCCGCCGGGAGGCACCATCGACGTGATGGCGCGCATCGTGAGCGACCAGCTCTCGCGCGACATCGGCCAGCCGGTGGTGGTCGAGAACAAGCCCGGCGCGGGCGGTTCCATCGCCGTCAAGTACCTGCTCTCGCAGCCGGCCGACGGCCAGACGCTGATGGTGACGGCCAGCAACGTGCTCACCGAGGTGCCGCACGTGCTCAAGGGCGGCTTCGATCCGCTCAAGGACGTCAGGCCCCTCTCGCTGATGGCGCGTTCATCGATGCTCTTCATCTCTTCGCCGCAGTTCCCTGCCAAGGACGCGAAGGAGGCCATCGCCTACGTGAAGGCGCACCCGGGCCAGGTGTCCTATGCCTCCTACAGCGCGGGAACGGCATCGCAGTATGCCGGCGCCATCCTGAACAAGGCGGCGGGCCTGGACATGCAGCACGTGCCCTATCCGGGGTCGGCGCCGGCGCTGGCGCAGTTGATGGGCGGCCAGGTTCCGCTCATGTTCGACGGGGCCGTCACCTCCAAGAACCTGATCGCCGGCGGCAAGGTGCGGCTGCTGGCGGTCGCGACCAAGACCCGGCTGCCGGAGTTTCCCAACACGCCCACGTTGGCCGAGCTCGGCTACCCGGGGCTCAACTTCAGCAACTGGACCGGCGTGATCGCCTCGTCGCAGATGCCGGCGCCGCTGGCCGAGAAGGTTCACGCGACGCTGCAGAAGGTCGCGGCGAACGCATCGGTGCGCGAGCGCCTGGTGGGCGCCGGCTTCGAGCCGATGCCGGATCGTTCGCTGGCGCAGGCACAGAGCGAACTGCGGGAGGAATACGACCGCAACGCCGAGATCGTCAAGACCTTCGACATCAAGCTCAACTGAGCGCCGACCGCAAAGACAGAGAAAGAGGAGACGAGACATGGTCAAGGCCATCCGCTTTTACGAGACCGGCGCGCCCGAGGTATTGAAGCTGGAAGACGTCGAGGTGGGCGATCCCGGTCCCGGCCAGGCTCGCGTGCGCCACAGCTACGTTGCGCTGAACTTCATCGACATCTATTTCCGGACCGGGCGCTATCCGCTCGCACTGCCCAACGGCCTGGGCTCCGATGCGGTGGGCGTGGTCGAAGCCGTGGGGCCCGGCGTGGAGGACATCCAGGTCGGTGACCGCGTGGGCTATCTCATCGGACCGCAGGGCGCGTACTCGCAGGCGCGCGTGATGCCGGCAAACGTGCTGATCCCTTTGCCCGACGGCATATCGGACCGCACGGCCGCCACCTTGATGATGAAGGGCATGACGGCGCAGTACCTGCTGCGCCAGGTGTTTCCGCTCCAGGGCGGGGAGACCATCCTCTATCACGCGGCGGCCGGCGGCGTGGGCCTGATCGCCTGCCAATGGGCGCGCGCCATGGGCGTGACCATGATCGGCACGGTCAGCACCGACGAGAAGGCCGAGCTCGCCAAGGCCAACGGCTGCGCCCACACCATCGTGACCTCGCGCGAGAACATCGTGCAGCGGGTCAAGGAGATCACCGGCGGCAAGGGCGTGCCGGTCGTCTACGACTCGGTGGGCAAGGACACGCTGGAGGCGTCGCTGGATTGCCTGCAGCCCCGGGGCTCGCTGGTGAGCAACGGCACTTCGTCGGGGCCGGTGGTGATCGACTCGCAGATGCTGGCCGCCAAGGGCTCCCTCTGGGTCACGCGGCCGGCGATGGTGCATTACATCCAGCCGCGCGCGCACATGCTGGAGATGGCCCGGGAGCTGTTCGGCCACGTGCTGGCCGGGCGCATCGTCAGCGAGCCCCATCAGGTGTTCCAGCTCGCGGACGCGGCAGAAGCCCACCGCGCGCTGGAGTCGCGCAAGACCACCGGGTCCACCGTCCTGGTGCCCTGACCCTCCTTCAACCTGAAAGCATTTCCCATGAACGGTTTGATGATGGACAGGCCATTGCTGATCTCCAGCCTGCTCACGCATGCAGAGAGCCAGCACGGCGACCAGGAGATCGTGTCGCGCCGCGTCGAGGGCGACCTGAACCGCATGACCTACCGCGAGCTCGGCCAGCGCGCGCGCCGGCTGGCCAACGCGCTGGCCGCGCATGGCATCGGGCATGGCGAGCGGGTGGCCACGCTGGCCTGGAACGGGCACCGCCACATGGAGCTGTACTACGCCGTGTCAGGCTCGGGCGCCGTGCTGCATACGGTCAACCCACGCCTGCATGCCGACCAGGTGGCCTGGATCGCCGATCATGCGGAAGACCAGATCCTGTTCTTCGACCTCAGCTTCCTCCCGCTGGTGGAAGCCATCGCGCCGCGCGTGGCCACCATCAAGACTTTCGTCGCGATGACCGACCGTGCGCACATGCCCGCCTCCACGACGGTCCCGAACCTGCTGTGCTACGAGGACCTGCTCGAAGCCCAGTCGCCCGCATTCGAGTGGCCCGAGTTCGACGAGCGCTGTGCCTCGTCGCTGTGCTACACGTCCGGCACCACCGGCAACCCCAAGGGCGTGCTGTACAGCCACCGCTCCACGGTGCTCCACGCCTACGCCGCGGCGCTGCCGGATGCGCTGTGCTACTCCGGCAGCGATACCGTGCTGCCCGTGGTGCCCATGTTCCACGTGAACGCCTGGGGCATTCCGTACATCGCCTGCATGGTGGGCGCCAAGCTGGTGTTCCCCGGACCGCGGCTCGACGGCGCGTCGCTGCACGCGCTGTTCGAAGCCGAAGGCGTCACCGTGTCTGCCGGCGTGCCGACCGTGTGGCAGGGACTGCTTGCGCATGTGGAAGCCAACGGGCTGAAGTTCAGCACCATGCGCCGCACCGTGATCGGCGGTTCGGCCTGCCCGCCGGCCATGGTCCAGTCCTTCCAGGAGCGCCATGGTGTGCAGGTGGTGCACGCCTGGGGGATGACGGAAACGAGCCCTCTGGGGTCGGTGTGCAAGCTGCATCCGCGGCAGCTGCGGCTCGATGCGTCGCAGCGCCTGGCCATCCAGGCCAAGCAGGGCCGCGCGGTGTTCGGCGTGGAGATGAAGATCGTCGATGCCGACGGCGAGCGCCTGCCGCACGATGGCCGGGCCGCGGGCGAACTGATGGTGCGCGGCCCCTGGATCGCCTCGGGCTACTACCGCGGCGAAGGTGCCGGCCCGGTGGTGGGCGGGTGGTTCCCTACCGGCGATGTGTCGACCATCGACGCCGAGGGCTTCATGCAGATCACCGACCGCAGCAAGGACGTGATCAAGTCGGGCGGCGAGTGGATCGGCTCCATCGACCTGGAGAACATCGCCGTGGCGCACCCCGCGGTGGCAGCCGCCGCCTGCATTGCCGCGCGCCACCCGAAGTGGGACGAGCGTCCGCTGCTGATCGTGGTGAAGAAGCCCGGCCACGACCTGTCGCGCGACGAACTGCTCGGCTTCTACGAAGGGAAGATCGCCCGGTGGTGGACACCGGACGACGTCGTGTTCGTCGACAGCATCCCCCTGGGCGGAACCGGCAAGGTGCAGAAGAACCTGCTGCGCGACGCCTGGCGCGACCACTTGCTGGCTTCGGCTTGAAGCGCGCAAC
This sequence comes from Variovorax sp. RA8, assembly GCF_901827175.1. Classification (NCBI taxonomy): domain Bacteria; kingdom Pseudomonadati; phylum Pseudomonadota; class Betaproteobacteria; order Burkholderiales; family Comamonadaceae; genus Variovorax; species Variovorax sp. RA8. The sequence continues at coordinate 101,633 of NZ_LR594662.1, read as the reverse complement.
AACCATCAACACAAGGAGACACAAACCATGAAGAAACTCGTGCTGCCGCTGTGCGCGCTCGCCGCCGCGGGGACTGCCTCGGCGCAATCGTCGCTCACCCTGTTCGGCGTCGTGGATGCCGGTATCAGCCACTACAGCGTCAAGAGCCGTTCCTGGGGCGCGACGCTGCCGCGGGAGGTGACGCAAAGCCAGACCGTGTTGTCGAGCTCGGGCTACAACTCCAGCAGGATCGGGTTTCGAGGGACCGAGGACCTGGGCGGCGGGCTGGCGGCCAGCTTCTGGCTGGAAGCGCCGGTGGCCAACGACTCGGGCGCCTCCGGCATCGCGAACTTCGGCCGCCGCTCCACGGTGAGCCTGTCCGGCCCCTTCGGCGAAGTTCGACTGGGCCGCGACTACACGGCCTCGTTCTGGAACGACGCGGTGTTCGATCCCTTCGGCGTCAACGGCGTCGGCACCAATCTGGTCGCGGTGGTCAACAGCAACCTGGCGGCTTCGCGGGCGCTGGCCACCGGCGGGCTCCTGAATGGGGGGCTCTCGGCCGGAACCGACAGCTATCTGCGCACCAGCAACGCCGTCAGCTACTTCCTGCCGTCGGGGCTGGCGGGTGTCTACGGGCAGGTGCAGTACGCGTTCCACGAGAACGCCAAGGTCAGCACTTCGCTGACCGGTACGTCCGAGCGCGGGCGCTATGTGGGCGGCCGCCTGGGCTGGACCGACGGCAAGGCCGACGTGGCACTGGGCTATGGCGAAAGCACCTTGGTCAGCATCCTGCCCGGTGGCGAGAAGATCAAGAGCCTGAACATCGGCGGCTCCTACGATTTCGGAATGGTGAAGGTCCTCGGCGAGTGGTCGCGCGTGCGCGATGTGCGCGATGGCACCGCGGCCCTCCCCATCCGGCTGACGGACCGCTACGACGGCCTCGTTGCCGGCGTCAACGTGCCGGTGGGGCCGGGCGTCATTCGCGCATCGTTTGCGCGGGTGAATTTCGAGAACGGCAACGGCCTGCCGAACAGCGACGCCTCGGTCAACAAGCTGGCACTCGGCTACGTGCACAACCTGTCCAAGCGCACGGCGCTGTATGCGTCGGTGGCGCGCATCCGCGTGCGCAACGGCCACAACAACCCGGCGGTGATGGGCGTCACCCCGCTGGTGCTGAGTCTCCCTGCCATCCTGCCCCAGCCCGCCTACGTCAGCACCGGCGGCATGGAGCCTCGCCGTTCCTACGGCTACGACTTCGGCATCAGGCACGCCTTCTGATTCAAACCGAGCACTCGCGCGCCGCCCCGACGATCTCATCCTCCGACGGCATCTTCCCGAGCCCCGCCAGCCCCTCCGTCGCGCACTCGACGTAGGCCCATCGCACAAGCCCCGTGCGGTCGATCATGAACAGCCCCTTCAGCTGCGGCCACTGCTTCTCGACATCGACCTGGTCGGCCGGCGTGTACTGGTAGCCGTCCATCTCCTGCAGCACCTTGCCCGCCTGCGAAATCGGCAGCGGCTCGGGCAGGTCGCCGAAGGGATTGACGCGCACCGTATCCAAGGCCTCGATCAGGGCCGGCGTGGGCTCCGGCTTCGGCAGCCCGTAGGCGCGATGGGTGGAGAGCTCGGGGTCGGCGGCCAGGGGCACTTTGGTGGGCCTGAACCTGAAGTACAGCCGCGCGTTCTCCGGCGCCGTGGCAACCACCGCCAGGCTCTCGACGCCCATGCCCTTGAGCCGGTCCTCGAAGGTGCCGAGCTGCGCCAGCTGCCGCCGGCAGAAGGGGCACCACAGGCCGAGCATCAACGAAAGGAAGAGCGGGCTGCGGCCGCGGTAGTCGTCGAGCGAGATGATGCCGGAGCCGGCGACCGCCGGGAGGGCAAAGTTCGGCGCCAGTTCGCCGGGCGCCACGGGATGCATCGTCGAGGCCATGTCAAGGACTCCTTCCCGCGAGCGGGATCAGCAAAGGAACGGAAGCACGACGAGCGCGTCGGGATCGAGCCCGGCGCGATCGCAGATGTCCCGGGCGAGCGCCATATAGCGCTCGGCCTGCACACCATCATCGGCATCGAGGTACAGGGTTGCAAGCCCTTCGTAGCAAGGAAAGAGTAACTGGGGTTCCGCGCTCTTCTCGGCCAGCGCCAGGGCCTCCTGGTAATGGCGCAGCGCGCGGGCCGATTCGCCGTGGCACTGGTAGATCTGGGCCAGCACGACCAGGGACACGGCCAGGTGGTCGAGCTGGCCGGTGCTGCGGTCGATCTCGATGGCGGCATGGGCAGCGCCGACGCCGCGCTCGTCGCAGCGGCTGGTCAGCGTGCAGTAGGCGACGGCGAGGTTGGCCGAGAGGCGCGACTGCAGGCCCAGGTCGCCGATGCGCCGGGCGGTTTCGAGGCCGCGCTCGCAGGCCTCGATGGCGCGCTGCGGGTGGCTGGAGCTGTAGAGCACGCCCAGGTTGCACAGCGCCCGGCATTCGGCCTGCGGGAGGTCGGCCTCGCTCGCGACCGCCACGCTCTGCTCGAGCCGGGTGACGGCCTCGTCGAGCCGGTCGAGCCGCGCCAGGGCCACGCCCTGGGTGTTGAGGGCGAGCGCGGCGGTGGTGCGCGCGTTGCGGCGCTCGTCCTCGTCCATGGTCCGGCCCGCCTCGAGCGTCTCCAGGTGGGCGAGCGCGCGCTGGGTCCATTCGAGGGCGCCGTGGTTGTCGGCGTTGCGAAAGAGCAGCTCGCCCATGCGCTGGTAGAGCCAGGCCCGCTCGATGTGCGGCGCCTCGCCGTCGACGAGCGCGAGCCCGGTGACCAGGCATTGCCGGGCCTCGGCGCGCTCGCCGGCCTCCCAGCGCAGGGAGGCGATCTTGCCCAGCAGGCGGGCCTCGGCCATGCGGTCGCCGCGCTGCGCCCGGCCTTCGCGCGCGGCCGCCAGGTGCTGGGTGGCCTCGGCGATCTGGCCGGCGGACGCCAGCACGTCGGCCAGGCGCTCGCGCACGGCCAGGTGCTGGTCGTCTGCGCCCTCGCCGGCGGCCGAGGTCTCCAGGGCGAGCGTGTAGTCGCGGATCGCGTCGGCGTTGGCGTAGGTGCCGCGCGCCCAGTCGCCTGCGGAGACCAGGTAGCGCGCGCCGCGCGCCTTGTCGGCCCCCAGGCGGAAATGGTGGGCCAGGGCCTGCAGCTCTTCCAGCCGCCGGGGCACCCCGCCGCACTGCCGCTCCAATGCCTCGGCGATGCGGGTGTGCAGCTCGCTGCGGCGGCGCAGCAGCAGGCTCTGGTAGGCGACTTCCTGGACCAGGCCCTGGCGGAAGCGGAACTCCCGGCCGTCTTCGGCCGGGAGCGACGCGAGCAGGCCGGCCTCGACCAGGGCGTCCAGCGCCTGGGGCACGGACTCCGGCGCACTCGCCACGCTGCGCAGCAGGGCCTCGTCGAACTCGGGGCCGATCACCGCGGCCTCGCGCAGCACGCCGCGCACGGGCGCGGCCAGCCGGTCGATGCGGCCGAGCAGCAGCCCGTTGATGGTCTGCGGCACCTGGACCGCGGCGGTGCCGGGGCTGTAGACCCATCGCGCCTGCCGGCGCGTGAGCAGCCCATCGGCGATGAGCGCACGCGCCATCTCCTCGATGAAGAGCGGGTTGCCGCCCGCATGCTCGACGATGCGCTGCCGCAGGGCGCCCGGCAGGGTGCGCGGCCCGAACAGCGAATCGAGCATGGCGTCGCTGTGGCGCGCCGACAGCGGGTCGAGGCGCAGCATGGTCTGCGCCGTCGCGCCGGCGGCCCAGGCCTCCAGGGCGGGCGCCGGGCGCTGCGTCACCAGCAGCATGAAGGGGCGGTCGCGCATGCGCTCCAGCAGGAAGCGCAGCAGCTCCAGGGAGCCGGCATCGGTCCAGTGCAGGTCTTCCGCGATCATGATCACGGGGGTCTGCTGGAGCCGGCGATCGAGCACGGCGTGGACGGCGAAGAAGATCTGCTGCTTGAGCTGCTCCGGATCCAGGTAGCGGGTGTGCATGTCCTCGCTTTCCAGGCCCAGCACATGGCCCAGGCAGGCCGCGAGGGCCTCCATCTCGGCTTCGGGCAGGCCCAGGGCGGCGAGCGCCGCGGCGATCTTCTGCCGCGCCGTGGCGTCCAGGTCGCGCGTGTCCAGGCCCCAGGCATCGCGCAGCAGGGCCGCCGGCACGCTGTAGGCACGTTCGCCCAGTGGGGAACAGGCCGCGGAGCGCAAGGCCACGTTCTCCAGGCTCCCTTGTGTTCGAAGGCGCTCCAGGAACTCCGAGAGCAGCCGGGTCTTGCCGCTGCCTGCTTCGGCCACGATGCGCACCAGCCGCCCCTGCCCGGCGCGCATCTGCTCGAAGGCGTGCAGCAGCGCCTTCATTTCCGATTCCCGGCCGACCAGCTCGCTGGCGAGCCCGTGCGCCTGCAGGCCGCGCGTCGGCTGCGGGGCATGCAGCGCGGCCTCGAGCCGGTAGGCGGCCATCGGCTGCGCGAAGCCCTTGAGCGCCAGCTCGCCCAGGGGCTCGAAGCCGAAGGCATGCTGGGTGAGCTGCCAGGTCACGTGGCTGACCACGGTCTCGCCCGGGCCGGCGGCGCCCTGGAGGCGCGAGGCCGCATTCACCGTGTCGCCCGTGACCGCATAGGCGGCATCGCCCTCCGAGCCCAGGTGGCCCGCGACCACCGGGCCGGTGTGGACGCCGATGTGCAGGGCCAGCGGCCGGCCGGTGCGCGCCCGCCAGCGCTCGCCGAGCGCAGCGGCCCTCCGGTGCAGCAGCAGGGCGGCGCGCAAGGCGCGCTCGGGGTCTTCCTCGTGCGCGACCGGGGCGCCGAACACGGCCATCACCGCATCGCCGACGAATTTCTCGACGAAACCGTCGAAACGGCGGATGGTGGAGGCCATCTGGTCGAAGAGCTCGGTCTGCAGGGAGCGCAGGTCCTCGGCGTCCATCGTCTCGGCCAGCTCGGTGAAGCCCGACAGGTCCGCGAACATCACGGTGACCATGCGGCGGTCGGAGTCGGGCGCCGGGGGCGGGGGGGCGGCGGTGGCGAGCCGGGTCCCGCACTTCGGGCAGAAGGCGAATTCGCGATCGACGTCGAATCCACACGAGGGGCAAGCCATGGCGCGGCCATGGTACTGCGCCACGCCGGCGAGCGTCAGGTGAAGGTCCCTCAAGGATCAGAGCAGATCCTCGTCGATGACGCTGGAGATCAGCGCCAGGCGTGCCCCCGAGTTCCTGGCGAAGATCAGGGCGGCGTGGGAAGAGGGCATGCAGCACGGCCGCCGAGCCCCTGTTGCCCCATAGCGGGAGTCAGGCTGTCTCCGACAGCGCGTCAGACAGCGCACTGACCAGGCGCTCGATGTCCGCTTTCTCCGCCACGAAGGGCGGGGCGAGCTGGATGGTGTCGCCGCCGTAGCGCACGTAGAAGCCCTTCTTCCAGCAAGCCATCGCCACCTCGTAGGGCCGGCGCGCCGGCTCGCCGGGCAGCGCGGCCAGGGTGAGGCCCGCGGCCAGGCCATAGTTGCGGATGTCGGCCACATGCCTGCTGCCCTTGAGGCTGTGCACCGCGGCCTCGAAGTGCGGCGCGAGCGCCTGCACGCGGGCGACCATGTCTTCCTTCACCAGCACGTTCAATGCGGCAATGCCGGCGGCGCAGGCCACCGGGTGGGCGGAGTAGGTGTAGCCGTGCGGGAACTCCAGCATGTAGTCGGGCCCGCCGGCCGCCATGAAGGTGTCGTAGATCTCCTTGCTGGCGATCACGGCGCCCAGCGGCTGGGTGCCGTTGGTCACCTGCTTGGCGACGTTCATGATGTCCGGCGTGACGCCGAAGGCCTCGGCGCCGGTCATGGCGGCGGCGCGGCCGAAGCCGGTGATGACCTCGTCGAAGATCAGCAGGATGTTGTGCGCGGTGCAGATCTCGCGCAGCCGCTTCAGGTAGCCCTTGGGCGGTATGACCACGCCGGCCGAGCCGGCGAAGGGCTCGACGATCACGGCGGCGATGTTGCTTGCGTCGTGCAGCGCGATCAGGTCCAGCAGGCGGTCGGCCAGCTCGGCGCCCTGTTCGGGCTCCCCGCGCGAGAAGGCGTTGGCGGCGAGCTGCGTGTGCGGCAGGTGATCCGCCTCCACGCCCTGGCCGAAGGTCTTGCGGTTGCCGGCGATGCCGCCGACCGAGATGCCGCCGAAGTTGACGCCGTGGTAGCCCTTCTCGCGGCCGATCAGCCGGGTCTTGCCCGCCAGGCCCTTGGTGCGCCAGTAGGCGCGCGCCATCTTGAGCGAGGTGTCGGCCGCCTCGGAGCCGGAGCCGGTGAAGAACACGTAGTCCAAACCCTTCGGCGTGAGCTCGCGCAGCCGGTTGGCGAGCTCGAAGGACAGCGGGTGGCCGAACTGGAAGGCCGGCGAGTAGTCCAGCGTGGCGATCTGCCGGCTCACGGCCTCGACGATCTCGGGCCGGCCGTGGCCCAGGCCGCAGCACCAGAGGCCCGACAGCCCGTCGAAGATCTTGCGGCCGTCGCTGTCGGTGAAGTACAGGCCCTTGGCCTCGACGATCAGCCGCGGGTCGGCCTTGAACTGGCGGTTGGCGGTGAAGGGCATCCAGTGGGCGTCCAGCCAGGCGGCGTCGGTGCGGACCGTGGAGGCGGGGGCGGGCGTGTCGGCGGCGAGGGGGGTCATGGCAGGAGGCGCGGGGCGCGCGCCGGCGGTTGGAGGTGGCACCGATTCTGGAGAGCCCGGATACTTCGTCCAATGCAGGAATATCCACGTTCACTTGCCGATTCATGAAAGTAAAAGCGCCCTCTTCTTCCGGCCCTTCCACCCCTTCGACACCTCCCCGCCTCGGCCAGCTCGGCGAATCGGACCTGCGCATGCTGAAGGTCTTCAAGGCCGTGGCCGACTGTGGCGGCATGGCGGCGGCCGAGCTGGAGCTGAATGTCGGCACCTCCACCATCAGCCGGCAGATCAAGGACCTGGAGACGCGACTGGGCCTCACCCTGTGCCGGCGCGGGCGCGCGGGCTTTGCGCTGACGGTGGAGGGCCAGCGCATCTACGAGGAAACGATGCGCCTGCTGAGCGCGGTGGACGCCTTCCGCAGCGGCGTGGACGACATCCACCAGCGCATGGGCGGGCGGCTGGAAATCGGGCTCTTCGACAAGACGGCCACCAACCCCAAGGCCCGCATCGGCGAAGCCATCGCCGGCTTCGTCGAGCGCGCGCCGGAGGTGGCGCTGCAGATCCAGATCGGCACCATCAACGCCATCGAGCGGCAGCTGATCGACGGCAGCCTGCACGTGGGCATCATCCCGGCGCACCGGAGCTCCGAGAGCCTGGCCTACGACCCGCTGTTCGACGAGACCATGCTGCTGTACTGCGGCGCCGGCCATCCGCTGTTCGAGGGCCGCAACACGGGGCTGGACTGGAAGGGCCTGCGCGCGCACCGCTTCGCGGGGCTGGGCTACCACTCGCCCAACATGGAGGCCAGCCATCGCGCCGGGCTCAAGCGCGCAGCCACCGGGCTGGACCAGGAGGCGATCGCGACGTTGATCCTCTCGGGCCGCTTCCTGGGCTTCCTGCCCGACCACTACGGACGCATCTTCGAGGAGGGCGGGCGCATGCGGCCGGTGCGCAAGTCGATGTTCCGCTACGACTGCAGCTTCGTGTGCGTGATGCGGCGCTCGCCGGCGCCCTCGCGCGCGGCGCTGGCTTTCAGGGAGGCGCTGCTGCAGGCGCACGGCGCGGCCTGAGCGACGACGCCGCGTTCCGCCGCAGCACCGGTCTCAGAAGCGCGGCGGATCGGAGTCGCGCTCGGGGTGACGGTGGCGCGCCACCGCGGCAATGAAGTCCATTGCCCTGTCCTCCCCCGCGCCGGCAAAGAGGATGCCCGGGTCCGGCTCGCCCGTGGGCAGCGTGGTGGGCATGCCCAGCTTGTCCGTCAGCGTCTTCGAGGCACCCAGCACCAGCAGCGTCTTGCAGTGGCGGTAGGTGTTGACCACGAATTCGCTCGTCTGCCCGACGCGGGCCAGCAGCTCGACGCCGGCCGCCCCATCGGGCAGCACGACGGCGTCGAACAACACGGGAGGCGTGTTCTCCAGCGAGGCATCGGCGTCCAGCGTGCCGCCCTCGGCGGTGCGCACCGGCCCGATACGAGGCGCAACGATGCGCGCGACCGCGCCCGCCTCGACGAGGGCCGCCTGCAGCGCCTCGAGGGAAGCGCCGTCCACCCCATCGGCCGCCAGCAGCGCGATCTTGCGCGTGCGGATGCCGCCGTCGCCGGGCCGCGCCGTGAGCGACAGCGCGGGCGAGGTCGCGACCTCGGGTGCCTGCGGATTCTCCGCGGCCCGCGGCATGGGCGGGGGCACGGCGATGCCCAGCCCCTCGGCCACGCGCGCGGCGAGTTCCGGTGCCACGTTGGCCAGGCTGGAGACCATGCGCTCCCGGATCGCCGGCACGGTGCACTTGGAGAGCTCGAAGCGGAAGCCGCCGACGATGTGCGCCTTCTCCCATTCCGTCTGGCTGTTCCAGAACAGCGTGGCCTGCTGGTAGTGCTCGGCGAACTTCTCCGGCTTGCCGCGCAGCTTGTCGCCCTGCATCGGCTCGGGGAAGGAGACGAAGCCCTTGGCACCTGCCTGGAAGGGGCAGCCGCCGGCCAGCGAGTTGGGCTCGTAAGCCACGCGGCCGCGGTGCAGGGCCTGGCGCTTGATGCCGTCGCGCTGGTTGTTGTGCACCGGCACGACCGGCGAGTTGATCGGGATTTCGTGGAAGTTGGCGCCGCCCAGGCGCAGGATCTGCGTGTCCTTGTACGAATGGATGCGCCCGGCCAGCAGCGGGTCGTTGCTGAAGTCGATGCCCGGCACCACGTGCGCGGTGCAGAAGGCGACCTGCTCGGTCTCGGCGAAGAAGTTGTCGGGATTGCGATCGAGCACCAGGCGGCCGACGATGCGCACCGGCACCAGTTCCTCGGGCACGATCTTGGTGGCGTCGAGGATGTCGAAGCTCCAGTTGGCCGCCTCCTGCTCGGTGAAGATCTGCAGGCCGAGCTCCCACTCGGGGTACTCGCCGGCCTCGATGGCTTCCCACAGGTCGCGCCGGTGGTAGTCGGCGTCGGCGCCCTGGATCTTGGCCGCCTCTTCCCACACCAGCGAATGGGTCCCGAGCTTCGGCTTCCAGTGGAACTTGACGAAGCGGCTCTCGCCGGCCGCGTTCACCATCCGGAAGCTGTGGACGCCGAAGCCTTCCATCATGCGGTAGCTGCGCGGTATCGCGCGGTCGCTCATGGCCCACAGCATCATGTGCGTGGACTCGGGCGACAGGGAGATGAAGTCGTAGAAGGTGTCGTGCGCGCTCGCCGCCTGCGGCATGGCATGGTGCGGCTCGGGCTTCACGGCGTGGATCAGGTCCGGGAACTTCATCGCGTCCTGGATGAAGAAGACCGGGATGTTGTTGCCCACCAGGTCCCAGTTGCCCTCGTCGGTGTAGAACTTCACCGCGAAGCCGCGCACGTCGCGCGCCGTGTCTACCGAGCCGCGCTCGCCGGCCACGGTGGAGAAGCGCACGAAGACCGGCGTGATCTTGCCCTTCTCCTGGAATGGCGCGGCGCGGGTGAGGTCGGTCAGCGCCTCGTAGGCCTCGAAGTAGCCGTGCGCGCCCGAGCCGCGCGCATGCACGATGCGCTCGGGAATGCGCTCGTGGTCGAAGTTGGTGATCTTCTCGCGCAGGATGAAGTCTTCCAGCAGCGCTGGCCCGCGCAGACCCGCCTTCAGCGAGTTCTGGTTGTCGGCGATCGGCACGCCCTGGTTGGTGGTGAGCACCTGTCCGGTGGAATCGACGCGCACGCGGTCGAGCGAGCCGGCGGTGCGGTTCTCGCCGGGCGCGGCGCCCTCGCCGGTCTTGGGCGAGAAGTTGGCTTCGCTCAGCGTGCTGGCGCCGGCCTGCGCGGAGGGCGTCTTCGTCGTGGCGCCTTCGGGCGGCACGACCGCGCTCTCCCGCCCGACATCGAGCATCTTGTTCGGGTTGTAGGGCATGGCCGCGGCCATGTCGTTCAGCTCGGCGGCACGGGCCGCGAGCGCATCGCCGTCGGCGCTGTTCGTGCTTGCGGGGCCGCTGGCGGTGTTTCGAGCAGCCGACTTGGCGGCGACCTTGCCGGCCGCCTCGGTGGCGGGCTTCTTCCTGGACGTGGGCATTGAATGGCTCCTTGGTTGGAACACGATTCGATTTCAAGGATGCGGGTGCCGATGTCAGCCATGACCGCTTTAGCAGTGCGGCAACTTCCGCCGCTTTGCCCGGGATGCAGTGGCAGACTGTCGGGCTGTCTCGAGCCGACCGAAGGAGCCGATGATGAATTTGCTCGAAATGCCCGAAGCGCTACGCACCGAGCTGCAAGCCCGCAGCGCCCTGGCCATCGATGGGCGTGGCCAGGAGGTACTGCTGGGCATGGATGCGGAGGAGTCGCGCTTCTTCATCGCGTGCATGCAGCAGACGCCCGCGCGGCCGGCGCAGCGCGACCGCTACGCGGAACTGAAGGTGCGGCATGAAGCCGCCCGCCTCAAGCTCGCCTCGGTGGACGACGAAAGCACGGGGGACGAGGACGGACCGCCCCATCTCACGCACAAGTTCTGATGAGGGACGGCGCGTGCAGCGCGTGCGAGTTCTCCCACGGTGAGTCCCGCGCCCTCCCGACATCGACGTGCCGGGCATTGGCTAGCCTGCGAGGCAATCGCCTTTCAAGGAGCTTGATGATGCCCAGACACGATGCCGCCAGTCCTGTGGGACGCTGGCCGCGGCGCCATCCGGACGATGAGAAGCGTGACGAGCAAGTGCGCCGCCTCGCCGAAGAGCATGACAAGCTGCGGGCGGCCCGCCCGAACGCCGGGCCCGCCGAGGAAGACGAACAGCCCCAGAGCCCCGGCGCCAAGCCCCTGCACAAGACGCAGCAACAGCAGCACTGAGGCCCGCCGCCCTGCCGCGGGCTACTCGACGAAGCGCCGCAGGCCTTCCAGGTCGACCACGGTGATCCCGCCGTACTCGATGTGCAGGAGCCCCGCCTCGCGCAGCCGGTTGAGCGCCGCATTGCAGCGCTGCCGCGACAGGCCCGACAGATTCGCGATCTCCTCCTGCGAAGTCTGCAGGTGCACATCGCTGCCCGGATGCAGCCAGGGATGGAACAGCCCCGCCAACGCCCGCGCCACCTGGCTGTCGGCGTCGAGCAGCCGGTGCGCCGCGTAGTTGCCCATGAACCAGTGCAGGCGCTCGTTGAGCTGGCGCAGCAGGAAATGGTTGAAGCTCAGCTGCGTCTGGTGCAGCCACTCGAAGGTCTCCACCGGCAGGCGCGCCACCCGGCTGTCGCGCAGCGCGATGATGTCAGCCGAGCGCGGCAGCGCCCGCAGCAGCGTGCCCTCGCCGAACCAGCTGCCGACCGAGAGGCCGCCGAGCGTGACGGAGCGGCCGTCGTCGGCGGTGATGGACCACTTGAGCAGCCCTTCCAGCGTGCCGTACCAGTGCAGCGGCGTGTCTCCGCGCCGGCACAGTGCGCAGCCGGCGGCCACGGGCTGCTCGCGGATCTCGTCCAGCACCCGCGCCTGGGCGCCGGCGTCCAGCGCTGGGAACCAGCCCGAGCGCTGCAGCAGGTCGGGGATGGAAAGGGAGGCCGCCTGTCTCCGGCTCGGCTTGTTGTGCATCGACGCTCCTGCGCCGCGTAAACCCTGACTCCAAATGTCGTCGCAATGACTGTGGGGCCGGCGGCGGCCAAAAATAATAGCGCGCTCATCCAAGGAGACCGATCGATGTCCAAGCGCAAGGTGATCGTGACCATCGCCCCTACCGGCGGCATGGCGCACAAATCGCAGAACCCCCATCTTCCCACCCAGCCCGCGGAGATCGCCGCCGACGTGGTGCGCTGCTGGAAGGCCGGCGCCAGCGTGGCCGCGATCCATGCGCGGCGGCCGGACGACGGCGCGACCTGCGATGCGGCGGTGTACCGCGAGATCAACCAGCGCATCCGCGATGCCGGCTGCGACATCGTGATCAACAACTCCACCGGCGGCGGCGTGCATGGCGACATGGTCAAGCCGCTGCCGGGCGGGCGCTGGGAAATCGCCTTCGAGGAGCGGGTGAAGGGCATGGACGCGGGCGCCGAGATGTGCACGCTGGACGCGACCACGCTCAACCTCAGATTCGAGGGCCGCGAGATCCTGATGGACACGCCGCTCGGCAAGGGCCGCGAACTTGCGGCGGGCATGAAGGCGCGCGGCATCAAGCCCGAGTGGGAGGTGTTCAGCCCCACCCACATCCTGCAGGACACGACCACATTGATCAACGAGGGGCTGGACGAGCAGCCCTACTTCATCAACCTGGTGATGAACGTGCACCGCAACTTCCAGAACGCGATGCCCTTCTCGCCGCGCCACCTGCAGATGATGGTGGACACGCTGCCCAAGGGCGCGATCTTCGGCGTCAGCGGCATCGGGCCGTCGCAGCTGGAGGCCAACATCAGCGCGCTGCTGCTGGGCGGCCATGCGCGCGTCGGGCTCGAGGACAACCTCTACTACCGGCACGGCGAGCTGGCCACCAACCTGCAGCTGACGGAGCGCATCGTGCGCGTGCTGCACGAGATGGACCTGGAGCCCGCCACGCCGGCGGAGGCGCGCGACATGATGGGCCTGCCGCGCATCGGCCTGCCGCGCCCCGAATTCGCCGTCTGACCGACGCTCTTCTGCAAACAACCTCCGAGGAGACATGCCATGACCGATCGCCGCCACTTCCTCCACACCCTGGGCGCGGCTGCCGCCCTCGGCGCTCTGGCGCCGCTGACCGCCCGGGCCCAGAGCATCGAGCAGGTCAAGATCTACTACGGCTTCCCGGCCGGCAGCGCCGGCGACAGCGTGGCGCGCCGCGCCGGCGAGAAGCTGGCCGGTTCGGCCTACACCCGCAACGCGGCGGTGGTCGAGAACAAGCCCGGCGCGGGCGGCCGCATCGCGCTGGAGGTGCTCAAGGGCGCGCCGGCGGACGGCAGCGTGCTGGCGCTGTCGCCCTTCTCCTGCACCTCCATCTACCCGCACATCTACAGCAAGCTGAGCTACGACCCGGTCAAGGACATCACGCCGGTGTCGATCGCGGCGGTGATGCACCACGGACTGGCGGTCGGCCCGCTGGTGCCGGCCAGCGTCAAGAACGTCAAGGACTTCCTGGCCTGGGCCAAGGCCAACCCGGGGCAAGCCAGCTACGGCTCGCCGGCGGCCGGCTCCACGCCGCACTTCATCGGCGCCCTGCTCGGCATCAACAACGGCGTCGAGCTCAAGCACGTGCCCTACCGCGGCTCCATCCCCGGGGTGACCGACGTGGTGGGCGGCCAGATCGCCGCGATGGTCACGCCCAGCGGCGACTTCGTCGCCAACCACAAGGCCGGCAAGCTGCGGCTGCTGGCGACCTCCGGCAAGGCACGCTCGCCCTTCTCGCCCGAGGTGCCGACCCTGGCGGAGCAGGGCTTCGCGGAGCTCACGACCGAGGAGTGGTTCGGCTTCTATGCGCCTGCCAGGACGCCGGCCGCGGTGGTCAACGCTGCCAACGCGGCGATCAACGCCGCGATCAAGGACAAGTCGGTGATCGACAGCCTGGCGGTGGTCGGCCTGATCGCGCATGGTTCGAGCGTCGAAGAGATGGCCCGTTCGCAGCGCGAGGAGTTCGAGCGCTGGGGCCCGCTGGTCAAGAAGGTCGGCTTCACGGCGGAGTCCTGAGGCATGTCGCGCAAGGACACGCCCATCACACGCGTCGCGGTGGTCGGCACCGGCGTGATCGGCGCCAGCTGGGCCGCCTGGTTCCTCGCGCAGGGGCTGGACGTCGATGCCACCGACCCGTCGCCGGGGGCCGAGGCGCGGCTGCGACAGGCCGTGGCGCAGCACTGGCCCACGCTGGAGCGCTTCGGGCTCGCCCAAGGCGCGTCCATCGAACGGCTGCGATTCCACGCGTCGCTGGAAGACGCTCTGCGCGAAACGGACTTCGTGCAGGAGAACGGCCCCGAGCGGATGGACTTCAAGATCGATCTGTTCCGACGGATGGACGCCGCCGCGCCGCCGCATGCGATCCTGGCCTCCAGCTCCTCGGGGCTGACGGTCAGCGGCATGCAGTCGGGCTGCGCGCATCCGGAGCGCGTGGTGCTGGGCCACCCTTTCAATCCGCCGCACCTGATCCCGCTGGTGGAGGTGATCGGCGGCGAGCGCACCTCGGCCGACGCCGTCGAACGCGCGATGGCCTTCTATGCGGCCATCGGCAAGCGGCCGATCCACGTGAAGCGCGAGGTCAAGGGCCATATCGCCAACCGGCTGCAGGCGGCGCTGTGGCGCGAAGCCTTCCACCTGGTCGACCAGGGCGTGGCCTCGGTGGCCGACATCGACACCGCGATCTCGCAGGGCCCCGGGCTGCGCTGGGCGGTGATGGGGCCCTTCATGAACCTGCACCTCTCGGGCGGCGCCGGCGGCATCGCGCATGTGCTGGCGCACCTGGGCGGGCCGATCGAGGACTGGTGGAAAGACCTGGGATCGCCCCTGATGACCCAGGAGCTCAAGCAACAGGTGACCGAGGGCGTTGCCGCGGAACTCGGCCAGCGCCATGAAAGCGAGCTCGAGCGGACGCGCGACACCCTGCTGTTGAACCTGATTCGCGCCAAGGCAGCCTCCGGCACACTCGAATAACAACGCGCATCGAGGAGACAAGCGATGAAGGCCGAAGGCTTCTTCGACGACGAAACCCAGCTCGCCCCGCCACGCACGATCCGCATCGACTTCGACGACGGCTCCTTCGCACTGCGCTCGCCCGTCGCGCTGCGCCCCTACGCCCGCTGCGTGGGCGAATGGCTGGAGCGCTGGGCACGCGAGACGCCCGATGCACTGGCATTGGCCGAGCGCGACGAGAGCGGCGAGGGCTGGCGCAAGCTGGACTACCGCGCGCTGCGCCGTGCCGTCGGCGCGGTGGCCCAAGGCCTGCTCGACCTGGGCGTGCCGCGGGACAGGCCGGTGGTGATCCTCTCCGACAACGCGATCGACCATGCGGTGCTGATGCTGGCCACCATGCACATCGGCCGCACGGCCTGCTCGCTGTCCAGCGCCTACTCGCGCATGGCCAAGGACCCGTCGCGGCTGCACGGCATGCTGCAGGCGCTGGACCCCGCGCTGATCTATGCCTCGGACGCCAGGCTCTATGGCGGGGTGCTTGCCGGCTGCGGCGTCGATGCGATCACGGTCTTCAGCCGCAACGCCGACGCGCATCCCGGCGCGCGCTCTTTCGACGCGCTGCTGGCAACCGAAGAGACGCCGGCCGTGATGCAGGCCTTCGAGGCGATCCTGCCCGACACCCATGCCAAGTACCTGCTGACCTCGGGCTCCACCGGCCGGCCGAAGGTGGTGATCAACACGCACCGCATGCTGTGCGCCAACCAGCAGATGATCGCGCAGACCTGGCGCTTCCTGGACCAGGAGCCGCCGGTGCTGGTGGACTGGCTGCCGTGGAGCCACACTTTCGGGGCGAACCACAACTTCAACATCGTGCTCTGCCATGGCGGCGCGCTTTACATCGACGAAGGCCGGCCGGCGCCGGGCCTGATCGAGAAGACGGTGCGCAACCTGCGCGAGGTGCGGCCCACGCTGCTGTTCAACGTGCCGCGCGGCTACGACATGCTGCTGCCCTTCCTCGAGGCCGACGAAGCGCTCGCGGCCGATGTGCTGTCGCGCCTGCGCCTGTGCTTCTATGCCGCCGCGGCGCTGGCGCCCTCGACCTGGCAGCGGCTCGAGGCGGTGGCGAAGCGCGCACGGCCGGCTGCGCCGCTGTGGCTCACCACCTCCTGGGGCGCGACCGAGACCTCCCCGGCCATCACCTCGGCCCACTGGAAGCTCGACGGCGCCGGCTGCATCGGCGCACCGCTGCCGGGACTGGAGCTGAAGTTCGTGCCCAACGGCGACAAGCTGGAGATGCGGGTCAAGGGCGTCTCGGTCTTCCCCGGCTATCGCAACGCGCCGCGCGAAACGGCGCAGGCCTTCGACGAAGAGGGCTACTACCGCATCGGCGACGCGGGCTACCTGGTCGATGCGCAGCGGCCCGAATGCGGCGTGATGTTCAACGGCCGCGTGGCCGAGGACTTCAAGCTCACGAGCGGCACCTGGGTCTCGGTGGGCACGCTGCGTGTGGAGCTGGTGTCGCGGCTGGCCCCGCTGGTGCAGGACGTGGTGATCACCGGCCATGACCGCGACGCAGTCGGCATGCTGGTCTTTCCCAGCGCGCAAGCGGCGCAGCGCCCGCGCGAGGAGCTGGCGGCGGCATTGCTTCGCACGATGCGGGCCCTGCACGACGAGGGCGCGGGCTCCTCGCGATGCCCGGTGCGCGCGCTGGTGCTGGCCTCGCCGCCGGACATCGATGCCGGCGAGATCACCGACAAGGGCTACATCAACCAGCGCGCGGTGCTGCTGCGGCGCGCAGCGGAGGTGGAACGGCTGCACGCGGATGTGCATGATCCGGAGGTGGTGCGGGGCGACTGAGGGTTGCCAAGCCCTGTTGTCTTGGGGAGCTGGCGCTTGACGCCATTGGCGGCCGACGGCTTCGGCCGTCAGCTCCACGGCGCCCAGCGCACCAGGCGTGCAGCCGCTGCTGCTGTCCGCACGGGCCGCACCGACCGCGCACCCTGCGTTCGCATGGGCGAGCTTGTTGGTGAAGCCGTCGAGGACGGCGACCGGCCCCTACAGATCGCCGACCTTGTCGGCACTCTGCACCCGCCAGCGTGGCCAGGGTGGCGCCCCCGTTGTTGACTAACGAGGCGATCGCCCTGCTCGCCATCGTCGCGATGCCGGCTTGCATGGCTGCCGTCGTCGCGGGATGGGCTGCCGCGCCTGCGGTCCCCCTCACGGATGCACCCGCACCCGCTGCCACTCGACGCTGTTGACGAAGGCCAGCTCGTTGACGAACTGGTTCGCTCACTCCATGCTAGGCTGCTGCGCCAGTGCCGCCAGGTTGGCGTTCTGACCGAGCTGCGCCTTCGCCCCCGCCGGCGGCCCCGGATGCCGAGGTTCTTACATCAAAGCTGTTGCAATGGCTCGTCTCGTCCGCACCCCGTGGCCCAAGCTGAGGAGAAGGCCGCATGACATTGTCGACCTCCTTGCGCGTGGTGGACTGCTGAGCAGCTTGAGCTTTCCGCTTGTGTCGATAAGCCAGGCTCTCGCGCGTCGAATTCCTTCTATAGCAGAGCCCCGAGATCCCATACCTTGACCACCAAAGCATCTCTGCCATCCAGCGGCTCAATATGGTAAGTGCCAGAAGGAAATTCCACGTACTGCCCCTGCGCCAGTACGACCGGTTCCGCGTGCTGACCTCCAAAGTGGCATCGACACCTCCCTTGGGCGACAAAGCACAAGCCCTGTCGCGCTGACCCTTTTGGCCTAGTTTCGCCGTGTCGATAAACACTCCGGCTAACGCGAAAATCGGGCGCCGGGAACCTTCTCTGGATCTCCTCTTCGGAGATTGGCATGTCGGAGAATTCACTCCAGTTGAAAACTCTCAATTCAGTTACCGTCCCTCTCTGGAAAGTTGATGCCGACACTGCTGAATGCAGTGCGCGCAGCTTGGTCTGCGGCAGCAGATTGGGCCGGCGTCGCGCCATTCAGAAAATGCCCCGAATAGGGCTCGATGTCCAGTCCAAACAGCGCCCCAGGCAGACCAGCAATATTCGCTTGTCCAGCGGCAATAACAGGCTGCCCATTGGAAAGAACAGCATGAGATATTTCGATGCCATTCACTGTATGTGGAGCAATCAAGAGCTGTCCCCCAGCAGTGACTACGAACTTTATCTGCCCCTGATTGACGACCGAGGGGAATGAAGGATCGCTTGCAGGGATAGGACGCACGCCGACCGCGTTTGCCGCCGCAGTTTCAGCGGCGAGATTACTTGGAAGCTGGTTTCCAAATAGCTGATGCCCTGAACTCGACTGACTGAGGACGATCGAGCCTCCCGCCGGCGCCATATGGGGCGATACGGTCGATGTGCCGCCAGCCGTCGGGTTGGAGGCGCCATATCCAGGCGTACCCGGACTCACTAGCGCCGTCGCAGGTGTCGCAGTAGTGTTGGCCCCCTGCATGACATCTGCCGATGTACTGGTTGACCCATCCAAGACCCGAACGCCGCCTGCTCCATACCCCGTGGGGATCTGATCGGCAAGCGACGGCTGGTTGGCCGCGAACTGGGCACTGTTGACGTAACCCACGGCCGCGGCCATCAGCGGCAGCGAGGCGCACCAGTTGTTGGCGGCGCATCGCAATATGGCGACCTGCCCCGCGGCGCTCAGGGCTTGCCAGCCTGCTTGATTGAAGCGCACGACGTTCTGCACCAGCATCGTCAGCTGGCCAGCCATGTTGTTCTCTGCCGCGTTCGATCCGGCACCTGCACCGAGATAGACCAAACTGGCATCACCACCAGCGAGCGCAACGCCGAGACCGCCCACGAGGCTGGCCATCTCCAAGGTGCCCGGAAGCAGCCCATTGGCCAGAATGTCTTCGGCCGTGCGGTTTCCATTGAGCACGAGCGCGGTGGCTTCACCCAGCGTGGCACCGAGGGCACCGGCACCGCAGCCGGCCGCCCTGTCGGCACGCAGGGCGCCTGTTGCGCAACCTGCGATGAGATGGCCCGCAAAGTTCGCGAAGCTGCCGGGGGCGGTGTTCGCTCCGATGGCGGTTGCCCCCAAGGCTGCACCGGTATCGATGAACGCCGTGGCGATGCTGCGAGTGAGGCTGTCCTCCAGGCTTGCGCCGCTGATGGCCGTGTCGACGAGCGCCCGTGTGGTCCCATTGATCAGATTGCGACCCAGCCCCTGGAAGCTGCCGGCACCATGGATCGCCTTGATCCGATTCAGCGGCGTCGCCACGCCGTTCACATCCATCGTGGTCGTGTTGCCCAGGCCCTCCTGGCCCACCATGAAGTGGGGGTCGATGCGCCCGGGATGGCTGGTGGGCAGTTCGGCCGCCGGCGGTGCCACGCCGAAGGTGGACCAGATGGGATCGCTGATGGCGTACCACGCGCCTGGCCTGGCGGTGGTTTCGCAGGTGTCGACGTTGCAGGTCTGGTAGCTGCGATCTGCGCTGTTGGCCGGGCTCTGGAGGTAGTAGGTGCGGAAGCGCTCGAGCGGGTAGTCGGGCGACGGCACCAGCAGCCGGGCGGCGGCGTTGCTGCCCGGCGCGAGGGGGTTGGAGGCGTCCGTGGCCACCCAGTTGTTCCAGCCGGTGCTGTTGGTCAGGAGGCTGCCGCCGGCGGCAAGCAGGACCTCCGAGGCCGGATGGCGCGTGGCATTGCCCGGGATGGCGTACTCGACCACGTGTTCGCTCGTGCCGGGCTGCAAGGTCCAGGTGACGCCGCCGCTGGTGTTGTTCAGGACCGCGGCACTGATGCCGGCGTTGCCCGCGGCCTCGATCGTGGAGGCGTGGTTGCCGAGCGCCGCGGCGGCGCCGGTGGCCCGCCCGTCGGCATCGAGGCTGCCGCCGATGACGAGGTCGCCGGCGCTGAAGATCAACGAGCCATCGCGGTTGCCGATCGTCTGGGCGCCGATGTCCAGGCGATCGCGCGCGGCGATGGTGGCGGCGGACGTGAGGCCGTTGACGGTCTCGGCCAGGTTGTTCAGCGTGCCCGCGCCAATCGAGATCTGGTCGCCGTAGATGCGGCCGGTGCCGATGTTGTCGAGCGTGCCCGCGTCGATGCGGGTGGCAAAGCCGTCGATGACGCCGCGGTTGGTCACCGTGCCGGAGGTGCTCAATGTGGTGGAAGCGCCCTGGATGTCGCCGGTGGCGGTGTTGTCGATGCTGCGCGCCGAGAGGGTGAGCGCGTTGCCGGCAGCCAGCATGCCGCCATGGGTGACGTTGCCGCGGGTGGCGACGCTCAGGTCGCGGTTGGCGATGGTCCGGCTGCCGGCGGCAGTGACCACGTCCTGCGTCAACGCGAGGCGCATGTCGCCTCCGGAGAGCAGCTTGCCGTCGAAGCCGAGCGAGGCGGCATCGACGGCCAGGCGCTTGTCCGCCAGCACGGTGCCGCCCGTGTTGGTCACGTCCAAGGTCTTGGCGGCCGGGTTGGGCGCGTTCGGGTCGACGATGGCGACCGTGTCGCCCGCGGAGATCAAGCCGGAGGTGTTGTCGACGGTGCCGCTGCTGGTGAGGGTGGCGTTCAGGTTGGCACGGATGGCGCCGGACGTGTTGACGAGGGCGCCGGTGGCAATGGCGACGTTGTCGCCCTCGATGCCCTGGTCCGCGCCCAGCGTATCGGCGTTGGCGATGCTGCCGGCGTTCAAAGTGGTGGTGGCGCCCGAGCGGATCAACGCACCGGTGTTGTCGATGGCGCCCGCATCGATGCGCAGGTCGCCCCCGGCGAGGGTCTGGCCGCCCTTGTTGTCGTATCCGGCGCCATGGCTGTCGATGGTCATCGCGCCGCCCGAGTGGATCAGGCCCGCATCGTTAGCCAGCGCGCCCGAGTTCACATTGACAGTCGTGTCGGCTGCAATCGTGCCCTGCGTGTTCGCCAGCGCATTGCCGCGTGTGTCCACGGACACCCTGCTGCCGGAGACCTGGCCCGCCGTGTTGACCAGGCCGCCGTTGGCAAGCGCGACGGCGCCGCCGGCCTGAAGCTTGCCGGCCGCATTGACGGTCTGGCCGGCGGTGGTGACACGCAGCTGTCGATGTCGCTGGCGCTCGCAAGCTGCAGGCTCTGCGCTTCGAGCGTGCCCGCATTGGCGAGCGGCCCCGGCGTGGCGATCTTGAGTTCGCCGCCACTGGCGATACGCCCGCTATTGGCGAGGCTCTCGGCCGCGATGTCGGCGCGGCGCGCGGCCTGGATCGTCCCGATGTTCTCCAGCCTCCCGTCCGCGGTGATGACGAACTCGCCCGGGCCGGAGAGCGGACCCGAACCGTCCGCGGCCATGATCGTGCCCGCATTGCGCGCACCGACGCCATGCTCCGTGCCGATGAGGGTGATCTTGCCGGCGTACATGCCGCCGAGATGGGCGACATCGAGCGCGAAGACGGGCGCCTTGCCCGTGCCGGTGGTCGGGCTGACCTGCCCTTGATCGGCAGAGACCTGGTTGGCGCCTGTGACTACCTTCAGCTCGTTGGCCCAGAGCCCCGCATTGACCTTGATGGCGCGCGCCAGGATGGTGGTGTAGTCGGTGCTTCTTGCATCCAATCCAGCGCCGTCGATGCTCACGGTGCCGCCGCGCACCACGTAGCCGTCCAGGCCGCCTGCCGCATTGAGCTGCGGGGTGCCGGTGGTCAGGGTTGCGCGGCTGGCGTTGATGAAGGTGGCGCCATCGACGGCGATGCCCGCAGGGTTGGCCACGATGACCTCGGCGCGCTGGCCGCCGACCTCGATGGCGCCGCGCAGTTGCGTGGGGTTGCCGCTGACCACCTCGTTGAGGATGATCCGCGCCGGCCCGGTTGCGAGGAAGGGATTGGCCTGCACCCAGCCACCCAGCCACCCAGCTGGGTCTGCGCATCGGTGCGGCTGTTGTTGAGGATGACGCCGCGCGGCTGGACGTCGAACTGGTGGTAGAGGTTGCGCGAGACGCCCGCAGCCGAAGGAGTCTGGATGTTGACGAGAGGAACCCCATTGGGCGCCACCAGCACCGTGGGCCTGAGGCCCGGTGCAACACCGGGTGCGCCGACGATCTGCGCCTGCGCCGCCATGGCGACCAGCAGGCTCGCCAGCGCACTCCCGACACGGGCGGAAGTGGCGCCGCTGGCTCTGCCCGCGCTGCGCGCCGTTTCTTGCACGACCATGCGCATGCCGCGCGCAGCGTTGAAGACGATCCTGTGAAGGTGCTTGTTCATGCCATCACCCGCATCTCGCGCGCGCGTCTTCCTTCGGGCCGCGGACCCGAAGCCTCCCTGGCAGTCATCACATCGACCCTTCTTCTTTTTGAAAGGGCCGGATTCTGCTGTGTACCTCCGCAATATCGGCAGCGGCGTCAGAAAGAGTCAGATTGCCGTCATCGAATGCACGGCCGTGCGGGCGCTCGACAATGACTCAGGCTTCTTGTGCTACGGCCGGAAGATCGCCGCGAGATCGACTTCCTCGTTCGCGCCGTCGAGCTTCATGCTGCCCTCGATGTGCGCCAGGTGCTCCAGCATCAGCTTCTGCGCACGCGCCGCGTCGCGCTTCGCGATCGCCTCGATGATCTTCGAATGCTCATCGGCCCGGCAGCTGACGGAGGTCGGCGCGTCGTAGAGGAAGATCATCAGGCAGGTCAGCACCGACAGCTCGCGCATGCTGCGCGCCAGCGCGGTGTTGCCGGCCAGTTCGGCGGCAAGCGAATGGAACTCGCCGGACAGGCGGATCACCGCGCGCTTGTCGTCGCGGCGCCGCGCGTCGAGCTCGCGCGCCTGGTGCTCGCGCAGGCGCGCGAGCTTCTCGGGCGAGAGCGTCTCGACCAGTCGCCGCACGATGGCCGGCTCGATCAGCCGGCGAGCCTCGAACACGTCGCGCGCCTGTTCGATGGTGGGCTTGGCCACGAAGGCGCCGCGCTGCGGGAAGAGCTCGACGATCTGGTCGTGGGCCAGCCGCGCCAGCACCTCGCGGATGCGCGCGCGGCTGGCGCCGAAGATCTCGGCGAGCCGCTCCTCGCCCAGCTTGGTGCCGGGATGCAGGCGGTGTTCGAGGATGGCCGCGTAGATCTTCTCGTAGATCTCGTCCTGCGTGTTCTCGCGTTCGAGCCGCGCGGGCGTGGCGGCGCGCTTGCGCGCGCGGGGGGTCGGCATCAGCGCCAGCCGAACAGTGCGCCCCAGCCGCGCACCTGCGCCGGGTCCGCGCCGGCGGCGCGCAGCTGGCCCCAGACGGTGGTGCTCACGGTGTCGAGCAGCGGGATCCCGAGCTCGGCCTCCACCGCCTGCGCCAACGGCGCTGCCCGCAGGTTGGTGCAGAAGGTGGTGATCGCCTCGGGCCGCGCCGGTGCGACCTCGCGCATCAATTCCAGCAGCCGGTCCGGCTCGACGGCCGCGAAGTCGTGGTTCACGCGGATGCCGAGATGGCGCTCGGCCACCACCTCGACGCCAAGGCGGCGGTAGTTGTCGACGATCTTCTGCTGCACGTCCCCGGTGTAGGGCGTGACCAGCGCGAGCCGCTTCACGCCGCGCAGCGCCAGCAGCTCGTTGAGCGCCAGCACCGCGGTGGTGGCGGCGATGCCGGTGCGCTCGCGGATGCGCTCGACCAGGCGCAAGTCGGCCTCGAAGCCCAGCCAGCCCGAGGAGGTGCCGCTCCAGCCGATGACGTCGACCTTCGCGTCGGCCAGCAGCTCGGCGGCGGCCAGGATCTTGCTGTCGTCGAACTGGCCCAGCGCCTGCGCCGAGAGCGCGATCTCGGTCACCTGGAAGCGCGAGAAGTGCGCGCTGCAGCCGGGCACGGCGGCGGCCAGCGCGCTGGTCAGCGGCTCCAGCGCAGTGTTGGACGAAGGGGTCAGGACGCCGAGGCGCAGGGTCGGGGGCATGAGCTTCCTTTGGCAAGCAGTTGTTGCGGCATCAGTGTTACCACCATGTTCTCGGGCGCTATTGTTGACGACTATGTCGACAATACAAAGCCGTTTTGTTAACAAAGGAGCCGGCTCGACGGCCGAGAAGCCCCACGCCTGCTGGCGTGCAATTTGCAAGGCGCACGCCATGACCGCCTCTCCCCGCCGCACGCCCCGCAACGCTGCCAGCCCGATCACCCGCATCGACCGCGATAGCGACAGCACCGTGCAGTCGCTCACGCGGGCGCTGCAGCTGCTGGAGGTGCTGGCCGAGGACGACGAGGGCTACCGCCTGGTCGACATCGCGGCGCGCAGCGGGCTGTCCTCCTCCACCGCGCACCGCCTGCTCACCACGCTGGAGCAGCGGCAGTTCGTCCAGTTCGACCGCGAGACCAACCTCTGGTATGTGGGCGTGCGCTGCTTCTCGGTCGGCGCCGCCTTCGCGCGCCGGCGCCGCATCGCCCAGCTCGCCCTGCCGGTGATGCGCCGCCTGCGCGACAGCCATGGCGAGACGGTCAACCTGGGCGTCGCCGATCTCGGCGACATCGTGTTCGTGACCCAGGTGGAAAGCCGCGAGGTGATGCGTGCCATGGGCAAGCCGGGCTTCCGCGCTCCGCTGCACGGGACCGCGATGGGACAGGCGATCCTCGCCGCGATGGCCGAGGACGACGTGCTGCAGTACCTGCGCACCTACGGCCTGCCGAAGCTCACTGCCAACACCATCGCGCGCGCCTCGCGGCTGCACGAGACGCTGGGCGAGGTGCGGCGCGCCGGCTTCGCGATCGACGACGAGCAGAACGCGGTCGGCCTGCGCTGCATCGCCGCCGCGATCCGCGACGAGCACGGGCAGCCCTTCGGGGCGATCTCGCTGGTGGGTCCGACGCAGCGCATCAAGAGCGCCGACTTCGCGCAGCTGGGGGCGGCGGTGCGGGCCGCCGCCGACGACATCACCGCGGCCTACGGCGGACGCCTGCCGTAACGGCGCCTTCTTCCACCGGCGCATCGCGCCAAGTGATTGATTTCAAAAGGCTTCTGCCGGCTTTCCCGCAGCGCGGGAAAGTCCGCAGGCAAGCCTTGGCACGCGCTCCAATGACCCGTCTTCTTCATTGTGTCGCCCCCATTCCGACCCTCCCCTCTCCAGGAGCCTCCATGCCACTGCCCCATCGTTCCTCCAAGATCTTTGCCGCCGCACTCGCGCTGGCCGCCCTCTTCGCACTGCCCGCCGCACAGGCGCAGGACCGGATCAAGCTCAAGGCCATCGGCCAGCCCCTGGCCACCGGACTGATCCAGAAGAACAAGGAACAGCCCTTCTTCGAGAACTTCGCCACCCGCACCGGGCTGCCGATCGATGTCGACTACAAGCCGATCGACACGCTGGGGATCAAGGACACCGAGCAGCTGCGCGTGATGAAGGCCGGCCTGTTCGACCTCGTCTCGCTGCGCGTGTCGCAGAACTCGCGCGACGAGCCGACCATCCTGGGCCTCGACCTGGTGGGTGCCGCGCCCGACTACGCGACCGGGCGCAAGGTGGCCAAGGCCTATTTCGACACCGTCGATGCACGGCTGCAGCAGCAGTTCGGCGTCAAGCTGCTCGGCGTGTGGCCTTTCGGGCCGCAGATCCTGTTCTGCAAGAAGCCCGTCGCCAAACTGGCCGACATCAAGGGCATGAAGGTGCGCGTGTACGACCAGAACCTCGCCAAGTTCATCGAGATGGTGGGCGGCACGCCGGTGCCGATCTCCTTCGCCGACACGCATCAGTCGTTGTCGCTCGGCGTCGTCGATTGCGCGATCACCGGCCCGAGCTCGGCGAACTCGGCAGGCTGGCCCGAGGTGACGACGCACCAGTTGCCGATCGGCTTCCAGATGGCGCTCAACGGCTACGGCATGACGATGAAGTCTTGGAACGCGCTGAAGCCCGAGCAGCAGGCCAAGCTGAAGTCGGCCTTCGACGGTCTCACCGACGAAGTCTGGAAGTACTCGGAGGAGCTGTTCCAGGATGCGCTGAACTGCAACGCCGGGAAGGACCCATGCACCACGGGCAAGAAGTTCAACCTGGTGAACGTGCCGGTCACGCCGTCGGACCTCGAGCTGGTGCGCAGCGCTGTGAGCAAGGTCTCGCTGCCGGTGTGGGCCGAGGTCTGCGACAAGTCCAACGCGGCGTGTTCGAAGACCTGGCAGGCGACCGTGGCACCGGTGCTGGGGCTGAAGTGAGCGATGCCGCCATGACGAGCGCCAGGCAGGAGCCCTTGGCCCCGCCCCAGGGGGCGGCGGCGCGCGCGAAGCCTGCCGGCCTCAAGACACGCATCGAAACCGTGCTGGCCACCGTGTTCGGCACGATCTTCCTCGGCCTGGCCGCGATCGTCACCGTCGAGACGCTGGCGCGCAAGCTGTTCAACATCTCGCTGCAGGGTGCCGACGAGCTGGGCGGCTACGCGCTGGCGGTGGGCTCGACCATCGCCTTCAGCCTCGCGCTGATGGGGCGCAACCACATCCGCGTCGACGTGTTCCACGAACGCTTCCCGGCGCGCGCACAGGCGCTGCTGAACTGGATCTCGATCGTCCTGCTGGCCGCGTTCGCGCTCTTCATCGCCTGGGTCGCATTCAAGGTGATCGGCGACACGATGGCCTATCGCAGCACCGCGCAGACGCCCTGGGCGACGCCGCTGATCATTCCGCAAGGCGTGTGGTACGCGGGGCTCGTGATCTTCGCGCTGGTGGCCTGCGGCTTCGCGCTGCGCGCGACGCGCCTCCTCGCTGCGGGCGACATCGCCAGGCTGAACAGCGACTTCCATCCGAAGAGCGCCAAGGAGGAGCTGAAGGAAGAGCTCGACGATCTCGCGGTGCGCCAGGAAGCCGAAGGGGGCAGGCCATGAACGTGATGGTCATCGCAGTCGCATTCTTCGCGATGCTCGCCATGATGCTGGTCGGCATGCCGATCGCGGTCTCGATGGCGCTGGTCGGCATCGTCGGCGGCATCGCCGCCTACGGGACCCCCT
Organism: Variovorax sp. RA8; assembly: GCF_901827175.1. NCBI lineage: Bacteria > Pseudomonadati > Pseudomonadota > Betaproteobacteria > Burkholderiales > Comamonadaceae > Variovorax > Variovorax sp. RA8. The sequence continues at coordinate 75,194 of NZ_LR594662.1, read as the reverse complement.
TCATGGACTCGATCGCGCCGGTGGTCTGGGGCGTGCAGAACGAAAGCCTGCTCACCTCGATCCCGCTGTTCGTGCTGCTGGGCGAGCTGCTGCTGCGCTCGGGCATTGCGGACCGCATGTACATCGCGTTGTCGGCCTGGCTCGGCCGCCTGCCGGGCGGCCTGCTGCACACCAACATCGGCAGCTGCGCGCTGTTCGCCGCCACTTCCGGCTCCTCGGTGGCCACGGCGGCCACCGTTGGCACGGTGGCGCTGCCCTCGCTGCAGAAGCGTGGCTATCCGATGCGCGCCTCGCTGGGCTCCCTGGCTGCCGGCGGCACCCTCGGCATCCTGATCCCGCCGAGCGTGAACATGATCGTCTACGGCTCGCTCACCAACAACTCCATCGGCAAGCTGTTCATCGCCGGCATCATTCCCGGCCTGCTGCTGACCGGCCTCTTCATGCTGTGGATCGCGATCTCCAGCCTGGCCAGCGGCAAGGCGATGCGCGAGCCCAAGGTCCCGCTGGACCAGCGCCTGCGCGCCCTGGTGCACCTGGTGCCGCCCGTGGTGGTGTTCGGCATCGTGATGGGGAGCCTCTACTTCGGCATTGCGACAGCGGCCGAGAGCGCGGCGCTGGGCGTCGTCGCGGCGCTCGGCTTCGTCTGGCACTCGGGCAAGCTGAGCCGGGAGCTGATGCGCAACTGCTTCGTCTCGACGGCGCGGGTGAGCGGGATGATCCTGCTGATCATCGCCGCCGCCTTCATCCTCAACCTGACGATCAGCCTGACCGGGGTCGCCGAGTCGATGACGAAATGGGTCGCGGGCCTCGGCCTATCGGCCACCGGGCTGATCCTTGCGCTGATCGTGTTCTACCTGGTCCTGGGCATGTTCATGGACGTGCTGTCGATGCAGGTCGCGACCATCCCGATCACCTACCCGATCGCCGTCGCGCTCGGCGTCGACCCGATCTGGTTCGGCATCTTCATCGTGCTGATGTGCGAACTCGGCCTGATCACGCCGCCCGTGGGCATGAACCTGTTCGTGGTGCACGGCATCCGCCCGGACAAGGGCGGCATCCAGGACGCGATCTGGGGCGCGCTGCCCTACGCGCTGATCATGATCCTGTTCACCCTGCTGCTGATGGCCGTGCCGCAGCTGGTGACGTGGCTGCCGGCCCACATGTGAGCGCGATGAGATCCACCACTGCGCTCACCTCGCGTACTCCGCTCTGGCGACTCACGGCCGCGCAGCTCGCGGCCGGATTCCGGGAAGGCGCGTTCACGCCGCTGCAGGCCCTGGAGGCCTGCCTGGCGCGCAGCGCCGAGGTCAACCCGCGGCTCAACGCGCTGGTCGCGCTGGATGCCGAGGGCGCGACCCACGCGGCCGAGCAGAGCAGCGCACGCTGGCGGGCCGGGCGCGCCCTCGGCCCGCTCGACGGCGTGCCCCTCACGATCAAGGACAACCTGCACGTGCGCGGCCTGCCCACGCATTGGGGCAGCCGGGCACTGGCCGGGCTCGTGGCCGAGCGCGACGAGCTGCCGGTGGCGAAGCTGCGCGAGGCCGGCGCGGTGATCTTCGGCAAGACCAACGTGCCCGAGTTCACCATGCAGGGCTACACCGGCAACCCGGTGTTCGGCGCGACCGGCAATCCCTGGAACCCGGCGCTGACGCCCGGCGGCTCCTCGGGCGGCGCGGTCGCGCTGGTCGCGGCCGGCGGGTGCCCGATCGCGCTCGCCACCGACGGCGGCGGCTCGATCCGGCGACCTGCCTCGCACACCAACCTGGTCGGGCTCAAGCCCTCGCGCGGCCGCGTGCCGCGCGGTGGCGGACTGCCGCCGATCTTTCTCGACTTCGAGGTCGCGGGGCCGCTGGCGCGCTGCGTGGACGACGTGGCCGCGATGATGCAGGTGATCGGGCGCGGCGGCGTGCAGCCGGTGCCGGCTGTAGCGACGATACCGGCGCGCATCCTCTACATCCCGCGCTTCGGCGATCACCCGGTCGACCCGGCGATCGCGGCGCTCACCGATGCCGCCGCGCGCCAGCTCGCGGCGCTGGGCCACGAAGTCACGACGGCCGATCGCTTCGAGATGGCGCAGGCCGTGAATGAGCGATGGCCGCTGCTCTCGCAGGTCGGGCTGGCGTGGCTGGTTGCGCATCCGCAGGCGCTGTCGTCCACGCGTCCGTTCGATCCGGCCTCGTTCGGGCCGGTCATGCAAGCCAATGCGCAGGCCGGCCGCGATGCATCCGCCCTCGCGCTGTTCGACCTCCTGTTCGAGGCCGAACGGCTGCGCACGGCGCTGGCGAGCCTGTTCGAGCGCCACGACTTCCTGCTGACGCCGGCGGCGGCGGCACTGCCGTGGCCGGCGGGTGAAACGCATCCGCCGCGCATCGACGGCCGCGAGGTCGGTCCCCGCGGACACGCCGTCTTCGCCGGCTTCGTCAACGCAGCCGGGCTGCCGGCGATCGCGCTGCCCTGCGGCTTCGCCCAGGGGCTGCCGGTCGGCCTGCAGCTGGTCGCGCGCGAAGGCGGCGACGACGCGCTGCTCGCCCTGGCCCGCGCCTTCGAAGGCGCCCATCCGTGGCAGCGCTTTCCCGAGCTGTGACGCAGGCAGCGGCCACCGTCACGCCGGCAACCGCCGCACGGGCGCTGTTCGTGGCGCGGCGCGACGGCCGGCGCGTGCCCACGGCGCTGGTGCAGCCCGCGGATCAGCACGAGGCCTACGCCATCCAGGATGCGACCCTGGCCGCCCTCGGCAGCATCGGCGGCTGGAAGGTCGGCGCCCGCGCCGGCCAGGCGCCGACCTGCGCGCCGCTGCCGGCCGAGGGGCTGCTGCCCGACGGCGCATTCCTGACCGGCCCGGCCTGGCGGCTGCGCGGCATCGAGGTCGAGGTGGGCTTCCAGCTCGGCGTCGACCTGCCGCCCCGCGCCGCGCCCTACACGCGGGACGACCTGGCCTTCGCGGTGCGGGCTGTGCTGCCGGTGATCGAGGTGGTGGAGACCCGCCTGGCCGACTGGCTCGGTGCGGGCGCCCGGGCGCAGCTGGCCGATCTCCTGAGCCACGGTGCGCTGGTGCTGGGCCGGCGCCAGCCCTTCGAGCCGGCGTGGTTCGACCTGGCGAGCGTCGAAGCCGAGCTGCGCTTCGGCGAGCAGATCGTGGCCCACACCGTGGGCGAGCATCCGAGCCCGGATGCGGGCACGCTGCTCGAATGGCTGGCCAACCATTGCTCCGCGCGTGGTGCGGGGCTCAAGGCGGGGCAGGTCATCACCAGCGGCTCCTGCACGGGGATGCTGTTCGCCTCCCGGGGCACGGAGGTGCAGGTGGAGATCGGCGGGCTCGCGCCCTTGAGCGTGTCGTTCTAGCGGGCCTCCAATAGCCGATGCCGATTGCTGTTACGGTCGACCGGGCTTCGCCCCTTTTGAGCAACAGAGGAATGCAAATGACCCTTTCGCCTATCGACGCCGTGGTGGATGCGCTGGTGCGCGCACGCCGCGATCATGTGCCGGCCGACGCGGCGCCACTCGCTGCCGCGCTCACCGATGCAGCCGATGCCTATGCGGTACAGCAGCGCGTGGGCGCCGAACTCGGCTGGTTCGACGGCGCGGCGCCGCGTCACTGGAAATCGGGCGGCCCGTCGCGCGAGGCGGTGCTGACGCATGCGCCGCTGCCGCCGGCCGGCGTCTGGACCAGCCCGGCCCGAAGCGAAGCCTGGCCCTTCCACCAGCGCGGCATCGAGGCGGAAGTGGCCTTGCGGCTGGCGCGCGACGTCGATGCCGCGCTCGCCGCCACGCTGGACGTGGCCAGCGCCAGCGCGCTGGTCGATGCGATGGCCGTCTCGATCGAACTGGTCGACTCGCGCTGGCGCGAAGCGCTGGAGGCGCCTGCGCTTTGCAAGCTGGCCGACCTGCAGTCGCATGGCGCACTGGTGCTCGGGGACTGGATTCCCTTCGAGGCGCGCGACTGGCGTACGCAGACCTGCCGTGTGCGCATCGGCGCACAGGCGCCGGTGGAGCGGCACGGCACCCATACGCTCGGCGATCCCGCCTTTCTGCTGCCGGGCTGGCTGCGCCACGCCACGCGCGAAGGCGCGACGCTGGCGGCGGGGACCGTGGTGACCACCGGCAGCTGGGTCGGCATTCTTCACGCGGCCGAGGGCGATCTCGTCACGGCCGAGTTCCCGGGCATTGGACGGGCGTCGGTGCAGTTGTAGGGCGGTCTAAAAGGGATAGCCGGGACATCAGGGCGCGAAGGCTTCGCGCGCCCTACCGCAGCCAGCGGGCCTCGCCGCGGCCCGGGCCCGCGTGCGGCAAGCCATAGGGCAGCGGCAGCGACGCGGTCGTGCGGCTGGACTGGAGCACGGCGCGGTCGGTCTCGACCTCGTGGAAGCAGGCCAGCATCGCGTTCACGCCCGGCGCCCGGCCGGCCTGCGTGCGCCAGGACGGCCACTCATGGTCCATCTGGGCGCAGAGGTCCTTCCAGGTCTCGGCGAGAGCCGCCCAGGACACCAGTTCGGGGTCGGCCACGCGGCGCGCGAGCCGAAGCAGTGCGCGCTGCATCGAAGGCACCTCTTCCACCAGCAGGCGGCAGCGCCGGAACTCCTGGGCGTCGCGGGGCAGGTCCAGCGCGGTGCCGCCGTAGTGAGGCGGACGGATGCCGGTCAGCAAGGTGAAGAGCGCCAGGCTCGACAGGCCCTGCTCGCCGGCCGCCAGCCAGCGCACGGCCTGCGCGTCCAGCCGGCGCGCGGCGCGGCCCAGCTGCGCGCGCACCCGCCCGGTGGCAGCCGCGGCCTCCTGCTCGCGGATGCGCGCCAGGCCCTCGGGCGGACCGATGACGGCGGTGGCACCCAGCATGCGCGCCACATCGGCATGCAGCACATGCAGATCGCTGGCCTGGCGCAGCAGGCGCAGCCAGGCACCCAGCGGCATGTGGCCGTACACGATCGTGCAGCCTTCGCGCTGCAGGATTCGGTAGTTCGGCGCGCCCTCGGCCGGCGTCTTCCACGTGCTCATGCCTGTCTATCGGCAGGCCAGGGGCTCGCCAACAGGGCATCAGGGGAAAAACACGACGTGCGCCGCGTGGGCGCCGCTTACTCCAACTTCATTCCGGACAGGTTCACCAACGCGCCGCCCACGATTCCAGCGGTACCCGCGCCACGTTGCACACATAGCTGATTGCGTGGTACCAGCCCGCCAGCATCAGCAGCTCGATGAGTTGCGGCGGGGTCCAATGGACGGACAGCGCCTGCCACAACGCATCATTGACATCGCCCCGGTCGTGCAGCGCGTCCACCAGCTCGATCAGCAGGCGATCGTGTCGTGCAAGGCCGTCGAGCGCGGCACCGGTGGAGACGATGGCCTCGCGTTCACGCTCGCCCAGACCCGCGGCCTGCGCGAACGCGGCCCAGTGCACGCCCCACTCGTACTCCGCCCCGCAGCGTGCGCACACGCGCAGGATGACGATCTCGCGGTCGCGCAGCGCAAGACTCGCCTTGCGGCCCAGCAGGTAGCCGCCCCATGGCAGGGATCGCTCGGCCAGCGCGGGATTGACGGCCAGCACGCGGAACAGCGCCAGGATCTCCGGCGCTTCGGGCGGCGTCATCTTCCTCAGCAGCGCGCCGAGCTCCTCCGGATAGGGCGGCTCGGGCGGCAGGATGCGGGGTGGGGGGTGGGTGGTCATGGAAGACTCCTCTGACTAGAATGGCGGCGATTTGCGATGCGCTACGAAATCCGTAGCGATCGAACGCAGTCTATCGCTACGGATTTCGTAGCGCAAGCCGTGCCACGCCCTTCACCCGCCGCCATGCCCCCTGCTGCCACCGACAACGCCCAGCTCGCCGCCCGCCGCCCCATCATGGCGCTGCTCGAGCAGCTGGGCCGCAAGGGCACGCTGCGCATCCTGTGGGAGCTGCGCGACGGCGCGCCGCAGAGCTTTCGTGTGCTGCAGGCGAACGCGGGCGAGATGTCGCCCTCGGTGCTGAACGACCGGCTCAAGGAGCTGCGCGCGCTGCAGATCGTCGAACTGGCCGAGCTGGGCTATGTGCTCACCGAATCGGGCGTGGAACTCGTCAAGCGCCTGAAGCCGCTCAACCAGTGGGCCGACCGCTGGTTCGAGGCGCTTTGACGATTCGTCCAGACATGAACAATCCGTCCAAGAAACAGGAACTACCGCCATGCCAGACCCCCTGAAGCTCCCCACGTATGACGATGTCGCCGCCGCCGCGCGGCGCATCGAAGGCCATGCCCATCGCACGCCGGTGCTGCGCTCGCGCACCGCCGACGAGGAACTGGGTGCGCAGCTCTTCTTCAAGTGCGAGAACCTGCAGCGCATGGGCGCCTTCAAGTTCCGCGGCGCCTTCAACGCGCTCGCGAAGTTCGACGCGCAGCAGCGGCGCGCCGGCGTGGTGGCCTTCTCTTCCGGCAACCATGCGCAGGCGATCGCGCTGGCGGCGCGCATCCTCGGCATGCCGGCCACCATCGTGATGCCGCACGACGCACCGGCCGCGAAGGTGGCGGCTACCGAGGGCTACGGCGGGCAGGTGGTCATCTACGACCGCTACAAGGACGATCGCGAGCAGATCGGACGCGACCTGGCGCAGAAGCACGGCATGACGCTGATCCCGCCCTACGACCACCCGGACGTGATGGCCGGCCAGGGCACGGCGGCGAAGGAGCTGTTCGAGGAAGCCGGCCCGCTCGATGCGCTGTTCGTGCCGCTGGGCGGCGGCGGGCTGCTCTCCGGCTCGGCACTGGCCACGCGGGCACTGGCGCCGCAATGCAAGCTCTACGGAGTGGAGCCGGAGGCGGGCAACGACGGGCAGCAGTCCTTTCGCAGCGGCAGCATCGTCCACATCGACACGCCCAGGACCATTGCCGACGGCGCGCAGACGCAGCACCTGGGGCAGCACACCTTCGCCGTCATCCGCCGCGACGTCGACGACGTGCTGACGGCGAGCGACGCACAACTGGTCGAGGCGATGCGCTTCTTCGCCGCGCGCATGAAGCTGGTGGTCGAGCCCACCGGCTGCCTGGGCTTCGCGGCAGCGCGCGAGATGAAGGCGCAGCTGCGCGGCCTGCGCGTGGGCGTGCTGATCAGCGGCGGCAATGTCGACGTGGAGCGCCTGGGCGCCCTGCTCGCAGGCTGAGCTTCACTCCCTGGGCTCCACGCCGAAGCGGTACAGCACATTGCGCAGCAAGCGGCCGAAGACCGGGTCGCTGCCCAGCACCCAGGCCGCGCCCACGGCGCCGGCGTGGAACACACGGCCGCCCTGGGGGCGCTCCCAGTAGATCATCTCGGCCGAGAGGCCGTCGATGGATTCGGTGAGGTTGGAGAAGCAGTCGAGGTAGGCGTCGAGCCGGCCCGGTACGCGGCGGATGCCGTGGGCGATGACCTCGATGCCCTGCTGCGGCACGGGCAGCGACGCGCCCGGGGGCACCTGCTTCGTCATGCGCGCGAGGGTGGCGATGGTGAGATCCCACTCGTGGCCGATCGCGCGCGGCAGCCCGCCGCCCGGCGCATGGCCGAAGGTCTGGCCTTCGGCGAGGCCCAGCGGGTGCGGCTCGTTGAACAGGACATGCCGCGGCTGCGTCACGTGGTAGACGCCGAAGTCCTCGCCGTCGGCGAAGGCCCAGCCCGCGGTCTCCAGGCCGACGATGTCGGCGGCCGCCCGCCCCGAGGCCTTGAGCCGCCCGCCCCGCGCCCAGTCCTGGCTGTGGTACTGCTCGCCGAAGGGGCCGGCGGGCGGGCCCACCGGCGGCACGGTCTCGTCATGGCCGGGGCCATTGACCTTGCGCTGCTCCATGACCGTCATGTCTTCGTCGTAGCTCACGCGCAGGTACATGGTGTTACCGGAGAGCACGATCGCGCTGCCGCCGCGGCGCAGGTAATCGTCCAGGCCATCCACGGCGGGGGTCGACCAGTACTCGCTGTGGCCGTTGACGATGACGCTGCGGTAGCGCGAGAGCAGAGATGGGTCGCGATGCAGGTCGATGTCGCCGACCACATCGAAGTCGTAGCCCTCGCGCTCCAGCCACACATGGAGACGGCGCTCGAGCCGCGCCCATTGGCTGAAACCGCTGCCTTCGGGGTCGTACAGCGCATTGGGGCTCGCGTTGGGCCACGGCATGCGCAGGCCGACCTGGTAGCAGGGCTGGCCGGCGCGGTGGTAGGTGTAGCTGCAATAGGCGGGGGCCTGCGGATGGCAGCTCTCGAGCCCCGCAGAGCGGCGCGGCCACACGGGATCGTTCACCACGTTCTTCGCGAAGGGCGTGCTCGCATAGGCCAGCCAGCTGTTGACGGCGCACAGCACGAGGACGGGCGCGGGCGCCGCATGCGCGGGCTTGCGGACGATGAACGTGATGTCGTAGTCGGCGTCGCGGCCGTCGAGCTCGAAGCGCAGGCGAGCGACGTAGAGGCCGGGCCTTGCATCCTCCGGGACGCGGAACTCGTGCGTGGCCTCCCAGCGGCAGTCGTAGAGGTCATCGCTCGCCAGCCGCAGGCCATGGCCGCGCGTGGGATCGCTGAAGGGATCGTAGGCCGATTCGGCGTCTTCGTAGGTGCCGACCTTGGCCGGCTCGAAGGCCGGCCCGACGATCATCCAGGTGCCGTGGTTGACGATGCGGCCGCTGCGCTGATGGCCGCTCGCATCGGCCACCTGCGCGCCGCGCTCCTCGCGCAGCGGCCAGCAGGCCAGCACCGAGCGGCCGGTGGGAACGATCAGGCCGCGTGCCGCGAAGCGCTGCGCGATCTCCTGCGCTTCGAGCGCGCGGTCGTAGAGCGCGGGCATCGCCAGGTCGGCGTCGAGAAAGAGGTCGGCCAGGCCGTCGATGGCGGCGGCGCCGAGGCGCAGCGGCGCGGGGCCGGGCCGCAGCTCCTGCGCGGCCTCCCATTGCCCGGCCTGCACGCCATCGATCCATAACGCGGCGACGCGGCCGTTCCACGTGGCGGCCACATGCTGCCAGCGCCGCGCGGCCAGGCGGCCCCGGGCCTGCAGCGCATCGGCGCGAAAGGCGCCGCCACTGCCGAGGTGGAAGCCCAGCGCCCCGCCCTCCTCGATGAAAAGGCCCCAGCCGCAATGCGCCGGGAAGTCGTACTGGCCGATGAGGCTCTGCCGCGTGTCGATGCGCCACGGCTTGACCCAGCATTCCACCGTCAGGCCGCGCAAGGGCAGTGCGGCGGGCAAGCCCTTCTCGACATGCACATAGGAGCCCGGATGAATGGGCTGCACCCGCGCCGCCGAGGGCGCGAAGCGATGCAGCACCACGTCGTCGCTGCGCCCTTCCACATCGCTGCCCAGCCTGCAGACGGAAAGCTGGCAGGCCCGATCACTGCTGACGTGCAAGCGCAGCAGCTCCCCGGCCGCCACGCTCTTGTGGTCGGCATAGCCGTGGACGCCGGGAAGATGAAGAGGCTTGTGCGGGGGAATGGTGCTCATTCGGAGGTGAAGCCCGAGGCCTTGACCACCGGGCCCCAGCGCTTGAGGTCGTCTTCGATGAGACGGCTCAGCTCTTCCCCGCTGCTCGGGTGCGGATCGCTGCTGAGCTTGAGCAGGCGCTCCTGCACCTCCTTGTCGGCCAGCGCCTTGCCCAGCGCGGCGTGCAGCTGGTCGACGATGGGCTTGGGCGTTCCGGCCGGCACGAACAGGCCGGTCCATTCGAGGTTGTCGAATTGCGGCTGGCCCAGCTCCTTCAGCGTGGGCACGTCGGGCAGCAGCGCGGCGCGCCTGGCGCCGTTGACCGCCAGCACCTTGAGCTTGCCGCTCTGCTGGTGGGCCACCAGGTCGGCGATGGGCGTGATGCCGGCCGCGATCTGGTCGCCCAGCAGGTCCTGCACCAGCGGTGCGGCGCCGCGGTACGGCGCGGCCACCAGGTTGACCTTGGCTTCGGCACCGAGCCGGTAGCCGATGAACTGCGCGACGCTGCCGGGCGCGGGCACGCCGTAGCTGGCCTTCTGCGGATCGGCGCGCGCGATGTCGAGCCACTGCTTCACGTCCTTGGCCGGCAGTGCGGCGGGTACGGCGATGCCTTCGTAGAAGCTGGCGACGCGGCCCACGGCCTTGAAGTCCTTCACCGGGTCGTAGCGCACCGACTTCGAGGTCAGCGGCAGCATCACCATCATGTGCATGTTGGCCAGCAGCACGGTGAGGCCGTCGGGCGCGGCGTTGCGCACGTAGTCGGCCGCGATCTGGCCGCCGGCGCCGGTGCGGTTGTCCACCACCACGGTGGTGCCGAGCTCGGCTGCGAGCTTGTCGGACAGGGTGCGCGCCTGCACATCGGCCGAGCCGCCGGCCGGGTAGCCGACGATCAGCTTGACCGGGCCCTTGTTGGTGGCGATCTGTGCGGGCGCGGCAGCGGCGAAGGCAAGGCTGGCGCAGGCCAGCGCGGTCTGCAGGAGACGATGGATCATGGTGAGCCTTTGGAGGATGGGGAAAAGGTCAGGCCGCGAGGCCCTTGCGCGCGATCTCGTCGGCGAGGTCCGCGAGCGATGTCTCGAGCAGCTCGGCCAGCATGTCGATCTCGGCCTCGCTGATGGTGAGCGGCGGCGTGATCATCTGGAAGTCGCCGAAGGCGCCAAGGTTGGCGCGCCGGTTGTAGAGCGCGATGCCATGCTTCAGCCCATGCTCGGTGAGCCGCGCCGGCGCGTTGAAGGACGTGGGCAGCTGCCGCCTGGTGGACTTGTCGGCGACGATCTCGATCGCCGTCAGCAGGCCCTTGCCGCGCACGTCGCCGACGATGGGCGAGCGTGCCGCGATCTCGCGCAGCCGCGCCATCAGCAGCTCGCCCCGCTCGTGCGCCCGCGTGACCAGGTCCTGGCGGATCACTTCGTCGACCACCGCATGCGCAACCGCGCAGGAGAGTGGATTGGTGAAGTAGGTGTGGCCATGCACGAAGCCGCCGCTGGCGGCGACCGCGTCGACGATGCGGTCGGGCGCCAGCAGGCAGCCGAGCGGGGTGTAGCCCGCGGCCAGCCCCTTGGCGAGGGTGACCAGGTCGGGCCGCGCGGCAGGCCAGTGGTGCGCTGCGAGGAAGGCGCCGGTGCGGCCGGCGCCGCTCATGATCTCGTCGTAGATGACGAGCACGCCATGGCGATCGCAGATCTGCCGCACGCGCTCGAAGTACGCGGCCGACGAGACGACCGCGCCGGTCGAGAGGCCGCCGATGGGTTCGAGGATGAAGGCGAGCACGGTCTCGGGGCCCTCGCGCAGGATGGTCTGCTCGAGTTCGTCGGCGCAGGCCATCTCGTGGGAGGCGACCGTGTGGCCCTCCGGCACCCGGTAGGACAGCGGCGCCGGCACCTTGGGCATCGAACGGATCATCGGTCCGTACAGCGTCAGCGTGTTGGCATCGCCGGTGACCGCGAGCGCACCCAGCGTGGAGCCGTGGTAGCTGGGGTCGCGCGAGATCACCTTGCTGCGGCTGCCCTGACCCGTGACCACCGCGTACTGCCGCGCCAGCTTGATGGCCGATTCGTTGGCCTCCGAGCCGCCCGAGACGAAGAAGGCGCGGTCGAAGCCCTCGCCCGCCAGCGCGCAGACACGATCGGCCAGCGCGATGTTGTGCTCGCTCTCGAAGAAGCGCGGATAGGCGAAGCTGACCTTGGCGGCCTGCTCGGTCATCGCGGCGAGCACGCGCGGGTTGCCATGGCCGATGTTGGCCACCACCGCGCCGGCGGTCGCGTCCAGGTAGCGCCGGCCGTCGGCGTCCCACAGGAAGATGCCTTCGCCGCGGGCGATGCGCGGCGGGCGCGGCGCGCCCTTGGGCGCGTAGAAGCCGAGGACGGTGCCGCCCTGGGGCGTATCCCCGACAGTGCGGGCGATGGGAGCCGTGTTGTTCATGCCGGGCACGATACGAACAGAGCGCCCCGGCGGGTAGACGTATCGAGCGATGAAGTGCTATACGTCATGCGCATGAAGCACACCCACGACCGCCTGGACCTGCTCGCGACCTTCATCCGCATCGGCGAGAGCGGATCGCTCAGCAAGGCGGCGCGTCTGCTGGACACCACGCAGCCCACGGTGAGCCGGCGCCTGCTGGAGCTGGAGCGGCTGCTGGGCTGCAAGCTGGCGCTGCGCACGACCGCAAGCTTCTCGCTGACCGACGAAGGCCGCTCGCTGCTGGCCGAGGCGCATGACCTGACCGATCGATGGTCGGGCCTGTCGCACCGGCTGTCGGGCGGCCAGAGCCGGCCCGAGGGCACCTTGCGCGTGATCGGCCCCTCGGGCTACGGCACCGGCTTCCTGACGGACGCGGTCACGGACCTGCGCGCCGCGCATCCGGGCCTGCGCATCGAGCTGACGCTGACCGATCGCGTGGTCGACCTCGCGGCCTCGGGCGCGGAGTGCTGGGTCTGTGTCGGCGAGGTGCGCGACCCGGGCCTGGTCAGCCGCCACCTGGGGGCCATGGAGCGCGTGCTGATCGCCACGCCGGCCCTGCTCAAGCGCATCGGCCCGGTCACGCTGGCACGGCTGCCCTCGCTGCCCTGCGTGGGCCTGGTGCCTTATGTGGAGGGCAGCGTGCGGCTGCTCGACCGGTCGGGCCGTTCGCGCATGGTGCGGCTGGACACACCGATCAAGACCGACAGCCTGCTGTCGAGCTACCGCGCCATCCTCAACGGCGCCGGCATCGGCGCCGCCGCGCCGTGGATGTGCCACGCGGACATCCAGGCCGGCCGGCTCAAGCGGGTGCTGCCGCGCTGGTGGCTGGAGCCGATCGGCATCCACGTGGCGCTGCCGCCGGGGCTGTACCGGCCGGCGCGGGTGACGGCTTTCATCGAAGCACTGAAGCAGCGCATGCACGCGCTGCCGGGATTCAGGCCCGCGTGACGACGAAGGAGCGCCGGCTCAACGCGCCTTGGAGGGCGCGGGGCGCTGCGGCTTCTTCTTCTCGTCCTCGCCGCCGAACAGTTTTTCCACCTGCTGCCCGATGCGCGCGCCGATGGCGGTGCCCACGCCCGGCAGCACGGCCGTGCCCACCGCGGCGCCGGCCAGCGCGCCACCGGTCATCGACAGCTGGGGATCGTCGAGCGTGCCGGCCAGCTTGAGCGGCACGCCGACCATGCCATCGACCAGGTCGATCGCCATCTCGCCGTTCAGGCGTCGATTGAGCACGCTCGCGCTGCCGCTGGCGCTGAGCACGCCGGAGCGCGCCTTAAGGCCGGTGTAGCGCAGCAGGACGCCGTCCTCGGTGTTCTGCGTCTCGACGGTGCCGGTGAGCTCGTCGAGCACGGTCTGGCCGCCGCGCGCGGCGCCGGGCGCGCCGACTACCTTCGACAGGTCGAAGCCCTTGAGGGTCGCGGGCTTCATGGCGAAGCGGGTGCGGGTGTTCAGGTGGCGGATCAGCTCGTCGACGTCATCGCCCTCGCTGCGCACTTCGGTGCGGCCATCGAAGCGGCCTTCGACCGCCTGGTTGCGTCGGAAGGCGCTCACGAGTTCGCCCACGTCCACGCCCCGGGGCTCCAGCTGGGCGCTGAGGCGCAGGGGACCCTTGTCCGGCGCCTGCAGCTCGGCCTGGCCGTTCCAGGTGCCGCCGCCGGCATCGATCTCGACGCGCCAGCGATCTTCCCCGCCCTCGCGCGCGAGACGCAGCCGGGTGGTGGGCGAGACGCCGGGGCGCAGCACTTCCGCCTCGCGCGGGCGCCAGCCGGGGTCGAAGCGCAGCTCGGCGTCGTACGCGAGGGCGATGTCGCGGCGGTTGATCCATGTGATGTCGCGCAGCTGCAGCCGCTCGATCGGGATCTCGGCGGGGGTCCACGCGCCGGCCATCACGCCGGGGAGCTCGCCCTTTTTCCAGCGCCCGCGGAAGGCGCGCACCGAGGCTCGCGGGAGCACGGCGCCTTCGACTTCGAGGGCCTCGATGGCGATGGTGCGGCGCCACAGCGCAACGAGCCGCGGCCGAAGGGCGACATGGCGCACGGTGATCGGCCGCGGCTGCTCGGTGGCGAGGTCGCGCAGCACCACGACCGGCTCCGGGCGCAGCGACCAGCTCGCGCTGCCCACGCGCAGGCCGATGCCGCTCGCACGCTCGAAACTCTCGCTGATGCGGGCCGCGAGTTCCTCGTCGCTCGGCAGCAGCCGCCAGGCGAACCATGCCCCGCCGCCTGCCAGCAGGAGCAGCACGATCACCGAGCCGATGACCCATCGCCGGGCACGCGTCAGCTTCATGGCGCCAGCTTAGATCCATCGCCCGGCGCCCGCATCGGCCGCGGGCTCGTGGCCGTGTCAGGACCAGTCGCTATAGTTTTGGCCGCACCCAACCGAACCGGAGAAAGCGTATGTCCATCTGGAAGAAAGAGATTTCGATCGAGGAGCTGACCCGCAGCCACGTGAACACGGCGGTCGCCACGCTGGGGGTGGAGTTCCTCGAAATCGGCCCCGACTTCATCCGCGGCCGCGTGCCGGTGGACGAGCGCACGCGCCAGCCCTACGGCATCCTGCACGGCGGCGTGTCGGTGGTGCTGGCGGAGACCCTGGGCTCCTGCGGCGCGCACTACTCGGCGCCCGAAGGCCACCGCGCGGTGGGGCTGGACATCAATGCCAACCACATCAGGGCCACGACCTCGGGCTGGGTCACGGGCGTGGCGCGTCCGGTACACCGCGGCCGCAGCACGCAGGTCTGGCAGATCGACCTCACGAACGACGCCGGCGAGCTGACCTGCGTCTCGCGACTGACGATGGCGGTGCTGATCCCGCAAGGCTGAGCCCGCCGGGCGGCCCAGAACAACAACCGAGGAGAAAAGACGATGAGCGATTCCTACCTTCCCCGCTGGCGCGAGGTGGCCGCGGGCCACGCCGCGGTGGTGGCGCCCGACGAGCGCCTGCCCTGGCCGCAGACGGCCGCCATGGGGGTGCAGCATGTGATCGCGATGTTCGGCGCGACCGTGCTGGCGCCGATCCTCATGGGCTTCAACCCGAACATCGCGATCCTGATGAGCGGTGTCGGCACGCTGATCTTCTTCCTGGTCACCGGCGGCCGGGTGCCGAGCTACCTGGGCTCCAGCTTCGCCTTCATCGGCGTGGTGATCGCGGCCACCGGCTATGCCGGCCAGGGGCCGAACGCCAACCTCGGCGTGGCGCTCGGCGGCATCATCGCCTGCGGCGCGGTCTACGTGTTGATCGGCGTGCTGGTGGCGCTCACCAACGAGCGGCACCGCAAGTCGACGCCGATCCGCGGCGTCGAGGTGGAGGAGATCGAGCAGGACGTCGCGGTGCACTGGATCGAGCGGCTGATGCCGCCGGTGGTGACGGGCGCGGTGGTGGCGGTGATCGGGCTCAACCTGGCGAGCGTGCCGATCAAGAACATGGCGCCGACCGGCTTCGACACCTGGATGCAGGCGCTGACCTTCCTGTGCGTGGGGCTGATCGCGGTCTACGCGCGCGGCATGGTGCAACGGCTGCTGATCCTCATGGGCCTGATCGCGGCCAGCCTCATCTACGCCGTGCTGACCAACGGCCTGGGCCTGGGCCTGGGCAAGCCGATCGACCTCGGCCCACTGGCGGCGGCGCCCTGGTTCGGCCTGCCGAGTTTCGCGGCGCCGGTGTTCGAGGTGAACGCCATGCTGCTGATCGCGCCGGTGGCGGTGATCCTGGTGGCCGAGAACCTGGGCCACATCAAGGCCGTGAGCGCGATGACCGGGCGCGACCTCAACCCGTACCTGGGGCGCGCCTTCATCGGCGACGGCATCGCGACCATGGTGAGCGGCGCGGCCGGCGGCACCGGGGTCACCACCTATGCCGAGAACATCGGCGTGATGGCGGCCACCAAGATCTACTCCACGGCGATCTTCGTGGTGGCGGCGCTGATCGCGCTGCTGCTGGGCTTCAGCCCCAAGTTCGGCGCGCTGATCCAGGCCATTCCGCTGCCGGTGATGGGCGGCGTGAGCATCGTGGTCTTCGGCCTGATCGCGGTCGCGGGGGCCAAGATCTGGGTCGACAACCGGGTGGACTTCTCGCAGAACCGGAACCTGATCGTGGCGGCCATCACCCTGATCCTGGGCACCGGCGACTTCACGCTCAAGTTCGGGCAGTTCGCACTGGGTGGCATCGGCACCGCCACCTTCGGCGCGATCCTGCTCTACGCCCTGCTCAACCGCTCGCGCGCCGCCTGAGGCGGGCTCCACCAGTTGGGCAGCGCGTGCGTCCGGCAGATGCGCAAGACGCACCCCATGAGCTCCTGGAACAGGCCCAGCGGGTCTTCCACCATGCGCGCCACCGGGTAGCTGCCGAGCGCGAGTCCTGCGAAGCGGATCTGGACGCTGTCGAAGTAGCTGTACAGCCCCCGCCCCGCGTCGAGCAGGCAGCGTTCCGCCGTGTCGAAGAAATCGCCGCACTGGAGCTCGGCCGCCGGTGCAGCGCCGAGGCTGTAGGTGTACAGGTCCGGGCGCACCGAGCGAATGTCGAGGATAGGTTGCATAAAAGGAGGAAAGGAGGGAAACGAGCAGCCCGGGAGGACTGAAGCGGGCGAGTCTCCAAAAAGAACGCTTGCGTGCGTGTAGGAGTCAAGCGCACGTTGACGCCGGTGTTGCATGCACGGTTCAATATGAAACCCGGTGCAAGAAGTGTTGTGCCCCGTCATCTTTCCGGGAAGCATCGACAGGTTGCCCGCCACTCCCCGTTAGACTCCAACGCTTTTCGCACCCACGTTTTACATGGCCGACGCATCCGCCGCGCGCACCCGAGCGGTTTTCGAATTCAAGAGCGCGACGCTTCCGCTGATCGCCGTGATCCTCAAGACCGCGGACCTGGGCGTGCTGGCCGAGGCGCTGGACGCTCAACTCGCCGATTCCCCCGATTTCTTCGACCAGGAGCCGGTCGTCATCGACCTCTCGCAGCTGGAGCAGAGCGAGGCGGCGGCGGGTCTCGATTTCGCCGCGCTGCGAGCGCTGCTGGCACGCCACCAGACGCAGCCGATCGCGGTGCGCGGCGGCAGCGATGCGCAGAACGCCGCGGCGCGCGCCGCCGGCCTGTCGGTGAGCGCGATGCCGGTGCCGCCCTCACCGAGCCCACGGCCGGCCCCGCCGCCGGCGGAGGCACCCCAGCCCCAGATCGTGCGCGAGGTGCCGGTGCCGGCGAACGGCACGCTGGTGATCGACAAGCCGCTGCGTTCGGGCCAGCAGGTGTATGCGCGCGGCGGCGACGTGGTGGTGACCGCGGTGGTCAGCTTCGGCGCCGAGGTGATCGCGGACGGCAACGTGCACGTCTACGCGCCGCTGCGCGGCAAGGCGATCGCGGGTGCGCGCGGGAACACCGAGGCACGCATCTTCACCACCTGCATGGAAGCGCAGCTGGTCGCGATCGCGGGCATCTACCGCACCGCGGAAGTCGCGCTGCCGGCGGAAGTCGCGGGCAAGGCGGCACAGATCTCGCTGGACGGAAAGAAGATCGTGATGAGCGCCATCGAATGAAGCGCCCATCGGCGCGAACGCGCGCACCTGAACAAACGAAACAGAAGAGAAGGATTCGAATGGCCAAGATTGTGGTGGTGACCTCGGGCAAGGGCGGCGTCGGCAAGACGACCACGAGCGCGAGCTTTGCATCGGGGCTCGCGCTGGCGGGCAAGAAGACGGCCGTGATCGACTTCGACGTCGGCCTGCGCAACCTGGACCTGATCATGGGCTGCGAGCGGCGCGTGGTCTACGACCTGATCAACGTGATCCAGGGCGAGGCCAACCTGAGCCAGGCGCTGATCAAGGACAAGCAGTGCGACAACCTGTTCGTGCTGGCAGCCTCGCAGACGCGCGACAAGGACGCGCTCAAGCAGGAGGGCGTCGAGAAGATCCTCAACGAGCTGAGTGAACAGGGCTTCGACTACATCGTCTGCGACTCGCCCGCGGGCATCGAGACCGGCGCGCTGATGGCGATGCACTTCGCCGACGAGGCGCTGATCGTGACCAACCCCGAGGTCTCCTCGGTGCGCGATTCCGACCGCATCCTCGGCATGCTCGGCTCGAAGACCAAGCGGGCCAAGGAAGGCGGCGAACCGATCAAGGAGCACCTGCTGATCACGCGCTACAACCCCAACCGGGTCGCTGGCGGCCAGATGCTGTCGCTGGAGGACATCCAGGACATCCTGCGCATCAAGCTGATCGGGGTGATCCCGGAATCCGAGAGCGTGCTGCAGGCGTCCAACCAGGGCATCCCGGCGATCCACGACAAGGAGACCGAGGTGGCCCAGGCCTACAGCGACGTGGTGGCGCGCTTCCTCGGCGAAGACAGGCCCATGCGCTTCGTCGAGGCCGAGAAGCCCAGCTTCTTCAAGCGCTTCTTCGGGGGGAGATAAGCAATGTCCTTCCTCTCGTTCCTCCTGGGCGAAAAGAAGAACACGGCGAACGTCGCCAAGGAGCGCCTGCAGATCATCCTGGCGCACGAGCGCAGCAGCCTGAGCGGCAAGCGTCGGCCCGACTACCTGCCGGAGCTGCAGCGCGAGCTGATCGCGGTGATCTCGAAGTACGTGTCCATCAAGGCCGAGGACATCAAGGTCCACCTGGAGAAGCAGGACGACCTCGAGGTGCTCGAAGTCAAGATCGAGCTGCCCGACGGGCCTGCACTGGCGGCGCGCTGAGCACCCTCCCCGGTCAGGCCCTCGCAACGAAGGCAACCACCTGCTGCAGCACCGAGGGCTCCCGCAGGATGCGGCGGTGGCCCAGTGCCTGTGTGGCAATGAGCTGCGCGCCGGCGATGGCATCGCGGTAGGCGACGCCGTCGGCGAAGCGGTTGACGCGGTCGTCGCGGTCATGCACCACCAGCGTGGGCTGTGCGATGCGCGGGCCGACGGCGGCGGGCTCCAGCAGCGGCATCAGGATGCCCTCGCGCGCCTCGATCCGCAGCTGCATGGCGGCGCGCGTGCGCTCGCTGAGGCCGAACACATGCGCGAAATAGCGGGTAAAGGCATGCGGTGACGCGGGCGGCGCCAGCAGGACCAGCCGTTCCGCGCGCAGGCCGCGGCTGGCCGCGTAGGCCAGCGCATTCGCGCCCAGCGAGTGCGCCGCAATGGCCTTGAGCGCGGTGCCCTCCAGCGCCAGCCGGGCGGCCACATAGTCGATGGCCCGCGCGAACTGCGGCAGGTTGCTCACCATGCCGGCGCTGCGGCCATGGGCCGGCATTTCCAGCAGCAGCGGGGCGAAGCCGGCGGCGATCAGGGCCTGCGCCAGCGGGAGCATCTGGCCCGCGTGGCCGCCCCAGCCGTGGATGAGCAGCACGCGCGGCGCCTCGGACGGCGCGGCATCGGGCGTGTAGAGGCCGAGGCTGGCCTCCTCGAACGCCCAGGCCTCGCGTTGCCATCCGGCGTCGGGGCCGTGGCGACGGTTGAGCCACTTGAGCGGCAGCGGGGTGCCGAAGACGCGGTAGGCGGCGCGCACGCCGAACGCGGGCCAGGCGCGCTGCGTTGCAGCCAGGGCCAGGCGCAGGGCGCGCATCCAGGGGCTGGCGCCATAGTAGTTGGAGGCCGCGGCAGAGGGAGCGGCGGCGGTGGAGGTGGTGGACGTGGAGGTCGGCATCGTGGCTTGCGGGTTCTTCAGTACCAGACCCAGTCGTCGTTGCTCAGCGGCAGGCTGCGAACGGTGTCGAGCACCGTACGCACGCCCAGCCCCAGCAGGCAGGCACCCAGAAAGAAAAGAGCGATCAACATGGCTTCTCCTTTATCGCACGTTTGTGCGAAATATGAACGGGCGGTAGGCAGGGAGGACGCGACGCATGGAATTCAAGCCCGGTAGCTGGCGGCCAGCCGCTGCCAGGTGAGCTGGGCCCGGTCTGCGGCGCGCGTATCGCGCAGGAAGCGCGCGTCGTGCAGCAGGGACATGATCAACCCGTTGATCTCGCTGACGAGTTGCGCGGGATCGGTGTCGGCCCTCAGCTCGCCGGTCTCGATGGCCTGCAGCACGGTGCGGCGCAGGGCGGTGCGCCAGCGCGTGACCTCCTCCACCAGCAGGTCGCGCAACTCGCCTTCGCGGTCGTCGAACTCGAAGGCGCCGGCGGTGTAGATGCAGCCGGTCTCGGTCTCGACGTCGCGGGTGCGCACGATCCAGCGCGAGACGATCTCGTCCAGCCGCGCGAATCCCTTGGGTTTCTGCATCGCGGGCACGAACACGTCGGCCAGGAAACGGCGGCCGTATTCCTCGATCACTGCTTTCTGCAGCGCCTCGCGCGAACCCACGCGGGAGAACACACCGCTCTTGGACAGGCCCAGCCGCGTGGCCACGGCCTGCAGGGTGATGGCGTCGAGACCCTCCGCCGAAGCGAGATCCATCGCCGCGCCGACGATGGCGGTGCGGGTCAGCTCGCTCTTCTGGGTCTTGGCATCCATCCGGCAAATTTAGCACAGACGTGCGAAATAGCAAGACCGAAAGAATTGGGGCGTTTGCGGCTTCCATCCAGCCGGGGTGTGGGCGTATCGTGGCGGCTCCAACACAACCCGGAGACACAAGCATGGCAACCAGCAGCAAGACGAGCAGCACGGCCGGCGCCAGGAAGGCGGGGCCGACGGCCGCGGATGATGTCCAGGACGCCTTCATCAAGCCGCTCAAGGGCATGGCCGAGCGTTTGCAGAACCTTCCGCTGGCCGGCGCTGCCAGCACCATCGTCGAAAGCGGGCGCAAGGACCTGCAGGCGCTGATGGAGGCGAACCAGAAGTCCTATCAAGGGCTGCAGACTGTGGTGGCGCGCCAGACCGAGATGCTGAAGGCCTCGATCGAGGAATGGCAGGGCGCAGTGAAGGGCATGTC
This sequence comes from Variovorax sp. RA8, assembly GCF_901827175.1. Classification (NCBI taxonomy): domain Bacteria; kingdom Pseudomonadati; phylum Pseudomonadota; class Betaproteobacteria; order Burkholderiales; family Comamonadaceae; genus Variovorax; species Variovorax sp. RA8. The sequence goes on along the minus strand of NZ_LR594662.1, from coordinate 54,505 downwards.
GCCCGCCGAGCCGCGCGAGAACCTCGCCAAGCTCGATGCCCTGGGCAAGGCGGCTTTCAAACAGGCGCTCGACGACATCCGGGAGCTGTCGGAGCTGGCGGCCAAATCGCAGGCCGAGGCCTTCGACATCGTGAGCCAGCGCATCCGCGACAACGTGGACGAGGTCAGCAAGCTGCTGAAGACGCCGCGCAAGTAGGGGCCCTCGCGGCCGGGCGGCGCCCGCCCGCCGGTGGATTTTGCGAAAAAGGTCCGTGACGGCGTTCGCAGGAAGCGTACATTGGTCTCTTTCGTCTGCGATCGGAGCGATTTTGGCCAAGGCATCGACTTCTCTTCCCACGCGCAACCTTTCCCCCGCGGCAGCCGATCGGGCCACCGCGAGGGAAAGGCTGCGGCAGGCTCTGCCCGCCACGGTCAATCTCTTGAAACAGCGTCAGGCCGACCAGATCGCCCCGGCGGACATCGAGGCCTACGTGGCGCTCAATTGGCTCGAGTGGCACGGCGGCGGGTTGCGGCTCACCATCACGGGACACAACGTGTGTGCCCAGACCGCCGCCACCGCCGCCTGACCGAGCTCAGTTCGAGGCGATGATCTGGGCGATCAGCCCGGTCGCGATCGCCGCCAGCACCAGGTTGCCGTCCGCGCTCACCCAGTGATAGCCGCTGGGCGGCGCCTGCACCCGATGGGCGCGCCAGTCGCTGACCTCGTGATAGTGGCCGCGGTAGGTCGGCGGCAGGTAGCCGCCGCGACGCCAGTTGCGACGGTCGTCCCAGCGGCGATGGTCGTTGGCGCGTGCGTCCCAATGCCCGCGGCGGTCGTGGTCGCGATCGAAGCGTTGCGAATGGCGCGGCCCATTGTCGTCGTGACGGCCGCGATCCCCGTAGCCACCGTCGCGCGCCAGCGCGCTGCCGGCCATGCCGAGAGCCAGCACGGCGGCGACGATGCTTGTACGGGTCCTGATGCGCTTGTTGTTCATTGCGACTCCTTCAGTGCGTTGGAACATGGGTGCAGTATGGAAAGCCCATGTATCTCCGCAGCGCGGCACCGGTGTGGCCGGCATGAAGGGTGTAAGCGCAGGTAAAGACCCTCTGAACGGATCAGGGCGCGCTGCCCTGCGGGCCTACAGCCGGTTGCGCCCCACGGCCCTGCCCGCCGGGCAGTTTGCGGCCCAGCGATTCACCGAAGTTGCGGATCGGCCGGCTGGCGCGCTCGGAGGCGTTGCCGATGCCCCGGCGCGTGGCCGAGTCGGCGTTGTCGATGCCGCGGCCAGCGGCATCGGAGCCGCGCTGGATCCCGCCCAGGACCTTGCCGTTCTGCGGCGGCGCCTTGAGCGTATGAGCGCGCTGCGCGGTGGGTGGAGCGTTGGCGTTCTGCGCGGCTGCGGCCGTCGGCAGCACGAGCCAGGCTGCGAGCGCGGCGGCGCAGGCGCACGAGAGGGGCTTCATGGGCATGAGTCGGTCTCCGGAAATCGGGTCTTTCATTCGTCGGCGTCGGCGGCGCGCGCCAGCCGCTCGCTCTTCCAGTACACGTCGTCGCCGCCGTCCACGCGATTGAGCACGCGCGCGAGCACGAACAGCAGGTCGCTCAGTCGATTGAGGTACTGGCGCGGGGCCTCGTTGAGCTCCACCTCGGCACCGAGCGCGACGACCGCGCGCTCCGCACGCCGCGCGACAGTGCGGCACACATGCGCCTGCGCGGCCGCGCGGGTGCCCGCCGGCAGGATGAACTCGGCCAGCCGAGGCAGCGCCGCATTGTGTTCGGCGAGGGCGTTGTCGAGCTGCAGCAGCGCATCGGCCTTCAGCAGCGTGAAGCCGGGCATCGACAGCTCGCCGCCCAGGTTGAAGAGCTGGTGCTGCACGTCGACCAGCAGCTCGCGCAGCGCCACCGGCATCGGCTCGCACAGCAGCAGGCCGATGTGAGAGTTGAGTTCGTCCACATCGCCCATCGCGTGCACCCGCCGGTGGTCCTTGGGGACGCGCGTGTTGTCGCCGAGGCCGGTAGTGCCGTCGTCGCCGGTGCGCGTGGCGATCTGCGTGAGTCGGTTGCCCATGTCGCTGTCTTCGTGGAAGCTGGTTCGTAGAATGGTAGCCCCCTCTGGAGACCCGCCGATGAACGCGCCCACCGCCCTCGCCCATCTCACCCCCGCCATTGCGCTGCGCGACGTGCCGGACGCATTGCTCCAGGCGCTGAAGGCGCGCTTCGGCGAGCAGTGCTCGACCGCGCTGGCGGTGCGCACGCAGCACGGCCGCGACGAGTCCTCCTTCGATGCGCCGCCGCCCGCGGCCGTGGTCTTCGCCGAGAGCACGCAGGACGTGGCCGACGCGGTGAAGCTCGCAAGCGAGTACAGCGTGCCGGTGATTCCCTTCGGCGTCGGCTCCTCGCTCGAAGGCCACCTGCTCGCGGTGCAGGGCGGCATCAGCGTGGACGTGAGCCGCATGAACCGCGTGCTCTCGGTCAATGCGGAGGATCTCACGGTCACGGTGGAGCCCGGCGTCACGCGCAAGCAGCTCAACGAAGAGATCAAGAGCACGGGCCTGTTCTTCCCCATCGACCCCGGCGCCGATGCCTCGATCGGCGGCATGACCGCCACGCGCGCCAGCGGCACGAACGCGGTGCGCTACGGCACCATGCGCGAGAACGTGCTCGCGCTCGAGGTCGTCACCGCCAGCGGCGAGGTGATCCGCACCGGCACGCGCGCGAAGAAGTCATCGGCCGGCTATGACCTCACGCGCCTCTTCGTCGGCAGCGAGGGCACGCTGGGCGTGGTGACGGAAATCACCCTGCGCCTCTACCCGCTGCCCGAGGCGGTTTCGGCCGCGATCTGCTCCTTCCCGAGCATCGAGGCCGCGGTGCGCACCACCATCGAGATCATCCAGCTGGGTGTGCCGATCGCGCGCGTGGAACTGATCGACGTGAACACGGTGCGCATGGTGAATGCGTACTCCAAGCTGGCGCTGCGCGAGGAGCCGATGCTGCTGATGGAGTTCCACGGGTCGCCGGCCGGCGTCAAGGAGCAGGCCGAGACGGTGCAGGAGCTGGCCAGCGGCCACGGCGGCAACGCCTTCGAGTGGGCCAGCACGCCGGAAGAACGCACGCGGCTGTGGACCGCGCGGCACAACAGCTACTTTGCGGCGGTGCAGTCGCGCCCCGGCTGCCGCGTGATCTCCACTGACACCTGCGTGCCGATCTCGCGGCTGGCGGACTGCCTGCTCGAATCCGTCGCCGAGGCCGATGCGAGCGGTATCCCCTACTTCCTCGTCGGCCACGTGGGGGACGGCAATTTCCACTTCGGCTATCTGCTCGACCCGAACGCGCCGGAGGAGCGCGTGACCGCCGAGAAGCTCAACCACGCACTGGTGTCGCGCGCGCTGGCGCTCGAAGGCACCTGCACCGGCGAGCACGGCGTAGGGCTGCACAAGATGGAGTTCCTGGTGAACGAGGCCGGCGTCGGGGCCATCGACATGATGCGCACGATCAAGCGCGCGCTCGACCCCAGGAACATCATGAACCCGGGGAAGATCTTCAGCCTCTGAGGCGGGGGACCGGGGTCGGACCTCCGGCACCCGCGCCCCTCCGATCTACTTTCGGCGGCGCGCCGGCGCGCGCTCGGCCGGTGCCGAGGTCTGCGACGGCGCCACCCCGCCGTCCACACCCAGCCGCCCGCCGCCGCCCAGGCCCTGGCCCTGCACCGTCTGCGCCTTGTAGTTGCGCAGCGAGACGACCATCTGGTTGAAGGCGTCCATGAAGGCGGCGCTGATCACCTTGCCCTGCGCCGTGTTGGTGTAGCCGCCCAGGCCGCCTGCGCCGCCGCTGCCGAAGACCGAGCCGAAGGCACCGAAGTCGGTCTTGGAGGCGCTGCCCTCGGAGGCGGCGACCTGCACGCCCGAGCGGTTGTCGATCAAGGTCAGCAACGCGCTGGCTTCCTTGGTCTGGAGGTTGCCACCCACGGCCGCCAGCACGCCGCTGTAGCGCCCGCCGACCAGGCCGCCGAGCGAACCGCCCATGCCGCCAGCATTGCTGTTGTTGAAGACGATCTCGGGCGAGAGGCCGTAGTCGGAAGCCACCATCTGCCCGCGGCCGAAGTTGCTGCCCTGGCGCATCTCGCCCGAAGCCATCAGGTCGCGTTCGCGCGACATGGCGTTCATGCCGGCCGCGCCGCGCTCCACCACCACGAAGCAGTTGGACTGCTGCACCAGCAGGCGCAGCAGGTTCGCGGTGGGCGGAAGGCGGTATTCGTTGCGCAGGATGGTGTACCAGCCGGCCGACTGGTTCTCGATCAGCGAGACGGTGCCCAGCGGCGAGGCGCAGCGCTCGAGCGCGCTGCTGGTGTTGGCCGAGGCGCTGCCGGCGGCGCTGCCGGTGGCTACCGTCTTCGCGCTCTGGCTGCCCATCTGCATGTCGGTGGTCTGGCAACCGGTCAGGAAAAGCGCACCCACGGCGACGGTAACGAGCGAAAGACGGGCGGTGTTCATGGTCGGAATCCCCTCAGAGTACTTTCAGGTTATAGGTTAGAAAAAGTAACCGGCAGAGCATAGGCGGAATGAAGGCCCCGGACAACTGTCCGGAAGCTAGGACTTCCCGACTTAGCAATTAGGCCGTTTGGCGGATGCGGTCGATCAGGCCGTTGAGGGCCTCGAGCGACCCGAAGTGGATGACGAGCTCGCCGCTCTGCTCCACCCGGCCACCGCGCTTGCTGCGCTTCTTGATGCGCACCTCGACCTCGGCTGCGAGCAGGTCCGCAAGTTCCTCCTCGACGCGCTGCAGGTCGCGCGACTTGTCTGCACCGCCGCGCCGCACCGGCGGGCGCAGGCTGAACTCGGCGCTTAGTTTCTTGACCAGTGCCTCGGTCTCGCGCACGGAGAGTTTCTTGGCCGCGATCTGGTTGGCGGCGGTGATCTGCGTGCCCTTGTCGAGCGACAGGAGAGCGCGCGCATGGCCCATGTCGAGGTCACCCGCCATCAGCATGGCCTGGGCAGGTTCAGCCAGGTTCAGCAGGCGCAGCAGGTTGCTGGCGGCGCTGCGCGAACGGCCGACAGCCTGCGCCGCTGACTCGTGAGTGAGCCCAAACTCGGAGACCAGGCGTTGCAGGCCTTGAGCTTCCTCCAGCGGGTTGAGGTCTTCGCGTTGGATGTTCTCGATCAGCGACATGGCCGCCGCGGCCTCGTTCGGCACGTCCCGAACGAGCACGGGCACGCTGTCGAGGCCTGCCAGTTTGGCGGCACGGAAGCGCCGCTCGCCGGCGATGATCTCGAACTCGGCGTTCTTGGCGCGCGAGGCGTCGCCATCGAGGCGCCGCACCAGGATGGGCTGCATGATGCCCTGCGCCTTGATGCTCTCGGCCAGCTCGTAAAGCGCGCCCTCGTCCATCCGCGTGCGCGGCTGGTAGACGCCGGGGACCATCTGGTCCAGGTTCAGGGTGGTCGGGTTGGGCGGCGCGGCATCATCGTTGGCCGAGCTGTCGGGGCCGGTGAAGGTGGGCCCGAGCAGGGCTTCGAGTCCGCGGCCGAGGCCCTTGGGTTTCTTGGTGGCCATCGAGGTCATTCTTCTTTCAGGAGTTCGTTCAGCAATTGCCGGCCTTCGGGCCAGTCCCCCAAACCGGATTCGCCGTTGAGGTGGCCGCCCGGACCGGCATCGTGGTAGCAGGCGCCCCAGTCGCGCGCCATTTCGCGGGAGCGTGCGGCGCTGCAGTAGGGGTCGTCGTTGGCGGCGATCATCAGCGCCCGGAAAGGCAGGCGCTCGCGCACGATCGGCGCCCAACCGGGGATCATCTGGCGCAGATCGTCGCGCTCCAGATCGCCCGGGGCAACCAGGAAGGCAGCCTGCACCTTGCGAGTGTTGCGCGAATGGGCGGCCCAGGCGGCCACGAGGATGCAGCCCAGGCTGTGCGCGACCAGGGCCACGGGGCCGGGCGCGGCCAGCACCTCCTCCTCGAGTCGGGCCGCCCAGTCGCCGCGCAGCGGCCGCATCCATTCATGCTGCTCGACACGGCGGTCGCCATGAACCGCCTCCCATCGGCTTTGCCAGTGCGGCGGGTCGCTGTTCTGCCAGCCGGGCAGCAACAGGATGGTGGGCGTGGGCATCTGCTGCAATATGGATAGCAAAGAAGGCCGACAGGGACTCAGGCGCCGTCCGGGTCCTGCACGGTGACCGGCGGGGCCTCCATCGGCACCGGCGCCGGTGCGGCACCGGCGAGCGCGCTCGCCGGCGGCATCTTCCGCACCAGTTCTTCCGCGAAGGCGACGAAGGCCTGGCTGCCCCGCGCCGCCGGATCGAAGATCACCCCCGGCAAGCCATAACTGGGGGCCTCCGCCAGGCGCACATTGCGCGGGATCACGGTATCGAACACCTTGTCGCCGAAATGCGCCTTGAGCTGCTCGCTGACCTGCTGCTGAAGCGTGATGCGGGGATCGAACATCACGCGCAGCAGGCCGATGATCTGCAGGTTCTTGTTGAGATTGGCGTGCACCTGCTTGATGGTGTTCACCAGATCGGTCAGCCCTTCGAGCGCGAAATACTCGCACTGCATGGGCACGATCACGCCGTGCGCGGAGCACAGGCCGTTGAGCGTCAGCAGACTGAGGCTCGGTGGGCAGTCGATCAGGATGAAGTCGTACTCGGCGCCGACGGTCACCAGCGCCGTGCGCAGCCGCTTCTCGCGGCGGTCGAGCGTCACCATCTCGACCTCCGCGCCCGCCAGTTCGCGGTTGGCGCCCAGCACGTCGTAACCGCACTTTTCGGATTTCACCCGCGCCTCGGCCACGGAGGCTGACTCGAGCAGCACGTCATAGACCGTGGTTTCCAGCTGGCGCTTGTCGATTCCGGAACCCATGGTGGCGTTGCCTTGTGGGTCCAGGTCGATCATCAGGACCCGCTGCCCCACCTTGGCCAAGCCAGCAGCGAGATTGACGGCGGTCGTGGTCTTGCCCACGCCTCCCTTCTGGTTCGCGATGCAGAAGATCTTGGCCATGCTACTGAGAGGCCGCCAGCTTGGCGCCGAAGCCAATCAGGAAGACGCCAGCCAGCTTTTCGAGGAGAGCCTTGATGCGGGGATTGGCCCGCAGGCGCTCCGCCAGGAAGTGCGTGAGCAGCGTGGCGCCGAGGCAATAGGCAAAGGTCAACGCCGCGATCGTCAGGGCCATCACACCGAAGGTCAGCACGCCCTGGTGGCGGGCCGGGTCGACGAAGAGCGGGAAGAAGGCCATGTAGAAAACGATCGCCTTCGGATTCAGCAACGTGATCATCATTGCCTGCCGGAAGTACTGCCGCGGACGGATGTTGAGGATTGGCGCGGCGCCGGGCTTGGCGGTGAGCATCCGGAATCCCAGCCAGGCCAGGTAGGCAGCACCCAGCCACTGCACTGCCTTGAAGGCCGGTGGGTAGGCACTCAGCAGCGCAGCAACCCCCGCCACGGCCGCCCACATCAGGACTTGGTCGCCTGCAATCAGGCCGAGGGCGGCCGCCAGCCCGCCGCGGATGCCGCCCTTGCCCGTGGAGGTGATGATGGCCAGATTCCCTGGCCCGGGGATCGCCAGAAAAACGATGATGGCGACAACGAACGCGCCGTAGTCAGCGATGCCGAACATGGATTTGCCTCGGAAGGGGAGGCTTCGAGTCTAAGCGAGGTCGGTGAGCCAAGGTCGCTCAAGCCGCCTGTTTTCGCGCCCAGACGATGCAGCGGTCGGCGTCCAAGCCGGGAACACGCAGTTGTTCCACGTGAAACACCTCGATCTCGGCCGGCACCTGGGACAGTTCCTCGCTTGGCGTCTTGCCTTTCATGGCTAGCCAAAGGCCACCGGGCGCGAGCAGATGCTTCGACCCCTCAAAGAAATCGGGCAAGGACGCGAAGGCGCGCGAGCAGACCAATTCAAAGCTGCCGGACAGCGACTCCACCCTGCCGTGCGAGCCCCGCAGGTTCGGCAAGCCGAGTTCAGCCGCCACTTGCTGGACGAAAGCCGCCTTCTTGGCGACCGCGTCCAGGCATGTGACTGTGATGTCGCCGCGCACGATCGCGATCACCACCCCCGGCAAACCGGCACCCGTCCCCACATCGAGCAGCGCCGCCCTCCCCGGCCACTCACGAGCCAAGGGCCCGATGACGGACAGGCTGTCGAGCAAGTGATGGGTCAGGACGCTCGTGGGGTCGCGCAGCGCAGTCAGGTTGTAAACCTTGTTCCATTTCAGAATCAGCGCGGCGTAGGCCAGAAGCTGTTCGCGCTGGCGGTCATCCAGGCTCAGCCCGAGCGCCGCCGCGCCCTCGCGCAACTCCCGATCGGAACTCATTCGCCGACTTGCTGCGACTCGGCCGCCGCGTTCTGTGCGAAGGCGCGTTGTCCGCCCTTGCGCAAGTGGATCATCAGCAGCGAGATAGCCGCCGGCGTCACGCCGGAGATGCGCGAAGCGAGTCCCAGCGTTTCAGGCCGATGCTTGGCCAGCTTCTGCCGTACCTCGAAGCTCAGCGCCTTGACTTGCCCGTAATCGAGATCGGCCGGGAGCTTGAGATTCTCGAAATGCGCGGCCCGCTCGACCTCGTCGTGCTGCCGATCGATGTAGCCGGCATACTTCGCGGCGATCTCGATCTGCTCGATCTCCGATTCGCCCAGCGCTTGGGCTGACGCATATTTGCCGCCGTCCAGCGACATTAACGACGCATAGTCCACATTGGGGCGCCGCAGGAGGTCGCCGAGGTTGTACTCGCGCTCGATGGCTTTGCCGAGAACGCGCTCCGACTCGCTGACCGGCAGGTTCCGCGGATTCACCCAGATCGAACGCAGCCGCTCTGTTTCACGTGAAACAAGATCGCGCTTGCGCGAGAACGCTTCCCATCGCACGTCGTCCACCAGCCCCAGTTTGCGGCCCGCCTCTGTCAGGCGCATGTCGGCGTTGTCCTCGCGCAGCTGCAGCCGGAACTCGGCCCGACTGGTGAACATGCGGTAGGGCTCGGTCACGCCCTTGGTGATCAGGTCGTCGACAAGGACACCCAGGTAGGCCTCGTCGCGACGCGGCAGCCAAGCCGCCTCGCCGCGGCACAACAGCGCTGCGTTGATCCCGGCGAAGAGCCCTTGGGCTGCGGCCTCTTCATAGCCGGTGGTGCCGTTGATCTGCCCAGCGAAGAAGAGCCCCTGTATGACACGCGTTTCGAAGCTGCTCTTGAGCCCGCGGGGATCGAAGTAGTCGTACTCGATCGCATAGCCAGGCCGCAGGATATGCGCGCTCTCCAGCCCTGCCATCGAGCGGACCAGCTGGTACTGGATATCGAAGGGGAGACTGGTGGAGATCCCGTTCGGGTAGTACTCGTTGGTTGTCAGCCCCTCTGGCTCCAGGAAGATCTGGTGGCTTTCCTTGTCGGCAAAGCGGTTGATCTTGTCCTCGACGCTGGGACAGTAGCGCGGCCCCACCCCGTCGATCTTGCCGGTGAACATGGGGCTGCGGTCGAAGCCGGAGCGGATGATCTCGTGCGTGCGGGCATTCGTGTTGGTGATCCAGCATGGCATCTGCTGCGGATGCATGTCCGCCCGGCCCATGAAGCTGAAGACCGGCATCGGCCCTGCCCCGCCCGGCATGCCGTCCCCGGGCTGTTCGACGCATTTGGAGAAATCGATGCTGCGGCCGTCCAGCCGCGGCGGCGTGCCGGTCTTGAGCCGGCCCTGCGGCAGCTTCAGCTCCTTGAGCCGAGCCGAAAGACTGACCGCCGGCGGATCGCCCGCCCGGCCGGCCTGGTAGTTGTCGAGGCCGACATGAATCCGGCCATCGAGGAAGGTGCCGGCCGTCAGCACCACGGCGCGCGCCCGGAACGCGATGCCGACTTGCGTCACCGCGCCCACCACCCGGTCGCCCTCGATCATCAGGTCGTCGACCGCCTGCTGGAAGAGCGAAAGATTCGGCTGGTTCTCCAGCCGCCGCCGGATCGCCGCCTTGTAGAGCACCCGGTCGGCCTGCGCGCGCGTCGCCCGCACCGCCGGGCCCTTGCTCGAGTTGAGGATGCGGAACTGGATGCCCGCCTCGTCTGTCGCAATCGCCATCGCGCCACCGAGCGCGTCGACCTCCTTGACCAGGTGCCCCTTGCCGATGCCGCCGATCGAGGGGTTGCAGCTCATCTGCCCCAGCGTCTCGATGTTGTGGGTGAGCAGCAGGGTGCGGGCGCCCATGCGCGCCGAAGCCAGCGCGGCCTCGGTGCCGGCATGGCCACCGCCGACGACGATCACATCGAATTCTTCGGGATACAGCATTGGGGAGGGGCGCACTTGCGCGTGCGCTTGCGGAAAGGGGGTGTCGATTTTAATCGCGCAGGCCGCAGCCATAGGCCCGCAGGGGCAAGGCCACCGGGCTGCTGCTTTTGCCTCGAAAGCGCCTGCCGTCGCGCCGGTCTGCTATCTTTTTTATAGCACGTGCGCAGTCGCGGGGGCCTGGAGCAGGGACACCGAGGCCGCTGCCACCGGCACCGGCTTCTCGATGCCCACCAGCTGCCCGCTGGGCACTGGCCCGGCGGAGACGACGAGGCGCTCGTCCTGCACCTCTTGCACGCTCAAGGTTTTGCCGGTCATGCGAACGGGCCCGAAGAAGGTGCAGAAGGCCACATCCTTCGCATCGGCGCCGGTGCCCACCCGCACCAGCCGGTCCGGTGGCGCCATGCGCGTCGCATCGAACAGCACCCACTGCCCGCCAAGCCAGGCCTCGAACACCGCATGGAAATCCTGCGGTGGCTCGTCGAACCAGACATAGCCCACCACCAGCCGCGCCGGGATGTTGAGAGCGCGGCAGAAGGTAATGCCGAGATGCGCGAAATCGCGGCACACGCCCGCGCGCTCGACGAACACCTCTCGCGCGGTGGTGGTCGAATCGCTGCTGCCCGGCTCGTAGGTGATGCTGTCGTGGATCCAGTCGGCGATCGCCTGCACGCGTCCGATGCCCGGCGGCAGGTCACCAAAGAGCTGCTGCGCGCAGCGCGACATCAAGTCCGACTCGCAGTAGCGGCTCGGCATCAGGTAGCCGAGCAACTCGTGCGGCACCTGGTTCACCGGCAGCTCCGCGAGGTCGGGCGGCACCAGCACGTGGGAGCGCTGGACCTGCGCCCGATAGCGGATCTTCAGCGGCCCCGCCGGCGCGTCGAAACGCACGAAGCGGTTGCCGCTGGCCTCGTCGCAGAAAGTTTCCCGCTGCACCGCAGGCTCGATCACGAGCTCCTCGCTCGCTACGGCCTGTGCACCGCTGCGCGCCGCCTCGATGTTGAACACCAGGTGCGAAGGCGCCTCGACCTGGTAGTCGAGCACGGCTTCCAGGTTCGACGCATGCATGTTCCTCCCCCGAGCCCCGGCGCCGTCAGTCCAAGGCTTTCTTCGCGGCGCCGATTCCCAGCGCCGCCAGCACCAGGAAGAGCACCGCCAAGATCAGGAACAGGCCGAAGAGCAGCTTGGCAATGCCGGCCGCGCCCGCGGCGATACCGCCGAAGCCGAGCGCGCCCGCAATCAGCGAGACGATCGCGAAGATGATGGCGTACTTCAACATAGAGGAGCTCCTTCGAATCGCGGCCCAAGCCGCGGCGCATCGCAGAATAAGAAAACCCTCTCCGGCCACCGATAGTCGGCCCGCCCGTGGCACCGTAGGACAAAAACGCGGCGCGAAACCGCTAGCATGCTCTGCTTTCCCAAGCGTTCCTCAACATTCCATCGGAGTCTTTTGCATGAAGCTGTACTACTCGCCGGGCGCTTGCTCGCTGTCGCCGCATATCGCGCTGCGCGAAGCCGGCATCGCCTTCGAACCCGTGCTCGCCAGCACCAAGAGCCACAAGCTGAAGGACGGCACCGACTACTACGGCATCAACCCGCTCGGCTATGTGCCGATGCTCGAGCTCGACGATGGCACGCGCCTGCGAGAAGGCCCGGCCATCGTGCAGTACATCGCCGATCTCGCCCCCACCAAGAACCTCGCGCCGGCGGCCGGCACGCTGTCGCGCTATCGGCTGCAGGAGTGGCTCACCTTCATAGGCACCGAGATCCACAAGACCTACTCGCCCTTCTTCAACCCCGCCATGCCCGAGGAGGCGAAAGCTGTCTTCAAGAGCAAGCTGGAATCGCGCTACGAGTGGCTCAACCGCGAGCTCGAGGGCAAGGAATACCTGATGGGCGAACACTTCACTGTCGCCGACGGCTACCTGTTCACCGTCACCAACTGGGCCAAGCCCGTCGGTATCGACCTGTCACCCTATCCCAACGTCCAGGCCTGGCATGCGCGCGTCGGTGCCAGGCCGAACGTGCAGGAGGCGCTCAAGGCCGAGGGCCTCGCCAAGTAAGGCGCGCGGCTCAGCGGTCGAGCGGCCGCTGTCGCCACGCCAGCGCGGCGCCGACCCACAGCGCCGCAGCCGAGGCCACGAGGCCGTGCGCCAAGCCGCCCGCGCCATCGGAGATCCAGCCCGTCACCGTCGGCCCCACGATCTGTCCCAGCGCGAAGATGATCGTGAAGGCGCTGATGCCGGCCACCCATTGCGCCTCCGGCAGGTTGTGGCGCACCAGCGCCGTGGTGGAGGCCACCACCGAGAGGAAGACCGCGCCGAACAACAGGCCCGACAGCAGCGCCACCGGCCACGCCGTGCTGAGCACCGGCAGCAGCGTCGCCAGCCCCAGCAGTGCGTTGAGGATGGCCTGCGGCGCCCCGCCGCGAGAGCGATCCAGCAGTCCCGCCCAGAGCCGCGCCGATGCCACGCAGGCGACGCCGAGCAGTGCGTAAAAGGCCGTGATGCCCTCCGGGCTCGCCCCTTGCTCGCGCAGCAGCGCGATCACGAAGGTCATGTAGCCGATGTAGCCGATCCCGAACATGGCGTAGCCCGCCAGCGCCCAGCCGAGGCGATGCACGCCGTCGCGCGGGGCTGCGGCAACCGCCGGCGATGCCGCAGCGCCCGGGGGCGCATCGGCCGGCATGGCGCGCGACGCGAGACCGAGCACCGCCGTCGCCGCCATGCACGCCAGCGCCAGCGCCCACCAGGCCCAGGCCCAGCCATGCGCCTGGCCGGCCGCGGCCCGCAGCACCGGCGGCACCAGCAGCGCCGACAGGGTGATGCCGAGGCCCGTGCCTCCGTAGTAGAGGCCCAGCAGCAGGCCCGCGCGTTCGGGCTGCAGCGCACCGAGACGCGCGGCCAGCAGCCCGCCGGCGACGAAGACCCAGGCGCTCGCGACGCCGGCCAGCAGCCGTTGCGCCAACAGCGCCGGCGCCGATGTGAAGAAGCCGCTGGCCCCCATGAAGATGCTGGCCCACACCGCGCCGGCGACCAGCAGCCGCAGCGGCCCGAATCGGCGCATCAAGGCCGGCGTCATCAGCGCACCGACCAGATAGCCGGCGGCGTTGGCGGTGTTCATCCCGCCCGCCAGCGTGTAGCTCCAGCCCAGGTCGGCGCGCATCGGCGGCAGCAGCAGGCCATAGGAAAAGCGCGTGATGCCCAGCGACACCGCAGCCCCCAGGGACAGCGCAAGTGCAAGGCGCAGGGCTCGGGAGGGCGTGAGCGGGGCGGCGAGGGTCGTCATCGGGGACGGCCATTCTGCGGCATGCACTACCAGCAAAACGACAACCCCGTGACAGCGCGGCCGTGCGCATCGCATTACCGTCGGGTGCATTCTCGTCACAACAAAAGGAAAATGGATGTCCTCCCTTTTCGATCCGATCCAGGCCGGCGATCTGAAGCTCGCCAACCGCGTCGTCATGGCGCCGCTCACGCGCAACCGTTCGCCCAACGCGGTGCCGCCCCCGATCGCCGCCACCTACTATGCGCAGCGCGCCGGCGCCGGCCTGCTGATCACCGAAGCTACCGCCATCAGCCACCAGGGTCAGGGCTATGCCGACGTGCCGGGCCTCTACGGGACGGAGCAGCTCCAGGCCTGGAAGCGCGTCACCGATGCCGTCCATGCCGAGGGCGGCAAGATCGTCGTGCAGCTGTGGCACGTCGGCCGGGTCTCGCACAAAGAGCTGCAGCCAGGCGGCGGCAAGCCGGTCGCTCCATCGGCCATCGCAGCCAAGACCAAGACGGTGCTGATCAGGAACGGCGTGCCCACCTTCGTCGAGACCTCGGAGCCTCGCGCCCTCGACGCGAGCGAGCTGCCCGGCATCGTCCATGCCTATGCGGCAGCCGCCCGCAATGCCGTGGAGACCGCCGGCTTCGACGGCGTCGAGATCCATGCCGCCAACGGCTACCTGCTTGACCAGTTCCTCAAGAGCGGCAGCAACCATCGGCGCGACGACTACGGCGGCAGCATCGAGAACCGCGCCCGCCTGCTGCTCGAAGTGGCAAGGGCGGTGGTCGACGCGGTCGGCGGCGGCGTCACCGGCATCCGGCTGTCGCCGGTCACGCCCGCCAACGACGTGCACGACGCGGACCCGCAGCCGCTCTTCGAATATGTCGTGAAACAGCTCGCGCCGCTGGGCCTGGCCTACGTCCACGTCATCGAAGGCGCCACCGGCGGGCCGCGCGAGCTGCAGGACCGGCCCTTCGACTACGAGGCCCTCAAGGCCGCCTATCGCGCCGCCGGCGGCCAGGCCGCCTGGATGGTGAACAACGGCTACGACAAGCCGCTGGCCGAAGCTGCGCTGAAGGAAGGCGACGACCTCGTGGCCTTCGGCAAGCCCTTCATCTCCAACCCCGACCTGGTGCGCCGGCTGCGGGAAGACGCGCCGCTCAATCCCTGGGACAAGAGCACCTTCTACGGCGGCGGCGAGAAGGGCTACATCGACTACCCGGCGCTGGCCTGAGCCTGGGTCGCGGGCGGCGCGCCGAAGGCCACGCTGACCCGCAGCCCGCCGGCTTCGCTGGCTTTTTCGAAGCGCAGTTCCGCGTCGAGCAGCGCGGCATAGCGCGCCACGATCGCCAGCCCGAGGCCGGCGCCCTGGCCCAGCTTCATGCCTTCGGGCCCCTGCGACCAGCGCTGCACCAGCGCACGGTGCAGCTCGGGCGCGATGCCAGGGCCGTCGTCGATCACCGACAGCGTGCGCCCGGCCAGCGCAATGGTGATGGTGCGGCCGCCGTAGCGCAACGCGTTGTCGATCAGGTTGTCGAGGATGCCCTCGACCAGCGCGGCGTTGGCCTGCACCGTCACCGGCACCTCCAGGCCCAGCGCGCCCAGGTCCACGCCCTGCGCGTCGGCCCGCGCCAGATGGCGCAGCACCGCCTGTTCCACCAACACGTCGAGCCGCAGCGGCTCACGCTGCAGGCCCGTGCGTCCTTCGTCGGCCAGCGCCAGGCCGAGCAGCTGGTCGACCAGGCGGCTGGCGCGCGCCTGGCTGGCGGCGATCTGCTGCAGCTGCTCGCGCCAGACGGCGGGGGCCTGCTGCGCCAGTCCGTAGTCGGCCAGCGCGCGGATGCCCGCCAGCGGCGTGCGCAGCTCGTGCGCCACATTGCCCGCGAACTCGCGCTGCGCGCGCACGCTGTGGCCAAGGCGCTCGAACAGCGCATTGAGCGTTTCGCCCAGGCGCTCCAGCTCGCGCGAGCTGCGCGCCACCGGCACCGGCGCCAGGTCGCGCGCATCGCGCCGGTCCAGCGTCCGCCGCAACTCGCCCAGCGGCCGCAGCTCGCCCTCGATGCCACGCCACAGCCAGATCGCGAGCAGCGCCAGCAACAGCAGCTGCGGCGCCAGCGCGTAGGCCAGCAGGCGCTCCACCAGCGCGCTGCGCGCCAGCGTCGTCTGCGCGATCACCACGCGGAAGGCGTTGGGCGACTCGTGGTCCAGCACGACCGCGCGCAGCGGCTGGCCTTCGTGCACGATGTCGGAGAAGCGATAGCGCGCGCCCTCCTCGGGCAGCGGCGCATGCAGGCCTGCGCGACCCGCCAGCAGCGAGCCGTCCTGCCGCAGCACCGCGAAGTAGTTGGTCTCCGACTGGTCGAACAACACGCTCGTGACCTCGCGCGGTGTCAGCCGCAGCTGGATGTCGCGCTCGCCTGCCTCGACGTTGGCCGAGACCGCGTAGGCGTCGTCGAGAAGCGAGCGGTCGAAAGCCTGCTCGGTGAAATGGCTGGCCACGGCGACGGCGATCACCGTGCCCGCGAGCCATGTCAGCGCCAGCGGCAGCAGCACCCGCCGCAGCACGCGTGCGGTGAGCGAAGGCGCGCCCGCCGCAGCACGGCGCGCCGGCATGTTCACCGGACGGCCTCCCCCGAGCGCCGTGGCGCGGCGCTCACGTCGCCGCTTCCAGCAGATAGCCGATGCCGCGCAGCGTGCGGATGGCCGCACCACTGCCGCTCAACTTCTTGCGCAGTCGCGAGATGAAGGCCTCGAGCGCGTTGTCGCCCAGCGCCTCGTCGAAGGTGGAGAGCTTGTCGGACAGCGCACGCTTGCTCACCGTGCGGCCCGGCGGGCTCATCAGCTCCCACAGCACCTCGAATTCGCGCGCCGGCAGGTCCAGCGGTGCGCCGGACACCGCGAAGCGGCGCGCCTTGCGGTCGAGCTTCAGCTGCCCCAGGGTCGCGATGTCCTCGGTGCCCTGCGCGCGCCGCACCAGCGCCCGCAGCCGCGCCTCGACCTCGGCCAGGTCGAAGGGCTTGCCAAGGTAGTCGTCGGCACCGGCATCCAGACCGGCGATGCGCTCCTCGGTCCGGCCGCGTGCCGTCAGCACCAGCACCGGCGTGCGGTCGCCGCGCGCACGCGCATGGCGCAGCACGGTCAACCCGCTCCCGAGGCCGCTGGTCGCGCTCGCGGTGGCCGGCAGGCTGAGGTCGAGCAGCACGGCATCGAAGAGCTGCACCCGCCACAAGTGATCCGCGTCCTCGGCATTGGCCGCCACGTCGACGCGGTGCCCGGCATCGCCAAAGCTGCGCAACATCACGCCGCGCAGAACGGCATCGTCTTCGACCAGGAGGATTCGCATGGGTGAAAGAGAAGAAGGCGGAAAGCCCGGGCGACCAGGTCCGTGCAAAGCTGGCATTCGGCGGACCACCGGCCAGCGGCGCGACAAACGGGCACGAGGATACGACAGCGCGCCAGGCGCTGCGGTTCCCCGCGAATGGCATCCCCTTCAACAAAACGTGGCGATGTCATCGTCCTTGACATTGACATCGTGGCAAAGTTGACACTCTCTCGCTTCAACCCCATGAAGGAGCAACGATGAGCCAGAAATTCCAGGTGTCGGGCATGAGCTGCAACCACTGCGTCAGCGCGGTGCAGAACGCGGTGCAAGCGGTCGATCCCAAGGCGCAGGTCACGGTGGACCTCGAAACCGGCCATGTCGACGTGCTGAGCACGCAGCCGCGCCAGGACATCGTGCTGGCGATCGAGAACGCGGGCTACCGCGTCGAGTAGCCGGCGCCCGGCGGACGCGCGGACTGCGCGCCGTTCAGTTTGAGGTTGAATACTTTTGTTTCAAAGTGCAAAATGCGACTGCAATTGCATTCAACACAGAGGCAAAGGGCCCCATGCTTACGAGTCTTCTCCCCCCGTCGGTCCGTGAAGCTGCCTACCGCCGCAAGTTCCTGGAGAACCGCGAGGAGAACCTCTTCATGGGTTCCTTCGAGAGCTTCGCCGCCGCCGAGGCCGGCGCGCCGCCAACCAAGGCTGTCGGCTACGACAACGCACCGGCTGACGCCTTCTACAGCCATCAGGTCGCCCCCTACGACTATCCGGGCCTGTTCTGGATAGGCCGCGCGCTGGATGACGGCATGCGCAGCATCTTCGACCTGGGCGGCCACGTCGGCATCAAGTACTACGCCTTTCGCCGCATGCTGAACTACCCGGCCGATCTGCGCTGGACGGTCTGCGACGTGCCCACCGTGGTCCAGACCGGCCGCGAGCTTGCAGTGCAGCGCGAGGCCACCGCGCAGCTGAGCTTCAGCACCGACTTCCGGGACGCGAGCGGCTACGACGTGCTCTACGCCTCCGGCAGCCTGCAGTACCTGCCGCAACGCATCTCCGAGATCATTGCCGCGTTGCCCGTGAAGCCGCGGCGCATCGTGCTGAACACCACCGCCGTGCACCCGGAACGCACGCTCTACACGCTCAACAGCATCGGCTTCGCCGTCTGCCCCTACCGCATCCAGCACCATGACCAGCTGCTGGCCGAGCTGGCCGCGTCCGGCTACAAGCGGCGCGACGCCTGGCGCAACGAGGGCAAGGCGATCGAGGTGCCCTTCGTGGAAGGCGGCGACAAGCCCTTCTACGCGGGCTGCTGCTTCGACCTGCACCAGGCCTGAAGCCGCGCCCCTGCCGCGGCGGCGCGTCCGCCCTGGAGGTCAGCCGCCGCGCACCATCGCCAGCACCTTGCCTGCGTCGAGCGTGCGGGCCTTCTCCTGGATCTGCGGAAGGTAGCGAGTCTGCAGGCCCTGCGCCTCCTGCGTCACGCTCGCGAACGCCTCCTTCAGCATCTGCGTCGACAGCGTGCGTCCGCCCGCGTAGTAGCGCTTCGCCACCTGACCCAGGGCGTAGGTGCTCGCGAAGCTCATGCCCGAGCTCACGGCCTGCTTGCCCAGGCCGCCCAGCAGCCCGCCGCCCACCCTGCCGAGCAGGCCGCCCAGAAGCTTGCGGCCGGCCTGCTCGAGGTACTGCGAGGTCAGGCCGACGCCCACGGTGGCGAGGAAGTCCTTCACATGGCCGCTGTCGAGCTCGAAGCCGTGGGCCTTGCCGATGCGATACACCAGCTTCATCTGCAGCGGGATGATGGCCATGGTCGAAAGCGTCTCTGGCAACAGCTCCAGCGCGCCGTTCAGGATCGCGGCGTTGAGGATGGCCTGGTCCAGCGCGGCACCGTCGACGGCAGGAGCCGCCGCCGCGGACGGCGCCAGCGGCACCGACGCGATCTCCTCGGCCTGCTGCGCAAACTGCGTCGCTCCCGGCGTATCCAGCCCGAGTGCCGTGCGGGCATCGGCGAGGAACAGGCGCTCGGCCTGCGACTGAGCGCCGTCGGCGTCGCACACGCACACGGCCATCTCGTAGGCCAGCTGCCGCGCCTCGGGGCTCTTCAGCTCGCCGGCCACCGAGGCCAGCGACACGCGCTTCATCAGCACGTCCTGGTAGAGCGTGGGCAGCTGCACGCCATCGGCCTGCGACAGGCCCTCGGCAATCCGCTTGATCTCGGCGCGCTCGCGCTCGTGCTTCTCGCCGTCGACGAAGGCCGCCAGCAGGCTCAGGCTCAGGATGGCCCGGGTTTCGGATGAGGTCACGGTCGGGGTCTTTCGGAAATGAAAAGGCCCTGTTCGTTCGCCGCGGCACGCAAAGGTTCCGGGCCGCTACCATCCGCCCCATGCTCTCCCACCCGCGGATCCTGATCGCCGAAGACGAGTCCGGCATCGCCGACACCCTGCAGTACGTGCTCAGGACCGACGGCTTCGTGCCCGTCTGGTGCGCCACCGCCGAGGAGGCCATCGCCCAGTTCGCGGCCGACCCGCCCGCGCTCGCCATCCTGGACGTGGGCCTGCCCGACATGAACGGCTTCGAGCTCTTCAAGCGGCTGCAGGCACTCAACCGCGAGCAGGGTGGCGCGGAGGTGCCGATGCTCTTCCTCACCGCGCGCAGCGACGAGATCGACCGCGTCGTGGGCCTCGAGCTGGGCGCCGACGACTACGTGGCCAAGCCCTTCTCGCCGCGCGAGCTGGTGGCGCGCGTGCGCACCATCCTGCGGCGTAGTGGTCGTGGCAACGGTCCTTCGACGGCGATCCCCGCGCCAGCCGCGCCAGCCGCGCCTGCGAGGAGCGTGCCGGTCTCGCCCTTCGCGCTCGATGCCGAGCGCATGCAGATCCGCTACTACGGCCGCCTGCTCGAGCTCTCGCGCTACGAGTACGGGCTGCTCAAGCTGCTGGTCCAGCGCCCGGGCCGCGTGTTCACGCGCGACGAGCTGCTCGAACTCGTGTGGGACGACGCCAGCGAGAGCTTCGACCGCACCGTCGATGCCCACGTCAAGACCCTGCGCGCCAAGCTGCGCGCCGTCGCGCCCGAGGTCGAGGCGATCCGCACGCTGCGCGGCACCGGCTACGCGCTCAATGAAGAGCTGCCCCCGCGATGAAGCGGGACCGGCCGGCGCCGGGCCGCCCCAAGACGGCCTGCGGCCCCCTCGGGGCCGGCGACGACACGAGGTGCGGAGCGTGGGGGCCATCCTTTGAGCCGTAGAACCCGCATCTT
The DNA here is from genome assembly GCF_901827175.1 of Variovorax sp. RA8. Lineage (NCBI taxonomy): Bacteria > Pseudomonadati > Pseudomonadota > Betaproteobacteria > Burkholderiales > Comamonadaceae > Variovorax > Variovorax sp. RA8. The sequence continues at coordinate 34,429 of NZ_LR594662.1, read as the reverse complement.
CATCGGCATCCTGCTGATCTACGCGGCGGGCATCGCCTTCCTGCTCTACCGCGTCGTCGCCGACATCGACCCGCGCTACCGTGAGTCGGCCGAGGAGTCGCTGGTCGACACATCGCAGCTCATGGCCAGCCTGGTCGAGCAGGACGTGATCGCCGGCGCCATCAACACCGAGCGGCTGGAGCCGCTGTTCCGCTCCGTCTACGCGCGTCAGTTTTCGGCGCAGATCTACAACCTGCACAAGAGCCGCGTGGAGCTGCGCGTCTACGTCACCGATCGCAGCGGCCGCGTGCTCTTCGATTCGCTGGGCCGCAGCACCGGCGCCGACTTCTCCCGGTGGAGCGACGTCAGCCGCACCCTGGCCGGCCTGTACGGCGCGCGCACCTCGCGCGACATCGAGGGCGACCCGCTGACCTCGGTGATGTACGCCGCCGCCCCGGTGCGCTGGAACAACGAGATCGTCGGCGTGGTCAGCGTGGGCAAGCCGGTGCAGAGCTTCGGCCAGTTCGTGCAGGACGCGCGCGCCCGCACGCTGTGGGTGGGCATGGGGTCGGCCTTCGCGCTGCTGGTGGGGGCGCTGATCGTCTCGGTCTGGCTGGTGCGGCCCTTCGGCCTGATCTCGGACTACTGGCGCTGGCTGCGCAATCAGCGCAGCTGGAGCCTCTCCCGCATGGCGCGCCGCGCGGTGGACACGCTGCGCAGCGGCTTCGGCGAAATGCGTGATGCGTTCACCGGCCGCAGCTACGTCGCCGACTACGTGCAGACCTTCACGCACGAGATCAAGAGCCCGCTGTCGGCGATCCGCGGCGCCGCCGAGCTGGTGCAGGAACCCTCGATGCCGCAGGCCGAGCGCGAGCGCTTCCTCGCCAACATCACGCGCGAGACCCAGCGTATCCAGGAGATCGTGGACCGCATGATGGAGCTGACCGCGCTCGAGACCCAGCGTGCGCTGGACCGCAGCGAGACCGTCGCGCTCGCGCCGCTGCTGCAGGAGGTGGCGGCCAGCGCGCAGGGCGCGGCGGCGGCGCGCGAGATCCGCTTGCACGTGGCCATCGACACCGAGGCCCATGTCGAGGGCGATCCCTTCCTGCTGCGGCGCGCGGTCAGCAACCTGCTCGACAACGCGATCGACTTCTCGCCCGCCGGCGCCGAGGTTGCGCTGGCCCTTCATGCCGGCGCGCGCGAGGCCCGCATCACCGTGCGCGACCATGGCCGCGGCATCCCCGATTACGCCAAGGACAAGGTCTTCGAGAAGTTCTATTCGCTGGCGCGTCCGCACAGCCAGAAGAAGAGCACCGGCCTCGGGCTCGCCTTCGTGAAGGAGATCGCGGCGCTGCACCGCGGGCGCATCGAGCTCGCGAACGCGCCGCGCGGCGGCGCGCTGGCCACGCTCACGCTACCGCTGGCTTCGCCTGGGTGAGAAGGCCGTGGCTCAGCGGAACAGATCGAGGATGCTGCTGCGTTCTTCCGGCGTCGGCACGTCGCTGACAGGCACGCCGGCCAGCGTCTCGGCCGGCGCCACCGTTCCTGCACCCGCGTCCGCATCCGCGCCCAGGCTCGCGATCCCGCGGCCCGGCGCGTAGTCGTCGTAATACCACTCGCCCTCCACCAGCACCACGCCCGCCGGCACCGGCACCGGCGCAACCGGCACGCCCTGCAGGGCCGCCTGCATGTAGCCGGTCCAGATCGGCAGGCTCAGGCTGCCGCCGGTCTCGCCGCGAACGCCGAGCTGGCGCGGCGTGTCGTAGCCGATCCAGGCCACGCCCACGCGCGTCGAGGCAAAGCCCGCGAACCAGGTGTCGATCGAATCGTTGGTGGTGCCGGTCTTGCCGTGCAAGTCGTCGCGCTGGAGCGACTGCCAGGCCTTGAAGCCCGTGCCGTGCCGCACCACGCTCTGCAGCAGCGAGCTCACCACGAAGGCGTTGCGCTCGGGAATGGCGCGTGTCGTCTCGTCGCGCACTGCCAGCGGCGCTTCGACCAGCACCTGGCCCCTGTGGTCGGTGATGCGCGTCACCAGCGCGGGGCTCACGCGATAGCCGCCGTTGGCGAAGACCGCGTACGCCGCCGCCATCTGCATCGGCGTGACCGAGCCGGCACCCAGCGCCATCGGCAGGTAGGCCGGGTGCTTCGCACGCTCGAAGCCGAAGCGGCCGATCCAGTCCTGCGCATAGCGGGGCCCGATCGACTGCAGCACGCGGATGGTGACCATGTTCTTCGACTGCTCGAGCGCGCGGCGCAAGGTCATCGGTCCTTCGAAGCGGCCGTCGTAGTTCCGGGGATCCCAGGGCGAGCCGCCCGTGGCCGCGGCGTCGAGGAACAGCGGCGCGTCGTCGACCAGGGTGCTCGGCGTGAAGCCCTTCTCGAGCGCCGCCGAATAGATGAAGGGCTTGAAGCTCGACCCCGGCTGGCGCCAGGCCTGGGTCACATGGTTGAACTTGTTCCTGCCGAAGTCGAAGCCGCCCACCAGGGCCCGGATCGCTCCGTCGCGCGGGTCGAGCGACACGAAGGCGCCTTCGACCTCGGGCGGTTGGGTGATCTCCCATGCGCCCTTGGGCGTCTTCGCCACGCGGATCACCGCGCCGCGGCGCACGCGCAGGTTCGGCGCGGCGCGCGGCGACAGGCCGGCCTGGGCCGTGCGCAAGCCCTCGCCCGCGATCCGCACGCTCTCTCCATTGGCGCGCACGGCCACCACCTCCTTCGCATCGGCCTGCAGCACCACGGCGGCCAGCACGTCGCCGCTGTCGGGATACTCGGCCAGCGCTTCGTCGACCGCATCGTCCAGTCCGGCCGGATCGGCGGGCAGCTCGACGAAGCGCTCCGGCCCGCGCCAGGGCTGCCGCCGCTCGTAGTCCAGGATGCCCTTGCGCAGGGCCTGCCAGGCCGCCGCCTGCTCGCTCGCCACCAGCGAGGTGAAGACCTTGAAGCCGCGCGTGTAGGTGCTCGCCCCGTACTGCGCGACCATCAGCTGCCGCACGGTCTCGGCCGCGTGCTCCGCATGCAGGCGCTTCGGTTCGGAAGCGTCGCGCAGGCGCAGCGGTTCCAGCTTCGCTTCGGCCGCCTGCGCCGCGCTGATGGCGCCGGTCGCCACCATGCGGTCCAGCACGTGGAGCTGCCGGGCGCGTGCACGGCGCGGGTTGCTCACCGGGTCGTTGGTGCCCGGCGCCTTGGGCAGGCCCGCCAGCATGGCGGCCTGCGCGAGCGTGATCTCCCGCAGCGGCTTGCCGAAGTAGCGCTCCGAGGCGGAGGCGAAGCCATAGGCGCGATGGCCGAGGAAGATCTGGTTCAGGTAGATCTCCAGGATCTGGTCCTTGCTCAGGTGCTGCTCGAGCCGGAAGGCCAGCAGCGCCTCCAGGATCTTGCGCTTCAGCGTCCGCTCGGCGGTGAGGTAGACATTGCGCGCCACCTGCTGCGTGATGGTGGAGGCGCCCTGGTGCACGCCATGCCGCAGGTTGGCCAGCACCGCGCGCAGCAAGCCCTTGGGATCGATGCCCGGATGCTCGTAGAAGCGGGCATCCTCCACCGCCACCACGGCATCCTTGAGCTGCTTCGGCATCTCGGCGATGGGGACCAGCTCGCGCCGCTCCTCGCCGAACTCGCCGATCAGCACGCCATCCGAGGTGTAGACGCGCAGCGGCAGCTTGGGCCGGTAGTCGGAGAGCTCGGAGACGTCGGGCAGCTGCGGGACCAGCACCGCGATCGCGACACCGGCCGCGCACAGCGCGGCAGCTGCGCTGACTGCCATCGCGGCAACGCCCCACAGCAGCACGCGCTTCGCGGCGGCCTTCATGATTGCGCTCCTGCACCGGACGCGGCCGCTTCGCCCATCGACAGGGCGTACCAGTCGACTTTTCGCGTCGCCAGCATCAGCACGGCGAGCATGCCGAAGACCAGCAGCGCGCCCAGCAGCAGCGCATTGCTTTCCGACGCCAGCAAGCCGTAGAGCGCGCCATAGAGCAGGGCCACGTAGGCCGCGAAGGAGGCGCCGCGCCACCGGCCGCGCAGCACCGCGCTGAAGTAGGCCCCCAGCAGCAGCACGCTGGCGCTCGCCGCACAGGCATAGGCCAGCCAGAAGGCCAGCTTTTCAGACAGCGCGAGCAGCAGCAGGAAGAAGACCGCGATCGAGAGGCCCACCAGGCCGTACTGCACCGGGTGCAGCCGCAGCCGCCGGAACAGCTCGAACATGAACGCAGCCATCAGCACCAGCCCGATGAAGAGCAGGCCGTACTTGGCCGCGCGTGTGGACATCGCATAGACGTTGAGCGGCTGCGCCAGCGAAACGTCGAAGCTCTGCATTGCCGCGCCCGCACCGGCCGGCCGGCCGTCACGCCCGCCCCGCAGCGCCTCGCGCACCTCTTCGCGCGCCGTGGTCACCAGCGAGGACACGCGCCAGCGCGCGTCGAACCCCTGCGCCGTCACGCTGCGCTCGGAGGCGAGGAAGCGCCCGCCGAAGCTCGGATGGGCCCAGGGCGAGACCAGGTGCGCCGTGGTCTCCTCGCCGATGGGCACCATCGCGAGCCGCTCCTGGCCGACGACGCCGAGCTTGAGCGTAAAGCCCAGCGGCCGGCGCGCCTGCCACGCCGCTAACGCGCTGCCGGCCAGGGGCGCATGAATGCCACCCGCCAGCGCCGCGTCCTCGGCCACGCCCGGCAGGCGTTGCTGGAAGCGCAGCGTCTCGTTCGCCAGCCGCAGCGCCGGCGAGCCGTCGAGGCCGCGCAGGTCGCTCAGGTGCAGGGCCACGTAGGGCGGCTTGAACTCGAGGGTGGAGTCCTTCTCGCTGTGTGGCACCGCAGCCGCATCGAAGGCGGAAAACGCGCCTTCCAGCGACGCGTCCATCGCGAAGAACGGAATGCGGAAGATGCCGCGGTAGCGCTCCTGCGGCGCCAGGCTGCCCTCGATGTGCAGCTTGTCGGGGAAGACAAGATGCGCCATCTCCTTGCTGCGCACCTCCTGGCCTACGACCCGCCCCTGCGCGTCGCGCTGCGGCTCCATCCAGCGCTCCAGGTAGGGCTGCACCAGGAAGGGCCCGACCAGCGTCTGCGCGCCGGTGTAGGTGGAGGCCAGCTCGGCGGCCGCCTCGCGCTGGCTGTTGCCGCGTTCGCGGGTCAGGTCCTCGATCCGGGCCAGGGGGATGCACAGCAGCACGGTCAGGGCCAGCAGGCCCAGGACCTTGATGAGCACGGAATGCCGAAGCCGCGCAAGCATGGAAGTTCTCCTCATCGATGACGATGGGCCGATGCTCGGCGCGCTACCCGAAGCGCCTGTGAAGTGCGCACGACACCGGACTTCACATGGACTTCACACAACGCCGAGCGCTTCAAGAGGGCTTCCAACTGCCTTCGCCTGTGCCTTCGACAGTGGCTGCCGTGCACCGTTGCACGACACATCGAGGGAAAAGGACCATCGCCATGGAAGCCACCAACACCCGCCCCGGCCGCTGGCTCTGGCTCGCGACCATCGGCCTCGCGAGCGCGGGCTTCGCGCTGCTCGTCGCGCGGCCCCTGCACGCACAGGAAGCACCAGGGCCGCGCCTGAAGACCGAGAGCCCGTACTTCTTCGTCAAGAGCGACGACCCGGCCGTCGACGCGCTGCCGCTCAAGGCCACCGAGGTCGACGTCAAGGTCTCGGGCGTCATCGCAGACGTCACCGTCACGCAGACCTACCGCAACGAGGGCACGCGCGCCATCGAGGCCCGATACGTTTTCCCGGGCTCGACGCGGGCCGCCGTCAGCGGACTCAACGTGCGACTGGGCGATCGCCTGGTCGCCGCGCAGATCCGCGAGAAGCAGCAGGCACGCATCGACTACGACGCCGCGAAGAAGGAAGGCAGGACTGCCGCGCTCCTGGAGCAGCACCTGCCCAACGTATTCCAGATGAACGTCGCCAACATCCTGCCGGGCGACGACGTCAAGGTGGAGCTGCGCTACACCGAGCTGCTGGTGCCGCAGGCCGGCAACTACCAGTTCGTGTTCCCGACGGTGGTGGGGCCGCGCTACAACAGTCCGCAGTCCTCCAATGCCAATGCGAAATGGGTGACGCAGCCCACGCTGCGCGCGGGGATCGCGCCGAACACGACGTTCCGGATGAAGGTCGCGCTCGACGCGCCCCTGGGCATCAAGGACGTGCGCTCCACGACCCATGCCATCGATGTCGGCAAGCGCGACGACGACCAGCATGCCGACATCACGCTGGCGCGCACCGGCGAGCCCGCGAACAACCGCGACTTCGTGCTCGACTGGCGCCTGGCCGGCGAGAAGATCGAATCGGGCTTGATGCTCTACAAGGGGCAGGGGGAGAACGCAGAGAACTTCTTCCTCGCGATGGTCGAGCCACCCAAGTCGGCGGCGGCCAACGCCATCTCGCCACGCGACTACATCTTCGTGGTGGACATCTCCGGCTCGATGCACGGCTTCCCGCTGGACACCGCCAAGGCGCTGCTGGAGCGGCTCATCGGCGGGCTGCGGCCCAGCGACACTTTCAACGTGCTGCTGTTCTCGGGCAGCAGCAGGATGCTGTCGCCGCAGTCGGTGCCCGCGACCCGCGCCAACATCGAGCAGGCGCTCTCCACCATCAGGAACTACAGCGGCGGCGGCAGCACCGAGCTCATCCCGGCGCTCAAGCGCGTCTATGCCGAGCCCAAGGCCGAAGAGGTGTCGCGCACCGTGGTGGTCGTCACCGACGGCTACGTGACGGTGGAGCGCGAGGCCTTCGAGCTGGTGCGCCGCAACCTGTCCAAGGCCAACGTCTTCGCCTTCGGCATCGGCAGTTCGGTCAACCGGCACCTGATGGAAGGCCTGGCGCGCGCAGGCATGGGCGAGCCCTTCATCATCACCGACCCGGTCCAGGCGCCCGCGCAGGCGGCGCGCTTCAAGCGCATGGTCGAGTCGCCGGTACTCACCAACGTGAAGGCTACCTTCGGCGGTCTCGATGTCTACGACGTGGAACCCCAGGCCTTGCCCGACGTGCTGGGCGAGCGCCCGGTGATCGTGTTCGGCAAGTGGCGCGGCGAGCCCAAGGGCCGTGTCGTGATCCAGGGCCAAGGTGCGGAAGGCCCCTACCGGCAGGAACTGGTGATCGACGGGAAGACGCGCCAGGACGCCGCCGCGCTGCGCAGCTTGTGGGCGCGGCACCGCATCGCCAGCCTGAGCGACCAGGAGGCCCTGGAGGGTGGCGATGCCTTCAGGCAGCGCATCACCGGGCTGGGCCTGCGCTACGGCCTGCTCACGCAGTACACCAGTTTCATTGCGGTCGACAAGGTGGTGCGCAATCCGGCGCCGCAGGCCGGCACCTCGGTGGACCAGCCGCAGCCGCTGCCCAAGGGCGTGAGCGAACTGGCCCTGGGCCAGGGACAGACGCTGGGCGCCGAAGTGCCGAGCACGCCGGAGCCCGAGACCTGGGGCGCCATCGCGGTGCTGCTGTCGATGCTGGCCATGCTGCGCCGCCGCGCACGCCGCCACGATCCGCGCCGCTTCACCGCATGACGAGGACGCAGGCATGACCCTCGATCAATTCGCCCGCACGCGCCCCCGCCTGTTCGACTGGGGCATTCGCCTCGACCGCGCGCCCGCCGCCGCCTGGCTGGCGCTGCAGGCCGCCGCACTGGTGCCGACCTGGCTCTGGATGGCCCGCCGCCTGCTGGACGGCGCCGACGATCCGCTCGGCCTGCTGGCGCTCGGCGCGCTGGCGCTCTTCGCGTGGTCGAAGCGCTGCTCGCTGCGCGCCGCGCCGCGCCTCGGCTGGCTCGCCCTCGCCGCCGTCGGCACGCTGGCGGCCACACTGCTGCGCACCGGCGTCGGCCCCCTGCCGGCATTCCCGCCGCTCGCGGCCGGCCTGGTCGCCGTGCTGGCGCTGGCCGCCGGCTTGCTGGCCTTCCTGCCGCGCCAGGTGGCCAGGCTCCCCGTCCTGGGCCTCGCGGTGCTGGCCCTGCCCCTGCTCTCCTCGCTGCAGTTCTACGCCGGCTACCCGCTGCGCGTGATCACGGCCGAGGCCAGCCGCTGGCTGCTGGCGCCCGGCTTCTCGGTGCTGCGCGAGGGCAGCAGCCTGCTGGTCGGTGGCCGGCTGGTCATCGTCGATGCGCCCTGCTCGGGCGTGCAGATGGCGTGGCTCGGCTATTTCACGGCTTGCGCGGTAGCGCTCTGGGCACGGCATGGAGACCGGCGCTTTCTCGCCCGGCTGCCGGCCGTGGGCCTGCTGGTGCTGCTCGGCAACATCCTGCGCAACAGCGTGCTCGTGGGCTTCGAAGGGGCGGGCCATGCCCTCGCGCCCTGGCTGCACGAGGCCGTCGGCCTGGCCGTGCTGGCGCTGGTCTGCGGCGCCATCGCCCAGCTGATGGCGCCGGCGCGCCGCGCGTCCTCCTTCACCCCCAGCGCCATTCCCGGCCTGATCACCGCCCCCGGAGCCCGCCGTGTCGATACCGCTTTATCTTGAACGCTGCTTCGGCAACCGCTTCCTCAACCGCATCGCGCACAAGGCCGCCTTCGCGCTCGCGATGGCGCTGTGCCTGCTGTGGTCCGCCGCCTCGGCCCTGCGCCCGCCGCCGGCGCCGCCGCCGGTGGCCAGCTTCCACGAATGGCCGAGCCACTGGGACGGCGCCGCGCTGCGGCCGATGGCCCTGGGCGCGGTCGAGCAGCGGTTTGCCGAGCGCTTCCCCGGCGCCATCGCCCGCCTGACCGACGGGCGACAGACCGTGGTGCTGCGCCAGGTGAATGCGCCCACGCGCATGCTGCATCCGGCTGCCGACTGCTACCGCGCACTGGGTTTTCGCATCGGCGAGACCCGGCTGGAACGCGATCCGAAGGACCGACTGTGGCGTTGTTTCGTCACCCAGGGCCCCGACGGACGAAAGTTGCGGGTCTGCGAGCGCATCGTCGATGCCGAGGGCACGGCTTTCACCGACACTTCAGCCTGGTACTGGGCGGCGGCCGGTGGCCGGTCCAAGGGGCCGTGGCAGGCCGTCACCCTGGCAAGGCCGATCGCGTTCGTGGATTGAGAGACATTTTTTGAAGAAAGCGCTGCTCTTCCTGCTCTTCGGGCTGCTGGCCCTGGTGCTGACTGCCGCAGTCGCCATCTACCTGGTCGTAAAGCTGGCGCTGGCGCCCGGTCCGGGCGAGTGGCCGACCCGCATCAAGGCGGGGCCTTTCGCGCTCGATGTCGGCGTCCCCACCGCAATCCGGCTCGCCACCTCCTCGTGGTTCGCGCCGTGGCTGGCCGGCCGCAGCTTCCAGACCGAGCACGGCCCGGTCCGGGTCGGCTGGAACGAGGCCGCCACCACCCTCGAGCTGGACTGCGCGCCCTGCAGCGCCGCCGTGCCGGCGCTCGGCAACACGCCCCTGCGCCTCGACAACCTGCGCTTCACCGCGCGCCGCGATGCCGGGTCCCTCAACGGCGTGCTCGAAGCCACGCCGGCCGCCACCACCGTGTCCAGCGTGGCGGGCGACAACGTGCTGCGCGCGCGCTGGGACGGCAAGCTCACGCAGAAGTCCCTGCAGATCCACATCGACGCGCCGGAGGCGCCGATCGCCCGCTGGTACAGCGTGCTGGCGCCCGCCATCCCCGAGCTGCAGCGGGCCCGGATCGGCGGCACGCTGGCGCTGCGCGCCCAGCTCGACCTGCCGGCGAACCATCTCTCGCTGCATCCGCGCATCGAGCAGTTCAGCGTCGAGGGCCTGGGCACCGAGGCCCTGCTCGACGCTCGCACCAGCTGCGGCCCGCCGAGCCGGCTGGCCCCCGACAGCTGGCTCGCGCGCGCGGTGATCGCGGCCGAGGACCAGCGCTTCTTCAGCCACCCCGGCTACGACCTGACGGAGCTCACGGCTGCCCTCGACGTCAACCAGAAAGCCGGCCAGGTCGAGCGCGGCGGCAGCACCCTCAGCCAGCAGCTCGCCCGGCTGGTCGTGACCGGCAGCGAGCGCAGCGCCGAGCGCAAGCTGCGCGAGCTGCTCTACGCGGTGGAGATGGAGCAGACGCTGGGCAAGCCCCGCATCCTGCAGCTCTACCTCGACAACGCGCCCTGGGGCCCGGGGGGCCTGTGCGGCGCCGAGGCGGCGGCGCGCCGCTACTTCAAGCGCAGCGCCCGCAACCTGGAGCCGGCCCAGGCGGTCTGGCTGGCCGCGATGCTGAACAACCCGGGCGCTGCGCTCGACAAATGGCAGCGCGACGGGCGCATCGACGGGGAGCGCGCCAAATGGGTGGCCGAGGGCCTGCGCGGCCTCACCCGCGGCCAGCGCGAGTCGCTGCAGAGGAACATCGCCGCAGGTCGCTTCGCACCGCCGCCCTGAAGCGGGCACCTCCCGCACCAAGTCGGCGCACCCACGGCCCGCCCCAAGCCGGCCGGCCGCTGGCATCCATCTTGCGATGCCGGTATCGATGGATGCTGTCACCGCCCTCCCGCCCGCGGCCGTCGAGATCGCGGCGCTCAGCAAGCGCTACGCGGGCGGGGCACCGCCCGCAGTCGACCAGATCGACCTGCGCATCGCCAGCGGCAGCTACTGCTGCCTGCTCGGCCCCTCGGGCTGCGGCAAGAGCACCACGCTGCGCATGGTGGCGGGCCACGAGCCGGTGACCAGCGGCGACATCCTGCTGGACAACCGCAACATCACGCACCTGCCGGCCGCGGCCCGCGGCACGGCGATGATGTTCCAGAGCTTCGCCCTCTTTCCGCATCTCTCGGCGCTCGACAACGTGGCCTTCAGTCTCAAGATGAAGGGTGTTTCGAAGGTCGAGCGCCAGCGCCGCGCCGGCCAGCTGCTGGAGCGCGTCGCCATGGGGCACCTGGCGCAGCGCAAGCCGGGCGAGCTCTCGGGCGGGCAGCAGCAGCGCGTGGCGCTGGCGCGCGCGCTGATCACCGAGCCGCGCGTGCTGCTGCTCGACGAGCCGCTGTCCGCGCTCGACCCTTTTCTGCGCATCCAGATGCGCGCCGAGCTGCGGCGCTGGCAGAAGGAGCTGGGCCTGACCTTCATCCACGTCACGCACTCGCAGGAAGAGGCGATGGCGCTGGCCGACACCATGGTGGTGATGAACCACGGGCTGATCGAGCAGGTGGGCACGCCGCACGCCGTCTACAACCACCCGGCCAGCGAATTCGTCGCGCGCTTCATGGGCGGGCACAACGTGCTGGACACGCCCGGCGGGCTGATCGCGGTGCGCAACGACCACATGCGCATCGCGCCCGAGGGCGGCGAGCCCGGCCTCGCGGCGCGCGTCACCGACGTGGAATACCAGGGCACCTATGTGCTGATCGGCCTGCAGCTCGCGGACACGGCGCCCGAGCGCAGCGGCGTCTCGGTGCTGCTGCCGGAGAAGGCTTTCGCCGCGCACCCTTATGCACCCGGCGACGGCGTGCGCCTCTCGTGGTCGCCGTCCGATGCGCGTGCGCTGGGCCCCGGTGCCGTCCGTCCCCAGGGGGAGCCTCCCGCCGGGCCGGTGTCGCGGCCCGCGCCCTTGTCCGCGCTCGCGGCGATGGCGGCCTGACCTCCCGCCCATCCACCCCATTCATCACTGCGCCCTCAGGAGCCAAACCATGTCCGAACCCATCGACTCGACCACCGGCAAAGGCGTGCAGCGCCGCACCCTGCTTCAGGGCACGGCCGGCATCCTCGCCACGGGCATGTTCCCCGCGATCCACGCGCAAGAGAAGATCGTGCTCCGCTACCTCGGCACCGCGGTCAACCAGGACAAGGCGATCGCCGAGAAGTTCAAGGCCGACACCGGCATCGAGATCCAGTACGTGGCCGTCACCACCGACGACGTCACCAAGCGCGCGGTGACCGCGCCCAACAGCTTCGACCTGATCGACACCGAGTACTTCTCGCTGAAGAAAATCGTCCCCACAGGCAACCTCAAGGGCATCGACACGAAGAAGATCAAGAACGCCGACAAGATCACCGCGCTCTTCACCAAGGGCGAGGTCGGCGGCAAGAAGGTGGGCGACCAGGGCACGGCGCCAAAGAAAGTGATCTTCCTGGAAGGCGAGAAAAGCAAGGTGTTCGCGAAGTCGCCGACCCAGTTCATGTCGCTGATCCCGACGGTCTACAACGCCGACACGCTGGGCATCCGGCCCGACCTGATCAAGCGGCCGATCGACACCTGGGCGGAGCTGCTCAACCCGGAGTTCAAGGGCAAGACCGCCATCCTCAACATCCCCTCCATCGGCATCATGGATGCAGCGATGGTGGTGGAGGCCAAGGGCATCCACAAGTACGCCGACAAGGGCAACATGACCAAGGCGGAGATCGACCTCACGATCAAGACCCTCATCGAGGCCAAGAAGGCCGGCCAGTTCCGCGCGCTGTGGAAGGACTTCAACGAGTCGGTCAACCTGATGGCCTCGGGCGAGGTCGTGATCCAGTCGATGTGGTCGCCCGCCGTGACGGCCGTGCGCACCAAGGGCATCGCCTGCAACTTCCAGCCGCTCAAGGAAGGCTACCGCGCCTGGGCCGCGGGCTTCGGCCTGCCGGCCACGCTCTCGGGCAGGAAGCTCGACGGTGCCTACGAGTTCATCAACTGGTTCCTCGACGGCTGGGCCGGTGCCTACCTCAACCGCCAGGGCTACTACAGCGCGGTGCTGGAAACCGCAAAGGCCAGGATGGAGCCGTACGAGTGGGCCTACTGGATGGAGGGCAAGGCCGCGACGCAGGACATCAAGAGCCCCAACGGCGATCTGCTGGCCAGGACCGGCGCGGTGCGCGACGGCGGCAGCTACGAACAGCGCATGGGTGGCATCGCTTGCTGGAACGCGGTGATGGACGAGAACGAGTACATGGTGAGAAAGTGGAACGAGTTCGTCGCAGCGTGACCTTGGCTCGCCCCCAGGTCGCTGCGCACTTCGTGTCGCGACTCCCACCCCCGACCGGGGGCAACACCAGCGGCCAGGCAAAGCCGGTTCCGCGGTGTTCCCCGAAAAAGCCGCCTCTCGTCGGATCATGAGTTCTCCCACCAGCGCGTACACCGCCACCATGCCCGTGCACGCCATCAAGGCGTGGTGGCAGGCCGGCCCCTTCGCGGCGGTCTTCCTGCTCTTCTTCGTGATCCCGCTGGCGCTGATCGCGATGGTCAGCCTCTGGAACTTCAACGAGTACGAGCTGATCCCGGCGCTCACGCTGCGCAACTACGCCAGCATCTTCGAAGGCTGCTCGCACCTCACCGACAACGGCGACTTCTGCGTCACGCTCTCCACCTACCTGAGCACGCTCAAGTTCTGCCTGCTGGTCTGGGCGATCACGCTGGCCGTCGGCTTCGCGGTCGCGTACTTCCTCGCGTTCCACGTGCGCTCGCCGGGCATGCAGACCCTGCTGTTCGTGCTGTGCACCGTGCCCTTCTGGACCTCGAACGTGATCCGCATGATCTCGTGGGTCCCCCTGCTCGGGCGCAACGGGCTCGTCAACCAGGGCCTGGTGGGGCTGGGCCTTGTCGATGCGCCCGTCGAGTGGCTGCTGTTCTCGGACTTCTCGGTGGTACTGGCCTTCGTGCACCTCTACACGATGTTCATGATCGTGCCGATCTTCAATTCGATGATGCGCATCGACCGCTCGCTGCTCGAAGCGGCCAGTGACGCCGGCGCCTCCGGCTGGCAGACGCTGTGGAACGTGGTCGTGCCGCTCTCGCGCACCGGCATCCTCATCGGCTCGATCTTCGTCATCACCATCGTGATGGGCGACTTCGTCACCATCGGCGTGATGGGCGGCCAGCAGATCGCCTCGATCGGCAAGATCATCCAGATCCAGACCTCCTACCTCCAGTTCCCGCTGGCAGCGGCCAACGCCGTGATCCTGCTGGCGGTGGTGCTGATGATCATCTGGGGCTTGACGCGGCTGGTGGACATCCGAAAGGAACTGTGATGCGCAGCGCCCCGCTCGGCGAACAGCGCACCCCAGGTTTCTGGCCGCTTGCGATGGTGTTCGCGCTGTTCGTGCTCTTCCTCTACGGGCCGATGATCACGATCTTCGTGCTGAGCTTCCAGGGGCCCGAAGGGGGCCTGACCTTTCCGTTGCGGGGCGTTTCCCTGCACTGGTTCCACAAGCTCGCCCAAGGCCTTGGCACGGTTGACATCGGCGCGGCCTTCCGGCGCTCGCTGATGCTGGGCACGGTGGTCATGCTCTTCACCGTCGCGCTCTCGGTGCTCGCGGGCCTGGCCTTCCGCAAGAAGCTCCGGGGCGGCAACGCGCTGTTCTTCGTCACGGTGGCAAGCCTGATCATGCCCTCCATCATCGTCTCGCTGGGCATCGGCCTTCAGTTCCGCCTGCTCGACAGCGGCATCAAGGGCGCGCTGGCGGCCCTCGAGGCCAACGGCGCGCTCGAGAACTACGGCACCGCGCTCGGCCTGCTCAGCTCCGCGCTGGGCGCGCACCTCACCTGGACGCTGCCCTTCGGCCTGCTGATCATGTTCGCGGTCTTCAACCGCTTCAGCCCGGCCTACGAGGAGGCCGCGCGCGACCTCGGCGCCACGCCCTGGCAGAGCTTCCGGCATGTAGTGCTGCCGCTGATCGGGCCGTCGGTCGTCGGCATCGGCATGTTCGGATTCACGCTCAGCTGGGACGAGATCGCGCGCACCTCGCAGGCCATCGGCGATGTCAATACCCTGCCGCTGGAACTGCAAGGCCTGACCTCCACCGTCACCACACCCGCCATCTACGCGCTTGGGACGGTGACCACCGTCGTCTCCTTCGCGGTGATGGCGATCGCGCTCGGCACCGCGGCCTGGCTGCGCCGGCGCGCCGCGCGGCAGCGACCCTGGCGCCGATGACGATGGGCCGCCTGCTGATCATCAACCCCAACACCTCGGCGACGGTGAGCGCGCTGCTGCAGCGCCATGTGCAAGGCGAGGTCAGCCCAGCCCTGAAGGTGCATACCGTCACCGCGCGCTTCGGCGCGCCCTACATCGCCAGCGAGGCCAGCTACGCGGTGGCGCAGCACGCCGTGCTCGACGCCTGGGCAGCGGCGGTGGAGCGTGGCGAGCGGCCCGACGCAGTACTGATCGGCTGCTTTGGCGACCCGGGGCTGTTCGCCCTGCGAGAGACCTGCGGCGTGCCGGTGGGCGGCCTCGCGCAGGCCGCCTTCGCGGCTGCGGCCGGGCACGGGCGCTTTGCGGTGGTGACGGGCGGCGAGCGCTGGCGGCCGATGCTCGAACGCCTGGTCCTGGCGCTCGGCCACGCGGGCTCGCTGGCGGGCATCCACACGGTGGCGCAAAGCGGCGCCGAGCTGGCCGCCGATCCGGCCGGCGCCCATGCGCTGCTGGCCGACGCCTGCCTGGAGGCAGTGGCCCGCTTCAGGGCCGAGGCGGTGATCCTGGGCGGCGCCGGGCTGGCCGGCCTGGCCACGGCCATCGCGCCCCGGCTTCCGGTGCCGCTCGTCGACAGCGTGAGCGCGGGCGCGCGCTGGGCCATCGAGGCGGGGCGCACCGCGCCCGGCCCATTCGCCGCCAGCATCGACGTGGCTTGGCAGGGCGTCTCCTGGGAGCTCGAGGCGCTGGCGGGGCGGCATCCACACCCCTGACGCGGTCGTCGGCTCCGTGCCACCATCATGCGGATGAGCGCCGCCCGCCCGAAGGCGCTCGTCCCGCAGCCGAAGGCGAAGATACCTCCATGAACACTCCCCATACGCCGAACACGACCCACTCCCCGCACCATGTCGAACCCGTCTCGCTGGCCCACCCGCGCAGCATCGACCAGATCGTCGCCGGCGTCTCCACCAGCGACGGCGACGGCGTCAAGCTCACCCGCGTGCTGCACCAGCCGCTGCAGCAGCGGCTCGACCCGTACCTCATGCTCGACGCCTTCGGCAGCGACAACCCCGGCGACTACATCGGCGGCTTCCCCAGCCATCCGCACCGCGGCTTCGAGACCGTCACCTACATGATCGCGGGACGCATGCGCCATCGCGACAGCGCCGGCCACGAGGGTCTGCTGGCCAACGGCGGCGTGCAGTGGATGACCGCCGGCCGCGGCCTGGTGCACAGCGAGCTGCCCGAGCAGGAGGAAGGGCTGATGGAAGGCTTCCAGCTCTGGCTCAACCTGCCGGCCAAGGACAAGATGCGCGAACCCTGGTACCGCGACATCCAGAGTGAGGAGATCCCCGAACTCGTGACGCCGGCCGGCGTGCGCGTGCGCGTGATCGCGGGCGAGAGCCACGGCATTGCGGGCGCGGTACAGCGCCCGCACACCGAGCCGCTCTACCTCGACCTCACACTGCCGCCCGGCACCGAGTTCGCCCAGCCGCTGACGCCGGACCGCAACGCGCTGGTCTATGTGTTCCGCGAGTCGCTCTACATCGGGAGCAGCGAGATCCCGACCAAGCGCATGGCCATCCTCGCCAACGAAGCGGAAAGCGACGGCGTGCTGCTGCGTGCCCCGGCGTCCAACCACAGCCCGGCGCGGGCGCTGCTGATCGCGGGCAAGCCACTGCACGAGCCGATCGCGCAGTACGGCCCCTTCGTCATGAACACGCGCGAGCAGTTGACGCAGGCGATGCACGATTTCCAGAGCGGAAAGCTCGGCTGAGCGCGCAAGAGCAGGCTGCGCTGTAGTCATGCGCCTACGGCAGCTTGCGTCCGGCGGTGCAGCGCGGGCGCGAGGGTCTGCGTAGATTGAGGCGATGACCGAAGTCCGCAAAGGCCAGGCGCCGTCGCCCATCGAGCGCACCGAGTTCCACGATCGCTTCATGCAGACCTACCGGGACCCGGCCTTCCAGGCCGAGTCGGAGTCGCTGGCGCGCATCGAGGTGATCGCGTGGGAGGCCTACCAGCAAGGCCGCAAGGCACCGGTGACGCGCAAGGCCGGCCCCGGCTATGCCGACCCCGGGTACGAGCTCTCCATCGAGTGGCTCGAAGCGAAGGAGCGCATCGAGCGCGCGCAGGCCGCCCGGTCCAGGCCGGAGACGAAGTCGCGCGTGCTGCTGATCAACGGCTCGCCGCGCAACGACGGCACCTGCCCCGGCGAGATGTCGAAGACCTTCCGCTTGCTGCAGCTGGCCCGCGAGGTGCTGGACCCGCAGCAGTTCGACTGCGATGTACTGGATCTCAGCCGGCTGACGTCCGACTACGGCCGCCACATCCATCCATGCAAGGGCTGCGTCTCCACTGCGATGCCGCTGTGCCACTGGCCCTGCAGCTGCTACCCGAACCATTCGCTGCGGCAGACCGGCGACTGGATGAACGAGATCTACGAGCGCTGGGCCGCCGCCCACGGCGTCATCATCTTCACGCCGACGCATTGGTACCAGGCCACCAGCCCGCTCAAGCTGATGGCCGACCGCCTGGTCTGCGCCGACGGCGGCAATCCCGACCCGACCTCCACCCATGGCAAGAAGGCGGACGAGGCCAAGGCCATCGAGCTCAAGGGCTGGGACTATCCCAAGCACCTGGCGGGCCGCGCCTACGGCCTGGTGGTGCACGGCGATGTGGCCGGGATCGAGAGCCTGCGGCGCAATCTCAGCGACTGGCTGGATTGGATGGGCCTGATCGATGCCGGCGCGCAGGCGCGGCTGGACCGCTATGTCGGCTACTACGAACCCTATGCCACCAGCCACGACGCGCTCGACCGCGACACCGGCCTGCAGGAAGAGGTGCGCAACGTCGCGCGCGCGGTCGCCCGTGCGGTGGCCGCGCTGCGCGCCGGGCAGCTCCAGCCGCCGGATGCAGGCCTCGAGTCTCCGCGGCGCAAGTAGGCGCGGTGCGAAACGGACCGATATTTTTCTTTACCTCGCACTCACTCCGGCGCGACGGGGGCGATACAGAGGGCTTCCAAACTTGCCTCACCTGCCGCGGTATCGGCAGGCTTCTTCGAAAGGAAGCACTCTCATGATCTCGTCTCGTCAGAAAAAGCTCATGGCCGGCCTGATCGCCTCGGCCGCGTTCGCCTGCAGCACCGGCTTCGCGCAGTCGGCCTCGACGGCCCTCCCCGCCACGACCGCGCAGGCTGCCCCGGCCGACGCCAAGTCCTCCCGCCCGCACATGGACCGCACGCAGCGCTTCGAGCGCATGCAGGCCAAGCGCACGCAGCGGCTGGCCGAGCTGAAGCAGAAGCTAAGGCTCGATGCCAGCCAGGAAGGCGCGTGGAACAATTTCACTGCCGCGCAGCAGCGGCCGGCCCGCCCAGCAGGCCAGGCCCGCATGGATCGCGCCGAATTCGCCAAGCTGCCGACGCCGCAGCGACTGGAGCACATGCAGGCGCGCCAGGCCGAGCGCAGCGCGCGCTTCGCCCAGCGCATCGAGGCCACGCGCAGCTTCTACGCGGCGCTCTCGCCGGAGCAGCAAAAGACCTTCGATGCGGAAACCATGCACGCCGGGCACCGCGGCGGCCATGGCCACCCGCACCATGGCCCTCGCGAGGGCGCAAAGAGCTGAGCGCGGCACGCGCGCCCACGGAAAGCCCGCAGCGATGCGGGCTTTTTCGCGATCGCGTCGCGCTACTGCGGCGTGCCCGTTTTGTTGGTCGGGTTGGTCGGCACTTCCGGCCGCTCGCCTCTTTCGCCGAAGGGCCGCTTCACCTTGTGGGCGTCCGCGCGCACCTCGGCACGCGACATCTCGCCGGTAGGCCTCGGCACGGCATTGGGCTGGCTGTTCACCGTGGTTGTCGCCTCGCCCTTGGGCACCGGGTTGTTGGTGTTGTTGCGGTTGTGGGCGCGTGCCTCTGCCCTCACCGCCTCGCGGGAGGCAGGGTCGCTGCCATCGGGCCGCTGGGTGGCGTTGGCCACGCCGCCCGGCACGCTCTTGGTGCTGGCCTGCCCACCCTTGGCCGGGTCGGGTTGGGCCGGGACCGTGGTGGTCTGTGCGAAACCGGCGCCGCCCAGCCCCATCAGGCCGGTGAGCACGGTGCTGGCGATCAAGGCTCTCTTCATGATATGTCCCCTTCAAAAGTCAAATTGAGCGTGAGCCCTCGCGCGAGCTCTGAATTCAACGTAGGCGGCCCTCGGCGGGGCCGGTGTGGGGATCGGGCAGCCCCGCCTGTAGGAGCCTGCCGCCGCGTCGCGCAGGCCGGCGAATAGGTGGCAAGCTCCTACAGCAAGTGCCTTCGCCTCGGCTTACAACTGCGCGTGTGAAGCCCTCCACTCCCGCTGCTGGCACGGCGACCACGCCCACCTCGCTCAAGGTCATGACGGTGAACACCCACAAGGGGTTCACCGCGCTCAATCGCAGGTTCATCCTGCCCGAGCTGCGTGAAGCTGTGCGCACCGTCGGTGCCGACGTGGTGTTCCTGCAGGAGGTGCTGGGCACCCATTCGCGCCACTCGCGCAAGATCGACAACTGGCCGGAGGCGCCGCACTACGAATTCCTGGCCGACACCATGTGGCCGCAGTTCGCCTACGGCCGCAATGCGGTCTATCCCCGCGGCCATCACGGCAACGCGGTGCTGTCGAAGTTCCCGATCGTCCACTTCAAGAACCATGACGTGTCGATCGTCGGCCCCGAAAAGCGCGGGCTGCTGCACTGCGTGCTGCGGCTGCCCGGCCGCCCCGTCGATGTGCACGCGATCTGCGCGCATCTGGGCCTCGCCGAGAACCACCGCATCCAGCAGCTCGAGCTGCTCTGTCACATCGTGCGCGACGAGGTGCCGTCCGACGCGCCGCTGATCGTGGCCGGCGACTTCAACGACTGGCGCGGCCGCGCGCATGACATCCTCGAACAGGGCGCGTCGCTGCGCGAGGTCTTCGTGCACGCCCACGGCAGCGCCGCAAAGACCTTTCCCTCGCGCTTCCCGCTGCTGCCGCTGGACCGCATCTACGTGCGTAACGCGGGCGTGCACGCGCCGGTGGTGCTGCCGCGCAAGCCGTGGTCCCACCTGTCCGATCATGCGCCGCTGGTGGCGGAGATCGAGTTCTGACCGCCCACAAGAGTCCTTCCATGGCCCAGCGCTGGACAACCGGCAACCGCGTGGAGGTGCTCGAGAACGGCGAGCAGTTCTTTCCGCGCGTCTTCGAGGCCATCCGCAGCGCCGAGCGCGAGGTGATCATCGAGACCTTCATCCTGTTCGAGGACAAGGTAGGCCTCGCGCTGCACGAAGCCATGCGCGAGGCAGCGCTGCGCGGCGTGAAGGTGGACTTGATGATCGACGGCTTCGGCTCGCCCGACTTGTCCGACGAGTTCATCCAGGGTCTGAGCGACGCGGGCGTGCGGGTGCGCGTGTTCGACCCGGGCCGCCGCTTCCTCGGCCAGCGTCTCAACCTCTTTCGCCGCATGCACCGCAAGATCACTGTGGTCGACGGCCGGCTGGCGTTCGTGGGCGGCATCAACTTCTCCGCCGACCACATGATGGATTTCGGTCCCAAGGCCAAGCAGGACTACGCGGTGGAACTCGAGGGACCGATCGTCTCGGAGATCCACCGCTTCGTGCTGCACGCGATCGCGGTCGGCAACAAGGGCGCCGGCTGGTTCCGGCGCCGCCTCAAGGCCGCGCCGCAGCAGGCCAACGCTGCAGCCGGCGAC
This sequence comes from Variovorax sp. RA8, assembly GCF_901827175.1. Lineage (NCBI taxonomy): Bacteria > Pseudomonadati > Pseudomonadota > Betaproteobacteria > Burkholderiales > Comamonadaceae > Variovorax > Variovorax sp. RA8. The sequence goes on along the minus strand of NZ_LR594662.1, from coordinate 14,019 downwards.
GCCCAGGTGCAGTTCGTCACGCGCGACAACCGCCGCCACACCAACGACATCGAGCGCCACTATCTCGCCGCCATCCGCAGCGCGCGCCAGCGCATCGTGATCGCCAATGCCTACTTCTTTCCGGGCTACCGGCTCATCAAGGCACTGCGCCGTGCGGCGCGGCGCGGCGTGGAGGTGAACCTGATCCTGCAGGGCGAGCCCGACATGCCGATCGTCAAGGTGGCGGCGAGCATGCTCTACCACCACCTGCTGCACGCCGGCGTGCATGTCCACGAGTACTGCCAGCGGCCGCTGCACGGCAAGGTCGCGCTGGTGGACGAACACTGGAGCACGATCGGCTCCAGCAACCTCGACCCGCTGAGCCTGTCGCTCAACCTCGAAGCCAATGTGATCGTGCGCGACGCAAAGTTCGCCCTGCAACTGGACGAGCGCCTGGGCTTCCTGATGCGCAACCACTGCAAGAAGGTCGAGGCGGCCGATCTCAGCGAATGGAGCATCTGGCGGCTGGTGCGCAGCTTCTTCATCTTCCACCTGCTGCGCTGGTATCCCTCGTGGGTCGGCTGGCTGCCGCGCCATGCGCCGCGCCTCAAGCCGCTGCCTGGCCAGGGCCCGCATGGCGGCGCGGCGCGAACGGACAACGCATGATGAGCGGCAGCGCGCGCCCCTCCTTGCCCGGCGGCGCGCCGGGGCACGTGACCACGCGCGCGTGGTGGCCCTGGCTCAAGCGCATCGCTACCTGGACCTTCTTCGGCCTGGTGGCCTGGCTGCTGGTTCACCAGGCACGCACCATCGACTGGGGCGAGGTGCTGCAGGCGGTGCGCGAGATCCCGCTGCCCGCGCTGCTGGCCGCCCTGCTGCTGGCCGCGTGCAGCTTCGCGCTGTACAGCAGCTACGACCTGCTGGGCCGGCACATGACCGGCCACGGCCTGGGCGCGCGCACGGTCATGGGCATTACCTTCATCAGCTATGCCTTCAACCTCAACCTCGGTTCGCTGATCGGCGGCGTCGCCTTCCGCTATCGCCTCTATTCGCGCCACGGCCTGGACAACCTCACCATCACTCGCGTGCTCGGCTTCAGCATGCTGACCAACTGGTTCGGCTACCTGGCGGTGGCGGGCGTCGCCTTCTTCTTCTGGCCGATGGCACTGCCGCCCGACTGGAAGATCGAGGCGGATGGGCTGCGCATCCTCGGCGCGACGCTGCTGGCGCTGGCGCTCGCCTACCTGGTCCTGTGCGCGGTGGCGCGGGAGCACATCTGGGAAATCCGCGGGCATGAGCTGCAGACCCCGGCGCTCGGCATGGCGCTGCTGCAGCTTGTGATGTCCTGCACCAACTGGGCGCTGATCGGCGGGGTGATCTGGTTTCTGCTCCAGCAGCAACTGCCCTATCCGCAGGTGCTGGCGGTGCTGCTGGTCGCCGCTGTGGCCGGCGTGATCACGCATGTGCCTGCCGGCCTCGGCGTGCTGGAGGCGGTGTTCGTCGCGCTGCTGTCGCACCAGATGCCGACCGATCGGCTGCTCGGCGCCCTGCTCGCCTATCGGGCGATCTACTACCTGCTCCCGCTGTGCATCGCGTCCGTCGCGTATTTCCTGACCGAAGTGCGCGCGCGGCAGCGCCGGCGCGCGGCCGACATCGGGCGACCCTGACGCGTGTGGGGGAGTACGGCAACTGTATATTTATACAGTGGACATCCAGCAAAAGCTTTCCATCCTCGCCGACGCTGCCAAGTACGACGCCTCGTGCGCGTCCAGCGGCGGCGTGCGCCGCGACTCGATCGGCGGCCGTGGCATCGGCTCCACCGATGGCCACGGCATCTGCCACAGCTTCACGCCGGACGGCCGCTGCGTTTCGCTGCTCAAGGTGTTGCTCACCAACTACTGCGGCTACGACTGCCTCTATTGCGTCAACCGCGTCAGCAGCAACGTGCCTCGCGCGCGCTTCACGGTCGACGAGGTCGTGGCGCTGACGCTGGACTTCTATCGCCGCAACTGCATCGAGGGACTGTTCCTGAGCTCGGGGATCATCCGCAGTCCCGACTACACGATGGAGCAGGTGGTCGAGGTCGCGCGCGTGCTGCGCGAAACGCATGACTTTCGCGGCTACATCCACCTCAAGACCATTCCCGATGCGGCGCCCGAGCTGCTGCAGCGGGCCGGCCGATACGCCGACCGGCTGAGCATCAACATCGAGCTGCCGACGGTGCAAGGGCTGGCCGCGCTCGCGCCCGAAAAGAACTCCCATGCCATCCGCCGCTCGATGGCTCGGCTGCGAACGCAGATCGACCAGTCCCGCGCCGAATCGCTCGAGGCAGCGTCCGCCAGGCCCGTGTCGATGCCCGGTGCGCCTCCCCGGCGCAGCGCGCCCGCGCCGTTCGCGCCCGCCGGGCAGAGCACGCAGATGATCGTCGGCGCGGATGCCACCGACGATCGCGCGATCCTCGCGACCAGCGCCAGGCTGTACGGCGCCTATGGGCTGCGCCGCGTGTACTACTCGGCCTTCAGCCCCATCCCCGACGCCTCGCCTTCCCTGCCGCTGCAGGCGCCGCCGCTGGCGCGCGAGCACCGCCTGTACCAGGCCGACTGGCTGATGCGCTACTACGGCTTCTCCCACGAGGAGATCGTCCCCGCCTCGCACGGCATGCTCCGGCTCGACGTCGATCCCAAGCTCGCGTGGGCGCTGGCGCATCGCGAACGCTTTCCCGTGGACCTGAACCGTGCCCCACGCGAGATGCTGCTGCGGGTACCGGGGCTGGGCGTGAAGGCCGTCGAGCGGCTGCTGGCCGCACGTCGCGTGCGGCGGCTGCGCAGCGAGGACCTGCGCCGGTTGCGCGTCCCGCTGGCGACGGTGATGCTGTTCGTCGTGACCGAGGACCATCGGCCCGGCCGCCCTCTCGACGCCATGGACATCACCGCGCGCTTCAAGCCTGCGCCGGTCCAGGCTTCGCTGTTTTCCGGCTGAAGGCCTACAACACGGCCGCCCGCTCGTTCTCTAACGTGCGGCATGGTGCATCACCTCGTCACGCTGGCCGGCGAAACCGATTGGCCCGGCTTCCGCCGAGAGGCCCGCAGCCTGCTTGCCCGGCTCGTGCCGCCGGAGCAGGTGAGCTGGTGCACGCGCGAGGGAAGCACCCGCGAGCTCTTCGGCGAGATAGCGCTTCAAGAGCACGGCGAAGACACCGGCGGCGGCACTCTCGTGGTGCCCGCATCCTTTGTTTCGCTGTGCGAATCCGTGATCCTGCATGCCGATCCGGCACGCTTCGCGCTGCTCTATCGGTTGCTGTGGCGCCTGGTGCACGAGCCCGGATTGCGCCACGACCCGCTGGATCCGGAACGCTTACGCGCTCGCCGCATGGCACAGGCGGTGCGAAGGGACATGCACCGGATGAAAGCCTTCATTCGATTCCGCACGGTCGAGGAGCCGGATGCGGACGCCCCGCTGCACGTGGCCTGGTTCGAGCCCGAGCACCACATCGTGGAGGCGGTCGCGCCTTTCTTCGTGCAGCGTTTCACCGGGATGAGCTGGGCGATCCTCACGCCCGAATGCAGCCTGCACTGGGACGGCGGGGTGCTCGAATGCGGTCCCGGCGTTTCGCGCGATCGTGCGCCGCCGCCCGACGCGGGCGAGCACCTGTGGCTCACCTACTACCGCCATGTCTTCAACCCGGCACGCCTGAAGCTCGCCACCATGCAACGGCAGATGCCGCGCAGCTACTGGCACAACCTGCCCGAAGCCCCACTCATCGGCGCGCTCGCAGGCGACGCGGCATCGCGCAGCGAGCGCATGATCGAAGCCGCGCCTACCACGCCCATGCGCCGCATTCCGGCCGCCGCACGAGGCCCCGGATCGATGGAGGTTGCCATGCCCGATAACCCCGATTCCCCCGCCTACCCCGACCCTCCCGGATTGCCCGAGAACCCCCAGCAGGCATTGGAAGCGCTGAGCCAGGCGACGGACCGCTGCCGCGCATGCCCGATCGGCGAGCACGCCACGCAATCGGTGTTCGGCGAGGGCCCGGCCGCTGCCGCGGTGATGGTCGTCGGCGAGCAACCCGGTGACCAGGAGGACCTGCAAGGCCGGCCCTTCGTGGGTCCGGCCGGACGGCTGTTCGACAAGGCCGTGGCAGACCTGGGCTGGTCGCGCGACCAGCTGTATGTGACCAACGCCGTCAAGCACTTCAAGTTCGAGTTGCGCGGCAAACGCCGCATGCACAAGACGCCGGCCCAGCGCGAAGTCGCCATCTGCCTGCACTGGCTCGAAAGCGAGATTGCCCAGGTGCGCCCGCATGCCGTCATCGCGCTCGGTGCCACGGCCGCACGCGCCCTGCTCGGGCGGCCGGTGGCGGTGATGCGCGAGCGCGGCCAGTGGCACACCGATGCGCGGGGCCTGCCGGTGCTGGTCACGCTGCATCCGTCTGCGCTGCTCAGGGGCGATCCGGAGCAGCGGGAATCCGCTTATGCCCTGTGGCTGCAGGACCTCGCCGTCGCCGGCGCCTACCTGGCCGCGCGCAAGCGTGGCGCTCAGAAGCGGTAGAGGTAGCGCACCTTGTAGAAATTCTCGCCAGGATTCGGCTTCCGGATGCCGGCGTTCGAGAAATGCTGGATCCGCAGCGAGAGCTCGTGCTCGCCGCGCGCGCCGAAGTTGCGGCCGACGCCCAGTTGCTCGGTGAACTGGAAGCGGGTGCTGAAGCTGCGATCGGGCGACTGGTAGCGGTCGTTCATCATGGTGATCCCGAGGCCCGCCTCGAAGAACCATGGCGAGGCGCCCTCTTCGAAGCGAAAGCGCCAGCCAGCAATGGCGCCCAGCTGCGAGTAGTTGTGATGCCCGCTCCTATCGACCTTCGGCGTGCGCCACTGGCTGAGGAACAAGTCCGCATACGCAGTGACCTGGGTCCCCCAGACGAGGTCCTGCTGCCCCCACGGCAGGACCGCACCGATCGTCAGCGATCGGGTGCTGGTGTCGTTGTGCGGCGCACGGCCGGCATCGAAGTAGAAGGCGGGCGCGCGATCCTCGAAGGCGGACGCGGCGGCGGAAAGCGACAAGAGACCGGCACACAGCAGAACCTTGGCGCAGGGCGTTTTTTTATTGGGCATTCCAACAGGCCTGGGGAAGAAACGGAAACGGCGCCTGCCACCGCCACCTTACAGGGGGCGGACGTGGCCAGGTCGCCGCGACAAATGAGACGAAATCTTCGCCGAAAACTCGCCGCGCTGCCACGGCCCCCCTCGACGGGCCTATAGTGGGTTCCAGCCTATCGTATGACGTTCATGTCCACAGCCTTCTTCTCCTCCTCCCGGTTCTTCAACCCGTTCATGCTATGGGCGGATGTGGCCTTCAAGACCCAGGAGATGCTGCTGTATTCCAGCTTCGTGATCCAGCTGCGCACCGAGCGCATGGCCAGGGCCGGCCTCGCGCCCAGCGAAGCGGACCTCGCCGAGATGCAACTCATGGGCCATGAGAAGCTGGCGGCGGCCACCGAGTCGGGGGCCGCGATCGCCAACCAGCTGCACAGCACCCAGTTCGCGCTCGTCCACCGCGCCGTTCGGCAATGGCTGGGCGGCGCTGTCGCGATGGCTTCGCTGGCCACCAGCACCACGCCGGCGCAGATCTCGACCCACGGCCGAGCGCTCGTTGGCGCAGCCACGCGCTCGGCCGCCACGCTGAGCCAGCTGTCGAGCGCCGGCGCACGCATCGCACAGCGCGGCCTCAAGCCGATCCACGCCAAGGCGAGTGCCAACGCGCAGCGGCTCGCAGGCCCGCAAGCCTGAGCGCCGCGGCGGCAGGGAGTCGATGCGGCGCGAAGTGGTGTTCATCGCGATGGCGAGACCCATCGGCTTCTCGCTGACCGCCATCGGCGAGCTGCTGCCGGCCTACCGCGCTCCTGGCTGAGGGCGCATTCGTTCAGGGCCGTTCCGGCACCAGCCTCAGCAGCGTGATTTCGGAGGGCGCGCCAAAGCGCTTGGGCGGACCCCAGTAGCCGGTGCCTCGGCTGGTGTAGATCCACATCTCGCGCAGTCGGTGCAGCCCGGCAGTGAAGGGCTGCTGCAGCGGCACGAACAGGTTCCACGGGAAGAACTGGCCCCCGTGCGTGTGCCCCGAGAGCTGCAGCTGGTAGCCCGCCTCGGCTGCGGCCGGCGCGCTGCGCGGCTGGTGCGCGAGCAGCAGCCGGGTGCGCACCAGCGGCGGCGCACCGTGCAGGGCGCGCAGGGGATCGCTGGCATGGGCGGCGTCGAAATGCCCGGCGGTGTAGTCGGTCACGCCGGCCACGACCAGGGCGCTGTCGAACGCCTCCTCGTCGGTCTGCGCACCCTTCACGTTGCGCGTCTGCAGCACCACGTGCTCGTTGAGCAGCACGCGCAGCCCGAGGCGCCGCAGCTCGTCGATCCAGGCGTGAGCGCCGGCGTAGTACTCGTGGTTGCCGGTCACCACGAACGTGCCGTGGCGCGCACGCAGGCTGCCCAGCGGCGCCACGTGATCGCGCAGTTCGGCCACGGTGCCGTCAACCAGGTCGCCGGTGATCGCGACCATGTCGGCCCCCAGCCGGTTGACCGCATTGACGATGCGCTGGAGGTAGCCGCGCCGGATGGTCGTCCCGACGTGGATGTCGCTGAGCTGGGCGATGGTGAAGCCCTCGAGGCTCGCCGGCAGGTCGCGGATCGGCACGTCCACGCGCACCACGCTCGCAGTGCGCCGGGCGTTGAAGAAGCCGATCAGCGAGACCAGCGTCGCCATGAAGGGCACCGCCGCCGCGCTCCAGGCCTGCGTGCGCGGGCCATCGAACGCCCATCCGCCGAAGGCGGCAACGATCCAGGTCAGCAGAAGGCCGAGGTCGCGCACCAGGGTCAGGACGAACATCGAGGAGAACCACCCCATGCTGAGCAGGCCGAGCCATTTCCAGCCGTCCGACAAGGGCGCACGCCTGCCGGCGCCGCGCGCACCGACGAAGGGCAGCGGCATGGTGGCGGCCGACAGCACCAGCGCTGCCAGGAGCAGCGGCCAGGCGCCGGTGAGCACGGCAAGCGCAGGCAGCAGCCGCAGGCCGATGTAGGCATGCAGCAGCGTGATGAGGAGGGTGAGGGGGCGAAGCGGCATCGAGGCCTTGCACGGTACCAGCAGGACGCAAGGAGCGCATGTGGGCGCTGCCCTCGCCACATTCAAGGCGCGTGCCAACCCGGAAAAGCGGGAAGCCGGGCGATCTCACTCGACACCAGGACCTCGGTTCACGAGTGCGCGCTGACGTCCGTGCCGGCGGGCCAGAGGAACAGGGTCCGGGTCGGGCTGCCGGCATGAATCTCGACAGTTTGCTTCAGCGTGCGGCCGGCGAGCGTCGCCTCCACCTCGTAGCGGCCGGGGTCGAGGCGCGCCACCATGAAGGGACCTTGCGCCTTCACCTGCGACAGCACGGTGCGCCCGGCGGCGTCGTGCACCGTCACGGCGACATCGGACGCGAACTCCGAACGGCTGCCGTCCTTGACTGCGAACTCGAAGGTGGCCGGCCACCGGGGCGCCACGGTCTCCATCAGCGCAGCCTCGTCGCTGCTGACGCCGCCGCTCATGTACTCGATACCGTTGGCCATGTGGATGGGCGGGTTGTAGGCCGCATGCGCCGACAGCGCACCAAGAAGCGATGCACCGCCAAGCGCCAGGGCGGCCACCGGCCGCCAAAAAGGGGTTGTGTTCATAGCCGTGTCCTTGCTCGGGTTGTGCGAAGCGGAGCGAAGCGAATCGCCCCCGCGCCCGAACTATGGCCAGCCAGTCTTAGATGAACCTGAACTTCAGGTGGCGCCCCACCGCGGGCGCTGCATCAGTCGCTGCTGCTGCGCACAGCGGCCTGCTGCTCCGCCATGCGCGGGCCGCCGGCATTGGCGAAATGGACATTGGAAGGCCAGACGAACACGGCCCGCGACGCGACGCCGTTGAACACCGTCAGCGGTTGCCTCAGGGTGACCCCGCCGAGGGTGGCGTCGACCTCGTAGGCGCCGGGATCGAGCCGCGCCAGCATGAAAGGCGCCCCCGCGACGGCCTGCATGACCGGGCGGCCGGTATAGCGCTCGCGCACCACCACCGTCACGTCGTCCGGCACGTCGCCCGGCTTCGCGCGGTTGACCGAGAACTCCAGCGTGGCGGCCCAGCGCGGCGACACCATGCGCATGAATGCCGCCTCGGCGCTGCTCTTGCCGCCGCACATGTACTCGATGCCTTGGGTCATCAGGATTGGCGGGTTCGACGGCAGCGCCTGCGCCGACGTCCATGCACCCAGGAAGACCAGTGCCGCCAGGGGCCACCCGAACCGGTTCGGTTTCATCGCTTCTGTCCTCGCTCCAAAAAACGGCGTCCAATCGGCCGAAATTCTTGCTTAGCAAAAGTCGGGCTAGGTATAGCGTTTACGCGCAGTTCGGTCGCCGGCTGGGCCCGAATGCGGCAATTTTTTGGCTCTCATGGGATGCTGGAGCGGGGGCGATGGCTGCGTTCGAGCGCCCGCTGCCCTGCGCCCGGACCGGGCTCCGGTGTGCCGAGGGCGGCGCGTAGCGCGCCGCCGCTCTCTCACACGTCGATATTCGCGGCCCGCAGCGCGTTCTGCTCGATAAACTCCCGCCGCGGCTCGACCTCGTCGCCCATCAGCATCGTGAACACGCGGTCGGCCTCGATCGCATCGTCGATCTGCACTCTGAGCAGGCGACGCACGTTGGGATCCATGGTTGTTTCCCACAGCTGCGCGGGGTTCATCTCGCCCAGGCCCTTGTAACGCTGGCGGGAGGTGGCGTTCTCGGCCTGGCCGATCAGCCAGCGCATGGCCTCGCGGAAATCGCCGACCTTTTCTTCCTTGGCCTTCTCGCCCTCGCCGCGGCGAGCGACAGCGCCCTCGCCCAGCAGGTCGCGGAAGGTCTTGGCGGCCTCGGCCAGCGCGGCGTAGTCGGCGCCATGCACGAAGTCCTGCGTGATCACGCTGCTCTTGATGTTGCCGTGGTGGCGACGGCTGATGCGCAGGAGCGGCTTGTCGGTACGCGCATCGAACTCGCTGGCCACCTCGGCCGGCACGCCGGTGGCGCTGAGTTCGCGCAATTTCGCCTGCAGCGCGACGGCCGAGGCCTCTGCAGCGGGAGTGGTGTCCAGGTCGAGCGAGACGCCGTCGGCGATGGCACGCAGCGCCTCGGCATCGAGGAAGTTGCCCAGGCGCGCGATCACCGCCTCCGCCAGCTGGTGCTTGCGGGCCAGCTCGGCCAATGTCTCGCCGCTGAGCGTCGTCGGCTTGTCGCCGCCGGTCTGGATGCTGGCATCCTTGAGCGCGACCTTCAGCAGGAAGGCGTCGAGCGCCGGCCCGTCCTTGAGGTACTGCTCCTCCTTGCCGACCTTCACCTTGTAGAGCGGCGGCTGCGCGATGTAGATGTGGCCGCGCTCGACCAGCTCGGGCATCTGGCGATAGAAGAAGGTCAGCAGCAAGGTGCGGATGTGGGCACCGTCGACGTCGGCATCGGTCATGATGATGATGCGGTGGTAGCGCAGCTTGGCGACGTTGAAGTCGTCGGCGCCGCCACCCGCGGTGGTCGCGCCGGCGCGGCCGATGCCGGTGCCCAGCGCCGTGATCATGGTGAGGATCTCGTTGCTGGTCAGCAGCTTCTCGTAGCGCGCCTTCTCGACGTTGAGAATCTTGCCGCGCAGCGGCAGGATGGCCTGGAACTTCCGGTCTCGCCCCTGCTTGGCGGAGCCGCCGGCGGAGTCGCCCTCGACCAGGTAGACCTCGCACAGGGCGGGGTCCTTCTCCTGGCAGTCGGCCAGCTTGCCGGGCAGGCCCATGCCGTCGAGCACGCCCTTGCGGCGCGTCATCTCGCGCGCCTTGCGCGCTGCCTCGCGCGCACGCGCGGCCTCGACGATCTTGCCGCAGATGATCTTGGCGTCGTTGGGGCGCTCCTGCAGGTAGTCGCCGAGCAGCCGCCCGACGATGTCCTCCACCGGTGCGCGTACCTCGCTGGAGACCAGCTTGTCCTTGGTCTGGCTGGAGAACTTCGGCTCGGGCACCTTCACGCTGAGCACGCAGCACAGGCCCTCGCGCATGTCGTCCCCGGTGACCTCGACCTTGGCCTTCTTGGCGAGCTCGTTTTCCTCGATGTACTTGTTGATCACCCGCGTCATCGCGGCGCGCAGGCCGGTGAGGTGGGTACCGCCATCACGCTGCGGGATGTTGTTGGTGAAGCACAGCACCTGCTCGTTGTAGCCGCTGTTCCACTGCATCGCGACCTCGACGCCGATATGCGTGCCGGGGATGCCGCCGTAGGTATCGGCCGGCCGCTCTCCGGCGGCGTAGAACACGTTGGGGTGCAGGATCGTCTTGCCCTTGTTGATGAACTCGACGAAACCCTTGACGCCACCCGCACCGGAGAAGTCGTCCTCCTTGCCGGTGCGCTCATCCAGCAGCCGGATGCGCACGCCGTTGTTGAGGAAGCTCAGCTCGCGCAAGCGCTTGCTGAGGATCTCGTAGTGGAAGTCGGCGTTTTCCTTGAAGATTTCCGTGTCGGGCAGGAAGTGCACCTCGGTGCCGCGCTTCTCCGTATCGCCTGTGATCTTCATCGGCGACACCTCGACGCCGTTCACCGTCTCGACGATGCGGTTCTGCACGAAGCCCCTGCAGAACTCGAGCACGTGCACCTTGCCCTCGCGCCGCACCGTGAGGCGCAGCATCTTGCTCAGCGCATTCACGCAGCTCACGCCCACGCCGTGCAGGCCGCCCGAGACCTTGTAGCTGTTCTGGTTGAACTTGCCGCCGGCATGCAGCTCGGTCAGCGCGATCTCGGCGGCAGAGCGCTTGGGCTCGTGCTTGTCGTCCATCTTGACGCCGGTCGGGATGCCGCGGCCGTTGTCCACCACCGAGATCGAGTTGTCGGTGTGGATGGTGACGATGATGTCGTCGCAATAGCCCGCCAGCGCCTCGTCGATGGAGTTGTCGACCACCTCGAAGACCAGGTGATGCAGCCCGGTGCCGTCCGAGGTGTCGCCGATGTACATGCCGGGGCGCTTGCGAACCGCCTCCAGCCCCTCGAGGATCGTGATGGAGCCTTCGCCGTAGGTGTCCGCGGCGGGGGGTGTCACTTCGATCGGAATGGCGCTGTCGATCTCAGGGGTGTAGACGGGCTCGGTGTGCGGCACGTCCGGCTTGTTGTCTTCGCTCATCAGGATCTTTCTCTCTCTCGGAACCGGGTTTTATTCGTCTCTTCAAAGACCAAGCCCGCGGAAAGCCGCGAGCGGGTCTCGTCACTCCCTGCCAAACGCCGTCAGATGCGCATCGGCATGACGACGTACTTGAAGGAAGCGTTCTCGGGGATCGTCATCAGTACCGAGCTGTTGGAATCGGCGAGGTCCAGCTTCACCATGTCCTGGCCCATGTTGGCCAGCGCGTCGATCAGGTAGCTCACGTTGAAGCCGATCTCGATGGCGTCGCCGCCGTAGTCGATGTCGAGCTCGTCCTGGGCCTCTTCCTGCTCGGCGTTGTTGGATGCGATGCGCAGCGTACCGGGCTCGATGTTGAGGCGCACGCCCTTGAACTTCTCGCTGGTCAGGATCGCGGTGCGCTGCAGGCTGGCCAGCAGCGTCGCGCGGCCCAGCGTCACCGAGTTCTTGTGGTTCTTGGGGATCACGCGGTTGTAGTCCGGGAACTTGCCCTCCACGAGCTTGGTGACGAACTCCATGCCCTCGAAGGCGAACTTGGCCTGGTTGTTGGCGAACTGCATCTCTATCGCGCCCTCGGCGTCCGACAGCAGGCGCTGCATTTCCAGCACCGTCTTGCGCGGCAGGATTACCTCCTGGCGCGGCACTTCCACGTCGAGCATGGCGGAGGCGAACGCCAGGCGATGGCCATCGGTGGCCACCAGGCTCAACTGCTTGCCCTCGGCCACGAACAGGATGCCGTTCAGGTAGTAGCGGATGTCGTGCACCGCCATCGCGAAGGAAACCTGGCTCAGCAGGTCCTTCAGGGTCTTCTGCGGCACGCTGAACACGGGACCGAAGTTGGCCGATTCCTGCACCAGCGGGAAGTCCTCGGCCGGCAGCGACTGCAGCGTGAAGCGGCTCTTGCCGCCCTTGAGCACCAGCTTGCTCGCGCTCGACTCCAGGCTCACGGTCTGGTCGGCCGGCATGGTGCGCAGGATGTCGATCAGCTTGCGCGCGCCCACGGTGGTGGTGAAGTTGCCGTCGTCACCGCCGAGCTCGGCATGGGTGCGGATCTGGATTTCCAGGTCGCTGGTGGTCAGCTGCAGGCGGGGTCCGGTCTTGCGGATCAGCACGTTGGCCAGGATCGGAAGCGTGTGCCGTCGCTCCACGATGCCCGCCACCGACTGCAGGGCGGCGAGGACTTTGTCTTGTGTAGCCTTCAAAACGATCATGACTTACCTCTTCCTTTATTTCTTTAATTCAAATTAGTAGTAGTAGATAAGGGACGGGCCCCGCTGTGGACAGGGCGATTTTCCGCTTTGCCGACAGGCACTTGTCGTTGCCGGCTGCCTGTGTGCAGGCGCGCTTCGGTGGTGTCGCGCCAAGGCGCACAACTTCCGGGCGCGCGACTCGCCTGTGGACAACAGCCCGTTTGTGCCGGAACTTTCCCCAGAGTTGTCCTTTGACACGCCCCAATGAATCTGCGATGGCAGGCATGCATCAGCCCTTGAGGGTTTGTTCCAGCACGTGCAGCTGCTGGTTGAGCTCGGTGAGCTGTTGGCGCTCGCCGGAGATCTTGCGCACCGCGTGCAGCACCGTCGTGTGGTCGCGGCCGCCGAACAGTTCGCCGATCTCGGGCAGGCTCTTCTGGGTCAGCTCCTTGGCCAGGTACATCGCGATCTGACGCGGCCGGGCGATCGACGCCGGCCGCTTCTTCGAGTACATGTCGGCGACCTTGATCTTGTAGTAGTCGGCCACCGTCTTCTGGATGTTCTCGACCGAGATCTGCCGGTTCTGGATCGACAGCAGGTCGCGCAGCGCCTCGCGTGCCAGGGCTATCGAGATTTCCTTCTGGTTGAAGCGCGAGTACGCGAGGATCTTGCGCAGCGCGCCCTCGAGCTCGCGCACGTTGGAACGCACGTTCTTGGCCACGAAGAAGGCCACTTCCTCCGGCATCTCGGCGTTCTCGGCGCGCGCCTTGTTGATCAGGATTGCCACGCGCATCTCGAGCTCGGGCGGCTCGATCGCCACCGTGAGCCCGGAATCGAAGCGCGATACCAGCCGTTCGTGGATGTCCGACAGCCCCTTTGGGTAGGTGTCGCTCGTCATGACGATGTGCGACTTCTTGGCCAGCAGAGCCTCGAAGGCGTTGAAGAATTCTTCCTGTGTCCGGTCCTTGTTGGCGAAGAACTGGACGTCGTCGATCAGCAGCAGGTCGAGCGAGTGATAGCGCTCCTTGAACTCATCGAATGTCTTGCGCTGATACGCCTTGACCACATCCGACACGAATTGCTCGGCGTGGATGTAGAGAACTTTGGCGTCGGGGCGGTCGGAGAGCAGGCGGTTGCCCACTGCATGCATCAGGTGGGTCTTGCCCAGGCCGACGCCGCCGTAGATGAAGAGCGGATTGTAGAGATGCCCTGGCATGCCCGCCACGTGCATGGCGGCGGCGCGTGCCATCCGGTTGGCCGTGCCTTCGACCAGCGTCTCGAAGGTCAGGCCGGAGTTGAGCCTGTTCTTGAAGGCGCCACCGGATGGATCCTCGCCCGGACCGGCCACGTCGCGAGGCACATCGGTCTCGACGGTCACGGCCATCGACACCGGCCGCGCGACGATTTCCCGAGGAGCAAGCGCTAACTCAATGATCACCGGCTGACCATAGAGCTTCTCAGCCATGGCTGCAATCTTGCCCGCGTACTGAGCCCGGATCCAGTCCAGCTTGAAGCGGTTGGCGACGAAGACGGTGACCCGCGAAAGATCGTCCGCGACCCTGGCGGTCAGCGGCTTGATCCAGGTGTTGAACTGTTGTTCCGACAGTTCCTGCGCGAGCTGGTCGACGCAGGCCTGCCAAAGGCTGTCGCCAATGCCTTCACTCGGCAT